>JAFKGQ010000019.1:5000-234333 GCA_017307755.1 Chitinophagaceae bacterium | reverse complement strand
ACCGGAAGCCGAGGCTGTAACCCCAGCTGGTGCGGTCGTAGTCTGCGCCACCGTCGTGGAGGCCGTCGCCGTACATCCCGTGGTAGGATTGGTAGCTGTTACGGTATAAGTTCCCGGAGCAGTGGCTGTAGCGGTGGCGCCTGTAGCCGTGAAACTGTTAGGCCCGGTCCAGGCGAAAGTAGCGCCCGAGGTGGTGGAGGTGCCTGTAAGCGTGACGCTGGTAGTAGTACAGGTCAACGGACCCGCAGCAGTCGCTGTAACTCCTTGCGGAGCTGTGGTATTCGATGCCACCGTGGTAGCACCCGAAGCTGTACACCCGTTGGTGGGATCTGTAGCAGCCACCGTATAGGTTCCCGCGACAGTTGCCGTGGCCGTAGCTCCCGATGCAGTATACCCACCAGGCCCTGTCCAGGTGAAGCTGACTCCCGAAGTGGAGGACGCACCCGTAAGTGTGACACTGGAGGCAGAACAGGTCAATCCACCAGAAGCTGTAGCTGTAACGCTGCCAGGTGCCGTCGTATTGGAGGAGACCGTTACATTGGCAGTCCCCGTACCGGCAGAATTGGTCCCCGTCACCGTATAGGTTCCGGCTGTACTTACCGTTACACTGGAGCCCGTAGCAGAAAAACTATTGGGCCCTGACCAACTATAAGTAGTAGTGCCGGAAGCCGTCGTACTCGCCGTTAGGGTCGTCGAAGTATTGGTACAGTTCACTACCCCCGAATTCGTGGCCGATGCACTGACAGAGATGCCTGACACTGTACAGGGGCCCTTCTCCTTAAAGACATCGTACTGCTCGATATAATATTCAGAGTTCCCGGCGGTAGTGTCATAGATCCGGACGATGATTTGAATGGTACTGCCCGTCATTGGACGAGAAGTAACCAACGGCGTGCCCATATTCCCATACATGGCAGTGTCCAGTATTTCAGGCCCTCCATCCAACTTATGATAGACCTTCACATATTCCGAACTGGTCTTGGGTCCCTCGTTGGAGATCTTTACGTCAAACTGTACGCCGGTGTATCCCGCTATGGAAAAGACCTGGGAGTACCAAACCCCTTCCCCACCCAAAGTTTGGGCTTTGATACGGTGGGATTTTATGGCAAAATAAGTAGCTCTCGGCACCCTGGTAGTATCCAGGTACCACCCCGTGGAACTGGGGTCCGATTTAGCTCCATTTACATCGGCAGCGTTATTAAAGGTCTGCGCAATGATCGGACAGGCCGGCGTGAAATACAGACGGTTGCCGACTTTGCGGGGAGTAGTCCCATCTCCCGGCGACGCGAAAAGTTGTTTCCCTATCAGAGATGATAACAGAATAAAAAGTATAATATAAATACTATACCTTTTTCGAAGTAACGATACATTCATATGTATTGGTTTGGTTTACGGGTGTGTCGGAAAAATAAGGGTAACTATGTACTATAACCGAGAAAGCAAAGTACCGAATTTTATATCAGTCATTAATGACAGCAGCGATCGGATAAACTACCATTTTTGATATATGGGAATAGAGAATGTATAAGCCCAGTATATTCATGTTTATGGCGAGGGGCCCTATATGAAATGTTAGTAAAGAAATGAACGATTTATAAATAAATCTTTACCTTCAATCCCACGATAAACAATACATATGAAGATTGCTTTTCACGGCGCCGCCCGTGTCGTCACAGGATCCAAGCACCTGCTCACGCTAAAGAATGGAAAAAAGTATTTACTCGACTGCGGCATGTTCCAGGGAATGGGCGCCCAGACAGACGAGCTTAACCGCAACTGGGGCTTTGTCCCGGGAGAGGTCGACACCCTCATCCTTTCTCATGCGCATATAGATCACAGCGGCCTTATACCCAAGCTGGTAAAGGACGGATTTCAGGGCAGGATATTCTGTACCCCCGCTACAAAAGAGCTGACAGGCATCCTGCTGGAAGATTCCGCCGGTATACAGGAGGATGAGGTCAAATACACCAATAAAAAAAGGGCCCTGGAGGGGCTCCCGTACCTGCAACCCCTTTATACCGAGGAAGACGCGAAAAACGCTATGCAGCACTTCAATACCGTGGAATATGATACCTGGCATGCCATCGACGAAAATGTACAGGTCCTGTTCACCGACGCTGGGCACATCATTGGGAGCGCGGCCGTCAGTCTGCGGATAAAAGAAGACGGCAGAGAGATACACCTTACATTCAGCGGGGACGTAGGACGTTATAGGGACGTCATCCTGAAATCCCCCGAAGAATTTCCCCAGGCCGATTTTATCCTCATCGAGTCCACTTATGGCAATAGCCTCCACGATCCCGCCGACACCACATCCGATCTGTTGCTGAAATGGATCGTACGCACCTGTCTGGAAAAGAAAGGCAAGCTGATCATACCCGCCTTTAGCGTAGGCCGCACCCAGGAGTTACTATTTGCGCTCAATACCCTGGAAGAGGAGCACCGGTTACCTCCGCTGGATTATTTTGTGGACAGCCCCCTCAGTATCGCTGCCACCGAAGTAGTCAAGAAGTATCCGCAACTTTTCAATAAGACTATCCAAAAGGTGCTGGAGACGGACAATGACCCCTTCTCCTTCAAGGGGTTGAAATACGTCAAGACAGTGGCAGAGTCCAAATTACTAAACTACCGCAGCGAGCCCTGCGTCATCATCTCAGCCAGCGGCATGGCGGATGCCGGCCGCGTGAAGCACCATATCAGCAATAATATAGAGAACTCCCGCAACACCGTATTGATGGTGGGCTATTGCGAACCTCACTCCCTGGGCGGCCGTCTGATGGCGGGAGCCAAGGAAGTCCATATTTTTGGGGTACTCCATGAGGTCAACGCAGAAATAGGCAGCATCCGCAGCATGAGCGCTCACGGTGACTACGAAGATCTCAGCCAATTCTTATCCTCCCAGGACCCCAGACAGGTGAAAAAGCTGTTTATCGTCCATGGAGAATATGATGTGCAGCAGGCTTTTAAGGACAGGCTGATCCGAAAAGGGTTCACCGATGTGGAGATACCGGAGCTGCACTATGAAATTGGGCTTACCTGATACAGGGCAAAATTGTACATTGATCCTTACATTCCGGCGTTTCATGTATAATTATTGCCGGATGGTCCTTGAAAAGGTATTTTGCGCAAAATGCTGACTATGATTCGCCTGCTTTCCAGGTATAAGTGGCATATCATCTTCTGGTCTGCCTATTGTGCATTTTGGATCCCATTTTCCATGTATCAATATGGCAATACGCTGGGGAAAGCCGTGTATTATACCTCCGCGTGGCTCCTGGGACAGGCCGGGAGCGCTTACCTGGCCATTTACTGGCTGATGCCCCGTTATTTCAACCGGCGGCGTTATCTCCTTTTTGCATTGCTCTATTTGTTGGTGCTGGCAGTCTGCGCCGCCCTTACTCTTGTCTTAATGCTGTCTGGCCTGAAATGGACGCATGAGCCCATACCTACGTCACTGGTCAAGCCGTTCTTATCAGTCCTGGTAGCACATTTCTACACTTCTTTCCTGGTGGTGGCCGTAAAGGCCATCCGGGACAAGATACGAAGTGACAAGAGGGCTGCCCTGCTGGAAAAGGAGAGGACGGACAGTGAACTGCGATTTCTCAAATCCCAGATGAACCCGCACTTCCTGTTCAATGCCATCAACAGCATCTACGTCCTTATAAAGAAAGATCCGGATTTTGCCGGTCATACCCTGGTGAAATTCGCCGATATGCTCCGTTATCAGTTGTATGAATGCAATGCGGACGTCATACCCATCGAAAAAGAAATAGGCTATCTGGAGAACTATATCCAATTGGAGAAACTGCGCAAAGGCGACCTGATCCGGACCCATTATAATGTCACCCCTTCCACCGGCCGGTTTTCCATCGCCCCCCTGCTGCTGATCCCCTTTGTTGAAAATGCATTTAAATACGTATCTAATTGCCCTGAGAAGGATAACTTTGTGACAGTGGACCTCAACTTCCAGGACAATATCTTTGAGCTCAGTGTGGAGAACTCTATAGATGAGGAAACCATGATGCCAAAGGAAAAGACCTGGGGCGGTATCGGATTGGAGAATGTCAGACGAAGGCTGCAACTGATCTATGACGGCCGTCATGCCCTGGACATCAGTTCCAGGGAAGGCATCTTCTCGGTCCTGCTTACAATAAAGATAGCATGAAGATACGCTGTATCATAGTGGATGATGAGCCCCTGGCCAGGGAAGGAATGGAATTATTGATAAAAGAGGCGGGCTTTTTGGAATTAAAGGCTTCATGCAGCAACGCCATCGAAGCCAACAGGGTACTGACGGAACAGGAGATAGACCTCATTTTCCTGGATATACAGATGCCCAGGATCAGGGGCATCGATTTTCTCAGAAGCCTGCCTGTACACCCCCTGGTGATCATCACCACTGCCTATCCTCATTACGCGCTGGAAGGGTTTGAATTGAATGTACTGGACTATTTACTAAAGCCTATTACGATCGAACGGTTCCTCAAGGCGGTGAACCGGGCCCGCGAGGCGGTGTTGCCGGAAAACTATTTCTTTATAAAGACGGGTAAAGGATATGAGAAGATCCTTCACCAGGAGATACTCTTTATAGAGGCCAGCCAGAACTATAGCATTATCCATACTCCACGGGGTAAGTTCATCACTTTGACGGCCTTGCGGAGCATTGAAGAACAATTGCCGCCGGCCAGATTCCTGCGGGTGCATAAATCCTACGTGGTTTCCGTGGACCAGATACAAGGCGTCGCAGGTAATGAGATCACCATCGATAAACACAAAATACCCTTTAGCAAAAACTATAGAGAGCCGTTGATGCGGATGATCGACAGCCGGCTTATCAGGAAGTGACAATACTGCGGCGGATCTGCCGCCTTACTCCGTTTTCAGGTTTTTCACCGGACTGGCCACCGCCGCCCGGATGGATTGAAAGCTCACCGTCAGCAGGGCAATAAAGATCACAGAGGCTCCCGCCACCCCAAAGACACCAGCGCCAAGCGGGATCCTATAGACAAAAGAATGCAACCACTGGTTCATGACCCACCAGGCGATGGGGAAAGCGATCAATATGGCCAGTCCTACCAGTCGTAAAAAACCCATGGATAACATCAGGGCTATCTGTTCCGTGGAGGCGCCTACTACCTTGCGGACACCGATCTCCTTCTGTCTGCGCTGGGTGGTAAAGGCTGCCAGTCCAAAAAGACCCAGACAGGAGATGAGGATGGCCAGCCCCGCAAAATATTTGGATAACGCTCCCACATGCTGTTCGGATTCATATTGTTTTTGATAGGCTTCGTCCAGGAATCGGTAGTCGAAAATATACCCTGGATTAAAGGATTGATACAACTTCCGTATCCATGCGATGACCTCCGTTTCTCTTCCGGCCTGTATGCGTGTCAATATCTTGTACCTGGAGTTGGAATCCGTGTTCTGTGGCAGCAGGATCATCGGCTTCACGGGCTCATGAAGGGACTCGAAATGAAAATCCTTTATGACGCCGATGATCTGTTTGTTCTGACCCCATAATTTTACGGTCTTGCCGACGGGATCTTTTATGCCCATAGCTTTGACAGCCGTCTGGTTTATAATGATCTCCGGTTCGTCATGATAATTTTTTGCAAATCCTCTTCCCCCGGCCAGGCCGACTCCCATGGTTTCAAGAAAGTCATATTCTATTCCGGCGACCTCGAACAATGTGTTCTGACGGGGATCCCTACCTTCCCATTCCAGACCCGGTGTAGAAAAATTATGACCGATGAGGTTATGCGTAGTTCCCGAGGCACCCGCGACGCCCGGCAGCCGTTTGAGCTCGGCAAGAAAGGTTTCCTGGTTGCCCAACAACTTTCCATCCGAATTAAACACCAGAACATTATCCTTATTATAGCCCAGGTTCTTAGATTGGATGTACTTCATTTGCTGGAAGACAACCAGCACCGCCACTATAAAGATCATGGACAGCGTGAATTGGAAGACCACGAGTCCCTTGCGGGCAAAAAGCTCACCAAAAGAAGTATTTAATTTCCCTTTTAATACCAGGATAGGCCGGAAGCGGGAAAGATAAAAGGCCGGATAGCTGCCGGCAATAAGACCCGTCACCAACGTAATGGATAAGGCGGCAATGGTCAACCTGACATCCATATGCAGGGTGATGTCCTTGCCGGTGAGCTGGTTGAATGCCGGTAGTAAAAGCGCCACCAGCAAGAGGGCGATGCCCAGGGAAAAGAGGCTCAACAATATCGATTCTGAAAGGAACTGCCAGATCAGCTGTATCCGGCTGGCGCCGATTACTTTTTTAACACCCACTTCCTTCAATCTCCGGGATGCCTTTGCCGTGGAGAGGTTCATAAAATTGATACAGGCTATTACCAGGATAAAGGCTGCGACAATGGAGAACAGCCGGACATATTCGATCCTGCCACCGGCTCTCGTGCCCTGCCCATACTTTAGATACATATCGGAATAGCGGCTGGCAAAAGCTTTACGTGAGGTGTCTCCGTTGCTGTGGGTAATGATATCCCCGATCTGTCTGTTAAAGACCCGGATATCCGTACCCTCCCTGAGCAGAACGTAGTTATGCGGGCCTGTGTTGCCCCATTCGGTTACCCATGGGTTGTAATCTTTAAAAAAATCAAAAGACTGTACAAAGTCGAAGTGTTCAGACCAATGAGCGGGTGTCTCAAAAACTCCCGTTATACGAAACTCCTGATCGTGTTGCACCCTGATCATCCTGCCAATAAGGTTACGAGTGGTATTAAATAACTCCCTGGCCAGCTCTTCGGAAATAACAATTGAACGCTTGTCGGCCAACACCTGGTCCTTATTGCCTTCCAGCAGTCGAAGTGAGAATATATTGAAATAGTCCTTCCCGGCATACTGCCCGCTGGCCTTGATGACTTTTTCACCCACCGATAAGGTGAATTTGGGAAACCAGCCGCTGGGAGCCACTGTTGCAGCATACTCCACCTGGGGCATTTCCCTGGCCACCGTTGCTGCCAGCAAACCCGATGATTCATCGGATACGCCCACCGCGCCCTCCCAATTCCTTCTTTCCATCAGCTGGTACAACTGGCTGTCATGCTGGAAAGATCTGTCAAAGCTCAGCTCGTCACTCACCCATAAATAGATCAATAATGTGCAGGCAAGCCCCGTCGACAGACCGATGAGATTGAGAATAGTGGATTGGCGGTCCTTCAGAAGACTTCGCCAGGCTATTTTGAGATAGTTCCGGAACATTTGTATAGCTGGTTTGAAATCTTTTTAACACAATGGATGCCAAGTCTGTAATTTATTGGCATACAGGATTTAATATCCATCCGTCATACAAGGGATCGTGCGCAATCAGACGGAGTTTGTCCGATTTTGATACATTCCGATTTAACGCAAACGTTTGACCATCCTTCCAATAAAAAAATGTAGCATCTTAGAGCCTATGAGAAGATTACAACACATAGGCCTTCTGGCCCTATCCATCATCTGCACCCAATACGTGCTTGCCCTCGACATCATTCCTTATCCATTACAGGTAGAGACAAGGTCCGGAACTTTCGCCATTACCTCGTCCACCACTATCCTTTATGCAGTCAACTGCAGACAGGAGGCGGACTTTTTGCTTGATGTATTGAAGAAAGAGCATCATCTGCAAATAGCGGCGCGGCCGTATAAAGCGCCCATAGCGGCGGGCTCTATCGTTTTTACGGTGGATGCTTCCTCCGGTACGCGTCTGGGGAAAGAAGGGTATGACCTCACCGTAGACGGGAACAAGGTGCAAATCCGCGCCGCAACCCCCACCGGGGTCTTCTATGCCATTCAAACCCTTCGTCAGCTGATCGCAGGAGGAAGCTCTATTCCCTGTTGTCATATATTTGACAAACCCCGCTTTGCCTGGCGGTCGTTTATGCTGGATGAGGGCCGTTATTTCAAAGGCGAAAAGGTCGTAAAACAACTCCTCGATGAAATGGCCCTGTTAAAATTGAACACATTCCATTGGCACCTGACGGACGACCATGGATGGCGTATCGAGATAAAAAAATATCCCCAGTTGACCACTATCGGCTCAAAAAGAGACTCTTCCCAAACGGGTGTATGGCCCTCCGGTTGGAACAGCACCACCTATGACGGTGTTCCCCACGAGGGATATTATACACAGGAACAAATAAAGGACATCATCCGTTATGCCGCCGAGAGACATATCACCATCGTCCCCGAAATAGAGATGCCCGGTCATGCCAGCGCTGCCATTGCAGCTTATCCCTTTTTGGGGGCCACGGGAAAACAAATACGTGTTCCCGTCAAGTTCGGGGTGCAATACGATATATACAATGTAGCAGACCCGAAAGTGCTGACATTTGTCCATGATGTTTTACAGGAAGTAATGGACCTTTTTCCTTCCAGGGTGATACATATCGGAGGAGATGAGGTGAGATATGATCAATGGAAGAACTCTCCCCAGGTGATGGCCTATCTGCAGAAACAAGGGCTGGCTTCTCCGGCGGATCTGCAGGTCAGCTTTACCAATGGCATATCCAATTTCCTGGCCGCCCATCACAGAAGAATGATGGGATGGAATGAGATATTGGGAGGGAAAGTACATGAGTATAACGACAACCAGGATGCCGTAGCAAAAGAGAAGCTTAGTCACGAAGCCATTATTCAATTCTGGAAGGGTGATACAAACCTCATCATCAAGGCGGCGGCAGCCGGCTATGACATTGTCAACTCTCTTTCAGATGACACCTACCTGGATTATGACGAAAAGGCCATCAGCCTGGAAAAAGCTTACTCCTTCGAACCCGTGCCCGCCAGCCTTCCGCAGCATGATGCGGCCAGGATACTGGGACTGGGCTGCCAGATGTGGGGTGAGTGGATCCCCACCGTGGAAAGTATGGACCTGCATGTCTATCCCCGTCTGGCCGCCTATGCGGAAGTAGGGTGGACCAGCAGACAAAATAAAGACTTTCGTCGCTTTACCACCGGCTTGCCCTTGCTGGAAGCGCGCTGGACAGATAAAGGCATTCATTGGACGGCAGCAAAATAAGCAACATGACACTGGAGAAACAACAGCAGGGGGAGGCCGTAGTGTATGAACTTGGCAATGACCGTGGCATCAGCGTCAAAGTAACGAATTATGGATGTACCATCCTCTCCATTGTCACACCCGGTAAGAATGGTGAAAAAAGGAACATCGTGGCCGGGTTTGACACTGTTGCTGAATATATACCCAACCCCGATTATCTTGGTTGTATTGTAGGAAGGTGTACCAGCAGGACCTCAGGAGCCGCGCTTACCATCGATGGACAACGCTATTTCCTGTCTGCCAATAAAGGGAAGGACCATCTCCATGGAGGGACGAAAGGGCTCGATCAGCGATACTGGACGGTGGAAGAGGAATTGAGAGGAATTGGGGGTGTTGGAGTGGTGTTTGGGTATGTAAGTCCTGATGGAGAGGAAGGTTATCCCGGGAATTTGTCCATCACCGTTGGGTATTACCTGGACAATGAGAACAAACTAACGCTACGCTACAGGGCGACCACGGACAAGACCACGCCTGTCAACCTCACCAATCACAGCTATTTCAACCTCACCGGCTTTGAAGAGGGCTCCGTCATGGGGCATTTGTTAAAGATCGATGCAGGAAAATATACGCCTTTATCCGAAGCGTTGGTGCCTTCGGGAGCGATAGAGGATGTGGCGGGTTCGGCGCTGGATTTCAGACAGCCGATGCTGATCGGGCTACGCGCCGGAGAAGTACCGGGCGAGAGCTATGATCATAATTTTGTGCTGGACAACATTACCGGGCAGATGGGGTTGGCTGCGGAATTAGTATCTCCACTTTCAGGCCGGGTCTTGAAGGTTTTCACCGATCAGCCTTGTCTGGGAGTGTATACGTCGGGTTACCTGGATGGTTCGCGGATAGGGACGCAGGGAAAAAGATACCAGCGCAACGGCGCCATCTGTCTGGAGACGCAACGGTACCCGGATGCGGTGAATCGGCCGGAGTTCCCGACCACACTGGTATGGCCGGGGGCAGCGTATATGGCTACTACTGTTTTTGAGTTTGGGGTCAGATAATGGCCGACACTTCCTTCATCACACCTGCCGCCAACTCCTGCGCCGATGTCTCCGTCACACCCTCGGAATAGACCCGGATGATGGGTTCGGTATTGGAGCCCCGCAGATGGACCCACCCGTTATCAAATTCGATCTTGAGTCCGTCTTCGGTGTTTATCTCGTAACCCGCATATTTCTCCTTCATTGTACTGAGAAGGGCGGGGATATTCATCCCCGGCTTGAGCGCGATCTTATTCTTCGACATATAGTAATTGGGGAACCCGCGGCGGTATTCGGATATCTTCGATCCCGAAGAGGCCAGTGCGCTAAGGAATAACCCGATCCCGATAAGCGCATCCCGGCCGTAATGTAAGTCCGGAACGATAATGCCTCCGTTACCTTCACCCCCGATGACAGCCTTTACCGCCTTCATTTTTGTCACTACATTGACCTCCCCCACGGCAGAAGGATAGTACTGGCCTCCATGTGCGACCGTTACGTCCTTTAAGGCGCGGGTAGACGACATATTGGACACCGTATTGCCTTTACGACGACTCAATACGTAGTCGGCTACAGCCACCAGTGTATATTCCTCTCCAAAGAGACTTCCATCTTCGTTGACAAAACAGAGCCTGTCCACATCCGGGTCGACGGCGATGCCCAGGTCCGCCCCCTGACGTTTGACCTCATTACAAAGACCTGTCAGGTTTTCCGGCAGTGGCTCCGGATCATGGGCGAATTCCCCGTTGACCTCTCCATTCAGGACCGTCACTTGCCCAACACCCAACGCTTTTAACAATGCGGGCACATAGACGGCGCCTGTGGAGTTGATGCCATCCACCACTACTTTAAAATTCCGTTTTGCAATGGCTGCAGCATCTACCAATGGATAACCCAGGATGGCCCGTATATGTTTTTCCATATGCCCGGAGGACTTGCGATACTGTCCTCCCTTTTCGACGGTGGCAAACTGGAAAGCCGCCCGTTCCGCCTTTTCCAATACTGCCGCTCCATCTGCTCCGCTGATAAATTCCCCTTCGGCATTCAACAGCTTCAGAGCATTCCATTGCCGGGGATTATGACTGGCCGTGATGATAATACCACCACCGGCCTTTTCCCAACGGACAGCCATCTCGACCGTGGGGGTGGTGGACAGTCCCAGATCTACTATGTCCAAGCCTAGTCCCAGCAAGGTCTGGACGACCAGGCTATTTACCATTTCCCCGCTGATACGGCCGTCACGGCCAATGACAACGACAGGGGCGGCATTTTTCTCTTTCAGCCAGCTGCCATAGGCAGCGGCAAACTTTACGATGTCCAGGGGGGTCAGATTATCCCCCGGGGTTCCTCCGATGGTTCCACGGATACCGGAAATACTTTTTATTAATGTCATACAGTGTTCTTTCCAACTTTATAGCCAAATATAGAATAATACAGGATATATAAATAACAAGGCAGCATACAAATAAAAAAAGCAAGACTATTGCCGATGGCCGGTTTTACTTTTAATGTGCCGTATAGCAGGGGGAGTAGCGCACCACCGGCAATACCCATGACCAGCAGTCCGGCCCCTGTCTTGGTAAATTTCCCCAGCCCGTCGATGGCCAGGGGGAAAATAGCCGGCCACATCAGCGCATTGGCCAACCCCAGCAGCGCGATAAAGCTGATGGACACATAGCCGGATGACACCTGTGCACAGATGGTAAAGATGATCCCCGCAATAGCGGAAATTTTCAGACCGTTCTGTTGGGAGAGATATTTCGGGATAGTAAAAATACCTATAACATATCCGGCCAGCATGGCAGCCAGGGTACAGCTGCCAAAGTAGCGGGTCGTGTCCAGGCTCATGCCCATCGACCTTCCGTAGATGCCGATGGCATCCCCTGCCATCACTTCTACCCCTACGTACAGGAATAAACAGATAAATCCCAGCACCAGATGGGGATATTGAAAGACGCTGGTCTTGTTCATTTGTGTTTCCGAAGCGTTGCTTCCTCCATCCATCTCGATCTCCGGCAAAGAGCTGCGTTTTATCATCCAGGACAAAAGGAACAACGCCACCGCCATAACGATATAGGGAAGGATGATCTTCGACCCCATTTCATTCAACAGCTGTTCTTTTTCAGCTATGCTGGCGGCCGTCTTGACCTGCTCTTCCAACTTGCTGGCCCCTTCCAGTACGATGGCTCCCAGAATGAGGGGGCTGAGCGCTCCTGCTACCTTATTACAGACACCCATGATGCTGATACGCTTTGCCGCACTCTCGATAGGTCCCAGGATACTGATATAAGGGTTGGAGGCCGTCTGTAGTAAGGTAAGTCCCGCACCTTGCACAAACAACCCGACAAGGAATAAGGGGAAGCTTCTGGACTGGGCCGCGGGGACAAAGACCAGCGATCCGATGGCCATGACCAGCAGACCCAGCGCCATCCCATTCTTGAACCCCGTTCTTTTCAGGATATAAGAAGACGGCAGCCCCAGACAGAAATAGGACATATAAAAGGCAAACGTCACAAAGAATGCCTGTACGTCACTGCTCAGCTCGCAGGTGAGCTTCAGGAAGGGTATCAGTACGCTGTTCAGCCAGGTGATAAACCCAAAAATGAAGAACAGGCCGCCGATGATAAAAATGGCGCTGTTGCCGCGACGACCCACCATTGCAGGGGTAGTGATGGTTTGATTCATATTGTAGAATTGCTTAAGGCACAAAATACTGAAAAGCCATGCATCATCCCCGGGCAAACGATTGCGTTATTTCATAGCTTAAAAAATATCTTTCTCCGATAGAGGAAATAACACAACCCCCATTCCAGCGCGAAAATACACAAGGAGGAAAGGATGGCCTGTACAAAGACAGGCATGTGCGCTATTTGCAGTAATCCCGAAGCGATAGCGGTGATATAACCATTGAACCACCTGTCACCCACTATCTCAAAAAAGAGATAGATAAAGATGGAATTCATCCCCACCACCTGGAAGAACAGCAGATACTGACGGTGCCCGCGGATATCGATCCACCAGTAACAAAGGGCCAGCAACAGGAGGGCGTAACCGCCGGAGGCCAGGGTAAAGGAACTGGTGGCTATCCGTTTGATGATAGGAGTGATGCCTGCCAGGTCCAGTAGATAGCCTGTCGCCAGACAGATGAGCCCGCCGATGACAATGTTCCTGACCTTGACCATACCCGGCTTATTGCTCAACAGCAGCTTGCCTACCACCGTTCCCCAGATGGTATGAGCCGCCGTGGGTATGCAGTTGATGGCTACCCATCCCCCCCGGTTAATCTTATGCATGAGGATCGTGTCGATATAATTGCCAAAATTATGCTGGTCTGTAAAAGGCTGGTCGAAACCGGGGACGTGGATGCAGCGGTATAGAAGCTCTGTGAGCGCCAGGAGGCCGATGCTGAATAGGATCTGGGCCGTAGCGGACCAGCGGAAAATAAGGAATGCCACCAGCAAGGTGAATGAAAGTTGGGTCAGGACGTCCCATAATTCAAAAGACAGACCGCCGGGACGAACGGCGTAATCCAATACACCCCAGAAGAACAGCCAGCCACTACGCCGCAATGCCTTTTTGAATGACTGGTTCCAGGGGACGCCGTGCTGCCGCTGTTTATCCAGGGATAAGGCGAGGGCGGCGCCTGCCATGAACATAAATCCCGGCTGAACCAGGTCCCAGGCGCGAAGACCATGCCAGGGGTGATGTTCGAGTTGCACCGTAAGGAAATACCAGCCGGTGCCCTGGGCATATTCATTTAGGTGACCATACAATCCCGTGCTTTCCAGCATGAGCAATACCATGATAAGACCACGCATGAAATCCAGCGATAACAGACGGCCGGTGGGTGTAGAAGTTTGCATGTACTAATATGCCTAATTTTTCCGATTTGCACGTGAGACAATCGTTTGCGTAAAAATGACGCCCTTTCCCGAAAGTACCCTATTTGGGTACTAATAACTATATTGCAGTGCATCAAAAGACTGCACATGAGACGAGCCATTTTCCTATTCGTTATTTCTATTATATCTGCCCGGCTATGCGCCCAGCTCCCCACTATTGAGGGAAAAACAAAAGGTCTTAAGGCCTACCCCGGCTTCTTCAATTTTTATTGGGATGCCCGTCTGGGGAAAATATGGCTGGAAATAAGCCGGCTGGATTCCGAAGTGCTTTATCAACCCTCCCTGCCCGCAGGGCTTGGCTCCAACGATGTTGGGCTGGACAGAGGGCTGTTGGGGGAAGGCTGTATTGTAAAGTTCACCCGTGTAGGTAATAAGGTATTGATGATCCAGCCTAACTATGACTATCGGGCAGTTACGAAGGACCCGTCGGAAAGACGAGCCGTGGAGCAATCCTTTGCCCAATCCACTCTTTGGGGGTTTACAGTAGAGGCCGAAACAAAGGGCGCTGTCCTTGTCGATGCCACGGGCTTTCTGCTCAGCGACGTGATGCATGTGGCTATCCGTTTGAAAAATGCGCATCAGGGCACCTATATGCCGGATGAGAGCCGCAGCGCCCTCTATCTTCCGGCAACAAAGAACTTCCCCCTGAATACCGAGATAGAATCTACCATCACTTTTGTTTCCAGCGATGGGCAGCCCGGGGAGTTTGTGCGTGGCGTGACGCCTTCACCCGGCGCCATTACCTTGCGGATCCATCACTCTTTTGTACAGCTGCCGGATAATAACTACCAGCCCCGTGTCTTCGACCCGAGGGCGGGGTATTTCACCATTTCTTATTTCGACTATAGCACACCGGTGTATGAACCCATTCAAAAACAGTTCATCTGCCGCCACCGTCTGCAGAAGAAAGACCCTTCCGCTGCCGTGAGCCTGCCCTTAAAACCCATCGTGTACTATCTGGACAACGGGACGCCGGAGCCCATCCGCAGCGCTTTGCTGCAAGGGGCTCGCTGGTGGGCGCAAGCTTTTGAGGCAGCCGGGTTCAGGGACGCCTTCCAGGTAAAGCTTCTCCCTGATTCTGCCGACCCCCGGGACATCCGCTATAACATGATCAACTGGGTACATCGCAGCACCCGTGGATGGAGCTATGGCGCCAGCGTAGTGGATCCCCGGACAGGAGAGATCATCAAGGGCAACGTGACGCTGGGCTCTCTGCGTGTCCGCCAGGACTATCTTATCGCCCAGGGATTGTTGGCGCCTTTTGAAAAAGGACTGCCCGCAGATACCGCCAACCCTATGTTGAAAATGGCCCTCCACCGTCTGCGTCACCTGGCGGCCCATGAGGTCGGCCATACATTGGGACTTCTCCACAACTATATCGCCAGCGCCCAGGGACGGGCCAGCGTAATGGATTATCCCCATCCCCTGATCAAACTCGACAGCCGCGGCAATATCGATCTTTCCGACGCTTATACAGACGAAATAGGGGATTGGGACAAGGTCACCATCGCCTGGGGATATGGAGAGATACCAAAGGGGGCCGACCCGTCCGCCATCCTGGACAAGATCATAAAAGACGCCGCAGCCAGGGGCCTCACTTTTATCTCGGATAGAGATGCCCGTGACCCCGGCGGTCTTCATCCCAATGCCCATCTCTGGGACAATGGTAAAGACCCCGTCTCGGGCCTGCAAGACCTGATGAATGTGCGTGCCAGGGCCCTTGCTAATTTTGGAGAGAACAATATCCGCCCCGGCACACCTATGGCCATGCTGGAAGATGTGCTCGTACCCGTGTACCTGATGCATCGCTACCAATTGGAGGCCGTGACAAAAGAAGTAGGTGGTCTTTATTATACATATGCCCTGAGAGGCGACGGGCAGATCGTTACCCGGCCCCTGCCAAAGGAGCAGCAGAAGACCGCCTTGAATGTGGTGATAGATTGCATGTCTCCCGAGTTCCTGACCCTGCCTGACAATATCATCCGTCTCATTCCTCCGCGGCCGGCAGGATATAGCTATACCCCCGAGCTGTTCACCCACCGCACGGGCCTGGTCTTTGATCCGCTGGGGGCGGCAGAGTCAGCCGCCGACCTGGGGTTGTCATTCCTATTCAATACGGACAGGCTCAACAGGATGGCGCAATACCAGGCAGAGAACAATGGACTGGGCGTGACGGAAATGGTCGACATGCTGATCGACCACACCTGGAAAGCGCCCCGTCTGCAGGGACTGCCCGAACTCATACGACAACAAAATGGTCAGTTGCTGCTGACTTATCTGCTCTCCGCTTCTGTGGATGAAAAAACGTCTTTTGCAACAAAGGCGCAGTTACGGACCAGTATAGATGGATTGAAAGGTTTGTTGGATGGAATGAAGACACAGACAAAGGGTACCTCCGATGAGGGGAATATTTCGCTGGCGCTGGAGAGAATGAAGGACCCCTCCAGGGCAAAGGGCGCCGTCAGAACAGTGACTACACCGCCCGGGGCGCCCATAGGTTGCGACGAAGATGAGTAGGCCATATTTGTCATCTACCTGCTGCTTACGCACCTGAACCCCAGATGTTCCAACCCGCTGTCCTCTGTGGTCTTCATCCGGCGGGACACCCTGTAGCCCGTACAATAGGACTCATTACATAGGAACGACCCGCCCCTGATCACACGTTTGCGGGCGAAGGGTTCGTCAGGATCATGGCTTTTGGCCGGCCCCTTGGGATCAACGACTCCCGCCGGCTTGTCAATGGTCTTATAGTAATTATAATCATAGTAATCGGCGCACCATTCCCAGGCATTGCCCGCCATATCATACAGTCCATAGCCATTGGATGAAAAGGAGGCTACGGGCGCCGTAAAATAAAAATGATCCGTCTCCGTATTCTTGTCGGGGAAATGACCATCCCAAAAATTGCCTTTTTGGTGTCCCGTGTTCACCGGTTCATTCCCCCAGGGATAAATGTTTTCCTTCAATCCTCCTCTTGCCGCATATTCCCATTCCGCCTCGGTAGGCAGCCGCTTACCCGCCCACCGGCAATAGGTGATGGCATCCATCCAGGACACCTGTACGACAGGGTAGTTCTCCTTTCCTTTTATATCGCTGCCCGACCCATGCGGATGACGCCAGCTGGCGCCCTGCTTCCATGCCCACCACTGGCTGTAATCGTCCAACGGTACTGCGTGCGAGGGGGGCGCAAATACCAGCGATGCGGGGACAAGGAGGCTTTCGTCCGGCTTTGGCGTACCAGGCGGAAGGTCCTTTTTCAATTCCTCCCAATCCGGCCTGCGTTCTGCCGTGGTGATATAGCCGGTGGCTTTTACAAAGGCTGCAAACTGTGCATTCGTCACCTCCGTCTTGTCCATCCAGAAACCACCCACTGTAACGGTGTGTTTTGGATATTCATCCGGCTGGGCTTGTGTATTGTCCCCACCCATACGGAAAGTACCGCCGGCGATCCACACCATACCGGGATGGGAGCCATGCGTGGCCGTGTCATTGAGTCCAGCCGGGGTTCCAGGGCCCGGTGCGGCGACAGCCGCACCGGGAAATCTGGATGGAAGATTTGACTCGCAGGAGACTGCCTTGGCTTTAACAGCCGCCACGCTTGAATCCGTCACAGGCGTTCGTTGTTGCACCTGGCCGCAAGCTGCCAGTACCAATACACTCCCATACAAGAACCTACTGCAAATCATATAAATACTTTTTACCAATAAAGTCTTCTTCTTCGTACACAGCATTGGGCGGGACATATCCGGGCTCCTCATCCGCCACTTCCGGCCCGCTGGCCGACAGCTCGCTACCTACCTTTTTCGACTTAAAGATAGGCCAGAGAAACTGAGCATACCACTCTTCTCTCTGATAATACTCCAACCCATAGGCGGCGGGATATTTCCGGGTGATGATACCTGTCCCGAACACAACATCCCAGAGAAAGAACATATTCCCGAAATTCCCTTTATAGTGACCGATGCCATCGTCGTTGCTTGCCGCATGATGCGCATGATGCGTAGCCGGCGTGGAGATCAACCGCTCCAGGACCCATGCCACGGGGTGCAGCCATTTTCTACTGTACAAAGGTTTGTCCCAGGGAATGCTGGAATGTGCCGCCATGGTGATAAGGGATTTTATACCCGTGACCAGCAAGGCCGCATATCCCAGTCCAAGATACACCAAAGCCGCCGTAAGATAAATTTGGGAGAAAAAGATCGTATAAATGATATTCTGCCGGCTGGCCATCGCCATTCCCATATATGGCGCCGAATGGTGCGTCCTGTGAAATCGCCAGAGAAAAGGCACCTGGTGATGCAGCCGGTGGTACCAATATTGGGTCAGGTCATCCGCCACTGCCACGATAAGGAATCCCCAGAATAAGGGCACCCAGGCAAATACGTCCTTCAGACCCGGCAGCAGCAGCGGCAGCATTTTCAACGTAAAATACACGATCAGGGGACGAATGAACACTTTAGGCCCGATGAAACAAACGATATCCAGTATCCTTTCATTCCGGGTCCATTTCTTTTTATATAAGCCCAGCAGGAATTCCGCGATACCCACTCCCACCGTCAGCACCGGCAGCCCCCAGCTGCTAAGGTTTTCAAAGACAGCTTTTAATACGGGGATATCCGGCTTTACCGGCGGCCTCAGCCAGGGCTTATCCCCCGTAATGTATAACCAGGCTGCCAGCAGCAGCACCGGCAGTGCATACAACAGCAGACTGATACTGCCGTCCCGCAGGATCTTCTGCGCGGTATCTCTTTTTAATGACACAGACATAATGAATGTTTTTAAATATGTTGAACGATCCTGAGTCCGACAAAAAAGATCAGAAAAGGGATCACCGCGACAATAATGCCGACAATGATCTTTTTGGTCAGTATGATAATATCATGATAGGACATAGCGCATTTTTTAAAAAGACCGCTGCTGAGTGGTTTGATGGATCCTTCTGTGAAAAACATCATCCCAGTCTATCAGGGGGTAAATATTATATTTCCTGGCATTTTCGTCGAACAACGCCTGCAGGGCGGCCAGCTTTTCCGGGTATTTTTTCGCCAGATCGACCCGCTCGTTAAAATCTTCATTCAAGTTGTATAATTCCCAAACGTCTTTGTCAAATCCATGTTCGGAAACGCTGTCCTTCCCTCCGAAGGTCACACCGTTGCGTGTCAGGTCCAGTATGTCCGGATGATGCAGCGTCTCGGCCTTCCAGCCATCCTTATAAATGGAGCGTGCGCCGAAAATATAATAGTACTGTTCCGTATGCTGGGAGGGAGCCTTAGCGTCCGCGAAAGAATAAAGAAGTGACGTTCCCTGCACGCTGTCCTGGGCCACGCTCCGGATGGAGGCCGGAGCCTTGATCCCTACAAATTCCAGCGTGGTCGGCAACAGATCGATGACGTGTCCATACTGCGTACGGATCTCCCCTTTATAAGGGATACCCTTGGGATAATATACGATCAATGGGTTGCGGGTGCCTCCTTCGGCATTCGCATCCTGTTTCCAATATTTGAAAGGAGTGTTGGCTGCCTGTGCCCAGCCAAGGGGGTAGTTGGTCTGTTTACCATCCGCGGTGCCGATCTCGCCGATCTTGTCCAGGTTGTCTTTGATGGCTTGCGCTTCGGGTAACGTTTTTGCAAATATTTCCTTATTGATCACCCCATGAAAAGAGCCTTCTTTACTGGCTCCATTATCCCCGATGATGACAAATATCAACGTATTGTCTAACTGGCCTGATTCTTTTAAAAAATTTACAAGCCGGCCTACTTCGAAATCCGTATAGGTGAGATAACCTGCATATACTTCCATAAACCGGGCGTACAATTTTTTCTGATCTGCGGATAAAGTGCTCCAGGCGGGGATGTTGGGATTACGATCCGGCAATTGCGCATTGGCAGGAATGATCCCTTTCCGCCGTTGGTTAGCAAATACCTTTTCCCTGAATGCATCCCATCCATCATCGAATTGCCCTTTATAGGCATCGCTCCAATATTTATCTACCTGGTGGGGCGCATGGGTGGCGCCGGGAGAGTAATACAAAAAGAATGGTTTACCGGGCGCCGCTTTTTTCTGACGTTTGATATAGCTGATTGCTTTGTCCGTGATCTGGTCGTTCAGATGTCTGCCGTCGGGCGTGACATGCGCATTGTCCTCCACCAGGTCGGGGACATACTGGTCTGTTTGCGAGCCCAGGAAACCAAAGAAATGTTCAAAACCCTTTCCGCTGGGCCAGCGATCGAAGGGGCCCGCATCCGTCGCGTCCTCATCCGGTGTCAACCCGTATTTACCTACGGCAAAAGTGCTATATCCGTTGTCGCGGAGGATCTCCGCGATCGTCCCTTTTGAAGAAGGTATGCGACCATCCCACCCGGGGAAGCCCGCCGAAAGTACCGTATGCGAAAAACCGCCTTCGTGGACTGAATGGTGGTTGCGGCCCGTCAGCAGGGCTGAACGGGTAGGCGCGCAGATTCCTGCCGTATGAAAGTTGGTGTAACGCAACCCGTTTGCGGCCAGACTATCAAATGTGGGGGTGCGGATCACTCCGCCAAAAGTGCTGGTGGCGCCAAATCCCACATCATCCAGGATGACCCAGATGACGTTGGGGGCGCCGGCGGGAGGTTTGGCCACCGGGGCCCACCACTCTTTTGATTCAGCGAGCGTTTTGCCTACCGTGCCCTGGTAGGGCTGCTCTTGCTGGGCTTTTGCAGGAATCAAAGCAAAGCTGCTGCCTGCCATGATCGCCCACTTTACAATTCTTCTCTTATACATCTTTTTAGTTTTTATTGAGATTGATAAATCCGTATGCATGATCATATATCTGCCCCTTTGTGACGACCCATTGCAGGAAGGCGGTAAGGTCCTTATTACGAACGTCCTTCCGGAAGAGGACATGCACTTCTTCCAGCGGTATCCTGGGGTGATGCGTTCTCTCGACAAAGGCGATCACGTCGTCCAGCGTGCCGTAAATGTTCTCGTCCCTGTCGATAGTCCCGTTGCCATTCAGATCGATGGGGATGATAGCGATGCTATCCACTGGCCGCCGGGTCTTCAGGTCGTAGAGAAAACCAAGATTGTTATAGGATATGCCGTCCGTGTCTCTCTTTACCGCCGTCAGCAAGTCCCTGTCGTCGCCATTGACGCCTACTCCCTTTATATCTTTCTGCTCGCTGCCGAAATGGTTGGCAAAAGAAATGCTGGCGCAAGCGGGTTGCTGACGTTTATAGACGGTGAACTGAAAGAGAGAAGGACTTTTCCCGGCGTCGTCAGAGAAATACACCCGGTGGAATGCGGAATCGTCAAAACCCCTGGTTTGTAATGCCGCTACATCCCTCCGGCGGTCATTCACCACCGGCAATTGTACATAGCGGGTGACGACCAGCGATGTCCAGCCCTCCTTTATATCACTTTGTCCCAGC
Source organism: Chitinophagaceae bacterium (assembly GCA_017307755.1). Taxonomy (GTDB): domain Bacteria; phylum Bacteroidota; class Bacteroidia; order Chitinophagales; family Chitinophagaceae; genus Puia. The sequence goes on along the minus strand of JAFKGQ010000019.1, from coordinate 212,984 downwards.
TTATGACTGACGATCAACAAGTCGGCGCTGTCGGCCGGTGATTTGCTGATAATGAACCTTATTCCCGGGTGAAGACGCGTGTATTCGTCCGCCCATCTTTGAAACAGAGGATATGCCAGCCGGGTGCCGGTGATCCTGATGGTAGCTGGAGTTTGGCCTGTGATCAATCCTTGCGTCTCGCTGCCATTGGGATGATGGATACGTTTGTTATAGACGTCATACCAGGAGATCAGGGGATAGAGATGGTTCTTTTCCGCCTGTTCGTCAAACACCTTTTTCAGCTCGGCCAGTTTTTCCGGATGCTGTCCTGCCAGGTTGACCCGCTCGTTAAAATCCTCATTCAGATTGTATAATTCCCATGTATCTTCTTCGAAGGGTTTGTCTGTAATAGTTTGACCTGGCTTAAAATCAAAATCTACATTATCCGGATGATGGGCTGCTGACGCTTTCCATCCCTTATAATAGATGGCGCGTGATCCGAAAATATAATAGTGCTGCACGATGTGCCGGGATGCTGCCTGTTCATCGTCGAAAGAGTAGGCCAGCGAGGTCCCTTGTATGGAGTCCTGTTTGATACCCTTGATAAATCCCGGTTTCTGTATACCCAACACCTCAAGCGTCGTCGGCAGCAGATCGATGACATGCCCGTATTGATAACGGATGCCGCCCTTGTCCCTAATACCTTTGGGATAAAAGGCTATCAGTGGGTTGTGCGTACCACCTTCGGCATCCGCATCCTGTTTCCATTCCCGGAAAGGTGTATTGGCAGCCTGCGCCCAGCCCAGCGGATAGTTGGCAAACCCCTGGGCAGTGCCGATGGAGTCGATATCTTCGAGGTTGGCTTTTAAGTAGTCGGCTTGTGTTTTTTGACGGGCGGAGTTGGTCTTGGGTTCAATAACGCCTTCCAACGTCCCTTCCTTGCTGGCCCCGTTGTCGCCGATGATGACAAATATCAGTGTGTTGCCCAGCTGACCGGCTTCTTTCAGAAAGTTCACCAGCCTGCCGATCTGATAGTCTGTATAGGTAAGATAACCTGCATATACTTCCATAAATCGGGCAAAGAGTCTGCGCTGGTCCCCTGTAAGGGAGTTCCATGCCTGTATCCGGGGATTGCGGGGAGGCAGCTGCGCATAGGCCGGGACTACACCCAGCTTCTTTTGATTAGTCAGCACTTTTTCCCGGAAGACGTCCCAACCCTCGTCGAACCTGCCTTTGTACTGATCGCTCCAATACCTGTCCACCTGGTGAGGTGCGTGGGTAGCCGCCGGCGAATAGTAAAGAAAGAAAGGTTTGTCGGGGGCGATCTTTTTTTGACGGGCGATATAGCTGATGGCCTTATCCGTTATCTGCTCGCTCAGATGTCTGCCGTCAGGCGTTACGTGCGCATTGTCCTCCACCAGGTCAGGCTTATACTGATCCGTCTGCGAGCCCAGGAAACCAAAGAAATGATCAAAACCCTTTCCGCTGGGCCAGCGATCGAAAGGACCCACATCCGTGGCGTCCTCATCCGGCGTCAGCCCATATTTACCAACGACATAGGTGTTATAGCCGTTTTGCCGGAGTATCTCCGCAATCGTCCCGTCGGTGGAAGGTATGCGCCCGTCCCAGCCGGGAAAGCCGGCAGATGTGGAGATATGTGAGAAGCCGCCTTCATGGACGAAATGGCTGTTGCGACCCGTCAACAGGGCTGAGCGGGTAGGGGCGCAGATGGCGGCTGTATGGAAGTTGGTGTACCGCAGACCATTGTTCGCCAAACTGTCGAGGGTTGGTGTACGGATGACACCCCCAAACGCGCTGGCGGCGCCAAAGCCTACGTCATCCAATATGATCCATACGACGTTGGGTGCGCCGGCGGGAGGTTTGGGCACAGGGGCCCACCATTCTTTTGAGTCCGCCAGGGTCTTGCCTACTACGCCCTGGTAAGGTTGGGGTTCCTGGGCGATGAGATGTGACAGGGACAGGGCGGTTACGGTCGTTAGTATGATCGTTTTGTATCGCATATCAATAATGGATGTTATTCCCATCCCGGATTTTGTTTGAAATTTGGGTTACGTCCCCCGTACAGATCGATCTCCGACTGTGGTATGGGAAATAAAGTGTCTTTCAGGGTCGCAGCAGCCTTGGGATTGCCCTGCATGCTCTTCACCGACTGTAAATAGTACTGGCCGGGGCCCAGGTCTGTCCTTCGTACGAGATCAAACCAGCGTTGGCTCTCCTGGATAAACTCTTTTCTTCTTTCCGTAAAGACGGCATCCCTGAATGCGGGCGCGCTCAGACCCGAAGGCAGATCGTAGGTGTGGTCGTTGTAGTTACCGTTGGCGATATAGGAATTGTAAGAGCGGGCGCGTACAATATTGATGGCGGCATAGGCGTCCGGAGTAGGTGTGTTGTTGAGCTCATTCAAGGCCTCCGCATACAACAACAAAACCTCCGCATACCGGATCACAGGGAAATTGACCTTACTGTTCGCACCCTGGCCGCCTTGCAGGGCAGTGACAAACCCCGTGCTCTGGTCCACGAACTTTAAGAAATTGAAGAAAGGCCATTTCACCCATTTGCTGGTGGTCTGGTTGAACAGCGAATCATAAAAAGTGGCCCCCCTTCTTTGATCCGGGATGTCAAAGATGTGTACCACTGTACTGTCCGCGGGGATGTCGGCCGTATAGGCTGAGTTGCTCCAGGTAAAGGAACTGAGCGTATTGGTGCTGGTAAAGCCACCCGTCGTCCCATTGAATTGGGCGGAGAAGATATGTTCCTTCCCGTTCTTCGTCGCCGGCTGAAAAGCATCCGAAAATTTTGGGAAAAGATCATAACCATAATTCCCTGTGGTGGCGTCTGTCAGACCCGTGGTGCCGGCTGTGATAACCTTTTTTAATTCTGTGACGGCATTTGCCCAATCCTGTCTTGTCACGTATACCTTGGCCAGCAGGGCATGGGCCGCACCGCTGGTGACCCTGCCTATATTCACGCCCGTATAGCCGGCGGGTAATGCGATGGCTGAATCCAGGTCGGCGATGATCTGTGCATACACAGAGTCGCGGGATGTACGGCTTACCAGCGCGCCTGCGGCGGCCACTGTCCCCTGGTCATGCAGCACGAGGGGAACAGGCCCAAAGAGACGGACAAGATCGAAATACAACAACGCACGGATAAAACGGGCCTCCCTGACAAGATTTGCGGCAGAACGCGAAGGGTCTACAAACTGGCTGGCCGGGATAGCCGGGATCTTGTCAATGGCAATATTTGCCCGGCTGATACCCCAATATAGCTGTGCATATATTTTACGCACCCTGTCATTAGTGCTGACATAGGTGGCGGTGCCCAATGCCCGCACGTCCGGATTCGTATTGGATGGACTATATACCTGGTTGTCGCTGGTATTGTCCACGATAAGGTTAAGGTTACGACCATAGATAGGGAAGTCATTGTTGATGTCCGTGGTCAGAGTGCTGTATACGGCCGTCACGGCTGCAACGGCATCGCTTTGCGTCTGATAAAAATTGTCAGGAGTGAGATTTCCGGCCGGATGTTCGCTAAGTTTTTTACATGCGGCCAGGGAGATGGATGCTGTGAGAACTATGAATAGTTTGTTCATTGCTATTATTTTTAAGCATTAGAAAGTGACATTCACCCCCACCGTATAGGTACGATAATTGGGATACACACCATAATCGATGCCCGGCTGCAGGTTGTTCTGATCGTAGAAGTTGGCTTCCGGATCGAGGCCCTTGTAATGGGTAATGGTCAGTAGGTTCTGCGCCGACACATACACCCGCACCTGTTTGGCGAGTATTCTGGCGGCAATGTCCTTTGGAAGATTATAACCCAGTGTGACGTTTTTCAGGCGTACATAGGTCCCATCCTCGATGTAAATGTCGGCTACCTGTACTACAGGCGCATTTACCACCTTGGGAAATCTGCCGCGTAGATTAGCTACGGAGTCCCATCTGTCCAGCAACGCCGTCGAGACATTTTGCGTCGTGGTGGTCTTTTCCAACTGTTGCTGTAGCAAATTGAATATCTTATTGCCAAAAGATCCCTGGAAAAAGACGGAAAGATCAAAACTCTTGTAGGTGAAAGTATTGCTCAGACTGGCCGTAAACTTTGGCTGGGCATTACCCAAATTGTGCTTGTCCGCCGTCGTTACCACACCATCCCCATTGATATCGACATATTTTCTATCGCCTGTCACCTGCGATACACCCGCCAGTACAGGCGCCGGCTTGGACCCATAGACATCCGTCGTGGTCAGGAGCCCCGACGTGCTATATCCCCAGAATGTACCCACCGGCAACCCTACCTTGACGATCACCGGGGACACCTGGCCCGTAGGTGCGACGGGAAAGAATGAACTGCTGGGCCCCAGGCTCAGGATCTTGTTGGTATTGGCTGCATAGATAAGAGATGACCTCCATGTGAAGTTGCGGGACCGGATGTTTTCCGTGTTCAAGGTCACTTCTACGCCCTTGTTCTCCAGGCTGCCGATGTTCTCGGAGGCGGATGCATAACCCGACGACAATGGGATAAGACCGGAGCCGCTGATGAACAGGTTGGTCGTTTTCTTATAATATACATCCGCTGTCAGGTTGATACGTTTTTCCAACAGACCCACATCGATGCCTGCATTGTATTGTGTGGTAGTTTCCCAGGTAAGATCAGGATTAGACAGCTGAGAGGGGGCCAGACCGTTTGTTCCCGCGAGCGGGCTGCCGAAATAATAGCCGTAGGAGACAATGGTGGACAGAGAGCTATAGGCGGGGAAATTGGCGTTACCTACGCTGCCGGCCGTCAGCCGTAGCTTTAGACTGTTGATGGTCCTGGAATACTTTTGGAAAAAGGCCTCATCAGATACATTCCAGGAGAAACCCACGGAAGGGAAGACCCCCCATTTTTTATTCGCTCCCGCCGGAGATGCGCCATCCGCCCTTCCCGACAAAGTGATATTATACCTGTGCCGGAAAGAATAAGACACCCTGCCCAGCCAGGAGTTCCTTGTTTGCTGCGCTTCCCCCGAGCCTGTCACTTTATTAGCGCTGGCATTATAAAGATTGTTATAGCCAGTGGCATCTGAGGGAAAAGTCTGCCCCGCCAGAAAGGTATTTTCCGACTTTTGATATTGCGTAGTATACCCCGCCAGCACATCCAGGAAGTGTACGTCCTGAATGGCATGGCTCCAGTTGATCGTATTTTCGTTCAGCCAGCTTACATAGTTCACCGTGCCGACAGAACCGGATCCCGTAATGGTGCCTCCATTATTCCCAAGGCTCGTATAGGAAGGCGCGTAATAGTTCAACTTCGTATTCAGCAGATCCACCCCAAAAGTGGACTTTACTACCAGCTCGCTTGTCAGTCTGTATTCACCCGAAATATTGCCCAGGACATGCGACAACTTTGTCTGGTTGGTCGTAGATACAATGTCCAGGATGGAGTTGTCCCCAAATTGCTGTCCACTGATGGTATTCAGGGTAGGGTTAATGGCTGGTTGGGGCGTCGTGTTATAGGAGCCGTCCGTATTCTTCACCGTCTGCAACGGATTGTTCAGATACAGATTGGAAAATGCATTGCCAAATCCGATGCCGTTGTATGCCGTACCCGTCAGCTTGTTCTCGACGGAATTGCTGCCAAAAATGCTGGTGGCGACCTTAAAGGCTTTTGAATAATTCTTTTCATAGTTAAACCTGCCCGAATACCGGGTAAAGTCAGTGGCCAGCACAATGCCTTTTTGGTTAAAATAATTGCCCGAGACGGAATACCTGGATTTTTCATCTCCACCGTATATCGTAAGCTGGTGGTTCTGCTGTGCGCCTGTCCGGAGGGCGGCATCGACCCAGTCCCCGTTGGAACCAGCGGCGCCCAGAGAATCGATAAATTTCTTATTGGTTGCAAGACCCGCCTGGATGGATGGAGTGGCGTTATACAGGTCGTCAAAAAGACCAGCCCACTGGCGGCCATTCAACACCGGCAGTTTTTTACCCGCCCGCTGAACGCCATATGTGCCGCTGTAGGAGATATTATTGCTGCCGCGGGTACCTCGTTTTGTGGTTATGATCACCACCCCATTAGCGCCCCTTGACCCGTAAATGGCAGTAGCGGACGCATCTTTCAACACATCGATCGACTCGATGTCGGAAGGGTTGATGGTGGAAAGCCCGTTGGAGGACACACCCGTTACAGAAGGGACGGTCCCTGAATTCGGAGCCAGATTGGTAAGGCTGTTGTCATTATAATAAATAAACCCATCGATAACAAAAAGAGGGTCGTTCCCAAAACTCAGAGAATTACCACCCCTGATCCGGATGGTGGACGTAGCCCCCGGCTGACCGGAGCTTTGGTTTACCACGACCCCCGCGACGGCGCCTTGGAGAAGGTTATCAAAAGAAGAGGCCGGCCGGGCAAGAATGTCCCTGGACACCGTGGCGACGGAACCCGTCACATCGCTCCTACGTTGTGTACCATAACCCACAACGACGGCTTCCGTCAGCGCCGTATTGCCGCCTTTTAGCTGAATGAGCACATGCCCATAGCTGTCCACCGGGATCTCGCGTCCCTGGTAGCCGACATAGCTCACGATATAGACAAGGGGAACCCTCTGTCCCGTGATAAATTTGAATTCCCCTTCGTTGTCCGTCAGTACCTCATGTGTAGTTCCCTTGATATGGATCGTCGCCCCCGCCAGCGGCTCCCTGGTCTTTTCGTCGATGACCCTTCCCCAGAGGGATACGTTAGTGGTTTGCGCGCGGGCGAAAGAAAAAAGGAGGATAGTAGATAATAAACTCCCTGCGGCATATTTTATATACCTTTGAAATAGATTCATGTTAGTGATGTTTTATCGTTAATGTGTATCCGATGCAGATCAGTAAGTGATTGGCGTTACGGACTGATCGCATCTCCCTCCCGGTAGGTAGTAATACCTACCGGGTTTTTTATTTATGGCCCTTCGGGCATGCGACCAGTGGTCGCCTTTGTACCAGCCAGGTTCATGACAGATGATTTTAATGGATGATTATAATTGAGGTTAGTAAGCGAGATCCCTTAACAACAACAGCATATCTTAAGGAGCATGCCGCTATACAAGCTTTTGAGAATGATAGCCTTAGAAGAGTAGGTCGTATGTGCAGTTGTCGGTTGCATAACAATGGTATTGATAGATACCGATGGTTTGCAGCAAAGATATAGGAAAAAATATTAGTCTACAAAATTAGTAGACAATAAAATTAAATCAGCCGACAGGCTGTCGTAAGTCGGGGTATCCGCCGGTGAAGATCATTCCCGCGGTTGACGACCGTCATGTTCCTGCCATCCCGCCGGAACTACTTTTACGCCATCAAAAGCATTTTTTATGAACAAGATAGCCTCCTCCATCACCAGGATCGTGCCGACAGCAGCCTTATTTGCAGCCTTGCTGCTCCTGTTGTCGCCGGCATCTCCCGCACAAAGCACTTACAACAGCAGCACAGTGGATCTTACCGTCAGCGGTACTTCCACCTTGCATGACTGGGACATGAAGTCCATCAAGGCCAATTGTACGGCCACTTTCACCCAGGACGAGACGGGACATATCACCGGCCTGACCGCACTGACTTTTTCCACCCCCGCAAATGCCCTGAAAAGCGAACATACATCGATGGACAACAATGCCTACAAGGCCCTGAAGAGCGACAAGAACCCTGCCATCATCTATACGATGACCTCGGCTACCGTAACTCCGGGGGATGGAGGTACAGTCACCATAAAAACCGCCGGTAAGCTCACTATTGCCGGCACTACCCGGGATCAGGAGCTCGTAGCCATCGTAAAACCCAATACCGACAACACATTTGCGGTGTCCGGAAGCCGCACCATCAGCATGAAAGATTTCAACATGCAACCACCCACTTTTATGCTGGGCGCTGTCAAGACAGGGAACGACGTCACCTTGAAGTTCAATCTAACGCTAAAAAAATAGACCTGTAAGCAATAACACTTAAAACAATCATTCATTACATCTTTAAAACCAATTTTATGTTACACATTTTCCCAAAACGAATTGCCCGCTGGGTCCTAATGGCGACCGCCCTGATGCCTGCTGCCGCGTTTGCGCAACTGCTACAGGGGCAAATACCCAATATGCGCGCTTACGACAAGACGGGTATCAATGTTTTCGAGGCCCGCAAGGATACCTCTGCTACTTTCAACGGACCTACGCTGCGCATCGGAGCCGGGTTTACACAGGAGTTCCAGAACCTCAAACATGAGAACGCTACAACCAAGGCTGGCAACAGCGGAGCGCTGTATGGCATCTCTCCCGGCTTTAACACTGCTATGGCGAATCTGTACACTGACTTTTTACTGGCTGACGGCATTCACCTGAACGTAGCCGTATATCTTTCCACCCGCCACCATAACGAGGCCTGGGTAAAAGGAGGCTATATCCAGTTTGACAAACTCCCCTTTAAGGGCGAGATGTGGGATGATCTGATGAAGAATGTGACCATCAAGATCGGTCACTTCGAGATCAACTACGGCGACGCACACTTCCGTCGTACGGATGGCGGCCATGCTCTTTATAATCCCTTTATCGAGAGCTATATCGTAGATGGATATGGTACTGAGATAGGCGGGGAAGTCTATTATCAATGCAAAAGCGGCCTGTTTGGTATGGTGGGCTTGACCAATGGCATGATAAAAGGTAACGTAGACTCTCCTGTAAACAATGCCGTCAATGGGAATATCAAAAAGAATCCGGCTATCTATGGCAAACTGGGCTTCGACAGACAACTGAATGATCTTATCCGCGTACGGCTGTCCGGCAGCTATTATCATGTCAATAGCAGCCCTTCGAACGATCTTTACAACGGTGATCGTGCCGGCTCGGGATATTTTATGGTCATGGAAAAACCTTATGTAGTACCAGCCGACGGTACTAGCGCTTATGCCGGAGATGCTTTTTCAGGTCGCCTGATGCCCGGCTTCAGCTATAAAGTGGATGCTTTAATGTTCAACGGTTTTGCCAAGATTGCCGGATTTGAGGTCTTTGGCACCCTTGAACACAGCGAGGGACGCACCAACACGGAAAAGAGCAACCGCCAGTTCACACAATACGCAGTAGATGGTATCTATCGTTTTGGTCATGCCGAGAACCTCTTTGTAGGCGCACGCTATAACAATGTGCTGGCAGAACTGAAAGGTATCTCCACTCCTGTTACAGTAGAACGTACGGCTTTCTCCGCTGGCTGGTTCCTCACAAAGAACATCCTTTTGAAAGGCGAATATGTCACACAGAAATACGAAAAATTCCCCACTACAGATTACCGCAATGGCGGAAAGTTCGATGGATATGTGATCGCTGCAACCGTTGGGTTCTAAACGGATTATTTTGAAAAATCACCGGTCATGGTACTGTTACGCATTATATTGATCCTTGTTTTTTTCACCAGTCTGGCAAAACCTGTAAGAACAAAATGGCTGGTGCAGCGGACGAGCACCATCAGGATCGCGGGCAGTACGAACGTGAATAGCTTTTGCTGTCATGTAAATGAATATACAGGGCCCGACACGATCACTCTGACTGTCGCAGGAGGAAATTTAGGAGCGTTGGCCGTGAATATCGAGGAGTTTAATTGCAACAACAGGATCATGACCGGTGAATTCAAAAAGACCTTAAAATACAAACAGTATCCCCAGTTGAAGATCGTTTTTATCAGCCTCGAAAAAATGCCGGCCTTTGGCCCCATGGCCGAGACGGTGAAAGGATGTGTGGAGGTGGAGCTGGCAGGCATGTGCAGGAAGTTCGAAGTGACGTACACCTCCTGCAGGACGGACGATGAGGATGTAGAGCTGGTAGGCGGCAGGGTGTTCGGGTTTTCGGATTTTGGGTTGACGCCGCCCCGGAAGATGGGCGGACTGGTCAGGGTCAATGATAAACTGGATGTACAATTCACGCTACACTTGCATCAAATAAATTGATCATCATGTCAAAAGATAATAAATATGTTTCAGCCGAAGATGCCGTCCGCCAGGTACAGTCCGGCGACCGGGTCTTTATCCATGGTAGCGCAGCTACGCCTGTTTGTCTTCTAAAAGCGCTGCAGGAAAGGTACAACGAGCTTTATCGCGTAGAACTGGTCAGCATCACCACCCTGGGGGACGTAGACTTTGATAATCCATTGTATAAAGGCAGTTTCTTTTATAATTCGCTGTTCGTGTCCGCCTGTACCCGCAATGTCGTCAATAGCCTGGACGGGGACTATGTACCTGTCTTTCTCAGCCAGATCCCGCAATTGTTCAAGAGGAACATCCTTCCCATCGACGTGGCATTGATCCAGGTATCTCCGCCGGATGAGCATGGTTATTGTTCGTTGGGGACCTCCGTCGATATTGCCCGCGCAGCCGTGGACGTCGCCCGGCATGTCATCGCCCAGGTGAATCCCCGTATGCCCCGTACGCATGGGGACGGGTTTCTCCATATACGGGACATCGACGCCCTGGTATGGCACGAGGCGGAACTGCCCGAGACAGATTACTCGGACAAATCCAATAGCATCGTTGAGCGGATAGGCGAGCACATCGCCTCTATGATCGAGAATGGCGCTACCCTGCAACTGGGCATCGGAAATATCCCGGACCAGGTGTTAAAAAATCTCACGGGTCATAAGGACCTGGGACTCCATACGGAAATGTTGTCCGACGGTGTCATACCCCTGATAGAAAAAGGGGTGATCAACAATCGAAGAAAAAAATTGAATCCGGGCTACTCGGTCACCAGTTTTATCAATGGCACCCGCCGCCTCTTTGATTTTGTCGACGACAACCCCGAGATACGGGTAATGGACATTGGGTATGTCAACGACACCAGCATTATCCGCCAGAACCCCAAAGCTACGGCCATCAACAGCGCCATCGAAATAGACCTGACGGGGCAGGTGTGCGCCGACAGCATGGGGACGTATCAATATTCCGGCATCGGCGGCCAGATGGATTTTATAAGAGGAGCCTCTTTATCCGAGAATGGCCTGCCCATTATCGCGCTGCCTTCCGTTACGTCCAAAGGGATATCCCGTATCGTACCTTTTCTCAAAGAGGGGGCCGGCGTAGTGACTACCCGGGGACATGTACATTGGGTTGTTACGGAGTATGGTAAGGTCGATCTCTTTGGGAAAAATCTGAAGCAACGGGCTCACGCGCTGATACAGATAGCGCATCCGGACCACCGCGAGGCGCTGGAAAGGGCTTTTTATGAGCGTTACAAACATTCATCCCCCGCAATACATCATTAAAAATTTATTATATGTTACCCAAGACCATGAAGGCTGCTGTCGTCCATGCATTCGGGCAGCCATTACAGATAGAGGAATTACCCGTCTCTGATCCCCGCGCCCACCAGATCCTGGTAAAGGTCATTGCCAGCGGGGTTTGCCACACCGACCTCCATGCCGTCAGCGGCGACTGGCCTGTTAAGCCCAAATTGCCCCTGGTGCCCGGACACGAGGCCATCGGTTATGTTGTCGCCGCCGGACAGGAAGTGGACAATGTAAAAGAGGGTGATATCGTGGGCGTACCCTGGCTGTACAGCGCCTGCGGCTGTTGCGAATACTGCACCACAGGCTGGGAAACCCTCTGCGACCACCAGCAGAACGGCGGCTACAGCGTGGATGGAGGTTATGCGGAATATGTCCTGGCAGATGCCCGTTATGTCGGCCGATTCCCCTTCGGGATCAATTTTATCGAGATGGCGCCCATTATTTGCGCAGGCGTCACCGTATATAAAGGGTTGAAAGAGACAGAGGCCAAGCCGGGGCAATGGGTAGCCATCTCCGGCATTGGTGGGTTGGGACACCTGGCCGTCCAATATGCCAAAGCCATGGGATTGAGGGTTGCCGCCATCGACATCGATGACGATAAGCTCCAGCTGGCAAAGGATCTGGGAGCCAGTCTTACCGTGAACGCGATGAACGAAGATCCCGGCGCCTTCCTTCAAAAAGAAGCCGGCGGCATGCACGGGGTGCTGGTCACGGCCGTTTCGCCTGTCGCTTTTCGCCAGGGCTTGTCCGCATTAAGAAAAAAAGGAACCCTTTCACTTAATGGTCTGCCCCCGGGAAGTTTTGATCTGCCTATTTTCGATACTGTACTTCGGCGGTTGACTGTCCGGGGCAGTATTGTCGGTACCCGTCAGGACCTGCAGGAAGCCATCGATTTTGCCGTACAGGGGAAGGTAAAGGCGACGGTTCATACCGCCAGTCTGGAAGGAATCAATGGTGTGTTCGACGAGATGAAGGCCGGCGATATACAGGGGCGGATCGTTTTGAAAATAGCGGAACCCTGAGGGCATGACGAAAATCATAACCGGGGCCAACAAAGATCATATCCCTGTTCACCCTATAAATTAACATTTGCCATGGGAGCCCATATTATGAATTCACAAATCGCGCGGCAGCTTCTTATCAAAGAGGTGCAAAACGAGTTTAGCAGTGCCTACCCTTTTCTGAAAATAGATTTTACAAGAGGGAAAGGGGAGAAACGGACAGCTTCCGGTATGGCCCATTCTGGTGCTGCCGGGACTGTCGAACCAATGCAGGGAGAGCATGACGAAGTGGCGAACGAAAAGGCTAGAAAGCTCCTATGGGATGATTTCGGGGTTACAGATGATATGAAGGTCAGCGAGCTGGAGTTGCTGTTGCAATATGAGTTCGGACTTCCCGCACAGTTGCTGCGTAAGAGTGGCAAATTGTGGCTGGAAACACGGATGACCCAGCATTGGACCCTGCGCCAGCAAGATGACCATGGCCGGGATATGGCTAATATAACAGATTTTTAAGACGGTTGAGGTCCAGGATACGGATCTTGCCGTCTTTTATTTCTATCAGCTTTTCGGATTTGAAATCACTCAGCGTTCTTATCAACGACTCCGTGGCAGTACCCACATATTGCGCAATGTCTTCCCTGGAAATATCCAAAGCCTGCGCAGTCTTGGCGCTACCGCTTTCTTCCTGGCTGAATTTGCCATGGATGTCCACCAGGGCTTTAGCCACCCGCTTGCGAAGGGAGCCATAGGCAAGGCTCAGCAATCTTTCTTCCTTTTCCTGCACATTTTGCGCAATCAGCCGGATGAACTTGGTCGCTACCGTGATATCATTAAAAACACCGTTTACAAATTCATCGCGCGGGATCATCACCACCTCCGCATCTTCCAGGACGATAGCCGTATCCTCATAGTTCTTGCCTTCCATCAAGGGAAGATAGCCAATAAAATCTCCCGTAGCATAAAAGTTCGTAATATATTCCTTGCCGTCCTCATTTACCCGGAATGCCTTTATCTTGCCTTTCCGGAGATAATAAAGGACTTTTGGTCGTCGTCCTTCAGTATAGAGGGTATGTTTTTTCGAAAGCTCTTCCGTCTCATAAGTATCCAGTTGCATATGCAAGAGACCGGAGCTGTTGAGGTCTTTGATCAGCTCGCTGACACCTTTTTCATCGGAAGGATATTTGGCCTGCAACACGTCGTATTTCTTTAACCGCACCTCTATGGCATTTAGCAACTCGATATCGTCAAAAGGCTTGGTGATATAATCATCCGCGCCCATTTCCATCCCCTTTCGGAAATCCGCTCTCTCCGTCTTGGCGGTAAGAAATATGAGGGGGATATGTTCGGTGGCGGGGTTCTTTCTCAGCAGGTGCAATACGCCATAGCCGTCCAGCTCCGGCATCATGATATCGCAGATGATCAGGTCGGGCTGCTCTTTGATCGCTGTAGCCACGCCCAGCTTGCCATTCGCGGCCGTAAATGCCTCATATCCTGCCAATGATAATATTTCGGCAATGTTTTCCCTGATGTCGTCATGGTCGTCGATAACGAGCAGTCTGCGCATGTGTGAAGATTTAAGACGGTAATTTAAAAAGAAAGCTCCGCAATACTAAAAATTTCCTGAAAAACCTCTTTCTGACAAAGATCAGGAAAGACACTGATAACCGTCATGTCCCGGGGACGGCCCCCGGCATACTTTGCCTTTTAATTGAATATGGCTACGACTACCAGCATAAAGCTCAACTGTTACCACTGCGGGGATCCTTGTCCCTCAACGTCTATCACACTGGGAGAAAAGACCTTTTGCTGCGAAGGCTGTCGGACTGTCTTTCAATTGTTGGATCACAGCGGTCTTTGTGAATATTATCAGCTGAATGACAAGCCGGGTACCCCCCGGAACGACGTTGGTTATAAAGATAAATTTGCTTTCCTGGAGGATGAGAAAATTGCTGCCCGGTTTATCACTTTCAGGGGCGACCAGGAAACCCATGCCTGTTTTTATTTGCCGCAGATACACTGCAGCTCCTGCCTTTTCCTGCTGGAGAACCTGCACAGGCTGCACCCCGGGGTGATCACCTCCCGGGTGAACTTCGAGGCGAAGGAAGTGTCCATTGTGTTCAACCAGGGTAAGATCAGCATGCGTCAACTGGCGGACTTATTGTCCTCCACGGGTTACGAGCCGTATATAAGCCTGCGTGACCTGGGCCATGAACGCCCGGCTGTTGACAGGGGCAATATTTACAGATTAGGAGTGGCAGGCTTCTGTTTTGCCAATATCATGCTGCTGAGCTTTCCCGAATACCTGGGGTTGGAAGGCTCCGAGATATATTTGCGTGGCTGGTTCCGCACGCTGAACGTATTGCTCTCGTTACCCGTATTTTTTTACAGCGCCCAACCGTTTTATCGTGCGGCCTGGAAAGGCCTGCGGCAACGATTCCTGAATATCGACGCCCCGATCGTGCTGGCTATCTTTGTCACTTTCGGCCGCAGTCTCTATGAGGTGCTGTCGGGGACAGGCAGCGGCTATTTCGACAGCATGACCGGCATCGTTTTCTTTATGCTGGCCGGTCGCATACTGCAGGACAGGACCCATCGCCGGCTGTCTTTTGAAAGGGATTATACTTCTTATTTTCCCATTGCAGTGACGGTGTCGCAGGGAGACAAGGAAGTCTCCAGGGCCCTGCCGGATGTTCGGTGCGGCGACACGCTCGTTATTCATCACGGCGAATTAGTGCCCGCGGACGGCATCATTACAAAAGGTCAGGGGTTTATCGACTATAGTTTTGTCACGGGAGAATCGCTCCCGGTAACAAAGTATATGGGCGAACTTGTTTACGCAGGAGGCCGGCAGACAGGAGCCGCCATGGAGGTCCTGGTGGTAAAGGAGGTGGCGCAGAGCTACCTCACCAGCCTCTGGAACAGGCAGGAAGATAAAAAAGAAGAACATTCCTTTGTTCACCTTCTCAGCCGGCGGTTCACCTATATTGTACTTGCTATTGCGGCCTGTACAGCTATTTACTGGTGGAGCCATGATCCCCACCGTATCGCCGCCGCCGTGACGGCCGTGCTCATTGTCGCCTGTCCTTGCGCGTTGCTGTTGTCCAGCACTTTCACCAATGGGAATATCCTGCGGATACTGGGCCATAACGGTCTGTACCTGCGCAATGCCCGTGCCATTGAAAATATAGCCGCCACTACACATATCGTATTCGATAAAACGGGCACCCTGACGATGCCCGGCAGCCAGGACCTGGAGTACCAGGGCATCCCGCTGACCCCTGTACAGCAAAAAGCCGTTGCATTGCTGGCGGGGCAATCCACCCATCCGCTGAGCAGGGCGCTTGCGCAGCACTTTGGTAAGACCGACCCTTGCCGTATCCCTGGATTCCGGGAGGTAAAAGGACAGGGGCTGGAAGGCTGGATAGATGGGAATCACCTGGCCCTCGGCTCCTATGCTTTTGTGACAGGTTCGGTGATAGATGAGCCTTACACTTGTGTATATGTCGGCTGGAACCATCGGTTCCTGGGCTATTTCCAGTTTGGGAACCACTACAGGGAAGGCATCGGTACATTGATGCAGGGAGCAGGCGCATCCTGCCGCCTTTCACTTCTTTCGGGTGATAATGACCGCGAGCGGCCTCGCCTGCAGGCCCTGATGGGTGGAGGCGCCCATATCCTTTTTTCCCAAACACCGGAAGACAAGGCGAACTATGTACGGAAATTACAAGGACGGGGAGAAAAGGTGATGATGGTTGGGGACGGCCTCAACGATGCCATAGCTTTACGACAGAGCGATACAGGGGTTGCAATAGCTGCGGGCGGCAACAATTTTACGCCTGCCAGCCACGCCATCCTTGATGCATCACGGCTACACCGGTTGCCCTTGTTCATTCGATACTGCCGTATGGGGGAGAAGATCATCCTTACCAGCTTTATCCTTTCCATCCTCTACAATATCATCGGTCTTTCCTTTGCCGTAAAAGGCAACCTCTCCCCCCTGATAGCCGCCATTCTCATGCCGGCCAGTTCCCTCAGCATATTGCTGGTGACCTATGGCTCAGCCACCCGGGCGGCAAAATACCTGGGATTTGTTACTGCCGTACCTGCTGAGAAAGATCATGCCCCCGCTTAACAACGGTCATGCGCCGGCTATCCGCATGAGAATACTTTTACAACCAGGATCATTATAATCTGATAAACATGAGCGCCATTATTTTACTGCTGATAGCCAGTCTTTCTGTAGCCGTCGTATTTCTGGGCGCGTTCATCTGGAGCGTAAAACATCATCAATTCGACGATGGGTTCTCTCCCCCCCGGCGCATACTGTTCGACGACCCTCCTGTTGAAAATATCCCTGACCAAAGCATCAATAAAAAATGACCACATGGAAATTGAAAAATTCTATTACGACAACAAGACAGTAAAATGGTTTGGCTATGCCGTCATGTTCTGGGGCATCGTTGGCATGCTGGCCGGACTTTGGGCGGCGATAGCGATGTATTACCCCGCGCTTAACCTTGGGCTTCCCGCCACCACTTTCGGCCGTATGCGCCCCGTCCATACCAATGCCGTTGTCTTCGCATTTGTGGGCAACGGCATCTTTATGGGGGTGTACTACTCCCTGCAGCGACTGTGTAAGACAAGGATGTTCAGCGACACGCTGAGCAAGATCCATTTCTGGGGCTGGCAGCTCATCATTGTGGCGGGCGCCATCACCTTATGGGCCGGAAAGACCACCGGTAAAGAATATGCGGAACTGGAATGGCCCATCGACATCGCCATTGCGGTGGTCTGGATCATTTTCGGGATCAACCTTTTCGGCACGATCATCCGGAGAAGGGAAAGCCATATCTATGTAGCCATCTGGTTCTACATCGCTACCTGGGTTACCGTGGCCATGCTGCATATCGTCAATTCCATCGAGCTGCCCGTCAGCATGTGGAAAAGCTATAGCTGGTATGCCGGGGTACAGGATGCGCTGGTACAATGGTGGTATGGACACAATGCTGTAGCGTTTTTTCTTACCACTCCTTACCTGGGATTGATGTATTATTTTCTGCCAAAGGCGGCCAATCGTCCTATTTATTCCTACCGGCTCTCCATTATCCATTTCTGGGCCCTCATCTTTATATATATCTGGGCGGGGCCGCACCACCTGCTGTATACCGCCTTGCCCGACTGGGCGCAGTCCCTGGGCGTCGTATTCTCCATCATGCTGATCGCCCCCAGTTGGGGCGGGATGTTGAATGGTCTTTTCACTTTGCGCGGCGCATGGGATAAAGTGAAGGAGGATCCTGTCCTGAAATTCCTGGTAGTCGCCATCACCTGTTATGGCATGGCTACGCTGGAAGGACCGCTGCTCAGCCTGAAGAGCGTGAACACCATTTCCCATTTCACGGACTGGACCATCGCCCACGTACACATCGGTGCGCTGGGGTGGAATGGCTTCCTCACTTTCGGCGTGTTGTACTGGCTGATCCCCCGTATGTGGAACACTACGCTGTACTCCAAAAAATTGGCGGGTACTCACTTTTGGATTGGAACCATCGGCATCGTGCTTTATGCCATCCCCCTTTACTGGGCCGGTTTTACGCAAAGCATGATGTGGAAGAATTTTACGGAAGAAGGACAGCTGCGGTTCCAATTCCTTGAAACCGTAACCCATATCATCCCGATGTATGTCACCCGCAGCATCGGAGGTGCACTTTATCTCTCCGGTGCGCTGCTGATGGTATACAACCTGCGGAAGACGATCGCAAAGGGGAATTTTATTGCCAACGAAGCGGCCGAAGCGGCCCCCCTGCCAAAGAAGATACCTACTCACGGCAAGACCTACTGGCACCGCTGGATCGAGCGCCGGCCTATGCAGATGCTGGTGTTCAGCCTTATCGCCGTAGCCATTGGCGGGATGATCGAGCTCATCCCTACCTTCCTTGTAAAATCAAATATCCCAACCATCAGCAGTGTAAAACCCTATACGCCGCTGGAGTTGCATGGCCGCGACATCTATATCCGGGAAGGCTGCTATCTCTGTCACTCCCAGATGGTACGTCCTTTCAGGGATGAGGTGGCCCGCTATGGAGAGTACTCCAAGGCAGGCGAGTTCGTGTACGACCATCCCTTTCAGTGGGGCAGCAAGCGGACAGGCCCGGACCTGGCACGGGTGGGGGGTAAATATCCCGATAGCTGGCACTACAACCATATGCTGGACCCTACTTCCATGTCGCCCGGCTCTATTATGCCCTCTTACGTATGGCTGATGGACCATGAGCTGGACACTAGCAGGACGGGCGCCATGATACGGGCCATGCGGAAATTGGGCGTTCCTTACCCTGACGGATACGCAGCAGACCAGGCAGGCAAAGACCTCGCCAGACAGGAGGCCGTCATCGACTCTTCGCTAAGGGCAGACAAGATACAAGCCGGCAGGAATAAGGAGATCGTAGCATTGATAGCCTATTTGCAAAGACTTGGAAAAGATATCAAAGAAGCGCCAAAAGAACAGACAGCCAGTAAATAAATCCCACACGAAAATAATCAGCACATGAAATTTATACACTACCTGGAAAAGATCAGCGGCGTCAGCATTTATGGCCTGTCGTCCCTGCTCATATTCGCCCTTTTTTTCCTGGTCATGTCCATCTGGGCCTTGCGGGCTGATAAGCACATGATGGAAGAATTACGGCGATTGCCCTTGGACAAAGCGTCATTCTTCCTTATTGCCACACCTTCCGACATCGACAACCCCTTTGTCGTCATGGCCATCATCATTATGATCATCCTCGCACTGGCCATCGCCCTGCTGGCCAACGTGCTGCGGGGAGCTGCGCAGATACCGGCGAAGCCGGATGCGGATGACGAGGAGCTGACCAATGACAAGGACCTGAGCTACGCCGGCGGCCTTGCCAGGACCGGCTCGGCAAGAAACATGGCGATGCTGCCCTTCGCAGCTGTCGTCACCGGCCTTTCCGATACCACCTTTTATATGATCTCCGGAGTAATATTGCTTGAGGTCGTGGTACTGCTGGCATTGTTGTATAATGTAAAGCTCGTGCTGTCCATTCATAAAAAGAATAAGACAGCTGCGGAGACAGCGGGCCAGGAGGCGATACAGCCCGCTGTCCCCCGTGTTTCCTGGTGGGATAGGGTCAACCGCTTCCGATCCAAAGAGGAGGAAGTGGAGCTCGACCTGGGGCACGATTATGATGGCATACGGGAGCTGGATAATCGACTGCCGCCCTGGTGGCTGTATGGGTTCTATTGCAGCATCCTCTTTGCTTGCGTATACCTGTGGCGATACCATGTGAGCCATAGCGCCCCATTAAGCGCAGAGGAATACACCATTGCCGTGCAGAAGGCCGAGCTGCAAAAGACTGCCTATCTGAAAAAGGCCGCCAACCTGGTAGACGAGAACACGGTAAAGGTCCTCACCGGGGAGGGCGACCTGGCCGCCGGCCGGAAAGTATTCGAGGCTACCTGCTTCGCCTGTCACGGCAAGGCTGGGGAGGGTGGGGTGGGCCCCAATCTCACCGACGAGTACTGGCTGCACGGCGGTAGTATCCAGGACGTTTTCAAATCAATCAAATATGGCTGGGCAGACAAGGGCATGAAGAGCTGGAAGGATGATTTCTCCCCTTCGCAGATCGCCCAGATCGCCAGCTATGTACTATCATTACAGGGTACCCATCCGGCAAACGCCAAACCGGCGCAGGGGACCTTGTCTAAATAATGAATAATGGAAGCTATGGATCAGTCCTTCCGTGACCACCTGGCCACCGTCGATGCGAAAGGTCATCGCAACTGGATATACGCGCAAAAACCCAAAGGCAAATGGTATAGCCTGAGGACCTACATCAGCTGGGGTTTTTTTGTTCTTTTTTTCGCCCTTCCATTCATTTATATCGACGGTCGTCCCCTCTTCCTTTTTAATGTACCCGCGGCCCGTTTTATCTTATTTGGAAAAGTCTTCTGGCCCCAGGACTTCTTCATCTTCGGCCTGACCATGGTGACCTTTATCATATTCATCATCCTGTTCACCGCGGCCTTTGGCCGGCTGTTCTGCGGATGGGTATGCCCCCAGACGATCTTCATGGAGATGCTTTTTCGTAAAGTGGAATACCTGATCGAGGGCGATGCGCCCCGGCAAAAGTTGCTGAAGACGGCGCCCTGGACGGCCGGCAAAATATTCAGGAAAACTGCCAAGCACGTGCTCTTTTTTTTGCTGGCATTCATCATCGCCAATACCTTCTTATCCTATATCATCGGGATAAAAGAACTGTGGAAGATCGTCACCGAGCCTGTCAGCCAACATGTTGTAGGGCTGCTGTCCCTGCTGGTCTTTTCAGGGGTGTTCTATGCGGTATATGCTTTCTTCCGGGAACAGGCCTGCACGGTGGTATGCCCTTACGGCCGGTTGCAAAGCGTGTTGCTGGACCGAAATTCGATGATCGTCGCTTATGATTACAAAAGGGGCGAGCCAAGGGGAAAATTTAAAAAAGACCGCGATGTCACTGCCGGGGATTGCATCGATTGTTTCCAATGCGTAAAGGTATGCCCGACGGGCATCGACATACGCAACGGTCTGCAGTTGGAATGTGTAGGCTGTACGGCTTGTATCGACGCCTGTAACCATATGATGGAAAAGACAGGCCGGCCCCTGAACCTCATTCGCTATGCTTCGGAGAATGGCATCACCAATAAAGAGCCGCTGCGGTATACGCTCCGTATGAAACTATACACCGGATTGTTATGCGTGCTGCTGAGCATACTGGCTGCCCTGCTCATCAGCCGTAAGGACGTGGATGCCACGATCATGCGGGCGCCAGGTATGCTCTACCAGGAAAGAGGCGCCGACAGCGTTTCCAATCTTTATAATATCAAGGTCGCCAACAAGACTACCCGCAATATTCCGCTGCGCCTGCGCCTGGAAGATCGGGACGGCAAGGTTGACGTGGTCGGGGGTAAGTCCATAGCGCTGAAGAAAGAAGAGGAAGGCGCCGGGACTTTCTTCGTGGTCCTGCCAAAAGCATCGATTCATGAAAGAAAGACAGTCCTTCATCTGGGACTATATGAAGGCGACAAAAAGATCGATGAGATACGTACCAGTTTCCTGGGACCCGTGGGTCCCATAATTGAAGAAAAAAATTAAATATATGAACATAAAAATAAGCTGGGGTACAGGACTATTGCTGGTGTTTACCGCTTTTGGCGGATTGATGTCTTATATGACTTATCGCTGTATGAAGACACCGGTGGACCTGGTGGCAAAGGAATATTACAAGGACGAGCTAGGCTATCAGCAGGTGATCGATGCCCGGCAAAAGGCGGATGCGCTTTCAGGAAGGGTAGACCTCCGGCAATCCGGAAATGCCATCACAGTTGTCTTGCCGGGGGAAATGAAAAATACCGCGGTGAAAGGCAGCATACAGTTCTACTGCGCGTCGGACGCCTCCAGGGACCGCAACATTGCCCTGAGCCCGGATGCAGACGGCGGCCAGCATATTACCGCCGGCCTCGTGCCGCCGGGCCGATATACCGTCCGTATACAATGGGAGAGTGGCGGTGTCCGGTATTTTGAAGAAAAACCTTTTGTCGTACTATAACCTGTACCATCATGTGGCCCTTGTTTGCAACGGCATTTTCCCTGGGGTTGATCAGCAGTTTTCATTGCGTGGGTATGTGCGGCCCTTTGGTCCTGGCGCTGCCGTTGCAGCATCTGCCGGCGAGGCCAAGGATATTGGCCGTCTTTTCCTATCATGGAGGACGCCTGCTGACCTACGCTATGCTGGGCGGGGTCGCCGGTCTGCTGGGAAGGACGGTCTACCTGGCGGGTTTTCAGCAATGGTTTTCCATCATACTGGGAATATTGATCCTCGTGTGGGTATGCATCCGGACAATAGGAGGGAGGTCAGTCACGGCGGGCAAGTTATTTTATCCGCTGCAGACATTTATTACCCGGCTATGGCGATCTCCCGGGAGAAAAAGCTATTTCATACCGGGAATGGCAAATGGGCTGCTGCCTTGCGGCATGGTGTACATAGCTGTAGCCGGTGCTGTTAGTTTTTCAAGTATGGGAGAAAGCCTGGCATTTATGTTGATCTTTGGAATTGGAACGCTACCGGCTCTATTGTTGCTGGGCTTTTCCGGTCATCTTATCGGTGCCGGCGTAAGACGGCATATGAGAAAATTTATCCCTTTTGCGATGGCCCTGGTGGGTGTCCTGCTTATTCTCCGTGGACTGGACCTGGGCATCCCCTTTATCAGCCCGGCTCTTGCCCATAGCCCCGGACAGGCCATGTCTTGTCATTAAGCTACTACGCCTTCCGGGACATCCACCGTGATGGTGGTGCCTTTGTTCAATTGACTTTCCAGGTGGAGACTGCCTCCCAACAGTTCGGCATAACGCTTGACGATGTGCAGACCCAGGCCGGTGCCTTCTATGTTCATGGCATTTGCTCCGCGGAAAAAGGTGCTGAAAAGGTGCTGCTGGTCTTCCACCGAAATGCCGATGCCTTCGTCCCTGACGGACAGGATCAGACCTTCACCGGCCGAATGGCGCACCTGTAGCCAGATCCCCGCGCCTTCCGATGAGAATTTCGATGCGTTGCTTAGTAAGTTGATCAGGATATTCTTAAGCAGCCGTTTGTCGCTGATGAATGTCTCGGCTCCCGGGCAGTCGCAGTGGATCTCCTGACCGGGCTTTGCCAGCGGCCTCATCTCCTCGACGACCTCGTCGAGGAACTCCTTTACCTGGAATGGGGCCATTTCCGCCTGGATACGACCTTCTTCCAGCTTGCCCAGGGACAGAAAATCGCCCAACAGGTCATTCAAGTGCTTTACCGAATCCTTGATCCTTTTGATATGTTTGTCCCGTTTGTCCTGGTCCTCGGATTGTGTATATCTTGACAACAGGGCGGCGGAAGATAACACTGTGCTCAGGGGGGTTCTGAATTCATGGGAGGCCATGGATACGAAACGGGATTTTATCTCGTTCAGTTCCTTTTCCTTATTCAGGGCTTCACTCAGCTCGGCCTGTGAATGTTCCAGCTCCTGCAGCGCCTCCCGCAGGATCAGCGTGCGTTGTTCGACCTTCGATTCCAGTTCCGCATTCAGCCGGCTGATGTCCTGGGTGATACGCTCCAATTCGGTCTTCCGGTCCAATAATTCCTTTTCCACCTGTTTTCGCTGGGTGATATCCACAAGAAAAGCGATGACGAAAAAGGAATTTTTCTGCCGGTAATAGCTAAGACTTACCTCCACGGGGAACTCTCTGCCATCTTTCTTGCGGGCGAAGAGGTCGCGGCCATGGCCCATGGTGCGATTGGACGGATGCTGGTAAAACCCCTCGCGGTATTGGGTATGCTTTGCATGAAAGCGCCCGGGGATCAGCATTTCTATGGACTTGCCCAGCAGCTCGTCCTTCTCGTATTCGAAAAGCGTGGAGGCTGCCGGGTTTAATAAAATGATCTTTCCTTTATCATCCGTCAGGATGATCCCTTCTGTCGCATGTTCGAATAGCGCATTCACCTGCATCTGCTCCGCCTCGATGCTGCGATAGAGCTTCTTTACATACAATACGAATATCGCCGTCATCAGGACGATCATGAGGGAAAAAGCATGCTGGGTGATCACCTGCTGACGGTCCATATTCTCATGCAAATAGAATGATGACAGGATGATGAGCCCGGCGCTGATGCCCCCGAACAGTTTGGTATAGATGTCCTTTTTCAGAAAAATAGTCAGTAGGACGGCCGTGATCAATCCTCCGTCGAAGATGCTGATGCCCGGATTCAGATATTGCAGCACGGCCGCGCTGACGGTGACGATGATACAGAATATAAGTACGTTGAAGGACTTCTCTTTGAACATAAAGTTGTAAACCGAATTTGCCTAAAATTACCGTTTATTCGGCCACCAATATCACTTTCAGACTTTTTTCCTTTGCCGCATGCTGGAAGACGTCATAAGCCTTGATGATGTCGGATAAGGGAAGCCGGTGGGTGATCAGTTGGGAGGGGTCCAGTTTTTTTGACTGCACAGTCTTCAGCAGCATAGGCGTAGTCACTGTATCCACCAGCCGGGTGGTAATAGTTATATTCTTTGACCATAGAGATTCGAGGTGCAGATCAACGCTTTTGCCGTGTACGCCGACATTGGCGATATGCCCCCCGGGAGATATGATGGACTCACAGAGCTCAAAGGTTGCCGGAACCCCCACCGCTTCGATAGCTGTGTCAACCCCTTTGCCACCTGTCAGTTGCATGATGGCGTCGACCACATTTCCCTGGCTGCTGTTCACCGTGCGGGTAGCGCCGAATGTACGGGAAACCTCCAGACGATGATCGTCCATATCCACCATGATGATCTCCGAAGGCGAGTAGAATTGAGCTGTCAGCAAGGCTGCCAGACCGACAGGACCTGCTCCGACGATGGCCACTGTACTGCCTGGACTCACCTGGCCGTTGAGCACACCGCATTCGAAACCAGTGGGCAGGATATCGCTGAGCATTACCAGCGCCTCCTCATCCAGACCCTGCGGCACTTTATACAGGCTGTTGTCTGCATAGGGTATCCGGACATATTCGGCCTGAGTGCCGTCAATGAGATGACCCAGGATCCATCCGCCCCTCAGACAGTGGGAATACATTCCCTTCCGGCAATATTCGCAGCTGCCGCAGGAGGTGATGCAGGATATGAGCACATGGTCCCCTGGCTTGAAGTTATTCACCTGGCCGCCAATTTCTTCCACGACTCCAACTCCTTCATGACCCAGGATACGTCCTTTCTCCACTTCGGGTACATCCCCTTTAAGTATGTGGAGGTCCGTACCGCAGATGGTGGTCCTCGATACCCGCACAATGACATCGGCCGGATGCAGGATCACCGGCCTGGGTCTTTCTTCCCAGGACTTTTGGCCTGGCCCCTGGTAAACTAATGCTTTCATGATAAATGATTTTGATGTACTAAAGCTATTTATCAATCCGTAGCCAGCCGTTGACATTTATCAGTCCGGCCATTGATCGTACTCATGGGTCTTTATTCCTGCATGTAATTACTTTATGGAAAAATTTTTTATGGAAAAGATATTACTTGCGCTGGACGCACAGCATATAAATACGCAAACCGTTGATTTTGCGTGTTACCTGGCCCGCCTGACCAATTCCAGGCTGACGGGGATCTTCCTGGAAGACCTCCTGTCGGAAGGAGCGATCAGGTTCGAGATTGCTCAGGAGATGGCACTGCCTGAACGTGTGGTGGACGCCAGAGAGACGCCCATGGGAGCCAGGAATGAGATCACCGAAACCAATATCAAGTCCTTCCGGCAGAGTTGTGATTGCCGGGGTATCCACGCCCATGTCCACCGGGATAGAGGGATACCCGTAGACGAAGTGATCGAAGAGAGCCGTTTTGCCGATCTGCTGGTGGTGGACGTAGATACGTCCTTTGCGCAAAAAAGAGACGGCACCCCGCACAAATTCGTAAAAGATGTCCTCCAGGAGGCCGAATGCCCCGTGGTGCTCGCCCCTTATAGTTTTCACAGCATCGATGAGATCATCTTCGCTTATAATGGCTCGGCTTCTTCTGTATTCGCCATCAAACAGTTCACGTATCTTTTTCCTGAATGGAGGCAGAAAAAGGTCACCATTGTCGAGGTAAAAGAAAAGGATGACAATGCCATCGGGCACCAGCGCAAGATGAAAGAATGGCTGGAAGCGCATTATCCCAATGTAGAGTTAAAGGTCCTGGCCGGGGACCCTTCCGACCAACTGTTCGGTTATCTCATTGAAAAGAAGAATGCCATGGTCGTCATGGGCGCTTATGGAAGGAACATGCTTTCCTCTTTTTTCAAACGCAGCCATGCGCATCTCATCGTAAAGACCGTCAACCTGCCCATTTTTATTACTCATCATTAACCCGTGTTTTATGGCACCTTTTATAAAAAATTTTAGCGAGATAAGTATAAAGGATATACCGGAAGTAGGAGGTAAGAATGCTTCCCTTGGAGAAATGTACTGCCGGCTCACCGGCAAAGGGATCCGTGTGCCTGGCGGTTTTGCCGTCACAGCCACAGGCTATGAACGTTTTATCCAGTATAATAAGCTGGGGTCCGCGCTGAGGGATTTGATGCAGCAACTGGACACTGTACATTTCACCAACCTGCCCGTCATCGGGGCCAGCGCGAGACAAATGTTACTGGCAGCTGTCATGCCTGACGACCTGGCTGATGCTATTAATGGGGCGTATAAGCTGATGTGCGGAGATGTCGCAGTTGCGGTTGCCGTACGCAGCAGCGCCACGGCCGAAGATTTGCCGGAAGCCAGCTTTGCCGGGCAGCATGAATCCTTTCTTCATATTACCGGCGCTTCGGAAGTGTTGGAGGCTGTACAAAAATGTTTTGCTTCCCTGTATACCGACAGGGCCATCAAATACCGTCATGACAATGGTTTTGGGCAGCGACAGATCGCGCTTTCCGTGGGTGTCCAGAGGATGGTCCGCAGCGATAAAGCCTGTTCAGGTATCGGGTTTACCCTGGAGCCGGAATCCGGCTTCCGCAACCTCGTTCACCTTTCGGGCGTATGGGGATTAGGGGAGAACATTGTACAGGGTGCAGTTACACCCGACGAGTTTTTTGTTTTTAAACCCATGTTAAACCAGGGGAAAAAGGCGATCATCCGCAGGAAGCTGGGAAAAAAGGAAAAGATGCTGGTCCTCCGTGAAGGCATATTCAACCTGGACACTCCGCCCCTGTTGCAAGATGAGTATGTCCTAAATGAAAAGGAAGTCTGTACGCTGGCCCGTTGGGCGGTGGAGATCGAAAAACATTATGGCAAGCCTATGGATATCGAATGGGCCAAGGATGGATTGACCGATGAACTCTTTATCGTACAGGCCAGGCCGGAAACTGTCCAGTCCCGAAAGGATCCCACGAAAGTGAAGCAATTCATTCTGGCGTCCAAGGGTGCTTGCCTGGTCAAAGGGCAGGCCGTAGGAGAGCTCATCGCCGCGGGAAGGGCCCGTCTGTTGACATCTCCGGATGAGGCAGACCAGTTAAAGGATGGAGAGATCATTGTAACAGATGTTACCAGCCCCGACTGGGACCCCCTCCTCAAAAGAGCGGCGGCGATTGTTACAAATAAGGGTGGCAGGACAAGCCATGCCGCCATCGTTGCACGCGAACTGGGTGTGCCGGCTATCGTAGGCGCGGAGGATGCTACAGAAAAGATAAAGGATGGAGATGCCATCACCGTATCCTGCTGCGAGGGAAGGACAGGATTTGTATACGAAGGAAAAGCATCATGGTCGGAAAAAGAAGTCGATCTTAGAAAGATCACCATGCCTGAGTCCACCCATCCTATGCTGATCATCGGCGATCCGGAAAAAGCTTTCGAACTTTCCTTTTATCCCAATGCGGGAGTAGGACTTATGCGGATGGAGTTCATCATATCCAGCTTTATAAAAATACATCCTATGGCGCTGGTGAAGTTCGATCAGCTGAAGGAAGGAGAGGAGAAAGATCGCATCGCCGGGCTGACCCGCCATTGCGCCGACAAAAGAAAATATTTTGTAGACGAGCTGGCGGCGGGAATTGCGACTATTGCGTCAGCGTTCTATCCCAAGGATGTGATCGTAAGGACAAGTGATTTCAAGACCAACGAATATGCCCACCTCATCGGTGGAAAAGCGTTCGAGCCCGTAGAGGAAAACCCCATGCTTGGTTTCAGGGGCGCGAGCCGTTATTACAGTCCGCTGTATAAGGAGGGTTTCAGGCTGGAATGCGCTGCTATCCAAAAAGTGAGGGAAGAGATGGGACTGACGAATGTGAAAGTGATGATCCCCTTCTGCCGCACGGTGGAAGAGGGCAGGAAGGTCGTCGCACTCATGGAGGAGTATGGCCTGAAAAGACATGCGCATGGGCTCGAGATCTATGTCATGGCGGAGATACCCAGTAACGTTCTGCTGGCGGATGAGTTCGCGGAGGTCTTCGATGGATTTTCCATCGGGTCCAACGACCTCACACAGCTGACGCTGGGTATCGACCGCGACTCGACGCTTGTCGCGGGTCTGTTCAGCGAACAGGATAAGGCAGCCAGGAAAATGATCAGCAGCATGATTACGGCAGCGCACGAAGCAGGAGCGAAGATCGGTCTTTGCGGCCAGGCGCCCAGCGACTACCCCGAATTCACGGCATTCCTGGTTGGCCTGGGCATCGACAGCATCTCTTTTAATGCAGATGCGTTACTGAAAGGTATCGGTTTTATCAACGAGGCGGAAAGATCGCACGTCCATATTCTATGATCCGTGCGCGGGCTTATATGACAGCGGTTGGGTTGATGGTGGGAGCAATCTGGTCCCATGGGCAGGATTCTTCCGCCGTCTCTTTGAGAAATGAATTATCATCCCTTATTGACAGTGCGGTGTTCCAGGGGCTCGACAGTGTCCGATACAAGCCGGGCGACGCGTTCGCATTCTTGAGATCCCTCCGCAGCGGGGAAGGGATCTATGAGCAGGTGAGCTATGATGGCATCAGTACATTATACGATCAAGAGGAGGACCGTATACTTGCTGAAGATATTTCACGGGTGCGTACATCCGCCCAGTTGCGGCAACTGGCCATGCAGTTCCTTCCGGGAACAACAGCCTACGATACGCTAAAGGAGGGATTGATCCGTGCCCTGGCGGCAGACGACAAAGATAAGATCCGTCAGTTGGCGCCGGCCCTGAACTTTTATCGCTGGATACATCATCATTCTTTTCCCCGTTGTATAGTGGTCAATATCGCGTCGGCGACCCTTTGTTATTTTGAACGGGATACCCTCCGGCTGCGAATGAAAGTGGTGGCTGGAAAACCCTCAACACGTACCCCACGGTTTGCTGCCTGGTGCGACAAGGTCATCCTGTATCCTTATTGGAATATACCCCGCAAGATCGCGGTGAACGAGTTCCTGCCCATGCTCAAACGTCTCCCCGCGCTGGCAGAAACCATGAATATCCAACTGCTGGATAGCCGGGGAAGGATCATAGACCCAACATCCGTCGACTGGGGCAGATGGAACAGGGATAATTTCCCTTATGCCATGCGCCAATCTACGGGATGCGACAATGCCCTGGGAGTCATCAAATTCAATCTCACCAGCCCTTACGATGTATATATGCACGACACTAATCTGAAAGCGGCCTTTCGCTCAACCAGCCGTTACTTCAGCCATGGATGCATCCGGCTGGAAAAGCCGTTTGAACTGGGAGCGGCCTTATTGGGTGATAAGCTGGATACCACATTTCTTGCCGCGGGGCTCAAAGACCAACAACCCCGGCCTTTGTACCTGGAAAAGCCCGTTCCCGTCTTTGTGGTATACCTGACCGCCGACATCGATGCCGACGGCAAGCTCAGCTTTTATAGAGACATATATCATTTATTGAAATGATACAGGTCAGTCATTCTGCCCTGGCTACGAATTAGTTTTAAATAAAATTTCATCGTCATGGAAGATCTGAAAAAAGTCGAAGACCTTTTCGATCATACCCGCGAATATATAAATATCCGTGTGGAGGAAGCAAAGCTGGCTGTTGCTGAAAGGGTTTCCACCGTAATGGCCATGGTGATCGCCGCGACCGTAGTCAATATTATTTTCCTGCTCTGCCTCATTTTCGCCAGTGCAGCCGGTGCGATTGCCATCGGGACCTGGTTGAAAAGCTACTGGCTGGGGTTCCTCCTGGTGGCGGTCTTTTATTTTCTGGCCGGCCTCCTGGTGTGGGTAGCAAAAGAAAGGCTGATCCGGGTACCTATCATGAATGCCATCATCCGCCAACTTTTTAAAAACAATAATGAATATGAGAAAGATTAAACGCATTTCGCACTTGTATAAAGAGCAACTGCGGCTTCTCCGGCAGCGGGAGGAGATGGAAAAGACCATCCGTCATGACTGGCAGACGCTTTGCCGGGAATTTCAGCCGGCTACGCTGGCCAGGGAAGCTCTTGCTTCCTGCACGACATGGATCGGAAAAAAAATATTATCAAAATGATCAAACGTTTATTATGAGATACATCACCAAGAAGATCGCTATACCTTTCGAGGGCGACCATTTCCCGCAGGAAAGCCTGGAATTGGTGCGCAAACTGAACGAACTTTCACCTGTATGGCTAAGCGCAACCTTTGTCCCTGAAGTGGACTATTCGGCGTTATGGTCAATGGCCGGCGGTATTGCGGGCGCCGTTTTTGTCCCGGAGATCCCTGATGAAGATGCGATCGTTGCCAGGAATGGCGCCCGGCTGGAAGAATTCTGCAGGGCTTATTCCATCAGGTTGACCATCCACAAGGACAGGCTGGACTTTGCACTCCCTCTTATCCGTAAGGAGGCGCGTTTTTCCGACCTGATGCTGTTGAGCGGTACGCATTTTTTTGACAATATCGACAGCCGACAGCCCAATACCTATATGAAAGATATCCTGCATACTGCCGAGTGCCCGGTACTGCTGTTGCCCGACGCGGCTTACATGCCGGAGAATATCGTCCTTGCTTATGATGGAACACCCGCGTCAGTGACGGCCATTAAACAGTTTGCCCGTCTTTTCCCGGAATTTGCCGGCAGGGAAATAACGCTTGTCCACCTGGATGGAGAAAGGGATGCACCATTGCCGGACCAGGAGTACATCGAAGAGCTGGCATCGACCTATTTCACTCACTGCCGGCTGTTGAACCTGCGGATCAACCACCGGGATTTCTTTTCAACGTGGCTGCCCGCCCGTCAAAAGCCATGGCTGGTAGCAGGGGGCTTTGGCCGGGGAGAAGTGTCGCAATTGTTCAACCGGAGCTTTGTAGCAGAGGTGATCAGGGAACATAAGATACCTGTATTTATAGCGCATTAAATTCTCTTTATGCCTGCCATTTTTACATTAACGTTCAACCCCTGCATCGATATCAATACCTCTGTCGAAGCGTTGCAGCCCGAGGTCAAGCTGCGGTGCAGCGAGCCGCTGGTACAGCCGGGAGGCGGGGGTATCAATGTAGCCAGGGCTATTACAAAGCTGGGTGGTCATGCGACTGCGTTATTCCCCTGTGGCGGGGATAACGGCCGGAAATTAAAAGGACTGCTTTCGGGGGAAAATGTGGCTTTTATTTCGGCAGACATTGAAGGCAATACCAGAGAGAATGTCATTGTCACGGAACACTCTACGGGCTGTCAATACAGATTTAATATGCCCGGTCCGAAGCTGGATGCCACCGCCTGCAATGCCTTGCTGTCGGCCGTCAGCAGTCAGTCCCAACTGGACTACCTGGTTGTCAGCGGAAGTCTTCCGATGGGTATTCTCCCCGAGGTATTTAAGGACTTAAAAACGATAGCGCAAAGTAAAAAGGCGATGCTGGTGGTGGACACGTCAGGCGAAGCGTTAAAAAAGGCTGCCGTCTGTAAGCCCGACCTGATCAAGCTCAGCGTGCATGAGCTGGCGTCCTTTACAGGTGCCGGGGATCTGTCATCCCTCGCGGAAATTGAATTTGCGGCCCGCCGTCTTTTAAACTCAGGTATCAGGTCCGTGGTCGTATCGCTGGGGCCACGCGGCGCCCTTTGGATGTCAGGGGAGCAACATGGGCATATCCGTGCGCCCATGGTAAAGACCATAAGCACAGTGGGCGCAGGTGACAGTATGGTTGCGGGCATCGTCCTGAGCTTGTCCAAAGGCCGACCGCTGTCCGAGGCGGTGGAATATGGTGTCGCCTGTGGTTCGGCGGCTACCATGCATCCCGGTACAACGCTTTGTAAAAAAGACGAGGTGGAAAAGATTGTTCTGCAAATGATGGATAAAACAAAAATGCATGAAAAAGATACTGGTCATCGAGGACGAGCCTGAAATAAGAGATAACATCGCAGAAATACTTCAGTTGTCGAATTATGAGGTCTTAAGGGCAGAAGATGGTCTTTCCGGAGTAGAATTGGCCCTTGGGGCGACGCCCGACCTCATCATTTGCGATATTGCCATGCCCGGCCTGGACGGATATGAAGTTTTGCATTCGTTACACAGGCATCCCCGGACTTCCTGCATTCCATTTATCTTCCTTACGGCCTCTACGGAAAAAGAACAGATCAGAAAGGCAATGACGGCGGGAGCAGATGATTATCTCTCTAAGCCCTTCGAAGGTATTGAACTGCTGAAGGCAGTGGAATCCTGTTTTAAGAAACGGCAGCTACGTCAGACAGCTGCCGCGCAAAGATCTCCATTGCCCGGGGAGTTGCGACCGGCGTCCATCAGGGAACTCCTCCGGCTGCAGCCCGATCTGCGGGATATCCATTTTTTTCATAAGAAACAGATGATCTACCAGGAAGGACAACGACCCACCGCCCTTTACTACCTGGTGACCGGAAAGATCAAGGTCTACCGGATCCATCCCGATGGCAAGGAATTCATTACCAATATCGCAGGCGGCGGCGAATTTCTTGGATACACGGCACTTCTGCAGGACATCAATTACCAGGACAATACCCAGGTGCTGGACGAAGGGGCGTTGATGCTGATACCCAAACAGGAGTTTATCGATCTCATGACGGCCGACAGCCGTGTGGCCCAGTATTTCATCGATCTCCTGGCACGGGATGTAAAAACCCAGGAACATAGCCTTGTCAACCTGGCATATAATTCCCTTCGAAAAAGAGTGGCTAACGGCCTGCTGCAACTGGTGGCAAAGTTCCCCGAAGGTGATGGCGAGGATATCTCTATCGGGATTTCCCGGGACAACCTTTCCCATTTCATCGGCTCGGCCACCGAATCACTGACCCGTACACTGAGCGATTTTCGCAATGAAAAGCTCATCGATATCAGGGATGGGAAGATTTATTTGCTGAATAGAGAGCGGTTAAGCCGTCTGGCAAATTGACGGGTCCACTTAAAAAAGAACCCCGCCGTGATCACGACGGGGTAACCACCCGATGGACTGCCTATTTCACTGTAATATGTTTGGCCGAAAGTTTTTTTGCTTCTTCGGTTTTTGGCAGTATTAGTTTAAGAAGTCCATTGTCATAGGAGGCATCGATCTTTTCCTTGTTGACCCCTTCGGGCAGGGTAAAGCTCCGGGAGAAAGAAGTGTAGTTGAATTCCCTGCGGCTGTAACGTTCATCCTTTTCCTCTTTCTTTTCTTCTTTTTCAGCACTGATAGTCATCACATTACCTTCCACGTCGATGTTGAAATCGTCTTTTTTCATACCGGGTGCGGCCAGGCTGACCTCGAAATTGTCCTTGTTCTCGGTGATGTTGGCAGCGGGAACATTGAAGGTACGGAGATTGTTGAGCAGCGAGCCTCCGTTAAGATCGAACAAAGATTCCCATGGTCTGAAGAAATCATTGAGAAGAGCGGGGACCGATTCACCCCTTTTAGCTAAAGTTCTGAGAGACATATTTCCTCCTTTTGTTTTTTGTTGATAAAGAAATTACGATACAAATATATCCTTGTGCCCATGACCCTGTCAACGACGACTGTCAGGACATTCTATGAAGCTTGTCATTGACCAATGTCTTGCAAAAGGATGATATAAGTCATTGATAGCGGCTTCGTCTGATGCTATCTTGCTAAAAAAACAGTAACTATGAACCTCGTTTTCCAGGACCAGCAGCAATTGATCAGCAGTACCGGGTATCTTCCCGCAGTATCTGTGATCATGCCTTTTCACCCCATTATGTCCGCGAAAAAAGACCTTGAGTACCAGTTGAAGAGGGCTGTGGAAAAGGTCGAGTCCAGCCTGATGGAGCAATATCCTCGTGATAAGGCGATCCCCGTGCTGGAAAAATTGCGTAGGGTGATCAGGAACCTGAATTACAATACCCATAAAAAAAGCGTGGCCATCTTTGTCAGCCCGCTGATAGAGAAAGTGTACTACCTGGATATACCCGTTGAGGAGAGGATCGTTATCGACGAATCCTTTGAGATCAGGGACCTGGTGTATGCCAAGAAACAGACAATACAATACCTGGTGCTGTTGCTGAGTGCTGAACGATCGAAGATGTATCTGGGGAATTGCTCGTCCTTTTTGCTCATCAAATCCAACGGGTCGGACAATGTACACGCCTATGTAAATGATGCGCCGGAAAGGGTGGCTAATTACTCAGATCCGACAGCGCATAAAGAGGTCCTGTTGGATAAGTTTCTTTACCATATGGATCAGGGACTTACCCATGTCCTTAAAGCCTATCCTTTCCCTGTCTTCGTGCTGGGAGCTGAAAGAGTGTTGGGGCATTTCCGCAAGCTCACCCGTCATGAAAGAAATATTGTAGGATATGTACATGGTAATTTCCTGGATGCCACCGAGACAGAGATCCGTGAAGCGATGAAGCCGTACCTGGAAGACTGGCATAAGGTCAGGGAAACCGCCTTGCTCAACAGGATCAGGGCTGCGGGTGACGAAAGGAGGCTGAGTGCCGGCATCCGGGAAGCCTGGAAAGCGTCTTCCTGTCTGAACGGCAGCCTGCTGGTGGTGGAAAAAGGTTTTGTCTATCCCGCGCGTAAGGCGCCTGAGCCGGGATCTATTTACCGGGAGCATACACATGAGGATAATCCGTTCTATATCAAGGATGCAGTGGATGATGTCATGGAAAAAGTGCTGGCCGGAGGGGGAGATGTGGAGTTTGTGGAGAATGGCGTATTGAAAGAATATGATCACATTGCACTCGTCCGGTACTATTAGAGCGCATACGGTAAGGTTCGGAAAAGGGGCCATGATCATCATGGCTCCTTTTTTTTAGGGTATACCATCAGGGGAACAGGCGTGCTGAAGGCCACTTTTTCCGCGGTGCTGGAAAGAAAGATCTTTTCGAAGATAGTGTGCCCCTGGTCGGTGAACAGCACCGCCAGCGAAGGTTTCAACGCTTGTATCTGCCGGCGCAGATTGGCAGCTATCGACCTGGTTTCATCCCGTTCCGGTAAATGAACGCGTATAGGATAATGGAACTCTTTTGCGAGCACTTTCTGAAAGATATTCCTGTGAGGCACTTGTGTGTCGGCTACGAGCAGATGCAGAATATCCAGAGAAGATTTGAATTTGGCGGCCAGGTCCGTTACTTGCTTTAATTCCTCCTCATAATGCAAAAGGTCTGTAGCATAAAGGACGCTTGTCACCGGTCGGACCCGGTAGCTTTTGGGAACGACGACCACCGGTATGCCTGACCCAGACACCATATTGCCTGCGCGTGTGCCGAACAATTTTTTGATGCCGGCCGCTCCATGCGTACCCATACACACAAGATCGATCTCCGGATGATGACGGCAATAATCCAGCAAAGTCGGCTCGGTGATAGCGCCCTCGATGACCCGGCATTCGTAATGACCACCCTTCACCGCCATTCGGGCGTATATGTCCGTCACTGCCTTTTCCAGTTTGTGTTTGTATCTTACTCTTTCGGATGCGGCAAATTTGTTGTATTGCGTGTCATTCCACCGGGTAAGCCGGGGGACGTATAAAACATGGGCGAACACCAATTTTACTTTTTGTTGTGTGGACCATTGTATTGCAAAGCGCATACCCGGACGGGCATCCCGGCTCAGATCCGTAGGCACCAGTATATGTTGCATATAAAGACTATTTGTCTAAAATTATATATCAGATAAGTGAAGCGTCATGATATGTATCAGGATATGGTATGACAAGCCTCACCCGCGGCCAGACTGTCCTGCGATAATTTTAATAGAATGATGAATGTTTCAGAAGACATATTACAGGGGCTTTCCAAAGAAGAAGCCTCCCGTCTGCAGGGCCTGTATGGTAAAAATATCCTGCGGACGTCCAGCCGAAGAGGATGGATAGATATTTTTGTCGAAGTCGTAAAGGAACCGATGTTCCTGCTTCTATGCTTGGCCTGTCTGTTGTACTTTATATTGGGAGAGACGGGGCAGGGGTTGTTGATGCTGGCGGCGATGGGGGCGGTGGCAGCGATATCTGTCGTCCAGGAGCTTCGGTCTGCCCGTGCGTTGGAGGCCCTCCGTAAGTATATGGCCCCACACGCGACTGTTATCCGGGATGGTATATCCGGTAAGGTACCGGCTGAAGAGCTCGTTCCTGGTGACATCATCCTGTTGGAGGAGGGGGAGCTTGTGCCGGCGGACGCCCGTGTACTTAAAGCCAATGACCTTAGTGTAAACGAGTCGCTGGTGACGGGAGAGGCCATTCCTGTGGATAAGGACGTCGTGCCTGAACATGATACGCTCTTTCAGGGGACCACGGTTAATTCGGGCAAGTGTTATGCCAAGGTCACCGGTACTGGCAATGATACTGTCTTGGGGCGCCTGGGCAAGTCTGTGGAAAACGTCCGGGCGCCGCGTACGCAGTTGCAAGCCTGGATTGCCCGCTTTGTAAAGGCGATGACCATCTTTGGCTTA
The DNA here is from genome assembly GCA_017307755.1 of Chitinophagaceae bacterium. Taxonomy (GTDB): domain Bacteria; phylum Bacteroidota; class Bacteroidia; order Chitinophagales; family Chitinophagaceae; genus Puia. The sequence goes on along the minus strand of JAFKGQ010000019.1, from coordinate 176,348 downwards.
TCCGGTTTTTTTCTGGCGTGGCTCGTGAAGTATTTACATACCAGTGACCTCACCCTGAGTCTATTGACGGGCCTCACCCTGGCCATGTCGGCCATACCTGAAGAGATCCCGGTGGCCTTCTCTTCCTTTATGGCCCTGGGTGCTTATCGCATGGCGACAAAAGGGATTATCGTGCGGCATCCACGTATCGTAGAAAACCTGGGCGCTGTCAGCGTCATTTGTCTGGACAAGACTGGTACCCTGACGGAGAACAGGATGCAGGTGAGGAGCGTATATGATGCGTCCACGGGGTTACAGGTAGAATGGGAAGAGGGAAAACCTTTCACGGAGAGCCGGGCACTGTGGTTCGCCCGTCTGGCTTGTGAGTCCGAACCTTTTGATGCCATGGAAATAGCTATTGCAGAAGCATTTGGTATACATCCTGGCGACCATGATCACCGGTCATTCCGGATGGTGCATGAATATCCTGTGAGCGGCCGGCCGCCTATGATGACGCATGTCTATGAAGGTCCTGCCGGTAGGGTTGTCGCTGCGAAGGGGGCGTCTGAACGGGTCTTGAGAGTTTGCAGGATGGCGGGGACAGAGAGGTTGAAATGGCAGTCCAGGGCGGATGCATTCGGGGCCTTGGGCTACCGGGTGTTAGGCGTCTGTTCGGCTGTACACCAGGGCAGCTATCCTGCGGATCAGGATGGGTTCGACTGGACATTCGAGGGACTGATTGCCATATTTGATCCTCCTAAGAGCAACCTGAGAAAGGTCTTTGGACAGTGGCGCAACGCCGGTATTACTATCAAGATCCTTTCCGGGGACTATCCCGGCACCGTAATGAACGTTGCCCGTCAGGCGGGTATGGACGGGGATTTGTCGTTGTTGACAGGGGAGGAGGTAATGGCGCTTTCTTCCCAGGACCTGGCAGTGCGGGTGCGTGGTACGCACATTTATGCCCGTATGTTCCCCGACGCAAAAACCCGGGTCATAGACGCCCTTAAGGCGGGCGGAGAAATAGTGGTTATGAGCGGTGATGGCGTTAATGACGGGCCTGCGCTCCGTAGCGCTCATGTAGGCATGGCGATGGGAAAGAAAGGCACTGAACTGGCCAGGGAAGCAGCCGATCTTATCATTTCGGACGACAACCTGGAGCGGATAACAGAGGCTATTCAATTGGGGCGTACGATTCGCAGCAACCTCGGCAAAGCCATCCGGTATCTTGTGACGATACATATACCGATCATCCTGACTGCGAGTCTTCCCCTGTTACTAGGCTGGAGCTATCCCACCATTTTTTTACCCATTCATATCATTTTCCTTGAGTTGATCATGGGGCCTACCTGCTCTATCTTTTATGAACGGGAGCCTATGGAAAAAGATATTATGCAGCCTGCCGGAAAGCCGGCGGGCGCAAGCCTGTTCCAGGGCCGCGAGCTACCTGTCACGCTTGCCTTGGGTATATCGACAACCTGCGGTCTGCTGGCCCTGTATTATTTTTTTATGCGGGAAGGCTATACGGTTGCGTATACCAGGACCATTGTATTTCTTACGCTTGTGATAAATAATATCCTGCTGACATTTATGGGAAGGTCGTTCAGGGAGACATTGAAGACTACTTCCAGGTACCCCAATTCCCTGGCAGTGCCTGTCCTTGTCATATCCATACTATTTATTTGTTGCGTCTATTTTGTCCCTTTTGCACGTGAGCTTTTTGGACTGACGGATATTTTTGCGGCGCATGCCCTTGTCGTAATTGGTGTCAGCATGGTCAGCGTCGGGTGGTTTGAGGTATACAAGTACCTACATGTAGCCCACGGCTCTGCATGAACTGTACAGTCACTTTCTATTTTTCATCCGCCGGTACCGCCAGTAAGGGCACTTTGGTATGATAGCTCATCCTTTTTGTATAGCTGGGATGGAAGAGCCTGTCCCAGAACCCCCTTTTATAGGTGATCATGGCCAGGACATCGATGTTGTTATCGTCGATATACTCCTGCAGCGACTTTTCCAGGTGTTTGCCGAAAAGCTGGACTGTGTGGAGTCCCTGTTCGTTATATTTTTTTGCGAGAATTTCTCCATAGTAAGGGGCATTATGGGCATGATCGATGAACGTTGCCGGCTCATCATGCTCGTCTGTAAAGACCGCGACGTCCACATGCGCCAAAAACAAACCAGCCAGTTCGAAGATATTGTCGAGGGTGGCCGGCTCTTTTTCAAAATTACCCGTAGCCAGCAGGAACTTTTCCGGTTTCTTCCACTTGTAGTCGTACGGAATGGCCAGGACGGGGATGCTCCTCAGGGCTATTACGTCAGCCGTATTGCTCCCCCATATTTTCTCTTTCAATCCGCCGGCGCCCAGCGTGCCCATAATGATGAGATCGTATTCTTCCGATTTCGATATTTCGTCGATGGCGATCTTCAATGGGGCCGCGACGAGCCTGGTTTCGACCTCGATGTCATACATCTGTCCTATGCTCTCTTTCATCGCTGTCAGCCTTTGGGCATCTTCATTCCATTGGATCTGTCTGAACTCTTTGTTGACACCCAGATAGTCGGTGTACATCGAGCCCGGAAGATCGAAGGCGTGCAGCAAGGTGATCTCGGCCTGAATAATCTTTGCCGTTTGGATCGCAAAATCCATCGCATTGGCTGCGCAGGTCGAGAAGTCGGTGGGGACCAGTATTTTTTTCATAATGTATGTTTTTTTGTAGTTATCGCAATAGCCCTGCCAGGGATTTGAGCCTGCTATATTCCCTCGTGCCGCTGTTATGCAGCAGCAGGTATTCGATGACATAGTTGAGGTTGACGATACCGGCGAATACTCCCTCGTTCATCACCGGGAAAGCCTGGTCTTCGTCCCTTGCCAGTTTTTCCAGCACGGCCGCCACCTCCTGTGTCCCATCCAGGCATTCCAGCTCTCCTTTTACGAGGTTGCGCAACGGCTGGGTATACTTCATTTCCGCGATAGCCTTTATGATCTCCAGCCTGTTCAATGTACCGGCGGGTTGTTCGCCCTCCATCAGGATGAAATATTTGTTGTGATTATTGATCAATAGCTGCGCGGCCTCCTGTACCGTCATGTCCATCTGGAGGCTTGTGAAGTCGTACATCAGGACCTCGTTCAGCCTGACGCCTTTTACAAGGGACCTTAGACGCAGATAGTATTCCTCCGTACCGGCGGAAAGCAGGATAAAGAACCCAATGACGGCAAGCAGGAGGCTGAACAGCATCACTCCCAGTGCGATAAAGACCATGGCAAGGACCTTACTGAAGACGCCTGCAATGGCGGTGGCCCTTATGTAATTGAACCGGAAGCCCAGCAGGGCGCGTAAGATCCGGCCTCCGTCCATGGGGAAGGCCGGGATGAGGTTGAAGAGGGCCAGCCCGATGTTCCCTATCCGAAGGATATACAGTAAGCCACGACCGGGCAGCTCGTTTATATTTTCCGGTATTGCCCAGAACGGAGCGTGCGGTGTGGCAGACCACCATAACAGCAGGGCGATGATCACGTTCATCAGGGGGCCGGCCAGGCTGATGGCCAACTCCTGGACCGGGTTGTCCGGGAATTTTTCAATACTTGCCGTGCCGCCGACCGGCAGCAATATAATATCCTTCGCCCGTATGCCGAAAAGGTAGGCTACGAAGGCATGGCCGAATTCGTGCAAAGTTACGCAGGCGACGGCCGCGACGATAAAAAATACGGACCAGGCTATTTGCCGGGTGTCGCCGGCATACCGGATGGTTGCAAGGATCACCCATCCCACCAGCAGCAAAAAAGTCCAGTGGATCCATAAATGGATGCCACGGGTGCTTACTATTTTAAAAGACCCTTTCATGACCAATGATTTTTATTCAAGGTATCTTTTGCTATTACAAGTTTATATGATCCTGCTCACCCGGGGTTTTGAGCCTGGTCATAAAATTGCAGTAAGCATTCCTATATCTTCATTGTAAATTATTCAGATCATGGTCGTATTGGTCATGGGGTTGCCCGGCAGCGGCAAAAGTTATTTTGCCGTCCGGCTGGCGGAATTGACGGAGGCTGTGTATATCAATAGTGACCGCATCCGGAAGGAATTGCTGTCGGACCTCCATTATACGGACGAGGAAAAACTGATGGTATATGACGAAATGCTACGGCTGGCTGAGCGGTCGGTGACGGACCGGAGACAGGTGGTATTGGATGCTACCTTTTATACCCGGAGCATAAGGGACAAATTTACACAGGCTTTGCAGGAGCTGGGCGAGACGGCTTTTATCGAGGTGGTGGCCGACGAAGAACTGATAAGAGAGCGATTGAAAAGACCGAGGGAGGACAGCGATGCGAATTTCGAGGTTTACCGGGAGATCAGGGAGGAGTGGGAACCCTTAGAGGATGAGCACCTGGTGCTGAGGTCCACCGACGAGAACATCGACAGCATGCTGGATGAAGCCCTGGAGTATCTTCAACATGGAATGTATGACAAGTGAACAGGTAGATAAGCTTTTGTCCACCTTCAGGTCGTCGGAGGGCGGCGAACGGACATCGGTGACGGAGACGCACATATCCTGGGTGATCCTGGCCGGCGGCGATGTGTACAAGATCAAGAAGCCCCTCCATCTTCATTTCCTGGATTTTTCAACGTTGGAGCAGCGAAAATTTTATTGCGAGAAGGAGCTTGCGCTCAACCGCCGGCTGACGGAGGGCATTTACCTGGATGTCCTGCCTGTGGTCGACGGCCCGGAAAAGATATCCATCGGCTATGGGCCGGGAGAGGTGATGGACTACGGTTCACAAGAGGGGGGCGGCTGCGACATACAAGAGGTGATCGACTACGCCGTACATATGCGCCGGATGGAGGACGGCCGGAGAATGGACAAGCTGTTGAAAGCAGGGGAGGTGACGCATGCGGATATGGAAATGCTGGCGGGAAGGATCGCCGCCTTTCATAAGACCGCGGATATAATACGTCATAAGGACCCCCGGGATATACCGGGCAAGTTTGCGGACCTGAGGTCGGAGGAGGAATTTCTGGGGGCCGGCTCGTCGATCCGTGAGGCCATCGGGATCTCGGATACCTTCTCGGAGGCGCATTGCAAAAGGGTGAAGGAAAGGATTGCGCAGGGATATACCCGGGATTGTCATGGCGATCTGCATGCGCGGAATATCTTTCTGCTGGAGACACCGCAACCCTTCGACTGTATCGAATTCAGCGACGATCTCCGGCAAATAGACGTTTTGAATGAGAACGCTTTTTTGTGCATGGACCTGGATGCCTTTGGAAGGGAAGACCTGGCGCGAACATTTGTAAAGGCCTACCAGGCTCATTTCCCTGCGCTGGAGACAGTGGAAGATGAGCGGTTGTTTGTCTATTACAAGAGCTACAGGGCCAATGTCAGAGCGAAGGTCAATAGTTTAAGGGCTCGTAGCGCGGGGACGGAGGGGGAAAAGAGGGCCGCGCTGGCGGAGGCCGGTAAATACCTGCGCCTGATGAATGGATATTTACGACAACTACGATGATATTACTGCTTTTTAGCGCGTTGGCGCCGCTGTCGGCGCACCACCCAAAATAATCCCCTGACATCCGTCTCCCATTGCGGTAATAACAGAACCAGGATGATCTCTTCTCCCAGGTCCAGGGCTGTTGCGACGGCCATGCAATAAAAAAGGATATACAGCGGCTGCGGGAGGAAGAACAGCAGCAGCAGGAATGCTGCCTGTAGCACAGCCGCCGTCTTGGCAAGCAAGGTATGAAAGCTGCTTTGTTTGCCGTACCTCGCCAATGCAAGGACGAGCTGTATGACAAATAGTCCGCAGAGTATCAGCAGAATGATTTTTTCACGCAGGACAAATTCCCATTTGAGCACCAGCATGCCGATGATAGCCACCAGTACAGTAAGGTCGTCACCGATGGAATCCAGCCGGGCGCCGGCAATGCTGGTAACCTTGTACTTACGGGCGAGATAGCCGTCGATGGCATCGGTGAAGAAGCTGGCCGCCAGCAGCCATTTGAACCAGTGCAGCTCATGCCGCCATAGGAGGAATAGAAGAACCGGCGCCGTCGCAATGCGATAGAGCGTGATGCCATTTACCATATAACGGGCTGGTCTGTTCATACATGCCGGATGATAATAATCAAAAATGGCGTTGACGGGGATCAGGTGATCCGCGGCGTGAATTTTTTTTATTTGTGGTAAAAACAAAGTTAATCATAACAATTAAACAATTTTATTATGAAAAAAATGGTATCGCTCGCAGTATTTTTTGCGATCGTGTTCGCGGGGGTCAAAGTAATGGCCCAGCAAAAGGATGTCACTTCTGCAATGGCAACGAAAGAAAAAGGTTATACGGTCCTGAACGCCGGACAACCGATCGTGATCTACAAGTATCAGCACGCTTCTCATTCCCCCAAGGAGATTGAAAGGTATGTGCCGAAGTATTTTTTTACTACCAGTTCATCGAATGTGCTGCAGGAGCTGACGAAGACAAATCTGAAAAAGGCCTTTCCCAATGCGCATCCTTTCCACGATGCGTTGGATGCCAATTTTAAAGAGGACAAGGAGCTGATTGCGTATGATATTTTTCACAAGGTGTATAAGATCGACCGTCTGTATACGACCACGGTAAAGAACTAGTCGAAGGATAAGCCGAAGGACTAATAGAAAGGCGGACCTCAGGCCCGCCTTTCTGCTTTAACAATGGGTTATGAACAAAGGCGCCTTCAACTGTCGCATCAAATCATCGGCCAGGCTGGGATGCAACCAGTTGGAGAACCGATTCCTTTCATAGGCGCCGGCCACGACCAGGACTTCGGACCCCTGTTCCTTGCAAAGGGTTACCAGATCGGATACTTCGCCCTGCACCACCTTGTAGTCAGCGCGGGGATAGTGTCTCTTCATCCATTCACGAATCAGCTTGTTGTCCGGGACATGCAGGTTGAGCGTTCCCGATTTTACGGATAGTACCAGCGCCTCCTTTCCGGACATGTCCGGGAAGAGATAGGTGAACATCTTTATCGCCTGCATGGAGGAGGGTGATCCGTCGTACAGGAAGATCAGCCGCTGGATAGGATCTTGTTTTTTCGACACCAGCCAGATGGGGCAATGCGCTTCATGGAGGATGCTTTTCATAAACCAGCCCGGTATTTCCTCTTCGATATAAGAGAAGGTTTCTTCCGGATCGATAACGAGCAGGTCGGCAAATGCGCTTTCGTGCAGCAATTCCTTGCGGGCGGACCGTTTGTCTTTATGGATGCTGTAGGGAACGCCTTCTTCCCGGCAGGCCGCCTCGAAAGTATCGACAGACGCTCTATAGGTAGCCGCGTCCTCTTTTTCCAGCTCTTCGAACAGCTCTTTTGTGCCGCCGGTCTGTCCTACCAGGGCTTCATATACTACGAAGCCGCGGGTGGTGAATTCGTGCAGGAATACGCCGACGAGGTGGGCGTTGTGTTGCCGGGCCAGCCGGATGGCCTCTTCCAGGGTGCTTTCGGAGAAACGGAGCCCGTCGAAAGCCGCTATAATCTTTTTCATATATAATGTATAAATGTTGATACCCCAAATCAACGATGTTTAAAGGGCGCGGCCAATGACAATTGTCAGGGAATGGGTTGACAGCGCTCATCCCGAAGGCTCCCGATTCGAAGTACTATTGTCCTATATATGCTTAATTATGGAACTTCCTGTAAAATTCAGGCAATTTCTGACTGTCACCGGTGACATGTCCCGCTTCGCCGGGCGTTTTTTCAAAGAAGGCGGCAAGCCTCGTTATGAGATCGCCGAGATGTTCCGTCAGTGCTATATGATTGGCAACCGGAGCCTGCCCCTGGTGGGTCTTACGGGTTTTATCATGGGACTGGTGCTGACCATGCAGCTACGCCCTTCCCTGGTGGACTATGGCGTTGAATCCCAATTGCCTGCCATGGTAGGCATTGCGATCGTGCGTGAGATCGGGCCTGTGATCACCGCGCTTATTTTCGCCGGCAAGATCGGCAGCAGCATTGGCGCCGAGCTGGGGTCCATGAAGGTGACGGAACAGATAGATGCCATGGAAGTAAGCGGCACGAACCCCTTTAAATATCTCGTCGTCACCCGGGTGACGGCCGCGACGTTGATGCTCCCCGTGCTGGTGGTGCTTAGCGATGGTATTTCGCTGATGGGCGCCTATCTGGGTGTAAATATCCGGGGTGTTACCAGCTTTACCCTTTTCTTCAGACAGGTGATAGACAATCTTGCTTTCGGGGATATCCTGCCGGCTTTTATCAAGACCTTTCTTTTTGGGCTTGCCGTAGGGATCATCGGGTGCTATAAAGGTTATAACTCCAGCAAGGGCACCGAAGGGGTGGGGCGGGCGGCCAACTCCGCTGTCGTCGTGTCTTCCATCATGATCTTTATCATCGACCTGATCGTCGTCCAGATGACGGACCTCGTCGGGTTAAACTGACAGGATATGAACACCGAAACGCTGCCCATAACAACCAACAATCATCCTTCGGAAGAAAAGCCTGTCATTGTCATCGAACATGTCTACAAAAGCTTTGGGACTAATGAAGTGCTCAAGGATTTCAGCATGAAGGTGGAGAAGGGGGAGAACGTGGTCGTGCTGGGGCGCAGTGGGGTAGGGAAGTCTGTGCTGATCAAATGCATCATCGGGCTCATGAAAGCGGATAAGGGCGACATCGTCGTACTGGACAAAGACATTAACGGACTGGATCATGAAGAGATGGATAAAATGAGGGCCAGGGTCGGTTTCCTTTTTCAAAGCAATGCGTTGTATGACTCCATGACCGTGAGGAAGAACCTTGAATTCCCGTTGAGACGTCACTGGATCGAGACCACCCGGGAGGATATGGATGCGATGGTGCATGAGGCCCTGGAGAATGTCGGGCTTGCGCATACGGTGGATATGATGCCGGAAGAGCTGTCAGGAGGGATGAAAAAGCGTATCGCCCTTGCCAGGACCCTGATCCTGAAACCTGAGATCATATTGTATGATGAACCTACCACGGGCCTGGACCCCGTCACCGGCAAGGAGATCAGCATGCTGATAATGGATGTACAGAAGAAGTACCATACGTCCTCAATTATCATTTCGCACGACATGCATTGCGTAAAGCTAACGGCCAGCAAGATCGTCCTGCTGATGGATGGAAAGAGCTATTGCACCGGCACCTATGATGAACTCAGCCGGAGCGACGACCCGGCCGTCAAACAATTCTTTGAATAATATATTGGTTATGGAAGAGCAAACAAAAAATAATATCAGGCTGGGGTTGTTGGTGCTGGCAGGGTTGTCCCTGCTCATACTCACCCTTTATTGGGTCGGGAAGAACCAAAGCCTTTTCGGGTCCAACTTCCAGCTGAAGGCGAGGTTTTCCAATATCAGCGGGCTGATGAAAGGGAATAACATCCGCTATTCCGGCATACAGGTGGGGACGGTGAAAAGCATCGAGATCCTGAATGATACGACCATCGAGGTCACCATGCTGATAGAAAAGAAGGTACAGCCTTTTATTCATGTCAATGCCATGGCCTCCATCGGTACGGAAGGGCTCATGGGTAACAAGATCATCAACATCGTCCCTTCGAGGGCTGCTGCGCCGGGTGTCACCGACGGGACTATGCTGGCGACGCAAAGGATCGTGAACACCGACGAGATGCTGCAGGTGCTGGCCCGTACCAACAACAATATCGCGGACATTTCCGAGGATCTGAGAAGCACGATGCAAAGGATCAAGGGCAGCACCGGGCTTTGGTCGTTGCTGAATGACACCAGCCTGGACATTCATCTCCGTGCATCCCTTGCCAATATCGACCGTGCTACCGTCTATACGCGGCAATTCACCCAGGATATCCGGGAAATGATCGCCGGTGCCAAAGAAGGCAGGGGGTCTGTCGGGCAACTGCTGACCGATACCGCGTTTTATCACGACCTGGATCAGGCGGCGCGGACCATCGACAGGGCAGGTAAAGGGGCGAACGACCTCGTCACCCATCTCGATGAGATGGCGCAGCAGGTGCGCAGGGATATAGAAGAAGGCAAGGGTACTGCCAATGCCTTGCTGCGGGATTCGCAGATGGTGATAAAATTAAATGCCAGCCTTGAAAATATACGGCAGGGTACGGATGGCTTTAATCAAAACATGGAAGCGTTGAAGCACAACTTCCTCTTCCGCGGATATTTCCGCCGGCTGGAAAAGCAAAAGAAGAAACAAGCTACAAATACCGTGAAAAGATGAAAAAGATATTTCTGCTGCTGCTGGGCGGCCTGGCAGCTACCGGAACGTTGGACGCCCAGGGTGGATGGCCGCGGTCCATCATCGGCGCAGACGGTGGCATCCTTTATGTCTATCAGCCGCAGGCCGATTCTTTTTCGGGGAATACGCTGCGGTTCAAGGCGCCGATCTCTTATGTAGAGAAAGGAAAGGATTTGCCAAGGTACGGCAGTTTTCAGGCGTTGGCGCTGGTGGACATCGATAAGGATGAGCGGCGGGTGTCCGTGTTACTGGCTAACGTGCTGGTGCTTTGTCTTTCGGGTCCGCCTGATTCCGCCAGGATAGACTATCTCAAAGAGACGCTGGAATGCGGGATCCCCGGTGCGACCATCGATATACCGCTGGATGAACTGGTAAGCTCCCTGCCCCTGCGTCCCGGCGGGCAGGATCAGGAGTTTGCGCGTCAGTACAAGCACGATCCGCCCCATATCATTGTGGCGACGCGGCCTTCCATCCTAGTGTTTATAGACGGTGTGCCCAGGATGAACCGTCATCCCGTCTGGGGTGTGAACAGGGTGATCAATACGCCCAACACAATCATGGAGTCGGAGGACGGCTGGTTTTACCTGTATGGCGGGCATCACTGGTATATAGGTCCATCGGCCAGCGGGCCGTATAACTACACCGGTTATATCGCACCCGATATGCGGCGCGCTCAAGCATTCTTCGGTGCGATGAAAGCTGCTTCCATGCATACCGACACCCTTCGCGAAGGCGCCGAAATTGTAGAGGAGATCATTGTGAGCGCTCCTCCGGCGGAACTTGTCCAGACAAGAGGGAAGCCCGCGTTCCAACGTATTCCCGGGACAGGGCTTCAATATGCGACGAATACGGAAAACAATATTTTCCTGGATACGGTGGGGCGCCGGTATTATATCCTGCTGTCCGGCCGTTGGTATGCCGCCGCAGGTTTCGACGGTCCGTGGCAGTATGTAGCCGCGGATGCTTTGCCGGCGGATTTTGCGAGGATACCCGAAGGCTCTCCCAAGGACAATGTGCTAGCCAGTGTTGCCGGGACGGATGCCGCGAGGGAGGCCATCGTAGATGCGCTGCTGCCGCAGACGGCCGTCATATCGCGTGCAGGGGCCACCACTTCCGTCAGTTTTGACGGGTCGCCGAAATTCGTGGATATACCGGGTACGCATCTGCAATATGCGCTCAATACCGCAACCGTGGTGCTGCGGGAAAAGAATAAATATTACTGCTTGGACAAAGGCGTTTGGTTCAGCGCGGGTAGTCCCTCGGGGCCCTGGATTGTCTGCGAGGAGCGGCCGGAAGAAGTGGACCTGATCCCTCCTTCCTGTCCCGTCTATTTCTGCAAATATGTCGTCATATTCGGTACTACGCCGGATTATATCCATACCGGATATACCTCGGGTTATCTCAATGCTTATGTCGACGGTCCTACCCTTGTATATGGCACAGGTTGGGACTATCCTTCCTGGGCCGGTAATGCCGGCTACCCCCGGCCCTGGACCTGGGGGTTCAATATGTCCTATAATCCCTGGTTTGGCTGGTGTCTGGGAGCCGCCCTCGATCCCTGCTGGTTTAACAGCAACATGGGTGGCAATAAGGATCTCACCGGCGGCTGGTGGGGAGCAGCATCCTATCGTCCGCCGTATATCTGGCATCATTTCAGCGGTCATGGGCTTTATGAGCAGGACGTCAGCCGGGTGGAGAATATAACTTATGCGAATAATGTTTACCGGTTGCGGACGGACAGGATCGGCAGGACTACGCCCGAGCCTTTTTATACGGACACGATCGGGGATGTGTTTATCCGCAGTGGCGGGGGCGGATGGCTGCGGCATGATCAGGGGCAATGGAAGAGGATAGATGCCGTCCGTGAGATAAGTACGCTGGAAGACATCGAAAGACAACGGAAGAGGGGAGAGATGCGGATACGGAATTTTTTGAGACAAAGGGGATAATGGTTATGCCACAGGAAAACAACAAAAAAGAAAGTAAAAATGACCGCCGGCTGAAGTTTCGCGCATGGTGGATCTACGTGGCGGCCCTGGCTGTATTCGGGCTGCTGTATTTTTTAAAAGGGTATCACAACAGCCCGCCGAGGACCATCATCTGGAATGACTTTGAAAAGAATATCCTGGCCAGGCATGCGGCCGACAGCATCGCCGTCATGGACGGGGAGATGGCCGAAGTGTATATCAGGCCGTCTTTTGCGGACGACTCCTTCTTCCGCCCGGTGATGAAACCCTGGGGAGGGCAGCAGGTAGCTCCCGGCCCTCATTTCGTATTCAATATAGGTTCTGTCGAGTCATTTGACCGGCGGCTGGATGAGGCGCAGAAAAGCCTTCCGCCAGAAGCGAGGATCAAGGTAGGCTATGCGAAGAGCAACAATCGTTTTATCAATATCATCAGCTGGCTGCTGCCGCTGGCGTTGTTGTTCTTTATCTGGAGGAAGATCGTGAAGAGCTATGGGATGCCCGGCGGCGAGGGGGCTTCTCCATTCGGGTTTGGCCGTTCTACCGCCACCTTGCAGAAAAAGGAAGATAAGAGCAGTGTCACCTTCAATGACGTGGCGGGGCTGGAAGAGGCGAAGCAGGAGGTGATGGAGATCGTGGATTTTTTAAAAGAGCCGGAAAATTATACGCGGTTGGGCGCCAAGATCCCGAGGGGCGTCATCATCGTAGGACCGCCGGGAACAGGCAAGACCTTACTGGCGAAGGCCGTGGCCGGAGAAGCGCAGGTACCTTTTTTTTCCCTTTCGGGTTCCGAGTTCGTGGAGATGTTCGTCGGTGTCGGCGCCTCCCGTGTGCGCGATCTGTTCCGGCAGGCAAAGGAACAGGCGCCCTGCATCGTATTTATAGATGAGATAGATGCCGTAGGAAGGTCGAGGGGAAAGAATGCCTTTTATACAGGCGCCAATGATGAACGGGAAAGCACCCTTAACCAGCTGCTGACGGAAATGGATGGTTTCGGCACTAACAGCGGTGTCATCGTCCTGGCAGCCACCAACAGGGCGGACATGCTCGATCCCGCGTTGCTGCGTCCCGGGAGGTTTGACAGACACATCTACCTGGAACTGCCGGACATGCGGGAGAGAGCCGCTATTTTTAAAGTACACCTCAAGCCGCTGACCCTGGCTGACGGGGCGATCGATCCGGCCTTTCTTGCGGCGCAGACACCCGGATTTTCCGGCGCCGACATCGCCAATATATGCAATGAAGCGGCGCTGTTCGCAGCGAGAAGGAAAAGTGGGAAGGTCGAGAAAAAAGATTTCCTCGATGCCATCGACCGTGTGGTGGCAGGTCTGGAAAAAAAGAATAAGATCATCTCCCCTGAGGAGAAGAAGCGAGTGGCCTATCATGAGGCGGGGCATGCCGTCATCAGCTGGCTTCTCGAACGGGTAGATCCTCTTGTCAAAGTATCCATTATTCCCAGGGGCAAGTCGCTGGGGGCCGCCTGGTATCTGCCGGAGGAGCGGCAGTTGAAGACATTGGAAGCATTCAAGGAAAATATATGTGCTGCACTGGGCGGTCGTGCGGCGGAAGACATCGTATTTGGAGAAGTCTCTTCCGGCGCCCTGGATGACCTTGAAAAAGTGACGAAGGAAGCCTATAGAATGGTAGCATATTATGGGTTCGATCAGAAGGTAGGTCCCGTGAGCTTTTATGATTCCACGGGTAATCACGATACGTCATTCCAAAAGCCGTACAGCGAGGCGACAGGAAGGATGATAGATGAAGAAGTTCGCGTAATGGTTACTGAAGCTTACCAGCGGACCTTGTCCATCCTCCGGGAGCACCGGCCGCAGCTGGATAGGTTGGCGGACTTGTTGCTTACAAAAGAAATGGTCTATAAAGAGGACATCGAAAATATCCTGGGCATACGCCCGTCACCAGTGAAATAAAACTTATATGCCACACGTGTCTGTTACCCCCGAACCTCAGGTATATCCCCGGAATTTCGTGGAGGGCTCCCTCCAGGAACTGAAGGACGAACTCCGTTTCACGGATCAGGGATTGAGCTCCCAGGAGGCGGAACGTCGTCTGTCGCAATATGGATTTAACGAAATTGCACGGGAAAAACCTATTTCTGCGCTTGGCCGTCTTTGGAGCCATCTTAAGAACCCCCTTGTGATCTTACTGTCGATACTTGGCCTGGTTTCCTGGTTTACCGGTGACATTAGGGCGGCCACAGTGATCCTGATCATGGTCATACTCGGCATCGTACTTCGCTACTTTCAGGAGATGCGGGCAGATAAAGCCGCGCAAAAGCTTAGGGCCATGGTAACCACGCACGCTACTGTCCTACGGGACGGCAAACAAATCGAGCTTCCGCTAAAATTGCTGGTGCCGGGCGATGTCGTTATCCTAAGCGCCGGTGATATGATACCGGCCGATGTACGTCTCTTGTTTTGTAAGGACCTATTTGTCAATCAGGCATCTTTGACTGGGGAAAGTCTTCCAGTGGAAAAAACCGACCGGGAGCAGCAAATCTTACCGGGAAATCCACTGGAGCACGCTCAGAGCTGTTTTCTAGGAACAAATGTAGTCAGCGGTAGTGCTACCGCGGTGGTTGTGCGCACGGGAGATGAAACCTATTTCGGCGGCCTGGCTGTCAGCATAGCAGGCCAGCGCAGCCAGACCAGCTTCGACAAGGGTATCAACCGCTTTACCTGGTTGATGATCAGATTCATCCTCATCATGGTACCCGCAGTGTTTGTCATCAACGGGTTTTCCCGTCATAACTGGCTCGAAGCGTTCCTTTTCGCCCTTGCCGTGGCCGTTGGGCTGACCCCGGAAATGTTGCCGATGATCGTATCGGTCAATCTATCCAAAGGGGCCATCGCCATGTCAAAGAAGAAAGTGATCGTCAAGCGACTGAACGCTATACAGAATTTCGGGGCCATGGATGTCCTGTGCACGGACAAGACCGGCACCATCACCAGAGGAAAGATTGTATTGGAGGAATACCTCGATGTCCGTGGCAAGGGTAACGGGAAGGTCCTTGAGTATGGGTACCTCAACAGCTATTTTCACACGGGACTTAAGAACCTGCTGGACGACGCCGTTCTCGAACACGAAGAATTGGAGGAGGGTCTTAGGCTCAAAGGATCTTATGAAAAGATCGATGAAATCCCTTTTGACTTTGAAAGAAAGCGCATGTCGGTGGTATTACGTAACAAAGACGGACGACATCTGCTGATCTGCAAGGGGGCGGTAGAAGGCATGCTTGAGATCGCCAACTATATGGATCTCAATGGTGATATACAGGATTTTAGCGAAGACGATAAGCGATACAGTCTCGATCTCGTCCATGGGCTGAACCGGAAAGGCTTCCGGGTAGTCGCTTTGAGCTACAGATGGCTTGACGGGGACCAAGGTAAAAAGGAATACGAAATTACCGACGAAAAAAGCCTGGCGCTGCTAGGGTTTCTTTCCTTTTTCGATCCGCCTAAAGAAAGCGCGCCGGAGGCTTTGGCGAGATTAAAGAAGCTCAATGTCGACGTGAAGATCCTTACAGGCGACAACGAATCGATCACCAGCTATATCTGCAGCCAGGTGGGCATGCAGGCTGAACGCATATTATGCGGTCCGGAAATCGAAAAAATGACTGACAAGGAGCTGGCGGTCGCTGTCTCCCGCTATGATCTATTTGCACGCCTGATCCCCGACCACAAGCGCAGGATCATCCGGGCGCTGCAAGAAAACGGGCATGTCACCGGGTTTATGGGAGACGGCGTTAATGATGCGCCGGCACTAAAAGCGGCTGATATCGGCATTTCCGTAGATAGTGCAGTGGATGTCGCGAAAGAATCATCCGATATCATTCTGCTGGAGAACAGCCTGCTCGTACTGGAACAGGGCGTAGCGGAAGGCAGAAGTGTCTTCGGGAATATTGTCAAGTACATCAAAATGGCGGCCAGCTCTAATTTCGGCAATATGTTCAGCGTGGTAGGGGCGAGCGCCTTCCTGCCATTTTTGCCCATGCTGCCTATCCAGGTACTGACCAATAATTTGCTCTATGACTTTTCCCAGACGACCATACCTACGGACAAGGTTGACGAGGACTGGCTGGTCAAACCGCGCAAATGGGCCATTTCCGAATTGCAGCGGTTCATTCTTTTTATCGGTCCTATAAGCTCCATTTTCGACTATGCCACTTTCTTTATCATGCTGTATGTCTTCCACGCCAGGAACAACCAGGCCCTATTCCATACCGGCTGGTTCGTAGAATCGCTCTTTACGCAAACGCTCATCATTCATGTGATCCGGACCAATAAGATCCCGTTCCTGGAAAGCCGCGCTTCCTGGCAATTGATTATGAGTTCTGTCATCATTGTCCTCATCGGCGCCTGGCTGACTGTCTCTCCTTTGGCGCCCGCATTGGGTTTTGTCCCGTTGCCTGCCTTCTATTGGATACT
Organism: Chitinophagaceae bacterium; assembly: GCA_017307755.1. Classification (GTDB taxonomy): domain Bacteria; phylum Bacteroidota; class Bacteroidia; order Chitinophagales; family Chitinophagaceae; genus Puia. The sequence goes on along the minus strand of JAFKGQ010000019.1, from coordinate 159,719 downwards.
CCTGTTTATTATCCTATGCTGCTATGTCCTGTTGACCCAACTGGTAAAGAACCTGCTGAAGAAGGCTCAATCATAGTTTTTATGCACCCCGGTAAAGGCGGCAACCCCAATCCTGTGTAGCCCGATTGGTATTTATGTATGTGCGATAAACAGCGGCATTCCGTGTTCCCGTATTATCTGTTCCGCAAAACTTTTCTTAGCCGCATAAGAGAAAGAGGATCTCCCGAAAGAGCCTGTGATGAGCATAGCCGACTGTTTTTCCCCGATCCAGCTGGCAAAATAATGGGCTGCCTTGAAATGCAACTTGGAGAAACCCATGCTGCTGAAGTGCAGCTTGGTAAAGCTCTTCAATTCATCGATGTCGGGTATATCTTCCGTGGGTTCGTCTTTTACATATACGATCTCCGTCGGAAGATCCAGGTATTGCGGGAAGAGATAACAGAATTGTTTGATGGCGAACAGGCTGTCCTTGCTGCCGTCATAGGCGATAACCAGGTGTTGAACAGGTTTATATTCCTCGGGAACGACCAAGATAGGGCATTCGGCTGCATGCAGTGCTTCCTGGAGGAACATATTGGGCTGTTTGTCGCCTCCGTCTTCGCAGAACAGCTGACCGCTGAGCAGCACGAGATCTGAAAACCTGCTGGCTTTTTGGAAGACATCTTTTTCCCAACGCTCAGTATTCTCATGGAGATGATATTTTATATGCCGCGCCGTGCATTCTTTTGCAAAGAGTTCCTTATTCTTTTCCACGATGTTTTTTTCTTTTTCGCGCAGCCGGAGATAAGGGGCTACAAGAGGTACCTGACTGACGCTGGCCAGCTGCTGGTAGTCCAGGGGGCAAAAGAACAGTCCGGTGACACAGACGGGCTCCTCCTGCCGGAGGGATTCCAGGAAGGTGAATGCACCCTTGGGGTAGTCTTCACCTGTACAAACAAATAATATCTTTTTCATAATAATAGTGTTGGATAGTGTGAGATAAAATTAACTTCCCGGCAGGTCGGGGAGGATGACCAGCTTCCGGAACAGGGCTGACTTTTATCAGGTGGATATCCCATGAAGATCATATGTTTCACCCAGGATGGGAATTAACTTAGCATAAAACAAATAACCTATGCGTACTATCGTAGCCCCTGTTAATTTTTCGCCCATTTCCGCCAATGCAGCGCGTTATGCGGCGGACCTGGCCCTGGCGACGCAGGCAGACCTTCACCTGTTGTATATTTTGCAGCTGCCTGTAAGCGTAGCTGAATTCCCCGTCACCGACTATGGTTTCAACGCGATGCAAGAGGCCGGCGCCGAGGGTCTGCAAAGCCTGTGGAAGGAACTGGTGAAGAGGACAGAGGCAAAAGTGAGCATATTCACCCATATGGAAGTAGGGACGGTAGAGGGTAAGATAGAAGAATATTGTATGCAGAAAAAACCTTTTGTGGTGGTAATGGGCGCTTCCGGAAACACATTGGAAAGAACCCTAACGGGAGGAAACCTGCCGGCCGCTCTCCGGCATCTGCCATATCCCCTGATCGTCGTTCCGGAGAATGCCGCGTTCAGCCAGATCCATAAGATCGTGCTGGCCTGCGACCTGAATGATATTTCCGGCGGCATACCTGTCAAACCCGCCTTCCTGAAGGAACTGAAGGATCTTTTTAATGCGAGGTTCGAGGTACTCAATGTCGACACGCGGGGCCAGCAGCAGGAGACGGCAAGCATAATGGAGGTAGATGCCTGGAAGGATTGCATACGCGAAACGTTCCCCGAAGTGCATTTTGTGCAGACGGACAATGTGGAGGAAGGCATTGGAAAATATGTGCACGAGCACCCTACGGATTTATTACTGGTGTTCCCCAAGAAACATAATTTCTTCGAATTCCACCGGAGCCATGCGAAGAAGTTAGCGCTCAACAGCAGTGTGCCGATCATGAGCGTTCATGCCTAAGATTTGGACTTTTCATAAAATGGAAAATGTTCGTATTCTATTTGCCGGTGCAGCCTAAAGGGTTGCACCGGTTTTTATTTGCTCGCTTCTCAAAAGGCGAAGATCAAAAGCTTTGCACAGATGCCGGAGAAAAGGATTGCCTGCCGCTGTGAGCCGGATGTCGTTGCCTTGTACGGATACGAGCCCGTCCTTTTCAAGATCATGTAACAGGGGCAAGGTCCATTCATTAAATGTGGAGGTCCATCGTGGGTCTATTGTTGTAGTTCCTTTACAGGCGATGTCCAGGATATGACGGCGGAAGACTTTGTCCTCTTCCAGCAGGAAGACGCCTTTTGTTACTGGCAGACGGTCTGCGCCGACAGTACGGAAATAGTCTTTCAGGGATTTGCTGTTTTGCGCGTAAGCGTCTGCTATGTCGCTGATGGCGGACATGCCCAGCCCCAGCAACAGGCTGCTTTTCTGTACCGTATAGCCCATAAAATTGCGATGCAACCGTCCTCCCATCCATGCAACGTACAACTCGTCACCCGGGATAGAAAAATGGTCCATGCCAATGTCCGTATATCCATGATCCGTGAAAAGCCGTCTGCCCTGTTGGTACAGCCTCAGCTTTTCGGACGGGGGAGGCAGCAGCTTTTCGTCGATGAGGCGTTGGTTACAGCTGACCTGCGGCACATGGGCATAGCTGTAGAAAGCGACCCTGTCCGGTGCAAGGGTCAGTGAATGACGGATGGTCCTGTCCAGCCTCTCCGCGTTCTGGCCCGGCAGGCCGTAGATGAGGTCGAAATTGACGGAGGTGAAGCCGGCCTCCCGGGCGTCCGCCGTGGCCTTTTGTACATTTTCGAAAGACTGGATGCGGTGGATCAGGCGCTGGACCTCTATATTCAGATCCTGCACGCCATAGCTGACACGCCGGAATCCAAGGCCATACAATACGTCCAGGTGGTCCCGGCGGGTGTTGTTGGGATGTCCTTCGAGACTGGAACTATATTGCGGGTGGAGGACGGCATTCTTTAAAAGACCTTCCACCAGCCTGCCCAGGTTGGCGGGAGAGAAGAAGGTAGGCGTCCCGCCGCCCAAATGTAATTCCCGGATCACCGGTGGGGACGGCATGAGGTTACGATAGATGCGCCATTCGGCTAACACAGCATCGATATATTCGTTCTCCACGGCATGATTGGTCGTGATGCGTTTGGTGCAGCCGCAGTATGTACAAAGCGATTCGCAAAAGGGGAGATGGATGTAGAGGCTGATCCCTTCTTTGGGATTGCCTTCTGTAAAGCTTTTGATAAAGCTGTTTTTCCATGCGTCCGCATCGATCCCTTGTTTCCAGTAAGGTACGGTGGGGTAGCTGGTATAGCGGGGGACAGGGGTATTATACTTCTCGGCAAGGGAAATGTTAGCCGGCATAGAGGGGATTTTTAGTAGATTGGGTGGCTTTGACTGCGTCGATCAGGGGATCCAGGTAGCGAAGGTCCATCCCATCCATATCATGCCGCATGGCCGCCTTTTTCCGCGGATCCTTTTCCAGCCGGGCTCCCAGCCTGAGGAACAGCCTGTCTTTCCAGGACAGCCGGCTGATGATGAGTCTGCCGGGAAGAAAAAAGATTACCCGGTCTTCCGCCAGCTCTGCGGGGATGTTGTCCTTTGCAATCTTCCTTTGTTTGTCTTTTTCTGTATTGGGCGTTGCGCAAACGACAAAGAAAAATAGTTTTTTGCTGTTGAGCTCGCCCCGATGGGTAAGCAGCCAGTCCTTTATAAGCATTTTTCCCATGTATACGGAAGACCCTATCAGCAGGTAGTTGTACTCTTTCAATTGCGGTCTGTCGATATCCGGATCAAAAATGGGGAGGTCCAGGTGGGCGCCCAGCCACTCGGCATATTGGCGTGTGGCGCCATAGCGGCTTTTACAAATAATCGCTCCTTTTGGTTGGGTTGACATATTGCGTCATTTTCATTTTTTAAAAAGCCCGCCGCTTGTTCAAGCGGCGGGTATCAAAGCCAAAACGTAGTTGGCCTGTTAAGGCGGCGACACACTCGCCGTGCATGTTATATTACATTCTCCAGTTTTTTGGAAGCTCTTGCGCTTCTGATATAAAGGTACTAATTGAGAACAGCTTGGATCAATGACAAAGATCACCTGCATACAAGACCTTCGTCATTATGCGCGCCTAGAAATGCCATCCCAGCTTCAACGACATTTCCGGTGTTACCAATGCCGGATGAAATTGTCGGATGCCTACATCTGCCTTGGTATCGCCGCCGACACGCAGGTGTGCGCCCGCCCATGGGTTGAGGTAGAAGTTGCGGTAGAACTTCCATACATACCCGCCCCCAAGCGTGTACAGGTAGTTGCTGTACTCGCCTTTGGCGGATTTGTCGCGAGCGAAGATCTCCCCTTTCCACCATTCCAGGCCGGTGCCTATCCAAAAGCCCCTGAACCCGGGTTGGAAGAAATAGTCGGTGATCAGGGCATACACTTCCACCCTGTTGTCTGAAAATTCTTTAGAGATAAGAAAGGAGGGCGTTTTGACTTCCGTAAGTACCACGCGATAACGGAAATGCCGGTAGCCACCCCAAACCGAGAGATAATAACCACCGGTGATAAAAGGGAGCGCATCCACTTCCATACCGCCTGTAAACACAGATGGAGCCGTCGTTTGTGATCGCTGACAATAGACACTCAATGGCAGCAACAGGATCATGCAATAAAATAACCGTTTCATAACCTGTCATTTTTTGCAAAATTGCCGATTCCATGCCGCATAAACTGTGATCTGCGTCTGGCCGCGGAATAGTATCGCTCATGCCGGCAGATGACCAGGATCATTTTTTTTCACCTGAATAATGCCCACCTTTAATATATAAAATGAATTTTTATGACAACAAATCTTGGCGATAGTGACAGAGCTATCCGGATCATCGCCACCGGACTGATCGTGATCTTGTATTTGCTGGGTGTGGTTGCGGGTATCTTTGGGGATATTCTGCTCGTTCTGGCAGCCGTATTGCTTTTGACCAGCCTTGTAGGGTTTTGCCCCTTGTACAGGCTTTTCGGTATCAATACCTGTAAATATAAGAAAGTATAGATCATCATGGAACAGGAAAGAATGGATGCCGTTATCCGGCAGCAGTATGAAAAATGTGTACAGCTCGGCAGGGCGCTGGCGGAGGGTTTTGGGATGGAAGACATTCATGATTTCAGGGTGGAAACCAAGCGTTTTCGCGCTTTGCTGCGGCTGACAGCAGTAGCGGGGCACTCGCCCATCAAACCGAAATTACCCAATAATCTGAAGGTATATTATGCTATGACAGGCGAACTGCGTAATATCCAGCTCCAAAAAAAGGCCCTGGAGGATGCGGCAGTCCGGCTGCACCTGGGTCCGCCCGCAAAATGTCTTGCCGTATTGGACGACCGGATAGGCATGACGGAGCATATGATAAAACTGTATCTCGGTGCGTCCAATCCGTTGGGCAGGGAGAAGACCCAGTGGCATGACCATATATCTGCTCACGCTGCCGATGCTGCGAATGAAGCATTCATCGCCGGAAAAATAAAGACATTCACCCTGCCTGGCGGTGGCGACCTGCCGGATAACGAGCAACTGCACACTATACGCAAGGCCATGAAGGACCTCTTGTATGCCTGGCCGTATTTTTCAAAAGAAAATATCGAGCGGGCCATCCCGAAAGGCCTGCCGTCCAGAAAACATTTGGAAACCTGCGCCCGCGAACTGGGTGATCTTCATGATATCATCGTTCAATTGTCCCTGTTGAAGGACAGGAATTTTTTACTGTGCACCTGCCCTCAATCCGCAAGGTTCCTGGAGTCGGCTGAACAGCTGTGGTGCCGGGATAAGCAGGTGCTGCTGGAAAAAATAAAGGGACTACTTTTGCAATATGAGCCCCATGTCGGCTGAAGATATTGCAAGGAACATAACGCCTGCGTCCATGCAGGCCATGGTTTTCGATAAGCCCGGCAGTCCGTTGCGGCTTGTGACGATGGCTGTGCCGGAGCCCTATCCTACACAAGTCCTGGTAAAGATCACAGCTTGCGGCGTCTGCCGTACAGATCTTCATGTAATAGACGGAGAGCTACCCCATCCAAAATTGCCCCTGGTGCCCGGTCATGAGATCGTGGGCACAGTTGTGCGTACGGGCAAAAATGTCATCAGCCTCAAGCAGGGTGATGTGATAGGTATCCCGTGGCTGGGATATACCTGCGGCGTCTGCCGTTACTGTTTGCGGCAACAGGAAAATCTTTGCGAAAAAGCGCTGTTCACCGGGTATACGATGGATGGGGGCTATGCGGAATACACCGTGGCATATGAACAATTTTGTTTCTCCCTGGCTGCCCAATATGCTGGACCGGAAGGCACACCCTTGCTTTGCGCCGGGCTCATCGGCTACCGCAGTTATGTGATGACCGGGTCGAATGTACGACGGCTGGGCATTTACGGGTTTGGTGCGGCGGCGCATATCCTTATCCAGGTAGCACGGCACCAGGGTGTCGAAGTATATGCTTTTACGAGGGATGGCGACAAGGGTTCGCAAGACTTTGCCTTGCGTATGGGCGCAACATGGGCAGGTGATGCTTCCGCACGGCCGCCGGAAGTCCTGGATGCCGCCATCATATTTGCTCCGGCGGGAGAACTGGTGCCTTCGGCTTTACAGTCCGTTGACAAGGGCGGTGTGGTTGTCTGCGGTGGCATCCATATGAGCGATATCCCTTCCTTCCCTTACCGCCTGCTATGGGAAGAACGGGTCATCCGCAGCGTAGCTAATCTAACCCGCAAGGATGGTCATGATTTCCTTCAACTTGCTCCTGCCGTGGCTATCCGCACAGAAACGCAGCACTTCTCTCTTTCCCAGGCCAATGAAGCGCTGGATGCATTGAGAAAAGGCCGCATCAAAGGCGCGGCCGTTTTGGTCATGTAAGTGAGTTGGACGGATCTTATCCGGCAGTTTCGTTGGCAATCTTGAATATGACGGGCTGTCTTTTGTAGGATTTCACCTTGCGTCCGTTCTGAATGGCTGGGATCCACATGCCGCTCTTCCGGATCACTCGTATTGCCTCTTCTCTTAGTCCTCCCTGTTCGGGTCCGCTGATAGCTTGCACGTCGCTGACATTACCTTCCTTGTCGACGATGAATTGCACGGTTACCGTCCCCTGGATCTCGTTGGTCAGCCCTTCATCGGGATAGCGAAAGTTCCTATTGAGATAGCGTAGCCAGGCGGCTGCTCCACCCGGGTATTCGGATTCGATCTCCACTTTTACGAAGGTCTTTTCATAGTCCTCTTCCTGTCTTGCCTTGGGGGCTTCCACCACTCCCTTCCCGGCCTCGGACACGGGAGGAGCGATGATTCCGGCATCCTTGACGCCTTCCTGGTTAAAGGTGCCGATGCGGGTTTCTTCCAGCTTTTCCTGTACAGGCGGTTTGTCTTCCTCTTTTACTTCATTGTCTTTTACGATGCGGGGAGGGGTGAATTTTGTCACTTCCACTTTTGGGGGCGGCGCCTGGGGCGGTGGCGGAGGTGGAGGCGCGGGCTCATTCTTTTTTTCCTCTGTTACACTCTCGAGCTGGACGTCCTTTACCAGCATGACCTCTTTTTTTACCTGTCCATTCTGGCCCAGGAAGAAGAGCCCAAAGGCCGAGCCGGTGACCATGAACATGCAAAGCATCGCCCAGAACAGCCGCCTGTTGTAATGCTTGCGCAGCTCGTATGCGCCGTATTCTTTGTTCCTGCCATCGAAGACGATGTCCAGGACATTGCTTTGTAATATTTTGTCGGCTTCCATGAGTATAAGTTTGTCGGTTCCGGGAATAGTTCCGGTGATCAAATCTATCAACAGGGTATCGCTTTAGTTATGACCTCCACCCCTTTTAGGCTTGACATCTGTCACACCTTCTCATGAGCGGTGTCATCGTATCCCGTTCGCAGGCGGTTTAAATTGGTGATAAATTAATAGTCATGCGTACAGACGGAGAGATACAAAAAGAGATCATGGCTCAGCTGAGATGGGAGCCTTTGTTGAATGCCGCTGAGATCGGGGTATCTGTGAAGAAGGGAATCGTTACGCTCACGGGAGAGGTAGACAGCTATTACAAAAAAATGACGGCTGAGAATGCCGCCAAAATAATTGCCGGTGTTCGGGCTATTGCGAATGATATACAGATCGGTGTTTCCTCCACTGATGAAAAGACGGATACGGAGATTGCCGAAGAGGTGGCTACAGCGCTGGCTTCTCATAGACACGTGGAAGAAAAAAAAATCCGGGTGACGGTAGACAAAGGTATCGTTACGCTGGAAGGAAGCGCCAACTGGAATTTTGAAAGAAGGGCCGCCGCGGAGGTCATCAGGGGGTTGAGGGGTGTCAGAGGAGTCAATAACCACATCCTTGTCAAGCCTGAAATTCTCCCGTCCGATGTCAAAAAATATATTGAAGAGAGCCTGGCTCGGTATGTAACATTGGACCCGGAAAAGATCACCGTGGAGGTGGAGGGCAGCAAGGTCATCCTGCGTGGGATGGTACGTACCCTGGCGGAAGGGGACGATGTGGAATTTGCAGCCTGGTCTGCGCCGGGTGTAGCCATCGTTGAAAATAAATTGATACTGGATGAGACAGAATAATAACAACATCGACTGATATGGCATTCAACTTTCAATACCCCTATACCCCCTCGCCAGGCTATGAAAAAAGGGTGGCCTACTTTTGTATGGAATATGCCATACACCAGCCTTTAAAGATATACGCCGGTGGGCTGGGTTTCCTGGCGGGGTCGCATCTCCGGAGCGCTTTCGATCTGAAGCAGAACTTTGTCGGCATCGGTATCTTATGGAAGTATGGTTATTATGACCAGGTGAGAAAGAGCGATCAGACCATGGACATTCTTTTCGAAGAGAAGGTATATGGCTTTCTGCAGCCGACGGGTATCAAATTCACCATCCGGATCTTCCAGCATGATGTGTGGGTGACGGCCTGGTATCTTCCGCCAGAGGTATTCCATACTGCGCCGCTATTCCTGCTGAGCACCAATCTGCCGGAGAACGACTATCTCGCCCAGACCATTTCGCATAAATTATATGATTTCAATCCTGAGACGAAAATAGCTGCAGCCATAGTGCTGGGGGTAGGAGGGGCCAGGCTGCTGGAAGAGCTGGATTGGGCCCCCGAAGTTTATCATCTCAATGAGTCCCATGGTCTTCCCCTGGCCTTCCACCTGTACAACAAACATAAGGACCTGGAAAAGGTCAGACAGCAATTGGTGTTTACCAACCATACGCCGGAGGAGGGTGGTAACCCGAAGACGGATATGCTACTCCTGGAAAGAGCCGGTTTCTTTTGCGGCATGCCCATGACAGAAGTGAGGGCCCTTACGCATACCGAAGACAGCGTGCTTGATCATACGTTGACGGCCTTGCGGATGTCAGGTATTGCGAATGGTGTCTCCAGACTGCATCAGCAGACTTTGCAAAAAATGTGGAAAAAATATTCCGATATATGTCCCCTCATTTCTGTTACTAATGCGCAGCATTATGGCTATTGGTCGGATAAGGAGATGTACAAGGCACTCCAGGCGAAAGATGACGCCAACCTCAGGGCGAGGAAGCTAGCTGCAAAAGAACAACTGTTCGAGCTAGTGGCGGACGAGAATGGGGAGATCTTCCGGAAAGATGTCCTCACCATTGTATTTGCCAAACGTTTTACAGGATTTAAGCGGGCCGATCTGCTGCTGCATGACATGGACAGGTTCAAAAGGCTGGTGGATAATAAAGAGAAGCCTGTACAGATCATATGGGCTGGAAAACCGTATCCCATGGATTACACGGCTATTGCCATATTCGACAAGATCGTCAATGAGTGTAAATCCCACACCAATTGCTCCGTGCTGGCAGGATATGAGCTGCGGTTGTCCAAACTGCTAAAGCAGGGCGCGGATGTATGGCTCAACCTCCCCCGCCTGACCCGCGAGGCCTCAGGTACCAGCGGCATGACGGCGGCCATGAACGGGGCTGTGAATGTATCGATCCCGGACGGATGGTTCCCAGAATTTGCAAAGGATAAGCGTAACTGTTTTATCATTCCACCTTCCGATGCGTCCCTGCCGGAACATATACAGGATGAAAAGGATGCGCTCGGTTTATATGACCTGCTGGAAAAGGAGGTCATCCCCATGTACTACGATTATCCGTCCAGGTGGACGGAGATCATAAAAGAAGGCATGCTGGATATCATCCCGTATTTTGACAGCGACCGGATGGCTGGGGAATATTATGAAAAGCTCTATAATAAGAATGGTATCAGGGTTCAATAAACAATTATTTTTGAATTCTGACCCTCAGTATTAACTTTACTCCTGCATTTTCCGACTGTACATATTTTCCTTGATTACGTCCCCAATGACCTTGTCAATTAATGGCTGGCCCAGCCCAATTAACATGATATGACGGTTTTAAAAAAGACATATATCTTGCTGGCTGTTGTCATTATCTGTGGTTTTATTGGATTGACGGTCATGACCGCAAATTATCAAAAGGCATTTACGGAGGCCTCCGTGTCCGTGCATCATACGCTGGTGGTCCTGGATAAAACCCAACAGGCGCTGTCTGCCGTGTTACAGCAAGACTTGGGGCAAGATGCCGGCGCCATCGTCCATCATGTTCAGGTGCTGGGGCGGTATACGGCGGATAACCCGGTACAGCAGCGGCGTGTGGACTCGTTGCTCTCATATATCCAGGCTTTTTCCCAGGGTCAGCCGGGAAGTACGGTGGAGCAAACACGTGTTTTGAGAGCCATTTTGCTGCGTATGCAAGGCGAGGAGAACAGGCTGCTGGTATTAAAAGAAGCTGCCAATATAAAGAGTAGGGTGATGTGGCGGAATGCCATACTGGGTTTGATCGGCGTTCTGTTCTTGCTGCTCGTTGGATGCAGCTATTTGATCTCGTATCAGTTAAACCGCCGCCGGATTGCCGAGCAGGGGCTGATTGAGTCGGAACACCGGTTCAGTCTCCTGGTGCAGCATGTGAATGACTATGCCATTTTCATGATAGATCCGCAGGGAAAGGTTGTGACATGGAACCGGGGCGCCGGGCAGATCAAGGGGTATGAGGCCCATGAGATCATCGGCCGGCACATATCCGTTTTTTATACGGACGAGGATATCGAAAGACAGACGCCGGAGGATAACCTGGTAAAGGCCGCTGAAATGGGCAGCTTTGAGAACGTTGGCTTGCGTAAGAGAAAGGACGGGTCTGTCTTTTATGCGGATGTGGTATTTACCTGTATGCGCAATGACAGCGGGGAGATCACAGGATATATCAAGATAACCAAGGACATAACTAATCAGATGAAGGCTGCGGAGGAGATGAAGCTTTCGCTGCAACGGGAGAAAGACCTGAACGAAATGAAGTCGCGTTTCGTCAGCCTTGCCTCCCATGAGTTCAAGACACCGTTGAGCGTCATTCTCTCTTCCACCTCGCTCATAGAAAAATACAGCGCTCCCGAGATGGCGGATAAACGCATGCGGCACATCCAGCGTATCAAGTCCAATGTAAAGAACCTCAGGCAGATACTCGGCGATTTCCTCTCGCTGGAAAAGCTGGAGGAAGGGGTGGTCAGGAACAGTCCATCGGCCGCCAATATTGTCGAGCTGGGCGAGGAGGTCATTACGGATATGGAAGAATCCTGTAAATCCGGGCAAAGGATCGAATTGGAGATCCGCGGGGAACCAAGGGTCGTGACGGTGGACGTGCACCTGCTGCGCAATATCCTTAACAACCTTCTGTCGAATGCCGTGAAGTATTCGCCGGAGCATACGTCCGCCAGGTTTATCATCGAATTCCTCACCAGCAGTATCAGGTTTACCGTGGCTGACAACGGCATCGGCATTCCCACAGAGGAGTTGGAACATCTTTTCGAACGTTTTTTCAGGGCCAGCAATACTTCCGGGATCTCCGGCACCGGTCTTGGCCTAAGCATCGTCAAAAAATACCTCGACCTCATGGAAGGGCAGATCGACGTCACCAGCGAGCCCGGCAAGGGGACGACCTTTACCATCACGATTCCCGTATCCGATGAGCCTCACAGCGTCTTGCATGGGCGTAACATTCATGAGCGCAATCAGCCCTCCACATAATCCACGTCATATACTCCGGCCGGGAAGCATGGTAATTTCGGCTTACTTAAATAAACAGCCATGTTGGGAAAATTAACTATGCCGGAAATAGAAAAGCTTCTTACAAAAGAGGTCGTGGGGCGCATTGGTTGCACCGATGGGCAGATGGTCTATGTCGTGCCTATCAGCTATGCCTATGATGGAGAATACATCTATTGTCATACGCATGAGGGATTGAAGGTCGATATCATGCGACAGAGCCCCGTTGTTTGCTTTGAAGTGGACCATTTGCAGAACATGGCCAACTGGCAAAGTGTGGTGGCGCATGGAAGGTTTGAGGAATTGCTGGACAAGGAACTCCGCAATGATGCGCTACATCGGCTGCATAGCAGGGTACTCCCCCTCGTCAGCAGCGAAACCACCCATTTGTCGAGGGATTGGCCATTTGCGCCGGCTGAATCCGACAAGATCGGAGGTGTGACCTTCCGCATCCGGCTGGAGGAAAAGACGGGCCGGTTCGAGAAATCTTCCGCGCCGGCAGTAACTTTTTTTAGTATTTGATCCAAATCCATCATCATGATCTCTTTATTGCTGCGCAGATGCGCCTTTTTCCTGCTGCTCGTAGCGGCAGGTATCCTACCTGCTTCGGCCATGGTCGTCGAATCCGGCAATACGATAGTTATCGAAAAACCCACCAACGAGGATATTTACCTGGTGGCAGGGACGGTGATCATCAATGCACCGGCACACGGCGACCTGGTTGTCGCCGGCGGGAAGATCTATATCAATGATACGGTGAACGATGTCCTGCTGGCGGGAGGGACCGTCGTGATCAACGGCTATGTTAGCGGAAAGATCCGCTGCATGGGTGGCACCTTGCGCATCGACCGTAATGTCCAGGGCGATCTGGTCGCGGCAGGCGGTGAGATCACCGTTCAAAGGAATGCATCGGTTCTCGGAGATGTCCTGGTGTCGGGAGGCAATCTCGTCGTGTACGGCAATATAAGTGGCGATATCCGCACTGCCACGGGAAGGTTCCGATTGATCGGGACTGCGGGCCGTAACCTCGATTGCCGTGGCGGCACGATCGAGCTGTATGGGAAGGTAATGGGATCGTCCTCGATTGCCGTGTCGGAAGACCTCGTCATTGGAGAGCGCGCGGTTTTTGAGGGGCCGGTGAGATATTGGGCGCCGTCGGATGTAAGTTTCGGTGCATCGGTAAAAAATGGGAAGGCCGTCCGGGATGTAAGTCTGGCGATAAAACGACCGCACTGGTATTATCTGGGAACCTCCAGTTGGCTCATCGTCTTTTGGTATCTTGCCTCTGCTTTGCTGGTGATCATCCTGTTGCAATATCTGTTTCCCCATCTTTTCGAGCGGGCCGGTGAAAAGACCTATAACAGCATGCTGCGTTCACTGGGTTCAGGCATTGTGTACTTTGTGGCAACGCCCCTCATCATATTTATTTCCTTTGTCAGTCTCATAGCCATCCCCGTGGGCCTGGCCCTGCTGCTGGGCTACATCCTTGCTTTTTTGATCTGCGGCAGTATCACCGCCCTCGTAGCCTCTCACTGGTTTGGCCATGTCATGGGCAGCACCGGCAGGTTCTGGGAATATGTATGGATCGCTTTTGGCTTCTTCATCCTGTTCAGGCTGATATTCTCCATTCCTTTCTTTGGATGGATATTGTCTCCGCTGCTGGTATGTATAGCATTCGGGGCTTTATTCTCTTCTGTCCGATGGAGAAAGGGTAAAGCTCCTGCGGCCTGATCAAGCTCATCGTCTTTCGTGACCGTGGTCGTTACAAATATCATCTGCTGGTAATATCTTTAACATTATTCAATCACTTTAAAACTATTCAACCATGCGTACAGATGCGGAAATACAAAAAGACGTAATGGACCAGCTGAGATGGGTGCCTTTCCTCAATCCCGGAGAGATCGGCGTAGCGGTAAAGGATGGTGTGGTAACCCTTACGGGAGAAGTAGAATGGAATTACCAGAGTCAGGCTGCCGTCGATGCCGAATGGGCGGCGTGGTCGGCGCCGGGGGTTACGTCGGTGGAGAACAGGCTGACAATAGCCGTTAAAGAATATACATTTTAGAGGCGGATTCAGCTTGACACATGTCACTTATTTTTAGGGGGGCTATAGATTTAAATTTACAAAAAAAGTATGCTTCACGAATATAAACAGGATATCGTCATACCCTGCGGTGGCAGGAAACTGGCGTGCGAGCTGACATTGCCGGCATCGGCGACGGCTATCATCATATTTTCCCAGGCGGACGGCGTCAGCAGGAATAGTCCCCGCAGCAGGATGATGGCCGGCTATCTGCAACAGCATGGGTTCGGTACATTGTTGCCTGATCTGTTAAGTCCCGAGGAGGAATTGTCCTCCGGGAATCAATATGATGTGGAGCTGCTGAGCAGGAGATTGGCGGCTGTTACGCAATGGGTGATAGACAGGGACCTTTTCGATCACTACCGGCTGGGGTATTATGCCACCAGCACAGGGGCGGCAGCTGCATTGCGTACTGCGGCGATGTTACCGGAAAAAATCGGCGCTATCGTTTGCCGTGGAGGCAGGCCCGACCTGGCCAAGGCGGCGCTTGCCCGGATGGAGGCCCCGACCCTGTTTATCGTGGGCGACCTGGACCGATATGTGCTCCAGCTCAACAGGGAAGCATTGGATGAATTGTCCTGCAGCAAGCAATTGGAAGTCGTGATGGGCGCCACACATCTTTTCGAAGGTGATAAGCTAAACGAGATGGCTGCCAGCGCGACGGCATGGTTCGAACGGCATTTGCATGTATCAAAAGTTGTCAGCCATTAAAACAAGTTATATTAAATTCGTGCAATGGGCCTTAATTGTATATTTCCTGTTTTTGCACGCGTCTTACCTGTTTCTGCCATTCAGCCATCCGGGTATAAGTGCACCCCGTGGCCACGATCAGACTTTCTACTACAAGCGAGAGCTTGTACAATCGCTGACCTACTCTTGAGGTGACGAGCATTTTTCCCCTTTTTTCGGATTCCTGCTGCACAAGGTTGGTAAATACGTCATGATAAGCGCACATGATGTCGGCGCTTTCTTTCAAAGCGTTCATGAGGCCGCGCATATCCCGGCAGCAGCCCTGGCCGGCCGGTGAGGAGGGCATTTCGCCAATGAGGAGGTTGTTCAGCCGGTTGTACAGGACCACGTGCGGGTTTTCGGCGGAACTGATCAATTCCAGCAATTGACGAACGTCCACCGACAGGGATTTATAAAATGCTGCCGAATAGGGTTCTTTTTGAATGTCGGCGGAGAATGCAGCCAGCAAGCCTTCCATGTAATAGATAAGCCGGCGGCCGAGGGCCAGGTCTTCTTTCTCCAATTTGGCGATCAATTCGCCGATGATGCCGGCATGCGACATCTTGCTTTCAAGGAATTTTCCGAGAAGATGTCTCTTCTTATTTTTGTCCGAATAACAGCGAAGGAATAGGTTCCCCTTCCGGTAATCGATGACGGGGAGCTTGATCTCCTGCTCTTTGAACTGTAGGATGTATTCGATGTCGAGGCGTTGCATAATCAAAGGTTTTGTCGAAGATACCGCCTCTGCTCCCGGAGAGACGAAGAGCTGGGTCATGGTTGTCCATGATCTTTGGAAAAGGAACCCCCTTGTTCTTATGATAAAATGCAGGCGCCGGCATGACGGAAGTCATGTCACCGGAACTCCATGTGTATTTGTGATCCTTCCATCCATCATCTCGATGATCCTGTCCGATCTCCCGGCGAAGTCCCGGTCGTGCGTAACGGCAAGGATTGTATTACCCTGTCTGGATAATTCCTGGAATATATTGAAAATGACCTGTGTATTGGCCGAATCCAGGTTGCCGGTGGGTTCATCCGCCATGATAATACCTGGGTTATTGATCAGAGCCCGGGCAATTGCTACCCGTTGCTGTTGACCACCGGACAATTTGCCGGATGGCTTTAATGCGATGTCCCGAATGCCCATCTGTGTCAGTTTCTCCATAGCGTTATACTCGATGGCCTCCCGGGAGAGCTGCCCCAGCTTCATGGCCGGGATCATAATGTTCTGGAGGACAGTGAATTCCGGCAAGAGAAAATGGAACTGGAAAACAAAGCCGATATGTTCATTTCGGAATTTGGCCAGGTCGTGCTCCTTAAGCCCGGTCACCCGCGTGCCGTTGATGGTGATCGTTCCCTCATAGGCCGTGTCGAGTGTGGAAAGAAGATATAACAAAGTGGATTTTCCACAGCCGGACTTCCCGATGATGGTAATGAATTCTCCTTTTTGGACGGAAAGGGATATATCCTTCAACACGTGGAATGGTTCCGGTCCCGGAAAAGATTTATTGAGATGGGCGACTTCCAAAATAGTCTCTTTCATAAACTTTTTTTAGCCGCGCAGGATGGTCACCGGATCTACCCGCGCAGCCTTGCGGGCCGGCAGTACGCCTGCCAGGAATGTCGTCAGGATGCCAAAACCTGCGCCGAAAAAATAATATCTGCTTTCAAATACTACGGGAAAAAATTTCATAAAAGTAAATTCCGTCTGGGGGAAGGGTACTTTCGACAGCCCATAGGAAAGCAGGAAACCCAAGAGCAAACCCAGACCTGCCCCCAGGACCCCGATGACCAGGGATTGGGATAAGAAGATAGTTCGGATGTCCCTGCCGTCGAATCCTTGCGCCTTCAGGATCGCGATGTCCTTCATTTTACTTGCGATCACCATGTTCATGATATTGTAGATGCCAAAGCCCGCTACCGTCAGCAAGGTGAGGCTTACTACCCAGGTAAGGGTATCCCTGATCAGGTTACCCGTCTTGATGGAGGGGTTGGTGCTTTCCCAGTCTTCCGCCTTGTAACCGTATCTTTTACCAAAAAAGATCGCCAGACCCTTGGCGTTGTTGATATTGCGCAATTTGATGCGGATATCCGTAATATAATCGTGGTTCTTTGCCAGCAACTGCTGTACACCCGACAGGCTTACATAT
The DNA here is from genome assembly GCA_017307755.1 of Chitinophagaceae bacterium. Classification (GTDB taxonomy): domain Bacteria; phylum Bacteroidota; class Bacteroidia; order Chitinophagales; family Chitinophagaceae; genus Puia. The sequence continues at coordinate 142,664 of JAFKGQ010000019.1, read as the reverse complement.
GCTTTGGTATTGTCTACCGTGCTGAGACCAAATGCAAAGGTGCCCACGACGCGAAAACGCATGGAAGTGCCTTCAGGAGTAGCCAGGGTGACGAGATCGCCCCGCCTGACGTTCAATTTGTCGGCAAGCCCCTGACCCAAAAGGATGCCTTTGTCAGTCGTCAGCAAGTCTTCCGGCCGTCCTGTCATCATCCTATCGTGCAGACCGAAGAGGCGTGCTTCTTCGATGATATTGACGCCATCCAGAATCCCGTTGAGCTGCACCGACCCATAATTGAAGAAAACCTGGGTGGATAGAAGGGGAGAAACCACATTCACTTCTGACTGCTGCCTCAGATCCGAGATAATGGCATCTGCGTTCTTTAGGTTCAACCGGACTTTTTCCGGCCGTGGATGATGCACAACGATCATTTTTGCCGGGTCATTTCGGAGCCAGTCGCCTGTGACCGAGGACGCATAGTCCGTACGGATATCATTGTAAATATGGATATCAGGAATGGAGGCAAGCATTGTATCCTGGATGTAGTTATTTACTCCCTTCATAAAGCTGATCATGAAAATGAACATGGCGATGCCGAAGAGGACGCCTAGCATGGCGATAAAGCTTTGCCGCTTCCGGGCCCATAGTTGCGTACCGGCAATGAGCATGTTGACGGAGGGTTTCATGGAACGCCGTTTTTGCTTTTTAACAGTACCAGGGTTTTCGCGTTGATGCCGTCCAGTATTTCCACATAATCCAACGTAGACAACCCCGTGGTTACCGCGACCTTCTTTTCCTTGCCTTTTTCCAGCACCCAAACGCTGTCGTCACTTGCCAGCGCTTCGCGCAGCAACACGTTGGCGCCGGGTTTGGCAGCCACGATGATGTTCGCTTCCACCGAGCTATGAATATACACAGGGGGCATTTTCCCCTGGAAAACCGCGTCTACCCGGAAGGTCTGATCCGATTCGTTCATGGCGGGATAAATATGAGTGATCCTTGCTTCATACACTGTGTCGCCGGAGAGATCGGTCTTCAAAACTACCCGCTGGCCTCTCTTGATCCGGCTAATGTCTTCCTGGTCGACGGCCAGGCGGATGATACGTCTGCTGCTGTCGCCGATGAGCGCCACCACCTCGTTTGCCCGCAGACCTTCTCCTGCTTCTTTGTAAGTCTGCCAGACGACCCCGTCCCGGTCAGCCATAATAAAATAGTCGCTCAGCTCCTTCCTGGCGGCCTGTACCTGGCTTCTCGCATTGCTGTGGGTTACTTGCAGGTCATGAAGGGTGGAATAATATTTCTCCGCCGCACTCTTTTGCTGGTTGACCGAGATCTGATAGCTCGTATATGCATTGTCGAGGTTGCTGCGGGTGCCAATGCCCTGTTCCCACAGCGTCTTCCAGCGGTGATAAGTGAGGGAGTCGTTCTTTAGCCTGATCTCCATATTCTGTAATGACAGTTGCAGGTCACGCAGCAAGGGCGAACTGCCCGAGAGATTCAGTTCCGTATTTTGGTAATTGTCCAGGGCGGCCTGGTATTTTGCTGTTACCGCTTCGTTTTGGACAATATACAACACCTGGCCCCTCCGGACCATGTCACCGTCTTTTACCGTTTTTTTTAGGATTGCCCCGTTGCTAAGGGCATACAGGCTATACTCGTCCTCCGAAACGATCTTTCCGGATGCATAGACGGTTTCTATGATGTCTTTTTGCTGTAGATGCACTTGTGGTGCTTTATGGCAGGAGTAAAGCAGGGGCCCGGTGAACAACACGGACAATAACCAGGGCTTCATAGTATAAAATTTATGCGGTGTAATTGGTAATACTGATCTCTTCTGCATCCCTGATGGCTTTATATCCGCCATGTATATCGATGAGATGGTTGAATCCACGAGCCCTCAATATCGAATTGAACATCATTGACCGGTAGCCCCCGGCACAATAGACGTAGTATGTCTTATCCTTGTCGAGGCGGTGCATATTTTCATTGATATGATCCAAAGGAATGTTGATCGCATTGAGTACATGTCCTTCAGCGAACTCGCTGGCCTTTCTCACATCCAGTATGTGTATAGGCGCGATGCTCATGATGACCGCTAATTCCTTTGCCGAGATGCTGGTGATCTTGGCCGTGGGACGGCCGGATGCCTTCCAGGCTTCGATGCCGCCGTCAAGGTAGCCGAGGCTGTGGTCCAGGCCTACTCTTGCCAGACGGGTGATGACCTCTTCCTCCCTCCCTTTTTGCGATACAACCAGGATGGGTTGGTTAAGGTCGGGTATCAGTGCCCCTGCCCAGGGGGCGAAGTTGCCGTCGATACCGATGTTGATGGAGTTCGGGATGAATTCCTCTGCAAAAGATGGCGCTTCCCGTGTATCCAGGACAAGGGCCCCGGTTTTGTTGGCCACGGCTTCAAAATCTTCCGGCGTCATTGCTTTTTGTCCTCTGTCCAGCACTTTGTCTAAGGACTCGTATCCTTGTTTGTTCATCATCACGTTCATAGGGAAATAGCCGGGCGGAGGCGTTAGACCGCGGGTGACCGCTGTAATAAAATCTTCTTTCGACAACTCTTTTTTCAGGGCGTAGTTATGCCGCTTTTGGTTACCCAGCGAGTCATACCGTTGCTCGGACAAATGTTTCCCACATGCACTGCCGGCGCCATGACCGGGATAGATAAGAATATCATCTCGCAACGGCATGATCTTGTTCTGCAATGAGTCATATAGATATCCCGCCAACTTTTCGGGAGTAAGCGTTGCATCGATTTTCTGGGCGAGGTCAGGTCTGCCGACGTCGCCGATGAACAGGGTATCTCCTGTGAAAAGAGCCCGGTCATGCCCTTTTTCATCTTTTAAAAGATAGCAAGTGCTTTCCATCGTATGACCGGGGGTGTGCAGCACCTTGATAGTACAATGACCCACTTGCAACTCTTCTCCATCCACAGCGGTTTTGAATTCAAAACTGGCCTGCGCCTGTGGGCCATAGACGATGGTTGCGCCCGTCTTTTTGCTGAGGTCGAGATGGCCGCTGACAAAGTCGGCATGGAAATGGGTTTCCAGGATATATTTTATCCTGGCCCCGGACCTGGCGGCACGCTGCAGATAGGGCGTCGTTTCACGTAAGGGGTCGATAACGACCGCCTCTCTATTACTTTCAATGTAGTAGGCGCCCTGTGCAAGACATCCAGTATAGATCTGTTCGATCAGCATAGCTGCGGTAATTTATACTGCAAGCTAAAAATGCATGGGTACTTTATATATGACGTTTGTCAACTGGAGAGTTGAGGGATATCACTGGCCCTGACTGATAGGGGAGCTTTTCAACGCTGCACCTTCCAATAAGCTGTGCTGCCGGGCTTTCGTTCATCCGTTGCCTTCACCAGCAGCGTGTCTCCCGGCTGCAGCTTGCCGAATATTTCCAGCCCTTTGTCCGTGCTGATGCCCTGACCGACATCCACCCACTCCGCCTTGTTATCCTTTACCCGGATGACAAACTTTTTTTCCTGGGTTGTGCTGACCGCGGAAGGAGGTACGATCAGTGAAGACCCGCTGCGTTCCAGCTTCAGCCGCGCATAGACAAAGGCCCCTGCCTTCAGTTCCTGTTTGTCATTTTGCGCTTCAAACTCCCAAAGCTCTGTACGGGTGTCGGGATCGATGTTTTCGCTTTTGCGGGCGGGCACGGCATCAAAAGCCCGGTTGGGATAAGCATCCACCCGGAAATGAATGGGCTGAGAGAAATTGGCGGCTGCGGTATATGACTCCGGAACAGCTACCCTTAACCGCAGCTTGCGATCATCCTGCAGTGTGAGCAGGGGCACAGTAGTGCCCACCAGGGCGCCGGCATCGGCTTTACGGGCAGTGATAACGCCGGAGAAGGGGGCGACGATATAGAGATAACCGGATACTTCTCTGCTGGCCTGCGTCTGTTTGCGGGCCGCCTCATAGGCGCTGCTGTCGGTGAGCATTTGGTCCTTTGCACGTTCCAGGTCCACGGGCGCGACGATGCCGGGCGTTTGCGCCTGGGATGCTCTGTAGAGGCGTTGATAGTTGTCCTTGCTGCCAGCCCACCTGGACTTGATGGATTCCAGGGAAGCCTGGGCTTCTTCCAGCCGGGTGTTCACCTCCGGCGCTTCGATGATAGCAAGGGTTTGCCCTGTCTTAACACGAGCGCCGATGTCTACCTTCATGGAGCGTACAAAACCCTGCACTTTCGCGTACAGGTCTGTACGTTGATAGGGCGCCAGCTCCGCGGGAAGCTCTACCGTCTTTTTAAGCGTATCAGCTTTCAGGATGAATACAGGTATAGTGTCTCCTGAAGGGAGGACATCGGTTTGGGTGGATGGAGTTCCCTGATCGTTGCTGCATGCTACGATAAAGAAGATGGGGAGTCCTAAGAGGAGTTGTTTGCTATGTCGTAGGGACATCATAATTTTTACTGTTTATATCGTCCGGGTCTAAGGATACAAAATGATATGCTTTTCTGCCGAGGATCCATTGGTAGAGATAAGGCAGAAAGAACAAAACGCTCAGCGTGGAGAAGATCAAACCCCCGATGACGGCAATGCCCAGGGAGGAGGTCTGGTCCCCGCCTGCCGTAAAACCGATGGCCATCGGGATCATGCCCGCGATCATGGCTGCGCTGGTCATCAGAATAGGCCGGAGACGCGCTTCGGCGGCATATATATGCGGGGATGGGATAGCCTCCTTTCGCGCCTTTTCAGCCTGCGTAATAAAAAGCACCGCATTAGCGATCGAGACGCCCGTTGCCATGATCATTCCCATATAAGATTGGATATTGAGAGAATGCCCCATGACATACAATAAGGTCAGCGCACCCGCAACAACCGCGGGTATCACGGCGAGAATGGCAAAGGCCGCACGAAAAGATTGAAAATAGACGGACATGGTAAGGAAAATGGCTACTACCGCGATAAGCAGACCAAACTGAAGGTTTTGCAGCGTCTGTTGTAAAAGCTCCGGCTGACCACGCAGCAATATTTTAACGCCGGTAGGGAGTTTGCCCAGCGCTGCGATAGCCGATTGCACTTGCCGGAAGGTACTGCCGGCCGCCGCTGCATGGATATTGGCCGTGATGGTGATATAACGCTGTTGGTTGAGCCGGTCATACTCGCCGGCCATAGTAGTTTGTGTCAAATGCGCAACCTCTCCGAGATAGTGGGTGCCCCCAGCGCCTGATGACACAGGCACCGTCTCTAATGCGCCCGTACTATTCATGCTGTATTCAGGATATTGCACTTGTACCTGGTAGGCCGTACCGGTGGTCTTGTCAAGCCAATAGCTGGGTGTGATAAATCGGCTGGAGGAAGTGGCCGTCACCGTACTTTTTGCTATCTGTTCCCCGGATATGCCCAACTGACCGGCCTTTACCCGGTCGATATCCAGACGGATAGCCGGATAATTCAACGGAGAGGCAATTTGTACATCCCGCAGGTGAGGTATGTTCGAAAGCTTTTGTAATAGTTGCCGGGCGATCTTCTGACCCTCGGTCATGTTGCGGTCTACCACCGCAATCTCCACGGGATTGGTATTCCCAAGGTTGAGCACCTGTTCGGCAATGTCCCCCGGCTCAAAAGACAACTGTGCTTCCGGCATTTCCCTGGCTGTGACCGCCCGCAGCTGTTCACGGAAAGTTTCGATGGGAATGGCGCTCCGCCTGAGCTTGATCTTTGTGACGGACTCGTGGGGCCCGCTGGTCCATAGATGGATATAGTTTACGGGATAGCTGGAAGGCTGCGTACCAACAAAGGCGGAGGTGATCTCTACATTATTCTTTCCCGCGATGTGTTCCGTGAGGTTTAGCAGCTTGCGGGTGGCATCCTCCGTCCTTTCAAACCGGGTGCCGACGGGCAAACGCAGACGTACTTGTGTCTGGCCGCTGTCGCTGGGAGGGAAAAGCTCGGTCCCGATGGTGAAGAACAGCCAGACGGCAAGGCTTATGGAAAGGATAAGGAAGAGGCTGGCGATTAGGATATAGCTATGTCCGTGTTTTTGGCCGAAATGGGTATAGCGGGCTTTGAGGCGATCGAAGCGGCTGGAAGCTTTTTGCAAGGTTTGCTTTCTCAACCACCAGTTGGCGACCACAGGCACAAATGTCTGAGACAATAAAAAAGAGGCGATCATGGCAAACCCCACCGCCAGCGACAAAGGCAGGAACATCGCCTTGGGTACGCCGTTCATGAACAGCGATGGTACAAAGACCATAAGGACGCTCAGCAGGATCAGCAATTTGGGCGCTGCGATCTCTTTACAGGCATCCGCGATGGCTCTCGCTTTGGATTTCCCCGAACGAACCGGAGGTTCGTTGTCCGAAGGACAGATATTAGATTCCTGGTGGCGGTGGATATTTTCGATGGTGACGGTGGCTTCATCCACCAGGATACCGACTGACAAGGCCAGTCCGCCCAGGGTCATGATATTGATCGTCTGTCCCGTAAGATAGAGGGCGGTTGCGGCGGTCAGCAAGGCCAGAGGGATCGTCAATACTACGATGAGGGCGCTGCGTCTGTCGCGGAGGAACAGCAAGACCACCAGCCCCGTGAGGATTGCGCCAAGACCACCTTCGATCAGCAGGCTCTTCAATGAATTGATGACATAGCCCGACTGGTCGAAGGCATAGGTCACTTTGATATCAGGAGGTATTGCTGCCTGCATGTCCGGCAAGGCGGCTTTGACGCGTTGTACAACATCCCAGGTGGAGGCATCCGCCCGTTTGGTCACGGGGATATAAACAGAGCGTTTGCCATTGATCAGCGCATAGCTGGTGGTCACATCCGCGCCCATGCTGACGGTGGCGATGTCCCGGACATATACTGCCGGGCCGCTGACTAATTGCAGGGGCGTGTTCTGTAGGTCCTGAAGGGCTTCGATGACGCTGTTCTGAGGAGTGATATAGGTTGTGTCACCGATGCGGACATTGCCGGCGGGGGCGATGGTATTGAACTTCACCAATGACTGCACGACCTGGTCTGCCGAAAGGTTATAGCTGCGTAGCCGGGCAGGGTCTACCGTGATCAGCACCGTCTTTTGGTTACCGCCGAAGGGAGGAGGGGCCGATACGCCGGGCAGGGTAGAGAACATGGGGCGGACCCGGAAAAGGGCAAGATCGGAGATCTCACCTAATGAGCGGGTGTCCGAGCTGAATACCAACTGACCGACGGACACACTGCCTGCGTCGAAGCGGGTGATAAAGGGCGGGACGGTACCCGGCGGCATAAAGGCACGCGACCTGTTGACATACCCCACCACCTCCGCCATGGCCTGGCTCATGTCCGTGCCTTCGTTGAATTCGATCTTTATAAGCGCGGCGCCCTGGATGCTTTTGGAGTCCACATATTTTACCCCCGTAATGTACAGGAAATGATATTCATAATAGGAAGTGATAAAACCTTCCATTTGCTCGGGCGAAAGTCCGCCGTAAGGTTGGGCGACATACACCGTAGGCAGACCAAGACGGGGGAAGATATCTATTTTGGAGTTCCGGATGGCGAGCCAGGAAAAAAAGACGATGGCCAGGACAGACACCAGTATCGTAATGGGATGGCGAAGGGCCGATTGAATAAGCTTCATGGTTGGCTGACTTGTTCGGTGAAGAGGTTGAGCTGACCAGTGACGACTGCCATATCCAGCAGCGATCGCCACACCTGGATATAGGCGCTTGCCTGTGCGATCTCGGCCTTCAAAAGATCATATTGTCCTTGTTCCAGCCGGGTGTAATCGATCAGGCCATTCTGATAGCTGAGCTGTAGTCCTTTATATGCAAACTGCTGCGCTTGTGTTACGGCAGGCGTATGTTCTGCGATAAGCCTGTCCTGTCTGAGATTGATGCGTACCGTTTCGGCCTGTTTGGAAAGATCCAACGACACCTGATCCAGTTGTGCCTGGTCTGCTCTGACATAGGACCGGAATTGTTTTTTGGAGAGGTTCGTCTGGGAAAATTGCAGGATGGGAAAGCTCAGCTGAAAACCCAAACCATAATTATTATGGTCTAATTGCCAGCCGTTGGATTTGTTCACGGTACCGCCGGCAGACACGCCGGACCCACGGGAATAAGCATTGGCCCAGAGGTCGAGATGTGGGCGCCAGGACCGCTGGATCTCTTTGAAGAAAGAGAAAGAGAGGTCGAGTTTGGCCTTGTAAAAAAGGTACTTTGGATTCCCGGTAAAGGCGACAGTGGTGTCAGGGAACACGGGTATCCTGTAGGCAACCAGTGTATCCGTCAATAGGATGTTTTCGGGCGCACCCGGCAGGGCCGTCAACCGGGAGAGTTCGACCATCTGCCCTAGGTAGGTCCGTTGGGTGGTGAGAAAGTCGATCTCAGACTGGGCAAGGGCTGCCTGGAATTGCACCGTGTCGATGCCGGGTCGCAGACCTTCTTTTGCCAGAACAAGGGATTGCCGCAGCGCGGTGCGGATACGATCCGTACCCGCCTGCAGACTGGTCAGCAGCCGTCTGAGATAGACGATATCGAGATAGATCTGAAGGACAGCATACTGACTTCGAAAGAGCGCATCATTATATTCCGAACCGGCAAGTTTATACTGCGCGGCAGCTTTGTCGATGGCGGCCTGCCGTTGTCCAAAGGTCCAGGGTGTCCATTTCACCAGGGCGGCAAGCGCTGTGCCGGGGACGGGGTCATTGATGCTGGATGCGCTAGGGGGGCCGGAAATGGGCATGACAAGACTGGGATAACTCATCCCAGTGATATTATTGTAGGTGGCATAATTTGCCTGATAGCCCACCGTCAGGTCGGGTGTCAGCGTGTTGCGAACCAAGTTGGTATTATAACCCACCGCGGTTGCCCGCTCCTTGAAGGCCTGGATACCCGGCTGCCGGGTTTGGACGAGGGTCAGCGCTTCCCGGATGGAAAGGGCCGTTGACTGGGAATGAGCGGACGGGATTACCAGGATCATGGCGCAGCAGCTGAGGGCAGCCCGCAGGTGACCAATAATACATAGTGTGCGCATACGCATGTAAAAGAATTGTATGCAAAATAGGTAGGGTATACAAGACGGGGTGGTGAAAACGGCCTTATTAATGGTGATTTTGAAAATGCTGTTTTCTGAAGGCTTCGGGCGTCAGCTGTTCGTGGGTTTTAAAAAATTTTATAAAATAGGAGGGGTCTTTAAAACTGAGCCGGTAGGCGATCTCGCCGACATGGCTATCTGTATAAAGAAGGAGACGGCGTGCTTCTCCCATGATAAACTGGTCCACTACCTCGCTGGCGCTGAGGAATACCGCCTTTCGACAGGCTGCATTGAGATTTTGCGGGGTCGTGTTCAACTCTTCAGCCAACATGCCGACCTTCCGCTGTATATTCGGGCGGGTGAGCAGCAGGTCGATGAGACGGGCATAGAGTTGTGTTTGTACGCCGGCATGAAGAAAAGTGTGGCGGCCTTTTTCAAGCAGAAGGGCTATAAGGCTTTTGAGCAGACCGTCGATGCTATGATACTCATAGGGAGTGGGGGAACCGGCAAGCGATACCAGGAGAGGGAACAGGGCGGCAAGGTCATCGGCATTGTCCAGATAAAGACAGTTGGCATGCCAGATGAGGTGCAGCAGTTGTTTTAGTGACTCGTCACGGCTTTGCTGAAGAAAGGTGTTCTTGAGGATGATGACATATCCATCCGGCTCGTTCTGCAATTCCCAATAATGCACTTGTTCACGATTGATAAAAAAGAACACCGGCGGTTTAATTTCGTAACGATGCCCATCGATCCAGTGGTATCCGCTGCCATGTGACAGGAATACGATCTCGAAGTACTGTTTATGTTTATGGGGAGGGGTGACGAGCACGCCTTTCCGGAAAGGCTCTACTTTGATATGCTTTTCCGGACCGATCTTATTCTTTGTTGGTATCTGGTGTTCCAATGGCGTGATTTACCTGAACTGCAAGTGTAAGGAAATAACGTCAGAAATCAGGTCTGTTGTCTGTGTATAATGTCCATAACGTATCTCCAGGGAGTTCAGATGGGTGCCGAATACCCCATTAGGGGGGGCCAGGCGGATGCCGGCGCCAAAGAAATTGCTGGAGAAGGCGGAAAGGGCATAATTGCTGGTGTAGTATTGGTCTGTTTTAAGATGCTGTGCATAGGGCGCGAAATAATCCGACGCGGTTTGGATGTAGTACCGGTAAAACGGGGACACGGAGAAAAAGGGCGTTATTTTCACGGGGACTTCCAGGCTGGCGGTATGTGAACGTATGCCCCAGTCATCGATATACCACCGGTAATAGCTGCGCAGGATCACTTTGTCGCCCAGGAAGTAGTTGAGCCGAAGACCCAGCGGCAGTTTGAACCTGTTGGAGGGCAGGTTTTCAACGGCATCGGTCAGGTCAGTGAAATATACCCTGTGGAACGGCAGACCGAGATATCCATGCTGTTCCACCAGGTCAAGCAAGAGGCTGGCCTGCAGCCGGGTATTGATGATTTGGGAAAAAGAGAAGGATGCCGTATAGGTCTGTCGGGGACTGGACCCATAGGCCGGATGCTCTCTTTCATTACGGCCGCCTCCTGCCAGGGGATAGGCCGGCTCAAACTCGGAAGGGAAGATCAGTTTCACCTGGTCGAAATAGCTGCTGAGCTTTAACCCGAATTCACCGTTGTGTTTTGTTTTTATCGTACCACCGGCACTGAGACCCATGGATTGGTAGTTGAACTCGTTCGAATAGTAGGCGCCCAGGCTCAGAGACGTGCCTTTCTTTTCGTTCTCCCGCGTCCAGTCCAGGGAAGGATAGATGCGCATTCCATCCGTCCGGCGGGATGCGCCTGTCTTGGATATATATGCCTGAGATGCGGCTGTATGGTGATCGACGCCGATGCCGGCCGTAAGGGTATTTTTTCGTTCGTGCGCATCCCATCCCACCCATTTTACTTCGAGGCCGTTGGCAAAGTCCGTCACCTTTTCCGAGCCGATGCCCCCTTGTATGGCGGAATGGTCCCCGGTCTGCGTGTAGTAGCTGGATACCAGGTTGATCTCATCCAATCGCAGTTTCCTGGGTTTATATGCCGCCGTGTCTTTCGCGATCTGAGAAAAAGCATGCAGCAGCATCAGGTACATCCCTATGACGGTCAGACAGATCTTTTTCATGAGTGTCTATTGATAAATAATTAATTACAACCGCACCCGCCTCCTGTTTTACCGCCATTGGCGCCGGAGGCCCCTTCCCTGTAGGATTGGAAGTTCAGCTCGTTCTTTTCCACCTTGCGGCTGGAAAGACTCATTTCCGAGTCGTTCAGCTTGTTCTTCTGATATTCCTTTACGGGTGTGCAGGCTGTCATGGCTCCGCTGCCCAGCGAAGCAGACAAGCACCATAAAAAGATCTGTTTTTTCATGTGTAGTATTTGGAAAAGTGTATGTGATCCGACGTATAAATTTTATCGTTGTCGTCGATAAGTATAGCTTCAATATCCCTCATCTGGCGGATCATGTCCAGCCCCGCCCCGATCCCCATGATCATGACAGGCGTGGCCATGGCGTCGGCAATCTCCGCGTTCGGGCATAGGATGGTGACGCTTTTTATACCCGTGACGGGCAGACCCGTTCTTGGATCAATGGTATGAGAATAGCGTTTGCCGTCGATGATGATATATTTCTCATAATTTCCCGAGGTGGCCAGCGCCATGTCGGTGACGCTCAGCCAGGAAAAGATCTCACCGGCAGCGTTGGGATTGACGATCCCGACGGTCCAGGGTTTTCCGTCCGGCTGAAAGCCCCAGGCAACAAGGTCGCCGGATGCATTGACCACTCCGCTGGTGACACCCATCTGTCGCATGATCGTCTTGGCTCGCTCTGCCGCATACCCTTTCCCAATACCGCCAAAGCCGATGCGCATCCCTTTTTCTTTCAGCAACACCGTGCTTTTTTCTTTATCGAGGATAATATTCTTATAATTGATCAGTCGTACCATTTGCCTGGCAGTGGCTTTATCAGGAAGACGCCGGAGTGTAGTATCAAAATTCCACAACCGCCTGTCTACAGCGCCATAGGTGATATCAAAAGCACCCTGGGTGATGTTGGAGATGCGGATGGAGCGTTCGATAAGGTCGTAGGTTTCACGGCTTACTGCGACAGGTGTTGACCCCGCATGGGCATTGATCAGGCTTGTTTCGCTGCACTCGTCATACGTGGTGAGTAGTTTTTCTATCCGTTGAATTTCCCTGACACCGGCCATGATCCTTTCTTCCGCCCACGTCTTTTCTTCTGCCACCACGCTGAGTTCGAAGTGATTGCCCATCAATTTCATCGATCTTTTAAACACCTCTTGCCGCATAGCTTTCTTACTTAAGGCTTTTATCTGCATCAATGGCCGACCTTATCCGGGCCCTGAATTCGGCCGGGGTCAACGATGGATTGCCTTCCCATTGTTGCATTACTTTTCCATCAGCATTCAATAATAAGGTCAGTGGAAATTTACCCCGGGGATTATACTGGTCGGCCAGATGATCGTTCTGCTCTTGTTGTTCTTTAGAGAGCTGATGCTTTTTCATCCTTGGGAAGTCGGCATTCACCAGCACCAGGGTCGTGTCGGCAAAAGCTGTAAAGACAGGAGCATCAAGTACGTCCCTGCGCAAAAGAATGCAGGGGCCACACCAGTCGCTGCCCGAGAAGTTCAGCAGGATGTACCGGTGTTCCTTCTGTGCTATATCCATAGCTTCCTGCATGTTGACGTGCCATTGCGGCGGAGCGTATATGGTCAGACAGAGGAAACAGAGGAGCTTTAGCATTAATTCGAGTTTAGTGTTTTAACGTTAATTACGCCGGAATGCTTGTTTAGGTTGTGTTAAAGCCTATTTTTTGTGAAATCGGTAGCCCAGGATGATCTTAAAGATATCGTTGTCCGAGCTGCGCGTAAACCCCAGGCCATAGCCTATGTTTAACTCCCAGTCGGGGGACCAGTCCAGGTCCAGGGCTGCAAACAGTTGTTGTTGCTGGCTTTGATAAGGGGCAAAATGATTGAGAGTTCCCAGCGAACCATAATATTCGAATCCCGCCGCGACGATCTTTGTCACATTGTAGGACGCTTTCAGATTGGGGGAAAAGACATAGCCGGCGTTCTTATTCACTCCATGAAAGGATTTGTCAAACGTGGGATTGAAAGAAATATAGAATTTTCCCAGCTGTTTGTCGACGATTGGTCTTATTTCCAGGCTCCAGTCGTCCTCGCTAAAATCCCTTTTCTGATAGCCCGCTTCCAGCGAAAGACTGACCCCCACCGGCCATCCCCAGGATGTGGGGACCATGACCCTCGGACGGATATGGCTGCCCACATAAGTGGTGCGGTTGTCATTCCCGATGCTGTTGAATATGTAAAAACCCGTTTCGAACCAGGTGGTCCAGCCATGGGTGATCTCGATCGTTTCGTGCAGGACGTGGTTGGTAGGCAATACCTTGCTTTGGATGACCCTTGATCCGTCATTCGTAAAATTGCTGTGCAACTCTATCATCGTGCTGCCCTTGGCCACAGTAGGAGATGCATATACCTGTATCTCATAGTCTTCCTGCCCCATAGCAAAAAAGGGAAACAGCGATGCTATAGACAGCAGGTAAAAAAGCCGCTTCATGCTGTAAGTTGCGCATCAATTCTGGATACTTTTTGAAGATGACCCTACGCCTCCGCCACTGCTCTATCCGGAAACGATACAGCGGGCGACTTCTTTTGCGACAAGAGTTCGTTGACATAATACATCAGCACGATACAGATGAGAAAAGCGCCGATGGTGACATAACCCAACTCATCATAGTGTACCAGCCGTCCCGCGGCATCCTGACCGATGATCCACCCGCCGACGATGGAGGCGATCCCGCCGCCCAATTGCTGGATGGATGAGTTGATGCTCATAAAAGCTCCCCGGTCCTTCATTTCCGGCACGCCCGAAACCAGCGCTTGTGTCGGTATCATCCTGGACATGACAGCCGTATACATGAGGGTGTTTAAGATCAGCACCAGCCATAAAGGTGTTATAGAAAGATGCGTAATAACGAGTACCATCACGGTCGCCAGTATGCTGCCAGCAATGAATACGCGATATTTACCCAGTTTGTCACTCCACCTGCCGATCAACGGCCCGGTGAAAAGACCCGCACAGCCTGCAACAAAGAATACCAGCGTCAGCATCTCTTCCCGTACGCCTACGTTCCGCACCAGGAAGGCGCTGGAATAAGGCATCATCAGGAAGCCGCCTGTGGAAAGGAATACAGTCGACAAAAAGGCCACCAGATAGTTTTTCCGGCTGGCCGTCCGCGCCAGATGGAGCAGAGGTTTTTGCGCGGCACGTTCTTTCAGGTGTGCGGTCACCGGCTTCATCCACCGTACGATACCTACGTAGGTGACCAGACATAACCCCACGATAATAAGGAAAGGCATATGCCATCCATAGCGGGTGGCGAAAAATATCCCCACCGGTATGCCTGCTGCCTGGCTGGCGGCAAAGGCCGTCTGTACATAACCCATCACACGACCCCGTACTTCCAGGGCAAAAAGGTCGGCTACGATAGCCATGTTGATCGAGAACATGACCCCGCCAAACAGACCCGTGACCATACGGGCGATGAGCAGAGAGGTATAGTCAGGGGCGATCCCGCAAAGAAAGGTACCGATGATAAATCCGGTGTAAAAGACCAGCAACATCTTCTTCCTATCGAACTTGTCGGCGAACCCTGCCGCCAATATCCCGGAGATGCCGGCGCTGAAGGCATATACCGACACAACCCACCCGAATTGGGAAGGGCTGATATGCAAGATCCGGATCAGCAGGGCGCCCAGCGGGGCCATGACCATAAAATCAAGAATGACGGTGAATTGTAATAAGGAGATCAGGACGATCATGAGTACCTGATATTTTGTAAAAACAGGTTTTTTGACAGTTGGTGCGTTCATACAGATAAAGTAATAAATGAATGTTCGTTTAATTATATAAGCAAAAAAAAGTTATTTGGTATCGGGATGTTTTAAGCTCGTATTTATACAGGTAATCTCCGGTACGGGCTCTTCATCGCCTGGTTTTAGCGCTTTCAACACCAGGGAAAGGGTCTGTGTCAGCATTTCGTCCGTCAGTTCAAATTTTTCACCAGTCAGACTCATACCCGCCTTGTGAAATCTCACCAGGTTGTACAAGGGAGAGAAGGCTACGGACCAATATACTTCAAAAGGCATGGTAACCAGCTCTTTATTTCTTATGGCCTTGGTGACGAAGCGTTTCATCATCTCGGAGAAACGGGGGTCCCGCATTTTGGCCGCCTTAGGCAGCAGGGGTGTAAACCTAAAATTCTCCATAAAATGGGCTTCGTCAGAATGTCTGATGACATACTCCGCTCTCCTTTTCCATTGGTGAGCCAGCCCCGTGGCAAAGTCCATTTCCGGGTCAAAATCCTTCATCACATAGCCGAAATACTTATCCATTTCCCGTTTGTGCAATTGCAGCAGCAGATCTTCCTTGTCCGAAAAGTAAATATAGATAGTCGCCGGAGAGACACCTGCCACTTTCGCCAGCTTTTGTATACTAAAGCCGTCAAAGCCTTCATTGACAAGCATTTTTAAGGCTTCTCTGTAAATGGCTTCTATTTTATTTTCATCCCTTGTCCTCATGAATGCAAATATAAGTGTTGACCCCATGGATAGTTAGTTTTTCCATAAGCAAATATAAATGAATGTTCATTTAATTAAAATTTTATTTTTTCAACGAAACGTTTACCGGCAATTACCGGTCTGTAAAATATCGACTCCTCCGGCCAACAACTTCGCAAAAAAGAGCACCTAAAACATAAACCATGGAAATAGCAGCTACAGTGATCATTGGCATATTGTCCGGATGGTTAGGCAGCAGGATTTTTGAGGGTGGCAATCTTGGTTTGCCGGGTAATCTGATAGTGGGAATATTGGGAGGATTTGTAGGATATTGGTGTCTGGACAAATTAGGTGCTGTCCTGGGCGGCGGATGGATCGGTGCTACGCTGACAGGTGCGTTGGGCGCCATCTTTATACTGGGTGTTCTGAACATTGCGTTGGACAGCAAGTCCTGAGGATATTATCTTCTGCTTGGGATTTTCTCTTTATTTTTAATCCCATGCCTTCATCATCCGCCAACAAACTTCGTCCCCTGCAGTTAGCTGCTATTATTTTCCTCACTGTCTCTGGTGGACCATACGGGCTGGAATCATTATTTACCTATGTCGGCAACCAGGGCGCTCTGCTGTTATTGCTGGTGACCCCTCTATTATGGGATGTGCCCACGATCCTCACCGTGCTGGAACTGAACAGTCTCATGCCTGTCACCGGCGGCTATTACCAATGGGTAAAACGGGCCTTGGGTATACGATGGGCTTTTTATGAAGGATGGTGGACATGGTTGTATACGTTTATCGATCTAGCCATTTATCCCGTATTGTTTATGGGATATGCAGCCTACTTTTTCCCTGCGATAGCCGCCTATAAGGTGCTCATTTGTCTGCTGATCATCTGGTCTTCGGCACTGTTGAATATTTTAGGTATCGTACCCGTTGGAAAAACATCCGTTTTCCTGGGCATCGTTGTATTGGTGCCCTTTGTAGTATTATTTATCGTTTTGTTGATGCGTCATAGCCCGGGAAGCGCCATTCCAACGCCTTCTCTGCATGGTCTTGGGTTTTCTCCCATCGCCATGGGACTTTACACCGTAATGTGGAATTTCATCGGTTGGGATAATGCCACCACCTATGCAGGGGAAGTACGAAGACCTGCCCGGTCCTACTTCTTATCTATCAGTCTCGCATTTGTCCTTATTGTAGGCGTCTATATCCTGGCTGCGCTGGCTGTGCATCGCAGCGGTGTCAGCGCTGAGATGTTGGACAATGGTAAATGGCCTGTCCTTGGCGCCCTGACGGGCGGCTGGTGGCTGGGCGCTCTCCTGGCCGCGGGAGGCATGGCCAGCACCCTGGGGCTTTATTCCGCCGTACTGCTGTCCGTATCCAGGGTGCCGCAGGTAATGGCCGCCGATAGTTTGCTGCCCTCCTGGCTTTGCAGACTTCACTCCCGGTATCGTACACCCTATTTGTCCATCATCGCCTCTTCCGTCGTTGTCAGCATACTTATCCTTTGGACCTTTGAAGACCTGGTGGTCATGGACATTGTCTTGTACGGCGCGGGGCTGTCATTGGAATTCGTGACACTGTTCGTATTACGGATCAGACAGCCAAAGGCGCATCGCCCGTTCAGGATCCCTCTGGGAAACAAGGGGCTTTTCCTGATGCTTTTGCTACCCGTAGCCGTCTATGTCATTGCCCTCTCAGGCGCACTCTATTCCTCCGGCAGCATGGCCATGCCCGCGCTGATATCCATCGGGATGCTGATCTCCGCGGAACTTGCCTGGCGTGTTATTGTTTGGCGGACGCCTGCGTTGTCTAACCAAATCCCGGTCCGCCAGGACCGGTAAAGGTCATCTATTCTTAACCACTCCATAACACAGAGGTAATAGATACCCGCGATCTTTGCGGCGACAAAACAAAATAACAGCGCTGTTATCCTATCTCGAAAAACAAACCGTTCAAAATGACAACACGTACTATCCTTGGAACTTGTATCCTTATTATCGGCCTGTCTACCGCCGGATTTGCTCAGAACTACCACGCTGCCATCCATTCCATACAAAAGGTCAATGCTCTGCTGGACTCTCTGGAGACGCCTCATTTACAACTGAACGTTTATCAGCCCGATAAAAGCGTTATGAAATTCCGTATCGCTTTCTCCAACCCTAATGGCCGCCGTGCGACGATCACCATCCGCAAAAAGGACGATGTCTATTTCTATGAGAACATCGCCGGTCAGGAATATGTCAGCCTGTATGACTTCAATCAACTGGAGGATGGCGACTACCAGGTCATCGTTACGGGAGGAAGGGAAAGAGTATCCTCCAGCATCAGTATCCACACCGAAACACAGGTGAACCGTCAGGCCGTGCTGCACTAATGCAGACTGCCCGTAAAGCGATATCTTCACCCTATGAAACAGAAAATTGCCAATGTAACCCTGGTGGTCAGGGACTACGACGAAGCCATCGCCTTCTACACCAAAACGCTTAAGTTCGACCTCATCGAGGACACTCCGCTCACACCAACAAAGCGTTGGGTGCTGGTGGCCCCCAAAGGCTCATCCGAAACCCGTCTGCTGCTGGCAAAAGCGGATAACGAGGAGCAGCAGGCGGCAGTGGGTCATCAGACAGGGGGTAGAGTGTCTTTCTTTTTATTCACGGACGACTTTTGGAGAGACTATCGTCAGATGCAGACAGACGGCGTCCGGATTGTCAGACCTCCGGAAGACCAGCCTTATGGGACAGTAGCCGTATTTGAAGACCTGTACGGCAACCAATGGGACTTGCTGCAGCCGGCAAATTAGTATCTTTACAGCGCCATGGAAGACAAGCAACATATCCGGCTGGAAAAGGGTACAATGGATTACACTGTCTGGGAATTCGACAATATCCGAATGGGGCATGGCGTCATGAAATTCGAAGATTTTGTCAGCCGCCCCGCCAGCAGCAGGACCGACGTTGTCCGATTGCATTTTGGGTTAAAAGGCAACTACAGCTTTTCCTACCAGCAGTTGGATAAGACCTATCATCTTATCGGAGGACATCACAATATCATGTACTCCAAAGAATTCGACATGGTGGTGGAAAACAGGACCCTGGAGCTGGAAACCTTTGGCGTCCAATTCCCCAGAGATTTGTTTATCCAGTTTACGCAAAACGGGGACGATCAGCTAAAAAGATTTTCCGATGAGATCATAAAAGGTAACAGCGTGATGCTTTCCGAAGAATGGGGAGCGATCGACACCCATATTCACCAGGTCATACAACAGATAGTCCATTGTAACTACGCCGATCATCTAAAAAAACTCTTTCTTCTTTCCAAAAGTATCGAGTTGCTGGTGTTGTCTGCGGAAGCCTGTAAGCAGGCTGCCGACAAAAAGGAAGTCTTTATAAAGAACAAGACCGATAAGGAAAAACTGATCGCCGTACGCGACCTGATCAACCAGCGGCTGCACTGTCCGCCCAATCTTTCGGAAATAGCAAGGACGGTGGGGTTGAATGAATACAAACTTAAACGGGGTTTTAAAGAAACCTTTAACAACACCGTATTCGGCTATCTCACCGAACAACGCCTGCAGCTGGCCTATCAATACCTGCGTGACACGGAAAAGACGGCGGCCGAGATATCCTACGAGCTGGGGTATGCATCACCCCAGCACTTCAACAACGCTTTCAAAAAGAAATTCGGTATTACCCCCTACGCCATCCGGAAGTAACCCTGTCAGGGTTTACCTTTTTAGCATCCTGTCCCGGATGATCTCTTTTATTACGCTTTCCTGGAGACTCTGGCTGATGACGGCCTTTGCCTTGCCCAGGTTGACCTCATTACCTTCAATACTTTTTACCTTATTGATATTGATGATGGTGGACTTGTGGATCTTCAGGAAATGGTTGGGGGGCAGCTGTTCTGAAATGCCTTTGATGGTGAGATGGACCATGAGTTTCCTGGTTTCCGTATGCAAGACGATGTAATTGAGCATGGCCTCCACAAATACCAGTTCGTCATAGAGCACTTTTTCTATCCGTCCGTCACATTTTACAAAAAAGTGGTCGGCGGTCTGCCGGTCTGTCTGGAATAGTTTGAATTCCCTGGCCTTATTACATGCCTTGAGAAACCTTTCAAAAGAGATGGGTTTGACCAGGTAATCCAGTACATCCAGTTCAAACCCTTCGATGGCATATTCCGTATAAGCCGTCGTCATAATGGTAGGCGGCAAGGTGCGTGAACTGCGGAGGAATTCGATGCCGCTCATCTTGGGCATGTTCACGTCCAGGAACATCAGGTCCACCCGTTGATTGTTCAAAAGCGCACCCGCCTTCAGAGGGTTCTCCGCCTTGCCTACTAATTGAAGGAAGCCCACATCCCCGATGTATTCTTCCAGCAGCCGCCGGGCGTCCGGCTCATCATCTACTATGATGCATTGTAAGTTCATGATAATTGAAGGTTAACGGTTACTTCATACATACATTCGTTGTCGGCGATATGCAGCTCATGTTTGCCGGGGTAAAGCAACGCCATCCTGCGCCTGGCATTGGCGATACCGATGCCCTTGTGGTTGATGCCTGCTCTGGCCCCCGGCTCGCGTGTATTGACACAGGTAAAGGTGAGGCAATCCTCGTGTTTTTCAAACCGGATGTTTACCCTGTTCTCTTTTTCTTCACTATTGCCGACATACTTAAAGGCATTTTCAATAAAGGCGACAAATAACAGCGGAGCGATAAAAAATCCCGTTACGTCCTGTCCGATGTGCAGACAGACCTGCAGACTACTATCCTTTCTTGCTTGTTGTATGGCTACATAATTCCTGATATAGCTTATTTCCTTATCCACGCTGATGCGATGGGTATTGCAATCGTACAGTTGATATCGCAGCATCTCGGAAAAGCTTAACAACATATTCCTTGCCGTCGGGTTGTGTTTGTCGATATGGGCGTAAATAGAGTTGATGGAATTGAATAAGAAGTGAGGATTGAACTGCGCATTCAGAAAGTCGAGTTCGGCTTTTATCTTCTCCTTCTCCATTTCGCTCATGTGTTGTTGCAGACGAAGGTGGTTCATGGTCAGCTTGACGGCAAGGAGGGCTCCCACCCAGATGGAAATGTTTAACAGGGACGAAAAGAATATGTTAGCTATGGGCGGCTGAGGACCAGGGATATGGAAAAAGTGACGGTTCATGTACAGCACCAGAGGGACACGCAGCAGCGCCGTGACAAGGAGGCCCGATATGAGTAACAGACCGTATACAGGATATTGCTTACGATACAGGAACCTGGGTACGGCAAAGGCGATATGAAAATAATAATTGGCCGCTATAAATATCAGGTAACAAAACTGGATCGTCAGTGACCTGGAAAAAGTAAAGGATCGATCCTGGAGCACAAATACCCAGAAAAGGTACAAGACTGCCCACCATATAAGATCGATCCATTTGTTAAACTTTCTCATTAATTATGATTGCAGCCCCAAATTTAATGGGCTTTTGCTACTGTTCCCCCTGATTTTCCACCATGTATGGAAATTCCTTGATGAATGAATAGCCCTGGATGATCACGCGAGCGGGGTACTTCATGTAAATGATTGGGCGGCCATCCGGGGATTATCTTTTTTTGTACCTGATAAAAAACACAGTATGAACAAAGACAACATCACCCACAATGACCATAATGAGGACGGCGTCGACAGGAGAGGGTTTATCAAATGCATGGCCTGGGCCGGAACAGGCGTATTATGGCTGATGAGCGGCGGAAGCCTGAAGGCCATGGGTATGAGCCAGATCCTGGACAGAGGCACAGGGAAGATCAGAGAAGGGTTGATCATCCCTCCCAACGACTTTAGCTTTGTCCAGATCAGCGACAGCCATATAGGCTTTAATAAGCCTGCCAACCCCGACGTGACAGGCACCCTGCAGGCCGCTATCGCAAAGATCAATGGCATGCCTGTCCAGCCCTCTTTTGTATTACACACAGGGGACCTGTCCCATCTTGCACAGGCCGAGGAATTCGACACGCTGGACCAGATGTTGAAGTCCGTTAAGACAGACAGGATCTTCTATGTGCCGGGGGAACATGACGTATTGAACGACAATGGTAAGCAATATCTCCAACGGTATGGGAAAGATACGAAGGGCGACGGCTGGTATAGTTTTGATAAGAACGGCGTACATTTCATCGGCCTGGTAAACGTAGTGAACACAGCCGAAGGAGGGCTTGGGGTGCTGGGTGACGCACAGTTGAAATGGCTGGAAGATGACCTGAAAGGGCTGACTGACAGCACCCCCATTGTCGTTTTTGCACATATCCCTTTATGGTCTGTCTATCCTCAATGGGGATGGGGAACCAGGGATAGCGAGCGGGCGCTTTCCTTCCTCAAACGGTTTGGGTCAGTGTCCGTATTGAACGGACATATCCATCAGACGATGTTAAAGGTAGAAGGTAATATTACCTTTCATACGGCTACATCCACCGCATTCCCCCAGCCACAGCCCGGTGCGGCGCCATCAGCAGGTCCCATGAAAGTGCCGGCAGACAAACTACAGCGCCTTCTGGGTCTTACCAGCGTACACTATGTCGAACATGATCATACCCTGGCTATCACGGATGTGCCGCTGATCGAAAACACCGAAAAAACAGTTGCCCAGTAATTATGGAAAAAAGATCTCGTTTGTGGCTGGTGCTGTTCTTATTTGCAGCAGAAACGGCCCGGTCCCAGTTCAAGCCTGTAGAGGACCAATCGTTAATAAATTTCAAGATCAGGAACTTTGGGATACCCGTGGGTGGTCAATTTAAGGGTATAAATGGGGATATCAGGTTTGATCCGGTAAAACCACAGGACGCAGTATTCGACATCACCATCGATGCCGGCACGGTCAATACGGATAATTCAATGAGGGATGACCACCTGAGAGGGGAGCACTATTTCGACACACAGCATTATCCCAGGATACATTTTGTTTCGACAAAGGTAGCCCCTTCGAACAAGTCCGGTTTCTGGCTTTTGTCAGGTAAGCTGACCATCAAGGATCATGTGAAGGACATATCGTTCCCTTTTTCAGCATCAGCAGTCAAAGGAGGCTATCTTTTCAAAGGGGCGTTTATGTTAAAAAGAAAGGAATTCGACGTAGGCGGTACCAGCACTATCTCTGATGAGCTGGAAGTGAACCTGGATGTTTTTGCAAAATAAAAAATATGACAAAGACCATCATTATCTGTATCATCGTTGTCCTGCTCGCATGCAGCGCAGCCATCAGCCCTCCCAAAGGGGAGTATCAGAACCTAAAAGTCCTGCCCAGGAATATAAGTTCCAAGGCCATGTCAAAGATCATGGTGGACGAGATATCGGATGCCCTGGGCGTGTCCTGTGGCTTCTGTCACGCCGAAAAGGAAGGCTCCCATCAGCTGGATTATGCCAGCGACGCAAAACCCGAAAAAGAGATGGCGAGGACCATGATGCGTATGACCATGCGGATCAATAAACAATACTTTAAACTCAAACACCCAAACCTGGAAGATGGCACCCTGACAATCACATGCAATACTTGTCACAATGGACAACCACATCCGGATAATGTCTCAGAGAAATAGCACATGTAGCTGCAGTCACCATGAAAAAGGATACATACTAACGCTACCAGACCATGAACCTTTCCTATCGGGTACCGTGGTAGTTTTGGAAGACAATAGCCTATATATCAGTGATTCTTCCAAGTACCACCGTATCAAGAGCGAAGCCCTTAAAAAAGGCTTCGCTTTTCTTATTATTGCCACCGGCGTACCTGTCGATCTGTATTTCTCCGAAAAGTCATTGATATTCGTAGACACGCTGATAGAAAATATTTTTGCCAGGTATCATCTACCCGATAGGAATATTTTTCTTTTGGGGGTACTGGCTGCCGGTCACCGGGCCCTGAAATATATCGAATACTGCAAGAGAGGAAAGTCTTTATCCAATCCCGCCATAAAAGGAGTGGTCCTGAACGAATGCGCCATCGACTGGGTACGGCAATGGTACGAGTGTCAAAGACAAGTGAGAAATATCCAGGACGAGACGCGTTTTTTTGAAGGTACCATGATAACCTATCTGTTCAACGAGAATTTAAAAGCGACCCCGGTAACGGACATAGATAGATATATCCAGTTCTCTCCTTATTCCTATTTTGACACACAGATGGACAAACCCATGCTATTTAAGGACCTTTCCATTCGGGCCTATGCTTATGCGGACATCACCTGTTGTTTCTCCGTCAGGAGCAAGAGCATCTACGACAACAACTATCCCGACATGGCGGGGTTTATCAACGAACAGCAATTGGCGGGCAACCGGAATGCAGAGCTGGTGACCTTCCAGGAACAGACGGCCTCCACCTGGGATATGGTGGATAAAGAGGAGCTGGTGGATTGGATGATATGCCAGGCAGGCAGATACTCGTTTTGAGGGGTACCTATCAAATTGATAGGTTCTATCTCTTTTTCTTCCCCTCTTCATCTTCACGATAAATAAGCTCTACATCTCTGACAAACAGATCATTGCCGGGGTCATTACCCCTTGTGTGCCACTTAGGCACTCCTTTAGATACTAAGGGAAACAAAACCTTTTTATGCACGCTCTTCTTCTACTACTTGTCTGCCTCGCCTGCTTTTGGCTTTTTTTCAAATCCATTGATTACTTCGAAAAAATATAATTTATGATGACACTGCTTTTTATTTTATCCATCGCCATTCTTGCTTATCTGTTGTATGTTCTAATAAAGCCGGAAAAATTTTAATAAGATGAACACCGAAATATTGGGTATTATAGCCTCCTTTTTGATCACCATCCTGCTGGCGTTCCCCTTGGGTAAATATATCGCCCGGGTCTTCAGCGGGGAGAAAACCTTTACCGACTTTCTCAACCCCTTTGAAAGACGCATTTTCCGCTGGTGCCATGTGGATCCTGCCAAAGGCATGAACTGGAAGGAATTCCTAAAGGCCATGCTGACCATCAACCTGCTGTGGTTGGTATATGCTTTTGTACTGCTGCTTTTCCAGGGGCATCTTCCATTGAACCCCGATGGAAACCCCGACATGACACCAGATCTTACGTTCAACACCGCCATCAGCTTCCTGGTGAACTGTAATCTCCAGGACTATTCCGGCGAGACAGGGGTAACCTATCTTACACAGCTGTTTGTGATCACTTTCCTCCAGTTTGTCAGCGCAGCCACAGGTATCGCCTGTCTCATAGCGCTTTTCAACGGACTGAAACAAAAGACGACCACCAACCTGGGTAATTTCTGGGTGATCTTTACAAAGACGATCACCCGCATCCTGCTGCCTTTATGTCTGATCATGGCCGTTCTGCTGGCCTTCAACGGTACACCCACCAGCTTTGATGGAAAGGATACGATCACGACACTGCAAGGTGACACCGTACAGGTGTCGCGGGGTCCCGCAGCAGGGATGATCGCTATCAAACATCTGGGCACTAATGGAGGCGGATGGTTTGGGGCCAATTCCGCCCATCCCCTTGAAAACCCCAACTATTTTACCAATATGCTGGAGATCGTCTCGCAGACACTGATCCCTGTCGCCCTCCTGTTTGCCATGGGGTGGTATATCCGTCGAAAGAAGTTTGCTTATATCGTTTTTGGCATCATGACGGTGGGTATGTTGGTCTTGCTGATACCTACTGTTATATCGGAGGTTCATGGTAACCCGGAGATCTCCCGGCTGGGGGTATCACAGGCTACGGGCGCCATGGAGGGCAAGGAGGTCCGGATAGGACCAGCAGCCTCGGGTTACTGGAGCATTATTACTACCATTATCTCTACCGGCTCCGTCAATTCCATGCATGATAGCTCGATGCCTGTATCAGGGCTCATGCAGATGCTAGGCATGTTGATCAATGCCTTCTACGGCGGCGATGGGGTGGGTTTTCTCAACTATTATATCTACATCATTATTGCAGTATTCATATCCGGACTGATGGTGGGACGAACGCCGGAATTTATGGGACATAAGGTGGAAGCCCGCGAAGTAAAGATCGCGGCCCTTGTGACCCTACTCTCCGCCTTTGTGGTAAAAGGGTTCACGGCACTGGCAGCTTATTATTTTGTTCATCACCCCAACGCGGACTGGGCAGTCAAGCCGTCTGGCTGGCTAAATAATCCCGGGTATCATGGCTTCTCGGAAATGCTGTACCAATATACTTCCTGTAATGCCAACAACGGCAGCGGTTTTGAAGGCCTGGCCGATAACAACCCTTTTTGGAATATCACGGCAGGGCTGGCGTTGCTGGCAGGCAGATACCTGCCGATGATCGGGCCGGTAGCCATCGGCGGTTTGCTGGCTGGAAAAAAATACATACCGGAGAGCTCAGGGACACTAAAGGTGGACTCCTTCACCTTTGGCATCATGACGTTTGCCGTCATCATCATTATCACCGCGCTGTCTTATTTCCCGCCCCTGATACTGGGACCTGTGGCCGAATATTTCAGCATGCATTAAAATTCCCTTTTTGAAAAAAAGAACGTATGTCAAACATCAATCCAAATAGATTATTCGAACCCTCGCTGGTGAAGGAGGCTTTGAAACAATCTTTTATTAAACTCAAACCCCGGATCATGGTGAAAAATCCCGTCATGTTCACGGTATATATCGGCACCATCATTATGCTGGCTGTCTGTTGCTGGATAATGTCCGGCGAACGGTCCCAGGGGACCCTCGGATATAATTTTCTTATCTTCTTCATCCTGCTGGTGACCGTCCTGTTTGCAAATTTTGCCGAGGCAATTGCGGAGGCCAGGGGTAAGGCACAGGCGGAAAGCCTCCGCAAGACCAGGGAAGACACGCCGGCAAAAAAGATCTTTCCCGTAGGCGAGATCTATATGAACGAAATAAAAACCATTCCCTCTTCACAACTGAGAAAAGGCGATGTCTTTATTTGCGAGGCCGGGGACACCATCCCTATGGATGGAGAGATCATTCAGGGACTGGCGACGATCGACGAGTCCGCCATCACCGGTGAGTCGGCGCCCGTCATCCGGGAAGCCGGAGGCGATAAGTCCAGCGTCACCGGGGGTACAAAAGTGCTGAGCGATAAGATACGGGTGCGCGTGACCACCGAGCCCGGGGAAAGTTTTTTGGATAAGATGATCGCCCTGGTGGAAGGCGCTTCCCGGCAGAAGACACCCAATGAGATCGCCCTTACCATTCTGCTGGCCAGCTTTACCATTATCTTCCTGATCGTGTGCGTAACCCTGAAACCATTTGCCGACTATGCGGGTACACCCATCACCATCGCAGCCTTTATCTCCCTGTTCGTCTGTCTGATACCCACCACCATCGGCGGATTGCTTAGCGCCATCGGTATTGCAGGGATGGACCGGGCCCTCCGTGCCAATGTGATCACCAAGAGCGGTAAGGCGGTGGAGACAGCAGGTGATCTCGATACCCTGCTGCTTGATAAGACAGGTACCATTACTATTGGCAACAGGAAAGCCACCCACTTTTATCCCAGCGGGGGCGTGGAAGAATCCGCATTCATAGAATCCTGTATACTGGCTTCCCTGGCGGATGAAACGCCGGAGGGCAAGTCCATCGTGGAGTTAGGGACGAGCGTAGGTGTCAAGGGACCAGCTGTCCAGGTAGAGAATACAAAGTTTATCCCCTTCACCGCAGAAACCCGCAGCAGCGGGGTTGATATCGACGGAACGAGTATCCGGAAAGGCGCATTCGACGCCATTTCCAGGTGTGTGCTAAAGGCCGGTAATTCCTTTCCTGCCGACACCGAGGAGCAGGTGCGTATCATCTCCTCCAATGGAGGTACTCCCCTGGTGGTCAGCAGGGATGAAAAGGTCCTGGGAGTTATAGAGCTGCATGATATTATAAAACCCGGCATCAGCGAACGTTTTCAGCGACTGCGTAAAATGGGTGTCAAGACCGTAATGGTCACAGGCGACAACCCTCTGACGGCAAAGTTTATAGCACAGAAGGCCGGAGTGGACGACTTTATCGCCGAGGCCAAGCCGGAAGATAAAATGAACTATATCCGCAAAGAGCAGACGGGCGGTAAACTGGTGGCCATGATGGGAGATGGTACCAACGACGCCCCCGCCCTGGCCCAGGCGGATGTTGGCGTGGCCATGAACAGTGGAACACAGGCCGCCAAAGAGGCGGGGAATATGGTAGACCTGGACAACGACCCTACGAAACTGATAGAGATCGTGGAGATAGGCAAACAGCTGTTGATGACCCGGGGGACACTGACCACTTTCTCCATAGCCAATGATGTGGCTAAATACTTCGCCATCGTACCCGCCCTGTTCATTACCACGATACCCGCATTAAAGGCTTTAAATATCATGGACCTGAAAAGCCCCGAAAGCGCCATCCTTTCAGCAGTGATCTTCAATGCCATTATCATTCCCATACTGATACCCCTGGCGCTGAGAGGGGTGACCTACAGACCCATCGGCGCCGGCGCGCTTTTGAGAAGGAACCTGCTGATTTATGGGTTGGGTGGTATCATAGCGCCCTTCATCGGGATCAAACTGATCGATATGCTGCTTGCATTATTTATGTAACTCTATTAATTCATCAAATGAAAAAGTATATACTGATCTCTGCAAAACTGACACTTGTATTTATTATCCTGTGTTGTGTCATCTATCCGCTGATCCTGTCAGGTGTCGGAAAACTAACCCCCGGAAAGGGCAAAGGAGAGACGTTGGTCGTGGACGGAAAGGTCGTAGGATATGCCAATGTAGGACAGAAGTTCGATAAAGATATTTATTTCTGGGGCCGGCCATCTGCCGTGAATTACAATGCCGCAGGCAGCGGCGGAAGCAATAAAGGCCCTTCCAATCCTGATTACCTCAAAGATGTACAAACAAAGATCGATACGTTCCTTACTCATCATCCCGGGGTAAAGAAGGAAGATATCCCTGCCGAACTGGTGACCTGCTCGGGCAGCGGTCTGGACCCTGACCTCTCACCCGCGGCCGTAAAGATACAGATTCGTCGTGTCGCCGCAGCACGGCGTATGTCCGAGGTTGTTCTTACGGAACTTATCGAAAAACAAACCGAACGCCCTTTCCTGGGCTTGTTTGGCCCCTCAAAAGTGAATGTCCTCAAACTAAATATCGCATTGGATAAACTAAACAAATCTTAAAGCTACTACTATGAAGATGATTGTAATGATAGCTGCATTTTTATGTCTGTCCCGGCAAACACAAGCACAGATAAACGTCGATTCTGTAATAAAAAAAGGTAAACTGACCGTGGAGGGATATGCAGATATATATATTTCGTACGCTACTATACACCCAAAAGACGCAAACCGTCCTTATTTTGTGTCTTTTAACAGGGATAATGAGGTCAATGTGAACCTGGCATATATCAGTCTGAAATATACTTCGGATAGAGTGCGCGCCACCTTCACGCCGGGGTATGGGACTTATATGAATGCCAACTATGTCTCAGAGCGGCAGACCCTGCAGAATATCCTGGAGGCGAATATAGGTGTACGGTTGTTTAAGAACAAAGACATCTGGCTGGATGCAGGGGTGATCGGCTCGCCTTATACAAACGAAAGCGCCTATTCTTTTGATCAGATACCCTATACCCGGAGCCTGGGGCCGGAGAATGTACCCTATTATTTGACGGGCGCCAAACTAACCCTGCCTTTGAACGCCAGATGGACCGCCTATCTCTATCTGCTGAATGGATGGCAGGTGATACAGGCTCAGCATGACCCGCTGGATTTCGGATCACAGCTGGAATTCAAACCCAATGATAAATGGGACATCAACTGGAATACCTACATCGGGAATGAAAGCTCCGCTACCAATCCGGGGTATAAGAACCGGTATTTTACGGACCTGTACGCCTCTTTTACCCCCTCGGAAACGTGGGCTTTTACGGCAGATGCCTATATAGGATGGCAACACAGGGATGAAGGGGGAAAACTTGCAACAAGAAAATGGTGGAATGCCAATCTTTGCGCCCGCTATACATTCGCCCCTGGTAATTCCTTCTCCGCGAGGATCGAACATTTTGACGATCCCTACCAGGTATTGCTGACACCCGTCACCAATGTCCCTGGCTTCAAACTTTCCAGCGCCAGTCTCGGTTATAATCTGTCTGTTACAAAAGATGTGCTCTTCCGGTTGGAAACCCGGTATTTCAAATCACCTGCGGATGTATATCCCAAGCGGGATCAGACGGGTACAACCAATGATTTTTGGTTCACGGCGGGCATGACCGCCCGATTCCGGTGATTCCCGTACCTCTATGTACATTTGCAGGATAATCCATCGATCAGCATGCAAACAGGGATAAAGACAAAATTGACCGCCGGATTGCTTATTTTGTTTGCCGTCATCCTGGCCTTTGGCGGCCTGGGTATCTTTTATGTGAAACGGTTGAGCGCAGATGCGGGTAAGATACTTAAAGACAACCACATCAGCCTGGAGTACTGCAATCACATGTTAAAGGCGCTGAATGAATTCCCCGAAGATCTGTCGATGATCCCTGTCTTTGAGAACAACCTTAAACTGGAAGAGAACAATATCACCGAACCCGGCGAATTTGAAGCTACGGTGGAAGTACGCCAGCTGTTCGAACAGTTTAAGAAGGACCCCCGGGGATTCCAGGATTACAGACGCATACGCAGGGCGATCCTGACGATAGAGGACGTCAACCAGATAGCCATCATTCACAAGAACGTCGTCGCCGCCAACACGGCCATCCAGGCCACTTTTTGGCTGACACTGATCGTCGTGGTGCTGAGCCTGGCTGCTTTTACATTTGTATTGAATTTCCCCTCGGTTATCTCAAAGCCCATCCGTATCCTGTCGGAAGGTATCAGAGAAATTGCGAATAAAAATTATAGCAAACGGGTGCAGTGGGATAAGCACGATGAGTTCGGCAAACTGGCCGAAGCGTTCAATTCCATGGCGGAAAAGCTGGACGAGTACGAGCACAGCAATCTCGCGGAGATGAGATTTGAAAAGAACAGGATCGAAACCATCATCAACAAGATGAACGACGGGGTCATCGTGCTGAACGATAAGAATAAGATCCTGTTCTTTAATGCTGTCGCCGAGAATCTTTTTGGGCTTCAGCAGCAAGATACCGTCGGCCAGTATGCTCCCGATATCGCCCTGAACAACGATCTTTTAAGGACGGTCTTACAAAAGGATGGGGGAAAAAAGCTGCGGATCGTTACGGGCGGGAAGGAGAATTTTTTTGCCCGTGAATCCATTCCCATCCAGACCGATAATACCGCCGGCGGAATAGTGATCATATTGAGGAATGTCACTCCTTTCCAGGAACTCGATGCAGCCAAGACCAATTTTATCGCCACGATCTCTCATGAGCTAAAGACACCTTTATTTGCGCTAAAGGTCGGAGGTCAATTGCTGGACGACGAAAGAGTGGGCCGGCTGAACAGCGATCAGTCGGAGATACTGAGCTCCATCAGAAGTAATACTGAGCGACTGTTGAAGATCACCGATGAGCTGCTGAATATGTCGCAGGTAGAGACAGGTAAGATACAATTGAAGGTAGGACCCGTAAAGGCGTGCGATATAGTGGATAAGGCCATCGGCGCCGTCGGGTGGCAGGCCGGACAATTGCATATGAAATTGTATAAAGAGGTAGAGGATAATCTTCCAGTCATGCAGGTGGATGAGGAAAAAGTTACATGGGTGCTGATCAATTTTCTGACCAATGCCATGAAATATTCAGACAGCGGCAGCGACATCAGGATAAGGGTAAAAGAGGAAGAAGGTCATGTAAGTTTTATGGTGATCGATCAGGGTAGGGGGATCGAAGAGAAATATTTGTCCTATATCTTTGATAAATATTTTAAAGTGCCCGGGACGAGAGAAAGATCAGGGACAGGCCTAGGTCTGGCCATTTCCAAAGAGTTTATCGAAGCCCTTGGCGGCCGGATATGGGTGCAAAGCATTCCCGGCAAGGGAAGTATTTTTGGTTTTTCCCTGGCAACCATGTCGCATGCCGGGCAAGTCAATTGTTAAATATGAGTATCGCAAAAGTGTTGCTGATAGAAGACGAGAACGATGTCCGCCAGTTACTAAAAAGGGTCATATCCCTGGAGGGCTTTACTGTATTTGAAGCCCCCAATGGCAGGTCAGCCGTAAAGGTCCTGGAGAGTGAATATATAGACGTAGCGCTTTGTGATGTCAAGCTGCCGGATGGCGACGGAGTGGGGCTTATCAGACAGTTGAAGTCTGTACAGCCATTCCTCGAGGTCATCGTCCTTACGGCCTATGGGAATATCCCCGACAGCGTACGGGCTATCAAGAACGGGGCCTTCGACTATATCACCAAGGCCACGGATAACGATCGTATCCTGCCGCTGTTATACCGCGCAGTGGAGAAGATCAAACTGGAAAAGAGAGTGGCGCAGCTGGAGAAACAGACGATGGAACGATATGCCAGCTTTGCCTCCATCATCGGGGGATCTTCCCTTATTGCCGAGGCCAGGGTCCTTGCGGAGATGGCTG
Source organism: Chitinophagaceae bacterium (assembly GCA_017307755.1). Taxonomy (GTDB): domain Bacteria; phylum Bacteroidota; class Bacteroidia; order Chitinophagales; family Chitinophagaceae; genus Puia. The sequence goes on along the minus strand of JAFKGQ010000019.1, from coordinate 110,600 downwards.
CCCCCACCGATGCGCCCGTGCTGCTCCTGGGTGAGACGGGAACAGGAAAGGAAGTATTTGCCCAGGCTATTCATTCGGCCAGCAAAAGGAACAAAAAAACTTTTCTCGGACTCAATTGCAGCGCTTTTTCTGCTTCCTTGCTGGAAAGCGAGCTGTTTGGCTATCGGAGCGGCGCATTTACAGGTGCGACCAAAGATAAAAAAGGGCTGATCGAGGAGGCCAACGAAGGGACGTTATTCCTCGATGAGATCGGCGAGATGCCGCTGGACCTGCAGGCAAAATTGCTGCGTCTGCTGGAGACGGGTGAGTTTATAAAAGTGGGTGACACCAGGCAGATAAAGGTCAATATACGTATCATTTCGGCGACTAACCGGAATCTTCAGGAAGAGGTCCTGACCGGGAAATTCAGGGAAGACCTTTTTTACCGGCTGAACCTTGTTACCATACAGCTGCCGCCATTGAGAGAGAGACAAGATGATATTCCCGTACTTGCCGAACATTTTCTGAAAAATTTGACAAAAGATGCCTATCAGCATGTAAAAGGAATGACCCCGGGGTTTATCACACATCTTCAGCATCATGACTGGAGAGGCAATATCCGCGAGTTGAAGAATGTGATCGAACGCTCACTGATCGTCTGCCATGGCGACAAACTGACGATCGAGCATCTGCCGGTGGAGATCCAATACACACACCTGCGATCAAAGCCGGTGTCCGCATTCGACCTGGCAAGCGTTGAGCATCTGCATATACAAAGGGTCATGCAATATACAAAAGGGAACAAGGCACAGGCAGCCAAACTATTGAATATAGGCATCGCAACGCTGTACAGGAAGTTGGAAGAATATCCCGCCAAAAAGTAGGGTTATAGTCTCGACAACTCCGTGATCCTTGCCAGGTGATGATCATCATGGTCGGCAACAAATAGAAAGAGGTCCATTGTGCGCATGGGCGTTTTTAGCCGGGGGTGGAGGGCGGATTTGAATACCGTCGCTTCATCGATGGTTTCCAGAAGCGTAATTGTCTTTTCCCTCACCTGTCTAAAACGCCGCAAAAGTTCGTCCACAGGCACGTCGTTGTGGCCTGCCATGGTGGTTCTGGTGTTTTGAAGATCGGTAGGGCTCAGCTCTGTCTTGCCTGTGATGATATCATCGAGCCGTAGTTGCCACAATGGTTCCAGGTCGCTCAGATGACCCAGGTTTTCCTTGATGCTCCAGGCGCCGTCTACCTGCCGCGACAACAGGGCTGAAGGGATCGACCTGAATTTTTCTTCCAGTCGCACCGGGGTGCCTCTTAAACGCTCCAGTATCGAAGGGAAGATATTCTGGGTGCGGGAAAAGTCAAAGCTTCTTTCAAACCATTTCACCTGTTGCATATATGAATATTTATTATTAATAAATAAGCCCTTCCATCGCCTGGTTGAGGTCGTCGATAATATCCCGGATGGGCTCGATACCCACGCTCATCCTTATCAGTCCGTCGCTGATGCCGGATTTAAGTCTGTCGGCGGGAGACATGCCCGAATGAGACATGGAGGCAGGGTGGGAGATCAGCGTGTCCACCGTACCTACGGACACGGCCCTCGTGCATACCTGTAACTTGTCGATAAACTGCATTCCCGCCCTCACGCCCCCTTTTAATTCAAAGGACAGCACCGCACCCGCACGCCGCATTTGTTGTTGGGTGATGGCTCTGTCTGCATGCCCCTCCAGCCCGTTGTAATGCACCTGTTGTACTGCCTGGTGACCGGATAGGAACGCGGCTACCTGCTCCGCATTATCGCAATGCTTGTCCATACGCAACCCCAGGGTTTTTATTCCCTGGGTAAGCAGGAAGGCATCAAAAGGATTGCTGTTGGCCCCCAGCAGCTTGTATGTATCATATGCCACGGAGTTCATAAAGGCGATGTCCTTTCCGATAAGCACCCCTCCGATGGAGGTGCCGTGACCATTCAGAAATTTTGTAGTCGAATGAAAGACAAAGTCGGCGCCATAACGGAAAGGCTGTTGTAGGTAAGGCGTGGCAAATGTATTGTCCACCGTTACTTTGACCCCGTGCCGGGCCGCGATTGCACAGACGGCCGCCAGATCGATACACCCCATGGTAGGATTGGCGGGGGACTCGATATGGATCAGTTTTAGCCGTGGTGTCGTTTTTATAAGCGCTTCCAATTGCACCGGATCCCTGAGATCGGAGAGCAATGAATGAATGCCAAACCGTCCCAGCAATCCATATATGAACTCATGTGTACCGCCATATAAAGAAGGGTGGGATAGGATAGTATCCCCTGAGGAGAGATTGGATAAGAGCATCGTAGCCATTGCCGACTGTCCGCTGGCATGAAGCAATGCTTTTAATTCCAGTGGTTCCCCTTTCTCGCCGGTGATACCAAAAGCTTCCAGTCCTGCCACCAACTGCTCAGCGATCCTGACCGTGGGGTTTCCAAATCGGGAGTACATGTAGCCAGACTCTTTGCCTGAGAAGCGGTCCATGCCCTGCTGAGCACTCTCAAAGGTAAAAGTGGATGAAGCAAAAATGGGCAGCAGATGTGCGTGTTCCGGGTATTCTGTGTGATTGCCGTGGATGGCAAGAGAGGTCATGCTCGGGTAGTCAGGAGTGATCTTCATACGCATGAAGTTTAAACAAAAGACAAATGTAAGATATTAGGTTGCATCCGGCACAAAATGGATGTCAGTCCCCTCTTCAAATACTACGTAAGCTCTTTTCCATGGCTGATCATCGATCAGCCGCCACCGGTGCCCCGAGCCAACCGTATCCGTAGCGATCAGGATCTCGCCGGGGTGGATCGTGAATTTTTCGCCCCCATGGGTGGTAAACTCCAGCACACCTGATAAAGTGATCACATACTGGGGAATGGGGGCGTTATGCCAGTCGAATGCCGAATGAGCGGGAGTCTCTTTAAAAAGAATGGATTTCGCACCTGCAAGCCCCCCGTCCTGTATGCTGCCGGGATGGACATGGGAATGTCCATCCGTGCCTGTGTAAAGAAGATAAGCTCTGATCATGACAAAATATTTTGAAGGTTTAGGATGGCGGCAGTATCGGCCCTCACCCGGCGACAAAGCGCGATATCTTCGATGAGCGATTGGCCATGGGAGGGGATTATTTGTTTGAGTTTGCCGGCCCATCCATCCTGTAGGTTTTGGGCGAAACATCGTTCGATCACCTGTACCATAATGTGTACTGCGGTAGATGCACCTGGAGAAGCGCCCAGCATCGCTATAAGACTATGATCGGCAGCGCCCACCAGTTCCGTACCGAATTGCAGGATGCCACCGTGGAGAGGGTCTTTTTTTATGATCTGTACCCGCTGACCCGCCGTCTCCAGCCGCCAGTCCTCTTCTTTCGCCTGGGGGAAGAACTCCCGGAGCGTGGCAAACCTGTCCCTGTCAGACTCGAATACCTGACCTATAAGATATTTTTCCAGCCCCAGATTATCCCGGCCCACTGCCAACAGCGGCAGGATATTATCCGGGTCGATGGACCCAAAAAGATCCAGATATGACCCATGTTTCAGGAATTTTGTGGAGAATCCTGCATAAGGCCCAAACAGCAGCGACAAGTTTCCTTCGATATGACGGGTATCCAGATGAGGGACGGACATAGGCGGACTGCCGACCGCCGCCTTCCCATATACCTTGGCGTCATGACGACGGGCGATCTCCGGGTTATCACAGCGCAGCCAGATCCCACTGACGGGGAATCCCGCATAACCACGCGCTTCGGGGATACGGGATTTTTGGAGCAAATGCAACGATCCGCCGCCTGCCCCCAGGAATACAAACTTAGCCGGTACTTGACGATGCTCGCCCGTTATTTCATCCCTGATCCGTAAATTCCATAGATCACCTTCCCTGTGAAGGTCCTGCACCCTGGACGAATATTGTATGGAGGCTCCTTCCATACCGCTGAAGATATGGAGCAATTGCTGTGTGAGCGCACCATAATCTACGTCGGTGCCTGTTCTCATGTGCGTGGCTGCGACTACTTCGTCAGTATCACGCCCCTCCATTACCAGCGGGAACCATTCTTTCAACTGTGTCTTATCCGTCGAATATTCCATTCCCTGGTAATGAGGATGAGCGGTAAGAGCTTCGAAACGCTTTTTTAGATAACCGGCATTGTCTTTTCCCGTGACAAAGCTGCAGTGCGGTACAGAATGGATAAATGATTGCGGGTTGGTGATAGCGCCTTTTTTCACCAGGTAGGACCAGAACTGACGGGAAAGGTCGAATTCAGTATTTACTTCCAACGCTTTTGAGACGTCGATACTGCCATCGCTCTTTTCCGGGGTGTAATTCAGCTCGCAGAGAGCAGCGTGTCCGGTGCCGGCGTTGTTCCAGGCATTAGAGCTTTCCAGAGCGGGACTGTCCAGGACCTCAAAGATCGTAACGTTCAGGTCAGGGGACAGCTCTTTTAGTAATACAGCCAACGTTGCGCTCATGATCCCGGCGCCGACAAGGACGATGCCGGGACGCATAGTCTGTTCCATATATGCGGTTTTATACCAAAGCTAATACATTGCCAAACTAATCCCACCAGAAATAGAGACGCCCCGTCCTTTTCATTTCATCCGCCAGTTTTTCCACCGACCCTGCTCCCTGGTCGACAATGTCGGGGCAAACCTTATAAGCCTCTTTGGCAAACTGTAACCAGTCTATGTGCGGTGTATTAACTTTGAATTCGCACCAGTCGTTACCCACACCGGTCAGTTGAAGGGAATATTTTTCATCGAATTTTTTGATGATATGTAACAGACTGTCGTTGTCTATTTGGTAGTTGATCCCATCCGTCTGTATCCGTCGGAGGATCTCGTATTTATCGATGGTTTTTAAGATGCCGACAAGGTCTGGCCTATCGCCCATGCCAAAATGGTCTTCGTAGACGAATATGGTATAACCTATACGATGGAGCTTGTCAAACAGGCTATTCACGGTGTTATTGGTAAATTCATGAGCAGAATTAAACAAAAGACCGTGCAGTTTCTCCTTGGCTTCATTAGCTGCACTGTCCTTTGGTGGTATGTTCTCCAGGTTGGCGGGGAATGGGCTGACGCCGGAGTCGGTGTATTCCCGTATTTTTAAGACGATGCTGCTGTCGATGCCCAGAGAATCACAGATATGTCTCTCCTGTATTGTCAATCCGGATTTTTTTATCACTGCCTGCGAGGGGCCCGAAACACAACCGAAGACAAATACGTATATGCCTGTCATGAGTGTTAAAACCTTCTTCATAAGATGATAAATGTAGTATTTAGATAATAAAACTTATGCGTTAATTTTGGAGTTTTCTCCTTGTATTATGGCAAATAAATGCATCCTCATAATTGACCTTCAAAAGGATTTTATCGATAGCGATGGCAATTCGATCAGCCGGCATTTTGGTCGTGAGGCTTTTGGCGCCGATCCTGCCGGATATCATGCTGCAAGACCGGCTTATCCTGACTGGGTGTTTGAGATACTGAGAGATCGCTGCGGTCTTAGACGGAATACGGCTACATTCGAGATAGGTGCAGGGACCGGTATCGCCACTCGCCGATTGCTGGAACTGGGTGCAGATCCCCTGATAGCTATCGAGCCGGATCATCGGCTGGCGGATTTTCTCCGGGAAACCATTCCGGACAGGAAGCTTACCATAGTTACAGCTACGTTTGAGGACGCCATGCTGGACGAAGGCCGTTTTGATCTTGGGGTCAGCGCTACTGCTTTTCACTGGCTGAATGAAGACCCGGCGTTGACAAAGGCAGCCGGACTGCTCCGGCCGGGTGGCTGGTGGGTAATGGTCTGGAATATATTCGGCGATACGGGGCGCCCCGACCCTTTCCATGAATCGACAAAGATATTGTTGGAAGGGCCGTCAAGCCCTTCTGAAGGTAAAGGAGGGCGTCCGCATTTTGCGCTGGACGCAGAGGCCCGCATAGCTGCACTGCGGCGGACAGGGACGCTGTCCTGGCTGAGCTGGGGCGTATTGCCCGGAGGGATTTCAGTGACGGCGTCACCCGCAACATAGTTACCAGTCTCTATATTGCGAGACGTATCTTTGTTTAAAGAATGATTCGCAGGATTACCATACATGATCTAATGGATATGCATGACCGACCACCCATGGCGGACGTGCGTACGCCGGCGGAGTTTGCGCAAGGACATATGCCGGGTGCTTTTTGTCTGCCATTGTTTAGTAATGAGGAGAGGGTGAAGGTGGGGACCACCTATAAACAGGAGAGCCGGGAGGCCGCAATCCTCCTGGGTTTTGATCTGGCCGGGCCAAAATGGTCCGGGTTTATCCGGATGGCATTGGAGAAAGCGCCGGACAAGAAGATCGCGGTACATTGCTGGCGGGGAGGTATGAGAAGTGGGGCTATGGCCTGGGCGCTTGACCTGTATGGGTTCCAGGTACACCTGGTGGAAGGAGGTTATAAGCGTTACCGGCGCTGGGTGTTAGATCAGTTTGAAAAGACGTGGCCATTGTCCGTGGTGGGAGGTATGACGGGTTCGGGAAAGACAAAGATCCTGCACGAGCTGCGGCGCCGGGGTGAACAGGTCATTGATCTGGAGGATCTGGCGCAGCACCAGGGTTCGACCTATGGTACGTTGGGCCGTCTGGTGCAGCCTTCACAGGAACAGTTTGAGAATGACCTTGCGGGTCAGCTGTATAGACTCGATAGGACCCGGAGAATATGGGTGGAAGATGAAAGCCTGACCATTGGAAAGAGAATAATACCGCGTACGTTCTGGAATAAGATGCAGGAGGCGCTGTTGTTTGATGTACAGGCCCCGTTAGAAGTGCGGGTAAAGACCCTTGTGCAGGAATATGGTACGCTGGACCGGGATTTTTTGGAGGAAAGTACGGAGCGTATACGCAAGAGACTGGGACCCGAACAGACAAAACGGGCTGTAGGGGCCATCCGGGAAGGAAGGATGGAGGATTTTATCCGTGAAGTGCTGGTGTACTATGATAAGACCTATCGCACAGGATTGAGGGGCCGGGATGCGGGACGGATCGTTCAGGTGCCGGTGCAGGATGGACGGGTGGAGGAGAATGCAATGCTGGTGTTGTCTGCGGCAAAGACATCTACCCTCCTGACAGAAATATGATTATGGATACGACAGATATAAAGTTGACACAATTTTCACATGGGGCGGGTTGTGGTTGTAAGATCAGCCCTGCCATCCTGGATAAGATATTACACAGCGCGTTGCCGGGCCGGCCTGATCCCAGATTGCTGGTGGGAAATGACAAGCGCGATGATGCCGCCGTCCTGGACCTGGGAAACGGGACAGCGCTCATCTCGACCACGGATTTTTTTATGCCGATCGTGGATGATGCATATGACTTTGGCCGGATCGCCTCCGCAAATGCTATCAGCGATGTATATGCGATGGGCGGGCGTCCGGTGCTGGCGATTGCGATACTTGGATGGCCTGTGGACAAACTGGCGCCGGAGGTGGCGCAGCGGGTGCTGGAAGGCTCCAGGTCGATATGTGCGGAGGCGGGTATCACATTGGCCGGAGGACACAGCATCGATTGCCCCGAGCCTGTGTTTGGATTGGCCGTCAATGGGCTGGTGGGGCTGGGACAGTTGAAACAGAATTCGACGGCAACAGCGGGATGCCGTCTTTACCTGACAAAATCTCTGGGCGTGGGTATCCTGTCGACGGCACAGAAAAGGGGGCTGCTACGGCCGGAAGATGCCGCGATAGCTTTGGAAAGCATGGTACGACTGAACAAACCCGGAGAAACATTTGGAGGACTGGAAAGCGTAAGGGCGATGACGGATGTGACAGGTTTTGGATTACTGGGTCATCTGTCGGAAATGTGTGAAGGCAGCGGCGTATCAGCCGTGCTGGAATTTGATAAAGTGCCCGTCATAGGGTCGGTGGCCGATTATCTTGAACAGGGCTGTATCCCCGGCGGAACAGTGAGGAACTGGAAGAGCTATGGACATAAAATAGGCGCTCTTACGGACACACAACGGAATGTCCTTGCCGACCCGCAGACCAGCGGGGGACTGCTGGTGGCCGTTACGGAGGAGGGGGCGCCGGCATTTGAAGAATTGTTACGACAACAAGGATTGCCGACAGCTTGCTGCCGGTCAATCGGTTGGTTAGAGCCCCGGCAGGAAGCACCGTTGATCGTTGTAACATGACAGATGAAGATCAGGACAGTTCAGCACAGTACGGGTCGCTCACAGGATAGTTGCATCCGGGAATAGTAATATTTTTAATAATATTGCAACGGTTAACCAACTAACGAATGCTTGTTCATATCAATAGCTCTGATGAGAAAAAACTATTGCAAAGGCTGATTTCCGGAGAAGAAACAGCTTTTGCCGATGTTTATACATGTTATGCTCCGTTGTTGATCAGTTATGCAGCAGCCCGGCTCAGTTCTCTTGAAGAAGCGCGGGATATTATCCAGGATCTTTTTGTATACCTGTGGGATGAAAGAAAATACCTCAACATCAATACTTCCCTTCGTTCCTATCTTTTTGCAGCCGCCCGCTATCGGATCATCGACCACATCCGTCAGCAGCTTACCCGGCGCGAATATGCGGCCTGGGCAAAAAAGCTCATCGAGCGGGTAGCCGCCGATATGGAAGAAGAAATAGCTATAAAATATTTGCATCATACACTTGAACACGCAATAGAGGATCTCCCTTCCCGTACGCAGGAAATTTACCGGCTAAGCCGCTACCGTCACCTGGCAGTTAAAGAGATCGCCCGTGAGCTGGGGCTTTCCGAACAAACTGTCAAAAACCAGCTCACTACGGCGCTGAGCTATCTCCGCCTTTCCTGGGATAAGCTGACCTTACTGTTGCTGACCTGGCTATTCTTATGATCATATATCGCCCCAGGGGGCTGCCGGCAAAAAAAAATTGAAAAACAATAGTACCGGGAGGGCTGTTCATCCGACTTCTTTATATGAACATCCCCGAAATCCAAGCGATTCTGGACCGTTACCTGGCAGGGAGTGCCTCGCCCAGGGAACAGGAACTGATCGAGCAATGGCTGGAAGAAGTCAAATATCCCCACAACGATTGGGAAACGATGTCCCCTAAAGACAAAGCGACTTGGCTGGCATCCCTTTACCAGGATACGCTGGAAAATATCCGCAACAGGCCAGCCCAGATCCAGGATCGCCCGACGAGCGGGCATACCCTTCCCGTCCGCCGGCATTCATGGCGCTTTCTCCTGCAAACTGCCGCTGTGGTAATACTCCTGGCGGGAACAGGCATATATCTCCTGCTTCAACGGAAAGAACAGCATCCGTCATCCATCGCCGGTGGAACACAACGCCCCCGGGCACAGCATGATATAGCACCGGGAAGCAGCAAAGCGGTCCTTACGCTGGCAGATGGCCGGACGATCGCGCTCAACGGCGCACAAAACGGTGTGCTTACACAACAAGGCAATACAGCCATCAGCAAAGACGGAGAACAGCTGATCTATAAAGGCGCTGCAGGCATCAACCCGAAGGTCGTGTACAATACCCTGGCTACCCCTCGTGGAGGACAGTACCGACTGGTGTTGCCCGACGGAAGCCGGGTATGGCTAAATGCCGCCTCTTCCATCCGTTATCCGACCGCGTTCACCGGCGAACAAAGAATGGTGGAAATAACAGGTGAAGTATATCTTGAAATAGCCAGCCTGCCCAGTCCGGACGGGAAAGGATCAAAATGGCCTTTCAGGGTAATGATCAATACTACGCAGCAAAACAGTAATCGCGGAATTATAGATGTATTGGGTACGCATTTCAATATCAATGCTTATGACGATGAGCCAGACATCAATACCACGCTGCTGGAGGGAAGCATCAAAATAAACGCTCTTTCCCTTTTGCCAGGCGCTCCGGCCGTTGCACGGCAACTTGTACCAGGGCAGGAGGCCCGGCTGGATAAAACGGGAGGCATCAAAGTGCAGGCTGCTCATACCGAAGAAGCGGTGGCTTGGAAAGAAGGCCTCTTCCTGCTGAACAAAACAGACATAGGGGCAGTGCTTCGTCAACTGGCGCGCTGGTATGACGTGGAGATCGTATACAATACGGCAATTCCCAAAGGACGTATCACCGGCGATATTCCAAGGAATATGCCTTTGTCTGATGCGCTGAAAGTGATGCAGCTGAGCGGAGTACACCTGATCCTGGAAGGAAATAAGATCATCGTTGATCATTGATATAAAAAAGCCGGGGCCTGCGGGGGCAGGACTCCGGCCGATTCAGGTTAAACAAAAAAAACAAGCGACGAGAATGTTTATTCATTAACCCAAACTGCAACAAATTTATGCAATTGATTGCTTTTGCCAAAGCATCGTCCCTCCGTATGCCCGGACGAAGGCTGGCCCATTCCAAAACATGGCTGGTTATGAGACTAACCTTTATTTTTTTGATTGCCGCCTGTCTCCAGGCGAATGCAAAAGGATACGCGCAGCGCGTTACGCTGAATGAAAGAAATACCCCGCTGGGAGCAGTTCTGCAGAAGATCAAAAAACAGTCCAACCTGCATATCGTATACCGGGAAGAATGGATAGAAAATGCGCCAGGCGTTTCCGTCCACCTGACCAATGTACCCTTACAGGAAGCGCTTGACAGCTGTTTTAAGGAGCAGCCTGTCACCTATGAGCTGGTAGACAGGACCCTCGTATTGAAGAAAAGAGAGCGCGCAACTGATCATGTGATGGATGCTTCCCCACCTATCACCATCACGGGTAAAGTAATAGGAAGCGATGGGCTTCCCCTAGCGGATGTAAGCATCATGATCAAAGGAACATCCACGGGTGTGACCACGGGGCCGGATGGCAGTTTCAGGATCTCCGTGCCGGACGAAAAAGCGGTGCTCCTCTTTTCCTATGTCGGTTTCGAAAGCCAGGAAGTCCCTGTCCGCGGCAAAAGGAACATGGAAGTGAAATTATCTCCTGCCGGCAGGATCGCAGAGGATGTGGTGGTGGTGGCTTATGGCACTCAAAAGAAAGTCACCGTCACCGGTGCGGTGTCTTCGGTGACCTCGGACCAGTTGATGCAAAGTTCATCGGCGAGCCTGGACAATGCCCTGGCCGGCAGGCTATCAGGTCTGACATCTATCCAATCAGGTGGCGGCCAGCCGGGCCGTGATGACGCCACCATGTACCTGCGCGGCGCCGCCACTACCAACGGCACCAACCCGCTGATCCTCATCGACGGGGTCCCGCGCGATAATATCCGGACGCTTGATGCGGGTGAGGTGGCATCGGTCACCGTCCTGAAGGACGCATCTTCTACGGCGGTGTTCGGCGTACGCGGCGCCAACGGGGTCATCCTGATCACGACCAGGCGCGGCGCCGAAGGTAAAACCAGGCTCAATGCCAATGTGATACAAAGTTTTTCCTCTTTTACCCGTGAACCCGAACGCCTGCATTCGGTGGACTATATGAAATTGAGGAATGAGGCCTCCGCCAACGACGGTATCAATCCTCTTCCCTTCAGCCAGGCGGATATGGATAAGTATGCCAATCCGCTGTTGGGCCTCGACCCCAATGATCCGGACCACGCAGCAAAAGCAAGGCTCAGGAGGTATATGTACCCCGATCACGATTACTACCGGGAATACATCGCCCAATATACTCCTCAAACACGCGTAAGCCTGAGCGCGAGCGGAGGTTCGAATAAGATCACTTATTTTGTCAACGGAGTATACCTGCACCAGGGGGGCAATTTAAAAACAGAGCCCCAATCCGTGCTGGGATACGATCCTTCGTCCTGGATGGACCGCTATAATTTCAGGTCCAACCTGGATTTTAAAATATCATCTTCGCTCAAATCTTTCCTCAATATCGGCAGCTATATTGAAAAGGTCAATATGCCGGCTGCCTGGCTGTATGGAGGCGATACCCATTGGATGATGCGCGATCTGATCTATCAGGCGCAGACGATCCTTCCCATTACCCCCGGTCCCACTACCCTCGAAGGGTTCGGGGTTGCGCCCGGACAGATCGTAGACCCGGGCTATATGGACCGGTCGGCATTCGAGATCATCAACCGTATGGGCTACCGGAACGAGGTTCGCTCCAACCTGAACTCTTCTTTAGGCCTGGAATGGGACCTCAGCCGGACAGTCACCAAAGGGCTTAGCCTGAAAGGAATGATCTCCTACGACTCCAGGGCTACTACCGCCATGCAGGGCAATAAATCTGAAAGGCTTTATCTTGCCGCCGTCAATTCCAGCACCGACCAGCTGAGCTACGCCGTCAAACGCTCCAACGAAAGCCTGCTCAACCTGATCAAAGGAACCGACTCCCGCTATAACATCAATATACAGGGATCTATCAATTATAACCGCGTATTCGGCAAACATGCAGTGAGCAGCATGGCATTGGCTCAACGCGACAACTGGGAATCCACTGTAGGAGAGATCCCCTTCAACGTGGTGGGGCTCGCCGGCAGGTTCACCTATGCTTATGACAACCGCTATCTGGCCGAAGTGAATCTGGGCTACAACGGCTCTGAACAATTTGCCCCCACGAACCGTTTCGGCTTCTTCCCCGCGGTTTCAGCCGGCTGGGTGGTCAGTAACGAAAAATTCTTCCGGCAGGCGAGCAATACAGTAACCAATCTCAAATTGAGGGCTTCTTATGGAAAAGTCGGGAACGACCAGATCGGGGGCGCCCGCTTCCTCTACCTGGACAACATCACGATGGGGGGAGGTCCGTTGAGCAGCCTGGGCTTAGGACAGGCTATCAACCAGGGTCTGCTGGGCAATCCTAATTTAAGCTGGGAGGTAGCGGAAAAACAAAACACCGGCATCGACCTCGGTTTCTTCAATGAACTGACCTTTTCCTTCGATTACTTTACGGAGCACCGCAGCAAGATCCTGATCTCCAGGGGGACTGTTCCTGAATTCCAGGGAGTGCCGCTGAGCAATATTCCCAAGGTAAACATGGGCAAGGTGGACAACAAGGGCTATGAAATAGAGCTCACTTATAATAAAGCGTTTTCCAGGGATTTTTCATTGATGGTAAAAGGCAACTATAGTTATAACCACAATATTGTAATATCCATCGATGAGCCCATGCGTGATGCGGCCTATGCTTACCGTTACAGGAACACCGGCTACTCGCTGGGACAGAACTGGGGATACAAGATTGACTACAGCAATGGCAACGGCTACTTTAATTCGCAGGCAGAGTTGGACGACTACCTGTCCAAGACCCAATACGGCTTTGGCACTCCGCGGGTAGGAGATTTCAAGTACCTCAATATCAACCATGATAATATCATCGATGACAAGGATATAGCCCCGATCAAGTATACTACCATCCCGGGCATCAACTTCGGGTTCATGTTCTCCCTGCACTACAAGAAGTTCGAACTGACCCCATTCTTCCAGGGTGTGGCCAGGTATTCCGGCAATTATTCCTGGCAGGGCGTGTATGAGAACGTCATTAAAGGCACTTATTTCGGTTACCACCGGACGGCATGGACGGCAGAACGCTATGCAAAAGGTGAAAAGATCACCTATCCGGCCCTCAGTACGCATACCACTACCAACCATACAGCAAATGATTTTTTTATCATGGACCGTTCATTCATACGCCTGAAGAATATCGAACTGGCTTATACCTTGCCGGCCGGCTCACTGAAGAAATTGGGAGTGCAGTCCCTGAGAGTATATGCCAGTGCGCAAAACCTCATCACCTGGGATAAACTGCGGATGAAACATCTTGATCCGGAGAACGACGATTCCCTTGGTTATCCTGTAACCAAGACGACCAATTTTGGTGTAAATGTCACTTTCTAACTTTTAGCTCAAGCAATTATGAAAACGAGAAGCATGCGTTTTAAAATGAAAGACAGCCTGTTGATGCTGATCATAGCCGTGCTGGTGTTCGGTTCCTGTAAAAAAGCGCTGGATACCGCGCCGGATGGCAAGCTTACGATGGACCAGATTTTTTCCGACAACGACAAAACAGCGGCGTTCCTGAACAGCTGTTATAATAATATCCCCAATAAAGGAGTAAGGTATTTTTTCTGGTGCCGGGGCCCTGTGGAATGGAGTGACGAGGCCTGGGACACGGATGCAGAAGCGGAGTCCTGGATCATGTCGGGCCGTATGTACAATGGGGACGCCTCAGCCGGCAATCATCCCATTACCAATATCAGCGCGGACGAAGGTAATGGCGATTACTGGGCAAGGTATTGGAATGCCATTTATAACTGCAGCTTTTTCCTCAGCCGCATCGATAAGGCGGCAGTAAGCTCGGAATCGACCCGAAAACGCTGGACTGCCGAAGCCCATGTCCTGAGAGCCTATTACTATTCCGAGCTGTTGAAATGGTTTGGCCCGGTCTTACCCATTGAACGTAATCCCTTCAAATTTACAGATGATTTTTCAAAGGTGAAGAGGGGCAGTTATTATGAAACGGTGAAATTCATCATAGAAGATTGCGATGCGGCCCTGGCTACGGCGGAGCTGCCCTGGAGGATCACCACCAATGCGGAGGCAGGGCGTGTGCATAAAGCCCTGGCCGAAGCGATCAAATCGAAAATGATCCTCTTCGCCGCGAGTCCTCTCAACAATGGGGGGCAGGATTACTGGCAGGAAGCTTACCAGATCAACAAGACCTCTTTACAAGACCTCCGGGGCCAGGGGTATGCATTGTACAATAAGGTCAACTTCCCCCAGACTTATCTTTCAGATATAGCGTATCTGGGGCCCGACAAGAACGTCAATACCGCGCTGTACAATGAGTATTTCACCCAGTCGATGGCCTACACGGATCAGCCTGTAGATAAGGAGACGATCTTTCAAAGCCGTGACCCGCAGGGCAATATCTGGGACATCGATGGCATCGGTGCACAGGATGGTTACAAATCGGGCACCTGTCCTTCACAGGAACTGGTGGATGCATATGAGACCAGGGACGGCCAGCCCATTCTCGACCTGGACAACCCTTATCTGGACGAGCAGCATCTGCAGCCCAACTACAATTCCAATAATACCTTGTATAATCCGAACAGTCCTTATGACAACAGGGACCCGCGTTTCTATGCATCGATCTATTATAACGGTTCCAAAAGACAATGCCTGTGGAATTTTTCGGAATCGTCGCAGTCTCCGGAAAACTACCCTGCCGGCATCGGCAACCGCACCCGGATCATTGCCACTTACATAGGCGAACCTCAGACGGGTGTGGATGCTACTGTAAGAAGGGCCACCCGTACAGGCTATTTCGAGCGCAAATTCCTGCATCCCAATTCGGGGAATGACAATCCTGTGTCCGGGGCATATGCGAAATTATTTCGCCTTGGCGAAGTGATCCTCAACTTTGCGGAAGCTGCTGCCCAAGCCGGTCAGACGTCCGATGCTTACGATGCAGTCAACGAGATCAGGAAGAGGGCGGGTATGCCCGACCTGCCGGCCGGCTTGTCAAAAGATCAGCTTATTACCCGCATCCATCATGAACGCCAGGTGGAACTGGCCATGGAAGAGAACCGTTATTTCGATGTGCGCCGCTGGGCCGCTCCCGGAGGCGATCTTTCAAAAACCGATAAGTGGATCACTGCCGCGGCCATCACGCGCAATGCAGACGGCACTTATACCTATGGCCGCCGTACTGTACGGGCGCAGTCGCGCGCGTGCTATACCAATAAATTCCTCTGGGTGCCCATCCCGCTGAACGAGGCAAACCGCATGTTGGCCATTACAGGAGAAAACTGGCAAAATACGGGATGGTAAATGTAAACAGGTTTTAATTGACTTACAATGACAAATCAAATGGAACATCAATCAACATTCAAAATAACCCGGCTGCTTGCATGGATGCTGTTTTGCTTCTGTGGAGCAACGTTGCAGGCGCAGCAGCTTTCAGTCATCATAAAGGGGAAAGTTACGGACGAATCCGGCCGTCCGCTGGCAGGCGTGGTCATCAATTCCTCGGGAGGGAAGAACGGGACCCGCACCAGTATCTGGGGGGACTATATCCTGACCGTCGACGACAACAGCGATGCTATTATTGTCAGCGGGAAAGGGTATGATACACAAACCATCAGGCTGGCGGACAATGGGACCATCGATGTCAGGATGCTGCCGGACGTGCATAAAAAAGATGAAGTGGTGCAACTAGGCTATACGTCCCAATTGCGCAGAGAGGTTTCGGGGGCTGTGTCCACGGTCAGTGGCGAGGAGCTGGAACGAGCGCCTGTCGCCAACTTCACGCAAACCCTGGCAGGCCGTCTGGCGGGACTGACCACTATGGAAACTTATTCGGAGCTTTCGAGGGCAAATACCAATTTATATGTCAGGGGACTTTCTTCCATCAGGCTCAATAGTCCATTGGTCGTCATCGACGGCATACCAGTGGCCTACAACGCCAGCCAGACCCTGGAATATATCTCTGCCAACGAGATCGAATCCGTCAGTATTCTGAAAGACGCCTCCACGCAAGCTATTTATGGCATCCAGGGCGCGAACGGGGTCATAGTGATCAAAACGAAAAGAGGGATAAAAGGGCCACTGCAAGTAAAGGTTTCATTTGACCAGTCCGTACAGCAGGCCACCACCAAGCCATCCTTTTTCAGTTCGGCGGAATATGCAGCGCTGAGGAACCAGGCATCGGCCAACGATGGAATTTCTCCCCTTCCTTTTACACAAGAACAAATCGCGAACTTCGAATCGGGCGCCAACCGGACATTGTACCCGAACAACAACTGGTATAACATGTTCATGAAAGACCTGGCCAGTATGCAGCGTGTCAGCGTGAACCTTACCGGCGGCAATGATAAGGTCCAGTTCTTCTCTAACATCAACGTGATGCACCAGGGCGGCTATTTCAAGACAGATCAGCCCAAATACAATCCCAATGCCAACAATGTTTGGGTCAACTTCCGGTCCAACGTGGATATGAACATCAATAAATACCTGAAAACTTTCGTACGGCTCGCCGGCAATATCAAAAGGGAAAGAACGCCTGGCGCGGGCAATGCGGCGGTTTATAGCAGCATTTTCAATACTCCTTCCACCGTGTATGGCCCTGTGACGCCTGCGACGCTGGACAGTTCGGGTAAGGTCATCGACCCGGTGGGCAAGGTGATCGCCACCCGGAATAACACCAACCCCACTTATGGCCTGCTGAACCGCAGCGGTTATTACAGGCACACTGTCACTAATATCAATTCCCAGTTTGGGCTGGACCTGGATATGAGCTTTCTGACCAAGGGGCTTGACCTGACAGGTCTATTCGCCTATCAGACCAATTCCGTCGGCAGCCTGGGCACCACACAGGATTTTGAAAGATGGATAAATGCAGACAGCCCTAACGCTCTGATCTTTCAAAGATCCGGGGACCATAATAATACCCCGCTTGCCTACAGTAAAACCAGCGGCTATTACTATCATCTCACTTATAAGGCGGCGGTCAACTACAATCGCTCTTTCGGCAAACACAACGTAAGCGGCATGGGTTATATGTTCTACCAAAGCCTGACGAAGTCGGATGTATCTTCTCCCTGGTTGTTGCCTTATAACCGCGTCAATTCAGGGGTCGAAGCCGCTTACGGATACGACGACAGGTATTATGCAAAACTGGACCTGGGCTATTCCGGTTCCGATCAATATGCCCGCAATCACCGTTATGCCAGTACGCCCGCTGTTGCCGTAGCCTGGGTGCTCTCCAACGAGTCTTTTTTGAAAGCCCAGCGGCAATGGCTCAGTTATTTGAAGATAAGGGCTTCATACGGGAAAGCAGGCAACGATCAGAGCGGTTTGAACCGTTATGCCTATCTCAACGATATACGGCTGAATGGAGGCGGCCCCATCGGGTACCTGCAATACAATATCGACGAAAGAACCAGGGCCAATCCGAATATCAGTGCGGAAATATCTGCCAAAAAGAACCTGGGCATCGATATCGGTCTTTTCAATGCGCTCACGATCACCGCAGATTTGTTTCACGAGCGGATGGATAATATGGTGGTGGATGCTACAGGCACTGTTCCCAGCTACCAGGGCGTCCCGCTGAATTACTATCCCAAATTCAACACAGGCATTTTTGAGAATAAAGGGTATGAGATAACGGTCAACTACAGCAGGCAGGTCAGCCGCAACCTTGGCTTTAACCTGGGCGCCATGTTCAGTTATGCCAGGAATATAGTCATCGATATCAATGAAGCCACACTCACCGGAGACTATGCTTACAGGAAAAGGCAGGAAGGCTATTCCGTAGGCCAGCAATGGGGTTTCCTGGTAGATCGCAGCAACGGCAATGGATTCTTCAATACACAGGCAGAACTGGGTAACAATACAGTGGATTATTCAAGGGTCGGCGAGCCCCGGCTGGGAGACCTGAAATACCGCGACCTGAACCATAATGGTGTAATAGATGACGGCGATGCGGCCCCTATCGGCACCGGCTCATTACCCCGCGTGGTATATGCGGTATCCGGCGGGTTGAACTACAAGTCGTTGGCATTGAACTTCCTCTTCCAGGGCATCGGCAACTACACGACTATAGAGAGTGGGATCGGCGTCTATGAAACATCCTATGACGGGGTGTTCGGCTCCCTGCACAGGAATGCCTGGACGCAGGAGCGATACGAGAAAGGGCAAAAGATCACTGCGCCGGCGCTTTCCTTATCTCAAAGCAGCAGTCATCAGCTCAGTGATTATTATGCTTACAACCGGGCATACCTGCGACTGAAGAATGTTGAACTGGCTTACACGCTCCCGGCCGCTGCGGCCAAAGCGATCGCCGCGGAAAAGATCAGGGTATTGCTGAGCGGACAGAATCTGATCACCTGGGATAAGATGAGATCGAAGGATTATGGTCCGGAAGGCAGCGGTTATGCAGGGTTCCCGGTGTACAGGGTATATAATGTGGGGGTTAATATAACTTTTTGACAAAGCGACTTATGGTTATCAAAAAATATTTACAGATGAAACTGAGAACAATACAATTGATGCATTGCCTGGCTGCCTTACTGCTGATGGTCGCCTGCAATAAGAAGCTCGATCTGCCCCCCGATGGGCGGCTTACTTCCGTTGATCAGGCATTTACCGACTACAACAGGGTCAGGGGCTATCTCAACGCTTGCTATGGTTTTTGTCCGGGTCCTTATATGGACCGGGCTTCCTATTCGGACGAGGCGCAGGATGCGGATGATATTACTCCCGGATCGAAGTATGCGAGGTGGTATGCCGGCAGCGTTACTGCTGCAACCTTTTCAGCATACTCTGAAGACGGTAGTCCCTGGGCGCAGCTTTTCCAGGGTATCGACAAATGCAACACTTTTCTCCAGCACATCAGGACGGCGTCGGTGATTGTTACAGATGAAGAAAAAGCCGGCTGGACAGCACAGGCCCGTACGCTGCGGGCCCTGTACTATCTGCAGTTGATCAAGCGATATGGCGGGGCGCCTGTTTTCGACAAGCCCCTGGGCATCGACCACGACTTTTCAAAAGACCATCGCGCCAAATTTGGAGAAGTGGTAAAGTTCATCCTGGGCGATTGCGATTCAGCTTTGGCGGCGCCGAATTCACAGTTGGGTTTTTCCTGGAATATTTATGACAACCAGTTCGGCATCATGACCAGGGCAGTAGCGTATGCCATCAAATCGGAAGCTGTGACCTATGCGGCCAGTCCGCTGTGGTCGGACGGTTCCTATACCTGGGCGGATGCTACCCGCGTCAACGGGGAGGCCTTATTTCAATGCCTGGCCAACGACTATAAGCTTTTCGATGCAGTGCCGTCCCCCTCCACGGCCCAGAATGCCTATGCGCTCTACTTCATTACCAGTTCCAACGATCAGCGCACGGTGGATAAGGAAACCATTTACCAGTCCGGTGGGCAAATGCAGGTGTGGAAATATGCAGGGATGCCTTCCACTCCGTATATGATAAAGGCCGGTCCTTGTCCCACTCAGGATCTTGTAGACAGCTATGAAATGGCGAATGGTGAAGCGCCGATTACGGGTTATAGCGATGCCGGCCGGCTGACGCCGATGGTAAATTCTGCTTCGGGCTATGATCCGGCCAACCCCTATGCTGGCCGTGATCCCAGGTTTTATGCCTCTATTTATTACAATGGAGCCGTACGATATCTGAACAACCCTGCCGGTCAAACAGTGCAGTCGTTTGCCGGCGGTGCAGACGGCATTTCGGACAATGACCGTACACATACCCGGACCGGTTATTATCAGCGCAAATTCAACAATTCCCAGTCGGGTCAAGGCAATGATGCGGACGGCGCGATCCGTTTGTTCCGCCTGGCGGAGCTGTACCTCAACTTCGCGGAAGCGGCGTACCAGTCTGCAGGTCCCGATGCGCCTGTCACCATCAACGGCACTTCCATGACGGCAAGGGAGGCCGTGAGCGCAGTAAGGGCCAGGGCTGGCATGCCAGGCTTTCCGCTGGGCATGAGCAATCAGGATTTCGAACAGAAATACCGCAACGAGCGCCGTATAGAGTTGGCATTCGAAGAGCATCGGTACTTCGATGTCCGCCGCTGGAAGATACTCGGTCAAACAGACAAATTCGTCACGGGCATGCGGATCACCCAAAATGGCGCCAACCTGACGTATACCAGGTTCAAATTTGCGGACAGGGGTTGTTCCGCGGATAAATACCTGATGTACCCTATCGACCAGGACGAAGTAAATAAGATCATCGGGTTGTCCGGGGTAAACTGGCAAAACCAGGGATGGTAGGATCACCTTTAAATAATCGGAAATATGAAAGAATTGTTGATCCTGCTGCTGGGATTATCCACTCAATTGCCGTGCATGGTTCAGGCGCAGGAAAAGTACTACCGCGATTTGTACCCGGATACCTGGGTAGCTACCGATGCGCTTGGCCGGTCGATGCCGGACGTACAGGCAGCGGGACCTGCTAAAAAAGACAAGCGACGGGTGGTAGGTATTTTTTATATCACCTGGCACAGCGATAACCTGGCCGATTTGAAAAGTCCATATTCCGGGGATGTGACCAAGGTATTGGCCGCAGATACGGCTGCCAGGCTCGATGCCCGTCATCCGGGGTGGAAAGAGGGCTCCTATCATTGGGGAGAGCCGGAAATGGGCTATTTTCTGAGTAAGGATGAGTATGTCATCCGGAAAGATATGTCGATGCTGGCGGATGCGGGCGTGGATGTGCTGATCATGGACGTAACGAATGCTGTGCGCTACTGGAGCGAGTGGGATACGGTATTTACCGTCATGGAGAAAATGCGGTCCGAGGGCAACAAGGTTCCCCGGTTCTGCTTTTGGGCCTTCAATGGGCCGGTGATCACCGTGGTGCAGGACCTGTACGATAAAATTTATAAAGAGAAAAAATACAAGGACCTTTGGTTCTACTGGGACTATAAGCCCCTGCTGCTTTACAACAGCTATCCCAGCGTGGATGCCAACGGGAGTATAGATGTCAAGGGGAATGACTATACCAGGGAAGTGAAGGATTTCTTCACTCTCCGTACCATGTGGTGGGGCTACTACGAATGGGCCGGCAAGCGTTTTGTAGGAACGGAGGACAACTGGAGCTTTGGGTACGACTTGGGTGATGCTAAGGTGAGGGCTATGGGTCCAGACAGCTTGGTTTCCCGGCATTTGGGGAAAAAGGAAGAAGCCGCCGTCACCCCTGCGCAACACCCTGCAAGCCTCGTGGGGAAATCCTGGTCAAGGGAGAAAGGAGAGCCGCAACTGGATCAATACGACCTGGCAGGACCGGCCTATGTGCCCTGGCTGAAAAAAACAGTGAGTCACCCGGAGGGCTATGGCATCTACTTCCAGGAAAGATGGGAAGAAGCCCTCAAGGTAGATCCCGAATTCCTCTACATCAACGACTGGAACGAATGGACAGCCGGCAAATATCAGCCAGGCGAGGGTAAGACAACACCTTTCATGCGCCGCAACAGTTCTTACTTCTTTGTAGATCAATACAACGCGGAATTCAACCGTACCATTCAGCCCATGAAGGGAGGTTATACCGACAACTATTACATGCAAATGGCACAGAACATCCGCCGGTATTCGGGGGTTCGTCCCATATCCGAGCTGAAAGGGTTGTCACGGATGAATATAGACGGAAATTTCGCCGACTGGAAAAAAATCTCCGTGGAATACCGCGATACCAGGGGCGATGTATACCACCGCAGCCATAAAGGATATGGCGGCAGTTTTTATACCGACAGCTCCGGGCGCAATGATATCGTCACCTGTAAAGTAGCCGTGGACAATAGTAATATCTACTTCTATGCGGAAACAGCGGACGCCCTTACACCTTCTTCCGGCAGCAATTGGATGCTGCTCCTGATAGATGCCGATCGGGATCCTTCCACCGGATGGTACGGCTATGATTTCCTTATCAACAGGAACATTGTGGATGAGCAAACCACTACGCTCATGCGGTATGATGCCGGCGCCGGCGACTGGAAAGAGCTGGGCAGATTGAACTATCGGTATAAAAACAATGCATTGGAGCTGGCGGTACCTCGTGCCCTCCTTGGTCTCACGGGCGATGCTTTTGTGCTGGACTACCACTGGAACGACAATGTCCGCGACCTGAAAGACCCGGTTTCACTCTGCACCAGTGGCGACAGCGCACCCAACAGACGTTTCAATTACCGTTGTATCTGGAAAAAACAGTAATCTATATCGTATGTCCATCATCAACTATCGAACCATCTGCATCCCCCTCCTGTTTGCGCCTTTGTTCCTGTGTGCCCAAACCCCGGCGGGCTACCAGTCTAATCTGATCGCCACGGATGCGCTGGGCAGGAAGCTGCCCGGTTATGAAGAAGTAGGGCCACCCCGGAAAAATAAATTCGTAGGCTTGTTCTACTGGACCTGGCATACCCGGCCGGGAAAGGAAAACCCGCCATTCAACGTGACAGAATATCTTGCACGCGACCCGAAGGCCATCGACGACTACAATAATCCCATCTGGCCCAAGCGCAATAGTCCCTGGTTTTGGGGCGAGCCTTTATTAGGCTACTACCTCGACACCGATGAATGGGTGCTGCGCAAGCATGCGGAGATGCTGGCAGATGCCGGTGTAGATGTGATCATTTTCGACTGCACCAATGGCAACATCACCTGGAAAGAGTCTTACATGAAGCTCTGCGAAGTATTTACCAGGGCCCGTAAAGACGGCGTGAAAACCCCGCAAATAGCATTCATGCTGCCCTTCTGGCTCAACGATGGCGGAAAAGAGATCCTGAAGGAGATCTATACAGACCTCTATAAGCCGGGTAAATACAAAGACCTCTGGTTCATCTGGAAAGGCAAACCCCTTGTAATGGGTATGCCCGAATTTGCGGATGATATCGCGGGCAGACAGAATGACCCCGCACTTAAGGCGGAAATGAAAAACTTCTTCACCTTCCGGCCTGGTCAGCCTGTGTACGACAAGGGCCCGGAAGAACCCGACCATTGGGGCTGGCTGGAGATCTATCCCCAGCATGGATTTGTAAAGAACAAGGATGGGGGCTTTGAACAGGTCACCGTAGGCGTGGCGCAGAACTGGAGTAAGGAGAGGGGACTCACCGCCATGAATGCCCCCGGCGCCTTCGGCAGAAGCTATACCTTCAAAAAAGGACAGATCACTGAACCCGGCGCCGTGAACAAAGGTTACAACTTCCAGGAACAATGGGACCGGGCATTGGAGCTTGACCCTGAATTTATCTTTATCACAGGCTGGAACGAATGGGTAGCGGGCCGTTACGATGTATGGCAGCAGCAAACCAATGCCTTCCCGGATGAATTCAACGAAGAAGGCAGCCGTGATGTGGAGCCCATGAAAGGGGGGCATGGCGACAATTACTATTACCAGATGGTGAGCAATATCAGGAAGTTCAAAGGAATGCCTGCACCCCAGCCGGTGTCTGCACCGCTGACCATACATATCGACGGGCAATTCACCGAATGGAACACAGTTACACCTGCATTCGCCTCCTACAAGGGAAATACCCTGCATCGCAACAGCCCCGGCTGGGGCAGCCTGTACTACACCAACAACACAGGCCGCAACGATATTGTGCTGGCCAAAGTCGCCAGGGATAAAGATAATCTCTACTTCTATGTAGAAACAGCAGATCCCCTCACCCCCAGCATCGGCCGGGGATGGATGCGACTGTTCATCGATGTGGACAATAACAAGAATACCGGCTGGGAAGGGTATGACTTCGTAGTCAACCGTATCAACCCCGGCAGGAAAGCGATACTGGAAAAAACAGATGGCTCCTGGTACTGGCGGAAGGCAGGTGAACTGGACTATGCCGCCGGTGGCAACAAACTGGAGATCAAAATACCCAAGGCCTTGCTGGGTATCAGCGGCGAAATTGATCTCGGCTTCAAATGGAGCGACAACATGCAGCAGGAAGGAGAGATCGCGGACTTTATCATCAATGGCGACGTGGCCCCCGCAGGCCGGTTTAACTTCCATTATACAACCAAATAAATATGAAATACCGTAATTTATTAGTCATTATCTGCCTCCTTATCGTGTGGGGAGGCTGTAAGAAAGCCTCTGTCCGGACTTCTCAACGGGGAACGACGCTGCCCCGCGCGATCACCTGGCAACCTACAGATATTCCTGTCACCAGCGTGGCCACCTCTTCACAGCTATGGTCAAATGCGGCACTGAAGGACAGCAGTGCGACTACAGTATGGAGCTCCAATACCCGGTCAGACGTGAACAGCACGGAATGGGTGGCTTACTGGTTCAACGGCTTCCACGATGTGAACTATATCAAAATGCTGCCGCGGTATGACCATACGGGGGCGCAGGGCTTTCCTGTTAAGTTCGATATCTACTGGTCAAACGGGAGCAGTTGGGTACTCTCCCGGAGTGATACCGCCTTTCCCAACCCGCAGACAGAATGGGTGATATTACCCCTGCCCGCCACCGTAAATACCAACGGCATCCGCATTGTCGCCACCAAACTGGGCAAAGACGATTACGGCAATATCGTTTTCCAGCTTGCTGAGGTAGGGGCCGGGTATGATGCCGGACTCAATAACTTTACCTGGCAGGGCAATAACAACACAAACAGGGAAAATGAAATAAGGAGTGTCGGATCCGGCACCTTCAACCCCAATAAGATCTCCAACTGGAACTACGATGCCAGGAACCCTATTATTACAGCAAATGCAGGAGGCAACAGCAACGTCTATGCCCCGTACATAGTGAGCAATGGCGGGGCCTGGAACATCTATTTCGGCGGATGGGATGGGACCACCGACGGTCATGACCGGATATCTATCACTGTAAGTAATGACAATTTCCTCAGCTTTAACCCACATGCTCTGATGATCGACCATGGGGTCATGACCCATGTCAATAACGAAACGGTGATGAAAAAGCCGGATGGCAGCTGGCTCATGTACTACACCACCCTGCCCGGTTCCCCGCAGTTGAACAAGCCGGCCTATGCTACCTCTACTAATGGTGTCAACTGGACGCCTAATGCAGGCAGCGCCAGCTACCTGATCACCATGAATGGCTATCCCAACTGGAGCCTGGCAGATGTCAACGGTTCCAATGTCATCTACTACGAGAACGGGGTCTTCCACCTCTACTTCAACGACTTCAATTATACCAATACGGGCAACGCATTTGCAGTGCATCATGCCACCAGTACCGACATGATCAATTTTACCTACACCGGAGATGTGCTGCCGGAAGGGCTGGTGGCCCAGGATGTAAAAAAATTCACGTATAACAGTACAGGCTACTACATGATGGCGCTTCACCTGAACGGCAGTTTTTTAAAATACAGCCTGGGCGCTTCACCCACGAACTTTTCCGCTAGCCAGCAGCTGTTGACCAACCTAAGCAACGCGGATAAATACATCACCTCCGCCGGCTATGTAGCAAAAGACAACAGACTGTATGGCGTACTTTACGGCGCAGGGCCCGTGTCCTCGCTGGACCATAATGCCATCCACGCCAAATGGCTGCAGAAAAAAGTTATCTTTATCAGCGATGGAACAGGTGCGCGTTGGGGGGATGTAGAAAGGGCTTACGGTCCGGACAGGATCAGGCTCTATATGAATACCGATATAGAAACGGGGCATTTTTATATATACGATACCGATGGCACCACTTTATTGTATACCAGTCCTGCACTAACCATGCGATCCGGAGATATTTGGAACTATAACTTATGAAAAAAACTTTTTTTGCACAATGTTTACTGCTTTCCCTGCTGGGTGGGGCGGCCAGCGCCCAGCTACCACCTGTATTCGAGGCCGGCCGGGCTAAAACGGCACAATCCACGGCAACGGTGAGGCGATATCTTTCGCCGGTGAACATCACCTGGCGGACGGAAAACGCAAACTCTCTGATCATGAATGCAGAACGCCTCCTGCTGCCGGGCAACGGGCAGGCCGACCTGGCTAACAAAGATATGTGCATCCTGAAAAGCGAAGGAGGTATCTACCCGGCCTTGTTGCTCGACTTTGGCAGGGAGCTGCACGGAGGGCTTCAGATCATAACAGGAATGCATAAATCGGGTAAGCCGGTGCGCGTCCGGGTTCGTTTTGGCGAATCAGCCAGTGAAGCCATGAGTGAGATAGAGCCCAGGCAAAACGCCACCAACGATCATGCCATGCGTGATGAAACAGTGCAATTGCCCTGGCTGGGTAAGCAGGAGGTCGGCAATACCGGCTTCCGCTTTGTACGGATCGACCTGCTGGATGCCGACACCGAATTGCAACTGAAAGAAGTGCGCGCCATATTCACTTTCAGGGACTTGCCCTATCTCGGTTCCTTCAACTGCAGTGACCCGTTACTAAATAAGATCTGGCTCACCGGCGCCTATACGGTGCAGCTGAATATGCAGGACTATCTCTGGGACGGCATCAAACGCGACAGGCTGGTGTGGGTGGGCGATATGCACCCGGAAATCTCCACCATCAGCGCGGTGTTCGGCAACAACGACATAGTACCCAAGAGCCTTGACCTTTCCCGCGACATCACCCCCTTGCCCTCCTGGATGAATGGCATCAGCACCTACTCCATGTGGTGGATCATCATTCATAGGGATTGGTACTATCACAACGGCAACCTGTCCTATCTCAAACAGCAGCAAGACTATCTGACCAAACTACTGGCGTATATCATCAGCAAGATCGGCAACGACAACAAAGAGCAGTTGGATGGCACCCGTTTCCTGGACTGGCCTTCCAGTGAGAACAAAAAAGGCGTGGATGCAGGCTTACAGGCTATGATGATCTGGGCGCTGACGGACGGGGCCGAACTGTGCAAGATTCTGGGCGAAGCTGCGGTTGCCGCTCAATGTGAAGCGGCAGTTGCACGTCTGAGGAAATACGTACCCGATCACAACCATTCCAAGCAGGCCGCGGCACTGATGGCCCTATCCGGCCTCATGCCGGCGCAAAAGGCTAATAGTGAGATACTGGCTGTGGGCGGAGCCAAGGGCTTTTCTACTTTTTACGGGTATTACATGCTGCAGGCAAAGGCAAAAGCTGGTGACTACCAGGGGGCATTAGATGCCATACGTAGTTTCTGGGGAGCCATGTTGAACCTGGGCGCTACTACATTCTGGGAAGATTTCAACCTGGACTGGCTGCCCAATGCTTCCCGTATAGATGATCTGCCCAAACCCGGCCGGAAAGATATACACGGCGACTACGGTGCGTACTGTTATATCGGCTTCCGCCACAGCCTCTGCCATGGTTGGGCTTCCGGCCCTACTCCCTGGCTGACCCAGCATGTGCTGGGCATTACCGTGGTAGAGCCAGGTTGCAGGACCATAAAAATAGATCCACACCTCGGCGACCTGCAATTTGCGGAAGGCAGCTTCCCCACTCCCTACGGACTGGTGAAAGTAAGGCATGTGAAGCAACCCGGTGGTAAGATCGTTTCGACTTTCACTGCCCCTAAACAGGTGAAGGTGATCCGGAAATAATTACAGGCTGATGTCCGGTTTATCCGGAGATGCCTAAATTTGCTCCGATGGTTCGTAAGAAGATTGTAGGCTATGTCGCCTTTACTTTTTTGGCCTATTTCATCATAGGGCTTGCATTACCGATACTGCCCGTGTTTGTAACCCACGACCTCGGTTACAGCACAATGATCGCCGGCATCGTCATCAGCACACAGTATATCATGACATTCCTGTGCCGCGGGTATGCGGGAAGCATCGTGGATAAGAAGGGCCCCAAGCTGGCAATAATGCGCGGGATGATCGGATTCACCATCAGCGGGGCGATATTGGTGATGGTACATTTGCTTGGCGGGTATCCCGCCATCAGCCTGGCTATCCTTGCCTGCACCCGGCTAATCACTGGTTTTGGGGAAGGGCTCGTCGGCTCCAGCCCGATCAACTGGGCTATCCTGGCCACAGGCGAGGAAAATACAGCCAGGGCCATTTCTTTCAACGGCATCGCCAGCTATGGTGCGCTGGCTGCCGGTGCGCCTTGCGGTGTCATCATCCAGCGTCATTTCGGACTCGGCACTGTAGGCATCCTCATCGTCGCCGTCGGTCTACTGGGCATCGCATATGCCAGGTACAAGCCGGCATTAAAAGCCGGCGCCGGCAAGCAAAGACAGCCCTTTGTAAAAGTGCTCAGACAGGTGGCGCCTTATGGTACTTGCATGGCGCTGGGCGGTCTGGGATTCGGCGGCATCTCCACTTTCATAACCTTATATTATGCGTCCCTGCATTGGCAGGGTGCTGTACTGTGCCTATGCCTGTTCAGCATGTTGTTCATCACTGGCCGTCTGACCTTTCCGAATGCGATCAATCGCTTTGGCGGACTGCGGACGTCCATCGTTTGCCTGTCCGTCGAAACCCTGGGTTTGTTTGTCTTATGGCAGGCGACTGTACCATTTGCCGCCGCAGCAGGAGCAGGTCTGGCCGGCCTCGGTTTCTCCCTGGTCTATCCTGCGCTGGGAGTCGAGGCGGTGAGATTGGTGCCGTCTTCCAATAAAGGGACCGCACTGGCCGCATATGGGCTGTTCATCGATCTGTCGCTTGGCGTCACAGGACCCCTCCTCGGAGCTTTTGCCGGTCATTTTGGAATGAGACATATTTATGCTTTTGCCATGCTCATGGTGCTATCCGGTCTTGCCCTGGCCATCGGCCGCTACAGACGACCGGAATGGTCATTATAAATTTTGTATATTCCAGGATGAAATCAACCTCT
The DNA here is from genome assembly GCA_017307755.1 of Chitinophagaceae bacterium. GTDB lineage: Bacteria > Bacteroidota > Bacteroidia > Chitinophagales > Chitinophagaceae > Puia. Next base: position 81,449 of record JAFKGQ010000019.1, on the reverse strand, counting down.
CTTGCCACAAAACCGCACTATCCCATACTAGACGGACTACGCGGCGTGGCTTCCATCCTCGTTGTCATCTTTCACATCCTTGAAGCCCATTCCACCAGCCATCTGGACCTTATGATAAATCATGGATATCTGGCAGTGGACTTTTTCTTTTTGCTTTCAGGTTTTGTCATCGGGTATGCCTATGACGATCGCTGGAAAAAGATGACACCGGGCGATTTCTTCAAACGCAGACTTGTGAGACTGCATCCCATGGTGATCATGGGGATGATCGTCGGCGCGCTGGGTTTTTACTTCCAGGACTCTGCGATGTGGCCGGCCATCCATACCATACCTGTATGGAAAATGCTTCTGATCATGGTGATCGGATTTACCCTCATCCCCGTACCGACATCCATGGACATACGCGGCTGGCAGGAGATGCATCCGCTGGATGGCCCTGCATGGTCCTTATTCTTTGAATATGTGGCGAATATTCTTTATGCGCTGTTCATCCGGAAATTCTCCAGGACGGCCTTATGGGTGCTGGTAATCCTGTCCGGGGCTGCCCTCGTTCACTATTTGCTGACCGGTGGCGCCGGCGATGTCATAGGTGGCTGGGCCTTCAACCCTGAGCAATTGCGCATCGGGTTTACCCGACTGATGTATCCTTTTTGTGCCGGCCTGTTGTTGTCCCGGACTGCTCACCTGACCAGGATCGGGAATGCCTTTTTATGGTGCAGCCTGTTATTGGTGGTCGTATTTGCCATACCAAGGATTGGAGGTGCGGATCATCTATGGATGAATGGCCTGTACGAGTCGTTTGTGATCCTGTTTGTCTTTCCATTAGTGGTTTATCTTGGCGCCAGCGCCAGGATTAGCCAGGGCTTCTCGTCACGGATCTGCAAATTCTTTGGCGATATTTCCTATCCCATTTATATTACTCACTATCCACTCGTTTACATCTACACCGGCTGGGTAAGCAACCACAAAGGCGTAGGATTCCGGCAGGCATTCCCCTATGCACTGGCTACTTTTTTTGGGGCCGTGATAATAGCCTACGCCTGTCTAAAACTCTATGATGAGCCGGTGAGGAACTGGCTGCAACGACGTTGGCTGCGCCCGCGGGCGGAGGAGAGACAAAAACTGGTAGCATGATGTTACAGCAGCAATATACGTGGACACAATACGTGCGGGAAACCCTTCTGAGCTTTGTCGAGACTGCTGTCGGGGATGATCTGAACACGCCCATGACGGCCTATGACAATAAGACCATTTGCGATCTGCTATGGCACAGTGCCGACTGTTATTTCGCCTGGATAGTTCGTTTTGCGGGCGTGAGGACAGATAACATCCTAAAGGCGGAAGCCTGTAGCACCCTGCCGCAGCTACGCCGGCTTTACGGACAAGTGGATGAGATCATAGCGGCTTTTCTGAAGAAATTTGGCGACAATCCGGATGAGTCGATCAAGGGCAGACCCGACCCTGACGGACCGCAGGTAACCGCCACCCCGCGGCAGATCTTCATGCATGTCGTTTCGCATGAGTTCCATCACAAAGGACAGATCGTATTGATGTGCCGGCTTATGGGGCATATCCCGCCCGAGACGGATCTCAGCCTCGTATTCCCTTATGAAGGATAGGAATGCTGCATGTATCAGGGCTGTGTCAACCAGTCCAGGAATTGGGGGATCTTCTCCTTGCTGACGGTGATGGTTTCCGGGGGCGGTACGGACAGGCTGACGGAAAGTTTACGAGAAAGATAGCTCGACGCATCCAGTACCGCTTTTCTATTGATCAGAAATTGACGGTTGGCCCGGAAGAACAACGGTTCCGTCGTTTTCTCCAGCTCCTCCAGGTTTTTGTTGATCAGATAGCTTGTTTTATCAAAGGTGGTAAGATGTACCACCCCATTCTTTAGATAAAAGAAGGCAATCTTACTGACAGCTATCGGCAGGATCTTATCTTTTTGGTATACAAGGACCGCGCCCGTATCCGTCGTTTTCCGGGAAGAGAACAGCTGCTCAAGCGCCTTGTATGGCAGTGTACTCTCAGTGATTTTCCCTCGCAGGGACAGGTACTTGCTGATGGCCGCCCCCACCGCTTCGGTGGTGAAAGGCTTTAGGATATAGTCGATACCATTGGCTTTGAAGGCTTGTAAGGCATATTCATCAAAAGCTGTACAAAATACCACCGGCGCATCTATCTCCACTTTGGAAAATATTTCAAAGCTTAGACCGTCACCCAGCTGAATATCCGAAAAGATCAGGTCTGCATCGGTACCATTGTTAAAGTAACTGATGCTTTCCTTTACCGTGCTCAATATTTTCTCTATCCTTGTTCCTGGATATAATTCTTCTATTGTCTGTGACAGATCCCTGGCCGTCACCTTTTCGTCTTCAATGATGATTAACTTCATCGCTTAAAACTTTTATGCTTACGGAAAATTTTTCCTTGTCCTGGAGGATGATGACTTCTTCCGTAGACAAGAGCTTATATCTTTCCATCAGGTTCATCAAACCTCTGCCGCTGGGCGCGTCTATATAGGACCTTGTCTGCAGGTTGTTCTCGGTAATGATGCGGCCGTGCTCATAGAATACCCTGATCCGTAGGGGCGATGATTCCGTCACTTCGTTGTGCTTGATGGCATTTTCCATCAGCGATTGTATCGAGAACGAGGGTACAAACCCCTTTGTTATCACTTGCTCCGGAAGGTCAATGGTACAGACAAGGGCGTTTTCAAATCGAATTTTTTGCATTTCCAGATAATCATTGCAAAGCCTGATCTCATCCGAAAGAGACGAAACCCTTGCTTGCGATTCTGTCAGCGAGGCGCGTAAAAAGTTCACCAGATGTGAAAGATAGGCCTCTCCCGCGTGAACATCCGATTTGTAAAGGCCTTTCAGCGCGCTTAATGCATTAAAGAGGAAATGAGGATGGATCTGTTGTCTCAACAGCAGATTGGCAGACTCCAGGTTGGCGGCCTTTAGTCTGGAGTTTTCAAGGTCCGTGGTTGTCTTTTCGTGCCGGAGGATCACAAGGTTTTGTACGATGATCACAAGCGTGTTGTTCATAATGCCCTGGTACAGGATAGAAGGGAGGCTTTCCTTTATAGATCTGCCGCTTCCTGCCGGAAAAGATAAGTATTGTTCCAGGGGAGTAGTGCATAGAATAAAGATAAAAACTACCAGATATCCTGCGGCATACCGGATAAGCCTCTTTCGTTTTGCCGGTGCAGCGGGGACCAGTTTTTGTAATGTGATCAGGATGAAAATATTGACAAGACCTTGCAGAAAAATACGCAGACCTACGAATAGAGAGTAAAGAATGGGAAAGGTGTTGACAGATTGAAAAATGTAAACAAACATAAAAGCAATGACCGCAACGATGGCTGCCAGCAGCCAGCAGGACCGGATGAGGTCTTTTACAAGGGGACTTGCTTTCATTGGATAAAGGTAGGGCAATTCTTCGCCGGAATGCACGCGGAAAGGTCGCGAGACGGACAAAACAGCCTTTAAAGCGTCGGAGTTTTATGGCTCCTGCTGATGCTAATGCTTCATGACCGATTTTGTCCGCTTCGGTTGTCTTCCCATTGTTGGGCTTACGCAAGCTGCCCAATTTTGCCCCGAAAATCAAAAATCAAGTTATGAAATTGAAGATTCTTTTTATCGGTCTTGTCCTGGTGTCTACCAACTGTCGCAGCCAGGGTCTTGTTAAGGGTGTATTTAGCAGGTTGACTTTTGGCCTGAAAGCCGGGGCGAATTACAGCAACTACACGAACACCGATTTTGCCACCGAGGCTTTGATGGGCTTTCATGCGGGCGCGCTGGTCAATTTCAGGATAACCGACAATCTCTCGATACAGGAAGAGTTCCTGTTTTCTTCGCAGGGAGCAAAGATGAAGAATGACCTGTTCGGCAAGGAAAATTTAAACGTATACTATCTCTCTGTGCCCTTCCTGATCAAGTATAGGACTAATTTTGGGCTGTATTTCGAAGCAGGTCCGCAGACAGGATTTCGTATAAAAGAGGATACCAAGGGCGCGTCATTTGGCAATTTCGCCAAAAGGCTGGACCTGTCGGCAGCCGGAGGTATAGGCTATCAGACAAAGGGCGGATTTGGCATCGGGGCGCGGTACATCGCTGGTCTGTCCAAGGTAGGTGATTTTGATATATCCAATGTAAAGACGGACTTTAGGACCAACGTAGTGCAGGCAAGCATCTTTTATATATTCTAAAGCCGTCAGGTCACTGTATATCCCAGATCCCCGAAGCCCGCTCGAGATCGATGAGCGATAAAGCATAATTGTTGAGGGTCTGGTAATAACTTTGCTGAACATCGTTGTAAGTGCGCTGGGCGTTGAGCACTTCAAGCAGAGAAGTTTCACCTCTCCGGTAGCTATAAATCTTGCCGTCCAGCACCCTTTTGGCTTCCGTCAGCATGCCCGCCCTGAACTGGCCTACCTGTTTACGGACAGCCTGATAGTTGATATAAGCTTGCGTGACCTCTGTTTGTATCTGGAGCTCCACGTCGCCGTACTGGACGTCGGATTGCTGAATGGCAAATTGTGCATGATGGAGCTCTCCTTTATATTTGTTGGAGAATTTCAGAGGAATGGCTACACCCACCGAAGTATTGGTATAGGCCGGCGTAGGCGCAATATCATTGTGCGAAACACTATTATATGTTGCGCCCACAGAAACCCCCAGATCTATCTTCCGGTTGGCCTTGGCGAGCTGTAGGCTCCGCAGGGAGATGTTCTTGTTTTCGAGGGCGGCTTTGAGGTCTGCGCGGTTGTTTTGGGCTGTGACGATGAGTGTCCCGAGGTCGAAGTTCCTATCCAGACTGTCAAAGCTGCCCGTGGGGATGAGGAAGGTGTCGATCCTTTGTTTGCCGGTCATTGTACCGAGCTGAAGGAGCGCGTTCTTCCAGTCAGCTTCGCTCCGGAGCAGGTCATTCATCAGGGAATTAGCTTCCAGCTTGGACTGCCGGGCGTCGATCTCCATGATGGCGCCGGCGCGGTAACGGATGGAATCCGCGTCGGCCAGGGACCTCATCACCCGGTAGGAGGCCAGCGTCACCTGGTAGAGATATTTTTGTTGGATGGCCTGAAAATAGGCCGCCGTCGCGTCGGCCCGCAGGTTGCGGAAATAGTCGTCCACCTGGGCCTTGCTCAGGGCCAGCTGGCTTTGGGCAAGGTTTACCCTTGCTTTCCGTTTGCCGCCCAGCTCAAAGTTTTCGCTGAGCCCCCCATTGAACCCGTACCCAAGTTTGAGGGATTCGTTCTGGTTATTAAAAGCGCCGATGCTCAGCTCAGGGTCCGGGAATATCCTGGCTGTTTCGATGTCCGCCTCCGCCATGCTGATATTGAATTTTTGTGCCGTATAACCCAGATTATTCTTTCCCACCTGATGGAGATATTCGCTCAGACCGAGCTCGATCCTGGCAAAACTGGTGTCGGTCTGGGCAAAAGTATGTGTGTACAGGAGCAGGGAGACTACGCTGAGCGCCCCATATTTCAAACGATATATGAAATTAAGTACTTGCATGCTGATGGATTTATACGTTATGTTTCTCCTCCCCCCATTTTTTTTCCATGAGGTAATACAAGGGCGGAAGAGCAAAAAGAGTGATAGTGGTGGCTACAAAAAGGCCATACACGATGACTGTGGCCAGCGGTCGCTGTACATCGGACCCTATGCCCGTAGCGAGTGAAGCCGGCAGCAACCCCAGGGCCGCCACTGTCGCCGTCATGAGCACAGGGCGAAATCGGTCTTCGGCTCCTTTTATGACCGCGTCCAGCAAGGCCATCCCTTCCTTTCGCAGGTTGTTGATATGCGAGATCATGATGACCCCGTTCTGGATGGCGACCCCAAAAAGGGCAATAAAGCCCACCGCAGAGGACACATTGAGCGTCATACCGCGGATGTTCAGGGCAGCCATGCCGCCAAAAAGGGCCAGGGGAACGACGCTCAGGATAAGACCCGCCTGCCGGAATTTGCCAAAGGCCCCGTAAAGAAGAATGAACATAATGGCAAGAGCAAGAGGGACGATGATGGCAAGTCTTGAATAAGCACGGTTCTGATTTTCAAACTGACCGCCCCAGCTGATCTTGTATTTCTCATGGTCGTACTTGACCTTCGCTTCGATATCCCCCCGGGCTTGCTTCAGGAAGCTGGAGAGATCACGACCCCGGAGATTGAGCTTCACCGTCAGTTGCCGTTTGTTCATCTCCCGCGTGATGGTGCTTTCACCTGTAGAGGTTGCAACCGTCGCCACCTGGGAGAGAGGTATCCTGGCCCCTGTCTGGGACGTGAGCATCAGGTTGGCGATCTTTTCAGGCGTATTGCGGCTTTCTTCGTTATATCGGCAGATAACGTCGTAGACTTTGTTACCAACGAATATTTGAGAGATGGCCTTGCCTCCGATGGCGACTTCGATAAGCTCCGAGACGTCGCTGACATTGAGGCCATAACGGGCTACGGCATCCCGGTCTATTTTTATCTGCAACTGAGGCAGAGGCGGCTCCTGGTCAATGGCAAGATCCGCGGACCCCGGCACCTGCCTGAGCGTACTTAACACATTTTCCGCAATGTTCCGTGTCTCCCTGAAGTCCTCACCAAATATTTTGACGACGAGCTCGCTATGGGCGCCCGCGATCTTATCCATGACCCCGTCGATCATAGGCTGGCTGAAGCCCACCGTATAGCCCGGCATCGTAGCATATTCCGCGGCAAGCTCGTTGATGAGGTCAGTCTTTGTCTTACCCCTCGGCCACTCGTTGTAAGGTTTGATACCGATGGAGCATTCATAATGTGAGGCCGTCCAGGGATCCGTTCCGTCATCGTTGCGACCCGCCTGGACAAGGGCATAGGTAACCTCTCCGTACTTCATGGTACGTTGCCGCAGTGTATCGCTCATCTCTTTGGACTTAGTCAGGGAGATACCCGGCGGCAGCTGCACCTGCAGCCAGATGGAACCCTCGTCCAGCGGTGGCAGGAAATCCTTGCCCACCATGATGGTGAGGATGATGGCTCCCGCAAGGGCTATCGAAAGAGGTATAAAGACCCTTTGAGGCCGCTGCATTACCCTTTTCCCTCCCTTGTCATAGACAGCTGTAAGTTTTTCCAGCCAGCGGTTGCGGAACATCTTCCGGGGCTTGCGATAGATGGCGAAAGCCAGGCCCGGTATCAGCAGCAGGGCCACACAAAGAGCGCCGGACAGGGCATAGCCAACGGTAAAGGCCATGGGTGTAAAAAGCTTCTTTTCCACCCGTTCGAAAGCAAACAACGGCAGATAGGCGGTGATGATGATAATAGTGGAAAAGAAGATAGGTTTGGCCACTTCCAGGGCTATCTTGCCGATGGTCCTTTCCTCCAGTTGTTGATCTTCGTTTGCCTCCCTTTTTTTGAGAATGCTTTCCATCATGACAATGGCCCCGTCGACGATGATCCCGAAGTCGATGGCCCCAAGGGAAAGGAGGTTGGCAGGGATCTTCGTAAGGTGCATCAGGATAAAGGCGATCAGCAGCGCCAGTGGGATGGTGATCGCTACGAGCACTGCCCCCCTCCAGTTGCCTAAAAAAACAATCAGCACGATGATCACCAGCGTCATGCCTTCCAGCAGGGTATGGGACACCGTATGCAGGGTCGCATCGACAAGGTTGGTACGGTCCAGGTAGGGCCGGATAGTAACACCCGGCGGCAGGATGTTTCTATTCAGGTCGTCGACAGCCTTATGGATGCCATCCAGCACGACAGATGGGTTCTGCCCCTTCAGCAGCAGCACAATGCCCTCGTCGCATTCGCCATAATTCACCCTCCTGTCCGTATAGCCGAGAATGCCCTTTCGTTCCAGGTTGCCGTATTTCAGGACACCCACGTCTTTAAGGAAGATAGGGACGCCGTTCACCGACCTGACGACAATGTCGCCCAGCCCCTCCAGGGATTTCACCAGGCCGATGCCTCGCACGACATAACCCAGGTCCCCACGGGTAAGGACGCTGCCGCCCGCATTGGCGTTGTTGTTATTGATGGCTGTCTGAACGTCGGAGAGCGATAGCTTGTATGCTTCCAGCTTTCGGGGGTCCAGCTCGATCTGGTATTGCGTAGTGATACCGCCGAAGTTGGTGACATCGGCTACGCCGGGCACCTGCTTGATGCGGGGGATGATCGTCCAGTTTTGCAGATCTGTGATCTCCCGAAGGTCATGGTTCCTGCTTTCGATGATGTAACGATAGATCTCGCCGATAGGGGAAGTGAGAGGATCGAGGCCCGGCTGGGCGCCATAAGGCAGTTGTACGTCGTTGAGCCTTTCCTGGATACGCTGACGGCTCCAATAATCTTCGATGCCGTCCTCGAAGACGATGACGATCACCGAAAGACCAAAGGTGCTCTTGCTGCGCATGACATGCATGCCCGGCATGCCGTTGAGGGCGCGTTCGATGGGAATGGTGATCTGCTGCTCCATTTCCTCCGCCGCCAGCCCGGGCACCTGGGTGATGACCTGGGAAGTCACGTCCGCGATATCCGGGTAGGCTTCCACAGACAACTGCTGCCAGGAATAATAACCAAAGACGGCCAGCAGCGCGAACAACGCCACGAATAGCCATCGTTTTTGTATAGCGGTAAAAATTATTTTCTTCATGAGCGGTGCGCTTTAATAAACGAGTCTATTTAGCATTCGAAAGATAGAAAGCCCCTTCGGAGACGATGATATCGCCCGGCTGCAGACCGGCAGTGATGATGACCCGGTCGTTGTCGGAACCCGAGGTTGCTATCTTCCGTTTGAGATATTTGCCCGGGCCCGCCTGGACATACACATAACTTTGATCATTTGCCTGGAGGACCGCCCTGGATGGGATCAGGATGGTCTGAGTGGGGGCGTTGATAAAATCAACCGTGACATACATACCCGGCTTGAGCAGGTGGTCCCTGTTGTCGCATTCGATCAGGACCTGGACGCTCCGGGTGTCCTCATCCACCATTTCGTTGACATGGTAAACCTTGCCCCGGATATATTTATCAGGATAGGCTGTCACCTGTATGGAGCATTCATCGAGCGCATGGATATAACGGATATCCTTTTCCTTGATCTGGCCGGCAACCCACACTTTTGACAACTCCGCCACGATGGCTACGCTGGAAGAATTGTCATTGATAAATTTTCCCACCACGATCTTATTGTCGAGGACTTCGCCGACAATGGGCGCCTTGACCACCAGGGGCTGCCCCAAAATAAGGTTGTCAGGGTCAGCCTTGAATACCTTGATCCCCACAACCGCATTCTCATATTCCTTTTTGGCCACATCATATGCCGTCTGGGCTTCTTCCAGGTCTTTCTCTGTACCGACCCCATTAGCTTTCAGGTCTTCCTGTCTTTTCAAGGTCTTCTCGGCCAGCTGCATCTGCGATTTTTCCTGGAAGAAGATCTTCTGGGCCGTCATAAAGTCGGGTGAACTGATCTCAAACAGCGGCGTCTCCGGGGTCACCCGCATGCCTAGCCGCATATATGATTTTACGACCCGCCCGGAAAATGGCGGGGCGATCTCTGCGTATTGGGTCGGAATGGCCTTTACTGCGCCGGCAGTCAGCAGCTGCAGCCGGTAAGGCCTGCTTTGGACCACGGAGGTGATCAGCTTGCTTTTCAGGGTTGAGTTGCCGGGGACAACGACAGTATCCCCCTTCATGGAAAAATCGACCGTGTCCTGCTCCGGCGGAGCATTATGACAGGCATAGAGACAGACTGCCGGCAAGAAGGACAGTATCAGTTTTTTTATGGTGAACATAGTCTGGGATTTTTATAGCCATTGATGGGATTTTCCAATGTGAGAAAGGATCAATTCAACAGCCGATGGATGCGAAATGCTGGTGTCTATTTCCAGGTCGGCCGCCCGTCTGAGCAAAGGTTCAATGATTTGTTGCAGGCGAAGAACACGGGCCACCTCTTCGGATGAGCGCCCGTATGTATTCCCTTCTCTTGTTTGAAGCCGTGCGACAATGGTCGATGCAGGTGCAGTGAGGAGAATAATGTGTTGAAAGCTGGGATAGAATTTCGACATATTGCTGGCGCAACCGCTGACGAACAGTAACTCTGTATCCCGGATTGCTAAAAGCTCATGAACCCGCGGTTCATTCCACACCCAATCTTTTCCCGGTGATACTTCGTTGTCAGGATATGTCGGGTCCGCTTCGGCGTCTACCCATATTGAAAAAGTATCGTTGTCAAGGTCGATGGCCTTGTAGCCGCGGGATTGTAAGTCCAATATGACGGTGCTCTTACCCGTACCCGACATGCCGGTGATGAGGACGACAAAGTGACGCAGCACCAATGAAGGCTCATACACTTTGAAAGCCATAGCTCGATTTTATAACAAGGTAGACAAAAAATAAAAAGGCCAGGAATAATTCCTGGCCTTTTCCTGAGAGGGTATCCTTCATTATTTACTCCACCATACATTGGTAACCAGATCATCAGGCCCCTGAACCTGGAGCGCTTTATTATAATTGTCGGTATTGACCGTCTGTTCGGAAAGAGGATAGCGTGTACGCCGGGGCCATACCGAAATAGCGCTGTTCGGACCCGCCTTGATCTCTTTGGGTACGCCCGTTCTTCTCCATTCGGACCATCCTTCAAAACCATTATAAAAAAGTGCAAACCATTTCTGCAGACGTATCTTGTAAAGTTTTTCGTCGGTAGTCCCCGTGTACGCTACGCCCGAGCCGGTGAAATAAGAGGCTGGCGGTGTTATGTCGGAGGACTTGGGGAACGTATGATCAGTGGCGGGGATGCTTTTATTCAGCACGTCCAGACGGCTGGCATAATAAGTAAACTGATCCGTAATACCATTCATATAATAAGTAGCGGCATCCCCTTTGCTGATAAGACCTCGCTCTCTTGCCTCTGCCAGGATGAATTGCACTTCCGAATAAGTGAGCATCAGACCCTGGGCGGCTGTCGGAGAAGCTTTGCCGGGATAGGCGCCATCCGGCTGTATGACGGCTCCCACTTTTGACTGATAGTTGGGGCCGCCGTTATAGGAGGATTCTGACGTGCCGATGCCATTGGGCACACCCGCATATACAGGTGTGGCTGTTCCGGCGCTGGCCGGCGTAGGCATAGCATAATAGGCGATGCGGGGATCGTTAATATTTTTCAGATTTGTTTCCAGGGTCGTACTGAGATGGTAATCATTGATGGGGCCATTGTGAAAGGCAGGGAATTCATTACCCTGCTCATTTAGGAATTCAAGGGCCGCCTGGTCGGTATTGGATGTAAAGAGAGGGTAGGTGCTCGCATCATTAACGATGGCGCTCATTTCAGCGGGTACATCGATCTTGAGCCCCGTCTTGCCGGACATACGCATTAGCAGCCGGAGACGAAGACCATTGGCGAACATCCTCCAACGCAGGGCGCTGCCACCCATGAGGATGTCCGAGTTGATCGGGTCATTCCCGCTGGCCAGCAATGTGTTGGCTCTTTTCAGCGAATCAAGTAATGCATAATAGATGGACTCCTGCGTATCATAAGCCGGAGAAAAAATGCCGCTGGTCTTGCCTTGTACCGCCTGGCTGTATGGGATATCCCCAAAATTATCGGTGACAACCTGAAAAAGCCATGAACGCAGGATGAGCGCAATGCCTTCATTGTTGGAATAGTTCTTTGCGTGGCTGATGATACGCAGGTTTTCCGCATCCCGCAGCTGTTCGAAAAAATTCCAGAGAAAAAGGCCTGCTGTCTGTCCGGGCACCCAGGCATCTTTGAATTCACTGGTGTACTGATCCGCGTAATAATCTCCACAGACAGCAGCCGTGAACTCCGATGTATAGGAATAATTACGAATGGAGTTTTTGATGATGGAAGGGATGAGCAGCTGCGGATTTTCTACCTTCTGAGGACTGTTGGGGTTATTATTGATCGAGTCAAATCGTTTGGTGCAGCCGGTTGTCAATATGACCAGGCAGCTTAGCAGCAGTCCTATGAATTTAAAAGTTTGCATGAGCAAATTTTTTTTACCGGTTAGTAATTAAAAAGTGATATTTAAATTGACACCCAGGCTTCTTGTCGTCGGCAGACTGAGGTTTTCAAATCCGCCGACCAGCCCGTTGGATGTTGAAGCGCCTGTTTCGGGATCAAAGTGCTGATTTTTTGTCCAGAGGGCCAGATTGCGACCCACCAACGAGAGCGTTGCATTCTGGATAGGGGTACGGTTGAAAAGCTTTTTGGGGAAGTTATATCCCAGCTTTAGTTCCCGTAGTTTGACAAACGAGCGGTCGACCAGTTGCGCTTCCGAATTGTGGTCATAGTATTTTTTGTAAAAGTCGCGTGGTCCCGTACCATAAATACCCTTGCTATAAGTGCCGTCGAAGACCTGCAGGTTACGGGCATATGTGCCATTTCCCTGATCTACGGCCCCGTCACGGTAATAACTATTGGTGTATACCTGGTCCTTCGGACGCTTGTTGCGTGTGTCGGCCGTCTCGATCAATTGTCCCGCGCCGATGGCCTTGTTGATAAAGCGGGATACCATTACTCCCCCTTTATTGATGTCAAACAGGAAGTCGAGATAAAAACCTTTAAAAGACACCCTGTTGCCTACCCCCATGGTCCAGTCGGGGTTAATATTTCCCAGATAGATGGAAGTGGCGGTCACCTGCATAAGACCGTTGGCCCCTACGATGGGCATTCCTTTCAGCGATCCGGTGGTCACACGCTGAAAGCCCGGTCCATAAAGTGCTCCCATACGTTGACCTACCCTGGCTTCGATGGTCGCGTCTTCCCCCGGAGCTGCCTGTACGATCTTATCATCACCCGGATAGAGCGCCACTACTTTGCTGATGTTACGGGAGAAATTGATATTCAGGTCCCATTCCAGACCGCTGCTCGTGCGGACGGGTACAGTATTGAGCGTGACCTCGATACCCTTGTTGGAGATCTGACCTGCGTTGATGACCCGGGCGTCATAGCCCGACGAATTCGGGGTAGGCAGGGGAAGTATCTGGTTTTTTGAGTTCGTTTTATAAACAGTAAGATCGAGTCCCAGCCTGTTCCTGAAAAGCTGCAGTTCGGTGCCGAGTTCTATAGTAGCGCTTTTTTCGGGTTTGAGGTCCAGGTTGTTGAGCGTAGAGCTTTCCGCCAAAGAAGGTATGCCTCCCCACAATTGCTGATAACCATAGGTCGTATAGATATTATAGGGGTCGGCATCGTTGCCCGCCTGTGCATAGGCAGCCCGGAATTTGAAAAGGTCTATGCTCGCCGGCAGCGAGAAGATCCTGTTCAGCAGGATGCTCGTATTGACCGAGGGATAGAAGTAGGAGTTGTGTGCCGCCGGCAATGTGCTTGACCAGTCGTTACGACCTGTGACATTGACAAATACCTTCCCCTCGTAGTCCATCTGGACAAATGCATATAAACTATTGGTCCTTCTGTTCTCATCATAGGGGATGTTCTGTACAGGGGAGCCGGCGTTGCTGAGATTATAGACGCCCGGTATGATTAGCGAGTATGCGGTAGCCAGCCGGTTGTTACGGCTTCTTTCCATCGTATTGCCCCCGGCCGAGATATCGAAATGGATATTGTTCAGCTGCGTATTGTAGTTGATCAGAAAGTCATAGTTATTCTCCTGGTATTTGAGCGTCGTTTCCTGATAAAGTCCCTGCAGCGAGTTGCTGCTGCTGTAGGCCTGGCGACGGGGTCTGAAGTCATTGAAGTAGTCGGTCCCCACCCGGCCCATAATGCTGAGGTTATCGAGGATCTTATAGGTCAGTTTGATATTCCCATATAATTGATCCTTGTTTTGTCCGCTGGGACTCTCAAATGCATAAAAGAAAGGGTTGTCATGACCATTGCCATAGTCCTGGGAGAACTGCTGAAGACCCTCCAGACCGGGTATCCAATACTTGCGGAGGGCGTTGATGTTGACATTCCTGTTGAACCAAACGAATTCGTACATCGGAGTGCCATGTCCATAACCCAGATCAGGACGGCTGGAGCTGAGCGTTTTGGTATAATTCGCAGAAGCTTCCGCGGTCAGTTGATCGGATATCTTATAATTCGTTTTTAGCGCAAAAGTATTGCGTGTAAGATTATTGTTGGGAACAATACCCAACTCCTGGTTATTGGTATAGGAGAGCCGGTAGGTGGCGACATCGTTGCTCCCGGCAAGTGCGACGGAGTTGAAGCGGGTATGACCCGTGACAAAAAAATCCTTCATATTATTTGGATAGGCGATAAAGGGTGTTGGGATAATATCGCCCCGGTTAGTCAGGTAGACATCCCCTCCGCGAAAACCGTTCTTGGTCGGGGAGTCGAACTGGGGGATCAGCGTACCATCCAGTGCCGGGCCCCAGCTTTCATCCCAGTCTTCATTGATGCCGTTGGGATAGAGTCCGTTATTATCGTATCCAAAGTTCGAGCCTTTATATTGACCGTTTTGACCGCCGCCAAAGGAGTTTTGGAATTTTGGCAGCCTCAACGGGTTTTCCCAGGTATATCCTCCTGTATAAGTAACGCCGATGCCCCTTTTGCCTTTGCCGGATTTAGTAGTAATGACCAGGGCGCCATTGGCCGCCCTGGAGCCATATAATGCGGAGGCGGCAGCGCCTTTCAGGACATTGACGGACTCGATATCCGCCGGATTGAACTCCCCGATCGAGCTTCCAAAATCAGGATTGGTATCCGAGCCATTGTTCTGTACGGGGTCGTTGCCGACAGGTATGCCGTCCACGATGATCAACGGTTGATTTTTCTGATAGTTAAGAGAAGATTCACCCCGGATAGTGATACGGGCGCTGCTGCCTACGCCGGCTGCGGAAATGATATTCACCCCGGCTACTCTGCCGGATAAAGAATTGACAAAATTGTTATCCCGCGCTTCATTGATGGTCGTGCCTTTGACTTCCTGGGTGGCATAGCCAAGGGAGGTTTTTCGCTGAACAATACCCAGCGCGGTGACAACTACCTGTCCCAACTCCTGGTTCTTTTGCCGGAGACTGACGGATAAGGCCAGTCGCGTGTTGTCGCTGATCATATACCCGCTCAGGGTATCCGTGGCATAGCCGACATGGCTGAAGATGAAGCGATAGGGACCGCCCAGGGGCAGTTTGGGGAACTGGAACAGACCTTTTTCGTTGGTAGTCGTCGTTGCAACTTTTACATTCTCCGCACTCTGGGCTTCGACTACCGCGCTGTTGAGAATGAGCCCGTCTTCATTCTTTACGATCCCGCTGACCGTGGGCCGGGCATTCTGTGCCGATGCTGCAAAAAAAAGAAGCTGGAATGACAAAAGCCATAAAAGCTTGCATGGTTGTTGGGGGAATGACAATTTCACGTTGATAGTTTTAAGTTTTGTTTGGGCAAAAAGGGGCCCTGCATCTTTTCAGAATGCTTTTTCAGGCGCCGGCCTTTTGATAAATAAGGTATTTCCCGGTGGTGCTTACTTTAAATAAAAAGTATTATTTTTTTCGGTGAGGGTAAGGTTATTCAATAGAGCGATAGTATTTAAAAAGCTGGACAATGTTTCTTTGTTGCTGTTAAAGTTGCCGGTAAACCGGATGTCGTTTATATCCGCGTTCTTGTAATCGAACCTGCAGTGATATTCCCTTTCCAGCGTCTTGAATATATCCCTCAACGGAGCGTTGTTAAACCGCATGATCTTTTCGGCGGGCGGCATTTGAGGTTGGACAAGGGGTGGTTTTGTCTTTTCCGGGTGTACAAGTACGGTCAGTTTCAGCGGGTCAAAGCTCAACTGCTCGCCAGGATGAAGGAATGTTTCTTTTATACCCTTGCTCCGGAGCAGGCTGTCGGGCCGGATAACCACCCTTCCGCTGAACAGGCTGATCTCTGTCGCCCCGGCTTTGTCTCCAAAACAGGATACGCTGAACACAGTCCCCAGAACCGTCGTGGACAATCTCCCGGCATGGACGATAAAGGGTCTGGCAGGGTCGGATGCTACGGTAAACAATGCTTTTCCCTGCAAATAGATCGTCCGGTCGTCCCGTGTAAACGAATCTTCATAACGGATGGAACTCTTGTCTGCAAGCCCGACAGTGCTGCTGTCCGGCAGCATCAGTACCATCGTCTTACCAGTCCGGTTGATCCTTTCTTTCCAGTGATGTATGACCGCCGGCCGGCTGTCGGCGATAGACGCGCCAGAATGACGGATATTACCTGACCATATCCAGGCTGCAATACTGAGGAGGATAAGCGCCGCTGCGGCGGACCACCGGAAATAGATCTGTCTTGTCCTTTTAGGACGGATGGACCCATCGATGACGGATAGCATTTTATCCGAGGCGGAAGAGGGGAGGGTTTCCTGATGAGAAAAAGCGGCCCAATCCTCCTCTGTCAGGTCCTTTTCCACTTCTGCCCAATGTTGCCGAAGATATTCCCGCACCTGCCGCTCTTCCTCCGGAGTGCATTCTTTTCTAAAAAACCTTTCGAATAGATCTTCTGTCATCTGCATATATAGTATTCGCCCGGGAGGCGTGTATCCCCCAGTGGGGTTAAAGTTTTTTTTTGTGTGGGATTAAAAAAAGAGGGTAAGAACGTCCTTTAGCTGGCGGATGGCCCGTCCAATATGGTTTTCCACCGTTTTGGGCGAGATGGACAGTTGCTCGGCGATCTCTTTATGAGACAAACCTTCAAGACGGCTGAGGCGGAACACTTTTTTTCTTACGGGCGCCATTTTTTCGATGGTGTCATAGATATGACGAAGATCGTCTTTGCCGGCCGGGTCCGGTCTTTCGGGAGATTGACCGTCGGTGGACGCGGCCAGCGCGGCCTGGTGATCGAGACGGCGGATCTCTTTTCTGAGAAGGTCGATCATCGTGCTTTTGGCTACCCGGAAGATCTGGATGGAGAGATCGATGTCCGGGGAAAGCATGTGTTTATTTTCCCATAATTTAATGAAGGTCAATTGTACAGTTTCTTCTGCGAGATACCTGGACCGTGTATTTTTAAGGGCATAGAAATACAATTTTGCATGATAAAGGTGGTAGGCAGTGTGGAAGCTTACGATATCCCCGGTCCTGATATGATGAAGGATATTATCCATACGGAAGACAAATATCCAATGAAGGATCGTTTGAAGATAAAAAGTTATTATTATGCTATTGTTATTTTCCTATGCAACAATGTAACATTAAAAAATTAAATTTTTTACAATATCATTTTTATTTTTGCACCCATGCGGCTGTCTGCATTCATATTGAACTGCCTGATGCTCATAATGATCTTTGCCCCTTGCAGGGATCACAGCAGCATCGTCTCCGGTATCTCCCGGGGACAGGTGGTATATGCCTCGTCCCCTCAAAACGAGCAGATGGGTGATGACTGCTCGCCGCTGTGCACCTGCTCCTGCTGCTCGTCCGTCTCGGCAAGCGTGCATTTCCGCTACGTCATATTGGCCCTGCCCCAGCCGGCAGCGAAAAAGTTCCCGGCTTATAATACGCCGGAATATTCCGCAGAACGTTCCTCCATTTGGCAACCGCCCAGGATAGGCTGATCAGTGTAATGGCATGCCCGGGGCTACCCGGAGATTATTCATCTATCCATATTTACCCATGATTGCAAGGATCATTCGGTTATCGGTGCGTAATAAGCCCGTTACCGGCCTGCTGCTGCTGCTTTTTATAGCAGCGGGCGTCTATTCTTTCTCCCGGCTGAGCGTCGATGCGCTGCCGGATGTGACCAACAACCAGGTACAGGTGATCACCAATTGCCCGTCCCTGGCTACCCAGGAGGTAGAGCAGTTCGTGACCACTCCGTTGGAAATAGAATTCAAGTCTCTCCAGGGCTTGACGGAACTGCGCAGCATCAGCCGCAGCGGTCTTTCCGTAATAACCATCGTCTTTAAGGACAACATGCCGCTGACAACCATCCGGCAATGGGTGGCGGAAAAACTGAAGGCGGCAGAGGAGAAGATCCCTCGACAGTACGGCCTGCCGGACATGGTGCCGCCGACCACCGGACTGGGAGAAATTTACCAGTATGTCCTGGCGCCGGAAAAAGGCTATGAGCATAAGTATAATGCAATGGACCTCCGCACCATGCAGGACTGGATCGTAAAGCGCCAGTTGTTGGGAACCCCGGGGGTCGTGGATGTCAGCAGTTTTGGCGGCCTGCTGAAACAGTATGAGGTCACTGTCCGGCCAGACCGGCTGGCGGCGATGAACCTTACCCTGGCCGAGGTCTTTGCCGCGCTGCAAAAGAACAATGGCAATACAGGCGGGGGATATATCGACAAGGGCCCCAATATTTATTTTATCCGTGGTGAAGGAATGATCGAAAGCCTGGCGGACATCAACAATATTGTCATAAGGAATACAGGTGGTATCCCCGTGCTGGTAAAGGACATCGGTACTGTACAATTTGGGTTTGCACCCCGGTACGGGGCCATGACCACCAACGGGCAGGGCGAGACGGTGGGTGGTGTGGTGCTGATGCAGAAGGGCGAGAATGCCGTGCGGGTGATCCACCATGTAAAAGAAAGGATGGCGGCCATAGAAAAAAGCCTCCCGGAAGGGGTAAAGATCGAAGTGTTTATCGACAGGACCAAGCTGATCGACAGGACGATAGAAACCGTAGGACGTAACCTCCTGGAGGGGGCGTTGATCGTCATATTCGTACTGGTGCTTTTCCTGGGCAACTTCCGGGCAGGGTTGATCGTGGCGAGCGTCATTCCCTTGTCGATGCTTTTTGCGGTGTGTATGATGAACCTGTTCGGGGTCAGCGCCAACCTGATGAGTATGGGGGCGCTGGACTTTGGCTTGATCGTGGACGGGGCGGTGATCATCGTGGAGAGCCTCCTCCACAGATTTCATACATCGTTTAAAGGGATGACACTGACACGGGCGCAACTGGATGAAGAAGTGATCACGGGCAGCGGTAAGATTATGTCCGGCGCGGCTTTTGGCCAGATCATCATACTGATAGTCTATATTCCCATCTTCGCGCTCAGCGGTATCGAGGGAAAGATGTTCCGGCCGATGGCGGAGACGGTGAGCTTTGCGATCATCGGGGCCCTGTTGCTTTCGATCACCTATGTGCCGCTGATGAGCAGTCTTTTGCTGAGCAGAAAAGTGAAAGCTTCCGAAACGCTGACAGATAAGGTCATGGCATGGATGGAACGTATGTACCGGCCGGTGCTGTCCAGGGCATTACGTCTTCGCATACCCGTGCTGGCGGTTAGCGTCGCGTTGCTGGTAGGGGCTATACTGCTTTTTCGTCACCTGGGCGGGGAGTTTATCCCGGAGTTGGACGAAGGGGATTTTGCGGTGAATTTTGTCATTCGCCAGGGCAGCAGCCTGCCGCAGTCTATCGAGGTAGCTACACAATTGGAGAAGGCAGCCCTGGAGTTCCCCGAAGTAAAGGTGGCGGTGAGTAAGATCGGGACGAGCGAAGTGCCCACCGACCCCATGCCTATCGAGAGCGGGGATATTATTCTCGTGTTGAGGCCCCGGAAAGAGTGGGTAACGGCCCGGGATAAGGATGGGTTGGCGGAGAAGATAAAGGAGAGGATGGAGGCGATACCAGGGGTTAACCTCTCTTTTGAGCAGCCGATACAGATGCGGTTCAATGAGCTGGTGGCGGGTGTGAAGAGCGATATTGCCATCAAGCTTTTTGGGAGCGATCCGGCTACTTTGTTTACAAAGGCGAACCAGGCGGTGGCGCTGATACGTGGCATCGGGGGACTGGCGGATATAAAAGTCGAACAGACGGTGGGAATGCCTCAGTTGCTGGTGAAATACAGCCGGGCTAAGATTGCCCAGTATGGCCTGGCCATTGGAGATGTGAACACCGTCCTGAACACGGCCTATGCCGGCGGTTATGCGGGTACGGTATATGAAGGAGAAAAAAGGTTTGACCTGGTGGTCCGTATCCCCAAAGATACGAATACAGATCCGGCACAATTGAGGAGCCTGTTGATCCCGACACCCAACGGGAAACAAATACCGCTGAGCGAGATCGCAGAAGTCGGATTTACAACGAGCCCGGCACAGATCAGCAGAGAGGATGCTGAGCGACGGATCGTCATCGAGGCAAATGTCCGGGGCCGGGACGTGGAAAGCGTAGTTAATGATATAAAGACTGCCCTGGGTCAAAAACTGACACTACCCGAAGGATACTATATCACCTATGGGGGACAGTTCCAGAATTTGCAGGAGGCGAAGGGCCGGCTGCAGGTGGCGGTGCCTGTAGCGTTGTCGCTGATATTCTTTTTATTGTTCGTTACCTTCCGATCGGCCAAGGATGCACTGATCATTTTTTCGGCAATACCGCTGGCGGCCATTGGAGGTATTGCTGCCCTGTGGTTGCGGGATATGAATTTCAGCATTTCGGCAGGGGTCGGCTTTATTGCGCTCTTTGGGGTGGCGGTGTTGAACGGCATTGTGTTGATCAGCTACTACAATCGGCTGCGGGATGAAGGGGAGACGGACCTTGTGACCCGGATCACTAAGGGAAGTACGGCGCGGCTGCGCCCGGTGCTGGCGACGGCTTCGGTGGCTTCCCTGGGTTTTCTGCCGATGGCATTGAGTACAAGCGCGGGCGCCGAGGTGCAGAAGCCGCTGGCAACGGTGGTCATCGGCGGGCTGGTGTCCTCCACGCTGCTGACCCTGCTGGTCCTGCCGGTGTTGTACAGCCTGTTTTATGTGCGGAGGATCAGGAAGGTCCCCCCGGCCATAACAGCACTTTTGCTGGTAGGAGTTCTATCGGTAGCGGTAGGCCGGGTGTCGGCGCAGACGACTCCTGCCGGAAAGCCACTGACATTGGATACGGCGATGGCGCGGGCGTATGCACACCATCCCGTGATGAGACAGAGTGAGCAATTGGTACGTCAGCAACAGGCGCTGCTGGGGACGGCGACAGTGTTCGATCCGCTGAGCATCAGCGGGTCGCTGGGGCAAATTAACAGCAGCTACTTCGATTATAACGTAGGTATTTCCCAGTCGTTCAGACTGCCGGGTGTATATAAGGCGGAACGCGGTTTGTTGCAAGAGCACGTCAAGGTCGCGCAGACGGCGCAGACGGTGACCCGTGCAGAATTAACCCGTAATGTCCGGTCAGCCTATTCCGGCTGGGCCTACGCCTGGCAGCGGTATGCATTATTGCAGACGCTGGATAGCACCTGGCGCGATTTTCAGACAGTGGCGGAGAAGCGATTTAGTGTAGGGGAGACGGGTATCCTGGAAAAGACCAATGCCCGGGCCCTGGGGGCGGAGGTACAGTTGCAATTGCGTCAGGCTCGTGCGGATATCGCAGGCAGCGAGGCGGAACTACAGCAATGGGTGGCGGGCGCAGACAGCCTGGGCAGACCGGCAGGGTTTGAGCCTTTGCCTCCGCCGGCAGAGGGTGATTCGGGTATGCTCGCAGACCATCCTCTTTTACAATATGCCCGGGGGCAGGTAAATATGAATACGGCGGCAATCGAGGTTGAGCGGGCAAGAGGACTCCCTTCCTTTGCTATCGGCGGCGCCACCCAAAGTCTGGATCATGTGACCCCTTTTAATATGGTGACCATCGGCGCCAATATCCCGTTGTTTAATTATGGCGTAAAGGCCCGCGTAAAAGCAGCAAAGCTTGGCCGCGAGATGGCAGAGACCGGGACCGAAAAGACCAGGCTGGAATTGTCGACTACCTACCGGCAATGGTGGGAGCAATATATCAAGGCGACGGGGCAATTGGAGTATTACCGCAAGGAAGGACTGGCGTCGGCCACGCTGATCATGTCCGCAGCAGGCAGGAGTTATCGCGCAGGCAACATCGGGTACGTTGAATATGTGCAGAATGTCAAGGAAGCCATCAATATCCGGGAGGGCTACCTGCGGACAGTCAACGAGTACAACCAGGCTGTTATCCAGATCAATTATTTACTGAACCGTTAAACAAAAGAGCGTATGTATTCAAAATATGTTTTTTATGGAATGTTGATGATCGTGCTGACCGCTTGTGGCGGGAAAGCGCCTGCACCTGTCAGTAAGCCTCCCAAGACGGCTTCAGCCTCCGTGGAGATCCAGCTCACGGAAACCCAGGTAAAAGCCATTGGTCTGCAGACGGGGGGCGTAGAAGAGCGTAACCTGCGGACGACGTTAAAGGTCAACGGACGGCTGGTGCTACCTCCGCAGAATCAGGCCCAGGTGAGCAGCCTGGTGAGCGGTATTGTAAAGAGCATCCCGGTGAGAGAGGGCGATCTTGTTACGCCGGGTCAGGTACTGGCGACGCTACAAAACAATGAAGTGGTGCAGTGGCAGGAAGACTACCTGGCGAACTCCTCGCAGCTGCGTTATCTGGAGGCGGAGTATGCCCGTCAGAAAAGCCTCCGGCAGGACAGCATCAATGCGGAAAAGACCTTTCAGCAGGTGGAGAACGAGCTGGGTGTGGCCAGAGCGAGACAATCGGGTATACATACAAAACTGCAGGGGGTGGGTATCCGGGTTGAAGATCTGAAACCTGGGTCTATCCGGAGTGAGATAGGGATCGTTGCGCCTATCGGCGGGTATATCCATCATGTAAACGTGACGATGGGAAAGTATATGGATGCCAACACGGCGCTGTTCGATATAGTGGATAATAGGGCCCTGCACCTGGACCTCACGGTATTTGAGAAGGATGTGCATAAGCTGGAGGTAGGGCAGAAGGTGCTATTCACGGACGCCAATGACCCATTGCATGATCATATAGCAATCGTATACAGCCTTGATAAGGCTTTCCAGGATAATCAGCAGGCGATCATCGCGCATGCCAGGATCGCAGAGCGCACGGAGACGCTACTGCCTGGGATGTATGTAGAGGCGCGGATCCAGATTGACCGCAGCCATGCAGCGGCATTGCCGGATGAAGCCATCGTAAGTAATGGGGACGATCATTTTATTTACCTGGAAAAAGGCCCCCGCCGCTATCGGCAGATGGCGGTGCGCGTCGGGGCAAAAGACCTGGGCTATACGGAGGTCATCCCGCTGGAAGACCTGCCCCGGGATGCAAGGATCGTAACAAAGGGAGCCTATTATCTTTTATCAGAAGCTACAAAAGGGAGCGGGGAGGAATAAAATTCTCTCCGCTCAATTAAACGACTGTCTGAATTCCAGGGGCGAAAGATTTGTTTTGGCCTTAAACAGCTTGCTGAATGACTGGGAATGGACAAACCCTAACTCGTAGGCTATCTCGCTTACCGACAGATCGGTGGTAGACAATTTTTCCTTGGCCTTTTCAATCAGCTTTTCGTGTATGTGTTGTTGTGTGTTTTGCCCCGTCAGGGTTTTTAGCAGACTGCCAAGATAGCCGGGGGACACGTTTAGCCTCTCGGCGACGTATTGTACGGTGGGCAATCCCTTTTCCGTCAGGGACTCGTTGTTAAAATATTCCGTAAGCAGATCTTCCAGTCGCCCAAGGATCTGATGATTTGCAACCCTTCGGGTGATAAACTGGCGGTGATAGAACCTTTCCGAGTATGTCAGCAATAATTCTAACTGGCTAAGGATCACGTCCTGGCTGAATTTGTCGATATTCGATTGGTATTCCTGTGCGATGCCCTGGATGATACCCGTGATCATCGTTTCTTCCTTTTCCGAAAGATACAGGGCCTCGTGAACGGAATAGCTGAAATATTCGTATTGATGTATCTTTTTGGCTAAAGGTTTGTTCCAAAAAAAGTCGGGATGGATGAGCAACAGCCATCCCGTATGTTGTATGGGGCCGTCGGCCAGGATAGAAAAGACCTGGCCCGGCGCGATAAAGAACATCACCCCTTCGTCAAAATCATATTCCTGCTGACCGTATTTTATTTTGGCATTGAAATTCCTTTTCAGCGCTATGGAATAATAGTTCTGGATAAACGTCCTGGGGTCATCCTCCTTTAGCTCCCTGATAGCCTCGAAATTGACGACGCTGATCAATGGATGTTCCGGCTTTGGTAAACCTTTTAACCGATGGAACTCACTGATCGTCCTGATTCTGTAAGGTGTGGTGGCCGGCATAGTACAATCTACTTATTTTTTCAGGTCAATTGTGCACAATTTTAAAAACCCCGGGCGAATTCTTTTGCAAAATCCGTCAGTTTGATCTTTCCGAACTCCTTTGGCTTATTACGTTCATAATCCTTTGACAATTCCCCGCTGTGATAACACGCATATAGTTCAACTAAATTAGCCGCGATGATCCGGCTCATTCCCCTTGCTTCCAGACCGCTGAGCGTTTCTTCGTCGGTAATAGTGATCCATTTCAAACCCGGTTTGCCAATGGCAGCGCCCAGGACGCCGGCCACCTGGTTGCCGGTGAGCTCGTCACTCGCCACATAACGTACCTTCCTGTGTACCGGAGGAGTCTCCATCTCTTCGACAATGGCGGCGGCAATGTCTTTTCCGGAAACAAAACTGAGCTTATCCTCACCGCCATAGTTGGCGGCTATAAACCCGGCTCCTTTTATCATATCTGTAAAACCATATAGGTTATTGTAAAAAGAGGTGGGGCGTATGTAGGTAATCGCCACGTCCGAAAGCCCGCCCAGGATTTTTTCTACATGATGTGCGCCAAGAATAAACCCCGTACCTTTATCCAGGTCGGCGCCAAAGCTGCTGAGCTGGACCGCCCGTTTTACTCCGGCCTGTCGTATAGCCTGAGCATAGTTGTTACCTACCTGGCGACAATATTCTATAGGGTCAGCCCCGTTGAACCAGTAATTGGGCGGGATCATACAATACACAATATCCGACCCCCTAAAGGCTGCTGTAAGAAAGGTGGCATCCTCCACGGACCCGATGGCGGCAACGGCCCCTAACGCTTCAATGCCCTTTTGTTTATCCTGCTTACTGCTGATGACAACTACGTTATGACCCTTTTGTACCAATAATTCCGTCAGCGGCTTGCTGATGTTGCCTAATGAACCTGTTACAATGACTTTCATTTTCTATATTTTTTGATACCCCAAAGTTCCGCAGCATAAAAAAAGGAGGCGTAGCCAAAACAACTATTGTTGTAGTCAAAATCCTGTCCTGACCTTTTAAATCATACAATTGAGCTTCTAAGTCATTAGTTGGTGGCCGGTAATAGTTACTATTGGGTTCAAATTATTTACAATATGAATCCTAACAAAGCACTATGGGAAAAAGGCGACTTTACAAAGATCGCAGAAAGCATGCGGGACAGCGGTTCCTCGCTGGTCGCTCAACTGGGTATTACAAAAGGGCTTAAAGTGCTCGATCTTGGTTGTGGTGACGGCACTACGGCCATTCCGGAGGCAAGGCTGGGGGCCGACGTACTGGGCGTCGATATAGCCGGCAACCTTGTTGAAGCAGGTAATAAAAGGGCAAAGACAGAAAGGCTCGTCAACTGCACCTTTCAGGAAGGGGATGCTACCGATCTGCATCAACTGGCTGATAAAAGTTTTGACCTCGTCGTCACTATCTTTGGCGCCATGTTCGCTCCAAAACCATTCGATGTAGCCAGAGAAATGGTTCGCGTCACCCGTCAGGGAGGAAAGATCGTAATGGGGAACTGGATACCAGGAGATCCTACCCTGGTAGCGCAGATATTAAAGATCAGCTCTGCCTATACCCCCCCGCCGCCCGAAGGTTTTATCAGCCCCATGTTGTGGGGAGTGGAAGATCATGTAATCGAACGGTTTACTAAGGCCGGTGTGACAAAAGAGGATATATCCTTTACAAAGGACATTTTTAACTTTGAGATCTCCTGCACGTCATCCGAATTTGTCGACAGGTTTAGAAAATACTATGGCCCTACCATTAATGCATTCGAGGCAGCTGAGAAAAATGGAAAAGCGGCGGAGTTACAGCATGAATTGGAGGATTTGTTTCACCGGCAGAATAAAAGCACCGGGAATGGCGCCACGTCCATCCCGGCCAATTTTTTAAGGGTGACGGTCAAAATCCGCTGAAAGGGAGAGGGCCTTCCATACGGGCCTGGGTACTGATGACGGATTGATAGTCGGTGATCTTGCTTTCGACAGACACGAGGGTGTTGCTGGTGAGAAAGCCGGCCACGGAGGAGATGTTGATGCGGCTACCCGATAGCCGGCCGAGAGAAGTTGTTTGATAAGGGACAGTCCCAATCCCTGGGAGGCTCCGGTGACATACCGGACTTTATTGGTGTTCATACTGTTATTGTTGAATGTCGGATATCATTTTGGTTACTATCAGCCATTTGTCACCGAACTTGTGAAAGGATAGCAACTCGGCGTAGTTGAAATCGTACATCTTCACCTGTACCTTGGCTACCGCGATGGTGTTGACGATCTCGATAGCGATGATATCACCGCTAAAAGGCTTTCCCAAATCCTTCGGACTTTGGCGATTTTTGACGCCGTCCAGGTATTGCGCCAGTGTCTTGAAGTAGGGTTGACCCTTGACGTCTCCGAAGAGTAAAGTATTCTCATAGTATGCATTTTCCAGGAGGGTGACGTCCCCTTTATAAATGCCTTTGAAATAGATGTTATTAAGGACTTCGGCGATGGCGGCGGAGTCCGTGGTATAATTTTTCATTTTGTTTGATCTTTTTACTTAGGCTGCCTTGGCGGTAAGTTGGACGTTCAGGATAAAATCATTGTAAATAAGAGTATCACCCAGGTCCTTGAAGAAATTCCCGCTGCGAAACCGCATACCATATTTCGTACGGTCGATGACCAGTTTTCCCGAGGCCTTGAGAGTATCTCCCCGGACGTCGCCGATTTCCACATCGAATTCGATGGGATGGCTTATACCCTTGATGGTCAGGTTGCCCGCGACATGATGGCTGTTATTGACCCCATTCGACACACTGGTGATCTCCAGGGTCGCCGTGGGGTATTTCTCAATACCAAAGAAGTCCTCGGAAGCCAGATGTCCTGCAAATTGAGCATTGGTGTTGAGGTCCGTGACGTCCAGGATCCTGATGGAGGTCGTGTCGATAGTAA
This sequence comes from Chitinophagaceae bacterium, assembly GCA_017307755.1. Classification (GTDB taxonomy): domain Bacteria; phylum Bacteroidota; class Bacteroidia; order Chitinophagales; family Chitinophagaceae; genus Puia. The sequence continues at coordinate 54,571 of JAFKGQ010000019.1, read as the reverse complement.
ACCTGCCGCCTGTGAGCTTGCCATCGGTGAGCGTGAGGGCGCCATCTGCAATATTGACGGTGCCGTTGTGTGCACCGGTTACTTTTTTACCCACCCATTCAACAGTGCTTTCCGCAGGCTGAACCGTAAAGTTTCTTGTTCCCATTTTTAGATCATTTTTTGTTTTGTCTGTTTGACGATACAAAGTAAAGAAGGAAAAGAGGGGGAATTGCGTGACTTGGATCACTATTTGACTTTTTGTACGTTTCATCGGAAGTTTTCAGGATTACGCATATTGCCTTAATTTTATACGGATCATAAATTCCACAGTCAATATGAAAAAATACGACGAGAAATGGTTTTGGAGCATCATCGGGCTGGTGCAGCGTGACCGCACCGGGTTGAGGTCCATTTTATCCAATTTTACGAGGAACGAGATCGAGGCTTTTCAGGATCACTTTGTCGAATTTTCTGCCGAATTGCAGTATCAGCCCTATACGGATCATACGGAAAAATCCGAGGACGGTATCGAGGATATCGCTCATTGGGTTGTCAGTGGAGGCAGAGAATACTATGAGGAGGTGTTGAATAAACCCGATAAGATACCTTGGACTGTGGAGGGCATGAATGACGGTAACCTTTATGGGGTAGCCGATGAGGTATATTATGAGAAATTTCAGGAGGATATGGATATTTATTGAATAAAAAGAAATGCAAAAGCGACATCAACATAATACAGACCGCAATAGCGTTGCAGTGGCCAATAATGTAGGGGCTACATCCTCTTTAGTCATTCAGGCTAAAGGGTTTAGCCGGGTCAATAACAAACCTCCCAACGAATACAAGGAAGATGACCCGGAAAAGAAGATCGATGTAGCGGGGAACGAGGTATGGGACAGCGCTTTCGGCAGCGACAAAATTGACAAAGAGGGGGGCGTAATAGCTACGCATGAGTCTTCGGATGGCAAAGTCGAAGGAGAGGCTACAACTGTACGGGAAAAACCAATTCCTTATAGCGCATTCGGTCTGGTAGAGTTAAAAGGAGATTTGGGAAAGGGCACCGGCATCGACAGGTGGTCATTAAAAGAAGCGTCCGAAGTAACATCGGATGTGGTGTTGCTACCCGCAGAGACGCTTATTGAACAGGTCGCACAGGCAAAGGCGATCATCACCGCCGCGCTCGGCGGAGGCAAGGTTGGCAAAGATGCGGAAGAAGACGCCACCGAATTCGATGACGCAAGTGAGTTTGGCCTGATGTTTAAACCCATGGCGGATTGGTGTGCCGAGAACCCCGGCCGTAAAAATGAGATCGTAAACATGGTGTATAAATATCTGCTGGTCAAAATGACAGAACGTAAAGGCGAATTTACCAAGGCATTGTGCGAGATCATCAGCGGCGACACCGCCGACCCCTTTTCAGGGATACTATACGCCGGGCTGGTAGGCGGGCTAAAGTTGGCCGGTAAAGAGGAAGCCGGCTATATGCCTACTCCGGTGACCCTTTCCCTGGGGGAAGTCATCATGCATGAGTTTGGCCATATAGGCGCGGCATTGCTTACTACGGAGGATTCAGTCAAAGAACAAAAAAAAGAATATAAACCCCATTTGTCCAGTGCGGTTATACTGGCGGAACAGTTGTCAAAGACCCTTTCAGCAGGGCCCCTCAGTCGTAAAGAGCTGTCCGATATCCGGTTTGCCTGGGCAAGGAATGTGTCCGATTGGTATAGGATAAAAGACATGTCGGGTATGTCCAACGTTGCGATAACAACAGACGCCCTTAAGGTCATGCAAAATATTCTTATGTCCATTGAGGAGTATATGAATATTATGGACATAGACAATCAAAAGGCGGCAACTTCCCATCAAGGGATGCGGCTCAAACATGGGACGGAACATGTGACAGGCTACCAGATGGAACAGCCCCTTTGGGCGGATGTGGAAAAGGACCTGGCAAATGCGACTATAAAAAAGACAGATGAGCCATTGAAAATGGCGGACATGGTTTGGAGAAACAAACTGGGTTTGATCCTGGAAACGTTTTTGGCAAAATACAGATAGGCTGCCTGGGGCGTTAAATGAGGTTTGATTTTATTAATTTTGTCGGATGAGCACTGGCGCTACGCCCGAAGTTGCGGGACCTACCGCTTCGGATCTAAAATTAAAAGGTTTTAAAGTCTACAGGATCTCAGGGATTGACAATCCTGCGCATTCCCATGGCAGACGGGATTTTTATAAGATCGTCCTGGTCGCCGGGGGTATGACCATTCGTTATGGTGATCAAACCATTGAGGTAAATGAGACTTCCTTAATTTTGATAAACCCTCATGTGCCCCATTCAGTGGTTCACCGTAAAGAAAAAAAAGGGTATGCCTGCGTTTTTACGGAAGCTTTTATGGCGGGTAGGGAACGTACGGAGCTTTTGCAAAACTCACCCCTGTTCCGCCTGGGCTCAACACCTATAGTCCCTCTCAACGGCGAGCAGGCGATGTTTATGACCGGCATCTACCAAAAGATGCTGTCTGTATATAAGAGTAATTACGATCACAAGGATGGATTGATCAAAACCTGCATAGAACTCATTATACACGAAGCCTTGAGGATACAGCCGCCGCAAGAAGGGATGAAGCAGAGAAACGCAGCCACGCGTATCACACATTTATTTATGGAATTACTGGAAAGGCAATTCCCGATAGAAAGCACCGGAGCCCCGCTGAGGTTAAGGACCGCCCAGGATTTCGCCGGAAGCCTTTCTGTACACGTCAACTACCTCAACCGCTCAGTAAAACATGTGACAGGCAAGCCTACCTCCGTACATATTGCAGAGCGTATTGCCGCAGAAGCAAAAGCACTATTGCAGCATACAGACTGGAGCGTGGCTGATATTGCCGATGGTCTGGGTTTTGAGTATCCTACCTACTTCAATAACTACTTCAAACGGATAACCGGCGCTACGCCCAAAACCTTTAGAGAGAAAAAGGTTTGAAAATCATACTTTTTAGTTTGATTCTTTTTCGCGATCTGCGCCGCCGGATCAGACCTTTGTATTATTAATTTAAAAATCATGAAAAAAAGAACATTGAACAGACTGGAAGTGTCTGCCATCGGGTACGGATGTATGGGGCTTAGCATGGGCTATGGTACCGCCCCGGATAAAGATGAAGCCATCCGGCTTATTCACGAGGCCTATGATCTGGGTTGTACATTCTTTGATACAGCCGAAATATATGGTATGGGCGCCAACGAGCAATTGATCGGAGAGGCGTTGCTGCATCTTCGCAAAAAGGTGACGATCGCAACCAAGTTCCTCATTCAGGGGGATAGTAAATACGACTCCAGAGAACATTTGATGCGGGAACTCAGGACCCGTCTGGAAAATTCTTTAAAGAGGTTAGGCACTGACCATATAGAGTTATATTATCAGCACAGGGTGAACAAGGACATTCCGGTGGAAGACATTGCTTATTGTATGGGTGAATTTATTAGGGAAGGCAAGATCCTTGGCTGGGGGCAATCGCAGGCGACAGCGGAAGAAATAAGACGGGCGCATGCTGTAACACCATTAACTGCCGTGCAGAGCGAATACTCTATCATGGAACGAAAATTTGAGAAAGACATCATTCCTGTGTGTGAAGAGCTAGGCATCGGCTTTGTGGCATTCTCTCCTTTGGCCAACGGATTTTTGTCAGGAAAGATCAACCCGGATACTCAATACACCGGAATGGATGCAAGGAGAGTGATCACCCGGTTTGAGAAGGTTAATATCATTGCCAATCAGCCGCTGTTGGATCTGATCCATCAATTTGCATCGGCAAAGAATGCTACACCGGCGCAGATCTCACTGGCATGGATGCTGCATAAAAAAGATTTTATCGTACCTATTCCCGGGTCGCGAAATGCTGAACGAATTGAGGAGAACCTGGGAGCAGCGGCTATCGAACTGACTGATGCAGAACATGCCAGGATCGAGGCCGAATTGGGAAAGATCGAAATTCATGGCAACCGGACCGATGAAGATATTGCAAAGCTGAGATTACTTAAGTAAGTGTCACAGGACCGGAAAGATCCAATACCCGATGTTTTATCAAACAAATCCGTTATCCCGTTTGTTCTCCAATGATACTTCTCTTCTTCCCAGATAAGCGCCAAAGAAAAAATGCAAAAGAACGACGTCTGATTGAATCGCCTTTTTAATTATTCTCTACATTTGGCGTCATATGAGTCCATTCGTATTAAACTTTCAGGATATCGACAAAACAAAACTCAATGTAGTTGGAGGTAAAGGCGCGAATCTGGGAGAACTTGCCAGGATCGAAGGAATCCACGTACCAGATGGCTTTTGCATCTCTACTGAAGCTTTTAAAAGGATCATTGAGGAAACAGCGTCGATAAAAAAAATGCTGGATCAATTGTCGCTTTTAAAGATGGAAGACGGAGATAAGATCAACGAACTCTCCGGTGAGATCCGAAGGGCTATCGAAGAGATTGTCATTCCTCAGGACATTGACAAAGAGATCACTCGTTCCCTCTCCAGGCATGGTGAAATAAATGCCTATGCAGTACGATCCAGCGCAACCGCAGAGGACTTGCCGACGGCCTCTTTTGCGGGTCAGCAGGACACGTATTTGAACGTCATCGGGAAAGAGGCGATCCTAAAGCATATCAGCAAGTGCTGGGCATCGCTGTTTACCGGGAGGGCGGTAATTTACCGCATACACAACGGTATTGATCATCGTAAAGTCTATCTGTCTGTGGTTGTTCAGAGAATGGTCTTCCCACGGGCGGCAGGAATTTTGTTTACCGCCGATCCTGTCAGTTCAAACAGGAAAGCGCTATCCATTGATGCCGGCTTTGGACTTGGCGAGGCCATGGTTTCCGGTGTGGTGAATGCGGATATCTATAAAGTACGTAACGGCACGATCATCGATAAAAAGATATCCGCCAAGAAGCTGGCTGTTTATGCCTTACAGGATGGCGGTACGGGACAACAGGAGATTGAGCCTGAGAGACAGAATATACAAGCATTGACGGATGAGCAGATCTTACGGCTTGAACATATAGGAAGAAAGATCGAAGAACATTTCGGCAGCCCCCAGGACATCGAATGGTGTTTGGCTGATGATACATTTAATATAGTCCAGAGCCGGCCCATCACTACTTTATATCCAATACCTGAAGTAAATGATCAGAAAAACCACATCTATATATCTGTCGGACATCAACAAATGATGACTGACCCTATAAAACCATTAGGGTTGTCTTTTTTTCTGTTGACAACTAGTGCGCTCATGCGTACAGCGGGTGGAAGATTGTTTGTTGATGTCACTTCCAATCTGGCTTCACCAGTTGGCAGAGAAGTGTTATTGAACGCCATGGGGCAACACGATCCACTTATAAAAGACGCACTAATGGCCTTGATAGAACGGGAAGATTTCTTACAATCATTATCAGACGATAAACAGGAACAGCGTCCTGGTAAAAGCGATAATAAAGTTATTCCGCCATATGAACAGATCGGGAACGACCCAACAATCGCTGCAGATTTGATTAAGAGTAGCCAGACAGCGATAGAAGAGTTAAAACACAACATCCTGACGAAGTCGGGGGCGGAATTATTTGATTTTATACTGGAAGATATCCGGCAATTAAAAAAGAGTATATCAGATCCGAGAAATATGGGTGTGATTATGGCAGGCATAAATGCTTCATCATGGATCAATGAAAAAATGGACAAATGGCTGGGTGAGAAAAATGCGGCAGACACGCTTTCCCAGTCTGTACCAAACAATATTACTTCCGAAATGGGGTTAGAGCTATTGGATGTGGCAGATGTGATCCGCCCTTGCCCGGCGGTAATTGACTATTTGCAACATGTAAAAGATGATGACTTTTTGGATGGGCTGGTTAAATTGGATGGCGGAAAAGAAGCAAAGGACGCTATCTATGTTTATCTTAACAAATACGGCATGCGATGCGCCGGTGAAATAGATATTACAAAAAGCCGATGGAGCGAAAAGCCTGCGACACTTGTGCCCATCATCCTCAATAATATAAAAAACTTTGAGCCGGGCGCCAGCCGGCGGAAATTCGAACAAGGGCGACAGGAGGCCTTGAAAAAGGAACAAGAGCTGCTGGATCGGTTGAAAAAATTGCCGGATGGTGAACAAAAAGCCAATGAAACAAAACAAATGATCGACCTGATCCGGAATTTTATCGGGTATCGTGAATATCCAAAATATAGCATCGTCAGTCGTTACTTCGTATATAAACAGGCGTTGCTAAAAGAAGCCGGACAACTCGTACAAGCGGGCATCATTCATGAAAAAGAAGATATATACTATCTCGCTTTTGAAGAACTTCGCGAGGTCGTACGCACCAATCAATTGGATTACCAGATCATCAGCCAACGAAAAGAAGAGTACAAATTATATGAAAAACTAAGCCCCCCACGTGTTATCACGTCCGATGGCGAGATCATTGCAGGTAAGTACAAACGAGACAACCTTCCGGCCGGAGCCATGGTTGGTCTTCCTGTTTCTTCCGGAGTCATAGAGGGACGGGCGCGTGTCATCTTAAACATGGGAGACGCTGATCTGGAAGATGGGGACATATTAATCACCTCCTTTACCGACCCTAGCTGGACACCCTTGTTTGTATCCATAAAAGGACTGGTCACCGAAGTGGGTGGACTGATGACGCATGGTGCAGTTATCGCCCGAGAATATGGCTTGCCTGCGGTCGTAGGGGTAGAAAATGCTACCAAACTAATAAAGAATGGGCAACGGATCCGCGTACATGGAACCGAAGGGTATGTAGAGATCCTATAAACAAGGACATACAGCCGGATGTACAATTGGTTTCCAGGCTGTTAGGACTGCTGTAGCTGATCCTGTAAAGAGCTTCAGAACGGAGTAAGAAAAAAAATTTGCGCAAACGATCGGTTGCTCATATATTTGCAACTGATTAGTTGCGTAAAAATGACAAATCAATGAGAAGGGATGTTTTTCAAGCCATTGCGGACCCGACACGTAGGGCGATCATCGTATTAATTGCAGTACAGGCAATGACCCCTAATGCTATTGCAGAGCATTTTGACATGACACGCCAGGCTGTCTCAAAACACTTAAAGATCCTGACTGAATGCGAACTGGTGAAACAAGAGCACCAGGGACGGGAAATTTATTATCAACTTGAAATTGACAAAATGAAAGAAATAGACAAATGGTTGGAACAATTCAGAACGATCTGGGAGGATCGCTTCCAACAGCTTGACACCCTTTTATCAATTATAAAAAAGAAAAAATAATGAAACACAATTTGCAATTCGATTTTCTTGTGGATAAGGAAAAGAATACGCTGACGATCAGACGTGAATTTTTAGCCGACAGACAATTGGTCTGGGACTGTTACACCCAAAGTGAACTTCTTGACCAATGGTTTGCCCCCAAACCGCTGACTACAAAGACAAAATCAATGGACTTCCGGGAAGGCGGGCATTGGCATTATGCGATGGTAGACCCCAACGGCACTGAATATTGGGGTTGGACAGAATATTTGAAAATAAAACCTATTGACTATTATACGGCATTAGATGCTTTCTCAAATGCAGATGGTGAAATTAATAAAGACCTACCCCGAGCAGAGTGGTTTGTGACTTTTTTCGGAAAGGGAGAGAACGCTTTGGTAGAAACTGTCGCAATCTATAAATCTCTTTCAGATCTGGAAAAGGTTGTTCAAATGGGTATGGAGAAAGGGATGATAGCGACCCTGGAAAAACTTGATGAACTATTATTGACCGTCAGCAAAGAAAAAATTAATAATAGGGTTACTATTAGTGCTGTGATAAACGCCGACATAAAAAAAGTTTGGGACTATTATACAAATCCCGAACATATTATAAAGTGGAACTTTGCACATCCTTCCTGGCATTGTCCTTCTGCGTCAAATGATATGCGGACAGGTGGAAAATATTCGGCAAGGATGGAAGCCAGGGATGGAAGCTTTGGTTTTGACTTTGAGGCTATTTATGATGAAGTTATTGATGGTGAAAGATTCTCCTATACAATGCCCAACGGGAGGAAAGTGACTGTTATCTTCAAAAAGAAGGGTAGCCAGACCGAAGTTACTGTAACGTTTGACCCGGAAACCGAAAACCCTATAGAAATGCAAAAGAATGGTTGGCAAGCGATCCTTGACAATTTTTCAAAATATACAGAAGCAAACTGACGAAAGAAAAAGATTGTCGCAGATGATGATCAACATGCACTATATATAGGCTGACCAAACCAATGCGATACAGCAGTAGATGCGTGCTGAAGGCTGGGGACTGTGTCGGTAGCCCAGGCGACAAAACCATCGGGGCGGACAAGCACGGCTGTCGTGCCCAACTGATCTTTAGCCGGACTACTGATATACAGAAGCCTGCCGACATAGCCCGCAGCTAACGGTTGCAGGGACATATCGGTGCTAAGGTCTACCAGTAACCCATGGCCGTCCTTCATCATGTCGCCAATGGTGGTTCCATCTTCCAACTCAAAGTTGGGAACGCTGTGGCCTGCTAAAGGGTGGTCCCCGCCTAGATTATAATGTGTGTGAACACCCCACACTCGTCCCGCAATATAGGTGGCGCCATCGCGTGTATTTATAAGGTCGCGGAAGATCGCGTTCAGCGCGCGGGCCTGGGGGGCTGGTTTCATGATCGCCACCTGGGCGCGTGACCAATCCAGGACCTGTGCGCCAATGGGGTGCCGTTCGGTATAATAACTGTCCAACAAGCCTTCCGGCGCTTTGTTTTGGATGGTGGCGGCGAGTTTCCAGCCCAGGTTCATGGCATCGCCCAGCCCAAGGTTAAGTCCCTGACCTCCCAACGGTGAGTGAATGTGCGCGGCATCGCCGGCTAAAAACACCCGTCCGTTGCGGTAGGTTGTGGCCTGCCGTGCCCGGTCGGTCCAGGTGGTTGCGATATGAAGGGCGCTGATAGTAACGTCGGTATTCGAGACGTAGCGTAGCACACGCTGAACGTGTTCAAGCGTGACTGGCTTTTTTGAATCATGAAATGCCCCGCCATCAAAATCCTGGATTTGTATGTAACCTGGCTGGGATTGCAGGTACATGCCTGTTGGCGTCACGTTTCTGCCCGGGCTAAGTTTCTCTGAGTCGATAATGTCGACCTGTGTAGAATATCCGGTAAATTCCGGCTCCGTACCGGCGAATTCAAAACCACCCGTCTTGCGGACAACACTACGGCTTCCATCGCAACCAACGAGCCATTTACCTTTAAAAGATAGATCGCCGGACTGAACGATCACTTCATCCCCGGTTTGAAGGAAATCAGTAATGGCAAGCCCGCGCCTGATCTCTACGCCCAGGGTTTCTGCGCGGCGGGCCAACACTGTTTCAAGCTCCTCCATTTCAGACAACAAACTGGTGTCGGTAGAACCCGGCAGGCGATCCCTCCATTGTGAGGTATCAATATTGACGTCATAAAATGGAATGCCGGCAAAGTGCCCTACCTGACGACGGGGTTGTTGCCCCTGTCCGGAAGTTGGGGTTACATGAGGGTTTTTGACACGTTTGTGTATCTCAAGTTCTTTTAGCAACCCCCGGCGGTAAAGCGCTTCAATAGTAGGCGCCGAAAGGCCGCGTATCCCGAAAGGCAGCTGCTTTAAGGGTGAGTGCGGGTCCTCCGCCTTTTCCAGTATCAGGACTGAACATTTGGCCAGGGACAGTTCACAGGCAAGGAAAAGTCCTACCGGGCCAGCCCCGGAAATGATTACGTCGTACGTCGATTGATCTTGATAGTTATTCATGGGTGTTGATTTGTAGTTTCGGCGCATGGCCTATTTTTTGAGAGCTTTTACAACCAGGTCGAAGGTTGTCCAAAGTATTTTTTCGTTCACCTCAAATGCGTGTCCGTCCAGACCTCGCTGTTTATGGTGGAAGTTGATCAGGCTGTACAGCGGCGCAAGGGCGACCGACCAGTAAACCTCCGCCGGTAAGCCGACCATTTCCCCGCGGGCGATGACATTTTGCATAAACATGGTCACGGCATCCCTGAACTCATTCAGACTGTCTGCGATCTGCTCCTTATAGGTTGAGCTTTGCAACTGATCGAAGAAGGATTTCAGCAACGGCTTGTCTTTGAGATATTCAAAGCGGATTCTCCATTGTACACGCAGTCCTTCTTCAAATGATGCGTTCGGGTCGAACTCTTTGATCATTGCGTCGGACATCCGCTTACCTTCCTCGCGGGCGATCTTTATGATCAGGTCATCCCGGTCCTTGTAATAGATATAAAGGGTGTTGACGGAGATTTTGCATGCCTTGGCCAGCTTGTTCATGCTAAAGCCTTCCAATCCCTCATTGACTATCAATTCGATAGCTTTCGATTTGACGAGATTTTCCTTCCTGGTGTCGCGTATTCTCATATTTGCAATGCAAAAATAAGAGAATATTCATTTATTTATAAATTTATGCGCATTTTTTTAAAATATGCCAGGATTCAGATCGTCACAAAGCCACCCTCACGTTGGCGTGAATCCCCCTGAGACAAGAAGCCTGTTCGTTTTAACTTTGATAGATCATTAGTTAACAGCAACAAACATGAACAGTATCAACAACACCATCGCCGGACTTGAGCTGGCTCAAATCGGCTGGGTCGTCCCGGACATTAATGTTGCCGTAAAATTTCTTGCCGGCGCCCTGGGTGTCACCGGCTTTCCCCAACCGCAACATATCCGCGCACAGGATTTGGATATGACCTACTATGGAAAGGTTGTTGCTGGCGAATGGCTAACCACTCAGACCTATAACGGAGGTACATTTATCGAACTTGTCCAGCCTGTTTCCGGCCAAAGCATGTTCCATGATTATCTCGCCAGGTATCCTGCGGGGGGCGCAGCACCTTGCCTTCCGTTTGCCAGTTAGCGATTTCGACCGGGTCACCAGCGAACTGCACGGACAAGGTTATGAGGTCATTAGCGAAGTCGATCACCCTATTGCGCGGATGACATTCTTTGATACCTACCAAATCTTAGGCGTTGCCACCGAGATCATGGGGATCACGCCGGAAGGATGGACTGCTATCAAACAAATGCAGAAGGCTATCTAGTCATCTATTGGCTCCCATAGTTCAATTTTGTTACCTTCCGGATCGATGATCCAGCCAAAACGACCATATTCATACTCCTGGATATCACCGGCGATGGTTACTCCTTTTTCCCGGAGTTCCGTGAGCAAGGCACGCAGATCGGAAACCCTGAAATTGATCATATAGGGCTTTTCACCAGGGTTAAAATAAGCGGAGTCTTCTTTAAAAATAGCAACCGTCGTGCTACCGGCGGTCTTGTTACCCTGATCATCGGCCCATTTGAACTGTATAAAGCCACCATGAAATTGAAGTCCCAGATGCTGCTCGTACCATTCCATAAGGCGCTGGGGGTCGCGTGCCTTGAAAAAGACTCCGCCAACACCGGTTATTTTTTGCATAGAAGTGTGTTTGTCAGTCAGTAAGATACATCATTGTTGCCAAAGCAACAACCGGGGTAACCCTTTGACTGACCGCCCGGCATCCCGGGTCAACGGAGCGGCTGATATTCGAGAATAAGAACACCGTTGTCGACCGTGCGCGAGTGTTTGAGAGTGAATTTCTTTAATTCCCGATTGTCATCAAAAAGTCTCAACCCGCCGCCAATCGAGAGGGGATATACCATCAGCCGCAACTCGTCGATGAGGTCGTGATGAAGCAGGGCTTTGACAAGGGTGGCACTCCCATAGACGAGGATATCACCGCCAGCGGACTTCTTCAGCGCCGTGACATCTCCCGCTACGTCGCGAAGGATATGGCTATTGTTCCACTCCACCTTTTGCAGGCTTCTGGATACGACATATTTCGGCATCTGGTTGATGGGGTCGGCAAACCCGCCACCGGTCTGGCCAGGCCAGTACGCGGCGAACCCTTCGTACGTGGTTTTGCCCAATAGCAAGGCATCCACACCGGTAAGCTCATCAATCTTGTACTTCCCGCCTTCCGGAGATCTGTAGTTAAACTGCCAGCCGCCGTGAGGATGAGGAGTTTCATTGCCGCCGGGCGCCTCGATAACACCATCAAGGGTGATGAACTCGGTAACTATAATTTTTCGCATGATCTTTTTTTGTAAAGCTAGCGAACGTTGTTTGATCCAACGGGGTGCGAAAATGACATTCAATAGGGTCAAATGCGTCAAGTGAACGATAACTCCGTTTTGACTTCGATTAGCTTCATTTTGGTTTATTCAGGGAGATTGATGATGGGTTGCTGCCAAAAAGAAAGGCCTTCCGGTTATCGACGGAAGGCCTTTGTACCCGGAACATAAATCGAATTTAATTGTCATCGTCCGTCTCTTCGCCGTAACAGGAGACATATTCGCCCAGATGGATCGTCTGTATCTCTCCATTATTACATGATCTCCAGGTTGGAAGGGCCTCTTGATTGGGATTCCATATTAATACCGGATTTGATGAAACAAGCTTTTAAAAGATCATACCGTTGATATTGTCTTTTTACTATCGGCAGTACATGAAATAAGATCACATGAAGAGAAGATCTTTTTTTTAAAAGAATGCCATCGGCTATGCACACCAGAAGGTAAAGTGATTATGGTAGAGCACTTGCGGGTTTTTCCGAATTTTCGAGAAACCAAATTCACCTTTAGCGGATTGTCAGGGTGGTCTATTGTTCTGCATTACAGCTTCGGGTTACGATGCTGCTATACCTGCACACTTTCTTTTGCAGCCTATATTAACAAATTGTTACTCACTAGGGGTTCAAAAGACATTTTGTGTATGCACCTATAGAACCCTAATTGTATGCTATCGAACGTACAAAGTGTCTCTTATTTTCTAAACCAATACTTAATAAACGTTTACGTATGAACATCCGATTTCTATTTATGGTAGGAGTATGGTTATCGTGCATTAGCTCTTCCCGGGCTGATATGCCAAACCATTACACGTATTACCAGGTTTCTTCACGGGAGCCTGTTAAAGGAACAGTAATTGGCCCGGATGGCGCACCTATTGCCGGCGCCACAGTTAAATCACTTTCCACAAAAAAAACGACAACAACTAATGAAAAGGGTGAATTTACTCTGCCTGCAACTGAGGGTGAAAGACTCATGATCACTGTTGTTGGTTACAACGATCAGGAAGTAACAGTAAGCGGTACATCCTTGCGGGTGACTATGACAATCGGCAACAGCCAACTGGGAGAGGTGGTAGTTGTGGGTTATGGCAGCCGTACCAAATCTGATGTAACCGGTGCGTTAACTCAGTTAAAGGCTGATAATATAAGACAAGGTGTTACTATTTCTGCAGACAACATGCTTCAGGGTAAAGTGTCAGGTGTACGCATCATGCAATCAAGTGGTGAGCCTGGTGCAGGTGTTGATGTATTTATCCGTGGTGTGGGTTCTATCCGCAGCGGTAGCACACCGCTTTTTGTGGTAGATGGCGTGCCCCTGAGCAACGATAACGTGAGCGCAGGCAGCCCTGATTTGGGTTTGGGTAGCACTGATGCCAAGAATCCACTGAATTTTCTAAATACAAGTGATATTGAAACCATCACTGTTTTAAAAGACGCTTCTGCTGCGGCCATCTATGGAGCCAGGGGTTCCAACGGCGTGGTGCTCATTACTACCAAACGTGGTAAAAAGGGCGATCCCTCATTGACCTACGATATGTATGTGGGTACCTCCTCTGTTATCAGGAAGATGAAGGTGCTTAATGCTTCGGAATATCGGAAAGCATTGACCAATCCGGCTTACGATCACGGCGGCAATACTGACTGGCAGGACGCGATATTCCGCAACGGCTTTGTACAAAACCACAACCTGTCGTTTACAAAAACTACTGCTACAGGTAGCTATGTGGCATCGCTTTCTCGCCTTGATCAGAATGGTATTATAAAGAAAAGCGACTTCAAAAGAACAACCGCCAGGCTAAATGCCGAAGAGTCGTTCTTCGACAACAAGCGGTTGATCGTTAAAATGAACCTGACCGCCAGTAATATCGATGAAACTGGTATACCCAACGGAAATACTGCCGGGTCAGACGGACAGTTTATGATGTATGCCCTGATGGCCAATCCCACCAGGAATGTGTTTGATTCTGCCGGTAAATATACCAATTTCAACATGATCCAGTTGTTCAATCCCCTATACGTGCTTAGTGTTTATGATGACAGAACCAATACTTTCCGGGTATTGGGCAATGTGGAAGCCTCATTGCGTTTGTTACCAGGATTGAACTACCGCTTCAATTTGGGGCTCGATAAATCAACTTCGGAACGTAATACTACCATGTACCCTAACGTTACCGACAGAACCCCCCAGGGCGCCTATATACAAAACAACCTGAAATCATTGACTACTTTGCTGGAACATTACCTCACCTATAATCTGGCTATTCAAAAACACCAGATAGACGTATTGGGTGGTTTTTCCTATCAAAAGTTCAACGTTGCAGGTACGGCTTTCGGTATGCAGAATATTGCTGCACAGGGTACAGGCGTACCGCCCATGTATAATCCGGGTTATTCCGGAACGCCCTCCAGCCCCAGCGGATATGCCCAGGAGAACGAGCTGCAATCATACTTCGGTCGTTTGAATTATAACTACGACAACCGGTTCCTGCTTACTGCATCTCTTCGCGCGGACGGCTCTACTCGTTTTGGCGCCAACAACAAATATGGTTACTTCCCCTCTTTTGCAGCGGGTTGGAACCTTGCGCGCGAATCGTTTCTTCAAAATATTTCAGCAATCAGGAGTCTGAAGCTGCGTGCCAGCTGGGGACAAACTGGTAACCAGGAAGTGCCCAACAAAATTACCCAGGCCAGCTATTCCTTATCATCGGCCGCAGGATATTACCTGGATGGCACTAACCTGGTAAATGGACTTACAGTGAATCGTACCGCCAACCCAAATCTTAAATGGGAACTGGTTGAGCAATACAACGTGGGTGTTGACTTCGAACTCTTCAAGAATAAACTGTACGGTTCATTGGAGTACTATAACAAAACCACAAAAGACCCTATCCTGAACATTCCTTCAGAACCATTAAGCCCTACTACTACGGTATGGAAGAATGTGGCTGGCCAGATCGTGAACAAGGGTTTTGAGTTTACACTGGGTTCCCAACTGATCAGCACTAAAGACCTCTCATTGTCTGTTGATGTGAATGGGTCTACATTGAATAACACCATCAAAGGCCTTCCTATTTCGGAATTATATTCTGGCAGCATCTCAGGTCCCGGACTTTCTGGTGTAACTGCCAATATCTATAAAAATGGCTATGCGGCAGGCTCATTTTTTATGTTAAAGCACCTGGGCTATGACCAAAATGGAAAGGATATATTCGAAGATAAAAATGGAGATGGTATCATCAATGCAGCTGACAGGGAGATATTTCCAGGGGCTATTCCCAAATTCAACTACGGCTTCAATAGCCTGTTACGCTATAAGACCCTTGATCTGGGGGTTTCTTTTATTGGACAAACCGGCGGGTACTTATTTAACAACACAGCGCTTGAACTGAACATCAACAACCTTTCAACAGATCGCAACGTGCTGAAAAAATATGTTGATGCTAAAGCAAACTTTGGTAACCAGGTAGCCGTGTCATCGCTGTACCTGGAGAAATCAGATTTCCTCCGTCTTAACAATCTGCGTTTGGGGAATACCTTTACTTTCAAACAACTTCCCTGGCTGCAATCGCTCAACTTATATGTAAGCGCTCAGAATCTGTTTACCATTACTAATTATTCCGGCTACGATCCTTTGGTGAATACTACCAAAAATGTAAACGGTAACCAGTCGCTGGGTGTTGACTATACCACCTATCCCGCGGCAAAAACATTCCTATTAGGTGCAACGATCAAATTTTAAATCATTTGGAATATGAACAAGAAATCATTTAAACTGTATAAAATAGCCTGTGTTTTTCTGATAGTGGCTATGACAGGCTGTACCAAACTTAAAGAACAGGTAATTGATGAAGTGCTGGGTTCAAATAGTGCAAGTCCTCAAAATGCGCTGGCCTCAGCATACGGACAAATGGACAATGGTACTTTTGTAAACCATGCCCAGGTATTTGCCCTGCAGGAATATTCAACAGACGAAGCGATATTGCCTACACGTGGCAGCGACTGGGGGGACGGTGGTATTTATCGCGCTATTCATGAATTTACCTGGGGGGCTGACAATTCTATGATTACCAACACCTGGAATAGTCTTAATCTCGGTATCACCCAATCTCTCACTGCCATCAGCAGCATTACCGCATCGAATGCTGCCAACAAGACCCAACTGTTGGCGGAAGCCAGGGCCCTGCTGGCATTATACACTTTTCATGCGTTAGACCTGTATGGTCAGGCGCCTTACCGCGACCCCAGTGTAGCCAATGCTCCGTTGCAGGTGAGAAAAGCCGACACCACCATCGACGGTTTGATCAAACAGGTAGAATCATTAATACCTGATCTGTCGAATATAGGCCAGAATAGTACAGGCAACGGGCGTTTCACCAAACAGGCTGCTTATGCCCTGCTGGCGGATATGTACCTCAACCGTGCTGTGTACAAAGACCGTTATAATCCCACCTCCTCTTTTAAATTTGATGAACAGGCGGTTGATGGCACCGTAACCGACATGGATAAAGTTATCTCTTATACGTCCCAACTTATTGGGTCGGGACAATTTAGACTGGAAAGCAACTTTTTCCACAATTTTGATATTAATAACGGAGACGGAACGGAACTTATCTTTGTAATAACCCAGTATGTAAACACCCTGACCAACAGCAGCAATAATTTTGCTTATATGCCTATGGAAAGGAATCAGAAACCTTCTCCGGCCAACCGGGGTACCAATGCATCCTGCACTACCCCTGAATTTTATGCTACGTGGGATAATAATCATGATGATCCGCGCTTTCAAAGACATTATCAATACGCCGATGGTACCTGGTTTATGAACGATGGTACTGATGTGAGCGTCCCGGTTACCACTACTATAGTGGGGGGGGCTACATTGCCCTGGTTCCATTTCAACCGGGGCCTGCAGGTTGGTCAACAGTATGGACCACGCATCGTGGGAACCGACTTTGAACGTACACCCGATGGACGTATTAAAGTAAGTAAGTTGTATTGCGAAAAGGCGTCCACCCAACTAATGGACTTTACGCCAGAGCTTAATTTTGATGATCCCACACAGTCTGTATTTACCCAGGCGGAGATCAATCGCGGTGTTCGGCCATTCAAATTTGAGTTTGATCCGCAAGGCGCTAACAGTAGAAGTAACTGTGATATTCCGATGTATCGTTTGGGGGCTATGTATTGTATGCGTGCAGAAGCTTATTTACGCAAAGGCCAAACCGCTCAGGCTTTGGCTGATATGAATTTGCTGCGCACAAGCAGAACGCGTGAAGCATTATATGCCAATGCTCCCGGAACAGCGCTTACTTCTATTGACATGCAAACGCTTTACAATGAAACCGGGTTTGAAATGTATTGGGAAATGTACAGAAGAAAAGCTGCGATCCGCTTTGGTAAATTCGAAGCGGCTGGTACAGCAAAGCCTGTATCTCAACCTTTCCGCCGTATTTACCCCATTCCCCAGTCTACAATGGATGCTTCAAAGTTATTTTCGCAGAATGATGGCTATGTAAAATAGAAATCTGTAAATAATCTTCATGAGGCCGCCTCAAATTACTTTTGAGGCGGCCTTTTTTGGAATTTAAATTTTTGCTGGCAGCAATACATAGAAACATTTCGATGTATGGATATTTTTACTACCTTTGTGCCGTAATGATGGATAATAAGAAAATAGAGAAGATCTCCAGGGCATTGAGTGACGCCAGCAGGATAACTATTTTACAGCAGTTCAGGAAAAGAAACGACTGTCTGTATTGCGCGGAAGTGCATGATATTCTTGATCTTACACAACCTTCGGTTTCACACCATCTAAAGCAGCTGGTAGAGGCGGAGTTGCTGTTGCCCGAAAAAGAAGGACGTAACCTTAAGTACATCCTGAACGAGGAGGTCCTCAGCGAATACATTTCCTCTCTAAACGACTTAAAAGGTAAATGATGAAAGGGCCGGAGGTCTTGTCATTGTCTTTAAAACATCGAAACATTTAAATATTTGAATTTGTGAAAAAATCTATTTACATCATGGCGCTCGGCGCCTTCGGCATCATCACCACAGAATTCGGGGTTATCGGGATCCTGCCGGATCTGGCAAAAGAATTCCATATTTCTATCGATACCGCCGGCTGGCTGCTCAGCGCATTTGCTTTGACGGTAGCTCTGGCCGGACCCTTTACCAATATGCTTACTGCCAAACTGAACCGCAAGATTGTTATGTGTCTGGTATTGGGCATCTTCGTTCTTTCAAATTTATTATCCGCTGTGGCGCCCAACTTTACGGTACTAATGATAGCCCGTATCCTGCCTGCCTTTCTACACCCGGTGTTCTGGGCGGTTGCCATGACAGCCGCGGCTAAACAGGCTGGGCCGAAAGACGCACCCAAGGCCATCGCCATCGTAATGGGCGGCTTAAGCGTCGCCACTGTTCTGGGTGTGCCTCTGACAACCTATATGGCCGATCTGTTCAACTGGAGAGCGTCATTTATCGTATCCGCCGTCATCAATCTATTGGCTTTTGGAGCGCTCTACCTCTTTGCCCCTTCGATGCCCGTTAACGAAAGTCAGGCAAGTCCGGCAAGCCAGGTAAAAATATTGCGCAGCGTACATTTATGGGTCAAACTATTGGCCTCCACCATTATATTGGCAGGGATGTTCGCCACCTATGGCTACCTGGCCGAATACCTGGATAAGATCTCACATATGAATGGGGCTCAGATAAGCATCATGCTGCTGGTCTTCGGTGGCACGGGTATCCTGGGCAACTGGCTTACAGGCATCGCACTGAGTAAGAACATCAACCTCACCATTCGCCTGGCGCTGATCCTTTTAGTGGTCATGCATATTCTGGCTTACCAGTTCGGCGGTTATTTTGTCCCGATGGTGATCATACTTTCTATCTGGGGCTTTATCCATACCGGTGGTTTCCTGGTAGCTAACCTTCATCTTACCCATGATATCAGGGAGCCGGCGCTTGACTTTGTC
The DNA here is from genome assembly GCA_017307755.1 of Chitinophagaceae bacterium. Taxonomy (GTDB): domain Bacteria; phylum Bacteroidota; class Bacteroidia; order Chitinophagales; family Chitinophagaceae; genus Puia. Next base: position 35,437 of record JAFKGQ010000019.1, on the reverse strand, counting down.
AACAGCCTGCTCCCGTCTTTTTTTAACGCGGGTATTACCATCGGTACCTTGCTGGGCGGTTTTGTCATCGCCAGATACGGCATTCATGAGGTCATCTGGATGACAGTACCCTTACTTTTGCTGTCATTGGGGTTGACTTTTGTCACCGCTCCTGTGAAAAGGGCTGCCGGTAAGAAAGCCAGGATGAAACAGCAGTCAACGAAAGTCGGCGAAATGGCAGTGATTGGGGAATAAGGGCTATCGCCAATGCTGGGTTAAAACGTGCACCGATTTTAACTTAAGTGAAAATCTGACAGAAAAAAATGTGAGAATTTTGAGCTATCAAAAAACACACATCATGAACTCAGTATCCCTGCGCACACTCTATTTTTTGCGTACAGCATTTTCGATCCTTTGGGTAATTCTGCTTTCAGTTTTCGTCAAAACCAACCGCCAAATTACCAGCATCCTCCTTATTCTGTATCCGGCATGGGACGTGTTTGCTACCTATCTGGACATTAAGGCTGACCCACGCTATGTTTCAAAAACTCCGCAATATATGAACGCGGTAGTCGGCCTCCTTACTGCCGTCGGCGTAGCATTGGCTTTGCAAAAAGGTGTACCTGAGGCCCTTATCGTTTTTGGTGCGTGGGCGGTCGTCACTGGTCTTATCCAGTTGGTCCTCGGTTTACGCCGCCGGAAGGAATTGGATGGTCAATGGCCCATGATCCTTAGCGGCGGCCAATCCATGCTTGCCGGTGGTTCCTTTATTATCCTGGCACATACCCCAACCATGGGCATCGACAGCCTTGCCGGTTATGCAGCTTTTGGCGCTCTATACTTCCTTATCGCGGCCATTCGCTTGTCAAAAACGAAAAGAACGGCTCAACAAACCGCCTGATATCTACGGGTTTTGTTTAATTTCAAACCTGCTTAATCATCGGCCATGAGTGAGAGCTATGAAATACTTAACACGTATTTGACAAATTTTGCCGCATTAACCGAGAAAGACATTACTGATAGCAGACCGTTCTGGAAACCCCGCAAGATCAAAAAGGGTGATTTCTTCAATCTGCAATATATGGTCTGCAACGACCTGGGACTGATCATCAAGGGTATCTTCCGGATATACTACAGTAATCCGGAAACGGGCGAAGAAAAGAACATCTTTTTCTTCTCTGAAAATCAGTTTGTCGTTTCCTTTCGAAGTTTTGTTACCCGCATAGCCTGCCATTATTTTATCGAGGCGATGGAGGAGTCTGAAATTATATATATCACCTATCGGGATCTCACTAGTCTATACGGAACGCACCCCAACTGGGCCAGATTTGGTCGACTGCTGGCAGAGCAATTCTTTAGCTATTCGCAAACGCGAACCGAGGAGCTTTTGTTCTTTTCACCCGAACAGCGCTACATCAGGCTGCTGGATGAACATCCAAATATTATCAATCGTATTCCCGCCTATCATATCGCTTCCTTCCTGGGTATCACTAATCCGTCTCTGAGCCGGATCCGGAAACGGATACAACAATGAGCTGGCTAACTGGCATTGGGATATTTGCACCTGCCCTTTGTACCCTCATGTTTCCCGATTATCTTAGTTTCATGAAAACCCCATCCCTGCTAAACCTTGTATTTTGCTGCCTCCTTTTGCTGGGCGCCTGCCACTCCCATCCATCTTCAGCGTCTAAACGACAAGCCGCCGGCGACTCTTCCAGCATCGATTCCCCCCCAGCGGCCGTTATTCCAACCGCCAATCCTCCGCTTGGGGCCCGCGATTCCACGCCAGAAGCGCCCAAAGAGAGCTATGATACCCTTGATCCAGCCACTCGCTCCCATTTTCGTGACGTGCTGGCATTCCTGGAATTTATCAAAAAACCGAATAGTGATCACAACGTGGGCTTCAATGAGTGGATCAAGAGCTTCCGTATTGGGAATATCGATTCATTCCTGCATTTCATCACCATCGATTCATTGGAGATAGATAATGCTGACGCGGATCCGGGCAAAGATTCTCTAAAATATTCACGAACCATGCTCCGTCAACAACTGACCGGGAGAAAAGGGGCCGCGTTCGACATGATCGGGGAGATTAGCCTGCACTATTCCACTCCCTATCCTCAATATTCCCATACCTCATTTTCTATAAACAAAATGGACAGCATTCCGAACCTCAATGTCACCTTTAGCGAGTTCATATTGTATTTCCGGGCTGAAAAGGGCAGCGCCACCTACAAATTGTATCGTCTGGAAAGCGACCATATCTCTGATCTGTGATATGGAAACGCGTATGTTAGTGCTTATTGGTCGAACTTCGCACCGAAGCGCTGTCGGATGACCTCACCTGCATCTTGAACGATCGTACCGATTACCATGGCCAGTTTGATCTTGACAGAAGGAGGAATATAGGCTGCGATAGCTGGAGGTGTGCCGCCTTTGTTTGTAGTAAAGTAAAAATAGATCCTCAGCTTTCCGGCAGTGGTCACTTAATCCCGACCATAGAATTAGTATCCGGATCCCATACTTTCAACCGAAAGCATGCCATGATATCTAAAGGGTTCAATGTGGTTGTTTTTGCTTCCTGTAATTGCGGAATGCTGGCCATTACTTCGGGAAGGCGGTAAAACGGAATGCGTGAATTGATATGATGAATATGATGATAGCCGATATTCGCTGTGACCCATTTCCAAAAAGGATTCATGACCATGTAGCTGGATGAAGCCATCGCCGCCTCCTCATAGCACCACTCATCTTTTTCGCGGAAGGTTACTCCTGGAAAATTATGTTGCGCATAAAATAAATAAGCACCTATCATAAAGGCCAGTATAAATGGTATCACGGCAGCCAGCAGCCAAGTGAGCCAGCCCAGATAAACAAAGATCGATACGCTAATACCGATATGAAAGATAAGCGCAATCAGCGAATCCCAATGACGTTTGGGCGCACTGATAAAGGAGCACACACACATCCCGTAAATAAACATAGTAAAATACCCGAACAAAATGGTTAGTGGATGCCGGATGGCCAGGTAAATGCGCTGCTCTGCCTTGGAAGATTGCAGAAATCGTTGTTTGGTCATAATAGGATATGACCCGATGCTGGCGCTGAATAATTTGCAGTTATGATTGTGATGGTAATCGTGCGAACGCTTCCATATGCTGGAAGGTGCGAGTATAAAAATGCCGTACACTTTAAAAATAATATCTGCAGACAATGACCGGTGCAGAATGGTATGATGCTGATGATCATGATAGATCACGAACATACGAACCATAGTGAGTCCGGCTGCAAGGCTGCAGGTAATCCGTAAGAAGATATTATTCAAAAAGTAAATGCCTGCAAAAAGCGCAATCAGGATCGTAAGAGTGGACAGCGTGTAATACCAACTTTTCCATGTTATTTCTTTGGCGAAGGGTTTTGTAGCAAGGATCAGCACCCTGCCCGGTTTTTTTTGCATGACTCGAAGCTAAAGGGATTTTTAAATTGATTTATTTTCAACCGGGCGTTTGTGCTTCCATCGTCTATGTGTCCAGAGCCATATTTCAGGTTGATCTTGTATGTCTTTTTCCAGTCTGGCGGTATGCAGTTCAGAAATTTTTCCGTCGGCGGTATATTTAGAGTCTTCCGACAATACTTCCGCAAATATGTTGTAATAACCTCTTTTTAGTCGCTTTATTGTTATATATACAATGGGATAACCCATTTTTTTTGCAATTTTTTCTGTTCCCCAGAAAACGGGCGTATCCTGGTTGAGAAAGGTCGTCCAGAAAGCATTATCCGGCTGTGGCGTTTGGTCGGCAATAAATGCAGTGGTGGTGACCATTGCCTTATTTTTCACCATGTCTTTATAGGTGTCTTTCATTGCAATAAGTCCTGTCCCAAAACGCGTACGCATGCGATACATCAACCCGTTGAAATACTTATTGCCGAACGGATGATATACCACAAACAATTTTTGTTTACAAGTAAGGCTGAATGTATTCCCGGCCCACTCCCAGTTGCCATAATGTCCCATTACGAGCATGATGCTTTTCCCTTCCCGGTGATAACGATCGAAAATATCTTTTGCAGCAGTGCTTAACGTGCAACGTTTTAACATTGTGGAACGACCGATCGTGAGCGTTTTAAAACTCTCGAGGAAGAGATCGCAGAGGTAATGATAAAAATCTTTGCACAACCTTTTTATTTCTGTTTCAGATTTATCCGGGAAAGAATTGCGAAGGTTTTGCATGGCTATTCTTTTGCGATAGCCGAAAATGTAATAGAGAATAAAATAGAATCCATCACTGACCCTGTATAAGATTGAAAAAGGTAGGAGGGAAAGCAAATAGATGAATGGCAATAAAACGTAATATATCAGGCCTTGCATGGGGCCCCAAGATACTTTTTAATGGCTGAAAACCAAATAATTCAGATATTATTAAAGTAAAAATTTACTGGTTTTTAACAAATCGCCGGGATGACAGCCTGGCTGAAAAAGCCCTTGCTGTATTTAGTTCCGGTCTGGTTGAGCGTGGATTGGCAATAGCAAGGAGCTGCCTGTAATATAAGCCTGCATTTGTAGTGTCACTAAGGATTTCAGCAGTTCGTCCGGCTCCAAACAGGCTATTAAATCGATTGGGACATTTTTTGAGTACTGCTTTGTATTCCTGGAATGCTGCAATATTTTGATGTAACTCAAATAATAGGTCGCCGTACAATTCTCTTGCCGGCAAGACCTCGCCAGGCGTCACCGGGTGTTTAGAAGTGCTATCCTCCAGGTTGGCGGCTGTTTCCATGAGGTGCAAGGCTTCCGTATCCGACCCTTTTGCATGAGCTATCCATGCCTGACTTGCAATTAGTTGTATTTCCACCTGTCTTGCTTTGTAGGCATCGGCTTGTCTCACCAGGAGACTATGCAGTGTATCCAGTCTGACCAGTTCCTTTTCCGCGATGAGGAGCTTTGCAGTATGGATAGCACCTAGAAGCCTTCCAAAATGAATTATAGCCTCTTGCCAGGGAAACTTGCCCCAGGGAAAAGATGATGGCTGCAGTGACAGTAAGGCCGCTTCAGACCAATTCTTATTTTCAAGAGCCGAGCGGCATGGGGATGCGGCAAATGTATAGGCTTCTTTAAAGTTAATAGGGGATACATCCCGGATCGTTGCCAGGTAATGTAACTGTTCTGTCGCTGCCTGGATATCTCCCTTCTGCAGGTATGCATATATTAAATAATCCAACCCATGCAGTTCTTCATCCCAATGTCCCTTTACACCTGTCGACTGTGCATAGCATTGGGCAGCTTCAATTGACCTGGTGTTCAATTGGATACTTTCATCCCAAAGACCCAGCCTTGTGAAGATATGCGAAGGCATGTGCAAAGCATGGGCGGAAGAAGGAGCTACTTCGGCATACCTTCGTGCAGCCGGCAAAGCAAGATCCGCTATACCAGGATAGTCGTAGGTATGAATTATATAATGGATAATACCAGGATGGTTGGGGGAGGATTTGTACATGCTGTCCAGTATCCTACCTGCTTCTTTTTGATGGGCATAGGTCTTATCCATCGGGTCTGCGGAGGCATCCAATGCTAATGCATAAAAGATAGCCGCCTCTCTGTCTGTAGGATACTGTTCATGCAATAGCTCCATCGCTTTCTCAAAATGTACGCAACGGGTATGGGCATCCGTGCTGTTCCAGTCTTTATAATATGAGGCAACCGCATTTATATATGCAGATTCCAGTCGGGATCGCTGTTTAATGGAATTAGCTATAGCAATCGCTGCGGAGCCTTTTTTTAGATCAGCTTCCGATGGTGGTTCCCATAAAGGATGAAAGTTGCACATAGCTACCCCCCAATAGGCCATTGCGCATTCCGGTGATTCATCAATGATCTTTGCAAAGGCTTTTTCTGCCTCATCATATTCGAATGAATGTAGTAATTCTACAGCGGTATTGAAGTCGTTTTTCACTTCCTGACTGCCAGTGATGTCAAAATTTACGATCCCAAACTCTTTATCAGGAGTGCCGCAGACGATGATCTGACCTTTTTTCAGATGCAATTGATCGAGTGCTTCTCTGGAAGGAGATGAATGTCCCCCGGAACAGGCCGGCAAAATTGCTGGGATCAAAAAGATCAGATATTTTCTTATATCGTTCATTTCCTGATTGAATATAAGAAAAAAGACCGATCGGGAGATCGGGGCCTTTGTACCGCCTCTTCAATGGTCAGGCTTTTGCCTGTTTCTTCGCGTAGACCCTTAATCGTCTCGCGGATCAGTTCGCCCGGATGGGCAGGGTCAAACGTAGTCATAATTTTATCCTCCTTTAATGATAGTCCAGGTAATCGACATCCAACACATTGAAGCCGTCAAACCGGAAGACAATCCGGTAATTCTTGTTCAAGCGGGTCAGGATTAGGCGTATTTTAGACACATGCTGGGGTTGTAGCTTTTGTCTGACAAACCGGATTCGAACTCTCGGACCTGGCAAGCACCCCAGGGGCTGTCCGGTTTCCCAACACCGGATGTGCGATTTGCATCACCGCACCAGTACCAGGGTCGTCGCATCGAAATACGCTGACCCCGTCTTATAATCGCCGTCATAGATATCCCCTTCGAGTTTACCACTGCTGTTGTCATAGCGTTTCACGATGATGGCCGCATCAGCTGGCACGTCTATCCACCGGCCCGCAAAGTCCACCGGCCGTCGGTTAGGGTCGGTGGGCGTCTTATACAAGGCCTTTACATAGAAGTGATTTCTCGCTCTTTGCACCAGATTCCCGGCATGAGGAGACTTTAGAGAGAAATTTTCGGTCGATATGAGGAAGGAGTCAGCCATTCCAACCGGGGCTACCCACAGCACCCCATGCGAGTGTCCTTTGCGCCATTCCATCTGGCCGCCCAGTACCCATACGGGCATATAGGCCTTTAGTTTATGGTTCTTGTCAATATCGTATTGCTGGGGTCCTGTCTGGACCAGGACGTCTATGATCTCTTTACCCTCCACCGGTTCGTCAGGTGCATAGCCAAAGGTCATTGGGACGAGATATCCGGTATCATGATCGAAGGGAAGCGAATCCTCCAGGTAGACATAGGTAGTATCCTCTCGAATACCAAGGGCCCGCCGTTCTGCCCGTTCCGCACTCATCGGCCAGGGCGGCCGCCGTGCTATTAGCGCAGGGGCGTTTGCGGCTCTGCTCCCGGCCGCACTGTCACTGGCATCTCCTGCCTTCGCCCCGCCATCCGCCGGTCCGGCTTTCTCCGTTCGCTTTGCCGCCTCCCGCAGCTCCGGCGGTGCGGTCAGTCCGGTCAGTACAAAGGAGATCAATGCGATGACGGCATAAAGAGCGGTGGATCTTTTCCGGGTAGCTCCGGATTTTCGCCAGAACAGTGCTGTCGAGGGTTTAAAAAGCCCGATCAGCAGCAGGAGCAGGCTGACGATTAATACGAGGGCGAAGAAGTAAGCCATTGGCAAGGGTTTAAGTAGAGTTGAACGGCAAAAGAAGCCGCCAAGTATACGGGATGCCGCAAAAATTCCTGCCCCAAAAGGACGAGCCGCTCTCCCGGCAAATGTTCGAACACTTTAATCTTCAGGCTACCGCGGCAATACACTGATTTATAGGAATAAAAAAAACTTAGCGAAAAGCTAGGAACGTCCGGTCCATCCAAGACTAACTTGCTATTATCGAAGTTAATTGTATTTTTGTACTTGTCAAGTGTAGCTTTACACACTACAGCTAACCTATGATCGTCAGTTTTCGACATAAAGGACTAGAACGATTCTGGACGCACAATGATCGGAAAAAACTTCCGGCTGACCAGATCAATAAAATTGACCGCATTCTCGATTTGTTGGACGAGGTCGAGGAGCTGCCAAAAGACCTATTGCCGTTTCCCGGGCTGGGTATTCATTTTCTGAAAGGTGATTTGGCCGGATTTTGGAGCGTCAAGGTAACAGGAAATTATAGGATCATTTTTCGCTTCGACGGCAAAAATGTATCTGAGATCGACTATATCGATTATCATTAAAGGAGATAAACATGCTTAAAAGACAAAAACCACCTGTTCATCCCGGCATAATTTTGCGCGAGGATGTGATTAAGGAGTACGGATTGACCGTAACGGACGCAGCCAAAATGCTGGGCGTCACCCGGACGGCTTTGTCGGATGTTTTGAATGGAAAGGCAGCCATAAGTGCTGAAATGGCCTTTCGGATCGAGGCCGTTTTTGGCGGAACCGCTGATATCTGGACCCGCTTGCAGATGAAGTATCAAAATTGGTTTGCAGCGGAGAAGGTCAGAGGATTGAGACTAAAGCCCTATAAGCCGAAAACGGGGCATCATGGATATGCCTGATCAGCAATCCCGGTAAGCTATCAGGAATCAAAAGCTTGCGGTATAAATTGGACCGCTATATAATTTTCACACAGGTCAATAGCAACAAGTCTTTACTGATGCGTATAAGGAATTCCGACTCTTGGAGATTCTTCTATGCAATGAAAGATTTATGATCTGGATTAGCGTTTATATCCTTGCAATTGTAACACGAAATGTTCGATTTGCAAGTACGCATGTCACTTCAAGAAGGAATTGGGAACAGCTTCAGTATTTTGCAAGTTCCAAAATAGTTTTAAATAATAACTCCGATCCAAAATCGGGGCTTATGTTGTACCGTGTCGGGGAATTGGTTCGAACATTTCGAGCGGTTTGTGCAACAGCTTACGTACATCCAGGACTTCATAACTCCTTCAATTTCAGTAAATTTTTGAAGTTTCGGTTTTGAAAACGTGCCACAATGTGCCACAAGATCGACCTTAGTGGTGCGCGTAGGTATTGGCAGGCGTATCAATCCATTACGGTGCATTCCATCTGAAGGTTCCGTGCTCCATAGGCTATATCGTATTTTCGGTAATTAATAATTAATTGCCTTTTTTCTATTAATATTTATTGAAAAACAATAAATATTTATTATCTTTATTCTATCAAAACACGAGCAGCTATGAAAATAAGTACTGAACAAACGCTAAAGATATTAAATGTCCTTTCCTGGATCATATTCATCGGCGTCTGTATCGAAGCCGGCGGTTGGATCTTCAGCACCTTTTATACGCTGGAGATAAACCCTATCAATGCTCATCGGTCCTGGCCCGGGCTCGATCTTTCGAGTCTTTATGACTACGGACGCGGATACTATCTTGCAGAGATGTCACAAATAAGCCTTGTATCCCTTATGAGAGCGGTTTTATTTTATTTGATCATCGACATCCTGCAAAATAAAAAGCTGGACATCACCCAGCCCTTCAGCAAAAGCATGGGCCGGTTCCTTTTCAGGATGTCCTACCTGTCCTTGTTGATTGGCATGTTCTCCTGGTCAGGCACCAAATATACCGGGTGGCTTGTGTCGAAAGGTGTAAAATTGCCCGATTTGCAATACCTGCGCCTGGGAGGAGCCGATGTATGGCTGTTCATGGGCGTGACCATTTTCGTTATCGCACAGGTCTTTAAAAGAGGAATTGAAATCCAAACCGAAAACGAATTAACCGTATAAGTCATGCCGATTATCGTAAACCTTGACGTTATGATGGCGAAGCGAAAAATATCGCTCAACGAACTTTCGGAGAAAGTCGGCCTGACGCTATCCAACCTTTCCATCCTCAAAACCGGTAAAGCGAAAGCCATACGTTTCAGCACCCTCGAAGCCATCTGCAAAGTGCTGGATTGCCAGCCCGCCGACCTCCTTGAATACAAAGAAAAATAGCAGCGACCACCAATTTTAGGAAATAAAAAACATGCCACCTCAGTTACTTTTGAGACGGCATGTTTCATTTTTGTGTGCCACAGAAAGCGTGTACCACGTAGGGGAATCGAATTGTGCTCCGCGATCCTTCAAAATTTGCTTTCGTGGATTTCAATGTTTTATAAGAGTATTTTAGTTGGAAAGGGGGGAGTTCTTAGGCCCTTTTTGGGTCCCCATTCTGGTCCCTATTTTCCGGCTCGTAACTCATTCATCATTTCAAGTATCGGCATAGCTGTTATCTCTTTTGTCACCGGGAATCGTTCCTTCCCGGGATAAACAATGAACCTCTTCGTAGCTTTGATATCCTCACAGCCCAGATGGAACCCTTTTGAAACGGATGGAGCCTGCGAACGTTTTATTTCGATGGCAAGCCTCTCCTTGCTGTTCTTCTCAATCACCAGATCGACTTCTGCCCCGGCTGAAGTTCGGTAAAACCATGGAGTAACGCCAACAGGAAGACAAGACAGTAGATTTTCAAGGACAAAACCTTCCCAACTGGCTCCAACTACCGGATGCCCCAATAGATCATCGACGGTTGTTAGATTGAGTAAGGCATGCGTTATGCCGCTATCCCGAATATATACTTTAGGCGCTTTTACAAGGCGTTTACCCACATTGCCTGACCACGGTCGGAGGGTGCGGATAAGTAGGAGGTCTTCCAGCAATTCTACATAGCGTTTCGCGGTCGTGGCGGCAACGTCCAGATTGCTTCCCAACTGGGCAATATTGAGCTGCCCTCCCTGGCTATGGGCCAACATGGTCCATAAGTTTCGCAGTGTAACAGCCGGTATTCGGGGACCAAGTTGCGGAACATCCCTTTCCAAATAAGTATTGATAAAATTCAATCGCCAACGAAGACTGGCTTCGTCACTTTTAGCCAAAAAACTATCAGGAAAGCCTCCACGTAACCATAAACGGTCGAGATCGGTTGATTTTTTTTGATCTACCTCTGCTACTGTAAACCCTGATAATTCTTTATATGCAATACGTCCAGCCAACGATTCTGAAGACTGCTTTAGGAGATCCAGTGACGCGGAGCCAAGTATAAGAAACTGACTGGTTCTTAGTCCTTCTCGCCGCCTCCGATCAATAACACCGCGGAGAATTTGGAATAGCTCGGGGACGCGCTGAATTTCGTCGAGAATAATCAGCTTGCCCTTATGTAGTTCGAAATAACCTTCAGGCTCACTAAGTTTTGCAGCCTCTGAGGGGGTTTCGAGGTCGAGGTAAATCGGCTCAGGGCTTATGGCTGCAGCTATTGTTTCGGCCAAGGTCGTCTTGCCGACCTGTCGTGGCCCAAGCACTCCAACAGCTGGGAATTCATCCAGCAATTCTGTAATTTCCGTCTGGGCTTGTCTTTTAATCATCCTTGCAATTATAGCATAAAATGATCGATTTGCAAGGATAAATTAGTGCCAACAATACTCAAACTCGGATAAAAATGTATATATTTATTTGTAAATCAAATGTTTATGATTAATTCGGCGACTGTTCAATGGGTCGTGCAAAAGAATCTTACTAATTACAATGACTTTTCCGCTCTTGAAAACGCCTGTCGACAACTGAAGATTCCGTTCGTCGGAATTGACATTATTCCTTTCTCTGATGAACTTCCGAGTTTTGATCGGAAGTTCAAAAGTGTTTTTTATGGTTCAACGACTTTCAATAAACTGGCATATTCAAGCAGCGAATTAAATGGAGGCGTTTTTTTCGATCCGGCTACTTTTTCCATCGAACGTTACATATGCGAATGGGGCGAGCACATGCTAAACCATGGTGCAGTTGTAACAACATTTGAGGAACTGATGCAAGCTGATTATGACCCTGAAAAAATGCTTTTTATCAGGCCCGATGACGACGGCAAATCTTTCGCTGGTGAAGTGTTGAAATTTGGCGAATACCGAGAGTGGTTCGAAAGACTGCGGATGATAGAAAACTCAGGTATTTCTGGAAAAATAAGGATCGTTGTTGGCGAACCGTTCAATATCGGAAGAGAATGGCGGCTTTGGTGCGTCGACAAAAAGGTTATCGCCGCCTCGCTGTATAGAAATAAATTTAAATTGGAAAAACGTAGGGGATGTCCAAACGAGGTAGTTTCTTTTGCAGAGGCGCGCTGTATTCAATTCACACCGCATGACGTGTTTGTAATGGACGTTTGTGAAACCGGCGGAGAACTTTATATTGTAGAGTGCAACTGCATGAATGCGGCAGGGTTTTATGATGCTGACATCGAGGCGATCGTATCTAATGTTACAAATTATATGTCAGGTCGGGCAGATTAACCCTTATCATAAAGTTCTAATTTTCTACCTTCAGGATCTTCGATGACGGCCATAATACCCCATTCAGTAAGCATAGGAGGCTGTTGGAAGTGAACACCTTGTTGTTGTAGCTCGCGGATAATTGCCTCAAAGGAATAAACCGCTATTCCCAATCGTAAATGTGTATCTACCAATTCTTGCCCTTTTGCAAGTGGATAAATTTCTAGAAGGGTAGGCCCTATTTTGGCTGAAAAGTGGTAAGGCCCTTTCTCATGCCGATGATGCTCAAAGGTCATTCCCAAGCGTTCATAGAATTCTGCCAGTTTTTCTGGAATAGACGACCGAATAACGAGAAGGGTGAGATGCATGACGTAAAAATTATAAATACGAAGTAAAAATAAGAATTGAGTTTTGTTATATGGAGGTCAGGATAGCTATAAAACAAAAGCCGGGCTAAAAGCCCGGCTCTGTACCCCAATGGGGAGAAATATCGAACCAAATATTGCTTGATTTTTTGGCCTTCAGTGAATTATCGAAAGTGTTACTTGGAGATTTGGACATTGGTTTAAATGGCCGCTATTCGGTAATTTAGACATCCATGAACCCGACCTTTGACTTCCACGCCTGGGCTACAGCTACGAAAAAAGAATGGTTATCCAAATCCATCAAACTCGAACGCGGTGCTTCACCCGAAGCAATCGTGCTGGCCGAAGCCGCCACCAGTTTCTCCTTTCCAACAGAGATGCGGATACTGTATCAGCTTGTCGATGGCTTCAATAATTGGGATTGGACGGAAGGCATGATCTCCCTTTGGCCCATGCAACGGATCCGTGAGGAATATAAACTCAACGAAAACCCAAACTTTGTCGGCTTTGCCGATTTCCTTATCAACAGCCACACCATCGGTTTTTATAAAGACAGGCCAGGAATCTATAAAAGCTATGACGAGTTTAATCCGATTGCTGATAACTTCATCCACGTGATCGAGTTGATAAATCGGAATGCTGACGATCTCATCTGAAAGGGCGAGTTACACCCCAATTTAATTTATCTTTAGAATAAGAATGAAAAAGGGTTCGATTTTAATACTGGTCAGCCTTTTTGTTGCATGTTCTTCGAAAGAGAAGACGATGCATGTACTTGATTTCGGAATATTCAAGCTGAGAGCACCGACGGATTGGCATATCGTAAAAAAGCAGGGTACCGACAGCTATGTTGGAGGGCTTACCAACGGGTCGGATAGCTGCTGGTTTGACTACGGTAGGTATGACGTTGAATTCCCCAATGATTCTGGTTATTGGTGTCGTTTTTCGGAGGATACGGTCAACGGTTTTCCTGCTGTCTTTTCGATACCCGACTCATCACAGCCAGGTGATGTTACAATGAAAATTCCAGGACTGGCTAGTAGTGACCGGTTTACAATCTGGGCATCCAAGGTCATGGATATACCAACGGTCTTACGGATATATAAATCGACTATGTTCCGGGGTAGCGATTCATCCACAAATCCTCCTTTAAAAGAAGTCAAATATTTTGACAGAACAAATGCTGATGGAAAAATGCTTTTTGTTGCCAACTGCCAGGCTTGCCATACAATGAGGGGCCAAGTTGACGGGCCAAGAATTCAAGATTTGATTGTAATGAGGAACGCTGAATGGCTGCATAGATTTTTTACCGACAAAGACCTGTGAGCGCACGATCATTTTCATCAAGAGATGAAAAAGGCTTTTAATGGTGTTGAGTGCGTGAAAATTGATCATATGACCAAACCCGAGGCCGTCGCCTTGTTCTACTACATAAAGTCTCAACCGAAATAAATTCCTTTTTTGCGCTTTTCCGTTTTGGCGAACAAGTTCGTGCTTCGACCGTGCCACTGGCACGGCTCTCGTCCATAACCTTCGCTTCGCTCGGTTACCTTACAAAACGCAAAAAGCCCCGAACTTTCGATCGGGGCCCTTGTACCGCGTAGGGGAATCGAATTGTGCCAGTAGCTTTGCTGAAAATTTCGGCGCTGATATTCAATGCTTTAGATTTCATCGTTTGCTGATTTTAGAAGCGTTTTATTCCAATTTTTGGTCACTGTTCTGACCACTAGCAATTTACGATTTGTAAGCATACAGGGCTGATATTTGTCCAAAGGAGATCGAAGCATATTCGGCAGGCCACAGGAAATCAGCAGAAGGAGGGGCAGGTACTGCTAAAAACAATACCTTCGGGTAATGGACCGTACGATCGAGCTTTTAACGTGCAACACCGTAGCATCACTTCCTTCTATGAAGCAAATACTAGCCATTCCACGGGAAAGACCGCTACGCGTCACCTTTGGTCCAGCTATTCAGGCGCTACGAGAATCGATAGGCGCCGAATGGAGAGACAACCTACCTAATTTCAGCGTGGGCATTCACTTGGAAAGACCTGAAATAAGTATAAGTAAATTAATTACGGAGGAGGAGATAGCTGCGCATGCCACTTTCTTTGCACAGTGTGCAAAGGACTATCGAACGCTCGCAACCAACTTGATCCATGCATTAGCGTCCCATTTTAACGATACCATCGACCCCGAGAACGCGATGCATACGTTTGGAAAATACAAACGAGGTCGGCAAACTGGCATGATGGGCGACTGGGAATACCGGTTGCACGGTAGTGATTGTGGGTTCGAACATCGCAAGACTGGTCAGACGATAGAAGTGTACCTGCTAACGTCGCTCGAATTTGGCATTTTGGACGCCTATTTCTTTGTTCAGTTTATGAAGACGACAGAGCAATATCAACCATTGCCGGTAGATATTTACGAGGATGGTGCCGACGGTTTTCGTATACGAGAGAAAATGGTTGCGCTAGGGAAATTTGAAAGGATACCGGGACTTATCGCTGGTCATGATAATATAGTCGTAAGAGATAGGAGCGACGTGTAGTGAGTGTGACATCCACTCACATGTTACTTTGTGTGAGGCCTTTAGAAAATACAAAGATACCCTGTACACACCACTATGATTAAAAAAGACGATGCTAAGAAGCCCGACATCGGGCTGTATATCACCTTGTTCGCCTTTTCCATAGGCGTTTGGTACTATCTCCTGCACTATATTATGGAACAGACCCTCGATCATCCGTACGCTGCCAGCCTGATTCCGCTCGCTGGCTGTCACGCGCTGTGTTTCCTCTGCGTGGGCTTTTGTTTTATACTACTGGTCAATGAATCCGCCACGATCATCCGGCTGGAGCCATCGGTAAAACGCCGCCGGCTGGCGGACGCCTGCCGGACAGCCTTATTTTTATTGTGGGGACCGATGCTGGTGGGGGCATTGCTCTCCATTGCCGCCGTACAACTGGTACCAGACAAAGGCGACGTCAATTTCAAAGAGGCAATCGTCTATGCAGTAGGAGGGGTCTTCTCTATTTTTTTGTTCCTACAGCTCTTCGATTTTACTTGGAAGGACTTAAAACGGATCAAGGTCATCTATTGTCTATTGGGAATGCTGTATGTCTTTTTATATCTCGTTGTCGTTAGTTTCCTGGCAGCCGGCGTGGATTTCAAGACCGAAAAGCAATTCTATGGACCGGGTGAGATCATTCGATTGACCGTCCGACCGAGGGGATATGTGTTCGGTCCCCAGATCGACGAGGTCGACTATGTCGGCGATACCCTGCGGAAGAAAATAGACTATACCTACTCGATCGATCTCCGCAAAGACAGCTTCTTCACAACCTCTTTCGTTCAAGTCCGGTATACCCCCCAACTTCCACCGCTCACGTTCACAGAATTTTTCTACGTCGCCCGAGCCCCGCAATAAGGGTAGTTATGCTATTGGATAGTAGTTATTGGGATCGTATCCCCGACGCCGTTAACTTTAAAATAAGGGTTACAATTGTCTAGCCCCCACAGCGCCTCCGGCGCTGTGCTTTTTGCACTTGCCCGCTTTTGTGAACGCGTTCGCCCAGCTACCTACCAAATGCAAAAAGCCCCGATCTAACGATCGGGGCCCTTGTACCGCGTAGGGGAATCGAACCCCTCATTCCTCCGTGAAAGGGAGGCGTCTTAACCGATTGACCAACGCGGCGTTAGACTCAGTTGCCTTTCTTCGACGGTCGTTTTCTGAAAGGAGTGCAAAGATATATGCAAGCTGAAAAACTGCCAAATTTTTTATAACCTTACTTTTCAATCTTTTCCAACAGGTATTGCTCCAATTTCTGTAGCGATAGTTCCGTCCCCTTTTTATTGTCCTCCGGGCGGATCCCTTCCGGTATATTATCAAATATCATCGTCACCCTGGTACTGCCTTGGCCCACAGGTTCGAAGTGTACCTCCAACGTCATTTCTCCCTGGAATTGCGCATCGGGGGTATCGAACCGTATAGCCTCCACGATCCTTTTCCCCGGCTCCAGCGCCTCGAACCTCGCGGTATACCTATCCTCCTTTGCCTCTGTCTTGCCTTGCATCTTCTTTTCTGTCTCCGGATAAAAAAGCGACATCTCATAACCACCCCCTTCCCGCAGATGGAACCGGTGTACTTTTCCTGTCATGTCCCCCGGAACCAGCCATGCTTCCAGGGCATCCGGACTCGTAAAGGCCCGGTATACCCTTTCCGGCGACGCGCTGATGACCTTCGTATTACGTGTTGTTGACATGTTTGAACAATTGATGATTATAAATAAAGGGGAAAGAATTCCCAATTTCGTCAATCCTATTATCTCCAACGCAAATTTCACTCCATCAATCCCTTGTCTTTAAGAAATTTAGATGTTGTTTAAAATTGATAGCCAAAAATTTACGACAGCTATATTCCCAAAATAGTAACTTCGCTACCTCATTTTTAAAATTCAAATTGTTAAGCTATGAGCACAGTTAAAGTTGCTATTAATGGTTTCGGCCGGATCGGGCGTTTGGCCTTCCGCCAAATTCACGGTTTGGAGGGAATTGACGTAGTGGCGATCAATGATTTGACAAGTCCTAAGGTTTTGGCTCACCTGCTGAAATACGACAGCGCTCAAGGCCGCTTTGAAGAGGAAGTAAAAGCGACTGAAAACTCTATCATAGTTAACGGTGACGAAATAAAGATATATGCACAGAAGAGTCCCGCTGAAATTCCCTGGAAACAGCACGACGTAGATGTAGTCCTGGAATGTACCGGTTTCTTTACCGACAAGGACAAGGCTGCCGCTCACCTCACCGCAGGTGCTAAAAGGGTAGTTATCTCCGCACCCGCTACCGGCGACCTGAAAACCATCGTTTTCAACGTCAACCACGACACACTGGACGGCAGCGAAACCATCATCAGCTGCGCCAGCTGCACCACCAACTGTCTGGCTCCCATGGCAAAGGTCCTGGATGACAAGTACGGCATCGTCAGCGGTCTGATGACCACCATCCACGCTTATACCAACGACCAGAATACACAGGATGCTCCCCATCCAAAAGGCGATCTGCGCCGCGCCAGGGCCGCAGCCGTCAATATCGTACCCAACAGCACAGGTGCAGCCAAGGCCATCGGACTGGTGCTTCCCAAGCTGAAAGGCAAATTGGACGGTGGCGCTCAAAGGGTTCCCACCCTTACAGGCTCCCTCACCGAGCTGGTGACCGTCCTCGGTAAAAAAGTCACTCTTGAAGAAGTAAATGCCGCCATGAAGGCCGCCGCAAACGAAAGCTTCGGCTATACCGAAGACGAGATTGTCAGCAGCGATATCATCGGTATCAAATACGGCTCCCTTTTCGACGGTACACAGACCCGTGTCATTACTGCAGGCGACACACAACTGGTGAAGACGGTCAGCTGGTACGACAATGAGATGAGCTATGTAAGCCAGCTCGTTCGTACCCTCCACTTCTTCGCCAAAATGATCTCCAAATAAGATTAATTCATAAATAAAAACAGGCCGGATAGATTGTCCGGCCTGTTTGATCCTAATGACATTTATGAGCCAGTTCAGCCAGCATAACTTCAAAGACGAAAAAGTCCTTATTCGGGTAGATTTCAATGTCCCGCTCAACGACAAGTACGAGATTACCGACGACACCCGCATACGCGCGGCCATCCCTACCATCAAAAAGATTCTGGGCGATGGAGGCAGCGTCATTCTGATGAGCCATCTCGGTCGTCCCAAGGATGGTCCTACGGAAAAATATTCCCTGAAACATCTCGTACCTCATCTCCAAAAGCTGCTGAACGAAGGCGCCAAGACCAATGTGCCTGTTTTTTTTGCCAATGACTGTATTGGTGAACAGGCTTACATGACGGCAGACATGCTGCGTCCCGGAGAGGTATTGCTGCTGGAAAACCTCCGTTTTTATAAGGAAGAGGAAAAGGGTGATAAGGCATTTGCGCAAAAGCTGGCCAAACTGGGCGATGTATATATCAATGATGCCTTTGGGACGGCCCACCGGGCTCATGCCTCCACGGCTGTTATCGCAGAATTCTTTCCCAAGGACAAGAAAATGTTCGGTCTGTTGATGGAAAGCGAGGTCAGCAGTGCGGAAAAAGTATTGCATCAGTCGCAGAAGCCCTTTGTAGCCATCATCGGCGGGGCCAAGGTATCCGATAAGATCCTCATCATAGAAAATCTGCTGGAACGCGCCACCGATATTATCATTGGCGGCGGTATGGCCTACACCTTTATGAAGGCACAGGGCGGAAAGATCGGAAATTCTCTATGTGAGGACGACCGTCTTGATACTGCCCGGGATCTGATAAAAAAGGCGGATGCCAAAGGCGTTTGTATCCATCTGCCTTCCGACTCTATCATCGCCGATAAATTTGATGCCAACGCAAATGACTCCACCGCGCCCAGCAACAACATTCCCGATGGATGGATGGGACTCGACATCGGGGAAAATGCCGTTGAGCAATTTACAAATGTCATTCACAATTCAAAGACAATCTTGTGGAATGGTCCCATGGGTGTATTCGAGATGATCAAATTTCAGCGCGGCACCAAGGCGATAGCCAAGGCTGTGGCGGAGGCTACCCAGAAGGGTGCTTTCTCTCTGGTAGGAGGGGGCGATTCTGTGG
Organism: Chitinophagaceae bacterium; assembly: GCA_017307755.1. Taxonomy (GTDB): domain Bacteria; phylum Bacteroidota; class Bacteroidia; order Chitinophagales; family Chitinophagaceae; genus Puia. Next base: position 16,411 of record JAFKGQ010000019.1, on the reverse strand, counting down.
CTGCTGTCAACCAGTTCGGCTATGCCGATAAGGTGAGCTATGTGTCCACAGGGGGCGGCGCCATGCTGGAATATTTCGAAGGAAAAGAGTTGCCGGGTATTGCCGCTATCAAGAATGCGCAATAGACTGGCAGGTATTCCACTTTGCTGAAAGTGACCGGCAAGCAGGATTAACGTATCTTAATTACTATCTTTCCGAATTGTTTTGCATCGTCCATGTGACGGAAGGCCGCTTCTCCGTCGGCAAAGGGGAACACTGTGTCCACCACAGGCTGGATACGGTGCTTATCTACGAAGGCCACCATGGAACGAAAGTCGTCGGGGTCGCCCATTGTTGATCCCAGTACATTCAATTGTTTCCAGAAGATACGTCGTGCTGTGATATTGGAAGGATTGCCCCGGGTTGCGCCGTAAAATACAACTCGTCCACCTGGCGTGGCCAGGTTGAGCAGTTCGTCCATGCCATCTCCCGCGGCCCCGTCGACGATGACATCGAATGAGCCGGCTTGTTCCTGCAGATTTTGACCCCAGTTGCCGGCCTGGTAATTTGCGCCGCCCAATGCGCCCAGCGCAATGGCCCTGTCGATCTTCTCCTGGCTGCCTGATGTTACATAGACCCTGGCTCCGAGGGCAACAGCATATTGCAAGGCAAAAAGTGCGACGCCTCCGCCAATGCCCGTGATCAAAACTTTTTCATCCGGCTGTAGTTGGGCGCGGGTCATTATTGCCCGGTAGGCTGTGACACCTGCCAGCGGAAGAGCTGCGGCCTCTTCAAAAGAAAGATGGGCAGGCTTTTCCACCAGATTTTGAAGGGGGACCTTCACATATTCAGCAAAAGTGCCATCGTTCGGCAGCCCCAGTATACGGAAATCCCTGGGATGTTGATGAGATGGATCGTTCCCCCAATTAAAAGCAGGATTGATGATCACTTCTTTGCCGACCCAGGAGGCGCCGGCAGGGTCGGCGTTTACCACGACACCTGCTCCATCCGAGCCGGGGATGATGGGATATTTCAACCCCGCATACTGGCCCTTCTGGATCCATACGTCACGGTGGTTGAGCGCGGCGGCGCGTACTTGTACGATAGCTTCACCATCTCCTGCCTGGAGATCGGGCCTTTCCTGGAGTGACAATGGTGCATTTTTTGCACCTAATACCAATGCCTTCATACCCTAAAGGTACATGCTTCCTGACATTAATATTTGAAGACCTTTCCTCCTGCCATTACCTCCTGTGTCTTTTCATCAAAGGTCACTTTGGCGCCTGTACGATAAGCTGCATTGGCCATGATGACGGCGATGGAATGGTTATATCCCGCCTCGATAGGAGCGTTCGGCTGTTTGCGGCTACGTACGCATTCCATCCAGTTACGCATATGGGCAGTTGTCAGCGAATCCCCGCTGGTGCTGGCTTCCGTGGATACCTTTGCGGGTTCCTTCAGGGATAGTTCCGACAGCAGATTGGGTTGCATATTCATGGCCTTGGCATAATTCTCCTTCAGACCTCCATCAGGGGAGATCTTATTGGTATCCAGGTTCAGCGTACCACCATTGGAGTAATAAATTTCTTTAACATCTCCAGCGGCATTCGTTTGCCGTGAAGTGAAGACCACCTGGAAGCCGGTGGAGGGGTCGTTTTGGGGACCGTAATCAAAGACTGCCGTAAAAGTATCGGCATTTTTTCTGCCGTCCTTCCAGAGATAGATACCGCCGTTGGCAGAAACGCTCCGGGGATGCGGAAGACCGGAGAACCAATGCACCGTGTCGATCTGGTGGCTCATCCATTGACCGGGGATACCCGAGGAATAGGGCCAGAACAGACGGAACTCCAGGTGCTTGCGGGCATCGAATGGCTCGAAGGGGCGGTTGATCAGGAATCGCTTCCAATCCGTGTCTTGTTCTTTCATCAGGGGGACGAGATTAGGACGACGCCAGCGACCGGGCTGGTTGACATTCCAGGTAAGCTCCACCATGACGATAGACCCGAACTTGCCATCTTTGATAAAGTCCGCAGCCGCCTGGTAATTGGCGCCGCTGCGTCTTTGCGAGCCTATCTGTACTATTTTCCCCGATTGCTTCACTGCTTTGAGCACGGCACGGTTGTCCTCCATTGTCTCCGACAAGGGTTTTTCCGTATAGGTGTCCCTGCCTGCCTTCACAGCTTCCACCGTATGCCAGGCATGCTGGAAATCCGCCGTGCTGATGATCACCGCATCTACTTCCTTTATATTATATAATTCGTCATTGTTGACACAGGCCTGGACTGGGTGGCCCATCTTCTGGCTGAGGAAGTCTTTTCCCTCCTCCCGCCTCTTTTTCCATATATCCGACACCGCGATGATATCAAAGTTCATTTCCTTATTGGACGTCAGAAAGGCGGGGATGTGGTCATTCCGGTGACGGTCTGAGAAGCCGACCACGCCTACCCGCACCCGATCATTGGCGCCTATGATATTACGATAACTGGTGGCGGTGAAGCCCATGGCGCCCATATACGAAGCCATGCCTGCCATAGAGCTCTTACGGATAAAATCCCTGCGGGTTGTTGTCATACTGAAGTGTGTTTTAATTGAAGGATCAAGCTAATCGCTGACAGAAGACTTTTTACTGTCGGCAACCCAGGAACGAACCAAAGGTTCGTTGACCGAAGGTCAGACATTGGATATTTGGCGCCATCGGGCTAAATTTTTTAAATGCTCGATGGCGCTCAGGTAAATTTACTAATTTAGGATATCTTACCATGTAAAAAATCGCCTGTTTATGCTTGCTCTCACCTGCTTTTTACGCAATCGTTTTCGTTGCTACAGATATTGTACATTATTATCATCAATGTTTACTTTATTGTCATTAGTGCCGGCGGTTTCGCTGATGGCTCAACGGTCCCGGCCTGTGGATGTCAGGGTCCAGTCGGACCCTGCCGGTCGCAAGGTAACTGTCACGGCAGGAGGAGCGCCTTTCACCGAATTTATCTACCCGGATACGCTGGAAAAACCCGTCCTATATCCCATCTATGCCCCGGATGGCCAGCTGATCACAAGAGGATTCCCCATCAAGCCCCGCCCGGGCGAACCCGTTGATCATCCGCACCACATCGGGCTTTGGTTTGATTATGAAAATGTCAATGGGCTTGATTTCTGGAACAATTCCTACGCCATTCCCGCAGAAAAAAAGCATGGCTATGGCTGGATAAGAACAGATAGTATTATAATGGCCACTAATATCAGGGTAAAAAAGGGCGGCGATAAAGGAATATTACAGTATGACGCCAGCTGGACGGATCAAAAGAAGAATGTGCTCCTGCAGGAGAACACCATTTTTATATTCACTGCCACTACGGATGAGAGGATCATCGATCGCTCCACCACATTGACAGCCATGCAGGATGTCAACTTCCCCGATGCAAAGGACGGTGTGCTCGGACTGCGGGTCACCCGCGAGCTGCAGATCCCTTCCAATGTCCCAGCGGAATTTGTAGACGACAAAGGGATCGTCACAAAGGTGGCAGCCGGTAATGCACCCGATATCAACGGCACCTATCTCACCAGCGAGGGTAAAACAGGAGACAGCGCCTGGGGAACAAGAGGCGCCTGGTGTATGTTATATGGGAAGAAGCAGCAGGATACCCTCAGCGTACTAGTCATCGATCATCCGAATAATCCCGGCTATCCCACCTACTGGCATGCCCGGGGATATGGTCTGTTTGCGGCTAACCCGCTGGGACAGAAAATTTTTAGTAAAGACAAGGAAACGATGAACTTTCGCCTGGAAAAGGGGAGATCCGTCGTATTCCGTTATCGCATAGTCATTGCCGCAGGAAAGAACAGGCTGTCCACCGGCAGGATACAGGAGCTCACCGACGCTTTTACCCGGCCGGAGTAAGAATAGACGCTATCTGCCTAAAATATGCGCCCTGACCCGGCAAAAACACTAATTTTGGCTACCAGAACGAACCAAAGGTTCGTTGGCCGTAACCGAGCGTAGCGAAGGTTACGAACGAGGAGGAACGAGGGACGACGTTCCGACGAAGTTATCAGTTATTAGATATTTGACGCAATTGGACTAAATTAAAAGAATGTCCAATTGCAGGCAATAAAACCTAAAATTTTAAAAAATGAGCACGAAGAATCTGACCTTGATCGTAGTAGTGGTCTTTATTCTGTTACTGGGTGGTTGTGGCTGTAATGCATACAACGGGCTCGTCCAGGTGGACCAGGGAGTAAAGACCTCCTGGAGTAATGTAGAGACTAATTATCAGCGCCGTACCGACTTGTATAACAGCGTGATAAAAGTCATCGAAGGGTCAGCAAATTTTGAAAAATCCACTTTGAAGGAAGTTATCGCCGCCCGGGCCAAAGCTACGTCTGTAACTGTCGATATCAATGACTCCGCCTCTCTAGGCGCATACCAACGGGCTCAGGCTCAACTGCAAGGGTCTTTCAGCAGACTGATGGCAGTAGCGGAAGCCTATCCCGACCTGAAGACCACAGAACAGTTCAAAAACTTCCAGACCCAAATAGAAGGTACGGAAAACCGTATCAACGTAGCACGACGGGACTTCAATTCCACCGTCAATACCTACAACCTGAAGGTGAAGACTTTCCCTAACAATATTTTCGCCGGCATCTTCGGATACCACGAGAAACCCTATTACAAAGCGGATCCTGGCAGCGAGAATGCTCCCGACATCCAGTTCAATATTAAATAAATACTAACGGCCGGCGGAGAAAAACCGCCGGCTTAAAAAACACTTGCTTTGAAAATCCCTTTTTTCAGGCGGAAAGAATTCTTTTCAGATGCCGAAAAACAGCAGATCGTTGCGGCCATCCAGGCAGCGGAAAAGCAAACGAGCGGTGAGATACGGGTATTTGTCGAAAGTCGTTGCAAATATGTCGCCCCGCTTGACAGGGCGGCAGAGGTATTTTCCATATTGAAAATGGACAAGACGGCTGCTCGCAATGGCGTATTGGTCTATGTGGCTTTGAAGGACAGACAGCTGGCCATCATGGGGGACCAGGGGATCCACGAGAAGGTGGGGAATGAGTTCTGGGAGAAAGAGGTCCGGCAAATGCTTGCTGAATTCAACAAAGCAAATTATGCCGATGGCATCGCAAAAATAATAGGAGAAATCGGCGAAGCATTGCGTACGCATTTTCCTTACGATAAGGAAGGCGATATCAATGAGCTGCCGGACGATATTGTATTTGGCAAATAGAATCTGCGAAATGAAGAAATTCCTATCTATAATTTTAATCTTTTCATGGTTGCTGCCGGCCGGCTTGCGATCTTATGGACAGAACATTCCCGCTAAACCCAACCCTCCCCGGCTGGTGAATGACTTTGCCCATGTCATGACGAGCGATCAGACAGCAGCCCTGGAGAATAAGCTCGTGGCTTATGATGACAGCACCTCTGTACAGATAGCTGTCATTACGGTGTCTACCATCGGGGATGACGCCATCGAGGATTATGCGCTGAAAATACTCAGGGACTGGGGTGTTGGGAATAAAAAAACAAACAATGGTGTCGTGATCCTCGCGGCCATAAAAGAGCGGAAGGTGTATATAGCCACGGGTTATGGCATGGAGGGTTCCGTCCCGGATATCACGGCCAAGGAGATTGTGGATAATGAGATCATACCCAATTTCAAAGGTGGTGACGCGGACAACTATTACCGGGGATTCAGCAGTGCTGCAGATGCCATCATCAAGGCGGCTGCGGGAGAATATAAGGCGCCGGCGGGATATGACAACGGGGCCAGAAGACACAGGGGAAGTGGTGGAAATATCATTGGGTTCCTGGTTATCGTAGGGATCATCATCGTCATCCTGATCAGCCGTGGCGGCGGCAGGGGAGGGGGCGGCCTCTTTGGCGGTTCGGGTATCCTGCCTTTTATCATCGGGGACATGATCGGCAGTGCCGGCAGAGGTGGCGGCTGGGGCGGTGGTGGCGGAGGAGGCGGAGGCGGTGGCGGCTTCGGTGGGTTTGGTGGTGGAAGTGGCGGTGGTGGTGGCGCCGGGGGCAGCTGGTAAGATATTAAAAGAAGGGGGCGGTTCCAACCGCCCCCTTCCTTATTAAAAGCCTTTTTGAACCTTCGATTTTATATAATCTGCTTGTTCCTGCAAGCCGGCGGCCGTCTTTTTGGCGGCAATTCCGCTGAGCGCATTATTGATAAATGGGTCAGTCTGATTGCGGTAAGCTTGTGGGATAGCTTCCCGGAATTTTACGATCAGGTCCACCCCTCTTTTAACCTTATCAGTACCTGTTACTTTGGAGATCAGTTCTGCATAGGGTCTGATGAACATGAACTTTTCCTGGTTAACAGGCATCTTTTCGAAATTATCAGAGATCACGTCAAAGCTGCTGGCGTCTCCTGACTTGATCAATACGGCGGAAGTAGCAGCTGCTAATGCACCCTTGGCCGGGGCTTTAATAAACTTCTTTGCCAGGTCAAGTGCTGTGGTGCTGTCGACGGAGGAAAGCGCAGCCAGGGCGTTGCCGGCCACTGTATAGGATGAGTCAAGGGCAGCTTTGGCAAACAGGCCTTTATAGGCCGGATTACGATAGGTGCCTAACAGCTCTACCGCGGTACCTTTTACCCTTCTGTCGGGATCATTGGCAGCCAGGTCGGCGATGAGGGGTTCAAACCCTTTTTTGATCTCATCCCTTTTCAGATCCAGTCTGGACATTGTAAAATTGCGGAGTCTGTAAAAACGATCTTTTAAAGCCATCTTCAACAGGTCCTGCGCCTTCGCATCGTCCTGGTGGTCTGCGGCAAAAGCGATGGCTTCGCGACGATCTACATATTTACCGGCATATTTGTACTGGTGAATAAAGTTGTCAAGTGTTTTGTTGTCCTTCTTTTCGCAAAGCAGGATCTTGTCTCCATCCACATTCACCAGATCGGGCTTGTTTTTATAAGTGAAGGTGAATGTGTCCGTTTTGTCTTCCACCCATACCGAATGCCGCTGCTTTGTGGCGCCGTTATAAACATCGATGGCGATGGGCAGACGGAAGACCTTGTCGGTTTCCTGCGTCTGATTGATAATGACCTTTACAGTATGAGCATTGTCATCATAAACATAGTCGATCGTCAATTTGGGATGCCCGCTGCCATAATACCATTGGTTCCAGTACCAGTTCAGGTCCTGGCCCGTGATATCTTCAAAGGCAAGGCGGAGGTTCTGTGCTTCGGCAGATTTGAATTTGTTGGTAGTAAGATATAGATTCAGCGATTTAAAGAAAGCGCTGTCTCCAACATAATTACGCAGCATATTCAGGATGCGTCCGCCTTTGGGATAACTTACCTGGTCGAATACGTCTTCTTTGTCGGCATAATGGAAGCGTACGAGGTCCTTACTGGCATTGTCCGGGTTTTGCAGATAACTTTGAATACCCTGGTAGTTCACAGCTTCCCCTGCATCTTTACCATATTTATACTCATTCCACAAGGTTTCGCTGTAATCTGCAAAAGATTCGTTAAGCGTGATATTGCTCCAGCTTTCCGTAGTGACATAGTCGCCAAACCACTGGTGGAAAAGCTCATGGGCAATGACGTCTTCCCAACCATTGCCATCGGAGAGCTCTCGTGCGTCCTGGTTGGCGCCTTCACCATGCAGGGTGCTGGTGGTATTTTCCATGGCGCCGCTGACATAATCCCGACCGACGATCTGCGAATATTTAGGCCAGGGATAATCCACCCCCGTGATCCGGGAGTAAAAAGCGATCATTTCCGGCGTATTGCCAAAGATCCTACGGGCTACGGGCGCATATTCTTTTTCAACGTAATAGCTAACTTCCTTTCCTTTATAGGAGTCCTTGATGATCGAGTATTCGCCTACTCCCATAAAAAACAAATAAGGGGCGTGGGGGAGGTCCATTTTCCAGTGGTCGGTACGAGTGCCGTCGCCATTGACCTTTTGATCTAAGAGCTTTCCGTTGGAAAGGGTGACATATTTTGCCGGCACTGTCATAGTGATCTCCTCCGTAGTCTTCTGGTTTGGCTTATCGATGGTGGGAAACCATGCTGAGTTTGCTTCCGTCTCGCCTTGTGTCCAGATCTGGGTGGGCTTGCCTTTTTCCTCTCCTTTGGGGTTTATAAAATAAAGGCCCTTGGCGTCTGTGATCGCCGCGCTGCCTTTTACCTTCAGCTCATTAGGCTTGGAAGTATAGTCGATGAAAACTGTGTACTTGTCCGTATATTTATAAGCTTTGTCCAGATGGATATTCAGGACCATTCCGTCATAGTCATATTTCAAAGACTCTGTCTTGCCGTCCTTTACAAGCGCTACTTTATGGATATCCATTCCTTTGGCATCCAAGGCCACTGAATCCGTAGGGTAAAAATGCGGCTTCAGCGTAATCCAGGCCTTGCCGTATAGGTAGGATTTATCATAATCGAATTTTACGTCCAGCCGGGTATCCACCAGGTCATTGATCTTAGTGGCAGTGGCCCTGTAGGTCTTCTTCCAGGAATCATCCTTATCTTCCGTGGGTTGTTGCGCCAATAACATCGTTCCCGACAGGAGGCCCATCAAGACAAAAAGGGGTCTTTTTCGTATTTGCATATTTGTTGATGAATTTAAAGGGCGTAAAGATAATAGTTTTATCATGCGACTGGTTTCCCTTCATCCTTTTCCGAAGTACAGATGTCTGCAGCGCACATTCAGATAAATATCAGATAATCACCAATTATAGATTACGGTGAGTCCGCCCATTGCGTTTTTAGCAAATTAGTGTAGGTTTGCTTTGGAATGGTCCTTTATGCTAAGAAATGCCCTGTTCTCCTTATTGATCCTACTGATGGGTAAGAGTTATGCCCAGGAAAATTTCTTTGTACTGATCCAGACCGAGAATAACCAGCCCTTCTATGTTAAAATGGGGGATAAGTCACTCAGTTCGAATGCAAAAGGGCGCCTGATCCTCTCCCAGCTGAAAGGCGGCAGCCAGCGTATCATCATCGGATCTCCCCAACAATTGTTCCCCGAACAGCTGTATACCCTGGATATCGACCAGAAGGACCTTGAATTTCAACTGAAAGACCTTGGAGAAAAGGGGTGGGGCCTATTCAATCCACAGACGCTGGAGTTAAAAACAGCTGACAAAGCGCCACCGCCTGTCAGCGTTCATAATGAAGGTATCAAAAAAGATGATGCTTTTTCCCAGCTCATGGCAGGGGTAGTGGGTGATACGGCGGTAATGTATAATACCTATGCGATGGAAGAGGCCTTGAAGGACAGCCCTGTTGTCAAATCACCGCCCGGACCAGACGCAAACACCATTGCCGCCCAAACCGGCTCGGCCCGCCCCGACTCAGCCGGTCGCCCCGACTTAAATATGCCCGTAGCCGGGCACACGACGCCCTCTTCAACTGACACAGCAACAATAGCCACGTTACCCGCTGTAGCTCATCCTCAAACTGCGGCCTCTCCTGTTACGGCTCATTCTGCCGGCAAAAGCCGCCCCCCCGTCTCTACCACCGCTTACCCGGCAGGAACCATTGATAAATTAAGCGAACGTAAGACACCCAAAGGGCTGCGGATTGCTTTTGCGGATAGACCTACGGGAAAAAAAGCCGATACAGTTATCATTATCATCCCTTTAGATACAACCATCGCCAAGGAGGTCGCATTGAACAAACGCGATTCCGACTTGGGTCAGCGCGCATCTTCCGCAACGGCCCCGGATACTACTTTGAAACTGCCTGCATCTACGGCGACAATTCCGGGTACCGGGTCTGACTCGATGCGGACGCAGGCAACTGCTGAGACGCCACTCTTTCGCACTAAGAAGCCCGACCCGGTGGGAGACGCCAGACCAGATAGCACGACGCCTCCCACAACGGAAACCGTCGTGCGCAATAACCCGGATACTATCCATGTGTACATAAGCTCCGGGAAGAAAGCGCCCGGGAGCAATACAGACTCTACCGTTACCAGGCAGGGACTTTCCCTAAACAAGCCAGACTCTACCACTGCCGATCACACAGCCGACCAGAAGGCGGCCCGGGGGAAGTCGGATTCCACTCTTAACCCTTCGGTAACAGGCACTCTTCCTGTCACTGGACGGAAGACTGCCCGAAACAAACCCGATACCACTCATAATCCTTCTATTTCGACCGCACCCGATCAAAAGACCGCTCAGAATAAACCGGATCCTTCCTCTAATCCTCCTGCTGAGGCCCCTGGCCGGGAGCTTTACCGGAAACCCGACTCATCTCAAAAAAGCGCTGTCTCCAAAGTAGTTGTGGTGAATTCGGACTGCCGCAACTTTGCTTCGGATTATGATGTGGATAAGCTGAGGGTCAAAATGCTGGAAGCCGCGAAGGATGAAGACAGGATACTGGCTGCCCGAAAGATCTTTAAAACCAAATGCTTCACAACCAAGCAAATAAAAGCCTTGAGCGAGGTGTTTACTTCGGATGCAGGCAAGTACCGCTTCTTTGAAGCCGCCTATCCCTTTGTATCAGATGATCATTTCCGGGAATTGACCGATCTGCTGGCTGACCCGGTGTACAACGGCAAATTCCGGGCTATGACAGGTCAGAAGTGACCGGTGATGATCTTCATTGGCCTCCTAACCAAGCTTCTGATGACAATCGACTCCCTGGCAATCCCCTATCTTTGGTTCTTAACAGTGCCTTCTCATGCCCAGATATTTTCTTGAGGTAGCCTATAAAGGGACGAATTACAGCGGATTTCAGATCCAGGAGAACGCCCACTCCGTACAGGCTGAGGTAGAAAAGGCGTTGGGTATCTTTTTCCGGCAGAGGGTTGAGTTGACCGGTTCTTCCCGGACAGATGCGGGGGTCCATGCTTTACAGAATTATTTTCACTTTGATTTTGAGGGAGTTATAGATCCTCGTAAGCTATATAATATCAATGCCATTCTTCCCAGGGATGTCGTATTAAAGAGCATTTTTCCTGTCGGGAAGGAGGACCATTGCAGATTTGACGCCCTTGCCAGGGAATATCGGTATTACATCTATCGTAGGAAAGACCCTTTCCTGGATGACAGGGCTTATTTCTTTCCTTATAAGGTGGATAGGGGGCAATTGGAAGCAGCCGCGGCCATTATTTCCCGGTATACGGATTTTACCTCTTTTTCCAAGCGGAATACCCAGGTGAAGACATTTATCTGTGCTATACGGGAGAGCCGGTGGACCGTTGAAAATGATTGTTTGGTGTATCAGGTGATTGCCAACCGGTTTTTGAGGGGTATGGTAAGAGGGTTGGTTGGTACCATGCTACAGGTGGGGAGGGGTAAGCTGACGCTTGAACAATTTGAGGAGATATTGCATAGAAAGGACAATCGGCATGCGGACTTTTCAGTGCCTGGTCATGGGCTTTTTCTTTTTCGTGTATCCTTTTCCGATAGTATCCTTCATGCAACAAAATGATGTGGCTTTCGTGTATGG
>JAFKGQ010000004.1 GCA_017307755.1 Chitinophagaceae bacterium | reverse complement strand
AACTCTTGATTGCAGCAGCTAAAGGTGGTTTGAAGGCTGCTCCTGATAGCCGCCTCCGGTGGGCCCGCCACCATCATTTACCGAGCATTGAACTGCTCGCTCAAAGAACTAATTCGAACTCGCTGTCCATTCAGGACACTCAATACCCGGTGTTTTGGATGAGATAATGATCGTAGATGATCTCCTGGGTAGGGATGGGATACAGCAGTTGGTAGTCGCCTTTCCAGGGTTGTTTTACAGGGATGACGGACAGGACATCATGTGCCTGACCTGTCCTTTTAAGATTGAACCAGCGATGCCCCCACTCGCAAAAGAACTCTCTTTGCCATTCTTTGGATAGGGCGGCTTTAAGGTCCGTATTTGATAGGTTACCCGGCAGATCTGTCAACCCGGCCCGGCTGCGGATAGCATTTATATCCGCAATGGCAGCGTTATCGCCGCCCGCCCCCCCATTCGTTGCCGCCTCTGCGCGTATCAGGTATTGCTCTGCCAGCCTTAACACCATATAATATTCAGTGGCGACCCCGCCCAGTGTATGGTTATAGACGCCTGTTTTATATTTATAAGGGAAGTAAAAGGTGGAAGAGGGTATGCTGGGATCAGGTGTATAATCGGTGCTGTCGATCCAATTCGCCCTTCGCTTGTCGCCTGGTTCAAACGCATTCACCAGCCGGCTGGTTAAAAATACCAAAAAAGGCCTCCCTGTGTGCAGCGGGTTTGGCAGCATGAGTGCGCCTTCAGGAGTGGCATTTCCCAGGTTGGTGACAGCGGTATTCTGTTGCAGTTGCCAGATCGCTTCGTTACTGGTGGTCAGGAACACATTGTTCAGATCAGGTTCTAAATGGTATAGCTCTGCATGACTGATCACCGCGCCAGCCTGTATAGATGCATTGGTATAATCTCCCGTATAGAGATAAACCCTGGCTAACAGTGCGGCTGCCGCCCACTTGTTGGGTCTTATCCGTTGTCCCGCGCTTATGTAGTTGTCGGGTAAAAGAGCCTGGGCGTCTTTCAGGTCCTGTATGATCTGATTGTATACATCGGCTTGCTTTGTCCTTGCCAGGTTGGAGGTTTTGTTAAAATCGGTTGTAAGCACCAGCGGTACATCCCCAAAAAAATTGGTGAGATAAAAATGGCAAAAAGCGCGTATGAACTTAGCTTCTCCTGTCAGTTGTTTTCTGGTGCTGTCGGTCAGGTCGGGCGAATGGGAAGCATCGACCCCTTCCAGGATCGCATTGGCGCCATAAATACCAATGGTGTAGGCGCTTGTCCATAGTGTGGGGATATAAGACTGGTCGGCCAATTTTGCCGTAACATTATTTGCGGAGATCTGATACAAAGTGTTATTGACGGTTGATGTCTGCAGCTCGTCGGATGACAGACCGGCCAGGATCGTGGTTAGCCCGCAGCTGAATGTAGTGGTGGCAAAATTACCGGTGCGTAAGCCATCTGTTCCGTTGATGAGCTGTGTATATACCCCCGCCATGGCAGATGTCGCAGTAGCATCCGAACCAAACACTTTCGGGATCGTGATGCTGTTGGTAGGTTCCGGAATACTGATCATCTTTGAGCAAGAGGACAAATACGTAATCAGGAAAAAAATAATAGTTGATGTATGAATGCGCATATCTATCCTGTTAAAAGTTAAAAGATAAGTCCCCTGTGATCGTTCTGGGGATCGGCATGGTCCCAAAGCCGGTGATACCCGGGTCGGGTCCTTTAGATCCGGTGATCGTAAATACATTTTGAGCCTGAATAGAAAAAACACATCCTTTTGCCCCCGTTTTTTTCACCACCTTTTGCGGCAGGGCATAGCTGATGGCCAGCGTATTGAGACGCAGATAGGACGCATCGACGACAACGCCGTCGGAAGAGGAAAAGTTATAGTCGGAATTCTGTGGGGCAGTGGTAAACCTTGCATAAGCAGCCCGGTCCCCGGGATTTTGCCAGCGGCCCTTAAATATTTCAGTCGATATATTCGAGGCGCCTCCTGCCGGGGAAGTCAACAATGAGTTTACCCCTTTTTGTTTGACAAAACTGAAGTTAAGACCAAGCTGAACCCCTTTATAGCCGAATTGAGTGCCAAAACCTCCCGAATACTTAGGGGCGTAATCGATAACGATACGCCGGTCGTCGTTTAAAATGCCGGGTGTGATAGATGCATCGTAATATATCTTGCCGTCGTGATTGAAATCCTGATAGGTATATTCGCCGGTGAGGGGGTCTACGCCTGTGTAATGAAGCGCAAAACTGATCGTTGTCGGGGAACCTACTCTATATAAGGTTGCATAGGGCGATTTGTCCAGGTTGGGGAAGGCCAGTAGTTTGTTCCTGTTGACGGCGATATTGAAGTCTGCAGACCAGGTGAAGTTCTTTGTTTGAATGATAGTGGCACGTACAGCGCCCTCCACGCCGGAGTTTTGAACAAGGGCAGGGGAGTTGGCGGTGACGGTACCAAAGCCGGTGAGCAGCGGTGTCGGATAAGGTACCAACTGATTGCCTGTACGCTCGCGGTACCAGGCGATCGACAGATTGATACGGTTATCATCAAAAAAACCAAGCTCCAGGGCTCCTTCCAGTTTTTTGTTGGTTTGCCATTGGAACCGGGGATTGACGGCCTGGATACTGATCAACGGTGAAATACCACCGTAATCGGGTTGGCTAACGATAGAAACGCCCAGCGGGTTCCACAATGAAATATACTGGTAATCACCGATGCCATCGCTGCCCGTTATACCATAGCTGCCACGGAGCTTCACAAAATTCATCCAGGATGGCAGCGCCTCCTTTAGCCATTTTTCTTCGGAGCCTATCCAGGCGAACGCCATAGACCCAAAATTCCCGAATTGTCTGCCCGGTCCAAAACGGGAAGACCCGTCCCTTCTGGCGCTCAGGTCCAGAATATATTTGTTGTACAGGTTATAGTTTATATTGGCGAATACACCCACGTATTTTTTAAACCTGTCGTCAGCAGTGTTCTTACTGATAGGGGCGGCTGCGATGGAACCCAGCAGATAATCGTTGGTATACCCAAAACCACTCTGCATCTTAAGATGCGTTGCCGTAGATTGAAAGGTACCGCCTGCCAGGATACCCAGTTTTCCACTACCTATCAGCACGGTGTAGTCGAGCTTTGGCTCGACGGTCCAGTTGGTGTTGTCAGTTGTACTGAAATAGGCCTGGCCCGTTGGATTCAGGAGGGGGCTTTGTGCAGTGATTGGATTGAAGTAGCTTGAGTTATTATGTGCATCATCATAGCCAAAGCTCGTTGAAAACAACAGGTTGCTGAATATCCTGTACCCGATCTTAAAGTTGGCATTCAGATAATTGGTTTTTTGAGGAGTGGTTTGTTTTATCGAGCCAAATGGGTAGCTGACCACAGCGAAATAGGGACTCATTCCCTTGTTCCATCCCTCCCAGTTCAGGTTCCTATTCCCGGAAAACATAGACGGTGCATTGGGTGGCAGTGCGCTGACAGCAGCGCCACCTGGAAAACCGACCACATCCACATCCGAGTAGGAGAGGGCGGTGGTGAACGAAAGATCCAGTTTGTTATTGAGGCTGCGATAGCTGGTGACTGAATTGATCGTGGCTCTCTGTGTACTTCCGGACGTGGTCGTAATATCCGTTACCCGGGAATATCCGCCTCTAAGGCTGAATGTCGTTTGGGCGCTGCCGCCGGACAACGACATTGATACGTCGGTATATTTTCCCGTGCCGCCATAAGCAGCCCTCTGCCAATCCGTATAACGTGTGGAATCCCATAGCAGCAGATCGGGGGCAATCAATACATTGGGCGTGATAGCATCATTCTTGAGCGCCTCCCGCCGCATCTGAAAATACTGGCTCGTATTCAGCATATCCCAGTAGCTGGTGTTCTTAGTGATCCCCTGCCGGAGACTGAGATTGAGTTGCGCAGGCCCTTGTTTTCCTTTCTTGGTAGTGATCAGGATAACGCCTTTTGCTCCCCGTGAACCATAGATAGCGGTAGCGCCGGCATCTTTTAATACTTCGATGCTTTCTATATCTTTTGGATTGATGCTAAATAAAGGGCTTTGTCCATTTGTAAAGCCCGACACTCCCTGGTTGAACCCCTGTGAACCAAAGACATAACTACTCTTATTGGACATTTCGAGTATGGTTATGGGCACCCCGTCGATCACATATAATGGGTCGGATGTCGAGGAAGGGTTCAGATCGCTTCTACCTCTCAATTCCACCTTTACAGGACTGCTGGCATATCCTGAATACGGTGTGACCACCAACCCTGGCACCCTTCCCTGCAGCGCCAGCATAGGGTTCAGGACAGGCTGCTTCTCTATTTCCTCCGCGGTTACTTTAGCGATATCCCCGGTGGCCAGGCGCCGGCTGGTTCTTCCATAGGCCGTTTTTATCACTTCATCCAGTTTATCGACGGCATCCTTCAAAACGATACTGAGATCACCTGACGGAGGTACGGCCATCCTATCAGTTTTGTACCCGATCATGCTGACAACAAGCGTGTCGGTCAGCCTGACCTTATCCAGGGTAAATACGCCCTTGACATCGGTCAATGTACCGCTGTTTACATGCAGGATCATGATGCTTGCGCCTTCCAACGGCTGATCGAGTTTGTTCCGTACTCGTCCTGATACTCTGACAACGGGAATTATAAATTTTGGCGTCGCAAAAATGCTCTTTTTTGATAGTGTTATCAGTTTTCCCACCAGCGAATAGGAAATAGGCTGATCTTTGAACAGCAGCTCCAGCACTTCCCCGAGAGGTCTGTCCTTTACATTGATCGTTATTTTTTTTGTTTTGTCCAGCAGGTCGGGGTCATAAAAGAATGTATACCCCGTCTGTTTCTTTATTTCCGCAAACACCGATCGTACTGAAGTGTTGGTCGTCTTAAGACTGACATTTTGTGCGAAGCCGATGGTCGATGTAATTGAAAAAAACATCACCAGCAGTGGCGTAATCGATTTTCGATACATTCTCGTTTTGGTTATTATGAATGAGCAATAGTTTCCCATCGTTGTGGAACGTCGATATAAATAACCCCAATAAATTGTAGGACTAAGGTAGAACGGTCAGTTTTTTTCCTTGCAGATGGAAATGGACATTGTTTTTTCCCAAAACGTCCAACACCTGTGAAAGCATGGTATTCATAGGTATCTCACCTTCGAAATGTTTGTCTAGCGGAGCTCCATTCTCATATATTATTTCCAGGTCGTACCAACGGGAAAGCTGGCGCATCACTGTTCTCAGATCGGCGTATTTAAAATAGAATTCGTCATTCTTCCAGGCCATTTCGAGATCCATGTCTACGTCGGTAATAAGCCTGAATTTATTGTCTTTATCCAATTGAGCTTGCTGTCCGGGCAACAACAATTGCTCATTTCCCCCCTTTTTAACTTTTACAGACCCCTGCAGGAGCGTTGTCTTAATAATATCCTCATCGCTGTAAGCGTTGATATTGAAGTTTGTCCCCAACACCTCGACCCTCATATTATCGACGTTTACGAGGAAAGGCTTTTTTGTATCCCTGGCCACTTCAAAGTATGCTTCTCCGGTGATCGATACGACCCTCTGGTCCCCTGAAAAGGTGGTAGGGAAAGTAATGGAAGATGCAGCATTCAGCCAAACTTGTGTTCCATCAGAAAGCGTCAGCTGATACTTGCGTCCCACAGGCGTTGTCATCGTATTATTGGATATGGCCGCCGTCGTCTTGTCCTTATGATAGGTCAGTTTTCCGCTGTCCTGCTCGATCCTTGCGCCATTTTGCAGAGCAACGACCCCATTCCCCGAACTGTCCAGGATTACCTGTTTCCCATTATCGAGGGTAAGGATAGCGCCGTTCTTCCCGGGCAAAACATCATTGACAATGCCGGCCTGAAGCGCTTTTTCAGTGGTCTTTTTTATATCAAAGAGATAGATACCTCCGCTGACAATGACACCCAAAAGACATGCGGCAGCCACGATCCTGATCCATTTTAGTTTACTTCTGCTGCCGACCTTTTCATAATTGATCTCAAGACGTTTTCCTTTACGCATCATTTCATCAAACAAAGTGTCCCAGTCAACGTTCTCCGATGAATAGCGCGAGTTCCTCCTCGCTTCCCACAAATGCTTAATATCTTCCGTAACTATGTCATTTTCAGACAGTTCACCCATCAACTGCCAAAACTCCCTCAACTCGTCCGTCGAGCAGGTGTTGTTCACATACCGATTGAAAAGGTATTGTAGCCGTATGGGGTTACTTGACATGGCAGTTGGCTTATACTATAAAGACGATTGTCAGATTGCGCAACAGCTATCCGGAAAGAAAAAAAAGAAAAATTATTTCCTCAGTGTATATAACAGGAAGGTAGTAATGGGTATATTATTCTTACTCAGGAACCCTCTTATGGCCTTCAGCGCCTCTTTGGTATGGTTGTTTACAGTGTGTATAGAGAGATTGAGTTCCCGGGCTATTTCGTCGTGGGTCATACCTTTTTCACGGCTTAAGGTATAAACCAGGCGCCGCTGGGGGGACAATTGGCGTACAGCTTCCTGTACTATATTTTGGTAGTCCTTTTCCAATAGTTGTATCTCCAGCGAGCGATCCAGTTCACCGGCCATTTCTTTGGCAATGAGATGCTGCAATTTGTGGTTTCTGGCGGCATAACGCAGAAAATCGATCGCTTTATTGTATGCCACTTTTTGAATAAATGCTTGAATATGTTCGATGTCGGCAATCCATTCCCTACCTAGCCATAGTTTCAAAAAAATGTCCATGACAAGTTCCTCCGCCACTTCCCTGGATTTGACAATGCCTATCAGGTAGTCGAAGATCCTACCTTTATAGAGGTCAAAAAGTCTGCGAAAAGCGGTTTCGTCCCCTTCTGTAATTCTACGCAATATTTCGGGCGTAATATGGTCGCTGTCCGTCGCCATTCAGATAGATCAATTTATGAAGATAGATTTATTTGCAGATAAATAAGAAAAAATATCGAAAACTGCCGGTTCCAAGTTGTCTAAATCCACCCGTTACAAAGTCCATTTTACCCCGATCTATTACAGAATAAGGACACTAACTTGCTTATCTAAAAATAAAATTATGGCTAGTAAAGATTTTACCACAACCATTTTAGTTGATAAAACCCCAACAGAGGTATTCGATGCCATCAATAATGTCCGTGGATGGTGGCCGGGGGAGATTGAAGGCGGTTCAAAGAAACTAAACGACGAATTTACTTATCAATATGAAGAGATCCACTACAGCAAACAGAAGTTGATAGAGGTCGTTCCTGACAAAAGGGTCGTGTGGCTTGTCACGGACAGTCGTTTGAATTTTATAAAAGATAAGAGCGAATGGACTGGCTCAAAAATAAGTTTTGAGATCACTAAGAAGGAGAACAAAACACAAATCCGGTTTACCCACCAGGGTTTGATCCCCGAGAATGAATGCTTCGACTCTTGCTCAAGTGCATGGACAAAGATCATAAACAATAGTTTGCACGGCTTTATTACCGTAGGTAAAGGGCTGGATGACCTGCAATAAAGTTGAACAAACTGATATGGAAACGCTAAAAGGACAGCCTGTAGTCGTTACAGGCGGAAGCCGTGGCCTCGGACTCGGCATTGTAGAGGCATTGGTGGAGCAACAAGCGCGCGTAACTGTCGTAGCGCGTGATCATGGTCGTCTCGTCGAGGTTGCACGACGGCTTGGTGTCAATGTTATTCAAGGCGATGTCACCGACGAAAAGATGGCCAGGAGCGTCTTACACGACATACGCCCTTCGGTGCTGGTGCTCAATGCCGGAGAAACCCCTCCAACGAGCCCTCTTCACGAACTCACCTGGGAAAACTTCTCCCGGGTATGGGATGTCGATGTAAAAGCCGGGTTTTACTGGTTACAGGCAGCGATCCGTCTTCCGCTGCCGCGCGGCAGCCGGGTGATCATAGGGTCGAGTGGGGCGGCGGTAAACGGATCACCTCTTTCCGGCAGCTATGCCGGTGCAAAACGCATGCTATGGTTTATGGCGGATTACGCCAATGCCGTAGCCGGAGAGCTTGACCTCGACATCCGCTGCCAGGCCATTCTCCCCATGCAGATCATCGGGGATACTGAGTTGGGGCGCCAGGCGGCCGGAGCCTATGCAAAACGTAAGGGCATCAGCATCGAGACCTACCTGGCCGGGTTCGGTGCTCCCATGCCGCCTCGTAAGGTCGGTGAAAATGTCGTATCGATCCTCACCGACCCCCGTTATGAGACAGGGATAGCCTTTGGTATGAAAGGCGACAAAGGCATTATTTCGCTGGACAAATAAGACCGTCATTTCTCAATAGATTTGCGCTGCATCTTTCGGAAGTTGCTGCACATGCTGCATAAAGGCTGTTACGGCACTATCTTCCGCCACCGGATATTCGTATCCTAACCTTGCAGCTACATACATAGCCGTCTCCCTGAATAGGGTCATTGTCAGATACACGGCATTCCAGATATTGTTCAAATCAGCATCCGGATACGTAGCCAGCCATTTATCATATATTTTACTTTCCAGGTATTGTTGATAATTCTTTCCAAACTTCCCCGGGTTCACGGCAAACCCATGCTTACAGCCAATATACCAATCCATCATCTGTCTTAGCGCCTCATGAATCACCTGATGAAATAGTTCCATTATCAGTGTTGTTTCCCCGCGCCATAAACCTTTGGCCAACCCGGAATTAGTATACCAGAATTCATTACAGCAATCCGAAAAAGACCGTGAAGAGGGTTGGCGAACGATGTAGCTTTTATCGCTGGGAGCTGGAAGCGGCCGATCCAGGAATAACCCTTTTTTGTCCCATAAAACCTGACATAGGCTATCACTGGTGAAAAAATCCAGTTTCTCCACCGGCACAAGCACCAGATCAATCCGATTTCCATCCATGAACTGTATAAGATAGGAAAATGCGTCTTTCAATTCCGGCGATGGAGGGTACAGTTCCATATCCTCCGGCATTTGCAGGATCATCCTCTGTCCGAATACATCTATCCAGCTATGATCCTGTATAAAAGGGGTCAAACTGTCAACTACATAAATAATATCATAGTCCTGAAAAATATCTTTTTTTACATTTGGGTTTGACCTGGATCCATCTTGCAGGACGGACAAAATTCCGGGGTATTTTGCCGCGACACTTATTATTAGCTCCATCATCTCCCTTTCACTTCTACTGACCATATCATTATCTGCATTTACTGCAATATAATTATTTGTTGAAAATCCCTGTAAAGTACGCGATGTTATACAGACCAAAATATTTTCAAAAACTTGTCCCCTTTTAAAACCCCGATCGTCATTAAGTAATAACAACTAAATTTTCAATGTATCATGGAAAAATTTATGCTTTTATTCAGAGGCAGCGATGTTTATCAACCAGGCCAGTCGCCTGAAGCTTTACAAGCTCTTAAACAAAAGCTGATATATTGGGTAGCCGACCTTCATAAAAAGGGACAGCATATAGCCAGTGAACCATTAGAGCCCATTGGCAAACAGGTTAGCGGCAGAAAAAAGACGATAACCGATGCGCCTTTTGGAGAGGGTAGAGAAATTATTGGTGGTTGTACTATTGTACAGGCAAAAGATATAGATGAGGCTATTGAAATCGCAAAAGGCTGTCCTATTTTAGAATCGAATGCCAACATTGAAGTGCGCCCTATCCAAAAGGTGGAGATGTAACCATCACCATGTTTGAAGTATCAACCGGCCGATACTTCGCCGTTCTTCCATATCCTGGTGTGCCCGGGCTGCATCAACCAGGGGGTACGAAGTTATCTTTACGTCCAGTTGACCCGATCGTATCCATTGGATGATCTCCTTCGTCCATTGCTCCCTTAATGTGAGGGGGGCGGAATAGAGCCTGGCACTCACGATCCTGGTGTTGGACATGATAAGACCCGACATATCCACTATGGATGGCTGCCCTGAGCTGTTGCCATAGACTACCATAGTACCGCCGCGGGCAAGACGGGACAGCAACGCAGCGCCAACATGGCCGCCCACCGAATCGAGTATCAGGTCTATGCCCTTTTTTTCAACGAGAGCGTCCAATTGATCCAGCCAATTGCCGGCAGTGTAAATGACAGTACTGGTAGCGCCAAGGGATGAAACATATCCTGCCTTATCTGCACTGCCGGCCATCCCGATGATAGTACCGACACCTTTCAGTCCGGCTATACGTATAACAGAAGACCCAACTCCACCGGCTGCGGCGGTAATCAGCAGGGAATCATACCCGTCAGACTGATGTAGCAGGTTCTGCGCCGTAAGATGATGTATCAGCATGCCTGTTCCCAAGGGAAGTTCCTCTGGTAATAAAGTGACTTCGCTGGCTGGTATAACGGCAAATTGAGCATAGCCTGCCTGGGCGTACCCGGTTATACGCTGGCCGGGATAAAGGTGCCGTACCTCTTTGCCGGCATCTTCTATGATACCTTCCACTTCTCCGGGCATAACGGCCGGAAACTGTTTTAATATTGGATGTCTGCCTTTGCGGATGAGGGTGTCTACATAATTAAGCCCCACGGCCTCTACCCGGACAAGTACTTCGTCCGGCTTACAAACAGGCAAGGGGATCTCCTTAATTGTCAATAATTCCGGCCCTCCATAATTTACTAATTGTATTGCTTTCATGAGTAGTACTTTTATATGGGCAATTTATTGGCAAACCCGGGATTGATCATTATGGGTTACCTTTAGGAAAGTAAAAGAAGTTGTATGTTACAATTGAGATGTGATGATATTAATGCCGACTGGAAGGAGAGGGCGCTGGGGCTCAGGGATGCTGTTGAGTTGTTTCGGGGAAAATGGAAATTTGTGATCCTTAAAACCCTTGCACATGGTCCCCTGCGTTTTAAAGACCTGCAGGAAAAATTGAATATTAGCCCAAAAGTGCTTACCCGGGAGCTTCGGGAGCTGGAACAAAATCTGCTGATCGTCCGTACGATAAGAAAAATGAAGCAGATCTCCGTCGAGTATGCGGTTACCGAATATGCGAGAGAAACAAAATGGATACTTGAAACACTTATCTCATTTGGTGAGAATCACAGAAAAAAGATAAAAGCGCAAGTAAAGGCGTAAGGTGGTTTATAAACGCCGTAGCACATCCCTCGTCGTACTTATCAGGTCTGTAGCACCCGGCCGGCAATTACGTAACAGGATCACCGCATTCCCCGTTTTAGGGTCTATGGAAAATTGTGAAGTATAGCCGGGGTCGGAGCCGTCATGCCCGATCATCGTCAATGAATTGTCACGCATGATCATCATCCCCATACCATAACTCCTGCTCCCTGAGGGGATCTCCAGCATTTTGCGAATGCTGGCGGCCTTGATCAATGTACCGTTCATAAATGCGATCTCAAATCTGGCCAGGTCAACAGGTGTCGACCAGATACCGCCATTAGGCACTCTGTAGCCCATACCGTCTATCTGTCGCAACGGCGTCTGTGTATTGATAATCCCCGTCCGATACTCGATACCCGGGGCCAGCCGGTCGCGTTTGTCGCCAGGCACGGCGAAAAAGCTGTTGTTCATGTTCAGTGGCGTAAAGATCCTCTCCTGAACTAATTGGACATACGGCTTGTCTGCCGCACGCTCCAGTGCCAGGCCAAGCAGGGCAAACCCGACATTCGAATAGGAGAATTGCTCACCAGGGCTGCTGTGAAAGGATACATGGGGGATGAGAGCCAGTACTTTTTCTTCCCATTTGTCGACTGGACCAAAACTCAGATCCGGGATGCCTTGGGGTTCCCGGTCAAGCCCGGAGGTATGCGAAGCCAGCTGTTGCAAAGTAAAGCGTGTCTGTTTATCATACCCCGGCAGGAGTTTGATCTCCGGCACATAAGTTTCGGCAAGGTCATCCAGTTTGACCTTGCCTTCTTCCACCAGTTGCATGAGCAAGGTGACAGTGAACATTTTCGTGATCGAGCAGATCCGGTAAATGGTACCGGTGTCAGCAGGAATATCCTTGTCGTAGCTTGCATAGCCACAGGCTCCGGCCCAGATGACCTTCCCTTTTTCGACGATGGCCGCCGACAAGCTGCCATGAAGATTGTCTTTTTTTAGATCATTGGTCAGTTCTTTCTGTAGATCGGAGATGATCTTCACTTGTCTGGAGTCCGGCTGCCCCAGACACAGCTGACAGAAAAGGACGAATAAGGATAGAAAAAGATAGCTGCGTATCATGGTTGGGTTGTTGGATGTTTAAACTTACGATTTGCCCGGAGGGTATCCAAATCCATTAAATTCTGCAATGAATTACATATATTGTAATATCAAATACAAAAAATATGAAACATACATGTTAATATGGCAAAGGAAATAGAGAGAAAATACCTTATTGATCTAAAAAAATGGCGGGAGATGAAGAAACCTTCCGGGCATCATTACAGACAAGGCTATTTGCTAACAGATCCACAAAAAACAATTAGAGTGCGGCTTACCGAGACAACGGGATTCCTGACTATAAAAGGTGTTTCTGTTGGTACTACAAGATCGGAGTATGAATATGAGATACCAATCACTGAAGCAAAAGAGTTGTTAGATAATTTTTCGACTTCCGAACTATCAAAGATCAGGTATCACATAGAATTTAATAACAAAATATGGGAGGTAGATGAGTTCTTAGGTGATAATGCTGGGCTTTTTATCGCTGAAATTGAATTGAAAAGCGAGGATGAAGTTTTTGACCTCCCGGAATGGGTGACAAAGGAAGTTACTGAGGAAAAGAAATATTATAATTCCAACTTAACAATAAATCCATATAAAAATTGGGCTCCTTAAACACACACAATCAGCGTATCGCAAAAATGACTTTTGCCTCCGTCTATCCTATGTATATCGCAAAAGTGGAGAAGAAAGGCAGAACAAAAGAAGAATTACATCAGGTCATACAATGGCTAACAGGATTTGACAACAAGAAACTGCAGGAACTTATAAAAGAAAAGGTAACTTTTGAAACCTTCTTCCAACATGCTTCACTAAACCCCAATACAAACCTCATTACCGGGATTATCTGCGGGTATCGTGTAGAGGAAATCGAGAATCCGTTGACGCAGAAGGTTCGATATTTAGATAAATTAGTGGATGAGTTGGCAAAGGGTAGGAAGATGGAAAAGATTTTGCGCGGATCGTAAATATGAATTACTTTATTATGAACTTAAAAATAATTACCTGTTCGCTTTTTGGTTTTTTATTTGCCCCGCTGTTAAATTCGGCTCAGACATTAAGCTGCAGCGACCTGAAGAATGGCGTTTTTGTCTTCTTCTCAAGCGCCGACGGATCCAGCCGGATCTACACCCGAAATCGTGAAATGCAAAAAGAATTTAGTCCGGCAACACACGAGACAGTGAATTGGGATGTTGAGTGGGTAAGCGATTGCGCTTATTATTTAAAATATAATTCCGGATTGGAGGATAAACCCAAGCAGACACAGGAACTGTTAAAAAAACATAAGTTCTTATTCCAGATCCTCAGCGT
This sequence comes from Chitinophagaceae bacterium, assembly GCA_017307755.1. GTDB lineage: Bacteria > Bacteroidota > Bacteroidia > Chitinophagales > Chitinophagaceae > Puia. The sequence goes on along the minus strand of JAFKGQ010000004.1, from coordinate 731,878 downwards.
TACCGACGACTACTATATTTTTCAGAGTACCCTCGACAACGCCTCCAATCCAGTCATTTCAAAGGATACGCTTTGGATAAAACAACGAAGCGATGCCAAAAGAAAAGTGACCACCAACCCAAAGATTGACAGCCTGCTGGCATTGCGAAAAGCAGTATTCGACTCAGTCGTCAGCAAAGCGGCTTTCTTATATGTTTTCAGACCGGGAAAATTCGCCGAAAGCCTGGTAAGCTATACACTTTGTTTGAACGATGTGCCCATCTGCGAAATGGCCAACAAGGCATCCTATATCATTCGTTTATCCAAAGAGGGGCAAACGACATTCGTAGCCAAAGTTAAAAAACAGGAAACCTCCATCACGATCAATGTTAAATCAGGCAACAAATATTTCCTGCGCTGTGAATTGCCCTGGTCGCTGGCACCTAAACCTAAGCTTACTGAAGTAACGAGGGAAGAAGCTCAGCCTTACTTCGACAGTGTTATTAAATAGAATTCAATTACTAATCTTCGCGCAATCTTTCGTCGGTATACGTGATCGTGGTTCTACCGTGCGGCCAGGGTTGTCCGTTTTCATCTAAGCTAACGAAAACCATTTTATCGATAGTCAGAATACTTTTTTTCGTTATCTTATTTCGAACCTCGCAGGTAAGGGTAAGGGAAGTACGCCCAAAATGGGCTGCTTTAATGCCCAGCTCGATAATATCACCTTGTCTTGCCGAGCTGACAAAATTGATCTCAGACATGAACTTGGTGACACAGCGGTTGGTGCCTAGCTGGATAATAGCGTAGATCGCCGCTTCCTCATCAATCCAACGCAGCAGGCTACCGCCGAATAAAGTGCCATGGGCATTGAGGTCTTCCGGTTTGATCCACTTTCGGGTATAGAAATTCATCGATTCGTGGTTAAAGTTAAAAAAGAAGAGCAAAGGTAAGCATTGCGCAAGCTGCTGGGGTGTGATCTGGTATAATTTTCATTTTCCGGACGCATTTTGTCCGAATTTTTTCTTGTATTCTGTTGAAAAATGAGAAAAATTCTCAAAACCTACCTTGTAATAAATATCAACGGGCTTTTGCCCTGTCTTGATCAAAAGCTTTGCTTCCTGCAAACGCCTATTCTTTAGCCATCTTTCGGGGGTATTGTCGAAGATATTTTTAAAATCCCTTTTAAAAGTGGAGAGGCTTCTACCTGTGAGCCTTGCAAATTCAGATAATGGAATATTGTAGGTAAAATTCTCATTCATGAATTTTTCCAAATTTATTTTATGAGGTTCGCTTAAATCAAACATCATATCTTCAAGCCGTTGGTCATATTCCAATAATAGGGTAATAGCTTCGGTGGTTTTTAACAAAGCTAAAGTTTCGATTAATTTTTCCGGATGATTAAAGTATGGCAATAAGGATTGGAAATAGGCCTTTATAAATTTTGAATTGCTTACATCAGTTAAGGATATGCCCGAATACCTGTGTTTCAATTCAATTTTATTTTTGGTGGCATATTTTTTTAAAGTTTCCGGTGTCAGAAAAATGTTCACACTTTTACATGGCTGGCCGTTTTCATCTGGAATTTTTAAAGATTTTACCAACTCGTTTTTTCGTATCAGGGTAATGGACCCGGCGTTTGCAACATATTTACTTTGGGCAAATTGTAACTCAATCGTTCCGCTTTCCAAGTAGAGCAATGTAAGATCGGGGACTATTTGCTCATCAGCATAAGCCTTTTGTCTTACACAACTGAATAATATGCTTTCTGAATCCAGGTTCATGCGTCTCGATGCAAGATATTTATTTTAGTTAGAAAATTGCAAACTATAATGCCCCGTCTATCAGTAAATCGGCCCCTGTAGTGTAGGCATCTTTATAGAGCATTGTAACCACCATCAACAAAAAGCGTAGTGCCTGTCATAAATGGGCAGTCGTCTGAAGCCAGGAACACGATGCCATTAGCAATATCTTCTGCTGTACCCATACGTTTCATAGGGTGAATAGCGGCAATGCTTTCTTCACTATAAGCGCCGGTATCAATAGCGCCCTGGATAATATCAGTTTTGATGGCTCCCGGTGCAATTGCATTGATGTGGATACCCATTGTAGCATAATCAATTGCAGCACCTTTTGTCAAACCTACCACTGCATGTTTGGAAGCGCAGTATTGCGCTGTATAAAGCAACCCGTTATGTCCCGCAATAGAGGCCAGGTTAACGATGGCGCCACCACCGGTTTGCAGCATTGCCTTGATGGCGTATTTCATACCATAGAAAACGCCCATAACATTGGTGTCAAGCATTTGCCTGAGGTTTTCAGTAGTTGCATCTGCCAGCAAGACACTGCCAAGTGCGACACCAGCATTATTAACTAACGCATCCAGCTTCCCGTATTTTGTAACGGCTCTTTCTACTACAATTTTTACGGCCTCTTCATTGGTTACATCCAGCTCAAGAAAAGTGTTTTCTACACCCTTGTTGCTTAACTCTTTTGAAAAGGATTCGCCTCTTGTCTTATTTCGGCTAGTGAATACCACGTTGTAACCTTTATTACCAAATGCAAAGGCGGTCGCTTTACCGATACCGGTTGTTGCACCGGTGATGAGAACTGTTTTTTTCATTGTTGTTCTTTTAAAATTTTGATAAGGCAAATTTCATAAGCTAAAATGATTCGTATTTTGCCCAGCAGTCCAAAAAAGTTTGGTGAGCGGTCCAGCTGGCTGTACATTTTTAGAACCAATCTTTGGCAGATTTGAAACTATTTGGTAATTTTTAGAAAGGATAAGCACACAGGTCCCGAAATGGGCATGGCAAGAGAATGAAAAATAAAAAATGTCAATAGATAAAATATCCCTTTATTCCCTGAGTGAGGCTAACCTCCTCTTTGCAAAAACCTATAATGGAGCTTGCTGGTCCCTTATAGAAAAAAAAGAAAGGTCAATCGAAGACACGGCCAAAATGATCAGTCTGGCGCACGCATCAATGCTGCACTGGAGTGAGAGCAGGGAATGTACACCCGCTAACTTACAACGCGGAGAGTTCCTGATCTCTTTGGCATATTTGGTCGCTGAAAGGGGAGAACTGGCGTATGAGCATGCCAAACGGTGTTTGGACTTAACCTTAAACTGGCCGGATTCGATGGTAGGTTTTGATTTCGCGTATGCATACATGATCATGGCAAGAGCGTTGGCGTTAACAGCCCAGGAAGATGAGGCGAAGGAGTATTTGTCAAAAATGGTTGATGCAACCGGTGCAAACAAAAATGAACGCGACAGGCAAATATTTCTGGGTGATCTCCAAATCGGCAGCTGGTATGGTTTGACAGAACTGGCCTCATCCATCTTCAGTGGCCTTTCCGCGTCCTGGGGGTTGACGGGCTGATTATCATCCCCTCTTAACTTTGCATAAGATGCTGAAACTGAGGGTTGACTTTCATCGCCCATTCTGCCATACCCAATAGGATAGGGCCTAATTGTTCACCGACCGGGGTGAGGCTATAAATGGTGACGGGCGGCTTTAATTGCAGAACTTCTTTTGTTATGAGTTCATCTTCTTGCAACTGTTTTAGGTGCTGGACCAGCATTTTTTCTGTAATGGCAGGAATGGATTTTTTTAACTCATGGTAGCGTTTAGGCCCATTCATTAAATAATAGAGTATGATGGTTTTCCAATGCCCGCCTATTTTATTCACGGCATAGGTTATCGGGCAAAGCATTTCGGAGGCTTGTTTGTTTTGCTGCAGGGTGGAATGCTCTTTTACCTTTGCCATGGGACTTACTTTGGAGTAGGTTCTTGGATGGATGTTTACTCAAAGATAGCTTTGTGTACACTTTTAAACAAGGAGTTATGAAATTTACTGTAACAGGCTCATTGGGAAATATCAGTAAGCCACTTACCCAATTACTGATCGACAAGGGCCATGAAGTCACTGTTGTAAGTAGTGATAGCCAAAAAGCTGGAAAAATAGAGGCCCTGGGTGCTAACCCAGCGATAGGATCGGTTGAAGATGTTGATTTTTTAGCCAGATCATTTGAAGGGGCTGACGGCATTTATACGATGGTCCCTCCTAATTGGAATACGAGCCGTTACCGGCAGTATATCGGTGGGATTGGGAAGGTTTATCTCAAAGCAATTCAGTTATCCGGGATCAAGAAGGTTGTGAACTTGAGCAGTATCGGTGCTCATCTACCTGCGGGCACGGGCTCGATCGCCGGCCTGCATGATGTTGAAGACATATTGAATACGCTGGATGGTGTCGCCATCAGGCATCTACGGGCGGGGCTCTTCTTTCCCAATTTCTTTTTTGACATGGTGACTATCAGAAATATGGGCTTGATGGGCAATAATTACGGAAGCGGATCAACGTTGGTGATGGTGCACCCCAGGGACATTGCAGGTACTGCCTGCAGAGAGTTAGAGAGCTTGTTTACAGAAAAAAAGCATTTGTATGTTGTGGGCGAAGAGGGTAGGATTGGGAGTATTGTCAGGGTGCTGGGCTCTGCAATAGGTAAACCAGATTTGCCATGGGTACAATTTAGCGATGAAGAAACATTGAATGGAATGATTGCTGGAGGTATGTCTAAAGGGATTGCGGAGATGTACGTTGAAATGGGGAGAGCCATTGGCAGCGGCGTGTTGTTCGAAGATTTTGAAGCACATAAGCCCCGTGACTTTGGCCCTACAAAGCTTTCTGATTTTGTATCTGAATTTGCGGCTGTTTATCATTCTGGTAAATAGTGCTGCATGGATGCTTGGAAGTTTTTAAAATAATAAATGGATACTATGATTAAAAGGAACCACCCTGCGTTCAAAAAAGAAGCAGATCCGTTCTACAACATTATTATGGAAGGGCTTAGGGGAGAAGTTGATGGTGAACACTTTTGGGATGCGATCGCGGAAGATGCTGTGTTTGAATTTTTATACCAATTTCAAGGATTCCCCTCTACCATCAATGGCCGCAAAAAATACATGGACTGGTTTGGCGGGTATAGCATGGTACTAAATACTGCGGATGGCCTGGTTGTCCACAAATCCACTGTTCCTGGTGTTATTATACTTGAATACGCAGTTCACGGGGTTGCTCCCACCGGAAAGCCTTATAACAACAGATTTTGCTCCATAATCACTATCAAAAACCGTAAGGTCGTGCATTGGCGCGATTATATGGATTCTCTGGCGGTCTTGTCAGCTTTGAGTTGAAATAGTTGGGGCATAGTTTCGATCCCTGCCGGCGATATATCCAGTTTGGGCGGTGACATTATCCTCCAATCTCGCTACAGTATGGATTTCCTGTCTGGTAAGCCAGTAAGTCTATAATTCTATAATTTATATTAGATGAAAATAAAGGCCACCCTATTATGAATATTGATGACCATCTAAAGCTCGCAAAAGTATCTCTTCTGGGTTTGGTTTCGCCGCACAGCCCTTCAGGCTTTTTTGTTGTTGTCGCTGCGCTTGCCCGAGCAAGCTCGGCGCAGACTTTGTCGGAGCTGCTTCCACACGAGGACTACGCCCGTTACGCTGTGCTGGGAGATGCGTTCAGACAGGATCACCGGTCGGGTGTTTTTCCTTCTCAAGTAAATACGCAACGGACTGCGCGGCTTCCTGCTTTAATTTATTCAGGTCGGCGCCAATCAGCTCCCCTTTCGATTTCAGTATCTTCCCGGCTATTATCACGGTGTCCACGTTACTGCGATCGGCTGCATGTACCACCGTGCCAAGGGCATTGTTGGAGGGGAAAAGATTGACCGCATCGGTATTGATCAATATCAGGTCTGCAGACTTGCCCGGAGTGATGCTGCCCGAAACCGGGCCAAATCCAGCAATCTCTGCGCCGTGCACAGTTGCGGCCCGGAGCAATGCCTCGGACGTCACAGGTGCAGGTGCTGCCGTGTCGCCCTGGAATCTGCGTTGCTGGGCAAAGGCCCGTTGCAGTGAAAAGGCCACGCGCATTTCGGTAAACATATCGCCTCCATAGGCTGTTTCCAGATCTGTGCCGAGGCCTGGCCTTATCCCATGATCTACTGCGTGCTGATAAGCAAATACGCCCTCCTCAAGACCGTATTGTGCGTCGCTGCGCGGGTCAACCGTTACTTTAACGCCCTTATCGCTTATGATCCGCCATGCCTCTTCGGTCAGCCCGGTGCAATGATTAAAAATATTATCGGGGCCCAGTTTACCTGCCGCGGCAAGATACCGTAAAGAATCAGCTAGTTCTCTGCCCAGAAATTCCGTAACTATCGGTATCCTTAAACTTCTGGCAACATCCCAATGATCGGTGCTCATGTGGCTGAAAATGCCCAGCCGGACCAATCCGTCTGACCCGAACCGCTCGGCCTGCAGGAGTTCCAATCCTTTTGTCCAGAAAGATCGTTCCCATTCTCCTCCCAACGGAAATGCGGGTGCATACAAGGCTCTGATCCCGGCTGCTTCCAATGCATCGATTGCGGCATTGGCATGCGCATAGCTGCGGGTGTTGTGCGAGGCATCGATGATAGTGGTAATACCGTGATCTATGGCGCTCCAGGCGGTCAGCAGGTTGCCGGTGTAAATATCTTCGGGTCTGTAGTGCAGGGCTAATCCAAAATGGATCCGTTCTACATAGCTCATCAGATCGCTTACATCCGGCAGAAGTCTGCGGAGGCTTCCTTGCCATGCGTGGCGATGGGCGTCGACAAATCCCGGCAAAAGGATCATTCCTGTCGCATCGATTACCTGAGCGTCTTCGATGTCAATAAGGGGCTCTACTGCCTTTATCCTGGCGCCTTCTATCAACACGTCGCCATGGGAAAGATTGCCGATGGCGCTGTCCATCGTGAGAATCGTAGCTCCTTTTATCAATACTCTCTGTTGTATCATAGTTTTTTTGCAAAACTATGCCGACAGCCGCGGACAAATCAGGACAGGCTACGGAAGCATTGGTACTATCTACGGGTGTTGTCTACGGGATTCCGATGGCGATACACCGGTATGTTTCCGGTAAAACCGGGCAAAATACGCGGGGTCTTTGAACCCAAGCCGATCGGCTATCTGGCCGATAGGCAAATCCGTTTGTTGTAGTAATGCCGAGGCATACCGGGAAAGCTCCTGTTGGAGGTATTGTCCTACTGACCGACCGGTTACCGCCTTTACGGTATCATTAAGATGATTAGGAGTGACATGGAGACGATGGGCATAGGCAGCCAGGGAAGGGATTCCGGCAATTCCGCCCGTCAGGAGTCGTTCAAAGTCCGCTTTACAATTATCCAGGAACCGCCTGGTGAGGCCTATAGCAGCGGTGCTGCCAGGAACAATATGTTTGTGTTGATCGCTGAAGAGAGCAGCGATCTTTCTGACCAGCACATGGAGCTGGCTTCTCATCAGATCCAGATCGGCAGCCGTCTCATGCGTAGCCAGCAGGTCTTCCAGCAGTACCGCGAAGTAAGCCGTTTGCTCTGTAGTAAGCGAAAGCACTGTGTCGCCCCGTTCGCCTGTATTTTTAAGCCAGGACTTGTTTTCCAATCCTTCATTGAACCAGGCTTCGGTGAAGGTGCAGCAAAATCCCTGCTGCCAGGCAGTTTGCGAGTGCCAGGACGTCAACGTCCATGGCGGTATAAAACACAAGGTGTTCTCACCAAGGTAGTAGCTGTTGGCGCCGAAATGATAGACGCCTTCGCCGCCACGGACCAGACAGATCATATAACAATCCAGGATGTGAGGACTTACTGCATTGCGGCAACTCAGAAAATGATCGTCGGTTCGGATGACAGTAATTCCCATTTGTCGGAGAGGCTTATCCGGGTGCTCTTGTGCCGGCATATTCCCCGTGAAATAGGTGTTGGGCAACCGCTCCATGTGCAATGTCCGGATCGATGGCTGCATTTGAGCATTTTTTGCAAAAATACTGCAAAATGGCGATGTGTCCCTTTGGGAGCTAATCAATTGATCCTGCGCTGAAAATCTGTCGGTAGACAACAATAATTCCTTATAGGAAATCATAACATCCTGACTGAAAATATTTGGGCCACTCCAAGAAAAAGTGAAACCCTCATCAGAGCGACTTGATAATGAATTTTTTCCATTATTTTTCAGCAAGAAGCCATTAGCTTCAGTCATTTTAATCTTTTTCTTAATGCGATCTTTTCGACCATTGAACATCTATGTACCGCATATAAAATTTCTAGTATCCCTATTTGCAATGCTGGTAATTAATGCGACGAAGTGTGCATTGGCTCAAATTTCTTTTCCAAAGGGGTTTAAACAGATAAAAGGCGAACTCGGCAGCGGTCTAGATGATGTTTATAGCAATGGAAGATATGCCTTTTCGACTCGTCGGGAATTCTTAGCCTATGATGAGTATAAAACAAATGATGCCAAATTTAAGATGTATGTAAGTAATGCCTATGGATTTCCATTCTTCCAAACAAAAGATAGCCTCTTATGGGGGACAGGAAAGAGTGATGATGGAATCTTCTATTATGTCGTAGTAGACTGGGGTGGGGAAGCGTATATATTACATTCGTATTTTAATGATAGTGGGTTTTCTTACTATTCAAAATGGTTGATTATGTCAATTCGAGAATATCGTAAAAAAGGAAAGTTATTTGTTTTTCCATTGCATTGATAGGCGTTACAACCTGATACTTGATTGTATTCGAACTCGCAGACCTTGAGTGCCAAGAATTCGAACCGATTGCCTTCAGATTCGCGGTATTTGGCCCTCCTACAAGATAGCTTTAACTAATATAAGTGATTTTGTACATTTAACTTGTGAACAACAGGGTATAATCTCCGCAGCTAAAGCATATTATATGATAGAAGACCAAATTGAAATTCCCTTAAGCAAGGTAAAGCTATCCAAACTTCTGGTTTTTAGTGTGTTATTTCTTGCCGGAGGTCTTTGGGTGATGATTGCAAACCCACAGACAAACAATCCTGTATTTAGCAATCCCATGGCCAAAGCATTTGCATCTTATGGGGCGACAATTATGGGATTGTTGGGTATTTACTGGTTTACTAGAAAGTTGTTCGACCCTGGCACAACAATTATGGTTCAGGATCAAAATTGTCTTTGTCCTTCTTTTGATCGGCAACAATATTTTCTACGGCGCACGCCTTGGTGTAAACCTCAGAAAAGTTATTGACTCGAATGCGCATGATTGGATCGTTCGGGTCCTGAATTTAAAGGGCAAATTACGAACGTTCCATATTGTGCAGCTTAATCCGATTTATCTTTTTTAATGTATTCAAGCAGCTTATTCAAAGCAGGAGGATTGCCGTTCCTATTTAAAAACATCTGTAATATGACGGCGGCAGTTACATTCTGATCCGGCTTGACTACCGAACACTTATCCTCTGGCGAGCTATCCGCAAAATCAAGATTAACGTAGCACACGGGAACGGAAAATTCCATTCCACTATTGGGCAGTCGATATTGCAATAGTATGGCTGCATTCATGAAATGCACATTACCGCCGGCCTGCGTGCCGAATAAAAGCGCCCGCTTATTCACCCTGGCAAGGGTGGCAAAGGCGCAAGCTGCGGAATAGGTCTGCCCGGAGATGAGAATATACACAGCCCCGGAAAACCGCTTCTCCGGTGCTACTGGTTCGAAAGGCGTCTGAAAGAGCTTTTCCTCGTACCTTTTCGTCGCGATCTTTCGGAAGCCGCCCCACAATGCCTGCTCGGCATTATCGATCTCACGGGATGCTTGCCCGTTTAAAGGGCTGTAGTCGATTCCCGTCAGATATTTACGGTAGGGTATATCCTTCTTATCCGCACTCAATGTCAGGGAAAAGCCGAAGGGGCGATCTGTCAGATAGGAATATAACAGCGGTACGTTATTCATGAGGCCGCCGCCATTACGGGTGAGGTCGATAACCAGCTGGCCTATGCTATCTCCCCTCAACTTGCCAAAAATGCTGTCCAGAAAAGTCTTCAGTGTATCCGGAGGAAAGTTGAAAGTATTCAAATACAGGGTAGCGGTGCGGGTTGCCTTATCGATGTCATAATCTATCGCTTTCCCTTCCTTGCTTTTCCAGAAAGCAGACGGTGTCACTCTTCTGGGATACATAACCTGCAAATAAGTCTCCACCGGAATAGCTTCAATTGTCGCATGTCTTTCCCGATTTTCGTACCTGTACTCGACGTCGAAGCTTCTCTGTGGCCCATATTCCTCCGACCATATGATGGGCAACGCTGCCTCAACACCCGAAAGATCCATTGTCGAATCGGCCCCATACCTGTTTCCGGAGGAATGAAGGGCGTCGAGCAGCTGTCTTACCGGGTGGCCATTGATGACGGTGATCTCCGCCGCAAAAGGTATATCCACGCTGTCCTGGTTGATATAAAGACTGTTACCGATAATGCGTACTACATAGGGCCAAACTTTAAATCCCGATTGCTGCCAGCTAAAGTAGCTATGAGTGTCAGCACACAAATCGCCTATGTCGACATATTTGAAAACAGACGCCACCTGAGAAATTGTCAAAGGCTGACCAAGACGATAGAGAGAATCAATTTTCCCGGAAACCTGTTCTCTGATACCCGGCTTATTATATATAGGGTGAAGAGACGTGACCAACTGCTTAAAAATTGGAAGGTCATTCCTGAGGTTTTGTCTGAAGGTGATAATGCTTTCATCATTTTGCGCCAGGCACAACAATGCATTCATTATGCACAAAAAACCTAAGAAAAGAATTTTACCCCGAATTCTATTCATACCTGTGTCTTCGTGTCGAAAATTAGTTTTTTTTTTGCCGCTCGAGCAATTAAATATATTTGCCGGCCTGTTTGTTCACATAATATTGATTCCAGTGCGACTGTTTCCCTCAATAGCCACCCCGTTCATCAGAGTATCTGTTGTAGCGAACTTTCGAACAACCATAACGGCTACGTTTCAAAATACAAAAACCCCTGGCTTACGCCAAGGGCTCCGTTGATTTGTCGCCCTGCCTGTACAATTTTCGAACTTATTTGTCCATGATTTAAGGCGTTTGGCCAACATAGCGGTGTGAAAATGAATGTTTTCAGCCGCTTTTTCATTTATGGCATAACCCGTTACCCAATTTATATAATTCTCTGATATGACCTTTGATCGATAATAATTATTATCGCCAATTTTAGCTAAATAATTTAGTATTCTGTTGGTAAAATTTAGTAATTTGCGATGAAACCTTCCTTATGAAAAAAGATTATGCGGTGTGGTTTGCAGAAATTAAACGCAAAGTTCAGTTGGCCCAATTAAAAGCCGCAGCGAGTATTAATACAGTATTGATTGAACTTTACTGGGATTTGGGAAAAGAAATAGTGACAAGAGAAACTGAGTTTAAATGGGGTGATAATTTTCTGCTTCAGCTATCCATAGATTTGAAAAGCAATTTTCCTCAAATAAATGGCTTTTCGAGGAGGAATTTATATACAATCCGGCAATGGTATCTATTCTTTTCGCAAAAATTTCCATTTGTGCCACAAGCTGTGGCACAATTACCCTGGTCATACCAAAGGCTTATTATATCAAAAATAAAGGATATTGAAATAGCCATTCTGTATGCGCATGCTAGCCATAAAAATCATTGGTCGCGTGATACGCTTGAAGTCAATATTAAAGGTAATTATCATCTTAGACTTGGAAAATCCGACCATAATTTCGAGATAACACTTCCCAAACCTCAATCGGATTTAGCCTCTGAAAGTATAAAAGATCCCTATCATTTTGATTTTCTTGGACTAGAGGAAGACGCTCAAGAAAGAGAAATCGAGCATACCCTAACACAAAAGATCACTGATTTTATGCTGGAGCTTGGGAAGGGGTTTGCTTTTGTTGGCCGACAATACAGATTAGAAATAGGAGATAGTGATTATTTTCTAGATTTGCTTTTTTATCATTTGCATTTACGATGCTATGTGGTTATCGAGCTGAAAGCCGGAAAATTTAGACCTGAATATGCAGGTAAGTTAAATTTCTATTTATCTGCGGTAGACACACAATTGAGACACCAGATGGATTTTCCTTCAATAGGTATCTTGTTGTGCAGGACAAAAGATAAAATTGAAGTCGAATATGCTCTGCGTGATATGAACAAGCCTATAGGAGTAAGTGCATTTGAATTATCCGAAATTATTCCTGATGAACTAAAAACTCAGTTACCTACTGTCGAAGAAATGGAAAGAAGCTTGATCGATTAGCCTTCTCGCGTGAGGTAAAATGATTCTGTATGATTTTAATTGATTTTTGTAAATTCATATACTAGATCATAGGATCTAGCCAAAGTAAACGAGAAAACTCTTATCACTATATTTTAGTTGCATTGACCATAAAACTTGAACCTATTAGATGCCTATAAAAATCAATGTCCCCTTTAGCCAAAAAGACGAGGCAAAACAAAAAGGAGCTATCTGGATAAATGATGCAAAAACATGGGTAATCCCAGATAGTATCGAGAACATAGATCCGTTCGATCGTTGGTTGCCGGGTGATGGCTTTATTGTCAAATTTCCATATCTTATCTGCAAAAGCAGTCGCAAATGCTGGAAATGCCAAAAAGAAACGCCGCTAATAGCATTGGCCGCAAGAACTTATTATACATGCGATTTGGCATCCGACATAAATCTTAAATGGCAAAAGATTAAATATCCCGCATTTTTTGTAAGTATTCGACATATGGACCCCGTACTTTCTCAGATACTAATAGAAAAATATCCCTTTTACCAAGAGGTACCCGCAAAAAAAACAGGAATACTCACTTGGGTGAATACTTGCCAATATTGCAGAACTATACAAGGGGATGACTACAATATCAACAACCCAGGTTCTCCTTTTGGAGGTTACCTGAACGAAAAGAAAACATTGTTCAGAGGTAAAAATATGCAAGAAATACAACTCAGATTTGACTACTATATAGACGGAATGCTATTTGAAGGGGACTACTATTGGGATGGCTTCTCTGAAGCCGAGTAATAAGTTTTAAAAATGTTTTGTGTATTTACGCAAGAAAAGCGCCTGTACATTTGGTAGCTGCGGCAGTAAAATTTTTCGCTATGAAGAGACTAGCTTCGAAATATCCTGAAGATGCATATGAGATGGTTCTCAATAATAAATTGGATCTAAGCCAATTTTTAGCTTTAGTCCTTTACGACGATAATTATTTTGATAGGATATGCGAAAAACTTTCCTCATACCATAATTTTGGCAGGATGGTTCCATTAATAAATAATTTTACTATTCCAAGAGCTGAATATGATGGCAAAAATGGCTTGGTAAAATTGGAATACAAAGCTTTCTATAAATTTTATGAGGGTGATACTGATGAAGAAGAAGTTAAAGATTATTACACAAATGTTAATTTTACTATAGATACAAACTCAAATGAACTGGTTTTTTGGTTTCCTCTTTTTTCATAGGTAAATTCATCAAGAGATCCTTCTGGCCTATTGAATCCCCATCTTTCGTCCTCATGAGCAGGCTCAAACCGCTACAAAATGCAAAGCCCGTGGCTTTTGCCAAGGGCTTCATTTGTCAAGCCGGGAAGACAGGATTACCTCCGGGCGGCTTCGCCGTCCTCGGTGATCCTCAAAGGGGAGGCCTAAAACAATCAGCACAGCCCTTCGGGCTATTTTGCTATTGTCGCTGCGCTTGCCCGAGCAAGCTCGGTCCGCTCCTCTCCAAAGCAAAAACCTCCGCTATCGCGGAGGCTGTGCTGATCAAGTTTTGTCGGGAAGACAGGATTCGAACCTGCGACCCCTACGTCCCGAACGTAATGCGCTACCGGGCTGCGCTACTTCCCGAAACCGGTAAGACCAAAAGTCCCGTGAGACGGTCCCTTCGATCATTGGCCCAATGGCCGGGTGTCCATGTCCGCTGAAACTTACGATCTCTGACAAAAGACCATTTGTCTCCAGCGGGGTGTAAAAGTAGCACCCTTTCAGCATCTTACAAAATAGAATTCACTCGTGTTCCCCAAGGATTAAAAAAGCTTTCCCCAGGTGATCGATCAGGTCGGAAGCCAGCATGCTTTCCTGGGAAAGGTTGTCTGCGGCCAGATCGCCGGCAAGGCCATGTAAATAAGCGCCCAGAAGGGCAGCCTCGCCGGAAGAATAGCCTTGGGAGAGAAGCGCGGTAATAATGCCGGTCAGTGCATCGCCGCTGCCGCCTTTGGCCATTCCGGGATTGCCTGTAGAATTAAAGTACCCTTTCCCTCCCGGCATGGCAATAAACGTGTAATGCCCCTTGAGCACAATGATACACTGGTGGTCCCTGGACATTTCGGAGGCCAGTTGCAGACGGGCGAAATCGTCTTCCGACTTGCCAAACATACGCTCGAATTCCTTTGGGTGGGGGGTAAGGATAGAGTAGGGGGGTACCAGAAAGAACAGGGATGGATTGGCGCCCATCATATTGAGTCCGTCTGCATCCAGGACAATGGGCTTTTTATAGCTGCGAAGCAGGGTTTCTAGCAAGGCCTTTGTACGGGGAGCCACGCCGATGCCCGGCCCGATGCCAATGACGGAATAGGCGGAGAGTTCGCCAGAGAAATTGGTATTGATCTTTTCATCGGGATCTGTCTGTATCATGGCTTCCGGCAAGGCCGTCTGCAGGATATCATACCCGCAGGCGGGGGTGTGACAGGTAAGCAAACCCGCGCCACTGCGGAGGCATGACCGGCTGGCCAGCAGCGCAGCGCCTATTTTACCGTAGCTGCCGGCTATCAACAAAGCATGACCGAAATTACCTTTATGAGCAAAGCTTTTTCTGGGCCGGAAAATGGCCTTTATCATCCCTCTATCCACCATTTCCAGCTCACTGACCGCATTTTTCAGATAGCCTTCATGCAGACCGATGTCCAGGATATGTACCTGTCCGACAAGGGGTTCATTCTCAGGCATCAAAAAGGCCAGTTTGTAGCATTGGAAGCTAAGGGTATGAGCGGCACGTATCACCGTATTGTTCTTTGAAGACTTGTCCACGAAAAGGCCGCTGGGGATATCTATGGAGATGATCTCATTCCCCGACTGGTTCATATGTTGTACTACCAGTTCTGTCACTCCTTCCAGATGGCGGCTTAATCCCGTGCCGAGAAGAGCGTCTATCAGGACATCGTCTTCGGGCACAGGCAGGAGATTGTCCTGTCCCTGGATAAATCTCACTTCTACGGGTGTCGCGTGAAGTCTTGCCAGGTTGGCTTGAAAGTCGTCCGTACCTTTATGCCCGAATTCCAGTATATGGACAATGACAGGGCAGTCCTGTTCCGACAGCATCCGCGCAAGCGCCAATCCATCCCCGCCGTTGTTGCCTTTCCCGCAGTAGATGGAAAAGCTACGATCCAGATACCCCTGTCGTTCCAGCCAGGAAAAACAGTTTTCTGCAGCACGCTCCATCAAGTCGATGGAAGCAATTGGTTCGTTTGCTATGGTAAATTGATCCCAGGCGCGTATTTGCTCGGCTGAAAATATTTCCATGCCGGAATTTACTTAATTTCTCAATTCCACGCAGATTTGGCTGAGATTGATAATTTTCAACGGGAGGCGGCAGTCGTTGATTTGCGTTTACGGGTATGCACCGAATGCCGTTTGGCGGTTGACCTTTTGGCTACTGCCCGTCTGACCGTATGTTTTTTGGGCGCGGGGGGCGGCGTATCCGCCTTTTTTACTTCCCCGGCTTCTCCAGCTGAAGATGAGATCCCCGTTGAAGCGGTAGCGCCGGAAGGGTCGGAGGGGTCCTCATCGTCGAAGTTCTCTCTTCCCTGTCTGTAATCCCCGAAAAGATCGCAAAGCGCTTTTGAGGAATAAACCCTTTTATAGTCGTTGTTGCAAAGTGCGATGATCGTAGCGTCCTCGTCCAGCATACGGATGAATACGGTACGGTTGCCATGCCACCAACCATTGTGATAGATCAGCTTTTTGCCATTTGGGATCAGCAACATACGCCATCCAAGGCCATAGTTGCGCTGACCCGGTTTTTCGAAGCTATAGCCCGAGTAAGCACTATCGAGTACCCCTTTGGAGAAAAGCTGACCATTGCGCAGGGCCTGGTCCCATTTGTACAGATCGCGTACCGTGCTGAAAATATTCTTATCCCCGTACACCTGGTCAAGAAACTCTATACGGAACTTCTTTCCCGTCTGATAGTAGGACTGCATGGCCGTGGCTGAATCAGCCTGGGTATAAACATAGGTATCCTGCATCTGCAAAGGCTGAAAAAAGGTCCTGGCAAGATAGTCGGGGTAGGGAAGGCCGGAGGTTTTTTCGATGATCAATGCGAGTAGGGCATAGTTGGTGTTTGAATATTCAAAATGCTTTCCCGGCGAAGTGCCTCTTGTCTCCCGGGGATGATCGATGATATATTGCAGCACGTCGGCATTGGAAAGGAATTTATGCTTGTCCCAGCCGCTGCGATCCATAAAATGTACATAGTTACGCAGACCGCTGCGATGGCTTAACAGCATCTGAATGGTAGTAGCATTGTCGGGAAACCCTGTCAGGTACTTTGAGACAGGATCGTGTATATCCAGCTTGCCTTCCTGCCATAATTTTAAAGTGGCCATGGCGGTAAAGGTCTTTGACACGGAAGCAAGGTGGAAAGCTGTATGAATATCCAATGAATCCTCTTTTTTCTCGGGATACTTGAATCCTTTGTACCGTTCGTATAATACTACACCTTTTTTGGCGACTAAAATGCTCCCGTTAAACCGGCCTGAGGTCAGGCTGTCAAAAAAATGCGCGGTGATGGTGGAAAAATGACGCAGTTCCGTCTCTGTCAATGCCGGCGTGGTGGTGGTCGCGGGGTTCAGCGTGTCCTTCGAAGGTACGGCGGAAGGCTGTGCGGCCTGACCGCAGGATGCTAATAGGGACGCGGATAAGACTAAAAGACCGATTGCTTTCAAAAGGAATAATATTTTTTTGGGTTAGAAAACGGCAAAATTAAAATAATCCGGTGTTACTTTGCACTTCCAATTTGGAAAAGTAACGTAAAAAGAAGGGCAAAATTATGGTAGATAAAAAATCTACAAGCTATCCAAAAGAAAAGATTAACATTCTTTTCTTAGAAAACATAAGTGATGCTGCTGTTAAGCATTTTAAAGATGCTGGTTATGCTTCTGTTCGTAAGTTGGGAGGAGCTTTATCCGAGGAACAGCTGATCAATGAAGTGAAGGATGTACATCTGCTGGGTATTCGTTCAAAAACCCAGATCACGCCCAAAGTACTGGATGCCGCAAAAAAATTACAGGCCATCGGCTGTTTTTGCATCGGTGTCAACCAGGTAGACCTGAAAGCTGCGACCAATCAGGGAGTAGTCGTATTCAATGCTCCTTATTCCAACACCCGCTCGGTAGCCGAACTGGTGATCGGGCTGGCCATTATGCTGATAAGGCGTATCCCGGACAAAAGCAAGGCCGCCCATGACGGGATCTGGCTAAAAGAGGCAAAAGGAAGTTATGAGTTGAGAGGTAAAACACTGGGAATCATAGGATATGGAAATATTGGCACCCAGGTAAGCATCCTTGCGGAAGCCCTGGGTATGAAAGTGATCTTCTATGACACGGTAACCAAACTGCCGCTTGGCAATGCGGTCGCAAAAAAGACCCTCAAGGAAGTGGTTAGCCAGGCTGATATCGTGACACTACATGTGCCCGAAACAGCCCAAACAAAGAACCTTATCAATAAGACGGTGCTGAAACAGTTTAAGAAGGGGAGTATCCTGCTGAACTATGCCAGGGGAGAAGTTGTCGACCTGGACGGACTGGCCAAAACCATACAGGAAGGTTTGATCTCGGGGGCCGCCATCGACGTATACCCCTGGGAACCAGAGAAGAATGGCGATCGATTTGAAACTCCCCTGCAACACCTGCCCAATGTGATCCTTACCCCGCACATCGGCGGGTCAACAGAAGAAGCCCAGGAGAACATCGGGGGTGACGTCAGCAACAAGCTTTTCCAATACCTTGAGACAGGTATGACCATCGGCAGCCACACCGTCCCGCCACTGAGCCTGCCCCTCCAGGAAGGGACTCACCGGATCCTGCATATTCATAAAAATGTGCCGGGTGTGCTATCCGAGATCAATACCACGCTTTCCAAACACAATATCAATATCCTGGGCCAATATCTAAAGACCAACGATGAGATTGGCTACGTGGTCCTGGACGTCGATAAACGGCTCTCTAAACAGGCTTTAGAGTTGCTGAAAGAAGTAAAACAAACGCTCAAAACAAGGCTTTTATATTGATATTCAAACACATACTTCAATTTAACAATAATTAAATTTGAAGTCAATATCCCCTTTTCTCACAGCCGAATGGCGCAAGCTGGTCATGGCTAATTACCCCGTAGATCGGCAGGTATTGCAAGCTTACCTGCCGGCACATACAGAGCTCGATGAATGGAACGGTCAGACCTATGTCAGTCTGGTGGGGTTTATGTTCCGTAAGGTACGGGTAAAGGGGCTGGCGGTGCCTTATCACACAGAATTCCCCGAAGTGAACCTTCGCTTTTACGTCAGACGAAAACAAGCGAATGAATGGAAAAGGGGAGTAGTGTTCATCAGCGAAATCGTTCCCAAGCCTGCCATTACCTGGGTAGCCAACACTTTGTTCCGCGAACGTTACAGGACGCTGCCCATGCGTAACGAAGAACTTACAAAAGGAAACATCCTGAAAGTGGGTTATCAGTGGAAATTCCGGAACAATTGGAACACACTGACCGTAGATGCCGACGCACAGCCTGTTATGCTGGAGCCTGGCAGCAAGGAAGAATTTATCACCGAGCATTTTTGGGGATATGCATCCATGGGACCAGTCCACTGCGGAGAGTATGAGGTAGCGCATCCCCGCTGGAATATCCATCCCGTCCACAGCCACCACATCGAATGTAATTTTGACAATCTTTATGGGCACGTATTTGCAGGGTTAAAAGACCAGGCGCCGGCATCCGTCTTTCTTGCAGAAGGTTCTCCCATAAAAGTATATGCCAAAAAACGTATCGGTTAAGTTTTAACCCCGATAAGTTGTATCCGGCCTCTTATCACTCATGACCTTCAGCACTTTTTTGGCCCGGCTTCGAAAGGCCGGAGGGGCTTGGTCCCATTGGGATTCAATGAGCTCCTTCAACTCGGGAAGGATATCAGGATATTTTTTAGATAAATTCTCCAACACAGTGAGTGAGAATGCTTTGACGGCAATAGGTGTCTCCGGTGCAGCTACATAGTCAAAGCAACGGCTCATCACACGGCCCTGGTACCTGGAGGGTACTTCCACATCCTGTAAGAGCCTGACCGTATTGCGAATGACGGCGGTATGGATCCCGGGCTTATCGAGGTAGTCTAACAGTTTTTTGAAATAAGGTGTGATAAGACCCGGGTATTGCCGTACTATATAGCTCATGGGCCAGGCAGCCCTTTGCGTGATCCGGTACTCTCCTTTGAAAAAAAGACGCATCAGCTCTGCAAAACGGTCTTTATCCCTGCCGACGTATTGTACGATACGATCACATTGTTGTTTGGAATGTTCTTCTGCCAGTAATTTCTCCAGATGCATATCCGATCATTTAACATTTTCCAATTGACGGGTCCAACGAAGTAACAAAAACAGGGGGATTAAGCCAAAGATCCCGAAACAACAATCTACCACGATATGATACCAGGGTATGCCACGGATAGGGCCTGCGATGAGCGCCAGCGGCAATATGCCTATGCAGGCCAGCATGGCCCATTGGATAACCCATTTATTCTTCACGGGATCACGGTAGGGTCCGATGAACAGGAGCGCGATGATCAGGTGGGCAAAGGCCAGCCAGTCAAATCCATAAAAAAGGAAGGGATAAGTGTTCTGTGTATCCCGAACGCCCTTCCACACCTTCCATAACCAGTCGGGCCCAGCCCCATGATACGTCCCTTCTCCTCCCAGCAACCACTTTAGTTCCGAATATACAGGGAAGGCCGTAGCCCCGCTGACGACCAGGGCGATCATAAAAAAGATCAACAGGCTTCGGATCTTAAATAAGATTTTAGGGGAATCCATAAGGGTGATGTTCGTGCAAATAAAGTTAAGTAGATTTACGCTTTAATCCTTTCAAAATGGCCTATACTCCTGCTTATAATCGTTATCAGTCCATGGAATACCGTCGCTGCGGGAAAAGCGGCCTGAAATTGCCGGCCGTTTCATTGGGCCTCTGGCATAATTTCGGTCATGTAGACGTGTTAGACAATTACCGCAGGATCTTACACCTGGCGTTCGACCAGGGTATCACGCATTTCGACCTGGCCAATAACTATGGACCTCCGCCGGGCTCAGCCGAAGAGAACTTCGGCAGGATACTCCACCAAGATTTCCATGGCTATCGCGACCAGTTGATCATCTCCACCAAAGCAGGGTACTATATGTGGGAAGGCCCCTACGGGGACTGGGGTTCCAAAAAATACCTGGTATCCAGCCTGGATCAAAGCCTGCGGCGAATGAAGCTCGATTACGTGGATATCTTTTACCACCACCGGCCGGACCCCGACACCCCCCTGGAAGAAACCATGGCAACGTTGGACCTGATTGTCCGGCAGGGAAAGGCGCTATATGTCGGGTTGTCCAACTACAAACAGGAAGAGGCCGCCAAAGCTATCGGCATCCTGCGACAATTGGGCACGCCTTGCCTTATACACCAGCCCAAATACTCCATGTTCGAGCGATGGGTGGAAACAGGGCTGCTGGACCTCCTGGAAAAAGAGGGCGTGGGCTGTATCCCTTTTTCACCGCTTGCACAAGGATTGCTGACCAACAAATACCTGAAGGGGATCCCCGAAGACTCCAGGGCGCATAAGTCCCATGGATTCCTAAAAGAAGAGCAGGTGACCCCGGAAGTGTTGGAAAAGATCAGACGGTTGAATGAACTGGCGATAAAGAGAGATCAGACCCTGGCACAGATGGCCCTGGCCTGGATACTGAGAGACAAGCGGATCACCTCCGTGCTCATCGGTGTCAGCAAGCCGGAACAGGTGACAGACTCCCTGCAATGTTTCAGAAATACCTGGTTTAGCGAAGATGAGTTGCGCCTCATAGAAGAAATACTGCGATAGGTGCTCCGGAAACCGTTAGTTTTTATCCGGAAGATGCAATCTCATACGATTCCCGTCGATTAAGTTTGTTCCATAAAAAATATACTTATGGCCAAAGAAATGAAAATAGAGAATACCGTCCGGATCAACGCTCCGATGGAAAAAGTTTGGGAAGCGCTTACTGAGTCCAAATGGACAAAACAGTATATGTTCAACTGCTCCGTCGAGTCCGACTGGAAACCAGGAAGCCCCGTCCTCTGGAAAATGCAGCACGAAGGAAAGGAGATCATCCCTGTAAAAGGAAATGTGGAAGATATCATCCCCGGTCGTCTGTTGAAATACTCAGTCATAGATCCCAGTATGGGTATTCCCGACATCCCCGAAAATTATTTACATGTCACCTATATCCTGTCCGAGGCCGACGGACAGACAGAGCTCAAAGTAATACAGGACGGATATGAACACGCGGCCAAAGGAAAAGAAAGATATGAGGAGGCTGCAAATGCGGGAGGCTGGAGCTCTATCCTGTCCGTTATCAAGGACTTACTGGAGAAATAAACAGCTTTCCTGGTTTGGGAATCGTATTCTTACGAAGGGAAATCTCCATCTTACATACAACCTCGTATTTATCTGTTTTTCAATTATTTGCACAATGGCATAGCGGTTGGGTATATTCTGGTATAATTCGCACCCTCATGAAATCAATTTACCTCTATCTTGCCTGCCTGCTCCTGAGCCTGGCAGTGCATGCTGAAAAGGGACCCCGTGCCAAGGCAGCCACAAAGGCGGTGGCGCAGGAAGGTTCCGTACAATTTAGGTTCAACAACCTGAGTCCAGCCGATGCGCATAAAGATTCCGTGCTGATCATTTTCGATCGTTTTGATCGCACCGGTGCCGGCGTGATCTACAAAGTGTTCGCAGCCGACAACCAACGGAATATTTCTATCGATGGCATCCCTGCCGGAAAATATTATGTGACCATCCAGGGCTTGGGTATCCATCGCGATCATACGGAAACCATCGTCACCGTAAAAGCACAAAAGAACCACCAGCAGTCTATCAATCTGGAAGATGTTGAAGAGTTTACAAAAGACACCGTGATCATTCCTGCATCCAGGACCGATCTTGCTTCTTTGTCCATCGTGAACATGAAATAGTTTGCTACTGTCCTCTATCCTCCCAGCGACAATATCCCCGAAAAAACAGGCTCCCAGCCGTCACAAGAAATAACCCTGATAATAAGATCAGGTTGTCCGACAGAACACCGAAATACAATATCCCGAACAGTACAAAAGTTAGCTTGATAAAATCGCTTTTTCGTAAAGCAGCGATAAACAGACAGCTATTTAATAGTAATAAGGTAGTATAACCGGCCAGCGCAAATCCAAACGCATCCTTGACCCGGATGTGATCAGGCGTCAGCCAGGTGATGGTGACCATTTCCGGTAGTAATACCAGGAAATAGAGTATCCCATACTGCATCCACCGGCCGGGCAAGGACACCGGCATACCACGATAGAAAAGCAATCGCTGCTCTTCCATTCCGCGCAGCTGGTGAATCAGCACGCTGTGCCCGAACAATGCCATGCTGAAAATGAGAAAGGGTAACCGTATATCGTAGCTATCAGGGCTCTGTGTTTCTAACAACAAATACAATATCCCGCAACCAAATAGTTTGATCCCCGCCAGCAAGACTTTGTGCTCCGAAAAGAAACTCCGGGATAAAAAAGACCAGTAAAATGTACGCCACCTTCGTTTGCCGGCGCGGTTGTGAAAAGACACCCGTCTAAAAATTTCCGGGTGAAAAAGTTCGTATTGATAAACTACTACAGAGGTCAGACAAACCAACAATATAAAAAAAGACACGACGGCTGCCGGTATCCATGCAGACTCGTAAAGAGCCACGCTGACAACGGCCAACGCATATAGAATCACCGGCATGAACAGCATCAGCTGCACCTCCAGCAAAAGTTGAAAGGCTCTTACTTTGCCCATCAGAGGCAGCATATACAGAAAAATGTGATCGGGTCCTCGCTGAAGACCCGTGATCCACTGGCCGCATTTGGTTGCATACAACAGCCATAAAAAGAGAACGAGGATCAGAAAGGTGGGTGTAGCCAGCATACCGCGGATCAGCGCATAATGATAGGTCAGCTGCTGGGAGGGGGCCACCACACCAAAGAATACTAAAAAGAAGAAAAGAAAAAAGCCGGTATTTTGCCGGTAGTATTGCCGGACCAGTGTCTTCCATAAAAGTTTACGGGGATGATCCATAAGTGCAGCCATGAAAAGTTTGTCGGTAGGGACAGATAATCATTACAGGTGGATAGGAAAAAAAGATTTCGGAACTACTCAAAAACCACCGTTTTATTCTTATACACCAGCACCCTGTCCTCAAACACAAGTCGTAAGGCCCTGGCCAAAACAGAAGTCTCAATTTCTTTACCGGCCTTCATCATGTCGGTCGCGGTAAAAGAATGACTCACAGGGATGATCTGTTGCGCAATAATGGGGCCTTCATCCAGTTGGTCTGTTACGAAATGAGCCGTCGCGCCAATAAGCTTTACACCTCGTTCAAATGCCTGCCGATAGGGGCTGGCGCCTACAAACGCCGGAAGAAAAGAATGATGGATATTAATGATCCGGGTGGGAAAAGCGCCGATAAAAGCCGGGGACAGGATACGCATAAATTTAGCCAGCACGATATAATCAGGCTGACAACGCAAAAGTACATCGAGTATCTGCTGCTCGAAAACTTCCTTATCGATCTCCTGGTGGGAAATATGGGAAAAAGGGATCTCAAAACGTCTGCAAATGTCCTCCAGGACAGGATAATTGCCAATAACGTGTTGAACGGAGGCGCCCAACGTCCTGAAATGATGCCGTACCAAAATATCCGATAGACAATGGTACTCTTTGGTTACCATCACCACGATCTTTTTTTCGGGGCGTGGATTGATCGAGATCACAGCATCCTCAGGCAGGAGAGTGCTCAATCTGCGTTGAAGCATTTCCATGGGAGCTTCTCCATTCACTTCTATCCGGATAAAAAAACGGTTCTCCGAAGGGTCAACGTGCTCCCTCAAAGAGACGATGTTGAGCTGTTCCTGTGCCAGGACCCCTGATATGGCGGCGACCAATCCTATCTGGTCTTTACATTGAATGACGATGATCATGGCTGACAAGATCGGAAGAATGACGGATTTTTCACCTGGCTTTTTGGGAACTTTGAATTCCAAAATCGGGAATAAAGTCCCCGAAATAGAATTCGTTTATTATCCTCAAAAACTATTTTATTGATTTTTAATCACTTAAACATTGGCACATTAGTCGCAATAAAGAATACAAAAATCCCGATATCATGACCCGATATTCCCTGGTCCTGAATAAGAAAGGAACCATTCTTTCCTTTAAAGTGGTGGATGCAGACCCTGAAAGGTTCCCGGTGAAGGATATGACAGGACTTCATTTTAGCTGGCTGATTGGAGAAAATTGCAAAAAAGACCTTCGATATATTTTACAAGAGATTTCCAGGACCCGACAGACGAGGAGCTTCCGGACTTTTTTTAGTCCCAGAGGCAATCTCGCTGGACCGGTGGTCGAATGGACGATCGAGCCTAAACCGGGTAATATTTTTTCCACCGCCCGTTTTGTGCTGATAGGAAAAGATCCTGAGTAGTAGCGAAATAACACCGATTTAGACTGGTTTGACCTTCGATCCCGGGCGCAAAACCCGGGATTTTTTTGTCTTATAATGTATACTAGCGTTATGTTAAATAGCTTGGCAGGTGCTTTTCGTAAATTGTTCTCACGAAAACACCGCGCAGCGTTGGAAAAGCATAGCCAAGGGGCAGGAGAAAATATTTTGAGAGGCCGGAGCGGTTTTGAAAAGGAGGGCCCTATGAATGAGAAGTTTTAAGGATTCTTTTGAGGATTGGGGGGATAGGATGGAGAATTGGTTACGGAATCATATACCCTATGGTCTGTTTTGCGTGTTGATTGTATATTTGATGGCACCCATAGTTCTTTTATTAACTGCTGTGTTACTGCGATTGTTACTCCCGCTACTACGGAGAATAATAGGCCAATAGCGCCTAATATAAAAGCATACTTGTAAGGATGCCTTTTGGAAAAGATAGTTCTCTTAATGAAGAATACGGTCCATTCTTTCTGTGGTATAACTTCAGCAAATCCTAATTCTTCTGCTTTATATGCAACACTCCTGACGAAGCCGGAGTGTTTAAATCCATCTTTCGAATGCTTTTCTATAAAAGCAGTAAGATCGACAAGACCATGTTCTTTTAGCTCGGGTTGAACCATCACAATCAATCTTGCTTTTTCTACTGCTGTTTCTTCGGATGAAGGGGTGTATGGGGTATTCATATGAAAAGGGTTTAGTGAGGATACCTAATTTACCTCTATTTTGGATAGAACATACACAATCCCACAAATCCGCTTAGAAAACCTCCTTCAGCCATAATCAAGGGTAATTCATGTACTCCGGTTATTCTCATAATTATCTCATAGATCAAGTAAGCGGCTAATAGGGAGATGTTTATAATGGCCACGGTCTTTTTCCGGTCGGGGACTATTTTAATGCTTACCCACATAGCTAGAAAGGAGCCGGCCATAAACCCCAGTAACATACCTACCTCTGTATTGAACAAGACGCCGAAGGGGATGCCTACAACATATACGGAAAGAAATACGGTAAGAAGGGAGGCTGGAAACCAAACAATCCATCTAAATACATACGTCCTTTTGTCCATAGGCTTTTTAGTTTTCAGCGAGTTAAAAGGAAGCCTGGACTAAATATTTTCTCCTGATCCCGTGCGTGGATTTCTTGTGCGGCTGTTTAGCATAACGTCTAATTATAAGACGGGTTTTAAACTTCCTTTATAACGGCAATCAAATATTTTTTAAAACTTGTCTTATAATTAACATTATGTTAAATAGAATCAAGACCAAAACATCCCTCCCTTACCTTCCCAAATCTTCCGAAAAACGCATAGCTATAGCTTACTGATCTCTACAACCGGGATCGCTATATTCTGCGCACGCAGGAAGTAAAGACCATGTGCCAGCCGGGAAATATCCCACTCACAAGTATTGCTGCCCGGGACAAGATGAACTGCTTTGACCGATGCGATCTTCCCGGAAACATCCACCAGCTCCAGGTGTCCATCGACCACGTCGGTGACGTGGATCAGAAGTACAAACTTGTCCGTCGCAGGGTTGGGGAAAATGGAATAGGAAAAGCCCGTACTGTTCTGAACGGACACTACAGGCGAGTACCTGGAAGCTCCATCGATGTCCACCTGTTTTAGCCGGTAATAGGTATATCCGTCAAAAGGATGAGTGTCGGTGTACTCATAGTATTGTTGAGCATTGCTATTCCCATGGCTGTTGATACTTGCCAGCCAGGTAAACTGCCGCCCGTCCGGCGAACGCTCCAGCTCAAAATGATCATTATTGTATTCATAGGCTGTACTCCAGTTCAACAGGGTCATGCCGTCCTTCAATATCCCGGTGAAAGATAAAAGCTGTATCGGTAAGGGATTGTTGATATCGCTGGCCAGGGTCACCCTGTCAAACACGGCAATGGAATTTTTTAGTACCCAGTCGTTGGCATTATCAAGCTGGTTCATTCCCAGGAAAGCCCAATGCGCTCCCGTATCAGCGCTCTCCCATTGGGTCAGCTCGGGTTTATTCCTGCCGGCTAGCTCATTGTCAAAATAGTAAAATTTAAGGGTAGCATTCAGGGCGCTGTTATTTGTGGGCACAATATCAAAATACCTGTCGATACTCAATCCGCCGCCGGGAGTGGTCTGCTGTACATGACCTCTTTTAATAAGCGTAGAACCCAGATTAGCCGCGCTGGTTATCTCCACGCCGATATTACCGGGATTGACGGCTGCGGGAGCGTTCAGCAGGACAGTCTTATTGATAGTGCCACCCCTCAGCCCGGTGATCCTGGCATTGATATTTTCCCCAACGATTGCTCCTGCCCCGCTGCCCAGATCAACTACATAGTTATTCAACTGCAGATTCCCGGCCATCATGGTGAGATTGCCATTCACAATGATATCGCTGTTCAGTACGACATCATTCGAAGTTTTATTGATGGTTAAATGATAAAACATCATGGGTCCCGCCCCTCCTATAAAGGAATTGGCCGTTGCGGTGGTTCCGGTGAACAGGACAGCACCATTCCCGGCAGAAAAACTGCCGTTATTGATCAGCCCCCCATTCTGAATGGTAAGGGTATCATTGCCGGTCAGCACCAGACTGGCACCGGGAGTAATGGTGATTCCCTGTGACCGGGCGCAGAGTGGCAATAGCAGGAGTATAATATATTTCATATTGGAGAATTCCCGCAAAATAACAGGCGTTACCCCAAAGTCAGGGTCCGGTTTTAGTCGCCGGTGGGAACCATTGAGTAAAATGCGATCCTGGCAGGGTATTTTACAATACAGGCAAGTCGTGTCGTAGACCCCTATGGCAAATTCTCATCCATTTCCTCCTGTTACCATCATTTTAACCCCTCTGCCTAATCAGGTATTTTCTCTCATTAGTAATCAACCAACATATAGTACCTTAATCCCGAAAATCATGTGACTGGAAGTATTTTTAACCCATATCACCAAACGTCTGTACATTCTCGTCTGTGTGTCTCTGTTGTGCGCGAATGCTGATGCCCAGGATAAAGAATTCATATTCCGGCACCTGACCACGGAGAACGGCTTGGTCAGCGATCGAATTACGCACATACTACAGGACAGACAGGGATACATTTGGATTGCCACCCGCAGTGGATTACAACGCTATGACGGGTGCCGGTTCCTCACGTACCATGCAGACATACACAACCCGGATGCCCTGCAAACGGATTGGTTGAACACTATTTTTGAAGATAGCCGGGGGCGTCTATGGATCGGTTCCGACCTGGAATCGCCCTACGTTTTCGACCGGGCTACCGGCAGGTTCTATGATTTCAATGCTCATTGCCCCGACAAAGACAATATCATAGCAGGTGTCTGGAGATTCCTGGAGGACGGCAACGGAGATATCTGGGTAAGCGCCAAGAACGGTTTTTTCAAACTGAACAGGCGTAGCAATCAATTTGAGAATTACAATAAACTATTGGGCATATATGCAGGCGTAAAAAAAGACATCTCATTTGCCAATGACAAACAGGGAAATATTTGGTATAATACCTCAGATGGTATAAAATATTATGACGTGAGAGAAAAAAGGGTTTACGACAAACATAACAATCCTGCCGGCCTGGAAATATTTAATATTCAAAAAGGTGTCAATGACATCCTGGTTGATGACAATAATGATATCTGGCTGGATATTTATGTTTCCAGTCTGTTGTATAGATTCGATGGGCAGACGCATCACATGAAATCTTATAGTTTTGACAAGAACAAGACATCCATGCACGGGATAAATGCATTTCCCGGTATCATCAGCAAAGGGCCGTGTGGTAATATCGTTGTTGATCTGTCCGGAGCCGGCCTGGCTATCTATCATCCTGAAAAGGATGACTTCTCCATCATATCCATAGATAACAATAACCCTTATGGATTGCACAGTAGCCCGGATTGGCTCAATGTCCCCGTACTGATCGACAGGGAAGAGAATATCTGGGCCGGCTCGGATAAGGGTATCAACATCTTCAACCCCGCCAGACAATATTTTTCCTGGTATGACCTCCACAAGATGGATCCGGGTCGTACCAATCGTTATCCCAGCAGCGTGAGCGGTTTTTTGCAGGACCCCAACGGAGATGTGTTTGTGTCTTACTACTGTCCCGATGGTGGTATCCTTCACCTGGACAGTAATCTCCGGATAAAAAGACACTACCTACTGGAACCTGCCGGTCATCAGAGCGGAAAGGATCAACTATGGGGCCTCTACTGGGATAATACGGGTAGCAGGATATGGGCGCCCAACCAGGCCGGGACCATTCTTCAATTAAATACCCGGCAGGAACGGCTGGAAAACGTCAGCATTCATGATCTGGCAGGCAATATCAACACCATCCGGCAAGACAAAAATGGGGATCTATGGATCGGGCATTGGACAAAGGGATTGATCCGGGTGGATCATCGCACCGGCGCCTGCCGGGCTTTTAATAACCCTCCCGACATAGCCCACTACCCGTTGAAGAAAGTCTACTTCATTTGCCTGGATGAAGACAGCCTGGTATGGGTGGGAAGTGATCAGGGATTATTCAAATTCAATAAGATTAGGGAGGAATTTACAGCGTCTTATTTCGCCAACGAGAAGGACAGCCAATCGATCAGCAGTAATATTATTAAGGCCATCCTCCCTTATAACCGGGATACACTGTTGATTGCTACCGGGGCAGGTATCGATATATTTGATAAGAAAAAAAAGACCTTCGATGTGATATCGACGAGGGATGGGCTGCCCAATAACTATGTGCAGACTATTGCGCTGGATAAACACCATAATATATGGGCAGGATGTGTGGGAGGGTTTTGCAGGTTAAATATAAGCACCCACACAGTGACAAACTATGATCTTTCAGATGGTATCTCCCACCCTGTCTTTGAGAACGTCCCTTTCTTTCCTCTCCGGGATGGGGATTTCCTTGTATCGGAGGAAAATGGCTTTATGCGGTTCAACCCGGATAGCGTAAGGGAAAAAACACCCCCGACACCTCCTTCGATCACCGGTGTCCATGTATTCGATAAGGAAATAAAGGCAGATAGCTTTATCAATTCCGGGCGGCCATTAACTCTGCCTTATACCGATAACAATATCCGTATCGAGTTTTCTTCTTTACAATTCGCCGCATCCGATAAGATCAGGTATGCCTATCTGCTGGAAGGTGTTGATAAGGATTGGGTGCCGGCCGGCAAGGATCAAACGGCCCGCTACAATCAATTGCGGAGCGGTCATTACCTGTTCAGAGTAAAATGCACGGATAGGGATGGTATTGTTGCCCGGGGTACTACCCTGCTATATATATATATTGTACCTCCTTTCTGGAATACCTGGTGGTTTTATACCTGCATCGCCTTGCTGACAGCCGGGGGGATCTTTACTTTGACAAAATGGATCCATGGGCGCAGGAAGGAAAAGGAACTACTTCGCCTCAATTATGAAAAGAAAATAGCGGTTGTGGAAATGAAAACCCTCAGAGCGCAAATGAACCCTCATTTTATTTTCAACAGCCTGAACTCGATCAATACGTTCATATTAAAGAATGAGCAGGAAAACGCCTCGGGTTATCTCGGCAAATTCTCCCAGTTGGTGCGGTTGATACTGGATAATTCGAGAACCGAATGGGTGTTGCTGGAAAATGAACTGAAGGCACTGCATCTGTACATCGAACTGGAATCACTCCGGTTTGACAAAGGCTTTACCTACACCATCGACATTGACCCGGGCGTATATCCTTCACAGGTGGTGGTGCCTCCCCTGATCATTCAACCCTACGTGGAAAATGCCATATGGCATGGCTTATCGCACCGGCAAGAGCCGGGTGGAGCCATCGGTATCCGTATCTGGAAAGAGGCTCATGAATTAAAAATGCAGGTCACGGACAACGGTGTGGGCAGAGCAGAGGCGGCAAGGCGGGGAAGCAGGAACAATACCTTGCATAAGTCGCATGGGATGAAGATCACGGCTGAAAGGCTAGCCGTCTTAAATGAAGTATTTAAAGTAAATGCTACCGTAACGGTAAATGATATTACCGGCACTACAATGACGGTGTCGGGAACGAAGGTATTACTAACCATTCAATATAAAACCCATGCAGGCATTAATCATTGATGACGAGAAGCATTGCAGGGAAGGCTTGTTTATCATGCTGTCCAAATACTGTCCCGAGGTAGAAGTGGTGGCCCAATGCTCCAGCACAACGGCGGCTATCCAGGCCATCGTGAAATTCCAGCCTCACCTGATCTTCCTGGACATAGAGATGCCGGGCATGAACGGCTTCGAGCTGCTTGAAAACTGTAAGGGTTATGATTTTAAGGTGATATTCACCACCGCCTACAATGAATATGCTATTCAGGCCATCCGGCATAGCGCACTCGACTATCTGCTAAAGCCGGTGGACAAGACCGAACTGGTCCAAGCGGTGACAAAAGCAAAGGCTGCACAGCAACCATCGACATCGGAAAGGATAGCCCGTTTGCTGAAATCCATAGAAAGCCGGAAAGCCACGGAAAGGATCGCGCTGACGACATTTGACGGGATGATCGTCATCGAGATCAGGGATATCCTGTACTGTGAGTCGGAAAATAACTACACCCGCTTCCATCTGGT
This sequence comes from Chitinophagaceae bacterium, assembly GCA_017307755.1. Lineage (GTDB taxonomy): Bacteria > Bacteroidota > Bacteroidia > Chitinophagales > Chitinophagaceae > Puia. The sequence goes on along the minus strand of JAFKGQ010000004.1, from coordinate 700,570 downwards.
GAGTGGAAAGGTTATCCTGGTATCGAAGACACTAAAAAAAGTCGAAGAACTCCTGTCGAACGAAAGCGATTTTCTTCGCATCCACCATAGTTTCATCATCAATATCCGGTATGTAGAACGCTATTTGAAGGGCGACGGGGGCGAGATCTGCCTGACCAATGGAAAAAGCCTGCCGGTATCCAGGACAAAAAAGCAGGAATTCCTCTCCAGGCTGGAGAAGTTATAAATTCACCTGGATCAGTCGATCATCCTTTTCACCTCCTCCACACTGCCTGGTCGGGCGATGATGCGTTTTTGCCTGTCGAGCAGGTAGAACTGAGGCGTTGCAAACACCCCATAGTCCTTAGCCGGGCCGCTGTCCCAACCTTTAAGATCGCAATAGTTGATCCATCCAAAACCTCCGCCAGCGCCGGCATTTGTCCATGCCTGTTGATTCGTATCGATGCTCACGGCCAGGACCTCCCAATCCCGATGCCCGCTGCTGTCATAAAGCTTTTTGAGCAGCGGCAGTTCTTGCCGGCAGTGCGGGCACCAGCTCGCCCAGAACACTACCAGGGTCTTAGAAGCTTTTATATCAGCCAGGCTTTTGGCCGCCGCCCCGTTCAAGCTTATCTCCGGGGCCGGCATTCCCGGCTGAAGTCGTTGAGAAGCCTGCATCCGCTGCAGGGTTTGCAGGGTACCAGGGCTCACATTGCAGGTGCTGGTAAAGACATCCTCCGTCATCTGTGCTGCTGTGTAGGCCAGGCAGTGATGCAGTCCCTTGTCTTCGCAAAAGCTATACAGCCAGGCGGCGACAAATTGTAGTGACGCAGTACGGACGGCAGGGTTGTCTCGCGTGTAATACCCGTTTTTGGCATGTTCGATGATGCCTCGCACCGCTGCCAGCAACCCGCTGTCCATGGCCTCGCGGCTGATAAAATCGTACGGGTAGCCAAAGAGCCCCAGATACTGCTCCAACTTCTGCCCCAACAGGTGGGAGGCCTGAAGGGGAGAGTTGGAGAAATCCACGCTGTCCAGCAAATGCTGCTGCCAGAAAAGGGTACGATCCTTCTTTTTGAACTGCCGCCCTGTAAACGGCACTATCATACGCTGCTGGCAGGTTAATAAGGGATTGGCCGGCTGCTGCTTTTGCAGACGCCTCCCCGCCGCTGCGCACTCCCGCTGCGCCTTCAGGTATTCCCGTCTGATCTGCGCACAGAAATGGTTGGCGGAACCAGGGTAGATATCCAATAGTTGCATACTGATGGACAGCCTTTGCAAATAGGGTTGCAACACCCGCTCATTGTCAAACCACCAGGTGTTGTACCATCCTTTACTGAACCGTGCGCTGCCTGTACAATCATTTACCAGTGTATGAAAGGACACTTCCTCCCCAAAACCCAGCCAAAGGTGCAGGGTATTGCCGGGATTGCTGCTGTACCAACCCCGGCGCCCCTGGCAGATACGGTACATACCGGGTGTGACAGGCTGAACCATATTGAAATAGCCCATGCTGTCGGTATGGGTACTGTCCATGACCTCATAGGCAAACAGGTGGCTGTTGTTGTACTTCAATATAAACACCTGTCCGTTGGGAAAGCCTTGTATGGTACCACTCAATGACTGGGCAGCGGGCTGGGCCAACGTATTGCTGCACGCAACAGCAAGCGTGAAGAAGATTTGCAGGTGCCTCATGTTTATCGTTTTACCTTCTACAACGGACAGAAAGACCATAAGCGCGATCGGTGTCGATAGTGCCACCTTGGCTACCAGACATGTATAATTCCCTGCTGTCTTTTAGAGACAGACTGGGTTGATATGGACTACTACTCCAATAATAGCCGAAGCTGCCTGCATAAAAAGAGGATATGCCGCCATTTCCCCCGTCACGGTAGCCTGCGGCGGTAAGCCTTAGCAGGGTGTAGCCTGAAGCGACGTTAGAAATAGAACCAAAGCCGCTCTCTGCATCCCAGTCGGCTGAGGTAGGTACATACCAACCGGGAGGGCAGGGATTATTGACACCGCTGGCCCCCTGCCACAAGTTGTCATTCTGCGGGCTGCGCCAGTCATAGGGACTGCTGTTGGACATAATGAACAGGTTGTTGCCCACGTTGTCGCTGGACGATAAGGAGGCAGTGGTCCCATGAAGGGGCGTGCCCATGTTACTGGCGGTCCAGTTGATCAGTTGATGACCATCTGCCGACCGGCCCCATTGGAACAGGTCCCCATATCCATTAAAGTCATTATAGGCGGTGGCCTCTACGCTGGCGCCCAGGTTGCGGTCCAAAAAACAGACACCCGTGGTTGGACTGGCGATGGTGCCATAGGTGACAGAAGCGCCGTTATAGGTAAAGGTGACCACTCGCAAGCCGCAGAAATAACCGTCGACAGGTCCCTTATAGGCAGAAAACGACTGATTGCCGGGAGTAGGCCCGGAGGCCGCACCCGGAGTGACGCCTACACGGACAAAGTTGTTGACATCAGCCTGCACCAAAAAATAGGTGGACGAAGTGGCGCCGGAGATGGCCACGTCTGTAGTACCAGAACTGTCTGTACCGCGGTACCACTGATAGGTGGTGCCATGTTCGGGGGCCAGATTAACGCTGTAGTAGGTATATGACGCCGTGAGCGTATTACCCCAGCTGGCAGTACCCTTGACGGCAACATTCTGGGCCACGGGAGGCAGCAGCGCTGCGGAAAGGGTGATCGACCGCCACTGCGTACCATCGTTGATATAAAGACCCGGCGATACAGCGGTGCTGCCGCTGCCGGCAGTGGCGGTATTGTACACCATCATACCCGCCACATGAGCGGTGAGCGGCAAAGGTGAGATGCTGTTGGTAAGAGCCAGTTGCGGAAGACGGAAACCTTTGTTGGTGCTGGAGACTTCCAGCGCCGAATTACTGTCGGGAGTGGTGGTGCCGATACCTACCTGGGCAAAGCCGGTCGCTGCAAGCAGCCATGATACGGATAGTACTAATAATGACTTTTTCATTTGAAGATGTTAATGCAATTGAAATATCCAAAAGTTGTCGGATGACCGGCCCGAACGGACCTGCCCCTGCAAATCTCCGTTTGTGCTGGCGCTGGAACCTGCCACGATATATCCCCCGCCGCCGATCGCACGTACGATGGCAGCGCCGCCTCCTAAAACATCGGATGCAGTACCGCCTAACGGCTTCTCGTATAAAATTTTCCGGGCGCTGTCCAGCTCCACTACCCAAACATCATAAATGCCATGGGCTGGCCCGACATCCCCGCTGTTATTGCTTGAAGAAACGCCTGCCAGCGCATAACCCCCGCCGCCATAGGAAGTCGTGATGACGGAAGTAGCCCAATCGGTGCCGGACCCGCCCAGGAGCTTTGTCCAGACAGTGTCTCCTCCTGCTTTTAATTTCAACAGCCAGATATCATCTGCGCCATGATTGGCTCCCACCAGACCACTGTTTGAACTGGCGGTGCTTCCCGTTACCAGGTATCCTCCGTCAGCTGTCGTAGTCATACCTGTGGCGCCTTCATTATCGGAGCCGCCATACGTTTTTATCCAGGTGATATCGCCTCCGGCATTTATCTTCATCACGCAGACGTCATTCAAACCATAGGCTACTGTACCGGCCAGATCTCCATCGTTGCTGCCGCTGAAGCCGCTCACAGCATATCCTCCGTCAGCTGTAGCCACGATGGACCGGGCATTTTCATCCCTGGTGCCACCTTTGGCCTTGCTCCACAGCAAGTTGCCATTTCCATCCACCTTCCCGATCAAGATATCGTCTGCTAAGCCCACTGCACCGTGGAACCCGGTAATGCCATTGTCATTGCTTCGGGTAGCGCCCACAAAGACATACCCTCCATCCGGGGCAGCTGCTATACCATATACGTAGTCGTCCTGGGAGCCGCCTACAGTGGTTCCCCATACCCAATCCCCTTTGGATGACAGCTTCACGATCCAACCATCCCATCCCCCATGATTTTTTCCTACGATGCCGCCGGTGCTGCTGGTCATTCCTCCCACGATATAGCCGCCATCGGTTGTTGCCAATGCGCAGGTGGCGTAATCATAGCTGCTGCCTCCCAGGGTCTTTGTCCACAGGGTATCTCCATTCTTTCCCAGCTTTATGATCCACATGTCAGCGGATCCCGCATTATTTCTCACATCCCCACTGTTGACGCTAAAGGTCGAACCGATGACCAGGTACCCGCTGTCCCGGGTCTGGATGATTGAATAGCTATCATCGACATCGGTTCCTCCCAGCACGGACTGCCATCCGAGCTTATAGCCACCCGTTGGGATAGTGTCTGTTTTTTGTCCCCCCGTTCCGCCCTGCTGCCCTCCGCCGCCCGTTCCGGGCCCATTGTTCACTGTGTGTTTGCTGCAGGATGGCAAAAACAACAGTAACCAGCATACTGGTAAAAAAAGCATTGATCTCATTGTTAAAAGTATTTGAATTGGACGCGAAGGTATCCGGCGTGCGGTATTTCACCGGGAGGATTTAGTAATCGCCGTTATTGGGATGTCAATTGACAATTTCTGTTGAGAAGAGCACAGAACTTTCCTTATGTTTTTTATGCTTTACACCTTGTGTTTTTTAAAATACAAGAAAGAGTAGATAAGAGGAGCCAGCGTCATAACGGCGATACACCCTTCGAGTATCCACATGGCCACCTTGACGGGGGCCAACAGCGTTCCAACCATGATAAAAATACCCCCTGCAAAAAACAATTTGCTTCCGAACCGGTGGGTAGCCCTCCAGTTGTCTTCATTCTCCAAGGTCCACGGCGAACGTATCCCGACAAAATAATTAGGCTTGACGCTATACATCAGGTTGCCGAGATACACAAAAAACAATCCCAGGATCGGGAAGAAGAGGCGGGCGACATTATGGCCGCGGTAAAAAGCCGAATAAATAATCATAATATTGATAGCGGAAAGCAAAGAAGCCACCCCTATCGATATCTTCTGGTAAGTCTGCGGGGAAGTGCTGGCCGCTTTTTTCGGATCGATCGAAGAGATGTTTCTTACAAGCAGGTACAGCCCCGCCGCCAGCAAGGTCAATAGCAGGCTGATGAACCACAGGGTTTTTTTTGTACTGAAACCATTGGCTTTGCCTTCGGCATCAAAATGAATGGGTACCGTATCCGGCATCGAGGGATACAGGAAGGCGAGATAGATGACCGGCAACAAGAGAACGACCCCCATAAACAGGACCTCTTTTAAAGAATATTTGGGTTTCATATGTAAAGGTTTACTTTTTTTTGTTTTTAAAACGGAGGAACCATTTGAGGATCTCCTCTACTACGGTTGTATTCAGCGAATAATAGATGAATTGCCCCTGCTTCACGGATACTACCAGTCCCGCCTGCTTCAGCAGGTCGAGGTGATGGGAAATGCTCGGTTTGGAGATGCTGAACTGATCGGCGATCTGTCCGGCAGTCAGGTCTTTGTCCTGCAGCAATTCGAGGATTTCCCGCCTGGTCGAGTCATTTAAGGCCTTAAAGACAATGTTCATGAAGCGAAGCTATAGTTATACATTTAGACAAATATCTAAATAATAACTGACAAAAACAACCGAATTTTATTTCACAAATATTAATGCACTGATCATCAAAAAGTAGATACGGTAACCCACAACGTCAGGTCAGTGGGAAGAGATGGCTTATTTCCTCTGGAACTCCGGCGATCCGATGATAACGCCGGCAACAAGGTTTAGCATATTACTTTTGGCTGGGGTAATCCTGGTAGCCCCCACACTTGTTGCGGCGGCCGTGCCGCCCGGAGGATTATTATGGTCGGCTGTATTACCGGCGCTCATCATCATCATGTCGCCTGGCGCCCCCGGAACCGGGTTTTCAGGGGTAGGTGTGACAACTTTTGTAACCTTGGCACTGGTCATAGTTACTAAGCCCGGCTGGTTGAGCAGTGGTGTCAATTGTTTTACCATCTGCCCGGTGTTTACCTCGGGCAGCAGCAGCTTACTACAGGCGGTCAGCGCGCTTTCTGCATTATCAGGATGGTCAGCCTCTGCCCAGCCATTTATATCGATCTTCACGCCGGCAATATTTCCATTTGTCAATGCCAGGCTGAAATCCATTCGATTGAGCAAAGAACCGGCATTGACCCAAAACTGCGCCCGGTCCGGGAAGCCGGTGGGCGCCTGGTAATAATATTTTTTCTCTCCCATCCTGGTTATCCAGCCGTATAAGGGATAAGGGTCTTTAATATCTGCATTCAATGCACGTACAGCGCTGATGGCCAGTTCAAAGGGTGATTTGGTCTTTTCACGCAATTCTTTTTTGTTCCAAAATTCAGGAGAGCGGACCATCGTGAGAAGCACCTGCCGGATATCGCCGTCATGTTCGGTAAATGATCTGGCCATTTTTTTGATCAGGCTTTGCGGTGGATTGTCGCTGACAAAACGCACAGCCAGCTTCCTTGAAATAAAAACAGCGGCGGAAGGATGGTGCGCCAGCATTTCCAGCAAGTCGACCCCTTCCTGGTAGCCGGAAGCCGGATCAGGATTTGCCGGGAATTCATGCCCCAGTACCGTCTTCCCGCCATGGTCATGACGGTTGGGTGTGAACAGGAAATCCCCTTCACGGACAAAGCCTTTTACAGCCAGGTTGTTCTCCCCTATCCTGGATACCAAATCCTTCATGGCGCTGCCATAAGCATAGTCGCTGATCGGGTAGATCGTCCAGCCCGTCAGCACCCTCGCCGCCTCTGTAACATCATGCTGGTTATAACCGCCGTCGACCCCCAATGTATGCAGCTCCATCACTTCGCGGGCGTAGTTTTCGTTCAGCCCGCTGATATTCTTGGCGGGTTGCGCCGGAGTAGCCATCATCATCATGGATTGATTTGCTGCTCCTGGCTTATCGTTGATTCTTACAGGAGTCGCTTTTGCCGGAGAAGCTGCAGGAGGACCAATGCTTGCAAAGTTGTCCAGGTAGTAGAGCATAGCCGGCGATTGGGCGGAAGCCAATAATAGCTGGTCGAATCTCCCAAGGGCATTCGGCCGGATGACATCCCTTTCATAAGCAGGGATGAACTGGGCACACTCCCCTTTGGTAAAAGATACATTGAAATGGTTGAACCAGAAATCGGTCATAACCTCCTCCAGTTGGTTGCGGGAATAAGCTGCCCTCAATATATTCTGATCGATAAATTGTTTGTAAAGGTCCTGGTCTGTTTTAAAGCCTTTTTTATCCATATAGGCCTGTATCTGGGCATTAAAGCTTTTTTTATCGACAGCCTTATCCACGGAATCCTTGCTGATCACGCTATCTTTAATAGCCAGGGTGCGGATGATAAAACCCGGAGGATACACATGGCACACTTGAGTATTGCTAAGGTTGAGCGCATTATATAAGTTGAGCCGATTGTCCAGCTCGTCATCCGGCAGGCTGGCGGACAGTTGCTGATTAAACCAGTTCTCCAACCCCATATTCATGATTGAATCGATCAGTCCCGGTGTAGCGCCGTAAGTAAACCTGTCCACCAGATGGTAGGCAGCTTCACGCTCGGTAAGTCCTGCTTTTCTGTATGGGAAACGGGAGGCTTTAGAAGGCGCCGGCCTAAAAAGGAATGAGCTGAATATCAACATGCTGCCAGCCAATAATACGATTGAACACCAGACGTGGATAGGTTTTGTCATAACCGACGTGAATTTAAGCTGGTCGTTAGACAGTCAATCCCCCATTTGGTTTAATGGGGTTCAAAATCTTGCGCCAAAAGATATATACGCACTCCTTGCAATAGCCGGAATGATCCCGGGACCAGGGTATTCGTCCGTACGCAAGGTGAAGTACCGGTGGTCGGTGAGATTATTCACCCCCGCTTTGATATTCCATCCCCCTTTCAGGTTCACGGTGGCCGACCAATCCAATACAGTATATGCCGGGATGATACCCACGATGGCATCGGAGCTTGCAGTTGTATTACCCGCATCGCCGAAAGACCTGTCCGTGCGGCTGACCAGGAAAGTGGTAGAGACAGACCGCCGGGACCAGGTAATGCCCGAACGTAGAATGGTCCGTGGAGCGTATTCTACAAAATTGCCTTTATAAGGGCCGCTGGTATATTTCGCATGGATATAAGAGAACGAGCTAAAGATGCTGAGGTTCCCCAAGGATGCGGGAGACTTTGCGATCTTCGTCGGGCTGAACTCGATATAAGTCTCTACTCCTTTATGAACACTGTTCGCCACATTAGTGCGATAGGTATAAGGATTGCCACCCGCGTCTGTCAGCTGTATGAGCCCAACCCTGTTGTTATAGGCCATATAAAAAACATTCACGTCAAAATTGAGATATTTCCCGAAAGTGCCCCGCCAGCCGAGATCTGCATTATAGCCTTTGGCATCCTTCATATTCGGGTCGATCTTCGAGGCGACGGCATAAGGGGTGACCTGGTCATAGGTAATAGGTTTATACGCCTGTGAGATGTTCCCATATATATTGGTGGTGTGGGTTGTTTTATACTGCAGGCCGATACCAAATAAAGGGATATGCCTCTTCCGGGCGCTGTCTGTCGTCACTTCTTCCGTCCCATCAGTAATATAACCCTTCGCAGAGGACCGCAGGTATTCATACCGTATGCCCGGCGTTATGGAAAATCGGTCGTCCAGACGGAAGATATGTTCGACAAAGGGGGCGATATTCGTAGTAGTAAAATCGAGATCATATGCATAGTGGGGATCCAGGAGGCTGAGATCGAAATCATTGCCGGTGGTGCCCAGACCACCTCCCTGCCGTTTGAATTTGCCGACAAAAACCCTGACGCCGGCAGCGAGGGTATTATTCATACCCGCCAGCCTGTAGTTGCTCAGCAAACGGATCTCCGTGGTAAGGCTATTCATTTTTTCCCTTTGGACTTCCCGGTTCACGTATTGCAACGTCACAGGGCTGATGCTGTCGGGGGTGCCGGGACCGCCGTCCTCGTTCTTCCAGACAAGGTCCCGGGCGCTGAACAGATAAGTCGAAGTGATGTGCAGGGAAGTGTTGGCAGAGAAGGCATAATCCAGATGGGCGGCAATGATATTCCAGGGGCTCTTCAGCCAGTTCCTCGCCCGATAGGAAGTGTCGCTCTTATAGGCGAACTGGGCATCTGTAAAACCACCCGGCATGTGTATCCTGTTGCGGAACAGGGTGTACTCCAATCCAAGCCGTAACCTGGGACCCGCCTGGTAACTTAGCTTGCCGAAGGCGCTGACCTGCCGGTAGTCGGAATTTGGTCTCCAGCCCTGCATGGACTGATACTGAACAAAAGAGTAGTAATTGAACTTACCCAGTTGGCCGCCTATCGAATGAAAAGAATTGAACAGCCCATAGCTGCCGCCGGTTTGCTGCATGGTGTATTCCACCGGCCGGTCGGAGACGCCGTCCCGGATGATGTAATTGATAACGCCGCCGAACTGGGGGCCAAACTGGAGAGATGATTCGCCGCGCGTCACTTCAATGCGCTGCACGGCCTCCAGAGGAGGTTGGTAATAGGATTCTGAATACCCATAAATATCTGCGGCCAGGTTGTAGCCATTCTGACGTGTGTTCGTCTCGATGGACTGGGTAGGCGTCAACCCCCGAAAGCCGATGCCGTTGGAAGGGAATCCGCTGCCCTGTGTCTCTGAATAATTAGCCCCGGGGATCCTGCCCAGCACCTGGCGGGGATTGTTCTGGGACGTGTTGGCATCCAGGCTATCGAGGAGAATTACCTCGGTTTTTTTCCCCGAATAAATAACCCCATTATGTATCTCATCCAGCCTACCCATTCCACTAATGGTCCTTACCCCGTTGACGATGACTGTCCGGAGGGTCGTTACCGTATCCCGGGAATCCCCTTTGCCTTTACCAGTCTGGGAATAAGCAGACAGAACGAAAATAAAAGAAAGAAAAAATAGACATAGTCCCGGATAAAAAGCAGTCTTGAATACCATGAAAGGTATAGATTTTCCGCAAAGAAAAGGCCGAATGAAGCCGTGGCAGTTGCTTTTTCGGGAAATAGGCTTACGGAATCGGGAAAAAGAAGACAGTGCCGGTCTTCTTTACCCCTGCTTGCGTTCCAACAGGTTGATCAGCTGGTCCAGCTGAGGGAAAATGACGATCCGGGTCCGACGGTTAGCGGCCTGTCCTTCAGACGTATCATTGGGAGCAGCGGGGATATATTCACTCCGCCCGGCGGCCGTCATACGTGCAGGCGATACATTATATTGGTTCTGCAGTATGCGTACAACAGCAGCGGCCCTTTTGACGCTGAGGTCCCAATTATCCAGCAATACCCCCTGGGCATAGGGAATGCTGTCCGTATGTCCTTCGACCATAAATTCGATATCCGGCTGGTTGTTCAACACTTTTGCCAGTCTGCCCAATACCGGCTTTGCTTTTTCACTCACTGTATAGCTGGTGCTGTCTCCGTTGAACAACAGGGTGTCGGACAGATCGACCCGGACCTCGCCTTTCTCGAGCTTTATATCGACGTCCCGGGACGCACCCAGGTATCCCTTCAGATTCATCAACACAGCCAGGTTCACCGAATCGCGGTGGGCTACGGCGGCCCGGAGCTCCTGGATATACTCATCTTTGGCGCCAATGTTATCTATCGATTTCTTTATGCTTTCCGCCTGAGCGCTGCTGAGCGCCGACAGGGCATCCATTTGTTTTCTCAAAACCTGGTTGTTCTGTTTGGACGCGTTCAACTCCAGGTTGACGCTGTTCACCTGGTTCTGCAGGTCCGTTTTTTGCTTCGAGAGGTCATTATTCGCGTCCTGGCAGGTCTTCAATGTACGCTGTGACCAGGTATACAGCGAGTCGGACTTTTGCGCTTCCTGCTGCATGGCCTTGAATTTGCCGGTGCTGACACAGGAGATCATAGAGGACGAAAAAAGAACAATACAGAAATAGACAGATCGCATAAAAAGGGGTTAAGATTGGGCCCAAAGATAATACACAAACCCCTATTTCCCTGGAATACAGCTTATCCTGTTCATATTTCCATTATTGTGCTTGAACTCCAGCCGGCTGATGCTGACCTTTTCCGGTTGATCGCTCCCCTCCCTGATCTTTAGGAATTGCCGGGGTGCAATGTTTTTAAACGTCTGTACGATACCCGTGGTCGGCCATTGGATGGTCAGTTCATCGATGATGGCTGCCCTGCCGATGCCAATCTCTTTCCTGAACGGGTTGCCGCCAAAGCTTCCCCCGGAGTTGACATCCATGTAAACGTTCCTTTTCACCCCATTCTCCCTGAAACCGACCGTTATATGTGCGCCTATTGCGCACCGGTTGGACCTGCTGCCTTCCAGCTGTACGCTTATCCAGTTATTATCATTCTGACCCGGGTTTACATAGAACGAGTTGTAATAAGCATCGCCTTTGTATGCCCCACCTACTTCGACAAAGATATCCTGGTCGCCATCATTATCGACATCCGCAAATGCCACACCATGACCTTTCTGCAGATTACCCACCCGCGCGGAACTGGTGACATCTGCAAATTGCCGTCCTTCAATATTCCTGAACAATCTATTAGGGACCAGCGAAGCAAAGTCCGGATTGCCCGTGCCGAGGTACATGTCCGGCCACCCGTCATTATCCAGGTCCCCAAAGTTGGACCCCATCGAAAATACAGGTCTTTGGAGTCCCATATCTTTGGAGACATCGGTAAATGTCCCGTCATGGTTGTTCCTGTACAAGTACATGGTACTGGTCTTTTGTGGCATTGGAAGATTAAGGGCCTCCGCTGCCGCGGTGATCCCCAATGAGCCCCGGAACTGGTAACCACATACGAAGATATCGGGCCAGCCATCATTATTGTAATCCCAAAACCAGGTGGGAAAGGTGAAGGTTAGTTCATGATCCAGCCCTGCCTCATGAGTGACATCCTCGAACTGGGGGATATTCGATTCGGCTCCTTTGTTCTTTAGAAGGAACTTCTGACCGTCACGACAGGATATAAAGATGTCCGGCCAGCCGTCCTTATTATAATCTCCGGAAGTAACGCCTTTCATAAACCCTGTCTTGGCGCATCCGGCCAGTTGTGCGACCTCTCTGAAAGTACCGTCCTGGTTGTTAATGTACAATTCCGACGGATGGGGATATCCCATGGATGTAGTCTCATTTCCAATGAACAGGTCCAGCCATCCGTCATTATTAAAGTCGGCCCAGGTGGCGGTTTGAGTAGGATGAAAAGAAAGCAGGCCGCTTTCTATGGTAACGTCGGTGAATGTGCCGTCGCCATTATTTTTTAACAGCGTATTGGGTTGTGTGCCGAATTGCCCCAGCCAGGCGCCACGCAATACAAGGATATCCATAAAGCCATCATTGTTGTAATCTGCCTGTATTATATTCAACCCGCCTTTAATGGCTTCCAGTCCCGAGGTCTTTGAAACATCCGAGAATGTACCATCTGCATTATTCTTAAAATAATGCATGCTTTCATCAAGATCCCAGGAAGAGGTCACAATGTCCAGGTAACCGTCGTTGTTAAAATCCTCTACAATGCTACCCCCTGCCTGGCTGCGGAAGTTGTTTAACCCCAGTTCATGGGAAAAATCCTCAAAAGGCTTCATCTTCCACGAACAGGTATCCTTGTCCAACCCCGGGATAAGGAGGTTCGAGGGGACGCTGCCCGGATACTCGCCTATCGTCATATAAGCGATGTTAAGCATCCACTTAGACTCCAGATCGGCAGGGTTCATCTGAAGTACCTGCCTGTATAACTCGATGCCCTTCAGGCTTGCCGACGGGTCCATATACACCCCCGATCCGGCAATCGGAAAAATACAAGACCCCGAAGAATGATTGGAGACACAGTTATTCCTTTCTCCTAACCTGACATAGGCCAGGGCCAGCTTTTGTTTAACTTCCATGGAAAACCGGAGATCCTGGATGCTGTCGGCTCTCGCAGCCAGCGCCATGAGTATTCCGATGGACTGTTTTTCCTGTCCCAGTTTCAATAAAGTCATTGCTTTATAGAACTGTACGGCCATGGCTTTCTGCTCTCCAAGATAAGGCACCAGTTCCAGGGAATCATAAAAGGCAAGTTGAGCTTCGGGAACAAATTCATTGTCCTTATGATATATTTTTTTTAATCCTGCCCTGTATTGCAGGAAAGTTTCATTCCCGTTGCGGTAATTTTTTACGCATACGTAGGTCACCGACGTCAGCAGCAAAAAGGCAACAACGCCTGCAATGCTGATTACAAGGGTCTTTTTCTTCATAAAATAAGCATGAACAGCGGACCAATGGTCCGCTAAGTGTGAGTAATAAAAGATGGTCGTGTTATGACGTCACACTACTTTGGGAGGATGCTCCGGAACAAGCGTATAGATAGAGGAAAGAGGAAAAAAGTTATCGACATATCTCTTTGTAAAAGAGCGCCAGACATTATTGATCCCAAACGGAAGGCCCTGTACGGGGTAATATTCCACAGAAATATCTTTGGAAATGTTGGAATTCGCGCTTTGTTTTTTTTCGTGCCCCCCTTGCTGTAAGCCATTTACAAACGCAAAGAAAGCATTTTTCACGGCTTTTAATTTCATCGCCGCGGCATCGGGTATGCATAGTACTTCCAATGAATCGTTATATATCCGCCGCTTGACATATTTATATTGTATGCCACCGATCTCTATCTTTCCACCTGTGGTTTCAAATTCCGGGGAGTTGTGATAGTAGGACAGATGCGTTATGGGGGTTTTTACGGATATCAATTGCGTCTCTTCGTAGTTATTGTCATCGAGCCTGGCCTGCAATTGCATATCGGCCCTGGCCTCCAGGTAATAGGTGAGCAGCCTGTACCCAACCCAGTTGAACAGGAACAGTCCCAGCAGCAGTATGGCAGTGATCTTTTTGAGCATTGCACAGGAGAGAGCGTATCTGAAATTACGAAAAAAACCGCGCATTGCCAAAAAGGGCCAGCCAGGAATGGCCGGCCCGTATAGCGGATGTTATCCGCCTTCAGTCGGACGTGTCGACTTTCGGCGGATTGATGGAATAGAATACTTACTTAACCACAAGCGAACGCCGTTGCGTTGTGTGTGCGCTAAAATACCCCAATGCCCCTCCCTGGATATTGGTTACGGGATTGGAAGGGATAGCGCTGCCGTTTCCATTGGAGGACTGGTCCAGGCTAAACCAGTATTTGTAGACAGGCTTGTCGATACATTGCATATCGACCTCTACCTTATCCCCTACGTGCAGGGTGCTGTCCGGGTCCGGCTGAAGCAAGGCAAAACTATTCGTCAGCCCGTCGGTGAAGTCGTCATTCTGATAATACAGCCCTTTGTCCAGCCTGCCATTGATATACTGGTTGAACCGGTATGAATTGCCCTGTCCCTTTGGATCTGTAAAAACAGGGACGGCCGCCTTGACGGTCTTGGAAATATTCACCAGTTCGCGGACATACAGGCTATCGAAGTTTACCCGGTGCGGCATGGTGGAGGTGGAAGTAAAGGTCTTCCCTCCTACATCAATGTGCAACTCATATGTCCGGCCTTCCACACCCGCAAGCCCGCTGGTCTGATAAACCCCTGTTCCGACTTCCTTCAGAAGCTCGCTGTTGCCCGCATCGTCCTTGATGGTGACCGCGGCCCCTCCTACCCCCTGGAATGTGTAAGAAACATTAAAAGCGGAGGTCTGTGATATGGTCACCGTATAAGGTCCCGGCACATCCGTAACATTACCTTCGATGACGTACTGTTTGGGTGCATTATTTAATTTAAGATCGATGACCTTCTGACAGGAGGTTAGCAAAAATATACCGGCGATTATAGTAGTTCTTTTCACGTTTTAGAATTTAAAATTGTAGGAAATATAAGGTACCGCACCAAATAAGGTCGTTCGCACGGCTTCTGTTTTGTTAGGGTCCGTCTTGTTGTCCCGGAAAGTAATGATAAAGGCATTATTCCTGTTGTAAGCATTGTACACCCCAAACGCCATCTCGGATGAATAACGTTTTCTTTGTTTCAACTGTACCGTCGCAGACAGATCAAGCCGGTGGTAGGCAGGCATCCTGTAACCATTCCTCTCGGAATAATAATACACGGTCCGGCCATCCGCCCTGTATTTGCCACTGGGAAAGCTTACGGCATTGCCCGTAGTATACACCCAGTTCGCCGACAGCATCCATTTGGGATTGAGCTTATACATACCTACGACGGATATATCGTGTGTCTTGTCCTGAACCGCGTTGTACCACCGGTCTTCGTTGATGCCGGGTATCTGTTTCTCCGATTTTGAGAGCGTATACCCTATCCAGCCTGTCAGTCTTCCCGTCTTTTTCCGTATCAGCCATTCCGCCCCATAAGCGCGTCCCTTGCCGAACAGCAGTTCCGTCTCGATGGTGCCGTTGGCCGTCAATTGAGCCCCGTCCCGGTAATCTATCTGGTTTTCCAGCGCCTTGTAATAAGTCTCTGCTGTAAACTCATATGCATTCTCGCGGAAATCGAAATTCTTATAATATCCAAGGGACACCTGATGGGACCTCTCCGGCTTGATCATATTATTGCTCACCACCCATAGGTCGGTGGGAAATCCCGCATTAGTGGAGGATATCAGGTGCATATTCTGCGTATTGTCCACATAGGAAACCTTGACGGAAGAAGCCTCGTTCAACTGATAGCTGAAAGCCACCCTGATCTCGGGATTGACATAGGTTTTTACCACCTGGCCGCTGTTGTAATGCATGGTATCCAATATGACGCCTTCCGGGCTTACTTTGTAAAAATCACCTTTACCAAGCGCGCTGAAGATGCTCAACCGGCCACCATAAGAGATATCCAACTTATCCGATACCTTCCAGCTGTTGCCCGCAAAGACGGCATTCTCCAGCCCGTATCTTTTTTGGAAAGAAGTGTCGTTGACGCCGCTTTTGGGTCCGCCGGTAAGCACGCCGGGGTTCAATGTATGGTAGATGGAGTTAAACCCGACACGGACGTTGTTCCGCGGGTTGATATAGAACTGCAGTTCCTCTTTTATATTCCAATCTCTCAGTTCGGAGAGCACGTTGAAATTGGTGCCGTTATTATTGATCCGCAGCTTATAATTGTAGTAGCTGTAGATAAGGGAGGTGTTGGAGAAGAATCGGGGGCCGAACGTGTGGTTCCAGCGCAGCGTGCTGGTGGCATTACCCCAGTTGAGCCCGAATATATCCTGGCTGGCCATGTTGTCCCTGCCGAAATAACCGGAGAGGTATAGCTTATCCCTGCTCCCCAGGGTAAAGTTGAGCTTGGCGTTCAGATCGTAGAAATAAAGGCTGTTCTTGTTCACCGTGCTGTCCTTCGAAAGCTTCAGGAACATGTCGTAATAGGTCCTTCTGGCGCTGAGCAGAAAGGAGGATCTGTCCTTTTCTATGGGACCTTCCACATTGATCTTGGCGGATATCGCACCCAGCCCTCCGCTGACATGAAAGTCTTGGTTGTTGCCGTCATTCATCCGTACATCAACCACGGAGGAGAGACGCCCTCCGTATTGAGCGGGCATGCCCCCTTTGTATAAGGTAACATCCTTGATCGCATCCGAATTGAAGGTGGAGAAAAAACCCAGCAGATGGGATGCGTTGTATACAGGCGCTTCGTCCAGCAGAATGAGGTTCTGGTCGGCCGAGCCGCCCCGGACACTGATACCGCTGGTGCCCTGGGACACCGGCTTTACCCCCGGCAGCAGCTGTAAAGTCTTTAATACATCCCGCTCGCCAAACAGCACGGGTACATTCTTGATCTCCTTCGTGGACAGGTGCTCCACGCCCATTTGCGTGCCCCTGATGCTCCTGCCCCTGGTCTGGGCCGTAACGGTAGCATCCTGCAGCTGTGTGCCCTGTATTTCCATCGTGGCCTGCAATTGTAGGTTTTCATGCAGAGTTACTTCAAGCGCTTTGGTTTCCCACCCCACTGCGGAGATGATCAGGGTATATTTGCCATCGGGAAGCGTGATGGAAAAAAAGCCGTAATCATTGGTGGTAACGCCTGTATTCTTTCCATCCACTACAATCGTGGCCCGGAGAATGGTTTCCCCGCTGACCTTTGCGCGCACAGTGCCGCTGATAGTGTGCTTGGGAGGTTCCTGCGCCTGTAGACGCAGGGATAGGACTAATAAACAAATTAGCAAACGCATACAATAATTGATTGGTGAGTGTTTTTAGAAGATAATGTTCATACCGCCGGTGGCTCCGAAGTAAAGGCCATGCAGGATACCGCTGGGCTCTTTTTCGCTCCATAAATAATGGGTAACAAGCCCGGCGCCTTTGCCTTTTTCGCTGCGGATATAATTGAAGCTGGGGCCGGCAAAAAGTTCAACGCGATGGCCTAACCGCAGTGACGGCAGGAGCCGTAAGGAACTGCGGAAATAGTCCCCTGATTTGAAATCCGTCAGACCGATGGATACCAGCTCTGTATTAAGACGGAAGTCGCGGGCGATGTTGAAATGAGCGCCAAAACCTCCTTCCCAGGCATAGAGGTCCTTTTTGTCCTTGCCATTATAACCCACGCCCACTATGCCATATAATTTGCGGCTGCCGCTGCGGAAAGTGACCAGGCTGGTGAGTGTCTCATCAGTGCTAAGACCGATGGATTTTTCCCCATTGCGGATAATGTTTACCAGAGCGATGGGATAGTCGCTGCTGTCGGCGATGTTGAGAAAGCCTGCGATCTGAACGCCTTTTACTTTTTTTGCAATGTTCATAAACCCGCCAACCTGCGTGCCGGCATCACCGGAGACATTTACAAACCCCGCCATACTCACTCCTTTGGAGGAGCCGGTGGAATTCATAAATCCTGCGAGCTGTGTGCCCCGGGCATTATGTGTAACATAATTGGCAAAGCCGGATGCCAGCAATCCGGAGGCGCTGTCCTTGATGATAAGGGCAACACCGGCCAGCGCAACCCCTGTTTCTGCGCCGGAGGCGCCGGCTATAGCGTGTAAGGAAAGACTATTGCTGTACGAGGCTGCCTCCCAGCCATTGGTACTGACGGGATATATCAGGCCTATATGAGCATGGCTCTTTTTCAGGGTTGGGGGCGGGGCCGGAGCCGGGGTCTGGGCATGCGCGTCCGTAAAGAAGACCCATGCGGCCAGGGTGAATGTCATGATCTTTAATAAGTCCATATCTGTTGTTTTTAACATGTACAGATAGGTAACAACTGATCAAACATTCACCCCTATGCCGCCTGAAAAAAAATTTGCGGGAATTGGTCTTTACAAAAAAATTAGTCCAATTCCCGCAAAAGCGCTAATATCTGTCCTTCGGACGAACCGCTTCCAGCGGTTCCTGTTATTTTCCCTGGTAAAAATCGGTCAAAAACCGGGCTGCCCTCACTGGCTTACGACCCAATATCTCTTCCAGGTCGCCCGACACAAAATCGAGTTCCCCTGTTTTGAAGGAGCTGGCAAAGCCGGCAACCACGTCCACTATTTCCGATGGTACCCCTGCGCCGGTGAGCGTCGTTTTAAATTCTTCGACAGAGGGTGAATAATAACCGATGTTCAATCCCGTGGCAGTTGAAATGCTTTTAGCAGCATCTTCAAAAGATACGGCTTCGACGCCTGTGAGGGGGATCACCTTGTTGTCGTATTTACCCGTCTTGTCCAGCAATACATTGGCGCCGGCTTCGGCCAGGTCCGTACGTACGGCATAGGCAACCCTGCCGTCACCCGCAGGCAGATAGATCGTCTTTGTCTG
This sequence comes from Chitinophagaceae bacterium, assembly GCA_017307755.1. Lineage (GTDB taxonomy): Bacteria > Bacteroidota > Bacteroidia > Chitinophagales > Chitinophagaceae > Puia. The sequence goes on along the minus strand of JAFKGQ010000004.1, from coordinate 681,927 downwards.
TAGCAGCTGCTCACCTGCAAAGACAGGGATCATATCCGTATAAATGCTGTGCTGCAGGATGGTGTAGGTCAATCCGGAATCTTCCAGCAGCTTTTCCGTCTGCGCATGCGAGCTGACAACAAAATATATAGGAGAACGACGGGTGTCATGCTCATGCGGGATGCTGGTATATATTATATGCCGCACGCCGGCCTCCCGGGCCGCCCGTACGACATTCTCATGCTGCGACATACGCCCGGGGATATCATTGCCGGAAACAAAATAGAGCTTATCGATGTCTGCGAAAGCAGACACCAGAGAAGCATAATTGCCATAATCTCCTGTCCTCAGCTCCACACCTTTAGCTTTCAGATTGCCTGCCTTGTCCGGCGTACGCACCAGAACAGCGATATCCGCGGCAGATATTTTTTTCAACAGGCTGTCTACTACAGCCGAACCAAGAGGGCCGGTGGCCCCGGTAACCATGATCTTTTTCATTTTTTGTTAATTTTGTTGCTACCCAAAAGAGTGTTAGTTACTTTTGGTAAGTCAAAGGTAGTCGGAAGCTAAGTGCCTGACAAGAAGGCACGAAGACGTGCCTCACTTACTTTGAAGAAACTATTATTGATAGTCAACATAAAAAAACATGGAATACAGTTTAAAAAATTATCAACGCTCCCCTTCCTGTCCTATCCGCAACGTACTTGACCGTTTTGGAGACAAATGGTCCATTCTCATCATCATTATTTTGGGAGAGGTGGGGAAAATGCGTTTTAACGAGTTGCATAAGACCATTGGCGATGTTTCGCAGAAGATGTTGACCACCACCCTGCGTACCCTGGAGGCGGATGGACTGATCTCCAGGAAAGTGTTCCCCGAGATACCGCCCCGGGTGGAATATGAGCTGACGGAAATAGGCAAAAGCCTGGTCCCGCATATCGCCGGCTTGTCAGCATGGGCGGATGAACATATGCCCGCCATCAAAAGATCCAGGAAGAAATTTGAAAAGGTTACCGTTCCAGAGCAAGCTTGATCCGCCCGTTTACAGGACAGCCACTGTATCAAAAACGAACAGATTCGTACAAAAACAGCCATATCTAATTAATAATCAAATACTTAAAATCAGGCACTATCTTGGGTAGAGAAGAGCACAAACCAATCTTCCCATATGCTCAGGAGTTATTTCAAGATAGCCTGGAGGAACCTGTTCCGCCACAAAAGCTTCACCGCATCCAATCTGCTGGGTCTTACCATTGGCATGACCTGCAGCATCCTTATTTTTTTATGGGTGCATGATGAGCTGACTTATGATAGATTCCATGCTAATTACAACAATATCTACCAGGTCATAGCCAACAGGGATTTTAAGAACCATGTATATACCGACAAGAACATGGTGTTTCCCCTGGCGAAGTCCATGAGCGCCGGCTATTCCAATATCAGATATGCTGTGGAAGTTACCTATCCGGAGGATCATATCATCCGGCTGGGCGAGGCGCGGCTGAAGAAGAATGGATATACCGTGAGCGAGCATTTCTTTGATATGTTCACCTGGAAATTCCTCCGGGGCAACCCGGCCACTGCTATCGCAGATGCCAATTCCATCGTGCTAACGGCATCCGCTGCAAAAGCTTTTTTCGGGCAGCAGGACCCCATCGGTAAAATACTAAAAATGGACGATGACGTCAACATGAAGGTCACCGCCATCGTGGCCGATCCACCGGACAACTCTACATTCAAATTCGATTTTATCCGGCTTTTTGATTACGCTCACATGCAGCAGGAAATGGCCGAATGGCAGAATTCCTCCTGGAATGTATTTGTACAGGTGGCGCCGGGCAGTTCCCCCGCCCTGCTGGAAAAGGAAGCTAATGAGGTCATGCGCTCGCATAATAATGACAAGATCAGCACTTATTTTGCCTTCCCTATGAACAAATGGAGACTGTACAGCGATTTCAAGGATGGGAAGAACGCAGGAGGCATGATAGAATATGTCCGGCTTTTTACTATTATCGCCATTATCATCTTATTGATAGCTTGTATCAATTTTATGAACCTCAGTACAGCCCGCAGTGAAAAAAGGGCCAAGGAAGTAGGTATTCGCAAAACACTGGGTTCGGACAAAAAGCAATTGCGGTGGCAATTCATCTTCGAGTCGATCATCCTCACCTGTATCGCCTTTGTTTTTTCTGTACTACTGGTGGCTGTGCTATTGCCGTACTTCAATACCATGGTAGGCAAACAGCTGACAGTGCATCCCGGGGATCCTGTTCTTTGGATAGGCGGGGTCAGCATCATTTTCCTGACAGGACTGGTGGCCGGCAGTTATCCTGCTTTTTATCTTTCTTCCTTTAGTCCTATAAAAGTGCTGAAAGGCACTTTCCTTGCAGGAAGAAAGGCTATCTTGCCCCGGCGGGTCCTTGTCGTAGGGCAGTTTATGATCTCTATCCTGTTGATATCTGCAACGATCATCGTATACCGCCAACTGCAATATATAAAGAACAGGGACCTTGGCTACAACCCGGATAACCTTATTATGATGTCTCAAAGCGGGGACCTGGGAAAAAACTACGCAGCATTAAAGCAGGATCTGCTGAATACAGGTATGATCGCTGCGGTGACCCGTACCTTCTCCCCCGTCACGGATATCTGGTGGAAAAGCCCATCCCCCCATTGGGATGAAAAGCCGGCAGGCACAGAGATCATCTTCTGCGGCCAGTCCGTCGACAAGGACTATGTCAGGACACTGGGTATCCGGATGCTGGCAGGAAGTGACTTTTCCGGTCTGCCCGCCGACTCCGGGACCATGCTGCTGAACAAGGCAGCCGTGGATGCCATGCACCTGACAAACCCCATCGGACGTATCCTGCGTTATGGCCCCCGAAAATATACGGTCATCGGTGTGATGGATAACGTGATCATGGAAAGCCCCTATAAACCCGTGGATCCGCTGATGGTATATTACCGGCCCGGACAAACATCCAACATCAGTATCCGGCTGAACGATGGCGCTTCTCCGCAGAAGGCTATTTCCGCCATGGAGACGCTGGTAAAAAAATACAGCCCTTCCACAGTGTTTGAATACACTTTTGTCGATAAGGAATTTGGCAAAAAGTTCCTCACCGAGGAGCTCATCAGTAAGATAACGAACATCTTTGCCGGCCTGGCCATCTTCATCTGCTGTCTGGGTCTGGCCGGTCTGGCCTCTTTCACCATCGAAAAACGCATACGGGAGATCGGTATACGGAAGGTGCTGGGCGCTTCTGTCATACAATTGCTGGTATTGATCTCAAAGGAATTCCTCCGGCTGGTGGCCATTGCCTTTGTCATTGCCGTGCCGCTGACCTGGTGGGCTATGCACAATTGGCTAAGTAATTATACTTTCCGGACCACCATCAATCCCCTGATATTCCTGCTGGTAGGTGGCTCTATTTTGCTGCTGACCCTGGTTGTTGTGGGGTTGAATACAGTGCGGGCGGCGGTAGGCAATCCCGTGAAAAGTCTGAGAACGGAGTGATCAGGCTCTTTGGCCGAAGGACTTATCAAACCTTCATCGCCCACTTTTTTAACATATTGATCAGCCGCTCCAGCTGCAACGGCTTGCTGATATAATCATCCATCCCCGCCGCCAGGCATTCCTGTCTGTCCTCCTCCTGCGCATCTGCCGTCAGGGCGATGATCACCGGCTGGTCACCCCCGCGCATGCGTATGAGCCGGGTAGCCTCCAGTCCATCCATTACAGGCATCTGTACATCCATGAAAATAATGTCAAACTCTCCCCCGGTCAGCTTGTCCAATGCTTCCTGGCCATTCTCCACGATCTCGGGGGTATAACCTAATTTCCCCAGCACGTGACTGATCAGTTGTCTGTTGACCAGGTTATCCTCGGCAATGAGTATGCGCAGCGGAAAGTTGCCGGCAAATCGATCGGACAGTTTCTGCGGGTGCAGCTCTTCCTGTCCAAAAAAGACCTGGCTGCCCTGTAATAGACGGGCAATGTATTTCAGCAGCAAATGATGTTTCACCGGTTTGTTCAGCACAGCCTGAAAAAGGTCCGGGTATTTTCGCCGGCTCTCATTGCCAACGGAGCTCAGTAACAAGATGGGTATTTCACACCCTTTCTCCCGCAGCGTCTTTGCCAGGGCAATACCATCCATTTCCGGCATGTGCAGGTCGGAGATCAACAGGTCAACACGATGGAGGTCCATCAGTGTCAGCGCTTCCCGGCCGGAGGCGGCCAACAGCGGCCGTATCTTCCATTGCAGCAGCAACCGTTGGAGGATAGTACGGTTGGTAGTATTGTCGTCCACCACCAACACAGTAGCGCCTTCCATTTCGGACAGAGGAGCGGGGAGCTCATTTTCGGTATGCAGCTCCTGTCCCTTTTCGGCTGCGATATGAAATGTAAAAGTGGTACCCACTCCTTCCCTGCTGTTGACCCTGATCTCACCGCCCATAAGCCGGATCAGTTTTTCGCTGATGGCCAGCCCAAGCCCTGTCCCTCCATATTTACGGGTGGTGGAGCTATCGGCCTGGGAGAAGGCTTTAAACAGACGGTTTAGTTTATCAGGCGGTATCCCGATGCCCGTATCCCGAACCTCGAACTCCAGTTGTAGTCCTTGCCCGGCCCCCCTCTCCAACATCCGCACTCCGACATAAACCTCTCCCCTGGCTGTGAATTTTACCGCATTGCCTACAAGGTTCATCAACACTTGTTTCAAACGGATATCGTCACCATGTATATGATCCGGCACGTCCGGGTCTATCTCATAGACCAACTCGATACCGGCCTTGGCAGCCTTGTCGGAGAACACATCCAATACCTCCTCCACGGATGAACGTATCTCGAAGTCATGCGTATCCAGCTCCATACTGCCGGCTTCGATCTTGGAGAAATCCAGGATATCGTTGATGACGGACATAAGACTTTCTCCACAGGATCGGATGGTGGCGGCATACTCTTCCTGTTCCTCCGTCAATGGAGTTTGAAAAAGAAGGGATGACATGCCGATGACGCCATTCAGCGGCGTCCGGATCTCATGGCTCATGGTGGCCAGGAAAGCGCTCTTGGCCCGGTTAGCCGTCTCCGCTTGAAGTGTACGTTCGGCTACCAGCTGCTCCAGGATGACCTTTTGTTTTTGCATACGGTGGATACGCCGGCGGTATAAAGAATATAAGGCGGCGCATAAACCCAGCAGGGCCGCGATCCTGAACCACCAGGTCTGCCACCAGGGTGGCCGGATCACCAGTCGCAGCGTATATATTTTGTCACTCCAGACGCCCCTGCTGTCCCATCCTTTTACCTTTAATGTATACGTACCGGGGTCCAGATTGGTATAGGTGGCCGAATGACGCATGCCGGCCTCATTCCAGTCTTTGTCGAAACCTTCCAGCATGTATGCATACTGCTTTTTCCGGGCCAGCGTATAATTCAGTGAGGCAAATTCGAAAGAGATGATGGAACTGGAATAGGGCAGCATGATCTCCCTGGTAAAAGTGATATTTTCTTTTAGGGACGATCGGTCCTTATTACCGCGGGCGATGGGCACATCCTTAAAAAACAACTGAAAACGGGTCATTACCAGGGGGGGATCAAAATGGTCTTCCCTGATACTGTCCGGGAAAATGATATTAAAGCCATTGGAACCTCCGAAATACAAAGCTCCAGTATTACTCCGGATGGCGGAATGCTGCTTGAACTCGTCTCCCTGAAGACCGTCGGCAATGGAAAAATTCTTAAACTGACGAGTGGAAGGGGTAAATCGGGAAACGCCTTTTAACGTACTCACCCATATGTTGCCTTTACGATCCTGTAATATGCTCATGATCGTATTATCCGGCAATCCATCTTCAATAAAATAGGAGGTGAATTTTCCCGTTCGGATATCCAGGCAGTCAAGACCGGAATTGGTGCCTATCCAAATATTTCCCCTCGTGTCCTCCAGCAAACAGTAGAGCGTATTGCTGCTGATGCTGCCCGCGGCATCCTCATGCTTGAAATGCGTAAATACCCCTGTTCTCTTGTCCAGCATGTCCAGCCCCTTGTCAAAAGTGGCGATCCAGATCCTGCCCCTGGAGTCAGCCAGGAGGTTTTGGATACGATCGCTGCTGATAGAGCCGTTTTCCAGGGTATAATGGGAAAAGGTCTTTTTGGCCGGATGGTAAAGATCAAGTCCCATGTTATAACAGGCGCACCAGATATCCCCGTCACGGTCACAGAGGACGATATTGGCATCATCACTGGCAATGCTGGTCGTGTCCCCCGGAACATTCTTATAAACATGGATGATCCGGCGATGTTGATCGATGACATTAAGCCCGGCCCCTACCGAACCGGCCCATATATTGCCATCCCTATCCATGGCCAGGCTCATAATATGATCATTGGTGATGGACGAAGTCTTACCCGGCTGATGACGCAGGGAAGAAAAACCGCCTGTTACAGGATCGAACAGGTCTACCCCTCCCCCGTCCGTGCCGATCCACATTTTCCCATGCCCATCTTCCAGGAAGGCCAGGACATTGTTGTTGCTCAAAGAGGCGCCGGTGGAGTTATGTCTGTAATGCGGAAATAGCGTAGCGCCGCGGTTGCACAGATTGATCCCCCCGCTGTAAGTGCCGACCCACATGTTGTCATGTCTGTCCTTGTACATCGAATAGATGGAATTATTGCTAAGGGAGGCATTGTCGACATCGTTATTTACACAAATAAAAAACCGCCTGGTAGCAGGATCGAGGATGTTGATCCCTCCATTCTCTGTACCTACCCATATTTTGCCGGCTGCATCTTCAGCGAGAGAAAGGACTATATCCAATGACAGGCTTCCCGGGTCGGAAGGGTTATTTCTGTAGTGTCTGAAAGTGCCCGTTGCCGGATCCATGCAATCCAGCCCTCTGTCTGACGTACCTATCCAGATGGTCTTGCGGCTATCCTGCATGAGACAGCGGATATTGTCGCTGGCCAGGGAACTCCCGGCCCGGAGATCATGCCGGTAATGAAGAAAATTCCGCCCGTCAGGCTGCAGGAGGTTCAATCCATCCCGCAGAGTCGCTACCCATATCCGGTGCCCGCTGTCTACCAGGATATCCGTAACGTTGTTGTCGCTGAGACTGCCCGGCTGCCCAGGATCATACAGCCAGGAAGTGACCCGGCCCGTACGGATCTCCATCCTGCATAAACCACCGCTCTCCGTGCCTATCCATAAGTTCCCCTTGTTATCCGCCCGGACACAATTGACAAAGTTATCCGTGAGGCCTCCCGGTCGCCGGGGGTCATGAGCATAACAGGTGAAAGTGCCTTTCTCCGGATCAAAACGATTGAGTCCCCCGCCCCAGGTGCCGATCCACAGACGGCCGTCGGCATCCTCAGCAATCGACTTGATATAATTGTTGGAAAGACTGGTGGTATCCTTGGGGTCATTGTGGTACACGGTAAACTGGTAGCCGTCATAGCGGTTGAGCCCGTTCTGCGTGCCAAACCAGAGGAACCCTGTCTTGTCCTGCAGGATACAGGTGACATTGCTTTGGGAAAGACCATTGTTTGTGCTAAAACGGCTGAACTTGATAGGAACAGGCTGGGAGATCGAACAGAAAGGCATACAGCAAAACAATAAGATCAGGACCCGTCCTGCTATCGGCGTCATATACATTGTGTTTACATTCTCCCGTTTTGTTAACGTATAGGTTACTAATATATTATATGTTAACTACCTTCTGGTAAAACCCTTAGTTTTGTGAGGAGATATATAAACGTATTATTACTATGAAGAACTTCCTGGTATTGTGCTTTCTCGTAGTGGGGATCGGCCGGTTATCCGCTCAGGACACCCTAAAACAAGGCAATCCCCGTCTGCTGGCCCCCGCCGACACCTCGCAGCCGGGAAAAAAGACCCCACGCGACGGGGAGAAGGAGCCGAGACGTAAAAAAGGGACCTTCGAAAGGGAAAAAGCCGAGCGGCGTAAATTTGACTCCTCCCTTTTTACAAATAGCAATACCCCCACCCGCAGTGATTACCTGGAAAGCCTGGAAAAGATCTTCCAGATGTTGAGTCAGGTACCGGCGGTGACCACCACCTTTGTCCAGCTGGACGACATAGATGATAGATTGGATGATGAAGACTCCGCCCTCCAGATCCTGAAAGAGCGGATCATGACGGACGACCGGACGTTGAATATCCACAACCTGCAAATGTTCAATACCCTGCTGGATGAACTGGACAAGAGCACCGACAGCTATAGCAAGGTCCTGGACCAGTATGATAAAAGTTTGAACGATGTAAAAAAGGATATTGCGGGTATGCGAAAGGACACGCTCATCCTGCATATTTTCAGGGACTCCGCGTTAAAAACCTCTTTTATGCCGCAGCTGTTGCAATTGCGGGCCAAATGGCGGCAGGCCGACAGCCTGGTGAGACTCAACGGGGATAAGATCAATGATCTGAAAGCCCGCTCTACGGCCAATGCCATTACTATCGAGGACCTCCTGTACCGGGTAGACGAGGCCCTTGCGACAGTGGGAACCAAGGCTTTTGGGAAAGAGCGGCGTTATCTCTGGGAGCCCCGTACACCGGGCACACGCAGCGGCTTTTCACGAGAAGGACTTCAAAAATCGCTGGCCGCCGAACAACAGCTGGCCAAATATTATTTTGCCAATACCCGCAGCAAACGCCAGTGGCTGCTATTTACGGGGATGCTTTTTTTCTTTTGGATCGTTTTCAACTTCCGGCGGCTGCGCAGAATGAATGCCCTGAAGTCTGTCGAAGACTTCAGGTTCCGTTATATCAAGCCATGGCCGGTGGTCGCTGGCCTGGTGTTCATGCTTAGCCTGGCGCCTCTCTTCGACGCACATGCTCCTGCCATCTATATCGAGTCGACACAATTCCTGCTGATGGTGCTGCTGACGATCATTTTTTACAGACAGCTGCCCCGTATGCTATTCTATGGATGGTGCACCTTTATGCTGCTGTTCCTGCTGGTGCCCATCACCCGGATCTTAGGCCTGCCCTTCTCCTGGCAACGCTGGATCTATCTGATACAGAACAGCGCCTCTATCGCCCTTGGTCTTTTTTATCTCTTTGACAAAAGGGTTGCGGGCGAACGCCCCCAGCTGGCAAAGACGGCGGCCTGGCTGTATGTAGTACTCAATCTGCTGGCCGTCATCTGCAATCTTTGGGGCAGGGTCACCTTATCGCAGATATTCAGCGCCACAGCCGTGTACGCGTTTGCACAAACCGTGAGCCTGGCAGTCTTTGTTCGCAGCGTGGTAGAAGGCTTTCTGTTGCAGATACAGACCAGTCGTACCCGAAAGAAATACCCCGGATATTTTGATCACGGCAAGATCACCCGGTCCATCGGCCGGTTTTTCGGCGGCATAGCCGTCCTGCTGTGGCTGATCGTCTTTACTTCCAACCTGAACTTATTGGACGGCATCAGTGACGCGCTAATGGACGTATTCAACTCTCCGCGGGTAGTAGGGAACTTTTCCTTTACGCTGGGCGGCATCCTGTTGTTTGCAGGTATCATCTGGGTGGCAAATTTCCTCCAGAAATACATTGCTTATTTCTTTGGCGATGTTGGGGACGATGCCTCCCTGGATGACAGCGGGCAACGATCCAGGCTGCTCGTGACCCGTCTGATCCTGCTGACGGTGGGTTTCCTGCTGGCGGTAGCAGCTTCCGGGCTATCCATCGACAGGATCACAGTGATCATCGGCGCCCTGGGCGTCGGCATCGGCCTGGGTCTGCAAAGCATCGTCAACAATTTTGTGTCGGGTATCATCCTCATCTTTGACAGACCTTTACGACTGGGCGATACAGTGGAAATAGGCGATAAAAAAGGGCGGGTAAAAGAGATAGGTATCCGCAGCAGCACGCTGCTGACGGAAGAAGGGGCCGAAGTGATCATCCCCAACGGAGATGTGCTGGCGCATAATATCGTAAACTGGACGCTTAGCAATAACCATGTCCGTATGAGCCTCAGCTTCACCGTTGACAGACAGCATGCCGAAGCCATTCAACCGGATGCCATCAGGGATATCGTACGCGGCAACGCTAACGTATATACGGCCCGTCAGCCCGACGTACTGATCAATATCCTCAACTCGAAATCCATCGAGATAAAAGTCCTTTTTTGGGGTAATGACGTCACCAAGACTACATTGACGTCCGCCGAAGTGCGTGCGGCTATTTATCGCTATCTTGATACGCAGGGGATCAACGTCGAGTGACCCATACCTTCATCTTATTCATGCCCCTGTTGTCCCAGACGCAGTATGGTATCGCGGTGAATGCCTGTCCACCTGATACACCATGGATCTCCACAATGCCGTTCAGCTTCCCGGGATGGTATTCCGCGGAAAGACGCACCCCTTCCTGCAACGTGAGACTATCCAACCCCATTGTATTATCCGCTGCCTCAAAACAGAATACGATGGGTCCCCGTTCGATGGCTATCTTGCCCGTGTCGGCCACGACGCGTTCATCCGCCCTTACCTGGTGAATATCCATCGGCAACTTGTATTCAATAAAGTCTCCTTTCTTCCATTGTCTGTTGATAACAGCATAGCCTTTATCCATCGTATAGGCGACAGGCTTGCCATTGACCTTTAACACAAACCCGGTCCTCCCCATCCCCGCATACCTGTAAAGCCCTCCCGGCGCCGGCTGCCCCATAGCCCAGCCGGGGACACGGATATACATCGCCAGCGTCGCCTCCTTCCCGGGATCGACACTGATACGTACCTGCCCGTCCCATGGATAGCGGGTTTCCTGACTCACCTGAACTTTCTGTCCTGCATATTCCAATTGCGCAGTCCCATTCACGAAAAGATTTATATATATCCGGTCCTGTTGCTGCGCATAGATATACCCTGGTACGGAGGGTAGAAATCGGCAGAGATTGGTGGGACAACAGGAACAGTCGAACCAGGGCTGGCGGGTAAGACTACCTCGGTTGAACTTAAAGGATGCATCGCACTGCAGCGGGTTGGGATAAAAGAATGTTTTTCCATCCAGACCTACCCCCGAGATCAATCCATTGTAAAGAGATCGTTCCAGTACGTCGATGTACTTTGATTCACCGTGGAGCAGGAACATCCGGTAATTCCAGTATACATTGGCAATAGCTGCACAGGTTTCGTTGTAAGCGGTGAGATTGGGTAATTCATAAGGTCCACCAAAAGCTTCGCCGTCAGGCCTGGCTCCTATCCCACCCGTAATATAATATTTCTTCGAAACCATATTGTCCCATATCCTGTCGATAGCCAGGAGATAGTCCTTATTGTCTGTGAGGGAAGCAACATCCGCTACGCCGGAGTATAAATAACATGCCCTTACGGCATGGCCAACCGCCTCGTCCTGACGGACAACAGGCGTCGCGTCCTGCCAGTAGGCCCGGGCAGGATCGTTCTTTTTCCCACGGCTATCGATAAAAAAACTGGCCAGGTCCAGGTATTTCTTTTCGCCTGTAACACGGTAGAGGCTTACCAGTCCCATCTCCACGATCTCATGCCCCGGAGCGTCATTACGCTGGCCTGGCGCGGGTCCAAAAACCTTCACCAGCAGATCGGCATTCTTTACAGCCACGTCAAGGAAATTTCTTTTGCCTGTAGCACGGTAGTGCGCGGTGGCGGCCTCATACAGATGACCGGCATTATACAGCTCGTGACTCAGCACAGACTCTTTAACCCAACGTTCAGGACCCGACCATTCGTGGGGATGCGCAGGGTCGATGGTACGTGCGGTATAAAGATAGCCATCCGGCTCCTGGGCTGCGGCAATGAGGGTGATGAGACTGTCTACATAACGGTCCATGGCAACATCCGGATGTACGCTCATGGAAAACGAGGCGCCTTCGATGGTCTTGTAGATGTCGGTGTCATCAAAAGGGAAGGTCGTAAGAAATTTCCCCTGTCTTTTTGCAGCCTTCACAAAGTTCTCTACCCGGCCTGTCTCCTCGCATTTCTGAAAGGAAGAAGGGATCGTCACCGTCCGGTTGATCTCGATACGTGGCGCCCAGAAAGAGTCGGTGATCCGCACCTGTTTGAAGGACACAGGGCTGATGGATGTCTGTCCGAAGATCGGGCAGGCAGCGGAAAATGCAAGGATCGATGTGATAAGGGTCGATGTTCTGAAGATCATTCTGTAATAAAAATAACTGTTATTTTTACAATTAAAAAAATTATTTGGGCGCCTTTAGATACGAGGGGCTGAACAACCAGGCTTTGGGCTTACATTGAGCGTCATTGCCATAGCCGCCCGCCAGGAGTATATCGCCGTTTGGCAGCAAAGTGGCGGTTGAGAAATAATAAGGCTGGTCCATGGTGACCACGGGCGTAAAGGCTGTATCTCCCGGCCGGAGTATTTCTATATGATCGTTCCCGCCGGCGACAACGATCGTGCCGTTGCGGAGGGTGACGACGGCGCCATTTAGCTTAAAGCGTTGGAAATGGAGGTTGGGGCCGTTGGTAAAGCTATTCTTCGAAGGGTCATAGATCTCGGTGCTGCTGTATTTCCCATTCCAGTCACGGTTGTCGGAGCCGCCGATGATGATAACCCTTCCATCAGGCAGCAGCGCTGCGCCTGCTTTATGCTTTACAATACCCAGATCTGCGCACCGGGTGAACTTATTGGCGGCGGGGTCATAGATCATGCTGTATTGCACCGCCTCTTTACCTTGTATGCCGCCCGATATAAAAACCCTGCCGTCACGCAGCTGCACCACGACAGAGCCGCTGAGACGCAAGGGAGAGGCTCCGGCCTTTTCAAATGTCCTTGTTGCAGGGTTATAGAGTTCGGCATAAAGGTCCGGGTCGTTTGAGCCGCCAGCGATAAGGACCTTTCCGTTGGTGAGAAGGACGGCGCGGTGGCCTTCCCTGCCGGTGAGCATATCGGGGAGACGGGTCCAGGTGCCGGTGCTGCCGTTATACAATTCCGCGCTGGCCAGCCGGGGTACGTCGTTGTTACCACCCGTGATAAGAACATCGCCGCCCGGCAGCAAGGTGGCAGTCTGGCCGCAGCGTGCAATATGCAGGCTGCCGGTGTAGGTGAACTTCCCCGTAGAGGGATCGTATAGTTCCGCCGTATTGCTGTAAAGCTGGCTGTACCCATTAGGGCCTTTTCTGAACCCTGCGGCGATGAGCACTTTTCCACCAGGCAATAAGGTCGCGCTATGGGCGGCCCTTAATTCGTGAAGGTCCGGCAAACGCGTGAGCGGGCCCTTAAAAAGAGGGGAGCTTAACAGCAGCATAAAAAGGATAATGATCCGCATAGCTATAAGTTTTATTTACCGCAAGCTACAGCCGCCTATCCCCTGACAGAAAAATAGTATACGAACTACCCCAAAAATAGAGGACCGACCCGTCAGGGTCGGTCCTCTACTCAGTAGTCGATATTTTTAGTGATCCTTATCTACGTTGTTAAACTTGGTAGTATAAACCTCTACTTTGTCCTTCAGGTTCTTCTGCTCATAAATAGTGATCAGCAGATCGTATGCGTCCTTGAGGCTCGTCTTTTCATCCATTTTCAGCTTGCCCTTCGAACCCAGGTCCTTTTCTACCATCTCAAAATAAGGGATGGCTTCATCGAACTTCTTACCGGCGGCAATACGCAGATCGGCTCTTTTCTTTACATCCTCGGGAGTTTTTCCGGGGATCTTCTTGGTTTGAGCCTGCAGGTCGACGCCCGCATTATAAGAGATCTGTCCTAACACCAGCGCTGCCTGAGGATAATCGGGCTGTACCTCCAGACATTTCTTCAGATTCTCCTGTGCCTTGGCAACAAGGACGTCTGCATTGGCAGGACGCTTGCCGGAGCTTGTGTCGGATGCATATTGATACAATTCAAGACCAAAGTTAAAGAAGAAGAGATGGTTCTTGGGGAATTTAGCCGTGATCTCGTCGTATTTAGCCCATAGGGAATCCTTTGGACCTTTTTCACGCAGGTTATCTAGTTCGGTGCTGGGCCAGAAAAGGTCGTCAGGATATTGTTCTTTAGCAAGGGTAATAAATTTCTTTGTGTTAGCCTCGTCTTTTTTCTGATTGTAATAATCCACCAGCCATTTATAGATATCGATCATGTTGGAGCCATTGATATTGGCTATCTTGGCTTCAGCCAGTTTGCCATAGTATACAGCGGCGGAATCTCTTTTACCGGCTTTTTCGGCGGAGATGCCGGCATATAATGTGGAAGTGGTATCGATCTTCAGGTTGGTCCATCCCTTGGCATTCATAAAAGCGCTGGTTTTAAGGGCGCCGCTGAAATTCATAAGGGCTGAGTCATATTTGCCTCCATTATAATCGTTGGCGCCTACCTGAAAATAACCCTGATAGATCTCGTTGACAGGCTTATAGGCATCCATCTGCAAAAGGAGCAGCTTCTTATCGTCCACTTCGGTGTATTTCTGCAGGGCGTCAAAAGCCTGGCTCCGTGCGTCAGGAACTTGTCCGCTCATCTGCCCGCTGGCTGCAATGGCATTGTATATTTTCAGCTTCGTATACCAGGCGTCGCCGCTCTTCTGGTTTTTATCGACGGCAAGCACTTTATCTATTTCCGTCTTGGCCTCAGGAAGTTTGCCCGCCTTCAGCAGGTCTTTAGCCTTGTCTACATTCTGTGCGAACAGGCCCCATCCGGTGAGTGCAAGCAATCCAGACAGCAGGAGTCGTTTATTCACGTTCATAATAGTTGTGATTTTAAGGAGTTTGATGCTTTGTTTTTATTATAAATAACTACCCTTAATTATTCACTTTCAGAGGGTTCAATACCCAGCAGAGGATCCAGTCCCGGGTCAGGTTGATCGCCGGAGCCAGACTGATCGGGCTGGTCATCGGAACCTTCCTGGTCCACCACACCGGGCAAAGCAGCTCCCGCTTCCGGCAGGGCATGTCCGTTGCCATTCTCTTCCTCCAGTTTGTCCAGTTTGGTAATGGCGGCGATCTCGTCATTTTCATCCAGGCGGATGAGTTTTACACCCTGGGTGGCCCTACCCTGCTCGCTGATGCCATTGACAGGCATACGGATGGTGAGGCCGCTTTTACAGGTGATCATAAGGTCCTCTTTTTCCGTCACATCCAAAATGCCCACCAATTTACCAGTTTTATCCGTAACACTGATGGTTTTTACGCCTTTTCCACCCCGGTTGGTTATTCGATACTCGTCGATGGGAGTTCGTTTCCCATACCCTTTTTCGCTGACTACCAGAACGGTCCTGGATTTATCCTCCCTATTGACACAGATCATGCCAATTACTTCATCTGTATTATCATCCACTTCGATACCTGCAACACCGATGGCGCCGCGGCCGGTGGGTCGAACCTTCTCTTCTTCAAAACGGATGGCCCTGCCGCTGCGTACGGCCATGAGGATCTCGGAATTACCGTCCGTGAGACGGGCCTCCAACAGGTGATCGCCTTCCACGATAGTGATGGCGTTGACGCCAGTCTGACGGGGACGGCTGAAGTCCTCCAGGGAGGTTTTTTTGATAACACCTTGCTTGGTACAAAGCACGATATGATGGTTGCTTACAAAGGTTTCGTCCTTCAGGTCCTTTACGTCCAGGATGGCTCGGACCTTGTCGTCCGGTGGTATCTGTATCAGGTTCTGGATAGCGCGCCCCTTGCTGGTCTTGTCGCCTTCCGGTATCGCATATACATTCAGCCAGTAGCACCGTCCTTTTTCCGTAAAGAAAAGCATAGTGTGGTGCGTGGAAGCCACGAAAAGATGTTCGATATAGTCCTCATCGCGGGTCTTGCCGCCTATTGCGCCCCTGCCGCCGCGACGCTGCTGACGGTATTCAGTGGCGGAGGTACGTTTGATATAGCCCAGATGCGAGATGGTGATGACCACATCCTCTTCCCTGATAAGGTCCTTGATGCTGACCTCGTCTTCCAGGTAGGTGATCTCCGTCTTGCGCTCGTCCCCAAACTTTTCTTTTACTTCCAGCAATTCCTTACGAATGACCTCGAAGCGTTTGCCTTCGTCGGCCAGCAGCTCTTGCAGATAAGCGATGAGCTTCATCAGCTCGTCATACTCCTCACGGATCTTCTCCCTTTCCATGCCGGTGAGGCGCTGAAGACGAAGTTCCAGGATAGCCTTGGCTTGTATCTCATCCAATCCCCACCCTGCATTGATCAGACTTTCCTTTGCTATCTCCGGCGTGGAACTGGCGCGGATAAGGGCGATGACCTCATCCAGATGATCCAGGGCGATCAGGTAGCCTTGCAGGATATGGGCCTTCTTTTGCGCTTCTTTTAGTTCGAACTGGGTACGGCGGGTGACCACTTCCATACGGAAATCGACAAACTCGACGATCATCTCCCGGACGTTGAGGGTCCTGGGCCGGCCCTTTACAAGAGCGACGTTGTTGATGCCATAAGAGGTCTGCAGCTCCGAATGCTTGTACAACTGATTGATGACGATATTGGCAATGGCGTCCCTTTTCAGGTCGACGACGATACGGGTGCCTTCCCGCTTGTTGGACTCATTGTTGATATGCGCGATGCCTTCAATGATCTTTTCATTCACCAACTGACCGATGCGATCGCACAATGCATCCCGGTTCACCTGATAGGGAACCTCCGTGATGATGATCTGTTCGCGGCCGCTGGGTTTGGTATCCACATGCAGCTTGCCCCGGAGTACGACGCGTCCTCTGCCAAAATGCATGGCGGCCTTTACCCCTTCCATGCCGTAGATGATCCCCCCCGTGGGGAAGTCAGGCGCTTTCACGTGCCTGACCAGATCTTCTATGGTAATTTCCTTGTTATCGATGTAAGCCACGCAGCCATCGATGACCTCGGATAGGTTATGGGGCATCATGTTGGTGGCCATACCCACGGCAATACCGCTGGAACCATTGACCAGCAGTTGAGGAATACGCGTGGGTAACACAGTAGGCTCCTTGAGGGAGTCGTCAAAATTGAGCTGGAAATCCACTGTGTCCTTGTCGATATCTTCCAGCATATATTCAGCCAGCCGTTGAAGACGGGCTTCGATATACCGCATGGCCGCGGGACCGTCTCCATCCTGGTTGCCAAAATTACCCTGGCCATCGACGAGGAGATAGCGCATGCTCCATGGCTGGGCCATACGAACCATTGCGTCAAAAATAGAGGCGTCGCCATGGGGATGGTATTTACCCATTACTTCCCCCACGATACGCGCGGCTTTCTTATAAGGTTTATTGCTGTTGTTACCCAGTTCATTCATCCCGTACAGGATACGGCGGTGAACGGGTTTCATCCCGTCACGGACATCCGGCAGCGCACGACCCACGATCACCGACATAGAATAGTCGATATAGGCCGTCTTCATTTGCTCTTCGATGTTCACCGGAACGATGCGATTGTTGTCCTGGGTCTCCAATGGCGTGCTGTTATCTTCCATATTGTGTTTTAGGCGATTTGAGTGCACGGAAGGCAGGTTCTCTTGAAACGCGCCCCACCTCCCGAAAGGATGGCAAATTTACCCCTTTTAGGCCTGAAAACCTGATGCTTTATGCGGATTTTAACACCCTTTTTTCCACGTTTGTGGATAGGTTCTTCACCCCGTAACCGGCTATTCCAGGTAGGCTCCCGTGACATGCTCCCCCTCCACTTCCACATAGATATGTTCCTGCAGGGTAGTAGAAAGGGACAGACCGATATAGTCGGGATGCACGGGGAATGTCTTGTGGGTCCGGCCCACCAGGACAAGGGATTCGATCTTGCGGGGATGTGCGTCAAGAAAGGGTTTCATGGCGTAGAGAAGGGTCTTGCCGCTGCTGGCCACATCGTCTACCACGATGATCACCTGGTCGTCAAATGACAGGGACTGGCTTAGCGTGACCTCGCGGGGTTTTCTCTTATCCAGGGAAATAGAGATAAGTCTGACCTCCAGTTTGCCGTCCGTGATCTCCTGCAGCAGACGTTGGATATACCGGGCAATGACACTCCCATTCTGTTCAATGCCGGCCAGGATCAATTGCGACTCCCCAGCATTGTGCTCCAATATCTCGTAGGCCATACGACGCAGCTTTTTTTCAGCCACCAGTTGTGTGAGGATGTAGTTCTTCATTTGTAGGCGTAAAACTAAAGCAATAAGTGCAAATCACTTATCTTCACCGGGAGAAATAATTTCCTATGACGATGGTACAGCAAATAGTCTTCATACTAATAGCCGCCACGGCCATTTGGTTATTTACCCGGAACGCCATCCGTATTCGCCGGAATATCTTACTGGGCAAGGACGAAGCTTACAACGACCAGCCGGGGCTGCGCTGGAAGAACGTGCTCCTGCTCGCCTTTGGTCAGAAGAAGATGTTCCGCAATCCCCTGGTGGCCCTCATGCACTTTGTCATCTACGCGGGGTTTATCATCATCAACCTGGAAGTATTGGAAATAGGGTTGGACGGCATCTTTGGGACCCACCGGCTCTTTGCCGGTCCTCTGGGCGCCTTATACGGGTGGCTGATAAATGCCTTTGAGTTGCTGGCCGTGGGCGTCCTTACTTTCTGTATCGTCTTTCTCTGCCGCAGAAATATCCTGAAACTGCGCCGCTTTATCAGTCATGACCTGGACGGCTGGCCCCGCAGCGACGCCAACTATATCCTGGTCACGGAGATATTGTTAATGACCCTGTTCCTTACCATGAACGCTTCCGACACTTTGCTGCAGGCAAGGGGTTATGGACATTATGGCGAACATCTCACAGGCGACTTTGTTTTTTCCCGCCTGCTGCATCCGTTGTTAAGCGGTCTGAGCACAGGTGCCCTGATAAGCGTCGAACGCACCTGCTGGTGGCTGCACATCGTCGGCATTCTGGCCTTTCTCAACTATCTGCCCTATTCCAAACACCTGCATATCCTGCTGGCCTTCCCCAACGCATATTATTCCCGGCTGGCGCCGGAGGGCAAATTGAAAAACATGCCGGCTGTACAAAATGAAGTGCTGTATGCCATGGAGCCGGACAAAGCTCCTGCGGCAGGTACGGATACGGCTTCCCCACCCCCCGGAGCGGCTTCGGCCGCGCCACCGACGGATCGATTTGGCGCAAAGGATGTCTTTGACCTCAGCTGGCGCAACCTGCTGGACGCATACTCCTGTACGGAATGCGGCAGGTGCACGGCCGCCTGTCCCGCTAATCTTACGGGAAAAGTGCTTTCTCCACGGAAGATCATGATGTCCACCCGCGACAGACTGGAGGAGGTGGGAAGGAACATCAACGTCAACGGCGCCTTCAAGGACGACGGTAAGAACTTACTCAGCTACATTTCCGTGGAAGAGCTTCGGGCCTGCACTACCTGTAATGCCTGCGTGGAAGAATGCCCCGTCAGCATCAGCCCTCTTGAGATCATCGTGGAAATGCGGAGGGCTCTCATCATGGAGGACAGCAACGCTCCACAGGAATGGAATGCACTGTTCGGTAATGTGGAGAATAATTTCGCCCCCTGGAAATTCAGCCCGGACGACCGGGATAAATGGACTGCGGAAGCCTGATCCGCAGCCGGCGCCCGTCCCATGACGCATGGCCTCTCATTGCCGTCTGGCAAAGACGGTGAACTGTACAGTCAGGGCATTGGAGATCGGGCCGGACCCGCCTACTTTATAATCCTTTCTGTTAAGCTTGAACTCACCGGTGAAAATATAGCCGGAATCTTTGGGGACTGCCGTAAAAGGGATAGACACCTCTTTGGTGGTACCCTTCATGGTCAGTTGTCCTGTGGCAGTAAAATGCGCATTTTTATCTACTGCGACGCTGCTGGATACAAAACGGATGCGGGGATAGTGCTGCACGTCGAGGTATTCGTCTTTTCTCAGGTGGTTATCCCGCATATTATTGTCGGTGTTGATGGAATTAGCGTCGATGCTGAGATCGATACTATCCTTTAAAATGTTGTTCGGGTCAAAGCTGATGTTGCCTTCCAGCCCCGTAAAACTGCCTCCCGTTTCAATCCCAAAATTTTTTATCCTGAATTTTATCGAAGAACCTTCATCCGTGACCTTGTATCGCTGAGCAAAAGCCGTTACTGTTAGTAGCTGGATCAATAGAAACCCGAAAAAACATCTCATATTTTTTATTTACGTTCACTGTCGTTCAATTGCCGTTCACCCTTTTTTGAAGCTTTTTGACGTCCAGGAAGCATATTTCCTGCCGGTTGTAAGAGAGGATGCCTTCTATCTCCAGTTCGTTGATCATGGTAGTCACCGTCTGACGGCTGCTGCCGATCAGATTGGCGATGTCCTCATGAGTGAGATAGTTGGGTATACAAAAGCCTTCGGCCGTATTCTCGCCCAGGTTTTGTTCCACCAGCTGCCAAAGGAAATGAAGCAGACGGGTTTTGACGTCCTTGTTTAGCAGATTGACCAGCCTGTTCTCGATATTACGGAGCTTGGCGCCCACCTGCTTGCTGTACGAGAGAGCCAGGTCGGGTCTGTTCTTTAGCAACTTTTCAAAGTCGTCGATGGTAAAAGCGCAAATACTTACATCATGTTTGTACGCCTGGGCAAATTCGCCATGGAGGTTGTTCCTTTCCAGGCTGAATTGCCCGAAAAGCTCCCCCTTTTGGATGATCTCCTTGATCTTTTCATTGCCTTCCTCGTCGATATAACCAATCTTGATCGTGCCTTCCTTGACAAAGTATATCTTATTGTGGTTGTAGGCTTCAAAATAGATATACTCTCCCTTGGGCACGTCAATGACATGGTGCTGGACCTTCAGCTCCTTGTACTCATCCTCGGACAGATGGCACCAGAGATCATAGTTCTTTATCACAAGCATATTATCGTCTCCCGGCATAATAACAAATTTGGGCGGTTAAAGTTACCGAATTTGGGTTTTGTACAATGGTTCCTTTAGATTTACGGAAAAATAGTCCTATGCAGGTACCTACCATGGCCGAATTGACAGCAAAAGGAGAAGTCCCGGATATCCTCTTTTGGGTAGGATGCTCCGGCAGCTATGACCAACGGGCGCAAAAGATCACCCGGGCCTTTGCCTCCATTTTGAACAAGGTAGGTGTAAAATATGCCATTTTAGGAAAGGAAGAGTTATGTACAGGGGACCCTGCCCGCCGGGCAGGCAATGAGTTCATCTTCCAGATGATGGCCTACCAGAATGTACAGGTGCTAAATAACTACGGAATAAAAAAGATCGTCACCGCCTGTCCTCACTGTTTTAATATCTTTCAGAACGAATACCCCGAATTAGGTGGACACTACGAAGTCATCCATCACACGGTCTTTCTCCAACAGTTGATCGATGAAGGTAAGATTATTCTCAAAGAAGGAGGTCCGTTTAAAGGAAAACGTATTACTTATCATGACAGCTGCTATCTGGGCAGGGCCAATCACATTTACGAAGCGCCCCGGAAAGTACTGGAGGCACTGGACAGTGAACTCGTGGAAATGAAACGATGCCGCAGCAAAGGGCTCTGCTGCGGGGCCGGTGGGGCGCAGATGTTCAAAGAGGAAGAAAAAGGGACAACCCGGGTAAATTTCGAGCGGAGCGGCGAAGCCCTGGAGACAGGTGCGGCCATCGTTGCAGCGGCCTGTCCCTTCTGCAATACCATGCTGACGGACGGGGTAAAACACGCAGAAAAAGAAGACAGTGTAAAAGTGATGGATATCGCCGAGCTGATCGCGGCCTCCATGAGCTGAACCGGCAGTTTCCTCTCAATGCCGTACCTTTGTAGCATGAATACCTCTCATACAGAATTGCTCCCCGCCGACTTTGCAGACGACAGCAGGGTCTGGATATATCAGGCCTCCCGTCTTTTTATGCTGTCCGAGGCCCTGGTCATCGAAGAAATGCTGGAGAACTTTGTCAAAGACTGGAAATCACACGGTACACCAGTAAAAGGATATGCCAATCTCTTCTACGGTCAATTCATCGTCCTGATGGCGGACGAGTCGGCAACGGGTGTCAGCGGATGCAGCACAGATAGCTCGGTAAGGTTGATCAAGGACATCGAACAACGTTTTGGCGTAACCATGTTTGATAGGTTGAACCTGGCTTTCCAGGTAAAAGGCAAGGTTCAGATAGTGCCCATGGCGCAGTTGTCCTATGCTCTGGAGAATGGCTTCCTCGATGGAGACAGCCTCTATTTTAATAACACCATACAGACGAAGGAAGAATTAGAGAAAAATTGGATAATACCCGTGAAAAACAGTTGGTTATCTTCAAAATATCTTCATACTGATACCCGGGCCGGCGTATAGCCCCCCGGTAAAAATAAATAATAATAATTTTTACTATTTGTTGTCAGTTTCGCCGAATTAGCGGAAATTCATTTCAAATATTTTCCATATGAAAAGGATCTTTTCGCTATTCCTGGTCTTGTTTGTACTAACGGCCAGTCTGAACACCATCGCTCAAACGACCGATCCGAACACTGCAGCCGCACAAAAAAAGGCGGATAAAGCAAAAGCCAGGGCGGAAAAGAAAGCCGCCAGGGAAAAGGCCAAGGCCGACAAACAAGCTACCACTCCTGCCACGCCCGCTTCTCCTGCTACGCCACCCACTACCAAGCCAAACATTACGCAGCCGGTGAACAAATCCGCTGACAAAGCTGTCGGCACCGATGCCAAAGGCCGCACAATCTATGAAGGGCCTCGTGGTGGACGTTATGTTCTTTCAAAAAATGGAAATAAGGAGTACATCAAAAAGAATTAAAATCAGCAGGATTTTTTTTCGGGATGGATTTACCCCTATTTTTGCATGGCTGAACAAATATTTGTTCAGCCATTTTCTGCGGAAGTAGCTCAGTTGGTAGAGCGACAGCTTCCCAAGCTGTAGGTCGCGGGTTCGAACCTCGTCTTCCGCTCAGGATTAGCAAAGGTTTCAGCGAATAGCTGAAACCTTTGTCTTTTAGGAACCCTCCCCTATTGAAAACTGAAGCCTGACGCCGTAATGCCGGTCGCTCCAAGGTTGTTCCCTCCGGATTTTATAGTAAGATAATAGGTGCCGCCTGTCGGGACGGTAATGGTGCTACCTTTTCCTGTACAACCTATCGTCGCAAGCTGCCCGTCAAACGGAGCAACGCCACAACCTGTCCAGGTGTTTAATCCCAGCAGCTGGACAGCAGTAGGGTCCCAGCCGGTGGCAACATCCTGCCCATCCTGCGGTTTCTTTTGTGATAGCCATACTTCAAACCAAACATTGGTTGCGCCAGAACCCGTTACGTGCAAATCGACTTTATATTGTCTGTGCCCGTACAAATGGACCTGCTGATAAACACCGGTTTGATCATAGCTGCCATTCCCGCCACTAAAAAGAATAGTACCATTCTGTGTATCGATGGTTGCGGTCACATTATTGCTACTGGAGATCTTTACGGGGACCCATTGCGTAATGTCGGCGATGAGGTTTACCCGCGGTGCAAATATTGCAAGGATATCGTCCGCGTTAAAGTAAACGACTATTTTATTTCTATTGGGATCGATGGTGAATGGACCGCCGGAAATAGTTAATCCCAGGGCAACGACCTTGCCGGCATATTGAGATAGCTTGGCAATACTGATCTTAGGTATTGCACTACCCTGAAGCGTACCGTTCTGGCTGCTCATGGCTACATTTCCATCGAATGTATAATCAGATGAAGCCAGCGCCACAGTATTCGAAGGCAACCCGCCGCCGCTGATCAATCCGGCAATCGAGCTGTTATCGACCGTTACGTTTACGCTTGACGTAGCCAGATCCGCAATACCGCCCCTTTTTACGGGTATCGGATAATTGACCGTACCCGCAACGCTGTCGATGGTGTAACTATCCCCTAATGAAACTACGCTGGCAGCACCTCCGGTAGCGCCAGGGAAATATACCGGTCCCACCAATGAATCAACAGGGAAATAGATCACCAATCTGTTCATGGAAGTATTCACGTCGAACTTACCCGCACTCTTTGTCGTAATACCCAACGCTGCATATTTGCCGCTGTATTTACCCAAATTGGCGACTTTTATTTTAGGCATCACCACGCCTTTCATAATTCCGTCGGTATAGGAAAGAGTATCTGTTGCGGAAAGAATGTAACTGTCCGGGTCCAGCGCTATAGTATTCTGGGGGAGCAGACCTGCCTGTATAAGCCCTGGTATGCTGCTGTTGTCGGCGCTTATATTCACGGCAAAGGAAGAAAGATCGGAGAACCCGCCGCGAAAAAGGGAAATGGGGAAATTGATAGTATTCGCAGTAGTATCTATTGAATAATTCTTTGTTCCCAAAGGGGCCACTAAAGAGCTGTCCCCATTTTTTGCATCCGGGAAATAGACCAGGCCTTTCGTAGTTTCGTGCACTACGGTACCGGTTAACACATCGCGTCTGCAAGAGAAAAATACAAGCGACCATGATAACAGAGCTGCGGCGGTGGAACCTATAAATATTTTATTTCTCATAAAACACGTTTGAATCTAAAAAATTAAACAATTCTACCCGTTGCAATGTCTTATTCTTACCAGCCCGGATTTTGTTTCCATCCCGTCTTGGTAATTTCATCCTGTGCTATAGGGTACCATGCCATCTTAGCATCGAATTTTCTGTTCTCCAACTTGTTGACCGTATAGGTATAGGATGTCCCGTTGGGCTGTATATCAACGCGATAGACAGGGGCATTAAAATACTGTGTACCTTCATTCCACCTGCGTACGTCCCACAGACGCTGGTCTTCAAAGCCAAGTTCGACATTGCGCTCGTGTTCTATGCTTTGCTGATCGATCTGTACAGCCGTCAACGCAGGCATCTTCACACGCTGTCTGACCTTGTTGATGGCATCCAATGCCGTCATGCCATATCCCTGGGGATCTGCTGTTGCACCATAAGCATTATACATCGCCTCGGCATAATCCAATAATATTTCGCCATACCTGAAATAGTTCCATGTATGTGCAGTGGATGTACCCGCGACGAGGTCTACGGATTGGTTCACCCATTTTGAAAGATAGTAACCCGTTTTGGTAGCGTTTGACTTGGGTTGTCCGCTATTTCCACCCGCAAATGTTTCTATCACCGTAGAAGAGAATGTAGAACCGTTGTATACTACTGTAGCGGCCATGCGCGGATCCCTGTTCACATAGGGATTGGCCGCATCGGCAGGGTTGGTCCAGTCGAACGGCCTTGATCCCGTAATATTGCCGCCGCCATCTTTTACAAGGACTTCAAAGCCGTCCACAAAATTCTGTGTGGGCGTTATACTGTTGCCGTCGGTATTCTGAAAAACGATGGGAAAATTGTGTCTTTCTACAGAATTGATATTGCCGTACCGGCGGTAAAAGATCACTTCTTTGGAAGAAGCGTTATTTGAGCCAAACAGGTTGGAATATGTCGCGTCCAACGTGTATGTATTCAATGCTATCACGTCGTGTAATGCGCTTGCTGCGTCTCCCCAGGTGGTGGTTGTTCCTGCACTTTTAAACAAAGGACTGGCAGCATACAACAGTGTTCTTGCTTTCAGCGCTTTGACGGCGCCATAGGTCACACGGCCAAGATCGTACCAGGAATAAGGACCCAGGTTGGAAGGAATGATCGTTGCGGCCGAATCACACAGCGACACAATATAGTGTACACAATCATCAATGCTGTTCCTGGAAATATTTTTCCAGGAAGCAGGGTTGTTATTATCCAGCGGAGCATTCATAATAGGCACGCCGCCATAGCGTTTTACCAGGTCGAAGTAAAAAAAGGCTTTTAAGAACAGTACTTCGCCCTGCATGAACTTTACATTGTTTTGAGCATTGTACCAGGAGGAAGAATCGCTTGTGACAATTTTATCCCGGATGTAGGTGATATCAGCCTTGTCCTTGTTTTTCAAATAAAGATTGGCTTGTCTTATTCCTTCGAAATCCCGTGCCCAGGCATCGTCCGGGTTATTATATTGGTTCCAGGTGCCATTATTAAATACCTTGGATGGGTCTGTAACATTTGTCGCATCCGCATTGTCAGTGATTGCTTCATAAGCCAGGATAAATCCATCCGGGAGGTAACCGTATATATTCCATACTGCTTGTTGAGCATAATTGTAGTTGGTATATAACTGGTCGGGAGTTACAAATGCATTTACATCATTTACATTCAGGTAGTCTTTTTTACAAGAGGCCAGTAAAGTGATGAAAGCTGATAATATGGCAATTTTTTTTCTCATAATGTTTGGTCGCATTTAAGATCTAAAATTTCAAATTGAATCCGAAATTGATCACTTTAGTCAAAGGATAACCCATGGAAAGGTTTTCAGGCTCAAGCCCATCGATCTTGCTGAACGTGATCAGATTGGTTCCATTGACAAACAATCTGGCCCCGTCCAGACCCTTAAAAACCCCTTTCTTGGGTAAAGTATATCCCAGTTCGATACTTCTTAATTTGAAAAAGCGGCCATTGCGCAGCCAGAAGTCGGAGGGTTGGTCATTGTTAGGGTTGCTAAGTGTAGACAGACGGGGAGTCGTAGCTGTTGCTGCCGTTGCTGGGGTCCAACTGTTCGCAGAAAAGTTTGTGATATTGTTGTTGCCTGTAAAGGGATGCGTATAATTATACGCGCCTGACAGCAAATTGACGGTACGATGCATAACTCCCTGTAAGAAAGCGCTAAGATCAAACCCTTTGTATTTGAACGCCAGATCGAGCCCAAGGTTTATTTCAGGGACGCTATTATACCCGATAGGCTTTTTGTCGTAAACATTGATTACGCCGTTGCCGTCCAGGTCTTTAAATTTCAGGTCGCCGGGTTTCACGTTGTTAAAGGAAGACACTGGTACTCCATTTTTCAGGCTGCCGTCGCTGTTGAAATCGGAGGCCTGATAAAAGCCGTCAAACACCAGACCTTTCTCCTGTCCGATGGAAAAACCCTTTTGGTACAATCTGTCG
The DNA here is from genome assembly GCA_017307755.1 of Chitinophagaceae bacterium. Lineage (GTDB taxonomy): Bacteria > Bacteroidota > Bacteroidia > Chitinophagales > Chitinophagaceae > Puia. Next base: position 655,129 of record JAFKGQ010000004.1, on the reverse strand, counting down.
AATGGCTGTGCGGTCTCCGACTTTTGTACGATCTTATTTCTGGCATAAGCAAATGAACCCCCGATATGGTATTCAAAAGCACCCTGTTTATTGTCGTAGCCTATGACCGCCTCCAATCCTTTATTATGCACTTCACCACTGTTGACAAAAGGCAGATTAAAACCCGTAAAGGCCGGGACATTTGCCGAAGGGATCTCATAAATACCCGTTCGTTTTTCGGTGAATGCATCCAGGGTCACGGAAATATTTTTCAAAAGCCGCATATCGACACCAACGTTGTAGGTCGTTTTTAATTCCCATGTGGCGTCGGCATTGGCGTATTGCGTTATGGCCATACCATTTTTAAATACATTACCGCTTCCAAAGGTCCAGCCTCCGGCGGTGGTTGCCATAGCCTGGTATAGAAAACGATAATTTTCATTAATATTTCCTGCCGACCCGTAGGAAGTACGCAGCTTCAGGTAATCAAATACGGTATTGTTCTTAAGAAAATTTTCGTTGGATATTATCCAGCCCAATCCTGCAGCAGGGAAAAACCCATAGCGCTTCCCCTGACTGAAATCTGCCGAGCCCGTATAAGCACCGGAAAAATCGAGGATATACTTTTTTGCATAATCATACGTAACATTTCCTGAGATCCCTTGTGTCCGTACAGCATAAAATTGTCCCTGTCTCGAATACCCCTGTCTTCTTCCCAATAAAACGCCCGAAATAGTGCTTTTGCCAAAGCTGTGGTAATAATCAAAACCTAGCTGCAGCGTATTCCTGTTCCAGTGCTGCGTACCTCCGTCATTGGAAGACTGGGGTACGTCATTCCCGATGGTTTTGTATACGATATTCCCGCTTGCATCTTTTACGGGCATATCGTTGTTGTCCTTTGTTATTTCAAAAGACCTTACGGAATAAAGTGTCTGGTAAAACCCCGCATACTGGTTATTAAAAGACACGCCTGCTATAAAATTCAGTCCTTGTGTAAGAATATCCAGTTTTTGCCGTAAAGTAAAATCGGTTTGCAGGGTTCTGGTATGACCACTATAAATACCATTTTGCCGTAAAAGTTGTACGGGGTTGAAATTATATACGGAGTTGTTTCCCCATGTCCCATTTGGGTTTTTCACCGGAAAAGCTGCGGCGGGTAATGTCAGCAGGCGATCAAAAAGTTGTGAGGCAGTAAATCCGGAGGGGGTATTCCTGTCTTCCACGACACCGGAAACGTTTGCCATTACATAAAGGTTTTCGGTAAGGTCTATTTCTGCGTTTGCACGAAGATTTATTTTATTGTATGTAGCATTCGTACCATAATCCTTACTGATGGCCGTTGCGTTTTTATACAATCCGTTATAATTCTCATAATCCATCAGGACAAAGTATTTTGCCTTTTGATTCCCGCCACGAAATAAAAGGTTGTAATCCTGTATAATGGAGGTATTCTTCAACATTTCATCATACCAGTTTACATTGGGATGAAAAGGATCGTTCGCTACCTTGTATAAACCCGGATTGGGATATTTTTGAGGAAGTCCGTCATTGGTTAACGCCTGATCATATAATCGCGTGTAATCATAGGCATTCATCACTTTTGGCAATTGAACAGGGCTTTGAACGCCAAACCGTGCATTTAATATTATTTCATTTTTCGGGATGTCTTTGCCCCGTCTGGTACGTACGCTCAGGACACCTGCCCCACCCTGCAACCCAAACATGGCAGTAGCTGTAGCGTCTTTTAAAAGCGTTATCGATTCTATTTCATAAGGGGATAAGGCGCTCAGCGCGCTCATGTCTACCTGAAAACCGTCCAACAGAACAACAACCTGGTTGCCGTCAATATTCCAGCTGGTTTGTCCCCTTACAAATAAGGAAGGGTTATCGTAGCCCGGCTCGCCGGAACCCGTTATAACGGTAAGCCCCGGGATCCTTCCCTGAAGCGTATTTAATAAGTTGCCGGTAAACATTTTGGTCAGCTCCTTTCCTTGCAGCGTATAGGCGGCGCCCGTATATCTCCAGGATGTATCTTTTTTTAATCCACCGTCTATGACTGTATCCGACTGCCGGAAGGGAGTTTGTGCATTGACAGCGCTGAAACTGCCGGCGATGATTATCATTACCACTAAAGATCTATATATAGTTGCCATGGTTTAAAATGTATTAGGAAGTGAATATCCTTGTATTTTCTACTACCATCCCGGGTTTTGCCCGTTCCATGAATTACCATCGCCTAAATAATTGTCACTTACCTCCGCAGTTGGGAAAGGCAAATAGTAATATTTCTTTGGCCATACCCGTGTCATAAAAGAGACTACCTTCCAATTCCTCTTTAGTGTGCCTGAGCTTGCATTAGCCTTTGTTTGAATGCCATGCAGCGAAGTATTCAGTGCTGATGATGCTTTCAGCCAGCGCTGCAGGTCATTCAGCCGATGGCCTTCATAGGCCAGTTCGATCGTCCTTTCGTTTTGTATAGCATTCCTGAAATCGTCGGGAGAGGATATATTCACCGGGGGCATTCCGGCTCTTTGCCTGATCTGGTTGATATAGGTAGTCGCATCTCCGGACGGGCCCTGGTATTCATTAAGCGCCTCCGCATAGCTCAGATAAAATTCTGCCAGGCGAAAAACAGGCCACGCAAAATGTTTATCGTCAAAATTGTCTATCCTGGCTATAAACTTGTAGGTTTCTAAAGCATAACCGTCTTCACCGGCATCGCTCTTTCCAAAATCAGTGGTCGGGTATTTCCCCCCATCACCTATGTAATAGGATAAGACACCACGCGTGCTGTTGTACCAAAGGCCATCATATAAGATCGTCTGATAAAAACGGGGGTCCAGGTTCAGTCCCTGGATCCACGCTGGAAAATCGTCTCCGGTACTATTTAAAGGCAATGTCCATTGAGAGCCGTCCCTTTTTTGGTATTGCTGAAGGAATTCAACAGGCACGTTATTTTTTATCGCCCATTGCCCTTCTCTTACTTTTGACGTAATCCAGTTACCCCATAAGAACCCGTTGGTCGCAGACATGTTCGTTGTATTGACCAGTATCAGTTCGGAATTGGCGTACACATTCGATACGGCCTCGTAATCACCCAATCCTGCATAAGAATCATCATGGGGGGTGGTTTCTGGTTTACCGGTATTATATATGGCAACCCCCGAGGCCGATGCAGCGTCTATTACATCCTTTGCGGCCTTTGCGGCAGTATTCCAACGTTCTTTGTCATAATTTGGATAAGCCAGCACCGTGTCATGGGCTCCACCGTATCTTGCCCCCTGTACGTCTCCCTGGTTGGCTGGAGGGGTATTATACAGCGGACTGGCAGCATACAGCAGCACTCTTGCTTTAAGTGCTTTTGCGGCGAGGCTGGTAACTCTTCCATAATTGGCAGCGTCCCAGGTTGGGGGCAACAAGACGGCGGCACTATTACACCAGGTAACGATACTGTCCACCGTGCTGGCTACGGAACTGCGCCTTACTTTTATAGTTGCCGTACCATCCAAAGGCTGAGATACGATGGGTATACCGCCATACTGACGAAACAATTCGAAGTGTTGCATGGCCCTGCAAAACAATGCCTGCCCCTTTACCTGCTGCTTCCAGTTATTGTCTGCATCTGTTACCTCATCAATGTGTTTTAGGACAAGGTTTGCCTGGCGTATCGCCGTATAATGACTGCCGAATCCGCCTCTGTCGATGGTTGCATCCGTGGTCATATTACCTGTGGTATAACTGGCTTGATTCCAGGTCAGTCCCACCCAGTCATAGGCGGGATGAATAAAATAGAGTTCGTCCGTCACCATATCGGGTCTTGGCATGTCATTGGCGACGTCCCGCGGGAACCATGTGGGCACACACAAATTGTACATTTGTGCTATTGCGCCGTCCGCATTTAGTTTGGTATGGAACACCGTATCAACGGTAAATGTCCCTCCCAAAGGTTTTTCCAGATAATTTTTACTACAACCGGCTATCGATAAAATAAAGAAAAATGCGATGCCGGGTAGTATATATTTGTATTCTTTCATCCTTGACAAATTTTTATGATACGGCTCAAAAATTTAGATTAATCCCCGTGTTATAGGTTTTATAAAGCGGGTAGTCAATAACTCCCAGGTTCTCGGGATCCCCCCATATCTTAGCCGGGGACCAGGTGTACAGGTTGTCCCCGCTTACAAATATCCTGACGGATTTGACCCCCATTCTTTTCATAAAGTCTCTGCTGAATGTATAACCGAACGAGATGTTCTGTAGTCTTACGTAGGAAGTGTTTATCAGGAAAAAAGTATTGCCGGCATAGGTAGACCCGAATCCGGAAGCATTTTTGTCATAGTCGGCCATAGGGAAATCGATCTGCTGGCCTTTGTTAAACCGGTCCTGGGAGAACCGGTTAAGGTTTACAGCAAATATTGCCTGTTGTTTGTCCAAATGATATTCACTCATTCCGCCTCTTGCCACGCCTGCTATACCTGCCAGCAGGAACGAAAGGTCAAACCCTTTATAACTACCCCCAAGCGTAAGGCCAAAATTATATTCAGGGTTGATCGTTTTACCCGTCCTCACCCTGTCTTTTGCGTCAATGACACCATCCCCATTTACGTCAACCAGCCGGATATCGCCGGGCTGCAATGGTCTTCCACCGTAACCGAGGTCCTTTACATACACCGGATTCCCTTGAGCATTGGTATACGGCTTGCCATTTTTTAACGCCGATACGGGCTGGGATAAGATAGGGTTGCCGTTTTTGTCGGTTTGGTACAACTGCGACCAGGAGGTGTATAACCCATCGGCCTTTAACATCAATTGCTGGCCGACAGGATGGTTTGTGGATGCCTGGTATTCCAGACCTGGCAAAATGGCTTCATCCTGGAATAATATCCTATTCTTTTGTATAGCTGCATTTCCCCGCATGTAGAAGGAAAAGTCGCCGATCCGATCATTGTAAGTAAATTCCAGATTGTGTCCCCAGCTTCTTACTCTTCCCAGGTTATAGGGCGGAAGGTTTGCGGCTACGATGCCGGGAATAGTTCCCCGGTAAGAAAGTATATTGGAGCGATTGTTCCTGTAGTATTCATAGGTAACGGAGAGCTTGCTTTCGAACAAGTGTAATTCTATAGAGAGGTTCATTTCTTTGGCGACCTCCCATGTTACATTCGGGTTTCCTAACACCGATTCGCTTGCGCCGTTGATGTAGTGCTGGTTATTCAGGGTGCCGAACGTATATCCGCCGTTTGGTTTCCATGTGTCGGGGAGATAAAGGTAGCGTGCGTCCTGTGTACTGCCGGCAGGCCGGATGTTGTCGTTACCTACCTCTCCGTACGACCCCCTTAGTTTGACAAAATTGACGATGTTATTTACAGGGAAAAAGGGCTCCTTACTCAATACCCATGCGCCGGAATAAGAAGGGAAATAGCCGAATCTTTTCCCGACCGGAAAATTTTCCGAGCCATTATATCCCATATCATATTCCACGATATACTTCCCGGAAAAGTTATAATTTACCCTGGCGGTTAAGCCTTCATAGGCATGCGGCAGATCATACTGAAGTGTCGGATCATATTTTTTTTCGCGGCTGCCCAATACCATTGCCGATACGGTATGTCTTCCGAAATATCTGTCGTAGTTAATGGAAGCCTCCGCATACAGTTTGCGCCATTTACTCAGGTAAAAGTCCGCATTTATCGAGGGGGGCGAAGCATCATTTCTTTGGCTGAAAATGGGATTCAGCAGATCTCCGTTGGGGTTCGGGCGGATATCGTACAGCAATGGGACAAATTTCCCATAGCTTCTGCTGGCAAAGTAGCTGTCATATGAGCCAAGTACATGTACCGACAGTCCTTTTACCACTTTATCCAGCTTGTAATTCGCATTCACGGAAGAGTTCAGGATACTGTTGTTAGTGATATTCCAGGAGTCTTCGCTTTCCATGGCATACATGGGATTATATTTATCATCCCCATTGGCAGTAAGCGGTACAACGTATTTTCCATTTATCATCCCGGGAGAGCTCATAGGGAAAGACCATAGTATTTTCTTTTCCCAGATGTAGGAATCCCTATCCATCCCCCCTATCGTCACAAATTGAGTTCCTACGTTGACCGCGATCTTGAAATCCTGCGTTACATCAAAATCAAAATTCCCCCGGAGATTATAGCGATTCTTTGTAGACTGCATTTTGTCGGCATAGGTCATGTAATCCGTCTTAAACAAGCCGCCCTGATTCAGATAGCCGAGAGAAACAAAATATCTCATAAACTTTGTTCCTCCGGAAATATTGGTATTGACCTGCGTTGTCGGTGTGTTCTTTTTAAAAAGCTTGTCTTTCCAATCCGTATCAGGGTGAAAGAAGGGGTCGTACCAGGGGTTGGCTTGTCCATTCGGCAGTTTGGGGGTATGCGCATTCTGGAAATACTTCAGGTCATTATCCGTGAACGTAAGTGATCCGTCCGTACGCCAGTTAGCGCTTCGTTTCGCAATAAAATCATCCCAGGTTTTTACATCGGGATCATTCGCATGTTTTACCCAATAGTTTTCCATTGCCTGTTCATTGATAATGGTGGCATATTGATAAGAATTGGCAAATGGTTTCAGATTTGTAAATGAAGACAGGGCGGTTTGGGCCGTTACATTGATAGACGGCGGGCCTTCTTTGCCCCGTTTGGTCGTTATCAATATTACTCCGTTGGCGCCGCGCACCCCGTATACGGCAGTAGCCGATGCGTCTTTTAAGATGCTGATGCTTTCCACCTCATTCATGTCGATGTCGTCATAGGTATCCCTTGCCACACCATCGACCATTATCAACGGAGCTGTTTGCCCTGTGTAGGTACCTATTCCCCTGATCGTAAGCGTGGAGCCGTCGGACCCTGGTTTTCCGGAGGTTTGCAGTGCAACAAGGCCGGCCAGCTGACCTTTCAATGCTGTACTTAGATTCGGCACTGGCGCTTTGACCAGCTCCGATCCTGACACCGTACTGACCGATGCTGTCAGGAACTCTCTCTTTTGTCTTCCATAACCGACATTTACGATCACAGCATTTAAACTATTCTCCAAACTTTGAAGCGAAACGGCTATTTCGGCTTTCCCGTTGACGGGAACTTCCTGTATAATATAGCCGACATAGGAGAAAACAAGGATCGCATTATCATCTACGTTACTAAGAGAAAAAACACCTGCAGCATTGGTAACTGCTCCTCTTTTTGAGCCTTTTATCTGTACAGACGCGCCGGCGATAGGTTTTCCGGCGCTGTCAGCAACATGACCGGTGATCTCTCTACCCGGCAAAGGAGTATTTTTATTGTTTACGGGTTCTGCGTGTTTTTCTTCTTTTCTTTGGACCACGATAGCGTCCCCGGATATTACATAAGTGAACGGCTGGTCCTTGAAGCAGAGTTCCAAAGCCTCGGTAAGCGAGACGTTCTTTACGTGTATGTCAACGGGTTTAGCCCCTTCCAGAACTTTATCCGTATAGACAAACTGACGCCTGGTTTGTTTGTATATCTCACGGAAGATCTCGCGGATAGAAGCTGCATTCTTTGCCAGCGTAACGGTTTGAGTAAACGCTTTCGCATGAAAGCCGAAAGTACAGAGAGCCACCAGTAAAAGCAGCATTAATTGTCCGGGGCGAAGTCTTGGTTTTTTGGTATTTTTTCTTTTCTTTAAGACATAATCCGCCTTATTATCCATAACTTTGGTTGTTTGGGTAAATGAAATAGAACTCTTTTCCAGAGAGGAATGGTTGGACCCGAATTGAACTGTTCCGGACGCGACCCGGGGCAGTTTTTTTTTAGTCTGGTTTTAAAATAGCAGTCGTTTTGTTAGTTTTAGTTACTTACATATATTGTCCTGTTTTTTATAGAAAAATGTACTCTCAGTGTATTTTGTAACATCGTCAACACCTGGTCAATGCTGTTTTGACGATTTATAACCGCAGAAAAAAGGTCCGCAGGTACGTTCCCCTCATAAGCGATCTCCACGTTATACCAGCGGCTTATTTCTCTCATAACGGTCTTAATATCTGTACTATTAAATTCAAAAACGCCATTTTTCCAGGCGACCTCACTACCTGCATCTACATTTGTCAGGAGACGAAGGTTTCCATCGTCGGTAAGTTGCGTCTGTTCAGAGGGTTTTAAAACTTTTATTGCTTTATCAGAGCTTACTCTGACGGCCCCCTCCAATAATGTCGTCTTAATGAATGGTTCATTTGAATATGCCTTTACATCAAAATGCGTCCCGAGCACTTCTATCTGCATATTTTTTCCCGTTCTTACTATAAAAGACTTCCGGGAGTCCCGGGCAACTTCGAAATATACCTCTCCGGTGATCTTCACGTCTCTTCTATCTGTCGTAAAAGCCGTTGGATAAGTAATACTTGATACGGCATTTAAGACCGCCACCGTACCGTCCGGCAATATTACCTCGTATTGTCCACCGGGAGGCGTAGCAACTGTATTGATAAGCACTTCAGCGATTGTACCGGTGTTATTATTCACCAACTGTCCGTTCTTATTTGTTTGAATGCTGAAGTTTTTCCCTCGTACGATCACTTTATCAGTGCTGCTGTCAAGCAATATTTCCTTTCCCCCGTCAGTTATCAGCACCGCTTTTTTAGTCCCTGGTACGATAGCCTCCTTTTTTCCGGCATCCGGCGCTTTTGCGATGCTTTCCGGGCGCTTATTGAGCAGGATCGCACCGAGTGCACAACAGATGAGCAAACAGGCTGCTGCGGCCCATCTGCCAAGCGGTCTTATGCGTCTTTCTCTCACTGACGGCAAGGTTGCTGAATCCCCCCCGCGTTCATCCTCTTCAGGGATTTTTTCCATTATTTTTTGCCACTGGCTATTATAATACGCGACTTCGCTTTCCCATAAGTATACTTCTTTTTCCTCCACTCCAAGCTGCCTGCAGATCTCCGGCATATTTTCCGCCGCCTCGTCGCCTTCCAGCCATTGCAAAAGCTCATCCAACTGAGGCCTGTCAATGGACTTATCGCGTGCTTTTTGCACCAGTTTTTTGATATGGTCGATGTTCTTCAAAGCTTATTCAACGGCTGTTTGTTATCTATAGACACCCGGGAAAAATAAAAGTACTAATAAGTAAAAAAAAATATAAGATCAGGAGGTAAGTCCATGTTGCCGGAGGTAGGCCTTGACTTTTTTAAGCGCAGTTCCCAATGTGTTCTTGACTGTTTGGGGGGACAGTTGCATATAACTTGCTATTTCGGAAATTTTCATTCCCTGCTCTTTACTCAATTTAAAGATCAGGCGTGTTTGCGGAGGAAGTTCTTTTACTGCTTTTGCCAGATTATCGGTAGTCTCTGTAAAGGCAATGGCTTCTTCCACGTGGTTACAGGAGTCGGGCAACAGATGTCTTATTTGAGCGGTTGCTTTTTCTCCATATTTTTCATGTCTTAGCCAGTTATAGCAAATGTAACAGGTGATCCGGGCGATCCAGGCCTTCGGGTTCTCTACAGAAGGTAATGTTTCTTTTTTGAGCCAGAGTTTTAGAAATACCTCCTGCAGGATATCTTCTACGGGCTCCCCCGGGCCAATGATCTTTTTTATGATAGCAACAGAAAAAGGAGCATATAAATTGAACAATTGATGAAACGCACCTTTATCTCCTTTAGAAATAAGTTGGAACAATCGATGAGAGATATCTGAAATTTCCGTGTTGCCCGATATCTCTATCTGAGTCTTGTAATTTTCTCTGTGCGTATTCATCTATATGGCAAACTTCTTATAAGAAGAGTTTTGATTCTGCAACCGAACAAATGTATAATAATTTTATTTATAAACAGAAGAGATTGCATAGACAAGCACCCTCGGTTGTCTTAACTCGAAAGAACACTCATTATCAATTTATTACGAATAATAAATATTTTTTCAACAAAAAAGGGCGTACCAGGCTTATGATACACCCTCTTTTGTCTTTATGGGAACACCTGGTCCGCATAGAATGTCTTTGCCATCAGCCATTTTTTTGCAGAGTTGGCGTTAGAGACGACGTTGAAGCTGATGCGGATACCCATTGTCTGATGTAGCACCTTATAGGAAGTAAAAGAAGGCAGGGGAGGCACGATAATGTATCTTGTTGAGTAGGTCGAATTCAGGGCCACACTATTGGAACCCACCTGCTCTACCGTTCCATCCGTTATGTCGTCCGGACCGCCAGGCTCTGTGTATCCATCAGTAGCGTATCCCGAGCCTTGCAACCAGATACCGGAAGGAGAGAACATCACCAGTTCTTCCTTATAATTCTCAATATGAGCGCCGTCAGCAGCGGTGTTGATGACAGCAGGATTGTATAAGACCTGGAAAGAGCTGTGATCGATGCTGTAAGTATGCTTATCCGCCCGGCTCGTAGCGCCATAGCCAATGCTCACTCCAGTGGTAGCCAATTGGTCGGTCACAATGAGCTTTGGCGTGGCGGATATATTGAATACGCCCATAGGAGAATTATAGTAAGGGTTCAGGCCTTGGACACTCTGACTGTTGGTAGTGCCCGGCAAACCTACCGTAAGCCCAGGGTCAGGAATCAGCGCCCCGCTTTGCGTAGCAGACCCCGTAAGCGTTATCTTGGCGTTCAGTGTCAGGTCCACATTCTGCGTAGAGCCGCCGCTGCCAAATATCCCGCTAAAAATATTCTTTACCACCCCGCTCAATCCACTGGATAAGCCGCTCTGCATCGATTCGAAAACATTGGCGGGCAGCCCAAGATGATTGCCGGTGCCTGGATGAGCCGGGTCATTGCCTGCATTGTTTTGGAATATTGAAAGTCCGGAGGCTTCCAGGGCGCCGGTGGCGGCATTGGATGCCAATCCCGAGAGATCGAATCCCGAAGCAGGCGTCGAAATGGTTCCCTTTATTGTACCCTGGATATCTCCACCAAGGCTGATCTGGGTGACGTAAGTCCATTTAAGGCTCCAGTTCAACCCTACTTGTGTATAGCTGCTCGTAGCAATATTGGGATCATAGGCAATCTCATACTGCGCCGCATACCATGCACCTGTTGCCATCTGGTAGGGCTCGATCTTGGTAAATACCGTTCTGTGCGTATTGACGTCGATGAAATCCTGACCAATAAAATTCAGCATAGTGGAACTAATGGTATTGGGGTTGAGGCTCAATCCCGTCGTCAGATAGTCCGACGGCACGAACCCATTGGTCGTAACATAAACATAAATACGCAGAATCCCGGAGAACTTATTGTACAGGACAAAGCATGGATTATTGGGCAGCGCAGGCAATGTGGGATCGAATTCGTTATAGACCAGTTGCCATCCGTCAGCCGGCTGCATGTCGTACATGATATCAGGTGAAAAGGCCTTTGTCGCGAGGTTGCCCCATGGAACCCAGATCGTCTGGGAACTTCCCGACGGCACAGGCATAAGATTGGCCGATTCCCAATGAAAGAAGTACGTAGGCAATCCATCCCTTGTCCCGGTGGAAGTCTGAATAACAGACGCCTGATGAATATCCTTTTTACAGCTGATAGAAAAAAAAGATAAGAGTGCGATGGCTGCAAGGCAGCGAGGAGTTAGTTTGATCATAGCAGATAAGGTTTAAAATAAATAAAGGTTAACACTATTAAAATATCAAATTTCGATCTATCTAATAAATTTTTCTTTTGGTTATATATTTAAACTCAATCAAGATTTTATCCCGAAAGGATAATCACTTTATTAATGAAATACCTTTTTCAAGCTGTCTATCGATGCCCGCATTGATGGAGGACAGATCGAAAGGAACTGCGATATCAGGCGGGAATCCGACACCCTCATATATCCTGCCGTCGAGATGCTTAAATTCAACGGAAGAAGTATTGACGGATAAGAACCCGGGTATACTGAAAGGACCATCGTTGTATACATTCTCATCAGTGAAAGGTCCCGTCGCCCCCCATGTATTTTCTCCAACGATAGTCGTGTTGGGCAAACAGCGAAGAGCCATGATCATCGCCTCTGAAGTAGAAGCAGAAAAGTTATCCGCCAGTACGATAATAGGCGCCGATATTTTTTTGGCGCCTGCCGAGGGGCTGACGGCCGCCTCAAGCCAGGAACTATGATCCAATCTGCCGTTGCCATTTCTATACCGGGTGTAACCAAAAAGAAGACGCTGATCGATAATACGCCCCACCAGGAAGCCCAGGTCGATAAGGTCCCCGCCACCATTATCACGAAGGTCGATGATCAACCCCTTCATGTCAAAAGAATTGCCGGCCAGGTGATCAAAAAAGGACTGTAACACCGGACGAACTCCATTTCCCGATGGCGACTGATAAGACCGTAATAAGGCCATTCGGTTGCAGGTGAAATAAAGGACCCGTTGCCCAATAGTCCCTGACAAAGCATACAACAACTGGTGAGCGTCTGTCGTGCTGTCATAGCCGGACATATAGCCTGGGTCCAGGTAATGAGCGGCAAGGCCGGCAAAAGAATAAGGCTCATGGAATGCAGGGCCGCTCCGCTTACGATCATAGGCGGGGTCGATCGTAGAATCCGTCAGCAGCGAATGGTAAAAACGTATTGCATAATGTCCATCTATGAGCCCCTTTGTCATGTCACGAAAAAGTTGCACGGAGGCCCTCACATCCCCTGCATCCTGCAGGTCCAGCCGGGCAAATAATGGTCTGTATTGCTGGTAGATGGCATCCCAATGCGTAGTATCTATATCCCAATATACATAATGAGTATTCATGCCTTCCCAGAACTGGTCAAAGACATCCGTAAAATTTGCCGGACCAGTCCTGGTGGGGCCGGAGACGCTTTTTCTGCAGGCAGCAAAGGATAATATCACATACAGAAGGATACATAAAATATAAAAAAACCTGGTCATGCGGCGTTTTTTTTGGTTGAGCGTCTCTTTGTCTTCAGCCGCACAGTCCCGCCTGCAGATAGATAAAAGGTATGGTTATGCTCGGGAGGCTGCGCCTTCATATATTTTTTTTGCCGATCCGACAGCGACCCGGTATATCTGCCTTCTATAAACAATGCATATTGAGCGTTGAGATGGTATTCGCCGCCGATGCCCGTCACCCACCCCCATTCAAAACGATTATCCTTGCGCGTATCGAAGTGATACTTCATCTCATAAGCGTCCAACCTGATATATTCCACCAGCTGCCCGTTGGCTCCGGCAGAGTCATGCAGGTCAAACAAATTGGGAGCCACACCTTTTATCCTACCGGAGATCCACCAGGCGGAATAAACACCCAGCTCAAGGAAAACATCGAATCTTTTTCGTTTAAACACATACCGCGCAGTCAATGGCAACTGCAGATAATTGTTGTAATGATATTCATAAATGCCGGCAAAAGTATCTGTTCGTTTTGACAGATAATTTTTTTTACAAAAGGAAGGAGTAGCGCATAACATCAGCCAGGAGTTGCACTGGTATAGAACGGGAACGCCAATAGTGTAGCCCGCCTGGCCATCGTTCTCAGAAAACCACCTGCCGGAAAGATCCTTGGATAGATAGTTGTAATTATAACCGCCCTCCAGGCCCAGTGAAAGTTGCGCCATCACAGGTTGTCCTGCTATACCCAATAACGTGACAAAAAGTGGCGTCAAATGCCAATTACCCTTTAAAGTGATACGAGTAGTCAAAGAAGATAAGGTTTCAAAGAGGCGTCCGGCAATTGTCGGACGCCTCTGGCACTAAAATATATACCTCAACCCCACCTGCATCTGCCACCTGGACGGCAGATCGGGGCTGCTGATAAAAGTCGACTTCAGCGACGGATCAAACTGGTAATGCGCCTTCCCGTCATCTGCATTGATCCCTTTATAAGTCAGCGGCTGATAATACCCGCTGGCGCTGGCATATTTCCTAACCCCCCATTTGCTGCTGATCAGATTCCCCAGGTTGACGATGTCCAGGCTCACCTGCACGGTGTTCGTCCGCTTGCCTACCTTGAAATTGAAGTCCTGCAACACCCGCATATCCACTTGGCTGAACCAGGGTGTAGTGCCTCCATATTTACTCGTATACTGACCACGGCGCTTGCTCAGGTATTTGTCCTGCCCGATGAATTTCTCCAGCGCGCCTCTCTGATCCGCCTCATGCTGCCAGACACCATTCACATCCCTCAAACTATCGAATTTCATAACACCGATCTCGGCCGCAGTGGGCACATACATCAGATCATTGAACCCGGACCCGTCATTGTTCACATCTCCTGCGTACACGTAGGAGAAGCGGTTCCCGCTGGTCCAGTTGGCAAAAAAGGAGACTGTAGTTGCATATTTACCATCAGCATAGTCAAAGCGCTTGATGCCCGCCAGCACAAACCGGTGGGTATTCCCATACAGCGAAGTAGAATTACGCGCGACGTTCGCATTGCCCAGCACAGGGTTACGGTCAAAGGCATCCCCGGAGATCTCCGCAGAGATGGAGCTGGCGTCTTTCGCCACCAGGTAATTATAAGACCCCATCAGGAAATACCCCTTGCCGAATGTCTGCTGCACCTGGAAGCTCACATTATAAGAATAACCCGTGTTGGCATTGGTGAAAACATAGGTGCCGGTGCCGGGATTACCTTTATCCGATGCCTGGTACACAGCACGCGTGTCGCCCGTACCGGAGTTTAGATGGCCGGAGGGTGTACCCAGTCCAAAGTCACGTACCATCATCGCATGCACATCCTTTGTATAAGCTACATCCACGGTAAGGACGGTGTTGCTGGGCAGCTTGTAATCCACTCCCAGGTTCGAACGCCAGATCTGGGGCCACCTGAAATCCTTTGCGGTGACGTTGTAATAACCGGTGCCGGGGTTACCGATGGCATTACCCAGCCAGACGAAAGGGAAGCGCCCGGTGAACAATCCGGTACCGCCCCTTAATTGCACAGTCTTGTCGCCCTTTACATCCCAGTTGAAGCCCAGACGGGGCGAGAACAGGGGCTTGCCTGTCGGCATCCGGGTGTTGTCGATGTCCTTGCCAGCGCCGTTGTGGACAGGATTTCCGGCAGGATCAAAAAGGGTCAGGTTATCCCTGTTTGGTACGGTGGGAGAACCCCAGGCATACAGGTTGTCGGTAAAAGTACCGTCAGGATTTGTATGGGGGCTCCTATATTCGGCCTGTCCCGGAAAATAGAGGGGTTTATCGACCCTTACGCCATAGGTCAGCTTGAAATTAGGCGTTATCTTCCACTCGTCCTGGATATAGCCGGCCAGCTGCCCCACGGTGAGATAATACCAGGTCCATTGACCAGCAGCGGCCCTGTTCCTCGCATAGGAGGCATCCCCGTTCAGGCTGCCGCCCGGAGCATTGGCAAGAAAATCGTTTATGTCGGTAGTGCCAAATACCGCGAAACCATAACCCGTCAGGTTAAACGAATTGCCAAACCTGAACTGCTCGTAGCTGGCGCCGACGGTCAGCGTGTGTTTGGCGAAAATAATATTGACATTATCCGTAAACTGCAACGCATCCTGGTTTAGCACATTGTTGATGGAAAAGGGTTCTTGCCCCGCAATAATATACGATACGTCATTTTTGGTAATAGTAAGTGCCGGGAAGGGCGCGGAAAAGGGCTCGCGATGGTCCCTGAAACGGGTGTATACGGCACGGAATTTATTGGCATAGCTGTCTCCCCAGTTCGTCTTCAATTCAAGACTGAAGTTATGCAGCTTGTTGATCATCCTATAGCCGGAATTTTGGAACTGCATGGTAATGGCATCCGGACCGCGACGATGAATGGCATTGGGGTGGGCCGGTTTATCCAGTCTGGCGTCCAGACCATTGTAGGTAAAAGTCAGCGTGCTGCGGTTGTTGATTACCCAATCCAGTTTTGCCATCCATTTATAATTGGTCTGTTTCAGGTTGTATCCCTGGTAAGGTCCTGTCTCATAGCCGTAAGTATTCTTCAGGATAGCGCTGACGGCATCCAGGTCGCTTTGTAAGACCCTGGAAGTCGTGACCTGTCCCGCATTGGAGGCATTCTGCGCCCGGTAGGCAGAAACCTCGTCCTTGCGCTGCTCCGTCTCGAAGTTGATGAAATAGAACAACCGGCTCTTTTGCAGGGCTCCTCCCAGGGAAGCACCGGCCTGTAGGTGATTGAGCGTGGGCACGGTAAATTTTGTTCCGTCCACTTTATGGCCCGTCATCCCCGTGCTGCGGTAAAACCCATAAACGGTCCCTGTAGTCTTGTTGCTGCCGCTCTTGGTCACCGTGTTTACGCCGGCTCCGGTAAATCCGGATTGGGTGACGTCATAAGGCGCGATATTCACCTGTATCTGATCGATGGCGTCCAGTGAGATCGGCTGCGCATTGGTCTGTCCTCCGGGTGTAGGCGCATCCAGACCGAAAGGATTGTTGAACACCGCCCCATCAAGAGAAAAATTATTATACTGCCCATTCCTGCCCGCAAAAGAGATACCATTGTAGGTAGGAGAAGCAGAAGGTGTCAGCCGCGTATAATCGTCGGCCGACCTGGAAATGGTGGGCAATGTCCGCAGCAGTCTTGAATTGATCTGGGTAGAGGCTCCCGTACGATGATCGTCAAAAATACCTGACCTGGCCGTCACCGTTACTTCCGCCAGGTTAGCAGCCGACTGCACCAGCCGGATATCCAGGCTGGTATTCTCACCCAGGTTGAGATAAATATTCGAATCCACGCTGGGAGTATAGCCCGTAAAGCTCACCATAACAGTGTAGGGCCCTCCTACCCTGAGGTTGGGAAGAACAAAGCTCCCGTCCGACTTGGTCACTAATAGTTTATTGATACCGGCGTCTGTAAAGGCCACCTGCACAGTAGCGCCTGAAAGGGGTTTGCCCTTATCCGAAACGACCCCGCTGAGTGTGGCGGTGGTCACCTGGGCCTGGGCCCAGCTAGTGATGAAAAGAAATAACAATAAGCTCGCGCATCTGGTTAGTCCTGGTTGATGTTTTTTCATAATATTTAAGGTTGAACATTAAATTCTCTCGCAGTAATAACAATTTAATGTAAAAACATCACATAAAAAAAACCGACCACAGGACAGAACTTCGTCAGGGCTGCTTCGACACGCCCTTCCTCGTCCGTAACCTTCGCTACGCTTGGTTATCCGAAGGGCCATTATTAGCCGTTTGGCGACCGGGGTTATTTTTTCCAAAACCCGTGGGAGCCAAACAATAAAAAACATCTATGCACGTGCTACCGGATAACCAGGACGGTTCCTTTTCTAAGAACAGGCTGTTTGGTGATGGTGTTGAAATAATGGACCATCCATATAAAGCTGCCGGATGGGACCTTGTGCCCGCCAAAAGTGCCGTCCCAACCGACCCCGGGACTTGAGCTGCGAAAGACCAGCTCTCCAAAACGATCGTAGATAGCCATCTGGAAATCCTTCATCTCGCAGGCATGCAGCGGCCGGAAAATGTCGTTGCGGCCGTTCCCATCAGGCGTAAAAGCATTCGGCAGCAGGAGCTGACAGGCGCAAGCCGTCAGGTTTACAGTAGCCCGGAGCGTATCTTTTCCGCACCCATTCTTCGCCACAACGGTATAGATGCCGCTTTGCTCTACCTTATAGCTGGCGGAGACAGCGCCATCCTGCCATATAAGACTATCCGCATTGCCATTCACCTGTAACCAAAAATCCTCTCCGTTGCAAAGGGTAGTATCCTTTATCATCGACACTTTGAGACTGTCGTCTATTCTGACGGTGAGCGTATCCTTATAAACACACTGCCCCACCGTAGCTGTGACGGCATACGTACCGGGACGATATACAAAATAAGTAGCCTGGCCTGTCTGGTTCTGGTCATCCCGTTGCGGCGGGATAGCTTCCCAGTTATACTGCCCTACCCCAAAATCCGCATTAAGGGACAGCGTGGAGCCTTTACAGATCGCCGTATCATGAAAGTCCAGGGGGCGGTCCCCACGATAACGCACCAATACCGTGTCCGTGACCTGGCACCCGCCGTTGTAGGTGACAAATACCCAGTATGTACCCGGACCTGAGATCCGGATGCTGCTTGCGCTGCTGCCCGTGCTCCAGTCATAACCCGTAGCCCCGCTCAAACTCGCCGTCAACGTATACACTTCCTTTGGACACAGTAAGGTATCGGGCCCCAGGCTGAAGGGTGGCTTTAAAGGAGAAGCATAGGTAATAGAAACGGCGTCCCTGTATATGCCGCAGCCCGGCACATCGACGACGACGGCATAGTTGCCCCCGGGATAATGTGTCAGCAGCTGACCTTCCGTGACAGGCAGCACCGTGCCGTTGAGTGACCAGGTATATTGCCCGTTTTGCGAGGCGGCATTGAGCAACAGGTTGGCGCTGTCGCACATGACATGATCCTTCCCCAGGTCCAGCCGGGGCGTATCGCTGAAAAATACGCCGAGACTGTCGCTGACGCCACATCCATCGATGCTGACAGTGTAGACGCCTGTTTTGGATACCTTTAATGTAGACGTAGTGGTCGCGCTGTCATCATTCCACAGATAGGTCGCCCCCGCCACGGCGGGAGCTGTAAGCACCGTATCCTTTCCCGAACACAAAAAAATATCCGGTCCGAAGTTATAGGCCATGGGTGGGACGATCTTTACCGTCTTCTGTATTTGAATGATATCTGTCCCATTCTTCACGGTCAGGGTCACATTATATGATCCCGGCGCGGCATACACATGTTTGGGTTCCTTGGCCGTCGAACTGTCATAGTAGCCGGAAGCAGGGTCCCCGAAGTGCCATTTCACCGAGCTGGGGAAAAAGATGCTGTCGAAGACAGGTGATCCGAAGGTGATGGTGGCGCCTGCGCAGGTCGAAGTATAATGGATCGTATCCTTAGCCGCTGCCTGCGCAAAGCCATGCGCCGGCAGCACTATCACACCCCCCAACACCAGGAACCATATGGAAAAAATTACTTTCATCGACGGACTTTGAGCAGGGTTCTCACCTGTTGGATGGATTGATTCTGGAGACGGGCATAGTAGACGCCGGCAGCCAGGGCCGACGTATCGACAGTGACCTTATATGTCCCCGCGTTGTAATCCTGGTCCACCGGTACTTTTACGAGCCTGCCGGCAGCATCGAACAATTGCACCAGCGTATGCCCCCCTGCTGTTTTGAATTGGATATCGGTACTGTCGGAGAAAGGATTGGGCGCATTGGATATCAATTTATCGCCCAGGTTATTCAGGTCGTCATACGTATTGCCGCACGCCGTATTCTTCATGAACGGCAGGTATTGATAATTCTTTAGCAGCATAGTCGTTGTATCTGCGGCCGGAACACAAAACCAATCCCTTAAAATGGTGGAATAGACCGAACGGAAATCATATTGCATCTGGACATTAGTCCCTTCGTTGATGCCAGTAAGGATGGGGTTGTTGCCCAATACCCCGGTGGCCGCATATTCGCCAAAGATAAATACAGGCTGCGAGGCCCCATGGTCTGTTCCCAGGCTGCCATTGGACTTTATACGTCTTCCAAACTCGGAAAAGGTCATACCAAGCACACGCTGACCTACACCTAAATTCTTGCAGTCGGTCATAAAGGCTGCGATGGCATCCGACAACTGCCGGAGCAGGTTGGCATGATTCCCGGTGGTGGTATCGCCATTCTGTACCTGTCCTCCATGGGTGTCAAAACCGCCTGTGCTCACCATATAGACCTTTGTCTTAAGCCCTCCCGCAATGAGTCGTGCTACCGTCTTAAGCTGGGCCGCCAGCTCTCCCTGCGGATATGACGACTGGCTGGTGACCTTCTTCGCGGCTGCTTCGATGGCATTCGCATATTTATTGGTCTGACGGGCTACCGCGCGGAGATAGGTAAGCTCGTTGCCCATAGGCGTATCCGGCTCCGGTTCGGTGATGCCATTGATCAGGTCATAGAATGCCGTGTCGGTAGGAACAGCCATGGCTGTCGTGCCTGTCTGCGCCATAAAGACGGGTGAAATGACAGAGCCGATCTGGATGGCAAGAGGGTCCGGCATCGTTTCATTGGGATAGCCGACGGGGAAATTCGTATAGGTGTCCGACAGGAACCTTCCCGTCCAGCCTGTATCCAGGTATTGGTTGGCGTCAGCTCCCGTCAGCCAGATATCGGTGCTGCGGAAATGACTGCCGTCCGGGAAAGGATAACCCACCGCCTGGAGGATCGCCAGCTTGTCTGCATCATAGAGCCCTTTTAGTCCCGCGAGAGAAGGATGAAGACCCGTTTTTGGGTTTTTGCTGAGCGTCAGCACTTTTCCCTGCGGGATAGCGATGTTGGAACGGGCCGCTATATAATCGCCGTAAGTATCCAGAGGTATGACGGTGTTCAGACCGTCATTACCTCCGATCAACTGTACCAACACCAGTACATGATCATTATCGGCAGCACCCTGCAGTCCGTCCAAAAAAGGCAGGTGCGAGAGGGCATTGATCTTAAAGCCTCCCAGGAATGCCACAGGTGCCATATTTCTTATAAAGTCTCTGCGTCGCATAAGGATAGATTCTATGATAAATGGTATTCGGGCAAATTCATCAGGTATTTATACAAGGCTCTCAGCTTGCTGCTCACGGTCGTATAGGCATTCATATCCGTCGGGTCTGCGGTATAGGCCAGCCAGGCATTGGTCCAATAGATGTCATTGGAGAGATTCCCCAGCAGGATAGATTGCTTGAGCAAGGTTACATTGCTGTCGGACATCGGTGGACGTATGAGGACGCTGAGGCTGTCGGCAATGAGCTTGTTCGGATCATGCGGTGCAGGCAGCAGCCTGGCAAATGCAATGGGGTCTATCTGTAGCGTGACACCGCTCATCATGTCTCCTTTCCCGATCAGCAGGTCAGTATAGAAATTCCGGGCTGTATATGTCACCGAGTTGATCCATAGCTCATGATATTGAGGGGACTGGCGATAGGCGTCCCAGCCTGCCACCAGCTCGATAGCCATGATCTCCTGCTGGAGGATGGCGGCCCTTTCATTTAACATGCTCCAGGCGGCATACTGTCCTTCCTGACTCGTTGGAATGACCACCTGATATTCCCTGGAGAGTCCTATAAGCATGTCCAGCGGGCTTTTAATGATACAAGCGCCGGAATTCACCAGGTCATAGAAATGCTGGCTCTTTAACAAGGTTGATAATACGGTGGTGATGTTATATCCGCTGCTGCGGAAGATCTCGGCCAGTGGATCGATGACATTCGTCTCGACGGTGCTGTCGATCTTGTAATACACAAAGAAGTTGTAGAGTTTGCGACAGATAAAGCGGGCGCATTCCTGTGTGGAGAAGATCATGGACAGCATTTCATCCAGCTCGTTTGCCCCATTGTTGCCGGAATATCCAGTGACGATATGATTGGAATAGAAGCCGGAGAACTCTTTGTTCAGGTCGTCATGCTGACCGGGCAGGAACACATAGTTATAATTGGCATCCACCGTATGACCAGTCAGCACTCGCGCAGCGGCGTAGACATCGTCCTGTATGTATTGCGAACCGCTGCCTTTCCCAATGGTATACAACTCCTGTAGTTCACGGCCGAAATTTTCATTGGGAGACGTCTTGAAGTTGGTGCTGCCGTTGAGATAGATCAACATGGCCGGGTCCAGGGTGATACTCTTCACCAGCGCCTGGAAATTACCCAGGGCGTTCTGACGCAGGGTAAGATATTGGTTATACCACAGCCGGCAGGGAATGTCTTCAAAATGGACAGTGGCATCCATCGCAAAATGGTTGTGCCAGAAAAGGGTCATCTTTTCGTGGATACTGCGACCGCAATTGAGCAGTTGCCCTACCCACCAGCACTGCAGGGAATCGAGCCTGTTCGTATTCATATCCGCATCCACATATAAAAGACCGGTGTTGATCCATGTCTGCCAGGGAGCGACGCCCGTGGGGTCGTTACCGTAATTATTCAGAGGGACTGTAGCGGGTATGGGTGTAGGTTGCAGCAGTTCGTCGACGGCCTGGGACATCGTGCGTGTCTTGAAATAATTGATGTCCTGCACGGCGGCTCCGAACAGGGTCCTTTTTAACAGATGGACGACCTGGGGGGTATCCCAGGTTCCCGTGTATTCACTGATACCCATAGAGATGTAATTAATGATCCTGGTCCGTTAAGGACCAGGATCGGTTTTTATTCCTGGTAAAGCGCTGTAAATATTCCCTGACTGAGACGGATGCTTTCGGAGCCATTGGCCACCTTGACAGTAAAGCTTCCACTGACAGTGCCATTGTACTTTTTTATATACTTGTCGATCGTCACGACATTGTCACTGTCCTTCGTATTGTAAAAAGCTGTGCCGCTGCTGTTGATATAGGTGACAAGCAGGCTGTCACCTCGGTATCTGCCGGTGGTATCGCCGAAGACGCGGATACTGATGCTTCCCTTTCGGGTAGAGGTATCCGTATACTGACCGGTGATCAGGGTAGTACGTGTACTGTATACATCTTGTACAGCGGCTTGGTTGACGGGAAAGCTCATCAGAGAGTCGCCGGCGGAAAAAGTGAGGGAAGAAGAAGGAATAAGAGGCGTTTCAGTGCCGTTTTTCTTGCAAGCGGACACAATACCTCCCAGGCAGATAGTGGATATTAGCAGCAGGTTGTTTTTCATAAAGTTGGCTTCTACCGGCTTGGCTAGGGCCGGTCGATGGGCTACGCCCGTAACCTTCGGTCGGTTCCAACACTGTTGGACCCTTCCTCGGTTACACTGATCGCTTGATGAAAAGCAATTTTCAGGCCAAAAAGTCTAAGGGTTTCTACGCAAAAATTACTGCGTCACATACCGATAGATCAACCCCGAAACAGCGGCCATAGCGCTTATGGCCGCCTTTTCATCCGCCACTTCCTTTGACAGGAGGACCAATACATATTTCCTCCCATCCGGCAGCAGAACGATACCCGAATCGTGATGGATCCCTTTTATCCACCCTGTCTTATGGGCCACTTTCACGCCGGCCGGCAACTGGGCGGGTATGATCTCGTTGTAATGCTGATCCAGCAGGATGCCGATCATGGAATCCGAGGCAGCCGGACTTACCAGTTTTCTCTCTGCCATCAACCGGAACAACCCCATCAGCCCCGCTGCCGTCACTGTATTGTTCAACCCCATCTGATAGGCTTTATTGTCTTCTACCCCCCTCACCACATGCACCTCGTCAAGACCCATTTTATGCATGGTGGCGACGATACTCGCGGCGCCGATCTTATCTATCAGGAGGTTGGTGGCAAAATTGCTGCTGACCGTGATCATTTGATAAACAAGCTCGCTGATGGTACGCCGCTCACCCACGTGACGGTAAAGCGCCGTTTCGCTGTCATCGGCAGAATCCAGCTGGTAGGTGCTGCTGTCGGCAATGCTGGTGAACTCATTCCGCAGGGTCAGGGAGTCGGAAAGCTTCAGACGGCCAAGCGCAGCCTGTCTGTATATCTCCACCAGGACAGGGGTCTTCATCGTACTGGCGGCATGGAAAGTCTCGTGCTCCCGGATAAATAGTTCTCTTCCGGTGGACAAATCCCTGAAAGCCAGCGCGAATGTCCCCTGTTGCGAGCCGAAGATGCTATCGATCTGCCGTAAACAAGCCTCCCTGGAAAGACGTTGACCATGGACTGTAAAGGAGAAGGAACACAACAACAAACCTGCAGACAATAAACGCATAAGCAGATATTTACCCCTAAGGTAGCAATGCGCTGCCAACTTGTCATTATAAATCTGATTGTCGTATCTTTGTGTCCCAAAAATTTAATACCTGATGTCTGAGACGCTTTCCAGCAGAACACATGATGAAACACGCCAGGGGGAGGCCTATGCTCCCGCCGGCGAAGACCAACGTGCATTCCGGAAGAAGTTCTACATAGAAAGCTATGGATGCCAGATGAACTTTGCTGATAGTGAGATCGTTGCATCTATTCTCAATGAACGCGGGTTTGGCGCTACAGGGAATTATCTCGAGGCGGATCTCGTATTGCTGAATACCTGCAGTATCCGGGAAAAGGCGGAACAGACGGTGCGCAACCGCCTGCAGTTGTTCCGGCAGGTAAAAGAGGATAAGCCTGGCATGCTGATCGGGGTATTGGGCTGTATGGCCGAGCGGCTGAAGGGCAAATTCCTGGAAGAGGAGAAACTGGTGGACCTGGTGGTCGGCCCGGATGCGTATCGTACCCTGCCGGGACTTATTGAAGAGGCTGAGTCTGGCCAGCGGGCGGTAAATGTTCTTTTAAGCAGGGAAGAAACCTATGCAGATATCTCTCCCATACGGCTGGACAGCAATGGTGTAACTGCATTCGTCAGCATTATGCGGGGCTGTAATAATATGTGCTCTTTTTGTGTGGTGCCTTTTACAAGGGGGCGTGAGCGAAGCCGGGATGCCGGGAGCATTGTCCGGGAATGCGAGGACCTTTTCTCAAGAGGCTATAAGGAAGTCACCCTCCTGGGCCAGAATGTCGACAGCTATTACTATATGGACGAACAGCAGGATGAGATCGCCACTTTTGCAAAGCTCCTTGAAAAAGTAGCACTGATAGCCCCTTCTCTGAGAGTTCGTTTTTCAACCTCCCATCCAAAGGATATCACGGACGAGGTGCTGTACACCATGGCAAAGTACGACAACATATGTAAATATATTCACCTACCCGTCCAGAGCGGCAGCACACGGATCTTACAACTGATGAACCGGACCTACACCCGGGAGTGGTATATGGCAAAAGTAGATCGTATCCTGGAGATACTGCCAGGTTGCGGTATCAGTTCGGATATCATCGCAGGTTTCTGCACCGAGACAGAGGAAGATCACTGGGATACGCTGGAGCTGATGAAATACGCTAAGTACGACATGAGCTATATGTTCTTTTATAGCGAGCGTCCGGGAACCCTGGCGGCCCGTCGCTACCGGGACGATGTACCCGAGGAGGTAAAAAAACGCCGCCTCGATGAGATCGTAAAGCTCCAGAATAGGTTGTCGCTGGAAAGCAACCGACGGGATATCGGAAAGATATTCACTGTCCTGATAGAAGGAGATTCAAAAAAAAGCGCCGCTGATTGGCGAGGTCGTAATAGTCAAAATAAGGTGGTGGTGTTCCCAAAAGGAGAAATGCATCTGCGGAAAGGAGATTATGTGCAGGTAAAGGTGGAGGATTGTACGGGAGCAACACTAATTGGACAAATCGCTTACAGCGATTTAAAGGCAATTTAAGAACATGGAAATTCAATCAATCAAAAACAGGTTTGGTATCATCGGTAATTCGCCGGCCCTGAATTTTGCGCTGCAGGTAGCTGCACAGGTGGCGAATACAGATCTTACTGTATTAATAGCCGGAGAAAGCGGCGTTGGGAAGGAGGCGTTCTCGCAGATCATTCATGCCTTGTCGGCCCGCAAGCATAACCCCTTTATTGCAGTGAACTGCGGGGCCATTCCCGAAGGAACTATCGATTCGGAATTGTTCGGACACGAAAAAGGGTCCTTCACAGGCGCCGTGGATTTCAGAAAGGGATACTTCGAGACGGTGAATGGCGGGACGATCTTTCTGGATGAGATAGGAGAAATGCCGTTGGGGACGCAAGCGCGTCTGCTGAGGGTATTGGAGGCTGGGGAATTCATCCGGGTAGGCTCATCCAAAGTACAGAAAACGGATGTACGGGTGATCGCGGCCACTAATAAAGACCTGCTGGAACTGACCGATAAGGGTAAGTTCAGGGAGGACCTGTATTACCGGCTAAGTACTGTACCCATCCGGGTGCCTGCCCTGCGTGACCGCACAGAAGATATTCCGCTGCTATTCCGGAAATTCGCCGTAGATTTCGCCGAGCGATACAAGACGGCGCCTGTACAGCTGGATGAAGAGGCGAAAAATCTGTTAATTAACTATCCCTGGCCGGGGAATGTCCGGGAATTGAAGAATATTGCCGAGCAGATCTCCGTTCTATCGGAGGACAAGCAGGTGACGGCCGCAAACCTCCGGCGTTTTCTACCGGAGACGGGCAACCGGCTCCCCATGGTGATGCCTTCCAATGGCGCCACATCCAATGGCAGCCCGGAATTTGCCAATGAGCGGGATATCCTGTACAAGCTCTTTTTCGATATGAAGAAGGATGTGACAGAACTGAAGAAGATGTTCCTGGAGATCGTGCAGAACCCATCCCTCAATGCATCCCAGCATGCAGCCTATCTCAATGAGCTGAAGGAGTTGAAACCGTCGGAGTCTTTTCCGCCTCCGGTCATAACAGGGGCGGCTCAGCCGGTGGTGATACATAACAATGGGCACGAGGATATCCATCATCATGAGGAAGTGGAAGAGTCCCTGAACATCATGGACAAAGAAAAAGAACTGATTGTAAAGGCGTTAAAAAAGCACAAGGGTAAAAGGAAGGATGCCGCCAGCGACCTGGGCATCAGCGAGCGGACCCTGTACCGGAAATTAAAAGAATATGATATCAGTGAATAAAATTCTTTCAGGCATCCTCGTTCTGACCTTGGGATTTTCAGCCTGTAAGGTATATTCCTTTAAGGATGTGTCTATTCCTCCCCAGGTGAAAAGCATCCATATAGGGTATATCGAGAACAGGGCCAGACTGATCAACCCTCA
The DNA here is from genome assembly GCA_017307755.1 of Chitinophagaceae bacterium. GTDB lineage: Bacteria > Bacteroidota > Bacteroidia > Chitinophagales > Chitinophagaceae > Puia. The sequence goes on along the minus strand of JAFKGQ010000004.1, from coordinate 628,655 downwards.
GCTGGCGCCCCAGTTGAACGACAAGCTCCGGCAGAAGATCAACCAGCAGGCATCCAGGCTGACACAGATACAGGACCCCGGGGCGGACTATGACGTCAGCGGTACGATCACTGACTATAACTATACCACCTCAGGTATTTCCAACCAGCAGGTGGCCAGCAACCGGCTGAACGTCACCGTACACATCATCTTCAAGAATCACCTGGACCCTACGGGCAAGACGGTGGCGCCGGCTGACTTTGAGGCGGATGTAACCAGGAACTTCGATTTTTCCGGTAACACCAGCATTACGGATGCAGAACAGCAGCTGCTGCCTACCATCGTAAGCAATATGACGGATGAAATCTTTAACAAACTCTTCTCCAACTGGTAAAGTAAACAAGCTCCAATGTCCCTTTCCGCACAACATATCATCAGACACCTGTTCCGGGTGGAGTCGCTGGAAGAAGTATCCCGTCAGCAGCTGGAAGAACTGGTGGAAACCTATCCTTCCTTTGGGGTAGGCAGATACCTGCTTTCCCGCAAGCTGCAGGCAGAGAAGGCGGATCATTTCAGCGAGGAAACCCAAAAGACCAACCTATATTTTACTAACCCGTTCTGGCTGCAATGGCTATTACAGGAGGATCTTGTCCAACCCGTAAATGGGTGGGGGCACACACCCTCTGTGGTGGAAGATACGACCATATACGCCGGACCTTCTTCTGTGGAAGAAACGGCCATGGACACAGGGCTTCCTGCTGAAGAAGTTTTTGCCCCTGTGGTTGACCCTACGGAGCAGGTGATCGACACGGAAGTCCCGCACCAGACAGAACCAGACGAAACAGGTGAGTCGCTCCCGGCAGAGCCCCCCCCTCCTTCTGCCGCGGACGAATTATTAAAAAGCATCGCCGAATTAAAAGACAGACGGCAGAACGAGACAGAACAGGCGATCATTACACCGGAGGAAACATCTCCCTCCATGGGAATTGCCGGTCTGGCCCTTGAGCAATTGGAGGAGCAATCTATCCATGAAGAGCCGGTGCAAACGGAACAAGCTCCCATTGAAGATCCATCCCCTATTACGGAACAGCCGCACGTCGAAGAGCCTGCCCCGATGGAACAGGTGCATGCCGAAGAGCCGGCGCCGACAGCCCAGGCGTCCTCTGAGCCGGCGCCCCCCACAGTAACGGAACCGGCAGACGCCCCCATCTTCGAGCCCTATCATACCGTCGACTATTTTGCATCCCAGGGCATCCGTCTGGTGCTGGAGGAAAACCCCAGCGACAAACTGGGTAAACAACTAAAAAGCTTTACGGACTGGCTGAAAGTAATGCGCAAGCTGCCGCAAAAGAACAGGGAGATCGTCCCCGATATCGCCTCCGAACGCCAGGTACAGGCCATCGCCGCCCATTCCATCGAAAGAAAGGAGATCGTCACGGAAGCCATGGCGGAAGTGCTGGCCAAACAGGGCATGCGGGAAAAAGCAACGGAAATGTACCGGAAATTAAGTTTGCTGGAACCTGAGAAAAGTGCGTACTTCGCAGAGAAAATAGAAAAATTAAAAATAATCTGATATGACCTTTTTATTTGTGTTATTGATCATTGTAGCCTGTGTGTTCTTAGGCCTTATCATCCTGGTACAGAATCCCAAAGGCGGCGGTCTTGCCGGTAACGTGGGCGGGTTCAGCAATCAATTGATGGGTGTCAAACAGACAACGGATGTCCTGGAAAAAGGCACCTGGGTACTGGCAGTGGTCGTAGGCCTCCTTTGCCTCTTCTCCACCCTGTTCGTTCCCCATGCTTCATCCGCCAATCAACGGGGTCTGGAAAAGACTTCTGCGCCTACGCAACAAGCTCCCACAAAGCCATAAGATCATTTAAAAATAATTTCAACCCTGCCAATACAACTGGCAGGGTTTTTTGTATAATTTAACGCACCAATCGAATATACCTATGAAGAGGATTATCCTGATCGTATCATCCGTACTACTACTTTTTATCGCCTTTTCCACCTGGCGCCTGCTGGGGTCCGCCACTGCCTTCCAGCGTGAAAAATATGACCTGTATATCCGTACAGGAATGAATTTTGATCAGCTGATGGCCTTGATGGAAAAAGATACAGTATTGAAAAGCCCTGCTTTCTTTAGCTGGGTGGCCGCAAGGATGGATTACAAAGAAAATGTAAAGGCCGGCAAATACGAGATCCGGAAAGGCATGGGGCTTTTGAGCATTATCCGGATGCTGCACAATGGCCGGCAAACGCCTGTCCATTTTACCATCGCAAAGCTTCGCACCAGGGAAGGGCTGGCAGGCATGGTGGGAAGAAAGTTCGAATGTGACTCCCTTTCCATGCTGCACTTCTCCGGGAACAAAGATTCGTTGTCTGCCTTTGGCGTGGACTCCAATACTTTTATGACGCTGATCATGCCCAATACCTACACCTATTTCTGGAATACAACGCCTTCCGCTATTTTGAAAAAAATGCAGGCTTTTTCAAACGCCTGGTGGACGCCGGAGCGTATACATCTAGCTGAGGAGAAAGGTTTCACGCCTGTACAGGCCTATATCCTGGCTTCCATTGTAGAGGAAGAAACCAATGTCCCCGCGGATAAAGGCAATATCGCCAGCGTCTATATAAACAGGCTGGCCAAAGGGATGAAACTGGCTGCAGACCCTACCATCAAATACGCCATGCGGGACTTTGAGATGAAACATATCTATTTCAATACGCTAAAATTCGAATCGCCTTATAATACCTATATCCATGCCGGCCTGCCGCCAGGCCCCATCTGCACGCCTTCGGAACAGACACTGGAAGCAGTGCTGCACGCACCAACGACAGATTATCTGTTCTTTGCCGCCAAGCCGGACTTTACGGGCACCAGCTTTGCCGCCACCTTCAAAGAGCACCTGGAAAATGCCAATGCATACCGAAAAGAGCTCCATACCCAGGAAGCTATCCGCGATTCGCTGGCAGCTGCCAAAAATGGAGGAGCCCGTCCGAATAGACCCGACACGGCTAAGACCGGTAAAAAAGTAAGACCTTCAAAGCCCGTAAAGAAAAAGCATCATTGATCCGGGATCATAGCCACCCTTTACCATGATCAAATTAGAAAGAAAGATATACAATAGCCGCCCGATGCGCTGGGTGCAGGAAAAAAGCAAAAAACTCATCCTGCCGGGATTCGAAGGTATCCCCTTGTACGAGGTAGCAACTTTCTTTAGAGGCCAGGTAAAAAAAGTAGGACTCGAAGACAGGGCCAGGTCTATTGCCTTCAGCTTTCTCACGGCCATTCCTGCCGCCACTATTTTTATCTGTACCCTTATCCCCTATCTGCCCATTGCCCGGCAGATCAAACGGCAGCTGTTGTTCCTGACGCGTGACCTCACGCCCAATCAAAATACCTACGAGCTGGTAAGCCAGTTCCTGACGGATTTCCTTGACAAGCCCCGGGTGGGACTTCTATCCATCGGTTTTGCGCTGGCCCTCTTCTATTCTTCCAACGCCATGATGGGCATCATGCGCAGCTTTAACAAATCGCTGATCTATAATACCAAGCGGAATGCCCTGGAAACCCGGTGGATGGCCATCAAACTGACCTCGCTGGTGCTGTTCATGGTCATCGGGTCCGTCACGATCCTCGTCACACAGGCGGAGTTACTGCACAGCCTGCTGCAATGGCTCCATATCCGTGGCCGCAACGCCCGCTGGCTGTTCAAAACCGTTCGCTGGATCGTCATCATCCCTTTGTTTTATTTCGCCATCGCCTGTATCTATAAATACGGACCCGCCGTTCACAAACGATGGAGGCTCTTCTCCCCCGGCACCCTGCTCGCTACAGCCCTCTCCATCATCATTACTGTGGTCTTCTCTTATTGGGTAAATAATTTCGGCACCTATAACAAAGTGTACGGCTCCATCGGCACAGTTATGATCCTCATGCTCATGATTTATTTTAATTCACTTATATTATTAATTGGGTATGAGCTAAATGTAAGCATTCATCACCTGCGCGTCCTCGCCGAAGAAAGGGCCTTGCGGAGTACAAATGAGGGTGGCGCTGTTCCCCCGATAGTGGAAAAGAAGTAGGTTTTTTGACGGTTTTTACGTAAACTTTATAGCAAAACCTCAAATGTTATGAATCGACTACTCATCGCCGGCCTGGTGCTGCCTGCACTGGGTTTGTTGTCTTTCTCTTTCCTGCACACCGATGAAAGCCTGCCGATCGGTGCAGCCATTCCAAAGGCGAGCGTACGGGTGAAGGATGTTTCCGGTAAGGAGCTGAGTCTGCAGGAGGCGAAACAATCAGGCGGGCTGCTGGTAATGTTCACCTGTAATACCTGCCCTTATGTCATCCGCAACCAATCCCGTACCAACGAGATCTGTAAATATGCTCAATCCAACAAGGTGGGAGTAGTCCTGTTAAATGCCAATGAAGGGGATCGCGCCGAGGGTAATTCCTTTGCTGAAATGCAGTCCTATGCAAGATCACAAGGTTATCAGTGGACCTATGCCATGGATGAGAAAAGCGTACTGGCAGATGCATTCGGCGCCAGTCGTACGCCGGAATGTTACCTATTCGACAAGAATGGCAAGTTGGTGTATCATGGGGCCATCGACGATAGCCCGGGAGATGCGGGTCAGGTAAAACGTCATCATTTGAAAGAAGCCATCAACGAAATGATGCAAGGCAGGGAAGTTTCGGTAAAAGAAACCCGGTCAGTGGGCTGCTCGATCAACCGGGGCTAACATCTCCTTTATTGCCAGTTCCACCTGAGGCTCGGTAAGCTGCCGGTCATAAAATCTCCGGTAGTGTGTTTTATTATTTACAAATAAAGAAGAAGGTATCCCGCCTGTCCACCGTCGGTCAACCCGGGGACAAAAATAGTCCGCATCTGTCTCGTTAAGCCAGGCAAGGGTTGCCGTATAGCCTTGCTTTTTGGCAAATGCGGCTATACGTACGGGATAATAATCCGGTAAGTCCAGACTGACGAGGAGGAGCTCTACTCCCTGAAACTTTGCCGCTGTACTTTGAAAATAGGGTATCTCCTTGTTACAGGGGGCGCAAAAAGTTGCCCAGAAATTGATAATGAGGGGATGGTCGGCGTTGGCTATATAAGATTCCAGGTCAGTGATCTTCCACTTGTAGACAGTAGGTGCATTCCCGCCCGCATGCAGGGAAAGAGCCCATAAACAAAATATCGTAATAATTACCTTCATAACATTCCTCTGCTCCATTCTTTGGCCAGCGCCTGGTACTGTCCATCCGGCAAGCTGCGCTGTGCGTAATGTCCTGCCGCCGCCTTCTGGCGGTAAGCTTCATACAGGCTGACGGCACAGGCCACCGAAATATTCAGCGATTTGATGATACCCACCTGGGGAATGATAAAATTCCCGTCCGATAACGCCCTTATCTCCTCGCTGACACCGGCATGCTCATTTCCAAAGACCAGGGCGATCCGTTGGGTCAGGTCCATCTCGTAGAGCCCCAATGCTTCACTGTCCAGGTGAGTGGTATAGATCTTATCATAATTGTTCCGCAAACGTGTAAAGCATTCCCCTGCATCCGTAAACTGGTGAACGGTCAGCCAGTTGGCGGCACTGCTGCTGCTCTTGGCGCCCCATTTCTTATGCCGGGGGATACGCGTGTTCAGTACAAAGATCTCCTGTACCCCTACGGCATCGCAGGTCCGCATGACTGCTGAGATATTATGAGGGTCAAATACATTCTCCAGGACCACCGTAATATTGCCTTGCCGTTTGTCAAGCACCTTTATTATCCTTTCTTCTCTTTCTGGAGTCATAGGACGTAAAATTACGTAATATAAATTTTTCGCCGTATTTTAGCCCGACTCTAATATCCTTACTGACCATGATAAAAAAAACACTCAAGATCGCAGGTATCATCCTCTTAGTCCTTATCGCCGCCGCAGTAGCCATCCCTCTTCTGTTCAAGGGAAAGATCACCCGGATCATCAAAGAACAGGTCAACAAGAGTATTGCCGCCAAAGTGGATTTTTCCGACGTAGATCTTTCATTATTCCGCAATTTCCCCCGGCTATCAGTAGCGCTCGACAGCCTGCGGGTAACGGGCATCGATGAGTTCGCGGAAGACACATTGGTTTCTGCTCAACGGATCAATGTAGCTCTCGACCTGTTCAGCGTCTTTGGCAGTGAGATGAAGATCCACTCCATCCAGGTGGACCAACCCCGGGTGCACGCCATCGTCCATAAGAACGGGCACGCCAACTGGAATATCACGCTGCCGGATACGACGGCTGCCACGCCACAGACCACCGCTTCAAAGCCATTCAAAATGGCCTTGCAGAAATACGCCGTTACAGATGGGTACGTCAGCTATAGGGATGACAGCGCGCATATGAGCTGTGAGATATCCGGGCTGAACCATTCGGGGAAAGGCGACTTTACCTCAGACGAGTTTGTATTGCAAACAAGCACACAGACCGCAGCCCTCAGCTTTACCTATGGCGGTATCCCCTATCTGATCCGTACCCGTGCGAATGTAGGGGCAGCCTTCAACATCGACAACAAGGTGAATAAATATACCTTCAAAGTGGACGACCTCTCCGTCAACGATCTGAGGCTGCATACGGAAGGTTTCTTCCAGTTAGTGAATGACAGCACTTATGACATGGACATTAAATTCAACGGCCCCTCGCTTGACTTCAAAAGCATACTCTCCCTGGTGCCGGCCATGTATACAAAAGATTTTGCGGGTATCAAGACCAGCGGTCAGGCCAGCCTGTCGGGTTTTGTAAAAGGCAGGTATGACAGCAAACACATCCCGGCCTATCATGTGGACCTGGAAGTAAAGAACGGCTTCTTCCAATACCCTGACCTGCCACGGCCTGTAAAAAATATCAACCTGGTGGTAAAGACTGATAACCCGGATGGTATCACCGATCACACGGTGGTGGATATACCACAGGGACATATAGAAATGGAAGAGACGCCCTTCGACTTCCGGTTGTTATTAAAAACGCCGGTAAGCGACCCATACATCGACGCGGCAGCCAAAGGAAGGCTGGACCTGGCGAAAATCACCCAGTTTGTAAAACTGGATGGCGGTACGCACCTGGCCGGGCTCCTCAACGCAGATATGCATGCCCGTGGTAACCTTTCCGCTATTCAAAAACAACAATACGACAAGTTCGACGCCAGCGGCACGCTGGGACTCACTGGTTTTTCCTACGCCTCTACAGCCTACCCTACCCCGCTGAGCCTGGACAATCTCCTGCTGACCTTCAACCCCAGAAATGTGACCCTCAATGACCTTAAAGGGGGATATGGGAAAACTCATTTTCAGGCAAGTGGGGTGTTGAACAACCTGCTGGCCTATATGCTTCAGCACAAGGCCCTGGATGGCTCACTGGATGTGAAGGCGGACCTGGTGGACCTGGATCAGCTGATGGGAACAAGTACTACTCCGGGTACAAAAACAGATACTACCGCGGCCAAGCCGGGGACCACCGCCGCAAGTGAGCCTTTCGCCGTCCCGGCAAACATCGATTTCACGCTGCGCGCCGCCGTCGACAAGATCCATTATGGCAACCTGGACCTGAGCAAGGTATCAGGCAATCTCCGGATTGCCGACGAGACGGTAAAATTGGATAACGTCAAAGCAGAAGGTCTGGACGGGGTGATGATCCTCACCGGAGCGTATTCCACAAAAGTAAGTAAGAAGACGCCCGTGTTCGCCATGTCCTACGATCTGCAGAAACTGGATGTACAAAAGACTTTCTATGCTTTCAATTCCGTACAAAAGCTGATGCCTGCCGGCAAATATATCGCGGGCAAATTCAGCAGCCGGCTGACTGTGGACGGCGTGCTGGGCGGTGATATGAAGCCGGACATGAACACGTTGAACGGCAATGGCAGCCTGTCATTAATAGACGGGGCGCTAAAAGATTTCGCTCCTACCGATAAGCTGGCACAGACCCTGCACCTGGATCAATTGAAAGATATACCTGTAAAGGATATAAAAACAACATTTGCTTTCAAGAACGGTCGTGTTATCGTCGATCCTTTCCACGTAAAAGTAAAGGACATCGATATGGAGGTGGGCGGCTCTCACGGATTTGACCAGTCGCTGGACTATGACGTGGCTATGAAGCTGCCTCGTAGTCTGCTGGGCGGGCAAGCGAATAGCGCGGTTAACGACCTGGTAGCAAAAGCTTCGTCAAAAGGCGTCAATGTAAAAGTCGATGAACAGGTGGCCCTCCCGGTAAAAGTGGGCGGTACGCTGACCAGTCCAGTCCTGAAGATGGATCTGAAAAGCGCCCTGAGCAGTACGACCAATAGCCTTAAACAGCAGGCTACCGACCTGGTAAAAGCCAGGGTGGACAGCGCCAAACAGCAACTGAAGGATACGGCCAAAGCCGTAGGACAACAGGCGCTGAAGGATGCCGGTAATGCCCTGAAAAACCAGATCTTCGGAGGCAAGGATACTACAGACAAAAAAGGCGAAACCCTGGATGACACAAAGAAAAAAGTGCAGGATGCCGGGAAGGGACTTTTAAATGGATTGCTGAATAAGAAGAAGTCTGAATAACCCGGGCCTGACGGCCCTTCCAGATAATTCTTATCTTTGCAAAAAAGAACAGTCACATGCCCCATCAATTGCACGATCCCCGGCCAGTCCAATATGAGGACGAGGATATAGCGGTGCTCACCACGCCAGACGACCCGTTCAGCCTCATCGTCTGGAATGATGAGGTCAATACGTTCGAATGGGTGATACAGACCCTGATGGAAGTATGCGGACATTCTCTGGAACAGGCCGAACAATGCGCCATGATTATACATACCAAGGGTAAGTATGCGGTCAAACAGGGGTCATATGACGAGTTGAAACCCCAGTGCGATGCGATTACCGAGCGGGGTATCGGCGCCACCATCGAAGAGATCGCTGGTACCTGACCGGCGCCGGCTTATCCGCACCTCATCCCAGAACCTATGCCATTATTTGCATTAGACCAGGACTTGATCTTCCCTCCTGTAGGGATGGCGGAGCCCGACGGCTTGCTGGCCATCGGAGGGGACCTTTCCACTGAGCGGCTGCTACTGGCATATCGCAATGGTATCTTTCCCTGGTATGAAGGCAGACATATCCTCTGGTGGAGCCCCGACCCACGATTTGTACTTTTCCCCGAAGATTTAAAGGTCAGCAAAAGCATGCGGCAGATCATCCGCCGGGGGACCTTCACTTTTACTACCAATAAGGCCTTCAATGAAGTGATTGCCAGTTGCAAAACTATTCCTCGTAGAGGACAGGATGGCACATGGATCACCGAAGACGTAAAGGAAGCCTATGGCCGCCTGCACAAGGAAGGTTATGTTCATAGTGCGGAAGCCTGGTTAAATGGAGAGTTGGTAGGCGGTCTATATGGTGTCAGGTTGGGCAGGGCATTTTTCGGGGAGAGCATGTTCAGTAAATACAGCAATGCCAGTAAATTCGCCTTCATCTGTTATGTGGAGCAATTGCGCAATGAAGGGGTCGGGCTCATCGATTGTCAGGTGTATACTGAACACCTGGAGAGCCTGGGAGCCAGAATGATCCCCCGCGAGGCGTTCGTCGATGCTATTCGTCAACTGGGAGTATAATGTCCGGAAGACGGGTTTTCCGAAAAATTTACCCCGTCTTCCGGAAAACATCTAATTATTGGCCTTCGGCCAACGAACCTCCGGTTCGTTCTGAAGATTTATCCTCTTGTACGGCCACTTTTCCACGTGCTCGTACACTAACCCACGCATATAATCATTTTCGGGGTACCGGGTGAGAAAGGCTTTCAACTCGCTGGCGTCCACACGAACATTTTCCCGGCCCCAGGCCTGGTCGGCCGGCAGATAGCCCATCCCATAGAAACGCCCCTGTTCTACCAGAATACAGCTTTTTTCCTCCGGATGGCGGCCTTCATCAACCAATGTAAAAGTGGGCAAACTTTTTATCAGCCCGTCCACCGCCTGCTGTACCCGTTGATTATAGACTTCAGGAGATTCCTTATGCTCACAGGCGCCATGGCAGTAATGCTCTTTCACGCCTTCGCAAGGTCCCTCCCCCTTCTCGATAAAGCAAAGACGCGGACACAGCTCGAATTGCCGGATCAGTTTCCAGAGGATGTTCTGCCCTTCCCACAACAGAGAAAAAGTATAGATGGGGGTCAGCTGCTTCCGCTGCTTTTCCAGTACCAGTCTTGTATATCCACTTCGATCTTCGAAGACATACAGACCATAGGTCTGCTGAAAGCGTTTCATACTGCGGTTGTAAGCCGGCCATAACCGGCGGATCTCGACACACTCCAAAAGAAAGGCCATAAGCTCCGTGCCCGTTGTTTCATGCGAGATGGAGTAGATATTACGGAGGAACTCTTGTTTCTGACGCCCGGGCTTATTGTTGGAGAAATGGCTGCTCACACGGCGGCGTAGGTTCTTCGCCTTTCCCACATAAATAACCTTTCCTTTCTGATCATGGAAATAGTATACTCCGGGGGTTTCCGGCAGACGCGTCAACTCTTCTGCCGGAAGGTTGGCGGGAAGATATTGTTCCCGGCTACCGCCTTTCAGCATGGCCCTGACATGGTCCAGCCCCCCTGTCTGCAGTATCTTCTCGAAGAGCAGAACAGTGGCGTTCGCATCCCCTCCGGCGCGGTGGCGGTTGGGAACAGAAATGCCCAGGTGGCTGCAGATATTGCCTAGACTATAACTAGGCGCTCCGGGAAACGTCTTCCGGCTGAGACGGACGGTGCAGAGCTTCCTGGCATCCAGGTCCTTCCCGCAGGCTTTCAACTGATGTTTGATAAAGGAATAGTCAAAATTGACGTTGTGAGCGACAAAGACGGCGCCGGAAAGCCACTCGTGGACGACATCGGCTATTTCATTGAAATAGGGGGCATCGGAAACCATTTCGTCGTTGATACCCGTGAGGGTCTGGACATACCTGGGAATGGGCATACCCGGGTTTACAAGGGTTTCATACCGCTTAAGTTCCCGGTTCCCATCGTGTAACACAATAGCAACTTCTGTTATAGCGTTATTCGTAGCATAACCGCCGGTGGTTTCAATATCGACTATCGCGTACATTCTTTTTATCTGTGTTGGGCTGTGCGGAACACAACCCCCGCAACCAAAGGTAAAAAGAAGTTTCGGTTAACCCCCGATCCCTACCTCTACGAAAGCGTGTATTTATTACTAACCCAAAATCCAATCCAGATGGAAAAAATGCACCCTTTTAAATCCAAGATCTCTGAAGGCACTGTATTGACCTTTATTACGGCCATTCTGTACTTTTGCGCGATCATGGCTTTTGCTTATTTGTTCACGATGTCTCAATAGGCATCAGGGGAGCGGATGTATATCTTGTTGAAAAAGAAGGAATAAGGGCAAGATGCCCACGTAAGAAACCCCCAGGGGGCCGGAAGAGGGCCAAAAACCCTCTAAAAAGTTTTAGAATCCGGAAAATCGGACTATCTTTGTATGCAGTTACAGATAGTCGACTACTTCTTACGACAACCTATAGCACGAGCAAAGTTTTTCGAACGGCAATCTTCCTTCTACACGCCAAGATCTTACAGAGAAACCAATCGCGTACCGACAATCTCCGATCCCCTACGAATTCCACATTTAATCAGCTTGGTTTCACCCTAAAAAATTGTTTTTTTTATGAAAAAGATCTCCTCTTTCCACATTAGCGAAACATTGAAAACTGTATTGCTGGCCCTTGGTTTCATCGGGTTAGTGATGTTCTTATCTTACCTCTACTGGTTTGCATAGAAGTTTGTCGATCTCTATATATTTACGAACTCCCCGCAACCGGGGAGTTTTTGTTTAAGGCCGAGCACAGGAGGTAACCGAAGGTTACGAACGAGAAGGAGCGTGTCGAAGCAGCTCCGACGAAGTTCCGAAGCGCAATAGTTTAGCGTCTAAATAAACCCGGGCCGTCAGGCCCGGTTCCTTTCGGCTCATTTTCTTACCTTTGCATCCCATTTAACAGAACAGATATTCATGGAATTAAGCAAGAACTATATCCCCGCCGATACAGAAGAAAAATGGAACGCCCATTGGCAGCAGCAACGCTATTTTAACAGCAAACCCGACGGACGTCCCCCTTTCACCGTCGTTATCCCCCCGCCAAATGTGACAGGTGTACTGCATATGGGTCACACATTGAACGAGACGGTGCAGGATATCCTCGTGCGGAAAGCCCGTATGAGCGGCTATAACGCCTGCTGGGTGCCGGGCAGCGACCATGCTTCCATTGCCACGGAGGCAAAAGTCGTGGGTATGCTAAAGGAACGAGGGATCGATAAGCGCCAACTGACCCGGGCGGAATTCATGAAATATGCTTACGAATGGAAGGACAAGTATGGGGGCATCATCTATTCGCAAATACGCAAGCTGGGCTGCAGTGTAGACTGGGACCGGGTAGCCTTTACCATGGACCCGGACTATTACGCATCCGTGATAAAGATCTTTATAGACCTGTATAAACAGGGACTTATCTATCGGGGCGCCCGGATGATCAATTGGGATCCCCTGGCAAAGACGGCCCTCAGCGATGAAGAAGTCGAGTACAAGGAGGAGCAAGGCATCCTCTACTATGTTCAATATAAGGTCGTAAATGCCGACGGTACGCCATATGCAGCTACGCCTTCACTTACCATTGCAACACAACGTCCCGAAACCATTATGGGAGATACGGCCATCTGTGTCAATCCCAACGACGAACGTTACCAGGGACTGACGGGGAAATTCGCCATCGTCCCCCTCGTGGACAGACGCGTGCCCATCATCTTTGATGAGTATGTTGATCCGGCATTTGGCACCGGCGCCTTAAAAGTGACGCCGGCTCATGATATCAATGACTATAATCTGGGGTTAAAACATCATCTGCCCATTGTCGATACGTTGAACGAAGATGGGACGCTCAGCGCCGCCGCCGGGGTTTTCATAGGTATGGAACGTTTCGCGGCCCGCAAAGCCGTCGTCCAACAGCTAAAAGCCGAAGGCCGGCTGACAAAGGAAGAAACGCACATGACCCGCATCGGCTTCTCCCAGCGTACAAGTTGTGTCGTAGAGCCTCGTATCTCTACCCAATGGTTCGTAAAGATGGCTGCACTGGCTGAGCCAGCGTTAGGGGCAGTAACAGAAGGGCATATACGTATCCATCCGGGCGATAAGTTCCTTGCCACCTATAAATACTGGCTGGAGAATGTAAAGGACTGGTGTATCTCACGACAGCTGTGGTGGGGTCAGCAGATCCCTGCCTGGTATGCGCCGGACGGTACTTTCCAGGTGGCCGCCACCCGGGAGGAAGCGTATGCACAATTTGGTAAATCTCCCGCCTTCTCCATCAACGAGCTAAAACAGGACGATGACGTCCTGGATACCTGGTTCTCCTCCTGGCTGTGGCCAATGGAAGTTTTTAAAGGCGTTACTCATCCCGGCAATCCGGATATCTCCTATTACTACCCTACTTCTGTACTGGTGACGGGCCAGGACATCATCTTTTTCTGGGTAGCCAGGATGATTATGGCCGGACTGTATTTTTTCAAGGATGATGTGCCCATGGAAAAACGCATTCCTTTCAGGGACGTATATTTCACGGGCATGGTGCGGGACAAGCAGGGTAGAAAGATGAGCAAGAGTTTGGGCAATTCACCCGATCTGCTGGCCCTCATCGACAAATATGGGGCGGATGCCGTCCGTTTTGGCATCATGATCTCATCCCCAGCCGGCAATGACCTGCTGTTTGATGAGGCCGCACTGGAACAGGGCCGCAACTTCAATAACAAGCTGTGGAATGCGCTAAAGCTGGTGAAAGGCTGGGAAGGCCGTTTGCAGGAGAGCGCCACGCCCGGAACAGACGCAGCGTTCGCCGTCGAATGGTTTAGCAGCCGTTTGCAGGAAGCCCGGGCGGAGATCGAAACGCTCTTTTCAGAATTCCGGCTGAGCGAAGCCCTGAAAACATTGTATTCATTGATATGGGATGATTTCTGCAGCTGGTACCTGGAATGGGTAAAGCCCGGTTTTGAACAACCCATGGATGCAGCCGTATATCGTCATACCATCGCTTATTTCGAGCAACTGATGCAGCTGCTCCATCCTTTTATGCCTTTTATTACCGAAGAGGTCTATCACCTGCTGGCCCAACGCACGGACGACCTTTGTGTCCGTCAGTTCGGCGCTATAGAAAAACCCGATACAGCCGTCCTGGCACGGGGCACATTGTTGAAAGAGGCCATCACTGCCATCCGGGATGCCCGTAATAAAGTCCAGATCAAACCAAAGGAATCTATCCATCTCTATATCCAATCCGGGCAGGAAAAGGTCTATCAGCTGATATCCCCGATCCTTACCCGCCAGGTGAATGCAAAAGATATTACTATCACAAAAGAAATGGTCCCCGGCACATTGACGGTCGTTTCCGGCAAGGATAAATTCTACATCGGTACGGATCAGAAAGTAGACGCGGGGATACAAAAAGAGGAATTGCAAAAAGAGCTCGCCTATCTGAAAGGTTTTCTGGAATCCGTCAACAAAAAGCTCGGCAACGAACGGTTTGTACAAAATGCAAAACCCGAAGTGGTGGCTGTCGAACGGAAAAAGCAGGAGGATGCGCTGGCAAAGATCAGGACCATCGAGGAGAGTTTGGCGCAGATCGGATAAGCCGGATCAATTCAGCTCGTTTAATATCAGGTCCGTCATATCAAACCTGGGGAAATCGCTGTGATTGCTCAACAGGATGATAAAAATATCCTTATCCGGCTGCCGCACCAGCATATCGTAAAACCCTTCTTCCGTCCCGGGATGATATTGGATTGTATGCTTTTTGGACACCTCGAATTGTAGCCGGTCGATCATCCAGCCATAGCCATAATACGCGCCCCATTCATCCCATTGCACCCTGGGCTTGAACAGTTCATCCATCTTTTCTTTTGGCAACAGCGTATTTGCCGACAGCGCGTTATGCCATAACAAAAGGTCTTCCGCGGTGGAAGTGATTCCTCCTGCCCCCGCCAGATTTTGCACCGGGTAACCTATTTCGGGTTCATCGAACATATAGCCAATAGCAAGCCGGGTGGTATCCTGCCCTTCCTTGCCAAAATAACTATGCGTCATCCCTAAAGGGGTAAATATCTTTTCGGCCAGTACATCGGCATATTTTTTACCCGTTATTTTTTCAATGATGTCCGCCAGCACGACAAAACCGGAGTTGGAATAATCCATCTTCGTCCCCGGCTCAAAGTCCAGGGAATCGCTGCAGAAGCGTGTTACCAGCTCGTCCAATGAATATTTTCGGGTAAGAAATGCTGCCAGGTTCTTCCCTGCCAGGTATTCAGGTATGCCCGACTGGTGGGTCAATAATTGTTGAATAGTGACCATACCGTTGCGGTAACCGGGTATGAACCTGCCGGCAGTATCTTCTACGCTAAGCTTGCCTTCATTCACCAGCTGCATGATCAGCATAGCCGTAAATTGCTTGGAGGTAGAGCCGATCCGGAATTGTGTTTCCGCCGTATTTGGAAAAACCCTCTTATTATCGGCCAGCCCAAAACCCTTTGAATAGATCACCTTCCCCTGGTATTTCACTAATGCCGTCCCATTGAACTGGCCTTTATGATAGTAGAAAGAAAGGATGGAATCGATCCTCACCGCCGGCTCTTTCTTATACTTTGACAGTTGGCGGGCCAACGCATTCTTGTAGTTCAGCGTCTCGTTATTGGCGCGGATGATCTTTGATGCTGAGTCCACATTGAATTCAGCCTGTATCAGGTTGTAGTCGCCCCAAAAGGCGTCCGTGCTGTCGGTATTCTTTTCCGGGGCATGGTTTTCCATCAATTTGGAATTGCGCTGCACCTCCTCTTTTTTGAAAGCCCGCACGCCCGCCGTATCGATCCCTGTCACCAGGCAATTAAATGTCAGCCGCATGGGGTTCAGCTCAAAGTGCTTTCTGCTTCCCGCGAGGTACCACCGGGCCGAGCCATAGACATGGTTGAGATAATATTTGTCCCCATACTTTTTATAAGTGATATAACCGCTATCCCCCAGCAAACGGGCATGTACATTTGCCAGCATCAACATTGTTCGTTGTACGAACCCCAAGCCCCAGTACTTTATCCCTTTCGGGCTTTTTTGTACGGTGAGCTGCAGAAATGCCAGGCTGCCCGCGTCCAGATAAATAGTGCCCTTGTTCAATGATTTCTTTACCCCATCTTTCTGGTCAAACCCGATGACATAGGCATCCCGGCCATTGTAATCGATGATGCCATTGTAGGTAAATACATGCTCTTTCAGACCTTCTTCGCTTAGCAGATCTGATCCACCCACATTGCTCACAATATCGTCCTCCATCAGCCCTTCCGGCTTTGCGCCAAAGTCAATGCCATCCATCCCTCCAAAAGCCGTCAGGTCCTTATCCAGCCGGGCCCTGACCACTTTATACTGTTTGTTCTTACTGGAATAGTTTTCATTATACACCTGGAACACCGCCTCGGAGAGATCGATAACATGCAAACCTTTCCTTCCTGTCAGCCTGTAAAATCCATCATAGATATACGGAGTGGATGGGTAATTATCAGGTATCCTCGCTATCGCCCGCCGGATCAGGTTCAATGGATTAATGGTTTTCACCGTCACTTCAGATAAGGGTCTGATATCTTCATTCAATTTTATTACCGTAAAACCCGTATCGGACGAGCTAATGACCATAGCCACCTGCTTATATCCTACATGCGATATATAAATACTGTCTTGCTTATCCCCAACAGCTATCTTAAAGATAAATTTTCCGGACTCATTACTCATAGTGCTGACGCTCTTCCTTGCCAGGGTAACCGTCGCATAGCTCACAGGCTCTCCCGTGGAAGCATTTATCACCACCCCTCTTACAATCGTAACAGGGGTAGCTTGCCCATAACAGACCGCCAAAGAGAAGACCGTAAATGTTAAAGAAAGGATAAAGGTTTTATTCATAAGCGTGAGATGAAATTGAAACCTGAAAATAGATAAGAAATAAAGCAACCATATCAGCCACTGGTGCATTTTAGGTATTATTTAACCAGGGTAGAACATACAATACTGCCTGTCCGACGCTATTTTTAAAGCAGCAAACCTCCTGATATGAAAAAATATTTACCAGCATTATTTATTGTATTATCCACCGGTACAGCGCACGCACAGTCTCTTACGCAAAAAATGGATTCGTTTATGCAGGCGGCAAATCGCGCGCAACTTTTTAATGGTGTGGTCCTGGTAGCGCGACACGACAGCATTCTCTATGCAAAGGGATGGGGTTGGCGGGATGCGGAAAATAAAGTACCCCATGACACCAATTCCATATTCCTCATCGGCTCGGTGACCAAACCTTTTACGGCGACATTGATCATGGACCTCCAGGAAAGAGGCTACCTGCGGCTGACGGACCGCATCGGTAAATATTTCCCTGATTATAAGTACGGTAATATGATCACCATCGAAAACCTGCTGGACCATAGCTCAGGGATCTTTGAATATTCAAAGGATGCGGAATTCATGTCATGGGTAACGCGCGGGCATTTTACTGAAAAAGAGTTTTGGGAACGCTTTGGGGAAAAACCGCTGGACTTTACGCCAGGCACAAAATTCGGGTACAGCAATACGGCTTATATGGTGTTGGGCTATCTTGCCCAAAAGGTCACGGGCCGGACTTACTGGGACCTCATACGGCAACGTATCTTTCAAAGGGCAGGTATGACGCATTCCGGGTTTGACTATATAGGGCTCAGCAGCCCTTTTAAATCCGTGGGATATGATAGTTTGTATGACCCTGACCCTGCACAGGCAGGTATCGTGGATTCAACATATTCCTTTTCCGCTGGGGCCATTTATTCTACCGTAGGTGACATGTACCGCTGGAGTCAGGCCTTGTTCGGAGGGCAGCTGATAAGCCCCGAAGACCTGGAAAGATCCGTACAAATTCATAGGGTCAGCGGCAGCTGGAAATATGGTTATGGCTGGACCATGGATTCGGCAATAGGCAAACGACTGATCTTTCATGAAGGCGGCAACTTCGGGTTTGCCTCGCTGATCAGCAATATACCCCAGGACCAGGCGTGTATCGTCCTGCTGACCAATAATCGTGACAGAATAGCCAATGCCCGTCCCTGTTATATCGGATTACTACAAATATTATACGATCAACCTTATGTGCTGCCCCGTAAGGCCATTGCACTGCTGCCGGCAGTCTTGCAGGAATACACCGGGGACTACGAACTGGAGGATAAAAAAGAATTTAAAGGGCTTATCGCGTGGAAGAATGGTCAGCTGTCTATAAGTTGGAATGGGGCCAAAGCCGATGAGTTATACGCCGAAAAAAGGGATCTTCTTTTTCTGAAGGCCTATGACCTGCAGTTGTCATTTACGCGGGACGCCCAGGGCAAGGTCACCGGCTTTACCGCCTATTCGGGCGGCAAAGCATTCGTTTATCATAAGGTCGGGTCATAATTTTTCATAACAAAGCTAACTGGAATAGTTATTGTGGTTGTCTACAGACTACCTTAAAGTTGGAAGGTTTACATCCAGACTCACCCAACAAACAGAAATACTTTTTATATAATAAGGGTTTTAAGCCGTCTTAGGTGTATTATCATTTTCCAGGAGAAAATAAGGTGTCACTAATTCAAGTTGGACTTACAAGAAGAAAGAAGAAAAAGCGTTCACAACGAATTGACCGTCAAAGTCGGGCAATACTTTCAAGAATATTTTGGAAGGTTGTGTCGCTATGCTTATACCATATTGCGCGATGAAGATGAAGCAAAAGACGCTGTTCAGGCCATTTTCCTGAAATTATGGGAGAAAGGTAAAGACCTGGACGACAATCAATCCATTAAAACTTATCTATATACATCCGTACACAATTATTGTCTCAATATAAAAAGGCATCAAAAAGTGAAGGATCGGCATCTGGCTACTATCAAGGAATCGATCTATGAAATGGAAGATAACATGTCACGGAAGGAGAAACACCTGCAGGTGATGACTTCTCTGGAAAACCTGCTGCCCCCCAGGTGCAGACAGATTTTTATCATGAGCCGTCTGGATGAGAAAAAATATGCGGAGATTGCCGCCGAATTAGGAATATCGATAAAGACAGTTGAGATTCAGATGGGCAAAGCTTTGAAGATCCTGCGAACCAGATTTTTTGGATCAAACCCTGTTAAATGATTATACTAAACTGGTAAATGGACAACTCTAAATTCAATAATTTTGATTATACATTACTAGCCAAATACTTGTCCGGAGAAGCCACTCCGGAGGAAGCAATTGAAGTAGATGACTGGATCATGTCTTCAGAAAATAATCGCTTGCTCTTTGAGCAGGCTTCCACTGCCTGGCAAGGTAATGCGCCATTCCAGGCCGGCCATGCTATTAAGCCGTTGAAGCGCACTATATACCTATACCGTGTGGGGATCGCGGCCTCCCTCCTGCTCCTGGCCGGCGCCCTTTGGCTGCTTGTCCGTCCCGATCAAAAA
Organism: Chitinophagaceae bacterium; assembly: GCA_017307755.1. Lineage (GTDB taxonomy): Bacteria > Bacteroidota > Bacteroidia > Chitinophagales > Chitinophagaceae > Puia. The sequence continues at coordinate 609,146 of JAFKGQ010000004.1, read as the reverse complement.
AGCCCCCCCGGCCATATCATTTCCGATGCTGTCTCCTCTGTCACCAAATGGGCACATAAGGATATTTTACGCGACACGCTCCCGGATAATTCTATCGTCGTCCAAAGCACAAATTCTGTATTACAATATGCCAGTGATTTTAGCACTGGCAATAGAGAAGTTCATTTGGCCGGGGAAGCCTGGTTCAATGTGACACCCAATAAGGCCAAACCATTCCTGCTGCATATCGGAAATTTACGGGTCACCGTCCTTGGGACCTCATTTAATGTGCAGCAAGGCCCATCCAAAATTGAAATTTCCGTAAAAACAGGCTCCGTAATGATGTGGGTTCATTCGGATTCTTTATCGGATTCTCTAATAGTTAAAGCCGGTCAGCAAGGCATCTACGATATAAAGGAGAATAAATTTATATTATTTAATTCCTTCAATATCAATGATCAGGCATATGCAACTAAAATATTGAGTTTTGAAAATTCCACATTGAAAGAAATCGTTGCACAAGTTGAAAAAGCATACGGTATCAGGGTCGTATTTCTTAATGAAAAACTTAAGAATCTGACAATGAGCAGTTCTTTCGATAATAATTCTATTGAATATATCTTTGAAGTCATTTCCATCACTTTGCACGTGAACTATAAGATAAAGAATAATGTGGTCTATATCAGCAGCTCATAATAAGTATCTCAACGATTCAAGATTTTACTTGCTTTTTGTCTTTTTCCTGATTGCAGCCATATCCGTCAGCGGCCAGGAAGCTATTCCTGTGCTTCATCAAAATGTGAATTTGCCTGCTGAAGACCTGCGATTGGGTTATCTGCTTCACCTGATCAACAAACAGACAGGGGTAAAATTTTCCCTCAATACACAAAAATTCAAACCTTCCAAAATTATTCATCTCCGGAAAGGAATACAGTCGATCGATAAGATCCTTTCAGAAATAAAAAGTAGTACCGGGGTATATTTTACATATTTGGGAGACCACGTCATATTTATCGATAAGCCACCCGCAAACTCCACCATTGCTGTCAATAAAGAGAAAATAGCCTCTTCGTCCTTACCATCCCCAAAATCTCCCCTTTCTTCAATATCTCCAACATCCCATACAGCTCCTGAATCCTCGGCATCTGCAACATCTCATAGATCTCCCGTACGCTCAGCCTCTTCACCACTGTCGCCTACCGGTCTACCATCCTCTCCCACAGATGCCTCCTCTACTCTTCCGCATTTCGCCACCACCCCACACGCAGAAAAATACCTGTCCGACGAGGGGTTTGATAACGATAAGATCTATCAGACAATGGGCGCTCCCACTTTCTCTCCCCTTCCCTGTTCCTTTCCCATTCCCCCTCCTCTTATCTCCTTTCAAATCCGTACAGATAAACAAAGAACAAGTGGTTCCACGCGTTTTTTTTTCGATGCAGGTCTGATTGCCGATGAGAACATGTATATCAATCCTTCCATACGGGTCGGATGGCGTTTTATCTATGGGATTGTTCAATTGAGTACGAATTTCAGCGTTGCCGGCTTTCGTTATGGAGTAGGAGGATCTTTGCAACTGGCAGACAAATGGAGGATGGGGCTTATTGCCACTACAGGCACCTATTCAAAAGATTATCTATGGAAGGAATCACCTGCAACAGGCTTACCACTAACAGTCAAAACATCTCTGCAGAAACTTGGTTTATCATTTGAAACAGCCATTGGCCGGAGGATCCTGCTTCAATTTGGTCCCGTATTCGATAAATTAGATACGCATTATTATGCCTATGGTGTTTCAACCCCTCCTTTGGCAGGTGCGACAGATGCAAATAACCCTTATCAATATATAAAACCTCTTTATACCGTCCAGGACACTTACTCTCAGTATTCCCCCCAAAATACCAAACTCTGGATCGGGCTGCAGGCAGGGGTTTTTTACAGGATAAATTTTGAAAAGAGCCGGTAGGGGTTTTTTTTGCGTCTCCGTGTATTAGAGGAAATGAAGTTTCTAATTTTTAAAACCAACACAATTTTAGTTCATGAAACCATTTCCTACCGGCATTGCAATATGCCTTGGCATCAGCACAATGATTTTTGTTGCTTCCTGTACAAAGAGTACAACACCACCAACACATCCGGGTGGCGGAACCGGGCCTTCCAATCCTCCGTCGAACGGTAATTATTTATCCTCGATAAGGGATGGACAGTCTTCAGACTTACTCGATTCTTTCAGCTATGACAATTCAAACCGTCTGACAAAGATCGTCGTTTATTATGGATCCGGCTCAGGTATTATCAACATCGGGTCAATCAAGATCGATGGTAGTAACCCCAGCACTTCAACCGTGACGTTCTCTTATGCCGGCAACAGTACGGCCCCCGCTTCATACACCGTCGTCAATAGTTTTGATCAAAAGAGTCATCTCCATCAATTACAGTATGATGGGCAAAACCGGATAATAAAGGATACAGCCCTGGATAATTCAGGATATGCGACAACCTGGACTTATCCCAACGGGAATATTGCAGCAAGGTTAAATAGTGGTTCAGACGGACAAATACTTGATACACTTTTCCTTACCAATGGAAATATCACCGCCCAATATACGTATTTAGTTGGCAATACGGGAAGGCCGGACACGGTTGTCAACTCTACTACGTCCACCTATTCATCGATCGTAAACCCCAATTATCATCAGGCGATTGCCAGCACCTACGGGCCATTGTTGAGTCATATTGGCATCAACGGCGGAGCAACAGATTATGTATCCGTGAATGGGATAAGTACGGCAACCGAAAAATCGCAGATCATTGGAGCAGACAAGCTGCCTGGGGCAACGGATGCACAAACTTATACCTGGACGACGGATAGTAAAAACAGAGCAGCCACCCTGAAGTTGACAGATTCGAAGATAGGCGATATCAGCAATCTGAAATTCTCTTATTACTGATCACCTGCCCGCAACAATCTCAACCTTCACGGCGCATAACGCTCTGGGGGGCTGTATCCAAAGATGGGTGCAGCCCCCTTTAATAATATCTTACTCATAAACCTTTGCTCCCCCTTTCGCGCTATATCCCTGTGAGAGTATATTCAGCGGCAGGATCAGCTCCCATTGATTAGGACCTCTTCCCTCTATATCCAGGTCCACCAGCCGGCTGTACCGGACCCCAAAGCTGATGGGTAATTGATTCCACCATTTTGTATCAAAGAACATCTCCACTCCATAGCTGCGAAAGGGGAACCAGAGCACATCCCCGGCCCTGTTAAAGAATGCCCCTTTCATATAATCATAGAAACAGTTGGCGCGTATGCGCATCAGGTAGATCATATTGGCAAACCCCGCGTCAGGGTACAAAAGAGGAAAATGATAGTTGGCCGTCAGCCGCCACATCTGGTAAAGGTTATAGGCAGCGTAGCCCCTGGCCCAGGGAAAACCGTTGGAGTAGCTGCCTGCTCCTGCCTTATCCCTCCCCTGCCAGGCTGCGCCCAACTGCAAACTATGGGTAAGGTCGACCCCTGGCAGATAGAAATACCCTGAAGCCAGGAATTGATGACTGGGGGTTGAGCTCACCGATTGATCATACAGCAGATAGACGGTCTGTGCCAGCCGGGGATAAATTTGAGCGGCTGCCTTTTGTATCTGGTTTGTAAAACTGAGGTAGTTGCGTAAATAAGTAAAATGTCTGTCCAGCCCTGAATCCTTAAAAAGTCCCTGGAAATATTGCCGGGAATACACAAGGTCCGTCCCGAACTGAATACCCGTGAAGCTGCGTCCATGCGTCCAGTTCAGGGGGATACTATAGCCGATGTAGGCGTTTGCTTCGTTAAAATAGGCTTTTCCAGAGCGCGTAAGCGTATTGCGGTCGAATATATAGTTTACCCCGATATCCAGCCAGGGAAAGAGCGCTCCGTAAGTAGCGTCTACTCCTACTTGTTTATATTTCTCGTTCCGGTTGTAATCAAAGAACAGCTCGGACTGGAGGGTATTCAGGATATTCTCGCTTACCAGCGAAAAAGTGTAGTCAGGGTCAGAGATATACGGTCGCCAACTATGGAAGTTGAAAATATGGAAGGAACCAGGATATTTCTTCACAGGATAATCCCCTTTCCCGATCCTGTCCAGAAGACGGGAAGGGCCTTTGTCAAGACTGTCGATACCCTGGATGGCCAGGGGCAGTTGCCAGCGGGCGACGGCCAGTGGTTCCAGCTGCAGCTGGCTTCCCGGAGCTGCGTCAGCCCTGTAACCTACGGCTGTAAAGGCACTCCATGCATACCCCCCCTCCGTGGCGTTGAATCCGTAATCCCCCGTAATAGGCTCGCCGTGTGGCAGGCGGACCCGGAAGAGCTTTTCGCCCGTAAAGCAATAGATCCTGTTCTCATTCTCCCGGCTGGCGGTGAACCATACCGTGTCACCCCGGACAGAGGGGAAGGCTATCGCCTGATAGCTGAAAGGCAGCAAAAGGTCCATGGCTCCGTCAGGCACGTGCACCAGCGCGAGTGACATCTCGCCCCTGGCATTGCGTACGGCTGTGATAATTTTATCCTTACCATAAAATTTGGGGTAAGTGTAGAAGAGCGAATCCTTATTGGGAAGCCGTTGTTCCACTGCCCCGGTGGCCGTATCCAGCAGATGGAGGGTGCTCCCGCCGTCCGTGGACACCTGCACGGCTACGATATGCCCGCCATCGGGGGAGATATCGGGTGCAAAATACCGGCTCTTTACCGTGAGCCGGCGGTCCTCCCCTGTCATCGCGTCCATCATCCGGATAACGCTGTAATCCCGCCATGACCAGCGGGGGTCCGTCTCATAGGCGGCATATACGATTTTTCCGCCGCCATAGGAGAAATAGTCATCGATGGCAATAGCCCGGCTCCGGAGTTTGTGTTCATGCCCCTGTTGCATATCCTTTATGATAAAAGCGGGGATCTTTCTATAGCTGCTGCTGAGATAGAGCAGGCTATCCTGCCCGATAAAACGGGGGAACTGCTGGTTACCCTGGAAGTGCCGGTGTGTCCGTGCAAATTCGTCGGCAGTAGCCATTTCAGTTTGGTGAGGCTCAGTAGCCTTGAAATGGTCCAGTGCATCCCGGCGGAACTGTGTAAAAGATACCGAGGCATATCTTTTGATGCCGGCCTGGAGGGGAAAGAACAGCCCTTTAAAACGGGCGGCATCCAGGGTGACATTTTTCCAGAAGTCATCGCCATAATGTTGCCGTCCATAGGCCACCAGCATATAGCCCAGCGGATAATGGTCGGGGATATAATCCCTGAAAGAGCCATTGCGCAGTTTCATCCAGGAATAACGTTTATCCGCTGCCCAGAGGCTGCGGTAACTGGAAAAGAAGAAAGGAAGGCGTCCCCTGCCCTGGTCGCTTACCAGGGTTTCCTGGTAAACGGCATCGCCTTCCCAGAACCAGTTGGGTATGGAAAGGCTGTTGGCCAGCGCCTGTCCGCCTTCGCCAAAGAGATAATAGAAGGCTTTGGAGAGCCCGATGCGGTAGTTATTATACTGCTGTACGTGGCGGTATTCATGGATGGCCAGGGTCTTTTGCCAGGGCAGACTGCCCAGTTCTAGGCTGTTCTGCTCGGGGGTTAGCTGAAACTCACTGCGAAAAGGAGCAAGACCGACATAACCATTTGGAATTATGGTCTGATTTTGGAATACAATATTGATCTTGCGTTGCTGTCCGCCGATGGTAGGCAAGGTGGTACGGCTTAGCGTATGGACGATGGCCGCCACTTGCCGGGCAGGGGATTCCAATCCTTTGGGAAAGATGATACGGGCGGTGTCCGTATTGATCTGTTGCCAGTGAAGGGAGGGCGGATTTCCACCAAATTGCTGTGCGGATAAGCCTGTCGTCAGGAGTAGGACAAAGAAAAGAACGGGCAGGCGGCGAAAGATCATGTAGTATTGCTTTAGATAGTTTTGAAATTACGTATAAATATAGTGAATCGCTTACTTTTGGTCTGACTTATGAACCGACCCAATTTCTACCTACGGGATATTGATTCTTTTATCGCTGCCATCATTGGTTTTCTGCTGATCCAGACCTGGGCCGGCCACAGCGGCATTGGGGTATCACCGGACTCTGTAATATATATGAGCACGGCCGCCAATATCCGTCACCATGGGGCTATCAACGATTTTACCGGGACGCCGATGATGGATTTCCCCGCCGGCTACCCCATCTTTCTCAGCGGCATTATGCTCGTAACGGGATTGGAACCCATGCAATTCGCCGTCGTGCTCAACGGGCTGTTGTTCGGCATACTGATCTTTTTGTCGGGATGGATGATGGAACGGTTCGGGCATCCCAACCGGGTGTATAAGATCGTCCTGTTGAGTATCATCGTGCTGAGCCCCTGTCTGCTGGAAGTATATTCCATGGTATGGTCAGAGACCTTATTCCTTCTGCTGACGCTCCTGTTCATCCGGGTGGCCCGCCGTTATCACCTAACCCATAGCATCGAGGTCATGGCGCTGTTGGGGGTCATCGCTGCCGTAGCCTGTGTCATGCGCTATGCCGGAGTAAGCCTCATCTTATTAGGTGGTTTTCTGATGATCACCGACAGAGGGATCAACTGGGGCAAAAAAATAGTACATATCATCCTGTTCGGGTTGATCGGCGTTTCGCTGGCGGCGTTGAATGTGTTCCGTAATCACCTGGTCACGGGGACATTGACGGGTTACAGGGAGAAGGCCGTGACAAGCCTGGGTAAGAACCTGGAATACTTTGGCAGCGTTTTCTGCGACTGGCTGCCTTTTTTCGACGACCCTTACAAATACCCCGCGCTGGTGGGGGTCATCTGTCTGCTGGTATGCCTGGGGATCTGGCTTTTCCGGCTCATACGACAACATGATGAGTATTCCTACGATCAGATTGCCACGGCGCATTTTATTGTATATGCTTTTTTCTTACTGATCATTGCCAGTGTTACCCGGTTCCAACAGTTAGACAGCCGGCTCATGTCCCCTCTGTTCATTTCCTGGCTCTGGGGCAGCAGCAGCTGGGTCCCTTCCGTCATGACGCGGGTGGGCAAGCGTCAGCGCCGGTGGCTGGCAGGTGTGGCCCTGGCAGGAGCCTTATGTATGGAATATGGCCAGTGGGATATGTATAAGTTCAACTGGAATGGAATCCATTATGCCGGCATACCCGGCTATACAGAAGATTCCTGGACACAGTCGCCGACAATGGGCTTTGTAAAAAAGACCTCCGGACTACACAAGACAGCGCCGATCTATTCGAATGCCTATGAAGGCATCTGGTTCTTCACAGGCATGGTAACTGACCTTATCCCCCATAAAGACCTTCCCTGGGATGTCAGGGACCTGATGAAGGAGGATCATTTCTATGTCGTCTGGTTTAACGATGCCCTCAACACGGACCTGCTGACCATCGAGGATATTCAGAAAACCAAGCACCTGGATACGGCCTGGCGATTCAACGACGGAGCTGTCTATTATTTCACAACACAACCGCGACAGGAGGTGCATTGATGTTGTTGTTATTATTATCCTTAGCCATCGCGCCCGGCATCGCCATCAGCCTGTTCATCTATTCCTTCCGGAGACTTTATGACGGGTCGGTACGGCATCTGGTAATCTCTTTCATACTGGGTATCTGTGCGACTATACCTCCACTCCTCATCCAATGGTTTGCCGGGGACGTGCGGGACGACCCTTACAGACATTCCGTCCTTGCCTTTGCCTGGTATGCTTTTATCATCGTGGCCTTTACGGAGGAGGGCAGCAAATACCTCGTTCTACGATGGTATGCCTATCCGCTGGAGCGTTTCCAGGAGCCATTCGACGGGGTGATCTATTCCGTGATGATAGGGATGGGCTTTGCGACCTTGGAGAATATAGAATATGTATGGAAATTCGGGGTAGAGACGGGGGTGGCCCGTATGTTCCTGTCGGTGCCGGCGCATGCTTCCTTCGCCGTATTGATGGGATATAATATTGGTCTGGCAAAAGTCAGACCGCGGCGAAAGGTCTGGTTGATGTGGAAAGGCCTGGTAATCGTCGTGCTCTTACACGGGAGCTTTGATTTCTTTCTTTTTATCCAGCAGCACCACGTTGTCAGACGTTATGTATCGGACGGGATCCTTTCCTTTGGGGCCTTTACCAGTTTTTATATTGCTGTACGGCAGGCCTGGAAGGCTATCCGGCTTCATAAATAAATCTTCTTTATCTTTGTGCGGCATATATTATGGAAGCATCCCTCTCTTTTCGATTTGCAGACCTGGACGATATCAATACCATCGGATTTTTAGCGCAGCAGATCTGGCCTGTGGCATACAAGGATATTACACCTCCTCACCAGCTGGATTATATGCTAAAGTTGTTCTATAGCCCCGCCTCGCTGCGCAAACAGATGAAAGAGGATAAGCACCGGTTTCTCATGGTAGAGGAAGAGGAAGAACCCATCGGTTTTGCGTCCTGGGGGCCCACCGGGGAGCCCGGCATATTCAAGCTGCATAAGCTCTATGTGCAGACGGGCAGGCAAGGCAAGGGCCGGGGAAAGGCGATCCTGCATTTTATCTTCGACGACATCCGGGCAAAAGGCGCAAAGACCTTGCGGCTGAATGTCAATCGTTATAACAAAGCGCGTCAGTTCTATGAGAAGATGGGGTTTAGCGTCGTCGGAGAAGAAGATGTGCCCATCGGCAACAATTACTTTATGAATGATTATGTGATGGAAGTGCCTGTATAAGCAGTCCGTTTATTCATTTTCCAATCCCATTGCGGCCCGTTTCATCTTATGGGTGGTTTCATGCCCCAGGTATTTTTCTATGCGATGTTCTACCAGGTAGATCAAAGGAGTAAGGACGATCGCCATCGTAAACTTATAGGTATAGTTCACCAGACATACAGCCAATACCTTTTGCCATGACCAGTTGTTCCCTATCTTAAATGCTATATAAAGCACGATGAAACTGTCCACGAGTTGGGAGACGACAGTGGAACCGGTGGCTCTCAACCATACGTGTTTTTCGCCAGTGTGCTTCTTTATCTTGTGGAATACGGTGACATCCACGATCTGGCTGACAAGGAATGCCACCAGACTGGCAAAAATAATCCACATCCCCTGACCAAAAATACCATTGAAGGCTGCCTGCATATTAGCGATCCCATCGTCCGCCTTGGATGTGATCCAGAAATTGGAGGGAGCGATATGTATGGCGGCATAAAACATCAAAAAAGCATAGGAGATTAAGGCAACCGCTGTATAAGAAATACGACGCACAGCCTTGGGGCCATAATACTCGTTAACGATGTCCGTCATGACGAATTCCAGGGGCCATAGCAGTACCCCGCAGGTAAGGTCGAACGACAAATGTTTTTGCCCAAAAAAGGTAAAATCAGCCGGTGCCAGCCCCAGCACCTTTTCCAAAGAGAAAAGTTTCCCGCCGATACATTCTGCGATGAGGGCATTGGCAACAAAAAAAGCCGTGAAAGAAATGAACAGGCGGGTAGGTTTATCCCTGAGTATTCCGTGGATCATGTGCGAATAAATAAGATGACCAATTGAACGATTAAAAAAATAAGATTAACGATCCACAGCCAGCGGGGGATATCCAGTAAACCTTTTCTGAACGCCCATACCACCAGCAACCACCCATTGACCACGAAATTCACCAGAATGGACAGCAGCCAGCCCAATACGATAATGGTTGAGAGCGCTTCTCCTTCAGGGGGGTTAGGGATGTACTGGACCAGAGAGGCCAACAAATAGCAAATATTACAAATAAATGCCACCCGGGAGAGGTGTCTCAATAATCTCATATTTGTCCAAAAATCTGTATTTCTGGGCAAAATACCATTATTTTGCCGGGAATAATTCATCCGATATTATGAACTCTCCGTTTTTGAAAAAAGCGTTGCCTCATATCCTAGCTATCCTTGTTTTCTTAGTCGTTGCCATTGTTTATTGCAAGCCTGCGCTGGAAGGCTTGGTAGTGAACCAGCATGATACGTTAGGATATAAGGGCATGGTGCAGCAGTCCCTGGAGTACAAGGAAAAATACGGTCATTTCCCCTTGTGGACGGAGAGTATGTTCAGCGGTATGCCGGCTTACAACATTGCCATCGAGCAGCAAAGTAAGATCTCGTTGGGCTATCTCATCTATATTCTGACCCTGGGGATGCCGGCGCCCATCAGCTACTTTTTTGCAGCCTGCGTATGCATGTATATCCTTTGTATGGTGCTCCGCATCAATCCTTTGATCGGCATGCTCGCTTCGCTGGCCTATGCCTACGCCACCTATGACCCCATCATCATCGCCGTAGGGCATGTCACCAAGATGCAGGCCATCGCTTATGCACCGGGCGTCATCGCCAGCCTGTTGCTGATCTACCAGCGTAAATGGCTTTGGGGCGCTGTCTTACTTACCTGTTTTTCCATGTTCCAGGTGGGCACCGGTCACTTACAGGTGGTGTATTATACTTTGATCAGCGCCGGCTTTCTTACATTATATTATTTCATCGACAGCTGGCGGAAGAAAGAAATCAAGCCGCTGCTCGTCGGTGTGGCCATTGCGGGAGGCGCCTTCCTCATCGGCTTTGGGTCCCTTGCCGTGTTGAATCTGCCGACGAATGAACTTGCCAAGGAAACGATGCGGGGTGGCAGGACAGAGCTGACAGGCGGCAATGCCGGCAAAACAATGAGCAAGGGCGGACTTAGCCCTGAATATGCATTCAATTGGAGCTATGGTATACCGGAAACGTTCAATCTGCTGGTGCCGAATGCACAGGGTCCCGGAGATCTTGGCAAGGTTATTACAGGCAACTCGAAGTTTGCGGACAAGTTGACGGAAGTCGGTGTACCCGAAGATCAGGCCCTGGCCATGGCAAATGCCTACAGCTATTGGGGCAATCAGCCCGGCACAGCGGGTCCGGCCTACCTGGGCGCTGTTTGCTGGATGTTGTTCATCCTGGGGCTGGTATTTATAAAAGGCTGGCAAAAGTGGTGGCTGGTAAGCATCACCATCGTGGGTATCGTCCTGGCATGGGGTAAGAACTTTTCCACCATCAATGATTTCCTGCTCTATCACCTTCCCTATTACAACAAATTCAGGGCCCCTACCATCGCTATGATCCTACCGCAATTCGGTGTGCCTTTATTGGGTGCGCTGGGGCTCGATGCGCTTGTCCGCAGCCAGGAGTCGGCTGCAGTGCTTTGGAAGAAGTTCCGCCGGGTGATGATTATCTCGGCGGGTCTGCTGGTGGTAACGGCAGGATTTTACTTCACGGCCAGCTACAGGAGTGAGAACGATGCCATGATCCAACAGCGGTTTGTACAGATGGCGTCCCGTGGACAGCAGACACCCCAGGCGCTGCAACAGGCTACCGAGCTGGCTGGTTCGTTGATGAGCGGAATACGGGCGGACAGACAATCGATATTTGGCAGCGACCTGCTACGCACTTTTATACTGATAGCCCTGGCGGTGACGCTCATCGCCCTTTATCTAAAAGGCAAATACAAACAACAGCTGATACTTTTGGGAGGTTTACTGGTGCTCAGTTCTTTCGATATACTGGCGGTGGGCAGGCGTTACCTTAACGAAGACAGCTTTATAGATGCCGCGGAGTATGAAAACCAACTGGCGCCCACGGCAGCGAATACGCGTATCAAGGCCGATCCCGACAAGAACTTCCGCGTATACGACCAGGCGGTAGGCAACCCTTTCCAGGATTCCCATACCTCCTACTATCACAATTCCATTGGCGGATATAGCCCCGCCAAGCTGGGTCTTTATGAGGACCTCATCGAAAATCAGCTGCAGAAAGGTAATATGCAGGTGTTCAATATGCTGAACACAAAGTATTTTATCCAACCCAACCCCAGCGGCCAGCCTGAAGCAAGACTCAACCCCGGCGCCTTTGGCCCCTGCTGGTTCGTAAAGAGCCTCCATTATGTAAAGGACGGTAACGAAGAAATGAAGGCCCTGGATAGTGTGAATGTGCGCGATACGGCTATCATCCAACAGAAATACCAGCCGCTGGTGAAATTCCAGCCCATGGAAGACTCCACAGCAAAGATCCTGCTGGTGGAAAATCTGAACGACAAGATCACCTATAAGTCTTCCGCAAAGACGGGTCAGTTTGCCGTCTTTAGCGAGATCTACTACGACAAGGGCTGGAGTGCTTTTATTGATGGCAACAAGGCAGACATTATCCGTGTGGATTATGTGCTCCGGGGCATGTCTATCCCTGCGGGAGAGCACAACATCGAGTTCCGCTTTGAACCCAAGTCCTTTTATACAGGCGATAAGATCACTACTTGGTGCGGTATCCTCGGCTACCTGCTGCTGCTTGCCGCGGTGGTAGCGGAATGGCGGAAAAGAAGCAAGAGCACGCCCGCCGGCGCCAAGGCATAAAGTAAAAACAGTATTTTGAAGCCGCTCAGCATCGTCATTATTACCTACAACCGGCCGGAGGACGCCCTGCAGCTGGCAGAGAACATCGACGGTCTGACAGGGCTACACCAACTCGTGGAAGAGGTGATTTTTGTTAACAATCGTTCTTCCCTTTCCTACAGCGCCCTGGAATCCTTTATTGCAGCCCGTCCCGGCGGGCCTTTCCGGTATTACGCCACCGAAGAGAACCTGGGGGTTTCCAGGGGACGTAATTACGCCATACGGCAAAGTACCGCCCCCATCCTTGTATTCCTGGACGACGATGCCCTTTTTCGGAATAAGGATGCTTTGCTGCAGATCGTCGCCCTTTTCAAAGAAGAAAAAGAGCAGGGACGGAACACAGGCATTGCAGGTTTCAAGGTGTTTTATTATGACACGGGCGGGCTGCAGCAAACCGCCTTTCCGCACAAGCAATTTGACAGACGAAAGGATTGGCCGCATTTTGAAACGTATTATTTCACCGGCTGCGCCCATGCCATCCGGAGAGAGGTATTCGAACAGGCCGGCTTTTATCCCGAGAACTTTTTCTATGGTATGGAAGAGTATGATCTTAGCTACCGCGCCCTGGATGCAGGCTTCCATATCTGTTATGATCACCGGGTCGCCATCCTGCATAAAGAGTCCCCGGCCGGCCGGCTGCCACACCGGGACAAACTGCGGGGGATGTGGGTGAATAAGAGCCGGGTCGCCTGGAAATACCTGCCAAAAAAATACTTTTATACTACTGCCCTGCTGTGGAGTCTCGAATACCTGAAAAAGAGCGGATGGGACTGGAAAGGGTTTTGGAAAGGATGGAAGGAGGTACGCCAAATACCCTCCGGAGAAGTACGCCACCTGTTACGGCCGGAGAGCCAGGCTTATCTGCAAAAGGTGGAAGCCCGCCTGACTTATTAAATAAAAAAACCCTTGCTCTGCAAGGGTTTTAGTAATGAGTTTATGATGTTACCATTTGTCTACTTCTTCTCCGGTAGCGGTTGTAGTGTTAGGGGAGGTAGTGGGAACATGGCGAACTTCTTCGATGATGTCATCAGCGATAGAACTGCTGTTGTCCTGTCCTTCGTTTTCCGCAACGTTGTCATGGTTGTAGGCGTCGAAGTCAAAGTCTGGCATTAATTCCGTCTTTACGTAATCCACAGCTTCAGTCAGGGCTTTCAGGAACTTGTTGAAGTCCTCCTTGTACAGGAAGATCTTGTGCCTGTCGTACCCATCTTCATTGAATTTCTTACGGCTTTCGGTAATAGTCAGATAGTAGTCGTTGCTACGTGTTGCCCTCACATCAAAGAAGTACGTTCTGCGTTTGCCAGCCCTGATGCGCTTGCTGTAAACGCTTTCCATTCTTTTTTCGTTGTTGTCGTACGCCACAAATAATTTTTTTACAGTTGTGAATAACAATTTGAACCGAGCACAAATATAGTATTGTTTTCGAATTAGCAAAATTCACAAAAGAATTTATATCACCGATTTAGGCCGCGACCAGCCTGCTTTTCACAGAAAAACGTCCCAACTGCCGGGATATTGACCATTTTGTTATGCCGCATCACCAGGAAAGGCGGAAAGATATATCTCTTTCCCGTTATGAGACTGGCCTTTGTAATTGGGACCAGGACGGAGCCCCTATTCCTGCACATTCTCCTGCTGCTGCTGTTCGTATAAATAGGTATAGTAACCATTGAGGGCAAGAAGTTCCTGGTGGGTGCCCGTCTCTACGATACGGCCTTCTTCCAGGACGATGATCCTGTCAAAACCCACCAGGGAAAAGATACGATGGGTAATAATGATAGCCGTCTTATGTTGGAGATATTGATGTAAGTTTTCAAGTATTTCCTTTTCAGTCTTAGCATCTACAGCGCTTAGGCAGTCATCGAAAACGACGATCTCGGGGTCTTTGACAAGGCTGCGGGCGATGGAGATACGTTGTTTTTGCCCCCCGCTGAGCGTCACGCCTCTCTCCCCTATCATCGTGTCGTATTTGGCGGCAAACCCTTCAATTTCTTTGTCGACGGAGGCATAGCGGGCGGCCCTGCGCACTTTCTCTTCGTCGGGGCCCTCCAGTCCGAACTGGATATTGCCCATGACGGTATCGCTGAACAGGAAGGTATCCTGGGGAGTGTAGCTGATCTGTCGGCGGAGGTCCTGCAGGTCCATTTGACGCAAATCAACGCCATCGATAAGGATACGGCCCTTGCCGGGGTCATACATACGAAGGAGCAGTTGGGCGACGGTAGTCTTGCCACTCCCTGTCCTGCCGATGATGACCACCTTCTCTCCTCTTCGAACATCCAGGTGGAAATCTTTTAGGGCATGGATCCCTGTATTGGGATAGATAAAATCCACGTGCTCGAAACTGATATTTCCCTGCAGTCTGTGCGCAGCGGGCGCCGGTGGGTTGCGTATACCTGGCACGGTGTCCAGGAATTCGTTGAGCCTTTTCTGAGAGGCGGAGGCTCGTTGGATGATACTGGCCACCCAGCCGATGGCGCTCACGGGGAAGGTGAGCATGGTGATATAAATGACAAATTCGGTGATGGTCCCCAGGTCGGTGCTATGGCGGCCATAGATGGTATACAGCCCACCGATCATGATAGCCAACAGAGTACTTAGGCCAATCATCAAGCCCATGGAAGGGAAGTAAATGGATTCCACTTTGGCCAGACCTACGGCGTTCTTGCGATATTCTTCGCTATTGTGGGAAAAAAAATGCAACATAGCCTTTTCCTGGACAAAGGATTTGATGACACGGATACCGCTGTACGACTCCTGGGCATTGGTGGTGAGATTGCTCAACAACGCCTGGATATGCTCGCTGCGCTTATGGATAATATTATTTACATAATAAATAGTGATCGCCAGGATGGGTAAGGGGGTAAGGACGTAAAGGCTGAGCAAGGGGTCTTTTCTCAGCATAAAAAAGAGGCTGAAAGCAATCGTAGCAAGCAGGTTGACCAGGTACATCACTGCCGGCCCCGTGTACATGCGTACCCGGCTGACATCTTCCGCCATACGGCTCATCAGGTCACCCGTGGAATGGACCTTATAGAAATTGGCGTCCAAAAGTTGATAATGATCATAGATCGCTTTTTTCTGGTCGTACTCTATGTGGCGGCTCATGACAATGATCGTCTGACGCATGAGGAACATAAAAAAGCCACCAATGAGGGCCAGTAACAGTAATGTGATGCCGCAAATGGCCACTTTGGCCCCAAAAGAGGGTTTGGCCTTGTCCATGCCGCGAATGAATTTCTTTACCAGGATGTCATAATTAGCCGTATCCTTTGTATCCTGGGTGGACCTGTGGCTGTCTGCCGTCCGGGAGTTGGAGGTGATGTCTTCTGAGGGTATACCTTTCGGCAAGGTGGGGTTTTGGGCCGTTTTTTTGCCGGCCACGCTGTCCCGGATCTCTTTTTCCACGGAATTGACCACATAGCCCGTTACCTGGGGAGTGAGGATGCGGAAATAGTTGGAAAGTATGATAAATATCAGCCCCAACAGGAAACGCCAGCGATATCTCCAGAAGTACTTGTTGACAGCTTGTAGGTGCTTCATTCCGGCAAAGTTACGGGCAAAACCCCTACTCTATGTTTTTTTTGGCTGTATGGTCAGAGAGCCCTTATTTTGCGCCCGGAGAGATGGCAGAGCGGTCGATTGCGGCGGTCTTGAAAACCGTTGAAGGTAACACTTCCGGGGGTTCGAATCCCTCTCTCTCCGCTGATAAATCTTCAAACTGTATAAAGGGCTCGGGAAACGCTGGTTTTTCGGGCCCTTTATGATTTTCCACTACAATTCGATACAAAGGAACTCAAATCTCACGGTGGACAATTCGGTGGACATGATCAGCCCGAAATTTGCTCCACCGAATCATGACGAAACCCTCGGTAGGTTTGAGTTACCTGCGATCAAAGTTTTGGTGACGGATGCAAACAATTCGTAAAAAAACTTAAAAGGAGGTGGAAAATGGAACATCGTATCAGTATTCTCTTTTACATCAAAAAATCCAAACCCAACAAAGACGGCCTAGTCCCTATTTTTATCCGCATTACCATTAATGGCCGGAGATTGGAGCACAGCATTCAACGTTATGTGGATGCCAACCGCTGGTCAGCTGCAGCGAGTCGCCTGAAAAGCAACAATGAAGAAGCCCGCTTAACGAACCTCTACCTGGATACATTAACCAGCAAAGTATGGAAGCTGGAACGTGAAATGGTCCAGGACGGGCAATTGGTGGATTTTGACAATTTCCGGGTAAAATGGCTGGGAGTGACGGAACGGCCCCGGATGCTAATAGAGATATTCCAGCAGCACAACGACCAGATGGCTGCCCTGGCGGGGATCGGCAAGGAATATTCTCCTGCCACTTTAGAGCGCTACAATACTTCCCGTGACCATGTCCGGGCTTTCCTGCAATGGAAATACAAGATTGCCGATATAGACCTCAAAAAGCTGAATTTCGAGTTTATCAGCGATTTTGAGTTTTGGTTGAAGACCGTTCGGAAATGCAACCATAATACCACTATCAAATACATCGGCAATTTTAGAAAGATCGTCAATATCTGCCTGAGAAAAGGCTGGCTACTTAAAGCCCCTTTCCTGGGCTTTAAAATGACCAAACAGGAGATAGAAAGGGATTTTCTCACGGAGGATGAATTGGAGACCATTTCCTCCAAAGACTTTGGCACCGAGCGGCTGAACCATGTCCGGGACATCTTCATTTTTAGCTGCTTTACGGGGCTGGCCTACGCAGATGTGCAAAAGCTGAAAAGGTTGGAGGTTGGCCGAGGCATCGACGGAAATTACTGGATCTTCACCAGCCGCAAGAAAACCGATACAAGGTCACGCATCCCCCTCCTACCCCTCGCTGTTGAAATTATACAGAAATACAGGGATTCACCCATCTGCGAAAATTCCGGCCGTTTACTGCCCGTATTGAGCAATCAAAAGATGAATGCATATCTGAAAGAAATTGCCGACGTGTGCAAAATTCATAAAAACTTGACCTTCCACATTGCCTGGCACACTTTTGCAACTACAGTCACACTAAGTAATGGTGTCCCCATTGAATCGGTTAGTAAGATGCTGGGCCATAAAAACCTTCGCACTACCCAGCATTATGCCAAAGTCTTGGATAGGAAGGTTGGCGATGATATGCAGATATTGCGAGAGAAATTCGGAAACAAAAGAAATACCGGTGTCGAGACCAAGACAGCCGGGTGATCATTCACCCCGCACATGTTGTATATAAGCGTTTTTTATCGTATTTTTAATATAGTTATGCCAAATCTTCGAAATAATGCGCATGCCTTGGTCGGAGGAAAACCCAACCTTCCCAAACGTTTGTTTTGGGACTGGGATTTCGACAAAATAGACTGGGGAAAAGGTGCTACCAGCATTATTGCCCGTGTATTGGAAAGGGGTAATAAAGCAGAATGGGAAGAGCTGGTGCGATTTTATGGAAAGACTCAGGTGATCAAAGCCCTGAAAAAAGATATTAAATACCTGCCAGATTACGCTATAGATGATGTGTGCGGCTACTTTGACCTATCAAAGGAGGCCCTAGCATGTTACGCACACAAACAGTCGAGAAAGGGACATTGGATTTGATCAAAAAGCTGATGTCCGACAATAAACTCAATAAATTTACTTTGGTTGGCGGCACCGCCCTTGCTTTAAAGATCGGCCATCGAACCTCGATTGACATTGATCTTTTCACCGTTGGCATTTTCAATGCATCTGACCTTGCCGCCCATCTTTCAACATCTTATCATGCGGTGGAGGTTCGCACCTTAACCAATGGAGTTTTTTGCTTCATTGATGATATTAAGGTAGACCTCATTTCCCATCAATATCCTTCGGTGGACAAAGTTGACACAGAAGAGGGCATTAGGATGGCTTCCTTACTTGACATAGGAGCCATGAAACTAAACGCCATTTATAACAATGGCACCAGGTTAAAAGATTTCGTGGATATGTATTACTTATTGGAAGTTTTTGCCTTGGAGGAATTGTTACGAGCCTGTCATAAAAAGTACCCTGATATAAATCTCCGAATGGTCAGAACCTCCCTTACGCACTTTGCCGACATTGATTTTTCCCCTCCTATCCATTATTTTGGTCGGGAGCCCAAATGGGCTGAGATAGCCGAGAGGCTTACTAAGGCTTCTCAGAATATGTATGTCAAATTTGACATCCCGAAAATTGCCAGGGAATTGCTGGCCAGGAAGCCAGCCAAAGGAAAGACTAAAGGGCGCAGACTGTAACTTATATAGCCATTTTGAAGGGCTACAGGCCCTATCTTTGGGCTTTTTGAGTGCGCGTTTTGGCACACAGCAAGATGTATAGTTGTCAGCAAAAACGCTTTGAAGGTATGGCATTGGAATAAACGGCCGCAGCCGATGGGCAGTAGTGCAGAGCCCAGCTTTGGGTCCGGCTTTGGCACTTCGAAAGGGCAAATCATTGGGCCAAGCAGTTTCACCTTGATAAGCTTTACCAACACTCCTGAGCTGAATATTAGCTTTTGATCTTCGGGATACCCAATGATATGCCCTTTCGAATGGATGTTTTCATTCAACTGTTTTTCCTCCCGAATTAATTATATACGCTGCCTCTAGGCACTTTTCGATCTGTCCTTTAAAAAAAAGGAAATCACTTCTCTTTTCAGGTTCTGAAAAAGGGTGTCTGTCCGTCGTTAGACAGGTTTCGGCAATATCCTGTAAAAAATCCCGTAATTCGCATAATTTGGTATCGACGAACATTTCCCTGATAACCTCATAAGGATTCCGTTTCTCCGTATCCGACAGCAACATCGGCTGATCATAGATTTCCGGCTGTTCCAGCATGTAACCCCTCCATTCTTCCCTTTTAGGACCCTTCCTTTTAAAGAGATTAAAAGGATTTATCGATATAAATTTTCTCATTACTTTTCCAAATCTCACTTCTCCCTTTATGTTGCCGGGAAGGTCAATTGTAAAGTACCCCATAAAATGCAATTAAGTTAGGAAATTCAAGATACACCAGGTAAGTATCTAACCCTGGGCAATTGTTACATACAAAGGCGATTTTTCTTAAATAGTGAAGGTAATCTTGCCAGGTAGCAATTAGAATAAGCCATATTCATTTAAGAAGTTGTTGATTTTCAATAAATCTTTTGCAAAAATGTTCGAAAACCGTTCCTCCCTCTCCGCAAGTTCCGAGTTGGGAAGAATTAGGCTGAATTTTGTCTGGTTCTTCCCCTTTTTGTTGGATTATGCCAGACTTTTCTGTAGCACTTATATTCTGTAATTTTCACCAAAGAATTACGGATGAAATTACTTTCCAAAGCAATTTTCACATTTTCCTTTCTCATCATTTGGTCATTATCACAGGGACAATCAGCAGATAGCAGTCATTTGCGAATTAGTCTAATCACCTGCGGGCCTGCAGATGAACTCTATTCAGTCTGGGGACATAGTGCTATAAGAGTGATAGATAGCTCATCTGGAATAGATCTTGTCTTTAACTATGGTACATTTGATAATTCAGACCCTTATTTCTATTTAAAATTTACTCGAGGCATTATGAAGTATGCCCTTTCTGTCGATGATTATACTATCTTTTTACAAGAATACAAACAAGACCATCGAAGTGTAATAGAACAGAAGCTTATGTTGAATGGCGAACAAAAAGAGCGCCTTTTTAATCTACTCAAAATAAATTCTTTGGAAGAAAATCGATATTATAATTATCGGTTTTATGAAGACAATTGTACTACCCGTGCAAAAGGCATCATCAATAAAAGCACACGCAATTCCATCATCTTCAAAAATATCCTAACGAGCAAAACACCTACTTACCGAGAACTAATCCATAAGAACTTAGATAGTTGTCATAAATATTGGAGCAAGTTTGCCATCGACTTCTTGCTTGGGAGTAACCTGGACAAACAAATAACCAATGAACAGTCCATGTTCTTACCCGATTATCTGATGCAAGGGTTTGACAATGCAACTCTTCAACAGCACCCTTTGGTCAGCGAAAATAAGATCATTCTAAGAGAATATAACACCAGCATCAGGGCGTCCTTGATTACACCAGTCAATTTATTCTCACTCCTGGCATTTATAGTTACTTTTTTATCATTTAGTAAGAACAAAAAATTACAAAAGGTTTTGATAACTGCAGATGTCTTTTTATTTTTATCGCTTGGATTATTAGGAATATTGATCCTATTTGTTTGGGTTGCCAGGATAGATTCTGTATGCAAGAATAACCTGAATGTTTTATGGGCCTGGCCCACACATGCACTTGTCGCTTTTGCATCAAAGAAAAAACACATATGGGTGAAAAGATATTTTCGCATGACTGCGCTCGTCGCACTCTTAATTCTCTTGGGATGGCCTTGGCTTCCACAACAACTGAACATCGCCTTTGCCCCTTTGCTGATCATTATTATGCAACGGGGTTATTTTATAAGCAGTAAAGAGCCTGGCAATAAACTGCAATATCTTATATAAACAACACTCAAAGCGAATCGTGCTATACTGTAATACGAAAGATATGGTCATCGTCTTCTATGCTGTTTTTTTTCTGGTCAATTTTTACAAATCCGTACTTCTCATAAAGCTCTTTTTCTCTGCTTACAAGATATACTTCTTTAAATCCTGTGCTTTTTGCATAGGCCAGAGCAAACTTTATCATTTGCTCACTTAACCGCCGGCCCCGATATTCTTCGCCAACAAACACGAACCCTATATAAGGGGTGTAATTTACATTGGGAATTACATCCGTTTCCGCGATGGTACAATAACCAGCAATATGTTGTCCTTCCAATGCTGCAAAAACTCTTTGCCAGCCTGAAAATCCACTTTCAATGTCCTGATTTCCATGACCTAAATTTAGGATTTCTGCCGTTGACAAAATCAGACTCAAAGAGATTCGAAAACTGTCCCTCTTTCTCCGAAAACATAAATCTTGATGCCCCCCAACGGGGGTAGATCAATCCAACTGCAGCTTCCCTCTCAAGATCCTAAGCGCGTTTGTGATCTGATTTTTTACCGTCTGATCAGACACCTCTAATCGTATAGAGATCTCCCTGGAGCTGAACCCCTGCTTTCGGCTCAGTTCGAACACCTGTTTCATCCGGAGAGGAAGACCGGACAGCTCCTTTTCGTAATGAAGTTCCAGTTCTTTCAGGATTATGGAATGAGCACTGTGGTCCTTATGTGTGGCGGAAATAAATCGCTCAAAAGAATCCTCCAGCGAAGTGTCCAGCGTTTCAATGGCAGGCTCACGCTGCAAAAAGCGGACACAATCCCGTTTGACCGACAGAAAGAGATAGGATCTTAAGCTGCTCTGTATCCCCTTCAGGTATTCCTTCGCCACCATACGTACAAACATCTCCTGGACAATATCTTTAGCCTGCGCTTCATCATGGATCAAACCAAATGCATAGTCCAATAACTCATTCCAATACTTTCGATAGATCCCTTTTATGGCTTCCGCCTCATCGCGAGAGAGCAGTTCTATCAACTCCTCATCCGTATACATAGTATCAGTTTTTGGTAATATTCATTTGTAATCTTTTTCGCCGAAGGTCGGCTCCGGCCTGCGGGATAGCAACAATGGGAGCATGTAAAGATAGACATTACCTCATTGATCTAAAATGATACGCTATTAAGGAATCGTAAAATATGTGCCGGACGATTAACTTCGTCCTTGCCACGGGCAAAGAACTTCGGCCCGCTCCACCGGAGCGGCCGTCGGCTTATGTAAAATGGCGAAAGAGACGTGCTCTTGCGCCAGACTGCTCGATTTCAATTCAATACGCGAATGGCATGATTACCCACATCGCACACGTAAATAGTATTGCCCAACTGGCTGCTGACTACCGCTATGGCCCCCGGTCGATTGAACTGGGCCGCCTTAAAGCCGCCATCCCGGAAACCCGACGGCACGCCGCCCACATACGTCATCACATTATACCCACCTCTCAGGTCGATCACCCGGATCATATTGTTATTCTGATCGCTCACCAGGTAATAGTTCGTCGAAATGAAATTGGGCACTCCCGCTTTCCCGGACAATGGCGCCAATCCTGACGGCTGGTTCAGCAGGGAGGAAGTCCCATACCCATCCTGATAGCCGGTGATACCGGCCTGACCCGCAATAGGATTGCCGTTGTAATAGACCTGCTGGTTGCTCACGAAATAATACGCAGTGCTGCCGGTTACGGAATATACCGGTCCGGGATCGACGAGCCCGTAGGTAACGGTCGTCACGGTGCCTGATCCATTGTTGTAAAGCTCGCGGAAGTTTCCCTGTCCCGCACTGGCGTCCATTACATAAAACACCGGAATAGTCACCCGCCTGCGGTTGACAAATTTGCTTATCTGGCCGAGCGAGATGCTCATAGGACCCTGGAATTGCGCAGCCGTCCCTATCCCGTCTGCAGTGCCTTGTACACCCGATCCGAACACAGTGGTCACCTGATAGGTGGATAAATTGATCTCCCTTATCCTGAAATTACCGCTGTCGGCGATAAAAAGATTACCGTTTTGATCCGCGGCAATTCCACAGGGTGCATTGAATAAGGCCGCAGCCCCTACCCCATCCTGGTAGCCGGCTTCACCCGTAGAGCTGCCCGCCACCAGGCTCACAGCGCCTTGCATCGAGATCTTACGGATATTATTGGCCTCTTTGTCGGTCACATATAGATTGCCGTCGCTGGCGTACACGATACCGCTCAGGGTCTCGAACCGGGCTTGTCTGCCCGTGCCGTCAGCCAGCCCGTAGCTCCCGCCAGCCAGCGTGGATACTTCCTCGTAGTCGAAAATACCATAAAGTGGCAAGCCGTTCACCCAGTTGAGCAGGAAGGTCGTCGTATTGGAACCCGATTGCAGCACAATGGGCCCATCCGCCGTTCCTGCTATAGAAGGATTCACCAGGTCGGGCGGATAGAAAAGTACGGTATCCCCTGTGGGACTCACGTACGTGACGTTGCACACAAGCCCATTCACCGTCAGGTGATTTTG
Organism: Chitinophagaceae bacterium; assembly: GCA_017307755.1. GTDB lineage: Bacteria > Bacteroidota > Bacteroidia > Chitinophagales > Chitinophagaceae > Puia. The sequence continues at coordinate 585,740 of JAFKGQ010000004.1, read as the reverse complement.
ATTCACGTCCGGATTGAATCCATTGCCAGTCAATAATTGCAGAAAACCCGAGCTGGCCACATAGGGAGCGGCATAAGGCCCCACGGAGCTGATCGCCATCAGGGTAAAAACGGGTCCGGCAATCGTATTCTGACCGTTAGGATTCACCCAGATCGGGCCGTTGCCCGCCGTCGTCGGAATGTTCACGATCAGCGTATCCGTATTCCCTCCCGCCACGGTTCCCAACACCGTGGTAGCATACCCGTTAGCATTGGCCTGGGATGCAGGTGACGTCGTGAAGATCACCGAGTTGTTGCCCGGCACCGGATTGAATCCCGTACCCACGATCGTCACCGTCCCGCCCTTCGCAGCTTGCGCCACAGGGCCCACCTGGATAATGGTGCACAGGTTGAACACGGGTCCAGGATACTGTTTTCCATTAGTACCGATGGTCAGCTGACTGGTCTTCACCGAATCCGGAGCCTGAACAATGATCCTGACGGAATCGGTATAGATGACCTTACCCGGCAGATCGCCGAAATTCACGGTAGTAGAATTGGCCGAACCTACGACGATATTCTTACTGGTAAGCGTCACCATTGTTCCCCCGATACCGCTCACCGGGCTAATGGAAAAAGCGCTCAGCGAGGAATAGGTAAAAACGGGCCCGTTGGCCTGCTCCCCGTTGACCCGCACGGTGATATTGCCGGTAGAACCTCTTGCCGGCACCTTTACCACCAGTTGGGTGGAGCTGGCTCGGAGCACGGCGGCGTCCACGCCATTGAAAAAGACCTGGTCCAGGGACACATTCGTACTGAACCCCTGACCGCTGATCGTGACCAGGCTGTCGGCAGCCACCGTCAGCGGACTGGCTGTAAGGGTAGCACCCAGGAACTCGTTGCCATTCGGGTTGGTAAATTTCTTGCCGCAGCCGGCCCCAGCCCCGATGAATAGTAAAAGCAATAACGTGCTATATCTGGTAGAATGTTGTTTCATTTCCTGCAATTTTTAATTTAGCTCGATAATGTGAATGACCCCGTTCGTCGCCACGATATTCGATCGCACGATATGGGCCGCCGGTATCGGGGAATACCCATAGTTGCTTTGAGGGAATTCCATAAAGGATAATCCATCGGTGGAGAACCATAGATCATCGGTACCGTTCCCGCTATTGGTAGCCGCGACCAGCCGGTTCTGACCCATGAGATCACACGTAAAATATTCACCCAGCGGGTAATACTCCGCAACAGGCAATACAGTGGGATTGTACGTTTGGCTTAACGCCAGTTGCCGGATCATGTAAAAATTGTCCGAGCCCAACGAAGCAAAATAGGCATTGTCGGGTGCAAAAACAGTGATCGGACTGGCGGGCGTAGCGAAAGCGACGAGGCTGTTCGGAAAATTGAAAGAGCTCGGCCTGCTGTAAAGCCCGTTGTTTATCTGGAGATAATAATTGAAATCCTTCAAAGCAGGGATCGCCGCTATCGTAGCGACCAGGTCACCCACTGGGGGCGTCGCCATAGTGCCTATCCCGTGTACGATACCGTTCACCACCTTGCCATCGGTATTCAGGACCCGGATGCCATCGTAGAACAGGCCGTAATTGTTGTATTCCAGGAAAGCCGGATAGCTGCTGTCTGCTGTCGACACGTTGATCTCCAGGTAGAGCTGCAGGTCCGCGCTGTCGATCGTACCCGGCACCAGGTGATAACGCAGGATACTTGCCAAAGTTCCTGCATCAGCCGTATCGATACCGGCGGCGCTGTAGCCCGCATTGGTCATCGCCGAGTCGACCGGCGCAAACACCGTATAGGGAGTCGATCCTCCCAGCAGCGTATCCAGGTGCGTCTTTTTTAAAGCCCGGTCGAAAAGCGTATACCTCTCGGTACCTGCAAAATACCGCTCCAAAGTTTGTGCAGAGCCGCCGGACCCGCCCGTATTGTTTTTCTTACAGGACACAACGCCGCCGGCAATGACGAGAAGGAACATCCAAAACGTGGGAAAGGACCGCTTAAAAACACTTGCTTCCATAATGCGGAGATTAAGATTACTTTGGTATAAGCTCAATGTTGGTGAGGAATTGAATGACGCCATTGGGGGCCACGACATCCTGCGGAAACAGGAAAGACTGAGCATTCCCATTCATGAAATTTGGCGTACCCGGAGCGGCGAAATTCCATATATTGGAGCCGGAGTTGTTGGCTTCCCAAAAAACGCTGAAGGACAGATTACCGGCGCCGAACAGCCATAATCCGCCGTTGCTCCCGAACTCCTTTCCATGGGGTATCACGTACACCGAATCCGTACCGATAGTCGGGAAAGCAAGAGGGGCGCTGTACGTAAAGCTCTGGTTGGACCAGGCCGGATCCTTATAGGTCACCTTCGTATTCCCGTTATAGGGATAGCTCTGGAAATCGCTCAAAAAATATCTTCCCTTGAGGATATGCAATTTCATCATCCGCGTCAGGGTATCGATATTCATCGTGTCGATCTGCCCGGCCGTAAAGGACATGTTGCCCCGATTATAGGCATACGGATTGGGATTATAATATACGTTGAGAAAGTACTGATCGGGAACGGCAAGCACCGTATAGCTGTCACTGCCTTTCAAAAGCTGGTCCAGGCCTGTCCGCCGCAATGCCGCCGCAAAGAGGCTGTAATTATAGCCGGTCGTCGCCGTTATCACGGAGTCGGGATTCGTAAAAGGATTCAGATTGAATGTCGGCTCGAAAGCCCAGCCCAACGCATTGCTGCCGGCGAGAACACCCCACGTGGTCCGGTTCGGAGGAGGGAACAGCAGTTGTGACAGCACATGATAGGTGCCATTGGAAGCCTGCAGGTCCTGCCGGAGAATAGGAATACCGTTCACCGTGACTACCGTCCTGCCCGAACTCGGATCGCTATACTTGGAAATATACACGGAATCCCCCGAAAGCGTAGCATACGCATTGTTCATCCCGGTGGGGATATCGGAAATATTTAGCTTCATAGGCAGGATATGGTACGATACCACCTTCTTTAGAGAACGCACATTCATCTTCTGCGCATAATAATAATAGTTAAAGGAGTTCGTAATCGAGTTGATGGTCAGGCCATAAAAGGCACCGCCTGAATAATAGGTGGTATTCCCTGCGAAGCCCGTACCCGCGGTAGGATAAGCGCCATCCTGCACGACAAAGGCGGTAAAAGGGCCCTTCCCCGCCAGCACGGTATCCAGCCCGCTAAGGATGAGCGAAGTATCGTAATGGCTCAGGTCGAAATTGGCGTTGATCAGGCTGGTCAGCGATTGGGGATCGGCGTAGATGCCCGAAGCAGACGCCGGTGTCAGTGTTTTTGTGCAGGAAAGACTCGCCGCCAGCAGACTCGCCGGGACCATCCATCTCAAGCTACGGACAAATTGAATCAAAACAGGAGGCATATGTTTGATCATTGAGGATGATTTTAATAAGGCCAAAGCAAATGATCCACTCCATGGATCAGAATATGGTTCAGACAAAGCATATCGCGCTCCACGATAACAGCTGGCGGCAGATTGCTGTTGGAGCTGCAAGTCACCGACACCGTAGTATCCTGCACGTGAAAATTCAGGACACCCGGATAGTTGGAAATTTTTCCATAACTGCCGGTATTGTACAGCGTAGTGGCGTTGAACAGCTCCGTTTCTATCGGCTTGTCGTAGGATAAGGCGGCGGGAGGCCGCTGGTTGATATTCGGGTTCTTTAGCAGGTCGAAATAAAAGAAGTTCACACCGTTAGGCGGGGCGGAATAGTTTATGCCGGGCATCCAAAGTCCATAGATGAGGCTATCCAGCGGATCTATGTAGGTAGGCCTGCTATAGTCGGTATTATTGACCGCATAATTACGAATATCGTCGATGGTGTTGAATCCCGCATTGATAAAGGCCTGGTTGGTCGGCACGAAAAAGGTCTGATTGGATATGTTATAATTCCGTGCTATGAAAACTTCTGTATCGGGAAGATTCACATTGAACAGGTTGCTGCGATATCCATTGTACGATGTATAGCTATTCACGATGCTGTCGTTGATCCGGCAGGCGGCCACAAAATAGCTGAACTCCGGCTTCGAATTCAGCACGGTCCATGCATTGATGGTGGGCTTGGTATAGAAAGTGTCCACCACATGGATATATCCATTGGAGGCGGGAACGCCCGAACGCTCGCGGCTCACCCGGACGCCGCTCATCCAAAGCCCGCCCGTGGGTCCGGCCTGCTTGGCGATATAAAAAGTATCCGTCAGCAACGTAGCGGCATCGGGAATGGTATAGACATCCGTATACCCCGTTGCCCCGTCCAGTAAGGAATCGGAGTAATCTCCGTATAAGATGGACCGGTAAATGATCCCCTTCGCCAGGATGGTAGGATCCAGGTAAGTGATCACATCCTTTGTATACCCGGTGGAGATCAGGAGACTATCCGAAGGGATCAGCAAAGTATAGAACTTACTGGTCTGCCGGAGCAGGCTGTCATAGCCGGTACGCCGCAAAGCCAGGAGGAACAGATCAGCGGAAGGAGTACTGCCGATCATATGTGCTAAATTATGCAGCGTATCCGCCGCCGGGGCGGAATGCACGGGAAAGGTCTGCGGATTCTGTATTGCCTTGTTACATGACAACACTATTATTAACAATAGAAGTAACCAACTGAGCTGTCGCATCGCTTAATTTTGAAATTTACAATAAGAGGGCAGGGCCATTAATTGGTTAATAGTATGCACGACCCCATTTCCCGCCGGATAATCCTCCCGGATAAATGGGGCATAAAGAGTACTTCCATACGGGTTGACCAGGTTCACAGGCACATGCGTCGCGGGATCCAGCCCGATAGCGCTGATCATGACGATGTAGGGAGCGATCATGGTCTTAGAGAAAAATGAATTGCCCAGGGCCTGGTAGTATATCGTGAGGTTATAGCTGTTATCCGGGGGGTAATAGCTGAACCCAGTGCCGAAATCGTGCAGGTCGCTGCTGAAAAAGCGAAGGCTGGGCATCAGGTAGGGTTTGAACAGCAGCTTGTTGAAATGCGCGGTATCCAGGCTCTTTACGCTGTCCAGGCTGATGCCCGCATTCCGGAACGCGCCGTTCACAGGTGCACACACCGTGATGGGACCAGGCCCCGAAAGCTGGTCGAATAAGCCAAACTCCTTGAGAGCAGTTACGAAATAGCTGTAACTTGTATCCGCACTCAGCAGATCGGCGCAGGTAGTATAGGTCTGATATTGCAACACCCGCTGCAGCGTATGTATCACCCCGTTGGTAGCAATGATATCCTTCTGAAACACCGTATCCCCATTGACGGTCAGGAGATTGGTGTTATCATACCCGATGCCTTGATCGACCACGATATTGTACGGCCGGGATAAGTACAAACTCAGCCCCGCCCAATCGGTAAATGGATTGTTCGGCTTCTGATCCACCTGGGCAACGGTGACCTTCCGCCCATATAGAATATGGTATTTCAGCAGGTTGGTGAGCGTAGTCTTGTCCATGCTGTCGATCTGCGCCTTCGTATGGATGCCCATGGAGTCGAATGCGGCATCATTGGGAGCGAACAGGGTATAAGGGCCCGGACCGTTCAGGGAATCGGCCAGCCCGGTGTGGCTCAACGCCTCATTGAAAAGGCTCACGTCAAAGGAGGCGCCCAGGGTCTGCAGGACCGTCCTTCCGGCCACAACATTTTCGGGATCGGACATGGTCTTATGACAGGCGCCCAGGAAGCCGCAGAACAGCAGGATCACGGGTCCGGCCAGTTGGCGTATTTGGCGTATAGAAACAGGTGTACTCATAAAGGTTCAATTGGTGATGATCGGCGCATCGAACGTCCGGTGTAATTGAATGATATAAGGATTGCCATTGATGAGTTCGACGATATTGACGCTGGGATAAATGGTGATCCGCTGGCTATTGCTGGTAGCGATCGCCAGGCCGTTCCCAAAAGGAAAGGTGGGCGTTTCCAAACCCGGCAGGGGAAAAGGCAAGGAAGGCATACGACCCGGACTCACGTCGAAATCGATAGACGCAGCTCCCCCAAGCTGGTCATAAACGCCAATGCTTACCCACGGTCTGTTGCCTTCACCTGCGAATGTTCCGTCCGGATTCAGGTATTGGGACATCGGAAACTGCGGCAGACTGTCATAGGGCGCCGACTGGGCAAAATCCCCGGTAATGCTCCTGAAGTAAACATGCACGGTCTGCAGTTGCGGCGCGAACTTGCAGGAATAGTTGTAAGTGCCTGCAGAGCTCGTATTGGAGCACACGGGCGTATACAGGGAATAGTAGAGTTTCAACGGGGGAAAGAAATGGCTGCCGGCCCCGGAGCTTCCGTAGAAGGGTACCGCATTGTTCGGATTCAGGTGGTTCCCGGACAGGCAATAGAAGCTCAGGTAATTATTCAGGGAGCTGAAAGGAGTATGCGTAAAGCTTTCCTGCCGGATGTAGGCTCCTGTCGCATTCGTGGCAAAGTCCCGGATGACCGCCTCCAGCGTATATACTTCACCGGCGGTAAGCTCCACCGTAGTATCCGCGATGACCGTGGTCCGGCCGGAAGCCGGCAAATGCAGGAAAGGAGTATCCGTCAAAGGCCTTCCCATCAGCATGATCCGGTGTTTCCCGGAAGATACCTGCGCCCAGGAGGAAAGATCCAGTCCGTTGATCGTAGGCGCAGTCCGCACAGGTAACGAACCCGGCCATTCGCGTTGATTCGTCACGCCGGTATTGCCGGCAGTGGCGGGATGGGACACCGCAAACGTGTCCCTCACGGTAATATAATCCCCGATGACGGCGGCATCCGTAGGCAACCCCGTCTTATCCAGCACAGGGTCCATCAGAAAGGTGATCTCATTGGAAGGAAGTGTGCTGTTGGAGGGCCCCAGTACATAATTCAGATCATTGAATACGCGCAGATATGCCGGCTGCTGCAGCGTGGGCTGTTCCGCATATTTGGCACAGGAGCTCAATAAGAAGAGGCCAAGACACCAAACGATAAATGTACGTTTCATCATTTAAAATGTTTCACGATTAATAAAGTATCCATAGATGCGGTGCCATGGTAAGCGGTATCGACGGAACCTGTAAGCGCCGCCGTATATACCCCCTGTTCACCCACCCGGAGGATCGCATCGCCGGGGAGATAAAGGGAGGAATTGGCCACGAAATCGCCGGCCTGCAACGATTTCACCGCGACAAGCCTGGTACCGGGAACGATAGGCGGCGGCCCTACGCTGCTTTGGTAGACATTAGCAAACCAGGGGGGCTGGGAAGAAGGACTGGCCGGAGTAAATTCAGCATAAGGCAGATGCGTCACGGGTATGCCCTGGGCCAGATTCTGGGTGGCATTGCTCGCCGAGATCGTATCGTTCCCATCTCCGGGATACGTGAGCACGATGGGACCAAATTGATTGAACGGCATGAACGTAATGAACGGCACATTCCCGGATACGTTCAGGAACCTGATCTTCTGCCCCTGGTTCGGGTTGGTGAGCTCGTTGAATACAAGCGCCAAAGCCGGCTGCCCATTTTTCGGGTAGGCCCACACGGTATAGTTATCGCCAGGATAGATCGTAATGCTTTGCGTCGCAAGGGTCTGCCCGCTCTGATCGGTCAGTTGCAGCGAATAGCCCGTCGCAGTAACGACCTGGTAATCGGTGATCCCCCGATAGCCGATCCCGCTGCCGATGGGAATGCTTCCCAGCTTCAGGGTATAAGTGGCGCCGGGCATCACATTCACGAACTGCACCCTGCCATAAGCGATATTGGCCGGCGCGGTGATATCCGGGATCACAGTATAGCTGTTCCCGGCTATATAAGTAGAGCCTGAAAAGAAGATGGTGTTCGGGTTTACAAAAATGGTATAGATCCCCCCGGGCTGGTAGGAATGGATCGAGGTAGGCCTGGTCCCATAAGGGTTGTCCAGATCGTTACCATACGTGTAAGGGTAAGGCAGGAGAGTCTCCGCCATTTCCACGCCAGACTGATTGAAAAGCCGGAACCGGTAGGCGCCGTAAGGGATCTCCGTATAGTCGGAGATCACTCCCTGCGGTACATTGGTGGTCACGGTGCTCACCGGCTTACCGTCAGAATAGGTAAGCGTCAGGGGACCGGTACGGTTAAAGGCATCCGCCGCGCTGCCATAATTCACGAGCCTTATCTTGATATTGCCGGCTCCCACCGGGGGAGTGGTAGAACGGGGTATCGCCTTGATCTGATAGTTGGGGTCCCCGAACTGCTGGCTCACGGGGTAGATATAATAGTCCGTGGGATTGGCCGGGTCATCCCGCAGCACCTGATTGACGGAGGTAGAGGAAGCGGTAAATCCGTTATTAAAGCTGCTGATCAGCCGGATATTCGCATTCCCCGCCTGGTCCATGACCTTTTCCGGCAACGCAACGGGCAACGGGGCATAGCTGGTGTACCTCAACGGCGGATAATTGAACGTATGCGTATTGGGCGTCAGGTTGTATGTAAGCCCGCCCACCTGCGCACTCACCTGCTGGGGCCCTGTCAGGGCGATCAGCCGGATACCGGAATTCGAAGATTTAAGGGTATTCAGCACCGGCAGATTCGTGTCCACCTTCGTTTTCGCGCAGCCCAGCAGGAACGCCGGCACGATGAACGTTATTGCCCCTTTTGATAATAGATCATTTATCGCAAACACCCGCATAAATAGCACTTTAGAATAAGAAATAGGTTAAGCTCAGTTGATACTCCGTACCCCGTTGAAATTTCGAATACGTGTAATGCCGTCCGTTGAAATTGCCGTTGTTATTCGGGATCGTATACACTTGCTCGTTATCAGAGTTCAGCAGGTTCTTCGCAAATCCCCTGATCTGGAAACGTTTCAGGAGATGCTGACTGAATATCACATCCAGCTGCGGCGCCGGCCTCGAATAAATATCCGGCGTGCCGTCCATCTGCACCTGCACCAGCCGTTCGCCTACTATATTGAAGCTGGCCGTAAGATTGGTCCGTGTCCGCGGATTGTCGTAATCCAGGAACAGATTCAGGGAATAAGGCGCCTGTTCAAACAGCGGGGAATAAGGAGAAGCCTGGCGATATATCTGCCTGTCGGCCGCGAGCCGGTCCGGGTTCTTGGTGATCCTGCTGCTCGCCAGCATGAGATTGCTTCCAAAAAAGAAATGATTCAGCACGTTCGTCAATTGCCCCAGGTTCTTTCTGGCTTCGAGCTCCACGCCATAGACATGTCCCTTGTTCTGGTCATTCACGAACTCGGTGATCGGGAATTCCGGGGCCGTGGCCAGCGTACCCTGCGAGTTATACATAAAGATCTTGGTGAGCTGGTTGGTGATCTCCTTATAGAAGGCGGAGGCCGCAAACACTTCCCCCGGCCTGGTGAACCATTCCCACCGGAAATCGGCGCTCTGGGTAAATTGATTTTTCAGGTTGGGATTGCCCACGACCACCGCAAACTGAAAAGGATCGAATTCGTAGATATTCGTGAGCTCCCTTAGCTCGGGTCTTGCCAGGGTGGTGTTATAGGACAGCCGGAAGTTCATGCGCGGGTTCAGGGAATAGATGAGGTTGCCACTATAGTAGGGCTTGTAGCCCACATGCAGCCCGGTGACGGGCGTAAAAATGGTCGCGCTGTTCAGATTGTTGCTGGAAGTGGTATTCCCCTGCGGCAATCCCGGGTCGTGGTACACGTTATTGGTATCGACCCTGGCCTGGATATCCGTGGACTCGAAACGGACGCCCCCTACCAACCTCCACTGCGGGCTCAGCCGGGCATCCGCCATCAGGTAGCCCGCCTTGGTACGGTAATAGCCCGTGTAGTTATTCGCAGACTTCTGGAATCGATAGATGAACCCCGGCTGGCGGAGGCTCCCATCCGCATCACTGGCGCCCGTATTCAGGATACCCACGTTATTATATCCTATGAGCTCGTTGAGGTCGCCCTTTGCGGCATTCAGCAAGGTATTGGCCCGCGGATTGTTGATGCCGCCTCCCGGGAAACCCAGGAAATTTTCCGTATAGATACGCTCCTTGTCCAGGTAATTACCCCCGATCTTGAAGTCCACCTTGCGCCGGGCGATCAGCGTAGGAAAGGTGATATCCATCTTCACATTGTAGTCGTCTTCCGTGAGATAGCGATACCGGCGTCCATTGGGGTCCGCCTCCACTACCCCGCCCGGGCCGATCCCGTGCACCAGGCCTACCACTTCCGTATAAGTATTACTGCCGATGGGCGCTCCCAGCGGTCCGGCATATCTTATCGTGCTCAGGTCGGCAATGTCGATGAAGCAGAAGTCCGGATCGTTCTGGGTGCTCCTGGACACGCTGCCATTCCAGCTGATATGCGGCGCCCAATAGCCGTCCCATAATTTATGCTCCCCCTGCAGGTTGAAATTCCGGAAAGTCCGGTAGGTCTGCCGCAAGGAATAGACCTCGCTGTATACGGGAAAGTCGATACCCGTGTTCTGAAAGGAGCCGTTCAGATGCGTTCCTGTAATCTCGGCCCCCGAGCTGCCCATGTATTGTCCGCTGATCTCATTACGGCCGTTGAACTTATAGGTGAGGGCAAGCAACCCGCCGTAGTTTAGGGTCTGTGTGCCTTTGCTCTCGGTATAGCCCAGGTATTTTCCGAAATAGACATCATTGGGCGTGGTATAGTACGGCACATGCAGCCCGCCGAATACGTTGGTAGACCCGGTGATGAATCCGGTGTAGATACTGTATTGGTTCAGCCTGGAATTATGCTGGTCCTCCGTCCGGTTGTAATAGCTGAGCCCGGCCACCACGCCCAGGGAGTGCCCATGAAAGATGTGGAAGGTATTGCCGAAGTTTATGGCATAGAGCTGGTTGGGACTGGCTCGCTGATAACTAGTGGTCAACACCGGGTTGAAGCTCTTCATGGTCCGGTCGATACTCAAGGCCTGCGCCGTGAGCGCCTGGCTGTACTTGCTATCGGTGATCATCTGGTTGATCTGCGCCACGCCGCCGGGATACTCCTTCGAGAGATTCAAAAAGGAGGAGGAAAGATTATGGGAATTGACCTTGTTGCCGAAGAAACCCGGATCGTAACCCTGGAAAGCATTGAACTTCCCTCCCCAGCCAACGGATGTGTTGAAGCCCGTTGCCGCCGTAAAAGAAAGCAGCAGCGAGTCCGGCACGCTCTTGGTCTTGAGCTCGATGATGCCCGCGGAAGCATCGGCCGGCTTATCCGGCGTCATGGTTTTGTACACCGTGATATTGTCCAGCAGGGCTGCCGGTACCAGGTCGAGCGGCACAGAGCTGCGGTCGGGGTCGGAAGAGGCCAGCCGCGCCCCATTGAGCTCGGCGATAACCGCCCGGTCGCCCAATCCGCGGATGGCTACGTATTTATCGTCCGTAATGGTCACGCCGGTAACCTTCGCCAGGGCCTGGGCGGTAGTGATGCTGGCCGTCTTCTCGATATTGGCGGCCGAGATGCCGTCGGAGACGATGGCGGCCGTCCTTCGGTCATTGAGCAGCGCCGCTTCCGTATTCAGCCTGCGACGCGCCGACACTGTCACCTGCGTCAGGATTTTACTGCTGGCTATCAGCCGCACCGCATAAGTAATGCTTCCATTCAGGGTGAGCATTTGGGTAAGATAACCTACATGGCTGATCTCGAGCAAGCTGACCTCGCTGGGCACTGCAATGGTAAAATTTCCCCCTGCATCCGTAGTGACTGTCGTGCTGGTACCATTTACCCTTATTGTTGCGCCAGCCAGTGGTTCGTCACCACGGGCATCCGTGACCCGGCCCTTTACTACGACATCCGCTTTTACCTCTTTCAAGGTAAGGATGTACTCCTGTAAGTCCGGAAAGTATTTAAAGACTAGCCGGGTGCCGGATAAGAGCCTGTCCAGGACGCTGCCCAATGGCTCATCTTTGGCAGTAAAAGCATTGACAGGAATCGTTTTTACTCTTTCCACCTGAAAAATAATGGCCGTCCTGACCTGGCCCCTGATCGTTTTCAACACCTGGGCCAGATTGGTATTTTTAACCTCTATGGATACTCGTTCTTCGCCGCCCTGCCGAGTCTGCGCTTGTGTCTTTAGCTGTAGGGCCGTGGCTAAAAGTAAGATAATGACTCTTTTAATGAATGACATAGTGCTGGGCATCTAGTTGGGTGAGGTGATTCTGATTCGGCACGCACAAGGATGTAAGTATTTTTTTAAGCGGCATCGTATGGGGGAATGTAGCCGAAAAGGTATACTTCTTTATCCCCGGGTATTTGAACTGTATATGTACATTGAAATAGTGCTCCAGTTCGATGGCAATATCTCCCAGCTGGTCCTCATTGAAATCGAAGATCTCCTCCTCCTTCCAGTTTCTCATCCGGTTGGAAGCCAGTGCGCCTCGGCTCATTAGTCCTGTCCCGGTGTTGTATTTCACCTGCTGCTCAGGAGTAAGGACAATCGGGGCGCCGCTGGTTTTGGTGGTTACGGATACTTTTCCAGAGGCGAGCGCTACGCTCATCTGCTGCGACTCCCGGTAAGCCTTTATGTCAAAAGAAGTACCCAGCGCCTTTGTGAGCATGTATTCCGTTTGTACTTCGAATCCCCTGCTCGCGTCCGGATGCACCTGGAAAAAGGCCTCTCCATCCAGCAGCTGCAACCGCCGGATAGTACCCTCGAAGGGTTGAGGATAACGTATCCGGGCACCGGCGTTCAGCCATACTTCCGAGCTGTCCGAAAGCAGGAGATGGATCATTTTTCCCGGCGCGGCCTGCACCGTCTTGTAGACTATGGCTACGGGCGCCTCTTCGTGATGTCGGGTAGTCATTTTCCATAGCAATCCTGCCGCAAACACCACGACAATGCCGGCAGCAGCAACTATCCAGGTATTGCGCCGCCTGTTTCCGGCCTCAGGCATGGAGTAGACGTTAGTCTCCACCGGCGTTCCTTCATCGCCGGCATCCTGCTCCGATAACAGGCGACGCCTGTCCATGAACTCCTGTAAAGATGCTTCCAGATCACTTTCATCCTTCTTCCTTTCCGGCCGCTGTTGCTGACGCCAGGCCAGGTATTCCTCTACCAGTCGCCGCTGTTCATCGGTGGCCTCGCCCGATTCGTATAATTTCAGCAGCTTCCTGATTATGGACTCATTCATATCCTGTTGGTTTTTCGTAATTAGTTTGATGCTTTTTTAATTAAAAAGTATATCGAATGCCGAATTGAAATTGATAGCGCGACGCAAAAAAGTCCGTCGAATACGGTTTGCCCGGATTTCTCCACCGGTAGACAGGATATCCGCCCGCCCCGTCATACGGCGGGTTGGTCTGATACAATCCCACGCTGGCCGTGCCGTTGAAGGTATTCGGCACGAAGTACACATGACCCCAGTTCTTGTCCAGCAAATTGGTCAGGTTGACAACGTCCAAGGAAAAGGTGATCACCTTCTTCTTTCCGCCCCGGAACGCAAACGCATAGTCTTGCAGGAAGCGCAGGTCCGCCTGGACGTTCCACGGCGTAAATGCCGCATTGCGTTCAGTAAATTGCCCGCGACGGCTGCTCAGATAGGCATTGCCATCGATGTAATTGTCGAAGGCCTGGGCCTGATCATAAACGTTGATCCCCTTGCCGTTCACATCCGTCATATCCCGGAAGAAATTATAGGTTTCTCCCTTCTTGGGGATATAGACCAGGCTGGTCTGCTGAGAGGTCCCTTGTATGCTGAAATTCACGAACCCATAGGTAAACGGACTGCCGGACTGGGCGTTCACCAGCAACGCCAGCGAGCTGGTCCAATGCTTGCCCCAGTCCTTATGATAGCTGACCGTTCCCAGGATGCGATGCCGGATATCAAAGTTCGAATTCGCCAGCTGCGGGTTGTTGGGATTCAGCGCCTGGTTGAGCTGCCAGCTCGATTCCAGCGAATTCCGCACACCGTTGCTGATGTCCTTGGATTCGCCATAGGTATAGGCCACGGAGAGATCCAGCCCTTTGAGCTCGCCGGAAAACCTCCTGCCCAGCTGAGCCGATAGGGAATACCGGTACCCCTGGTTGGTATTGCTGAGCTCGTATGCGTTGGAGAAAGGGCCCGGAACCTTAGAGGTAAAAATGGGCTGCTTCCTGGTTTGCAGATCGTACACGTAATAGCTGGGATTATCGCTCAGGTTAATGTTCTGGAACTTCACGTCATCCAGCACGTTTGTATATATCCCTTCTACCGTGCCGTAATAGCCGTCGCCGTATTTGAAGTCGAGGGCCACGCTGGTGCGTACCACCTTGGGCAGCTTGAACCCGTTGTCCACCGCATCCACCTGGGTGGGAAAGGCCCAGGACTGAGAGTTGTGGACGTCCACGCCATTCTGGCTCAGGTAGCCGGAGATACCGGTGGTCGTGCCGGGCTGCAGCCGCAGGGGATCAGTGCCGGCGATAAAATTATTGCCCGTTTGATTGCTCTTGTCGAAGTAGCCAAAGTGGGTCCCGGTGTTATAGTACACGTAGCCCAGCCATGCCAGGGGAATGCGGCCCGTGAACATCCCCACCCCGCCCTTGAGCACCATGCTCCCATCCGGCTTCAGCGCCCACCGGAAACCCAGTCGGGGCGAGGCCTGCGGCTTATTCAGAAAATGATTGGTCAGCTGGTTCAGCGGAGTGTAGGAGTAGGTATTGCCTATGAAGGGGTCGGTCGGGGCGTTGTGCGTCTTCTCCCCCAGCACCGACGGATGATCCAGGAAGCTGAAGTCCACCCGCATACCCAGGGTAACGGAGAGCCGGTCGTTGATGCGAATCTCGTCCTGCACGTAGACGCTCGGGAAATTGATCGCAAACACCGAGGATGGATGCGCATAGAGATAATCCCGGTCGTTGTTCAGATAGTTGTACGCACCTCTTACCCGGTACGGCTTATTTTGCAGGAAATCATTGATGCTGAGATAGTCGACCCTGCCGTTGAAAGAATTGACGAACCCATAGTCGATCTTGTAGCGTTCGTTGTGGGTACCGAACGTGACCAGGTGATTTTTGATCCGCCAGACGAAATTATCCGTTAGCTCCATAGCCTGCTGTGTTTGGTTGAATACCGCAGCTTCTCTATCCGTGCCCAGGTAAATCGTAGTGCCCGGCGTCTCGCCCACAATCTGTACCTGGGGAAAAGACGGATTGGAAGATGGGGTCCGGTAATCATGATCGTAGGAATAGCCCAGTATCAGGTCGTTGTTCATCACGTTGCTGATCCGGCTTTTCAGTTCGACGACCGTAGACGTCAGATTGTTCACCTGCTTGTAAGCGATCGAGCTGAACCGGAAATCCATCTGATCCCTCTCGAGGTTGATGGCGGAAGAAAAGATCGTGTTGTTCCGGATGGTCAGCTGGTTGTTCCCGTCGATATTCCAATCCAGGCGGTTGAAGTATTTGTTCGAGTTGGAGTAGATCTTCACTACGTCATAGCTGCCGGGGTCAAAACCATACCGGTTGATCATGGTATCGGCGATCTGCCGGGCGTCGGCAAGCGTGATCACCCCCGACTCCTGCCGGGTACCCGCGCCAAGCAGCACCGGGTCCTGCCGCCGGTCGACCTCCTCGTTGGTGAAAAAGAACAGCTTGTCCTTGATCAGGGGAAACCCCACCCGGAAACCCGTTTGATACTCGTAAAAAGAAGACGGCAGGCGCTTTCCGTCGCCGGCATTGTCCGGACCAGTGACGGCACCATTGCGGCCGAAAGCATATACCGACCCATGCAGTTCGTTGGTACCGCTGCGCGTAACGGCGTTGATGCTGGCTCCGGTGAAATTGCCGATCCGCACGTCATAGGGAGCCAGGTAGACCTGCATTCCCTGGATAGCATCCAACGGAAAAGGGCTGGTGCGGGTGCTGCTGCCGGGTTGTCCCGACGTCCCTGTTTGGCCGCCCAGCGAGGGAGTGAAGCCGATGGCGTCGTTGTTGATTGCCCCATCTACCGTGATATTATTATAGCGGAAGCTGCTGCCCAGAAAAGTATTATCCTTGCTTGCCTGGGGCGTCAGCCGGGTAAAGTCCTGCAGGCTGCGGCCGATGCCCGGAGAACGTTCCAGCTGATCGCGGCTGATGTTGACACCCGCGCCATAGCGGTTGGCATTCAGCGTGATCTTTGCCCCTGTGACCTGTACCTCGGACAATAACCGGCTTTTATCCAGCAGCACAAAATTCAGGATTTTCGGGTCACCCAAAAAGATCTCTATGTCTTCCTTGATACGATCCTCCATGTCAATAAACGACACTTTCACCCGGTAAGGCCCTCCCACGCGAAGGTTCATCAAAGAATAGCTGCCGTCGCTGGTGGTAACCGCCGAATAACGGGTGCCCGTAGGCAAATGGATGGCCGTCACCGTTGCGCCTGGCAACGGACTTTGCCTCACATCCGTAATAATTCCACGCAAAGCCCCGCTGGTTTCCTGCGCATCGGCGAAGCCCGGCAGAAAGGCAGGAATGAACAGCATCAGAATGGGCATAACAATCCCATTCGAAAAAATATTTCTGAAGATCTGGGTCATAATCGATTTACATTAAGGCTGGAAGACAGAGCCTCTATCAATAAGAGGAAAAAAAGAAGAGGTGGTACTAGATCATTCCCAAATGATCATATTTCGCCTTACAAGGCAAGATCGCCGTCGTGACTGGCGGCAACAGCGGAGCTAAAAGTCAAGGGCACTGTGAGCCCGGGCCCCATGAGCCGGAGCGGGCCGCTTATTTTCGTAAATATACGTATTACCTAAAAATTAATGTAATTTCTGATCTCCCATGATTACCCTATTGGTCTTCCCCCCGCTCCAAATTCAAACCTACCCGCACACAATTCAAAATCCCAATTGGAGCAGAGATTTATTTTACATTCTTTTGTACAAGCATGAAAACAGCCATCGCCATAACCCTTATACTGCTCATAGCTCACGCCGGCCACTCGCAAACAGCTACTACAGATTCTGTCAATCCTTTATTCAAAGGCGAGCTCAACGGCGATAGGATAAGAGCCGCCTATGACAATTTTGAACCGGTTATCATACAGGGGAAAGTAAAAGGTCCGTACAACGCAATTCTTCTTTCCATATTTCATTCAAAGAACCTATATACCCAAACAGCCCTTAATCCAAAAGAACAATTAAAAGAGCTCGATCCTTTCGCTACCCGGGTAAAACCCGGCTACCCATACGCAACAATGAGCAATTATCCGGGTTCAAACGCAGTACCTCTTTTTGATTCACTGCCGGTGATTGTAACAGCATATGGTATTAATGAAAAAAATAAGAGCATGTATCGCTTCAGGGTCCTGGAGGACGGACAAAAAGAACTGGTATCCTGGCGCGAACCCCAACTGTTCAGCCGGGTTATGATGTATGGCCGGTATAATGCGGATGGTACGGAAGAAAAACAAATGGCCTATCTCGGCGAATTTAATGCCCCCTTAGGCAATAGTATTACAGTTGAAGTAAAAAACCTCATGCAGCCCGATACCGTTTACAAGATTTCGGCGGTATGGATAAAACGCGCACCATCGGTCATCGGCACATTTGGATCGGATAATTTGAAGCGCTTGATCCAGGTGTATAAATTTCAATGGAAATACGATTTTTTCAAGCCTCACGCCTCAGCTTATTATGGAAATATAGACCTAAAGCCGGTGGACAGTCTGCTTAAGATCGACAGCATTTTCGACCATGATCATAACAACCTTTTCTTCTATCTCAAGGATAAGGTCAGGTCAACAGATCTTGTAGAGTTCAACCTGATAAACGATATGGACAGTTCCGGATGGCAAGCCAATACGTTCGACCCTAATTTGATCTCGCTACAACAGCTCACCCCAGGAAATTATATCCTTCTTCTCCGGTACTCCTTTCAAAAACAACCGATAAATAAATTTAGGTTCAGGATAAAACAAGCCTGGCACCAAACATTTCTTTTTAAGATCTTGCTGATCGCTGTTTCCTTATTATTTATCGGACTGCTATACAGCTTCTCCAAAAGCCAAAACCAAAGAAAGGTGTTGCGACAGCAAAAGATAAAAAGACAGCAGGCAGAAATAGACCTCCGGTCAATACGCTCCCAATTCAATCCCCATTTTGTATTCAACGCCCTGAATTCAATACAGGGACTGATCCGTAAAAAGGATACGGACAGCGCTGATAAATATCTTTCAGACTTTAGCCGGCTGATGCAGGAATCTCTGCAGTCGGGCGACAAGGAAATGACAAGCCTTGATAAAGAATTGAAGATGCTCGAAAGTTATATTGAGCTTGAAAAGTTAAGGTTCAAATTCAATTATACCGTAAGCGTTAACAATAAGATCAATATCCATACAACAGAGATCCCGGCACTCCTTCTGCAGCCTCTTATTGAAAATGCAATTAAACATGGCATATCGGGAATGTATAACAAAGGCGTCTTAAGGATAGAAATAGATGCCCGGGGAAATGATTTACAAATTGAAATTATCGACAATGGGAAAGGGTTTGATACAAAAACAATCACCAGCGGATATGGCATCCTGCTCACAAAAGAAAGGACTCAGTTGCTTTCCGATCTTCATCCCGAACAACCATTGACCTTAACCATTAATTCCGGAATCGACGGAACGACAGCTATTATCTTATTTAAAAACTGGTTGATATGATGCGAACTTTAATTATTGATGACGAGCCGGGCAATATTGAAACGCTGGAGCATTTACTAAAGACTAATTGCAAGAACGTCGAGGTTGTTGCATCAGCCTTAAATGCCATTGAGGCTCTGACTCTTATCAGGAATCTAACACCGGACCTGATATTTCTTGATATACAAATGCCCGGACAGTCAGGATTTGATCTGTTGAGACAATTCAACCGTTGTGATTTCGAGATCATATTCGTTACTGCTTATGATCAGTATGGAATACAGGCCATAAAGTTTTCCGCCATCGATTATCTGTTAAAACCTGTGCAGACAGAAGAATTAAGATCCGCAGTCGAAAAAGTTCAGAAAAAGGTCGATCAGAAAAAAGACAACCTGTTGCTGGTGAACTTGCTTGAATACCTGAAAGACAAAGAGGATAAAAATAACCATAAGCTTGCTCTGGCAACCAGCAGGGAAACGCTGTTCGTAAGTCCCGATAAAATAGTGAGATGCGAATCTTCTAATGCTTATACGGTATTTTTCTTCGATGATCAGAAAAAAATAACTGTTTCCCGGCCGATTTATGAATACGAGGAATTGTTGACAGATTACGGCTTCATCCGATGCCATCAATCGCACCTCGTTAATAAAAACCACATTACGAGCTGGCGAAAAGAGGACGGAGGTTACCTTCTCTTAGAAGATGGCTCGACCATTCCTGTATCAAGAAGTAAAAAAAGCATCATTCTTGAAAAACTCATATCCCCCAAAAAATAGCCGTATGATAAAGTTAACTTTAACCACCCTGTTATCAGTTATTGCTTTGGCGTCTTTTGCACAAAAAAAGTTTGTGATCCATGGCAAGATCGACCTGCTTACAAAAAGCAAGAACGTCCGGCTCTCAGGCTATGACCCTGTACCGATAAAATCTGACGGCACCTTTGAGATCACAGGTGAAAGAAATGAGCCGAATATCGCCCTGATCCTGACGGACAGCTCAGCCGCATCTGCCATCTGGCTGGCGCCGGGCGAGTACACCATAAATTGCAAAGAGATCACACTGCCGGATTATAAAGGAGTGTTATTCAGAACCCCGTTCTTGCATGGCCCGGCAAATGCCGAACTCTTTAATAACTTTAATGAACTACAATACAGTGGGTACGGAACAGCGGGTCAAAAAGAAAAGGACCCAACAAGCACCGGGGCCCGGATAAAAGAGCGAGCGATCAAATACATGGATAGTGTTTTGAAAGTCAACAACAGTTCGCCGGTCTTACCCAATATGATCCGTTCTGTACAGCCTTTCATCGGAGATGAAGCAACAAAAATGCTCATTCAAAAATTGGCTCCCGGGTTAAGAGATAATGGAGAAATTGCAATACTCGAGCAGAACTTTAAAAGAAAAGAAAAAATAAAAAAAGAAAAAGTATTTGAAAATTTCACCCTTAAAGATCTTGGCGATAGTGATTTCTCACTTTCCGCCTTGTCAGGAAAAAAAGTTATTTTGATCGACTTCTGGGCTAGCAATTGCGGCCCCTGCCGGGCAGCTCATCCCAGGCTAAAAGAATGGTATGCGAAATATGCCGCAAAAGGATTGGAAATTATAAGTATCTCTATCGATGACGACAAAGCTAACTGGTTAAAAGCCGTCCACGATGATGGCATAGACAGCTGGATCAATGTATGTGACCCCAACGGGTTTAAAGCTTCCCTCATACAGGATTATTATATTCCTTTCATTCCTTTCCGGTTCTTATTGGATGAGAATAAAAATATCGTTTTGGTAAATAATGGACAAGAGTCGTGGATTACAGAAAAAGATATCGTATCGATACTGGGCAACTAGAATTCTTCATCCTTCACACACCTGAACCCCACCGACCCCGCTCTATCCATTCCCGGCGACAGCAGTAAATATTTTCCATAAGCATTTACCTCATAGGCTTGAGGAAAATACCAAAAGGAAGATTGCGCCCGGAAATAGCTGCCACCTTTCAGGATGGCGGCACGGGTATGCTCGTCCACGTATTCATCCGTCCATTGCCAGACATTCCCCACCATGTCTATGATCCCAAAGGGGCTGGCTCCCGCCGGGAACTCGTCCACGTAGCCGGGAGCCCGCATAGCGCGGGCGGTATCGGGCGCCTGCATCCTGGAACTGTCTTTGGCATTCCCCCAGGGATACAGACGACGATCCATGCCTTGTGCGGCATATTGCCATTCCCACTCGTGTGGAAGACGTTTGCCTGCCCATCGGGCATAGACACGTGCATCTTCTAATGACACCCAGGTCACAGGCTTCTTGTCCCACCCTGCGGGATAGACGCCGTTATGCCAGTCTTTAAGGAAGTTGTGCCCGTCCCGGGGCCGGTAATGTGTCGCATCCATAAATGTCTTGAACTGCTGATTGGTCACAGGATATTTGTCCATATAGAAGGCGGAAATATCCATGGTATGCTGCTGCGATCTGGCCGGATGGGTTTCCCAGGGATGCTGCACGCCTAGTCCATCGGGCAGCTCGTTGCCTTCGATCATGACGCCCTTGGATTCAAATACATACCCTCTGGCGGCAGGGATACGCACCATCCCTGAGGGGACCTCTCCCTGTTTAGCAGCCTTTATCAAAGGGATGTCCACGATCCGCTGAGGCAATGGCTTCCATTCATCGCTCACTTCCTGCAGCCGTTTGACCGCCATTTTCCGCATGGCAGCCAGGAATGGTTCCAGAGGTCTGGACATGTCTTTTGCAGTCTGCCCGGACCTGACCGCCGCGATGGCGCCAAAGCCCCGTTTTTCTATGGAGAGCCGAAGATAGATCGATGCGGTGGAGTCCTTTTCCGGCTCCAGCTTTGTTCCATTCCACAGATCATAATATTCAACTCCCGGCTTGTACGGCAGCCGCAGTTGTCTTCCTTCCCGATCTACGCTATCCCTGTTTACCAGCGTATATACGGTATGATCGCCGTCTGAAAATCGGGAGGCGAATATTCCGGCTTGCACGGTAGAGATATGCGGTTCCCAGTCTTCCGCGCTCCACACATCGGGGAACCGCCGGTAGATAGCGGATATCCTTCGCAGCGCAAGGGCATAACGCTCCGGCACCTGGTTCCAGATACCCCAGATATTTTCCCAGGCATTATAGGCTATCCCATTGAAGAAGGCGTATTGGAGATCGTCGGTCTTGTCCACCGCCCAGCGATTGGTCAGGCAAACCTGGTGTTTCGGTTCCATCCATTTGTAGGTGCTCACGCCCGGGACGCGCGCATATTGCCAATAGTAGCCCCAGCTCGTGGGATTCCATTCCAGCATTTTCAGGTCCCCGATGGTCAGCTCCGGCTGCAGCGCCAGCGGATAATGCTGACTTTCATAAGCCAGCTTGAATTCCTCGTCCACACCCGACATGGTATCACCAAACATACCATCCGCACCGATGTCCTTCATTTCCTTTACCAGCGCTTCCGGCATCGAGAGGGAGATCCTCCGCGTTCCATGATCCCAGATCATGATCGGAAAGAACACCCGCACCCCTCGCCTTCTGAAATCGGCCACCATCTTCTTTAATCCTGCTATGCCGCCCGGCATGGCGGCCATCAGGTCGAACTGGTTGCGGTTGTCGATGCCGATATTGGGATAAGTACCCCATATCAGCACCGCGTCTACCCCTCCGTACCTGCGCTGCAGATCATTGAGGAATTTGTCTACGGTATATCTGCCCGCCACGGGGTCATAGAAATAGCGGTCATATGCCATCATCTGTGCATATACGAAGACTTTTCGCGTCCATCGAAGTTCTTTGCGCAGGTAGTTGCTGTCTGAATATTGCAGTCTTTTCCGCTCGGCCGTTCTCCATGCCCGCATGGATTGCAGCCAGGTATCCCGGCCCTTCGCACCAACTGTATCTGATACTCCGGCCAGCAATTCATTCCAGTTCCCTTGCCATTTTGGCTCCTGGGCCAGGGCGGCAGTGCTCCACAGACAGAACAGTCCCAGGAATATGCTTTTTATTTTTCGTTGCCCCATAAAGTCGGTTTATTTCCATGAGCTTTTCTCCATTCGTGCCGCCAGCGCAGCATATCGTTGGCGTTAATGCCCGGCATAAATTTCCGGTGTTCCTTATCCGGGATTGGTCCCACGTCCGTCGCTTCCCGCGTATACCAATAGGCAACGCTGGCCAGGTCGAGCGTCAATCCATTAGCGTGCCCATGCTCGATCGTCGCCTTCAGCGATTTGCTGAAATGGATCGGGTCTGCGATGTGAAATCGGTAGCAGTGCGTCCGGTAGAGCCAGCCCGTTTCGTAGCTGGCCACCCGGGGATACCCGAAATAAGGGTGCGAATAGGGCGTTTTCGGGCACCAGGACGTGTTGAAATAATCTTCTGTTCCGGTGCCATGGAGCGAGGGGGTTTTCTCCCCATCGATGAAGAACATATCGTCGCCTTCGCCGTACCACATGATCGAAGGGTTCTGTACATAGTAGTTCACACCGACAAACTGGCCGTCGCCCTTGATATCCGCGAAAACATAGTTTTTTAGACCGTCCGGGTTCTTGTCGAATTTCCGGATGGATTCCCATTCGTTCTCTCCTTCTTCCGGCGCTTCGGTCACCTGACGGTTGAACCAGGCATGGAAGCGTCCCATATCCTGGGGCAGCTTGTCCATCTCTTCATAGTCGATGTAAAAATACAGGGCCTCGATGGCAATATCCGCCTGGTTCTCGATGACGATCTTAGCTCCCTTTTCAAAGGGCATCTGGAAATACGATACAAGCCCTGTCCCGCCCGCAGGGGTAGCCGTCAGCGGCAAGGCCGAGTAGTCATAGCTCTCGTTCCAGCCCTGGCCGAAAAAAGGGCCTATCGGCGAATGCACGGAAGGCTGCTCTTTTCCGTCCCAATACATCTTTAGAATAACGTCTGTGCGATTCAGCGTGGAGGGCACCGGGGCCAGCGTAAACCATATGTGCGTAATAATACCCGCGCCCTTGATGTCGAGGATGGTCCGGCTTTCGCCCGGCTTGATCATGTAAACGTTGTCTCCATTGCCTCCGGACCGGTCGTAGCTGCTCACTCTTTTGGACCGTACGCCCGAACGGATCTTGGCAAGACCCGCCAGGTCGGTGGTTTGTGCATGCACCGACACCGCCCAAAGATAGAAGGCAATACTGTAAAAAAACATCTTTTTCATAACAGATAGTTGATGTGAAAATAATTTAATCGTTCCAATAGAGAGGCGCCAGGTATAGTCCTCCCTTGAGCAATCCGCAGGAGCTGATGTACCATTTGTCTTTGTCCTGTATGATCTCTGCGGCATGGGTATCCAGCGTGGCTACTTCGTCGTCCATGTCCCAGTTGAACATATCCCGGCTCCTGTACACCTTGGTGGTCTTATAGCTCGCACCCGGACCGATGAACAGGTAGTAATAATCGCCCCGGTGAATGACCTGTGGCGACTCGGTATTACCACCCCAGGTCCCCTTTTCCGTCGTGTCCCGGAAAACGACATATCTGTCTTTCGACCAGTTCACCAGGTCATAGCTGATCCGGGCCGCTACGATATGCGCCCCTCTTTCCGGCTTGCTGGTGGCAGTATAATATATGACCCACCGTTTATTGAACTCGTCATAAAATACGAAAGGGTCTCTGCCGTCGTAGCCGTCAACAAACAAAGGGTTACCGGGATATCTCGACCATTTTTCCAGGTCTTTGCTGGTAGCCAGGTTGATCTGGTATCGGCGGTGATCCTGATGCCCTCCGCAATAATACATGTAATAAGTGTCTTCGTGCTTGATAATGTGAGGCGCCCACAACACCGTTTCATCCACCTCTTTGGATACGCTCAAGACAAAGGGCTTCTTCGTCCATTTGCCGGTGAGGCTGTCGGCTACCGCATGCGCAAAATTGCTTTCGTCCCAGGGTTTGGCGGAATCCATGCCCGTAATCCCGATCATATGCCATTTACCGTCCGGTCCTTTCATAAAGGCATGATCGTTGATATACCATGAGTCTTTCTCTCCGACGCTGGGATCATAGATCTTTACGAATTTTCCCGTCGTGATCAGGTCCTTTTTCTTTGCTGGCTGGCAGTTGCCATCATAAGGCAGCGCCTGTAAAAACAATATCAGGGCGACGGCGAATTTAAATACGAACTTGCATTGCATGATTGGTCTCTGTTTTATTTCAATTGGTTAGTTACTCCATGATATGCGCGGACCGGCTTACCATCCGGGATTATTCGGCCCGAACGCCGTATTTCCATCTATCTCCGTCGTCGGTACAGGATACAGCAAATGCTTCTGCTCACGCTTTTTCGATATGCTTTGCATGTCCGAATCCGTATAGGGTTTGCGGATGCCCACTGCATTCATCACTTCCAGATAGATGCCCCAACGGATCAGGTCAAACCTGCGGTAATCCTCGCCGATGAATTCACGGGTCCTTTCTTCCAGGATATAGGACCGCAGCTGCTCCTGGCTCATGGTTCTGTCCACTCGCGTAAAGCCCGGCTGAAAACGATAGCTTTTGATCAGGTCCAGGGCATCAAATATCTCCGCCGATGGACCATGGGCTTCATTCTCAGCCTCGGCCAGGATAAAGAAGGCCTCCGTATAGCGTAGGAAGGGATAATTCTGCGTCGGAGTCGTCACTACGGCGCCGGCATTGTCTCCATTCAAATTCACCGTTGGGGACTCCGCATTGCCCAAATACCATTTCATCAGGTAGCAGGAGTTGCTGGTGATATCCGGCAAAGCATTTCCCTTACCATACATCTGCCAATAGTACATGCTATCTTCCGCAGGAAAAAAATTGCGCATCCATACCCCATTGGGCAGGAGGTTGGAAGATTTGTACTCGTGCGCGATGCCGTATAACGCCCGCTCGTCCGTAGGCTCGTACAAATAATACAGGTCCTTGGTATAGTGTAGCCAGCCCGAGCCTTTGAGCCCCACGGGTGTTATGAACATATTGAATTTGGTCGTGGTAGGCGTATAGGCGGAGTCCGTTTCCAGTGCAAAGATGAAGTCCTTACCCCCGTAGTTCTTAGGATTCCATGTGTTGGCATAGCTCTCCATTTCATATTCCCTGGTAGCGATCAGGCGGCGGACCACTGCGCCGGCCGAATCATACACCGCCTTGGAATCAAAATCATAGCCGGCAACTTTGTTCTTTGCCACATGGATCTCCTGCCGGACGATGCTGCTATCAGGCATATGGGTGATACGTATCGGTACGGTGACCTGTCCTCCTGCCAGCGAGCCGGAGCCCATCGTATTGTATACCTTAGCCAGCAGCAGCTGGGCGGCCCCTTTTGTGAAATGCCCCCGCGGTATGGAGGAAGGGCGTTTGGAGTTTAGGTATAATTTCCCTTCCGCCTCGTGCAGGTCTTTTAGGATCTGCGCATATACGTCTTTGATGGGTGATCTGGGCATGGTCGCCGGGTCATCCGTATGCAGGTGCAGGGGAAGGGCTCCGTACATCTGGACCAGGAAGAAATAAGCCATCGACCGCAGGGTCAGGGCCTCCCCTTCGAACTGTGTCTTCAGATAGGATTCTTCCTGAGAGAATTTTGCCTTGGGCAATACGTCCAGTACGCCGTTGGCGGCCCGCACCAGCCTGTAGAATACATAATAAGGATCGTTGCCGGGGTTGTTGTACATCCATCCTCCCGTAAAGTTCCCTACCCCGTAAGTGCCCATTACCCATTCTACCCCATCCGTCCATTCATTGTCACAAAAAGTAAGGTACATCCAGGATTCGTTGGCGAACATGGCGGCGTTGAAAAATACGCCATACATGCCCGTCACCATTTGCTTTACACCTTCCGGGGAAGATTGCAGGTTTTCCGGGGAGATGATATCGTAGGGTTTCTCCTCGAGATATTTTTTACAGGAAGGCAGTGCTACCGTCACCAGGGTGAAGACAGTCAGTATTTTTATTGCGATCTGCTTTTTCATTTTCGTCATTTTTTGGAATTGCGGCAAAACGTGCCTGAAAGCATTATTTTAGGTATCAGAACTGTGCCTGCAGGCTGAAGATGAAGGTTCTAGCATAGGGATAGGCGCCCACGTCAATGCCACGCCAGGACGCATTACCCGTCCCTGCCGAATTCACCTCGGGATCGAAGCCGGAATACTTTGTTACCGTCATTACATTATTGACCGAGAAAGCCAGGGTTATCCGTTTGACATCCTTGATATTGAAGAGTCGATCGATCCGGTAGGAAAGATTGATGTTCTTCAGCCGCAGATAGCTGCCGTCCTCCACGTACCGGCGGGAGAAGCGGATATTACGGCTAAGGTTCTGCCCCAGTTTGGGATATTTGATGATCCCCGGGTTTTTGATGCTGCGCTCCGGTGTCCAGGCATTGTCCATAAGGCCCGCCGGGCCGTTGGCCCAGGTAGAAGTGCCATTATAATCCAGCAGCATGGCATTCAGGATGTCATTCCCCTGTACCCCCTGGAAAAATACGCCAAGTGAGAAATTCTTATAATCGAATTTGTTGGTAACCCCGTAAATGAAAGATGGGTTTACATTCCCGATCATGGTGCGGTCTTTTTCGTTGAGGACACCGTCGTGGTTCCTGTCCTTATAACGGATCTCTCCCAGGTAATTTTGAGCGATCACCGCATCGGTAGGCAGTTGGGAGGGATTATTCTGCTGTATGGTCTTGTAATAATCGCTGTTCTTATATTCATCGATGCTATTCCAAAATCCCTGCTCTTCGTAGCCGTATAGCTGCCCGATGGGATGGCCCTGTTTCAGTATCAGACCTTCCAGCCGATAGGGCCCGTATACATCCTGGGCATCGGCGTTCTCCCCAAAGCGGAGGATCTTATTCCTGTTTGCAGACCAGTTCGCCGAGACTTCCCAGGAAAAGTCAGCGCGACGGATAGGGGTACCTGAGAGTGACAGTTCGATGCCATGGTTCTCCACCGCGCCGACGTTCATGGGTTGTGTTTGTATCCCCGTACTCATGGCTACAGCCTTATATTGCAGAAGATCGTAGGTGTGCTTGTGATAATAATCCATCGTGAAATTCAGACGGGACTTGAACAGCGTGACGTCCAGCCCCACGTCCACCTGTTTGGTCGTCTCCCATTTGAGGTTGGCATTGCCCGGCTTGGTTCCGCTGATGATATATCCGTTATAAATGATCCCTTCGAAAGGATAATTGGCAGCCACGTACTGCGCCAGCGATGCATAAGCTCCGATGCCCTGGTTGCCTGTGTATCCATAGCTACCCCTGATCTTCAACAGATCGATCCAGCTGACGTGTTGCAGGAATTTTTCCCTGGCCAGGTTATAGGCCGCGGCAAAAGAATAGAAGGTTGCCCATTTATTATTGGCGGCGAAGTTGCTGGCGCCGTCCCGCCGGATGGAGCCCGTCAGATAATACCGTTCGTCGTAGTTATAATTAAATCGTCCCAGGAAGGACATCAGGCTCGTTTCGCCGCGACCCGCCCATACACGGGGCACGCCCGTGGCGGAGCTCATGTCATAACCCTGCGTAACGTCCAGACCGAAGCCTCTTACGTCCATGGAATTCATCGACCATTCGTATTTGCTCGTGCTTAGGGTACCCATCAGGTTGAGGGAATGACGGTCGATGTGCTGATCATAGGTCAGCGTATTTTCAAAGCTGGTGCTGATGTTCTTGGTAAAACCTTCTTCCGCATACCCGTACAGCGTCACTCCGCCCGCCCCCACGGCACGGCCTTCGTAGAGATCCCTGTTGTAGTATTTATGCCGCTGATTCTGGTTGAGCTGATAGCCTACGTTCGACCGGAGCTTTAACGAGGGTAAAAATGTGATCTCTCCGTACAAATTGGTAAACGCCTGGATCTGGTCCGTATAGTCGGGGGTCGAGATATAGGCGAAGGGTGAGGAAGTGGCATAGAAACCGCCCTGATCCAGGAAGCTTTTTGGCACTTCAGCGTCAATGGGACGGGCGTAAATGGCTGTTTTGATCAGACCCATGGTCCCGAAATCCGCGGTACTGGCCGTGTTCACCAGGTTGTATTTGACCATCGAAAGATTGGTATTGGTGCCCAGCGACAACCAGTCGAAGGTCTTTTGATTGAGATTGAAGTTCAGCCCGTTGCGGGAAAAGCTCGAATTCCTGATGATCCCTTTCTGTCCGGTGTGATTGTAACGCAGCGCATACGTGGTATTTTTAGAACCACCGCTGACTCCTATAGAATATTTCTGATTGACGCCTGTCCGCATGATCGCCCGCTGCCACACATTTTTTTCCGGGCTATAATCCTTGGGGCCTTTCAGGTACATGCCCTGGGTGTAATCGAATATGCCCGGATAGGTAAAGTCCTTATTTGGATTGGGCACATAGGAGCTGGTGCCTGTTGCAGGATCGTAGAACTTCCAATAGTTCGTCCAGTAATCGACGTCGTTCATATATTGGGTGTACTGCTGACCGGACATGACGTCAGTGAACTTAATGATATGGCTGAGGGCATTCTCTACTCCTACATCTACTGTAGGCTTTTGAGAGGCCCGGCCCCCCTTGGTAGTAATGATAACCACACCGTTGGCGCCACGGGACCCATAAATAGCCGTGGCGGATGCGTCTTTGAGGACCTGAATAGTCTCGATATCCCTGGGATCCAGGAAGGCGAGGGCATTGGTCTGGTTTTTTGAATAGCTGTTGGGATCTGCTACGGTGCCTTCCAGGGGAGTAGAGCTGGAATTGGATACGTTCAGGGGAACGCCGTCTACTACGTACAGCGGTTCGCCGCTGCCGCTGAAGGTATTGGACCCGCGGATCTGGATGGACATGCCGCCACCGGGAGCGCCGTCGTTGCTGACAACATTTACGCCTGCCATCTTACCCTGCAGGCCCTGCTCCAAGGTGAGAGGGCTGTTGGAGTTCAGTTCCTCGCTTTTGATGCTGGCCACCGCGCCGGTGAGGTCTTTTTTCTTTACCGAGCCATATCCGATGACGATCACATCGTTAAGGGATTCGTTGTTCTTTTTTAATACAACCTGGATCTCACTGTGTCCTGCCAGCGGCACTTCCACCGGCTCCATACCTACGAAGCTGAAGCGCAGTGTAGCCCTGGGCGAAGCCTGGATAGAGAATCTTCCTGCACTATCCGTTTGTCCGCCATGATCACTTCCTTTTATAGTGATGGAAACCCCGGGAAGCGGGATGCCTTCTTTGGATCTTACAGTGCCCGTGACAGTCCTGGTCTGGGCGAAAACCGCCCTCCCGCAGGTCATCAGGCAAAGCAATAGGAATATCGTTCTCATATAAAAATAGCTTGGTTAGTTTTAAAACTCGTATTTGAAGCGATTGAAAGGAAGTTTTACGATCTCCCCGTGGGGGATCAACACCCGGATACCTATGCGCCATGCAAAGCTATTCTGGTTGAGTCCTGTATTCTTTATGATCTCCGGATCGGAAAGTTTGGGTTTGAGCGTATTATCCGGGCCGAAGTCTTCTCCTTCATTGCCCCAGAAATGGATGGGTCCCATCGAGCCGCCGATGATCTGGATGGTTCCCAGCGTGCCGGGGTCGCCTATTCCCAGTTCATACAGGATCTCGGAAGCATTCCCGCTCATGTCGTAGATCCCGAGCTCGTTGGGAATTTTTTTACCCGGAGGGTTCAGGAAAGTATTGCTTCCCGGAGGAAAGCCCCACCAGCCGACGGCATCGGGATCATTTCCGCCGGCATAGTCATATCCGTTGCTCAAGGGACCGCCCTTGGCTGCATATAGCCATTCCTCTTTCGTGGGGCAGCGACCGTTGTATTTGATCAGGCTGTATAACATGGCTCCTTCCCAGCTAACCCTTCCGAAAGCATCTTCCGGGGCATAGCGATTGGATATCCACCCCCCGGGACCGTAAGAGAATTCCCAGGTATTAAAACCCATCATATAGAAATAGGGTCTTTCCGTCGGGTCCGTTCCATACCACCATTTAAACCAGGCTGTGTCCTCCACCTTGGAGTTATCCGCCTTGTATACGCCGTATTCCTGGGTAATGCCCATTTCATTAACAATAAAGTCTTTGAATTCAGCTGCCGTCACTTCATATTTGGCAATATAGAAATCGAATCCCCCACCCTTCACACGGACAAACTTCTCTCCAAAGGTCACCTTGGGAAAAGATTGGACATATTCGGCGGAATAGTAGCCTGACGTGCCATGTGTGTACACTTTTATGTAATGATATCCATCCGGCAGATCGGGGACGACCACGCTGGTGGCGTTGGCCTTGACCGCCACGCGCTGGAAGATTGAGTCCACCTCCACGATGACGCTGTCCACCGGCTCGATGATACTCTGGCCATCTACCGTAGTTTTGAAGTCCTTGTCTGTCAGCGAATCCCAGGAGACGTGCACCACGTTCCAGTAGATAGCTGCATTGATGTGCTTTACGTTGACGGGGGCCTTGCTTAGAAATGAAAAATGCAGGGTGTCCCCGTCCGACAGGTTGTTTTGTTTGTCGCGGGTCCTCACCTTCAAGTAGTAGTTGCCCGCTGCCAGGTGCCTGAATGTATATCCTGCAGAATCTTTTGGTCTGTCTACAAGCATGACCTGGCCTTGGTTGTCTGCATAGTAGAGGGAAACCTGGTAGGCGATAAGATCTTTGTCAGAGGGAGGGGTCCATGTTACGGCCACGTCCACATCGCGTTTTTCGATCGACAGATTTTTGACTTCGCCGGGTGGCGTAACGTCGGCTACGATATCATACGACTTGTAACATCCTGACAGGATGAGCAGCAGCAGTGACGCCAGATAGTAGGGTTTGCAATGCATCGTTATAAGTTATAAGTTTAAAGATTTACCGATGCCCGGTGCAAAGTCAGCAGGGCATACAAAAAAAATCATCAAAGCATGTCTGGATTTTAAAAACATCTAAGAGGAAACAGGTCGGAGGATCGATGGCCGGATATCTTTGTCAAAAGTAGACCCATTTCGAAACCAATTTCAATACTTTTTTATCCGATGTTGACACCTCCGATGGTAACGTATATGCATAACTGTTCTTTACGGGTTTTTCCGTAAGGTTTTTGAGATAATCGGGTTGGTTCTGGAAGAAATTACGAGGGCATTAGCTTCATTTTTCGAATATGCATATTCGATAGTCCGTGGAGTGGCGAATAAAGTCCGGCGACAATCGTGTGTGACAGTTTCATACAATCAGGAGTTGATAATCGTCGGTCAAAATATAGTTAAACGTTTAACTAAACAAATATATTTTTTTAGCAATTGGTTGTTTTGGAGCAAGAAAGGCTTGTATTTATTTGAATATCAGTAGATTGCCGACGACAAAGGATTGCGGTCGCCGTTATGCCGCCGGTTCCGAATGATGTTCATGCATTACCCACCACTGCCCGGCTATCTTTTTCAGGCCGATCGTCAGACGGAAGTCGAGGTAGACGCACCTGCCGTCCGCTTCATAGTAGCCGCATTTCATCGGCGTATAGCAAAAGGCCACATCCTCGCCGGCAGTAATGGTCAGGTTGACGATCTGGAATGAGTCCTTCACCTGTTGTTTGGAATAAAAAAGATCCCATGTTTTCCGGTAGGCTTCGATCCCGATGGACTGAAAGGGCAAAGGGACATCATACATGACGATATCTTCGTGGTGCCAGGCCATGATGGCAGGCAGGTCTTCTTCGCGGACGGCGCGGGCCCAGTTCTCAACAAGACTTCTGATTTGAGCTTCGTTGTTCATGATCTTTTTTACAAAGTTAGTTAGGAATTGATCAATTCCAGGATCCCTTCATTACGTATGATCATCATTCCCTGCCGGTCTTCTGTTATACCCTCCTGCAGCCGGCTCGACCACCCGGGTAAATTTCACGATCTGCCCAAACAGCCTGTTCGCGTACAATCCATAGATCGCGTCAAAGGCCCACTCCTCCCCCGCTTTCAGCTTGGAAACCAATATTTCTTCATCTTCATTTGGTATGTGGGGATTCATGGCTCACAGGGCGCTTTGGTTGAGCTAAAGATAAGACTATTAACTCTTTTTTTTCTTCTGGATCATATTGATTTGAGCAATATGATGCCGAGAGCATCGCTGTACGGCCGATACGTAAGTTCTGGTTCCTCAGTTTACTTTTCATTTGCGCGGACAAGCTAAATACCCGGCAACAAAATTGGGAAAAAAGTTGTCAAAAGTTGTCCCATTTTCACTGTTCAGTTTGTCTATAATAACATGAACATGCTATCACACATAAAAATACTTTTTATATGAACCAGGGAAAAGGAATTATTGTATCGACGGTCCTGACAGTACTTCTGTCGGCAAGCCGTGTCCAGGCTCAGCAAAAAATAGATCAACACCAAAAAGAGAAAATCATGATCACAGAAAAAAAGGCGACCATCGATGAGGTACAGGTCCGGCAGTTAATGGAGAATTTTGTCAAGGCGTTTCGCGACAAGGACGTGGACCTGATGATGTCTCTCTTTGCTCCGGGATTTGTAGCATTCGATATCGTACCTCCCTTGCAGGATGTAGGGAAAGATACCTATAGGAAAGTTTGGGTACAAGTATTTACTTTTTTCCAGGACCCCATTGAGTTTGAGACGCGTGATCTGCACATTACAGCCGGCACTGACGTAGCATTCAGTTACCAGCTCCTGCATCTGAAGGCAAACACGTCCATTGGGCAGAAGGTCGATCGCTGGCAGCGCCTGACCTTTTGTTTTTGTAAGATCGAAGGCAAATGGTTGATCACACATGAGCATGTATCGGTACCTGTCGACTTCGCCAGCGGTAAAGCAGTATTGGACCTCATTCCCTGATCCTCATTTTTTGACAAACCTCACCGTGCCCTCTTTCATTACGCCATAATATATACCCGTGCTCAATTCACTGATATCTATTGCATTGACGCCTTCCCGCAGTGCCACAACCTTTACCAGTTTCCCGTCTGCCGCATAAATACCTAAACTTGCAGCGCCGGGGACCTTAACGTTAATAAAATTTGTTGCTGGGTTGGGATAGACGACAATACCGCTGTCGGCACGCTGTGACAAGATCAGGATGCGGCTGTAAATATAGCGGCCGTCATTGTCTACTACCTTCAAACGATAATACGCCATCGGTTCCTGTTGCGCCAGATTATAGGAGTAGCTGCTGCCGCTTCCATTGGCTGCAATTTTTCCTTGTGTCTTGAATCCTGGGCCGCCTACACTTTTTTCTACTTCAAAGTGATTGAAATTGGACTCCACGCCCGTGCGCCATTGCAGATGGGCAATGGCGTTTTCCAGGATACCCGTAAAGCTGAGGATCGTGATAGGCAACGGCGTACTATTACTTTCATATGCCCCCATGTCAATGGCTGCACCTGCAATACGGAGGTTATGGGCAATATCCGCATTGCCTAAAGCCAGGCTCGTAGGATCGGGCGTACCGGCATCGATGCCGGGACTACCGGAGGCCAACGCCAACCCATCATCGGTAGTTCCCCAGATACCATCGGGACCGGCCGGGTTGGCAGCATTCACAAACGGGCTGCTGCTGCCTGTAATATTGCCAGAGCCGGTCCAGTTTGTCTGTGAAAAGCTATAGGAGAGGCCGCCGGAGCCGCTTTCCCACCAGATATCACTATGACCATTGACATCCGTATTACCCCAGATTACCGTGTTGGTAATAGTGAGGGAGGATTTGTCATTATCTATTGCGCCCCCGCCCCTGCCGGATGTATTATTGGCGATCGTCACATTCGAAAGCGTAAGCGAGGTCCCATAGCTTGCTATGGCGCCCCCATCCAGGCCGCAGCTGTTATTGGCAAATACACAGTTCTTAATCACCATATTAGCTGCCGGGCTGGCTACGTTTAAGGCATTGTAGATGGCTCCGGCCCAACCGCCGATAGACGAATTATCATGAAAGATACAATTGCTGATCAGGGGAGAGCCGTTAGAATTATAAATAGCCCCTCCGCCGCTGGTAGCAAGCGTGGTAGTATTACCATAAAAAATACAGTTGGTTATTACCGGCGACGCACCGCCCTTGTTATAGATAGCCCCTCCCGCATTGGTGACGGTATTCCCGGAAAAAATACAATTATTGATGGCAGGCGAAGAATGGTTATTGTGCATCCCCCCGCCAAAAGCAGCATTCCCGCCGGAGATGGTAAAACCATCCAATACCGCGGTAGCATCCAGGTTATTGTATGCATTATAGATCACATTGCTGCCGGCGCCTTGTAAGGTCGTTACATTGGCAGTCGCATTCCGTTGGCCAAAGGCGCTACCTCCCGATGGAAAACCACCAAAGATCCCTACATGAGGCGCCATGACCAGATTTTTGCCCGATGCAGGCTGGTAAGTCCCTTTTGCCACCAGGATGGTATCTACTACAGAACATTGACCAGCAGCAACCAGCGCCTCGTCCAGGGTCTTGTATGCCGCCGCCCAGCTGCTTCCATCACCGGACGCAGCAATACTGCTATCCACATACAGTTTAGCAACCGCTCCACAGCTAAAAGAATTTTCATAAGCCCCAATATCTATCTTACCACCCTGTATGCGTGGCGCCCCGGCCAAGTCGGTGGCAGGCAGGTTTAAGCCGGCCGTATCCGCATTCCCGCCATTTAATCCCAGGCTGCCCGCCAGCAACTCCAGCCCATCATCCGGCGTACCGAAAATATTATCCACGCCCTCGGATCTATTTCCATCGACAAACTTCGGGTCAACTTTCAGATTGCCCAGCCCGGCCCCTCCCATAATGATACAGTTGGTGATAATGCTATTGGTAGCCCAGCCAAAATATAATTCGGTGCTTCCATCTCCCCAGAGTATGGAGTTTCTGATGGACGGATTTGACCTGGAATCACAATAGATCCCTCCCACACCTGTATTGTTCCCGGCATTTGCCCAGAAAGTACAGTTCGTGATACTGCACGAAACCGTCGCAACATCACTCATATATATCCCGCCGCCAAATTTGCCATGATTCCCTGTGAACATACAACCGATCACCGATACACCGGGAGAATTGAAATTGCTAATACCGCCACCCGGCGCGCTCGCGGTAGTTCCGGCCGTATTCTGCCAGAATACGCAATTGATGATCATTGCCGAAGATGAGCTGTTCTGGATACCCCCTCCGTTATTGCTGCGAAAAACACAATTCCGGATAATTGGTGATGCGTTGCTGTTCAGCATGCCTGCGCCATTCGGGGCACTACCACCTGTTACTGTAAAACCGTCCAATACAGCCGCGGATGTCAACCCATTGTTGTTATTGACGATGACCCTTCCGGCGCCATTCCCATTCAGGACAGAGATATGCCCGGCCACCAGGTTCCGCCCCGCCAAAGACGCTTCGGTCCCTGCAAAACCACCACAGATCTTTACTCCTTCCTTCATCCCAAAAGTACCCGTATAAGTTCCCTGGGCTACAAACACACTGTCACCCGCGCTGGCATTATTGATCGCGGTTTGAAGATCGATAGGGGTTGCCCACGCAGTGCCTGGCCCCGCAGCAGGAGCGCCAGGTGTCACAAACCATCTGGTTTGCGCTTGCAACGAAACTATAGCACATAAGAATACAACGAAGGATGCAAATATTCTTTGCATAAGGAGCAGATTTTTGAACGCACAAAAGTAATCAAGCAGGGAAACCGCAGACCGGCAAGTTTGTCCTGAATGATAAATCAGGACAAATTTTTATAAGCCGGGAAAAACTCTGTCGGTTATTTTGCAAGACGTTGAAGATATTCTTTAGGGCTAATGCCTGTTTCCTTTTTAAAGGCACTGTAAAAAGCGCTGCGGGAGGCGAATCCGGCATCGTTTGCCAGCATTTCAATGGTATGTCGCTGCAGGACCCTGGTATCCTTGAGCTGTTCCTTTATGCGGTTGATGCGAAAGGAATTGATATAATCTGAAAACGTAAGATGATAATAATTATTGATAAGCGAAGAAAGCCTGTGCCTGCCAATACCCAGCTCCGCTGACAGCGAGGTAAGGCTTATTTTCTTGTTCCTGTACAACTGGCGGCTCCGTATATGATGGTCCAGCTGTCTGCATTTTTCTTCGTCTTCGGACGCTTGCGGCTTTGCGGCTGCGGCAAACTGCTTTTTTAGCCTGGCCAGCGTAACAGCCTTTATATTTAGCAGAGACGCTACACTTT
The DNA here is from genome assembly GCA_017307755.1 of Chitinophagaceae bacterium. Classification (GTDB taxonomy): domain Bacteria; phylum Bacteroidota; class Bacteroidia; order Chitinophagales; family Chitinophagaceae; genus Puia. Next base: position 549,084 of record JAFKGQ010000004.1, on the reverse strand, counting down.
CCTCAGGCAGACGCTCCATATATCCCGGCATGGTCTGCGCAAAGTACATATAACGCTCACGCGCATTTCCGATCCTGATAATATAAGACCGCTCCTGCGCATCCCGATAGTATTTCTCCACCATTACCCGGAAAATAAAATTGAAATCGAAATAGACTGTAAAAAGCTGTTGCATTACGTCGTTATGCATCGCCAGCAATACCGAATGTTCTACGGCTACCACGGTTTCTTTGGAGGGAGATACCCCATGCAGGCCGGTGATAGAGCTTACAAACTCATTTTCTACGGATATATAGGTCGTTATTTTTTTACCGTTGTGAGCGGAATATCCCATGAGGGCGCCTTTCTTGATAAAATACATGTAGTGGCATATTTCGCCCTGCTTCAACAAAATGTCATTCTTCTGCAACTCAATACTTCGTATGTTTTTATAGAACTCCTGCTTCAAACCTTCGCTCATCGGATAAATAGAGGAAAGCATTCGAATTATTTGCAATACATCCATTTCCCCAGCTTTTCGGTAGGGCCTGCCTGTTTTGTTGTGACTCATATCCGTGAATATAAGCCGGATTCGTTAAATCGGATCTTATTTATGGTGCAAGAAGGGAATGTCGTTACAAACGATAGATTCAACCGTTGCCAGCTCTTTCACCTTTTGAAAGTACTGCCCGACCTCTGGTTTTTTGCGGAATGCATCGATGTATTGCTGACTTTCCCACTGACCATATAAAACCAGTCGTTTAGAGTCAACTCCTCTGTGAAGACTGGCCGAAATGTACCCGGGCTGTTTGCTGAATATCGACAAGGTCCCTTCTTCAAACAATTCAATAAGTTTCTGTTCGTTCTCCGGCTGCACGGTGAATACACTGATCAGAACCGTGATCTTGTTCCCGGTGTGTATCTCTATAGTTGGGGCGTCGGCATCGTCCGCTGTTTTTCGATGCTCACCTGCAAACCCGGGAAGCGAGAAACTTAACGAAAGCAGGCTGGCATTTCTTAAAAAACTACGTCTGTCATGATCGATTTGCTTAAACATATTCATTGAAATTTTTTTGAGGTGAATAAATGGTCAAACTCAAGCTTTCAATGTAATAACAATCGAATCGATATAAATGGGACAATACTTTTTACATATTTTTCCCAGCTCAAAATTTCCCGGCATTTCCCACAACTAATTTGAATCGCCGGTGGCTTTCGGGATGGCTTACGATCTCCTCATACACACGCATAAACTCATTCCGGAGTTCTGCCTGATTGAGCTTTTCAGCCATTTTCTCCGCAAGTTCCTTCTTCCCTATTAAATCGAGGATGATCATACCGCTGTTGTCATTGTCCTTTATCAACATGCAAATGAATTTGCCTATCGGTATAATAAATATTCCATTTATTCTATTAAAGAGGTTGCGCCGGTATGGGATAGGCATGTCAAGCGACATGGTTTTAAGGTTATAAAACACGGTATCTCTATTTGATACAGTTGCCTTTATTTTATCATCACTTATTTCGTCAACATATAAAGGGAAAGGCGCTATCATAAAGGAAGTGATATTAATGCCCAATTTACCGATTTAGACTTTAGCTTAACGCGATAGGCATACCCCAAAATGATCGTTTAATAGTTCCCTTTGGGCTAAAAAGATATCTTTGGTATATTTAGGATCAAGAACATTGCACCCTCGCGCTCAGAAAATAACCCATGAATGTAGACTTTTATCTAAAAGAATTTCAATCTGCTCATGCCGAGCTTGACAAGAGTCGGTTTGACCAACAGAATATCAGGACGTTTGTTGGAATTACTTTAGACTCGGTTGTAATAAAAGCCTACAGACCTGAATGGTCGAACAACCCCAAAAATCCTTTGATGGCCCCCTGCAGAATATTCTTTTCGGTTTGGGTGAATGAAAAGACCATAGATGATAATAAAATATACTACAATATCCATGCATTCAAATTAAGGCTTCTCAACGGCTACAAAATAACAAGCAGGGATTTTGCCAAACGATTCAGGGATAAGTTTAAGCCCTATCTTATGGATTGGCCGAATTGTAGTACAGATTATGGACCGTTGACCTTAATGCAAGGATGGAAGATACTGGAGCCTCGCACATGTAAAAATGATGTGGCAGAGCTTGCGCAGAGTTTCCCCGGTATTTCTCACATTATAGATAATACAATAAAGCACTATCAGGCGCCGTAGGCCCTAAGAATCCAGGTACTTATCCAGAATCGTGTTGAATTCCCGGGGCTTTTCCATCATCGGAACGTGTCCGCATTGGGATAGCATGATCAACGAGGCCCGGGGCAGGAGGCTTTCAAACTCCCTGGCCACGTCCGGTGGGGTGATCTTATCATCTTCCCCCCAGATGAGCAATGTGGGAGTAGATATCTCCGGTAAAAGATCGGCTACATAATTGCGCTGGGCTGATTTGGCCATCCGGACGATGCTCATACATTTGGGGGCATCGGTAGTGATCTGAAATACCTCGTCTACCAGCGTGTCAGTAGCTATAGCAGGGTCGTAAAAAGTATAGGCTACCCGTTCCCGGATATAAGCGTAATTGCTTCTTTTGGGATAACTGCCGATACTGGTATTCTCGTATAACCCCGAGCTGCCGGTAAGTACCATCCGGCGTACCTTTTCCGGATGACGGTGAGTATACAGGATGGCCACATGCCCCCCAAGGGAGTTCCCGATAAGGACCACATCCTTCAGTTGATGATCGAGAATATAAGATCCCAAAAAGTCGGTCAGAGAGCCAAGCCTGTCCCCATTATGCCTGTCGAAAATTGGTAATGCCGGGATATGTATGTCATAAGTGGATTGAAAATGTGCTACAACCCCATTCCAATTGCTTAGTCCGCCAAAAAGACCATGCAATAATATCATACTTTGCTTCATACTATTTTTACAGACAAAGTTATCAGACCGGCCAAGCCCTGCCTGTGATTCCGATCACAAAACTCACGGGCATCGTGCGGATAGTAATATCCGTGCACGGCTTAAAGCTTCCCTGCTGATATAGAGGTAGCGGGCAATATTGGTGAGTGATATTTTTTGGATGATCGCCGGCCTGTGTTCCAGGAGGAATCGGTAGCGTTGCAGCGGGCTTTTTAGCGAAAGGATATATTGATGTTCCGACAGTTGTTCCAGCAGTTCCTGGTATAGCAGCAGTTTTACCTGTAAAAGGTTGGGGTGCAGGCCGTACAAATGATGCAGTTTTTTGGTATTGATCCGCAATATTACCGCATCTTCTATAGCCGTGATGCCGATGGTAGAGGGAGTCCTTTTTTGATAGCTTTCGCAATTTGCCAGAAAATCATCTGCAAACCCGAATTTTACGATCTTCTCATTCCCTTCATCATCCAATAAGCTGAACTTGAACTGACCCGACAACACAAAAGCGGCGAACCTGGCAACTTTGCCATAACGGAGAAAACTATCCCCTTTACGTAAGTACCTTACGGTAGAAAGGTTGTCCAGCAGCCGCCACTCCTCTATTGTTACCTGTGGATATTTTTTTATCAGACGCTGATAGTATGATGGTAGTTCCATGATTCCATGAAAATAGGGTAAAGTTCTCCTCCTGTCGGTTAATTTTTTCAAAAAAAAATTTGCGAAACCGATTGGCTGCACATATATTTGCAACCGATTGGCTTCTTAATTAAAAAAAATGAGACGAGATATATTTCAAGCTATCGCCGACCCGACAAGACGGGCGATCATCGCGCTTATTGCCGTGCAGGCAATGACCCCTAATACAATTGCCGAACACTTTGATGCGACCCGGCAATCGATATCCAAGCACCTACGCATTTTGTCGGAATGCGAGCTCCTGTCAAAAAAACAACAGGGCCGGGAGATATACTATCAACTTCAGGTTGATAAAATGAAAGAGATCGATAAGTGGCTCGACCAGTTCAGAAAAATATGGGAAACCCGTTTCCACCAACTGGATAACCTATTAGCAACTATCAAAAACGTCAAAAGATGAATACTCATTTGCATTTCGATTTCACCATCAGTAAGGAAACAAATACTATTTATGTACAACGGGAGTTTGCAGCGGACCTTGCCCCTGTCTGGGACGCCTGGACGAAACCTGAGCTGCTGGACCTTTGGTGGGCGCCAAAACCTTACCAGGCTAAAACGAAGTCGATGGACTTCAGGGAAGGCGGTCACTGGCTGTATGCGATGATTTCTCCCGAGGATGTCGCGCAGTGGTGCAGGATCGATTTTAAAAAGGTTACCCCAAAAAAAAGTTTCTCCGGGTTGGTCGCCTTCTGTAATGAAGAAGGAAATGTCGATACCGGGCTCCCCCGTTCAGTATGGACAAATGTATTCAGTGAAGGACCCAATACAACCACTGTCAGTATCAAGGTAGAATACGAAAACCTCACGGATCTTGAAACGATCATCCAGATGGGCTTTAAAGAAGGATTTGCAATGGCAATGACCAACCTGGATCGGTATATCGAGAGTCAATTCAGATTATGGGGTGAGCTTAAACCCGACAATGCCCCCAGGGTTTGCACCTATCTGAACTTCCCCGGCAATACGGAAGAAGCATTCCGGTTCTATCAATCCGTCTTCAGGACGAAATTCACCGGCGGGGGTATCCGGCGCTTTGGCGATATACCAGCAGAAGCCGGTCACCCACCCATTGCCGACAACATAAAAAATATGGTGCTCCATGTCGAGCTGCCCATTACAGGCAACCATATTTTAATGGCAACAGACGCACCAAAAGAAATGGGATTTACCCTTATCCAGGGCAACAATATGCATATCAGCATCGAGCCGGAAACAAGAGAAGAAGCCAAAAGGATATTCGATGAGCTGTCGGCAGGAGGAAATATCACCATGCCATTGCAGGATATGTTCTTTGGCGCCTATTTCGGCGAATTTACAGACAAATATGGCATCAATTGGATGATAAACTTTCAAAACAAAAAACAATAAATGATGAAACCAAAAACAATCAACATTCTTTATTGGGTATTCACCATTCTTTTTGCAGCGCTCATGCTGTTCTCCGCCGTTGGCGGTTTAAAGCCCACCGATGATGCCATCAAAATGATGCATGATTTTATGGGCTATCCCGTCTATTTTATCCAGTTTATCAGTATTGCCAAGCTGATCGGGTCCATCGCCATACTGATCCCTGGTTTCTACAAGGTCAAGGAATGGGCCTATGCCGGCTTGTTCTTTGATCTGGTGGGTGCGACGTATACCAATATTGCCGCAGCCGGCAAGTTCGATCCCATGATGCTTTCCTTGCTCCTATGGTTCGGTACAGGGATCCTATCCTATTATTTCTGGCATAAAAGGATGGCCATTTCAACCAGCCTTAGCTAACTGCTAACCATCATCATCACCGGGAAGGTCAGCGGGACGTCATTGGCCTGCTGATCCCTCCCGGCTTCTCCTGTTCTCCGCATGAGCTTGGGCTATCTCGTATTCCAGCTCGGGATCGATGTTCTGTTGCTCCACCCGTCGGGTTTTTTCCATCAGCACGTTGTGATGCGCCTGCAGCCACTGCAGCTGTTTTTTCCCATATGACCACTTGGTAAAAAGCACATACAGCACAGGCACGATAAAGATCGCCATCGAGGTCGACGCCAGCATACCTCCCAGCACGGCAAACCCTATCGTCTTACGGGCTACCGCCCCTGCTCCCGAAGCCAGTACCAGCGGCATCACCCCCAGTATAAAGGCCAGCGATGTCATTACGATGGGCCGCAAACGCAGCTTTACGGCCTCCAGCGTGGACTGTAACAATGGTTCCCCTCTGTCTACACGCACCTTGGCAAATTCAACGATGAGGATAGCATTTTTGGCCGAAAGACCGATCAGCGTGATCAGTCCTATCTGTGCATAAACATTATTTGTCAGCATGGGTAGGAATGTCAGCGTCAATATGGCCCCAAAGGCGCTGATCGGGAAGGCCAGCATCACCGACAAGGGTACTGACCAGCTCTCATACAGGGCCGCCAGGAACAAAAACACAAATAATATCGAAAAGGCGAATATATACACTGTCGTCTGCCCCGCCTTGATCTCTTCGTAACTAAGTCCTGAAAATTCATATTTATAACCCTGTGGAAGCACACGGGCCGCAATCTCCTTCAATGCTGCGATACCTTGACCCGAACTATAGCCCACCGGCGTCGATCCATCCACCTCCGCGCTGCGGAATATATTGAAATGCGTGATCAACGGCGCCGTCTCCACCGGGTCATAATGGATCAGTGTACCCAAGGGCAGCATCTGCCCCGACTGGTTACGCACATAATATTTATCCATATTGGAGATAAGGGCCCGAAAGGCCGTATCGGCCTGCACCACCACGTGGAACGTACGGTTATATAACGTAAAGTTGTTTACGAAGAGACTACCCATATAGGCCTGCATCGTGTTAAAGACATCCGAGATGCTTACCCCTAACTTCTGACATTTATCCCTGTCTACCGTCAGGTTGTAGCTGGGTGTATGCGCCCCAAAATAGCAGAAGGCGGTGGAAGTAGCCGGGTTCTTCTTACAAGCGGCCACAAATTTTTTTATCACATTCTCGAACTGGTGGACGTCATCATTTGTATTGCCCTGTTCTATCTGCATGGAGAATCCCGCCGCACGGCCAATCCCCCGGATGGGCGGAGGAGCCGCCACCACCACATTGGCATTCTTGATCCCCGCCCTGGCGATACGCTCCTGTATGACATTGATCAGTCCCGGCAGCCGCTCACCCGGCGTCTTTCGGTCTTCCCAGGGTTTTAACATGACAAAGATCGTCCCATTATTGGAGTTTGCCCCCCCGTTGAGGATATTCAACCCCGACAAGGCAGCAAAATGATTTACACCCGGTGTATTCCCCACGATCCCCATCAGCCTGGTGATGGTTTCTACCGACTGCGTCACCGAAGAAGCTTCCGGCAACTGGTAAGTGACATAGAGCCGTCCATCGTCTTCCGTCGGGATAAAGCTGGAAGGTTTTATCTTGAATAGCCAGACAGCTCCCACAATGATACACAACAGCAGGATCACCACATATCTTGCCCCCTTGATACAACGTCTGACCCCATTTCCATATCGCTCCGTCATCTTTTCAAAGCCACGATTAAATCTCACAAAGAAGCTAGCCATAAAATTGTGCCTTATCTCCATATGGGAAGGCCGCAGCAAGAGACTGCACAATGCGGGCGTCAGCGACAGAGCCGTAAAGGCCGATATGATCACTGAGATCGCGATCGTGATCGCAAACTGCTGATACAGCCTGCCCACGATCCCGGGTATAAAACCCACCGGGACAAACACTGATGCCAATATCAACGCGATCGCCACCACCGGCGCCGAAATGTCCCGCATCGCATGATAGCTAGCCTCCTTTGGCGACATCCCCTTTTCGTCGATATAATGTTGTACCGCCTCTACCACGATGATCGCATCGTCCACCACGATCCCGATGGCCAGCACAAACCCGAACAGCGTCAGCGTATTGATAGTAAAACCCAGCGGGATAAAAAAACAGAAGGTCCCTAATATGGACACGGGTATGGCAAGGATGGGTATCAGCGTTGAACGCAGGTTCTGCAGGAAGAGAAATACCACCACCGCCACCAGCCCCAACGCCTGTAACAAGGTGACCACCACCTCATGTATCGATACATTGATGATCGTCACCGACTCGAAAGGTACTTTATAATCCACGTCCGGGGGAAAGAATTTCTTCAGTCCTTCCAATTCCTTGTATACGTTCTCCGCCGTCTGCAATGCATTGCTCCCCGGCGCCTGATATACCATAAGAAAAGAAGCCCGTTTCCCATCCACAAAAGAGTTCCCCGAAAAGGTGAACTTCCCCAGTTGCACCCGTGCTACGTCCCGCAGATATACCAGCCGTCCTCCTCCCTGTCCACTGTCGGGTATTTTCTTTACTACCACATTCTCATAATCCGATGCTTTTTGCAGCTGACCATTCGGCAACACGCTCAGCTCGTAGGATTGGGCGTTGTTCTGCGGAGGGGCGCCCACCGATCCTGCGGCTACATATACATTCTGTGAATCTAATGCACTTATTACATCTTTTGGCATCAACCCGTAATTTGCCATTTTATTCGGGTCCAGCCACACGCGCATGCTGAACTGATCTGTCCTCGTCTGGATATCCCCCACCCCCGGCACGCGCAGCAGGGCATCCTCTACAAAGATGTTTGTATAATTATCCAGGAAGGTGATGTTATGCGTACCCTTCGGGGAATATATCGCTACCATCATCAGCTGGTCCGGGTTACGCGCCCGCACCGTAAGTCCCAGTTTGCTCACCACCGAGGGCAGCTGCGGCGAGGCGATACCCACCCTGTTCTGCACGTTCAGCGCCGCAATATGAACATTTGTGCCCACATTGAATGTCACGCTGATATTCATATTCCCCGAATTCGTATTCGTGCTTTGCATATACTCCATCCCCGGCGTCCCATTCACCTGCTCCTCGATGGGCACTGCTACCGTCTGCTCCACCGTCTGCGCATCCGCGCCTGTATACTGCCCCGTGATCGACACCGATGGAGGAGAGATGTTCGGGTATTGATCCACCGCCAGGTTGAATATACATATCGTACCTGAGATGATCAGGACGATGGATATGACGATGGCCGTCACCGGGCGCTTGATAAATGTATTAGCTATCATAAGAGGTCCCGCGATTTTTGTATCTCGAACTCGAGTTCCGGATCTATGCTTTGCGCCTCCACCTTCTTTGCTTTTTCCATCAGCTCCTCATGATGGGCCTTGAGATATTCCAGTTTTTTCTTCCCATAGGATGCCCGGGTGATCAGCACGAAAAGCACCGGTACGATAAAGATCGCCAGCGTCGAGGCCGCCAGCATCCCCCCTAATACGGTAAGCCCGATGGTCCTCCGCGCTACCGCGCCTGCTCCCGAAGCAAACACGAGTGGCAATACCCCCAGGATAAAGGCCAACGACGTCATGACAATGGGACGCAGACGCAGTTTCACCGCCTCCAGCGTCGATGCGATCAGGTCCTCACCTCTGTCCACCCGCACCTTGGCAAATTCCACGATAAGGATTGCATTCTTGGCCGCCAGCCCGACCAGCGTAATAAGCCCTATTTGCGCATAAACATTGTCCGTCAGCTTTGGCACGAGCTCCAGCGCCAGTATCGCTCCAAAAGCACCGATCGGCACCGCCAGCAGTACGCTGAAAGGCACCGACCAGCTCTCGTACAAGGCGGCAAGAAACAGGAAGACGAACGTGATCGAGAACAAAAAGATATATACTGTTGCGGAACCCGCCTTTACTTCTTCGTAACTGAGGCCTGAGAACTCATACGTATAGCCCGTCGGCAGCACATTTGTCGCGATCCTTTTCAACGCCTCCAGCGCCCGCGTACTGCTCACGCCCGTCGCAGGCACCCCGTCCACCTCCGCCGTGCGGAAGATATTAAAATGGGATATCAGGGGCGCCGTCTCCGTCGGCTGATAACTGATCAGCGTTCCCAGCGGCAGCATCTGGCCTGACTGGTTACGTACATAATACTTATCCATATCCGAGATCATGCTCCGGAACACTGTGTCCGCCTGCACCACTACATGAAAGGTCCTGTTATAGGTGGTAAAGTCATTGATATAAAGACTTCCCATAAAAGCCTGAATGGTCGTAAATACATCTCCCACATTGACCCCCAGCTTCTCGCATTTCTCCCGGTCCACCGACAGATTGTACGCGGGCGTATGGGCCGAATAAAAACTGTAGGCATTGGCAACGGCAGGGTCCTTATTCGCCTCTGCAATAAAATTATTTACCACTTTTTCAAACGCATGGATATCGTCGTTCGTACTCCGTTGTTCTATCTGCACCGTGAACCCTACGCTGGCGCCAATACCCGGGATAGGCGATGGCTGGATCACCTCTACATTCGCATTACGGACACCCGCGTCAGCGATACGCCGCTGTAGTACATCGAGAATACCCGGCACCTCCTCATCCCTGCCATGTCTTTCATCCCAGGGTTTCAGTTGGCAATAGATCGTGCCGCAGTTGGAGTTGGACGCGTTTGTTATGACATTGAGGCCCGACAAGGCCGCATAGTGAGCTATCCCCGGCGTGGTCGAAACTACCTTCATGATCTGTGACATGACATTCACCGATGCCGCCGTCGAAGAAGCAGGCGGCAGCTGGAAAGTGACATAGATATTGCCGTCGTCTTCCGATGGGATAAAGCCCGTTGGTTTATGTCTGAACAGGAATACCGCCCCGATAAGGATACAGAGTAGTATCACCAGTATGAACCGCGACGCCCTGATGCTTCGTTTTACCCCCAGCGAATATTTGTCCGTCACCCTTTCGAACCAGGTGTTAAATCGATAGAACAGTTTATTGATACCCCTCGCCTCTTTTTTGATCCTGGTCGGTTTCAGCAGCAACGTACATAACGCCGGCGTCAGGGACAGGGCGATAAAGGCCGAGATAATGACCGAAATGGCGATGGTTATCGCAAACTGCTGATAGAGCCGCCCGACTATGCCGGGTATAAAACCCACCGGCACAAAGACAGCCGCCAGTATTAACGCGATCGCCACCACCGGCGCCGAAATATCTTTCATCGCATAATAGGTGGCTTCTTTTGGGGACATCCCCTTTTCGTCGATGTAATGCTGTACCGCCTCCACCACGATGATCGCGTCGTCCACCACAATACCGATGGCCAGCACAAATCCAAACATCGTCAGCGTATTGATGGTAAATCCCAGAGGGATAAAAAAACAAAAAGTACCTACTATGGACACGGGTATTGCCAGCACAGGTATCAGCGTAGAGCGCAGGTTTTGCAGGAAGAGGAATACCACCACCGCCACCAGCCCCAGCGTCATCAGCAGCGTACCCACTACATCTTGCATCGACACCTTTACTACTGTCACCGACTCGAAAGGCACCGAGTATTCTACATCCGCCGGAAAGAATTTCTTCAGTTCCGCCAGTTCCTTATAGATCCCCTCCGCCGTACGCAATGCATTGCTCCCCGGGGATTGGTATATCTGCAGATAAGAGGCTCTTTTCCCATCCACGAATGAATTGCTGGCGAACGTGAACTTACCCAGCTCCACCCGCGCCACATCTTTCAGATAGACCAGTTCCCCCGTAGAGGGCACCGTCTTTACGATGATATTCTGAAACTCCGAAGGTTTGCTAAGACGTCCATTTACAAGAATACCAATCTCGAACGTCTGTGTCGGCAACTGTGGAGGTACTCCCGCCGAGCCGGCCGCCACCTGGACATTCTGTGCATTCAGCGCATTGATGATATCCTGCGGCGTCAGACTGTATGCCGCCATCTTCTGCGGATTCATCCATATCCGCATGCTGAAGTCGTCGGTAAACCGGGTGATCGTACCTACGCCCGGCACGCGCAGCAAGGCATCCTGTACGAAAATATTGGTATAGTTGTCGAGAAAGGTAATGTTATGTGTACCCTTTGGCGAATACAAGGCCACCATCATCAACATGCTTGGATTTACTGCACGCACTGTGATCCCCAGACGGCTGGCGACGGAAGGCACCAGCGGCGTGGCAATGCTAACCCTGTTTTGTACATCCAGCGTTGCAATATCGATATCCGTCCCGATACCAAAAGTGACGTTCATCGTCATCTGCCCATTGTTCGTGCTATTGCTTTGCATGTATTCCATCCCCGGCGTGCCGTTCACCTGCTGCTCTATAGGCGTCGCTACTGTCTGCTCCACCGTCTGGGCGTCCGCCCCCGTAAACTGCGCATTCACCTGCACCAACGGCGGCGTAATGTCCGGGTACTGATCAATGGGCAGCACGGCAATACAGATCGTCCCCGTGATCACCAGTACAATGCTGATGACAATGGCCGTCACAGGCCGCTTGATAAAAGTATTTGCGATCATAGTTATTTCCCCCTTCCTCCTGCGGCGGCAGGTCCCCGTTTGTTCGCCGTCGTGATAGCCGATCCGTCATGCAATGCCTGCACCCCATCCACCACGATACGGTCCCCTTCTTTCAACCCCTTTGTAATAATGACGTTCGATCCTATCGTTTTCCCCTCTTCCACCTTCACCTGCATAGCCATCAGATGCGCCGCCGAGTCCCGGGCAATAAAAACAAAGTACTCCCCCATCTGCTCCACCACTGCCTTGCCCGGTATCGTGATCTGCGGTCCCGGCTCCAGGTTATGTACCCGCAGTACACAGCTCATTCCCGCCCGCAGGTCATTCCGCGGATTGGGAAATACCAGTCGTATCCGTATCGTCCCCGTCTGCGGGTCCACGGCCCTGTCGATGACAGATATCTTACCACTGTAGGGATATAGCTTCTTGCCCGGCATGATGATCGTAAACAGCGAGTCCGGCTCCTTTTGCTTCGTACGCTGCAGGTCTTCATACTGGGGCAGCTGCGCCTCGTTAGCCAAAAAATCCACCGCCATGGGTTCATCCGTGGATATGGTCGTGAGCGTCGTCGCGCCCACCGTCACCAGGTTCCCCAGCTTGACCTGGCTGAAACCCACGGTCCCATCAAAGGGAGCCGTAATTATTGAGTAAGTCAGGTTGGTGGCGGCTGTCTTTAGCGCTTGCCGGGCGGCCGCAACCTCGTTCTTTGCATTTTGAAGGGCTATCTCCGCGTGATCCAGCACCTGTCTGGCTACCGCATTGTGCTGGTTCAGGTACTCGTACCGGTCGGCATCCTGCTGCGCCTGTTTTTGATTGCCTTCCGCCACCTGTACATTGGCCGCGGCCTGGTCGTAGGCAGCCTGGTAAAGCCGCTCGTCGATGGCGTAAAGCTTCTCGCCTTTATGCACATGCGAACCCTCGTTAAAATAAATGCCTGTTATATAGCCCGTCACCTGTGCATGCAGGTCTACCTGGCTAAGCGCCTGCGTGGTAGCCGGATAGTCGTCATAATAAAGTACGGGTTGCGACTTTACTACGGCAAGATTGACGGGCGTCGCGGAAGCCGGCGCCGGACGTGGATCCTGGCAGGAAAGTATCGCCAGGCTGCTGCAGAGGATCAATATCGATACCTGTCTACTCATATAAAGGATTAATGTTGAACGGTAATAATACCCATGGCCTTTTCAAGATCGATCTTGCTGGACAGGAGTTGAAAAAGCGCATTCTGATAACCTATCTCCGCCTGGATCAGATTGGATTCTGCGGTAATGACATTGAGATAGGGCACAGTGCCCTGTTGATATTGCAGCTGTACAATGTCATAGACCTTCCTGGCCAGGTCTGTGTTCTCACGGGTAGTATGCAGATTGTACAAATTGCTTTTATAGCCGGCCAGCGCGCCTGTGTACTCCGAATAGATGACATTGCGAAGACCGGCTTCCTGCCAGTCCAGCAGTTGGAGTTGCAGCCGGGCTTTACGGATATTCTGTACACGTGCAAGGCCGGTGAAGATGGGCAGGTTCAGGGAGAGGCCCACATAAGAATATGGATAGGACTGGCTGAAAAGCTTGCTAAAACTATTATTTTGAAAAGCGTAATCATAATCAAAGAAAGCTCCTACGGTAGGGATCCAGGCCTTGCGGTAATAATCCACCAGCTGGCCTTGCAGCTGCCGGGATGTCTGCAGCTGCCGGAACTCGATACGCCGCTCGTACTGCAGCTGCTGCGTGGTATCAATGGAAATATCGTTCATCATCCTTGCCGTATCATAGAGGATGTTGAACCGCCCTGCAGGAGGATAACCCATCACCTGTTTTAGCAGCGCGTATTGCGGGTCTACATTCAATACGGCTTGTCTTAGCTGCGCAAGCGAATTGTTCAGGGAAATAGCCGCCTGATCGTAGTCCGTTTCATCTACGATGCCACCCTGGTACTGGTGGTAGGCGTCGTGGAGGTTCTTGTTAAGACGGGCGGTATCCTCTTTCAGCACGTTGATCTGCTCCAGCGTGAGCAGCAGGCTGTAGAAGGTTTTACTAACGGCTGCGACAATATCTATTTTGGCACTGTCGGTGAACTGTTCAGCCTGCCGGACATACAGCGAGGCGCTTTTTGATGCATACAGCAGGGCCGGGTTAAAGATAGTTTGTGTAACAGAAAGCACAGGCGCGAACGTATTGACCACCCCCGTCTTTTGTTGAGTGATGGCTCCGGTGCTGCTGTTCTTGATAAAATTGGTAGGCAGACTGAGATAGTGCGTGAGATTACCGGAGATCCCGGCCTGGGGAAGCCAGCCTGCCGTATTGATGGAATTGGTAGCCCGGACGATGGCCTGGCCGATGATGGTCTGGTTGATCAACGGTTGGTGCTTTAGCGCATAATCCACGCATTGGTCCAGGGTTAGCGCACCGGTGGTATCCCGCTCGCCTGCCGCCTGTGCAAAAATGGCTGACGATATGCACATCCATACGAAGAAGCATAACAAGTTTTTGATAACTAATCCTACGATCTTTGACATATCCATATTAAAATTTTCACAAGACGACCTTTCCGGACATGCAGCAACACGCATGCCCAAGGGACAATACATTTATGTCAGATCAGGAGTAAAAGGTCAATGTAGGAGTATGACAAGACAGGCCGTAAAGTCAATGATGCAAATATTGTTCTTTTTGTAAAGAACCCCTATTAAAAAGGAATTAAGATCATTAGGGCCATATGACCGGCCGGAAAAATATTTTGCCGGGTGAAATGCCTGAAATTAACATTTTGAGGCAGACCGGCAGGCTCACCATTTAAAAGCCACCCCTGCCAGGAAATTCAGCTGTTTCTGTGGTGTGCCATTGTTATTCCAATACTTTACGTTGAGCAGGTTGTTCGCTTTCACGGAAAGCCGGTATTTACCCGTTTCATAGAACAGGGCGGTATTCAGCAGTGTATAGGCCGGTAGCTTCATGGTATTGCTGCTCTCAAACCAGCAGTCGCCCACATAGTTGCCGCCGATGCCCAGACCAAGTCCGCGTGCCACGCCATCGGGAAAACGATAGCTTACCCAGATATTGCCCATGTGCTGTGGACTGAAAGTAAGGAATTTCCCTTGCAATAGCTGGGATGCCTTGCGGTATTTATTTTCATTGTAAGCATACCCCGCAACGATATTCAACCCCTTCAGCGGCGTGGTAATGACCTCGGCTTCGAAGCCCTTGCTCCTCTGGGTACCATCCTGCAAAGTAAACACCTGTCCATTAATGGTTTCCGTACGGGTGCTATTGGTTACAGAAATGTCATAGTAGCTTAGGGTGCCGGTAAGCGCATGTCCCAGCAAGTCGGCCTTTACACCGGCCTCCCATTGGTCCCCTTTTTGTGGCTTAAGGGTGAATATAGTGCCATCCGGTTGTGTCACCGGACCCAGGTTGACAAAGCCATTCATATAATTGCCAAAGAGAGAAAGTCGCTCCCGGATGATCTGGTACACCAGACCGAACTTAGGTGAAAGGGAATTCTGATCATAGCTGCCTGTGTATACCCCGGTAGAAGGACTGAGGGTCCCTTCCGTTGTATAACGGTCGGCACGCAGGCTCAACATAGCCATCAGCGAAGGCGTTATGTCCAGTACATCAGAGGCATAAATGCTGTATGTGTTGGAGGTGGTGCTGCTGGCTGTAAAGCCCTTGGCGGCAGAAAGCTGTTCCAGCTTTGGAGCGCTCATATCAGCCACCGTCTTGTGGATGTTAATGGTGTCGAAATTCAGCGTAACGCGATACAGGTTATTATAATTGTGGCTGTAATCCAACCCTACCACCAGCCGGCTACGTAAACGCCCCAATTGAAAGTCCCCGATAAAGTTCTGCTGTAGTTGGATATTGCCAAAAGTCTCCGGTGTCTGGTTACGTACAGAACGGGAAATGGTAGAGTCCGTCAGCAGCGTCAGGGTCGGCCAGAGCATGCTCTGGTAAAAGCCTTCGGAGAAAAGGATATTGGTTTGCGATTTCCAGCCGGGTAAAAAGCTGTACTCCATCCTTGCCTGGAGGTTATTGATGCCGTTATGTATATCAACGCTATTGTTGATAAAGCTCCGGTCATAAGCCAGAGGCAGGTCTTTGAAGTTCCGGGTGGTGATCTTCGCGAGGTTGCCAAAGGCCAGGGAAACCGAGGTATAGGCGCTGCGGGTGACTTCCCCATCGATGATGAATGTCAGTTTATCGCTGGCCTGATAGCTGAAAGATGCCGCCACGGTGTAATTTTTGGCATAACCCTGGTCCTGGAAGCTGCCTTCCGTCTGTCCCGCAAGGATCACTCTTAACAGGGCTGTTTTGTCCTGGTTCACCGGGGCATTGACATCTGCGCTTATCCTTGCCAGTTTGAAGCTTCCGGCAGAAACATTTATCTCACCGCCATTGCTGTTGTAAGGCCGTTTGGTAATATAATTGTATACGCCGCCAAAGCTGATGTTCCGGTTACTCCCGAACAGCGTGGCAGAAGGCCCTTTCAAAACTTCCACCCTCTCCAGGATGGTAGGGTTTAGAGGAACGACGGCACTCGTGATCAGCCCGTTGCGCATACCCATTGAATTCATAAACCCTCTGAGGGTCATGCCCTGGGAACCTCCCGCCGCAAAGTTGGGAATGGCGCCGGGGATATTACGGTAGAGGTCCGTACGCTCTACTGACATCTGTTCCCTGATCAACGACTGTCCCACCACACTGTATACCTGGGGGTTCTCCATGTTTTTCAGCGGCAGTCGGGCCACCTCGTCGGATTCTTTGTCGGCAAAACGATTGATCCCTGCTCTGATAACTACCTCCTTTAGTTCGCCGGCAGAAGCGCTTAATGTAAATTTCAGTTCGCCAACGCCGCCGTCAATCAATTGTAGCACTTGTTCCTCAGTGGTATAGCCCGTCAAAGAGACGACAATCGTATAAGCCCCGGCAGTCAGCCGGCGAAAGATAAAGCTACCGTCTTCCGCAGTAAGCGTACTCCTCGATAAGCCTTTGATCTCGACAGTGACAGCAGCAGCCGGCTGACCGTCAGACGTAAAAACCTTCCCTTTAATAAGACCTTCCTTGTCGGCAGCAAAAGATGGGCGTGCAAAAAAGAACAGAGCAAACAAGAAAAAAATAAGGGGTAAGGGTCTATTCATAAAGCTAATTTGGCTGCAATTTCATAGGCTATAGGGTTGTTAGATTTATAAATAAAGGAAAAGAATTTATGAATTCGGGAAAACAACTATCGGGGAGGTCTATAGCTTTACAATATTCAAGTTGATTAAAAGCGTTTGGCCTTTCAGCACAAAATACATTATTTATTAGCGCCATATATCATGTAGATAATTTAACTTTATCCTTAACCATAAAATCTTTCCATATGACGCGTAATCTTTTCCTGGGCTTCGTCATTATAGCCCTCTCCGCCTGCGGAACAAGCACACAGATCACCGACAGCTGGCGGGATCCCGGAGTGGTAGTTGATACAGCTAATGTACACAAGTTCGTCGTGGCGGCCCTTTTAAAAAACCAGACGATCAGACGGCAGGTGGAAGATGACGTCTCGGCACAATTCCCCGGGAAGGCTGTACAATCTTACAAAGAGTTGGGAGAAGATGAATTAAAAGGGGATGACGACATGTACAATCAAAAATTAAAAAATGACGGTTATGACGGCATCGTGATGATGCGGCTGGTGGACGTTGACAAAAGCACGCGTTATGTCCCCGGCGCATACCCCATGTACTATGGTTCCTGGCGTCGTTATTGGCGGTATTCCTGGACGGGATTCTATGACCAGGGTTATTATACGACCGATAAATCATTTAACGTAGAGGTCACCGTCTACTCACTGATCCGGGACAAACTGATCTGGACAGCCAATACCACGACAGTCAACCCCGCCGGCAAAGGAGAGCTATTCTCGGACGTCAGTAAGGCGGTGGTGAAAAGAATGAAAAAAGAGGGTTTTCTGAAATAGGGCCCCTCATTAATTCTTCGGAAAATAAATCCCTTAATTCCCCACGCTATATGAATTTCTTTAAAAAACTCTTTGGTCGGAAAGATGATAAAAAAGCATACATAGAAGAATTTGAAAAACATGACCATCTGAAAATGGAAGGCCTGGAAAGAGTGTTGGGACCTTCGCACGATATGGTGGGTCATGCGCTCATTCCTTTCGATATTGGCGGCGCGGTCGATATGTATTACTTTCCCAACGGTATCGCCGGAACAGGGTTTGCCACAATGGAACTGATCAAGCCCGACGGGACAGGCCCTATACCTAACAGTCTGGGGACCTATGAGTTTGTTGCATTCACCAGGCATGAATATGTCCAGGACGCCCCGGAAACGGCCCCGTTCACCTTGATGCAAAGCAGACTTTGCGGCATCTTTACGACCATGGGGAATTATTCATTCGAGGCAAAATTAAAGCCCGGCGACACCTGTGAAGTTCCGGGCAGCGAAGATGAGCCGAATATGTTTGTCATACTGGATGAATACAGACCGGATAACCTCGAATTTCGCATTGGTGACAATAAACATGGTCTTCTGCTTATCATGGAAGTCTTCCGCGAGGAAATGGAGTATGCGCGTGAAAATGGCAGCGCAGCGTTATTTGCCAGGCTAAAAGAGAAGGGGCGCTATCCTTATTCGGATATGGACAGGGCATCCGTTCTGTAAAACTTTCATTTAAATACGGCGCCGGGTTGAGATCTTGCTGACATAGGGTTGTCACAGAGGGGTGTTATTATTGTCAAAACTTTATTACATGACTACGACAACCCAACAACTTCAAAAAAGAGTAAAAGTCCTTGATACAGAAATAAGCTATATCGACACCGGGTCAGGGGACCCCATTGTCTTTTTACATGGCAACCCAACCTCTTCTTATTTATGGCGGAATATTATCCCTTACGCTGCCGGTCTGGGCAGATGTCTGGCTCCCGATCTCGTAGGCATGGGACAGAGCGGAAAGTCACCGGAAAATAACTACAGGTTTATAGACCACTCACGCTACCTGGATGCCTGGTTCCATGCCTTGCAACTGGATACTCCTGTGACGCTGGTCCTTCATGACTGGGGCTCAGCCCTGGGATTTTACTGGGCGTCCCGTCATCCCGATAATGTCAGGTCCATCGTTTATATGGAAGCCATCGTCCAGCCCAGGCGTTGGGAAGATTTCCCCCCGGGAAGAGATGCCATATTCCGCGCCCTGCGTTCGGAGAAAGGTGAAACCCTCATCAGGGAACAGAATTTCTTTATCGAAACCGTTCTGCCCAAAAGCATCCTGCGGCAATTGTCGGAAGAGGAAATGGAAGTCTATCGTGAACCTTTCCGTACGAGCGAGTCCCGGCTGCCCACCTTGATCTTCTCCCGGGAATTGCCCATCGACGGCGAGCCGGCGGATGTCGCCGCCATCGTCGACAACTACGGAAGGTGGATGGCAACTACTACCTTCCCAAAACTGCTGATCACTGCCAGGCCTGGCGCTCTTTTGGTCGGACGTGCGTTGGACTTCTGCCGCACCTGGAAGAACCAGGAGGAAGTAGAGGTGGAAGGCATCCACTATATACAAGAGGATTCCCCCGCAGCTATCGGAGAGGCTATCCGGAACTTCCTGGTCCGGGTCTATGGATGATACATCCGTTTATCTATGCCGGCGGAAGGATGAGTCGCTTACCCAAAAAAGCGCTGTATCTTTCCGCTTCTTTTTGCATGGCTTTATTCAAATGTCCGGACCACCCTGTCGACCGGGTAACCTTGATCTTCACCATCCCCTTACCCGACGTATATGTCCAGCTACCCGACACCTGCCCGTCGATGACGACAGCCGGCCTGAAGATCCTGTTGTTGGGATAAGCCATTGTCAGTTCGTCAAAGGCCGGCAACAGGAATAGGGAAGGATCACGGTTAAAGCGTTCTCTGTCCGGATCATTCCTTCCGGAAGGATCAAACCAATACACCTGCCCGCCGACCATCTCATTCCCCAACCACCGTTTGTTCATTTCCATACCTCTCCCTACATCCGCCGGACGCAAACCGCTCCACACCGAGAAATCATACGTCGTTGCCGGTCCCCGGCTGAGGAAATATCTCCGGGCAAGCTCGGCAATGGCTTCTGCTTTATCATAATGGTGTGTCACCCGTGCCCGATCCTCCAGCAACGTATAGGTGAATGTGCGGCCCTCCATGCTACCGCTGCAAATGAGCCCGTCCAGTTCCGCGTCCATCAATAACAAACCCAGCCGGATCTCATCCACTTCTATATCATCGTCCTTCAACGCCGCCGACAGCTGCGTCCGGGTCATGTGTCCCTTCTCCAGCGCCCGGGTCATTATCCGCCGGCTTTTTCTCAGCATCTCCTCCCCGATGCCCAGCGATCGATACAAACCCTGGTTGATCATTTTTAGCCTGGGCGCCGTCAGCGCCAACATCCAGCGGATGTCATCTGAGGAGACAAAATGCTTCACAGGCTGCAGCACATAAGACCATAAGATCCGTCCCTCGTTGAGTGCCCGCTCGATCATATTGTCCGTGCTGTCCTGCACCCGATGGCCGACGGCCCATTTGGCAGCCGTGAAATCCTCTGCCCGGATGCAACCCATCCATTTTACCAACGCCGCCGGGTCCGTAAAACTGCCGCCGGTGATCTGTTGACTAAAAAGCCGCAAAAAGGCTATATCCTGGCTTGTCATATACAAGATTACATTCGCCTGGTGACAGCCCTATGTCAGTATCAGCCGTTTGCCAGATGGTAGTCCCTTTTCCCCGACCGGAATATCCTAAAACTAATGGCAGCCAGCACCCAGACGCCTATCCCTCCGTACAGCATCACCCAGTTGAAACCATTCGATAGCGCGCCCTGGATAATATTTTCTGCTGTACCCGAAGCATATAATTCCGGGAACTTTGTATGAAGCAGGGCCGTGTTCCCCGAAGCTATCTCCTCGGCCATAACATACAGGTCCGAAGAAGGAATGGAGCTAAAAGAAACGTTTTTTAAATGGGAAAAAATACCCGCCACCAGGATGGTCCCCATCACGGCAATGTTGATCGCCAGCGTGATCAGCCTGGCGCTGATATCCATGCCGGAGGCCATACCCGCACGTGTAGCCGACACTGATCCGGTGGTCGTATTGGTGGTAGGTGTTGTCGTTAACCCAAGACCTGCACCGGCAAGCGCCATACCCGGCAGCATGGTGAGCCAGCTTGCATGCGCAAAGCTGCTGCCCGCTTTCATCAATATAAAGCCCAGTCCGATGGTGAACATACCCAACGGGATAATGGTCCGGGGTTGATAGCGGCGGGTAAGATATTCCGCCAGTGGCGGCAGGAACAAAGTAGGAAGCGTATAAGCCAATAAAGAAAGCCCCGTGGCCATTGGAGTGTAGCCAAGCGTGTTCTGAAAGTAAATGGGCAGGTAGATCATGAACGGCCAGAAACTAAAGTTCATACCGATACAGCCCATCAACGCACCTGAGAAATCCCGTATCCTGAATACGGAAAAATCGAACATGGGATAAGGATTTACTTTTTCTACCCAAAGAAAAATAAGAAAGGAAAGGGCTGAAGCCGTAATGATACCGATCGCCGCGGTACTGCCAAAACCCAGCTCCTGTCCCTGTGTAAAGAAATAGGCAAGACCAAAGATCGAAGCGCTCAGCGTCACAATACCCCATATATCCAGCTTCCCCGCCTGAGGATCACGGGATTCCTGTGTGCTCCGGAAGACCAGCATGAGCGTAAGGATAGCCAGGGGTACATGGACCCAGAAAACCCATTGCCACCCCGTAAGAAAAACGATACCGCCGCCGATGATGGCCCCAAAACCCAGCCCGATGCCGATGACGATGCCCCACATGCCAAATGCCCGGCTACGTGCCTTGCCCTGCTGGAACTGATGCGAAAGGATCGCTGTCTGACATATCAACATGGCGCCGCCCGTTATGCCCTGGATAAATCGGCTGACAATAAGTATAAATACATTCTGACCAATACCACAAACCAGCGAGGCAATACCAAACCCGGCAATACTGATCATAAAAATACGCTTCCTGCCATACCTGTCGGCCAGGGTCCCCGTGGCCATCAACACCGTGGTACAGGCGATGGTGTAGGCATTCATCACCCATTGCATATCTTTGAGCCCTGCATGCAGCTTCTCTTCCAACGTAGGCAGGATTACGGGTACACTCGAAATTTCCAGACTAAACATCAAGGCCGCCAGACAGACGGCCACCAATGCCAGATTGTTTTTTTGCATCGTCATTTTTTAACGAAAATAAACCTGATATCCGATCAATTTCCGGTACATTTTAATGATAAATAGGTAATTTTGTCCTATGCGCAAAGAGAACATCCACCAGCCGATGGAGGTGGTCTATAAGAAAATAGATAGATGCCCGACTCAATATGCCCAGCATACCTTTTTTCAGATGACGTATGTAATTTCAGGCGCCGGTACCTTGAGCCTCAACGGACACGAGGTCGATTATAACGAGGGCAACCTAATGTTGCTGAACCCTAACGACCGTCACATCTTTCACATATCCTCCACAACGGAATTTCTGCATATCCGGTTCCAAAGTCAATACATAAAAGAATATCGCTGGAAGAACATCGCTTATCTGGAATGCCTGCTATATTATTCTTCCCATCTGATGGGCTGTATCATGAGGAGCGACTCCGATGGTACACAGGTACGAAGGATCGTGGAATCGTTGTTACAGAGCATAGAGGAGAACGATCTGTTCAACGAGGAATTGATGACGCATTATGTAAATGCATTGATCGTGATCGCGGCAAGGAACATCTCAAAAATAAAACCTGAGCATATAAAAGTAAATACCGACCAGCGGATACAGGAGCTGATCAATTATGTACAGTCCAACATCTGTTACCCTGAAAAATTGACCGCCACCGCTATGGCCGGGGCTTTTGGCATTTCCAGCACTTATCTGGGCAGTTACTTCAAAAAACAATGCGGAGAAACCCTGCAGCATTTTATTGCCGGCTACCGGCTCAGACTCATAGAGCTTCGCTTACAATTCAGCGATATGCGTATCAATGAGATTGCGGCTGAATTTGGCTTTACGGATGAAAGCCACTTGAATAAATTTTTTAAAAAGCATAATAAGATAAGCCTTACGGCCTATCGAAGATCCCTGGTCAGTCAGTCCTGAGACTCTTCACCGGACTGGATACCGCAGCCTTTATCGCCTGGAAGCTCACCGTGACGAGGGTAATGACGATAGCCAGTACAGCCGTGCTCGCAAACACCAACGGGCTGATGCTGATGCGATAATCATATTTCAGCAGCCATCCGTGCATAAAATACCAGGCCAGGGGCGATGCGATCAGACAACTGATGACCACCAGCAATATAAATTCCTTCGACAGCAACAGCCACAGCTGCGGCACCGAAGCGCCCAGCACTTTTCGTACACCGATCTCCCGGGTGCGGCGCTCGGCCATAAAGGAGGCCAGACCAAATAGTCCGAGACAGCTGATAAAAATGGCGAGCGCTGCAAAAATGCCGGATAATTTTCCCGCCTGCTGCTCGCTCTGGAATTTATTGTTGAATTCTTCGTCGGTGAACTTATAGTCAAATGGATAGGCAGGATTGTATTTCTCCACGACGGGTTGAATAGCCGTCATCGCTTTTCTAACATCTATGCCATCCTTCAGCCGGATAAGCCCCTGGAAGACAAAGTAAGGTCTGAACAGCATGATAGCAGGTTCCACAGGCTTGAAAGGATCGTCCTGCAGCACATTACGGGCAACGCCGATCACGGTCATTTTCTCGTCATTGAATTTTACCGTCTCTCCCATCGGATGCTTAAACCCCATCAGTTTGACAGCGGCTTCGTTCAGGACAACGGCATTGCTGTCCGTGGCAAACTGCCGGGAAAAGAACCTCCCCTCTTTTAGGCTAAGACCCGTGGCTTTTTCATAGTCATAATCCACCATGATGGCTGAAAAAACAGGGCTGCTGCCCGGATCCATACCAGCCCAGGAAAAGCCGCCCCAATTGTTATATATGCCCGTCATAGGACTGGAGGACTTGCTGACCGCGGCCACATAATCGGTGGCAAGCAGATCCCTTTTCATCGGCAGATAATTCTTCTGCAGGTCGGATGAAAGACTGATCCCGATGAGATTATTAGGGTCATAACCCAGCGGTCTGTTCCTGGCATGCTGTATCTGCTGGAATACGATGATAACACCGATGATCAGGGCTACAGAACAACTAAACTGGACTACCACCAGTATCTTTCGGGGCAGACTCGCTCCCTTGCCCGGAGAGAAAGCGCCCTTCAGTACTTTCACAGGTTTAAAGGCAGAGAGATACAGCGCCGGATAGCTGCCTGCCAGCAGACCGGTAATAATACAGCCCGCCAGTGCGACGCCCAGCAACGGCAGATTGGTCAGGTTAAGCTCTACGTCCTTGAAACCCGCATCTTTTAGTAAAGGCAGGGCCAGTTTCACCATCAGCAGCGAGATAAGGAAGGCAATAAAGGCCGTGATGACGGCTTCTCCGAGGAATTGCGCTATCAGCTGCCGGCGCTGTGAGCCGATGGCTTTGCGTATACCTACCTCCCTGGCCCTCCTTTCGCTGCGGGCCGTACTCAGGTTCATAAAGTTGATACAGGCGATGATAAGCACCAGCAGACCCACGATGGAGAACATACGAACATATTCGATGGCGCCGCCCGTATTCTCCCATTCATCAAAATGGCTGAAGAGATGCCATTTCTCCATCGGGTGAAGGAAGAGTAATCCTTCTTTTTTATCGTTTGTTTTTTTCCGTACGATGTCCGCGATCCTGGAGGAGAAAGCATCCATATTCGTCCCCTCTTTTAGCTGTACATAATTCTGGAGAAAATTATTCTGCCATTGCTGCTGAGCCCCTTTTACAAAATCGCTGGTGGCGATATTCAGCGTGTACGGGACAAGAAAATCAAAGGTGATGGAAGAATTTTCCGGTATGTCCTTCAGTACTCCGGTAACCACCAGATTGGACTGGTTATCCATTTTTATCGTCCGGCCCATGGGGTCAGCTTTACCAAACAAGGCCCTGGCCAACGACTCTGTCAACACAATGGAATAAGTATCTTTCAACACCTTATCGACATTCCCCTTTATCAGAGGAAAAGTGAATATCTTTAAAATGTCAGGGTCTGCAAAATGCCCTTTCTTGCTGATCTTCTTATCGCCTGTCAGCAAACTGTGGCTATCGCCCCAATCCAGCCGGGTGATATATTGTACTTCCGGGTAGTTGTTCTTTAGCTCATCATATAAAGGCAGCATGACGCCGTTTTGCACATGCTTTTGACCATTAAACAAGGTCTTCTTCCTGATCCTCGCTATCTGTGCTTTATGGATATTAAAAGCATCATAGCTTATCTCGTGCCGTACCCATAGTCCAATGAGAAGCGCTACCGCCATGCCCACCGCCAGACCAAAGATGTTGATAAAGGAATAGCCTTTGTTCTTTCTGAGATGCCGGATGGCAGTCATGAAATAATTTCTGATCATGATGGCTGTTTTTTTAATATATAGACAAAATTTCATTCCAAAGTTATAACACGATGAAAATAAATCCCTTATAAGAAAGCCATCACCCGGCCATGTATCGGAATCGAACAATCATTGTCCGGTGGGTAAATCATTAAAATTCCGAAATTGCGGCATGACAAAAGAAGAGATTATCGACAACTATCTCCGCTTTGATGAGGACAGCCGCTTAAAGAATGCATTCGGAAGATTAGAAGAACAGCATACCCAACGGCTGATACTCCGGCATATTCCTTTCCCACGGGCTGTCATTTTTGACATCGGCGCCGGCACGGGTCCTTATTCGGTCTGGCTGGCGGCAATGGGATACCAGGTACACTATTCCGACATTGTCCCCCACCACGTCGCCTTGTTTGAAAGCAGGCACGGTAATACGGACAATATCGTTTCCATCGGCGTTGAGGATGCCCGGAACCTTCGTTATAGGGATAATACAGCCGACCTGGTCCTGCTCAACGGTCCTCTGTACCATCTTCCCGCAAAAGAGGAAAGGCTGCAGGTCTTGCGGGAAGCAGGAAGGGTGTTGAAGCCCGGTGGCCGGCTGTTGGGTTTTACTATCTCCAGGTTTGCCGGACTTCACTATGCGCTGTCATCGAGGGAAGTTTTTAATGATGATTATTTCGAAATGGTCCTCGGGGAAGTTAGAACGGGGTTCAGGGATAACCGTAATTTGAAAAATAAGACTTTTATCAGCGCCTATTTCCATTTGCAGGAAGAGATCGAAGATGAATTCAGACAGGTCGGATTACAGGTAACGGGTTCTTATGGTGTGTTAGGTCCGGCCGGAAATATGCCGGACCTGGAAGAGGTGATAAAGGACGAAAAAAAGAAGGAAAGATTGCTTCTGACAGCTGAACTGATGGAGCAGTACCCCATGCAAAGTCATAAGATAATGACGGTGGGAATAAAATGATCATATGCAAATGGAAGTTGTACATCGGTCCATAGAGAACTCCCTGAACTTTGGAGTATTCCACGATACCCGGCAAGTGGGTTTTGCACGGATCGTTTCGGACTTTGCTACCGTTGCCTACCTGGGAGATGTGTTTATCGATGAGGGGCACCGTGGAAAGGGGCTATCCAAATGGCTGATGGAAGGGGAATGTATAAAGGAGAATTAGGGTATTTCCACGGTTTTTTTTGCAGGCGGAATGAAATAACTTGCCGGAGCGGAACAAAAAACCTATTCTATGCCAATCAAAGATTATGGCGTCCTTAAAGGAAAAGCCTCCCAACGCATCTTAGCTACAAAGAACAGCGAGCACTACCAGATCCTTATCAATGAGGGCGACGATCCTCACCGTATAGCCATCAACACCCAGTCGAGCGAAGCGCCCAGCCAGGTACTGTTCTATGCGGACGATGATTTTCACCATGCCATTACCGATGCGCTCCTGCAGGCGGGTCTGCCGGATGCCTTTACCCCCCTTCCTTCCAAACCTGACGGTCTGGCGCTGGATTTTATCCGCGGTAATTTATTCGACGTAGCACAGATGGTCCCTCTGCCCTCCAACGTTCCGGGGGACAATAACGACCTCAATGACAAACTGGACCTTTTTGTACAGCAGGCCATTGCGGATGATGATGCCGTCGTCTATGCGTTCGGGCAGCATTGGGTGGACACCAAACCAGATCAGTATTTCCCGGAGATCGACCCCAGCACAGGCATACATGATATACATATGAACCAGGGTAATCCCCCCGGCAATTATTTAAAGGACAACGGTCCCTACCAGGATGGCGGGCTCATTTTCCACTTTCCTTCCCGGGGCCGGTGGGCAGCCGTCTTTACCGCCTTCCAATCCCAGTCCTTCCATACGGATGATGTAACGGGCAACCCGCTGAACAATCTGTCGCCAACCGACCCGGGACAACCCGAGAACGACACGCCCCTCAGGATCATTGCCGCCATGGTAAATCCCAAAGGCGACGATCCCGGAAAGGAATATGTTATCCTGCTAAATAAAGGCGCTGTGGATATCAATCTTTCCGGCTGGCAGATAGCCGACAAACAAAAGAAGAAGGATACCCTTGGCAATCTCACCGTCCCGGCAGGCGATACGCTAAAAGTAAAGCTCACCGGCAATGGTGCGCAATTATCTCAAAAAGGCGGTATCATCACCCTGTTGAATAAGGACGGTCTGAAAGTGGATGGGGTGACCTATACACAGAAAGACGCGCAACAGGAAGGCGTGCTGGTCGAATTATAACAGACGATCATTTCAGACTCCAGTCATCTGTCCGGAAAGGAGCAACAGGAAGACCTTCTGTATTGTAAAGATCGCCGATCACCCAATCCTTCCATGCATAACGGGCAGCCACGGGTGTACTGACGCTGTCGGACCAGACGATGATACCATTCCCGGTGATCTTTGCTTTTGCAGGATAGAATACTTTATCGTCACCTGCCACTTCAAAAGCCGTCAGCGTTTTTCCAAAAGAGGTGAGGCCGTTGGACGCATCGTTAAAACTAATGGCAATGCCATCCTTTTCGGCCTTCATGCTGCGATAGGTTGGACTGATATGAGGCAGTCCAACACGGTTATAGGTATCCGCCAGGGCCCAGCAGGCCAGACGCTCGCTGATGACGGTTTTATCCGCGGGATGAATACTCCGCTGCTCGCCCGCATCCACGCTCACCACCATGCCGGCATGAGGAATACGAGGCAGCGCTTTTAGCTGAGCCTCCCGAAGGGGGGCTGCCGGACCCAGTTTGTCGTTGTAGCCATAGGGTGCTATCTGTACATAATAAAAAGGCCAGTCTCCCCTACCCCAAAGCCGTCGCCACTCTTTCACCATGGTCACCAGCAGGCTGTCATAGACGTCGGGGTTCGGTCTGTTTTGCTCACCCTGGTACCAGATGACGCCTTTTATACCATAGCCCACCAACGGATGGACCATGGCGTTGTAGAGCACGGTGGGCTCATTCTTAAAGATCTTTGCCGTGTCATCCGCATTCAGCACCTTAATACCCGGGAACGATGCCAGGCTCTGCTGATCCATCCACGCCTCGATGACAGTTCCACCCCAGGTGGTCATGATGACGCCCACGGGTACTTTTAGCTTTTCCTGCAATATCTTCGCATATTGATAACCGACAGCGCTGAAGTCTGTTACGCTGGCGGTATTGGCATCCTGCCAGCCTGTGGCCTTGCAGTCCGTCTGTGGTGTCCGGGACTGCGCCCTTTCCAGCCGGAAAAGACGTATCTGCGGGTTGTCGGCATCCATCAGCAATCGCGTCGATCCCAGTACAGGCTGGTTCTTAAAGCCTTTCACGGGCATTTCCATATTGGACTGACCGCTGCATAACCAGACCTCGCCGATGAGGATATTGTTCAGCGTCACGGCTTTCCCATCAGAGAACCTGATACTATAGGGTCCCCCGGCCCCCGGTGTCTTTACCATTACTTTCCATGCTCCGTCCCCACCGGCCGTAACTCCATATACTTTATGATCCCAGGAAGGGACCACCGTCACCTTCGATCCGGCTGTCGCCCTTCCCCACAACAATACGTCCGATTGCCGCTGTAGCACCATATTCGAAGCAATGATGGCAGGCAGGCTAACCTCCCCAAGACCAGCCAGCGAACAGCAGAGAAGAACCAATAAAAATACACTACGCATATTAGAAGAATTCAGGTAACAATGATTTTGCGACAGCCCTCGCAGCAGCCGCCTCTCCCTCATCTATCCATTTATAAGGCCATCGCAGACGAGTGCCGACGCTGCCCCATCCTCCCACCGCCGCCAGGAATTTGTCGAGGGCGGGATTGGAATAACCGGCCTGTTTAAAGGGCAGGATACAACGATCGAAAAATTCCCCGATGCGCTGCTGTATGCGCAGCGCCTCCGCCAGGTCGGTTTGCATCAGCCGCCACCAGTCCTGCGAACCCGCGGGGCTCAGACAGGCTACATTGGAATAAGCGCCGGCAGCCACTTCCTGCTTTACGCCTGTCGCCAGCAAGTGCCCCGGGACAAATACCGACAGGTCATTTGCAAAAGGCCGCATGGCTGCATACCACCGGTGATCCCCTGCCCCTGTTTTAACCCCGATCATCTGCGGCACAGCGGCTGATAACAAAGCAAGCTCATGTGGCTGTAGCACCGACTTTGCATGAGGTGGATTATACAATACCAGCGGAATATTCTCCGCGGCTTCGGCTATACGGCGTAAAAAGGGGGTCTGTTCGTCCGGGCCAGCCGCCACCCAGTCGGGCAGGATGACCTGAAAAGCCGAAGGCCGCAATGCGATGGTTCGGCGCACTCTTTCCAACATAACGACAGGACTTGGATGGCTGGCGCCGATCTGGAAAGGTATACCGCTGCGATGACATTTCTCTGCCATCAGCTCCTGCACCCGGAGAAACTCATCTTCCGTCTGATTGTGAAACTCTCCTGCGGTGCCGTTGGAATAGATACCGTCCGGTCCGACAGATATAAGCAGGTCCAATTCCTCCCCTAATTTATCATAATTGATATGCTCATCCGCATCGATAGGCAATAATAATGTTCCCCAGTTCCCGCGAAGATTTCCTGCTGTCAGCGTACTCATGGCGCCAGTGGTTTTAGCTCATCCCAACCAATCGTTGCGAACACAATGCCCTCATACGGCCGCAGTTTACCCGCCTCGTAAAGACAAGATAACCGTCCGTCCGGCAATATAGTCAAACACGAATACGCGGAGGGGCCTTCATACAACAGCCGTTGTAATGGCCATGTCCGGCCATCGTCATAGCTGACTCTCACGGTCATATTGACCCGTCCTATAGCGCTTGCGGGATTCGAAAAGGCCAGCCCCTGTCGCCCGTCAGCAGCCCGAAAGGCCAGCAGGTTGCCTTCACACACCGGCTCGACCAACGTACTGTCGGGCACGGCAGACGAGAATTTCCTGCCGGCATTCCTGCTGATGGCGATCTGTCTATACCGCGTCTTACCCGTATTACGCATATTCAGCATCAGACGGCCATTGGAAAGCTCCGCCACGGTGGATTCATTGGTACTGTCCTGCGCAATCCCGCCCAGTGTCCAGGTTTTGCCATGATCATCTGACCAGATAACATGAGAATAATTTCTTCCGGCCCCTGCCTCTTCATGGTTGCAGGGAATGACCAATCGTCCCTTCTTCCGGCCCCGGATGATCTGTATCCCCCGGCCCGGGCCTGTGGCATACCACGTCCAGTCCGGCAGCTTTACGCTGGCCGTGATCTCTCTGGGCACGCTCCAGCTGCCCCCATCATCAGATGACGACAACATAAAGACCCGCCGCGTATTGACAGAACTACGGTTCTTGATAGCCTTTTCCTTGTCAGCGCCCCAATTCCAGGTAGACAACAAAATAACAGTACCTGTCGTCTCATCAACCACAGGCGTGGGATTACCACAGGTATTGGTCGAGTCATCCCATATCACACGCAGAGGCCCCCAGGTCCTGCCACCATCTTCTGAACGCCGGACCACAAGATCGATGTCCCCCGCGTCACCACAGTTGTTCTTCCTTCCTTCGGCAAAAGCAAGCACAGCGCCATGCTGTGTCGTGATCAGCGAGGGTATGCGAAAACAGCTATATCCGTCTTCTCCATTCTTAAAAATATAATTCAATCCCGGCGCCTGTGCATGGACAGCGGCGGACAACAACACGCCAGCCGCCGTCATCGCCCCAACTTTCCGGGCCGCGCCCAGGCTGAAGAGATAACCGAATAGCAAACATCCGGCCACGGCGAACAACGGGTACAGGAAAAAGTTCACCACCCCGGAACGCTGCAGGAAATAAAGCCCGATGCTGCTCAGTACAAAGCCAGCCAGAATACCCCGGCTGTTGATACGAGGGAAAAAGATACCCGCTGTGAACATGCCTGCCAGACAGCCGCCGAATAATCCGATGATCTTCAGGTATTGATCCCAGATAGAGGGGTTCTGAAGATAGACCAGGTAACAGGCGATGCCGCATCCCAGTATGCCCAGCATTACCGTAAACCATTGGGCAAATCGGAGACATTGCCTGTCAGAAGCCTGTTTATAATAAGTTCTGTAAAAATCCGTCGTCACCACCGTGGCGATGGAGTTCATGCTGCTGCTGATGGTGGACATGGTGGCTGCAAACAAACCCGCAATTACCAGCCCCGAAAGCCCTGCGGGCAGCTGCTGCGAGATAAACCAGGGAAATACATCGTCCGTGCGGCCGTTGGGATCTAAATTCCCCGGATATTGACGGTAAAAGTACCAAAGGGCCGTACCTACTCCAAAGAAGATGATCGAGGCGGGGATCACCATCAACGCATTTGTATAGATGCTCCGGCGTGCTTCTCCTTCGGTAGCCGTGGTGAGATAACGTTGTACTACCACCTGATCGGATGTATAGGTCACCAGGTTGGTAAGCAGGGCGCCGACGGCCACTACCCAGAGGACAGGCTGTGAGATGCTCCATCCCAGGTTAGCCACACGAAATTTGTCCCGGGCAAATGCTTCCTGTAAAAAGCCGGAAAAGCCCCCCTCCGTATGCGAAGTAATAAAAAAGAAGCTGGCCAGCGCGCCACCCAATAACACAAACACCTGCATGACCTCGGTCCAAACGACGGCTTCGATGCCGCCGGCCACACTGTAGGCGGTGGTAACCAGTGTGGTCAGCAGGATGCAGGTAAAAATATTGATGCCTGTCACGGTGCTGAGCACAAGGGCAGGCAGGTAGATCACTACTCCCAGCCGGCTAAGCTGGAAGATAACAAAGGTCAGGCTGCCCAAAATTTTTACCCGGCTGTCGAAACGGATGCGTAAATACTCATACACGCTGGTGAGCTTTAGCCGTCTGAAATAAGGCAGATAAAAGAAAGTGACGATGGGCGCTATCGCAACGATCATAATGTTGTTCATAATATAGGTCCAGTCGGTAGCATAGGCTTTTGCAGGAATGGCGATAAAGGTAAGGGCGCTGAGCTTGGAGCCGAAAATGCTGAGGCCCGCGGCCCACCACGGGATCCTCTGCCCCCCCAGGAAAAAGTCCCCTGTTGTCTTACCCATATTCCTCGAAACCCAGATGCTGATGCCGATGACCAGGGCAAAATAACAGGCGATCACCGTCCAGTCCAGCCCTCTGAACTTCCCGGAAGGCTGATGAGGTGTAGCCACAAGCACCCGCCGGCTGCGCACGCCGGGACGGGCTTCACCGCCGGCAAGGATGACCTGATCGTTCCAGACCACCAGAGGCGTGGTGACAGGAGCATAAGTGCTGGAATAGGGGTTCGCCGCCGCATCGGGCCTCCTGTCAACAGGCATCTTACCTATCACCGACCAGACTCCCGTGATGGTATTAAAAGCCAGCATCTCATCGCTGAATCCGGGGTGATCATTCTTCAACTCCCTCGTCATAGCCGCCTTCGATCCATCATCTCCGCCAAAAAGGACCAGGTGAGACTGCCCCGCCTGATAGGCCGGCGTAGGCGCCGCAGCCAGGGGATGAGGCAGGTCGGCCACCCGTACCCATCCTTTTCCCGGCTGGTATTTCCAACAATCTTTTAAATATTCCCTTGTGGAATCCTTCATGTGCACACCTCCAAAAATGTATACCTCATTCTCACCGGCGCCGGCTGCCGCCAGCGTACGGGAAGGGCCGGGCAATGGAGGAAGCATTTCCCATTTCTTTACAGATGCGGCAAGGTCGAGACTCCAGAAACAATTTTCTGTACCTCCGCCCAGAGCATGTATAGCGCCGGCCACATAGATACGATTATGCAAAAGTACCCCGCATCCATTCGCTATCGGTGCAGGCAACCACGGCAGTTCCTCGGACACCACCCGCCCTCCGCGGTAACGTAATATGAACGCAGCAGCATACTCCCGTTCTGCATCTCCTCCACCCAGACATATCAATCCGCCTGCGCCCGTGATCGAGATGCCATATCCCAGGGGACGGGGAAGTCTGCCGGCAACCGACCAGGAGCCGTGTGGTTGCCGGAGGACATAGATCTTATCATACCAGGTCTTGGTGCCGCCCGTCCAGGGTCTTCCGTCACCGGGGAAGTTGGTCCCCCCGGCCAGGATAAGCGCACCGTTGCTTACACCTGCAAAAGCGCCGGCAAGCCCATCTGCATCCGGCAAGGGACTGACTTGTTCCCAGTAAAAAAAGTTCTTTTCCTGTGGTGTCTGGCTACGACTGGTCATTACTGATAGTGATAAGAATGCCAAAAAGATTTTCTTCAATATGCTCATGCAGGATATTTAATTTTTCGCGAGCCTACCTTGTCAAAAAAGGACAGGGCATCCAGCTCTCTGTAAAATTCGTCGAAACTTTCCTTATCCAGGGTGGCCAGCGGCAGACGGCAGGGCCCCATATCCCAGCCCAACATCTGCATGATAGCTTTCTGTCCCGGGATGGGCGGATATTTCAGCAAGATACGGATCACTTCTACAAGGTAGGCATGTTGCTGACGGGCAGTTTCCATATCGCCTTTTTGGAAAGCTTCCATGGTATGCAGGTACAGCGGTGCGGCAAATGTATATGTACTGCCGATGGCAGCCTTTGCACCCGCCGCCAGCGCCGGCAGCAACAGTTCGTCCACTCCGTACAGGATGTCGAACTTGCCCTGGCTATAATTCAGACAGGATTGATACTCCTGGATAGTGGCCGCCGTATATTTTATACCCGCCAGGTTGGGTATGCGCCGTCCCCCCAGCCGGAGGAACTCGATCATGTCCATGCCTACGCCGGTGAGATGGGGAATATGATAGTAATAAAAAGGCAGGCCGGGCGCTCCGCCGGCGATGTCCGCCATGCAGTCCACAAGGTTCTCTACGGAAGATGGTTTGAAGTAAAAAGCCGCGACGGCCGAGAATGCGTCGGCGCCGATGGCGGCTGCATGAGCAGCCAGTTCCTTTGCTTCGGCAATACAACTGTGGCCCACATGTACAATGATCAACAGTCTTCCGCCGGCAGCCTTGACAAAGGCTTCTGCTACCAGCTTCCGTTCATCCAGGGTCATATTGGGGCCTTCCCCATTGCTGCCGCAAACAAATATGCCGCGGACGCCATCCTGCACCAGTTTGTCCACCAGGGGCGGGATCAGGCTTATATTAAGGGAGCCATCTTCATAGAACGGAGTAAATGCCGCCGCGATCAATCCTTCAATTTTGTTCATAGTTATTGTTTAGCGATGTTTTGTTTTCTCTCTTCCCTGTATAAAGCACCCATTTTTAGTACCCATCCGTTTGGTTCAATTTGCTGTTGCCCCCCAGCACGGTGGAATTCAACGGCCAGTACAACGGTGTGGTCTTCCCCACCAGGTTGGGTACATATTGGTAGACATTGATGACGCCTTCTTTATGAAAGCGCACGAGGTCATACCAGCGTTTGTTCTCAAAAAATAATTCTCTTCCCCTTTCATTCAATATTTCTTTTTCCACGGTCAGCTTATCCGTCGCTCCGGTGTAATCGCCATTGCCGGCCCGCTGACGGACCTTGTTCAGATATGCGATAGCCGAATCCGTATTAGGCGCGGACAGGGCGGCGAAGGCTTCCGCCTTCATCAGATAGATATCCGCAAGCCGGTACATGATGATATCATTGTCCGATACCCTGTCGTCTGTGTATTTTGTCCCGGGGTACTTTGTGATCCAGGAGATCTTCGGCCCTGAGGCTTGTCTTTCCGTCACCCATGTATAAGGGATGCGCTTGTCATTAGGATTCGCGCTGAAAAGCCCCCTTGACAGGGGGCTGATCTGGTAGGCACCCTGGCCATTACTGGTGGTCAGTACATACGGTAGGCTGTCCAGGTTAAGTGCACCCTGTACACCCGCTGTAAAATAAGGCAAAGCATTAAGGCCATAGTTGGCTCCCGTCTCATCCCGCAAATAAAAGGCCGCCAGGGCCACTTCGGGGTTGGCCGATGCACGAGGCTGCGTCACATTCTTAAAATCTGTGTTCAGTGACAGACCTGTTGACTGCACTTCGTTGATGGCCGCAATAGCATTATTGAGGGCGGCATCTCCACCGCCCAGCACCTTGGCGCTCCAAAGGTTGGCATCCGCCTTTAGCGCCTGCACCGATCCGTAAGCAAAGCGATATTTGGAAGCATAGGTTTTGGGAGAAAAGTTGCTCATGGATTTGAGGAGCAGGATGGCGCTGTCCAGGTCGGAATTCACCTGTTTGATAACGTCTGTAGCAGGCGAACGGGCCAGCAGCGGCACCTTATCGTCTACCACTGCCTGCAGCATCAGCGGCGCATCGCCGATGATACGGGTAAGATGAAAAAAGAAATAGGCCCGGAGACTATAGGTTTCTGCCAGTATCCGCGCCTTCGTGTCAGGGGCATCGGAAAAACTAAAACCCTTGATCTTATACAGCAGCAGGTTACAGTTGCCGATGGCCTTATACCAGGCGTTGTAGTCGAGCGCTCCCGTGGAAGGAGAGATGATTTGCGACCAGGCTGTCGTAAACCGGGAATTCAGCGCCGGTATCAGTTCCTCACTTCTTTCCGTTCCATAAGTGACATTGTTCGCCAGACTGCGCATCTGGGTATAGATCCCTACTACATAAGGCTCGAAATCACCCTGACTGGTGAAATAGTTCTGGTCGGTGATGTTGGACTGAGGAGTTACTTCCAGCATCTTCTTACATCCCGTAGCCAGCATTGATAAAGCGGCGGACAAAAAGAATATATTGACAAGCTTTTGCATATGGTAATATTTTTAAAATTTCAGGGTAGCGCCTAAGGAATACTGTCTTGGACGGGGATAGCCGCCGCCGTCGACACCTGTGTAAGTCTCGGGGTTGAAACCCTTATAGCCCGTGATATAGCCAATGTTGTTCACACTGGCAAAGACATTCAATCCCACTATATGTGCTCTGCGGAGCAGGTCCTTTGGTATATCGTAACCGATGGATATCTCCCGGAAGGCGAGAAAGTCGCCCTTCTGGATCATGGTCGATACGTCGGAAGAATAGGTGTAGTTGGTGCCCAGCGAGGCGTTGCGGAGATAGTTACGTTGCCCGAAATCATAGTCTGCAAAAGAGAAGCGGGCGTATTTTTTACCTACATCTCCTTCCTTCTGCCAGATATCGGGGCCTAGCGCTTCCCTGGGCGCGCCTTCGTTATAAGCACGTCCTTGTCCCAGACTGCGGGCCAGTGCGCCATTGCTGATCATGTGCCCCAGGGCATAGTCCATGGTGATGCGCATGGAGATGCCTCTCCAGGAAAAGGTATTTTGCATACCGCCAAGAATGCTGGGCGTGCGATAACCCATAAAGACCTGGTCCTTCTGATCGATGACCCCGTCCCCATTGACATCGGCGAAAATATAGTCACCGGCATGTTTGCCAACAGTGATGCCTGAAGGGGATGCCAGGTTATCCTTGATCTTTGCATTCCAGGCAGCGGCTTCCGCGTCGGTGGAGAATACGCCCAGCACCTTGAAGGCCCAGATGCCAAAGGGACGTTCACCTTCCGCATATCCTCCCTGTTCTATATTTTGCTTGGTGCCGGGATCCCATACCACCTGGCCGTTCTGCCGGTTCCTGGGGTGACCATTGGCAGGTAGTTTCGTTATCACCGTGCGGTTAAAGGCAAAAGAGAAATTCGTTTTCCAGCTAAAAGCGCCGGCATGGATAACCTGTGCTTCCAGCCCTATTTCCACGCCCCTATTGCGAAGCGTGCCGTTATTATAGGTAATGCTGGAGAAAGGCGCTTCCGAAGGAAGGGGTTTGGAGTCCAGCCGGTCCTTCGTCAATTTATTATAATAATCCACTACCAGGTTGACCCTGTCCTTGAACAGGCCTATTTCAGCAGCCAGGTCCGTCGTCTCCGTAGTTTCCCATTTTAGATTGGGGTTGGCAAGATTGCCGCGGAGGATACCCGAGTTTTGCGCATATTGTGTGGCTGAATAGCCGCCATAAGTGTCGGTGAGGTCCAGGTCGCTGAGACCGGCCTGACCCCAACTGGCTCTCAGTTTCAGGGTGCTGACAGACGTCACATGCCAGAATTTCTCCCGGGCGACATTCCAGCCCACGGCCGCTGATGGGAAAAGCGCATATTTATTTTCCGGTGCAAAATTTGAGAAGCCGTCGTAACGTAGCGAGCTGCTAAAAAGATACTTTCCGTCATAGTCATAGTTCATCTGACCAAAATAGCTGGCAGAACGCTGTTCCGATAATGTAGTACCCAGGTCAGTGACATTGGTAAAGACCGTGCCGCTGATGCTGGTAGTAGAAGGCTCGGCAATGGTAAAGACATAATCGTTGCTGGCCCGCTGGGTGCCTATCGTCACCGTATTGCCTGTCTTGCGGGTGTAGTTGAAGCCGGTCAACGCGGTAAAATGATGATTGATGCCCAGGTTAAAGTCGTACTGGAGGATTTGGTCCGTCATCAACTGCCGGGTGTTATTGATATTCTCGTTCTTCTGCCGCTGCGTGGAAGGCTGTACCTCGTCGGCAGGTGTTGCCTTACGCATGAACATATACGTGTAGTTCTGCGCATAGTAGGATACGGAAGGCTTAAAGTGCAGTCCGGGAATAATGGTCCAGTCGCCGGCGACCCTGTTGACAAACCTTTCGGTGGATACCCGGGTCTGGTCGTATTTCAAGGTATGGAATCGGTTGACTACCGTCCACAACTCACCCACCGTGGGGTCGCCGTTGTCTTTGAAGATACGGATCAGCGGTGTGATACGTGTGCCCCGGATCAGCTCGTTCACAAAGCCGGCAACATAGTTGGGCAGGATGTTCTGGTAGTTAGCCATGATGTCCAGTTTGAAATTGTCAGTCGGCCTGTAGCTGAGATTTCCCAGTACATCATAGCGTTTGTAGTTCGTACCGACAAAGGTGCCCGCCTGGTTGATATAGTTGGCGCTGACGAAATAGCTGGCCTTGTCGCTGCCGCCGTCGACGGAAATATTCTCGTTGTTGGTGACACCCGTGTTCCACAGCAGATCCTGGTAATGGTTGTCCGCATACAGGAGCTTGGTGCCCGGATTGATGGGGTCGTCCATCGTCTTCCATCCTTTCTTTAGCAGGCCGTCTACATAGTCCTGCCCTTCAATAGCCACGATATTGTCATAAAGGGCGGTGAGGTTGATGTCCTTGCCGTATTGTCCCTTGGCCGTATATACCTTGGTGCCGGCGGAAAAGCCGCCCTTGTTGAGCAGGTTGTCCTTGTTCAGTGCGTCGTGCGTATTGAACACCGTGGTGCGTGCCAGCCGAAGGTATTGCTCGGCATTCATATAGTTCAGCGTCCGCGAATTGGTTTCCCAGGTAGTGCGATGGTTCATCGTTAAAGTCATCTTCTTGTTGTATCTACCGCTCTTCGTCTTTACCACTATGACCCCATTGGCTCCCTGAGCTCCATAAATGGAAGTAGCGGCCGCATCCTTCATCACCTGCAGCGATTCGATGTTGAAAGGATTGACATCCGCCATGGGTCGGAAGACCCCGTCCACGATCACCAGGGGACTGGTGGCGTCGCTGCTGCCGACGGCATTGCCGCTGCTATTGCCAATGCCCGTCCCATACACATTCAGCTTGGTACCGCCCCGGATGATGATATTCACAGGCGAGGCGCCTGGCTGGCCGGAGCTGACGGGGACTGATACCCCGGGCAGTTTGCCCTGCAAGGCCAGCACCGGGTTGGGGCTGGAGACATCCTTCATTTCCGCCATGTCCAGTTTGCTGACGGCAGCAGTAGTCTTCGCCCGGCTTTGCTGTGTGTACCCTACGATGATGACGTCCTGCATGGCCTCCGTGCTGCGGTTAAGTATAACGGAGATCTCATGCTGCTCCGCGCTCACTATAACCTGTTGCGAAGCATACCCCACGGCCGAGATGACCAACGTGACCCGTGCGGCAGGGATCGCCAGGCTAAAAGCCCCCGATGCATCCGTGGTAGTAGCCTTTTTCTGACCCTTTACGATGATGCTGACCCCTTCCAGACCTTTGCCCGTACTGTCGACGACCTTTCCTGTGAGAGGCCCTGTCTGTCCGAAGGATTGCCGGGTGAGAAATAATACTGCGATCAGGATGAGCGACCGCAGCGGAAGGAGAAATGATAAACTTTTCATACGCAGTTGAATCGTTTTGAAAACAGTTGATAAAATGTTTTGGGAAGGATAAAGTATATTAGTAGTTATGTCCTACATAACAAATGTAGAAATAAAATCCCTTTCCTGCCAAAAAAAAATTTGGACGGCCGGGCTGGAATGCCTGTTACTTCCCCCTATTTAGAGGATTTATTTTAGTTTGGCAAAATGATGCTCCAGGTGCTGCAGCATCCCCTGGCGGAACTCCTCCTTGGAGCCATGCTTTAATATCTCTACCAGGTCGAGATGGGATACTTTGCCGATGATGGGGACTTTTTCAAGGCTGACGAGGTAGCCGAAAACAGGGAGTAGCATGTTTTGAAAACGCTGTAGCGTCTCATTCCCCGTCATTTGGTATATCTTTCCGTGAAAGGCTATTTCATTCTTGATGCGAAAGGTCTGTCGGCCGCTGGTCACCTTTTGGTTCCTGGCTATCTGCTCCAGTTCTTCCACATCCTTTTTTGTCTTGCGGAGGTAAAGGAGGTCGGCCAGCCCCACTTCAAGGGTAAGACGGATCTCAAAAATATCCTGGAGCGTGCTTTCACCGATGATAAGAGGGTCCAGCACCCTTTCAAAAGAACTGAGGATATCCGGGCGGGACAGTACCATCCCCCTCTTCTTCTTTGTCTCCACCATGCCCAGCATACGCAGCCGGCTGAGCGCCTCCCGCACCA
Source organism: Chitinophagaceae bacterium (assembly GCA_017307755.1). Taxonomy (GTDB): domain Bacteria; phylum Bacteroidota; class Bacteroidia; order Chitinophagales; family Chitinophagaceae; genus Puia. Next base: position 508,868 of record JAFKGQ010000004.1, on the reverse strand, counting down.
CATTCCTGCTCACCCCCAACGATTGAGCGATCTCCAACTCCTTGGGCAGTGGGTCCCCCGGCTTAAAGGATTTCTCCTTTAGGTATTCCCTTAACCGGATCTCCACCACATCCGCCATGGTCTTCTGGACGATGGGACCAAGTTCCTTATTCAACACGTTGTTCGCCATGCAGGTGTAATTTCCTCAAATATCGTTTAAATGTAGGACAAATTACATCTTCTCCCCCACGCTGTGAAAAAACCGTATCTTACCTCAAAATTCTTCCCGTGACCTTCATCACCCTCATCGGTCTGCTGGCCGCGGCCTGCACCACCTTCTCCTTTCTTCCCCAGGCAATAAAGACCATCCGCACAAAGGACACCCAAAGCATATCCCTGTCAATGTATGCGCTATTCACCTTCGGGACCCTGCTTTGGCTCCTCTACGGCATATTCACGGACAACCTTCCCGTCTATCTTGCTAATGGGATCACGCTCCTGTTCGCTCTGATCATCCTGGGGTATAAGGTGAGGTATAAATAGAGGAATGCCTGTTCATCGGCAGGCGGGGATTCAAAAAGCATTTTTATCCCCTTTGATCGTTACATACCCGGTAAGGAGGATAATACGGATATCCAGCCAGGAACTCCAATGTTCAAGATACCAGATATCATGTTCTATGCGCTTGCGCAGTTGGTCCTCCCGCTTGATCTCCCCCCGGAACCCGTTGACCTGTGCCCAACCTGTAACCCCGGGTTTGACAAAATGACGGATCATATATTGCCCCAGGATCTTCGAATACGTTTCAGTATGCTGCAGCATATGGGGCCGGGGCCCTACCACCGACATAGCGCCCGCCAGCACGTTGAAGAACTGCGGCAGCTCGTCCAGGTTGGTCTTACGGAGGAATTTACCCACCGGCGTGATACGGCTGTCGCCCCGGGTTACCTGTTTCGTATGGGCGTCTTGATTGACGGCCAGGCTCCGGAATTTGATGACCCTGAAAGGCTTGTTATCCTTGCCTGAGCGCCATTGCCGGAAGAACACAGGCCCGGGCGAGCTCAACTTGATAAGTATGGCAAGTAATGGCGTTAGCCAGGAGAGCACAAAGACAATGACGACAAGGCTGAAGACGATGTCAAAAACACGCTTCCTGATACTATTACTCAGGTCTTCCAGCGGCTCGGGTCGCAGGGAAAGAATAGGCAGCTCGTCCAGGTATTCCAGATGCGTATCCCGGTTGACATACAGCTTGAGATCGGGTACGAATTTGAATCTGATAAGGGACTTCTCCGCCGTCTGAGCCATATCATAGATGGAGGAATTCGTCTCTGGCGAAATAGTGGAATATATCTCGCTGATCCGGTTGTTGATGGCATAGTTGATGCACTCGTCGATGTCACCGATGATGGGCCGGTCTGACAGCTCATGGATATGACGCGGGTCTTCGAAATAACCTTCCACGGAGAGCCGGCCATCTTTCTCCGTAAAATTATAAGCCAGCTTTTTGGCAACGGTATTATACCCCACAATGACGACCTTCCTGATAGACTTATTCTTCTTCTGTCTGTAGAAAGCCCTTGCTATAAGCCCTCCCCTGGCAGCCAGCAGGATCGTACAAAAAGCGGCAAAACTTATCATGACGAATATCCTGGAATAGGCAAAATGGTAAAGAAAGATAAAACAGATCATTACCACGATGAACAGTATCATCGTCTTCATCGTGCGCCGGGCAAACAGGTCGAGGTCCAGGCTGGCATTGTCAAGATACAGGGCCGTGGAATAAGAGGCCAGCAGCCATACCATATTGGCCACAATGAACAGGACCATATACTGATGCTCCGCACCTGTCTGTACCTTATTGGTGCTGAGTACCAGCACAAAATAAACAATGTTCAATGCCAGCAGATCGACACAGACGAAGAAAAATCGAAAAAGGTTGCTGGAGCGGCTGTTCATGATGTCTCGTTTTAATGTGCCCGATAAAATGTCTTTGTCAGCTTAAGGATGACCCCGCCCGAATTATTCAGCAGCTTGCCGTTGTCCAGGGCCGCGAGACAACCAAGACTATACCCATTGCCCAGGGACCTGCTGACTTCCAGGAAGGAGGAGAACTGTGATACTTCCTGCCAGATACCGAAATGGGGAGGTACATATAGCCGGCCTGTGGAATGTCCGTATATGCTGGTGCCGAAAGTGCCGTAATTCCTGGAATAGGATAATTTCACCGTGAAGTACCAGTTGTCGACAGCCCCCTGGGCGCCAAGATGAAAAGCCACCACCCGGTTGTTATTAAAATAGTCAGTGGAATCGTTTGGCAGTCCCGCCCGGGTGCTGGTCCGGGTGCTGATAAATGGGTTGCCAAGCCCTATCCCTTTATAGGACCACCCCTGCGCATATTCATAGTTGTTATAGTAGTTCTCGTCGCCGGAGGGTGTGTACCTGGAATCGGGGTACCCCCCCTGGTTCTTTGAACAAAAGAACTCAAAGAGCAGCTTGCTCCAATGGAACAGCTCGCCATTGTCCTCCTTATTGGTGATGGAAATACCATGCAGCCCGTCCCTGAGATTGGCCAGGTGGTAGAGGGCCCCCTCATCGTAAAAGTTTTGCCGGTAGACAGAGAGCCGCACATCCCCAAAGTCATAGTCCAGCCCCATGTCGATGGAACCAAGGTGGTTGCCGAGCTTGGAATAATTATAGGTCTTCCCGACGACGGCATATAGAAAGGACTCCCATCCGGAAAGCTTAAAGCCCGGACCGAACACCCGCCGCTCATCACCCCAGAACACCTGGTGATTGATCCCTCCATAGAGCTTCAGGGCCCATTGCGGCCTGCCCAGTCGTACATACAGGGAAGATTGGTGGAAATAAGTATTGGCGCCCCTGGCAAGATGTCCATATTGAACGGGTGTTTCTCCCACCCAGCCATAGGCGAAATTACCTTTGAAAGCCAACAGGTCCTTTAACCAGGGCAGCTGGAAATATTCAGGAATGGAGACTTGTAATTTGGGAATACCCAGGGCACTTCCTGAAATGGCAAAAGCGCCGGAAGACAAAGTGGTGTCCACCAGTCCCATGATCTCTTTCGTACGACCGGCCTTCAGTTCGAAGACACCAACCCTGAGCTTCATATAACCTTCGATAAGCGTGGCGCGGGCCGTAGTTCCCAGATCGCCTCTTACCTCCAACGCTCCCCCCCAGTCTATGAGCCGGGTGCGGGGACTGTCATAATTGATATGTACCGCACCGATTACAGCCCCCGAACTTCCAGGCAACGGGATGCTTCCGAATTGACCCGCACGGAACCAGAACGGGGTATTGTGCGCAGTAGCCAGTATACCCTGTACTTCCACGCTGCCGTCGACAAGATTGGGTCTTATTTGCGCCTTGCCTTCGACGCAGAGAAGCCCCCATCCTACCAAAAAAAGAAAATAAACCTTCATTTTAGTAGTTTTCAATCATACTTCTTGTTACCGCCTCCTTATAAGTCTTGTGTATGAGGCTAAGATCAGCATACATGCTCTTCAGCCGTTCGTTCTCTTCTTCCAGCTGCCGCAGACGTTCTTCCGACGGCTGTCCCCCCCTCTTCAGCCTGAATACTTCCACCCCTTTTTGCACAAAGTTCTTCTCCTTATACGCCTCGATCATAAATCGTATGTACTGACCGTTGATATCCTCCCAGGAATAAGTGGTCTTTATCTTACGGTGGTTGTTAAATATTTTCAGCCGGGCCTCTTCGCTGTTCTTCTCCGTGGTTTCCACCATCTGTCTCACCTCTGCGGCATTGGAGAAATAAGTGGCGTCATTACCCAGGATGGAAAAATTGAAAATATTTTTATTGGCGCAGATATAAGAATTGGAGGACATGGCTTCCAGCAGGGAGGGATTGGTGCCGCCGACAGAATGTCCATGGAAATAGATATTGGAAAAATAACGCAGGTTGTTGAGGACACGCATGTCGTAGATGCCGCCGATAAAACGGACCTTTTCACAATGTGCGAACTTCTGCTTGAGATAAACTCCATAGGCGGTGTTGTGATTGCCAATGACCAGGAAGCTCCTCGTGCAGGCCGTGGCGGAGCTCACTCCTTCCAGGATCGTTTCAATATTGTTCTCGGGCTCCAGCCGGGCGATGAGCATATCGTATGCATATTCTTCCACGCCGTACTGTGCCAGCACGGTGATGTCCGGGTTTTCAAAAAGACTGGCTCCATAAGGGATATATTGGCTCCGGACTTTGTATTTCTGCAACAGGTAATCCTGGATGCCGATGCTGTCGGAAATAAGGAAGTCGCTGGTTTTTACAGCCTGCTTTTCCGCCCAGCGAAGAAATTTCTGCACATAAGATCTGTACTTGGACCTTTTCCATTCCATTCCGTCCATATTGGTGATGATGACAGACCTTTTTGGCAATAGGAAACCCCATACGGAATTGCTGGTATAGCCCAGTTGCAGGATGATGTCATAGTTCCTGCGCCGGCAATCCAATATACAATTGAGGTCGTAAAAGAATTGACCGATGGTCCCGAGCTTATCCTCAGGGTCATGACAATGCCGGATCTTCACGCCCTTCCATTCCGAAGCCTGGTAGGGATGAGTGTGGGAGTTGTAGACAGTCACATCATGTCCGTCCTTTACCAGGTACTCAGACAGATGTTCTGCAAATTGTTCAAAGCCGCCGTAATGGTTGGGCACACCCCGTGTGCCGGTGATCGCGATTTTCATGCCAGTAGGTTTTAAGAAATTAGTAGATCATTAGGGTGCCGTGCAGGCGTCGTGTATATACGGTGAAGCTTGCCTAGTTTCTGCCAAATAAGCTCGTTCATGGTGAAGGCGGCTTTTTCCCAGCCATAACGCCTTCGTATGGTATTACTGATCTCCCGGAGATTGGAAGGACGCTCAGCAAGCGCCCTGGTAATGGATGTTTTCAAAGCGCTAACGTCAGGACTGATATGTCTGTCGCCAAAAAAGGTAAAATCCCCCATGGCCGTGGTGTTGCTGCAAATGGTAGGTATACCCAGGGCGCCCGCTTCCAGCGGAGGGATACCAAAACCCTCCCCTTTTGAAGGATACACAAAAAGCTCGGCTGCCTGGTACAACAGACGCAGATCTTCATTCAGGATATCCTCCAGGAAGAAGATCTTATTTCTGATGTCTTCGGCAAGAGGATTGAGTATCTCTCTCAACTGTGGTACGGATATGGAGGTTTTGCCTACAAAGACCAGACATTTACCCTGACGGTAAAGTTCCAGCTCAAGATAGGCGCGCAGCAGATCGAGCTGATTTTTACGGGGCTCGATCCTGCTGACGTAGAGGAGGTAGTCCCGGAACCCGAATTTTTCCCGGACTTCCATCGCGGCTTTTTGTTTGTCGTAAGGTTCGAAAAAGAAATGGGAAACCCCATTGGGTACGACATGGATATTTTCTTCCGGTATGGAAAAATGCCGTACGATCGCTTTCTTCGAATAGTCAGAGACAGTGGTGACAAGGTCGGCCCGTTTTGCCGACAGATAGAACGCAGCCCCTTTCACCATTTTATAGGCCAGACCGAATTCATCCGGAAAATCCTTGAAGAGCAGGTCGTGTATGGTAACGATCTGTACACAATTTTTCCGGGGTGGTGCAACGTATTGGTAGTGTGCTGCATCAATATTGTATCGCGCCATCATCTCCGGCAACTCGCGAAAAGCGCGTTTTAATTTGGAGACTGTGTGGTAGCGTACAAAACGGATGCTCGTCGAGCCGGGGAAAAACCCGGCGGCATTTTCCGGGTTGCAGGATGCCAGGAATATCTCGAAATCCCCGATATCATCCATGATCTTATAGAGATTATGGATGTACGTTCTTGTTCCCTGGTATTCGGTGTCGAATACCCTGCCGTCGACAAAGATCCTTGGTTTACGGACATGCATATTTATCTTTTTATGGTTCGGAAAGTGCTTTCTTCACACCCGATAACAAGTGGAGATGGTCGTTCTCGGAAGGCGTCAGCCAGGCGCCTTCTCCGTATTCATTCCAGGCATACAGCAGCGCTATACGCTCGGGAGGAGTGCAGGACGGGTTGCGGCTGATCCAGTTGCGTACAGCCTGGATGCTCCGATACACCGTGGAGGAATCAAAACCCGTGTAGCGGACGGATTTGCTGTAAAAGTTTGTGCCGTTGGCCCAGGGACGAGGGTCCCAATTGAGCGTGGCCACCGGGATATAGGGCAATGCAGCATTCCTGAACTGGTTCCACACCCAGTTGCCGAAGTGGGCAAGACTATCCACATGATGTTCTTTCTTAAAATCCTTGTAAGCAGGGTCGGGATAATTATAGCCCGTTATCATGTCGAAGCCGCAGTCCCTGGCTTCCTGTATCGCCCGCGCATTGGGAGATACGCATACGGCAATGGTAGCGCCCGGCTGCCCGGCCTTATTCCGCAGCTCATCCAGCGCCTTGTGCAAGGCATCATCGGAGCCAAATAAACGCACCAGGCTGCGCAGATCGAAAAAGGCGAGATAAGGTTTACCGGATACTTTGAGATAATCCGGATCTTTCATCAGACTCACCCACTCGTCTGTGACGGCCGGCCAGTCATCAGGCCCGATCTCCTGCCCGGCATGGTTGGCCACCAACAGGCAAAATTTCAACCGGCTCTTATTCGTGGCCGCCAGATAAAGACTCAACGCATGATTCAACGGGTCCTGTCGGAAATTCTTTTTGTCGTAGTCCGGATAATACCAGTCAAAGCTGAAAAAAGCAAGCCCGGCGTCCGCAGCCAGGTCGATCTGCTCTTTCATCGCCTGCGGCGTACTCGTGACCCAGCCCCATTTTGGTTTTCGGTCGGGAAAACTGTCCCGCAGCTTATCTGTCAGATGATGGGAATTGAGGCTGCTCCAGCCATCGAAATAATAAGCGCCTAACGTGATATCGCTGTTTTGTGCAACCATAAAAAAAGGTAGCACCAGCGCGCTGAGTAAGAACCATGCTCTCTTCATACGTGATGTTTTAGTGGATCCTTTTCTGTAATTGTTTTCCGAGGCCCATGAACGGCGCCTCCACCAGATGATAGGTCACGAAGGAGAGGAGTATGATGGCAGCCAGCCAGACGATGACGGTCAGGTAAGGCTGTGGAAATACTGGAATGATCGAGAACACAGTGGCTTGTACCAGGTACAGGGAGTAGCTGATCACCCCCAGCGTAAGTAAAAAAGATGGATACTGTATCCGTCGTAGAATAAAACTGATCGTGAACAGCAAATAAGCGCCGGTAATGGCGGTGGTAACAGGCAGAAAGCTCAACGTACCCATGGCGTCCGGCCTGTCCTTACCATACAGATTGAAATAAGTGATCACGAGCAGTACGCCCATGGCGGAAAGAACGACGGCGGTAAGGACGGCTGGGGACACTTTCCCCTGGTGACGGCGATAGTACAGAAAGCCGATGAACATGGTGGAAAAATAGAACGCCGTACCCCAGCCCTGGGTAAAAAGATGTAATAGCTGCGTACAGACAACCCCCACCAGCAAACTCACTACCAGCGATATCACCACCAGCGTCACACTCCTTCTGAGCCATCCGGCCAGGAATACCAGGGAAACCATGATATAAAAGGCCATCTCCAGGCTCAGCGTCCAATAGAGATGAAGAATAGAAGGCCTGCCCAGAAATTTCTGCAACATGGTGAGGTTAGCCAGCAGATCCCCCTCAGACGGTAATACCCCGTGCCGGCTAACTACAAGTATCAGTGTACTGATCATGCTGACCAGATACAGTGGGTAAAGACGGAATACACGGTTGATCCAGAACTTGCGTAAAGAATGTGTCTTCTCCAGGCTGACAGGGATGACAAACCCGCTGGAGAGAAAGAACAGCGTGACGCCAAAAACCCCGAATTGAAAATAATGACTGGTGAACCAGGCAAAAGAGGGAAAAAGCTTCTCGCACGCGTGCTGGATCAGGACCGAGAAGGCCGCCATACAGCGAAGAAAATCCAGGAACTCCATCCTTCGACCGTGGGCCGCCACCGGCGCGACAGCGGGCTTCACCGTCAAAACATCGGTCCGGACCTCACCCGTCCGCACTGTTGATTGATAATTCACTGTTTAATACTTATTGTTCTTTCTCCTGGAAATAACTATCCGGGAATACGGGAGAAAATGCCAAAACCCAGAAAAACACCTCAGCGATGTTCGTAGAAAAGCTGCCCACGAATTGATAGATGAACATAAAAATAAACAGGCACAGACGGAAGGAAGACCGCTTTACCCTTGTCTTACGGAAGAGGATCAGCTCTGCCAGCAGTTTGACAGAAAAACCCACCCCTCCAAAAGTGGCGAGCACGTCGGCCATGGAGGAAGGTATACGCGCCATCTGCCCTGAATCGTCGTCGGAAAAGGCATACACAAGACTGATGAGATCCTGTCCCAGGATCTTTAGCTGACCCGGCCCGACGCCAAAGAAAATGCTTTTCAGATCTGCAATGGACATGGCAAGAAAGTAGGCCTGCGAGCTCCGGTTGTTGATGGACGAGTCATTCCCCTCTAATATGTTCAGGATACGCAGGACAAACCCTGAATTTGCAAAGAGGGTCAGTATGAGCCCTACGCCGATAGCCAGCATGACAGATAGAAAGACAAGGAAACGCTTGTTCTGCCGGCGGCGCAGCCGGGAGAAAAAATTATACAGGACAAAGAACCCCAGTGTCAGCAGGGATATAAAGATAGCCCCATAGGATAAGGAAAGCCCCAAAGAAACGACCACTGAGAAAAACAATACCCATTGCTTACGGGTGACGGTCCTGTAGAAGATATATTGAAAGTAGAACAGGAAAGAAGGTATCAGCAGCAGGCTGTAATAGGACGGCTCGTAGGTCAGCATCCGCAGCCGGGGGAAATCCGACACCCCCTCGGAAATATCCGTCACGCTCCATACTACTTCACTCTTACCCGTCAGTAATAGACATACACAGACGACTACAAAGAGAAAGTTTATCTTCAACACCCGTTCCATGATGGGTTCATACGTAAAACTATAGAGCTTAAAATAGGTGTAGATCGTCATTCCAAAAAGTAATACCGTAAAGTACAATGCAGAGGATTTCAGGTACGCGCCCAATGATATCCCGTAGGAATAATGGATCACCAGCATGGGGACCCAGCAAAAGAGAAAAATAGAGATACACCTGACGACAGGCGCTTTCTTTATTATCAGCCAATACAAAAAAACAGGACTCAGCAGGATGGTATACAGCAACCCATCCGGCAGCATAAAGCTGTTGAAAAAGAAATAAACACAGGCCACCAACAGGAAATACTTGTACTGGCTGCGTTTTATCTTAGGCGTAGCTGGGCTGAGGCCTGGATATGGTAGGCTTAGTTCCATCGAGGTTATTATCTAGTCTTGTCACGACGTTTTCCCAATTATATTCCTTTACACGGGCAAAGCCGAGTTGTATATAATGCTGCCGGTGGTGGGTCAGTTCCTCAATAGCCGACAGCCAATCCCCCTGGTCCCACCCCTTTACCGTCAATCCCGCGCCCTGTACTACTTCGATCATGGCGGAATGGTGGGGCGCGATGACAGGACAGCCACAGGCCATAGCCTCCAGTTGAGGAAGCCCCAGACCTTCGTTGAGTGAGGTAGAGATAAAAAAGACAGCGCCCCTGTACAATTCGATCAACTCGTCATCCGTCACAAAGCCGGCAAAATGGACCGAGCCGGCGGGATAGTCCTTTTCGTGCAGGATATCATCAATGTGCTTTCGCACATCACCCCAGCCGGGATCGCCAGCGATCACCAACTGGTATCTCCCCGGCTCAAGCTCCCTGAACAATCGTAATAAAAAAGCGAGGTTTTTCCTCGGTTCGATCGTTCCCACGAAGAGGATATAGTCCTTCCATCGCATCACTCTCTCCCCCACCCTTGTCTGCGCCACCCTCTCCAGAAAACCGGGATTGATCCCCGCCCCGGTGAACAGCAGCTTTTGCTGCGCAATATCAGGATAGTATTGCATGAGCTCCTGTCTGGTATAATTCGAGTTCAGCCAGATGATGTCTGCACGCCTCATGGATCTTTCAAAAAAAAGATCCATCTGCACTTTTGTTATCAGCTGCATGGTGCCTCTATATTGTTTGTACACCAGGTCATGAACATAAAGTATCAGCTTTATCTTCCGGGGAAGGAACCAGGTCACCACAAAAAAATTCGGAGCGATAAGGACGTCGGGGTCTATCTTCTTCAACAGCCGGTGAAAACGCAGGATGGACCAGAGGAAACCGATGGACCCGAATAGAGGCAACGGACTTTTCACAATAATTATATTATCCCTCATCAGCAGCTTTGACCTTACTTCCGGATGCAGTTCCCCGCCCGTAAGGATATAGAATGTATGCTCAGGACATAGCCGGGCATACGCGTTGATGATCGATATGCCTATGTTCGTGACCCCCATGGGTTTCTTTGCCAGGCGTACGCCGTCGAATGCTATTTTCATCCGCTAAAATTTGTTTGTGCGCGAGTTATTGTATGCTTTGGCTTGTAGCCAACGACTTTTTTCACCATGCGTTTTAATACATATACACTCGTCTTCCACAGGGGCAGGTACAACAATCTCCACAGGTACCCATTCGTCTTTCTCCCGTTGAGAAAAACACTGATCACGCCCTCTGTCTCATAACGCATACGATGTTTTATACTGCCCGAAACACCGGCATTATATCGTACGATGTCCAGGTCCACCGCCTTCAGCGGATAATACGGCAATACCCGGAGAAAAAAGTCAAAGTCCATCCTGATCTTATAACTGCCGCTATATCCGCCAAATGACGCATATACATCCCGGCGAACAAAAGTAGCCTGATGCCCCAGCAACGCCTTTTTCTCTATGTTGATCTCATTTTCGTCTGCAAGCCTGGAATGCTCTCCCGAATTCTCTTCCGTAAACCGAAAGGTCACCAGCGGGGCTGTCAGATAGGGAGCCAGCTCCTCCAACGTAGATATAGAAACAAAGCTATCGCCCGCATTCAGCAGGTTGATGTACCGGCCTTTGGCAGCGGCAATACCCTTGTTAAAAGCGTCGCTGATGCCCCTGTCTTTTTCCGACACCCAATATGAGAGACTTTCGCTGTGGCGCCGGATAACATCAGCTGTACCGTCCGTGGAACCGCCATCGATGACGATGTATTCATAGTCCGTGGAGCGTTGAGAAAGGACACTTTGGATGGTCTTTTCAACAGCGTCCGCACAGTTGTAGGATATGGTGATGATGCTGATCAGCGGTCTGGTCATAAAATGATCTTTAGGGATGGATGCTCCTGATCTTTTTTGTCAGCTGGAATCCCAGCAGGCTGAACGCCGTCCATTTCCAATGACGGCGTGAAAGTAAATTCCATCGAAGTGCCCGGAAAAAGTATTGCATGGCCGCCCATCTATGCCGGCGACCCAGGGTAAGCGCTACGGCGCCGGAGCTGAAATAAGCGGCGCCCATAAAATGATTGACAAAGCTTTTCAGGCTCCTTATCTTTACGATCTCGGCCGACCATTTCTCTACGATGAGGTCCAATCCGGCTTTCCGTTTATCAAGGTCGATGCTCGTCCTTTCCCCGTCATGCTGGATGAATTTGGCCACCACGCTCTTATGGGATATAATGCGGTGAGAACTTGCAATCTTCAACCACATATCATAGTCCTGAAAACTGGGCAGGGATTCGTCAAACAAACCCGCTTCCAGTAAAACATCTTTCCTTACCATGACCGCGGAAGAACTGGGCGGGCAGTTACCCATGATGAGGTCGCTCATATAAAGGAATGCCCTTTTGAAAGCAGTGGTTTCCGTAACCTTATACAGTTCATCCACTACCCGGCAGTTACCATACACCATATTTACACCTTCTTCCATGGCTGAAAAATGCGCCTCCAACGCGCCGGGTAACAGGACATCATCATCGTCTAGAAAAGCGATAAAAACACCCGTTGCCGCAAGGATGCCCGTATTCCTCGCCCCGCACCCTCCCGGCCTCCTGGCATTTGAAATGTATTTTACTCTTGGATCATCCAATCCTTCGATAAACACCTTCACCGCAGCTGTTTCACTCTCCTCCCTATTGTCATCCACGACGATGATCTCATGAGCGGGAAGACGCTGGTGCAAGGCGCTGAACAAGGCCTTTCTCAGTTTGTCTTTTCGTTTATACGTAGGAATGATGATAGAAATATCGTTGCTCATTTTTTTGATTTTAACATTGCCAGCGATCCAAGCAACCTCCCACCTCTCCCCGTCTGTCCCAGCCGTCCCATTACAGCCTTCAGCAAGGGGCGGCAGGACAACAGCACATAAACAGAGAACGCCGTTACCGCCACGTTCCGCAGATAATCCTGCCGGTAGTACAGGCAAAGCCAGATCAACAGGGAAAATGCCATTTTCGGAAGCCAGAAGGCATATACCCTCCTCTTTCGCAGACCCAGGCTCTTTATATAGATATAAAAGATATTCAACAGCAGTACGAACACAATAAATGCCAGCGAGTACAGCTGCGCGATGGCTTCCAGCGAGACGGTGGCGCCCAATACAATAAAACCGATGAGGAACAACGCCGATATCCACCCCGAGATCATAAAAGCTCTTTCCTTTTTGTAGAGTATCAGCAGGTGGCCGGAAGTAGACAACAACGATTGCGTAAAGATCAGCAGTCCGAAATAAGGCAGAAGACCGGCGACCCGGGCCCAATGTTTACCCCAAAGTATCAGCACCAGCTCTTTTGGGAAGACCACGAACAGCAGGGTCAACGGGAAGGTAAGACAGCCTATAACGTTCAACACGAAGTAGTATTCGTTTTCGATGTCCCCATTCCGGCTCTGCAGTTTCTTCAGATTGGGGAAGAGGATATTGTTGAACAACCCTGTGATGAGGTTCAAAGGCAGCATCAGCAGCGAATAAGCCCTGTTGTAAATCCCAAGGTCGGAAGGCCCATACCATTTTCCCACGATCATATTGTCACTGTTACGCGCCCAATAATTGATCGAGGAGAACCCGATGACGCTGCTCACCAGTTTTTTGGTATGACGGAAGACTACAATGATATAGTTGCGGGAATAAAGCCTGAAACCCAATTTTACCTTCCGTTCATACATGACAGCCATGATGATGGCTGCAACGATTTGTGGAAAGATCAGGGCCCAGTAACCGGCCCCTAAATAAGCCATTGGTATGGAAAGCATGATCTGGGCGACATTACTCAACAGCGTCACCTTCCCAATGTATCCGAACTGCAGGTTCTTCGCCAGGACAGCGCCCTGAGCCAATCCCATGCCTTTGAACAGAAAGGTGGTCGCCAGCACGATGACAGGCAACACCAGACCGGGATTGTCATAGAAAAGGGCGATAGGCCATGCGGCCAGTACAGTGATCAAAAAAAGCCCTCCGCCAAGGAACATCGAGAGATTGGTAAGGACGCGTTGAAAGGTCCTGCCAAAATCGCTGCGGATAAGGGCATAGGACAGACCGCCATCCGAGAACACCATGATAAACCCCGTAAACACGGTGATCAATCCCACTATCCCATAGCTCTCCGGTGAAAGCAGGCGCGCCAGGATCGTGGATGCCAGAAATGTGACCCCCTGGGATAGATATGTATACCCGCCGGCTACCAGGATGTTGTTAAAAAGACTCCGGCGAAAACCGGGCTCACTAGCGGGAGCCTTCCTATCTGTATTTTTTTTCAAGATGGATGTCTCAGATCACGTTTGTGGATGATATTTCGCCATAAAGAGAAAGGATCTCTACATTCGATTTTTCGATGGTGGCAGTAAGCGTATAACCCAGGGAAGGCAGCTGTACCTTGACCATCTTGTTCCTGATCTCGACGATATTGCCCTCTCTTTCCATCAGCGGTCCCCCGATGATGCGGACGCGGTCATTGATATTGACCTCGGTCTTTTCCAATTTGACAGATTCATAATCATTCATAAAACGGCGGATCGCCTCGATCTCTTCGTCGCGGATAACGGCGGGCTTTTTCAGCCAGTATACAAAGCTCATGACCCCATCTGTCTGCAGCACGGATATATGCTCGGTTTCGGAAAGACGAACGAATACATAGGATGTAAAAAGAGGTTCTAAAACGATCTTTTTACGATCGCTCCACTGTCGTTGGACCTTGTTCAGCGGGCAGTAATATTCCACTCTTTTTTTTGCCAGTATACCTGCCACCTTCTTCTCCCAGCGAGGTCTGGTATGGACTGCATACCAGTTTTTACCAGATTGGTCCATCATTACGGGTTGGTTCATAGTTTTGTAGTTAACAGATTATTCAATAGGTACATATGGCTTCATGGCATTTTTTTTGTCGATGGCGGGCTCCGCCCAATCCAGTCACATCAGGTAGGATGACTGGTCAGATGATTATGTCACTATCTTATACGAAAGTTTGTCCTTACTTTACTTTATCCTTCTTCCTTTTCCTGCTCTTCTTCTCGTCTCCGTAGCCATAGCCGTATTCCTTTCCATATCCATAGCCATAGCCGTAGTTGATACCACCCACGCCTCTGTTCTTAACGCCGTTGAACACAATGGCAAGGTTTTTTAATCCGCGCACCTTTGCATTCTCATCCAGCATTTTTATGTACCCTTTTGGCGTCACTTTGTGACGCACTACATAGATCGTAGCGTCACACAGGGGTGAAAGGATATGAGCATCCGTCACAGGGGCCGTCGGGGCCGTATCTATAAGAATGTAGTCGAATATTGTATCCAGGTATTGCAACAGTTCATCCAGCTTGCCATTCAATATCAGTTCGGACGGATTGGGCGGGATGGCGCCGGAAGGAATGACGAACAGGTTGGGGCTGACGTCCGTCCGTTTGATGATATGATCGGCTTCCTTATTACCTATAAAGTAGTTGGTGAGGCCGACTTCCCGGCTGACATCGAACAGGTGGCTGACATTGGGTTTACGAAGGTCCAGTTCCAGGAGCACCACCTTCTTATCCGTAAGGGCCAGACTTACTGCCAAGTTGGCCGTTACAAAGCTTTTTCCTTCGCCGCTGATAGTGGAAGTGACGAGTATCTTTTTCTTCCTGGAATTGATACCGATGTATGCCAGGGACGTCCGCAGCTGTTTGAACTGCTCCGCGATGACAGTACGTTTCCCTTGTGTCACTACCAGCTCATCATGAGCAGGGGCATACATTATTTCGCCGATGACAGGGACGCTGGTGAACTTCTCTATCTCACTACGGAATACAATGCGTTGGTTCATACCTTCCCGGATGGCGATGATGCCCGCGCCCAGACCAAGGGCGGCCAGGATGGCCAGCGCCCAGACCAGCAAAGGCTTCGGGGCCACGGGATACACCGTAGTGTCTGCATTATCGATGATACGTGTGTCAGCGATGGCTGAACTATAGGTAAGGGCCGTCTCTTCCCGTTTTTGCAACAGGAAGGAGTAAATGCTGTTCTTGATCCCCTGCTGTCTGCTGATCTCCACCAGTTTCCGTTCCTTCGCCGGGATTGTCCTGAGAATGGAGGCATAGCTGTTACTGGTGTTAAGCAGGTTATCTCTGCCCGCCGTGAGATTTTTACGAAGGTTTTGCACGTTCTCCAGGATACCCGGTTTTACCTTTTCGATCTCATGCCGGAGGGACACCAGGATCGGGTTGTTCTCCGCCGTTGTCTTGCTGAGGCCTTCGTATTTTACTTCCAGATCGTATAACTTCTGAAGCAGATCTTCCAGTACCGGGTCGTCCACGCCAAAAGTAGAGGGGACGATGCCCGCCTGGTTACTCTTGGATTGTACATAACGCTCCACCTGGTCCAGGACGGCCAGTTGCACATTGATCTCGCTGAGCTTCTGGTCATTGGCCCCTACATTGTTCAGGTACAGCTGCCCCTGGGCGCTGATGTCCACGATGCCCGCCTCCGTCTTATAACGCTGAATGCCGTGCTCCACAGAGTCCAGCTCGTTGGAAATAAGCCCCAGCCGCTCGTTGATAAAACGGAGCGTATTGGCTGCCAAAGCATTTTTGTCATTGATGCCTGCTTTGTTATATTCCCGGATAAGACCATTGAGGATATTCTCCCCTCGTTGGGGGACCTCGTCTTTTATCTTGAGATCGATGACGGAAGAGAGTTTGGTTGCCTGTGTAACTTTCAGTCCCCACAACAACTCATCCGTGACGGCCCTCACGCTGCGGAGAGAAAAATACAGGGGTCGCTCCTTGTCCGGCTCCTGGTAATACGGATTGGCTATAAACCGGATGTCCCCATATGGTTTTTTTATCCAGGTGTTCAGTGGGTATTTTCCGCTGTCCATCGCCACCTCCTGCGCAGCACTGTCAAAAGATATATATATCTTCTGTACTTCGATCAGGGAGTCGGGCTTTCTCGCCTGGACAATGACAGGAGAAGTAAGATAAGCGCTCCGGGACTTTATTCTTCCCTCCTGAGTGACAGGAGCGTAAAGATTAAAGTTCTTTACTACCTCCCGCATAAGGGTCCTGGATTGGAGGACCTCGATCTCGTTTTCCACCAGTTTTTTACTGCCAAAGAGGTTCAGTTGCTCCATCAGGTTGGATTGATCTTCCAACCCTTTTTTCTCATCCTTTACCAGGATGGTGGCAGCCGTCTCGTACACAGGCACCGCATAATGCAGGTATATATAAGCGCCTGTTCCGGAGAACACCAGCAGAAAAAAGAACAGCGGCCAATAGGGAAGATATTTGAACAGCAGTTCGGAAAAAAGATTGCCTTCATCCTCCTGAAAAATGTTCTTATTGGTTACCTGCATAAGCTCGCGTTTTATTAATTCACATAATGTAATACGACGACTGCAACCAATGATGCAGCGCTCAATATGATAGGTAATAATTGTTGCGTTCTGCTGGTGGCTGCAATCTTCTCCTTACGGGGTTCTACATAGACGACGTCGTTTGTTTTTAAATAATAATAGGGGGAAGTAAGGATCTCATTGGTGCTGAGGTCGAGACGTTTGACGATCTTTTTGTCTCCGGATTCACGTATCAGCAATACGTTGTTCCGTTTGGCATAAATAGTCAGGTCCCCGGCCAGGCCAAGAGCTTCGAAAATAGAGATCCTTTCATTAGCAACATTAAGCGTGGTTGGCTTTGCAACCTCACCCAGCACAGTGACTCTGAAATTCAGAAAACGGGCGGTGACAATGGGGTCGACCAATAATTTCCGGTTGGTCAGCGAGTCTGTAAGCAAAAGCTCCAATTGCCGTTTGGTAAGGCCTGCTGCTTTGACGGGCCCTAATACGGGGAATTTGATCGTTCCGTCCGCGCTCACCAGGTAACCCATCAATTGAGGAGTACCATACCCCCCGGCAGGCGTGGTTCCGGACGAAGTAGCCGTCACAGGCATGGAGATATTGGGCGTATTGAAGATCATGGAGGCTTCCGGATTAAGGCTGGTTACCGAGATGTTGAGCAGGTCATTCACCTGGATCAACGGCTCTACATTCACGAGGGCATTATTTAAAGTCGTGTCCTGGATATTATTGAAGTAGATCGCTTTCCTGCTGTTGACACAGGACGACGCCGACAATAATATCCCCGAAAAAAATAAAAACATCAATAGTTTCGAATGCATATATCTGTTATATAGTACACAAAGCCGTCCTTATTCCAGCAATCGCTGAAATACCTGTCCATTCAGGGCATCGTCCTTTCATCCGGATAATCTGGTTTGGATTACAGGAGTGGCATGCAGCTTCCCTTTAGGGAACTACCCTTAAAAAATAAGCAAGTCTAGTAAGCAAGAAATCGGAACTCGACATGGCGTTTAAAGGATCTTAGGCGGGCAACCGTAGATCTCTTTACGATTTTAGCGGGGGTTTTTTGATAAGGCTGAGCTTGGGGAGTTTTCTACGCGGGAAAATTGTGGGGGTGTTTAATAAAATTATTACAAACACGCCAAAATTCCAAATCTCTCTTTGGTCTTAGTGATCTAAGAACAACTTTTTCTACGATGACTGCTGAGTTACAAATTCCATTCCAAAACAGTGAACTTCATTTTTATTTATCAACACATTTCGATGGAAATCTACAAATTAAGCATTAAAATAAGGCCTGGTCTGCGTTCTGACCGGCACAGGTAAGGAATAATTAATTATGTTTATGTACAAAGTTCCGTCGGTTATGCTACGCCCCATCGACCAATACTATCTCGAAAAAGATGAACCAATAAAAAGTTGTCTGCAATTTATGCGGAAGCATATCCTGCGGCAGGACCCGCATATGACGGAGGCATGGAAATATGGCATGCCTTTTTTTTGTTATAAAGGGAAGATGTGCTGCTACCTGTGGGTACACAAACAATATAAGCAGCCTTATCTGGGCATCGTCGAAGGAGCGAGGATCCATCATCCCGATCTGCTGACGGAGAAAAGGGCGCGCATGAAGATCCTGCTTTTAGATCCTTCCGCGGACCTGCCATTGCGAAAGATCAATGGGATATTGAAAGAGATGCTGGCATTATACCGCTAAATCCTCCACCCTGGGCTAGCTTTATCGACAAGCTATCACCCTCGGCGACATGCCAGGTCTGTTTCTCCAGGTGATTAGGGTTGCCTGCTGCATCCGGTGCGTCCGTCCATAAAGTGATGTCATACGGACCTTTCCTCAACAAACCCAATGGCACAACGAGTTCACGGGCTTCATGACCCGTAATACCCCCGATAAACCAATCCGTCCCTTTTCGACGGGCTACCACGATATATTTATCCACTTCCGCGCTCAACACCCTTGTTTCATCCCAGGTGGTGGGCACCTGTTGCAGGAATTCAAATCCGGGTTGGCCTTCGTAAGCATCCGGGTAATCGCACACCATCGCTAAATTCGTTTCAAGCACCACGTACATGGCTAACATATGACAGCGGGTGCCTAACATCAACGGGCGTGTGTACTGCACGCGAAAGAGCGAATCCGGCACCGCACGAAAACCGCCCAGGTGATAATCCGTCGCACCTGCCAGTCCGCGGGTAAAGGGCATATTAAGATCATGGTCGGGAGTGATCCGCTTATCCCACTTATTCACTTCATAGTTCAGGGTGCCTTCCCGGGTAAGTTCGTTCGGCCATGTGCGGCTGAGCCCTGTGGGTTTGTACGCTCCATGGAATTGGATATGGAGATGGTGAAGAGCCGCCTTCTCCAGTATCTCCGTCTGGATACCCACCATCTGCTGATCATCCCTGTCCATAAAGTCTACCATCATACCACTGATGCCCCATCTTTCAAATTGAGCAAAGGCTGAATCCAGGTGCGGATAAAGGGCAGCCCAATGGACCCATACACGAACACCAACTCCTTTCTGACGGGCATAGTCGCAAATTTGTTGCATGTTCAGACCAGGAACAGGCCGGGTGGGGTCTGCATGTGGCCCGGGCATAAAGCCTGCCCCGTCATTGACATACCATTCATGTAATCCATATTCCACCACGGAATGATATTGTAGTCCCGTACGGGCGCAGAAGTCGATGTAATATTGAGCGGTAACGAAATTATTCCCCGGCGCGTTCAACGTATCGGGCACCACATTGCCGTTCCACCAGGGGAACGTAGTCTTGCCGGGACGTATCCAGGATACATCGGCTATCTTACAAGGCTCGTTGAGGTCTGTGATGATGTTGGATTCGACCAGGGTCCCTACCCTGTCACTGATGAGCAGCACACGCCATGGACTATGATGAGGAAGGCTTGCCTTTACGCAAACACCCGAGCCGTCGGGCAAAGGGGACAGACGTCCTGTCAGGTCCCGTCCTTGCTTTACCAGATAAAGACCGGCATAATCAACAAGCGCAGCTTCTGTGACAGCCAGAAAAACCCCACCGTCATATTGGAAAAGAGCGGGCATATCCATCAATGTATCCGGCTTGAGCCGGTCCCAGCTTACCGTAGTATACTCCCCTTCATGACTGCTGGTGAAATTGGGCAGTAGCAAGGCTTTTACCTGTGGATTTCCCACCAGACGGAATCGGGTGTCTTCCGACGTTAGTTCCAGGGAAGACCAGGCGGTCTGTTGGGGGAATTCGTATCTAAAGGCAAGACCGTCGTTGAAAGCACGGACGACCAGGCGTAACTTTCGATAGGGAGCTCTTTTTTCCTCCAGGGGTAGGACCAGTTCCCGATAGCGGTCATGCACATGACTGGTCTTGCCCGTCAGCAACGAATAATCATCTTCACCATCGCGGGTGGAGGGGGCCGCCAGCCGAAGCCCCTCTTTAAAGACCCGCTGATCTTTGAATGAAAGGGATAGCGGGCTGCCGGAAACAAGAGGCCGGCCTTTATAACCGACAGCCCATAATGCCGCTGTATCTGTGATCCGGAAATCATAGACAATATTCTTATCCGGCGAGGTCAGTCGGGCAGTCTTTTGCGCCTCGGCCGGCAAAACAGCACATCCGTTCAGCACGCCAAGGATGACAAGCAATTTTTTCATCCTTAAATATAAGGCTTCTAACTTTAGAGAACCCCACCCCGTCTTTAAAAGGAGTAACGGGCCCCGAACTGCACGGAATAGCCTGCCCCTGTAGTCTGCAGGGTAGCGCCCGCGCTTTGATTGACAAGATACTTATACGATTTTGTATTCGGATCGAACCCATTCAGTTGGTACAGGTTCGTATTGATGATCTGGGTATACCCGCCCCATTTGTTGTTCAGCAGGTTGAGCACGTTGTAAATGTCACATCGCAGACCGATCTTGTGAGTGCCTGTTATCTTAAGCTCGTATTGCACGCTCATATTCCACTGTGTGCGCCAGGGCATGAGGCCGCCGTTGTAAGGGGCGAACTTGCCATAGTTCTTCTCCAGGAATTTTCTAAAGTTCGAGCTGGTCTTGGCCAGCATCGTATTCATCCCTGTTACGATATCGGCGGGTGTATTAGGGTTCTTCGGATCATAAATATAGGCAAGGTCCGTACCATCATTAGCTCCACCGATGATATCCTTATCGATAAAGGAAGAATAACGTGCATTCTGATAAGCCTGGAAAGAAGAGCTGATGCTAAATCCGTAGAAAGTGGGGCTGAGAAGCAACGCCACGATCTTGTTGGGTTGATCACCATCGCTATACCAGTTCTTGCCATAAGAAGCATAAGTCCAATAAGAAGGTCCAACAGCAAAGTTGGCGTTACGGGGGTCGCCGCTGTCATACGGAGGTGTACCTGTTGCCTTGCCTTTTGCATAGGACAGAGTGAAAGAACCATCGCGGCCCAGCTGGGCAGCAGCTTCTACCACAAAGCCAATGTATTTGGACGACCATTTGGTGTTGGTGAAATACCGCACCTGGTTGAAATTGGAAGAAATGCGGCTGTTGGCGATAGGCGCCTGGTTCTTACTGGTGGCGCTTATCGTGGACGGATCCATATACACTTCCCGGCCCTCGTTGGTTACAAATCCGGGCGTACGGCGCAGGTTGAGATCATACAGATAAAAATTGTCCCAGGTATTGTCGAAGTACAGGTTGGCTCCCATCCGGAACCAATTGGAAAAATAATGATAGTAGCTTAGATTGGTTTTAAAGGTCAGCGGGTTCTTCAGATGCTTATCCAGCACCAGCACCGTGGCGGGCTGTGTAGTGGGCAGGGAGTTATAGTAATCCACCCCGGGCACGAGGTTGAAATCCTTTTGATAAGCCTGCCAGTTGGGGACGGGAACATTGGTACGGATGTCTATTTGACGGAAGTCTACTCCATTG
The DNA here is from genome assembly GCA_017307755.1 of Chitinophagaceae bacterium. Taxonomy (GTDB): domain Bacteria; phylum Bacteroidota; class Bacteroidia; order Chitinophagales; family Chitinophagaceae; genus Puia. The sequence continues at coordinate 487,196 of JAFKGQ010000004.1, read as the reverse complement.
TCGATATGGGCAAAGGTAATGGGTTGTGTCGTCAGTTCGGAAGCGAAGAGCCCGGCGCCCCATTTTACGATGTCCCGTCCGTCGTTGTTCACGTCCCAGATCAGGTTGACACGGGGCTGTATATTCTTGGCGTCGAAAGGCACGACATGCGTGTTGACACCCAGATCATGCTCCAGCAATGGGTTGTAAGTGGGAGGGCTGCCGATGATCTGGCCGTCCCAGCGAAGCCCTACCGTCAGGTTGAGGTTGGGCCGCAGGTTGGTTTCCATCTGCGCAAAAACACCCAGTTCGATCAGGGGTACGCTGATCTTGGGGTTAATGCCGTTCAACGGTATCTTCCGGTTAAATCGGTAAGGTGTATTGTTGCGCATGTCCTGGATACTATTGTAATAGAACTGTCCCTGCTGATCATGCGACAGACGGTCCGTGATATGGTTGATATTGTTATCCGTACCGAAGGTAAAATTGAAGTTGCCTTTTTTCCAGCGGAGGTAATCCACGATCTGGATCACATCGCTGGCATCCCTTTCCGGTACCCAGTTCTGGTCACCGAAAGCCACCGTAGTATTGACGGTGTCGCCGGGAGCAAAGATGGTCCTGACATTTACGAACCCTTCCGGTACATGATTGTCCAGGAAATGCAGGAACTTACGATAGGTGCTGAAATTCAGCTTCAGTTCGTTCACCAGTTTGGGGGAGAATTCCGTCCGAAGTCCCAGCATGACGGCGTTGTCGATCTCCACGCCCGTGTACTGTGTGGTCAGCAGACCGGAGCCCTTCAGCTTGTTGGGGTCTACAAAATGCAGATAGTTGTATTTCAGGGTCAACAGGTTTTTCTTGTTGATGATCCAGTCGAACTTGGCAAAGGCATTTTTTGTCTCCTGCTTGATATTGATCGTCCCCGTCTGCTGACGATGGGGAAAGCCAAACTGATTTTCCATAATGTCCTGGATGGCCCGGAGACTATCCCCCGCTATCTTTAAATTGTGGGCCGCCTGGTTGGAGTCCACACCATTGGAGGGGAAATCATAGGCCCGGAAAGGCTGTGTGTTGGTATATTGATCGTAAGAGATGAGGAAATGGATCTTGTCCTTGACGATAGGGCCGCTTAACATGACCCCGAACTGTCCTACTTCATACTTGCTGGTAAGTTTTTTACCATTGATATCCTTGGTCTGAGCAAGGGAGTTGGCGCCATAATAACCCCAGGCAGCGCCGGACAGCGTATTCGTGCCGGATTTGGTGATGGCTTTTACCACCCCGCCAGAACCCCGTCCATTCGTTACATCATATGAGTTGGTGGAGATCTCAAACTCCCGGATGGTTTCGGAAGAAATAGAGAAAGCGGCGTCCGTCGTACCGGCAAAATGCGCCCGGCGGTTGCTGACCCCATCCAGCATATATCCCGTGCCGCCGGGTTTGGCTCCTGCCAGGGAGGCTCCGTTGGCCAGCGGCGACAACAGCATCAGGTCGGTGTAATTACGGGTACCCACAGGTATCTTCTGCAAAGCCCGGCTGGTGACGGCGGTGCCCGTACCCAGACGGTCTACACTATTCCTGAAGCTGGTGCTGTGCACAGTGACTTCCGTCAGCGTAGTGGCGCTTTTACTCAGGGTGACCTTGTGAAGCACCAGCCGGTCGCCCAGGTTAAGACTATTGTCTTTCATCACTGTAGGTTGAAAACCTACAGCTGATATCTCTATATTATACACGCCCACCGGGAGCTCGCGAAAGATAAAATACCCCTGTTTGTTGGAAATGGTAGAGGTGGAAAAGCCGGTGGCTGTATTCTTCACCACGATGGTAGCAGCTTCCAGAGGCTTGCTGTCACTCTCTTCGTAAATAAAACCGCTGATGCCTGAGCCACTGGACTGGGCCATGACAACGGAACAACAGCACATGAGAACCAAAGGGAAAAGAACTCGTTTAAACGACAAGTGCAGGTTCATAAGCAATTTTCATTTGGCATCAAAGCTAGTGAGCCAGTGCTAATGCCGTATCGAACCCGCCCCTGGTAATGATAACTTAAACAACAGGTAATGATTTTGTAACAGAGGGGAGCAGGGGTAAAAGCTATCTCCTCAATTCGCCGAGTAATCCCTGTATATCCAGATGATGGGTAAACATCGTAAGTTTCCCTTCTTCGTCCTTTGGCCATTGGTCTTGGGGACGGTCCCAATATAGCTCCACCCCATTACCGTCGGGGTCATCCAGGTAGAGCGCCTCCGAAACGCCATGATCGGAAGCGCCGGTCAGAGGATATTTCGCATCTACCAATCGCTGAAGCGCTGTGGCAAGGTCCCTTCTCTCCGGGTAAAGGATAGCGGTGTGAAACAGACCGGGAGACTTCTCCGGGGCGGGAGGCTGCCCCTTGCTATACCATGTGTTAAGCCCAATGTGGTGGTGATAGCCGCCCGCAGAGATAAAAGCGGCTTCTGTGCCATAGCGGACCATCAGCTGGAATCCAAGCAGTCCGCAGTAAAAATCCATGGATCGTTGCAGGTCGCTTACTTTAAGATGTACATGCCCGATCCGTGTGCCGGCTGGAATGATATAATTGTTCTCCATACGCTATAGTTGGAGACAAATGTAAGGATTTAGAATCTGTAGCGTATCCCCAGGGTGATCGGCAGGGCAAACAGATGATAGCTTGCAGCGTCGGTCTTATTGGAGAAATACTGTCCGCTGAACGAAAGCCCCAGACCGAACTTACAGCTGAAGAAATAGGCCACGCCCATTTTAAATCCGGCAGTAGGGCCGCCTTTTACACCTGGTTTTACCCCCAGGGTATTACCGCCGCTCTCGATCTGATCTTTTACAGGGATAGACCAGCCGGCGGACAGCGATATATTGGACTGCCAGTGCAACGGACCTCCAATGGTAGCCTTCCCAAAGAGCTGAACAGGAATGATGGGCTTGCCGACAAAGACAGTATTGTATGTATTGGGGGCGCTGCCGGGATAAGGAACATCATCCTGGTAAGACAGTGTAATATAGGATGCCATGACACCCGCCTGAAACCAGTGGTTGAATATCCGGGAGATAGCCAGTTCTGCCGCCAGGTGGCTGCCATCCGTGCGGGTATGGGTTGTCATGTTGTCGGGACGGGGAATGGAATTATAAGAGATCCCTCCATCGAGCGCGATCTCCCATTTTTTCTTACAGGTGGTCGTCCCTCCCGCCTGCTCTGTAATATACACAGTATCCGAAAATATGTAACGTATGCTATCGGGAGCCCCGCTGCCGCTGTCTACGATCAAACGGGGGCGCAGTTGGATAACAGAGTCCCGGCAAACGATCATCCTTCTGGCTTCGTCCAGCGCCGACACTGTTAAGGTATGTCCTACGGTGTCCTTAAAGCTCATCACCGTATCGATGCTGCGGAGAAGCGCGACAACCGTATCTGCCTGACCTTTACGCTTACGTGCAGGAAGGATCTTCCCCTGGTAGAAACTGATCTTTATACGCAACGGTCTGTCTACGACCTGTGGTTTTATTTCCAGCGGGTTGATCCTCGTCTCGGCCTGTATCTCCTTGCAACAATCGTCACCGGTGCGACCGGGATAAAAAGCATTCCCGCAAGTATGCAATATGTAAAACCAGCATCCCGATGGACCTGTTATCTTCCAGGCAGGGATACCTCGGCGTCCTTCTCCTGCCGGGTTCAGACGTACATATATATAATTATACTGAGGTTTCTCCTGGTTATAGAACCCCAGGTTGCCGACGGTGCCATCCTGGACAAAGCTTTTTTTCACATGTATGGTGTGCAAGTCCTTATATCCGTGGACAAATCCGATGTCCTTTAGCAGTTGATCGAATATCCTGAATTCTTCCGGGTATTTTTTTTGGCTTTCCGGATCTTTTACAAAATGAATAACAAGGTTTGGCGTAGTAACGCCTTTTTCACGCTGAAGAAATGGGAACTGAGGATGATTGCCCAGTTTGTCGGTAAACAAACGGGGATGTTCATGAGGATCGATCCGGAACAGGGGTGAACTTTTTTTACAATTGTTTTGAGACCGGGCTTGTCCGAATAGGAAAACCAGTACGATCAATAGAGTATATCTCATCAACGGGTCGGGGGTTAGAATTAAGGGTCACGCCAATAACGTTCAAACCCCTATTTTGGTATACTATTAATATAGTATCTCTTACTAGATGCGCCCTTAACAATTACATAAAAATAATTTATATAATGTTCCGTTAAACTATCCATAAAATGATCCGTCCCAGATAAAACCATTTATAAAACCACCAACTAAAACGTAACGTATGAAAACCAGATCGCTGTATCTTATTGGAACGGCCTTCACTCTTATGAGCATTTTGTATGCGTGCAAAAAGGACAGTAATAACAATAATTCCGGTCAGTCCGCCACAGACCTGCAAACTCAGTCAGATGACCAGACACAGGTGTCCAACGAGAATGATGCCGTTGTCAATGATGTGAACCTGATGCTTGGGAGCCAGACTGCCGTCTCCGGCAGCAGCAGCGAGCCCGGTGTAAAATATGGTGTCGTTACCAATGATGCGAAGCCAATTGGCAATGCTGGTATCTGTGACGCTTCCGCCACCCTCGCCGTCGACAGCACCGCCGGGAAATATACCCTGACGATCACTTACAACGGAACTAATTGCGCAGGCAACCGTACCCGCACCGGTACCGTTGTGGTATCCTGGGCAATAGGTACACATTGGCGTGACATGAACGCGGTGGTGACCGTAAGCATCCAGAACCTGAAGATCACTCGTGTAAAGGACAGCAAGAGCATCACCCTCAACGGGACCCATACCTATACAAATGTCAGCGGTGGAAGTTTGATAGATCTGGCTCTTGGAAAGATAAAGAGTGTTACGCACACCGTCACCAGCGACGATATGTCCATCACTTTTGACAACGGCGCCAAACGTACATGGCATGTTGCCCGTCAGCGCGTGTATACCGTAGTGACCCAAAACCTGGTTATTACGACCACAGGGCTGCATGCGGACGGCAACAACACAGGCATTTCAGAGTGGGGAACCAACCGCTGGGGTAATAACTTTGTAACACAGATCACCCAGGCGTTGGTCATCGATGGCAACTGCAGTTGGAGGCTTACCCAGGGAGAAGTCAAGGTCATCCGTCCGGAAGTAACGACGACCGTCACCTTTGGTCTTGATGCCAACGGCTCCCCCACCAGCTGCCCCGGCGACAAAGGAACTTATTATTTCAAATTGGTGTGGCAGGCAGGAAAAACGTATACGTTTATATTGCCTTACTAAGGATTAAAGTATGTATAAATGAAAAGGCCGGCTGACGCCGGCCTTTTTTATTCTATTGCATTGGGGCCAAATCGGGGATCTAGCCATCTTATGTTTTCAAGCATTTTTCTTGCTCTCTCCAGCTTTTCAGGAAATAAAGTATCTTCAGGTTTTATATTCACACAAATCCAAGGATACACGTAAGAAGATGAGTTTTTACTCTTCTTCATTAATCTCCTGATTAATCTTTTACTGACTTTCGGCATATGACAAATTTAAGATTTTCTTTTTATTAAAAAGGCCAAATATTTTTGGTCTGTCCGGGATCATACGGAATGGAATCAATATAAATACCATTTTTCACTATTCCATCGATAAAAAACTCTTTACTAAACATAGGATAATAAGTCCTCAATATCCGTGTATATAATCTATTGCGTAATTCATTGCTACCCTCTATATATACCTGCACCGTTGGATTTTGTTGAGTAAATTGTCACAGGATATCGACAACTGTACTTAGCACTCTTATAATATCGCCAAAACAAAGATTCATAATATCTCCTGTTCCCAAAGGAGCAAACTCAACTACTTTAGCAATTCTCTCTTTTCCTTCACTCACAAAAAAATACCGCTTTGAATGTAGAGACTTATACACATACGCCTTCTGTTTCATAAAATGAGATTCACTCAAATTTACTAAATAAATTAGCAAACAATTTCCCAAAGATCTTCCCATCAACCATCCAACACTCCCCTCCTGCCGATGTCATTTTTTTCACTACATTGCCCCCATGGAAACCGTCACCGCCACCTGGCTTCAATCGATAGAATCTTTAAATGAAGTTCCTCTTGAAGAGTTGCAATGGATGATCGATAACAGCACTGTTTATGAAGTGCCCGACGGAGACTTTCTTTTCAAGACGGGCGAACCCATGAAGGGCACGCATGTCCTCCTGGAGGGGAGGATAAAAATGTACCTGTTACAGAATAATGAGATCCGCGACATGATGTATATTGAAAAGGAGTCCATATTCGGCTATCTTCCCTTTTCCCGGGGCTTGATAGCCAAGGGGATGGGACAGGCTGTGGGTAACACCAGGCTCATGACCCTGCCTATGAGCAAAATGCGCGAGATGATCACCAGCTATTTCGAGCTGACACAGGCATTGGTGCATATCATGACCACCAGGGTCCGCAACTTCACTGCCTATCAGCAACAGAATGAAAAAATGATGGCCCTGGGAAAACTGTCCGCCGGATTGGCCCACGAGCTAAACAACCCTGCTGCAGCCATCGTAAGGGGATCCACCTCCCTGAAACAGCATCTCCAAATGGAGCCAAAAGCATTCAAGGACGTCATGGCCATCCGGATGGACGAACGCGAGGTGGATATCGTGACACAAAAACTATTCGAGATCCTGGGCCGGGGCGAGAAACCCAGGCTTACGCTTATGCAGCGCACCGAAAAAGAGGACGCCATACGAGATTGGCTGGATGATCACGATGTCGCCAACAGCGACGAGGTGGCGGAGAACTTTGTGGAATACGCCTTCACTTGTGACGATATGGAATCCTTTAAACAGCATATACCGGAAAGGTACCTATCGCCCGTCTTCAACTGGATCAATACAAACCTGGTGACTGAGCGGATGGTGGCCGATATACAGGAGTCCTCCCAACGCATTTCCAATCTGGTAAAATCCATCAAAAGCTTTACGCATATGGACCAGGGGAAAGGCAAGGAGTATATCGACATCCATACAGGTCTTCGCACCACCCTGGCTATCATGCAGCATAAATTAAAAAAAGGGAATATTTCGGTAGTCGAACAGTATGACGAAACGCTGCCCAAGGTAAAGGCCATGGCAGGCGAGTTGAACCAGGTATGGACCAACCTTATCGACAATGCCGTGGACGCCATGGAAGTAAATAAAAAAGGGCAATTGACCATCCGCACGGAAAGAGATAGGGAATTTGTACAGGTGACGATCATCGATGACGGGCCAGGTATCCCGGAAAATATAAGATCCCAGATCTTCGATCCTTTCTTTACGACAAAAGAGATCGGGAAAGGCACAGGTCTGGGATTAGACGTAGTGTCACGCATTGTACAGCAGCACCGAGGCTCGGTAAAAGTAAATTCGCGTCCCGGGTGTACGGAATTCATCGTCTGTTTTCTCATCGATGGATGACATGTGCGGGTTGATAGGCGGCGTCCGCCTGAACATTAATTTAAACTAAATTGCGAGTTCTAACAGACTCAATTTTATGACTCAACCAATCATTTTTTCAATAGACGACGACGCTCAGGTCTTACGTGCCATTACACGCGACCTGAGAAGCCACTATCGCAACGATTACAGGATACTAAGCACCACTTCAGCCAAAGAGGCATTGGATAGTTTGTTGGACCTCAAGAACAAGTCGGAGACTGTCGCCCTGATCATCTCTGATCAGCGAATGCCGGAAATGGAAGGGGTGGATTTTTTCAAAAAGGCGATAGAGTTCTTCCCGGACGCCAAACGGGTATTGCTGACAGCTTATTCCGACACCGATGCCGCCATCCGCGCGATCAACGATATCCAACTGGACTATTATCTCATGAAACCCTGGGATCCACCCGAGGAACGGTTGTATCCTATCGTGGGCGGTCTGTTGGAAGATTGGCAAAGCACGTATAGACCTCCATTTAAAGGTATAAAGGTCATCGGTTATCAATTCTCACCCAAATCCCATGATATCAAGGAATTCCTTTCCGGCAACCTTGTCCCTTTTCAATGGCTGGACATAGAGACGAGCGAAGAAGGCGGGCAGCTGCTGAAGTTGAATAATATCATGACAAAAGACCTGCCTGCGTTGTTCATGGAAGACGGCAGCTGTCTGGTATCCCCCAGCATTCCTATTGTAGCCGAGAGGGTTGGATTAAATCCCACCATCAAGAACAACATGTATGACGTGGTGATCATCGGCGCCGGCCCCGCAGGCCTGGCGGCTTCTGTATATGGTGCTTCGGAAGGATTGAAGACCTTACTGGTGGAGCGTCATTCCCCAGGGGGACAGGCAGGCACCAGTTCCCGGATCGAGAATTACCTGGGCTTCCCAACGGGGCTCAGCGGTTCGGAGCTGACACGACGTGCCGTTACACAAGCCAGCCGGCTGGGCGCAGAGCTGCTGTTGCCCGGCTATGTAAAGGACATCCGGCAAAAAGATGGATATAAAAAGATCATCCTGGATAATGATGTCTGCATCGACTCGCATGCCGTAGTGATAACTACAGGCGTGGATTATCGTAAACTGGAAACCAAGGGTGTGGCTGATTTTACAGGGGCCGGTATATATTATGGTGCGGCAATGACAGAGGCTGCCGCTTTCCGGGATAAAGAGGTCTTTGTCGTCGGCGGAGGCAACTCAGCCGGGCAGGCAGCCATGTACCTGTCCAAGTTTGCCAAAAACGTATATATACTGATCCGCAAGGAAAATCTTGTCAGCACCATGTCCACCTATCTCATCGATCAGCTGGCCACCCGACCCAATGTCCATATAATGGGGAAAAAAGAGATCTCCGAAGCCTGCGGCTCCGGCAAGTTGGAGGAGCTGACCATCGAAGACGTGGAAACAAAAAAAAGAGAAACCCGGAAGGCCGACGCCCTCTTCATCTTCATAGGCGCCCGCCCCTATACGGACTGGATAGGGTTGGATATTATCAAGGACGAAAAGGGGTTTTTGGAGACAGGCCGCGATCTGAAGACCTATTCCGACTTTGGTAAGATATGGAAACAGGACAGGGACCCTTACCTGCTTGAAACCAGCTGTCCCGGTATATTTGCTGCCGGAGATGTACGGGCTGGAGCCATGAACCGGGTAGCTTCGGCTGTCGGCGAAGGATCGATGGCCATCAGCTTTGTCCATAAATACCTGGCAGAAGTCTAAATTGAACGAGAAACAAGAAACACATGAATACAGATCCATCCTGTTCGCATATCGCGGCACTTGATCAGCTAAAAACAGAAAAAGAACACGTTTGTGAAGAGTGTATAAAAACAGGCGATGAGTGGGTACACCTTCGGGTCTGTCAGACCTGCGGCGCTACTTTGTGCTGCGACGATTCTCCCAATACACATATGACCAAACATTACCACAAAACTCATCACCCCCTGGTGATCTCAGCAGAGCCGGGAGAACAATGGTTCTGGTGTTATAAGGACAGGATCTTCGCAGAATACTGATACTCCAGTTCATCTTCTGAATTTGGCACGAAAATTTCTTGGAATGGAGCGGGCCGGCAACATACAGCCCGCTCCATTCCTCATTAATAGCTACTACCTAAGCGATCTACATCGTAGAAGAGAACGCCTTTTCCCTGATCAGAACATTAACAATCAAGATCATATGACACAGGAAAGACAGCAAAACATCATCATTCTCTTACTTTCGGCCATTTTCATTTCCCTGATATTCATCAGTTGAAGCGATCGCCCCTGTCCGGCAAATTTTAAAGTCTCCAACATCCTTTATACAAATTCCGTATCTTCGCGCAATTCTTTGGTAATGAAGATACTCTTTCAGCAGGCTACCATCATCGACCGCCTGTCTCCCCACAACGGACAGATCCGGGATATTTTAATCGAACAGGGCCATATCAAGGCTATAGCGACGGACTTACGGACGGACGCAGACCGTGTGATCCGTCATGCCGGGCTGCATGTCTCTCCCGGCTGGGTGGATATTTTCGCTCATTTCTGTGACCCCGGCTATGAATACAAAGAGACTCTCCAGACGGGGGCTTATGCCGCAGCGACCGGGGGATTCACCGATGTATTTGTCATCCCCAATACCCGGCCTGTCATCGACAGCAAGTCCCAGGTGGAATATATCCGGAGCAAGTCGGCCTTCCTTCCTGTCCATATCCGGCCGATCGGCGCCCTGACGAAGGGGTTGGAAGGAAAAGACCTTGCGGAGATGTATGATATGCGTCACAGCGGTGCGGTCGCCTTTAGCGACGGCACGAGTCCGGTGCAAAGCGCCGGCCTCCTCCTGAAAGGCTTACAATATGTCAAGGCATTTGACGGAGTAGTGATACAGGTCCCGGACGATCGGACAGTGGGCGCGGGAGGGCTGATGAACGAAGGGATCATTTCTACCCGCCTGGGTCTGCCCGGCAAACCCATGATGGCCGAAGAATTGATCATTGCCCGGGATATCAGGCTGGCCCGGTACACCGGGTCTCGTATCCATTTCACCGGGGTGAGTTCCCCCCGGGGATTGGATCATATCCGCGAAGCAAAAAAAGAAGGATTGGCGGTTAGCTGTTCGGTAACGCCGTACCACCTCTTTTTCACCGACGCCAGTCTCGTACAGTACGATACGAACCTGAAGGTCTTCCCTCCTCTCAGGGACGAAGCGGCGGTAGTGCAGCTGAAAAAAGCGGTACTGGACGGGACAGTCGATTGTATCGCATCGCACCATCTCCCCCATGAATACGATAGTAAAGTAGTGGAGTTTGAATATGCAAAAGCCGGGATGACAGGTCTCGAGACGGTGTACGCAGCGCTGCATACAGCCATTCCTGAACTGAGCTCGGAGAACATCGTCCGGCTGCTGTCAGAAGGGCCCCGGAGTATTTTCGGACTGGAAAAGCACTCGATCACGGAAGGAAGCCCGGCGACGATGTCTTTCTTCGACCCTTCGGGCGCTACAGAAGTAGAAGAAGGGACACTGCGGTCCAAGTCGAAGAATACGGCCTTTCTCGGTCAGTCCCTCAAGGGACGTGCATTGGGCATCCTCAATGGAGATCATATCGTGTGGGAGGGAACGGTAACGCACTAACATTAATTTTTTCCTATGCAACCCAGAAAAATATCCATCGCACTCATCTGTGGATTAATTGGCGGTCTTGCCATGGTCCTTCTTACAACCATACTGTACCTGGCAGGCGTATCGGCCTTTTTGGGCAAGGCAGCCTACCTGGGCTTTCTTATTCCCCTTGCCATGGCCATTGCGGCCCCCTTGCTGGAAAAGAAGGCGCAGGGAGGGTTCCTGGAATTCCGGGATGCCCTGAAAGCCGCCTTTCTTGTCTTTGTCATTGCCTATGCACTGCAGGCCTTATTCAATTGGGTGCTGTTAAATTTTATCGACCAGCCTTTCAGACAGGCGGTAGAACAGGAGACACTGCTACGGACGGAACAATGGCTGCAGCGCATGCGTCTCAGCCAGGAAAAGATCGACGAAGCTATTGCACAACAGCGGGGTGTCAATCAATTTGCATTGTCCAAGACAATAATGGGATTGGCAGTGTGGTATGTTGTTCTTTTTCTCGTCTCCCTGCTGATCGCCGCCATCGTAAAAAAGAAAAGACCGGAATTCAGCGAATCGGATCTCAAATAAACTAATCTCATGGACGTTTCGATAGTCATACCTGTATATAACGAAGATGAGTCCCTGCCGGAGCTGTGCAGTTGGATCGATCGCGTGGTAAAGGAACACGATATTTCCTGTGAGATCATCCTCGTCGATGACGGCAGCACGGATAATTCCTGGGAGGTCATAGGCGAGCTGCGCCGGCATAACCCCTGTATAAAAGGCATCCGTTTCCAACGAAACTATGGTAAGTCCGCCGCCCTGAACGAGGGTTTCAAGGCGTCCATGGGGGATGTTGTGATCACAATGGACGCTGATATGCAGGATAGCCCGGACGAGATCCCTGAGTTACGACGCATGATCATCGAAGACAAGTATGACCTGGTCAGCGGATGGAAAAAAGTACGTCACGATCCCCTCTCAAAGACCCTGCCCTCTAAATTCTTCAACTGGACGACAGCGCGGGTGAGCAGGATCCGTCTTCATGATTTCAATTGCGGCCTGAAAGCTTACAAACGTAAGGTCGTCAAAAGTATCGAGGTCTATGGCGAGATGCATCGCTATATCCCGGTGATCGCCAAATGGGCGGGGTTTCGCCGTATCGGGGAGAAAATAGTACAGCACAGGGCCCGGAAATACGGCCATACCAAGTTCGGTGGTCTGGGCCGGGGTCTGAAAGGTTTGCTTGACCTGGCATCCATCACCTTTGTCGGTAAATACAGCAAACGCCCCATGCACTTCTTTGGTCCCCTGGGCGTAATTTGCTTTCTCATTGGCTTTGTTGCAAGCGCATACCTCATCATTGCCAAGTTGACGCATTATGCTTCCTTTGGATTGACCACAAAACCTGCTTTCTATATTGCGCTGACCACGATGGTCATTGGCAGTCAGCTTTTTCTCACCGGCTTCGTGGCAGAACTGATCTCCCGTAATTCACCGGGCCGGAACACTTATCTCATCGAAGAAAAACTAGGAGTGGATCAACCATGAACGGATCCGTCATTATCCTTGGCCCCGCGCATCCCCTGAGAGGAGGTGGTCTTACCACATTCAATCACAGGCTGGCCAGGGCCTTTTTAAAAGAAGGATATGACTGTCATATTTATTCCTTTTCCCTGCAGTATCCTTCTTTTCTTTTTCCCGGCAGCTCGCAGTACACGGATGAGCCAGCCCCGGAGGGCTTGACCATCCATTCAAAGGTGAACAGCATCAACCCCCTCAACTGGTGGCTGGTAGGCGAAGAGCTGCGCCGCCGCCGTCCCGACATCATCGTTGTAAGATACTGGCTGCCCTTAATGGGCCCGGCCCTGGGTACCATCCTCCGGAGGGTGCGCAGGAACAGACATACCCGTATCATTGCACTCACAGACAATGTTATCCCTCACGAGCGGCGTCCGGGTGATGTCCCCTTCACAAGATATTTTTTGAAAAGCTGTGACGCCTTTATAACCATGAGTGAAAAAGTGATGGATGATCTGCGGCAGTTTGAGAAAACAAAGCCTGCCTTGCAGGTCCCCCACCCTTTGTATGACAATTTTGGAGAACCCCTATCCAGAGAGGAAGCCAGGGCCGTCCTACGGCAGAAAAACTTGAAAATAGAGGACACCGACAAGGTACTCCTTTTCTTTGGGTTCATACGGAAGTACAAGGGATTGGATATGCTGTTAGAAGCAATGGCCGATCATCGCGTCCGGGCAGCCGGCATCAGGCTGATGGTAGCAGGTGAGTTTTACGAGGACGAACAAGGTTACCGGGAGCTTATCGATAGATTGGGCATCCGGGACCAGTTATTGCTGCGTACAGACTTTATTCCGGACCAGGATGTAAAATATTATCTCTGCGCAGCCGATGCCGTGGTCCAACCTTACCGGAACGCTACGCAGAGCGGGGTTACTCCTCTGGCCTATCATTTTGAAAAACCCATGATCGTTACGAATGTAGGCGGATTGCCCGCGCTGGTACCCCATGAACGCGTGGGCCTGGTAGTAACACCCGATCCAAAGGCCCTGGCAGATGGGATATTACGTTTTTTTGAATTAGGGGCCGATCATTTTATTCCTCATCTTCGCATGGAACGGGAAAAATATTCCTGGACCACACTGGTGGACAGTATCATTAAAATCATACCATGCAGGACAAAATAAAACATTGTATCAGCGAGTCGGTGACGGTGAAAAGTCAGCTGCTAAAAGACGAGCGGATGTTGCAGCTCATCGGGGAATTGGTAGATGTCATCGTGACGATCTTCCGCAACGGCAATCACATCTATTTTTGTGGCAATGGGGGAAGTGCGGCGGATGCACAGCATCTGGCGGCGGAGTTCTCCGGCAGGTTTTATATCAACAGGGATGCCTTGCCCGCGGAAGCCTTGCATTGCAATACTTCCTATCTTACAGCAGTAGCAAATGATTATAGCTACGATGTCATTTACTCCCGGTTGATCCAGGGTATTGGAAAAGAAGGGGACATGCTCATCGGGCTCTCTACTTCGGGTAACTCCGCCAATATCGTACAGGCTTTTGACACCGCAAGAAAAAAAGGGATGGTGACGGTAGGATTCACCGGCGGCAGCGGGGGACTGTTAAAGGACCGGAGCGATTATCTCGTGAATGTGCCCTCGTCCAATACACCCAGGATACAGGAGGTCCATATGCTTATCGGGCATATCATTTGCCAGTTGGTGGAAGAACAATATTTTGGAAAGCAGGGATAATATGCTGGACCTACAAAAGATAGACCATCGTTGGACGCTGTTCCTGGACAGAGATGGCGTGATCAACGTGGAGAAAGAGCAGAGCTATATATTCCATTATGGTGAATTTGTCTTCTATGAAGGCAATCTGGAAGCCTTGCGGCTCCTGGCGGGTATTTTCCCCCGGATAGTGGTGGTGACCAATCAGCGGGGGGTTGGAAAGGGATTGATGACGGAAGAAGATCTGGCCGATATCCATAAAAAGATGACGGCCGACGTGGCCTCGGCCGGGGGACGGATCGACGCCATTTATTACTGCGACTCCCTGTCGGATGATCATCCGCACCGTAAACCCAACCCGGGAATGGCCCTGGCTGCACAACAGGACTTCCCCGGGATCGATCTTTCGAAGTCTATCATGGTGGGGAATAACATCAGCGATATGGAATTTGGAAGAAATGCGGGCATGTATACGGTGTTCCTGAGCACTACCAGCCAGGTGCCGGACCTCCCCCACCCTTCTATTGACGTGACATTCCGATCTTTGTATGAATTTGTACAAGCACTGTTAAAAAAAGCCTAACACATAACATACTTAAACCTCATACGTTAACATAAGGCATGATCACCCGCATCCTCTCCATATTTTTTCTCTGTCTGTCTGCCGGCCTCGGTTCAACACAGGCCCAGACCTCTATCAGCCGCAGCGTGTTGAAATCGCTGCAGGTACAGGAAGACTCTCTGAAGGTGTTAGCAGATACACTGATCAATGGGGAAGATCCAGCCACGCGGCTCCGTGCGGACAGCCAGTTTGTTCGTACCCTGGTGCGTTCGCTAAAGATAAAGAACTCTTTTTATTATCCTTTCGACAGCCTGGCAGGCATTTCCCGGCTGTATGCACCGGACAGCACTTTCCGTATCATTACCTGGCAATACAAGAAGGATGACCTGGTGTATTTGCAGGAGGGGGCCATTCAGATGAATCAGCCGGACGGGTCCCTGAAGTTGTACCCGCTTTTCGATGTCAGCATGTTCACAGCTAAACCTCTGGACTCGGTAAGGACCCGTCGCAACTGGATCGGCGCTATCTATTACCGCATTATCGCAAAGTCCTACCAGGGTATCAACTACTATACGCTGCTGGGTTTTGACGATTTCACCCGCAGCAGCAATAAGAAATGGATGGAAGTGCTGACCTTCTCCCGTAGTAATGGCGAACCTCTCTTCGGAGGTCCCTATATCTCCTTCCAGGACGATTCGATACCCAAACGTATGCAATACCGGTTCAACATAGAGTATAAAAAGGACGCTGCCACCCGGTTTAACTACGACCCCCAGATGGATATGATCCTATTCGACCACCTGGTGCCCGAAGGGGATGACCCGAACAGGAAAGACACATATATTCCCGACGGAGATTTTGAAGGATTCAAATGGAAGGATGGGATGTGGGTTCATGTGGAAAAACAGATCTTCAATTTCAAACTGAAGGACGGAGAGTTCCCCCAGGAAGCGAAGATGATGGATGAAGGAGGAGGTATCAACGAACAAAAGCTACAGGAGCAATCCGAGAAAAATATACAGAATGCCGAGAAAGTGAAGAACGCGAAGCCAGCCAAGGCCCGACCACAGGGAGGGCGCCCGAAGGGCAATTAGTTAGCGTCTAACCAAACCCGGGCCGTCAGGCCCGGCCAATCCTTCAACAATTAATGCCCTAACAGCCTATTTTTCGCCTTCAGGTACTCTTCCTCCGTCAACGCCCCTTTCTGCTTCAGATCAAATAGCTTTTCCAATTCGGCAGCTATCCCTGCCGGAGTCGCATGTCCGGACCCGCCGGCTTGCCCCAACGATTCATGGAATGCTGCAGCCATTTGCCTGGCCTGTGCGGTGGATTGAAATGCTTTATAGTCCGATTGCGCAGCTGTGATCGTGTCTTTCAGACGGCGGGGATGATTGACATTATAATAATCAGTGGCGCCCACCTCAGCCGCCGTCTGTATCTCCACATGACCATAGTTGAAGATCCGGCCCAGGGGGGCCATATCATAAGACACATTGTTGATCTTATCCAGGGGGCTTTCCTTGGCATGATGGCTTAGCAGACCGGACTCGTCGATGACCCGGAAATTGGTCACCACCCAAATATTGACCTTCCAATCCATGTACTTCCACAGAAAATACAGGATGCCCACTACAGCGGCGATCCATCCATAATGATCGAAAAAACCGATGAAATAAGCCGCGACGATACCTGCCAGGGCAATGAGTACAGGTAGTACCAGCAATGTCCAGCTGCTGTAGGTCACAAGTAGTATCTTTTCACCTTTTTGAAGTGGGGTTCGCATCTTAAAGGCAATATACGATTTATTTGTAGCACTCCTGTTTGCTCATTGCCGTCCGGATGACCTCCTCCCATCGTGTTTGTGCGGCAACGATCTGTCCATGGTCCGTCTCCCCGTCATAAAGCTCCTGCTGCGCGTGCGCCTCCTTGTCTTTTTGTTTATACAGCTGCTCCAGCTGCTTCATATAATTCTGCACAGAAAAAGTAAAATGACGGATGGTATCGGCCAGTTCACAGCCTTTTATAGCTGTGATATTGAAATGTTGCTGTTCATGTTGCAAGGTACGGGCATTACGGCTGCCTGTCCGGCACCAGGACCGGGTCTTGTCAAAAAAAGGGAGGATGGTGACGACAACCCTGGTCTGGTTATATTGGGTTTGCACACTGGTCCTGACATCCAGGCCACTGTTGGTAGCGGCGGCTGCACGGCTCAGTTCGTCGGGTCTGCCCCTGAAATCATCCAATATCAGCGGACGAGCCCGCGTCCAGGCGATCCTTTCCGTATCGGCCGCGTCTGATAATATCTGCACTTCTACTTCCACGGAAGGTCCTTTGAGGGCGGCCTTGAGTTGTTGCTGGTTCCCGCCCGCCCAGGTATCAAATTGCTGCAACATGTCATCCAGTCCCCTCCGGATCAGTTCTTCTATATAGCGGGTGGCATCCATTGTGGCCTGTACGGTATTACTGCCTTTGTATTCCACTATCTTACCGGCAGCATTGTAAAAACCAATGTTCATACGCACTTCCGACTCCGCCTTCAGGCCGCCTGCCTTCTCGGCCACCTCCAGTTGTGCAATATGCAGGATAATGGGAATGGTATGGTCGTCCTGTGTCAGATTGGCTTTGAGAAAGTTACCAAAAGCAGTAGCCGCGCCACCCGGCAGGTTAAGCGACACATATTTTTTGCTAAAGATACCAGCACGCACCGAACCAATAGTCGCCGTGTCGGACCTGTCGTCTTTTATTCCGGCAATATAATAGTTCTGCAACCGTGCCTTCAGCGGTTGCTGTTTGAATTTTATGATCTTCGTTTCCTGGGAATAGCCCGTTTGAAAAACAAAGAAGAGAGGAAGGAAAAAATAAAGTTGTCGGGGTAACATTATCGCTTATTTATTTCATCAGGGGTAATGTCAAATATAAGATAATAATGGGCAATATGGCCCACAGGTTTGAAGGGTTTGAGCCAGTCGTAACGGTGTTCGTTCCATATGTCCAGGAAGTCATTGATGGCGATGGCCTGCCGGCCGGGGCGCGGCGTGGGAGCAGCCATGGTCACATCCGGATGTGCCGCAAGATAATCCTGCAGGAAGTAGACGCCCTGGCCATAATTAAGGTTATCGGCACCAACTATATTATAGGCCATTTTCTTATCCGGGATAAACTCATTGGTATAAGGGATATAGTTCCGGAAGTAGGAAAGTACCGAAACGATATACCAGACGGATAGCAACGCCAGCCCCCATTTTTCCCATGCAGTTGACAAGTAACGTATAATGATACCACAGAACACGTATAACAAAGGATAGATAAAGATAATATGCCGGATATTGATCTGGACTTTATAAAAAAAGTCCATCAGGATAAGAAAATAGAGCACAGGCAGCAACAAAAAGAGTTCATTACGCGCTATCTCACGCCGGGATCTTTTTTGCACCAGCCGCCAGCAGCTCCAGGTTAAAAAAACAAGAACAGGAATAGGCGTCTTGAAAAAGAAAACTACAAAATAGAAATACCAGAAAGTGCCCTGTGTACTGCTATGCCCTAATATGGTCACATTGCCAAACGTGCTGTCGGGAAGACCACCCCCAAGGCTTTCATAATATTTGGCCATATCCAGTCCCTCTATAAAAGAGGAAGGCAGCGGAAGAGGCACAGAGGACAAAAAAGAAAAGCTCCGTTGCACGCCCTGGAAAAGATCGCTTCTGAAATGATAGGCGCCTAATGACCGTCCAAACCCCTGGAAGTAAAAGCCGGCATTGATGACCAGCAGGTTGATAAGCACAAAGACCCCTACCCTGACGAGCAGCGGCCGCAGGGCCACCTTTCGCTGCTGACGCATAAAGAACCACACCAGCACCAGACAAGGAATGATCACATACAAATGGAATAAAGACTGTTTCACCAGTTGGGCCACGCCCGTAAAAACACAAAAGAGAATAAAATCCTTATTGACGCCAAAAGAAAGCCACTTCCAAAGATAGTACATCACCAGCAGCAATAACAGCACGGAATATGTGTCGGTGGTTACAAGGGCAGCATGGGCCAGGCAGTTGGGGCAAAACACAAAGAGGAAAAGAGAGAAAAGCCCCGCTCTTTCCCCGTACAGCTCGCTTGCCCATTTAAACACAAATACGCCGATGAGCAGGGAGATAAAGAGCGTGATGTACCGGCCATGCATGACATCCGAGACGCCATTGTCAGTTTTTTGCAAGCCCCTGTTCCGCAATTGCTCGAAAGCCCGTGGCAGGGCATTCAGTGCGGAAACGGGCATTTTACTGTTGAACTCCCGTCTGTCCGTGCGTTGGGTGCTGCCTTTTAGCACACGAACACCAAAATTCAGGTGTGATATTTCGTCATAAGTGATCGACTGCCGCGGCAGATAGAGGAGTCCGTTGATCAGGTAAATGGCCAGCAGGCCGGCGGCAAACAAAGACGTATGTAAAGGAGATCGCATCAATCATCCAGTTTCAGTACAGCGAGGAACGCTTCCTGCGGAACCTCCACACTACCGATCTGGCGCATACGCTTTTTCCCCTCTTTCTGTTTTTCCAGCAGTTTGCGTTTACGGCTGATGTCACCCCCATAACATTTGGCTGTAACGTCCTTGCGCAAGGCGCTGATGGTTTCCCGGGCAATGACCTTGGCGCCGATGGCCGCCTGGATAGCAATCTGGAATTGCTGACGAGGCAGCAGCTCTTTTAACTTTTCACAAAGCTTTCTTCCAAAGTCAGTGCTACGGCTGCGATGGATCAGGGCGCTAAGCGCGTCCACTTTATCGCCGTTGAGGAGTATATCCATCTTCACGATATCGCTTTCTCTCCTGCCGATGGGGTGATAGTCGAAAGAAGCATAGCCGCGGGTCTGACTTTTCAGTTTGTCATAGAAGTCAAAAACTATTTCCGTCAACGGCATTTCAAAGATCAGCTCCACCCGGGTGGTAGTCAGATAGCTTTGATTGAGCAGCATGCCTCTTTTGCCCAGGCAAAGGGTCATGATATTGCCGATATAGTCCGGTTTGGTAATGATCTGTGCCTTGATATAAGGTTCCTCAATACGGTCGATGCGTGTGGGATCAGGCATTTCGGCGGGGTTGTTCACGATGAGTTCCTCCCCCTTGTTGGTATAGGCAACAAAACTTACGTTGGGGACGGTGGTGATCACCGTCTGGTTGAATTCCCTTTCCAGCCTTTCCTGGATGATCTCCATATGCAGCATGCCCAGAAAACCGCAACGGAATCCAAAGCCCAGCGCCTGCGACGTCTCCAGTTCATAAGTAAGAGAGGCATCGTTCAGCTGCAGCTTGTCCATACAGTCCCGCAGCTCTTCAAAGTCATCCGTGTCAACAGGGAAGATACCCGCGAATACCATGGGTTTTACTTCCTCAAAACCCTGGATCATTTCAGGATTGGGGTTACTTGCGAGCGTGATAGTGTCACCTACTTTAACCTCTTTTGCATTCTTGATCCCGGTGATAATATAGCCTACATCTCCCGTCTTCACTTCCTGCTTGGGGTCCAGTGCAAGTTTTAAGACGCCTACTTCGTCCGCCCCATATTCCAGACCGGTAGAGACGAATTTTACGATATCTCCTTTTTTTATACTCCCGTTCAGGATCCTGTAATACACAATGATTCCCCGGAAAGAGTTGAATACACTGTCGAAGATCAGCGCCTGCAAGGGAGCGTCGGGGTTTCCTTTGGGAGGAGGTATCCTTTCGATGATGGCGTCGAGTATCTCCTGGACACCCAGACCTGTACGGGCGCTGGCCAGCAGGATATCCTCCGGTTTGCATCCGATGAGCTCGATGATCTGGTCCTTTACCTCTTCCACCATGGCCCCGTCCATATCGATCTTATTGATGACAGGAATGATCTCCAGGTCGTTTTCGATGGCAAGATAAAGGTTGGAAATGGTCTGGGCCTGAATACCTTGGGTGGCATCCACCAGCAAAAGAGCCCCTTCACAGGCGGCCAGTGCACGGCTCACTTCGTAGCTGAAATCGACATGGCCCGGTGTATCGATGAGGTTCAGTATATATTGCTGTCCTTTATGGGGGTAATTGATCTGGATAGCATGGCTCTTGATAGTAATGCCCTTCTCTCTCTCCAGGTCCATATCGTCCAGCACCTGGGCCTGCATATCCCGTTCAGATATGGTGTGGGTCATTTCAAGCAGACGGTCTGCCAGGGTACTTTTACCATGGTCGATATGAGCGATAATGCAAAAATTCCGGATATTCTTCATGAAGGTGAATGTGCGCCTTTTTTGTGCCTGCAAATGTACGATTTTGTGCCTGGAAATTGCTTATTTTCACACAAATTCCCGGCATGGCTACCGAACTAATCTCCTTATTTGAACAGGCAGTTTCTGATAGCAAGGATTTGCGTGAACGCCCCAGTAACGAAACCCTGCTGCAGCTGTATTCCCTTTATAAACAAGCCACAGAGGGCGATGCAACGGGAGACGGGCCTTCCAATCCCTTTGATTTCGTCGCCAAAGCAAAATACGAAGCATGGTCAGCCTTAAAAGGCAGGACGAAAGAGACTGCAATGCAGGATTATATCAATCTTATCTCGAAGTTAAAAAGCTAGTTATCAGCACATTGCCCTATCTGTCCAGGATCCTTTTGTAGATGCCGGCCAGTTGCCGCCCTATGACCGGGTAGCTGAATTGTTGTTCTGCCTTCTTTGCAATGAGCGCTCTGTCATAAACTGCATATCTATCCAGCATGACATGCATGGCCTGCAGCAACTGATCTTCTCTTTCGCTGGCCACAAGTATACCGTTGCTGTCGTTGATGATCTCCGGTATCCCCCCCACCTTTGTCGCAATCACAGGCAGACCGCAACACAATGCCTCCAGTATCACACAAGGGAGGTTCTCATATCTGCTGAAGAGCAACAGGAAATGAGCCTCGCTCATTTGCGACGCCACTTCGGCGTAGGTTATTTCTCCCGTCAGGAACACCCGCTTATCCAGCAGCCCTTTGTCGGCAAGCATCTGTCTGATCTGCGGTGTGTAGGGACCGACCAGCGTTATATCCACGTCCTGGCGGGTCGCGCACAACTGCTCGAATACCCGAAGTATCCCCGAGATGTTCTTCTGGTAGTTCATCGTAGAGACATGGATACATTTTTTCCGGCTCCCGGCATCTACAGGAAGATACTGTGGATAGAACAGGGTGGTATTTACGACATTGTATACCACTTCATAGGGAACACCGGGAAACCAGTGCTCCACATCTCCGGCCAGCCCTTTGCTGACAGGAAGGAATAGCTCCGCACCTGCAAAGATCTTTCTGTAAAAACGCTGCATGATAGCGCCCTGGGTGTGTAATCCCACTGGGTTTTGCGTGGTATAGCCCGCCCAATGTTCCGTAAGCAGGTAGTTCCATCCATATCTTTTTTTTAGCCAGAGTCCCAGCAATCCCGCTTTCCATACTACATTAACATGTACCACCGAAGGGGCGCCATACTTCTTTTTTATCTGTCCGACCATCCGTTGACCCAGGAAAAGGTAGCGAAGCAAAGAGCCGCCCCTACCCAGCAGTCTTCCGGCCCTGTAATACACGATGTATTCCACCAGATTGCCCTGTTCGCATATCTGTATGTCGGCAGAATGCTCCCGGCGGGCGTCGTCTTTTACCAGGTACAGCACTACTACTTTCTTATAAAGTGAGATAGCCGTGGCGTGCCGCTGCACAAAGTCCCCGATATGTCTGTCGATCCGGCTGGGGTACCATCCTGCCAGTATGAGAATGTAATTCATGAATGGATATTTCCGACCTGCCGCCGTAACCAACGCCAGTCCTCTTTTTTAAGCAATATCATGGACATCAGCGAAATGCGGTGGTGTTTACTGAATTGCAGCAGCGAATAGAGCATACAGACAAAGTATCCGGCTGAACTGACAGCAGCAGCCCCGGCGATCTTATAACGGGGTATGAATAATATATCACCGGCCACCATCAGTATAACACCCGCCAATGCACCTTTTGCGTTCACCCCCGGACGGTGCAACCCTCCAAAATAAGCGCTCAGCGGGGCCAGGATAAAAAGAAAAAGTATGCCGGGCAACACCAGCAGCGTCGGCAGATACATCTTGTCAAAGCTATCGCCAAAGAGTAAGGGGAACAGCCATTTGCCGGTGAAAAAAATAATAAGGAACAACAGGATAAAGAACAGTACGGCCAGTCTCGTCATCCTCGCCAGGTAGGACGGCATCTCCTCCGTCGTCCTGAGCGCCGTGCTGGGGAATACAACACTTGCCATGATCCCCGGTATCACCAGCAGCATCTGTCCCAGCTTGGATACCTGGATATAATTACCCAGTTCCCCGGCCGTGCAGAATCGCTTGACGAACCAATAGTCCATTCTGTAGACCAGGAAAAAAATGATATTAGCCGTAAAAGCCACCAGGGAATAATTATAGATCTTCTTCAACAGGGCACGATCAGGCAGGGACAGCATTTCAGTACGGACATACTTTCTTCGGAACCAGGCGACCAGCAGGATACCTTGCGCCAATATACCCAGGAAATAAATATAGAGATATTGAACAGGGCCTATTACGGCAGGCGCTATGTCAGTCACCAGCAATAGGAGGATCATGACGCCATTGACGATCAGCAGTATTTTGTTGGACAGCACAGCCGCCTGCCGAGCATAAAAAAGCGCCGAAAAGAAAGTGATCAGCAGCTGCCCTGGTATATACGTCGCAGCTGTAACCCAAAACAAAGTTCCCGTCACCATCTCTTTATCGAGGTAATGAAAATAGATTTTCAGCAGCAGCAAACACAGCGCCGACATGACAACAGTCCACAGCAGTGAAAAAGTATATAAAGCCCCCGCTCCCACCTCCTGCTTTGCAAGGAAAAAGCCCATCCCCGACTCTACGCTCAAACTTCCAATGAGAAGGACAAAAGCATATAGATTGATAAGGTAATACACCGTACTGCTGGCCGATGCACCGTAATACCTGGCAAACAGCAGGTTCAACAGGAAGGTTGAGAACAGGTATGCCCCTCTCCACAAAAGTACCTGGTAGAATAGGTGTTTAAAGCTCATGATTTTTAAATTGAGCACAATTGGTCGGAAAAGTAATTTATTTTTGTCGCATATGCAGGAACGAATGCTTACTTTTTTATGCTGCCCCGTGACCCGCAGCCCATTGCGGCTTGTACTGCTGGCCAACAGCAATGGAGAAAAAAATCATGCGGCGCCGGTCATTTCCGAGGCAATATTATTCGCCGAAGAAGACTGGTTCTTTCCTGTGACGGGCGGCATTCCCCGGCTGACGGTGGAAGCCTTTCTGGACTACGAAGATTTCTTCAGACGGCACCTTCCCGACTATGACGACAGGCGACGGCGCCTGGAGTTGAAATACCCGGCGCTTATCGCCTACGTAAGGAGAAAAAATAAAAGAACAAAAGAAAGCTTCTCACGCGAATGGAGCTTTTACGATTACGAAGAAGACCGCACCTGGAATGCCAATGAAGAAGACATGCTGCAACGATTCCTGAGGGAGACGAATGAAGACCGGGACGGTCTGCGGGGGAAGATAATCTTCGATGCAGGTTGCGGCAACGGGCAGTTGGATACGCTTATCGCACGGCAGGGCGCCATTGTTATTGCCATGGATCTTAGCCTGAGCATCGAACGGGCCTTTCTGCAAAATACACACCCCGATGCCTGGTATATCCAGGGAGATGTTCAATTCCCACCGCTGGCCTTTTCACTCTTCGACATCGTACATAGCAGCGGTGTGCTGCACCATACCAATAATACCGAACTATCTTTCAGCTGTCTGAGCCCTTGCGTGCGGCCCGGCGGCAAATACAGCGTCTGGTTATACCATCCCCGCAAAGACATGATGCACCGGCTGTTCAATACACTTCGTGTATTTCTATCCCCATTGCCCGCCGGGCTACGTTATTTTTTTCTCCGGCTCACTATCTATCCCGTCAGCTATCTTATAAAAAAAATAAAAGGCAGCCGGCAAAATCGACGAGAGATGATCATTGATATCCTGGACTGGTTTACGCCGGAATACCGGCGGGAACACCATCCCGACGAAGTCGCCGCCTGGTTGACCAAAAGAGGTTACCACTCCGTACTGGTGACGACCACCGATACTTTTGGTTTTAACATCATAGGTGAAATGGCCGACGATCTTTCTATTTCAGCGCCTGAATGATCTTTATAAAGTCGGCCGCAACAAGGGAGGCTCCGCCCACCAGTCCGCCGTCAACGTCCGGAGAGCCGAACAGCTCTTTTGCATTGCCGGCCTTTACGCTGCCTCCATAAAGAATGGGAATACTGTCAGCCACCTGCTGGCCGTATTTTCCCTTCAGCAGCCGGCGGATACAGGCATGCATCTCCTGGGCTTGTTCCGCAGTAGCCGTCTTGCCGGTGCCGATGGCCCAGATGGGTTCATAAGCGATGACGATCTTGCTGATTTCATCGTTGGAGAAATGGAAAAGGGATTCTTTTAACTGAGCTTCTACAAAACTTTCCTGCGCATCGACCTCCCGGATACTGAGCGATTCTCCGCAGCAAAAAATGGGAGTGATCCCCAATTCCAGACACCGTTCTGTCTTGACAGCCAGGGACTGATTATGTTCGGAGAAATATTCCCTTCTTTCGCTATGACCCAGGACACAATAGTTGATGTTGATGCTACGGAGCATTTCGGCGGAAACTTCGCCGGTGTAAGCGCCGGCAGGTTGATCAGAACAGTTCTGGGCGGCGGCAGCATAATTCTTTCTGGCTGACAGTTTGGTCTGGGCCATGATGAGATACGGAAAAGGCACAGCAAAGACTGCGTGCTGATGGTCGGCCAACTGTATGTTCTCTTTCAGGATGGCGTCCAATAATGCTTCTCCCTGTTGGTACGTAAGGTTCATCTTCCAGTTGGCGGCCGCAATTTGCTTTCTCATTTGAGCGATTGGTTTATGATTTTTCAAAAATATATCTTATGTTTTGTATTTCAGTGTCCGTCAGCGTCCGGCCTTTAAATCTTTTCCAGCTTGCAATGTCGCGCAGCGCTATCTCCAGCTGATACTTCTGCTGATTGTCATAGCCCCAGCTAAAGCTGGGAATATATTTTGGCGTAAGCCCCTGTCCAAAGACATTACAGCAAACGCCCACCACCGTGCCTGTATTAAAAGAGGTATTGATTGCGCTGCGGGAATAGTCTCCCATGAGCAGCCCGCATTTCGTGCCGGCAGGAACAAACCGGTCAGTACGCATGTCCCATACCTTTACTTCTGCTGCATTATTTTTTAGGTTGGAGTTGGAAGTTCCGGCTCCCATATTGCACCACTCACCGATGACTGAGTCCCCGAGATAGCCGTCATGCCCTTTATTAGAATAACCGAACAACACCGAATTCTTGATCTCGCCACCAACGATACTATAAGGGCCCACCGTAGTGGCGCCATAGATCTTTGTGCCCAGTTTTACGGTGGCGCCTTCACAAAGTGCAAAAGGGCCTCGGATCAGCGATCCTTCCATGACCTCGGCCCCTTTGCCGATGTAGATGGGGCCGGTTGAAGCATTCAGCACGCAATATTGCAATACGGCTCCTTCTTCGATAAAGATGTTCTCCGGCGCGATCGCCTGCACCGATGAAGGAATAGGCTGAGAATTACGCCCGCTGGTAAGCAGGGCAAAGTCATCTGCCAGGGCTTCGGCGTTAAGCTGGAAGATATGCCAGGGTTGTGTAAGACGTGGGACCCAGTGCAATATACCGCGGGATCCATGTTGTTCTTTCTCCCGGATAGTAAGAATGCCTATACGTATGTCGGCGATGGCTCGGGTGGCCGTGAAAGGAAACAGCGTGTCATCCATGGGGTAAAACTATAAAAAAAATCCCTTCCATTGCGGGAAGGGATAATGAGTTATAGAAGCTCCAATGTTTATTTGGTCTTCTTTTCGTAACGTTTTTTAAATTTGTCAATACGACCTGCAGTATCCACCAGTACGTTCTTACCAGTGAAAAAGGGATGGGAAGTATTGGAAATTTCCAATTTGATCAGAGGATATTCATTGCCATCCTCCCATTTGATGGTTTCCCGGGAAGCAGCTCCGCTGCGGCTCAGGAAAGAATAGCCATTACTCATGTCCTTAAAAACTACAAACCGATAGTTGGCAGGATGGATACCTTTCTTCATAACTAGTTCTATTTAAAGGTTGTACGGATTTGGCCGTACGATTGATAAAATAAGAGTGCAAAAGTAGGATATATCTGCTTGAAAAGCAAATATTTTTGCTAAAGAAGGGATTTCCATCAATTCCGCATATTCACATATTGTAATGGAATACCCAGGCTGGCGCCCCCGCAGAGCTTTATGACAGCCTGGAGGTCATCGATCTTTTTGCCCGTCACCCGGATCAGGTCATCCATGATAGCTACCTGCACTTTCAACCCGGAATCCTTGATCACCTTGACGACCTTCTTGGCGTCCTCCTGTTTAAGACCGTTCCTGACAGGCACCTCTTTCTTTGTCACCTTGCCGCTGGGATAGGCTTCCTTGCTCATATCAAAAGCCAGGGCATCCAGTCCCTGTTTCATGCTGCGGCTGATCAGCACGTCCGTGATCTGGTTGATCTTCATTTCGCTTTCCGCCTCCAGTTTGATCTTCATTTCCTTTTTGTCCAGATCAATGATTACCGGAGAATCTTTGAAATCAAAACGGTTGGTTATCTCTTTTTTGGTGATATTGACGGCGTTGTCCAGTGTCTGTGGGTCGACCTTGCTTACGATATCAAAGGATGGCATGATAGAAGAGTTGAGAGACAAAGATAGGCCTTCCGGCCTATCTTTTCTGCTTAATTGTTGCCTCCCGTCTTCACCCTGCTCTCTTCCTCGCCGGTGCCGCTGGCCCTATGGCGTACGGGCGCTTTTAACGGTTTGCCAAAACGGTAGCTGAAAGTGACGCTCACCTGGCGGCTGTCCCGGTAATTGCGGAACGTGGCTTCTGTCTGTTGGAAATTGAGGTATCCATGGGGTTTATTGGTATAAAGGAAATCCCGGATGCCCAGTTTGAGACTAGCCTTCTCCTTTAGTATCTTTTTTGAAATGGCGGCTGTAGCCTGTCCTAAAGAATATATAACGATCTGTCCTTCGACGCCCTTGGTACGGTACCAGCCGGAAAGTTCGGCGCTCCAGCCATGGGGGAAGGTAAACTGGTTATTCACATTCAGGGTCAGTGTGGTGGCGTCTACATTGATCGGCTCTCCATAAAGGATGCCGCTGAACTTGGTATAATTGACATTGCTGTACAGGATGGACATCCACCATTTGGTAACATGCAGCTGGGCGCTGAGGGCGATGCCTGCATTCTGACGGCTGCCGATGTTGCCGTTGCGGAGGATGGTGGCGCGCCCTGACTGCTCGAAGGTCTCGGAAAAGAAATCTTTGGTATAGCTGTAGTTCAGCGTCGTGGAGAGCCAGCCCCCATAAGTATGTCCCAACTCTACATTGTGCGAAAATTGCGGCTGAAGATAGGGGTTACCAGCCTGGTAAGTATACTGGTCCAGGAAAAAGAGGAAGGGGTTCAGGTCCTGGTAAGCCGGCCGGTCGATCCTGCGGCCATAGTTTACCGAGAACTGGTTCTTCTCATTAGCCTGGTAGCTTACATACAGGGTAGGGAAAAAGCTGAAATAGTTGCGGGAAAAGCTGGAATCCTTGTTAATAACGGAAAGTCCGTTACCCAGTTGGTGACCGGAATAGTTGGTATTCTCCACCCGCAGACCGGCCTGGATACCCCATTTCTTATACTGTTTGTTCAGGTTGACATAGCCCGCATTGATATTCTCCCTGTAGATGAAATGGTTGGTCTTGGTAGTATCCACTTCGGGGACATCGTTCTCGACATTAAAATAGTTGGCCATATTGTCCGTGCGCACATAGCTCGATTTGACGCCGGCCTCCAGCTTAAGGTCCTTGGCAAGGGGATGCGTGTAGTCCGACTTGACGGTGTAGATATCGATGGTGCTGGGGAGGTTGCCGGTGAGGATCGTTTCGGTCTTATGGTCGTTGCCGGGATATGTGGTGATATTATCAAAATATTGATCGCTGTGGGAAGAATAGCGGACGTAGTCCAGGTCAGCGGTCAGCTCCTTCCCGGTGGAGTCGAATTGATGCCGGAAATTGAGGTTGACAGATCCGTTCTTCCAGGTATTATCGGTATTACTGGGCGAATAGACTATGGAATCGATGCTGCCATGGGCATCCTTCAAAAAGATATTGCTGGAGCTACGGTTGTTCTCTTCATTCCGGAAGCCGCTGACCACAAATCCCAGGGTAGTTCTATCCGACAAATAATAATCCATACCAAATTTGAGGTTCATAGAGGGGTTTGTAAAGTGCATCTCGGTGGCTTGTGTAAAGATGGAGTTCACTACCCTGTCCGGACCTGGATTCAAATAGGTCCGGCCAATATCCAGGTGTTGAAAACCTTCCCAACGGGAGTAACCAGCATTGAGAAAAAAGTTAGTTCTCCCATCCCGGTAATTGAGGTTTAGACTGCCACTGGGCTTGGGATACACACCTTGGGTATGGGTCAGGTTGATATTACCATTAAATCCCCGGGTCTTGTTCTTTTTTGTCTTGATGTTGATGATCCCGGAGTTTCCGGCAGCATCATATTTTGCCGAAGGGTTGGTCATCAGCTCGATCTGGTCGATGGCGGAAGCCGGCAGGCTTTTGAGATAACTGGCCAGTTGGGCAGCTGTAAGATAAGTAGGTTTATTATCGATCATGACGGTCACGCCTTGTTTTCCTTTCAGACTGATGTTGTCATCCTTATCCAGCGTGACACCGGGGGACCTTTCCAGCACATCGAGGGCTGTCGCCCCCGCATTGGAAGGAGAAGCATCAACATTGACGACCATCCGGTCAGCCTTTTGTTCGATAAAGGGTTTTTTACCTATGACGGCGACCTCCTGTAAATTTTTAGAAGTAGCTTGTAAGACAATGGCTTCCAAAACTATGGCAGATTGATTTCCGATCAATTCAAAAACCTTGCTATAGCTGGAGGAGCGGCCTACGCTGGTGGCGGATACCAGGTATTTCCCTTCGGCCACCTTGTCAAAAACCCACTGACCAGTCTTGTCCGAGACGGTCTGACGGACACGGGAGGAATCTCTGGCATCCAAAAGAGAGATGGTGGCGGCTTCGATAGGCTTGTGGCCTTCGTCTCCCACCAGACCAATGATCCTGGCGGCAGGCGTTTGTGCTGAAAGAGACAGGGAAAAGATCATTACAAAAAGTGGAGTCAGCAGTGTTTTAAGGTCGGTCATTGTCGTAATCGTTTATATTATAAAGTACTATTTTTTATTTATTACAATACAAAGATTGGTACTATTCATTACATAGTACATTGCTTTGTGTCGGATGGCTGATTTGATTGATAGCTGGTAAGACAAACTTACTTTGAGGACGGTGGGGCGGATAATTTTTTAGACGTCGGGGTTGCTTTTGTTGACAACAGGACAATCTTTCAGGGAATATGACGGGAATTTTAGCCGGAAGGTTACAGTAATAGCGGGCACGGTGCCAAAATTTTCACCAATTGGACGATCCCGGATGCATTTGTATAGATGGCTATACGTTCTGGGCGGCAGATGTTTCCTGTGATGGAGCTTTTTGCGGTGGTCTTGATCTAAGCCTGAAATAGATAATGGCGCCGGTGATCATCAGCAGGAAGGAGATGATCTCGGCCTGCGTGGGATGGAAACCAAAGATATCATACTTGGTATTGACACGTATCTTTTCTACAAAAAAGCGCTCGACCCCGTTGACAAACAGATAGATGCCAAAAAGCGTCCCGGGCACCTTCAGTTTTTTGCGCAATGACCACAAGAGGAAGAAAAGCCCCAGGCAAACCACTGTCTCATAAAAAGGTGTGGGAAAAACAGGGATAGGCAGCTGGCTGCAATAGGAACCATCGCAACCGGGGATCCGTACGCCTTCACTTACTACGTTATGGGGATAGGAATAGGCAAAGAGCCAGTCGGGCAGCCAGGATGGTGCTTTTACGGCCAGGTGCGGGATCTTATCCAGCGCACCGAACTGAGGTAGGTAAACCTCTTTATACTGCTCTGTAATTCGTTGAAAATCACCGGCGCCAGCCAGAACAGGCTTTCCCCCGATGTTGGTATAATAAGCGCTATTAAGAATGCCCCAGTCCCCGTCCCCTGAAGTCTGGCAACCTATACGGCCAATAGCGTAAGCCAACATAAGACCAGGAGCCGCGGCGTCGTTGAGATACCAGAAGCCGATGCCGTGTTTGCGGGCGTAATACCAGATAGCGATTGCGGCGCAAATAAGGCCGCCATAAAAAGTAAGACCGCTGAAAGAGAATAGGGAATCTATAGGGTCTTTTACAAAGTCATCCCAGGTTTCCAGACTATTGAATACTTTAGCGCCGGCAAATCCAAAAAGTGCAGCATAGAGCGTGAGGTCCCCCACCCTGTCATGGGGCCATATCCGGATCTTCTTCTCCTGGGGCTGCGCTAATTTTTGCTTATTCTTCTCATACCATTTCCATCCTGCCAGCAAAAGTCCCAGCACAATACCTGCTGGCCAGCTCCCTTCCGAGGATTTCAGAAAGTCCTGAGGATTTGCAGCCAGGGGGCTATTGGAAACAAAAAGCCCGATAAACTTAAAACCCACGACAAAACCCAGAATAAAATTCAGAAGCAATTCGGTAGCGCTAGCCGGCTTGCCGATGAGTACCAGCTGGTCCCTACCCTGTAACAGACCTTCCCGTTCTTTTCGGAGTAATTCCCTGGACAGGGTAACAGCAGCCGCTATAAATGAAAGGGCTACAAAGAAACCAAATGTATTGACTACCCGTAAAAATGGTGCCTGGATTCCGAACAGGTCCTTTAAAGCGTAATAAAGGTTGGGATACATACCCCGCAAACCTACATTAAAAAGGTCAAACAAGTATACTCTATAGAAAGAATAGAGGATGAGGAGTTTATTGCGGCAGCCGGATTGTTCAAAATATAACCCGTCTACCGCAAATATCTAATAATGGGCCTTCGGCCAAGATGCCTGTGGCATCTTTTGCACACATTTTCAATCACATTCAAAAAATAATTTTCCACAGATACTAAAGATTGGGGAATCTCGTTCCACACGAGTGTTCCACGGGGAACACTTTTTTTGTGAAATTTAGGCCCTGTTTGTGTTTCGTGGATTATACACAGATGTGGAAAAATCCTCTAAAAAACTACTCTCTCCAAATTTGGGTGCTATGCCCGGGGCTGGGCATAAAAAAACCCTCTGGAAAACCAGAGGGTCTATTACTATGAAAACTCTGATTGCTTAACAATACTCATTAAAAGCGGCGATCAGATTATGCGCGATCACTTGAGCAGGACGCCCCTCTATCTGATGGCGCTCGATCATATGCACCAGTTGACCATCCTTAAACAAGGCAATGGCCGGAGAAGAAGGAGGATAAGGTAATAAATGCTGACGCAACGTGCTTACCGCCTCCATATCAAAACCAGCAAAGCTGGTAGTAAGGAAATCGGGTTTTTTGGAACTGTTCGCTACAGCCATCAACACACCCGGACGAGCCGAGCCGGCAGAGCATCCACATACGGAATTTACCATTACCAGGGTGGTTCCGGATCTCTTTAATTGATCCTCCACTGCTGAGGAAGTCAGTAATTCATCGAACCCATTATCTGTGAGTTCTTCCTTCATCGGTTGTACTATTTCTGCTGGATACATTTTTAATGATGTTTAAAAAAGTTGGATATAACATGAGGCATAGTGCCTTACTACTGTAAACACAAAAGTAGGTAAAAAGTTGAGCGAAGTCCCCGATCGGACCAAATGTCATAAAAACCAAGCGGCAAATGCAATTATGGCACTTAAAATCAGGCCTGATTTGGCAAAATCCGTCAAAAATTCCAGGGAAAAGTCGTTTTTGGCTCATGGTACATGGTTTGATCCCCTCTCATCGTCAAAC
Source organism: Chitinophagaceae bacterium (assembly GCA_017307755.1). Taxonomy (GTDB): domain Bacteria; phylum Bacteroidota; class Bacteroidia; order Chitinophagales; family Chitinophagaceae; genus Puia. The sequence continues at coordinate 454,340 of JAFKGQ010000004.1, read as the reverse complement.
AAAATTGATAAACTTAAATAAGAACGCACTATGACACTCGTAAAAGTTAACAATCATCCCGCCAGGAACCTGTCCAGCTTTGTAGACGAATTCTTCCAGGATTTCCCCGCCAGTTGGGGTCGTGAAAGCAATTTTGGCTTTCCCCCGGTGAACATTCATGAGACAAAAGATGCTTATCATCTTGAGTTGAGCGCTCCCGGTCGCAGCAAGGAAGATTTTCAGCTGTCCATCGACAAAGGTCAGTTGACCATTGCCTTCGAAAAGAAGGAAGAAACAAAGACCGATGACTATAAGACGGTACGTAAGGAATTCTCTTTCAAGAGCTTCAAACGCACTTTCAATCTGGACGACCGTATTGATGCGAATGGTATCCAGGCTAAATATGAAAATGGTGTCCTGAGGCTCCTGCTGCCTAAAAAGGAACAGGAAAAGGAAAGCACCAAACAGATATCGATCCAGTAATCAAGATATTTTAACAGAACGTTTCATAAAAACTTAGATTTTTACTCACGAATCAATGTCATTTTCAATGGCGTTCGTGAATCTACCGATTTCATAAGCAGTTGGTTTTGGTTTAAGCCCCTTCATTCCTGGAGGGGCTTTTTTTGCATCCTATTGGTGTTAACGGGCGACGAATAAGGACTTTCTTTATTTGTTTGCCTGATTTTTAGCCCGATTGTTTTAATTTCGAGCTTCAATTACACCTTTTTATCCAAGAATATGATTAAACCCGTGAAAGTTTTTCAGTTTTGGCTTTTGGTGGTAGGCTTGGCTTTTTCCGATAGCGCGTTTTCCCAGAACCCCGTCTTTCATATTCCCATGGCCCTGTCGGACACGGTAAGGCTTCCTGACGACTCTACCTTGCGGATAAGGAATCTCAACCCTTATTTTTCCCTACATGTCGACAGCGTCCTCACTTATCAGCTGGAGATCAACCGGGACCCCGGCAAATATTTCTTTTTTATGAAGAATGCGCCTGTGGGCATGAAGATCAAAGAGAATGGGCTGCTGACCTTTAGGGCGGACAGATCCTATTTTCTCTCCGGCCGGCTGAAATATGACAATGAATACAAGGTAAATATCGGGGTGCAAAACCTGAATAACCCCAAAGAACGGATAGACACATCCTTCACCATCGTTTTTTTTACCACCGATATCATAGCCTCGCACGTAAAACCTACCGTGAGCAATGTCTTATATATGGATGAAGGAGACACCATCAGCTTTAAGGTACAATGCGAGACAGGTACTTATCCTATTGAAAGTATCAATTTCTACTCCAGCATACCTATAAAGACCAATTCAGTTATAAAGGACTGTAACGATGACTTCACCTGGAGCCCTGCCTATGATTTTGTAAAAGATACGGATAGCAGCAAGCAAAAGCTCCTGATCCTCTATTTTGTTGGGACCAACAAGATCTTTATGCGGGATACGGCCACCATCCGCATCTATGTAAAAGATGCCCTGAACTATCCTTATATGCGGGCAGATTATGATCTGGCCGTCAAAAACATCGATACTTATATCCTCCGGCTGAAATATGCTTTCTTCACCCTGGATAAAAAAATAAAGAAGACCAAGAATACCCGTACGGATTTTGATATGAGCACAGCCACGACGGCCTTGGGTGGCACCATCTTTTCCTCCGCCAGCAGCCAGGATGCCAAGACGGCCGGGACTATATTACCCAGCGTAGGCGTAGCATTGGTACCTGTAAAAGAAGCCGTAGCCCCCCAACTGACGGCCGAGCAAAACCAGGCAGGGCTTGTCCGCAGCAGCATCAAGCGGCTGGAGTATACTAAACGTGACAACGCCCTGGTGGGAGAAAAAGATATGGAGATCACAAAGAAGATCACCGCCCTGAAGAATGAGCTTAAACAAACCCAGGTACAGTTAATAGATGTACCCCTGGAAGAAACGAGCAGTATGACGGAGGAGCAGCTGAGAGATCTTGACAAGTATTTCAATAATCCCAGGGTCAACAAGAAATATAGGCTAAAAAATATGCCTTCTAATAGTAAGTAATCCTATATTACTAATCACAGGCGCCCTTTTTCCGCGTATCCACGATATAAAGGATCTTCCATACTCCCTTCGACCGGATCAATTGGAAACAATCCACTCCACAATGGAGTAAAGTACCATTGTAATAAAAATGATACGGCGCCCACACCGAAGCAAGCGGGCCGTCGATCTTCAGCGTTTCTATCTGGATTTGTTCGTCTGCAGCGCCTTTGGGCAGCCGTCCGATGGCTGTCGCAAATTCAGTCACTGGATAGCTGTGCGCAGTTGCCTTGCCTGAGCTGTCTACAACAATAGTCTGTAGGACGGCGCTGTCGTCAAAGGCAGCCGCCAGTTGGGCGCTATCGGCATTTTTCATGGCCGTGAACAACAATCCCACGGCAGCCCTGACAGAGTCTTGCGCGGATTGAGCACGGACCACACCCGTCGTCGCAAGCAGTGCGATGAGGAGGAAGTATCTAAGGGTCATACAATGATTTTAACAGAAAAGCTACTTGTATCCCAATATCTTCAACATGCTCTGGGCCGTTTGCTCCTTGGCATATACCCAGTCCACCAGCTTCCCGTTCTTATCGTGCCCCACGATGACATGCTTGGGTGAAGGGATCAGACAGTGCTTGATGCCTCCATATCCGCTGATCTGGTCCTGATAAGCCCCCGTGTGAAAAAAGCCCACGTAGAGAGGTTCCCCATTGATGATCTTGGGCAGGAACACTTCATTGATATGTTCTTCGGAATCATAGTAATCATGGCTGTCGCAGGTGATGCCGCCCAGCACCACACGTTGGTATTCCACGTCCCATTTATTGATCGGCAGCATGAGAAAACGCTCCCCGATGCCCCAGGTATCGGGCAGCGTGGTGATAAAAGAGGAATCGATCATATACCAGATCTCCCGGTCGTTCTGCATCTTTTGTCCGATGACACTGTAGATATGCGCCATGCTCTCTCCCACCGTATAACTGCCAAATTCGGTGAAAATATTCGGCATAGGGACATTGCTGCGCTTGCAGGCCTTTTTGATATTTCCCACGATCTCATTGATCATGAACTGGTAATCGTATTCAAAGCCTAAAGAGTGCTTGATAGGGAAGCCGCCGCCGATGTTGATGGAGTCCAGCTCGGGACATATCTTTTTCAGCTGACAGTAAAGGTTGATCACTTTATTCAGCTCGGACCAGTAATAGATGTCGTCCTTGATGCCTTTGTTAAGAAAGATATGCAACATCTTCAACTGAAACCTGTCCTCATTGCCTTCGATCTTGTCTACATAGAACTCCAACACATCCCGGGCGCGGAAACCCAGACGGGAGGTATAGAAAGGGAAATTCGGTTCTTCTTCCGCCGCCACCCGGATACCCAGTTTAAAAGGTACTTTTACCGAGCGTTTGTATTGTTGCAGCTCATCCTTATTGTCCAGGATGGGGACCACATTTTTGAAGCCGCTGTTCAGCAGGCTGGCAATCCGGCTGGTATAGGGCTTTTGTTTGAACCCGTTGCAAATAATATAGGTTTCTTTCGTGATCTTCTTACGGGCATATAGCTTTTTGATGATCTCGATGTCGTAGGCATAGGAGGTTTCCAGATGGATGTCATGGTTCAAAGCCTCCTCCACGATAAAAGAGAAATGAGAGCTCTTGGTACAATAACAATAGAAATACTTCCCCTCGTAATGATGACGCTTGATAGCATTGGCAAACATCTTCTTGGCCTTCCTGATCTGCATCCCGATCTTGGGCAGATAGGTCAGCTTCATAGGAGTGCCATACTTGTCGATGAGCGCTTTCAGATCCAGGCCGTTGAATTGAAGGTAAGCATCTTTGACTTCAAATCCTTCTTGCGGAAAATTGAAGGTTTGCGTCACCAGGTCGGTGTACGTGTTGTTCATTGACTGGTCCAGGTTATAAAGTATTTATAATGATTAAATGGAACCTATACTTTTAAAAAACTATGCAAATGTGAAGTTTTTTTGAAAACAATTGGCAAAATTTTTTTTTGGCCGAGCACAGCGAGGCCGCGCGAAGCGCAATAGTTTAGCGTCTAACCAGTCCCGGGCCGTCAGGCCCGGAAAAAAAAAGACCCCCTATCAGGGGGCCTGCATGTATTTGTGGTGCAATAAACCTTATTTGACCGAAGCCACCAACCTTTTGAAGGTTTCCGGCTCATTCATAGCCAGGTCTGCCAGTACCTTACGGTCCAGGCCGATGCCCTTCTGAGCCAGTTTGTGGATAAACGCGGAATAGGTCAGCCCTTCTGCACGGACGGCGGCATTGATACGGGCGATCCACAGGGTGCGATATTCCCTTTTCTTTAATTTGCGGCCTACATAACGGTAGATAAGGCCTTTTTCCAATACGTTCTTGGCTACGGTATAAACATTTTTACGTTTGCCATAGAAACCTTTTGCCTCTTTTAAGATGCGTTTTCTGCGTGCCCGGGAAGCAACGGCATTTACTGAACGTGGCATATCTTAATAAATTTGAAGTTTGAGTAATACGGTTATTTCAACCTTAACAGACGTTTGACAAAATCAGCGTTGGCCTGGTGCACAACACCTTTCTTATTGAGGTTGCGCTTACGCTTCTTGGACTTCTTGGTCAGGATATGACGTTTGAATGAACGTTGGAAGGTGATTTCGCCGGTGCCGGTGATCTTGAACCTCTTTTTGGCACTCGAATTGGTTTTAACCTTTGGCATTTTAATGCTTTTTGCATGACACCCTGCTGGCGGATCCGCACAGGCGGACCACTTATGGAGCCGTTTGGGCTATTAAAAACGGAGCGCAAAGGTAAAGAATAAATTGGAAAAACCCGCCGAATTGGCGGGTTTTTATTAAAAGAATTGTCGAAAAATCAGCTTTTTTCCTTCTTTTTCTGAGGTTTTGGCGCCCAAATAGCCAACATCCGCTTGCCTTCCATCTTGGGCATGCCTTCCAGCACCCCGGAATCGTTAAGACGCTCTGCAAACTTCAACAGCAGCAGCTCCCCCCTTTCCTTGAACTGGATGGCCCTTCCCTTGAACTGTACATAAGCCTTGACCTTGTTCCCTTCCTTTAGAAATTTCTCGGCATGCTTGGCCTTGAAGTCGAAATCATGGTCATCCGTATTGGGAGTGAACCGGATCTCTTTTACCTCAGAGGCCTTGCTTTTGGCCTTCATTTCCTTTTCCTTCTTCTTCTTCTCGTAAAGGAACTTATTGTAATCAATGATCTTACATACAGGAGGATCTGCATTGGGAGATATCTCCACCAGGTCGAGCGCCTGCTCCTGCGCCATTTTTAGCGCTTCCTGTATAGAATATACCCCCACTTCGACGTTGTCACCGACCAGGCGCACCTGCGGTACCCTGATCATATTATTGGTACGGTGTTCTTGTTGTTGTTCTTTCCTAAAACGTGGATTGAAATTACCTCTCGGAGGTCTCGGTGGAAATGCCATTTACAATTTTTAAGTTCAGCCTTCTTCCCTACTGAAGGCCTTGATTTTTTTTGTTTTGTTTAACGACTCCTTTAGGGATTGGGAGTCCTCTCTTTGATCTCTTTCCTGACATCCAGGATAAACTCGTCGATACTTTTTACGCCGAGATCCCCTTTCCCCTGTCTCCTTACTGCCACCTTCCCCTCCTGCATTTCCTTCTCTCCTATCACCAGCATATAGGGAACTTTCGCCAGCTCGGTATCCCTGATCTTCTTCCCTATCTTTTCGCTGCGATCATCCACTTCTGCACGAATATCTGCATTTTTCAGTGAATCTAAAAGAGTTTGTGCATATTCCATAGACTTGTCACTGATGGGTAGGATCTTTACCTGGAGGGGGGCCAGCCATACGGGAAATTTACCCGCATAGTGCTCCAACAGGAAGCCGATGAACCGCTCATGGGTCCCCAGGGGCGCCCTGTGGATGATCAGGGGTGTTTCCGCCTGATTATCCTTATTGGTAAAGGTCAGTTTGAAACGACGGCCCTGAGCAAAGTCTACCTGGTTTGTAGCCAGGGTAAACTCCCGTCCAATAGTACTCCATATCTGCACATCTATCTTGGGGCCATAAAAGGCTGCTTCATCAGCCACCTCTTTAAACGGAGTATTTGTCCGGATCAGCACATCCCTTACCAGGGCTTCCGTCTCTTTCCATAACTCCGGTTCATCCACATATTTCTTGCCAAGTTTGGCGGGATCATGAAGACTTAGCCGCATGACATATTTTTCTACTCCGAAGATCTTAAAATACTTCAGGTACATCTCGTTCACCGCCTTGAACTCTTCATAGAACTGCTCTTTCGTGCAATAAATATGCGCGTCATTCATATGTAAACACCGTACCCGCATAAGCCCAAATAGTTCACCGCTTTGTTCATACCGGTAGCAGGTGCCGTACTCCGCCAGGCGATAAGGGAGGTCCTTATAGCTTTTTGGCTCAGCATCAAAAATTTTGTGGTGATGAGGGCAGTTCATAGCCTTCAGGTAGTATTTTACCCCCTCAAGCTCCATAGGCGGATACATACTGTCCTGATAATAAGGCAGATGACCGCTGGTGAGATAAAGGCTTTCCTTTGCGATATGCGGGGTTACCACCCTTTTATAGCCGGCTTTGTCCTCGCTCTCCTTAGCCAGTTTCTCCAGTTCTTCGATGACAATCCCGCCATTGGGCATCCAGAGAGGAAGCCCGGGACCTACCTGATCGTCAAAGGTGAAAATCCCCAGTTCCTTACCCAGCTTACGGTGATCCCTTTTCCGGGCTTCTTCCTGCAAAGCCTCATATTCCTCCAGGTCCTTTTTTGCGGGAAAGGTAATACCATATATACGGGTTAGCTGCTTGTTCTTCTCATCCCCCTTCCAGTAAGCCCCCGCAATATTGGTCAGTTTCACAGCCTTGATAAACCCGGTGTGCGGGATATGCGGTCCCCGGCAGAGGTCGGTAAACTGTCCCTGGGTATAAAAAGTGATCTCCCCATCCTGCAGGTTACCCAGCAGATCCAACTTATATTCGTCCCCTTTTTGGGTAAAATAGCCGACAGCTTCCGCCTTGCTGATATCCTTCCGCTGATATGCCGACTGCTGTTTGGCCAGCTCCGCCATTTTTGTCTCCAGTTTCCGGAGATCTTCGTCGGATATCTGATGCCCGCCCAGGTCCATATCATAATAAAAACCAGGAGGATTCTCTGTCGCAGGTCCAACCCAAAACTTCACTCCCGGATACATCGATTCGATGGCTTCCGCCATCAGATGGGCGGAAGAGTGCCAGAAAGTGCTCTTGCCTTCCGTATCATCCCAGGTGAGTAACTTCAACGTAGCATCAGTAGGTATCGGACGCGTCGCATCCCATACCTGTCCATTGATATTTGCTGCTAAAACCTTTCTTGCCAATCCTTCACTGATGGACTTTGCGACGTCCAGCGCAGTGCTGCCATAAGGATACTCCCTTACGGCCCCATCGGGAAAAGTGATCTTGATCATGCTCATAAGGGTGCAAATTTAACAGTCTTTTGCCACAAATGGTTGTCCTTTATTGACAGCCGGGGCCGTAGGAATAAATTATTTCTTTACCTTGCTAAAGTGAAACACCCGGTTATGCGGAGTATCTTTACGCTCCTCCTGTTACTTTCCTTTGGCTTTATCCACGCGCAGGACATTACAGGCGTCTGGCAGGGACATTTCCGTGCCAATAACATATCCACACGCAGTTCGTTGTTTGATGACCGCTATAAGTTCGAAGTACAGATCGCAGAGCACAACAAGACGCTGGAAGCCGTCACCTACTCCTATCTTTCTACCATTTTTTACGGGAAAGCCGCAGCTAACGGTGCGGTTAACCCTAAGACAGGCAAAGTGCTCCTCCAGGAGGTAAAATTGCTGGAAGTACGCAATCAATCGGGAGATGTGTGTATCATGACCTGCTTCCTGCAATACTCTCAATCCGGCGGCGAAGAATTCCTCGAAGGTTCTTATGTCAGCATGAATACGCGGGACTCCTCCAATTGTGGCCGGGGGTCTGTATTCCTCCGAAAAGTCCCCCAATCCGATTTTTATAAAGAGCCGTTCCTGGCAAAAAGGGAGAAGGAAATAGACATGGGCAAACACAGGAATCCGCCCGAGACGACAACCGTGGAAAAACCTAAAGTGACCGGGACCATTGCCAAACGACCGGAAACAGCCAGGGCTACCCCTTCCAAACCATCCGCATCCAAACCAATACCGGAAAAACCGCTGGCTACAACTCCATCAACGGCCAAAACCTCTGTTACAAAACCAGCCCCCAAGCCGCCGTCAGCAAAATCTCCTTTAAAAATAAAAGAGCCGGAAACCACCGCCCCGCTGGCAAAGATCAGCACTCCGCAGGCCCCCAAGCCCACCGCAAGCCTCGATTCTACCACTGGTATTGGGAAACACTTCTCCGTCATTACGCCAAAAGTGCTGCAATCCAGGACAACCGTACTGGCAAAAGCCATTATTGTAAATACACGCGAAGTTATCCTGAACATTTATGATGACGGCACCATCGATCATGATACGGTGTCCGTGTACCTGGATAAAAAACAGATAATTTCCCACGCTATGCTGACGGACAGACCGCTGGTAGTCACTTTACATTTGGACGAGTCCGATGATTATCACGAGCTGGTGATGGTGGCCGAGAATGAAGGCGATATCCCACCCAATACTTCCCTGATGATTGTCAAGGCCGGCGATAAGGAGTACGAAGTACGCATCACCTCCACCGAACAAAAAAATGCCATGGTCACGTTCAAATACCAGAAATGACCCGTCTCATCCCCCTGATACTATGCTGCTGGATGATACCTTGCTGCCTGCCGGCGGAAGACCTCAGCGGTATCTGGAAGGGAACGCTTACCCAGGGCCCGGGAGGCTGCTATCCCAGGTATTTCCTGGAGCTGCAGATCAATTTGATTAACGACCAGATCACCGGCAAAGCATATGATTACTACGACAAGGCGCATTTTGTCAAAATGAGCTTTACAGGACGCTATAACCCCCGCACCCGCCGGCTGGTGCTGATAGAGGACAAGATTCTGCAAGCGGATATCCCCCCGGACTGCGCCGTCTGTATCAAAACCTATGATCTTACCTGGTCCAAAGAAGGCGCCGAAGAAGTGCTTAGGGGTGACTGGAAAGGTATCATCCAGGACCGGCGGGTGGCCTGTCCCCCTGGAAAGATACTCCTGAAACGGGCCGCTGCATCCGACTTCCCCGTTGACTCCGTGCAAAATGATACGCTGCAGGCCCTGCAAAAACAGCTGCACCTTCAGCCCCGGGAAAAAGAAGTGGTAAAGTCCATTACGGTAAACAATCCCGATATAAAGATTGAGCTGTACGACAACGGTGAGATCGATCACGACACAGTCACGGTGTTTATCAATGGGAAACTGCTGCTCTATCGTCAGATGCTTACCGACAGACCGCTGACCATGAATATACATGCACTACCCGGTATTGAATACGAACTGGTGATGTACGCGGATAACCTGGGGGAGATCCCTCCTAATACGGCCCTGATGATGGTGACTGCGGGCACCCGGAAAATAGAAGCGTTTCTCAGCTCCAGCGAACAAAAAAGCGCCGCCGTACGGCTTGTATATAAACCCGATTAATTATTTTTTCCCAAAATCCACCGAATCCACGATCTCTCCGCAACCCAGCATCTTGGATTTATAGGTGGGATGTTTGTTCCCCAGGTAAGGATTTACGATCTTCGGTGAGTTGGAGAGCCAGAATCCTTCATCCGTCTCGTTGAATGCCATGGGACAGCGATCATGATAGACCTTCTCGCCATCATAGCGCACGGCCCTGAGCAGATTATACAGCTCGTCGGTCAGCATATTAAAACCCCTTCTCTTCTGCTCGATACTCCCCTCTCCTACAATACCTTTCGCCTCGCTGCCTACACTGGCTACCAGGCTTTTAGCCGTCAGCACGATGTTGGAGTCCCCCTTGATCTGATCCACCGGCAAACTATCCACCTTACGAGCCAGGGCGAAAGCCGCCTGATCCGCCTTTACGGTATCCCATTCCACCAGGGCATCTTTCAATGCATAATAATCACTCATCAGTCCTGCAAAAGCTGTATTAAAAACGCTTGTATTCCTGCCGATCTTCAAAGCCTGATCCGGTTCTGCCATTTTGGGTGCTTCCTCTTTCTTCGACATCAGCTTCCAGGCCACCAGCCCTGCCAGTATGACAACAATGATCAACAAAACAACTTTCTTCATGCGAAAGAATTTCCGCAAATATACTCATAAAATCCTCATCGCCCTCTCCCTCAATCATAACGTTACAGTACCTTTGCACCCATGTTAGCAGGACTACAAAATGTAACTTTTGAATTCGGGGCCAGGACTATCGTACGTAATGCCACCTGGCACATCCAACCCAATGAACGCATCGGGCTCATCGGCTACAATGGCACGGGGAAATCGACCCTGTTAAAACTGTTTGCCGGCGATTACATGCCTTCGGATGGTACCGTGGAAAGAAGCCGCAGCACCACCATCGGCTATTTACACCAGGACCTTCTGAGCTTTGACACCAATGGCTCTATCCTGGAAGTGGCCATGACGGCCTTCGAAAGGGTATTACAGCTTGAAAAAGAGATCGAAGAACTGGGCAAGCGGCTGGAACAGAATGCGGAAGACGAGGCCTTACTCCACCAATATACCGATGCCCTCCACGAAATGGATACCCTGGACGGCTATAGCATCCATCACAAGACGGAAGAGATCCTGCAGGGGCTGGGGTTTTCCAATGCCGACCTCGTGCGGCCTTTCCGGGAATTCAGCGGCGGCTGGCGGATGCGTGTCCTGCTGGCCAAGATGATCCTGCAACGACCGGATCTGCTGCTATTGGACGAACCTACCAACCACATGGACCTTCCTTCCATCGAATGGCTGGAAAAATACCTGCAGCACTACCAGGGCTCCGTCGTCATCGTCAGCCACGATAAGTACTTTCTCGACAGGATGGTCACCAAGATCGTGGAACTGTATCAGAAAGAGCTGCACGTCTACAACGGCAATTACAGCTACTATGAAACCGAGAAGGCCATGCGGGTGGAATTACAGCAACGGGCTTTCGAGAACCAACAGGAATATATCCGCCAACAAGAACGTTTTATCGAGCGTTTCCGGGCCAAGGCCACCAAGGCGGCAGCAGCCCAAAGCGCTATGAAGCGGCTGGAAAAGATCGACCGTATAGAGGACGTGGAGATCGAACGCCCCAATATCAAGATCAATTTCCGCATAGACAAAACGCCGGGACGTGTGCTGGCGACCTTAAAACATGCCACAAAAAAATTCGGCGACCTCACCATCATCCAGAATGCTTCCGTGGAAATAGACAGAGGTGATAAGATCGCGCTCATCGGGGCCAACGGCAAAGGGAAGTCCACCCTGCTACGTATCATCGGTGGTACGGAACCTTTCGAAGGCGAAAGGGTCTGGGGACACAACGTGGATGAAAGTTTTTATGCCCAGCACCAGCTGGAAGCCCTCGATGTCAACAACACCCTCCTGGAGGAAATGCAGCTTTGCGGCAGTCAGAAGACAGACCTGGAGTTGAGGGTCCTCCTTGGCTGCTTCCTCTTCAGCGGGGACGATGTGGAAAAAAAGATCAGGGTGCTCAGCGGTGGTGAAAAAGCCCGGGTAGCCCTGGCCAAAACCATCGTCAGCAAGGCTAATTTCCTGCTGCTGGACGAACCTACCAACCACCTTGATCTGCATTCCTGCGAGCTGCTGATCGATGCGCTCAACAAATATGAAGGCAGTTTTCTCCTGGTAAGCCACGACCGTTATTTCATCTCCAGGACAGCCAACAAGATCTGGGAGATAGATGAGAACAGACAGATCAGGGAGTTTAAGGGAGGCTACCAGGAATACGTGGAGTGGAAGGAAAGGATGGCGGCCAGGGGTCCGGCTCAACCGACCCCTCAGGCTTCAAAAACCTCTCCGCCCCCCTCTCAGCCTGTCAAACCCGCAACAGTCGCTCCACCGCCTCCGCCACCCCCGGCGGCCAAAACGGCCCCGGCAGCGCCCATCAACAAAGAGCAAAAGAAAGAGCTGCAAAAGCAACAACGGATTTTCCAGCAGCTGGAAGAAAAAATAGCTTCCCTTACCCGGCAAAAAAGTCAGTTGGAAGCATCTCTGGCCGACCCTGCCACGTATTCTGATAAAACCAGGTTCGTACAGGCAGAGACGGATTATAAAAAGACCGCAGATGAGCTGGGAAGGGCCAACAGGGAGTACGAACAGGTCTTCGAAAAGATCATGGAGCTGGAAAAACACCAGTGACCTGAGAATGTCTATATGATGAACAGCCCGTCCAGATACTTCGCCGCCTTATTCCTGCTGACATTGATCGCTCATGGCGCTTATACGCAGCCGTCTGCCCAGGCCTGCCTGACACCTCCGCCGGCGGCCGGACGGCCGAAGATCGGGCTGACCCTTAGCGGAGGCGGTGCAAAAGGACTTGCGCACATCGGTATCCTGAAGGCCATTGACTCAGCAGGCTTGCAGATCGACTATATCACTGGAACCAGTATGGGCAGCATCATCGGAGCGTTATATGCCATCGGTTATTCAGCGGACAGCATCGAAAGGATCACCCGCCGCATCGACTGGGACCTGCTGCTCTCCAACCAATCCACCATGCGCAGCATGATCATGGAAGAAAAGGACGAATACAGCAAGTACATCATCGAACTGCCCTGGGTGGATCACTGGTTCCGTATCGCCACCGGCGTCATAGAAGGGCAGGAACTTTGGTTAAAATTCGCCGAGCTGTTCCGCCCGGTATATAATATCAAGGATTTCCGCAAATTTTCCATCCCATTCGAGTGCATCGCTACCGATGTGTCCACGGGTGAAGGACTGGTGCTGGACAGCGGCGATATCGTGTCGGCCATCCGGAGCAGCATGGCCATTCCTTCTTTATTTACCGCCGTGACTTACAATAGCAGGAAACTGGTGGACGGAGGAGTCGTCCGGAATTTCCCGGTACAGGACGTCAGGAACATGGGAGCCAACGTTGTCATCGGCAGCAATGTAGCGGGCCCCCTGCTTACTTCGGATAAAGTCACCAATGCCATACAGGTGCTGCTGCAGGTGGCCTTCTTCCGCGAGGCGGAGGACACACGCAAACAAATACCCTTATGCGATATCTATATCCAGCAGCCATTGGATAAATTTGGGATGGGCAGCTTTGGCGAGGCGAACCAGATCATCAATGAAGGGCTGAAAGAAGGACGCCGCCTCTATCCCGTCTTCAAACATCTGGCCGACAGCCTCAATGCAATTTATGGTCCACAGGAAGAGACAAAGAACAGACTGCCTGCCGAAGTGCCCGTCAAAATATCTTCCTTTGAAGTAAAAGGGCTGGAAAGAACGACCGAACCTTTTTTTATCCAGGCCACGGGGCTGGAGGTGGGCCGGTATTATACGGCGGGCAATATCTCGCGCATGGTCCGCCGTGCTTTCGGCACCCGCTATTATAACCGTATCACCTACTCCCTGGAACCAAAGGGAGGGGATAGCAATCGGATCGTGTTCGAGGCCCAGGAGAACCCGCTCACTTTTGCAAAGATCGGCCTCAACTACAATCAATTCAGCGGTATCAGCGCCATCATCAACCTGACCACCCGGAATTTCTTAACGCCAACTTCCCGTAGCCTGGTAACGTTGAACATCGGACAGAACTTCAGGGCGCGCGCCGAGCACCTGCAATATTTCAGCCGGGGGGGGAAGTTTGCCTATATCCTCGGCACGCAGTTCGATCAGTTCCGCATCACCAGCTACAATAACGCATTCAAGGAAGCCGGGCTTTATGACCAGAGCTATTTCAAGCTGGACAACAAGTTTAGCTATTCTACCAACAGGGACCTCAGCTTTGGCATAGGCAGCCGTTTTGAATGGATCCATTACGACCCCTCTATTACATCCAGCCTGGAATTCAAAGGGCGCAACAGCTTTACGACCGGGTATTTCTTTATCCGTCATAATACCCTGGACAGACCCATCTATCCCCGTAAGGGCACCAAAATAGAGGCTGAGGCTGACTACGTTTTCGAACAAAGCCCTCATGCAGATTATTTCGCCTCCAATACCACCCGATCTGACACCAGCTTCTCCGACGCTACCTATCAGCGGGTGCTGTTCAACCTGGACAGGTACACGCCGCTCGCAAGACGCTATACCCTGCTGACCCATGTACAGGCCGGTATGAACTTCAACTACGTCCACAATATCATGAATGAATTTTCTATCGGAGGCCTTGTCAGCAATTTTCATAACCAGGTGACCTTTGCAGGCCTCCGGGAAGGCACTTTCTATTCCACCAGTCTGGCAAAACTACTTGTCGGACTACGCTATCAGCTGTTTAGCAACACCTTTATCACCGCGAAGGCAAATGTGCTCTTCAACAACTTCATTACGGATAACAAGAGCTTTTTTACCACGCCGGATTTTCTCTCGGGCTATGCGCTTACCTTCACCTATAACTTTGCCTTGGGACCGCTGGAGCTCAGCGTCATGTATTCTGATCAGTCAAAAAGAGTGTTGGGATATGTGAATATCGGCATACCTTTCTGACAGGTCATTCCCTCGCCTTCACAAAATCGCTCACCAGGTAGCTGACGAGCTTTCCCGTCATCGGGTCGTGACGCCCATCATCGAGGGTAACGGCGCCCTCGCAGATATGCAGGTAGGCGATCTTCGAGTCCGTCGCCGCCAGCGTCACATACTGCCGTGCATGCAAAGGCATAAGACCCGCGGGAGTCATCCCGGAACTGAGCACCCCTTCGATGCTGTCCAGGTCCAACTCAAGGCCGATGTAACTATCCTCAGTAAACGAAGTAGCATGAGCAACGGCCTGGATAAAATTCCTTTTCTCCAGGATAAAGATATCCTCGTAGGTAATGAGATCGATAAAGGGGTTATTGACAATATCAAGCCATACGTTCTGCTGAAGATAGTTCTCGTGAACGCCGATGACACAGTATTTCTGCAGGTAGCCGTCCTCTTCGGCATAACGAAAACCGTTGCCGCTGTGCCGGCCTTCGGCCGGGCGGAAATCCGTGTGCGCGTCCAGGTTGACGCAGTTTATCTGGGCCAACGGTATCAGCCCCGCTTTATGCAATCCTTTGGCCGCTCCCTTGATCAGAGGATAGGAATTGTTATGCCCCCCGCCGATGGCGATGGGTATCTTGCCGGCCGCGGTGATGATCCTTACCAGGTCTTCCACCGTCTCGTCGATGGTATGCACGGCATGGCGATAGGCTTCCAGCTTCTCATCCTGTCCATGGGCGTTGGTTTCTATCAGCCGCTGCAACTCGCTGAAGTCGAAATGCCCCAGCATCAGGATATTGTCGCCTGTGAGAAAATCGTTGCTCTGGATATTGAGGAAGCAGTCCAAAAAAGGCTGCCAGGCTGTGGAGGTGCCCCCCAGGCTGCTGTTGGCCCGGGCGCCGATGTCTTCCGGAATACCGAACACCACATACTCCGCCGGGGTCCTCCCGATACCCTCCACCAACGATTCCGCGCCGGAAACAGTCAATACCTGCTCTCCCAGCTTGGTTTCGAATTTCCGTATCCTGGTCCGGGAGAGGATCTCCTGTTTGCTGTAGACGTTCAGGTATTGCATAAGATTATTTTTTAGGTATTGATCTTATCCCCCACGATCTTTAGTATATCTTCTTCGGCTGCAATGGTCTTGCTTTCCAGTTCTTTCCCCCGGGCCAGGACCCTTTCCAACCAGGCCTTGTCCTCAAAGCCGGCGGCATTGATACGGACATTGAGCCAGGCTCCGAGCACAGCGCTCCGGGCGCAAAGGGCCCCTACACCTGCATCGGACACCGAATTGGGGTTGCCCTCCAACGCCATGGCCCGGATGGGTTCCAAGCTGGCATAGGCCACTTCCATCACCCTTAAAGGTACTTCAATAGCGACTTTCGTAGCGGCCTGTATTGCCGCTGTACGGACTGCCTTCTCTTCCGGGGAACCCTTAGGCAGCCCCATGGCAGCCATAATGCCGTTGAAGGCGCGGGTATCCGCATCCACCAGACCCGTCAATTCCTTTTTAAAGGCCTGCCCTTTTTTCGCCCAATCGCTGAACTCTTTCCAGCGGGCATCCCATCCTTTCTTATGCGCGGATAGATTGGCGACCATGGCGGCAAGCGACGCACCCAGGGCGCCTACGTAAGCCGAGATAGAACCGCCTCCGGGGGCGGGGCTTTCACTGGCCGTCTCATCGGCGAAGTCAGTCAGGGTTTTATTCACCAGCGGATGATCGGTGGCGTTAGCAAGCAAATATTCGATAATACGCTCTTCGGGTTTGAAAGGCGCCAGGTCATCAAGTCCCATGGAAAGGATGGCGATGCGGATCAGCTCTTTTTCGGACACACCGGTAGAACGCTGTTGTTTTTCCAGGAAATACCTACCCGCATCCAGCATAGCTTGCAGCGGGATCAAACCCACCAGTTCGCTGCCCGTAACCCGTAATCCCCTTTCCGTCGCCGACTTGCACACTTCGTCGAATGCGATATGCACCGGCGTCACCCGTATGTTCGTCAGGTTCATGGATATCTGTGCAATACCATACTCCTCTATATACCAGCCGATGGCTTTTACCGCCTTCAGTCTGCCGGGCATGGGTATAGGCTTGGAACGCCCTGCTTCACGGACATCAAAGGCCACCGAATTTGCCCGACGGGTGGAGGTAGTATTGAGATTGACATTGTAGGCCACCAGGAAATCCCGGGCCCCGATGACAGTCCCGCCTCTGCGGGCGTCGAATACGGCAGGCCCAAAATCAGGGGCCCATTCCGGCAATTGTATCTTCTTAAAGAATCCCTCATACTCTCCCGCCCGAATAACTGAAAGGTTGCTGCGCTGCTTGTCAACCTGGGCCTCTTCATATAAATACACCGGAATACCCAGTTCCTCACCTACCCTGCGGGCCAGCGCCTGCGCCCAGGCGGCCGTCTCCTCCATGCTAATGCCGGCTATCGGTATCAGGGGACAAACATCTGTGGCGCCCATACGGGGATGCTCTCCCTTATGAACGCTCATGTCGATGAGCTCGCCTGCCTTTTTAATGGCCCGGAAAGCAGCTTCCACCACAGCAGCGGGACTGCCTACAAAGGTGACGACCGTACGATTGGTAGCTTTGCCGGGATCTACGTTCAGCAGACGAACGCCGGTGACAGTCTCGATCTCGCCCGTAATCTGGCGAATGATATTCAAATCCTGTCCTTCGCTGAAATTAGGTACACATTCGATGATTTGCTCCATAGAGGGCAATTTAAGGAAACTACCGCATTTCCCCCTGCCAAATGGACCTACCCTTCTTCCGTCTCCGGCAACCGCCTTCTGGGCCGGATAAAATCCAGGGGATGGCTTCTGAAATAACGCCAGAGAATGCCCAGGAACTCAGGATAATCCCGCAGGCGGACACCCCTGCTCTTTACCGCTACGACAAAGGCCAGGGAAAAGCTGGAAAGGAAGTTCAAAAAGCCGATGCCCAGCACACCTCCGATGACGGTGGCCAGGTACCAGGGATCGATGTGATCAAAACCCAAACCATATACCGCGAGTCCGGTATTACCTGCGGAAATGGTGATATGACGAATGTCGAAATGGATCCCGAAGATCTCTCCCACAAAACCAGCCATGCCCAGAAAGAAACCCAGGGCTATATTGCCCACCAGAGAGCCGGTATGCTTCTCGACATAGCTGGCCAGTCTCCTCAATCTTTCCTCCGGCATGGTCATCCGCAGAATAGGATGCATCTGCAGTCGTCGTGCGATGTGCCCGTATTGGATCTTGTTCTGCACATAGCCCGCGATGATCCCGCTGAGAAAAAGGAAAAAACCCGTGTTACAGGCATACAGTAGCGAAAGGCTTTGCCAGGGGTGCTGATCCCTCAACATACGCATGGCCGTTTCACCCGATGCCAGGGGGGCGCCGGATATCTTATCATAAGCCCACCCGATAAAGAACATGCCGGGAAATACGATCACCAGGTTGCCGATGAATGAAGCGGTCTGGCTCCTGGAAACCTTTGCCACCGTAACAGCCAGATTATAAAGATTAGGTTTTGTTGTGTTGCGACGGGTGTCCAGGCTGCCGGCCACGGCACTGGCGGTAAAAGCCGGCTGTTTGGTGGCCAGGGTGGTATGGGTTTCTTCGATAAGGATAAAACCCAGACTATAGTTGATGCTATAGGCGAAACCATGCCAGAAGATGGCCATCGGCACCCGGATGAGCAGGTTTTTGATAAGCACCACAAGACATATCCAGGCGCCGCCGCCCATGGCGCTGTACAGCATACTGCGGTACTCCGCCCAGGTGGATGTAATATATTTGTTCCCTTTCGCCCCTTTATGCTCGGCGATCTGGTAGGCCAGATAGCCCATTGTCTGCGACATAAATTCCAGGATACTGTTCTTTCTGTTCTCATTGCGCACCAGCATACGGAAGAAATCCACGAATTTCCCCGCGTCAAAGCGATGATCCCTGTCCAGCAGGTCCGTAAGGATGGATATCCTTTCCAGACGATTGGCCAGCAGGATGAGGATATAGGTCTGGTGAAGACTGGCGCCTCGTTGCGTATGGTTCTCCCGGATAAAACCGAGAGCTTCGTAACATTGCTGCATCATCCAGTCGATCTTTTCGGCCACCGTTTTCAGCGTATCGTCCGAAGAAGGCATCAATAACTCCTTTTCCAGTTGGTGAACAAGATACGACTGCTGTACAAATGGGTTATCCTCTCTGTTCCCTTCCGGCATATAGTTTAAGACCTCTTTTTCAAGTCCCAGCTGCGCCACCTGGAAGCTCAATGCTTTCAGCGAGTACAGCAGCTGTGAAAGAATACGTTTGTCGTCTACGTGGAGGCTGAGGCCGATGCTTTCAAAAAAAAGCACCCAATCCTCCCTGGAGATATCCTCTACCCATTTATAATCGTCATTGTGAAAGAATACCCGGTTTAGCACATATAAGAAGTCATTCTCGTTCCGTAAGGGAGGCAGCAGCTTGTGCCGTAGTCTGCCAAAGAACTCCTGCCAGAACCCCCGGGCCAGGGGTATACCGCTTTCCGTCAGCGCGGAGGAAAGATCCGTACGTATCAGTTGGGAGAGGATCGCATGCTGCAAGTTGCTCAGCAGCACGGGGCTTTGGTGAAGAGCGGATGTCACCCGCCGGATGTTCTCCCGGGCAGGCCGTTTATCAACAGACGAAGCCGGACGGATGGCAGAGAAAAAAGATACGAGAAAATCAAGTCCCTGCTGACTGTCGGTGATCGGTAAGATCGTGCTTCGCCCTGACACCGTCTCTATAAAATCTACCTTTTCCTTTTTTCTACGTCCAAACATACTATGATTTTAGGAACCGCTTGGGTTTAAACAAACTCTCCGTCTATCATCACCCGTTCGATCAGATTAGTACCAAAAGCATAAGGCAGATAAGCCAGGGAAGGCATCGGCCTGGTAATGATCAGGTCGGCCCTTTTGCCGGGTGTCAGGCTGCCTGTGACGGCGCCCAGCTCCATAGCATGCGCCCCGTTGAGCGTGGCTGCATTGATCGCTTCCTCCGGCAGCATCCTCATCTGTATACAACTCATGGATACTACCAGGTTCATGTTGCCGCTGGGCGAGCTGCCGGGGTTGAGGTCCGAGGCCAGTGCGATAGCGCAGCCCGCGTCTATCAACTGCCGGGCCGGTTGAAAAGCCATTCTCAAAAAGAATGCGGCAGTCGGCAGCAATGTCCCGATCGTAGCAGAACCCTTCAGCGCCGTAATGGCATCCTCATCCATCATTTCCAGGTGATCCACGGATACGGCGCCAAGCTTTACCCCCGTTTGCACACCGCCTGAAAGGTTCAGCTGGTTGGCGTGGATCTTCGGTTTGAGCCCCACAGCCATACCGGCACGGCAAATGGCCTCCGTCTCCAAAGGACTGAAGAACCCCTGCTCGCAAAAAACATCGATGTAATCCGCTAATCCCTCCCGTGCGATAACAGGCAGCATCTCGTCCGTAATAAGATCGATATATCCCTGGTGGTTGTCCCTGTATTCCGGCGGGTAGCTGTGGGCGCCCAGAAAAGTGGCTTTGATAGAAAGACGGGACCGCTCCTTCAACCGCCGGATCACCCTCAGCATTTTCAATTCCGCATCTACCGTTAACCCATATCCGCTTTTTATCTCGATGGCTCCCGTTCCTAGCCGGCTTAGTTCGTCAAGACGCGACCATGCCTGGGTAAACAGGACCTCTTCCGGCGTTTCCCGGAGGATGCGGGCGGAGTTGAGGATACCTCCCCCCCTGGCATTGATCTCCGCGTAACTAAGTCCGCGGAGCTTATCCACAAATTCCGTCTCACGGCTGCCGGCATATACGAGATGAGTATGACTGTCGCACCAGGCAGGAAGGACAAATTTCCCGGCGGCATCAATCCTAGGGAGGCCATTCAAACCGGCAGGCATTTCTTCCATCGTTCCTATCCCGGCGACGTGCCTGTCCTCGATCAGCAGCCATCCGTCCTTTATACAAGGCAGCTCGGCCAGTTCCATTCCTCTCAATACAGGTGAAGTGTCCCGGACATTCACCAACGTAGCATTGACTATCAGTTGTGAAGACATGCCTGAAGATAGACATTTCGCTCACTCCTACAAAAAATCCGCTTTATCCAGTTTGCGGGATATCCGGCAGGCGGCATTGATCAGACCTACATGGCTGTATGTCTGGGGGAAATTGCCCCATTGCGAGCCGTCGACAGTGGCGTCTTCGCTAAAGATACCCAGATGATTGCTGAACTGCAGCAATTGGTCCAGATTGCGTATCGCGTCGTCCACCCTGCCTACGCAGGCAAGCGCATCCACATACCAAAATGCACAAACAAGAAAAGTACTTTCCGGAAAACCAAAGTCGTCGTAATGTTTATACCGGTAGAACAATCCTTTCTCCGTCAACAGCTCTTTTTCCAGGGCGGCGATATGCTGTCGGGCCTTGTCGGAATCATGGGCCAGATAGTCCATGGTGATCATAGTGAGCGTGCTGGCATCCAGGTTGACGCTGCCGATGGCCTGTGTGTACAGCTTCCGGACGGGGTCATAGGCTTTCCCGATGAGATTGTCGGCGGCTTCAGCCAGTTGCCCGGCTTTATGCATCATCTCCTGGTCGCCAAAAAGAGCGCCTATTTTATATGCCGCCTTGGCGCCGGCCCAGTGGAATAAAAGTGTATACGTGTGCACCTGTACTTCCTTCCTGAACTCCCAAAGTCCGGAGTCCGGCTCGGACAAGGTCCTTTCGATCTGGCTTAACAGCCAGGGGACGATCTTACGGTAGCTGTTCTTCTTTTTAAATATCAGCCGCTTGTCCGAATACAGGGGCAGCAGGCTTACCAACACCTGCCCATACACATCATGCTGTGATTGGACGTAGGCCTTATTGCCGATGCGTACGGGTTTATTACCCCGATAACCCTGCAGGTCCAGACTCTGCTCGTACAGTTTTTTATCTCCTGAAATGGAGTACAGGGGCTGCAGGGAATTCGTGGCATTGTGAATGATGTTGTAGATAAAGTCGAAGTATTTTTCCAGCTCTTCGAAGTGACCGATCTGGTTAAATGCCCGCAAGGTATAGTGTGCATCGCGGAACCAGCAATAACGATAGTCCCAGTTACGGGTGCTGTCGTGGAATTCCGGCAGGCTGGTACTTCCCGAGGCAATGATACCACCCGTGTCTTCGTACTGATGCAGCTTTAATACCAGGGCGCTGCGGATAATGGCGTCCTGGTATATGTCCGGCAGATAAGAGCTCTTGACCCAGGTCTGCCAATCCTCCACCGTCTTGCGGATAAACTCGTCGGCAGTCTCTTTCAACGGCGCTTCCAGCGGCTCGCCATACGTCAACACCAGGTACCGGTCCTGGTCCAGTATAAAGGATTGCTCCTTCTGGATATAGGTCAGGGGTACATCCGTCGTCAGACGCACCTGTTGATCCAGGTTGAGGTAACGGATATGGTTGCTTGCTATCACCATCTCGGGCGTCAGGTTGCCAAAGTCTCCCCTGGGCTGGCAGGAGACGAGAATGGCCGGCTCGCCTTCCAGCAGCTCGACCTTTCGCACCAGCATCAGGGGGCGGAATTGTCTTTCATGTATCCGCATGCGCGGTGCGCAATCCTTTACGACAAACCGGCCGTCCCGGCATTTGAACTCCGTGCAAAGCACATTGGTGTTGGGTACATAATACTGCGTGGAACTATAGCTGTCATCCACGGGACGGACGAAGAAATGACCTCCTTTTTCTTCATCCAGCAGACTACCGAAAAGAAAGCTGCTGTCAAACCGCGGCAGGCACATCCATTTGACATCGGCGCTGGTGTCAATATAGCACAGGTACGAGCAGTTCCCGATGACGCCCATGTTGTATTTGTGAACAGGCATAGAACTATTTTAAATACTGTAATTGCTGGGGTTCACCAATAGGGCTGATCAATGTATTCAACAAAGGCAATACCTGCGTTTGCGAAAGGATGGTATATTGGGCCGCTGAAGCGCCATTGTTGACCTTTATCGTATAAGCCTCCCCTTCCAATGCTTTGAACATGTCCTCATCCGTCGTATCATCCCCCATGCAGAAGACGAAATCCGGGTTTACTTCATTTACGATCTTAAGCGCAGTAGCCCCCTTGTCGAATCCCGCTATCCTCACTTCCACCACCTTGTTGCCGTCGATCACCTGCAGGGTGGTGTTCTGTATCAGTTGGGAGAGCGTGTTGAGCAATTCACGGGACCTGGAAAAACCCAGCCCAGTTTGGGTATTACGATAGTGCCAGGCGATGGTATTAGGCTTTTCTTCAATAAAGGACCCCGCGCACCGGATGACAAACAGCTGCATGACACGACGGATCTCATCTTTCCACATGTCCGACACCGATACCAGCTGCTGCCAGGCGCCGTTGCGCATTTTAGAACTGGCGCCATGTTCTGCCACAAGCGTCAGAGGCAGCGCACCCAGCCAACGATCCAGGGAGGTAAGGTCCCGTCCGCTGATGACGATGACATGGTTCCTGGGGTCACCGGTAAGCCTGTCAAGTATATCCTTCACGGCATTATCCGGGGATGCCTCGGAAGGCAGACGGGTAAAAGGAACAAGGGTGCCATCGTAATCCAGCAGCAGACAGCGGTTCCTGGCGCTGTGATAATGCCGCCGGATAGCCGTAAGGGCTTTGTCATCCAATATCTTCACTTTTTGTTTTTGTTGTTCCTGTTTCACCTGCATCAGTTGTTCCATAAAATCATTTACCCATTTGATCACATCGTATTCCTGTAGTCTTCGTTGCATGAGGGCCAGTCTGTTCCGCTGCTCATATAAGGGCATGGCAAGAGCGCGGGTGATGGAAGAAGCCACGTCGGCCGTATCGGTAGGGTTCACGAGGATGGCTTCACTCAGCTCACTGGCGGCGCCCGCCAGCTCGCTAAGGATCAGGACACCCCTGCCGGAAGCGCAGCTGGCCACATATTCCTTTGCCACGAGGTTCATACCGTCGCGCAATGGCGTGATAAGGGCCACGTCTGCCGCCTGATAGAGTGCGATCAGCTCCTTAAAAGAAAGATGGTTATACCGGTAGATCAACGGCTGCCAGCTGATGGTGGAAAATCTGCCGTTGATAGTGCCGATCTTCTCTTCAATCATCTTTTTCCTTTCCAGGTACGCGGGAATATTGCTGCGGGAAGGAACGATGTTTAGGATGAATACCATTTTTTCGCGCCATTCCGGGTATTTGTCTAAAAAATATTCAAAGCCATTCAGCCGGCTGGAAAGCCCCTTGGTATAGTCCAGCCTGTCCACGGAAAAGATGATCTTCTTATCCTCCAGGTTGTTGCGGATCTTGTTGCACATGTCAAGCACCTCGGGATCACTGGCAGCCTGGTAGAATTTATTATAATCGATACCGATGGGAAAGAGATCGATACGCACCAGCCTGTCCTGGTATTGCAGATTGTGAAAGTAATTCTCCGTACCTAGCAGCATTTTCACCGACTGGAGGAAATGTTGCACATAGTCATAGGTGTGAAAGCCGATGAGATCGGCGCCGAGCATGCCTTGCAGCAGCGTCTTCTTCCACTCCGTCGGCAAAAGACGAAATATCTCATAGGATGGGAAAGGAATATGCAGAAAAAAGCCGATGGTGGCACTTGGTCGTTTCTGACGCAGTAGATGAGGCAGCAGCATCAATTGGTAGTCGTGTATCCATATCTGATCATCTGGCTCCAACAATGGCAGCAGTTTTTCGGCAAACAACTGATTGACCTGCATGTAAGCGTCGAAGAACTTGCTGTCATAGTCCGCCAGGGAAGAAAAATAATGGAACAGCGGCCATAGCACGGAATTAGAGAATCCATTGTAATAATTGTCGTACAGGCTATTATCCACATAGAGGGGGATGATGCCAAAGTCCAGGTCCGCCGTATGGGATGCTACAGCCTGGTCCCAATCCTCCTGGGGAAAATCCGCCACACCCATCCACAGTTTTTCCTGCAGCTGGTCTTTACCCGTATTGTTCTCAAAATAACTTTTGATCGCGGATACAAGTCCACCCGAGCTCTGACGGAGAGTAAGCTTATCCCCTTCCCTGTCCAGGGAGAAAGGAAGGCGATTGGATATGATGATAAGACGGCCCATAATATGCAGGCCCTTATTCAAAAATGAGGCCATAAACGTGCCAATAAAACAAAAGGGCCCTCCGGAGAGGGCCCTGTGAACAAATTGAGACTTAGATTGTTATTGCGTTCCGGTCGGGATAGGATGTTAGTGGCTGACCGTCTGCCGGATGCTATTTGAATTGAGTTGATAGTTCTTCGCCAGCAAAGCGATCTCCTCGGGAATCAGCACCCGGTTATACAGGCGGACATTGTCCATTTTGCCATTGATGGACTCAGCGTTACCGCCATCCCAAAATCCTCCGATGATAAGCTCAGCTCCCGGGCAGATGGGTACTGTGGGACTTGCTCCCGTTTTAGTCGAGATCAGCTGCCCATTGGCATACATTTGCAGGGTACCCTTGTGGAATATCACTACCAGATTGTACCAGGACTCTGGCTGTAAGGTCAGGTTGGAAGTATCGACGACTGTATTGGCGTCGCTGGTAGGGACATCGCAGGTAGCCAGGTTGTTGGATACAGTGAAGTTGATACGGGTGATACCGGGTATGCCGTAGCCAAGGCCGAAGGTGACGCCTTTGCCGGTGGCCCTTTTCACCATGGATACGAAGGCCTGCTGCGCTGTTGTCCGTGAAAGCACACTGGCTGAGAAAGTAAAGGCCGTATCGAACTTGATAGAGCCATTGTTGGTCACAACGATCCTTTCCCCATTACCGGTGCCGCCAAAAGCGCTATTTGCATAACCATGAGCATCATAAGTAAGCGAGGCTCCGCCAACAGCGGTCGTCGGGTTGTTGTTGCCGCTGGAGTCGGCGATGTTGCCGTTGAACGGCAGGTAAAGCAGCAATCCTTTTTTCAGGTCAGCTACGGGAAGAGAGGAATGGACAGGAAATCCTTGTGCCAATTTGGCTATTTCCTGGTCATTGAGCGTACGATTGTAAAGCCGAACCTCATCCATCTTGCCATTGATGCCCTGGGGAGTAGGACCATCCCACCATCCGCCCACGATCACCTCGGCGCCCGGACAGATAGGCACAGTCGGGCTGCTGCTGGTCTTCGTGGAAATGAGCTTTCCATTGGCATACATTTTCAAAGTGCCTTTATAAAAGGTCACTACAAGGTTGTACCATTGATCCGTAACCATGGTCAGGTCCGATGTATCGACTGCTGTGTTATAGGCGCTCGTCACATCGCTACAAGTGGCATTACTGTTGGAAACAGTGAAATTCACCCGGTTAAAACCCGGTATACCATAACCCAGTCCAAATGTGACGCCTTGTCCTGTGGCCCTTTTCACCATAGATACGAATGACTGGTCATGCTGCTGCCGGCAAAGCACATTGGCTGAAAATGTGAATGCGCTGTCGAATTTAATGGAGCCATTGTTAGTGACAACCACTCTCTCCCAGCCTCCCGAGCTAGCCATGGCGCTGTTAGCTGTGCCAAAAGGATCCGAGGAAAGCGCTACCCCCCCCAACGGAGTAGTCGGGTTATTATTCCCGCTGGAGTCGGCAAAATTGCCCGTAAAAGGCAGGTAGAGGAGCAATCCCTTCCTGAGATCCACCACACTGGTGGAATCTGTGGGGGAATGCGGTTGGGACGTATCCTTCTTACAGGAGAAGAAAAGTGAAAAAACCAGGGTAGCAGTAATCAAAGACAGGCCTAAGAGTTTAGATTTCATAGCATTAACATGATTTAGGAGAAAAGTCTCTCAAAAGTAATAATTTCCCCTTAGCCCTTCAATCATGACTTTACAGACGTGTCGATAATAGCAACCGTCGTGTCGGATTAGCCAATAAGCGTGCGTCTATTCCCCCAACCGTTCCCGGATGTCCAGATGATGCTTCCGGGCTGTATCCAGCGCGATATCGTAGCCGGCATCCGCGTGACGGATGACCCCCATACCCGGGTCATTGCGTAAGACCCGGCCAAGACGGGCGGCTGCCGCTGGTGTCCCATCCGCCACGATGACCATACCGGCATGAATACTATACCCCATGCCCACCCCTCCGCCATGGTGAAGGCTGACCCAACTGGCGCCTCCCGCCGTATTGACCAGGGCATTGAGAAGGGGCCAGTCGGCAACGGCATCGCTGCCGTCCTTCATGGCTTCTGTCTCCCGGTTGGGACTGGCGACAGAGCCCGTATCCAGATGGTCGCGGCCGATAACGATAGGGGCCTTCACCCTTCCTGTGCGCACCAGCTCGTTAAAGGCCAGACCCGCCTTTTCCCTTTCCCCTTGTCCCAGCCAGCAGATCCTGGCAGGTAAACCCTGGAACGCTATCTTTTCCTTAGCCAGCTGCAGCCACCGCTGCAAGGAAGCATTTTCCGGGAAAAGCTCCGCTATTATCGCATCGGTCACCGCAATATCATTGGGATCGCCGCTCAACGCCGCCCAGCGGAAGGGACCTTTTCCTTCACAGAACAGCGGACGTATATAGGCAGGCACGAACCCGGGAAAACCAAATGCATTTTGCAGGCCCTTCTCTGCAGCCCTCGCCCGCAGATTATTGCCATAATCGAACGTAACAGCCCCGTGCCCCTGCATTTCCAGCATCAACTCCACATGACGGCGCATGGAGCGATAGGCATAGTCGATATATTGCTGCGGGTTGTCCGCCCGTAAGACCTTGGCCTGTTCATAGGTGATCTCATGCGGCCAATAGCCGATCAAAGGGTCATGGGCGGATGTCTGGTCTGTAAGTGTATCGGGTATACATCCCCGTTGGAGCATCCTTTCCAGCAGGTGTACGGCATTGCAGAGGACGCCGATGGAAAGGGCCTGGCCCCGCTCACGCGCTTCCAGCGCTTTGTCGATACCCTCATCTATATCAAAACATTTATGATCCAGGTACCTCGTCTCCACGCGTTTGTCTATGCGCCATTCCTCCACTTCAGCAATAAGGGCCACGCCTCCATTCATGGTAATGGCCAGGGGCTGGGCGCCACCCATGCCGCCCAGGCCGGCAGTGACATTGAGGGTCCCCTTCAGCGATCCGCCAAAATGTTTGGCCGCGGCTGCAGCATAGGTTTCATACGTACCCTGGACGATGCCCTGTGAGCCGATGTAGATCCAGGAGCCGGCCGTCATCTGTCCATACATCATCAGCCCCTTCTTCTCCAGTTCATCGAAGTGTTGCCAGTCAGCCCATTTTGGCACGAGCTGCGAGTTAGATATTAATATACGAGGCGCATCCTGGTGTGTCCGCAATATTCCCACGGGCTTACCGCTTTGTACAAGCAGCGTCTCATCTCCTTCCAGGTCCTTCAGCGCCTTGATGATCAGGTCCAGCGACTCGAAATTGCGGGCGGCCTTACCTCTTCCGCCATAGACGATCAATTCGTCCGGCCGTTCAGCCACTTCCGGGTCCAGGTTATTGAGCAGCATACGCAGGGCGGCTTCCTGTATCCAGCCTTTGCATTGCAGCTGCGGTCCCGTAGGCGTCTTGTATTTGACGGGATCGTAATGTCTAAAAGTGGTGGTGCTCATAATATATGTTTTAATCTCCCGCCACCGCGTCGCCTCCCGGGTAAATAATTCTCCGGATGGTCAGCGTAACAGGATAATCTCCTTTGAACGAAGTGTCTTCATACGAATTTTTCGACTGAATATGCCTTTCCCATCTTTTGGACCAATTCCCCTGCGGATCATATTCATATCGACAAGTATAGCCTTCTACAGTGTCACCCTGGGGCGAAAGAACCAATTGACGTAAAGGGTCGCCCCATTCATTATTCTTAAAAACATCCCTGCGGGAGATCTTTCCATTCACACGACTCACAATGCTGTCCAGGAACCCGCGGGACGAATAAAAATAATCCGCCCTTGCAGAGTCGCCCGGAATATGCTGTTCCACCAGCTTTGACAGACGATCGCCTTCATACACATTCAGAACGACCCTGTTGATCTTTGCTCCATCTGTCGTGTCTTTCTGGAATTCTTCTTTCAGCACATTGCCGCCTGACGGGAAAGATATGAACGAAATACTGTAAGTATGACCCTGCGTATCAAATCCGGTCTTTTTTAATCTCCCGTCCGGCTGGACGTCCATTTTGAAGATCATTATTGTATCCGGCTTTTTATCCGCTCCACCGGAATGCATCACGCTAAAGCGCCGTTCTCCGCTGTCATTGCGCCGTATGATGCTCTCGTTCCAGAAGCTATCGGTAAAAAAAAGCCTGCGATAGCGCAAAGCTCCCTGCTTATTAAAAGCCCACTTTTCGTATTCGAGGAATTTCCCCGTGCTGTCCATCCTGCCCTCTTCCTTTTCTCCCAATACAGAATCCCTGATTTCAATGGGCTGTCCTTTCAGCGGCCGGTAAGCATTAAGGCCAGTAATCTGCCAACGGCCCTTGGTATAATAGGCGGCCATGCCGCCCAAAGGACCTTGACTACAGGCAGGAAAGGTCAGCGCCCAGCCAAGCGCGAAAAGAAATAAAAGATACTGTTTCATCGGATCAGGTTATTGTAAATCCATCAAAACCGTTGTTCAATATTACACCTTTCCCTGCAGCCGCCTCATTCACTTTCTTTACAAAGGAATGATCCCTGATGATGCTGCGCAACTTCAGGATGTCTTCCGAAAAGATCCGGTCTTCCCTGGCAAACCCGACAAAGTTACGTACATATTCATGGGCGGATTCCAGTATCCCGCTGCTTTTCAGCGGCCGGCGGAATTCAATGGCCTGACAGGCGCTCATCAGCTCGATAGCCAGTATATACTCCAGGTTATCCAGCACACGGCTTAGCTTGCGGCCGCTGATGCTTCCCATGCTGACATGGTCCTCCTGTCCGAGCGAGGTAGGGATGCTGTCGGCGCTGGCGGGGAAACACAGCGTTTTGTTCTCGGTTACCAGGGCGGCCGTAGTGTATTGAGGGATCATAAAACCACTGTTGAGCCCCACATTGCTCATCAGCAGCAGGGGCAAACCCCATTTGCCTTCCAACAACAAGTAGCATCGGCGGTCCGAAATATTGCCGATCTCAGCCGCGGCAAAACAGGCATAGTCCAGGGGAAGAGCCAACGGCTGGCCATGAAAATTCCCCCCGCTGATAGTATCGTTCTCTCCCAGGATGATGGGGTTGTCGGTGACCGCATTCAACTCTATTTCAGTCAATTGCCGGAGATGTTGCCAGGCATTACGGGAAGCGCCATGCACCTGGGGCATACAGCGCAGGGAATAAGGGTCCTGTACGCGGCCGCAATCTACATGACTCTTCATGATAGCGCTGTCATGCAGAAGGAGCCGCAAACGCTGGGCTACAAGAGAGGTGCCGGCAAAGGGTCGCAGCCGGTGCAGCCTTTCATCAAAAGGGGCCTTGGTGCCTGTAAGCGCCTCCAGGCTCATAGCGCCGATGATATCGGCCGCCTCCAGGCAATAGTGCATCCGCTCGACGCCGCTGGCGGCATAGGCCAGGATAAATTGGGTACCGTTGATAAGGGCCAGCCCCTCTTTTGGGCCTAATTGTACGGGAGCAAGACCGAATTTTTCCAATATTTCCTGTGTCGGGTATCTGCTGCCTTTGTAAAATACCTCCCCAAGCCCTATCAAAGGAAGAAAAAGATGCGCCAGTGGGGCCAGGTCGCCCGATGCGCCGACAGAGCCTTTTTCAGGCACCACCGGTGTAACATCCGTATCTATATGCCATAGTATGCGCTCCAGGGTTTCCAGCCGTATGCCGGAGAAGCCTTGCGCCAGGGCGTGTACTTTTGTAATAAGCATCATACGGGCGATCCCGGCCGGCACGGGCTCTCCCACTCCCACACTATGACTCTGCAGGATCTTATGCTGAAGTATACGGGTGTCCTCTTCGGAGATCCTGGTGTCTGCCAGGATGCCAAACCCGGTGTTCACGCCATATACCGTGATATTACGTTCTACGATCTGCGCTACATGCTGCTGGCTGGCACGTACTTTTGCCACTACAGCGGGAGAAAGGGAGCCTTGCAGCCCACCTTCAGCCATCGCTATCACCTGGCCTACATCGAGCGTGTCCTCGCCGTAAAAAAAGGTCTTTTTATTCATCCATCAAAAATAATGGCTTTTGATGGAATCCTTTTCTACCTGTGCAAGCGGCAAAAAGAAATGGACGAAATGGCATCTGTCCTATTTAAGCAGCCGGCGAAGGAACTCTTCCCTGCGGCGGCTGGCCACTTCGATATTGCTGCCGTCCTCCATAATGACATACCCCCCCCTTCCCTTATGGTATTTCTGAATCTTATGCAAATTGATAATATGCGAGTTATGCACCCGGCAGAAAATAGAGGGAGGCAGCAGGTCCTCGTATTCCTTGATATTGCGGGTGGCGATGATCTCATCCTTGCTGGTGAGATAAATAGTAGTATAGCTGCCGCCCGCTTCAAAACGCATGATGTCCCTGATAGGAATGAACACCAGACCTGTCAGCGTAGGCACCGCCATCTTTTGTTGGGTCAGCTGAAAGGTTTCCACATTGTATAAAAGCGTCTCCATCTGATCCAGGAAACTCTTTCCCTGCGTCCTTGTAGCCGCCCTTTCCACTGCCGCACGCAGTTCGTCTATATCCACCGGCTTGAGCAGATAATCAAGGGCGCTGTATTTAAAAGCCCTGATCGCATAATTGTCAAAAGCCGTCACAAAAATGATCTGAAATGAAACAGGCTGCAGTTGGTTCAGCAGGTCAAACGCATTGCCATGAGTCATTTCAATGTCGAGGATCACAAGGGCCGGCTTGGTGGTCTGTATGACATGCGTGGCTGTGTCCACGCCATCTGCCGTACCTACGACTTCCACTTCGGGGCAATAGGTACTTAACAATCGTTGCAATATCTTGATGCTGTCTGTTTCATCGTCAACTAATACAGTCTTGATCATATGGTGTTTTTTTGTAGCAATAAATCATATCTTGGAAACCTTATTATTACACGTGTGCCGGCGCCCTGGCCATGCAAGTCCTTCAGATCTATGATCTCCACCTCGATGTCGTCCCCGTTGGCTGTATTGATCAACCGTATCCGGTCGGCCGTCAGCGACATCCCCTTGGACTGGTACTCGATATGTTCACGCGTCTTATAGCGTGCCGCCTCTTCACGACCGATGCCATTGTCCTCGATGATAAAGACCAGTTTGTCTCCCTCCTGCTGTATGCTGATCCGGATATAGCCGCCTCCTTCCGTCCTGTGCCGAAGACCATGCCGCATGCTGTTCTCCACATACGGCTGGATCAGCATCGGTGGTATATGGATATCATCCAGGTCCCCGCGAAGAGATAATGCCACATCGATGCTATAGTCCATCTTTTCCTTGAATCGCAGCTTCTCCAGCGAAAGATAGGCTGATATATAGGCTATCTCCTCGGTCAGGGAAATAAAGGGTTTAGAGGAATTATGCAGCGTCGCCCTTATCAGCTTGGCAAACCCCGTAAGGTACTTATTGGCCACCTGGATGTCCTGGTCGAAGATATACTGCTGAATGGAATTAAGACAATTGAAGATAAAATGAGGGTTCATCTGCGCCTGGAGCGCCATGTGCTCCGTCTCTGCCATACGCTTATGCAATTCTTCCTTTTCCGCTTGCCGGCGGCGAATACCTCTTATACGCCAGGTAACGAACAGCCAGGTAAGGAAGACAAAGCACACAAGGACGGCTGCATCGAACCACACCGTCTTCCAGAAAGGCGTAGCCACGGTGAACCGGACGGACATCGGCAGGCTCCTTACCCCGAACTTGTTGATCGCCTGCAGTTGTAGCTCATAGTCCCCGGAAGGCAGTGTGGGATAGTCAAGGAACGTCTCTTTCGTCCTTTTCCAGTTGCTGTCCAATCCCAGCAGGCGATAGGCATAAGACATATTTCCCGCCGACCGGTAGGAAATACCCACATATTCAAACCGGATGTTATTACCGGTATAGGACAACCGGAGGGAGGAGGTATCAGATTTTCTGTCTTTGTCGGAATTGATCACTCCCAACAAATTCAATCGGCAGCCAGATGTGTTGCCTGTTTGGGCAACGTTGAAAAAGCTCAGCCCCGCCGGTGTGCCGACATACACCATCGCACTGTCGGTATAGATCGCGTTGATGATGTCGGAGCCCAGTCCGTCGCCCGCCGTATAGGATGTCACCGGGTGATCAGGGTCACCAATGTCCACCTTGTTCAGACCTTTATCCGTCCCCACCCAAAGGAGATTATCGCGCAGGTACAGTACACGGCAGAGGTCGCTGCTAAGCCCTTGCTTGCGGGAAAGGACGGTCTGCCGGCGCCCGTTCTTCCAGGCAACGATACCTCCCCCATAGGTGGCGATCCACAACGTGCTGTCTCCCGACTGCACGATCGAACTGATGCGTTTTTGAAGGAGGGGATCATGGCCCCCCCAGTATTCAAAGGATTTATCCGGCTTTACCACATACAGACCATTCAGCGTGCCTACATACGTTAAATGGTCACTGTAGAAAACCGCCGTTGTCCGTTCCGTCCATAAAGTGTCTTTTATCCGATAATTTTTTGTATCGAAAAGTCGCACACCCGCGTAACCGCCCACCAGCAGTTCAGCATCATTTTTCATGACGGCTGTCTTGACGGAAAACATTATAGAAGGTTTTTTGCGAGGCCAATCGAACATGCAGGAAGTCGTCCCCACGATGAGGTGCCCGTCCTCCATTTTTTTGACGAAACGCACATCATCTACATTGCTGAGCATTATATTTTGGCTCCCGGCGTCCTTGAAGGAAGGAATGGCAAGCCGGAAGAGCATGCCGGCATTGGCGCCGATGAGCAACTCTTTACTATCCCCGCTGATGGTAAGGGCTGTGCAGAAAGCGCTATCCATTGAGATCAGGGAAATATTCCTGATCTCTTCCGAATTGAGCCGAAAGACCCCCTGCCCCAGGCTGGCAAACCAGATATTACCCTCATCATCCCGGTAAGTCCTGGATATCGCCACTCCTGTCCGAAAGTGCCTGACGGTGCCGGTGAAGATATTGTACTCCGAAGCTCCCATCGACTCATTCTTATAGACCAGGCTGTCGCCTACCGGGCTAAAAATGATGTTCTTCGCCGTTTCTCCAAGAGGCATCGCCACCGTCTTCCCTGTACGAAGGGATTTGAACTTACAACCGAATTGTGTATGCTGCCATATCATTATCCCCGGCTGGATGCAGGCAGTTTTGGAATAAATATCGGGAGCATCGATGGTATCGGCAAAGGAAAATCGACCTTGTGCAAGACGGTAGAGCGTATCCCGCTGTACAATGAGAAAATGCCCGTCAGGTCCCGTGCCGATGACAGGATTGACCAGTCCTCGTCCGCCGATGTTTTCGATGTCCTCTACCTGTCCCTGCGGGGTAATAAAATGTAGTATTGCCCTTTCCTGTAACAGGATATTCCCATCCCTGTCCTCCGCAAAATTCTCTATCTCCTTTCGGATGTGTATCCGTTTCAACAAAGTATCATTGTCCTGGTTGTGTATCCTGCCCTTGTAATAAAAACAAACAGCCTTGCTGAATGGCCGCATCCAAACCCTTCCCTTGCTGTCTGTAAATAGCAGCAGCACCTCAATGTCCGGCAACCCATCCTCCAGGGAGAAGTTCTTAAAATGCGTGCCGTCAAACCGGCTGAGGCCTGCATCGGTGCCCATCCATAAAAACCCCTCCTTATCCTGGGTGATACAGTAAACATTGGAGCCAGCCAGTCCATCCTTTACGTCATAGTGCGTGTAACTATATTCCTGGGAGAAGGAGGAATATGGCAGTAATGGTAGGACAGGGACGATCAGCAATAGGAGGAGCAGCTTCATAAGACCTTATAAAAGTAAGGCTTATTTCGAATGATATGCACGCTTTTACCTGTTACAAAAACGATATTTTTACAGTACTTTAAGAATTGAGCAAACGAAAAAAGGCTTCGGCCGCCCCGGAATATCCTCGCCAGCAGCACACCGATGAAAAAAACTGGTATCTCCAGCACATAAAAGGCCAGCAGCAACAGGAACCAGCCCACGCCAAACTGCTTACGTATCCTCACAAAGTTGGACAACATGATCTGAAGCCCTTTCCGGTCGTATAGGTTGTAATATCCTTTCCCTTCCGACCCGAAGGTCTCATTGGCGGAGGCTCCCTGTAAGTGTACGACGTGCAGATGCCCGAAAATGCAGAGCTTTCCCAGTTTCCGCAGCCGGCTGCACCATTCCGCCTCTTCCGCATAGAGAAAGAAATCCTCGTCCAGCAGGCCGGCCTTTTCTATGGCATCTTTTTTCACCATCAGGAAGGCGCCGTTGATCCAGTCCACCTCCACCAGGTCAATAGCATCGGGCACATTGGGCTTGCTCACGTTGAAAAACATTCCTGCCTTTTTCACCAGATCTCCCAGGTAAGGCAGAGGCAGCAGATAGTTCAGCCCTCCTTTCATAAAGAAATTGCCGGAGATCTGCGGGGTGCGGTCAGGATTCAGCAACTGAACCCCGCATGCGACATAGTCAGAGGACGACAACCGTTGGTAACATTCTTCTATGGCCCTGTCCTCGATGAGTGTATCCGAATTCAATAACAGTACGGCATCGCCCCGCGACCCGCGGATACCTTCATTGTTGGCCCTGGCGAACCCTGCATTGTACCCCATTTGTATCCAGCGTACAGACGGGAAGGCATCCAGGATCCTCTCCCGGCTGTCATCCCCCGATGCATTGTCCACCACGATGACCTCAAAACCGACCGTATTTGTCGTCTGGGCATACACCGTCCGCAGACAATCCAGCACAAGACCCGGGCTTTTATAATTGACAATGATAATGGAAAGGCCCGTCATGCCGGTATGCGGTTATAATGTATAATATAATGTAAGAACATAAAAGTCTTGGAAAAGGCACCAGTCTTCAACAAGGAATGTGGTATCCTGCTTTGCCATCTTACCATGGAGAGGATCACAGCGGGGATCTCACCCGTATAGCCGGCCTCCGCGATCTCATACGAATGACGGATCTCCAGGTTGCGCATCAGACGCCACCAAGCATCATAGATCAATATATTGCGCAGCTGCCGGGCGCCCACCTTGTTCAGCAGATAAAAATTCTCCGGTATCTCCACCGGCCGCTGACGGAAGCAATCCCTCGTCACCTGCTGACCACCCAATCCTACATTGACAAGGATGGCGGGGATATAGACGGGGACAGTATGCTGAAGCAGACGCATATAAAAGTCGATATCTACTACCCATTTTACCTTATTATCATACCATATGTCGGGTGATCTCCTGCAGGCAACGACGCTGGGCGGTCCGATTACATTGCGCGAGAAGAGGGTGGCGCTGTTGCGGACCAGCGCCTTATAGCGGTAGTGGCTGATATGCATCTCCCGTTGTCTGTCTTCATCCAAAAAAACATCTTTATACGCCGAAAAAACAAACGAAGCTTCCGGATGGTCGCGTATAGTCTGAGCAAATATCTCCAATGCATCTGCTGTGGCAAACCAATCGTCGTCATGCATGATCTTGATCCACTCCCCTTTCGCCTTTCTGATACCTTCGTTCCAGTTTTCGGGCGTGCCCAGCGGCTGCTCGTTACGGTAGTAGGTCAGAGAAAAGCGGGCCCGAAAGGTTTCACAAAGCATGTTGACGGCGCCGTCCGGGCTGTCGTCGGTGACGATGACCTCAAAATCCCGGAAAGTCTGAATGGTGATGGAGTCCAGCAGCCGCTGGAGGAAGTCGGTGCGTTTATAGGCAGGTATGCATATGGATATCAGCACAGGTTCATTTGTTTAATACTTTTCTAATGATCCCGGTGAACTGCTGTAATATCAATGTTTCGCCGGCATGTTTCATCAAAGCTTTTTTCCTTGCTTTTGCGCCTCTTGCCGCTATTTCAGTACGGTGTTTGCACAAGCTCAGGATGGTGGCGGCAAACTGCTCTACCGAATTACCCGGTATGGCCCACCCGCATTCATCCGCCGTAAATTCAGCAGCTCCTCCTGTATTGTCAAAACACAGTGTGGGAACGCCTGCATAAGCTGCTTCTATCATCACCAGCGGATAGGGATCTTCCCGGGAGGTCAGCGCGAGAAGGTCAAAAGGTATAAGAGTGGCAGGCGAATACGGCAGCTTCCCTGTCATGGTGACCCTGTCGGACAGCTCATATTCTGCTATTTTTTTAAAGATCTGCTGTCGACTTTCCTCATGCTCATAGTCTCCTATCCAAATAAAATGCGCATCCTGTGTATGGCGGTATGTCTCTCGTGCAATAGCCAGAAAAAGATCGATGCCCTTGCGGAAGGTAGTGATCCCCATTCCCACCACATACAGTTTGTCCCAGGGGATATTCCATTGTAAAAAAAAACGTTGCCTGATCTCAGCCCGGGAGGCGCCTGTGAGATCGGGCGGTGTCAGGAAATAATTGAGGAATGATAGCTTGCCGGCAGGAATGCCGTGATGTTCCATCAGATTTTTGCTTACCGCCTCCGAAGGTGCGATAAAATGAGTGGAATTGCTCAGGACGAAAGAAGCGCCACCGTCCTTGTCCAGTTCATGGATCACTGACCCCAGTTCGTGGACATAGGTCACGACAGGTTTGTGAAGAGTATGAAACTCTTTTAGCAAAGGGCCTGTGGCCAACGTATTGCAGAATAGTATATCCGCCTGCCCAGCCACTTCGAACGCTTTCCTCAGCTGTACCCTGTACCGCAAATAATTCCATATCCGCGGGATCAACCTCTTCTCCTTGTTGTAACCCGCGCTTTTCAAGATAAGGGTAGGCGCCGTCGCTTTGAATGTATCCTCCAGCGTCCCTCCCCTGTACAACAATATCCGGATGTCGAAAAGGTCCTGCTTCACCAGCAGCTTTATCAGCTGGAATAGCAGGATGGGCGCGCCTGTCAGCGATGCGTCGTGGGAAATAAATACTATTTTTTTTCGGCTTGCCGTCATTGCTTCTGTCGTACCTTTCTTGCCAGGACAATATTATTGAGGTACAGACTATCGTTTTCAGGCAGCAGGGCATTCAACACCGATCCGGTCAGGTTGGGCAGGAACACAAAAAATACTTTGTACAACCACCGGAAAAGAAAGAATTTCCTGGACTTTTTCTGCAACAATAATTTAAAGTACAGCACCCATTCCTGATGTATCACCAGGATGAAATTGCCGCTTTTGGAAAACTCCATTATCTCAAAACCTGCCCTTTTCAGTATATCTTCCAGGGCAAAACGGGTGTACCGCGCGTAGTCGTGCGGTACTTCATGTTCATTCCATACAAAAGGGCATGTGATCAATATCCTGCCGTCGGTCTTAAGTACCCGGTTGATCTCTGCCAGCGCTTCATCCAGGTTAAAAACATGTTCGAAAACTTCGCTGCAGAGCACCGAATCGAAATTCTGATCGCAAAAAGGAAGCTTCTTGCCGTCGTAGAAAAAATCTATCTGCTCATTATCGTGAGGATGACCTTCATTGTAATAGTCCACTCCGATGTACTCTTCCACATCGAAAAGGCTCCTGTAAGGCTTGGAACCGCATCCGAAGTCAAGCAGACGGCCTTTCAGTGCGCCGCTTTTCGAAAGGATGCCTTTATACAATCCCTGTCGTATGAAATAGAAAGGATGCGTAAGAGAAGGTCTGAACTCCCTGGGGACACCGTTGTTGTCAAGCTGTCGGGTTGCCATATTAGTTTTTGACGAATTTCACCAGGATATTGCGGCCCTCTATAAAATGTCGCAAGGTCTTCAATATACACTTATAGACGGGTCTGGGCACCATGGAAAGCAACCTGTGTGCCGAATTGCCTTTCTCCTTCAAAAAAGCTACCTGCGTCTGGTACCACACCTTGTAATCCGTCAGAGGCTCGATAGACACCGTGTCCAGCTTCATCGGGAAGAAGGTCGGAAGCCGGCCGAATGTCTGACGGTTCCACAGGCCTGCATGATGCGGTGGCAGATTGAGCATGTGAAAGAAATCGTGTTTGTACAGATAGGGATTATTATTGGGGACGCATATGATCAGTTTTCCCCCGGGTTTCAGCGCTTTCAGGGCTGCCGAGACAAACTGCTGGATGGGATAGATATGTTCCAGCACCTGGAATGCACAGACAACGTCAAAGCTTCCGGGATGCTGCGCTGCAAAGTCCTCAATAAAGGCATTGGTTACATCCAGTCCTTTCTTTTCTGCCACCTCTATAGCCTTCGTATTGAGCTCCAGTCCCTTTAGCTGCGCACAGTTCTTCGCGGACAGCAGCTGCATGAAATATCCTTCTCCGCATCCGATCTCCAGCACCTTTTCTCCCTCGCCGATCATCCTGAGCGCCTCCTGATATTCCCACTTATCCGATGGATAATACTCCTCGAATTTTTCCAGCTCCTGGTAGAACTGATCATCCCCGAAAATGGTCGCGGGATGATAAAATCTGTACCCGGTGTCATTGCATAGACAGAGACTAATGGTGTCAAGGCCGTCAAAAAACCTGCGCACATTCAGCTGGAGGCTCTCCTTATATATAGATATTACCTTACTCGTATCTATCTTCTTTACAATTGATACATTATTTTTTCCCGTCACCGGGCTTGTAATATTCATATCGACTGACTTATTCCGCAAATGTAAGTATTTTAAATGAGGCTTACCCGCCGGGAAACACCTGTGACGCAGTCTCTTCGGCCTGCATGATCCGCAGGTATTGGATGAATCTTGCCAGCCCCGCCCTCTTTGCATCATCCAGCTTGTAATCGAGAAATTGGGTGAAATAAGCACGCAGGTCGAATACTGTATAAGGATTTTCGGCAACCACCTTGTCTAACGCCGCCAACCCCTCCCTGTTAGCCGTATCGAATTGCCGTACAAAGGCTGGATCCAGCGGCTTGTTGCTGATCCAGGCGGCAAATACGAAAGGCAGGCCCGTCATGTTCTTCCAGGCCTCGCCCAAGTCATATATATAAGGGGATATCTTCCGTTGCTCCAAAGCACGATCACCAATGACCACACCCGCAGTCGTTCCATTAATATGATCGCGGAAGTCCTTTCCGGTATCCACCAGTTCCGGTGCGGTCCGCCAGTATTCCCGCAATAAGACCCTGGCCAGCTGTACGGACGTCCGGCTTTGGTAATCCAGTAATACCTTTTCTACTTTTTCTATAGGTGTTTCGCTGAATAAGCACACTGATGCCACGGGTCCGTTGCAGCCTATGCAGTATTCGCCGTTGATGTAGTATTCTTTCATTTTGGGGATGATCGCCACGGGCACCAGCCCCATGTCGATCTCGTCCCTTAGCAGCATGGAAGCGATGCTGGCCGGATAATCGATCACCAGCTCCATGTCATTCATAACGGAAGATCTTTGTATACCATAGAGCAGCGGTTTCGTATTCAGATAGCTGACAGCCCCGACCCGTATTTTTCTTTCCAATTCCTTTATGCTAATTTTGGCGGCAAAAGTACGACAAATCACAATATGATGGAGCTAAACACACTGACCGCGATCTCTCCCATTGACGGCCGCTACCGCAACCAGGTACAACACCTGGATGACTATTTCTCAGAATATGCGCTGATCCGCTATCGCGTGTTGGTGGAAGTGGAATATTTCCATTTTTTGGCAAAGAACAGGATATTCACTCTGCCGGCGCCCGCACGTAAACATCTGCAGAGCGTCCTGGAACATTTTGGACATAAAGACGCAGTCTGGATCAAGCAAAAGGAAAAGACCACCAACCACGATGTGAAAGCTGTCGAATACTTTTTAAAAGCAAAACTGGACGAGCTGCAGACGGGCTCAAAGGATATCCAGGAATGGATCCATTTTGGCCTTACTTCCCAGGACATCAATAATACTGCCATCCCTTTGTTGTGGAAGCATGCCGTGGAGTTTGAATATCTTCCCGCTCTCCTGAACCTGAAAAGACAGCTGCAGATGCTGGCCCGCGACTGGAAAGATGTGCCGATGCTGGCCCGGACACATGGACAACCCGCCAGCCCCACACGCCTGGGCAAAGAGATCATGGTATTTGTCGAAAGGCTGGAAAACCAGGTGGAGCTGTTTATCCAGGTGCCCTTCTCTGCAAAGTTCGGAGGAGCCACCGGCAACTTCAATGCCCACCATGTCGCTTTCCCCCGAAAAGACTGGGTAAAGCTGGCTAATAATTTTGTGGAAGGTACACTGGGACTACAACGCCAGCAATATACCACGCAGATAGAACACTATGACAACCTCGCTGCTCACTTTCATGCCATGGAGCGTATCAACACTATTCTCATCGACTTCTGTCGGGACATCTGGACTTATGTATCTATGGATTATTTTTCACAAAAAACAAAGGCAGGAGAGATAGGCTCTTCCGCCATGCCGCACAAGGTCAATCCCATCGACTTCGAAAATGCGGAGGGCAACCTTGGTGTCGCCAATGCGCTTTTTGGACACTTCGCGGCAAAGCTTCCCATCTCCAGGCTGCAAAGGGATCTGACAGACTCCACCGTTCTACGTAATATAGGCGTTCCATTTGCACATACCATACTTGCGCTGAAATCCATCGAAAAAGGATTGGACAAACTGGTGCTAAACCGTCCCCGGCTGGAAAATGATCTGGAAAATAATTGGGCTGTAGTGGCAGAGGCTATCCAGACCGTCCTGCGCCGTGAAAATTACCCACAGCCTTACGAAGCATTAAAAGAGCTGACAAGAGGCAAGGGGAGCATCGACAAACTGGCCATCCACCAGTTTGTCGACAAGTTGAAAATATCCCAGGCCTTGAAGAAGGAGCTCAAGAAGATTACACCACGTAATTATACAGGCATCTCCCTGTCTTAGCGAATAAGCGTTACCGTTCCCTTTCGCGCGGCATCCCCGCATAAAGCATGCGCCCTGATATAATACACATAGACGCCGGCCGGCTGGGGCTGTCCATTGAAAGTGCCGTCCCAGCAGCCGGAAGGATTTTTACTGCCGTAGACCTTCTGCCCCCACCTGTTGAATATGGTCATTTCAAAGTCTCCTACATAACCCCAGTATTTGATACCAAAGCAGTCGTTATGACCGTCCCCATTAGGCGTAAAAGCATTGGCCACGGGGAAGCCGATGTTGCCGCCCCCCTTGGTGGCATAGAGGGGGATGCTATCCAGGATTGAACAGCCGTTCATTCCCGCGACCAGGACGTAGTACCAGGTACTGGTGTCGGTGCGGGCGACAGGGTCAGATTTGTAGGGATTGTCCAGTGTAGTTGCCGGGTACCATGTATAACTGACACCTCCCGTGGCGGTCAACCGGGCTTCACCATAGATGCAGTCAATATCGTTGGATTTGGAAATAGTGACCTCCGGCCGCTGATCCACATTCACCCGTATGGACAGCGGTATCCGCAGACCACAGATGCTATCCCGTGCCAATACACGATAGATGGTAGTGGTAGATGGGGCTACAACGATCTCGCCGGAAGAAGGGTCCTGGGTGCCGATGTCGGACATCCAAGTGTAATAGTCTCCCATCGACGGATCGGCTCCCGTCACGATCAGCCGCGTGGAATCCCCGGCACAGATGCGGAGGGGGGCGCCCTTTATCCGAAATATATCGGGATATTTGATCTGTACAAAAATGGAATCCTCTGTTGTACAGGTATTGGCATCCGTAGCCCTGACATGAAAGTACATGGAACTATCCGCGGCTATCGCTATATGGTCGGTGGTAAATGGACCAGGTGACCAATTGTATTGGTATGGCTGCGCGCCCTTCACCTGCAGGTACGCAGTTTGTCCGTGACAGACTAGCGTATCATTGCTCACCGTTATGGTTAGTGTATCGATATTAACCCTGACTGTATCGCGCACGGGACAGAATTTATGCCAGGCTGTTAGTACATAGGTAGTGTCCTTTTTCGGAACAGCCAGGGGACTTGTCACCGTGGTGTCGGAGAGCCAAATAGAAGGGGTCCAGCGGACAGAGTCTATATTCTGTACGATGGAGGATAGCAACAGACTGGTTCCCTTACAAATGGAAGTATCGCCATGTGCTGCGACCATGGGCAGAGAGACGACCTCCACATGACTGGTATCATGGCCGGCGCATCCTGCCATATTTGTAGCTGTCAGCTTGTATGTGCCCGTGGTGCGCACGGTGAATGTATCCAGGCTGGACCCATCCTGCCATTGCAGCGGCATTACGGGTCCGTTATAGCGGAGTACAAGACTGTCTCCTGAACAAAAAGAATGCTCGTGAGGAAGCACGATCTTAGGGGTATCCAGCACGGTAATGGTCTGACAGAGAGAAGTTTGCGTAGGCAGGCCGTCATCCATGATCAGGCTTACCCGGTAAGTACCCGGCTGCGAGTAGGAGATCACCGGAGGATCGGCCAAATTAGAACCGGGAATGCTGGAGCTGTTGCAGCCTGGGAAGCGTATCCTTGACAACGTGTTATTGTAGGCGTTGGGCAGAAAGCTGTATAGGTCTCCTCCCACCCTAAAGGGCGTGGACAAGGAATGGGGAAAGTTAAAATTACCGATATTACCCAGGTTGACGGCCGTAGGCACGCTAAGCACATCGTTATGGAAGTCCAGCTTAACGACGGTCTGTGCCGTACCATCAGCGACAAGCCCGATGATCTGGTCGCAGGACTGCAAGATAGTGATATCTCTTCCCGACTGTATAACCCCACCTGGGTTGCCCAGGTTGATGGGCACAGGCGTATTCAGCAGGCTATTGCCAAAGTCCAGCCGGACGATATTACCTCCCGCACCATTGGTGATAAAGACATGCCAGTTGCCGGCAGTGTTGAGGGCAAAAATGCCCGTTGGATAGTTCAGCAGTCCACCAGGATTGCCCATGTTAGTGGCGGCAGGGGGTGCTGCAGGTCCTGCCGTACTGAAGTCAAATCGGGTGAGGGTATTGGATTCAGCGTTTACGGTGAAGGCATGAAGCACGCCATTATCACGGAACACATACAGATCTATCGGCATTAAAAGAGTTCCCAGGTTACCCCAGTCCGTGGCGACAGGAGCCGGATTGGTAACGCTGGCCCCGAAATCCACCTGGACGATCTTGGGAACGCCGCCTCCGGAAGGACTTCCTCCAACGATCAACGCATACCAGTGCCCGTTGTCCTTTACCATCTGAATACCTTCTGAACCATAGCCGGGATTGAGCGCACCCAGATTGCCGAGACTGACAGCAGTGGGTGTATTTAGC
The DNA here is from genome assembly GCA_017307755.1 of Chitinophagaceae bacterium. Lineage (GTDB taxonomy): Bacteria > Bacteroidota > Bacteroidia > Chitinophagales > Chitinophagaceae > Puia. The sequence goes on along the minus strand of JAFKGQ010000004.1, from coordinate 410,540 downwards.
AGGTTGTTGCCAAAGTCCAGACGTATAAGGGCGCCAGGATAGTGATTGACCAGGAAGCCGTAATAGTTGCCGCCTTCCGACACCACATCCAGGAAAACGGGTTGAGACAACACATTACTGATATTCCCCATATTGGCTGCCTCCGGGATAGTGTTGGGATCCGCATCACAAAAACTCCAGTAAAAGGACGTCCCCCCTGTCGAGGTGTTCTTAATAGTAACAGGTGTATTTGGGCAGACTGCGACAGGCAGGGTAAAGCCAGGGCTCTGTCCCAACAGGATAAAGGCTGATAAACAGCCCATCAGGGTCAACAGCAACGGTCTTGGGGAAATAGGAGACATTCGGATAATAAAAATATTATAAAAATCCTGAAATTTCATTTCTTCCCAATGAATTGAAAAATCGATAATAAATTATTAGTTTTAACGCCAACTCTTGTTCCCGTAGGCATGAAAGCGCAATTCCCCGGCATTATATCAGGTATGATCATGTTTTTCTTATTGTTCCCTTATCCAGGCTCTGCTCAGGACCTTACCACCGGCCTGCTGGCTTACTATCCTTTCAACGGGAATACAAATGATGCCACCGGCAACGGCAACAACGGCACGCTAGTCAATAATCCTACGCTTACGACAGACAAGGCAGGAAATCCAAATAGCGCCTATTCTTTTGACGGCGTCAATAATTATATCTCTATCCCCGGTACAAACCTCAACCCTTTAAATGCACTCTCCGTCGCCATGTTCTTTTATCCCACCCGCAGCGGGACGCAGACCATGGTGGGAAAGATCAATTACACCGGCGGGGTGGCTACACAATTCCAGGTTGCCATGGATTTTGCCGCTTTCCCAGGGGTTTTATTCGGTGTTAACCCCTCTTCTAATGGGTGCGCAGGCGTGCCATTGAACGGGTCCTATGTCAATTCAGGGGGATCCATCAGTCTGAATCAATGGCATTGCTTCGTAGCGACGTTTGACAAAGGCATTCAAAAGATCTATGTAGATGGCGCATTGTTACAAACCACCACCGCAGCCTTTACAACCCTCAATCAATGCCCAAATGCCGACATCCAGATCGGGTCCTGGTGGTCGGGCGATCTGCAGCGATTTCAAGGCAAGATAGATGAAGTACGTATATACAACCGGGCCCTCAGCTTGCTGGATGTGACTTCCTTTTGTCCGACATTGTCCTGTCCTACCTTGGGCGGGACCCTGACGGGTAGCAACACCTGCAATGGTGCGCCGGGTCTGCTGACCTTTCATTCCAGTTCAGGTCCGGGGCCTTTTATCCTCACCTATTCAGATGGCGTAAGTACCTATACAGCGCTGAATGTCCATGACGGCGAACCCTTTGCCGTCCAGGTACCACCCGTTGTCTCCACAGTATATACCCTGCTGTCCATCCAGGATAACAGCGGCTGTCCGGCCACGACAGCGCCTTCCGGCATAACCGCTACTATTAATCCCGGCAACTGCACATTGTGTACAGGATCACTGGGCGATCCCATCGTCAAAGTGGACTTCGGTACGGGCAATGGGTCCGCCCCCCCGCTGGAAGTGCTTGTCCCCGGCGCCACTTCCGTGGGTCTTACCTATGTCCCTGTAACCGGCAACCCTGCCATTCCCACTCCATTAGACGGGCAATACACCATCACCAATAACGTCCCTTACAATTCGGCCTGGTACTCCGGAGGTCTTGATCACACCCCCGGAGACGTCAATGGCTACATGCTTTTCGAAAATGTAGGTGTCAATCCCGGAGAGTTCTTCAGACAGAAGGTCACCGGTCTGTGCGAAGGGGGGAAGTATGAATTTGCGGCCTGGATCGGCAATGCGGACAACCCGGCGCAGGTCACTGCCATACTGCCGGACCTGACCTTTATCATACAGACAGAGGACGGCACAGTGCTGGATGCCTATAATTCGGGGCCTGTTCCCCAGTCCCCTGTATGGACCTGGCGCCAATATGGCTTCTTTTTCACTCTTCCTTCAGGTATCAGCACTGTGGTAATCAGGATCATCGATAATAATCCCGGGGGAACAGCCCAACCCGGCAATGACTTTGCCATCGATGACATCACCTTTCGCCCCTGTGGACCGACGTCAACCTCATCGTTCTCCAATACCACGGTAGTACCTCAGCTAAAGGTCTGCGAAGGAGGAAGTGGAACATTGTACGGTACACTGGCGGCAGGATATGCCAACCCACAGTATCTGTGGCAGATAAGCAGCGACAGCGGTAAGACATGGACCAATATCCCTAACTCCAACGCGCTGCAGCTGCCTGTGACCTCTCCTGTGACGGGCCGGTCCATCGACTATTACTATCGCATGGTGGCCGCGGATGGGGGCAATATCCAGCTGCCCTCTTGCCGCATAACCTCCTCCGTAAGTATCCTGACAGCACGGGCACTGCCCAATACGGATTTTGCTTTTTCACAGACGCCCTGCACCCCTTTGGAGGCGAATTTTTATGACGCCGCCCAACCCGGGGTCACTTACACCTGGAATATCGAAGGGGTCGACCATGCATCCCCGCCAGGCGGCGGCTTTGTATACACCTTCCCTTCCTTCGGATCCTACCCCGTCATATTGAAAGCTACCGACGGTACCTGTCCCAACAGCAGTAAGAAGACCATCGATATACAGTTGAAGCTTTCCGACATTATCGTCACAAAGGACACAGTCCTCTGCGGGAGCAAGCCTATCCACCTGCAGACAAAACCTGCGGTTAACTTCTGCTGGAGCCCCGCAAATTATCTGGACGACCCCGCTTCCGCCAACCCTACGGCTACTCCGCCCGTCACGACCAAATATTATTTTACAGCTAATATTACGGGCCCCAACCTCATCGTAAACGGGGATTTCGGTGGCGGTAATATCAACTTTACCTCGGATTATACATTCTCTTCGGTAGACGATGCGGAAGGCAAGTATTTCATCGGCGCCAATCCGCATGACTGGGACCCTTCGGCGCCCTCATCCTGTGGGGACCACACCAGCGGCGCCGGCAATATGATGATGGTCAATGGCTATGAGTTGGTCCCCGGTGCAAGCGTCTGGTCGCAGCAGATCACCGTGCAGCCCAATACCAACTATGCTTTTTCCACATGGGTACAGTCTCTTATATATCTCAATCCCGCCAGCCTGCAATTTTATATCAACGGGGTTCCGCTAGCCCCCCCTTTCACTGCCAGCGCTACAGCCTGCTCCTGGCAGCAATTCTATACTGTTTGGAATTCCGGCAGCAATACTACCGCAAACATCAAAATTGTGGATCAGAATATGAATTGGGCGGGCAACGACTTTGCACTGGATGATATATCCCTTTCACAACTGTCTCTGCAGAGAGACTCGGTGACCATTACGGTAGAAGATCCTCCCGCTGTAAAAGCCGGACCGGACACCGCCATTTGTCCCGGCAATCCCGTCCCTTTATGGGCCATGGGGGCTGTCAGCTATTCCTGGACTCCGGCCACCACCTTGTCCAGCGCCACCAGCGCCACACCGGTGGCTACCCCGGACCTCAGCACCGAATATATCGTCACCGGCAAATCCTTACAAGGTTGCACAGCCACCGACACAGTGGATGTAGAGATCTGGTACCCTCCTTATATCCGGATCAGTTCCGACACAGCTATCTGCAGCGGCGACAATATCCGGCTGCACATCGAAGGCGGCGCCTCTTATGTCTGGTCGCCCGCCGCCCTGCTGGACAACCCTGCCAGTCCTACTCCTCTTGCCACATTGTCGATGGATACCATGTTCCATGTAGCCATCACCGATGCCAATGGCTGTCCTGAAAAAGATTCTGTGAAAGTATATATCCGCAATCCCCCCACCTTTGTACAACCGTTTGGCCTCACTCTCTGCGAAGGCTCTACCGGGGTTTTGGGACGTAACGACTATCTTTATTATGTTTATTCCTGGCAGCCGGCCACCGGCCTCAGCGACCCCACCGCCCCTCGGCCTGTCATCACACCGGCGGCTTCGGGACAATATACTGTGAACATCTCCGACTCCACCTGTCCGCAGTACAACAATACTTTCCTGGTGAATGTCACCGTGAAACCCAATCCCATCGTTACGGCAACAAAGCTTCATGACATCGATTGTTCACAGGCCACCACGCAGTTGAATGCCTCTGGCGCCTATAGCTATACCTGGTTTCCTCCCATCGGCCTCAGCGATACCAGCAGCCCCAGCCCAATTGTCAGCATCGATACCACTACCACCTATATCGTCAAAGGTACAAGCCTCAATGGTTGTTATGCATACGACAATGTCACTGTTAATGTAAGGGCGGAAGGTAAGAACCTCTTCGTCGTGCCGAATGCTTTCTCTCCCAATGGGGATGGCCATAATGACTGCTATGGGCTCCAACGATGGGGCGATGTACAGCTGGAAGATTTTTCCATCTTTAACAGGGCAGGCCTCCGTGTCTTTACCACCCACAATCCTTCCGAATGCTGGGACGGGAATTTCAACGGGCGGCCGCAGCCAGCAGAGGGCTATGTCTACGTGATCAGGGCAAAGACCTTTTGCGGCCCGGTCACCCGTACGGGAATACTCATGTTAGTGAGATAGAATATCCGCCCATCCTTCGGGCAACACTCCGGGCCCATAATGGCTATTTATGTATCTCTGAAGTAAAATGGAACTCGATGGCCGGGTTATTGGTCCTCTCCGTATTCAGGAACCACTCGCTCTGGGCCAGGTAGACCGTATAGCCGTCCTTGTCCTCAGCGATATTCGCATGTTTGAAACGGGTGAACTCTTCCAGCTTTTTGGGGTCCGCGCTGGTAATCCAGCAGGCTTTATAAAAAGGTAATGCATTGAACTGGACCGAAGCGCCATATTCATGCAGCAGACGATATTGAATGACCTCGAACTGCAACTCTCCCACACAGCCGATGATCTTCTTATTGCCGCCATATTGTGTGAATAACTGCGCTACCCCTTCATCAGTGAGTTGCAGCAGCCCCTTCTCCAGCTGTTTGGTCTTCATGGGGTCCTTATTCACTACTTCTTTGAATATTTCCGGCGAGAAACTGGGGATACCTGTGAAAAAGAAATCCTCTCCTTCCGTCAGCGTATCTCCTATTTTGAAGTTACCGGTATCAAAAAGCCCCACTACATCCCCCGGATAAGCAGTCTCGATGACATCCTTATCGCGGGCCAGGAAAGTATAGGGATTGCTGAAGCGTACATCCTTATCCAGCCGGACATGATGGAAATATTTGTTCCTTTCGAATTTCCCGCTGCACACCCGGAGGAAAGCGATCCTGTCCCGGTGTTTGGGGTCCAGGTTGGCATGTATCTTAAAGACAAAACCACTGAATTTATCTTCTTCCACGTCCAGGTGGCGGATGGATGTCTCACGGCTGCGGGGAATAGGCGCAATACGTATAAAGGTATCCAGCATTTCCCTCACGCCAAAGTTATTGATAGCGCTGCCGAAGAACACCGGGGCCACTTTTCCAGCCAGATAGTCATCCACATCCAGTTCGCCATGCACGCCATCCACCAGTTCTACATCTTCCCGCAGGGTGATAGCGTCCTTTTCACCCAGTCTCTCTTCCAGCAGTGCGTTGCCCAGATTGTCTATCCTCAGTGTGTCTTCATCCGTAGCCTTTGTATTGGCGGTGAAAAGGACCAGGTTCTTATCATAAAGGTTGTAAACGCCTTTGAAATCCTTGCCGCTGTTGATCGGCCAGGTCATGGGATGCAGTTGTATGTTCAGTTCCTTCTCGATCTCTTCCAGGAGGTCAAAACGGTTCTTCCCGTCCCGGTCCATCTTATTGATAAATACGATCACCGGGGTATCGCGCATACGGCATACCTCCATCAGACGGCGGGTCTGGGCTTCCACCCCGTTGACACTGTCCACGACGAGGATAACGCTATCCACGGCTGTAAGGGTCCGGTAAGTGTCTTCTGCAAAATCCTTGTGACCTGGTGTATCCAGGAGATTGACCAGCATGCCTTTGTATTCGAAGCTCATAACAGAGGTGGCTACCGAGATGCCACGCTGTCTTTCGATCTCCATAAAGTCACTGGTAGCATGCTTCTTGATTTTGTTGCTTTTCACCGCACCGGCAGTCTGTATGGCGCCGCCGAACAGGAGGAATTTCTCCGTCAGGGTTGTTTTGCCGGCATCGGGGTGGGAAATGATCGCAAAGGTCTTGCGCCTGTTGATCTCGTTGCTATATCGTGCCATTGGGGCGCAAATGTACGGAATTATGATGAAACGGGCGGGTCAGATCCGCCCGTTCAGTTGGCTAATGAGATACGACCATCTTCTTTGTGTCCGTAGCTTTCCCGTTGATAACCAGTGAATAGATATACATACCCGAAGCGAACTTGCCCGTATCCACGGTGATCCGGTTTTTCCCGGAAGATGGATTAAGCACAATGGAGCTAAGCAGCCTGCCATCCAGGCTGTATACCTGACAGGTCGCCGTCGACGTACCGGCAGGCAGGGAATATTCTATCTGGGTAGAGCCGTTGGAAGAATTGGGTTGGCTTTCTCCCAGCCAGGGGCCGTTCTTTAAATTATTCATCTGGTTTTGCAGGTCGAGGTTCAAAGGGCTGGAGGTGGCAGTCTGCGCAGCAGGAGCGAAAGCAGATCCGGTAGGACCCGTGGACGACTGGTAAACATATCCGTTGCTGTCTATCACCAGGTACTTGCCCGCCCCTCCTTGCAGATTCTGAAACCTGACATTTGACGGATTGGATTGTCCGGCGACAGCTGAACAGTTGACATGCAATTTTGCAGTAGGCGCCGATGCGGCGATACCCATATAGCCATACCGGTTGATCCGGGCCCTTTCTATGCCATTGCTATTGGCGTTGCCCACGACAAAGAGGTTGCCTATGGCAATAACTGTGTCAATCCAGCGGATATTTGTGTTTGCCGTCGACAGATGAGCACGGCCCTATGCGGCAAGCCCCAGTCTTTTTTTGATAGTTTTCCATACAGGGAGTATGTCCTCCGAAAGACGAAACACCAGCACTCCTCCCCCATAGAGCCCAAGAAAGGTAATGCTCCTGAGCGTCAGCCAGCCAAAGCCCTGGTAGGCATTGAAAAGGTAATAACAGATGAAATAACATCCCAGGGCCAGCAACAACGTGTAAACGGTCTTCCGGGTAAAGGGCTGCATGCCGAACCTACGATACAGGAAGAGGAACCTGATAAAATTATACACCGAAAAGGTGAAAAGGTCGGCGATGGCCGGGCCGACAGATCCCAGTTCTTTTGTCAATATATAGTTTGCAGGCAACGTAAGAACGGCAAGTATGACGCCTGTAAAAAAGTCAAAACGCCAGAAAACGGAAGTGACGATGATCTGGGAGTTCACCCCTGTTCCCATGTCCACTATCCGCATGAGTCCTATATAGAAGAATATTGGACGGGCCAGCAGGTAGTCGGACTTCAGATGAAAGGTCAGCACACCATCCGTAAAGTTGAGCCATATGAGGACAAACATGCCGGCGGAAAAGATCAGCTGGTTGATGGACGACCGGTGGTAGATCCGGTTGATCCGTCCATAATCTTTATCCTTCCAGGCCCGCGCAAGCGGACCGACGCTGGCGGCTATAACGCTCCGTTGGATAGCCTGTATCAGACTGCCGACAAACAGCGCCAGCGTATAAATCCCTACAAAACGCATCCCCTCCTTCATCACTGCGCCGATGACTATCTGTCCGAAATAAGTGGAAACATTCAGCAACACCTGGCCGCTCCACACCAGGCTTACCTGGGTAATGATCTTTTTGAAGAACCTCTTTGTCACCCTGCTGCGGTATAAAGGCAAATGTAGCTGCCCGGTCGCGACCAGATAGACCAGCAGGGTCAGCGCCAGCAGCAGGTAGGTACACGCATAGATCTTCATAAATGCGTCGAAGTTTTTTAGCACGCCGATGTAAGAGAGCACGATCAGCGCCAGCGTAAAGAGACGGAACTGTATCTCTCTGAAATAGCTGGTCAGTACGGATTGCTTCAGCTGCCAGGCAAACGTTTCCAGCAGCGAATAAAAAGTAAACCCAAACCCGAAAGGGAAAAGCCAGTAATAATAATTGACAAACTCCGGGGATGTCACACCGTATTTCCTAACTACCAGGTCCTTAAAAATGAACCCGCCGGCCAGCACCAGCAGGAAACCGGTAAAACTCGTGACCAGGGCCCAGGTCATCATATCATTCTTCTTCGGAGGAAGATTGTCGTGATAATAGGGGTAGAATTTAAAAATATAGGATTGCATACCCAGGCTGGCCAGCGGGAGTATGATATTGGACAGAGACACGAACATCGTCGTCAACCCGTACTCTGCGGGGGTAAACCATTTTGTAAACAGCAGCGTATTGAGCGCACCCAGCGCAAAGCCAAAGTAAACGATCCCAGAAGAAATGATGCTCTGCCGACGGATGGTGCTCATGGCGCAAATATAATTTAATGACCTGATAATGCCGGACTGCTTATTTTTGACGAAAATACTCAACGCGCGGATATGAAAAACATCCTCACATTTGTCATCCTGGCCTTGCTGGCCCTGCACGTGGCTGCGCAGCCGAAGAAGAAGAAGGTCGTATTCGTTATTGCAGACGGCATACCTGCCGACGTACTGGAGAAGGCCCGGTTATCCTTCCCCGAACAGATAGGCCGGCAGAATGGGTACAAACGCGCTTATGTAGGCGGCGAACGGGGAGCTTATTCGCAAACACCCACTATTTCAGCTGTAGGATATAACAGCTTGCTTACAGGTGTATGGGTGAACAAGCACAACGTATGGGACAACGATATTAAAGAGCCCAACTATCATTATCCCACCATATTTCAATTGCTAAAAAAGACGGACAGCACCAAAAAGATCGCCGTATTTTCCACCTGGCTGGACAATCGGACAAAACTGGTAGGTGAATCATTACCCGAAACCGGCCATATAAAGGTGGACTACCATGCAGACGGTTTCGAGTTGGATACCGTCAATTATCCCCATGACAACAAAAGCGGATATATCCATCGTATAGATGAAAAAGTGACAGACGAGGCGGAGAAATGCATCCGGGAGCAGGGCCCGGACCTCACGTGGCTTTATCTGGAATACACGGATGATATGGGTCATAGATATGGAGACAGCCCGGAACAAAAAGAGGCCTTAAAATATACAGACAACCAGATAGGCAGGATCTGGAGTGCGGTGCAGTTCCGGCAACAACAATTCAAGGAGGACTGGATGATTGTCATCACCACGGACCATGGCAGGGATTCCATCACCGGCAAGGGGCACGGAGGACAGTCGGAAAGAGAGCGAACCACCTGGATCGTTACCAATACAAAAGACCTGAATCACTATTGGCGCGATTATACACCGGCCATTGTGGATATCATGCCTACCATCGCCCGTTTCCTGGAGGTCAAGATCCCCCGCGAAAATCAATTGGAAATGGACGGCGTACCCCTGACGGGAAAGGTATCCGTGGCAGCGCCCGTGATCCGGCTGGAGAACAACAAGCTCAACATCCGCTGGAAATCCATTGACAAGGATGGGACCATAAAGATCTGGCTGACCAGGTCCAACAACTTTAAGACAGGTGGTACGGATGAATACAAACTGCTGGCGGAAGTCCCGGCAGATCAGCAGTCAGCTACCCTGGGGATAGGGAGCTATCCTTCTTCGTTCTATAAAATAGTGCTGGAAGGGCCTTATAATACGGTAAACAGGTGGATCGTGATCAAGTAAAGGCCTAGCCTATACAGCCCGTCAGTACGCCCCTTGTAAAAGCGCATTCAGATCCTCCTTCCCTTCATAATGAAAGGGCCGGCTGAAAGGGATGGCGCCTCTTTTCAGGTGCACTCTTCCATCCAGCGTTACCGTCACTTGTTTTTCCAGGAATATCTGCAATGCATTGCTCAGCACCCCCTGGAGGTTCAGCTGCATGGTGACAGGGACATAAAAAGTGTCTTTTTTGGGTATCAGGACGGTGGAGTCCAGCACAGAATGCCCCGCAGGTCTGCCATTGAGCAAAACGTCCATTTCCGCCCTCTTCAGCTGCAGGCTGAAAGGGTTGGGATTATAGAACTTAAGGGTAGTACCGAGCGTGGCCTGCTGCCCCTCCCCCCTGCCGATGTGGAGGTCCTGGAACCCATAATACTCCGGTGCTTCCGGTTTGCGGCATCCGGCCAACCCTGCCAGCACCAGAACCAAGATCAATAGCTTGTTTATACGCTTCATAGCCCTGCAATATACGTGTCTTCAGGAAAATGCCTATCTTTCTGAAAACAAACCATTTTGTTAAATATAGCCCAACGGGTCAAGGAATTCAACACAGGCAGGGTACCTGCCTATACGGCCATGAAATATCAGATGATGGCGGAAAACCCCTTCCGTTTCCTTCGTGGCACCTGTCACTTATTCTACGAAGATTTGCAGAAGAGTGATGCCCTTCCCTTATATCCATTGAGTTGGATCTGCGGCGACCTCCACCTGGAGAACTTCGGGACATATAAGGGGGACAATCGCCTGGTATATTTCGATCTCAACGATTTTGACGAAGGCGTCCTGGCCCCTGCGGTTTGGGAACTCGCCAGGATGGTGACCAGCATCTACACCGGGCTGGACTCCCTCGGCATCAAAAAAAAGGAATCTACAAGGGTAGCCGGGCTTTTCCTGGAGAAGTATTCGTCTACCCTGGCAAACGGCAAATCCCGCTACATCGAACCCCGCACCGCGGACGGCATCGTACAAAGCTTCCTGGAAAAGATCAGTGAGCGCAAACAGAAAGAGCTCATCCGCGGCCGGACGGAAAGCGGCAAGGGCGGGAAGGTGCTGCTGCGTATCGATCGTATCCGTTTTTTTCCCCTGGAAAAGACATTGAAGAAAGAGCTGATGACTCATCTGCAGGCCTGGATGAAAGAAGAGCCGTTGATGAACAAACGCTATGAAGGCATGGACTGCGCTTTCCGTATAGCCGGCACCGGCAGTCTCGGGCAGAAGCGGTATGTATTCCTGGTACGTCAGATCAAAGACCCCCAAAAGTACCTTTTGATAGATATGAAGCAGGCCTTACCATCCTCTCTCACCGGACGGACGAACATCACCCAGCCTTCCTGGACCTCCGAGGCCGAGAGGATCGTAGCCATACAGCAGCGTATGCAGAATGTGTGCCCCGCCTTGCTGGACACCTGCCGTTTTAAGGACGACGACTATGTCGTGAAGGAATTGCAACCCACGGCGGATAAAATAGATTTTATGCTGTTACGGGACAGGTATAATGACATAGAATGTGTAGTGGATGATATGGCGTTGCTGACGGCTTCCGCCCAGCTTAGGAGCGCCGGGCGTCAGGGAGCCTCGCTGCCGGATGAACTGATCGCTTTTGGGAACGACCACCACTGGCAGAAAGGGGTCCTGGATTATGCAACTGCCTATTCAGAACAGGTAAAAAAAGACTACAAGGAATATTTTACAGCGTACAAGAGCGGATATTTCCAGACACAAAATAAATGATTATGCCATCTACGGAAGATATTGCCTGGCGACTGCTCCTGGCCGTGGTCGTTGGAGGAATTATAGGAGCCGAAAGGGAATACAGAAGCAAATCCGCCGGATTCCGGACCCTGACGCTCATTTGCCTGGGCGCATGCATGTTCACGATCCTTTCCCAGTTGATAGGGTCCGAACATGCGCCGGAAAGGATCGCCTCCAACATAGTAGTAGGCATTGGGTTCGTAGGGGCCGGCGTGATCTTTAAGTCCGATCACAGCAAGGTCAATGGTATTACCACGGCTGCGATGATCTGGGTGACCGCAGCCCTGGGCATGGGCATTGGGGCCGGATACAAGCTGATCTCTTTTATGGCTTGCCTGCTGGTGATCATCGTCATCTTCCTGTTCAGCCTGTTGGAAGGGTGGATCGACAGGGTCAACCAGATCCGTAATTACAGGATCGTCTGCACATTCGAAAACGAAACCCTCCACCGGTTTGAATTGCTGTTCCAAAGCCACCATCTCTCTTTCAGACGCAGCCGCCAGTCCAAGACCGGCGCAGACATCATCGCCGGGGAATGGATTGTGCAAGGTGCAGAGAAGGACCACCGCCATTGTATCCATGAGATCCTGCGGGATCCTACAGTAAAGGCCTTTGAATTCTAACGGGCATAATTCCGGACGACCGTCCGGTGGCCGGCTTAGTATAACGTCACCGCCCAGATCCTTTCAAACGTCTCTCCGGGCGCCAGTTGCTGGATACCTTCTTTGTCTACCATCTGCTGGTCGGAATCCACACTGTCGGCAATACCGCACCAGGGCTCAATACATACAAAGTCCGCTTTCTCGTTCCTGGCAGCCCAGATCCCCAGGTAAGGGAAATCCGTGAAATCGAAGTCCAGACCATGCCGTGTACGGCGGGATCTGAGACTTACTGTGGTAGAAGCCAGATTCTTGAACACCAGGGCGTCGGAGGAGAACAGGTCCCTGGTGATGGGAAGGATATTCGTGTTGTCCAATATGGGTTGAGGGGTCGTTTCGATCAGGCCCTCTTTGGAGATTGGCCAGCGGCTGGCCGTCTCTTTCTGTTCGAACTCCAGGTAATAGTCCGTGTAGGTAGTCCTTTCAGCCAGGGGTACCCTGAATGCCGGGTGCCCGCCAATGGAAAAATACATTTCCTCGTTTGAGGTATTCTTTACATTGTAAGTGGTAGCCAGCCCATGGGGCGCCAGTTGGTAAATGATCCGAAGCTCAAAGTCGAAGGGATATTTTGCAAGGGTAGCGTCACTGCTTTTCAACAGCAGGGTAATGGCATCCTTTGTTTGCTGTTCCACGCCGAATTCCATCTCCCTGGCAAATCCATGACGGGGAAGGGTCCAGGTTTTGCCCTTATAGTTCCAGGTGTTCTGGCGCAGGGTGCCTACAATGGGGAAAAGCAAGGGAGAATGTTTGCCCCATACATTGGGATCTCCGCCCCACAAATACTCCAACTGGTGGCCCTTGTGATAAATACTTTCTAATTCCGCTCCTTTGGCGTTAATGTTCACTTTCAGGTTTTGATTCTCAATATGGGGCATGAACGGTCTTTTTTAAGTTATAACTCAAATGGGGATTTTAGATGCAATATTACGGGGACATTTTAAAGGTTCAGTGTTACGGGGATATTTAATTTTCGTAGTTAGGTCCCGGGCAATATTATGTATATTCGGGCTATGTTTCGGTATTGGGAGATCATATGGACCAGCTTTAAGATGGCCTTGCAGGAATTCCGTTCCAACAAGCTGCGGACCTTCTTGTCCCTGCTGGGTATAACTTTTGGTATTTTCTGTATTATCAGCGTATTATCAACCATTGCCAGCATGCAGCTGGCGGTCAATAATGACATCAAATCCCTGGGTAATAAGACCATTTATATAGATAAATGGCAATACAGCGGGGGGCCGGACTACCCCTGGTGGAGGTATGTCAAACGCCCGGTGGCGAAGCTGGAAGAAATGAGGCTTTTGCGGTTAAAGGTCCCCGATGCCGCACACATAGATTTTGAGATAGAAACCCAGTCCAGCATAGATTATCAGGATATTTCCCTTTCAGGCGTAAATTTTTACGGGAATACGGAAGATTTCGACAAGATCCAGCAGATCACTATTGGCAGCGGGCGATATTTTCAACAGGCGGATTTCGATCGCGGCACGCCGTATATTGTCATGGGGCATTCCATCGCCGAGAAATTATTTGGCAACCCTGAAAGGGCGGTAGGCAGCATCGTCAGGCTGAAAGGCGGTCGCCCGGCCACCATCATCGGCCTGATCCAAAAACAAGGGCAAAGCCTTTTGGGAGGATGGGATTACGACAACAGTGTCCTGTTTACCTATAATTTCATGCGTCAATTGTTCAAGGAAGAAAATTCCCAGCCAAAGATATTGGTACAGGCAGGAGAAAATATCTCTATTGCAGCGCTGAAAGACGAATTGCGGGGGGCTATGCGGTCCATCCGTAAGCTCAGTCCCACCGAAGAAGACAATTTTGCCCTGAATGACATCGATACCCTCAGCAAATTCTTCGACCCTATCTTTTCAGGCATGAACATTGGCGGTTGGGCTATTGCAGCCCTGTCCCTGGTGGTAGGGATGTTTGGGGTGGCCAATATCATGTTTGTCACCGTACGGGAGCGTACTAGCCAGATCGGGCTCAAAAAAGCCATTGGGGCCAAACGGAAGGTTATCATGACGGAGTTCCTGCTGGAATCCGCCTTTCTTTGCATCATCGGCGGCCTCATCGGGCTGGTGGCGGTATTTATCCTCACCGTGGTATTCTCTTCTGTTTTGAGCTTTAAAGTTTTTATACCCGTGGATATCATTTTTTTAGCCATCGGCATCTGTCTGTTCACGGGCGTTTCCGCGGGGATCATTCCCGCCTTTATTGCCGCACGTATGGACCCTGTGGTAGCCATACGATCGAAATAAATTCCCCTCGTATATTTGCGGCATGCAAAAACTAAAAGGGCCCGGGGGCGCCATTACCATCCTGGCAATAGAGTCTTCATGTGATGAAACCAGTTGTGCCATATGCCGGGATGGAGTGATCCTATCGAATATCATTGCCGGGCAGGCAGTCCATGAACAATATGGAGGTGTGGTGCCCGAACTGGCCAGCAGGGCGCATATGCAGAACATCGTACCCGTGGTGGATGCCGCTCTGAAGAAAGCGGGCTGCGACCAATCTGCCCTCACGGCCATCGCCTTTACCCAATCACCGGGGCTCATCGGATCGCTGCTGGTGGGTGCGCAATTTGCCAAATCCCTGGCACTTGCCCTGGACATTCCACTGCTGGCCGTACACCATATGCAGGCGCATGTGTTGGCTAATCTCATACCCACAGACCGTCCCGCCTTCCCTTTTCTCTGTCTTACCGTCAGTGGCGGCCATACCCAGATAGTCCTCTGCCAGTCGCCTTTACAAATGGAAGTTATCGGGGAAACACTGGACGATGCGGCCGGGGAAGCTTTTGACAAATCGGCTAAGTTATTAGGCCTACCCTACCCTGGCGGCCCGCTGATAGATAAATATGCCCGTGAAGGCAATCCGGATCGCTACAGTTTTCCAGAGCCCCAGATCCCGGGATTGAATTTTAGCTTTAGCGGACTTAAGACGGCCATCCTCTACTTCCTCCAGGAACAGACAGGCAAGAACCCCGATTTTATCCAAAAGAACCTGCCGGACATCTGCGCTTCGATACAAGGTAGGATCATCTCCATTTTATTAAACAAGTTGAAAAAGGCGGCAAAGGAAACGGGGGTCCGCGACCTCTGTATCGCCGGGGGGGTGTCCGCCAACAGCGGTCTGCGCAATACATTCCGGCAATTGGGTCAGCAGCAGGGCTGGCAAACCTTTATCCCCCCCTTCGAATATTGTACGGATAACGCCGCCATGATCGCCATCACCGGGTATTACAAATACCTGGCGGGACAGACCGCTGTCTTGTCGGTCAGCGCCACCGCACGGGCGGAATGGTAAATGTCGACATCACAGATTTGGCCTACCTTTGCGCCCATGCCGAATCCTTATTTTCAGTTCAAGCAATTCACCATCTACCAGGATCGATGCGCCATGAAAGTATGTACGGACGCCTGTATCCTGGGGGCATGGTTCTCCGAGAAAACGCCCGCCTATTCTTCTATCCTGGACATCGGCAGCGGTACAGGGCTGCTGATGCTGATGTTGGCGCAAAAGCATAAAGGAGACATCCAGGGCATCGAACTGGACCTTTCCGCCTTCAAACAGCTAAAGGAAAACATCGGGCAAAGCAGGTGGAGAGAGGAGCTAAAGGTATTTCCGGGAGATGTGCGCCAGTTCAATTTCACTCATAAATTCGACTTTATCATTACCAACCCACCTTTTTATGAAGGGGACCTGGAGGCCGGAACACTCGCAAAGAACCTTGCCCGCCATAGCAAAGAACTGACGCTTGCTGAACTACTGACGGCCATCGATGAAAATCTTTCGGCTGAAGGCTCTTTTGGCATCCTTCTGCCCTACCACCGGGTACAGCATTTCGAAGGTCTGGCAAAAGCCCGGCATTTCCACCTGCGGGAGCGTCTTCTCGTACGACAAACGCCCCGTCATGATCTTTTCCGGGCAGTACTGCATTTCTCCCGTAACAAGGAGAATTTTGTTCCTGAGACAGAGCTCAGTATCCAGGATGAGCAAGGCGCATATACCGAAGATTTTGTGGAGTTGATGCGGGATTATTATTTGAAGCTGTGACCACTGGCGTACGCCTCCAGATAATTATAGGTGGCCGTCAACTGCCCCTTCCGCACCATCGTGGCTCTTTCGATAATAGGTGAGCCTCCTCTTACCAGGTCTTCCAGCACATACTTGATCAATTGTTCTCCAAAATAACGGGAAGCGTCGCGGGGCAGCTCATTAGGAAGATTACCCACGGCCATGATATCTATGGAATCAGAAAGATAGGGTGCTGTTCTCTCCCTGGTCAGCCGGTGAACCCCATATACCGGGTCCTGGATAGTCGTATCCCCCAGGTTACATGGAACAGAACCACCCTTGTCGTCCGTAATATCGGCGATAGTGGTTATTCTGAAGTCTTTCGCAGCCAGGTCTTCCCATTCAAAAAGACGGGGCATGTCCGTATCCCAATAAATACCATTCATCAGTATATCCGCGGACTTTGTGAACGGCAGGAATTTACAGCGATAGTTTTCCGGATGCTGGTGAAAGTCCTCCCGTTGATAAGCTCCCGTTTTTCTGTGTTCATAAAGGTCAGCCCCCTTTAACTGGGTGAATACGGGATAGGCGAATCCCCTCTCCAGGAATTCATCGGGCTCCACCTCGATGATCCCCATGAGGTTCATCACTTCCAGCACGCCATGGGCTACCCGTCCCGAGCCGGTGACGGCTATCTTGATCCTGGGAAGTTTGAGCCCGAAATACGTATGGATCAATTCCCGGAAACTTTGTTGCTTATGGACACGGCCTAATCCGAATTGACCTGTACGTTGCCCGTAAGCCATCATCCCGTTGTGCGCACCCACCACGCCGGCAAAAAATCCAAAGCCCAGGATGCGCTGTCCATCGTCATGCTCCAGGCATTCATAATCGATGAGCGTGATCTTCTTTTCCAGGATGGCCTGGAACATACGTTGGTTATAGGACTGTTCTTTCTTGGTGTGGGAAAAGAACAGGTAGGTCTTATCGGCTATCAAATGTTTTTCGGGCACCTCCTTTATACCCAGCAGGACATCACATTCCGACAGGTCGTCCTTTACTTCCACGCCTGCCGACAAATATTCCTTATCCGAATAACACCGGTCCGGGGATGCCTGAGCAATGACCCTTACGTCCGCTGCATTTTTTTGTATCCATTTGCATTGCGCCGGCGTCAGGGCGACCCTATTGTCGGCGGGTATCTTCCTCTCCTGTAATAAGCCGATCTTGATCATTCGTTATTGATTTTGTGGGGTGGGCCGCCTTGCTGTATCTATTTTCGGTAAAAAGAAAACAGGACAAACCAAAGAAATTTTTGACTTGTCCTGTTTTGTGCCCAGAACAGGAATCGAACCTGCACATTGTTGCCAATACCAGATTTTGAGTCTGACGCGTCTACCAGTTCCGCCATCTGGGCCTCAAAATTCGGGGTGCAAACATACGCATTTACACCCTCTCGTCCAAAAAATCTATTTTTGGCAACCCGAATAACCATTGGCAAGCGTAATTTATAAAATTGATGTATTTCAGTCAGCTTTATTCTTACTTTCAAGGTATCGTCTTCTCACTTCGTCAACGGAATTCATGTCCCGTGTTTTGACCTCAGATTGTTCCTCTTTTATAAACCTTTTACCCAGGTATTGGTCTATCCAATCTGGTAATTTCTCACGTTTACGCAAGACCTCGCCTTTGGCTACTTCTGCTACTAATTCCATGGTCACTGAATTATCAAATAGCCAAAGTTTATCCGGCTTGTCGAAGTAATGGTTTAACAAATTCAGTCCCGCCATGTACCGCTCCCTTACCACTTCTGGCAACACGAAATGTCCGCCCAATTGGACACGGTTTTGTATACGGGAATTCAAAACCTCGAGGTCATTAGTAGATACATAAATCACTTCTATCAGGTAGCCCTTTTTCTGTATTTCCAATAGCCATTTCCAGGTTTGTACATCACAAAGATTTGACTCGAATCCAACGGAGATCCCTTGATTTAAGTAACCATCCAGCAGTTCGGATGCCTTGGCATTAGCGATCTCCTGGGTGTTAACAACGGCTTGACCCGATCTTTTCAATTCGACTGCTATTTCATCAGAGTTGATAACAGGAACATTTGCAGGGAGAAAGTAATAATCTGAAGTAGTTTTTCCGATCCCATTGGGGCCAGCAATAACATATAAAACAGGAGCTGCCATTAGTCCTTTTTGATGACTTCAATGCGTCCATCGGAGTATTCAGCCATTACCTTTCCATCTTTACTAAAATAGATAGGTAGCCCTTTGGAAAAAGCACTCTCCTTGGCTCTGCGAAGGATAGATTGCGCAGCCTGTTCAAGCTCTTCGTCATTCATCTCAAAGGCGGATTTTTTCGCACCTCCATATCGCAAGTACAACGGTGTTCCAGACTGGCTGTTCATATGCATACTTTGTTCAAAGTTAGTTCAAAAAATGTTCCCAATAGTTCCAAATTTGGACCAATTAATGATCTGAAGTGCTTGCCCAAAGCGCATTTACATATCCTAAAATCACATCAGTATTTGGCTAAATCTGGCCGCCGACTCCGGAGGTGTAAGGCCATATAGCGAATTAGCGAACTTTTGTCCGACAACCCTATATCTCGCCATTCCCCGCATCCTGAGGACCCCCTTTAACGTCTCCCTTTAGCACGCATGCAGAGTGATTGGTCCTCAAGCCTTATCGCTTTTGTAGCCAGAAATAAAGGAACGAACTACTCTATTAGAAAGTTCAAAACATCCGGCTGTAAAACCGGATTGCCTCCGTGCATATTCCCGGTCGCTATCATAAAAATGACCATTGCTTTGCCGGTCAACGGTTGATAGGATACGCCGAAATCATATCTTTCAAAATGTAGCGTGTTGATATCTGTGCTATCGGTCATAGTGTTATTATTTAATTCGTATGCATAGGTTGTCATGGGAGTATGAAAACCATTGGCGGTGGCGCTGATATGAAAAATGTTCATAAACGGGATCTGCCACTGTCGGAACAAGGCAATATTCCGCGCAAGGTCGAAGCGTACAGAATCAAGTCCCGACGTTTTACCGGTCCCACGAAAACAAAGTATATCTCCTTTAGCTATAATCTCAAGCGTATCGTTGCCATAGATGTCGACGTCTTTTTTGGAGACATCAGTCAGATCCCGTAAAGTCTTCCATTCTTCTTCCGTCAAATTTAATTTTTTCCGTACCTCGTTGAGAATTTCCTCCTTCGCGCCTGAGATATGCTTATGCGAATCCTGATCGAGCACCCAGGCGGTGTTTTCCGGCAGGGCTTTTCGGACTTTGGCCAAGAGCGCTTTTTGCTCGGTCGTCAGCTGTTTGTTAGGATTCGCCTTAAAATAGTGAACGAGATGTTTGCCCGGCTTCAGCAGCTGCCGGATTTGGGCAGCCGCAGTATCAGCGACAGCTTGGGCGTTTGCGGTGGAATAAAGCCAGGTGGATAGGAGAAAAAAGGTCAGGACTCTCATTTGGCCAAGGTAGGCAACTGTTATCATTTCCCACCTGCATCTTTGAAAAAAAGTCAGTAATGACTCTCTCCAGGCGTAGCTAATGGGATGGGAGGTCACTAATCACCGAATATCCCTGGTACAGATCTTTTAAGTAATTTTCATTCGTTTTTTAAAAACCTCCTTTACCAATCGTATCAAATAATCATTGACAATCAGCCATATATATTCAGCAGTTGATTTAAATCTTTCAAAAACCGGTTCAAAAACCCTCCATTCCGGTGCACTGGTGCCTTTCTAACAAAGTTGGAGAGGCATTTTGTTTTATAAGCGGGGGGAATAGTCTTGTATAGGCCCCCGGACTGACGACGAAGAAGATCATTTGCTCAGTTACAATATAGCTTTATGGTATTATCGGCCTCCGGAGTACCCAATTCTGCTGATTTTCTAAAATCGGCGCAAGGGTTCTCCAAATGTAAAATTCGCTTGATATCGCCCCGGTACCAATATGCCTTTCCGTCTTTAGGTGATAATTCGATGGCTCTTGAAAGATCAGCGAGCGCCGACTCAAACCTCTGCTGCAAATAGTACTGACACCCCCTGCCGTAATAGGCTTTGGCATAGTCAGGTCTTAGCTGGATGGCGCTGGTAAAATAGCGTATCGATTCATTCCTCTTATTTAGTTTTGAAGCTAAAAGGCCCTCATTATAAAATATAGAGGGATCTTTAGGATTAAGTTTAAAGGCAGCATAGTAGTCCGTTGATGCTCCGTTCAAGTCTTCCAAATAAACTTTTGCCGTACCTCTACTTACGTATGCCCGTTCCAGCCTTTTATTTAATTTAATAGCGGTATCATAGTCCCTGATAGCGCCTTGCCAGTCCCGTAGATCGGCCTTTGCATTTCCTCTATTAAAATAGGCAGCCGGATAATTGGGCTTCCAGCGCAGGGCATCGGTATAATCCTGGATAGCCGCTGCAAAATCTTTTCTTTCTTTCCTGAGGATACCCCGGTTGAGGAGAGCCGCTGGATACTTAGGACGTAACGAAATAGTTTTATTATAATCGTCGAGTGCAAGAAGGTACTGACCAAGCGCATTATAGGCCATTCCTCTGTCATAGTATGCGACAGCATCAGAGGGATGTAAGTGAATAGCTCGACTATAGTCTTTTATAGCCTTTTGGAAATCATCGAGCGCGGCCTCGGCGACACCTCTATCTATATAAGCGTTACTTTTCGACGAATCATATTCTATGGCAATGCTGTAGCATTTGATCGCCTCTTTATAATTCTTCATCCTGGCCTTGTTCAACCCTGCATGAATAAAGGCAGAAGAGGCATTTTGACCATATCCTTGCGAAACAGTAAGTCCAACCAAAGCCATTAGAAGGATTAGTTTCCCCATGTCCAATTATAGATAAAAAATTCAACAATGCAAAATAGCCATTGAATTAGATTAACCTCAATTCGCCTAAAAACCGATTAAAAAATCCTCCCCTCCGGTGCATCTAATAACCAAACAGGAAAAGGCCGCATCAAGTTGCGGCCCTTTCCCCACAATCGCTGACAGTGAACCTAACTTTTCAATAACATTTTCTTTATAAACTCCTTTTCTGCCTTAAAACTTGTTAGGGAAAGAGCTTTTGTCAAATGCACTTCGCTTTTAATGTATTCGCCCTCCAGCAAATACAACTTACCCAAGGTAGCATGTAGCAAATAATATTGTTCCAGGAAAGTTTGTTGCAGATCGTGTAGCAAGCTAAACGCCTCCTGTCTATGCGAATCATAGTACAGCGAAATGGCATAGTTCAGTTTAATAAAAGGGTTAGGGTTGTCTTTCAATAACTTCTCATATAATTTTGAAATAGTAACCCAATCAGTATCCGCAAAACTTTTTGCTTTGCAATGCAGGTACGCGATCGCAGCTTCGTAGTGATAGCAGGAAACATTTTCAATTTTGGACTGACTGAGATAATAGCTGCCCAAGGCGATCAGATCACCGTTCCATAAAGTCCTGTCCTGCTCTTCAAGATCCAATAATTCACCTGCGGCCGTAAATCGTGCGCCCAGCCTTGCTGCATTGAACAATAGCAAAGCGTACAATGCAGCCGTTTCTTCATTGGAAATATGATTGTCGAGCAAAGATTTTATCGTTATTAGACTTTCCTCACATAGCTCTTGCCGGATTATTTCTTTGCCGCTGCCCGCACGATAACCTTCATTAAATATGAGGTATATGATCTTATGCACAACAGGCAATCTCATTTGCAATTGCCGGGGTGAAGGTTCTTTCAAAAAAATGTTTTCCATTTTTATCCGTTGCTTCGCCCTTGCCAGTATTTTATCAATGCCGTCAATCGTCATACCCAATGCCCTGGAGATAGATTCTATCCTTAGGTTTGTCACGTATTTTAGCGTAATCACCACCTGCATTTTCGGCGACAAGCTGGGGTGTGCACAAGCAAATAATAATTGTATTTTCCGGTCGTCAAAAATGCTTTCGTCCTGTTCTGTAGCTCTGACAATTCCTATATCTTCTTCAAAAGGGTTCTTAAATACATTCTTCCTTTTAAGAGAATTGATGGCATTGTTCCTGCAGACTTTGTACGCCCAGCCGGCGGGGTTGTCCGGGATCCCGTTATCCTTCCACGTAGAAAGCGCAGCATAAAATGCATCTTGAACCAGGTCTTCAGCCATTTCAAGGTCAATGTCCCTTGAAAACTGAAGCATGGCTATAACCAATTTCCCAAAATGGGTTTTGTATAACGCGTCAACTGCTTGTTGTTCTTGGTTCATCGCCTAATTCTCTTACATCTTTTACTCCCATTAGTGGTCGCACTTCAATAGTCATTTTGCCGCTTTGCACCAACGTACAGGTTTGTGCGATAGAAACCGCATCGTCCAAATCGTTCGCTTCCATAAAAATAAAACCGCTTATACCCTCCTTCGCCTCAATAAACGGGCCGTCTGAAAGCACGTTGTTTTTACTTACATACCCTCCTTTAATCTGTAAAGCATCACCTCCTACATAATTACCTTTTTTTATTAAAGATCTTACCCATTCATCCATTTCCAGGATCGGTTTATACCGCTCTTCTTCGCTCCATTGTCTTAGTATGCTAAGATCTTCGCGAATGATGAATAAAAACTTTTCCATGATGTTTGTTTATCTTATTCTTTTCAAGCTACCTGGCATTGGTAGGGTACCCAGCTCCTGTACCACCGAAAAAGCATTCAATTGATCTTATTTTTCCATTGTTAAAGGTATAATATTCGGTGTTACGTAGGTGTTTATTGTCGGTGGTAGTGATGTTGTAGATAACAAACGCACTGTTACCGTCCTGGATAATTTTAACGAAATCGACCTTTTTAATAAATTGGGACTGGGGCCAGCACTTGGTTTTGTACACTGCCAGGGGAATATGGTCATCAGGGGCCGGACTTGTAAACGTAAAATCATCTGCAAGTTGACTGGCAACGATGCTCCAGTCTTTTTTTTCATACCCCGAAAAATAAGTTCTGATAATCTTATCAGCATCTTGAGCTTTGGCAAATGCCGTAATCCCGCAAAAAATGACGGGTAGTAAAAGCAGCTTCATAAAGAGTTTTATAGTAAGACAACCGGAATCCGGTTTTCCGTACAAAAAGAGGTTTTTTTTTATCATATAAGGTTTAAACTGTCGCTTCATTTTCAGAGAATGTTTTAAAATACACAAAATACTAATAATCAACACCTTAATAAACCACACACAAAGCTCCCAACAATACCCGGAGCTTTTGCATTTGCTCCAAATCTCCTATATTGTCCATCTTTGAAGACCGTTATGCATTCCTTTTATAAGAGATTTCTGCAAGCCCTTATGCTCGTGGCTGTTTCGAATTACAGTTTTGCCCAGACCTACGCTATTTTAGCCGATCGTCTCATAGACGGCAAAAACGATCTGGCCATGTCCAATCCTACCGTTATTATACGCCAGGGCAAGATCATTGATGTCAATTTCAACAGAACAATCCCCGATTCGGCGATCGTTATCGACCTGAAAGGGCAAACCCTGTTACCCGGGCTGATGGACGTTCATACGCATTTGCTCGGTACATCCGGGGATTACGAGAAGGACCTCTACGATCACTCCCCTTCTTACAGGGCGCTTCGCGCGGTCATGCATATGCGGACGGCACTAAACAATGGCATTACGACGGTAAGAGATGTGTGCACGGAGGGGGCGGGCTATGCTGATGTGGACCTGGCCAGAGCGGTGGACTCGGGTTTTGTCGAAGGGCCGCACATTTTCCCGGCAGGAAGAGGTATCGCCGCCACTGGACAATACTTCCCCCTTTCGAGAGATCAGAATTGGTCGATCGACCTGCCCTATGGTACCCAATTCGCTACGGGCGCTGACGAATGTATCAAAGCCGTTCGGGAGCAATACGCCCGGGGTGTAACATGGATCAAAATGTATGGAGACTTTATTACACCCACCTTCAGCGCCGATGAAATGAAGGCGATTGTCAGCGAAGCAAAAAAATTAGGTCTTGAAGTAGCAGCTCATGCTAATACAAGTGTCGGCATCCGGCTGGCTATCGAAGCCGGCGCCAGGTCGATCGAACATGGCCACGAGTTTAACGACACCCTGATCAAACTGGCCCTCGCCCATGGAACATTTTGGTGTCCTACCATCAGCGGTATGGAACGCCATCCCGGGCCATTGCTCGATAGCATTCACAAGTACCTGAACCGGGCCTACAAAGCCAAACTGACTATCGTCATGGGCACCGACGCTACCAGTTGGAACACCAATGAAACCAAAGAGCTCGAGTATTATGTCAGGAAAGCAGGCTTGACCCCAATGGACGCTATCAAGACAGCCACGCTCAATGCCGCAAGTCTGCTCCATGTTGAAAATTCCCTGGGTCAAATCCAAAAAGGTTTTATTGCAGACATCATCGCTGTGCCCGGGAACCCGTTGGAAGATATTACCCTACTTCAGCACACCCTCTTTGTCATGAAAGAAGGTAAGGTGATAAAACGCCCCTGATACACAACACCCTCCTACTCTATTTTTCAATATCCCAAGTCCCTAAGATCTCTACATATTTAGCATGTTTCCTTCGTAGCTCATTGAATTTGTCAGTAAATTCAGCACTACCTGGTTTTACTGTTTTAAAGAGCTCTATCCTGTCCCTGAAGAATTGCTCATATGCACTTGGCCTAAATGTCAACAACACCCGGGTCGGGACCGTGCCAAAATTTGCCTGGCCATGTGGTGTTCCCCTCGGAATGAGGATATAGGATCCGGGCGGGTAGGTGCCCACTTTATCATTTATCTTGACAGTTAGAACTCCTTCCATAACATAAAACGATTCATCAAAATGATTGTGGCGGTGCCATGCGGTTTTGTAGCCTGGCATTTCTTTCAATTCAAAAAGAGAAAAGCTTCCTTTTGTGTCTTCACTGGAAGCTAAAACTTTGACAGATCCTGCATCATAGGGCAGTTCTTCGATTGCACCCGGGTTAAGCGCAATGATATTAGGTTTGCTGGTATCCTGGAGGAAATATCCCTGCTGAGTGTTGGTTGGAGTTTTTGATGTCGGCTTACATCCAGGAAGAACGGCATAAAAGAATAGCAGCAATAAATTTATCGTCTTCATTGAACAAGCATTTGTTAATGTTTGGTAATCAAGTCCCCCGCCCCCTCTTGCCGTGGCGTAATGTAAAATACAAATTTGTCAGATTTTTTAGTAATTTATCATTATGGAAAACACATTTAAAGTAACGATACATATGGTTTCAAGCCTCGACGGGATCATTGCAAAAAAAGACAACAGCGTTTCGTGGTTTGAAACCATTGACCACTACGAGAAAGGAATAGAGATTACCGGGCAGGACACGGAAGATTTTCTTAAAACAATAGACTGCTATGTGATGGGGTCCCGGACATACGAACATGCCCTGGAACTTTCAAGATCTTATGGGTGGGCTTATGGAGACGTACCGACAATTGTAGTAACACATAGGCCCCTGCCCATTGAAAGACAAAACATCGAAATTTATTCGGGCGACCTGAATAAACTTGTGAATGAACGGCTAAGGCCCAGTTACAGGAATGTTTGGCTCGTAGGCGGAGCTATCCTTGCCGGGGATTTCATTCGTTTAAAACTGGCCGACGAAATAAGGCTGTCAGTCATGCCTATCATTTTGGGTGACGGGACACCGTTTTTTGACCATATAGGACAGGAACAGGCATTACACCTGAAAGATGTGACAGCCTACAAAAGTGGAATGGTTGAGCTGTATTACGAAATAGGAAAATAGCTTACTTCTCTGCAAACTGTAAATTACGGTTCAGGAATGGAAGTACCCTTGTATAGAACCTGCCTGTCTTCGTCCAGTTTTTTGTCCATGGCAGACCGGCATATTCTTCGGCTTCGTGGTTAATACCCAGATCCTGCAATTGCCGGCTGAAACGTTGCGCAGAAATAACATGATCCTGTATCGGATCGAACCTTCCCCAGTCGAATGCGATCGCCTTCAACTGAAGCAATTTTTGTCTGTTTTGCTCTACGCAGTGATCTAACAGGAACGATTCTTTCACTTTTTGCATATTATCCACATTCAATTTCATTTTCCCATCTTCCGGCTCAAACATAAGATCACAATAAAATGGCGGTCTGTTCGGATTTGGCAGGAAGGCCTGTTGTATCATAAGAAATAGAGGTGTAAACCCCAGACCGGTCAATTCTTCATAAGACTTGGCCTGGTGAATTTTTTCCCAGTTGATGTCCATATTGACCCAGGGAACATTCCCCATGCCGGTGGCGACGGGATGTAGCGCATATACCACGTTAAAAAGATCAGGCCGGGTTATGGCCAGGAAAAGCGCCCCCCTTCCCCCCATTGTTTCCCCTGTGACCGCCCTGCTTTCCTTTTGGGGTATTGACCGGTACTTTTTGTCTATAAAGGGCACAAGCTCCTGCGTTATGTAATCCAGCCACCTGCCGCTGGTGGAAGAGTTTTCATAAAAGCTCCCTGCCGTCGGCGAGCTGCAATCAGGTATGACCAATATAAATTCCCGGGAAAGCTTACTTTCAAACGCTTTGTCAAGCAACGATTTTATACCGGATGACCCCAAAAATTGCGTGGGGTTATTAAATATCGTATGAAAGTAAAACACCACCGGGTATGACCTCTTCGAGGTATTGTAGGAAGCGGGTAAATAAATATAGACTTTTCGTAATGGATCTATATGGATCTTATTGTCCTTTAGTATGGTAGAGGTCAGGCTGTCGATGACCAGGGTTCCGGCTCCGGGTGTCTGGGCGGCACTGACATTATATAAAATAGTTACCAGGGTGGCAAGCAGGACAGTCAATGTTCTTTTCATAAACCGGGCTATTTCCTGCAATGATAGAGAAAATCACTGCCTTGGGGTTAATGATTGACAAGATGCATGATATAATTGACGAACTACGGTCTGTTAAACAAACAACTGCCCCGGCTTACACTTATGCAAACCGGGGCAGCGTTTAAAAATACCCTAACTTCTTATATAAAACGCCTTTTAATACCCATCATTCTGCTTAAGATAATTCGGGATATTAGACGCGGCATCGATAGCAGTCTGTGGAATGGGGAAAACCCTTTTATTTTTATCCGTGCTGCTCTTTTCCGTCCAGGAGCCTTCGTATTTACCAAAACGGACCATATCGGTACGTCTTAGCATCTCCCAATAAAACTCAAAGCCCCTTTCCCTGAATAAAAGATCCAAACTCATGGATGTCAATGGCGCTGCCGGTGTGGTCGCTGTACGAGCGGCCCGGACTATATTTACATCGGCCAGGGCGCCGGCTGCATCATTTGTCCCTCTGAGCTTTGCTTCTGCCCTCATTAAATAGGCATCGGCAAGACGAAGAATGATGATATCCGCTTCACCTTTATTCCTGCCGCTGTTCGAGCTTTTGCTAAATTCATATTTTTCCACCCGGTACCCTGTGCTGTAATTGCTTCCCGCAGTCGTAAAATCGACCTGTTCTGTAAAATCCACCGGCAGTGTAGGTTTGCTTCTTGTCACATTGTACAGCTTGCTGACCTGCAGTTTCCCATCGGGGCATTTTACGAACGCACCGCTCGCATCCTTGGTCAGGCCGTATTGTTGTCCTCTCAGGATACCACGATTGATATTGAATGCCGCAGCGTCCACACAGCCGTCAACCTGGGGAAGGTTCTCTTTATAAAACCTCGGGTCGGCCGCGGCAGGGTCTACCGGCGTATTGGCAGCTGCCCAGGTTTCATAAAAGTCCGGTGTAATGGCCGGACCGTCGGTACCATTTGCGCTCGTAAACGCCGGTAAAGGGAATTGGTCGCCTGATAAGGAGAAATAAGCCATCCGGTTGTGGCTGTTGCTCAGATCGGGGCGCTGGTCCACTGCAAAGACGATCTCTTTATTGCCGTGGTTATCGTTGTTAAAAATGGAAAAATATTCAGGAGCCAGCGTATAGCTGCCGGAGGAGATGATCTTATTGCAATAATCGATCACCTTGTTCATGTCATCGCCTTTGAAAGAAAAGGCAGCCGCATAGCGATCCCTGTAGACCGCTGCATTCAGGTACAGACGGGCTAATAAACCCCAGACACCTGCCTTGGTGATACGCCCGGGCCCTGCGGAATTGTCCAACACCGGCTCGACGGCAAGCAGCTCTGATTCGATATATTGTATCGCCTGATCACCCCTCACCACTTTAGACGTCCCATTCGGATCCTCCTTGATAAATACCACATTGAAAAGATCCAGCGTCAGCAAAGAATAGAACGCCCGCATAGCTCTTGCTTCCGCCAGGAATAGAGGAGCGCTTGCGTCCTTATTTGTCTTCAACGCTGTGATGGCTGTGACAGACCTGGAGAGTCCCGTTACGATATTGGTCCAGGTACTTTGCACATTCGGGTCGGTGCTGACTGTTTCATGCCTGTGCATCGAGACATAAATTCCGTTGTCGCCCCAATCCGTACCGCCTCTGTAGGGTAAGATCGCTTCATCAGAGGAGATCTCCTGCAACGCAAAATACCGGGTATGATAAAAGATGTCGGGCAAAACGTTATATACAGGTGCGATAAGACCTTCTGCCAGCTGCTTGTCCGTAAGCCCGGTGACGGAAGACTCATCCAACACCTTTTCATTTAGCTTTGTACAGCCGAACATGGTAAGGCTAACAAAACAGATCAAACATTTTATAGATAAACTTCTCATTTTCTGTTCTTTTTTAGAATGTTACATTAATACCAAAAAGGAAGGTCCTGGCTTTGGGATAGCTGTTATAATCGATGCCAAAGGAAGATACTCCGTCATCACTTCTGTCGGTATTGACCTCGGGATCAAATCCGTCATATTTTGTAACGACAAACAGGTTCTGTCCCGTTGCCGAAATCCGGATAGCCTTTGCCCATTTATCGATGCCGAGGCTTTTTGTATTGATATCGTAGGCCAGAGAAAGGTTATTTAAACGCAGATAGCTGCCGCTTTTAAGGAACCTGCTGCTGACACGGGCATCATTACTGATACTTTCCTTTGGCTCGGCAGCGGCGGCTGGCGTAGTATTTACGCTCTTGGCCAGTCTTGCTTTGTAGAAGTTGGTATTGGCGGTATTGTCATAGAGCTTATTGCCGGATACCCCGTTGAAATTCGCCTGGAGACTGAACCCTTTAAAGCCAAAGCTGCCGTAAAAGCCATATAGCAGGTTGGGCAGTGCCGTCCCTAATACCTGTCTGTCCTTATCGGTAATAACATTGTCCTTATCACGATCTTCATACTTGCTCAGGCCGTTGTCGCCAATGCCGAGATATTTCAGCATATAGAACGATCCGATAGGATGACCGTTTACATATCCGTTGATAGTTGCTGAGGTCAGCCCGGATCCCTGCGCCGAACCCGTCGTAATAACGGTATAGGGTGAATGCTTCACCTCATTCTGGATGCTGGTGAGATTACCCCCTATCGAGAAGTTCATATCATTGTTGATCTTTTTGGAATAGTTCAATTCTACTTCCAGACCGTTGTTGTCGATGGTCATGTCTTTTATGTTCGACCAGTATTCCTGTGCCGGTTGTACCGGGTCAGCGGGATAACCCTTCAGCAGGATATGGCTGGATGTTTTTCTGAAATAATCGACGGTACCTGTCAGGCTTCCCTGAAATAATCCAAATTCAAGCCCTATGTCTGTTTGATTGGACACCTCCCACTGAAGGTTCGGGTTGGCGGGTCTTACATAGGTATAGCTGGCGGGATAATTCCCTGTTGGATATAGGGGGTAGCTGCCGCCGGATGCTGTAAACAAAGGCTGTGTTTTTTTGGCGGGTATTTCCTGGTTACCTGTCCTACCCCATCCTGCTCTTAGCTTTAAGTTGCTGAAAAATGTGGCGTCCTTCATAAAATCCTCCTCTGTAAGGATCCAGCCCAGTGAGAAAGAGGGGAAATAGCCGTATTTGTTATTGCTACCGAATTTTGTAGATCCGTCGGCCCTGAAGTTCACGGTTGCCAGGTATTTGTTATCATATTGATAGGTCAAACGTCCAAAGAATGATTGCTGTTCATTGACCGTGGCGGAACCTCTTGCGGTGTTGTTGTTCGTAGATGCCGGCTGTCCCGTGCTTGGGTCATAAATGGGTTGGATATTACCCACCGGATAGTTCACCGTTAGATAATCCCTTGTCTGGATAAAGAACTTTTGATAGGAATAACCCGCCAATACGGACAGATTATGCACCGACTTTACAAATGAATAGGTCAGATAGTTCTCGATCAGCGTATTCCTGTTGGTGGAATACACCGTTTCCAGACTGCCCAGCCGGGAAGGGACTGCGCTGGCCAGGCTCTGGTAATTCCGAGTGCCTGTCGAATTATCGATACCAAAGTTGAGCTTGTAGACCAGACCTTTTATGATCTTAAAGGAGGGTGTCAGATTGCCTATAAATCGGTTGATGGTAGAGACATCCTGATCCAGGTTGAAATAGATCAGGGGGTTGCTGATGTTCAGGTACACGGCCGGCTTGCCCGTCGAGTCATACGCCGGATAGGTGGGATTATTGGTCAAAGCCTCCCCGATACCAAATGGAGGGCGAACATTGTTCGTACCCGAATAATTCAGGACGGCATCGATGATCAGTCTGTCATCCAGGAATTTTTGGGTAGCATTAAACCTGCCCGTATACCTGTCCAATTTATTATTTTTGATAATGCCTTCCTGTCTTTGTGCGCTAAAAGAGGCGTAGTAGGTCAATTTGTCCGCCCCGCCGCTAAGTCCCACATTATAATTCTGGGTCAGGGCGGTCCTCGTTATAAGTTTTTGCCAGTCGGTATTGCCGCCTTTATCATCCAGTGTACCACCGATCTCGGGGACGATCTTCCGGAATTCGGCGGCTGAATAGACTGGAAGCGCCCTGGCCATTTTTGAAACGCCCAGGTTGGCGGAAAGCGAAAGAACAGAAGACCCGGCCTTCCCCTTTTTTGTCGTAATGATGATCACACCGTTAGCCCCGCGGGAACCATAGATCGCGGTGGCGGATGCATCCTTTAATACGTCGATGGACACAATGTCCGATGGATTGATAAAGCTCAGCGGATCACTCGCTCCTGGTGGAGCGGCTGAGGTCAGCGTACTACCCCCATTCGTAGAAGAGTTGTCCAACGGCAGTCCATCCACTACAAAAAGAGGGGTATTGCCGGTACGTATGCCGCCTGGCCCTCTGATAGAGATGCTCATGGACGCTCCGGGCTCTCCGCTGGAGGAGATAACATTCACGCCGGCCGCCTTGCCCTGGATCAGCTGTTGCGGAGATACGACCACCCCGCGGTTAAAATCCTCTGTTTTTAGGGATTTTACAGCGCCGGTAACATCTCTTTTTGTTTGCGTGCCGTATCCCATGACCACCACATTGGTAAGCTCTGTAGAGGCCGATTGCAGGGTTACATCGATCTGTGTCCTGTCGTTTACCTGAACTTCCCGGGTGGTAAACCCAACGTATGAAATAATAAGCGTTGCATTCGCATCGGGCACTGTTATACTGAAATTGCCGCCCTTGTCGGTGGTGACCGACTGATGACCGCCCTTGACAGCAACAGTAGCTCCCGCCAGAGCCGTGCCGTCAGACTGACTAACCTTTCCCGATATTCTTATTGCAGACTGAAAGGGAGAAAACTCCAGTTTGAATTTTTCCGGACTTGTAAAACCATAAGCTGAATGTAATGTAAAAAGTGGGATCAAAATGAGCCAAAAGGCTGTGAGTGTCGCGAATTTTCGTTCTGACATGGTGTTTTGGTTTATAGATCAATTAAGGATAGCGGCGCGAAGGTATTTAGTATTCTTGTATTAGCCCGGGGTTCCGCTTAAATAACATTAGGGTAATGATACTAACATAATTTGATAACAAACGCCGACACTTAATTGTCTGTCAATAGCTTAACTTCCGCGCGACACACAGGATCATTCCACCACCAGCTTTGACTAACAGGCTCTCGTAATAGTTGGAGACGCCCCTATGCGCTAACACTTAAGCACTTCCACGGCTCGGGGATACGTATATCTTTGTCGGCAAAGGCCTGCGATCAGGCCTTTCCATACCCCTAAAATCCGATCTCACAATGAAAAAGTATTCTCTGTTAAAAAGCAGCATGGCTGAAGTGAGCGTATACATCCTAACAACATTTTTTCTCTTTTCCTATTCCTTCGTAAAAGCCCAAAGCTGTCCGACCTCTTCCACGACCAGCATCACCACCTATCCCAACACCTATTACCCCGGCGCCCAAGCTTCCGTAGCCGCAGGCGCCACCAGCATCATACTGGGCAGTGCCAGCACCTCCGGATATGGCACGGTTCCCATCAGCGCCTTTGATATCGTGCTGATCATCCAGATGCAGGGAGCGCAGATAAACCCGACAAATGGATCGACATATGGAGACGGTTCGGGCACGGGCAGCGGCTACCTGAACAATGCGCAGCTAATGGCCGGACAAATGGAGTACGCTGTCGCTACCAATGCGGTACCCCTGACAGGAGGGACACTTACAGTCCAGTACGGTCTTGCACATAGCTATAAAAATGCGAATTTCGGTACGGATGGCCAATACCGCTACCAGGTCATCCGGATCCCTATGTATTATAATGCGACACTGAGCGCCGATATCAGGCCTCCCGGGTGGAATGGGTTGACAGGTGGAGTCATCGACTTCTATGTCTCCTATGTCCTCAATATGAACGGGCATAAGATAGACGCTTCCGGCCTGGGTTTCCGGGGGGGAGGCGGCAAGAACTATAACAGTGGAACCTCGGGCTTGCCCGCGGATTATGTAGCCTCGTCTACCAAAAAGGCAGGGGGATCCAAAGGAGAAGGTATTGCAGGAACGCCCCTCTATCTCGATTCGCTGAACGCCACCGGATTGATCAACAGCGGTTCGGAAGGCTATCCCGGCGGCAGCTATGACAGAGGCGCACCGGGAAATGCAGGTGGCGGCGCCACGGATGGACAGCCCTCCACCAACAGCAATAATGCCGGAGGCGGTGGCGGCAGCAACGGCGGAACAGGAGGCATCGGGGGGAATAGCTGGAACTCCAATCTTACTACCGGCGGAAAACCCGGCGCTGTCTTTGCACAGCATTCACCCTCCCGGCTGGTAATGGGCGGCGGCGGCGGGGCCGGCAGCAGCGACGGCGGAACAGGGGACGCTGCTTTGGATGGCTTTGCCAGTAGCGGGGCGCCGGGCGGCGGCATCGTGATCCTCACGGCAGGCTCCATCACCGGCACAGGCTCCATCCTGGCAAACGGGGCCGCGCCTAAAACCACTGTTCAAAATGACGGCACCGGAGGAGGGGGAGCAGGAGGTAGTGTCCTCATCGTCACGGGAGCGACAGCACCGGGTCTGACGGTCAATGCCAATGGCAGTGCCGGCGCCAGCAATACAGGTGCAGGAGCACAGCATGGCCCCGGCGGCGGCGGTGGTGGCGGTGTCGTTTATAGCAATAAAACCCTGGGTACCGTCACGGTCAAATATGGTGCAGCAGGCGTTACAGCCGGAGGCGGGACTTATGGCGCAGCGGACGGATTGGCAGGCGACTCTTCCCAGTCGATCAGGATCAATCAGACCCCTTATTTCCCGATCATTTGCAACGGTCTGCTCCCCATACATTTTCTCTCCGCCTCAGCCCGGCCTGACAACGGGCATATCGTTGTCAGCTGGCAAACCACCCGGGAAGAAAACGTACAGAAATAT
Organism: Chitinophagaceae bacterium; assembly: GCA_017307755.1. Taxonomy (GTDB): domain Bacteria; phylum Bacteroidota; class Bacteroidia; order Chitinophagales; family Chitinophagaceae; genus Puia. The sequence continues at coordinate 376,610 of JAFKGQ010000004.1, read as the reverse complement.
CAGGTAGAACGAAGCGCAGACGGTACAACCTTTCTGGCAGTTGCAACGATCTCTCCCAAGCCGGCCGGCGCCCTGACACAACAGTACAGTTACACCGATGCACCAACTTATAATAATACCCCGACAGTCTTTTATCGCATCCGGGAAATCGACCTTACGGGTGATTATCAATTCAGCAAAGTCGTCCCCATACAGTTGTCCCTGCCGGCCTTCACCCCGACCATAACACCCAATCCCGTCCTGGCGTCGGCCATGCTTAACTTTATAAATGATCGCGACGGTTTCATGTCCGTCCGGCTGCTTGATCTCAGCGGCAAATCCTTCTGGAACAGACAATACCCGGCGGTACGGGGAGTGAACACTGTGTTGCTGGACCATCTGCAGGAACTGCCTGCCGGCATTTATATACTAGAACTATTTAATGGAATAAATTATGATAAAGTAAAAATGTCTATCCGTCATTAGTATAATATCAAATAATGTTGGAACTTTAGTAAGCACAGCCCCAGACCATGTCCTTAAACATAAGATCGTCTATTTCAACTCTGATTAGCTTGTCCCTGTCGCTGGCGTTAACGGCTCAAAACCTGCCCGGGTACAGCGTCATCAATTACAACAGCGATAACGGTCTTCCACAGAACAGCATTAAGGGCATGGCCTTCGACAGGAACGGCTTTCTCTGGATGGCTACGGAAATGGGCCTGGTCCGCTTCGATGGCAGAAACCTCAGGGAATACAATATGGGCAACTCCCCTTCCCTATTGTCCAATAGGTGTTTCCTGTTGGGTTTAGCGGAGGGCTCGGGGAAGGTACTCATTGAGCAGGCGACCCCCTACCGTATTTTGACGGTAACAGCCGATTACCAGTTGGCCGAAGACAGCCTCCTCTCCGCCAATCCTTATCAAGTCAACCGGTTGAACAACCGGATATTTTCTTTTGCCAATATCTATAAAAAGTGGGGAGGCGCGGCCGGTCCTGCGGCATTCAAGCGTCTGCTGAAAGAACTGAGCCACAATGGCGACCTGTTCACTGTCAGTGAAAAAAAGACTTATTATAGAAAAGATTCCGTCTGCTATTTTCTTGATGAGAGCACAGCCGGCATTCGTCTTCTTCCTGAAATTTCCTCTTCTGCCCCAAAGCTCCAATTCCTGGTGGGAGATGTGTTCATATCTGTAGACAGGTCGAATCATATCTATGCTTACAAGGAAGGCCGGCTGCAAAAAAACATCAGCATCAGCGCTCCGCTGCAACAAATCTTTAGCCAGGCTGACGTGGCAGGCCCTTATCCTATACAAGCCACCTTTAAAGCCATAAGGGATACCAGCCACACCTTTCTCGTTTACAAAGGAAATATCCTGTTGTTCCATTTACAGAACGGACAGTTGGATGTCGATACATTGGCTGCCAATACATCCATCAGGGACATCAGTTGCCTGATATATGACGAGGGGAGCCGGATATTATATGTCGGTACAGCAACAAGTGGATTGTACATTCTCAAAAAACACCAATTCGGGCGGCTGGCTTTCAACAGCGACAACTACGCAATCAATAGCCTGTATGGGCAGGCAGAGTTATCGGATGGCAGGATTTTGACCTCCTCCGGCGTCCTGGACCGGCATAGACAGATAAATAAGCCGTCACCAGGGGTCTATGACCATTCCTTTCTCCAATCACCAGATGGTCATATTTGGTATTCTTCCTATGATTCCTTAAGAAGGACTGATCCCGGGCTGCATGGAACTGTCAGTGCTATCTACATGGGTGATTGGCTCACTTCCATCCTGGAGGCAGGTGATAAAGATATCCTGTACAGTAATCGGAGTGAATTATTCCGGCTTCGGGGAAAAGACGTAACCATTTTACTGCATTATCCGGCATTGCTGCAGGGAGCTGAAATACAGGTTATCCGGGAGATATCCCCCAATGAGCTATGGATCGGGACTTCAGCCGGACTATTTTCATACGACCTGATCCGCGGGACGCTTGCCCGTCAGCCTGGACTGGAGAAAGCCTCCGTAAGAGCAATTCATAAAGCAAAAGACGGGAGTATCTGGCTCGGCACCTACGGTCAGGGTTTTTATAAATACGATGGACAACGCTTCCTCAAAATGCCAATGGATCCCCATAACAACCTTGCCACCGTCCACTGTTTCATGGAAGACAAACGCGGTTATTTCTGGCTGCCCACGAACAAAGGGTTGTTCAGGGTTGCAAAAAAAGAGTTGGACAGTTATGCATCCGGCAATAACGACAATGTATTTTATTATTATTTCGACAAGTCTTCAGGATTTGCCAGCAACGAATTCAATGGGGGCTGCACCCCTTGCGGCATCGTTACCAGGGACGGGCGTTTCTCCCTACCCTCCCTGGATGGATTGGTACAATTCGATCCGGACAGCATAACGATCGTACCACCCGATCATGCCATATTTATCGAACGTGTCGGCATGGACGACAGGGAAATATCTTCTGCTGACAACTTCGAGGAGAAGCAGCACACCGGCCCCCTGGTCTTTTCGATCTCTTCTCCCTACTTTGGCAATCACGCTAATTTGCACCTGGAATATTCCATAAAGGAGCTGGACAACAAATGGCACCCGTTGAATGAAGACGAAAAGTTGGCGCTCACCGGTCTGCGCAAAGGAAGGTACACCCTGACCATCCGGAAACAGGACGGTAATTCTGGCTATAGCTATAAGACGGTCCGCTGGACCATACTCCCCTACTGGTATGAGACAATTTGGTTCCGGCTCCTGGCGGCAGTGACGGCTGTCAGCATCCTCCCCTTTATCTTTTGGCTTAGATATCGCCGGCAGGCCCAAAGGTCCCGGGATCTGGAAAAAAAGGTGGAGGAGAGGACCCTGGCATTGTCCGAAAGCAACCGGGTAAAAGAAAAGATGATCGCAATTATTTTGCACGACCTGCGCTCACCCCTCCGCTTCCTGCATATGCTGGCCGATCATATCTATGAGCATCGCAGACAGGTGACGGGCTCAACCATGGATGAAATGTTGGAAAAGTTCCGGAATGCAACGCAAGACCTGTATGCATTCGTACAGGACTTCCTCATATGGATAAATGCGCAGAAGGAAGGTTTTGTCGTACGGCGGGAAAGGATCGACCTGCGCGAGATTGTCGGAGAGATCGTCTCCCTCTACGAACCCGGAGCCGACATGCGCCATAATACAGTGCTCAACCTGGTTCCTCCATCCGTTGCGCTGATCTCCGACACCAATATATTGAAGCTGCTCATCCGCAACCTTACAGACAATGCCAACAAATACACCATCGATGGAGAGATCAGGATTGAAGCCACACAGACTACAGATACCATTCGCATCACCATAACCGACACCGGCAAAAGCATGGACAAACACCTGACGGATGCCCTCCTTAATAATACTTACCAGGCACATAATGATAATCAGGGCCTGGGTTATAAGATCATCCTGGAGTTATTATCCAAGCTAGAGGGAAAGCTACACATAGATACACTGGGCGGTACGGGCAACCGGGTAACCCTATTATTCAGTAATACCATTAAAATAGCATAAATTTAATGCAAATATGAAAAAGATCCTGATCGCTGATGATCATAACATTGTAAGGACCGGGCTCATTTTTCTCATAAAAGAAGAATTCATACAGGCGGAGATCGATGAATGCCGCAACGGAGACTGCACCTGGGAGAAGATCAGATCCAGCGCGTATGACCTGGTCATCCTGGATATCTCTATGCCCCTGACGGACTCATTTGCCTTGTTGAAAAATATACTTGCTCTTCGGCCGGAACAGAAAGTCCTCATCCTGACTATGAACAGCGAAGAAGTATATGCAAAAAATTACCTCCAGTTGGGAGCAAAAGGCTTTATCAATAAGGAAGCCCCCCCTTCTGAGATCCGGAAAGCTATTGTGAACATCCTGAACAACAAAAAATATCTGAGTCCCGGTCTGAAAGAGACATGGACCACTGCGGCGCTGGAAGGAAGGATGGCAAACCCGTTTGAAACCCTCTCACACAGGGAGGTAGAGATTATGCATCATCTGATCAATGGAAAGAACGTTTCTGATATTGCCGGCATCCTATCCGTCCATATTTCGACCATCAGCACACACAAATCAAATATCATGCAGAAGCTGGGTGTTTCCAATATAATCGAATTAAGCAAACTGGCGCAGGTGTTCAATACCCGTACGCTGAGCTAGCCGCTTACCATGACCCCATGCTTTCCTTATTAAATTTATTCCGATAATCCACCGGCGATAATCCCGTTATCCTTTTAAAAACTTCCCTGAACGCTTTATCGTCTGTATAGCCCACATCGTTCATAATTTCACATACTGTCTTACGGCCTTTTTCAAGCTCCTGTTTTGCCGTCTCCATTTTTATACGCTGAAGATATTCCATCGGCGTATTGCCGGTGGCTTTTATAAACCGCCGGTCAAAGTTTCTTCTGCTGATGGCAAACTGCGAAGCAAGCTTTTCAAAAGATATCTTTCTGTAAAGATTTTTCTCTATGTATGTTTGGGCCTTTCCGATCAATTCGTCACCATGTCCTTTTTGAATATGAAAAATGGAGAATTGTGACTGGGTTGTCCTTTCCATATCGATCTGAAAAACTTTTGAGCAAAGGACAGCTGTAGCCCTGTCGAAAAACTTTTCTATCAGATAAAGCATCAGGTTGAGGAATGAATACCCTCCCCCATTTGTATAAATGCCATTTTGATCCGTAATTACTTTGTCAGTGGGTTTCACATTTGGGAACATACGCCGGAATTCTTCAACTGCATTCCAATGCATGGAGCAGGACCGTTCCTTCAGGAGCCCGGTTGCGGCGAGAAAGAAAGCTCCTGAGCATATACTGGCAATTTCAGCCCCGCATTTATATTGATGGCCTATCCAGTTAATGAGCGCCTTATTTTTCCTTACTGCTTTGCCATAATCTTCAAATATGGCCGGAATGATCAGCAGGTCGGTTCTTTCAATCTTCCGGATATCAAGGGGATGGATCGAAAAGTAACCCTGATGGGTTTTCAATTCAGGAACATATCCGGCTATTTGAATGACAACTCCGGGCTTGTTTCCCGTCTTTTGCCAAAATTCATTAGCCCCGTTGAGTATCTCAAACGTCCCCCCGATGATACCCAGGTTTATTTCGCACTCGGGGACAACGATTGTAATATGCTTCATATAAAAGTTTGGATAAAAGTATATACAAACCCTGTCCAAATCAACCCGCTATAAAGTCTATTTCACACCCCGGATGTTCTATTAAAGAAAATAGCTTTGGTATCGACAAAAAATAAAGACAAAATGAAACAACTGGAAAACAAGATCGCCGTCGTATACGGAGATGGCGGCGTAGGAGGGGCAATTGCAAAAGCCTTTGCCCGGGAAGGCGCGAAGGTATTCCTCGCCGGTCGCACACCCACAAAGCTTGAGGCAATAGCGGGAGAGGTCGTGTCCGGGGGAGGAACTATTGAGACAGCCAGGCTCGATGCGCTGGATGAGCAGGCTGTGGAAGAACATATGAATGACCTCGTTAGAAAAGCCGGGAAGGTCGACATTTCTTTCAATACGATCGGTATTCCACAGAAAGGGGTCCAGGGCGCCTTTTGTAGGCGGCATGGTACCGGCATGGGCGGCGATAGAAGCCCTCTGTCGTTCGCTGTCCGTGGAATGTGGTCCCAGCGGAGTGAGGTCAGTATGTCTGCTCACCACCGGCATACCGGAGACATCCCTGATCGACGAAGTCTGGGATATTCATGGAAAAGCGCACGGTATAACTTTTGATCAATTTCACTCCACCATGGAAGGCATGACGCATAGACGGCGCTTAACTACGCTTACAGAGCTGACAAGCGCGGCTGTATTCGTAGCCTCTGATAAAGGCAGCGCGATCACAGGAACCATATTGAATCTTACTGCCGGGATGATAGTGGAATAATTATATTTTCACCACCTCGTATTTCACCGTTACCACCCCGGAAGGGAAACGCTTTTCCAGCAGCAATTTCAATTTCTTTCGGCCACCGATATCCTTAAACATGGGTATCCCCTCGCCTAACAGTACCGGGTTCACAAACAGCCAGATCTCATCGAGCAGGTCTTCCTTTATAAGTACATGGACGGCGCTGGGGCTGCCGAAAATGACGATGTCGCCTCCAGGTTTTTCTTTGAGTTTGCCGATCTGTAAACGCAGATCTTCGCTTATGATAGTCACCTTCGGGATATTTTGCCCTGCCATACTTTTGGACAGCACCACCTTCTCGACCTTTTTGTACCAGGCTGAATGTTCCTTATCGTGCTTTGTGGCTGCGGGCTTGTCCGCTGCCGTCGGCCAATAGGCGTCCATCATCTGATAGGTAACCCGCCCGTAAATGGCAAGGTCGGCCGAGTCGGTGGTCTGGCCCGCATAGTCAAATATATCTTCATTGACCTGGATCCAGTCCATTTCACCGTTGGGGCCGGCTGTAAATCCATCCAATGAAACGTGCATAAAGGAAATGATCTTTCGCATAATGTAATGTAATTTTATTATACAAAATTATCATCCCGTCCACTTTGAAAAAAGGTATGGTTCCGACAATTTTAAGGAGATTTGCGACATTTCCCAACCATCACCGATGCTGCAATTCAAACGCCTTTCGCATATAAAAGGCCGCCTGACGGCTATTCCCCAGTTGGAGGCTGCACCGGCCGGCCATCGAATAGAACGCAGGTTCTTCCGGGTATTCCAGCAAAGTGGATTCGGCCACTTTCAAAGCTTCGGCAAGATCACCCCGTCCTATATAATACGGCAGCAAGGTATCCATGGCTTCATTCCACCCGATCTTCTGCATAAGCAGGTCCAAAGCCAGCCGTTCTTCGAATCCATGTGCCTGCATCGTTCTCTGCGGTTCATTAAAAGGCCACTGCATACGAAGCTGGGCAATTTCAAAAGCCCCCTTTAATGAATCCACCCGGGTTACAGGCATGCTCCGTACAAACACATCAAAAGGTATCTCATCGTCCGGACGGGGAGACACTATATGCGCTTCCTTCAGCGCCCGATAGAAGGCTTCTGACAATAATGCATAACCATATAGATTAGGATGGACATGCTCCAGCAAAGTCTCGGCCCCTAAAATACCATAAGGAGAATGCTGTTCGAAAAGACGTCTCGTATCCACGAAATATACGTTGGGATAATGAGCGGCAATAGTCCGGATCATCGTATTCAGCGTGTCCGGCGCTCTGAAACGCAGCAGGTCCAGGTCCTTTGCACGGACAAAAGCCTGCTTGGCCGTCTTGTAGTCCCCGGCCTCGTATGCTGCCATCCCCTGATGGAATACTGTCCCGGCAGACAGCGCTCCATCCTCGCTGATGAAGGGTCGCTGGTCCTTTTCATTGCTCACCAGGTTGCTGATAAATACCGGGATACCTCTTTGTGAGAACAGCCGGCACACGGCATCGATGTTTTCTCCGAACTGGAGTATACCCTTCCCATACAGCCTCGAACCATAGGGAATTTTCTGTTGATCCGCCATCCGGCGCATCAGTGTTTGATCGCGCCCACCGTCCCTTACAAACCATCCCCGCATGCCGTCGATCATATTCATCAGCAGCTGTCCGGTCCTGATGGTCCTCAACGCCATGATCATGTGGATCAGCCATGGATTGTTGCCCAGTCTGTTTGTAGATCCCACTCCCATAGCTCCATAATATTCGTTATGACCACAGTAGATCAGCACTGCGTCAGGCTGTTGTTGGGCAACCGCCCCGGCAAAATCGAGCACGGTATAGGAATTCACAGCCGTCAGCGACAGGTTGATGATCTCCAAATTTGTACCCGGAGAGGCATGCATGAGCCGGTATTTCAGCAGGCGGTGAAAGGAGCCGTTGTGCATATACGGATAACCCAGCGTCGTCGATTCGCCCAGCACAAAGATGCGAAAGGTGCTGGCCGGCTTTTCCTTTCTGAACCGTTCCTGATTACCGGTGGTAGCGTCGGCAGCATGCAAGAAAAATTTCTGTGAAGCATACCTGTTCATGACCAGATATTCCGGATTGCCGGCATCTTCCGTGAATAGACGCAGGTCATGTCCATATCCCAGCAGCCGGAGGGTCAGCTCCAGCAATGCCAGCAGCAGCAATGGCACTAGCAGTGCTACCAGCTTGAAAAGCCATGTTCTGTTACTTCGCTTCATGGTGTATCCGGCTATCTAATTGCCGACGACAGGGAACTGGGATATACGCAATCGCGTACAGCCATAAGGGATCAATGTGATCTCTTCTTCTTTACCCGTTGGCAGTTGATAAGTCATACTATAAGGGATAGGGCCCGCCATCTCGTTATACAATTGCCAGGAAGGGATACGCTTAGCCTTCGCCCTGATGACGACAGACGGGGTATTGCTGCTCCAGGACAGATCCGAATCGTGGGGTTCAACGATGTACTCCTCTCCCATCTTACGACTCCTGACAAGTCCGAAATTCCATGGCGTCACAGGTACGATCTCCTCGTAAACTGCGCCATATTCGGTAGAATCCTTGTCATTGTTCACTGTTCGGGTCTGCCCGTCGATCTTCAATGCAAAAGTGATGGGTCCGCGTTCGACAGACATCGAGTTTTCATACCAGGCCTGGTTTATCACTTTCATAGGTAGCTGCAGTTCTACTATATCTCCTGTTTTCCAGGCACGATCGATGGTGACAACCTTGCCGCCCTTCTCCCATCGCCAGGAGATGCCGTTAAGCTTTACCAGTCCGCTGTCACACCAGCCGGGTATGCGTAGATGAAAAGGAAAAGATACCGGTCCGTCCGTAGCGTCAAACATGAATTTGATCGTTTCCCCGAAAGGATAACCCGTCTCTTCCCTGATACGCACCTCCTTGCCTCCTTTTACAAACGCTTTTACCTCGCTAGGTGCGTATACCAGCGCAGCCAGCCCTTTGTCCGGAGTGGCATACCAGAGGTTTTGCGTGAATTTTGGCCAACCCTGATGCATATTTGATGTACAGCAGGGATATCCTGTCAACAGTCCGAAGCAAAGGTCCGTACCGTCATGGTTGACATCAAAATTCCGGGTATGTCTTGTCAGCATTACCTGATTGGCCTGCTGGAAATACTGCCGTTCTGTAAAATCCGCTGATACCTGTGCGGGTAAAGCATTAAAAGCGATCTTCTCCAACTGATCGGCATACCTCATATCGCCTGTAATGCCAAGTATCCGCTCCAGTGTGAACATCATTTCCACAACGGTGCAAAGTTCCGCACCCTGCGTAGGGTTATTGCCGTGCAGCGATTCGTCCCCGCCGAACATACCGTTGGCAAACCCATTGTATCTCCGCAAGTCCGCAAAACCTTTCGCCGTGGCATCAAGAATTTTTTGCTCCGGATGATGCTGATAATAGATGATGGGCTCCTTCATACCCTGGGCCAGGTTTACGCCGTGTATGCTGCCCATGGTGGACAGCAGATCGCTGTGTAGAAAAGCGTTGGTAAAATCAAAGGTTTGCCGGTGCAGCAGGTCTGCCAGCTTTAGCAGAAATGCGTCGCCGGTGATATTGTACAGCCAGTAGACGATCATCAGGTTGTCCCCGGCACGGTACCTTGCCCAGAAGGACCAGTGATCCAGTGGCTTTGCCGGCAGTTCTTTCAGCTGGTACCGAAAATAGCCGGTCAAAAGATGGATGACCCGCCGGTCGCCTGTTGCTTCATAATACTGCTGCAGCACTTTCAGCATGACGATCTTCGGCCACCAGTCATGGCTGTTATCCCGCTGTAGGCCCGGCTCTGGACCATAGTCCCTTGCGGGCCCGAAATATCCGTCGGGTTGCCGGCTTGCGATGGTCCATTCTATCCAGGGTCTTGCCTTTGCTATCAGGGCTGTGTCGCCAAGGATATAGGCAAGGGGCACAAGCCCGTCCAGCCAATAAGGCCCCCGCTCCCACTGGTCCCCATCTCCACCCAGCCAGCCATTGCGTCGGCCCATCACCAGCGGGTAGAGTTTATCCAGGTTGCCCGTCGCCCCATCCTTTTGACGGATGAGCATCTCCTTCAGCCACCCCTGTGGCTGAATAGCGCCCAGCGGCAGTTCGATATACGGGTTCGGTCGCAGAGGCGCACGGTTGCTGACATAATGGACCTCTCCCGTCCTCGTCTGACCACTGACCCACGAAGCCGGCCCCAACGCCCATATTAAAAGAAGAAACTTAATTCTCACCATATTCGGTTTTTACAGTTACAGATTGTATCCTGACAGGCAGCCATACCTGCATGGCCGCATTCCCCCTGTTAGCCCATGAAAAATAAGGGATGGCTACCACAGGTTCTTTTGACATTCTTATACTTTTCCCACCTTCATCCGGCTGAATAACAGGCAGCTCTGCTCTGATCACGACCACGCCTCCCAATGTTTGCTTATCAAAGCCTGCCTGCCAGACGGCATCGTCCGGTACGATAAAACTCTCCGTCTTATCCTTATTGTCGGGCTGCTCTACACAATACACCAGCGGTCCCCGCTGTAAGGACACCCGTTGTCTGTCTTCCTTGATACTATCCAGGGCAATCACACGTCTCACCGGCATGGGCAGATGCAGACGGATGACATCGCCCTTTTTCCAACGCTGATTGATCACTGCATAGCCATGCTGTATGGAGTAGATCGCCGGTCTGCCGTTCACCGACAAGCTGAGACTACTGTCCGTCCTGTCGGCATATCGGTAGGCATCCCCCGGTACAGGTGCATCCTGCGCCCATCCGGGAATGCGTATGTATACAGGAAATGCCATGGCGGTTGCCGGCGTAAGCGTGACCTGCACGGTCCCCTCCCAGGGATAGGCCGTCTCCTGCGAAACCTGTACGGCCCCTTTCTTTAATGCAATTGTCGTATTGCTACCCACAAAGAGGTTGACCCAAATGCCATTCTCAGATGCGGCATAGATGTAATCGCCCAATGATTCCACCAGCCGGGCGATATTGGAGGGACAACAGGCAGTACCAAACCATTCACTACGACCATAATTACCTTTTGAAGCCAGCGGGTTGCCGTAAAAAAACCGGTCCCCGCTGAGAGAAAGTCCATCCAGGGCTCCGTTGTACAGACTCCTCTCCAGTACATCGACATATTTCGCATCACCCGTCAACAGGTTCATACGCTGATTCCACAACACCATCCCTACAGAAGCGCAGGTTTCGCAATAAGCCTGGTGGTTTGGTAGATCATAGTCCATGCTGAACCCTTCATTCCTCCCGGAGGAGCCGATGCCCCCCGTAATATACATGTTCCTGTACACCACATCCTCCCACACCTGCTTCATGGCATTCATATACCCGGAATCATTTTTTGCCGCGCCTACATCGGCGGCGCCCGTATACAGGTACATGGCGCGAACGGCATGACCTTCGATCTCTTTCTGATCACGCACGGGCACATCGTCCTGGCAGTACTTCGGGTCCTTCCATTTATCCCAGATAACCCCTTTGCCGTAACCATGCCCTCTCTGTTCGATGTACCACTGTGCCAGGTCGAGATATTTCTCCTTGCCCGTCGCCTTATATAATTTTACAAGAGCCAGCTCTATTTCCTCATGCCCCGACACCCAATGACGACCTTGCTGACGAAAGACGGAGTCGATATGATCGGCCAGCCGGGCGGCGACATCCAGCAGCTGCCTTTTACCGGTGGTGTTGTAATACGCCACGGCAGCCTCCATCAGGTGACCGGCACAATAGTCCTCGTGTTTTTCCATGTCCGTCCAGCGCCCGTCCAGCCCGTTGAGAGTATAATAAGTATTGAGATAGCCGTCCGGCAGCTGTGCAGCCGCGATCTTGCTGATCCACTCGTCCGCCTTTTCTTCCAGCGCCTTATCCGGATGGTTTTTCAGGGAGTAGGCAATCGCTTCCAGCGCCTTGTATACATCCGAATCATCAAAATAGATGCCTTCATGCTTCTCGCCTTTCTTCCGGGCCACTTTTTCAAAGTTCCGGATACGGGGCGTCTTTACCTCCGTCTGATCGATACAAACCGGAATGGTCACCGAAGTCACTTTGTCGATGCGCGGGGCCCAGAATGCATCCGTGATCTGCACGCGGGAAAAGTTTACCGGTTCCATTTTAATGCCCGCCTGCTGCGCCCGGCCTGTACACACCATCAGCACCATCGCAATACCACCCAGCCATTTTTGCTCTTTCATATGATTACTTATAATTTGGGTTTTGTGTGAGGTTCGGATTCGAGTTGATCGTCGTCTGCGGAATGGGGAATACAGTGCGGTAGTCGCCATTGGGCTTATGCGACAGCCAGCTTTTCTTTGTATAGATCCCAAAACGTATCATATCTCTCCGGCGATGCCCTTCCCAGGGGAATTCCCATCCCAGTTCATCCAGCATGCCTCCGTATTGCACCTGCTCTGTATTCCCGGGATCGGTGATCACATAATTCTCCACATATCCATATTTATACTTGCTGTTCTGCAGCAGCTGCGCGCCGGTGACCGCGGCCTTGGCCGGCATGGTCTTGAAATACCGCGCTCTCAGCTGTGAAACGATCTGAGCTGCCTGATCCGGATCGTTCGTACGTAAAAGACACTCTGCCTTCATCAGCAGGACATCGGCATAGCGGAAAAAAGGGAAATCGTTATTCAGATTGGCCATGGCCCCCACTTGCACCTGGAACTTATTCATACGGTACCCCTCTGCTTCACCAGTGTAGCTGCCATTGGGCAGGTCCTTTGTAAACACCAGGGGTTTACCTGCCTGATCATACGAACCGACAAGAGGTGTCACACCGTCCAGGGCAAACTGGGGTCCCATCAGCCAGTTGTCCTTGAGCCGTTCATCGTCGGGATCGTATGTGTCGATGTGCTGTGAAACAGCCATGGCGGAGCCGGACCCCCACGGTGTGGCCAGCATATTGACCTTGGCCTTCAGGGCCGCATGCCAGGAATACATTTCTATAAAGTTACCATTGCCTTTGTTCTGATCAAATGGAATGGCAAAGATAGTCTCGACGGATTTCTCATTGTCCGGCTTGAAGATATCCCTGAAGTTGGCCTCAGGTGCATATTTTCCGGAGGATATGATGTCATTGCACTGCGTCAGGGCGTCTGTCCATTTGTCTTCGCCGGCATATACTTTGGCGTTGAGGTAAACGTTTGCCAGCAGCGCCTTTGCACCCCATTTGTTAAATCGGCCGTACATCAGCGGGTTGTTATCCTCGCTCAGATCGGGCAGCACTTCCGTGATCTCTTTCACGATGAAATTATAAATATCTTTGCGCGGCGTAGCCGGGGGAAGCTCCGTCGACACAGACGTATCCAGCGGCGCATCGCCGTAATTATCGCAGATCAGCCAATAATAAAAGGCCCTGGCCGACCGCATTTCTCCTATCAGCGATGCCTTGCTGACACCGGACGGGAGAGGTATCTTGTCCGCACGCAGCAGGCTGATGACCCGGTTGGCATTGAGCACGCCGGCATACAGGCTGTTCCACAGGTTGCCTACCTGGGGAGTAAGAGAAGTCCAGGTATGAAAGTGGATCTGTTTGTAGATACCACCATCGTCCCATCCCGAAGCGTTCGCCGGCTGCACCAGCTCGTCGCTGCTGGTTTCCTGCATCATCAGATAATTCGTATGGCTCAGCAGGTCCCGCAGGTTGATGTACACCACACCCGTGGCAGAATAAGCGTCCGTATATTTATAGCTGCCGGCGTATACATCGGAGTATAGCTTCTCGTTCAGGTCCTTGTTACAGGCCGAGAGTCCGATGCCGGTGATCAGCAGGCCCGCCAGGATGAATTGAAATATCGCTCTCATTTTGGAAATTCGTTTATTGGTTAAAATGTCAGAAATGCGCCCAGGGTATAGCTGGCGGCGGAGGGATAACGGTTCTTGTCGTCAAAACCCGGGGCCAGACCCGATATCGGGACTTCCGGATCAATACCTTTATAACCCGTAAATGCTTTTAGGTTCGTAGCCGACAGATAGACCCTGATCCTCTTGATATGTTTTATAAGATCGGATTTACGCAGGTCCACATTATAGCCCAGCGTCACATTGTCGATCTTCCAGTAGTTGCCGCTCTCTATAAAATAACTGACAAATTGCAGCTCCTGGTCATCGGCCAGCGGCCGTTTACCATAGACCTTGTCATAGGCCGTGGCAAAGAGATTACCCCGTGTAAGCATTACCGGAACATCATAGAACATCCTTGACGTATTGAGGATCTGGAAGCCAAAGGCGCCACGCATCGTTATATTGAGGTCAAAATTCTTATAGGTGACGGAGTTGTTCCAGCTAAGATATCTTCTGGGAAGACCGTTCCCCAGGATTTGTTTGTCGTCCGCCGTCTGCTGGCCGATGGGTTTGGGTTTGCCGTCCTTACCCTGGATGATCCAATGACCATTGTCATCGATGCCGACGCTCCTGAACCCGTAGAAGTTCCCGATAGGCTGTCCTACCTGCACGCGATGCGTTGGCTGCTGGATAGGCTCACCCGTATAACCGGCATCGAAATAGCCGCTGGCCAGTTGGAACTTATCGTTGGACAACGTCAGCAGCTTATTGCTGTTGACTGAAAAGTTTACTGTCGTGGTCCAGTTAAAGGACGAGGTGGCGACAGGAATGGCATTCACCTGTATCTCGAGGCCCTTATTCTCCATGGACGCTGCATTGGCAACTATGTTATTATACAGGTAGGGCGGCGTAGGGACAGTATAGCTCCAGATAAGGTCCTTGGTCGTACGTTTGTATACGTCTATGGCGCCCCAGATCCTATTGTTAAAAAAGCCAAAGTCCAGTCCCAGGTTCGTTTCCTCTTTTTTCTCCCAGCGAAGATCCGGGTTAGGGTTTGTCGATGGAGTGATCACAGGTACCCAGACACCATTCACCAGTCCATAGTTGTTAAAGTTCAGACGGTCCAGGGACATATACGGGTCGATAGGTTCGGTACCGGTGACCCCATAGCCCGCGCGCAGTTTGAGGGTGCTCAATGGCCGGATCCCCTGCATAAAATCTTCTTCGCGGATGTTCCATCCGATGCCGGCGGCGGGAAAGTTACCCCATTTATGATCCGCCCCGAACTTTGAAGAGCCTTCCCGCCGGATGCTGGCCATCAGCATATACTTGTTACGAAAGCTGTAGTTCACCCGGCCAAAATAGCCGATGAGCTTGTTTTCCGTCTGCTGCGACACCTCTACAGCCTGTCCCCGGGCTAATGCCTGGCCTGCGCCCATGTTGTTGTAGGTAAAAGCATCCGTGGGGAAATCCCAGTTCTGCATATAGTAGTTCTGATAATTGTCCGACCGCCAGGTATAGCCCGCAAGCCCTGTTACCCGGTGGTCCCCAAAAGTCTTATTGTATTGTGCTGTCGCCTCCAGCAAGTCTTCCACCGTGCGGGTCGTACCTCTTGACGCATAGCCATTCTTTCCGTCGTGGATGGTCGAATATTGCCGTTTGGTTTCATAATAGCCCCGCGTGCTGTTAAAAAGATCACGGGAGCCCAGGAGGGTTACCGTTACTTCCTTGATAGGTTGGACGATGACCGTGCCCGAGGTCCGGAAGTCTGTATTTTGACTGAGCCCGATCGTCTCTTCCAGCAGGGAAACAGGGTTCTGATAATCCGTCTTTTCCACATGCTCCGTCCAGTTGCCGGCGCTGTCCCTTATATGATCCGTTGGGTTATAAGTATTCGAATTCCGGTAGACAGCAGGGTTGTAGCTTCCTCCGTCAGTACCTGCATAATACTTTTGCTGATAGCCATTGATATTCGCGTTGAATCTGAGTTTTCCGTTCAGCATGCTGTGATTGACCTCAAGACGGGGGAACAATACTTTGTTGTTGGATTTCTTCATGATGCCTTCCAGGTCCCGGTAATTCAGATTGGCGATGTAGTTTGTGTTGCGGCTTCCTCCTTTCAGACTGATGTTATATACTTTTGACAAAGGTGTCTGGCTTACTTCATCAAACCAGTTTGTGTTACCGCCATAATCCGTGGCCCCGGGCTTACCTTGCGCCACCAGTTGCCGGTACTGCGCCGCATTCATAAAGTTCAACCGCTTGGTGATCTTTTGGATGGTAAAGTAGGTATTGATATCCACCGTCGGTGGCGTTTCACCGTTGACCTTTTTTGTGGTGATCAGGATGACGCCGTTGGTACCCCGGGTTCCATAGATGGCAGCTGCCGATCCATCCTTCAGCACGTCGATGGATTCGATGTCCTCTGGCGCTATATTGATCAGGGTACCGGGTACGCCGTCAATGATGATGAGGGGATTGGTATTGGCGTTGAGGGTCGTGATACCACGCAGGTTGATCTGTGACACGCTGGTGGGATTAGCATCCGGCGTAACAACACTTAGCCCGGGTACCTTACCTCGTATAAGGGACGCCGCATCGCTGGCAGGCCCCTGTACAAAGTCTTTGGCTTTAACGCTGGCCACTGCCGCGGTAACATCGCCCCTTCGCTGGGTGCCGTAACCCACTACAACCACTTCGTTAAGCCCGGTCTGCGATTCTTTCAGAACAATGTCCAGCGGCCCTGTCCCTGTGGTGACCTCTCTGCTCTGGGTTTCAAATCCGATGTAGGAGAAGTCAAGCGTTACCCTGTCGTTATTTACCGCAATGGTAAACTTCCCTTCCGCATTGGTAAACGTACCGTTCTTTGTATTGTGTACTACCACCGAAGCCCCCGGGATGGGCTGCCCCTTGCCGTCCTTTATCGTGCCCGTAATGATAATTTCCTGCTTCGGAGCCTCTTCCACCTCTGCATAAATACCTCCGATCTGCATTTCTCGTCTCGACACCCCTTCAGTAATGACAATGTTGCCGCCCACCTGCTCATACTGTAATCTCGTATGCTGGAAAAGCAGGTCCAGCGTTTCCTTCACCGTTCTTATCCCCGCGGGAAGCTCGGCAATGGAGATATCCGCCAATTCCTTCTTACTATAAGCGAAGGTAAAAGGAGTTTGCTTTTGTATCTTCTTCAGGATCTTGATCAGCGGTTCATTCCTGACTTCCAGCTGCAATCTGACCTGGTTCATATCCTGCCCCCTGGCATCCCTCGCAAATAGCATGTTCATGGTACTTATCAGCAGCAGCATGGAAAACAAGCTCAATCTCATAAGGCAGCCCAATTTTGATTTGTGCCGAACTAGCAGTTTGTTGACGGCCGGTAGGAACAAAAACCGGCCTTTCCCTGCAGTAAATGCAGAAAATTTCATAAATTCGATTGTTTTAAATAATTGAAGGATTGTTTAAATCGCCTTCCAATTCACAGTTGGAAAGTCTATAGCCGTTTTGGATGCCACTCCAAAACGGTTTTTTCATTTTGGCGTCATGGCGAATGATTATACGACATTTGAATTTGTTTTTTGGTTAGTTTTGGCTGTCTCCGCTGATCAGCACATGATTATCTTTTAGACTGTACCTGATCTTGTTGACCTTTGTAATAACTTCAAGCACCTGCTCCAGCGGTTCGTTGTTGATGAATGACGCAGTGATACGGCTTTTCTTCAGGGCCTGATCGGCGAAGTCCACCGTAACGTTAAACCGCATTTTGAGCGCCACTACCACCTCGTCCAGCGGCATGTCGTCAAATATCAGCTCTTTGCGCTGCCACTGTGTTACCGCCTCTGCATCCACCGTCGCCTGTTTCACCTCTCCGGAACCGGCATCTACCATAATTTGCTGATTAGGCGTAACAATGCCCAGCGAATGACGATCGTTCTCCACCTTTACCTTACCCTGCGTGACGGTGACCGCAATATTGGGCTGGTCTTTATATGCCTTTATATTAAAGGCAGTTCCCAGCACCGTAATCGTAAGCTTCCCGGTATGAACGATAAAGGGTTTATGATCGTCGTGGCTGATGTCGAAATAACCTTCCCCCGTCAGATAAACCTCCCGGGTGCCATTATCAAAAGAAGCCGGGTGGCTAAGGGTCGAACGCTGATTCAGGATCACTCGGCTGCCGTCGGCAAGGACAATATACCTGCGCTTTTCTGCTACCGATTGCATCATATTCTCAGGTACACGAGTTGAGGCCGATCGCACAACAGCGCCATTGTCTCGTCTGGAAAGCCGAAAGACCAGCAAGCCCGCCACCAGGAGGATGGATGCAGCCACAGCCAGTCTTTTTATGACCATTGTCCGTCTCAACGGCAAGGCCACCGGTGCTTCCCGGTGCGACACAATGTGACTGAATATGCTTTCAGCCTTCTCAGGCGATTGCTCTCTGGCGGGAACATCCGTAACCGCCACCTCATCGATGAGTTGCCGGAGCGCCGCTCTATTCTTGGAGTCTTGCGCAAAATTTAGCCATTCCTTGTTCTCCGAAGATGTTAACGTGCCGGATAAATACCCATTGAACAGGTATTTCAGTCGTTTGGGCTGCATCGATAAGTGTTTATTTACCGGGAAAAAATTCCCCTTATATAAGAGGACTTAAAAATGGCGAAAGAGTGTGAGGGCAGACCCCGATTTTTTTTTAAAAAATTTATAGAGCAACAAGATAGCCAGAATGACATGCAAATGGGGTTGGACATATTTCCTGATAGTCCGCAGGGCGTGCATAAGATGACTTTTCACCGTATTGGACGAAAGGTTTAGTTTAACTGCTATTTCATTGAGTTTTAGGCCCTTTTCCCGGCTCAGCTGATAGATCAGCTGCTGCTTGGGCGACAACTGGCTGATGGCCTCGTGCAGCAGCGAGGCATACTCCTTTTCCCGTATCCTGTCTTCGGCCTCGCAGTTAAGCACCGGATCCGGAGCCGTCTCCATAAGCAAAGCTTCCTTTGCCCGAAGTTTGATGACATCGATAATCCTGTTCTTTGCGATGGTGTAAAGCCATGCCCGGAAGTTCCTCACCTCACGTAGCATCAACCTGTTAAGCCAGACACGCAGAAAAACATCCTGGATGATCTCATCGGCCAGGACCTCGCTCTTTATAAGATAGATGATATACGCATACAAAGGCCTCCTGTATGCCTCGAAGACCTTTCTGAAAGCAGGCTCGTCCCCCTGCGCAATTTGTTCAAGCAGATACTGTTCGTCAGGTAGCGCTACAATGGAGATGGTATTCCGGGGAGCCTTCATGCAATCGTCGTAAGCTCCAAATATAGAAAATTGTTTTCACATCGCAATTGGCATTAAAATGGTAGGGATTTGAAACTATGAAAAAGAAAATCATCATTCTTATTAGCTGCATTGTTCCAATGACTATTGTGAACAACGCCCTGGGGCAAAGCACACCTGCAAATGCAAACGACCCTGTATTGGAGAGCCGGCGGAAAGACATCGATTCGCTGGACAAAAAGCTTTTCGAGGTCCTGGGCGCCAGGGAAAGGGTTGTCAGAGAGATAGGCATTTACAAAGCTCAACATCATATACCCGCTTTACAGGCGGCACGTTTTCAAAAGGTCCTTGAAAAAGGCATCGAGGCTGGCAAAAAAGAAGGCTTGTCGGAAGAATTTGTCACTGAAATGCTAAACGCGATCCACAAAGAAAGCCTGAGGATCGAGGACGCGCTTGCGCATGACAAACCTTAATGATCGTCGAGTAATTAAAAATCAAAAGCTTACCTTTGCCGGGTGTCAATGAACCCAGATACCATAAAAAAAGTACTCACTTCTCTCGGCATCAACAAATTGAACCAGCTGCAATCCGACTCCCTGGCAGCCGCCCAACAGGACCAGGACCTCATATTGCTGTCTGACACCGGCTCCGGAAAAACACTTGCCTTTTTATTACCCCTGCTTGCCTTGATGGACAAGAAGTCCGCAGACACACAGTCCCTGATCATCGCCCCTTCCCGGGAACTGGCCCTACAGATAGAGCAGGTGTTCAAGACCATGGCTACAGGTTTTAAAGTCACCTGCTGTTATGGGGGCCATTTGAGAGAAACAGAGGAAAACAATCTTATCGAAGCTCCGGCCCTGATCATCGGGACACCGGGACGCCTGGCCGATCATATCCGCAGGGGTAATATTCATACCCATAATATACAAACGCTGGTGCTCGACGAATTCGACAAGTCCCTGGAACTGGGTTTTCACGAAGAAATGGCATTTATCACCGGCACGCTCTCTTCCTTAAAGAAAAGGATCCTTACTTCGGCAACCGCGGCCACGGAGGTCCCCGCGTTTGTAGGACTGAGCAACACCCAAACACTAAATTATCTATCCGGTACACCGGCAGCGCATCTTTCTGTCCAACTGGTGCACAGTCCTGAAAAAGACAAAATAGAAACCCTCTTCCGGCTTATCTGTAAGATTGGCGACAGAAGCATCATCGTATTCTGTAACCACCGGGAGGCTGTGGAGCGTACCAGCACTTTGTTAAAAGAAAAAGGTATCGTCACCGTATGGTACCACGGCGCACTCGAACAACCCGAGCGGGACAGCGCCCTGGCAAAATTCAGGAATGGCAGCTCAGATGTACTCGTCACCACTGATCTTGCTGCCAGAGGATTGGATGTACCGAATATCCATAGCATCATCCATTATCACCTGCCTTCCACGGAAGAGGTATTCATCCATCGAAATGGCCGGACAGCCCGTATGGACGCCAGCGGGACTGCCATACTCATCCTCTCTCCTGATGAAACGTTGCCCGCGTATATACAGGAACCTCCCATCCCTATCGACCTTCCTGACAAAGGTACGCTGCCGGATAAACCCAAATGGGCTACATTGCTTGTTTCCGCCGGCAAAAAAGATAAGGTCAACAAAGTAGACATCGTAGGCTTTCTCTCCCATAAAGGACAGCTAAAAAAAGACGACATCGGGCTTATTGAAGTAAAAGATTTCATCTCCTTTGTGGCCATCCGCAAGTCAAAGGCCAGTCACACTTTACACCTGATAAAGGATCAGAAATTGAAAAATAAAAAAGTGAAGATCGAGGTAGCCAAATAGGTCATAGCTCAGGTCAAAGCTTTCCAAAACGCTGATCAAGATATTCTTTTAGCACCAGGGCATGATTATGCTCCGTATCCTTTGCCGCGTACAACAGCGTCATCTGCTTATCGTGCCGGTGTTTCTCTAAAAACCCATCTACCGCATCGTTCTCTCTGAGTTCCGCCTTATAACGTTTTTCAAAATCCGGCCACAATGGCGCCGCATGATTAAACCATTGCCGCAGTTCTGTCGAAGGCGCCAGGTCTTTTGCCCATTCGGCCCCGACCTCCTCCTTTTTCAAACCCCGGGGCCATAGCCTGTCCACTAGTACCCTAACCCCATCTTTTGCCGAGGGTTTATCATATACGCGTTTTGTATGGATCTCCGGCTTCATTGTACCGTAAGGTACAGGATTTTAACCTTTCCAGACACCCGTCCCAACGGTTTCCGTCACAAAAGTGGAAAAGTCCTTTGGCTGACGTCCAAGCGCCCGCTGCACGCCATCCGTGAGGCTTGCATTGCGTCCGTCCATCACCTCGGTGAACAGGTGGAGTATCAAGTCTATAAACTCAGGAGGGACCTGGGCCGCCTTTAGCTCTTCTGCATACTCCTCAGGAGTAACCTGTATAAATCTGATATCCCGGCCGGTGGCTTGTGCGATCTCGCCGACGACCTGTGCATAGGTCAGCAGACGCGGGCCTGTCAATTCATACACCTGTCCGTCATGGCCCTGCTCAGTCAATGCTGCTACAACCACGTCGGCGACATCATCCGTATCGACAAAAGGTTCTCCGACATTACCGACAGGCAACGCCACCACACCCGATTGTATAGGTTCCACCAGGAAGCTCTCGCTGAGATTCTGGTTGAACCAACTGCACCGGACGATGGTCCAGGGCGCACCGCAGTTTATGATAAGCGATTCACACATTTGAGCTTCCTTTTCCCCCCTCCCGGACAAGAATACCAGCTTTTTTATACCCGATTGAACAGCAGTCCGGGCAAACGCTTCTATCAACGGTTGTGCCTCGGGTATGGTCAGGTCCGGCTGAAATGTCACATATACGGCGTCCATCCCTTTCAGAGCAGGCCTCCAGGTGGATTCCTCCATCCAGTCAAAACGGGGGTTGCCGCTCCGGGAACCGATGCGAACAGGAACATTCAATTTGCTTAATCTTTCGGCCACCTTACGGCCGGTTTTTCCATTGCCGCCTAATACCAGTGTGGCCAGCGGCTGAGTGTTTTTTGGGAAGTTCATATATTATTAATTAGATAAGGCAAATGTAGACCCGCACATTCCCGGAAAATAGAATAAAACCGACAGTCCCTAATTTGTCGGGTTCGTTCAACTTTTCCATTGTTACGCGGGGGAAATTTGTATCATAAAATCAGTAAAAATGAAAAAGATCATCGTCTCAGAATGGATCTCATTGGATGGCGTCTTTGATGCAAGTTTAATGGGTGAATGGAATGCCCCTTATCACAGCGACAGCAGAGCGGATTATATCAAGGATAGTATCTTGTCCTGTGGCGCCATGCTCTATGGCCGTAAAACATACGAAATGCTTGCGCCTTACTGGTCTGCTCTTAAGAACAATGAAATGGGGGTAGCAGACAAATTGAACAATGCCCCTAAATACGTGGTTTCCTCTACTTTGAGAACAGCGGACTGGGGAGATTCCACCATCGTTAGAGGGGAGATCGCCGGGGAGATCAAAAAACTAAAAAAATCATCTGGAGGGGACATCCTCGTCCAGGGCAGCGCCACCCTGGTCAGGTCCTTGCTGGATGCCGGTCTGGTCGATGAGCTGAGATTGCTGGTACACCCCATTATCATGGGAAAAGGTGAACGGTTTTTCCGGGATGGCATGCATACAGGTTTGCAATTGACCAGGACGCTGACATTGGACATGGGAGTGATGGCACTGTACTATCAGCCTGTCTAATAGGAATTGGCCACTGCCAGTACAGACTGATTAATGGCAGCATACAGCCCGGCAGAGACATCATCATATTTTTTGTTGTCCTCCTCCGTGTTAAACCCCAGGTCGTTCCAGGATCCCATACCGCCAAATACCCAGGCAGCGCCGGTCGCGAACAGCAGCTGTCTGGCAATAAGGGAATAGTGTTTCTCCACCAGCAGGTCCTGATGATAGTAATCCCGGGCCGGATCGGTACTGTTTAAAACAGCCCTTGCCTTCTTAAACACAACAGCCCAGTCAGATAATTGCTGAGCATCGGCAAAATCCGTAATGGCAATAAGGCTTTCCTCCAGCTGGGAATAAGTCTCGCGGATGTCCATCTGCACATCAGTGACCGGCTGGTCTTTATCCGTCATAGCGTATGACACAGACCATATCTTTCTGTCAGGGTCGTCCTTTTTTGTCACCTCCCAACGATTGAACCAATAATGTGAATAACGGCCGTAAATGGTTTCGATCATCCACGTGCCGCCACCGCCCACAAGACCGGCCAATTTATGGTCGGGGGCCGGCTCCTTTTTGCCCGCAGGTTGATAGTACAGCCTGATCTTCTTACAACCGTCTTTTTTCAGGAACCGGAACCATTCATTGGGGTCGTTTGCTACCGGCACTTCCCGGGGAGATGACGAAAAAATACGCTTCCTGAAATTTTTAAAATCCACCTTATTGCAAAACTGAAAAGTGGAGTTCGAAGGGTAAAAGTCTTCGGCGAATTCATCCGCCTGTAGAAAAGCATTGCCATAAGAGGTCAGGGATATCACCTGTGCGAGAATACCGGTCATGGAGTGAAATTATATCATTCTTAGAAATGACGTAAATAATATTCGGGGTTATCCAGGAAGGTCTTTGTGATCCGGTAGTGATCAGTCTCTTTGTATTTCACCTCCTGCATTCCATCTTCCTGGATCTCATAGATCCTGGCTCCCGGAATACCCACTAAAATAGGGGAATGTGTCGCCATAATGAATTGGACATTCTCTTTTTTTAGGACCTCAAGAACGAACGCTATCAGCGCCAATTGTTTTAAGGGGGAGAGCGCAGCCTCCGGTTCATCCAGGAGATAGATGGAAAAGGAGTCGATAAAGGGCATACCGCCAAAATAAGAAAAAATTAAGGATTTTCCCGGATGAGCAATGCCAGCAGCCCCTGTGCATACCATCTCGCCAAATAATCATTGGGATGCAATGGGTTCACCAGACAATCTTTTCCATTTTTACGCCTGTAGATAGCTTCGCTCACTGAATACATATCTAAGAACGCAATACCAGGTCCTTCCATTTCCTGCAGAACCTTGCTGTACCCCAACATATTACCGACGTAGAATCGCTTATTTTTATCGGAGTCCAGTACATAGTCAGGGTCGAATGCCATATTGGCGAGTAATATGATCTCTGCCGCCGGGTCGGCGCTCCGTATTTTTCGGATGATCGTCCTCACCGAATCCCTGAACTCCCCGGGAGGCATGCGCCAGAAATCATTCATACCAAAATCGATCACGGTAAGATCAGGATGCAGCGGCGTTACATAATCTTCAGCATGCTCCGCCCCCCAGGCTACAGTGGCGCCCGGTAACCCTGCATTGTACAATGTCACCCGGCTGCCCGCATAGGCTTTCTCCAGCCCCTGTGCAAAAAGGTCAACATACGGCGGCATATAGGGTCTGACACTGTCATAGCCGCTGACATCCATGCCCCGGGTGATGCTCATCCCATAGGCAACAATGGACACCGGGCGGCCCGATCGCAATCTCTCCAACGTCCTGGGCAGCAGATCCCCTTTATACCCCGGTACTGGTCCTATCCACGGGTCACGGTGGGTATAGGTCACTGTCACCCATTGGGATTGCAGGTCATACCAGGCAAGATTATGTTCCCTGTCGAAAGAGCTGTCTGCTCTCGACGGCATAAGCGAACCTGGTCTGCGATAGATCGTCCTGCCTTCCACCTTGTAATCCTTCCCGGAGCGATACACAGTATCCAGCCCAAAATTCATAACGGAAAGGATCTTCTCCGGCTTATATAACAACTGTCCATGAGCAGGAGTCTTTCCATCGGACCTCAACAATACAGTCTCATTAAAGATGGTATCGCTGCGCCAGAAAGGGCGCATATAGCGAGGAAGATCACAGACAGGCGCAGGCGCCCTCCAGGCAGGATCTTTTATCACATGCACCTCGCAGCCAGACACCCGGACCCCGATACCCGGCGAAGGAAGCAACCCTACTGTGAGCCGGGCAGTACGTGGCGGTGTCTCTATATAATTTCCCGTCCACCCGCCGGTGTCAGTCAGCGTGAACGGCACCTCATATTGTAACAACAACCCGCCGGCACTGTCATAACATCGGAGAAAAGATGTTCCCTTGCTGCCGGCAGTCCCCTTCAGCTGTATCTTATATTCTACGATCGACAGAGGACTCACAGCCAGGTCCTTCAACACCATATCATCCTCCGGCGAGATCTCCGCTACCCCATCCCTTACCCGTAAGGGCAGCTGACAATAGCCGGAATGTTCCAGGTCCGTCTTATTCCACCGGTCGGCCATAAAAAGGAATTTCCCCTGTTCAGGCTGTAAAGACAACACGTACGTGCTTTGCGAATGAAAGGTGGTGGCCGCATCAGGCCCCTTACAGGGATTACCTTGCGGACGCCATTCCCCTAACATACTGTCGGCCGTCGCACAAAGAGCAGGATTCGGGTCCCATCCGGTACACAAGGACGTAATAAGAAAATACCGTCCCTCGTGCTTGAATACTGCCGGCGCCTCCCGACGCTGTCCCACCAGTATCCTTTTCCAAACACCCGCGGGGGCCAGGTAATCCGGCGTAAGCAGCGACACATGCATGGTATTGTTGTTCTCAGAAGTATAGACCAGGTACGATCTCTCATCATCGTCTTTGAATACCGTCATATCACGGGACATTTCTCCGTCGGGACGCATACTCCGGACATAGTGGTAGGGGCCTTCCGGTCTGTCGCTGACAGCCACGCCCGCACGCGCATAGCTGTAATCCTCCCTGTCGATGTGCATCCACATAACAAACTTCTTTGTAGACGCATTATAGATCACCTTGGGTCGCTCGATCACACGGCTGATATGCAGATCGCTGCCCGTGTCCTTTATCACGGGGGTCAGCGCCACCCCTTCATATTTCCAATGGATAAGATCGCGGCTGGAATAACAGGACACGCCGCCAGCATCCACACGATAGTCCTCCCAATCCTGTCCGGGCACCAGATGAGTAGGTCCTTTTTTGATCTCTCCATAGAGATACCAGCCCCCGTTATAAGAGAGTACCCCGGCCCCATGCGCATTGATAGGATGGCCGTCCGTATCGAGCCATTGCCCTTCGGTGAGGTCCTCTTCCTCCAGTACCAGCAGGTCCCAGGGTTGCAACGTGATCGTCACTCCCGCCCCAATCTTTACGCCCGTGAGCACATTCACCGCTGCGCCGTATGGATACCGAAAGCTCCTCGCAGCATCGGAATAATTAAAGTAATATCGTATAGTCTTACCCCAATGGTTGATCCCATGCTTGGTGATCAATGGGAAAGATAGTTCCTGATCGGGAGAGCTCACACCGGCCTCTTTCACAGCCTGCCGGAGCAAGGTGTCGAGGATGGTTTTTGATGGTAACGTACCAATATAGGTGACCATCCCTTTTCCATAACGGTTTTGCGTGATAGCCGCATATTTCCCCCAATAAGGATGGTCATACCAGGCCAGCACCCGGGCTGTTTCCGGCACCAGTAATTCCGCCCAGTCATGTACTTCATTATCCGTGGCGCCGACATGAAAGGGATCACCCGCAAGAGGAAGCCTTCCAATATTGGTGAACATTTGATACGACACGCCACATGCCTCCCGCAGCCCGCCCGGTTGCCGTGAGGGGCGCACTTGCACATTCTCGTCCGTAAATCCGCTCTTGCAGCTATAGACGATGTGGCCTCCGGCCCGTACATAGTCGTTCAGTTTCGCCAGCAAACTGTCGGAGGCTGCGTACAGAGGCGGGACGATGATCAGCGAATAATCTCCGAAGTTCCCCGATGAGGGGTCGACAAAGTCACAACCCACATTCATTTTATACAACGCATCGTACTCCCTGCGCAGGATGTCGTTATAGCCCAGCGAATCGCTGAACCCAAACCAGTTTAGGGCGGTGAGCGACGCATTGCTAAAAAGAATGGCCACCTTATTTTTTATCCGGAGATTGGTCAGGCGATTGCCTGTCTGCCGAAAAGCGGTTCCGACACCTTTTACCTCCTCATACAACGGATTAGGCTCTCCATCATGGCTCAGCACACCCTTCCAATAAGTCTCCACCGAATTGGGTATCGACTGCCAGGGCCAATACTCTATCATATCCGCGCCCGAAGCCAGATGACTGAAGGCCTGTAGCCGGAGTTGACCGGGATACGGCAGCTCCTGTCTGCCGGCCATGCTTTGCGCCTGCGTCTCCATCACCAGGTAATTGTCACGCAACATAGAGCGGGCAAGATCCCCTCCAAAAGATATCTCCGCGCCGGTGAGCCTGTCGCCGGTGGGATGGTAAATGTCGATACCAGCCACATCGAATGCGCGTGCGGCAGCGAAGTGATCTACATCAGACTGGATGCCATAGGAGTGGCCGCGCCAGTCCATGTCGAAGTTCTGGGTGATGAATTGCCCGGGTCTTTTCAGCCGGCGGATGATCCCCGCCTGCCAGGCGAGATATTCCGTCACCATCCGGCGTTGAAAATAAGCAAAAGCGCATCCCAGGCTGGCATTGACATTCCCATCCATGGACGGGAAGTCCTTCCAGTCATGAATAGAATTGCTCCAATAATGAAGCCCATATGCACGGCACATGTTCTCCGGGCTCCCGAACTTTGTCTTTAACCATTGCAGAAAACGGGTCTGCATAGTCGCGCCGCTGTTATGATAATGCTTTGTTTCATTGTCCGCCTGGTAACCGATGACACATTTTCTGTCCTTGACATGTAGGACCAATTGCCGGACGATACGCTCCGCATAACGCCGGAACACCGGACTGACGATATCCATATTCTGCCGGGCCCCGTACATACGCTTACCCGCCGGAGTGGTCACCAGCACTTCAGGATGTTCCCTCGCCAGCCACGCGGGGATGGCATAAGTGGGCGTCCCGATGATGACACGTATACCCGCTTTATCCATGGCGTCCAACACATGGTCCAGTTTGGAAAAATCAAATACGCCGTCCCTCGGCTCCCATAGCCCCCAGGTGGATTCGGCCAGCCGGACAGTATTGATGCCCGCAGCCTTCATCATGCTGACGTCCTTGTCCAGACGCTCATAAGGAATATACTCATAATAATAAGCCGCCCCATAAAGGATACTATCCGTCCCAAGAGGAGGGGCTGCAAAAAGAGAAAGCCCCCCGGCTATACATACTGTTAAGAACGTTAATTTCTTCATGCAAAAAAGATTAATAACCTACTGCATATACCCTCGCCTCCAGCCGCAGGGGCTGCTGTTCCTTCGTATGGCATGTTATCTCTACAGGCAATGCCGGAACAAAGCTGCCTTGCCGTAATTCGCCTGCGGCCCACGACAAGCCGCTCCATATCATCTTATCGTATTCTATATACAGGGGCAGCACCCTACCCTCCTGACGCGCGCTGATACCGATGAGCGTATCCATTTTTTTTCCATTGGGAGGCGCACCTCCCCAACTGCGGTAGGGAAAGCCGTCCGGGCCGAATTGTTGCAGGACAATACGGATGTCCTTACCCCTCAGCGGATACGCCACACCGGAGATCATACCCGCACCGGCTGTCCGGAAATCAACATCCATCCGTTGCTGCGTAAGAGGAATACGTACAGTCGGGTCAGTACCCAGCAGATAACTTTCATCCGCATAAGCTCCCGTGCCGACGACGGCCATCTGCTCTGTCCCAAGGATCAGGCGCTTATCTTTAACAGTCGGCTTAAACCCTCCATCTGCGTACAAGATACGCGAACCATTTTTTGCAAAAGAAAGAGCAACAGAAGAAATTTCCTGAGAGGGATTGACCACGGTAAAGATCGAACCACGGGCATCCGTCGCCTTAAAACCATAAGGCCGACCCGAACCGGGCACAGCGCCAAAACTGGAAATGCCATCCGCTTGCTGCATACCATGATATAACCGCTGCGCCCTGGCAAACCACCGAGCATCCTCGTCGGAGAGTAATTCCAGATTTCCATGATAAACATTCATCCAGCCACCCCGCGCCAGTTCCAGCAACAGCATACCCTTCCAGGCATGGCCCGCCCTGTAATAACAGGTGCCCGTCTTCCCAATCATAAAAGCACAATTGTCGATCCGCCGCAAAGGAAGACCATTGAACTCAAATTGGCGAGCCATATGATCAGAGTAATTGTCCTGGCTGCGCCAAATGTTCATCATCGGCACATCTGAAAAACGCGGGTCGCCACAATAAAGGGTATCAAAGGTTTCCAGCCAGCGGGGATCCACCGTCCTGCGAAAAGGTGTGTATGTATTTTCCATATCACCCCCAAATCCGTTGTAGCCGGTGATCAACACATCCGGATGGCGGATCCTGAACTGCTGCAACATATGCATAAAAGCCGTCTTATTTTTCTCTTTTATTTCTTCTGGGGAGAACTTGTCTTTCGAAGCCTTTGTCACCGCCTCGAAATAGGCAAAATCAAATTTGAAAAGCCGGACGCCCTTGTCATACCATAACTGCAGGGTTTCCGCCAGGTGAGCCAGATAACCTCCTTCGAAGAGAGAAAGTATGTTCGGGTCGGTGCCAACGGAATCCAGCCATTCGCTGACAGGCTCCAGGAACCTGCCGTCATGGGTGGCGATCAGGTTGGTGGAAAACCACATACCGGGTATGATCTTATTATCCAGACAAGCCTTCAGCCACCCATCCGGGCCATTGGGCCAATGTTCGCGATGCCAGACTCGATAACCTCCATGCTTGTCAAACCAGAAAGCGTCCATCACATAATAATCTATCTGTACCCCTTGCCGGCGCAGCCTGAGTATCTCTTGTAATTCCCTCATCGCCAGAGCTTCTGTTTGCACAACCTTATCCGATAGTTCGTCATAGGCAGACCAGTTGTTGTATACAAAGACGGGCCGACCCGGTCCCGCCGGTCTACCTGATCGTCCATCCGACATCGCCACCGTCCCCAATCGCCCAACGAACGCCCATCCCGCTGCTTGTTGTAGAAAGGTTCTTCTCTTCATAAAAATATCAATTAATGAAAGGAACTATCCGGCAACACACCCGTCCAATGGTTTTGTCCAAACACATCATCCGCGCCCGTCATCCCTGTGATAAGGCTATCCGAGGCGATAAAAACATTGTGATGAAATTGGAAGCCGCGGTGCTCGCTTTCCGAAGCATAGTGAATCACCGCACCGTTTGTATTATAGACGACATTGTTATAAAAGCTGCCGTTGCGCAGCTGTCGGGGATCGCGTGAGCTGTTCCAGATAAAGACCCCGGCCCTGGCCGCGGAGACAAGCCCATCGTTGGTGCTGCTGCAATCGTGGATGCTGTTGTCGTGCCAGGGAGAAGCGCCTGCATACTGAAAAAGTCCAAAACCGCTGCCCTCATTCTCATAAGAGACACAATGTTCGATGACAGAATGAGCAACACCGCCATCCAGGTCGAAGCCGCCGCCATCATCGGCCCCTTTGGCCGTCTTGTTACGGAAAGAGATACAATGCCGGATGATCACGCTGTCTGCTTCAAAAGCCCAGATCCCCACAGGACCGTTGCCCACGCGGGGCATATCCCAGCCATTCTCCGTGGCGATACATCCCTCGATGAGCACGTTACGGCAATAACCCACGACAATACCATTGCCGCTGTGATTGGACAGATTGGTTGGGTCGCCGGGATTGTTCTCCGCCCTGCAGTCCCGGATGAGAATATGATGACAATCTCTTTTACCATAAGGCCCGTCGGCGGATATGCCTGCAAAACCATTGTCCCGGGCCAGGATGCGGGTAAGCCGTATCTGCACACTCTGATAGACATACGCGCCTGATTTCTGAAAACCGCTGACGATAAGACTATCTGCCGTGATATCCCGGCAGGTGTTGATGACCAGACCGCTCTCGGTACTCCCCTCTTTCCGTCCCGCGCCACGGAGCTCCAGGTTGGACAGGACGATATGAGCCGCCTTGTAAAGCGCTATGGCAGCGCCGTTGCCGCCATCGATGACGGCCTTACCCTGTCCATAAGATGTGATGACAATGGGATGCCCCGGAACACCCATAGCACCGTCCTGCAACCGTAGTTCACCACGAAACACCTGCCCCGAACGGAAAAACAATGTATCCCCGGCTCCAAGAGTCAGGCTGTTCAGCCGCTGAATACTCCTGAAAGGATGGGTCTTGTCCCCACCACCGGCATCATCGCCCGAAGGATCGAAATACCAGTTATGCGGGGTCCGGGCAGACACAGTAGACACGGCGATCAGCAAAGACCAGATCAAAGTATTCATCCGATATAGTGTGCGTTTTCAATAACCAGGGTTCTGTTTCAATTTTGGATCCAGGAAAATTTCCTGCTGGGGAATAGGGAAATATTCATGCTTGCCTTTTACAAAAGCAGCGCCTGACTGCACACTCCCCACACCCCGGGTCTGTTCCTTCTGCAGATAGGCATTCAGGTAAGTGTCCGCAATCCCCCACCGTACCAGATCAAAAAAGCGTTGCCCTTCTTGTGCCAGTTCCAGCCTTCTTTCAAAACGGACGGCATCACGGGCAAAGTTCTTGTCCGTCCAGGTATTGTTGTATTGCCCCATACTATAACTGGCAGAGGGTGAGCCGGTGGAATGATCGATGGCCGGCTGGCAGCCTGTCATCGCCCTTTGACGGATCCGGTTTACATAGCCCCTCGCCTGCTCCAAACTGCCCGCTTCCACTTCGCATTCCGCTGCCCACAGTAGTACGTCTGCAAATCGGATGATGTTGTAATTTACAGCGCTGTTGCCCTCATAGTCGTATCCGATGTAAACGTTATAACCCTGGTCCTGCTCACTCTTGAGATACATATTCTTAACGTTCAGATAAGGTCCCCCGAAATTTTGGTCATAGACCCAGTTATGCCCCGGATTGACGCCCCAATCCAGGTAAGGAACGCCTCGCCTGCTCACCGTCCAATCCAATCTTGGATCCACTGTACCCTGGTAGGGAACAAAAGGGTCCGCGGAAGCAATACCCATATCATTTTTGATGTTGGTGACGTTCGAAGTGTCATTACCCGAGGCGTCCATCATCGGCAATCCATTGGCATCCGTCTTGAAGGCATTCACCAGGTTGAAGCTAGGTTGTTTCCAATAACCATAGTATACGTCCGATCCCTGGTAGAATAATGGCGAGACACCCGTTTCCCCCACGTTGGCATTGATAGGTATGCTGGCCTGGTCCACGGAGAACTGTATCTGGAATACGGACTCCTGGTTATTCTCATGGGTAACACTAAAATTATCGTGATAACAGGGCGCCAGGTCATATTTCACCCCTTTTGCATTCTTCCCGCTGGAAATGATGGTATTCAACAAGGCAAGCGCATCGGAGTATTTCTTTTCAAACAGATAGCACTTGGCCAGGTAACAGGCTGCTGCCCATTTGTTGGCCTGCCCGGCAAGGGGCTGTGTCTCAGGTAGGTTGTTATATGCAAATGTAAAGTCCGCCTCGATGGCCGGCCATATATCCATTTCATTGGACAGCGTGGTAAAGCTGATGACGTTCTCATCAACATACGGCACATTATTCCACATTTTTTTGGCGTCGAAATGAAAATGCCCCCGTAAAAATCGGGCTTCGGCAATGACCTCCGTTTTTTGCGCATCCGTCATATCCTTTGCCTGCCCGCAGATCCGGATGACGGAGTTGGCGCGGGCCACGCCGTCATAATCCGAGATCCATTTGTCGTCGATGAAGCCGGTGGTTGACAACACCTGGAAATTTTGTATCTGCTGCGCATCGGGTACGCCGTGGGGAAGACCATTGCCACCTGTGCCGCCTACATAGGTATCCCCCGAAGTGATATCACCATATATCCAGTTGGTGCCGGCTGTACCCCACCAGGTACTTTTGGTGTCCATCCCCGTCAGGTCGTGATAGGCGCCTACCAGCAATTGCTGAACGCCGTTGCGGTTGTTCAGGGTATCGCTGCCGGTGGAAGGACCCTGCACAGGCACATTGAGAAAACTCTTGCTACAGGATAGCAACAAAATTGGCAGGCTATAGAAAAGAAATAATATTTTTTTCATTTGATTACAAATTGAGGTTTACGCCAAAAAGATACTTCTGTGCAATCGGGTAAGCTGTCCCGTAGTCGATCCCCAGTCCGCTGGGATTACCATCGTTGACCTCAGGATCCATACCGCTGTAATGGGTGATGGTAAGCAGGTTATAGGCTTGCAGGTACACCCTGAGCCGGCTGACGCCCTTGAGTTTTGGAAGCGTATAGCCCAGTTGTAGCATTTTAACCCGCAGATAGGAGCCACCTTCTATAAAAAAGCTGGAAGGGGAAAGATCGTTGACCCCCGACCCTTGGGAAAAGATAGGGAGTTGGGCCTTGCGATTGGACGGTGTCCAGGTGTCCAGCGCCTCTACCGTCATTCCACCCTGGCCCGCGATCAGGCCATTGGGCATCTGGGTCATGATCCTGCCGTAATTGAAGATCTTATTCCCATAAACGCCCTGTACAAAAATCCCCAGGTCGAAATTCTTATAGTAAAGGTTAAGGTTATAGCCATAGGTAAATTTAGGATGAGGGCTTCCCAAAAAAGTCCTGTCGGAATCCGAGGTAATGGTCTTGTCATTGTTCAGGTCCTTGTATTTGACATGCCCCAGCGCATTGCCGGGCGTAATGCCAAAGATATTTTCCGTGGCATGGGCCGCCACATCCTGCGCATCCTGGAAAAGGCCTTCATAAACATAGCCGTAAAAAGAAGAGATGGGGTGGCCGACAATGCTGCGGGTCAGGGCAGTGCCGCCGCCAGAGCCTACGTAACCACCATCGAGATGCGAGTTGACGCCGCCATCGATATAATTCACTCTGTTGCGATAGGTGGAAAAGTTCAGGTTCATCTCATAACGCAGCTGACCGGCATGCCCGTTGTAGCCCAGTTCCAGTTCGACGCCCTTGTTGCTGAAGTTCATGATATTCTGGATAGCAGAGGCCGCCGAGCCTTGTGTACCCGAAGTAGTGGGCGCATAAAGGAGCCCCTTGGTAACTTTGTTAAACCAATTGAAACTGGCAGTAAGACTATTGTTGAAGAGCGCAGCGTCGACACCTATATTGGTGGTGTTATTGGCCTCCCAATGCGAGACGGGGTTTCCATATCCGGCAAGATAATACCCGCTGAGAGAAGAAGTATTGGTACCGCCCAGGTCATACGCGCCAAAAGGGCCGGATGTATAGGTGTCCCTGTACCGGCCCGATGGAATGGCGTCGTTGCCCGCCTGTCCATAAGAAGCTCGTAATTTCAGATCGGAGATCCATCTCACATTGTCCATAAAAGATTCCCTGGATAGCCGCCAGCCAACACTCGCTGCCCAGAAATTGCCGTATTGGCTTGTGATCCCGAATTTGGAGGAGCCGTCCCTGCGACCGGTGCCCGTGACATAATATTTGTCCATGAACGAATAGGTCGCGTTACCAAACAGGGATACGCCGGTATATTTATCGCCGGAGCCATCTACGGAAGGAACATATTGAGCCGTGTCCGTACCCGTATTACCGCTGCCGAGATAATTGGTATTAGGAGAAGGGTTGCCGATGTTCCCCGTTAATCCGGATGAATATCGATATACGAACTTATGCGCCTCATAGCCCACAAAAGCAGAGAGACGATGATCATGGGCGATGGTGCCCGACCAGGAGATCTTATTCAGCCAGCGCCAGTCCGTGGAGTAGCCGGAGCCCTCCCTGAACTGGTTGGTTGTGCTGGCCAGGGGCTCCTGGTAGAGGGCGGGCACAAAGTAATGATACTCGTTCGGGACGAACTGAAAGCCTATCTGGTTGGTGTACACAAAACCCTTCACCGGCCCGGCCTCCAGAAAGGCGGAGCCGATAATGGCCTGAGTATAGGATTTGGCCTCCTTGCTATTGGTCCGGCTGATCAGTGGGTTGCCCCCGCCAAGGACCGTAGTACCCTTGGTGCCTGCCAGGTTGCCGGCGATGTCATGGGTCGGCAGCAAGGGGGACAATGCGAAAATGGCGCCGATATCATTGTTAAAGGTATTGCCTGTACGTTTCTCCCCGCCGTTGGCATCCGTGAATGCCAGCTCTATGTTCTCCCCTATCCTAAGCCAGGGCTGTACCTTGAACAGAGTGTTTACCCTCAGCGAATAGCGTTTGAAATAAGAGTTTAGCTCCGTCCCCTGGTCGTTGAGATAACCAAACGTCAGCGCATAATTACTTTTATCCGTTGCGCCGCTGAGAGAAAGCTGATGGTTCTGTGTAAAGGCCGGTTTGAACAGTTCCTTGAACCAGTTGGTACCGGCTTTATTTGCTTTTAAGATCCGGTAAGTCTTATAGTCATACAGTGACGGGTCGGCCAGCGGACTGCCCGTAGCGACCCCAATATTGGACGAGCCCCCTTCGATGATATAATCCGGCAGGACAGGCGCATTGCCGCTGCCATAAAAAGAAGCAGGTTTTGGCGTCTGCGACGGCGTGGAGTTCAGATAAGAGTTGTACAGCGCATCGGCCTGTTGCTGGGGGGTAATAAACTTCGGCAGTTTTTTAGGCACTTCATATCCTACATAAGTATTGTAATCCAGTTTGGGAGCCCCCATTTTGCCCGTTTTGGTAGTAATGACGATGACGCCATTGCTGCCTTCCGATCCATACAGACCTGTAAGGGATGGGTCTTTCAGGATGGTAATGCTCTCAATATTCCCGGGATTGAGGAGATTGGAGATGTCCTGACTGCCCAGTACCGTACTGTTGCCCATCCTGATCTGTACCCCGTCGATGACATACAGCGGGTCATTGTTGCCGATGGTGCCCACACCGCGGATCCTCACAACCTGTGAGCTTCCGGGGCCGCCTTGCTCGTCTACGCTGACGCCGGC
The DNA here is from genome assembly GCA_017307755.1 of Chitinophagaceae bacterium. GTDB lineage: Bacteria > Bacteroidota > Bacteroidia > Chitinophagales > Chitinophagaceae > Puia. The sequence goes on along the minus strand of JAFKGQ010000004.1, from coordinate 340,669 downwards.
CACCCTGCCCTGCAGGATCCCGGTCACATCCGTGACAGGAGATTGAGCGACCACCTCGGCGGATATGGTGGAGGCAGCCCCCGTCACATCTCTTTTGGACTGTCTGGAATACCCCGTCACCACTACCTCATTCAACGCATCTCCCCCCGGCTTTAGCTGGAAGTTCAGCTCCAGCACCTGCCCATCGCTAACAGTGATATCCCGCAGGATAGTTTGATACCCGATGGCCGATACCTGTAGCTTATATCTACCAGGCTTGACACCGCCAATGGAGAACTCACCCGTCAGACCGGCAGAAGTGCCTTTATCGGCGCCGGTCAACAGAACAGAAGCACCCACCATCGGCTCGTTCTTTTCATTGGTGATCTTACCTTTTACACCCCCATCGGCCGGCAGCCCGGCCGTTCCGGAAATATCATCCGCCAGATCACCCGCGACATCACCCGTACGATAAATGATGATCTTATTATTCACCTGTCTGTATTGCAGCCGGGTTCCGATCAACAACAGCTCCAACGCCTTCTCCACCGTATAATTCCCACGGGACAGGCTTACGCTCCTATAATTATCCACCTGCCCGCGGTTGTAGGCAAATCGGTAGTGCGTCTGTTTCTCGATCATCGAAAAGGCAGCCCGCAGCGGCTCGTTCTTCAACTCCAGGGATACCCGCACATCCCTGAGCTCCTGACCTTTTCCGGCATTTGCCATCAGCAGTTGCAGACTGGTGCAGCCGATGGCGACAAGCAAGCAAGTTAGCTTCATAATCCAACCTTTGTAATGAGTAGGACAGCCGGTAGGGAAAAGACATACAATTCCCCGCCGTGGAAATAAAAATTCCATAGTTTTGGCAAGTTTTAGATAGTTACACCAAATTGTTTAAAACACACACGCATCCCGGCTCCACCCGGGATGTCTTTTATGTAAGACTAATTACATCCTTTCCCGTCAATGACGATGACATTCTCCTTAGCCAGCCAGGTCGACTGGGAGATACCACATACAACCGTCATGATCTCCTCCAGACCGTCGTCCTCATAAAAAGAGGCCGTCACCCTGCAATTCTCCAACGCCGGATTGGCAAAGCGGACCGTCCGGCCAAAACGTTGTTCTATCTGCCGTCCGATCTCACTCAACGTGATATCGTCAAAACGGATCTCCTGTGGCCGCCATGCGGCGACAGCATTTACATCTACCTTCCCGAACTTGTATTGGTCCTTATCAACCTCAAAACGCAACTGCTGCGCATCCGTCAGTAATCCCATATTTGTCTTTTCATCCATCACCTGCACCTTGCCATGCTCCACCGTGATCTCGATGGCTTTGTCGGATGGATACGCTTTGATATTAAAAGATGTCCCCAATACACGGGTCGTCACCTTCCCCGTATGCACCAGGAAAGGTTTGCCGGGAACATGCACGATGTCAAAAAAGGCTTCCCCGGTGAGATAGACTTCCCGTATAGCGCTGGTAAAACCGGGAATATAGTCCAGGCGGCTGTTCCTGTTGAGAATGACGGTGCTGCCGTCCGGCAGATGGAGGACACGGCGCTTTTGTAATTCGGACACCGGTGTCAGTTTATCCTTCGGGGCTGTTTGCACAGCTGCTACAGGTTCTTTCCTCTGTCCGGCATGTCCGGAGAACAACCACCATATAGCAGGGATCATCAAGGCCAGGATCATTATGGCAGCCACGGCATACAGCAGTCGGGGAGAACGTCCTGGCCGGCGGCTCAACGTGTAGAGATCATCCTCGCTGCGGCTGACCCGGCTATACATCGTATCCCAGTCGATGGGGTACTCAGTGGCGTGTCCGCGAAAATCTTCCCAAAGCTCCTGCATGGGGCCGGAAAGCGCCGCCTCAGCGTCAGCCTGTTGCAGCAGTTCGATCAATTCCGTTACCTCGGCAGCCGTACAGCGACGTTGCTGGTAGAGGGAAAAAAGTTCCTGCAGTCGTAAAGTATCATTCATGATGACGGGAGTCTATACAAGCCTGACACATGGGACGACTATAAGGACTAATCCGGAAGAAAAAAAATTTCGGGCTTCCCTAACAAGTCAAAAAGACCGCCAGCAGCGTCAGCGTAGACCCATGCCGACCCAGATAATGACGGATAAAGCGGAGGGCTTCCACCATATGGTTCCGGACGGTATTACGGGATAGCCGGAGATGATCCGCTATCTGTTCATAATTAAGCCCTTTGTCCCGGCTGAGCTGATAGACCAGGCGGCGCTGAGGGGACAGCAGCATAAGCGCGTCGCTGATAAGACGTTCATATTCGCCTGTCAGCGTGCGTTCCTCCACATTATTATTTTCAGTTGTGGCGAGCGATTGTAATTCCCTGAGCAATCGTTCATCATATGCAGCCTTTCGGAGATGATTGAGGGTCTTATGACGGGCAATGGTGAAGATATAGGCATCCAGGTTATCCACCTGGTGAAGGATGTCGCGGCAGAGCCATAATTTGATAAATATTTCCTGGGTGATCTCTTCGGCTGCATAGGGAGAATGGGCGATGGCCAGTACATAGCCGTACAGCCTGTTCTTATAGCTGTCAAAAAGACGCTTAAAGGCATCGTCACTATAAGAACCTCGGATGGCAGCAATCATAACCAGGCATATTACAGAGGTAAATGTAATAAATTCTATTTAGACCCCGCGCATCCATTTCTGCGCTATCTTCATAGCGGTTTCGACCATACAGGGTTCCCAGGCTTCTATTTTCCAGTCTGAAGATACGAGGGAACTGTTGTTCAATCTATGGATCACTTCCTCATAAGAAACGGCAGTTTCCAGGATCCGGGAGAGTTCCAGCTGTTGCCGGTGTAAAGTTTCATCCTCCGCCTTTATCTCTGTAAGCAGGACCGATCCCGGCAGGAATGTGTCCACGGTACCGGGATCAAGTGTCTTGCTCTTTTCCTGTACGATGCTTTGCATTTTCAGGAAGTCGTCATAAAAAGTTTTCCTGGCGGCTGCTGTCTGCAATCCTACGCCCAGCTGTTCCAACACGACATATTTAAGGTGTGGACAACGCTCAATAGCATTTTCCAGCAAACGGAAAACTTCTTGTGGTACGGCATTATCATGCGTATCTCTTCTCACTGTCCTGTCAGGATTGGCCTTTGAATTATCCCAGCTACCTCCTGAAATATGAATTTCCCTGACACGATGCAAAGGGTACAGATCGATAAGATCCTCGAATGCGATCCCAAAATTATGCAACTGACAATAAAGGTTGTGGAGGTCAAGGATGATAAACCCGTTCACCGGCTCCAGCAACTGCTCCAGGAACACACCATGCCTCTTTACCTCTTCTGCGGAAGTGGAAAAGGCAAGGTTCTCCAGACCTACCGGGCACCTGCATGCGTCATAGATCCTTTTTAGCCTGTCCCTGCCAATCCTTAACGTCGTAGGTGTATAGGGTACCCCTAGGGGAGCTCCATGATGAAAGTCCTTTCCCGTCATGAATCCAAAATGCTCGGTGATATGATCAAAACGGTAATCCTGACATACCCGCCGTAACTGATGCAGCCATTCTTCCTGGCCAGCCAGCCATCTGCCCGAAAAGAGGGAAAAGAAGATACCATGACCGATCAACCTGTGTTCATTGGCAAAGGCGGTTAATAAGTCCCTGAACCAGTCTGGGATCTCCTCTTCCCTGTACAATGCATCAAAAGACCATTCCAAAGCATCGATCCTCGATCCTTCCAGCAACGGGATACAGGCAGTCAGTATGTCTACATCCAGATTGCAGGCTACAGAGGATAATATGCCTGGTTTAACCCATTCCACAAGCAGGACAGGGGAATGGTACGGAGGTCTTTTCCTTACTCTTCTTTTCAATTTCCTGTTTGATCTTTTCAAAGAAAGACTTCTCCGTCTCCTTTTTACAGGAAGAAGCTGCATGCACCGTAATGCCGGCCATAACGGCACTGAGCAGTGTTTTTGAGATCTTCATACTTGGTGGTTTTAGGACGGGTTTACCCAATAAATGACACTACTCTGACAAGCGGAAGAGTGGAAACGTGGCACGCCTCTATAAATTTCCCGGGTACCACTCCCTTAGCCGTACGTCAATCCCCTTATTGCCGGCATCCACCAGTTTTTTAAACTGTTGTACGTTCTGTCCCCTGTAATGATATGGATAAACAACCTTGGGTTTGAATGCCAGCACAGCATCCGCTGCCTCGTTCACATCCATCGTATAGGGGAGGTTCATACATACGAAAGCTACATCGATATCCTTCAGTGCCCGCATCTCGGGGATACCTTGCGTATCGCCGGAAAGGTAGATCTTCTTTCCTCCTATGCCCAGTACATACCCGTTCCCCCTACCCTTCGTATGCATAGCAGTCGGGCTTTCAGGAAGATTGTACATAGGGATAGCCGAAATGCCGATACCCCTTCTGTCAGTGTGATCCCCGTTCTTCAGCACGACCAGCCTTTTTTTATCAAAAGCCGTCAGTTTATCCGCCACCACCTGGGGCACAACCAGAATGGTGTTGGCCGTCACAACAGCAGCCAGCGTGGCGGAGTCAAAATGGTCCCCATGGATGTCGGTGATAAGGATCAGATCCGGAGCCGGTAATCCTTTGAATTTGGCAATTCCCCCTGAAGGGTCCGCATAAATGACCAGACCTTTTAAGGATAGCACAAGGCTGGCATGCATAACGGGTTGAATGGTCAGTGGCCCCATTCCGGTGGGAATGACATCCGGGGCGCTTCGCTGGGCATAGCCGCTGTATACGACCAGGCTAAGGGCGAAAGTAAAGATCCTGCTTCTCATGATAATTGATTTTTAAAAATTCAGCTAAGGCAACGAATAAAATTGCCCATCAGTTGCTTTATGTCTTCACGGGTCCCTTCATCGATGATCCCGCCGGAGCCATCGACCTTTGTTTTGACGAACTGTATCAGCAATTGCAGTTGCTCTACGTCCTTTGCTTCGATGACCCGCAATGTCTCCAACAATGATTGATGACCATAGCGCCCGTCAGAAGATGCGGTGATCAGCACCGTAGGCTTATGATAAAAGTCCGAAGATGACACTGTCCAGTCGATGGCGTTTTTTAAGGAGCCGGGAACGCCATGAGCATATTCAGGGGTACAGATAATGACCCCGTCCGACTTGTTGATCTGTTCACGGAAATCGCGGACGATGCCGGGAACATTTTCCAGGTTACGATCAGGGTCGAAATGCGGCAGGTCGGCAATCGATCCGTAAATGGAGATCTCCAGATCGTCCGCTGTCATATGGGCAATAGCCGTCAGGAGACTATGGTTCGCAGCGTTCTTCCGGGTGCTGCCGGATAAGGCGAATATCTTCTTTTTTTCCCGTATCATCAGGCAATTTACACCAATCACCCCACATCATGCACCGGTCTTTTTCGGACAGGCCCGTATATTTGCAAGATGGACTATTTCAGGCATTTAACGCACCTGCTGAAAACCGAACAGGAGGAGGACAAACAAGCTTACCGGGAACTGACCGAACGCGCTTCCGTCACCGAACGCAGGGCCGCCGGGCTTTGCTGGTATCCTATTATCATAAAAGATACGGAGATGGGCCGCGGCGATTACCTGACCGTCGAGCTCGAACGCACTAATCACCAGGATGTGATCCATCAGTTCCGTTTTGGAGCTTCGGCGGCCTTGTTCTCACAACATGACCCTACTAATGACAGGATTGAAGGGACCATCAGTTTCCAGGGAGGAGACAGGATGAGACTTTCCCTGCGTGTCGACGAGCTGCCGGATTGGACCCGTGACGGGAAGTTGGGTATCGACCTGCTTTTTGACGATAATAGCTATACGGAAATGTTCAATGCCCTCCGGCTGGCTCCCGGAGTAGATGAAAAGACGGATAAGGGACGGCTGATCAGGATACTCACAGGCGAAAAGCCGCCCACCTTTCACAAGACAGGTATCGCTGCGCTGCCCGATAACAGCCTCAACCCCTCCCAGCGGACGGCCGTGGAAAAGATACTTTCAGCGAACGAACTGGCCATCGTCCATGGCCCACCCGGCACCGGCAAGACTACCACCCTGGTGCAGGCTATCAAAGCCCTCATCGAAAAAGAAGGGGGCCCCATCCTGGTGACCGCTCCAAGCAATACTGCCGTGGACCTGCTGAGTGAAAAATTATCCGACGTTGGGCTGAACGTACTCCGTGTAGGCAATCCCGCACGGGTGTCGGAAAGATTGACGTCCCTTACCCTTGATAGCAGGATGGCGGAACACGCCGCGACAAAGGAGATCAAAAGGCTTAAAAAACAAGCCTCCGCCTTTAAGGACATGGCTCATAAGTATAAAAGGAATTTTGGTCAGGCCGAGCGGGAGCAGCGAAAGGCGCTCTTTCAGGAAGCCCGCAATATTATGAAAGAGGTCGAAAAGATGGAACAGTACATCCTGGATGACCTGCTGGCCAAAGCCCAGGTCATCACAGCCACGCTGGTGGGTGCAGCCCATTACACTGTACGGGACCTCTCCTTTCATACGGCCGTCATAGACGAAGCGGGACAGGCGCTGGAGCCCGCTTGCTGGATCCCCATCCTCAAGGTCCAAAAACTTGTACTGGCCGGAGATCACTGTCAACTGCCCCCTACCATCAAATCAGCCGAGGCGGCCCGCAATGGATTGAGCACAACTCTCCTGGAAAAATGCGTAGCCCTGTATCCCGAGGCGGTAGTGCTGCTGGAAGAACAGTATCGTATGCATGAAATGATCATGGGTTATTCCGCTGCCGTATTTTATGAGCGGCGTTTAAAAGCGCACGCCTCCGTCGCAGGCCACAAACTATTCCCCGCCGACAGACCCTTTATGTTTGTGGATACGGCAGGATGCGGATTTGATGAAAAGACAGAAGACATCAGCACCAGCAACCCCGAAGAGGCGGCCTTTCTTTTTAAACATCTGACGCAGTTCACCGCCGGGCTGCAGGCGGAAAACCCTTCCGGCGATCTGCCCCGGGTTGCCGTTATATCCCCCTACCGCGGGCAGATCGAACTGCTGAAAGAACAACTGCAACATTCTCCACTGGCAAAAATATATGGGGACAGGATCACCGTAAACACCATCGACAGCTTCCAGGGACAGGAGCGGGATGTCGTCTACATCAGCATGACCCGGAGTAATCCCGATAGCAAGATCGGGTTCCTTTCCGACATCCGCCGGATGAATGTGGCCATGACAAGGGCGCGAAAAAAGCTCGTTATCATCGGGGATAGCGCCACACTGTCACAGGCGCCTTTTTACGAAGGGCTTATCCGGTACGCCGAAGAGCAGGAAGCCTGGCAAAGCGCCTGGGAACTGGCAGACGGATAGTCAGGGATTTTTATTATTTTGGCCGGGAAATTATGAGACCCCATCCGCTGCTCCTAAGCCTTTTTCTTTGCATTTTCTGTTCGACCAGGGCGCAATATGCCGACCTTGGGTCCGGCACGTTAAAAAACCAGATCTGGTGGCTGGACTGGTCAGGTTTTACCATCGCAGAAGGCGCTTCCCGGACCATCCAGACCAATAACGGACTCACTATCAAAGTTACTTTTTCCAATGTCACCTCGAATTTTTTGCAGCCGTCCGTGATGAACACCTGGCCCGGAGCGATGTTACATATGCTCTACGATTTTTCAGATGCCGGCATTCACCCTGCGCTGTATGATGCCGTCGCCGGCAATATTTCAGCCGGCAGCCATTTTAAATTGACGGTGGGTGTGAGCAGGAATAACAGCCCCATCAACTTCACGCTGGTGACAGCAGATGCGGAAGGCAGCAGTTTGGGTGAAACCACTACGCTGCAGACCAACGGAAGCGCATGGTCGACCATCGAGCTTATCCGTAACTCCGGTCAAACCATCGACCCCGTGACGGGCTGTGGTACGCAGACCGCAGCCATCCATGACACCCATGAAGACCCTAACAATCCTTCTGCGATAGGTCAGAACCCGATCATTGCCACCCGTAATACAGGTACCGGGCCGCTGACCCTGGATATCACCCTCGATCACGCTTCGACCACCGGAGGTATGGGTGTGGCCTTCGGTATATTGGAATCCGTAGACAGAGGCGACCTGCCCACCACTTATGGCACAGCAGAGCACGGGCTGCAGTATAGTTCGACCAACCCCTGCAACTACCTGCCGCCCTTACCGCAAACCACGCAGGTTACCAACCTGAAAATAGGGATGGTCCCTCCTGACGCTGATCCGGTGCAAACCGCCGATGACAATGCTGTGGGGGTGGATGAAGACGGCATCAGTAGTTTTCCGGTATACAATAACAATGGCTCTTATACGCTGACTGTTCCTGTCGGCAACACCACCGGCGTCGATGCCTACCTGACAGGATGGTTTGATTTCAACCGCAACGGAAGATTTGATCCGGGGGAGTCCGTGACGGCGACCGTCCCCAATAACGCAGCTTCCGCCACCCTGACCTGGACAGGACTGCCCCAATGGCTTCCGACAGGCACTGCCGCCGGCTACGGATTCCGGCTCAGGCTATCCTCCGATCAACTGCAGACCCAGTCTGCAACAGGCTATGCCCAGGACGGCGAAGTAGAAGATTATCTTGTGCCATCCGCCGTTCTTTGTAGTATAGCAGTGACGGCCAAGCCGGATACCTCCGTATGTCCGGCTAGTCCCATACCCTTGTCCGCCAGCGGGATCAACGTCACGCAATACAACTGGTCCGGCGGAGCGGACATTTCAAATCCGTCCCTTCCCAACCCGTCAGCCGCTCCACTGGCCCCGACCTCTTATACGGTGATCGCGTCAAACCCGCAAGGGTGCCAGGCCAGCGCTACCATTCATGCCGATATATTGCCTGTCCCGGACATTGCAAAAAGTAATGACACGACGATCTGCGAGGGTCGGACGGTCCCCTTGTCAGCCTCCGGGGGGGTGCACAACATCTGGACCTCTTCGGATGGGCTTTTGCAAACCACTGGAACGACGATCACGGTAGCCCCTGCCCGATCCACCACCTACTACGTTCAGGTGACGAATAACAACGGTTGCTCAAAAGAAGACTCCATAGCCGTCCGGATCCACTTTCTTTCAAGCTTTGATCTTACACCATCGGCGCCCGCCGTCTGTAAGAACGACTCCATTCTGTTAGTGGCCTCAGGGGGCGATCTGTATGCATGGTCCCTGGACATAAGAGCTATACCTGGCGATGCCCCTGCATTGCTTGTATGGCCGGACGCAAATCAGAAATACTACGTAAAGATCACCGACACCATCTGCCAGGTGACAAAAACACTAAATACGACTGTTACCGTGCGACCGCTGCCGCTGACCAGCGTTACAAAATCCAACGACATCGATTGTACGCTGGGACAAGCGACATTACATGCCAGCGGAGGCCGCCGGTACCTATGGGACGTAGATCCAAATATTTCCGACCTGCGGTCCCCCGACCCTGTGGTGCAGCCGCTGACACCTACCCTCTATCGCGTGACGGTCACCGGAGCCAACGGCTGCTCATCGAGGGATTCCATCACCGTCGGCACGGATTATACCGCTGAGTTGAGCAAATACCCGGTGCCATCCGCGTTTACACCCAACAACGATGGTCACAACGATTGCTTTGGGTTGAAATATTGGGGAAGGATTACCGTCCTGCAGATGGAGGTCTTTGATCGTTGGGGCCAGCGGGTATTCTTTACAAATAAAATAGATGGTTGCTGGGACGGCAATTATAAAGGAATACCTCAGCCGGCTGGCGCCTATGTTTACCAGGTCAGGGCAGTGACTCCTTGTGGAACAGCCTATAGAAAAGGTACCATTTTCCTTATCCGGTAGACAGCTAATAAAGGATAAGATAATAGATCCAGGCGATAAAAAAGGCTTGCAGGGGCACCCTGAACCAAAGATACGCAGGCCCCTTTCCATCAAGAGTCCCTTTTTCATAATTAACACGGCGGAGCGCCGCATAGATATTGGCCGGCAACATAAGCATAAACAACAGGATCAGCAGTAGTGCCGCTATCCCATACCAGTGGTTGAGCAATAATCCGACCCCGCAGCCTATTTCCGCAACACCCGTAAAATATACCATCCCTTTTTTAAAGGGCACAAAGTCAGGCATCATCATCTCCATTCCTTTGGTAAAAACAAAATGGGCTATTGCCGTGAAAAACAACATCGCCGCCATGGCGATCCTGGCGGCCAGGCGATAGTCCCACCAGCCATTCAACCATCGAAGGATAAGAATGGTCACGATAAAAGTGCCCAATAATACAAACAGGGGTTTCATCCAATAATATTTCAGACGAAATTAATGTCTTTTCTGCTGTCAATATCAGCACTTCTATTGTCGGTATCGCCCCCCATTGAGTCATTTTATCATTAATTCCCTAGATTTGCGACATGCCAAAACTACTATCAGCTACCATCTTTTTTTTCATCCTCACCGGCGTCCGGGGTCAGAACGCCGACAGTTCCGTCGGACAAAGCAACATTGCGTCAAAACCTTACACCCTCAAAAAATGGGTGGATTTTCCATTGACCACAGCCATTGCCGGCTTCACGATATATAATTTCTCCCAGATTGGCAAACGGGAAGGCACCAGCGCGGAAAAGATCGCAGGTCTGAAAAAGGAAGACGTCGATGGCTTCGATCGTTGGGCAATACTTCCCTATAACAAGAGCGTAGACAAAGCCAGCTATATTCCTTTTTATGCAGCGGTACCCTACCCTGTTGTCTTTTTTGCCCTGGATAAAAAAATGCGAAAAGACTATCTTGAACTCAGCTTCCTTTATTTACAGGCCATGACCATCACAGGTGTGCTGTATACCTCCGGTGTCCATTATTTTCCCCGGCTGCGCCCCCTGGTATACGATGCGGGAAGTCCCATGGACGTAAGACAGAGCAGTAATTCCCGGAATTCATTTTTCGCGGGTCATGTGGCACTCGTCGCCACCTCCACCTTCTTTATGGCCCGGGTTTTTGCGGACTATCATCCCGAATCCAAATTGAAATGGGTATTGTACGGGGTGGCCGCTGTCTCGACGGCTGCCACGGGTTATATGCGGCACAAGGCGGGAGAACATTTTCCCTCGGACATCCTCGTGGGGACGGCTGTCGGCACACTCTCCGGTCTGCTTGTACCCAAACTACATAAGAGCAAACTGATAAAGAACAGGAAGATCAGCCTTATTCCGTATACAGGCCCGGCTTCGGGATTGGCCTTATTCTACAAACTATAGCAGCTATCGCCCCTCCTTGCGCAGGAATATATCCCCGCTGATGGTTTCCAGGCTGATGGGCTTGCCCCCTCCATTTACCATGTCCGAGATCTTTGTGCCAACCACCCTCGTATTCCGGCTGGCATTCACCGCCAGGTCCGTATAGACAGTACCTGTAATGGTATTTAGTTTCAGGTCGGCTTTACGCTGCGGGTCGACAGCCAGATCGATAAAACCGCTGATACTCTTGGCTCGTACGGCAGCCGTTTTGCCCGTGATGGTGATATTCGCATTGATGGATTCCACGGAGAAGTTGACATTCTCGGGGATATAGACGTCGCAGTAAATCTGCGATTGCATACAGTAGCAGTTGCACTTCTCATTCCAACCCTTGTTCGCCTTTTCATGATCCGCGATCCTGGCTAAGACGGCCACCGTATTACCGGAATCCCCAAAGGTCATATGGTAGAGATCATTATCCTTGTTATCATTGATGTCTATCGAGGCCTTTACATATACTTCATTCTTGTTCCAGGTAATAATACGGATACTGTCCGCTATCTGGATATTGAGGGTTATCAGGTCCTTTTGTGTGAAGTCGATATGTTTTTCGATGATCTTCTGCGCGCCGGCCTGGGGAATGAACAGGCGGCCTAGGAAGAGAGACAGTAGCAGCTTCTTCATAAAATTGTTTTTACTATTTCTTTCTCAGGTAAATATTGCCATTTATATTCGTCATCTTCAGATCGACGCCACCGCCGTTGAGCCGGGTATTGATAGCGCCGCCGCCCACGCGTTTCATCTGCTTGTCGTCCGTGAAAAGATCAAAGTCGGAATACATACCCCCCTGTATATTCCGCATTTCCAGGTTGACGGCGCTTTTGGCGGGCAGCGTTACGTCGATCTCACCGTTGATGGTGGCAATGGAAGATGGCTTGTCCTTGCTGATCTCGTTAAACACCACGTCGACGCCCCCATTGATCGTGGACAGCACCAGCGGACCCGTGGAGTTCTTTACAGAAATAGCGCTGCAGATATTGACTTCCACTTCATTCTTCATATTGGAAATACTCACGCCGTTATGGTATTCACAGCCGCTGGTGATCTTCAGGTATAGGTTATCGGGGACTTTGATCCGGTATTCCGCCCCCTTGTTAAAAGGCAGCAGACAGATAATGGTGATCTGGTTGCCTGTCCTTTCCATATTTAACCCGATTCCCGTATTATCCGGCCCGCCGCTATAAACAGGTTTTAACCCTTTTGCTCTCTCCGGTGTGGTCATATCCGGACCACCCGTGATGACAATGTCATTGCCGGCATACCCTTCGATGGGCAGTTCACCGGTGAAATCTTTCAGGATGAGTTTGGAGTCCCTGGAATTCCCTACAGTGGTCTTGTATTCCTGCGCCTGTAGCATTTGGGCGGTCAGTAGGGCAAAAAGGAGTCCTACGCAATAGTGCATTGCTTTGTGCATTGGTCGATTGTTTTTATGGTTGAATGGAATGTGCGGGAATTGGTCTTCACCAAAAAATAGCCCAATTCCCGCAAACCTCTAATATCTGAGAACTTCGTCGGAGCTGCTTCGCTACGCTCCTCCTCATTCGTAACCTTCGCTACGCTCGGTTACGGACGAACCGCTTCCAGCGGTTCCTTATGTGGTCTTACATGACACGAAGACCTTTTTCTGCGATATTTTTTACTTCCTTTGACGTTTTATCATTAGAAATTATCTCCTGCAATGGCCGGATAGCCTTGGGTTCTTTCATTTCCGTAAGCAGGCTGATCAGTACTATCTGGACAAGGGGTTCCGTCTGCCGGGACAAGGAGTTCACCATAGCATCCCGAACCTTGGGATTGTCGGCAAACTTCGCCAGGGAGTATAGACAGGCCAGACGGACATTGACATTCTTATCATGGTCCAACGTATAGATCAGAGCGTCTATGATCTTCTGGTTGGGCGCAGGTACGGTTTCCGCATAATTTACAGCCTCTATCCGCTCGCTGGCAGATGTTGATCCCAGCAAGGTAACAAGCCGGTTGGCGGCTGAGTCACCGGGATGGGCCACCGGAGGAAGGCCGGTCAGCTGAGCCGGCCCCTTGCCGGATGAAGACCAATAAACGCCGATGCCTATACCTACGGTAAGCAAAACGACGGCAGCAGCTATATTGCGCCAGACATACAGACGACGGGTGACGGGATAGACAGCCTTTTGCTCCCGCTCAGCCTCGCGCAGCATCTCCCTGAATCCCTTCTCCAGACCATGACCGGGATAGGCCACGGGCGTGCCGGTCATCAGTTCCTCCATCCGGCGCAGCTCCATCTCCATGGCGGCGCATGCCGGGCAGCCTTCGATATGCCTCCGTACGTCTTCACGGACATCGGTCCCTACATTTTCAATCAGCCAGCTTTCTACTTCTTCACAAGTCATATACACCTTATTGTTGTTTAAAATACAGCTTTCTCAATTGGCGGATAGCCCTATGCATCCGGACTTTTACAGCAGCCACCGACAGATCATGCAGACGCGCGATCTCCTCGTATTTCAATCCCTGATAGCGGCTGAGGACAATGATCTCCCGCTCTCCGGGCTCCAGCAGACCCAGGGCACGGTCCAGCTTTTCAAATTCATCTTCTGCATACCCCTCATGCTGGCCAGCCGTCAGCTGCTGTGTCTCTTCGTCCTGCCGCAGCGGCCGGGGAGAAAGGCGCTGCTGTCTGCAGTGATCGAGGTGCATGTTCCGGGCAATCCTGTATATCCATGACCGGAAGTCTCCGGCAGATGCGTCAAAAGTATGCCGGTAGCGGATGACCCTGTAGAACAGGTTTTGTGTCAGGTCCTCGCTTACCACCGGGTCGAAGGTCAACCGCAGAAAAAAATTATATAATTTGACATGGTACCGTTGGAATAATACCGACAGTTCGGACAGATGCCCGTCCTTGACCCGATGCATTATTTTCTCGTCTGTTGATTCAGGCACCCGAAACAGCTGTTTAAGTAGATTACTCTGGAAATAGAAAATGGTTACAGCCCCCAACCAGCTTTTTTTGTACTTTTATTGGGTTAAAAATATGGCCTCCTCTACAGCCGAACAAAAAATTCATTATACCCTGCGTATTGCCATAGCCATGTGTTTTATCGGGCACGGGGCGTTCGGTATTATCACAAAAGAGATCTGGACACATTATTTTGCCGTTTTTGGCATCGGGCGGGAAATGGCTTATAAGCTCATGCCTCCTGTGGGCGTCGTGGACATCCTGCTGGGCATCACCATGTTGGTACGCCCCATAAGAGCCATTGCAGGCTGGCTGGTGTTCTGGGGGCTGGTGACGGCGGCACTACGCCCATTGTCAGGAGAACCCTTTGCGGAATTGATCGAGCGGGGAGGGAATTTCGGGGCTCCGATGGCCTTTGTATTGTTGACAGGCGGGAAATCCTGGTGGAAAAGGATACTGCCGGATGAAGGGAGCCATCTCCGGCAGGTAACGCTTTGTTTGAAAATAGCAGGTTTCCTGCTCCTGCTGGGTCATGGATGGTTGAACCTCATCGGGAAAAAGACGCTGATCGACCAATACGCCGGTCTGGGGTTTACAAGCCCGCATACGGTAGCCCTTTGGATAGGCATTTTTGAAGTGTTAGCGGCTTCCTCCCTGCTGATACGACCGTTGAGGGGTTTGCTATTCTTCCTCATACTTTGGAAAATGGGGACCGAACTATTTTATCCCCATTATCCGCTATTCGAATGGGTGGAAAGAGGCGGAAGCTATGGGGTGTTGCTGTCGCTATGGTTCATTACAAAAAAAACTTCTACCCGGCAGGATTATATTTCTTTTGCAACATAATCCTCTATCTCCCGTAAAATACCTTTAGGAAGAAAGGAATCCATCCTGATCTCTCCAACGTATCCTCCCGCATCCGGTGCACGTTGTAAATGCTTCAGATAGTTCAATGCATTATTGCGGATGGTGCTATATAAAAAAGCCCTGTTGTTGATATCCCCGATAAGGTCGGCCTTTTTCAGCCAGAGAATAGACATTGCCTCCATGGTCAGTTGACGGGCAGAAACCTTATCATCCACCAGGCTGTGAGCAAATGAAAAAAAAGTAGGGTAGTATTGAAAAAAGAGAGCTCTGAATGCTTCGGGTGAGCCTTCCTGATCAGTCATGATGTATTGATTAAAATAGATCAATTTAATAAATGGTTATCCCAAATGCCGTCGGGCCCACCATCTATCTGACTGTTCGACCAAGGTAAGTAACGAGTGGAATAATACTGTTCGATCGCAGCTCCGATGGCCTCTGTCAGACCGGTGGATTCCTTTTCGATATCCGACCAGATATCCTTTTTGTTATACACCAGCGCCATAGGCTCATCATAGCTTTCGAGGAAATTTACGAGGAATACTACTACCGTACCTATGAGGATCGGTTTGACCGCCACCCAATTACACCGGCCATTGAAAAAATATTCTACTTCAAAGCTGCTGTCGAAAGGAAGGGCTTCCTGGATGGATGACGCGTACGGGATGTTCCTTAACCTGTTGAGTTTTAATCTAAAACCAGACATAGTAAAAATTTAAATGATTACAATGATAATGGTCTAACATTACTAGTATCCTCATGCCTCGTGGGTCTGGAGAAGCATCGGATATTGAAGGACGCAGGTTGATTGGCTTAATAACATCGGATTTGTAACGATCCGGGTAATAGTTAATAGATAAACAAACTTAGT
Organism: Chitinophagaceae bacterium; assembly: GCA_017307755.1. Lineage (GTDB taxonomy): Bacteria > Bacteroidota > Bacteroidia > Chitinophagales > Chitinophagaceae > Puia. Next base: position 324,753 of record JAFKGQ010000004.1, on the reverse strand, counting down.
GGTTGTACGACAACAGAGAGTAGAATTAATTCTACAGACCGTTGTTTTTTATTACTGAATTTAGCATAAATCACCTGTTTAAATATAAACACTTATCGGGAGGTTTTTCTTAAACACTATGCAACCACAAATACTATTGGCGGATGACCATAGCATGATCAGGAAAGGCCTGAAGCTGCTGCTGCAATTGCATTTCGGATTTACGGATGTGAACGAAGTAGTCAGCTGCAACGAGCTCATGAAAGAGCTGATCAAGAAGAAATATACCCACCTGGTCCTTGATATTATTTTGTCGGATGGCAGCACGCTGGAGATCCTGCCCAACATCCGGCGGGTCTACCCCGATCTGAGGATCATGGTATTTTCTATGCAGCCTGCGGAAGTATATGGCAAGGCGCTCAAGCAATATGGCATCGAACATTACCTTCCCAAAACGACTCCCGAAGAAGAAACGATCCGTCTTTTACAGCGATTTCTTCAAAATGAATTGCCCTTACGTGACCACGGGCCTGTAAAATATCCAAACAACCCTTTTTCAGCCCTGGCTCCCCGTGAGCTGGAGATCCTCCATTATGTTTTAAAAGGGTTTGGAACAAAAGAGATCGCCGAAACCCTGAATGTGAGGATGAACACCGTCAGTACGGTAAAAAACCGCATATTTGAAAAAACGCACACCAGCAACCTGAAAGAACTGATTGAGCTGGCCACATTATATAATGTAAATTATTAAGCTGTATATTGGGGCTGTATAAAGCCTTACTATGTCATTTCGCCATCTGCTGATCCTTTTCTTTTTGGGGAAATGTTTTATCGCTCCGGCCCAGGAAAGCTACCACCAGGAAAGCTACCGGGTAGAGCATTTTACCACTGATAACGGCCTGAATTCCAACGGCATCAAAGGAATACAGTGGGATGCGGCCACTGGTTTCCTCTGGATTGCTACGGAAGCCGGCGTTGCCCGGTACAACGGGACCAATTTCCTTACCTTCTCCAAGGCCAATATGCCCGAATTTACGTCAGATCGGATGTTATTCCTGTTTAAAAACCTGGGGGGAAGGATCTATACGGCTGATGAAGCCGGCAATATTTTCTTTGTCATGCAAAACCGCCTGCAATTCCTGGGGCAGGTGAAGATCGATGCCCGTCCCTCGACCTTCAAACTCATCGGTCTGGTGGCATCGGGAAAGATGTTTCGTCAGTCATCCGAACAGCCCGCACCGGGTTTTGGGTTCTATTTCCATAAGGAAACCCTGATGCCTGTCAGCGAAACCCGTATAATATTCTTTCGTAAGGACACGATATATGATTACAGGCAGGGAAGAAATGATCCTGTACCTGTCACCGTAGAGGAACATGGCTCCAAAGCATTCTACCTCGGGGGCCAGGTTTTTATATACCATCGCCGGAAAGGGTTCCTTCGCCTGGACAAAGAGCGATGGAGCCGCGAAAAGGTGCCCTGTATATTTGAGAAAGGTCACTCCCCCGGAAACGATGATTATCAATTATTCTGGGATAGCGGTATGCAATATCCCATCCTGATTGCCGGCCGTGAGGCCTGGCTGCTGTCCTATACGGACGGGCGGCTGACAGCCCGGTCCATCTGCGAGGCTGTGCCTACGGATGTGCTGCTGTCCCATGCGGGTTACGACGAAAAAAGCGGGATCTTCTTTCTGGGCACCAATTCCAAGGGTATCATCATCATCCGGAAGAACAGCATACGTCCGGTGAAAACAGACAAACCGTCCAACGACAAGCAGACATCCACCTACAGCCAGTTGGGCTTACCTGGTGGGGCAATCCTTACAAGTGGTGGAGATATCCTGGGTGGCACACCTACCCCACCCTCTTTCCGGCCTGTCAAAGGGACTTTCAACAACTTTATTTACACAACGCCCGACAGCGTCCTCTGGTACAGCCAGGGGGATAGTATTTATTCCTATACCTACCGCACCGGCAAGACCCGTATGATCCATGCCGGGAAAGGCGCCATTACCGTTGGCTTTGCCCGCAGTGACAGTAGTCTTTATCTCGCCAACGCCGTGGGCATCGGCATATTGCGGGAAGAGAAAGTGGAATATCTTTACCGCTACCCCCAGGGCGATATCAATGGCAATGTCCCTTTTGCCATGCTGGAGTTCAGGCCCGGTGTACTGGCCATCGGGTCCTGTAACGGACTCTTCACTTTTGATGTCCATCACCGCCGGCTGGACACCTTGCTCCATATTCCGGGCGCCTGTGTCCGTGCATTATGGAAGTATAAGGACTACTTGTTTATAGGTACTTATGGCAAAGGCATCTATATATGGAAAAATGGCGTGCTTAGATCTATACCCGTAGATAAGAACAACTATCTCCTGTATGCACATTGTTTCGTTCCCGATAAGCTGGGGTTCTGCTGGATCAGCTGTAACAAGGGACTATTCCGGGCCAGACCTTCGGATATGGCCGATGCCTTCGAAAAAGGCGATGCTATGGTTTATTATCATTATTATGGCAGGAATGACGGAATGGATATCACTGAGCTGAATGGCGGTTGTACCCCTTGTGCGCTGTCGCTGAATGACACTACCGTATCTTTCCCGTCCATGGACGGACTGGTATGGGTTGATCCCCGCCGGCCCCTGACACAGTTGCCCGAAGGTGCTATCTATATCGATGCATTCATGGCAGATGGCAAAAAGCTGAACCTTTCTTCTTTGCTTCGTCCTAACCTGCCTTCCAACACCCGTGAATTATCTTTTTCCCTGAGCTTTCCCGCCTGGGTCAACAAAGAGAATATCTATATAGAATATAAACTGGAGCCCTATTGGAAGGAATGGCGGCCATTGAATATCCAAAACACCCCTATGGCAAGCTTCAGCAATCTTCCCCCCGGCGACTATGTCCTAAAATTGAGAAAGCTCAATGGTTTTGGGAAAAACAACTACGCCATGACGGAATCATCCTTCCGTATCGATACCTATTTGTACCAGCAGCCCTGGACCTGGCTGTTGGGTCTTTGTGTCCTGACAGGTCTGATCGCATGGTTCGTTGGAATACGTACGCACCGGCTCAGGAAAAGACAGTATAGACTGGAACAACAAATCGCGATCAAGACGAGAGAGCTGAAACAAAAGAATGAGGAGCTGGAAAAAACAGACCTCATCAAAACAAGACTCATTTCCATTATCAGCCATGACCTGGTGACACCTCTAAAATTCCTCCATCTGGCCGGCAAAAGCCTTATTGAAAAAAAGGATGAGCTTCCGGACGAACTGCAAAAGGAAACCATCACGGAGATCATGAATACTTCCAAAGAGTTGGAACTGCTCTCCACCAATATTCTCAATTGGATCAAATACAGAAATGAGGACAGGAGACTGGTGAAAGAAAGTTTCAATCTGCATTTGCTTGTCCGCCAGTTGTTTGGTCTTTTCAATTCCATGGCCAAGCAAAAACAGATACAGCTGATCAACCAGGTGGATGAACAATTGTCACTTTACCAGTTTATCGAGCCAGTGAAGATCGTATTGTATAATCTGGTGCTCAACGGAATCAATTTCTCTTCCCAGGGATATATCAGGATCAGCAATGAACTGGCGCCAGAAGGAATAGCGCTCGTCATAGAAGATACAGGGGTAGGCATGACACAGGAGCAGATCAACAACATCATGGCGGACCATTTTATCATTTCGTCGGCCAATGTGGACAGACGTAAAGGGAATGGCCTGGGTTATCTCATCATCAAAGATCTGCTAAAGATCATCCGGGGGAGTCTGTCTATTCAAAGTGAAAAGAATAAGGGGACACGAATACGCATCCTGTTGCCATTACCGTCCGCCCTTACCACATCCATTACATTATGATCTTCTTCCAGTATGGACATACAATTCCTCCCAATCGTGTCCAACGCCAATCCTGGTAAGGGGTCTGAAGCCGGCGGCCCGGCAATATTGTTTTTCTCCGGGCTGTAGGATATCCAGGGTCGTGATCAACCGTCCCACTTCCGGAAAAGCAAAGAAACAGTCCGGACAGGCTTGCCATATGGCAGGGGCGAATACATCCGAATCCCGGCCACCCACCATGGGCAAACGCTCCAGCCGGATCTTATAATCACCGGGTTGCTCAGCATAACGCCGACCCAGGCTGCTCTGCTGCACACGATAGATCGTGACAAGAAAGGCGGGCTGTTCATCGATAAACCCCATGAACGACTGCCCCAGATCTGATAGGATCAGCAGACCCAGCTCCTCTTTTTTGGTCCGGAAAAGCGCTTCTTCCAGCTCTTTTCTCCCCGGCAGTTCGAGAATAGCGAACTGCCGTAACAAGGGTTCGTCGGCAGGGAGAGACAAGGGGCGCAGGGAGAGAGTTATACCTTCATCGAGGAACCGCTTTACACATATTTCCCCGTATTTAATGTCTGGATTCAGCGGTTGACATAACTCCCCGTTGAAAGGTCTTTTATTATCGTCGTTCATAAGAAGGTTTACACGATTGATAAAATTAATTTATATCACTAATACATTAACGTAAATTTTTTTGAAACTCTTATGAATGATTAAAGGTATCTACCTAGTTACTCCTAGTTAGTTAGTTGATTACTCCCAATTTCTCTTCAAGTCTTTTTTCGGCAGCGAAGCTGCCGGGTCTTATTAGACGCAACAAAAAGGGCCGATCTCTCGATCAGCCCATGGGTATAGGGGGTAGGGGTTGATGGTCAGTAGTTGTTAATAACGATAGATTCTTCCAGGTATTTTTGTGTCGGATGATAAATGAACAGACAGCTGCCGCCTTTCACAGCACGGATGATACGAGGGCTAACGCCAGTGGGCATGGCCGGACATCCCTGGCTGGTGCCAATGGTTCCGAAATCATTCACGTATTGCGGGTTGGCATAGCTCGAACCATGCAACACGATGTTCCTTTTGAAAGCCATGTCATTGTAGCCCGTGTCCACACCATTAATACGCAGCGAAAGGCCGTTGCGTCCGATGTATGTCCGGTTGGTAAGATAGAAACCCAGGCTGCTTTTAAATGATTCGGGTTCATTGGAGAAACTGGTGGCATAATCTTCGCCGGAGTTCTGTCCGTGGGCCACATAGGTCTGATACAACAATTTCTTCTTACGTACATCGATGACATACAGCCGGCGACTGCTGGAAGGCTGAGTAAAATCACAGATGGTGAGCACGCTCTTCTTGCGGATAAGGCCCTTTTTTAACAAATTGTGATAACCACGCCAGGCATATTCAAAGGCCTGCTCGTCAAGACCGCTGTTTTCCAGCGACATAAAATTATAGAGGATCACCGCTTGATTGATCACCATCTTCAGCTCGCTAGCTTTAGCGGCGGCGGCGGTATGGGCCCTGGCGGCTGCAGTGGCCAGCGTGATCATACGGGTGCTGGCAGAGGCGACCACACGCACTTTGAGATCGGCTTTGCTGAGGTTCGCAGCAGCTACGCGCACCCGGTTGACGTCCGCAAGACGCATCGTTGTTCTCTCGTCTTCTGCATATATGGGCGCGGCGGTCAGCGAACTATAGTTGACAAATTTTTTGATAACCGCCGATGAATAATAGGGCTGCATCAGGTCCTTATCGTATGGCTTTTCAGTACTACCATCTTTACTGTTGCCCGTTATGGAGGGCGCAGTCACGATCATGGAAGATAAGGTAACCTTACATAAAAGGCTGGTCAGGATTCGCATGGGAATTTGGATTTTAATTGAATAGGGGTTTAGCGTTAGTTCTTTCTCTTTTGTTTCATTTTCAAGGGTTGGATTTAATAAATAAAGGAGTCCCGGATCTGCCATCCGGTGTCCTTCGTAATAATATATAACGTCGAAATCCCGGAAATATGACTATTCCAGGCAGAAGAATATAAAAAATCAGCTTGATCCTCATCAAGCAGTCCGGTTAGAGATGTTCTTATCCCTCGAAGGAGCGTCTGCATCGTCCTTTTTGGGATCATTGTCTTTGGTAATAGCTACCGCAGCCTGTTTCATGGGTATCACCGGTATACTCATGTCTTTACATCTCATCTCCAGCTCGCAATACTCTTTTTGCACCTGGAGTATCTCGGCGCTGACCAGTGCCACCTCTCTTTCCAATTCTGCTATTTGTCTGTTCTTTTTGGCAAGTTGTCCGCTACGAAGACCGAACCCGGCCAGCGCAGCCAACCCGATCAATACAAAAAGCACGATGATATTGATAGTCAAGTCGAATACGGGCATAAATAAATGGTTTTCATGGGAAAAATGGGCATTTGTGAAAGACCTGTCTTTCCATTCTTATCTGTCGGTGATACAAGCCGATGAAATAATATGCGCGTAGGGGCAATGGGAGGAAGTGTAGATTTTACCCATAGAATACAGATTTTAATTTATAATAAAAATACCCCCCCTTGTTGCCTTGGTTTACTCATTCCCCCAAAAACGCCCCCTCATAAGGACAAATGGGGTATGAAGAAGCCGCCGTTATATACGACAGCAGACGGGTATTTCGTTGTCTTCTTTGCCCATACGCGCTTTTTTTCTGCCCACTGCCGCTATATCGTTTTATTTCTATTATTTTGGGCTTTAAGTTAATGGTTAAGGCATGATAAGAAAAGATGTTAGGTGGTGGGACACCACCTGGTTCTTATTGTTAGCCGGACTGGCGATGCTCCTGTTGCTGGTAGCCCTCGTGCAGATCTGGTTGAAACTAAGGGCCAAACGAAGGGAAGAACAGGCCAGGGCAGAACAGTCGGCACAAGCGCTGATGCAAAGCAGCAATCTCCGGGAGAAACTCATCTCACTGGTGATCCATGACTTGCGCAGTCCCTTGCGTTTTCTCTCTTTACTTGCAAGCGACCTGCTTGACAACCAGTCCAATTATTCGCCTGAAGAGATAAGAGAGCGCATATACTGGATCAAGAAAGGCACACAGGACATCTACAATTTCTCCGAAGATTTCCTGCTATGGGTGACCAGCCAACGGGATAATTTCAACATTTCCAGACGGCAGATTCAGCTACGTCCCCTACTGCAGGAGATCTATGACTTTTTTCAGGAACAGGTACAGCAGAAAGGCAATAGCCTGTCTTATTCAGCGGAAGAAAGCCTCACTACCTGGTCAGATCCTCATATCCTGATCACCATCATACGCAACCTGGTGGACAATGCCAATAAATACACCGATGGCGGAAAGATCATTCTTAGCGCTTATGAAAAGGATGCTCAATTGTGTATTTCCGTCAGCGATACCGGGAAAGGCATGAGCCCGAAACAGACAGCTTACTTTATGCAACAGGTAAGCCTGGACCATGTTTATTCCGGTAGTCAGCTGGGACATAAATTCGTCTATGACCTTACCCGCCGGCTCAACGGCAATGTGTCGATAGATAGCAGGGAAGGTAAAGGGACGACAGTATGGTTGAAGTTCCCCATAGAAAAAGAAAGCCGAACTCAATAGAGCCCGGCCATTCTTGAATGAGTCGACAGGAGGTAAAGGGGTTTATGCGAGGTTGTCCATCTGCTTTTTATATTTTCCGGGCGTAATTCTATAGATCTTCTTAAACGCAAGTATGTAATTACTGATGCTGGAATAGCCTATCTCATAGGCTATCTGGCTGATGGATTTGACATTGTCGGCAATCATCTCCCTGGATTTTTCTATCCTTTTGTTACGGATATATTCCGAAATAGTCATTCCATGCATTGATTTAAACAGAAAATTCAATTTGTGGTAACTGGTATAGGTTTTTTTCAGAATAGCGTCGACCGTAAAAGTGTCGCTACAATAGTACTCCGAAATATAAGATTCTACTTCCCGGATCAGGCTTAGATCGTCCTCATTGTCGATACCGGTAGAAGCATTTACACCGGCAAGGTTCCGATGCCTGCTACAGAGAAAATGCTCCAACAGACAGAGTGCATGGTTCTGTATCTCCAGCAGACTGCCGGAATCTTCGCTTCCCTCCCGATGTGAATACCCTGTAATAGCGGCAAACAACGTCAACTGTCTGCGGCCAAGCCGGCAGGTGAGGATACTCCCCTCCCCTTCCAGCGCCTGTTCGATCTTTGTAAAGTTGGGGTTCGTCTTCAAAAGGGCTCGGATCCAGTCAGCGGAGATGAACAGGCTTACCGCCGAAAACTGAACGGGTTCAAAGCTCCTGAACAACAAAGGTTGAGCGGCCTGGGTCAGCAACCCCAGTCCGGGGCTTGCCTGCTGAAATCCATCCTTACTACCCGCCGAAGCTATCTGGAGATCGCCTTTGTAATTGATGAAGGTAAGCAGCAGGCCATTCTCTTCGGCCGGAATAGAAAGCTCCAACTGGTTAGCCGACATTTTCCAGCAGGTGATCCGCAGCCCCACGGGTAATTTTTCCGTGAACCGGGGAGGAAGCGCTACTTCCAGGGTATTAGCGACAGCGTTTAGGGATTTCATAGTCATGTTTGCAGGTTAGTATTTAGGGGTGGGTCAAATGATCAATGGGGGTTGAGGTAATGCCAGGGTGAAAAACCGTATTCTTTTTTAAATGCCAGGGTAAAATGAGAAGGATTGGAATACCCGATCTCCGTAGCGACAACTTTTACAGGCACTTTATTATCCAACAGTTTACGGGCATGCTCCAGCTTATTCTTTTGATAGTATCCGAATAAGGTCTCTCCATAGTATTTCTTAAACTTTGTCTTGAGACTGGTAGGGCTCATGGCCGATATACGGGATAATTTCTCTATACCGGGAAATTCCTGTTTATAATATGTGCAGAGGTGTTGCTCTACTTTGGACAAATTATGTGTGTCCTGGGTGCTGAGATAATTGCCGTCCTTTGACAGCTTTTCCATTACAAAGAACTGCTGCAACAGATACTCTACAAGGATCGATACGTTGCGGACAGTAAACAGTTCACGAAATGGATGCTGGATGATATCGGACATAAAATCATTCAATAACAACCGGTATTTGAAGGTAATGGGCCAACTCAGGGATGATGTGTTATTACCCGCTTGTAATATATTCTGGATGACACCCGCGTCGAAATCATCGATAAGATGCCCCATACTTGATTTCTGTACCCGTACGATCAATGCCCGAACCTGTTTTTCCTTTGGGTAGCTCACCAGCTTGCCATAGCTGGCATCCGTGATAGACACCGAGGAGTTATGCTTATCCCCCGGAGCGCCCATATAAGCCAGGGGGAAATCATTGTCCACCTTTCCGGGAAGACTTATATCATCAAAACATAAAATATAGGAAGATGCGCTGCGGGAAGGTAAAAAACTGAACGTAAGGTCTTCAGCAAGCATGGTAGCATTGATAGCCAGGACTTCGATGCCCGAGGACACACCGGCAACAGTCATAAAGCCTTTTCCATTTTTTCCCGAAAAATAAAGCACCGAATCAGTAACAATACAAGATTTGTCTTCTGCCATCACCTCAAAACACTTCAGAAAAGATTCTGAATTTTCAAGAGATACATAACTCATTGACTTAAATTTAAGAACTTATACAGGCTACTAATCTATATAAGCTGTTTTTTTCTGCCCCGACAAGTTATATATAAGGCTCCCGCGTTGGTATAGTAAAAAATTTAATTGACTGTAGTTTTTTAACTACAATAAACAAATTCAGACATCAAATTGTAAATAATATTAATGCATATAGCATTATACAAAAATATATTTCATTTTTTTGCCATGCAGCGACCATGTCTCTTTGCGTAAGAAAAAGGATATTTACAATTATTGAAAGTCTTGTTTTATTGAAATATTTGATCCGGAGACGAATTCGTGTCCAGACCCATACCTTACCTATGATACAAAAAATCCATACCCGCATGAATAATTTTACAAAAAAAGAAGGTCCTGATCAGGACTTACGATCACTTCTCAAGACACAGCACAAACGAGTTTATTCGATCTGCCGTTTTTTTGCCAACAATTACAAAGAGCACCAGCGTCTTTTCGCCGATATCATCTCGGCAGCTTCCCAGAGCATTCGTTCGAGACGGGGTGAAGAAAGCAAACAAATGTTGCTGTTGAGGGCCTGTATCAATATGGCCGCCCTTCATTCCATCACGTCGGATCTGCAGCCTGTCAGTGACCGGAGTATCAGGTTTAAATCCCCTGATTATCAAAAAAATATGCTTCAATTCAGAGAGCGTATGGGCGAGATCACCGATTATGAGAAAATGCGGCTGTTCCTGGAGTTTGAGAAAGTTTCGCCGGAGGAAATTGCCGATCTGACAGGTCCTTTGCCCTCCAGGAATGTTGTTCCGAAGGAAGGGGTTAAAAAGAATTTTATCCCTTACCTAAAGGAAAAACTCATATGGAGCTAAAAAAGCTGAAAGACTCCTGGGACAATTTCCCGGAAGTATCCATGGAAGAACGCCCCGTTCTTTCATCGGACCTGGAGAAGATCGTAGTAAGGAACCCCCTCTCCGATGCGTTTTACCTGAAAAATAAGATCCTTTTACGGATCATTGCCGGTGTCTTATTGCTATTTTACAATATGTACCAGCTAAGGGCGCAGTTTATTACAGATGGCAGCGAATTAGATCGGCAGGTGGTCATCTTCCTCGCACTCTCCTATTTTATTTATTTTCATATCAGGCTGTTGCTGTATGCAGACTACTCCACATTATTAGGCCTCCGGTTGATGCCCTTTCTCCAAAAGGTCGAAACCATCCTGGATAAGTATACACTTTCTTTTGGCGTAGTAAGTATCCTTTCGGGATTTTATACTTTGGCTATCCTGGAAAAGGTCCTTTCCTGGCGCAAGGCAGGCTCCCTGCTCTCCTCCCACGACAGCAGCGTGTATAAGTGGTTGATCATTATCTTTCTGTCCGTCAGCTTTTACATCCTTTTTTTACATACTATTATTCCGAAATATAAAAAAATGCTGACAGCCGTCAGGAAATACAAGGAAGGTATCGGCGTCCGGGCACAAAAAAAATAAAACTCAGCCCGTCGGGGACATTAATATAACTTATATCGTTTATATTTGGTGCAAGAACCCTATACAAACCGAGACTCATGCACACCATTTTAATCGCAGATGACCATTCCATCGTCCGTGCAGGACTAAAACTATTGATCAATAGTAGCATCCGGGATGTGACCATCGATGAAGCCGAAGACGGAGAAACTGTGATCAAAAAGATGCGATCCGCCAGCTTTGATCTTCTGATACTGGATATCAACATGCCACATACAGAGTCTTTTAGCCTCACTACTTATCTGCTGAAAGAATACCCTTCCCTGAAGATCATCATCTTCACCATGAACCAGGAAGTTTTTTTTGCTAAAAGGTTTTTGAAGATCGGCGCCCACGGCTACCTGAACAAATACTCCAAGGAATCCGAGATCAAGTATGCCATTCAAAAAGTACTGGGCGGTAAACGTTATATCAGCGACAACCTTGCGGAGATCCTGTCGGGTGAACTGACAAAGAAATTGAAAGACAACCCCTTCGAAGATCTCTCTGACCGGGAGTTCGAAGTAGTGCTGCAAATGCTGAAGGGAAGCTCAGTTTCGGAGATCGCCAATACATTGAGCCTGCATAAATCCACAGTAGGCACCCATAAGACCCGCATTTTGGACAAGCTGAAGATCTCCAATACGGTGGAGCTGATCAACCTCGCCCGCCTGTACGAGATCATATAACGTCCGGTTCATTCTGATCACCCAAAGAACCTTTCCAACGCTTTGCGGACACCGTCATTGTTGTTGGTGTCAGTGACATAGTCCGCTACCGCCTTAATCTCATCGGGAGCATTGCCCATGGCCACACCCATGCCCGCAAACTCGATCATTTCCCTGTCATTGTAATTATCACCCATAGCAATGACCTCTTTGCGATCGATGTTCATCCGCTGGATCAGCCAGTTGACAGCGCCCGATTTAGAGCCCCGTGGGTCCATTACTTCAAGATAAGTAGGTTTGGAAGGGTAAATATTCAGAGCGCCGTTGTAAACAGACTTCAAATGCCGCTGTATCTCGTTGATACTCGCGGCCTCGCCCATTACCATCATCTTATTGGGGGCTATGTTGCGATGGCCCCAGTCCTGTAAGAGGTCGGCCAACGGCGCCACCTCAAGCGTTATATCCGTGATCCGTTGCTCGTGATCGGTCCAGGCATCCTTCCATTCCGCAAACCATTGCCTTTGCAGATAATAGGCGATAGTAGCCTTGAAAGGTCTTACTTTTTCCGATACGGAAGCGACAATATCCAGGTCGATCCTTGCATCAAAGACGGGTCGCTCCTGCTCTACAATATAGCTGCCATTGAGACTTACCAGGGGATAATGCCCTGGTATACCGATGCTCCGGAAAGTGGGCAGAATGGCATTCAATGGCCTTGCAGACACCAGGATCACCGGAATGTCCCGGCTGGTGAGATGACGGATCATTTCTTTTGTGGGCTCGCTGACAGAATGGTCAGATCTTAATAGGGTCCCGTCCATGTCCAGGAAAACTGCCTTATACATGTGTTGTAATTGGGTTAATGCACGCGAAATTATGACATTCGCTAAACCCTTATGTAAATTTTCTTCACATCCAGCCATTTACCGACCGCCCAGCACAACAACATATAGCAAAGGGAAAAAAGCAATGATCCAAAAGCGCCTGGGAACAGGGCCTGGTAAAAGCTTTTGTTGATCCATTCAAAGAAGCTTTCATTACCATGACGGATGGTGTAAAAGACCACCACCAGCAATTCCGAAAGCAGATAGATAGAAAGCGGGTTCTTGCCAAAAACATTAAAAAAAGAAGCCCAGCTTGTTTTCTGCCGGAACTCGATGACATAGATGAGCATGGAAAGAAAGATCATATCGATGCCAACTGTGTAAAGGACATAAGAGCTGGTCCATAGTTTTTTATTGATGGGCAACAGCAGGTCCCACCCTACAGCGATGGCCATCAGCAAACTGCCCACGAGCAGCATTTTTGCCAGTCCTTCATAGGTCTTGCCTTTCTGTTGCACAAACACCCCCGTGAAATAGCCGGCGATCACATTGACAATGGCCGGAAAAGTACTCAGGATCCCCTCAGGGTCAAAGGCAACACCTTCCCCATGGTACATATGGTTCTCTCCCATTATCCATTTATCCAGGCGATACCCCGCATTGCTCGTCATGCCAAAGGGGTCGGCGCCAGGTACGCCAAACAACAGCAGGGAAGTCCAATAGCCAAGGAGCAGCAGGATAGCAACAACATACACCGTACGGGTCGAACAGTATTGCACCAGCAGAGAGGCAAAAAAGTAGCAAAGCGCGATCCGCTGCAACACACCCAGTATCCGCGTATGAGAAAAAGGGGAAAGGCTCCAGCTGCCATCCGCAGTCCGTTCAAAGAACGGGAACCAATACATTAAAAAACCCAGCAAAAAGATAAGCAGCGTTCTTCTGAATATCTTTCCCAGTACAGCGGCATTGCTCATGGAGGCAAACTTCTTCCGGGCAAAACTCATAGCATTCCCCACGGCAAACAAAAAGGACGGGAATACCAGGTCCGTAGGCGTACATCCATTCCAATGCGCATGGTTGAGGGGGGCATAGGAGACATCACCGCCAGGAGTATTGACAATGATCATAAAACAGATGGTCATGCCTCTGAAAATGTCCAGGGATAAAGACCTCGACGAAGACGGTAATGCCGTTGAGGCAAGGGATTGGGTCATGTTGTAATGAAAATTAAATATTTGATGAATGTAGGAAATATCCCTAATATGAGATAAGGATGCCCCGCCGATACTCAGGTGTAAAATATTTCCCCCTGTCAGACGTTTTAATAAAGAGTTGCTTAACTTAGCCTCCAATCCATTCCGAGAACATTGAAAACCAAAACCGTAGACATATTACGCCCCATTGCCGTCCTCCTGGTCTTCCTGTTCTGTCTCACCTCCCTTACCGCCCAGCAAAGACCGCGCCCCATCCTCTTCAAAAATGGCGTTCTCAGCCGCGAAAGTAATATAGCCCGGATCTCAGGCGATTCGTTGCAGCCGGTGCATTTCCGGAAAAACTATTATGTCCTGCTGCAATTCGATCATTTGCCTGGAAGTATCGAACGGGCCGGCCTGCAAACGCGGGGAGTCCGTCTTTTTGACTATATGCCAGGCGGCTCTTATCTGGCTGAGCTGCCGGATGACCTCCCCCTCACGGCATTGCAGCCATTTGCGGTAAATGGGATCTACAAGATCCCTGCATCCATCAAGCTTTCTCCCAGGCTGACAGATAGCCCGGAAGAGTATACGCAAAAGGAAGGGCAGCTCATCGCTGTAAGCTTCTTTGGACAGATAACAAAGGAAGAAGTGGGAAAAGCCTTACAAGAGGCGGGCGCCAGTCTGGTAAATACAAAGATCAAACCCGATAAGGTACTTTTCATCCGGGCGGGCAAGACTGCCTTACTACGTATCGCGGACCTCCCATACATCAGCTATATAGGGCCGCAGCCGGTGCAGGACCATAGCCTGAACTATAACAACCGTGCGGCACATGGAGTAGATGCGTTAAGCAATGATCCCGTACGTCATTTGCAGGGCGATGGTATGACCGTTGGGGATGGCGATGACGCATCTCCCTGGTCACACGTGGATTTTACAGGCAGACTGATCGATAGGTTCGGTTCCGCGCCTATCGATGCGCACGGGGTACATACTTCCGGCACCGTTGCCGGAGGAGGCATCCTCAACCCCATGTACAAAGGAATGGCTCCCCATGCAACCCTTATCAGCCAGTACTTCAGCGATATTCTCGCTAACGCGGAGGTCTATCTCAGCGATTTCAATATGACGCTGACCAGCAATTCCTATACGGCATACTATGGAGGATGCCCGTGGGAAGGCGAGTATGACTTTCTCAGCTATTACCTGGACGGGCAGCTAACCGCCCATCCCACTCTCCTGCATGTCTTTGCAGCTGGCAATGACGGATTGGCCAATTGCACTCCCTTCAGCATGCCCTATGGCACGGTAAAATCAGGCTATCAGTGCGCCAAAAATGTCCTGACAGTAGGCAATTTGGACAATTCCAATTATACCATCAGCTATTATTCCAGTTCCGGCCCCGTGGATGATGGACGGTTAAAACCGGAGATCGTGGCGGGAGGTATCAATATCACGTCCACCTTTCCTAATAATACTTACGGGGTCATGTCCGGCACCAGCCAGGCCTGCCCCACCGTCACCGGTTCACTCGCCATCGTGGCGCAACGATACAAACAGTTGCACGGCAACGCAGACCCCTCTGCGGCCCTGATCAAGGCTATCGTCTGCAATACGGCCACCGACCTCGGCAATCCCGGACCTGATTTCGTGTACGGGTTTGGATCGCTCAATGCACGCGATGCCGTCGAAGCTCTTGAAGCCAACCGTTATATCACAAGTGCAGTAAACAATGGCAACAACTATACATATACGCTTACGGGTATTCCCGCGGGTCTTCGGCAGCTGAAGGTATTACTTTACTGGCCGGATGTCCCCGGAGCGCCCGGTGCATCTACAGCGCTGGTGAACGACCTGGACCTTACCGTCACCACCCCCGATGCCACCGTACATCAGCCGTTGATCCTGAACCCGGCCCCGGGACATGTAACTGACGTAGCCGTAGAAGGCGCGGACCATCTTAATAATATTGAACAGGTGGTGATCGACAATCCGCCTGCCGGCAGCTTTACGCTGACGGTAAAGGGCGCCAGCATTCCTTCCGGATCACAGAACTTTGTCCTGGCCTGGCAACCAATACAACCTTCCGTTGTTTTACAATACCCCACCGGGCTGGAAACCTGGACGCCCGGCAGCGCCGAAACCATACGCTGGAATGCCTATGGAGCCGAATCCAATACTTTTACGTTAGAATATTCTTCCGACAACGGCAGCAGTTGGACAACCATCACCAGCAGCATCCCGTCCGGCCAGCGCTTGTATACCTGGACAGTGCCCGCCACGGCTACCAACCAGGGTCTGATCCGGATCAGCCGCAATGGGACTACTTACAGCGACGTCAGCAGCCATGGTTTTATCATCCTGGGACAGCCGGTGGTTACGGCAACCAACCCCTGCCAGGGATATGCGCAGCTCGCCTGGAACGCCATACCTTCCGCCACTGGCTATGACGTCTTTCAATTAAAAGGGGACAGCATGACCAGGATAGCGTCCACGGCCGGCACCAGTTTCCTCATCGGCAATTTGAGACGGGATAGCACCTATTGGTTTGCCGTAAGCGCCGTGAACGGATCCACCGATGGCCGACGTTCGTTAGGCCGCCAGGTCACTCCTTCCGGAGGAGCCTGCACACTGACAGCCCTGGACAATGATATCACCATCGATAGCCTGATAGGTCCCCTGACAGGCAGACAATTCACTTCTTCCCAGCCAGGCGCTGCCGAAACAGTCAGGATAGAACTAAAAAACCTGGGCACTATAGCCACCAGCGCCCCTATCAGTCTCTCCTATCGTATCAACGGAGGCGCTGCTATTACGGAAAGTACAACGGCCGTCGTCCCTTCCGGTGGGGGCGTCTACAGCTATGGTTTTACCACCAAGGCCGACCTTTCATCGCCCGGCGTCTATATCATACAAACATGGGTATCCTACCCGGGAGATCCCCAACAAAGCAATGACACGCTGACCACCGTTGTCAAACATCTGCAGAATGCCCCCATTACATTGAACCCTGCCTACACCGAGGGTTTTGAATCGGCAGCCGCCGCCGAATACACCAGTAATATAATGGGGTTCACCGGTCTGGACCGTTGCGATTTTAGTCGCAGCAATACCAACGGAAGGGCCCGCACCTTCATCAACACCGGTTTTGCCCGTACGGGCGCCCGCAGCGCCATCCTGGACCAGATCCATTACAGCACAAACACTACCGCCGACAGTCTGATCACTACCTTCAACCTGTCCGCTTATGCCAACGCCGACAGGATCTGGCTAAATTTTTACTACCGCAACCAGGGCATCGATTCTTCCTTTCCCGGCAATATGGTCTGGATAAGAGGCAACGACCAGGCAGCCTGGATACCCGTCTATACCCTCGATGCGTCCTTTCAAAAGATCGGCGTCTATCAACCCTCTTCCAACATCGATGTCACAAGCGCCCTCAACGCAGCTGTCCCGTCCCAGACAGTAAGCAGCAGCTTCCAGATAAAATTCGGCGAGCAGGGACATACCTCCGCCAATTCCGCCATACCGGACGGAGATCTGGATGATGGGTATGCCTTCGACGACATCATCCTGACACGGGCATCCAATGACATCGGCGTCCTGGCGCTGACAGCTCCTGATCCGTCCGGCATCTGCAATTTCAGCAATGCCGAAACCATCAGCCTCAAAGTAAGGAATTACAGTAACGTCCCCGTCAGTAATATCCCTGTTACCTATTCCATCAATGGTGTGTCTGTTACCGAAAATATATCCTCTATTAATGCGGAGGATTCCATCGTCTATTCCTTTACGCGGAAGGCCGACCTTTCCGCTTACAAGACCTATAGCTTACGTGCCTGGGTAAGCGCTGCCGGCGACACCTATCAGTTCAACGACAGCCTGGCAGCCATCACTTTCCAGACAGTGCCTACGATCGACAGCTTCCCTTACCTGGAAGGATTTGAGACGAGTGACGGGCATTGGTATACAGGAGGGGTTAACAGCAGCTGGCAGTGGGGCACGCCGGCCAAGGCCATCATCAACAAAGCCGCGAATGGGACCAAATGCTGGGTTACCAACCTGACTGGCAATTATAATAATAATGAGCTTTCGTACCTGTACTCTCCCTGCTTCGATCTCAGCACCCTGGCCAACCCGGTCCTTTCATTCAGTCATATTTTCCAGACAGAGGACGGTTGCATGTGCGATTTTCATTGGGTTGAATTCAGCACCGACGGCATCAACTGGATGAAACTCGGCGCCGCCACATCAGGCGTCAATTGGTATGACAATGCTCCCCGGCAGGCCTGGCAGCGGTCCGACACCCAATGGCATGTCTCGAGCTACGATATTCCTACCAACGCAGCCCATGTCCGCTTTCGCATCGTCATGAGCAGCGATCCCGCCACCAATTTTGAAGGGGTGGGGATAGATGATATCCATATCTTCGACAAAGCAGCCATTTACAGCGGAGCCGATACGCTGCTCACCCGGCCCGTCAGCGGCAATGACTGGGTAAATTTTGATCTGGGTAGCCGCAGGATAGTGTCTCTGCAGCCGGGCGGCCAGGACCTGGGCAATGTGACGGTGAAAGTATTTACCAACACAGGGGGAGTACGCAACGACGGCAAGCTGTATTACCTGGATAGGAACATCGTTATCCAGCCTTCCAATCCTCCTGCGGGCAATGTGACGGTGCGGTATTATTTTCTGGATACCGAAGCAAAAAGCCTGCTGGCTGCCGTCGGTTGTCCGGCTTGTATCAGGCCGGCGGACGCCTACCAGGCCGGCGTGACTCAATACAGCAGCCCCATAGCAACAGAAGAAGACAGCACCCTGGTCAACAATGTCACCGGCTTTTACCATTTCCTGTTGCCTCACCGGCATGTCAGCATCATCCCTTATGACAACGGGTACTATGCCGAATATTCCGTCAGCGGGTTCTCCGAGTTCTGGATCAATGCGGGCGGACCAGGTAATCAACAATCCCAGGGCCCATCCCTGCTGTCCTTCACCGCCGCCCGGTCAGGGGGCAAGGGTCTGTTGCAATGGAGCACCAGCGGTGAAAAGAACACCAGCCGGTACATCATTGAAAAAAGCCACGATGGCACATCCTTCGCACCCCTTGACTCCGTAGCCGCCCGTAACGGGGATACCGTAAACTCCTATCAATTTATAGATAATGCGCTTTGGAAAGGAGTGAATTACTACCGCCTGAAACTCCTCAATACAGACGGACGCTATAATTATTCTCCCATACGTACCCTCAATATGGATGATGGAGGATTACAGGTCCATATCTACCCCAATCCCTACCACAACGGAGAGCTGCATATTACCAGCTCTGCAGGCCTTCTCAACATCGGACTGGTGGACGTATCAGGAAGGATCATCCTGCAAAAGGCCGTCAGCGGCAACACCCATACACTCACCCCCGGCCGCCTTTCCCAGGGTATTTACTTTATATTAATAGATACCGAAGATGGAAGGAAGGTGGGAAAATTGCTGGTGAAATAATATATATTTGCCCGGCATGCCACATTTTGCAGAACAAAATCCTGTTAACAAAATTTTATGAGTTTTAATCGAGTGAACAATGTCGTGGGTTGGATCGTGGGAGTGATTGCCTGTACTGTCTATGTCATGACCATGGAACCCACCGGCAGCTTCTGGGATTGCGGTGAATTCGTCTCCAGCTGTTATAAGCTCCAGATCCCCCACCCCCCCGGCGCACCCCTTTTCGTCCTCATGGGCCGTTTCTTTATCGTCCTGTTCGGTGATAATCCCCTCACCGCCGCCAGGGGTGTCAACTTTATGAGCGCCATCGCCAGCGGACTGTCCATCCTCTTCCTGTTCTGGACCATCACTCACTTCGCCCGTAAGCTCGTACAAAAGCAGAATACCTCCACTGAGCCGGACAAACAGCAGCTTTTCACCATCATGAGCGCCGGCGTCGTAGGCGCCCTGGCTTATACTTTTTGCGACTCCTACTGGTATAGCGCCGTGGAAGGCGAAGTATATGCATCCAGCGCCTTCTTTACCGCCCTGGTATTCTGGGCCATCCTCAAGTGGGAACACCATGCCGACAAGCCTGGCGCCGACAAATGGATCATCTTTATCTTTTACATGATGGGCCTTTCCATCGGCGTCCACCTGTTGAACCTGCTGACCATTACAGCCATTGTGATGGTGTATTATTTCAAAAGGTTCAAACCCACCACCTGGGGCACGATCATCGCCCTTCTCACCGGTATTGTCATCACCGGCATCGTACAGGTAGTGGTCATTCAATATACCATTAAAGGCGCCGGTGCATTTGATATCTTCTTCGTCAATGACCTGGGGATGCCGTTCTTCACAGGTTTTGGATTGTACTTCATATTACTAGTCGCCCTCCTCACCTGGGGACTGACCTTCAAAGCAGAAAAAACAACGGCTACACGCATCCGCATCTGGCTGGCCGTGTTCGTGCTCATCATCGCGCTCCCGGTCATCATCAATTCCGCCGGCGGTGGTGGCGGGAAGTTCTTCAAGCTGCTGGTCGGCCTGGTACTGGCTTACCTTGGCGGCTATATCATCAAAAAGAACGCCTTGCCCTCTTTCAAGCTGGCCCTCTGGTGCTTTGCCTTTATGCTGCTGGGTTATTCCACCTATTTTACCACGCTTATCCGCAGTACAGCCAATCCCGCGGTGGATATGTACAATGTAGATAATCCCGTGAGCCTTGTGGGTTATCTCAGCCGTGAGCAGTATGGCGACTGGCCTATCCTTTACGGGCCGGATTTTACCGACCCGGCGCCCACGGTGGAAGGAGCAGACATATATGCAAAAGGAAAAGATAAATATGAAGTAGCGGGCAAGCAGGTTGTACAGGATTGGGGCGCCGCGCCTTCCGCACATGTCTTTCCCCGTATGTGGAACCCCAGCAACGATCGCCGCGAAGTGGACATGTACCGTCGGTACTCCGGGATGGGTGATGGCGATCAGCCTAACATGGCCGACAATATAAAATATTTTATCAACTACCAGACAGGCTGGATGTATCTCCGCTACTTTATGTGGAACTTCTCCGGTAAGCAGAATGATCTGGAAGGCTTTGGTAATGTACGGGACGGGAATGCCATTACAGGGATCTCTTTCATCGACAATATGTTCCTGGGCGACCAAAGCAAGCTCCCCGACAGCATCCATAAGAACAACAAGTCCTACAACAGGATGTATCTCCTGCCCCTTATCCTGGGGCTGCTGGGGCTGATCTTCCAGGCCAAACGCAGCAAAAGGGACTTTCTCGTGACAGGTCTGCTGTTCTTCTTCACCGGATTTGCTATCGTCCTCTATCTTAACCAGGCCGGACAACAGCCGCGGGAAAGGGATTATGCCTATGCAGGATCCGAATACGCTTTTGCCATCTGGATCGGGTTGGGCGTCATCTGGATAAAAGAGCTCCTGGAAAAATATGCGCTCAAAGGCAAGGCAGCCATGGCGAACTATGCCGCCGCCGGTCTTTGCTTCCTGGCAGTCCCCGTCCTGATGGGTAGCCAGGAATGGGATGATCATGACCGTAGCAAGAAGACCCTGGCAAGGGACCTGGCACGCAATTATCTTGAAAGCTGCCCGCCTAATGCCATACTGTTCTCTTTTGGAGACAATGATACATATCCCTTATGGTATGCACAGGAGGTAGAGGGCATACGCCCTGACGTCAGGGTCATGGTGAATACACTGCTTGGCACGGATTGGTATATGAACCAGTTGCGGTATAAGATCAACGAGAGCGCGCCTTTCGACGTCATTTTTACTCCTGAGCAGATCATGGGTGACAAGCGGAATGTTTGTTATTTCACAGACCGTGTAGCTGGCTTTGACAAGAACAAATACTACGATCTCTATGATATATTGAAGAATGTGGTAGGCAGCGACGACCCAAGGTTCTCTACACAGACCAACAATGGCGGGACGGTCAACCTAGTGCCTGTCCAGAAATTCTCGGTACCCGTGGACGTAAATACCGTCCGTGGTAACGGGACGGTCCATTCTGGCGACAGCGTCGTTCCCGAGTTGCACCTGGATATCCCGCAGCAGAAGAATTACCTGGTAAAAAATGACCTGGCCATTCTCGCCATTATTGCGGCCAATAAGTGGAAAAGACCCATCTGCTTTACCTCTCCCCAG
Organism: Chitinophagaceae bacterium; assembly: GCA_017307755.1. Classification (GTDB taxonomy): domain Bacteria; phylum Bacteroidota; class Bacteroidia; order Chitinophagales; family Chitinophagaceae; genus Puia. The sequence goes on along the minus strand of JAFKGQ010000004.1, from coordinate 302,974 downwards.
GAACTGGGCGATCTGGGATTGTCAAAATACGTTCGTCTGCGAGGGCTCTCCTACCAGTTGGTCCCTGTAGAGAATGCCAATGTGGACAACCGGGAGGCCTACAAGACACTTATGGAAAAATTTACTTATGGCAATGCCGGCACGCCGGGTGTATATTATGATGAGGAGAACCGCCGTCATCTCAATAGCATCAAATTTGCGCATGCCCAGGTGGCCTTAAGTCTGGCGCAGGCCGGAGAGAAAGACTCCGCACGTAAAGTGCTGGAGCATTACGATCAGAATGTTCTTGAATCCAATTTCCCTTATGGCATGACAAGTAACATGAATAACTTGCACGACTATTTCTCTTTCCGGTTCCTCGAAGCCTGTTATCAGGCCGGCGACCTGAAACTGGCACAGAAGGTTTCAGCGTCCCTGAAAAAAGACCTCACCCAGCAGATGGCCTATTACAAGTCTTTGGGAGAAGGCATGACGGATGAACAGATGGCTGTCAATGCCCAGATGATGATGCAGGGCAAGGGAGGCAACCTGTCGGACAGACAGGCTCATTTTGCGCAGGACATCGTCTCGTCCTACCAGATACTGCTGCAAATGGAAGAGTGGGATAAACAATACAACGGAAAGCCGGCGACGACGCCTGCGCCAGGACTAAAATAACAAAAGGGCCCGGAAGGGCCCTTTTCATTAGTGTCAGATGGGTAATCCCAGTCCGCCAATAAGTCCTAGCACCTGGTTCAGCAACGGCGTAACAAGGCCGCCAAGTCCCAATGTGCTCAATAAGCTTAAAGGAACTGCTAACAGCTGGCCAAGAAGTCCAGTAACAGGGCCGGCGCCACCATTGATGTTCTCCATAGCAGCAAAATCCAAGGTTTTCATATATAATGTTTTTAATGCCACCGCAACATCGCAGTGCAGGATAAATTTCTCTATAAACCATTGGATATTCTAGTACCATAAGTGATAACTTATCCCATAAATGGATAAATTATTCTCGTTCAATGGGGCTACCTCAATGAAGTATGACTACTTTTTCCTGAACTCTCTCATTATTGTTCGATATTATGGTTATAAAGTAGGTACCATTAGGGATATTATGAATATCGATAATAACATTGCCTTCTCCGTTCCGGCTTTTGGCTGTTTTCAAAACCCGCCCACTGAGATCCGATAGCATTATGGTAAAGGTTCCTGCCGGTGTGTCTTCCGATACCTGCATTTGTTTCTTTGCCGCGGCCGGCTTATAAGTAACCCTGAGCTCATTGGCTGCCGGATTCGGATAAATATTGTAATTGCTCGACGACATCAAGCAAGTATGGACCTGCATATCCAGATTATAAATAGCGGTGCTCATTCCGCAGCCGTTGTTTATTTTCACTGGAACATGCAATGTTCCGGAGGCAGTTGGGGATATCTCATATTCATAATTATTGGTAGCTCCGAGACGAGTAAAGGAATACTTTGTTCCGTTGGTGACATCAAAGGAGTAAGGGGTCGGAATAGAGCCGGAGTTATTGCCATAATCATCATAATACTTCATTGTCCCTCTTTCAGAGCCTCCTTTACAAACACTTATCGGATTGGCCGGCACGCCTGTATCAAACTGAACATGCCCATTGCTGGTGACCTTACCCACCACTATAGGGAACTGAACCAAAGCAACCGTACCGCATGGCAAAGTGAGATTCGCATTCAGATAAACGACACCGTCGGCAACCTTCGTTAAGGTAATGGAATTACCGTTCGTCACTGAGGAAACGTAGCCCGATGTTAAAATCCAGGAGACAGTGGCCCCTGACGGTAAATTTGTGACCGAATAGGTACCTGAAGTACAAAATGTCTTCGGGCCCGAAATAGCCATCACGCTGGTATAGGCCTTGTAAACTGCAGCGCCTGCGTTAACCCTGCCGAATCCAAACGTGTTGTCAAACCCGGCTGTTCCCATATCCGTAGCAGTTGTTTGAAGAATGCTTGTCACTTGTTGTTCAGTTAAATTGGGACTCACAGAAAGCATTAAAGCTGCAGTTCCGGATACCTGTGGACAGGCTGCAGAAGTTCCTCCAAAACGGTTGGTATAATTGCCTATCTCATATCCGGCCGTACCCATTCTGTCGGTAGTGGCAACATCACCGAGCAAATTAACGTCGCCTGAAGGTGCAACCAAATCCATTGACGCCCCCCGGTCGCTGTAATACCAGATAGCGCCTGAGGGAGCGGCATTGTTGCATGCGCCCACTGTAATTACTCCATTAACGTTGCCTGGATATGTAACGTTAGTAAAAGGATCGTTGTTTCCCGACGAGAATATTACCGGGCATCCTTTGTTTCCTCTACCCTGCGTTCTTGCCCTGCCTATCGCCGCATCGATATCATTGGATTGAGCGCCGCCGCCCCAGGAGCAGCTTAAGACATCAGCAGCCCCTTGATTCCATGCCCAATCGATGGCTGCTGCAATTTCCTGACTGGTTGCGGATCCCCCGGGATTAAAATTCGGGTCCGGAGTCAGTGGAAAAATATTCACTGGGACAATCCGAACATTCGGAGCTATGCCCCTTATCCCTATGTCATTATGCGAAGCAGCGATTATTCCCGCACAAGCCTCACCATGACCCTTTACACCATTTTGCGGCGCTCCTGTACCTATTGTGCCGGCAGTATACCCGCCAACCACCCGGCCCAAAAGATCCTCGTGGTCCTCCACACCTTCGTCTATCACTGCTACCCGTAATGTAGTGCAGCCAAGTGTCATTGCCCATGCTGGCTCTACATTGATATCAATGCCTGTTACTCCGCCGAATTGGCCGGTGTTCTTTAGATAATACTGATTGGGATATAAAGGGTCGGTCGCAGGTTTGAAATTGCTGTAAAATTCAGGCTCGCTCCAGGTGACGATCCCGCTCTTTTCGTATAGGTCATTGGTGATCTTCAATAGCTCTCCGGAAGTTTTAACGATACATTCAAGGACATACGTATTAAATCCTTTACTCTTTGAAAGACTGAGAACTCCTTTATACAAGGAAAGCACCTCATCGATGGAATGGCCCTCATTCAGCCGCAATACAATCCTTGGAACAATAATGAACGTTGAACCTGCTGAATTCCTGAATAAAGGAGCGCTATATTTAAAGTCCCACGATTGCGATTTTAAAATAGTTGTGTCTATCGACGAATTTGATTTAATAACAAAATCGGTATCTGACAATTGATACAACGAAGTATCACTTACCTTAAAAAGAGAAGTAAGACGGGGTTTTGTAAATGCAGGGGCTTTATCGGTTTTTACTTTAACATACAAGACAGATCGGTCTTGATTCAATGGTACCTTTTTTGAATTATACCAGTAATAATCATTTTGGGAAAAACCGACGATACATAATAGCAAAGAGAGAACGAAAAGAGGTAAATTCTTTTTCATAGACAAGTTTTTGATGGTTAGAAATTATGTGAAAATGTTGATAGGAATATACGGGTAGATTATTTATAAATATATACTTCGATCTTCCCATCGCGGGTGACACATCCCCTGTACATTCCCTCTGTATTGAACGGCATCGCCATATTGCCGTCCTTATCCAGCGCTATCAGACCGCCGTCTCCGCCCAACTTCCCCACTTTCTGAATGACCCTGGCACCCGCCTCTGTAACGGTGACGCCTTTGTATTCCATTTGAGCAGACAGATCGTAGGCCACCACATTGCGGATGTAAAATTCACCCCAGCCAGTACAAGATACGGCCACCGTGCTGTTATTGGCATAGGTGCCGGCGCCTATCAGGGGAGAGTCCCCTACCCGGCCGTACTTCTTGTCTGTCATACCACCCGTGGAAGTGCCTGCTGCAAGATTGCCATTCCTGTCCAGCGCTACGCATCCGACTGTGCCGAACTTATAATCCCTGTTGATAACACCTAACCTGCCATCCGGCAAATACGTATGCCCCGCCGCAGCCTTGATGGAATCATCATGCAAAGCCTCCTGCAGTTCATTCCAACGTTGCTGTGTCCGGAAATAGGAAGGGTCGATCAGGGTGACGCCCGCTTCTTTTGCAAACTGTTCTGCTCCGCGGCCGGTGAGCAACACATGCTCGGACTTTTCCATCACCGCCCTCGCAGCCGTGATGGGATTGCGGATATTTCTTACTCCGGCCACCGCGCCGGCCGCCAGATCCTTCCCATTCATGATGGCTGCATCCAATTCGTTGATACCGTCATGCGTAAAGACAGCTCCTTTGCCCGCATTAAAAAGACTATCGTCTTCCAGCACCTTGACGGCAGCCTCCACCGCATCGAGACTGGACTGCCCCTTTTGCAGAACTGCATACCCTGTCTCCAGCGCCTTTTGCAGACCAGCCCGGTAAGCAGCCTCCTTCGCGGGGGTCATATTCTTTTTCAGGATAGTGCCAGCTCCTCCATGGATCACCATCACATATTTTTCCTCCTGTTGTTGTCGCAGCTCACCATCGGTGACCGACCACCACCACCATCTCCCGCCTGACGCCTTGTTTGTGTCAAAGTCTGAGATGGAAAAATGACCGTTGCCCGTCTCTGAACCCTGTATCTCGTATACCTTGATCGCCTTCCCCCTATTGTTCCATTCCAATGCCTGCCCGGGCAGACATCGTTCAGGCGCCTTAGCCGGGTCCGTCAACAAAAAATAAGCGCTGCTGGCCCCAAACACCGTGGCCTGCCCTTTCTCATCGATACAGACAGCCGTCTTTTCATCCATCGCGATCCCCTTGGGGAACACCTTCCAATCCTTAATGATCCTGCTGAGAAATGCCACATGTCTCCCCTGACGATGCCTGGCCAGGAAATGCATATCGCTGAGCACATTTCTCAGATAGGGCGGTTCCAGGAAATCATTATTGTACAGCTTTACAATGCTGTCGTACGGGTCTTCCAATATCGCTGAGGTAGCGCTGCCGCCTTCGCCGCTGTAATACATCCCCGTCAGCACGGCGCATCCCGCGCTGGTGCCGCCCACAGGGACTTTCTTTACATTGAGGAGATAGTTGATAGATTCGCTGGTCCTTGTATTTCTCCAGAAGTTCATATAATTGGACTGATCGCCGCCTACGATAAAAAGCATTTCCGCGTTCCGGATGACACGCGCCACCTCCGGTCTGTTTGCCATCTCCCTGGAGTCGATGAGCAACGTCTCCACCGAATGCACTTTACCCAGGCTATTGATGGTTTCATTGTACAGATAATTGCTGCTGGCCCGCAGGACAACGACATTGCCGCCCCCGCTGCGGTCGATCATCCATTTAAAAGCCCCGGGGACATCTCCGCCGCCTCCGATAAGGGCTACTCCGCCCCGTGTTGGTGTAACTACATCCGTCGTGTCGCCGGTGAACCCGATGGACGCTACACGACCGGGTACGATACGTTGAGCTGTCACGCTGCTGTAAAATGCCAGGGCCGTCAAAAGAAAAAATGTCCTTATCATTAATAACCGTCGTTTTGTTTCATATTCTTATTAGCCTTCAGCTCCGTATTGGGAATAGGGAATACATACTGTGCATCCGTTGGTTTCAGCAGCACAGCGCCCAGCGCATTGACCGCGTCTTCCGGATTACGCTGGATGGGCAGGTTATTCCTCCGCAGATCGAAATGACGGTGGCCTTCAAACGCCAGCTCCTTAAAACGCTCAGTCACCAGCGCATCGAGCAGGGTCTGTTTGTCGGGGAATGTCCCATCCACATATCCGCTGATACGGGCGGCGCGGAGCGTATTGAGGTCCGCCGCCGCCGAAACAAGGTCATTCTTCTGCGCATAAGCCTCGCTGCGGATAAGATACATCTCACCCGTACGATATAGCTTGATATCGACGAGGTTCCTGTTGGCAGGATCGCTGCTCATATATTTTACCACCACGTTGGGCACTTTTCCCCCAGCCTTCCGGCCCGCATCGATGTTGATATAGGAGCTGAAGCGTATGTCGTTTGCCTGATCGAAAAGGTTGGTGAGCTTAAAGCTGGCGGCATAGTTGATCTTGGAGCCGGCGGGGTCATCCAGGTATCCGGCCTGGGTATATACGTCGCCAAGCGCCTCATCGCCTGTCACTCTTTTCAGTCGCCAGAAAACTTCATCCTCGGTAGCATCCTTCCATATCTTCGGGAAATTCGTCCGGGAAGCCAGCGGCAGGGCATTAATAGCCTCCGTCGCGTAGGAGATGGCGTTATCCCAGTTCTTTTCGTAAAGGGCTGCCCTTGCCTGCATTGCCGGTATAGCAATTTTGGTAATCCGGGTATTGTCGTCAAAACCCGTCGGGATCAGGGCCTTGGCCGCTGCAAGATCGGCGTTGATCTTAGCCATCGTCTCCGCAAAACTCAGCCTGGCCGGGCTGCCGTCCACATTGGAGACTTCCATATAAGGAACACCCATGGCGCCCGCTTCGTATTTCTCCGCAAAATTCCTGATCAGCTCGAAATGGCAATAGGCGCGGAGCGCCAGCAGCTCACCTTTATACTGGTCCTTCCGGCCTTCTTCTCCCGGTTTTGCCTTGACATTGTCCATCGCAGCCAGCACCCGGTTGGCCCTGTCGATGGCCACATAATTATCCGCCCATCCTTCGAAAGCCTTGCTGCCGTCATATTGCCAGCGATGCGTGGCAACCCCCGATCCCGAGCTGTTCTCGGAAGGCAGCATGCATTCATCCGTCACGATGGAAGTATAATAAATGCTGGAATAAAAAGACAGGTTAGCATAAGCTCCAATGAGCCCCTGGTTCAGGTCGTCCACGGTCCGGAAGGCTTTTGAAGGGTCGATGCTGTCCGTCGGCGTCAGGTCGATCTGTTTGTTGCAGGCGGTAAAACAAAGCGAAGAAACTGACAGTATAAACAAGCCCCGGCAAAATATCTTTATTGACATAATGATTCAATTAAAAGTTAACATTTAATCCCAGCGTATAGGTCCTTGGCGAAGGATAGGCGAATACAGCATACTCGTTCCCGTTCTCAGGGTCGAATCCCCGCCATTTGGTAAAGGTCAGCAGATTTTGCGCCTGTAAGTAAAGCTGGGCGCCCTGGACATATTTCCTGTTGCCCAGCAATCCCGAAAGGTCATACCCCAACCTTACATTCCTCAGACGCAGATAAGATGCGTCCTGGAAATCCCTGGAAGAGAAGTTCCGCTTTGCACTGATACGGGGCAGGATAGCATGATCTCCCGGCTTCTTCCAACGGTCGTACAGCATGCGGGTGGACTGGTTGCTGGTGAGAAAGCTGGGGTTCTCGTTGTAATAATCCTCGTTATTATAACGGGTGACCTTTGCGTTAAAGCTGAAAAGCACGTTCAACGTAAACCCTTTGTATAGCAACGTAGAGGTGATTCCGCCTGTGATCTCCGGCACATAGGTCCCGAAACCCGCCACGCTCATGGTATCCTCGTTATAGTTGGTGGTGATCTTGCCATGCCTGTCATAAAACTGGGGATCGCCATTGTCGGGATTTACCCCAGCCCATTTGGGGGCGTACTGTGCGCCAAAGGGAAGACCTACACGGATAATACCCGTGTACCCGTATTGGAACTCATCGTACCCGCCCAGGTCCAGTACTTTATTCTTATTCAAGGCCATATTGCCGCCCAATGTCCAGGTGAGGTTCTTGTTCTTTATGACATCTCCCTGCAGGTCAAGTTCGACGCCGCGGTTTTGCATTTTACCCGAGCTCAGCGGTATCGTGTTGGCATCGCTGGTAGGCGTCCCGATAATTCCGGCCGTGGCCGATACGATCCTCGGGAAAAAGAGGTTATAGGTCCGGCGGTTATAGAAGTCTGCCGTCAGCCGGATCCTGCCCGTCTTCAACAGCGCCAGATCGAATCCTATATTTAATTCCTTCGCATATTCCCAGTCGTAATTGGGATTACCGGGCGTGTAAGGGATGATCCCCGGGTTGCCTCCATAGGAGCTGCGGCTATAGGTCGTCACATAAGCGAAGTCATTGGCAAAAGGACTGGCGGTAGTACCATAGCTTGTCCGCAGACGCAGGTTGGAGATGACGGCGACATCGCTCAGGAAATCCTCTCTTTTCACTTCCCAGCTGACGCCGGCCGAATAGAACCCATGCCAGCGGGATTTCACCGGTACGGTAGATGATCCGTCGTACCGGAAGCTGCCGTTCAAGGTGTACTTGTTATTATAGGTATAGCGCACCAGGGCGATATAGCTGGCCGTGGCATTCTGTGTCTTCGAACCCGTCAGTTTGGGTGTGTAGGTCCCCGGGGCGCCGATGCCCGCAGGTGTTTGCGGCAGCCGGGCATCCAGTCCAAAACCTGTATAGCCGAATGCTTTATACGTATTCCGCAGAAACTCGAACATGCCTGAAACCTCCACATCGTGGACATTATTGAACGTATGGTTGTAAGTAAGACCCGAAGTGGTTATCAGCGAGTAATGCTGCACAAATCCTTCCATCAGGCTGCCCAGCCTGCCGGGCGACACCCTACGGCCCGCATAGGAATCGGGATTGATCCAGGCTTCCGATTGCCTGTTGCTGTAGTCGATACCCAGCCTTGTCCTGGCAGTCAGGTCCCTGGTGAGTTTATAGCTCAGGGTAGTGCCAAGGATCGTCTTGAACTGATTTTGCTTATTGGTGGAGTTGAGCATCCGTTCGTAGCTATCGCTCCCCTCCCGCTGGTCGAGGAAAGGATAGTCGCCCGCATCGCCCGTGGTGACCAGTTTACCGTCGGGCCAGTAGGGATATTCATACGGCTCGGCATAATAGACGGCGGAAAGAGGGTTACGGACGCCGCTGGGGGTGCTCTCCGACTGTAGGAAATCGGAGGTCGAATAGCCCAGGCTCAGGTTCACGCCGGCAGTCAGCCGCCCGGCGATGAAATCTACATTATTTTTCAACGTATATCTTTTCAACCCCGTCGTTCGGGCAATACCCTGCTGATCAAAATAATTGAGCGAGGAATAAAATCGGATGTTGTCGTTACCTCCGCTGGCGCTCACTTGCTGTTCCATAAACTTCCCATTCCGCAGGAACAGATCTCTCCAATTGGTATTGACATGGCTCAGACTGTCTACAATATGGTCCGCCAGCGCCTGCTCCGCCGGTGTCTTCGTCGCATAGTCAGGGTTCAGCTTGGAATAAGTCCAGAAAGGGCCTGCCGTGGCGCCTGTCTCTACCCCAATCCCTTCCTCGAACAGTTTGCGCTCAGCCGTATTCATCATCCGGAACTTGGTGGAAGTGAGGGTGGACAGACCGTACTGTGAGGAATAGTTTACCACTACCCTTCCTTTCTTTCCCTTTTTGGACGTGATTACGATGACTCCGTTGGATCCGCGCGAACCATACAAAGCCTTGGCAGAAGCATCCTTCAATACGGTGACAGATTCTATATCTGCCGGATTGATGGCCTGGAACTCTCCTGACTCGATGGGAATGCCATCCATCACATAGAGCACATTGCTGCTACCGGTGATGGTACCGATACCCCGTAAGATCACCGAGGCGCTGGTGCCCGGCTGGCCTGAAACAGAGGAGATCGACAAACCCGGCACGTATCCCTGCAGCGCCTGCTCGAAGGATGCAATGGGCACTTCGTTGATCTTGTCGGCAGACACGGTAGTGACGGCCGAGGCAGACCTGTTACGCGTATAGCCCGTATAGCCGGTGACGACGACTTCGTTGAGGTTCCTGACGGACAATTCCAGCGACACATCGATGATAGAGCCATGACCAATGTAAACAGTTTGGCTTATATAGCCTGTCATAGAAAATTCGATTGTTGATGCTCCTTCCGGCACGGAGAGGCTGTAACCTCCGTCCGCATCAGTTGTGGTGCCGGCGGCGGAGCCTGTGACCTTTACCGACACGCCTGCTAAAGGGATTTTGTCAGGTCCGGTGACCTTACCCTTGATCACCTTGTCGGCAGCGGGTTTGTCGGCACGGGAGTAAATAACCACCAGGTTATCCTCCTTCACCGTATAGGTGATGGACAGTCCCGCAAAGACCCTGGATAACACTTCGTCCAGCGTGGCATCGGTGACATGGATAGACACCTTCCTGTCCTCGGGTAATGTACCTGTGTGGTAGACAAATCGGTAGTCGGTCTGTTTCTCCACTTCATTCAGGACTTGTTTGAGACTTGTTTCCTTTAGCTCCAGACTGATCATTGCCTGCGCGAACCCGGTGGCATGGAGCTCCATGCACGCGATAAGCAGGAATAGTAAGCTTATCTGAATCTTCTTCATAACAGCAGTTTTGGTTTTATGTGTGCTTAGTACTATTTGCCAATAATGATCGTATCCTTCTCCACCCGGAAATTGAAGGGATAGGACAGCTGCAATGCTTCCAGCGCTTTTACCACCGTCTCGCTTTCGAATGTACCCGAATAGCGGTAGCCCTTTGTCTCATCATCGGCAAAGACGATGGGAATGCCATACCAAGCCTGCAGCCTGCCCGCTATCGCTTCCAGCGGCTCGTCCTCGATCTTGATACGGCTGCGCACCCAGGCTATTTCCTTTGCTTTATGGTTCACCGGGTCCACAGACAGGGAAGCCTTTTTCAGCAGACTATCCCCCGGAGCCGTTTCGATCTTACCCGGGGAATTGAAAACCACCGACTTCTGGCTGGGGGTCAATATCACTTTTTGTTCAGGATGATCTTTTAAGGACACAGCTATCTTTCCTCTGAATAAGGAAGTTTCCGTAAAGCCGGCTTGTGGATAAGCATTGAGATTGAACAGCGTGCCCAGCACCTCCACATCAACGGCGGATGTATGGACGATAAAAGGGTGCTGACCGCCGTGGGCGATGTCAAAAAGAGCTTCACCGGATAGCGTGAGTTCACGCCCCGTATTGCCAAAACCTTCGACAAGAGTAAGTGTAGTGTTGCTGTGCAGGGTAACCACGCTGCCGTCCGGAAGGACGACTGTCTTACGGGGTTCGCGGCCGGATCTGATCTCCTGGGCCACCGTCCGGCCTGGAACAGTTCTTCCTCCGGGCGTCAACAGCCAGAAAGCCACAGCCAGCAGCAAAAACGCCGCGGCGATACCCGCCACGTATCTCCAACGGACAGCCTGCGCTTTTTCAGACTCACCGGAGATGGTCGTTTTTAGCAGATCAAACCGCAATATCCCATCCTTTAATTGTTCCAGCTGTTCCTGTACATTGCCCTGCCGGGCGTTGAGGATGGAGATAAGACGCTCCGCCTCCCGAACCTCTCCGGTTTTTTCCGGATGATCCCGTATCCAGGCTTTCCAGAATTGCACCGCAGCCCTGTCGCTGCCGGAACAATAGTTACGGAATGATTCATCACAAACGAAATCTTCTGTCGTATAGCTGCTTATATCCATCAGAGGGGGCCTTTTATATACTGACGGAGATCCCGGGAAAATTTCCCAAAGAAATAATAACTTTTTTTTGGGAGGTCTATTTCAATAGTTTGCGCAGCAGCTGTATAGCGTTATAGATGGTATTATAGGCAGTCTTGATGCTTTGTGAGGTCCGTGCAGCCACTTCCTCATACGTGAGTCCTTCGAAGAATACCAGTCGTATCAATTCTATTTGCCGGGGAGTCAGCTGTTCCAGTGCCCGATGGAGCTTTTGCTTCAGCTCTTCATCATGCTGGACGCGTACGATGATCTCTTCATACGACAATTCGCCCTGTACCTCCTCATCTGCCAGATGCGTGATGGCTGCATCGATCTTCGAATGATGACCCAGCTGGTCAATAAGCATCCTTCTCAGGGAGGTGAAAAGATACGCTCTCACATTGGTCACCGGGTTTAGCTTATGACGTTTGTCCCACAGTGAGAAAAAGAGCTGGGTCACACAATCCTTTACCATCTCGTCATTGGCGGTGATCTTCAGACCCCAGCGCACCAGATGAAAGTAGGTGTTATTGTACAACGAGAAAAAGGATTCCTTGTCGCCTTCCCTCAAACCTTGCCAGTAAAGCCTGTTTTGTTCTTCATCCGTCATAGCGCATCGGTTTACCGTAAGTCCTTTAGCAATACCTGTATGGCAGTCTCCAATTGCTGGTCGTGTCCGGCGGCCACCTTGTCGAATTCATTCATCACCCGTATATCCGGCTCTGTCTGGCGGCCTTCAAGATAATTGCCCCGCAGGTCCTTTACCCCCAACGTAGGACAGCTCCATTGGAGCGTATTGTCCTGTAAGGACTGCCCCGTCTGGAAGGTGCAGCTGCCCGGAATGGGCATGCCTACTATTTTCCCCATATGCAGATACCCGTAGTCGTAAACAAAACAGCTGCCGTCACTATAATTGGCCTCTCCTGCCAGCACGATGGAGGGTTGTGTCCAGCGGAACGAAGGTTCACTGCTCACCAGCAGGGGGCCTGCAACGTTGTCCCTGATCCGGGTGCCGCCGAGGAACATGGTCAGCTCCGGTGCCAGGTCTCCGCCCCTGTTGAATCGCGTGTCCACCACGATACCTTTTCGTCCGGCGTATCTGCCCAGTACCTCTTCGTATACATTCCGGTAAGCAGCATCATTCATCCGGGGCAAATGCACATATCCTAACTGTCCATGGCTGAGACTATCCGTCTCCGCACGATTGCGGTTCACCCATCGCTGGTACAGAAGCTCGCTTTCCTCCTCCGGGGTAATAGGCCGGATCACGATCTTTTTTAGATTATCGCCGCCGCGAATGGTGAGTTCGGTATTTTTTCCTGCTTTGTGGTTCAGGTACCCGGCAAAATCCCTGTCAGGTAATATGGGTTCGCCATCGATAGTTTCGATGATCACACCAGGGGTGATACCTAATAGCGGATCGTCCAGCGGTCCATCCTGCACCACCTCCGCGATCCGCAAACCCGTACCCCGGTACGACTGATCATAAAAGGCTCCCAGAGACGCCGTCACATCCTTACCCTTCCCGGGAGGGCGATAGGTCATGCCTGTATGGCTTACGTTCAGTTCACCCAATAGCTCATTGAGCATCTCCGAAAAATCGTAATTGTTATCGATATCCGGGAGGTATTTTTCGTACCTCGTCTTATAGCCTGTCCAATCTACGCCATGCAAACCCGCAGCATAAAACGTTTCGTATACCCGGCGCCAGACGTGTTCAAACATGTTCTGTCTTTCGGCAGCCGGATGGAGGGTCATTTTACCATCTGTATAAACAGTCCGGCATTGCGCGGTGGCAGGATCAACAGCGACGATATGCCCGTCGGCGCAAATAAAGATCTCTTTCCCCCTGCCTCCTTCCGCCATAAATGCATCCCCCGCGGTGAGTGGCGCCAGCATCCGGGACGCATGCGAGCGCAGGTCCGTTTGCCAAAGGTCATAACCTTTTCCGGATCTGGCCAGGTAATATAACAGGCGGCCATCAGCGTTGAGCTGCGCACCCGCCAGCAGCGTGGACTGGCTGCTTAGTCTGGCCCGCCAGGCTTCCCACTGACCATCGATCCGTACCTTTACACCTTTTATCGTACTATCCACGCCCCGAAGACAATTCCAGACCTCGGGGGTCAGGCACAGCACATACACATCCTTTTGCCGCGTACCGCTGCCTGCATAGCTCCTCAATCCATTCTTGTCGCTCAGCCATACGATCGCCTTACCACCCATCGCCCATTCCGGCTGACTGTCATTAAATCCGCTGTTGGTCAGATTGATCAAACGTCCTTTTCCATCGGTGGGGACAATACCGATCTCATCGTTGCCGGCGCCGGGTTCGCTGAACCCGAGCAGCAGCCATTTCCCATCCGGACTCCATTTAAAATACTGGTCGTTATCCCGCCTGCTGTACAATTTGTCCTTAAGAATGGTACGATCTGCGCCCGAAGTAATATCATATATTTTCAACGTGGTGCGGTCTTCGATATAAGCGATCTCCTTCCCATCAGGGGAGAACCGGGGCTGATAACTCTCGTGCTCATTCCCTATCAGTATCGACTCCCTTACCGCGCCTGCCGTATCTATCTCCGCCTGGTAGATCTTCCAGCGCCCGTCACGCTCCCCCGCGTACAACAAGCGACGGCCGTCGGACGAGAATGATAATCCGGCCTCCACACCCGGCGTCCGGGTGATCTGCCGCACACTCCGGCCCTCCGTACCGCAGACAAACACCTCTCCATGAAAAATAAACGCTATTCTCTTTCCATCGGGAGCGACAGCCATCTCTTCCACATCGCCGATGGGGACAGTTGCCTCCGTCTTTTCATCCGGCTGATCCCGTATGATCACCCGTACTTTAAAAGGATGACCGTTCCGTCGTTTGCACCAGATCTCTCCGTCATAACCAAAACATATGGTCCCGTCCCGGCTGATGGAAAGAAAGCGCACCGGATCTTTGGAGAAAAAAGTCACCTGTCCGGGCAGAGACGGGCCGCGCAATCCCAGTTGGTAAACATTGCTGCTTCCGCTGGCCTCACTGAGATAATAGATGGATGTATCCGTTGCAAAAACAGGGTCCCTGTCTTCGCCGTTAAAGGAGGTGATCTTTGTATGGACGCCGGTGACAGGATCGTATAACCAAATGTCCCTCGCGATGGAAGATACCTGGTGTTTCCGCCAGGGATTTTCTCTTCCTTTTCTGTCGTGGTAAACCATCAGCCTGCCAGAAGGACTGACGTGCGCGTCCTCTGCCGGCGTGGTCAGCACTTGTTCTACCCTTCCGCCCCGGGAAGGCACCTTGTATAGTTCCTGCAAAGCATCCGAGGGATATTGCCGGTTCGCAGGCGCATCCAAACGGACTGCGCCAAACAGCACGGAGCTATCATCTCCCGTAAAATCATAAGGATATTCGTCGGTGGAATGGGTCGTCAGCCTTTGGGGTTCGCCCCCGGCGGCGGCGATGATAAAGATGTCGAAATTGCCATAACGGCTGCCGGCAAAAGCGATCCGTCGGCTGTCATGGCTCCAGACAGGCATGAAATAAAAGGATGGATCCTTTGTTAGCAATTTGGCTGCGCCTCCGCCTGCGGGTACGGTATATATTTTACCTTTGTAAGAGAACGCGATAGTAGCGCCATCCGGGGAGATCGCGCAATATCGCAGCCAGCGCGGGCTATCCCGGGCAGAGAGGGGCAGGATGTGGACAGCGAACAGCAGAAAAAAAAGCAGTTTTTGCATGGTGGCGGATAAAATTATGCGTATTTTCTTTTGGTTCCCCTTTTGGCGCTTAAAAATTAATTAAACTTCTTTGCCATAAAATGAATTATAGACTAATATATCCAAAAGACCTTTTGAAAAAATATGTCCGTTTCTTTTGGATATTGGAAGACGATGACCTCACCGAAAAGAAGTTCATAACGATCCCGGACGGGACGCCCGGATTGATCTTTCAGGAAGACCCTACCGTATTTGACAGATATGGTCAGACATTGCCGCAGCTGTTCTTATTTGGACAGGCCACCAGTCATGCCGAGCTCAGTCTGCGGGGAAGCTTTAGAAGCGTTGGCGTCAGCTTTCAGCCGTCAGGCCTCAGATCAGTTTTTGGGATGGATGCAAACGAACTGACAGACCAGCACATCGACCTGGATCACCTTACCAATACTTCCATCACCGATGAGGTCCTGGATAAAAGGTCTATAGAAAAAAAAGTTGATGTGCTGGAGGCTTTTTTATCAAGACAGGCGGCTCGCCGGGAAAAGGAAAATGAAAAAGTGGAATGGGCCTCTTCTCAGCTTCGGGACGGGAGACAGCTTAAACAGGTGCAAACCGATCTGCAAATATCTGAACGTTCGTTGGAACGTCTGTTCAAACAGCATATTGGGATCTCTCCGATATTATATGCGCGGATCTGCCGGTTTCAGACCGCGCTCCAGATCATGCGCCGGGCGAACTTTTCCTCGTTGACGGAAATTGCGTTTGAGTGTAATTATTTTGACCAGTCGCACTTTATCCGGGAATTTAAAATATTTGCCGGAGCCACCCCTAAACACTTCCTCCAAAAAGCAAAAGAGAAAATGCCCAACTTCCCTGAATGGGAACTATAGCCTGCGTCGGCTTTATACAATTCCATCAGGGCCATTCTGAATAATTTTGCCTTAACAGGTAAATGATAAATCTTTATGCAAAACACAACAAATGCCGTACCTGATCATACTGCGGTACGGGTAGCTTTATGGAGAGCCCTGCATGTACAGGTCGATGCGCCCCCTCCCGTACTAAACGATGAAATAGGGCTCCGGCTCGTAGCTCCCGGGGACGAATGGCGGCAGCGCCCCGACATGGATGTGCAGGCTACAAAGCGCATACGTGCATCCATCGTAGCCCGGGCACGCTTTGTCGAAGACCTTGCCGCCGAACAAGCAAGCCATGGTGTCAGTCAGTATGTTATCCTGGGAGCCGGTCTGGACACCTTTGTTCAACGCAGACCGGAGGTCGCCGACAAACTACAGGTATTTGAGATTGACCAGCCCGATACCCAGGTCTGGAAACAACGGCGTTTGATCGAACTTGGTTTTGGCATTCCAAAGGGATTGCGGTTCGTTCCGGTCGACTTTGAAGCGGGCGAATCCTGGTGGCGTCTGCTTACGGATGCGGGTTTCAACACAAACTCGCCCGCCGTCGTGACCTGTACGGGCGTTAGCATGTATCTTACAAGAGAAGCCATTATGACCACCCTGCGTCGGATAGCCGCATTCGCGCCGGGCTCAAAACTTGCCATGACATTCTTATTGCCGGTGGAACTTATGGCGGCAGAGGAACGTCCTATGATGCAGACATCGGAAAAAGGGGCCCGGTCGGCCGGTACGCCTTTTATCAGTTTTTTTGCGCCCGGGGATATGCTGGCGCTGGCCCGTGAGGCGGGTTTTAAAGATGTAAAGATCGTATCGGGGAACGAGCTTGCCGGTCGCTATTTCACCGGCAGGACAGACGACCTCAGCCCTTCGAATTCAGAGCAATTCCTGGTAGCGGCCACATAGAGGCTCCGATCATATTCAGGTGGTTAAAGCTAACCATTTCATAATCAGAAAGATTTTCTTTAAAAAAAGTCTATATTTTTAGATATTTTTCAAAGAACGAATTTCTTTTCTCCAATTGACAATTACACTATATCTTTGTCCATCATAATGGTAGACTTAGTAAAAAGTATGAATTCAGCAGCCTCCATAAAGTATATGTCCCTCTCCTCCTGCAACTCCTGTTGTTGTTGCTGCTGATACCTGTCACCATTCCCTCAGACATTTTCCCGTTCCAAATTAACCACCTGATTTATGGACAACACGATACAGCTAAAAGAACATCTCACAACAATACCCCACCAAATTAGTGGGTTATTAGAGCCTATACAGGGGCTTGCCCTGGAAGATGCCCTACGCCTGCTGGCTGAGCGCTTTCCGGGCCAGGTGGTATTCTCCACCAGTTTTAGCATCGAAGATCAGGTGGTCACCCATGCCATAGCCTCGCGCGATATCCCCATCACTTTGTTCACACTGGATACGGGGCGTCTTTTTGCCGAAACCTATTCGGTGTGGAGTAGTACAAACGATAAATATAACGTCCGCGTACAAGCTTATTATCCTGATCGGGCGCTGTTGGAAGCCCTGCTCAACGAAAAGGGGCCGAATTCCTTTTATGAGTCCGTGGAGAACCGCAAGGAATGCTGCCGTATCCGCAAAGTAGAGCCGCTGAAGCGTGCCCTGAAGGGGAAAGCTGTATGGGTCACTGGTCTGCGGGCTGAGCATTCGCCGGAACGGAAGGATCATGCGCTGATCGAATGGGATGAGGGTAACCAGGTCGTCAAATTCAATCCACTGTTGCATTGGACGACGCAGCAAGTGAGAGAATACATCGATAAGAACGACGTACCCTATAATGTTTTACATGACAGGGGATTTGTCAGCATAGGATGCGCCCCTTGCACCCGTGCCATCCGGCCGGGAGAAGATTTCCGGGCAGGCAGGTGGTGGTGGGAGGACAGCAGTAAAAAAGAATGTGGCCTTCATGCATCGTAAAAACCAGAATATGAGCACATCGATAAAATATCAGTTGGATTACCTGGATCAGTTAGAGTCCGAAGCCATTCACATCCTCCGGGAAGTGGCGGGCCAATTCGAGCGTCCGGCCCTTCTTTTCAGCGGTGGTAAAGACTCCATCACCTTGGTCTATCTCGCATTAAAAGCTTTCCGGCCGGGAAAGTTTCCCTTTCCGCTGGTGCATATCGACACCGGACATAATTTCCCCGAGGCGTTGGACTTTCGTGACCAATTAGCCGCCCGCATCGGGGAAAGGCTCATCGTCAGAAAGGTGGAGGATACTATCAAGACAAGACACCTGACGGAGCCCACCGGTAAATTCGCCAGCCGTAACGCGCTGCAAACCTATACACTGCTCGACACCATCGAAGAGTTTGGATTCGACGCCTGCATCGGCGGAGCAAGAAGGGATGAAGAAAAGGCAAGAGCAAAGGAAAGGATATTCTCCGTACGTGATGAATTTGGCGGATGGGATCCCAAACGTCAACGCCCCGAATTATGGAATATCTACAATGGTAAGATAAAGAAAGGTGAGAATGTACGGGCATTCCCCATCAGCAACTGGACAGAGCTGGATATCTGGAATTATATCCGTCGCGAAAAGATAGACCTTCCCTCCATTTATTTTTCACACGAGCGGGAAGTCATCGGGTATGAGGGACAATGGGTGGCCGTATCGCCGTTCATCCGGCTGGACCCCAGTGACCAGGTAGAAACAAAAAAAGTGCGCTACCGCACTGTGGGTGACATGACCTGTACGGCCGCGGTAGAGTCCATAGCCACAGGCATCGACGACATCATCCGCGAGATCACGGCTACCCGTACCAGCGAACGCGGAGAAACCCGCATCGATGATAAGGTTTCCGAGGCAGCTATGGAAGACAGGAAAAAGAATGGTTACTTCTAAAAGAGATACAATGGACTTACTTAGATTCATAACAGCAGGCAGTGTGGACGATGGAAAGAGTACGCTCATCGGCCGGCTATTGTATGACAGCAAAAGCATCCTGGCCGATCAGCTGGAAGCCCTGGAGAAACAGAGCAGGAACAAAGAGGATGGAGAGATCGACCTGGCCTTGCTGACGGATGGGCTCCGGGCCGAGCGGGAACAAGGCATCACCATCGACGTAGCCTATAAATATTTTTCCACGCCTAAACGGAAGTTCATCATCGCCGATGCTCCCGGGCATATCCAGTATACGCGGAACATGGTCACCGGCGCTTCCAATGCCAATCTGATCATCATATTGGTGGACGCCCGCCACGGCGTGGTGGAGCAAACCCGCCGCCACTCCATCATCGCCAGCCTGCTAAATATCCCTCATGTAGTTGTGGCCATTAATAAAATGGATCTGGTGGATTATTCCGAAGACATTTATAATAATATCGCCATCGACTATGCTGAGATTGCAAAGACTCTTGGGCTTCGTGACGTCGTCTACCTGCCTATCAGCGCTTTGAAGGGCGACAACATCGTGGAAAAGTCGGACAAACTGCCCTGGTATGACGGCCCTACCCTCCTGAAATTGCTGGAAAATACGGAAGTGGAGAAGGATGTAAATCTAACACATGGCCGGCTGCCCGTCCAATATGTCATCCGTCCCCAGACAGACGAGTTGCATGACTACAGGGGATATGCAGGGAAAATCCTCAGCGGTATCTACCGGAAAGGCGATACCGTCACCATATTGCCCGCGGGGTTTACCAGCCGCATCAAGAGCATCGAAACAGGCGGCCGGGAGGTGGAAGAAGCATTTGCTCCCCTGAGCGCCGTCATACAGTTGGAAGACGACATCGACATCAGCCGGGGAGATCTCATCGTAACAGGCGAACATCAGCCACGCGTGGACCAGGAGCTGGATGTATTGTTGTGCTGGATGGATACCAAGCCTCTGATCCGGGGTAACAAATACCTCCTGCAATTGGGCAGCCGGGTAATACGCGCCGTGGTAAAGGAGATAGAATACCAGCTGGACGTCAATACGCTTGAAAAGAATACAGAGCCCGGGCAAGTCGGGTTGAATGATATTGTGAAAGCTACCATCCGTACGGCCTCTCCCCTGCCCTTTGACAGCTATAAAGAGCTGCGGGCCAGCGGAGGCGCGGTCCTTATTGATGAAACGAGTTATGTTACCGTAGGAGCGTGCATGATACAATAGGAAATCTATGACAAAAGGTAAAGTCATATTGGCAGGCGCAGGACCCGGAGATCCGGAACTCCTCACGTTGAAGACCCTCCGCTGGCTTCGGCAGGCTGATGTAGTCATCGTCGATCGCCTGGTCAGCCGTGAGGCCTTGCAGGAATACACCCGGGAGGATGTCCTCATTGTGCCAGTAGGCAAGCAATGCAGTGACACGGCCTCCACTCCCCAATCTGCCATCAATGACTTGCTGTTGCAATATGCAAGCCAGGGCAAGCTCGTAGTAAGGCTGAAAGGCGGGGACGTATCCATCTTTTCCAATGTACTGGACGAGCTGAAGACCCTTACAGAACACCAGATCGACTATGAGATCGTTCCTGGCGTAACTGCCGCCCTGGGCGCCGCAGCCTATGCCGGCATACCGCTGACAGCCAGGGGCTACTCCACGGCTGTCCGCATGCTGACCCACTATAAAAGTACCCTCCTGGATGAATCCTACCTCCGGGACCTGGCAAGGACTGATGACACCCTCGTGTTCTATATGTCCTCCGGCAACCTGGACCAACTGGTGGAGAAGCTGTTACAACATGGAATAGCCGCCGATAAGTGGATAGCAGTCATCGAGCAGGCGACCACTCCGCAACAGAACGTACATCATTACCCGATCCATACTTACCTGGAGAACGCCGCCGGCAGCAGCTATGCCTCTCCTACCCTGATCATCATTGGGAAAGTAGCTGCCTTGCATGCATCATTTGGATGGTTGCCCAACAGCAACAGCAGAGAACATTATTTTACTCCCCTGAGCGTAGCCGGGGCAGATCTATATAATAATAAAAAATCACCGATATGCTGACAACGCCGAGAATGAAGACCTTACAGGAGCTGATAGCCGGCGCGACCAAGGAAGAGCTGATCTGGCTCAGCGGCTATCTGGCCGGCGTGGTAGCACAGACTGCCGGGCAAACCTTGGCTCCTCTTGCGGCGCTGCCATCCCAGGAACCGGAGGCCCCGGCAAAACCCGCCGTAAGCAAGATCACCATCACCTATGGGACGGAAACAGGGAATTCCAAAAAGCTGGCCACGGATTTTGCAGCCAAAGCAAAAAAGAAAGGTATCAATGCCAAGGTGGTTGGTCTGGAGCAATATCGTCTTACCGACCTTCCGAAAGAAGAATATTTCTTTACGGTCATCAGCACACAGGGCGACGGTGAGCCGCCCGCTTCTGCAAAAAAATTCTATGACCATATCCATAAGGAGAGCGCGCAGCTGGCGCAGTTGAAATACAGCGTGCTGGCGCTGGGGGATACTTCCTATCCCCTGTTCTGCAAGGCCGGCGAAGATGTGGATCAGCAACTGCAACGCATGGGCGGCCAGCGCATCGTCTCTTTA
Organism: Chitinophagaceae bacterium; assembly: GCA_017307755.1. GTDB lineage: Bacteria > Bacteroidota > Bacteroidia > Chitinophagales > Chitinophagaceae > Puia. Next base: position 281,542 of record JAFKGQ010000004.1, on the reverse strand, counting down.
CAGAAATGTGACACCGACTATGAGATCGAGGCCGGCAACTGGTTCGACCAGGTACTGCAAAAGCTGCTCAGCAGCACAGCTCCTGCCGCCGGCATTCCGGCTGTCGCCCCCCGCAAGACCACCGGTAAAAAAATATACGCAGGCACCATTCTCAGCAATGTCAACCTCAACGATATCGGGTCCGGTAAACAGACCTATCACCTGGAGATCGCCGCACAGGCCGACTATCAGCCGGGCGACAGCATCGGCATCACACCCGAAAATCCACGGGAAATCGTGGAAGCCATCCTATCGTTGACAGGCATCGATCCCGGCCGCAAGATCGCCTTCCGGGATGAAGAGCTTCCGGTAGCCGACCTGCTGAGAAAAAAATTGAACATTGTCTTCCTTCCGGAACGGGTAGTAAAAAAGTATGCCGCCCTCGTTCGGCAGGATATTCCGGAGACGAAGATAGGGTTGCTTGATCTGCTAAAGATCTATCCTGTAAGGGATGCCGCCCAGTTCCAGGAGGTCGTCGGTATCCTGGAGCCCAACGCCCCCCGTCTATATTCCATATCTTCCTCACCTGAGGCGCATAGCGGGGAGGTCCATATCACAGTGGCAAAAGATACTTTTGTCGTCAACGGCGAAACCAAACACGGCCTCTGTTCAGACGCCTTATCCCAACTGTCCCCAGACCAGCCCCTTGAATTCTATGTCCACAGGAATGCGCAGTTCAAACTGCCTGAACAGGACAAGGACGTCATCATGATCGGCCCGGGTACCGGTATTGCCCCCTTTCGCAGCTTCCTGGCAGAACGGGATGCCACTGGCGCCGGCGGCAGGAACTGGCTGTTCTTTGGCGACCAGCACTTCACCACCGACTTCCTTTACCAGACAGAGATACAATCCTGGATCGAGACTGGTGTACTGACCCGGATCAATACCGCTTTTTCCCGCGACCAGCAGGAAAAAGTCTATGTACAGCATAAAATGCACCGGCATGCCGCTGAGTTGTTCGACTGGCTGGAAGCAGGCGCCTATGTCTACATCTGCGGAGCAAAAGAACCTATGAGCATAGACGTAGAAAATGCCCTGCTGACCATCATACAGCACCAGGGAAAGAAAAATGCGGCGCAGGCAGAAAGCTACCTGGACGAGCTGAAGGAAGCGGGCCGGTATGTAAAGGACGTGTATTAAAAGTGTGTTTAAACCAACCACCATTATGAGCGAGACTCAACAAAAGAATATCCCTTCCGCCGCAGCGGAACCGCCCAGACAGACCAATCTCTCTCCTGTTGAACGTATCAAGCAGAAGAGCGACGGACTGAGAGGGACGCTGAAGGAAAGCCTGCAAAATGAAGTGACAGGAGCCATCAGCGAGGACGACCAATCCCTGGTGAAGTTCCATGGCATGTACCAGCAGGATGACCGGGACAGAAGGGAAGAACGTGCGGAAAAGAAATTGGAACGGCTCTATTCCTTTATGATCCGTCTCCGGCTGCCGGGAGGATTCCTTACCCCCGAACAATGGATCGCCCTCCATCATATCGCAGGTGAAAACTCCACGGGTACCATCAAGATCACCACCCGTATGACCGTCCAGCTGCACGGACTGCTAAAAGCCCGGCTTAAACCTACCATCAAGGCTTTCAACCAGGCCGGCCTCGACTCCATCGCCACTTGCGGCGACGTCAACAGGAATGTCACCTGCGCGGCACATCCCTTGCAGTCGGAGATACATGAACAGGTGCACGCCTACGCGGCAAAGATCAGTGAGTTGCTGAAACCCAAGACCCATGCCTATTACGAGATCTGGCTGGACGAGGAAAAACTGGCCGACAAAAGCCAGGAAGAAGACCCTCTGTACCAGGACAGATACCTGCCCCGGAAGTTTAAGATCGGCATCGGTATCCCGCCCAATAACGAGGTCGACGTATTTACCAACGACCTGGGATTGGTGGCCATCATCGAGAACAAGACCTTAAAGGGATTCAATATCGCCATCGGCGGCGGATTGGGTACCACCCATGGTAACCCCGAAACCTACGCCCGTCTGGCCACCACCATCGGCTTTGTGTCTGTTGAAAAAGGCGACGACAAATTACTAAAGGCCATCTACGAGATCGCCACCATCCAGCGGGACTATGGCAACCGCAGTGACAGGAAGCTGGCAAGATTAAAATATACCGTTGATAAATTTGGTACGGAATGGTATAAGGAAGAGCTGGCAAGACGCACCGGCTTCCAGCTGGAGCCTCCCCGCCCCGTTACCTTTACAGATCGCATCGATTATTATGGCTGGCGACAGAACCATAAAGGGCTTTGGTATTACACGCCGTTTATAGAGAGTGGCCGGGTGCTGGATGACGAGAAGGTCGCCATGAAGACAGCCCTGCTGGAAGTGGCGCAGACGGGAAAGGCAAATTTCCGTTTCACCGGCAACCAGAACCTCATCCTGGCTGATATAAGCAAAAAGGATAAATCCGCCATCGAAAAGATCCTCGAAAAATACGGCATCATACAGCATACGGAGAAGGCCTCGGCCCTGCGGAAGAATTCCATCGCCTGCGTGGCCCTGCCCACCTGCCCTCTGGCGCTTGCGGAAGCACAACGGTATTTGCCCGTGCTTATCGACAAGATCGAGGAGCTGCTGGCCAAACACGATTTGAGTGACGAGAATATCATCACCCGTATGACGGGATGCCCCAACGGATGCGGACGGCCCTATGCCGCCGAAATCGGTTTTGTCGGTACGGCGCCCGGACATTATAATATGCATCTCACCGGCGACCACGAAGGGCTGCGTCTGAACAAGGTCTATAAGGAAAACCTTGATGAGGCCGCCATCCTCCGGGAACTGGACCTCCTGTTCTGGCTTTATAAGAAAGAGAGAGCCACAGGAGAGAAATTCGGGGATTTTGCATGGCGCCAGCGCTGGTATAAGCCGTAGCGTTGGGGGCGCCATGGCCGAGCACAGCGAGGCCGCGCGAAGCGCAATAGTTTAGCGTCTAAACAAACAAAAATGCTGCATGCAGCATTTTTAAACCATAATTAGTCTATAAAAACTATAGACTATTTTTAAACAAACAAACTCTACAAAATCAGTAGACTAAAAACTCAAAACACCCAAACAATCTCTTTTATGAGAAATCCTAAAACACTGACATTCCTTATCCTCCTTCTGGCCGCAGCCGGCCCGGCGATCGCCCAGGACAATGCCAACACCATCATCGAGATCTCCGGCAGGGTGACCGACCAGGACAAACACGAGCCATTGTCCGACGTCAGCGTCCAGGTAAAGGGCACCGTAACGGGTACCGTGACTAACCAGTCAGGGGACTTCCGGCTGCGTACCAAGGCCAGACTGCCCTTCACCCTCGTATTCTCCTCTGTAGGCTTCAAACAGCAGGAATTCGAGGTAAAGAGCCTCGGTTCCAATCTGCAGATAGAGCTCACTACGCAGACCGTACTGGGCAATGAGCTGGTGGTGACGGCCAGCCGTGTACCGGAAAGCATACTGAGAAGCCCTGTCGCCATAAACAAGCTGGATATCCGGGCCATCCGGGAGAGCCCCTCTCCCAGCTTTTACGATGCGCTGGAAAACGTAAAAGGCGTACAGATGACCACTTCCAGTCTCACCTTCAAAGTTCCCAATACCAGGGGGTTCAATATCCCCAACAACTTCCGCTTTATGCAGCTGGTCGATGGCGTGGATATGCAGGCCGCCACGCTCGGTGTGCCGCTGGGCAATGCCATCGGACCTACTGAGCTGGACATCGCCAGCGTGGAGATCACGCCCGGCGCAGCCAGCGCCCTCTATGGTATGAACGCCATCAACGGTATGGCCAACCTGCTGACAAAGAGCCCCTTTACCAGCCAGGGCCTCAGCATCTATCACAAGACAGGCGTCAACCACGTGGATGGTAAGGATCACGACCCGGCTATCCTCACTGAGTCGGCCATCCGTTATGCCAAAGTGATCAACAACAGGTGGGCCTTCAAGCTGAACTTTGGGTATATGCAGGGCACGGACTGGAGGAGCAATACCCGGCTGGACCAGAATCCCAACAACCTGAACAGCGCCAACCCCAAATTCCCCGCCCTCAACGGCCCGGAGAACAATCTCGCCTTTGACGGATGGAACAAATACGGGGATGATGTGCTGTCCGGCAGTAATGTGGTGTCCATCGGCGGCCTCAACATCGATGGGAATGCTAACCAGACCTTGCGGGTGGCCCGTACAGGCTATTGGGAGACGGACCTGGTAAAACCCCAGGTAAGAAATATAAAGTTCGACGCGGCCCTGCACTACCGCATTTCCGAAAAGACGGAGATCTCCTACAGCTACCGCGTAGGTTCTATGGACGGGGTATTCCAGCGGGGTAATAAGATCCGTCTGGACAATGTCGTCGTACAGAACCATCACCTCGAATTAAAAGGCAGTAACTATATTGTCCGCGCCTATGTTTCCCTGGAAAATACAGGCAACTCCTATAACGTAAAGCCCCTGGCCGACAACCTGGACCTGTACACCGGCGGCGCCACGGATACCAAGAACCCCGGCGACTGGGGCTCGAAATTCAAGACGGCGCTGCAGCAATACGCTGCCAACCATGGCGGCGCGCTGACCTCCGCCAACCTGGCCGACGCAGGCCGGTACGCCCGCGCGCAGGCAGATGCTGGACGGGCCGAGCCGGGTACCGACCGGTTTAACAGACTGATCGACACGATCCGGAAGATCAATAACTGGGACATCAAGTCCTCCGCCATCCCCGACGCCCCTGTCACCGGCGGCGCTGCCCTGATCCAAAAAAGCCGGCTCTATCACACAGAAGCCCAATGGGACCTGTCCAAATACACCAAGGTCCTGGACCTTCTCATCGGCGCCGACGCCCGCATCTACCAGATCATCCCCGATGGGAATAACTTCGTGGACTTCTCCCGCCCCATCGCAGACCGTAACAAGCCTGAAAAGGACGGCAGCTTTGGAAAAGATGTACTGTATAAAAAGTTCGGCGGCTTTGCCCAGGTGACAAAAACATTCTTTGAGGAAAAGCTGAAACTGTTCGCTTCCCTCCGCTATGACTATAATCCCGAGTTCGACCCCAAGTTCACCCCCCGCCTGGCAGCGGTGTATACGTTGAACCAACGGCATAACTTCCGCTTTACGTTCCAGAACGGCTATCGCTTCCCCTCCATCTTCGAAGCCCTCTCCTATGTGAACAACGGCCGCGTAAAAAGGGTGGGCAGCCTCCCCTACATCAACGAAGGACTGGGCTACCTGAACAATAGCTACACGCAGCAATCCGTCGTCAACTTCAATGCAGCGGTCAGCACGCAGGGCAATACCAACCAGGCGGCCCTCGCTAACCGCGCTCTGCTGGTGCCCGCCAACCTGCCCAATGCAAGACCTGAGCGCATCACCTCATTCGAAGCAGGCTATAAAAGCGTCCTGCTCGATAATACCCTGATCATCGATGTGGATGCCTATATCAACTCTTATGACGGGTTCCTTGGACAGGTGCAGGTGTATGTTCCCCATGGAGTGACCATCGGCACCGACACCGCCGTGCTGGCCATGCTGGACAAGAACAGGAACGCCCAGGATCGTTATCGTGTCTACACCAATGCCAAAAACACCTATCATAATTTCGGCTCAGCGCTTGCCGTGACCTATAATTTCTATAAGAAATATGCCCTGGGCGGCGCGCTGAATTACAATCAAATGAAGTCCAATAAGACCAATGATGTCTTTGTCACCGGCTTCAACACGCCGAAATGGTCGGGCAATATTTCTTTTGGCAACCGGGAGATCGTAAAAAACATCGGGTTCAACGTCGTATGGAGATGGCAGGACAGCTTCCTCTGGGAAAGCCCCCTGGTGACGGGTAATATCTCCGCTTTCAGCACTGTAGATGCGCAGGTAAGCTTCCGTCTGCCCAGGTTGTACTCCACCATCAAGGTGGGGGGATCGAATATCTTTGATCATCGCTACCTGCAGTATGCCGGAGGGCCCACTATCGGAGGACTTTATTATGCCGCCATCACCATCGATGGGCTCCTGAAATAATACCCGGATAGATGGCCAATATTCTATAAATTTGGGCGACTATTAAACTATGGAGTTAAACGATCATTCGATAAAGGTATTACAAAAAGAAGGCAGGGAGGAGCGGGAAGGCAACCGGCTCTTCCCCGTCTTTTTAAAGCTGGAGCAGCTGTCCCTGCTGATCGTAGGCGGGGGCAAAGTGGCCCTTGAAAAGCTGCAAGCCGTACTTTCCAATGCGCCTGATACCCGGATAAAAATCGTCGCCCTCGCCGTATCCGAAGGACTGGCGGCCGAATCCGCCAAACATCCCAACATAGCCCTCATTCAAAAACCTTATGACAGCAGCGACCTGGTAGGAGCCGATATCATCATCGTGGCTGTAAATGACATCCCTGTAGCCACACAGATAAAGGTAGACGCACGCAAGGCGGGCAAACTGGTGAATGTAGCCGACAAACCCGAACTCTGTGATTTTTATCTCAGTTCCGTAGTAAAGAAAGGCAACCTGAAGATCGCTATTTCCACCAACGGCAAATCCCCCACCATCGCCAAGCGGCTAAAAGAAGAGATCGGTAGTATGATACCCGACGAAATGGAGAGCGTGCTCGACAATATGCAAACCATCCGTCAGCGGATGAACGGGGATTTTAGTGAAAAGGTCCGGCAGCTGAATGATCTTACCAAGGTGCTGGTGGCCAAACAGGATGCCACGGGCAAACCGGAGATCTTACACAAGCCGGCCCCCGGCAAATGGATGCAGGTGGTAAAGTGGTGTCTTTTTGCTTTCCTCTTTATGATCCTGGGACACGGCATCCTCTCGCTTATACCCCTCCGTGATATCGGGGCGTACATAAAGACCATCCCCCAGGACAATATCCATGGCTTTCTTATCATGTTGCTCACCGGCTTCCTCGCCCAGATGGTGGACGGTTCGATGGGCCTGGGTTATGGTACCATCTCCACCACCTTTCTGCTGGCAAACGGCGTCAGTCCTGCTATCGTCAGCAGCCGCGTACATTCGGCCCGCGTATTTTCAAGCGGCGTATCCGGGTACAGCCACCACCGGTTTGGCAACATCAATAAGAAGCTATTCAAAGTGCTGGTCATACCCGGCTGCATCGGGGCCGTGATCGGCGCTACCCTCGCCTATTTCGGACAGAAATATGCCTCCTATGTACGCATCCCATTGTCCATTTACACCGTATATCTCGGGTATTATATTTTACGGAAGGCCTTTACCAAAAAGAAACCAAAGGATAAGGTCAAACGGGCCGGCTGGCTCGCATCCGCCGGAGGTTTTATGGATGCTTTTGCAGGCGGCGGCTGGGGAACGCTGGTCACAAGCACGTTGATCTCCAAGCGAAGGAATCCCCGGTATGTCATCGGGTCGGTATGCCTGGCGGAGTTCTTTGTCGTCCTCTCCAGCGCCATTACCTTTTTTATTCTGCTGAAACATATCCCTCTCCTGGATGTAGCTGGCATGATCCTGGGAGGCGTCATCGCAGCGCCCATCGCCGCCCGGCTGGTAGGCAAACTGCCTATCAAAGCCATGTTCATCGCCGTAGGAGCCCTGGTGATCCTTACCAGCTGCAACACCTTATGGAAGGCCATTACCACTGTGCTGCACAGCCTGTGATCGCTTATACCACCATCAGGCTGCATCCACGGACATCGCTGTGGTCCATACGTCCGGAAACCTCAAACCCACCGTCCCCGTAAATAAACCCTATATCGTCCACCGCAATAAAACTACAGGAATATATATTCGCCAGATCGATAATATTGAGCAGACCTTCCCCTCTATCCGCTACGTCCAGCGGATCATCCTCCCTTCTTACCAGCGTCTTCATCCATGGAGGACAATAAAAACGTCCTCCCCCTGCAGAATAGGCCTGGGAAAGCAACTCCGTCATACCATACTCCGCATGAACCGTCTTCACCCCCAGTTTTTCCTGTAAGAACGCATGCAGCTCTGGACGGGTGATCTCTTTACGACGGCCTTTCATGCCTCCCGTCTCCATGACGATGGTATTTCTTAACTGCAGGGAATACTTTTCGGCAAAGTCCAGCAACGCAAAGGTCACCCCGATAAGCAATACCTTCTGACCGGCCGCTTCCAGCCTTTGCAGCACCTGGTATAGCGTCTCGTGCTCATACAGATAAAAACCGCTGTCCGGACACTTACTACGAGCTATCAGCTCATGGACCATGACCACCAAGGAGGAATTCGACCTCTCCAAATAGGCCGGCAAAAGACCGATAATACAATAGTCTTCTACAGATCCGTAAAAATGCTGAAAACCCAAAGTAAAGCTCTTCGTATATAGCCCCAGGTCTTTCACCATATGACGGCTGCCACCCGTACCCGTGGTGCCCGAACTTTCAAATACAGCCTGGGGAACAAACTCCGATGTCCTGACCTCATCCGTTTTAAAAAAACTCGCGGGCAGGAAAGGGATCTCCTCCAGCAACCGTACTCCCCCGGGCCGGACACCCAGGGCATCCACCCAGGCCCGGTAAAGCGTATTATGCGCATATTGAAACCGGAATATTTCTAATGCCAGGGGGGTGAATCCCGATGGACGCACCTCAAAAAGATTCTCTTCCAAACTAAAAGCTAATGCCATATTCGCCAATAAATTGCAAAAATTTATACCAGACCGGAGCTTTTCGACCCCGGAGGGGTAATTTTCGCCCAAAATTAGGTAGGTTTGTATATATATCCACTCAGCATGAAGTCATCCCGTTTTTTGTTACCCGGAATACTGATAACGATGACCCTGGCCGTATGGTCATGCAGCAAGAGCAACGGCGGTAAACCAAAGATCAGCATAAAATCCATTACCCCTGATATCCCGCGTGGAGGAATCCTGGATGTTGACCTCCAGTTTACCTCAGGAAACAAATTAGATACGCTGATAGTCCACTTCGTCCGGATTAACCAGATCCCGCCGCAGAATTCCAAAGTTGATAGCCTGCGTATCGGCATCCCCGAATATTCAGCCAGCAAGGGCGAATTGGAGTTGACACAGCCTTTTGACTTTTTGTCCCGTGGCGACAATGCCAATGACACCCTTGTTCTCAAAATCATCGTCTTTGATGTCAACAAAATATACAGCGATACGCTGACATCGCCCAAAGTCGTTGTGCATAACCTGTAAAATCTGTTGATCAATCTCAGCGCTTTGCTACGAAAATTATTCGATCTTTTTATTTTCAGCAGCCTCTATATAGCCTTGTGCGCCGTATTGATGGTCTGGCAGACAAGCCAGTTGCTGCTGGGGGCCTCCCCCTCGGGAAGACTGGTAGGATTTGTTTTCTTCTCTACCATCTGCAGCTATAATTTCCATTGGTACCTCACCCCCCACTCCATCACTCCCTCCCGCCGCGCGTTGTGGACACAAAAACATAAGATACTTCATTTCATCCTCTATCTGGTAGGGCTGGTAGGATCTGCCGTTTATTTCTTCTATCTGTTGCCGCACATAGCAGCCCTCTGTTTCGGAGCCTTTGTAACCTTTCTTTATTCGGCTCCCAAACTGCCATGGGCCGTTTTTCGCCGGCTGAAGGACATTGCGATAGGCAAGACGATCTTCCTGGCCCTCGTATGGACGTATGTGACAACCATACTGCCTCTGATCATCGCCGGCGCCGCCTGGCGGGCAGGCCCCGTTTTGTTTGCCGTCAGCCGCTTCTTTCTCATCTACGCCATCTGCATCCTGTTTGATTACAGGGACAGGGAAGATGACAAAAAAGAGGGGATCAAAAGCTTGATCACGCTATTGAATGAAAAAGGCATCGATCGGCTGTTCGTCATCTCACTGGGTATATTTGGGCTAAGCACCCTGGCATTAGGGTTTTTCCATTATCCCGCCTTTTATGTATTCCTCCTGCTGATACCGGGCATGCTTACCGCCATACTCTATAACAGGGCTAAAAAAGATTTCTCCGACTATCTCTATTATTTTGTGCTGGATGGCCTGATGATGTTTTCCGGCCTGCTGATGCTCCTGTTCCGGATTTAAATGATTAGATTTGCTCCTCAACTATCCAATCACACATGGCAAAATCCACGAAAACCAGCACAGGATCTGCATCCATACTGACAGCCAAATCACAGACTTTTTTAAAGAACTATATCAATAATCCGTCACCTGTAGGCTTTGAGAGCAGCGGACAACAGCTATGGCTGGATTATCTCAAACCCTATGTAGACAGCTATTTCACCGACCCCTACGGGACTGCCGTGGGCGTAGTGAATCCCAAAGCCGCTTTCAAAGTGGTCATCGAAGCACACGCCGATGAGATCAGCTGGTTTGTCAACTATATTACACCGGAAGGGCTTTTATATCTCAAACGTAATGGAGGGGTCGACCACCAGATAGCCCCTGCCCAACGGGTTTTTATCCACGGTAAAAAGGGGCAGGTACCGGCTGTCTTCGGATGGCCCGCCATCCATACCCGGCTAAGTAACCCGGATGCAAAAGAACAACAGCCAAAAGTAGACAACCTCTTTTTAGATTGCGGCGCCCGCAGCCGGAAAGAAGTGGAAGATCTCGGGGTGCACATCGGGGCCGTCGTTACCTACCAATCAGGTTATGACGAGCTGGCCTATGATTACCTGATAGGCCGCGCCTTTGACAACCGTGTCGGTGGGTTCATGATCGCCGAAGTAGCGCGTCTCCTACATGAGAATAAAAAGAAATTACCGTTTGGTCTGTATGTCGTCAATGCCGTCCAGGAAGAAGTAGGGCTGAGAGGCGCCGAGATGATCGCAAGACGGATAAAACCGGATGTGGCCATTATAACGGACGTCACTCACGACACTACGACCCCCATGATCAATAAGATCATAGAAGGAGATGTCGCCTGCGGCAAAGGACCTTCACTCGCCTTTGGCCCCGCCGTGCACAACAAGCTGCTGAGCCTGGTGCAGGATGTGGCGGCAAAAAGGGATATTCCTGTACAAATGAGGGCCGTATCCAGGAGCACCGGCACCGACACGGATTCCTTCGCCTACGCCAATGACGGATGCCCTTCCGTACTGATCTCCATTCCTCTCCGGTACATGCATACGACGGTAGAGATGCTGCATAAGAAAGACATAGAGCAAACCATTCAGTTGATGTACGAAACCCTGCTGACCCTGACGCCGCAAACAAATCTTCGGTATCTATGATAAGAACCGTTCTGTTATACATCGACCCCGGCAGCGGCAGCTACCTGATACAGGTGATCATTGCAGCCGTACTCGGCGTTGCTTTTTATTTCAGGAACCTATGGTGGAAGTTCAAGTCTTTTTTCTTTAGGAATAAAAAAGACTCACCAAAAAACGAACGTAAAGATGCCTGAGCCGCTGAATCACCCGGCCTCCTATAGGGACCCGTCGGGTTTTGTATTCCAGGTTGACGGCATTTATTACAGACAGGTTCACCGGTCGTACGCGGAGAATTATGAAACGCTCATGAGCTCCGGGCTGTATGACACGCTCATCAAAAACAAATGGCTCATTGAACACCGCGAGGTCCCGGAGAACCTCACGGCATCTGCTGATTGGTACAAGACCCTTTTGCCGACTCAAATACATATCTTCACATACCCCTATGAATGGTGTTTTGGGCAGTTGCAGGACGCCGCCCTGCTTACATTGAAGATCCTTATCCAGTCTGTCGGGCGGGACATGATCCTGAAGGACGCCAGTCCTTTCAACATACAATTCCAGCAAGGCGCCCCTCTCTTTATCGATACGCTCTCTTTTGAAAAATATGATGCAAGTCTTCCATGGGTGGCCTACCGCCAGTTCTGCGAATGTTTTTTATTTCCCCTGTACCTGGAGCATTACTGCGGTGTCGACACCGGGAAAATACTCACCGCTTACCCAGACGGCATCCCTGCGGATGTAACGTCCCGGCTGCTGCCGCGAAAAAGCCGGCTCAACCCCGGCGCCCTGATGCACGTGCATCTTCAGACCATGATAAAACCCGGCCCCCGCATGGGTAAGCCGCCAGCCTTTAGCCGGCAAAAGCTGATGTATCTCATCCAACATCTTGAGCGTATTGTAAAAAAACTAAAGCCCGGACCCGCCTCCCGCTCCGTCTGGAGCAACTATTACGAGGATACCATTCTCAGCCGGCAATACCTGGACGAAAAACAACGGTTGTTCCGTGATCTCATAAACGGCCTCCACTTCCTGACAGCCATCGACCTCGGAGCCAACGACGGCTTCTTCTCCCAAATCCTTGCCGAAAGAACAGAGGCTTCCATCACAGCCATCGATGCCGACGTTGCCTGTATCAACCGCCTGTACAACACCATCCGTAAAAAAAATATTCCCAATATCCTTCCTCTTCATATCGACGTCCTACACCCCTCCCCTGCCATCGGCTTCCGAAATAAAGAACGGACTTCCTTTAACGATAGGTTCCGGGCAGAACTGGTGATAGCGCTGGCGCTTATCCATCACCTGGTGCTGGGAGCAAACATCCCGTTGGACGCTCTTCCGCCTTATTTCGCAATATTGAGCACAGACTGGCTGATCATCGAATTCGTTCCCCTGGAAGATGAAAAAGCACAGGAACTCATCCGGAATAAAGACAGGTGGCATATACCCTATGATGTACCTTCCTTCGAACGCTATTTCGGAGAGTGTTTTTCCATCGAGAGGAAAAGCAAGATCCCCGGGACAGAAAGAATATTATATCTTATGAAAAAACAGCCCGTAAAATGAGGTCCTTTCTTTTCTTACTGCTGCTGCCTTTTTTCTTCGTATTCCATGGTTATGTGGAAAACTTCCGCTACATCCGGCCGGTGGATTGTCTTCCCCTGCTGGGGCTTTATCTACTGGCTACACTGTTATGCTTCCTTATCTTCCGGCTTTTTTTACGCGACAATATAAAGGCGGCCCTGATGACGTCCTTTATCATGGCGTTCTATTTCTTTTTCGGAGCCTTCCATGACTTCGTCAGAAGACATGACATTTTTCTTCATCGCTACAGCATATCCCTGCCGCTGTTCCTGATAATGGCAACAGGTCTGTTCATATGGATCAAAAAAAAACAGCCTTCCCCCCGGATCGGGAAATTTCTTAATTATTTGCTGGTGATCTACCTGGTAGTGGACGGTATTACCCTGATATGGAACAATATTACCCCGAGAGACAAAGAAAGAGTCATGATCAGCGCCCTGCCGAATGATACATTTCGGAAATGTGACAGCTGTCCCACACCGGATATCTATTTACTGCTTTTTGATGAATACACATCCAGCAAGACGCTGAAAGACACCTATCATTACGACAACGGTAGCCTCGACTCCTTCCTGCTGCAGGAACATTTCCATATCCAGACGGATAGCCGCAGCAATTATTTCTTTACCCCCTTTTCCATGGCTTCTATTTTTAATATAAGCTATCTCTCCCATTTGAAGGACCCGCAGAATGTCAGTGCCGACGATTATATAGAGATCCTGGACCCGGGCAGACCCGCAGCAGTGACCCGGTTTCTCGAAAGACAAGGCTACTATGTTGTCAACAATTCACCCTTTGATCTGCCGGGCAGTCCTTCCTCCCTGGATCAACCTTTTATCCCTGTTAAAACCCGCCTTATCACCAACAGGACATTGTTCCATTATCTCATGAGGGACATCGGGTGGTGGTTCACCACGCACTTCACGGATGCGGAGGTGCTGGCGGAAAACGAGGCGGCCATGGTATACAGAGGTAATAACACCGCTGTCAGAAAAACAATGGAAGAAAGCGCGACAAACTCCGGCAAGCCCCGCTTTGTATATATGCATGTATTCATGCCCCACGGGCCCTTCTTATTTGACAGCGCCACACATATGAGACAAATGAAGGATATCGCCAGAGAGGACGATGTTACGAAACTCTCCAGCTATCTCAACTATATCCCTTATACCAATACACAGGTAAAACAGCTTGTATCCACCATTAAAAAGAATACCATGGGAAAAGCGGTGATCATATTTATGTCGGATCATGCCTACCGGTATTCTGCTTTTTTTGGTCATCATGAGCGGGTGTTCTTCAACAACCAGAATGCCGTTTACTATCCGGACGGAGATTATCGGCTGCTATACGATAGCATCAGCGCCGTCAATGAATTCCGGGTCATATTCAACAAACTGTTTGACCAACGTCTCCCTTTGCTAAAAGACTCGCTGATCTATCTCCGGGACGCTCCCGGTGTCGTGGGCAATAAAAAATGATCCGTATTCAGTTCGGACATTTTAACTATTTTTGACCTTCAGGAAAATCCACTTTATGATAAGAAACGACTGGACAATAGAAGAAATTCAAGATATATACAATACGCCCTTGCTGGACCTGATCTACCGTGCCGCCGGGGTACATCGCCAGTACAACGAGACTGGGGAAGTGCAGGTTTGTACCCTGCTGTCGATCAAGACAGGCGGATGCCCGGAAGATTGCGCATATTGCCCCCAGGCTGCCCGGTACAATACAGGCGTGGGTGTGCAGGCGTTGATGAAAAAAGAAGAGGTCCTGGAATATGCGGCAAAGGCAAAGGCTGCCGGTTCTACCCGGTTCTGCATGGGCGCCGCCTGGAGAGAGGTCCGGGACAACAAGGATTTTGACAGGGTTTTAGATATGGTGCGCGGTGTAAATGAAATGGGCATGGAAGTCTGCTGCACCCTGGGCATGCTGAACGAAGATCAGGCTAAAAAATTGGCTGATGCAGGACTGCACGCCTATAATCATAATCTGGATACTTCTTCCGAATACTATGGAGAGATCATCTCCACAAGGACCTATAATGATCGTTTGACCACTCTCGATAACGTTCGCAAAGCAGGAGTAACGGTATGCTGTGGAGGTATCATCGGCCTGGGTGAAACACACTCCGATCGCATCAAGATGTTGCACACCCTGTCCACGATGGCCCAACATCCGGAAAGCGTACCCATCAATGCGCTGGTAAGAATAGCAGGTACCCCGCTGGCAAACAATCCGAAAGTAGATACCTGGGACATGGTGCGCATGATCGCCACCGCCCGTATCCTGATGCCCCGTACCATGGTCCGGCTGAGTGCCGGAAGGGCGGAGATGAGCCAGGCTGAGCAGGCGCTTTGCTTTATGGCCGGCGCCAATTCCATTTTTGCAGGCGAAAAATTACTGACAACCCCCAATCCTTCCTTCGAAGAGGACAACATGATGTTCGAGCTGCTGGGTCTAAAGCCGAGAGAAGCCTTCAAGGAAGAAAAGGAATTGGCCGGAATTCAATAATCGAAGGCGACAGTCAGTCGAAAAGCAACCGGGACCCGAAGACGATCATCAATTGACGAGTTGGGCCCTGAGATGGCCTATTTCTTCGCATAAATAGATCTTTCCGGCCTGTACTTCTTCGATAGCAATGATCATTTCAGCACTGGAAGAATTCTTGGTGACATAGCCGTTGGCGCCATTGCGAAGCATTTCATTTACATAAGACCTTTCAGCCTGTACGGAAACCCCGATGATCTTGATATTGTTGTCAAATTGCCGGATACACCCGGTAGCCTCAATACCATTCACCGGCGTCATATTGATATCCATGAGCATCACATCCGGCCGTAACCTCCTGGCTGCTTCGACAGCTTCCTGTCCATTGGCGCATTGAGCAATGACCCTGATCCCGGGCGCCTGGTTTAACACCCAGCTCCAGGCTTCGCGGACATGAAAATGATCATCTACGATAATTACTCTGATCATGAAAGTTGTTTCTACCAGGCCAAAAATACTGCTAATGGAGTAAAAAAGACGCAAATCGGTAGTTTCCCCTACACGATTACCCATTTTCCCTAGCCTACACTTGTGATTACTTATGTCTGTCTAATCATTTAACCTTAGATCAAGACCAAATTGATTATATCCTGTCGTATTTGTGTAGAACCCTCGGGCATATCTCAGCTGCAATTTCTTCAACAAAACACCTAACCCGAATGAAAATCCCGTAAACCCATTGCCTGCCGGACCAATGTTCAATTCTTTTCTTCGGAGATAGTTGTAAGCGACAGTGATCTCCACCCTGTCTTCGGGAAAGACCTGTGCCGCCAGGATAAAATGACGAAGGAGTTTATCAAAAGTAAATGAAGCGTCCTTATTATTCTGATCAAATCCATTGTAGTTGTTAAAGGTCGTGTCGTTATAACGGATATTGAATTGTTGCAGATGATGTGCAGTGAGTGAAAACTGCAGGGGCGCCTTTGCCAGCCGCTTGGTCAGCCCCAGGGACAGATCGAAAGGCAGATCGCCCCTTGTCGTCCCCGGATAGGGGCTCAGTTGAATACCCATATTACGCAACGTAAAACCCGCCTGGAAAAGATGTGCACTATCATAATAGTTCAGTCCAATATCCAGGGCCGCCCCGGAAGACCGGTAATACCCATACGCAGAATGGAGGAATTTCAACGTCAAGCCGTAGAACCATTTCTTCTCATACCTGCGGGATGCCGCCACCTGGACTACGTAATCGGAAGGGCGAAAATCACCCAGGATATTTCCAGTCGCGTCTGTCTGTGTGGCGTTACCATAATCGAGATAATCCACCCCCGCTGCAAAGGTTGTCTGCCAGCGGGCGCTATGCATAGCTGCCCAGCAGCTATAATTACTGATACCATCGTATAAAGTGCTAAAAGAAGCGCTGATCTCTCCATGCATGGCGGGCCGTAATAGTGCCGGATCATTAAAAGAAAGCCCCACATCATTCGTGAGGGCCGTGTTGTTGATACCACCCAGCGCCGTCAGCTGCGGTGTCCCCGGAAGGTCGAGAAAGCTGAAGACCGTGTTGCCCCCCAGGGTTTGTGCAGCAATGCGGCCAAAGGCAAAAGTGAGGAGGATGGCGGCTATTAGCTTCATGGAATAGCCGCAAACTAGCAAAAATCCCTCATGGAAATGAGGGATTTTTTTTTAACCCTTAAAACAACCAACATGAAAATTTCATGAGGCCTGGATCAATGCACAGGCCCTTACATAATTAACACGCGTTGCAAGGGATTAGTTCATTCTATTTCTCTTTCGGACAGCCGGCCCGTGGCCGTCCCGATCACGCCAGCGCCAATTCCAGCACTTGTTGCATATTCTTAACAAAATTGAATTTCAAACCCTTAATAAAGGAGGAATCAATATCCTGGATGTCTTTTTCATTTTGCCAGCAAAGAATGATCTCCCGGAGGCCGGCTCTTTTAGCAGCAAGTACCTTTTCCTTGATACCGCCGACAGGCAGGACCTGCCCTCTCAGCGTGATCTCGCCTGTCATGGCCAGGTAGGGTTTGACCTTTTTACCCGTGATCGCAGAAGCGATGGAGCTCATCATGGTGATGCCTGCGCTGGGGCCGTCCTTTGGTACAGCGCCTTCCGGCACATGGACGTGGATGGTCTTTTTATTAAAGAGGTCGGGATCTATATCATACTTGCGGGCATTGGACTGGAGATAGGTCAGGGCCGTGACGGCGCTCTCTTTCATAACGTTACCCAGGTTACCCGTCAGCTTGAGCTCCCCCTTGCCTTCACTAAGGCTGGTTTCCACAAACAGGATGTCCCCGCCCACGTAGGTCCAGGCAAGACCGACAGCTACCCCCGGCATATTGGCCACTTTGTAGAGGTCGTTGCTATACCGGGATTTGCCCAATACCTTCTCGATGTCTGCCGCTGTCAGTTGCGCCTTTACCTTTCCTCTCATCGCGTATTCTTTGGCCTGATAACGCATGATGGAAGCCAGCTGTCTGTCCAGTTCGCGGACACCGCTCTCCCGGGTATAGTCCTGGATGATCTTTTCCAGGATGCCATCACCCATCTTAAAGTTCAGCTTGTCCACCCCATGGGCTTCTTTTTGCTTAGGAACAAGGTGACGCTTGGCTATTTCCACTTTCTCCTCGATAGCATATCCACTTAAATCAATGATTTCCAATCTATCACGAAGCGCCGGCTGGATGGCGGCCAGATCGTTGGCCGTGGCCACGAACAATACCTTGCTCAGGTCGTACTCCAGCTCCAGATAATTGTCATAGAACGTATGGTTCTGCTCAGGGTCCAATACTTCCAATAAGGCCGAAGAAGGGTCGCCCCGGAAGTCCGTCCCTACCTTGTCGATCTCATCCAGGATCATGACGGGATTGGAGGATTTTATTTTCCTCAGCGATTGCAGTATCCGCCCCGGCATAGCCCCGATGTAGGTCTTCCGGTGTCCCCGGATCTCGCTTTCGTCATGCAGACCGCCCAGGCTGATCCGGACATATTTTCTGCCGATGGCCGAGGCGATGCTTCTACCCAGGGATGTTTTACCGATACCCGGAGGACCCACAAAACAGAGGATAGGACTTTTCATGTCCCCTTTTAGCTTGAGTACGGCCAGGTATTCCAATATCCTTTCCTTTACTTTGGCCATGCCATAGTGATCCTGATCAAGTATCTTCCCCGCCTTTTTAAGATCATAGGAATCGTCCGTATAATCCTGCCAGGGCAGTTCCAGCATCAGGTCCAGGTGATTGTATACGACGGAATAATCAGGAGTGCTGGGATGCATGCGCTCCAGGCGTTCGATGCCTTTTTTGAACAGGTCCCTGGCAGCCGCAGGCCATTTTTTGCTTTCGGCCTTTTTCTGCATCTCCTTTACCTCCCGTTCGTTGGTATCGCCCCCCAGCTCGTCCTTGATGCTCTTCAACTGTTGTTGCAGGAAATATTCCCGCTGCTGTTTATCCAGTTCCGTCTTGGTCTTGTTGGTGAGCTTATTCTTCAGCTCGGCAAATTGTAATTCTCTTTGCAGGAGCTGCATCAGCAGATCTGCACGGGACTTGATATGATGTATCTCCAGGAGCTGCTGCTTCTCATGCAGCTCTGTATTGAGATTGCTGGAAATAAAATGGATAAGAAAAGACGGGTTCTCGATATTCTTGAGTATGATGGAAGCTTCTGAAGGAATATTCGGCGAGAGTTGAATGATCTGTGCCGCCAGGTCCTTGATGTTGCTGACATAGGCTTCGAAATCCTGTTCTTTGGGAGCTTCTTCTTCCTGCAGCAGCACCACCTGCGCCTTAAAATAGGGGTCTTCGGCGGTGACGGCGCCTACTTTAAAGCGTCTTTTGCCCTGGAGGATGACAGTGGTCCCTCCATCCGGCATCTTGATCAGTTTTATGATACGCGCCACCGTGCCCACGTCTTCCAGGTCGGAGACGGAAGGGTCTTCGATGCTGCTGTCTTTCTGCGCCAACACCCCTATCAGTCTATCAGCCTTATACGCATCGTTCACCGCCTTGATGCTTTTGTCCCTGCCTACGGTAATGGGCAGGACTACGCCGGGAAAGAGCACGGTATTGCGTAGGGGTAGCACGGGTAGTTCCTTGGGTATCTCGATTTCGTTAAGGCCTTCATTATCGCTTTCGTTCAAGGGTATGATCGGCATGAAATCCATGTCATCTTCGGCACGCATAAATAAGTTCGATTCTTTCATCCTTTTTCCTATTGTTTTTTGCTCAACCTCCAGAGGCTATGGACGTCCCGGATGGGCTAAATCCATGACAAAATAGCATCTGTAAGGGAAAATTCCTACTGTTCTACAAAGGAATATATTGGGTCCAACTTTGATGCCATAAAAAAGACCGCCTCATTGTATGAGACGGCCGCGCCAAAATGTCTTGTTTCATTAGAAAAATCTAAATCCGGCATATACCTGGAATCCCTGATTTTTCCATTTTTGATCGCTGGTGACATCATTGATATTGGTAAGACCAATTACGTAGCGACCGCCAACCACAAAATTGGCGATGTTCAGCTGAGCGCCCCCGACAAGGGAGAAGTCCCCTTTCTTGAATGCGTCCTTGGTATTATCTGCCAGATTTTTATCCTGGTTGAGCAGGATACCGAACTGCGGCCCTGCCTGTATGCTAAGGAGCTTGATAGGCCTGTAGCTCAGCAGCAGGGGAACGCTCAGATAATTCAGTTTGCCTTTTACATCGTTGAGTCCCCCGGGATAAATGTCATGAAATTGCGTACCTGTGCGATAATTTGTCTGATTCCATAATAACTCGGGCTGTATACCCCAGTGGTCGTTCCAATTGAGCTCGGCAAAAGCACCCAGATTATAGCCGAAATGGAAGCCCTGGTCATAACCCTGGCCATCGACCTTGAAAATATTGGCGCCAGCTTTTACTCCCAAATGAACGCCCTGGGCCTGTGAATGCATAACGGCAAAGCCTACTAGCAGCAATGACAGGACAATTGATTTGCTCTTCATGTTAATGGTGTTTTGTTGATTAACTGGTTTGAGAGTAATATTTCAACTTATATGCAATGATTTTAAGAGAAAAATTATCTACACGCCATAATCATGCCACCAATCCATCCTACTTCAACTGGTACCCCAGCGAGAAATGAAAGCCATGATATCTCCATTCGTCGCTGCTGTTGATGCCGTTCATATTGCTCAGGCCGATGGAATAACGTGCGCCGATCTTAACTTTACCCAGGTTGAGCTGTCCGCCGAAAACCAGCGAAAACTCGCTTTTCTTAAATGCATCCTTATTTTGCCACTGCGGCTGCGCCAGTAACCCGGAGGTCTGGTTCACCAGATAGCTGTACTGGGGTCCTAATAAGATGGATAATTCGGGCGTAGGTTTAAAAGCGAACATTACGGGAAGGGAAATATAATTGAGATATACATTGGCATTCGATACACCGCCATAGGTGCCGTATATCTGGTTGAAATCCGCGCTGGTCACCGTCCTGACCTGGCTCCACATCAACTCGCTCTGCACCCCGAGCATCCGGTTGAAAAAGTATTCGCCATATGCGCCCGCGCTAAAACCCGCCCTCGTCTTCTCGTCAAAGCTGCGGCCAGTGACCTTGTAGAGGTTAGTACCGACAGTAACGCCATAATGGAGCTTTTGAGCATAGGAATTTGCAGTAGCAGTGGTTAACAAGAGGAAAGAAATGATAACGAATTTCATTCTCGGATTCATTGTTGGTCCTGTTTTGGGTTCAAAATTTAACGAACCTTTGGTTCGTTCTTGAGCGTGAAAATAATCGTGAATACCTTATAGCTTTGTTAAAATATACTTAACGGCTCGTTAACTCCCCTTTACGGCAATTAACGCTAAAAGGTTGCCGGGCCCGCAAATGTACGCCTTTTGGTATATTGGCATAGGTGAAATCAAAATTATTACATGAATGGGCGGGTAATTAGCTACGTTTATACAACGCCGGTAGTCGATCAGACCAGCTCGATCACCGTGATCTCCGGAAGGATGCCCACCCGGCCCGGATAGCCAATAAATCCAAAGCCCCGGTTGACATATAATTTTTGACGGCCTTCTTCATAAAGCCCGGCCCATTGCCTGTATACATATTGGACGGGGCTCCATTTCAGACCGGGGATCTCCACGCCGAATTGCATACCGTGCGTATGGCCTGCCAGCGCCAGGTCGATATTGGGATAGTGTGGTCTTACCTGGGCGTCCCAATGACTGGGATCATGGCTCATCAATATCGAAAAGGGATACTTTTCTGCGCCGGCGTAAGCTTCAGCCAGCCTGCCATGCTTGGGAAAACGGGCCTTGGCGCTCCAATTCTCGATGCCGATGAGCGCTATCTGCTGACCATCTTTCTCCAATGCCACATGCTCATTCATCAGCAGTCGCCAGCCCATATCCGCCTGCAGTTGTTTCAGCCGGTCGAGATTGGCCTTTTTCAGCTCCGGGGTTTCCCACCAGATATAGTCGCCATAATCATGGTTCCCCAGTGTGGAAAATACGCCCATGGGGGCCTTCAGCCGGCTAAAGATCTCCTTATAAGGGTCCATTTCTGTGGCGATATCATTGACGAGGTCGCCTGTAAAAAGGATCAGGTCCGGCTTTTCGGTCAGCACCAGGTCCACACCATGGGCGACAGCCTGGGTGTTAGCTAAGCTACCAGAGTGAATATCAGATAGTTGTATTATTTTCAACCCCTTAAAGGCGGAGGGAAGGTTATCAAATGCCAGGGATACGCGCCGTATCTTGTAATTATACTTGTTGCTAAAGCCATATACGAGGGAGGAAAAAAGGGCTCCACCCATCCCCAGACCCAGCCAGCTGAGGAAAATACTGCGGGAGATCGTATCCTCGGATAGGTTCTCCCCTTCTGTATTGGAAAAAAACAGCTTGCCGGAAGCCCATTGGAACAGGCGGCGTATGTCATCCACCAGGAAAAAGACGGAAGCCAGCAATTTCCCAAAAAAAAGCCCCAGGATGGTAGCGAATATATAGGTCCTCGTCCGCCGCCAGTCAGGGTCATTCAGCACGGGCAGCAGGGCAAAGAGAACAAGGGCCAGGATCGATACGACCCAGTAGCCATTGAACAGAACAGCTTTCCACCTGGCTGAAGCGCCCTGGCTGATGGTTTTTAAAGCCTGAAATATATAAAAGTCCAGCAGGACGACCAGGACGATGATGATGGCGATAAATCTCCAGTTGCGCATGTCACCTTAATTTGTGCGGGAAAAGTGCATTCTGAAATTTAGCCCTTTTCCCGCAAAGGGCTAATATCTGACCTTCGGTCGAACCGCTTCCAGCGGTTCCTGCTAAATTTTTCGAAATTCATCCAATTGGGCATGAATGGCGTCCAAAGTGCGCGCATCCCGGATAGTGCCGTCCGTCCCCAGCAAGGTATTAACCACCGAAATAGGCAGCTTATTGTGATGTACCTTCATCTTGAGATAGTGAAGAATGCCCGTGAGATGCTCCATGCCCCGGAGGTTGCCCGCCCTGCCCGTAGATACCCCTGTAAGGAGGGCATGTTTGTCCCACCAGCATTTTTCTATGAGGGAAATATCAAAAAGGGCCTTTAGGACACCCGGGATGCTGCCATTGTATTCCGGAGATACAAAAATAAATCTCGAGGTGGGGATGATCACTTCCGCCTCGATCTTCTCATATGCAGGATTTCTTTCAAGGACATTTAACCCTTCCAATGATAACAGATTGGCCTCTATGCCTTTTTGAAGCAAAATCCCCTGGTAGACCTTTGCTACTTTGAGGGTTTTGCTATTAGGCCGGTTAGTCCCGGATATAATGGTATACATATTTGGCGTCTTCAACAGTAAAGAAAAAGGAAAGTTCTGATAATTATGTTTAAGAATGTATTTTTGTCAACTTCCCCCGCATGGGAAGAAGCTTAGGAACATATTTTTGTCCACCTCCCTTGAGAAAGGGAAGTTTAAAAATGTATTTTTGTGCTCCCCCTCACCAGAGGGGGTAAAGTTACACTATGGCAAGAACAATCGGAGTTGCAAATCAAAAGGGCGGCGTAGGCAAGACCACTTCGGCTATCAACCTGGCCGCCAGCTTTGCCGTGTTGGAATTCAGGACCTTATTGGTAGATGCCGATCCCCAGGCCAACAGCACTACGGGCGTAGGGTTCGATCTTCACAACGTCACCCAGAGCCTCTATGACTGTATGGTCAACAATACCCCTGTAAAGGATGTGATCCTGAAGTCCGAGATACCTCATTTGGACGTTGTTCCCTCTCATATCGACCTGGTCGGGGCCGAGATCGAAATGATCAATTACCCCAATCGTGAGCTGGTGCTGAAAGGTATCCTGGAGCCTGTGAAGAACGAGTATGACTTTATCATCATTGATTGCAGCCCTTCCCTTGGCCTTATCACCGTCAATGCATTGACGGCTTCGGATTCGGTGATCGTACCCGTACAGACGGAATTTTTCGCCCTGGAAGGTCTGGGCAAGCTCCTAAATACTATTAAGATCGTCCAAAGCAGGCTGAATCCTGAATTGGCTATCGAAGGCATCCTGATGACCATGTACGACGGCCGTCTGCGTTTGTGCAATCAGGTTGTAAGCGAAGTTCGCAAGCATTTTGACGAGATCGTTTTCAATACCATCATCCATCGTAATACGAAGATCAGCGAGGCCCCCAGTGTTGGCAAGCCCGTGATCCTGTACGACGCTTTTAGTAAAGGCTCCGTCAATTATCTCAATCTGGCCAAGGAGATCCTGCAAAAGAATAACATGACGAAGCTCAAACAGGAAGAGAGGATCCTGGAATAAAATAATTAATTATGTCCACCCCGAATAAAAAAAATGAAGCCCTGGGCAAGGGCATTCGTTCGCTGTTACAGAGTATCGACGCTGACTTAAAGACCACCTCGGGTGAACTAAAATCTTCCGTCGTAGAGGCAGTGACAAACATGCTCCGCATCCCGCTGGACCAGATCGAAACCAATCCCCGGCAGCCCCGGCATGACTTTGATGAGCAGGCCCTGCAGGAATTGGCCCATTCTATCAAACTGCATGACATCATCCAGCCCGTCACCGTATCCAAACTGCCCTCAGGCAAATACCGGCTTATCTCAGGCGAACGGCGCTTCCGTGCCGCAAAGATCGCTGCACTAAAAGATATTCCCGCCTATGTTCGCCAGGCAGATGATCAACAGTTGCTGGAACTGGCGCTCCTGGAAAACCTCCAGCGGGAGGACTTGAATGCAATGGAGATAGCCCTCAGCTACAAACGGATGATGGAAGAGTTGAATTACACACAGGAGCAGGTAGCCGAGCGAATGGGCAAGGAAAGAAGTACGGTGGCCAACTACATCCGGCTGCTGAAGCTTCCTCCGGATATCCAGGTGGCAGTACGCAGCAATCAGCTGTCAATGGGGCATGCTCGTGCATTGATCAATGTGGACACGGTAGACAAGCAACTATATCTTTTCGGCGAGATCAAGAATAAAGGACTTTCTGTTCGTCAGACGGAGGAATTGGTGCGGCGGCTCTATAAAGAAGACAATCCTGCCGGCGTTAAAAATTCGGTAAAACCCTCATTGCCTGAAGCTTTCAAAAGAATTGAAGATAACTTAGCATCGCATTTCAGCACCCGGGTAAAGCTCAATCATAACAAGAAAGGAGAAGGCAGCATTTCCATTGAGTATTACTCTCTCCAGGAATTGAATAAATTATTGGATCAATTGGGGATTTCCATCAATTGATAAGGTGCCTGCGAACTATATAAGCATCCCACGAATGAAGACGGTCAGGTATGTACTTATGGTCTGTGTCCTGGTATGGCTGCAAGGCATTTGCTATGGCCAGGAGAAGAAAGATACAATACCTCCTCCTTATATTAAAGGCAAGGTGGTGCTGGGTGAGCAGGTGTTGGATACGCTTCCGCCAAATGCGGATTCTTTACGAGGCAGGAAACATTCCGGAAAACACTCCGCGAAGACCGATTCGGTCACTACCGTCAAAAAAAAACATGACCCTCATAAAGCCACGTTATACTCCACCTTTTGTCCCGGTCTTGGGCAGATATACAACAGGAAGTACTGGAAGCTGCCCCTGGTATACGCGGCTGTAGGCATTCCTGTCTATACTTACTTCTATAACAGGGACTGGTACAAGAAGTGTCAATATGCGCTGGCTGTTGTCCTCAGCCCCAACCCTACCCAGGACAGCCTTAATAGGGTGGATCCCAAATTAAAAGTGTTTGTTACGACCAAGGATGATGCCAGTATCCGTACTTACCGCAACGAGTTCCGGAAAGACCAGGATTATTCTGTCATCTTTCTTCTGCTCTTCTGGGGTCTGCAGATAGTAGACGCCACGGTGGACGCACATCTGATGAATTTCGACATCAGCCCCGAGCTGAGCCTGCACCTACGGGATGGATCGGGGTCCCGGGGCAACCCATTGTTACCCGGTTCCGCCAGTCCGGCAGGTATCGGACTCGCATTCGATCTCCATAAGGCAAGATATAAGCCGATTCCACTGCCGTGATGGCAGTATGCACATTTTAATGTAGGTTTGGCAAAATTTTTTCAGCAACATGAATATCGCGTTACTAGGTTACGGTAAAATGGGTAGGGCCATTGAAGAGATAGCATTGGAAAGGGGGCATAGCATAGTTTTAAAGACATCGATAGACAACCTGGAAGACAATACGGAAGAAAACGTACGGAAGGCAGATGTCGTCATCGAATTCACCGGGCCCGAGAGTGCATACGGGAATATTATGTTATGCCTCAAAGCGGGAGTGCCGGTGGTTTCCGGCTCCACAGGCTGGCTGGACGAACACTTCGAACAAGTAAAGGGGTATTGTCTACAAGCCGGAGGGACTTTTTTATATGCGAGTAACTTCAGCGTAGGCGTAAATATCTTTTTCGAGGTCAACCGGCGGCTGGCGGAGTTGATGGCCCCCCACCCCGACTATGATGTCCGGATAACGGAGATCCATCATACGGAAAAAAAGGATGCCCCCAGCGGTACGGCTATTACCCTGGCCGAACAGATCCAGGGAAAAATACCCCGAAAAAAAAGATGGGTAAATCATATAAGTGATAACTTAGACGAATTGACCATCCTCAGCCAGCGGACAGACCCGGCGCCCGGGACACATTTGGTGAAATATCATTCGGCCATCGATGATATAGAGATCATCCACACGGCGCACAATCGAAAGGGCTTTGCCACCGGGGCTGTACTGGCGGCGGAATATATACGGAGTAAAAAAGGGATATTTCAGATGAAAGATGTATTAGGATTTTAGAAAATCTCGGCCAGGATGGCTGCGCCATCTTTAGCCCTACTACAAAACAAGGATAAAAAATGCTGTCGAAGAAAACTCAATATGCTTTCCAGGCGCTGATGTACCTGGCAGAAAAGGGAAAAGATGAGCCAGTGCTGATCGCAGAGATCGCCAAGAAGAAGAAGATCCCGCTGAAGTTCCTGGAGAACATCCTGCTGGAGCTAAAGAATGCCGGCATATTGGAAAGCAAAAAGGGTAAGGGTGGAGGCTACTTCTTTGCAAAAAACCCCAAAGATGTCCCGCTGGCGCAGATCATGCGACTGCTGGATGGGCCTATCTCCCTGTTACCCTGTGTCAGTCTTTATTTTTATGAACGATGTAAGAACTGCGATCAAAATCATTGCGGTCTTCACATCGTCATGTCCCAGGTGCGCGACGCTAACCTGAAGATACTGGAAAAAAAGACGATTGCGGATCTTGCCAAACGTTGAAACGCAATCGTCCATTAAACCTATCCTGTTATCCTCCCGCGCGAGCGCCTTCCTGAGTCCGCCTACCGGCGGATGCCGCCGCCATTTTCTCCAGGCTAATAAACCTGTTGTGGCAAATACGATCGGCTATGGACAAGAGTTTGTCTATACGTTGAGTCAATTGTTGTAACTCATTTTCTGTAATGTGGTAGTCTTCTTTATAACGGGCATCCACATAGCTCTGAAGTAGTAGCTTGAAAAGACGATCTTCTCCGGCGCCATCGCGGGGGAAGAGAAAGGCCAGCTCTACGGAAAAGCGATGGGTGTAACGCCTGAGCTTATCCAAATTATGCGTGCAGGGTTTGTAGCCCATAAAGGCCAGCAGAATGGCCTGGTAGATGTGTTCTGCCGCCTGGTGAAGGAGAAAAACAGCCAATCTGGGCTCCTGCTGCTGTACATTGAAAAGAGCACTGTTAAAAAAAGCATGGGCCTGCCGGCTCCATCTCTCAAAATCCTTTTGAGCTGTGAGCCGGATGCTGACAAGGTCGGGAGGGGCGGCTTCGCGAAGCGGAACGCCTCCGGCGTCATACAGCAGAAAAGCCTCCCGGCTCATGAGAGAAAAGAAATACTGGCCTTCCGAAAGGCGTTGATTCACATGGTCTATATCATGGACCAACACCGTGACAGCAGCATGTACCCTGCATCTGTTCTCGGTGACATCCTGTATCTCATGGTCATAGCGGTGATCCCCCCGGCGGGTGACTACCAACAGATCGTAACCTTTGGGTAAAATGGGGTCATGGGGGCCGTCAGCAGACCCGCCATCGGGACTACCGGCGCCATAAAAACCATAAAGAATGATTTTTTCGGGACGGACCGCCTTTATGATCACCCTGACAAGCGCCTGCAGCTGACGACGGTCCACAGCAGGCAAAGAGTCCATATTGGTACGCATAGATCAATTTTTTTGCTTATCTTCAAATATACAAAAAACCTGCTAATACCAACAAATTTAGTAACACGCTTAAAATATGAATTTTCTAGGTAAAAACATCCGGCATCTGAGAAAGAAATTCTCCCAAACGCAGTCTGAGCTTGCAGATATGATGGGAAAAGGGCAGACTACTATTGGCAATTGGGAGAATGGCGTCAGCGAGCCCAATGTAGAGGAGCTTTTATTACTTAGCAATTATTTTGGTACACCTGTGGATATTCTTCTTAAAGTAGACCTTTCCCTTACAAACTGGGAAATAGGCAACGCGGGAAAAGATGATAAAAAAAATTCCGTCATAAAAGAATATGATCACCAGTCAGCAGAGATGTCAGTGGTAAAAGAGCCGGAAGATACAAACTTCACTTACATCCTGGGCAGGCTGGACAAGATGCAACAGCAGATCGATCTGCTCAGTACAAAATTGAAGGGCAAATAAAACAGATGTTGGCTCCCAGAGAAAAAGTTAAGCCAACATCTGTTTACTTATCTCCTATCCCTCATCAGGAATGGATTGCCTTTTTTACCGCAGCAATGGCCCCGTCGATATGACCATATGCCCTGCCTTGCAGCCCCTGCGCAAATTGGTTGTCTTCGTCATGGCTGATGTCCTGTCTGGCCTTACGTAAAAAATCAAGTGCAGCATGCAGACGCCCGGGATGGTCCGGTCGCTCGTCCACGGGCGGATGGTCTTCCAGGTTCTTACCATCTTCGACAGAAGCCTTCTTTATCTCCCCAATGGCCGCATCAATGCGACGAACCGCCTCCACTTCGTCAACAGTCTGTTGCCAGTTGCCGGGACGATGTTCGATCATCCATCGAGCCGCCCGCAGGTCGGACAGTGCATGAAGATAATAAGGATGATCTCCCCTGTTTGGGCTGGCATAAAGAGAAATGGATAAACATAGAGCAGCAAGCAAATAGCATACATTCCGGGTTTTCATGTTTGTGATTTTAAGTTTAACGATCAAATTGACCTGCAATAGATCTATAAACGCTCCGGAAGTTTAAGAAAATATTCCTCTACAGGCTGTAAACAGGTTAATCAGAAGTTAATGGCTCATTTCTGCAGGTTTTCGATGACCATCGCAGAAGCTCCTCCTCCCCCATTGCAGATGCCAGCAGCTCCATATCTTGCTTTGTTTTGGCTGAGAATGTGGATCAACGTAGTAATGATCCGAGCCCCGCTTGCGCCCAGCGGATGACCGATGGATACCGCTCCGCCATGGACGTTCACCCGGGCAGGATCCAATTGCATCCGTCTTGTATTCTCGATGCCCACCACGGAAAAAGCCTCATTCAACTCCCAATAATCGACGTCTTCCATTTTCAATCCCGCTTTCGCAACCGCCTTGGGTACAGCAATGGCAGGCGTGGTCGTAAACCACTCCGGCGCCTGTTCCGCATCGGCAAAGGAAAGTATCCTGGCCAGTGGTTTCAACCCAAGGGCAGCCGCTTTCTCACCGCTCATCAATACGAGAGCAGCCGCTCCATCATTTAAGGTAGAAGCATTGGCAGCCGTCACTGTACCATCCTTTTGAAAGGAAGGCTTTAATTCTTTTATCTTATCGAACTTTACATTAAAAGGCTCTTCGTCCCTGGCGAATATCTGCGGATCGCCTTTTCGTTGAGGTATCTCCACCGGAATAACCTCATCTGTGAATTTACCACCAGCCCAGGCAGCCTGCGACCGTTGATAGCTTTGTATGGCGAAGGCATCCTGTTCTTCACGGCTGATGCCACAGGTAGAAGCGCAAAGTTCCGCCGCATTACCCATGGCTTTTCCATCATAAGCGTCCGTTAACCCGTCCTTAGCCAGGCCGTCAATAAGCTTGCTATCGCCATATTTATTGCCCCATCGCATACTTTCCACATAAAAAGGAATATTGCTCATGCTTTCCATCCCGCCTGCGACGACAATATCGGCATCTCCCAGTAAGATGGACTGGGCTCCCAAGGCAATGGACTTCATACCGCTGGCGCATACTTTATTGACGGTAGTACAAACGACCTCGTTGGGCAACCCGGCTCCTTTTGCCGCCTGTCTGGCAGGCGCCTGTCCCAGATTGGCCTGCAGGACGCATCCCATCAGCACTTCCTGCACCTGGTCCCCCCGCACGCCAGCCTTCTCCAGGGCCCCCTTGATGGCAATAGCGCCCAGACGGGTGGCGGAAAGATCTTTCAGGCTCCCTCCAAAGGCCCCGATGGGCGTACGTACAGCAGCTATGATGACAACTTCTTTATTCATGATATGCTTTTCAAAATTTGGGTATAAAGATAAATAATACTAACGGTTGTTAGCATAATCTTTTGCAAAAACTTTCCTATTTTCCCTGTATGAAACCGGCCACTGTCAATGAGATCAAACAGGAACTATCTTCTCTTTCCCCATCCAGGCTGACAGAGCTGTGCCTTCGTCTGGCCAAATTCAAGAAGGACAATAAGGAACTGCTGACCTATCTTTTGTTCGAGGCCTCCGATCTGGCTTCCTATATTGCAAGCGTAAAAAAAGAGATAGACCTGGGTTTTGAAGAGCTCCCCAAGCCCAATATATACCTGACAAAGAAAAGCCTGCGGAAAGTGCTTCGTATTACGACCCGTCAGATACGGTACACGGGCTCTCCGCAGGCGGAAGTCGAACTGCTTACCTATTTTCTCAGTAAGATCCGCCGGTCCGGTATCCCTATAGACAAACACCCCGTTCTAACCAATCTCTACGAGGGGCAGCTAAAAAAGGTCCGCGGGGCAATAGCCACCTTACACGAAGACCTTCAATACGACTATGAGAAGGCACTAAAAGACCTGTAGCCCTTATGATGTGACAGTGGGGAATAAAAAAGCCGTATTCACTTACGCAAATACGGCGCAATAACGTTGCAGAGCCTCTAATAACCCCACTTCTTCATCACGGCCAGGTCCTCCTTGGCGCAGTCCAGCGGCGTCCTGCCCTGATAAGATTCCTGTTCGATGATGAAATGATAAGTACCACCGGACTTCTTTCCCAGGTCGGCCACCTGTCTGGTGCCAACGATGCCTTGACCGAGGACAGTGCTTTCATATTTCTCATTACCTCCTGCTCCGGTGGCCTTGATCTCGTCCTTTACGTGCATCAGTTCGAACCTTCCCGGATATTGCATAACGATGGCAATAGCGACAGCGCCCCCATTGTATAGATTCCCCATGTCCAACTGCTGGGCCACCAGTCCGGGATCTGTATGCTTAAGGATAATATCAAATACCTTTTGATTGTTCAGCACCTGGCTGAACTCAAAGTCATGATTGTGATAACCGAATTTCATCCCGGACTTCTTACACAGCTCTCCGCATTTGTTAAAGACGTCCATGTACCGGAGCAGGTCGTCATAGGTCTTGCGAAGGCTTTCATCCAGCCAGGGACTGATGACATATTGCTGTCCAACGATGGCGGCATCCTCCACCGTCCATTTCCAGGCATCGGTAAAATCCTTCTTTGTATCATCCCAATGCTTGGGGTCCATCCGGGTATGCCCGCTAAGCATTTTCAACCCCATGCTATCCAGCAGGCTCTTAAATTCTTTTGCACCGTATCCATAAAATTTCCGGTCTACATAATTGGCATGCTCCACGTACTTATAACCCATGTCAGCCAGCTTCCGGAGTGTGCCGGAGGGGTCTTTTCCCATATCTTCCCTGACAGAGTATAACTGTATCCCCAAAATACGTTTTTTGGCGGGGGCTGCGAAAGTTCCCTCGGGCAAGAGGCCGGCTGCGGCAACTGCCATAGCGCTGTTTTTTAGGAAGGTCCTGCGTGATTGGTTCATGTGACGAATATAATGAAATATATTTAAACAATCCGTTCATGAAGTGGGTTTGGTTTTTACACTAACGATGATGCTCAGGGTGCGGTTGGTCCTGATGCGGCGGCGGGGTCACGGGGCGTTGCATCGGACGAGGTGAAGGCTGCATAGGTCGTACCCCTGGATTAGGGCGCTGTTGCATTGGACTCCGCTCAACGGGATGGGGTTGGAATGGCGTCGGACGCGCTTGTTGAACAGGATGTTGCGCCGGCTGCTGAACAGGTCTGCTCATTGGCTGTTGAAAAGGTCTGTTTACTGGCTGCCGAACTGGATGTTGCACCGGCTGTCGCGGCTGAACAGCAGGGTGTTGCACAGGGTTCAACTGACTGGGGTGTTGTACAGTCCGCTGCGTCGGGCGACCAGACGGCCGGGCCTGTGGTCCGGGCATATTGCCGGGCCGGACCGCTGCCGTGACAGGACGGTTATTAACGGGTCGCAAGGCATGCAGGTCCCGCACTTGCGTCGGGCGGACTGAAGCATTACTACGTTGTATCGAAGGACGATAAATGGCCAGTTGTCCATTTCGCACAGCTGTCGTTCCCGGTCTTTCTGCAGAACGTATGGCCACCGGCCTGACGGTCGTATGGGTAAATCTTTCCACATTAGCCGCCCGGGGACCCCGGAAATAAGCATATCCATTCCCCCTGCCCGCATTATTAATGACGGTGATATTATTGATGACAGTAGTATTGTGTATGTTCCTGACATAATAATTGCTGACATTCACGTTGGTAATACGCCCCCTCGGACAGAAAACCCAATAACTGGCGGGCGGACGATAAGTGCTGAAAGCAACGCCGATGTCTACCCGTGGGCCGATGGGCGCCCAACAATAGTTGCCTCCATATTCGCCCCACGTCACCCATGCGGGCGCCCATTCATATCCTGGTACCCATATCCATCCATAGACGTCATCATAGAACCAGTTGCCATAGTGGAAGGTGGCCCAGCCCCAGCTATAATCCGAAACCCATGTCCATCCAACCTCCGTATACACCCAGTGACCGCGCGTGCCATATGGCCTAAACCCGGCGCCTGCCCCGGGTACCCATACATAGCCATAATCCGGATAACTGACCCAGTTACCGAATGGGCTCAATTGATCGTAGAATACCTGGAAACTCACATTGACCTGGGCGTGTGCATGTGGCGCCAGGGAAGGCAGGGTTGTGGTAAGGATTGCGATACCTGCTATTATAATGTGTTTTTTCATATTAATAGAAATATTGATAAAACATATAATACAATAACGGTGCCTGAGAAGGTTAAAAATTCCCCACTTCTTAAAGGCGTTAAAACCTTGTGAATTTTTTGTTTTATGGAAAAGAGGAAGTTTTTAATCTTAATTTCCTTATAGTTACAAGCACAAGCCTATGCGTCCCACACTTCTACTCACCTTGCCCGCTTTACTGCTCACTTCCCTGCTGAACGCCCAACCTTGTCCGGATAGGGCCAGCGGACTACTGGATGAGGCGCTGGGTTTTATGAAAAAAAACTACTACCGCAGGAACGATGTCAGTTGGGACGATATCACAAGTGAGGCCAGGACGAGGCTAAAAACCTCCGGCAACTGTGATGAAGTATACGATATCATCTCATCCTGTTTCAAAAAGCTGAATGAGCAACACAGCTTTATAATGCCTCCTAAAAAAGCCGGCCAATATAATTATGATGCAAGCCTGGCTCCCCTCCCACCCCTTTCCGAGCTGGTAGGCGAGATCAGGGGCGAGCGGTTGAATGACAGCATCGCCTACCTCACCGTCCCCTGGGTAAGCACGACAGATTCTTTTATCTGCATGCGTATCGCCGACAGCTTGCAGGAACTTATCGCAAGGTTAGATAGCAAAGACATAGCAAAATGGATCATTGATCTGCGAAAAAATGCCGGAGGTAATTGCTGGCCCATGCTGGCGGGCATTGGTCCTTTACTGGGCGATGGGGTCTGCGGGTATTTTGTCAATGGCAGTGAGCGGATACCTATATCCTATCGCAACGGAGCCGCCTGCCAGGGCAGGCACGTACTCTGCCGGGTAAGCAAGGATGGCTATCGCACACAAAGGGAACGTAAATCAATAGTTGTCCTCACCAGCCGTAGAACAATCAGCGCCGGAGAGATTGTTGCCCTGGCTTTTAAGGGCAGGGAACAGGCATACTTCCTGGGAGAGCCCACAGCTGGTCTTACCACTGCCAATGCAACTTACTCTCTATCGGATCATTCCATGCTGGTACTCACCGTATGCCGCGAGGCTGATTATATGGGCCGGGTCTGCGAGGGCAGTATCTTGCCTGATAGGGTCATCCGCCCCCCCACCATGGGCCCTGCCGACGAAGACCCGGTGAAAGCCGCCGCCATCGACTGGCTGCAGGCGAGATGATCATATTTTATTGCAATCCCCTACCTTTACCCATCGCAATAAAATATACATATGACAAACTCATTTCTCCGGGTCGCTGTAGTCTTCATCCTGGCCGCCGGGATGACCGGGTGCGGACAATCCGGCGGCTCCTCTGCCGCGGATTCCGACGAAGGCCTGTCCGCCCTTAACAAGGACAGCCTTGCCGCTCATATACAGATACTGGCTTCCGATAGCTTTCAGGGCCGCCGCCCCTTTACCTCAGGCGAAACCCGTACGGTAGACTATCTCTCCCGGGCCTTCGCGGCCCTCGGCCTGGAGCCAGGCAACGGCGCCGCCTATACGCAGGATGTTCCTATGGTGGAGATCAGCCCCGCAGGCACTCCCGTCATGAAGGTCCAATCGGCAAAAGGCAGCTTTGACCTGAAGTCGATGAATGATTTTGTTATCTGGACGGAAAGACCCGATTCATCCATAACCATCGACAAAACCGATGTCGTATTTGCCGGCTTTGGTATCGTCGCCCCCGAATATAACTGGAATGACTATGCAGGACTCGATGTTAAAGGCAAGACCGTGGTGGTGATGGTGAACGATCCGGGTTATTACGACTCCACCTTGTTCAAAGGACATACCATGACCTATTATGGACGGTGGACCTATAAGTACGAAGAAGCCGCCCGCCAGGGTGCGGCAGCCTGTCTTATCATACATAACACCGGGGCGGCCTCTTATCCTTTCCAGGTGGTGAAGAGCTCAAACGGAGGCGTAAAACTGCATCTGGATACCCGTGGCAATGGCCAGTATCAGCTTGCCTTGCAGGGATGGATTACGGAAGAGACGGGGAAAAAACTATTGACGACTGCTGGCAAGGACAGCAGCCTGCTCACTGCGGCCAAACAAAAAGGATTCAAGCCCCGGCCCCTGGATATAAAGCTCACTGCTGCGCTTAAGGTACATGAAGTATATAACAAATCCCATAACGTCATAGCCAAGATCACCGGCAGCCGGCGGCCGGATGAATATATTATTTATTCTGCGCATTGGGATCACCTGGGCATCGGCCAGCCCGATGGAAAAGGCGATTCCATTTATAATGGTGCGGCAGACAATGCCAGCGGCACCGCAGCCTTGCTGGAGATCGCGCGCGCTTTCAAAAATATTCCTGAGAAACCAGAGCGCACAGTGATCTTTCTTGCCGTGACGGCGGAGGAACAAGGCCTGCTAGGGTCAGCTTATTATGCGCAACATCCCATATACCCCCTGGGCAGGACGGTAGCCAATCTGAACATCGACGTATTGAATACTTACGGCCCCACCAAAGATATTACGTACAGCGGCAAAGGACAATCCGAACTAGAGGACCTGCTGACTGACGAAGCAAAAGCGAAGGGGCGTTATGTAGCGCCTGAAGACCATCCGGAGGCGGGTCATTATTTCAGGAGCGATCATTTTAATTTCGCAAGGGCCGGTGTGCCGTCCCTGACTGCCGATGGAGGAATAGACGACGTATCGAAAGGGAAAGAATACGGCAAACAGAAACACGACGAATATACTGCACAGCACTATCACCAGCCCAGCGATGAATATGATGCTAAAACCTGGGACCTCAGCGGGGGATTACAGGATATAGGATTGGTGTATCTCATAGGGAAGAAACTGGCCTTCAACAACAGCTGGCCCCAGTGGAAAGCGGGTTCTGAATTCAAGGCCATCCGGGACCAGAGCGCCCAGGAAAGAAAATAAAAAATATTTGCTTCCTGTTTTGCTAAACTGTTATATTTACCTTTTATTTTTATACAAAAGTGGACGCTAGGTCCTTCACCAAGCGGACCCATGGTCTGCTGGCCGAAGGCCCATCTTAATTTCCAGAGTAATATGGGAGATCTCCAGATCAAAAAACAGCCGAAGAATTACGATGCAGTTATTGTAGGATCAGGCGCCGGTGGTGGAATGGCTGCCTATGTGCTTGCCAATGCCGGCCTGAAAGTGTGCTTGCTGGAAGCAGGCCCAATGTTCGATCCCAAGAAAGATTCAGATCAGTTAAAAAACCCCTGGGAGTCGCCTCGACGGGGCGCTCACACCAAGTTCAGACCTTTTGGCGATTTCGATGGTTGCTATTGGGGTTGGGAAGTGGATGGCGAGCCCTATACGCAGACGGGCAATCCCGGCACCACCAAGTGGGAATGGTGGAGAGCCCGTATGCTCGGAGGACGGACCAATCACTGGGGCCGTATCTCCCTTCGCTTTGGCCCGAAGGACTTCAAGCGGAAGAGCATTGACAGCCTGGGCGACGACTGGCCCATCGGTTACGAAGACGTAAAACCATATTACGATAAGATAGATCAGTTGCTGGGCGTGTACGGGACCAATGAGGGCCTGTACAATGACCCGGACGGTTTTTTCCTGCCACCACCCAAACCCAGGCTGCACGAGCTGATGATCAAAAAAGCGGCCACTGGCATCGGTATACCCGTCATCCCTTCCCGGATGTCCATCCTCACTAAGCAGATCAACAAGGACAGAGGACAATGTTTTTATTGCTCGCAGTGCGGCCGGAGCTGTAAGGTCTATGCCGACTTCTCATCGTCCAGCGTCCTGGTGATACCCGCGTTGAAGACAGGCAATCTCGACCTGGTCACCAATGCCATGGCGCGTGAGGTATTGACAAATAAGGACGGACTGGCAACCGGCGTATCCTATATCAATAAAGAGGACATGCAGGAATACCAGGTCACCGGCAGGACTGTGATTCTGGCTGCCAGCGCCTGCGAAAGCGCCCGGCTGCTGCTCAACTCGAAGTCTGCCCGATTCCCCAATGGACTGGCCAACGGCAGTGGTGTGGTAGGTAAATACCTGCACGATTCCACCGGCGCCGACATGGGAGGCATTATCCCTCAATTGTTGGATCGCAAACGTTATAATGAGGACGGTACGGGTGGTATGCATGTTTACACGCCCTGGTGGCTGGACAATAAGAAACTGGATTTCCCCCGTGGTTATCATATAGAATACGGCGGAGGCTTTGGCATGCCCCTCTACGGTTTTGAATGGGGCATAGAGAAGATCAACGGCGACGCAAAGATCATGGGCAAGGCCAAAGAACCCGGAGGCTATGGCGCATCCCTGAAAGACGACTATCGCCGGCTGTTTGGCGCACATGTTGGCATGGCAGGCCGTGGTGAAGCCGTCGCCAATATCAATAATTATTGTGAGATCGATCCGAACGTAGTGGATAAATACGGTATCCCCGTATTGCGTTTTAACACGAGCCATTCGGAATATGAGATCAAACAGGCAAAGCATATGAAGGAAACCTTCAAGGAGATCCTCCATGCCATGGGCGCCGTGGTCACCTGGGGAGGAGACGACAATGCAAAAAACAATTACGGTATCCATGCCCCGGGCAATATCATACATGAAGCCGGCACCGTCCGGATGGGCAATGATGCCAGAACAGCTCCGCTCAACAAATGGGCGCAGGCGCACGAAGTAAAAAACCTGTTCTGCGTGGACGGAGGACCTTTCGTATCTCAGGCCGATAAGAACATCACCTGGACGATACTGGCCTTGTCCATGCGCACCAGCGAATATCTTGTTGACGAAATGAAGAAACGTAACATTTAAAATCATGGACAGAAGAAAATCCATTAAAACCATCATCGTAGGGACGGTTGGCGCCGTATCCGCCGGCTCGCTGATAGAAGCCTGTAATCCCGCAGAGGATAAAAAGACCGAAGCCCCCAAGACCGCCGATGCAACGGCGCCCGCAGAGACAAATCGAATGAAGGAGGAGAAGGAACATTATAAAGAAGTGGTTTCCAAAACCTTTTTTACTCCTGAGGAAATGGCCACGATCACTATCCTGGGCGATATCATCATCCCAAAGGACGAACACAGCGGCAGCGCTTCCGACGCTAAAGTACCTGAGTTTATCGAATTTATCGTCAAAGATATGCCCAGCCACCAGATCCCCATGCAGGGCGGTCTTCGCTGGCTGGATGTACAATGTCTCAATCGATATGGAAAGGCGTTCAAAGACTGTTCCGGGCAACAACAGATAGAAATGGTGGACGCCATCGCCTATCCCCAAAAAGCCAAACCCGAGATGGTACAAGGCGTCGCATTTTTCAACCTTATGCGCAACCTCGTGTCTACCGGATTTTTTACTTCACAGATGGGTGTAAAGGACCTGGGATATGCAGGCAATGTGCCTAACCAGTGGAACGGTGTTCCCGATGACGTACTCAAGCAATATGGATTGGCTTATACGGAGAAAGAGCTGAAAGAATGTGTCAGCTTCTCATAATATAACACGGGGATACTAGTCGGCTGCCGGCTCAGCAGCTAATAGCTACTGAGCGGGCATTTGTTCGGCCGTCGAACGGACGCAGGCGGAAGGAGTTGGACCCCTGGAGAAACCGTCGGTCCGTCCGTCTTCACACACACGATAAAGAAATTGAAATTAGTTGTCAAGCGGTTTGTAATAGAACCCTTCTTCGTTCAGCACAAAACTGTTGGGGACAAAACTAAGAAGGGATTGTTTTACCATGGCAGCCGCCTCCTGCTGATAGTGCAGACCTACTTCCGGGGTCCGCATGGCAAACTGCCAGCTTTGGATCTTCAATAAAGCGATCCTGCTTTCCTGTAAAAGATAATTTTCTGATTGGCGAAACTCTTCTGCCAGATGATCCTGGTTGTTGCGTATGTCAGGCGTCATAGGGATCAGCATTAGTTTTTAAAGAATATTGGATTGTAGTCTTCAAACGCGTATACCATCGTAAAATTGTGCGTCAGACCTGATTTTCCTCGACCCGGAATTTTTTTCCCGATCTTGGAATGATAAATTAGTAGATATTATTATTTGTGCCTGCTCTTCAGATACTTATAATTTGGCATGTTGTTCGTAATCCTTAAGACGTATTCGCACCTGAAACAAAGTTCTTCAAGATATTTACCTTAAAACAATTTGACGGCCATCAATAGTTAAAAAGGTTTTTTAGTTTTTTCAGGCTTACAGGTTACTTCTACAAAAAATGCGAAACGCCCCGGCAGTAAAATGTGGGGCGTTTTCGTTTTTACCTTATCAGCACCGTAGTCCCTTTCTGGAAGATCTTTTTTCCCGTATCCCTGTCCGTATACTGTAGCGTCCATACAAAAGTGCCCGGCGGCTGCGGATGCCCTCCAACCGTGCCATCCCATTTTGAAAGCCAATCCCTGGAAGTATACACCAGCTGTCCCCAGCGATTGTACACTTTGAATTCCAGGTTATCCGCCTTGTAAGCATTCAGCGGATAGAGATAGTCGTTGAATCCGTCGCCATTGGGTGTAAAGGCAGAGGGGACGGCAATATAGCAGGATTTGAGCACATCTATCTGCTGAGCGGCCGTGTCTTTACAGCCCAGGTTGTTGGTGATGATAAGAGTGACGGTGTATTTTTTTTCAGCTCCGATAAGAGGATAAAAATGATCCTGTGGCAACGAATCCGTGCTGCCCGTGCCGTCCCCAAAATCCCAACTCCAGGAACTGACATGTCCCGTGGTAGCATTTTTGAAGGAGGCGCCATCTTTGGGACATAATATATTGGGAGCCTCAAAAGCAGCGTTGATAGCATTGTCCAACGGAATGATCTTTGTGGCCGTATCGCTGCATAATCCATTGCTGACGATCAGTTGTACCTTTTTGTTGCCAAAAACGTTGTAACGACGCTCCGGATCATGCACACGGCTGGTATCCGTATTATCGAATATCCATGTCCATTGATTGACCCCATTCTTATCCGAATACGAAAGATCGATGGTATCCTGGATACATCCCAAATGTACCTGGTAGTCAAAGTCCGCCGAGACTGTATCTTTCATGATAAAAGGTATCGCCTCCCCCAATGGGGTCGCCAAACCACATTCGTTGATGACCGTGTTGCCATCAAGGCCAGTCACCAGCCTGATCTGATAATTGCCTCCCGTCACCATCGGTGCGGACAGATGCACCAGGATCACATTGGTCAGTCCATCGGCGTCGCAATTACCATTCGCAGAAACAACCGTTACAGCAGTGGGGCCTGTCACAACAAAATCACTGCCATTAGCAGCGATCGAGCTGCATTTCATCATGTCTTTAAACACCAATTGCAGTACATCCGGAGCACACTTTGGCGGAGTAAGGCTATCAAAGGGCGTCGGCTGCGGCGCTACTATTGTAAAAGGTAAAGAAGCTCCCACCGGTATTTGTGCGTCACAATTGTCCATCAGCGTATTCTGGTCCCTGCCATTCTTCATAACCACCGAATAAGCGCCGGGGGCCATTCCATTGCTCAGCGTCAGCGTGACCGTGTCCATATCAAAACCGGTACTGCAACTGTTGCCCGTGGCTTGCGTGGGCTGAGCGACGGCTGGACTGATGGCAAAATCGCTCCCGTCTGAAGCCAGGCTGCTGCACTTCATCTTTTTGTTCAGGATCACCCGTATACGACTGCCATCACAGATGGGGCGGATCTCTTTCAGCGCAGGCGGCACCGTATCGGTGATACTGGCCGTGCCACCGACAAACGAAAGATCATATCCGCTCTGCTGATCACCCGTGAAATGACTGATAAGGAGAAGATAATTATGCCCTTGTATCAGAGTCGGCATCTTGCTGAATATAGGAGGATTGTAATTATTCGTAGAACCGCATTCATACAGAGAAGCTGCATTCGACTTTGTGCCCGTGACGCCCTTCAGACCGGACCAGTTGCAGGCCACCAGCAAACTCGGGTCATTGGCATACACATCGGAAGGATTACGCCCCGTCACATCGAATATCTGCCAGTCATAGTCATCATCCAGGTTCTTGGGCGTGATGGTAAGAGCCAGGGTCCCACCGGTGAAACATGTGAACTTATACCAATATGGGTTGAGATCCTGGTAGATATTGCCCGTACCTGATGAGCAAGGCGCCTCTACAGTGCTATTGACACAGGCAGGAACGCTCGACTGGGTAAAAGTAGCGCTGCCGCAGACGGGAAAAGCAGTGGCCGGCGTCTGTCCCAACGTAGTGCAAGCTTGAGAGAACGCTGGCGTTTCTTGCCATAGCATAAAGAAAAGCACCGATAAAACGCTAAGCAGTTTTGTAGATGACATCCGAAACAAGTTAAGTTGGTGCAACCGGCCTTGAGCAATATCAATATCACATGACGAAATGAAAAGAGCTACCGTTGCTTCATCATCGTAATAAGTCACGAACCTTCGGTTCGTTCTGGGAGAGAAATTCCAAAATTGGGAAAAACTATTGATTACAAATTTTACTATTAAATTAATAATCAATTAGTTAATCTATTGGCATAGGTTTCGTATTTATTTTAATATACCTGAATCACCACTTTTGCCCCTAAACCTTAAACTTATTTATAAGAACAGCCTTTTCCTGACATCCGGCCATCACTAGACCATCATAAAGATTGTTCTTCTCTTTTTTCAAATTTCAAGGTTTCTGAAAGATCCTTCCGAACTGAAGCGGGAGGATTTTTCGTTTAGGAAAGCTTCCGCGATCATATTATAGTAAATCTTTGACTTTTTCCCCCTATTTTTGCCGTCCTTGTTTTCACCCGGTGACCAAAAACGACTGTTTGCTGGTGAAAACCGTCTTTTAAGAACCTACTATTTATTATGGACAAATTGATTTACTTAGTTCCTGTGATGGGCGCCATCGGTCTTCTCTACACATTTATCAAGTTTGCCTGGGTGTCTAAACAAGATGCAGGCAGTGACCGCATGCAGGAGATCAGCCGCTATATCGCAGAAGGCGCCATGGCCTTCCTGAAGGCAGAGTGGAAAATCCTCTCCTATTTTGTGATCCTGGCAGCGATACTGCTGGCCTTCATGGGCAACAGCAATCCCGACTCACACTGGTCGATCGCCATTTCCTTTATCCTTGGAGCTATCCTGAGCGCCACTGCGGGTTACATCGGTATGCGCAGCGCTACCAAGGCTAATGTACGGACAGCACAGGCGGCTCGTACCAGTCTTAGCCGGGCCCTGAAAGTCTCTTTCACCGGAGGATCCGTTATGGGTCTGGGCGTCGCCGGTCTGGCAGTGCTCGGACTGGGTGGTTTGTTCATTATCTTCAAAGCGATCTTCGCTCCCGGAGCTCCCGTGGATTCCCCCGAGATGGTGCGGACCATCGAAGTACTGACGGGTTTTTCCCTTGGCGCCGAGTCTATTGCATTGTTCGCCCGCGTCGGTGGCGGTATCTATACAAAAGCCGCCGATGTAGGGGCCGATCTGGTTGGCAAGGTGGAAGCCGGCATTCCTGAAGACGATCCCCGTAACCCTGCCACCATCGCCGACAACGTGGGTGATAACGTAGGTGATGTGGCCGGTATGGGCGCCGATCTGTTCGGCAGTTATGTAGCCACCGTTCTGGCTACTATGGTATTGGGACGGGAGACACAGTCTGACGACCAGTTTGGCGGTATGGCCCCTATCCTGCTGCCCATGCTGATCGCAGGCGTCGGCATCCTCTTTTCTATCATCGGTACTTTATTCGTCCGGATAAGCGAATCAGCAGAACTTAATACTTCCGTCGTACAGAAAGCCCTGAACATGGGTAACTGGGGATCCATCATCCTGACGGCCCTGGCTTGCATAGGGCTGGTGTACTATGTATTGCCGGAAACGATGGTACTCCGTGGCACCGAATTTACCAAATGGGGCGTACTGGGAGCCATCGCCGTCGGATTGCTGGTAGGTACCCTGATGAGCATCATCACAGAATATTATACGGCCATGGGTAAAGGGCCGGTATTAAGCATTATACGGCAGTCTGGCACCGGTCACGCGACCAATGTCATCGGCGGTCTGGCCGTAGGCATGCAATCCACCTTCCTGCCCATACTGATCCTGGCTGGAGGTATCTATGGTTCATTTGCATGTGCTGGTTTGTACGGCGTAGCCATTGCCGCAGCAGGTATGATGGCGACCACTGCCATGCAGTTGGCCATCGACGCCTTCGGTCCCATCGCCGACAATGCCGGTGGTATCGCAGAGATGAGCGAACTGCCCGGCGATGTACGGGAAAAAACAGACATACTGGATGCGGTAGGCAACACGACGGCAGCCACGGGTAAAGGTTTTGCCATTGCTTCGGCAGCCTTGACCGCCCTGGCCCTTTTCGCCGCCTTTGTCGGAGTAGCCGGTATCCAGGGCATCGATATCTATAAAGCAAAGGTGCTCGCCAGCCTTTTCATAGGCGGTATGATCCCCTTTATCTTCTCCTCCCTGGCCATCCAGGCAGTAGGACAGGCAGCCATGGCGATGGTGGAAGAAGTTCGCCGGCAGTTCCGTACTATCCCGGGGATCATGGAAGGGACAGGCAAACCGGAATATGATAAATGTGTGGCCATCTCCACCCAGGCTTCTATCAAGAAAATGGTATTGCCGGGTGCAATTGCGATCCTGTCCCCCCTCATCATCGGCTTCCTGCTGGGCCCGGAGGCACTGGGCGGCTTTTTAGCCGGCGCCACCGTCAGCGGCGTATTGATGGGTATTTTCCAGAATAATGCCGGCGGCGCCTGGGACAACGCAAAAAAATCCTTTGAAAAAGGCGTAGAGATCAATGGAGAGGTACATTACAAAAAATCCGATCCGCATAAAGCGTCTGTTACAGGAGATACGGTAGGTGATCCTTTCAAGGATACTTCCGGTCCGTCCATGAACATCCTTATCAAGCTGATGTCCATCGTGTCCCTCGTCATCGCCCCTACCCTGGCGTCTATTTTCCATACAAGGGACGAGGCCAGGATCCATGTGAAGAAAGAGACGCCCGTGGTCGTGGTCAAAAAATAAGGATTTAACAAAAAAAATAGTTGGATTATTCGTAGGGATATTTATCTTTACGGCCACAAAGAACGACACTAATCAGATCCAAATACCAAAAGTCCCGATGTTTCTACATGGGGGCTTTTTTTTTCGCCTCCGGGGTATCTGAAATGTACTTCCCCC
This sequence comes from Chitinophagaceae bacterium, assembly GCA_017307755.1. Classification (GTDB taxonomy): domain Bacteria; phylum Bacteroidota; class Bacteroidia; order Chitinophagales; family Chitinophagaceae; genus Puia. Next base: position 237,355 of record JAFKGQ010000004.1, on the reverse strand, counting down.
GGCGAAAAAAAATCTAATAATGGCCCTCCGGACAGCCGGCCTGTGACCGTCTTTTTTGCGTATATTGTAACAAAGCCTGCCTATGCCTCCTGCCATCCTATATTATGCTATCCCCGGGTTTGTCCTGCTGCTTAGCGTGGAAGCCTGGTTCTCTTACAAGGAGCAGCGGCACCTTTACGAGGTAAAAGATACTTTTAGCAGTCTCGCCCTCGGTATCGGGAACGTTCTAACAAACCTCATCACAAAGGCCCTGATCTTCGGACTTTTCACAGGACTCTACCGCCTGCGGCTTTTCACGCTGGACGGCAGCCGTTGGTGGCATTGGGTGCTGGCATTCTTCGCAGACGATCTCTCTTATTATTGGTTTCACCGGGCAAGCCATCACATCGGCTGGCTATGGGCATCACACGTCGTACACCATTCTTCCAAACGCTATAACCTGGCGGCAGCCTTGCGGCAAACCTGGACCGGCAATCTCACAGGAGCCTTTGTATTCTGGTGCTGGATGCCCGTGATAGGCTTTCATCCCATCATTGTGCTGATGATGCAATCCATCAGCCTTATCTATCAATTCTGGATACATACCGAAACCATCCAGCGGCTGCCGGCTCCACTGGAATTTTTCCTCAATACCCCCTCCCATCACCGGGTCCATCACGGGACAGACCTGGAATATCTGGACAGGAACCACGGCGGGGTATTGATCATCTGGGACAGGATCTTTGGCACTTTTACCCCCGAGCGCCAACGGCCACAATACGGGCTGACCCGTAATATCGGCTCGTTCAACCCGTTTGTCGTGGCATTTAAGACCTGGGGAGAATTATTCAGAAAGGCTGTCCGGTCAGGCTCATGGAAGAATGCCATCCTCTATTTTATCAAACCTCCCGGCTGGAGCCACGATGGCAGCACCCGGACGACCCGCCAGCTGAGAGAAGAGCATAACCGCTCAATCCTCTAATGCTTGTATTTTTTTTAACATTGAATTACGAAAAATATCGTAATTTACAATCCAAATGTTTCTTTATGTCGACGAAATATATCAAACCGACGGAGAGTGAGCTGGAGATCCTGCAGGTCCTCTGGGACAGGGATCTTGCAAGTGTCCGTGAAGTGCATGAGGAATTGGCAAAAAATAAAGACGTGGGCTATACCACTACGCTCAAGCTGATGCAGATCATGCATGAGAAAGGACTGGTAAAAAGGGACGATTCCTTCAAGACCCATATTTACCAGGCGGCGGTCAGCAAGGAGAAGACGCAGAAGCACTTACTTGGCAAAATGATCAACTCCTTATTTGGTGGTTCACCGACAGAATTGGTGCTGCAAGCCCTGGGCAACCACAAAGCTTCCCCCGAAGAACTGGAAGAGATCCAGCAACTATTAAATAATCTGAAAAATCAATAAGCATGCACCTCCTGACCCAATCCGCTTTACTGAGGGCGCTGGGATGGTCTTTGTTGAACAGTCTTTGGCAAATGGCCTTTTTGTGGTTAGTGTATGTTTTTTTTACCAATATTTTTAGACGTGCCTCCGCAAGCGCCCGTCATGGGCTGGCGGTATTCTTATTAGGTACGGGTACTGTCTGGGCAATTATTTCCTTTTTCAATACTTTTCTATCAGCTGGTGACCCGGTGCAGTCTTATCAGCTGGACATTCCGTATTTCTTACAGACCCGTTGGGCCAGCACAATCCTCCTGGCAGGCCGTCAGCTTATAAACGAATCCATCCCCTGGTGTTCGACCCTCTATCTGCTGACATTGCTTTTTCTTTTTGCCCGTTATGGTAAACAATATCTTTATTCCAGACGGCTCATGCGGACGGGATTGTCAAAAGCATCGCCGGAGCTGCGGGTGTTCGCAGAACAAACAGGCCGCCGGATGGGTATAAAAAAAGAGGTGGGCATATGGCTCTCCTCGCTGGTGGAGAGTCCGGTAACCCTAGGTTCTTTAAAACCCATTATTCTCATCCCGCTGGCTACGGTGAGCAATTTGCCCCCTCAGCAGGTGGAGGCTCTGATACTGCATGAACTGGCGCATATCCGGCGTCACGATTACCTGCTTCACCTTTGGATCTCAGCCCTGGAAGTGCTTTTCTTTTTCAACCCCTTTTCAAAACTGCTTATCCGCAGCATTCAAAAAGAGAGAGAGCATCGGTGCGATGATCTGGTCCTGCAATTCCGTTACGACCCTCATACCTATGTCTCCGCACTGCTAACCCTGGCGAAGGGTATAAGGAACAGCCATCGGCTGGTATTGGCAGCCGCAGGTAGCAATGACCGGCTCCTGCTGGGAAGAGTCAGAAGAATCCTCAAGGTGAAAAATGCACCGGAACCACTGAAAGGAAGACCCGTGATATTCCTGTTCCTTACGTTGTTGATGACAGGGCTCATGTTCTTCCGGCCTGGTTTCCCGGTGACCCGGACGATGGAAACCCTGGCTATGACCGCCGATGCAGCCGGGAAAAAAGAACCGGGTACACGGGCTTCAATGGAGACAACAAGGACGGCTTTTATCAGTGTGAGTCAGCCTGCTCAGCGGGAGCCAGCTCATCATCCCGTGAAAAAACCCGCAAAGTCAAATACCCATGGTACAGAGGACGCGTACGATCTCTCCGGGGATGCGGACCAGGATTTGATACAAGTCAACGACCCGTCTGACGATAAAGATGAAAACGACATGGTAGGCTATGCCTCCATCGTACAGCAAAATAAAAGGGATTATTCCATTGCCACTCAACCCCAACCAGCCCAACCGAGCGCAGGTTGCGCATTACAGGTGCCCGCTCCCTATGTCCCTAATTCGAGTTTTTCCTGTCAGTTTATCCAGGACAGCACTACCCTTCCCGTAGAACAGTACGTCTATCTGCAGCAGATGGCTACCCACCAGGTAGAACTGGCCGTCAACCAGATGAAAAAGGAACTGCAAATTCAACTCAAACTCCTGGAGCATGCCAGTACGCAGGAAAGACCGGAACTGAAGCAAAAACGTCAGATCCTGCTGGAGCAACTGAAACTGCAACAACAGTACCTGGAAAGACAACAGCAGTTGCAGAGAAAGTTGGAAAGAGTCGGAAAAAAGAAAGTTATCGTAGTGATCTAAAAGCCCATTGTACTCAATATAAATTTTTAGGACACCAATCCCCATATTTATTCCCAATAAGGAACCCGATGAGTATCTCATGAGTCCCTTTGCTTACGGTATTCAATTTTGAAGTGGTCAGGTCATAGGAATAGCCGATATTAAAGGTATGGGACACATTGAGTCCTACCAGGGCGGCAAATCCGTCATAGGTACGAAAACTGACCCCTGCCCACAACAGGTCCTGATATTGCAGTTTGGCGTTTATATCAAATTGCAGGGGCAATGGGTCCACATATTTCACCATCACGGAAGGTGTCAGGTTGAAATCCTCGTCAATAAGAAACCGATACCCGGCTTCCCCAAACAGATGAGGCACCAGTTTGCCCGGATGAGGCGCTACCCTGTCAGTAAAGGTCATCTTCTCGGGAATGATCTGCTGCGCGGAAACGCCGGCAAAAAAATCTGCGGAATAAAGCCAGACACCCGCACTAAAATCCGGCTTGATCTTATTCAGTTCTCCGCTGCTGTAGACGGCTGGGTCTACGGGTACGTCAAAAAAAAGTTTGCTTCTGTCCAGGCTCAGATCGCTGATACCTGCCGCAAACCCCAGCGCCAGGCTGGTGCGGGTGCTGATCCCCAGATGATAAGCATAGGTGGCGCAGGCTGAAAATCGGTTCAGCGGGCCTGTCCGGTCATTGAGCACCTGCAGACCGATCCCATGATGGGGTTTGGCAGCGGTATAATCCTCCCAATAATCCCTTCCCCTTGGATTATACCCAGGCTTATGAAAAGAAGTGGCCGTCTCCCGATCGTCCTTCTTGCCCAACGGTCCATGAATCGTAAAATAAGTGGTAATGGGTGCATCCTGGATCCCCACCCACTGATGACGATGACTGATCTTGACGTCCGTGTAATTCTCGATGCCTGTAAGGGCAGGATTGAGGATATAGTTATTGAGGATATATTGGGTATACTCAGGCCGTTGCTGTGCCCGGAGGAGAAGACTCATAAGCAGACCGGCCATCACCGGCAGTGTTCGTTTCACACCATGTAATTTACGTTGTTGGGGCGATCTGCGCAAGTAAAGATCGCGCCCGCTGTCCTTCACAAAATAAAAGGTCCAGGATGGAAAGGTTTGGGATAAAACCGGTAATCTCTTCGAAGACCTGGCGATAAACTACAGGGGGGGCCAGGTCAATATCCTGAATATTCCTGGGGACCAGTTTCCCTCGCAAATCCAGTGAGTCCCCTTCGTATTGGGGTCGCCAGGCATCTGTAAGCGTTACTTCGAGAGGTAATGCCAGGATGCGGTTTGTCCACTCAAAACAGGCAAGATCCCAGTCCTTTAAAAAAACGAAGGGTTTGCGGTACAAATGTTCCAGTTCGTCGCGATAATATTCAAACCAGGGTGAACGGCTATAACAGGCAAGAATGGTCTTCCAATGTCTGTCCTGCCACCGGTGGGTATTTGCGATCCTGACATCTTTCATCACCGTCTTCTGATCCCGGCCCTGCACCAGCGGAACGCTGAGATCAATGCGTCCCTGGGCTCCGGCTATCTGACAGCGGTTGCGAAAACTCATTTTTTGATAGAATTCATATTGATCAAATGTTATATTTGATGATTTATTTGAAATTTTATATAAAATAATACTTGGAAAATATTGTAAATCAGATACTAAAATCATCTACTTATAATTTAATTGCATTTTGTTTAAGATATGGTAAAAAGGTAGATAAAACATACATTCGGAGAATATTCTTTTATCTATTTTAATTATCAATATTATTATCTAATTAGTTTAAGATCAAATTTTTATATACAAAATAAATTAACTAATAATATTAGCTTGTTATTTGTACGTCCCTTGCGGCTTTTTGCGGCCTGTTCGCCAAGGAATTTAGCGAAAAAAATCGCCTATCCCCCTTCCCGCAATACGAAAATAATTGATTTAATAAAAAAACCGCCCCCTATTCCCGGGGCGGTCCTATGCTATTAATTCCGCTACTAAGCCTTAACCTAACCTTATCCTAACTAGTCGAGGTCCGTGTAAAAACACCGGCCGTCATCAGAATCGATGATCCTGGTTTCTTTTCTTTAAGATTTATGATTGAGAATGCTTTTTCTCCCACCACCATTCATGAATGGAGATAACATTTGAAGAATCGCGAATTTACATCTACCATTCTAAGGTAGGGAAAAAATTTAAATATGTACAATTATAGGGACATTTAATTGTAGACACTTAATTTAGGGACTGATTTTAAGGGTTTTAAGTGTAGAGATTCATACCGAGATTAGTAGCATGCGAAAGAAAAAGCCGGTTAACAGGCCTGTCGCGGAAGAACTGTCTGACGCTGACATTGAAAAGATATTGTCCAAAATAGGCATGCTGTTACAAGCAAAAAGAAAAGCACGAACTACCCTGGAAAGTTTTTCTTATGAGATCAACATCTCCAGATCCGCCATGACCCGGTACGAGGCTGGAAGCGATATGTATTTAAGTACTTTTCTGAAACTATTACATGGCTTGGATATTACCTTGGAAGAATTTGCGCGAAACATCAAATAATAAATAACGCAGTTCTATTACAGATCCCAATCCGTCGTTCCCCTACCCGTCAAATGCGTCAGCATCTCCAGTTCATCCTTGCGTCTCTCTTTTAACTCCTCGAAATATTTTTTCCCTTCAGGGCAATTCAGATCCCCTGTAGCCGGGTGTGTAATGACATAGCGGGTCTGGAAGTTCCCGGTATTGGCCGTCTCCTGAAAGAGGAGGTCCTGAGGAAAAGCCTTACGGTTATACCGGACGTGGAGACGTGTGAAGTAAACATTCTCCCCCCCGTCCTCTTCTCCGTCTTCATCGTCTGCTCCTGACCGGCCGGCCATCCACCATACGCCCGCCTGCACCAGATCCTGCCGGGAAGGGGCGCTGGCAATACAAGGATCGCATTTCAGATAAGTCTTGGGACTGACGTCCCATGCATACTCGAGCATGGTTACCGCCTTGCCTTCCATTTTCCACTGATGCTGAAAAAGATTGGCATAGAAATTTCCAAAATTATTCTCCACGAATAAAGGCACGTTCTTCCCTGTGGGCAGCGAAACGGTCCTGTAATTGGTGCACTCGATCCTTCCTCTCTTGCAGAAAGCATATACGATCATATCCTGGTCACCATCCGCATTGGCCATGCCCAGACGGATGGGAAGCATGAATTTAGGGGACCTGAAAGAGATCTGTATGGGCCGCAGGAAATTGCCCGGTAACTTTTTCTTTTCCGCCTCATTTACCTTTACGACAAAGAACTTCAGGTTGCTCCTGATATAGGGCTCCAGCACCTCTTCGGCCCCCGCGGGGATCTTATAGCCATTCTCCGTCAACCAGGTCCTCAACCCCTGGGATTCTTTGGCGCTGAGGATCAGGATATCGTACTCGCCAACCAGGTACTTGGCTTCTATCCGGACACCCAGGTCCTTTTTCCGAGTGCTGCCATACCCTACCACCACCGTTTCGTTCTGCGCCAGTCCGGCGACCTTCCCTTTCAGCATATCATATACTCTCATATCACAGGGATTCTCGTCATAGTACTCCACCAGCCGGGGCTGGCTGTACTCGTTCAGCGTCTTGAATATCTTTTCATCGACCACTTTTATGTCCTTTTCTTTTAGTACGACAGGTACGGGCACCACCATGGCAAAATCCTCCAGGTTACCTTTAAAATCATTATACATCGTGATAGTGCTCCTGTCACCGTCGTGTACGAGGATGACCTGTGATGTCTTGTTCTTCAGTGTGCCGTCCGCCTTGCTGACGTAAAATCCGCAAAATGCCGTCGCATCATGGCTGATCATGGTGATGAGGATCACCAGGGCTGCTGTTTTCCGCATATCAGTCTTCCACAAAAAGGGAGCGGGGCGCCATGCAAAAGGGTTGGCTTTGAATATCCTGTCCAGCAGGGGGACCAGGGGGGCGGCCAGGACCAACGCCCAGATGGAAGTATTATATTTCCATTCAAATGCCGCAAAGTAAAAAGCCCCAAAGGCAACCGACGAAGCCCATAGAACTCTCACAACGGGATGGTTGGGCGAGGTCCTCGGGTCGCTGATCATAAAAAAAGCAAATAACAACAAGCTGCCTGTCGTAATGGAATGCAGAAAATAGTCGACAGGCCATCCCAATACATAGACCTGTCTCCACCAGGTCAGAAAACCAAAGGTTAGCAGGAAGGCCAGACTGGTATCCAATTTTTGTACCCTGGTCACGACTATCGTCCCCAATGTGAGAATAAAGAAAAATAATACGACGCTGCTTCCCCATTGGCCGGGAGACAGCCAGGCATCCCTGGTGATCACAAGGGTGGCTACGATCCCAAAAGCAGAAGGATTGAAAATGTGTTTACCCCTGATACGAAAGAGATATTTCGAAGCCACGGTCAGAAATGCTGCCAGCAGGCTGATATACCAATGACCTGTCTTTAGCAGGAGGCAAAGGCTCATAGCGCTTACGAGCGCGCTCAACCCCCAGGAGCGCCAGTTGGCTAAACCAGGCCATCTCCCTTGCCGGAAGGTTTCGGCCAGGTAGTTAAAGGTTACTGCGCCTCCTATACAGAGGAGATAATGACCCCATTCGGCCGTCCATCCGAGATAAAGGAGGCCATAGACCATAAAGACCAGCTGGAAAAATACCTGGAAATAGCGAGGGTCGTATGCATATCGTTTTGCTGGCATAGGTGTATTTTAAAACAAGGATGCACCCATCCGGCCGATTGCATACGACCCTCAAAAAAGAATTCAACCCTACTCCGCCAGGCTCGGGTTCTGTTTGCGCAGCTCTTCCAGCTGTTTTTTACCATATGCCAGCCGGGTAATGACCACAAACAGCACGGGCACAATAAAGATAGCCAGCGCCGTTGCCGATATCATCCCTCCCAGCACGGTAAACCCGATGGTATTGCGGGCGACGGCGCCTGCTCCCGTGGCGATTACCAGAGGCATTACCCCCAGGATAAAGGCCAGGGACGTCATAAGGATGGGGCGCAGACGCAGTTGCACCGCCTGCAGCGTAGCCGTAAGCAGCTCCACCCCTCTGTCCACCCGTTCTTTGGCAAACTCCACGATCAGGATGGCATTCTTTGCCGCCAGACCGATGAGGGTGATCATCCCGATCTGCGCATATACGTTATTGGTCAGCCGGGGAACAAAAAACAACGTCAGGATCGCGCCAAACATACCAATGGGCACCGCCAGCAGTACAGAGAAAGGCACCGACCAGCTCTCGTAAAGGGCCGACAAAAAGAGGAATACGAAAAGTACTGACAGCGAGAAAATATAGACAGTGCTAGACCCTGACTCGATCTCCTGCTTGCTCAGACCGGCAAATTCATAGCCATACCCTTCGGGCAGCACTTGTGCCGCCACCTCCTGCAGGGCCTTGATAGCCTGACCGCTGCTGAAACCCGGCTTGGCGCCTCCATTGATCTCTGCCGTCCGGAAGATATTGAAATGTGAGATCAGGGGCGCGCTTTCTGTCAGCTTGTAGCTGACCACCGTGCTCAGGGGTATCATCTGCTGCGCGCTGTTACGCACGTAAAATTGTCCGATACTGGATACATCGGTCCTGTAGACCGTATCTGCCTGAGCTACTACGTGGAAGTTACGTCCATAGATAGTAAAGTCGTTGATATAGCTGCTGCCAAGGTCCATCTGCAGGGTGGTATACACATCCGCCAGGGAAATGCCCAATTTTTTACATTTATCTCTGTCCACCGTCACCTGGTAGCTGGGCGTACGGGCCGTAAAAAAGCTGAATGCCTGTCCGATCTCGGGCCGTTTGTTCACCTCGGTGACAAAAGAGCGGACCACTCTTTCAAAAGTAGGCAGGTCGTCATTGCTTTGCCGCTGTTCCAGCTCAAAGGTAAAGCCGCCCGTTTGACCCAGACCGGGAATGGCGGGAGGCGAGATCACCACCACGTTGGCTTCTTTAAAGACGGCAAAACGTTTGCGCATCTCCGTCATGACACCGTCCAGTTGCAGGCTCTTATCCTTCCGTTCGTCCCAGGGTTTCAGCTGGCAGAATATAGTACCGCTGTTGGATTTGGTGGCAAAAGTAACGACGTTCAATCCTCCCAATGCGGCATAATGCGCCACACCCGGAATATTATTGATGACCTTCATCATGCTGTCCAGGACAACCAGGCTTCGGGCAGTGGAAGCTGCTTCCGGTATCTCATAGGTGATATACACCCGTCCTTCATCCTCTGTGGGAATAAAACCGGTAGGTTTTTTCTTAAAGAGGAACAACGCTCCCACTATGATACAGACCAGCAGAACGAGCGCATAAGGCGCCCGTTTGATCCATCCCCGGACATTGCTCGTATAACGGATCGACACCCGGTGGAACCACTGGTTGAAATGATAGAAGAATTTATTAAGGCCGCGAGACTCCTTTGTCAGATGCATGGGCTTCAACAGCAGGGTACACAGGGCAGGCGTCAGAGACAGCGCGACAAAGGCGGAGATCAGCACCGAAATGGCGATGGTGATGGCAAACTGCTGATAAAGCCGACCCGTAATACCCGGTATGAACCCTACCGGCACAAACACGGCCGCAAGGATCAGAGCGATCGCCACTACAGGACCGGATATATCCTTCATTGCCCGGCTGGTGGCCTCCTTCGCCGAAAGCCCCTCCTCATCCATATAATGCTGCACCGCTTCCACCACCACGATGGCATCGTCCACCACGATCCCGATGGCCAGCACAAACCCGAACATAGTCAACGTATTGATGGTAAAGCCAAGGGGAAAGAATAATATAAAGGTGCCGATAATAGACACCGGTATAGCCAGCACGGGGATCAGCGTAGCCCTCCAGCTCTGCAGGAAGAGGAATACCACCAGCACCACTAATCCCAGGGCCTCCAGCAACGTGTCCACTACCTCGCTGATAGACACCTGTACGACCGACACAGATTCGAAAGGCACTACATAGTCCACTCCCGCGGGGAAATATTTTTTTAGGGCATCCATCGCCTTGTACACGCCTTCAGCCGTGGCAAGGGCATTGCTGCCCGGCGCCTGGTACACCAGCAGATAGCTGGCCCTTTTCCCATCCACAAATGAATTGCTGGCATAGCTGAACTTACCCAACTGGATACGCGCTACGTCCTTCAGGTAGACGATCGACCCGTTCTGCGGATTGCTGCGGATGACGATATCGCCGAATTCCTTTTCCGTGCTGAGCCGGCTATTGGTAAATACGGTGTACTCAAAGGAAGCAGTAGGCAGCTGAGGCGGCACACCTACAGAGCCCGCGGCGATCTGCAAGTTCTGCTCCTGTATGGCATTGGTGACGTCCTGAGAGGTAAGCCCTAGCTGAGCCATCTTATCCGTCTTCAGCCATACCCTCATACTAAAATCGTCGGCCCGGGTAAACACGTCCCCCACCCCTTTTACGCGAAGTAACGCATCCCTTACGAATATGTTGGTATAGTTGTCGAGAAAAGGCACGCCATGACTTGCATTGGGAGAGTACATCGCCACCAGCATTAGTATGCTGGGGTTCCTTTTACGAGTGACGATACCCAGGTTCTTTACCACCTGCGGCAGGGGCGGCGTTGCGATACCTACCCTGTTCTGGATATCCAGGGCGGCTATGTCGACATTGGTACCCACGTCCAGGGTGACGGTGATGGTGGACTGCCCGTTATTGGTGCTGTTGCTCTGCATATATGTCATGCCCGGCACACCATTGATCTGGGTCTCGATAGCTGTGGTCACCGTTTGCTCCACCGTCTGCGCATCCGCACCCGTAAAATTGCTCGTTACCTGGACGGTGGCAGGCGTGATATCCGGGTACTGGCTCACCGGCAGCGTGAAAATGGCCAGCACGCCCACGATAAGAATAACCAGTGATATAACGATGGCCGTTACCGGCCTTTTTATAAAAGTATCTGCGATCATAGCTAATGGGATTGATCTGTTGTCTGATGAATTTTTATTTGCCTTGCGATGCGCCTGCCTGCGGTTTAGCGCCTGCTGCTCCCGGAGCGCCTACCTGAACTTTTACGCCATCCCTTATTTTTTGTACGCCTTCCGTTATCACCTTCTCCCCTTCCGTCAGCCCGTCCCTTGCAACAATCTTATCGCCGACACGAGCCCCCAGCGCTACCTTCCGTTGCGCCACCTTGCTGCTGTCACCCAGGACAAACACAAAGTATTCGCCCATCTGCTCGACCACTGATTTGAAAGGAATAAGAATGCTGCCGACAGCGCCTTTGTTCTGTACCCGTACATTACCGGTGACACCCGGACGCAGCTCGTTCTTCGGATTGGGGAAGGTCAGACGGGCCTTGATCGTGCCGGAGGTAGGGTCGACGGCACGGTCCAGTAAAAGGATATGGCCGGGGATTGGATAAATGGAGCCATCCGGTTGGACAAACGTAAAGATCGAGTCCTTTGGAGAAGCTTTTTGTTGGAGCAACGCGGAAAAACGGGGGATCTGTTTTTGATCCAAAGCTACATCCACCGCCAGCGGGTTGTCGGACGAGATCGTGTTCAGCAGTGTCTGCGGATAAACGGCCGTTCCCAGTTTCACCTGGGAGATACCGATGGTGCCGTCGAAAGGAGCATAGATCATGGAATATTTCAGGTTGGTCTGAACGCTGGCTACATTGGCCTGCGCAGCATCCACCTGACGTTTGCCCGCTTCCAGATCAGCCAGCGCATGGTCCAGGGTTTGACGTGCGATAGCGTCCTTCTGGGAAAGATCCGTATAACGGTCGGCGTCCTGCTGCGCCTTGGCCAGGTTGGCCTTGGAGACATTGAGGTTGGCAACTGCCGCTTCATACTGCGCCTTATATTGCTGCTGATCTATTTCATATAAAGGCGCACCCTTGCCTACATGTTGTCCATCCTGGAAAAAGATATGGGTGATATTACCCGACACCTGCGGTTTGATGTCCACCTGGTTCAGTGCCGCTACCGTCGCCGGGTAGAGATCATAATAGGTGGCATCCCCCGGCGTTGCGGTATACACCGCTACAGAGACGGGAGGAGGCACTGGGGGTCCTGCGGGTTTATCGTTGCCGCAAGCCGCCATTAGTCCGGATACGATGATCATTAGTCCTGTCCAACGTGTAATATTTTCCATATGAAAACGATGATTTATTTGCTTTTTAAATGTGCGGTAATTGGTCTTCCGATAAAAATAGCCCAATTCCCGCAATACGCTAATATCTGTCCTTCGGACGAGCCCCTTCCAGGGGCTCCTTAAAATGTGATGGTGCCTAATGCTTTTTGAACGTCCAGTTTGCTGCTCAATACCTGGTAGAGCGCATCGCTGAAATTGGATTCCGCGGTGCGGAGATCGGTTTCGGCCGTGATCAGTTCCAGATAAGCCTTGATACCGCTCCTGTACTGCAGCCCGATGGTGTTGTATACATCCCTGGCCAGGTCGCGGTTCTCCTTCAAAACGTAATAATTATTGAGATATCCTTTATAAGCCGCCAGCGCCTGGGCATATTCCGTGCTGATGGAATTCTGCAGGTTGACGATGTCCCAGTCAAGACGGGTTATCTGCAGCTCGGCGATCTTTATATTCTGCGTCCTTTTTGTACCCTGGAAGATGGGAAAGCTCAACTGTATCCCCGCATACGAGTTCGGAATGTTGTTGCCGTATAGTTTGGAGAAATCGTTGTTGAGATAGTTCATGTTGTATGACCCAAAAGCTGACAGGTTGGGTAGATAGCTCCATTTCTCATAAGATAGGTTCGCCTGCCGTAGTTTTTTTTGTGTCAGCAGGGTCTGGTACTCAATCCGCTTGTTATAATCCACAGCAGCCATCGTGTCGATGAGCACATCGGCAGCCATCTGCGTACTGTCATATACCAGGTGGATGCTGTCATTTGATGAAGATCCCGTATGGCCCATCAGTTGTTCCAGAACCTTATACTTTGCTTTCAACGTCTCTTGATTAGTCTTTAACTGCGCCTTGGAATTGTTCAGAGATATCGTAGCTCTCTTATAGTCCGTCTTGTCCACCAGCCCACCCTGGTATTGATTATAGGTGTCCTTCAGGTTCCTTTCCAGACGGCGGATGTCATCGTTCAACACTACTATCTGCTGCTGCGTCAGCAACACATCATAAAAAGCCTTGCTGACATTCACCACCAGGTCGATTTTGTCGGTAGCAGTCGTCTGCCGGCTCAACTTGAGCGCATCATTCTTTGTCCGGCTGGCCAGCAGCACATCCCGGGTGAAGATATTCTGCGTAAGGCTCAGACCCACCAGTGAAGTATTGTTGACACCCGTGGGTATTAAATTCCCATTGAAAAAAATGCGCTGTAATTGAAAGTTATGCTGATAATTGGCATTGAGGTTTAACTGGGGGTACCAGTCAGCCAACTTGCCGCGGATCTGCCGGTCAGTGATCTGCTCATCCAGCAAAGCCTGCTGCACAAGGGGAAAATGCTTGAGAGCAAAGTCCACCACCTGTGGTAATGTAGCCTGTTGCAGCACTGTGTCAGGAGCCTTCTGGGCGCTTGCCGACATAGATAGAATGGTCATTCCACTGCTGACGAATACTACGTACAATATTTTCTTCATAATATGGAGGCTATAGATTAAATGATCTTCCGGGGTCGGCAAAAATCGTTACAAATAATTGAGCCAAAGCACCGCTGATGTAAATGTGCGGGGATTAACCTTCTATCTCATCAAACGAAGGACAAAATTAAACAAACGTTTAAATTAAACAAACGTTTAATCAACTTTTAATTAAACATTTTTATAATCAATTTATTATCAAATATTTAGTAATCTACAATAGCTAAGTGCTTAATCCTCTCTATCTTTGGACGGCAAATTCCAACACTTATGTCAATCCACACGATCTTGGGCGCCGGTGGCATTATCGCCGAAGGCCTCACCAGGCAGCTGCTCAGCCATCAGGTACCCGTGCGCCTGGTTTCACGTCATCCCTCATCATATCCACGTCATCCCTCCCCCCACCCAGGGGCCCAATTGGTAGCCGCCGATATTACCAATGCAAGCCAGACATTAGAGGCAATAAAAAACTCTGCCGTTGTCTACTGTTGCATCGGTCTGAAATACGATTATTCCGTCTGGAGACATGCCTGGCCCCTCATTATGAACAATATCATCGACGCCTGCAGACAGACAAAGGCCAGGCTCATCTTTTTCGATAACGTATACATGTATGGCCGGGTCGAAGGCGCCATGACAGAAGACACCCCATATGATCCCGACAGCCGCAAAGGGGACCTCCGGGCCCGAATCGCCACCCAACTGATGAGTGAGGTTCGAAAAGGCAATATCACCGCCAGCATCGCCCGCGCAGCAGACTTCTACGGTCCGGGGGCCGATAAGACCAGCGTTCTCAATTTGCTGGTGTTCCAGCGGCTGTCAAAGAACAAAAAAGCGCAGTGGCTTGTCAACCCTCATGTCCGGCACTCTTTTACCTATACGGAGGACGCCGCCAAAGCGCTTTACCTCCTGGGCAATGATGAAAATTCCTGGAACCAGGCATGGCACCTCCCTACAGCTGCCGGCCCGCTCACGGGCGAGGAGTATATTACCGCCGCTGCCACAGCCCTGGACTCGCCAGTTCAAAACATGATGGTCCTTTCCAAATGGATGGTGCGATTGGGAGGGCTGTTCGACAAGACTACTGCCGAACTGAATGAGATGCTTTATCAATATGAGTATGATTATTTGTTCGATTCGTCAAAATTTGAAAAGGCATATGATTTTCAGCCTGTCTCCTACGCAGAGGGTATATATGCGACAGCCAATGCGTATAAAAAAGCACTGGCTAGTTGACGGATACGTATAAATTCATGTAAAAGCTACCAAAATAAACTGACCAAAGCAAATAAAGTTACAGGCCATGGTCCGACGGACAGCCGGCCACGGCCTGTCAATGTTCTTCCTCTTTATGTATATTCATCTGACGCTTGTCCTGTCTTATCTCAAACCTGATGTCCAGTTTTTTATTGACGGTAAGGTCAGCTTCTATAGCCGTCTCCACAGGACGAAAGCCTTCCCCGAATACCGCAGAATTGACCCTGACGATATAATCGCCTGCCGGTAAATTGAAGAAGAAGGCCCCTTTCTCATCCGTTAGCGTTGTATATTCTTCACCGTGGGGGCCTTCGGCAGAAATACGGATGCCGCCCGGTTCCATGGTCTGTTCACTTAAAGGGTCCCTTTCCAATATGAGCTGTCCGGTGAGCAGATGGCTGCCCGTAAAAGGAAGAAAAAAGAGCTTATCCCTGCCCGGTCGCAAGGTCTGCCGGTTCCCCCCAGAAGGAAGCCATCCTCTCACCGTGGTGATCCGGCTGAAATCAAATACGAATTCTTCTTTGTCCGTATTGGTAAACAGGATCTCACCCCTGCCGTTGGTGAACACCAGCTGACCGTTGACCATTACCGTAGCGTTCACCACCCGTTCCTCATCCGGGTCCGGCCGCAGATTGCCATTCCTGTCCAGGAAAAGGACGACTATGAAATCCTTTGCCTGCCGGCGCCGGTAGACAGGCGCAAGCAGCTGTTTATGGACAGAGAGGTTGATCATCGGTTCCTGCCGGCTGTTGAGACTGAATCCCGTCACAAGCCCGGCATTCCATCCCTTGCCGGGCTCAGCATATTGCATGCTGGCATAAGCATACAGCAGGTTTGCACCGGCCGGCATCTCGTGGAAATAATTCAGCTGGACCCTTGAGAACAGATGCAGCGCGGGCAGCGAAACTTCTGCAAAAGGCGTGATTTGCACCCGGTGTAGAAAAGTGCCCGACTGAAGGTACTGCCGCACTTCGTAATAGTAATAAGGCCCCTTGTCCCAACGGGCCTGGAGGCCATAATGCCCGGCCTGCACGCTCAGGAGATTATTGGTGCTGATAAATGGTGCCGGTGCGGAGGAAAGACCGGCAAGACTCACCCTGCCCGTATTCGACAATAAAGAAACCCACGCCCGGCCAAACTGCCAGCTGGCAGACAGCGAAACTTTGTACATATCAGCCCGGAAGGCTGAGGCACTGTCCTGTCGCTGGGAGAAGAACCCTGACGATATCCCCCATGTGCCGCCGGGATATTGCCCACCCGTACGAATGCCATACTCCTTGTTATCCTGGTTGAATAGCTGACTGATCAGCGAATCCCGAGGGTTGCTATAGCTTCGTTTGTTATATTCAATATAACCGCCGGTGTAAAAATGGTTCCACATCCGCCTGATCTCATGCTGCTGGTAAACGAACCCTTTATTGATGCCCGGTATATTGCCTGAATACCAGGTTACCCCCGAAACAAACTGCCAGGACTTGCCCCGTGTCTCAAAATGATACCCCCACTGCGGCCCTGTCAGCACTGTATCCAAATGTTGGTGACGGATATGCTGCAATCCCGCACCCGCCTCCAATGTCAGCCTGCTTTTGCCGCTGAGGTCCCAGTCCATCCTGTTCAGCGTGAGATAGGCGTCTTCTCTGTTCACCCGGTCCTGGTTGACAAATGTATTGGAATAGAAATGCACGCGAGGCCCCAACGTTTGCTCTGTCTTAAAGTTGAGCTGATGCGTATTACCTGTCCGGCTTCGCACGGCCATTGCCTCGTATACACTCCCCCCCTTGCCTTTGTATTGCAGACGGGCGCCCGCACCGTCCACGAGAAAATTGTTGAATTCCAGGATACTTCCCGCCTGCAGCTTCCAGGGGCCATGGAAGTACTCTGCTGTGGCGATATGCGTGTTGCCGGCATGATCTTTATAGTAACTGTCAGATTGCAAAAGAATGTTAAGCCGGTCGCCCTTCGGCAAGTCCAGCCATCCACGGGCATCCAGGAAACCAAACGCCTGCCGGTCTTTCAGGTTGAACAGGTTAAGCCCTACCGTTAGCGGCATCGTCTTCCAACGGGAAACATTATCCGAATAGAGATATCCCATCCTCATAAGCCCCTGCACCAGCATTCTCTGTTCCCCTGCACCGTTGCGGATGAATATTTCTACCTCTTCCTTCCTGAGATGCTGCACATCGACAGGAGAAAGGTCGATGTCCACCGTAATGATACGGGTTTCCCCCGGCTGCAGCATCACTCTATAATCTTTTTTCGAAATACCCGTCTCCAGCGGTGTGATCATATTCATCGTATAGGTATCCGGGATATTCCCTTCATTCTCCAGCTGTATGTCAAAGCTTGTTCGACGATCCAGCTCTGTAAGACTGATGGATGGCTGTCTGAGCCAGGCTTTCCACCGCGCATTTTGCTTCGGCATCACCAGGAAATTGTAAAGCATCAGTTCTCCGGTTTCAGCAACCTTCACAGATACGGTGAAAGGAGCCCAGTCAGGAAGGGCGGTTTTCGGTCCGGCGGTAAACCGGATGGCTTCCAGCACACTTTCCCCGGGTCGGAGAAGCACCTGCAGGCTGGTCCCGGAAATAACATCAACAAAGGCGGGAGGAGAAAGAAGCACCTGGAGATGGAGAAGAGATGCACTACGATTGGAAAGGCGAATATTATTGAAAGAAAAAGTATTTTCCTCGATGATCAGGGAATCTTTGAGAAAGGAGACAACCACAGGCGCTGGCCCTTCCGTCTTTTGAGCAGCAGCGGGTACACTCACTGCTATCAGGGTAACCCCTAAACTGACCAGCAAAATGAAAGGGTATGATAAAGGTGCTTTCATAAATCTGGATTATAAAGGTGTTGGATGAAAGGGGAATGAATCCTCACCCCGGCGGACTCACTCCCCGGTGAAATAGTTCTGGCGTCTTCCTGGAAATTGTTGATGGAAGAGAAGTCGCCTGCTTACTGCTGTGTCGCAGTGTAGACTACGGCCAGGCTGTAAGTGCCGGCATCATAGCTGAACCCAGGATTGGCATTGTAGTCCACTGTAAAGGTGTTGTTGCCTCCTCTGGCGCCGCTGGTGAGGGCAGCCGCAGTTGTCGACAATGCAGTATAAGATGCCCCGCCATTGAGACGTACACCCAGCACTGTAGAAGGCATCACAGGAGAAGGTGCGGCAGGTCCGCTGAAATTGGCAGTGGCAGCCGCAACCGTTACGGCCCAGGGACGGTTGGAGCTCACCTGAAAGGTGGAAGCATTGAGATTGCTCTCGCCATTCTGATAATCGGAAGTTGTAGCAAATGTAAAGCTCGTACCGGAAGCGGAATTAATACCAATGTTGATGCCGTTCTGAAGGTTCAGGGTCACTGTCTGGCTAACACTGGAAGAAGATTGCGCCTGTGTCATAAAGTACAAACCGAATAGAGCCACAGCAATCAGAGATAGTTTTTTCATTTCTTTCGATTTAGGGTAATTAATAAATAAAAAAGGTTGCGAAATAGGACAAATCCATTCACATGCCAATATGTAATATATTGATTTTTAACACATATGAAACCAGAATGGATATGAGCTTAATTCCCATTACGGGACATCATTCCCGAACAGGAACTAATTCGCGCTGAGCGTGTAGATGGTGCTGATTGTATAGATACCGGGCCCATAGTTATAACCCGGATTGGCGGTAAGATCCACATTGAAAGTATTCCCGGATCGCGTAGCATCGCCGTTGTTCCCTGATGCCAGCTGCTGCGCAGTCGTGCTTAAAGTGACCAGCGTGCTCTTGCCGTTGATATTGTACCGCAGCACAGAAGCAGGCATATTTGAAGATGAATATACACCTGAATTGCTGAAGAAAGAGGTTGCAGCCGAGATGGATAGACTCCAATTAACATTGCTTTTGAGTGCAATGGTATTGAAATTGGCGATCTTATACGCACTCGCATACTGTGCCGGGCTGCTGAAAGTGACGGTTGTAGATGAATTATTGGTCACACTAAGCACCATTACGGACTGGATCACAGCAGTGGCAGTGACCGTACCGTTATAGGAAAACTGCGCACGGACACCCTCTCCGGCGCTGCAGACAGACAAGATGATCAGTAGGATGAATGTACGGGAATGACGCATGGCTTTAAGGCTGTGTCATGGTGAATAATATGGTGAAAGAATAGGTGCCGGGATTGAAGTTATAACCCACAGGCCCCAGCAGCAGGTTGTAAACAAGGGACTCATGGTTGAAACTGGCTGAGCTTTGGAACAGCAGCTGGTTGGTCTGGCTAAGCTGTATCGTACTGAAATTGGCCGGCAACGGAGGAGATATGGAACTTAACTGAAGGGCCAGAAGAGAAGCCGGCATGGGCGTTGACGACGTAGTGCTGCTGCCCGAAACCATGGCATAAATGCTGCACCGGTTGTCCTTGGCAACAACATCCAGCGTGATAGAATTGCTAAGCGTCTGAACAGCCTCCAGCATGGCCGCCGTGGTTAACGTGTAATTGGTGGCTGTGCCCGTCACCTGGATACGATCGTTCTTACTCTGGGCGTGTGCCGCAGGCAGAAAAAAGGAGAATGCCCATACCAGGATGAGAGAACGGATTTTATTTTTTTTTATAGTATTTTGCATAGAATAACAGCCTGATACGCAACAAATCTATTTTTTATTTTTCATAAAGTATAATTTATGTTAAAGTCAGCCGCTGTTCTGCTTACCTCACTGCTAAGTATATCCTTTTGCCCGGGTCAAAAAGTAGCCATTCAGCCTTCCATCCTGGATTTCCATCTGGCGCCGGGTAATACGGTTTCCCAGGTCGTCCATATCTCAAATCTCTCTGATCAACAGATGGGTTTCCGGGCCTACCTGGCAGACTGGCTGCGGGATTCCACGGGTGTCCACCAGTACTTTCGCCCCGACACGCTCTCCCATTCATGCGCCGGCTGGGTCAGCCTGGATAAGGACTTTATAGAAGTGCCCCCGGGAGGGAGCCGGGACCTGGTAGTAAAATTGCAGCCCCCTTCCGACCTTCGCTCATTCCAGCAAATGAAATGGGCCATGCTGTTCCTGCAAAGCGGTGTCGAACAGGATTCTGCCTCCGCACACGGCAAGGATTTCAATACCCATATCCGCCAGTTGCTGCGAGTAGGCGTACATATCTACCAGACACCGCCCACCCTGACCCATTACAGCGCCAGAGCTCTTGCCCTAAAGGAAGTACCGGGTGAGAAAAATGCATACGATCTTTATATGGAGAACACAGGCGAAACCATGCTGCAATGCAAGGTCCACCTCGAATTGACAAATATCGAGACAGGGAAGGAATTCAGGTCGGAGAAAGTCGAATTCCCCGTATTCCCGGAAGGTACCCGAAAAGTTCGATTGATGGTACCCGTTAATACACCCAGAGGCCGATACTCCGCACTGGCCATCCTGGACATCGGAGAAGGCATACCACTGGAAGCAGTGGAAAAAAAGATCGAGGTCCTTTAGCAAATCTCATGGTGGACCCGGTAATACGCCCGCTGCAGATTGATCTTTGTGGCCGGCGCTACCAGCAAGGGGAGTTTTTCCACCAGCGTCTCGCTGGAATCCAGGCCAAAAGCCTTTTCCTCGGCCAACGCAAGTTTTTTCATACTGAAATAAGTGTTCAAGATAAATCCTTCCCGGACAGAAAATTCATTATCATAAGAAAGGAATTTTTCCAGTATGACATAACGGAAGTTCTCTGTGATATTGTGTTTTTTAAGGGAAGGATAACGATGTTCTATATCCAGTTCTTTATTACAGATCATTTCCCCGACAACCCGCCGGAACATAAGACCTACCCGGGGCTGTATCCGGAAACCCAAACGAAACTCCACCCGTATCACTTTGTCACTCAGTTCTTCCACGCCATATTCCATCGTATAAGGTTCGTCTGTCCGTTCGATATGTACGAACCAGTATACATCCGCCCGCTTGGGATTATGGCTGAAAATGGAATAGAGTATCTTCTCTTCTATCTGTGCAGGCCGGTTGGCCTTGGTAAGATAAATAAGATGACATGCAAATTTCGGGACGGAATTGTCATTACTAAGGTTTTCCAGCAAAGGGATATATTCCTTCAGATCGATGAAGTTGAGGAAGCGGTTATTTATCTTACGGGCATGATGCCATATGTACATGGTGAAGATGAGGCCCACTTCGAACACAAGAAAGAAAAGACGTTTTACGATCTTGACGGCATTGGCCACAAAGAAGGAAGACTCCACTATGATAAAGACGATAAGTATGGGCGCCACCGCCCATACCGAATAGTGTTTAACATACCGCAGGAAATGATACACCAGGATGGTGGTCATCAGCATGGCTATCGTGATGGAGAAACCATAGGCGGCCGTCATGCTTTCGGAAGTCCTGAAATACAATACGACAAGAAAACACCCCGTACAGAGTATCCAGTTAATGCTGGGTATATATATCTGACCGCGGACATCCGTAGGGAATTTCACGGTAACCTTGGGCCAGAAATTCAGGCTGATGGCTTCGTTGATCAGGGTAAAGCTTCCACTGATCAGCGCCTGGCTGGCAATGATAGAGGCGGCCATGGCGATAAAAACGCTGGGTACCAGGAACCAATGGGGTACGATGGCAAAGAAAGGGTTGACGTTTCCCAATGTTGTCTTCTGCTGCAACAGCACCCAGGCCCCCTGCCCCAAATAGTTTAATACAAGAGCTGTCTTTACAAAGATCCAGCTTACCTGTATATTCCTTCTGCCGCAATGCCCCAGATCGGAATACAGGGCCTCCGCCCCTGTGGTGCAAAGAAAGACCGCGCCCAGCAACCAGAAACCCTTTGGATGACGGATCAGCAGCTCCAATCCATAATGCGGGCTCAACGCCTTCAATACAAAAGGATAGTGGATGATCTGGTTGACACCCAGGACAGCCAGCATGGAGAACCAGATAAACATGATCGGACCAAAAGAGCCACCTACTACTTTTGTGCCGAAACGTTGGAAAACGAACAACAGCAGCAAAATGACAAGCACCAGTTCCACCACAAGATTATTGCCCGGTACAATAACGTGTTCCAATCCCTTCACGGAATTTAGCCCCTCGATGGCTGATGTTACGGAAATAGGCGGGGTAATGATCCCATCCGCCAGCAAGGTGCCCGCCCCGATGATAGCCGGGTAAACCAGTTTCTTCCCATATCGACGCACCAGCGCAAAAAGCGAAAATACGCCCCCCTCTCCCCTGTTGTCAGCCTGGAGTGTGATCAGGACATATTTAAAGGTTGTTTGCAGGGTCAGCGTCCAAAAAACGCAGGAGATGGCGCCCAGCACCAGTTCGCTGGATACCTTACCTCCTTCATTTAATATCGTCTGAAACGTATAGAGAGGGGAAGTGCCGATATCCCCGTAAATAATACCTAACGTAATAAGCAGTCCGGCCGTGGTGATTTTTTTTGAATGACTTATATCCATAATGTGTGGGGTCTGCCCTCCAGGCCAAAAAACATACCCCTTCCTGTAAACGATTGGTTAACGCAACAGGATCCTTGCTGGCAGCGGATTGCCAAACAGATAAAAATTTTTAATCTGAGAAAATGAAAGACCGAAACCACCCCAAAATGGAAATGATTTTTTCAAAATGAAAAAGCACTCATCCCATCAGGTCAAGCTTGTCCTGCTGTGCACTACGGATCATTTCTCCATAGTTCTGTTTTTTTACCATGGCTGTTACCACTCTTGCAATCCTTCGCGCACGCGTAGCATCCGTCTTTGCGCTACGCACCCAGTTGCCGAAATAATTCTGGTGTGACTTTGGTAGTTGCCGGAAGTATGCTATCGCTTCCGGCTCGTCCGCAAGACAATCCAACAGATCGGCCGGAGGCTCGATCTTAGCGTTATCCACTTCCAGCTGTACTTTCAGGGTAGCCCCTTTGTGCTTGCGGATGGCTTTCCGCATAGTGGCATTCAGCGCCATGATAAAATCCCCTTCGCCCATGGGTAATAAAGCTACCTTTTTGATAGGATGCTCATCCAGTTTACCTTTTACCCGGAAAGATTTCTTATTACCGGGTTTTAGCCGCTGGGCCTGCGTAGCCGGAATTTTGATATAGGTCCAGCCGGTTTTTTCACCCTGTTCGGCAAATTGCAAAATGGTAGTGGTGAACTGGATCATGGTAAGCAAATATCAGGATAATAATCGGAACCGCATTTGACCTAACTTTACGGCAAAACACCAGGGCCGGTATGAACATTTTATTGGTTGAAGATGAACCAAAAGTCGCCGATTTTATCAGGAAAGGTCTTAAAGAACAGCTTTACAACGTCGAGCTGGTGTACGATGGATTGTTTGGGGAGAAGTTGGCCCTGGAGAATGAATATGATCTGGTTATCCTTGACCTGATCCTCCCGGGTATCAATGGATTGGAACTATGCCGGCGCATACGAAAATTCAAGACCGATCTGCCTATTCTTATGCTCACCGCCCTCGGCTCCACCAAAGATAAAGTAGCCGGGCTGGAGTCGGGCGCGGATGATTACCTGGTCAAACCCTTTCATTTCGAAGAGTTGCTGGCAAGAGTAAAAGCGCTGACCCGCAGACGGATGCTTGTTTCTCCCGGCGCCGTTTACAAGATCGCTGACCTGGAGGTAGATTCCTATAAAAAGACAGTCCGCCGGGCCGGAAAGGAAATATCCCTTACGGCCAAGGAGTTCTCTCTGCTGGAGCTATTGATCGTCAATAAGAACAGGGTCCTTTCCCGGACGCACATCGCAGAGACCGTCTGGGGTATTAACTATGACCGGGGGACAAACCTGATCGATGTCTATATCAACTATCTCCGGTCCAAGATCGATAAAGGGTTCGGCTCAGCCCTTATCCATACTGTCATCGGAATGGGTTATGTCATTAAGGAAGAATAAAGACCCGGCTTCCGGGCAAAATATACTTTATGAAGATAAGGGACAGGCTATCTTTACAATTTACGATCCTTTCCGCCGTCTTGCTCTTGCTGGTGCTGACAGGCATCTACCTGCTGACGGCCGGCAATCGGAAAAATGATTTTTATGGACACTTGCTGGACAGGGCGATCATCAATGCAGAGCTGTTCCTCGCCCAGGACAATCTGTCAGAAGAAAAATTCCGCGACGTCCAAAAAAAATTCCCACAATCCCTGCCCGGTGAAATAGTCAGGATCTATAACGACAGCGACCAACCGGCTTTTATAAAAGACAGCTCTTTTCAGTGGCCAAAAGAAGTGATCGACCGCGTACGCAGACAAAAGAACATCACCTATTCGGAAGGCGACCGGCAGACCACGGGCATTTATTACATCGATAATTCCGGGAATTTCACCGTACTGGCCTCCGCCATTGACACCAGCGGTTTCGAGAAGATGCGGCAGCTCTTCTGGGTAATGCTTATCGCCTTCTTTATCTCTGTATTTATCCTGTTCTTTGCAGGCCGCCTGTTCGCCCGGGCGGCCCTGGCGCCAATGATCAAGGTCATCAACGACGTCAAATTCATTCGTTCATCCAGCCTCAATAAACGTTTGCAAACCAAGGAAGGGAAAGACGAGATCAATGAACTCGCCGTGACCTTTAACAATCTGCTGGAGCACCTGGAGCAGTCTTTTGAAGCACAGGGCTCGTTTGT
Organism: Chitinophagaceae bacterium; assembly: GCA_017307755.1. Lineage (GTDB taxonomy): Bacteria > Bacteroidota > Bacteroidia > Chitinophagales > Chitinophagaceae > Puia. The sequence continues at coordinate 212,772 of JAFKGQ010000004.1, read as the reverse complement.
AACACACGCCTCCCACGAACTTAGAACCCCCGTCACCGCCCTTATAGGGGACGTGGAAGTCACGTTGTCGCAGGAAAGGGACAAGGAAGAGTATAAAAAGACCCTGGAGGGGGTATTGACCGAATCCGGAAAGCTGAACGACCTTATCAATAACCTCGTCGACCTCGCACAGACGAATGTTGATATCACAGAGTTTCAGGACCTTCGGCTCGACGAACTGCTTTGGCAGGTAAAGGACCAATGGAGCGATAAAGCTCCGGAAAACAGGATCCACCTGCAATATGATCTGCCGGAAGATGCCCGGAAATATACGATCCAGGGGAATCATTACCTTTTGTTCATTGCGCTTAGCAATATCCTTAAAAATGCCATCAAATTCTCGGACAATCGTGTCGTCACCTGCCGGCTATATCTTCAGAACAATGCCCCAGTGATCAGCATACGCGATACAGGCATCGGCATCGGCAAAGAGGACATCCCGAATATATTCCAGCCTTTCTACCGGGGAGCCAATGCCATCGGCTACGCCGGGTACGGGGTCGGCCTCTCGCTCGCCGACAAGATCTTCCGTCTGCACAATGTCAGCGTCAGGATAAATTCTGAGTTGGGTAAGGGGACGGAGTTCCGCCTGTTCTTCTCCATATAGGCCACTATCCCTTTTCGTTAGCCTCGTGTTAACATTAACAGTCCCATTGAAGCAAAGCGGATTTTCAAACAATTTATAATCAACTACTTATAAAGAACATTAAACGATTCTAATGTTGCTTTAATCCCGCTTTAATGTCCTCCTAATCACAGCCTAATGCCCTCCTGTTAATTTCGTCCCGCCTGCGTACAGGTACTCCTCATCCTTCCCTTTTGCTTGCTGGATGATCAAATTCATAATCATATAAACATCATGTTGAGTCACGTCAGACAGTCAGGATTTGTTTTACTATTATTGGCAGCTGCTCTCAGAGGCGTATGCCAGCAGACGCCCCGCCGTCCCGTACCCGGACAGCCTGCTCCATCTCCACAGACAGTAAATAGTTTTGGGCAAAACCTCAATGATATTCCCCAACGCTTTAATAAGGACACCCTCCGCCTGGACCTCTCACAGGCAGAAAAGATCTTTTTGGACAGCAACCTGCAGATCCTGGCCCAGAAGTACAACGTGGATGCCACCAGGGCGCTGATCATCCAGGCCCGTCTCTGGCCAAATCCCAACCTCAACATTGTTCAGGGAGCCTACAATACCCAAACCCATAAATGGTTCCCAATAACGGGCCGGGACAATTCGGAGCAGGCCGTCCAGTTGTCGCAGCTGATCCTGCTGGCAGGTAAGATCAAAAAGCAGGTGAACATCGCCAAAACCAATACCCTTCTGGCTGAATACGGTCTGTACGACCTGTTGCGCACCCTGAAATTTGCCCTCCGCAGCAGCTTCTTTAATATTTATTATCTGGGCCAGACCGCCAAGGTATATAACGAAGAGATCAGCTCACTCAAGACTATCGCCGCCGCCTTTGAACAGCAAGCAGGCAATGGTTATGTTTCCGAAGTGGACCTGGTCCGTATCCAGGCCCAGTTATACTCCCTGCAAAGCGAATACCAGGCGCTTATCGACAATATCAATGACGAGCAGAGCCAGATCAGGGTCCTCTTACAGGTACCTGCCACCGCTTTCTTGGCGCCTGTCCTGGACTCGGCCACCCTTGCAGCCGCCGATCCCCTGAAATACAACATGCAGTCCCTGATGGATTCTGCATACCAGAACCGCACCGATCTCATGATCGCCAAAGGCAACCTGCTGCTGAGCCAACAGACCTATTCCCTGCAAAAAGCGCTTGCCGTCCCCGACCTTACCCTGGGGACCAGTTGGGACAAGAATGGCAGTTATATCCATAATTTCAATGCGGTGAGCGCAGGCATCGACATTCCTATTTTCAACCGCAACCAGGGAAATATAAAAAGCGCCAGGATACTGATCGATCTCAACAAAACACAGGTGCAGTCTACTGTAAAGGGCCTGGAAGAAGATGTGACCCGTGGGCTCCAAAAGGCCCTGGACGCCGATAGGTTGTACAAAGGCATCAATCCCGCCTTTGCCGCTCATTTCGATAAACTGGCGACGGCTATGCTGGAAAATTATATGCAGCGCAATATCCGTTTGCTGGATTTCCTCACTTTTTACGACAGTTATAAACAGAATATCGTACAGCTGAACACGATTCTATTCAATAAAGTCAACGCGCTCGAGAACATCAATTTTCTGACGGGTACGAATTTTTTTAACTAACTCCTGATTAAAAAGATAAGCTCTAATATGAACATACAAAAAAACACCGGGATAAAGGCGTTCACAGGCTGCATCCTTTTGGCGGTCGGCTCCCTGCTGTTCCAGTCCTGCAACTCCCAGGCAGAAAAAAATACGGAAGGCAAACAGCCCTATATCATACCGGATTCCCTGCTAAAGACCCTTTCTATCGACACGGTAAAACAAGAAGAATTGATCAATGCCATCACCCTCACCGGGCAGGTGGATTTCAACCAGGATAAACAGGTGAACATTTTCCCCCTGGTCAGCGGTAACGTACAGGATGTAAAAGTTCAATTGGGAGATTATGTTACGGCAGGCCAGATACTCGCCGTGGTCAGGAGTAGTGAAATGGCCGGCTATAGCAACAACCTGGTCGTCGCCCAGACCAATCTCAAGGCGACCAAAAAACAACTGGAAGCCACCCAGGCGCTCTATAAGAGCGGTCTTGCCTCAATCCTGGATGTCACGACCGCACAGACCAATTATGACCAGGCGGTAGCGCAATTGGAGATGGTGAAAAGAGTGCTCAAGATCAACGGTAGTGATACAACGGGTAATTATGTCGTCAAAGCCCCGATCAGCGGTTTTATCGTACAAAAAATGGTGACCAATGCCCAGTCGATCCGGACGGACAATACCAACCCTATGTTCATTATCTCTGATCTGAAGAATGTTTGGATCTGGGCGAATGTGTACGAATCCAACCTGGATAAGATCCATATGGGTGACAATGTCGATGTCACAACCCTGTCCTACCCCGGTAAGGTCTTCAAAGGAAAAGTAGATAAGATCATGCATGTCCTGGACCCCAACAGTAAGGTCACAAAAGTACGCGTCGTGATAGACAACCCGGATTACGAACTGAGGCCGCAAATGTTTGCCGGCGTTACAGTTTCCAACACCCGGCATCAACAGATGCTATGTGTTTCTTTAAACGCCCTGATCTTCGATCACAGCGAATATTACGTGCTTATCTACCGGGGGAAGGGCAAGGCGGACATTACCCCCGTGCAAAAGCTGAGCACCTTTAACGACAAAGTATATTTAATGGGAGGCGTGCAGGCGGGTGACAGGGTGATCACGTCCAATGCGCTGCAGATCTACGACCAGTTGAACAATTAATCCGTGAACGGATCGAAGGCACCCGGCAGTAAATCGATCAAAAAATTAACAAATGGCCAAATTTCTCAGGGGGATCATAGGATTTTCGCTAAAAAATAAATACTTCATAATTTTTGCAGCGTCGCTGCTCTCCGTCACCGGTGTCATCACTTTTATGGATATGCCGATAGAGGCCTTCCCGGATGTCACCAACACAGAGATAGATATTATTACTCAATGGCCCGGCCGCAGCGCCGAGGAAGTGGAGAAGTTCATTACTATTCCTATAGAAATATCGATGAACCCCGTTCAGAAAAAGATCCACCTCCGGTCTACCAGCGTATTCGGTTTGTCCTTTATAAAGGTCCTCTTTGACGACGATGTAAAGGACCCGCAAGCGCGACAGCAGGTGATGAATCTGTTGCCGAATGCTACCTTGCCGCCAAACGTACAACCCGGCGTACAACCGCCCATTGGCCCCACAGGTGAATTATTCCGTTACACGCTCAGGAGCACCTTCCGGGATGTCCGGGAACTAAAGACGATGCAGGACTGGGTGATCGACAGGCAATTACGGAGCATTCAGGGGATCGCGGATATCAATAGTTTCGGGGGCAAGACCAAAACCTACGAAATAAAGGTCGATCCCGGCAAACTGACCAACCTTGGATTAACACCACTGGATATATTTACCGCTGTTCAGAATACGAATATCAATGTAGGCGGGGACATGATCTTTCAGAATAACCAGGCCTTTGTAGTGCGGGGCATCGGCTTGCTGAACGACATCGAAGAGATAAAGAACATCGTCGTTCAGAACAACAATGGCGTCCCTTTGCTGGTAAAGGATGTAGCTACCGTCGAAATATCCAATGTGCCCAGGCTGGGATGGGTAGCCAGAAGCGATGCGCATAAAGGCCCCGATGGCAAAAGGACCGTGACGGACGAAGGAGACGTGGTGGAAGCCATCATCGTCATGCGCAAGGGAGAGAACCCTTCCGAAGTCGTAAAAGGAATAGAAGAAAAGGTCAAATACCTCAACGAATATGTCCTTCCGGCCGACACAAAGATCGTCCCTTACTACGATCGCATCGATCTTATCGATTATGCTACACATACCGTCTTGCACAACCTGATCGAAGGCGTACTATTGGTCATCGTGCTGATCTCCCTGTTCCTCTTCGACTGGAGGGCCACCGTAGTAGTAGCCGTCATTATCCCCCTATCCCTGCTGTTCGCCTTCATCTGTCTGCGCCTGATGGGCATGAGCGCCAACCTGCTCTCGCTCGGGGCGGTGGACTTCGGGATCATCATCGACGGGGCCGTGGTCATGGTGGAAGGCCTTTTCGTCATACTGGACCATAAAGCCAAAGAGATTGGGATGGAGCGGTTCAATAAGCTGAGCAAGCTGGGGCTGATCAAACGGAAAGGCGCGGGGCTCGCAAAAGCTATTTTCTTTACCAAAGTGATCATCATCACCGCCCTGCTGCCTATCTTCTCCTTTCAAAAAGTAGAAGGCAAGATGTTCTCTCCCCTGGCCTATACCCTTGGGTTTGCTTTGCTGGGCGCCCTGATCTTCACGCTTACCCTGGTGCCCGTACTGATATCCATGCTGATGCGGAAGAATGTAAAAGAAAAACATAATCCCATCGTCCATCATATCACAGGCTTTATGTTGAATGGCTTTGTAAGGGCCTTTAAACATAAGGAAGTGGTGGTAATCGCCGCGCTTATTGCAATGGCCGCAGGTATATACTCCTTCAAATACCTGGGTTCTGAATTTCTTCCGGAATTGAATGAAGGCAGCATCTGGCTTCGTGTCCAGGCCAACTATAGTACTGACCTGAATAAGTCCGTCCAGATATCCAAACAGGTCCGGGACATCGTCATGACCTTCCCCCAGGTGAAGTATTGCGTTTCACAGACAGGACGGCCGGACAACGGCACGGATGTGACGGGATACTACAACAATGAGTTTGACATACTCATGTATCCCGAGTCCGAATGGAACCCAAAAATATCCAAGGAAGAGCTGATCGATGGCATGAATAAGGAGTTAGCCGTTATTCCTGGTGTAAACCTCAATTTTTCCCAGCCGATCATGGATAATGTGGAAGAGGCCGTGTCCGGGGTCAAGGGAAGCCTTGTCCTGAAAATAGTGGGAGACTCCCTGCCCTATATGGAAAGTCAGTTGGCCACCTGTTATAACGTGTTGAAAGATATCCGGGGCATCGAAGACCTGGGCGTCATGCACAATATAGGTCAGCCGGAGCTGGATATCAACCTGGACCAGCGGAAAATGGCTTTATACGGGGTGGCTACCGCGCAGGCGAACGCTGTGATCAGTATGGCCATCGGCGGACTGGGCCCCGGAGGCGTACCTGCCAGCACATTGTACGAAGGCATTAAGCTCTTTGACATTCGCGTACGGATGCCCGAGGAATTCCGGCAAACGCCCGAACAGATAGGCGAATTACTGGTGCCTACGATGAATGGCTCCAAAGTGCCCATCAAGGAAATTGCTACCATCACGCAAAAAACAGGGGCATGCCTGATCTATCGGGACGATAACAGACGGTACGCGGCGCTTAAGTTCTCGATACGGGGAAGAGACATGGGCAGCACCATTGCAGAAGCCCAGCAAAAGGTCGACGAGAAGGTCCAATTAAAAAGGGGATATACCATGGCCTTCCAGGGGGATTTTGAAAACCAGCAAAGGGCCCAGAAACGATTGGCCCAGGTAGTGCCGATCAGCCTGCTGCTGATATTCATATTGCTGCTGAGCATGTTCGGCAATTTCAAAGACGCGCTGCTGGTATTCACCAACGTGCCTTTCGCCCTTGCAGGCGGCATCATGGCCCTGCATATAACGAATACGAATTTCAGCATATCCGCCGGCATCGGTTTTATCGCTCTTTTTGGCATCTGTATCCAGGACGGGATCATCCTGATCACGATGTTCAAGGAAAATTTGGTGCATGTACGAGGATTAGACACTTTGTATAGCTCTATAAAGCTGGGGGTCAACGCGCGGATCCGGCCCGTGATGATGACGGCGCTCATGGCTGCCATCGGGCTGATGCCCGCGGCCCTTTCACATGGCATCGGCTCGGAAAGCTCCAGGCCCCTGGCCCGGGTGGTGATAGGAGGTATACTCAGCGCCATGATCTTTTCGCTCTGGGTGTTCCCGCTGATCTTCGGATGGGCATACAGGAAAGTACATAAAAACAGCTAACGCTCATGACAACCGCTAACCACTCCGTGATCATTGCCCGCAAGATCCAGATCCTGCTGCAGGCGGATAATAAGACGCAGTGGAAAGAACGTTATAAAATGATCCGCGATTGGCAAACGATCGTGGCCAAGGCCGCCAACTGGATCGCAACCCATCATTATATCCAGGAGAACCTGAAAGATCTTTTCTACCTGACGGATAAAGCAATGGTCAAGCTGAAGGATGTTAAAAAGGACGAAGAAGGTATTCTGAATACGTCCCGGATGAGTACGACCTACCGGCTGTTGTCCGGGAAATTCAAGGGACAGATACCCATGGCCATTCTCAGCTCTTTGAATAGCCGGATCATATCCACCTTTGATAAAGAGAAAAAGGAATATGGACAAGGGCTGCGGTCGCTAAGGACCTACAAACAGGACCTGCCCATCCCTATCGTCGCATCGGACATCCTGCATATCGAGCCCGCGGGGAAAGGGGAATATCTGTTTAGCTTATACAGTTTGCCTTTCCGGACAAATTTCGGCAGAGACGCATCGAGCAACAGGCTGTTTTTCGAACGGGCGTTGAAAGGAGAATATAAACTTTGCGATAGTTCGATCGAGATAAAGGGTAACAAGCTCTTTTTATTGGCCGTATTCAGCTTTCAACGGACAGAAGTCAGTCTGTCGGCGGATATCCGGGTCGAAGCGCATCTGTCGCCGGATATCCCTATCGTGGCGGAAACAAGCGAGACGCAGATCCGCATTGGGAGCCGGGAGGAATTCCTGCACAGGAGACTGGCCATACAGGATAGCCTTCACCGTACGCAGATGGCCATGCGTTTCAACCGGGGTGGGAAGGGCCGCAGAAAAAAGATGCAGGCGCTGGATCGTTTTCACCTGGCAGAGAAAAATTATGTCAATAGCCGCCTTCACCAATATTCAGCACGGTTGATCGCATTCTGTCTGCAGCACGAGGCTGGAGTGCTGGTGTTGAAATCACAGACAGAAAAGGAAGCGCAGGCGAAAGAGAATGAATTTCTATTGAGGAACTGGTCATATTACGGCCTGAAGGAAAAGATAAGCTATAAAGCGGCTAAATACGGTATAGCCGTTATAGTGGAATGAGCCCGTACAAAGGGCGCTTGAACAAATTTGCGGGCTGGTTGCACAGCCTTGAGGTGAGGACAAGATCACTCGCCAAACGGTAAAACGTATGCAACGAGTGCGCAAAACTATATTTTTAAAAAAAGACCCCTCCTTTTGGAGGGGCCCGGCTGAACATTTATGTAACAAAATTTTTATCAGACCTTTGTTGCCGCAGCTTTCTGCGTCCGCCCGTTGGCGGGTTTCTTCTTCTTTCCCTGGCTGAGGGCAGCCTCAATACCCTTACTCAGATTGTCATAAGTAGGCTTACCGGTAAACAATTCTCCGTTGATAAAGAAAGCCGGTACATCCCTTACACCTTTATCCAACCCTTCGAGCAGATCGCTCTTCACCGACCATCCGTAGGTGCAATTCACCAGGTTCTCCAGGAATTTTTTATTGATAACGCCCACGTCCTTGGCATACTCGCGAAGGCTAATTGCACCCAGCCGTCTCCTGTGAGCAAAGAGGGTATTATGCATTTCCCAAAACTTACCCTCCTGGGCGGCCCCCAGAGAGGCCTCCGCCGCCTTCATCGCGTGCTGGTGGATCTTGGTAAGGGGAAAATGACGAAAATTGAAACGCATTTTGCCGGCATAGGCCGTCAGCAGCTTATCTACCACCTCATTGGCTTTTGCGCAGGCTTCGCTTTCATAATCGCCGTATTCTGTGAGTGTTACGGGAGCTTTTATGTCTCCCACGAAGACATCCCGGGTCGGGATGATCTCCACTTCTTTTGCTTTTAGTGCCATAATCATCTATTTAACAATTCCTGTTCTGTTTAGTTCAGCTGCTACGAATATACATAAAAAAAGCCCGGAGGATAGGCCCCCGGGCTTACTTTTAACTTTTTAGAGCGTTTACGCCTCATGGGTGTGATGCGCTTCGTTGCGGAACACCACCACCCCATCAAATACATCCACCAATACGGGATGATCTTTTGCTATATCTCCAGCCAATATCCTCTTACTCAATTGATTAACAATTGCTTTCTGGATCAGCCGCTTCAACGGCCGGGCGCCGAACTGGGGGTCAAAGCCATTTTCCGCCAGGTAATCCAACACATAATCGCTGAACTCCAGCTGTAAGCCATTCTTAGCCACCAGCCGCTTGAGGTCGTCCAGCTGTATACGGATGATGCCCTTGATCTCGCTTTTCAATAAGGGCTGGAAAAGGATGATCTCGTCTATACGGTTGAGGAATTCCGGCCGGATGGTCTGCTTCAGCAGCTCCGTTACTTCCACCCGGGTCTTTTCCATCACATCTTCCCTGTTCTTTTCTGTTACATCCTCGAAATTCGCCTGGATGATCTGGCTGCCCATATTGCTGGTCATGATGATGATGGTATTCTTAAAATTCACCACTCTTCCTTTATTATCGGTAAGCCTTCCATCGTCCAACACCTGCAAGAGGATATTAAAGACATCCGGATGCGCTTTCTCTATCTCGTCCAGCAGAACGACACTGTAAGGTTTGCGGCGGACGGCTTCTGTCAACTGACCGCCCTCTTCATAACCCACATATCCCGGGGGCGCTCCTATCAGACGGCTGACCGTATGTTTTTCCTGGTATTCGCTCATATCGATGCGGGTCATCATCCCTTCGTCATCAAAAAGGTATTCGGCCAACGCTTTTGCCAGCTCCGTCTTACCCACACCGGTAGTTCCCAAAAAGATAAAGGATCCGATGGGCCGTCTGGGGTCCTGCAGTCCTGCCCGGCTCCGGCGGATGGCATCCGCTACAGCCGTGATGGCTTCATCCTGCCCAATGACCCGTCTATGCAGCTCGTCCTCCAGATGCAGCAATTTTTCCCTTTCACTTTGCAGCATCTTGGCCACAGGTATGCCCGTAGCCTTCGCCACGGCTTCTGCAATATCCTCAGCATCCACTTCTTCCTTCATCAGACGCGACGTCGCGCTGATAGTGGCCAGCTGACGGGAATAATCTTCAATGACCTTTTCCTGTTCTTTTATTTTTCCATATCGTATCTCTGCCACAAGACCATATTGCCCTTCTCTCTCTGCTTTTTCCGCGGCCAGTTTAAGGTTTTCTATCTCCGCCTTTGCATTCTGCACTTTTTCTACCAGTTCTTTCTCCTGTTTCCACTTGGCTTTCAAGGTATCCCTCTCCACTGTAAGATTGCCGATATCCGCGCTTAGCTCTTTCAGCTTATCCCTATCATTTTCCCTTTTAATGGCCTCCCTTTCGATCTCCAGCTGACGGATCTGTCTTTCCAACCTGTCCAGCTCTTCCGGCATCGAGTTCATTTCCAGCCGCAGCTTGGCCGCGCTTTCATCTATAAGGTCGATGGCCTTGTCCGGAAGGAACCGATCAGTAATATAGCGATGCGACAATTCCACGGCCGCAATGATCGCTTCATCCTTTATCCGTACATGGTGGTGTGTCTCATATCTGTCCTTTAATCCTCTGAGGATCGAAATGGCATCCTCTACGGTGGGCTCGTCTATCAGGACCTTTTGAAAACGACGCTCCAACGCTTTGTCCTTTTCAAAGAATTTCTGGTATTCGTTCAGGGTAGTGGCGCCGACAGCCCGCAGTTCCCCACGCGCAAGGGCCGGTTTAAGGATATTGGCGGCATCCATGGCCCCTTCTCCTCCTCCCGCTCCTACCAGCGTATGTATCTCGTCAATAAAAAGAATGATCTCTCCGTCACTGCCGGATACTTCCTTCACAACGCTTTTCAGACGCTCTTCAAACTCGCCTTTATACTTAGCGCCCGCGATCAACTGTCCCATATCTAAAGCATAGATCACCTTGGACCGCAGGTTCTCGGGCACATCTCCATTGACAATGCGGTGGGCCAGCCCTTCGGCAATAGCCGTTTTACCTACTCCGGGTTCACCTACCAGGATAGGATTGTTCTTGCTACGGCGGGTAAGGATATGCAGGGTTCTGCGTATCTCCTCATCCCTGCCGATGACAGGATCCAGTTTGCCCTGACGGGCCAGCTCATTTAAGTTTTTTGCATATTTGTTCAGCGCATTAAAAGAAGTTTCCTGTGTCTGGGATGACACAGTGGAACCCTTACGCAGATCCCTGATCGCTGCAATAAGACCTTTTTCCGTCAGGCCCGCATCTTTCAATATTATGGCCGTATTGTCGTTGCCCTGTACGAGGGCTAGCAGGATATGCTCCACGCTGACGAATTCATCTCCGAATTGCTTCAGATCAGACCCGGCCCGCAACATAACGTTATTCACATCGCGGCTGATGGTCTGGGCAGGTTCCCCCCCGCTGATCTTCGGTAGCTTGTTTATACTCTCATCGAGCTTGGTTTCCACAAAATTCACATTCACATTATTCTTCTTCAACAGAAATTCTACCAAAGAATCTTCTTCGCTTAGCAACGATTTAAGCAAATGCTCCGTTTCGATAACGGGATTTTGCCTATCAAAAGCCAGTTGCTGGCTCCGGGAGATCGCTTCCTGTGCTTTGATGGTAAAATTATTCAAGTTCATATAATTCTGTTTTCCTTTAAAATTTACTGTTAAATTGTGCGACAAAATCTAATCCAAAAGCCAAACCCGGCAACTATGTCATACAAAATTAAAACCATCTGTCTACAATTCAGCCTTATCCCCCTCAGCCTGCTATTCTGTCTGCCCATCCTTGCCCAATCTGACTTCAGTGCAGTAGATCAATTACTTAAGCAAAATCAAAAGGCCCTGGGGAATAATTTCGTCGCCCTCGTATGGAAAGATGGGAAAATCCTTTACCAGAAACAAGGTAGTGAGGACTTTTCCCCAAAAACCCAGGCCTCAATCGAAAGCGCGGGTAACTGGCTTACAGCCGCCCTGGTGATGACCTTTGTAGACGAAGGCAAGCTGTCACTGGACGACCGGGTTACTCAGTATATTCCCCTTTTTGCCAAATATTCAAAGAGCTATATCACCATACGGCATTGTCTTACCAATACCACGGGTATCAGGGCCGAAGGAAAGACAAAATTCGAAAGCCTGGAGGAAGAAATAAATTCTTATGCCTCCCGCAGGGACATCGTCACCAATCCCGGTACGGAATTCTACTATAGCTATGTTGGCCCGAACATCGCCGCCAGAGTGTTGGAGATCATTTCGAAAAAGAGCTTTGACAGACTGATCCAGGACAGGATCATCCGGCCTCTAAAGATGAAGGGCACCAGTTTCAGCAATGAGGAAGGCGGCGCCATAAACCCCGCCGGAGGGGCCAGGTCTACCGCCAATGATTATATAAATTTTCTTTCTATGCTGCTGAACAATGGCGTATTTGAAGGCCGGCGCATTCTCAGTGAAAAGGCGGTGGAAGAATTGGAAACGTCACAATTTCCGGCAACCCCCATTAAAAGCGTACCAAAGTCCCTCCAGGGAGTCCACTTTAGTCTTGGTTCTTTTATCACAGAATCCACCGCGGCAGGTAAGTCCAATGTACTGGCCTGTCCTAATATGATGGGGACGATACCCTACATTGACAAATGCCGGAATTATGCGGCCATCCTTATCGTTGGAAAACCGGAAGAAGAAAAAAAGGCCTTGTATCAAAGCCTGAAAGGCCTGATAGACGGAGCCGTCGGCGGCAGCGGCTGTCAATAGCCCCTACTCTTTTTTTACTAGTACGATACGCGTATGGTCCGTCTTGTACAGCTGCTCGTAGAATTTGACAAGGGCCGCGTAGTCTGACGGCGGGAAGCGGGCAAAGCTCTCCTCCCAGGTGCGGGAATAGACTATCTTATCCGGCAGCACCTTTACGGAAGCACTGTACCTTCCGAATTTATTATCGATGTGCACATCGGAAGGGATGGCCTCGGGCTGATAGCCATCCGGGATCCTGATCGTGATGCTGTCGATGTCCCTGAACGCCCTGTCATCCACAAAATCATAATGACGCGCCGAATCCTGGGGCAGCCGGTATGTATTCCTGTCAAAAAGGTTCGGTGTAATAAACAAACGCTTCCCCGTAACACCCGCATAGTTGGGGCTTACCACATGCAGATATTCCTTCACTACAGGAAGGGCGCCTTTCTGCTCCTCATACCGGCTCTTATCTACCTTATACGTGGGCAGATGGAACAGGCTGTTCAGATACTTCTCCCGCTCGTCATCCGAAGCGCCATAGATAAGCCCATGCGGCATTTCCTGTCTTATGCCGTAATAAGTAGTCGTTACTTCGGCGTCCAGGTTGCCCTCCGGACTAATGCTGGCGTTGACAACCCGGCTCCTTGTATTATCCGTCGATGAATACGACGGCGTCTTTACGATATGCCCCCCTGTCTCATCGATAAGAATGGCCTTCCGGTCGCCGGTGAAGCTGCCCATAAAGCCCGGAGATTGAGTCTGGCTGGTACATTCAAGCCAGATGGTGTCTTTTTCCAGAGGGACGCAGGATATGACATGGTTCCCCTGCAACGAAGGGAAATCATCTACCAGCGGTGGCTCATCAGCACCTCCGTATATTACTACATATCTGCCGGCGATACCCGCCTCCTTCAAAAGAGCGATCATATAATTGGACAAAGCTTTGCAGTCTCCATATCTTTTCGTAGCCACATACTCCGCAGGAAAAGGCTGCCAGCCGCCAATCCCCAGCTGAATGCTGATATAATGCGTATTCTTTTGGAGAAAGTCATATAAGATGTATACTTTCTGATGCGGGTCTTTCAGATTGTCCGTCAGCTCGTGCACTTTCTTTTTGATATCTTCCGGCAATATGTCCCTACCCTCCCGCAGCTGATAAATAAACTTGCCGAAACTTTCCCAACTGGTCATACTGCCTTTATATCCTTCCGCTTCGAATTCGGAAGGAGCCAGCAGCACATGAGGGGCGATCTCCTTCCACCGGGGACCGCCCGTTTCGGTATGACGGGCAGGAAGGTTGCTCACCTCCCACGTATAGATCTTTTTATCCCCCGATTCGGTGATCACCGGCTTGATATCACAGTTCACCAGTTTGTAACGGACCTCGTAATCCTTTGGAGCTATGATCACATATTTGCTGTGCTGTGTGGAAATACCCGAATTCAGCAGCGGTCGCCAGGGCGAAAAGAACAACAGGCCATTGTGCTCGTCCTCTTCATCGCAGCTCACCGTATAAGGATAGACCTTAAAATAAAAATCATAGAACTTATATCGGACATCATTCATCAGGGTTCCTTCGCTGACGTAGCTGCGGTCCTCCATATCCTTTTTCTTTACACGCTTCAATTCCTTCCCCATGGCATCGTAAAGCGTCATATTGACGGAACCTACAGACGTAAACTTATCATACCTGCTTACAAAACCACCCAGGTTATCCGCGTTCTCATTCAGAATGGTGTATACTGTGTGTTGCCGCTCGATGGCTTTTGACGGGCTCTTTATCTCTAAGATAGTTTCATCCTCCCTCACCACTGCCCGGGCCCCTTTTTTCAGACTATCAGGGATCAAAAGCACATTATAGGTCTGCGCCCGAAGCCCGCAACCAATGGTCAATAACAATAAGCTCGTCACGATGCGCATAAGATCATTTTTTCTTTTTAAACACTATCTGCTCGCCTTGCTTCTTTACAACAAAGGCAAAAAAATCGCGCAATGTAGCATAATCCTCCGGTCTAAAGTTCGCTTTTTTAAGCACGACACGACTGCGGAACTGGATGTTGCTGTCATCCTTAACAATCAGGTATTCGAAAAACCCTTCATCCTCATTAAAGGTTACTTTTGTGGACTTTGGTATTTCATCTACCACATACCCTTCGGGTATTTCCATATTGAGGATATAGGTTTCGTCAAACCCGTAGGGCATTTCCACGGGATACTTCCGGTCTGCCGCCTTGAACGGATTTTCCTTATACCCCTCCTCCAGCATGGGGTTGAAATAGATCACCTCTTCGTTGGTATCGTTCTTCAACATCACATCATAGTTGACGCCCACGGGTTGATCCGTCAATGTAAGACTGTCTATCGAAACATTGGCAATCTCCGGCTCTCCCTGGTAGGCGGTCTGTATAGTCTTGAAAAAATCCTTTTCGCTTTTGTCATGTATCTTTTCCCTGATATTACAGGACTCGAAATAGCCCGGCACGGATTGTACCCTGGCGTCTATCACACCCTTTCCCACATTGCTGACAAAGACGGTCGTGAGCTTTTTTTCCATGATCGAATCCGCGTCAAAATACACCGGCAAAGGCATTTCCCTGGTGATGACGCGGGCATGTCCGTTGTAACACCGTTCGGGAAGATGCCCAAAGCCTATCCACGGCTCGCTGGCGTCCAGGTACAAGACAGAGGAATCGATGACGACCCTGCCGACGACGTAATTGAACCGGCTTAGGAGAGGATAAAGCTCGTTGGTAAATCCATGGCTTCTGGTGCTCAGGATGACAGGGTCGGCCATTAGATGTTCATGGTTCAACATAGCCACCAACAAGAGATTGATCTCCGCTTCATTGCCATTCCTGTTCTTAAACACTGTCTTGATAGGGCCCGTGCAATACAGGCTGCTGTGATCCGTACAGGTGTAATTATCCCTCACATAGGTATAGATCTTCTTTGCCTTGTCTGTTGGACTGACGGCACCCCTGGTAATGGTCTTTATTACCTCATCCATCCAGCCGTTGTTACTGTGCAGGTCAGCGCCGAAGTCCTCCAATTTCATAAGACCCTGACTTACGGTCAGCCAGTTGCCCATCATGTCCTTTGTCATGGAATGGGGAAAAGCGTACCGGGCGAGCTGAAACTCTATTTTGGAAATATAATTATTCACCGTGGTGGTATACCGCTCCGGCTTAAGGGATGGGACATTCTTCATAGCCCACTTATGATCGACGACATCGTCGTCAAAGTTGACCGTCTCGTCCCTGTCGGCGCCGCCGGGGATGGTCACCCGGAAATTGACATGCCGGGGATAATCGGTTTTTACGTCAAAAGGCAGAAAACCCTGGCTCAATGTGACATACTGGAAGAAGTTGGGGATGGAAACCTGGTATTCGCTGTACAGACTGGGGTATTCCCCCTGGAAAGCCCATGGCTGCAGGTTCCTCAGGTATTGGGAATGCTCCGTATAGGTGAACTCAATAATGGAACCTTCTTTCAGCGCGGGAAAAGTAAACTTCTTTACCGAAAGGTACTTGTTCAGTTTATCGGTGAAAACAGACTTATCATCCAGACGGGTTTCCACCACCTTCCCGCCTTCCAGGTTGTAGGTGGCGGCTTTCAAGCCGTCTACTGTCTCCCCATCAGTGTACAGGAGTATTTCTTCATTGGCAGCCTCGAAGCCTTTTTTGTTTAATATCTTCACCCGCTTGAAATGTTTAAAATCCAGCGTAAACCACCCCTTGTTGTTGCCGACGAACTCAGAGCTGCCCACGTCCGCAATGACCACTGCGTCCGCAGCCGGGTCGAAGGAAGGGGCCTTGACCTCGAAGTCCGCGGGTGATATTTTACCAAAATGTATTTTGTCCTGCGCGTTGAGAAAAAAAGGGCCCGCCATCAGGCAACATAATACAGGAACGAGTTTTTTTCGTACGGTCATAGGAGTCAGTGTTAAGAGGTTATAGGTTATAGTTATTGTTTTTTTAAAACGATCTGTTCGGCCTCCTTTCTCACGATGAATGCATAAAAATCCCTGAGACTCGCATAATCATCCGGGGAAAAATAAGCCCGGTTCAGCTTTAGCCGGCATCTCAACTGGATCATATTGTCCTGGTGGGCGACGAGGTATTCAAATGAACCCTGATCACCATTAAAAGCCACCCTGGCCGACTTAGGCAACTCTTCCACTACATATCCTGCCGGCACCTCCATATTGAACAGGTAGAGCTGGTCGGCAGCATAGGGCATCTCCACAGGATATTTCCTGTCAGCCGCCTTGAAGGGGTTCTCCCGCAGGACATCTCCAAAAAAAGGGGTTAGATAGATCATGGAAGCACCGGATTGCTTCAGGTCAATTTCATAACGCACGGTCACGGGTTCCTCCTTTTTATCAAGAGAGTCGATGTGCGTGTGGCTGATGTCCGCATCTTCTCCATAGGAGGTCCGGATCCTTTTGAAATACTCCTTCTCTCCTATTTCACTTACTCTCTCCCGGACCCTGTAAGACTCTACGGGGCCAAATAAAGCTTGATAAGACCCCTCCAACCCTTTTTCCCCATTGGAGATAAAGACCATGGTCGTCCTTTTTTCCCGTAGGGAATCGGCTTCGAAATACACCGACCCTGAGTCCCTGTCGCTGATGATACGGGCATGCCCGTTGTAACAGCCGCTGGCCAGTTGTCCGAACCCCAGCTGGGGATGCGCGATATCCAGATAGTAAACAGTGTCCCTCAACTTCAGTCTGCCAACTACATAATTCAATCTTTCCATGATAGGATACTTGGCGAGATTGAACCCAAATTCCCTCGTGCTCAATAGCACCGGGTCGGCCGTAAATCCTTTCTGCCGGAGCATGGCCAGCAACAGAAGGTTGAGATCCCCCACGGTGCCGCTGTTCTTTTTTAACACGTCCCGGAGATTCGTCCGTATAAATTTATCGTAATAGCTGGTACAGGTGAGATGTTCCTGCAGATAATAATAGATCGCCTTCGCCTGCAACAGCGGGTCGCTGATATTTGCCGTGATCTTATTCAGCCATTCATCCAGCCATTCAGTGTTCTCATACAGAGGACGTCCGAAATCCTCCCGCTTGAGCAGCTCTTCCGTCGCTTTTTTCCAGTTGTTGGTGACATCATGGTATTCCTGACCGTCATACCATGAGGATTGTTGAAATTCTATTTTGTCAAGGTAGTTACGGGGAGTGGAAATATATTTCTCTGCCCTAAAAGCGGGGATGTCCTTCATTACCCAACGGTGCTTCACCGTATTCGCGTTGACATAAAGGTCGTTGCTGGTCGTCACCAGACCCGTGTTGTTCTTCTGTCCGACCCGGTACGAGCCGCGTCCCTGGCTGCCTTTATCCACAGCAAAAGAATGTATGCCCTGCTTTACGAACACATAGACCAGTGTCTGAGGGATCTCTACTTCGAATTCACTATACAGGCAGGGATACTCGATAGACTGAAATTCCCAGCCTGGAAAGTAATTGTAATCCGAGGTTACCGAATAAGCATATTCGATGATAGAGCCTTCCTTGACGGCCGGCAATGTAAACCTCATCTCTATATGGTTCTTGTCCTTTCTGTCTGAGAAAATATCCTTCTTGTCCAGCTGGCTCTCTGTCACCACACCATTCTCATTGTTGTAAGTAGTGGCCGTGATATGGTCGGCCTTTTCCGCATCGTCATTATTCGTATTAAGTCTTATCGACACGGTGGCAAGGTCAAATGCCTTTTTATTAATGATCCGGATACGGGTGTGCCGTTGGAAAACATGGGAAAACCATCCCTTTTCATTGCCGATGAAATAAACAGAGCCATAGTCG
This sequence comes from Chitinophagaceae bacterium, assembly GCA_017307755.1. Taxonomy (GTDB): domain Bacteria; phylum Bacteroidota; class Bacteroidia; order Chitinophagales; family Chitinophagaceae; genus Puia. The sequence continues at coordinate 194,627 of JAFKGQ010000004.1, read as the reverse complement.
GACAGGATGACGGCACTCGAACTGTCACCGGCGTCTGAACGCTGAAAATCACCCGGGCCAGGCTTTACAAATTGAATTTTTGATTTGTCCTGAGCAGCACAATACCTTTGTGGGAAGCATAGGAATAAGATAAAAGCAATGAGGACAGCGGGCCTAAGGAGTATCATGGGGAGATCAATTAAGCTTGAAACGGCGACAAAATACTGAAATTGTCCTGTTCATAAAACTCCCCAAAGATTAAAATAATACATTTGACAAAAAATAATCATACGAAGTGGATCAAAGAGTGGACAAGGGACCTGGGGTTTGACTACTGTGGCATTGCAAAAGCCCAACGGTTGGATGAAGATGCCCGCCGGCTGGAACAATGGCTCAACAAAGGCATGCATGGGTCCATGCACTACATGGAAAAACACTTCGATCTCCGGATCGACCCCTGTAAACTGGTGCCGGGGGCTAAATCCGTCATCACCCTTCTATTAAATTATTTCCCGGGCCGTGAACACCTCCCGGCTGCTGCCCCGCGCGTAGCGAAATATGCCTATGGGCAAGATTATCATGAAGTTATTCGCAGTAAACTCAATGAATTATTGAGACAGATGCGGGAGGGCATCGGCGAGATAGAAGGCCGGGGGTTTGTAGACAGCGCCCCTGTGCTGGAAAGAAGCTGGGCGGTCCGCAGCGGACTGGGCTGGGTAGGCAAGAACGGGAATCTTCTGCATAAACAGGCGGGGTCCTTTTTCTTTATTGCAACGCTCATCGTAGACCTTGAACTTGATTATGATGTTCCTTTTGCAGGAGATTACTGCGGCAGTTGCCGGAAATGCATAGATGCCTGTCCCACCGACGCCATCTCAACGGAGAAAGTGGTGGATGGCAGTCGATGTATCTCCTATTTTACCATCGAGCTAAAAGACCTGCTGATACCGGATGCCATGAAAGGAAAATTCCAGGACTGGTTATTCGGCTGCGACACCTGTCAGGATGTATGCCCCTGGAACCGTTTTTCCAAGCCCTCTACGGAAACGGCATTTTCTCCTATTCCTGCCATCCTTCATTTCCGTACAGCTGAGTGGGAAGAGCTGACAGAGGAAAGTTTTAAGGAGATCTTCCGGCATTCTGCGTTGAAGCGTGCCCGATACGCGGGCATCCGCCGGAACCTGCAGTTCATTGCGCCTCCTCCGGGAGATTAAGTTCTGATCCTATTTTTTAGCTTTCCCCGGCAGCAATACGACCCGAAGTCCCCCATAGAACAGATGTTGTCCGTTGGTTCCTCCGTTGTTTTGCAGACTGGTGACTCCATACTGCACCTGTGGTCCGGCCTGAAGCCGCATGCCCTTGATAGGAAGCCCCACCAATAATGCCGTGGCCAGGTTGAGCTGGGTCTTATTGGTCATGCTGCCATCCTTATAAAAGGTAGTGGACTTTGAGTTATAGTAAAGAGCATTTGAGCTTACTAAATAAGCAAGCGAGAACCCGCCCTCCCAGAACAAAGGCAGGTTGCGGCTATGGTTCACCTGCCAAAGTATGGAGCCCGGCAGTTCAAGGAAATAATAACGATTCGTATATATGTCATTGTCCCCTACGGAATAGTAGGGATACACGTTCGCCTGTGCCTGAGGAGCCTGGGTAGTAAAGAGGGATTGGGTATAGTAATAGCTAGATGGGGCGACCACCTTTTCTCCTACCTGGATCTTTGTAGAATAGTAATGAAGGCTCAATCCAAGAGAGAGGGTAAACCTTTTGTCAAGCGGTCTTTGCACGACGATACCTGCCCAATATGACAGGTCAGGCTGTATCTTCGAAGTATATGCTTTGGGGGCGCCGGTGATCGCAGTAGAAGTATTCGTGTTCTGACGCACATCGGAGGCCACTGCCGAAGGTTGCTGGAACAATGTCCTGTTCAAAGAGGACATTCCTATGCCGCCTGCAAAGCCTGCCTCCCACGTATACTTAGGCTTTAGCTGAATAGGCCCCGTTGTAACTGCAGCAGTCCTGCTCCTGGAGGACAAACGGCCGGCGGCAGTGACAGAGAAATGATGATCAAAGACATTCAGACCAGGAAGGTTCGCCCGTTCGGCTGTTATAGCCGTGGCCGGGGCTGTCTGGACAACCATCGGGTGTTGGGGTAGCTCTTCCGTCCTCACCTTCACCTCCTGTCGGACCTCCTCCGGAGCATTGTCCGTCATGTCCCGTTGCCGTATCGGCAGCCTGTTGACAGAATGGATGCTGGTATTATGTCCGCCTGCCGGCGAATATCCATCTGCTGACGGATGTCCGTTGTGTACGACTTCTGGCGAATGTCCACTTCGACCCTCTGCCGGGATATCACGGGATGGCTGTGTGCTGCCTGTTGTGGGAGTTGTTCTTGCTGTCGCAGTCGTTGCAGTCGTCCCGGTTGTGCCTGTTGATGCGGCAGGGGGTGCGACCGTTGGAGCTACAACCGTACTCTTTACGATATTCTTATGTGCCGTACTTGTTCTGGCGGAAAAATAGACCACACCCATACCCGTTAGTGTGAGTGCAGGCAGCAGGAAGAGCCAGAAAACGGGCACCCTGCGCTTTTTCTCACCGTTCACGGCACGATCTATGTTGGACCATACAGCTTCTGAAGGGCTGAACGACAGCTCTTGCAGTTTTTGCTGTACTTCTTTCTCGAATTTAGGGTCGTGCATACGTCTCATTTTTGTTTACAGCCGATAGTTTTTTTATCCAACTTATCAGCAGGGACCTGGCCCTGGCATATTGACTCCGGGAGGTTCCCTCATTGATGCCTAATATCTTACCGATCTCCACATGGCTATAGCCTTCGACAGCGTGCAGATTGAATATCGTTTGGTATCCCGGGGGCAGTTGCCGGATCAGATCTGCCAGTTCCTTGGTACTCAATGACACTTCCGGGTCATCGTCAGAGACGGGATGAAGTACCCCCTCCGTAAAAAGGAGCTCCGTTTGGTAACGGCTGTGTTTTTTGAGATAGTTGATGGCCGTATTCACCATGATCCTTCTTACCCATCCTCCCAGCTCACCCGTAAAATTAAATTGATGCAGGTTTTTAAACACCATTATAAAACCTTCTTGCAGAACATCTTCTGCATCAACCATGGATTTTGTATACCGGTAGCATACCCCCAGCATATTTCCCGCGAAATGCTCATACAACCGCCTTTGGGCAGCCGTATCCCCTCTCAAACAGTCTTTTACCAGCTGGTGATAATCCATCCCTTATTTGTTAAACTCTTTGACAATTAAACTGTACCTACCGTTGCATGAAAAATCCTCTTACCCCCGTAAATTTGCCCCTCCATGCAAACGAGATCGACATCAAAATCATTAACAGACAGGGATCACCAGGTAATCTGGCATCCCTACACCCAGCATAAGCATAAATTATCCCCTATCCCTGTAGTGCAAGGCAAAGGTAGCTTGTTATGGGATGATAAAGGCAAATCTTATATCGACGCTATCAGCAGCTGGTGGGTGAACATACACGGACATGGGCATCCTTATATTGCTGAAAAGATCTATGAGCAGGCCCTCCGGCTGGAGCATGTCATTTTTACCGGATTTACCCATGAACCGGCGGTAACACTGGCCGAACGGCTGTTACCCTTGCTTCCGGGCAGCTTCTCCAAGGTATTTTATTCGGATAATGGGTCCACCGCAGTGGAAGTAGCCATAAAAATGGCCGTTCAGTATTGGAAAAATGACGGCAACGCCCGACGCAGAAAGATACTCGCCCTGCGCAATTCCTATCACGGCGACACTTTTGGTTCCATGAGCGTCAGCGAGCGCAGCATATTTACCGCTGCCTTCCGGGACTATTTGTTTGAGCCGGTGTTCATCGATGCTCCGGGCGGACAAAACATCGGGGAGTTGCAAGCCTTTCTCCGGGAACAGGGAGAAGACATCGCCTGTTTTATTTATGAACCCCTTTTACAGGCTGCCGGAGGGATGCACATGTACGAAGCTCCCTACCTCGACATGCTGCTGGCAGCTGCAAAACAACAAGGCATTCTCTGTATTGCCGATGAAGTGCTGACGGGATTCGGACGTACGGGAGAATTGTTCGCTGGTTCCTACCTTACCCAACAGGCAGACATTATCTGTCTCAGCAAGGGACTCACCGGAGGCACGATGGCCCTGGGGGTCACCGCGGCTACGGAGCAGGTATTCGAAGCCTTTCTCAGCGACGACAGACGCAAGACCCTTTTCCATGGACATTCCTTCACGGCAAACCCCCTGGCCTGTACAGCGTCCTTGGCAAGCCTTGATCTGCTGCTGGCCCCGGACTGTTTGCGCCGCATCCGGGAGATCAATACCCGTCATAGCGCTTTTGCAAAAAAACTCGGGGCCTATGACGTCATCCGCAATGTGCGCATATTGGGTACTGTGATTGCTTTTGAGGTCAACCTGGGTGAGGATGGCTATATCAACGCCATCGGCGCTGAAATTACCCGGGAGGCAATGGAACATGGCATCTATCTCCGTCCACTGGGCAATACCGTCTATATCATGCCGCCATATTGTATTACGGACGAGGAATTGGAGAGAATATACGACTTCCTTGAAGCCTTTATAAAAGACAAACAAAAAGCCCGGTCGTAGACCGGGCCGCTAATAATTTTTATTATCCCTTTATAGGAACATTTACCTCCGTCTTATCCCAGGCGATGGTCAGACCAGCAGCCGGACGGGAAATGGTCAGTTGCTCCACAGGCGAAGACAGCATCTTTACAGGCACTACCGTCTGTAATACATCCTGACCCTTATTCTTGTCATAGTCATAAGCACCCCATTGTCCCAGCTTGGAGTTGAGGATGATGGTCCATTGTTTTTCCTCCGGAATGACAAAGAGCGTGTACGTACCGGCCTTAACGGGCTTGCCGCCAAAAGTCACATCCTTGTTAAAAGTGATCTGCGTAGCTTCATCGGCGCCGCAACGGTATACCTTGCCGTACGGCTCCAGCTTTCCAAAGATCTCGCGGCCTTTTTTATAAGGACGGCCATAGGTAACGGTGAGGTCTTTTGCACGCAGTGTATCATGCGGACTGGCGCGCTTCTTTGTTTCCTGGCTAAAGGCCGCCAGTCCAATAAACAGGATCGTCGACAATAAAAGAGCTTTTTTCATACTTGCAACATTTGATGGTTAAAATTGATGGTATACAAACATATTACATTGTCACAAGATCTATCTACCGTACATAAAGTTATGGGGACTTTTCCAGATAATGCTTCAAATCCATCAGGGATTCTTCCATCAGGGGTCCAAATTGTTTGTCATATACGAGTATCCCTAATTTCTCCCAGGGATACCAGCGGAAATGAAAGTCGAACCAGGATTGGATGGTGATACTGTCCCCTTCGTTCCCCAGGATGTTATACCCCCCTTTAAAATGTTTGCCACTCGACAGCCGCCAGTCCAGTGCCACGGAATCTGGCGCCGAGCCTGTGATCTCCAGCGCCAACTGGTCGGAATGCAGAAATGCCCCCTTGCCGGAAGCCGGCGAAGAAAAAGTCTTCCCCGTCAGCGGAGTAGTGCGTATAAATGTATTCCACTCCTCCCATCGATGAAGGTCTTCCACCGCCCCCCGGATCCTCTCCCTGGAAGCCGCCACATTGATCGCGCGCGACATCCGCAGCTGCGAGGGGAACAATAATGAAAGGGCGGTAAGCACCCCAAAGAGGACAACATCGCTAATAAAAAGAAACTTGATTATACGGATTATTCCCATTTGAATACTTTTATGGCGACAGTATACACGACAATACCCCAAAGGGCGAGAATACCCAGCTGCTTGCCGCAATCGGTAATATGCGCCCCTTCGAAAGCCACATTACGCATGGCGTCGTTCAGCTGTTTAAGCGGTAATATCTCGCATATCTTCTGCAGCCAGGCAGGAAAAACATCTATAGAAAAGAAAGTCCCTCCTAGCAGGAACTGGGGCAGGGTAAACAGGTTGGCAAACGGTGGGATGGTACTCTCACTTTTTGCCACGCTGCTGATGATGAATCCAAAACCCATAAATACGATGAGCCCAAACAAACTCAGGGTCAGCATTTCCAATAAAGTGACCCAGCCATGCACGAGGGTAAAATGAAAGGCCACCTTACCAATGACGATGATGACGACAGCCGTTATCAGTTGGAACAGCACCCTGGCAAGGCCTTCTCCCAGAACGATATATTTCTTACTGATAGGAGTGGCATAAAAACGCTTTAGCACCAATTGCTGGCGGAGACTAAAAAAAAGAAAGGCCACCCCAAAGATGGCCGCGCTCAACAGTGAGAACCCCAGCATGCCCGGGAGTATAAAGTCGATCATGGCATATTTTCTGCCCTGGATCACAGGCAGTTCGTCCACGCTGATCAGCCGGTACTGCGGCGGTATATTATCCTGCTCTGCCTGTTGTATCACCTGCGCCAGCGCCATTTTAACGATAGGATATTTGTCTCCGCTGGCCGAAGATGTCAGCAAATGGATATGATACTGCGGAAACCCCATGGCGGACCTGCCGGAATCAATGGATAGGACAGCGCCGATCCTGCCTTTTTCCAGATCCCTCCGGATAGAAAGAGCATCTGTATTCTTCGACAATCTGACCACAGAATGAGACAGCAGTCCTTTTATCACGCTGCTCGCCGTATCCGCCCTATTAGCCAATGCCACGCTAATAGAAGGCCCGCCGCCATTGATAAACCCAAACACCAGGATGAATACAAGAGGGAACCCAAAGCTGAAGGCTACGGAGGAAGGGCTTCTAAAAATAGCTTTCAGACTTCCTTTTGTAATTGCCAGCATCGCCCTCAGCTGGCTATATTTTTCTGCCATACGGCAAATGTCGGAATAAAATGTCAGGGTTATTCAATCGTGAGATCAAAAGGCAATTTTGCCTGGCTGATGCCAACCAACGCCTTTACTTTTTTTATCGTGTTCCAGGTCTTATAGCCATCCTCTCCTAATTCATCCTTCATAGCCTTTACACTCATCGTTTTTTTATACCCGCCCAATAGCTGGTCAAGAAAGCTTTTTGGCTCGGGATATTCTTTCAGCCTGTAATCATGGGTCTTGGCCATCCGGGCGGCGCAGTCAATAGCATCCTGCAACGTGCCAAGACGATCTACCAACCCCACGTCAAGTCCTTTGACACCACTCCACACACGCCCCTGACCGATGCTGTCCACATAATCGATGGTCCTGTTCCGCCCATCCGCTACACGGGTCTTAAAATCCAAATAAGTGCTGTCGATACCCGCCTGCAAGGACTTTTGCTGGAAAGGCGTCAATGGCCTGGTGACAGTCAGCGGGTCGGCTTCGGGGGCCGTCTTCACACCATCAAAAGTAACGCCCAGCTTATCCTTAAAAAAGTTCTGGAGATTGGGGACCACGATAAATACGCCGATAGAACCCGTAATGGTCCCCGGCATAGCAAACACGCTGTCGGCATTGCAGGAAAAATAATAAGCTCCGGAGGCCGCCACGTCCCCAAAACTGATGACAACAGGCTTTTCTTTTCTGGCCAGGCTGATCTCCCGCCATATATTCTCACTGGCCAGCGAACTGCCGCCGCCTGAGTTCACACGGATAACGATGGCCTTTACATCCTTATCAAAACGGGCCTTGCGGACCAGCCAGCGGTAAGTATCCGAACCTATCTCCTCTTTTGAACCCTTGCCATCCACTATATCCCCCTCCGCATAGATTAGGCTGATCACATCTTTACCGGAGGCCTTATAGTCTACCGCCTTCTCGTATTTGCCAATAGGGACAAAATTGATAAGGTCATGTTTGTCCACCTTCAAACGCTGCCGCAGTTCATCCTTTACTTCATCGTCGTAACGAAGGCCGTCTATCAACCCGAAGCCGACGGCATCGCGCGGACGTTGTACCAGGTGTTCGTTGACGCATTTGCGCAGTGCGGTCGTGTCCAGTTTACGCGCTGTAGCAGTAGTATATAGCAGCCGATTATAAAGATCATTTAACAATTCGGTAAGCTGAAGACGATTGGCATCCGTCATTTTATCACTCCTCAGGGGTTCGGTAGCGCTTTTGAACTTACCCGCATAGAATATCTGCGGCTGGATGTTCAGTTTTTCCAACGCGCCTTTTAAAAAGGTCATTTCTACAGAAAACCCCCGCCAGTCGATGTTACCCTTGGGGTTGCAGTATATCCTGTCTGCAATATTGGCTATATAATATGCCTTCTGCGGGATTACATCCCCGTATGCATATACGAATTTGCCGCCTTTTTTAAAGTCTATCAGGGCATTGCGGATCTCCTCACAGGTGGCAAAACCGTTGGGGTCGTCATTACATTTCAGATAGATCCCCCTGACAGCCGAATCACCTTTAGCATACCGGATCAGCCGCACGAGATCGTAAAGACCAGGGACGTCGTATTGGTCTTCCGAACCCAGTCCGGATAAGGGGTTGTCCTGCTTTTGTTCATGCAGCGATTGAGCAAGGTCTATGACAAGAACTGATTTTGCCTCAATAGCCGGCTTTTTTGGGGATAAAAGTCCGCCTACCACACCCGCAAGAACAAACACTATGATCACTGTAAAAATGACCAGCGCCAGCAAAGCGGCAAAAAACGATTTAAAAAATCCTCCCATGTGTAAATTTATTTTATAACAGAGAACCCGTATTCATCCGTGTTAAAATTCTAAAATTATAAGATATTTGGGCCCCCGAAAGTACGGAATCTATGAACATAGCCTATTTATTGATAGGTGGCAATCAAGGTGACAGATCTGCTTATTTGCGGAAAACAATCCGGCAAATAGGGTCCCTGGACGTCCGGATCGTCCGGCAATCCTCCGTGTACGAAACTGCCGCCTGGGGAAAGACGGACCAGCCGGCCTTTCTCAACCAGGCATTGATACTGGAAACCTCCCTGGACGCCCCCGCCCTGTTACGACAGTTGCTGGCGATAGAGGAACAAATGGGGCGCGTACGGACCGAGCGATATGGGGCCCGGACCATCGACATTGATATGCTTTTCTTTAATTCAGCCGTTATCCGGCTGCCGGAACTGACCATCCCCCACCCTGAGGTTGCCCGCCGCCGTTTTGCCCTGGCGCCCATGGATGAGATCGCACCCGATTACGTGCATCCTGTTCTACGGAAGACCATACACGAACTGCTGGACCAATGCCCCGATAAGCTGGAAGTAAAAAAACTAACTATAAACGGATGAATTATCATTTTATCACGATAGAAGGGAATATCGGCGCCGGAAAGACGACACTGGCGCATGTCCTGTCCAGACATTTCAACGCAAGATTGATATTGGAACAATTTGCCGACAATCCATTTCTTCCAAAATTCTATGAGAACCCCGGTCAATACGCCTTTCCCCTGGAGCTTTTTTTCATGGCAGAACGTTACAAACAGCTGAAAGAGCAGATATACACAAAAGATCTGTTCCAAACCCTCACTATATCCGACTACCTGTTCACCAAGTGTCTGTTATTCGCCAAGGTTAATCTGCCGGAGCAGGAATTCCGTCTCTATCAGAAATTGTTCGACATCATTTATAGCCAGTTGGTGCAGCCGGACATCCTCATCTACCTGCATGCCCCGGTGAGCAAGCTGCAGCAGAATATAAGGAAGCGGGGCCGCCTATACGAACAGGGCATCCAGGACAACTATTTATTCAGCATCCAGGAAGCCTACACCGGCTACATACGGCAACATAATATAAAGACCATCTTCATAGACGTAAGCAACGCGGATTTCCTGGGTAATCCCCAACACCTGCAGGTGGTACTCGATGCGCTGGAAAAAGATCTGGACGAAGGACAACATTATTTTACATTACCATGACCAGGGAAGGCAAACAGACAGCATGGGAATTATTACGGATACCGGAATACCGGAGCTTTATCATTGCCCGTTTTTTTTATATCATCGCACAGCGCATGGTGACCACTATCGTGGTATGGCTTATGTTCCAGATGACCCACGATGCCTTTGCCATCGGGCTCATCGGGCTATCCGAGTTTGTCCCGGCTTTCTGTCTGGCCCTTTACGCAGGACATGTTATCGACAAGAGTGACAAACGCCGTTTGCTGCTGTTCACGACCAGCTGCTACCTTGCCTGCGTAGCAGTACTGATCGTCCTTTTCGTCGGACCCTTCATTCGCGCATGGGGCTTCAGCCGAATACGATGGATCATCTATGTCATCATCTTTATGACGGGCGTGATCCGGGCCTTTGGCGGACCGACATTCAACGCCATCGTCGCCCAGATCGTACCCCGCGAACAGCTGCCTTCGGCCGTCACGCTCAATACCAGCGTCTTTCTTTTTGCTTCCGTGCTGGGGCACGCCTCCGCAGGGCTCCTCATCGCCCATATGACCTATCAGAATTCATTTCTAACCGTAGCGTTCTGTGTCTGCATCGCCCTATATTGTCTTTCCAGGATCACACCCAAACCCGTCATGGTGGTGAATTCAGAGAAGAAGACCTGGGAGAGTATAAAAGACGGCCTGCGGTTTGTTTTCAGGACCCGGGAAGTGCTGGGCGCCATGGCGCTGGACCTGTTCGCCGTCCTCTTTGGGGGCGCCGTGGCCATGATACCCGCTTATGCAACAATCATCCTGAAGATCGGGCCCGTGGGTTTTAGCTGGCTGAATGCCGCCAGCGATGTCGGGTCCATCTGCACCATCTTTGGCATGACCCTGTTCCCCCTGAGACGTAAGCAAGGCTTGATACTTATGTATGCCATCATAGGGTTTGGCACCTGTATCATCATATTCGGACTATCCAGGTGGTTTCTTCTTTCCTTTTTCGCCCTGCTTGTCAGCGGTGCGCTGGATGGCATCAGTGTGGTGGTCCGGGGCACTATCCTGCAGGTGAAGACGCCGGATGTCATGCGGGGAAGAGTATCCGCTGTCAATTCCATGTTTATCAATTCCAGCAACGAGCTGGGTATGTTCGAGAGTGGCTTTATGGCTAAACTCATGGGGTTAGTGCCTTCTGTGGTATTCGGCGGATGTATGACCATTGCCGTAGTGGTCTTCACCTGGCTTAAAGCGCCCAGTCTCCGGAAGATGGAATATTAATCTCGTGCAAGTGCCGCGTCCAGTCTTTCCAGCACAATATACACGATAGGGCAAAAAGTGGAGTTCTTTTGCGTAATGGCCGGTCTTTTTATAAAGACATCTTCGTCGGTATAGGGAAATCGCTCGCAATCGGAGGGACGGACCTCATAGATGCTGCAATAGTTGTCCGAACCAAGAAAAGGACAGGGAGTCGTCTTCACCACGTAATCTCCGTCTTCGTCCAGTCGTAGATACTTATCAATAAGATCGCTCTCCTTCATCCGCAGATGCCGGGCGATGCGTTTGATATCAGGCGTTTTAAACCGTGGTGAATAGCTCTTACAGCAATTGGCGCACCCAAGACAATCCACCAGCCCAAAAGCCTCTTCGTGGAATGCCGGCAACAGGGATAACACCTTGTTCCTTTCCTGTTTTTTATCGGCCCTTTGAAGCAGCCGCTTGTAATCCTTCTGCCGGCTGGCAGACTTTTTTTCCCAATTATGTAATAAATCTGTCATTCGTCTCTGATTAACAATAAGATACTACAAAGGTCTGTTATTTCGTTTATTTTTGACCATCGTGCATAACCTGAAAGAACAAATATTATTGTTGATCTCTACCCCCTTGTATATCATCATCATCGGTGTGGAAGTGCTATTGAGCAATTACAGGCATAAGAAGCTGTATACGTGGAAGGATACCTTCACCAATCTTTACCTGATGCTGCTCAACGGAGGCATCGATCTGCTGTTCCGGGCCACGTACCTGATCATCCTGGACGTATGCTACCGTCATCATTGGATCTCCATTACCAATGTGTTCTCATATTGGTTCCTCCTGCTCCTGGCAGAGGACTTCCTTTACTACTGGCTCCATCGTTGGGACCATGAGATCCGCCTGTTCTGGGCCGTTCATGTGACACATCATTCTTCGGAACACATGAATTTTACCGTAGGTTTCCGGAGCTCTGTCTTCCAGCCCCTCTACCGCTTTGTTTACTTCATTCCCCTGGCTTACCTCGGATTTAAGCCGTTGGACATCGTTTTTATGTACTCGGTGACTCAAATATGGGGCATCTTTGTACATACCGAGCTCATCAACAAAATGGGCTGGCTGGAATATATATTGGTGACCCCCTCCCATCACCGGGTACACCACGCATCCAACCCACGCTATCTGGATAAGAACATGGGCATGTTCCTTATCATATGGGACCAACTCTTCGGGACCTTTCAACCGGAGCTTCCCGAAGATGAGTACCAGCACGTAACATTCGGTCTTACCAAGCAGCCCGAAAAAACAGATCCGGTACATATCATCTTTCACGAATGGAATAATATCGGCCAGGACCTTTCCCGTAAGGATATTGGATGGAAAGAGAAATGGTTCTATCTTTTTGGCCCTCCCGGCTGGAGCCATGACGGCAGCCGGCAAACCAGTGAACAAATGCGTGAGGCCGAATCCGGTGTATATGGACCTCCCCTGCCGGAGCCGGAGGGTGGAAGTCGATTTTAATTTAGTTTTAATATGTCTTGCTCCCTATTCCAACCATTCCTAAGTAAATTTGTGTTGTAATTAGTTCATGCTTACTCACAAGCAATAAGTTTTAGCATTAAGTTTTAGGGTTTAGGGGTTTTTAAGAGAAAGAAGCCAATCCCATTTGTATCGACTTATGGGACGGCCTCTTTCCATGTTCGCCCCACGATAATCACCTTTTATCCACGGAGTTAGGGGGTGTCGTCCCAACGCGTTGTTTTCTCCTGTAAGGACCGTAACTTTGCACATCTTTTTAAATGGTCAACCCCCACATTTATCTGTATGAACTTATTCGAACAACAAGCTAGTGAGTTTATAGGCCGTCACATCGGTCCCAATGAAGAGGAAACGGCGCAGATGTTGAAAACCATCGGTGCAGGATCTTTAGAGGAGCTTATTGAAAAGACCATCCCTGCTTCCATCCGCAGTAAAGAGGGTCTTTCCCTTCCCGGCCCTATCAGCGAGCACCAGTACCTGGCAGAGCTACGACAGCTGGCGGCCAGAAACAAAGTTTACAAATCTTATATAGGCCAGGGCTATTATGACACCATTGTCCCCAGCGTTATTTTACGGAATGTGTTCGAGAACCCGGGTTGGTATACCCAATATACGCCTTACCAGGCTGAGATCGCCCAGGGCCGCCTGGAAAGCCTGCTGAACTTCCAGACGATGGTAGCTGACCTGACGGCCCTGCCGCTGGCCAATGCCTCCCTGCTGGACGAGGGTACAGCAGCTGCAGAAGCCATGACCATGTTCTTCAACCTGAAGAATAAGGACCATGACCATGTCACTACACCCAAATTTTTTGTCGATGCCAATATATTCGACCAGACCAAGGATATTCTGCTGACCCGGGCCCAACCCGTGGGCATCCAATTGGTGGAAGGGGATTATCGTCGTGCGGATATCGATAGCTCCTATTTTGGAGCCATCATACAATACCCTGCCAGCAACGGGGCCGTAGAAGACCACCGTACATTCATACAGCAGGTGCATGCCGCAGGCGGCTTTGTGGTAATGGCCACAGACCTGCTGGCGCTGACCTTGCTGACGCCTCCCGGCGAGCTGGGCGCCGACGTAGCCGTCGGCAGCTCTCAGCGTTTGGGTGTACCGATGGGATTCGGAGGGCCGCATGCGGCGTTTTTTGCCGCCAGAGACGACTTCAAACGAAACATTCCAGGGCGTATCATCGGCGTAAGTATTGATGCCCAGGGCAATCGTGCGCTACGTATGGCGCTCCAGACCCGGGAACAGCATATCAAACGGGAAAAAGCCACTTCCAACATCTGCACCGCCCAGGCCTTGCTGGCCAACATGTCGGCCATGTATGCGGTATACCACGGTCCGGCCGGCCTCACCAATATAGCCAAACGTGTAAGCCTCCTGGCTCGTACCCTTTCCCATGAACTGGAAGAGCTGGGTTACACAAATCTCAATAAAGCTTATTTCGATACTATTCGGATACGATCTGCCGACCCGGCAGCCATCCGGAGCCTGGCCGAAGCCGGGGGGATCAATTTCAGATATTACGGTGATAATAACATCGGTATCAGCCTGGATGAAACCACCACACAGCAGGATGTGCTCAATATCCTCAGCGTCTTCCAGGCTGCCGCGGGAAGTGACATAACCAAGGCCACTTTTGAAGTGGCGGACTCTGCGCTGGACAATATTCCTTCATCGCTCACCCGCACTTCGGAATTCCTTACCCATCCCGTCTTCAATACCCATCACAGCGAGTCGGAAATGATGCGCTATACGAAGAGTCTTGAAAATAAGGATCTTTCTCTCAACACTTCTATGATCTCGTTGGGCTCCTGCACCATGAAGCTGAATGCGGCTACAGAGCTTATCCCCGTCAGCTGGCCGGAGTTCGGGGGGCTGCATCCGTTTGCACCGATTGACCAGTGGAAGGGCTACCGGCAGATGATCACCGAGCTGGAGCATGCATTAAGCGAGATCACAGGTTTTGCAGCAACTTCCCTTCAACCCAACAGCGGGGCGCAGGGAGAATATGCCGGACTGCTCACCATTCGGGCCTATCATGCCGCCCATAAGGAAGCGCACCGGGATGTCATGCTGATCCCCATTTCCGCGCATGGCACCAACCCCGCCAGTGCCGTGATGGCGGGCATGAAAGTGGTGGTCGTAAAAAGCGATGAGGATGGACACATCGATGTTGCCGACCTGAAAGAAAAAGCTGCTCAGTACAAAGACAAACTGGCCGGTCTGATGGTTACCTACCCTTCCACCCACGGCGTGTTTGAAGAAAGTATAAGGGATATTTGTAAAGCCATCCATGACAATGGCGGGCTTGTATATATGGACGGCGCGAATATGAATGCCCAGGTGGGACTCACCAGCCCTGGTCTTATCGGAGCCGACGTATGTCACTTGAACCTGCACAAGACTTTCGCCATTCCGCACGGCGGTGGCGGTCCCGGCATGGGGCCCATCTGTGTCAACGAAAAGCTGAAGCCTTACCTGCCCGGCCATGTGGCCCTGGAGGCTGCCGCAGCGACCGCACATGCCGCCGCCAACGGACACGGTACGCATGCGACAAAAGTACATGCAGTATCCGCGGCTCCCTATGGCTCGGCCAGCATCCTGCTCATCAGCTACGCCTATATCAGGCTGCTGGGGGCAGAAGGACTTACCCTCAGTACAAAATACGCTATTCTGAATGCCAACTATATGAAGGCCCGGCTGGAAAAGCATTACAAGATACTGTACAGCGGCAGCAATGGCACCTGCGCCCACGAATTCATTGTCGACCTGCGCCCTTTCAAAGCCAGTGCCGGCATCGAGGCAGAAGATGTCGCCAAACGCCTGATGGATTATGGTTTCCACGCTCCTACCCTCAGCTTCCCCGTACCCGGCACGATTATGATCGAGCCTACTGAAAGCGAAGACAAGGCAGAGCTGGACCGTTTCTGCGATGCCCTCATCGGCATCCATGAAGAGATCGTCAGGATCGAAGAAGGCAGGTCGGATAAGACGGACAATGCCTTAAAGCATGCGCCGCATACACAGCACGTCATATGCGCTGACGAGTGGAACCATTCCTACAGCCGCACGCAGGCAGCCTTCCCCCTGCCGTATTTGAAAGATAATAAGTTCTGGCCCAGCGTAGGGCGGGTCAATAATACCCACGGAGATCGAAACCTCATCTGCACTTGTGAGCCGGTGAGCGCTTACGAAACTGTATAAAAAAAATCCCCTCAATCGAGGGGATTTTTTTTACTTATCTTACTTCAAGTCTTGATAGGAAACTGTGATTTTGCCGGTCTATGAGCCTGATCCAGTAGCTGCCTGGAGCTATGGACGGAAGGATCACAGATTCATTATGCTGGATGGGGTTAGACACCTGGATATTCTTTGTCATGACCTCTTGCCCCGCTACACTCACCAGACTCATCCGGTAAGTCCCGGGCGTCATGTTCTTAAATACAAGGCTAAAGCTGCTGTGCGCCGGGTTGGGATATGCCGCCACCGCAGAAGGTCCGCCTGCCTGGAAGTTCACGATCGCCACCCTACTATACGTAAACTGCCCGTCCCGGTCCACCATTTTCAGTCTGTAATAATTGGCGCCTACAGCAGGCGTGGCGTCAGTAAAGGAATAGTCCGTCTTCAGGCTGCTGTTACCCGCTGCCGCTACCTGCCCGATGCTGCTGAAGTTTATACCGTCGGTACTATGCTCGATGTCAAAATGATCTGAGTTCTGCTCCTGGGCGGTAGACCAGTTCAGCCGGGTATTGCCATTGTCTGCTGTTGCCGTAAAGGAGAGAAGGCTGACGGGAAGGGCTGCAGAGAACCCAAGGAAGAGGTAAGTATTCCCGATACTGCCCGTGCCCATCAATCCGCCGTTGGTGCTCAAAGTTATTGGTGTGGATGAGCTATACGCCGTAAAATCCTGTCCCAGATCCAGACTTCCGCTGGGGGCAGACACCAGCAGGTCGGCAGACCCGTCACCGCTGACATCCCCTATCCCGGTAACCGCGGCGCCGAGCATATCCGTAGGCCCGCCGCTGTTGGTAAAGCTCCAGGAAGGTGATGCTCCTCCGACGATGCCCGTACCCACAGCGCCTGTAAAAAGATAGGCGGCGCCGTTAGACACAGCAGTCGTGGACGTACGGTTCATAACATTAAATGCCGCTGCCAATGCGGGGGTGACATGACTGATGGGGAAAATGCCCGGCTCGCCAACCAGGGCGTCATCGGCTGCATCGCCCTTGACATTCCCGGCCGAGCCGACGCTATAACCAAAGAGCAGGTTAGGCCCTGTCCCGCCTGAACGCGGACTGGTCAGTGTGAATGGCGTAGTATTGATGCCCGAGGCAGAAGCTGTACCATAATAGACGTGCGCACGACCGGCAGCGCCGCCGTTGGCAATGGTCAGCGGCTCTCCGACAATGATATCCCCATGCGTGTCCCCATTGAAATCACCCGAGGCAACGCTGAAGCCGAACAAACTGTTGAGATGAAACCCCGAGCCGCCGGGTGAAGAAAGGGTGGTATTGGCGCCGGTGTAATCTGTTGCCGTTATACCAGTGCTGGAGCCATGAAAAACATACACATGCCCCTGGCTGCCGGAAGGGGTAAGCAGGCTCGCCGGCGCTCCTACTACGATGTCATCGAATGCGTCGCCATTGACATTCCCTGCCCCGCTGACACTCCAGCCAAACAGGCTGTTTGTGTTCGCTGTGACGGAATGGGAGGGAGTAGCGCTGACAGCAGCAGGAGTACCCGTCCCATGAAAAATATCCACACGGCCGCCGGCTGTCAGGTTCTCATAGCCGGGCGCCCCTACCGCAATGTCATCGATCGCATCGTTATTCACCCTCCCCGCCCGGGTAACACAGAAACCATACAAGGGTGCTACAGACAATGCAAACAGATCGCCCGCGCCAAGAGAAAGTATCTGTGTAAATGCCGGTATCACATTCACATTGGTCGACAGGCTGGCGCCTCTGTAGACATAGACATTGCCCGTCTTTAAAGCAGCATTGATCTTTGAAATGTCGCTGGGCGCGCCAACGATGATATCCCCTTTCCCGTCGTTGTCGAGGTCTGCCGAGGCAACGCTAAAGCCGAAATTGGCATTGGCTGCCAGCCCCGACGGCTGCAGTACCTGAGTGGGAGTAGTGGCAGGCAGACCGGGATTTATACTGTAATAAACAAACGCCGCTCCCTGTACGACAGCGGTAAGAGTAGCAGTCCCCCCGCTGATGCCGGAGATCTGCGTAAACTGCGGGGCGCCGATGACGACCTCACTCAGACCGTCCCCATTGATGTCCAAAACACGGGAAATACTGAATCCTGCCAGCACAGGTCCCGTTGTTTCATTTACAGAGGTGCCCAACACCCCTTGCAGGTTAATAGTGAGATTGGGAGTATGGTTAAGGGGATCGACCGTCAGCGGATAGATCGCATGCCGATCATCCACAGAAAGGACCAGGCGATGCGCCGAGGTCAAACGCATATGGGCTGCCAGTGGTCTTTTGTCTGCATCCCATACTTTGAAATTGTCATAGGCAAGCTTTACATCCTGTGGACCTGCTGCCGTATGCAGCAGGAGTTGATCCCCTTTTTCCATCCTTGCCTGCAGATCACCATCCAATTCCAGGACGATCTGCAGTTCGTTGTGTCCGGCGGGCCTTTTCCTGATGATGAAGGATTGCTCCATGCCCTGGCGGAGGTTGTCATAGGTGACGACATAGTCGCGGTGTTCATATTGCAGGGAACGATCACCCATGCGCGATACACGCAGCAAGGGAGACGCATGCAACTGATCCTTGCGGCCTATGCCTTCAATAATAAATTGGGTACGCCAGATCCCTTTGCCGGATCCGTCGTCATTGAAGTTGCTTACGGTGTAACCTTTTTCCGAGAAAAGGTAGCCCAGGTGCTGGGCATGATTGACGGCAGCGAAATACCCTTTTCTGTCCGTGGTCCTGATAAAGTATTCCCGTTCTTCGATCTTAGCAACGGCCTCGTTATACCAGCTCCTGGTAATGCCTTCCGGCATTATTTGCGCATGTATATCTCTGTTAGCTATCTCAAATGCCACCGGGTCTTTACCTGGCGCGCCTTGACCTAGCCCCTTATAAGCATCGGTACAGATAAAAAAAAACAGGATAATAATAGGTGTAGATCTACGTCGCATAGTTTGCCCTTTTGTGGTTTAGATAGTTAATAGATAAGCCTTACAGCATGAAGAAGGCCCCATGCTGCAAGCCGGCAGTATGAGGATACCTTATCCATCCGTATAAATGCTGCTAAATCAGGCCCAAACCATCGTCGGTTGCAACACTGTTTGATCAATACGGTCATGATCGCGATACATGCGCCAATTGATACCTAAGTAATGATTGGGAGGTTGTGGCAGGTGTCTAAGAGACAACGATAAAATCTCTCACTTTTATGATGAAAGATATCGGATAATGGTAGTTCAAAGGAATTTAGACGGGAGAAATGGAAGAAAAATTAAATATTGTAGTAAAGGTACTACAACATGATTAAGTAAAATCCCCCAATCAAATCAAAGAATACCTCATAACGGTCAAATACACAGTCCCTAATAGAGACTATTTCCCATCCGGGTACGGCGCCTTGGGGGAATAAATCTAAAATTGTCAGTTTTACGTATATAATACTACTGAAATAGAATATTCTATCATTACCACCATCGGCTTACCAATGCAGCGTTTCATTTTGAGGGACGACAATCTGGAATCAGGCTTTATTTCCATGTCGAAGCAACTTCCTGCGTCGATCACAAACAATACTATGCATATACCTCAACACAGGGGCAGTGGGTTAATGAAAAGTATATTCCTCGAAGAGGGACTCTATCTAAGATACACCCGTCTCAGATATTACGAGGATATTGAGATCATCCGGCTTTCGAGAACCCCGGATAGCGGGATCATCTATGCATTGTGTTTTCTCCTGACCCCTACTTCGCTAAAGCTGGTCAGGCCGATATTCAAATCTTCTCCTCAGGCGGGCTACCCGAACAATGTGTTCCTGACGTCCAATAACAGCCGTCTTTCCGCCCAGATCCCGGAAGGCATACTATCACATACCATTGAATTGTTGTTCTCCCGGGAATGGCTATACACACATCTGGCAGGGATGGAAGAAAAGATCGCATCCATCACCCAGACGCTTGCGGGAGAGAGTCCGGCATGTATGATCGCCGAAACGACCCATTCGGGCGACGACCGTCTGCTCAGCGAAATAGAGTTCGAACTTCATAAACCTATATTCAATCTGCTGACTGTGCGTTCCCGGGCCCTGACATTGCTGGCGAATATTATCAACCGGCTCCCCGGAAACAACGCCACCCCCATCCCGGCCGGCGAGGCGCCATATATACAGACGATCCGGCAGGTGGAGCAAAGACTGGTACAAAGCCTGGAAGATATGCTCCCTTCCCAGAAACAGCTGGCAAAGGAATTTGCGCTCAGCGAATCCACGCTAAAGAGACATTTCAAGGCCATCTATGGGAAGACCATGTATGAATATTACCTGGAAAAGAAAATGGAGCTGGCTAAATGGTTGTTACAGGAAAAAAAGGTTAGCGTCTCCGAGACAGCCTATATGCTGGGCTATGAAAAAGTCAGCGCCTTTATCACTATCTTCAAAAAATATCACAACATCCTTCCCGGCAGCCTCAAATAGGGTCAATAAGCCGCCTGTAATACATTCACCGATATGGGATTAGCTGGGCTGTTCTTCTTGCCTGACAGGAATATGGTGTAGGCTGCTCCGGCCTGCAGGTTGACGGAAGAAACAGAAGCGATGACAGAATCTGTTCCCGCCTTTTTTACCGTCACACTGTACCCCCCCGGCGTCAAGGTCGAAAAGGTATTGTAATAACCGCCATATTCGTTATCCACTGTATGACGCGATGCCTGTACAACGGTGGTGTTCAAGACAAGATCAACGGCAGGTGCATCGGGACAAAAGTTGAAAAACCGGTAGTTGGCACTGGAAAGGGACAAGGAAGAAAAGTCATCGTTGATCTTCATGGAACCCAGGCTACTGTCCGCCCGGTTGAACAGAACGAGGGTATAAAACCTCAGGGAATCATACGAGTCCGACAGTATCTTTGACAGCGTATCGGTGGTCGAGCCTGCAGTCATAAACGTCACTTTATAGCTGCCGGGGGTTATCCGTCCATAAGTGGTGGAAAAAGTCCCCGCCGCAATGGCAGAAGTACTCTTACTATTGTTGAAATACACTTCAGCAGAGGGAGCAAAAGGCGCCATATGCATTAATGTAACAAAACTAACATTCGTATTATTTTGATTATTTGCACCTGTTTTCATACAACTGGCTAATGATCCAGCCACCAATACTACTCCCAAAACACGAAAAAGATTACTTGTAAGCTTGTTTTTGCCCATGATTTATTTTTTTAATATATCTCAAACCTTGTTCTCTCTTCCTTGACAATCTCTACGGCTTTTCCGTTGCTTAGGTTGTTTATGCCCCTAAAAAGTAAGCGCTTGCCCCTGGAGGGGGCAAGCGCCAAATCTTGTCTGATTTTGTCTACTTCACGGTGACTTTGATAGTAGTAGCCAGTTTGCTGCCGTAGCTCCGATGGATGCCGTCGGCAAATTGCAGTGTTAAAACATGGGGTCCGGCCGGTAGCGTCACTTCGGTGCTGGTCTGAGCCTTTCCGAAATGCAGGTGGGTCGAGTCCTTTGGTACGACAACCCCGGCAGGGATCGAATCCCCCGCATCGATCAGCAGGTGATGGTGACCAGAGCCGGATACAATGGCGCCTGCCGTATCCACCCGTAATCCATCCATACCCATTTCTACCTTAAAGGGAGACTTAACCGTCTGACCATCCTTCAGGTTCTTAAAATAGACCTTTGCACCGGCCGGCACTTCCGGCAACGGCGTTATAGCCTTGCTGCTGTCAACCTTGTGATCCATAGCCATCGTGTCATGACCTGCCTTTTGGGTAGTGTCGCCGGAAGCGGCAGTCTGGTCGCCCGCATTGTTGCAGGCGGCAAGCCCAAGAAGCAATGCCGTAGGAAGAAAATAAAACTTACGCATGATTGGGAATAATTTTATTCAGGAAAGGTACATAAATCCACCGGAGCTGGCTTACCCAAATTTACCCATCTCCGGTGGAAGCGCTAATTATGGGAACTTCGGCGGACCTGCTTCGACACGGTCCTTCTCGTTCGTAACCTTGCGGTTACAGGCAGCGGAGCTGTGCTCCGCTTTTATACCATTTATTCTTCTACCCAGGTGGTTTTCTCCCTCACAGGCTTCCTGACCCCTGCCACGGAAGGTACCCGGACATATCCCAGGTAAAAAAAACCCATCAACCTATCCCCTTCTTCCAGACTAAAGAATTGCCGGGCCGCAGGGTCATAAGTAGGCCCACCCGTACTCCAATAACCTCCCAGCCCATAGGCTGTCACCGACAGATATATATTTTCTATGGCACAGGACACCGCGGCGATCTCTTCCATCTCCGGAATATCGGTGGTCGTGCTACGGCGAAGGATGATGGCGATGATGTGTGAGGCTTTCAGGGGATTCTCCAGCAGCTTGTCATATTTATCCTGTCTGAACTTTCCGCCTGACGTCAGTTGATAACGCTCCGCCTGAAAAGCGGCAAATCTTTTTAAACCATCCCCCGTAAATACGGTGAAATGCCAGGGTTCGGTATGCTTATGGTTGGGCGCCCAGCTGGCATTCTCCAGCAATTGCCAGATGATCTCGTCTTCTATCCTGCGGCCCTTTTCAAACTGATCGGGAAAAGTGCTCCGCCGCTGACGGATCAGCCGGTTAAACTGTGCGGGTGATACGATTGATTCATTGATCGTGGACATATATAGGCCATTGATGAAGCGCGAAGATACAATAGGCCGAGCACAGCTCTAAACAAAAACCCCGCCCCGGAAAGCCCGGAACGGGGTAAGTAATTTACCATAAGAAGGACGTTTCTTACAGTGAGCCCT
This sequence comes from Chitinophagaceae bacterium, assembly GCA_017307755.1. Lineage (GTDB taxonomy): Bacteria > Bacteroidota > Bacteroidia > Chitinophagales > Chitinophagaceae > Puia. Next base: position 172,050 of record JAFKGQ010000004.1, on the reverse strand, counting down.
AAACAGGACAGGACATTGGAAATTGCTGGTTTTTCAGAGGTAATGGATCTTAGCTTTACTTGATTTGGTTTTCCATAACGATACGGATATATCATTCATTCATAAGGACAAAGTTCCGTTAGTCATAAGAGAAAACAAATTTTTCATATGATCAATCTATTATCATTTGTGGTTATCTTATTTGGGAGTAAAAGCAAACCCTTACACGATTCTATAGAGGTTTTACCAGTCCGTAAAACACACGGAAGGCACATCGTATATTACTCACCACATCGCCGTAAATTCCGAAACAAACGGTTTTTGACGCTCAACCGTAAAAAAGGATTATCTTGCGCCCCTATTTTATTACCAATACAATCAATGATGGACAACAAAACAACAGGCACCGTAAAATTCTTTAACGCTGATAAAGGCTTTGGTTTTATCAAGCACGACGATGGCAATAAAGAAACTTTTGTGCATGCCAGTGGGCTGATCGATCAGATCAAGGAGAACGATCGTGTAGAGTTTGACCTTCAAAATGGCAAGAAGGGCCTGAATGCAGTAAATGTAAAAAAGATCTAAGCATTAAGCATTAAAAAAAGAAGGCCGCCGGATGGTGGCCTTCTTTTTTATATTAAATTTGGTCATGCGTCTAATTCTTCTCCTTGCCATCACTTTGTGCACCCTGTCCGGCTTTGCACAAAAATTCCATCTGTTCATAGGCACTTATACCAAGGGCACCGCCAGCAAGGGTATCTATGTCTACCAGTTTGATGCCGCCACGGGCGATGCCACCCCCGTCAGCACCGTTGAGACGACGAACCCCTCTTATCTGGCGCTGGCGCCCGGAGGAAAATTCCTCTATGCCGTCAATGAGACGAATGGCAAGGATGATCCGGGAGGCGTAAGCGCCTTTGCTTTTGATAAGACCACCGGCCAGCTGCGGCTCCTCAATAAACAGGTCAGCGGGGGAGACGATCCATGCTATATATCCATCGATGCCGGCCGTAAATGGGCAATGGTAGCCAACTACAGCGGCGGCAACCTGTCGGCGCTGCCCATCCGTCCGGACGGTTCATTAAGCCCCCTGGCACAGCTGATCCAGCACAGCGGCACAGGTCCTAATAAAGAGAGACAGGAAAAGGCGCATGTACATTCTGTGACTTTTTCACCCGATCAGCGATACCTCATTTCTGCCGACCTGGGGCTGGACGAGTTGTCCGTTTACAGGTTCAATCCCGCCGCAGCTACCCATCCCCTGACTGACTCACCTGTCTCAGCCCTACATGCCGGTCCTGGCGACGGCCCCCGCCATATCAGCTTTTATCCCGGCAAGCCCTATGTATACGGTATGATGGAAATGGGAGGCGCCGTGGATTTTTTCCGATGGACCAACGGTAAGCTCACTGCCAGACAGCGTATCAGTTCACTACCGGAGGACTTCAAGGGGGACATCGGCAGCGCAGATATCCATGTGGCGCCAAAAGGGAAATTTCTTTATGCATCCAACAGAGGTGATGCCAACAGCATTGCCATTTTTTCCATCAACGCAGCCACCGGTGAGCTTGCCATAAAAGGGTTCGAGTCAACACAAGGCCAGACACCCCGCAATTTTATGATCGATCCGACTGGGCGCTGGCTGCTGGCGGCAAATCAACGCAGCAATAACATCGTCATCTTTAGTATCGACCAGACCACCGGCCTATTGAAGGCCACAGGCAAACAGTTGAGCGTCCCCGCCCCCGTCTGCCTTAAGATGTCTAACTAACTCCAGGTCCGGCGTAACAGACGAAGCCAGTTGCCATACATGATATTTTCGATATCCCCGGAACTGTACCCTCTTTTTGAGAGCATGGCCGGTATCTTCTGCAGGTCGGCGATCGTTTCCAGGTCATAAGGGGTTTGTTCCTTCCCAAAAGCTCCATCCAGGTCAGTGCCGATACCCACGTGCAGGGTATTGCCAGCCAGTTGACAGATGTGGTCCAGGTGGTCGATCATTTTCTCCAGGTTACACTGCATAACTTCCGGGTCGGACTTTCCCCTTACCCATCCGGGGACCATCATCCAGGCATCCAATGCCCCTCCAATGACAGCATCTTTTCCAATGAGGGCCCTGATCATATCGTCGCTGAACTGACGGTTATGATCCACCAGGGCACGGCAGTTGTTATGGCTGGCCCAAATAGTGCCGTCAAACAACTGCATGGCATCCCAGAAGGCATCGTCACAAAGATGGGTGGCATCCAGGATGATGTTGAGCCGTTCCATGACCCGCAGTAATTCCTTCCCCTCTTCGTTGAGGCCTCCGGCAGCATCCGTGCCATTTGCATAGCGACCAGGACCATAGTGGGCAGGCCCCACCGCCCTCAGACCATATTCATATGCCTCTTCCAGATGTCCCGGCGTGATGATGCTGTCGGCCCCTTCCAGACTAAGGATATAGCCGATAGGCTTCACCCGCCCAAGAGGGGCCTCGCCCTGCCATAAAGAGATATGTTTTTCCAGGGATGCAGCATCTTTTATCATCGTCATTTCCCCGGCTTCTTCCATGGCCTTATACCAGGCCAGCTGCCCTTGTGTCTGCGCCCATGCCTGCCAGTGAGAATGCCAGCCGGGTAAGGGATTGTCCGGCGCGACATAGCGGGCTATTTGCGTAGCTACCACCAGACCTATATTGCCTTTGCGCAGCTCGGGCAGGGATACTGTGCCCTTCCCCCTGTCCGGCTTATCGGAAAGTCCTTTTTCCCTTTCTCTTATTGCCTGTACGGGAAGACGAAGGTCCCTATTCCATTCCATGGCATTCATACTCAAATCCAGGTGCGCATCGATGATAAACATGATAACCCCTATTTTTATCACCGGATGATCCGGCCGGTGGGCCCGTTGTGAATGAATTGTTCCAGCTCAGCCTTGTTCACCAACGCCCAATCTCCCACAATGCTTTGTTTGATGGCGCCGCAGGCAATGGCAAGATCGATGATCTGCTGGGGCTCCGCCCCCGTCATCAACCCATAGAGCATCCCTCCTGTGAAAGCATCGCCGCTGCCGATCTGGTCTGTAATATACGGTAGCTCATGCCGCGGGGAAAAATAATAAGCGCCTTTGTATAAAAGGGCGCCGGAATAGATATGCCCGATACCCTGGGTCTTGCGAAAACTCATGGCCAGCACCTCCAGCTGCGGCAAACGCTCTTGCAGCACTTTGCTGCACTGTATAAATCTTTCCTCCAGCCCCGCTGCCGGATCGGTCTGCACACCAAAATAAACAGCCGATGAATCCAGGTCCGCTACGGCGACTTTTGTGTATTGCAACAGCCCGGGCATTACCTCACGGGGATGCTTACCGTACTTCCACAGCGTAGTCCTGTAGTTAAAATCCGTAGATATCAGCATCCCCAGTTTACAGGCCGCATCCAGCGCTTCCTCGCAGACATCGGCAGCCCCGGGGGAGATGGCCGCCGATATACCCGACCAGTGAAAATAAGGGATGCCCTTCAGGCTTCTGTTCCAGTCGATCATCCCCGGCTGCAGACGGGCATAGGAAGACCCATCGCGGTCATAGATCACACGGGTGCTCCGGATACCATTCCCCTGCTCTGTAAAGTAAACCCCCATCTTATCCCCTCCGTAGACGATATGGGATGTGTCCACTCCCTGGCCTCTCAAATCCTGTACACCGGCCTGGGCGATGTCATTATCCGGCAGACGGGTGATATAGCGAACAGGAACCCCCAAACGGGACAGCATAACGCAGGTGTTTGCTTCCGCCCCCGCATAATATGCCTGATAAGTCCCTCCCTGTAAAAAACGCCGTCCTTCCATACAGTGCAACCGAAGCATAAACTCTCCAAAAGCGGCTAACTGAGGGGCATCCCGCGAAGCTTTTTGCAACATATCGTTTTGGTTTTATTCCAATTCAAATATAGCTTCAATTTCAACAGGAATATTGTCCGGCAGCGATCCAAATCCGACGGCGCTGCGGACCCCTACCCCATACTCCTCTCCCCAGACGGCGGCAAAAAGCTCGCTGCACCCATTGATCACATAAGGATGACGTTCAAATTCCGGGGTACAGTTGACCATACCAAAGACCTTTATCACTCTTTTTATCTTACTGAACTCCCCGATGTGGGTGCGGATGGTAGACAACATGGTCAGACCTACCTGACGCGCAGCCATTTTACCCTGCTCGATATCCAGCTCTTTCCCGATACGCCCGATGATGAGCGATTGGTCATTTTGCACCGGCCCATGCCCGGAAAGGTACAGGTATTTGCCTTCTATCAGACACGGTTTGTATACACCTTTGGGACTAGGGGCCGGAGGTAAGCTGAGAGCCAGACGTACGAATTGTTCTTCTGCATTGTTGATCTTCATATTATATACATTGTAGTTTATTTGTCCCACCAGATGTGCGTCATCAGGTCGTCGGCACCCTGACGGGAGACTGCTGCATTGTAATTGACCGTGTTCAGATTCTTCTCGATCACTGGATACAGACATCTTCTGAATATCTGCCCCCCAGTGGCATTGCCGCCATAATTATTGGGGGTCAGCGCCGGATAGCCCGTACGGCGGTAATTGTTATAGACCTCCTGCGCATCGGGAAAGATGCTCACCCAAAATTCGGTGTAGATCTGCCGCATCTGTTCGTTGAAAGAGACAGCCGTGTTCAATTGATGGGCGCTCACATAGTCATCGATCGCCTGCTGATTGATCATACCAGCGCTGCCGGCGATGATCGACCAGTGCCGCATGGCAGCACGGATACCGGCCTCAAAGCCGACCGCTGCGGTGGCCCCGCTATACCAACCCCTCAATGCCGCTTCGGTCAACAGGAAGTTCGTCTCAGCCACGGTAAACACCAGCCGGGGTGATCCCAACAGCAGCACCGTCTTGGGATTCGGTTCAGAATAGGTGCCGAAATTACCCGGTATCGCATTGGATATATTATCCGGCATTCCTTTTTGAAGGGCAAAGGAAGTGTCCGTCGTCTTTGGTGCGGTGTACACCACCGAAATAATGGGCAGACGGGGGTCTTTATGCGCTTTCAACGAGTCGACGAACTTTTGTTGGTATTTACCGCCTTCAGGGTTGCTTACCCCGTCCTGACGGATGTAATCGGCATTCCACATATCCAGCATCAACGGATTCTTATTGATGTCCTGTCCGCCATCGGCATAAGCAATTTTAGCGATATCAGCATCCTGGGTAATGACACCGCCTGCGATGGCCTTTGTCACCCAGCTTTGCGCCGCAGCAATGTCCACCTTCGTAAGACGCATACCCAGCCGAAGCATCAGGGAGTAAGCAAATTTTTTCCACTGGTCAGTCTTACCGCCATAGATCAGGTCCGCATTCCCAAAAGTGGTCTTGGAGCCATCCAGGCTTTGCGCCGCAGCATCCAGCTCGGACAGCAGATTGGGATAGATATCCTTTTGGGCATCGTATGCCGGCTTGTACAGAGATGAGTCGTAACCCAGACCCGCCTTGAAATAGGGGACATCCCCGTATAGGTCCGTAAGCTTGCTGAAACAATATACCCTCCAGATACGGGCGGCAGCCAGCAGATTGACCTTGGAAGGATCGTTTTTCACCGCCTTGATGATGATCCCCAGCTCATTGATCTCATCGGGATAGGCGGCACTGAAAGGCGCCGAAGACTGTGATATCTGGCTGGAGACATACTTGGACCCAAAACCCGCCACATCATTATAGCTCGTGGTATATTGCATGGTACCCATGAGAAAGAAGTCACCCATGCTGCTGCCATAATGCCCATTATAACCTCCCCCATCGTATAGCGCCTTGGTAAAGACATAGGCAGGCACAGGAGCAGAGACGGCATCAGGGTTGACATTTAGGTCCTTGAACCCCTTGTCGCAAGCCGGCAAGGCAAAAGCACTGAGCGCCGCAGAAAAGGTCACCGCGTATCTTGTTATATGCTTGTTCATCATTTTTTGCTTTTGTGCACCGGGTTATGGTTTCACCGAAAATTACCCATCCCCCGGTGCACGGCTTATGATGGGAACTTCGGTGGAGCTGCTTCGACACGCTCCTTCTCGTTCGTAACCTTGCGGTTACAGCCAGCGGAACTGTGTTCCGCTTTGTTTAAAATTTCACTGCCAGGTTCAAACCGTATGAGCGGGTCCTGGGCAGACCGATGGATTCAAATCCCTGGTTATTGCTGTTGGTATAACTTTGCTCGGGATCAAAGTCCTTTGTTTGCTTATAAAGGGTCAACAGGTTACGGGCGACAAAAGAGATGCTGGCCGACTGCAACCTGGCAAACTTCCACCCGCTCACCGGGATATTATAGGAGATGATCACCTGGCGCAATTTGATAAAGCTGCCGTCGAATATGAATTTTTCGGAGTATACCTTATAATTATCGTAGTAACTGCGTAGCGCGGATTTATTGTTTGTGATGACGGTGTCATAAACACCACCCGTCCGATCAACCCCTTTCAGCTGTAGCCCACCGTCCCTGCCGGGGAGCGTGCTCTTTAACTTACCCAAACGGGTAGCATAAATCTCGAAGAGGGAGAATATCTTATTCCCGAATTTCCCGTCCACCAGGAAGCTAAAGGAAAAATGCTTATACCTGAACTCATTGGTCAGTCCCATCGTATAGGGAGCAACGCTGTTGCCTAAGTTATACAATGCCGGGTCTACCAACGGCAAATTAGACTTCCTGTCAAAAACGATATTCCCCTTGGTATCCTTCAGCATACGGGTGCCGACGATGGTGCCGAAAGGCTGACCTTCAATATGGTCCAGGAATGCCCAGCTATTGACCGTTTTGGCCACCTGGATGGAAGGCAGACCAGGCGCCAACCTGACCACCCTATTGCTGTTATAGGCCAGGTTATAGGTGACGGTCCAGCCAAAGTTTGCTGTTTTTATAGGTTTCCCTGTAAGCAGTACCTCAATACCTTTGTTCCTCAATTTACCAATGTTCAGAATGGCGTTGCTATAACCCGAGGTGGTGGAGATAGCCGTATTTACGATCTCGTTGGTAGTGCTGCGGTCATAGAAAGTAAGATCGAGCCCCAGGCGGTTTTTCAGCAACTGCATCTCAACACCGCCCTCTGTAGTGGTGGAAGTATAAGGCTGCAGATTGGGATTGGATATGAAATTGTTGAGATTGACATCAGGCGTCACATTTTGCAGCGGCTGACCCGAACTGGCCACACTGCTATAGGTAAGGTTGATCTGGTAAGGGTCCGGCGCGCCGCCACCCACCTGCGCCCAGGAACCGCGCAGCTTTACAAAACTGAATACGGCGGGCAACGTTACGGCATCGGAGAGGATAAAGCTTCCCCCAAAGCTGGGATAAAAGATATGGTTATGCTGGGGGCTAAGAGTGGAAAACCAGTCCTCGCGGCCACTGACGCTTAAAAACACAAGGCTCTTGTAATCCAGGTCGATGGAGCCGAATATGGAATTGGTGGATATCCGGGGGGAGTATGGAGTAATGGTCTGGGATGCGAGATTGGAAAAACTGTAAAAATAGGGAATGTTGAAATTCAACCCCTGTAGCAAGAGGCGGTTCTCCTGGTTCTTACGCCCATTGACACCTGCCATGACCGTTAGACCGAAGTCTTTTTTAATGGTAGTGTTATAGGTTCCGATGACCTGGGCATTCGTTTCTGCCAGGTCCGTCTTCAAGCCTGCATACTGGCCGTTGAATTGATACAAAGTTCCTGTAGGCAGGATATTGGTGTAATTGTAATTGTAATAATCCCTGCTGACAGTGGCCTTGAATACCAGGTTGGGCAATAGCTTATAGCTGATGGATGCCTGTCCGATAAACCTGTTCTTTGTATCATGCTCCTGGAATTTGTTTTGCACAAAATAGCCATTCGAAGCAATGGAAGCGTCATTCCATGGCATTTCATTGCCCGCCGAATCATAGCCAGGCTTCAGCCAGCGGACATCCGCCGTATTGGCGATCTCCAGAGGCGTCCAGTTGGGGTTGCCGAGGGCATCCCCGGCGCCGGTGCGATTGACACCGGTCTCCAGGTTGTATTGTGCCAAAGCCTCAAAGGATATCTTATCGCTCAACTTGCCATTGACCGAAAGGTTCAGCGTCTTGCGATCATATGTAGTTTTGGGCAAAATTCCCTTACTGTTCAGGTCCGCCATGGAAAAGCGATAGGTCACCGACTCATTACCGCCGGAAAAAGCAAGACTGTTGGTAAAAGTCTTGCCCGTCTGGTAATAGTTCTGCAGGTTGTTCTTTTTTGCCGTATAAGAATGGATCTTTTTGTCGACAGCCATAAAGTCGGAGCCGTCGATCTTTGCGCCCCAGGATTTTCTGCCGGAAGCTAACGCTGAGCTGTAATCGGTGGGTTTCACTCCATCCAACCCCTGACCATATTCGTATTGGAAGTCAGGCGTGACTGCTACATTCTCCAGGGTGGCGGTGGAATTGTATTCGACCCCGATACCCTTCCTGTTAACCCCCTTTTTGGTGGTGATGAGGATAACCCCGTTGCTGGCCCGGGACCCATAGAGGGCCGCGGCCGTGCCTCCTTTCAGTACGCTGATGGATTCGATGTCGTCCGGGTTGATCCCGGCGATGCCATCGCCTCGATCTACATTATTCGTAGTGCCATCGACGGTTGGTGCGCCTCCCGGTACTGAATTGTCCATGGGCATCCCATTGATGACATACAGCGGCTGGTTATCCCCGCTGATGGTGCCGTTGCCACGGATGGTGACCCGGCTGGAGCCGCCGGGACCTGTGGAAAGTCCGGCTGCATTGACCCCGGCTACTTTGCCGGTAAGCGCGTTGGCTATATTATTTTCCCTGGCCTGGGTAAATTCCTCCCCTTTTACTTCTGTTACTGCATAACCCAGCGACTTCTTCTGACGGGTAATACCCAGCGCAGTTACCACGACCTCATTAAGACTTGTCTTGCTGTTCTCCAGGACAATGGAAAGCAGGGTTTGTCCGGGTTGAATGAGCACCTGCTTTTTCTCATACCCGATAGAGCTTATTTCCAACAAAGAGTTATCCTTTAGCGCGGCAGAGGGTATATCCAGCGCAAAACTTCCGGTGGCATCGGTAGAAGTAGCGACCCTTTTGTCGGAAAGGAGAAGGACGGTGGCGCCAGTGACGGGAGAACCATCGGACGCGTTTCTGACAGTACCCCTGATACGCGGGGACCTCGGTGTTTGAGCCTGGCTGGAGGAGATGACCAACAGGCAGCAAACCAAAAAGCTGCCCAAGGCTTTCGGGTGGAATCTTTTCATTGTGCAGTTGTTTTAGTTAGTGAGTAGAAAATTGCGACTATTTTGCAAAATCTTACCCGAATGTATCAATTTCTCGCGAATATGAAAAAAATTCTGCAAATATTTTGCACTACTAAACGTCATCAGTAAGATATTAACCCATCATTCTCCGATTTTAACCCTACTTTTTCCGAACAAACTTTAAATTCTTGCCCAAAACCCGTATCATTGCAGATCGGAAGTGCAGAGAGTAGAAAACTGTTTGCAAATACTGCAAAAAAATAGTATGCCATCAAAGATCAAAGCGAATGGGACGGTAGGTGTATCCCTGCCGAAAAAAGAGCGGAAGATGCTGATCCTCAAACAGGTGAACATACATACCCGGCTCATGTTCAACGACCTGGTAAATCTCATCGACGTTTCCGAGGATACGATTCGCCGGGACGTCAACGAACTGGCGGAAGAGGGTCAGGTCATTCGGATCAAAGGAGGTGTTATGTCAGCTGCCTATCACATCGGGCATGATGCCGAAACCTATGCCCAATCGAATAAATTGACCATTGCCGAAAAAGCCGTTGAATTATTACGGGATGATATGATCGTTCTTATTGGCGGCGGCACTACGATACGGGAGTTTATCAAACGCATACCCGGCAAGCTGCGGGCCACTTTTATCACGGTGAACGTGCTTACGGCCGTCGAACTATTGGACAAACCTATGATCAAAACCATCATGATCGGGGGACAGATATCCGCCTATAGCCAGATGACCGTCAGCGGAGAAGTATTCGAATACCTTGCCGGTATCAAGGCCGACCTCTGCATCCTGGGCACCAACGCCATCGACAATGCCAACGGATTGACGGACTCCGACTGGGAAACCATACAGGTAAAAAAGGCGATGATCAAGGCGGCAGAAAAAGTAGCCATCCTGGCAATTTCTGAAAAGCTGAACTCTTCCATGCAGATGAAGATCGCCGATATCGACGAGGTCCACTACCTCATCACCGAGCTGCCGCCCGACAGCGCAGAGCTGCAAGCTTACAGATCGAAAAATCTCACGATTCTTTAGCAACCTTCTTTAAACAGGATGGTGCATGACGGTTCATCGGTTATATTTGCTGACTCAACCACAGCACCATGAAGTCAATTGCTTGCACCCTCATAGCCCTACAGCTATTTTGTATCGCATCCATCGCACAGGTGAAGGTAGGCCATCTGCTTACGGAGAACCTTGCAGACCCCATCGGACTGGACACCCGGCAGCCCAGGTTCAGCTGGCAGCTGACAGCCCCGGAAAGAGGGTTACAACAGACAGCCTATGAGATAAAGGTCGGCACACAGGCCGGTGGTAAGGACGAAGTATGGAGCTCCGGAAAAATAAATTCAGATCAATCCTTATGGGTACCTTATGCGGGGAAAACCCTTTTGTCGGGCACACGTTATTACTGGCGGGTACGCATATGGGATAATAAGGGACGCAGCTCGGGATGGAGCTCGCCCGCCTACTTTCAGACAGCTTTTTTTGCTCCGCAGCAGGAATATACGGCAAAATGGATAAGTCCCGGGGTTGAAGAGGCTACATCCCGTCCCAGTCCGGTACTTAGAAAAGAATTTACCGCCACGGGACAAATACTGTCTGCAACAGCCTACATCACAGCCCATGGATTATATGAGGCGCAGTTAAATGGCCGTCACATCGGGGAAGGCTGTTTGCAACCGGGATGGACCTCTTATCACAAACGTCTGCAATACCAGACATACGATGTCACGGGCCTCGTGCACAGCGGCCAGAATGCATTGGGCGTAACCCTGGCCAGCGGCTGGTACAGAGGCTACATCGGGTTCAGTGGTCAAAAGGATTTTTATGGAAAGGATATTTCCCTTCTGCTGCAGCTGGTGATAAAATATAAGGACGGCTCAACGGCGACGATTGTCTCGGATGAAAGCTGGAAGTCCTCCACAGCCGAAATAAAGTCCGCAGAGATCTACAACGGGGAAACCATCGATGCCAGGGATGAGAAGATAGGATGGAGCCTCCCGGGTTATGATGACAAGGAATGGAGTGGTGTGCGCGTAGCATCCTTTCCTATGAATAATCTAGTGGCTACGTATAATGAGCCGGTGAAAAAACAGGAGGTCTTTCATCCGCAACGTATCTTTACTAGTCCGGCCGGTGAACAATTGGTGGACTTTGGTCAGAACCTGGTAGGACATGTAGTGCTCAGAGTCAGCGGCAAGGCGGGCGATCGTATCATCGTTTCACACGCCGAGGTACTTGACAAAGCCGGTAATTTTTATACGGAAAATCTTCGCAGCGCCAAAGCCAGCGATACTTTCATCTTAAAGGGCGGTGAAAAAGAGAGCTTCGAGCCCCGGTTTACATTCCATGGATTCCGTTATATACGTATCGAAGGCTATCCCGGCAAGATAAGCCCGGATGACCTGCAGGCGGTGGCTTTGTATTCGGATATGCCCAGGACAGGAGATTTTCATTGTTCGAACCCCCTTATCAACCAGCTCCAGCACAATATCCAATGGGGCCAGCGGGGCAATTTTCTGGATGTGCCCACCGACTGTCCGCAGCGGGACGAACGGCTGGGATGGACGGGGGATGCGCAGGTGTTCTCCCGCACAGCGGCTTACAATATGGGAGTGCACAATTTCTTCTCCAAGTGGCTAAAGGATGTGGCGGCGGATCAGTCGGCTGCCGGAGCCGTGCCGTTCGTCATCCCCAATGTACTGGGCAACGGCGCCAGCGCGGGATGGGCGGATGTCGGCACGATCATCCCATGGAACATGTATCTGGCATATGGGGACCGCCGGGTGCTGGAAGATCAATATCTCAGCATGAAAGCCTGGGTGGAGTATATGCGTGCACAAAGTAAAAATGATCTCTGGAACACAGGCTTCCATTTTGGGGACTGGTTATTCTACCGGCCTTTTGACGACAATGACGGACGCTCGGCCGTCACGGATAAATATCTCATCGCCCAATGCTTTTATGCACACAGCACCCAATTGCTCATCAACGCCGCAAAAGTGCTGGACAAAAGAGACGATGCCGCAGTATATGAACAGCTGTTAAAAAGGATCAAGACCGCATTTGTAAGGGAATATATGACGACGGGGGGAAGACTGGTTTCCGGGACACAAACAGCCTACGTGCTGGCATTGCAATTCGATATGTTGCCGGACTCGTTGCAGACCCAGGCGGCCAGAAGGCTGGCCGATAACGTAAAGGACTATGGATATCACCTGACCACGGGTTTCCTGGGCACCCCCTATCTCTGCCACGTGCTGAGCCGTTGGGGGTATACGGATATCGCCTACAGGCTGCTCATGCAGGAAAGCTATCCATCCTGGCTTTACCCGGTGAAGATGGGAGCCACGACCATCTGGGAAAGATGGGACGGTATACGACCTGACAGCACCTTTCAGACCCCCGGCATGAATTCTTTTAATCATTACTCCTATGGGGCCATCGGCGACTGGATGTACCGTACTGTGGCCGGGGTGGACACCTATGAGGACGGAGTGGCCTACAAACACAGCAGGATCTATCCTCACCCTGGAGGCGGCCTCACCGAAGCCGAGGCAAGGCTAGCGACAGGTTACGGCGAACTGGCCGCTCACTGGCGAAAAGAAAAGGATTCTTTACTGTTGGATATCATCATACCTGCCAATACCAATTCTACCGTCTATATCCCCGCCCCCGAGGGAGGGCTGGTGACGGAGGGAGGACATCTCCTGCGGGATGTAAAGGACGTCCAGGTGGCCGGGGTAGGCAGAGGCTACCTTATGCTGAACCTGGGGTCCGGACACTATCATTTCGCTGTCAAACAGGAAGATCAGCAGCCAGCCCCCGAAAAAGGTAAATAGGCCGAGCACAGCAGCCCGAACACAGTGAGGGCGCGCGAAGCGCAATAGTTTAGCCTCTAACAAGACCCGGACCGTCAGGTCCGGAAAAAAACAAAAAAACTTAAACCTAAATCAAACAATTTTTCTTTCACACTTGTATATACAATAGTTGTCCAAACATCAATCATGTCCCCTAAAAAACCCATACAGACAGACGATCTCCCGTGGAAACGGGCGGTGAAAGGTATTCTGAAAACGGGGTATTTGATAAGTGATCGTTTGAACGACACCCTCAAACCTTTTGGCATCTCCGAACAACAGCTGAATGTCCTGTTCATTTTAAAAAAAGGACCTGCTAACCTTGGCGATGTGCAGGAACAGATGTTCCACAAGATGAGCAATGCCACCAGGCTGGTGGAGAAACTGAGACTAAAGGGGTTTGTCACCAGGAAGATCGATGAGGACAACCGGCGGCGGGTGGATATCGCCATCACAAAAAAAGGGTTGTCCTTCCTGGAAAAAATAGAAACCCAACTGGAAGAGGGTCATCATTGTTACTATGAGAACAAATTGAGCGAAGAAGAATTTTTGTTACTGGCGGATCTTTTAGACAAATTCAGAAAGTAAAAGTAATTTTTAGAATAACAGACAAGGCTTTAACGATGCAGCAATCAATCAAAGGATCAAACATGACAGGCTATGAGACAATTTTTACATTTCCCGGTCATCCTGCTATTGGCAGCGGGATGCGGTACAGGTGAGGCGCTTCTCGCGCAGAGCACCAGTGAAAAGGCCCCCGTCACAGGGGAAGAAGCGCCCACCTTTTTATTTCGTGTATACGAGGACAACGATTTTATCAACATCCGGGGGCAGGGTACCGACGATGCGTATACAAACGGCACCCGGCTCGATCTCTTCTACACAAAAAAACATCCCGGCCGCCACGGCCTGTACAAGCTGTTGCCCAAGGCGGGTGAAGGTAGCAGGGATACCTATGGATGGGGGCTTATGCAACTGATGTTCACGCCGAATGACATCACCCAGACGGCCTATCAGCCGGACGATTATCCCTATTCGGGAGCCCTGATAGTCACCCATACTTTGTATTCTTTTAATCCCGTTAAAAAATTCGATTGGCAGACAGAACTGGTGGCAGGTGTTATAGGACCCGCTTCCCTGGCAGCCCAGACACAACGGCTCGTACACAGGCTGATCAATTATATACAGCCGATGGGCTGGGACCATCAGTTCAGGAATGACGTGCTGGTCAATATCAATATGACGGCAGAAAAACAGCTGGCAGCCTGGGGGCATGCGCTGGAGGTCATCGGCGGAGGGCAGGTCTTTTACGGCACCATGCTGAACGGGCTGGCCCTCTATCCCCTGATCCGGATAGGTAAAATGACCCCCTATTTCGAGGGATATATGAGCCAGTACAGCAGTAAAAAATGGCAGTTCTATTTTGTATTCAAACCCGAAGCGCAGATCATCTTCAGGAATGCCATGCTGCAAGGCGGCATGTTCACCCATAACCCCAACCTCGGAACAAATCAAGGGCCCGCCGGTCAGGGTCACGCAGCAGCCGCTGCCACGGCGCCACCCCTGCCCTATCGCGGACTGGAACATTGGGTCTATTCATTGAATTACGGAGCCGTCGTCTCTACGGGAAAGTTCAGCATCTCTTTTATACAAAACACGTCTTCGGCAATGATGAAAGGCCTTTATAGCCATGAGGTCGGAAATATTTCTTTATTTTTTGCATGGTAGGATCGAACTTTTTTTAACCATCCCCGTTATTTATCATGACTACTACAACCTATAGCACAACAGTCAGGAACAGATAAGCATTTTGAACCATAAAACAATAGAAAAATGAAAACGAAACACAAGGTCGGTTTAGCCGGATTGGCATTATTGGTTTTTTTAGCGTACGCAGGAAAGACAAAAGCGCAGGACGCTCCCACCCCCAAGACATCTTCCAAACAGGAATTTAGGTTAAGTGTAGGCCCCGAAGCCGGTCTCCCGGTGGGTGACTTTAAGAACGCCTATAACTGGATGATCGGAGGCTCAGTACAGGCTGATATCCCCGTCATCCAAAGCCTGTATGTCACCGTGAACGCAGGGTACAACAATTTCTTTGTCAAAGATGAACTAAAACAGCTGGGCGGTAAGAACATGCAGTTGATACCCGTAATGGCTGGTTTGAAGTATTTTCCCGTGGGGGATGTCTTCTATATCCAGGGACAAGCCGGCGTCTCTCTCCTGGCTAACAAGTCCGATCTCCGGGCAGACAAATCGGCAGCATTCGTCTATGCTCCACAGATTGGGGCATTGGTAAAACTGGCGCCAAAGAATTATCTCGACATCGGATTCCGCTGGGAAGGCACATCCTCCTTCTATGACGGCGGCTCCTCTGCCAATTTTCTTGGTTTGCGCGTAGCCTACGCCTTCGGTTTATAAAAATTTAATAGTCCCTGTCCGGCTCTATCCGGACAGGGTTTCATTATTTTCCCCTAACTTAGTGTTTAAACATTAAAATTATGGCAACGACCAAATGGATACTTGATCCCACACATTCCGAAGTTGAGTTCAAGGTAAAACATATGATGATCTCCACCATCAGCGGAAAGTTTACGAAATTCGACGCCGATCTCCAGACGGAAGATGAAGATTTCATGACCGCCAAAGTCAGCTTTACCGTCGATACGGATTCCATCACCACGAGCAATGAACAACGGGATGGCCATCTGAAAGCTTCTGACTTCTTAGATACCGCTAATTTCCCGAAGATAAAATTTGTCGCCACTAAATATGAGAATGTGGATAACGACGGCTCCTACGAAATATACGGTGATCTTACCATCCGGGGCGTTACCAAACAGGTAAAGCTGGACGCGGAGTTCGGCGGTGTGATAAAAGATCCCTGGGGCAATACCCGCGCTGGCATCACCGTCAGCGGTAAGGTCAATCGCAAGGAATTTGGGGTGCAATTCCATGCCGTAACAGAGACGGGCGGTATCGTCGTCAGTGACGAAGTCCGTATCCACGTGGCGCTGGAGTTCATAAAAGGCTAGTCATCCCGCCTACGGACAGCGAAAGTCCGTACATTTGCGGCATGCATTATGTTTCTGTCGAAGGTTTGAGCAAATCGTACGGCGTAAAGCCCCTTTTTACCAATATCAGTTTTCATATCGAGGAGGGCGATAAGATCGCCCTGGTAGCCCGCAACGGCAGTGGTAAGTCCACCTTGCTGAAGATACTGTCCGGCAATGAGACAGCCGACAACGGCACCGTGTGGATACATAAGGATGTCACCGTGGCGCTGTTCGAACAGGAGCCCGTGTTCATGGAGGACAAGTCTATTCTGGACAACATCTTCCACCATAATCACCCTGTCATCAACGCTATCCGGGAATACGAGCGGATCAGCGAAGAAGGGGACGTGGATCAGCTGACGGCCGCCATCGTACAAATGGACGAGCTGAACGCCTGGGATTTTGACGCAAAAGTCAAACAGATCCTGGGCAAGTTGAACATCCATCACTTACAGCAGGTGGCGGGTACCCTGTCCGGCGGACAGCGCAAACGGGTGGCGCTTGCCAAAACCCTCATCGACATCGGGTTCGAGCATAAACACGTCCTGCTGATCATGGACGAGCCCACCAACCACCTGGACGTGGAGATGGTGGAATGGCTGGAACACTATCTCAACCAGGAGAAGGTCACGCTCCTGCTGGTGACACACGATCGCTATTTCCTGGACAACGTATGCAACGAGGTCTGGGAAATGGACGGCAGCGTCCTTCATACCTATAAAGGCAATTATGAGAACTACCTGGAGAAAAAAGCAGCCCGGGTAGAGAATGAAACCGCCAGCATCGAAAAAGCCCGCAACACTTACCGCAAGGAATTAGAGTGGATGCGTAAACAACCAAAGGCCCGTACCACCAAAAGCAAAAGCCGCCAGGACAATTTCTATGTGGTGGAGGCTAAAGCCAAACAGCGTATCGAAGATCAACAAGTGGAACTGCAGGTAAAGATGAACCGGCTGGGCGGAAAGATCGCCGAATTAAAAAAGGTCTACAAAAGCTACGGTGACAAAGTGATCCTGAAAGGATTCGATTATACTTTCAAAAAAGGCGAGCGGCTGGGTGTCGTGGGTAAGAATGGAGTGGGCAAATCCACGTTCATAAATATCCTGCAAGACATCGAACAGCCTGATAGCGGCAAGGTCAACATCGGGGAGACGGTGATCTTCGGCAATTATTCACAACAGGGACTAGTCATCAAAGAGGACATGCGGGTAATAGAGTATGTAAAGAACATCGCAGAAGTGTTCCCCCTTGCCGCAGGCGGCTCGTTGAGCGCCGCCCAGTTCCTCAATCTCTTTTTATTCCCGCCCGAGCAACAATATACCTATATCTCCAGGCTCAGCGGAGGTGAGAAAAGAAGACTTCACCTCCTGTCCATCCTCTTTCGCAATCCTAACTTCCTGGTGCTGGATGAACCCACCAACGACCTGGACCTGCCTACCCTGGGGGTACTGGAAAATTTTTTAAGCGAATACCAGGGATGCCTGCTCATCGTGTCGCACGACCGGTACTTTATGGACAGGCTGGTAGACCATCTGCTGGTGCTGGAAGGAGATGGCGTGGTCCGGGACTTCCCCGGGAACTATTCACAATACCGCGTTGCGGAACGGGACCTGGGCACTACCTCCGTGGGCCGCGACATCACCAGCGACAACGGCATGAAAACCGACCCTCCGCCGTCGCCCCCCGCCTCCACGTCCGTCACTGAAAAAAGAAGACTGTCATACAAGGAAAAACGTGAGCTGGAAAGTCTGGATAAAGAGATCGCCCATTTGACGGAAGAGAAAAAACTCATCACCGAAAAACTCAACAGCGGCAATACTCCCTTTGATGAATTACAACGGCTGTCCATCCGTATTGGGGAGATCGGCCAATTGCTGGACGAAAAAGAATTGCGCTGGCTGGAGCTTAGCGAAACGGAAAGTTAGG
Organism: Chitinophagaceae bacterium; assembly: GCA_017307755.1. Classification (GTDB taxonomy): domain Bacteria; phylum Bacteroidota; class Bacteroidia; order Chitinophagales; family Chitinophagaceae; genus Puia. The sequence continues at coordinate 153,947 of JAFKGQ010000004.1, read as the reverse complement.
TATCAGCATGGGCGTGCGACGCCGGTAAGCCGAATACGCTTCGCCAAAGACCTTTAATAACTTTTGTTCTTCCAGGCGTATCCCGATGAGCGTATATACCGTAATGAACAGACAAGCCAGCAGATTGCTCAGCAACGGGAAGAAAAGAAACACCGACCACAACGTAGCCAGCGTCCCCAAATACAGCGGATGCCGCACATACGCATGAATACCCCCGGATTCCAGCCTTACGTCATCGTCCCCCCTAAAAAATGCTTTTACGCCGCTGAGATTAAAAAAATACTTCCGGATACAGACGCACATCAATATGACCCCGGGAACGCCAACGGTCAGCCCCACCAGGTATTTCAACAAGGGAAAAATTTCGTGCAATTGGATTATGGAAAATTTAATCCAATTGCACGAAACATCTAATGTCGGGCCTTCGGCCAACGAACCTCCGGTTCGTTCCGGAGACGTCAGGTAAACGCTTTTTATGGAAAACTGTACGACAATAACACCCCCCAGGCTCAAGAATGCAAACAGGGAATACAACGGGCGGTAATACCTGCCGCGACGCCCCAACAGGGACATGCAATACCTTTTGACACGCCCGGCGGCAAGCAGACTGTGAAACAGGCCGAATAAGCCCCACAACAATAATAATATCCAATGATCCCTGTTCATGGAGTGCCAATGGATAAGCTAATATACTTTATATTTGGATCTATGAGACGTCTATTGTCATTCCTGCCGGTGCTGACAGCCTTTATTGGCAATGCCCAACAAATATCAAGCCCCGATCCTTTTGCAAAGGAGATCACCGCCGAGGACCTGAAGACACATTTGTACCGAGTAGCCAGTAAGGAGTTCGAGGGCCGCGAGACAGGCACGGAAGGTCAGCGAAAAGCCGCCTCCTATATTGAGGACCAATTCCGGGCATTGGGACTCATGCCGGGCAATAAGACCAGCTATCAATTGTATTATCCGATCTTCCATGATTCCCTCACAAAAGCTTCCATCGGGGTGAGCGGACAGGTATTCCACAATTACGAGGACTTTTCCGTCGTCCCCTGGCTCAATCACACGTCCACGATCTACGGCAGTGAGGTAGTATTCGTTGGCACGGGTGTCAGCGATTCTGCAGGGGACGATTATAAAGACCTGGATGTCCGCGGCAAGATTGTGCTGATGCAAAATGGTATGTCGGGCTCGCGCCCCGCGCTCAGCGGCAGACGTGCGTTGGCTCTCCGGCAGGAGACAGCGCTGCAGCACGGGGCCGCCGCCATCCTGGTCATCCAGCAGGGTTTTCCCCAGAAATTCCATACCCCTATCAGCATACCTTACCTGGATGGCTTTAAAAAGGTGATCTTACCCAATACGTTCTTTATTTCCGAAAAGATCGCGGAGGCCATTATGGGCGTCGATTACGCAGCCGTCAGGACCGGCAAGGCGGGTCCAAAGACCTACCAGGTCGACATGGCGCTGGAATTTGCAAAGACCATCGTCACCGATCAAAGCAGCGATGTGCTGGGGTTGCTGGAAGGCGGAGACCTAAAGGATCAGTTTGTCGTACTTTCGGCGCACTACGATCACCTGGGCAAAAAGGATAGCGTCATATATTATGGCGCAGATGACGACGGGTCTGGCACGGTAAGCGTATTGCAACTGGCAAAAGCTTTTGCAAAAGCCAAAGAGGCCGGTAAAGGCCCGCGCCGAAGCATTCTTTTTCTCGCCAATTCAGGGGAAGAAAAAGGGTTATGGGGTTCGGAATACTACGCTGAACACCCCGCCTACCCGCTGGAACAAACAACGGTGGACCTAAATATCGACATGATCGGGCGCATCGATCCCAACCGGAAGCATGGAGACTCTACAAATTATATATACGTGGTCGGAGACGATAAGCTAAGCTCGGATCTAAAACCTATCAGTGAGACTCAAAATAAAAAATATACCAGGCTGGAACTTGACTATAAGTTCAACGACCCTGCCGACCCACAGCGAATTTACTATCGCAGCGACCACTATAACTTTGCCCGCAAGGGAGTGCCCATCATCTTTTACTTCGATGGGATCCATAAGGATTATCACCGCCCCACGGATACGCCCGATAAGATCAATTACGATCTTATGGAAAAAAGGGCCCGGCTGGTGTTCTATACAGCCTGGGAGATGGCCAACAGAGATCAGATGCTGAAAAGGGACATTCCGCTGAACTAGCGGCATCACATTCATTTCACCACCCGGTAACACCAGCGGAACAACTTTCCCTGGAAATCAAAAGGCGTAGTGGCATTGGTAATATCCCTCACGGACGAAGCAATGATCTTTTCCGTCTCCAGCTGGAATTTCCTGGAATTGGTGCTGAAATACAATATCCCTCCGGGCCGCATAGCCTGGAGGGTTTTATTCAGAAGTTCCGCATGGTCACGTTGAATGTCCAGGAAGTCCTTCATCCTTTTACTGTTGCTAAAAGTGGGCGGGTCCATCACCACCAGATCGTAAAAACCCATTGGCGCCTCATCCAGCCATTGCTTGACATCCGCATGGATAAAATTGTATACGGCGCCTTTGTCACCTGTCTGTGTATTCAGGGCCATGTTCTCCTCAGCCCAGTGCAGATAGGTCTTGGAAAGATCGACAGAATCGACCTGGACGGCTCCTCCTGCCGCTGCATAGACAGAAAAAGAACCTGTATAGCAAAAAAGATTCAATACACGCTTACCTTTCGACTCATCTTTTACCATCCCTCTTGTAATGCGATGGTCCAGGAATAATCCGGTGTCCAGATAATCCATCAAGTTGACCTTAAAAGAAAGTCCTGCCTCTTTTACAACAAAGAACTCCTGTTCGGAAGCCAGTTTTTCATATTGTCCCTGGCGCCCCGCCTTACGTTGCCGTTGCCGCCAATAGATCGCCTCGTCCGGGACGCCCAATATCTCGCAGATCACCGGTAAACAGGATTCCAGCCAGGCTTCATGTTCTTCTTCCGTCATACCATGACGACGACGATACTCCGCCAGGTATACTTTGTCCTCGTACAATTCGATACAAAAAGGGAATTCCGGAAGATCGTGATCGTAGACACGGTAACAGCTGACACCTTGCCTGCCCGCCAGTTTAGATGTATGACGGAAGGTTTTGGTCAGCCTGTTCCGGAACATCTGTAACTTCTCTGATAGTTCCATCCCGGAAGTTACGTCTTCCTTATTTTCCGCCGAATACTTTTTTCAACAGGTCCGTCACCTGTGCGGCGGGGTTGGTACGAATATTCTTTTCCTCCTGGGCCACGTAGTAAAAAACACCATCCATCGCCTTGCTCGTTGCGTAAGAGGACAGGTCGGGATCCACCTTGCCGCCCCCAAACGAGCTCACAAGAGGAAGTTTATTATAAGTCTCAAATACCACCTTCCAATACTTCGTAGCGCCCGTCTTCTGCAAAGACGTATCGATCACCGGGCGGAAAGCAGCCGTCAGCTGAGACGTGGTCCCCTTACGGAGATAGGCAGTTGCGGCAGTATCAGGCCCTTTCAGGATACCCAGGCCGTCCTGGACGGTCATACCCTTGACAGCATTTAAAAAGATGGGGGCAGCGGATTTGGCCGCATCCTCGGCAGCCCTGTTGAGACTGAGAATGGCGTCATCCACCTGCTTGCCAAAACCGGCACTGCGCAAGGCCTTTTCCACCTTCGCCGCTTCCGGAGGAAGTAATATCTTTACGGCAGCATCCTTGAAGAAACCGTCGACGGCAGAAAGTTTGCTGGCGCTTTTTTGGGCACCCTGCGATAAGGCCTCTTTCAATCCCGCCACAATATCATCCGAGCTCAACGATCCGCTTTTGCCGCCTTTTAAAGAGTTCAAAGCATTTTTAGCGTTGCCCAGCAGACCTTGCGCATTTACCATGACAACCGAACAGAGCAAAAACAGGGCAGCGAAAGTAATTTTCTTCATAGATGGATATTTTATTTTCAAATTCAAGTATTCTTTCTTCGGTTAAAAATAACTCAACAAACTGATAAAGTAATGTTATATTAGAGTGCCTGAGAACGACCTTTTCCATATTGCTCCTCCTCTCCTGGCTTTTATTCCAGTACAGCAGGATATTGAATTATCAGTCCTGCCGGATCACCCCTTTGTCCTCCACCCCCGCCCTGGCCTGCGATTGCCAGAAACAGCCGCCGGAAGCCGCTATGGGCAATAATCAGCACAGCACTGAGAACGCCGCCTTTAAATCAAGACCCGAAGATGTCTTTATAGGCAGATACCTATCCTCATTATATCAACCCATTTGTCTGCTCCTGCCGGACAAAACCGACAGGGTTCCAATGATCTCCGCCGGCAACAGAACGGGTATCTTTCAACCTCCCCGGGGAAACGTCTTCCTTCCCCTATTTATTTGACGTGATCACAACAATTTTCGCGCTGTCTTTGCACGGCATTGTCGCATGCGCCTGACTAATTAAAAACTCATTAATATGAAGCATTCATTTTCATATATGACCTTATTTTTCTATACTTTTTTTTGTATTTCCTGTCATCAACATCTCACACCGCAGGGGGCGACTGGCTCCAACCTGGAGGTGAAGGACCAGAACGGCATCCCCCAATTATTGGGTAAAACTACCCGGGGAAAGCTGAGACAGGCTCCTTATGGAGATTGGTTTAACAAGAACTACGACGCCTATCCTATCGATTCGGTCACGGTCAGACAACTCCACGCCAGCCTGGCGGGTAAGCGCCTGATGGTCTTTATGGGCACCTGGTGCGGGGACAGCAGAAGAGAAGTGCCCCGTTTTTTGAAAATATTGGACTGCTGCGGGATAGACTCCGCATCCATAGACATTGTGACGGTGAGTAATGCGGACAGCCTGTATAAACAAAGCCCCGGACATGAAGAAAAAGGACGTGACATTTTCAGAGTACCCGATTTTATCGTCCTGGACCAGGGAAAGGAAATGGGCAGGATCGTGGAATCCCCGGTAACTTCATTGGAAAAAGACCTCTTGTCTATCACTTCGGGTACCGCCTATACCCCCCATTATCAGGGTGGAGCTCTGCTGGCGGGCGTCTTTCGCAGGGAGAAGATACGCCAGGTGAAAAAACATCTGCCGCAGCTGACCGAAAGATTAAGACCCCTTGTCAGTTTTACAGGGGAGCTCTCCTCCTATGCCAGGGTGCTCCGGGCGGCAGGTCAGCCGGAAAAAGCGGATATCGTACAGGATTTGAATGCCAGGCTGTTCCCGGCCGGAAGGTAATTGCCGGCGACGGGAAAATCAGCTATCTTGCGGCTCTAAAATGTCCTTCGGACAACGAACCTCCGGTTCGTTCTGTTGGCAAATCCTAAAAAATCAAAATATGATCGTAAGTAAGAAAATTCTCGTATCGGCATTATCCCTATCCGCCTGTCTGCCAGTGGTTGCACAGGTAAAAAAGACCGCTACGACGGGTGGCAATACCAAACCTGCAGCCAATGCAACACCCGTGTCCCTGAAAACAACACAGGACTCCCTTAGCTATGCCATCGGGCTTAGCGTGGCGAACTTTTATAAACAGCAGAACATTACCAATATCAATACATCCCTTGTCGTCAAGGCCATCAATGATGTAAATAAGAAGGGCAAGGTGCTGCTGGACGAACAGCAGGCCAATCAATGTATCGTCAATTATATGCAAAAGGCCAAGGCGGAAAAGGCTGCCGGTAATAAGAAGCAGGGCGAAGAGTTCCTCGCTGCCAATAAGACCAAGCCCGGAGTAATCACCACTGCCAGCGGTCTTCAATATCTTGTATTAAAAGAAGGTACAGGTCCCAAGCCCGGTTCTGCCGATAAGGTAAAAGTTCATTATCACGGTACGCTGATCGACGGACGGGTGTTCGATAGCTCAGTCGACAGAGGGCAGCCCATCGAGCTGTCCGTGGGTGGCGTCATCCCCGGCTGGACAGAGGCCTTGCAGCTGATGTCCGTCGGCAGTAAGTGGAAGCTCTTTATTCCTTCCAACCTGGCGTATGGAGATCAACAGGCCGGTGCGCTCATTGCACCGGGTTCTACCTTGATCTTTGATGTCGAGCTGTTGGACATCGTTAAATAGTTAAAAAAATCCCCTCGATCGAGGGGATTTTTTTTAATTGATATTCAGAATTTTATCTTTTGGATATTTTATGCTGTAGCTCACGCGGTATTTTTTTGTTTCGCCCGGTGCCAGGTCTGTGCGCCAGGTGAGGACACCCGTCTCTGTGTTCACTACGGCTCCGCTGCTTTCGAGGAGCTCCTCTTCTATGTCTTTGTTGGAGCTGATGGGATATTGATCCTTCAGGAGCATCTGTACTTTTTCCTTTTTATTATTCCGAACGGTAAGTTCATAGGTGAATACCTGTTTTTTATTGCTGCCGAGAAATTTTACGCTGCTGTAGTTCATCAGCTTCTCCTTCTTTACTACGACCCGTTTGTCACGGCCCAGTGTCAGGTTCAACGTATCCTGGGTAGAGGCGGGGTCGATAAAGGATTTGCCAATATTGGCCCCTTCCACGATGATATTGGCTTCGCCCGGCAGCAGGTTGAGCTTTTCCCAACCTGAGATGCCTCCCAAAAGATACGCCTCCTTATCCGCTCTGGGGGCTGAATAATACTGGTAGGCACATGGGACTTTATACTCTTTCAGGACCACGCCCTGCTCCTTTCCGTTGGCCGGCACGTCATAGGGCAGATCGATATCGAAGGTGACATCCATCTGGTTGTCATTGACGGAAACATAATCTCCCAATTCATCTTTCAACGTGATAACGACAGCGCCCGCAGCCGCACGGGAACCGTAGAGGGCGGTGGCCTCCGCATCTTTTAGTACGTCTATCTTCTTTATAGCCCGGGGATCGATGTTGCTATAGGCCTCTTTATCCACGGGATTGCCGTTGACAATATACAAAGGTTCCGTGTTCGCTTCCTTTTCCTGATCCCTTCCGGCTCCTCTCACGACCACTTCACTCAATTGCTGGCTCTTGACATCCACGCCCGCTACCCTGCCCTGCAGCGTATTGGAAAAGTTATTTGAATAGCCGGCCGAAGAACTTACGCCGCGGTTCTGGAGCAAGGGGTCGACAAATTGCAGGAACCAGGTCTTTAGCACAGGAGCGTTACCTCCCTGACCGGGTTGGGAGGTAGAAAGGGTCAGCTTTACTTTCTTCCAGTCCAGCCCTGTGGTCTGCATGATCCTGGCTTTGTACAGGATGTGCAGCGGATCGTTGACATTATCCACCTTCAGGTCATAGAAGGGAGTCCAGGCCGCTGCCGTCGTCAGATAGCTGACGGTGAAGTCCACGTTGCCTGACATGGGGCTTTGCAGCTGCAGCGTGAGACGTCCACCTGTCTTGCTGTTCTTTTTTTCCTCTTCCCTGACTTGGTTCTCCAGTTTTTCGGCCAATTGTTTGTATTTGTCGCTTTTTTCGCGGTACCCGTTGATCTCCGAGTTCAGCTCGATGGTCTTTTGCCTGTAGTAATCCATCATTTTCGACAGCTCTGCGACGCTAAGTCCGTTGGTTCCGGCAATCGTCTTATTGGCAGCCAGCACGTCCAGCAGCGCCTGGTCGCTCCTGATCAGCACATCCAGTCTGGTGAGTTCTTTTTTTATCGTTTCCACTGAATCCTGCAATCGACGAACAAAGGGGCTGGCTGTTTCCGGCTTCAGGTACTCGGTGGAAAAAGCGACGGACATGATGGTGATATTGCCGGTGCAACTGACACGAAGACTGGAGGCATCGATCGAGCTGCTGATATCGCCGATGATAAGCTCGCTGCTGCCTTGCTCGATCGCAGCCCTGGCTGTATGGACCAATTCGGCGCCGTTGCGGTAAATGGTGGCCGACTTGAGGGTGGAAACGATGATATTCTTTTCTCCCGTGGCATAGGCCATATTGAACGATATGGTCAGCGCCAACACAAATAATACGACGGATACGCGATGCATATGATGAATTTTTATTTCAGATGCACAGGCCCGCCCGATTACACAATTATTCTTTTGTTTTTTTACGCAACTGCTCCAGCAGCTGCAACCCAAGCAGCCCATTGATGGAGCCATTGGCATTGTCGCCTCCGCCGCCGATGAGGACATCGGGCATGATCCGGATATGTTGGGCGCCGATGGCTTCCATTACCTTCAGCTGGGTAAAATTGTCGCCCCCCATCGCTTCGACTGCCAGCTTGTAGGATTCTGCGGATGATTTTCCGATAGCAAGTGTTTTTTCCGCCTCGGCGTTGCCGGTAAGTGATATTTTTTCCGCATCCGCCTTTGCCAGCCACTCGATCTTTTCAGCTTCAGCCTTTGCCAGCAGCCTCGTCTTTTCGGCCTCTCCACTGGCCAGCAGCTTTAGCCGGTCAGCTTCCGCATTTGCCTGCAGACGGACGCTGTTGGCATCCCCGGTAGCTTTTTTAACAGAGGCGTCTGCAATACGTTCGGCGATCAGCACCCCTTGATCCGCTTTTACGATCTCTTTCTGTATTTCGGCAATTGCCGTCTCCCTTTCAAGACTCTGTCTTGTCTCCTGCGCCTTTCGCTGCGTCTCATACGTGACCTTCTGCTCCTCCGCCAGCTTGCGGTCAGTAAGCGTTTTCATCAGGCTTTCCGGAGGTACGATGTCCCCTATCAGGGTGTCGACACCAAACACGTTATACTGCTCCAATACCTTGCCGATATGCTCCTTTGCAGATTCCTGCCGCTCTTTTCTTGTGCCTAAGAACGCAATGACATCACTATCCTGCGCCGAGTTCCGGAAATAATTGCCGATGGTAGGCTCCAGCACCTGGCTCACCAGGTTCACCATATTGCCGAACCGCGCGATCACTTTCGGAGCCTCCGTCGTGGGGATGTGGATGATCTGGGCGACATCCAGATTGAAGGGGAACCCATCCTTACTGCGTACAGTGATCGTAGACAGATTCTTGTCCAGTTGGTGCGCTTCACTCCTGGCGCTGGCCCAGTTCAATACCAGGTTGGTGGTCGGCACCAGCTCTACCTTCAGGATATAGGGATTGATAGGATATTTACCCGGTCCCAACGGTTCGGCCCATACGCCCTTTGAACCCTTCGCCACGATATTTCCATGTTTAAACTCTACACCACTGAGGTCCACGCCGTCATTTCCTACGTAGGAGATCACCACACCGACATGCCCGATGGGGATCTCGGTCATTTTTACCATATCCACCTTGACAAACCAAGGATTGAGGAAATAGGAGCCGGCCAGTATCACCTGTTCCTGCAGCCCTTTGTATCCCCCGCTGTTGAGAAAGAGGTCCGCATCCTGGAATTTATTGTGATCGCCGATGATCTTACCCGCGATCTGACCTTCTTCCAGGGGCTTTCCTTCCAGCGTCGTCACGATGCCTACCGCATTATCCGGGACACTGATCATATCAGTTATCTCTATATCGAATAAAAATGTGTTGATCCGGTAAGACCCCGGCGTGATGATCCCCGTCTGACGGCCTTTACGGCCCCCATTCTTCAGGAAGGCCTCCGCATCCTGGTAGGAATCACAGGGCACTTTCCGCCCCAGTATGGCGCCCGTATCCAATTCGGCGCCGTCACGCGCCAGTACCAGCCCGATCTTGCCGGTAGGGACGATCGTGAAAGGTTGAAAAGTAATGTCGTACTGCCAATACCATTTCCAGAAATAGACACCTGGCGCTAGGGTCTGTGCCTGAAAGCCGGCTTCGCCATTCGTAGCGATGATGCGACCTTCCGGTAAGGATTGCTTTCCCACCAGGACAAACTTCTTTGTGACCAGGCCAATTTTGTCTTCCGGCACAATGACCACTCCAAAAAAGACACGCAGAATAAGCCTGTACAGCAACAGACATAACAGAGGGATCCCGATGATGAGTCCCCATCTGATAAGAGTAGACGATTCCATGGAATTCAGGTTAAGGGTTAAGAATAGGCGCGGTGCCTATCTATGTCTATTTATATAACTGGTCGTAGTATTCATGGGCCATCCTTCCCGCATCGAACTGGTACCGAACATCCCTCATGCCATTCTTGGCAATCTGACGCCAGGTATCATAGTTGTCGTAATACAGGGGAAGTATCTCTTTTTGCAGTATTTCATAGAGCTTGTTGAAGTCATAATCGTCTTGTTCTTCGACATGCATGTTGGCATAGTCTCCCTTTGGTACGACAAAACCGTTGTTGCCATGATTGACGAACTCAGGTATCCATCCGTCGTCTGTGGAGAAATTTACGGCCCCGTTCATCGCAGCGGTCATGCCGCTGGTGCCGGATGCTTCGCGTGGCACCCGGGGGTTGTTCAACCAGCAGTCGGCAGCCTGTTTCAACCGTTTGGAAAGCGACAGCTCATAACCGATCACCACCGCAATATTCTTATAGCCCTTGCTGAGATGCACCAGGTGATTGAACTCATTGATCGCCGGGTAGTCCATGGGATAAGGTTTGCCCGCCCAGATGATCTGTACAGGGTATTTTGTATCATTCATCAGCTTGTTGAACCGGTCCATGTCACGCGTAAGGAAACCCGCTCTCTTATATCCTGCAAAACGGCGGGCCCAGACGATGGTAAATATTTGGGGGTCGAAGATCTTGCCCGTTTGATCGGCGATGATCTCAAAAGCCCTTTTTTTCATGTACCGCTTGCGGTCATCCCACCAATAGTCATTGCCTTCCTCCATCTTCCTGTACAGCTCCTTATCCGCCCAATAACGCCAGTTCTGGGCATTGGTAATCGATATAATGGGACATACATTGCTGTATTTGTTCCACATGGCCCTGGCCACATTCCCATGCAGTTTGGACACGCCGTTCGCCAGATGGGCAAACCGCAAGGCTACCAGGGAATGGTTAAATGCATCGTCCTCTATGCCCGTCAGCTTGCGGACCTCGTCAATGCTGAGTCCACAGAAGTAACTCATCTTATGACAGAGATAGATATCGTGCTTCTCGTTCCCCGCCTCCTCAGGCGTATGGGTGGTGAACACCAGTCTTTTCTTTATTTCCTCGATGTTCCGGTGGTATTTCTGCGTATACAGCCAAAAGGCCGCGCTGATACCATGCGCCTCGTTGAAATGATATAGGTCGGGATTGAAACCCAGTTCCTCCACCAACATCGCCCCCCCTACCCCAAGCAGTATGAACTGCGCTACCTTTGTCGCCACGTTGGCATCGTACAGACGATGGGTGATAGTCTGCGAGACATAATCATTTTCCGGCAGGTCCGTGCTTAATAAGAACAAAGGGGCGCTTTTAAAAGTTTCCGGATTGAGATACCAGACCTTCACCCATACAGGATGTTCATGTATTGTGACCTGGAACTTTATACCAGTGTCTTCCAGGAAACTGTATTGTTTTTCCATCCAGGTGACTTGCAGCGTCTGATCCTGGTTGCGGGCCTGGTCATAATATCCATACTTCCATAAGATGCCTACATTGATCATGTTCTGGCGCAGTTCGTAAGCGCTGCGAAGATGAGAGCCGGCCAGAAAACCCAGGCCGCCGCTGTAGATCTTCAGCGGTTGGTGTACGGCAAATTCCATGGAGAAATAAGCCACTTTCTTTGAATAGCGTTCATCTATCGCATAAGGAACAGTAAAATTTCTAAAACTCATAACAAATCCAAATTATTTTTTATCATGTATCGAGTACGCCCAATGAACCGAAGGTTCATCGCCCGAAGGGCAATCATCAAACGTTCTGCCAAATTGGGCTATATTTTCCATTGTCCAATTTGGCACAATATAACGGATAATCGTCAATTGAATTGCCCTGAGGGGGGTCAGGCTTTGCACACTAGCTCTTTTTCTTTGCAGGTTTAGGTTTAGGTTCTTTCCGGCGTTCGAAATAACCTTCAAAAAAACATTTAATATCCCGGTGGTTGCCGCACCCCTCCACTTCCTTCATAGAGACGCCGGAAGGATTAAAAGTAAAGTCCACCGTGCAGGGGTCCCCGCCCGATCTGAAACGGGCGGTATTCGCGGAAATAAACCTTGCTTCGCCTTTCAATTCGCCATTACAGGTCCCTTCCGCTTTTTCAAAGTGAACAAAGAAAAGGATGTGAGAAACGTCCTTGCCGTCCCGTACAGAAACAATGTTCCGCTTATCCTGGACATAGTCACCTGTAAACTTATGCTTGCGGGGAAATGTGTCGATAGGGTTATAAATAGGCGGAACTTTTGTTTTTGCTTCATTCGATTCCGTCAGGATGAGTCTGAATCCCCCGTCCTCATTAAAGATGTAAGCGTCTCTCTTAAAATACGCCTGCCCGCCTGAAGCTTTCCGCTGGTGGGTGAGGGTGAGGGTATATTTGGCATCCATGGCGGCGATACCGCTGACACCGGACTCATTGTCGGAATAGAGCACAGGGCGGGCCGCGGCGAATACATGCTGCCGGGTAAAACAGACGATATATAAAGCTTTCCTGGACGCCGTGGCCGCCTTGATAAAAAGATAAGATTCGCCCTTAGGCACGCTCACCTTGCCAATGGCATAAAGTTTCGGCTTCAGCTCCCTTCCAAATAATTTTGTCAGGGTACTGTCGGGTACAAGTTGTGTGAATACCTTATAACTAATGATGGAGCCTTCGGCTTCTTTCCGGCGGAGAATGGTATCCGTCGCCTGCCAGGGCAGTTTCATGGGTTGAAAGAATTCTACAAAATCGTGCCCGTCTACTTTCTCATCATCCCCTGAAAGAGACGTTGGTTTACTCTTACAGGAAAAGACTAGCCCCGCCAACACGAACAGCAACAGGAATTTGTTCATACTAACTGTCATATGATGCAGGGTTAAAAATAAACATTCGCGGCAACAAGGCGTGATTTTTTACATTATTTATGAATTTTTAATTTTAGATTTGTCTAAATTTAATTTTAGGTCAAATTAAATATGAAATATTCAGCCAGCAAGGAAAATCATCTAAAGGCTATCTTTCATCTGCAGCACGAGCAGGGGATCGTCACCACCAATGCGCTCGCCGCGGCTTTACAGACCCGCCCCGCTTCCGTGACGGACATGCTGAAGAAGCTGAAAGAGCAAAAATTGCTGTTGTACGAGCGATACAAAGGCTTCCGGCTCAATAACGAAGGGAAAAAGGCCGCCATACAGGTGATTCGGAAACACAGACTGTGGGAATACTTCCTGGTAAAGAAATTGCAGTTCGGCTGGGACGAAGTGCATGAGATAGCCGAAGAGCTGGAACACATCAGCAGTAAGAAGCTGGTCGATCGCCTGGATGCTTTTCTGGGATTCCCCGACACGGACCCGCATGGGGACCCCATTCCCGACAGCCAGGGCAGGTTCCTCCAACGAAGACAGATCAGCCTGTCGGAGCTGCCCCTGAACAAGCTGGCGCAGGTGTCGGCCATTGCCAGCCAGACCTCCGAGATGCTTGAGCTGCTGCAGTATAATCATATACAGCTTGGCACAAGACTGCTTATCAGCAGGAAATTCCCCTTTGACAATTCCCTGGAAGTAAAAATACGCAGCCGGCCGCCGGTGACACTCAGCGCGCAGGTGGCAAAAAATGTTTTAGTAAAAGATGATGAATAGGTTCCAAAAAGATGTCAGCCTCAGCGAGGTACATGGCAGTGTGGACGCCACGGGAAAAGGCCCCTGGTGGCGGCAGATATTTGTTTTCTTCGGTCCTGCCTACCTGGTCAGCGTCGGATATATGGACCCCGGCAACTGGGCTACGGACCTTGCCGGAGGAAGCCAGTTCGGTTATTCGCTGATCTGGGTCCTGCTGATGAGCAATGGCATGGCTATACTTTTACAGAATCTGTCGGCTCGCCTGGGCATCGTCAGAGGCAGGGATCTGGCGCAGGCCAATCGGGAAGTGTACCCTGCCTATGTAAACATTGCCCTTTATGTGTTGGCAGAGGTAGCCATTGCCGCCTGCGACCTGGCGGAAGTCCTGGGTATGGCCATCGGTATCCAGCTGTTGACAGGTCTTCCCCTGGTATATGGAGTGAGCATTACGGTATTAGACACTTTCTTATTGCTGTTCCTCCAAAAGCTTGGCATGCGCAGGATGGAAGCCTTTATCATCGGGCTCATCGGAGTGGTGGGGCTGTCCTTCCTCGTAGAGATCCTGCTGGCCAGACCTTCCCTGAAAGAGATCTCTACCGGCTTCGTCCCCACCCTGAAGGGAAAGGAAGCGCTCTATATCGCCATCGGTATCATCGGGGCTACCGTCATGCCCCATAATCTGTACCTGCATTCAGCCCTTGTACAGACCCGCAAGATCCGGCCGGGAGAAGGGCATATCCGCAAAGCGTTAAAGATCACCTTTTTAGATAGCGCCATCGCCCTGAACCTCGCCTTTTTTGTCAATGCGGCCATCCTGGTGCTGGCGGCAACCGTCTTTTTTAAGACAGGCAGGACGGATGTAGCCTCCATTAAGGAAGCCCACCGTCTGCTGCCCATGCTCGGCACGGACCTAGCCCCCAAACTATTTGCCATTGCGCTCATCGCCGCCGGACAAAGCTCTACTATCACGGGAACATTGGCAGGGCAGATCGTGATGGAGGGATATCTCCAGTTGCGTATCAACCCCTGGCTGAGAAGGTTGCTTACCCGCCTGCTGGCCATCATACCCGCCGTAGCCGTCATCTTACTAATGGGAGAAGGGGCCGTGGACAGCATGTTGGTATTTAGTCAGGTCATCCTGAGCGTACAACTGGGCTTCGCCATCATACCCCTGATCCATTTTGTCAGCGATAAGAGCACCATGGGTCCCTTTGTCATCAACCCCTATATCAGGATGCTGGCCTGGGCTGTAGCGGCCTTGCTGGTATACCTCAACATCAAGCTGGTGGTGGAAGAGGCCAGCCCGCTTTTTGGAATGGCAGGACACCTTCTTTCAAAGACCGCCATCATTGCCGGCAGCATCGGGGCCGTCCTGCTGCTGACCTATATTGTCTTACATCCCTGGCTGACTCGCCGGCCACGAAGAGCCCCCGCCCAGGTGCATCCCCAACCGGATCCGCTGACAAACTGGGCACCGCCCGCCTTCCGGTATATCGCCGTCGCACTGGACTTCAGCACCCATGATGAGAAATTACTGGCCTATGCCCTGGCCCAGGGAGGAAAAGATTGCAATTATCTCCTGATCCATGTCGTGGAAAGCGCTTCCGCCCAAATGCTGGGCAGGGAAAGCGACGACTATGAAACAAGAAGGGATCAGGAGCGGCTGGATTTTTACCGGGAAAACCTCCGGCAAAAAGGCTACCAGAGCAGGACAAGCCTGGGATTCAAACACCGCAGCCGGGAGATCGCCCGTATCGTAAAAGAAGAAAAAGCAGATATGCTGGTGATCGGCGCCCACGGTCATCGGGGTCTGCAGGATTTTATCTATGGCGAAACAGTGGACGCGGTCAGACACGCGTTAAAGATCCCCGTGCTGATAGTAAATCTTTGACCCCCGGCCCCTACTCCCTCTTTTGTTGTATCAAATGCTTCAGCCGGCTGAAGGTTTCCGGCTTTATATTGAGATAGCTGGCCAGGAACTTCTGCGGAACCCGCTGCAACATATGAGAATGGGTATTTACATAATCCAGAAAACGCTCCCTGGTGGTTTTACGCAGCTGTTCAAAATAGTGGAGGTCCTTTTTGACAAAAAGGTCCGTCACGATAAGCCTGCCCAGGCGCTCGATCCTCGGGTATTGATCATACAACTGCTCCAGGCTGTCATAGCTTACGGAAAGAAAGACGGTAGGTTCGATGGTTTCCACAATGGAATTGGAGGGGGTTCGATAAAAAAAAGAAAGCTCCGAATGGATAATATGCCCCTCCACCGCCAGCTGTATGGTTTGCTCTCCTCCTTTTACAGGCAGGTATTTGCGTACCAGCCCTCTTGCGACGATATTAAAATACCGCTCGACCTCCCCTTCCCGTGTGACCTTTACTTTCTTATCATACTCGCGGATCTCTATATACGGTAATAACAGCTGAAACTCCGCCTTGGAAAAGGGAAGATACCTGGTCAGATAATGATGCAATCCATCCAGGGACATCTTGTACGAGGACTTTTGTTTACCCATGCTGTCGGATCTATTTTTCCCGGACTGCTGCCCGCGGCCGCTGCAACAAATGTTTCAGACGGCTGAACGTCTCGGGCTTCATATTTAGATAGGAAGCCAGGAACTTCTGCGGAACCCTCTGCACCAGGTCCGGGTTGTTTTGTACAAAATGCAGAAATCTCTCCTTCGTATCCAGCCGGAGGCATTCATGCTCCCATTCCTCCCGCTGGAGGAACAGATGCGTGATGGCAATACGCCCCAATCTCTCGATTCGGGCACTGCTTTCATACAGCTTTTCCAACTGTTGTCGGGTGATAGAGAGAAAGGTGGACGGCTCGATGGTTTCCACCAGGTAAGGGGATGGCGTGCCGGATAAAAAAGAGGCGGAAGAATTGATCAACTCCCCTTCTCTTGCGATCTGCGTGATGATCTCCGCCTTTCCCTTATAAAAATATTTACGGGCCAGCCCTTTTACAAGGAAATTGAGATAATTTTCCACCTCCCCGTCCTTGATCAACAACTCTTTCTTTTCAAAATTCCGGATCACCAGCATATCCGCCAGTGACGCAAACTCCTCATTTGTCAGTGATACAAAGCCGGATATGTATTGTCTTAAGGCGTCTAACATCCGAAAAAGGTTGGGATACAAACATAAAAAAAAACCGGGGACCACAGGCCGGAATTCACTCATTTCTTGTAGGTTTGCTCTCTTTTGTATACAAAATAAGTAGAAATATGGCCAAGAAAATCAAAGTTGCAAACCCGGTGGTGGAGTTAGATGGGGATGAAATGACCCGTATTATCTGGAAGTTTATTAAAGACAAATTAATTCTGCCCTATCTCGATGTGGATATCAAGTATTTTGACCTCGGCGTGGAGTATCGTGACCAGACAAATGACCAGGTAACCATTGATGCCGCCAATGCCATCAAACAATACGGCGTAGGTATCAAGTGCGCTACGATTACTCCGGACGAAGCACGCGTAAAGGAATTCAATCTGAAGCAAATGTGGAAGAGCCCCAACGGTACCATCAGGAATATCCTGGACGGCACTGTATTCCGTGAGCCCATTGTCATGAAGAATGTCCCCCGGCTGGTGACCAACTGGACGGCGCCGATCATCGTAGGCCGTCATGCGTTTGGCGACCAATACCGCGCAACCGACACCGTTATCAAAGGCAAGGGCAAGCTGACGATGACCTTTACCCCGGAAGACGGCAGCGCCCCCCAGACATTCGAAGTATTCAACTTCAAAGGGGACGGTGTAGCGCTCTCTATGTATAATACGGACGAATCGATCAAGGGTTTTGCACGCAGCTGTTTTAATATGGCATTAAGCAAGAAGTGGCCCCTGTATCTCTCTACCAAGAACACCATCCTGAAAAAATATGACGGACGCTTCAAGGACATCTTCCAGGATATTTACGAAAAGGAATTTGCACAGTCCTTCAAGGAAGCCGGCATCGTATATGAGCACCGTCTCATCGATGACATGGTAGCCAGCGCCCTGAAATGGAATGGGAATTTCGTATGGGCCTGTAAGAACTATGACGGAGATGTTCAAAGCGACTCCGTAGCCCAGGGCTTCGGTTCATTGGGGCTTATGACCTCGGTACTCATCACCCCCGATGGAAAGATCATGGAGGCAGAAGCAGCCCATGGTACAGTGACCCGCCATTATCGCGATCATCAGGCCGGCAAACCCACTTCCACCAACCCCATCGCCAGCATCTTCGCCTGGACAAGGGGTTTCGCCTTCCGCGGAAAGCTGGATGGCAACCAGGAATTGATCGATTTTGCCAACACATTAGAGTCGGTGTGTATCGAAACCGTTGAAAGCGGTAAAATGACCAAGGACCTGGCCATCTGTGTCCACGGCAATAAGGTCGAACACGGGAAACACTTCCTGTATACGGAAGAGTTCCTGGACGCGATCGATCAGAACTTACAGAAAAAATTGAAATAGGTCCGGCCTATAATGTATTATAATTCTTAAAGGCTTCGCTGTTCGTCACAGCGAGGCCTTTTGTTCTTCCCTGTTTGAGAAGTCCCTGCAAACTGATATTCAGTTGGGCCATTTCAAGTCCCGCGGCAGTATAAATGGCGCAGAAAGGTTCGAAAAAACCTTCTCTCTGGTAAGCATACCATTCATAATCCCCTCCTGCGCGGTAGCCTTCCACCAACTGCCCGATGGTAGCCAGGTCCACGTCCATCATGTCGCAGGCCAGGAGCAACAGATCATTCTCAGGGAATTCCTGGTGTACGCTCAGCACTCCTTTTAACGGCCCGCCCGCGGGGATAACCTCCTTATCCACTACCAGCCGGACACCAGGAAATTGAGCGGCATAATCATCCGTCTGCATCGCATTTACGGAAAAGACCACCGGCAGACAAAAAGACGTCAGCTTTTCCGCCATATAAAAGGCCCAGGGGGTCCCTTTTTTCAGGATGAGCCCCTTATCCCTACCCATACGGCGGCTTTCCCCGCCACACAATATGACGCCTATCAGCTTATCCATGGTATTTATCGGAATGACCCAGGCTTTTTTCAGGGCAGACCTTGTCCCGCACCAGCTGCTTCAATTCCTTTATCTCGGGGAAACGCTCTTCTCTTTTCCTGTCAAAAAGCACGTCCTCACCGACATAGATGATATAGGAGCCGGAGCGTTCCGAAGGCTGCAGGCTCACTGCATGAAGCTCTTCTGTAAAGGTGGTCAGCAGTTCCTGCGCCATATAAGCGGCGCGGAGCATCCATCCGCATTTGGGACAATATTCGATGGTAATGGAGGGTTTCATTGTTAACAGTTGCAGTTGTTGCCCCATTGATGGGTGCCGTCGGAGAAATATTCACATTTCCAGATAGGAACCTCGTGTTTGATACGGTGGATGATATGCTGGTTGGCCTCATAGGCTTCCCGGCGATGGGCAGCAGCTGTGATCACGACTACAGCCGATTCGCCAATGCTTAGCCTCCCTATCCGATGCTGGGCGATCGCCGTCCGCAACCCCCATTTTTCCCTCGCCTCCGCCAGTATCTCATGGATCATTTTGACGGCCAGCGGACGGTAAGTTTCATACTCCAGGTACGCCACCTCCCTGCCCTTATTATGGTCACGCACTTCTCCGCTGAACAGCACGACAGCCCCTGCCGCCGGATGATGGGCATGACTCAACAGCCCCACAAGATCCAGCGGTCCGGCGGAGATTACATAATCAACCCCCAAAGAGGGTTGGCTAACCTCCACTTGAGGGGGGGATAATGATGACCGTATCATTTTCCTTCAATTTATACTGATTGTCGATAAACCCATCCTCCACGGCAAAACGGCAGCTGTCCAGCAGTTGTCCTGCCTGTCCGTTGATGTCCAGGAGACGCTGTTTAAGCTCATCCGTATTCCGGGCGACAGCCTCCAGTTCGAACTCCGGAGAAAAATAATCTTTTAAAGTGGCATATACATGGATTCTCATAACTCAACCTCCTATGTGCAGCATGCTAAGGTCGCTGCCTGTAAATCGTAACGCCTGTTTCTGCAGAAGCGCCTGCTGCAATTTTTCAGTCCATATTGTTTCATCTTCATCCCGACCCAACGGAATGGGATGGTTGCTGCTGAGACAACCATAAATCTGACCGCTGCTATCCAGCCGAAGCCGGTCGCAGTCTCTGCAAAAAGGCTCCGTCTCATTGGCGATGACCCCAAATTGATGACCTTCTTCCGTCTGCCAATAGGTGGCCGTTGCCGAAACCATCCGGTCCAAAGGTTTACACTGGTGATGTGTACTTATCACAGACAAGATCTCTGCCCGCGTAAACAGGTATTTCTCCGCCTGATCATGCAAATGCCCCATAGCCATCACTTCCAGGAAGCGGATCCGGCAATGACGGGAAAAAGCAAGATCCAGCAACGGCAGAATCTGCCCATCGTTGATACCCCGCATCACGACGGTATTGATCTTTACATCCAGACCCGCATCCTTTGCCGCATCGATCCCCCGGATCACCCGCTCTGCCGAATGCCGTCTGCTCATATGGTAAAAAACATCCTCGTCGACGGCATCCAGGGACACGTTGACGGATGTCATACCTGCCTCCTTCATCGGCGCAGCCAACCGATCGAGAAGAAAGCCATTGGTCGTCAGCTTGATGGCCGGTATGCCCAACGCCCTGATACCCCGGATCAATTCCACCAGCCCTGGATATAACAGCGGCTCTCCACCCGTAAGACGAATAGTTTCCAGCTGCAGTTGTCCATGCAATCGCCCAATGATCTCCAACAGGGCAGGCACAGTAAGCAAACGTTCCTTTCCGGCAGCGCCCGCGGCCTTTACTTCCTCATCGCCGGCCACACAATATACGCAGCCCAGGTTGCAATGATTGAGCAGGCTGACCCGTAATGTTTTAAACTGCCTTCCATATTGATCCTGAACGACTGCCATATATCAAAGTTACGATAGTCAACCCTTAATAGGGGTAGTTTTTTCAACAGGTCCGAAGTCAGCCTTATCGCTGCCACAGACAGGGCAGGCGTAGTCCGGAGACGTCTCCGCAAAAGGGCGCCCGGGCGGCTCCCCTGCCGCCGGATCACCGTATTGTTCATCATATACAGTAAGACAATGCCGGCATTGGAATACCGGCCTCACACCCGCGGCAATAGCAGTATCCGAAACAGCTCTATCTGAAAGACGCAAGGCCGCCGGCTCTTTTCTGCTTTGCTGCTCATAAAAGGATTTACAGAGCGAGACAAGATAGACGGGCAGGTTCTCCTTTTCCACCCCTTCCCTGTATAGGATATAATCCTTTGAATTGGCATTAAAGTCGGGTGTATGTAGTATATCATAACGATCCAGTACCTTCCGTTGTCCAGTGGTTGCCTCCTCCTGCTTGCGGATGATGACGGAGCCTGAGAGCCCGGTTTTGGGACGGGTCTTGATGGCAAAACATAAACCCTCTGTACGGATGTCATCCAGGTCGAGCTGTCGTACCAGGTAGCGTTTTAACCGCAACCCATCTTCATTCAGGTCCTCTACCTGCCAGTTCAGCTCATTGCTTGCATGACGGAGATTGATGCGGTATTTTCCCATTATATACTCCCACAGCACCTTTTCTTTATCCTCGATACCTTTTATGATCAGGGATTTCCAGGGCGTGGTATACAATTGCCCGATACGCGTATCAAGACAAATGCGACAAATGTCTTTCAGGAATGGCAGGGGGAACAATTCCTCTCTTCGATAGATCCCCAGCCAGATCTTGTTCCCCCAACGGTTGAACCCTTCATAATAAGGCAGGTCAAAAGCAGTACCCTGCAACGCCGATCGGACGGGAATGCTGGCAAAAGGGCCGCTTTGCTGGATGGTCGCATACAATTCCTCTGTGTCGCCAATCCTCTTACGCGGCATCATCTCCTCGATATGCCGGCTGATACGGGGTATGTCCTGCGAGCAGATAAGATCCTTCCAGGCATGCAGCTGCGTGGTCTGCGGCCAGCGTACGTAGAGGTACCAGTAGTTGCCGATGTCAGAGCTGATAAAATTTATATTCCCCGTAAAGAAAGGTACAAGGGACTGGTTACGGTCCACCAGGTTGATCTTCAACCGGGGTCTGTAATCAAATGCATCGAGGATGTCCTTGTAAAGCCCTTCACTGACCCAGCTTTGCATGGTGAAGATACTTTCCGTGACATAGGAGCTGACGATGTTGGGGAACCGTTCCTCATTCGCTTCGAAAGAGACACCCGCCTGCTCCAGCTCTTGTAAAAAACCGGGACCATATTTATCGGCGACCTTACAGAACAGCTGTTGTCTCGTCCCCAACTGCATATGAGAAACACGGGCCCTTTCGGCCGCCGTTACAATAGCATAGAGGTCGCCCGCGGCGACGATGCCGCCGGGCAGGTTGATCTTGACCGTATAGTTCTTACGAAACATGGACCTTCATCTCCTCCAATTTCTTTTCCAGGATCTTTTTTACTTCCGGCCGGCAGGACCCGCAACCAGTGCCGGCGCCCGTGGCGGCGGCGATCTGGGACATCTCCGTACAACCGGCCGCTGCCTTGTTCTCTATATTGCCGCTGCCTACGTTATTACAGCTGCATACCAGCCTTCCCAATACCGGCTCCGCTTTTCCACCGCTGCGCAGCAGGCCCAGCCGTCGCTCATTCAGCTCGATCTTGCCGGCAATTAATTCTTTGAATTCAAGGAATTCGTCCTTGTCCCCGATGAGGATCGCCCCCACCAGCCTGTCCTGGTGGACAATACACTTCTTATAGCTGCGGCGGGCACGGTCTATAAAGACGATCTCTTCATAGTCCTGCTCATTGGGCCGCTCGGGAATACCGATACTGCAAAGATCAAAACCATGGATCTTGATGATGCTCATCAGGGTGGTGCCTTTGTAATAAGTGCTGATATCCCCATTGAGATAACTTGCGAATACGGCTGCCTGCTGTTCGGCGGCTGCCGTAAAACCATACAGTATACCGTCGAACTCTGCGATCTCGCCCACGGCAAAAATGTCCGGGTCGCTGGTCTGCAGGTATTCATTGACGATGACACCCCGCTGGCAGTGCAGCCCTGCCGACACAGCCAGCTCGATATTCGGCGTCGTGCCAATGGCAAATACCAGGGCGTCGCAATCCAGCCTCCTGCCGCTCCTGAGACGAATGCCCGTCAGTCTGGGGTGCCCATAGAACAGCTGTACTTCATCGGTGTAGTATATCTCGCACCCCTGGTCGATGATCTCCTCATGCAGCAGTTGACTGCCCAACACGTCCAGCTGCCGGTCAAGAAAACGGGAGCTGCGATGGACAATAGACACCTGTATCCCGATCTCCCGCAGTGAGGCCGCCAGTTCCAGACCTAACAACCCGCCACCCACAATGACTACATGACCACCAGGCGGCAACGACTTTTTAAAGTTGTCGGCATCTATACGGCTGCGCATGGTAAAGATGCCTTCCAGCGTGGGTACGTTCCTGGGAAGGGTTGCTCTGCTGCCGGTGGCCAGCAGCAGTTTGTCGTAATAGGTTTTCACACCCCTCGAATCCATCACGTATTTATCTTCCCTGTTTATTTGTCCGATGCTGACACCCCGATGCATCCGTATATGATAGCCCGGCTCTTCTTCATCCGTCATCTTGATCAGTTGCTCCCAGCTTTGCGTACCGCTGATATAATCCGGCAGCTGTACCCGGTTGTAAAAAGGGAAGTTCTCTTTGCTGAAAATGACGATCTCGTCCTCTTTGTTCAGCGCCCGATAGGACGCTACAAATCCAAAAGCGCCGGCGCCGGCGCCTACTACGACGATCCTTTCCCTCTTTTTCCTGTACTTCAGGACACGGACGGCTGAGTATTTAAAATCAGGTTCCTTGGACACAGGGTCCACCAGGTTATGGGTGACGTTGTTGGCCCTGTTCAGATCATTACCCAGGATCTTACCCCAATGCATGGGCAGGAACACCACCCCTTTTCGGATGGCTGTGGTTAACCGTGCCTTTAACCGCACTTCGCCTCTGCGGGATTGCACTATCACTACATCGTTGTCGGAGATGCCCAATTGACGCGCGTCTTCCGGGTGTATCTCCAGGAAAGCCTGGGCAATATGTTGTTTTAGCTTACCCACCTTCCCCGTCTTGGTCATGGTATGCCATTGATCGCGGATACGGCCTGTGGTGAGTATCAGCGGGAAGTCCTCGTCCGGGGTTTCACTGGAAAGGGTATCCCCAACTGCATGGAAAATAGCCCTTCCGGATGGCGTGGAGAACTGTCCTCCCGAGAAAGGACGTTTATCATCCGGACATTGTGTCGGCCATTGCACCGATCGTCTTTCACGCAGGACTTCGTGACTTAGATCACTGACATCTATGGACGTGCCTGCCGTCAACCGCACATACTCCTGGTATATAGCCGCACTATCCGGAAAATCAAAACCCCGATAACCCATTTTCCTGGCCAGACGACAGATGATCTCGGCATCAGGAAGGGCTTCACCGGGAGGGTCCACGATCTTATGTAAATAACTGATCCGTCTTTCTGAATTAGTCATGGTACCTTCTTTTTCCGTCCAGCCTGCCGCAGGCAGGATCAGGTCGGCATAGGCCAATGTCTCAGGCTTGTTGCTGATGTCTTCCACCACGACGAATTTTGCTTTTTTCAGGGCAGCTTCGGCTTTTCGCACATCGGGCAGACTGATCAGGGGGTTTGTGCCCAATATCCAGATAGCCTTTAACCGGCCCTGTTCCAATGCTTCGAATATCTCCGTGGCTGTCAGTCCGGGCTTGGGGGAGATGGCAGTGCCACCCCAGAATCGTTGTACCTTTTCCCGGTGAGCCGGAATGGCAAGGTCAAGATGGGCCGGTAGCAGGTTGGCCAAGCCGCCCACCTCACGTCCACCCATGGCGTTTGGTTGACCAGTGAGAGAAAAAGGCCCCGAGCCGGATTTGCCGATGTGTCCCGTCGCCAAGTGCAGGTTTATCAGTGAAAGGATCTTGTCCACGCCACCGACGCTTTGATTGAGCCCCATGGTCCACATGCTGATAAAACCCTTCGCATCCCCGATATAGCCGGCGGCCTGGTATATCTTTTCTTCGGTTACTCCGCAGAGAGAGGCCGCTTCGGCAATGGTCCGGCGGAATACCACATCTTTATAAGCTGCGAACCCTTCCGTATGGTAATGTATAAATTCCGGGTCGATGGCTCCTTCTTCGATCAATATCCTGCCGAGAGCATGATGCAGGGTAATGTCCGTACCCGGGCGGATAGGCAGATAGCAGTCCGCCAGTCCGGCGGTATCCGTCTGTCTTGGGTCGGCTACAATGATCCTTACATGGGGATGGGCAGCTTTATGGGCCTCTATCCTCCTCCAAAGGATGGGGTGACACCAGGCGGGATTAGCCCCTGTAACAAAAAAACAATCCGCTGCCTCGATGTCGGAATAATTCATGGGAACGCTGTCTTCACCCAGGGCCTTTTTATAGGCCGCGACGGCGCTGCTCATACAGAGACGGGAATTGCTGTCAACGTTATTGCTGCCGATAAAACCTTTCATCAGCTTGTTGATGACATAATATTCTTCCGTCAGACATTGACCTGAAATATAAAAGGCCACGGAGTCCGGTCCGTATTTTTCGATAAGCGTCCTGAATACCGCAGCCGCACGGTCCAGGGCGGCATCCCAGCTTACTCTTTCCAACGGCATCTGTCTGTTATAACGCATCTGCGGATAGAGCAGACGGTCGCTTCTGTCGTTGACCGTATAATGCAGATTGAGCCCTTTGCTGCATAACATGCCCTTGTTGACAGGATACGCAGCATCCCCTTCCACCGTGATATTCCCTTTTTTATCTTTGTACACGGTAATCCCGCAGCCTACGCCGCAGTAACAGCAGGTGGTGGAAAAGGACTGGGATCTGTTCATGAAAATGCCGTTTCGGTCATCGCTATTTCGCCAGTGGTCACCGGGCTCTTACGCATGCGGGTGGCCAGGATCACCAGCGATATGATTACGACGGATATGCCGATATAAGTAAATGCCTGCACATAGCTGATGGATTCGGATTTGAAAAGGAATCCAAAGAGCATGCCGCCCAGGTTGCCGCCGGCGCCTACCACGCCGCTGATAAGTCCGATGTTCTTTTCGTTGATGAACGGTACAATACCATAGGTAGCGCCATTGGCCATCTTCAGAAAAAGGGCGAAAGAAAGCATAAAGATGATGGCCAGGGCAAAGGTCCCTGCCGAAGCAAAAGCCATCAGCCCGATGCCTTCCAGCAACAGCATGCCAGACAGCAATAGCCCCTTGCCCCTGAGCCCCCAGCGGGCGCCTATTTTGTCGGATACAATGCCGCCCAACGCACGGGCAAACAGGTTCATAAATCCAAATATCCCCGCCCAGAAACCAGCGCTGCTCTGGGACAGTTTGAAGGAATCCACGAAATGGAGTGAAGCGACATTGTCAAAAGTAATCTCCATGCCAAAACAACAACCATAGGCGAGAGTAAGCGCCCACACCCTCCAATCGGCCAGTGCGGACCAGTCTGTCTTCCCCGCGGATACAGTACGGCCAATATCCTCAAAATTGCCTGCCGGCGTGTCCTTTGTATAGCGATAATAGAGGAAGGCGATGATCAGCATCATCAGACCAGGTACGATCATGGCATAGCGCCAGGCTTCATGTTTGGTATACCCAAAGCCTACGATGGCAGCGAATATCAACGGCATTACCATATTGGTGACACCGCCGCCCAGGTTGCCCCAGCCGCCTGTGATGGCATTGGCTGTTCCTTTTATCCTCGGCGCAAACATCATAGATGTATGAAACTGAGTGATGACAAAGGAAGCGCCGATGACACCGATGGCCAGACGGAACAACAGGAAGGTGGTATAATCCTTTGCCAGCCCTACAAGGAATACAGGTATCGAGCCTACTATCAACAACCTTACAGCCGCCTTGCGTGGGCCCCATTTGTCGCAAAGCCTGCCGATGATCAATCTGGCTACAATAGTGGAAGATACGGATGCAATGATAATATTGCCCACCTGCGCCTTGGTCAGCCCCAGGTCTACACGGATGGTCGGCATCAGCGGAGCCAGTCCAAACCATCCGAAAAAGCATACAAAGAACATCAGCCAGGTGATGTGAAACGTGCGCATTTGAATACTTCCCAGAGAGAAAAGCTTTATAGAATCCAGAGGCTGGTTGTTTGTCGGAGTAGTCATGAAAATAATTTTATAGGTCGATAGGTATTATTTGCTAAAAAAGTCGGGGCGGATATTCACCTGCAGGTAGGCCCAATTTGCCGTAAGACGGGCGGCCCCCGTGGCAATGCCTTTGGCGTACTCCATGCTGTGCGTGGCAGCCATTAAAGATGCACCCAGCTCTATATTGGTGATCTTATTCAGACCATAGCTGAGCGTGGCGTCCACCTCGCTGCCCAGATATTTGGACACCGCATCCCCTTTGGCGTCCTTTGCGTTATCCGCCAGACCGAAGTAATGATAAGCCAGCTCTGCAAAGAACCTTTTACCCGGAGAAGTATATTTCCCTTTCAGGAAGGGGTTGTTCAGACCCGCTGCGGGCGATCCCGAAGCCGCATAGAAATAGTCCATGGAGCCCCAGAATTTATGAGGAGTGCCATACAGGGGGTCGAAGCCGCCTGTCAGATAATCCCATCCGGCCGTGAGAGAAAAATTGCGAGGAGCGTAGGATATTGATAACGTAGTAGTATATGCGCCCAGGTTGACCCCATCCCGGTTTTTACCTGTCTGGTAATAATATCCGGCTTGTAAGGACCATTCTTTTTGTTGTCCCAGCTGGCTGGTCAGCAAGGCGCCGGCGGTGAGACGCGTGTTCACACCGCTGCGGTTAAACCGGCGGCCATATATATAGCCCGTGTCCGAGCCGGCTATATTCCGGACGGAATCAAAGCTGTATTTACCAAATTCATCGGCAAGCGCCAGACCCGCGATCCGGGTGCTGCCGAACTTTCCCGCCAGATAGAGGAATTGCATGGATTTATACAGCTGGTTCATGCCGTTGGTGCCGGCAGCGCTGGCCAGCAGCGGTGCGCCGCCTCTCACGCTGACGCCGGATGCGTTGGTCAATGGCACCATGCCAGCAGGCGCGGGTGCAAGATTACCCTTGCTGTCCTTTACATATGGAGGGACATTGGCAGGGGTATAAAACGTACCATTGTATCCTATGGCATCCGAATTCTGGTTGAATGCAGTGCCCAGGTCTGCCTGCCAGCCTTTGTACAGCAGCTTGAACACAATAGCGTCGTGCCGTCTTGCCTGTTGCAGCCAATCCAGGTTACCCAGCAGCCGCTGATCGTCGTATACCAGCTCCTGGCGACCGATCTTGATGCTGAAATATTCCACGGCACTTCCCGGCAAGCTGCTGTCTTTTGCATTGGCCAGGATAATGTCGGCCCATGCTTCATGCAGACTGAGACGGTTGCCGTCGGCATTGTTGATGGTGGATGCATCGGCTCCCCAGATCCTTACATCCTGTAAAGAGGCCTGGAAGATCACTCGTGAGCTGCGGTAATTGAAATTAAGTCTGACCCGTTGGGAAGTAAAGAAGGCGGGTGTATTGCCTTTTGTCTCCAGGGTCCCATACCCGTCGCGGAGTTCTGAACGGGTGCGCAGTTGTCCTGTGAGGGAAAATTGAGCCGTTCCGGAGAAAGGCTTTCCCAGCATCAGTAGAATAACCGATGCGGCGATGAAATCTCTCTTTTTCATCCTACATTTGTTTTGGTTTAAAATGAGCCATCATTTTATCCTTCAAGCCTCGGATAGACTGAACCTCTTCCGGGGCTTTTTGTATACCAGGATTCATATAGCAGACAATCGAAAAAACGGAAGGCGATCGTAGACTGGATCAGGTTTCATACATATTATAAAAAATTACATTTAATATGTACAACTGAATAAGAAAATCAATTTTCTCTTAAAACCTTGCAGGTATCATAAAAATAAGGTATTTATAGGTTATTTTCGCCCATATACGGACTTTAATAAATATATTTATTTATTAAATATAATATTAACCCGCTATTCAGACCTACTTTTACGCCGGCAAAAACGTAAAGCTCTGGACATGAAGAAAATTAATCATACCTGTGATCTGAAAAGCTGTTTTCTCTGTAAAAGATGCCTGCCCGAGTGGTTACCCGCCGTCGACGCCAACAGAAAGACTTTTTATTACAAAAAAGGGGAATTGATCTTCCGGGAAGGTGAAGAGGTAAAAGGCATTTATTTTGTTTACAGCGGTAAGGTGAAAGTGCATAAAAAATGGGGGGAGGAAAAGGAACTCATCATACGGTTTGCACAAAAAGGCGATATTCTCGGCCACCGGGGCTTAGGACATCATGTCGTCCAATATCCTATCTCGGCAACCGCCATCGAACCCGTGCAGGTGTGCTACATCGACTTGGATTTCTTCCAATCCACGTTAAAAATAAATTACGAATTCATCTACCAGTTGCTGCTGTTCTTTGCCGACGAACTGCAGGATTCAGAGCGAAAGATGCGTAACCTGGCGCACATGCAGGTGAAGGGACGTATAGCACAGGCGCTGGTAGCGCTGCGGGATAAATTTGGGACCACAGCCGGTGGGTTGATCGATGTGTCGCTCAGCCGGCAGGACCTGGCTTCCTTTGCCGGCACTACCTATGAGACGGTGTTTCGCATCATCAATGAGTTTACGGAAGAGCAGATGATCCGAACGGAGGGGAAGAACATTGCTATCCTCAACGCAGACAAGCTGCTGGAGCTTACCAAAGAGACAGAGCCATGATGATGAAAAGGAGGAATTTATTTCAGCATCCTTTTAAGCATTCGTTCACTTAAGTTTGATGTAGGGTCCAACACACCGAACAATTCGCCTTTTTCATTGATAAAATATTTCTGGCCGGCACCGGCGACGTCCTGATCGAAATGAGTATTCTTTTGGCTGTTAGTCAACCAGGAAAATAGCTCACTTTGATTATTGCCGGCTGCCTTGCGGGTCATCATTCCCCTTGTTATAATCACCTGGGCCCCAAGCGTACTACGATAATATTGCCTCAGGGTATCCTCATTTTCCATATGATCATTATCATCATAAAAAGGAACGCCGATAACGAACAGTTGATCAGCATATTCCTTACTCACCGAGTCAATACGTTGCAGATAGGCCGTATTTATCTCATTCTTAACTCCCGACAAAACAAGGATCAATATTTTCTTCCCGGCAAATTCGCTCATAGATCTGCTTGTCCCTTCGATGGTGGTAAACTTCACCCCGTATATATTCCCAATCTGGGAATTAATAAAGAAAAGGATCATCATTTTCAGTGATAACAAAAAGTGCATAAATGGTATTATTTAATCATTTCGATCGATATAGATAGCATTGCAGTTACCGGAACTAATGTCAACGTTGCTGAATGTGACGGAAGATCCGGGTGAAGAAGAACCCAATAAGGTCAGGTATAAAGGCGAACTGTTACAGTTGCCCGTAAATCCGATTATACGGGTTGAGGTCGAGCCGGAAGCCTTTACAGTAATGTTATATCTGCCGTTAGGGATGGAACCTAAAGCTTGTTGGGCATTACTGGCAGAGGGGATATTAAAGGACTGTTGCTGGGCGGTGGCCACATTTGTAAAGGTGGCGACATATCCGCTTTGCAAGACGTAGTTACTGCTGTAAATCACTGACGATTGCACTGCCCCTCCGGCAGGCACCTGATACTGATAATCTATTTTGCGAAGGATATTTTTATCCTGGTCTCTGACCAGGATCAATCTGCTGAATGCATCGTATTCATACGTTGTTACATGATCGGATTCATCACATACAGATGTCACTCCCACCATTTTATTGTACGTAAAAGTCTTCATACGCGCCTTGCCGGGATAAAGCCGCAGTTCGTCTATATTGACGGCCGTACTTAATGCTGAGCTCAGCGAGACGACAGCAGAAGTATATGAAATGTTTACCTGGTACTCAAAATAAGCTAGTGCGCCGGCGGAAGCAGGTGTTTCCTGCTTAATTAATTTTACTGAACTGCTCCCACTGCCGACTGTTTGTCCCACACTTACCAGGTAGTGGGCAGCATTCGCATCATCTCCCCAAAAAGAAAGAACATAATTCCCGCCGGGAATATGCATAGTGCTTGAAACGCCGCCGGCAGATAAGTTATAATAATTATTGCCTGTTCTTGCCTTCGCACCGGTGATAACCCCGTTCCCAATCGTCCAGTTATAAACATACATATCATTTTCTTCAAAGCTGGTGTACGCAAATGTGCTATTATCCGTGCTGGTGTTGACAACCTGAGCCACCGGCAATGATTGGTTATAACCCCAGATAAAACTTGCCCCTTGATTACCTACCTGGGTTTGATGTAATAAATTACCATTGATGGAATAACTATCAAAAGCGGTGTTCAATCGATAGTTTGGGTCCATTGTTATCCCTGTGCTCGAAATGGTAGCTGAACTATAAGAGGCCGGAGGATTGGCAACCTCCAGTTGATATTCATTAGCAGGCAGCATAATATTTGCCTGATAAGTGACGATCTTTCCATTAATAAATCTTTGATTGGCGCCCGATGGGCTTTGTCGTCTGGTATAAGTCTCTATCACCGGATTGATCACATGGCCGGTCTGCAAATTTTTAATACCCGTATAAACAGGATCTTGTGCAAAACCCGGTAGATTGTAATCCATGGGATAAAACATAAATTTATCTAATGTATCGCCGGTGGATGTAGTTGTTTCGATTTTAACCGGCAGCATCTCGTTGCTTGCATAATTGTATGTCTCCACCGTCTGCATATAGCTGCTGCTGTTATTGGGGTCGAAACTTTTGGTTGTTTTTGCGGATAATACTTTAGCAATGTTTGTAATAATGGGATAACGGGCACTCACCAGGTATTTATCTAAATCCAGCGAGAATACAATAGCACTAAAATTGGAAAAGAATAACAAGTAATTGTCCTGAATACCCTTTTTTAAACCATATGTATATAAGGGTTTACTTACTCCGGGGCTATATGTGACATAAGAATAATCAACAGTATTCAATAATTTGCCTGACTCATCATATATGCTTTTTTTTGTAACGAGTCCCCTATTCCAATCATAATTTAAATTAGGGGCAAACGGGAAACCATTGGGCCCCATATTCAAACCATAAACATCTATACTATTAATGTTATCAGGTGGTTGTATCCATCCATAACCATCCTGACCATATCTGTTGACAATCCATGTTTTTACCGGTGTTTGTTTATAAAGACCGTCACAGTAACCATTTATATTAATATCACAGGCTCCGCCCACAGAATCATTTGTATCATTGTACCGGGCCGGGCTGCTATAATCGGTCACTGTTTTACCATTCCCAGGTGTGCTTTCTGCTATCTCCGTATATCCAACCTTTTCACCATTGTAGCTATCTAAAGAATAGCTCGCTCTTGAGGTAATTACCATATTATGGGTATAGTAAGCCAAATCTGTAAAGGGGTCCCACTCATACGTATACGGAACAGGGTACCAGACAGAATTACTATTGGTATAAGACGGCTCCCAGTAATTAGCAAAGTTCTGAGTGTAAGCAAAAACAGGTGGATCAATTACAACGCCCGTGGTAATGTTTACGCCTTGTAAATTCTTTGTGTAACTATAATTTTTTATAACATCATTCCCGTGGCTGATGCCATCATAATTGGTTGTTTGTTTCAATCTTAGCCCACCCCCTAACATGGTGGTATTCCTGTAGTAAAAATCGTTTGGCTCGAATGTAAAGGATGTGACTCCTCCGGTAGGATACGTTATTGATTTGAGCGTCCCGGATAAAATGGCTGTCGGATTCACCGTTCTGTCCGCACCGGCTATGGTGAAATCCGGCGTTAGACCGGCGTAGGGGTATACGCTTAATCGATCATTGCCCGGCAGATGTGTATATACATATACCGTCGGAATTAGAGAAGCACATGAATTGCCATTAAAGTACCCAAAAAAATCCTGTTGCACCGAATGCCTTGAAGGCAGCGCGGGGACTGAGGGATTGTCATTATAAATAAATGAAGTAGGAGGTTTTAGGCTTCCATCGGATCCCTTTTCAACAATAGCATCAAGCCGAAGTCTTTGATTTGAATTCCCGTAGTTTAAATCGTTCTGGGAAAGGGTCGGCATTACGGCAGGTTGAAAATAAGAATATTGAAGATCAAATTCTTTCACTAACGTTGCGACATGATTAATATCTTTTGAATACACCTGGATAGCAGTCAAGGCATTGCTTCCAATCAGATCCGTTCTGCCAAGGTCAGCATTGAATAATATCTTAAAGTCATCGCCCTCTATAGCTGCAAGCCGTTGTCCGTAATGGGTTGTAAAGCCAAATGAATTCTCATATTGTCCTGGCTGATTATAGGGAGTAGAACAGCCAAGACCGCCATTTACAAAATCCCTTACGGTATATTCCAGATCGATGTCCTGCGTATATTGTTCAGAGGAATAGGTAAAGTTGATCGTTTTCCCCAATGCTGTTACAATCCTGGTCAAATACCACGATGAATAACTATATCCGGCATCCTGTGTTCCATTCACGGGTATCTTACGAAAATCATTCCATATATGAAAATTGATGTTTGAGTAAGACCATTCCGGGTTTGAAAAATAGTAATGGTTTCCCTGTTCGTCAAATACGTCGAAGGTGTTTATAAACCCGTTTGCATTAAAAGTAGTGTATGACCCATGTATCGGATTTAAGGAATAATTGAATTTAAGATCCCGGTAAGGGATTAAAGATATTTTATGCTGGTCAGCAGCAATAAATCCAATATTTGTATTTGAATCAGTTCCTTTATTAAAAATGAATTTACCGGTATGACCATTAAAATTATAGAAAAAAATATCAGGCTCGGTATCAAGATGGTTGTCCATTAACGACCAGAGACTTTGGGCGCCTGCCGGCTGACCACACTGATCATTATACCCGTCAATAAAATTAGCACTACTAGGAGTTACAAAACCCGCAGTGGCATAATAATTCTCAATAGTTGATTTGGACAAGTTGTAATTGTAATATAAACCCCCACTTTTTACTAATGAAGCAACGGGTGCTTGATCCCTTAAAGATGTCCAATCATCAGCTACATCCTGGATCATACGGGTGATCACCCCGCCGGCATTCAATGACCATGATAGTCCTACCCAACTGCTATAATCTGCCACTTTAATGCCTGAAGCATTATAGCTCAGAGAAATTGGAAGTTTAAATCCGCCTTCGTTTATCTCATATATGGGAACATCGATATTAGGTGTTCCTCTAAAATTTCCTACTGCATAATTTGCGAATGTACCTAATGCAGCAGCTGTGGGTGTGGGAGGCATGACAGAGTTTATCCCGAAATATGACGGATAAGCATCACTAGGAACATATGATTGAGCAGGGCAGTTCTTTGTTATTAGAATGCAGGACATTGCAGCTAGTCCAAATAATTTCTTCATATTTTCGGGTTATAAAAAATCAAAATCAACCTTCCATTTTATTTCAGAAAGATCATAGCCAAGGTCCTGTATGAATTTTTCAACATCGTCTAAATTGCTAAAAAAGTAGTTGACATTAAGTAGATAATCGTCATTACCAGGATATTTATCACTGTCAAACGCCTCACGTGTTACTTGACCAATATTTACGCAATATGGCTCACGCTGGATCTTCATCTGCTCTTCAACAGTCTTCGGATCAGCTATATCCTGGAATCGTTCAAAAAATCCCGAAATTGGAAAAAGTTTGGACAGCTTAATCCACCCAACAACTTTATCATTTTTTTCTGTATTATATCCAAATACGTTCTTTCTGTTTAAATAAAATTCCAACTGTTCTTTTGTCATAGTTCAAAAAATATACGTATTATATTGAGCCCATCGTGAATCTGTAAATGTGGTATTCCTCCATGTTGTGTGTCATTTAAATCCCAGTGATAGGTACCTCCCTTTCCCTCCGGGAAGAAGTCTCTTACTTCTTTAGCCGACATACCTGTTGTGTTTGTATATCCTTTTTCCATATAAATAGCAAGATAAAGTTCTTCTGCTTCTGCTTTATTTTTTACCGTTACTTCTTTAGCACCGTTAAGAAGTAACTTCGCTGCTTTTGCCACACTACGGGATGACCACTGCAAATTTTTAATAATCTTGTAAATCTTTAGAACATCCCTGGGATTAAATCTGGAAAAACTGGGAATTGGCGGTGTGCCTGTATAATATTTTATAAATACATCTTCACCAAGTAGGTTTTTCCCTACATAACCATCATCCCGGGTAAGACGTTGCCACCACGTAGGTGGGGTTCCAATAGTTCGGTCAACTACAAAATTCAGAAAAAAATTGTGGTCTTGCTGATTATAGCCAGAGACAGTAGCTAAATCAACATTTAAATCTTTGTGTGGTGCTGGGGGAGGCGGGGTTATAATCGGCGCCGGTGCATAAGGCATTAATCCCACAACGCTATCAGTAAGGCCCATTGGATCACTAAATGAGTTGGGGTTATCCTGTACGAATGCATAACCACTCCAATTTTCGCTTAAGTCTGATAATGGATCTATCTGGAAAAATCTCCCAATTTGTGGATCATACATCCTGAAATTCGCATCATACGCTTCCAGCCCGCTGCCATCACTGAACTCTTTATTCTGCAGCTCATTTCCTCCATTATACCTATGCTTATTCTCCGCATAACCACTCTTTAATGCCTTATCAGATATTCCCGCCATGGTGAGACCAAATGGATAATAATGCGTCTCCTCCAGAAGCCTTCCCCGAACATGGGTAAGCATAAAATTATCAAAGAACACAGGTGTTTCGCTCTCGTTGCTGAAATACAAATATACATATCCACTGCTTCTAACCCGAATGGCATTGGCCATTTTCTTATCAATCGTTCCCTTGGTCCCCGGACTGGCGGTCACAGCAATCGCTACACTGTTTGTCTGGTCTAGCCGGAACTGGTTATCAAAGAAGAGAATATTAAGATAAGCCTTGGGCCTGGTATCTGCAGTCGTACCCGCATTTTGCGAGGTAAACAGGCTCGTAACCGCAGTGCTGTTATTCAAATTGTTAGCGACGTCCGCAGCCCCGCTCTTTAAAATACTGCTGGCTGGAGAAGGTGCCAGACCGGCCAGCACACTGCTGATGACCGATACCAAACTGCTCTTACCATTAGCTGTATGGTTGTCATAGCTGGCTGCATTATAGTAATAATCGACAGATGTATGGATCGTATCTCCCACCATTACTTTTAGCAGCTTACCTGCTCCGATAGCGCCGGTGCTCTTCTTGATCTGCATCCCATATGCTCCATTGGCGCTGTTTGAACCATAGGTGGCCAGGAACGAGGACGGCCAGGCCGTCCGCAATGCCACAATGTCCATATAATTGCCACTGCTATTCTCCCATTGATTGTACTGGTTGTTAATTTCCGCAGTAGTTCCTTCGAAAGCCAGTGTCTGATAGGCGTCCGTTTTAGTCTCCTCCGTCACGACACTGCGCACATTGCCCAGGTGATCTTTCAGAAAATAATCATAATCGAGTTTCGCGGAATCCGGACCCTGTATAGGTGTATACCGTATCCGGCCATTCTCGAGACTTACATGATGAAAATTATAAGCATTACCATCCAGTGATCCGCCGGTGGAATACATGTTCGGCCCCAGGTAGAAGGTTTCAGTGCTTACCTCCTGTCCCGGCTCATCCACCCGTTTGTAAATCTTTGTTCCCGAGGGGTCATAGAAATAGGTGATATACTTAAGTTCCCCATTATAATTGAATACTATCGAATCGGGTAGATTCAGATAGTTGTATTTGATAGTATCGATGGATTTGTTACGGTCTTTGCTAAGATTACCGTTGGGGTCATAGCTGTAGTCTACGGCTGCAGCCGTCTTTGTACCTCCCAGCGCAGTCATATATTGTTGGTTGGCTCTGAAATCACCCTGGACTGTCGTAGGGTCATTACTGAGATCAATGACGTTTTGAAGTTTGTTACTCTTGCCGGATGAATTGTAATTATACTGCAGGTTGTCGAGGGTAAAAGTACCCGATGGTTTCCAGGCATATTCCCCCATCGATTTAATATTTCCGTTGGCATCATAGCTGAGGTTGCCGATGGAAAAGTTAAGGCCGTCGCTGTTGTCAAAAACGGCGCTCGAACCGCTGCCCGAAACATATTGGGTAAAAGTACCGGTCATGAGCCGGTTTGCAGCATCGTAGGTGAAATCATATTTCCGTTTCTTCTGATCGCCTGCGCTCTTCCAAAGCATGCCCGCAATATTCCCATTGTATTGAGCGCTGAATGTGCTGAAACTGGCATTTTTGTCATAGCCCAGCTCTATGCTGAAATACCGGTCGATAGTATCCGCTCCCGTGATATAATCTTTGTTCAAAGAAAGCATCCATCCCCGGATATTGTAAAGATAATCCTGTTTAGCCAATGGGACACTCGCACCAGGTCGGTTGCCCAGGTTCTGTCGTTTAAGCTGGCCCAGGGGATCGTATTCATTTCGCACTGTGGTAGTCCAATTCCCAGGTAACGCCCCCCCTTTTATTAGCCCACTGCCAAGCTTCTGGTCAGTCTGGATCAATCGCCCCAGGTCGTCATAGCTAAGTTGGGTGAGTAAACAGTTGACTTCCCATCCTGCCCGGTCGTATTTTTCCGCTTTGTGGATCACCTGTCCAGCCCAATTATATTGTGTTGTAATGACGTCCTGCCCCCCAAGACTATTAAGTTTTTTCTCCTGTATTAACCTTCCCTTGTTGTCATACAAATTAAGGGAATACAGTATAGAATGGCCCGTCACCGGCAGAGTTTCCACTATCCGTTGCTGTGTCCAGGTAGGATATTCCCTGGTCTGGGTGGATAACACTGGCTGTTGCGCATAGTCCGGCGAAGCATTATATGAAGTATTGATATAAGCCGCGGTAGTATAGGTATTGTCCAGAGTGGCCGTGAGATTGGATGCAGCAGGCAGATTGCTGTAATCATCATATCCAGTCTGCGTCATCCACTGAAACTGGGCGGGTTGATTGTCGACCGAAAAGGGGTAAGCCGTGCTGGCGGCAGCGGCAGCAAGATGCTGTGTGAAAGAGTAATTGTTGAAAGTGTTCAGTAATAAGCCGGTCTGCACGGTGCGGTTCAGGTCGTCATAAAGGGTCACTAGGTACTGGTTCTTCGTCCGCATATTACCGTCCTGGACCATGACCAGGCGATCACGTGCATCATAGATCATGCCCACCGGTTGGGCGCCGGGCACTTGTTTGATGATCATCCGCTGTCGCTGATCATATTCATATCGGAAGCATTGCTCCGCCAGTACCATTGCGTCCGTCAGCAGCCAGTTGGCATTGATCAGCTCCACGCCCCGCGGCTGCAATACCGCACTCAACTCCTCCAGATCGTTGTAAATATAATATGTACAAAGCCAGCCCGAATGGCCGCTGCCGCTACCATTATCGCCGGCTGCAGAAAGCTGAACCTTCTTCAGCACAATCTTACCTTGCTTATCCCTGAACTCAATGATCTGCTTGCCATTCTCGTCTACTCTTGCCAGTTTGGATAGCTGTCCAGGTGGATAAGCGCCGGGCGATGCATAGGTACTAAAAGTTCCGGTGACTCCAATCGTTACGATCCATCCCCGCACACTATCAGCAGCTGTATTGAAAAGATAGTAAGCGTTGATCCCTTTATCAGATCCCGCCCAATTCACCCCCGGAGCAAGGGTTTTACTAACCCGGTTCAGAGGAGAGGGTTCATAATTGGTCTGGCTGTACGCATAATTCAGCTGGTTCGCACCAATGTTGATCTCAGCAGGTTCGTTTGCCAGTTGTTGATTGTAAAATGCCACCTGCTGCTGAAAAGGATTCACCTTGAAGGCCCCGTCATTGACTGAGGTATTACCGCCAGTACTATTTGCTGCAAAAGGAAGATATTTGTATACTTCCCGTCCAACAGCATCATATTCCACCGGCATGACCATATCGGACGGGTTGCTGCCCGTATTCAGCGAGCCTCCTTTCACAATGGTCTGCAACGACCGGCCCAGGCCGTCGATAAAAGATGTCGCTTGCTTCACATCTCTTAGTGGCCGGGTAACGAGCACATTGGCGTCCTGTTCGGGTGCTGTAGCATCCCAGGTACGAATATAGTTCACCAGGGAAGTTGTCGGGTAAGCCGCCGGCAATGTGGGCTGTGAGCGCACAGCCAGCACCGCCATCATAAAATATATGGATAAAAATAATTGACGCTTATATATCGGGGTTGACATAACAACGAGTTACACAGTAATGAGATTGACTTCAAACATATGCTCTGCGCTCAAAAACTATAACCTATACGGAACAACAGGAATGGCGTAGCAGGAACATGACTGGCATGTAAAAAATCAACCAGCAACTGCATATTTCCCTGCATACGCCTGCCTACTTTATATTTTTTGGTAATACCGGCCAGTGCCCGTTTTTGCCAGGCTTGGTAGTTGGAAATAACAATATGGTCATTACCGCGCTTGTAATCCAACTCCGCTCCGGCCGTAAACCAAAAGCTTCCTTTGATCCTTGCATTCCAAAAAACTCCCCCCCCTGCTCCTTGTGCGCTGAGTGCCATATGCTGCCAATTCGCTCCCCATCCCATATTGAAACTGCCCCTGATTCCAATGGTATTGTTGTCAGACAGGTGGTAGCCCATGCTCAGACCGATATCGCTTGTGGCTGGCCAGTATCCGTTGGTCCGGATAGTCTGCAGATTGATCCCGAATTCCAGTCTTTCCATGAAAGACCGGTTATGTTGATTGTTGGGTTTAAATTCGGGCATGGCGACCTCCTGGCCGTAACTACCGCTGCGACCCGGTAAACTAAGCGGTATGCCCGGTAGATTAAGTGCACCACCTTGCCGGCCAATCTTTGTCTGTGCATCCCTTACATTTTTTGTCACCATCTGCTGGACATTGGCCGTCTTACCATATTTTCCCTGAATTTCATTTTGTATGGCCTTCCGTGTCTGTACTCCAACCATCGCATCTTTGCCAACGTCCGGATCGGTAGCGCCCGGCAACACAAACAGACCAGCCAGTTCGGAATGATTGCTGAAGAACCGCTGGAATGCCGGTGATTGCTTAACTACATCCAGGGCCTTAGCACCTATCGCATCCGGATTTTCCAGCATCTGTTTGTAACCTTCCGCCAGCTCTTGATAATAATAAACTTGCTTTTTAAAGCTGATAAATGCTTTGTCCAACCCGAACTGGCTCATTTTCGTTTGCAACAACTGTTGCCGTTCCTGCAGGAATTGGTCGATGCGAGCCGTCTGATTCAGGCTTCCCTGGGCATTGTTGAGCGCCTGGCGGGCGTCAGCTTCTTTCTTCAAGGCGCCGGAGGACAAGCTCAATACGCCGGCCTGACCCAGGTACTTGAATGTCGTCTTCAATGAATCCAGTTGGCTGCTGTATATATTACCACGTGGACCTGCATCTGTATGATCATTTTTTAGATCGGCCAATAACTGATCATATTTCTCCCGGGAACCGTTAAAAAGTGCAACGGCAGCGGCAGAGTCTTTCCTGGAAAGTTTCTTTTGCAGTTTATCTTCTTGTTTTTGCAACTGGTGGATATAGCGTGCTGTCTGCTTTGTCATCTTTTCCTGAATTGCGCCCGTCTTTTTAGATAGTACCCCCAATAAATTTTCCGGGAATTGCAGCACGTGATCGACACTGCTGGGTTTGTCCTGCGATAATGCGACCAGGTTGTTCGATAGAAAGATGATAAAAGCAGTGATAATGCGAAGAATATATCGCATAGGTGAATAGGTTACTTGGTTAGGGGTATTTAATTAAGTGTAGGTAAGGATAGCCCCAACAAGGTAATCTATTAAAGTAAATTCGAAAACGCTTTTAATATGAATTAATTGTTACTTCGAAAAATGCATGAATGAGCTATCGGTAACGGACAGCTATCATAGCCCATAATAAAGTACAAAGTCTCCTTGAGGGATATCGCCGGTTTCAGCCGGATGAAGGGCCAGGGCATTTGCCTGCATGCCCAATCGTATATCGCCGGAGCCGTTGAGCGATACTTCGTGCAGCCTTGCGGGAGAGCCGTGCACCCGTACGGGGAAGAACTCGTCGAGAGGGGTCTTTTTCCTTTTCAAAGCTGCCAGGGGCAGGCTCAGCGGGGCAGGCGCCGGAAGGCCAAAGCAGGCTTGCAGATAGGGCTGGATCAGTAAGATAAACCCCACCAGGCAGGAAAAAGGATTGCCAGGTAATGCAAAGACCATTGTATTCCCGTCAGAGATCCCGCACCAAACTGGCTTTCCGGGCTTGATGGCCAATTTATGGAAGAGACGGGTGACACCTGAAGCCTCC
This sequence comes from Chitinophagaceae bacterium, assembly GCA_017307755.1. Lineage (GTDB taxonomy): Bacteria > Bacteroidota > Bacteroidia > Chitinophagales > Chitinophagaceae > Puia. The sequence goes on along the minus strand of JAFKGQ010000004.1, from coordinate 113,048 downwards.
AGCATTTCCGGAACATAATCGGCATCTCCGGCAGAGACCCCTCCGCACAAAATAATAATATCAGCCTTCAACGCCTCCCCTAAAATAGCCTTCAGCGACACCTTATCATCGGGCGCGTGCTCGTAAAACCAGGGCTCGATCTGCCATTTTTTTAACAGGGATTGCAATAGCCAGCGGTTGCTGTTGCGTATCTGGGTAGGACCAGGCTGCATCTCCATCGGCACCACTTCATCTCCCGTGGTTACCAGGGCTACCCGGGGGCGTCTTGCAACTGTCAGTTCTTTTTGTCCCAGGGAAGCCAGCAGTCCGATGATCGCCGGTTCACAGATACAGGGACTGTCGATGACAATGTCCCCTTCGCATATGTCTTCCCCCCGGCGGGCAATATTGAGAAAGGGTTTGCCGGGTTCGTTCAGCACCCGCATCATACTCCCTTCTTCCATCGTATCCTCCCGTCGCACTACCATATCCGCATCTACAGGCACCGGTGCTCCTGTCATGATCCTGTAGCAGTCTCCGGCGGATAGTTGCCGGGTGGCGGCGCTTCCGGCAAAAATGGTTTCTACAACCTTGAATTCACGGATACCCTGCAACAGTTCTGCCAGGCGCAGCGCATATCCATCCATGGTAGCACGGTTGAAAGGGGGATAATCCCTGTCTGCCCTGATCGGGCCGGTCAGTACCCGGCCGTCTGCCCGGTCCAATGAGATGGTTCCCGATCCAAAGGAATGTGCGTGGCTGATAAGTATCTTTTGGGCTTCGAGGTAGCTGATCATGGGTTCATTTTACTTATTTCTTTTTCAGCTTCTTAGATTCTTTCAGAAGCTTTTTATCTTCCGTCTTTACTTTCCTTTCTACCTTTTTTAAATCTTCTTCTGCAGGCAAGTTTTCTGGTGCCATGCCACTTTTTAGTAACAACCCTCTTACGTCTTTGTTATTTTTTACATGTTCATTAGTAATGGCTGATTCTGTTTTTAAATCGGATTTACGAATATTTACATTAGTCAATTCATTAGCAAAGTCTTTTGCTTTTATAGTAATAGTTGGCAAAAAATCGGCAAGAGCTCTGTTGTCAGGAATACCCAGCCTCGCTTTCATATCTAATGTTGTCTTTCCACCAAATAGGGCCTGGTCGCCCTTGCTTCGTATTCTGGCAAATCCTGCATTGTCAATTCCTTTCTGAAAAATAAGTCCTGACAATTCTTTTTCTGAAATAGTTAGCTTTTCCCTTGCCTGCAATCGTTCCCACTCCTTTAGCCGTTGCTCAAGGAGTTCCTGCTTTCTTGTCTGTACAGCGAAATAGTTCATTGCAAAAGCAATTTCATCTTTCCGCGGGTCTCCATTCTGAGCGATAAGATAGCAAGCGTACCTTGTAAGCATTATATCCTCAATTTCTCTCTTCGCCCCAGAACCCAGGTCAACCATTTTCCTGACGTCAAGAAAATGGTCAGAAACCTCTTGTTTGGCATTCACACAAGCCGTCTTTGCTTTATCAACGACTTTAATAAAGTTTTCCCATTTCGTATACCCTAAAAGTTCCTGAAGATCTCTTGCAAACCAATACTCGACACCATCTGTCTCATTGGCTGCAAGTTCAAAATTGGTATGAAGCTGTGAAATGACTTCCTTTTTCATATCTCAAAGGTTTAATACCTTCAAAGGTACTATTAAGGGATAAAGAAATATTTGTAAATTATCAGCCTTACCTAGTGCCCTCCTCCTTTCATCATCTTGCGTGCATGGAATACGGCCGGCAAGATGGCCTCCAGCGACTCGCGTGCACCGTCACTGCTGCCTGGTAATGTGACGATGAGGGTCTGGGCGATAGAGCCCGCCACAGCCCTGCTCATCATGGCCATGGGGGTTCGCATCTGGCCATATACCCGCATGGCTTCCACGATACCGTCGGCATCCCGTTCCAGCATCTCCTTCACCGCGCTGACAGTGTTATCACGAGGGCCAAGCCCCGTCCCACCCGTAGTGAAAATAAATTGTATATCCTCGGCTACCCATTGCCGTATTTTTTCCTGGATATGTACCTTGTCGTCCGGAACGATTTCATAATACCTGACACTGGCGTTTACCGCCTCCAGCATCTCCTGTATGATCTTTCCGCTCTTATCTTCCCTTTTCCCTTCAGCAGTACTGTCGGAACATACCAGCACGGCGCAGATGGGCGGCGTAGCAAAGTACCTCTCCCTGTCGCTCTTCCCCCCCGTCTTCTCCAGCAACCGGATATGCCCGATCTCCAGGCGCTTATCCACCGGCTTCAACATATCATATATCTCCAGGGCAGCCACCGAAACCCCCATCAATATTTCCATTTCGATGCCCGTGCGGCCGATGCTCCTGGCCTGCCCTCTTATCAGGATGCCCGTACGGTCAAAGACTTCAGACCCGAGCAAGTCACCATGCAGCCCTTGATCAAGAAATTCGAACTGCAGGTCCATACCATCGATGGATACAGGATGACAATGAGGAAGTAATTGCGGGGTGCTCTTAGCACCCAGAAAGGCAGCCGCCCGCGCCACATCAAAGAGATTGCCCTTCGGCAGTTGGTTATTGCGGATAAGATCGATGGTGGCGGGAGAACAAAAAAGGACGCCCATGGCGTCGGCGGTGCGAAGAGTGATCTGTTTGTGGGAGATGTCGCGCATGTCCTTGTTTAGACACAAATATACACCTTCCCCTCCTTCACCATCACCGGATACGTCCTGATCTTATATTCCTCCCCGCTTAAACAATCTCCCGTCAGCAGCGAAAAAGTCTTTTTGTGGAACGGACAAGCCACCTTTGGCTCACACTGTTCACCTGCGCTGCCTGTCATTCCACGGGAAAGCGCCATCTGCTGTTTGTGCGGACACCGGTTCTCCGTAGCATACCACTCCCCTCTCCGGGAAAAATTAAAAATAGCTATCTGTTCCTCTCCGAAGCTTACACAAGCCCCTCCATCGGAAGGTACATCCTCTACCTGGCAAGCCAGCTTCCATTTTGTATTGGACCCCATACCAAAAAATTTTACAATGATTTTTTTACCACTCTTTTGCCTTGATCTGTCCCCGCATCGTGTCAAATGTAACAGAAGGGTCTTTTTTACGAGGCGCATTTACAAAGTGGACAAAACGCTGCCGGAGAGCGGGGTTCTCCACCACTTCCTTCCATTCACATTTATAACTGTCCACCAGCGCCTGCATTTCAGCCTCCCATTGCGCTCCCATACCCAGACTGTCTTCGACTACTACGTTCTTTAGGTAGGTCATTCCCCCATCCATTTTATTCAGCCAGGTAGCCGTACGGGTCAGCGGGTCAGCTGTCTGTATATAGAACATGAGAAACCGGTCGAGCAGACGGATCACCGTCGCCTGGTCGATATCCGTCGCCAGCAACTGCGCATGTTGAGGTTTGGAACCGCCATTGCCACAAACGTACAGGTTCCATCCTTTCTCCGTCGCGATGATGCCAAAATCCTTGCTCTGCGCTTCCGCACACTCCCGGATACAGCCGCTGACGCCGCCCTTTATCTTATGGGGAGCGCGGATCCCCCTGTATCGCTCCTCTACTTCGATGGCAAAGGATACGCTGTCATGGAGTCCAAAGCGGCACCAGGTACTGCCCACACAGCTTTTTACAGTACGAAGCGCCTTCCCATATGCATGACCGCTCTCAAAACCCGCCGCGATCAGCTCCTCCCAGATATCAGGCAGATCGTTGACATGCGCCCCGAAAAGATCGATGCGCTGTCCACCCGTGATCTTGGTATAGAGATTGTATTTTTTAGCCACCTTTCCCAGTACGATGAGCTTTTCAGGGGTGATCTCCCCGCCGGGTATGCGGGGAACAACGGAATAGGTGCCGCCTTTCTGTATATTGGCAAGGTATCTGTCGTTGCTGTCCTGAATGACGGCCTGCTCCTGGATATTATCATTCCAACAGCTTGCCAGTATACTGGCAACGGCAGGCTTACAGACCTCACAGCCATCACCTTTTCCCCAACGGCCCAGCACTTCGTCAAAGGTTTTTACGGAATGAAGCTTTACCAGGTGCAGCAATTCCTGTCTCGATTGATCAAAATGTTCGCAGATGACATTGCGAATGTACCTGCCGTTCGCCTTCAGTGTACCCGATATCAGGTCTTTTACCAGGGGCACACACCCGCCGCAGCCCGTCCCGGCCTTCGTACATTTCTTCATATTGTCGATGGTCTCGACGCCTTTTTCCGTCACTGCATGACAGATGGCAGCCTTGGTCACAGACTCACAGGAACATATAAGGGCTTCCTCCGGCAGGTCCATCACACTGGCGCCGGCGGCTGCGCCGCCCCGGCTGCCAAGGACCAGGTCTTCCGGGTCCGGTGGCAGCGGCAGCCGGTTGTTAACGGTCTGTAATAACATATTGTAAGCAGCAGCATCCCCGATGAGGATGCCACCCAACAGGCGCGTTCCGTCATTGGTTATATTGATCCGTTTGTAAACGCCTTTATGCCTATCCTCAAAGACAATAGTCCTGCTGTCCGGCTCACTGACAAAAGCATCCCCAAAACTGGCTACATCCACGCCGATCAACTTCAGCTTGGTACTCATGTCAAAGCCGGTAAAGGTCTTGTGACCACCAGCCAGTTGGGAAGCCGCTACATCGGCCATCTCGTATCCAGGCGCCACTAAACCATAAATCATGCCTGCCACCAGCGCACATTCACCAAGAGCAAAGATCCGAGGGTCGCTGGTCTGCATCTTTTCATTTACCAGGATCCCACCCCGTGTGCCCACCTGCAGCCCCGCAAGCCTTGCCAGCTCATCACGGGGACGAATACCCGCCGAAATGACCAGCATATCCAGGTCCAGGATAGTGTCGTCTGCAAAGCGGAGACGGGATATCTTTCCCTCTCCTTCCACTGCCAGGGTGCTTTTGTTAAGATGTATCTGTAATCCCAATTTGGCAAGCCTCGTCTCTAAAATATGACTGCCGGCGCTATCGATCTGCCGGGGCATAAGACGGGAGGCAAATTCAATGACATGCGCATACGGTATGCCCAGGTCCAACAAAGCTTTGGCAGCTTCCAGTCCCAGGAGGCCGCCGCCCATGACAGCGCCGTGGCGGGCCTGCTTTGCATAAGCCTTGATAAGGTCCAGGTCCTCGATGGTACGATAAACGAATACGCCCTGCTTTTCAACACCGGGGATATCAGGGACAAAGGCCGCCGAGCCGGTGGCCAATACCAGAAAGTCATAAGGCTGAACAATACCCTTCCGCGAATGCACGACCCTTTCCGTCCGGTCGATCTCCCTGACAGGATCGCCCATGTGCAGCACGATGTCCCTTTCGGCATCAAACCACCCCGCCATGGAAAGACTCAGATCACTCGCTGTTTTACCATTGAAATACTCGCTCAGGTGTACCCGGTCATAGGCTGGCCGGGGCTCCTCACCAAAGACAACAATCTGAAAGCCATCGGAAGCCGCCATCAATTTCTCACAAAACTTGTGGCCAACCATACCATTCCCGACGACAACCACCACGGGTTTGTTGGAAGTGCTCATATAATGATCATTTTTAGGGTATTCTACCCCAGTGGATGGCAGGCAAAAGTCAGCAGTCAGTTAATATTATATTTATTTACATATAATATTTATATACAAGTATAATAAAAATTTTCATTAAATTGTATGATATAAACATATATAAATTTACAACATATGCATATTATCTCCAATAAAACCCCTGAACTGATCGTCGTGGGAGCCGGTCCCGGCGACCCGGAACTCATTACTCTAAAGGCTTACCGGACCCTCCGGGACGCCCCTGTCATACTATATGATAATCTTGCCAATACGATCCTGCTGGATTGGGCTCCCCCCGCCTGCGAAAAGATATATGTAGGCAAACTCCCCTACGGGGACTATACACCCCAGGAAACCATCCATACACTGATAAAGGAAAAAGCTTTTACCAAAGGGAAAGTGATCCGGTTGAAAGGCGGCGACCCTTTTATTTTCGGGCGAGGCTTCGAGGAGATCATCTATGCACACGAGCAAGGGATCAACGTATCCTATATCCCCGGTATCAGTACTATGCAGGCAGCGGGCCTCTCGGCCATCCCCCTCACCCACCGGCACATTAGCGAAGGTATCTGGGTCATCACAGGCACAAAAAAGGACGGGGCCCTGTCAGCAGACCTGCAGCATGCCATGAAAAGCAAGGCCACCGTGGTCATTTATATGGGCATGAAAAAGTTAAAGGAGATTGCAGCAGCCTATCTGGCAGAAGGAAAAGGAGATATACCGGCAGCTATTATCCACCAGGCTTCCCTCCCGGGGGAAAGAATGGTCCGCGGCCACGTGGCACACCTGCCGGAGCTCGCATCGACACATCACCTGACACACCCTTCCATTATCATCATAGGCCCGGTGGCACAGCTCGGCATAGACATAAAAATGCAGGCTACAAACAACCTCCCGGATGCCCATAGCCTGCAACTAAAAGTTATTTAATTCAATTTATTTGAAAGACTTCGCATCAGCCAGGAACTTGGCCAGACCGATGTCTGTCAGCGGATGTTTCAACAACCCCAAAATAGGCTCCAGCGGAGAAGTGACTACGTCGGCTCCCGCTTCAGCGCATTTTACGATATGAAGGGGGCTACGGATGGAGGCAGCCAGGATCTCCGTCTCATATCCTTGTACAGAATAGATCTGCGCGATCTGCGCGATCAACTCTACTCCATCCCAGTTGCTGTCGTCGATGCGCCCGATGAAGGGAGACACATAATTGGCGCCGGCCTTGGCAGCCAGGATTGCCTGACCGGCAGAGAAGACCAGGGTGCAATTAGTCTTGATACCGTTGTCGGAAAACCATTTTAACGCCTTTATGCCATCCTTGATCATAGGTACTTTTACTACGATATTGGGGTGAATGGCATGAAGCTTTTTCCCTTCTTCTACGATCTCATTGAACGTCGTGGACACCACTTCCGCGCTTACATCTCCGTCCACCAGTTCCGCGATCGTCCTATAATGGTTGGTAACGGCTTCATCACCCTTGATGCCCACTTTGGCCATCAGGGAAGGATTGGTGGTTACCCCGTCTAAAATGCCTAAGTCGTTTGCTTCTTTGATCTGCGCCAGGTCGGCGGTGTCGATGAAAAATTTCATGGTATTAAATTTATCTTTTTATCGGAGGAGTGGACAGATCGTCCACGTTTGTGCGCCGGGTATGGTTTTCTCCGAAATTTACCCCATCCCCGTCGCACGTCTTATGATGGGCCTTCGGCCGGCGAACCTGTGGTTCACCAATAAAAAAAGGCAAGTTACTTACATCGCACCGCTGCGACCACTTACCCTTGCTGCCTTCCGGCCCTGGGGGGGTTCAGCGGGAGCTGGTCGTATAAGACTTGCCGGTCACGAAGGTAAGAATAATTTTCAAATCAACGAAAAGTATTGAGACTGCTGGTATTTAAAAGCCCCACCAGTTCATCGGCCCTCGCGCCCAGGGCTCTGTAATAGACGAGGATGGTATACGCATTCTCTGTTTCTATATGGTTCCCTTCCGTAAATTCAAAGGACGGTCTGCGCCCGGGGTCCGTCTTGTCCACCGTGACATATGCATAATTATAGAATCCCTGTTTTAACAGAAAAGACCTTTCATACCGCCCTTTCTCCGCATTAAACTCCATCCGGGTGGAATCATTGAGCCCCCCGCCTGTAAACCACCCCATCACATATATATCCTTGTCCGGCCAGGGAGAATGATCCGGCGGGACAAAATAAAAATGGACAGTGGCATAATCCGTCTGGAAATACGGGTTGATGCTCTCCGTCGTCTGTGTGAAATAGGCGCCGTCATAATCCTTATAGAACAAATAAGGCTGCCGGCTGCGGTCCCCGTCAAGCCGTAGAAATACTTCGGTGGCCGTCTTGCCATAGTTCACGCTCTGTATCCTGTCACTTTGGTAACGGAAGCTTTGCAGGTCCACCCACCGCCATTCACTCCCTCCGGGAAATACGATTTCGTCACTCGTGCTGTTGTACTCCAGCGTATTGTTCACCACAAAAGTGGGTTTAATGTCCCTGATAGCATTGTCCCAACGGAGGTTTTGCAGGATCACCACCTTTATCTGGTCCAGAGCATTGGTGGGATTTACATTGACGACATTCAGCTTGAACAGCATGCGTTGATGCGTACGTGCAATGTCAAAGTTCAACGGTTGCAGCAACTGCGCCCCTCCTGCCACTTTCTTGTCCACCACCAGCATACGGCGGGTGAACACCAGTTTGGAAGTATCCGCATCCAGAAAAACCTTGAGCAGGTAATTCCCGGTATGAATGGGCAGACAATTCGGCTCCGGCAGCAACGCCTGATAATGGGTATAACGGGTCAGCGCTACGGACGAATACTGATAATTGGCTATACGCATCTGTCCAAACCCCCTGATGTAATCGAATATGCTTACGACAGCAGGGGTCCAGTCGGCATTACACAGCTGATAGGTGTAATAATAATTCTTTACGTCTGCGTCCAGGTCGTCAAAATGAAGTTCCAGCTGATCATTACTGTTCAATTGCAAAATAGGATACCCCAGCTGATTGCCCGCCTGATAAAGCTGTGGCGTTCTGATATTAGACACATAGGTCGAGTCAGGCGTCTGGGCCATTGCAGCGATGACGATCACTTCGGCGAAAAAAAACAAGAGAAGGTGCTTCATGGGAAAAGAATTGCATGACAATGTAGCACAAAAATGGAAAAAACTTTTAGTTTTGACCACTAAAGCATACTGTTTGAATGTAGCAGCATTTATCGCCCGGCGCGTGGCCTTCAACCGGGAGCGATCTTTTTCCCGATTTATTATCCGGCTGGCAATTACGGCTACCGCCATCAGCGTGGCGGCCATGCTGCTGACCCTGGCTTTTACAAAAGGCTTCCAATACACCATCGCGCAAAAGGTTTTCAGCCTCTGGGGCCATATACACGTACAATATGCCACCCCCAACCGGGCCGCCATTGCCGAAGAGCTGCCCATATCCGCTAACGATACAGTATGGCGGGTCCTGCGCCACAACAAAGATGTCCAAAGCATCGGGGCCTATGCGACAAAAAATGCCGTCCTTCGCAGCAGCGAAGGTATCGAAGGCATCCTGCTGAAAGGCGTGGAGAAAGGCTACGACTTCAGTCATATGGACGGCTTCCTGAGAAAAGGACGTTGGATCCATTTTCCCGACAGCGGGTACAGCAGCGAGATCAATATCTCCGAACCCATGGCAAGTCATCTGAAGCTGAAAGTAGGCGATAAAGTGCTGATCTATTTCATCCAACAGGAGGGCGCGCCCAGGGTCAGGTCACTCTCCGTAGCCGGGATATTCAAGATAGGCATCGAGGACTATGATATGCTCATCGCCATCGGCGATCTCCGGCTGATCCAGCGGCTGAATAACTGGGGGCCCGATCAGATCGGGGGGTATGAGGTCTTTGTGAATGATTATCGCAAGGCCGACACCGTGAATTCCGTCATCTATGATCAATTGCCCCAGACATGGAGCAGCCGCAGCATAGAAGAACTATATCCCAATATCTTCGACTGGCTGAACCTGCAGGACAATACTATTCTTATCGTCCTGATCATCATGATCGTCATCGCCACCCTCAATCTCGTCACCTGTCTGATCATCCTGGTGCTGGAGCGTACAAGGATGATCGGGATCCTGAAAGCTGTCGGGGCCCCTACCTTCCAGGTCCAGCAAATATTCCTCTACCAGGGTGCGATCATAACCCTTTTCGGAATGGTCATCGGCAATGCTTTTGGACTGCTCATCTGCTGGCTGCAGGATAAGTATGGCTTTATCAAGCTGCCGGAAGACGCTTATTTTATCTCAAAAGCCGTGGTAAAGCTGGAATGGTGGCATGTCGTACTGGTAAATGCCGGTACCTTTCTCATCTGTTTTCTCATATTGATGATCCCTACCCTGGTGGTCAGAAGGATGCAGCCGGCCAGGGCCATACAGTTCCGTTAGCGTCCGGCTGTCAAATGCGACAGGATGATACCCGTCGCCACAGCCGCGTTCAGGGATTCGGCCTGCCCGATACGGGGAATGGTGATAGGGTGTGTGGCTCGCTGCAAAAGCTGTTCACGGATGCCCTTCGACTCATTCCCGACGACAACCCATCCGCTGGTGACCCGCCCCTGCTCATAGACACTTTTTCCTTCCAGTACGGTTGCATACACCGGCAGGCGTGGATACCCGCTCATCAACGCCACGGGCTCTTCATACATCACATGTACGCGGCTGATGCTGCCCATCGTGGATTGAGTGGCCTTAGGGCTGAAGACATCGGCGCTATCGCTGGAACAAACCACCTGGCTGATGCCAAACCAGTCCGCAATACGGACGATGGTACCCAGATTGCCGGGGTCCTGGATACCATCCAACACCAGGGTGACCCGGTCATCAAAACGGGCTGCCGTAAAAACAGGCTTCCTGAATACGGCCAATACCTGGTTGGGGGTCGACAAGGAAGACAGCCGCTCCAACTCACTCTCCTTTACTTCTATAAAAGGGATGCCGGTTTCCCGGAAAGCGGCAACGCCGATCAGGTATAACAACTCCAGGTTGGGCGCCGCCAACAGCTCCTTCACCATCTTTGGGCCCTCAACGACAAAAACCCCCTCCTGATCCCGAAATTTTTTCTGGCCTAAACTTTGAATATATTTGACCTGCGATTTTATCAGCATTGATTTCGTTTATATACAAAAGTTCACCCGACACCGGGTCCGTTATATTTCTTTATGCTAAACCGCCGGCAAGTTAGTGTATCCATCCTTTACCCAGTATTTGTATTGTCGGCGGCCCTTTTCCTATGGTCCTGTTCCGGGTTCCATCATGTCTCCGGCTACCAGTATGGGAAACCCTTTGTCTTCAGCACAAAGATAAAAGTACAAGGTGACATCCCTGGCAGCGAAAAAAAGGACCTCTCCCTGCGCCTGGCAAACCAGTTGGATGACAGCCTCCGTATCCAGGAGACTTCTATCGCCGGCGTCTATAAAAAACTAGTGGGTCCCCCTGTCTATGATTCGGCCAATGTGCGCCGTTCCATCGGCTACATGGTCGCCCTCCTGAATGCATCCGGTTATTACACGCCGGTGATAAAAGACACCATATACACCGACACAGTCCTCAAACACGATCGCATAAAGGACCAGTATCGTGTAACCATCGAATTCACCGTCTGGCCGGGAAAACAACTGCGGCTGGATTCCATCGGCTTTGATTTGCACACACCTGCGCTGCAGGCAATGGCCCTGCGAAACAAGGGAGGGTCCGTTCTCTGGAAAGGTCAGCCCTATTCCAACAAGAACCTCTCCGACGAGCTGGACAGGCTGGTGGCGCTATTTCAGGACAGCGGCTACTATAGATTCACAAAAGAAGACCTGGTCATCATCAAGGACACCGTGGTGGCAGGACTTATCGATCCCACCCTGGACCCTTTCCAGCAGGCAGCCCTGCTGGAAGAGCTGCGTAAAAAAAGGGAGCACCCCACCGTCAATGTCGTAGTAGAGCAACGCCCTGTCAAAGATCCCACCCATATAGAAAAATATTACATCGGGCATGTCACTGTCTATCCGGACCTCCCTATCCTGGAAGATACCGTTGCCTTCAGCACCACCGACACCTCTACGACCAGGGGCTTTACCCTCATCTCACGTACCGACAAATTCAAACCCTCTTTTATTACCAACAATATATATCTGCGGCCGACACGCCTGTACAGAAAAACAAATTATGACCGCACCATCAACCGGTTTGGCCAGATGGGAGCCTGGCAACAGGCGGCCATCAGCTTTACCCCTTCCGGTATGGCCGACTCTCTTCTGGACGTCGACCTGCGGCTGTATCCCAATAAAAAATATAAGCTGGACGTCGGAGTGGAAGCCAGCCGTAATACCGCGGACATCATCACCGTAGGCAATCTCTTTGGGGTAGGCGCCAACCTGGGGTTGCTCAACCGCAATTCCTTTCGTCAATCCGTGCTTTCCAATACCACCTTAAGAGCCGGTGTAGAACTAGGCAATGATTTTATCCAGACCACGCAGGCCAGCATCGCGCACACCATCTCTTTTCCCCGGCTGATCGCACCACGCTTTATCGTCCGGAAGATAGCACGGAATGAAAGACGGCTGGACAGTCTGCGCTCCGTGCTCAATCTCAACGCCTCTTATACGGACAGACGACAATTCTTTACCGTACAGTCCTTTAATGCCTCCTGGGGCTATCAATGGACCAGGGGCAATCATTCCTTTGTATGGAACCCGGTGAACATCGAATATACCAAGCTGTTCAAAACGGACAGTTTCCAGAAATACCTGAATAATAACCCTTCCCTGAGCCTGGCCTTCCGCAGTGGGCTGGTAGTGGGCTCTCAGTTCATCTACAACAGCAGACGGAAGATCGGTATTCATACGAACCTGCTGCGTATCAGCCTGGAAGAAAGCGGGGCTCTGCTGGGGCTGATCAGGGAAATAGACGAGGGGGATCTCTGGCGCTTTATCAAGGCGGATATTGAATTCGCCCACCACATCGACTTTAAACGCAGCCAGCTGGCCATGCGGGCCTATGCAGGGGCAGGGTGGGCCTATGGTAAGGAAGGAAAAGGAACAGAGGAAACCCTGCCTTTCTATAAAGCCTTTTTTGGCGGTGGTCCCAACAGCATGCGGGGCTGGCAGATCCGTCAGCTGGGTTTGGGTTCCTCTCCCTATTATGATACGGCTGGAAAGGGCAAGCTCGACCGGTTCGGAGATGTACAATTAGAAGGTAACATCGAATACCGCTTCCCCCTGGGCACCATCTTCGGCGTCAAGCTGAAAAGCGCCCTGTATATGGATGCGGGCAATATATGGAACAGACATCTCAGCGACAGCCTTTATGGAAAGGACAGAGGCAGCGACTTCAAATTCGATCGCTTTTATAAGGAGCTGGCCGTGGATGGAGGTACAGGCCTCCGGCTGGACTTCGATTATTTTCTCATACGATTCGACTGGGCCTATAAGTTAAAGGACCCTCAGCGACTGGAGAACAGCGAAAAATGGTTCTATAAAATGCGGCTCGGCGACGGACAGTTCCAGCTGGGTATCAACTACCCGTTCTGACTTTCCACTCCCAGTATTCCCCGGATATATCTCCCCGCCTCCTCCATATTCATGGCTTGCTCCAGGCGAAATCCACCGATCCGCGTACGGCAAAGACTGCTGAGATACCCTCCGCAACCCAGGGCCTCCCCCAGATCATTGGCAAGACTACGAATATACGTCCCTGTTGAACAGACCACCCGGAAGCTTACGACAGGCAGGCTGAAGCCCGTGACCTCCAGTTCATGGATCACCACAGGCCGGGGATCCAGCTTTACCTCCCTGCCCTTTCGCGCCAGCTCGTATACCCTTTTCCCATCCTTTTTGATAGCAGAATGAATAGGCGGCACCTGTTGTATCGGACCGGTAAACTTTTTAACCGCCTGTTCCAACGCCGCCGGCGTGACGCCCGAGTAGTCCTTAAAATTTTCCGGATCGCTTTCCAGATCGAAGGTGGGCGTGGTAGCCCCCAGAGTGACGGCCCCGGTATATTCCTTCTCCTGCGCCATGTATTCGTTGATCCTTTTGGTATATTTCCCCGTACAAACAATGAGCAGTCCCGTGGCCAGCGGGTCGAGGGTGCCGGCATGACCGACCTTTTTGGTCTTTACCATGCCTCTTATCTTCCTCACTACATCAAAGCTGGTCCAATGCAGCGGTTTGTCGATCAGCAGCGCGCGGCCCTCGGCAAAAGGGTTATTGTCCGTATTGTTCTGTTGCATTGCCGCAAAGGTACGCCATGGCAGAAAACCTAAATGGCCAGCCGGGCCTTTATTTCCAGGTATTTATTCACCGCCTGTACCGTAAGATGCTCCGGTGCCGTAAGAATGGTCAGGATGCCATGCTTGTTCAGCTCTTTGACGATAAGTCTCTTTTCATAAGCGAACTTCTCGGCAATGGTCTTTATATACAACCCTTCAATGTCCCTGACCCCGGCCTCACGTACCTGCTGCAACCCTGTATTCTCAAAAAACACCACCAGCAATAAATGGTTCTTTGCGATACCTCGCATATAAGGCAGCTGCCGCTGGAGCCCCGAGAGAGATTCAAAGTTGGTGAACAGTACGATGAGACTCCTTTGTGTAATACGGGTACGGATAAGCGCATGCAGCCTTTCATAGTCTGTCTCCAGGAACCTGGTCTGCTGATTGTATAATATTTCCAGTATATTATTCATCTGCAGCGCCTTTCTCCCGGCAGGCAAAAAAGTTCCGATCTGATCGGAAAAGGTCACCAGTCCCGCCTTATCCTGCCTGATAAGGGCTACCCGGGACAGGATCAGGGTGGCATTGATCGCATAGTCCAAAAGGCTCATGCCTTCGAAGGGCATTTTCATGATGCGTCCTTTGTCGATGACACAGTACACCTGCTGGCTCTTCTCATCCGTATAGTTATTTACCATCAGCTGCCCTCCTTTACGGGCAGTGGCTTTCCAATTGAGGCTACGGATATCGTCCCCCATAACATACTCCTTTATCTGCTCGAACTCAAGACTCTGCCCCAGCTTACGCATCCTTTTATTGCCGCTTTCCGCCAGGTTGCTTGCATAAGCTTTCAGTTCATATTGGCGCAAAGGGAAAAAAGAAGGCAGCACCCTTATCATCTTTTCCGACGGAAGGGTCTTACGTCTCACCAGCAATCCAAAAGGGCTTTTGATAAATATATTGATGTCGTGAAAAACATACTCACCCCGCTCCACAGGCCGCAACTCATAGGTCAGTGTCCTGGTTTCTTCCGGCTTCAATCCTCCATCCAGCCGGAAATCCCTTCGCTGGAACTGATCCGGCAACTCGTCGATGATACGGTAAGTGATCCGGAATGGATACCGGTTGGTCACCACCAGTTTCACGGGATTCTGGTCGCCATTGCTGAACCGTTCCCCCATTTCGCGTACAGCGTTGACGGGGTCTTTCCGGGAAAAGAGCACGATATAATCCAGCATGCTGGCGACGACAAGGAAAAGGGCCGCCAGTTGGGCCGCCACAAAGAGCAGGGGTACCCAGTAGGCCAATACAAAAAACAGGATCACGCCCACCCATAGCCAGTACCAGCGGCGGGAAAAGAAAAGGGATTTATAAAATCTACGGATCATCAACGGGGTATTTCAATGGCTTGGATGATTTCTTGTATGACATCGTCCTCTGAAGCTCCTTCCATTTCCTTTTCAGGCGTCAGCACCAGCCGGTGACGCAATACGGCCGGCGCAACATACACGACATCTTCAGGTATGACAAAGTCGCGTCCTCGCATGGCGGCCACGGCCTTGGAACCGTTGAGGATGCCGATGGATGCCCGCGGCGAAGCTCCCAGATAGATGGCCTTATGATTACGGGTCGCCGCTACGATGGATGTAATAAATTGTATCAGTTTTTCCTCCACGACGAGGTTACGCACTTGTTTGCGCAGAGCGTCGATACTCGACGCGGACAAAACGCTCCGGACATCGTTCACACGATTATCCGTCCGGGTGATATGATGGTCGGATACGATCCTGAATTCCTGTTCGGGTGTGGGATAGCCGACGTTGATCTTGAAGAGAAAGCGGTCCAGCTGTGCTTCGGGAAGATGATAGGTCCCTTCCTGCTCGATGGGGTTTTGCGTAGCCACCACCATAAAAGGGGGCTCCAGTACAAAGGTCTGACCGTCGACGGTGATCTGCCGCTCCTCCATCACTTCAAAAAGAGCCGATTGCGTCTTGGCAGGGGCCCTGTTGATCTCATCTATCAGCACGATATTGCTAAAGATGGGTCCGGGCTTGAATTGAAAAGTATTTTCCCGGGGGTTGAAGATAGAAGTCCCGATGACATCGCTGGGCATAAGGTCGGGAGTAAACTGTATCCGGGAAAAGTTTACGGCGATCGTCTTGCTCAATAACTTTGCCGTCAGTGTCTTGGCTACTCCCGGAACCCCTTCTATCAATATATGTCCGTCCGCCAGGATGCCTGCCAGCAATAGTTCTATCATTTGCTCCTGCCCTACGATGACCTTCCCTATCTCCTGCTTAAGTTCTCCGATGGCCTGCTGCAATTCACCCAGGTCGGTGCGTTGTTCAAACAGATTTTCTTCCATTTTATGCTTGTTTATAAAATTCTTCCAATTCCCTGTTAAGCGCCAGCAGCTCCTCATCCGACACGGCAGGGCTTTCCTGCAGACGAAGCAAGTCGTCTATCAATGTATGCAGAAACTCTTTGGAGATCCCAGTCTTCCAGGACAGCCGGTCCACGATCCCTTCATCCGACAGATGGATGGTGAGATTGTATTTTGTCCGTATATGGTCCTGAAAATGTATGGCCATCTTGGTAGCCAGGTTCCGGTTGTCCCGCCGTTGATAATACAGACGTCCGATGGTCGTGACAAAGTCAAGCGAATTGTTGCGTAGCCCCTCGATCACGGGGACGATACGCTGTCTCCGCTTGGACTCGAATAAATAAATGATCAGCAACAACAACAGCAGCAGCCAAAATGCCGCGGCGAACGCTCTGTCATTCAGGATATACCGGAGGGCGGAAAAGCTGCTTCGGGACCTGCCTTTGTCATAACGGTAATTCTCATCCCATAATACTTCCGTTACACCCTCGGGTATATAGGAAAAGACATTGTCATAATACGCCTTGTTATTCTTATGCAGCAGAAAAAAATTGGTGAACGCCATCGGGGCGAAGTGAAGGAACAAAGACCCGCCCCCTTTATAACTGAATTTGACCAGGTTGGGCCGGCCTTTTAAATCCTTGCCCAATACAGTGGCATACTGGAGGTCCAGCGAATCGATCCAATTATCATTCGAGGCGCCCGGATAGGCAAAAGACAGGGAGTCATTGGTCCCGGGCTGCAATACACTGACCCGGAGGCTGTCCATATCGCTCAACACAAGGCTGGAAAGGATACCCGGCCGGATATTCAGGATATGCAGCAGGGAGTCCCCAAAATGCAGGGCGGACATAAAGACATGATTGCCTTGTCCCACAAAGCTCAGCAGGGCGTTGATCTCGGTGGGATCAAGGTCCACCCTGTGTCCGATGAAGATAAATGCCCGCTTTCCTCCCCCGCTCTCAGCCAGCGAAGAGAACGGAACGCTATTGACGGATATTTCGGCATTCGGAAAAAGGTAGGGCAGGTTTTCATACGCGATATACGCTCCATACGGCATCTTATCCTTACGTCCGAACGTCACCCGCTTGTTGATCCTGCCACGCCCTCCGCCCGGGTTACAGGAATACAAGCACCACAGCGCAAAAAAAAGGATGATATGAAGGCTTTTTCTCATGCGTGGACGAGGTCAAGGGAGGTATGAAAGTCCTGAAAATATTGTAACAAACGGGTGAACTGCTGGTCGTTCAACGGGAATTTGCCATACCACACCTGCTCATAAGCATTCTTCAGCCAACGAAAACTTCCGCCTTGCGGAAGGTAGTCCAGCTGACGGGCATATTCCTCATCGGTGGTTTGTATATGCAGACGGATCAATTGACGGGCGTCCAGCATACGCAAGGTCTTCAGATACAGATAACGTGTAGCCATTCGGTGTGCCCCCTCGCTGAGCGCCTTCTTCAACAGCCGGTCGATATCCTCTTCAGGCAGCGCCGATCCTTCGTCAGTGTTTTCACTGACCCTGGAAGGGGTCCGGTAAAAGAAACGAAGATTGTTCTCCGTAATGATCTTATACAAAGCATACAACAATACAGCGCCTAAAAAAACATAAATAAAATAACGAAAGCCCTTGCTGTCCAACAGCCTGTAGAATGAGCCGGATGGGTCATTCCTTTCCTGCGCTGAATTATCCTTCCACCAGGATGGATCGTTGGCATAGGCGAAATCCCGTTCTTTCTTCCGGTGATTGATGACACTGTCGGGAATGCCGCGCAGGACCAGCGGCGGTTCCTTCTCTTCACTATCCGGTGATGCAGCCGTCTGGTCCGGGCTGCCCGAAGAAGGCGCATTAAAAGAATGGAGCTCTTCGTCAGCCGTACTCACGGAATCCGGCATGCCGGCCGTACTGCCTGCCGTATGTCGTACATGACGCTTCCCATGGTGCTGCGCCGGGCTTTGCAAGACGACTAGCAGAAGGATAAAGGACAAAAGGGCCCTGCACTTAATATGTAGAGGATGTTGGTTCAAATCGGAGTGGGTAGATAATAAAGTACCAGACAATGAAGGTTAACGAGCCGGCCAATATCATAATGCTAAGCCAGATGGGCATTGAGGAATACCTGGTGACGAACCCTTCCAAAAAGGCGGCTACGATGAATATAGGTACCAGGCCGATCATCAGCTTAACGCCGTCCCTTGCACCCCGTTTCAAAGAATGGCCCCTTCGATGGGTGCCGGGGAAAAGGATACTGTTGCCCAGCACAAATCCAGCGCCCCCCGCTATAATAACAGAAGATATCTCAAGGGTGCCGTGTATCCAGATAACAAGGACAGACTTCCAGCCCAATCCTTTTGTAAAGAAAAAATATTGAAATGCCCCCAGCATGACCCCGTTGGAGAACAGTTGCCACACCGTACCGATGGAAAGGATAAAACCGCAGACAAATACCATGAACGAAACTTTGATATTGTTCACTGCTATCCAGGTGAACATGTTCAACTGGTTGTCATGTTTATATACGCCAAAAGGATCACCCTTGGCAATATTGTCCTCCGTCATGTCGATATAGCGATCCCCCAGCACCCCACGGACAAAGGTTTCGTCATGGGCTGCGGAAAAAGCGGCAAGTACGGCAAAAAGTGTAAACACAAGAAAAGAATAGAGCATCTCCCGATGATACCTTCTGACCACGGTGGGGAGCTCAGTCTTCCAGAAACTGAGGATACGGGAAACCCGTTCTTTTTTATTGCGGTAGATCCCCAGGTATATCCTGGACGCCAACCCATTGAGATATTGGGTCACTTTGCTGTGAGGATAGAAGGTTTTGGAATACCCAAGATCATTCACCAGCTCAGTAAACTGACCCGCCATCTCATCCGGATCGGTGGCAGGCTCATACTGGTACTGCTTCCACTTATCAATATTTTTTTTAATAAAGAGTCCTTCTCGCACCTGGGAAGATTTAGCATTATATTTACGGATAAATATAGTAAGTTATTGCTTAATTATATGGCATTAGTAAAACTTGACACCGGGTTCAATATTGAAGTGGAATTCGCTATCACCCCCTTTCACAAACGCTTCTTTGCATGGATCATCGATTGTGTAGTCCTGTTGGCCTATTCCCTGTTGATGGGCAAACTGCTGAACGGGGTCGACACGTCGGAAAACCTTTGGGTCTATGTATTGGCAGGCCTGCCACCTCTTTTTTATCATCTTATCTGCGAGCTGACCCTCAACGGACAAAGCATTGGAAAAAAGGCGATGGCCATCAAGGTCATCACGCAGGACGGCGGTCAGCCATCCCTGAGCCAATATTTGATCCGCTGGGTATTCCGGCTGGCCGATTTTCCCATTTGGGTTCTCCCGGCCATTGCTTATGGAGCCTTGCCCTGGTGGTGCGCCATATTTCTCTTCGGCGGCATCGCCAGCGTGATCTCCACTCCTTATACCCAGCGCATCGGCGACCTGGTCGCCGGCACTATCATCATCGACACAAAGACACATACGTCCTGGGAAGACACCGTATTCACCGAGCTGGAAACGAATTACCAGCCCAGGTTCCCCCAGGTGATGCAACTGACCGATAAGGACATCAATACGCTGAAAAGTATCATCAGCACCGTGCAAAAAAAGGGAGACTATGACCTGTCCATGCGTATTGGCGAGCGGATCAAGTCAAAGCTCCAGATCGAAAGCGATCAGGACTCCCTGGACTTTCTGGAAACCCTTTTAAAAGATTACAATTATTACTCTACGCAATGATCAACGGAATGCAGAACCAATGATCGCGAAGAGGAAAAAAAGCGCCCAAAGACAAAGAGCAATCACCATCAGTATGCCCGTAAAACGATAGTATGCTTTCAGGTTCCTGAAAGATTGGTTTAGCTGCACCTGGTCATTGTTGCGAAGCGCTACCTGCATTTTCCTGGCAAAATTATACGTGTAAAGACAAGGGAAAAAGCACAATAATGCGCACAGGATGTATCCGACAGATAGGCCCCCTCCAATGGCACTGCCAGCCGCGCCCATCCCCATGGTAGTCGAATATAGATTGGCGAGGATCGCTCCGGCAAAGAGCGCCCCCAGGACCATAAGCCCGCAAAAGATAAAGCCGACGATGGCCAGGAACTTGGCCCAGCGTGCTGCTTCTTTGAGATGAGCGGTCGACTCATGATCTACCTGAAGTTCGAATAAGCTCGTGCCTGTGTTTGCTTCCATAAGAATTTTGTTTAATCGTTAGTTGTGCACCGGGGCTGGTTTGTTAACCAAAATACCCATCCCCGGTGCACCGCTTATGATGGGCCTTCGGCCAGCGGATCTGTGATCCGCTCTGTACAAAATGATAAATTCAGCGGGCTGAAAGTAAAAAAAATAGTCAGGTATCCATAACGATCCTGACTATTTCTCCCTGCAATAGGGCAACTTTATATAAATCACTGTCTAATAAGCAGTTGCAAAAAGAACGCGCTGTTTGCTGGGCTTTCCCGTCAAAATACACTTCCCTTCTTCTGCCGGATTGTCGAGGGGGATACAACGGATGGTGGCCTTGGTCTTTTCCTTGATGGCTGCCTCTGTCTCCGCTGTGCCGTCCCAATGCGCCAAAGCAAACCCGCCTTTCTCATTCAGGACTTTTTCAAATTCCGCCCAGGTGTCGGCTTTGGTGATATGCGCGTCGCGATAAGCCAGCGCCTTGTCATACATGGCCTGCTGGATCTGCTCCAATAAGTTCTTTACATACGCATCCAACCCTTCCATCGGCACCGACACCTTTTCTTTTGTGTCGCGTCTGGCGATCTCCACGACCTGATTGTCCAGGTCTCTCAACCCCATGGCAATACGGACAGGCACCCCCTTCATCTCATATTCCGCAAATTTCCAGCCGGGACGAGCGTTGTCGTTGTCATCATATTTAATCCGGATACCTGCGGCTTTCAGCCGGGCAGTCAATTCCTTTCCCTTGGCATCGAGCAGATCTTTCTTCTCTTCTCCTTTATAGATGGGGACAATGACAGCTTGCAGCGGTGCGATACGGGGAGGCAGCACCAGCCCATCATCATCGCTGTGAGCCATGACCAGCCCTCCGATAAGACGGGTGCTCACACCCCAACTGGTGGCCCATACATAATCCAGCTGATTGTCCTTATCCGAAAACTTCACGTCAAAGGCCTTGGCAAAGTTCTGGCCTAAAAAATGGGATGTGCCGGCCTGGAGGGCCTTTCCATCCTGCATAAGGGCTTCTATACAATAAGTATCCACGGCGCCGGCAAAACGCTCGCTTTCCGTCTTTACTCCACGGATGACGGGTAATGCCATATACTCTTCCGCAAAAGTGGCATATACGTCCAACATCTGCCGGGTCTCGGCAATGGCTTCAGCAGCCGTGGCATGGGCCGTATGCCCCTCCTGCCAAAGAAACTCGGCAGTACGCAGGAACAGACGGGTACGCATCTCCCAGCGTACGACATTCGCCCATTGATTGATCAGCAGCGGCAGATCCCTGTAACTGCGTATCCAGCCTTTGTAAGTATTCCAGATAATGGTTTCGCTGGTAGGCCTGACAATCAGCTCTTCCTCCAGCTTGGCTTCCGGATCCACGATCACACCACCTCCATTGGGGTCGTTTTTCAACCTGTAGTGCGTCACCACCGCACATTCCTTGGCAAACCCTTCCACATGGGCGGCTTCCTTACTGAGAAAGCTTTTTGGTATGAACAGGGGGAAATAGGCGTTGACATGACCTGTGTCCTTGAACATCCTGTCCAATTGATCACGCATGTTCTCCCAAAGGGCAAAACCATAGGGTTTGATCACCATACATCCCTTAACACCGGAATGGTCCGCCAGGCTACCCTTGACAACCAGATCGTTGTACCATTGGGAGTAATCCTGTGCCCGGCTCGTAATTTCTTTGCTCATAATTCCTTATTATTAATCACCTTTTAACAAATCTTCGTTATAATTCCTTATTAAAGGCTGATAATTTGTCGTAACTTTACTTTAACATGGTTGTTTAGATCATGTTAAGTTGCGCAAGATAGCAACTTCATCCCGAAAAACACTAAATGCTTTCGCCATGAGACAGATAGCTCCCTTCCTGGCCGTCGGCCTTATCCTTTTCGCCAGCTGCTCTTCCTCACGGAAGGCCGCGCAGACGCCGGATGATGTATATTATTCTCCCGGGTCCTCCCGGAATGTCGCCGCAGTGGCGGACGATGAAGATGGAGGGTACTACTCTTCCCGCTCCGGCTCCAACAGAGGTGACTATTACAGCACAGCTCCCAGTGACAATTATGTACGTCTGAAAGCACAGGATCAGGCCCGCTGGTCTTATTTCGACGACTATAATGCATACGACTCCTATTATTATCCGTCGGCGATCAGCCCCTACTATGGCATGGGATTCGGATATGGTTATCCCATGTACGGATACGGCCTTTCCTATGGGCTCGGTCTGGGCTTCGGAAATCCCTATTACGGATGGAACAGCTATTTCCTCTGGAACACCTGCTATAATCCTTATTTCTACAATCCTTATTATGGCGGCGGGGTCATCATCGTAAAAGGCGCCACCGGTTCCAACAACGTTTATACTCACCTGGGTGCTTTCAACGGTAACAGCTATCGCAATAGCCTTTCTACACGGGTCACAAACAGCAACAACAGGACCTATCGTCCTGCCAGCAACGCTTATACCCGGGAAGTGAATGGCAGCAACAATCGTTACTACTCTCCCCAGAGCAGCAACAGGGGGACTTATTATCGTCCGTCAACATCTGGTTCCAATAATAGCTTTAACAACAACAACAGCTACAGACCCAGCAGCAATTCCGGCTTTGGCGGTAGCCAGCCTGTAAGAAGCTACTCTCCCGCCCCATCAGGCGGTGGAGGCGGCGGCGGGAGCGTCAGACCTTCCAGGCACTAGTATATAGTACCAGCATCCTACACTACCTACATATTTCATGAAAAATTTCATCGTTTTCATAGGCATACTTGCCTGTCAGCGATTGGTCGCCCAATTGCCTGAAGATGCCCTAAGAGCTTCGTGGACAGTACCCAGCGGTTCAGCCCGTGCACAAGCCATCGGCGGAGCCATGGGCTCCCTGGGAGGAGAGATCTCCTCCAATTTCACCAACCCCGCAGGACTCGGTCTTTACAGGACACGGGAGATCGTTATCAGCCCAGGATTCCGGCTCATGCAGGATAAAGCCAATTATCTCAATGCAGCAAACGGCGGGCATACAGCCTCCAACTTCAACCTGGGCGCCAGCGGCTATGTCACCAGCCACACCGGCTTCAACGGCAACAACAGCGTCTTTTCCATCGCCGTGAACAGGACCGCTAATTTTAACAACCACGTCTACTACGAGGGAACGAATAACTACAGTTCCGGCGCCGAGCAGTATGCAGAGGAATTCGCCTATTCCAGCTTTGGCGGCAACATCGACGCGGGCATCAAGAGCGCCTCTCTCTCCTATGGCACCCGGATGGCATTATACACCTACCTGGTCGATACGGCCACCATCAACGGTGTACCACAAGTGATCGCCCGGCCCCAACATGTAGGCTCAGTCTTTCAGCAAAACGATGTACGCACCAGCGGAGGTATTACAGAGATCGCCCTCAATCTGGCTACCAGCCTGGGGAACAAATGGTATCTGGGCGGCGGCCTCGGATTACCCATCCTTAGCTATACCCGTCAGCAAACCTACACAGAAACCGATGCCACAGGCAATACAAAAGATGATTTTGGATCATATACCTATACAGAAAAATATACTTCCAGCGGCTTTGGCCTGAACGCAAAACTGGGTGTGATCTTCAAACCCACTAATGCGGTAAGAGTAGGCCTGGCCGTACATACCCCCAGCCTCATCGGGGTCACAGACAAGATCCATTCATCCATGACTACGAATCTGGACACCTTCTCCGTCCAGCAACATGTGACCTCAGACTACCTCGATGCCAATTTCGGAGGAGGTAATACTATCAAATATAACCTTTACACCCCCTGGCGGTTCCTCGTCAGCGGCTCTTATATATTTGGCGGGGGAGAAAGCAACGTAAAAGCGCAAAAGGGATTTATCACCGCCGACGTAGAGTATGTCACCACGAAGACGGCTCATTTCAAGCCTGAAAATGCTGACGACGGATCTGGAAGCACAGATAATTATTACAATGCGGTCAACAGCGCCATCAAGAGCATATACAAGAATTATCTGGGGTTCCGCATGGGCGGCGAAATGAAGTTCAATACCTTGTTTGCCCGTGCCGGCGCGGCCTATTATACCAATCCCTATCAAAATAGTAAAGAGCTGAAAGCAGACAAGCTCTTCCTTACGGCTGGTACCGGCTGGCGTAATGCAGGAATGTTCGTAGACATGGCCTTTGTGCTGGGTATTTCCAGAGATGTCAATTTCCCTTACGTTTTGTCGGATAAGAATAATGTGGTTTCTACGCTAAAACAGACCAGCGGCACGATCATCCTGACCGTAGGGTTCAAATTTTGATCTACGTACAAATCTGTATCTGAGACAGATTGTGGAAAAGTTATGATCATAGATAGTTATCAGGCATACCGATATTCATAAATTGGTATGCCTATTTTTTTATAACCTAACTATGAACTATGAAAAAGTCAATTCCACAACGCAAGTTGTACTTAATCATCCTATTGTTCTTCGCCTATTCCTCCTGCAACAAAAATGAGCGCCCGGCCACAGCCAACCCCGGTCAACCGGCAACAGCGGCAATGTTGCAAAAAGACAAAACAGACTTTGCAAAAACACTGGCGCAGGCCATTGCGGATCCCATGATCAGAAATTTTTTAAAAAATGAAGCGATCACGAAATTCGATGCGGATAACGATGTTCTTTATCCCATGGTCAAGGACAAAATATTACCCAATGGTCAGAGCTTTCGAGCCTATTTGGATGCAATTATCCAAAAAGACAGATCGGCGGCCCCTTTGAAAGAGATAGAGGCCAACCTGCCGTTGTTAACCATTCTTGTTCCGGTCCTGGATAATTTCTCGGCAGAGTCCTGGAAGACGGAGAGCCAGATGCCGCTTGTAGCCGTAAGGGTCGAAAAGGACATCAAGGAAAAGAAGAAGCTGTTGGCCTATGACAACAATGGCAGCACCGTAGAACTTGATTATTTTAAAGATCCGGGTGAACCCATCCTCGTAATAAAGGATAACGAGGCTCTGGAAGTAAGGGCCAGGGGAAGACAGGTGACCGTGGCCGGAGAGTCCTTTGTGCACCAGCAGTCTCTTGCACCCGTGTTTGAAGACGGGGATCGCATGTATTTTTTTTATGACGAGAATCTTTATCATCGGGGATCGTTTTCGGCGACAGCCGACCCGATTTCGATGATTACGGATGCAGCCAAACCCCATGCCGTACAGCCTGCAGGCGCCATGGGCTGTTCAAGATGGACAGCCTGGTCACGTTTTGATCCGTTGGTGACAAGCGCTTTCGATAAAAGCATATACAACCCCAATTGTCCGGAAAATGTCGCTACGGTGCGCGACTTTGTCTATTATGGTATCGATCCTACTACGGGCACTAACACGGGTCCTTTGAAATATAACTACAGGGAAAATATTACTTCCATTCGCTGTGAGAGTCTCCTGACAAGATCGAGGTTCGACGATATCACGGAAGGCAATATACTGGATTTCGATATCACCGTCTACACCGCTGACAGCGATCCTATCTTTCCTTTGAAAAAAAGACTGTCGGTAGACAAAAGTAAATTCTTTGTCACAGACGCCTCAAACCCCAGCCCGCAGCCGGTGGACCTAACATTCAATAGCCTTGGTTTGTCGCCATTGGAGTTAGCCGTATGGAACTTTAAAAGACAGGGGGATGTATGGAAGTTTGCCATTTTTGAATATGATCCGGGCGTGACCCTTACAGAATCCAGATCGATCGAATCCAACATCGGCACCAACTTTTCCATCGGCGACGAAAAGGCAGGGGGGAAATTCGGATTGACTGCATCCGTAAAAGTGACAAAGACCGTTACGATCACCTATACAGATGTTTCGGATGACCTGGGTGAAGCAGTATCTTACTGGTGTGATCCGGTGATCAAGGAGAAATGGCCGCTCAACGACAATAATGTCTGTGGCCGGGGAATTGGGACGATCTACAGACCAGGAAGGGAAAATGCGGGCAGATCATATGACATTGGGACGGGTGTTATCGCTATTACGGTAGAACCCCGGATACAACACTAGCGAATATTCCTGATGTAACGCTCCATCATTCCTGCCCAGATGTCATATTCCCTGCCGGAGAAATGCAGGCTGTCCACAGCTATCAGGGTTGGGTCATCTGCCGCCTTACGGCTTTCTCCCGTAATATCGACATAGGGTACCTGGTAGGCCGAGGCTATCTCCCGGTTGATGGAATTAAAAGAATCGATCTGTGATGCTATAAGAACCGTGTTGCTTCCTTTGGCAAAAGGAGTCACCGAATAATCAGGGATGGACAGGACGATGACATGGGAGGGTCTGTTACCCGCCAGCAGGATGGCTTGCTGCAGCAGGGAAGTGAATTCACTACGGTAATCAGCCTGGCTATGATGCTGGTATTGATTATTCACGCCTATCAGGAGACTGACGAGGTGATAAGGTACAGGCACAGAAGCCGGCATAGCCGCCAGCAGGTTGGTCGTAGTCCAGCCGGTGACAGCAATGATATCCGGGTCCTTATACACCAGGCTGTCCGCCCGCAATCTTCGCACCAGCTGGTTGGGATAACGTTCTTCCTGCCTCACGGATTGACCGATGGTATAACTATCACCCAGGGCCAGATACGTCAGGGTATCCTTGCCTGGCAGGTCCATCGCCATGACAGGATTGCTGTTGTGTTTCATACAAGCCACCTGCTGGACAATCCCTGCAAAAAAAAACAGACTTATAATCAGCGCTATTTTCTTAACCCGGAACATACTTGTAATAGATACGAAATAAGAAGGCCCGGCGGATGCCGGGCCTTCCATCTATTTGGAACCTATTGATTATCATCGGTTCACTTAGTAGTCCATTCCGCCCATACCGGGAGCGCCGCCGGGGTGAGCATGCGCTTCTTCCTTTTTAGGCTTGTCGGCGATGACACACTCGGTCGTCAGCAACATGCCGGCAATGGATGCAGCATTCTCCAATGCGATACGGCTTACTTTGGTGGGGTCGATAACACCCGCCTTCAAAAGGTTCTCGTACTGTTCAGTGCGGGCGTTGAAACCGAAGTCGGCTTTACCTTCCCTTACTTTCTGAACTACGATGCTGCCTTCAAGGCCGCTGTTAGCTACGATCTGGCGCAGAGGTTCTTCCAGCGCACGTTTTACGATGGCGACACCCGTGGTTTCGTCCTCGTTGGCGCCTTTCACCTTGTCCAGGGATTCTATGGCGCGGATGTATGCGATGCCACCGCCGGGTACGATGCCTTCTTCCACTGCAGCGCGGGTAGCATGCAGCGCGTCGTCCACACGGTCTTTCTTTTCCTTCATTTCAACTTCCGTTGCAGCGCCTACGTACAGTACAGCTACTCCGCCACTGAGCTTGGCCAGCCGCTCCTGCAGCTTCTCCTTGTCATAGTCGGAAGTAGTCGTCTCTATCTGAGCCTTGATCTGGTTGACACGGGCAGTGATGTCTTCTTTCTTGCCCTTGCCGCCTACTACAGTAGTATTATCCTTGTCGATGGTTACGCTGGCAGCGGTACCCAGATAGCTAAGATCGGCGCCTTCCAGTTTGTAACCCTGTTCTTCGCTGATGACGATACCCTTGGTCAGGATAGCGATATCCTGCAGCATTTCCTTGCGGCGGTCGCCAAAACCGGGGGCCTTTACGGCAGCCACCTTGATGGTGCCACGCAGCTTGTTGACCACCAGGGTAGCCAATGCCTCACCTTCCAGGTCTTCTGCAATGATCAGCAGGGGACGGCCGCTCTGCGCTACCTTCTCCAGGATATGGAGGATATCCTTCATCGCGGAAATCTTTTTGTCATAAATGAGGATGTAGGGGTTCTGCAATTCTGCCTCCATCTTTTCGCTGTTGGTAACGAAATAAGGAGAGACATATCCCCTATCAAACTGCATACCTTCTACCACGTCCACCGTGGTTTCAGTACCCTTGGCTTCTTCCACCGTGATGACGCCTTCCTTGCCTACTTTACCAAAAGCCTGGGCAATCAGCTTGCCGATGGCATTGTCGTTATTGGCAGAGATAGAGGCCACCTGCTCGATCTTGTTTTTGTCATTGCCGATGGTCTGAGATTGACCGCTGAGGTTCTCTACTACTTTAGCCACAGCCTTGTCGATACCGCGCTTCAGGTCCATGGGGTTGGCACCTGCCGCCACGTTCTTCAATCCTTCGCTGATGATGGCCTGGGCCAGCACAGTGGCGGTAGTAGTACCGTCACCGGCGATGTCTGCCGTCTTGGAGGCTACTTCTTTTACCATTTGAGCGCCCATGTTCTCGATGGGATCTTCCAGCTCGATCTCTTTTGCTACAGTAACACCGTCCTTGGTAACAGAGGGAGCGCCGAATTTCTTTTCCAGCACTACATTACGTCCCTTGGGGCCCAGGGTCACTTTAACAGCATTTGCAAGGGTATCAACGCCCTTCTTCATCTTATTGCGGGCTTCGATATCGAAGAAAAGTTGCTTTGCCATAGTTGATTATTCTT
Source organism: Chitinophagaceae bacterium (assembly GCA_017307755.1). Taxonomy (GTDB): domain Bacteria; phylum Bacteroidota; class Bacteroidia; order Chitinophagales; family Chitinophagaceae; genus Puia. Next base: position 84,154 of record JAFKGQ010000004.1, on the reverse strand, counting down.
TGATTGATCTCCCACTGGAGGGGGAGTAAGATTTAAAAATGAATGTAAATGGGATTAAACAATTGCCAGGATGTCAGATTCCCTCATGATAAGAAAATCATCACCTTCGATCTGGATCTCTGTACCGGCATATTTGCCATAAAGGACCGTGTCTCCGATCTTAACGGTAACCGGCTCATCCTTTTTACCAGGACCGGCGGCTACAACCGTACCGCGCTGCGGTTTTTCCTTGGCTGTGTCAGGAATGATAATGCCACCGGCAGTTTTTTCTTCAGCAGGAGCTGGCTTCACTATTACCCTATCAGCAAGCGGGGTAACGTTTAACTTTTTGCCCATAGTTGTATTTATTTATTGTTTTTGATGGAATGATAAGCCTGCAATTGCAGGGCGACAAAGGTAAACGAAATTCATACCAAACGTAAAAGCCAGGTCATTTTTACAGATTTGTTAAAATGTTCCGGGGTTAGCATTGAGGCGGGTGTCAATTTTTCAGGTGGGCAACCGGCTGTTTGTCAGGCCCTGACACAAAAAACCGGCCTGAAAGCCGGTTTTTCCTGAAAAGAAGAATAAAATCAGCGCTGTACCACCTGTGATCTTACCGAATTGATCACTACGCCTACCTGGCCGATCAGTTGATTGGACAGCCCATTCTTTTGGGCGGCAATGACGACATCGACGATGAACTGGTCAAAGTCACTGTTTTGAGCCTTCCCGTTCATACGGGAATTGGTGGCGGGATCATGTGCATCGTGCATGTTCTTCCCGGTATAAGAGAAATTCTTCGCACCGGTGGCCACACAAAAGAAGTCCGTCAGGTTCTTGCTGAGGGCCTGAAATCCAGTGAGATTACCACTTCCTACTTCTCCCAGCAATACCTGAAAGTATTCGTTGATCTTGCTGTCCGCTGCAATGACAAAGATGGCGCTGTCCACCACCGAACGCAGGCCCAGGCGCCCCTTCTCGATCATCTGGCCGGAATTGGCAGGATCGTTGACCTTGGTAGTCCCCCCCAACGAATCATACAGCGTTTGTTTGGCAGACGAGCTGCTCTTGCTGCAGGATTGTAACATTGAAAAAGAGATAATACCAAGGGCGGCGACCAGAATAGTCAGGTTCTTTCTACATTTACTCACATTCATATTTGTCTTTCCAAGGAGTTCGTGAATCTTCGATTTCATGTTTCCTGTTTTTGTTTTAAAAAATGTTTTTAAGCCAGCTGTAGATCTTATAAGTGACAGAGGAAGAGGCTACGGGACATCCGTTTTTCAGGGCCGCAGCGCTGGGAATACAGCGTTCCGCCTTGTATGGGAGACTGGCCTTGAAATCACTGACGATGCGATCCGCCGTTGTTTGGACAGGGAAAAAGGTAAATACGGCAATATCCGTCTTTGGGTTCACCAGCACACGATCCACTCCTTTTTGCTCATAGAGCCAGGCAGTGATCCTGTCCGCATCAGCTTGCGTGATGGCCTGCCGGATATCGATACGGGCCATTGCCCTGGTGTATGCATCGATAGGCTTGGGGCGGGTGACAATATAGATATGCACAGCCAAAATGAGTATCAACAAGCCAAAGACGGACAGTGCCGCAAGGGCAATTCTCATCCGGGTCTTTTTTGTCATAAAAAAAGATTAATTGTTAAGTAGTAAATCCTGAATGAAAAGCAGGTTGCTTCTTATGGAATGAGGATAATTAGCAGGGCGGCAACATTCAACAACCACCGGGTGATCTCCTGAAATAAATACGACAATCCTATGACAATAGATTTCAGGTTTTTTAAAAATCGTTGAATTTATCCCTGAGATGGTAAATCCGTAGTATATTTGCAGCCGCTAACTAAGCTCTTAAAAATGATCAGCAGAAGAAATATCCGGGTAAAAGTAATGCAGACCTTGTATACGCTGGAAGCACAGGAACTCACTGTAAAGCCCGGTGAACACGTACGAATCTTACAGAAACATTTCGATCAGACCAGACAACTACTGACATATCTCACCTATTTTATCACGGAAGTGGCCCGTTATGCCGAGACGGATTCCCGCATACGGTCTTCCAAACATCTTCCGAACCACCAGGACCTTAATGTCAATATCAAGCTGGCAGGCAACGAGGTGTTGTGGAAGATCCTGGAAGACGCCAGTTGGCAAAAAGCGGTAAGCGCCGATAAGCCTCACCTGCAGGATAATAAAGAATTGATCAAACGGCTTTACCAGGAGTTGGTGGCAACGGAAGAATATAAGCAGTACATCAGCGAAGAAGGCAGGGAGAAACGGTCGGAAAAAAGTATCCTTGAATTTATTTTCACCGGGCTGATGCTGTCCAGCCAGCTATTTGAAACACATGTCGAAGAGCTGTTCACCAATTGGGATGATGATGGGGAAATGGTAAGCCAGTTGGTGATGGGCTACCTTAACAAACCCCAGGCCCTCAATTTTCAGGAGATCATCAGCAAGGAAAAATGGGACTTCGCCAAAGGGCTGTTACAGACGGTAATAGATAAAAAGGACGTGTTGATGGACCTTATCAAGCCCAAATTGAAGAATTGGGACCCTGAGCGCATCGCCACCCTGGATATGATACTCATGCAGATGGGCGTTGCCGAGTTTCTCTATTTTGAAACGATCCCGCCCAAAGTAACTATCAACGAATACATTGACCTGGCCAAGGAATACAGCACCCCTCAAAGCGGCCAGTTTGTCAATGGGATACTGGACAACATCCATAAGGACCTGGTAAGGGAGGAAAAAATGCATAAGATCAATTTCAAAGCAAACCCGTAGGTTTGCAAAAAAATACCCATGCGTTATATCACCGTAGTTATATTGGCTGTGATCCTGATGGCCGGATGCCAGGGCAATGAGAAGAAAGAAACGGCGTCCAATACCGACACTCCCCGGGACTCCACCCAGCTGACTACAGTGTCATGGCTGGATTCCGCCAAGGATTTCGGGAAGATACAGGAGGGACAGAAGCTGGAGGTCGCCTTCCGTTTCCGCAACACGGGGAACAAACCGTTGGTGATCGAAAGGGTGCAGCCCAGTTGCGGATGTACGGTGGCTGAACAGCCTAAGGAGCCCATACAGCCCGGTGCGGAAGGACAGATAAAGGCCTCTTTCAACAGTGAAGGGAGGGTGGGCACCAACCACAAGACCCTTTATGTCTATGCCAATATGAAAGATGCCCGTACGCACCCATTGGAATTCATCGTACAGGTGGAAAAGAAACCTTCTTAGAAAATTACTCAAACAAACAATAACACAATGACGCAATTATTGGTTCTATTACAGGCGGGAGGCGCCGGAGGCGGGTCCTTTCAGCTCATCCTGCTGGGAGGTATGATCCTCGTGTTCTGGCTTTTTATGATCCGCCCGCAGCAAAAGAAAGCCAAAATGGCAAAAAAATTCCAGGATGATATGCAAAAAGGCGATAAGATCGTAACTATAGCCGGTATCCATGGCACGGTAAATAAAATAAATGAGGATGGCACCATCCAGATCGAAACAAGCCCCGGCAGTTATCTGAAGATCGAAAAGAGCGCCATTTCCCTGGAATGGACACAAAATATAAACAAGGCTGCTGCAGCGCCGGCAGAGAAAAAATAACCACAGGCCCCGCAGATCGCGGGGCTTTTACATTATGCTCAGAGTAGGTCTTACAGGTGGCATCGGGTCCGGCAAAAGTACCGTGGCCGGCATCTTCGAGGTGCTGGGCATCCCTGTCGCCTATGCCGACCAGGAAGCCAAAAGGGTGATGACGGAAGACCAGGGATTGCGGCAACAAATCATCCTCCATTTTGGAGAGAACGCCTATACAGAAAGCCGGCTCAATCGCCCCTACCTCGCGGCACAAGTCTTTTCAGATAAAGCAAAGCTGGCATTGCTGAACTCGCTTGTCCATCCCGCCACCATCGCAGCAGGGGAGAAATGGATGGACAGACAGGAAGGGCATACCCCCTATGCCATCCGGGAGGCAGCCCTGATCTTTGAAAGCGACGCAGTGAGATATATGGATTTTGTCATAGGCGTCTACGCCCCTCCTACTCTCCGGATACACCGGGTTTTGCAACGGGACAAGCTGAGCCGGGAAGATATCCTGCAACGTATGCGCAACCAGATAGATGAGGATATCAAGATGAGACTCTGTGATGCAGTGATCTATAATGACGAACAGCACCCGGTGATCCCCCAGGTGCTGTCCCTTCACGAGCAGCTGCTGCAGCTGGCAGCAGCAACTACATAATTACATTTATTTTACGCTTATTTGAGCTTAGCCAGCGCTTCCCTGATCCTACCCCAGGCCTTTTCGATATTATTCATGCTGTTGGCAAAGGAAAAACGGACACAGGCAGGCTCCCCAAAAGCGTCTCCCATTACAGAGGATACATGAGCTGTATTCAGCAGGTACATGCTAAAGTCGGCCGAACCCGCGATCGTGGTGGTCCCATCGGATTTACCATAATAGGCGGACACATCCGGAAAAATATAGAAAGCGCCTTCAGGCTCAAAGCATTTCAGACCTGGTATGGCTTTTACGAGCTCAAGGGTCTTTTTCCGGCGATCAGTAAATTCGGCCACCATGTCCATCGAAGGCGTCAGGTCGGCCGTCAGCGCCACTACAGCAGACTTCTGCGCAATAGAGTTCGTTCCGCTGGTGAATTGACCCTGCAGTTTCTCACAGGCCTTTGCTATTTCGACATGAGCTGCAATATAACCCAGCCGCCATCCTGTCATGGCAAAACCCTTACTGAGCCCATTGATGATAACGATACGGTCCTTCAGATCGCCAAATTGAGCAATGCTCTCATGTTTGCCCGTAAAATTGATATATTCATATATTTCATCCGAAAGGATAAATATGCCGGGGTGCTTGCGGAATACGACAGCCAAAGCCTCCAGTTCGGCCTTGCTGTATACAGCTCCGGATGGGTTACAGGGAGAGGAAAAGAGAAAAGCCTTGGTTTTGGGCGTGATAGCAGCCTCCAGCTGGGCGGGGGTGATCTTAAAACCGCTCTCCAGGGGGGTATGTACTTCTACCACCTTTCCCCGGGCGATCTTTACCAGCTCGGAATAGGTGACCCAGTAAGGGGTGGGGATGATCACCTCGTCGCCCTCGTCCACCAGGGCAAGAATGACATTGGCCAGGCTCTGTTTGGCGCCCGTCGAAACGACAATATTTTCCGGCTTGTAATCCAGGTTATTATCCCTCTTAAATTTCGTGCATACGGCTTCCCGGAGGTCAGGATAGCCCGATACGGGTGTATAATGGCTCCAGTTATCATCGATGGCTTTCTTGGCGGCGTCCTTTATATGCTTAGGCGTGTCGAAATCGGGTTCTCCGAGACTCAGGTCAATAACATCGATGCCTTTCGCTCTTAGTTCGCGGCCGAGCTTAGCCATTTTTAAGGTCTCCGGCTCGCTGAACCGGGACAGGATAGATGATAATTGCATAAATTCCACTTTAGGGCCGCAAAGGTAAAAAACTGAAGGGGTATACCCGGTAAATAATTTATATTTTTTACCCCTGAAGGATGAAAAACGTCTTGTCCGGCCCCCGGACAACCAGCCTCCGGCGTGGTTTTGGTATAAAATAGCTAAAGGTATTCAATTCTAAAACCTATATTTGCGGTTCTTAAAAAACAAACGAAACTTCCAATGAGAGCACTGGTAAGCATATTTGCTGCTTTACTGATCATTATTTCACTTTACCAACTTTCTTTTACCTGGTTTGTCAACAAGCATGAGTCGGCAATGGCAGCCAAGGCTAAAAGAGAGCTCAACAGAGTTTATCCGCTTTCGGCATCCGCCAAATATCCCGGTAACAAAGAGGCCCAGGCCCTTTACCAGGATACGCTTGACCAGGTATACAATGCCCGTTTGCGGACGCTGTTGGACAGTACAAAGGAAACAAAGATCACCTGGTGGGGTACTACCTATCAGAAGTCCAAGGAAAGCGAGCTGTTGCTGGGTCTCGATCTGCAGGGTGGTATCAGCGTGACATTGGATGTTGCACTGGACGGACTGATCAAGGGACTTTCCAACAATCCCCGCGATCCCCAATTGCTACAAGCGCTCGACCTTGCTAATAAAAGAAAGGCCAACAGCTCCGGCAACCTCATCGACCTGTTTGCTCAGACATATAAGGAAGTTAATCCCAATGGTAAACTGGCGCCCGTCTTCTCCAATGCCAATCGCAATAAGATAAAGTTCGACGCTTCGGACGATGTCGTGATCAACTATCTGCATGGAATGGCCAGCGCCGCCATGAAGCAGACTTATAAAGTAATGCAGACCCGTATCGATAAGTTCGGGGTCGCCCAGCCCAGCATCAGCCTGGACGAGAACAGGGGCATCATCTCTGTCGAGCTGGCAGGCGCCACAGACCCTGAAAGAGTGCGGAAATACCTGCAATCTACAGCCAATCTGCAATTCTGGGAAGTATATAACCTGGGTGAGTTGGAAAACTCGCTGGTCAGCAGCGATAAATCCCTGGGGCACTATCTCAAAGGGATAAAGGACGACAGCGCCACGATCAAGGCCGACACAATAAAAAAAGATACTACCGCTGCGGGCGACCCCAGCGCTCACCCGCTCCTGAATGGACAGGTGATCCACTTTATACAGCCACAACAGGACTCCAAGACGGGACAGCCCCGTTACGCGGCATCCCTGGCACAAGTACTGCTGAAGGACACGGGTACGGTTAACCGCTGGCTCAGCAACCCCATCGTACGCAACAGCTTCCCCCAGGACATGAAATTCCTCTGGGGTAAACAGGAAGTAGACGACGACGGCAAGCCGATACCTGCCCTGGAACTATACGCCGTGAAGACCATCCCCGGCACGGATAAAGCGCGTATCGAAGGAACGGCCATCGAAGACGCCAACCAGGACTTTGACCCCATGACCAGCGAGGTTATCGTAGAAATGAGCATGAATAAACAAGGCGCCAAGGCCTGGGCCGATATGACCACCAAGAATACGGGTAAACCCATTGCCATCGTGCTGGATGACATCGTCTACTCCGCCCCGTTCGTAAACGAGCCGATCACGGGCGGTCAATCCAGGATCACCATGGGGCGTGGCCGCAACTCCAACCGCAGCATCGAAGAAGCGCAGGACCTTGCTAATATCCTCAAATCCGGTAAACTGGACGCACCCGCCAAGATCGTACAGGAACAGGTAGTAGGCCCTACCCTTGGTCAGGAAGCTGTACACGGAGGCACCATGGCCTTTGTCATCTCCTTCCTGGTGATCTTTATCCTGATGCTGGTATATTATAATACCGCCGGATGGGTAGCCAATATCGCGCTGATATTGAACCTGCTGTTCACCATCGGTGTCCTAAGCGCCCTGCATGCCACGCTGACGGCGCCCGGTATCGCGGGCCTGGTGCTTACCATCGGTATGGCAGTAGACACCAATGTTATCATATTCGAACGTATCAAGGAAGAGCTGACAAGAGGCAAGAGCTACCAATTGGCTGTCAGTGACGGTTATAGACGATCCCTGGCGCCGGTACTCGACGCCCACGTCACCACCCTGCTCACCGCACTTATCCTTTTCTACTTTGGATTGGGCCCGGTGCTGGGATTTGCCACCACCCAGATCCTGGGTATCATCCTGTCCCTGTTCTGCGGTATCCTGGTATCCAGACTGATCACGGACTTCTATACGAACAAGAACCGTCACTTTAAATATTTCACCCCCCTCTCCCGCCGTATCTTCAAACATGCCTCCTTCAAATTCATCGAATACAGGAAAGTAGCCTATATCATCTCCGTAGTGGTGCTGATACTGGGCGTGAGCTCCTTCTTCCATGGCTTTAAGGAAGGGGTCGAGTTCAGAGGGGGCCGGAGCTATGTCATCGACTTCCACAAGCCTGTGACCTCTGCTGCGGCGCGTGAGGCATTGCAGAAAGCAATGCCCGAGGCTTCCCTGGAGATCAAGACCTACGGCAGCAACGAGCAGCTGGAGATCACTACGGACTACAGGATACAGGAACAAGGCAATAGCATCGACTCAGCCGTATTAAACCAACTATACACCGGTCTGAAACCCTTGCTGCCCCAAGGCACGACAGCCGAAGAATTTGCCACCAACAAGTTCAAACAGGCGAACAAGACCGTCCTGCCTACCATTTCCGATGACCTGAAGACCGGCGCCGTCAAGGCAGTCGTATTCGCCATCATCGTCATCTTCCTGTATATCTTTATCCGTTTCCGCGACTGGCGCTACTCATTGGGTACGATCATCGCCCTGCTGCACGACGTATTCGTCACCCTGGCGGTGTTCTCCTTCCTGCACGAGGTAGTACCCTTCCCACTGGAAATAGACCAGCACTTTATTGCGGCGATCCTTACAGTGGTAGGCTTCTCCATGAATGATACGGTGATCGTATTCGACCGGATAAGGGAAGATACCAAACTCATGAAAGGGGCCAGCAATGCGGAGATCATCAACAGGGCGATCAACGACACGCTGAGCCGTACGATCATGACCTCGTTGACCGTGTTCCTCACCATCCTGATCCTGTTCCTCGTAGGCGGGGAAGTGACCAGGGGCTTTGCCTTTGCCATGCTCATCGGTGTGATCACAGGTACTTACTCATCTATCTTCGTAGCAGCCCCCTTCCTGGTGGATTTTGCCAAAGGCAAACCCCTGGGCTCGGGCCAGCAGCCGCCGGCAGAAAAAGCCAAAGCCACACCGGCCAAATTATAACAATAAAAAAGCGGACCGAATGGTCCGCTTTTTTTTATTTGTGATGAACCACCTTCTTGTGGTGGTGATGAACCACATGGCGATGGTGCCGTTTATGCCCTGGCTTGTGCGTTTGGGCCATTGCCGCCCCAGTCATGGTTACCAGTACCAGCACAGACAAAAGGATCTTCTTCATATGATCGTCATTTTTGGGGGTAAGCAATAGGCTTAGGACTTTTTGGCAGGCGTCTTATTCTCCTTGAACCGCTTGTCGGCCGTACCATCCTTCTTTAGATGGGTGGTAGTGGGAGCCGCCTTGGCCTTGGCCGCAGAGTCTTTATTGACCTTGTAGCGCATATCGGCAGTGCCGTCCTTCTTGGTAGGCGCTTTCTTTGGCGTGGTCTGGGCAAAGGTCATGCCTGTAAGGGTCATCAATAAGCTGGCGATCAGAAAGAGTTTTTTCATAATAGAGTTTTTTAATTAAAAAAACGTTTTCACAGTGAATTTATTGGAATTAAACGCAATTTCCTAGCTATTAACCGCGTATTAACAACCGATTGTATATTAAAACGATGCAAAATATTTCACCCTTTCTTAACTAGTACTTAACCATTTTCCTAAATTAGTAAAGATAAAGCATAGCAATTTTGTATCCATGCGCTCATCAACCTTAAAATGGATCGTTCTGTCTGCTGCGCTACTGGCAGCAGTCATCATAACGGTCCAGCTTTATTGGCTGAACATGGTCTATTCGTATGAACAGCGTCTGTTCAATACAAATGTGGTAAAAAGCGTACGTGGCCTGTTCGAAGACCTCAAAATGAATGATGCCCCCGGCATCAGCCTTCAGGAACTGATAAAAAACCCCGGCAACAACTATTTTGTCGTAAAGGCGGATACCATTCCACCCAAGGATTCTCTAACCTTCCACCTCCAGGACGAATTTGCCGACTTTGGGGTACTCACCGATTGCAAACTGGGCGCCTACAGCACTTCCCAAAAAAAATTTGTATACGAGGAGTTCCTGCCTACACCCGCCTCCAGGTACCCTCCCTCCAAAGCGGTATTACAGGACCTTCCTGTACTCCCAAATGACGGGGATTATATTATCCTGTATTTTCCCCACCGCCACGAATATATCCTTGAACAAATGGATTTCTGGATCATCAGCAGCGCCATCCTGTTCATTACTCTTATCGGGCTGGCCGTCAGCCTTTTTTACTTCTATCGGCAAAAATTCCTTGCCGAAGTCCAAAAAGACTTTGTCAACAATTTTACCCATGAGTTCAAGACCCCGCTGGCCGTCATGAAAATAGCCTCAGGCGTTCTGGCCCAGGAAAACATCCTCCACCAGCCCGACCGGCTGGAACGGTACGCTACTATTATCAAAAACCAGACGGAACATCTCCAAAACCAGGTAGAACAGCTGTTAAAAGCAGCGTCTTCAGAATCAAAGAACCTCCCCCTTCAAAAAGAGGACATCGATGCCCATCAGTTGATAGAGCAGGCCCTTAACAAAGTACAGCCGCTGATAGAAGAAAAAAGGGCCAGGATCGAAGTAAAAATGGAGGAAGACAACGGCGGGGTACTGCATGCCGACAAAGCCCACCTGGAACTGGCAGTGGTCAACCTGCTGGAAAATGCGTTGAAATACTCCGTAGAACCACGTATTGTGGTTGAAACGGGTAGCGCGGAGGATGAATTCTATATTTCCGTAAAGGATAATGGCGTGGGTATTGAAAAAAAATACCTCAAAAGCATCTTTAAGAAATTCTATCGCGTACCTACAGGTGATATTCACAACGTAAAAGGATTCGGGCTGGGGCTCAATTTCGTCAAACGGATCATCGATGCGCACAACGGTAAGATCCGGGTCAACAGCCTTCCAGGAATCGGCACCGAATTCCGATTATTTATACCGCTCAACTAAGAATTATGCAACAAACTCCTAAAGTAAAAGTGCTGCTGGCCGAAGACGATCTTTCTCTCGGGTATGTGATAAAAGATAACCTTGTCGACGCCGGCTATGACGTGGTACATTGCGCCGACGGACAATCCGCTATCGATAAATTCGACAAGAATGAGTTCAGCATATGCCTGCTGGATGTCATGATGCCCAATAAGGATGGCTTTGCCGTCGCCAAAAAGATCCGGCAGCAAAGCGATATGGTCCCGATCCTCTTTCTCACGGCCAAATCCATGGAAGAAGACAAGATAAAAGGCTTCCAGAGCGGTGCTGACGACTATATTACAAAGCCTTTTAGCATACAGGAGCTCCTGATGAGGATGGAAGTATTCCTCCGGAGGACCCGGAAAATGCATTCGGACAAGAGTGTGTTCTTCACCATCGGCGCCCTGCGATTTTCCTATACCGACCTCAAACTAACCATCGATAAAGAGATATTCAACCTCACCCAAAAGGAAGCGGACCTCCTGAAATTCCTTTGTGAACATTCCAACCGTATCCTGAAAAGAGAAGAGGTCCTGCTCAATGTCTGGGGTAAGGACGATTACTTCCTGGGCAGAAGTATGGACGTATTCATTACTAAATTAAGGAAGTATTTTAAAGCCGACCCCGAAGTAAATCTGGAAACCATCCACGGGGTAGGGTTCCGTTTTAATACCCCCCAGGCAAATGCATAGGCTCCCGGGGTAGGTTCACATATACTTTTTATACCTATATTTAAGCATTGTTGGGGGTGCTTAACTCCTGATTAACAAGAATAAGAGATAGTTTTGCGCACTCAAAACGTTAAGCAGACCTATGTTTAATAAATGGATTTTTTTAGTTATTGGTACGACCTTGTTCAATGTAGTATTGGAAGCCCAGCCCCACCAGGATACTGTTCGCCTCACCCTCCCGGAGGCGGAGAAAATGTTCCTTGACAGTAACCTTCAGTTATTGGCAGGCCGGTACAGCATTGATGCCAGTAAAGCATTGATCCTTCAGGCACGTCTTTGGCCCAATCCGAACCTCAACGTAAGCCATGGTCTTTACTCCGGCGAGCTGAACAAATTCTTTCCTACAGGGAAAAATGATGAAACGACGGTTAGCCTGTCACAGCTGATCCTGCTGGCCGGCAAACGCAACAAACAGATAAAACTTGCTCAGGCAGGCGCCCAGCTGACGGAATACCAGTTCTTCGACCTGCTGCGCACGCTGAAATATACACTGAGAACGGATTTCTTTCATATCTACTACCTGCAGCAATCCTCCAAGGTGTATGACGAGGAGATCAAGGCCCTGCAGCAGATCGTCACGGCCTTTAACGAGCAGGCAGGGAAAGGTTATATCTCCGAGAAAGAGGTCATCCGGATTCGCGCCCAATTATATACTTTTCAGGGCGAGTATAGCGACCTGCTATCCCAGATCAATGACCTGCAAAGCGAGCTGCGTCTGGTCCTGCAGGTAAAACCAACGCTATACATCACCCCTGCCGTGGATTCCGCCGTTATGGATATGCTCGACCCCGGACGATACCCCCTGAATACCCTGGTGGATAGCGCTTATCACAACCGCACAGACCTGCAGATCGCCAAAGCGGGTACGAATATCAACAAGCTCAATTACAACTATCAGAAAGCACTGGCCGTCCCGGACCTTACCTTGTCGGTGGGATATGATGAAGCCGGAAGCTTTCTCACCAACTACTACGGCATCGGCGCTGCCATCGACCTGCCTTTCTTCAACCGCAACCAGGGTAATATCAAGTCTGCAAAGGCGCAGGTTGCCAGCGCCATAGCCACTGAAAAAGGTACCCAGGCCACGGTGGAAGAGAACGTATCGGCCTCGCTGCAGAAGGCCTTTACCCAGCAAAAACTCTACCGTACCATCGATCCGAAATTCTATGGGGATTTTGCAAGGCTTTTGCACGAAGTGGTCGTCAATTACCAAAAGCGCAACATCAGCCTCCTGGACTTCCTTGACTTTTATGACTCGTACAAGCAAAATACCCTACAGCTGAATTCGATCCAGTTCAATAGGGTCAGCGCTTTTGAGGACATCAATTTTTATACAGGCACCAATTTCTTCAACTGATTAGTTAATCAATAAAAAATATTGTGATGAACTATACCTTTAAACGTAATGTCCGGAAAAAGGCTCTTTCTAAAAAATTAAGCCTTTTTCCGGAAACCGATAATGTCTGTCCTTCGGACAACGGATCTTTGATCCGTTTTGCGGCGCCCCTTCTCATTGCCTCCTCTGCCCTTTTGTTTTTGTCCTTACCAGGTTGCAAAAGCGGGGCAGAGTCGGCTCCTGCCGAAAAAGAAAAATTCGTGCTGCCCGATTCGCTGGCCCGGAACTTACGCATTGACAGCGTAGTCAACGCCAAGGTGGTCACTTCTATCACGCTGACGGGTAAAGTGACCTTCAATGAGGACAATGTAGCAAAGATCTACCCGCTGGTCAGCGGGAATATTTCGGATATCAAGGTCATGCTGGGAGATTATGTCGGGAAAGGACAGACACTGGCCCTGATCCGCAGCAGCGAGATGGCAGGTTACAGCAATGATCTCATTACAGCCGAGACGAATGTAGCTGTTGCAAAAAAGAACCTGGATGCGACAAAGGATATGTATAAGGGGGGGCTGGCTTCCGGCAGGGACTCCATAGCCGCACAGGCAAGCTACGACCAGGCGAACGCCGGTCTTCGAAAAGCGCAGCAGGTGCTGCAGCTCAACGGCGGCAGCCTCAACGGCCAGTACCAGGTAAAGACCCCCATCAGTGGTTTTGTTGTGGAAAAGCTGGCTACCAATAATATGGCCCTGCGCCCGGACAACAACAGCAATCTGTTCACCATTTCCGATCTAAAAAATGTCTGGGTGATCGCCAATGTATACGAGTCCAGCATCTCCCTTATCAGGACGGGTGACAGCGTAGGCGTGAGCACCCTGTCCTATCCCGGAAAAATATTCAAAGGGAAGGTGGACAAGATCATGAATGTGCTGGACCCCACCAATAAGGTCATGAAAGTACGCATCGTCCTTGCCAACCCCAGCTATATGCTGAAGCCGGAAATGTTCGCCAATGTGATGCTGAACAATACGGAGAATAAAAGGATGCTGTGCATCCCCAGCACGGCGCTGATCTTCGATCACAGCCAATACTATGTCCTTATATATAAAAGCCCCTCCGATATTACGATACGTTCCATACAGGTGGAAAGCACGACAGGCGACAAAACCTATATCTCCGGGGGGCTTTCCGAAGGCGAGAAAGTCATCGGGTCACAGGCCTTATTGATCTACCAGGAACTGAACAGCTAAAACGGACCACAGGACCGCTGGGTACAAAACAAACTCCAGACCAAATGAATAAAGTATTAAAAGGCATTCTCGCTTTTTCGCTCAAGAATAAATATTTCATCTTTTCCGCTACGGCTCTGCTGGCCGTATATGGGTATTTTACGTTCCAGAAAATGCCCATCGAAGCCTTTCCGGATGTTACCAATACAGAGATCACCATCATTACCCAATGGCCTGGCAGAAGCGCGGAAGAAGTGGAGAAGTTCGTGACCATCCCCATCGAGATAACGCTGAACCCTGTACAAAAAAAGACCAGTCTCCGGAGCACCAGTATCTTTGGCCTTTCGGTAGTCAAACTGATCTTCGACGACGGAGTCCCCGACAGTTACGCACGTTTGCAGGTGAACAACCTGCTGCCCAATGTAGAGCTGCCGGAAAATATTACCCCCCAGGTGCAGCCGCCCACGGGCCCTACGGGAGAGGTCTTCCGTTATACATTGGAGAGTAACTTCCGGGATCCCCGAGAGTTAAAGACCATACAGGATTGGGTGGTGGACCGCGAGCTGCGATCTGTGCCGGGCATCGCCGACATCGTCAGTTTTGGCGGCAGGGTAAAAGCCTACGAGATAAAGGCCAATCCCCAGAAACTGGCCGGCCTGGGCATTACGTCCCTGGATATATCCACGGCCGTCAGTAAAAGCAATATCAACATCGGCGGGGATATCATCAACAAGAACTCCCAGGCCTACGTTGTAAGAGGCATCGGCATCCTGAATGACATCAACGAGATAAAGAACATCATCGTCGAGAACATCAATGGTATCCCTATACTGGTAAAGGATATTGCGGACGTGGAAATATCCAGTCTTCCCCGTCTGGGAGAAGTAGGAAGGACAGACGCCATCGATACTGCCGGGCGCAGGACCCTTCGCAACAACCCCGATGCAGTGGAAGGGATCGTGCTCATGCGCAAAGGCGAGAACCCCGATGCAGTGATCAAGGGACTCAAGGCGAAAATAAAGAAGCTGAATGAGCGTGTGCTGCCTTCCGACACCCATATCGTGCCTTTTTACAACCGTGAGGACCTGATCCATTATGCCACGCATACCGTGTTGCACAATCTGATAGAAGGTATATTGCTGGTAACGCTGATCGTATCCCTCTTTATGTTCAACTGGCGGACCACGCTCATCGTGTCCATCATCATTCCCCTCTCCTTGCTGTTTGCCTTTATCTGTCTACACCTCATGGGGATGTCAGCCAATCTGCTCTCTTTGGGAGCCATCGATTTCGGGATCATCATCGACGGGGCGGTGGTCATGGTGGAAGGGCTGTTCGTACTGCTGGACCATAAGGTAAAAGAAGTGGGTATGGACAGGTTCAACAAGCTGGCTAAAATGGGAATGATCCGTAGAAAAGGCGCCGAACTGGGAAAAGCTATCTTCTTCACCAAGCTGATCATCATAACAGCCCTGTTGCCCATTTTCGCATTCGAAAAAGTGGAGGGCAAAATGTTCTCTCCCCTGGCCTATACATTGGGGTTTGCTTTGTTGGGCGCGCTGATCTTTACGCTGACACTGGTGCCTTTACTGGTGAATGTGCTGCTACGGAAAAATGTAAAGGAAAAGCACAACCCCTTCACCCATTTTTTACAGGGTGTCATCATGAAAGGTTTTGGCTTTACATTCCGTCATAGAAAGACATCTATTCTCATTGCGGCGCTGGCCATCGCGGCAGGGTTATATTCTTTCAAGTTCCTCGGCTCGGAGTTTCTGCCAGAGCTGAATGAAGGATCTATCTGGGTACGCGCCACTCTTCCCTACAGCATCTCATTGGACTCTTCGGTGGTGCGGGCCACACAGATGCGGGCGGTCATGATGCGGTTCCCCCAGGTAAAAAGAGTGATGTCACAGACAGGGAGGCCGGATGACGGTACGGACGTGGCAGGCTTTTATAACAATGAATTCGGCGTACAATTGTACCCAATGGAAGAATGGAATCCCCAAATATCCAAGGACGAGCTGATCGAAGAGATGCGACAGGCCCTATCAGTGGTACCCGGCGCAGACCTGAACTTTTCCCAACCCATCATGGACAATGTTGAAGAAGCCGTATCGGGGGTAAAGGGCTCCATTTGCGTAAAGATCTTCGGGGACTCTTTACAGTATATGGAAGATCAGTCGAACAAGGTATACAGTATCCTGAAAAAAATCCGGGGCATCGAGGACCTGGGCGTGATCAAGAACATCGGCCAGCCTGAGCTGGATATTGACCTGGATCAGAGCAGAATGGCGATCTATGGCGTCACTACTGCCGACGCCAATGCCGTCATCGAAATGGCCATCGGGGGTAAGGCTGTAACACAATTATACGAGGGAGTCAGGAAATTCGACATCCGGATCCGTTTTCCCGAGAATTTCCGGGCATCGGAAGAGGACATCGGGAATTTGCTGGTGCCGACCCAAAGTGGTTCAAAAGTGCCGATACGCGAAATTGCCAGGCTAACGCAAAAGACTGGTCCCTGTCTCATTTTCCGGGATGATAACGAACGGTATTCCGCCGTCAAGTTTTCCGTAAGAGGAAGGGATATGGGCAGCACTATCGCGGAAGCTCAGGAAAAAGTAGACCAGGTGGTCCGGCTACGGAAAGGATATAATATGGTATGGCAGGGAGATTTCGAAAATCAGCAGCGGGCCTCCAAACGCCTGACACAGGTAGTCCCTATCAGCCTCCTGCTGATCTTTTTGCTCCTATTCATAATGTTCGGTAACCTGAAAGACGCCGGTCTGGTATTCCTCAATGTCCCCTGCGCCGTCGTGGGAGGTATACTGGCGCTCCTGATCACAGGGACAAATTTCAGCATCTCCGCGGGCATCGGGTTCATCGCCCTCTTCGGTATCTGTATCCTGGAAGGCGTACTACTGATAACAGCTTTCAAATATAATTTAGAGCGGATAAAGGGACAGGAAAGTCCGTTGTATACTTCCATAAAGATGGGGGTACACGATCTTATCCGTCCTGTACTGATGACAGCCCTGATGGCTACCATCGGGTTGCTGCCGGCCGCTATTTCCACCGGCATCGGTTCCGAAAGCTCAAGACCCCTGGCCAGGGTAGTCATCGGAGGATTGATCCTCGCCACGATCTTTTCACTCCTGATCTTCCCGCTGGTGTTCTTCTGGTCTTACCGGAAGGTGGATACAAAGCATGCCGGATAAAACTTCCCGGACGGGTAGATGTCCTGTACTACCTGTTCTTATGGAAATTACGGTACGCCCATCCGAAGATGAGAGGAAAAACCCATAACGAAAAGATCATTGCGCTGAGAATACCGCCGATCACCACTCGCGCCAACGGCCTCGAACTTTCAGAGCCAATGCCATATGATAAGGCTGCGGGTAAAAGACCGATGGCGGCCATCAGGGCCGTCATCATCACCGGCCGTATCCGCGTATTCACGCCCAGCTTGATGGAATTATACAGGGAGTCATCCCCCCGGATGGTAGCCAGGTTCTCCTTAAACCGGGTGATGAGGATGATCCCGTCCTGGATGCAAATACCAAAAAGAGCAATGAACCCGATGCCTGCAGAGATACTAAAATCAGTATGGGTAATATGCAGAGCAATGATACCGCCGACAACGGCAAACGGGACATTTGCGAACACAAGAAAGGCGTCCTTGAAATTCCCAAACATGGAGAGGAGCAGGATAAATATCAGGATAAGGCTGATAGGCACCACCTGCGTCAGTCGTTTCTGCGCTCTTCTCAGATTTTCAAAATCTCCCTGAAAGGCCATCGTATATCCCCTTTTTAAATGGACCTTCTCGTCGACCTTTTGCTGGGCTTCGGCAATGGTGCTGCCCATATCCCTGCCACGGACAGAAAACTTCAACGCGGCGTACCGTTTGTTGTCATCCCGAAAGATCAGGCTGGCCCCTGTCCGCTGGGTGATCGTGGCGATCTCCCTGATAGGTACTTTGCTACCGCTCATCGTAGGCACTAACAGCTCGCCTATCTGTTCTGGCGTCCGCCGGAACTCTTCAGGCAGCCTGACACGTATGTCAAATATCTTTATCCCTTCATAGAGCTGGCTGGCCGGCACACCCCCTGGTCCCAGACCGCCGATGGCCATACTGATGACGGCATTCGCCTGGGCGGTGGCTACCCCATACAAAGCCATCTTCCGCTGGTCCAGGTTAATATCCAGTTCCGGCTGCCCCGTATTATGGATAACGCCCAGATCCTCGATCCCTTTGATATCTTTCAGGACATTGTAATATTCGGCAAGCTTGCTTTCCATATAGGGAATGGAATCCCCAAACACCTTTAGACAGATGCTGCCTTTTACACCCGACACCGCCTCTTCCACATTGTCCATAATAGGCTGTGAAAAGTTCAGGTTCACTCCCGGGATAATGGATAATGCTTTACCCATCCTGTCGATCAGCTCTTCCTTGGATATATTGGGGTCCCATTCGGATCTCGGGAACATAAGAACATCGAACTCGTTGTTATAATAGCCTGTCACGTCCGTACCATCGTCCGGTCTGCCTGTCTGGGACACACAATACTGCACCTGAGGAAAGCGCATGATGATGTCCCTTACCTGCTTGGATACCTCCACGGACTTGGTCAGACCTGTGCTGTAATTGGTCTGGACACGCAGCCATATGCTGCCTTCATTCAGCTGGGGTAGGAATTCCGCACCAAGGTACTTAAAGGAATAAAGCCCGGCCATCATGGCGATCAGCGCCACCACGACCACAATCTTCTTACGCTTATAGGCCCACACGAAACCCATCAGCATAAAAGCCATCATATGGTGTACGATAGGATTGTGCTTTTCCCGTACATTCCTGCGCATCAGCAGGCTGATCATCACCGGCACCAGCGTGAGGGTCGTGATCAGTGACCCCAGCAGGGCAAAGCTCAGCGTATATGCCAGGGGAGAGAACATCTTTCCTTCAACTTTCTGAAAAGCAAAGATGGGCAGCAGGGCGGTAATGATAATGATATTCAGATAGAAGGGTCTCTTCCCGATATCCGCGGCGCTTTTCCTGATAAGCCCCAGCTTACTCATTTTATTAAATCGCTGCATCCCCACCTCTTTTGCCTTGTGGTCGAGTATTACAAAGATGCCTTCCACCATCACGATCGTCCCGTCCAGGATGATCCCGAAATCCACCGCACCCAGGGAAAGGAGATTGGCGCTCATACCCATCAGGTGCAGACATATAAAGGCAAATAAAAGGGATATGGGGATAATGACAGCTACCACCACCGTAGCTCTCCAGTCGAAAAGGAAGAGTGATATCAGGACAATGACCAACAGGACGCCCTCCACAAGATTGTGTAGGACCGTATGGGTAGCATATTCGATCAGATCGGCCCGGTCATAATAAGGAACGATCTTCGTATCCGCGGGAAGGACGTGGTTGTTGAGATAATCGATCTTGTCCTCAATTTTCTTCACTACGTCGGAAGGGTTCTCTCCCTTTCGCATGACGAGGATCGCCTCTACAACATCATCTTCCTTGGAAACCTCCTTTTTGCCGTCCTTTCCTGTGAACCTGTCGCTGCGGGTGATCCACCCCAGCCTGGGGACATTGGATATTTCAACCGTGGCGACATCTTTCACCAGCAGCGGCACTCCGTTGTTATTCTGGATGATGATGTTCTTTATCTCTTCGATGTCGTTCAGCAGACCGATGCCCCTGACCACAAAAGCCTGGTCGTTCTGAAGGATCATGTCCCCTCCCACGTTAATATTGGTATTCTGAACAGCCGTAAATACATCCAGGGGCGTCAGCCCCAGATTGGTCAGTTTGCCGGGATCGACCTTTATTTCATAAGTCTTTGTCTTCCCCCCAAAACTGTTGATATCCCCTATCCCGGATACGCTGCGCAACTGCCGGTCTATCACCCAATCCTGCATGGTCTTCAACTCCCTCACATCCCGGAAGGTGCTTCGTAGGGTGTACCGGAAAACTTCACCCGTCGGCCCCACCGGGGGCTGTACAGCAGGCTGTATATTGGGAGGAAGGCTGGCGTTGGGCAGGAGGTTCATCACCTGCTGTCTGGCCTGGAGATCCCTGACATCATCTTCGAAAATGATCTTTATAAAGGATAGCCCAAAGATGCTGGTCGAGCGAAGGCTTATTTTCCGCTGTACCGGATTCATAGCGATCTCAATGGGAATGGTGACGAATTTTTCCACTTCCTCTGCGCTACGGCCCGGCCATTGGGTGATAATATCTATCTCGGTATTTGTAACATCCGGGAATGCCTCGATGGGCATATTTATGAAGGTGATAACCCCACCTACGATGAGCAGGGAAGTTACAAATAAAATGAAGTATTTATTTTTGAGCGAGAACCCTATAACACTCTTGAGAAATTTGGTCATTTGCTGGATTTAAGAGAAGGACATATTTATTCAAAGGAGGCCCGAAAATAAAGGGAGGCCATTAGGTAGGAATTAGCAGGAGATTAAAGGATCATTTGAATATGATTAAGCCTTTTTAATCTCTTCTTATAAGAAAGT
Organism: Chitinophagaceae bacterium; assembly: GCA_017307755.1. Lineage (GTDB taxonomy): Bacteria > Bacteroidota > Bacteroidia > Chitinophagales > Chitinophagaceae > Puia. The sequence continues at coordinate 63,664 of JAFKGQ010000004.1, read as the reverse complement.
ATTGATCAAATTATTGTGATCAAATTGACCGGCTGTGGCCGGCCCTTTGTTTAACCTGTCGTTAACATCGGCCTGTTCTACGGGGAGAGAACCTCCGGGTACAACAACTATCCTGATTTAGTTAGTATATTTATCTTTTATACATGAAAAACTTTCCGCCCCCCCGGTTACCCTTTTGTGCGCGAAAAAGATGGATTTATTGCACCCTGGTATGGATACTTCTTGTACCGGGGCACACCGGCATCATGGCGCAGGATTTTTTCAAACCCTCCCCTGACTACAACCCGGGCCGTGTAAACGGCGTCGTTATTGCCGAAGCAGCCATCGGTACGGCTGTCACCATCGGCTTGAACTATCTGTGGTATAAAAAATTCCCCCGCAGCAAATTCCATTTTTTCAACGACAATAATGAATGGCTTAATATGGACAAAGTGGGCCATGCCACTACGGCTTATAATGTGGCCGCGATACAGACCGACCTGCTGCGATGGGGAGGCGTAAAGCCAGGAGTGGCAGCCCTTGCCGGCACACTGACGGCATTGGGGTTCCTGACCATGGTAGAGATCATGGACGGGCATTCGGTGAAATGGGGGTTTTCCAAGGGAGACATGCTGGCTAACCTGGCAGGTTGTGCGCTTTTTGAAGGACAGCAACTGATGTGGGGGCAACAGCGGATCAGCCTCAAATATTCCTATCATCATACCTTATTTGCCCATTACGCCCCCGGCGAGTTAGGCAGCAACCTGCCGCAACGGATGTTAAAGGATTACAATGGCCAGACCTATTGGCTGTCCGTGAATATCGGCTCTTTCCTCCCGGCCCGCAGCAACTTCCCCAACTGGCTCAACTTGTCAGCCGGCTATGGCGCCGAAGGGATGATCGGAGGGGTCCAGAACCCTACCGAGATCAAAGGGAAGCCAATTCCCTCATTTAAACGCTACCGGCAGTTCTATTTCGCCTTTGATACGGACCTCTACAGGGCGGACGGTCTGTCGCCCCTGTCCACAACCCTGCTGAAACTGAACCGCACGATCAAAATGCCCGCCCCCGCCATCGAATGGAATAAAGAAGAGGGAACAAAATGGCATTGGATATATTTTTAGCCCGCCTTCATTCGTTATTTTTGTTCACCATTAAAAAATTTTGAATGGATTCTAACCTGCTTATTATCGCCGTCGTCTTTGCCGTCCTGGTAGCCGGGACACTGGCTTTCCTGTTCCTCAAACAACGCAAGGAGTTGAAAGCGGCTGCAAACCCCAAACCAACCCCGGACGAAACAGGCGTATCCACCCGCCAACTGCAATTGCAGGCTTATGAACGCCTGATCCTGCTGACAGACCGGATCGCCTTACCCAACCTTATACAACGGGTGAACCAACCCGATCTCAACGCCCGGGAAATGCAAAGTCTTCTCATCCATAGCATCCGTCAGGAATTTGAGCACAATATTACCCAACAGATCTATGTTTCAGCAGAGGCCTGGGATGCTGTACGAAATTACAAGGAACAAAACCTACTCATTATCAATCAAGTAGCCTCTTATCTTCCACCGGAAGCCTCTGGCCTGGACCTAAACAAGCACTTACTTGAGCTCCTGGTGCAAAGCCCGAAAGCATCCCTTCAAAACATCGTTTCGGATGCGTTGAGCTATGAGGCGAAAAAGCTGATGTAAGGGCGGGAAAAAACTGAACGATTATGCCTGGAAAAAACTTATACACCGACAGCGGCATCGAAGTAAAAGAAGTATACACCAAGGCTGATCTTGCCGGATCAGCACCCAGCGATGCCCTGCCAGGCGAATTCCCCTATACCCGGGGGGTACAACCGGATATGTACCGGGGGAAATTGTGGACTATGCGCCAATACGCCGGCTTCAGTACGGCGGAAGAAAGCAACGAACGCTATCATTATTTATTGAGTCAGGGGGTGATGGGGCTGAGCGTGGCCTTCGACCTGCCGACCCAGATCGGTTATGACAGCGACCACCCCCTGGCCGAAGGAGAAGTAGGCAAGACAGGGGTAGCCATCGACTCCATCGAGGACATGCAGACCCTGTTCAAAGGCATCCGGCTGGAAGACGTCTCCACATCCATGACGATCAATGCCACAGGCTATATCCTGCTGGCCTTTTACACCGCGCTGGCAAAGCAGCAGGGCGCTGATCTGAAAAAGATCTCGGGTACGATCCAGAACGATATTTTAAAGGAATATGCGGCCAGGGGTACCTATATCTATCCTCCCAAGCCCAGCATGCGTATCATCACCGATATCTTTGAATGGTGCAGCCATGAGCTGCCTAAATGGAATACCATCTCCATATCGGGGTACCACATCCGAGAAGCAGGCAGCACCGCCGTGCAGGAGATAGCTTTCACCCTCAGCAACGGGAAGGCCTATGTGCAGGCTGCAATGACAAAAGGGTTGGATATAAATGTTTTTGGCAAAAGGCTCTCCTTTTTCTTCAACGCGCACAATAATATTTTTGAAGAAGTGGCCAAATTCCGCGCCGCCCGTAAGATGTGGGCGGAGATCATGAAAGACCTGGGCGCCACGGACCCGGGGGCCATGAAACTGCGCTTTCATACCCAGACGGGTGGCAGCACGCTCACGGCACAGCAACCCATGAACAACATCGCCCGGGTGACGGTGCAAACCCTGGCTGCAGTCATGGGTGGTACACAATCCCTTCATACCAATGGTTATGACGAAGCCCTTAGTCTTCCCACAGAGGAGGCGGCAAGAATCGCATTGCGCACCCAGCAGATCGTAGCATTTGAAAGCGGCGCTCCCGACACAGCCGACCCTTTAGCCGGCAGCTATTTTGTAGAGTCGCTGACCCATTCCGTGGAAGAACAGGCGTGGAAGCTCATGGGCCGGATAGATGCCATGGGGGGTAGCGTAAGCGCCATCGAACAAGGCTTTATCCAGGAAGAGATCGCGCGGAGCGCATATGAATACCAGCGACAGATAGAGACGGGAGAAAAGATCATCGTAGGTGTGAATAAATTCCAGGTGCAGGAGACGGGCTCGATCCCCCTGTTCAGGATAGACGACTCCATCCGGCAGATACAAACGGAAAAACTGGCCGCACTGCGCAAAAAAAGAAACCCTGCCCGCTGTGATTCCATCCTGCAGGACCTCAACGACAAAGCATCTTCGGGAGAGAACATCATGCCCGTGGTCGTAGAGGCCGTAGAGAACTTCTGTACGCTGGGCGAGATCGCCGACACGCTGCGGGAAGTCTTTGGAGAGTACAAATAAACGATGCCATCACTTTATTTTTCCATAAAAATAAATATCGCCCTACCCGCTGTGGAATGGTGAAAAAATAGTCTCTCAATAGAAACTAATTCACCATGGAAATACAGGAAATCTCACGGGCGGATATACTCGATATTCTATTCGAGGGCCGCAACAAGGACTATGGCGCTTATCAGTTGCGCAAGACGTATAACAGAAGATTGGTCAGGGCGCTGGCGGTCATGGCCTCCGTCTGTCTCCTACTGATCGGCGGTTATACATTGGCGGGGAAGGGTCGTTCGAAGGTCAAGCTGGTGGAGATGTCCCCCGACATTATTCTTGCCGACGCTCCGGCAAAAGAAAAACCCATCATCCCCCCTCCCCCGGTGGTCAGGACCCCGCCCCCTCCGGTAGCCATGATCAGAAACACGATCCCTCATGTAGTACCCAATGACCAGGTCAGACCGGAAGACGTACCTCCCACCGACGATAAGCTCAATGAAGACGTAAAGATCGGTCCGGTCAATAAAGACGGCAGTGCATTCGACGGCACAGTGACAGGGCCTCCCGTTGCTGGCACAGGGGCCGGTACAGTGATCGAAGCACCGAAAAAACAGGACGATGATGAAACAATTTTTAGATCCGTGGAGATCGAATCCACCTACCCCGCCGGCATGCAAGCCTGGCTGAGATTCCTATCCAAAAACTATCGCGTCCCGGAAGAGGCTATCAGCACCGAAACCAGCGGCACGGTGATCGTACAATTCGTCGTCGACAAGGAAGGCAATGTCAGCGATGTACAGGCTGTCGAGGGGCCGGAGGTCTTAAGGGCCGAAGCCATCCGTGTTATCAAAAAGAGCGGTAAATGGACACCGGCTATTCAAAACGGGCGTAAGGTCAACTCCTATAAACGACAACCCATCGTAGTCAAATTAGAAAATGAATAACGACGACTATTCTTTCACCAACTCCCCTGAGCCGCCACTGGCGGCTTCAGGCATTGAGCCCAGGAGGCTATCCAATTTACCCGTCAGATCGGCGATCTTTTCCTTTGCCTGCGCCAGCTCTTCCTTCAAAGCACTGACCCGCTGATCCGACTGCTCCCTGTACTCCTCAAATTTCTGTTTCATCCATAACAGGCCCTTATACAGATTATCCTCATCGGGCTCCTCCATATCTGCCGGGATGGATTCCACGGACAATAACAATTCCCCCGTCTCCAGGGCTGCCGCTGGCGCCTGTCTTTTCCTCCGGTAGTGTATATAAGTAGTAATTAGCAGAATGATAACAAATAAAGGTATGAACACCCATAGAACAATGCGCAGGAATTGTCCCAGCTCAAACAGGGTAATAAGCAGTAAATACATGCCAAACAATTTTAAGTAAACCTCAATTCATACTGATACATAAGTATTTACAAAAGGTAAGCGGGACTTTCTACCGGAGAGGGGAATCGAGCCTTTGAAGCAATAATAGTACCAAATGTATTCACGCTAAAAAACCAATCATTGACCGACAGGTTTTCAGGCAATTTGCCGTTTGCATAAAATGGACTAAGGGCGCTTGTTTTTAGCACAAATTTGGAGTCAAAACCATCAGTACTAAAACTTATAATCATGAACCTCAAAAGAATGATCGCCCCTGTCGCCATGATCATCGGACTCCTGTCCTTTTCCTCGACCTATGCACAGCGGGGAGATACGGCATCCATGCGCCAACGCCAGGAAGCCATGATGAAAAAAATGCAGGAAGACCTGAAGCTTACCCCCGTACAGGTAGACTCGCTCAACGCCATCCAGAAAGAGTTCCAACCCAAAATGCGGGAGATCTATATGGATCAATCCATGAGCCGGGAAGACAAAATGGCCAAAATGCAGCCTTTGAATGAAGAACGGAACAAACGTATACAGGCGGTGCTGGGAGATGATCTCTACAAGAAATACCAGCAATGGATGGAGGACAACCGGCCACAGCGTGGCATGGGCGGCGGACGACGCCAACAGTAAAAAAGAGCGCCTTTGGCGCTCTTTTTTTATGCCTTTTTTTGTTCTTTGGCCCAGGTATCCCGCAAAGTCACCGTCCGATTGAATATCATTTTCTCTTCCGAACTATCCTTGTCCAGGGTAAAATATCCCTTACGCAGGAATTGATAACGTTCGTCAAATTTTACAGTCTTCAACGCCGGCTCGGCATAGGCGGCAGACAGCACCTGAAGGGAGTCCGGATTGATATAATCCTTAAAATCCCCATCCTCGCTGGCAGGGTTCTCCACCTTGAAAAGACGATCGTACAACCTCACTTCGGCCGTAACGGCATGCCGTACGCTCACCCAGTGTATGGTAGCCTGTACTTTCATATTGGCATTCTCTCCCCCGCTCTTGCTGCCGGGTACATATGAACAACGAAGCTCCGTAATATTCCCGGCCTCATCCTTGATAATCTCATCGCACTGGATGATGTACGCACTTTTCAGCCGCACTTTTTGCCCGGGCGACAGACGGAAGAACTTCTTAGGCGGGTTTTCCATAAAATCTTCCCGCTCGATGTACAGCTCCCGGCTAAAGGGAATATCCCTGTAGGTGGTATCGGGGTCTTCTGGATTGTCCTCGCTCTTCAGGATCTCTTCATCCTCCGTATAATTCGTCAGTACGACCTTCACGGGATCAAAGACCACCATGCGCCGGAAGGCTACCTTATTCAGATGCTCCCTGATACAAAATTCCAGCAAACCCACCTCGATGAGGTTGTCCCGTTTCTGAACGCCGATCTTATCGGCAAACATACGGATGCTTTCAGGTGTATAGCCCCTGCGGCGCAGACCGGCAATAGTAGGCATACGGGGATCATCCCATCCCGTCACATGTTTTTCATTCACCAGTTGCAGCAGCTTCCGTTTGCTCATCACGGTATAGCTAAGGTTGAGCCGCGCAAACTCATATTGATGGGAAGGAAATATTTCCAGTTTCTCGATAAACCAGTCATACAAGGGACGATGGGGTACGAACTCCAATGTACAGATGGAATGCGTGATATTTTCGATGGAATCGCTCTGCCCATGCGCAAAATCATACATGGGATAGATACACCACTTATCCCCCGTACGGTGATGATGAGCATGTTTGATCCTGTACATGATGGGGTCCCGCATGTGCATGTTGGGAGAACCCATATCTACTTTTGCCCGCAGGACCTTTTCTCCGTCCTTGTATTTTCCGGCGCGCATTTCTGCAAACAACTGCAGATTCTCCTCAACGCTGCGGCTGCGATAAGGGCTGTCCTTACCCGGCTCAGTTGGAGTACCTTTCATTTGAGCGATCTGTTCGCTGCTGCTGTCATCCACATAGGCCAGGCCCTTCCTGATGAGGTCCACGGCAAACAGATATAATTGTTCAAAGTAGTCGGAGGCATATAGCTCGTTAGCCCATTCATAACCCAGCCAACGGATGTCCGCCTTGATGCTCTCTACATATTCAGTGTCTTCCGTCACCGGGTTGGTGTCGTCAAATCGGAGGTTGGTCTTACCGCCATATTTCCGGGCTAATCCAAAATTGAGACAGATGGACTTGCTATGACCGATATGCAAATAGCCGTTCGGTTCCGGGGGAAACCGGGTGAGGATGGTCTTATATTTGCCTTCCTCCAGGTCCTCCTCGACGATCTCCTCCAGAAAATTCAAGGATTTTTCTTCTTCCTTTTTGATCTCGTTCATCCTGCGAATTTACACCCTTTTACCGAATAGTAAACTGCCTATCCGGACCATATTCCCTCCTTCCCGGACAGCAATCCTGTAATCTCCGCTCATACCCATGGAAAGCAGGAAATGCTGGTCCGGGGGAGCCTGCTCAGGACCAAAATGCTCGTCGAAAAGAGCCTTCAATCCTTTGAACTCGTCCCGTACCTTTTCCTGGTCCTCCGTAAAGGAAGCCATACCCATCAGCCCCCGTATACGGATATGGGTAAAATCTCCGGGGGTGGTCCGGATGGCCTGCAGGGCCTCGTCCAGCTCGGTGGCGTCCAGCCCGAACTTGGTTTCCTCCCTGGCGATATGCACCTGCAAAAGACAAGCGATTACCCTGTCCTGACGAGCAGCCTGTTTATTTATTTCTTTCAATAAACGCAGGCTGTCCACACCATGGATCAGATGTACAAAAGACGCTATGTATTTTACTTTATTGGACTGAAGATGACCTATAAAATGCCAGCGGATATCGGCAGGCAATTGGGAATGTTTGTCCACCAGCTCCTGGACATAATTCTCGCCGAAATCTTTTTGTCCCAGGTCATAGAGCGCCCTGATATCTTCGATGGGTTTGGTTTTCGAGACGGCCACCAATTGTACATCAGATCCCAGCTCGCTGAGGATATTCCTGTATACTGACTGCATGATCATGCAGTGAAGTTACTATTACTATTTCAATATACTCCGGCTGATGACAATACGCTGCACTTCGCTCGTGCCTTCATAGATCTGGGTGATCTTGGCATCTCGCATTAACCTTTCCACATGGTACTCCTTCACATAACCATATCCTCCATGTACCTGTACAGCTTCCGTAGCCGTCCACATGGCCGTCTCTGACGCATAGACCTTTGCCATGGAGGCGCTGAGCGTAAAATCCTGGTGAGTATCCTTTTCCCAGGCTGCACGCAGACACAACAGACGGGACGCTTCAATACGGGTAGCCATATCCGCCAGCTTGAACTGGATGATCTGATGGTTCATGATCTCCTTTCCAAAGGCCTTTCTTTGTTTGGAATATTGCAGCGCCAGTTCGTAAGCCCCGCCGGCGATGCCCAGCGCCTGGGAGGCAATGCCGATACGGCCGCCGGTAAGCACTTGCATGGCAAACTTGAAGCCAAAGCCATCCTCCCCTATCCTGTTCTCCTTCGGCACCTTCACGTCGTTGAAAAGGATGCTGTGGGTATCGCTGCCCCTGATCCCTAATTTATTTTCCTTGGCCCCCACGACCACACCAGGTGTACTCTTTTCCACGATAAAGGCATTGATGCCGCGGCTGCCCTTGGAGACATCCGTCTGCGCCATTACAAGATACACAGAAGCCGAGCTGCCGTTGGTGATCCAGTTCTTAGTACCGTTCAGCAGATAGTAGTCTCCCTTGTCCTCCGCTGTGGTACGCTGCGAAGTGGCATCACTGCCCGCCTCGGGTTCGCTGAGCAAAAAAGCCCCGATATAAAGTTCTCCGTTCTTACGCCCCTGTGCCAGCGGGGCCAGGTATCGCAGCTTCTGCGCCTCCGTCCCGTACTTTTCCAGCCCCCAGCAAACCAGGCTGTTATTGACGCTCATACACACGCTGACACTTGCGTCGATCTTGCTGATCTCTTCCATGGCCAGCACATAGCTGATCGTATCCATCCCCGCTCCGCCATACTTCGGATCAACCATCATTCCCAAAAAGCCAAGCTCGGCCAGCTTGCAGACCTGCTCTTTCGGAAAGCGCTGATGCTCATCCCTGTCAATAACCCCGGGCAAACATTCGGTACGGGCAAAATCCCGGGCCGCCTTTTGTATCATCAAATGTTCTTCTGATAATTGAAAATGCATACGATGAGTGGTTTTTTGCCAAAAATAAAAGAAAGTTGTTTAGTAAACTAACAGTTGTAAGTTTTTTTAGGCAAAAAAGACGGCCATCCGTCATCAGCGGGGGTCGATAAAGCGGGGCTGGGGGCCCGTCTTGTCATGCAGCAAGCCAATGACGGTCTTGAAAATAACGATGAACAAACCAGCCTCCTCCTCCGTAAAGTTGCTGCTTTCATCCTCCCCTTCGTTATAAATGATCGCGGCAACGAATTGCAGCAGTTCAGGCTGGCAGAAAGAGTCCATGATCTCCATGGCATCCGTTTCATCAAACCCGTCGTGGAATACCTCTTCCATCTCCTCAAACTCGGCATTAAAGGATTTTTCGAACTCCGACTCCGTCACCGCAGGGATGTTCTGCTGCAGCTGGCGAAAGGACAATAATATAATAGTAAGAATATATGCTACATCTTCACGAGCATCCGCCACCTTCAATTCCCTGCTCTCCCCCAGCACATACCCCACCAGGGCGGGCTGCTCTTTAGCGAACTCATCCCATACCTTTCCGATCTGGTCTTCGTCCATATGCTGGATCCGATGATTGACCGCATCAATCGCATCTTCGGTAATTCTTGTCATTCCGTATTTTTCCCAAACCTACATTTAAAATGCTTAACAGACAAAAGACGGCGGCGGGTGAGGTCAAATACGTACCTTTACCGCTAGGCTGTCCCCATCTATGCATAAGCATTTACTCTTATAAATAGATGAGGAGATCTAAAAACAATTGCACATGCCCAAGCAGCATTCTCCAAAAATACAGGTGTCCGTATCATCCGAGATAGGAAGGCTCCGACGTCTCCTGGTCCACAGTCCTGACAGCGGCCTGGGAAAGGTAGTTCCTTCCAAGGCGCAGGACTGGCTCTTCGAGGACATCGTCCACCTGGATACCATCCGCCGGAAAGAATATGATTACTACACAAAGATCCTGCTGTATTTCCTTGACCCGGAGAAGATCAGGGGCAGACTGGCAGAAATAGACAGTGAAGAAAATAAGCGAGCCTTTTACAAGCCCGGCGACGAAAAATTCTTCCGGAGCGACAAAGTGGTGGAGCTCCAATGGTTGCTGGCCGACATCCTCACGGATCATGAGATCAAGCTCAAGCTCGTGGCCTCTGTCTGCGCCATCGAAGCCTGCTCCTATGATACACAGAAGGAGCTGCAGGGACTATCGCCCGTCCAGCTATCCAAAACCTTTATCAGCGGTACGATGACGGATGACAAGATGCTGTTCGCCCCTATTCCCAATTTCATATTCACCCGGGACATCGGCATCGTCATCAACAATTATGTACTGTTAAACAAGCCTGCCAAAAAAGCCCGCACCCGCGAAGCCTTGCTCGCCAAGTACATCTTTTATAATCATCCGCTGTTTGCGGAATACCAGGATAAGATCATAGAGCTGGCGGACACGCATCATCACTTCCTCCTTCCCCGGGAAGGTGACGACAAAAAAGTTACTTTGGAAGGAGGGGACGTCATGGTGGTCAGCAAAGACCATGTGCTCATTGGTGTCAGCGAACGCACCTCCCTGGAAGCCGCATACCAGGCCATCCAGGTACTGTTTGAAAAGAACGTGGTCAAAAAGATCACTATTATCAGGATCCCGAAAAAGCGGGATTATATGCACATCGACACCATCTTCACCCAGATCAAACGAAATGTCTGGATCCTGCTGGGTAACTTCTCCCGAAAAGCCATGAAGCACGAAGATGAGGATACTGTGCAATGGATACTGGAGACAGGCAAAAAAGAGGACAAGATGAAGATCATACAATTCCGGAAAAAAGACCCCGGTAACCCGGAATATTTTGATAACCTGGAAGACCTGCTCACCGACATCAGTAAAAATGACCTGGAGTGTACCGAAAAGGTCCGCTTTATCTATTCAGGCAACAATGAATTCCCGTTCGACGCCCGCGAGCAATGGACAGATTCCTGCAACCTGCTGGCGCTTAAAGAGGGAGTGGTGCTGGGTTACGACAGGAATGATAAGACCGTGGAAGCTTTTAAGGCAGGTGGATTTGCCATCATCCACGCCCATGAGCTCATCGCTGCCCTGGAAAACGGGACCACCAGCCCGGACAGCCTGGAGAATACATTGATCCTGATGCCTTCCGCAGAACTCTCCAGGGCAAGGGGTGGATTCCATTGTATGAGCATGCCTTTACACAGAGATGAAATTTGAGCCTTTATTATGCAAACAACTTCCCACATACTGATGATCCGTCCGGTGAACTTCACCTTCAATGCCCAGACAGCCGTGAACAACGCCTTCCAGTCTGCTGCCAGTGACGACAGCACACAAGGGAATGCCCTGGCTGAATTCGAAGCCTTTGTAAAAACGCTTCGCGACAATGAAGTCGACGTGATCGTGGTCGATGATACCCCCGAACCATTTACCCCCGACTCCATTTTCCCTAATAACTGGGTGTCCTTCCACCAGGAGGGCGTCGTCTGTTTTTATCCTATGTACGCCCCCAACCGGCGGCTGGAACGTAAACCCGGCATACTACACCGGCTGGAAAAGGATTTCAGGGTAGATGCGACGGTGGATTTCAGCGCCTATGAAAAGGAGTCGCTTTTCCTGGAAGGTACGGGCAGTATGGTATTGGACAGGGATTTTCGCATTGCCTATGCCTGTCTGTCACCCAGGACAGACAGACAGGTGCTGGAAGATTTCTGTATAAAGATGGACTATCAGCCGGAAGTCTTTGTTGCCGTAGACGGATCCAACAATCCCATCTATCACACCAATGTGATGATGTGCGTGGCAGACCGCTATGTGGTAGTCTGTCTCGACTCGATACCCGAATCCTTCCAGCGCGAGCACGTGGAAGCCACCATCAGCGGTACGGGGAAAGAGATCATCCCTATCTCCTTAAGCCAGATGAATCATTTTGCCGGCAATATGCTGCAAGTACACAATGCCCGGAACCAGCAGTTGCTGGTGATGTCCACCCAGGCCTTTCAATCGCTGACGCCGGAACAAATAAAAAAACTACAATCCTACAATCGGATCATCCACTCCCCGCTGACAACCATCGAAACCAATGGAGGGGGGAGCGCACGCTGCATGATGGCGGAGGTCCATTTACCAGCGTTGAACTAGAAGAGCGTCAAAGGCTTTGCATCACCTTCATAACTTTTTGGCGGCCGCAGATGCGTGCCGCATTTCTTATTCAACTGCTCGATGGCATACGTAGCTAATGCGGGCGTATGTACCTCGTTATTGGCGTGTACAAAAAAATACACCTCCCGCAGCCCTTTCTCTACCCAACTGCCGATCCTGTCAGCCCATGCATCGATGCGGGGAAAGTCAGTGGGATGTCCGCTATTTGATACGAAGCGGATAAATGCTATAGGCGCCGTCAATCGCATGTGGACGACATCCCTTCTGCCGGAAGTATCGGTGATCACAGTGCCGACACCCAAATCACGGAACAGACGCCAGGTGTCCTGGTGGGCTCCGCCCGTAAACCAGCTTTCCTGTCGCAGCTCCACACAGGTGCGGAGATCGCCAGGCAACTGCCGGAGATAATGATGCAGCAACGCCGTCCTGTCAGGCCCAAAGCCGTCGGATAATTGCAGGAATGACGGACCTAGCGTCCGGCCAAAATGCCGCATATGGTCGACAAACAGATCTGTGTCCTTCCCGGCATCCTTCAATTGTAACTCATGGCTGATGGTATTGGAATACTTAGGACAATAACGAAACCCATCGCCAGCCAGCGCAGCCCATTTTTCGATGACATCCTTTGGCTGCAGATTGTACCACATGGCGTTGAGTTCGATCGTATTGAACTGCCGTACATATTGCGCCAGAAAATCCTTCTCTTTTGTCTTCGGGGGGTAGACAGTCCCTACCCATTCCTTTATCCTCCAGCGGGAAGCACCTACATGTACCTGCAAATCACCCCCGACACCGGCTCCCAGCCCTTTCAACAATTCATCCGTCATAATATCATCAGGGGGGAGGGAAAAATCTATCTTATCAGGGTGTTGTACCTTTCCAAATTCCATAGAATAAAACTTTGTGTAACTAAAACAACATCATTCTCTTTAGTTGTTGCTGAATCAAATCAAATCCTTATTTTTGAGACTTCTTTAGAGTTAAGGTAGAAATTTTTCAATAAATCTTGCCATTAGTTGAAGCTTTTTTAAAATTCAAGAGAAGAAATTTTAGATGGAAAATAAAGTCACAAAAATTGGTGTGCTCACTTCCGGCGGCGACGCCCCGGGAATGAATGCAGCCATCCGTGCCGTTGTTCGTACCGGTATTTATAATGGACTGGAAGTATTTGGTATCATGCGTGGTTATACGGGAATGATCGAGAACGACATCGTTCCCATGCATTCGAGAAGCGTAGCCAATATCATACAAAGAGGCGGCACCATTCTTAAGACCGCCCGCTGCAAGGAATTTTTTGAACACGAGGGAAGGAAAAAGGCCTATGCCAACCTGAAGAAACTGGGGGTCAATGGTCTGGTGGTCATTGGCGGGGATGGCTCTTTTCGTGGAGCTCATAAATTAAGCGCGGAATTCGATATTCCCTGTATCGGCCTGCCCGGCACAATCGATAAAGATATTGCGGGTACTGATTTTACCATCGGGTTCGACACGGCCGTCAATACAGCCGTCGAAGCCATCGATAAGATCCGTGACACGGCAGATGCGCACGACCGTCTTTTTATCATCGAGGTGATGGGAAGGGATGCCGGGTATATAGCCTTACACAGCGGCATCGCCACGGGAGCGGAAAATATCCTCATCCCGGAACGTAAGACGGATATAGAAGAGCTGGTCAGCGGGCTACTGGAAAAAGAACGCAGAAAAAAACTGGTTAATCTTATCGTCGTAGCCGAAGGCGACAATTTCGGAGGGGCCGGAGAAGTCGCAAAAGTGATCAAGGAACGTCTGCCCGCAGCCGACACAAGGGTCTGCGTGCTGGGACATATACAAAGAGGAGGCGCTCCCAGCTGTATGGATCGTCTCATCGCCAGCCGTATGGGCTACTCAGCCGTAGAATGCCTGCTGGAAGGACGACATAATGTAATGGTGGGCATCGTGAACAACAGGATGCACTATACCCCTCTCGAAAAAGCGGTCAAGGCCAAACAAAAGATCAGCGAGGACTGGCTGAAGATCGTGAAGATATTAGCTTCGTAAAAAAATTATAAACCCACTCGTCAATGTCAAAGAATTTATCGAAATATCTGTACGAGGGTATGGATAAGCAGGCAGGCCTTCAGCATACTTTTCACAAGACAAAGATCGTCGCCACTGTAGGTCCGGCCTGTGATACTTATGAAAAATTACTGGAACTCGTAAAGGCCGGTGTCAATGTTTTCCGGCTCAACTTTTCACATGGCAACCATGAGGACAAAGCAAAGATCATCGAGCACATCCGGAATATTAATCTCACCGAACCTTATAACATATCCATTCTCGCCGATCTGCAAGGCCCCAAACTGCGGGTGGGCGATATCAAGGATGGGGCGCTTACCATCGTCCCTGGTGATATCCTGACCTTCACCTCCAGGGAAAAGGTCATTGGCACAAAGGATAAGATCTATGTCTCTTATCCCAATCTGCATCATGATGTGGAAGTAGGCAATAAGATATTGATCGACGACGGCAAGCTGGAAGTGGTGGTGGTCAGCGTAGCCCCCGACGGAGACGTTAAAGTCGCCGTCACCTATGGCGGGACCCTCCTTCCCAAGAAAGGCGTTAACCTCCCTGATACAAAAATATCCCTTCCGGCCATGACCGAAAAGGATATCGCCGATCTTGAATTCATTATCGCTCAGCAATGCGATTGGGTTGCGTTATCATTCGTCCGGAAAGTAGAAGACATCGTGGACCTCAAGCGCCGCCTGGCGGAAAAAAAGAGCCAGAGCAAGGTCATTGCCAAGATAGAAATGCCTTCAGCCCTGGAGGATCTTCGTAATATCATCCTCGAGTCGGACGGTGTGATGGTCGCCCGCGGCGATCTCGGTGTGGAATTGCCGGTAGAAAAAGTTCCGCTGGCCCAACGGGAGATCATCCGCAAATGTATCCATCGCGCTAAACCAGTCATTGTCGCCACACAGATGATGGAGAGCATGATCGATCGCGTAAAACCCAATCGCAGCGAGATCACCGACGTAGCCAATGCGGTACTGGAAGGCACAGATGCCGTGATGCTCAGCGCCGAGACGGCGACAGGACAACATCCTGCGCTCGTGGTTGAAACCATGCGTAAGATCATCCTGGAAGTGGAAAGGACGGAATACCGTTACAATCGCGAAGAGGACCTGGTCCCACAGCCCCACTCCCCGTCCTTCCTCAGCGACGCCATCTGTTATAATGCCTGTAAGCTGGCTAAGGACGCCAATGCAGATGCGCTCATCGGTATGACGCAGAGCGGTTATACAGCCTTCATCCTGTCAAGTTATCGCCCCAAATCGCCTTTGTATATCTTCTCCAAAGAGAAAAGCCTTATCAATCAATTGAGCCTCAGCTGGGGCGTACGCGCTTTTCACTATGCGGAAGAAGAAGGTATCGACGACATCATAGATGATCAGCATGCCATCCTGAAGGAACGGGCGTTTATCAAGAAAGGCGATGTGGTGGTCAATACGGGCAGCCTGCCTATCGAGAAGCACCTGCCGACGAACATGCTTAAGATTACGAAAATAGACTAAGGATCCGTTCGATCTCCCCCCTGTCCGCACGTACGGCGGACAGGTCCTCCTTCATAGCGTCATTGATATATTCCATGGCGCTATCCACCTTTGTCCTTGCAGAAGTATGGAACTCGTTGGCATCTGTCTTTTCGGCCAGGTGAAGGATATTGTCTGACCGTACTCCCGAGCCGGGCATAATGATGATCCGGTCATCCGCCTGTCTTACCAGCTCGTTGATCAGATCGGCCCCTTCTACAGCTGTAGGCCGCTGTCCGGAAGTAAGGATACGTTCGCACCCAATGCTGATGATATCCTCCAATGCTTCAAAAGGATTGGTGGCCCAGTCAAAGGCCCTGTGAAAAGTAACACCCAGGGGATACGCCAGTTCCACCAGACGCGCTGCCCTTCTTTTATCGATGGTGCCGTCGGGATGTAACAGCCCGATGACTACGCCGTCGCATCCTGCCTGTTTGCAGAAAGCTACTTCCTTTAACATCGTGTCGTACTCTTCATCCGAATATAGAAAATCCCCGCCCCTTGGCCGGATAATGGGATAAAGATCGATATGCAACCTTTCCCTGGCTGCCCGGATCGTACCAGGCCCGGGTGTGGTTCCACCCTCTGCGGGGCCGGCGCAAAGTTCGATCCTGTGAGCGCCCGCTTCCTGTGCCAGCAGTGCCGATGTCAGGTCAAAGCTGCATATTTCCAGTTTGAATGCCATACTATATCGCTTATAAATACCAGCTCTTCGCCGTATACAATTTTTCTTCCCTATTACTCTTCAGGGCATAGCTAAACCCTTTCTGAATGGCAAAAGCGCCAGTCTCCCCTTTTTTATTCAGGGCCAGAAAAGCCACCTGTATTTCTTTTGCCTTTTCTCCTTTTATACGGATGATCCTTTCCACTGCTGCCTTGCAGGCTTGTTCCGGGGTCATGCCCTGACGCATCAGCTCTACGACAGTGTGGGAGCCGCAGATGCGGATGACATCCTCACCCTGCCCCGTCGCCGTACAGGCGCCTACCTCATTGTCTACAAAGAGGCCCGCCCCGATGATAGGCGAGTCCCCCAGCCTGCCGCGCATTTTAAAACCCATGCCGCTGGTAGTGCAGCTGCCGCTGAGATCACCGGCGGCATCCATGGCCACCATACCGATGGTATCATGATTCAACTCCCCATTGGACAGGTACGCCGGAGCCGAAGGACCATGCCCTTTGGGTTTTGTATTTTCTATATTGATGACAGGTTTGTACTCCGACTTTTTCAGCCATTGCTCGTATGCTTTCTTCGCATCGTCGGAGAGTTTCTGTTCTTCCAGCGGAAATCCCTCCGCCACGGCAAATTGCTGGGCGCCGGAACCTACCAACATGACATGAGGGGTTTTTTCCATAACCCTCCTGGCCACGGATATGGGATGCTTGATACGCTCCAGAAAACCCACACTGCCGCAGTTGCCCTTCTCGTCCATGATACAGGCATCCAACGTAACAAAGCCGTCACGATCAGGATTGGCGCCCAGCCCCACACAACAATTGATGGAGTCTTCCGTCACTCTTACGCCCGCCTCCACCGCATCCAATGCCCTCCCGTTATTACCCAATATCTTCCAGGCCCCTGCATTGGCAGCCACCCCTGCGTCCCAGGTGGAGATGACAATGGGACTACCCGTCATCGTAACATAGGGAGCGCCGGCCTGTAACTTCCTGCTCATCAGCAGACCAAAAGAACTAAAGATGGATGATCGTAAAAACTTCCTTCGATTGGACATATTGCGACATTTATTACTTTGAAGAATTTGATAAATTATGGGAAGCCATGAATGTATCCAGGTTTTTCCTGGCCTGGCGTCTTACTTTTCTTTGCAAAAGGGAAGTCCCGCCCAACAGCAGACCGGGCAGACCCAGCGCCTGACGGCTCCAGTTCCAGAAACTGAACTCATCCTGGTGTTCAATGATTTTTCCTTCCCTGAAGGTGAACGAGGCCCTGCACTTATTGACGACACGCCTGCCAGTGGGGGAAAATGTGTACACCGCTGTCCAATGACAGGATCCATGATCATCTGCTGCGGCGATACGGCTGGCGGTGACCTCCAGATCCTTTGCATTGCGCAGCAGCATTTCCCACATCGCACCGGCCTCCACTCCTTCGAGGTTTTGAAAGACAGGGTCATAGAAAAAGATCTCCTCATGATAACAGTCGAGCATACCTTTCCAATCCCTTTTCCCAAAACAGTCGTAGAATTTCTTTATTAACTGTTCGTTCTGGTTCATACATTTGATGACATAAAACTAAAATTCTCTGAAGACATGAGAAAACTTCTTTTTTTACTTCTTTTTTCCGTAGCCGGGGACATTGTGCTCGGCCAGGGCACGAGCCAGGACAGCGCCTGGATACGTGACAACTACTATAAGATAGAAAGATCCATTCCCATGCGGGACGGCGCGAAACTTTTCACGTCATTTTATATTCCCAAAGATACTACCGGGCGGCACCCGATCCTGCTGACCCGTACTCCCTATTCCTGCAGACCATACGGGGAAGACAAATGGAGGGACTTTGTTCCCGGCTATTTCCGCTATTATCTGCGGGAGGGGTATATCATCGCCACACAGGACGTCCGCGGCCGCTGGATGAGCGAAGGCCAGTTTGTGGATGTACGGCCTTTTATCAAAGACAAACGGACAGACAAGGATATTGATGAGGCCAGCGATACCTACGATGCCATCGATTGGATGATCAAAAATATTCCGTACAACAATGGCAAAGTAGGCGTCACCGGCGGCAGTTATCCCGGGTTCTATGCAGCCATGGCAGCAGCCAGCGGGCATCCGGCCCTGAAAGCAGTGAGCCCCCAGGCTCCCGTCACCGACTGGTTCATGGGCGACGATTTTCATCACAATGGCGCGTTTATGCAGATGGATGCATGGTCATTCTACTCTTCCTTCGGCAAACCGCGCCCTCAACCTACCACGACAGGCCCCACGGGCTTCAATGCCAATTCAAAGGATAATTATCAATGGTACCTGACGACAGGCGCCCTGAAAAATATTATGAAGTTGACGAGAGACAGCATCGCGTTCTGGAAAGATTTGTACCAGCATCCCAACCGGGACGCATGGTGGCAGGCGCGCAACGCCAGGGTCGCAATGTACGATATCAAGCCGGCTATGCTGGTGGTCGGGGGTACTTTTGATGCAGAAGATTGTTTTGGCGCATGGAACCTGTTCAAGGCGATAAAGACGCAAAGCCCTTCCACCCACAGTCACCTGATCATGGGTCCCTGGTATCACGGAGGATGGGTGTCCAATGACGGTACCCACCTGGGCAATATACAGTTTGGCTCCAACACGGCCTTTTGGTATCAGAATAATATCGAGATCCCTTTCTTCAACTACTACCTGAAAGATAAAGGCGCCGAACCACAGATCGCCGCTGCCACTGTCTTTTTCACCGGGGAGAATACATGGAAAACATTCGCTAAGTGGCCGCCTGCCGAAGAAAAAGAGCAGTCTCTGTATCTGCGATCCGGCGGGGCATTATCCTGGGAAAAACCTTCGGGCGTCAACAGCTTTGACGAATACACCAGCGACCCCGCCCATCCCGTCCCTTATACGGAAGACGTCCATTGGGATCGTACCCGGGAATACATGACGGATGACCAGCGTTTCGCCTCCCGCCGGCCCGATGTGCTCACCTATCAGACACCCGTGCTGACGGAAGACCTTACCCTGGGCGGACCGGTCACGGCCAACCTGAAAGTAAGTCTCAGCGGCCAGGATGCGGACTTTATCGTCAAGGTGATAGATGTCTTCCCCGATGATTTTACCTATGGCAACGAAACCCCGGCAGCCCGACGTGAAACGCCCAGGTCGGTACCCCTTGGAGGTTATCAGATGCTGGTCCGTGGAGAAGTAATGAGGGGGCGCTTTCGCGAAAGCTTTGAAAAACCCGTCCCTTTTAAGCCGGGTAAGGTGGAAACGGTCCAATTTTATATCCCCGACATCGCACATACCTTTAAAAAAGGCCACCGGCTGATGGTACAGATACAAAGCAGCTGGTTTCCCCTGGTGGATCGTAATCCCCAGAAATTTGTCGATGTTTATACCTGTGAGGACAGCGATTTTCAAAAAGAAAATATCCGTATATTCCATGACGGAGAACACCCGTCCCAACTGATATTACCAGTGATAAAATAATTGTATGCGCAGCCTTATCTTATTTCTTTTGCTGCCGCTGGCCGGCAGCGCCCAGAATTTCGCAAAGGACAACTACATCAAACACGAAGCCTACATCCCCATGAGGGACGGGGTACGTCTGTACACGGCAATCTATGTTCCAAAAAATGAACAGGGTGGTCCCTACCCTTTCCTGATGGAACGTACGCCTTATTCAGCCGGTCCCTACGGAGACAGCATCTACCGGGGTTCGCTTGGCCCCAATGCAACCTTGTCCCGCGAGCCCTTTATTTATGTCTACCAGGACGTTAGAGGACGCTTTATGAGCGAAGGGAATTTCGAAGAAATGACGCCGCATAAGGAAGGTAAAAAGCCCGGGGACGGGCAGACGGATGAAAGCTCTGACACCTGGGATACGGTGGATTGGCTATTGAAGAACATTCATAACAACAATGGGCGGGTAGGAATATGGGGCATCTCTTATCCCGGCTTTTATGCTTCCGCCTCGCTGCCGGACGCCCACCCGGCCATTAAGGCGGTATCCCCGCAGGCGCCCGTGACGGATGAATTCATCGGGGATGACGCCAACCACAATGGCGCTTTCTTCCTGCTGGACAATTTCGATTTTGATAATTTCTTTGATGTCAAACGCCCCGGTCCGGTGAAGGATTATGGCGGCAATATCTTCAGCGCGGATATCCCTGACGCTTACCAATTCTTCCTGCAGATGGGGCCAATAAAAAATACAAATAAACCGGAGTATTTTAACAACAAAGGAAAAATATGGAATGAATACCTGCAACATTCGACCTATGACGCTTACTGGCAGGCAAGGAACATCCGACCCCATCTGAGGAATATTCGTCCGGCAGTACTGGTGGTAGGAGGATGGTTCGACGCGGAAGACATGTTCGGCGCCCTGCGCACTTATGAAGCCATTGAAAAACAATCCCCCAAAAATAACAACCATATCATCATGGGGCCATGGACACACGGCGGATGGGCCGCAGGAAGCTGGGATCGATATGGTATACTGGATTTTGGACAAAATGTGAATGAATACTATCATGTGCTGGAGACAAAATTCTTTAATCATTATCTGAAGGATTCCGCCGCCCCTGATCTGTCGGAAGCCACGGTCTTCGAAACAGGCACGAATCAATGGAAGCATTATGACACCTGGCCACCGGCCGAAACTCACCCGGTGAAATTCTACCTGCGCGCCGGAGGAAGGCTGTCTACGGAAGGCAAAGCTGCATCCGACAATACTGCTGCGGGATACGACGAATATACCAGCGACCCCGCTCACCCGGTTCCCTATATCGAGGGAGTGCGGGGCGGAAGGGACAACCAGTATGTGGTCGCAGACCAGCGCTTTGCCGCCCAGCGGCCGGATGTGCTTTGTTATCAATCCGACCCGCTGACCCGGGACCTTACCGTCACAGGCCGGCTCAAAGCTGACATATTTCTTTCTTCGACGGGTACTGACGGGGACCTGGTGGTAAAAGTGATCGACGTGCTACCGGACGGCTTTCAACGGTTGGTAAGGGCGGACATATTCCGTTGTAAATTCCGCAACAGTTTTGAAAAGCCGGAGCCGTTGGTACCGGGGAGGACGACTGAAGTGGCTTTTGACATGAATGAGATAGCCCATACGTTTAAACAAGGCCACCGGCTGATGGTACAGGTACAGAGCAGCTGGTTTCCCCTGGTGGACATGAACCCGCAGACCTTTGTCAATATCCCCACCTGCGAGAGGGCGGACTTCAAAAAAGCCGCCATCCGGATCTATCATGACCCCACTCATCTTTCGGGTGTTGTGCTGCCTGTATTGGGTCATTAACAAGCCGCAAAGAAACTTTATTTGTTGTATTGCTATCCTTTCGGTAAATTAGGATAGCTGGACCCATTTACGGGACATATTTGCTCATCTAAATTTACTCACATGGAATCGACTATCTCCATCGAACAGTTTAAGGAGGAGTTACAATCATGGAAAAATGAGCTCTCCTCCATCAAAGAAGAAATCCGTCACTTTGAACGACACCTCGAACAACTCGCCAGTAAACGTCTCCCCAAAGAACTTTTAGCCGAAGTTGAACATTTTCAAAATCTTTTCATCTGCCAAAAGGAAGTCATCGACAAGCTTCGGCATGATCTTCCTGATTCCCGCAACAAGGTGGAAAATATCTTTCATGAGCTTCGCCAGATGAGTGAAGAATCCAACTGGGAGGCCTCGGAAGGATTGGAAAGCCGCATGGACACTTTCCGAAAGATATACATAGAGATAAAACAGGATTTCCACCGGTTTGAAGCAGATTGGATGTAGCGCAATTTTCTTACATTCGCTCATGCAAATTCTCAGACCCTTCGTTCTCCTCGCCATTTTATGCGGGGTATTATCGTTGTATGTTCATGCTCAGCATCCGGCTATCATTCCTCAACCCGTCAGTACTCAGTGGCAGGAAGGAACATTCGGCATCGACCCCCGCACCGTATTAGTCGCGGACGCTTCAGACGCTCCATCTGCCCGCTTTTTTAACGACTACCTGCAGGAAATATACGGCTTTCGGCTACACGTCGTAGGCGAGGATAAACAGCCATCTTCCGGCTATATCCGGCTGTACAACCATCCCGATAAGAACCCCGGCATCGTTCCTGGTCCGGAAGGACGCTATACCCTGAGAGTAAGCCCCGGCTCCGTCGTCATCAGGGGTGACACGCACACCGGTGTCTTTTACGGCATCCAGACCCTGCTGCAATTGCTGCCCGTAAGCCCCTACGTCATGCTGCCTTCCGGTCCCGGCGTCCGTCCTGCATCCAATACTGCCGGATTTACAATACCCGCCGTATCCATCGAAGATTATCCCCGTTTTGCCTATCGGGGACTGATGCTGGATGTAGGCCGTCATTTCTTTCCCGTGGAATATGTCAAACGATACATCGACTATATCGCTCTTCATAAGATGAACTATTTTCACTGGCATTTGACAGAAGACCAGGGCTGGCGCATCGAGATCAAAAAATATCCCGGGCTTACCGAAGCAGGCGCCTGGCGGAGCGGAACCATTATCGGGCATCATCCCGGCACAGGTAACGACAGCACCCCACATGGCGGCTTTTATACACAGGAGCAGATAAAGGAGATCGTGAAATATGCCGCCGACCGGTATATCACCGTCCTCCCCGAGATCGAAATGCCAGGCCATTCCTCAGCTGCGCTGACGGCATATCCCTACCTGGGCTGCACGGGAGGCCCCTATCATGTTCAGCAGACATGGGGCGTCTTCAAGGACGTCTATTGCGCAGGCAACGACAGCGTCTTCCAGTTCCTCCAGGATGTGCTGGACGAAGTGCTCCCTCTGTTCCCCGGCAAATACATCCACATCGGAGGTGACGAATGTCCCAAGGACAGCTGGAAACAATGCCCCAAATGCCAGCGACGCATTAAAGAGAATGGATTGAAAGACGAGCATGAACTACAGAGCTATTTTATACAGCGTATCGAAAAATATATCAACTCCAAAGGCAAACAGATCATCGGTTGGGATGAGATCCTGGAAGGCGGTCTGGCGCCAAATGCTTCGGTAATGAGCTGGCGGGGAGAGAAAGGAGGCATCGAAGCTGCCAAACAGAACCACGATGTCGTAATGACCCCGGGAGAGTATGTATACTTCGATCATGCACAACTGCAGAATGACGACTCCCTCACCATCGGAGGCTATCTGCCCGTAGACAGGGTGTATCAATATGAGCCGGTGCCGGCAGGACTGACACCCGAAGAAGCAAAACATGTCAAAGGCGCACAAGCCAACCTCTGGACAGAATATGTCACCAATCCCCGGAAAATAGAATACATGATCTTCCCGCGTCTAAGCGCACTTAGTGAAGTATTGTGGAGCCCGAAAGAACAACGCAGCTGGCCGGACTTCGAACGTCGTCTCCAAACCCAATACATCCGTTATCAGCTCTGGAAGACCAACTATTATAGGGCCTATATGCCGCCGGCCGACACCCTGGTCAGAAAGAAGCTGGGACAATGGCAGGACAGCAAATTCGGTCTGCTCATGCACTGGGGCACCTATAGCCAATGGGGTATTGTGGAAAGCTGGAGCATCTGCCCGGAAGATGAGGGATGGACGGTGCGCCGTGGGCCCTATAGCAGCAACTATTACGATTACCTGAAGGCATACAAGAATCTCCAGACCACTTTTAACCCTACCCGCTTCGATCCTGCAAAATGGGCAAAAGCCGCTAAGGACGCGGGTATGAAATATGTGGTCTTCACGACCAAACATCACGATGGCTTCTGTATGTTCGACACAAAACAAACGGATTACAAGATCACGTCCACAAAGACCCCTTTCTCTTCCAATCCGCATAGTAACGTTGCAAAGGAGATATTCGATGCTTTCCGGAAAGAAGATTTCATGGTCGGAGCTTATTTTTCAAAGCCCGACTGGAACAGCGAGCAATATTGGTGGCCATATTTTCCTCCTAAGGACAGGAATGTAAACTACGATCCTACCAAACACCCTGAACGCTGGCAGGCTTTTAAAGATTATACTTACAGACAGATAGAAGAACTGATGACAGACTATGGCAGCATGGACCTGCTCTGGCTGGACGGCGGATGGGTACGGCCGTTGTATACTATCGATGCCTCCATCGACTGGCAAAAAAATATTCCTTACGACCAGGACATCGACATGGCGCGGATCGCGGGCATGGCACGTCAGCATCAGCCAGGCCTTATCATGGTAGACCGCAGCGTACCAGGAGAGTTTGAGAACTATACCACTCCCGAACAGCAGGTGCCGGCCCACCCCATGCAGGATCCCTGGGAATCCTGTCTCACCATGGGCAACTCCTGGAGCTATGTTCCAAACGATCACTATAAATCGGCTACCCAGTTGATCAATCTCCTGGTAAAGATCGTCTCGCGAGGAGGGAACTTTCTTTTGAATGTAGGTCCTTCGCCAGACGGAGAATGGGATGATACGGCATACAGCCGTCTGCAGGAAATAGGCGCCTGGATGAAGATCAACGGAGAAGGCATTTATAACAGCAAACCACGCAGGCCTTACGCATCCGGAGACAATATCTTTCTGACCCAATCAAAGGACGGCGCCGCCACCTACGCATTTTATATGGATGTTACTCTACCTGCAGAGGTAAGCATCGACGGATTAACGGTGCCGGCAAAAAGCAAGGTTTTGCTTCTAGGCAATAAGGGCAGCCTGAAATGGCGGCAGGAGGGAAAAAAGCTGGTGATCCAAATTCCGCCATCATTGCAAAACAAAGTGGCAGGACAGCATGCGCTGACCTTCAAAATAAACTAAAACGTGAGGGCGGGATAAACCCGCCCTCCTCATTTCACCGATGCTTAGTTTTGAATGATGCTTGAACACATTGTTAGGGATGATCTTGTATAATGATCTCATTGCCTTGTCGGATGACAGTAAAGTCTGCCGTAGCTTCCAGTGACTTTAGCAGGATGTTCAGATTGTCGTTCGGCATAATGCCCGACACCGTCTTATTTGCCACCGTCTCATTCTCCAGCCGCACAGTGACGCCATATTGTTCTCTTATGATAGATACGACATCCCTGATCGGGGTGGCATCAAACGACAGTTTGTGATCTTTCCAGGCGATAAGACTGTCCGTCTTCACAGATCTTTTGACCAGCCGGTCATCGCTGTATTCCGCAAAGTCACCGGGCGTCATTTTTAGTTCCTTCCCTTCCCTCATATGCAGGATTACACGGCCTTCCTGCAACATGACATTGGCCTTCTCCTGCCGGCTCACCACATTGAACTTTGTCCCCGTAACAATGACATCAAAATGGCCTGTGTGTACGATAAAACGGCTTTTCAAAGGTGTTCTGCGGACATGGAAGAATGCCTCTCCCGTAAGCCAGACCTCCCTGTCTTTCCCATCCGTCCATCCGGGTGAATAAGTGACCCGGCTGTCCGCATTGACAACCACCTCCGTCCCGTCAGGCAGCTGATGATCTTTTATTTCTCCATAGGCTGTATGAAGTACAGCGCGATGTTCCTGGATAGCATAGGCTCCCACTGCCAGGGTAATGATACCCGCGGCTGCTATCCACCACCTTTGCCTGAAGAAGACAACAGGCATTTGCGCTCTTTTTATCTTTTCCAGGAGACGTTTTTCCGCACGGGTGAGTTCGCAGATCTTGAGTTCGGCTTCATGTACATGCAACGATTGAAGGAATTCGACAGCTTGCTGTACACGCGGGCCGCTGCCGGGATGGCCCGCCATCCACTGTTCCCATTGCTGCGTAGCACGGATATCCTTCTTAAAATACCAGGAAAGGAACCTATCGTCGCACAAAATTTCCTCTACCCCGATATAGTTTTTCGACATACAAAACAGTTTCCTTATGTATTCTGTACCCGGAAAAGATGTCTTGTAATGCCCGCTGATTGACTTTTTTTGACAATCCGGCCCCCGGGATCACTTGTCCCACCAGACGCGGGAGGTCATTCTGTCCCCATTGACAAGACGGGCGACAGCGGCGTTATAGTGAGCCGTATTGGTAGAAGCCTCACTCTGTGGATAGGTAAAACGGCGGGGTATAACCCCGCCTGTGATGTTGCCGGGGTAGTTGACAGGGGTCAAAGTGGGATAATTGCTCCGCCTCCAATTCGCAAAACATTCATTTTCATCCATAAATCCAGCCACCCAATATTGCTCGTTTATCTGGATAAGGCCGTGGGAAGGGTCATAGGGATGGCGGGTCAACCAGTCTTCTATCACCCCCCCGGAAGGGCCCGCACCCGCCTGGCTGCCCAACTGTTGCATGGCAGCTCTTACCCCGGCCGTATAATGACCGGCAGGATCGCCCGTTATCCATCCTCTCGCCGCAGCCTCGGCCAAAAGAAGTTCGGTTTCTCCACAGGTAAGGAAAAAGGTGGGCGCTTCCAGCCGGGAGAACGTATAACGGTTCACAACAGAATAAGCATTTTGACTGCCGGGCCAATTGGGTGCATTGGTCAGATCACGAGGGCTGTTAGTATCCGTGCTGGGTGGGTCATAGCCGTTGGGTTGCCCTAACTGACGGGCAAAGCTGGTATCTCCCTTGTCGGCGGGCGCCAGCGGATCAGCGCAAACAGTGGCCAGATAAGACAAACGTGGATCTCCCGTATTACGCAGGAAACTGACGAAGGTTTCGCTGAGACGATAGCCTGCCGGGTCGTTGCCTAACAGCACAAGACCGGAGCCGTTGACTACGGGAGTGCCAGTGACATTCTCATGCCGCAGGACCGCATTATCCATATTACTGCTCATCACGCCTCCCTGTACAGCTGTCTGCACCCAGTCCCGTGCCATATCCGGATCGACCTTGCTCAAACGCATAGCCACACGCACCATCTCAGAATAAGCAAATTTTTTCCAGGCAGCCGGATCCCCATGATATAAGAGATCGGCGGAGCCGATGGAATTCGCCTTGCCCGGATCCAGCCGCCCCGCAGCGTCTTTTAATTCCCTCAACAGGTCTGCATAAATGTCCTTTTGCTGATCATACTCCGGTGAAATGATCCCGGAGATATAGCCGAAACCAGCCTGGGAATAAGGACAGTCTCCATACATGTCCGTCATTCGCTGGAACATAAAGGCTTTGAAGATCCTGCAGATTTGATATAGGTTATATTGTGTCGTGTCCTTCTCC
Organism: Chitinophagaceae bacterium; assembly: GCA_017307755.1. Classification (GTDB taxonomy): domain Bacteria; phylum Bacteroidota; class Bacteroidia; order Chitinophagales; family Chitinophagaceae; genus Puia. Next base: position 36,290 of record JAFKGQ010000004.1, on the reverse strand, counting down.
ACATGATGCAATACTTCTACGATGTCGGCAATACTGTTGGGGTAATTCTTCTCCCAGTAGGCGGAATTATAGCTGGCATTGTACAGATATTTATCCCCATCCCAATAGGAAATGGTAGAGGAAAGATGCTGGATCATACACCCTGAATAGATCAGGTTGTTACGCCAGTCCTCGTATCCGTAGCCATCCGTATTGCCGGAGGTCAGCAATTGTGCGCTGGTAAAAAGATAGTTGAAATTGATCTGATCTCCCGTGATCTGTCCCGGGTCCGTGTTGATATCGATAAAGTCTTTTTTACACGCGCTTGTCAGCAAACAGACAGTCAGTGACAGTATAGCTATGGATTTTTTTTTCTCCATATCAGAATTTCATGTTTATATTAAATCCCCAGCTTCTCACCGGAGGATATCCGGACAGTTCCAGCCCCTGTCCATTTGTATTATTGACGCTGGACTCGGGATCGATGTTCGGCGTATGCTTCAGAAAAGTAACCAGGTTCCGGCCTACCAGCGAGAAACTGATCCCCTTGATAAAATTTTTCTTTAGTATGGCGTTAGGAAAATTATAGGTCAGCACCACCGATCTTAGCTTGACAAAGCTGGCGTCATAAACAAATTCCTCTGCGATATGATCGGTACCTCCGGCTGAGATATCCTGAAAATATTTCTGGGCTGCCACGGCTATGGTATTGAGATGGCCGTCGGCTGTCACTCCTTTCCCGACATATCCCCCTTCCCTGCCCTCCAAGGTCCTTTTGTGCAGACCATATTGATACAGCAGCAGGTTGGTGCCGGAGTACAGATGGGCCCCAAATTTAAAATCTATCAGCGCCGAAAGAGACACGTCCTTATATCGCAGCTCGTTGGTCAGACCTCCCGTCTGCCGGTAGACGGTGGAACCCAGCGGCACTACACCCGTATTTTCGGGTTCGCCCGCAGGTGTAGCGCCGGAGGCGCCGCTGCTGTAGATGATATTCCCCTTGTCGTCCCTTTTGTACGCATATCCCATAATCTGCCCATAGGGCAGCCCCACCACATTGCTGATGCTGACTTCGCTACCCCAGCGGGGATAGGCCCCGTTGATGACGATACTCTTCGCCCCGCCGATCTCCAGCACCTTGTTATTGTTGACGGCCAGGTTAAAGGAAATATTCCAGGAAAAGGCAGCGCTTTTAAAAGGGGTCCCCGTCATCAGCAATTCAATGCCTCTGTTGCGTATTTTTCCGATATTCTCGATGTATTCAGAATAGCCAGAGGTGGGGCTCACCGTTATACGGACAATATCATTGGTCGTCTGTTTACTATAATAGGTGAAGTCAAAACCCAGCCGGTCATGCAGGAACCGCATGATCAGCCCCACTTCTTTTTCGGCGATGCTGACAGGTCGCAAGGAGGCATTCGGGATCAAAGGGACGAGATTACTGGTAGCGATATACCCCAGGGGCTGACCATTGATGGTATAGCTTGCCAGTCCATAGGTAAGTATGTTCTGATAGGGCTCCGTACCGTTGGAGGAAGCTGCATAGGATGCACGGAGCTTACCCAGGCTGACCCAGGAAGGCAGGCGCCATGCTTCCGAGTAGACAAAGCTGCCGGACACCGAAGGATAGAGATAATGGTCGGTATTGATATTGAGCGTGGAAAACCAGTCATTGCGAGCCGTCAGGCTAAAAAAAAGATAGTTCTTAAACCCCAGGTCCGCATTGCCGTACAGCGAATTTACCCTGTAATGCCGGTGAAAAGAGCTGTAGGGTTTGGTGACGATATTGCCGACATTGTAATTTCCCGCAACGATAAAAGGCCCGGCTGCCCGGTTGGGTGAATTGGGTACGGCGCCGACACCGCTGATGTCGGTGACATTGTCCTGCTGGTTGCCTCCAAAATTAGCGGAAATGCTAAAACCCGAGGCTGATCCTTTACGCATGCCGACCATAAAACTGCCGTTCAGCTCGTGATAGTCCACCTCATATTGGGTAAGATTGCCACCATGTATCCCGTCGCTGCGGGTGTACTGTACGCCGGAAGGTGTGATCTTGGTTACATTGAAAATATAACCGTCTCTTGCTATCTGTCCTTGCAGATACAGCCAATCCAGCAGATTGTATTTAAGGGTAAGCCCTCCCGTGATACGGTTGCGGTCCGTCCTGTTGATATAATCATAAGCTATATAGTACGGGTTCTCAAAATAATTGTCGATCGTACCGGCCAGCTTTTCCGTCCCGTCGGGATTGGTCCTGTCCTGTAGCCAGCGGACATCAAAGGATGTCGGCAGGTATAATAGTGGCGCAATGATATTGCCGGCATTGTCGGAAATAGAGGCGCGGTTATTTACTTTCTCAAATACATAATCCGCCGTCAGCTCCATGAGCAGCCTGCTGGTGACCGAATAGGTGGAATTGAGGTTCAACCCCTGTTGTCGCATAAAAGAGTTGGGGATGATCGTATTGAGATAAAGGTTGGAGAGCCCCAGCCGGAAATGTCCTTTATTATTGGCGCCGGTAAGCGCTACCGAACTTTGGTTGGTGAGCCCTGTTTTGAAGAAACGGCTAAAATTATCTTTCACAGGCAGGTAGCGATAGCTATTACCCAGGAAATTGACCGCCTGCGAGCCGTCGAGTCTGGCGCCCCAGCTAAAATAGGGTGCTACTTCAGCCGATTGTTTGTTCATAGGTTTGACACCGCTTAACCCCTGACCATATGTGTATTGATATTCCCGTTCGTCGATGATGGAATTTGCCGTCAGATTATTGTTGACCTGTACACCGATGCCCCGGGTCCTGGAGCCCGATTTGGTCGTTATGAGGATAGCGCCGTTGCCACCCCTGTATCCATAAAGAGCGGAAGCCGCCACCCCTTTTAATACCAGGACGGATTCTATATCGTCGGGGTTGATGTTTGAAAGACCGTCTCCCAGGTCAAAGCCCCCGTATTGCCCTGAGCCGCCCTGCGTGGTATTATCATAAGGAATCCCATCGACGACATATAAAGGCTGGTTATTTCCGCTGAGGGAAGCATTGCCCCGAATCAATACCCGGCTGCTGCCGTAAGGCCCTGTTGCATTGATAGACACGCTCAACCCGGCCACCTGCCCTACTAATGCATTACCCAGGTTGGGGTCCCTGGACATAGCCAGCCGAGATCCGTCTACCTCTGTAGCGGAAAAACCCAGAGACCGCTCCTGTTTTCTGATACCCAGGGCCGTCACCAGCACTTCCGTCAACGGTTTGTCGGAAGGGATCAGTACTACGCCGCCCCTGCCCGCTTCCTGCACTGACAGCTGGCGGAGCTTATAGCTTACACAGGAGAATAAAAGCGTATCCCCTTTTCCCGCCCGGATATTGAACATTCCATCCAGGTCGGTGACCGTCCCTTTACGGGTATGCTTTACTGTGACACTGACGCCGGACAAGGTCTTCCCATCGGCAGATATTACCCTGCCGGCGATATTGTTCGTGCTGCGGGTGACAGAATCCCCTTCGGTCAACGATATGACGGCTCCGGGATTAAGGTCGCCCGCCTGGATGCCCGCGGAAGGATCGACACCGGTATTATTACTGTATGTCCTTTTGCTGAGAATGACAAATGTACGGTCATCTACTTTTTTGAAATACAGCCCGGTATTCTTCAGCACCTGGTTAAGCGTCCTTTCGACGGACATATTGGACGAAAGCAACGGCGGGTAGACGAGCACTCTCCCCAGCGATTGTTGGGAGAAAAGAAAATATACATCTTTGGATTTGTTCAGTTCTATCAGCACATCCAGCAAAGGACGACGGGCGGAGGTTTGACCGGCTGTATCCGGCTGAAGCTTGAAAGGCATGGGCATAATCGGCGGGTTCACCTGTGACCATGACGGCAAGGTTGCGCTCAGGAAAAACACAAGCAAATAGGAGTATAGGCTTGATTTTCTCATGAAGCAGTATTGAGATAGTTTTGAGATGATCTAAAAATCAATTCAGTTCTTAAGGCCATGCGCCCTTATGATGATACCATCATGAGCATCCCGGACAACATCATATTCCGCAGTGGCCTCCAGGGCCTGCAGCAGGATATCCAGGTTATTATTCGGCAATATTCCCGAAAGCTTACGCTCAGCGATGGAGTCGCCCTCCAACGAGACTGTCTTTCCGTAAAGGTCCTTGATCATCAAAGCCAGCTCGCTGATGGAAGTATGGTCCAATATCAGCTTTTGCTCTTTCCAGGCTAGCAGCATATCCTTACAACCAATCTTTCTTTCCAGCACGGCAGAATCAAAGGTCACAAAATCTCCCGGCTTCATCAACAGCGTCTTTCCGTCTTTTGTACGAAGGGTGACGCTTCCTTCCTGTAGTAATACATTGTCTTTCCCATGCCTGTTGGAAACATTGAACTGCGTACCGGTGACAATGATATCAAAATGTTCGGTATGGACAATAAACCTGCTTTTCGACGGGGTCTTCCGGACATGAAAAAAAACCTCGCCGTCCACCCAGACCTCTCTATCCGCGTCACCCTGCCAGTTGTCCGCGTAGCTGATCCGGCTATTGGCATTCATCATCACTTCTGTCCCGTCAGGCAGCCGCCGCTGGCTGATCTGCCCGAAATCAGTCCTCACCTCAGGATGGGTCCGGTGGTGCATACGGGTAAAAAAGGCGCCGGTGGCCAGCAATACCAGCACCGAGGCGGCTGCGATCCAACGATAGCGGCCTATTGATGACCGGGCAGCGGGTTCTTTGAAAGATTCCTGCACCTCGGGCGTGATCGCTCCTATTTTTTGTAATAAGGCTGCTTCAGCCCGTTGCAATTGGAAAAGAGAAGGTTCTTTTTCCGGAAGCCGGGTGGCTTCCAGCAGCACAATAGCCTTTTTGATAAGAACATCCCGGTCCGGACGGCCCGCCTTCCAATCCTCCCAGGTACGATCGTTTTCTTTTCCTGTGTCATAATACCAGGAAAGAAAAGAGGGGTCTGATAAAAGGTCTTCCGGTTCGCGGTAATTCTCTGACATAAAACTACTAATCTGTACTTCCAGATTTGTAAAGATAGATTGCCTGGACCCATTGCGGAAGTTTTTTGAGGTATTTTTCAAACGATTGCGGAAAATTCTTTAGCATGTTGCGAAAAAATCGCAGAATTCACTACATTCATATCTACGAATGAAGTCATTTGAATACTGCTGACCAGAACATAATGCTTTGGGAATCTTTCCGCAAGGGAGATAAAGAGGCCTTCGCGGCTCTTTTCAGGGAACATTACGGCATCCTCTACCGATTTGGCAACAAATTCACCACAGATACAGAATTGCTGGAAGACAGCATCCAGGAGCTGTTTATAGAATTATGGCAGGCCAAATCCCAGGCGCCTGTGTTGTCCGTAAAGGCATATCTTCTTAAAAGCCTCAAATACAAGCTATTAAAAGCATTTCGCCACAACGGCAAGATCCTTCCCATCCATGACAACGGAGATATCCCTTTTGAGCTGAGTCATGAAACCCTGCTTATCAGCCAGCAGGAAAGCGATGAGAAAAAAAGGCAGGTGATCCGTGCATTGGAACGTCTATCGCACAGGCAAAAAGAGATCATCTATCTGAAATATTACCAGAACCTCAGCTATGAAGAGGTGAGCGAGATCATGAATATCAACTACCAGGTTGCCCGTAACCTGCTCTACCAGGCGATCAAATCCTTAAAAAACATGCTGGCCGGCCCGATGGAATTATTTTTATTTTTTTTATTGACCACGGGCATTACATTTTCTCTCGCTGGAACACCTGTGTGCGGACAAAATTGCACCTTCAGTCCGTTTTTGGTGCAAACGATTGCCCCAAATTTGCAGCATATGGGAAATAGGACCTAAATTCGCGGCTACTTTTTACACCGCAGGTCCCTGGTCAGGGATCAGCATCAAAACATCCTGAATTTATGAGCATGGTAGACTCATTCGAGAAAATCCCCGTAAAAATTTTCAGTTCGTTAAATGAAGGTTCCCGTTACATTGGAAAGGAGATCGCAGCCCTGATCCGCGAAAAAGCGGCAAAAGGTGAGAAGGCTGTATTGGGTCTGGCCACAGGGTCCTCTCCCAAATCCTTGTACGCAGAATTGGTACGGCTCCATAAGGAGGAAGGGCTGAGCTTTAAGAATGTGGTCACTTTTAATCTTGATGAGTATTATCCCATTGACAACGATGCGCTGCAGAGTTACAACCGTTTTATGAAGGAGCAGTTGTTCGACAAAGTGGACATCGATCCAAAGAATTGTCATATTCCCAACGGAGAGTGGAAAAAAGAAGACATCAAAAAACATTGCATAGAATATGAGCAGCAGATCGAAGACGCAGGAGGCATCGATTTGCAAATCCTCGGTATCGGGAACAACGGGCACATCGGTTTTAACGAGCCGGGGTCCAGCATGTTCTCCAAGACCCGGCTGGTGCCGCTAGACCACTCCACCCGTATCGCCAATTCACATGATTTTCAAAATATCTCACACGTGCCTCGCCTGGCCGTCACTATGGGTATCAGCTCGATCCTCAGCGCCAAAAAGATCGTCCTGATGGGTTGGGGACAGATCAAGGCCCCGGTGATCCAAAAGGCGGTGGAGGGACACGTTACTGAACAGATCCCCGCATCCCTGTTACAACAGCACAATGATTGTCTCTTTGTATTAGATGAGATGGCAGCCAGTGAATTGACACGGTTCAAATCTCCCTGGTTGACGGGCGAAATAGCATGGACACCCGCTGTCATCCGCAAGGCCGTTGTCCATATGGCCCTCAAACTCGACAAGCCTGTCCTAAGCCTTACAGACAGCGACTATAATGACAATGGTCTTAGCGATCTGCTCGTCGAGAAAGGAGATGCCTACGAGATCAATCTGCAGGTGTTCTATCAGTTGAGGGACAGCATCACCGGCTGGCCCGCAGGCAGACCGGATGCACAGAACCCCAACCGGCCCGAACGAAGCAAGCCCTATCCCAAACGCTCGCTGATATTCTCCCCGCATCCCGACGACGATATTATCTCCATGGGTGGCACTTTTATGCGACTGCATGACCAGGGAAATGATGTACATGTCGCCTATCAGACCTCGGGTAATATCGCCGTAACGGATGAATTTGTCACAAGGTTCCTGGATTTTGCCGTCGGCTTTGAAGAGCTATCCGGCATCGATAGCAAAAAGTCTTCCCAAATACTACAACGGGCTACGGAATTCCTGAAGCATAAAAAGCCCAGCGAGGTCGATACTCCCGAGATCCGTCAGATCAAAGGTTTGATCCGCCGTTGTGAAGCCAGGGCCACCTGCCGTTATGTAGGCCTCAAGGACGAGAATATCCACTTCATGAACCTTCCTTTCTACGAAACAGGTACGATAGAAAAAAAGCCTATGGGAGAAGAGGATGTCCAACTCACGATGGAATTGCTGCGCAAATTGCAACCCCACCAGATCTATTGTGCAGGCGACCTGGCCGACCCGCATGGCACCCACAAGGTTTGCCTGGATATTGTTTTCGAATCCATGCGCAGGCTAAAAGCCGCCGGCGACGCCTGGTTGAAGGATTGCTGGCTGTGGCTGTATAAAGGCGCCTGGCAGGAATGGGACATCAGCGAGATCGAAATGGCCATTCCCATGAGCCCGGACCAGGTAAGAAAAAAACGCTTCGGCATTTTTATCCATCAGTCCCAAAAGGACATGGTCCCCTTCCAGGGTAGCGATAGCCGCGAATTCTGGCAGCGTGCGGAGGATAGGAACGCCAACACCGCCAACTTATACGCCCAACTGGGTCTCACCAAATATGCGGCAATGGAAGCCTTTGTCAGGTGGCATTATTAATGAACCTCCGGTTCATGCTGGGGTTTTCTATAGGGAACACAATGATATTAATTTGATAACGTTTTGGTAACGTTGTATTTTTGTTGTTTTCCTATTTGATATGCTAATAACCATACTGGCTGATCTAAGAGAAGAATGGCAAGAGGCCTGGCAGTCCGCCTGGTATCGTAAAAGAGCGATTGGAGGGCTTATCCTGGTCATAACGATCCTTTCGCTGTTCCCTCTCTTCTTCCAGGCCATCGAAAAAAGAAACGGTTTTTTGCTGCCGGACCCCTTGTTGGCCTGGCTGCCGCCCTATAATGTCTCCCTGGCCATTTTTGTCGTCATTTGGGCCATTTCGCTATTGGGTGTTTATCGTGCCGCACAAGACCCGTACATGTTCCTCACCTTTCTGTGGAGCTATGTGCTGGTGCTGATCCTGCGGACATTGACGATCACCCTGGTGCCGCTGGACCCACCCGCAGGATTGGTCGGGCTGGTGGACCCTGTCAGCAATTTCTTTTATGGGGAAAAATTCGTAACCAAGGACCTGTTCTTTTCAGGTCACACCTCTACCGTAGTCCTGCTCTTCTTCTGTCTGCCGGGCAAGATGGACAAGAGGCTGGCGCTGATAGCCATCATCGTGGTGGGAAGTCTGCTGCTCGTACAGCATGTACATTATACACTGGATGTGCTGGGTGCCGTATTCTTTACCTGGCTCTCCTACCGCATCGTACGCAAGACAGTGGTCCCGGCTCCGGGGACTTAGCCCAATTGGGCGCGAGGTTAAAAAGCTTCTCCCAGCTGCAGGTAAAATCCCTGGGAATGTTTGCCCAGTCCGTAATCCAGACGCAGGTTTAATTTCTCCGTCTTGTTCAGGGCAATCCGCACCCCACCCCCATAAGAGTACTTAAGGCAATGAAAATCAACGTCTTTTAGTTCTGAACCAACATTTCCAATGCCTGCAAAACCTACGGCGCCCAAACGCCCGATAATGGGTACACGGTATTCGGCCTGCAGAACCCCCTGGTTCTTATCCCGGAACCTGCCTGCATAATATCCCCGCATGTTATTGGCCCCACCCAGGGCGGCCAGGCTACGCAAGGGGACATCCCCAGCCGTAAATTGCCCGTAAGCCTGTAAGGCCAGTATCTGGCCGTTGTATATCCGGATAAAGCGCCGGATATCAATATTATAGCTAGTATATTGATAATCAGAGCCAAGCCAGGGCATAAAATGATCAAACCAGAATTGCATCATCATGCCCTTACTTGGAGAAAAGGCATTATTACGCGTATCATACGTAAAACTAAGCCCCAGACCCGAAATATGATAACCCTGTCTGCCGATGATGTTCTGCTTGTCAAAAAGCTTGCCTTTGTCATATTCCATGTCAAACACCCGCTGATGCTCAAAAACGACCCCCAAAAAAAGATTGCTCCCAACCCGGCATTGTGGATGCAAGTAAACATAATACTGCTTAAATTTATAGGACTCTTTGTTGCTATCCGGGGCCTGTTTGCCTAATCCCCAGAAATTGTCAGGGAAAGAGCTGTATGAGAGTTGCTCGTTGAGAATAAATCGTTCCCCCGGGAAATAAATGGAACCATTTAGTGCTACTACAAACTGGCTGCGGGTTGTATACAGTGCCACGGCCTGGGCGTTTGATGTACGCGTAGCGCTATCATGGGCATTGAGATGGAAAGTAGAGGCGCTGGCAAGCCCGAAGGACCAGCCGGTTTCAATAGATCGGGCAATGATTGGCAGTACGATAATATGACGTAGATTTGCCGGGCTTTGGGGCATAGGCTGCTTGCCGGGGAGATTCACCGGAACTTTGACAGGGACCCTGATATTGTCAGGTAGCTTTATATGATCCGGCAATTGTTCAACAGGTATTTTGCCAGTGCTGTCCTTTTGCGCAAATAGGTTAAAAGAGAGCAAAAAAGACAACCAGAGCCCTAAGATATGTGGTGTTTTCCTGAACAGACGGCGCAACTATAGTGTAATTAAGGTGTTTATTTACGATATTCGATAAAAAACAGGCAAATTAACACGGAAAAATCTAATTTTCTTACATTTGGAGATTAATGAAGAATTCACAATTTGTTAAAATTAAATTCATAAAATATTTAAAGGCTTCTGAAGCGGAAAGGAAGACCCTTCCCTTTCTTAAATAAAAGCTAGCATTATGAAAAAATTTGAATGCCCCGATTTTATACTAGGAGATAAACTGACAGACGAGCAATTTAACTTTTTCGATAAATATGGAGTTATCATATTTAGGAATTTTCTTAAATCGGAGACTGTTCAATTATTCATTTCTGAGCTCAACCGGATAGAGAAACAATGGCTGGAGGAAGGCCGGGAAAAGGTCAATGGTATCCCCCTGAAATTCGGAAAGGATCAGGATGGCAATAAGATGATCCAGCGCATGTGTTTTCTCTCCCTTTACAGTGAGCCCCTGCATGAATTGCTGCAGGATCCCAGGATAAAGGCCCTTGTAGGTCTTTTATCTCCCTATGAAGGCCGCATCAGCGAAAATGAGAAGGACGGTCTTATCCTGAACCATTACGTCAGGATGCCCGAAAGCTCCTTTACACAGATGGGCTGGCATACGGATAGCCCCCGGGACCTGTTCCTGGGCCAAAAGATCATGCCGATGCTGAACGTAGGCATCCATCTGGATGATACCCCCTTTGAGAACGGTGGGCTGAGGGTATTACCGGGTACTCATAAACAAGGCATCCTCAGACTTTTGTTTGGTAAGAAATATTTTATCGACAATAATCCCGACCGCCGGGAGATAGGGTTCGACCTGAACGCGGGCGATCTTACCGTACATGACGGACGGATCTGGCATCGTGCACAACAATCCCCTTTGTACGGAGAAGCCAGCCGCCGCCGTGTGATGTATGTACCGATCATTACAGGTAAATACATGCCCAAGGACGAAAAGAGCAAGACACCATTCTATCATCGCTTTGCCTCGAAAGTACAGAACTAAATAATTAAATCTATAACGAAAAAGGGGCCAACACATGTTGGCCCTTTAACTTTGATATCATGGAATATGCTTTGATCACAGGCGCCAGTAAAGGCATCGGTAAGGCCATTGCCGAAGAACTCGCCCGCAGAGGGTTCAACGTGCTCCTGGTAGCCCGCAGCGGCGACCTGCTGATACAGACCGCCGGAGAACTTGCCGCGCGCTATAAGATAACAGCCGACTGGCTGGCCCTGGACCTTTCTCTCGCAGACGCTCCTCAACAGGTGTACGATTGGTGTAAGAACAAAGGGTATACCGTGCAAGCGCTGGTAAACAACGCAGGGTACGGCCTCAGCGGACCTTTTGAAAAGTACAATACGGTACAGCATCTCAACATGATGCACCTGAATATGGATACGCTGGTAGGCATGACCCGTCTGTTCCTGCCGGACCTGCGCAAACAATCCCGGGCATACATTCTGAATATAGCCAGCTCAGCCGCATATCAGGCTGTACCCCGCCTAAGCCTCTATGCCGCCACCAAAGCCTTCGTATTGTCCTTTAGCAGGGGATTGCACCAGGAGCTGCGGGGATCTTCCGTATCCGTAACGGTGATCAGCCCGGGAGCGACGGATACCGATTTCCCTAACCGGGCGCAGTTGGGAGAAAAGGGCATGAAGGCGGCGGAAAAGTTTAATATGTCACCCCATGCGGTGGCATCCATCGCGGTAAAAGCCATGCTGGCGGGCAAGACAGAGGTCATCGCCGGGATGATCAATAAAGTGGGCGCCTTTATAGCGTGGTTGCTCCCCAAAGGAGTGGTGGAAAAGACGGCGATGAAGATTTATGAGTAGTATTTTTTCCTGTCCAGATTTTATTATATATTTGCAACCCCTTAGGGGATAGTTCAATAGGACTCGGCCCTGTAGCTCAACTGAATAGAGCATTTGACTACGGATCAAAAGGTTTCAGGTTTGAATCCTGACAGGGTCACCACATTGGAATGGTCTTCATTTTTGAAGGCCATTTTCTTTTGGGGGTCGCTGCGATCGGCGCTGGGCCGGCATATCAGCTCGATGGCGCGGTTGGGCCGGATGGTTTGAATTGTGTTTTCTTTGAGGATCGCTTTTTCGGGGTAGATCAAACCGATGAGCTGTTGTTTGAGGAGTAGGTCACCGTTTTTGTAGAAATTAGGGAGATTGGTGACGATTTGCAAGCAGGTCTCGACCTGGTCGGTTAGGGTGTCGTCTTTCGTGTTTACTTTAGTCAACTCCTGTTGCAGGCGGTTGATCTCAGGCTGATAGATGCTCTTGGCTTCGTTCAGGTCTTCTATTTCGATCTCCCCGTCGAAGAGCTTTTTCCTCGCGTTCTTTAGGCTCTGTTCATTCTTTTCTATGGTCCCTTTTAGCTGTTCGATTCTTTTTGTCTTGTCTTGGGGTTCGATGTTGAGGTGATGGTGTAATACGGCCCGTTGGTACTCGATGGTGTTCTGGTTGATTTGGCTGTTAATGGTTTTCAGCTCCTTTAGGAAAAGGTCATTGACATCTTCGGCTTTTGCTCTTTCCTTGCAGCCCTTTACGCAGTGATAGTAGAAATACAGTCCGCCGTTGCCCCTGGCGGAGCTGCCGGTCAATATCCTTCCGCATTGTTGGCAGATCAGGGCGCCTCTAAGGGGGTATTCATCTTTTTGGCCGTATCTGCGACCTAATGGCTTTCGCTTCCTGCCGTTAAGAACATCCTGGACTTCGTTGAAGAGATTTTCACTGATCAAGGGTTGGTGTTTTCCCTGAACGATCATCGCTTCTTCCTTTTTGTAGGTGGGGACATAGATCTTTCCGCAGTAGATGGGATTCTTTAGAATGTTCCAGATCTGGCTTTTGCTGACTTTCAGCCCCTTCCCTTTTGCCATCCGCCAGATGTCCATGATATTGTGGACTTCTCTGATGACTTCGTTGAAGACCCAGGTTACGACCTCCGCGTCCTTGCCGGGACTGATGATCTTGTTGTTGTATTCATCCCGGCTATTACGGTAGCCCTTCGGGGCCATGTTGACATGCCTACCCTCTTTCATGGCTTTTCTCATGCCGGCGATAACGTTTAGTGCTCGCCGGTCATTCTCTACTTCCGGTGCGGCAAGGTAGATAGCCAGCATGATCTTGCTTTCGGGGATGCTCATGTCCAGGGGCTGTTCAATGGCCTGCGGTTCGATGCCCAGCTTTCTTAGCTGATGTATCGTGGCATAAGATTCAGCCACATTGCGGGAAAAGCGGTCCCATTTTAAAAATAGAAGTAACTCGGCAGAATTTCGGTTCTTCTTGATGTTCTGGAGGAAGACATTAAACTCCGGCCGGTCGAAAGTTTTTCCGGAATAGTCTTCCCAATAGACGCCAGCAACGGCAATATTGTGGTGTTCGCAATACTTCCGCAACTGTTCGTCCTGGTTGCGCTGGCTGTAACCTTTGTCAGCTTGCTCGTCGGTGCTGACTCGGATGTAGAGGTAGGCTCTTTGCTGATTCATGGTTGTTTATTTGGGTGATAGGAATAACTCGTTTGACTTTTGCCCGTTCGTGGAAGGCAAGGGTGATTTCGGTTAGCCGGGTGATAAAGTCCCGGATGATGGTTATTTCTTCATCGGTATAGTTGATGCCGTGCTGGTTGAGGATGGCTTTGGAGGGATCTATGGTAAGCATTCGTACTGTCGCAATTTCAAACGAAGGCTGACGATCCGTCTTTGGCTGTGCAGTCTTTTTCATAAGGTCCAGGATTAAAATACAAAGGTGCGACAAGTTCAAAAACTAGTTTCCGGGTTAGGGCGTGTTTAGCCGTGTTATGCCGAACAATTCCAAAAATTGAGCGTTCGGGTATGACGATACTTTTTCATAGCCCTCAATATTTACTATTTGCCCCCCATTTAAAAAAACATTGCCCGCACATTAAGGCCCTGTCGGATTTGATTGATTTTATTTACCCAACCTTTGGAAGGGAATAAAGGGATAGTTTTTCCTGATACAAAATGGCGGCAACTGCTTGTGCTTCCTGTACTCGTTGGATCAAGATGTCAAGGATTCCGATCGGAACGATGTACTCATCCTTGTATCGGGCATCCAAATAGCCATGTTGCAATACACTATATAGGTCCTCTTCCTGTTTAGTACCCTTTGGGAATATCCTGGTGAACTGATCGGTGAAGTTTTCAACCATCATAAGCAGACGGCTGAGGTTATGGGTATTGGGTCGGTAACCGGTAAAGATGCGAATCAATGCCCCACAGGTATGTTCCATCGCTTGGTGTAGCATGAATGCAGTAAGGTCCGGCCTTTCGAAGTCCTGAGAATCGACGGCGCTTTTATAAAAATGCTGAGCCAATCCATACCATCGGGACCAGATGACTTCAAGAATATTTCTTTCTAGGCTTGTTCCTACCGAAAGGCCGGGAGTATCCAACGCTGTCTGCCCGGCGTCATAGATGAGCAGACCCTTATTATATAAGGCGCAAAAGAAGGGATTGCCTTTGGTCAAATTCTCGTTCACGGAGTGAATCTTATGGGTGATGCAGTGGACATCAGCCAGGGGCTTACACTGCTGTTCGGCAGCAAAGCTGATGTCCTGCTCCAATTGCCCCTTCGTGACAGGAGCGATGATAAGCAAGTCCAGTTTCAATCGGTAGGTGTCCCGTATAACCCCTTCATCTAAGAAACAACCCCAATCTTGATAATGAACTGATCGCAGGCCATAGCAAATGATCTTTTCTGGTTGGACGGCACTGACAATCTTGTTAACCACTTCGGCAAGCACCTGTTGGAGCGACCTGGGGAGGATGCCGATGGTAGAAGGTTTGGTGATTGGCATTGACACTTACATTTAGGATGTTTGATATAATGTAAGTCTGCTGTAAGCGGAGCTGTCAGAATAAAATTATAAAGGGCGGGCCCCGTCTTACCGATCAGAGGCACGGCCAAGCGCCCACAGTTGATAAGCTGATAGGGGCCCACCCTATATAGGTATAGAATGGGCTGTCACTATCATCTCAACTGTTTGAAAATTGGCCGTTTTCTGATCGAGACTTTATAGTGAAGTCCTTCAGGTCATGAAGAACATCAAAAGTAATATTTATTAGCCGCCGTAGAAACGGCGTTATTTACTCCCGCGAATATAATAGATTTATTTTATTGATTATCCATAATTTATAACTTTGTTTGGGTGTATTTTTAATAAAATGGCTTCCAACCATTTATTACGGTCATCAATAAATTAAACCTATGTCCGAGTCTATCCACCACGGTACAAGCCTCCGTTATCTTCGTCTCTTAAGCGGAATGAAGCAAGAGATCTTTGCAAGGAAAATGGGTGTCAAACAGCAGCAAATATCAAAATGGGAGAAACAGGAAACGATTCCCAGGTCTAGGCTGGAGCAGGCTGCGGAAATCCTAAAGGTTCCGGTAGATGTATTTGAAAAATTCGATGAAAGAGGTTTGTTGAAGCTCGCTGCCGGAGCCAAATTGGAAGATGTTGCCCCGTCTGTCAAGAATGTGGTTAAGTATTTTACGGAAGAGCTTGTCAAGAAAGATAAGCAAATCGAGGAGTTGAAATTTGAGTTGAATGAATATAAGATAGCTAAAACCGAAAATCAATAATCAATAGGGAACAACTTGCTTATTTGGGATAGATGCGATTTCTCTGATATATGTTGCCTACAACCCGATCATCACCCGGTAGCTTTCAAACAACCACACCAGGACCGCCCCCTCGCCGGGCGCTTCCGCTGGCGTTAGCACAAAGGCAACCCGCTCTCCCGGCGCAACGTGTGCCGTTTTATCGATCGACACCGCAATCACACCTTCACCAGACCGGATCGAAAACTGCTCCCCGATATTCGCAGCGTTAAACAGCAACGACCCGCCGCCGCCATTCGCCACCGTCACCCTGAGAGACAAGCCGTCCTCCATTTTCTCCACTTTAACTCCGGCACCACCAGCGCTGACAAGCTCTCCCGGTATTCCCCACATATATTTCTCGCGGACCTCCAGCAGACTTAATACGAGCATGTCTACATCCGTATAAGGATTCAGCTCGTACAACGGCCGACCGTCCAACATCCCGGCCCTGGCCAGCTCATGCCTGAGCCAGGCCGCGTTCTCCATCGCCAGCAAAGTCCGGTCCCGTAAAAAAGAATACGTATCCAGGTATGCCTTCTTTTCATAAGATGGGAAATACTCCTTATCCCTCAATAACTGGACAATCCCGGCCGATTTCGCAAACGCCGTGTCCGACTTCTCGAAATGCAACAGTACCCACATCTCGAACGCGATACTGGAAAAAGCGATATGCACCCGTTTCCCGTTCACCGGATCCGCCGCCAGTTCGAACGCCTCCTTATGCTTCGTATAGCCGTTCCGGTCGAACACCACCCAAACCTCGTCAAAATCATCGATCCTGGAGCGGGCCTCCAATACCAAGCCCAGCGCATGCGACACGTGTGTATCGTCGCCTCTTTCAGGGTAGATCGTCACCGAAAAAGTACCCCGGTCCTCGATCTCTTCCGCGATTTTCTCAAAATAGATAGGCTCCGTATTCCTGCCCTCGCAGGCAATGAAGATCGTACGCCTTAAAGACCTTTTTTTCCTAGTCATTGTCGAAAATAAATTCCAGTTCCTTGATCTTCGGCTGTCCGCCGAACTTTCCATTCATATACCATTTGTCAAAAGGCGTATCATCCCTGACTCCGTCGAAGTCCTTGGCGGAAAAAATCTCCGTTACCCCGTACTTATCCTTTTCGCAGAACCAGATCTGGTCCTTCCTGAACACCTCCTTATCCAATAACGTAACTTCGTGGGTCGCCACCACCAACTGCGCGTTCTTTGTATTGCTCACCGGGTTGTTAAACAGCCGGACAAGGAACTTAGACAATTTCGGGTGCAAGCTGTTATCCAGCTCGTCGAAAAACAACACCCCTCCCTGCTCCAGCCGCTTCAAAATAATGCCACCAAGCGCGAAAAGCACATTCGTACCCGCTGACTCTTGGGAAAGCGGCAATTCCCTTACGCCCACCTCTGTGTCCTTGTCATAGAGCGTATGTGTGGCTGAAATTCTCCCGACCCGTCGCGGATAATTCCGCGGTACCTGATTGAATATACTATTTGACAACTCGCTATTCGCTGGCTTGTCTTCGTTCTCCCTAATGCTTATGCTGTTGATCCTGGTATCCGCAATCCGCAGCAACTTATTGATCCGTTTAAGCAAATGCTGGTTCTCAGGTCTCAGCAACTCATCCGCGATTTCTTCCCGGAGCCGGCTGATCTTATTGACGTCAAGCGCATTCCATACCTCAACTGAATTGAAGTATAAATACACCCCCGTCAACAGCTCGTGCGGCACATCCCCACCAAACTGCGATAAAAACAACTGATTTTTGAAAAGCGAATATTCCTTGTATCCCAAATCCTTACTCAGGCGACCCGTATGCAAAACCGTTGACGCACTCTTATCGACAATCCGTTTAAATAAATTATGTTTCTGGCCCTTCGGGTAATAGTCTAGCTCCTCCGTTAATACTTCCTCTCGGTTAAACTCGATCTGATACCGGTAACGTACATATACCCCCTCCCCTGGCATCAGGAACCCGATAGAAAATTTACATGGTGCCTGTTCCGCCCCAACATCAAAAACAAACGGCTCATAATATTGAATAGGACTCTCCGCCCTGATCGACTTGGAACGCTTGATAAATTCCGTCAGGTTGTACAACGCCCGGATAAAATTCGTCTTTCCCGAAGCGTTAGGCCCGTAGACCACCGCCGACTTCAACAATCGGAGTTTCTGGCCACCGGCTATCTCAACCTCAAAAAAGTTCTCCGGCTTACTCTGTCCGGCTTCTGCCTCAAGCGTAAACTCCAAAACTTCCCTGATTGAACGGAAATTGGTTATTTCAAAAGAGGTTATCATCCTAATTATCTTATTTTGTGTCAAATTTACTCAAAAAATGAGATAATTAGCGTAGTTATTCGCCGAATTTAAGAATTAAATGCCTATTAGCTACAAGCCCGCGTCGGCTTTTTCAGAACAGTCAATGACAAGTCCCTATTTCTTCTCCCTATTCACTCTCTCCTCGTTGGCCTTCTCCTCTAGTAACTCCTTCTGTGTCAGTCATTAGCCCTTTTTCCCATCAACTGCATTTGCCAAAGGCATTATCAGCCTTCAATACAAAAGCCATATTTATCCGCTTTGTTGTTAAGTAAGAAATTGCTTTTCAGTCACTTGTACATTCCAAAAACTATTCTAAATTAGCCTTTTGGAAAATCGACTGGCCATTTTGGTGATAAACCACAAAATATAAGGAAATGGGGATATTTACTCTAGCATAAAGACCATTATACATCAACAGAAAATCTTATGAACATCTTATCCTTGCATCACCGTTTAATCAAGAATTACGAATCCTACATTAGAAGTTTTATAAACATAAAGGATAAAGAGATTGACAAATTTGTTACACAAGAGTTAGAGAGGGGAAAATTGTGGCCGGAGCCATTGGTACAGTTTAATCCAACTTTTGAACAAGGTCGGGCCATTTCCGACCTTAAATTACATCCCGGCCTAGAGGCTATACTCCCTAAACGACCGCTTTATCGTCATCAGGAAGAAGCTGTTCTTTTAGGAGCATCAGGACAAGAGTTTGTTGTTACGTCTGGAACAGGTTCAGGGAAGTCATTAACTTATATTGCAACTATATTCAATCACATCCTCCACGTGGGTAGTCCGGCAGATGGAAAAGTGCAGGGTGTCGTGGTGTACCCTATGAATGCGCTTATCAACTCACAAAATGAGGAGATCAAAAAATATGAAATCACTTATCTGGAACAATTCGGAAGTGTGGAGAAGGAAGGAAAAACAAGCGACCAGATTATTAAAGAGTTGAAGGAAAAAACAGGAAAATCCTTCCCGATATCGTATGCACAATATACCGGGCAAGAAGATGACGCTGCACGTAACAAGATCCAGGAAAACAAGCCACATATCCTTTTGACCAACTACATGATGCTCGAATTGATCATGACTCGTGGAGGAGATGATGTGGAATTGCGGCAAAACATACTGCAGAATGTGCGCTTCCTCGTTTTTGACGAATTACATACCTACCGGGGCCGCCAAGGGTCAGATGTTTCCATGCTGATCAGGCGAATAAAAGCAGCCGCTGCAAACAAAATATTGACAATCGGCACATCTGCCACCATGGTTTCGGCGGACCATACTACGCTTCTTCAACAGCAAGAAGAAGTAGCTTCATTCGCTTCCAAAATATTCGCTTCAGTATTTAAATCAAGCCAGATAATTCCTGAGTACCTGGTCAGGAGCCTGGAGGATAAATCCGTGACCCAGGAAACATTGCATAGGTGTGTAATAACGCCAATACCAACTGACGGAATCACAAACAAGTTTGAACAATGGGATTCCGCAATTTGGATTGAACAGCAAATCGCCTTGGAAAAGAAAGAAGGGCGATTAGTTCGAAGAAAACCTATTACTCTAAACCAAATTGCTGAGCAATTAGCCGAATCCGCCAAAGTAGAAAAAGAAACGGCTCAATCGCATTTATCACAACTCCTTGAGTGGGCAAACCAGCTCAATAGTGGTTCGCCTCAAAAAGGCAGCTTTTTACCTTTCCGGATTCATCAGTTTATTGCACAAACTGGCACTGTA
This sequence comes from Chitinophagaceae bacterium, assembly GCA_017307755.1. GTDB lineage: Bacteria > Bacteroidota > Bacteroidia > Chitinophagales > Chitinophagaceae > Puia. The sequence continues at coordinate 16,824 of JAFKGQ010000004.1, read as the reverse complement.
TATGCAACTTTAGGCTCACGCCAAACCAGACAACTTAGGTTAGAAGCTGGCCTCTATGCTGATAAAGATACTCGTCTCTTTCCTGTCTTGTTCAGCCGTGATTCAGGACACGAATTTTACTGTGTAACAATAAATGAAAACGAAGAATATATTTTGCCTCGTGAAGCATTCGATTCCTCGATGAATGACGACGAAGAAGTTAATGTTCATGACGGCTACATTATTATACAGCATCCAGAGGATGAAGAAGTCTTATGGGATTTCGACCGGGACCGTGATGATTTACCTGATGCGTGGTTCAATCCCCCAAAGAAAAGCGGTGTAAGAACATTAAAGGCTCAATACCTGGCGCGGATTCCGCAGCCTATCTTCTTTAACGCCCAGGGAAAATATTCTCGGAACACTCCAATGGAATTCTCAGGATGGTTCATTCCAAAGCCGCTCTTACTGGATCCGACCTCCGGCAGCATTTATACGAAAGAAAACGAGTGGACAAAGCTTGCTAAATTAGGAGGCGAAGGTAGAAGTACTGCGACCACGATTCTGTCTTTCGAAACCATTCAGCAGTTAGCGGCAGCAGGTGAACTATCCACTAAGCAAAAGCTGCTCAGCTTTACAGATAACCGACAGGACGCCTCTCTTCAGTCCGGACATTTTAATGACTTTATAAGAGTAGGTCAACTACGTTCCGGATTATTCCTTGCATTAACAAAATATAATGACCTCGACTATACTAACTTGGCCGAAAAAGTATTTTCAGCACTGGGATTGGCGCAGGAATCTTACTCCTTGAAACCTTCTTCTTTTCCAGGGGCTATTAAAGACAACGAGGATGCGCTAAAGGACTATATAATGTATCGTGCCCTGTACGATTTGCGAAGAAGTTGGCGGGTCGTTATGCCCAATTTGGAACAATGCGGTTTACTTGAAGTGCATTACAGACATCTTTCTGATAGTTTAGATGATGATCTCTGGAGAAACATGCCTGTGTTACTGGCAATGAATTCGCAAGAGCGTTTTGATTTCCTTCATCAGATTCTGGATTTTTTTCGAAAGGCATATGCTCTTGATTTTAGCATGCTGGAAAGGGCGGCGATCTCGGCTAAGACCAAACGTATTAAGGAATTATTAAAGCATCCATGGACGCTTGATGAAGAAGAACAATTTGAATTGCCCGGCGTAGTTCGCCTGGATAAATTGCGGGCTTTTGATTTTCCTTCTGAGAGCGCCGGATATAGCAGCATTTTTGGTCGCTATATTAAGCGCGTTGCGGCGAATTATGGGTTTCCCCTAAATCAAAAGGATGCTTACAATGATTTCATACAGATGCTATTCGCCTATCTATGCAATGCAGGATGGCTAGTGTCAAAGCCAATGAAGAATGAGCAGAATGTAGATGTGAATGTCTATCGCCTACGGGTCGACCAAATCATTTGGCGCAAAGGAGATCACAAAAATATTATTCCGGATAAAATCAGGAAACGACAATACCGTCAAAAGATGGATGCGCCTATTAACGCTTACTTCCAACATTTTTACCAGTCTGATCTAAATAAGCTAAAGAAAATTATTGGGAGAGAACATACCGGACAGATCAGTAATGAGAAGCGTAAGGAAAGGGAAAATGGTTTCCGAAAAGGTGATATTAGTGTATTATATTGTTCGCCAACAATGGAGTTAGGTATTGATATTTCCGATTTATCCATAGTACACATGCGAAATGTCCCTCCTTCACCTGCCAATTATGCTCAACGTAGTGGGCGAGCTGGGCGAAGCGGCCAGGCAGCTCTGGTAATGGCTTATTGCTCAAATTTTAGTGCTCACGATCGTCACTATTTCGCCAATGCCCCAAAGATGGTCTCGGGAGAAGTGACCAGCCCACGCATGGACCTGGTGAACGAAGAACTTTTGCGCAGCCATCTATATGCATCAGTATTCTCATACCGATCCATAGATAGTCTTCGAATTTCCCTGGGCGACCTGGTAGACAAAGAAGACCTTGCTCGTTTACCTTTACGTCCGGCTGTTGAACAGGCAATGACACTAACAACCCAGGATAAGCAAGCCATCGCCTACCGCTTTGTTGATGTCCTCAACGACCCCTCTTTACAGCAAGAACTCCTCCGCCGGAAGCCGTCTTGGTTCACCAAGAACTGGGTATATCTACAGTTGGATCGTTTTTTGCAGAATTTTGAACAGGCTCTCAATCGTTGGAGAGCATTATACCGGACAGCAATTCTCCAATTCAGAGACGCCAACATTACAATTGAAAACCGTATATTTAGTGCAGACCACGATAAGATAAAACAGGCTTGGGTTAGCCGGCGCAATGCAGAACGACAGATGGAATTGCTGCTGAATGACGAAAAAATAAACAGCAATCGAGGCGGGAATACCAATGATAATGCCAGCAAAAGTCAATCGGAGTTCTATCCGTACCGTTACCTGGCAGCAGAAGGTTTTTTGCCTGGTTATAATTTCACCCGTCTACCGCTGCGAGCCTTCCTGCAAACTAGTGAATCAAGTGGAGAGTTTATATCACGCCCACGTGTTCTTGCGCTGAATGAATTTGGACCAAGGAATACTATATACCACGACGGAGCGAAATATCGCATCGACAGACTTACCCTTCTCGAACCAGAAATCCAAACGGAAAGAGCAAAAGTTAGTCCATCCAGCGGTTATATCCTTATGGAAAGGGCTGGCCAATTCAATTATAATACCGATCCTCTTCTCGCTATCGATCTCAATCAGGACGCAGATAGATTCAGTTTGCCTGTGCTATTAGAGATGGAGCAGAGCCATGCTCTCGAAATGCAGAAGATCACCTGCGCTGAAGAAGAGCGGACGCGCCTAGGATATGAAATCAAGACCTATTTTTATGTCGAAGGTGGGTTGGAAAATATAACACAAGCCACGGTACAATTGGCAGGAAATCCTTTATTACATATCCACGCAATCCCCGCCGCCCGACTCGTCCACGTGAATAAGAGATGGCGTAATACTAGGACCGAGGGATTTTCCGTCCACATCAAGAAAGGCATCTGGCAATCAGCGGACCCCCAGCGAAGGCCTAACGAAAATCCAGGAGATTACAAAGCTGTAATGCCCTTCACCACCAGTACTGCAAATGCATTGTTCGTTCAGCCTGTAGCAGCCTTAGGAACCCAAGGGGGAGCTGATGGGGTGATTACCCTAGTATACGCGTTAAAGAGGGCTATCGAGAATTATTTTCAGGTTGAAGGCGGAGAAATCGGCGTACAAGTAATGGGCGAACAAGAAATTCCCAATCTGATGTTATATGAATCTGCTGAAGGAAGCCTGGGAATCTTGTCGCAGATAGTAGAAGAACCAAAAATCTATCAGGCAGTGATGGAAGAGGCCTGGCGAATATGCTATTTGGACAAAGAGGGCAAAGAAATACCAGAAGCTGAACTTGTTCCTGCTACCTATAACGACCTGTTAAGCTACTACAATCAGTACCACCACCCTAATATTGACCGCAACCTGATCCGCGCAGCTCTTAGTAATCTTAGGGATGCAAGCATTGAGGTCCAGACGAATAAAGCTTTTAGCGATTATGAAACACATTATCAATTCATGCTCAACGGAAAAGATTCAAACAGCAGTACCGAAGCTCAATTCCTGAAATATCTTTATGATAGAGGTCTCCGACTGCCCGATGGAGCTCAACCGATTGTAAAAAACATGTTCGTAAAGCCTGACTTTTTCTATCACCCAAATATCTATGTGTTCTGTGATGGTACACCTCATGATGAACCCGGAGTCAAGAAAGATGATGAGGCCAAACGAAATGCATTGAAATCGGCGGGTTACCAAGTGTTAAGTTGGCATTATTTGGAACCATTAGATGGTTTTATCGGCAAGAGGCCTGACATTTTCAAATCCGTTAAGCAATCCAGATGAACGAAACGTTTATTCCTGACGAATTTAAGCCAGGAAGCCTTGTCGAGATACGCAACCGCCCTTGGGTAGTGCTTCCTTCATCAGATGAAGATGTATTGCTTGTCAAGCCCCTGGGTGGTTCAGATGCGGAAATCACCGGCTTCTTCAAACCTCTTCAAAATCTGGACGAAAGGCCCAGATCATATGATCTCCCTAAACCAGGGTCGCATGACCTTGGCGACTTCTCATCGGCCAAGCTACTGCATGATGCAGCCAGGCTTTCATTCCGGAACGCAGCAGGCCCTTTCCGTTGTCTCGCCCGGCTTTCATTCCGCCCACGCTCTTATCAGATGGTACCGCTGCTCATGGCCCTTCGTCAGCCCACTGTCAGGCTGTTAATAGCGGACGACGTAGGTATAGGTAAGACGATTGAAGCCCTGTTGATTGCAAAGGAGCTATACGACCGGGGAGAAATACAGCGATTTGCTGTCGTATGCTTACCACATTTATGTGAGCAATGGCAAGACGAGTTAAAAGACAAGTTTGGAATTGAGGCGGTCATCATTCGCTCAGGAACAGTCAATACTTTAGATCGTCAGATTCGCTCTCACCAGAACATTTTCAGGGCCTTCCCCTTCCAGATTATCTCAATCGATTATATAAAAGCAGGGACCAAACGACAGGTTTTTCTGGACCACTGTCCTGAATTTGTGATGGTAGATGAAGCGCATACGTGCGCCCGCCCATCGGGTGCCAACGATGCACAGCAGTTACGATATCATTTATTGCATGACCTTGCGAAAAAGAAAGAGCAGCATCTGGTTCTTCTCACGGCGACGCCGCATAGTGGAAAACAAGATGAGTTTCAATCACTGTTAGGCCTACTGGACCCGGCATTCGAAATGGTCTATTTGCCGGAAGCCTCAACCGAAGATAAAAAACGGGTTGCCAGACACCTTATTCAACGCCGCCGTGCGGATATCGTTCGCTGGCTGGATGAGACTACCCCCTTTCCGGAACGTCATTCCACCGAGCTTCCCTATGCTTTGGAAGAAGCCAGTCCGTATCAGATGGTTTTTGAACGGGTGTTGGAATATTCCCGGGAATTAATAAAAGGGGCTGGGGAGAGTAACAGCCGCTTGCAGCGCTTCAGCTATTGGGAGGCTTTAGCCCTATTGCGGGGATTAATGAGTAGTCCCGCCGCAGGAGCTGCCATGCTTCGGAAAAAGGCCGAAAAGAAACGAATCCCCAACGAATTACCGTTGGATACAAATACAGATGGCGAAGCTGCTGCAGTATTGGATATTGACCTAGCCCAAGACGATGAGCTGCCGGTAGGGATAATGAATGAAAGTGCTACCGTTAGTGATAGCGAAAGCAGCCGGCTGTGCGAATATGCCCGGCAACTGGAAGCCTTGCAGGGAATTAAAGGGGACAAAAAAGCGTGGAGTGCTATTCAGCAAGTCAAGATATGGTTAAAGAGGGGATTCAACCCTATTCTCTTTTGCAGATATATACAAACAGCTAAATACCTTGGAGAGCTGATTCAAAAGGAACTTACGGGAAAGACCTATAAGGACCTGGAAATAGCGATCGTAACCAGTGAGTTGGTAGACGAGTTACGAAAAGAAAAGATCACTGAGTTGACAGCACATGAGGGCCGCCGCATTCTGGTGGCCACAGATTGCCTAAGCGAGGGTATTAACCTGCAAGACGGATTTAATGCTATACTCCACTATGACCTGCCATGGAATCCAAACCGATTGGAACAACGAGAAGGACGTGTCGACCGATTCGGACAAAATTCACCGGAAGTTGAAATCGGTCTGCTATATGGCAGCACTAACCCCGTGGATGGAGTTGTGCTAGAAGTTCTATTACGCAAGACGGCCGAGATTCGTCGTTCCATTGGTATCTCTGTACCCTTTCCCGAGAATAGCTCTACTGTAATGGAAGCGTTAACTACAGCAATCCTTTTGAAGCCCATCTCGAAGTCCTCACCTTCACAACAAGGCACTCTTTTTGACATGGAAGAGATAGTTGACGCCAAAGCAAGAGTGCACAAGGCATTAGAAGCCGCTAAAGACAGGGAAAAAGCCTATCGAAATATTTTTGCACAGAACAGTATTAAAGCGCATGAAATCGAATCTGACCTCAAAGAAATCGATCAGGCCATCGGTAACGTTCAGGCTGTTGAGCGTTTTGTAACCCAAGCATTACGATTCCTGGGAGTTCAAGTAATTAAGAACGACAAGGGATACAAGGTATATACCACGAATATTCCCGAGAGATTCCGAATGCTACTGGATCCCAGAAGTGAAATAGATATCTCCTTTTCTTCCCCGACACCAACTGGATATCGATATATAGGCCGAAACCATCCTTTCACCGAGGCTTTATGCCGCCATTTGGTGAACGAAGCCTTACATGGTACAGGCAATCGTGCGGCGCGAGCTTCTGTTATACGTACCAAGACGGTTGAAAGCAAGACAGTGTTAGTGCAGTTCCGGGTACGTAATGTGATAGCTGAACAGCCCATCAACCGACAGATTGTAGCCGAGGAACTCTGGCTTTGGGGTTATCGCGGGCAGTTGGAAAACGGTGATTTTCTGGAGTTTGAAACGGCTCAAAACCTCCTATTTTCAGTAGCTGCCAGCGGTAATATGGAAATCGCCGAACAAAAATATTGGTTGGAAGAAGAAAAGCCCTGGTATACGAATGAAGAACTGTTCAGGCAGATTACAGATCCTGTAGCGTTAAGCCGGGCTGAACATCTGGCCGAAAGCCATAGCCGGGTGCGTCAATTGTTGAAAACAGCTTCATTTAAACCTGTTGAACCAGTCCTGCCTATGGATGTATTAGGTTTGTATATTTTGCTACCACCTGTCCACAGTTAGCCATTCTAAAAGATATCAATCAATGTTCACGTCTCTACACATAGAAGGAAACCTGATCTCAGAAGATTTGTTGCAACAAGTAGCCGAAGGAACGGTGTCAGGGCAGCAGGCAATTGATTTCGGCCTGGAACCCGGTAGCCGGTTAAACAATGAGATAGAATATTCCTGGAGTCGTATTCGGCTGGAATGGAAGCGATTCTCTGCCAAGCGGGAAACTTTATCCGCAACCGATCCTTATGGAACTACACTGGCGCGGCGCTGGATGGAAGATTTTTTTAAAGTTTTGGGCTTTGACCTAGAGCGATCAGGGCAAGCATTGGAAGGCAGCAATGGGCAACGGTACAGCATCAGCCATATAGCAGCAAACCCTACCGGCATGCCGATTCATATCGTTGGGTTTGTACATCCCGATACGGTGAATGGCAAAGAAATAAATACCCTCGACGTACGTAGTAGTGGGGGCGCCAGCCGCCTAAGTCCACACAGCACCGTACAGGAGTACCTAAATGTAACCGATCACGTGTATGGCCTGGTGACAAACGGTCTTCAACTGAGGTTATTAAGAGATAGTGGCCGGTTAGTGAAATTAACTTATTTAGAGTTTGATCTGCGCCGGATCCTGGAACAGGACCAGTATGCGGATTTTACCCTTCTTTATCGACTGCTGCATTCCAGCCGCTTTGGGACTAATGATAATTTAGACAATTCCTGGCTAAACTTTTACTATAAACAGAGCATAGAGACTGGCAACCGCATTCGCGAGGGCTTAAGCAAGGCCGTAAAAGAAACGCTGATGGTTCTGGGGAATGGATTTCTGACTCATCAGGACAATGAAAAGTTGCGTCAGTATTTTAAAGATGGTACACTCGACGCCAAAGAATACTATCGGGAATTATTGCGGCTTGTCTATCGACTTCTATTCTTGCTGGTAACAGAAGAACGAGATCTCGTATATGATCCGGACGATAAAGGTAAGCAGATCGCCCGCTATCGGGAGTTATACCGGGAATATTACAGCCTGACCCGCTTGCGCCGGATAAGCGAGCTCCGTTATCTGGATACAGAAGTCTATACGGACCTTTGGCCTGCCCTGCAAGCTACGTTCCGTCTATTTGAAGCAGAGGGAAACGGTGAGCGCCTTGGCATACAACCGCTGGGAGGCCACTTATTCAGTGCTCAGGCAATACCGAACCTGTCTGCCAGCTTCCTGACTAACCAGCTATTGCTTAGCAGTCTGCGGAATATGAATGAGTTTTGGGATCCACAGAGCCATACCCTGGTAACGATCTCTTACCGTGCATTGGATGTAGAAGAACTTGGTAGCGTATATGAAGGTTTGCTGGACTTACACCCTGTAGTTCAGGCAGCTACCCATGCCACCGGCTGGACCTTCCTTTTCCATGAAGGCACCGACCGCAAAACAACAGGCAGCTATTATACACGTCAAGACCTAGTAAACGAGCTGATTAAAAGCGCTTTAATACCTGTAATTGAAGAAAAGCTGCAGTCCCAAGTCGGGAACAGGGAAGCTCAAGCCAAAGCTATTCTGGCCTTGAAAGTTTGTGACCCTGCAACAGGTAGCGGGCATATGTTGCTCTCGGCCGCCAGAACCATCGCGTGGTATCTGGCCAGGGTAAAAAGTGGCGATGAAAACCCGGGTCCATCCATATATAGGGCCTGCCTCCGACAGGTCATACAGCATTGCATTTATGCTGTGGACTATAATCCAGATGCCGTAGAACTATGTAAACTGGCTCTCTGGCTGGAAAGTCACAACAGCGGTAAGCCGCTTTCTTTCCTTGATCATAAGATACGTATCGGGAACAGCCTAGTAGGCGTAACGAACCTTTCTGTTTTGACCCAGCCTCTTCCGGATGATGCCTTTGCACCTATCTCTGGCGATGATATAAAAGTTTGTAAAGAACTGAAAAAACGCAATGCCCAATACCGAAAAACAAGGCAGGCCAGCTTATTTAGCAGTACTGGGCAGCAGATAAGTCAGGATCGTGAACGGCTACAGGAAGGGTATGCGGAAATAGAGGGAATAGAGCAGGACAACTTGGAAGCCACGCGCCAAGTCGCAATCCGTTTTGAGCAGATTCGAAGGGATATTTCCTACGAAGAGCAGGCCTGTAATATTTGGACGGCTGCTTTTTTCAAAACTTATAAGGACGTTGAAGATCCGGATAATCCAAGCTCAGAAAGGCTCACACAATATTTTGGGGCGCCGGCAGATTTTGAAAGACTGATCATGGAGGCAGATTCATTAAAAAAGAAATACAAATTCTTCCATTGGCCGTTGGAATTTCCCGATGTATGGGCGCAAGGAGGCTTCGATGTCATGTTAGGTAATCCACCCTGGGAAAGAATCAAGCTTCAGCAACAAGAATATTTTGCAACCCGGGATAACGACATTGCAAGTGCCCCCAATGCCTCAGCCCGTAACCGACTGATTGATTCCTTAATTCAATCTAATCCATCACTTTATAATGAATATATCGATGCAGTACATGGTTCTGATGCTACAGGTAAGTTTTTACGTGAAAGCGGACGCTATGAGCTAACCGCGGTAGGCGATATTAATACATATTCTGTTTTTTCCGAATTGTTCAGCTCTCTGACCAATAAAAAAGGACGGGCTGGTTTTATCGTGCCTACAGGAATCGCCACTGACGATAGCAACAAGATATTTTTTGGAAATCTTGTCGAACAGAACAAACTACTTAGTCTGTTTGATTTCGAGAATAGGGAGGCTATGTTCCCTGATGTTCACAGAAGTTATAAGTTTTGTTTGCTCACTATTGCTGGCAGCAACATTGGAAAAATTTTGCCCCATTTTGGCTTTCTCCTTACTCAAGTGTCTCATTTGCAGGACACTTTGAGAATATTTAGTCTTAGCAAAGAAGATTTTATACGACTAAATCCGAATACAAAAACTTGCCCATTATTTCGCACCCGTATAGATGCAGAACTCACCACTAAGATTTATCAAAGGCTTCCAGTCCTTATAAACGAGGTTACCGGGGAAAACCCATGGGAAGTAACCTTTTTTACGATGTTCCACATGAGCAATGATTCCCATCTTTTCTGTACTAAGAACCAATTAGAACTCGATGGATTCCAACTGTGGGGAAATAGGTTTAAACTTGGAGAAGAGATTTGGCTGCCTTTATATGAGGCCAAAATGATCTCACATTATGATCATCGTTTTGGCTCCTATGCTGGAGTGTACAGTAGGACGTCCAATCAAACTCCGACACCCTCATTGGGAGAATACGAAGATCCAATTTACCAGGTATTGCCATGGTATTGGGTCAAATCTAAAAACGTAGAGTCACAAACAGATAAAAAATGGCATATTGGATTTAGAGATATTGCCCGAAATACGGATGAGCGGACCGCTATTTTTTCGATTATACCTAAATCAGGTGTCGGCAATCAATTGCCTTTGCTTCGGTTTGACAGCCAGAAAAATCTATGCCTTTTTTATGCAAATATGGCTTCACTTGTATTCGACTATTTGGCTAGGCAGAAAGTAGGTGGCACACACATAAACTTCTTCTATCTTCAACAATTTGCCATTCTTCCACCAGGCGAATATGACGCTACAGCCCGGCAGTCAATAACGATTAGAGTCTTGGAATTAGCCTTTACTTCTTGGGACATCAAACCCTTTGCCGACGAAATTTGGGAAGAATCGGATCAAAACCTTCGATCTCATCTCGAACATCAGTGGCACGAAAACGCCTCAGCTACCGGCGGGCATCCTTGGACCCCACCGGAATGGTGTGAAGACTTTGGTCTTACCCCAAATCAAATAACCGGATACCCATTCCCACCTTTTAAGTGGGATGAAGAACGTCGAGCCATACTCAAGGCCGAATTGGACGCCATTTTTGCGAAGCAATATGGGCTTACAACCGATGAATTGCGTTATATCCTTGACCCCCAAGATGTTTATGGAACCAATTTTCCTGGGGAAACATTTCGCGTTCTTAAAGAAAAGGAAATTCGGCAACTAGGAGAGTATCGCACCAAGAGATTGGTACTAGAGGCGTGGGAGCGATTGAATAGAATTCCTAATTTTGCTGTCTGAATATAAAAAAGTAAACATCAGCTACCTTAGAATTTAACCTTTAATACTCAAAATTTTACATGCAAGAGCAATAGACTCGCAGAATGATTCTCCTAAAAGTCCCAAGTCGAGGACAGTACTGTTCTCATACGATTAGATAACGCCCTCGATCTTGAGGGCTCGAGCAATGTCTAGCCGGAGCTTAAAAAAAGGCCGATGACTTTCACCCTCAGAGAACAAGTCTTTTCCGAAGATATCCATCCGGATCTGGTTTCTGGGGATTTTAACATGTTTTTCCAACTCCTTAAGCATGGCCTCATTATAATTCCTGCTTTTAACAATAAGATCCAGTGCCTTGTCTTTGTGAAATGGATATCTGCCGTGCAACTTGAATGCTTGAATGTAATCCTTATAAGTCGATTCTCTATCTCCGTATTCGAACCGAATAGAAAAATCGTTCAAATCGAAGACTTTCTCTAGGGTCGGACCCTTATGGACCATCTTAACCCTGACCATTTCATAAACATTGAATTTGTCGGAGCTCGGACTTAATAATACCAGATCGTCCATTTTACCGAGGTCTTTGACGCCTTTTGTTTTGGAATTGCAGGTATAACAGCTTGGGATCAAGTTATACAAGGAGAGCGCAAAATGTGGATAGTCGGATTTAGGTAATAGGTGATCGAGTGTAAAATGATTTCGGTAATGCTTATTCCTATTCTCATAATCCTTTAATTGCTGTATAACCACCTTGCCGAGCCCTTTTACCCCATCTAGCTTGTCCAATGATGCTATAGGTCGTTCATTGACGATCAGCCTCACCTTGTTTTGGCCCATCCCAGTAATCGTGAGCAACTCCATTTCATCGGCTTCATTAACGAGCTCCAGGCCGTTTTTATAATCCCCCATATCCTCATAGACATTGATGTATTCGATCCCGCAATAATGGCAGGCGGACAACTTCATCCTCTCGCCATATTCCATAAAAAAATGAGAAATCTTTCCCTGATATTCTTCATATGGAAACACTGATTCTATGACTTCACACCCATTGAATGTATCCCCAAATTCAATAGCCTTTTTGGCCAATGCCTCGAAATCTTTGGTGAGAACGTCCTTAAACGACCAACCCAGATTTTTTTCAGGCGGCAGTGCCGCAAAGGCTCTTTCCAGATCATGAAATAGCTCTATATATTCAGCCTCAAAAGTCTCTCTTTTTTTCTCAGCCGGATATTGTATTCTATGCATTTCCGCTAAGTTTTGATATTTCTTGTTCTAATTGCCGTACTCGCCTGTGTATGTATTCGCGTGTCCCTAATATTTTTTCGATATCCAGGATATTTTCATCCAGGATGGCTTGCAGATAGTTTTCGCCTATATTGTCCCGAATAAAGTAAAATTGCTGTTTTTTCAAATCATATTCGGTCTTTAGGTTATCCCGGGAAGTTTCGTCCGAATCCAGAACATTGTTACAGAATTCCATGATCTCTGCCATTTTTTTAATGGCAAAACTACCCTTTGTATCTTCCATAAAAAAACCGCTTGCAAGTAATTCGTGAATATTTGCCCCGAACGTGTTCTTCTTGTCCTTCTCCTCTATTGGAACTGTTTCTGCTCCGCCCGGCCGGTAAAGAAAGAGGGTATTGCCTTTCGGAATATCAGACAGAATAAAGGGCGAATGAGTTATAAAAACCAGATTGATCCCTTTAATGTGCTCAAGATCGAGTATTTCGATTTGTCTTCGTAGCCGGGATAAAAATTGTCGTTGCAGTTCGGGATGAAAATAAAGTTCCACCTCATCTAGCGTCACATTGATGTAGTTGTATCGGATCAAACTTGCTTGCCCGCGATGGACAGAGTCAAGGTTCCTGAGATGGTAGGTGATCGCATTGATCGTAAAGATCAGTTGTTTTTCCCCTGAGCTCAATTTATTAAAGGATGAAATCCGTGTTGGCATGTCAATCTCTGCCATTTGGATCTCCACATCAAAACAGGAGGGAGGGATCAGCTCAATCGTTTTCAGGGAGCTATCACCAAGCTGGATATTCGAAATTTCCTTAGACAGATCTTCTACCTGTTTGTAAATGACCTCTTCTTTAGGAAAATGATCGTGTTTGAGAAAGTTGATTGCCCGTCTCAATTTGACGGTAACGTGGCTGCGATCATCTGCTAGCCTAAGAAAGTATGCTTCCTCGTTCAACAGTCCATCGTCTCCCAGGTAAACTTGGTAGAGCACGTATGTCTCGGCAACGGAGATTAGCTTACGGTAGATATACACCAAAATCCTTCCGATAACCGTTGTATTCCCAATATGATCCGCTATATCAAACTTCAGACCATAATCTGCTAAAAAGCGTTCCAAAGACTGCTCATACCCTGCAAAATGGTTAATTGGGTACTCCTTGCCGCCGACGGAAATGCCAGACACCTTTTCTTCATTTAATTTCAATTGGATGCCCACGGCTAGTTGGTACTCCGTGAGTTTCCTGGGATTATCCGCCTGCAGATCCAACACCGGCTCCAGTATATTGGCCAGCAGCCTGTCTTTAGTTAAGTTATCAAGTGTGCCGGCTCGGATCGTTCCATTGTCCCGAAAAGGATCGATAGTGGCAGGTATCTGATAAGAATCGTTTTTATGAAACAGCGGCCTTAGCCATGTGCCGACATTGGTTTCGTTTAATCCATGAAACGAATAATTGACCAGCAAGGTATAATACAACGAAGAAAGTGGTACTTTAGAGATGAGTTCCGGGGTCTGTGCTTTGTATATTAATCCATTAAGTTGGTAAGCTTCCGCAATTATATCACCCCCGGTTACCCTTATTCTGTAAATCTTTTCGGCCTTCAGGTAAATTACTGCATGGAGGTCTTCGTGAGGCTGCAATTCAAAATCTCCATCGTTCAACACTCCTGCGTCCCGATAGCTGCAGGCGATATTATTGACAATCGCCAACAACAGGTGGGTCAGAGAACTTTTGCCCGTCCCGTTCTTACCCACGATAGCATTGATGTCTATGTCCAGGTTTTCAGTATGGTAAAGGTCATGGTCTTTTTCCGGGTGATATTCGATTTCATCTTGTCCATCTTGGATCGTGTAAGCAGCGCAAAAGGGATACAGAGTCCCTGGCTTCAGTGGGCCAATTAAATCTCTGCTGCAACCATCCAACACCCGGATGGCCAATATCCTCAAGCCTCCGTCGGAAAATCCTGCCGCGTGCCCCCCGGCAATTTCGGTGACGATCTCTTGTCTCCTAGTATCTTTTCGCTGAGCTTCCGGGGTCAACCGGGCAAACCTTGCCATCTCTAGGTAATCATCCGTATCCTCCTTAACAAGCAAATGTTTATAGTCATCATAATCATGGACGGGGTCAAGTTCTTTATTCTTCTGTATGATGACTTTAAGAGTATTCTTGTCCAACGGCAGAAAGTTCCGAGGCTGGACCCAAAAAAGAAACATAGTAAAAGAAGGTATTCCCACCCCGGGCCAAGCGCGCACCCGGTCAAAAAGGGCCCCATCTAACCCATCCTGACCTTTTTCCATTATCGCCGAAAACGCCGACCATATCTCATTTTGGATTTCTTTTGTCCGGAAGGAGAGTAACCGGACAGCCACAGGCGTAGGACAACCGGAAAAATCTATTTTTCCATATTTTTCATCGTCTAATCCTAATACCCCGAAGAGAGCATCGATACGGCGCCTACGTAGCTCATCGCCCAGCGTAAGGCTATTGATGCTGCCAAGGATCTGAATGGGGTCCAGGGCGTCATTGGACCACTTACTTTTAACCCATTCATTTTCCTTCAAGAAAATTTCATTGTTTGAACAGTCAGCAAAAAATCGGGTGGCGGGATCTGATGTGCCCCTTTGGTAGAATAAATACATGGAACTGGCCAGTACGCGGTACACTTCGTACCAAGGGGTAATTCTGTTGCTCATAGATAGAAGGCGGCGAACAATTATATATAAAACTTAAAACTACTCTTAAATCCTCTAATTGCGTACCGTATATATACCCGTGTCATTAATCTTAGACAAAATGGGTGATTTAACGGGAGATGTACAGTCGCTTTGAGGAGGTGGAGGACGCGGATTTTAATATCCGCGGGTAACCAAAAGCGCCTTAATCTAGGCGTGGAAGTACTTATCCCCCAGAACCTTTTTTTAAGCCCCAGATAAATTTTTAACAACTAATTAATTGAAAGTTAATTAGTTAAACTTTAAAAATTGGCCTACATCCTCCCTCAACTGGTTTGAAAATATTCCATCGTGGATCACAAAGCCTCGCACGATAGTGCGGGGCTTTTTTGTTTGGAAGCGAGGCGAATTTATTCGCCAGAGCGGACAAACGAAATAGCCCAGGGCCGCGATAGCGGACCGGGAGGATTTGAGTAAGGCCAAAGTGATAGGATCATCGAAGATAATCCTGACAGGGTCACTATTTAACGTTCAATTTTCAGAACCCGCTCCAGCAGCGGGTTTCTTGTGTTTGAATAAAAAGTACCTCTTACACGGCCTTTCGTAAATGATTAAAAATGAAACTATGCGGGTTTGAATCCATTCCGGAATTTTCATTATTTGACGGTTCTTGTACCTGCCATTTTTTTAAAATTCCAGAAGTATATTTTTTTATTTTTGCGTAAGTCCTGCATTCCTTCCGTAATGTCTTTTCATTATGGCCAATATGGTGGCTTCCTGAATTAATGGGGCTGATTTTATCAATTACCCATACTAGCAAAAAGTGTTAATTATTCAGCTATTATTAAAGAGCAATTTGACAGCCTTTAAATGGGCCGTTATTGAAGATAGAAATGAGCTGAATGCGACGGGAAGAAAGCTGCAAATGAAACACTAAGGGCTAAAAAACAAAAACCCGGATGCATGCAGAGCAGCGGCAAACCGGGAATAACAATGTAAATGTAAGATTATTTTGCGGAATTTGATAAATCAAAATAAAATTGATTATCAATGAGATATGGTGAATTTGAGGTATTAATATCTCCACAAAGATTAAATAGATATAAGTCTGCTTGTACTAATAATACTCGGAAGACGCTCAGTCTATATCGGGCAAACATTCGAATGTCACAAGCCTTTCTTGCCGTTCTAGGTATTTTTGAAGTGGTATTGAGAAACAAAATAGATCTGCATTACAAGGCACAATTTTCTGTAAGTCCGGACTGGCTTCTTGCTTCCACGCTGCCTAAGGGATTTCTTACTCGAAATGGCTGTCAAAATTCTGTGAATAAAATATCCAGGACATATGCAGATTTAGGTCCAAATTATACCCATGATAAGTTGCTTTCAGAATTAAGCTTTGGGTTCTGGAAATTTATGTTTGCTGGTAGGCAATTCCAAGCGGGGGGAAGTACATTACTAGCCATCTTCCCTAGTCTTCCCGCACGGCGCAATCAAAGCTTCATTTATCATAAGCTTGATAGAATAAACTCTATTAGGAACCGAGTTGCGCATCATGAACCTATTTGCTTTGGAATAGGGAATACAATCGGAACGGCATATGCAAGAAGTCATTTTCAGGAAATCATTGATATCATAACTTATATGGGCATTAACAGCCAACAATTATTTTATGGTATCGATGGGGTTATCAAGGAAGCTGACTTTATTGATGGAATATGAGCTAAATCACAACCCTGATCCAATGCTCTCAAATCTTCCATCAGCCGGTTTGAAATCTGTCCAATCCGGGTCACAAAACCCCTCGGCTATTGGTATTGCTTATCTGAAAGATGAGAGGCCTTGCGAATTATTCATTAAACTCATCCTCATAAACCATCTTTGTAAAATCCTACCATGCTGACCATCGTTCTTGCGATGCTGACCACCTGGGGATGATGGCCTGTTCTGTAATCTTGTAAAGAGCTGGTGGTACAAAAATAAGGTTCTATTTCTTTCTGAGCGACTCTCCTTTAAGTTCAAGCCGGTGA
>JAFKGQ010000028.1 GCA_017307755.1 Chitinophagaceae bacterium | reverse complement strand
AAAGCGTTGTAGTAATTCGCTTCATAAGCACCAGCGATCCACAGACTGCCTTTCAGCCGCCAGTCCAAAAAGCTGCGAAGGACTGCACCCTGGCTGCTAAAGGCGATATGATCAAAAGGTCTTCCCCAGCCTAATTTATATCCCACTCCAGCACCGAAAATGCTGCGGGCGTTTAGTAAGTACCCGGCGGAGAGCACCAAATTGCTGACAGCAGGGATAAAATGATTACTATATTGGGATTGCAGGTCAAACCCCAATTGTATGCGTTGAAAAAAGCTTTTATTATGATAGGGGTTGGGTTTAAAATCCGGCATATTGGCATCGCTGCCACCGCCCCATGCAACGACTTTGTCTTTTAACTTATTCATTTCATCATAGGCTTGCTGCATGCCTTCCGCCAATGGATTGCCCCCAGCCACCTGTCTGCTCATCGTCGAAGCAAAAGATGCTCCCGGTCCCAGCCGCTCTTCTACCATGGCCCCCACTTGGGAACGGGTTTGCAGGCCGGGTAAGGGTTGGCCCTGTATCTCTATACTATTGCCCGGAAGATGGAATAGCGTGGATAAATAACTGTTGTGAGAAAAGAACTCCCGAAATGCGGGGTGATCCCGGACAATACTTAAAAGTTTGCCCGTTAATCTGTCCGGATCATGCAGCAAGTTCTTGTACTGCTGCACCTGCATTTTATAATAATACAGTTGCTTCTGAAAACTTCGCGGAATAGCTTGCCATTGCTGCAGCCTGCTCTGAACAAATGATTGGACCTCATTTGCCTGTTGTAGCCGGTACTGCAATATGATCACGCGGCTGCTCAATTGTTGCAGTGATTGAAGGGTGGAAACAGGGAGTTTGTATCTGCTTAGGAATTTTAATGCTGTCTGTACACTATCAAGACCTGGTAAATATTCTTTTAGTGGATGGATAGCTGAAGGATCGGTGAAGTATAGTAGTTTATCCCGCAACACTACTACCGAACTGTCATTTACCCGCAGTCGGTCTAAGAGATGTAAGGATCGCTGCTGCAGATCGGCACTGATATGCTGATATTTTTTTTCAAGTTCGCCCAGGCTCCCTTTGGAAAGAGTTGCAAACTGCAAGTATGCTGTTGTTGGAGTAACGCTTTGTGCATACGCACAGGCAGATAACAGGGCAAAAATTGCCCCTACCACAAATTTCATAATAGTTTGAGGTTTAATGGTTGTCATTCCATCGGGTAAAAGATTGGATAGTAAGGATCAGAGATCAGGAAAAGTCTTACGGATAAGAAAAATTAATCGGCCGGAATAACAAAGTTTGTAGCGACGAGACAATCCCAGGCTCTATATAAGTAGAATTAACCCTTATGGTAGAAGACGCATTTAGTCAGTGAGAGGATACCTCTTAAGTATTTTTTTTGTTTTATTTTTCTACTGAAGTTGTCCTCCAGAGTCAGGGATTATCCGTTTGGTTGCCAAAGGCCAGAATGACACAGTGTGTCGATCATGTCCGAACAAAGTAAGTAACTTTCTTCGTTTAAAAAAAAGGTGTTTCCACGGATTTTTTAATACCTTTTTTGAACATATCTTCAAACGGGAGAAATTTTACACAAACGTTTGTGCAAGCTGTGTTTTGGGAAATTTTTTACTTTTAAACATGCCTGCCGCCCAAGATACTGCTCTGATCAGACGCCTGAAAGAAGGTGACCTGTCTGCTTTTGACGAGCTGTATCTCAAGTACTATACGCTGCTGTGCACCAGCGCTTATTTTTTTCTGAAGAACGCGGCGGAGGCCAAGGACCTGGTGCAAAACCTCTTTCTCGACGTATGGGACAAGCGGCTGTATATGCATTTCCATGAGGATATCAAGGGATATCTTTTCCTTGCCGTAAAACACCGGTGTATCAACCATTTAAAGAAGCAAAAAGTACAGGAGAAGCATGAGAAGGGGTATAGTGTGCTGCAGGAAGGGGTTGAAGAGGGGTTGTTGTCAGGGGAGGAGCATTATCAGCACCTGCAGTCCCTCCTGGAAGGGATGCCGGATCAGAAAAAGACTGCTATTCAAATGGTGTATATTCATGGAAAAAGGTACCAGGATGCCGCGGATGCCATGCGTATCAGCATCAATTCCCTTAAAACGCATTTAAAGACAGGTCTAAAGTTCCTGAGGGGGGAAATTAATAGCAAGATCAATTAACCCGTTGGGGTCTGACTACTGTAGCATTATCAGATGAATCATACGAAAGAACAAATATTTCAATTATTCGTAGAAAAGCTGTCAGGGAGTATCAACCCTGAGGAGGAGCATGTTTTGGAGGAAAGGTTACGATCGGATGCCGCTTTTGAAAGGGATTGGCGTTTGCTGGAGAAGAAGGCGACGGAGCTGGGTGTGGAAGGGTTCCTTTCGGGTCTGGATGCGGATGCGGGTTTACAGGAGTTGAAGGCGAGGCGGGGGAGAGTGAACCAGATAAGATATAAGAGGGTATTGGCGATTGCGGCTGTCTTTCTGTTGATGTTCGTGGGGATATGGATGTTTTTTTTACGAAAAGAGAAGGTGGAGGACAGGGGTAGAATAGCGGAGCTGGTAAAAGAACGTCAGCAGTCTGTAAGCCTGGTGTTCAACAGCGGTACAAAGGTGGATCTGGGGCGGGAAAGCGCGGGCAAGTCCATTGCACTGGGTAATACGACCTTGAATACGGCTCAGGATGCGCTGCGATATACTTCGGGTGATACTACTACGAGTACCTTATCGGTGCCACCTGGCGCCACTTACAGGATCGTTCTATCGGACGGGACCGAAGTGTGGCTGAATGCGGATACGCGGCTGCGTTTCCCGCTGAAATTTCCCCGGGCTTCCAGAGAGGTGGAGGTGGAAGGGGAAGCGTATTTTAAGGTGGCGGGGAATGCCGGTGCGCCTTTTATCGTCCATACTCCACTGACGGATGTGAAGGTGCTGGGCACCTCTTTTAATGTCAATACATATGAGAAGGGGCATGTCCGGACGGCGTTGGTAGAAGGGAAGGTGGTGACACAATGCCCGGATGGCCAGCACATGGCGTTGACCCCGGGTTATGTTGCGGAGTACCATCTGTCGGGTGGTTTTTCTTCCACGACGTTTGAGCAGGAAGATGAGCTTTCCTGGATCAACGGCGTATATAATTTTCATGACATGCCTATTGAAAACCTGGTCAGGCTGGCGGCCCGGTGTTATGGGATCAATATTATACTGGATAAGGAGAAGTTTGCCGGTAAGAGTCTTACGGGGGTGCTGGAAAGGGGCAAGCTTCCGGAATTTCTGAATGATCTTGCGGCCACGGCGCATATAAAGTATTATTATTTAAATAAGGATCTGTACCTGGAGTGATACACTAAAAATTTTTTCTCTTTCATTCACCCGGATCAGTAGTTTGTATGTAGCTGATTAAAACTGCTGATATGAGAGAGTTCCTCCAACAAGGCCGGCTATTCCAGCGAAGGCTATTATTTATCCTTTTTCTTTGTATCGTTCTACCGGGATTAGTGGCGAGGCCGCAGCCGGAGGCACCTTCCCTTCATTCTGTAGTGAGTATTTCCGGGCAGCGTATCCCTGTCTCCCAGGTGCTGCGATCTATCCGGAAGCAGACGGGACTTAGTTTTTTCTATAGCAATCAATTATTCAACGACAAGGAGAAGATAGATCTCAATTTCCGGAATGCTCATCTGGATGAGGTGTTGGATTTTTTGTTCAAGGGCCGGAACATCGGATATGAGCTGAGGGGCACCAGGGTGTTGCTGAATGAAAAGCAGGCGCCGGCGAAGGTGGTGGCTGATCCTCCGCAGGCTATGCCGGAAAAGAAAGTGCAGGATACGCTGACGGTGAAAGGGCAGGTGATGGACCCTGACGGCAAACCGTTGATGGGTGTTACGGTGATGGTAAAGGGGCGTGCTACGGGTGGTGTCATGACGGATGAGTTTGGTATTTTTTCCATCCGGGCGAGTGCGGGTGAGGTGCTCAGCGTATCGATGGTGGGTATGCAGCCGGAGGAGATCGCGGCGCCTGTAAAGGGTACGTTGAAAGTGACGTTGAAGACGAAGACAGATAAGATGAATGAGGCCGTAGTGGTGGGTTATGGTCAGCAGCGTAAGATATCGGTGACGGGCTCGGTGGCAAGCGTGGATATGAATGATATGCGGATGCCGGTGCGTAATCTGACGAATGCGCTGGCGGGCAAGGTGGCAGGTGTCATTTCCGTGCAGACCAGCGGGGAGCCGGGATATGATAATTCTAATTTTACCATCAGGGGGATCGGGACTTTTATGGGCAGCACGGCGCCATTGATCATTGTGGACGGCGTACAGCGGGAGGATGTTAACAGCACCTATGCAGGGGCCTATAATAATATCGATCCGGAGGACATTGCCAGCATTTCGTTGTTGAAGGATGCTTCGGCGACTGCTGTGTATGGAGCAAAGGCTGCGAATGGAGTGTTGATCATTACCACCAAGCGAGGTGTCGCCGGCAAGCCAAAGATATCGGCCAAGCTGGAATCAGGTGTATCGGGACTTACGAAGGTGCCCAAGATGCTGGATGGAGTGAATTATATGAAATTATTTAATGAGGCCAGGATAAACGATGGCTATGATGCGAGGTACAGCGATGAAACCATTCAAAAGACGGCCAGTGGCCTGGACCCCTATCTGTACCCCAATGTCAACTGGCTGAAGTCCATGTATAAGGATTGGGCGCCGTATTATAATGCCAATGTAAATGTCACGGGTGGCGGGGAGGCCATGCGGTATTTTCTTTCCGCCAGCTTTTATGACCAGGATGGGAGCTATAAGGTAGCCAGGCTTAATGGGTATGATCCTAACCTGAATTTTAAGCGATATGATTTCCGGAGCAATGTGGATGTAAATATCAGCAAGACCACCTTGTTGTCGCTGAACCTGGATGCCATGCTGGTAAATAGCCGTTATCCGGGTATATCGGCTGCCAACATCTGGTATTCGGCGTATGCTACCAACCCGATTGCCTTTCCCATCCGCTACCCGGATGGCAAATGGGCGGGACCGCAAAACAATGGCGGTGTCAATCCTTTCAATGCGCTGCAGAATTCCGGATATTCCACCGAGTTCCGCCCTTCCATGCAGTCCGTCATCACGCTGACGCAGAAATTAGATGTGCTTACCAAGGGGCTTAGCGCCATGGGACGATTTTCCTTTGACAGCTATAACGAGACGGATATCAACCGGAAAGGAACCAATGAGCTTTGGTATACAAATACCAGGGATGGAAATGGCAACCTTGTATTTACCACCCCCTCACGTAATGGGAGTACTTATCTTGACTATAGCACGTCCACCTCTGCGGAAAGGACCATGTACCTGGAAGCCAACCTCAGCTATAACCGGAGCTTTGGCGATCACAATGTCGGAGGGCTGGTGGTGTATAACCAACGCAACAGGGTGAAGGCTTCCGAGAGCGACGTGATCAAGGCTCTGCCTTATCGCAATATGGCTGTGGCGGGAAGAGCTACCTATGCATATAAAGATAAGTATCTTGCCGAATTCAATGCGGGCTATACGGGGTCCGAGAATTTTGCTCCCGGTCATCGCTGGGGCTTTTTCCCTTCCGTGTCGGCGGGATGGGTGATCTCGAAGGAAGATTTTTTTGATCCGCTGGCGAAGACGTTTAGTTTGTTAAAGATCCGTGCGTCCCGTGGGAGGGTGGGCAACGATAATATCGGCACGAACAACCGATTTGGCTATCTCACCCAATTCGGACAGGGCGGGACCACCGCTTTTGGACCGACCCCTAATGAATATACAGGCGTAACAGAATATGTCATCGGTACGGAGAACCTCACCTGGGAGCTGTCCACCAAGACGAACATCGGTCTGGAGATCGGGCTGCTGAACAAGATCAATATCGTGCTGGATGCTTTCCAGGACAGGAGGAAGAACATCCTGATCCCCCGGCAGGCCATCTCTTCCATTGTAGGATATGACGGATATAATTATACAGCCGGTATCAATGTCAATACCAAGGTCTTTGCCAATATGGGTGAAATGGACAACAAGGGCATCGACGGCAGCGTGGAGTACAATGACAAGTTTGGGAAGTATGTGAGCCTGCGTCTTTTTGGCAATTTTACGTATGCCCGGAATAAGATCCTCTTTGCCGATGATCCCAAACGAAAATATCCCTGGCTGCAGCAGACTGGTCACCGGTTTGGAGAACTCCAGGGTTATGTGTCGGAGGGTCTTTTTAAAGACAAGGATGATGTCAACAGCAGTCCTTCCCAATTTTTTAGCGCCTCTGTAAACCCGGGTGATATCAAGTACAAGGATCTGGACAAGGATGGCACCGTCAATGCCTATGATTATACCTATCTCGGGAAATCTTCTTTTCCTTCCTGGTCTTATGGGGCGGGTTTTACGGTGGGGTATAAAAAGATCGATCTCTCCCTGTTCTTTCAAGGAGTGGCGGATGTGGGTATCATGGCCAATGGCTCAGGTATCAGTGGGGATAATGGTACGTCGCCGGGCGTCGGTGTGATACCTTTTGCAGGCATTGGGCAACTGCAGGCCAATGTGATGAGCAATGTGCTGAACCGCTGGACCCCGGGCAATCCCCGACAGGATGTGGATTATCCCCGGCTGAATTTTGGTACGCCTGCTTCCAACAACTATGTCAACAGTACCTGGTGGCTGAAGAACGGCAGCTATATCCGGCTGAAACAGGCATCCATCGGATATACTATTTACAATCCCACAACGAAGAAGACAGGACTGGCCAGCCTCTATGTATATGGCGCCGGCACCAACCTGCTAACCTTTTCGAAATTCAAATTATGGGATGTGGAGCTGGGTTCTGCCGGGGCGACCTATCCCCCTGTGAGAGCCCTTGTCATCGGCCTGCGCGCTCAATTCTAACCAAAAAAAAGTGATGATCATGAAGTGTCCTAACTATATATGTGTTGCTATAATTTTTCTTTTGGGGTTGTCCTCGTGTAAAAAGTACCTGGACCAGAAACCCGACAACCTGCTGACGGAGGATCAGCTGTGGCAAACCCGCGCCAATGCGGAATCTTATCTGAACAATATCTACAGCCTGCTGCATAACACGGACGGCGGGGATTACGCCAATATGGGCGCCAGCGATGAGTCATCTTTATGTATTGCCACGACGGATACGCGGCAAATGGTGGCGGGTAACTGGAATGCCACCAGCTTTATTGCATATAACTGGGGTAGCTATTATGCGGGTATCCGGCAATCTTTTGTCTTTGAGAACAACATCGATAAAGTACCCTCTATCCAGCTGAGCGATAGTCTGAAGCAGCAGTATAAGGCGGAGTGTATCTTTCTCAGAGGCTGGTTTTTCTGGAAGCTGCTGCAGCAGTATGGGCCTTTTGTCAAGCTGACGGCAAAAGTGGGTCAGACGGAGGATGCCACGAAATATCCACGGGCTCCTTTCGACACCTGTGTGGCGTATATCAACCAACTGATGGATGAGGCGGCGGCGCATTTACCGGCAGCCTGGACCGTCAGTGGTAATTATGGCCGTGTTTCCAAAGGTGCGGCACTGGCGGTAAAAGCACAGATGGCATTGCTGGCTGCCAGTCCCTTATGGAATGGGAATCCCTATTTTAACAATTTTAAGAATCATGACGGGACTGCCCTTGCGCCTGCCAGCTATGATGGCTCGAAATGGGCGAAGGCAGCGGCGGCGGCCAAGGCGGTGATCGACCTGGGTGTTTTTAAGCTGTTTACCAACCAGGAGGAAGGAGGCGGAAGCTTCAATCCGTATCTATCGGTGAGGGATGTATTTATTACTACCTGGAATAAGGAGATCATCATGGCCAATAACAAATGGAGTGTCTGGGGGTGGACGAAATGTGTGTCACCGGGGCCGGGAGGCTATAACCTGTACAATGCCACGCAGAATGCGGTGGATGCGTTTTATATGTCCAATGGCCGGACGACAGATGATCCCCTGTCGGGCTACGTGGAGACAGGATTCGCTGCCGGCAACGACACCAGTTCCTGGGGTGGTCATCTGCAAGGCGAGTGGAATATGTATGCCAACCGTGAAGCCCGATTTTACGCCTATGTCCAGTACAACATGCATCCTGTGCTGCCTGCCGTCACGGTGGATGACAAGAACTATTATTCGTCCAGCGCCAACCAGGATGGCAGAGGCCGGGTGGAATTCTACTATTCAGGGAAATCAGGCCAGCAGGCTGCCGGCAGTAACAATATCACGGGCTACGACGTGCTGAAGTGCGTTAGCCCTTCTGATAATATCCGCAATGACGTCAAGAACTACCGGCCCCAGATACTGATCCGTTATTCGGAGATACTCCTGGACTATGTGGAGGCATTGAATGAGTCTGATCCTTCTCATCCTGATATCATCACTTACCTCGACATGGTAAGGGCCAGGGCCGGCCTGCCCGGTATAGAAGTTGTCTACCCGGCGGCAGTGGGCAACCAGGACCTGATGCGGAAATATATCCTTCGGGAAAGGCAGGTAGAGCTTTGCTTTGAGAATGGCGACCGGTACAATACCCTGGTGAGAAGGAAACTGCTGGGCAGCGCTGCCAACCAGGCTATTTATGGAATGAACACCGGAGCTCCTGACGGGGGATTGGGCTTTTCTTTTACGGGGTTCTATACCCGCACCTTGTACCAGAACAGGGTATGGGATGACAAGATGTACCTGTTCCCCATTTTTCAAAGCGATATAGATAAGGACAATGCGATAGTACAAAACCCGGGATGGTGATGTGCATTTAATAAAATTAAAAATGGTTTGTATGAAGGAAATAAAAATCATTGTGCTGGCATGTACTGTAGCGTTTATTTGGAGTATTGCCGGCTGTAAGAAAAGTGCGGGCACGGGTTATAACCCTGCCGCTCCCATCGTCATCGACAGTTTTATAGCCACTTCCGGAGGTGTAGGCACTGAGGTTCTTATCTCGGGTAGTAATTTTTCAGCGGACACTTCCCTTGTGAAGGTCTTTATCAATGGACGCCAGCTTGCGGTGGTAGGGGCCAATGGCCGGCAGCTGATGGCGGTGGTGCCGGCCAGGTGCGGGTCAGGTAATATCGTCGTGAAGATCGGCAAGGACAGCGGCGTCAGCAAAGGAATTTTCAATTATACTTTTTCCAGGATCGTCAGTACGCTGGCGGGCGATGGGAAGGCGGGTTTTACCAATGGGGATGGGGCCAGCGCCGAATTTAATTTCAGCGGACAGAGCTGGTACCGCAGCATGGGTATTGTCGTTGACGACGACCTGAACGTATATGTTGCCGACCCGGGTAATCATTGTATCCGTAAGATAGACAGCCTGGGCAATGTCACTACGTTGGCGGGTGATCCGGCCGTTTCGGGGTATGCGGATGGGCAGGGGGGCGCTGCGCATTTCAGCCTTCCGTATGATGTAGCATTGGATGGGAGTGGGAATATCTGGTCCGCGGACGCGGGTAATTGGGACGTCCGGAAGATCTCGCCGGATGGGACGGCTGTTACCTGGGTCTGGGGCAGTCAGGCTCCCTGGAGCGTGGCTGTGGACAAGACCACGGGCTCTGTTTATTACTCCAGTTGCGACAACCCTGGAAATATTTATCAGATCAGCGCTCAGTGGACCTCCAACCAGGTGATAGCGGGACTGAAATATCCGGCGGGTATCAAGTTCGACAAGACCGGAAATCTCTATGTTTCCGGCAGTGGAGATGATGTGATTTACAAGTTCGATGTGGGTACCTGGCATCAGACCGTCCTTGCAGGGATGATGGGGTCAGCGGGATATGTCAATGGCGCGGGCACTGCGGCCAAGTTCGCCAATCCCTGGGGGATAGCCCTGGATGGCGGCGGTAATATCCTGGTGGCGGGCAATGGCACCTGGGACGGAGGTACTTACAACCCTGATCAGGCTGTGCGGCTGGTGCAGGCGGGTACCTGGGAAGTAAGCACTTTTGCCGGCAGCGGAACGGCGGGATATGTGGACGCCATTGGGGAAGCCGCGGCTTTTAGCGCACCTACGGGTGTGGCGGTGGATAAGAATGGGACGGTGTATGTGTTGGATAAAAATAATAATAGGATCAGGAAAATTATATCCTTATGAGAATGAGTTTTTTGTTATTAATGGGTTCATTGTTTTTTTTGAATTGTTCCAAGGGGGCGGGTGATCCGTCGGGTGGACCGGTGTCCGTGCATGTTTATTATGTGTCTGGGTCGGGTGATGATGGCGGCTCCGGGGCGATCGATAGACCGTTCAGAAGTATCGGTAAGGCCCTTGGGCTTGTGATCCCCGGGGATACGGTGGTGGTCCGGGGCGGGGTGTATTATGAGCAGATCAATTTCAACAAGAGTGGTCTGCTTGGGAAGAGTGTCACCCTTAAAGCTTATCCGGGGGAACGGCCGGTGCTTGACGGCAGCAATGTATCGGTGTCCGGGTGGCAGGCGTTGATCTCCATCAGAAATATGCGCTATATTGTGTTGGATGGGCTGGATATATGCAATTTATCCACTACCAGCGGCAGTGCTGACCCGGAAGGTATTCGTATCGATGGAAGCTCGCATGATATAACGATCCGGAATTGTAATATATACAATATTAAGAACAGCAGCTCGCTGAGCGCTGGAAGGAGCGGGCATGCCATTTTGGTCATCGGGACGAATGCTACCACATCCGTGAGCAATCTGGTCATCGAATATTGCACGGTACATGATACGAAGACGGGCACCAGCGAAAATATTACGCTGGCGGGGAATGTGGATGGGTTCTCCATACGGCACAATAAGATATACAACACGGAGAATATAGGGATCATTATTGCCGGCGGGGATGGTCTGAACCCCTCCGGGAATGTGGCTGTCAATTATGCCCGGAATGGCGTTGTCAGCGATAATGAGCTGACCAACGTCTCCATGGCCAACAGCGCCGACATATGGGGCGCGGATAACTATGGGGCCATCGCTATTTATATCTGTGGTGGAGCGGGTACGGTGGTGGAGAACAATAAGATATCAAAATGCGACCGGGGCATCGGATTGGTGAGTGAAAGCAAGATCTATGCGACGACGACCAGCATCGTACGGAACAATATCGTGGACAGCTGCTGGCGTACGGGTATTTATATGGGGGACTATCTGAATTATGTCGGTATGGGTACGAAGAACTGTTCGATCACGGGCAATACGCTTCATCAGAATAACAGGGCATTGGGCGCCTTTGGCGAGATAGAAGGGGAGATCAGACTCACGGAGAATTGCTACAACGACACGATCGCGAATAATATCATTTATTCCGGGGATGTGGATGTCCTGGTGCATAAGTATACAGGGACAGGATCTGCGAATATTTTTACAAACAATACTTATTACACGAAGGGTACACCGCAGTGGATATGGGGGTTTACGAGCGGCCCCATGATTGTGAATCTTGCTGATTGGCAGGCCGCATGCGGAGGCGATGTGGGTGCGGTAGTTAAAAGCTATTAAATTATGAGAAAGGTTTTATTACTAGTCATGCTGGCGCCATTCAGCCTGCTGGCGGGTGAGTTCGATGGGGTCGGGGCGTTGGTAAAAAGAAGAGTGCCATGGTTGGATGGGCGTATTGTGTTTGAAAAGGTGAAGGGTGATGGAGAGTTTTTTTCTTTGTCGTCTGCCGGGGGGAAGGTTGTCATCGGTGCTTCCGGGGCTAATGCGGCGGCGGAAGGGCTTGGATGGTACCTAAAATATTATTGTCACAGGAGCATGTCCCATATGGGGGATAACCTGGGTGTGGTAACTTCTTTGCCGGGAGTGAAGACGCCGGTGACCATACGGGCTTCTGCGCAGTACCGGCATACCTTGAACTATTGTACCTATAACTATACCATGAGCTTTTATACCTGGAAGGATTGGGAGCATGAGCTGGACTGGATGGCATTGAATGGGGTCAACCTGATGCTGGTGGCGAATGGTGAAGAGGCTGTATGGCAAAATGTGTTGAGGAGGATGGGGTATACGGAGAAGGAGATCGTGGATTTTATTACGGGACCTGCATATAATGCCTGGTGGCTTATGGGTAATATACAAGGGTGGGGAGGACCTATGCCTTCCACACAGGTGGCCGGCAGGGTTGCATTGGTACAGAAGATGCTGGCCCGTATGCACATATTAGGTATTGAGCCTATAATGCCTGCTTTTTTTGGAATGGTCCCTTCTACCTTAAAAGATAAGATCAAAGCGCACATTATCACACAGGGCACGTGGGGCGCGTTTACCCGCCCCGATATCCTGGACCCTTCCGACAGCGCTTTTTCCCGGATCGCCGGCCTCTTTTATGAAGAGACGCGCCGGTTATATGGAAAGGATATCCATTTTTTTTCGGGAGATCCTTTTCATGAGGGAGGGATAACGGAGGGGGTGGACCTGGGTGCCGCTGGATCGCGTATCCAGCAGGCGATGCAGACATATTTTCCCGGGTCAGTGTGGGTATTACAGGGATGGCAGGTCAATCCCCGGACGGAGATGCTGGCGGGTCTGGACAGACGGAAAGTGCTGGTGCAGGAATTATTTGGGGAAACCACCAACAACTGGGAGAAAAGAAAGGCTTATGAGGGAACACCGTTTATCTGGTGCATGATCACAAATTATGGAGAGCGGCCGGGGTTATTCGGGAAGCTGCAGCGTTATGCCGACGAGCCGTACAGGGCCAGGCATGGGGAGTATGGCGATCTTATAAAAGGGGTGGGGATCATGCCGGAGGGTATCGACAATAATCCTGTGGCGTATGATCTTATGCTGGAAGTGGGGTGGCACCAGGAGAGGATGGATGTGTCATCCTGGATCAAGGAATATACACAATACCGATATGGAAAACTGGATACGGATGTGGTAAGCGCCTGGCGGCTGTTGTTGCAGACGGTCTATAGCAGTCCGGAGGGTTACCAGGAGGGACCGCCGGAAAATGTGCTTTGCGCCCGTCCGGCTTTACAGATAAAGTCGGTATCCACCTGGGGGACGTTGAGGAAGAATTATGATACGGCGCTGTTTGCAAAGGCGGTGAAACTATTTGTAAACGCGGCGGGACGGTGCGGAGGCAGCGATACTTATCAGATCGACCGGATCAATTTTCAGCGACAGGTGCTGGCCAACAGGGCAGATGCTGTGTTTGCGGAAGTTGTGACGGCTTTTAACAATAAGGATAGTCTGGCTTTTGAGCGGGCGGCGGGGCGTTTTTTAAGATTGCATGATGAGAGCGAGGCGCTGCTGAACGGTCATCCTTTTTACCGGCTGGCAACATACAAACAGCAAGCGTTGCGTGCGGGTAATACTCCGGAGGAGAAACGGATCAATTTGTCGAATGCGCTTATGCTGATCACCTACTGGGGGGAGAACAACCGGAAAGAGGATAATCTTCATGAGTATGCGTATAAGGAATGGGCGGGTATGATGGTGTCTTTTTACAAGCGCCGGTGGGAGATGTATTTTGCGTATCTCCGGGGGCAGCTGAGGGGTGTGCAGGGTGAGGCGCCTGACTTTTTTGGGTGGGAGCGGGAGTGGGTGAGGGAAAGGCTCGTTTTATAGGTGATGTCTAAGTCTATGCTTTTGAGTTTGTTTTAATATTTGTTCCTGGGTCTGCTGTTGCCAAAGGGTTTGATCTCTTTGTATCACCTGTTGCAGGGCTTGTATACCGCAAAGATCGTTCAGGTCTTTGCTGCTGAATACGCATTTGGTTTCGAAATCAACATAAATGAGCTGTTTCACCTTATTGTCGGCGTCCAGGCGGGTACACATTCTGATGCGGCTGCGCGCCAGATTGTTCTCAACTTCCTTTAGCGTGATCTTTTGCTTGCATAGCTGCCATGAGACGTCACCTATAATGCGGATTTTATATTGCTCCCTCAGGGAGAGATTTTGTACAAATTTTTTTTCCAGGTTTGCCAGGGTGGGTTTGAATTCGAAAAAGCTGGCTTTCAACGGTACGCCGATGTACTGCCCATTCTCGTCCAGGACCCTGTAAAGCAGTCCATGGTGCTGATAAAGCTTAGTGCCTTCTTTTCCCCGATAGGCCTCCACATTATAGAACCTAAGAACGGCATTCAATTCCTCCAGGCTGGTGTATTTATATTTTTCCGTCACATATTGCACTACGTCGGATACAGCGCGGGCAGTTGACTTTAGGCCATACACAACCTTTTGTATGCCGTCCACCTTTTGTCTTTCAACCTGGATGTGCCGCTTTTTTTCGGTTGTCACGAGGTCGAATTTTTCCTCGATGAATTGTCTTGCTTTTTCGGATTTGTTCTCTCCTATCTTATACATTTCTATCGGGTCGCCGTTGCGTTGTACGTGTGTAGTGACGAGGTGGAGGTGAGGGTGGCCGGCGTCATTGTGCTGATAGACCAGGTAGGGCTGGCGTTCGAATCCGAGCTCTTTCATATAGATGCGGGCGATCTCCTGTAATGTCCTGGTGGAAAGTTTGTCCGACGGATCGAAATTTAAGGAGATATGGTAACTGGTGGAAACATCTTCGTTGAGCTCCAGGCGTCTTTTGAAACGTTGCATCTTATCTTCGTAGGTGAGCCTGTCGGCGTCTTTCAGGAAGTTTTCGGCAAGGATGCATACAGCTTGTTTTTGCATGACCTTTTGTTCATTGTACCACAATGATCTTTTGATACTTTGGCTGGGGTTTATATCCGGGCGCATAGATCTGCAATTTTTATGAGAAGTTCTTTAATATCTTCCGCTGTCTTTATGAAATCCTTGTGCAGGGACATGATGGCAGGGAATTGTGCTGTTGGCTGGGCCGTATTCACTAGGATATCGAAGTTGTCCGCGTAGGTGTTCAATACGGGCAGGAGGCGTACGAGCTCTTCTTCGAAGTCGTCAAAGGACTGGTTGCGATAGAATACTTTAACAGGCTTGTTTAGTAATACTTTCCGGCAATAATCGCTGACGTTGCGACAGGTGGTATTGGATGCGTGACGCCGTATCTTTTCCCATTGCTGTTCGGACAGCCGGATATTGAGGCGATGTTCCTTTTGTTTTTGAGAGGTATCCATAATTAATAAGATCTGGTTTATACAAAAGTCTATATTACCTGGCAAAAAAATCTTAAGAAAAATTAAATTTTTACCAGTGGTTACATAAATGGCGGCGAGCGGATGAGGGTTCCCAGAACCGGGTAAGATCGGTTATACCTCCCCGGTACAGGATGGTAAATATTTTATATAAATGTATTTTGTGGAACCATAGTGGATGAGCTACAAACGCAATAAAATATTTATAATATGAAGGGGTTTTTAATATCCGGATTGATCTTTTTGGGTGGACAGGTTTTTTCCCAGGATCTGAAGCTCTCGAACCTCCGTTGTGAGTACCGGGTTAACCCCCTGGGTGTCGGGGATATGACCCCCAGGCTGAGTTGGGAGATACAGTCCGGAAAGCGTGGGGTGATGCAGGCTGCTTACAGGGTGCTGGTATCTGAAGATAGTATCAGTCTGGGAAATGGTCAGGCTACCGTATGGGATTCAAAGAAAGTTAAGTCAGATGCATCTATCCAGGTGGCCCTTGGCGGCGCCGGTTTATCGTCTGCGAGGACGTATTATTGGAAGGTGATGGTATGGGATAATCATGGGGACAGCAGCCGTTGGAGTAAGACGGCTTTTTGGCAGACGGGGCTTTTCACCGGGGCGGACTGGAAGGGTGCGCAGTGGATCGGTGTGGCAGAGATCCCGGATAGTGTGCGGATGCTGCCGTGGATGAAGGGTAAAAAGGGTCCTTTTAGGGACAGTCTCCCTTTGCTGAGGAAGGAATTTTTTGTAAAGCGGGGCCTGGTGCGGGCTACAGCATTTATCTGCGGGCTGGGTCATTTTGAGATGAACCTCAATGGGGAGAAAGTGGGGGATCATTTTCTTGATCCGGGTTGGGTCCGTTATGACCGGGAGGCGCAGTATGTTCCATTCGATATTACGTCCCACGTACATGACGGGGCCAATGCGGTTGGCGTCATGCTGGGGAATGGATTTTATTATGTACCGGAGGAACGCTATCACAAACTGACTGTAGCCTATGGCTATCCAAAAATGATAACCCGTATCCTCCTGGAATATGCAGACGGCTCCAGGGAGGATATTATTAGTGATGGTTCCTGGAAGGCAGGTGCAAGCCCCTTGCTTTTTTCCAGCACTTATGGGGGAGAGGATTATGATGCCCGGCGTGAGCAACGGGGATGGGACATGTCGGGATTCCAGGATAAAGAGTGGAAACGCGTGGTTGTTGTGAGCGGGCCTGCTGTCCTGCATGCGCAACAGCAGGAGCCTTTAAAGGTGTTCGAGCATTTTGTTCCCCGTCGTAAGTCACAGCTAAGACCGGGCGTATGGGTGTTTGACCTGGGGCAGAATGCGTCGGGTATACCGGCGATACAGGTGAAAGGGGATGCGGGGAAGACTGTGCGAATTATTCCCGCGGAGCTTTTGCATGGGGATACGGCTGCCAATCAGAATGCCACCGGCAAACCTTGTTATTTTGATTATACTTTAAAGGGTGATGGGATAGAACGTTGGCACCCTCGGTTCATGTACTACGGGTTCCGTTATTTACAGGTGGAAGGCGCTGTGCCTGATGGGATACCCAACCCGGAGGGGTTGCCGGTGATCGTAGGGTTGGAAGGTTGGCATACCCGTAATGCGGCCGGGAGGGTAGGGAAGTTCTCCTGCAGCAACGAACTGTTCCGCAGGACTGATACGCTCATAGACTGGGCTGTGAGGAGTAACATGGCCAGCGTGTTTACGGACTGTCCGCACCGGGAAAAACTTGGCTGGCTGGAAGAGGCGCACCTGATGGGCAGCAGTCTGCGCTATAACTATGATCTTGCAACGCTTTACCGGAAGATCATTCACGATATGACGGGATCTCAGACCACTGACGGGCTGGTGCCTGAGATATCACCGGAATTTGTAGAATTCTCCGAGCCATTCCGTGACTCTCCGGAGTGGGGTAGCAGCAGCATTATCGTACCCTGGTATTGTTATCAATGGTATGGGGATAAGGAGACGCTGGCGGAGAGCTATCCCATGATGCAGCGATATAATGATTATCTCGCGCGCAAAGCCCAGGGCTATATCCTTTATCAGGGATTGGGGGACTGGTATGATCTGGGACCGGATGATCCCGGGGTGTCTCAACTGACGCCCAAGGGGCTTACGGCAACGGCTATCTGGTACTATAATCTTTCGATCCTGATAAAAAGTGCCAGGTTGTTGGGCAAGCCGGCGGATGCAGCGCAATATGAGCGGATGGCGGTCGAGGTAAGGAAGGCTTTTAATGAGAAGTTCTTTAATGTGACGACTAAGGAGTATGGTACGGGTAGTCAGACGGCGGGCGCCATGGCGGTGTTTGCGGGGCTGGTGGAGCCTAAGTATAAGGATTCAGTAGTGGCAAATATTGTAAAAGACCTCCGGGGTCGTAACAATGCCCTGACTTCGGGGGACATCGGATTCCGCTATCTGCTAAAGGTGCTGGCGGATGAGGGCCGGAGCGATGTGATTTTTGACATGAACAGCAGGACGGATGTACCCGGATATGGATATCAACTGGCGCATGGGGCCACTTCTCTTACCGAGTCCTGGCAGGCATTGTCTTCGGTGAGCAATAACCATTTTATGCTGGGGCATATCATGGAATGGTTTTACACTGGTCTGGCGGGAATACGGGCTGCGGAAAACTCCGTTGGTTTCCGAGAGATCGTGCTGCGTCCGGAGATCGTGGGGAATATCAGCTGGGCGCAGGGGGACTATCATTCTCCTTATGGAATAATATCTTCTCACTGGAAGAAAGAGGGGAAGACCTTTGACTGGAGCATCAGCATTCCGGCGAATACGACGGCTACTGTCTATCTGCCTGTGCCGTCCGGCGCCGTTGTTACGGAAGGATGGAGGGTATTGTCCGGGAGAAAGGATGTGAAGGTATTGCGTAGAGAGAATGGGCGGATGGTATTACAATTGGGATCGGGGGATTATAATTTCCGGGTGAAGAGTCCGCTCATATTTACCGCGCCCTGACAAAAATTGGATTGTATCTCTTTTTTTGTATTTTTATTATCGTAAGGCTGTAGTAGTTGAAACAATTGATGCCATATGAAGAGCAGCTCCTTTTAAAGGAGGCTTCTGTGGGAAGTGAAAAAGCTTTCCGGACGTTGTATGACGCCTATTTCAATCGTCTCTCCGCCTATATCTTCAAATTCTTCAAGTCTTCCGTTGCTACGGAGGAGATCATACAAGAAGTATTTTTAAAGATCTGGGTTCACCGTACGGAACTGGCGGAAGTCGAGAACTTCCAGGCCTATATACTTTTTATCACCCGTAACAAGACCATCGATCATCTGCGTCGCCTGGCGAGGGAGAGCTCCCTGATGAAGGAGCTGGCTGACCGGCTGCAAACGAATAGCAACCCTGTCGAGCATGAGATGAATTCAGCGGACATCAAGACCCTCATTGCCGGGGCGTTGGCAGAGCTGTCGCCTCAGAAAGGGAAAATATTTCATCTCAGCAAGAATGAAGGATTAGGTCCCGACGAGATATCCCGGGTCATGCAGCTCTCCAAAAGCACAGTAAAGAACCATCTTTCTGAAACATTGCGGCACATCCGCCGTTACCTCGATCTGTCGGGAATAAAAAAAATCTGATCGGGGCAGTACTTTCGTTTTTTCCATTCGTCTTCTATTGTAAAGCATTTAGTAAAAATGTCCAGGGACTCTCATCCTGAAAGGTTACAGCTACTATTGGAAAAGTTTGCGGCCAATCGTTGTTCGCAGGAAGAGCTGTTGGAGTTAATGCGGGCGGTTGAGCAGGGGACGCATGATGAAGCGCTGCA
Source organism: Chitinophagaceae bacterium (assembly GCA_017307755.1). Taxonomy (GTDB): domain Bacteria; phylum Bacteroidota; class Bacteroidia; order Chitinophagales; family Chitinophagaceae; genus Puia. The sequence continues at coordinate 6,184 of JAFKGQ010000028.1, read as the reverse complement.
TCATGCGCTGATGGATGCTTGGGAGAGACTTTCGGGGACAGATGAGGAGCCTTCCCTGAACAAGGAAGCGATATTCCGGCAGGTGGTCGGGACTGCTCCCGTTCGTCGGGAGAGGCCGGTGTGGGGAAGAGCAGCAGCTGCAGCGGCGATCATACTATTGTTGGGGGGAGGTGTTTTTTGGTATGTGCGAAGGGATCAGCGGCTGCCGGCGGCCAATGTGGCGGCGACCCGTTCTCCTGGTGTAAAAAGGGATGTTGCTCCGGGCGGTAATAAGGCGATATTGACCTTGTCTGATGGAACGGATATTGTATTGGACAGCGTCCGGGAAGGCAGGCTATCGCAGCAAGGGAATGCGGAAGTGACGAAGACGGGGAAGGGGCAACTGGCCTACCGGACGGCTGCGAGCCATGAGGTGCGAGCTGCCAGCGAGCTGGTGTACAATAAGATTACTACGCCGAGGGGCGGGCAGTACAAGGTGACCCTGCCGGATGGCAGCAAGGTCTGGCTGAATGCCGCATCCAGCCTGCGTTTTCCGACGGCTTTTACGGGTGATGACCGGACGGTTGAACTTTCGGGTGAAGCCTATTTTGAAATTGAAAAAGATAAGCGAAAACCTTTTTATGTACAGACAGGTCATACGAAGGTGGCTGTGTTGGGCACCAGTTTCAATGTCATGGCTTATGAGGAGGAGGGCGTTATCCGGACAACATTGCTGGATGGAGCTGTGCAGGTTACAGGAACATCGGGCGCTGTCATGCGGCTGTCGCCGGGACAACAGGTGCAGTGCTGGAATGACGGTGCATTGAAATTGGTCAAGGACCCGAATATGGAAGAAGCGATGGCATGGAAGAACGATCTGTTCTATTTCCATGGCACAAATATACAGACCATCATGCGGCAACTGGCCCGCTGGTATGATATCGACGTGACGTATAGCGTAGCTGTCAACGGCCGATTCTACGCCAAGATACCAAGGAATACAAACCTATCCATTGTACTGCGCGCACTGGCGTTGACGAATAAATTAAACTTTACCCAGGAAGGAAGGACCGTAACGGTGATACCTTAATCATAACCTGCCTATACTTAACCCAAACGTATAAAAATTATGTTTCCGATTGCTTATTGCCGAAACAGGCATGCCGGCCTGCTATTGCTTTTATTGTCTGCCTGTCTGCAGATCAGCGCCAGAGGGAATGCACAAAAGATATCCCTTTCCGAGCGTGAAGCGCCGCTGGAGAAGATCTTTTCCCGGATAGAGCGGCAATCATCTTACAAATTTGTGTATGAAGAAAGTCTGTTGACAAAAGGCAGCCCTGTGACGGTGCATATCGTCAATGCCTCTATCAGCCAGGCGCTGGATGTCTGTCTGTCGGATCAGCCTTTCACGTACACTATCCTGGAAAACCTGGTGGTCATCAAGGAGAAGCCTGCTGCCAGCCATCTTCCGTCGCTGCCTGCAGGGGATATAAGAGGAAGGATCACGGACGGCAAAGGCGGGCCCATTTCCGGGGCCTCTGTTACCATAAAAGGATCGCAAAAAGGCACTACCAGCGACGAGCAGGGCAGGTGGGCCCTTACGACTGTGGACAGGGATGCGACGTTGGTATTCACCATGGTGGGCTACAAGACCCAGGAGGTAATGGTGCGGGGTCGCAGCGAGGTCAATGTGCAGATGGAGATCAATGCGCAATCGCTGGGTGATGTGACGGTGATGGTGGGTTATGGCACCCTGCGTAAGAGGGACATGACGGGGTCGTCGTCTGGCGTCAGCGCCAAAACCATCAGTGAGACACCTGCCACCACACTGGAGAATGCTTTACAGGGAAGGATGGCGGGGGTCAATATTACCAATACTTCCGCAGAGCCGGGGGGAGGCATCAGCATACAGGTGCGGGGAGCTACATCTATTTCGGGGAGCAACCAGCCGCTGTATGTCATCGATGGCGTACCGCAGTACAACGACAACAGCCGCAGCGCCGCGGAGATCAATGGTTTTTCTCCCGCCAATTCCATGGCCACGCTGAATCCCAGCGATATCGAATCTGTTGAAGTATTAAAAGATGCATCTTCGGCGTCTATTTATGGGTCCAGGGGCGCCAACGGGGTAATCCTCGTCACTACCAGGAAGGGGAGGATAGGAAAGGCCTCCATCGACTTTGGTTATTATACATCCCTTGCCGAATCGCCCAGAAGGATACCTCTGGCCACGGCGCGGCAATATGCGGAATTTATCAATCTTACCAATACCAACAACGGGGTGCAGCCTTATTTCGATGGAACGTATAAGGTCACCAACAACAAACTGGACAGCGTTTATTTTGCTAAACCGGAAGAGTTGGGAGCGGGTACAGACTGGCAGAAAGAGATATTCCGGAGTGCGATGACACAGAATTTTCAGCTTACCATGAGAGGCGGCAATGAGTCCGTCAGGTACCTTATCTCCGGCAACTTTCTTACCGACCAGGGGGTGGTGAAATATTCAAATTATAAAAAAGGATCTATACGGGCGAACATCGATGCAAAGCTGAATGAAAAGCTTTCAGCTACCCTGAACCTTAACATGGCATCCGACCTGAACGACAGGGCAGAAAGTTCCAATCTCAGCACCACACCAGGCGGCTTTTCTCCTTCCGGCGTCATACAGAAGGCTTTTCTCGCCAGTCCTGCCGTACCTGCCGATGCGCAGTATTATCCTGTCTATCTGCTGCTGTCCGACAGGGGGTCTTCTTCGGGGCTGATCAATCCTTTGTTCGACCTCGCGCACACGATCAATAAGCGGACCTCTTTTTATGGACAGGCCAGCATGGACCTTGTCTATAAGTTCAGCAACAATTTAAATTTTACGGTGAGGGGCGCCTATAACAATACGACCAGCAACAACGACATGTACTGGGGGTTGCAGACGGAGTTGGGTTATGACAGGGGACAGAAGGTTTTCCGAAGCAACTGGAATACGAAGTCCTATATCAACGAAAACTTTTTCACCTTTAATAAGAACACCAGTCAATACAACCTCAACGTGGTAGTGGGGACCACGGTGCAAAAGGAACTGGCAGAGGGAGGTACGCTAGGTGGAGAACTGCTGCCCATCCCTACAGACAATGGCCTTTACCTGCTGCCTTTGTATAAAAACATCAGTATTCCCACCACCAGCGAGGCCAGCTCACTGCTGTTGTCCGGATTTGGGCGTATATCTTTTAGTTACAGGAACCGTTATCTGCTGACTTTTTCGGGCAGAGGGGACGGCAGCAGTAAGTTCGCTGAAAACAAGAAATGGGCTTTTTTCCCTTCCGTGGGGCTGGGATGGAATTTCAGCGAGGAGAATTTTATGAAGGATTTACAGGGAACGCTCACCAGCGGGAAGATACGGGCAAGCTATGGCACGAGTGGCAACCAGGCTATCAGCGCTTATCAATCACTGGCCGCCCTGGCTCCCATTTCCTACGGTGCTTATGGAGGTGCTGTTACGGGAGTGGTCACCAGTACTTCGGAGAATAAGAACCTTACCTGGGAAACCACCCGTCAACTGGACCTGGGTCTTGATCTGGCGTTTGCCCAGAACAGGTTTAGGATCAGCATTGACCTGTATCGCAAGACCACGGACAACCTCCTGCAGGCGAAGACTGTGCCGTCCGAGTCGGGGTATTCTACGATCCTTTCCAATTTCGGGTCGATCCGCAATCAGGGGGTGGAGCTGGAATTAAGCGCCCGTTTGATACAGCATAGGAGCTTTACGTGGAATGCGGACTTCAACATCTCGGCCAATCGCAATAAGATCCTGGACCTGGGAGAGGGTGTGAATTATTATAATGCCGCCAGCGGGCAGGCGGATTATACTCACCGACTTATCGTCGGGGGATCGCTGGGGGAATTTTGGGGCTATCGTACGCAGGGGCTGCTAACGGCGAAGGACATCAGCGATGGCTATCCGGGCTTGGGCGGATCGACGCATGAGGGGGACCTGAGGTTTGCCGATGTCCATAAGGATGGCATCATCAATGATGCGGACAAGGTATCCCTGGGCAATGCTTTTCCCAGGTTCACGCTGGGCTTGTCCAACAACTTCACTTATGGTAACTGGAGCCTGAATATATTTCTTACCGGAACGTTAGGATATAAGATACTCAATCAGAACCTACTTTACTCTACGTATGGCTCTTATTTCGGTGTGCCGACCCAGAAATACCTGCGTAATTACTGGACGCCGGAAAATAAGAATGCTTATTATCCCCGTCCTTCTGCCGCCGCTGTCAACAACGTCACCAGTGACCGGCTTATTGAGGATGGCACCAATGTGCGTATAAAGAACCTTTCCCTGCGATACAATTTTTCCAGGCTTCCTAAATGGGCGACGAAGGCGCAGGTGTATCTCACGGCCGGCAATCTTTATACGTTCACCAAATACGACGGATATGATCCGGAGGTCAGCGGATATGGTCAGAATATCCTTACGCCCGGCATCGATATCGGGAGCTATCCCCGTACGAGGATCTGGACGCTGGGGGTGGACCTGGGTTTTTAATCTATCATTCAAACATCACCGGACATGAAAAAATATGTATTGCCATTGATCATAAGCATTTGTTATCTGGGGAGCGCCTGTAAGAAGCAGCTGATCGAGAAGCCTCTTTCAAGCATTGCGCCTTCCAATTTTTATAAGACACAAACTGATTTTGAGACGGCTACCAATGGGGTGCTGGCCCTCCATGCCGGCATGGACCTTTATGGCTGGGGGTGGCATTATATGCAGACCTGGCCTGCCGGGGACTACAAGCGGGGGCCGGGGGATCCATGGGAGAACCTCTCTTTTGCGGGCGACTGGTATTTTTCCCAAACCATTTGGAGCGCGAACTATAAACTGATAAATAATGCCAATCTCGTGCTGAGCAAGATAGACGCCGGGGGTTTTGACCAGTCCAGGAAGGATGCGCTGAAGGGAGAGTTGTTATTCCTGCGGGCTGTGGCTTATTTTGACCTGGTGAGGGCTTTTGGGGAAATACCCATTCATCTCCAGCCTACGGAGTCTATTGAAAATGCCTCGTTACCGCAATCGCCTGTCAAGGATGTGTATGCTGTCATTATAAAAGACCTGCAGGATGCATCGGGATTGCTGGCGTTGAAAAACCCGTATGGTCCGGGCTATGCTTCCAGGGGTGCAGCTATGGGGTTGTTGGCCAAAGTATATATCACTATGGCGGGACGTCCTTTGCAGGATCATGCCAAATGGCAGGCGGCTATCGACCAGCTGGAAAAGATCGTGGACCCCGCCAATCCTGCACAGTCTGTGCAGCCCTATTCCTATCATCTGGAACCGGATTATCAAAATCTTTTCGACCTGGTGATCTCTCCGGCTTTTGCGGGATCGGGCGGGACGGCCAAGCCTGTGATTGGTAAGGCGGCAGATAAGAATGGGCCGGAGGCGGTGTATGAGATCAATTATACGACGGTGGCGGGGCTCCTTTCCGGCGCATTCCCTACGTCTGTCAGCGGGCTCCAATGTAATGACTGGCTGGTGAGCTTTTTTGATGTGGGTGATTACCGGAAAGAGGTCACTATGGTGACTTCCGGCAGCGATCCGCTGGGTGCGATGAACCTGGAAAAGAAATTTCAGAGTACGGGCACTACCTGGAATGACAATCAGAACAATTGGCCGTACCTGCGATATGCCAACCTCATCCTTTATCTGGCTGAGGCAGAGAATGAGGTGAATGGTCCTACGCAGCTGGCTTTCCGGTGTATCAATGCCATCCGTGCCAGGGCCAGGGCGGCGAATGGGACTGTGCGGTCTGTACCGGCGGATTATATGGCAGCTGATGCGGCCACGGCCGACGCGTTCAGACAGTTGGTAGCAAGGGAAAGAGTACTTGAATTCAGCTGTGAGGGAGAAGACTGGTTCGACTGGATACGGACGGGGACTTTAGAGTCGTGGGTAAAATTTCAGGGGCGGACACAGTACTATAGGGATAGATTGAATTTCTTTCCGAAACCCCAGGCGGAGATCACGTTATCCAAGGGTAAGCTGAAACAAAACAATGGGTATTGAGTGTCCTGAATGGACAGCGAGTTCGAATTAGTTCTTTGAGCGAGCAGTTCAATGCTCGGTAAATGATGGTGGCGGGCCCACCGGAGGCGGCTATCAGGAGCAGCCTTCAAACCACCTTTAGCTGCTGCAATCAAGAGT
>JAFKGQ010000018.1 GCA_017307755.1 Chitinophagaceae bacterium | reverse complement strand
GGGTATGCCTGCGAGAACCGAATCTCTTTGCCCACTGGGCACTCTTAGGATCTAAACCAACGATTTGATAACCGGAGCCGTGTAACGGGAGACTGTTACGCACGGTTCTAACAGAATCTCAGGTTGTGATACCTGGGTTTACTTACTAATAGATACTACACATGAAAAACCTAGTGTTCATTGTTACTTGTACATTGGTGGCGGGTTCCTGTTTCGCACAGGCCCGCCCCTTTTTTAATGTTCTCTATTATGGCGCGAAGGCAGATGGCAGGACCCTCAATACCAGGGCCATTCAGAAAGCCATTGATGCGGCATCGGCCTGTGGAGGCGGTAGGGTGCTGGTGCCTGCCGGAAGATTTGTTACGGGTGTCCTGCGTCTCCGGAGTAATGTCGACCTGCATCTTGTGGAGAATGCCGTCCTGCTGGGCAGCGCCCGTAGGGCGGATTATGGACCGGGACCCGCCTCGGCCCTTATCATAGCCGACAGTCAGCAGCATATCGCCATCACTGGCAAGGGTACCATCGACGGTCAGGGGCCTCTGCTGATAAAGGATATCTACAGGATGCTGGAAGCCGGGACGCTCCAGGATGCAGAATGGAAGACCTATAACCCCTGGCACCAGATGCGGCCGGAGGAAAGGAACAGACCAAAGCTCATCGAGTTCCGACATTGTGAGGGGGTTAGCGTAAAAGGTATTACGATAAAGGATGGGCTTTGCTGGATACAGAATTATAAGAATTGTTCCGACATTACGATCGACAGTATCAGGGTTGTCAGCAATGTCATGTGGAACAATGACGGCATCGATCTTGTGGACTGCCGTAAAGCGCGGATAACCCACTCTTTTTTCAACGCGGATGACGACGGCATCTGTCTCAAGTCGGAAGACCCGCAAGGCCGCTGTGAGGATATCTATATAGAGGATTGCACCATACGTTCCAGCGCCAGCGCTTTCAAGCTGGGAACGGCCTCCCACGGCGGCTTCTCCAACATCCGGGTGAGGGACCTGAGGATCTATGACACTTACCGGTCTGCCATCGCGCTGGAGACGGTGGACGGCGCCATACTGGAGCATATCGACATCCGCAATATAACGGCGACAAATACAGGCAATGCCTTCTTTCTTCGGCTTGGACATCGCAACCAGCGTGTACCGCCGGGAAAACTACAGCATATCTATATCGGAAATGTCCGTGTGGAAGTCCCGGCGGGCAAGCCTGATAAGGGCTATGAAATGGAAGGGCCTCCCGTGCGTGAGCCGCACAATATTTTTCCTTCTTCCATTACGGGTCTGCCCGGCTATCCGGTGGAGGATGTCACCCTGGAAGATATCGAGATCATTTATCCCGGCGGCGCTTCCAGGGACACCGCCTATCGTCCATCCGACTCCGTAGGTCTGGTGCCCGAGCGGGAAGGGGCCTATCCTGAATTCTCGATGTTTGGTGAACTACCGGTTTCGGGTCTGTTCGTGCGGCATGTCAGCGGCTTGCGCCTGAAGAAAGTGCGGTTTATTTTTAAAAAAGAAGATTTCCGGCCGGCCTGGCTTTTTGACGATGTATCAGGGCTGACGATAGATGCGGACTATTAGCCATCGCTCCGGATAAACTTAAAGAAAAGGATGGCAGTGAAGGCGCCGGCAAGGAACCAGAATAAAAGTCTAACATATACATTTTTTACGATGTAGACGAAGGCCCTGGTAGGTGTAATCATAGTTAGGGGCTTTAAGGGTAGGGTAAAAATAAACAAAAAGTCAGGCATTTTTACCCTATTTTTGGCAACAAATTTTCCTACATGAACTTGCATGAATATCAGGCTAAAGAACAACTGAAAAAATATAATGTGCCCGTACAGGAAGGAATTCCGGTGGATAATGCAGGGGCGGCAGAAGAAGCTTATAAGCAATTGAAGGTACAGTTCGGTAACAATTTTGCGGTGGTAAAGGCCCAGATCCATGCAGGCGGCCGCGGCAAGGGGAAGATCCAGGGTACTGAGCAACGGGGTGTAGCCGTGGGCAAAAGCGCCGAAGAAATAAAACAGATCGCTTCCAATATACTGGGCGGCACATTGGTTACAATTCAGACTGGTGCTGCGGGTAAGAAAGTAAATAAGATACTCATTGCCCAGGACGTGTATTATCCTGGTCCCAACCCTGTAAAAGAGTTCTATCTGTCTGTGCTGTTGGACAGGGCTAAAGGGCAAAATGTGATCATGTATAGTACTGAGGGGGGGATGGACATCGAAGAGGTGGCCCATAAGACCCCTGAGAAGATATACAAGGAATGGGTCCATCCCGGTGGAGGGTTACAGCCTTTCCAGGCCAGGAAGATTGCTTTTAACCTAGGTCTTAGCGGAGAAGCTTTTAAGAACTGCGTAAAATTCGTCACGAACCTGTACAATGCTTATGTAGGGCTGGACTGCAGTATGCTGGAGATCAATCCGCTTTTCAAGACCAGTGATGAGAAGATCATTGCTGTGGATTGCAAGATGAACCTGGATGACAATTCCCTCATGCGTCACCCAGATCTGGAAGCGCTGCGGGATATCAGCGAAGAAGACCCTACGGAAGTAGAAGCTGGTAAGTATAACCTCAATTTTGTAAAGCTGGATGGCAACGTAGGCTGCATGGTCAACGGGGCCGGACTGGCCATGGCTACCATGGATATGATCAAGCTCAGCGGCGGAGAGCCGGCCAACTTCCTGGACGTAGGCGGTACGGCCAATGCGCAGACGGTGGAAGCTGGCTTCCGTATCATCCTGAAAGATCCCAAAGTAAAAGCGATCCTCATTAATATATTCGGTGGTATTGTAAGATGCGACCGGGTGGCCCAGGGGGTCATTGACGCTTATAACTCCATCGGTGATATAAAAGTGCCTATCATCGTCCGTCTTCAGGGAACCAATGCAGAAGAGGCTAAACAGCTTATTACGCAAAGCGGTCTGAAGGTACAGTCTGCCATTCTTCTCAGCGAGGCGGCGGCCCTGGTTAACAAGGCGGTTTCGGCTTAACGCAGTATGGTGACCGATCCGGCCATTTGCCGTCTCCCGTTGCCGGGCCGGATAATCCAATAATAGGTGCCGATGGGCAGCGGCTGTCCTTTATATGTCCCGTCCCAGGGGGTTGTATAGCCTGTGACGTGATAGACGGGCTGGCCCCACCTGTTGAACACCTGTACATCCGCCTGGGGGTATTCATTGAGATAACGGATCACCCATGTATCATTGATGCCGTCTCCATTAGGGGAGAAGGCATTGGGCACCACCGGTAACTTGAGTACGATCACCTGCACCTGCGAGCTGTCCAAGCAGCCATCCGCGGATGTAACTTTCAGCATATATACCAGGTCATTTTGCGGGGATACCCGGGGGTGTGGAACATGGGAGTCGCCCAGGATACTGTCTGCAGGGTCCCAACTGAAGCTAATGTTATTCCCGGCGCCGCTGCCTTCCAGCACTCCTACATCGCCCTGCAGTATATATTGGGTAGGGCCTGCATCCGCCCTGGGTTGCGGATACACGAGGATTGACTGTGCCGAGGTCGAATAGCAACCGTTGTCGGCCGTAAATGTATAATATATGGTATCCAGCCCCGGGCCGGCCTGATGGGGGTTAAAAAACCCCAGTCTGCTCACCGCCCGTCCGCTGTATGCGCCGACCCCTGCAAAACCTTCTGTTTCTCTGCCTCCTGTCAGGGGGAAGAACGGCGTTCCTTCACACACATTGTTCAACGCATCGAATTGAGTACGTGGACTGGCTTTCACCGTAATAGGCTGATCTATCTGAGCCATACAATTCTCACCGGACCAGACCACATAATGTATCCTGTAATCCTCCGAAGCAGGGCTGCTGAAGGCAGGATAATTGTGACTGTACCTTGTTCCTGCAGAAGGGTTTTCGTCTATTGTGTCGATGGTTGGGTCATGCTGGTAGTCCCAATAGACCTGCACCCGGATGATACTGCCCGGCGAGACGGATGAGCCGTCTGTGAGAGTCACCGGCTGGTTGCTGCAAAGTAGGGATGCATCGGCAATAGAAAAATGGGCGAGGGGGTTATCGCCATTGACGGTAAGCGTTTTGGTGGTGTCTTTTATGCAGCCGGCGCCGGAGGTCACCTGCAACCGGACGGGATAGGGGCCTGCCGTCTGGTATTTGTGTGTACCATTCTTTTGTGTGGAAGTATTGGCTGTGCCGGATGCCGGCTCGCCGAAATCCCACCGATAGGAGAAAGAGGACCCTGTTCCGTCCGGGATGGTGCTGTTGTCACTGAAGACGGCCTGGGGGTCTGCAATACAGACTTTTGGGAGGCTGAAATCCGGGTGTGGCAGCGCATGGATGACGAGGGTGGTTGTCTGTATCAGGCTGCTGCAGCCTTTATCTGAAGTAACGATGAGCCCCACCGGATAATTACCGGGATCCTTATAGGTATGGGTTGGGGCTTGTACGACAGAGGAATCTCCGTCGCCCCAATACCATTTCCAACCCGTCAGGGTCTGTCCGGCGGCCGAGGATTGGTCGGTGAAGCTCAACGATGCCAGTTCGCAGGGCGGGCTGCCGGGTGTAAATTGCGCAATGGGTCTGGGATATACGAGGGCGGTAGTGACGTCTGTCTGCGTACATCCATACCCGTTGGTTACCAGCACATGATAACCGCCTGCCTCCGCGGGAGAAACATTGCGGAGTACTACCGTCTGTCCGCTGGCCATAAAACCGCCGGGGCCTGTCCAGTTGTAGATGGCGCCGCCGGAGGCTTTTAATGTCAGTGAATCGCCTTCACATTTCGGGCCGTCATTAAAGGCTGCAGGCATCGGCTTGGGATTCACCTGTACCGTGATCACATTTGAGGATACCCGGCAGGAGGGCAGGGTGATGTTGGAGCCTTCCCCCACCAGTTGTCTGTATTGGTAATAGCCGGTGGCTGCGCTGGGTTGGCGGGTATAGTTAACTGTCGTTTCCCCTGCCAGGTCGTTCCAGGTCCTGCCTGTATCCAGGCTTATCTGCCATTGGTAACGGGGCATATTATATCCTCCGGCGCTGATGCCGTTGAAGGTCAATGGAGTTTGTCCGTCTATACAAAACCTGGCAGTGTCTGAAGCTCCGGCACCCGAGATGCCGGTCTGTACCTTGGAGCTGCAGGGTCGGAAAGTGATGTCATCCAGGGCCAGGTCGTTGCCACAGCCGCCGGGGGCATTATTGGTCATGCGCAGGACGATCTCCGTCACTCCGTTGGGTGTAGTAAAGGCAAGACCATATTGTGTCCAAACGGGGGCTGCGGAGGTAGGGATGTCTCCCGAATTAATCTTGGCCAGTGCGGGCCCACCTGTTATGGGTTCGATGCTGAATGTGATATTGGGGCGGATGCCGGCGCCGTTGCAGGCATCGGGTTTTAGAATATTGGTTATCCATGCGGCGAATTGATAGGTCGTATTGGGGCATAGCCCTTTTACGGTGTCCAGGTAGAAATCACTGGGAGTATAGGAGCAGTTCACGAGCATGAAATACCCGTTGGGGTCACCCGTATGGTCGGAAGGGAGGTTGTGCCAGGTGCTGCCGTTGCAATTGTATGTACTGTTCCTTACGGTATAATAGCCGTCCTGCGGACAGTCCATACTCACATAGTTATAGGAGGTGGTAGCCGCCTCCAGAGAGGGGCCCGGGTTGCTGCCGGAACCAAAGGTAATGTTTACAACTGGGTCACCGAAGCTGGTACATTGCTGGCCTGCGGCAAATGGAACAATGCCCGTCAGGGACAGACAGAACAGACTGGCAGATGGCAGCAGTCGGGTCAATAAGGCCTTCATCGGTCGTAAATTAAGCATTTTAGCGTAGGTTTGCACCCGTTTATCGGAGGAACTCATTATGGCAAGCACAATCATCGGAGAATTAAAGGAAACGGTAGCATTTATTCGTTCTGTTCACACCGGGGAGGCTCCCCGGGTCGGCATTGTCCTGGGCAGCGGACTGGGGAACCTTTCCAGCGAGATCGAGGTTGAAAAAGAGATACCATATGAGGATATCCCTCATTTTCCTGTCTCTACTGTCGAGGGGCACCAGGGAAAAATGATCTTTGGCAAGCTTAGCGGCAAGCGGGTGGTTGTGCTTTCCGGACGTTTTCATTACTATGAAGGCTATACTCCCGCGCAGGTGGTATTCCCTATCCGGGTCATGAAATTCCTGGGTGTGGAAACCTTATTGATATCCAATGCGGCAGGAGGGATGAACAAAGCTTTCAGGGTAGGCGATCTGATGATCATCCGGGATCATATCAGCCTTTTTGTTGTCAACCCATTGTTGGGAAAGAACGATCCGGACCTAGGGCCCCGCTTTCCGGACATGAGCGAGCCTTATGACAAACATCTTATCGAAAAAGCAAAGACCATTGCCGCGGGGCAGGGGATAACCGTACATGAGGGTGTGTATGCGGGAGTGACGGGACCTACTTTTGAAACGAGGGCGGAATATAAACTGTTGCATATCGCCGGCGGCGATGCAGTAGGGATGAGCACTGTACAGGAGGTGATCGCGGCCAGGCATGCGGGGCTCTCCGTATTTGCGATGAGTGTCATCACCGACCTGGGTATCCGGGAAGAGGATAATATCATCACGCATGAGGAGGTGTTACAGGCAGCTGCGGCGGCGGAGCCCAAACTGACGGGCATATTCAGACAGCTGATAGCCGTCTTATGACATTTAACTTTCTTATAAATCGCCGGAGACTACATAATGAGTAAATTGGGCGCTAATTTTTCACCCGTGAAGAGTCGTATAATTACCATCATAGGATCATTGGCGTGTTTATTACTCTTCAGCCAGGGGCTTCATGCGCAGGACCCTTTTTCCAGGTTCCGCAACTTTGGAGGCGGGGGAGGAGGAGGGCGGGCTGGCGGTGCGGACACGCTTGCGCACCGGAAGGCGGACACTATTACCCTAAACTACCGGTTCCTTGACAGCTCCCGATACCTAAAGCTGGATTCCTCAGTTTTTGACTTTTCCCGAAAGGTACCACAGCCGCCCATGTGGATCAACCTAGGTAACCACGGCGCACCTGCCCGCAACCTGCTTTTTAGTCCTCGTATGTTTTCAGGGTGGGATCCGGGTCTGCATGCCTATGACCTGTATCTTTTCAAAGTAGAGGAAACAAAGCTTTACAACACTACCCGGCCTTTTACCGAGCTGGGCTATTATCTTGGTTCCAAGTCCGAGCAGTTTGTCAGTGTGGTACATACGCAGAATGTCCGTCCCAACTGGAATATCGGGTTTGAATTCCGTCTGATCAACTCCATCGGCGCTTTTGGCAATTCGAACACCAATCACAGCAATATCCGGCTGCATTCCTGGTACCAATCGAAGAACAAACGCTATCAGAATTTCTTTGTCCTGGTGAGCAACAAGATCGCTGCGGGAGACAATGGGGGGCTGCTGAACCCTTCGGATATCGATTCGATCAACTATACCAACCAGGCTACGCTGCCTACTCATCTCGGCTCGGGGCTCAACAGGGCCTCCAGCAATATCTTCAGCTCTACCATTACTACAGGAACCCATTTCAGCAACGCCAGCTTTATGATGCGGCAAACCTATGACCTGGGGCAAAAAGATTCCATCGTCACGGACAGCACCGTGATCCCCTTGTTCTATCCGAGGGTACGGCTGGAGCATAACATTCAGTATACCAGTTTCAATTATAAGTTCACCGACTATTATACGGGCGGCTATTCCCTGGACTCGCCTTATTATGCGGACAAGCTCCATATGTCTTATGTACTTCCTACGGACAGCTTCCTCCGGCGTGACAAGTGGACGGACCTTACCAATGATTTTTCCATTTATACCTTCCCCGACTCGAAGAACCCGCAGCAATTCCTGAAGATCGGTGCTTCGCTGCAGCTGTTGAAAGGCACTTTTGATACCGCCCTCACCAGTAATATCCTCACCGCCCACCGGCTGAATAACCAGAATGTATTTGTGCATGGGGAATACAGGAATAAAACAAGGAACCAGAAATGGGATGTAGAGGCTTTTGGAAAGCTGTACCTGAATGGGCTGAATACAGGAGATTACAATGCCTATATCAGTCTCAAAAGACTGCTGGGCCGGCGTATCGGTTATCTCCAGGTGGGGTTCCAGAATGTCAACCGCACTCCTTCCTTTGTTTTTGACGGGGCCAGCAGCTTTTATCTCGACACCTCCCGGAGATCTTTTTCAAAGGAGAATACCACCAATCTTTTTGCTTCTTTCGAGCAGCCGCGGATCCATCTGAAATTGAGCGGCTCATATTACCTGATCAGCAATTATGCCTTTTTCCAGAACTATGTCAAGCAGCGGCAGGAGACTTCTTTGTTCAACGTATTGCAGATCACGGCGGAGAAGGAGTTTATCCTGCATCGTCATTTGAAATGGCGGGCGATCGCCATTGCGCAGCAGGTGGCCGGCTCTTCCCCTGTACATGTTCCCTTGCTGACCGTGTATAATCAATTTGGTTATGAGGGCAGCCTTGGGTTTAAGAACCTTCTCCTGGATGTAGGCACCGAGATACGATATATCAGCTGGTATAAGGCGGACGGATATTCGCCTGCAAACGGTCAGTTCTACTCCCAGGATTCCACTACGCTCCATCAGCATTTGCCGGATATCGGGGCTTATATGCATTTCCGCATCCGCAGCTTTACTGCCTATATACGGGTGGAAAACCTCAACTCGATGGCCTTTAAACCGCTGGGTTTTGGATGGTATAATAACAACTTCGTGGCGCCCAACTATCCCTATCCGGGCTTATTGATCCGTTATGGCTTTTTCTGGAGTTTTGTAAATTGACGAGCCGTTGGTGATCAGGCTCAGCAATCGGGCTCATCGCAGGGGCTGTTCTCCGTCTCGATCTCCAGTGTCGCATGCTGGATATTCTGGTGCAACAGTTCATGCTTGATCTTGTGTTTGAGGTTTTCAACAAAATCCATATTGGCATCGCGGGGGACGACCAGGTGGGCTGTCAGGGCGTTTTCCGTGGTGCTCAGCGCCCAGACATGGATATGATGGAAGTCTTTTACTCCGCTGATGCTGTCGATGGCCTCTTTGATCTTTTTGATCTCGATGCCCAGCGGCACTCCGTCCAGGGAAAGCCGCAGACTGTCCCTCAGCAGCTGCCAGGTGCTGAAGAGAATGACAATGGCGACGACGAGACTTAGGGCTGCATCTATCCAGTAAAGGTGTGTATAATAGATTATAATTCCGCCTACCACCAGTCCGGCCGAGACGATGGCATCCGACAAAAGGTGCAGGAAGGCGCTTTTGATATTGAGATCGTTCTCTTTATTGCGCAGGAACAGGAGGGCGGTGAGGGCGTTGATCAGGATGCCTACAGCGGCCACGATAGAGATGGTCATTCCGGGTAAGGGTTCGGGCTGCATCAGCCTGTGTACGGCCTCATACCCGATGGCGCCCAGGGACAACAGCAGCACGGCGGCATTTAGCAGGGCTACCAGTATTGTGGTCTTTTTGTAGCCATAAGTATATTTTTCCGTCGGACGTACTTTCATCAGCCGGAAGGCAATGAGGGACAGGGCCAGGCTGGCGACATCGGCAAGATTGTGTCCGGCGTCGGAGAGGAGGGAGAGGCTGTGGATGGCGAGGCCCACGATGGCTTCGATAAGGACAAATGCCAGGTTCAGTATGATCCCAACGACAAATGCCCGGTTTACGCTTTTGAGGTCCACCTGGTGGTGGTGACCGTGGCCATGTGAATGATCATGACCGTGGCTATGTTGATGACTGTGTTCCATAGAATATTTTTTCTCACCGGTAGTCGTCCCTGGCCGGAGCAAATGAATCGATGACCTTACAATCCGTCAGAGCGGTGGCGGAATGAGGCGTGTTAGAGGGAATAGCGTGTACGGTCCCGGCGGTGAACAGGTATTTTTCTCCTCCTATGACCATTTCCAGCTGACCTTCCAGCACATAGGTTATCTGTTCGTGGACATGATGATGTTCGGGCAGGACAGCGCCCTTACGGATATCCCAGATGGCCAGTGTGCTGGCATCCCCATGGACCAACCGGCCCAAAAATCCCGGCCGGATCTCCTGAACAGGAATGTCGCGAAGGTGTTGCATGCAATTTTTTTCGAAAGTACAGAAAAAGCGCCAGGCCCGGACATGCAGGATGTGGAAAAGTGGATAAGCTGTTGTGGGACAGCTGATAGAAAAACTGTAGTCTTGTTGCAAATTCAAACCGAATGAAGACAATCATGACCTTTACCATGGCCGTAGCGCTGTCCTATGTCTGCTATGCGCAGGAAAGTAAAACGCAGCAGATTCCTGTCCAATCCCCATCTTTTCCTGCTGTGATCGACGCCGTTCTGCTGGATTTCCCCAACAATCTGCGGAATATTACCGGTGAGCTGGTATTGGCGGAGGGTGAGTTTGAGAACTATAGCTCTGTGCTGGCCTTACCTGAATCACAGCATTGTACCATTACCCGCTGGCATTCCACGCAGGACACGACGGTAAGCTGGCAGGCAGCCATGCTTACTACCGACAATTTCAACAAGGCCGACCATGTTTACCGGGAGCTCTACCAGAAGCTACAGCAATGCTACATCCAATTGACAGACGGTACTGTAGTCTATCTGAAAGGCTCCTGGGTGCCGGCCAAAGAAAGCGCTTCGTTTACTACCAGCACACTGCGGGTGGCGGTGGACGACCGGCGCTACAAGGAAGTCCGCATTGAGCTGGAGCTGGTGTACCAGTTGGCGGAATGGGGTATCAATATCAATATCTTCAGCAAGAAGCCCGACGACGAAGTGGCTAAGGGGCTGTAGCCCGGATGGCGCCTCCGTCAATCGGTATCGTAGCACCTGTGATATATCCCGCCAGTGGAGAGGCAAGAAAAGCCACCAGGTCTGCCAGTTCTTCCGGACGGCCTATCCGTCGCACGGGGATGGTCTTTGCACGTTCGGCCAGCAGCTGTTGTTCTTCTTCCGGACTGTGGGGGGGAAGCGTATCTATGACCCTATCGGTGAGGATAAGGCCGGGTGCTACGTTGTTTACGGTGATATGATCGGGGCCTACTTCATCGGAGAGGAGCTTGGCCATACCTGCAACGCCCATGCGCATGCTGGTGGAAAGGACAGAACCTTCGAGAAATGTCCTTACAGAGAGACTGAGGATATTGATGATCCTTCCGCTGCCGGCTTTTTTCATATACGGGATCACCAGTCTGCTGAACCTTACGGTACTGAGGAGGTTGAGTTCAAAGGCGGATTGCCAGGCTGCTTCATCAAATGTCCTGAATGGTCCAAAGGGCGGACCTCCCGCATTGTTGACGAGTATGTCTATGCGTCCAAAGGCAGCTGCGGCGGCAGTCACCAGTGTCTCTGCGGCTTTTGCGTCACGCACATCCGAAGGTATGGCAAGCACATTCCCCTTTCCCGATCTGCGGATCTCCGCCGCCGTCTCATCAAGCGCGTCCTGGTTACGGGCAGTAATGATAACGTTCGCGCCTTCCCTTGCGAGCGTGAGGGCGCAGGCTTTTCCGAGGCCTTTGCTGGAAGCAAGCACTAGCGCTGTTTTTCCCTGTAATTGGAGGTCCATTGCATGTTGTTTTGAGGTTTCAAAGATAAGAAGCCTTATCTTGCTCCCGGAGACAAGGATATGGAAAAAGTATTCAAGATACTCGTTGTGTTTGTGCTGCTGATGCTGCTGATCGTTTACTTTATCCGCAGCCGTGAACGCAGGTTCCGGGAATATGTCTTTTCGCATCGTATCCCGGACAGCCGGGATGTAATGGATGAAATGATGCTGCTGGATTCCGTTATCTCGCATGAAGGAGTGGCTACCATCACCGACAGGGATGCGGGGTTGGTGTATGTATATCATACCCACGGTATGCTGACGATCTTCCGTCAGGGCGTCCAGAAAGAAATGCAGCGGCTCGCAGTGCCCGCTAATGGTTATTTCCTTTCATTCGACCCGGTGAAGGAAGAGCTTTACCTGCATCATGAAGGCGAGATATATGTTTATATCCGGTCGTAAACTATCGTTCGAAGAAACATACGCTGCCGCCCACCCATTCTTTATCCTTATTGTAGCGTACGCCGATCATCTTTCCTTTGCTGAGACGGGCCAGGTTGATGGCAAGAGTGGGGCGGGCGTCCCCATCCTTCCAGAGATACATCATGCGTATCTCTACTTTGGCTGGGATATCCGGGGTAGGAACCAGGTCGGCATAAGTGACTTTCCGTTGCAGGATCCAATTCTCCGGATGTTCTATTTTCTCGAGGTCGGCATGGGTGACATCGATGACCACGCCTTGTCCTGCAAAAGAGAACAAAGGCTTTAACACATAGTTTTCCAGGTCGGCTGGCGGTTGTTTGATCTCGTTGAGAAAAAAGCTGTCAGGCACATGAGGATGGTGGAGATAGGGGAGAAGGAATTTGCTGATACGGTAGAACCAGTTGGGATGAGCCACGAATTCTACGTCCAGGTCCGAGCGGATATCGACGTCATAATGTCCGGCGGCATTCAGTTCATCAAAGATCACCCGGTTGTAAATGCGTTTGATCAGTGTCTTTTTGCCTGTGCCGGCATTTATATAGTATAATTTTTTTCCTTCCTGTATCAGTTCAAGGAGGTCTACCACCTGGATACCCAGGTAATCCTGTGTACAATAGAAGTCGATGCGGGTCTTTTGTTCATGCGGACGCAATTCCAGCAGAATCACTTCTTCGGGAGCGTAGCTGCCGAGTACAACTGTGCGTAGTTCGGAGAGATAGCTGTCACGGTCAAGGCCGTTGAGGTATTGGCTATAGTTTTCCGGAATATCGAAATGCCGGCGTAGTATATCCGGATAGAATACTTGGAATCCGTAAAGGCTGGCAAAGCCCTGCATTTCTATCAATTGAGGCTGCCACTGTCCTGTCTCATCCACGCAGACGCCAAAGTCGAAAGCTAAAAAATGGCTGTGTGCGTTTTCATGAGGGACACGATCCGAGTCCGGGATGCTTCTTTCGGTGCGTTGTTTGAACTCTGGGTCGGTGATCACGTCGATGATATATTCGCATGTATCCGTCAGTTGTGCGGCAAAGGTTTTTGGGATGAATACGGGCGTTTCGGCTATGCGGAAATCGATGGCTCCGGGATAGGGGCTGTGAAGGTCCTTTAGAAAGGCCTCATACTTTTCCCGGGTAAAGGTATTATTGAATGCTTGCCGTAAAAAAGGGACCATAAAGGGAAGTTACACTTTTTTCACGAGGCCACGGCTATAACCCTCAGAGCATAGTCCAAAAAGTTGGGGATGACATGGGAGTGCGTCCATAGGATCTTGTCGGGGTCATTCAGCTGCTGGATCATGCTTTGCCATTTTTCCTCTCCGTATTCGGTGATGACGGTCTGTTTTCTATCAGGTGTCTGCAGGTGTATGCTCATACCGTCGGGGTCGGCCTCGGGGTGGAATTGAGTGCCGATCATATAGTCGGAGAAACGGACGGCCATGATCGCCCGCTCAAGGGGTACATGAGGTCTTTCCTTTTCAATGGCCAGGACCCGGGCACCTATTTCCGCCAATCGCGTTTTGTCCGGCTGGATCACCTGGTAACTGCGGCTGTCTACGGCATAAAAGGGATCCCTCAAGCCCGCAAATACGGGTTCATCCTTTCCTTCTTCCTGCAGATGAACCGGGAAGACGCCAAAAGCGGTGGATTTGCGGCTGGTGACCTGCGCGATGGCATAATGACGGCATATCAGCTGGAAAGAGTGGCAGATAAAGAGGACCTGTTTTTTTTGACCCTGGTTGGCATTATTATTATGGCGCTCCACTTCCGACAACCATCCAAAATAGGCTTCCTCCCAAAGGCTGCCGATACTGTCCAGGGGGCTGCCCGGGCCTCCGCTGGAGATATAGATGTCGTAGGACATATCCGGCACTTCCCTGCGAATGCGTACTTCAAATTCGTCGTAGGTGAGATCGATGTCGTGCGCGGCGCTGTACCCGTCCAATAGTTCCCGGATGCAACGCATGCCCTGGTTGGGATGCCCTTCATAGAGGTCCAGGATCGCTACTTTTATTTTTCGAGGCCCTTCCATTGGCGGCAAAGGTACGACTTTAGCTGTTCCACTCGATGATCTGGTAGAAATCCTCCTTGAAGCTGTCGCCGATGGGGATTATCTTTTTCCCGATGTATATTTCATTCCGTGCAATGGAATCGATGTGTGCGATGGAGACGATGAAGGAACGATGGACACGGATAAACTCTTCGGGCGGCAATTTATACGAGAAGGATTTGAGGTTGTTCAAAGTGAGGATGGGGTCTGCTTTGCCCCGCAGGTAGATCTGGGTATAGTCCTTCATGCCTTCGCAGAAAAGGATATCTTCGAACCTGACCTTTATGATCTTGTATTCAGACTTGATGAATACGAACCGGTTGTTCCGTGCATGATGGATATAGATCGTTGTGGAGAGATAATCCTGAATTTTACCGATGGTGGAGAGGAAGCGTTCGAAGGACAAGGGTCTGTTGAGATAGCTAAACACGTCCATGTCCGTCTCTTTTTTTTCCTGTTCCTGTTTGTCGGCGATACAGATCACAATGGGATAGTAGCCGGATTCCTTTAGTCTGAGCATAACCTTGTTGTCCAGCAGCCGGATATCCCAGAAGATAATATCGGCTCTCGACTGGGTGACCTGTTGGAATACTTCCCCTGCGGTGTCACATCTGCCGGCGAAGTTCAGTCTCGGCGTCTTGGCGATGTATTCTTTTAACAGGGCGCTTTGCTTATTATTGTCTTCTACGACAATACAGTTCAGCATGCCCATAGAGGGGAGGCCTCTCAGTGGGCGAAGGTCATGACTAGTCATATTTTTTCCCTCTCGTAAACCATATTGCTCCGTAGTTGACGACAAACGTGAGGTTGAAATAGCGCTGTTCGATGAGATTGTTGTTCTGGGTACCTTTGATACCGTATTGAAATACGACGTTATAGGACAGCGGTGTTTTTAGCCCGTTGATCCCAAAGGAGGCTGTGAGGCCATAATCTTTTATCTGCTGGCCGTTGATCTGCAGGTAGGTTTCGCCATAGTAGGCGCCTGCTTGTACGTAGCTTAATTCGACCTTACTGTTGTAGAAAGATCTTTTTTTGGAGATCTCGAAACCCACGGAGCCTCTATTGGCGTCACTGACGGCATAGTTCTTCCCGGGGTAGGAGTTTTTTTCGGCTCCCCAGGCCTGGTGTTTGAAATCCGCGACGAAGGTATATTTCTGGTTATGGGTAATGGACAGGCCCACGCCAAAGGCATTGGGAACAGCCAGGTAAGAGTCTGGTTTATTAGCAGGGTTATTACGCTGGACGGAATCGTTATCGAGGACCACCTGGTTGTAGGATGCCAGCAGGTCATTCCTGGGGTTGAAAGTGCCTCCGACGGAGTAGTCCCATTTTTTCCCGATGTGGCCGTATACCTGCAGGCCGTACTGCATATAGAGGTTATTGAGGTCCACCGTATTGGTGGTAGAGGCCAGGGTAGTGTTGGAGCCAAAGTTCTGGATGGTGGCCTTCTGGTTCAGTTGTCCGAAGAGATAGCCGGCTTCTACGCCGACGGAGACGTGGTGAAAGAATTCGTAGGAATTGCCCCAGTATGCCTTATTGACGCTGCCGTGTCCTGAGTAGTGGAGGTTGGCCAGTTCGGACGTACTGCCTTGTAAGTAGTAGGGTACATCATATTCGTAGTTCTGGGTGCTGAAGGGCACCAGTCCGATGCTGGATCCCCAGTGTTTGGCCAGTTTCATCCCCAGGGCCAGGCGGCGGAATGTGATGTCTCCGGACTGTTTGCTGGAAGGGTCTACAGGAGTGCCATAATAGTTGATGAGGCTGCCCCGTATACCCATTTCCACGGTAAAGAACTGGTCGCTCAATCCGCTGTAGGAGGCGGGGTTATTGCTGATAAGAAAGCGATTGCTACGATAAGCCAGGCCTGTATTGCCCATTCCGGAAGTACGGTTGTAATAACCATCTTCCAGGTCCCCGATGCCCATCTGTGAATATGGAGCGAAGTTCCCCTGGGCCATTGCCCCAAGGGATGAGAAAACCGATAGGAATATGACTAATGATCTTATTTTCATTTTCTGATATACTTCAGCGTTAGTTATGAGGATAAAGGGACAGATAATATACAGTGAGCGTCGCCTTCTGATCGACGGGTGCGTTCCGATCAGCCAGCACTACCCTTGCAAATGAATTGGTACTGGCCGGCGGTGGTACGTTCAGCATAAGACCCGTCTGAGGGGCTGTAGGGCTGTTATCGGTGATATGCGGTTTGATGAAATTGGTGACGTCATAGGTATATACGGTATTCAGGGGAGCGCCGTAGTTCACGGTCATATTGCCTGTCTGGGCCTGGCCTGTGGTAGAGTTTGCCAGCGGCGGCCCTATGAGATTTGTAAGGTCTGAATAGTCGATGGATAGCTGAGGCGGCAGGACCCAGGTAGTGGAGAAGCTTTGCGGTATGGGCTTCACGGTCAGGACTGCGCGGATCACGCTGAGATAATCCTGCCGGTGAGCGATGCCATTCAGGTATGGGAAGGTCACCTTTACGTTGAGGCCTGTGAGGGACTGTATATAGCCGCCGTTGCCGATGCTGTCGGAAACAGTACCGGCCGGGTTTTGGCCCGGTCCGATGGGAGCCGGCGTTAGGTTCTTCAGAGGGGAGTTGCTCCGGTCCGTTATGATATTATTAAATTGGAAGCCTTTATTGGTGATGCCGAAATCGATGGTCTTGTAGGTTGTGACGGCGCCGACCTCATGGTAATAAAGACGCAGAAGAAGACTGTCTGAAAAGCCATAAATGACACTCTTACCCCCATTGATAGTGTCAGGGGAGATACAAAG
Organism: Chitinophagaceae bacterium; assembly: GCA_017307755.1. Lineage (GTDB taxonomy): Bacteria > Bacteroidota > Bacteroidia > Chitinophagales > Chitinophagaceae > Puia. The sequence goes on along the minus strand of JAFKGQ010000018.1, from coordinate 247,625 downwards.
ACCGTGAAACCAGTTGAGGAAGTTCTGTGATTTCTTGATAGAGTCCGAGTTGTTGTAGATCATATCGAACATTCTCTGCCCCAGGGACTGGTCCAGTCTTATCTTGACCGTATCCCCAAAACCCTGGTTGGCAAGGGGGAGGCTGGGGAAGAGACTGAAGCTGGTGGAGCCCAGGGGGTTGGGATCGATGTTAAAGCTGGAATTGCTGTAGAAGCCCCGCTGGTTCGCAGATTCATTCAACTGATAGAGGTCTGTGACCTGGTTGACCTTGTATTTCATCGTGACCGTGGTGTCTCCATAAAAGGGGTTACCTTTTTTGAACAGGAGTACCACGCCGATGGAGTCAAAGCCGTCAAATTGGTTGATACTGGGGAAACTGCCTGGCAGGCCCACCTGCAGGAAAGCCCTGGAGTATATTTTCCCAAAATAAGGATCGTTATAGGCTCCCACCTGGAGGTATCCGGTGCCTGCCGTGGCGGTGGAGTCTACGCGGACAGTGGACATCATCACTGTGGCGGTGTCCACCACGACGATATTAGCCGAGCCGTTGTCCCCGACGTAATCCTGGCCGAAATTGAGTTTTGGTTGTTTTTGACAACTAAGTAAGAAGAATAATGACAAGACTGTTAAGAGTAGATGCGCCTCTTTTTTAAGATAGTTATTTATTGTCATGAGATTATCAGGAAGGTGCAATAATAAGGTCCCTAACTGTTACTATTTTGTTAGTATGTATCAAAAGTAGCAAAAAAACGACGAAAGCCAGATTTTTATATACCAATGGAAAAGCGTGTTTAGGGCTGCAAAGCCTTTTCCCGAGGGTGTTTGATAGATCATTTCTCCTTCTTTTTCAGGAAGATAGACGGGGTCTGTCTCCCGGGGGGCCGCATCAAATCACAATGGTGTGTGAAGTTCTGCTCTTTGTATGTAAAAATTGCCAGATTGTCTATAAATTATGTTCGAATCTACATTTTAACGAATTTGCTATGCCGACTTCGAATACATTAGCGCAAAATATCAAAAAAATATGAAGCGGATTAACACTCTGTTGTTCTCCTTGATGTTACTTGGTCTCTTATTTTCTTGTTCCAAAGCTAGCTTGAGTTACACACAAAACGGCAACTGGGTGTCCCGCGCAATATTTGCTGGTGTGCCCATGGGGTACGGTGCTTCTTTCGTGGTCGGTGATTCTGCCTATGTGGGCACTGGATTTAATCCCAATACACCTAATACTAAATTGAAGACGTTGTTCAGATATGCCCCTGATCCCATACCCAATACGCCAACAGGCTATGACAGTGTGCCCGGTGGCTGGAAACAGAAGGCGGATTTCCCGACGGCTAAGGGAAGGATGAAAGCTGTTGGTTTTTCCATTGGCAAGTACGGATACATCGGTTCCGGCACCGAAGATGGCGTTACCCCGCTGGCCGATTTTTACAAATACGATCCTGTTGCGAATTCCTGGAGCCCGATCGCTTCTTTGGGCGATGGCACCACCAATTATCCCAGATTTGACGCAGCGGCTTTTAGCTTTGACAACTCCGCTTTTGTACTTACTGGTACGGATGCACAGAACTTTTTCGGCGACGTATGGCAATACGATCCTGTTGCCGACCAATGGTCCCAACGTCCCAATATGCCTGGCACCAAGCGTTCTCAGGCTGTCACCTGGGTACACAACGGGATAGGCTACCTGGTGACGGGCTATGCTCCCGGCGGTCAGTGGGTGATAGGTACTGCCTGCTATGATTTCTGGAAATTTGACCCCACTCAGCCTGGGAATGCCGGCTGGAGAAGGCTGCGCGATATCTATAATACCAATTCGGCTACCTATGATGACTCTTATACGAACATCATCCGGTACCATGCCGCGGGTTTTGTCATCAATGGCCAGAGCACAGGTGACAAGGCGTATATCACCACGGGCTCCAACGGCACTGCCTCTGTCTATACCTGGGAATATGATTTTGCCACTGATCTGTGGACGGAAAAGACTCCTTATGAAGGCGCAGCCCGTGAAGGCGCTGTAGGTTTCACCATCGGCAACAGAGGGTTTATCGCTACTGGTGTCAGCGGTTCTGCGGCTTATGATGATTGCCGGGAGTTCTTCCCCAACCAGATCTACAACCAGTATGACTAAAAAAAAAAGGTTTTCCCGACAGTGGATTTTCACCGGGTTGATCGCGCTGGCTGCCGCAACGTTCTTTTACATAGGGTTTCGCCAGCACAGACAATGGAGAAAAGACCATGTCCTGTTGGAGTTGAAACCTTTTCAGACCGCCAGAGGGTGGGGATATAATATCTACACCGACGGGAAGGTCTATATTCACCAGGACATCGTACCTGCCCTGCCCGGGAACAAGGGTTTCCGTACCAAGGAAGATGCGATGGCGGTAGGCACTAAGGTATATGAGCGATTGAAGGCCGGACAGGTGCCTGCCGTGACTGCCGAAGAAGTGCAAGCGATGGGGATCAGCCCCCAACCATAAAAAAATAATACAATGCCCCTCATCCATGAGGGGCATTCTAAATATATCCATCATGAGACGAACCAGGTTTATCCTCCCTGCCTTTTTATTCCTTCTGCAGACGAGCCATGGACAGACGCCGGGTAATTCACATTATGATCAGCACAAAGTGTTCGACCCTTTTTTTTATCCTTCGCAGGCGACCGTCACGCGCAGCACTGGTGGCGCACCTACGGCAAAATACTGGCAGAACAGGGCGGATTATAAGATAAATGCCACATTGGACACGGCGGATCACAGCCTCAACGGCTCCGTCGTCATTACCTATACCAATAACAGTCCCGACAACCTTCCTTTTCTCTGGCTGCAGCTGGATCAGAATATTTATCGTAAGGATTCCCGGGGTGAGGCTACGAGTCCGGTGTCGGGCGGAAGATGGGCGAACAAGGCCTTTACGGAGGGAGATGTGATCAAGTCCGTATCCATCATCACCAATGGTCAGGCTTCCAGGGTTGATTACCTTGTGACGGACACCCGTATGCAAATACGTCTGGCAAATGCATTAAAGGCAGCCGGAGGCAGCATACAGATAAAAATCGATTATACTTTTACCGTGCCGCAATATGGGACGGACAGGATGGGGCGTCTAAATACACGCAACGGCTGGATCTATGAGATCGCTCAATGGTTCCCGCGCATGGCTGTATACGATGATATTTATGGATGGAATACGTTGCCCTACCTGGGTGCGGGTGAATTTTACCTGGAGTATGGGAATATCGACTATACTGTTACAGCCCCTGCCAATCTGGTGGTCGTGGGGTCAGGGGAACTGCTAAACCCGACCGAAGTGCTGACTTCTACGCAGATCAGCCGGCTGGCACAGGCCAGGGCCAGTGACAAGACGGTGTTCATCCGTACTGCAGACGATGTGATCAATCCTGCTGCCAGTCTCTCTAAAAAGAGTCTTAGCTGGCATTTCAAATGCAATCAGACCCGGGACGTAGCGTTTGGCGCTTCCAGAGCCTTTATCTGGGATGCAGCAAAGATTGATCTGCCCAGCGGACGCAAAGCCCTGGCACAATCCGTCTATCCCGTGGAAGCCGCCGGTGACAGCGCCTGGGGACGCAGCACCAATTTTGTAAAAGGATGTATTGAACTGTATTCCAAACAATGGTATGAGTATACCTATCCCGTTGCCACCAATGTGGCCGGTATCGTGGGTGGAATGGAATACCCCGGCATCGTATTCTGTTCTTCCAATAGCAAACAGGGCGGGCTCTGGGGAGTGACCAACCACGAGTTTGGACATAACTGGTTCCCCATGATAGTGGGTTCTAACGAGCGTAAGTATGCCTGGATGGACGAAGGATTTAACACCTTTATCAATGGCGTGGATACGAAAGTGTTCAGGAATGGGGAGTTCTTTAGGAAGGAGGATGCACAGCGTCTGGCCAATTATTATTTCAACCCGAACTCAGAGGCTATCCTGACCATTCCGGATGTGATCAAATCGGAGAACCTGGGGACGGCTGCTTATGCCAAACCTGCTATGGCACTGGATCTCCTGCGCAAATATGTGCTGGGTGAAAAGCGGTTTGATTATGCATTCCGTACTTATATCGATCGGTGGGCTTTCAAACATCCCACACCCTGGGATTTCTTTCATACCATAGAGAATGCATCCGGAGAGGACCTTGGTTGGTTCTGGCGTGGATGGATCCTTAATAACTGGAAACTGGATCAGGGCGTAAAAGAAGTGAAATATACGGATAATGATCCTTCCAAGGGGGCTTTGATCACCCTTGAGAACCTGGAAGAAATGGCCATGCCTGTAGTGCTTGCCGTCCAGGAAGAGAATGGGAAGAAGGATACGATCATCCTTCCGGTGGAGATCTGGCAGAAAGGCGGCACGAAGACCATTGCGTATGCATCAACCTCCAAAATAAAGTCTGTTGTCATCGACCCCGATCATGATTTTCCGGATGTAAATCCTTCCAATAATTCCTGGACGGGGACTGCCCTTTCCAAGCCTGTTCCTGCCGGTGTTTCCGCGACAGATGTCATCAACAAATATCTGCAGGGCGTGGGTGGCAAAGAGAAGGTGACGGGTATGTCGGATGTCGTTATCACTTCCTCCGGCGAAGTGCAGGGTCAGAAGATCGTACGGACGCAGAAAGTAAAGAACCCTGACAAATACCTGATGGAGATCAGCCTGCCGGATCAGGGCATGACGGCATTTAAGATATTGGTGAATGGCGACAGCGTCAAGCTTTCCCAGATGGGTCAGACACCCAACCTGGATGAAGAAACCCGCAAGGAGATAAAAGAAGAAGCAAAGCTTTTCCCTGAACTGGATTTTGGGAAAGAAGGTTATAAGACCGAACTCTCCAGCATAAAGGTGCTGGACGGTAAGGACGCTTATGAACTGAAGGTTACCCATCCTTCCGGAGAAACCAGCACTTACTATTATGAGGTAAGTACGGGATACAAGCTGAAAATGACCACCACGGATAAGCGCGGGCAGACGAGCACAGTGGAATACAGCGACTACCGTGATGCAGGCGGCATTAAATTTCCCTATCACCAGATCATCGATCAGGGAGAGGTAGTGCTGGACCTTACGGTCAGCAGCATAAAGGTGAATTCCGGACTTGCGGACGCCGACTTCAAGCTGGCTTTTTAGACCTGGATATTGTAAAGGAACTGCTGGTGTATATAATCCATGACGGCCGTCAGGCTTTGGGACTCTTCGTATACTTTCAGCTGCCTGTCGGCGCCTGTGCCCATCTTCAGGATGTTTTCGGCAAAACGGGTTGCCTGGCGGCTACCCAGCGGATCAAGCACATCGTCTACAAAGTCGAGTAATTCATAGATCAGGGCTCTTGTATTCACCTCTTCTTCTTTTCCAAAGTCGATGAGATGCCCATCGATGCCATAACGGCTGGCTCTCCATTTATTCTCATTGATCAAGGCCCTTGAGTACTGTATGTAGTTCATATTACGGGACCTCAGCTTATAGATCTTTACGCAGATGGCCTGGAAAAGGGCGGCGATACAGATGGTTTCATCTACTGTCATGGGTACATCGCAGATACGGAACTCCACGGTGTTGAAGAAGGGGTGTACCCTGAGGTCCCACCAGATCTTTTTGGCGTTGTCGATACAATTTGTTTTTACCAGCAGCTTGATGAAATTGTCGTAGGCTTCGATGCTCTCGAAGGTTTCAGGTATGCCCGTTCGGGGGAATTTGTCGAAGACCTTTGTCCGGAAGGATTTATAGCCTGTGAGGCGTCCTTCCCAGAAAGGCGAGTTGGTGCTGAGGGCATAGACGTGTGGTAGAAAATACCGGGTGGAGTTGGCGATATGGTTGGCCATTTCCCGGCTTTCCATACCTACGTGAACGTGCAGACCGAAGATGAGGTTGCTACGGGCGGCTTCCTGCAATTCGTTGACGATCTCGTTATAGCGGGCATGATCGGTGATGAGTTGGCTTTCCCAATGGCTGAAAGGGTGGGTGCCGGCCGCGCCTACCCATAATCCCAGGCCTTCGGCTATCTGGGAGATGGTCTTACGGAGGATGGCGACGTCTTTTCTGGCATCTTCGATATTCTGGCAGATGTCCGTGCCTACTTCCACCACTGCCTGGTGCATCTCTGCCTTAACCTTGTCCTTGATGATCTTTTGTCCTTCGGACACGATCTTTTGTTCGTGGCTTTTTAGTTCCCTGGTAGCTGGGTCTATTACCATGTATTCTTCCTCTATACCCAACGTAAAGGTATTGTAGTTGATTTCTGCCATTTTCAGTTTATATATGTAGTGATCTTCTCCTAGAAATGTCTGTGTTCAGTGCTGTGTTTGAGATATTCTCCCCATGTAAGGTTGTCCACTCCTTCCTGGTGTGCGGCGGCCCGCTCGACAGCATAGTCGGCAGCCATTTCCACCACCCAGTTGAAGTTGTCCTCTCCCACGCTGCTTCTCTCCGCATCAGGGGCAGGGTTGCAGAAATCGATGGCATAGGGGATGCCGTCCCTTATGGCCAGCTCCACCGTATTGAAATCATAGCCCAGCCAGGTATTGAGCTTTAGTACGATCTCTTCCATCTGCTGCAGTCTTTCCCGGGAAGGGTGGAAATCCGCCGCGTAACGTAAATGGTGTGGATTGCGGGGCTCGTAGGACATGATACGGACATATTTTCCCCCGATGCAATAGCAGCGGTAGTATTCCGTAAAGACGATCTCTTCTTGTAACAGCATTACCAACTGTCCTGTCTCTCCGTGCCGCTGGTAGAACTCTTCGGCGTTGTGCAGTTTGTATACGTTCTTCCAGCCTCCGCCGGCAAAGGGCTTCATATAAGCGGGAAAGCCGACATAACGAAAGATGGTATCCCAGTCCAGCGGGTAGGTGAGGTTTATAAAGGACTGGTCGCTGGTGTCGGGGGGGAGTTCGCGGGAGGGAAGGATCACTGTCCTGGGTACGGGAACGCCGATGCGGGTGGCCAGGCAGTTGTTAAAAAACTTCTCATCCGCGCTCCACCAAAAGGGATTGTTGATCACGGCTGTCCCGCATAAAGCTGCGTTTTTCAGAAAGGCGCGGTAGAAGGGCACATCCTGGGAGATGCGGTCGATAATGACGTCATAGCCGCTGGGCTCTCCCTGGATCACTTTGTCGATGCGTACGGGCTCTGCCGTGATGCCCGGAAGGTTCCGCCGGTTGACGGCCTCTATAAAGGCCATGGGGAAGCTTCTTTCCTTACCGAATAAGATACCGATCTTTTTTGTTGCGCTCATACACTACGGTTTTTTATTTTTTAGAAGGGCAGCCTTAGCCGGTGGCTCCGGGGAGCATCGAAAGGTAATGAGGGAACATTTCCCGCCAGACGGGCCAGTCGTGGTTGCGTCCGGGACGGATATCCAGCCAGTGGCCGATGTTCTTTTCGAAAAGCAGGCTGCTCATCAGCTCGTTCTGCGCCCGGCAGCTATCCCATTCGGCTGTCCCGAGGACAATGCCCATCTTCCAGAGATCGGGGTCCTGTGCGCCCGGGATAAAGTCTACAGGATTATTAAAATAGACATTATCGTCGTAGTAGCCGTCCACGAAGTCCCGGATATCGAAGACGCCGCTCATGGAAAAACAATAGCCCGTGATGTCCGGGTGGCGGAAAGCAAAATTGGCGGCATGATAGCCTCCAAAACTACATCCGGCCGTGGCGATGTGGTCATGCCCTGTTTCGTACCGGGCTCTTGGGCAAATTTCTTCTTTCAGCAGTCTGTCATATCGTGTGTGTTGCCAGGCCCGCTCCGCTGGGGGCGCCGATTTATTGTACCAGCTTTGGGCGTCGATGCTGTCCGGGCAGTAGATCTTCACCTTGCCGTTCTCCAGGAACCACCGGGCTGTTGCGACGAGTCCCTCGTCCTTATTCTGGTAATAGCTGCCCTGGGAGGTGGGAAAGAGGATCACCGGATATCCTGCGTGCCCGAAGACGAGCATTTTGAATTCCCTGCCGAGAGCGGGGGAGTGCCATGTGTGGTATTCTTCTTCAAGATCCATACTTAAACCTACTGAAAAAAACGCATATGACCACTCTGTCATTCGAATTTTGGATGTTATTTTTGGGCCCATGCAAATAGAAAAGAGGAGTATTATCGTACAGGAGAGTATTGAGCTGGAATCCGCCGCCCTTGGACGCAATGTAAGCGTCGATGTATACCTTCCCCATAGCGCAACATTTTTGGCGGAAGACATTTCCTTATTGTTGATCAATGATGGACAGGACCTTGAAAAGATGGGATTGACGGGTATACTGGAGGAACTCTACAGCCGTCACCTGCTGTCGCCTGTCGTGTGTGCGGGCATCCATGCCGGACCTGAAAGAAAAATGGAGTATGGTACGGCTGGTACTCCGGATTTTTTGGGTAGAGGCGCCCTCGCTGCGGATTATGCGCAGTTTGTCCTGCAGCAGGTGATACCAGCTGTACAAGATCATTGTAAGTTTTCCAGGTTCAATGAAAAGGCTTTTTTGGGATGGTCGTTAGGAGCCTTAAGCGCTATGGACATTGTATGGCGTCATCCGCAGGAATTCTCCCGCGCCGGGCTTTTCTCCGGCAGTTTTTGGTGGAGGACGAAGGACAAGACCGACCCGGAATATAACGATCGCACAGATCGTATCATGCAACGGCAGGTGGCTGAAGGGAGCTATCATCCCGGATTGAAGTTCTTCTTTGAATGCGGTACGGAAGATGAGACGGAGGATCGTAATCACAACGGTATCATCGACTCTATTGATGATACTTATGACCTGATAAGAGAGCTCGTGAGCAAGGGTTATGATCCGGAAAAGGATATACGTTATGTCGAGATTGCCGGGGGGAGGCATGAAACAGCCACCTGGGCGAAGGTCCTGCCTGAATTTTTGTTATGGGCATACAACAAAAAACCCCGGTGATGACCGGGGTTTTTTGTCTATAGTGGGAATCCTATTTCACATAAGTGATCTTGTTGTCGGAAGAATTGAGGTTCCCCATCTGGCTGCTGAGCGGCAAACCATAGGAAAATACCGCTGTCGTGGTAAGCTTGTTTTTGGTAGGGATGGCCGGGATGGGCAGTGCCATCGTGGTCATCCAACGGAACAGGCCAGTCTTTGCCATATTAACGGTATCGAAGGTCGGCTTAACATTTCTGATCCAGAGAGTGGTAATCGAGCGATTGACGGAGTCAGCTGTTTTCAGATTTGCTGAAATGGCGTACTTCCCTGAGGTATCAGCGATACCGCCTGTAGCTGTCAGCCAAATGGTATCACCGCTGCTGGAGAGTGTGTCTTTTGCGTGTGACATCTTATTGACAGCGGAAAAAATGACCGGGTTGGAGACTGTCGGCAGGATGTCTTGTTTGTTACAAGCCAGAAAGACCAGGCCTGCTATAGCAATGGACACCAACGGAAGAATTTTTTTCATAACAAATATTTTCGGTTATACTGTGTTTAGGATTAATTGAAAAGATAACGGATACCGAACTGCATCTGCCAGCGGCTGCCTGTAAAGGTCTGGTTGTTGGCAAAATACGTAAGGTTGGTGTTGTTGGCAAAGCTGTTCGTAACGGGCACCTGGTTAGAGGCATCCAGATACGGGAAAGAGAACAGCGGGGTCTTGCCGTCACCGGCCATCCCTTCAAATTTCAGGAAGTTGGAGGCGGTGGGAGCCTTGACCAATCCCCAGTTCCTGTTCACCAGGTTGCCTACGTTGACGATGTCAACGCTGAGGCGCAGCGTGTGTTTATCCTTGTCCGTCCTGTTCTTTGTATAGAAATAAATATCCTGGGTGATGTTGAGGTCCAGGTGTTTGAACCAGGGGTACATCACGGAGTTGGCTTGTGCGTACTTGCCACGGCGTCTGCTCATATAATGATCCTGGTTGATGAAATTGTTCAGCTGTGTCCATATCTGGGCAGCTGTACGGGTATCGCTGTGATCCAGGGTGGTATTACCGATGTTGGCGGGACCGCTGTTCACGGGTACCAGGTTGATCTCGCTGGCGTTGCGGGGGATATAGATCAGGTCATTACCCGAATTGCCGTCCCCGTTGAGGTCGCCATTGTATACATAGGAAGTAGATCCGGAGGTAGTGGCTTCATATATAGCTCCGATGGAAGTGGAAGTATGGCTGCCTTCGTTTATGCGGTAATTAGCATAAGCGATGATACGATGGGGTTGGTACCAACCTGGACGAGCCAGCGTCGGTGCATTGGGGTCTGTGTTGGCTACGGCGCGTGCGGACCAGAGCGAGCTGGCCGTGCTGCCATTCTCCATAGCAGATTTGGTTTCCGTGTAGGTATAGGCTACACTGGCGATGAGGTTGTGCCAGGTTTTCTGTACCCGGGCGGTAGCGACATAGGCGTAACCTTTTCCCGTGTTGGAGAGGAGGATGGCGTTGCCGATGTTGGGATTCGACAGCCTTTTCCCGGAGTAGTATTTATTGGTATTGGATACACTGGTGAGATACCGCATCCTGGTATCAGGACCGTTGGAAATGGCGAACCCATTGGATTCATTTAGGTTCACATTTGACATGTAAGGGGCGTTGATGTCCTTTGAGTAAGTGAACTCGCCGGTGATCACCCAGTCGTTGGGGAGCTTTTTATCCAGACCGACGCTCGTCCGTAGCTTGGTGGGATATTTGAATTTTTTGTCGATGATGTTCACCGAATAGCTGGTAGGTGTGTTGGTTTGCGGTGTGGAGCCCAATAAGTTTGTCAGCTGCTTGGAAGGGTCGGGATTGAACGAAACACCGGAGTTGGCCGTGCTGGTACCCAATGCGAAAGAACCGAACTGTACGCCGTTGTTGGCGGCCTGGTTCTCGATCCATACGAATGGGGGAGCGCCTTCAAAGATGCCGGCGCCACCACGGAGCTGCCAGGTCCTATCGCCCGTGATATCCCAGTTGAAGCCTACCCGGGGAGATACTACCAGGAAGCCGTTGGGGGCCGAGCCCACGTCATATTGGGCGCCGTTCAGGAATTTCAATGCGGCGAAAGAATCGTTCCGGGTGAACTTATTCTGGTAAGTTGTATAGTCGAAACGAACGCCGTAGGTAAATGTGAAAGTGGGTGTTACCCTCCATTTGTCCTGTGCGAAGATGCTCAGGTTCGTAGCGCCAGCATAGGCCCAGGGGAAGGCGCCGCCTTTGAGGGTGGAATATTGCTGATAGAAATATTGCGCCGGAGCACCACTTGTAAAGTCAGCCAGGCTATTGAACTGGTATACACCGTTGTAACCGGGGGCAAAGGCGTTCTGGTATTTCTTATAGCTATCCTGCGTACCGAAAGTAATCTCATGCGCACCTTTATACATGCTGAAGATATCGGTCAGCTGATAGCTGTCCATGTTCAGCGTATTGTTGTACGTGTACATTTCATACCCGAAAGTCGTATAGATCGTGCCGTTATTCGGGTTCAGGATGTCCACCAGGGGGAAGGTGGCGGAGGATGATTGAGGTGTACGGAAATCCCTTTCCCTGGTATAGCCCACCTGCAGCTTGTTGGATGAGTGATTGCCAAAACGGGTGTTCAATTCGGCAATGTAAATATTCAGGTTGTTGTTGATCCGGTAACCGCCGCCGAAGAAGGGCAGGGGGTTTCCGGGTGAAGTGGGGTTACCGCCCGTGATCATGCTGGTATAGGGCCGGCTGGTGCTGGGAAACTGGTCGGCATAGGATTTCAGGTAGTTGTATTTCAGGGTCAGTGTGTTATACGCATTGATGTTGATGTCGATGCGGGCATTGAGCTTATAGCTGTTTTGCTTGAAGTTGTAACCTGTAAAAGCGCCCGGATCGTAATTATAGGGGGCGCCTTTCAGCGTGGTGATGATGGAGTTCATCACATCCGCATTTGACTGGGACACGGAGTTGGAGGCTGTGGGGTGACTGGCGTCAGAAGGAATGATATTGGTAGCCGGAGCACTCTGTTTGCTTTGTTCCGCAGAGATAAAGTAGAACACTTTACTGGGGATGATGGCTCCGCCGATGCTGGCGCCTAATATGTTGAAATTGAAAGGTGTCCTTAGTACCTGGGTATTTTCCACGTTATAGCCGATGCTGCCGGGTGTTTTGATATAATCGTAAACCGAGAACTTGAGTTGGTTGGTCCCGCTGCGGGTGACGGAGTTGACACCGGCGCCTGTGAAGCCGCCCTGTCTTACGTCGTAAGGGGCGACATTTACCTGGATCTGGTCGATGGCATCCAGAGAGATGGGCTGTGCATTGGCCTGACCACCGAGGGTGCCGGAAAGACCGAAGGAGTTGTTGAAGTCGGCGCCGTCAACGGTGATATTATTCATAGAACCGCTGGTGCCGCTGAAGCTCAAACCATTGGCAGAGGGCTCCAACTTAGCGAAGTCCTGGACTGAACGCTGAATAGTAGGCAGTCTTTCCAACTGGCTGCGGACGATGATCTCCTGGCTGCCTGTACGGCTGTTGTTGAAGGTCTTGTTTTGCTGTCTGGACCCTGCTACCACCACTTCCGTCAATTGTTTTGACTCGGGTGTCAGCTTGAAGTCGGCTGTGAAGTCCTGGCCGATCACCAGGTTGATGTTCTCCTGTTTTTCTTCTTTGAAACCTACGAAAGAGATGGTAAGTACGTACGGACCGCCGATGCGTACGTTGGGCAGGTTGAACCGGCCGTCCTTACGCGTGGTGGTGGTATAGCGGGTGCCGGTGGGGGTGTGGAGCGCTGTAACGGTGGCTCCTGCCAGCGGGCCCTGATCGCCAGTGACGGTTCCCAGGATCTGGGAAGTGGTCTCCTGACCAAATGTAAAACACACACAAAGAGCTGCGAACGCTGATAGTAACAGTCGTCTTATCATAAATAGTCGTTTTTAGTCAATTTTTTTCAGCCTGCAAAGAAAGGGTCTTGTTTGTTAGCAGGGGGCACGGGCTCATTAAGAAATCATTAACACTTCAGGCTGCAATCGGAGGTTTTTCAAGGAAGGCGGGGTCGGACAAGACCCCGTTAAAGAAAAGCAAAACTAAAAAAAGGCTGCATGGAGCGCGTTATCAATAGAAAATTTTTTAAAAAAACCTGGGAAATGGTGAGTTTCAGGTTATTGCCCTCCCAGGCATCCTTTTCAACCAAACCGTCGTTTTATTGTTACCTTTGTACATAAACTTATAATTGAATGCTGGCAAGTATCGAGAGCGCCATTGAAGACATAAAGAATGGCAAACTGGTGATCGTGGTAGACGATGAGGACAGGGAGAACGAGGGTGATTTTGTCACTGCGGCCAGGAATGTGACCCCTGAAGTGATCAATTTCATGAGCAAACATGGCCGGGGTTTGATCTGTGCGCCCCTGGAGGAGGGGCGTTGTGATGAATTGGGGCTGGGTCTTATGGTCAACAATAATACTGCGCTTCACGAAACGCCTTTTACAGTATCGATAGATCTTTTGGGGCATGGCTGTACGACAGGGATCTCTGCCAGTGACAGGGCGAAGACCGTCAGGGCGCTGATCGATCCGGCTACCCGTCCTGAGGACCTGGGTCGTCCCGGTCATATTTTTCCGTTGAGAGCTAAAAAAGGAGGGGTGCTTCGCAGGGCTGGACACACCGAGGCCACCATTGATCTGGCCCGGTTGGCGGGGTTCGAGGCGGCGGGGGTATTGGTAGAGATCATGAACGAGGATGGTACGATGGCCCGTCTGCCGGAGTTACTGGAAATAGCCGCTAAATTTGATCTTAAAGTGGTGTCTATCAAAGATTTGATAGAATACCGTTTGAAAATAGACTCCCTCATCGAAGAGATTGTCCGGGTGGACATGCCTACTAAATACGGGCATTTCAAGCTCATCGCTTTCCGGGAAAAGAACACTACCAACGAACACCTGGCCCTTGTAAAAGGGGAATGGAAGAAGGATGAACCGCTGCTGGTGAGGGTCCATAGTTCCTGTTTCACCGGGGACATCCTTGGCTCGATGCGTTGTGATTGCGGTGAGCAGTTACATGAGGCTATGCAGATCGTCGAGCGGGAAGGCAAGGGAGCAATATTGTATATGAACCAGGAAGGTCGTGGTATCGGCCTGATCAATAAATTGAAAGCCTACAAGCTCCAGGAAGAGGGAATGGATACGGTAGAGGCCAATCTGCACCTGGGTTTCCCCATGGACAAACGAGATTATGGAGTGGGTGCACAGATCCTTCGTTATCTGGGTATTACCAAATTACGTCTTATCAGCAACAACCCTCGCAAAAGGGCCGGATTGCTGGGCTATGGTTTGGAGATCGTAGATACTGTGCCTATCGAGATCCATCCTAATCCTCACAACGAAAAATATCTTCAGACCAAACGGGACAAGCTGGGGCATCAGATCCTGAAATAGGCCGGATCAGTTGCTGGCATTGTGCTCCTTAGTATTGGTATTATTGTTATTGTCCTCAGCGGTATCCGCAGGCTTTTTATCCTTTTTTGGCGTACGGGGCGTCTGTTTTTTTCTTTTCTTGAACAGCTCGTCTATTCTGTCGAAGTCCCGGCGATAGGAGATACTTGCGCCCGAGCTGTTTTGTGTCCGGTTAGCGGATAAGTAGTTATAGGAGTCGCGATAGAAGAAAGAAAGGATTACTCTTCCATCGGGAGTGATCTTATACTCTGCCGTGATATCCGGCAGGAATTGGAAGGAGGCCGCTTGTACCTGTGCGGCGCCCATGCCGATGTCGAAAGCGCTGCCCAGCGTCAGCGTCAGCTTTTCCTGCCAGAAGCTCTTGGCGATGGAAAGGTTCAGATTGGTCCTGTCTGGTGTCAACCGGCTTTGATCCACATCGGAGATGGCCGCTCCGCTGTAGAAGCTCGTATTGAAATTGACCCGCAGGCTATTGTCTTTGAAGATCCTCCGCAGGAGGTTGTAGCCCCACCGGCTGAAGTAGTTGCTGACGATGCCCGAAATGCTGTTGACGACAACGGTCGTTGCTGCTCCCGGGGCGTCAAAAGCGCTGGTGCTACTGGACAGCGGAACAAATGTGTTCAGTACGACCAGACAGGACACCTGTTTATTCAGCTCATTGGCATCTCCCTGGATCTTTTGCAACAGCGTAAGGGCTTCCGGATCGTTCTTTAGAGGGCTATTGGGCGGGAGGTCAATCTGGAAGTCGATCTTTGGGGACATCAGCTTTTGAGAGAGGACTGCCGTGACAATAATGTCTCCCCTGTAGCGCTTTACGTTCTCGCTGGTGATGACGATACCGCTGGCTGTTGAAAGGCCCAGATCGCTGAAACGGACGTTCTCTGCCCTGTAGGTTGCCGTGATACCTATGTTGGCATCATAAGGGTTGCCGGTCCATTGGATATAATTCCCGACCCCTTCTTTCAAAATAAAAGGTTTGTGAATAAAGGATTGGAATGTAAAGTTGTAGTTCCCCCTATCGATCTCGTATCTTCCGTTAAGCTTCAGGTCTTCGTTAGTGCCTACTGTCATTATCAGCGAACCGTGTCCGTTGGCTTTGATGATATCCCCGCTGAGAGGGTCCAGGATCACATATACGTTTGCGTAGTTATTGGCGTACATGTCCAGGGTTACTGTGAGATCGGAGCTCTTCTTATCGGGCCCCTGTTTTTTCATTTCTTTACCATATACCTTCCATTCGATGAAATCCGCCTCTCCTCTTTCCCTGGTGATGGAGGGCGGCAGGTAGATATTGCTGCTATCGGTGGGTTCTCCTTTGATATACATCCGCATGTCTTCTTCGGGGCCGACGAGTGTCACACGCGCTTTGCCCACGACGGCGCCATAGAACTGGCCGTTGTCGGTGGCCTTGGTATCCAGTAGAAGAAGACGATTGGTATTCATTTCAAAGTCGAAACCCAGGTCATCAAAGGAGTGGTGAAAGAGCCTGCCCCGGGTGAGGCTGCCGGTACGTCCCAGTTTATCCTTTACCTGGAACTGACCGAAGTCGATGGTATCCTTTTTGAATTGGATGGTGGCTGCGGGGATCTTATAGGTACATTGTGTATAGACCACCTTCAACGAAGCGTCCTTTAATTGCACGGTGCCCAGGTACTGAAGTCTGTCGCCGGGGCCGACGATATGCAGCTGGCCGGTGGCATTACCGGTGAGGTTGGTAAATATGCCACCCAGGTACTTCTCCAGCAGATCGATCTTTGTATCACTGACATCCGCGGTAAGATCGATGGGCGGGCCTTCCAGGCTGTCTCTTGTATGGATAAGTCCCTTGATATCGAAGTGATAGTTCTTATTGTCGGAATGGGCGGTAGTGTTCAACAGCCCCGTAGATTTTTGATAGTCGGCGTTCAGGTCCAGCCTGCCGATGGAGTCATTGGCAAAACGGAATTGTTCAGCGACGCCTTTGAATTGGGCCGTCGTCTTGTCAAATGGATCCGCCATGTCGACGCTGCCTGAAAGCAGTCCCTCGATACGTTCGGACTTTACAAAATAGGGAGTAAGATCGCCGATATTGATCTTTTTCAGGTCGATGTGCATGTCGTTCCAGTCACCTATGTCCGAAGGGTGAGTGGTGATCTGTATCTGCTGTTCTCCATTGTGGATGGTCAGTCCGTCGGCGGAGACAACCTTATGGCTAAAGGACAATTCTCCATCTTTATCGATGGTCCATGTCTTGCTGTTGATGTCAAAAGTGGAAGGCAGGAATCTTATGCGTACTCCTGTGGGGAGGGTTTGCACATCGGCAGCAAGATTGGCTGAATTAAGCGTTTGGTTGGCGCTGGTGGTCACCTGTACAATGGATTGGTCATTGGAGCTGCGCAGGTGGAGATGGGTAGAGGGAAAATGGAGGCTGTCGTTCAGGTGGACCTCCCCGATGACCGTCTCAATGGAAAGGCTGTCCAGGTTGCCTCTGCCCTTGAGGGAGAGGTTGTCGAAGCTGATGTTCTTGTATCCGAAGTTCGGCAGGTCTACATTCAGATCCAGTAAATTATCCTTTGTATTGATCCTGCCGCTTACGCCCGCATTGTTGAACCCTTTCAGGTCCTTATCAAAAAGGTCGATGTATTCGTCAACTTTTTTTGAGGTGATGACAAAGCTGAAGTTCTGGTTGGTAGGAATGGTCTTTGCCGGCTTGATATAGCTGGGGTAGTATTTATTAAGAAAGGTCTGAAAGCTGGCCGGCAGGTCTTTAATGGAAAACTCTCCCACGATGGCCCCGTCGAATTCGTTGCTTACTACGGTGATGGTCTTATTGTTATCCACGATGCTGGACTCCACTGTCAAGGAGTCGAATGAAACTCTTTGTCCATTCTTAAAGACAGATGCGTCATAAATATTGGCATGGCCCAGGAAGTTGTCGACATTATTGCCTGTGAAATTACAGCGGAATTTGCCGTTGAATTCCACCTGTTGCTGGACAAAGTGCAGCTTGGTAAGGTCGGCCTTTGTCACCTGCGCCTCAAAGTCGAATTTTGGCTGGTCCTGGCTGAAGTCTATCAACCCGTTGAGCCGTGCGTCGAGGGAGGGGTCGCCTGAGATGAGCTCTCCATTGAATTTCCGTTTGGCGACGGCGCCATTGACGAGAATGTGCTGGTAGGTATAATTGTTAAAGTCGAGGCTGTTGATCGTCCCGTTGAGGCTGGCATTCAGTGTGCCGGCTTTCAGCCCAGCGCCGATGACCTTTCCCTGGAAGGCTATTTTTCCCAGTTCGTCATTGTCGAGGAAGGGGCCCAATTGGAAATTGTCTGTGTTGATGGTCCCGGAATAAACGGAGGGGCCGTATTCCAGCAGTTGCATATTGACATTTGCATTAACGGAGCCCAGGTTGGTTTCGATGATGCCGTTGGTTACAAAGTCACGGGGATAACCTGTAAAATTCCCTTTGAACCGGAGCCAGGCAATCCTGTCGAGGCGGGGCTGTTCGATGGTCTTTATTCCCGGCACCAGCAAGGCTATATCTTCGTAGGTAGTGCTGAGTTCGGTGGACTGGAAGTCCATGTAGGTCTTATCGAAGTCCGGCAGGCCTTTTAGTTTGAAATTACCTTTCAGCAGGGTGTTCCTCCCGGCCTGTATGACGGCATTTCTACCTTCCAGGTCCGACACTGTGCCTTTGACGGTGCCGGAGAGGCGGAGATGTTTCTTCCAATCTTTTAATTCGGGGGCAAAGTAGGCGATATCGTCGCTGTCTACGTCGGCGTCAGTAAAATCGGCTTCCATCCGAATACGGGTTTCGAAGTCAGACATGTCATCGAGGGTCCTGAACCGCATGGCGAAATAATTACGCAGGTGGCTTTTGCCTGTCTGCAGGTCCAGCCGATGGAACTCCATGGCTTCCGGGAACCATTTGATGCGTGCGTTAAGTTTTTTTACTTCGAGGCCGCTGCGTTCTTTTGTGGCTAATTGTAATTGAGCGGTGATCGTATCCTGATGGAGACGCAGGTTGGTAAAGCTGGTATTGATGGCGTAAAAATAGATATGGTTGCCGTCAAAATGTTTATTGGGCAAGGTATCCTCCCGTTTTTCATTCCGGAAGGAGCCGTTGGAAATGGTGACCTTGGCGGCTTTCAGGTCCCAGCCTGCGGGGTTTAGCCGGAGGTGCTGCGGGTCGAAGCTAAAGGTCGTATCGGGTTGGATCTTTCTCTGGCCTGTATAATTGGTAAGGATGAAGTCGGGTTTTGTAAAAGAGAGGACGTTTATGCGGGCTTGTTTTTGGGTAAAGCTCAGCGTGTCGGCATTGAGGTAAAGGGATTGCAGCCGGAGGTCCATGTTCTCACCCCTCCATTCGTCTATTTTCTGGAAATGGATACGGGTCAGATCGAGACGCCGGAGGTCCAGTTCCACGGGCTGCTGGGATGTATCTTTTTTGATGGCGTCGGGCTTGGGGGGAGAGGAGAAATAATCCGCGATGAACTGGTAGTTCCAGACCGAGTCAGTGCGGTGTAGCCGGATGGTGGCATCTTCCAGCCCTATGTATTGCAACTCTGTTTTGTCTTTGAAGAACCACCAGTCTGTGATGTTGACCTTCAGGGCGCCTGCGTAGAGGATGGTGTCTCTGTGCTGATCTTCCACCAGGACACTGTCCAGCACCATTTTATTGAAGAGGGAGAAGTCGACATGTTTTACCCTGATGGTGGTATGCAACTGATGGGACAGGCGTTTGGTGACTTTTGCGACCAGCCAGGTCTGGACAGGCGGCAATTGGATGAGCAACCACAGCGTCACCAGAAGTAGTAATAAAATCAGTAATGTATTACGGAGTATTTTCCAGATCTTTCTCAGGGGCTGATGCTTTCAAGTTGCAAAATTACACAATACCAAGGGATGTGCAAATTCAATACCAACAAACCCCCGGGTCAGAGGATTAAGAATTCTTTTTATTATAGTAGTTTAATGGGGGGAGGGAAGGAATTTTTGGGGTTGGGGGAAAGGGGTAAATTTGGGTATGGAAGAAGAGAAGAAACCTACGTCCAATGAATATGATCACGGCAAGGAAGAAGAGTCTGCTATAGTCCGTGAGCCCGTACAGGCCTATGGCCGTAAGAAGCTTACCATTACCGAATACCTGGAATGGGAGAGTAACCAGGAGGAAAAGCATGAGTATTATCAGGGCGAGGTCTTCGCCATGTCAGGACCGAAATTGCAGCATTTACGGATCACCGGCAATCTGACTTTCAGGCTGAGACTTCATCTCGAAGGCAGGGGTTGCGAGGTTTTTCCCACCGATCTGCGCCTCCATATCCCTAAGAATACGTTGTTCACCTATCCGGATATTTCCATCGTCTGCGGCGGGGTAGAGACCCTGAATAATGACGACTGGAACCTGCTCAATCCCTCTGTACTCTTCGAAGTGCTTTCTCCTTCTACCCGGGGGTATGACAGGGGGGAAAAGTTCAGGTTATACAGGGATATCCCATCCCTGAAAGAATATATCCTCGTCGACTCCGAAAAGATAAAGATAGAGGCCTGGTCCCTGAATGAAGGGGGGCAATGGGAGTTACGGGTTGTCGAAGACCTGGAAGGAACGTTGCATCTGCGCAGTCTTTCCCTGTCTATCCCCTTACGGGAGATCTATACTGGTACGAAGCTGATGCAGGGCCTTTAACGGCCATGCTGTTCCTTCATCTGCCGGTTGAACTGATCCGACCCGCCCCTGGGTATGGAGAGGGATTGCCAGTTGTCGCCCCGGATCATCTTGCCAATGTATACGATCTGTCCAACATGATGGGGATAGTGGGCCAGTTGACGATTGATGGCATCGACGGCTAACAGGGGTTCGTGGCGTATGTGGATGGTACGCAGCAGGTCGTCGGCTGTCAGGCTGCGTAAAGTGCCCAGCAGACAGTCCCACCCCTGATCCCACTGTTCGATCAATTGATCACGGGTATAATGTTGCTCTTGCAGGCTGAATTCCGTCTCTCTGTTCCTTCCCGGCTTTTCGCCGTCTTCTGTGAGGAAATTGGTCCATCTGCTGATCATATTGCCGCTGAGATGCCGGATGATGATAGCGATGCTGTTGGATGATTTGCCCGGAGTGTAATAGAAATCTTTTTCTTCCAGTTGCATAAAGGTCCCTTCCCCCAGCATTTTGTAGGTGGTAAGGCGTTTGATTACGGAATCGAGATAGGCTTGGCCTAAGGATGTGTTCATTGTTTTATGTTTTTTGCCGGACCTGACGGTCCGGGTTTGATTAGACGCTAAACAGGACTTCGTCGGAGCTGCTTCGACACGCTCCTTCTCGTCCGTGACCTTCGCTTTGCTCGGTCATCCTTCGCGCAGCCGGCCTGTGGCCGGCTAGTCGCGCTGTGCTCGGGTCTAATATCCTTCCGCAGCATCATCTCCCCGGCTGTCACCCACCGCCTCTATTTTGCCGCCTGACACTTTAATCACTTCCGTGCGTCCGATGCTTCCCCGTTGGGTGATGGTATAGCCCATTTTTTGCAAGGCTTCCCGTACTTCAATGGGAAAGGAATTTTCCACAAAGATCTCATCGGGCAGCCATTGATGATGAAATTTTGGTTTGTTCACGGCGTCTTCCGGGGTCATATTGAATTCCAGGATATTTATCAGGGTCTGGAAGACTGAAGTAGTGATGGTCGTACCGCCCGGCGTGCCGGCTATGAGGAAGACCTTGCCTTTGTCAAGCACCAGGGTTGGGGTCATGGAGCTGAGCATACGTTTGCCGGGTGCGATGGCGTTGGCTTCGGCCCCTACAGCGCCGTACATATTCGGAACACCTGGTTTGATGCTGAAATCATCCATTTCATTATTCAGGAAAAAGCCCGCATCGCCTACCACGACTTTATTCCCGTATCCGCCGTTGAGGGTAGTAGTAATAGACACGGCATTGCCTTCCCGGTCATACACATTCAAATGAGTGGTTTCTTCACTGGCGGGGGAAAGGACGCCGGCCTGTATATCCTTGCTTGTGCCTGCTTTGTCCGGCGGGATCAGGGACATGCGTTCATGGAGATAGGGCTCGCTGGTAAGTGTTTTTACAGGCACTGAATAGTAATCCCGGTCGCCCAGGTATTTTGCCCGGTCGGCATAAGCCAGCCTTTCGGCTTCTGTCATCATGTGTACGGCTTTGGGGGATTGGAAGCCATAGGATCTCAAAGGCAGTCCTTCCACCATCTTCATCATCTGCTGGAGGATGACGCCGCCGCTGCTGGGCAGGGGCATGGTGACAATGCTATATTTTTTATAAGGGAATACGGTGGCTTCCCTTTCTTTTGCCTGGTACCCGGCCAGGTCTGCCCCCGTGATGATCCCCTTGCCTCGCTGCATTTCCGCCAGTATCAGCCTTGCGGTTTCGCCTTCATAGAAGCCTGCCATCCCCTTGTCTCTGATGAGGCGTAATGTTCTGGCAAGGTCTTTTTGTATCAGGGTGTCCCCGGTCTTCCAGCCTTCTTCTTTTACAAATATGGGTCGTACGGTGTTATATTTTTTAAAGGAGGATTGGGCTGCATTGAGGCTGCGGGCTTCCGCCGCCGTGATCACGAATCCTTTTTCCGCCAGGTCAATGGCGGGCTGGATCAGCGTGGAGACAGACAGTCGGGCATATTTCAGTTCGGCAAAAATGCCGGCGATAGTCCCGGGTACGCCGGCTGCCAGATGACCATTCTGGCTCAGGTCTGTGCGGGCGTTGCCGGAGGCGTCCAGATACATATCCCGGGTGGCAGCTGCCGGCGCCTTTTCTCTAAAATCCAGGGCTATGTTTCTGCCGTCAGCCAGGTGCGCCACCATAAAACCTCCACCTCCGATGTTGCCTGCGGCGGGATACACTACAGCCAGGGCCAGTTGTGTGGCGATGGCGGCATCTACGGCATTACCTCCTTTTTGCAATATGGCAACCCCCGCTTTACTGGCCAGCGGGTGTGCAGAGACAACGGCCCCTCTGGAGACAACGGTCTTTTTTTGGATGTGATAAGTATAAGGGTCGATCGTTTGTGCCGAAAGTAAGTAAGTGGAAAGCACAAAGAGGCCTGCGAGCAGATGGCGCATCATGTAGATGGAATTTAATGGAAAGTTACCATTTTTTTGTTTTTAACTGTTTACTTACATTCATGGATCATTGGTTAAAATCAACGAGAGAAAACAAACTATGCAAAAGATCACACCCCTGCTCTTCACGCTTTTTTCCTTTACCGCCTTTTCTCAATCTGTTCCTTCCCCGGAGAGTTTTTTGGGATATAAACTGGGCGACCATTACACCCATCATTATAAGATCGTAAATTATTTCAGGGAGGTGGCGCGGGCGCTGCCTTCCCAGGTAAAGCTGGTGCAATATGGTGAAACCTATGAAGGGCGGCCTCTGCTGCTGGCATTTATTGCTTCATCCGAGAACCTGCAGCGGCTGGAGGACATCCGGCGCAATAACCTCCGGCTGGCGGGTGTATTAAAGGATGGAACGGCTCCTGATGAGGGCGGTCCTGCCATCGTCTGGCTGAGCTATAACGTGCATGGAAACGAGCCGTCCTCTTCCGAGGCGGCGATGAAAACCTTGTATGCGCTGGTCGACCCCTCGAACACGAGCGCAAAGGAATGGCTCCGGCATGTCGTAGTCGTGATGGACCCGTGTATCAATCCGGATGGCCGGGACCGTTATGTCAACTGGTTTACCACGGCCGTGGGGAAGACCCCCAATCCCGACCCGCAGGCAAGGGAGCACCGGGAGCCCTGGCCCGGGGGAAGGACCAATCACTATAACTTCGATCTCAACAGGGACTGGGCCTGGCAGACACAGACAGAGACACAGCAGCGGCTGAAGCAATACAATACCTGGCTGCCCCAGGTGCATGTGGATTTTCATGAGCAGGGGTATAACAACCCGTATTATTTCGCGCCGGCCGCAGAGCCCTACCATGACGTTATAACCCCCTGGCAACGGGATTTTCAGGTGCAGATAGGGAAGAACAATGCGCGTTACTTCGATAGTAATGGATGGCTTTTTTTCACCAAGGAGGAATTCGATCTCTTCTATCCCAGTTATGGGGACACATATCCTACGTATAACGGGGCCATCGGCATGACCTTCGAACAGGGCGGCCACAGCAGGGGAGGTCTGGCGGTGATCAAGGCGGATGAGGATACGCTTACGCTGGCCGACCGGCTGGAACACCACTATACTACGGGTATATCGACGATTGAGGTTTCTTCGCAAAATGCCCCCCGGCTCATAAAGGAGTTCCATAAATATTTCAATGATGCAAGGGAAAAGCCGGGTGGTGAATTCAAGGCGTACCTTATCAAAGCGGATGCATATGGCGACCGGCTGCGGAGGCTGGAGGCGCTGCTGGACAAAAACCAGATCGAATGGGGACAGGCTCCCTCCGCCAGTTTCACAGGGGTGGATTATGAGACAGGTAAACCGGCCGCTTTCAAAGCCTCGACATCCGACATTGTCATCAATACGAACCAGCCACGGAGCAACCTGCTGCGGGTGTTGTTTGAAAGGAACTCTCGCATCAGCGATTCGGTGACTTATGATATCACAGCCTGGTCCATTCCCTATGTATATGGGTTACAGGCGTATGGTCTGAATACATGGGTGGGTACCACGGCTCCTGCCGCGGCGACCCCGTCTTCCACGGAAGCGTCTGCCGGAGGGTATGCTTATGCCGTCCGCTGGACAGGTATGAATAACGTCCGATTCCTCACTCAATTGCTAAACAAAGGCGTAAAGGTCCGTTATGCAGAGCAGTCCTTTCAGTCGGGAGGACAGGAATTCGAAAAAGGCACGCTGCTTATCATGGCTACGGGTAATGGCTCGCTGGGAACACAGCTCTGGCCTATCGTCACGGCAACTGCCAAATCCACGGGGATAACCTTATATCCTATCCTTTCCGGGTTTGTAGACAAGGGAGCCGACTTTGGCAGCGACAGGGTGCATTTTATCCACAGGCCGAAGGTAGGAGTACTGACAGGCGAACAGGTGAGCTCATTGGAGGCAGGAGAGGTCTGGCATCTATTCGACCGGGAATTGGATTATCCTATCTCTCAGTTGGATGCGGAGGACATCGGCAGGCTGGATCTTAAAAAGTATGACGTACTGATACTTCCCAGCGGCTATTATCGAAACCTTGGAGACAAAGCCATGGCAGAGCCTTTACGCAACTGGGTACGCGAAGGAGGAAGGCTTATCGCCATGGAGTATGCTGTGGAGCAACTGTCCAAATTGGAATGGGGACTCAAGACAAAGGGGCAGGATGATAAAAAGGATGACGATAAGGGAAAGAAAGAGGAAGATTATTCAGCGCTGCACCGTTATGGTAACCGGCAGCGGGACGAGGTGATGAGCAGCGTACCCGGTTCTATTTATAAGGTCGAACTGGATAATTCCCATCCCCTTGCCTTTGGCTATCCTGACCATTATTATACGCTTAAACAAGACGACCATGTTTATGAATTTATCAAGGAAGGGGGATGGAATGTAGGGGTTATTAAGAAAGATAATTATATCAGTGGTTTCACGGGTAAAAAAGCAAAGGAAAAGTTAAAGGACGGACTCATCTTTGGTGTGCAGGAGATGGGAAGGGGAGAGATCGTTTATATGGCGGATGATCCCCTGTTCAGGAGTTTTTGGGAGAACGGCAAGCTATTATTTTGCAATGCCGTGTTTTTGGTGGGGCAGTAAGTCTACCACTGGTGGAATTAAACATAGGGTTTATCAATTGGTTTATAAATTTGCGCTTCATGACTAACAGAAAGGCATTTATTTTATTGGCGATCCTACTGTCTTTTTCGGCAGCTATAAAGGCTCAGGCTCCTGAAACACTGGGTTCTGCAGAAATATTCCTTCGTCTGAAAAAGCTGAACGTATTGGGAACAGTACTGTATGTAGCGGCGCATCCTGACGATGAGAATTCCCGGTTGATAGCTTATATGGCGAAGGACCGGCTGTACCGTACGGGATATTTATCTATGACCCGTGGGGATGGCGGTCAGAACCTCATTGGGGACGAACAGGGCGTAGAGCTGGGATTGATCCGTACGCAGGAGATGCTGGCTGCCCGGAGGATCGACGGCGCCGAACAATTCTTTACCCGTGCCTTTGATTTTGGGTTTACCAAGACAACGGCCGAAGCTCTCCGCACCTGGGATAAGGAAAAGGTATTGAGCGACGTTGTCTGGGTGATCCGGAAATTTCAGCCGGATATTCTTATCACCCGTTTTCCCGAGGACGGTCGTGCAGGCCATGGTCATCACTCTGCATCTGCCATGTTGGCGCATGAGGCTTTTACGGCGGCGGCTGATCCCAACAGATTCCCCGAGCAATTTAAGTATGGCGTAAAGCCATGGCAGGCGAAACGTATACTTTGGAATACATTTAATTTCGGATCGAACAATACCACCAGTGACGATCAGATGAAGATCGATGTAGGGTTGTACAACCCTGTGTTGGGAAAAAGTTATGGGGAGATCGCCGCCGAGAGCCGTACGCAGCACAAGAGCCAGGGGGCGGCCCTTACGCCTGCCCGGGGGCAATCGATGGAGTTTTTTACGTTGGTGGCGGGAGATGGCGTCCATAGTGATCCGATGGAAGGTATCCCTACCTCCTGGGACCGGGTGAGTGGAGGAGGGGAGGTGCAGCGGCTGATAGACGAGGTGATAAAGCATTATGCCCTCACTGACCCCGGGGCGTCCGTCCCCGGTCTGGTGAAAGTATACAAGGCCATCGCGGGTCTGAAAGACGGCTATTGGAAAACGCAGAAAAGCAAAGAAGTGCTGCGATTGATAGAGGCCTGCAGCGGTCTGTGGCTGGAAGCTTCCGTCCGCAGCGGTTATACGGTGCAGGGAGACGATCTCCAGGTGTCTTTTGTCGTCAACAACAGGCTCAATGTCCGGGCTTCGCTGGCGGAGATAAAAGTCTCTGGTTTTGACACGGTATACAAACAGGATCTTACAGGTAACACTAATTATATTCTGCAGAAGAGTATCCACGTACCTGATAAAATGCCCCTGACCCAGCCTTACTGGCTGGCAGAGGAAATGTCTCCCGGCTCTTATAATGTCAGCGATCAGTTGCTTATCGGGGATGCCCAAAGCCAGCCAGCCTTTGAGGTGCAATTCCGGATAGTGATCGACGGAGCAGACCTTACTTTTACCCGTCCTGTCCAATATAAGTACACCGACCCGGTGAAAGGGGAGTTATACCAACCGCTGACGGTACTGCCGCCGGTGACAGCCCGTTTTGACCCGGACCTGGTCGTTTTTGCCAATGGGGAAGAGAAAGATTTCCTGGTACAGACAAAGGTACAGGGCGACCGACCGGGCGCGCCTGAAGTCTCCCTTACCAAGCCTGCGGACATCACTATCCGGGAGAGATCCACCGGCAATTCGAACATCTTCTATTCCGCGCGTTCTGCCAGCCGGGGGGCGAGCGTCACCTGGTCCGACTTGCTGTTCCGTCATGACGGCAGACAGGACACTGCCAGGCAGTTGAGGACCATTTCGTATGATCATATCCCTCGTATAGACTATTTCAGCCCTTCAAGGGAGAAATTCGTATCGGCCGATATAAAAATGGCGGGCAAACGTATCGGGTATATTGAAGGGGCCGGGGACAAAGTGCCGCAGGCCCTGCAGCAGATGGGCTATGATGTGGTCATACTCAGGGAAAAGGATATTACCACCGGTGTCCTCCGGCAATTTGATGCCGTCATCGCCGGCGTACGGGCTTACGATGTGCATCCCTGGCTGGCTGGCAGATACGATCAGTTGATGGATTATATAAAGGAGGGAGGAAATCTGATCGTGCAGTATAACCGGAATGGGATTGGGAATAACAAATTGAAGATCGGCCCCTATCCGTTTGTCATTTCCAACAACAGGGTGACGGATGAAACAGCCAAAGTAGACTTCCTTCAACCCGGTCATGCTGTGCTTAACTATCCGAATAAGATCACCGATAAAGACTTTGAAGGATGGATACAGGAGCGCGGCATTTATTTCGCCGATCAACTGGACCCGAAGTATACAGCAATACTCTCCATGCATGATCCCGGGGAGGGAGAACAGAAGGGCAGCCTGGTAGTGGGGGATTATGGCAAAGGTAAATTTGTATACACAGGACTCGTCTTTTTCCGGGAATTGCCGGCCGGGGTGCCCGGAGCCTACCGGCTGCTGGCCAATATCATCGCGTTGAATCAAAAGAAAGGTTTTTAGGAATGGGCCGTAGAAGGGATATCATGATCGTCATCGCTATTGTCGTGGGGTTGATCATCGGGCGATTTATCAAGCACGCGACCATCGGCTTGATCGTAGGGCTTCTAATCGGCCTGATCGTGGCTTCACTGATAGCTAACAGGAAAAAGAAGTAACTTTTTATATCATGAACACGGAGGAACAGGAGGAGCGACCGCCTTTATTCAAAAAGTGGAGTACGTGGTATAGGCTTGTCATCGGCAGTCTGGTGCTGCTGATCCTGTTCTTTTATTTTCTGACTAAACACTTTTCATGAGCCGCCCCGACTGGATAGTCCTGGTCCTGACATTGTTTGCCATCATTGCCTACGGCTTGTATAAGGGCCGTACCAGCCGGGACCTGGATGGATATTTCCTGGCCAACAGAATGGTGCCCTGGTACATGGTATTGTTGGGCATCATGGGGACCCAGGCCAGCGCTGTCACCTTTCTCTCTGCTCCCGGTCAGGCATATACGGACGGCATGCGTTTTGTCCAGTACTATTTTGGTCTTCCGTTGGCCATGGTGATCCTTTGTATTACATTCGTACCTGCCTTCCACCGGCTAAAGATCTACACAGCCTATGAATTCCTGGAACAACGGTTTGACCTCAAGACAAGGACGTTAACCTCTTTTCTATTCCTGTTGCAAAGGGGGCTTTCCACCGGCATCAGCATCTCGGCGCCTTCCATTATCCTGTCATCCCTGCTGGGCTGGGACATTGTCTGGACCAATATCTTTATGGGCGGGCTCCTCATCATCTATACGGTGACAGGGGGCGCGAAAGCCGTCGCTTATACACAGCAGCTGCAGCTGATCATTATTTTTGGCGGGATGTTTGTGGCAGGATACATGGTGGTCCATCGTTTGCCGGAGGGAGTAGGGCTTTCGGAGGCTTTGCACATTGGCGGCAAGGCGGGCAAACTGAATATCATTACCACCGGCATCAGCGAAAAAGGATTTAACTGGAACGACCGTTATAATCTTTTTAGCGGGATCATCGGCGGTTTTTTTCTTGCCTTGTCCTATTTTGGCACGGACCAATCGCAGGTGGGCCGGTACCTTACGGCAAAGTCGGTCAGCGAAAGCCGTCTGGGGTTGTTGATGAATGGATTGGTAAAAGTGCCCATGCAGTTCCTTATCCTTTTACTGGGAGTATTGGTCTTTGCTTTTTATCAGTTCAATCCGGAACCTGTATTTTTTAATCAATCGCAGCTGGACCTGTTGGCCAGGTCCAAATACAAGGACTCGCTGGTGATCCTTGAAAAAGCGTATGGGGAGACTGAGAAGACACGGCTGCAGACAACTTCCCTGACCAGACAGCAATTGCAAGAGATCGCATCGGCCAAGGCCGGCTATCGCAGCACCCTCAAACGGTGGTTGAACGACAAGGAGGTCGGCGGGGATGACAATGACACCAACTATATTTTTCTGCGGTTTGTAATGGACTATTTGCCCAGGGGACTGATCGGGCTGCTGATCGCCGTCATATTTTTGGCGGCATGGGGTTCCATCGCGGCTACGTTGAATTCGCTGTCCTCATGTACGATCGTGGATTTTCACAAGCGATATTCCAAACCGCTCAGCCAGGAAAAAGAGTTTCAGTTTTCCCGTATCTATACTTTTTTCTGGGGCGTCTTTTGTGTTGCGGTGGCACAGCTGGCTTACAACCTCGGTAACAGCCTTATCGAAGCCGTCAACGTATTGGGCTCATTATTTTATGGCGTGATATTGGGTATTTTCCTGGTGGCCTTCTATCGTAAGAGGATCGGCGGCACAGCGGTGTTTATCAGCGCCATTATTACAGAAGCGCTGGTGATCCTGCTGAACGTGCTCGGGCGAAAAGGCATTATCTCTTTGAGCTTCCTCTGGTTCAATGTAGTAGGAGCTGCGGGGGTAATGTTATTGAGCGAGCTGATACAGTTCTTTTCATCTAAACTTAATACTCGCCATAAGGATTAGACCTAACTTTAGGGGCAAAACTTTATCTATTATGAACAAGGCGCCCTTATTGTTGTTTTTTATAGCGCTTTTTGCCGCCTGTGAAAAAAAAGCCGATGAACTGACCTTTCCCTCCGCAATGCCTTTGTCCGGCCAGCAGGCGATGCAGTTGTTGAAAGCCGCTGCACTTACCACCACTACCGAAAATTTTGAGACAGGCGCCAAAACAGCTTATGCTGCGGGCAATGTCACGTTGGCCACTGGTGTATGGAACTTCAACGATGCGCTGCTGGGCAATCTCTCCACGGACAGAAAGAACGGCGCCCAGTCGGCCAGGGTGCGCAATTCGGGAACGATCACTATGCAATTCGATATAACGGGAGGGGCAACTTCCGTCACTGTCCAGCATGCTGTCTTTGGATCTGACGGCAGCAGCACCTGGCAGCTCTGGTACAGCACTGACGGCGGCACTTCCTTTACGCAGGCTGGAGCTACGGTTACTACCAGCTCTACTACTTTACAAACCGCTTCCTTTACGCTTTCTGTGACGGGTAATGTCCGATTCCAACTGCGTAAAACGGACGGAACGAGCAATCGTATCAATTTTGACGATCTTATTGTCAACGGCAGCGGAGGCGGAGGGACAGGTGGAGGTAAGAAGTTCCTCTTCGACGCAACAAAAGCAGAGACTGCCGGGAACGCGGACTGGGTAATCGATGAAGATGGCGGTATTCCGCAGCGGACGCCTACACCGGCGCAATCTTCCATTACCGCCTCTACACCGGAGACATTCTGGACAGGCGCTATTTCCAGTTGGGGTATTGCACTGGTCAAGGCGGGCAATACGGTGGAAACCCTTCCTTCAGGTACTGCCATCACATATGGGAATGCTTCCAATGTGCAGGACTTGTCCCATTATGATGTATTTGTCGTAGATGAGCCAAATATCCTTTTTTCTGCTGCTGAAAAGACAGCTATCCTGAATTTTGTCAGTCATGGAGGGGGCCTCTTTATGATCTCGGATCATACCGTATCCGACCGCAACAATGACGGGCATGATTCTCCGGATATCTGGAATGACCTGATGACCAATAACAGCGTCGCTGTGAATCCATTTGGCTTTAGCATCGACCTGACCAATATAACGGAAACCAGCGGCAATGTATGGACGGGGGGCAGCGCCAATCCTATCCTCCATGGATCACAGGGCGATGTCTCTCAATTACAGTTCAACAATGGCGCTACCATCACCGTCAATCCTTCGGCCAACAGCGCAGTACAGGGTTTGATCTGGCAATCCGGGTTTACGCAGAATAATACGCATATCATGTGCGCTTCTTCCACTTTTGGTACCGGGCGTGTATTTGTCGTTACCGACAGTTCACCCATGGATGATGGTACGGGTGCTGCGGGCAATAACCTTTTTGTAAGCTGGCCGATATTGAGTCATACGCAGCTGTTCATGAACGCCAGTCTGTGGCTGGCCCATTTGCAATAAGACCGCTGAGCAGACTTATTGCAGAGAGGAAATGAGTTTTTCGTTGAGCGCCACATAATCCGCATTATTGACCTGTTTTGACAGCTCGATGGACTTCTTTGCCGTAGCAATCGCATCCTGCTTTCTACCCATTTTCGCCTGGCAGCGGGCCTTCTGATAGACGGCATAAAAGGCTTTAGGGTCCTGTGCGATGGCTTTGTCAAACCATTCCAGGGCTTTGTTCAGGTCTTTCCCGTTATCCAGATAGAAGACCGCAGCTGTATAATAAGGGCGGTTGTCCTTATTCAGCGCATTGTCTATCTGGGTCATGACCCTGCTGTCGATGTCGGTATTGACGATAAAAGAAACGACTGTTTTGTCCCAGCAAAGGTCCAGACGACAGGAGGTAGACGTGACATCGCTAAAGAGGATGGTAAAAGATTCGATGGAGAAAGGCAATTCCTCTACCTTGGATCTTACACGCACTACATCCTGGTCCTGTTTGTAGGCGGCAGGGCTGGTGACGTCAAGCTGACGGGTGATAATAATGGTCCATTCGTCTTTGTCGGGTATGGTTAGCAGACCATATTTACCGGCAGGGACCCTGGTACCTTCAATCGTGATATCATCTCCGAAAGTAAGTGTTGTTGCCTGGTTGGCGCCTGTCCGCCAAACCTTCCCATAGGGCACCAGGTCGCCAAAAATGGTACGCCCTTTTATACCTGGCCGTGAGTAGGACAGTTCGATGTTGGAAAGACCGAAGTCCTGTCTGACGAATTGAGGCGGGGAGGGTGCCGGGGTTTTGATAGACTGGGCGCTGGTGGAGCAATACAATGAGATAAATAAAGCAAACAAAAGAATTGACCTTAGCATGTGTAATTATTTAGACACCGAATTTACACGAATGGGGGATAATCCCGGCTTTAAGTTTGGATGAACGGGTCTAGTAAGTGAGGATGACGCGGGCCCTGGCCTTTTTGCCTGATAAAAGCTGCCAGGCGGGGCCTTGTTTGATCATCCGGATAGTGGCAGAATCATGAGCGGGTGAGATGGATTGTTCCACTTTAAAGGAGGACAGCTCTCCATTCTTACTGACAATAAAAGAAATGGCTTCATCGCCACGGAGAGTGGAGTCCAGATTGGCGGTGGTCCTGGCTGATTCCAGGTATTCCCTATAGGCCGGCCATCCTGCAGCAGGGACGGCCACCAGTGAGAGCGCTTTGTGCTGGGCATCGATGTTTTGCCGCATGATCTCCTTTCTTTTGGCGCCGTAGCCTACTATGACTACTTCATTTAATGAGGCTGGCTGGGACTGCAATTGGATAAAATTACCTTTTTTGTTATCTGTGTTAAGGGACATGGCCCCTTGTTCATAACCGACATGGTTTACCAGAACCGTGGAGCTGGTGTCAAACTTATTATTCAGACGGAGGTTAAAAAAGCCGTTCTTATCCGTCGTGGCATTGATGTGCTGATTGTTTTTCAACGCCAGGAAAGCTCCGGCCAGCGGGTTGTTGTGTTCGTCTGTCACTTGCCCGGAAAATACGAACTTATCCTCCGGACCGGCTTTTAAATAATTACTATTAATCTGTATGCCCGCGACTCTTTTAGCCAGTGCGCCGGTGTCGAAGTGCAGTCGGAGGGTGTCGAGCCGGACTTGCTCTGATGTTTTTCCGGCAATGGCTCGTTCATCGGCCAGGGAGGGGGTTTTATCCATCGCTGCCTGCTCTGTCTGTTTGGCCAGCGTACTTGCAACGTTATTCGCCACGCTCACCTCTCTGTCTTTTTTCCTGGCTATCGCTGATGGCTGTGGGACGGAGGCGGTGTTGGCAGACGACTGTGCAGTGGTAGTATCCGCCAGCGGAAGGGCCTTTTCAGCGGAAGGAGCGGAGTCGGTGACAGGCGATGCTGATGGGACGTGCGACTGGGCCACCGCCGCCGGGGATCTATGGTTATTAAACGCTGTATAATAGGCGGTAATCCCTAATCCCGCCAATAATATCACAGCAGCCGCATACCGCATGGGAAGCGGGAATGCCCGGGCTTTATTTTTTTCTTTTGCAGCTACCCTTTTTTGAAGTCTTTGCTGTAATTCGGCGATATCCTCCCGGAATGGGGCTTGTTCCGGCAGGCGCCGATGGATCTCCATACCGTCCAACGCATCGGCCAGGAAGGGGTCGTCCAGGGCCGCACGTTCCAATGCATGCATTTCAGGAGCAGACAGCTCCCCATTCAGATATTTTTCGATATCTGAGGATGAATACATGGAGGTATGTTTATCCTTATCGTTCATTTTGATCTTACAATGGGTGTTGCACTGAATGTCTGCTGTTCCATACAGATCTTCAGGTTCCTTCTGCCATTTTGAATATGGCTTCTCACCTTATTCCACTCCAGACCTGTCATTGTCCCGATGTCCTTATAACATTTGTGTTGTAAATAGAATAACTCTACGACGGTCTTTTGTTCGGATGAAAGGGTTTCCAGGCATTTCGACAATTGGTCAAGCTGTTGTTCCTTTTCAAATACACCATTCAGATGCACTTCTTCCCCTATTTGCATATGATCGGGGTCGAACTCGCCTGTCCTCATCCGTCGGGTCGAACGTAACTGCATCAGGCAGTGATTCTTAGCCAAGGTATATAGCCAGCCTTTAAAGTTCTCCACCTCATGTTTGAGCAGCTTTTGTGCCAGTTCTTCGAAGATGGCCATTACGGCATCTTTGGCTGTCTCCGGCTCTCCCAGATATTTCAGGGCGACGCCGTACAGCAGGTCCATATAGGGCTGATAGAGCGTTGCCAGGAGGGTAAGGTCCCCCGATTTCCGGTAGGCTGCTACCAGGTCGGCGTCACCGGCGGAATGGGATGGTATGTTCTTTAAAAAAGACAACAGCGATTAAGCCCCTAAAATAACTAAAATTCGGCAGGGCTTATGCAATTTCTGTGGAGGGGGCATCCGTATGGAAATGAAAGCTTATGCCGGAAAAGATACAACTATTTATCACCGACCCCTGTCACGAGCAGTGGGGTAATATGCAACCAAATGCGGAGGGGCGTTTTTGTAGCTCCTGTAAAAAGACGGTAGTGGATTTTTCAATGATGAGCGACCAGGAGGTTCTTTCCTGGTTGTCGGGGGCGGGCAGATCAGTTTGCGGCAGGTTTACGAACGATCAGCTAAACAGGGATCTGACGCCTGCAAGGGTTTCGGGAAGGAGGCGGTGGGTGCTGTGGTGGCAGCTGTTACTCGCGGGTTGGCTGGCATCTTCGGAGGCATCTGCGCAGATGGGTAAGGTGAAGGGGCCGCAGATAGAGCGCATCGATCCAAGAGAGATTGCCCCCGGGGGGATGACAAATCAGTCTGAGCCTATCAATATTATCCTGGGTGGGATTGCTTCCAGGGGGATACCGGTGATCTCCGAAGAGCTAAGGGTCAGGATAATAGATGCTACCAGCACCGAGCCTATCCCCTGGGCTTCCGTACGGTGGGGAAGGGGGGCGGTACAACGTATGGCGGACTCAGCGGGCTGGATTAGTTTTTCGCGAAAGGAAGTGAGGAGAGCCCGGCAGATGGAGATATCAGCGGTAGGATATGCGACCACGCTGTTCGATATGACAGATATTGGTAAGAATGAATATGTGCGGGTGTTGCGGTTGCCAAGGGCTGTCGGGGAATTGCCTGCGGCTACGATCAACAGCTATGGATGGACAAAGGGTAAGTTGATGATCACCTGTACAACGACGATTACTGTGCAGGATGTTGTGCGGGACACCCTTGCTTTTCTCGGATTGGTCAGCAAGCCTTTTACTGTCTACCCCAATCCGGTGGCGCGGGGAGCGTCCGTGACTCTGTCGCTGAAACGGCCTGTACCGGGGAATTATCTGGTGCAGCTGTTCAGTACTGCCGGATCGCTGGTGGAGTCTATACATATTGAAGGGGTGAAGGAATCGAGGACGGAGCTTTTGAATATCCCGGGGACAGTGGCGGCAGGGGTTTATTTTTTGAGATTACAACATGAGCAGACGGGGAAAGTATATACGCAGAAGATGGAGGTGTTGTAAACGGTCTATTTAAACGCCGGATGGTATTTGTGGAGCGTCTCCCGCAGGTACTCCCTGTCCAGGTGCGTATAGATTTCGGTAGTGGTGATGCTTTCATGTCCCAGCATGTCCTGTACTGCCCGGAGATCGGCGCCTCCTTCTACCAGGTGGGTAGCGAAGGAATGACGGAAGGTATGGGGAGATATATTCTTTTCTACGCCTGCCTGGCGGACCAGGTCTTTTAGCAGCAAAAAGATCATGACCCGGCTGAGCTTGCTGCCCCGTCTGTTCAGGAAGAGTATATCCTCATTGCCAGGTTTCAGGGGCATGTGCACCCGGATGTCCCCCTGGTAGATCCGGATATATTTGATTGCGTCACGGCCGATGGGTACCAGCCGCTCCTTATCCCCCTTACCGATGACGCGTATGAACCCAACGTCCAGGTAGAGGGCTGAAATACGCAGGTTTACCACTTCGCTGACGCGAAGACCACAGCTGTACATGGTTTCCAGGATGGCTTTGTTTCGGCCTCCTTCCGGCTTGCTGAGGTCAATCTGCCCGATGATGGCCTCTATTTCTTCGATGCTGAGAACATCTGGCAAGGCGCGTCTTAACTTGGGCGATTCCAGCAGGGTTGTAGGGTCGTTCTTTACAATCTGTTCGATATAACAGTATTTGTAAAAGCTACGGATGCCGGAAAGTACCCGGGCCTGGGATGCGGGCTCCAACCCCAGTTGACCTATCCACTGTAAAAAGGTCTGCAGATCCTTCAGCTCGATGGTTTCGGGCGTCTTTGGGGACTGGGCGGCCTGGAGGAATTGCGTCAGCTTGTCTATGTCCCGGAGATAAGCTTCCACGGAATTTTCAGAGAGGGATTTCTCCAACTGCAGCCAGGCTTTATATCCTTTTTTATAGGACTCCCACATCCGGCAAGTTTAAACTTTAATGGACAAACCTGAAAATTTTCTTTGTATCATGCCTTGTTTATTCCATATTTGCTTTTTTTAAATATCACGCATGGCAACCGTCAACCTACGTAGCTTCCGGCAAGTAGTCCGTCACAACAGAAGAAGACTCAGAGGCTTTCTGACGAGATTGAGGAACAACCCTCCCCGCGGGTTGGACGAGCTAAAAATGGAGGCCGATAAACAAGCCTGGAGCCGCACGGACTGTCTGGACTGTGCCAATTGCTGTAAGACCATGTCGCCCACCTATACCCAAAAGGATGTAAAACGCATTGCCGCTCATTTGGGGATGACAGAAAATGCGTTCAGGGAAAAATGGCTGTATAAAGATAGGACCGGGGATTGGATGAATGTGAAGCAGCCTTGCCAGTTCCTGGACTTAAAGACCAATATGTGTAATATTTATGCCGTGCGTCCTGCAGACTGTGCCGGCTTCCCGCATCACAACAAGAGGAAGATGGTGGAGTATATGCACATGTACCAACAGAACATCGAGTATTGTCCCGCCACCTACCGTGTAGTGGAATATATCCAGGAGAAATTAAAGGGCGACGTCCTCAAATAACTGGTATTCCGGCATCCGTCCATCCCTTAGCCGAATGGCCAGCACGTCGTATTGCACCTTTTTTTCGCCGGGTATATGTCTTTCATAAAGCCAGTGTGCGGCTCCCTTCATAATGCTGCGAAGCTTGGATTTGCTCACACCTTCTTCCGGGAAGCCGTACCTGTCTCCCTTGCGGCATTTGACCTCTATAAAATGATAAATGTCCTTATGGGTGGCGATAATGTCCAGTTCGTTGCGTCCATAACGCCAGTTCCTATGGAGGATACGGAACCCTTTTTCTCTTAGCCATCCGGCGGCCAGCGACTCTCCCCACTTTCCAAGATCATTATGCCGTGCCATGTATTTTTTCCTTTTATTTGCAAAATAATTTTATTCATGCAGCAGGGAAAAAATGTTTTTAAGTTAAAGGGTAAGATACAGCAGTATGCCTGGGGCGGGACCGTATTTTTATCTAAGCTGTTGTCCGTAGCCAATCCGGAGAACAAACCATTTGCGGAATATTGGCTGGGCGCTCATGACAATGCGTCTTCAGAGTTGGATGGTGCGACGCCTTCAAAGCTGAACGAATATATCCGTCAGCAACCGGATAGCACGCTGGGAGGGGTCGTGGCGAAACGTTTTAGCAGATTGCCCTACTTGTTGAAAGTGTTGGATGTAAAGGATATGCTGTCAATACAGGTACATCCTACCAAGAAGAACGCGGAGTTTGAGTTTGCCGCGGAGAATGAGAAGGGGGTTGCCCTTACTGCCTCTCACCGCAACTATAAGGACGATAACCATAAGCCGGAGTTGATGTTGGCTCTTAGTGATTTCTGGCTGTTGCATGGGTTCAAGCCGGAAGAAGAATTGATGCGCGTTCTTGCCACTGTCCCGGAGCTAAGGTTTCTGGAGCCTGTCTTTTCTGTAGAAGGATATAAAGGGCTATACAGAAAGGTCATGGAAATGCCACAGCAAGAAGTGAATGCTGTTTTGCAACCTCTCCTGGACAGGATCGTGCCCTTGTATAAGGAACAACGTCTGCGCAAACAGGACGAGGATTTCTGGGCTGCCCGTGCCGCCCTTACCTATAATGAAGGAGAAAAGATCGACAGGGGTATTTTTTCCATTTACTTTTTCAACCTGGTGAATGTGTTGCCCGGAGAGGCTGTTTTTCAGGATGCCGGTCTGCCGCATGCTTACCTGGAAGGGCAAAATGTAGAGATCATGGCCAACTCGGACAATGTGCTGCGGGGTGGTCTTACCCCTAAACATGTCGATGTGCCCGAACTGCTGAAACATGTCCGTTTTGAAGCTACCCATCCCCGTATCATCAGGGAAGACAATACACCGGGACATATCGTCGTCTATAAGACACCGGCGCCTGATTTCGAGTTGAGCAAGATCAGTCTGCAGGCAGGGGAGATCGTTACTATACAATGTCATTCTGTGGAAATATTCCTGGTACTGGAAGGAAAGGTCCAGGTGGAGGACAGCAATGGATTTTCCCGTATCACCGGCGAGGCTTTTATCGCTTTTGATAAAACAAAGCTGAATTTGAGGGCGGATAAGGAGGCTGTATTGTATAGAGCATCAGTTCCCCAAATCTGAGAAATATGAAAAACAGGGTAGGAGCTCTGCTGGTATGTTGTCTGGGCTTGACAGCAAGCGCGCAGATAAAGGATATCCCATTCGGTGACAACAATCATATCCGATACGATCTGGATAGAGGCTCATATGATATCGTCTTTAACAGGCGGACGGTAGTAAAGGACGCATATGCCATCTGCCGGTCAGGCGATCGTATTGACAGCAGTATTTCCTACAGGTCAAGAAAATGGTCCTCCCATCGTCGAAATGGGAAAAGGGTCTATGCCGTCACCTCGTCGGGTGATGGACGTCCGGAAATGGTGCAGGAGTTTCTTATAGATAAAAGAGGAAAGACCTTTAGGACATATGTATTGATAAAGGCCGCCGGCAGCAATTATATGTCCCCGTTAACCTGCAGCCAGGCGGATATCCATGAACAGGGTGATGACAGGGCGTTGTTGGTGCCTTTTGATAATGACGCCTGGGTAAGATATAATGCGGCCCCCCTGGCATCGGCCGACATGACGAGCTCGGAAGTGACCGCCCTGTATAATAATGATACCAGGCATGGGTTGATCATAGGTGCGATGATGCAGAGGGATTGGAAGACGGGTATCAGGATCAAGGGGAGCGACTCCGGCAGGCTTTCACACCTATCGGTATTCGGCGGATACACTGATAAGACTTATACGCATGATATCAAGGCACATGGGACGGTGACGAGGCAAATACCCGGCTATTGCATGAGTCCCATGATCATGATAGGCTGGTTTGACGATTGGCGTGAGGGGATGGAAGATTATGCAAAGAATGCAAATGCAGGACCACACCTTTCCTGGACTGG
Source organism: Chitinophagaceae bacterium (assembly GCA_017307755.1). Classification (GTDB taxonomy): domain Bacteria; phylum Bacteroidota; class Bacteroidia; order Chitinophagales; family Chitinophagaceae; genus Puia. The sequence continues at coordinate 208,642 of JAFKGQ010000018.1, read as the reverse complement.
GGCTACCCCTTTTGGGTGGAATAGTTGGGGTGCTATGCAGGATAAGCTGACCTTGTCCAAAGCAAAGGCCGTAGTGGATTTTTTTCACGACTCCTGCGAACGTTTCCGTACGGCAGACAGTACTTTATATATAGACCTCGATTCTTATTGGGACCTGTTGCGACAAGGGGAGGACTACAGCCGGCTGAAAGAGTTCTGCGATTATTGTGAAACAAAAGGATTCCGGCCTGGCATCTACTGGGCGCCATTTGTGGATTGGGGAAAATCACCCCGGAAAATGGAAGGGTCGGATTACAATTATCAGGATTGCTGGATCACGCAAAACGGCAATTTTATTGATCTGGATGGCGCCAGGGCGCTGGATCCTACTCATCCCGGAACGATTTCGCGTATCGCCTATCTGATTGGGAAGTTTAAGGAATGCGGGTTTAAGATGATCAAAATAGATTTTCTGGGGCACGCGGCGCTGGAAGCGGATCATTTTTACCAGTCCACAGTCAATACAGGTATACAGGCATTTCATTACGGGATGGAAAAACTTGTCTCGGCCATCAATGGACAAATGCTTATCTATGCAGCCATATCCCCCAATATCATAACGGCTCCATACGCCCATATGCGCCGTATCGCCTGTGATGCATACAGCAATATCAGCGAAACGGGTTATACACTCAATAGCACTACCTATGGTTGGTGGCTGGGAAAATTATATAATCACATCGATGCCGACCATATCGTTTTCAAGGCGGGACCTGCCGGCATGAACAGAGCCAGACTGACCTCTGCCCTTGTTACGGGAACTGTGATAACAGGGGATGACTATTCGGTTCCAGGCGTGTGGCATGCTACGGCGCAAACGTTGTTGCAAAACAAGGACCTATTGGATATTGCGCACGCGGGCCGGGCATTCAGACCTGTTGAGGGCAATACAGGGGATAAGCCAGAGAATTTCTTTGTGCGGAAGGAGGGAAAGCGCACCTGGCTGGCGATAGTCAATTACGATGATAAGGCGCTGGAATATACCATTCGTGCGGACCGGTGGGGTATAAAGGATCATGGCACGATGAAAGAGCTTTTCTCCAAAAAGGTGATGGAATTCCCGGGCATGCTGACAATCGTGATACCACCTGCGGATGCAGTTATTTACCGGATGGATTAGAGCCCGCACCGATCACCGGCGCCGATGGGTAGTTTTTTTTCTTACTGACATATTCGGATGGAGACATGTTGAACTGCCTGGTGAAATCCCTGCTGAAATTGGCGGGGAGAGAATAACCGAGCATATCCGCTATTTCATATATTTTGTATTTCCCTTCCAGTAACAGTTCAGAGCCCTTTTTCAGCCTGGTGATATTGATCAGCTCGTTAGGCGTTAAGTTGGAAAGTGCTTTTATCTTTCTGTAGAGCGTGGGCTTGCTCATGTTCATGATCCCCGCCAGCTGTTCTACATTGAAATCGAAGTTTTCCAAATTGGCGGAGATAATATCCTGCAGGGTGAGCAGAAAGGTTTCGTCTTCCCGCGAGTGGGCGATGGTCTTAATATGCACGAGGGGAGAAGTGGCAAAGTATTCCTTGATCTTATTCCTGTTGGTCAGCAGACTGGTGATCTGGGCCATTAAATGCTGACTGGAAAACGGTTTTTCGATATACGCGTCGGCGCCCTGCTCCAAACCTTCTATTTTAGATTGCAGGGAGGTCTTGGCAGTCAGCAGGATGACGGGTATATGACTATATTCGAAATTAGATTTTATCATCTGGCATAATTCAAGTCCGTTCATCACCGGCATCATTATATCGCTGATCACCAGGTGAACTACCTCGTCCTTTAGTTTATGCAAGGCTTCGCTGCCATTGAACGCCTTTAGTATCCGATAGTCCCCGGACAGTTCTGCCGAGACAAGGTCCAGTATCTCTGAGTTGTCTTCCACCAGCAAGATGGTACCTTTTTTCTCTTCCCTTTCAGTGTGTCTTTCGTGACGCGCTTCGTCAGTCGTTCCGTTTATATGACTGTCGCCGGCGCCAGCCTGGCTGTTCTTGTCCTGACGGGCGGACTCCTCATACCATTCAAACTGCTGGTCCTGATGTACGGGAAGGGTCAGTAGAAAATTGTTGAGCGCATCCGATGCAGACGCTGTCAGTGTCCCATGATGTAATTGAGCGAGAGAACGGGCCAGTGCAAGTCCGATGCCGGTGCCTGGCTGTTTGCTGGTTTCTTTAAGCCGGAAGAATGGCTCAAAGATCTTTTCCGTCAGGTCTCCGGGTATAAGCGTTCCATCATTGGCGATCCTGATCGTAAATCGATCGTCTTCGCTGTTGAACGGCAATATGCCGACCTGTATCTGATGCCGGGCATATTTGATGGCATTGCTGAATAAGTTGCTCAATATCTTTCTAAATGCCTCCGGGTCCACATAAGCCTGGAAGGGCATTTTGGGGAGGTCTATTCTTACATGCAGGTCCCGCTGTTCGGCCGCGGGTTTAAACTGCCGGTAGAGATCGACCAATAATTCGCTGATATCCGATTTTACGAAGTTCAACGCCAGTCCGTTGCTTTCCGTTTTCCTGAAATCCAGCAATTGATTGGTGAGATCGATCAGACGGTCGGTGTTTTTTCCCATAATTGTCAGATTATGCATGAGCGCAGGATCATGTTCCGCCAGCAAGAGCGTCTTGTCAAGGGGAAGCTTGATCAATGTCAAAGGCGTCTTTATTTCATGCGCTATGTTGGTGAAAAATTCAATCTTGGCATGGTATATTTCTTTTTCCTTTTCATTTTCCAGGATCTCCCATCTCCGCCTGGTCTTTGCCTGCACCCGCAGGTGATACGCCCGGATGCAGAGGAATATCCCCGAAACCAGGATGATGCCATAGAAGATCCAGGCCAGGGGGCTTAGCCAGAAAGGAGGCAATATCCGGATAACCATCGTGGCCGGTGTCTCATTCCAGACATAACCTGTCTGGGATGCCTTGACCTGGAAGGTATAATTTCCGGGAGGCAGCTCTGTGAAATAGACTTTCCGGTTGCTTTGCAGATAGGTCCATGTTTTATCCAGGCCTTCCATCCTGTATTGGTACTTTGTCATTTCGGGCGCTGTATAGTTCAGCGCGGCAAAATCAATGCTGAAGGTGGATTGGTCATAGGGCAGGGTGATCCGAGCGGTATAGGTTACCGCATTTTTCAGAGGAGAGCCGCTGTGGTTGACAGGGAGTTCTTTATTATAGACCTGGAAGCCTGTAATATATACCGGAGGTGCGGAAGATGGCGGGATGTATTCATCAGGTCTGAAGCTGATCATCCCTTTGACGCTGCCAAAGTACATTCTGCCATCGGTGTCCCTGAACGCCGAATTATAATTGAACTGGTCGTTCAGCAGTCCGTTGACGGTGGTAAAGGTTTGCACCTGGCCGTTGGTAAGACTGAGACATATTAATCCTTTGGAAGTACTGACCCATAGATTGTTTTTCCCATCCGGTAAACATCTGTAGATGATATTGCTGGGGAGACCGTCCTTTGTGGTGTAGGTCGTGAGGCGGCCGGTCGACGGATCGTACCTGCTCAAACCTCCTTCCGTAGCAAACCACAGGATATGTCTGTTGTCTTCCAGGATGCCGTTCACCCTGTTATTGCCCAGGCTGTTGCTATCCGACGCGGAAGATCTCGGATTGTTGTTCCTGAGATTACCACTGACGCCTGTTCCCCGATGATAAAAATAAACACCATCCCGGAACGTGCCGACCCAGATATATCCATTGCTGTCCTCATAGATGGAAGCGACGAAGCTGTAGTATGGCACCTGCGGAACTGCCGTGAAATCGTCCGCTTTTTTGTTGTAACAGTATAAGCCGGCACCGGTGCCTATAAGGATATCGCCTTCCCGGGTCTGAAAAATGGTATAGATGAAATTGCTTTTTAAAGATGCCGGGTTCGACAGGGTGGAGTAATGGCGGATCACCTGGCCCGTATGAATGTTCATCAGGTCCAGTCCGTTCTCGAATGTTCCGATCCACAATGTGTCACCGGCAGCCAGCAATCCATGAATATTGGAGTAGGTAATGCTGCCTCTTTTGCCTGTCGGCATGAAATGGGTGAAAACATTGCTTCCTTTCTTAAGGACATTCAGCCCTGCATCCTCAGTGCCTATCCATAGGTTCCCGGAGTGGTCACGACAGATTTCCCGGACGGCATTCCCGCTTAAGCCATTTGGGCCTATGCCCGGAAAAAATTTCTCAAAGCTAATATCCCGTCTGGGCAGATAATTGACCCCGCCGAAGTAAGTGCCTGACCACATCCCGCCCTGACGGTCCAGACACAAGGTATACACTGCATTGTCTGTGAGGGAATAAGGATTATTGTATTGCTTGGTTAGATGGACGGACTTGCCTGTCAGTATATTATAAATAAATATGCCCGATTCGGTGGCGATCCAGTATTCGTTCGCAGCAAACCTGGCAAAATCCCTGGCATAGATAGTTGTCTTGTCCGGGTTGCAGTCCAGTATGTCCCTGGAACGCATACTCCGGGTATCAAATAATTTTACCCCATGATTCAGTGTGCCGACGAGGATAGACCGCTGTCCTGTACTATATATCTTCTCAATGGCTTTTATCTGGACGGATGCAGAAGGTTGCAGGACGGGGTAGGAGGTGAAAAGGTCTTTCCCGGGATCGTATTTTTTCAACAGGCCTTCAAGCGAGGCAACCCATAACTCTCCCTCTTCCGTCATACAGATGGAAGAGGCTCTGAAATATCTTTCCGGGGCATACCGGGTAAGCTGCCCGGTACTGCTGCTAAACCTATATAAAGTGATCCCCGCGATAAACCAGCAATTCCCTGTCTCGTCCATTTGAATGGAACTGATCAGTTCCTCCGGACAGCCTTTCAACAGCGCAAAACGCTCTTTCACCGGATCATAAGAATACAGCCCTGCGCCTGTCCCGATCCACAAAAGGCCGTTGTCACCTTCGCATAGCGTCTGGATATAATTTTCTCCAAGGCTTTCCTTGTCCCCCTTGATATTGCGGTAAATTTTGAAAGTGTACCCGTCAAATCTGTTCAGGCCATCTTTTGTCCCAAACCAGAGGAACCCTTGTCTGTCCTGTATGCTGCAGAGCACCGCGTTGTTCGACAGACCGTTCTCCGCCTGGTAATGTCTGAAGTCATATGACTGCCCGGCAACACAGTTGTGCATAAGCAGGAATAATAATACACAGCGGCAAGCTCTCATGACGGGCATGTGATCAGTAAGTTAATGTCTTGCAATATACGAAAACGGGGCGGAGTCCCATTGACGATGCCCTTCGTGAAACAGAATTGAGAAGATTTGACATCAAATTGCAACGGGTTGATAGGTGGAACGGAAAGACTTTAAATTACTTTGTACCTACCAAAACAAGTAGATCATGAAAAGTATCTATCGATTGCATCGTTTTGCCTTATGTATATTTCTTTTCCTCTTTTTTTCCTGGAAGGCTATTGGCGCACCCGTTCAGGGCACGGTGCGTTCATCCTCAGGCGAGCCTTTGCCGGGAGCATCTGTTACTATCAAAGGCACCAGTCAATCCGTACTGTCGGGCACGGACGGACATTTTTCTATTGACGCTCCGGCGGGGAGTATCCTGGTGATATCTTATGTAGGATATAACGATAAGGAAGTAAAAGCCGACGGCGGCGACCTGAACATCGTCCTGCAACCTGGCGCCGGCAATTTGAATGATGTGGTGGTCATCGGTTACCAGACCATAAAGAAAAAAGACCTCACCGGCGCTGTTTCCGTGGTGAATGCGAACGATATCAAGAAGCTCACTGCAACGACAGTGGGGGAGGCATTACAGGGAATGGCGGCAGGTGTCAGCGTGCGCAGCGGAGGGAAACCAGGCCAGGAGTCTACCATTGAAATAAGAGGGATCGGTAATTTTGCCGGTAATGCCCCCCTGTTTGTGATAGACGGTCTTATCACCGGCGGAGGACGGGATTTCAATCCCAATGACATCGAGTCCATCCAGGTACTGAAAGACGCCAGCGCAGCTGCCATTTATGGCGCAAATGCCGCCAATGGCGTTATTATTATCACTACCAAGAAAGGCAGGCAGGGGCCTTTGCAGGTCAATGTCTCAGGCAAGTATGGCATCCAGACAGTGCCCAAAAGATGGGACCTGACCAATAATGTCGAATTTGCCGATTTGAATAAGCAAGCCTATGCGAATGCGGGAAAACCGCCCATGGCCAGCGTCTCCACCGAATTCAATCCCGCCATCAACACCGATTGGCAGAAGGCGATCCTGAGAACGGGGGCCATGCAGGAATATAATGTAGATTTTTCCGGAGGCGGTCAGAGCAGCACCTATCTCGTATCGGGCAACTATTTTAAGAACAAGGGAACTGTCCTTGGAACATCTTTCGACCGCATCAGCGTCCGGGTGAACTCCGAAGGTCACAAAGGGATTTTTGCCATCGGAGAAAACTTATCTCTTACAAATTCCCACGAGGACCTGATGGAGGGCAACCCATTCATCGATATGGTGCGCATGCTGCCTGTCATACCTCTATACGATGCCAACAACCCCGGGGGGTATGGTTATGGCAGCGATAAAGCATATACTTTCGGGACCAATCCGGTGGCGCTGAATAATTTATTACAGGAAGATCAATACAATTTCAGGATCAGGGGCAATGCTTATGCCACGCTCACCCCGGTGACAGGTATCGTCTACAAGATGAACTACGGTCTGGAGACCAGCTTCGATCATTTCACCAGTCTGCGAAAAGCCGGGAGCTGGACCTACAATCAGCCGGTGGATCCTTCCAACTTCTATGAGAACAGGGCGCAGTGGTTATCCAGACTCTTTGAGAACACCATTAATTTTGATAAGAAATTCTCCAAACATAGCATCAGCGGGGTCGTAGGCACCAGCTACCGGATCGTGACCTATTCCCAACTCAATGGGAAAAAGCTGGATATCACGCAGTCGTCCAGCGGGACTTATTATCCCCAGCTGGATGCGGGCCTGCTGAATCCGCAGACCGGAGGATATGAAAATAAGTTCGTTACTTTCTCTTACCTGGGACGTCTCAACTATGATTTTGACGGCCGCTATCTACTATCAGCCACCTTTCGGCGTGACGGCGACTCCCGCTTTGGGACCAATAACCGGTTTGGCAATTTCCCGTCCTTGTCGGTAGCCTGGCGTTTGAGCAAGGAAGCATTTTTTAAAGTGCCCTGGATCAGCGACCTCAAACTAAGGGCTTCTTATGGAGAACTGGGCACTTCCAACATCGGAGAGTTCGACCGGTTTGGCAAGATCAACCTCTTCCCGGTAGCCGTATTTGGTTCGGGACAGGTCTTACAGACGGGAGCGATCCAAACTCAGCTTGTCAACACCAATGTAAAATGGGAGTCCAAGAAAACCACGAACATTGGGTTGGATGCCGGCCTGTTCAACAACCAGCTGACCATTTCCATGGAATATTTCAAGGCAAAGACCATCGATGTCCTGACACGGATACCTGTACCGCAGACCAGCGGCAACCGGGGCGACGATCCTTTTGTAAATGCGGCTTCTTTACAGAACAGCGGCTTCGAGTTCTCCGGTACCTACAGGAATACGGACCACCGGGTGAAGTTTGATGTGACGGCGAATGTTTTTACGGTGAGGAACAAAGTGCTTGCGTTAGGCGACCTGGGGAAGGGGATCACCTATATCGCCACGGGGCTCACCCGTACACAGATAGGACATCCCATCGGCAGCTGGTACCTGCTGAAATCGGACGGTATCTTTCAAAGCCAGAAGGAGATAGATGATCATAAGATACAGCCATTCGCGAAACCCGGGGATATTCGGTATGTGGATGTGAAGAAGGACGGCGTACTCAACAACGATGACCGGTCGTTTGTCGGCAACCCCTGGCCTACCCTGCAAAGCGGCCTGCTGGTGAATGCCTATTATAAGAGCTTCTCCCTGACAGTGCAGTTATATGGGTCCTTTGGGAACAAAATATTCAATTCCACCCGCAGCGTGATCGACAAGTTCGATGATAATTCCAATTACCGGAAGGGTATCCAGCCCTGGACGGAGCAGAACCATAGTACTTCTTTCCCCAGGATTGCTTACAGCGGCGACGTCGACGTGCAATTCAATACGCGTGGGGATACGGACCGTTGGCTGGAAGACGGGACGTATGTAAAAGTACGTAACGTGCAGCTGGGGTATGATGTCACCGACAAACTATTGAAGCGGTTTGCCTTCAAAAGCATGCGGGTGTACGTCAGTGGTCAGAACCTGCTCACATTTACTCACTACAGCGGGCTCGATCCTGATATCGTAGGCAATGGCCTGCTGGAAAGGGGGAATGACAGCGGTAATTATCCAGCCAGCCGTATCGTCTCGTTCGGCATTCAATGCGGATTTTAATAATTCCAAAAAAGACAATTATGAAAAGAGAAATAAAGATATTCGGGTCTGCCATGGCATTGTTGTTGACGCTGATCCTGGGTGGGTGCAACAAGCAACTGGAAGTCAACGATCCCAATACCATCCTGGTGACGGACTTCTGGAAAACGGCCGCGGATGCGAAATCAGGTATCAATGCCGTATATGGCAGCTTCTATCGCATCGGATCCTTTGCCCGCTGGCTTCATTTTAACCAGAACCTTCGCTCCGATGAAGGCACCAGCAACAGCCCCTGGCTTGACTTGCAGAACTGGCAGAAGTTCCTCATCGTGAACTATAATTTCGATTGCGGTATCAATACCTGGCATGACCATTATGAGGGGATCTACAGGGCCAACCAGGTCATCGCCAACGTACCTGCCATCAAAATGGATGAGACAGTGAAGAAGCAATATATTGCGGAAGCCAAGTTTATCCGTGCTCTGTATTATTTTAATCTCACCAGTCTGTGGGGCAATGTCCCTTTGCAGCTGACGCCGTCCGACCCTAAGGTCCGGCCTGCCTATGCTACACAGCAGCAGGATTGGGCCCAGATTGAAAAGGACCTTACGGAGGCCATCGCCGACTTGCCCGAGTATTATGGCGCCGCTGAACTGGGGCGAGCTACCAGGGGAGCCGCCTACGCGCTCCTGGGTAAGACTTACCTGCAGGCGCATGAATATGACAAGGCCAAAGCGGCATTCGACTGGCTGGTGACAGGGGCCGGCAAGCAGTATTATGACCTGGTGCCGAATTATATGGACAATTTCACTCATCTGAACGAGAACAATAAAGAGTCTGTGTTCGAGATACAGTTCTCCGACGCCAACCTGGGCGGCACCGACCATGACGATGTTGCAGGAGCTGGTGTAGGCAACCAAAGGGCGCAGTTCTTTGGCCCGCGGGGAATAGGCTGGAGCGACGGACAAAGTTTACGTTTTGTGGTCAATGAGCTGGAGCAGGAGAAAACAACGGGCGGGCAGCGCGATCCCCGTCTGCCAGTGACAGCACTGTTCGATTCTACGGACGAGAGAGGCCCCGATTTCACGGATGTCTATGGTCAGACCTTCACCCAGCGTTATGGTAAATCCAGCGAGGTCTGGTTCCGCAAGTACGAGGATTATTATTACCGTAAGTACGAGGATTATTACTCTCCCATCAATTTCAGGGTGATCCGTTTTGCGGATGTACTGATGATGTATGCGGAATGCCTGAATGAATTAAACCAGACGACGGATGCATATGCCTATGTTGACAGGGTCCGGCAACGTAGTGGCCTGGCCAAGCTGTCAGATATAAAGCCGGGTATGAACCATGATCAGTTCCTGCTGCAGTTGAAGCACGAGCGTGTATGTGAGCTTGCCGGCGAGGGCACCCGTTGGAATGACCTGGTCCGCTGGGGTGATCTGGACACCCAGGCCAAGGTCGATGAGATAGCCAAGCATGATCCGGATTTTTCGAACTTTACGGTGGGCAAACATATATGGCTGCCAATCCCTCAATCGGAGCTTGACCTGAATACAAACCTCAAACAAAATCCCAATTATTAAACGGAAGTACGCGACTAATCTGTAATTATGACAAGGACCCTCACCATCCTGTTGCTGGCTGCTGTGGTAACGGCCATCAATACCTCCCGTTGCGGCAAGAAAGCGCATGCAGAAGACCCTGGCGGGCAGCCGGCTGTCAATGACAGCAGCTTTCGCAACCCGATATTGAGCTCAGGCCCTGATCCCTGGGTAGTGCGGAAGGACGGCTATTACTATTATATGCATACCCTGGCCAACAGGATCGCCATCTGGAAAACGGACAAGATGTCACAGCTGTCAAAGGCATCCATTACGACGGTGTGGTCACCTTCTGAGGGAGCGCCTCATTCGAAAAACATCTGGGCCCCGGAGCTGCATTTCCTCAATGGGAAATGGTATATATATTACACAGCCGGGGAAGGCGATATCAGCACACAAAGGATCTATGTGCTGGAGAACACAGCGGCGGATCCGACACAGGGCGCCTGGACGGAAAAGGGAAAGATATATGATAAGTCTGCTGATCTCTATGCCATTGATGGGACGGTGATGGAAAACTATAACGGGCATGACTACTTCATTTGGAGCGGTAACCCCTCGGCTACGGATAACAAGCAATGCATTTATATCAGCAGGATGTCGGATCCCTGGACGTTAGAGACGCCCCGTGTCCTCATATCTGCCCCCCAATATGAATGGGAAACGAGGGGTGCTCCGCCGGCCGTCAATGAAGGTCCTGAGATATTAAAGAACAGCCAGGGCAGGGTATTCCTGGTCTATTCAGCCAGCGCATGCTGGACAGATGATTATACATTGGGCCTGCTAAGCCTGAAAGAGGGTGGGGATCCTCTGGATCCGGCCGATTGGATCAAAACGCCCCAGCCTGTTTTCCTCAAAAATGCTGAAAGCGGCGCCTATGGACCTGGACATAACGGTTTTTTCAAATCCCCCGATGGCAAGGAAGATTGGATCCTGTATCATGCCAATTCCCTACCCGGACAAGGTTGTAAGGATAACCGTAATCCCCGAATTCAACGATTTACATGGAAGCAGGACGGTACGCCTGATTTTGGGACACCGGTGAAGATCAATGTGCCTATGGCTGTCCCTTCAGGCGAGTAAAGAATGTGATATCTATATACAACATATGCAATATCATTGGACACTGGCTGTGCCGTTCGGACTGATACTGCCAGTGCACGGCTTTTCGCAGGGTGATAAAAGTATAGAATGGATGACTACGGCGCTTGTCTATAATGCTCCGGATACCTCGGGATCGCATGGCGGGTATGGTTCGCAATATGGGCGCATGCAGCAGCTGGCCGACGGCACCTGGCTGGCGGCCTATACTACAGCGGGGACTGCGCGGTATCAGCAGGATCCCAGGGGAGGCCTGGTGCTGCGGGTTTCCCGGAGCCTGGATAAGGGAAGGACCTGGAAACCTATCTCCCTGATTGCCGATGAAGGCAGGGACCTTGACAATGCCCAAATGATCCGGTGGAAGGATGGCAGCCTGCTGCTGGCCTGCCGGTCGGTGCGCTGGCAGGAATCCTATCGACTGCAGGTCTATAAGAGCACGGATAACGGTGTGCACTGGACGAAATGGAGCCAGATCGATGCCAATGAAGGGAAGCCCGGGGAACTGGGTCATCCGGACAAGGGCATCTATGAGCCGCACTTGTATTTACTTAAAGACGGCCGGTTGTCGGTGTTATATGCCAATGAGAAACATGTGACGGAATCTCCCTCCTATAGCCAGATCATATCACAAAAGACATCGGCGGATGGAGGCGCCACCTGGGGCGCCGAGCAGTGGACTGTCTATACCCCGGGGGAGCCGGATCCCCGGCCCGGCATGCCTGTATGGACGAGAATGAAGAACGGGGTCTATGTGGTAGTATATGAAGTGTGCGGACCGCAAAAATGCCACGTGTATTATAAGACGAGCCCCGACGGCGAACATTGGCCGGGAGGAATAGGAGATAGCATTCCCGGTCAGCTGGGCGGCCCTTATATCCTGTCCTGCAGTAACGGCATGCTGGTCGTCACTTCCAATAGCAGTCGTATATCGGTGAGTCATGACTATGGCGCACATTGGGAGATAGCCGATCCTGCCTGGCCTGCTACGCTGTGGGGTAGTATCTATGAGATAAGCCCAGGTAAAATAGGAGTATTAAACGCAGTGAAAAGAACTGCGAAAGGGCATAACATGCAGATACGATTCGGGCAACTAAAGAATAAACTATAATGAATTCTGTTAAACCAATGAGCATGAACAAAAGAATTGTCTTGTTATTGAGCGTCGTAGTTATTAGTAGTAATATATATGCTCAAAAGGAACGCCCTATCTGGAGTAAGAAAAAGGCCACCGGTTGGTATGCCACGAAGGGTTGGTTAAGAGGCTGTAATTTTATTCCCAGCACTGCGATCAACCAATTGGAAATGTGGCAGGAGGAAAGTTTCGATACGATTGCCATTAACAGAGAGCTGGGTTATGCAGCTTCCATCGGGTTCAACTGCGTCCGGGTATTCCTTCATCACCTGGCCTGGCAGGAGGACCGGGAAGGATTCAAGATACGTATGCGTACCTATCTCGACATCGCGCATCGCCATGGGGTCATCACCATGTTTGTATTCTTCGATGACTGCTGGAACCCCAGCTATCATGCCGGCAAACAGCCCGAACCCAGGACAGGAGTTCATAACAGCGGCTGGGTGAGGGACCCGGGAGAACTGTTGTATACCGAAGGACCGGCATTGGAAGATACCCTGCAATCATATGTGAAGGACGTGCTTACAGCCTTCCGGAATGACCCACGTATCCTGCTGTGGGACCTGTATAATGAGCCGGGAAATAGTGGTTACGGCAACAGGAGCATGCCTTTGCTGAAAAAAGTAATTCATTGGGCCAGGCAGGTGGATACCCGGCAGCCTATATCCATTGGTGTATGGAATAAGGAGCTGAAAGAACTGAATGGTTTCCAACTGGAGCAGTCCGACGTGATTACCTACCACAATTATGAAGAGCCGGCGCTGCACCGGGCGGCCATTGACACGCTGAAGAAGTTCGGGCGCCCGCTGTTGTGCACCGAATATATGGCGCGCAGGAACAAGAGCCTGTTCAGCAATATAATGCCCATGCTCAAACAAGAGCGTATAGCTGCTATTAGCTGGGGTCTGGTTTCGGGGAAGACCAATACCATCTATGCCTGGGATACGCCCATGCCCAATGGTGACGAGCCGGCCTTATGGTTCCATGATATTTTCAGGAAAGACGGAACACCTTATAAAGAGGAAGAGGTAAAGAGTATCCGGGAACTTACGGGGCGATAAACCCGGCTATTTTCCCATTTCCTCCTCATACCCTTCATCCTCCAGCAGACCGCCGCCATCGGCGGCGGTTGTTGCCAGTTCATCGCACCGGTTGTTATAAGGATTGTCCGCATGACCTCTTACCCAGACAAACCGGATGGAATTTTTTTTGGCCAGCTCGTAAAACTGCAGCCAGAGGTCCTTGTTCTTCTTACCCCCTTTGAAATTAGTGGCGATCCAGTTTTTGAGCCATCCCTGTTCCCATGCTTTTACTACATATTGACTGTCGGAGTAGATGGTGATCCTGAGCCCATCTTTTTTTAACGCCTGGAGGCCGGCGATCACGGCCATGAGCTCCATACGATTGTTGGTGGTACGTTTGTAACCTTGGGACAGCTCCTTGCGGTGGCCTCCCCAGAACAGGATGGCCCCATAACCTCCGGGCCCGGGATTGCCCCGGGAAGCCCCGTCCGTATACATAGTCAGTTCGTTGTTTGTCATAGTCGATATTACACCTGTATTACACCTGTGTTGAATACAGGCAGCTCAGTATTGTGTGCCGCTGCCTGTAACCCTTCAGCGATCATTTTTCGGGTGTCCGTGGGGTCGATGATAGCGTCTACCCACAGCCGTGCGGCGGCGTAGTAGGGTGTGGTTTGTTTTTCATACCGGCCCTTGATCTCATCCAATAACTTCTTTTCCTCGGCGGGATCGATCTCCTGTCCTTTGCTTTTCAGGGCGCTGACCTGTATCTGTAAAAGGGTCTTTGCGGCCTGTTCTCCGCCCATGACGGCGATGCGGGCCGTGGGCCAGGCATAGATAAAACGTGGGTCATAGGCCTTGCCGCACATGGCGTAGTTGCCGGCGCCATAGGAGTTGCCGATGATAATGGTGATCTTTGGCACGATGGAATTGGCTACGGCATTTACCAGCTTGGCCCCATCTTTGATGATGCCGGCATGTTCGCTGCGGGACCCGACCATAAAGCCAGTGACGTCCTGCAGGAATACCAACGGTATCTTCTTTTGATTGCAGTTCATGATAAAACGGGCAGCCTTATCCGCACTGTCATTATAGATGACGCCGCCCATCTGCATCTCTCCCTTTTTATTCCTGACGATCTTCCGCTGATTGGCCACTATACCCACCGCCCAGCCTTCGATGCGCGCGTAGCCGCATAAGATCGTCTTTCCATAGGCTTCTTTAAATTGCTCAAAAGCTGAGTCGTCCACGATACGATGGATGATGTCCAGCATGTCGTAGGATTTGGACGGGTCTTCCGGAAGAATGCCATGCAGCTCTTCCGGGCTCTTTTGGGGTGCAGCGGGTTTTATCCTGTCGAATATGGCGGGAGGTTGTGCACCCAGTTTGCTCATGATCTTTTTCACCTGGTCGAGACATTCCTGCTCTGTCCTGAACTTATAATCCGCAATGCCTGACAATTCCGTGTGGGTGACGGCGCCGCCCAGGGTTTCTGTATCGATGTCTTCTCCGACAGCAGCTTTGACCAGGTAGGGGCCAGCCAGGAAAATAGAACCATTCCCTTCTACCATCAATGTCTCATCGCTCATAATGGGCAGGTAGGCGCCCCCTGCTACACAGGCGCCCATGACGGCGGCGATCTGGCTGATACCCATGGCACTCATACGCGCATTGTTACGGAAGATGCGGCCGAAATGCTCTTTGTCAGGGAAGATCTCATCCTGCATAGGAAGGAAGACGCCTGCGCTGTCTACCAGGTAGATCACCGGAAGGCGATTTTCCATGGCTATCTCCTGCATGCGCAGGTTCTTTTTTCCCGTAATGGGAAACCAGGCGCCGGCTTTTACTGTCTGATCATTGGCCACGATGACACATTGCCGTCCGCTGACATATCCGACGCCTGCGACCGTCCCGCCTGCGGGGCATCCTCCCTGCTCTTCGTACATTTCATAGCCTGCGAAGGCCCCGATCTCTATAAAAGAGCTTCCTTCATCCAGGAGATAGGCGATACGTTCGCGGGGTGTGAGCTTATTTTTTTCCCGCTGCCGCTCGATGGACTTTTTCCCACCGCCCAATGCGATCTTGTCCAGCCGCTTTCTCAGCTGGCTAAGCGCCATTTTCATGACGTCCTCGTTTTTGTTAAAGTCTATGTTCATGGGCCTGCAATTGTACTATTAATGCGCAATTTAACATGGATGCTGTAATATTTGGAGTATTTTTAGCAGTATGTTCGGTAAATCAAAATTATCCTGGATAATCCTGATAATCCTTGCTGCAGGCGTCAAGATCTTTTCCCTTTCCCCCAATGCTGTCGAGAAATATTATTCCACCGGTGTTTATCCTCTCATCGCCCGTATGCAGCGGTTGTTGTTTGGATGGCTGCCTTTCAGCGTGGGGGATATCTTTTATACACTGGCAGGGGCCGGGCTGTTATACGGACTGGTGAGGCTCGTCCAGCGATTGATACGCCGGCAGGCCGGCCGGGCTTATTTTAAGGCGGTATTGGGCAATACTCTTTTTGTACTATTGCTGGTGTATGTCTATTTCAATCTGTCCTGGGGGCTTAATTATGATCGACGGGGCATTGCCCATCAATTACGACTGGATGTGCAGGCCTATTCCACGGGCGAGCTGGATACATTGCTCCGGCAGGTGGTTACCAGGTTGGGCACAGAAGACAGCCTGGCGCATTTGGAAAGAGCCACATTAGTCCGTAACAGCACGCTGTTCAAAGGGGCTATAGATTGTTATAAGACCCTTTCGTCAGCCGATGTACGATTTGCTTATCCTTCATCCTCCGTAAAAGCCTCGCTTTATGGTTACCTGGGGGACTATCTTGGCTTTGGCGGTTATTATAACCCTTTTACGGGTGAAGCGCAGGTCAACACGACCATGCCTGTGTTTGTCCAGCCGTATACGACCTGTCATGAGATAGGTCATCAGCTGGGGTATGCAAAGGAGAATGAGGCGAATTTCGCGGGTTATCTTGCCGCCCGTCAGTCGGGTGACGCGTCATTCCGTTATTCTGTCTACTTCGATCTCTATCTGTATGCGGCAAGGGAGCTGTATTTCCGGGACTCCCTGTTATTGCAGCCTATAAAAGCGCAGCTATCCCCCTCTGTAAAGACGGATTTTAAGGAACTGCAGCGGTTCAACCGGCGATATGAGAACCCTTTCGAGCCGGTGATCCGGCGGTTGTATGGGGGTTATCTGAGGGCTAACCGTCAGCCTCAGGGCATGCGGACCTACAATGAGGTCATTGCCTGGCTGGTGGCCTATGGGAAAAAGAATGGCTGGGGGGCCATCTAAATGGTCCGTAAAGCGGGTTGCGAAAAATATAACCCGTTTTACGGAAATATCTAATATCTGTCCTTCGGACAACGAACCTTCGGTTCGTCCTGGTCCATCAGAATTTATTCTTCCACATCATGCTTTCGATGGGCCTATCGGGCTGGCCGCTGTACTTGGCGTCTTTTTTCTGATTGTATTTCACTTCTATCTCTCCTTCTACGGGGAAGTAGATCAACTGTCCTACCGGCATACCCTTATATATTTTTACCGGTTGCTTTACTGAGATCTCCAGGGTCCAGTTGCCACAGAAGCCTACATCGCCTTTCCCTGCCGTTGCGTGTATGTCGATGCCCAGCCGGCCTGTGGATGATTTACCTTCCAGGAAGGGGACATGTGCATGGGTTTCCGTGTACTCATGGGTGACCCCCAGGTAAAAGACGTGTGGATACAACACGAATCCTTCGGCCGGGATCTCGAAATATTCTATTTCGTTGTGTCTTTTGGCATCCAATATATGATCCTTATAGGTGGCGAGCCATTTGCCCAGGTGTACGTCATAGGAGTTGCTTCCCAGACAGGCGCGATCGAAAGGGTCGATCCTGATCGAGCCTTTTTTCATCTCCTCAAGAATACGCTTATCAGATAAGATCATGATGAAATTGGTTAAGTTTGCGAATATGCTGTTATAATTTTAAAGATGCCCCTTTTTTATCAACATAATATCAACGAGGATACAAAACTAGGGATTTGGCACATTGAGGAACCAGAATCCTTTTTCCTGGAAAAAGTACCTTTGAAGCGGGATGTCACTCATCCTTTCAAGCGGCGGCAGCATCTGGCGGGCCGGTATCTGCTGTCCTTTCTTTTTGAAGATTTTCCCCTGGAGGAGATCCTGGTGGCCGATACGCGGCAGCCATTTTTGGCCAGTGAAAAATATCATTTCTCCATCTCTCATTGCGGTGAATATGCTGCTGCTATTGTCAGCGGGGCCAGCAGGGTGGGAGTAGACATCGAGCGGATCACTCCCCGGATAGAGGCGGTGGCCCAGAAGTTCCTTACGGAGGATGAGGCCCATTATTTCAATGACGAATATGCGCTATTTCTGGAACAATGGGGGTTACGGGGCCGGATGCACCAGGAGTTCCTTACTTTGATATGGAGCGCCAAGGAGGCCATCTTCAAATGGTATGGCCGGGGCGAAATGGATTTCAAGCAGCATATGCAATTAGAAGGTAATATTACGATGGAAGGGGATGAGGTCCGGCTGCCGTTTGTTTTTAACAAAGGGAAAAAGGTACATCTGGGTATTGAGGGCAGGATATTTGACGAGCAGTCGCTTACCCTGGCCTGGCTGCTGACATGATTATTCCCGGCGGGTAGGGGATGTCAGTCCAGCAGATCCTGATCGGGATCGTCCTCCAGCAAGGGGGCATCGATAGCATCCTTGCCAGCAATGCCTTCTATAGAGCCCCGGACATGTGCTGCATTGAGCAATACTTTTTCCAATTGTTTTTCCCGGGCCTTCCATAGTCTTTCCATGGTGTCCCTTTCTTTTTGGATGGATTGTTTCATGGAAAGAAAACCTTCCCGGATGGCTTTCCATTGCTCGCTGAATTCACCGCTGGTGAGATAGTTGTAAAGCAG
Source organism: Chitinophagaceae bacterium (assembly GCA_017307755.1). GTDB lineage: Bacteria > Bacteroidota > Bacteroidia > Chitinophagales > Chitinophagaceae > Puia. Next base: position 190,457 of record JAFKGQ010000018.1, on the reverse strand, counting down.
CTCCATTTTATCTCCTTTCTTTTCCTGGGATTTGGCGGCGTTGAAAACGCGGATGATGCCGTCCCGGAGGACATAGGTAAGGGCTCTGACCTCGGAGAAGGAGCAGATCCATACCCCATTTCTTTCGCCGAAACTCTCCATATCCTTTGGCATGGTCTGGGTGACGATGACGGCTATGTGCGCACTCTGGCTGCGCATGTCGGCCTTTAATTTTTCGATCCATTCGGGGGAAAAGGATTGGGTGCGTTTGCTTTCGAAGATGATCCTTCCGCATTCCTGTCCGTAATTGTTGCGGATGGTCATGATACAGTCGGCGCCTCTGATGCCTTTGCCGACTTCGCTGACCTCGTCGAAGGGGAAGTTAGTGCGTAGCAATTGTTCGAGCGCCAGTTCCTGTACCTCTCCCTGTAATTGCATAGAGCCTTGTTCGGCTTTTCGTTTCATTTCTTCCGCCAGTTTTTTCTGATCGTCCAGCTGTTTTTCCAGCTCTTTGATCTTCAACTGGTGTTCGTTCTCCCTTGCGGCCGTCTTTTGTATTTCCAGGTGGCGGATCTCTTCGGTCAGTTTGGTCCTTTCTTCCTGGAGGCGGCGTTGTACGGAGAGTTCCATTTCCGCCTCTTTGTTTTTTAGTTCCTGTTCTTTTTTCAGGAATTCAAGTTCTTTCTGGCGGGATATTTTTAGTCTTTCTTCGTTGTCTTTATTGGCATCTTCCAGTATCCGCAGTTTTGTTTCGTAGTCGGTGCTGATGGATTTGCGGAGAGATTGTTCTGTTGTTTGCTGTATCTGGCGTTTTTCTTCCTCCAGTTTACGGAGGAAGGTTGCTTCCTGTTGCTGGGCGTGCTGGAGCAGATCCTGCTCTTTTTTCTGAAATTCTTTTTCTTTGCTTTTCAGGAAGGTTTGCATCTGTTCCCGCAGTTCTTTTTTATATTCTTCGGATACGGCTTCTTCGATGGGGAACTGGTGGCCGCAGTTGGGACATTTTATATCGGTCGCCATAAGGCTAAATTTTTTTGCAAAATACTGGAAAAAAGAGTGCCGGAGGGGATAAATAATGTAATGTCTCTAATTTAAGAATGCGGGAAATTGAACTTCTTTCCTGGGGAGGAAGAAACCTTTTATGCAGTTGGGGTTTCGAATACAGACCTGGATATGGCTTTTTTCGAGTATACCGGCTCCTGCGAAGACGGGGCCGCCTTCTGTGAAGACGCCGCGGGTGGAGTCGAAGATTTTGCTATCGGAGAAGCCTTTTGTTTGAGTTTCGGTCTGCGTTTTATACAGGATACCGGCATGCATATATTCAATTACAGCGCAGTCCAGTTCACGTAATATTTTATCTTTATGTCGATCATGCGGTAAGTCCCTGTTTTGAGGCATATTTTTTCCCATTGCCTGATACATAGGGACCATTAGATCAGAATATGTTTTAAGAAGATTGATATATGTGGCATCGAGAAAATCGCAGCAATACCCTAAGAAAAGAGTGGCGCCGATTACAGCAGGATGTTGAATCCTGCCCCGAGCCTTTTTTCTTCCGCCCATTGCAGTGCCCTTTCGTAATTGTTTTCCCAAAAATACATGCCATGCCCTAACCAGTCGTATTTTTCCTTGCTGAAAACAATTTCGTCGGGACGATTTAACAAACGGTTTCTTACGCTTTCATCACATCCATGAAAGCCAAATATCAAATTGGGCTTAATATCGTACATGTAAAGCTACTTTTGGGATAGCCTTTTGACTGCTTCGCCGAGGTGTTTATATGGTTCTGTGAAGTTTTCGTTTTCATCAAGAATCCCTGCGCGCATTAAAGACTGGTGCGCTTCTTCCCGGGTGAAGCCCTTTTTCAGTTGCTCGATCGCTATATCTTCCAGTTTCTTTATATCGTCCTTGCTCATCGTGGTAAGATTGTCCAACAAAATTATACAACAAATCAGACAAAAAAACAAAAATATAGACTATGCATAAATGCACTTAAACTAGTTTAATCGCCGAAAATAAAATTTTGGAATTCAAGGTCTATCACCCCATCAGATGCTCCTTGAGATAATGCTGCGGGCTCTTACCCGTGATCATCTTGAAATTCTTGTGAAAGCAGGTGAAATTGGAGAACCCGCTTTCAAAACACAGTTGTTTGATGCTGATACGGTTGTCTATAAGCAGTTTGCAGGCATGCCCCACCCGTATCTCCGTGAGGAACTGTGTATAAGTCTTCCCTGTGCGGGATTTGAAATAACGGCAAAAGGAATTGGGTACCAGCCCCGCCACGGCGGCTACCTGCTCCAGATAGATCTTTTGTGAGAAATGACGGAAGGTATAATCGTAGATCGCATTGATCCTGTCGCTTTCCACTTCGGAGAAATCATGCCGGAAGCCAATGGATGACAGCAGGGGCAGGTCTGCGACGGATGCGAAGGCGGAAAGGCATTCGATGAGGGCGATGATCCGGCCTACTCCTTCGGTATCGCGGATCTTCTCCACCAGGAGAGGTATATTACGATGTTCTCTTGCGTGTACCCGGATACCTCTTCGTGCTTTTTCCAGCAGGTGACGGATGGGTTTGGTTTCCGGCAATTGCAAAAAAGGTTCACCCCAGAAATTCTCTGAGAAATGTATCACCGTGGAGTGGACCTTCCGCCCGCTGTCTTCGTTAAAATAAGGATCGTCGTGCCGCCAGTAATGAGGCAGGTTGGAACCAACCAGGATAATATCCCCGGCATCAAACCGTGCGATATGATCTCCCACGAATTGTGTGCCGCCTCCCTCATGAAAATAAATGAGTTCTACTTCGGGATGATAATGCCAGCGATTATTGATATAAGGGTCCCTGTCTTCACGGACACTGAATGAATGTGCCGGCGTCCTGGGAACTTTTAAGAGCCTGGGCTTCATACACGACAATTTACATGAAAATTCAATACTTTTACACTGCTAAAACTTGAATTCACCGTGAATAAACTTCTTTCTGTTATCCTGTTTGCCGGCGTCATGGGGACTTTCTCCTGTAAAACAAACCCTATCACCGGCCGAAGTCAACTGAGTCTTGTATCGGAAAGTCAGGTACAATCGATGGCGCTGACACAATACAAAAGTTTTCTTACTGAGAATAAGGTGGTGCCGGTGAGCAACAACAACAGTGAAATGGTAAAAAGGGTCGGTACCCGTATCGCTGCGGCCATCAATAAATACTATCAGTCGCAGGGATTGGGCAATGCCCTGGAGGGATATAATTGGGAGTTCAACCTGGTGGAGAGCAAGGAGGTCAATGCCTGGTGTATGCCCGGAGGGAAAGTGGTGGTGTATACGGGACTCCTGCCTATCACAAAGAATGAGACGGCGCTGGCTATCGTGTTAGGACATGAGATCACCCATGCCGTGGCAGGTCACGGAAGGGAAAGAATGAGCCAGCAATTGCTTGCACAGGGCATACAGGTGGCGGGGGATGTAGCATTGGGCACCAATTCCCAGGCTGTCGGTGTTTTTAACCAGGTGTATGCCCCTGCCTCGCAGGTGGGTGTCCTTTTACCTTATGCCCGCAAGCATGAATACGAGGCCGATCACTACGGGCTTATTTTTGCCGCCATGGCTGGCTATGATCCCCGGGAGGCGGTGCCTTTCTGGCAACGCATGGCCGCGATGGGAGGGGAGAAACCTCCTATCCTGCTGAGCGATCACCCCGCAGATGCTGACCGTATTCAAAAATTGCAGGAGCTGATGCCCGAAGCGCTAAAATATTATAACCAGGCAGGCGGAAGATAGACGTCCTCTTTTATAGCTGCCATTGAAGGGCAAAGTACTCGCAGCGTCCGGCGCTTTTATTCTCCAATGCATGGGGGACTTCCGAAGGAAGGAAGATCACGTCACCCGTGGTTGCGGGGTAGTATTTCCCGCCAATGTATTCCTGCACAGAGCCTGACCGCATGAGAATGATCTCTTCCGCCCGGTGAACATGGGGCGGATGGCTGACCTCGCCCGTGTTGAGCGTAGTAGCATGCATATCGATCTTACCCAGCCATGCCACAGGCTGGCTGAATATCTGGCGGCTTTCCCCTTTATCTGTAGGCTTCATGATCATCTCCGTCCAATCGATGAGGAAGGGAGGGGCGGCCCGATGCTGGTCCCTGGTCGCTTTGCTTCGAAAACGGAGTAAATAATAGGTGACGGGAGTACGATCCCCATTTTCAAGACTGTATTTTTCGCCTGCGGGGAAAAGCGCCACTCCGCCTGGTCCCAGCAGCTTGCCGGATTCTCCGAAGGATACATCCAGTTTGCCCTCCCTGACAATGATCAGCTCATCCGCGTCTGCCTCGTAAGCGGCGATGATCACGCCGGTGTCCAATATCATGGATCGTACGTCCAGTAGGGAAAGGTCCCTGGTAGCGCCATGCAGCAGCGACCTTTTGGTTACTCCATGGCTCGTAACAGCCGGCCGCTGGCCCCATACGGCCACCTGACCTGCGAGGGTATCATCAATTGATGTCTGGGCATAAAGCCGGGTTGATATAGCCAGGACGGCCGGAATAATGGCAAGGATGATCGTACGAATGCGCATGTCCAAAAGTAATGACAATTTAACCTTCTTATGAACCGGGCGGGCATTTTACCGTTATACCCTTAATGGCCAGCAACAAACAACAGACAGAACCCCTTTCGTTGAAAGAGCGGTTACAAGCCCTTCGTAATCTGCCCAGGTTCTTCCGGCTGGTGTGGGAAACCAGTCCCCGGATCATGATCTTCAACGGTATTCTTCGTATTGCCCGTTCGGCCATTCCGGTCGCTATCCTTTACGTCGGCAAACTGATCATCGACCAGGTGATCCTTTTGACCCGAACACATCCTGCGGCATCCCCGGCCATCAACCATCTCTGGGAATTGATCGCCCTGGAGTTTGGACTGGCGATTCTATCAGACAGCTTGAGTAGGCTTATCTCTTTATTAGACAGCTTGTTAGGGGATCGATTCGCTAATTTTACTTCAATCAGGATCATGCGGCATGCCGCTGCCCTGGACCTCGACCAATTTGAGGATTCCACTTTTTATGATAAGCTGGAAAGGGCAAGGCAGCAGACTACGGGGCGTACCATACTTTTGTCCCAGGTGATGAGCCAGGTGCAGGACCTGGTGACCATGGCCTTTCTCACGGCTGGACTTATGACCTTTAATCCCTGGCTGATCGTCCTGCTGCTGATAGCCGTCATACCGGCTTTTCTGGGGGAGTCCTACTTCAATGACAAAACATATGTTCTTACCCGGCAGCAGACCACTGAGCGGAGGGAACTGGACTATATCCGTTATCTGGGAGCCAGTGACGAAACAGCCAAAGAGGTTAAACTTTTTGCTTTGTCCGACTTTCTGGTCGACAGATTTCGAACACTTTCGGAGAAGTTTTATAAAGACAACAAACACCTGACCATTCGCCGAAGCACCTGGGGAACTGTTTTTGCATTCATCGGATCTGCAGGCTATTATACAGCTTATATTGTAATTATCTGGAGGACTGTCAACGGCGCCTTGTCTATCGGCGATCTTACTTTTCTGGCTGGTTCATTCCGTCAGCTGAGGTCGTTGCTGGAAGGGATACTAAGCCGTTTTACCAGCGTTTCTCAGGGGGCTATTTATCTTCGGGATCTTTTTGAATTCTTTGAGATCCAGCCCCGTATTGTTATCGTTGCGCACCCGCGTCCATTTCCCCGGGTGATCAGGGAAGGTTTTACATTTGAAAATGTCGGCTTTAAATATATGAACTCGGAGCGTTGGGCTATCCGGCACCTGAGTTTTACCTTGCGGCCGGGGGAGAAACTGGCATTGGTGGGGGAGAACGGGGCGGGTAAGACCACGCTTATCAAGCTGCTGGCAAGGCTGTACGACCCGGTGGAAGGCCGGATACTTTTGGACGGTGTTGATTTGAAGGAATATGACCCCGAAGCGCTCCGTCATAATATCGGTATCATCTTCCAGGATTATCTGCGTTATCAAATGACCTTTGCCCAGAATATTGCCGTGGGGAATATCGTCCAAAAGGACAACAGGTCACTGATCGAATCTGCGGCTGAGCAAAGTCTGGCGGACAAGCTGGTGGGGAGACTGCCGGACAGGTATGACCAGGCGCTCGGTCGTCGTTTTCATCAGGGTGTAGAGCTTTCCGGAGGAGAATGGCAGAAGGTCGCCCTGGCCAGAGCCTATATGCGTGACGCGCAGCTGCTGATATTGGACGAGCCGACGGCAGCCCTGGACGCACGTGCAGAATATGAAGTCTTTCAACGATTTGCAGACCTTACTCGAGGTAAAACTGCCGTTCTGATATCCCATCGTTTTTCAACGGTACGCATGGCTGACAGGATCCTCGTACTGGACAAAGGGCAGCTGTTGGAGATCGGAAGTCATGAGGAATTGCTTGAAATGGACGGTCGTTATGCGGAATTATTCCATCTACAGGCGCAAGGGTACCGGTGAAACAAAGGTTAATTAAAATCTTTTAGCGTCCCGGGGATATTCTCATAAAAGACTTCCACCATGTATCCATCGGGGTCATAAAAAAAGATATATGGTTCACCGGAGGCAAAATGACCTTTTTCTTTTATGGTCCCTCCGGCTGACAGGATTGTTTCTGCCAATTGTTCGGGGTCTTCCTGTTTCATCAGGCGGAAACCGTAGTGTACGTTCTGGAGATCTGAAGGGATAGGTGACTGTTCGAAGACGATGATATCCCTGGAGCCAGGGGTTTGCACCTGTATGAAGTTCCCGTGGTCATACATGATACAGCATCCGAACACTTTTTCGTAGAAGGCGGCGGTACGACGTACGTCCTTCACAGGGAGGGCGATGTGGGTCAATCCATACGTGCTGATCATATAAAACCTCCTAACTTTACAACATGAAGGTACTGATTATCGAGGACCACCAGGAGCTGGCCCGTAATATACACGACTTCCTCGCAAAAGAAGGGTATATCTGCGAGCTTTCCTGTACGCAGGAAGCAGCCCGGGAAAAGCTGGGTCTTTTTCAATACGATTGTATCCTGCTGGATATAGGTTTGCCGGATGGCAACGGTCTTCATTTGCTGGACCTGATACGCAAGGAACACCAGGATAGCAATGTCCTGATCATCTCTGCCCGCAATGCACTGGATGACAAGATCATCGGACTGGAGAATGGCGCTGATGACTATCTGACCAAACCGTTCCATCTTGCGGAGCTGCATGCGAGGATCCGGGCCGTCTACCGGCGGAAAAACCTGGGGGGCACGCATATGATAGAGTTCAACGAGATCATGTTGAATACCGATACTTTTGAAGTACGTATAGGCAACACTACGCTGGATACCACCCGTAAGGAGTTCGATCTGCTGCTGTACTTTATCGTAAATAAGAACAGGGTATTGTCCCGCCAGGCCATTGCCGCGCATCTTTGGGGTGATTATACGGACAATCTGGCGAACTTCGATTTTGTCTATCAGCATGTGAAAAACCTGCGGAGGAAGATAGCGGGCGCCGGGGGGACGGATTACATCAGCACCGTATATGGTCTGGGCTACCGATTTGACGCACACAAACATGAAGCTGAAACATAAATGAAGCTTACTAACAAATTCACACTCTGGTACTTCGCTATTATGCTGGTGGTACTGCTCATCGGTGGAGCCATCGTCTACTACGAGATACAGTGGAAGATCAGCAGGGTGGAAGTGGTGCGGCATCAACGGCTGAACGATCTTATCGCTCAACAGATCAGCAAAGGCGGCGATTATACTGATCACCCCACCCGTAAACGGGCGACCGTCAGGGAAATACCTGCTGACAGCATGCCCAGAGGCGAGCAGTCCTATTATACACGCGGGTTGAACTGGAACCCGGAATTCCAGGCAAATGAGTTCCGGCTGGTGGTTACATCCTTTTATACTATACATGGCAGGCATTACCGGATCGCTACTTATTCTTTTATTCCTTCTTTTTACCAGCTGCTGCCCGGTGTGGTGGACTCTTTCAAATGGATCCTGTTGCTTCTCCTTATACTGGTGGCTATATCGGGGAAGCTCATTCCAAAATATATATTGTCTCCTTTTAAACGGACCCTTAAGGTGATCCAGTGTTTTGATCTTAAGCAACGAAAGTCTATTCTCCTGCCTGAAACGAGGACAGATGAATTCAAAGAGTTAAATAAGTTTCTTAAGAAAATGACGGACAAAGCATTGGAGGACTATCAATCCCTAAAGGAATTTGCCGAGAATGCTTCTCATGAATTGCAGACGCCTACCGCCATCATCCGGGGTAAACTGGACCTGCTGATGGAGTCGGATATCCGGGATGATCAGGCCATCCTCATTGCCGAGATGCAGACCGCCCTGGAGAAGCTCTCCCGGATCCATAGCAGCCTGACCCTATTGACCAAGTTGGAAAATAAAGAATATACGGCCGGAACACCCGTCTGTCTCAGTATGCTTACCCGTGAGACACTTGACTCTTTTGAAGAGCTGATCCAGATGAAATCGTTGACGCTGAGCTGCCATATTGAAGAAAAAGTGTATATACCCCTGCATAGTTCGTTAGCAGACTTATTATTAACTAATTTAATAAGCAACGCTATCCGGCATAACATTCCCGGGGGCAACATAAAGGTGATCCTCACAAAGGCCGGATTGATCATCAGCAATACCGGATTGCAACCGCAGCTGCCTGTCTCAGAGCTGTTCGAGCGTTTTAAAAAAGGCGACCCAGCCAGCGATTCCATTGGTATCGGCTTAGCCATTGTCCGGCAGATCTGTGACTTAATGAATTTTAATATCGTCTACGAATACGTGTCCGGACAGCATCTTATCGCCATCAGCTTCCAGCCTTCCCTTCTTGCTTCAAAATTGCTTCAAAATCTTAATTTCCCTTTGTATACAGTGATGCAGCCCTAAACTACAACTGACCAGTGAACAGGACCTAACTCGATGTCTACTACCCGCGGCTGCCCCATACGCCATATGGATACGGAAGAATGAAAAAATTTGTCCATCTATCATGTCAAAAAACACTTTTGCCCTTTTGGGGGCCTTGTTGATTAGTATTTTTACCCCTGGCGCAAACGCACAGACGCTCACGCTAAAAGATGCCGTACAGTCCGCACTAAATAATTATGGTACTGTCCGCGCCAAGGCCAATTATGTAAAAGCCTCTCAGGCAAATGTCCTGGAGACGAAAAGAGAGTACCTGCCTGACCTGAACATCTCCGCCCAGCATGATTACGGCACGATCAATGGGATCAATGGGCCTGTGTATGGGTATAAGGGAGGCGCCACTGCCGCCTCGGGTCCGCCTATGGCCACGCAGAACTGGTCGGCGGCATTTGGCGCATTGTATTTAACTGATGTCAACTGGGATTTCTTCCAATTTGGCAGGGCGAAGGAAAAGATTAAAGTAGCTCAGACTGTTCTTAGCCGTGACCAGGAAGATCTCAACCAGGAGCGGTTTCAGCAAAGTATCCGGGTTTCGGCTGCTTATCTGGGCCTGCTGGCGGCGCAAAGACTGGTGATCACCCAGCAGCGTAACCTTGAAAGGGCTCAGGCGTTGATGAATGTCGTCGTGGCGCGTGTAAAAAGTCAGCTCAACCCGGGGGTAGACTCTTCGCTGGCCCTGGCGGAAGTTTCCAATGCGCGTATCGCCCTGACCAATGCCCGGGAATTCCAGCAGGAGCAGGCTAATCAGCTGGCCATCTACATGGGTGTCCCGCCGGCCGACTTTGTGCTGGACAGCCTTTTTATCGCGAGGATCCCCACCGCTCTTAACACAGCGCCGGCTACGGCTATGAATGAACATCCTTTATTAAAGTACTACCAGCAACGTATCAACGTCAGCAATGAGCAGGCGAAATACCTGAAGACATTTAATTATCCCACCTTCTCCTTATTTGGTGTATTGCAGGATAGGGGGTCGGGTTTTGACTATAATTACGGCACGCAGTTCCCGGACGCCTATACGGGTAATTATCTGAAGGGGGTAAGTTTTTCGAGAGGCAATTATCTTATTGGTGTAGGTATGGTTTGGAATCTTACCAGTCCGTTGCGTGTCCATCAGCAGGTGGTATCCCAAAAATGGATCTCGGAGGGGCTGAAAGAGGAATATGGGTTGATCAATCAGCAACTGCAGGCGCAGTTGGTCCTTTCTGATACGCGGATCAAAAACTCGTTGGACAATTACCAGGAAGCTCCCATACAGGTGAAGGCTGCTTCGGATGCATATCTGCAGAAGTCGGTGTTGTATAAGAACGGTCTGGCCACCATCGTAGATCTCACCACGGCGCTGTTCACGTTGAACAGGGCCGAGACGGACAGGGACATCGCCAACAACAATGTATGGCAGGCTTTATTGTTCAAGGCTGCCGCCAGCGGGGATTTTGGTTTGTTTTTTAATGAATTTTAATTGAATCATCATCATGGGATTGATAAGAAGCGCACTCAGAAAACCTATTACCATCTTAGTCCTGGTGGCCGGCTTACTATTTTTCGGTATCGGCGCCATCCGTAGCGTCAAGATCGATATATTCCCGGACATGAACCTTCCGGTGATCTATATTTCGCATCCATACGGCGGATTTACCCCGGATCAGATGGAGACTTATTTTGGTAAGCAGTATGTCAATCTATTGTTGTATATCGGCGGTGTAAAAAGTATCGAAACCCGGAATATTCAGGGGCTTACTCTTATCAAGCTTACCTTTTATGAAGGCACCAATATGGCCCAGGCGGCTTCTGAAGTGACGGGGTATACCACCAGGGCGCAGGCGATCTTTCCACCCGGCTCGCAGCCACCCTTTATCCTCCGTTTTGACGCGAGTACGCTGCCTGTAGGGCAGCTGGTGATCAGCAGCCCAAAAAGGAACAATAATGAATTGCTGGACCTTGCCAATGTATATGTCAGAGCCCAGTTCAGCAGCATACCCGGGCTTGTAGCCCCGGCGCCTTTTGGAGGCAATGTCCGTACGGTGGTGATCAAGGCGGACCCGGAGCTGCTGCGCAGCCATAACCTTACGCCTGATCAGCTGGTGGAGGCATTGCGCAATAATAACCAGGCCACGCCTGCGGGTAATGTGCGTATCGGCGATCTCAACTATCTGACGCCTGCCAATACCACCATCGAGACGGTGAAGGACTTTGAGATGATACCCCTCTATACCAATAGCGTGCAGAATGTGTACCTGAAGGACGTGGCGACGGTGGAGGATGGGGCTGATATTACGGCGGGTTATGCGCTGATCAATGGCAAGCGTTCCGTCTATCTCCCCATCACCAAGTCGGCTGCCGCCAGCACCTGGGATGTAGTACAGAATCTGAAGAAAGCCATTCCCCGCTTTCAGGCGCAATTGCCGGAGGATGTACAACTGTCCTATGAGTTCGACCAGTCCGTATATGTCATCAATTCTGTAAAAAACCTGTTATCGGAGGGGGCTATCGGGGCTATCCTTACGGGGTTGATGGTGCTGCTGTTCCTGGGTGATGCCCGGGGCGCTTCGATCGTGATCCTTACGATACCCATCTGCGTAATCTCCGGGGTGCTGTTCCTCACGCTGTTTCATCAGACCATCAATATCATGACGTTGAGCGGTCTTTCACTGGCCATTGGTATCCTTGTCGACGAATCCACAGTCACAATAGAGAACATCCATCAGCACTTGGCCATGGGCAAGCCGAAGGCCCTGGCCATCTGGGATGCTTGTCGCGAGATCGCTTTTTCCAAACTATTGATATTATTATGTATCCTGGCCGTATTCGCCCCGGCCTTTACCATGAGCGGCATCCCCGGCTCGCTGTTCCTGCCGCTGTCGCTGGCCATTGCTTTTTCCATGATCACCTCTTATCTGATGGCCCAGACCTTTGTTCCCATCATGGCCAACTGGCTGATGAAGGGACATCATGGCAAGGGCAAGACGGATGATGAGGAATTCAGGGAATCTGGTATCTCCGCTGCCGATGAAAAAGATCCCTGGTCCGAAAAACACAAGCTGGCAACGGGCGGCACCGGCAAGGGAGGCAAGCTGACCGCCTTTGACAGGTTTAGAAACCGGTTTCTCCGCTTCCTGGAAAGACTCTTTCCTTTCCGCACGCCCATTGCCATTGCGTATATTTTATTGGGATTGGGCGGCGCCTGGCTCATGCTGAACAGCATCGGCCGGGATGTATTGCCGAAGTCAAATGCGGGACAGTTCCAGGCACGTTTCCGTGCTCCTGACGGCACCCGTATCGAAAGGACGGAAGCCTATATGATCCGTACCCTGCATATACTGGATACACTGGTGGGACATGAGAACATCGGCGTTACTTCGGCCATGGTGGGTATGCACGGCGGCCAGTTTTCCACCAACCCTATCTATCTCTTTATGGCCGGTCCGCAAGAGAGCGTGCTGCAGGTGAGTCTGAAGGAGGATTACAAGGTAAAGATGGATGATCTGAAAGACGAGTTCCGGAAGAAGATACAGATGGACATGCCGGAAGTAAAAGTATCTTTCGAACCCATCGAGCTCACCGACAAGATACTCAGTCAGGGTTCTCCCACGCCCATCGAGGTGAAGGTCATCGGGAAGAATAAAAAACTGAATGAACAATTTGCGGGCAAAGTGATCGATAAGCTGCGGGAGATACCTTATTTACGCGACGTGCAGCTGGGACAGTCTACGAAGTATCCGTCCATCAATATCGATATTGACCGGGTAAGGGCCGCACAGTTGGGCACCAATGCCGCTACGATCAGCCGCAGTCTGCTGGCTGCCACTTCTTCCTCCCGGTTTACAGAAAAGAGCGTATGGGTCGACCACAGGAGCAACCTGGCTTATAATGTCCAGGTGGAAGTGCCTGAGAACAGGATGACGAGTATCCATGATATTGGAGAGACGCCTATTTTACCCAATGCGCCGCGTCCTACGCTCAGCGATGTGGCCACTATCACCACCGATACCACAAATGGGGAGAATGACAATATCGGACCGAACCCGGTACTATCGGTGACGGCTAACCTGTATAAGAGGGACCTGGGCAGCGCCGCCAAAGATGTCGAGGCTGCTATTGCGTCCTTAGGCGCCCCGCCTCGTGGTATCACTGTAGAAACAAGAGGTCTAGTGCAGGTGCTTTCGGATACTTTGAACAGCCTGCAGGTGGGGCTTATCACGGCCATCCTGGTGATCTTCCTTATGCTGGCCGCCAATTTTCAATCGTTTAAAGTGTCGCTGGTGACCTTATGTACCGTACCTGCCGTGCTGTTGGGTTCGCTGGGGCTGCTTATGCTGACAGGCTCTACCCTCAATCTGCAGAGCTATATGGGTATGATCATGTCGGTGGGGGTTTCCATTTCCAACTCGGTACTGCTGGTGACCAATGCCGAGCATTTGCGGAAGCATTCCGGCAATGCGCTAGAGGCGGCGCGGGAGTCGGCTGCCGTCCGTCTCCGTCCCATCCTGATGACCAGTGTGGCCATGGTGGTCGGTATGATCCCGATGGCTTCGGGTTTTGGCGAGGGCGGCGATCAGGCGGCCCCCTTGGGCCGTGCGGTGATCGGCGGTCTGATCGCGTCTACGTTTGCAGCGTTATTTATCCTACCTCTCATCTTTGCCTGGGTGCAGCGCAGAACATCTATCGAATCAGTATCCCTTGATCCTTCGGATAAAGAAAGTAAACATTATATACCGTCATTGTATGAACAAAACGAGAAATAACCCTTCATTAACTGCCCTATTGGTCCTGAACACGCTGGTCGCCGCCACCTTGTTCAGTGGCTGTTCCTCCTCGGATGGTGAAGGCAGTGATAAGAAAGAGAATAAGGCCGTCGCTGTGACAGCGGCGCCTGTGGAAACTGTTGCCCTTCAGAAAGGGCGGCTGTCGACCGCGTTGTTTACCCCCGGCGAACTGATCGCTTACCAGCAGGTGGACCTGTATGCAAAAGAGAATAGTTTTGTCAAGCGGCTATATGTAGATGTAGGTTCGGAAGTACGGGAGGGGCAATTACTTGCCACACTGGAAGCCCCGGAGTTAGGCTCTCAGCTTGCCAGCGCTCTTTCGCGGGTGAAATCGCAGGAGGCGATCTACATTGCCAGCAAGGCCAACTATGAGCGTCTGGTAGAAACCAGCAAAACGCCTGGTACCATCTCACAGAACGATATCGATCAGGCGGATGCCCGTCAAAAATCGGACCTGGCGCAGCTGGAAGCATTCAAATCCGCCTATAACCAGGTGGCCGAGACGTTGAAGTACCTGGAAATAAGAGCGCCTTTTAATGGGGTGATCAGCGCCCGTAATGTGAACCTCGGTGCCTATGTAGGCCCCTCGGGTAAAGGCTCGGAATTCCCCCTGTTCACGTTGCAGGAGCAAAGACATCTCAGGCTGGTGGTTTCTGTCCCCGAAGCCTACACAGGCTATCTCAACGATCAGAATGAAGTGCATTTCACGGTAAAGGCGTTGCCGAATGAGGTTTTTCATGCAAAAGTCCGTCGTCTGGCCGGCGCCCTGGACAATCGATTGAGGGCGGAAAGGATAGAAATGGATGTCTTCAATAATGATAAGAAATTATTGCCTGGCATGGTGGCCGAAGTAAATGTGCCTCTTCCTGCGAGGGATAGCACTTTTATCGTCCCCTCTACCGCCGTCGTCAATTCTACCGAACGGATATTTGTCATCCGTGTGGCCGGAGGCAAGGCGCAATGGGTGGATATCAAGCCGGGCCGCAGCGATAAGGGCAAGATGGAAGTATATGGGGATCTTCACGAAGGGGATACCATTGTCAAGGTGGCCAGTGAAGAACGCAGGGATGGATCGCCGGTGCATTGATCAGATCTTTTAGCCAGAGCGTCACCTGTCAAAGGTTATTTTTTTAGGAAAGAACTTTTGGATAAATTGCGGCATCCCGCTACAACTACAACCTGCTTCCGCGATACATCTAAACTCTGATGTCGTATGAGTAGGAAAGCCTCTTCACCAGTCGATGAAGCCAAATTTTTAAGGGAGATACTGGGACTTTCCCCCTTTGGCGTTTTTCAGGCCGACCCTGATGGCAACTGTTTTTATATCAACAGGCCGCTGGAAGATATTTACGGGCTTAGTCTGGAAGAAGCCCTGGGATGGGGGTGGATGAGCGTCGTTTATGAGGATGATATCGCCTATGTAAAGTCCTTTATCCTGGAAATGCTGCAGGAGAAAAAGGATATTATCGAATTTTCTTACCGTTTTCACCATAAGACGAAGGGGTTGCGCTGGTGTAGCATAAGGTCCCGGTTTGTTTTTGATGAACAGGGCGTTCCTATGTATTATTTCGGGTTTTTAGAGGATATCACTGAAAAGACCTTGCAGGAGAAGGTCCTGGAAGAAACCAATGAAAGGTTAAAACAATCAGAGGTGCAGTTGCTGCGGGCCAAGGAGCAAATGGAGAGAACTGTCAGCCTGCTGGATGCCAGCCAGGAGATCAGCAAGACGGGGGGATGGGAGTATGATGTAAAGACGGACACCGTCTTCCGGACCAAGCAGATGAAGATCATGCTTGGAATTACGGGTGATACCACTACGCTGGACGACGCTACTTCTCTTTACGAAGAGGAAGACGATAAGGCCATTCAAAAAGGAATGCAGGAGGCTATCCGGGACCAAAAGATATATGATCTCGAGCTAAGACCGAAGGGTACTAAAAAGTGGTTTCGCACCATCGGCAAGCCTGTTGTAAAGGACGGGAAGGTGGAATTAGTCCGGGGCGCTGTAACGGACATTACGGAAAGAAAGGAGATCGAGCTGGCTCTGCGGGAAATAAAGGAGAAGCTGGAGCGGAGCAATATTCTACTGGACGTGAGTCAGCAACTGAGCGACACGGCCGGATGGGAGGTAAACTTTCAGACGGGAGAGGTATTCTGGACCCGGCAGGCATATCTGGTGTATGAGGTGGGAGATGATTTTGTAGTCACCCTGGATAGTTCGCGTGCCTTTTATGATGAAGAGGACTTACGCAGGACGGATGCGATTGTAGATGCGGCGATGAGGGAAAAGAAATCTTTTGACATCGAATTATGGCTCACGACGGCAAAAGGGAGGCGCAAACGTGTTCGTGCCATTGGTTCGCCTGTCATTAAGGATGAGGAAGTGGTGGCTGTGCAAGGGGCGCTGATGGATATTACGAAGATCAAGGAGACAGAGGCTGCGCTGATACAGGCCAAGGAGCTTGCAGAAAACTCCGCCAGGGCCAAGACAGACTTCCTGTCGGTGATGAGCCATGAGATAAGGACCCCGCTGAACGGGATCATCGGCATAGCCAACCTGCTGAAGCTGAACTATACGATGGACCAGGAAGCATATATTACCAATCTCATATTTTGCGCCGACCATCTTTTGCAACTGATCAACGATATACTCGACCTTACAAAAATGGAAAGCGAGAAACTGGAGCTGGTCTATGCGGAAGTTAACCTATTCCAACTGGTGAGGAATATCCGGAGCCAGTTCAAGTCGCTGGCGGAGGCAAAGGGTATCCAGTTGAAGAGCTTTATCGATGATGAAATACCGCAGCATCTGCTGGCCGACCCCATTCGTTTGGGACAAATACTCAATAATCTCGTCAGCAATGCCATCAAATTTACCGAGCAGGGGGAAGTGACCCTGCTGGTAAGGCTGGCTGCTATAAACAACAACAAGGCTACCGTTCATTTTTCAATAAAAGATTCGGGTATTGGTATCCCTAAACATTTACATGAAACTATTTTTGAGAGTTTCAAGCAGGTGCAACAATCGGCGTACCGAAAACATTCCGGTACGGGACTGGGGCTTACCATCACCCGGAAGTTGGTGGAATTGCACAACAGCCGGATCTTTGTAAAGAGCTCACCGGGCGTCGGGACCGAATTTTATTTTGACCTGACATTCGATCTGCTGACTGATAAAAATTCACCTGCCCGGTTTGCCGTTTCCCAGGCAATATCAGGATATGAAAAGAAATTAAGCGGCCTACGGCTCCTGTTTGTGGAGGACAATCCCATCAATGTAATGGTGGCCGTGAAGCAATTGGAATATTTTGGGGTAGTTCCGGATTGCGCCCACAGCGGCAAAGAAGCGTTGGCCCTTTTGTCGGACAACGATTATCATGTAGCGCTCCTGGACCTGCATATGCCTGAGATCGACGGCTATGCGCTGGCAGAGATCATACGACGGCAGTACCCCGGTATTCACATTGTCATTTTTACGGCCGATATCATGACAGAAGTAAAGGTAAAGCTGGCGAAGATGAATATTTATGACATCCTCAATAAGCCCTTTGCCCCTGAGAAAATGTTCGATATCCTGTTGAATGTGGCGCAGGCCAAAAAAGTTCCGGGACAGGGACAATTCAATGCTCAAGACCCCGGGGTCCAGTAATTTCCCGATAGGATGATCATATTGATCATCTTGATACTGTTGTCATAATAATCAAACCCCGTCAGGCGAAAATTCACCATATAGTCCCACAATTTGTTCAGCCAGGGTTGATTGTCCTTTCCGATCATGGCGGCGACAGCGAAAGGGCCGATGAAACAGAGGGCTTCATAGTACCTGTCCTTGAGGTCTTCGCCTCCCAGGCTATAACCGGCGGATATATTGTCGGGATTACCTTTTGTGGTGCTACGTATCCAGCGATTGATCTTTCCTACGATGTCGGCCGACCGGGGATCGCCGTTGACGATGAAGTCCGTGGCGATACGCCAGGGGATGCGGCAGGCGTTGTAATTATAGGCGCCGTCATAGCGAGACTCGAGATACCGCGGGCGGGCGGGTTTGACCTGTGTCCCCACTTTGTTGATAAAGTCCGGGAAGAGCCCTGCATCCGGACTATAGGCAGCCTGTAAATATTTAAACAGCGTATAATTATTATCGATGACCTTATTCCAATCTGCATCCCCGGAGACGCTCCGGAAGGAACGAAAATGGGCCGGCATGAAATCCGAAGTACGCATATCGAAATAGTCCTTACTATCATGCTCAGACGAATTGCTGAGGAGGATCGAGAAAGTTTTTTTATTGATCTCTTTTTGCAGGATGGCATCCACCATCCGGCGGCCTTCCTCTCTGTAGTTGATCCCGTCTTTGCTGCCCCATTGCGCGTCGGCCAATAATAAGGAGTAGGCGATATCCATGTCGCCGTCAGTAGCAGAGCTGCCGTCGATGTTACGGCAATCCTTTTTCTGGGCCCATGCCATCAGGTAGGGATCGGTCTTGCTGGGGTGGTTCTTATAATAATGGTATAACCCGTTGTAGGTGGTCCGGGCCGTGGTGTCAGCGCCGGCCATCAGGGCCGTGATGATCATGCCATAGCCTTGCCCTTCGGACACACATTGTTTATTGTGTGTATATGGCCCTTCGAACCACACATAAAACTCTCCTATATTACATCCTTTCCTGATATAACGTTGTTTCCAGGCTTTATAAAAAGAGCGAACGCTGTCATCCATCTGCTGCCGGGAGATATGGTTGGGGAGTATGCAGCCTTCCTTGTAAGCAACGTGCTGGGGGAAGGGTCTGGCTGTCGGCGGGACGGAGGGCCGGCCGGATATGCCGCCAAAAAAACTACCTAATAACATCATCTGCAGAAAGTTCCTTATCATCATAGCAAGATAAGACGTTACAATTTTCGGGCCATCCGGCATATATTGTCATTAACATTTCTTATAGAAAACCTTAACAGGATTTTTGCCGCGATGTATGATGCTTATCGCTCTTTGATAGAAACCCTTTTCAATGCGCCGTTATTTTTACTTACCTATTGCCGGCTTTGCCGTATTAACCATCTTTTGTAATTTATCTTGTGGCAAGACCACTCCTTCTTATCTGCAAACGGGTGACTGGATACAGGCCAGCGCCATCGGGGGGTATCCCCGCAGCAATGCCTTTTGTTTTGTCGTTGACAACATGGCCTATGTGGGGATGGGGTTCAATGAGACGGTGGGTGGCGTTTTTAACAACCGGCTGAGTGATTTCTGGTCGTTCAGCAGTGATACCGGCTGGACGCAGTTACAACAATTTCCTGATACGCCCCGCAGCAGTGCGGCTGCTTTTAGCATTGGCAACTATGGTTATGTCGGTACGGGGTGGGATGGCATACATAGGTTCAGCAGTTTCTATCAGTATGATGTTGTGAATAAAAAGTGGTCAAAGAAGGCCGATTATCCCGGCGGCGCGCGTTACGATGCCGTGGGTTTTGCCGTCCAGGGGAAAGGTTATATAGGCACGGGGTACAGCATCTATGCATTGAGCGATTTCTACCAGTATGACCCGGCTACGGACAGCTGGGCGAGGACACCGGGCACGGACCTGAATTTTTCCAAACGGCGCGGCGCTGTAGCCTTTGTATATAATGACAAAGCGTACCTTGTCACCGGCTCGAACAACCAGACCATGGCCCGGGATTTCTGGGAATTCGATCCGTCGCAGAAGGCGCCCTGGAAGCCATTGGCCAATATCACCAACACCGACCCGGGTACTTTTGACGACGGGTATACGAGTATCGAGCGGGAGTATGCTACGGTCTTTGTCGACAATGGCAAAGCCTACCTGGTGACGGGGCAGAATGGCTCGTTGATGTCGCCCACCTGGGCGTATGATATTTCCACCGATCGTTGGAGCCAGCGTTCGCCTTATCCCCGTGCGCTCAGGACGGGAGCCGTAGCCTTTACCATCAATGGGAAGAGCTACATCGGCACAGGCGGTACCGGCAACAGCACAACATTTGATAATTTCGACATTTTCGATCCCGAAAAGGTCTTCAATCCGAATGATTGATCCCGTCCGATGAAAAAGCCTGATGGAGTGCGCGGGAGCGGGTGTGTTCCAGTTCCACTAGCAGGGTGAGGATATGGGCGGCCAGTCCGTCGGAACGTTTGTACCAGGAATAGCGGAGGCTCAGCGCATTAAAAGTATAATGGGGACTCATCGGCCGCTGAGGAGCATAGCGTATGGTCAGGCCTGTCTTATAGCTGTTGAATTTGGATAGATCATAGTCAGAGGTATAATATTTTTCGGTCAGGTCATGCTGTCCGTAAGGCGCAAAATAGCGTGCGGCTGTCTGTGTGTACAGGCGTACCAGGGGCGCCAGGCTGAGCGCGGGGTTTAGTTTTACAGGTACTTCGAATTGCAGTGTGTGGGCTGTGATACCGAGATCGTCGTGATACCACCGGTAGTAGCTGCGGATGATGGTCCGGGCGCCGGCGAATATATTCAGCTGGGCTGCCAGGGGGAATTTCCATCTTTCGATGGGCAGTTTCTCCACCCTTTCTCTAAACCGGTCGCCACGGAAGTATACGCGGTGATAGGGGGTGGACAGGAGTCCTTTCTGGTAGACCAGTTCCGGGAATATGGCCAGTTGCATCCGGGCGTTGAGCACCTGATACCAGGCAAAGGAAAGGTTGTAGGAATTGCGCCGGTAATTGGGAAACCAGCTGGTATCCCGCAACTCGGCCGGATAGATCAGTCCCACCGGGTGTAAGTATTCGGCGCTGATCCACCCGTACCGGAGATCGTCGAAATAGCATTGGATACCAGCGCTCCATTCCCGGGATTTTGAGGGGTTGGTATGGTTGACTGACAGTCCGGCGGGGAAGGAGAGATAGGCGGATTCGACGGAGATGCCGGTCCCTAGTGTGATACGGGTATCCGACTTTTTGAGCTTGAAAGTATAGGAGGGGCTGATATGCGTCCTTGCTGAAAGTTTTGAGGCGGAAGAAACGATAAAATCGATGTTGTCCAGGGATGCGGAGGAGATCACGTCCACTCCCGCGTTCAGCGACCAGCTACGGGCTGAATCCAGGTGATGGGTGATGGTGAATTCAGGGGAATATACATGCAGTTGTTCCGTCCCCCTTCCTCCCGTGATGGCGGAATGGTCGCCGTTCTGTGTGTAATATCCGAACAGCACTTGTATATCTGTCCGGGATATGCGTTGTTTTTTATATAAACTATCCTGCCGTTGCTGCCCATGGGCATGCAGCATCGTTGTCAACAATGCAAGTGTAAGGTATTTGTTCTTCATGCTGTGTTAGTTGCATCCGCAGCCTCCGCTGGATTTTCCGTTGCCGCCTCCGCTGGCGCCTTCACGGTAGGTGTGGACGCTGTTGTCGAATTTCTCTATGTCTGCTTTTCCCGGGCGCATTGCGGCATCGTTGAGATATGCCCGTTGATAGGGTTTTACCTCGGTGCAGCCATAAAGGGTGCAGGTGGTGGTCAAGAGCAGGACTGCCAGGGTTAGCGATCTGTCAGTTATGTGCATGAGTTGTGATGTTTTTGGATGACAGCAAATGGTCTTTCTCATCAATAATTATACCATGGACTTCCGGCAGTTGATCGATCAGGTGAAGTCCTGCCGTCGCGCCCATGACAGTGACGGCAGTGGCAAGCGCATCGGACAGTTCGGCCGAAGGGCTGATGATAGTGACGCTTTTGATACCTCGTACGGGGATGCCGGTGCGGGGGTCGATGTTATGGGAATAACGAATGCCGTCTATTTCGAAATATTGTTCGTAGTTGCCTGAAGTAGCGACTGCGGCGTCATCCACCGGCAGCCAAAGCAGGATGCGGGACGGATCGCGCGGGTCGGCGATGCCTACCCGCCAGGGGGTGCCGTCGGGCTGGAGCCCCCAGGCAGTAAGGTCACCGCTGGCGTTGATAACGCCTGCTCTGACCCCTTGAGACTTCCATAATGACCGTACCTTGTCGGCCGCATAACCCTTACCGATGGCCCCGAACCCTATGCGCATACCTTTTTTTGAGAGGAATACGGTATCTCCGGAAAGGTGGATGTGCCGGTGACCCACAGCTGCCAATGTATCGGATAAAAGGGCCGCTTCTGGTACGCAGGCCTGTTTTTCCTTGAAATTATACAAGGCTTTTAGTGCGCTGGCCGAGATATCAAAAGCGCCCTGAGTAATGGCGGAAAGATGCAGACAGCGCCGGATAAGTTGTAGGACCTCTGGGTCTGTCCGCACCGGATGCACGCCGGCATGTCTGTTCAGCAATGATGTCTGTGAGTCCGGGCTGAATTCTGTCAGCAGGGCTTCGATGCGCCGGATCTCGGCTGCACCTTCCTGAAGCTTTTTTATGGCGACGGGTTCGTTTTCTTCCACTACTATCAGCTCGAAGGAGGAGCCCATCAGCCGGGTATGTAGTTGTTGTTTGATCATGGCTTTAAGGACTTCCTTACTTCTCCGATGAAGTCGGAGGGGGACTGGCCTGTGTAAGGGAGCACGGCCAGCAATGTTTTGTCGGGAGTGAGCAGCACGATCTTGGGGAAAGCCCCCTCGGCGTTGAATTCTCCTGCCAGAGCCTCATATTGGGATCTTCTTGGCGCCGGGATCTTTTTTCGCTGGGGGAAGTCGGCTTCCAGGATGACAAAGCGTTCTCCGGCAAAATTCCGGAAGGCGCTGTCGGTCAAAATGTTTTTTTCAAAGCGTATGCAAGGCAGGCACCAATCGCTGCCGGAGAATACGAGTAGGATCTGTCTGCCGGATTGCCGGGCTTCCAGGAAGGCTTTTTCCGGGTCCGGCTCCACCTGTGCCCGGGCGGAGATAAGGGTTGATAAGGATAACAATAATAATATGGTACGCATGTCGTGCATAAAGGTACAACCTTTATAGGACGTTCTTTCTGGACTATGTGTTTTATAGCATCTGGACTACATATATAGTGTAAGACGATAGTAATTTTACAGTATTAAAAGACGAATAAAATGGAAAAAAGATTTAAAATGAGGGAAGTGCAGCCCGGTGCTTACAAACCCATGAACGAATTAGCCAGGTATGTCACATCCACTGGTATCCCACTCATACAGCAGGAGATGATCAAGATAAGGGCCTCTCAGATCAATGGCTGCGCCTATTGTGTCAACAAGCATACAAAGGATGCGCGGGAGGCAGGGGAGACGGAACAGCGGTTGTATCTACTGTCCGTATGGAGGGAGTCTCCGCAATTCACGGACGAGGAACGATTGATCCTGGAGATGACGGAGGAGATCACGCTTATTCACCAACATGGGCTTTCAGAAGGTCTTTACCAGAAGGCCCTTGCTCAATTCGGGGAAGAAAGAACGGCGCAGATCATCATGGCCATCATCAATATCAATGCCTGGAACAGGATTGGGGTCAGTCTTCACATGCAGCCGGAGTGATGTGATCAATCAATACTGGCCCGATCTTACTTTTGAAGTTGTGTCCGCCGTCAGGTACTGATCGGCATTACCATTCCCCTGGTCGATGCCTTCGGCGCCCGGCGGCGGGTTTTTATCGATGAGGTTCTGGTAATCGTACTGCGGCCCCAGGCTGTCGGGTTTGGCGAATACCGCCCGTCTATCCAGACCCAATTTTGGGTCGGCCAGCGCTTTGGCGAAGAAATATTCCCATACAGGACGGGCTACGTGTCCGCCATCTGCGCGTCTGCCATCCAGCCGGATAAAGCGGTCGTCACAGCCTATCCAGACGCCGGCCATGAGCTGCGGCGTATAACCCATGAACCAGGTATCGGAGTTGTCATTGGTCGTGCCAGTCTTGCCGCCCATTTCGGCAATGCCTAAACGTCCTCGTAATCCTGCTGCTGTACCAAAGTCTACGGGTCCCTGCATCATCCGTGTCATGGTATAGGCTGTGGCATGGCTGAGTACTTCTTTGTGATCCGGGGGAAAGCGCGCCAGGACATTCCCGTGTTTGTCTTCGATACGGGAGATATAGTAAGGCTGGGTGCTGATGCCGCCGGAAGGGAAGACCGTATAGCCCCACATCATTTCATACAAGGATAGCTCGCAGGCGCCCAGGGCCAGGGAGGGATAGGGTTCTACGGCCGTTGGGATGTTCAGTTGATGGATATACTCGGCAAAGCGTTTGGGCCCTTCGGGGCCAAATTGCTTCATGATATAGGCTGCCACTTCATTGATGGACCATGCAAGTCCGTTAGCCATGGTGCGGGTGCCGCTTACCCGGGGATTGGCCCGGGCGGGGACATAGGCTTTGTATTCCGGGAAATACTGCTGGACGGCATCGCATTGCGTCTGTGGCGTAAAATTGAAGTCTTCTATGGCAAGGCTATACAGGAAGGGTTTGATCGAGCTGCCTACCTGGCGTTTGGTATTGATGTTGACGTGGTCGAACTTATAGTTCCTGAAATCGATGCCTCCCACCCAGGCCTTTACGGCGCCCGTGACCGGGTCCATTACCATAAAGCCTGTCTGCAGCATCTGCCTGTAGTATTTGATCGAATCCATCGGTGTCATCACGGTGTCTTTTTCATGGGCGGTATTCCAGGCGAATACTTTCATCTTCACGGGCTGATGGAAGCTGTTGCGGATGGCCGGCGCCGACATGCTGTCCTCTTCGTCTACCTTCCATCGTTCGCTGTTGCGCATGGCTGTTTCCAGCACATTGATATGCCCCTTCCAGATATCCCCGGAGACGACGTTGGGCTGGGTACTCAGTATCTTTTGCCATTGCGGCATCGCCTGTGCGACGGCTTCATCTGCATATTGCTGCATGCGGGGATTGATGGTTGTATAGATCCTCAGCCCGTCCTGGTAAAGATTAAAGGGCTCGCCCGTCTCGGGGTTCATATGTTCCTTACACCATTTTTTCAGATCGCTTCTAAGTACATCCCTGAAATAAGGGGCGAGTCCATTGTTCTCGTCCTGCTTCCGGTAGTGACTCATATCGATGGGTTTCATCTTAAAGACGAGGGCATCGCCTTCTGCGAGATAATGATTGGTCACCATCCTGTTGATCACGATATTCCTTCTCTCCATGGCTGCCTTTGGATTGGTGCGGGGGTTGAAGAAGCGGGGGTTGTTTACCATACCTACCAGCAGGGCGGCTTCATCCACGCTGAGGTTGGCCGGGTCTTTCTGGAAGAAGGTCCTGGCGGCGCCCCGGATACCATAAACATTATCGCTGAAGGATACGTCATTCAGATAGAGCGAAAGGATCTCTTCCTTCGTGAAGTTCCGTTCCAACTGAATGGCGATGATCCATTCTTTTAATTTTTGGATGACCCTGCGGACTTTACTTCGACTGCGTTCGCCATTAAACATATTCAGGGCCAACTGTTGCGTCAGTGTGCTGCCGCCACCGTCCTTTCCAAACTTCAATATAGCCCTCATCACCGCGATGCCGTCGATGCCCGAGTGTTCATAAAAACGTTCGTCTTCCGTAGCCACCAGCGCATGTATGACATTGGGTGAAATGTCGTTATAGTCCACGTGGGTGCGGTTGCCTTTTTCCGTATAGTACTTGCCCATGGGTGTGCCGTCATCGGCCATTACTTCGGATGCCAGCACCAGGGTAGGGTTTTCCAGCTCGTGCAGGGAAGGCAGCTTGCCAAAAGTTCCCATGCCGATGAGCACCAGCAGGAAGATAAAGGCCAGCAGGCCGCAGAGAAAACTTATCCAGAAGACCCGGACGATCCGGGATGTCCTTTTGGGGAGTTGCTTTACAGGCGCCAATGTATCAAGGTTTTGAGTATTGACAGTATTAACGTCAAAATCGGCAATTTGTGCAGGGATCGATGTTAAAAAGTCTTTTTTTGGATGATATTCATAAAAGATTCCCTGAATTTCTCGCTGATGGGTATTTGTCGGCTGCCGATAAAGATGTGGTTGTCCCGGATGCTGTCCACTCTTGCCACGTTGACGATATAGGAATTATGTACCCGGGTAAAGCCGGGAGATAGTTGTTCTTCTATGTCTTTCAATCTTTTATAGATCAATATTTTATCTGTTGTGCTCACCAGCCGGGCGTATTCTTTTTCTCCTTCAAAGTACAGGATGTCCTTCAGGAGCACTTTGTTTAGCGTCCTGCCTGACTTGATAAAAAAGTATTCTTCTGTGGGCAGGGTGGGTGTGGGCGGCTCTTTTTGTCCTGCCAGCATGCTGAAGTAAGTCTCGATCTTTTGGAGTGAGGAGTAGAAGCGCCGGAGGGTGATAGGTTTTAAAAGGTAGTCGATGGTTTGAAAGGAATAGCTTTCCGCGGCGTACTCGGAATAAGCAGTGGTAAATACGATGCGGGTATCCTGGGGGAGGAGGGAGGCCATTTCCATACCGGAGAGTTGGGGCATATTGATATCGAGAAAGACGAGGTCTACGGGAGTTGTCTTTAGAAAGGTCAGCGCTTCGCGGGCGTCGTAGCATTTGCCTTTCAGCTGCCAGGAAGTGTTTTGTTCGATGAGCATTTCCAGGAGGCTTACCGCATTGGGTTCATCATCCACTATGAGACAACGGAGGGTCATGACAAAGGAATTTTTAGATAAGCATGAAATTGTGAGTCTGTCCGGCTTGTGTGCAATTCGGCGCGATGACCGTATAGTAAGTTAAGACGTCTTTGCAGATTTTCAAGTCCGAAACCTTTTGGGGAGGACATTGGGGGTGGTTCCTGCAGGTCGTTGGCCGTCTCGAAAATGAGGCAGTCCTCTTTTTCCTGGAGGGAGAGGGTCACCTTATTGTCCGTACCGCCTCTGTCGATGCCATGTTTAAAGATATTTTCCACAAAGGTCATCAGCAGCATGGGAGGAATAAAATGGGTGGTATTGCATTGTTTCAGGAAGATGACGTTTACTCCATGACGGATGCGTATCTGTTCCAGGGCAATGTAGTTTTCAAGGAATTGTATCTCTGTGGTCAAACTAACTTTTTCCTTTGGGCTTTCGTCGACGAAATAGCGCATGATCTCCGAGAGCCGTCCGATGAGGAGAGCGGTGCGGGGGGCTTCCCGGAAGGCTTCGTAATAGATATTGTTCAGCGTATTGAAAAGAAAGTGGGGCTGGACCTGTGATTTCAGCAGATTGAGCTCTACCAGGCTCTTTTGCTCCTGTATTTGCTGTGTCTGCCGTTTGAGGGCAAAGTAGGCCAGGGCGATACGGAAGACAAAGCTGAGGATAAAGACGACGGCGGATCCCACTGTTGCGTAAACGATGTACTGCCATGTCAGCGGATAGTATTTTTTTGCGAACCAGGTATTGTAGATCACCTGGCTTATCCAGGTCTTTAAAAGACTAAGGCCGGCCAGGAGTATAATGGAGGTGAATATGTATAGGGCTTTTTTTTTCCGCAGGTACAAACGGGGGAAAAGGAAACTGATGTTCCCGTAAATGATCACGGCGTAAAAAAAGGTATTCAGTATAGTATAGACGATGGATTGCAGCACTCCGTCCATGGGCAGGATGGAGAAGAAATTGACCAGGAAGATGGTTCCCCATACCAGGAGCTGCAGCTGACGTGGGCTTGCCTTTTCTGAAAAGATTTTCACCGGGGCAAATTACTAACCTTTCGGCGGGTAGCGTTTTATTTTCAATGACCGGGTCTGTTCCTTCAATGACGGGGGGATTGAGCGACGGCTCACCCTGGTTGAACCAAGGCTCCGGGAGATTGAATAGAGTTGCGGACGCTGCGGGGGATACGGAGATTTGATCCTTTGTTAAAATCATTTATATGCGTACGATCATCTACATTTCTTTGTTGTTAGTTCATCTGTTGATCGCAGCCATTTCCCGGGGACAGACCGACCCGCGGGCCGATACTATCCGGCCTGGTAAGGGGCGTTTGCTAACGTCGGTGCTAAAGCCTGGTCTGCGGCAGTATCTGGTGTATTTCCAGGATCCCCAAAAATCCGACAGGCTGCGTTTTTGGTATTGGGTACGGGATATCGCCCTGGAGACGAAGGGGGGAAAGCAATATTTCTCTATTACCCAACATTGGTATGGCGGCGATTCGTTGTCTTACCGGAAAGTGTATTCGCTAAATGCAGCGGCTGACTTTGCACCTGTCTATCATTGCGAGACGGTGCGGGGCAAAACGGGTGCTTATAATTGGAGTGTGACGGGGATTGCGGCGGCGGATAGTGTGGAAGGCAATGAGAGGAAAGGGTTTTACCTTGGGTTTACGGAGCCCAACCTGAACTGGAACCTGGACATCGAGACCTTTGAGATGTTGCCGCTGGCTGCGGGCAAGTCTTTTCTGATCAATTTTTATGATGCCGGGTTGGAGCCGCCGAAGTATGTTCTTTATAGCGTGACGGGCAGCGAGGCGCTTACAGTCATGAATGGGGAGAGAACAGATTGCTGGAAATTATTTACGCAAGGGGAGAGTCCCAGGGGGGCGTTTACGCAGACTTTTTGGATCAGTAAGGACACCCATGAGTTCCTAAAGGAGGAGGATTCTTTTAATGGTATATATAGATATAAGATCAAGCTGCCGGGGACGGCCCCGGATTTATCGTCCAGGTGGGCTATAAAAAACTGACGGCCTGTGTACGTCACAGAAATCCCCGGCAAACATGCCGGGGATTTTTTATAATATGATCTGTGCAATGAATATTTTGCAATTTATACCCCCCTTTTATAAAGAATTAATAAAAATTTTTTGAACCATTTTCACATAAAGAATATATAAATGTTTAAAAATAAGTTAATTGTGAAGTTAATTCAATTATATTATAATTATATGTAATAAAATAAACTTAGTCTATTTTATAAATTCTTTATAACTTTCCATTCAGTTACAACAAATTAATGTTTTTTCTAACATGAAATCTACGAGATTATGACAAAACTCACTCTTAAAAGCACTCTGCCATTTATTGTCCTGGTGATTGTAGCCATTGCAGCTGCATTTGTTCCCACATTACCCAATTTTGATGAGGGGAAATACAATGTGGCCGACATTGCCTGGATCCTGGTGGCAACGGCCCTGGTCTTTTTGATGACCCCGGGTCTTGCCTTTTTTTATGGGGGCATGGTCAACCGGAAGAATGTACTTTCCACGATGATGAAGAGCGTGGTAGCGGCAGGGGTTGTAGGAGTGTTGTGGATAGTGGTAGGGTATAGTCTCTGTTTTGGCGACACTGTAGGGGGGATCATCGGCAATCCTGTCACGCATTTTTTTTATAAGGACGTAATGAGCGGGAAGCCCTGGGTTGCGGCGACTTCTATTCCGAAGGGGTTGTTCTCCATGTTCCAGCTGATGTTTGCCATCATTACTCCAGGGCTGGTGGTAGGCGCCATAGCCGAGCGGATGCGGTTTTCCGCCTATGTGCTTTTCACCGTGCTCTTCAGCCTGCTGGTCTATGCTCCCCTGGCTCACTGGAGCTGGCATCCTGACGGTTTTCTCGCCAAGATGGGAGCTCTTGACTTTGCCGGTGGTACCGTAGTACACATTTCTGCCGGCTGTGCCGCTCTCGCGGGCGCCCTGGTGTTGAAACGCAGGAAGTCTCATATCGACAAGGTGACAACGCATCCCGCAAATATTCCTTATGTACTCATTGGGACGGGGTTGCTGTGGTTTGGGTGGTTTGGTTTTAACGCGGGTTCTGCCGTAGCCGCCAATGCGCTGTCGGTGTCTGCATTCTCTACTACCAATACAGCTGCTGCCGCTGCCGGTTGTTCCTGGATGTTTTTTGACGTCATGAGGGGTAAAAAGCCTTCTGTGGTCGGATTTTGCGTAGGTGCTGTGGTAGGTCTTGTAGCCATCACGCCTGCCGCCGGCTTTGTCGCTGTACCACAAAGTATCTTTATCGGTGTATTTGCCGCCCTCATCTCCAATATTGCCGTACATATCAAGGCTACGAAGACCGTACTGGATGACACTTTGGATGTGTTCCCCTGTCATGGCATCGGTGGTATGGTAGGTATGCTTATGACGGGTATATTTGCTACCAAGGCTGTAAACAGCGCCGGCAACGACGGTTGGGCCTATGGTAACGCTTCTTTCTTCTTTACCCAGCTAAAAGCGATGGCTATTGCCGTAGGTTATAGCTTTACCGTCTCCTTTATCATCTTCAAGGTGGTGAATTCCATCGTACCGCTGCGGGTAAGTGACGAAGAGGAAGAAGAGGGTCTGGATGCCAGCCAGCACGACGAGAAATATGTTCAGGGTACGCTGCTGGTGGCTACACCCAATGGTTTAAAAGAGCAGGAAGTAACGCATTAGAATATATTAAATATTTGGTTTACTCCCATTTTGCACCTAGAAAGGAGGCTCCCAGGCCTTCTTTCTTTTTTTATTTGTTATTTAAATGGGTATTCTTGCATGAATTTTGTAAATTAGTCATATTGATAATATTTTTATATTACATATTACATGCAGGATGTATTTGTGCCCCTTTTTATTGGCTCGCGGATTGGCAGGAACCGTCAATATCTGCTCAGTATCCTGTCTGTCTGTGTCATATCGGCTATTTGTTATTTGCTGTCTCCTTATATCGGTGCGGAAGTGGTCGCTTTTGTCCTGTTACTGACCCTTTCGCTGGTAGCCATGTTCTTCGACATCCTACCCGTCCTGCTTACGGCTTTTCTCAGCGCCCTGATCTGGGATTATTTTTTCCTTCTGCCGAGGTTTAATCTTAGGGTCGGTAACACGGAGGATGAGATCCTGCTTTCCATGTATTTTGTCATTGCAATGGTAAATGCCGTTCTCACTTTTAAGATACGGCAGATCGAAAAGATAGCCCGGCAGAAGGCAGAGAAAGCCAAGACGCTAAAGCTGTACAATACGTTGTTGAACTCCCTTTCCCATGAGTTCCGGACTCCCATCGCTGCGATCATCGGCGCAACGGACAACCTGCTGGAGCAGCCTTCGCGTTTGTCTGTAGAAGACAGCAAGAAGCTTCTTACAGAGATCTCTGTTGCTTCATTAAGGCTGAACAGACAGGTGGAAAACCTGCTGAACATGTCCCGGCTGGAATCCGGCTTTATCCAGCCAAAAAAGGATTGGCATGACATCCATGAGCTAGTGCTCTCCCTTCTGCATCAACTGGAAGAACCGTTGGCGCAAAGGAACCCCCGGGTGACCATCCGGGACAATTTCCCCCCGGCAAGACTGGATTATGGTCTTATGGAGCAGGCATTGTACAACCTTTTGTACAATGCCGCCCTTTATACTCCCGTGGGGAGCTGGATACGTGTCAGTGCGGAGAGTTTTGATCAGACCCTGGTCATTGTCGTGGAAGACGATGGTCCCGGCTTTCCGGAAGAGGAGATCGGTAAAGTGTTTGATAAGTTCTATCGTCTGAAGGATTCCCGTGCCGGGGGGGCCGGGTTGGGGCTGTCCATTGTAAAAGGTTTTGTGGAAGCGCATAACGGGACGATCACGCTGACAAACCGGTGTTCCGGCGGCGCCCGTTTTGTCATCAGTCTGCCGGTATGTCTACCTTCCCGCATCGGCATGGCGCCCGAGGAAAAGCTCAACTATCAATTGTCCGTATCATGAACCCTGAAGCACCGACAGAAATATTGATCATCGACGATGAGACGTCCATTCGCAAGATATTGGAGATTACGCTGCAATCCAATGGATATACGATCCTCCAGGCCACCACGGCCCGGGAAGGACTGCAAATGACAGCCGCCCATTCTCCTGACCTGATCATCCTGGATCTGGGGCTTCCGGATGAAAGCGGTCATGTCACCTTAAAAAAAATGCGGGAATGGTTTGGCAAACCTGTCATTATCCTTTCTGTGTTCAACAGCGAGGAAGACATCATAACGGCCCTGGACAATGGCGCCAATGACTACCTTATCAAGCCTTTCCGCACCGGCGAGCTGCTGGCCAGGATACGGTCCGCTCTTCGGACCGTGGCGCCGGAGGACGATGGCCCTGTCATCAGTCTGAATGGTTTGGAGATCGATCTGTCTACCCGTACCGTAAAAAAATCGGGCGAGATGCTGAAGCTGACAGCTACCCAATACGCCCTGCTGGCCCTTTTTGCTCAGCATCCGGGGAAAGTGCTCACGCATCAATACCTGCTCCGCGAAATATGGGGATCCGATCATGTCGATCAGCTGCAATATCTGCGGGTCTTTATCGCCCAATTGCGTAAAAAAATCGAAAAGGACGTCAATTTTCCCGAACATATCATCACCGAATCGGGGGTGGGCTATCGTTTCCTGGCTGGCGGCAACTGAAATTTCTCCATTTTCGAGAAGTGATCTTCGGTCTGTGGTTTTACCATTGTGTAAAAAAGCATATGGCACACGCATGGAATGAATTCAAACTGCGCATCAGCATCAATACCCCTGTTGAAAAGGTATATAAGGCATGGGCTACTCCTGCCGGGCTCGAATCCTGGTTCCTTCGCAAGGCATTGATCCTTGCACCTGGAGATACCGGTGATGGCCGTGCAGGCGGCGACCCTATCAAAAAAGGGGATGCCTATGAATGGTGGTGGCATGGACACTACGACCTTTCACACAAAGGCGCTATCCTGGATGCCAATGGTAAAGACCAATTCCGCTTCTCCTTTTCTCTTGACTGTCCCGTGACCATTAGCCTTTACAGGGAATGTGACGAAACCATTGTGGAGTTACGGGAGAGCGACATGCCTGCCGACGAGGAAAAGGTCGTAAAACATTACCTAAGTGATTTGCAAGGATGGGTCTTTTATCTCACCAACCTAAAGTCTGTTCTGGAAGGAGGCATTGACTTGCGCAACCGGAAGAGGGAGCTGAAGAACGTGATCAATTCATGACTTGCCTGCTCCGCCGGAGGGCGGAGGGAGAAAGGCCGAAGCGCTGCCGGAACAGTCCGCTGAATGAAGACAGACTTTCAAAACCTGTCTGCAGACAGATCAGCGTGACGCTGTCCTCCGAATGCAATAGTCTGTGCTGTGCCTGCTGCAGGCGGATCTCTGTCAGGAATTGGTGCGGCGTCAGCCGGTAGCACTGGCGGAACATCCGTAGGAAATGCTGACGGTTCAGCATGGCTATTTCCGCCATGTCATCCAGGGTAACAGAAGAGGCGTAATGCGTCAGGATATGATCCCTGGCCGCAGAAAGGCGTTTGAACAATTCTATCCGGGTAGAACCCTTGGCCACCTCCAGGCGGCTTGCAAGCATGGCCGCCTGCCGGGCGTGGCAGATCAGCGCATCCAGGATATTACGTATAATGCTATCCGCTTTTAAGGTAATGAAGGAGGAGCAACTGTCGCCTAAAGCCGCCAGCTCTTCCAATTGCGGACGGAATGTGAGTTCGCCGGTGTGCATCCTTTCCAGCGGGGCGAAGTCTCCGCTCCCCAGCAACCTTTCCACCATCCGGGTATGAAAGAAAAGTATCACCGGTCGTGTTCCCATTTGGGAAAGATGCAACGAAAGCCGGCTGCCCTTGTTCACCAGCATCCATGCCTGCCCGCTCAGCCTTTCTGTTCTATGGTTGAGAGCGCATTCACCGGCGCCTGCAAACATCGTCAGAATACCCAGCCCGGCGGTATGCTCGGGATAGTCATACACGTCTTCCACGGTGCCGGTAAACAGCGTATGATCCGTAAAAATGCCGGTGTGTAATCTTGCAGGGCACCAGCCTGTCCGGGGAAGTGGGTAGGAGATCATAGTTGGCTTTAGTATAAAATTACAATTATATTTGCCGACGTACAATTACTCGTTCTTTATGATCACTAAAGAAGTACTCATTGAAGCCAGAAAGCTGTGGGACTATCATCATGTAAACCATATCCCCGAAAGATCCGACTGTATACTTGTGCTGGGCAGTCACGATCTGCGCGTGGCTGACAGGGGAGCGGAGCTGTACCTCGAGGGGTGGGCTCCCATTCTCATTTTCTCCGGTGGTCTTGGGAATGTGACAAAGGGAATCTGGAAAGATCCCGAAGCTGATCAGTTCGCCCGTATTGCCCTGGACAAGGGGGTACCGGCAGAGGCCATCTTTATCGAGAACCAATCCACCAACACGGGGGAAAATATACTTTTTACGCAAAAGCTTTTACAGGAGAAAGGCCTCGATCCCCAGACTTTTCTGCTGGTGCAAAAGCCTTATATGGAAAGAAGAAGCTATGCCACTTTCAAAAAGCAATGGCCTGAGAAAAAGCTCATCGTCACTTCTCCGCAAATAAGTTTCGACGAATATCCTACAGATGATATCCCCATGGAAAAGGTCATCAACATTATGGTGGGTGATCTTCAGCGTATCCGCATCTATCCTGACAAGGGATTCCAGATCCCGCAGGAGATCCCCGATGAGGTCTGGGCTGCATACGAGCGGCTGATCGGATGGGGCTTCACCAAGCATCTCGCCTCCTGAGCTTATGCGCCTGTCGAATGCCAATTAAGAGCTACCTTTATGAGGTAGAGTACACAACCCATGACCAGACCCCTCCTGATCGCATTGCTTTGCTATTTGACGGATCCCGCGGCCTATTGCCAAAAGACAGAAAAATATTTTGACTATCAGTGGCGGGAGACAGCTGCCGCCCATGCACGTTTTTACAGCATCATCGAAAAGACGGACTCCGGCTGGCGTCGCCGGGATTATTATCTGCATAGTCTTACCCTGCGGATGGAAGGTCTTTATACAGACAGCGCCTGTAAGATACCATCCGGTCATTTCCGTTATATTCATCCTACACGTATAGCGGAAGAAACGGGGGCATACCGGGGCGGCAGAAAGCAGGGGCTCTGGCTGCGCTATTACAGCGATGGGCTGCTGTCGGACTCTACCGTATATGACAATGGCAATCCGGTGGGTGTCCGGACCAGTTGGTACCGCAACGGATACATCCGCGACTCCGCGAGCTATAACCCCGACGGCAGCGGCATACACATCGCCTGGTTTGACAACGGCAATCCTTCCTTTGCCGGCCGCTACTCCGGCGGCTATAAAAAATACGGTAAATGGACATACTTCTACAAAACAGGGGGCATCAGCGCCACGGAGGTGTACGATATCCAGGGACGGCTACAGGAAAAGCGTTTTTTTAATGAGAAGGGAGCGTTGCTTGCCGATACATCGGGCGCCGATAGAACACCGTCCTTTCCGGGCGGCGAGTCTGCCTGGTCCCTCTATTTAAGCAGGTCGCTATATTTTCCTGATCAAAACAAGATCACTAACGGAGACGAAGCCACGGTAGTGATAGAGGCTACCATCGGAGAAGACGGTATGGTGGCAGAAGCAGAAGTAAGGATACCTTTTTACCCGGCTTTCGACAGGATTGCGTTGGAGACGGTACGGCACTCACCCGGATGGCTTCCCGGAACAGATCATCACCGGCCTGTGCAGGCCACGATCAGGCTGCCAGTCACTTTCAGGAGACTGGCGGAGCAATGACGCATTACAAATATCTGAGCCATCGTTTTTCCGGATGCAGGGCCTTGTATCGTCCATACCATACACATAAGGGGTAAAGGCTTGCTACTACGCATAACCATACCAGATAGACAAATGGCAGGCTGATGCCGCTGCCCGGCGGTCTTCCGAACTGAAAGGTCCCGAACACCAGCTGATCAGCCCGGAAACCTTGTAAAAAGACCATCGCCAGCATCAGCAGATGGATCAGGTTCCAATGTATCAGGTAGTAGAACATAGGAACTTTCCCATAGACCGAAGCTATCCGGGTGAGGGCGTTTTCTTTCTCTTCGATGAAGGAGAGGAACAGGAGTAACAGGCCCAGCATGATCAGCGTATACAGCAGCGAAGGCGGGTATTTGCTGACATCGAAGAAGGACATGAAAGTATACATAGGGTTTTTCTGGACGCTCCATCGTACAGGGTCGCCATATATATTGACCGCCCTCAACAATACGAACAGACCCAGCGCTATAGTTCCGAGATGTCGCAGATGTCGTCGTCTTATCTCGTAAGGCAGTGTAAACTGCGGACCCAGGGCGAACCCCGCCAGCATAATGCCCAGCCAGGGCAGAATGGGATAGCCGAAGAGCAGTGTGGTGCCGCCCAGTTTGATAAGGCCGCCGCCAAACAGCGAGGCGCCTGCGAATTGTAATACGGGATTTGAAACCATGGGAAGGCGCAGCAGGAGGTCGTGCAGGAAAATGATCACCAGCCCTATTATGCCCAGGGTTTTGGGAGAGAGCTTGTATAGGAACGCCAGCCCAATGAACCCAAAGCCGATGGCGGCAATGACCTGGAATAAAAATGTCCGGAAATGGATGTCATACCAGACGCAGAAGTTGACGATGGTGAGGTCCAGCACGACAAGGAATACACCACGACTGAAGAGGAACCGTCTGCTATCCCCGGCGTCGGCCCGTCGTTGCATGGACAGCCATGCGGAGGTGCCTGAGAGAAAGACAAAGCTGGGGGCGCACAGGTGCGTGATCCAGCGGGTAAAGAAGAGAATGGGGGTGGTGGTCTTTAGGTCGGTGGGGCTATGGATAAGGGCATCCGTGTGCATCAGGTCCCTGGTATGGTCCAGCGCCATGATGATCATTACCAGGCCACGGGCGATGTCGATGGAGTAAATCCGCTTCATACTTAAATGTAGCATTCGTCTCAGGCTGGTCCAAGCGAATAATGGATGTAAGGGTATTTTTTCGATGAACTGTCTTTTTCCGTCGACGGTTGACATGACTATGAATGGAGGAGACGCCTGATCTCGTGCCGGTGCTCTCTGGAGACGGGGATGACCTTACCCGCGATGTGTACACAATTGTCCTTGTACAGCCCGATCTTATCCAATGCTACCGTATAGCTGCGGTGCAGACGGAAGAATTTTCCGGGACTTAGCCGCCCGGTGATATCCGTGAGGGTCTGGTGGCAGATATATTCCTCCTTTGTGGTAAGCACCTTTATATAATCCTTTCTGCTTTCTATGTACAATATATCCTTCATCAACACTTGCACCAGCCGTTTGTCTACCTTTAGAAAGATATGGTCCTCTCCCTTCCCGCGAGTGAATTTTTCCATAGTCTGCTGCAGCCGGGAAAATGAAAAAGGTTTTACCAGGTAGTCCAGCACTTCCAGCTCAAAACCTTCTACGGCATAATCCCTGTAGGCGGTGGTAATGACAATGGCAGGCCGGTGTGAGAGGCTTTTCACCAGGCTGAGCCCGTTAAGACCGGGCATTTCTATGTCTAGGAACAGCAGGTCAAAACGATCCTGCTGTAATTGCCGCAAAGCCTCGACGCCATTTTCGCAGCACACGGGGTGGATATCCATTTTTTGTAAATAGTCCACCACCACATCGATGGCCAGGGGCTCGTCATCCACTACCATACATTTAAGACCGGTCATGACAGGGGGATTTTCAGGTGAGCTTTGAATGTGTCCTCTGTTCTTTCCATATGTAAAGTATAACGTGTCCCGTACAGGATGTCCAGCCGGCGGATGACATTCCTCAATCCAATTCCTCCGGGCCCGCCTGCTTCCGGCGCCAGCCCTGCAGGGTTACAGACTTTGAAATGCAGCCACTGCCGTTGTACATCTGCGTCGAGCGTTAGATCGATATGAACGGGACCCATACGTTCCTTTAGCCCATGTTTAAAACCATTTTCCACAAAAGCCAGCAATAGCAGGGGCGGTATCTGTATGGAACCGGTATCCCCTTTTTTTTCAAAGCACAGTGTCAGACGCCGGCCATAACGCAGCCGTTCCAGGGCTATATAATTTTCAAGATTTACTATTTCTTTATCCAGGGGCACCATGGGGGCACCGGACTCGTATAGCATATAGCTCATCAGATCGGACAATTTCAGCACGACCTCCGGCGCTTCGTCGGATTTACGGACAGTGAGCGAATACAGATTGTTCAACGTATTGAAGAAGAAATGCGGATGTATCTGCGATTTGAGAAAATTCAGCTCTGTCTCTATATGCTGTTTTTCCTTTTCCTGCCATTGCTGCTCCTGCAGCATCCAGTCCTTTAGGAATTTAATACCTGTCGCCAAACCCACGAGGGAAAGAATGTTCAGACCTTGTATGGCAAGATTTGCCGGGGTAATGTCCATCGCGTGTGAAAAGGCCGTCTCTCCCGACAATGTATAATATCGATGGAGCCAGATAAACAACGCCGATTGCAGGAGGATGCTTGTCAGCAAGGTCGAAAAATAGAGAAAATATTTTCTTCTGAATAAAAGGCGGGGGATCAGGATATAGATGTTCAGGTATACCTGCATCATGTCCGGCGGCAGCAATGTCAGCAGTTTGAGAAAAAAGGTCCAGTGATGTATCTGTCGAACATTGACGATGATGAGGGCCGCGCTGGAAAAATAGAACAGCCAGAACAAAAAATGATACATCACCCTGCTGCGGAAAAGCCTGGTAAACAAAATATGTTGTGGCGAAGATCGGGACAATATTCTTTATTGGCTGGTAAAAGTACGACGGTTGGCTTAATTTTTGGATAGACCCTTATATTTGTACAAATAACCTTTTCATGATGATCCTCATTTCCCGGAGGACTTTATACATCTGCTTTTTATTCCTGTTTGCAGCAGTCCATCGCGCTGACGCACAGGAACGTCTGAAACTTTCTCTTGCCACAGGCTATCAGTCCGAGGATTTCCGCTGGTCTATCGCCGGCAGCGTACAGGGTACGGACCCCAATATCCTTTCAGAGCTGAAGTGGAAGAACCTTTCCGGCCCCACTGCCGGGGCATCAGCCGAATGGAACTTTTGGAAATCGTTTAGCCTACGATCCGAGTTCTCCCAAATGTTTATCGTTTCAGGCAGCGTTACCGATGCTGACTACCAGGGAGACAATCGGACGAACCGGTCATATTACGGGGAATTCGATGCAAAAAAAGGTTCCAGCTTTTCCTGGCGGACAACATTGGAGTATACTTTTCACCTGGATAAGGTTAAACTTATCCCTCTGGCGGGCTTTTCCATGCACCGGCAATCCCTCTACATTACGGATCAATCGGGCACTAATCCCAATCTCAACAGCACTTATGCCACACGATACCTGGGCGGGGTCGCTGGTCTGCGGGCGGAATTTTCCCTCTCCGATCATTTTACCATCGAAGGGGGCTTGCTGTGTGATATAGTACACTACAGGGGCCGTGCCAACTGGAACCTTATCTCCACTTTCCGTCACCCGCTCAGTTTTCAGGATGATGCCAACGGGTATAACCTGGAGGGGTATTTAAAATTTTGCTATACCCTTGATAAATGGACCTTCTTTGTTTCGGGAAATATCTTGCACGGCAAGACCGGTAAAGGCACGGACATGTTGTACCTGCAGAATGGGCAGGATGTTCCGACGCAGTTTAACGAGGCGGTGAGAGATTATATCCGGGGCGGAATAGGGGCCCGTGTCGCTTTATTTTGATCACTCCGTTCTCAAACTCTCTATGGGATTTGTCAGCGCCGCCTTGATGCTTTGAAAGCTCACCGTCAAAAGCGTGACGAACAATGCTCCTACGCCTGCCGTGATGAAAACCCACCAGGACATGGTTGTGCGGTACTCATAGTTGCGCAGCCAGTTGTGCATAAAATACCAGGCCAGGGGAGTTGCGATAAGGATCGAGATGAATACCAGGGCGACAAATTCTTTTGACAACAGACGCCAGAGGTTAAAGACAGATGCCCCCAGCACTTTACGGATACCGATCTCCTTTACACGCTGCTCGGCCATAAAGGAAGCCATGCCAAATAAACCCATACAACTGATGAGAATCGCCAGGCTGGCAAAACAACCGGCCAGTTGTCCTATTCGCTCTTCATTGGCAAACTTTTTTGCATAGTCATCGTCGGTGAAATGATATTCAAAAGGATTGGCAGGATCATATCGTTTAAAGACAGGGGCAATTTTTGCAATAGCTTCGTGGGGGCCGATGTTCGGATTGATCCGGATATTGAGGACATACAATTTCTGTCCCTCCCATCTTGGTAGAAAAAAGAACATTTGTCTGGCGGGTTCGTAGGCGGATTGGTTGACCATGTCTTTTACCACACCGATGATCTTCATCTTCCCATTTCCTTTCCAGTCGATGATCTCCCCGACAGGATGTTGGAATCCCAGGTATTTTGCAGCCGCTTCATTTATAAGAAAGGCGGAGGAATCGCTTGCGAAAGCGGAAGAAAAGTCCCGTCCTTCCTTTATCTGCCATCCTACTGTCGCTCCAAAATCGGAGGAAACGGACAGCGTGGTGAATTCCTCCTGGAGGCTGGGGTCTTTCCCTCTCCAGGTAAGTCCGCTGTTGGTGACATACACATTTGTTACCGGGTTTTCGGATTGGGCGACGGTAGTTACGGCCCCTGTGGCCAGCAAGTCGTTTTTAAAGGCGGCATATTTATTCCTGATGTCATCTGTGAGGGGGGTGGTTACCAGCCCCTCCCGGGTATAGCCTACAGGTCTGTCCTTTGCATATTGTATCTGGTTGAACACGACGATCGTGCCGATGATCAGGATAATAGAGACGGCAAATTGGGTTACTACCAGCATCTTACGGGGTAGAGTAGCCGACCTGCCTGCGCGAAAAACCCCTTTCAGCACTTTTACGGGCCGGAAGGACGAAAGATATAGGGCCGGATAGCTGCCTGCGATCAACCCGGTGATCAGGGTAAACCCTAAGCATGACAGCCAGAATAAAGGGGTGCTCCACAATATGGACATTTTCTTGTCTGCCACTTCGTTGAAGAAAGGCAGAGAAACCTGAGCTAGGATCAACGCTATCAGAAAGGAGCAGAAAGCGATCAATAACGATTCGATATAGAACTGGGTAATCAACTGTCTGCGCAAAGAGCCGAGGGCCTTGCGTATGCCCACCTCTTTTGCTCTTTTCTCGCTGCGGGCTGTGCTAAGGTTCATAAAGTTGATGCAGGCCAGCAGTAACACGAATATCCCGATGATCCCGAAGAGCCAGACGTATTGAATGCGGCCGCCATCGATGACGCCATTTTTGAAAGAGGAATACAAATGCCACTTGTCCATGGGGTGCAGGAAAATAGCCGGTCTGAACCGCGCATCCTCGTTACCGTTGCTTTTGAGGGCGTTGAGCTTGACGTCCCGGATCTTTTTGGAAACTTTGTCCATGTCGGCATTGTCGGCTATCTGAACAAGGCATTGGAACCAGCTTGCGCCCCAGGGGTTGTTGAAACGGGTATCATAATGTTCGGTGTTTACCAGCAATTGCCAGGGGGAGATAAAGTTCAGGTCGCTAAAAGAAGAGCTTGACGGCAGGTCTTCATACACGCCGGTGACCTTGACCAGCAGCTTTTGATCCACGGAGACGGTGGCGCCCATGGGATCCGCGTCTCCAAACAGGGCTTTGGCTGTCGAGCGGGACAACAGGATCGATCCCGGGTCCTTTAAACCATCGCGATTGCCTTTCAGCATGGTCAACGACAGCATGTCCGTTACACCCGGCTCCATATAATTGCCTGTTTCTTTTATATGTTTGTCCCCGTAGGTCAGGAGATGTCCACCGGTCCACCCGGACATGACGACATGTTTGAAGTCATTTCCATAGACCCGGCGCAGCTCGGACCCCAGGGGATAGGCTTCACTACCCCAGGTGTCCGTATGGTTGTTGATCCATTGGTTTTGCATTGCCTGGGCGATACGACGATGGTTGGGAAAGGTCTTGTCATAAGACGTTTCATCCCAGATCCACAGGCCTATGAGTATGGCGACGGCCATACCTACTGCTAAGCCGCCGATGTTGAGCAGGGAGGAGGCCCTGTTCTTGACGAGGTTGCGCAGCGCGATCCTGATGTAGTTTTTAAGCATGATCATTTTGCCCCCAAAAACAAGCCAGGTTGTTATTTGATTCTAAATCAAAGGGATGTATTGTTTGAGGGTAGGGGACCGTTCGGTTTTGATACAGGGAGTGTCCGGCTACCCATGGGCATTGTTGCGTTTTTTACTAATATAATGATAAATTGCTTCCTGGCTACGCACCCGTGGCTCTTCTTCGGGCACAGGCAGGCTGTTAAGTGTTTTATCCAAGATGACAGCCGCCACGTTATCCGCTGTCTGTAAACGAATGATCTCTATTAGCTCCTGCCGCAGGTCTTCGTCATACAGGGGGAAGCAAACTTCTATTCTACGGTAGATATTCCTGTTCATCCAATCGGCGGAGCCAAGAAATATCTCTTCCTCTCCGTTGTTGTGGAAGATGAATACGCGGCCATGCTCCAGGTATCTGTCGACGATCCTGTGGATGACGATGTTCGCGCTCATATCCGGTACCCCGGGTATGCAACAACAGATGCTTCGTACGATGAGCATAATGCGTACCCCGGCATTGGAAGCCTCGTAGAGTTTATCTATCAGCACGCGTTCTTCCAGATTGTTGAGCTTGATGGTGATGGAAGCCGGCAACCCCAGGCGTGCGTTGACTATCTCTCTCCCGATGAGAGATAACAGTCTGTCCTGCAGATTGAATTGGGCCACCAGCAAGTGTTTGAACGGTATCTTTTCCGTGTTGAGGGGGTCTTTGCGACGACCGAGGAAGATGAACAGCAGCTCCAGTTCACGCATCAGATCGTGATTACCCGTCAGCAGGATATGATCTGTATAGAAGCGGGCTGTTTTTTCATTCAGGTTGCCTGTTGCCAGCAATCCATAATAGACCATTCGTTCCTGCACTTTTTTCTTTACCAGCGCTACCTTGGCATGAACTTTCAGACCAGGTATGCTGTAGACGATCTTTACACCGGCCTGTTTCATCTGTTTAGCCCACTGCAGATTATTGGCTTCGTCAAACCGGGCTTTCAACTCAACAAATACCGTCACTTTTTTGCCGTTGCGGCTGGCGCTGATCAGGGCATGTGCGATCCGGGAATCACGGGCGATGCGGTACATAGTGGTGTAGATCTCCTCCACGACAGGGTCGATAGCTGCCTCGTTGAAGAACTGCAGCACGGGGTCATAACTTTCATAAGGCGGGTGCAAAAGGATATCCTTTTGGGATATGCGCTGAAAGAGGCTTTGCGGGGCTTCTTTTGTATTCCGTTGGGGCGGCCAGATAGGATAGGAGAGGGTGCTGTCCTTTATGGGAAAGGAGGCGAGGTCACGGAGGTTATGGTACCGGCCTCCCTGTACGATGGAAGCATCATGCAATCCCAGGGCATCGATCAGCGATTGGAGGATACCGCCGGGAATCCCCGGCTGATGTAAGAAGCGGGTGGCCAGGCCCGCATCTCTTTTTGCCAGTTTTTTTTCTATTTTTTCGGCAATATCCCCTTCGTATTCGTCTTCCAGGTCCAGTTCCGCATCCCTGGTGATCTTTATACTGCAGGCTCCTTTTACGGGCATGTCCGGAAAGATAAAGTCCAGATTGTCCCGTATGATATCATCGATAAAGAGAACGTATTTGCGTCCTTCGTCTTCGGCTCGGAAGAAGCGTGATATATTGTCGGACGGGATGTTCAGGATATAGATATCCTGTGCCGATCCACCGATGACGACGGCAAAGTAGAGTTTGTCATTCCCCGGGAAGAAGCTGTCTTTTGCCAGGGAAAGATGTACGGGTTGCAGAAAGGCCAGTAGTTCAGTAAAGAAATATTCGGTAGCGGCTTTTTTGACGGCGGGAGGCACCGGCAATGCGTATGGCATCCCTGTTTGTCCTGCCGGCTCATAGATAAATTCGATGCTGTGCTGCGAGAGTTGGGGGATCACGCTGTTTAAGAGCAGTTGTCCATAATGGGCCAGCTGTCTGTCAACCTCCTGTGTGATCTTTTGCAATACGGTTTCACTTTCGGTGCCGGCGATAGTCTCTTTTGACTTTTTGATTTTCCCAAGGGCGGCCAGGGCGGGTACTCTGACCCTGTAGAATTCGTCCAGGTTGGAAGAGTAGATGGAGAGGAAATTTATACGCTCCAGCAGGG
The DNA here is from genome assembly GCA_017307755.1 of Chitinophagaceae bacterium. Classification (GTDB taxonomy): domain Bacteria; phylum Bacteroidota; class Bacteroidia; order Chitinophagales; family Chitinophagaceae; genus Puia. The sequence continues at coordinate 146,961 of JAFKGQ010000018.1, read as the reverse complement.
GGGTGGCTTCCCGGGCGGCTTCTTCCATTACCCGATGGTTAAAGGAGAGCCAGCTCAGATCGCGGTCGAAAAAGGAGTTATCAGGCATAATGAGTAACTTGGCCGTTCGATTGGTGTATTACCTTTGGCAAAATACTGATTTTCTGTCTGTCGGGGCTTACTTTGTATGAGACAAGAACTAAAGAAAATAGATGAGCAGCGGGAGCTGTTTAGAGGAGGGTTCAAAAAATATGGCCTGAAGTCGGGTTATAAGGGGCATTCCATGGAGACCGTCCTGCTGGTGGATATCCGGGATGGCAATGGAAATCTAATATGTGATCATCTGTGGTTCAATATGACGAAGGGATTTGAGCAGTTGGGGGCGTTGCGGGAAGGAGATATGATACAGTTCGAGGCTCGGGTCAAGAAGTACAGGAAAGGTTATGTCAATCAACGGGCGGGGATCGATCAAAGCAAATTTGATTATAAATTGAGTCATCCGACGAGGATTGAGAGGTATAGGCCCGGAGGTTAATCCATCAACTTTGCGTTTTCAAGCATTTTGTTGATCTTCTTTAGTTTTTCAGGGAATAAAGTCTCTTTTTCAACTGTGTGCTTAACGATTACAACATTTGAAACGTCCAGTGAAAGTTTTTTTCTTCTTTTGCTTGGTTTCCGGATATGTTTCTTTTTTGTAGGCATATTCAAATTTAGTTAATTCTTTTTATAAAAAATGCCAAATAGGAGAGATTCAAATTTGGGCTGAAATCCAGTTCTTTTTATAATTGATTTACTTTGATCAAAACGGTTATTTTAAACTCTTTACAAAAATCCTCATAGTACATTTTAATGATTCGAGTATATAATTTTGTACGTTCCTGTGTACTGCCGGCAAAAACAATTTTGGCATTTGGATGCTGTGCGGAAAAATCTCTAATAATTTGAACTATTGTGACTAATACTTTTACGATGTCTCCATTGTTGGAGTTGACTTTGTCATCGATAGTTCCATTAGGCAGTAAGTCTCCGAAACCAAGATTATAGAGATCGGGTGTCTTGGTAGTTGAAAATTCTACCAACTTAATAATGGTACTTTTCCCTACGCTGGAAAAAACGAATCGTTCAAAACTTTTCCGATCATACGAATATGCATCCTGCTTCATAGATAAGGCTTATCATACAAATTTACACCCCTTATCCTATGAAGACTTAATAACCTTTAGCCCCAAAGGCTGGAAATTAAACTAGTTTAATACTGAAAGATTTTCTGCAGGATTACTGATCAATTATACGAGTGGCAAAATAAATGTCATCCCAATATCTTATATTCGTATAAACCGGATAGACACAACATGCTCATTATCGCCATACTTCTCCCCTGGCTGTCCTTCCTCCTGAGAGGGAGGATACTTCATTTCATCATCTGTCTGATCCTGCAAATAACACTCATCGGCTGGCTGCCGGCCGCCATCTGGGCTGTCGTAGACCTACAGAATTCCCGGGCAGAAAGGCGGAACCGCCGACTGATCAGGGAAATGCGGAAGTGATCATCCCGTCGTCTTATTTCTTTTTCTGTATTCCATGGGCGAATACCCCATGAGTTTTGAGAACATCCTGGAAAAATAGTATTGATCATCCACGCCCAGACTGATCGCCATTTCCTTTACGGTCATATTGGTAAGCAATAAGTATTGACAGGCCTTCTGGATCTTTAAATGGTTGAAATATTCAATAGGGGAGTAACCCGTCCGTTCTCTGAAAATGGCGGAGAAATGCGATACCGATAATTTGGCAAAGTCTGCGAAATCCTGCAGGGATAATGTCGTGTGGATCTTTTTTTGCATAAGCGCTATGGTAAGAGCAATGACGTCATTTTCTTCCTTATGTTCAACGTAATTGAACTTCTCTTCGTACAGCAGGGATGAAAGGAAATGATAAAAGATCATGTTTACATATCGAAGGGTATCCTGGCTGTAGCCTTTTTCAAGATTGGAATAAATATCCTCGAAAAGTTTTATCCTGTGTTCATTATAGGCCAGCTCCGGCTTGTAGTTCCTGGAATTCTGCAAGATCAGCTCTACGATATACGCGGCGATCTCTCCTTTAAAATGTATCCAGTAAATAGTCCATGGGTCTTTTTCATTGGCTGCATATTTATGTGCGACACCCGCGGGGATGGCAATGAACTGGGAAGGACCGATCTCCACTCTTTTCTTGTCAACCTCGATCCAGCCTCTTCCTTCCACGCAATAGATAATAATGTGCTGACTGATACCGCCAGACCTTTCTACGTAATGGAATTTAGCCTTTGGATAATGGCCGATGTCAGTGATAAAGATCTGCCGGGTCACCGGATCCCGGATCAAAAATTCCGTCATGATCTTTTTGGGAAGTACGATCAGCTTTTGTCCCTCAAACCCCTGCCGTTTGCGCAACGTTTTTGATCTTTCCAATTCATATGCATTTTATGCAAAATACAAAAAGCAGAAAATAATCCATCATTTTCATAAAAAATACTATTCTTTTTCCCTGCCCCAAATTCGAATTTTGAATCATTAAACCAAAACGATTGTAATGCCACTAATACAAACATGCAAGGTTGGTGGACGGCATCGGTTTTTCCGTAGCATTGTCCATCTTGTTTTTTTCTCTCTTCCCCTGATCGCACTACAGGCGACAGCACAACAGCGGCAGGTGCAAGGCCTGGTCCAGGATGCGGCCACGCACGCACCACTGCCCCTGGCTACCATCAGCATTAAGGTCAAAGGCGTTCCCGGCAGTACCAAGATCACGGACAGCAGGGGGCGATTCAACTTTTCCGCCGCACCCGGTACAAGTCTTGAAGTAAGCTATGCCGGTTATAAAACCCGGCAGGTTGCCGTACAGGATGACAGCGTTGCTATTACCATACTTCTTGAAGCCGGCGATAACAAGCTGGACCAGGTGGTGGTCATTGGTTATGGCAAGGAAAAGAGGACCGATCTTACCAGCGCCATTTCCAGTATTTCCGGCAGGGAGATCGGCGAACTCCCTGTAACCAATCTGGCCAGCGCCCTGGCTTCCAGAACGCCAGGTGTGGAAGTCCACAGTTCGGGTTACGCACCGGGTTCGGGCAATTCCATCAATGTCCGGGGGATCAACTCCATCACGCAAAGCGAAGGTCCCTTGTACGTAGTTGACGGCGTAGCCATCACAGGGGATATCAGGGACCTCAATCCTGCCGACATCGAATCGGTGGACATCCTGAAAGATGCGGCGGCGGCGGGTATTTATGGTTCCCGTGCGGCAGCCGGTGTCATTATCGTCACTACCAAACATGGCAAAGCGGGTGTGGCGACCATCGACTTCAATATGTATTATGGTATACAGACGATGAACAACCCTTATCATATGCTGGATGCAAAGGGGTATTACAAGTTAAAAAAGTTTGCTTTCAACGATGCCGACCCGATTACATTTGGCGTCGACAGCCCGGATAGGAAGTTCTTTAACCCGTATGAAGTGCAAAGCATCGCCGGCGGGTATAAGAGCTACGACTGGCTGAAGGCGGTGACCCGCCGGGCTGCTCCTATCCAGAGCTATTCCCTGGGCATATCGAACGGTGTTGGAAAAAATAAAGTGTATTTCAGCGGCAATTACCTGGATCAGAAAGGGATCCTTATAAACACCGGTTTTACCCGGTACGGCGGTCATTTTAGTATTGAATCCGAGATTGATAAAGTTTTTAAACTTGGTGGAAGTGTGAATGTAGACCATAACGTCAGCAAGGGTATAGCCGACAATACATACCAGCTGGCGCTGACCCAAAGTCCCCTGATGCCCATCTTTGACTCTACGGGAGCGCCCCTGGTGGTCACGGACAACAGCACAGGCACCCTCACCATACGCAATCCTATGACATCGGCGTTGTATACCGTCAACAATAGTACTTCCAACAGGACTTTTGCGAATATTTATGTGGAAGCGACACCGATACGCAACCTGGTGTTGAGGAGCAGCATCGGCGCCGACCTGCTCAACACGGAGTACGATACGTATTATGCCAGGAACACGGACAGGGGTTTTTCGACCAATGGCTTTGCCGAAGTCTATCAAACCAAGTCCACTGACGTGCTGTGGGAGAATACGGCTACCTACAATTATTCAAAAGGCGATCATGACCTCAACGTGGTGGCGGGGGCGACCTATGAGCGGAGAGAAAATACCGCCATGGATATGAAGGGACAGCAATTCCCCACCGACCTGCTGACTTTCAAAAATATGGGCAGTGCGGGTATCAAGGTGCAGGACAACACCAACTATGACGGCTGGATCGTACAGTCCTTTCTGGCGAGGGCCATCTATAAGTTCAAAAAGCGCTATATCCTGAATCTGACGGGCAGGAGGGATGGCTCCTCCCGTTTTGGCCAGGACAACCGTTATGGATTCTTCCCCTCCGCCAGTGTCGCCTGGCGTCTGATAGAAGAACCTTTCTTAGGTTATAAGGTCAAGTCGATCTTAAGCGACTGGAAGGTCAGGGCGAGCTATGGTCTCATCGGCAACCAGAACCTCCCTTACGACGCCATCTATACCCGATACAACAATGCGCAATATCCTTTCAACGGCGCCAATGCTACCAGCGGCTATCAGGTAGGCGGTACAGCCGGCAACCCCACACTGGAGTGGGAGCGGCAGCACCAGACCAATATCGGCATGGACATCGCCGCATTCAGCAATCGTATATCCCTTAGCGTGGACCTGTATAACAAGCGTATCACCAGCCTGCTGATGCCGCTTACCCTGGCGCCTTCCTCCGGGTTCTACAATGAGCAGGTGAATGTTGCCGCTATGAATACAAAGGGCATCGACATCAACTTCCAGGCTACACCGGTGAAGACGAGGAATTTCGAATGGCAGATGACCTTCAACTGGAGTAAGTATAAGAGCAAGGTTACAAAGCTATTCCCCGGGCGGGATTCCATCAGTCTTGCTTTGCGGGTAGGCCAGCCACCCAGCGGCGTATTGGTAAATTATGTGTTTGACGGGCTGTATCAGCAGGGGGACGACTTTAGCCTGAACCCCAATGGCAAGCCGGGCGATGTAAAAATAAAAGACCTCAACCATGACGGTAAGATCACTCCGCAGGATCAGACCATTGTCGGGTACAATATTCCGGGAGGATGGGGCGGATTCTGGAACTACTTCCGGTACAAGGGCATATCGATGACCGTGTTGGCCTCCTACGAATATGGTCATCAGATGAACAACCTGCCCTATACCAACCTTACCTGGTACAACACCTGGTTCGGCAACATAGGAAATGTTACGAAGGAAGGAGCCAACTACTGGACGCCGACCAATACGCATACCAATATACCCAGGCCGAATGCGTTCGCCACTTCGCTGAAGCCGCTGCCGGGCGGACCGGACCAGGGCTCCAGCTATTCCATCCAGAAAGGGGATTATATCCGGATCAAGAGCATCAACCTGGCTTATGACATCCCGGGAAACCTGGTGCAGAAGATGCGGCTGAGGAGTCTGAATGTATATGTACAAGCCATCGAACCCTTCCTTTTTACCGGGTATAAAGGGCTGGACCCGGACAATGGCAATCCCACCCAACTGGAGAACTATCCCAGGTACAGGACCTGGCTTATCGGTGCAAAACTTGGGTTATAACCATCAAAAAAATTGTATGCAACAACATAAGATCACTACTTATATCATAGCAGCCTTACTGATGGCGACAGCCGGCTGTAAAAAGGGGCTGAACTATACACCGGAGGTCTTCGTGGCGCAGCCACAAGTATTTAAGGACCAGGCGGGCGCTACTGCCGCCGTCACCGGGATATATACGCAATTACAAACGCTGAAGAAGTCCGATTATGCGTTGATCGGGATCATCGGCACCGATGAAGCCCGCTGTACCTACCAATCCCAGGGTTATGGCGATTATTGGGCCAATGTCACCGGGCTGGATGTTTATGACATCAAGTTCGGCAGTCAGAACTACCAGCTCTCCGGCTTCTGGCAGGATTGTTATATCGGCATCGCCAATGCAAATGCGGCTATACTGGGCATACCGGGCGCCTCTATCGCCGACCCTTCCGTCCGTAACCGGCTGTTGGGAGAATCCAGGTTTATGCGGGCCCTGTTCTATTTCTACCTTGTGCAATTATATGGGGATATCCCTCTTCGTACGGAGACGACTCCTTTTTCCGCAGGTGTCAAGCGTACTCCTGTCAAGGATGTATATGCGTTGATCGTCAGCGATCTTCAGTTCGCGATTGCCAATTTATGGGCAAAGAGCAAGAACCCCGGCATCGGCAGGGCAAGTGTGGAAGCGGCCAAAGCGTTGTTGGGGAAAGTCGATCTCACGTTGGGTAATTACAACGATGCAAAGGCGCAGTTTGAGGACCTGATAAACAACAATAACCTGACCCTTTTGCCGGATTATACCCAGCTCTTTGACGGGCAGCATGAGAACAATAGCGAGTCCCTCTTTGAGATACAATATTCCACGGACGCCGGCAATTCGCAAGGTCTTCAGAACCTGTTTGGATCATATGCCGGACCCGGTATTCCCGGCAGCGCTTTTAACAGCCATACGCCGGGTGCAGGGGGCACTGTGGTCATGGCCACCTCTTTCTACTCCGATACGGTGTTTGACAAAGCGAATGACAAACGGTACCTGGCCTCCATCTGGCCTCATCGGTATGACGGCAATGGTAATACGATGGACTGGTGGGTGGATCCGGGGCTGCCGACGATAAAAAAATACGATATCAGCAGCAGCGACATCGATATCTACAATTCCGGTAAAAACCTCTACTATCTGCGCGCCGCAGACGTCTATCTTATGTATGCAGAAGTATTGAACGAACTGGGGCAGCCTGGCGCCGCCCTGACACCGCTGAATAAGGTGCGCAATCGTGCGGGGCTGCAGAACCTGGAAACTGTCTGGGGGCATACTCCCACACAGACAGAACTGAGGACAGAACTGCTGGATGAACGGACCCGTGAGCTTGGCGGTGAAGGCTGGCGCTGGTTTGACCTCAAGCGGACAGGGACGTTGGTGGCGCGTGTAAAGCGGTACAATAACCCGAGGGCTTATTATGTGCCTATCAACGGGCCGGGCGATCCTCATCCGGCGCAGAATATATCCGACAAGAACAACCTGTACCCGATACCATTGAATGAACTGCAGACAAATTCCGCCCTATCGCTGAACGATCAAAACCCCGGTTACTAGTTGATGATAAAATATTATAAAATAACCATCCTGTTTCTGTCGGGCCTGTGGGGATCATCCTTACAGGCTCAGACCGTACAAGAGTATGCGGATAGTGTCGTAGTATCCACCGATGGGGCTGCCGTGATACTACATACCGCAACGGGGAAGGTGGATTACCATTTTACGGATGGGATCGTCCTTGATAACACTGTAGCTTATATACAGGAATTGCGCACAGGCTATCTATCTACTGCAGATCTGGCCCTGCATCCGTATAGTACCGATGCCGTCGAGGACAGCCTGGGAAAGGGTATCCGCATCAATATCAAACATATGGATGACCGGCATGCCTTGTATCTTCTACAGCGGATAACCTTATACGCAGATCATCCCAGGGTGTTGATGGATCTGATAGCAGGTAGCGCCAAGGGGCAGGCCCTGGAAACACGTAACATCAGTCCATTGGCGGTATTGGCGGCTCAGCAAGGCCGATTGTCTATTCCCGGGAGTGAGCCCCGTATCCTAGATGCGCCCTTTGACAATGATGATTGGGTAGGGGTGGTGGAGCGACATTGGCCGGATGCTTCGGGTATCAGCTATGAATTCTCTTCTGTATACGACTATGTTTCCCTGGCCGGCGTGGTGGTGGGCAGCGTCGGTCATGATTACTGGAAGACGGGTATCGTCTATCGAACGGCTGCCATAAAAGGGCAGCTCGATTCGCTTGTCGTGTATGGGGGCGCCGCTACGCCTGATGTTGCAGGGCTGCCGCATGCCTACGGCGGCCAGGATGGGACCCACGATCACATGCCGCATGGCACCATGATAGGTGACGTGGTTGCTTCACCCCCGATCTATCTCAGCGGAGGAAAAGATATCCGGAAGACCTTCACGGACTTCGGACAGGCGAACGCACGGCTGAATGGAAGTCTTGTCTGGAAAGGATATGCGCCTGTTTATTGGAATAGTTTCGGTGTGGAAGGTGTCCTGGGATATGAGAAGGTCATGATGCCTCCTGGTGTAGCGAAGATATCGGACTATCTCCATACGCTGGATAATTTCAACCGCTGGGCGCACCCGGTGCTTAGTATTGACTCTTACGACCAATCGATCTATACCACCGAACTGCTGGCCTCTTTGAGTAAATACGGGAGGAAGAACGGTCAACAAATGGGTTTTTATTTTATCCCTTTTGCCCTATGGACCTGGAAGAATACCATGGACAAGACCATGGTGGCAGGCACCAGCTATAGTCTGAACGATGTCGTCCTGAAGGACCAGGAGGGCAAGCCGATCGCCTACAAGGACGGTGACTGGGGCGCTTTTCCCCTGGACCCTACCCATCCGGCAACCCGGCAATCCATCATTACGCAATTACAGAAGGCAAAAGCCATCAACGCCACTTTTTTAAAAATCGATTTTTTGACAGCCGGGGCGTTGGAGTCGTCCATCCGTTGGGATCCCAACGTGCGTACCGGCATGCAGGCCTACAACCAGGGCATGAGGATGCTGAAGCACCTTGTCGACTCAATCCTGGGGCCGGATGTCTTTATCACCCAGGCTATATCTCCGATGTTCCCCCACCAGTATGCACATACGCGATTCATATCCACGGATGTATATTCCCATTTACGGGATGACCAGAAAGGGTTCCCCGGCTGGGGCAGTACGGAAGCATCGCTGGCCACGGGCTCGCATCTGGGATGGGTGCAGGGAACGCTATGGCCCTATACCAACCTGGACGTTTGTGTCATGCAGCGTTTCCAGAAGAACCCGGACCTCAGCGAGCGGGAGATAAAGGTGAGGTTGTATGCTATGATGGTAATGGGCAGCATCCTGGGCGATGGATCGGATTTCCGTCAGCCATTGGCGGCAGAGAGAGGAAAGAAGTTCCTTAATAATACCAGTCTGTGCGCTTTCTTTAGCCATCCACGGGCCTTTACGTCACTGCAGCCGGCAGATGGCGACGGTTTTGATCAGCAGATGGCGTTTTATCTGAAGGATAGTGCGCTTGTGGCGCTCTTCAATTTTGATTTGAAGAAGACGTATGAAAAGGCCTTCTATTTACAGGATCTGGGACTTGAAAAGGGAAAGTACATACTAAAAGATTTTATAACAGATGCGCCATTAGGTAGGATCGATGAGGGACAGGAGCGTTTTTCGCTGAGCGTTCCCACCGGTGACGCGCTGATGGTTAGAATTATAAAAATATAATGGAATAAAAATATATCGACTATGATGGACGCAAAAGCATGGGTGGAAAAGGTTTCTATTCCCACCTACAAGATCGGCCAGCCGGAAAAGAACCCTATGTTCCTGGAAAAAAGAGTGTATCAGGGGAGCAGCGGGGTCGTGTACCCTCATCCTGTGATCGAGCATATCGACCCCCAAAAAACAAACCAGGAATATACCGCCGTATTTTTGGAGAACGAGTATCTCAAGATCATGATCCTGCCTGAACTAGGCGGCAGGATACAGCGGGCGTATGACAAAGTAAAAGAGCGGGATTTTATCTACTATAATCAGGTCATCAAGCCCGCGCTGGTAGGCCTGGCGGGCCCGTGGATCTCTGGCGGTATAGAGTTCAACTGGCCGCAGCACCATCGTCCCAGCACCTATAGCCCGGTGGACTTTTCCATTGAAGAAAACCCCGATGGAAGCAAGACTGTTTGGGTAAACGAGATAGAGCTTATGTTCCGTACGAAGGGTATGGCTGGGTTTACGCTCTACCCGGACAAGGCATATCTTGAGATCAAAGGACGGCTTTTCAACCGGACGCCTTTCCCTCAGACCTTTTTATGGTGGGCCAATCCGGCGGTGAAGGTGGGTGATCATTACCAATCAGTGTTCCCGCCTGACGTATATGCTGTCTTTGACCATGGCAAGCGGGATGTTTCCGACTTCCCTATCGCCACCGGCACCTACTATAAAGTCAATTATGCACCCGGGACGGATATCAGCCGTTATGCAAATATTCCTGTGCCTACATCTTATATGGCTATCCGCAGCAAGTATGATTTTATGGGCTGCTATGAGAATGACACGCAGGCCGGTATGCTGCATGTTGCCAATCATCATTTTTCTCCAGGGAAGAAACAATGGACCTGGGGGAATGGAGATTTTGGACAGGCATGGGATCGTAATCTGACGGACGAGGACGGACCTTATATCGAGCTGATGACCGGCGTATTCACCGACAATCAACCTGACTTCTCGTGGCTGCAGCCAAACGAAGAGAAGAGCTTCGAGCAGTATTTTATGCCCTATAGCCGGGTAGGGGTGGTGAAGAATGCTACGAAAGAGGCCATGCTCAACATGGAGTGGGAGGGGGCGCAGCTGCATATCAGGATCTATGCGACGGCCAGATACGAGCATGTAAGGGTCAAGGTTTTGAAGTCCGGGGCGCTTATAAAGGAATATCGCACGGTGTTGTCTCCTTATGAAGTATTTGATGAGCAATTTACGACAGCCGAGCCCGGCGATCCTCAGACATGGAAGGTTGTGGTGGAGGATGAAAAAGCCGGAGTGCTTGTTTCCTGGCAGCCGGAAGCGTTTGAAGAAAAGGAGATCCCGCCCGCAGCTACCGCCGCCAAGGCGCCTGCCGAGATACAGCAGGTGGAAGACCTTTATCTCAATGGTCTGCATCTCGAACAATACCGGCACGCTACCTTTAACCCGGTGGATTATTATGAAGAGGGATTGAAAAGAAGCCCGGAGGATATACGTTGCAACAATGCCATGGGGTTGTTGCTGCTTCGCCGGGGGCAGTTCGAAAAGGCGGAACCTTTTTTTAGAAGAGCGATCGCGACGCTGACCAGCCGTAACCCCAACCCTTACGATGGAGAGCCTTACTATAACCTGGGATGGTCTTTAAAATTGCAAGGACGCCTGGATGAAGCCTTTGAAGCCTTTTACAAGGCCACCTGGAATGATGCATGGCAGCATAGCGCTTTTCTGAGCTTAGCGAGGATCGCCGCGGAACAAAAGAAGTATGCCGAGGCGTTGACCCTCGTGGAAAAGTCCCTTGTCCGGAACTATCACAGCCATACAGCCCGGCATCTGAAAGCGGCGTTGTTGCGTAAGACGGGGAAAGAGAATGGTCCATTTATCAAAGAGTCGCTGTCCATCGATCCTTTCAATTTTGGATGTCTGTTCGAAATGTATCTCTCGGATAAAGATCCGATCCCTCTAAAAAAGCTCATGCGGAATGCCGTGCAAAACTATCTGGAGATATCCCTGGATTATGCACAGGCGGGGTTGTATGAGGAAGCAGGGCAATTGCTGGATCTTTTTGAAGGACGGCATACGCTCGTCGCCTATTACAGGGCGTGGTTCCTGCTGCGGGAAGGCAGGCAGGAAGATGCCGGAAGGATGTACCTGCAGGCGGCAAAGGGAGATCCCGATGGATGTATGCCCAACAAGATCGAGGAGGTACTGATCCTGAAGAAGGCTATCGAGCTCAATCCTTCGGATGCCAGGGCCTGTTATTATCTGGGTAATTTCTGGTATGACAAACGGCAATATCCCGAAGCCATCGCCTGCTGGGAAGCCGCCGTCCGTGTGGACCCGGGTTTCCCTACAGCTTTCCGCAATCTGGCGCTGGCGGCGTATAATAAATCAGGGAAAAAAGAGTTGGCCCTGCAATATCTGGAAAGAGCTTTTACATTAGATACCTCCGACGCGCGTGTGTTGATGGAGCTGGACCAGTTATACAAGATCACCGGAAGATCTTTTGCGGATAGACTGGACCTGCTGGAAAAATATCCACGGCTGGTGGAATCCAGAGATGACCTCTACCTGGAAAGAGTTACGTTGTACAATAACCTGCGTCAATATGAGAGGGCCCGGCAACTGATGGCTGCCCGCAAGTTCCATCCCTGGGAAGGCGGTGAAGGGAAGGTGGTAGGACAATATCTGCTTTGTCATATCGAGCTGGCCAAACAGGCCCTGGGCCGCCAGGAATTTAATGGGGCCATCGAGCTTTTGTCGGCTACCCAATCTTATCCGTGGAACCTGGGTGAGGGCAAGCTCTATGGCACACAGGAAAATGATGTCAATTATTTACTGGGATGCGCTTATGAGGGGTTAGGCAATCCGTCAGCCGCCGGGGAGAAGTTCCGGGAGGCGACGATCGGTATCAGCCAGCCTGTACAGGCTATTTATTACAATGACCCTCAGCCGGACAAGATCATCTACCAGGCCCTGGCCTGGCTGAAATTGAATAATGCCGGGAAGGCCGCTGGTATCTTCCATCAGTTCATCCAGTTCGGGCAGCAGCATATGAACGACAGGATCACCATCGATTATTTTGCCGTATCCCTGCCGGATATGCTGGTATTTGACACGGATATCAATCTTCGCAACAGGATACATTGTACTTATCTCATCGGCCTGGGATATCTTGGACTTGGCGACGAGGCCCAGGGGCGTAAATACCTGGAAGAGGTGTTGCAATCGGATATTAATCACCAGGGGGCGGCCGTCTACTTGCAGATGTCGTCCACTATTATGCAGGCGTTAAAACAGGATGTACCATGCTGAAGGGAGAAAATGTGGGTAAGCTCGACGGGAAGGATATATGGTGGTTTACTTTAAAGAATGGAGCGACGACTGTCCGTATCACCAATATAGGTTGCGCGATCACTTCCATTCACACGTCTGACCGTAATGGTATACAACAGAACATCGTGGCGGGATTTGATACCCCAATGGAATATGTGCGTAATCCCTGGTATTTTGGTTGTATCGTAGGAAGGGTGGTCAATCGTATCGGAGGCGCTATCTTTAACCTGGACGGGCATGCCGTTCGTCTGTCGGTGAATGACGGAGGTAATCATCTGCATGGAGGGTTCGAAGGTTTTCATAAGAAGATCTGGGATGTAAAGCGTGTCATCCACCATGCGACGGAAGTGGGTGTCATTTTTGAATACATCAGCCCGGATGGGGAGGAAGGCTATCCGGGACGTTTGCACGTACAGGTGAAATACACATTGAGTACGGAAAATAGATTGAGCACGAGCTATACAGCGACCACCGACAAACGGACGCCTGTCAACCTGGCCAATCATTCCTATTTCAACCTGTCGGGTTTTTGCGACCAGCGGATCACGGACCACGAACTGGTGGTACATGCAAAAAAGTATACGGAAAAATATGCGCAGAACCTGCCTACCGGCAGGATACTTTCCGTAGAGGGCACGCCTCTGGACCTGTCGAGGTCTGTACGCATTGGGGACCGTATCGATCAGCTGGCTGCTGACAGAGGATTTGATCATAATTATGTGCTGGACGGGAAGGCGCCGGCGGCGGTGCTTTACGATCCCGGATCGGGCCGGGTATTGCGCGTCGCCACCGATCAACCCGGCATACAGGTGTACACGGCCAACTGGTGGGATGGTACTATAAAGGGGGCGCATGACTGGCCTTATTTGCGGCATGGAGCCCTGGCGCTGGAAACCCAGGCTTTTCCAGACAGTCCGAATCATCCGGAATTTCCCGATACGATCCTGAGCCCGGGGGAGGTCTATCAGGCAAATACGGTTTTTGAATTTGATATACAATAGATAAAAGATAAATTGCTGCCTTATGTCACGATCTGCTTATAACAATACCTATATTCTGGGGATATCATTTATCTCTGCGCTTGGGGGGTATCTTTTTGGTTTTGATTTTGCCGTTATTGCGGGGGCTCTCCCTTTTTTACAACGACAGTTTGGATTGGATGCCTACTGGGAAGGGTTTGCCACGGGCAGCCTGGCTTTGGGCGCTATTGTGGGTTGTCTGATCGCGGGGACCCTTAGCGATAAATACGGGAGAAAAAAGGGCTTGCTGACAGCGGCCGCTGTTTTTGGATTGTCCTCCCTGGCCATGGCATGTGCATCGTCAAGGGGTATTTTTATTACCGCGCGGTTTATGGCCGGTATTGGCGTCGGTATGGCTTCCATGCTATCTCCCATGTATATCGCTGAGATATCGCCGGCGCCCTTGCGGGGGCGTATGGTGGCCATTAATCAGTTGACGGTGGTCACCGGCATACTGATCACCAACCTGGTGAATTATTCTCTCCGTAACATGGGCGAAGATGCCTGGCGGTGGATGTTCGGACTGGGGGTTATCCCCTCGGCCTTATTTTTTATCGGCGCCTGGTGGCTACCGGAAAGCCCCCGCTGGCTGGTGAAAGCGGGAAAACCGGATCTGGCCAGGGTAACGCTGGAAAAAATAGGTGGTGTCGATTTTGCACGCAACAGTCTTGCCGATGTTCAACGGACTATCGGTGGGGGCACCCGTATAAGTTATGCCGCTGCCTTTCAGAAAGCTTTTCTTCCGGCAGTGCTTATCGGCATCGGGCTGGCTGTATTCCAGCAGCTCTGCGGCATCAATGTAGTATTTAATTACACAACCATTATTTTCCAGAGTATCGGTGTTTCCCAGGATGAACAGCTGTTGCAGACGGTCTTTATCGGCGGCGTCAATCTCCTGTTCACTATTCTGGCTATGATGCTGGTGGACAAGGTGGGGCGTAAGCCGTTGATGTTGATCGGAGCCGGCGGGCTGGCCGTCCTGTATATTATTGTCGTGCTGATGCTGTCCGGTAAAAATCCGCAGGTGTCCTGGTATCTGCTGGCGGCCATTGGCACTTATGCCATGTCGTTGGCCCCCGTCACCTGGGTGCTTATTTCCGAGATATTCCCCAATAAAGTCCGGAGTGCAGCCACTTCCATTGCCGTGCTAAGTCTGTGGGCCGCCTATTTTATCCTTGTGTTTACTTTTCCCATCCTGTATCATCATCTGGTGGATAGCACCTTTTACATATACGCTGCTATATGTGTTGTGGGTTTCCTGTTTATTGGAATGAAGGTTAAAGAGACGAAGGGCAAGACCCTGGAGGAATTGGAGGAGGTCATCATGGGTCACTAGCGGTCATGTTTCTTTTCTTCGCAATACCCTGTATTGGTCGGGAGATATACCCTGGTATTTCTTAAAAAGGCGGGAAAAATAGTATGGGTCGTCGTAGCCGAGCGCCTGCGCGATATGTTTGATCTTTATATCATCGGTGTACAGCAGCAGACAGGCTTTTTGTAGTTTGAGATGTATAAAATAATCCATGGGCGACATGCCGGTGGATTTACGAAAAAGGCTGGAGAAGTGACTGGCGGAAAGGTTGTGCATGGCAGCCATCTCTTCAATGGTCAGCCGGGTGCCTAATTCCTTGCGCATATAAAGGATGGCTTCATGGACCATGTTCTTTGTCTCCTGTTTCTTGTCGTTCAGATGTTTTTCCGGGAACAGGAAGGTGGCGACAAAATGATAGAGACAAAGGTTCGTGTTATACAGGTTCTCTTTGCTGTACCCCATCTCAAGGTTTTGGTACATGGTGTCCCATAGCTGCAGCCCTTTTTCATTAAAAACGATGGGGTGAGGCCCGTCGTACAGTCCTACGCCAAAGCTTTTGTTGAAGGTGTCCATATCCTTGCCGCTGAAATGGCACCAGTAAATAGTCCAGGGGTCGTCTCCGTCTGCGCCATAACGCATAGGTTCTTTGGTCGCAGGTATCAGGATAAATTCATTTGCCTGTACCGTGAAATGTCTGTCCCGTATCTTATACCAGCCTTTGCCTCTCAGGCAATAGATCAGGATATTATCGGCGCACCCACTCTTACGTTCCCGATAATGGAAGGCCGCCTTGGGAAAATAGCCGATGTGCGTAACATACAACTGGCCTAATACGGGATTGGCTTTTATGGCGTTCTTCCACACAGATTCGGGCAGGGAGATCAATTTTTCTCCTTCAAATCCGTCGCGTCTTTTCAGCATTTTCATAACCTCAAGATATATAAATAATCGAATAGTCCATCAAAATAAACGAATGCGCTATTTTCCGCAGCGGGCGGGGCGTATAATTTTGACGGTATATTATTTAACCAAAACGATGCTTGTATTATGAAAAAACTCGGCTGCTATGGAAGCCTGATGATTTTCTTTCTTGCAATCTTCTGTTGTAAAGCTTTCTCCCAGGCCCCTCCCAAAACTCAGAGTACTAAGATCACCGTTACCGGACTTGTTACGGACACCGCCGGCAAAAAGGTCGAAGGCGCCAGTGTCGTCTCGCAGTCCCGGCGTAATGTAGGGACTTCTACGGATGTCAACGGTCGGTTTATCCTGGACGTCGAATCCGGATCGATCATTGTCATTTCCTATGTGGGCTTCATCGATCAAAAGGTCCAGGTAAGCGAGAATTACAGGAACCTTACTATTGTTATGAAGCTGGCTCCCGCGGGTGAAACAGTGATCGTCACTGCTTACGGACAGAAGCAGCGTAAAGAGGCCATCGTGGGGTCTGTCTCCACCATCAACCCCGATCAACTGAGAACGCCCACCAGCAATCTTACCAATGCCCTGGCAGGGCAGGTGGCCGGGATGATCTCATTTCAGCGGGGAGGCCAGCCCGGGCTTGACAATTCTCAGTTCTTTATCCGGGGCGTCACTACATTCGGGTATAGTCCAAGCCCGTTGATCCTTGTAGATAATATCGAGCTCAGCGCCAATGATCTTGCCCGTCTCAACGTGGATGATATCGCCAGCTTTTCCATTCTCAAGGATGCGAGCGCCGCAGCACTTTATGGCGCACGTGGCGCTAATGGCGTTATACTTGTGACGACCAAGGGAGGAAAGACGGGCAAGGCCAGGGTAAATCTGCGCTATGAGCATTCCGTCTCCAAGCCTACGCAGACTGTGGAGCTGGCAGATCCCGTCACCTATATGAAATTATTTAATGAGGCAGTGACTACCCGCGGCGTGGTTGCTTCCTCCAGGCCCCTGTTTGCTCCCAACGATATTGCGGGTACCGAAGCCACCTGGACAAAGGCGCCCGGCTACAATCCCTATCTCTATCCTGCCGTCGACTGGATGTCCACCCTGTTCAAAAAACAGACGACGACCCAGCGGGCCAACCTGGGGCTCAGCGGTGGGACAGACTTCGCGCAGTATTATATCTCCGGGTCCTATGACAGGGACAATGGTATCATGCAGGTGAATCCCGTGAACAGCTTCAACTCCGGTATGAAGTTCGAGAATTACCAGCTGCGGGCCAATGTCAACATGAAGCTGACCAAGACCACGGAGGCCATTGTCCGGCTTTGGGGTAATTTCAACGACTATACGGGTCCGATCACGGATGACCAATCCGGATTTGCGACCGACCTGTACGATAGGGCACTGCATACCAGTCCCATCGCCTTCCCTGCCTATTTTCCGCCTGACAGCGCCAACCTGCTGACAAAACATATTCTTTTTGGGAACAATGGGAATGTCTCCGCGGGTCTGCAGGATAATCCCTATGCCGACCTTATGCGGGGTTATAAAAGCTTTTCCGAATCACGTATGTCCGCCCAGTTCGAGGTCAATCAGAACCTGAATTTTATTACACGAGGACTGAATTTCCGTGGTCTTTTCAGCACCAATCGCTATTCTTATTTCGATCTGATCAGGGCATACGGACCTTTTTATTATACCATCGATAGGTATGCAGCCGCGGTGAACAGATATGCGTTGATCTGGCTTAATAATCAGCCCGGCGGCGGAGCGCAGGAATATCTTAGCTATGATCCGAGCAGGAATAACAAGAATGTCAACACGTATATCTATTTCATGGGTACGGTAGATTACAGCCGTGCTTTTGGCGACCATAATATCAGCGCCACGCTGATAGCTACTCGTGAACAAACACAGACCGCCAATGCCCAGACCCTACAGCTATCTTTGCCCCACAGGAACCTGGGGTTGGCCGGCCGGCTGACCTACAGCTATAAAAGCAAGTATTTTGTGGAAGGCAATTTCGGCTACAACGGTTCCGAACGTTTTGCCAGTAACCGCCGTTTTGGCTTTTTCCCCACTATCGGGGGCGGCTGGGTTGTATCGAATGAAGATTTCTGGCAGAACGGCAACATCGGCAATATCGTTACCCGGCTGAAACTGAGGGGGAGCTATGGACTGGTGGGCAACGATAATATCGACAAGGTGGAGGACAACCGGTTCTTCTATCTTTCCAGTGTCACGCCCCATCAGGGGCCGGGGGCTTATTTCGGCACCCGGAACAGCTTTGGTCTTAACGGACCCAGCATCCAGAACTATCCCAACCCGGACGCCACCTGGGAAACTTCCCATAAAAGTAATCTTGCCGTGGAATTCACGTTGAACAAAAACTTCAACGTTATCGCGGAATACTATTGGGAATTCCGCAAGAACATCTTCCAGCGTCGCGGATATATCCCTGTTACAGAAGGATTGGAATCCAACGTCAAGGCAAATCTTGGTACGGCCTATGCCAAGGGGCTCGATCTGCATGCGGATTATAAACAGAATTTTTCCAAGGATATCTGGGTTTCCATGCTTGGTAATCTCACCATCACTTCCAGCAAATATGGGCATGTAGAAGAACCCCAGTACAAGTATCCTTACCGCTACCAGTCCGGGCAGCCCATCAACCAGCCGTTTGGGTACATTGCCGAGCGGCTTTTTGTGGACGACAAGGAAGCCATCAATTCCCCTCCCCAGACCTTTGGCGGCCCGCTGCCCCAGGGTGGAGACATCAAATACAGGGATATCAACAAGGACGGCATCATCAACCAGGATGACCAGGTGCCCATCGGTCTGCCCACCACCCCCCAGATAATCTATGGATTTGGCGTATCTGCAGGGTATAAGGGTTTTGACATCAATGCCTTTTTCCAGGGACTGGCCAGGGAGTCTTTCTTTATCAATCCGACATCGCAGGATGACAGGTACAATGGCTATTATGGCACTACCCCCTTTGTCAACAACGCTCAGATATTGAAAGCCTATGCGGAGAATCACTGGTCTGAAGAGAACCAAAGCCTTTATGCGTTGTGGCCCAGGCTGTCGACCTATGATGTTGCAAACAATCAGCAGGCGAGTACCTGGTGGATGCGGGACGGAAGTTTTATGCGTCTCAAGTCTCTTGAAATAGGCTATACTTTTCCAAAGAACCTGGTCAGGCGTGCTTTTATGGAGAACCTCCGTATTTATTTTAACGGACTTAACCTGGTGACCTGGAGCCATTTCAAATTATGGGACCCCGAGATGGCCGGGCAGGGATTTGGATATCCTGTTCAGAAAGTTTTCAATGTCGGTATCAATGCCAACTTCTAAAAGATCAAAATGATGAGAACGATCATAAAAATATTGCTCATGGCGTCGCTGTCCGCGGCCATGTTTTCTTCCTGTAAAAAATACCTGGACGTCGTACCTGACAACGTGGCCACCCTCGAAAGCTCCTTTGTCAATGCCAATGAGACCCAGGCTTATCTTTTTGGGTGTTACAATGCGTTGCAGAACCTGTCCGATGTGCGGCGTAATGCAGGCTTTACCACTTCCGGCGAGATCATCTTCCCTTATCCGCTGCAAGACCAGAATATTTTAGGGCAGGGCGGGGATGGTGGTTTTCAGATACTCCGCGGTACGCAGAACAGCGCTAATCCTATTCTGAACTATTGGGACGGATATAATATGGGACTAAACCTCTGGCAGCCTATCCGGCGGTGTAATACGCTCCTTGACAATATCAACGTACCGAGAGATCTTAACGCCTATGATAAGACAAGATGGATAGCCGAAGCAAAGTTCCTGAAAGCCTATTATCACTACTGGCTGCTACGTATGTATGGACCTATTCCTATCCAGGATAAGAGTCTTCCGGTGAATGCTACGACGGAGCAAGTGCGGATTAAACAGCAGCCTGTGGATTCCTGTTTCAACTATGTGGTCGGTCTTCTGGACGAGGCCGCAAAGGACCTTCCCCCTGTGATCCAGAATACAGCGCTGGAGTCAGGCCGGATCACGTCTACCATTGCGCTGGCGGTAAAGGCCGAGGTACTGGCTACTCAAGCCAGTCCTTTGTTCAATGGCAACCCGGATTATGTCGCGATGAAAAGGCAGGATGGGGTAAGCCTGTTCCCGGCCACCTATGATCCCAATAAATGGCAGCGGGCGCTGGATGCGACCAAGGCTGCCATCGATGCGGCAAATGCTGCCAACGCTACATTATATAGCCTGAAGCTCACGGGTAACATCACCCATTTGTCGGATTCTATACGGCAACTACTGACCATCCAGGGCGCTTTTGTAGACAGCTGGAACCAGGAGCAGATATGGACCCTCAACCCCCAGTTCGGTTGGCAATATATGGCTTCTCCCCGGGTGACGGCGGAAGCCGCGGCCAATGTTTTTGCCGTTTATTCCAACTTTTCTGTTCCTATCGCAGAATCGGAGCTGTTCTACACCGATCATGGCGTACCGATCAATGAGGATAACACCTGGGATTATGCGGGTAGATATACGTTGCAGAAGGGTGATCTCCAACATGCTTATTATCTCCATTTCGATTATCTGACTGCCAAAGGCAATTTCCACCGGGAGCCCCGCTATTATGCGGATGTGGCTTTTGATGGCGCCAATTGGTTTGGTTCCGGCAATACGGACGACAGGAACCCTAATTATATCAATGCCGTCAATGGGTTTGCTTCACCTCCCGACCAGCTGCGTTTTAATGCAACGGGTTATTGGGCAAAAAAGCTGGTGCCTTACCAGTCTACGGCGGGTCAGTCCAGTGTATGGCAAGGGTATTCCTGGCCGTTCATACGGCTGACCAGTCTCTGGCTGCTCTATGCGGAATGTCTTAACGAGGTGGGCGGACCCAGCGCCACGGTATACAATTGGATCGATCAGGTACGTGCCAGGGCCGGGCTGCAAGGCGTAGTCGATTCCTGGAACAATTATTCCCGCAATCCGGGTAAACCTTCTACCAAGGAAGGGCTCCGGGCCATCATCCACCAGGAAAGACGTATCGAGCTGGCTTTTGAAGGACAGGCAGGCTGGGATCTGAGGAGATGGAAAGAGCTGCAGAGTGTGTTGGCGGGCCCGGTACAGGGATGGAATGTATTTGACAGGACGGTCAATGGCTACTATCAGGTGTTGAACGTATTCCAGCCCATATTCGGACTGCGGAACTACTTCTACCCGATACAGGATTATGACATTCTGACGAACCCTAATCTTACACAGACCCTTTATTGGTAATCAAAATTGCTCAAAGACATATGAAAGCATATAAAATATCATCGTTCATCCTGTTGCTGGTGCTGGCGCTGCAACCTGGCTGTAAGAAGACGGACGGCTATAATACCATCGTCTCCAATGACAAGACCAAGCCGGGGGTCGTAACGAATATCAAGGTAACAAACTTCAATGGCGGTGCTTATATCACGTATGACCTGCCCGACTCGAAGAATATACTTTATGTGCAGGCACAGTACAAGATCAATGATAAAGCCAGCCGTCAAACCAAATCCTCTTACTATTCCGACAGCATTACGGTGGGTGGTTTTGCCAAAAGCCAGGATTACCAGGTAACGCTTTGGACGGTCAGCCGGGCGGAAGTCCGAAGTGACTCCGTGGTCGTCACCGTCCATCCCGACACGCCTGCGTATAGAAAGACCCTGCCTACCGTGACCATGAGCCCCGACTTTAGCGGCGTGCATATCATGGCCCTTAATAAATTACGGGCTCCCGTCGGGGTGATCACTATCACAGCGGATATTCAAAACAAACTGCAGGTGATCTCACAGAACTATTCGGATAAGGACACTATCCAATTCAGTTTGCGTGGTTACGACACGATTCCGAGACAGTTTGGTGTGTACATCACGGACAAGTGGGGGAATATATCCGACACCGTGTTTAATAATATCAAGCCTCTTTATGAATCTCAGATGGACAAATCCAAATTCATGCCCTATGTCCTTGGCACGGATGCGCCTACAGGTTTTGGATGGGTCATACAAAATATATGGGACGGCAATACCGGGTCGCCCGGCTATCACACTACGCAACCCATTCAACCACTGGTATGGCCGGCCGTGATCACATTCGACATGGGCGAGACGGCAAAACTGAGCCGTTATATCATCTGGGACAGGGGCATTGATGGCAGCGGGAACTGGCTTTGGCAGGCGGGAGCCCCGCTGACCTGGGTATTATGGGGACGTTCCAGCACGCCTGTCGACGAAACCATGCCTGATGCGGACCATCTCCCACCCGTAGGAGGTGTCACGCCTAACGGCTGGGTTAACCTGGGATTTTTCACCCTGCCGGATAAACCTTCAGGGCTCCCCAATCCGCAGTATACAAACGATGACCTTTCCTTCTGGAATGCGGGCTTCTCCTATAATTTCGACTTCAATCTCCCCAAAGTGCGTTATATACGATTTGAATGCCTGCAGAACGTATCGAAGACCAACACCTTTTTCAACATAGAAGAAATGACATTTTATGGAGATCCAAGATAAAAAAATGACAATGAAAAAATATTACAGCAATTCCAGGATCCTGCTGGTCTGTTTCCTCTTGGTATGGGGCTGCAGTAAAAAGGCCACGGATTACCGGAAGTTCCTCAACAATACGGAAATAACGTATCCGGGCAGGGTGAGCAACCCGCAGGTGCTGCCGGGTAATGGCAGACTGATGCTTACCTGGCGTCCCAGCCCGGACCCCAGCATCGCCAAATATGTGGTGACCTGGAATGGCGGCGTGGATTCGGTGGTGCTGCCAGCTACATCCCATAATACGTCCGACACGGTGAAGTGTGTGATCGATCATCTTTCGGAGTACTCCTATACCTTTTTTATCTACTCTTATGATGGCGATGGCAACAGGAGTGTCGTAACCGAGATCGACAATGCCCAGGTGTATGGAGATATCTACAGGGGAGGTTTGCATAACCGGCTGCAGGATGTCAGTAAGCCCGCGCTCCTTAACCCCGATGGTTCTGTCACCATGTACTTTCTGGCCCCATTGGATACCATCAATGTCACCACCCGGGTGAAATATGTCAATACCAGCGGTGACACAGCCTATGCTTTTATACCGGCGAACAGCGGTACGATCAGCCTGCCTGGTTTTAAAACGGGTACGAAGATACTTTATCAGTCTTCCTTTATACCTTCGAAGTATGCTATCGATACCTTTTACACCACCAGCTACGACACGGTGCCTTATGTCTATGTCCTGTGCGACAAAAGCCTGTTCACCGAAGTGCATCTTCCAAACGATCTGAACGCATATGACGGCAACACCTATCTTGCGCGTATCTGGGATGGGAACCTGCAAACGAGGGATTATCCCAACCTGTTCCACAGCAACGGCAGTCCGGGGATACCGGGGACGATCACATTCGACATGCACAAGATATATAACAATATCAGCAGGCTGGAGGAGTCGGGTAGACCTTGTTGTCATAATCCTCTCGATTTTGAGGTTTGGGGCATTGCCGATACGACGGGGGCTATTACCAGCCTGAAGCCGGATAACAATGGTTGGGCCAGCGATATGACAGCGAAGGGATGGAGTATGCTGAAAGAAGTGATCAGGAAAGATGACGGTGCTGCTCCCTATGATGTAGATATAAACAACAATCCCATTCCCGTGAGATTTGTCATTATCCGGATAAAAACGGTAGCGAGCAATGCGGGCTATGCCAACATCAGCCAGGTGACATTATGGGACAAACAATAATTTCAGATGTTTATGAAGAAGATGTTTATTGTGTCGGTATGTCTATTGAAGATGATAACCGCTTTTACCCAGGAGACTGCCATGCGGGAGTTCATGTCCAAACGGTTTGGCATGTTTATCCATTTTGGTCCTGTTACCCTCCGGGGGACAGAGATAGGCTGGAGCCGGGGGCGTGAAGTGCCAATGGAGGAATACGACACCCTTTATAAGGAGTTCAACCCTGTATTGTTCAATGCCGACACCTGGGTGAAGACGGCCAGGGACGCCGGGATGAGATATCTGGTTATCACGGCCAAACATCATGATGGGTTTTGTCTCTGGCCGACGGCTGTTTCGTCCTACAACATCGGTAATAGCCTTTTTAAAAGGGATATCGTGGGAGAACTGGCTCAAGCCTGCCGGCGTCAGGGCATTACCTTTTGTGTGTATTTTACCGTACTGGACTGGCATGACCCGGACTATCCCGTCAAAAACCCTCATGACACAGCTCTGAACGTAAAGGGGGATATGGGGAGGTTTGTGATGACCATGAAAAAAGAGCTGAAGGAGATCGTGACCAGATATCATCCTTTCATGCTCTGGTTTGACGGGTATTGGGACAAATGCTGGACGGTTGAGGATGGAAAAGAGATATATCGTTATTTGAAAACTCTGGACCCCAGGCTTGTCGTCAACAACCGTCTTGGGAAGGGAGGCGCTTTATCCGACCCTCAATCCGTAGGTGATTTTCTTACGCCGGAGCAGACCATCGGTCAGATGAATATGAAAGAGCCCTGGGAAAGCTGTATCACCATTTGCGATCAATGGGCCTGGAAACCCAACGATCATATGAAGACCTTGAAACAATGTATCCAGACCCTTGAACGGACGGCCGGCGGCAATGGCAATCTCCTTTTTAATGTGGGGCCGATGATGGATGGAAGAATGGAAGCTCGTCAGATCACCCGGTTGAGAGAGATGGGGGACTGGCTGAAAAAATACGGGGAGAGCATCTATGATACAAAGGGAGGACCTTATCCGCCTGACGAGCAGATGGTCACTACCCGGAAAGGGAAAAAAATATACGTCCACCTGCTGGAAAAAAAGACAGGAACGCTGGCATTGCCTCTCATACCAGGCGTAAGAGTACAAAAAGCGCATTTTATGAGAGGGGCTGACCTTGCCTTCACCCAGGATCAGCAGACAGGCGTCAGCATCCGGCTTCCGGACACGCTTCCTGAGCCTATCAGCTCTGTCATTGTATTGGAGGTGGATAATGAAATTGAACCATGATAAAGAAAATATCCGTTATTGATGCCCGTTATCCATTGGGTAATGGCGCGGGCAGCGACGCCATTCACAGGGACCCTGTCTATTCCTATGCCGTCACTCAATTGCACGATGACAGCGGTATCATAGGCACTGGTCTGGCTTTTACGTTGGGAGAGGGGAATGACATGGTATGCAAGGCTGCACAGTTCTATGCGGAAAAGCTACAGGGGAAGGACATTGAGGAATTGATGAGCGATTTTGGCAATACCTTTAACAGTCTTTCCAACGAACAGCAATTCCGCTGGCTGGGTCCGCACAAAGGCGTCGTTCATCTTGGTCTGGCTTCTGTGACGAATGCATGTTTTGACCTCTGGGCGAAAAAAAGAGGGGTGCCGTTGTGGCGGCTGCTGATCGATCTTTCGCCGGAGGAACTTGTCCGTACCCTGGACCTTTCTTATCTGGAAGACGAATTGACGAGGGAGGATGCGCTGGCGCTGATAAAAGCAAATGAGACAGGGAAAGAAGCCCGCCGGGGAATATTGTCCGTCGGTTATCCCGGATATGATACTTCCATCGGCTGGTTTAACTATCCCGACGAAAAGGTGCGGGAGAACACGGTCAAGGCGGTGGCGGAGGGATTTACGGCTATGAAGCTGAAAGTGGGTTCGACGGACCCTGAAAGAGATATACGTCGCGCGCATATTGTAAGAGAGGCTGCCGGCGACGGGGTAAAGGTGATGCTGGATGCCAATCAACAGTGGACATTACCTCAGGCTATCCGGATATGCGGGCAATTACAGGATATGAACCCATATTGGATCGAAGAACCGACGCACCCCGATGATGTGGAGGGACATAAGACCCTGGCCAGGAGTATCGCTCCTACCGCCTTGGCGTTGGGAGAACATGTGCCCAACCGTATCATATTCAAAAATTATCTGCAAGCGGGGTGCGCTGGATTTATACAGGTGGATGCAGTGAGGGTAGGAGGCGTCAGCGAGTTTATTACAGTCAGCCTTCTATGCCGGAAATTCGGGATACCGGTGGTCCCACACGTGGGAGATATGGGACAGTTGCACCAGCACCTGGTCTTGTTCAATCATATTACCCTTGGGCATCAGGCCTTATTCCTGGAACATATCCCGCATCTTCAAAAGCATTTTGTACATCCTGTCAACATTTCGGGCGGCGTTTACAAGACGCCGCAGGAGCCGGGCAGCAGTTGTGATCTAAAATAGCATGATAAAGACACCAGATATAATCGTCAGTATCCTCTATATCCTGGGCATTGTCGCCGTGGGGTTGTGGGCGGGCAGAGGGCGCCTGTGGCGCCCTGGCCGAAGGCCCATCAAAAATGGTCGGCCGGAGGAGAATTACATTCCAGAAAATTCGACGACGGCAGACCGTAGGAAGAAGGACGTATCTTCCAGTGATTATTTCCTGGCAGGCAAGACCCTACGATGGCCCATGATCGGCCTGGCCCTTTTTGCCACCAATATTTCCTGTTTACACCTGGTAAGCCTGGCACAGAGCGGGTTTGACTCCGGACTGCTCAGCGGCAACTTCGAATGGATGGCTGCATTTACCCTGATCCTGCTGGCTTTGTTCTTTGCCCCTTTTTACATTCGCAGCGGCGTCAGTACCCTGCCTGATTTCCTGGAGAGGAGGTACAACCGGGCTTGCAGGGACTGGCTCACCTTTATATCCATCTTGTCGGCAGTCATCATCCATATCGCTTTTTCCCTCCTCACCGGCGGCATTGTCCTGGAGACACTTTTGGGTATCGATATGTATGTCAGTGTCACCGTGATTGCCGTTATTACGGCAGTGTATACGATCATCGGCGGACTGCGGGCGGTGGTCGTTACTGAAAGTATCCAGACCGTTGTACTGGTGGCGGGCGCCATTGTGATCACGCTGGCCTGTTTTATAAAGATGGGCGGCTGGGATTCCATGGCGGCTACCCTTCAGGCTACACATCATATGGAGAAGCTGTCTATGCTGCGTCCTCATGGCGACAGCAGCGGGCTCCCCTGGTATGCCGTATTCCTTGGCTATCCTGTGCTTGGTATCTGGTATTGGTGCGCGGACCAGACCATCGTACAACGGGTGCTGGGCGCAAAGGACGTAGATCATGCCCGGGCAGGAGCCCTCTTTTGCGGCTGGATCAAGATATTGCCGGTGTTTATTTTTATCGTTCCAGGTCTGTTGGCCTATACACTGGCACAGAAAGGTCTGCTGGACATCCATACATTACAGACCACCGACCCTGCGGGCAATACTGTCATTAATAGCAAAGGTATTTATACCCTGATGATCACGCAGTTGGTGCCTACGGGTTTGGCTGGTATCATTGTAGCGGCGCTCCTGTCCGGCCTGATGAGCCAGGTTTCAGGAGCATTGAATTCTATTAGTACCCTGGTAAGCTTTGATCTGTACAAGCGGTGGCGGCCCGCGGCTGACGAAAAACGGCTTGTGAAAGTGGGGAGGATCGCAGCGGGCATTGCGCTTATTTTCTCCATTTTTTTGCTGCCTCTTCTCAATCATTATGAAAGTATCTTCAGCGGCATCAATGATATCATCGCGCACATTGCTCCCCCCATCACTTGTGTATTTATATTGGGGGTTTTCTGGAAAGGAGCTTCTGCCAAGGCAGCCCAATACACTTTGCTGGCCGGCTCCATGCTGGGGGCGCTGGTATATACATTGAATAAGCTTTACCCTCACACTGCCATGGCGGCTATCCCTTTTATGATGATGGCATTCTATCTTTTTGTGGTTTGTCTGGTCATGCAGGTGGTGCTGTCGCTGATATTCCCGATGCAGCATACGCCGGAAAGCACGGCCCTTTATTGGAAATCGCCATGGGAGCCGTTACGGGACAAGGGCTGGAAAGGATGGGGGAATTATAAATTCTTGTCGGTCCTCCTGTTGATCGTTATGATCCTGTTGTATTGGATGTTCCAGGGGCAACCTAAAGAAGTCCGGCGATATGGCATGGTCACCGGACTCCGACCCGACAAGACAGCCTATTACGAGCAATTGCACACCGCTGTCTGGCCGGGTGTGTTGAAAAAGATAAAGGAATGTAATATTCAAAATTACTCTATCTATATGCAGCCTATTGACGGAAAATATTTTTTGTTCAGCTATTTTGAATATACGGGCGACGACTTTAACGCAGATATGAAAAAGATGGCGGCGGACAGCACGACGCAGCGATGGTGGCGGGAGACGGCACCGACACAGCTTCCATTACCGGAGACTTCTGCAAAGGGGCAGACCTGGACAAATATGAAAGAAGTTTTTTACACTCGATAAACTGACCTTGTAATGAAACTATTAGATGAAAAGATCGTATTTCTCACCGGCGGCTCCAAAGGTATTGGTCTTGAATGCGCAAAAAAATATGTGGAAGCAGGCGCCCAGGTGGCTATTGTATCGAATGATCCTTCTTCCCTGGATGCGGCCATCGGCATCGTAGGGAGGTCCGGCATGGGCATCATCTGTGACGTATCCAACCCGGGTGATGTAAAGGCTGCTATCCGGCAGACCCTGGACAAGTATGGACGCATCGATGTCATCCACAACAATGCCGGGGTAGCCTATCCGGCAAAGCCTCTGCATCAGACCGAAGAGGAGGAATGGGATACTTTGTTCAATGTCAATCTTAAAAGTATTTATTACACGACAAAGTACGGTCTTGAACCATTAAAACGTACTAAAGGTTGTATCCTGAATACCAGCAGTCTTGTGGGTGAGATAGGGCAGGATAACCATGCAGCTTATACCGCCACCAAAGGGGCTATCAATACGCTCACCAAATCGATGGCGTTGGACTATGCGCCTTATAAGATCCGTGTCAATGCTGTAGCGCCTGCGGGGGTATGGACCTTAATGCTGCGTGAATGGGGGCAGGCGCAAGAGGATCCGGCAGACATCGAAAGGTACCTGGATGGTATCCATGCATTAGGCTATTGTCCTGAAGGTGATGTGGTGGCGGATGCGTGTGTTTTTCTTGTATCCGATAAAGCCCGTTTTATCACGGGAAGCATACTTCCGGTGAGCGGCGGTGCGGAACTGGGTTATCGTCGTGTTATGCAGCAGAAAGAAGCCATTCGGTGAAGAATGACCTTTTTTCTTATCTTCATGAATAATGAAGATCATCTTTTGCGGCCTGGTATGCATACTATATTATACGGCCGAAGCGCAATCCGGTCTGCAGCGTACGGATGTGAATATCCTGGAATATCTGGAGGCGCACAGGACGCCCGGGCAGACGGCATTCTGGCGCACTGTCTCCGACGCGAATAATTGTGTAAATATCGGCATCCCCGTCACATTGCTGGCAACAGGGATTATCCGCAACGATGCTGACATGAAGAAGAACGCCTTGTATACAGCCAGTAGTACCGCCGTATCCTATCTGCTGGATTTTGCCATCAAACACATCGTCAAACGGCCCCGCCCTTTTATTGCGAATATTCACCTGACGCCGGTGTACCGGCCCGGTGCATACTCTTTCCCATCCGGGCATACTTCCTCCTCTTTTGGCGCTACCATGGCCCTGGCCCGGGCCTATCCGAAATGGTATGTCATAGTACCGGCCATGCTATGGTCGTCCGGGGTCGGTTATTCGCGTATGTACCTGGGCGTGCATTATCCCACTGATGTGGGAGCAGGGGCTGCACTGGGTATCGGGACTGCTTTTGGAATGGGTTTTTTAAGACCCTGATTTTTTTACGTGTTTTGGTTTTAAAAAACAATATTCCCCCGGTATATCAGAGATGTTACCGGAGATATACGAGAAACTGCTTCGGCGGAACAGCTTGCATTTAAAAAAGCCAGATCCGCCACATCTCCGGCTTTGGGCCATTGTTGCACGCCTTTGTCATCCAGGGGTAAGGTTCCTGCGGTCGCTAGTTTCAGCATGCGTGATAAACCAAATTCTGTGGAAGGGCCGTATAGCTGTGCGGCAATATTTGCTTTTTGCAAAACGCTTCCCGACCCGTATGTACTCCAGTGGTCGATGATACAGTCATTTCCGGTCATTACTTTTACACCGTGTTTTATCAGCGTTGGAATCGGCATAATCAGTCCGCCAAAAGGAATGGTTGAGTTGATGCCAATTTGTGCATTGACCAGCTTTTCGGAAACCTCATCCAGTTTACTATTATCCAGTTTTGCTAAAATAAAACAATGGCTCAGATAAGTCTTGCCTTTGAGCACGGGATTTTCGTTTACTTTATCAATCAGGTATTCTACTGTTTTTAACCCCGAATCGCCTTGTTCGTGCAGGTGTATATCAATGCCTTTATTGTTGTCCAATGCCAGTTGCACCGTAAAATCCATTGTCTTTTCAATAGCCCCGTCGATCGTGTAAGGATCTACCCCGCCGATGAAATCAATATCCATCTTCGCGGCTTCTTTCATATAAGGAGCACTGTCTGTATAAAAAATGCCATGTTGCGGAAAGGCCACCAATTCTGCACCAAAAACATTCTTTTTGTTATCCAATGCCAGCTGAAGGTGTTTCAAGGAGTCCAGTTTGGAAGTCGGTTCAATATTAACCTGGCTTCGGGCAAATGCCGTTCCTTTTGATTGCAGTAACTCAATCATCCTTTCTGCTTTACTGGTGGAGTTTTTTAGCAAATCGGGTATGATTTTCTGTTCCAGGGCAATCATGCCTTTTATGCCGCCGGAGACAGGTCTTCTTGCCTGCCATTTTTCACTGTAACGGGTTTTGTCCATGTGGATGTGCATGTCTTTAAATGCAGGCAGCATCAGCATGCCTTTTGCATCAATGGCATTGGCATTGGGCTGGTTGGGACTTATTTTTTTAATTTTCCCGGTTTCTATTTCTACGCAGAAAAGCCCGGTTTTGGTAGCGATCACCTCGTCTCCGTCATATTCAAAACCTGTTTCTAAAAGGACATTTTTTATGGTAAAACTTTTACCCGATTTTCCTATCGTTGTCTCTGTTTGTTCTATTATCCTTTCTTTGGTTCCGGCAAACAGCATTCCGGGCTCAAGCGTGGCGCCTGCAATACCTAATGCCGCATTCTGAATGAATTTTTTACGTGATAATGATGGCTGGCTCATATACAAAAGTACTATCAATCTTCCGGAGTACGGTTGAGATATTACTTCCAGTGCTTGTAATATTTATAACTGCTCCCAGAACCCGGTAGGACTTAACCCTGTTTGGTTTTTAAAGAAATTTGAAAAATGGGCATGATCTGTAAAACCCATTTCAAAAGCGATTTCCTTAATGCTGAAACCAGTGGTCTGCAGCAGCCGTTTTGCCTCCAGACACACCCGTTGGTGTATGAGTTTCGTAGCAGAAATTTTCAGGTTTCTTTTACAGAGGATGTTCAGATAATTAGCAGAAATATGCAGTTTCTCCGCATAAAAAGCCACAAACTTCTGTTCCTTAAAATACTTATCGATCAGCATATTGAACTTTGCCAGCCGTGGATTGGACTGATAGACCTTGAATTCTGTAAAAGTATTTGATGGAAAGAACCGGGTGATAATTCTACAACAGGGTGGTTCTGATAATTGGTAAAGGAGAATCGGAAATAAGGCGCAAATTGTTCAAGAAACGAAGATTCCATCATTAACTGATAACCGGAAGTTTTTGGTTCAATATCCCACTTATGAACCTGCCCCGGAAAAAGTATGTGTATTTGTCGCTCTTTTTTATTTTTTATAAAAAACTTGCAGGGATGAAAAGAATGTGATTACTTTGCGTCATAATAACGCAAACATGAAACAATTTCACGAATACAGAAACCCGGCGCTTGCCATTGACTTAGTGGTTTTTGGGTATCATGAAAATATGTTATCTGTCTTGTTGCTCAATAGGAACGAGGAGCCTTTTAAGAATGGCTGGACGTTGCCCGGCGCCTTTTTGCAGATGGAAGAGCGTTTTTTAGAGGCTTGCGGCAGGATATTAAAGACCAAACTTGGTATTGGGCGTCTTTTTTTGGAGCAGCTGTATAGCTTCGACGAGCCGGATAGGGACCCCCGTGGGAGGGTAATATCGGTGACATATTTTGCCCTTGTAAACCCGGGGAAGTTTGAGATAGCGGCGGGAAAAATGGCAAATGACGCATCCTGGCATGATGTGAAGAAGATGCCTGAGCTTGGCTTTGATCATAAGGATATCTTCAGGAAGGCATTGGAAAGGTTACGTTCGAAGATCCTTTATTTCCCCGTAGGGTTCGAGCTACTGGACGATATGTTTACGATGACCGAGTTGCATGAATTGTACGAGTGTATACTGGATATCAGTATCGACAGGCGCAATTTCAGGCGGAAGATCCTGGATTCGGAATATATCGTCGATACCGGGTTGAAGCGGGAGGGGCTCCGCAACAGACATCCTTCCCTGTATAAATTCAATAAGAAACTTAAACAGAATAATTTTCATCTTAATGTATCTTAATTATGAAAGTTCTACCTATTTTATTAAAGGATGGTTATAAAGTTGGGCATAAGTTCCAGTACCCTGAGAACACTACGCTGGTGTATTCTAACCTTACTCCCCGTAAGTCGAGGAGTTTAGGCGCGGATGAGGTCGTTTTCTTTGGTCTGCAGTATTTTATTAAGGAGTACCTGATCCGGCAATTTGACGAGCATTTTTTCAAAAGGCCTAAGGCGGAGGTATTGAAGGAATACGCCCGGAGATTGGATGCTTATTTGGGAAAAGATAGCATCACGTATCAACATATCTCCGAACTGCATGACCTGGGGTATCTCCCTCTTGAGATCAAGGCGTTGCCGGAAGGAAGCCTGGTGCCTATGCGGGTGCCTGTTTTTACGATAAAGAACACCTTGCCGGGTTTTTTCTGGTTGACCAATATGTTGGAAACCGTGTTAAGCGCCGTGTTATGGAAACCTTCCACTTCGGCTACTACCGCCTTTCAGTACCTGCGTATCTTCACGAAATATGCTGAAGAGACGGTGGGTGAGGACAAGAGCTTTATTCCCTGGCAGGGACATGATTTCTCTTTCAGAGGTATGGCTGGTATCGAGGATGCGGTCATCAGCGGCGCGGGACATTTGTTATCTTTTACGGGTACCGATACTATTCCCGCCATCGACTTCCTGGAACAATATTATAACGCTGATTGCGATAAAGAATTGATCGGCGGTTCTGTACCTGCGACGGAGCACAGCGTCATGTGTATGGGCACACAGAATGATGAGATCAGCACATTCCAGCGACTGATCCGGGATGTATATCCTTCGGGTATTGTCTCTATTGTCAGCGACACCTGGGATTTCTGGCAAGTGATCACGGAGTTCCTGCCCAAATTAAAAGATATGATCCTGGCAAGGAATGGCAAGGTAGTCATCCGTCCTGACAGCGGCGACCCGGTGAAGATCATCATCGGGGATAAGGATGCGCCCGCGGGCAGTCCTGAATATAAAGGGGCCATCGAATGTATGTGGGAAATATTCGGAGGTACGATCACATCAAAAGGGTACAAGCTCCTGGACGGGCATATAGGGCTGATCTATGGGGACAGCATTACGGTCGAGCGGCAGGAGGCTATCCTTGCCGGGTTGAAAAGGAAAGGGTTTGCCAGCTATAACGTGGTGCTTGGTATCGGGTCTTATACATATGAGTATGTCACCAGGGATACTTTTGGATTTGCCATGAAGGCTACTTACGGCGAGGTCAGCGGAGTTGGCAGGGATATTTTCAAAGACCCCAAGACGGATGATGGTACAAAAAAATCTGCAAAGGGGCTGATGCAGGTGTATCGTGATCCGGTGACGGGGAGCTTGGCTTTGAAAGACCAGTGTAGTTGGGAGGAAGAGGGCAAGGGTGAGTTAAAGACGGTTTTTAAGGATGGGAGGCTGACAGTAGACTGGACGCTGGAGCAAATAAGGGAGAAAGTGAGAGAGCATTTGAAAATTTATGAACATGAAAATCAAAACTGAAAAATATTTACAAGCAAATGAAATAATGCCAAAAGAAGGGCAGTATATAATCGGGCATCAATCGGAAGATGAGATCGTCGTATATCAGGCCTACAAGCCGTCCATTGCCGACTATGCAGTAAAACATCAGATATTTGGGGGCAGCGAATACGGTTATGGCAGGATGTCATGGATCAAGCCCAATTTTCTCTGGATGATGTATCGTTGCGGATGGGCTGAAAAGGAGAACCAGGAAAGAGTGCTGGCGATTTGGATAAAGAAAAAGACCCTGGAGGATATACTATCACAAGCCGTACTTTCTTCCTTTAACCCCCGGTATTATAAAGATAGGGATGTATGGAAAGAAGAACTGGATAATAAGGAAGTGCGTCTGCAATGGGACCCTGATCATGATCCCTACGGGGAGAAGATCTCCCGAAGAGCTATTCAACTGGGTTTGAAGGGGACTGTGCTGCAGAACTTTGGAAAGGGACAGATCAGTGCAATTGAAGATGTCACAGACTATGTCAGACAACAGAAAAAGCATGTAGACAGCCATCGTCTTGATCTGTTGGAAGTGCCAGTCGAAAGGGTTTGGTATCCGCAGGATAAGACACTGGGCGTAAAAATAGGAATGACGTTATGAGTACAATAAAGCTATACCGACCCGTCGGGATAAGGGAGCTGGAATTGATCATGCAGTCAGGATGGAAGAGGTTCCCTGCCAGGCTGGAATGGCAGCCAATTTTTTACCCGGTGTTGAACCAACAATATGCGGCACGGATTGCAGCCGAATGGAATACAGGTGATGCGTTCTCCGGTTATTGCGGCGTGGTTACGGAATTTGATGTAATCGAAGACCAATGCCGGAAGTATGAGGTCCAAAATGTAGGTGGCGCTGGTTATGATGAATTGTGGGTGCCAGCAGAAGAGTTGGAGGCGTTCAATAATAATATTGTGGGAGGTATACGCATAATAAAAGCATTTTTTGGTGAAGGGTTCCAACTCCCTGCTAATAACGAGCTGGTGGAAGAGCTGAAAAAATATAGAAAATGAACGAGAAAGAGAGAAACAGAATAAGCAGGTTCCTGAGCCTTGTTTTGCGGCATAAGCCAGATGAGATAGACCTCCGCCTGGATGAGCACGGTTGGGCGGATGTGGGTGATCTGATCGCCAAATCGATTGTTGCGGGTAAGGTTTTTACCTCGCAGGATTTGGAGGAGATCGTCGCTGCCAATGACAAGCAGCGATTTGCTTATAATGAGGACCGGTCAAAAATAAGGGCTAACCAGGGGCACTCCATCGATGTGGAACTTCAATTGGAAGCAAAGGACCCACCGGAGCAACTGTTCCATGGTACTGTGGAGAGGTTCCTGCCTGCTATCCGTGTAAAAGGGTTGCTTAAAATGAACAGGCATCATGTGCATATGAGCCATGACAGGGCTACGGCTGAAAAGGTAGGTGAGAGACGAGGGGAAGCAATAATACTGACGGTCAGGAGTGAAGAAATGAATAAAGATGGTTTTACTTTTTACCTGTCCGATAACGGCGTTTGGCTGACGGAGCATGTGCCTGTAAAGTATATCAACTTTTAGAAAAATGGCCGGAAGTGAGGGACAAAATTCGAAATTCGTGAACAGAGATTTTATAAAAGACGTTTTATTGGGTGTAGCGGTTGGCGATGCCATCGGCGTTCCCGTCGAGTTCAAATCCAGGACAGAATTGATGCATCACCCGCTTGAAGGCATGATAGGGTATGGCACACATCATCAGCCGCCGGGTACCTGGTCGGACGATAGCTCGCTGACTTTTTGTCTTGCAGAGATGCTGTGCAGTAAGTATGACCTTGAGGAACTGAGCGGGAGGCTCAATAAAAAATTACGTTAGCATGTCAAGAACTTTTGTAATAGGAGATATTCACGGCGCGTTACGGGCGCTGGACCAATTGTTGGATAGGATAAGCTTACGTAGGAGCGACCGGCTCATTTTTCTGGGAGATTATGTGGACGGATGGTCACAATCATCCAACGTCTTGCAGCGGCTGATGGAATTGAATGAACATTATACCTGTATCTTCATCAAAGGTAATCATGATGTTTGGTGCGAAGAATGGCTGGCAGGTGAAACTCCTGACGTGAGCTGGCTATTGCATGGAGGGCTGGCTACCGTGTCAAGCTATGAGACACTGGGACCGCAACAGCGCCTGACACATCTGGAGTTCTTCAATCGCATGCAGAACTATCACATCGACGGCGGCCGCCTTTTTATCCATGCGGGATTTTCCTCCATGCATGGGCCGGAGAACGAACACTATTCCAGCAACTACTCCTGGGACAGGACTTTGTGGGAGACGGCTCTGGCAACGGATACGCGGATAAAAAAAACCTCTTATCGTTACCCCAAAAGACTGTTGCTTTTTGATGAGATATACATTGGACATACGCCTACGGTGAATTACGACGTATACAAACCCATGAGCGCTCACAATGTATGGAATGTGGATACAGGAGCAGCTTTTGACGGAAGGCTTACGGCCCTGGAAGTACATACGAAGGAATACTGGCAGAGCGACACGGTCATGAGCCTTTATCCAGGTGAAACAGGCAGGAACAAATAAAATATTTATATGCAGACATTTGATCTCATTTACCCTGAAAGGTCCGTATTCCCATTTAAGACAATGTTATTCCCCGACGGGCAGCCGCATGTCAAGATCGATGCCGTACAGGTCGAAAAGGCGGATAAGGAGCAGCCATTGCGCATTCTCACACGGTTGAACAACGCCAATGATCTACTGCTGGCCTTATTTGTAAAGAATACCCTGGACTATATGGGGTTTGGGCACATAGAATTACATGTATCCTATCTCCTGGCAGCCCGTATGGACAGAGTTATGCTGGACGGGGAGCCATTTTCGTTGAAGGTGATCGCAGCTATGCTCAACCAGGCCGGTTTTAAGAAGATAAGGGTATTCGACCCTCATTCAGAAGTAACCACTGCACTGATCGACCGGTCATATGCCGTAACCAATCATTTTTTTGTGCGGGATGCATTACAAGACTATGCCGGCAGACATCCCGCTGTGAAACCTTGTCTTGTATCACCCGATGCGGGAGCTTTGAAGAAGATACATAAACTGGCGCAGTCGCTCAACATCGGGGATGTCGTCGAATGTATGAAAGAGAGGGATGTGAGAACAGGGGCGTTGACAAATTTCAAGGCTATGACAGAGAACCTGCATGGGCAGACCTGTTTTATCGTGGACGATATATGTGATGGCGGCGGAACTTTTGCGGGTACGGCCAAAATGCTAAAAGAAAAAGGCGCCGGAAAAGTACACCTCATCGTCAGTCATGGCATTTTCAGCAAAGGGATCTCCATCGAGGCTATTGATGAGATATACACCACCGACTCCTACAGACAGGTGGACAATGTCCATTGTTTTCCCATCAGTAAATATCTCTAAGATCAAAATCCGACAGAATATGGGCGAGGAATTTGGGTAAAACAGGGGATGGGCGTACATAGAAAATTCCCTCAAAATGGTGATTGACCTGGCGTTCATGCGCATCTAATTTTGCTGCCGTCTATTTACCATTTTAAACTTCTTTTATGTACACCTTTATGAAATGCATACGTTTGATGACGATCAAGTGTGTTTTGTTCTTTGGATTGTTCTTATCATTGGTGACATCCTGTAAAAAAGGCGATGCCGGCCCTGCGGGTACTGCCAATGTCATGTTCTCCGACTGGTTTAAACCCGACACCTATAAAAAAGACACTGTATTTGGTATCTGGGGTTTTAGTTATGTACAGGATGCCCCGGCTATTACCCGGAATATCCTTGACAGCGGCACCGTCATCGTGTATGGTAAACTGCTGGGGTACAGTCCGCTGATATGGCCTACTACGCAGATAGCCGCCTTACCGATCTCTCTTACTTATGTTCAGGGCAGCATCATGACGGACACCTGGTCATCGCTGGCCTCGATGGGGACGATAAAGATCCGTTTTGTGAATGACAAAAATTTCTGGAGCAGTATATCCAACGCCCACATGTTCCGGTATGTCATTATTCCCGGCGCTAAAAAAGCCACTGCCACTACCAACAGCCGCGATATCGTTACACGCAGCGGAAAATTTCTGGATCTCGCCACAGCGCAGGATGTGACGAACAATTATACCCGGATGTCGTATGAAGAGGTCTGTGACAAATTGGGAATTCCCCAGTGATCCTGAATGATATATGCAGGTGATTGCGAAAAATTTGGTGAATTATACCGATTGGTATAATTTTGTGTTGAAAGAATCCTGTTGAGTTATGAGCAAGGCTGAAAAAACAAGACAGTTTATCGTGGAGAAGACGGCTCCTATCTTTAATAAAAAGGGATATGCCGGTACTTCCATCAGCGATATGACCGAAGCCACGGGGCTTACCAAGGGCAGCATTTATGGCAATTTTGCCAACAAAGATGAAGTGGCCTTGGCCGCCTTTGATTACAATGTAAAAAAAGTGATCGCAATGGTCAGGGCGGAGATGGAGAAGAAAAAGACCGTCCGGGAGAAGCTGCTGGTTTACGTAGACGTATATAACAACCCCCATGGTTTCCCCGAGGGGGGGTGCCCCATCCTGAATACGGCCGTCGAATCCGACGACACGCATGATGCGCTGAAAAAAAAGGTGGTTGATGTCATCCTTTCCTGGAAGGACCTTATTATTTCCCTGTTGCAACAAGGTATCGAGAGCAAAGAGTTTAAGGAAATCGCGGATCCGGAGCAGACTGCCCTGTCCATCATCGCCACCATTGAAGGCGGTATCATGATCGCAAGGGTTACGGGCAAACCTTATTACAGGAGACAGATATTGGAGCAGGTGGGAGTCATGATCCGCGCTCTGAAGTAATTTTTTTTGCTTAAAAATATACCATTTGGTATATTTTGTAAAAATAAAAACAAAAATCATGAATACAACAAACAACACCGTCCTTATTACGGGCGGCAGCGCAGGCATCGGCTTTGAAATAGCTGCTGTATTTTCAGAAAAAGGGAATCAGGTGATCATCACAGGAAGGGACGAGCAAAGACTGAAGGCCGCTGCGTCCAGGCTTAAGAATACGACCGCCGTCGTCAGTGATGTATCAGATCCGGTACAGGTAGATGCCCTGGTGGCGAGGATCAACCGTGAGTTCCCCCATCTGAACATACTTATCAACAATGCGGGCAAGGCGCACTATTATAAATTGGGCGAAGAAGGAGATGTCGCCCTGAAAGCCGCAGAGGAAATGGAGACGAACTATATTGCTCCCCTTCGTCTTACGGATAAACTGCTGCCCTTGCTAAAAAAACAAAAAGAGGCTGCGGTAGTCAACGTCACGTCCATCGTAGCATTTGCACCCGGCCGCCGTCTGGCTACTTATGCAGCCAGTAAAGCAGCACTGCATCATTATACGCGCACTTTGAGGTTGACACTGGAAAAAACATCCCCTAATGTCCGGGTGTTCGAACTGATGCCCCCCCTTGTCAACACAGAATTCTCTAAAGTTATTGGAGGGGAGAACGGTATTGCCCCGCGTGTGGTAGCCGACGATCTGTTAGAGGCGTTGGAAGGCAATCATTACGAGATCCATGTCGGCAATACTGCCAACATATACCAGTTGTCCCTGGCCTCACCCGCCGAAGCTTTAAAGGTGATGAATGCGGCGGAGTGATCTTTTTTTGAAATAAAAAATACCAATCGGTATAATTATGAACGCCTTTAAAAGAAATGTCCTGCTTTTAACCGTCATCGGCGCAGCTATGATGGAGCTGATCGATACGTCGATTGTCAACGTCGCGCTCTCCCATATGAGCGGTAACCTGGGCGCAACATTGGAAGACACTTCCTGGGTGATCACGTCCTATGCTATCGCCAATGTGATCATCATACCTATCACCAGTTTTCTGGCGTTGAAGCTGGGCAGGCGTAATTATTACATCGGTTCGGTGATACTTTTTACACTTTTTTCTTTTTTATGCGGACAGGCCACTAATATCTGGATGTTGGTGGCCTTCCGTTTTCTTCAGGGTATGGGGGGAGGAGCGTTGTTGTCCGTCTCCCAGGCCATTGTGTTCGAGCTGTTCCCCCAAGAGAAAAGGAATGTGGCCAGCGCTTTGTTTGGCATCGGGGTGTTTATTGGCCCAACTATTGGCCCAACGTTGGGCGGGGTCATTACGGAATATCTTTCCTGGCCCTGGATATTTTATATCAATGTCCCCATTGGCGTCACGGTGGCTGTGCTTTGTTTTGTATTACTGGGTGAGTCACCCCTGAAACAGGAGTCCGGCAGGATCGATTGGCCAGGCATCTTCCTGCTGGCCATTGGCGTGGGTTCATTGCAAACCGTCCTGGAAAGAGGCGAGACGGAGGACTGGTTTGACACAAAATATATCGTCTATCTCACTGTCACGGCCATAGCGGGTATCTTCCTGTTCATCTGGTGGGAGTTGAGGACGAAAAATCCCGTCGTGAACCTACATGTTTTGAGGAGCCGCAACCTGAGTATTGCGGCTGTGCTCACCTTTGTGTCGGGCGTAGGCATATTCACGTCTGTCTTTATCACACCTGTATTTGCCCAGCGGCTGTTGGGTTTTACACCGACGCAGACGGGGTTGCTGTTGTTGCCCGGAGCCTGTCTGGCCCTGGGCGGGCTGATGGTGTCGGCGCGTCTGTTGCAAAAAGGCGTTTCTCCCCTGATAATGATCATCAGCGGTATCTGTCTGTTCCTTCTTTTTAGCTGGCAAATGTCCCGGCTGGATCTGGAGGCCGGCAGGGCTGATATCAGTGTACCCCTGATCTGGCGCGGGGTAGGATTGGCGATCATAACAGTACCGCTGACCACTCTTGCTATTTCGGGGCTTGAGCCAAAGGATATGCCGCAGGGTGCTGCCTTGAACAATATGATGCGGCAACTGGGCGGCTCGTTCGGCATCGCCCTGGTCAATACTTTTCTGACCAATCGTAATGCTGTCCACAGGACAGACCTCATTTCCAATCTCACTCCCGGCAACCCCTTCCTGGCAGAGCGTTTGTCAGGGTATACCCATTATTTTACAGCTAAGGGTGCTACTTCATTGGAAGCGCAGGACAAGGCGTTAAAACTGCTGGATAATGCGGTGGTGCGTCAGTCAAATATG
Organism: Chitinophagaceae bacterium; assembly: GCA_017307755.1. Classification (GTDB taxonomy): domain Bacteria; phylum Bacteroidota; class Bacteroidia; order Chitinophagales; family Chitinophagaceae; genus Puia. Next base: position 105,824 of record JAFKGQ010000018.1, on the reverse strand, counting down.
TTGAGCTTTGGGGATGCCTACCTGTTGGTGGGAACGGTGTTCCTGCTGGCCTTGCCCCTGTTGCTGCTGGCAGTGAGGAAGAAACAGGCGGGTAGACCGGCGCCGGTGGTGTTGTCAGATCATTGAGCCGCCGCCAGTTCTTCGCTCCATTTCCGGAGCTTGTCCACCAATTCTTCCAGCTTGACGGGCTTGCCGATGTAGTCATTCATACCCGCATTCAAACACTCTTCTTCATCGCCTTCCATAGTATTTGCGGTAAGGGCAATGATCACGGGACGGGCGCCGGCCGTTTCGCGTATGAGACGGGTAGCTTCAAGCCCGTCCATTTCGGGCATCTGGAGGTCCATGAATATAATATCGAAAGGTTGTTCCAGCATGAGGTATACGGCTTCCCTGCCATTGCCCACTACTTTCGGCGCATAGCCCAACTTCTGGAGGATGTGAAGGATCACCTGCTGATTGATAACATTGTCTTCGGCTACCAGTATCCTCAGCGGATGTTGTTGCGAGAGGTCGGAAGGAAGCCTGGATGAATATGACGCCCCGACGGTTGTCTGCGCGGGATGTTGCTGCAGGGCGGCGAGAATATTCCTGTACATCAGCTGCTGCTTGATAGGTTTGGTCATGATGGAGCTGAAGAGCTTCATATGGGCTTTCTTATATTCATCGCCTACCGAGCTCAGGAGGATAATGGGGATGTCCGGATGTTTTTCACGGATGGTCTTGGACAACTGCAAGCCGTCCATATGCGGCATTTGCATATCCGTCAGCACCAGGTCATAATTGTTATCTTTTGCCAGCAAGGCCAGCGCCTCTACACCGGAAACCGCCGGCACGGGTACCAGCTTCCAATACTCCAGCTGGCTTTGCAGGATCGTACGATTGGTTTGGTTGTCATCGACGATGAGCACCCGTTTGCCGGCATGGGCAGAAAGTCCGTTGCTGGTGTAATTGGGGATTGCGCCGACGCCTGCCTGTGTGAGGATAGTAAAATAAAAAGTAGAGCCGTTGCCAGGAACGCTCTCCACCCGTATGTCCCCGCCCATCAGTCTGACGAGTTTGTCGGAGATGGCCAGGCCCAGACCTGTGCCGCCGTATTTGCGGGTGGTTGAAGTGTCCACCTGTGAAAAAGCTTTAAATAGACGATCCTGTTTGTCCTGGGCAATACCGATGCCCGTGTCTCTTACCTCGAATTCCAACTGCATGGACCCATCCGGGTAGGAGCCCGCATTTCGCGTCCGGATAAAGATCTCTCCCTTCTCCGTGAACTTCATGGCATTCCCCACGAGATTGGTGATGATCTGCCGGAGACGCAGATCGTCCCCCCGGATATACATCGGCACATCCCTGTCCACCTGGTACAACAACTCCAATCCTTTTTGCGCTGCGCGAACGCTGAATATGTCCAATATGTGCTCAATGCTGTCATAGAGGTTGAAATCCTCGTCTTCCAGATCCATACCACCCGACTCGATCTTGGAAAAATCCAGTATATCGTTGATGACATTCAACAAGGTTTCTCCACAGGTGGCGATGGTTTCCGCATAAGTACGCTGCTGATCGGTGAGACTGGTTTCAGCCAGCAGAGCAGACATCCCGATGACCCCATTCATAGGGGTGCGGATCTCATGGCTCATCGTTGCCAGAAAAATGCTTTTGGCCTGGCTGGCCTTTACGGCTTCCTGCCGGGCTTTTTCCGCATTTAGGTAGGCCTGCTCCAATATCTGTTCATTTCTCTTTCTTTCTTCATGCAGTATGGCCTCCTTTTGCATCCTACCCATTTCCACGGCCTGACGGATCTGGATGCTGCCGGACTTTTTCAACTGGTAAGCCCAAAGCCCGCAAATAAAAAAGACAACGCCGGCCAGTACAATGTGTATGATAAAGGTGGAAAGGTCCAGATAGGCAAGCCGGGTGAAAAAGATATGATCGTTGCCCGTATACTGCAAATAATTGAAAATACCATGATGAAGGATCACAATGATCATGAGAGGTATCTGCAGTTTCCAGTTCTGGTAGGTGATGAGGATGGCGCTGCTGATAAATGCGAAGAAATGCATTTCAAACAATCCATGCATCTGATAGATGTACTGTGCCATAAAGATCGCCATGACCAGGCTCAGTACGTATTGATACAGGTCACTGTCGGGCAAAAAGAACTTCACCGAGTAATAGGCCAGCAGACACAAACCGCCCACGCCCCAGGCTATGGTCCAGGTGTCATACCAAAAGGCGAAGACAAGCCCTACCAGGAAAAATCCGGCCAGAAAGAAATTCATCAGGATATCCGACCTTTTCTTTACTTCCAGTAGGTAATGGGCTGCCTGTTGATGCAGACCGGTATCGGCAGGTAGCGTAGCAGGTAAGGGTGTCATTGGGTACAGGTAGGTAGTTTACAACCATATGCCTTTAGGGCCAGAGGGTCAAAAGAAGGATGAAGGTCATTGCGTAACAGACTTTCCAGCGCGAGTTTCCCATAGCTGCTGCTATCATCCGTACAATAACGGCTGCGATTATAGTTGCCTCTGTAATACAGGCGGTCACCTGTATCCAGGATCACGGCCTGCGGCGTGGAGTAGACACCACATGCAGCGGCTATTGATGAATCCCTGAACACAGACAGATAGGACGGCAGATCAAATCGCCGGCGGATGTCATCATCTGTATAATGTTTGTTTGTCATCAGGACCACCGCAAAATTTGTTTGTTGTCCATATCGTTTTACCAGGTCCCGGAAATGTGGGATGTTAAACCTGCTGCAGGGGCAGTCGGGATTGAAAAAATGCAGGAACAAGGGCTTTCCTGAAGGCAATGTCCTTGCCGTACGTCCGGGCCATTCAATCTTTGTACCCGTCACCACCGGATGATAATTGACAGGAACAGGCGTAGGTAACGCATATATCCATTCGCTCCGCCAGAAAAGGCCCGCGATACCCGTAAGTAACAGGATCAACCAGGCGACCACCATCCCCTTTCTCATATAAGTCTTTTATTTAAAGTAAATAACAGGATGAGTTGACAGGCTTTTAATAACGGAATAACGGTATATCACACATATTTATTAGGTAAAAACTCTTATTTATTTTAAGTTCCTAATAGATAATTTTACTTAAAATTATAATTTGACGTGCTTGAGATACGTTGAATAAACACTATCTACCAGATCCTAAAAAACCGACCTGATTGCAACGTCTATTAAGAACGCTTAAACCCCTAGGCGTATTACTGTTGTTGTTGGCTGCAGGCTATCTCCTGCCAGCTCAATCTTCCCGTCGTGTGACCACTGATAGTACCTTGCTGCGGCTGAACGCCGATGCTTATCGTCTGTTGTTCTGCAATCCCGACAGCTCGATCCAATATAGTCTTAAGGCCCGCGAGCGGGCGGAGCAATTACAGGATATAAAGGCGCTGGCGAAGGCGCTGGATCATCTGGGGTATGCTTACTATGTAAAAGGGTCTTACGAACAATCGTTGAAATACACCACTGAAGCCCTGGCCTTTGCCGAAAAGATCGACGATCGGGAGGCGATTGCTTCTGCATACAATGGTATAGGGTTGATCTATCTGGGACATGACCAATATGATCTGGCGCTGCAGGAATTCCGCAGGGCCGTGGACTTTGCAGGCATCGGTAAAGACTCCTCCCATATTGCAGCTTACCTGTTCAACGCCGGCATCTGTTTTGACCAGACAGGGGAATTTGCCAAAGCGTTGAGCTATTTTAACAGAGCCAGCATCGCGGATAAGGGGCATCATGTATCCCTGATGGCGCTCAACAGGCTCGGGGAGACGTGGCTGCATATGCGGCAATTCGATACGGCCATCGGTTATTACCGGCAGTTGTTGTCAGACCCCCGCGCCAAAGAGGATAGTTGGGAAAAAGCCTTTGCTTATGCCGGACTGGCCCAGGTGGCGTATGCACGCGCCAAATATGATACGGCGATAGCATATGGACAGAAAAGCCTGGATTTTGCACAACGGATCCATGCAAAATGGGATGCTGAACGCGCAGCAAAAATGCTGGCAGACAGTTATGCTGCCTTGCACCAGTACCACAAGTCGCATGAGTACATGGTCATCGACAAACTGTACAACGACAGCCTTTATCGTGACAGCCGTGAGCAGGTGGTCAATTTCCTTAAACTGCAGCAGCGGGAAAAGGAGAATCAGCTGTTAAAGGACCTTTCGGGACAGAACCAGAAGACCATCAAACTACGGACGGTGCTTCTGACAGGCGCCTGTCTGCTGACTGTCCTTCTGATAGGGCTCGCCCTGATCTTCTACCGGAACTATACCGTGAAGCATAAACTGAGCCAGCAATTGGCGACTTCCAATCAATTAAAGGACCAGATGTTCTCCGTCATCAGTCATGACCTTCGCAGCCCCATGGCAGCCATGCAGCAAATGCTGGAGCTGATGAAAGCCCGCCAACTCCCTGATGAGGAAAAGAACAAACTATACGATTTGTTCTACAGGCAGGTGATCCTTAACAACAATATGCTGAACAACCTGCTGCAGTGGGTCACTACTCAACTGACAGGCCCGGGCATCGTAGCCAGAAAAGAGGAGCTGGACCCTTCGTTGATCATCGAAGAGGTGCTCTCTGTCTATACTTATCTGGCCGGACAAAAGAAAATAAGCATGGAGAACGAAGTAAGGACAGGCATGACCATACGCGGGGATAGAGAGCAGCTGAAGATCATCTTCCAGAACATCATCGGCAATGCCGTCAAGTTCACCCATCCCGGCGGGACCATCCGTCTTTTCCATACTATCCAGGATGACACCATCACCCTGCATGTAAAAGACAATGGAGTAGGCATCCCTGCCCCTAAACTGGCAACGCTCTTCGAGCAGTCCGGACCTTCCCAATCCACCTATGGCACGGCCAAGGAGAAAGGCACGGGCATCGGGCTATATCTTGTCCGGCAATTCGTAGAGCATAACGACGGAAAGATATTTATCACCAGCGCGGAGAATAAGGGTACCGAAACCTGTGTCTCCTTTGCCTGTGCCGGCCTTCCGGCATCTTAGTAGACAGACTTGTCTACTTTGAATAAATTCCCTATCTTTATCACCGCATGCGCGAGTCCAATGTAAGAGATAAGATCCTCGATGTAGCCTCCAGGCTCTTTTATGACCAAGGGTACAACCTCACCGGTATCAACCAGATCATCGATGAGGCCGAGATCGCACGGGCCTCGCTGTACAATCATTTCGAGTCTAAGACAGAGCTGCTTTTAGCCTATCTTGAAAAGACGCATCACCAGTGGTTTGAAGAGCTGGATGAATTCCTGGCGCCTTTTACTACACCCCGTGAGAAACTGCTGGCTATATTCGATTTCCGTCTCCTCCGTCAACAGAAGCTGAAGTATAAGGGGTGTCATTTTAGTAAAATAGGCGCCGAAGCCAGTCAACACGAGATAAAGGTCTTCGCCCTGGTGAAAGCTCATAAAGAAAGATTGCGCAATACCATCGGCGGCCTGGTAGACCAGGCGAAACACCGGCAACTGCTCAGCAACGAATTGCTTACGGATACTCTTTTCCTCCTCCTGGAAGGAGGTATCACCACCGGCTCCGTATACCGGAGCTCCCAAGCCTTAAAAAACGCGAAAAGGGCCGCGGAGGCCCTGCTTTAGAATGTCCGGTTGCTTGCCGGCATTTTTTTTGTTCCAATAGTAGATAGACTTGTCTACTCAATTTGAAGTATTATGAAACTCATTCTTTTTGCTTTGCGCAAGCCCATCACCATACTTGTAATGGTAGCTGCTTTATTCTTTTTTGGGATCAGGGCCCTTAACACCATCCGGATAGATATTTTTCCCAAACTGGACATGCCTGTCCTGTATATTGTACATCCCTATGGAGGATTTACTCCCACTCAGATGGAAACATTCTTTGCCAAACAGTATGTCAACGTGCTGTTGTATGTCAATGGCATCAAGAGTATCGAGACAAAGAATGTACAAGGTCTTACCCTGATGAAGTTGAATTTCTATCCCGGCACCAATATGGCGCAGGCGGCTTCGGAGGTAAGCGCGGTAAGCAACCGGGCCCAGGTCCTTTTTCCGCAGGGATCAAACCCTCCCTTTATCATCCGTTTTGACGCCAGTACGCTGCCTGTCGGGGAGCTGGTGCTTAGCAGCGAGAAACGCAGCAACAACGAGCTGCTGGACCTTGCATTTGTGTATGTGCGATCGTCCTTTACTTCCATCCCGGGATTGTTGTCGGCCCCTCCTTTTGGAGGAAATATCCGTACTATCGTTATTAAGGCCGACCCCGAGCTCTTGCGTATTCATAATCTCACGCCCGATCAGCTGGTGGAAGCCATCCGTGTCAACAACCAGACAACCCCTTCCGGCAATGTGCGCATTGGGGATAAGAATTATATCACACCTGCCAATACCACGCTCCATAAGGTGCAGGACTTTGCCGATATCCCTTTGTTCAAAGGAAGCATACAGAACCTCTATCTGCGGGATGTAGCCACGGTAGAAGATGGGGCTGATGTCACTGTCGGATATGGGCTTGTCAACGGCAAGCGGTCCGTTTATCTCAGCATTGCCAAGAATGCGGATGCGTCCACCTGGGAGGTGGTCCAGCGGCTGAAGCAGGCTATTCCAAAAATGCAGGCACAGCTACCGGAAGATGTAAAGCTTACCTATGCATTTGACCAATCAGTCTATGTCATAAACTCCGTCAAGAGTCTTATCTCGGAAGGCGCCATTGGAGCATTGCTCACGGGTCTGATGGTGCTGCTGTTCCTCAGCGACTGGCGGGGCGCGTTGATCGTCATCCTCACCATTCCCACTTCTATCATATCCGGGATACTTTTTCTGAGCCTTTTTGGTCAGACCATCAATATTATGACCCTCAGCGGGCTGGCGCTGGCCATCGGGATCCTCGTGGATGAGAGCACCGTCACTATCGAGAATATCCACCAGCACCTGGACATGGGCAAGTCAAAACGCAAGGCGGTATGGGATGCCTGTAAAGAGATCGCTTTTCCCAAGCTGTTGATCCTTTTGTGCATCCTGGCAGTCTTTGCACCTGCTTTTACCATGGGGGGTATCCCCGGTTCATTGTTCCTGCCTCTGGCGCTGGCCATCGGATTCAGCATGATCGTATCCTATTTTCTGGCGCAAACCTTTGTGCCTGTCATGGCTAACTGGATCATGAAAGTGCATGCGGGTAGAGGGCAGATACATGATAAAGGGCCATCCCGCTTTGAGAGGGTACGCGGCCGTTTTCTGCGGTTCACCGACAGGATGATGCCTTACCGGAAGTCTATTGTCGTTGCCTATCTTTTGGGGACAACCGCCGTTGCTGTATTCCTGCTGGGGCATATCGGAAAAGATGTACTTCCCAAAATCAACGGCAGCCAGTTCCAGGTGAGGTTGCGGGCACCGGAAGGCACCCGTATAGAGCGTACGGAAGAACGGACCCTGAAGACCATCGACATTATAAAAGATATTGTAGGCACTGACAATGTCGCCATCACATCCGCTTATGTGGGGCAGCATCCTTCTCTTTTTTCCGTCAATCCTATTTATCTATGGATGGCGGGTCCTCAGGAGGCTGTATTACAGATAGGGCTGCAGGAGCATTATAAGACCAATCTGGATGCGCTGAAGGAAAAGATACGACGTCGTGTCAGTGAAGAGCTGCCGGATGTTAGTCTTTCTTTCGAACCTATCGAGCTTACGGATAAGATCCTCAGTCAGGGTTCTCCTACACCGGTGGAGGTAAGGTTCTCCGGGAGGAATAAAAGGATCAACGAAGCCTATGCCGCCCGGCTTATGAATAAGTTGAAACAGATAAGGTATCTCAGGGATGTACAGCTGGGGCAGTCGAATAAATATCCTGCCATCAATATCGAGGTGGATAGGACCAGGGCAGCTCAACTTGGAGTGGATATGAATGATGTTTCCAGAAGCCTGGTGGCTTCCACTTCCTCCTCCCGATATACGGAAAAGAATATTTGGGTGGATGAGAAGAGCGGCAACAGCTACAATGTACAGGTGGAGGTGCCAGAGAATAAGATGAAGAGCCTCTCCGACATCAGCGAAATACCTCTGCTGCGTAATGCCAGCCGACCCCTTCTGGGAGATGTCGCCAACATTACACCGGATACCACCTATGGAGAGAACGATAATTTGGGGGCTATGCCTGTGTTGTCCGTTACGGCCAACCTCAACAATAAGGATCTGGGCGCTGCTGCTATAGACGTAAAAAAGGCAATTGCCTCTCTTGGTGAGCTGCCCAGGGGCCTCTCGGTAGAGCTCATCGGGATGGGACAGACCCTCACCGACACGCTGGACAGTCTGCAAAGCGGATTGTTCGTAGCCATCATAGTGATCTTCCTCATGCTGGCGGCCAATTTCCAATCTTTCAAAGTTTCTGTCATCGTACTGACCACTGTGCCGGCCGTTCTGTTGGGGTCGTTGCTGCTGCTGCTGATCACCGGCTCTACATTGAACCTGCAGAGCTATATGGGTATCATCATGTCCGTGGGGGTGTCCATTTCCAATGCGGTGCTGCTGATCACCAATGCCGAGCAGCTGCGACGCCGTCATGGGGATGCTCTGTCTGCCGCAAGAGAAGCGGCTTCATTACGGGTGCGCCCCATCGTGATGACGGCCCTGGCGATGGTGGTGGGGATGATACCTATGGCCAGCGGACTTGGCGAGGCGGGGGACCAGTCTTCGCCTTTAGGAAGGGCTGTGGTCGGAGGGTTGATCGCATCTACATTTGCCGCTTTATTTATTCTTCCCCTGGCTTTTGCATGGGGGCAAGGGCGCGCGGATACCAAATCCGTATCCCTGGTGCCGGAGGAGGAGGGTGACATCCCCGGCTGATATTAAAAAAGTTTACTAACCAGATAAAAAAGGCAAACAAAGCCCGCCGGATCAAAGGTAATTTTGGGTAAATTATTACCATGCTCCGCCATTTGATAATATTCCTTGCCATCGCAGTCTGTCTGGGCGGCTGCAAACAGAAGCCACGGTCGTCCCCTGATCCGGAGCTTCCCGGGGACATAGCGGAAGCCTACCGGCAGTTGTCAGACAAACTGGATTATAATATTGATGTCAAGCCTATCCTTTCCGATAAATGTTTTGCCTGTCATGGTCCCGACAAGAATAAGCAAAAGGCGGGTTTACGGCTGGATATGCCCGATCATGCCTATGGCCCGCTGCCCGAAAGTCCTGGAAAAGTAGCCATCAGGCCAGGCAATCTCACCGGCAGCGAGGTCTTCCACCGTATCCTTTCGCAGGACGCGGAATATAAAATGCCGACGCCGGCTTCTCATTTAAGCCTGACTGCAAAAGAGAAGGCTGTAATCATAAAATGGATCAACGAGGGGGCTAAATACAAGCCACACTGGGCATTTGTCAAACCCGAAATGCCCGTGGCGCCTCTCATTCGCAACAAGGGTTGGACCGTTCGCAATCCTATCGATAATTTTATCCTGGCCCGGCTGGAACGTGAAAAGCTACAGCCTGCGGGTGAAGCCTCCAAAGAGTTATTATTGAGAAGGCTTTCGCTGGACCTTACCGGCCTGCCCCCTACACCAAAGGAAATAGATGCATTCCTGAAAGACAATTCTCCCCAGGCATACGAGCGGCAGGTGGACCGTTTGCTGAGTTCTCCCCACTATGGCGAGAAGATGGCCGTGGACTGGCTGGACCTGGCGCGTTTTGCAGACAGTCACGGGTATACAGTAGACAACATACGAGACATGTCCCCCTACCGGGACTGGGTTATCAAGGCTTTTAACACGAATATGCCTTACGATCGATTTATCCAGTGGCAGCTGGCAGGGGACCTGATGCCGCATCCTTCCCGGGAAATGATGATCGCTACGGCTTTTAACCGTAATCATCCCCAGAACATGGAGGGGGGCGTTGTGGAAGAAGAATTCCAGACAGAATATGTGATAGACAGGACCAATACTTTTGGGAATGCTTTTCTGGGTCTTTCCATTGGTTGTGCAAAATGTCACGATCATAAGTATGATCCTATTTCCCAAAAGAATTATTATGAGTTGTTCAGTTTTTTTAACAATGTAAAAGAGGCCGGTCAGATATCCTACGACAACACCATGCCGTCGCCTACCATGCTGCTGCCTACAAAAGAGCAGGAGAAGGTCGCACAGTTCCTGCAATCATTGGTACGAGCGCAGGAGGAAAAGACGAAACAGGCTGTCCGGGATGTACGCTCTCCTTTTGAAAACTGGTTGTCATCTGCCGGCAACAAGGGGGTAGAGCCTGATAAGGGATTGAGGGCAAGATTTGATTTTAATGACGGCACGCTTGTGAACACCCTGAATCGGAAGGACACGGGCTCTATGCGGCGGGAGATGGGCCAGGCGGGAGACAAACCTGTTTTTGAAAAGCTTCCCGGTGGAGGAGGGGCGTTGCTGCTCAATGGCGATACGTGGCTGGACCTGGGATCCACGGGTGTACACCGGGCCAGTGATCCCTTTAGCATCAGCATCTGCGTAAAGGCGCCAAAGGGTCTGAAAGAAGGGGTCATCTTTCACAAGAGCGTTGCGGAACGTCTCTTTAATTTCAGAGGATATCATTTATATCTTAAAAACAATCACCTGGAGCTGAACATGGCCCATGTTGCGCCTTCCAATGCCATTACCCGTCTGACAAAAGAGGACCTCCCACGTAATAAATGGGTGAGGCTGACCATGACATATGACGGGTCTGCCCGTGCCGCGGGATTGCGTCTCTACCTGGACGGTCGTGAGATGGAGCTGGAGACGGAGATGGACCAGTTGACAAAGGACATTCTTTTTGCGCCCAATGCTCTCTGGCTGACGGCCGGTCATCAGCCGGGACTTCAGATCGGTGGCTGGTGGCGGGGGAAAGGCTTCACCGGCGGGGAGGTAGACGACGTCCTTGTATATGACCGGGATCTTACGCCTTATGAGATCAGGGTGTTGTCCGGCGGGACTGCTCCGCCTACCCGGGATGAGCTGAGACAATACTATCTGTCAGCAATAGATTCGACGATACAGCGGGAGCGTAAGGAGCTGTGTATATTGCGCGCCAGGCTGGCGGACTCCACGGAGGGCGTGCAGGAGCTGATGGTCATGCAGGAAATGATCCGGCCTAAACAAGCGCATATCCTTATACGTGGTAATTATGACCAACCCGGAGAAGCCGTGTATCCCAGTACCCCAGCCTCTATTCTGGTCTTTCCGGATGGCCTGCCGAAGAATAGGTATGGGCTTGCACAATGGCTCACGTTACCCGACAATCCGCTCACTGCCAGGGTGGCCGTCAACCGGCTCTGGCAGAATTTCTTTGGTACAGGCCTGGTCAAGACCTCGGAAGACTTCGGCAACCAGGGCGAAATGCCCAGCCACCCGGAACTATTGGATTGGCTGGCGCTTACCTATCGCAATTCGGGCTGGGATACCAAGCAGTTGAATAAACTGATTGTTATGTCCGCCACCTACCGGCAGGATTCACGGGCAGGAATCGACGTCCGCGAAAAAGACCCCGAAGACCGGCTGCTGTCGCACGCGCCTGCCAGCCGGCTGTCTGCTGAGATGATCCGTGACAATGCCCTGATGGCTGCGGGTCTGCTTAACCAGACAATAGGAGGGAAGAGTGTCAAACCCTACCAGCCGGACGGGCTATGGGAGATCAACAATGCCAGTTATGCCAGGGATTCCGGCGCCGCCGTCTACCGGCGCAGTCTGTATGTGATCATCAAACGGTCTGTCCCGAACCCGACGCTGGCAACCTTTGATGCCCCTTCGCGCAGCTATTGCGTCACACGGAGGCAGAAGACCAATACGCCCCTGCAGGCGCTGGTTACGCTGAACGACCCCACCTATATCGAGGCTGCTGCGGTAATGGGGCAGCAGATGGCGCGACAACCTGACACCCGCCGGGCTATTGTGGGTGTCTACCGAAGGCTGACTGGGTGTACGCCCTCATCCGGAGAGTTGGCATTATTGGAAGAGCTACGGCAGGAAGAGGAGAAAAAATTCAGACGGCACCCGGAAAAAGCGAAGGGGTGGCTGCATGTGGGGCAATTCGCTGCGGCTGCCGGCACAGATACGATACGCGTAGCGGTAAATGCCGTCGTTGCGAGCACGATACTCAATTCAGATGCATCGTTGACAAAAAGATAAACGTATGAAAGAGTTTGAAAAACTAAATAGCATGCTGGACAGGCGACAATTCCTGACCCGTACGTCGCTGGGCCTTGGTGCTATGGCCATCGGGACATTATTGGGGAAAAGCCTCTTCGGCAATGATATTGGTAGCGCTTCCCGCATTGTTACACCTGCCGCCACAGCCAGCATGGAGGAGGATATCCTGAAGGCCATTCCGCATTTTGCACCCAAGGCCAAGCGTATCGTCTATCTCTTTATGAGCGGAGGGCCTTCCCAGTTTGAAACCTTCGATTATAAGCCGGGTCTTGCCGGTATGAGGGGACAGGGCCTTCCCGACTCGGTGAGAAAAGGACAAAGACTGACAGGCATGAGCGCCAACCAGAGTATCCTCCCCGTAGCGCCTGCTTTTTGCAAATTCCACCGTCATGGCAACACCGGTACCTGGGTAAGCGAGCTGTTGCCTTATACCGCCAAAGTAGTGGACGAGCTTTGTATTGTGAAATCGCTGTATTCTGAAGCTATCAATCATGACCCCGCCATCACTTTCCTTCAGACGGGCAATCAGCAGCCCGGCCGGCCTTCCATCGGTAGTTGGGTGAGCTATGGCCTCGGCTCGGACAACAACAACCTGCCTACCTTTATTGTCCTTGTCTCGAAGAATGCCCAGAAGGATCAGCCCTTGTATGCCAGGCTTTGGGGCAACGGCTTCCTCCCTTCCAAATACCAGGGTGTTCAGTTCCGGGCGGGAAAGGATCCTGTCCTTTACCTGAATAACCCGGAAGGATACGACGGTATGGACAGGAAAGAGATGCTAGGTTATCTTTCCAAGCTCAATCAATTGCAGAATGAACCCTACGGAGATCCTGAAGTGGAAGCCCGTATTGCACAATATGAAATGGCTTATCGTATGCAGACCTCCGTACCGGAGGTCATGAGCATGGCGAACGAACCTAATGAAATATTCGATCTGTATGGTCCCGATAGCCGGGATCCCGGCACCTATGCCGCCAATTGTATCCTGGCGCGCAAACTATTGGAAAAAGATGTTAAGTTTGTTCAGTTGTATCATCAGGGATGGGACCAGCACAGTGGACTGCCTTCGGGCATAACAACGCAGTGCAAGGCTACCGACCAGGCTACGGCGGGCCTTATTACAGACCTCAAGCGAAGGGGGTTGCTGGAGGATACGCTGGTTGTATGGGGTGGCGAGTTCGGCCGTACTGTGTATTCGCAGGGCAAACTGACCCCCACCGATTATGGACGGGATCATCATCCCCGCTGTTTTACCATGTGGATGGCCGGAGCCGGAGTAAAAGCAGGATTTAGCTATGGAGAAACAGATGATTTCAGCTATAACATCGTAAAGGATCCGGTACATGTCCACGATTTCCAGGCCACCCTGTTATATCTGATGGGCATTGACCATGAACGATTGACTTATAAATTTCAAGGACGCAGATTCCGCCTCACCGATGTGGAAGGGCGGGTTGTAAAAAACATTCTATCATGACATCCAGAAGAGATTTTATCCGCCATTCAGCCATGGCATCCGCCCTGGCAGTATCCGCACCCGCCAGCACTTTTGCCATCCTCCACAAAGACAAGCAGCCGGAGGAGCCTGTCATCGGGCATGGCTCCTTTACCTATAAAGTAGACAAGAACTGGGCTAAGATCAGCGTCAATACAAATCCCCTCTCCAATTGTCATGAAATGGTGCAGGACAGCAAGGGCCGTCTCATCATGCTGGGCGATTGTACGCAGAACAATATCCTCATCTTTGATAAATCAGGCAAGCTCCTGGATTATTGGGGTAATTCCTTACCGGGCGGTCATGGTCTCACCATTTCCAAAGAAGGAGGAGAGGACTTTCTGCTGCTGACAGATTGCGGCTGGTACCAGGACAGGACGGGCGCCGGTCAACGCCAGGCGGGACAGGTGATTAAAACGGACCTTACGGGCCGCCTGATCTTCGCCATCGGTCATCCCAGGACCATCGGCGTCTATAAGGATGATGAGTATTTTCAACCCACGGAAACGGCTGTAGCGCCCAATGGGGATATCTATGTGGCGGATGGTTACGGCTCCGACTATATCATTCAATACAACAGCAAGGGCCAGTACATCCGGCATTTTGGCGGACATCATAACGCTAACCCGGAACACAACCTTGTCAATGCTCATGGGGTAGCTGTCGACCGTCGTGATAAGAACAACCCTACATTGATCTGTACTTCCAGGGAGGAGAATTGTTTTAAGATATTCACCCTGGACGGTAAGTTCCTTCGGCGTATAGACATGCCTGGTATGTATGTATGCCGGGCTGTGCCTGACGGAGAAAACATCTATGCAGGCGTTTGCTGGTCCAAGGATGCCGCCGGCAAAAGGATCGACGGGGACTCAGGCTTTGTCACCATTCTGGATGCAGGTAATAAGGTCGTCTCCAACCCCGGAGGAGAAGCTCCCGTGTACAAAGGAGCGTCGCTACAGCCGACCCTGAAGGCCGTGAACACGGTCTTTCAACATGGGCATGACGTGTGCGTCGACGATGACAAGAATCTGTATGTATGCCAGTGGAATGCTCATCACACACCACCGGTGAAATTAACCCGTGTATAAATGCCGTTGTTGGATATCCTCACTTTTTTGGGCCATTTGCATCCTCTGATCGTTCATCTGCCCATAGGATTCTTATTGCTGGCGGCCTTGCTGCATCTCCTGTCGCATCACCACCGCTATGCTCATCTGGTACGAGCAGTGCCATTTATCCTTTTGTTGGGTTTTATATCTGCAGTATTCTCTTGTTTGTTTGGGCTGCTGCTGGCGCGTGGAGGGGATTACGATGCGGATCAACTGGAGAAACACAAGCTTGCAGGCATTGCCCTGGCTGTTTTTTCAGGGGTATTATACCTGTTGGCTAGGAAGATACCTGCCAGGCTTTTTACTTTCTTATTATTGGCGATGGCCGTTTTGGTGAGTTACAGCGGTCATCTGGGGGGCGGTCTGACACATGGTGCCGACTATCTGAGCATGTCAACGTTGAATCAGGGAGGGACTAAGGTACCCGTCAACCCTGACAGTGCCCTTGTATATGAAGACGTGGTTCATGCTATCCTTGAAAAGAAATGTGCACAGTGCCACCAGGGGAGTAAGCAAAAAGGCAACTTGTCTGTACAGACTCTGCAAACTCTCCTTAAAGGAGGAAAACATGGGTCTGCCGTAACAGCTGGTAAGTTGAATGAGAGCGAGCTATATAAACGGGTGACCCTTGATCCGTCCGACGAGAAGTTTATGCCCTCAGATGGCAAGCCTCCGCTGACAAAGCAGGAGCTGGCCATTATTAGCTGGTGGATCGAAAAAGCAGGAGCTGCCCCGGGTGTAAAAATGAGCGTATTCAGGAATGTCTCCCCGGTGTTACAGGAGGATACGAGCGGACCGCTGACGCAGCATATCAATCCGGAGATACCTCAAACAATGGACCCCCGCCTGGTGGATGGGCTGCGTAAAAAAGGATGGATGATCCGCGTCATGCTGCAGCGTCCGGCAATGCTGGATGTGACCTTGCCCGCGGGCTCCGGTAAAAAGACCTCCCAGGTAAAGGATGAATTGTCAGGGCTGGAGAAGAACATCATATGGCTGAACCTTGCCGACAATGGCTTTAGGGATGAGGACCTGATTTTTCTGCGACAGCTGTCCAACCTGGAAAAACTGAGACTGGAGAAAAACCCGCTGACGGACAGCATCAGCAAAGACCTGGCCGGGCTGAAACACCTGGAAGCGGTCAACCTCAATGAGACGAGACTCACCAGCGCAGGCCTGACGATGCTGGAGAAAAACCCTTCGCTAAAAAGGATCTATACATGGAAGACATGTGTAAAGAAGCCATAATATTATAGTCCATCCTTTTTACAGGATTGTCTATTTTCTACAGCTATGCTTTCTCCTATTTTTGATCAAGTAATAATCAAACTTGCCAATGGTAAAAAGATATTTTATCCTGTCCGTCGTATTGTTTTTGTTTAAGGCCCGGGTCACTAATGGACAACAACCGCTGTTGAGAACATTGTATGACCAGCCTGCCCATCAATGGGAAGAAACCTTACCGCTGGGTAATGGCCGGCTGGGTATGACACCGGACGGAGGTGTCTTACATGAAAATATCGTATTGAATGACATCACGCTCTGGTCCGGCGCACCTCAGGATGCCAATAATTACGACGCATATAAGTGGCTGCCGGAGATCAGGAGATTGTTGCTGGAAGGAAAGAATGAAGAAGTTCAAAAGATCGTGGACCAAAACTTCATCTGCAAGGGGAAGGGGTCGGCAGGTGCGAACTGGGGTTGTTTTCAAACCCTGGGCAATCTGGATATCGCTTTTCAATATCCCGACACCAATTATACTCAATACCAGCGGGAGCTGTCCCTGGATGAAGCCATCGCCCGCTGTCGCTACCGTATAGGCGATGTTACATACACCCGCGAGTATTTTACCAGTTTTGGAGATGACGCTGCATTTATCCGGCTAAAAGCAGACAAACCCGGACAGTTGAATCTACGTCTGACGATGAATCGTCCGGAGAGGGCGGTGGTCCTGGTGGAAGGCCGGACATTGAAGATGCAGGGACAACTGGATAATGGCATCGATGGAAAGGGCATGAGATATCTGGCTTGTGTGGATGTGCGTCTAAAGGGAGGGGAAGTACGGGCTGAGAAGGATGCGCTTAGCGTGCATGGGGCTACGGAGGTGATCGTGTACTTGTCAGCCGGTACGGACTGGAAGAATGCCGCATATAAAGAAAAAGTGCGAAAGATCATGTCTGATGCGGAGAGGAAAGACTATACCGTCCAGAAACAACAGCATATTGCCAATTATCAAAAGCTTTTTCACCGGGTAAGATTTCAGCTGGGTGGTCCGTCTGCCGACACAAATCTGACTACGGACCGGCGGATCGTTGCTTTTCGCGAAGCCGCCGGGGGGGATAATGGCTTGCCGGCACTATTCTATCAATTCGGTCGTTATCTCAGCATCAGCAGCACAAGGGTGGGGCTGCTACCTCCCAATCTGCAGGGCTTATGGGCTAACCAGATCCAGACGCCCTGGAATGGTGACTATCACCTGGACATCAACGTACAGATGAACCATTGGCCTGTGGAGGTTTCCAATCTTTCCGAGTTGAACCTGCCCCTGGCAGAGTTGGTGCGCGGGATGGTGCCGAATGGTGAAAAGACTGCTAAAGCCTATTATAACGCTCAAGGCTGGGTGGCCCATGTCATCACCAATATCTGGGGTTTTACGGAACCCGGTGAAAGTGCGTCGTGGGGTGTGACGAAATGTGGTTCCGGCTGGCTCTGTAATAATCTCTGGGAACATTATGCCTTTACCAATGACAAAAAGTACCTGGCCAGCATTTATCCTATCCTGAAAGGTTCTGCACAATTCTACAACAGCATGCTCATCACGGACCCGAAAACGGGCTGGCTGGTGACAGCACCATCCTCATCTCCTGAAAACTGGTTTATCCTGCCTAACGGCAGTCATGCCAGCATTTGCATAGGCCCCACCATCGACAACCAGATCATACGGGAGCTGTTTGGTAATGTTATCACGGCGACCCGGCTGCTTGGCGTTGATCAAAAATTGCGTGATACGCTGTCTGTCAACATGGCCAGGCTGCCTCCTTCCGGCCGTATTGCTCCGGATGGCAGATTGATGGAATGGATGGAAGATTACAAAGAAACCGAACCACATCATCGTCATGTGTCACATTTGTATGGTCTTTACCCAGCCTGTCTTATCACTCCCGAGACAACGCCTGATCTGGCGGAAGCCTGTAAAAAGACGCTGGAAGCGAGGGGGGATGACGGGCCTAGCTGGAGTATCGCCTACAAGCTGCTGTTTTGGGCAAGATTGCACGATGGCAACAGGGCCTATAAGCTGCTGCTTGAAATGATGAAATCTACGTTGAAAACCGATATGAATTACGGTGCAGGGGGTGGTGTTTATCCCAATCTGCTGTCGGCAGGTCCTCCTTTTCAGATAGACGGTAACTTTGGCGCTGCTGCCGGTATTGCCGAGATGCTCCTTCAAAGTCATGCGGGTTTTATCGAGCTGCTGCCCGCCCTGCCTGATGCATGGAAAGCCTCTGGAAAGGTAGCAGGTCTGAAAGCTCGCGGCAACTTCACCGTTGACATGGAATGGGTTGAAGGGAAGATCATACATTACCGTGTTGCTTCGGCGATGCCCAGGAAGGTAAGGGTCAAGGTCAATGGAGAAATAAAGGAGATGATGAGCGCTACCCTTGCAGGGCCTTCCGGTAATCGCCTGGCGTCATCCCGGTGATCAGTTTGAAGAACTTGAAAAAATTCACCGGGTTGTTATATCCACATTCATAGCAGAGATTTTTGATGGACACCTTTTCATCCTGTAGTAGTTTGCAGGCGTGACCGATGCGTATTTCGTTGAGAAATCGGCTGAAATTTTTCTGCGTCTTTGCTTTAAAATAGCGACAGAATGCGGGTGGCGTCAGGTTGCAGATGCGCGCCACCTCTTCCAGCATGATGTCATGGGTAAAATTATTCAACAGAAATTGATAGACCTCGTTAAATCGGTCCAGATCGAAAGGGCTGTTGGCGTGTTTGTAGATCACGCCTGCCAGGGAATGGTAATCGTGCGTTTTCTGCAGGATATCCATGATCTGTAGAAAATTAGCCATCTGTTCCAGGCCGTTGCTGCCGGAGACTTTTTTTATCAACTGGATCACCGTCGTCCTTGTCTCCCCGAAGAACCGTAAACCCCGCTGAGCCCTGTTTAACAGGTCCCTGTCGGCTGCCTGGATATTTTCATCATCTGTCAGACTCTCTATCAATCCTGTTGGGAAATAGATACAGATGGCCCGGGTCAGCAGGCCCTTTTTTTTATAGTAAACATCATCACACCGCCATAGATGGGGCAGGCCGGCGCCTGCGAGTATCAATTCTCCTTCTGAAAAATCACCTACGTAGTCACCAATGATCACCTTGCCATGTCCTTTTTCTATCCACACCAGTTCGCAGAATTGATGAAAGTGTAAAGGATGACTGAAGTAGGGCTTGCTAAACCGTTTGATAAATATTTTCTTTTTGCCCACAATGTCGGCGTCCATGATTAGCGAGGCCTTCATAAAAAGATCCCTGTTTTTTAGCCGATGATATCACTTTTTCATCTTGAGGCGGTCAGCTACCAGCCGGCCTATCTGCGTCCCCATGCGGTTGCTGGCGATGGTACTGTAATGGAAATGGATGCCTCCAAAGAAACGGGAGTTCATTGTTTCCATCGCTGCGTCCCGGAAGGAGGGGAAGGACCGTTTGTCGATGCCAAATTCCAACTCCGTCGTATCCGTGTAAGAAAAATGTTCTCCGAATATACTGGTAAGAGCTTCGGCTGCAGCAGCCGAAATGGTGCAATGTCCGCAAGTGTATTCCGGGAATGGCGGTGTCTGCAGATGGGGCCGCCAGTTGGGATCGAAATATTTATTGATCACCGTTTCGGGCCGCGCCGTATTATAGATGTATTTTATGTTCCAGCATTGGATAAAAGCGTCGAACAATGCAATGGCAGTCTTGGCGTGAGCCGTCACCGTGGTAGGAAAATCCGCCCCTGCTTTTTCAGCCGCTATGCCCGCAATACTCATCCAGTGACCACCTGGTGAGAATTTTTTTGTCCCGAACATCAGGTGCCCCGACACATTTAGCTTAAAGGGGTTGTCATCCCAAAAATCTGCAATAAAGGTTTCCTCCCGGGTCAGGCTGTCCACCTTATTTTGAATAAGCTTTACCTCATTGTAATAAGGACTTTTCTTATCCGTCACATTAAAGGTATAAGGGGGTGGGGGTATAAACTGATCGATGCTATCCATCGCTACATACCGGATGGTGCTCCAATGAGGTTCCATGGCGGAGGCATAGGCAGGAGGGGTGGGAACCCAGCGTCCGGGAGAATCCTTTACCGTATATTCCGGAGCGCCCCTTGTCTCCAGGTACCTGTCCTTTTTACTCCATTTCATGATAGCCGCAGCCACCGTATCTGCGTAAGTAAGGGAATTTTCATATATATCCGTCGGCATCCCATGTTCCCGGGCCATTTTTTTCAAACTGTCCGTGTAGGTCTTCATACTACCTTCCGGGAAGGTGACGGCCTCTCCCAGTTTGCAGAATGCCAGCAGGGACGTCAGCTCAAAGTCAATGTTTTTTCCGGCTGCCGGTTTTGGTATGGGGGCCAGCCCGTGCAACTGGCCGGCCAATGACATATATTTATCCGGATAACCTGCTGCGATCACTTCGTAACCCGCAACGGCTGCATAGAGGTAGTTACGTGAGGCGACGATAGGTCCGAAATTATTCCCCATGACCACCGTATTCAGCTCGTGCACGGTGTTGGAATACAAGAGAGGGTCCTTGAACAGCTTGTCGTAATCGCTCGGGCCCTGGCAGGCTGTGATAAATAAGGTAACGCAACACACCATGGTCAGGTTGCGTCTCAGGCAGGCAACGGGATTTTGCATACAACAAAGTAAAGGAATTTGAGCTATTTTTTTTAATTACCCCGAAATTAATCGCTGGTTAATGTCCTGGTTAATGTCCATATCTTTTCTTGCGGTATATGAAAAGAATGATTGTTTGCCACGTAATGGCCGCGTTCACAACGCTGACCCTGACAGCTACCGCACAGAACATCGATAAACAGTTGGATCCCTATAATGTAATATGGGATGAGCCAGGCCAGGGGGCTGCGGCATCCATGCCTGCCGGCAATGGGGACATCGGGCTCAATGTATGGGTGGAGAAGAATGGGGACCTGGTCTTTTACATCAGTAAGACGGATGCCTGGGGTGCGGAAACCCGGCCCGAATGGGATGATTGGATGAAGACGGGCGGCGTCCTGATGAAACTGGGCGCCATACGGGTGTCGCTGACCCCTTCTCCGCTGGTAAACGGTGCCGCTTTCCGGCAGATACTCCGGCTCCACGACGGTGATATATTAATAAAAGAGGGGACGTCGACCCTGCGGGTTTGGGTCGACGCAAATCATCCTGTCATCCGGGTAGAGGTAAATAGCCCGCAGGCTACGGCTGTAAAGGTCAGCCTGGACAATTGGCGTCTTCATCAGGGGCAGGGTGACACTGTCCTTCCCGGGAAGACGGGGACCCTCACCTGGTACCATAAGAATGCCGGCACCGCCGACCCTCACCTGGCTGGACGTATATTTGGCGCCGTCATGGAAGGACAGGGAATGTACCGAAAGGACCTGTTGACGTTGCAGTCAGCGGTAGCTTCGGGCAACAAACTTATCTCCATCTATCCTTATACGACCGTATCCGCCACTCCGGCGGTCTGGCAGGCTGGGCTTCAGCAAGAGATAGCGGTTATCCGGCGGTTTAGCCTTGAACAGACCCGTACGGCTCATCGCGCGTGGTGGGATCAATTCTGGCATCGCAGCTGGATCTTTATCCATGGGGATGAACAGGCAATGGCAGCGACACAAGGATACGTGCTTCAGCGTTATATCACCGCCTGTGCGGGAAGAGGCGCTTATCCCATCAAGTTCAACGGCTCTCTTTTTGTTGTGAGCGGCGATTTCCGCGCCTGGGGCGGCCAATATTGGTTTCAGAACACCCGCGCTATGTATTGGCCCCGGCTTCAGGCAGGTGATTTCGACATGATGCTGCCCTTATTCAACATGTATTTAAAAATGCTGCCTGGAAATGCAGCGTTAGTGAAGCAATATTATCATCATGAAGGGGCTTATTTCCAGGAGACGACCCCTTTCTGGGGGGGCTTGCCCTATATGGGGCCTGAGGTAAAAGCCAATTATACCAACCATTATTTTACACCCATTCTCGAGCTCAGTATGATGATGCTGGATTATTTCGAGTATACGGGAGATACGGTGTTTGCACGTCATACCCTGCTGCCTATTGCGGCGGCGGGCATACAGTTTTTCGATCAGCATTTTGGGCGGGACATCATGGCGAAATTGCTGCTGGACCCGGATAATTCCATCGAGATGTTCTGGAAAGTGCATGATCCGGCTCCTGATATTGCAGCGTTGAAGGCGGTGCTTCCCCGCATGATCGCCCTGCCGGATGGTCTGGCCGGTACTGACCAGCGCGAGGGCTGGCGGCGGCTGCTGGAGGAATTGCCGCCGTTGCCCATGGGTACGACCCCAGATGGCAAACCTATCCTGCTGCCTTATACGGGGCCACAGACGGCAAAAAGCTTTAATGAAGAAAATCCCGAATTATACGCTGTATACCCTTTCCGGCTATATGGTCTGCAAAAGCCGGCGTTAGAATTGGCACGTACTACCTTTCTTCACCGGAAGTTCAAGGACAAGGGCTGCTGGGAGCAGGACCCTATACAGGCGGCGATGCTGGGATATGCAGATGTAGCCAGGGAGTTTACGGTATTCAATCTTACCCGTAAGGAACCCTCGTTAAAATTCCCCGCCTTCTGGGCCACGGGTCATGATTATATGCCCGATGAGGACAATGGCGGCAATGGCGAGAATGGTCTGCAGCAGATGCTGCTGCAAGCTGATGGACGTAAGATATTGCTGCTGCCCGCATGGCCTGCGGATTGGGATGCGGACTTTAAACTCAATGCACCTTATCGCACCACCGTGCAGGGTAAGGTTGTACATGGGAAATTGACGGAGCTAACTGTGACACCTGCTTCACGTATGGCCGATGTCATTATTAAGGATATACCTCAGCCTTTCACAGGAGAGAAGTCCGCTTGGCATGAGGGTTATGACAGGTATGATTTTGAAATGGATGAACAGACGAATGTCATCACGCCCATCAAGGCAACAAAGGAAGAGGGATACGGGGCCAAGCCATCCGAAAAAGGAAAGATAAGATGTATCGTTGTGGCTCCCAAACAGGCGGCGCCGGGCAATCCCTGGTCCTGGAGGGGTTGTTACTGGGACCACGAACCCCAGTCGGAAGTGGAACTGCTGCGTCGAGGATATCATATTGCCTTTATCATGTGTGATCCTGACCCGCATTGGGAAGCCTGGTATGAATTTCTCACCGGGAAGCACGGATTATCGAGACGGCCTGCATTCAACGGTATGAGCAGGGGCGGGATCAATGAATTTGCGTGGGCTACTACCCACCCGGATAAAGTGTCCTGTATCTATGCGGACAACCCCGCCCTCAGGCCGGAGAGCTTTGCCAGACTGGATGTGCTTGCCCGTCATGATGTGCCTTTGCTGCATGTCTGCGGCAGCTATGACTTCCTTTTGCGGGATCATACTTTGAAGGTGGAAGACATTTATCATCAGCTGGGCGGCCGGATCTCCGTAGTGATCAAGGAAGGGCCCGGTCATCATCCTCATAGCATGAGAGATCCAAAGCTCATCGCCGACTGGGTAGAAAGCAATACACAACCTGAAGGAGCCGTGCCGCCTCTCATTCCGGGTGTAAGCTGGGACAAGTCGTATTATTATAGCTATGCCAATACCTACCAATATTTAAAACCTGAAGATACTTATGCTACCTGTCGGGGGCCGATGTTTACGGACTGTTACGATCGTTGGGATGTGAATACGGGATCCAATTTGGATATTACGGGTATGACCGTCATCGTGCCTAAAAGACCGGCGCCCGGCAACCCCTGGGTATTTCGTGCTGAACGCGCCGGTCGTGCGACAGAACCGGTGGACCTGGCGCTGCTGGCCAAAGGGTTTTACATCGTTGCTGCGCCTGTGACTGCACAGTCCGGGTCGTTGAGCGAACAGTGGGATGAGATCTACAGGCAGCTGACAAGTCTGGGTTTTTCAAAAAAACCTGTCCTGGAAGGCATCGGCGCCGCAGGCGGAGAAGCCTATTATTGGGCTATGACCCATCCCGACCAGGTGTCGTGCATCTATACTGAGAACCCAGTATTGCGCAGTCTTCGTGCAAAAGCGCCGCTGACGGATAGTTTAGGGACGTTGGCAAAGGCCGGTGTTCCCGTCCTGCATGTATGCGGCAGTCTCGATCCATGGTATAGCGCCAACACGCAGGAGGTGGAGAAGAGGTACAGACAATTAGGGGGGAATATAAAGGCCCTTACAAAAGCGGGTGCGGGACATTTCGATGCGCTTCCCGAAGATATTACTCCTATTATAGATTTTATCACAGCCAATCAACATTAGTATGCGACTCCTATTTTTTCTGACGGCAGTCCTTTGCTATGGACATCTTTCAGCCCAGTTGCTTGCAGGTACAGCCAAGGTCAACATCACTCCAAAGACCGATGAACCCATCCATGACTCCGTCTATGCCCGCAGCCTGGTGTTACAGGGCGGCGCACAAAGGCTGGCGTTTGTCTCCGTGGACCTGGCCGTCTTCACCAGCGAAAGGATCGTAAAGACATGCAAGGAGAAATATGGCATTACACAGCTGATGCTCTGTTCTTCTCACAATCACTCGGAGCCGCAATCAGGGGGTAAACGCGCTTTCCAGCAAGGCAATCCTTACACGATCTTTTACGAGGACCAGATCATAAAGAGTGTAGGCGAAGCCGTACAACATCTTTTCCCCGCCCGGATCTCCGCGGGGCGTAGAAGTTTTCCCCAATTGGGTTTCAATCGTCTTATCGTCCGGGAAGACGGACATGCCCGGGAGTCCTGGTTCTCCGATGCGCAGTATACTTCCGAGAATCCTGAACGGATACCTTTTGGTCCTGTGGATCCCGAAGTAGGTGTTATCAGGGTTGACGACGAGCAGGGACAACCCAGGGTTGTCATTATGAATTACGCATGTCATGCCGATGTTGTCTGTTTTAACTATGCCGTCTCCGCCGACTACCCCGGGGTGGCTTGCCGGAAGGTGGAAGAGGCCTTTGGCAATGGCGTTAATTGTCTCTTTGTCCAGGGGGCCGGCGGCAATATCGAATCGTTGCAGATCAGCTCCCGCAGGAAGGGGCCGGACGATCCTTTTCAGACCGATTATGCACCCATGGAAAGGACGGGTGAGCTGTTGGCTTTTCAGACTGTAAAGCTGGCGAAAAGTCTTTCGCCTTCGGCAGGGGGCGTCGCCGGTATCCGCTGGATGGAAGATTCTGTACATTTCACCGGAAGGTTTGACAAAAAACTGGATTACAACGTGTATCTCAACACCATCATCATTAACAACGACATCGTGCTGGCGGCTTGTCCGGGGGAGCTGTTCGTTCAGTTACAGTTGGATTGGAAGAAGAAGATGGAGTTGGCCGAGGTCAAGCCTTTTCTTTTTGGATATACATGGAGCGGAGGTAATTGGCCCGGCTATGTCGCAGATGTACGGTCGGCGGCACTGGGTGGTTATGGGGCCGACCAGGGAGACAGACTGATAGAGGTGGGGGCGGGTGAAACGATGATCACGCGTCAGCTGGCCAATTTTTACAGGCTCAGCGGGTTGATGAGGGACAAACCCGGTCCCGTTGGGTTCAAGGCTGGTGCACAGTGGATCATCAAGCCTTTTCAGCCTTAATTTTCCCCGGGCGCGGGATTTGCATTATCTTTCCTAAAACTTTTTATGAGCACGAAAGAGATTGCCAGCCGCCTGGTAGAGCTCTGCCGCCAGGGAGATTTTGAAAAAGCCCAGAAAGAATTGTATGCCAAGACTGCTGTCAGCATCGAACCTCATTCCACCCCTGATTTTGAAAAAGAAACAAAAGGACTGGATGCCATCCTGGAAAAAGGGAGGAAATGGGCGACCATGGTGGAGAAATACCATGATATGAAGGTATCCGAACCTCTTCTTGCCGACAATTCCTTTGCTATCACTATCTTTATGAGCGTGACCATGAAAGGAAGGGGTAAGATGGATATGACCGAATTGTGTATGTACCATGTAAAGGACGGCAAGATCGTCTCTGAGTCCTTTTCCATGTAAAAAAGCTTCAGGACTGCCATATGAATAATTTTGACGCCATTGTCATCGGGTCGGGCATCAGTGGAGGCTGGGCCGCCAAGGAATTATGCGAATTGGGTTTGAAGACCCTTGTCCTGGAAAGAGGACGCAACGTTGTACATCTGAAAGATTATCCTACTGCCAATATGCGTTCCTGGGAGTTTCCTCATCGCGGGCAGATGCCCAGGAGTTTTGTAGATGAAAACCCTCTTATTACCCAGGCGGCGGGTTTTGGCGAGGATACTGCCCATTTCTTTATTAAGGATAAAGATCATCCCTATGTACAGGATAAGCCATTTGAATGGATCAGGGGTTACCAGGTAGGAGGTAAGTCGCTTATCTGGGGGAGGGCTTGTCCCCGGTGGAGCAGAAATGAGTTCATATCTCCTGCCAGGGATGGTTATGGTATCGAGTGGCCAATTACCTATGAGGAGATCGCACCCTGGTATTCACATGTGGAAATATTTTCCGGCATCTGTGGTAACAGGGATGGGATCGAATCCATGCCGGATGGGGAGTATCTACCCCCATTTGAATTCAACTGTGCGGAAAAAGAACTAAAAAAAAGAATTGAGTCAAAGTACAAGGGCAAGGGCCGTTATTATATCCAGGGGCGCTGGGCCCAGTTGACAGAGGCAAAAGAGATCCATCTAAAGCAAGGCAGAGGAAAATGCCAGGCCAGGGATCTCTGTATGCGGGGATGCCCTTTCGGGGGGTATTTCAGCTCCGTATCTTCTACATTGCCCTGGGCTCAACAGACGGGTAATCTCACGGTGAGGCCATTCTCCGTAGTACATTCCATTATTTATGATGATAAAAAGGGGAAGGCGGTTGGTGTGAAGGTCAT
Organism: Chitinophagaceae bacterium; assembly: GCA_017307755.1. Classification (GTDB taxonomy): domain Bacteria; phylum Bacteroidota; class Bacteroidia; order Chitinophagales; family Chitinophagaceae; genus Puia. Next base: position 78,919 of record JAFKGQ010000018.1, on the reverse strand, counting down.
TGACGCGAACACAAAACAAGAGGTGGATTATTATGCGCGCGTGATATTTATGAATGCCTCTGCACTGAATACCAACCTTATCCTGCTGAACTCTACGTCCGGCAGATTTCCCAATGGCTTTGGCAATGACAATGGACTTCTGGGCAAATACGTTTGTTTTCAGAATTACCGTGGTTCGGTGGGAGGGAGTATCGAAGGTTTTGAAGATAAATATTATTACGGCCGGCGGACAACAGAATGTATGATGCCCAACTTTCGTAACCTGGGCAAAAACGATATGGATTTTGTAGGGGGGTATATGGCGTTCTCGGGTTGTTACCGGGAGCGGGGTGTTGAGCCTGCGGACGCTGGTATTGGCGCGGCATATAAGGAGACGATGAGTGAGCCCGGCGGATGGGGGGTATATATGTATATGCAGGGAGAGACAGTCCCCAAGGAGTCCAACCACGTATATCTTAGTAAAGAGAAAAAGGATCAGTGGGGTATTCCTCTGCTGGTGACCTCTGTTGGTTATGATGACAATGACGAGCGGTTGCTTAAGGACTTTCTGACGCAGGCCAGTGAGATGCTGGATAGCGCCGGGGTAAAGGATGTGCGGCAGTATGACAACCACTGGGCGCCGGGGAGGGATATTCACGAAATGGGCGGGTGCCGGATGGGCAAGGACCCAGGAACTTCGTTGTTGAACGGGCACAATCAATTCCATCAGTGTAAGAATGTATTTGTCACCGATGGGGCTTGTATGACCAGCACGGCCAATCAGAGTCCTTCTATTTTTTATATGGCGCTCACCGCGCGTGCTGCGCATTATGCGGTGGAGGAGATGAAGAAGGGGAACCTATGATACGCTATTCATTACACCTATCTTACTTCCATTCCAATCGGGGAATAGCACGCGATCGTTGCCCAACTGCAGATGTTTGTCCGCTACTTCGCTGAATACGGCCCTAAAATCCGTGGTGACGGCCAGGTCCCTGCCGTCTTCCAGGTTTTCCACCGCCAGCGCTTCTACCCGGCCATGGACCATGCCTCCATTGACATCGTTGCCCAGGATAAAATTGCAGGATGCGCGACCATGGTCTGTCCCTCCTGTGCCGTTCTGCCGTACTGTACGGCCGAATTCCGTCATGGTCATTACGGTGACATCATCCTGATAAGAGGAGAGGTCAGTCCAGAAGGCCGTGATGCAATTGCTCAGGTCGGTGACGTTGCGCGCGAAGATACCGTCCGCTGCTCCCTGATTGAAGTGGGTGTCCCATCCGTTGGACTCTGTGAACGCGATCTCCAGTCCTACGTCCATTTTTATCAGCTGGGCTATTTGTTTCAGGGAGTTACCCAGCGGTGAATTCGGATATACGGCATTGTTATCCGGCTTGTAATTTCTCGTGTCGGCTTTCTGCAGCATCTTCATAGCTTCAAAGCTTTCTTTGCCCGTCTCTTTTAGCAGGCCGGGGGAGGTCTGATCGTAGAGGTCTTCGAAGCTGCTGGCTACCTTGCCTGCCGCCGAAGGGTTGCCTCTCATCTGGATGGCAAAATCTTGCAGATTGCTGATGGCGACTGAAGGGTTGTCCCCATAAAAACAGCGGGGGAGGGCGGAGGTGAGGCTTACGGCTGTGAAGGGCGTAAGGGCGTCGTGTCCCAGGAGGCCTACGGCCCTGTTTAGCCAGCCGCTGGAAGTACCTTTGTTAAAAGGTGTACCGGATTCCATATAATCCTGTGCGTCGAAATGGCTGCGTGTATTATTGGGAGATCCTATGCCGTGGACGATGGCCAGTCGTTTGTCCTTGTACAAAGGTGCGAAGGATTGCATGGATGGGTGGAGGCCCCATTTTCCGTCCAGGTCGATCAATGGATGGGCATTACTGTCCTTTGCCGCGGAGATGAATAGCGTAGGTCTTACCGTTTGCAGGTATGTGTCGGAGAAAGGAGTGACAGCCATCAATCCGTCCATGGCGCCTCTCTGAAAGATGCAGACCAGCACTTTCCTGCGTTTGTAAGGTCTTATGATCTTATCGTTTGCGGCTGCTTCCGCCAGAAACCCTGGTATGCCGCCCATGAGACCGACGCCCAGCAGGGCAAGGCCGCCTCCTTTTAAAAAACCGCGTCTCGTGACCATATATAGATATTTTAACGTCTTTGATATTCGGGTGAACCAATGATGATGCCTACCACCTGTGCTGTCGTGGCCGATGTCATTGGCGTAGGGACCGGTGCGGATTCCGTTACACTCATTTCATCATTCTGCGTAGCAGCAGCATTAACTTTTTGCTGCAGGCTGGGATCACCCAGCATAGGTGTCAGTCGCCGGATCGTCTGATCCAGGTCCCGTTCGGGCATGATGAGCTTGCAATAAGTCATTAGGGCTGCTTGTGCGCTTTCGGGTTCATGATTGTTGTTCAGAACGGCCAGGTCGAAGCTGATACCGGGGATGCGGCCGGTGGCCAGGGCCAGACCGAAGTTCATGCGATTGAGCAGCGAGCCTGTATTGATCCAGAATTGTCCTTTATCCGGGAAGCCGGTGGGAGCCTGGTAGAAATACATCTTCTCTCCCATACGTGTTACCCAGTTATACAGTTGAAAGGGCTGGTTGATCCGTGCGCGGAGACTACGGACGGCCCCGATGGCCAATTCGAAAGGTGATTTTGTCTTTTCCCTGATGGCTGAGGCGCTCCAGAACTCGGGAGAGGTGACCATGGTCATCATGACCTCGCGTATGTCCCCATCCTTGTCTCTGAATGTTTTTGCCATCCTGTCCACCAGACTGGCCGGAGGATCATCGTTGACAAAACGGATCGCTATTTTCCGGGAGATAAAACGGGCTGTGGAAGGATGGTGCGCCAGCATCTCCAACAACTGTACTCCTTCCTCATAGCCGCCATTGGGGCCGAAGTGTTTGCCTAATACTACTTTTTCTCCCTTGTCGTGCCGGTTGGCGGCAAAGAGGAAGTCGCCTTCGTGCACAGAGCCTTGCCGGCGTATGAACTCTTCGGTCATCCCGGAGGGGGAGGATTCCGGGGCCCTGCGCATGGGATAGACTGTCCAGCCCGTCAGTACTCTTGCTGCTTGCGTGACGTCCTGCTGGGTATAGCCGCCATCGACGCCCAGGGTATGCAACTCCATCAGCTCGCGGGCATAGTTCTCGTTCAGTCCCTGGGCCTTGCGGGCTTTCTGCATAGGTTTTGTGGTGTCGACGGGACCACTGCTGGTGAAATTGTCCAGGTAGTACAGCATGGCGGGCGAGTGGGCCGTGGTCTTTAGCAGATCGCCAAACCTTCCCAGGGACCCAGGACGTATGACATCCCGTTCGTATACGGGAATAAATTCCGCACAATCATTCTTGGTGATGGAGACATTGAAATGGTTGAACCAGAAGTCCGTCATGACCTCCCTCAACTGGTTCTGAGAATAGGCGGCCCTGAGGATCTTCTGACAGTATAGCTGCCGGAATAGTTCCTGTTCGGGTTTAAAACCTTTCTCATCCCTATATTTTTTTAATATATCCCGGTAGGCTTTCTGATCGGTCTTTACTGAATCTTTATCGACATATCCGTCCCGGACCGCCATACGGACTATCTGTCCGTTCCTGGGAAAGGCCGCGGCTATCTGTGCGTTGCTTAGCTTAAGCGCGTCATATTGCGCTAACATCGTCTGTAATGAGTCGTCGGGGAGGGATGCATCCAACTGTGCACGGAACCATTTTTCTAATCCCATTTTGACAACTTCGTCTATCTGTCCGGGAGTAGCTCCATAGGTAAAACGGCTGATCAGGTGGGCGGCGGCCTGTCTTTCGGTGAGCCCTGCTTCATGGTAAGGGAAGCGTCGATGCCGTGTTTCGCCTAAAAATGAGGACAAAAGGATAGCCCCGCAGAGGACAGGTAAGGCCAGACGCAGAAATTTGGCGGTTTTGTTCATAATAGATGGAATGATATAGGTTCGCCGGTAGTTCCTTATGACCGGGATCAAAGCCTCCGGTTTAACGTCCCCGGCTCTTTTTTTATGATATTTCCACCTTAAAAAGCTCATTAATGGCTTTACGTCCTTTGCCCGTGACTACTAATGCCCTGGAATGTGCGGTTGCCCGCAGCCAATGGGACTTCATCATCCTTGTCAGCAGTGCGGCGCCCAGCGATCCTGCCAGGTGATGTTTTCTTTCTGTCCAGTCCAGGCAGGCCCGGGAGAAACTACGGCGCAGGCTTTGCAACTCTATACAGTCGATGTCCAGCTGTCCAAACCATTTTACCCCTGTAGCCGTCACTTCGAACTGTGTCCCCCGATGGACGATAAACTTCTGCCGTACCATACTCTCCGTCAGGAGGACGCCTACCTTCCCCGCCAGGTGGTCATAACAGTGACGGCAATACGCAATGGGCAGGATCTCTGCAACAGGCATCTTTTTCACGGCTTCTCCGGTGGGGAGCAGGCCAGCCATGGCTTCCAGCGCATAGGGTACTTCCGGCCGGGAAAAAGCGTAGTAGCGATGCCGTCCCTGTACTTCCACGGAGAGAAGTTTCGCGTCCGACAGTTTGCGGAGGTGCATGCTCAGGTTTGGGCGGGTAGTGTCCACCTGTATGGCCAATTCCGTAGCAGTATAGGCCTTCCCGTCCATCAATGCCCATAGGATCTTTGCCCGCACGGGGTCGCCGATGAGCGAGGCGATATGACTGAATTGATCTTCCATAGTTCAGTATATATTGAAATGTTGATGTTGAAAGGTACATATATTCGTCGTATGAATAAGACTTTATTTCGTCACTCCGAAGTTGAAGATCCCTTTGCCATCTACCACGAACGGCTGGCGGAAGGCGGTATCCACTGGGATAAGGAAAGTGATTGCTGGGCCATCTATTCCTACGAAGCCTGTCTGCACCTGTTGCGGCATCCGGCGGTACTGATCCCTTCTGTACCGGGGGAAGGGCTGAGTGTTTATGCGCAAATGATAAAAAATGGACTGGTGAGATTGCAGAACCCGCCCCTGCATGAAAATACGAGGGCTGCAACAGACAGGCTATACGAAAACATCCGGCAGCCCGACTGGCCGTTCCTGCTGGGATCGATGCTCACGTCGGATAGCATCGATTGGGTGGAAAAAGTGGCCGCCCGTTTGCCTGCCGCAGGCATCCTAGCTGGCGTTGGTTTTGATCTCCCGCAGCAGCAAGCGGTGTTTGAGAACCTCCCCCGGCTGGTGAAGATCATGCAGCCGGCGACATCGCCCCGGGATGCAACGCTTATCAATGAGGCGGCTATCACCATCGGAAAGTGTCTGGAGCAACGCCTCCCGGGTGCCGCCGTCGGCCCTGTCTGTGGTCTGCTTATCCAGAGCTATGACGCTGGAAAAGGTATCCTGTGTAATGCGCTCCTCCATGCCTGTGCAAAGGGGAGGCAAAAAGACTGGCCGGCATTTGTTACAGAGGTACTTCGTTATGATCCTCCCGTTCATCATACCCGCCGCATAGCCGGAGAGGATTTGCATATCGGGGAGCATCGAATAAAAAAGGGCGATAAGCTGGTGCTTGTTCTGGCTGCTGCGGGCAGGGAGGGAGGCGGCGGGCATCTTGCTTTTGGCGCCGGCGCTCATGCCTGTATGGCTCGTGATTTTGTAATAAAAATGACGGCGGAATGTCTGGAATATCTTTTCAACGGCTGGGAGGTGAGGCTGCTGCCGGCGCCATTGGAATATGAGCCGCTCTACAATGTCCGGGTACCTTGCCGGCTGCCTGTACAGCTTATAAGGAGAACTTCACAGTAGCGGTAACATAAAAGAGGTTATTTGCTGTTGTGAGCAGATCCTGCGGCAGTACATAGGCGGGTGTAAGGATAAGAAAGCATTTCCTGTATGCGAAGATCACCGGAAGGCTACATTCATAGCTCAATATTTTGAACTGCCGGCTATCTTTTGTCACGGCTTCCTCTCCTGCGGGGAACAACAGCAGGTGCCGTTGCTGATAAAAGGTTTGTGTAAAATGTTGGGTGCCGGCATATACATAGGCTGAAGGGTCCAGGACGATGACGCCATGGTGGAATACATGGGTCCAACGGATGATGTGATCGAGTCCCGCCTGCAGTCCGGGGTCGGCCTGGCTGCTGAATTTGATATCGCCGCCCAGGGTTATGTTTATTATTTTATTTAATTGCGTAATGCTGGCTGTCACCGATTGTTTGACCGCGGATTGTATAAGATCCGTATTGTCCTGGTAGAAATATCTTGTTGTAGAAAGATTGCCGGCCCAGCTACCTTTTTTATTTCTGAAGTTATAACCGCCTTCTAGCAGCGTGGCTGCATATTGGGATTGCAACTGATTGTGAATAAAAACAAAATCAGCGTTCAGGTATACACCGTTTTTCAGGTTGACACCGACAAAGGGTATGACGGCGCTGCTTTTCAGACTATCCACTCTGCCATAATAGTTCAGGCTGGAATTACCCGTTACACCGATGATAAAATGGCTGGAAGAATCCTGTGCGCTGGCTGTGCCTGCGAGCAGCAGGAGAAAGAATATATATCGCAACATGGAAAAAGGATTTAAAGCAGCGGCGCCGGTGTATCCGGCAACCGCTGCAACATAGGGATCTATTGTTTTTGGACGCTGGCGCTGGTGGAGCTTTTTACCTCTACGTTGGCCGAAGCGGCCGAGGAGCCCTTGGCATCATCCTTTGTATTGCTGACTGCAGTAGTTGTCTTTGCTTCTATCCGGCGGGTGTCGGCGGCTGCCTTTTTCTCTGTCGTTACGGTGGTCTGTACGGCCTTGTCAGCGGTAGCCGTGCCGGTGGCCTTCGCCTGACTTGCAGAGCTGGCTGCAACGGCAGAAGAGGTATGCAGCGCATTGCTGATGGATGGAGTGTTCAATGAGGCGGCCGTAGTCAGGTGCGTGGTGCTGACGGCACTCAGTCTGATCTGGGCGGAAGAAGAATGGCTGATGGCTAATGCTACTCCGGCGATAAGGCAAACGGCGATAGTTTTTCTCGTGTTCATAATTTTAGTTTTTGATGTTGAAAAATCTGTTTGTCTTTATATCAGCTGGACCGCGGCTTTGTTACCCCTGTACCCGAAATAAAAAATCCCTTTCCTGATTTGGGAAAATAGTCCCGGGTCAGGAAAGGGCGTTTGTGATTAATAGCTGATTTTCAGTAAGATAGTCCTGGCATGTAGGTTGTTTTACCTGTAAAGTGCAAATAATTACGTATGAAAAAGATCCATGCCGTACCCGTAAATGAAAAGCCTGTCTCCATTCCCGGATTGATATTAGCCTTTATCGCCGGCTGTTTATCGGCCACGCTTTTCTGGTATTTTATTTTATAAGGTCTATTCTTTTACTCTGTCAAAGTATTCTTTCTGCAACCTCAGTGTCGTAGTATCTGCTTTTACGGCTTTTAAAGCCTTCTCCAACGAACCCACGATATAGTCTGTTACAAACTGGCCCAATTGACGGGTAGCTTTGGCCCCTTCTCCCGCGTAGTGGTTGGGATAGGAGGCATACCACCATATCGCCGTATACATATCCGGGATGGATAGCCGATGTTGGTTAGCGCCCGATTCGATGGATGCACTGTCCATTTTCACCAGTTCAGGCCGCATATATAACAATACGGAGGTTTCGCGTTCGCCGGCGTGTCCGTCTGTGGCCTGGTCGCTCTTATGAAGCTTATTATATCCCGTATTGTAGGTGGAGTCTTTGTCCGGCTGAAAGAAATAGACGGCGTAATCGTGACGTTTTTCCAACCTGGTCTGTATAAAATAGCGGAGGAATTCAGGGTTGCCTCCATGTACATTGACGATGACGATCTTGTCGAAGCCATTGCGCGCTATCTCATCACAGGTGCTTTCCAGTAATTCCCATACCACTTTTTCGGGCAGCGCAAAAGCTCCCGGCTGGTGTCTGGCTTCGTTGATCTGTCCATAGAAGTAATCGGGGAAGACGACGGCATATTCTTTTTTGGTGGCCCGGGCTGCCCATTCACGTACCTGGATGAGGTCTGATCCGATGGGGGCGTGTGGGCCGTGCTTTTCCAGGATACCGATGGGAAGGATACAGGTCCTGGAAGATCTTTCCAATGCCCTGGGCCAGTCGCTGGCTGTCAATTCGTCCCAGCGTGCGGGCAGGTTTTGCGCTGTGGCGCATCCTGCTATTAGCAGCAGGATGGCCAGCGTTTTGAGGTTCTTCATATGTAACTTACATTTATTTATAGCCTTGATTTTGGGTCAGCGTCGCCTTACCATTTTCAAACGTCAGATCTATCTGGGCCTGAGGGATCGGCATGTATTCATTCTTATTGGCTGTGAACTTTGCCCCGGTGACATCGTTTGTGTATTGTCCTTCAAATTGAAAATAAGCGTTGATGACGGTGGCGGCAAGGCCCCAACGCGACAGGTCATAATACCTGTAGCCCTCCATTGCCAGTTCCAGCTTCCTTTCAAAATAAATGGCTTTTAACGCGAAAGCCTGCGATGTGAAAGCTCCGTTTGGATAAGGGCTGATCACATAATTTGCCGCAGGCGTATTGGTAAAGCCGGCCGCGGGGTTGGCGTTGTCAATATAGGTATGTACCCAGTGTGCGGAGTTTGTCATCCTGTTGCGGACGCGGTTGACATAAGATTCGGCCAGGGCGAGATTATTCAGCTGTGCTTCCACTTCGGCGGCCATGAGCAATACGTCGGCGAAACGTATGATGTATACATTGATGGATGATCCGGGGGCCCATTGGGAATTGTCGGCGTCTGTAGCTGCGGTTGCATTCCAGTATACATTTTTGATCGGGGCAAAGGGACCGGAGTAAGCCTGGGCGCGGACCCAGTCTTTGCCGGGATGAAGGCCATAGTCCAGGTAAGGGATGCCTCTGCGGCCTACGGTCCAGTCCAGGCGGGGGTCCAGGTTCCCCTGGTCCGGTGTAAAAGGCTGTGCAGTGGGTATGCCCTGGTCATTGGCAACCGCGTGGGCATTATAATCGTCCAGGTAGGGCAGTCCGTTGGCGTCGGTCCTGAAAGAGTTGACCAGGTCTATCGAGGGCCCGAAAAAGCCACAGCAGGAGAAGGGAGATGTACTTGAATAAGGGAAGTTCAGCATATCCCCCTGGTTGCTGCTGGCGATGGCGCCTGTGCCTACATTGGCGGCCATTTCAACCTGGAAGACGGCTTCCGGGTTTTTTGTTTCATAGGACGGGCGGCGAAGGTCCTCAAAATCCGGGCTCAGGTCATAGGTGAGGCCGTTGGTAGTATTGCCGTTGTGTATCACGTCGGTAAAAATGGGTTCGGCGGCGTCATATTTCTTTTCGAAAAGGTAAGTCTTGGCCAGGTAGGCGCCCGCGGCCCATTTGTTGGCCCTGCCGATATCCGACTGCGTGGTGGGAAGACTGTCGTATGCGAATTTAAAATCGGCTTCGATCTTTGGCCAGATATCCGTGGTATTGGGTTGTTTCAGGTCAACCGTCGTTTCATCGATCCAGGGCAGGTTGTTAAAAAGTTTTTTTAGCTCAAAATAATAATGGGCTCTTAAAAAGCGAGCCTGCGCCCTTACGTTCGTTATTTCGTCTCCCTTCATATTGGTGACTTTCGGGAGCACTTTCAGTACATTGTTGCACCGGGTGATCCCTTCGTAAACCGCTTTCCATTTGTCGTTGACCAGGTCGTTGCTGGGATTGACGGTCATGGTGGCGATGGGGATCATAGAGGGTTGGTCGCTGCCATCGCTGCCTTTATGGGCGTCACCGCCGGCGACACTTCCCCACAGCCAGTTGCTGGGTGAGCAGGCCCAGGCGTTGCCGCCGCCCAGGCTCTGTATGTTGCCGCCGACGGCATCATAATCCTGACCGGCCAGGGCTGCATAAGCGCCTACCAATAAAACATTGACCCCCGCCTTATTGCTGAGGGCGCCGGCGTCCACAGAACCCTGCGGCGGGCGATTCAGGAAACTTTTACTACAGGAGCAAAATAGCATGCCTGAACAGAGGAGTACTCCGATGGATATATAATATAATGGTTTCATTTTTTAAATTTTAGAAATTAAAATTTAAGATTAAGACCTACCAGGAACTGGCGTGCATTGGCATAAGCGCCCTCATCGATACCATATTCAAGTACACCCTTGCTGCCATTGATCTCGGGGTCTATGCCCGAATATTTGGTGATGGTGAACAGGTTGGCGGCCTGCACATATACTCTGAGACTTTGAATACCCGTTTTTTGTAAAATTGGTTGGTGGAAAGTATATCCCAGCAGGACGTTCTTTGCCCTCAGGTAAGAGCCGTTTTCGATGTAATAAGAATTGGGAACGTTGTTACTACTGGCATAACCCTGGGTTTCCAGGATGGGCACTTTTGCATTTTGGTGGGTCGGCGTCCAGGAATCATACAATGCCGTGTGGCTTTTGGCCCCGCTGAAAGAAGGGTAGAAATCGGTCCACCACTTTACCATGTTCCATATATCATTACCCTGGGAGCCGTACAGAAAGATGCTGAAATCAAAGTCTTTCCAGGTCAATCCCAGGTTGATGCCATAGGTATATTTCGGGTTGGGGTTTCCGATAAAGGTCCTGTCCTTGTCATCGATCTGTCCGTCACCATTGACATCGGCATAACGATACCGTCCAACGCCTTCATCCGTCTGATAAACAGCCGCCGGGTCCCCGATGGCCGCCTGGAGTTTTGCATCTGCCGCGGTAATTGACGCAGCATCATTCCAGAACCCGGCGATCTTATAACCGTAATAAGCGCCTACGGGATGACCCACCTGGTTCCGGATAAATTTAGTGCCGTAATTCCTGCCGTCACCCGACAGGAAGTAGTCTATTGTATTGGTGACTTTTGTGATCTTATTGTTATAAGTAGTGAGGGTAAGTGTAGCATTGAATTTCAGGTCCTTTGTGATTTGCGTGTTGCCGTTCAGGGTAAGATCGATGCCGTTGTTCTTTGCATGCGCCACATTCTGGTAGGGTTGTACTCCCCTGCCATAAGTGCCGGGCAGTTCGGGGTTAAACAACAGGTCGGTGATGTTCTTGATGTAGTAATCCGCCGATATATTGATGGCGCCTTTGAAAAGGCTTGCATCGATACCGATGTTGGTATTGGCATCTTTTTCCCATTTGGCATCCGGGTTGCCGATCTGTCCCGTCTGGAAGCCCTGCTGGATGGAATTGTTTGTTCCTCCGATGTCGTAGTAGGAGGAGTTCCTGTTCGACGTAAACGTGGAATACGCATTGTCCGGATTCAGGTTGATCTGGTTGCCCATGACGCCCCATCCGCCCCGGATCTTCAGGTCCGTCAGCCAGGGGATGTTCTGTAGAAAAGATTCCTGCGAGATACGCCAGGCTGCCGTGAATGCCGGGAATACGCCGTACTGATAAGTCTTGAATTTGGAAGAACCGTCTCTGCGTATCGTTGCGCTAAACAGGTATTTGTCCTTGTATCCATAGTCCAGCCGTCCGAACTGTGACCATAATCCTTCCGCGGACCGGGTGCTGTAATTGGTGACAGTCCCGGACCCGCTGCTGAGGGTAGTATAGTTGGGGTCGAAGGTAAGGAATCCAAAGGTGGTGCCTCCGACGGTGTCTCCTCTTGCCTCGTAGGATTCCGTACCTACCAGGACCTGGAGGTTATGGACATCATTGAAGACTTTGTGGAAGGTCAGCGTATTTGTCCAGGTCCAGGTGTTGCCATAGGTAGAGCTTTCTGCGTAGTAGTTCGAGGTGGTATTTTCCTGGTTCTCGTAAGTAGGGTAGGTAAAAGTATGCGTATTACTGGTGTAGCTTTCACCGCCAAAGCTGCTGTGAAGGGTAAAGTCCTTCAGGATGTCGATGTCGACGAACACGTTGCCGAAGAGCCTGTTGTTGATATGCCTGTCATTAGCGGTCCTTCTTTGTGTAGCCACCGGGTTGCTGCCGTCTCCCAGGCCGTTGCTGCCGTAACCGCCGGCGTAATTGCCTTTGATATCGTACACAGGAATAATGGGCTGTTCACGGAAAATATAGGCGATGGTGCCAGCGGACTGCAAGGCCTGGACCGTGGGATTTTGGGTGATGGAATAGGCCAGGTTTTCACCCACCCTGATATCTTTTGCAACATTAAACGTGGTATTGGCCCTTAGCGTATATCTTTTCAGATACGTGTTGATCAGGGTTCCCTGCTGGTTGAAATAATTAAAGGACATCAGGTATTTTGCCTTGTCATTACCGCCGCTGATATTGATGTTGTGGCTTGTAATGGGCGCATTTTTAAAAACCTGGTGATACCAGTCCGTCCCTGTTTTGTTGGCCCGGACGATATGATAGAAGGTCTTCAGATCATTGGGATCGGTGTAATTCGGGTTTAGAAAGTAAAGGGCAGGGTCGACGGAAGGGTCCCCTTCATGCGCGCCGGCCGGAAGCAGGTAATCCGGCAGCACCGGAACGGGACCCGGGCCGTAAAGGGCGTCGGGGTTACCACTGTTAAACGGGGTCCCCGAATTGGCATTGGCGGTGAATTTGATCTGTGCCATGTCCTGCGGACTCAGAATGTGGAACACATTGCCGCCTTTTGGTCTTTGTGTTCCATAATAGGCATCGTAGGATACGACGGGTTTGCCTGTCCTTCCTTTTTTTGTGGTAAGGATGATCACTCCATTGGATGCCCTTGATCCGTAAATAGATGCGGCCCCCGCGTCCTTGAGCACCTGGATGGAGGCGAGGTCATTGGCATTGATGTCCGCGATGTTTTGTGTTGGGACCCCATCGAGGATGAACAGGGGGGTATTATCGCCAAATGTATTAATCCCCCGGATACGTATTTGGGGCGCTTCACCGGGTTGTCCTGAGCCAATGACGGTGACGCCTGCCGCCTGTCCCTGCAGCTGATTGGTGATCTGGCTGTTGGGTTGTTTGTTCATGTCTTCTACATTGACAACCGTGACGGCGCCGGTGAGGTCTTTTTTTCGCTGGCTGGTATAACCTGTGACGACCACATCGTTGAGGACGGCGCTTGTTTCTTTTAAGGTTATTTCCAACTTGTCGGAGGTCCCCGCATCCACTTCGGTGCTTTCAAAGCCGACGGAGGTGATGATCAGCCTGGTCTTCCCGGCGGGAAGGGTGAGTGAGAATTCGCCGGTGGAAGAAGTGCTGACGATGACCCGGGTACCTTTTACAATAATAGTGGCGCCGATGACAGGCTGTTTGCTGACGCCTGTGACGGTACCGGTGATCTTTTTCTGGGCCCATGCGCCCATGGCCATACATAAGGCCAGCAGGAAAAGGCAGGGGCGTACGGCCCACTGGTGGAGTAGACGTTTCATAAGCTCTTGTTTGAATGATTAAATAGTGCTACTACAGAGCATGACCAAATGTTGAGCGTCCATAAGGGAGGGACCGGATGGCATGGGTATGTTGTTGTTATAAAGCCGTTTCTCCAAATTTTTCCATCACCAGCGCAGCGGCAGCCAGCAGGCTTGCTTCATGGCCCAGCTGAGAAACCTTGACGCCTGTGTGCTCCGAGAGTCTGGGGATACAGTATTGATTCAATGCTTGCTGAATTGGGGCGAGGAGTATCTTGCCCACTTCTGTTCCACGTCCACCAAGAATGATCAGCTCGGGATTGACGATGTGGATGAGTATGGCAATAGCCTTGCCTATCTTAAAGCCCATTTCAGACAAAAGCTCGATGGCGTACTGGTCGCCATGGTTGGCGGCGGCCATGACGGCTTCGCTCATCTTCTCCGGGCTGTCCAGGGGGGTGAGGCTGGTGATCTTGCCGGCCTTGATCTCTTCTATGGCCTTTTTCGCCACGACGCGTAAGGTGGCTTCCGTCTCCAGGCAGCCCCGTTTGCCGCATTCGCAAAGTGTATTGCTTTCCGAGATAGGGATATGGCTTAGCTCGCCTGCATAACCTGTGTGTCCCCGAAATAGCCCGCCACCTACGATCATCCCCAGACCGACACCCCAGCCAATGGCGATGACCATGACGTCCTGCAGACCTTTGGCCAATCCCATCTTCAGCTCTGCCAGGGCCAGGACGCTGGAGTCATTCTCGATGTAGACAGGCATGTGCAGCTGCCGCTCGAGGTAGTCCCGCAGGCTTTCTTTACTGTTGGTGGGCAGGTAGGTGAAATTGGTGCCGCTGCGGGTGTTGACAAAACCGGGCATGCTGAGGCCGGCACCGATGATCTTTTTTCTATCCTTTCCCAGCTGACCGAGCACCTTGATCAGAGCCTTTGTCAGCACGGACAGGGCATCCTTATTGTGCAGCAGTTTTAATTCGATGGTTTCCACAGGAAAGACGAACTGTCCGGCCAGGTCCAGGATGCCGATGCGGGTGTATAGCTGGTCGATGGCCACGGAAAGCATATACATTTTTTCCGGCCGTAGGGCATAGATCAGGGGTGGTCTGCCTCCATTGGAAGGGGCGTATCCTTTTTCGATGATATAACCTTCATCGATCATTTCGTACAGTGATTTGGCAATGTGGGGAAGACTTTTTCCGAGGGCCTCGCTCAGGTCGTTACAGGATGCGACCCCTGAGAAGTACAGCTGCCGGACGAGCCGGTACTTTAATTGAGTATTGAACGGAATGGTTTGTCGTGCAATCATTCCAATAGCAGTTTAATAATGGTTTATAAACTTAATAAATTATTTAATAAGTAGCAAAATCTTTTTTAACGCCGGTTTTGCAGAACGAGATGGCCCTTTTGCAGGCAAACTTTTTCAACTGGCATAATACGTTCATACCGGCCAGTAATACACGTTAGTTTTATACCCGACAAACGTCATGATATGCAATTCATATTGGAAACAAGCGGGCTCACGTATGCTTTCTCCCGCAAACAGCCTGTGTTGGATAATATCAACCTGCAGGTGCCCGAGGGCAGCATTTACGGATTTCTCGGCCCCAACGGCGCGGGGAAGACCACAACGCTAAAATTGATATTGGGCTTGCTGACAAGACAGCGGGGAGATATAACCCTTTGGGGCAGGTCCTTTGAAAAAGACAGGAAAGGACTGCTGCGAAGGCTGGGATCTTTTATCGAGACACCTTCTCTGTACGGTCACCTGTCTGCCATGGACAACCTGCTGGTGTGGCAGAAGATCTATCATTGTCCGCTGGAGAATATCGCCAGGGCCTTGAGGCTGGTGGGGCTTACGGACACAGGCAGCAAGAAGGTTAGGCAATTTTCCTTTGGCATGAAACAACGTCTGGGCATTGCCGTGGCACTCCTGCATCGACCCGCGCTGCTGGTGCTGGATGAGCCAACCAATGGACTGGATCCGCATGGTATCATCGACATAAGGGAATTGCTAAAGACCTTGAACCGGGAGGAAGGGATTACCATACTCGTTTCCAGCCATTTGCTCAGCGAGGTGGAAAAGCTGGCGACCCATATGGGCATCATCCATCACGGCAGCATGGTCTATCAGGGTACGTTGCATGGATTATTAAGCCGTCACCCGCATGCCGACCTGGAGAAAATATTTCTTGATACCATTAAACTCGGTGCATTATGATGTTCGTACACAGTTTTCAAAGCGAATGGCTGAAAAAAAAACACAGCGCAGCCGTGGCGCTGGTATGGAGCGGGGCGTTTTTTATCCCCCTGCTCATGCTGATCATCCGTCTGAAGAAATTCAAGGACCTGGCCTCCGATAATGCATCTCCCGGTCTTTGGGCCTGGCTTTACGGGCTGAACTGGCAGTTTATGGCCTTTTTCCTGCTGCCGCTGGGAGTCATGCTGGCTACCAGCCTGATCACGCAGTTGGAGTACAGGAATAACACCTGGAAGCAGGTGCATACTACTCCCCAGGATATGAGCACGATATTCCTGTCAAAGCTATCCATTCTATTGGTGATGCTGGTGCAATTCTTTTTACTGTTCAACATCGGCATCTGGCTTGCCGGGGTGTTGCCTGCCGTTTTCAAAGGGGTAGCTTTTCCCCGGGCGTCTTTTCCCTGGGTGAAGTTCCTGCGTGGCAGCGGTTACTTTTTTATCGACAGTCTGCCGATCGTAGGGTTGCAATACCTTGTGAGCCTCCAATTCCGGAATTTTCTGGCGCCGCTGTGTGTAGGGATTGCCCTGTATGTTGCATCCGTGATTGCCATCGAATGGGAATATGGGTATACGATCCCTTATAATTACAGTGCGCTTGAATATCTCGTGAGTATAAAAGGCAATCGTCTTCCTTCCGCCAACATTCATGTCTGGGCGCTGGTCTATTTCGCGGTATTTATCATTTTGAGCTATTTCCTTTACAGGACAAAAAAAGATAAGTCTTAACTTTCCATGCGTGAAAAAATGGTTTGTCGTCTTATTGCACATTGGTTATTGGCTGCTGTACCTGTTACTGCTGCTGGCCGTCCTGCAACTGGCCGGACGTACCGGCGGAAGCAATAGGCGTATCACAACAGTGTTGTACTGGCTGTTCAGACCTCCGCTGCTGTGGGTGGCTATACTCCCGGCCATGCTGTCTTTTTATGTTTTTTATTTTGTTGTTTTTTCCCGTTTTCTGCAACGAAAAAAGATGGCAGCGTTATTGTGGTCGGGTCCGGTGGCGGCGCTGTCGGTAACCCTTTTGTCGCTGATCCTGATATACGCAGATCCTCCTAAAAAAGGATTATCCGCCGGCGAGTTTCTTGCCATGTATGTGTCCATGTCTTTACTGGCCCTTGTCCATGGTGTCATTGCCCTTATTATAAAAGGCTTTGTATCCTGGTATGGGGATATCCGGCTGAAGGAAAGACTGATGCAAAGGAATGACGAAATGGAGCTGGCATTGGTGAAGTCCCAGCTCAATCCTCATTTTCTTTTCAATACCCTGAACAATATCGATGTGCTGATCGGGAAGGATCCGCAGCTGGCTTCGGCCTATCTGAATAAATTATCCGATATCCTGCGGTTCATGCTCTACGAGACAAAGACGGAGAAGATACCCCTGGAAAAAGAGATGCTGTATATCGGCAGGTATATCGATCTGCAAAAGATAAGGACGGCCAACCCGGATTATATTCATTATACAGTAGAAGGCGAGCCCGGCGGGTGGGTCATCGCACCCATGATATTCATACCTTTTATCGAGAACGCTTTTAAACACGCGGACAACAAAAAGACGTCGAGGATACGGGTATCTTTACACATCGGAAAGGGTACGCTTATCTTTTGTTGTGAGAATAGTCATGCACAGCAGCGGGATAGTCCGCCGGATCACAGCGGACTGGGGAATGGCCTGATCCAAAAAAGACTTAATTTGCTGTATCCGGACAGCCATGTGCTGGAGATCTCCGATGCAGATGGTATCTACAAAGCAAAATTGTCGCTGAATGGGAATACCCCTTAATTGTATCATAGTGGAAGATGAGCCGCTGGCCCAGGAGAGAACGAGGAGCTATGTGGAGAAACTTTCATTCCTGCATCTGTCCGCCGTCTTCGATAATGGCCTGGATGCCCTGGTATACCTGAAGACCAATCCATTGGATATCGACCTGGTATTCCTGGATATCAACATGGGAGAATTTTCGGGCATCCGTCTGCTGGAGGCGGGTGTACTATCAAGCCAGGTGATCATTATCACCGCCTATGATCAATATGCGTTGAAGGGATATGAGCTGAATGTGACGGATTACCTGCTGAAGCCTTATACTTTTGAACGGTTTCTACAGGCTGTGGAGAAAGTGCGGAACAATTTTTCCAAACAAGCGCCGCCTGTGGAAAGAAGATTTGTTTTTATCCGGACAGAGCACAGGCTGGAGAAACTGATGCTCAGCGATGTGCTTTATATTGAAGGTATGCGGGATTACCGGAAAATATATACCACCGGCAAGCCCGTCATGACCCTGCAGACCTTTGGGGACCTGGAAAAAGAGTTCCCCGCAGGGATGATCTGCCGGGTACATAAATCATTTATGGTAGCCCTGGACAAGATCGTGTCGATAGAAAGGGACCAGATCCGGATCGGGGAAAAAATGATCCCCATTTCGGACACGTATAAAAAAGCATTTTATGAATGGATCAACCATCCTGCAGCAAATCTTCGAAAATAAGATAGTAGCTATCGTACGTGGTGTCCGGCCGGATGCGGTGCCCGATGTAGCGGCTGCGCTTTATGCGGGCGGTATCCGTCTGCTGGAGATCACTTTGAACTCCCCTGATGCATTGGCCGTTATCCGGAACCTGTCTGCCCGGATGAGCGACCGTCTACTGGTGGGAGCAGGGACGGTACTGGATGCTACGGAGGCACAGACGGCCATCGATGCCGGTGCACGGTTTATTATTTCTCCCTCATTGGATATACCTACCATCCAGGCCACCCGTCAATTACAGGCCGTCAGTATCCCCGGCGCCTTTACGGCTACGGAGATCCTCTCCGCTTACAGGAATGGGGCGGATATTATCAAGGTATTCCCTGCTTCGGTAGGGGCCTCTTATTTCAGGGACCTGCGGGGGCCTCTGCCGCATATTCCTTTAATGCCCACCGGTGGCGTCAATCTGGAAAATATATTGGACTATCATAAGGCTGGCGCCGTTGCTTTTGGCATCGGCAGCGCCCTTGTGGATGGAAAACAGACGGTGACGGATCAATATCTCCGGCAGTTGACGGAGACGGCGGAGAAATTTTCCAAGGCCATTCCGTAATTGGGAAACCTCCCGGGGGGATGGCTTGGGAATCGTATGAGAATCAATGTGTAGCTAAATGGCATATTTTAGGTGACTGCCATTTTATGAATGTACTTTTACACAGCTTGCCTGACCTTATCAGATTTATTAAAGGAACGATCTACTACAGAATACTCCATAATGGACCCGGCGATTTCTCCCGGCGGGCCAACGTCATATCCATCAATAGTTACAGGTTTTCCGTGCTACCGGGGCGCCGGCGGTTAGGAATGCAAAAAAAAGCGGTGCTGGCAAAAGTTATTGTATTGTAATTTTTCTATTTAAAGTAATGTAAGTATGTTTGAACATTCTAATGTACTTATATGAAGCACGTAGCGTTCTTCTTATCCATCATCACGTTATTATCTATCGATCTGCCTGCCCAGAACAAGGAAAAATATCTTTGGCAGATAGGCAAACCCGACAACAGCATGGCCGAGTTTGCGGGGGCGCCCGATTATGGCGCAAGATTCCAAAAGGACGGCTTCTTTATCATCGGTCGCAGCCATGAAAATACGGACTGGCCCTTTGCTCATCCCGGTCCGGACGATGCCTGGGCTGGTTACCGGCCCCATAGTTTCTCCATTCTTTTTGGGGTAAAAAGCGTCCCTTCTACGGACAGCTGCCGGCTGGAGGTGAGGCTTCTCGATACGCATAGTTATGCCAGTGACAAACTGAACATCTCTGTCAATGGACATATAATGGAGAAGACTTTGCCGCTGGGCGCGGGAGCTGCTATTTATGGGGATGTCACCAAGGGGAAAAAATATGCGTTCACGCTTGCTTTCCCCGTCAGCATGCTGCTAAAGGGGGATAATAGCATCAGCATCACCACTGTGTCGGGGAGTTGGTTCCTTTATGACTGGATAGGTTTGGAAGCGCCGGGTGGTATCGTGCTGCAGCCTGTGCGTCCTTCTGTTTTTTTCTCCGGAGCGAAAAGTCTGCCTGTTGTCGTCCGGAAGGATGGGGCGTTGTATCAATCTGCATCGCTATCCGTATTGAATACAGGCAATTCCGGAACGCTCACCGTGAAAATACCCGGCCTGGCCCCACAGTCGTTGCCGCTGACTGAAGGCGGCAATCAGTGGGAGGTACGCGTGCCCATGGTGACCAGGGATTCGGCTGTGACGATTACCCTGGAAAAGAATAATAAGCCCGCCGGTGAAAAGACGATTATTTTACAACCTGTCACCCTGAAGACCGTATATATCCTGCCGCATTCCCACAACGATATTGGATATACGGAGATACAGACGGCAGTGGAGAAAAAACAGATCGACAATCTATCGAAGGGTATCGAATATGCGCGCCGGACAAAGGACTATCCTGAGGGGGCGAGATTTGTCTGGAACCTGGAAGGGACCTATGTCGCAGACCTTTTTTTGCAAAGGATGAACGACCAGCAGAAAAAAGACTTTATCGACGCGGTGAAGGATGGGGGAGTCGCATTAAATGGTATGTACATCAATACACTGACGGGGCTTTGCCGGCCGGAGGAGCTGTTGCGTCTTTTTTCATTCTCCAAGACCCTGGAGCGACAGACAGGTGTAAAAGTGGATGCCGCCATGATCAGCGATGTACCGGGTTACACCTGGGGGACGGTGGCGGCTATGGCGCAAGCGGGTATAAAATACTTTTCCGCCGCGCCTAATTATTTCGATCGCATAGGAGACATCCTTCCTGCCTGGGAGAACAAGCCATTCTATTGGTTGTCGCCCTCGGGTAAAGAAAAACTGCTGGTGTGGATACCTTATAAAGGATATGCCTTATCACATGGCCTTCCGCATCTGTCGGCGTCATTTGTCGCCTCTTATGCCGATGTATTAAAGAATATCGGGTATCCCTATGATATTTCCTATATCCGGTGGAGCGGTCATGGGGACAATGCCGTCCCGGAGATAGAGATCAGCGATTTTGTAAAGGAATGGAATGAGCAGCATGTGTGGCCTCATTTTATCATTTCATCCACAAGCCGGGCATTCAGCGCGTTTGAAAAAGCATATGGCGACCGTCTGCCCATTGTACAGGGTGACTGGACTGGCTATTGGGAGGATGGGGCCGGGTCTTCGGGTTTTGAGACGAGCCAGAACAGGACCAGTTCATCCCGCCTGTCCCAGGCGGAAGCATTGTGGGCCATCACCCGGCCGGGCAATTATCCTAGGGATAAGTTCAACGATGCCTGGCGTCATGTATTGTTGTATTCGGAGCATACCTGGGGGGCGGATATCAGTGTCACAAATCCACTGGCTCAAAAGACCATCGAGCAATGGGATATCAAAAAATCCTATGCCGCCACGGCCGACACGTTGTCTAAAAGTTTATTAGCCGCCGCTGTTGGCCCGGAGGGCGGGACTGCGCTCGCGGGGGCGATAGATGTCTTCAATACGAATTCCTGGGTCCGGACCGCCCTGGTGCTGGTATCACCGGAGCTTTCCGCTCAAGGCGACTTTATAAAAGACGCACAGGGAGCGCAGGTGCCGTCCCAGCGGCTGTCCACGGGTGAACTGGCCTTTGTTGCATATGATGTGAAGCCATTCTCGGCAAAGAGATATTTTATATCGGGAAAACCGTCGAAAAAGATGTCGGCTGTTCAGAACGTATGGGTAAGCGGGAATATCCTGGACAACGGTCTTATCCGTGTGATGATCGATCCGGTTACGGGCGCCATCGCCAGCGTGCGCAGCCGGGATATCGACAACAATTTTATAGACTCTGTCGCCGGCAATTATGCTAACGATTACCTTTTTCTTCATGGCAATAACCTGGCCGATCTGCAACGGAATGGACAGGCGACCATCACCGTAAAAGAGCAAGGTCCTGTACTGTCCACGCTCCTTATCACTTCGACGGCGCCCGGCTGTAACAAGCTGACCCGCGAGATACGGCTGGTAAATGGCTTCGACTTTGTGGAATTGACCAATATACTCGATAAACAGCGTGCGGAGCTGAACCCTCATCCGGGCGATTATGCCTGGGCCAATACAGGCGGAAAAGAGAGTGTCAATTTTGGCTTTCCCTTCAACGTTACAGACGGCGCTGTAAAAATAGATATCCCTTTTGCCGTCATGCGACCGGAAACCGACCAGATACCCGGCTCCTGTAAGAACTGGCTGGAAGTGGGGCGATGGGCCGATGTCAGCAATGATCGTCTGGGTATCACATGGGTTACCCTGGATGCTCCGTTGATCGAAGTAGGGGGTATTACTGCCACCCTGTTGGGTGGACAGACCAATCCCGCTGTATGGCGGCATCATATCGAACCGACGCAAAAAATATATTCATGGGCCCTGAACAATCATTGGGAAACCAATTACCGGGCCTACCAGGATGGGATCATTACTTTCCGCTATGCATTGCGACCGCATGGGAGTTTCCAGTCCGCGGAGGCCCACCGTTTTGCCACCGGGTTGACCCAGCCGCTGATCGTGGCAAAGGCTGCCGGGCAGGCATATGCGAGCTCTCAGCTACTGTTAAGCTCCCCTGACGTAGTGGTGGAAGCGCTGAAGCCCAGCGAGGATGGTAAAGCCTGGATCGTCACCTTGTTCAATGTATCTGCGCGGCAGGCAAGCACTTCCTTGCAGTGGTCAGCACCGGTGGGGGCGATGCATTACAGCAATACTGCTGAATTGTCCTTAGGTCCGGTGAGCGGTCCTATTGAGATAGCTCCCCGGGATGTGGTCACCGTAAGGGTGGAAAGATAAGGTAAATACATAAAAAGAGGCCCGGTACGAAAATACGCTCAAAATGAGTTAGATTGTATTTTCAAAACCTGTCATCTTATGTACAGAAAGACCTTATTTTTCGGGGTCGTGTTATGCGCCGTCCTATGGGCAAAAGCGCAGCGCCCCATCGACAGTCTCCTGCCTGTGCGCGGTCTGTGTATCAACGCGCCCAAGCCAATGGGTGTAGATTCCTTTGTCACCTTTATAAATAATGAATTACCCCCGCGCAAAGTAAATACCTTGTTCCTGCTCATTGACTACAGGTACCAGTTCAACAGCCACCCCGAGCTGACGGATACCGATGCTTTGTCAAAGACGGATATAAAAAAGATCGTACAGGCTTGTAAGCGCAGCAATGTTCGGGTCATTCCCCAGATAAACCTGTTGGGGCATCAATCCTGGGCCAGCACCCCTAATAAACTGATGAAGGCCTATCCGCAATTTGACGAGACGCCCTGGGTCAAATTTCCCGAGAAGGACAAGTATGTATGGCCCAATGCGGACCGGCTGTATTGTAAAAGCTATTGCCCGCTGGCGCCCGGTCTTCATGAAGTATTGTTTGCCGTCATCGACGAGTTGTGCGATGTCTTTGAAACAGATGCTTTTCACGCAGGTATGGATGAAGTATTTTATTTGGGTGAAGACAACTGTCCCCGTTGCGGCGGCAGGGACAAGGCAGAACTTTTTGCCGGGGAAGTACGGACCATTCATGACCATCTTGCGCAAAAAGGACGGGAGATGTGGATCTGGGGGGACAGACTGCTGGATGGAAAGACTACAGGGCTAGGTGAATGGGAGGCCAGCTATAACAATACTTACAGAGCCATTGATATGATCCCCAAGGATGTAGTTATCTGTGATTGGCACTATGACAGACCTGACAAGACATCCGTGCTGTTTGCTATGAAAGGTTTCCGGGTCGTCACCTGTCCCTGGAGAAACCCCGCCTATGGCGTTGTACAGGTGAAGGACATGGTTCGATTTAGACAGGAGTCTACGCCGGAGATGAAGGAGCGTTTTTATGGTGTAGTAGAAACCACCTGGTCGCCCACCGACCGCTTTCTGAGGGGTTTTTACGGGGCTGTCCAGCCGTCTGTCCGGCCTGCCAGTGCAAGACCCGTGGATCCCAACAATACACCGTGGAATTGTTTTAGGGCGATTTTTGAGGAAATGGGGCGGCAGGCCCATTGATTCTACCCAGAAACCCTGACTGGTGTTAAATATAACTAGCTAGTATACAATTGAATGCCGGTCCTTTCGTTTTAATAGATACAGATAAACACTTAATCCTCCGTACCCACCGGTTACATTTCGTCTCTTAGAACTTACCAATATATGAAAGTCGCAGGAAAATATAGTGATGTCGAGCTGTTGGCGGCCATCAGGGAGGAACAAGACCTGAACAAGGCGATCCTGTACCTGTATCAACAATATGCAGTCCCGACCAGTTCTTTTATTATTCAATATGGGGGAAGCGAACAGGACGCTGATGATGTGTTCCAGGAAACGGTGATCTCCTTCATCGATGTGGTGAAAAAAGGAAGATACCGTATGGAGGCCAGTATCAAGACGTTTTTGGTATCCGTCGCCAGGAATATTTGGTTCAATGAATTGAAGAAGAGAGAGCGGTCCGGGTATCGTGAAAAACTATTCGAACATGGCCGTGATCAGCAGGAGGCGGACATCAGTTTTCAGATCAGCGATCTCGAAAAAAGACGACAGCTGCGGGAGCTGGTCCATCAGTTAGGAGAGCCTTGTAAGAAGATACTTATGTTGTATTACTATGAAAACCTGTCCATGAAAGAGATTGTCGATCACCTGCCTTATGAGAACGAGCAGGTGGTGAGAAATAAAAAATACAAATGTCTGCAATCGCTGACAGGGCTTATTAAAGGCAATCCGGTCATAGCCAGGCAGATCAGTGAAATAACAAAATAGTCAACCTATGGAACAGTACCAAGCATTGATAGATCACCTCGATAAAAGTCTTCAGGGCGAAGGTTCTCCTGAAATGGAGCAGATGCTCGTCAATGACCCTGAGATCGCCCGGGAATGGAACTATCTCCTGCTGGCTGTAGATGCCATACAGGAGGCAGGGTTGGAGGAACAGGTTGCTACTATAAAAAACGATTGGAAAGCACAGCAGGCTGCCGCGGTAAAACCTACGGGAGGTATTGTCCGCCGGATCTCCCGTAATATGGCAAAGATCGCCGCCATACTTGTGCTGGTCGCAGGCGGTGCAGCCTTTTACAAATATGCTACGATCAGTTCCGGCAGTCTGTATGATAAATATTATTCTTCCTACGAACTGAATACAAGCCGTGGCGCAGCCGAGGAAGGCGCAATAGAGAAGGCCTACCATGCCAAAGACTGGAAGGCTGTCCTTGCCGGCGTCAATACCGCGAAAAGAGATAATAAAATGGATTTCCTTGCCGGCATGGCCGACCTGGAGTTAAAGAAATATAATGACGCCATCGAACATTTCGAACAGGTGATCGCAGTGAATGCGCAGTCCGGTAGTGATTATTTCCAGGACGAAGCTCAATATTACCTGGCCATTAGCTGGCTGGCAAAAGATAAGGTGAACGAAGCCCTTCCCATCCTGGAAAAGATCAGGGCTAATAAAGACCATTTATTCCACGATAAGGTAGCCAAAATGTCTTTTTTTGACCTGCGCCTGGTTCAATACAAGGAAAGTAAGTGATTGATTTTCAGTAAAATAAAATTTATTTGAAAAAAGTGACATTTCCGGTTACATCGACCTGTCCTCTGTGTACTATTATATGTAAGCAATAATATAAACCGATCCGATGAACACCTTAAGATCATTGAACTGAAAAACCGAGGGTCCAATTCCAATGAAATACCAAGCGCCTCGTCTTAAACCATTATCCCTTCCAATCCAATGAAAGCCATTATCTCATCCGATCCAATGAAAACCGTCTGAATTCCGAATCCTTTAAAAGACCGATCTGAAACAACAAAAAGTCGGCGTAGTGCCCTGAAAAGAAATTTCAAAACGTCCGTCAAATCGTATCATCCGTCCCTGAGAAACGTCGACTTTTTCTTCTCCTTTTTATCCCCCAGACAACGATAACTCCCACCGGTGCCAGTAATAAAATCCAGAGAAAGCTTGTCCGTTTGGCATATACAGGCGCGGTATCTCCCATCAATACCAGGTGCGCCCAGAAAGCAGGGCTTTTATTGATGGCATCGCTGGACAAGTAATCCAATTTTGCCTGTTGTAAGGCCTTTGCCTTGGTGTAGCCCTTTTGAAGATGGACGTAGAATCGCTGGAGAATAAAAGAAGTAGCTTTATCATCCGCTTTCCAGAGACTATTGATGGTGCTGGCGCAGCCCGCATAGGCAAAGGCGCGGGACAGACTGATCACCCCTTCCTTGGCTGCCAGTTCACCCTGACCCGTCTCGCAGGCGCTGATGATCACCAGCCTGGTGGCATGCATGTCCAGGCCATACAATTCTTCCAGGTACAGGCAATCTTCGATAGGGGTATGTTTTACGGGGAAAAATGCGATATATGAAGAGGCTGCGTTGACGGGAGAGGAGATGGCATGGGTGGCCAGGTGTACGATGGGGTATTTGTTGATCTCTTTTAGAAACTGCGTTTTAGTGGCTTTGTCATTTATATATTGGGCGCCTTGTAATCCCGCTATCTCTTCACCACTGGCCGGCAGGGCCGGAAAAAGGGAGCCCTGTCCACCCCCTGCAAATGGTGCAAAAGAGAGGGAGCGTATGGGGGCGGTAGATGTTGTCCCGTCAGGCGAGGTCAACAGTCGTGAGGACAGGCGGTAGCTGATGGTGGTATTCTCCAGCAATGTTTTTGTTCCATCCCCGGCCGGCAATGACTCGAACGGAAGAAAATAAAGGAATCCGTCGGGGATGATGATCCATTCGTCCTTTGAACCCGCCTGCTGCTGTATGGGTTTTATCAATGTCTGATACAGTTGTTCACCAATGTTGCCCGCTTTGAATTTTTTCCCATTTTCCGTTGTTTTTAACGCATTGAGCCATGTCTCTGCATCCTTTTCCAGCCGGGAAAGGGAGTCGATGCGCGTATAGCCGAAATTCGTCCTGGTGAGGATAAAGGCATGCAAGACATCACCTGCCGCGTAAAAGCTGATCAAGGCCTGATGGCTTTCCAATTGCCTTTGTAATTCCCCTACATCCGGACCAGTGTCCTCATATTTCAACTTGTAATAGGCGCCATTCTGCTCAAGCTGTTTTTGCAGCCGGGACAGCATGATCTCGTAACCCGTCTTTTCCTTGTCAAGCGCTTCCAAATCCTTTTTATCCACTGTTTCCTCGCTCCTGACATTGAGGCGGGCTATGTTATATTTGATATTCCGCTCGTTTTGCAGCAGTGTAGGATCTATGCCGGGGGCATGGGCGAAGGTATTCTCCTCCAGGTTGGCCGTGATGATCGAGGCCTTGCTTTTTTCACTGATCACAAAAGCCTGCCGGGCGTAGTCTTTTTCAGGGTGTTGCCGGGATAGCTCCAGGCATGCCGACAGTGCGCCTTCATATGCCTGTCCGCTCTTTTTTTTCAGGAACAATTTCGCATCGTCCGTGTCATAGCTTTTTTCGATAAAGCGTAAAAGAGAAAGAGCGGATTGGTAGGCATCAAAAGATGCTTTTAGATAAGCCGCCTTATCTGGTGACTTCCTGTATAGCTGCATGAATACTTCCGCTTTTTTTAACAGAGCGTCGAACAGACGGTAGTAAGCAAAAGTGCCCATAAAGGCGGCAGGGTTGCTATAAATATCAGTATTGGAGAAATGCCGGGAAAAAATGATAATGGCCTGCTGCAGGCTGGTGAGGGCCGGCATATATTCCCGCTGCTCTGCCAGCAGATCGCCCCGGTACATATGGTTGGTACCCAGATCCAGGTCGTTCGGTGCGATGGTCTTTTCCCGGGATCCTGCCAGCAGTCTGTCGAGGAACCAGGCGCAGCTGTCGTATCTGTTCAGTTTCAACTGCGCATAAGCCATTTCGTTAAGCACATCGGGTATTTCTTTTGTATCTACATTGCGAAAATGGGCCAGCGCTTCTTTGTATTTGTCCAGGCCGGTGTAGGCATTGCCCATGTTGATATAGATATAGCTGCTGTATATATGATACGACAACAATTTCTTATAAATGTTCAGCGCTTCTTCATATAGCCCAAGATGATAAAAGGAAGCGGCGATATTGTTCTGCAGACTGGTAGCCGAGGCGGTATCGAATGTTTTTTTACCCGCTACGATCTCCAATGCCCGATTGAAGTAGTTTTTGCTTTGCTGGTAGTTGCCATTGTCAAAATAGAGGACTCCCAGTGTGTTATACAGCCGAACCTCGTCCTCATGTCCCCGGAAGTTCCCTGTGATCGAGTCGGCCCGGAGGAGGAAATAATTAGCGGAATCAAAATGATTGAGATTGTAATAGCTACCGCCGGTGTTGATATAGGTGAGGAATAGCAGACTGTCTTTTTTATTGTGAAAGCTCAGCGCCCGGCGGTAGGCATCTTTGGCGGCCTTATAGTCCGATCTGGAATCAAGGAGAATTGCTTTTTTTAACCAGGATTGGAAAAGAAGCGTGTCTTTGCCAATGAAATCCCCTGTTTTTTCCAGTTCCCCGAGAACGGTGGTAAAACCTGCTAGAGCCGTGCTGTCCTCGCCGGGTGTGGCGTTGGTGAGGTGAAACAGCCTATCGGATTGACGGTACAGGGAAAGGATACGGCTCAGGGGCGTGCCGGGCTCCCCGGCAACAGCGGTATATAGCAAAAAAAGACAGGTCCAGGCTGCAACCCTTCTATACATACGTTTGAATATACAGCCATTCGGCTATATATTCAAACATAGTAAAAATTACGTTATTGCCGTTGGCAGACCTGAATGCCTAGCGTCGCACGATCATGATCAGCGGCGGCCGGGGGTTGGCCCAGTTACTGATCATATTACCGCTGAGCAGGTTGTTTAGTTTGTTGACCACCGTACCTAAGAGTCCTCCGCCAATGGACGACCTGGTGTCATAATACTGCAACTGTACATCGATGCGCTGAAGGGCATTATTACTGGCGTCGTTCAGTTTGTAATAGATAGTGGCCGTTACGCTGGACCCGTTGATGGGCAGGAGGCCGAATGCGCCGCCCAGAAGACCTCCAAGACCCGAGCCATTCAGCGTCTTATACAGGTCGATCTTACCGGTGATACGATCGACAATGACCTTCTTGGCTGCTGCCACTCCATTGACATCGAAGGTACAGCCTCCCCCCGCACAGACATTGGCCAGGACGGGGTTGGCATCATAATAAGGGTAGGCTGTATCCTGGCCATCAGCCAGGACATATACGCTATCCATATAGGCTGCACCGCCGACGACGAGGGTGCTCAAACAGGTGTCGGTGGTACCCGCTCTTACAAAACCAATGGCGTATTTCAAGCCCGTTTCACTTTTTGTCAGGTTGATGGCGCCCGTGCTGGAATCGATCACCATACCCTGCGGCCACGCAAAATATTTACCGGTGCCGGGACTGTTGACGACATTAAAAATATAATCCTGACCGTTGGCGGGCTGTGGAAAGATGATCGTATCTCCATAAATGGGTGCAAAGCTACAGGCAGAGGTAGCAACGGGCGTAGTCACCGGATAAGGAGGGGGCACATGCATGCTGTCTCCGACATGCTGATGTGACGTAGTATCACGAACTGCAGCAGGACGTGTAGAGCCTTGCGATGCATCGGGCTGTTTTTCCGTCACGCTTACTTCTTTACGGCAGGCTGTCATTATGAGGAGCAGCGTGCCGGCGACCAGGATATTGTTAGGCTTTAATGGTTTCATTGGTAAGGACTGGTTAAGTGTTAACGCTTAGCAAAATACTTAATTTTTGAGGCATTTGCAATAAGCTGTATATAAACAGTACATCCTGCGGACCAAATCGTAACCATGTTTATTTTTATTTTATAATATTTTGATAATTAATTGATTATGTAACTGTTTCAAACAGCGGTTACATTTTTTCTCTCTGTATTTACTATTTACCCGGACGAACCCTTTAAAAACAGGAAAGCCGGTGGACCTCCTTCCACCGGCTTGTAATTCCTGACCCGATCAACAAAACCCGATCGCCCCTCCACCTATGCACAGCTGACCTCCTTTCAAACTGGCCGATGTCGAGCACGATACGGGTAAATAAGTTCAATCACGACGCTAAATTAAAAACCGCAAAAGCTTGCAGGAAGCCGCTTTTCCCTCCGGCTTCTGATTTTTCCCCATCGGAGGCATGCGGGCGGACGTCCCGGAAAAATTACCGGCGATATTTTTACACCACCGGAGCAGTAGAGTATCCCAATGGCGGGTATTGGTTTCCCAACGGTTTGGAGGCTTCCTGTACAATGTGTAATAATTACGAAAAGACTGTGCAAATGAGTAGTTTTGTATGAAACACTTTGCTATTATCCAATGAGATTGATTGATTTGCCGATGCGTGCAGAGATCTTTCTATGTTGTCTGTTGTCAGTAACGGGTCTGATGGCGCAAGACATTGACGAACGGAATTTTGTTCGATACACCCAGCAGGACGGGCTCTCTCATAATGTCGTCACCGCTGTTACGCAAGACTCTACGGGATATATATGGATGTCTACTTTCTTTGGGGTCAACAGGTTTGACGGCAGTCATTTTGTACAGGTGAACAGCTATAACGACAGCGCATCCATGCAGCCGGATTATTTACGGGGGATGGTATGGCTGGACAGGCGACGGCTGGCCGTGTACAGTGACGGGCTGCACATCTTTGATACTTATACAGGCGCTATAAAAAGCGTCTTTATTCCTTATAGTGACAGGAAGTACCAATATAAATATAATGACGTACGGTCAGTCCAGACCGATGAGAAAGGTAATATTTTTGTGTTGACCTACTCCGGGTTTTATCATTTTGATAAGGACTATCAGTTGCTGTTCCGTTATGATCATTATTCAAAGGAATCCGCGTCCGCCACTACTTTTGCCTTTGGACGGGCCATCCTATGGCTGGATGCCCGGCGACTGCTGGTACTTTCCATTGCCGGCCTCTATTTTTACGACATAGATAAAAAGGAGTTCAGACGGCTGAAACCTTCGGACGCCCCGCTGCTGTCGGATTTTATGGATTATCCCAGCCAGGGTCATTTGTTCTTTCAGCACAAGCACGGCTGTTTTTTTATCGTCAACAACCATGGAGATAGACTGAGCTATATCGATCTGGCGAAAAAATTAAAGACGACTACCGAGCTTTCCTGTCATATGGCCCGGGATGAATTCGGATATCGTTCGGTGCTAAGGGCCGTCAGTGATACCACTATGTATATTACGGCTCATACCTCCGGGTTTTACAAGATCAGGCTCGATCCTGTGACAGGGGGCCTCGATCTTTTCCCGGACAAGTTTTTCCCCCTATACTCCTGCCGCAATCTGTATCTGGACAGGGATCACCATCTTTGGATCGCTACCAATAAAGGGGTATTCAGACAAGGCTATAGCCCCTGTTTGGTCGAGCAGTCTCCTATCCCGGGTAAAGTGCAGGCTTTGTTCCCCAACATCGTGATAGATGATGTCTATGCCATGGGGCGAAATATATATGCGGCTACCAAGGGGAACGGCGGGCTGTTGGTATTCGATAAGGAGAGCTTTACGTTTACCCGGCGTATCGGTCTGGAGAGATATAATAACAAGCGTAACGCCGGCATCTATTGTCTTACTGCGCTCAATGACTCCGTACTTCTCGCGGGGCTCAATGGTCCGTTGGTCCGGCTAAACCTCAATAATGGCCGTGAGACACCCGTGCAATTGGATAAATGGGACAGCGCCCACGATTGGATAGCGGATATATACAAAGACCGTCATGATAACATATGGGTGGCGTCAAGCAATATCTACCGGTATGATGCCGCTACGCGAAAATTTTCCGTCATGTCCGTCGATGGACAACCCTATTCCAGGATAGAGGAAGCCGATATTATCACAGAAGATCATCCCGGGAATATATGGATAGCCGGTCATGGCCTCACCCGCTATAACCCGATACTCCGAACATTTGATAAAGTAGTGGATACCTTCCCTTTTATACGGATGCCGGACAGACGGGTTACCTCCGTTGTTGCCGACCGTGAGAACCATCTTTGGGTAAATACCTACAACAACGGTCTGGCCTGTTATGATTTTAACAAAGGGTTCATACGGCATTTTTCGAGGGACAACGGTTTACCCGATAACAATATATCGGCCATGATCCTCATCGGGAACAAGCTTTGGCTGGCGACCTATTCCGGCATCGCCTGTCTCGATATACCTACGTCCAAGATCTCCAGTTTTGGAAAGGAAGACGGGTTTCCCGACCAGCCGATAAACAACGGCGCGAAGTTCTTTTATGACATAAAGGAGAACATGCTGTATATCGGTTTTGCCACAACCCTAGTGAGATTTAACCCTGATATTGTTTTTATCAAAGAGAAGCCTCCACACTTTTTTATCGAGGGCGTCATGGCCGGCAATATAAGGGAATATATTTACCCGGATAAGCGGATCGAGGCGCCGTGGGATGACAATGATATAAGAGTTACCATTGGCAGCATCAACTTCTCCACGAGCAATACCCAGCGCTTTGCTTATCGCATTTTAAAAAATGATAGTACCCCGTGGCAACCTTTGGGTGTACAGAATACGTTTAGTATTTCCAGTTTGCCGCCGGGGGAGCACAGGGTGCAGGTAAAAGTTCTCTCGGCGCACAACAGATGGCCCGAACAGATAAAGGAGATCGATATAACCATACTACCTCCTTTTTGGAAACGAACGTGGTTTACGGTCACCTGGATATTGGTATTGTCGTTCTGTGTTTATTTGCTGCTTAAATGGAGGATTGGGCTTACCCGCAGGAAAGAGCAGGCAAAGACGCATATTGAAAGATTAAAGGCGGAGGAGTACAAGAGCCAGTACGAGTTGGAGCAGATCAGTCACTATTTCTCTTCTTCCCTGGCTGATAAGAAGGATGTGGAAGGTGTTTTATGGGACGTAGCGAAAAACCTTATAGGCTGTATGAAGTACGTGGATTGTATGATCTACCTTTGGGATGAGGACAAGCGCAAATTGGTCCAAAAAGCGTCCTTTGGACCCAAAGGATCTCCAACGGCCATCCGTGACAAGGTGTTCGATGTGCTGCCGGGGCAGGGTATCGTGGGGCACGTGATGCAGACAAAGGAGCCTTTGCTGATAGCCGACACCAGCAAGGACCACCGTTACAGGGTAGACGATATTGCCCGGCTAAGCGAGATCTGCGTACCCATCATCCACAACAACGAACTGATAGGCGTTATTGATTCGGAGCATCCTGAACCCGACTACTATAAAGAAAGGGACATTAAGATCTTAACCACTATTGCCACACTCGTAGGCAATAAGATCAAGCAAATAGAGTCCCAACAGTCACTTGAGATCAAGCAAAAGGAGCTGGCGTCCATTAACCAGCAGCTGGCGGAGGCACAGCTGTCAGCGTTGCAGACGCAGATGAATCCTCATTTTATCTTCAATTCCCTGAACAGCATAAAAGGGATGATCCTGGACAACGAGCAGAAGAAGGCTTCCCGTTATCTCAGCAAGTTCGCCCAGATGATCCGCATTACGCTGAACCAATCAAAAGAAACATTCACCACCCTCTATGAGAACCTGGAATACCTGGAAAGCTACCTGATGATGGAAAAGCTGCGTTTTGGCGATTTCTTCACTTTTAGCATCATCGTGGATGACCAGATAGACAGGGAAGACGTGCTCATTCCCACCATGATGATACAGCCGTTGGCTGAAAACGCCATCTGGCACGGCATGATGCACAAAAAGGGAGAGATGAAGCTGTTGATACGCTTTTCACTGGAAGGAGAGACAGTCTCCTGTACCGTCCTGGACAATGGCATCGGGATCGAGGAATCTCAACGGCTGAAGCAGGTGCAGCAGCCGACGCATCAATCTGTAGGGCTCAGCAATCTGCGCCATCGGATCAGTATCCTGAATGAGAAATTCGATGCCGGATGCAGTCTTGAAATAAGAGATTTAAGCCATAGTCCAGGCAACGGCACGGGCACTTGTGTTGTCCTACGATTTAATACAATCACCAACAAACCATGTGTATGAAGGCAATTTTGATCGATGACGAACCCGACGGTATCCGCACTTTAAAAAGGATGCTGGAATGGAACTGTCCGGAGGTGGAGATCGTGGCTACCTGCCTGGACATCGATGCCGGAAGGGAAAAAGTAGAAGACATCAACCCGGATGTAGTATTCCTGGATATCCGGATGCCGGGCAAGAACGGTCTTGAGATGCTGACGGAATTGCCCGAGCGGAATTTTGAGGTCATCTTTGTGACGGCGCATAATGAATACATGCTCCAGGCATTACAATTCAGCGCCGTCGATTACCTGATGAAGCCGGTGGACGAAGACAGACTGGTAGAGGCAGTGGACCGCGTATGTAAAAGACTACGGCAGGAGAGAAGCTCCGATCAAGCCGAAGCGCTGATACACAATATTAATAAAGCTAATAAACCAATGGAGATGAGACTATGCCTCCCTACGCAGAGAGGATTCACCATCGTAAAGCTGGAGGAGGTGATGTACTGTGAAGCAAAAAGAAGCTATACAGTCTTTCACTTTTCAAATAACAAATCGCTGCTGATATCCAAACCTTTGTTCGATTATGACAAGCTGCTGAGCAATGTCTTCCTACGCGTTCATAAATCTTTTCTCATCAATTTGTTGCACGTAAAGGAATATGTACGGGGCGAAGGAGGGGTCATCGTCATGAGCAATGGCGCGGAGATAGAGGTCAGCCGCCGGAAGAAAGAGCAGTTCCTGTCGAAAGTAAAGGAGTCCTTCAAGTACTAGCGGCTGTGGTAAACCGTTGGGTAAACCATACGGACCGAAGAACAGGCGGTTATTGCCCGTAGATCATTATCAATATTTCTCTCTGAATTGTAATATACTTTTGACCTGTTGAATAGTTCATAGCAAGGGTCAACATGGTTTGAAACAGAAAAGGCCTGGCGTTCGTCCGGGTCTTTTTTCGTCCGTCCGGTTCATGGAAAAATATGGCTGAGCTATCCATAGCGGACAGTTCTTTGTACGTTTTCGGACAATGTCTCTGAGGGGGTGGGATTAATGGATTGATAACCAATTTTTTGTGAAGTGGCATATAGGTTGTTGCCTTCCGGGTAAACAACTGCTCCTATGTTGAAAAATTACCTGGTAACTGCCTGGAGAAACCTAAATAAAAACAGAGCCTTTTCCCTCATCAACATTGCCGGTCTTGCCATCGGCATGGCTGTCTGTCTCCTGATCCTCCAGTATGTGAACTTTGAACTGAGCTATGATCAGTTCAACAAGAATGCAGCGGATATCTATCGTGTGACCAACGACCGCTATCAAAACGGTAAGCTGGTGCAGCATGGCACCATTACCTATTCCGCCATCGGCAAGGCTCTGCAGGACGATTATCCTGAAGTAATTGGCCACGTCCGGGCAGAGCCCTGGGGAAAAACGACGGCAGGCTACCAGGATAAGAAGATCGCTGATCTGGCGACCATGGCCATCGACAATGATTTTTTTACTATGTTCTCTTATCCTCTGTTGGCAGGCGACCGGGCGACTGCTTTACGGGAACCTCATACCGCCGTCATATCAACGACCACGGCAGAAAAGGTCTTTGGCGTACAAAAGAACTATTCCGGTCTTGTCGGCCGGCAGTTTGTACTGGACAGAGACACCCTGCCCTATAAAGTGACCGGTGTGATAGAGGTGCCGGAAAATTCCCATCTTCAGTTTGATATCCTTACCTCATATAGTACGATGCTCACCGGTAAAAATGTCTGGAAAGAAGCCGATTACGATTTTACCGACAGCGATTTCTGGCATTATATCCAACTGAAACATGGGACAGATTATCGTGCGTTGGAAGCAAAACTAGAGGAATTCAGTCAGCGGCATTTTCAGGGTAATAAGGTTTCCGGCAGTGTAGAGAAATTCTATCTGCAGCCCTTGTCGAGGGCGCATTTGTATTCCGACTATGAATATGAGATCGGGAAGACAGGCAGCGCTACGGTAGTCTGGGGATTGTTTATCATCGCTGTTTTTATCATTACCATTGCCTGGGTGAACTATATCAACCTGTCTACGGCCCGGTCGGTAGACAGAGCCAAGGAAGTCGGCGTCAGAAAGGTCACCGGCGCTACCCGGGGAGAACTGATCCGTCAGTTCCTGATAGAGTCGTTGCTTGTCAACCTGTTTGCCTTTGGTCTTGCCATTGGGCTAATGTCCGTCACGCAGAAGGCTTTCAACGGGCTTATACAGACTGAATTGTCTTTTGCCACGCTTTTCCGTCCCGGGTTTAACGGTTATAGTATCACCATTGGGTTGGGCGCTCTGTTGTTGCTGGGGATCTTTGTCTCCGCCGCTTATCCGGCTTTTGTACTTTCTTCTTTCCGCCCCATCGCTGTCCTGAAAGGAAAATTTCGCTCGTCCAGGAAGGGCATTGTTTTGCGGAAGGGGCTTGTCATCGGACAGTTTGCCATCACCATCCTTTTGATCACCGGTTCGGTGGTCGTATATAGGCAGATAACCTTTATGAGCCGGCAGGAGCTGGGCATGAACATCGATCATATGCTGATAGTAAGACCTCCGGCGCTGACCGCATGGGATTCCACTTTTATCGAAAAGGAGAATAGTTTCAAACATGAATTAAAACAGATATCGGGTGTTTCAGGTGCAGCGACGGCAGGCAGGCTTCCGGGCAATGAAATGGCAAGGACCTTTAATGTCCACCGGCTGGAGGACAACAGCGGCGCTCATTACACATTGCGGAACATGTCGGTGGACTATGATTATCTCAACTTGTATAACATGAAGATCATCGCCGGCAGGGACTTTGATCCTTCGGACTATAATCCTGATCCCAGTAAGCTGCACAATATTCTTTTAAGCAAAGCCGCCGTTAAAATGCTTGGATTTGCTTCCCCGGAGGATGCCATTGGCAAGCAGATAGTGACCCGAAGGAACTGGACAGTCATTGGAGTGGTGAATGACTGGCATCAGAAGTCGCTGCGTTATGCATTGGAGCCGGCCATGCTTACCCCCTTTTACGGCACCGACAATTGGATATCCGTGAAAGTAAATACGGGCAATATTACAGCTACTATGGCGGCGGTGAAGGAAAAATACAGGGCCTTCTTCCCGGGAAATCCCTTCGATTACTTCTTCCTGGATGAAGCCTTCAACAAACAATACAAGAACGACCTTCTTTTTGGCAAGGCATTTACGCTGTTTGCAGGCCTGGCCATTGTTATTGCCTGTCTGGGGTTACTGGGTCTATCCGCCTTCGGAACTGCGCAACGTATCAAGGAGATCGGTATCCGCAAAGTGCTGGGCGCTTCTGTCACTAATATTGTATTGCTCCTCTCGAAAGATTTTGTCTGGCTGGTCATGATCGCCTTCCTTATTGCCAGTCCTATTGCCTGGTGGATCATGCATCAATGGCTGCAGGATTTTGCGTACCGGATCGTGTTGAGCCCCTGGATATTTGCCGCGGCAGGGTTCCTGGCAGTGCTGATCGCCATTGTGACCATCAGCTTTCAGGCTATCAAGGCGGCGATGGCCACGCCGGTGCAAAGCCTTCGAGCGGAGTAATTTACAGCGATTTTACCAGCGGTAACCCTTTTTTTGTGTAAAGCTTTAAATTTAACAGACACAAAACTAAAGGGTATGCTGAAACTCATCACTGCCTCCCTGCTGTTGTCTTTATTGAGCAATGATCCCCGACCTATTCCTTTTGCCAAAGGCACTATCTCCACGGAAGACGACGAATTCGGGATGACTTTTACACCGGACGGCAAGACCTGCTATTTTACAAAACGTACTCCGTCAACGCTGCAAAGCAGCACCATGGTCATCTGTGTCTCCTATTTCAGGAATGGGAGGTGGAGCAAACCCGAGATCGCCTCTTTTTCCGGACGTTACAAAGACTTCAACCCCTGCATCTCTCCGGACGGCTCAAAGCTTTTTTTTATTTCCAACAGGCCTGCCGGCGAAAAGAAAGGAAGGGATACGGACATTTGGATGGCCAGGAGGTCCGGCAACGGATGGGGCGAGCCTGAGAATATCGGAGCGCCGGTGAATACCCCGGGTCTGGAGCTGGGATGTTCCGTGACCAATGACGGGACCCTCTACTACAGTTCGACCGGCACGACGGGTATACCCCATCTGTACCGTTGCAGGTGGGTAAACGGCAAATATCAATCGCCGGATACCTTGAGCGGTGCGGTCAACTCGGCGTATGGTGAGTCAGACCCCTTTATAGCGCCAGATGAAAGTTATATTCTCTTTGCTTCCCAGGGACGACCCGATGGATTGACCGGTGCGGGCGCCGGCGCCGGCTACCCGCGCAGCGATCTCTATATCAGCTATTGGAAGCATGGAGAATGGACGTCTGCACAGAACCTTGGGGGGACTGTAAATTCAGAGGCGGAGGAGTCGAGCCCGTTTGTTTCGCGTGATGGGAAGACCCTCTATTTTGTCAGCGAAAAGAACTTTGCCGTTCTTCCCATGAAGACGGCGCTCACTTATCCGGCGTTGGAGCAGGGCCTGCACAGTACAGGCAACGGACTGGGAGATATTTACCAGGTGCCGGCCAGTGTATTACCTCCTCCTCCGCCTGATCTCTCCGAGGCTGCTATTTTTGGCGAGGGCGTCATTTCCACGAAGGATGATGAATTTGGGGGTTCTTTTACACCCGATGGGAAAACCTGTTATTTCAGCAAGAGCATTCTACGATTTTATCTGGATATTATTTGTTATTCGGAGTTTAAGGATGGCAAATGGCAGACACCCCGGGTGGCTCCGTTCTCGGGTATTTACCGTGACTTTGATCCCGTGCTTTCACCGGATGGGAAAAAAATGGTCTTTACCTCCAATCGCCCGGTGGACGGGAAGCTAAAGACAGATTACGATATATGGATGGTGGAGCGAACGGCAGATGGAGCATGGAGCGACCCCATTCATCTGGATACGACGATCAACAGCGCCTATGATGAACATTTTGCTTCGATTGCCTCCAGCGGAACTATTTATTTCAGCTCCAACAGACCAGGGGCGTTGGGTGGGGAAGGGGATGCCGACTTTTATTACTCCAAGCTGGTGAATGGACATTATACCACTGCTGTACACCTGCTGGATTCCGTCAGCACGCCTGCATATGAGCTGGATTGTTTGATCGCTCCTGATGAGAGTTTCCTGTTATTGGGCGCTTATGGCAGGCAGGACGGATATGGGAATTACGATATTTACATCAGCAAAAAAGTAGACGGCAAATGGACGCCTTCCAGGAATCTGGGGCCAAAAGTAAATTCAGCATTCAGGGATTATAGCCCACGGATAAGCCCCGACGGGAGATATCTTTTCTTCACCAGCGAAAAAGACTTTTCGGCGGGCAAAAAAGGTGTTTCCACTTACGAGGAATTTGAAAAAAAGCTGCACAGCGTGCTGAATGGTTCAGGCAATATCTATCAGATCGAATTGAGCGCGCTGGGAATAAAGCCTCCCGGCAATTAATCCAACTTCAATCCCATACCTGCCAGCGCCTCTTTTGTTTGAGCTACATCCTTATGGTTGTGAACGATACCTCTGAGCCCCAGCCCCTGGGCCACTTGTACGAACATGGGTCTATCGTCGATGTATACTACCTCTTCTTTTGGCACTTGCGCGATGTCCAGCGCTACCTTCCAGATGTCAGCATCCGGCTTTCTGAAATGTACAAAACAGGAGGATATAAAGAAGTCCACGAATTCGCCCAGCTTATAGGTCCT
Organism: Chitinophagaceae bacterium; assembly: GCA_017307755.1. Classification (GTDB taxonomy): domain Bacteria; phylum Bacteroidota; class Bacteroidia; order Chitinophagales; family Chitinophagaceae; genus Puia. The sequence goes on along the minus strand of JAFKGQ010000018.1, from coordinate 39,723 downwards.
GATCCTGTGTTCGTTCAGTTCCCGGCCTTCATTGTTGACCACGGCTATGCGAAGCTTATACTTTTCCTTTAGTCCCCTGATGAGGTCGATCATCCCGGAGTATGCTACGGATTGGTTGAACATGAAGGTGCGGAACTCTTCGATGGTAAAAGGGCGTTCCTTATAAAAAACAGAACTTTTCAGATATTCATCCAGACTGAGCTTACCTGTCTCATATGTATCGAATGTCATACGATGCCTGTCATTCAGGTCATCCAGGTCCAGTCCGAATTGTTTTGCTGCTGCCTCCCTTGACTTTCTGTCCCAGCCGTTGGTGAGCATAACGCCGCCAACATCCAGGAATAATGCAGTCACTGGCGCAGATGAAGGATTTGCTGCCATGCTGTAGGATATATTTATTGCAATGTAACAAGAAAAGGGTTTATTGCTATATTGTTCTTTTCAGAAAAAATAAATGACTGTAGAAAAATGTTATTATTTTGCAATATCAAAGACAAAGACCTGCGTGATGCTAAATGACGGTTGCCCTGGCAGTGAAAAGGATATGTTGGAACAGCTTTTTAATGAACTGTTCCGTGAATATGAGCATTCGCTGTACCTGTTTGCTTTCAAGATGTTGAAATCCGATATGGCAGCCAAGGACATCATCCAGGATGTTTTTTTAAAATTATGGCTGATACGGGACAGGATCTCGGAGATAAAAAGCATTTCTTCCTTTTTATACAGGCTCACCGAGAATAAAGTGATCGATCATCTGCGTGCTGCGGCCTCTGACCAGAAGAAAAAACAGGCTTTATGGCAGCGTATGCATCAAAGTAGTGAACCTCATGCAGGAGTTGATGTGGAAGACTCTGAGTATCAGGACATTATACGAAAAGCCATCGAGCAGCTCCCCCCTCAGCGAAGGGCCGTCTATCTCCTGAGCCATGCAGAGGACAAGCCCCGCAAAGAAATAGCCTCCCTGTTACAGATCTCCCCCAATACGGTAAAGAACCACCTGGCGAAAGCTGTAGAGAACATTGTAGCCTATCTGAAAAATAATACCGACTAGAGTAGTACATTTTTTCCCGGCATACGTCATAGCTGCATGTTGCGTATTTACGAACTGCTGGAAAAGTTTGCTTCCGGAGCCTGTTCTGAAGAAGAATTCGAAGAGCTGATGCAGCTTATGCAGGCCAACGAGAACGATGAAGCCGTCCGAGAGTCGATGCGGAAGTATTTCAGCTCATTGGATTCAGAAGTTATTTCAGAGGTGCATGTCGATGAACAAGGCGATATGCTCCAGGGAGGCGAACCTTTTCCCGAACGCACCAGGAGGTCGGTGCTGTTTAAAAGAATGCTTATTGCCGCCTGCATTATAATGCTGGTCTGTGGCGCCTACTTTTTTTATAGTCCCAAACCTGTGCAGCGTGTAGAAGAAGCAAAGACCATCAGCAGGATCTATACCCCGGCAGGGTCCAAGACAAGCATTGTGCTTCCTGACGGCACCGAGGTATGGCTAAATTCTTTTTCGACCCTTACGTATACTAATGCTGAATTCAACAGCGGCAAACGTGAAGTATCCCTGGTCGGAGAGGCCATGTTCAAGGTAAAGCACGATTCCCTTCATCCTTTCCTGGTTCATACAAAGAATTTCGATGTGACAGACCTGGGGACGGTGTTTAATGTCCAGGCATACCCGGAAGATAAACATGGGCAGGCCTCTCTGATCAGCGGCTCTATCGAGGTCATCACAAAGGGTAGCCATTCGAAGAAGATCTTATTGGTCCCTAATCAACGGATCATCATTCAGAATGACAGCAGAGGTGGTGTAGCGGTAGCAAAACCCGGCAGGGTGGTGGTGAATGAGCCGACCATTAAGTCTATCGTCTTCAATCCCCAGATGAGTATGGCGCCTGATACCGCCTGGGTCGTGAATAAGCTGCTGTTTACGGACGAATCTTTCTTCGACCTGGCGTTGCAGATGCAACGGCGCTATAATGTCACTATATCCTTTGGAAACGAGAAAGCTAAATCATACAAGTTTACCGGCAGATTCGAAGAAGAGAATATCGATGATGCGCTGAGGGAGCTACAAGCCATTGCACCTTTTACCTATAAGAGATCCAATAGCGAAATCCACATTGAGTAATCCTGATCACGCCAAAACCAAAACTAATGACATAACGCAATTAAAATCACCCCAAAATTTTAAGGAAAAAGACGGGAAATGCTGCACATTCCCCGCCACCATTCAATTGTAAAAACCTTCACTCGGTTGATAGGGAGGGAAGGGCTTTTTATAACAATTAAACTTCATGTAAATGTATGGAAAAAAAACTATTTCCACTTTACGCTAGCCGTATTATGCCCCAAAAAATGCTTCTTGTTATGAAACTAACCATAGTTTTATTATTGGCTGGTTGCCTTCAGGTATCGGCTAAAGCATATTCCCAGGACGATGTAAAGCTTAGCCTGGATCTCACCAACGTAAAGCTCAAAAAGGCTTTTGAGATCATTGAAAAAAAATCTTCATACAGGTTTCTGTATAACTCGAACACGATAAGCGAGAATATCCGTATCGATCTTCATGAGAAGAACACTCTGCTTTCCGAGATACTGGATAAGATCATCCGCCGCAATGGCTTAATCTATAAGATCATAAATAATAAGGTGATCGCTGTTACTTCGGCAAATGAAATGATGAGGGCCATCCATGTGAAAGGAGATGTCACAGACAGTACGGGCCGTCCGCTGCAGGGTGTCACCATTACTGTAAAAGGGCTCAAACGCGCCACGCAAACAGACGCGCAGGGTCATTTTGAGATCGACGTACAGGACAATGCGGTCCTGGAGATCAGCAGCATCGGCTATCAACCCCAGGAAGTGCATGTGTCGGGCGCTGAGTCTGTTCATATCGTTCTGAGGGAGGCCTCCAGCGGTCTGAACCAAGTGGTAGTCGTAGGCTATGGCACCCGGCTAAAAGAGGCGGACCTTACAGGAGCCGTCGCACGGATCGGAGGGGACAAGTTGGAGTCGCGCCCTGTCACTGGGACACTGGATGCCTTACAGGGTATGGTCCCTGGTATGGGGATCACCCGTCAAAGCGGTCAGCCGGGACAGCAGGGTTTTGCGCTTTCCATCCGGGGATCGTCTTCCATCAACGGGAACGTTCCGTTGGTGCTGATCGACGGTATTCCCAGTGATCTGAATCTCATCAACCCGCAGGACATCCAGGATATCACCGTGCTGAAAGATGCTACTGCTGCGATATATGGTGCGCGTGCTGCCGACGGCGTCATTCTTGTAACCACCAAAAGGGGCAAGCGTAACAGTAAGCCGAATATCACCTATGGCTTCAACCTGGCCGTGAAGAAAATGGGGTTGCGTAAGAAGGCTGCTACAACGGATCATTTCGTCAGGATGTTCAACGAGGCCAATAAAAATGACGGCGAACCACAGACCTTCTCGGACTCCACGCTGATGAAGATCGCGGCTAATGATCCCGGTGTAGGGCCTGGCGAGAACCGGAGCTTGGAATCCTATCCCATGTTCTACCAATCCAGGGACTGGTACGGCAGGCTCTTCCAGACAGCCCTGCGCCCGACCCATAACCTGAGCATTTCCGGCGGTGGCGAGAACTCTTCCTACCTGATCTCCTTCGGCGACACTAGGGATAATGGGAATATCTCGGAAGGAACCAACGGTTCCGTACGGGACAACCTCCGGATCGCGCTGCAGAGTAACATCACGAAAAACCTGCGGCTGGAATTGAACACGGCGTATGACTATTTAAATATCAAGCAGCCTTCCCAATTGAGCGATGCCATCAGCAATGGCCTGAAGATGTTCTCCTATCTGCCCGAGAAGAACCCCGCGGGCAACTACTATGGTTACCAGGGATACGAGAATCCCGTCCAGGAACTGAAGATGGGGGGCAACGAGACCATTACGCAATCCAGGTGGAGCAATAACGTAAAGCTGGACTTTGAGCCCATCAAGGGTCTGATCTGGACAGGGCAGGTGGGTATTAACCTGGAGAAATACGATGACGACTCGTACTTCGCCACCAATATCGAACATAACTGGGATAACACACCCAATTCGCTCATCCGTAACAATCCGAACAAGGCGAAATTCAAAAGCTATAACAACGTCTACAAGAATTTCAGCACCTATATCAACTATAGCAAGACATTCGGTGAGCATGAGATCAAGGCAATGGTCGGCGCTTCGAGAGAGAAATTCACCCGGAATGCAAAATACATCCAGGGAGCCGACTTCTTCAGCAATGTGATCTTCTCGCCGCCGTTGTCCGACCCCAGGAACCTGCGGGCCGATGATCCTAATGATCCCAATGCTTGGAATAACGACCCCTGGGCGCTGCTTTCATATTTTGGTCGCGCCAGCTACTCTTTTGCCGGCAAGTACTATATCGAGGGTACCCTGCGTAAGGATGGCAGCTCGAAGTTCTCTCCGGAGAAACGTTGGAGCGAGGCTTATCCCAGCATCTCCGCGGCGTGGAAGCTCTCTGAGGAGCCTTTCTTTAAAAATCTTGTCAGTGACAACCTGGTAAATCTGGCAAAGGTCAGGGCATCCTGGGGCAAGACGGGTAACCAGGATATTCCCACGCTGGGGCTTTTCGACTATATCCAGCTGATCAACATCGGTGGTCAGTACCCCATCGACGGATCATCCGCGGCGAGAATGGCTTCGCTGAACGGGATTGCCTCTCCCGAACGTACCTGGGAAACCATCGAAACAAAGAACCTCGGTATCGATCTCTCCCTGTTACATTCCAGGTTAGCGCTTTCTTTCGATGTATACAGGAAGACCAATAATAACATGCTGGTCAGCATTACCTATCCCACCACGCTGGGAGCGGCTGCTCCTACGTCGAATGCCGGAACGCTGAAGGTCAAGGGATGGGAGTTCAATGGATCATGGAATGATAAGATCGGCGATGTGCGTTATAATGTGGGCGTTATCCTGAACTACAACAGCAATATCGTCACCGATCTAAAAGGACAGGACAACTATAATCTTGGTCTGACACAGGCCAGGCAGGGATTCCCATTGAATTCCTATTTTGGGTTCAAGGGATCTGTCATCAGGAACCAGGCTGACCTGACCGCCTATGCTTCCAAGTACAGCGGCAAAGGCATCGTACCTTCCGCACAGCCCAATGGCTATGGCGGTCTGGGCATTGGTGATGTGGCGTACCAGGACATCGACGGCGACGGGCAGATCACTACCTATGGTGATAAATCGAAAGGCTTCAGCGGCGATGCTGTATACTTAGGTTCGCAGATCCCAAAATTCACTTATAGCATGACAGGCGGATTGAAGTGGAAGTGTTTTGACTTCGGCTTTATACTGCAAGGCACAGGGAACAAATATGTCTGGAGAGGCAATGGGAACTTCGGTGTACCGTTCTCTCATTTCTGGTTCCAGCCGCTGGATTATTTCTACGGCAAGACGTATACAGCCGGGAATACCGGTGCTCAATACCCCCGTTTGTCCAATAACGGAACGGTCAAGAGCAATAACTATCAGTTCTCTTCCTTGTGGCTGGAAAATACGCGCTACCTCCGGATGAAGAACATCACTGTCGGATATACCTTCAACGACCTCCGGATCAGCAACCTGAAGCTCCGTGGCGTCAGGGTCTATCTCAGCGGACAGGACCTGTTTGAATTTGCGAAAGGCACCTGGAACGGGATGTATGATCCCGAAGAGACGAGTGTGCCGAAGATCACGGACGATGCCACTAACACCAACTTTTACGAGAACAACTATCCCATGTATCGTACTTTCTCTTTTGGTGTGAATGTTAACTTCTAAATCTGGTAGTGATGAAAATTATTAAAATAGCAAGCATTATATTAACTCTGGCCATAGTGGCTCCGGGTTGTAAAAAATATCTCGATCTTCAACCGCAGTCCGAGATCACGGATCCCACCTTCTGGCAGACGACGAATGATTTTCGGCTGGCGGCCAACTGGTTCTATCAAAATACGCTGGATGACCCCCATTATGACGGTACGAATAACAACGACAATATGTCGGACATAGCGTTTGGTACCGAGATCAATACCATCAGTTCGGGGACCTATGTGGCGCCGGAGCAGGACGGTAACTGGGACGGCAGCTATAGTGCGATCCGGAATGCGAACAAACTGATACAGGAAGGGACGGGGTCGTCTATCAAGAACGATATCAAGCCATTTCTGGGCGAAGGTTATTTCTATCGCGCCTACAATTATTTCAGGCTTTTTAGAATGTTCGGTGGTGTCCCGATCATCAATAATGTGCTGAAACCAACGGATACAGCAGTGTATAGTGCGAGGGTTTCCCGTGACATAGTGCTGGACTCCATCCTCAATGATCTGAACAATGCCATCGCTAACCTGCCTGTAAAGAGCAGCGCGGAGAAAGGCCGCATCTGTAAGGAGGCGGCGCAAGCTTTCAAGGCCCGGATATGCCTGTTCGAAGGTACATGGCGGAAGTTTCATGCTTCAGGCAGCAGCGATGCCCTGCTGGATATGGCCATTACGGAGTCGAAGAACGTCATCACAAGCATGGCGTATTCATTATATAAAGGTAAGGGTGATGCAAGCTACCGCTACCTGTTCATCGACCAGACGAGCCAGGACAATCCTGAATCTATCATAGCAAAAAAATACCGTACCAATATCAATGTAAATGGATGGGCGTACGGCGTATCCTGGGGCAATCTGAACCCTGCCAAGGCGGCGGCTGATATGTATCTCTGTAATGATGGATTGCCGATCGACAATTCTCCTTTGTTCAAAGGTTATGACTCCTGCCGGAGCGAGTTCCGCAACCGTGATCCCCGGATGACGCAATCCCTGATCATACCAGCTACCAAGGTCATCAGGCCGCAATACGATACGTACAGGCCTCAATGGCCCGGCGTGGATAACAACCGTAACGTAAATTCCGGGTATATGCTGTACAAGTTTATCTCCGAGATGCCTACGCCCGGCGACGGTGGCGGCGCATTCGACTGGAATATCCTGCGATATGCGGAAGTGTTGCTGACCTATGCCGAGGCACAGTATGAGCGGAATGGTTCTATTTCCGACGCTGATCTGGATCTTTCGATCAATGTGCTGAGAGACCGGGTAAATATGCCGCATCTGACAAATGCCCTGGTCGCCGGCAATGGACTCGATATGAGAAATGAGATCCGTCGGGAAAGGTCTGTCGAGCTTGCTTTCGAAGGGTTCCGTTGGGATGATCTCCGCAGATGGGCGACGGCTGAAACGGTGCTACCGAAGTCTGTATTGAGCATCAAGGTCACGGGTACGGAATGGGCAAAACAGGTCATTACCCTGGACGGGGCCAGCTATAACAGCTATTTTTACAATGCACCTGCCAGCCAGCTGGAGAACGGGTACAAACTGCTGCAGCCGGGTTCGCAGAGAACATTCGATGTCAAGAAGAACTACCTGCTGCCCATACCCACCAAGCAGGTGGCTCTCAATCCTGATAAACTTAAACAAAACCCGGGCTGGTAATTATGAAAACTTCTTTTCTGACTTGCTGTTTTATCTTGTTTTTTTTCGCGGGATATCTTTCCGCGCAGATGCGGGCTGGTAAAGGACTCCCGCTGATGGGAAATCGATTTTTAACCCTGAATACTGTGATCCGTGTGAACCAGATCGAAGTATCGCGCGACAGGAATGTCGGGGAAGATGAACGTAATAACCATACGCCTCAACGGGTGATCAATTTCAGAAAAGCTATTGCTAATGGGCTTCCGGGTGCGAGGATCACCTGGGCCCTTAGCTGGCTGGCCTTGTATGATACTTCCGCCAATTACACACAGATCAGGAAGCTTGTCGCGGGCTATCATTATCAATATGGCGACGAGGTTACCTTTATCCCCGGGGCCTATTTTGCCAATGCTTATAATTCCACGGAACAGGTCAACAAAGACCTGCATGAGGGTTTGGCCAGGGTGTCGGAGATTGTAGGTAACCATTATCGTCCCGTGAGCATCCTTGCCGGATTCCTGTCATCGAAAAATATGGAGTACCTGGCAAAAGAGGAGGGGATACATGTTTGCCAGGCGAATATATGGAGTCAGTATTCCATCGACAACCAGGACGGCGATGGTTCGGTGTGCTATCCGTTTTATCCGTCAACGGAACATTTTTGCAAGCCGGCACAGAGAAAGGACGACTTCATCGATTGTGTGAACCTGGACGGATGGACAGTGGATTTCCTGGCCGGAAGACGTGCTGGTTTTGCGGAGGGTTTTAATAGCCGGATGGGCGTCGGCCCCATCGAGACGTTGGGGAAATACGGGCTGAAAGTTGGTCTGGAAGAGATGATGCATTCCACCGCTATACACTTTGATAAAGGATACCAGCTGAACGGCTTTGCCTGGGTCACCAATTGCTGGGAGCTGACCCTGCCCTACGACGCCAATGATATGACGCTATGGTTACAGGCGATCAAAAAACGCTGGCCCGGTGTTCGGTGCATCACGCAGGGAGAATTCGGATTGATCTGGCGCAGGCATTATAAGCAGAATAACTTCAATTATAGGTTTGATGAGGTAGGCTCCGGTATTGGCGGATCGGACAAGGATAAGAGGCTCCGGTGGTTTATGAATAAGGATTTCCGGTTGGCTGTTTTAAGTGGGGTAGATGGGTCGAATGAAAAGGTCATCGATTTTACCCGCTATGACCTGCCAGCCAAAGAGCCGGTATCGGGCAGCACCCGGAACTGGAGCTTAATGGGTGAGATCAATCAGAAGGGCGTCCGGCCGCAGGACAAGCCTCTGCCGGTGAACGAACTGCCGGTGGAAGGTCAGGCGCTCATCAAAAAACACAAGATCAATTTATGAGACGACGTTCTTTTATAAAGAATACCGCATTGTCCGGCGCGGGATTATTAGCCGGCGATAGGGTGCTGAATGCAATGCCTGTGGCTTTTCTGACGCCCCCGCCTGCACAGATGTCCCTGATCGGGGGACGATTTGTTACCTTTTGTATTATGATCCGGACCACACCCTGGGAGGTGTCGCGGGACGTGAAATTACATCCGCGCGATGAAGCGGGCTGGCATACATTGGAAGGCGTGCGTGCCATGCGGAATGCATTTGCAGAGAACAATCCGAATGGCCGCCTTACCTGGGGCTTTACTTTGAATGCGCTGGAGGACAAGCGAAAGAACTTCGCCGAAATAAGAGAGTATGCCGCTGTCTGTCAGGCGAAGTATGGAGACGAGGTGACCGTGTTCCCCGGTTATTTCCCTGCCATGTATCTGCCGGTGGAAAGGATCAATAAAGAATTGTCTGAAGCCATCCGCATCATTGCAGGGTTTGTCGGTAATGGCTATCGGCCTCAATCCGTCATTGGCGGCTTCCTGCCGGCCGGTAGCTTACAATACCTCGCGGAGAAGGAGAAAATTCATGTGGCGCAGGCGGTCATCTGGAGCCAGCACAACATCGATGGGGGCGGAGCAGACGGTTCGCCTTCCTATCCTTATTATCCATCCACGGAACATTTTTGTAAGCCGGGCCAGGGTAAAGGCGATCTTATAGACTGTGTTAATCTGGATGGCTGGACCCTGGATTTTATCTGTGCGCGACAAAGCGGATCCAACGGGCACGAGATCACGGGATATAACAGCCGGCGGGGTGTAGGGCCCATCGAAACCTATAAAGGGTGGGGGCTGGAGCTGGGGAATATGGAAGTGATGCATACCCAGTCTATCCATTTTGACAAGGGCTTTGAGCTGAATAAATTCGGATGGGTCACCAATATATGGGAAGCCCAGTTGGTGTATGAGTTTGGAATGGATTTCATTTGCAGTGCCCTCAGGATGTGGGTGACTGACACCCTGAAAAGGTGGCCGGATACGCGGTTTGTTTCTTTTGGCGAGTTCGGGAATATCTGGCGGGCACAGTATAAGAACAACGATGAGTGGAATTACCGGTTTGTGGAAAGGGGATGCGGGCTCGGCGACTCGTACAACAATCTTGAGATAAGGTGGTTTATGAACAAGGAGTTCAGACTGGCGCTGCTGCACGACTGGCATAAAAATACGCCGGAGAAGGTCATCGACTTTACCCGGTACAACCTGCCTGCTCACGAACCCGTAGGCGCGAGACCGGACAAACCCATCAAGGACTGGAGCCTGATCAATCGGATCAATCAGAAAGGATTGCGGCCGCAGGACAAGCCCGTTTTGCTGCGAGAGTTACAGGATGATGAGAGGCAGCTGATATTCAAATATTATCCCGAGTTGAATAAATTATGAATAAGCGTCAACATAACACAGTACTATTCTTATTATTCCTCACGATCAATTGTTCTTGCCTGCTGGCCCAGGAGATTGTCCTTCCTACCCCATGGACAAAACAGGCCCTGGCCGCCACCGTCCCTTTACCCGAATATCCAAGACCTCAGTTACAACGCAGCGACTGGATGTGTCTGAATGGCAAATGGGATTATCACGGAGGAAAAAATGCTGCGGACGCGCTCGATCCGGCCAAACCGATTGCTTTTGAAAGCAGCGCCGAACAAATACGTGTTCCTTATTGCCCGGAATCGGTGTTATCCGGCATCCGGCGTCCACAGGAGATCAATATGTGGTACCGCCGCAGTTTTGTAATTCCTTCCAGCTGGAAGAACAAACAGGTCATTATTCACTTCGATGCCGTAGCCTATCACACGACTTTATTTGTGAACGGACATAAAGCAGGCGTCCATGCTGGGAGCTATGACGCTTTTAGCTTCGACATAACCCAGCACTTAGTAAATGGGGAGAATACACTGGTAGTGGCAGCTCAAGATCTGAACGATGGCCGCGTACCCTCAGGAAAGAGCGGCCCCCGGGGTGACTATACCTATTGTTCCGGAATATGGCAAACGGTATGGCTGGAGCCTGTGAATAAAAATCACATCGAGAGCATCCGTTTACTGCCTGATCTGGCAAATAGCCGGTGCAGATTGCTGGTAACCTCAGCAGGGGCTGGAAAGGTCACTGCGGCTGCTTTTGATGGAAACAAAGTAATCTCGCAGGCATCATCATCAGGCAACACCTACTTTTACCTGCCCATTAAAACACCGAAGCTTTGGTCGCCGGATGATCCCTTTTTATATGATCTGACGATCAGATTAGAAGACGCTAATGGGGCTGTCACCGATGAAGTAAAAAGCTATTTCGGGATGCGCGATATTAAATTGGGCAAGGTCAATGGAGTTACCAGGCCTTTGATCAATGGCAAGTTTATCATGCAGCTTGGCCTGCTTGACCAGGGTTATTGGCCGGACGGGGTACTGACGGCCCCGACGGAAGAAGCTTTAAAATTCGATCTGCAGTTTACCAAGAACGCCGGATACAACCTTATCAGAAAGCATATGAAAACGGAGCCCCAACGATTTTACTATTGGGCTGATAAACTGGGATTGTTAGTTTGGCAGGATATGCCTGCGATATGGTATCAGGATGAAGATACCGTCAAAACAAGGACTGAATACAGGAAAGAGCTACTAGCGGTGATTGATGATCATTATAACGCGCCATCCATCATCACCTGGGTGCCTTTTAATGAAAATTGGGGTGCTTTTGATGTTAAGAATATCACCGATTGGGTCAAGCAATACGATCCATCAAGACTAGTCAACGGCAATTCGGGTTTTAATAACAATCCACCCTACCAAAAAGCATATGGTGACCCTGGGAATGGGGACTATGTGGATACTCATATTTACGTAGGACCGGTTGGCGCTTCGATACCGGAACAGCACCGTGCGGCATCATTAGGCGAATTTGGCGGTGTGGGTCTGTTTGTGCGAGATCATATGTGGCCTGTAGCAAACAACGCCTATGACTATGAACCAACCAGAACAAGGCTAACAGACAGGTATGTATTTTTGCTTGACGAGGTGGAACAATTGATGAAGTACAGAGGGCTGAGCGTGGCCATCTATACGCAAACAACCGACGTGGAGCATGAGATAAATGGAGTGCTCACTTATGACAGAGTTGTTGAAAAAATGGAAATGGAAAGGGTTAAAGCCGTCAATGAAGCCATCATTAAGGCAAGTTATAACCTTTGATCCGAGATCAGAGCGATTTTTTCAATATATCTATTGCCTGCTCCTGCTCTTTAAAATTGAGTGAAGCAAATCCCATCCGTACGGAATTATATTGTTTGGAAGGCGTGTCGTATTCCCTGCCATCCTTGATGATCAGTCCTTTTTCATAAGCTTTCTTCGAAACCTTTGTCATATCCACGCCAAGGAATTTTGCCCAGACGGACATACCTCCATCGGGTATTTTGAAAGCGACATGTCCATCCAGTTCCTCTGCAAGCAAGGTACAGAAATGATCCCTCCGCTCTTTGTACAGTTTTACGGATTTTTTGATATGACTGGGGATAGTGCCATCCTTATAAAGGCTGGAGATAGCGTTTTCCATCAGACTGTCCCCCTGCGTGTCCAATGCTTTCCGTAACCAGGTGGCATGCCGTATAAAGTTTTCCGGCGCTACCAGGAAGCCGATCCGTATGGCAGGGGCCAGTGTCTTTGTCAACGTACCGATGTATATCACGCTGCCATGTCTGTCCAGGCTGGCCATGGGCATCATGGGTTTGCTGGCATAATGAAAGTCATAGTCATAATCGTCTTCTATGATGGCGAACTTATATTTTACTGATAGCTCCAACAATCGTATCCTTCTTTCCGGCGTCAGCGTTACCGTCGTCGGATTATGGTGGTGGGGGATCACATATACCATCCGTATTTTTTTGTTCCGGCAGAGCTTTTCAACCCCGTCGATATCCAGGCCTTCTTCATCCACTGGAACAAAATTGACCTTTGCGCCCAACTGCTGGAAAGTAAGATTGGCCCCGGAATAACCTGGTTCGCCCACAATGACGTGATCTCCCGGGTCGAGCACGATGCTGGCAGAGATATAGGTCCCCATCTGTGCGCCGCGTGTAATGAGGATATTGCGGGGGGAGATGGGTAGCCCTCTTGTGTCGCTGAGAAAGCCGGCCAGGGTTTCACGTAGCAGGACAGTGCCTTGCGCCCCTCCATACATCAGGTATTTTTTGTGGGAGGTCAGCCGGGATAAACTCCTCATGCTCCTGATCAGCTCCTCAACAGGCGCCAGGCGGCTGTCCGGAAAACCATCATTAAAAGTAAGTTTACCGGCTTCCGGGAAATCGGAAGGCTCTACCGGTATGATCTTGCGTTCGTCGAAGGAGAAGATGGTCTTTTCCGGCATGGCGAACAAAGGCTGCTCTTTATCGATCCTTTTTGGCGTCAACACGGGCAGATCATTTTTTACAAATGTTCCCTTTCTGGGAAGCATTTCTATCCATCCCTGCGCCTGGAGCTCGTCGTAGGCGGCTACCATGGTCATCCGGTTGATGTCCAACAGGGCGGCTACCTCGCGGGAGCCAGGCAGCTTCAGACCTTTTCGCAGCCGTCCCAGCCTTATGTTGTGAATAAAAGCGTTGGCGATTTGCAGGTAGACGGGCACATCGGAGGTGTGATCGATCCGGATCATCTCTTGGAGTACTTGCATATCTGGATTAGATGATTTGTTAATTCTGGATTATTTATCTAATCCAGTAAGGTACTAATTTTATCGTATCAAAAACATGCCAATATGAAAGAAAGAATGAATATCGACAAGGCGGAGCCCCGTATTTACAAGGCCATGGATGCTGCGGAAAAACAGCTGGCCGGATTTGGACTGGATCCCCGTCTGGCAGAACTGATAAAGCTAAGGGCGTCCCAGATCAACGGCTGCGGCTATTGCGTCAATATGCATTCCCGGGATGCCCGCAAAGCCGGTGAGACGGAACAGCGGGTATATGCAATCAGCGCCTGGTGGGAGACGCCTTTTTTTACAGAAGCCGAACAGGCTGCGCTGAAGCTGACTGAAGAGGTCACCCGGATCGGGGAGGGCGGCTTGTCCGAGGATACCTATCAGAAGGCGCTGAAGCATTTTGGAGATACCGGGGTCGCCCAGCTGATCTTTACGGTAGTTGTTGTCAATAGCTGGAACAGGATCGCTATTTCAATGCACATGGTAGCTGAGTAAATAAAAGAAATATGACACAATCAAAGATCTGCGTCACCTGCGGCACGCATTATCCTGCATCCGTTCATTATGACCTTTGCCCTATTTGTGCCGATGACAGGCAATATATTCCGGAGGGGGGACAACGCTGGACTACCGAAGCTGAGTTGCTGAGCAGATACAGTGTGCGTACCCATCGGCTGCGGGAGAACGTATACGAGCTGGAGATCACCCCTGCTTTTGCCATCGCGCAGCGGGCCTTTCTTATCCTATCTCCTCAAGGGAATATATTGTGGGATTGTATTCCGCTGCTCACCGAGCCGATGGTCGAATTTATCAAGGCCCATGGCGGCTTGCGCGCCATAGCCTTTTCGCATCCGCATTACTACAGCAACATGAATGATTGGGCCGAAACATTCGATTGTCCCATATATATACATCGCAGCGATGAGCAATGGATCTTTAACAAAGGAGGACGTGTGGAGTTGTGGAAGGGGGAGGAGAAGGCTTTATGGGACGATATGCGATTGGTCAATGTCGGTGGACATTTCCCCGGCAGCAGCATACTGCATGTTCCGCATCTTTCTCCGGAGGGAACAGTGTTTTGCGGGGATACGCTGGTCATCGCGCCGAACAAGCAGCATATAGCTGTTATGTACAGCTATCCCAACAGGATGCCTCTGCCAAGGTATGAGGTCGAGCGGATTAGGAAGCAAATGGATGGGATTCCTTTTGATGCTTTATATAGTTTTATGAGGGACCTGAACCTGACGGGAGATGTCAAAGGGATTTTTACCAGGTCGATGGACAGGTACTTGCAATAGGGCTACTGAAATACGCAAAAGGATGTACGCTCAATTTCATAAAGCGGCCAGCCGGGACCTGTGGAGATACCTTATATCAGGACTATAGATGAAAAGACAGCTCCCACCACGAATGCTGTCGATGATCGACCTGTCCATCCCTACAGGGATGGCGGGACAGCCTTCACTGCGGCCGAGATAACCCTTTCGCTGGATATATGTGTCACTAACATAACCTGCCTGATGCATGATGATACTCCGGTGAAGGGCATTATCATTCCATCCCTTTTCTTTCCCGTCCAGCCTGAGCGAATAGCCGTGCTGCCCGATAAAAGGTTCCCCCGTAAGGTAAAATCCAAGACTGCTCATAAAACTGTTGGGGCGGTTGGAAAAGCGGGTGGCTATTAACGTACCGGAATTGCGGCCGTGGGCAACCAGCGTATTGAACAGTAAAGTACCATTGTACAAATCCAATATGAACAGGCGCTTTTGCGTAGACGGTTTTGAGAAGTCGATGATGGAAAGCACTCCCGGGTTGTGAATCTCTCCCGCCGACACAAGGCTCAAAAAGCCGGCGATCGCTTTATGATATGCTTCCGCGCTTAGGCCGAGGCTGTCCAGTTGCAGATCGTCGTAAAATCTGTTTAGCCGGGAAGAATCGGCGTAGGAAAAACCAGTGTTGTATGTTTCCGGAGCGGTATTTACAATAACAGGAGTTATTTTGCCGGAATAAGAGGAGGGAAGAGGTAAAAAACTAAGAAAAAAGAAGGCGGCCAGGGACAGGCACAACACATTTACAAACTTCACAGTCCGGCGCGACAAGTTTTTCACCATGGATAAATTTTTCGAACGCAAATGTACCCATATTAAGAAAAAATAGGGGGATCTGGCGGTGCCTTATAAAAAATTTAACATTTCTACGCCTTTTTAGCCTTCCCCAGCCCCACCTTATAATCGTCCGGTGTACCCGTGATCTTGAGATTCATAAAACGTATCCGTTTGTTCATGCCCCTGTACTCTATCGCATCCACCTGGTCGGGGTCTACCTCTTCCTGTTTTTTCCCGAAGAGCATGCGGAATCCTATCTGTGTGACCATTTTCAGCGGGATACGGACATAATACTCCATATGTGTGTCGAGTGACTGGGTACCGGAGATCTCCATAAAGCCAAGAGAGGAATTGATGTTCATGGACGGGATAGTCAGCGCACCATCCTTGAATGTGAGCTTGTCGCGTAAGGTGTCAAAGCGAACCATATTCAGGTTCTTGTCCTTAAAATAATTGGACATCGCCTTGATAGGTGTAAAGTTCACCAGCATGCCGTCGATGATGGCTATGTCCATCTCGGCCTGGCAATGGTCCATCAGAGGAGTCAGATCGGGATGCACCTGTATATATGTTTTGATATCTCCGCTGAGACGGCCTTTTATATTTTTATTGATCACGAAATCCTGTCCCAGGTAATCCAGCTTCAGCATCATCTTTTCTATATTCACATCCTGTACCCGTAGCTTGCTTCTCAGATAGATCTTATCCGGATTGCTGCCGTTGAAATGGGCCCTTGCATTCACCTTCCCTTCGGCTATCTCCATACCCAACGTATCGAGGTACAACTGCTGGTTGGTCTGCATCCGGAGATTCGTGAAGAAGTTCTTTATCCAAAGACGACGGTATTTTATCTTCCCTATATTCGCCGACGCATTGAAGTTGATGAACGGGATCTGGAACACATTGAATGCACTGGCATGAGCTGAGGGTTTTGCCACTGCAGTAGCTGCCGGCAACTCTGAAAGATCAGGAGCCGGGTCTTCTGCCGTCAGCCTGTAAGCCATCAATTGATCTACGTCCAGCATACGGGAGGAAAATTGCAGATAATTCTCTTTTTTCATCCGTACAGTGTCCTTACCCGTGTACAACCGCATGCTGATATTAAAATCGCTGTTACCTACTTTCCCCATCAAAGTATCGAGCTTTACAAAATGGTCGGCGCCGATCTTTACATTGCCATTGACGCTGTCCAGCCTGAAAGCATGATTTTTAAGCTCGCCGGAGATATTGGCGACTTTTATATTGGCAAAACGGAATACCGAATCATATTTTAAGTCTATTTTGCTGCGCAACCAGAGGTTGGAAGCTATTTCGTCCTGATAGTCCTTAGGCACATATTGCCTGCTCTTGCGACCCAGCAGATCACGCATAGCCAGACGCCGGGACTTTAGATCGAATGCTATCTGTGTCCTTCCTTTCATCACTTTGTCGAACCAAAGGGCATAATTATTTACGCGGCCGCTGAAACGGATGTCGCTGCTGTCGATGTTGCCGGCGAAATTCTTTAGCCGGAGGGTCGTATCTTCAATGGTCAGCTCGGCGCCGAAATCATGAAAAGCATGAGGATAGCGTTTGAACGATGCATACAGATCGTGTATGCTGAACTTCCCTTTAGGAAGGGGTTTTGGATGTAATAGTTCGTGTACCGAGGTTTCCAGCGACAGCCCGATGTTAAAACCATATATCTCCTCTCTTGCTTTCTTATTCTTATTCGTATCGGCATTCAGCAGCTCGCGCAGGATGATCTTATCGCTATGAGCGTTGAAGGCCACTTGCACAGGTTTTTCCTGATGATGGAAGATGGCTGGCAGATCGCTGATCGACGCATCCATACGGAAGTCAGAATTGCCGACTTTGAAAATCAATGAATCCATTTTTACAAAGCCGTTCTTCATGGCGGCATGCATATCCAGATGCTCTACTTTATATGGATAGTCAGGGATACGGAAGGTGAGATTCTTCACCGTCAACTCGCTTTGTATCCCTTCCGTGAGTTTGTCCATGGACTGCTGGGGCAGACTGAGATCCACCAGTTCTTTAAAGTCCATCTTCAAACTGATGTGCCCCGTAATACGCTGGAGGTCTTTGACACCCAGGAAAGCACCGACAAATCCAAGCTCCAGCTCTGAGTTCACCCGCATGGAGATCCTGGGGTCGGAGAAGTCGCGCAGGACAAAATTGCCTTTGAAGACCCCTTCACCCGGTCTGGCCGTCATATCCAGGAGCCGCAGTTCGGATGTTTTCAGGCTTCTGCCTGTCCCGTTGGTATAATACCCTTTAAAACTAAGAGAGTCCAGCTTTTTGTTGGCTTGTGTATTGTTTACCCAGGCATTGGCGCAAGAGAAGGAAAGCTCTATCAGGGGCTGTTGCCTGCCTTTCAGCGGACCTTTGATCTTCCCGTCAAAAGCCAGGTGGCCGTCATACCGGAAATGTTTCAACTCTTTTGCCACCGCCGGCGGCGCAAAGGAGAACAATTGTGCAAAATCCGGCTTATCTCCCGTCACGTGGATATCTACAAGATTGTCGTGTAAAAAGTCGGCCGTCCCGGTGATATTGAAAACGGCATCCTCTAATTTCAGTTTGCAGACCCCAAGTTTTAACACCTGTCCGGGTTTTTCATAGGTCAGTTGTATTTCTGTCTGCAGGTGTTTATGCCGGAAGTGAGTGCTATCGCCAGGATGGATATAATCCATCAACATGCCACCTTGCATATCGGCCACGACCCGCAGACTGTCATTTTGCAAGGACGAGCGGATCTTGTCGATATGTGCGAACACCCGTTGTCCGCTGCCTCTGTCCAGGTACGAAATGATCATGTTCTTAAGAACTATTTTTTTTATGGCCAGGTCGAGCCCGGCAGAAGCCGTGGTGTCGGCGACAGTTGTAGTATCCCTCGTCATGTGGCTGGCCTCCACAATATTTAGTTTTCCAGATGTGTCCTGTACCAGATCGAGACGACCGTTCTTCAACGCAATGACCTTTACATGATATTGATGTTTGAGAATATCCGACAGGCTAAAACCTGTATACATCCGTTCTGCCTCGTAAATTGGTTTATCCGACACAAGTTTGGTAGGATAGAATTTTACATTTTTCAGCCCAATAGAGATATAAGGAAAGTTCTGGAAAGCGGAGATCTCGCTTCCATCGATCACCAGCCTTCCCTGCAGCTGTTTGTTCAACTCTTTTACAGCCAGCCCTACCAGCCGTTGTTGTTGGGAATAAAGGATCGCCATTGCAGCGACCATCAATATGATGAGGATGAGAATAGGTAAAAGGATAAAGCGAAGTAAGACCCGCCGGATTTTACGTCTCATACTTTTCAAACGGTGATATGAAGTATTATAGTGTGGACTCAAAGGGATGAATTTTTAACAAGAAACGCATTAGTAAAAAAATATATTAATTTTCGTTTGTATATTAATGTGTATTGACCTGTGACTGAGTACGCCTTTTAGAATATCTTTTTCCCTTTAACATTAATTTTTGCTATCCTTGTCGCACTTTTCCTTTGGTTATGAAGAAGTATTTCCCCTTAATATTCAACCTGCCGGATATCTTATTCTTATACGGCCAGTTCTTCCTTATTTTCCTGGGACTTTCCTTTATCATACCAGTACTTGGGTTTTTCTGCGGATTGCCTCTAAATGCTGTCTATTGCCCCCTGTGTTTTTTATTGAGCGCGCTCTTTACTTATTATACAGGGAAAGAAAGTTTCAACTATCGTTTTTTGCTTATTCATTTGCTGATTGCGACGCTGCTTATAGCGGGTGCTGTTTTTCTATCCATTTTCATCCTCGACACTTCCTGGGATGGCCAGTGGTATCATCAGGCGATCATCATCCGGCTGCACGACGGATGGAATCCTTTTCATAACCCTGTATATCCGGTGGATCATTATGATCTGACTAATTATATCTGGGTACAGCACTATCCAAAATGCTATCATATCATTGCCGCCTGTTTATATTCTTTTACTGACCATATCGAGAGCGGTAAGGCGATTAATATAATTGCTGTTTATTCCCTTTTCTTTTATTCCTCATATTTTATAAAAAAGGCTATTGGCGGAAAAAGGGTTATCAATATCTTTCTTTCTATGCTGATCGCGTTGAACCCTGTAACAACATCCCAAATCTTTTCCTTTTATGTGGATGGTTTTTTAGGAGCGTTGATCGGCATTCTGCTGATACAATTCCTGGCCTTTGAATTAGTGGAGGATAGATACCGGAAATGGAGATGGAATACTGTATTGCTTCTTATTGTGCTTATTTGTAATATTAAGTTCACCGGGATACTGATATCGGGTTCACTGATCGCCATATACTCCCTGTATTGGTGGATAACCAGAAAGAAAACCGTCTTTATATTCCAAAGGTATGTCCTGATCGGGATCGCCTATATCCTTGCGCTGGTGGTATTCGGTTACAATCCCTACGTAACTAATTATAGAGAGAAAGGAAACCCTCTATATCCTACCAACGACAAAGCGATCAGGCAAAGTATTATGCAAAGCGAACCGAAAGTATTTGTCGGGAAGTCCACTGGTACAAAATTGCTGATCTCTCTTTTTAATAAGTCAAGCAACGATATCCGGGACTCAACCTTTCGGTGGAGAAATCCGTTTGCTGTCACGGCAACAGAGCTCAGGTTGTTTGCCGGAACCGATTTGCGGATAGGCGGAATGGGCCCTTTTTTTTTATTGTCACTCCTCTTGTCTGTCGTGCTATTGGTAACATCATTGTCCGGCATGCCTTATCAGGAAAAGTTGCTATTGACTATATTGCTTGCCGGAATAATATTTTCGGTACTGATCTTTGAATACAGCTGGTGGGCGAGGTATTCGCCTCAGATCTATTGGCTGGTGCTCTTTATCCTGATTTTTACATTAAGGTATTCACCGGGCAGTCGGTACAAGATGATCTCTATTATATCTTATACGACTATAATTGTGCTGGTGCTGAACATAGGTATCATTTTTTCAGTCTACTTTGGCTCCAATATCGTGAAGAACAGGTTGATCAGGGAAGAGCTTTCAGCACTGGGGAATATTCAATCTGATTCTATCATATTCAACTTCTCAAATACAGACTTTCAGTCATCCCGGGTAAGGTTGAAGGAGGCGGGTATACACTTTACAGAATCCGATACGCTGGTGGCTGGTACAAAGGAATTGAGAACGATCTATAAACTGGACGGCTTTGGGCCTAAGTATAAGATACAGCCCCAAAAATAAGATGTGGAGCGCTAATTTTTGCGCAGATCCTCCACCTCATAAGCGAAGCTGGGTATCTCCGTTACCACTTTGTCCAGGTTGATCAGGGATTGCTGGTAGGCAGCCTCTATCTTTTTCTTTTTTGTCAACCTGAACAGGAAGTTGGATACCGGGTTTTTCCTCAGGTAATAGCTAAGAGTTAGTCTTGTCCTGTTGTCTCCAGTCTTTTCCATCAGGAAATAGGTGGTGCTGATCTTTTTTTCATCCGTCTCGCTGAATTCGATCCTGTCCTGCTGATAAGCGTAGCTGCTGGTGAAGATCAGCTGTTGTCCATTGTCCAGCAAAAAACGGCTGCGCATCCCCACACGGGGCAGGAAATGATCAATCTCCTCTACTTTCTTTACTCCTTCCTGCCAGAGAGAGCGGTAGTTAAAGTCTCCGGCTGCATGGAACATGGTGATGATATCTGTGGGATACTCCCGGGATAAAGCGAATACCTTTACTTTATCCTGAATAGTCAGCTGTGGGGAAGGATCGGGTCGTATCTCGCTTTTCAGCTGACTCAGCTGTGTATAATGAAAGGGGATCTCGCCATTTTCCGTCTGTTTGGCGCTGCTGTCCCATTGCATCCATTGTTTGAGGCTGGCGGGCGGCTGCTGCGAAACATTATTGGTGATGAGCCAGTATTCATGCTGTTCGATGTCGTTCTTCAACAGCTGATGAGCGATAATGATATCCTTCCCGATGAGCTTATTAAAGTTTTTTACATTGTAACCCGTAAACTCGCCGTAATGGGTGATGACCTTTAGGGTGAGGTCGGCGGCGGATATGCAGGCTTTGCATTGGCAGAACCTTGTCTGATCGTAGGCCATCAACTGCCGGTGGAATTCGCAGAACATGCGCTCTACCTGCTTGTACAGCGCTTCCAGGTCAGGGGCATCTCCGAATTTATAAAAAAGGATGGCATCACCTTCGATCTCAGAGATCTCAAGCCCTATCTGATTGGTGTTGATCAGCGTCTCGAGCAGCTCCTGGATGATCAGCCGGCTGTGCTCGATCTCAGTCGAGTGTACAAATCGTGTAAAGCCGCTGATATCAGGAATAAAAAGTAGCCCTTTATTGGCCATTTTTTCTTTTAAAGTTAGTACTTTCCCTAAATATGAGAGTGATCATCGCCCCTGATAAATTTAAAGGGAGTCTTACCAGTTTTGAGGTTTGCGAGGCTATTGCTGCAGGTGCAAGGGCTGCCGGGGGGAGAATGGACATACTGCAATTCCCCATGGCTGACGGGGGAGATGGTTTTGCCGCTGTGATGAAATATTATCTGCACACGGATACGGTGGCCTGTCATGTGGAAGATCCGCTGGGAAGGCCGGTATGGGCTTCTTATGAGTTGAAAGACCAGGTCGCCATCGTAGAGATGGCTTCCACCAGTGGCCTTGTATTGCTACAGGAGCATGAAAGGAATGCGTTGAGAACGTCGACATATGGGACTGGTCTGATGATCAGGGATGCGATAAGCGCAGGCGCCAAAAAGATCATCCTTGGTCTTGGCGGCAGCGCTACCAATGATGCCGGCACAGGTATCCTGGCTGCCCTGGGGTTTCAGTTTATGGACAAGGATGGTCATCCATTAAAAGCCTGTGGCGGGAACCTGGTGTATATTGATAAAATAATTCCGCCGGACAATTTGCCGGACATACAATTTGACATTGCCTGTGATGTGCAGAATACGCTGTACGGGGAGCAGGGGGCGGCCTATGTGTACGCGCCACAGAAGGGTGCTTTACCTGAAGATGTCAGGCTGCTGGATACCGGTCTCCGGCATTTTGCCGGCTTACTCGGAAAAGATATCGCAGACATCCCTGGTACGGGCGCCGCAGGAGGGATCGCGGCGGGGCTAATGGGGTTTTTTGATGTTCGTCTGAACAAGGGCATCGAATGGGTGATGGCAACATCCGGGATAAGGGAAGCTTTGTCCGGAGCCGATCTTGTCATCACGGGTGAAGGCAAGATAGACAAACAGACCCTATATGGGAAGGTGGTGTCGGAGATAGCGGCTCTGGCAGACCGTCATCATATCCCTGCCATCGCTTTTTGCGGAATTACTGAAGTGGATGATCCCCGCACTCTTACATTACAGGCAGTATTCCCTATCACCCCTACCGGCATGAAACCCAAAGAAGCCATGAGCCAGGCGGGCGATCTGCTGAAAAGTGCGGTCGTCAACTACTTTAAATAGTCTTACTTTTGCCGGGTTATGTTACTTTCTATCACTACGACCCGCCGTCCGGCATCCGACCTGAGCTATCTATTACACAAACATCCCGAAAAGGTCCAGCAAGTGGAGATCGCAGCAGGCGCCGTTCATATCTTTTATCCTGAAGTGTCGGAAGAACGGTGCACCATCAGCCTTCTGCTGGACATCGATCCCATCGGCCTGGTCCGGCGTAACAGCGGCCCCGGCGGCACCAATGAATTTGCTCTGGAGCAATATGTCAACGACAGGCCCTACGTATCCAGCTCATTTATGAGCGCTGCTATTGTCAAAGCCTTTTCTACGGCGATGAATGGACGTTGTAAGGATAGGCCGGAACTGGTGAATGAGCCCATGCCTCTGGAAGTGGAGATCGCCGTGTTGCCTGTCCGGGGTGGGGAAGAGGTCCTGCGGCAGCTTTTCGAGCCGCTGGGTTATAAAGTTGGCTTTGAAAGACATCCTATCGATGAGGCCTTTCCCGAATGGGGTGAAAGCAGATATTACACCGTGCGGCTAAGCAATACGACCACTGTACAGCAGCTGCTTTCTCACCTGTATATATTGATACCGGTGTGTGACAATGACAAGCATTATTGGGTCGGTCAACAGGAGATTGGCAAACTGCTGGAAAAAGGAAAGGATTGGCTCCCGGGTCATCCTGCCCGCGAACTGATCACCCTCCGCTATTTAAAACATCAGAAAAGTCTTGCCAACCAGGCGCTGGAGATGTTGTTACAGGCAGAGGGTGAATCGTCGGAAGAAGATACGAAGGAAAGGAAACTGAGGACCCATGATCTGCGGCTGCTGGCCGTGAGGGATGAACTGTTGCTTACCGGCGCGCATACGGTGGCCGACCTGGGCTGTGGAGAGGGGAAACTGGTGAAGTTATTGTGGGCGGAAAAGCAGTTCGAACGGATATTAGGCATGGACGTAAGCTTCCGCAGCCTGGAGATCGCAAAGGACAAGCTGAAAACGGACAGGCTTCCGCCTCATCAGCAAAAAAGGATACAGTTCATCCAGGGTTCGCTGACCTATCGGGATACCCGAATAGAGGGGTTCGAGGCGGCGGCCCTGGTGGAGGTGATCGAGCATCTTGATGAACCCCGGCTGGCGGCGCTGGAAAAGGTCGTCTTTAAATATGCCCGGCCGGGAGCTGTGATCATCACCACCCCGAATGCGGAATACAATGCGTTGTTTGAAGATCATGAGGAAGGTAGAATGCGGCACAGCGACCACCGCTTCGAATGGACCAGGCAGGAATTTGAAACCTGGGGGCGGCAGGTGGCGGAAACACACAATTATTCGGTGAGCTTTAAAGCGCTGGGGGAAGAGGCCCCCGAAGTGGGAGCATTGAGCCAGATGGCTATTTTTATTACAAAAGATACATCCTATGTCAAACGATAGGCAAATAAATGTGCCGGAGTTGTCGCTGGTGGTACTGATCGGCGCTTCCAGCTCCGGGAAGTCCAGTTTTGCCCGCAGGCATTTTAAGTCCACGGAGATTGTATCTTCCGATGCATGCCGCGCCATGGTGAGCGACGATGAGAATAGCCTGGCGGCTTCGGGGGACGCGTTCGATCTGGCTCGTGTCATTGCTTCGAAAAGGCTGAAGAATGGACTGCTTACCGTCATCGATGCCACCAACGTACAGGAAAACGTCCGGAAGGATTGGATTAAGCTGGCCAGGGAACACCATGTGCTTCCCGTAGCTATCGTTATCAACCTGTCTGAGAAGATCTGTGCTCAGCGTCATGCAACCCGTACCGACCGGGACTTTGGAAAGCATGTCATACCCATGCAGATCAGCCAGCTGAAACGAAGCCTCAGAAGACTGAAGTTAGAAGGCTTCCGGCATATTTTCGAACTGCGGACGCCGGAAGAGGTAGAGGCAGTGACGGGCATCGGCCGTCAGCCGTTGTATAACAATAAAAGAGAGGAGAAAGGACCCTTTGATATCATTGGAGATGTGCATGGCTGTTACGACGAGCTGACAGCTTTGCTGCGACAATTGGGATATGAGGACAGCAGTGGGTTGTGGCGGCATCCTGAAGGTCGCAAACCGGTGTTTGTAGGCGACCTGGTCGACAGGGGGCCGGATACCCCGGGTGTGCTCAGGACCGTCATGTCCCTGGTGGACGCCGGCTTGGGTTGGTGCGTGCCCGGCAATCATGACGTGAAATTGTTGAAATGGCTGAATGGCAAGAATGTACAGCCCACGCATGGGTTACAGCAATCCATCGAGCAGCTGCAGGCAGAAACACCCGGGTTCAGGGAGTCGGTGAAGACTTTCCTGGACGGACTTATCAGCCATTATGTATTCGATGGGGGTAATCTTGTAGTTGCACATGCGGGGTTACGCGAGGAGATGCAGGGCAGGGGGTCGGGCGCTGTACGGGAATTTTGTCTGTATGGCGAAACTACGGGAGAGACAGATGAGTTTGATCTGCCTGTGCGTTATAACTGGGCCGCCGAGTACAAGGGTAAGGCCCAGGTGGTATACGGTCATACGCCTGTACCCGAAGCTCAATGGCTTAACAGAACAATAGATATCGACACAGGTTGTGTTTTTGGCGGTAAGCTGACTGCATTGAGGTACCCTGAAAGGGAGCTGGTATCCGTGCCTGCGGCGCGTGTATACTGCGAACCCGCGCGGCCTCTACATTACCAGGTACAGACACAACTTTCCCTCCAGCAGCAGCACGACGATGTGCTGGATATCGCCGATATCATGGGCAGGCAGATCGTCGAGACAATGCATGGACATAGGATCACGGTCCGGGAAGAGAATGCCATGGCGGCGTTGGAGGTCATGAGCCGGTGGGCCATCAATCCCAAATGGCTGATCTATCTGCCGCCTACGATGAGCCCGGCTGAAACCAGCAAACTGGAAGACTACCTGGAATACCCCAAAGAGGCTTTCGATTATTACAGGGGAGTAGGCGTGGACAAGGTCGTCTGCGAAGAAAAGCATATGGGCTCCCGGGCCGTCATCATCGTCGCCAGGGATGCCGACGTTATCGAGCGGGTATTCGGGATCGTGAATGAAGGCATCGGTGTTGTCTATACCAGGACGGGGCGGGCTTTCTTCCAGGAAGAGCCGATGGAACAGGCTTTTCTGCAACGTCTGAATAACGCTTTAGAGGGATCCGGCTTTTACCGGAAATTCCAGACGGACTGGGTTTGTCTCGATACGGAGCTGATGCCGTGGAGTGCAAAAGCGCAGAGTCTCCTGGTGACGCAATATGGCGCGACAGGCACTGCCGCCACGCATGCCCTGGAAGCCGTGATGGCCAGATTGCAACAGGCTGCCTCGCGTCCCGCCGATATCACACCCTTGCTGGAAAGGTTCGGAACAAAACCACACCTGGTCAGCAGCTTTGTTCAGGCTTATCGCAGATATTGCTGGCCCGTGAAAGATCTGGAAGGATATAAGTTGGCGCCTTTTCACATACTTGCAACAGAAGGCAAGACCTGGCTGGATCAGGATCACGAATGGCATATGGAGAACATCCGCGACTTATGTGCCGCCGATACCGGACTATTGCTGGCCACTCCCTATAAGGTAATCCACCTGGATGAAGAAGATAGCCTGCAGCAGGCGACTGACTGGTGGCTGGGGCTTACCGCCGCCGGTGGTGAAGGTATGGTAGTAAAACCATATACCTTTATACATACCAATAAACGCGGTCTGGTACAGCCCGCCATCAAAATTCGCGGCAAGGAGTATTTACGGATCATCTATGGACCGGAATATACCAGCCCGGAAAATATGAGCCGGTTGAAAAGCCGGGGTTTGTCCGGTAAACGATCGCTGGCGCTGAGAGAATTTGCCTTGGGAATAGAAGGACTGCAACGGTTTATCAATCGCGAACCGCTGCGCCGGATACATGAATGTGTATTTGCGGTGCTCGCTCTCGAAAGCGAACCGCTGGATCCCAGGTTGTGACCGTGGCATAATTTCACCCTTACAATGTCGTGTTCCACACCCCTGTGAGTGGAAATGACTGGTTAATTTGCAGGGTATAACAAATAACCTAAAAACATTTTTATGGCAACCATTCAAAGGATCACGCCCAGCTTTTGGTTTGACAAGCAAGCCGAAGAAGCAGCAAAATATTACACTTCCATTTTCCCTAATTCCAGCCTCGGCAGGATCTCCCGTTATGGAAAGGAAGGATTTGAGATCCATCAGATGCCGGCGGGTACCGTACTGACAATCGACTTTACCCTGGATGGACAAAAATTCTCTGCTCTTAACGGCGGCCCTTTATTCAAATTCAACGAATCCATATCCTTTATCGTCAGCTGCAAGGACCAGCAGGAACTGGATTATTATTGGGACCGGCTAAAGGAAGGAGGAGATGAGAAATCCCAACAGTGCGGCTGGTTGAAGGACAAATTTGGTGTATCCTGGCAGGTCATACCGGCCATCTTACCCCAGTTGATGGACGACCCTTCGAGATCGGGACGCGTTATGACAGCGCTTTTGAAAATGAAAAAACTCGATATCAAGCAATTGCAGGAGGCATAGCCATAAATTGAAGAAGTTGAAAATATTTCAGATCATCGCGCTTTTATTGGGGGGGTATACCAACTCTCTGGGCCATGAACCATTCCCGGCCGGGAAATTAATAGAAAGAGTCGTTTGCAGGACGGATGCCACCCAGACCTATGCACTGTATATCCCAATAAAAGGGAATAAAGGATCACTACCCGTCGTCTACCTGTTCGATCCGCACGGAGACGGAACGCTGCCACTAAAGAAATACAGATCATTGGCAGACATCTATGGTTTTATTCTTGTAGGCAGCAACAACTCGAAGAACGGCAATGACTGGCAGGTCACCGGGAATATATGGCAGCATCTTTGGGACGACACGAAGTCCCGGCTGAACATCGATGACAAAAGAGTCTATACATGCGGATTTTCCGGCGGTGCTAAAGTCGCAAGCTATGTGGCTTTGCAGCATCGTGGTATAAAAGGCGTCATTGCAGGCGGCGCAGGTTTACCCGACGGTGTCCCGGCAGGTAATTTTGGCTTTAGCTTTACGATCCTTGCAGGTGAAGGGGACATGAACCTCACCGACCTGGTAGCTACGAATAATGATCTGAACCTCACCCATACCCGTCATCGGATCATCATTTTTGAGGGCAAGCACGAATGGGCGCCCATGAACGTCATGAACCTGGCTTTTGCAGGCTTGCAATTCGACGCTATGCGGGACGGCATCGTACCAAAGGATAAGGGGTACATTGAGGCGTATGTCGCAAAAAGCAAGACCCGGTTGAATGATTATAGCAACACCGGCCAGCTGATAATGGCGCACCAGGAATGTACGTTGTCCTCTCTTCTGTTGGACGGGGTGACGGATGAGGCCAACTGGTTCAAACAACGGCTGACATTGCTGCAGAAAAATCCCCAATATCAACAACAACGACAGGAACAGGAGTTTTTGCTGTCCAGAGAGCAGAACATCAAGGCGGGGTACATGCAGCATTTTCAACAGGAGGATAGACAATATTGGACCACGGTCATCCACGATCTGGAGACAAAGGCTGCCGTAAAGTCCGTTGAAAAAGCGATGTATCAGCGGCTGCTGGCTTATCTGTCACTGGCATTCTATTCCCTGAGCAATCGCCTGATCATTGCAGGTGAGAACAACGGCGCCCGGTATTTTACAGATCTGTATAAGCTGGCTGATCCTACCAACAGCGAGGCATGGTATTTTTCCGCAGTCCTGCATGCCCGGGAAAAAGATATTCAGCATGCCGAAAGCGATCTGTTAAAAGCTGTCGGCAACGGTTTCAGGGACAAAGGCCGTCTGGCCCTACAGCCGGAATTCAAGACGTTCGATATGTCCAGGGTTACAGCAGCAATACAGCGGGCGCAGTCCCGATAGACACTCCTGTAGGGTCATTAAACATTGTCCGGGTGTGGATGTTGCCAGGGTTGGCGATATGGCCGTTGCAGCAGCGCGGTAGCTTCGGCGTCTCCTACGACAATATGTTTTACCGGATCATAAACGACCGGACGTCCTACCTTCATCGAAATATTGGCCAGGATGCAGCTGGCCGTGCTGATATGACCTTCCGCAATATCCGCCACGGGCCGGCCTTTTCTTTCGATGGCATCCAGGAAGTTCAGCATATGCAATCTTGTCGCAGGCGCTGCATTCAATTCTATGTCTTTTTCGGCGAGGTCTTCAGGATATTTTTCTTTTTCATATATGACATCCCGATGGATCTTATCTCCTTTACCCTCCGGAATAAAATCATACCGCATAGTGCTGGCCTCCAAGGTGCCTTTTTCCCCGTACAGTTTAAAGGACCAGGGATAATCCGGATCTGCGGGAGTGCCCCAACTGCGATGTTGCCATACACAGTTGAGATCGTCATATTCGAACAGCGCCGATTGCGTGTCGGCTATATTGGACCTGCCTTCCTTCTGTACATAGATGCCTCCTGTAGAGCTGATGCGTTTGGGCCAGCCAAGCTGCAGCATCCACCGCACTGTATCAAACATATGGATACACATATCGCCCATGATCCCATTGCCATACTCCATAAAGGTCCGCCACCAGCGTACATGGGGCAGCCCGTCATAAGGGCGGAGAGGAGCAGGGCCTGTCCACATCTCATAATCAAAAAAATCCGGGACAGGCTGTACGGATGGATTGCCGTTGTTCCGCATGTGATAATAGCAACACATTTCTACATGGGATACCTTACCCAGCAAACCTGTATCCACGATATTCTTTTTGGCATCGATGAGGTGAGGCGTGCTTTTTCGCTGAGTACCCACCTGGACGACCTTATTGTACTTCCTGGCCGCCGCAACCATGGCTTCGCCTTCCATAACATCCACGCTGATGGGTTTTTGCACATAGACATGCGCTCCGGCTTTGATGGCGTCGATCGCCGTCAGCGCATGCCAATGATCGGGTGTTCCGATGAGCACGATGTCCAGATGGTTTTCCGCCAGCATTTTACGATAGTCCTGGTAGAGCAGAGGTGTCTTACGCGACTGCTGGCGTTGGCTTACGAGCGTGGCTGCCGTAGTGAGCATATTTTTATCTACATCACAAAGCGCTACGACTTCCACCGGGGCAACCTGGATCAAACGGAACAGATCGCTTTTGCCATACCATCCGGTGCCGATCAATCCGACACGATATTTTTTATCAGGGACGATAAAGCCGGCGGCTGACTTACTTTTTGTTGCCAGGGCCAGAGAGGCCGCGGCTCCCTGCAGGAACCTGCGACGGTTGATGACAAGCTTATCCATCAGTCTTTTTTTATAAAGATATTCACTAAATTTAATCGCTATGCGTATATCTCAACAAAAAGGCCATAAATGAGAACGATATTCGTCGCACTGGCAAAAGAGTACACGGATAATATCCCACGGGAGATGGAGCAACTTTAGCTATTGAAAGGCTATATTTGCCTTTATGCGTTACAGATACTTTTTGCTGTTGTTCCTCCTGTGTATCACCTATTACGGTCATGCGCAGGAAAGGGCCATACCTTTTAACGACCCCCGTATCCATTACATGGGAAGAATTGCCATGACCGACAGTACAGCGCAGCTTTGCTGGACGGCCAGCACCGTCTCCCTGCGTTTTGACGGAACAGGTGTGAGCGCCTTGTTAAAGGACGAGCGGGGTGACAACTATTACACTGTCGTGATAGATGGCGAGCCGGTGAGTACACTGCACCTGGATAGCATAAAAAAGAGCTATACCCTGGCATCCGGCGTTCAGCCCGGTCAGCATTCCCTGGAGTTATTCAAGCGTACGGAGTGGGCTATGGGAAAGACCTGGCTATATGCCCTTATACCTGACGACCATACGACCCTCCTCGATCCTCTTCCTGTACAACAGCGGAAGATCGAGTTCTTCGGCAATTCTATTACCTGTGGTTATGCAGTAGAGGATACCTCCGGTAAGGACAGAGGGACCGCTCCCTATGAGAATGCATATATCAGTTATGCCGCTATAACCGCCCGTCATTTTAATGCGGCATTCAACTGCACAGCCAAAAGCGGCATTGGGATCACCATCAGCTGGTTTCCCCTGATCATGCCTGAGATGTATGACCGGCTGGACCCGGGAAACCCCAACAGTAAATGGGACTTCTCCCTGTTCACACCCGATATCGTCGTGATCAACTTATTCCAGAATGACTCCTGGCTGATCAATATGCCGGATCATGAACAATTCAAGGCACGGTTTGGAAAGACGGCGCCCGGCTCAGATCTTATTATCAACGCTTATAAGAACTTTGTGCAACAGGTGAGGGGGAAATATCCCAACGCTTATATCATTTGCATGCTGGGGAATATGGACGCTACCAAATCGGGCGCACCATGGCCCGGATATATACAAAAATCCGTCGATATGCTACAGGACGAGAAGATCTTTACGCTCTTTGTCCCTTTCAAAGGCACACCCGGGCATCCAAGCCGGGCTGAACAGGAAACGCTGGCGGATAGCCTTATCCGCTTTATTGATGAGCACATCCATTGGTGAGCGGTGGCCCCGGCTGCTATAATAACAGGATCTTGATATTTCTCCATTCGCTGGAGCCGGGATGCTGTTGTAACGCGATCTTACCCTTAGCGACCTTTGCAAAATCGCTGAACATTTTATTTCTGAATTTGCTGTTAGCAACCATATTGTTCCATTCTTCGCTGCCTATCTGGCCTTCAAACGTTTTGATGTCATTCAGATAGAACGTAAGATGCCCTTTATTTTGTATCAGCCTGACCTGGTTCCATTCTCCAATGGGTTTTGGCTTTGATACGGTGGAATCTCCCGCCATATCGTACAGACATCCTGCCAGGTGATTTTGTTTTTTATTGTCCGAGGCGTCTTTGTTATCCAACACTTGCATTTCGGGACCTGTCAGATAAGTGGCGTTGTATTTCGGATTTTCTTGTACGTCGAAAATGATCCCGCTGTTGCTGCCTTTTGCAACCTTCCATTCCAGGTGAAGCTCAAAGTTTTCATATTCGTCATTGGTCACAATATCTCCACCGCCGCTGGCAGGCTGGGTGGGGTCAAAAACAAGCGCGCCGTCCCTCACCTGCCATTTTGCTCCCACGGTATCTCTCAGATAAGTATGCCAGCCCCTGGTCGTCTGGCCGTCAAATAATAATTTCCAACCTTCCTTTTTTTCCTTTTTGGTAAGCGTATTGGGTTTTTGCGCCATCATCATACCACCCAGTAGAAGAAATGCGGTAAAGATCAATGCCTTTTTCATTCATTTGTGATTTGCGGGTCCTAAGGTAATAAAATAGCTATAGCTAAACAGAAAATGGTTTTTAGCGTTTTTTTTCGTAAATTAACTGTCCGTCCCTCTTTGAATCCAGTTTGATCAATTGAAATATGTGCGTATGAACTGGCATTATCACAGGATGACGATCGCTTACACCGGCGCTCTGATGTTATTCTCTTCCAACATCGGGAAAAAGACGGTAGAGCCGGCATATTATATCCATCCATTTCCGGCGCATAAAACAGTAGCCCCTTTTACAATATATCTCACCTTTGACGACGGCCCTTCTGCCGGCAGCGAAATAGTCAACGAACTCGTCGAAAAAGAGGCATTGCCTGTCAATGTGTTCCTCATCGGGCGGAATGTCTGTCTTACGCAACGAAGCCGGGAACTGTTCAGAAAATACCGGTCTAACCCACTGGTGGAAATCGGCAATCACAGTTTTACCCATGCCGAACGGCGATATGAGAAGTACTATCGGCGGCCTTTGTCCGTCCTGGCGGATATCGACCGCAGCAGGGATAGCCTGCAATTAGAAAATGGACTGGTACGATTACCCGGCAGGAATATTTTCCGTGTCGACAGCCTTTCAAGGGATGATCACGGTAATGGCAGCGTAGCAGCTGATACATTAGCAGCAAATGGCTATCAGATATTTGGATGGGACCTGGAATGGAGGTGTCATCCCGGAAAGGGCATCGGATTGCATACGGGAGAAGAAATGATGGAACTGGTAAATAGCTTGTTAAGCCGTAAAAAGACCTTCCATCAGGGGCGTTTGATCATACTGCTGCATGATAAGGAGCTGTTGGATGAAAATTTCAGAACTGAACTGGAGACATTTATCTCTTTGGTCAAAAAAAGCGACAATTGTCGTTTTGGCCATCTCAGCGATTATATCAGGGACGATCAATAACATCCTGTCTACCGGTTTTCAGGGAGAAGAAAATTGCCGGAAACAAGGTATTGTTCACCCCATGCACTTTCTCCAATTTTGACTTACTAAAATTTTACCGACATGCAACAATGTAAAAGATGGGCGCCGGCTCTTCTCGTAGGATTATTTTGCCTGACCGCTTGTAAGAAGAACAACGGAGGGCCGGGCAACAACGGAGGGGGGTATTACGGCGCTGCGGGGGGTGGCGCCATTTATGTCCAGTGGGCAACCGAAGGTATACAGAAGATCGATATGGCGACCGATGTCGAATCCAAGGTCATGGGAGAGAACCTCGATCTGCATGATTATTGGATCAGCAGGGACGGTAAATCCATGCTAACCTCCAAAAACGCGCCCGGGACTGATTATGACGCCAATCTGTATACACTTACCAATCTTAGCGACGGCACGATCATCAGCCAGTTCAAATACTATCCTACTGATGGAGATTATACCTCGCCGACACTATCTCCCGATGGGACGATGATCGGGGTGGTTCCTACTTATGAAGACGGCATTGTTATCATGGATCTGAAAGGGAAGATATTGCATAATCTCACATCCTTCAACGGGAAGAAATTTAATCGCATGTTGCAATGGATGCCGGATAACACCATCCTGTTTTGTACATCCGACGGACTTTTCCGGACAAATACGGCGTTTACGCAAGGCAACCTCGTAAAACAGTTCAGCTTTGCCAGCTGGGGCGATGTCACTCCCAGCCCTGATGGGAAAAAGATCGCACTTAAAGGAGGCACACACATCTGGATGATGAATGCGGATGGCTCCAACCTTGTTCAGGTGACGACCTCGACAGACGAGGAAGCATATCCTGTTTTCTCTCCTGACAGCAAATATTTGCTGGTAGGTACAAATTACAGGGAGTCCCTGGCCGCTAGCTGGCTCTGGGAGCTTCGTATTATCCCGGCGGACGGCAATCAATACAATGTGGACCCGGACGCCGACAAGCATGTAATAACCGTTATCCCCAAAGGACAGACCTTGGTACAGTCGGGCGACGGCAGCATGTTCTGGCGGTAAGATGCGGCTGATGTCCTGTTATTACTTACCTTACCTCTTAAAACAAAAGCCGCTGAAATTTGAAAAGATCTCTGATCATCGCGATCCTTTTATTGTATGTATCCTGGATGAAAGGACAGCCCCCGGGGGTTGATCCCTATTCTGACAGTCTGCAGAAACTGATCAGGACGACCGCTGCCGACACCGCTCGGGCGCGGCTATATTTCCTGCTATCTGATTACTGGTCGGATAGGGACAGCGCAAAGGCCCTACAGTTTATCGCCGACTATTTCCGGGAAGGCATCCACGACGATTATTATGACGGGCTGGCCCATTTCTATCTTGGCGGCGTTTATTTTGAATACAATTATCTGCGGGCCCAACAGGAATATATGACGGCGGACCGTTTACTCAGCGCTTATTCGACGCCGGCGGCCATCCTTTACCGGAGCCGGACCTGGCATAATTACGGTGTACTTGAACAAAAAAAAGATGACGAACGGAGTTTTATCGATATACAGCTGAACAAGGCCATTCCCATGGCCTTACAGGCCGGTGATACCAATAGGGTAGCCGGGAACTATAAAGAGGTAGGGCAGGTCTTTATGAATTTTGAAGAATATGATAAGGCCCGGGAGTATTTTCGCAGGGCTCTTATACTTTTGTACCGTCCGGCCCTACACCCCGTCCTGTCCCGTCCTGACGCCGATAGGGAACTGGTGGCTGACTGTTATATTGATATGGCAAAGGCGTACCTGTTGAATGATGATACCCTGCCTGCAAGACTTCCGCTCGACAGCGCAGCATTATTATTGGGTTCCCTGCCGAATTCCTCCTATCAGCCTTCCCGTTATCTGGTGGAAGGTATGTACCATGCCCAGACGGGGAGATGGCAGAACGCCCTCGACAGCCTTGACATAGGAGAGGCGCTTGCCCGTGGTCAGAACAGGACCTATGATATGTTTTCCATCCTTTTTGAAAAATTTGACGTATATAGACGGGAAAAGAAATTTGTGGAGGCCAGGAAGATATTGCAGCGGGTGTACGAGTTCAATCAGATTATGCCCCTGACTAATAACAGACGGCTCATGTTTCATGAGCTGGCAGAGACGGAGGCGGCTCTCGGTCATGACAGGCTGGCTTATCAATGGCTGCAGGACTATACCAGGCTTTCGGACAGCCTTGCAAAGGCCGGTACCACCGTCCAGATAGCAGCCCTGGAAGCCAGGTACAGGTCATCCGAGAAAGAAAAAGAAGCACTGGAATTGAATAATAGATCGAAGATCCAAAAGCTCTTGCTACTGGGCGGTATCATCCTGCTTTTTATTATCCTGCTTTTCCTGGTGTATCGTTTCAGACAAAAGAAGCTGCAGGCAGAACAACAGTTAAGGTCTTTGCAGCAGCAACAACGGATAGCAGTAGCTAGCGCTCTGCTCAATGGAGAAGAGCGTGAGCGGCAGCGGCTGGCCCGCGATCTGCATGATGGGCTGGGGGGCATGCTTGCCGGCGTAAAGATCCATCTTTCCGAGATGGCGTTCTCTAACCAGCAGGAACAGGAAGACCCCACATTGCAAAAGGTCATCCGCCAACTGGATAACTCAGTCAGAGAGTTAAGACATATTGCCCATAATCTCATGCCGGAGTCACTGGTACGTTCGGGACTGGAGGTCGCGTTGAATGATCTCTGCGAGTCATCAGGAAATGGGAGTACAAAGGTTGTCCTGCAGATGATGAATATTTCAATGGATATCCCAAAACCGACACAACTGTTGTTATATCGTATCGTACAGGAATTACTGTCCAACGTCCTCAAACATGCACGGGCGTCGGAAGTTCTTGTACAGTGCAGTCAATCGGAGGATATTTTTTATATTACAGTGGAAGACGATGGCGCAGGATTTGACCAGGAGATGATCACCCACCGGAAAGGTATCGGACTGGACAATATCCGCCATCGGGTGGACTTCCTAAAGGGAAGACTGGAAATAGAATCAAATCCCGGGAAAGGGACTATTATAAATATCGAGATCAATGTTGCCTGAAAGATCGGACATTTTGGTTGTCATCATCGAAGATCACTCTATCTTCATCGAAGGGCTTTGTAGCGTCCTGCAAAATGTGAAAGGGATACATGTCGCCGGCACTTTTATGAAAGGGGAGCCCGCTATCCAGTTTATACGTACGCATAGGGTAGACGTGGTATTCCTTGACATCAGCCTGCCGGAAATGTCGGGCATTGAAGTCTGCAAGGCTATCAAAGCTGTCGACAAGGAAGTCAAGATCATTGCTTTGTCCAATCACACCGAGAAGAGCGTTATAACGGGAGTATTACAGCAGGGCGCCAATGGGTATCTGTTGAAGAATACGTCGAGGAAGGACCTGATCAATGCCATTTTCCAGGTGATGGACGATCAGCTGAGCATGAACGGAGAGGTGCAGGGTATCCTTTTTTCTCCTTCGTCCCTGTCGGCCGAGCTTCCCCGGCTCACCAAAAGGGAGAGCGAGATATTGCAGCTGGTCAGTGAGGGGGCGACTACGACTGCTATTGCTGCAAAACTCTTTATCAGTCCCCAGACGGTGGAGACGCACCGGAAAAACCTGATGCAGAAGTTCAAGGTCAACAATTCGGCGGCGTTGATCAGGAAGGCGATTGAGAATAATATACTGCGGGGGTAGGGGAGCTTCAAAACAAAAACTTATCGCAACAAAATATTTTCCATGTTCTCCAGCTTTGCTTTTACACCCCATCCGCCAAAATCCTCTGCTACCACAAACCAAAGTTCATTTTCGCCTTTTTTCAGGGGAAGAACGATCGTATCAAAGAAACCTATTGTACCCAGGAAGCGGTAATCCCGTGACATATAGTTGTCTTTTCCAAAATACAAGGCTTTGTCATTGAGATAGACGGATACAAAATCACTAAAACCGAATGAGACGGCTTTATCCTGCTCCGTTTCCGATGTAATAACCACTTTTGCAACCATTGCATCGCCCCTGTCGTTCGGTCGCGTAAATTTTGCCAGATTGACCGTGCCTGATGGCTCACTATTTTGAATGGTCCAGGTAAATTTTGACTTGATCTCAGGCGTCAATCGTTTTTTATTCTCAAATAGGGTTTTGTTTACCTGGTTGGATACCTGCCATTTTGTGATAAGGCCGTCGGTCCCATTCACTGGCACCGGCATGGCGGCTTGCGTTACAGGCGTTTTTATGGTGTATTGCAGATTGGCAAACCGGGTGGGGGTAAAGCCCGAACTCAGCGCAATGGTTCCGGCCTTGGGGTCACGCTTCAGCTCTGTAACTTTTATTAACGGTTTTTGCATATCGTCTATATAAATTTCTGCCTGTCTCCCATGCACATCTATTTTTATATGATGCCACTGATCGAAGTGAAAAGTGATCGCTTTTGAATATCCTTCGCCATAATATAGCTGCCATCCATCGCTGCCGTTAAAAACCGGGGTATACTGTGTAGCATCCGGATTGCCTGACTGATGAGGCCGTACATAAAAATGTTCGCCATTATCAAAATTCTGCATCCGGAATATAAAACCGGGAAAACCGCGCTGGTGCGGGAAATTGATGTCGGATTCAATAATGCCGTCCTGCAATTGGAGGTCCTTGATAAAAACGGCACCCGAGTCGAGGCGCAGGCATTCTTTCCCCATATAGGTTTCCACCGAGCTTTTGGCTCCTTCCTTATTCCACCGGTCGGAGGTAAATGGAACAGTAACCGCCTGGCCACCGGCATTCCAGCAGAGAGAGAGCAATGTAATTCCTGTCAGCAAATGATTTTTTTTCATATGTGATGATCTTATGGTTTTGCAAATAAACAATGGCTCATAAGAAGTTCATTTTCAATTGCCGTTCATTTCCCGGTCATTTAAAGTTCAAATTGGTATTTATGTGTAAATTACCGGTATGGACCGCCTTGAGCATGAAAATATAGCCCGCTGTAAGCGCTTGATCGAAGAAAAGCTCCGGTTTGGAAATGAGCATGGCGAAGTACGTCAGCGTGACCTCGAATATCTGGCGGACAGTATCGAAGAAAGATCCGGGATCAAATTAAGCCTGTCTACATTGAAGCGCTTGTGGAAAAAGGATTATGATAAAGTACCGCATCCGTCGACGCTTCAGGGGCTGGTATCGGTGCTTGGGTATAAGGACTGGCAGGAGTTCAAACAGCGGGAAACGGCAGCGCCGGAAGCCTCCTCTGCTGAACCGGAACATAAGCGCTATATGCGATGGAATACCTGGCTCTTGCTCCCTATAGCAGGCGCTGTTGCCGTTGCATGCTGGCTGATCGCATTCCGCACCGGACCGTCGAAGAAAAAACCGGTGATAAATGGATCTATTACATTTTATGGTAATAAGACTGTTTCTCAGGGGGTGCCGAACACCATTATTTTTAATTATGATGTTACCCATGTAGATGCAGACAGCTTCTTTTTTCAGCAATCATGGAATCCGCTGGACAGAGTAAAGATCGACCCCGGCAACCATGTATACTCCAATATTTATTATTTCCCCGGTTTTCACAAGGCTAAATTAATTGCCAATGATTCCATTATCAAACGTTTTCGGATACACATAACGACAGACGGATGGTTTCCGCTTGCGCGTTATTCATTTGACGATAGCAGACCGATCTATCTGCCGAAGAAGAACGCCGTGCGCGATGGCGTTTTGCATATAGCCCGGGATGATGTAGCAGCTGCCGGTGTGAACATGGAAAAAGACGTTATAGAGAGCTATTATAATATCCGGGAATTTGAAAATACATCCAGTGATAGTTTTTCGATCGAAACCCGTATTATGTGCGACAGTTTACAAACGGTTGCCTGTCCCTATTTTGAACTGGTGATCGTTTGTGAGGAGCATATATATTTTGTACGGATGATGGGCAAAGGATGTGAGCGTGATATTGCAATAAAAATGGGTGAAGTGGTGCACGATGGCATTAATAAAGACCTTTCCGTTCTTGGCCGTAATCTTTATCAGTGGCAGCAACTGCAAATAAAAGTTGTCAACAAAAAGGCGACGATCTACCTGGGTGACCAGCCGGTGTATTCAATGACCTATAAAAATGATTTTGGTAAAGTAATGGGGCTGGTTTACAATTTTCAGGGGACTGGCGCTATCGATTATGTGCGGTTAAAGAATGGAGAAGGGAAGATTGTATATTCCTACGCATCGTGACCACCCATTCCTGTGATGCTGACCAGCTGTTCTCAGCATGCTGACCAGTGGTCCGAGGGGTTGTATTCTCGCGATATTGACCACCTGCTGGCTCAAAGCGCAGGATCATTCCTAGCATGTTGACCAC
>JAFKGQ010000041.1 GCA_017307755.1 Chitinophagaceae bacterium | reverse complement strand
TCGAATTACGTATCCGTCAGCAGCTACAGCAAGTGCAACGAGTGCTCGCGCCTGTGCGGGTGATCAATCCTTATGCGCAGTACTTACACCTGCCTGAACAAGTGTTTAAGCCGAGACGTACCATGGGACTGCTGTTGGCTTTTATCGAAGCGATCACCTTCTATCACCAATACCAACGCCCGGTGAAACGGGACGGGCAGGGCTGCCCCTATATCGAGAGTACGGTAGCCGATATCGAGGCCGTTTTTACGTTACTCAAAGACGTGCTGTTCAGCAAGAGCGACGAGCTGACACAGGCAAGCCGGAACTTTTTAGAGGGGTTGAAGGGCTGGCTACAGGCGCAAGGAAAAACGAGCTTTACCGCGCGGGAAATCCGCCAGCAGTTGCGCCTGGCGCCGACGACCCTGAAACGTTACCTGGTGGAGCTGCAACGGTATGGCTACCTGCAAACGCAAGGCAACCGGTATACGAAATATGAATATGCCATTGCCGATTATACCGAATATACGCAGCTGAAATCTTCTATTGATGGGCATCTGCAGGCCCTCCTGGATACACTACGCTCCCTGTAGGTAGACCAGTGGACCACCGGTGGACCACTACGGTAAGTGGGCCACTTAATCTTCATACAATCAAATTTTTACAGATCGTGGACCAGTAGTCCATGAAAGTGTAGTAATAGCAAAAAATGTTTGCCATGGAAATGTTGTACCGCTTGCGCAGTGAAGAACATCAAATACTCCGGCAAGGCTTTGGGCAGTGGCTGTCTGTATTAGGCTATGCGCCGACCAGCGTGGCATCAATGCCTCGTCACCTGCAGGAGTTCCTGTACTACCAGGAGAGCCGTGGTAAATACAGCCTGTCGCAGCTATCGGCCGGCGACGCAACAGATTTTATCAACGCGCTGCAAACCCGGATCGGCGCACGGACAGGTCGGGGCTTCAGTACCGCACACATCAATAAGTACATCCAGGTGCTGCTCCTTTTTAGCCAGTACATCCGCCGAACTGGTAAAAGCGGTGTAGGATTTACGTTAGCACGCTTACCGGAAGACGAGACGTTACCCGTCTGGCTCAGCCGGCAGGAGATACGCCGGCTCTATGCTGCCACGGAAGAAGATGTGCTGGACCTGCGGGACAGGGCCATGCTGTCGGTGTTCTATGGCTGCGGATTGCGGTTACAGGAAGGGACCGCGCTGGAATGCAGCGATATCTTACACGAGCGCAGGATGCTGTATGTACGGCGAGGGAAAGGGTATAGAGAACGATATGTACCGATCGCGGAGCAAAGCTACCAGGACCTGCAGACGTACCTGGAACAGGGCCGTCCGGAACTGCTGCAAGCGCCTTGCGCCGCTGTTTTTATCGACGCAAACAAGGGTTGCCCGATCACCAAACAGAGCCTGTACCTCAGGATAAAGGGCCTGGTACGCAAGGCAGGCATTATAAAGCCCGTAGGGACGCACACCTTACGGCACAGCATTGCCACCCATTTGCTCGAAAGCGGTATGAAGCTGGAACGGATACAGGAATTTTTAGGGCATGCTGCGCTTGACAGCACCCAGGTCTATACGCATCTGATTAACGAACCTACAATAATAGCCGATGAACTTTGAGCAGTACCTACAGGACAAGCGCTATGCACCGGACACCGTCAAGACCTACCTGCTGGGTCAGGAT
>JAFKGQ010000040.1 GCA_017307755.1 Chitinophagaceae bacterium | reverse complement strand
TCGAATTACGTATCCGTCAGCAGCTACAGCAAGTGCAACGAGTGCTCGCGCCTGTGCGGGTGATCAATCCTTATGCGCAGTACTTACACCTGCCTGAACAAGTGTTTAAGCCGAGACGTACCATGGGACTGCTGTTGGCTTTTATCGAAACGATCACCTTCTATCACCAATACCAACGCCCGGTGAAACGGGATGGGCAGGGCAACCCTTATATAGAGAGTACGGTAGCCGATATCGAAGCTGCCTTTACGTTACTAAAAGACGTGCTGTTCAGCAAGAGCGACGAGCTGACGCGGGCGAGCAGGAATTTTTTAGAAGGGTTGAAAGGCTGGCTACAGGCGCAAGGAAAAAC
Organism: Chitinophagaceae bacterium; assembly: GCA_017307755.1. Taxonomy (GTDB): domain Bacteria; phylum Bacteroidota; class Bacteroidia; order Chitinophagales; family Chitinophagaceae; genus Puia. The sequence goes on along the minus strand of JAFKGQ010000040.1, from coordinate 1,327 downwards.
GAGCTTTACCGCGCGGGAAATCCGCCAGCAGTTGCGCCTGGCGCCGACGACCCTGAAACGTTACCTGGTGGAACTGCAACGGTATGGCTACCTGCAAACGCAAGGCAACCGGTATACGAAATATGAATATGCCATTGCCGATTATACCGAATATACGCAGCTGAAATCTTCTATTGATGGGCATCTGCAAGCCCTCCTGGATACACTACGCTCCCTGTAGGTAGACCAGTGGACCACCGGTGGACCACTACGGTAAGTGGGCCACTTAATCTCAATACAATCAAATTTTTACCAACCGTGGACCAGTAGTCCATGAAAGTGTAGTAATAGCAAAAAATGTTTGCCATGGAAATGTTGTACCGCTTGCGCAGTGAAGAACATCAGCTACTCCGGCAAGGCTTTGGGCAGTGGCTGTCTGTATTAGGCTATGCGCCGACCAGCGTGGCATCGATGCCACGTCATCTGCAGGAGTTCCTGTACTGCCAGGAGAGCCGTGGTAAATACAGCCTGTCGCAGCTATCGGCCGGTGACGCAACAGATTTTATCAACGCGCTGCAAACCCGGATCGGCATACGGACAGGCCGGGGCTTCAGTACCGCGCACATCAATAAGTACATCCAGGTGTTGCACCTTTTTAGCCAGTACATCCGCCGAACTGGTAAAAGCGGTGTAGGCTTTACGTTAGCACGTTTACCGGAAGACGAGACGTTACCCGTCTGGCTCAGCCGGCAGGAGATACGCCGGCTCTATGCTGCTACAGAAGACGATGTGCTAGGCCTGCGGGACAGGGCCATGCTGTCGGTGTTCTATGGCTGCGGATTGCGGTTACAGGAAGGGACCGCGCTGGAATGCAGCGATATCTTACACGAGCGCAGGATGCTGTATGTACGGCGAGCAAAGGGATATAAGGAGAGATATGTACCCATAGCAGCGCAAAGCTACCAGGACCTGCAGGCATACCTGGAACAGGGCCGTCCGGAACTGCTGCAAGCGCCTTGCGCCGCTGTTTTTATCGACGCGAACAAGGGTCGCCCGATCACCAAACAGAGCCTGTACATCCGGATAAAGGGCCTGGTACGCAAGGCCGGCATTATAAAGCCCGTAGGGACGCACACCTTACGGCACAGCATTGCCACCCATTTGCTCGAAAGCGGTATGAAGCTGGAACGGATACAGGCATTTTTAGGGCATGCTGCGCTTGACAGCACCCAGGTCTATACGCATCTGATTAACGAACCTACAATAATAGCCGATGAACTTTGAGCAGTACCTACAGGACAAGCGCTATGCACCGGACACCGTCAAGACCTACCTGCTGGGTCAGGAT
>JAFKGQ010000039.1 GCA_017307755.1 Chitinophagaceae bacterium | reverse complement strand
CGGTGTTTTGTACGGGTGTAGTATTCCAGGAATAAGAATAAGGAGGTGTTCCACCGGAGGCGGTCACAGTAGCAGTGCCAGTAGATGCTCCATTACAAGCAACATCGGTTGTAGTTGAGGCAGTGGTAATAGGTGACGGTTGGGTAATGATGACGGGCACGTTGATGGAGCACCCATTGGCGTCGGTGATGGTAAAGGTGTAGTTGCCGGCGGTTAACCCAGTCTGGGCCGGGGTAATGGTATAAGGGCCTGTTCCCCCGGAGGGAGTAATGACGACGGCTCCATTGGATCCTCCGTTACAGGATACATTGGTGATGGCAGTGGTGGCAGTAATGGTGGTTGGTTGAGAGATGGCCACTGTTGCAGTCTTTGTACATCCATTTGCATCGGTGACGGTAACCGTATAAGAGCCGGCAGCCAGACCTGAGGCTGTAGCGGTTGTTTGTACGGGTGTAGTATTCCAGGAATAAGAATAAGGAGGTGTTCCACCGGAGGCGGTTACAGTAGCACTACCGGTAGAGCCCCCATTACAAGCAACATTCGTTGTAGTTGAGGTAGTGGTAATGGGGGTTGGCTGTGCAATGGTGACGGGAACATTGATAGAGCACCCATTGGCGTCGGTGACAGTAAAGGTGTAGTTACTGGCGGTTAACCCAGTCTGGGTTGGAGTAATGGTATAAGGGCCTGTTCCCCCGGAAGGGGTAATGACGACTGATCCGTTGTTCCCTCCATTACAAGATACATTGGTAATAGCAGTGGTAGCGGTAATGAGAGACGGTTCGGTAATGATGACGGGAACATTGATGGAGCATCCATTGGCATCTTTGACGGTAAAGGTATAGTTGCCGGCGGCTAATCCAGTCTGAGCCGGGGTAATGGTGTAGGGGCCAGTTCCCCCGGAGGGAGTGATAACGACAGATCCGTTGGATCCACCGTTGCAGGATACATTTGTGACAGCAGTGGTAGCGGTAATGGGAGACGGTTCGTTAATGGTGATGGGCACGTTAATGGAGCACCCATTGGCATCTTTGACGGTAAAGGTATAGTTGCCGGCGGCTAATCCAGTCTGAGCCGGAGTAATAGTGTAAGGGCCAGTTCCACCGGAAGGGGTAATGACGACGGCTCCATTGGATCCACCGTTGCAGGATACATTTGTGACAGCAGTGGTAGCGGTAATGGGAGACGGTTCATTAATGGTGACGGGCACATTGATAGAGCACCCATTGGCGTCGGTGATGGTAAAGGTGTAGTTGCCGGCGGCTAACCCAGTCTGAGCCGGGGTAATGGTGTAAGGGTCAGTCCCCCCGGAGGGAGTAATGACGACGGAGCCATTGGATCCACCGTTACAGGAAACATTGGTGATGGCAGTGGTAGCAGTAATAGGAGTTGGCTGTGTAATGGTGACGGGCATAGAGATGGAGCACCCATTTGCATCTTTGACGGTAAAGGTATAGTTGCCGGCGGCTAACCCAGTTTGAGCCGGAGTAATGGTATAAGGGCCAGTTCCCCCGGCGGGGGTGATAACGACAGATCCGTTTGACCCACCGTTACAGGATACATTGGTGATGGCAGTGGTGGCTGAGAGAGAAGTAGGTTGAGTGATTGTTATTGTAGCCGTGGCTGCACATCCTTTTGCATCGGTGACTGTAACCGTATAGGAGCCAGCAGCTAGACCTGAGGCTGTGGCGGTTGT
>JAFKGQ010000017.1 GCA_017307755.1 Chitinophagaceae bacterium | reverse complement strand
TTTAGCGACGGCACGTTGACACCAAAACCAGGTGCACCGTGGAATGTTCTGAACACACCACCGCTGACGAACATGATATGGAACAATTTTGTCAACGATGCAGGGCTTACGACAAATGTGGGTATGGTGCAGACGGCAAGGTGGGAAGGTGAGTATGGTGGAGGTGTGAACACGGGTAATAACTCGGGTATCTATCCTGATAATGTCATCCGACAGAGCTATGGTATGTTTGCGGGTGAGACATCGAATGTGACGCTGACGGGTCTGGATCTTTCGAAGACCTATGACTTTACGTTCTTTGCGAGTGCGACGGGTGTCTTTGATGCGACGGCCTACTATACGGTGAATGGCAGTCAGCCAGTGTATCTGAATGCGAACCTGAACACGAAGGGGACCATCACGTTGTATGGAGTGAAGCCGAATGCGGATGGTACGGCGCTTGTGACGATCACGGCCTATGGTCAGGCGCAGTTTGCGCTTATTGGAGCGATGATCGTGAAGGGTTATACGCCATCTGTGAATGGGGTGCCGACGGCGCCGGTGACGAGTGGGGCGACGCAGTTGGCACGTGCGGTTACGACGGCTCAGATGGGGACGACGAACACCAGCAATACGGACGATCTGAAGGATCTGGGTGCTTATCCCAATCCGTTCGGAGACTACTTTATGCTGTCGCTGCCGGCGAAGGATAATGACAATGTGCTGATAACGCTGACAGATGTCAGCGGCCGACCGGTGTACCAGCGGCGTCTGACCGGGTTGTACAGCGGGGTGAACCAGGTGCGTGTACAGCCTGCGCAGGCTCTGACACCGGGTATTTACTTCGTACGGGTGATCTATGTGAGCAGGAATGAGCAAAAGGTCCTGAAGGTCATTAAGGATTAATTATTAAATATTTCTTTATAAAAGGGGTTGATGGCCATGATGTCATCGGCCCCTTTTTTATGTGTTCTATTGCATAATCACCCATTTAATTGTATTTTGGCCCATGCAAAATTTTGGGAAGCTTTCTATCATTGTTCCGGCCTATAACGAAGCCAAGACAATACATTTAATCCTCGACCGGGTGCTGGAAGTGACCCTGTTGAACAACATTCAGAAGGAACTTATATTGGTGAATGACTGTAGTACGGATGATACGGAGGGGGTTCTGCTCCGGTATCTTGAAGCTCATCCCAAGGAAGATATCAGGTATTTTAAGCATGAGGTCAACAAGGGGAAGGGAGCGGCCATCCATACAGGCATTGAAAAGGCCACCGGAGAATTCCTCATTATCCAGGATGCGGACCTGGAATATGACCCGGAGGAGTTCAATTTTCTGCTGAAGCCTGTGATCCGCGGTTCGGCCGACGTCGTATACGGCAGCAGATTTCTGGGTGGCAATTCTCACAGGATACTGTTCTTCTGGCATTCCATCGGCAATAAGTTCCTTACCCGTCTGAGCAATATGTTCACCAACCTGAACCTCACCGACATGGAAACCTGTTATAAGCTGTTCAGGACATCCATCATCCAAAATATCATCTTGAAGGAGAAGCGATTTGGCTTCGAGCCGGAGGTTACGGCGAAGATTGCGCGTGTTCCCAATATCCGCATCTATGAGGTGGGTATATCCTATTACGGACGTACGTATGAAGAGGGCAAGAAAATAGGCTGGAAGGACGGTTTCCGTGCTATTTATTGCATTTTGAAATATAATCTTTTCTCCAAATGAAGTCTGTCTTCAAATGGACGGCTTTTTTGCTGGGGGTTGTTTATCTGGCAAATTGCGGTTCCCCTCTCCGGCTGCATACGGATATGCTGCGTTATTTTGCCATAAAGGACTGTATCGAGCTGGGTTGTCCGCCCGATTCGACGGCGGCAAAGGACTATCTTCCCTACGGGTATACTGCCTTGTTATTGGTTTTGTCCAAAGCGGGTTTATTAAAGTCGTGGTGTATTGTGCTCCTCAACTGTATATACCTTGGCGGATCGTTGTATTTTGTAGTAAAGCTTTTTCGGGCGACGACCCTTCCCGTCTATTTTTTTCTTACCCTGGTGCTTTTAAACTGGACGACCGTTAAGTTTGCGGCGCATCCTTTATCGGAGATGCAATACATGTTCTTTTCCATCGGCAGTCTTTATCTTTTTCAGTTGTATACTGAGCAGAAGCGTTTCCTGTTATTGGCGGGGGCTATAATATCGGGGGCGATAGCCTTTATCACCCGGAGTGTGGGAGTGGTGCTGGCGGTTACGCTGGTGGCGGGCTTTTTATGGCAATACCGGAAAGCGCTGCTTGCGTTGATCAGCAAGAACAGGGTGGTGGTGGGTATAGCAGTATTGGTATTCATAGGGGTTGTCGTTTTTTCCCGGCAGCTGGGTCTGAATCATTATGGGGGCGTATTTTCCAAGCAATTCAAGGAAGGGTTGACAGTTGCTACCATGTTCCGGTGGCATTTTACGGAATGGGCGGAGATGGGCATCAATATTTCGGCGTTGAAGGTGGAGGGGTATTACCCCCGGGCCGGCATCTTATTCCTGATAGCTGGTATTCTTTTTTTTGCGGGGCTTATCTACCTGTTGTTATTCCGGAAGAACCAGGTCCCTTTTATTGTCAAGGTATATCTCCTTTTTTACAGCATATTGATGTTTAACTGGCCTTTTTATGATCCCCGTTTTTGGGTGCCTGTGTTGCCGTTGGTGCTGGCGGTGATCCTGCAATATCCTCTGCCGCGTCCCGGGTGGCGCAGGGGGGTGACTGTCGTTGCGTTTGCCGGGTATATGCTGTTGGGTGTGCTTGCCGTCGGCTTTTTTACCTATACGTCACTTAATAAAAAGGTATTTGTGCGGACGCAGGCGAATGGTGTTTTCCGCAATGAGTATGAAACCTTCTTTTACGGCAAACCCACGCAGGATACTGCCAGGGTAATTGATCCTGTTATCCTCAGTGTGATCACCCGGTATGACCGTTAGGCGGTGGCTGTCGGTGTTTTTGTTTTCTTTTCTTTTGTGGTTCTTTTTGGGGTAAAGAGGAACCATCCGATGTTGTCTTTGATCAGCAGATTGTATACGATCACGGGTATGATGACGCCTGCGGTGATCCCGCAGAGCAGGAGGATCACGGGTTGGTGTAAGCCTACCACGCGGACGAGGAATGCTCGTACAAAGGCGGCTATAATGACATGCATCACGTAAATAAAGAGCGAGTGGAATCCCAATACCCGCAGGAAGGGAAAGAAGCCCCATTCCTGCATACGGAACGCCAGTACGAACATGCTGAAGCAGCCTATGAGGGCGATGGCCAGGAATTCTCCCTGTGTGACGACAGGCCGGCTGAGGTAGTATATCTGGGTAAGGATGAATATGGGGGTTACCCAGACCAGGGTAAGGGGTTTTTGGAGGAACTTTTGGGTTGACTCTTTGAGGAAGAATGTCGAGATAGTGTCGCCGAGGGCAAAAAATATATAAAATTCCATCCAGTCCGACAGCATGCTGATGGCGTCGAGATGAGGCGACAGGAAATAGAGGATAATCCCCAGCAGGAGTTGGGTCCATGCCGGAGGGTGCAGTTTGGTCTTTACCAGCAAATAGATGATCGTAGTATTAAACAGGGCCGGCAGGTACCAGAACTGGTCGAGCGCTCTGGGTTGGTAGAGGATGAATGCATAGTCTCGCAGGGTCCTGTCGGAGTTGGTATACTTCGACAAGAGGATTTGCAGGGTCACCTGTATAAAAGCCCAGACCAGGTAGGGATACAGCAGGTTTTCAAATTTTGTATAGACTATTTGCCCCAGGCTGCGTTTCTTAAGGCTGCCGTTGATAAAGATGCCGGAAAGGATAAAGAAAAGGGGCATGCGGAAACTGAAGAAGATCATATTAGCGTACACCAGGGAGCTTGGAACCTCCATATTGCTGCGTTGGAGCCCCAGGAGCACGTGGCGGTAAACCACCAGCAGGATGGCAATGCCGCGGAGATAATCCACCCATGCCATTCTTTTCTTTTCCAGGACAGAAAGGTTGAATGCTTTAGAGAGCCATTCTTTCAGGTATGTCTTCAGGTCCTTTTTCATTAGATTTATTTGGGCGAGGGGATGGAATGCGAGGCTCTGCTGGCTTTTTCCCATACACCCGATTGCCGGCCCCGTAAGAAACGAAAAAAGCCCCAAACGACCGAGACATTCATAAAAGTAAAGTAATAGGGCAATTTTATGATGGAGGGGCGTTTGTCCGGCGGCATAATGGATGCCAGGGCTGCCAGCGTGTAGAACAGCAGCTGGAGGGTAAGCAATACCCAATAGACTGTTGTGCCCCCCGGCGTCGCCGGGCTGCCGAGGCAGAGAGCGATGTTGGATACCAGGGCCAGGATCAGGCATAGGGGGCTTAGGGTCCAGCGGAGCACCCGGTGGGAGATGTACAGGAAGGAGAGGCGGGGCTGTCGCCAGAAAAGCAGGAGCCGCCAAAGTATGCCGATGGATTGGAACCCGCCGGCGGAGATACGGACCTTCCGTTTGCGTTCTTCTTTTAGGGAAATAGAGGGCAGTTCCATGGCAAAAGCTTCTGGTTCATAGGCGATGCGGTAGCCCTTTTGAGCTATTTGCAGCGAAAGGACAAAGTCGTCGAGGATGACATCGGGAGAAAGATGCTGATAGTGCTCCCTGCGGACGGAAAAAAGCTCTCCTGCGGCGCCTACCACCGAATAAAAGCGGGCATCTATTTTTTTCAAAAAAGATTCATACTTCCAGTAAAGCCCTTCCCCGGCGCCTGCCTCATCGGGGATGCCTTCCAGGGGCATAACCTTTTTTTCTCCTGCAACGCCTCCTGTACGGCTGTCCCTGTAGTGCCGGACGATGTTCCGGACGGCTTCTTTATTCAGGGTGGTATTAGCATCGCTGAAGATCAGGATCTCACCGCGGGCGGAATCCACGGCACGGTTGACCGCCGCTGATTTCCCGCTGCGTCCTGTCTGGTGGAGCAGGCGGATCGGGGGGTATCTGCCGATGATGGCTGTGGTCCCGTCAGTGGAGCCATCCGTAATAAAGATAAATTCTATCTTATCCACCGGATAATCCTGTTCCAGGGAGTTGCGTATCTTTTTCTCTATAAAATCCTCTTCGTTGTAAGCCGCCACGATAAAGCTGACGGTGGGGGAAAATGGAGTGTCTTCAGCCTCATTTTTCGGGTGTTTTTTCCGAAGAAAATTGAGGCACGCTACGATGATGGCATATCCCGCATAATTGTAAAAAACAAGGGTGAGGCTGAGAACGAAAATAATGGACCAAAATTGCATCAAGGCCGGTGTTGGGGATTGATTTTTAATGATTAAAATTAGCTACAGTTTGCTAATAAATCAACAATGTTCCTTCAATTTTCGAAAGTTTTTTACTAATTTGGCAAACGCATAATCAACGTTTTGGACGATGCAAAATGAAAGACAATCTTTTCACGAAAAATCTATTATTGTTTTGGCCGGCGCTATTATGCTTTATTTTTTTATTAAGATCTTATTTCTTTAATTCCGTAATGACTAATGGAACTATTGTCAGAGCCAAGAACAGGCTGATAAAGGCCTCTATTGATTTCTGCACGCAAACCTTTCTTCGAAAAAAACTCTACAACTGGTTTGGCGTCCTTCTCGTTGCGGCCCTCGCTGTCCTTTTTGGCTATCTTTTAGCAAAAGACCCTGTGGAAGGTCTTAGTCTCTTTGGTTTTATCGTAGCTCTTTTTGTCGCCGTCATTTGTTTGTCCAGCACGGAGGCGGGGTTATATATCATAATGGGGTATTCATTTTTCGCCTTTTTTTTGGCGCGTCTGCTTTTCAGGGGAGCGTTGCCTGTGGGTGTGATATTCGACTCGCTGACAATCGCCACCTTACTGGGGATGCTGATGCAGCGAAATAGGGATTTGCGGCATGAGTTTAATAAGTTTACCCGGACGCCGCTGGTAACTGTAGTTTTGCTGACCCTTTTTTTTTCCGCCGTTGAGATATTCAATCCCAATTCCATGTCCCTGGATACGAATATCCTTGCCTTCCGGAAGTTCTTTGGATATGTAGTGCTGATGTTTATTTCGTATGTAGTATTTGACGATTATGAAAAGGTGCGGCGTTTTATTATCTTTTTATTTATCATTTGCACTGTCAGCGCCTTGTATGGTTGTATCCAGCAATGGCATGGTTATTTCAATTTTGAGATGTCCCTTATCCTTTCGGACCCGCATGGGTTTGGGTTGATCTTTATCAATGGCGAGTTCCGTAAATTCTCTACCATGTCGGACCCTGCCGCTTTTGGGATCATCATGGCTGCCTGTGCCGTCTTTTTTCTTGTCCTGGCCACACAGGAGCCGGAGAAACGAGTGAAGCAGGCGTTTATCGCCGGATCTGTCTTTATGATCATGGGCATGGGCTATTCCGGCACCCGGACGGCCAATGCCATCATCGTAGCGGGGCTGGCATTTTTTATCCTGCTCCATTTCGACAAGAAGTCGACGCGTATATTCGGCATTGTAGCTACCCTGGTATTTCTTTTTATCATCTATGGACCCATTCATGGAAATAAGACCATCGACAGATTTCGTACAACCTTTGCGGCCAACGACGATCCCTCCTATAAGGTGCGGGTGCTTGCCCGGCATTTTGTGCAGCCGTATATCCTGTCGCATCCTATCGGCGGTGGTCTGGGGTCGACGGGGGCTACGGGGGTGGCTAACCAGCGGGGGCATTTCCTGGCCAATTTCCAGACGGACAGCAGCTATCTCAGACGGGCGGCGGAGACGGGATGGATTGGACTTGCCATCACCTGTATCTTGTATTTTGTCGTTCTGTTGACCGGGATCAAAGGGTTTTTCCGGACCCGTGACGCGAAGCTCAAGATCATCTATGCCGCCAGTGTGACCTGTCTGTTTTCCTTTTACATTGCGGAATATGCGCAGGAAGCGCTGGGACAGATCACGGACGTGGTGGTCTATTATCCCATGTTGGCCCTTATCCTGAAACTGAAAGATCTCGATCATGAAGCGGTCTAATCTTATTCCGTTGCTGCTGGCTGTGCTGGCGACGGTGATCTATGTACTTTTTTTGGAGCGATCAGTAATGAAGATCACCGGCGGGGTCTTTTCCTATCCCCTGGATGATCCTTTTATTCACATGCAGGTGGCGAGGAATTTAGCACAGCATGGTATCTGGGGTATCAATCCTTCGGAGTTTGCCTCCGCCTCGTCTTCCGTGCTGTATACCTTACTCCTGACCTTGTTATTCAAGATTTTTCCCGTCAACATATTGATACCTTTTGTCATCAACATAATTGCCGCCATTGTCCTGCTGACGGTGATACATCGCTGGCTGCTGAGACAGCAGGCCGGGGCAGTAGCCAGGACCGTGATCCTGTTGCTGGTGGTGGTATTTGCGCCATTACCTATCCTTATCATCAGCGGGATGGAACATGTCCTGCAATGTATATTTTCGTTCCTGTTTATCACCTCGTTTGCGGACTGGATGGAACAGCAGCCGGCTGCCGGCTCCGGGAAGGAGTGGCGGCTGCCCTGGCGTGTATACGTGTATGCGATATTGCTCACCGGAATACGCTATGAAGGGCTGTTCCTCGTGATGGTGGCGGGTCTTATCCTGCTGTACCACCGCAAGCTTGTGACTGCCGTCAGTCTGGGGTTTGCAGCTTCCCTGCTGATAGTGGTCTTTGGGATCTATTCCGTCGGCAAGGGGAGTTATTTCCTCCCGAACTCTGTCCTGATAAAGTCCGACAGCATCCGTCCTTCTTTTGCCGGGATTGTAGAATTTATACAGCAGACCCTTATCAATAAGTGGTCCATTGACTCCACCCAGGCAAATGTGCCGGGAGGGCGGCCGCCCGGCATAAGTCTTGCAGCCAGTCAACGTCTGCTGGTGCTGCTGCCTGTGACATTCTTATTCTTTCTGGAACCTCTGCGCGGGAAAAGGTCATGGTTCTATTTTCTCATCCTCGTCACCGGCTGCACCCTGGTACATCTTTCACTGGCGGCTACAGGATGGTTTTACAGGTATGAAGCTTACCTGGTGGTGTCTTCCATCGTCATCCTATCGATGATCTATTACAAATGGGGCGCTGTTTATCTTAAAGGGAAGCCTGGGATGGCCATCGTCATGACGGGGTTGCTGGCATTTATGGTATTCTTCCCTTTTGTATTGCGTAGTGCCGCGGCCTATTCGAAAGCCACACGGGCTTGTGTGAATATTTACGATCAGCAATACCAGATGGGGCAATTCCTCAGGAAATATTACAAGGGGGATGCCGTTGCTGTCAATGACATCGGCGCTGTTGCTTTTTATGGGGATCTGAAAGTCGTGGACCTATGGGGGCTGGGAGATATCGACGTGGCCCGCAGCAAAAAAGGGCGGTACTGTACCCCTGTCTTTCTGGACAGCCTAGTGAGGGCGAGGAGGACGAAGCTGGCAATTGTGTATGAAACGTGGTTTGACAAACCCTTGCTGGACCGTTGGACCAAAGTCGCCACCTGGCAGATGCCGGATAATGTCATTTGCGGTTATGATGTCGTCACGTTCTATGCCATTGATGCCCGTGACAAGGAGAGTCTGATGGGTAATCTGAAAGCTTTCCAGCCGTCCCTTCCCCGGGAGATCAGCGTGCTTTATTACTAAGGGTGTCCTTATAAACTTTTATTGCAACTGTATCGCTGATGGCGCCTGTATTGTTGTCTGTCATGAGGAGTTTAAACACGTAGGTGCCGGGGGTCTTCATTTTTTTTACGGTGGTCTTTGCGCTGTCCGGGTCTGTCAGCGTACAGGATGGACCGCTGAGCTGTGTCCATTTGTAGGAGGCGATCGTATATCCCGAGGAAGGTGTAGCGCGGCCTGAAAGGGTGGTGTTGTCCCCCGTGATGGATTGGTCCGGGCCGGCATTACAGGTGTATAGGGTGAATTTCCCGAATCCTTTGTTTGGCGTGGAGAAGACATGCAGCATCGTGGGGGAGAGCACGTCGAATGCATTAGGGAGGTTGCCTTCGTCATCATGGGCCTGGCCGTTCACCCAGGATTTGGACCTCCCCCAGAAATAGACCGAGTCGTTGACGTCGACGGCATAGTGATAGAAGGCGTAGGAGTTGCCGGCCCAGACGTCCTTCCAGGTGGTGCCTATCCCTATCTGGACAGGCTTGGTGACCAGGTTTTCATGTTTGGCCCAGCTCCAGGCATAGGGTCTGCCGGCATATTGAGGCGGATGGTAGATGTCCGCGCGGTTGACCAGTTCTGTCCCATTGCCTACTTCTCCGCAAGGGTTGTCCCCCAGTCCGAACATCCTTCCCAGGCTATCGATGAAATGAATGACGTTGTGGTTGGCTACGATGCGCCGGATAGGGATGGTGATGCCCCAGATCTTTTTCAGGGGTACAGGTCCCTGCAAGGGGCCCGGGACGCCGAAGAAAAGGCTTTCGGCGCCAAAACCATAGGGCCATCCCATCCTGCTCTTTTTGATATCGTCCGGTACGATGGCGATAAAGAAGCCTGTGTGGCTGGCGGCGATATCGCTGGCTGGGCGGGGGAGGGGGATCTTCTGCGGGACACCGTTGTTGCCTCCGTAAATATAGACGTCGCCGTTGCGGGACAAGGCCATCAGGGTTTGGCCTGCAACGATCTTGCTGAATTTTACGCCCGGGGGCATTTTTAGCCGGACGGGTTTGGGGTGAGTGACTTTATGGTCGGGGGAGAACAGGCCCCAGTCGTCGCTGCCCCAGGTCCAGATGGAGCCATCTGCTTTCAGTGTGGTATAGGCGCCGAAATAGCCTGTACAGGATATATTGTCTTTGAAAGGGGCGCCACTGGAGTCTTTATTTACATAGATGGCATCGATCCGGCCTTGTCCGAAGACCCAGGCGTATCCTTCCGCGTCGATGCCGACGGCGGAGTAAAGGGCTCCCGAGATATCGACTATTTTCTTACCGTTTGTATTGGCGGGGGTGAGAGCCACCGTTCGTCCATTCCAGAAATCTATATATACCAGGCTATCGGCGGCCTTGAGGATATAGCGACCGTATTCGCCCAGACCTACTTTTCTGACCGCCTGTGCTTGCAGGTGCAGGGCGAAGGGCCAGGTGAGCAGCAGGAGGATAAAGGACCATTTCCGTATCATGATATGGGCGTTTCAGAAATTTTTTTAGATGTGGTTTTTGACGCAGGGCCGGTGGGAAAGAGACGATCTTTTAGCCGGACAAAGGGGGATTCATATAATTTAAAGCTCAACAGCGAGACGAGATAGACCAGGGCTACGTAGGGGATGAAGAGGGCGATACGTGCGAGGGGCGTTTCGACCTTTATAAAACTGTTGATCACGTATACCATGATCAGCCAGTGGAAGATATACATACCGTAGGAAACCTTGCCAATTTGCACCATCCATCCTGTCTCCAGTGTGCTGCGTAACCGGGATGGGGACCTGCGGGTATGGTCGCTTACCAGGACCAGGATAAAGGAGGCGAAGAAAAGATTGAGGCAGGTGTATTCCCATACGTAGGCGAGGTGGGCTGTCTGTCCGTGGTTGTAGCCCAGGTCGCTGATCCAGGAGTTGCCGGATGCGCTGGAATAGAAGTTCAGACCTCCTGCCAGGAGGGCCAATGCCAGACAGATGTAAAAGACCGTCCGGGGTGTCTTGATCCGTTGGTGTAATGCAAATACGGGTATGAGGCCGCCGAGGAAGAAGGCGTCGATATGGCTGGCTGTATTCCAGTAAAGGGTGTCCGCTAGCAGCTCGGGATCCAGGCCACGGGCTGCGTAATATTGTCCCAGGGCCAGGCGGATGAGAGGGCTCAGGGCGATGACCGCGAGCATCAGCCGCCGGATGTATCTGGGATGCCACAGCAGCACGATCAGGGGGAAGAAGAGATAGAATTGTTCTTCTATCGACAGGGACCATAAATGGGTGAAGAGGGGGTTGCCATGCCATTGCTGGAGGGTCCTTGTGAAGTTGAAGGTATAAGTAAGGAGATAGGGTATATATGTGACGTAGTAGCTGGGAAAATGGAAAAAGAGGTAGGTAAGCCCCAATACGAGCAGATAGCCGAAATACAGGGGGAAGATGCGGAGGGTACGGCGTACCCAGAACTTTTTGAATTTATAGGACACCGGGCCTTCCCGGCTTTTTTCTTTCCATAGTATGCCTGTGATAAGGAATCCTGAGAGGACGAAAAAGAGTTGGACGCCCAGCCAGCCGAAGTGGGTGATCTCCGCGTGGAAGCTCATCACCAGCAGTACTGCGATAGCGCGAAGGCCATCCAGGCTTTTGATATATCCATTGTCAGCCATTTATTCTACCGGCGGACCCCTCCCGGACAATCGCCGTATCGGAAGAGGATCTTTTTTTATCGGTGTCGGGGGATTTGAAAAGACGGTCTTTCATCCGTATGAAACGGGATTCGTACAGCCTGTAGCTAAGAGCGGAGAATCCATATACCGCTGCCACGTAGGGAATAAAGGTAACCAGCTTCATCCAGTAGGTGCCCATGTCAAAAAGGTGAGGGATGACATAAACGAGAATGAGCCAGTGGAACACGTACATCCCATAGGATATCCGGCCGATGCTGACCATCCATCTGCTTTCGAAGATCTTTCGCAGCAGGGGGAGTTTGCTGGCGCTATGTTTGCTGACAAGAAAAAGGATCAGCGAGGCGCTGAACAGGTTAAACAGGCTATAGATCCAGACGTGTTGATAGTTGTTGATGTACCAGTTGTTAAATCCTCCGTCCTGCCAGAAATTATAGGGTGTCGGGGTATTGAGAAAGTTCAGCAGACCGATGCTTACCAGCAGGATCGTGGCGGAGCCCAGGATGGTCGCCGGGTGTTTAAGCCGGGTATCCAGGGAGAGGACGGGTATGATACCGCCAAAACAAAAGGCGTCGAGGTGGCTCAACGTATGCATATCTACCAGATGCGCCACCAGGGTAGTGTCGGACATTTTGGTTTTAAAATATTCCCCCAGCAGAAAGCGTGCGAGAGGGCCGAGTGCAATAATAGAAAGGAGCAGTGTCCGGATAACCCCCTTTCTACCTAATAGAATGATAAAGGGGAAGATCAGGTAGAACTGTTCTTCTATCGACAGGGACCAGAGATGGGTAAACAGCGGGTTACCGTACCATCCGGGGAACAGTGGGATATAGTTCACCGTGTAGGTGATCAGATAAGGGAAATAGGACGGATAGTATACGGGAAAACGGAAGAACAGATAGCTTAGACCGATGATGCCTACATAGCCGAAATAAAGGGGGAAAATACGGAGTGCGCGGCGTACCCAGAATTTTTTGAATTTAAAGCTATTGGAGCCCGGGCGGGACCGTTCGTTCCATAGTATGCCTGTGATAAGAAAACCGGAGAGGACAAAGAAGAGCTGGACGCCTGTCCATCCATAGTGGTCGAGCTCGCCATGATAGCTCATTACAAGCAGGATGGCGATGGCCCGCAGGCCATCGAGGCTTCGTATATATCCATTATTTGCCATAACCGGGTCTCAGCACGTCAGCCAGCGGCACTCCGATCAGCTTTTCGATGTCCAGGATCAGCAGGTCCTGTTGTAATTTAAGGTTCAGGGATTTGATGACCTCGTCATTCTTGGCCTTTTGGGAGGCTATATATACATCTACGGTGGTGCCTCCTTTTTTGAAATTGTCTTCTACCTGGGCTACATTGACCATCACGTCGTTCATCATTTCATTCTGCATCTGGATGAGGACGTTGTTCACCTTATACTGTTTGTATTTGCCTAAGATCTCTGCCTTGAGGTTCCTGCCCAGGTCTATCTGTCTGTCTTTGCTGAGTGCTACCGATTCCCGGGCTGTCTTTACCTGTGTGCCCTGGGAGAAGATGATACCCAGCGGGATACTGAGGCTAAAAAAATATTTTGGCAGTACGTAGGACTGGCCGGCTTGTTTATTACCGGATTGGTCGTAGTAGCTGGTGGAGACTGTGAGCAGGTTGAGCCAGGAGTTCTTGGCTGCCCTTAAGGCCAGCTCGTTGATCCTGTTTGTATGAAAGGATGCGTCGTAAGTGGGGCCGCTCAGCACCAGGTCTACCAGGCGTCTTTCGATGGTGGAGTCGGGTACTTCGCCTGAGGGGGCGGTTCTGAATACGGGCGCCGTGTTATCGGGCTTCGTTTTGGATGGGTTGCCTGTGGCCTGGGCCCGGGCATAGGGGTTGTACAAGATCAGTCCGGCGAGGGATAGGAGCAAAGGAAACTTCATGTTTTATATTACGTTTACGTTTTCCAGGTCGATCATATTCAGTACAGAGCCGCAGAATTTTCCGTTGAGCTCTTTGAGGAATTTGATGGACTCCTTGTCAATCTGCTTGATGACGTGCGTGGCAGAGAATATCGCTACTACGCTGTCAACGTATTGTATTAATTCTTTACTGTCGGAGAAATCGTTCAGCGGCGGACCTTCCAGGAAGATGTAATCGAATTCCTGTGTAAGGGAATGGAGGTGGTTCAGGAGGTTCTCGCGGGGCAGGACCTCGGAGGGGGTATAGTCGCCGCCCTCGGAACCGATGGCAAAAACAGAGCCTACGCCGATGTCTTTGGATAGGAACCTGATCTGGTCGACGAGGGACCGGTTGTTCTTATCCGTGGATATTTTTTCCAGTACCGGATCTGCATTCAGCTGGATGGTAAGGTCGTTGTTGCTGAAATTGGTATCGATGATGAGTATCTTTTTCTTGCTGAGGCTAAGGCTATAGGACAGGGCCTGGATGAGGGTGGTCTTACCTTGTCCTTTTTTGGTGCTGGTGAACAGGAAGATCTTTTTTCCGCTGGTTTCGATCTCATAGCGCAGCTTGCGAATGGATTCCCGGAATACGTTGTTCCTGTGTTTTTCGAGATGGTCGCTTTCTCTAAGCGCTCCTGCCACCATATCCTTCAGATTGGCTGTCTTCATGTTCATCATATTCACCATGCTGATGAGCTTCAGGTTTACCTTCCGGGAGAAGATGATCGGGGTCTTTATAGATGAGTCCAGGTAGGTCAGCAGGATAATGATGAGCGTTACGCTGACAAAGGCGACGGCGCCTGCCATACCGACGATGGCTTTTCTTTTGGAAGGTTCGGGTTCGATGGCGGGCTGGGCGATCTGTAATTGCCGGAAATTGTTGATGGAAGAAGAGTTCTGGTCGAGCGCGTTTGTATATTTCTGTTTGGCGTCCAGGTAGTCTCTTTCCGCCAGTTTTACTTCATCCATCAGTGTTTCGAGGCTGGCTCCTTTTGAGCTGACGGAGGAGGCGCTGGCTCTCAGGGAGTTCAGACGGCTGTTGAGGCCCTCGATCTTTGCATTACTGGCTTCGATGTCGTATTCCAGGTCGTTCTTTTTTTCAAGGAGCGTGTTCTTTTTTGTTTCGGGGGTGCCGCCGCCGGGGGTGCCTGGATCGGCTGAGGCTGATCCCGCGTACTTGTTGTTGTACTCGGTCTGCAGCTGGTTGTACTTGGCCAGCTGGGCCTTATCACCTGTGCGGAGGTATTCCTGGTAAGCTTCATTCAGGGCTTTACGGGCCAGGATCAATTCCTCGTTGTTGCGGCTGGTGTTTGGGGCAGTAGTGTTATTATTTGGCGGGGTCGTACCACCGCCCAGGGCGCTCAACTGCTGGTTCACCTTTCTTAGCTCGTAATACGTTTCTGTCTGCTTGTTCTTTTCCACCGTAAGGGTCTTTTCCAGCTCGGAGATCAGGCTGTATTTTTCCGTAGTTTCCGAGGTGGTAGTGAGGCCGCCTTCTCCTCTCAGTATCTTATTTTTCTCATCCCAATCCTGTTTTTTCTTTTCCATGATGCTTTCCAGCGTGTCGATGGATTCCTGTGATTTGGCGCTGCGGATATTGCGGTAATAGCGGAGGAATTCCTGGTAGAGGTTGTTGACGGCAAAGGCTGCAAGCTCCGGGTTTTCCGATGCATAGTCGATCTGCAGATAATCCGTACGGGGTACCTGGTAGATGTTGAAGCCCATGTTCAATGCCTTGTAGCTATAGCCATAGAGGTTCAGTAGCTCCAGCAACTTCTTTTCGTCGGGTTTATAGGAAGTGAGCACGCTCATCGTCTCCAGCTTTTCCGTGAATACCCTTTTTGCTTCATCGAGGTTCAACTCTTTGTACATCGGCAACTGGCGTGTTGTCGGCGACAAGCTGCGGAAGGGGGTAGGGCCGTTGAGATCGTGCAGGATGAGTTTATAGGAAAGAAGGCTGACGACGGAGGGGGAGTTCAGCGTATTGATAGCATTGTTGAACTTTACGTCCGCATCGAAGATATTAAAATTGTCATTGATCTTTATTTCGTCGGCGACTGCGAAACCTGTGGATATACGGGTGGATGAACGGTAGATCTTCGGCTCGTTGCGTGTGAAATACCAGGCGATCACAGCCGCCAGAATTGCTGACCCTATAATGATCCATTTTCTTTTCAGAAGAACACGGAAGAGATACAAAAGGTCCATGTAAATTACTTTTTCTCGGATTTAGTCTTAAAAAATACAATGACGCTTGTGCATGGAAAACCTGAATTATGGAGGGCTCTTTATTTAGCCTCTTGTTATTCAGCGATTTATCATAAAAATTAGAGTTTCTCCACCGCCCCCATAATAACTCCAAAAGGCCGGGTTTAGTATGATTGGATCAGCTAAATTAGTCATTCTTTTTGAACCTGGAAACCTTGCCGAAAATTAGGTGAAATACTCCTGTAAATTAAGCGAAATAAGGGTCCGGGGCTTCCTGATCTGGATAAAAAAGAGTATGTTTGGGCTTATGTTATGGGTGAGTTTATCATAAAAATATTGTATAGGATAGTCTTCTTATACTGTGCATTTTCTGTGATTTATTTGTTTGTTCTTTCCTTCTGGGGACGTTTGTTCTACCGGAGGCGTGTCACGGGGAATGATGCCGGCAGCGGTTCCGGCGGCAGGCGGATAGCGTTGCTGGTGCCCGCCTATAAGGAGGATGGGATCATTCTTTCCACGGCAGAGGGTCTTTTATCTCTTGATTATCCCCGTCACCTCTTTGATATCTTTATCATTGCGGACAGTTTTAAGTCGGAGACGCTGGCTGCGCTCCGGGGTTTGCAGGTGAATGTCATAGAAGTGTCTTTTGAGAAGAGCACCAAGACGAAGTCTTTGAATGAGGCTTTTCGTCGTATAGGGGAGCCGTATGACATCGCTCTTATTTGTGATGCGGACAATGTGCTGGCTGCCGACTTTCTCCAAAAGATCGATAGGGCTTTTAGTGCGGGCGCCCGTGCTGTTCAGGGTTGTCGTGTGGCCAAGAACCTGGATACGTCATTTGCCATCCTGGACGCCTGTAGTGAGGCGATCAACAACCATATTTTCAGGAAGGGCAGCAATGCCATCGGACTTTCTTCCGCCGTCATCGGCTCGGGGATGGCCTTTGAGTATGATATGGTGAAGGATATATTGAGCCGGATCGATGCCGTAGGAGGTTTTGACAAGATATTGCAGCTGGAGGTGGTGCGGCAGGGTATCAGCATATGGTATTTGGATGATGCGTTGGTATTTGACGAGAAAGTATCTACTTCGGAAGCTTTTCAGCAACAGCGGAGAAGGTGGGTATCCAGCCAATTCATTTATTTCAAGCGTTTTTTTCTACCTGCCTGTGGGCAGTTGATAAAGGGGAACCTGAGCTATTTCAATCTGGCTGTCCTCTGTAATGTGGTATTGCCCCGGGCCTTTTTGTTGGCGGTGCTGCCTTTGTTTGCGTTGGGTTCTTTCTTCCTTGGTGTTTCCTGGGGCCTGGCGGCCACCGGCTTATGGGCCCTCTATATGCTGACGCTGGCGCTGGCTTTACCGGCCAGTCTTATTAACAGGGATCTCTGGCGTGCCGTGCTCCGGCTGCCCCGGGCTGTTGGTCTTATGCTGGGCACCTTATTCCAGGTGAAGAAGGCCAATAAAACCTTTATTCATACCGTTCATACGAAGACCGAAGTCACCAATTATTTGTTTACAGAAAACAAGCGTAAAAATGGATAGCGCGATCAAAGCCGGCAATTTCAATAGCCGGCAGGAACAGGTTCAATACGAATATGACAGGATTGCGGACCGGAAGCGGGTGGATTTTATTGCCAGCGTTCTCCGGGGGTGTCTGCCCTCCCATGCCCGTATCCTGGATGTAGGCTGCGGCAATGGTGTGATCAGCCGTCATCTGGGGAGACTGGGTTTTCAGGTGCTTGGTATTGACGTCAGCGAGAAGACCATTGAAAAAGCCCGGTCTGTCACTTCCCTGCCCAATGTCGTGTTCCAGCAGAAAAGCGCTGAGGAACTGGTGGCTTCCGGAGAGCGTTATGATGCCGTCATCTGTAGTGAGGTGCTGGAGCATCTGACGGACCCCGGCGCTCTTTTGAAGGTGTTGTATGCCAGTCTGAAGGAAGACGGCAAGTTGATCGTCACCGTCCCCAACGGCAGCGGTCCGAGAGAGAGTTTTGTCACCAAACCATTCCTGCGTATGCGGAACCAGAATGGCTGGCTGTGGCGTACTGTAAACAAGCTAAAGAATATTTTGGGTTATAAGGGCACTACGGTGCAGTCTGCCGCCGACAACCTGGACCATATTCAATTCTTTTCAAAAAGGGACCTGGAAAACCTTTCCAGGGAGCATCATTTCAGGATAACAAAATTTGGGAAGGCCAACTTTATCGAGGATGTTTTTCCCTTCTCCTTTTTTGCCAAGCGTGCGCTCTTTTTGCAGAAGTTAGATTGCAAGGTCGCTGATATCCTACCTACCCGGTTTACCGGTGGTTTCTTTTCTGTCTGGGAAAAAAACAGGCAATAAATGGACCGGCGCAAGGCGATCACCCGTATAATGCTTGGCGGCGCCGGGGTGGCTGCCCTATTTGGCGGCTACAAGTGGTATGAGATCGCCAAATCCCCTGATGTCGTATATGTGGAAAATAACCGGGAGTTGCTGGCTGCGCTCGCCGAAACCATTATCCCGGCTACGGATACGCCGGGGGCCAGGGAAGCTGGGGTTGCCGACTTTATCATCATGATGATCCGGGAATGTACTGACCGGAAGAACCAGAATAAATTTATCGATGGATTGAAGGACCTTCAGTCGTACAGCAGAAGCAGGTGCGGCAGGGACTATCAGCATTGTTCAGCCGCAGAGCAGGAAAGTGTGCTGACCCATTTTGAGCAGCGGGACAAGCCTTATGGCGGCATCATGGGCAAGGTACAGAACAGGTATCTTGGGAAATCCTTTTTTACAATCTTAAAAGAATACACTGTAGAGGGTTATTGCACTTCCGAAGCGGGCGCTACCAGGGGGCTGGCCTATGTCAATGTTCCCGGCAGCTTTAAAGGATGCATGCCTTTGACCCCTGGCCAGAAGGCCTGGGCTACAAACTAGACCTAATTATGGGAGATCCCAGAAAAAATACTTATGACGCCATTGTCGTCGGCTCCGGTATCAGTGGGGGGTGGGCTGCCAAGGAGCTTTGTGAAAAAGGGTTGAAGACCCTGGTGTTGGAGAGAGGGCGGCAGGTGGTGCATATAAAAGACTATCCTACTGCGAATATGCAACCCTGGGAGTTCCCTCACAGGGGGAACATTACCCAGCGGCAGATGGCTGAGAACCCTATCAAGGCAGGATCGGCTGATGAGGGCAGCGCTCTTTTTTTTGCCAGTGACCGGGAGCATCCCTATATACAGGCGGATCCTTTCAACTGGGTGCGTGGTTATCAGGTGGGGGGCAGGAGTCTTACCTGGGGCAGGCAATGCTACAGGTACAGCGACCTGGATTTCGAAGCCAACCTGAAGGATGGTATTGGTGTGGATTGGCCCATCAGGTATGGGGATCTGGCGTCCTGGTACGATCATGTGGAATCTTATATCGGGGTTAGCGGGCAGAAGGAAAGTTTGTCACAATTGCCGGATGGAAATTTCTTACCTCCGATGGAAATGAATTGTATAGAAGAGTATTTTTCCGGGGAGGTCCGCAAGCATTACAAGGACAGGGTCGTTACCATCGGCCGGGTGGCCAATCTCAGCCGGGGCTGGAGTGGGCGTGGCCCTTGTCAGTATCGTAATCTCTGTAGCCGGGGTTGTCCTTTTGGCGGCTATTTCAGCAGTAATGCGGCCACACTGCCCGCTGCCGCGGCCACGGGTAATCTCACGCTGGTGCCGGATGCAGTAGTTGCCGAGGTGATCTATGACGAGGGGAAGGGTAGAGCGACGGGCGTACGGGTCATCGATGCGCATACCAGGCAATCCACGGAATATTTTGCCCGTATTATCTTTTTGAATGCTTCCACCATTGCTACGGCTGCCATCCTGCTGAACTCCGTCTCCCGGCATTTTCCCCAGGGATTGGGTAACTCCAGCGGGCAGGTGGGGCATAATCTGATGGACCATTTTACGGGCACCGGCGGTACGGGCGAATATGAGGGCTTTGCAGACCAGTATTACTATGGCAGGAGGCCTGTGGGTATCTATATCCCCCGGTTTCGCAATATCCTGCAGGAGGGCACCAAAAAGGATTATACGAGGGGTTTTGGTCTGCAGGGGCAGGGGGGGCGTGAAACCTGGAAAGGGCAGGCGGCCAGGATCAGCGGTTTTGGGAAGGATTTCAAGAGCAAGTTTGTGCAGCCCGGGCCCTGGGGGATGTGGTTAGGCGGGTGGGGGGAAACCCTGCCATATTTTGAGAATAAAGTGACCCTGGATGGCGGAGAGAAGGACAGGTGGGGGCTTCCTCTTGTGAAGATCCACTATCAATACCATGAGAATGAGCAGGCGATGCGAAAGGATATCCAGGCGACCATACAGGAGATGTTATCCGTCACGGGTTTTAAGAATATCAATACTTACAGTCATCTGCATCCCGGAGGGTCTGCCGTTCATGAGATGGGGACTGTAAGGATGGGGCGCGATCCCAAGACCTCCGTCCTCAATGGGTTTAACCAGATGCATGAGGTAAAGAACGTGTTTATCACGGACGGCAGCTGTATGACATCTTCCGGCACGGCGAATCCGTCCCTGACCTATATGGCACTCACTGCGAGGGCCTGCGACTTTGCGGTCAATGAGCTGAAGAAGGGGAATCTCTAGCGCCCGGACAGGCTAAAAGTTCAGGGATTATTTTTCATCCAGTCCTCCAGGAGTTTGAAGATACCCGGGTCTTTGTCCATATCGAATTTCCGGGCGAGGAGTTTTTCACTGTCCTTTAATGTATCGAAATCCTCTGCCGTCAGCGTTTTTGCGTGACCGTGGCCGGGTTCCCAAAAGCAGTAAAGCAGGTTATCCACGATATTCGGTCTGAAATGGGAATTGTACAGGATGGTAGAGAAGATAAACTCGTCGGCGCCCCAGCAATATTTGTAATACCGGATCAGTTCAGGGTGCTGGCGCAGGAAGCTCAGCAGGTATTGAACGGCGGGGTAGGAGAGGGTAAACCAGTTGGCCCGGCCTACCAGTTCGTGGTCCATGGGAAATTTCCGGGGCGGGAGGAGTTTGTTTAGTATGTTTTCCAACCGGTGTTTGCCCGGGATGCGCCAGTTGATGAGATGGTATCTTCTTACCCGCGGCGAGACGTCCCCCCATTCGCTGGTGCCGTCGATGGTCTGACAGGTGATGAACTCCTTTCCTTTTCTTTCCCCGATGTAGCGATGGATATAGCCGGCCGGCTTCAGGGGGAAGTCCTGTCCCGAGATGACGTTGATATAGTCGTATCCCGCGGGTATTTCTGCAAACCCGTTGAGGATGCCCTGGATGGTGCCAAAGCCGGCCCAGTATATTTTTGTGCGTTTATGTACGGGAAAGGTGTCCGGCCGTTGGAACAGATAGGCAAAGGGGGCCGCATCGATCTTTTTGTCCAGGTGGATAAAGAAGGCGGCATCCGGGTGTTGCAGGTTGTCCAGCAGCCGCTGTAATTGAGCGGGGTTCTTATGGGCCAGTATCAGATGAGCGATCTTCATGTAGCTTAAGGTTGAGCCTGCTGCTTTTTGCGGGTGAGGAGCTTTATAGCGAATCTGTACGCGGACTGGTAAGTATCGATGGCATAGTTGTACACGTTCATCAGGGAAAGGTCCACTTCTTTGCGCATGATAAAGTACCAAGTAATGACACCCAGGACATTCATGATCAGGGTGCCGACGGCTGCGCCGTAAAAACCTATTTTCAACAGGCAAATATAGTTGACGCCCAGGAAAAGCACCAGGGAGCAGGAGTTGATGATAAAGCCGAGCCGGGGTTTACCGATGGAGTTCAGGAGGTTGGCCGACTGGTTCTGAAAGGGGCGGAAGATACCTGTGATCATGTACAGCTGCAGGATCAATACGGAGTCTAAGTATTGGTTGCCCGCCACGATATAGGTCACCAGCCGGGGGAAGATAATAATAAAAAGGGCGGTGGGGAAGTTGAAGGCGATAAGGATGGCTACCATTCTTTCGAAGAGGTATTTTACTTTGCCTTTCCCTTCCTGCATGCTGGCGCGGGATGCCTGTGGGAAGATCACCTCGGATGCGGCATAGGAAGGGATATCCACCAGGCCGTTGATGCGGGAGGCTACGTTGTAATTGGCCATCCAGGCGGGGTTGATCAGCTTGGCCGTCATGAGCTGGTCGATATTGGCGCAGATATTCGCCAGCAGACCCGACCCGAAGATATAGCCGCCATAGCCGAGGATCCTTTTGATCCATTCCCGGGAAGCTTTGAATTGAAAATGCAGGTAAGGGCGGGAGAGCCAGTAAATAACGATGACGCCCAGTCCGATGCTGATGGATTGATAGAAGGCCAGTGTGCTAAGGGTAATGGGTATTTTTAGGATATAGCAGGTAAGGATCACCCCGAAGAAAAATACCTGGCGAACAAAATTACCGGCAAACCCTCCCTTAAAGTCGAGGAAGGATTGCTGTACCGCCTCCAGGTGTGAGAAGAAGACCATGAAGATCAGACCCGGGATGAACCATTTGAGCATTGTCCCCAGTTCGGCGCCCATATTGAACCAGTGGCTTAGCCGGGTGGAGAAAAAAATGATGAACAAGATAAAGATCAGGGTGATGGAAAGGTTGATCAGGAAGGAGGAAGATGCGATGGTTACTTTTTCCTTGTCTTCGCCATGACCGCTGACGTACTTGATATGCGCATTTTTTAGCAGATTGCTTTTTGTCTGTTCGAAAATGGTGGTGATGATCAAGAAAGTGGCCCAGACGCCCATCTGGTCTTTGGATAGCCAGCGCAGCAGGATGACCAGGTTGATAAAACCAAAGATGGTCAGGGAGAATCTTTGAAGGAATGTATAAAATGCGGAACGGATCCAGTATGAGGAAAAGTATTTTTTCAAGCTGCGGGGGTTAATAAAAAATTATTGTCCAAACTTACTCAAAAAATCCCACACTTTTGTCTACTTTGGCCCCGTAATGCCATCACGTAATATCATTATAGCGCCCTGTGGCAACAAGGCCTCCATCTTTAAGGAATACTGGCTGAGATATAAGGAGGAAAGAGAGTTTGAGCTCTGCCTGTTGTTCTATCATGAGCAGGTGAATAACCCTGCGTTGTATGCTGATGCTGACCATTTTTTTCATCTGAAGGGGTTCAAGTATCACATGATCCATCGTCTGCTGACGGAGATACGCCCCGAGTGGCTGCAACAGTATGATCATTTTTATTTTCTTGATGACGATATTGAGATCGACACCCGTCAGATCAACCAGCTATTTGCGCTCAGCAAGGGGCTGGGCGCGTACATCAGTTGTGCGGCCCTTACAAGGGACAGCTTTTGCAGCTGGCCTATCTTTAAGCAGGAGGCAAACAGCTGGTGCCGGTGGGTCGGGCAGATAGAAGTCATGGCGCCTTTGTTTAGCCGGGAAGCCCTGCAGCGGTGTCTTGAATCCTTTGTTGCCAACCGCAGCAGTTGGGGGATGGATTCGGTGTGGCCGAAGATATTGGGTTATCCTGAAGACAAGCTGGTGGTCTTTGATACGGTGACCATGCGGCATACGCAGCCTGTGGGTAAAGGGGAGCTTTATCAGAAGTTAGGCGTAGACCCATATGATGAATGGGCGGAGATCGTGGCGCGTTATGGCGCCAAACGGCAGAACTACACGGAATATGGCCGGCTGCTGCCTGTCAATAAGCATAACAACCGTCTGTACAGATGGTGGTACAGGGGTAAAGAATACCTGCATAAGCGCCGGCAGCGCTGGAATGATTATGATCTACCTTCACGTGTAAAAAGCCGTCTTTCCAAAATCTCCGGCCAATGAGCTCGTTTATTTCACGGACCGCGGAAAAAATACGCAGTAAGGATGGAATAGCGGTGATGCTGCTCATCCTGCTGTTCCTGGCAGCGGAGATAATCATCAACCCTATTGGAGAGTTCCCTTTGAATGACGACTGGTCTTATACGCGTTCGTTAAAATTTCTCTATACCGAGCATCACCTGCATTTGGCCGGATTCACTTCCATGCCTCTCATCGGGCAGTTGGCGTGGGGGCTTCTCTTTTGCAAGATCTTTGGTTTCTCTTTTACTATCCTCCGGCTGTCGACCCTGGTCCTGGGTCTGGCGGGTGTGCTGACCAGTTATCTTCTTATCAGGGAGCTATCGGGCAGCAGGGAGCTGTCTTTTATAGGGGCGCTGATCGTGCTCTTCAATCCTGTGTATCTGAATCTGTCCAATACCTTTATGACGGATGTGCCATTCTTTTCCATGTTGTTGTTGTCGATGTATTGTTTTGTCAAGGTCTTGCGGGGTCATTCCAGGGTATGGTGGTTGATAGGGGGCATATGTTTTGTTAGCGCCGCCACTATGATCCGTCAGTTGGGGTTATTGGCGGCTTTTAGTTTTGCTTTTTGCATCCTGATCCGGGAGTGGAGAGGATGGACTGTGCAGCGGGTGATGACGGCTGTGATCATATGTGCTGTTCCGTTAGGAATCTATTTATTATACAATGCCTGGCTGAAGGCGCATGCGGGCATTCCTGTCATGTATTACGAAGGGACGCGGCAGATATTTTTCAATTTATTGTACTCGGATTACCCCAAGTCTATTTTTTTGGCCAGGCAGCTGTTGAATATCTTTATTTATTGCGGTCTGTTTATCTTTCCGCTGGTGTTCCTTTGTGTCCCCGGAATGTTGGGAAGAGGGGGCAGGCGGTTGTCATGGTATTATGGGGCTTTTTTATTAGCGGGTATTTGTTATTTCCTTGTATTCAGGCGGCTGATGCCTTTTACCGGCAATATCCTGAACACTTATGGACTGGGTATTGCGAGTCTTCGGGATATCATGATCCTGAAGACGGACCATCTGGGCAGTCTGTCGGCGGCATTCTGGCTGGCGGTGACCCTGGCGGGCTGTATCGGAGGCGGGTGGATCCTTTTTCTGCTGGTGCGATATTTTCCTTCTTTTCGGCGGGAGCGGTTTCTGCAAACCAGCGCGGCTCCTGAAGCCGTCTTTCTCTATTACTTTATGGTGATGTATATGCTGGTAATGGAGGTGGGGGCCAATTTCGATCGTTATTTTATCCCGCTGGTGCCTGTGATCTGCGCATTGACGGGCGATGTTTTAAAAGAGAAGGCGGGAGTGTCCGCGCTTCCAGGGGCGGGTCGCCGGCTGGCATTGGGAGTGATCTTTCTTTATGGGCTGTTCTCTGTGACGCAGACCAGCAATTATTTTTCCTGGAACAGGGCCCGCTGGGAAGCGTTGAACTACCTGATGAGAGATGGGCATGTGAGTCCTGCGCGTATCGACGGCGGTTTTGAGTTCAATGGTTATTATCTTTATGACGATACCATGATGCGTCTGGAAGAGGATAAGACAAAAAAGAGCTGGTGGTGGGTAAAGGATGACGAGTACCTCATCAGCTTTGGCCCTGTGGACGGTTATACCGTTGAAAGGGAATATCCTTATCGCAGACTGTTGAGCGCAAAGGCGGGGAAAATATTTATACTCAGGAGGCAACACCTATAATCATGAGAGAGATCAGAGAAGTGACGGTATTTTCGCATGGTGATTCCGAGAAATTGAGCACCTGGTCGAACGTGCCGTATTTTTTTACCGATGCTTTGCTGTCCAGGGGGATCAAGGTACACCGGGTGGATATCAATCCTGTCGGATGGATAGAGCGTTTGTACGATCATACCGTATGGAGGGTCTTGAATAAATTAAGAAAGGGGTATTTTCTCAGGTATATCCATACGTATGCCAATCAGTGGGAGGTGAACCGACGGATACGGAGGGCCGTGAGACGGTACAATAAGTCGGATGCTTTTATATTTCTTTCCTTTAGTCATAGTGTAAAGGGGGTGGATGTGCCGGTGGTATTATTTTGTGATTGGACTATTGAATATTATTTCAAATATTTCCTGAACAGGAAGGCTTCTTTTATCGAGCGGTATACTTTGCGACGTCAGGATAAGATCATTGAGGCGGCAGACCTGGTGATTTCGTTGTTCCCGGTGGTGACTGATCATATGCGGTCTTATTATAAGAACCCCCGCATCATGTATCTGGGGAATGTGGTGAACAGTCAGCTAAAGGTTGCCGCGTCGGAGGCGGTTGCCGTCAAACAGGCATCGAAGGATATCCTTTTTATCGGCAACAGGAAGTATGTCGAAGGGGCCAATTGTCTCGTACAGGCCTTTAAGTTGTTGAAAGCGTATATTCCGGATGTGCGTTGTAACATCATTGGTATGGAGGCCCGGCATCTGGAAGAGGCGCCGGAAGGCGTGTATTGTTATGGCTATCTGGATAAGAGCCGGGATGAGGAGCGGGAATTATATTACTCTCTGATGCAGGGGGCCAGGGTGGTGGTGAACACTACGGAGAAGTGGGGTGCTTTTTCATCGACTATCGAGGCCATGTATTTTTATATTCCCGTCATTACTTCTCCTTATAAGGAGTTTACGCGGACCTTTGGGGAGGAGATAGGGTTTGGGTATTATTGCGAGAGCAATGCCGTGGAGCCTTTAAGGGATGCTTTGTTACGGATGTTTGAGGACCCGGCGTATGCGGATATGTGTCTGAAGGCGCATGAGGCGGTGATACCGTTTGGCTGGGAGGCGTATATGGAGCGTGTTATAGAAGAAATAAAGAAAGTGCCCCGGTAGGGGCACTTTCTTTTGTATTATGGTTTTATGACCTTCTCTGTTCGGGTGATGGAACCTGCCTGTATTTTCAGCACGTAGTTACCGGAGGCCAGCTGGTTCATGGGGATTGTGATCCTGGTGGTGCCTGTGCCTATCGATTGTTCCTGGGTGGAGATCCTCATGCCGCCTGTGGACCAGAGTTCGAGGTGGACGTCGACTGCCTGTGGCGTTGTGACCTCTAACTGGCTGTAATTACTTACGGCCAGGGAGCTTAGTACGCGGAAGGAGAGGGGGCCAACCTTTGTTTCGAAACTGACGATCTTGCTGTAGATAGACCTGCCGTCAAAGTCGACTTCGCGGATGCGGAAGTAATGTATGCCCGCAGCGGGGGAAGCATACAGATAGCTATAGGATTTTACAGCCGGATTGTTTGCCACTTCGCCTATTACGGAGAAGTTTGTTCCGTCCAGGGAGTGTTCTACCTGGTATAGCTTTCCATCCTGGTTGTTATCCACCTGCCAGTTGATGGCGATATCGCCGCCGGCTGTCAGACCAACGGTGACATTTCTCCAGTTGACGGGGAGGGAGGTGGGGGAAGACAGGACGGTGAATACATTTCCGTTGTTCAGGGTAACGCCTGTGAAATGGGCTACATTGCCTGTAAAGCTGTTTGCGGCGACATAATACTGTGTACCGTCGTTGAAATTGCCATTGCCGTCCACGTCGACTTCGAGCGCAAAGTTATTTGGGACGCCGATGGTGCCGGTGGATGTAAGACCGGTGAGGTCAAAGGCCAGATCGACGGTGCCTGTAGTACCGGATTGCTGTACTTTCCACTTTTGCGAGAACTGTTGGGCGCCGGGTCTGACGGAGCTGGATTGTGTGAAGCCGCCGTTGTCATTACCGATGAGGAGGAAGCCCTGGTCTGCGAGGGCGGAAGGATTGGAGAGGGTGAAGTTACCTTTTCCGCTCCTCCCTGTACCGTTGCCGGTGCCGGTGACGATGCTGTTGGATCTGTTGACCAGCAGGCCCGAGGCGTCATCCCGGGCGATGCCGAAGACGGCGTTGGTATAGCTTGCGTTGGCGGTGGCGTCCCAGATGGTGGCCCCTGCGGAGGACACCAGGTTGGCGTTGAGGGGGATGCCGTATTTGAGGGACAGGTAGGAGAATATTTTTTCGCGTTCTCCGCCTGTGTTGATGGGTCTGTCGAATACGATGACCTCAGCGATGTCCCCGTTGAGGGATTGGTTGCCTGCGGTGCTTTTGGAGCCTAATTCATTTAGAGTGTTGCCCAGGTGCCTGGCTGCGGGTCCGTTGGTGTTGAGGGCATCGGTGTTGGATACCGTGGGGCCTGTCTTGTAGTTGCTGTCTGTGACGATCTCCTGGTCACTCAGCGGTTGATTCAGTATGTTGATCTGCGTGATATTCCATACCGAGTCGGAGAAGTGGTTGGTGAGGGAGTAGTCGTAGGGGCTGGTTTCGATCTCGTTGCCCATACGGGTGTCGTTCCAGGTAGCGAGTGAAAATCCGTCGGCGGCGCCGCTGGAGCCGGCTTGCAGCCAGATGCGCTGAAAGATCCCGTGCGCATTGGAGCGCCATACGGCGAACATGGAGTAGTCCGGTTTGTTTGCGGCGATGGGGGCTGATGCGACTGTCGGGCCGTCCATCAGGTTGTTGACGAATCTTATCCCGGGCTTAAAATTGATGAGCGAATCGGTATAGGCAGGGCCGGTACCGGTGGCCGAGAAAGAATTGCCGTTGTTTGCATAGTTCCAGGATGTCAGCGGAGTACCGTTGGTAGTGGTGCTGGTGCCGACAGTGGATTTGAGCCATAACTGAAGGTTGGTCGTAATTCCGCCGGGAGCCTGACCAAATACGGTTTGCATAAGGCAAGTCAGGGCAAGAAGAGGGTAGATTTTTTTCATCTTTTTCTATAATTAAAAGGTAAAAAGCGACATAGCCGAAATTTCAGGGATTTCGAGGAGATGGATCTAAATGCAGGAGATTTTCAAGGACGGTGGAAAGGGATAGGACGTAGAAGCGTTAGTATTGAACAGGCGCTAAAGATAATGTTTTTTATTTCACAACGTGCATGTATATTGCATCCACCTCGCGCCCGAATAGAAAAAATACGAATCCCGGTTTCGGGAACTACTCAATGGAAGACATAAAAGGTGCCCAAAAAAGGCATTTTTTCTAAAACGTACAGCTTTCCCCTTAGAAAATTTACAAAGGTCCAGGTTTGGCACAGTTTTTTCACTTTATCGCGTTAGATATTAAAAGCCGACATCCGTACCCTGTACCCTACGAAGCAAATACAAATTCGTTATTGTATAAGCTTGAGCGGTAATCCGTGAGTATTGGTACTCTGGGTGAAATCGTAACGCTTGTCGAGTCTCTTTTAGAATGCTAAAACCAATAGACTATGAAAGCTAAACGTTTACGCTTACGCTTACTTATCTCCTATTTGTGTTTTTGGGTGAGTTCGAACGGTGTTCTCGAAGCCCAAACGCAGCCTTTGGGCGCAATAATTGGAAATCAGACCGTTATTCCGATAGCCGTGGCTCCTCCGGGTTATGCCATGGGTCAGGCGCTTATCTATTACCCGGATGATTATTTCCTTCCTGCCAATGCCAATAAACGTTACCCCCTGTATGTGTTTCTGCATGGGGCGGGGGAAGGCACAAAAACAGATATTACAGAAGTAACTAATACTTCTCTTCCCAACCTGATCAAAAATGGTCTTAAGCCTTATGGGATTGATCCTGTCACGCTGGATACCATTAAATATATAATTGTCTCTCCGCACTGTGCTCTTTGTGGAGGGTCTTATTCCTATCCTCAATTACAATATACCATCCCTGCTCTTTTTACGGCCTATCGTGTAGATACTTCCTGCGTATGGGTGGGTGGTCTTTCATCCGGCGGGCGTGGCACTTGGAGTGTGGTCATGGGGCAGAACGTGGGGGATACGGTACTTGGGAAAAGGATCACCGGTATCATGCCGATGGCCAATGGGGGATATGATAATAATATAGGCACCCTGGCGCCTAACCTGGACACCATCGCACGGCGTGGGCTGGGTTGTTTGTATGTAATCGGGGATCAGGATCCCGGTTACAATTCCATTGGTTTTTTTGCTTACCAGGCATTGATGAAAAAATATTCGCAGCCTGGCAGGTACTTTGACAGCGTGATCATCGGCGGTACGCATAGTACCAATGTATGGAATACGCCCTTTCCGCTGACCGCGAGGGACTGGAGTAAAACCATGAATTCGTGGACCCAGATGTGGACGATGCGTAAGACGGCTGTCACTTCGACGCCTCCTCCGACCTCCAATCCTCCCACGGTGAGCGCCGGCGGGAGTCAAACCATTGCGTTACCTTCTCCGCTTACACTTACGGGGACGGCTACCCCAGTGGGTGGCACGACCATTGCCAGCTATCTCTGGTCGCAGGTGAGCGGTCCGAATACAGCAAACATTACATCTACCGGCGCCTTGTCTACGACTGTCAACGGCCTGGCGGCAGGAACTTATGTATTTAAATTATTAGTTACAGCCAGTGATGGTTCTACTGCTACCAGCACTGTACAGATCATCGTGAATGCGGCGACTCCGGCCAATGTACCGCCTGTGGCCAGTGCGGGCACTGCTCAAACGGTGACCCTGCCTACCAGTACGGCTACGTTGACGGGCAGCGGTACGGACTCAGACGGCAGCATTGCCGGGTATGCCTGGACCCAGGTGAGCGGTCCAAATACAGCGGGTATCACAGCTGCCACGTCGGCTTCAACGACAGTAACGGGGTTGGTGCAAGGTGCTTATGTATTCAGGCTGACCGTGACTGATGATAAGGGTGCTACGGGTACGGCTGATGTGACGGTGACCGTAAATGCGGCGGCTCCGGCCAATGTACCGCCTGTGGCAAGTGCGGGCACTGCTCAAACGGTGACTTTGCCTACCAGTACGGCTACGTTGACGGGTAGCGGCACAGACTCAGACGGCAGCATTGCCGGATATGCCTGGACCCAGGTGAGCGGTCCAAATACAGCGGGTATCACAGCTGCCACGTCGGCTTCAACGACAGTAACGGGGTTGGCGCAAGGTGCTTATGTATTCAGGCTGACCGTGACTGATGATAAGGGTGCTACGGGTACAGCTGATGTGACGGTGACTGTAAATGCGGCGACTTCTACTCCGCCTGCGGGTACAGTGGTGGTCAAAGTAGGATGTTCAGAGTATAAAGCCGCCTGGCTATATTCAGACGGCGTCGCCCGGAGCTTTGTCTATAATACAACCACGGGTCATGTTGAGTTTATGCCATACCTTATCAATGGACGCAAGGCGGTGGATATCTCCACGGGCTTTAATGTCATCACCCTTCTCGACGATCAGGGATATGTATGGTTGGGCGACAAGGGCAAGAATACGGCTACCCGCTGGGATAAGGACGCTTATGGCAATGCTTTCAACGGCAACGTATCTATATACGGATATTTCTTTACTTATTTGTCCATTCGTAACGACGGCTCCATCTGGTATTGGGGGGGCGACGATTATAAATTCTATGGGGGAGCCGTGGCTGCGCCAGTGAAGCTGCATACGCCTGCCGGCGTGAAGTTCACCAAGATCTCCACCGGTAATGCCCTGATGGCTTTGTCCACCACAGGAGATGTGTACTACTGGGATAAGGGTGACAGCAACTATACAAAGATACCTCTGCCCAGGCCTGCTACGGATATTGCCGCCAGTCATATGGGATATTATATCGTAGTGGTCCCGGATGATATCACTGTCAGCAAGATGGGATGGCCGTATGCTTTTGGTCCCGAGAGCAAATATTGGGGCAGCCAGGTGCCTGCAGCTCCAACAGCACCTGTGTCTATTAAGGCATTGTGGAATATGACCTATCCGATCAGGGAGATCAATGCCAACCAGAATAGTATCCACTATATCGACAGCCAGGGAGACATGTACGGGCTGGGTGACAATGCGAATGGAGAGGTGGGCAATGGCGAAGAGTTGGTGAACCATACCGAGAAATATGCGACGCCGTATGCATGGAACTGGGGGAAATATGGGTGGATGATCGGCACGCCTACTCAGATATTGCCAGGTACCAAGTGGAAGCATTTGTTTACCGGCAACACATTTGTATTCTATAATTATGCCTCGGATGTCAACGACTCGTTGTATTTCTGGGGACGCAATAAGAGTTTTGTGGGTGGGGATGGTGTGGTCAACAACCAGGAAGGTACGTGGCCGAACGCGTTGGATGTGTTGAAGCCTACCTTGCGGACGCCGATAGCGGTGACGCCTCTGCAGACGACGGCCTATGACTTTACGCCGTATACGCTGAAGACGCCGGCGAAGCAGACCATCATCACTACCAGCGCAGTATTATCGGCCACTGCTACAGCGAGTGTCCTGAAAGCCGCGGGCAAGCCGGATTATGGATATACGATCGTCAAATATCAATGGGCCCAGATAAGCGGCCCGAACACGGCCACGATCACCTCTCCGAATGTGCTGAGCACGACGGCGACGGGGTTGACCACCGGCACCTATATCTTCTCTATTCAAACGACGGATAATAATACGGGTACTATCACCTCCTATGACACTATTATCGTCAACAATGTAGGAACGGGTGTTCCTGTGGCGAATGCGGGACCGGATCAGACGATCACCCTGCCTACCAGCAGTGTGACACTGACAGGTACGGGTCAGGAGAATGGCGGTACCATCGTGGGTTATAAATGGGTACAGTTGACGGGCCCCAATACCAGCACCATTGCTGGTGCGACCTCTGCGTCTACGGGTGTCAGCGGTCTGGTAGCGGGTACTTATACTTTCCAATTGACCGTCACTGACAATTCGGGCAAGACGGCGACAGCTGTCGTGACCATAACCGTGAAGCCGGCTGTAGCACCTGGTCCGCCTTCCGCCAATGCCGGCGTCGACCAGACTATTACGCTGCCCACCAGCAGCGTGACCCTGACGGGCAGCGGCAGCGAAACCAACGGCACCATCGTATCCTATAAATGGACGCAGGTAAGCGGTCCGAATACGGCTACCATTGCCAATGCAAATGCGGCGTCCACCGGTGTCAGCGGTCTGGTGGCAGGCAGTTATGTATTCCAGCTGACCGTGACGGACAATTCGAACGTGACGGCTACGGATGCAATGACTGTTACTGTGAAGCCTGCCATTGTGCCTGGTCCGCCATCCGCCAATGCCGGCGCCAATCAGACCATTACCTTGCCCACCAGCAGCGTAACCCTGTCGGGCAGCGGCAGTGAGACAAACGGCACCATCGTATCCTACAAATGGACGCAGGTAAGCGGTCCGAATACGGCTACCATTGCCAATGCAAATGCGGCATCCACGGGTGTCAGCGGGCTGATACAAGGTATCTATGTATTCCAGCTGACCGTGACGGATAATTCAAATGTGACTGCTTCGGACGCGGTCACCGTGACGGTGAACCCTGCCGTGGTGACGCCGGGCACTCCTGTAGTGGATGCCGGGGTCAATCAGACGATCACTCTGCCTACCAATAGCGTGACCCTGACGGGTACGGCCAGTGAAACGGGGGGTACGATCGTCAGCTATAAATGGACGCAGATCAGCGGTCCCAATACAGCGAATATTGTCAATAATGCACAGGCGTCTACCGGTGTCGACGGGTTGGTGCAGGGGGTATATACCTTCCAGCTGACTGTCACCGATAACTCTAATGTGACGGCTTCGGGCGTGGTGAAGGTCACCGTCAATCCTGCGGCGGTACCTGGTACGCCTACGGTGGATGCAGGGCCTGATCAAACGATAACGCTGCCCACCAGCAGTGTGACCCTGACAGGAACGGCTTCCGAGACAAACGGCACCATCGTATCCTATAAATGGACCCAAGTGAGCGGTCCCAATACGGCTGCTATTGCCAACGATGCGCAGGCATCCACGGGTGTCAGCGGGCTCGTGCAGGGTACGTATATTTTCCAGTTGACCGTCACCGATAATTCTAATGTAACGGCGTCCGCAGTAATAAAGATCACTGTCAATTCGGCGGGCGCCAATCAGCCGCCGGTGGCCGTCCCCGGACCTAATCTGAACATATCTTCTTCGGTGGGGTCTGTACCGCTGGATGGCTCGCATTCCTATGATCCGGATGGCACTATTGTGAAATATCAGTGGCTGCAGATCTCCGGTGCGGGCGGTGTTACCATCACGGGCAGCAATACGGCTACGCCCATGATATATGGTCTGGAGCCCGGTGTATATGTCTTCCAACTGACCGTAACGGATAACCAGGGCGCTACGGATAGCAAGACCATGACCATTACCGTGACGGACGGGGGCAACCAGGCGCCTGTAGCCGATGCAGGAAGGGATACGACCCTGTTATTCCCAGGTCAGACTTCCACCCTGCTGGATGGCAGAGCTTCTTCCGACCCGGGCGGCACGATCGCTTCCTATAGCTGGCAACAGCTGTCAGGTCCTTCGGGCGCTGTGATCGAAAATACATCCGGCAACTTCACCGGTGTCAACGGGCTGATAGTTGGCGAATATACCTTCCAGCTGACTGTCACTGACAGTAAGAATGTCAAGGCCACAGCTACGGTGCGGGTGCGTGTATTAAGCGATCTGCGGAACAACGGATTTGTAAAGATCTATCCCAACCCGGTGCCTATGGATCAGGCCATGACCGTGGAAGGGTCCACAGACAGCGCAAGCGTCATGAAGTTCACCATCTATGACGTACAGGGCAGGGTGGTGAGACAGACTATGTACAGCAGCCAGTTCTCTATGTTCAAAACTACCTTGCAGACGGCGGGTCTGGGTAAGGGCTTCTATGTACTGACGGTGCAATTCAACGGAGGAGGCAAGCCGCAGTCGTATAAGTTCATCATCGACTAAGCAAATCGGAGTTCATGGTTTAATACACAAAAAAACCCACCTCATGGTGGGTTTTTTATTATCTTGGCGGTTATGAGAGCCCTATCGATCCTAATCGTATGCGTATGCCTGTCATCCGCGCAAGCTTTTTCACAGCAGTTGAACCTTTCTGTCGGACCTGCTTTTCCTATAGGCTCATTTGCCAGTAAGGATGGGAATGACCCTGCCTCCGGATTGGCCAAAATGGGTTGGATGGCAGACCTTTCGTACATGCATGGTGTAGGTAAGGGCCATTTTGGCATAGTGGCCCTGGTCCGGGGCCGGCTGAATAGTATCGATAAGGCAGGGGCTATATCGACTTTTAGAAATCAGCTTCCCACCTATCAATGGAGCGTATCTAACAGCAGCTGGAAGGCTGCGGCTGTAATGGCCGGCGCGTATTATCTGACGCCTATCAATGAAAAGTGGTCGTTTATAGGTCAGCTGACCGTCGGGGTCGCGGAAGCCTGGCTGCCGGAGATCAATGTCAGGGGGATCGTGGATTCCACTGCCCAGGGGGGGTATGCCAATCTCATGCTGGCGACCAATAAAAAAGCGCATGCCACCACGTTTACGGCAATGGCCAAAGCCGGTGTTCTTTATAAGCTGAAGGGAAGATTTTCGCTTACGGCTTCTGTGGATTACTGGTATCTCAAGCCCGATTTTACCATAACGCAGAGCGTCGCGTTTGGAAGGCGCATGGTAGTGCCGGGGCTATATTCGTTGAATAATGCTACCTCTATAAGCGTGTCCTCCATGACGACCCAATACAGCCAGGCAATGAACAGCCTCAATCTTATCGTAGGGGTGTCGATGCGGTTATAAAAGGTCATTTAGCACTTTATACAGCTCTGCCATACTGTTGTCCCATGTGTGGCTGCGTGCAAAAGCGATCCTGCGGGTCTGTTGCGCCGGGCTATCTTCCTTCAATGCCTGTCTGATAAGCGCTGTGTACTCGCCAGGGGTATCGGCCAGATAGGTGTATTCCTCGAACAGTTTCATCGTACGGGTGCGGGTGGCTACCACGGGTTTACCCAGGGCCAGGTATTCGTCGATCTTCAGGGGATAGTTACCCTTTGTGATCTCGTTGTTAAACTGCGGGTTGATGCAGACGTCGAAATGGGCTACGAAGTCCGGCAGTTGTTGTAACGGTCGTCTCCCTATAAAATGGATATTGGGCAGCTGGTGTAGCCCGCTGGCCTTGAAGAAGTCATCTTCGGGTCCTACCATGACGATGGTCCAATCCGGGTTTTCAGTGGCGATGCCGGCCAGGATCTTGTCGTCCAGCCTGGACGAGTCGATGGCGCCTACGTATCCGATGATGGGAGAGGAGAGGTGTGTCAATTCTTCGGGTTTTGGGTGGGGGATGTCCGTATTGAACAGCTCTAAGTTGCAGCCCTGCCCGATGTAGTAGGAGTGGGGGTTATGTGTGGAGCAATATTCTGCATAATAGACGGAGTTGGTCACGGCCGCGTCTGCTTTTTTTATCAGCTGGGGTTCCAGGACAGAGACATGTTTTTTCCAATAATCAAAGCCCTGGAGGAAGTCCCTGAAATAATAGATATACAGAGAAGGTTGCAGCAGCTCTTTCAGATAGAAGCCGTTGTAAACATCGTTGTCATTGAACAGGATGATGTCCTTAAAGCCCAGGGTACGGACGGCCTGGCGGATATTGCGGGCAAAGCGGCGGTTGTTGAACCAGTTGATGGCTTTGAAGACCTTTGTAGAGGGCAGGCCATTGATGGATTCCACGACAGAGGTGGGATAGAACTCCCACATATTCTCCCGGATGGGCCGGATTGTTTCTCCCTTGCCTTTGATGACCTCGCAATGTTGCCGGATGCCCGGGTTTTTGTTGCTGCTGAGAAAGGTCTTACGATTGATGGGCAGGTTGACATAGAGCACTCTGTTGTGCCGTGCAAACCAGGTGGCAATGTTCTTACAGTTGCTGCCGATGTCGTAATACCAGGGTTGGAGCCCAATGACTACGATATCCCTGTCCCTTACGGGGGGGGGGGCTGAGGCGAGATCGGGTGTCTGCATTAGGGGCAAATTATCGTAGATATAGGGGATTTTACGAGCGTAAAAGTATAAAGAAAGCCAGGCTTTTAAAAGCTTTCCGGGGTAAAAATAATTTGGTAATACTGGGGGAACGACGTAATTTTATTAAACACCCCTATAGTGACTTTTGTGGTCATTTTCCCCTCATTTTCTTTCTGATCTATTATTTCCAATCCTGCTAAAAGATGTATGTCCGGGTTTCGGGCCTGGTAAATCCTTTTGTGAATAACCAATTGGTTTTTAATTATTTACCTCTGTGTTAATTCTGTTTTATGAAAAAGATAATCTACCCACTGGCTTTAGGAGCATTATTGGCCGCTCCGTTTGTGCTTTTACCTGGCAGCAGCAGGGCGAATAACCCCTGGGATAACAATGATAACAAGAACGATTACTACCGGGCAAGGGATGTAGATGGGAAATCCGAATGGTGGCAACGGGACCCCCGGGCACGCCGGATGATGCCCGGCCAGGTACCCGGTATGCCCGGCAACAGCGTTCCTTTGAATGAAGGGCAGATCTTTTTGATCCTTGCCGGATTGGGGTTGGGCGCCAAGATCCTTTACGACAGGCGCCGGAAGATCGGGATGGCATAAAATACCCGGAAGAGGGGTGAAAAATATTTTTGGTTATCCAGGGGTTCCTACTTATCTTTATTGTACCCAAGAACCCCTGTTAATAAGTCTATTTATCCAACTCCAAGTCCTGCAAAAGACTTCGCTTACCTGTTCTCGTACTTTTTATTTTTTTATTCATTTTGTCAATTTCTTTCTATGAGAAAAATGTTCAGAACATTGGTTTTTGGAGTTGTCCTCGCCACCCCTCTTCTTTTAGCACCGCATCAAAGCCAGGCAGGTATCATTCAAGACATCCTTACTGCGTTGTTTGGGAAAAATGACAACAAGCAAGGGCAGAACAATAACAACCAGGGCGGTAATAACTGTTCTCCTGGCACCAGCGTTCCACTGAATGAAGGTCAGGTATTGTTGATCATCGCCGGATTGGGTCTTGGAGCCAAGATGCTTTATAATCGTCGCAAGCTTGCCACAAAAAGCGTTATAATATAAGTAATACCGCTCTTAATAGTACGCCCAGCGAAAGAACCTTCTTCGGTGTCCCCAGGTCTGTAGCTTTCTTTTTTCTGAAGGCATTAGGATTATTTATTGCATGGAAGGTGTTGTATCTCTCGGTGCTTTTCCCGCAAAAAGTACCGGACGGGTTCCTTACGCGTATGATCGGCAGGTCTACTGCCGCTGTTTTGAACGTTCTGCCCGGCACTGCCGATAGATATTATACCAGGCAGGCGATGGACACGCTGGTGCTGGATGGCAGGATCGTTGCCAGCCCGGCTACGGACATCTATCGCAATGGAATGGGGACACTGCGGGTGGCAGATGCGTGCAATGGATTGGAATTGATGGTTTTATACATTGGTTTTATCCTTTGTTTTCCTGCCCCCACCCCTCGGAAATGGAAGTTCGCCCTTGGCGGCATCGTGTTGATCTGTCTTTTGAATATCCTTCGTTGCACTGGTCTGGTGCTGATATTTGTTCACTATCATAAATACCTTGATTTTTCGCATCACTTCCTCTTCACATTTGTCATTTATGCATTGATCTTTCTTCTCTGGTTCATTTTTACAAAAAAGCCGCGGATAAATGACAGCATGGCTTAGAAGACCGGTGGTATTTTGGATAGGGCTTGCGGCCATCATCCTTGTTTACTGTCTGTATTACCTGTATTTTATCTATCATCTTTCCAGACAGGTGTCCCTGCATGCCATGCATTTCCTCAAATTCATTTTTGTGCTGGCAGCTTACGGCGTGGGTGTGTTAGGGTTGAGAAGGAATGTGTCGCCGGGGTTGATCCAGTTGTGGCATCTGGTATATGCAGCCAGTTTGCTGCTGTTGGTATTGTTGGGTATTTATGATTGGTGCTTTACCAGGGCTCCGCTGGCTCTGAGGGGTATTGCGGATAATATCCAGGAACTGCTGGTTTCGCCCGTACTCTATGTGGTCATCGGTATTATAAGCTACAGAAAGGGTTTATAAAAAGAGATATTTGCCATGCGCAGCATCGGCAGATCGCCTTTTGTGTCTCCATATGCATATACTTCGTCGTAATCGGAGAGGGTATATGCTTCTTTGATCCTTCTTACTTTTTCTTCTCCATAACAGTTGCGACCCATGATCTTCCCTGTTAGCTTTTCATCTTTTACCATCAGCCGGGTGGAAAGGAGCTGCAGCCCTGTCTGGTCCGACCAGGGACGTATCCAGTTCTCCGGCGAGGCTGATACGATGACCACTTCAGCGCCGGCTTGCTGCAGGCGGGCGATCTCCTGTAATGCCTTGGGGCGAATGAGCTGGGGTATGGCCTCTTTTGCGAAGGCGTCGCAAAGCTCGTGGAATTTCGCCAGGGGGTAGTTGTGAAAGAAGAAGCCAAGGAATTTCTCTTTGGCTTTTTGATTGGAGATTATTTTCAGCTTGTAGGCTACCATCCAGGGGCTGGTGAGGAAGAAGCCGAGGTAGAGACGGAAGGAGCCTTTGTTGTGCCGGACGAATTCCAGCAGGGTGTCCTTTGTCGTGATCGTCCCGTCGAAATCAAAGAAGGCGATGCGTCTCGGCATGGATGAAATTTTAGGGCCTGTCGGCGTTAGAGCTTGAGCTTTTTGAACATGAATTCGGGGATGCTCTTTATAATGAGCATGATCCAGCGCCAGAACCATTTTACGTAGACTACGTTCTTTTTCTTCAGGATGGCCTTGTATACTACTGTGGCTACTTCTTCCGGCTTTGCCGTCAGGGGTTTGGGCAGGGGCATGCCTTCTGTCATGCGTGTATAGACAAAACCGGGCTGTACGCTGAGTACATGTACCTTGTGATGGAACAGCCGGTTGCGCAGACCGGAAAGGTAGGCTGTAAAGCCTGCTTTGGCGCTGCCGTATACATAGTTGCTCTGCCGTCCTCTTTCGCCTGCCACCGAGCTGATGCCTGCGATGATACCTTTGCCGGCATCGACATATGAATTTGCAACGATATTGAGGATGGAGACGGCGCCGGTGTAATTCACCTGGATAATACGGCTGCATTCCTTCCAGTCGGATTCCGCCTTTTTTTGTTCTCCGAGATAGCCGAATACGCATATGGTGATATCCGGTCCGGGTTGCAGGGATGAGAAGAAGACCTCATGGCTTTCTTCTTTTTCGGCATCGAATTCGTGCAGTGTGGCTGTGATATTGTAGCGGATGGACAGGTCGGATTGCAGCGGCTGCAGCCGGCTGCTGTTACGAGCGGCCAGTTGGATATCGAATCCTTCCGATGCAAACTTTTTGGCGATGGCAACGGCCATGTCCGAGCTGGCTCCGAGTATCAGAACAGTAGGCATAAGTTAGTTAGTATGTTGTATTGGCATGAGTGTAGACGGGGGTATCCACCTGGGATGTAAGTCCCAGCCTGTCGGATTGCATGGACCGGATCTTTCCATGAGGATCGTACTTTTTTACGATCGACAAAAATTGCGGCAGGTGTTGATATCCTGCTTTCAGCACTTCGGGCCGCATGCGGGCGTCTTTACTCATATACAAACGGCCGCCGTATTGGAGGACGATCCTGTCCAGTTCATCCAGGATCTCGAACAGTCCCTTTCTTACGGGGATGTCCAGCGCCAGCGTATAGCCTTCCATGGGGAAGCCGATGAG
The DNA here is from genome assembly GCA_017307755.1 of Chitinophagaceae bacterium. Lineage (GTDB taxonomy): Bacteria > Bacteroidota > Bacteroidia > Chitinophagales > Chitinophagaceae > Puia. Next base: position 241,209 of record JAFKGQ010000017.1, on the reverse strand, counting down.
GCTATCCTGGCTACCAAAGATCTTTAGCACGGCGAGGAAGGAGCCCAGGCCTTTGTCGCTGATGCGTTGCAGGATCTCTATCAGCCCTTGTTTGGCCTCCATGGGGACAACGAACTGATACTGTATAAAACCTTTCCGGCCGTAACCCCTGTTCCAATGAAGGATAGCGTCCAGCGGGTAGAAGAAGGGTTCGTAGCTGACGGTGTTGTTGATCTCTTTTTTAAAGTTCTTCCCATAATAGAGGAAGTTGAAGGCTTTTACGGTAAAGCGGTTCAGCACCCAGGAGGGAAGATTGAAAGGGAAGGTGATCTGTTTTTTCTTTGGCAGCTGCAGAGGGGCGGATTGCTGTTTGGCATCCAGATCGGATAGATTGGCATGTTCGCCCAGGATAAGGATGCTGCGACCAAATCCTTTTCCTTTTTTCAGACAGTCGATCCAGGCGACGGAATAAGTATAGTCCTTGTATTTTTCAAAAAGGCGGATGACCTCTTCCAGGTTGGCTGCCTTTACTTGTTTCTGCCGGATATAGGAAGTTTCGATCTTTTTCAGCCGGAATCTGACGCGGGTGATCACGCCGGTGAGCCCCATGCCTCCGCAGGTGGCTTCAAAGAGGTCTGTATGCAGGCCTGGTCCGCAGGTGATGATGTTCCCATCTGCCAGGAGGATATCCATTTCTTCCACATGATGAGAGAAACAGCCGTCTATGTGGTGATTCTTACCGTGTACGTCGCTGGCGATGGCTCCGCCGATGGTGATGAATTTGGTGCCGGGCGTTACTGGCAGGAACCATCCTTTGGGCACCACTACTTCCAGCACCTGGTCCAGGGTAATACCACTCTGGCATTCGAATACGCCGGTGGCGGCATCAAAAGAAAGTATCTTATCGAACTTTACTGTGCAGACCGTGTTGCCGGCCAGGGAAGCGTCTCCATAGCAGCGGCCGTTGCCCCGGGGGATAAATGTTTCAGTGTTTCTGACATAGCGCGCCATGTCGTCCAGCATGATAAAATTTTGTTCATCACTCTCCATTACCGGATAGTTTCCCCAGTTGGCAATATCTTTCTTCATGCAATTTGCATTTATTATTTAAAAAAGGTTCTGTCTTTCAGTACATACAGGAGAAATATATAACTGGCGATCCAAAGGAGTAATGTGATCTGAATAAACCGGTCTTTGTAAAGGATCTTAGTAGGCGAGCCAGAATCGGTAGATATGTAAATGAGGGACAAATATCTGAAAATTCCCGCAAAAACAAAAATGCAAGTGTAATAGAGGCGGTTGGTGCCCATGTGCTGGATGGTTTCCGGGGCCATGGTATACATCAGATAGGCCACGGCGATGACGGCGCAGACCAGCGCCAGCAGGGTATTGAGCAGTTCCAGGTTATAGCCTTTGATGGATTTGCGCATATCTGTGCCGGAGCTAAGCTTTAGCAGTACGTCGTCCCTTCTTTTACCCAGCGCCATGAACACGGCCAGCAGGAATACCATAATGACGATCCATTCGGACAAGGGTACGAAGGAGATGACGGAGCCTCCCTTGATACGTAATACGAACCCGATGGCCAGCAGAATAATGTCGAGGATGGCGATGGATTTAAGACCCAGGGAATAGCTCAGGTTGACCAGGAAGTAGATGCCAATTACGAACAGGAATTTGTCGCGGATCCACCAGGCGAGGCCGAAACCTACCAGCAGGAGCAAGCCGCAGAGGATGAGGGCTGCGGTGGGAGACACTGTGCCGGCTGCCAGCGGGCGTTTGCACTTTACGGGATGTTTGCGATCGTCTTCCCTGTCCCGGTAGTCATTGATGATATAAATGCTGCTGGCTACAAAGGAAAAAGCGATAAATCCAAAAGTGATATTGGTCAACTTTTGAATATTAAAGATTTCGCCGCCGAAAAATAAAGGGATATAAAGAAACAGATTCTTTGCCCAATCCTTTGGTCTTAAGAGTTTAAGGTACGCCACTGCATTAAATTATCGCGACAAAATACAAACAAAAAAACAAAATCTATAATATTGCCGGAAAATTAATACAATGATCCAAAAACTGCCCGCAAAGGTGGAGATCCTCCTCATCATCCTGCTGGCCTGTGTTCCTCTTTTTATACGGCTACCCTACCGGGTGAACATCTTTCTTTCCTGGGAAGGGGCGTATAGAATGAGTGAGGGGCAACTGCCATTCAGGGATTTCGGCACTCCGCTGGGAGGGATGTTCTGGGTCGTTCCTGCCTTGTTCTTCAAGGTTTTCGGAGCAAAGCTCATCTCATTGGTAAAGGCGCAGGTATTGATCAATATCATTGCAGGTCTGTCTTTCCGCAGCATCCTTGTCAGTCTTTCCGTGGATAGGGGCACCCGGCTGGCCGCAGTGCTGTTATTCTGCATTTCTTACTCGTTCTTTAATTTCTGGCCGTGGTATAATCATTCCGTCATCGTATATGAGCTGGCTGCGCTGGCTTGTCTGTTCAGGTATGTTCGGCTAGATATCCCAGAAAGAGGCATGGCGTGGCTGATAGGCGCGGGTTGTCTCACCGTGTGTTCCTTTCTTACCAAGCAGGATGGCGGCGGTATGGCCTTCTTTTTATGCTGCGCTTTGCTGGCAGCGAACGGGTTGCTGGAGAAAAAATGGCGGCCTTTCCTCGTGTATGTGGGTAGTTTTGCCGTGCTGCTGGCGCTGATCGTCCTTGTTTTTTCAAGATATGGGTTTGGTTATTGGTTCAACCACGGACAGGCGCCTCATACTGCGCGTGTGTCCGCCTGGGATATCGCGGATGAATTCTTTGGTTCTTCCCAGTGGATCAAGTTCTATATATTCCTTGTCATAGTGCTTTGTATCGCTCGTTGGAGAAGTCTTGCTGCATTGAAGGCGGATAAGAAAGGCGTGCTCATGGCATTGCTGACCCTGGGTGTCCTGGGGGAGGCGGCCGTCTTCCAGATCACCAGTTATACGCCGCCTGACAATAATATTTTTTTTCACAGCTTTGCCTTTGCCTGCATCTTTTTTATGTTAGGCCCGTTGTTGCCTGTGAGCTTTGCCCGTCCGCGGCTGTTGGTCATCGTTTCCGCCGGGATATTGTTGTGGTGGAGCGGCACCTGGTGGAGGTATACGCAGCGGCTTGCGGCCCGTGTCCTTCCTCATAAAGAGGTTGCAAAGTCTGTTACGGGGGAGAATGTCGTCAACAGACAAACCTATATGATCTCCCGTGATACCGTGACGGACGTACCGATGGACCAGTGGGTGGAGTGCGGGCTGCCTTCCTTCAATCGCATCATCATGCCTGCTCCCACGGCAGAGGGTATTCACAGGCTGATGAACATGGAGATCATAAAGAGGGCGGGGATGGATGCAAAAGAAAGTATCCGGGTATTGAACATGTCGGAGCTGACCCCGCTGGCCGCAGAGGTACCCTTTTCGCTGGAGAGGAATTCGCAGCTGCCTTTGTGGTATCATCTCGGGGTCGGGATGTTCAACAGGCAGGCGGATATCTTTGAAGGCAGGATCAGGGGGCGTTATTACGACCTTGTACTTTTTGAGTATATACCTACTCTGAATAATTTTTATCCTTTTCGTGTCCGGGATTGTTTGCGTCAGAACTATAAATTAGTGGATTCTTTTCTGGCTCCCAGGCGCGGGCCTGAGACAAAGGGACAGATAGAGGTATATGTCAGACCCGTGGATGTCACGGCCAGGATCACCGGGATGTGATAAAATAAAACCGGCTAACTTTACGGTAAATATATCGCTGTATCAATACCGTCGCCAGCATACTCAGCAATCCTATAGAGTACCTTAAAGGGGTGGGGCCTTACCGCGCAGAGCTATTGAACAAGGAGCTGCAGATCTTTACATTTAATGATCTGTTGAACCTGTTCCCTTACCGTCATGTGGACAGGACCCGGATCAACCTGATAAGGGATATCACCCAGGATACCGAATTTATCCAGGTGGCCGGCCGTATCATGAGTGTAGGGGTGATGGGGGATAAGCGCAGCCGGCGGCTGGTGGCTGAGATCAGGGATGCTTCCGGTGTTCTGGAGCTTGTGTGGTTCCAGGGGATCACCGGTGTACAGAAGCTGGTGCAGGTGGGGAGTGAGTTCCTGGTATACGGCAGGGTGAGTTTTTTTCAAGGTTCTCCGCAGATCACGCATCCCGAGCTGGAGGCCCCGGCAAAAGAGGCAGGCGGGCAGGCGACCCTGGAGCCCGTGTACAATACCACCGAGAAACTAAAGGCAAAAGGGTTGGGTGGAAGGCAGCTGGGTAAATTCACCCAAACCCTGTTGGGGATGTTAAAGGAAAAGGACCTGCCGGAGAATTTGCCGGAGATGGTGTTGGAATATCCTGATCCGGCGGGGGGGGCGCCCTTGCGTCATCTTTCCCGATGGGAGGCGTACCGGCAAATCCATTTCCCTACCCGTCCCGACCTGTATCAGCGGGCTCTTTCCCGTCTCAAATTCGAGGAATTCTTTATTGCCCAGGTACGACTGGGCATGATCAAGTCCAAACGGCACCGGTATTCCCAGGGGGTTGTTTTTGGGCAGGTGGGAGAGGTTTTTAATAAGTTCTATAGTGAATATTTGCCATTTGAGCTGACGGGCGCCCAGAAGCGGGTGTTGAAAGAGATACGCCGGGACACCGGCAGCGGCAGACAGATGAACCGGCTGTTGCAGGGAGATGTCGGCAGCGGGAAGACCATGGTGGCCCTGCTGGCTATGCTGTTGGCTATCGACAATGGTTTTCAGGCTTCTTTGCTGGCGCCTACCGAGATACTGGCCCGGCAGCATTATGAAGGCATCAGGGATTTGTTGAAGGATATGCCTGTGGAAGTACGGTTGTTGATGGGGTCTTCCAAATCCAGGTCCAGGAAGGAGGTGTTGGAGATGGCCAGGGATGGGAAGTTACATATCCTGATCGGTACGCATGCCATTTTGGAGGAGGCTGTACAGTTTGGTAATCTAGGTCTGGCCATCGTGGATGAGCAGCATCGTTTTGGCGTGGAACAGCGGGCGCGTCTATGGAAAAAGGCGGCTACACCCCCGCATGTGCTTGTGATGACCGCGACCCCTATACCCAGGACGTTGGCGATGACGGCCTATGGGGATCTGGACTATTCTATCATGGACGAATTGCCTCCCGGGAGGCAACCTATTGCCACCGTACATCGTCTTGATGATAAGCGGCCGCAGGTGATGGATTTTATCCGTCATGAGATCGATAAAGGCAGACAGGCCTATATCATTTTTCCCTTGATAGAGGAGTCGGAGAAGGTGGATTATGAGAATCTTGAGCAGGGGTATGAGAATATAAAGGCTTGGTTTCCCGAGCCAAAGTATTGGATAAGCAGGGTTGATGGGCGACAGAAACAGGAGATCAGGGAGACCAACATGCAACGTTTTCTTACAAACGATACTCAGATCATGGTCGCCACCACGGTGATCGAAGTAGGGGTAAATGTGCCTAATGCCACGGTGATGGTGATAGAGAGCGCCGAAAAATTCGGGTTGTCGCAGCTGCACCAGTTGAGGGGCAGGGTTGGGAGGGGCCGGGAAAAAAGCTTTTGCATTTTATTAACAAGTCCTCGGTTGAACAAAGAAGCCAGAGAGCGGTTAAACACCTTATGTTCAACCAACAATGGCTTTAAAATTGCTGAAAAGGATCTGGAGATCCGTGGCCCCGGAGATATCAGCGGTACCCGTCAAAGCGGCATGTTGAATTTTAAGCTGGCCAGTATCGTGCAGGACAGGGAGTTGTTGGAACTTGCCCGGGAATTGACGGAAAGGATACTGGAGAGGGATCCCGACCTGGATGCGGCGGAGAACGCGGGTTTAAAGCATTTTCTTCAGGTGCAGCATGGCAAAACGCAGTGGAGCAGGATTTCGTAGAGAAGGGGTGGTCGTCTATTGTAAAATCTGAAACTCAATAAATTGGGAAGAATCGGCCTCTTTTTTCTGGTGTTCAATCTTTCCGTCCTGTATCTCTCAGCACAATCCGGCTATTCCAATCTCGAATTTGTTGAGAACAAGGGGCAGTGGGATCCGACTATCAAGTTCCGGGCGCAGATGACCGCAGGTACCTTTTTTCTTCGAAATGGAGGGTACTCGGTAGTTGTACATGACACGTCCGACATGGGGCGTATCCATCATCTGCTGCATGGCGAGCGCGTAACGGGCGGCGGAGGAGCGGGTGCGGCAGTCAATGTGGCGAGTACGAGTACAGGCAAGGGGCGTCCGGTGGTACCCCCCAGCACTTACAGGCTTCATTCACATCTGTACAATGTCAATTTTGAAAATGCGAACCCGAACCCGGGGATCGTTGCGGAGAAACCTCTTCCTTCCTACAATAACTACATATTAGGCGACCCGGGCAAATGGGTTTCGCAGGCAAAGCCATATCTGAGTGTAACCTTCAAGGATGTGTACGATGGCATCGATGTGCATTATTATACCAATGAAGGCGTGCTGAAATACGATATCATCGTGCATCCCGGGGCTGACCCTTCCCGGATCAGTCTGCGATATGCCGGGGCTGATCAGCTCAGTATTAAGAAGGGGCAGCTGCTGGTGAAGACTTCGGTGAGCACGGTGAAGGAGCTTGAGCCAAAGGCCTACCTGGTGGATAATAAAGGGAGGACCGACGTTTCCTGCAGTTATGTCATCAAGGACGGCAATAAGGTAAGCTTTAAGGTAAAGGATTATTCTCCTGATGCCACATTGGTGATAGACCCTACGGAGATATTTTGTACGTTCACCGGCAGCCGGAGTGATAACTGGGGATATACGTCCACGTATGACAATGCCGGGAATTTTTATGTGGGCGGCGTCGTTATTCAATATCCGGATTACAGCGGTAGTCTTTTTGGTGCGACTCCCGGGGCTTTCCAAAGCAGTTTTCAGGGCGGGGACGGGTCCGAGGGGGTTGCGGAAGTGGACGAAAACGGGACTCCCATCCTGTACTATAACTTTGATGTGGGTATCATGAAATTCAACGGGAATGGTACGCAGATCGTCTATGCCACGTATCTGGGCGGAGGCGGTGACGAGCAGCCGCATAGTATGGTCGTTGACGGTCAGGGGAACCTCGTCATAACGGGGAGGACTACCTCGGGGACTAAGGGCACTACGAATTTTCCTACCTTCCCTGCTTCGGCAGGTACGCATCAGGGCTCAGGGTTTGATCTGTTTGTCACAAAGCTGAATGCCACGGGGACTGGCCTCATCGGCTCGCAAAAGATTGGAGGGAGTGGGGACGATGGTGTGAACTATTCTCCCAAATATGTGAATCTCAACGGTACACAGGAGCTGCGGCTCAATTACGGTGACGATGGCAGGGGGGAAGTGATCCTGAACGCGGCCGGTGAGATATATATCGTGAGCTGCACCAAGTCGTCGGATTTCCCCGTGATAGGGGCTTTTCAGGCCGGCAGTGGCGGCAAACAGGACGGCGTGGTGTTGAAGTTGAGCGCGGATGCCCAAACGCTGCTGGCCAGCAGCTATCTGGGTGGCAGTGAGGCGGACGCCGCGTTTTCCGTGGCGATCAACCCCCTTGATAATAACATGTATGTGTCCGGCGGTACTTTGAGCAACAATTTGCCTGGCGTCAGCGGGACTGTGGTGGGCGGCAGCAACCATGGCGGCGTAGATGGCTTTGTATCCATCATTCATGATAACGGGGGGAGTTTTTCGCTGGTGAGGACCACCTACTTTGGTACGACTTCGACGGACATGATCTATGGTCTGCAATTCGACAAGGGGGGATTTCTGTATATCACCGGCACGACCTTTGGGGTCATTACGCCTGTCAATTCCCCATTTAACCAGGGCGGGAACCAGGCCAGCGGCAAGCAATTTATCACCAAGTTGAAGCCTGATCTTTCGGGCATCGTGTATTCCGCGAATTTTGGTCCTTCCGGGGGAGCTTCTCCCAATCTCTCTCCTACGGCTTTTCTGGTCGACAGATGTGAGAACGTCTATGTCTCCGGGTGGGGCGGAGGGCTCGATATTAGCGAGGGGTACAGCAATTCCGGCACGAATGGACTCACTCCCACTTCGGGCGCTATTAAACCGAATACGGATGGAGCTGATTTTTACTTTTTTGTTTTGCAAAAGAATGCGGCCAGTCAGCTATACGGCAGTTTTTTCGGACAGAACGGCGGGCTGGGAGACCATGTGGATGGAGGCACCAGCCGATTTGACAAACAGGGGGTGATCTATCAATCCATCTGTGCTAACTGTGGGGGGCCGGACAATATCTTCCCTGTTACGGGGGGCGTTGTGCATCCACGGAACGGGGCGTTGGCCATCCGCGGGGGCTGTAACGAGGCTGCGGTAAAGATCGCCTTTAATTTTGCCGGTATTGCGGGGGGGCTGAAAGTATCGCTGAAAGGCAGGGGGGACAGCCTGGGCTGTGTTCCCCTGAAGGTGACGCTGCAGGATACGGTACGTCGTGCAAAAAGTTATATCTGGAATTTTGGGGACGGTGGGGCGGATGTGGCTACGACGGATTATATAGTAAACCATACCTATACCGCGGTGGGCATGTACAGGGTCATGATGGTAGCCATCGACAGCAACAGCTGTAATGTGGCGGATACCTCGTATAAGACCATCACGGTAAAGAACAACCAGGCGTACCTGGACTTTGATTATGCAAAAGTGGGGCTTTGTAACGAGTTGAATTATGAGTTCAGTAACAAGAGTACCGCGCCGCCGCCGGCGCAGCCTTTTGGGAACAACAGCTTTGTCTGGATATTTGGGGACCAGCCGAACCAGGTGGTGCCCGGAGGTCCGGTCACCAACGTTGTCGGGCATACTTTTCCTTCACCGGGGACCTATAATGTAAGTCTTATCCTCACCGATACCAATTATTGCAATGCTCCGGATACGCTGCCCAAGCCGTTGTTTATTGCCACGAATGTAGTGGCTAGCATCGGGACGCCGACCACGGGCTGTGCGCCTTATTATGCGCACTTTGACAATAATTCTTTAGGGGGCCAGACCTATCTCTGGGACTTTGGGGATGGGACCACTTCCACCGACCGGGTGCCGCCGGATCATTATTATCCCAACCCGGGACAGGTTACCGTCAAACTGACTGTATGGGACCCCGCCACCTGTAACAAGGTGGATAATACGAGCGTCACCATCACTTTGCTGTCAAAGCCTTCCGCCGACTTTACCTGGGCGCCCGATCCGCCTACGCCGAATACCCGCACTGTACTTACACCTGTGAACAGTTCGTCAGATGTGGTGAAGTGGGAATGGCAGTTTGGCGACGGGGCATCGACGGTAAAGACTTCCCCGGATACGGCAGAGCATCAATATCAGCGGACGGATACTTTCCGGGCGTGTTTGATCGTTTTTAACTCATCAGGCTGTACCGACACTATTTGTCATCCGGTGCCTGCCCTTATCAATCCCCTCCTGGATGTGCCCAATGCATTTACACCCGGCCGGTTTGGCCAGAACGCTATCATAAAAGTCGTGGGCTTTGGTATCGTGCATATGAATTTCAGGATCTACAACCGCTGGGGCCAGATGGTATTCCAAAGTACGGACCCCAACATCGGATGGGACGGCTATTACAAAGGGACCATGCAACCCATGGATGTTTATGCATATACATTGGAAGCTGAATATTTTGATGGTTCCAGGACTTCCAAAAAGGGAGATATTACCCTGCTCAGATAATATAAATGGCTTAATTTTTCGTACATTGTAAAAAGGAGAAATTGGAAAAAAGGTTCTACATATTCGTGCTCGCGCTAACGGTTGCCTCCGCCTCTTGTTTTGCACAGGAAGATGCCGGCAATATTGAATTTGTCGAGAATAAGGGGCAGTGGGACAACCGGGTGAATTTTAAGGGAGAGATGAGTACCGGGGCTTTTTTTCTGCAAAAGACGGGTTTTACCGTACTGCTGCATGATCCTGCCGATCTGCAGAGACTGGCGCTTCATGGGGCTCATCCTCCCGGACGTCCGGTGGGGGGCTGGGCGGGTGGAGGGGCCGGAAAAAGCAAAGGAGCTGATGCATCTTCTGCCGGTCATAATAAGCCGGGCAACGGCGGGGGTAATGACTCTTCCGATCTTCTTATTCATTCTCACGCTTATCGTGTCACTTTTGCCGGCGCGAGTGAAGGGGTGACCATTGTGCCGGATAAACCCGCACCGGGTTATAACAACTATTTTATCGGCAATGACCCTTCCAAATGGGCGAAGGATTGCAAGATATACCAGGGGGTGACCTATAAGGATATTTACCCTCATATCGACCTGCGCTATTACACCGACCAGGGGCAACTGAAGTACGAGATCATTGTTCATCCCGGGGGTAATGTAGACCAGATCGCCATGTACTATGAAGGCGCCAGCGGACTGGAGATCAAAAAAGGACAGTTGTTGATCAATACTTCGGTGGGGCAGGTGAAGGAACTGGCGCCCGCCACTTTCCAGTTTGATGAAAGAGGGCGTGTACCTGTGAAGTCCAGGTTTACCATCAAGAATGGTAATACCGTGCAATTCAAGGTCGGAGAATATGATACCAGGGCTACATTGATCATCGACCCTACGTTGGTGTTCTGTACGTTCACCGGCAGCAGGGTCAGCAATTGGGGGTTCACCGCGACCCCTGGTCCCGGCGGGACTTTTTTTGCGGGGGGCATTGTTTTTGGCAGTGCGTTTCCCTGGAATACGGGGGTACTGCAACCGCGTTATGGCGGTGGGCAGTTTGATGTGGGCATTATGAAATTCAGCAGTAATGGAGCGGCCAAAGTATATGCTACGTATCTCGGTGGAGGGGACAGCGAGTCGCCTCACAGCATGATCTCCGATCAGTATGGCAACCTGGTGGTCCTGGGCAGGAGCTATTCGTCCGACTTTCCTTATAAGACGAGGGAGGGTCCGGGTGGGGCTGCGGATATGTTTGTGGCGATGCTGGACGTCTCGGGCAGTACGCTCATCGGCTGTATGCGTATCGGGGGGACGGGGAATGATTGTGTCAACATGGGGGATCAGTTGCGGAGCCGTAATGAGCGGTCTGATTCGCTGATACGGAACTACGGGGATGACTCGCGTAGTGAAGTTGTGTTGGACGGTCAGAATAATATCCTGATCGCCGCCAATACCCAGTCTTCTTCGCCGGCGGGTCTTTTTCCCATCAAGGGGCCTGTATTTCAACCGAACTATGGCGGCGGGGGGCAGGATGGCGTTGTGGTGAAGATAGACCCCGCCTGTAATCATATCATCTGGAGCAGTTTTCTTGGCGGCTCCGGTAATGATGCCGCCTTTGTATTAAAGGCCAATCCTATGACAGGGGATATTTATGTGGCGGGGGCTACCACCAGCAAGGACTTTCCGGGGGATAAGGGGGGAGTGTTCCAGTCCACTTATGGCGGCGGCCAATGTGACGGATTTGTCACTGTAATCTCTGCGGACGGGACGAGGCAGGGAAAGACCAGCTATTTTGGTACGGCTGCAGCCGACGCCATATACGGGATACAGTTTGACAGGGAAGGGGTCCCCTACATCATGGGTACGACCAATGGGACGTGGCCTACCACTTCCAATGTCCAGTTTATCAACCCGGGCGCCAAACAGTTTGTGTCCAAGCTGCAGAATGACCTCTCCGGGTTTGTTTTTTCCACGACATTTGGCAATTCCTCCAGCAAACTACCGAATATCTCGCCTGTAGCGTTCCTGGTGGATCGTTGTGAGAACATATATGTGTCCGGGTGGGGAGGGTGGATCATCGGGCAGGAGGCCGACCCCTATGGTCTTGCGGGGACTGTCGGCATGCCTGTGACAGGAGACGCCATCAAGAGGAATACGGACAACAGGGATTTTTATTTTATCGTTATCAAGAAGAACGCTTCGGCCTTGCTGTATGGGACCTTTTACGGGCAGGACGACAATAGTACCAGTATCAGCGAGCATGTGGACGGAGGCACCAGCCGTTACGACCAGTTTGGGATCATTTACCAGGCTGTCTGTGCCAATTGTAATGGCAATACGGCCAAGCCTTTTCCCACTACGGCGGGCGTGTGGTCGCCCAGGAATGGGGCCGGCAGGAATGGCTGTAATCTGGCGGCGATCAAGATCGCTTTTAATTTTGCCGGTGTGGCTGCGGGGTTGAAGGCTTCGGTAAATGGGAGGCCGAATGATACGACAGGGTGTGTCCCGCTGGATGCGGTATTTGAGGATACCATACGGAATGCAAAGTCCTACATATGGAATTTTGGAGATGGGGGGCCGGATACAGCCACCACCGCCTATAGCGTCACTCATACCTACAACCGGCCCGGGTCTTACCGGGTGATGATAGTGGCTATCGACAGCAATAGTTGTAACATCCGGGATACGGCCTATAGAATAGTGAGCGGCAGGACCGACAAGGCGATCCTTGATTTCAGCTATATGAAGATTGGGGATTGTATGAGTCTGAACTATCAGTTCACCAACCTTTCCCATGCGGTGCCCGGCGCCAAACCGCTGACGGACCAATCGCTGGTGTGGGTATTTAGCGATGACCCTTCCGGCCGGCAGATACCCGCAGGTACTGCGGGCAGCGCCATCAACCATCCTTTTGGTGCGCCGGGAACGTATAACGTGCAGCTGAAGCTGGTGGATACGGGTTATTGTAATTCGCCGGATTCGTTGGTAAAGACCATCCGGGTATCGCCCCTGGCCAAGGCGCAATTTGTTACGCCTCCCGTGGGCTGTGCGCCTTATCTGGCCAGTTTTGACAATACTTCTTTGGGCGGGTTGACCTTCTCCTGGGATTTTGGCGATCCCGGCAGCGGCGCGCTCAATACTTCCACCGACCCGACGCCTACCCATTTATACGAGAACCCCGGACCTTATTCCATCAAGCTGACCGTCTTTGACGAGACTACCTGCAATAAAGTGTCCGATACGACCATCTCTATCCTGGTAAGCCCCCGGCCGAAGGCCGCCTATACCTTCAGCCCCGCACCGCCCGTGGCCAATACCCCGATGGTATTCCAAAATGGTTCTATGGGAGCCGTGAAATACAAGTGGGATTTTGGGGATGGAGATACTTTAATGACGACAACCGTGGATACTATCCAACATTTATATAAATTTACAGACAGCTTCAATGTTTGTCTCGTCGCTTACAACCAATATGACTGCACGGATACGGTGTGCCACACGGTGGCAACGTTGATCAATCCCTTGCTGGACATGCCGAATGCCTTTACACCGGGCCGGTTTGGCCAGAACGGCATATTCAAAGTAGCCGGCTTTGGTATTACCAAGCTTATGTTCAGGATCTACAATCGATGGGGACAGCTGGTATTCCAGTCGACCAATCAGGACATTGGCTGGGATGGGAGCTATCAGGGCAACCCGCAGCCGATGGGCGTATATGTCTATACTGTGGAGGCGGAATTCTCCAATGGCAAGCGGGCGACCAGGAAAGGGGATCTGACCCTGTTGCGATGAGAGAGTGATTTAATGTGTAAAAAAGACAACCAAAAAGACGTGAATAACGTTACTTTAAATGGACCAATGAGGGACGCAAAAAAAATATCGGTATGGGGGTGTTGCATTCTTCTCGTTGCGCTGCAGGGACGGGCGCAGGACCTTCATTTTTCCCAGTGGTTCAATTCTCCCCTGACGACCAATCCAGCCAATACCGGGTTTATCCCTGATGCAGACTACAGGCTTGGGGCCAATTACAGGGACCAGTGGTCCCCCATCATGTCGGTGCCTTACCGGACCTATAGTGTCTGGGGGGATGCCCAGGTTTTCCGCAACAGGATAGAAAATGGCTGGATGGGGCTTGGCGGTGTGATCATGCGGGACCAGGCCGGGTCCGGCACGCTGACGTCTACCCAGGCATATGGGTCCATCGCTTATCACCAGATGGTGGGGTTTGCCAGCCTGATCACGGCCGGGTTCAATGTAGGGTTTATCAACAAGCGTGTCAATACCACTACCCTGAAATTTCCGGATCAGTTTGACGGACACTTCTTTGACTCTCAATTACCCACCAGCGTAGCTATCGACAATCCAAGCGTGACCTATTTCGATATGCAGGTGGGGTTGAACTATGCCTATTTCCCCACGAATAAGATGTATTTGAATGCGGGATTTTCCGTACAGCATATCAACCGGGCGAGGGAGTCCTTTTTTATTTCAGAGCCCACCGGCTATGACAACCGTATCCCCCGCCGGTATATCGGCTTTATAAACGCCAGCATCAAGGCCAGCGACCAGGTGATCCTCAATCCCATGGCATATTATACCAGCATGGCCAATTCTTCCGAGGCCGTCCTTGGGATCAATGCCCAATACAACCTCAAGGATGATGGCGACCAGCAGGTCATTGGCGGGTTATACTACCGCGCGGGTGACGCCGTTATTCCCATGATCGGGTTTATTTACAAGAATATAAAGCTGACCTTCACATATGATGTCACCACATCTTCCCTCAAGCATTATGATGGAGGATTTGGGGCTTATGAATTTGCGCTCACCAGCCAGGGTTTCTACAATGAGTATAACGGCAACCGGCGGCAGTCGTTGTGTCCTACTTTCAAGCTGTGAGAATATGTCCGGAAAACGGGTTCTTGAAAAATTTAACCCATTTTCCGGAAAGCTCTTATATCTGTCCTTCGGACGACGAACCGGAGGTTCGTCAAGTATGTAGTATCTTGCGCCCCAAAGAGGATCTCTTACCAAACAAAACATACGTAAGTGGCTATAGTCGGAGAAAAAGGGCTTATCACAGCTGACAGGGCAGAGGCATTCCGGAAGATTGTCGGGGACATGCATATCCTCATGGATGAGGAAACGCTCCGTCATTACGGGCACGATGAGACGGAGCACCTGTGTTATCTTCCCGAGATCGTATTGAAGCCTCGTACTGCGGAGGAGATCAGCGCCATCATGCGTATTTGCAACCAGTATCGTATCCCTGTTACGCCAAGGGGGGCCGGGACCGGGCTTAGCGGAGGCGCATTGCCGCAGTTGGGGGGTGTGCTGATATCCACCGAGCGGATGAGTTCTATTCTTGAAATAGACGAGCGGAATGGCCAGGTGACGACGGAGCCGGGTGTGATCACCGAAGTGCTGCAGGATGCGGTGAAAGAAAGGGGGCTTTTTTATCCGCCTGATCCCAGCAGCAGGGGGTCCTGTTTTATCGGTGGTAATATTGCCGAGAACAGCGGAGGCCCCAAGGCCGTGAAATATGGTGTGGTAAAGGATTATGTCCTCAATTTGCAGGTGGTATTACCCACGGGGGAGATCATCTGGACCGGAGCGAACGTATTAAAGAATTCCACGGGATATAACCTTACACAGCTGGTGGTAGGCAGCGAAGGGACGCTGGGGATTGTCACTAAGATTGTATTAAAGCTCCTGCCCTTGCCAAAATACGACCTGTTGATGCTGGTGCCTTTCCGGAGCCTGGAGAGAGCGGGGGAGGCTGTATCTGCCATTTTCCGGGCGGGTTTTATGCCCAGCGCCCTTGAGCTGGTGGAGATAGACGCTCTCAGGATCGCCAGCCGGCATGTAGACAGTGTGCTGCCCATACACGACGGTATAGAAGCGCATCTGATCATAGAAGTGGATGGCAACCATCCGGAATCTCTGCAAGGGGAGATGGAGGCCATTGCGGGGTTGCTGGAAGAATATGGGGCGGGGGAAGACATCCTTTTTGCTGATGATGCCGTACAGAAGGCAGAGCTTTGGAAGGTACGGAGAAGGGTGGCGGAGGCAGTAAAAATTGATGGATATACCATCGAGGAGGATACTGTGGTGCCCAGGGCTGCCCTGCCTGCGCTGATCAGGGGGGTAAAGGAACTGGGACGTAGTTACGGGTTCCATGCCGTCTGTTATGGGCATGCGGGGGATGGGAATCTCCATATCCGTATCAAAAAGGAGGGAAGTGCTAACAGTCAGGATGACCCGGCCATGGTAGAGAGTTTACGGGCATTATTTGTACTCGTAAAGGAGTTGGGAGGCACCATCAGCGGGGAGCATGGCATCGGGCTGGTGCAGAAGGGTTATATGGACATCATGTTCGGGGAGGTTCACCTGGAGCTGATGCGGCGTATCAAACGGGTGTTCGACCCTAACAATATCCTGAATGCCGGGAAGATATTCGACCAGAAATAAAAATTAAGCAATGATAAAACGGATCGTATTCGCATGGTTTTTATTGACAGCAGCCGTATCGGGGAGTTTTGCGCAGGAGCGCATGCCTCAACGTGTCTATACCTATTCGGACGAAGGCGCTGAAGGAGGGTTTTCCAAGAACAACCTTTTTCTTGGCGGTAGTCTGGCCCTTGGATTCGGATCTTACAGTTTTAATGTGGGTGTCAGTCCTGAAATAGGGTATTCGCTGACCAACTGGCTGGATGCCGGGGTGGTGGTGAATTTCAATTATAACTCCATACGAGCGGATCCCAATTATACGGGTAATATCCGTTATCATACTTTTAATTATGGGGGAGGTGTTTTCGCCAGAGGCTATCCGCTGCCCTTTCTCTTTCTTACGGCTCAGCCTGAGTACAACTGGGTGAGTCAAAATCTAAAGGACGTGAGTAACGGTGCGACGGCCACCTACAATGCCAATGCTCCCAGCCTGCTGTTAGGCGCCGGGTATGGACAAAGAGTGATCGGTCAGGGAAGCTTTTATATAGCCATTATGTTCGACGTGCTGGGGGATAAGAACTCTCCTTATAACGATATCTATGGTCATCCCCTGCCTGTGATCAAAGCGGGGTTCAATGTCTATCTGCACAAGAAATAGAGATCATACGAGTCTGTTCAGCACTTCTGTGGGGGTAGGGCAGAGATGTATCCTATCCTCGAGAGGGTCGTAAAGGAAGCCTTCTTTCTGCATGTGCATCATATGAAGGTGCAGTGGATCGTAAAATCCTGCCGAGTTAAGGAAATAGATAGGTTTGTTATGGATCTTCAGCTGATTCCAGGTCAGCATCTCGAATAGCTCGTCCAGGGTGCCGAAGCCTCCCGGGAGGATGATGGCGGCATCGGAGCGTTCGTACATCATTTTTTTACGCGTATGCATATCCGGGACGACCACCAGCTCGGTAAGACCGCTGTGATGACGTTCCCATTCCTTTAGTCTTTCCGGGATGATGCCGATGACCTCCCCGCCTTCTGCCAGGGCTGCATTTGCCACCAGGCCCATGAGGCCTGTATTGCCTCCTCCATAGATAAGCCTGAGCCTGGCGAGCGCCAGTAGTCCGCCCAATTCGACCGTATGGGTGGAAAAGATGGGGTTATTGCCTTTTTGAGATCCGCAGAAGACTGCGACGGATTTTGTGGTAGTTGCCATAGATGATGCAAAATTAAATTTCCCATATTACCCCTGTATTTCCTAATTTCCGGGTCAGAATAATACTTTCCATGTCCTCATTGCTGTTGTTCACCTTTGTTATAGGGTACTTTTTATTGTTGCTGGGAGTGGCCTGGCGTACTTCACGTCATTCCAATAACGACTCTTTTTTTATAGGCAACCGTAATTCCAACTGGATGCTGGTGGCTTTTGGGATGATCGGCACATCCCTTTCGGGTGTTACGTTTGTATCCGTCCCCGGGACTGTGGGTGACTTTGCGGGAGATGTCCACAAAGGTTTTGGCTATTTCCCCGTGGTGATAGGGAATTTTATCGGGTACCTGGTGATAGGGTTTGTTTTGTTGCCTTTGTACTACCGGCTGAACCTTACATCTATTTACAACTACCTGGACAAACGATTTGGCAGAACGGCTTACAAGACGGGAGCGTTGTTCTTTATCCTGTCGAGAACGGTGGGCGCCACGGCCAGGCTTTACCTGGTGATCAACGTCCTGCATTTCTTTATCCTCAAGGACCTGGGCGTGCCGTTTGTCTTCAGTGTTTTTGTCATCCTTCTGATGATCTTGCTATACACATTTGAAGGAGGGGTAAAGACCATTGTTTATACGGATACGCTGCAGACCACTTTTATGTTGTTGGGTATGGGCGTGTGTATCGTCTATATCCTCCGGCACCTGGACCTTTCTTTTGGCTCGGCCTTGCAGGCAATGGATGAAAAGAGCTTTACGGCGATATTCAATACGGATGTAAAGAGCAAGGGTTATTTCCTCAAGCAGATAGTAGGCGGGATATTTATTATGATCGCCATGACGGGACTGGACCAGGAAATGATGCAGAAGAACATCAGCGTCAGGAACCTGGGGGATTCGCAAAAAAATGTGATGGTTTTTAGCGTGATCCTTGTGCTGGTGAACTTCCTGTTCCTCTTATTAGGCGGATTGCTGTATCTGTTTGTCCTTCACAAAGGGGCGGTCTATGAGGGGCATCGCCTCATGCTGGATGGGCGTAATGTCATCGGTGATGATCTTTTCCCCACCCTTGCTTTGCATGCCATGCCAAAGGCTGTGTCTATTTTGTTTATCATCGGGCTGATATCGGCTCTTTTTCCCAGCGCCGACGGGGCATTGACGGCGTTGACCTCCAGCTTTTGTATCGATATCCTGGGGCTCCGGGAAAAGACGGGGCTCAGCGAGCAACAGAAAAAGAGGACGAGGATGACCGTGCATATCAGCTTTACCGTGCTTTTTCTTTTTTGCATCATGGTATTCAAATGGATCAATAACAAGTCCATCATTTATGTCATACTGGAACTGGCAGGGTATACCTATGGGCCATTGCTGGGGTTGTTTGCATTTGGCATCCTTTCGCGGCGGACGTTGCGGGACAACGGGGTTGTCACTGTTGTCTGTCTGCTGGCACCCCTCTGCTGCTGGTTTATCAGCAAATATTCGGCACAGTGGTTTGGAGGATTCCAGATAGGTATCGAGCTGCTGTTGATCAATGGTGTGCTAACCTTTCTCGGACTGCTGCTTATCTCAAAAAGAGCGGTGGTGACAAACTAATTTCCCAGGCACAACGTTAGATATCTGGAAAAAAGCTCTTTTAAAATTTTAGCCTTTTTCCAGAAACAGTTAATATCTGTCCTTCGGACAGCGAACCTGTGGTTCGCTCTGGGGATAGATAAATCCAATGTCAGACGTTTAAATGAGTGCACAGTATGAATGACACGATCCGTATGTCCAAGCAGCGCAGATGGGCAGAATCAAAAGCACATTCCAGTTGGCAGATCTTTAAAATAATGGCTGAGTTCGTGGATGGTTTTGAGGCATTGGCCAAATTAGGGCCTTGTATCTCCATTTTCGGATCGGCCCGTACCAAGCCCGGGACGCCTTATTATGAGCTGTCCACCGAGATCGCGCAGCGATTGGCGGAGGAGGGGTTTGGGATCATCTCGGGCGGCGGTCCGGGTATCATGGAGGCTGCCAATAAGGGCGCGCAGCTGGGCGGCGGCAAGTCCGTCGGGTTGAATATCGAGCTGCCTTTTGAACAGCATTGCAACCCGCATATCGACAGGGATGCCAATCTCAACTTCGATTATTTTTTTGTCCGTAAGGTCATGTTTACCAAGTATTCCCAAGGCTTTATCATGATGCCGGGCGGGTTTGGAACCATGGATGAATTCTTTGAAGTGGCCACCCTGATACAAACCGGGAAAATGGAAACGGTACCTCTGATCCTGGTAGGTTCATCCTATTGGAGAGGATTGTTGGACTGGATGAGAGCCGTTATGATGGAACAGCATGGAAATATATCCCCCCACAATATGGACCTGCTCAAGATAGCCGATACCGCGGACGAGGTGGCGGAGCATGTTCTGGCATTTTATCAGCGGCATCCGCTGCAGCCGAATTTTTAGGCGATATGAGGTATCTTTGCCGAAATTTTTTCTGTGGACATTATCAATCCTCAGGCGCAAGCCTATGCGGAACGGTACTCCTCTCCCGAACCTGAGCTGCTGCGGGAGATAGCGGAATATACCTATACTCATCATGCCCAGCCTCATATGCTCAGTGGTCATTTACAAGGGCGGTTCCTTGAAATGATCAGCTCTCTGCTGCGTCCCCGCAGGATACTGGAGATCGGCACCTTTATGGGTTATAGCGCCATTTGTCTGGCTGCCGGGTTGAAGGAGGGTGGAATTTTACATACCATCGAGCTCCGGGACGCCGATGCGGATGTTGCAGAAGGGTATTTTCGCCGGGCAAATATGACCGGCAGGATAATACAGCACCGGGGAAATGCGTTAGAAATCATCCCGGCCCTGAAAGAGGACTGGGATTTAGTTTTTATTGACGCGGATAAGGTCAATTATACAGAATACTATAAATTAGTGTTACCGCGATTGATCCCGGGAGGACTGATCATTGCGGATAATGTGCTGTTCCATGGAAAAGTTTTGGAGAAGCCCGTTAATGACAAGAATGCCAAAGCGATACAAGCTTTTAATGAGTATGTGGAAAAGGATGTGTCTGTAGAAAAAACAATGCTCACCGTCCGGGATGGCCTTTTATTCATCCGGAAAAATAAAGTAGGGCTTTCATGAAGGGAAAACAAATGTTATCGATGGGGTGGGGGATCATGGTCCTTTTTATAGGGAAAGGTCTTTACGCCCAGAACAACCCGGACGTCATCAACTATATAAACACTTATAAATATCTGGCAATCAGTGAAATGCAGCGTACCGGTATTCCCGCCGCCATCACGCTTGCCCAGGGTATCCATGAGTCAGAGGCGGGCAACAGCGACCTGGTGAAAAGGTCCAACAACCATTTTGGTATCAAGTGCAAGGATGAGTGGACGGGGGACCGGGTATATCATGATGACGATGCCCGGGGAGAATGTTTTCGCAGTTATCCTACCGCGGCGGATTCATATAAGGATCATTCGGATTTTTTGAAACGGGGCAGCCGCTATGCATTCCTTTTTAACCTGGACCCTACGGATTACGAGGGGTGGGCCAATGGGTTGCGTAAGGCTGGATATGCCACCAATCCCAAGTATCCACAGATACTGATAAAGTATGTACAGGATTATAATCTTGAGCAATATTCCATGATCGCGCTGGGTAAATTAAAGCCTTCGGATGAGGTGGTATCGAAGGGGCCGGCGGGGAGCGCTGTGGGGCAACCGGCGGGCGGAGGGGCAGGCATTGTGCAAGCCCAGACCTACCCTGAGGGGGAGTTCCAGATCAACCGGACCCGGGTTGTTTTTGCAAAGGCGGGCGTATCCTTACTTGCTATTGCCGATCAATATGACATATCCCTACCTCGTCTGTTGGAGTTCAATGACCTGAAGGAAGAGGATGTGTTGACCAGGGACCAATTGCTTTTCCTGCAGCGAAAACGCAGGACGGGAACTACTGAATTCCATATTGTGCAGGAGGGAGAATCAGTATATGACATATGTCAGAAAGAGGGGGTAAGGTACCAGGACCTGATGGAGATGAATCAACTGGGTCCTGGTGTACAGCCGGCTGTAGGAGAAAAGATCTATCTGCAGGGGTCGGCCCCTACCAGGCCTGTAGTTACGAGGAGTGTAAACTAAAACTAACATAAGAGGATGTCGACGATCCATGTACACGATAAAGTATTCGAGCCATATTTGACTACCGAAGCCATCAGCGACAGGATACAGCGGATAGCCGAACAGATCAATCAGGACTATGAAGGCATGCGGCCTCTGTTCATCGCGATACTTAACGGGAGTTTTATGTTTGCATCGGACCTGTTCAAGGTGATCTCTATCGAGGCGGAGATATGTTTTATCAAGCTGGCCTCCTATAAGGGGACAAAGTCTTCCGGGCATGTGATCACTGCCATTGGGCTGGATATTGACCTGATCGGGAGGCATGTGATTGTGTTGGAGGATATTGTGGATACCGGCAAGACGCTGAATGAGTTCCTGCCGCAGCTGGAGCATCAGCAGCCTGCTTCCATGCGGATAGCCGCCTTGCTGCATAAGCCGGAGGCGACGGTGTACCCTATCACAGTGAATTATCTTGGTTTTTCCGTGCCCAACAAGTTCCTGCTTGGGTATGGACTGGATTATGATGGGTTGGGGCGGAACCTGCCTTCTATCTATAAATTGATAGAGTAGGCCTGCCGCCGGACAGGCGGCTGATTTTAACAAAGCGGGGCTTGACAAAGAGGAAGGAACGTATTAATTTAAGAATCAAAATATCCCATTGAAAAATGTAGCCATTTTTGTTATTGGCTGTCTTTTATTTCATGTTGCTTCCGGGCAGTTCTATCTGAGGGGAGAAGTAAAGGATGAGAACAATAGCTACTTGCCAAATGTGAGAATACTGCTTCATTCCAGCGGGTATTTATATCATTCCGGTAGCACCGGGGAGTTCGGGATACCTTTACCCCAGGCTAATGATTCGCTGACACTCTCTGCGGAAGGATTCCAGACCACGACAGTACATGTAGATGCGACCCAATATCAGCACATCACTCTGAAATTGCTGTTCCATCCGCCACCGGCGCCAAAAAAGCGGCTGCTTTCGCTGACAAAGGACCTGAAAGGGGGCGATTGGAAAGGGTGGACGGTGGGGGGCGAGACTTACAGCTCACTGGTAGAAAATACTTTTGTTCCTGCCGCACGGTTTCCCGAGACGGGTTTTGCGATCAATATCGATAAGGCTTCCTATAGCAATGTGCGTCGATTTCTAAATATGGGCAGCACCATTCCACCGGATGCCGTGCGTATCGAAGAGCTATTGAACTATTTTAACTTTGGTTATACGGACCCGCCCAGGGACAGTTGTTTTTCCATTCATTCCGATCTTTCGGAATGTCCCTGGAACCCGGATGATCAGCTGTTGTTCCTGAAAGTGTGTGCGCGCAAAGTGGACCCGGCTCAAATACCTCCCGCCAACCTTGTGTTCCTAGTGGATGTATCCGGATCGATGGATATGCCGAATAAGCTGCCTTTGCTAAAGTCTGCTTTTAATTTATTGGTAAATAATCTCAGGCCTATCGACACCGTGTCCATTGTCGTGTATGGCAGTACGGTAGGTGTGTGGCTGCCGCCTACCTCCGGGGCAGACAAGAAAAAGATCCAGAAAGCGATAGAGGATCTGTCACCAGCTGGTCCGACCCCGGGTGAGGCGGGTATCCGGGCTGCTTACCGGGTGGCCAAGAGCCAGTTTATCGGTGGGGGGAACAACCGGGTGATCCTGGCGACGGATGGGGATTTTAATGTGGGTGAAACTTCGGAGGAGGAGCTGGAGAAGCTGGTGTCGCTGCATAAACAATGGGGGATCTATCTCACCTGTCTGGGGGTGGGGATGGGTAATTACAAGGATTCCAAGCTGGAGGTGCTGGCGAAGAAGGGCAATGGGAATTTTGCATATCTGGACGATGAAAAAGAGGCGGAGAAAGTACTGGTCCGGGAGTTTACTCAGACGGTGTATGCTGTGGCTGACGATGCATATCTGAATATCTCCTTTAATCAGTCGTTGGTGAAAAGCTACAGACTGATAGGGTTTGACAATAAGGTCAAGATGCTTACCGACTCTTTAAATGAAGTGCAGGGTGGAGAGGTAGGGTCAGGGCATTCCCTGTTGGCTTTATTTGAAATAACGCCTACCGAACCCGATAGTGTGGAAATGTCGGACAGGGATCACCTGGCCCGTGTGAGTCTGAACTATAAGCTGCCGCATGATTCATTGGTGAGGACGAGCACGTATGTATGTTCTTCTCAGATGACGGCTTTCCGGGACCTTCAGCCCTGCTACCGGTTTGCCTCATCCATCGCCTTATTTGGAGGTCTGTTAAAGAGGTCCCGGTTCACCTCCCAGGCAGGATGGAAGGATGTCATAGAGATTGCCCAACAGTCCCGTGATCCTGATGACGGGATGCAGCAGGAGTTTATCGGTCTGATCGAGAAGGCCCGTAAAATTTACGGGAAGCGGAGGAAGAAAGATACTAACTAAACATTTCCCTCACTTTATCAAAGAAGCTCCGTTCGTTCTTATCCGGCTTGGGCTGGAAGTTGGGTGAATCGCTTAATTTTTCCAGGATCGCTTTTTCCTCCGGGCTTACGTGCTGGGGTGTCCAGACATTGACGTGTATGAGCTGATCGCCTTTTTCGTATGAATTGACGCCGGGGAAGCCTTTGCCTTTGAGCCGGAATATCTTACCGCTCTGTGTGCCGGGTGGTATTTTGATCTTCGCCTTCCCATCGATGGTAGGGACTTCCGCATTCATGCCAAAGACCGCGTCTGCAAATGAGATGTGCAATTCATAGGCGACATTAAGTCCATCGCGATGTAGTTCGGGATGTTGTTCTTCTTCGATGAGGATGATGAGGTCGCCGGGTGCGCCGCCTCTTTCACCTGCATTTCCCCTGCCGCCTACGCTGAGCTGCATACCTTCCTGTACGCCGGCGGGGATATCGATGGTGACGGTTTCTTCTCCATATACCCGGCCTTCGCCTTTACAGACGGAACATTTTGCCGTGATGGTTGAGCCTTCTCCGTTGCAGGTGGGACAGGTGGTCACTGTCTGCATCTGTCCCAGGAAGGTGCTGGTGACCTTACGGACCTGACCGCTGCCGCCGCAGGTGGAGCAGGTCTGTATGCTGCCTTTGTCTTTGGCGCCTGTGCCGCTGCAGGTATTACAGGAGACATATTTTTTGACCTTGATATTCTTGGTGACCCCTTTTGCTATTTCTTCATAGTTGAGCTTGATCTTTACACGCAGGTTGCTACCCCGTACGCCTCTTGCCCTGGAGCCTCCTCCTCCTCTTCTGCCACCGCCGCCAAAAAAGCTGCCGAAGAGATCGTCCCCGAAAATATCCCCGAACTGGCTAAAGATGTCATCCATGTTGCCAGTGCCGCTGAATCCGCGGCCATTGCCGGAAAGTCCTGCATGGCCGAAGCGGTCGTATTGCGCACGTTTGTCCCCATCGCTCAATACTTCATAAGCCTCCGCGGCCTCTTTAAACTTTTCTTCCGCGGCCTTGTCGCCGGGGTTGCGGTCGGGGTGGAACTGCATGGCTACCTTACGGTATGCCTTTTTGATATCCTCGGCTGAGGCGCCTTTTACAACGCCGAGTATCTCATAATAATCTCTCTTCGTAGACATAATAATAGAAAACTATTTTTTATTTACCTACCACCACTTTGGCAAAACGGATGATCTTGTCATTCAGATAAT
Source organism: Chitinophagaceae bacterium (assembly GCA_017307755.1). Classification (GTDB taxonomy): domain Bacteria; phylum Bacteroidota; class Bacteroidia; order Chitinophagales; family Chitinophagaceae; genus Puia. Next base: position 216,143 of record JAFKGQ010000017.1, on the reverse strand, counting down.
AGCCCTTCTGTACTTCATCGATGACCTTTCCTTTTTGCTTTTCGTCCTGTACGGGTATTTCTGTGATGGCTTCGTGTTTTTCGACATCGAAATCGGTGCCGATGCTTTGCATAGGTTTCAAGCCCTTGCTTTGAAGGGTGTTGCGGAGTTTTGAGAATACCAGCTGGATACCTTCTTTTACCTGGCCGATGTTCTCAGCCGTCTGCAGCTGTCGTTCAGCCCGGTCCATATCGTCCAGCACATCCAAAAGGGACGTGATGATCTCTTTTCCGGCTGTTTGTCTCAGCTCAATATTTTCCCTGGCGCTACGTTTTTTGAAGTTATCGAATTCGGCAAAAAGACGCAGGTATTTGTCTTTTTGGGCCTGCAATTCCTCTTTCAGCTTTTCCTGCTCATCCTCTCCCGACAAACTTTCGTTCAAATGAGTGGTACCAGCGACATTTTCGTCCGTATTCATATCTTCCATATGTGGATTCGTTTCTTGCATAGTCATATCCTTTGCCCGCGTTTTTTGGGCACAAAGGTAAGACAGTCAAAAGTTTTGCCAAGGGGTAAACAGAGACAAATTGTCGTATATCTTCTTTTTTACTGACAACATTAGGGTATGGATTAAATTTTTCGGATGAGGCTTTTTTGGAATATGGGCCCGAATAGCACCTTTTACTTTACTAACTAAATGAATACTAATTCCTTAAATACAGGACAACTGGAAATATGGTAGCGCCCCGACCAGATATTGGATTCTCTTCTGCCAATCTACTGACGTTATTTCTGCTTTTTTTTCCGGGAACGATGGTATAAAAAAAAGATCTGTGTGTCTTAGCTGATAAACAGCGTCATGGGCTACTCCAGGCAGGATTTCTCCCAGTAAAATTGTCTTTATGAAAATATCAGTCAAAGTATTATCGGGGCTTCTCATTTTGGCGATCATTATTGCCGGCTGCGCCAAGCATCAAGGAGCGGGGGCTGTGTCTCCGCCGGTGACGCCTCCGCCGGATAGTTCCACTGGTCCTGTGGGCAGCCCGGACGTTGCCTTCTACCTGACGAAGGCGGATGGAAGCGTGCTGTTCAAACCGCAGAACCAACGTCTGATGTTTGGTAATACAGGGAGTGGGGGGCTTACCATTTTGGTGGACAGCACGAAGACCTACCAAACCATCGATGGATTTGGCTATGCGTTTACGGGCGGCAGCGCCTATCTGATCAACCGGATGCCGACTACTGACAGAGATGCTCTGCTGAAGGAGCTTTTTTTGACGGACAGCAACCGGATAGGGGTCAGCTATCTCCGGGTAAGCATTGGGGCTTCCGATCTCAGCGCCAATGTATTTTCCTACGACGATGCAGGCAGTCCTGCGGCCCCGGATACAAATCTTGCGCAATTCGATCTGTCGGCCGACAGGTATGACCTGATACCTGTGCTGAAGCAGATACTGGCGTTGGCGCCTGGTATCAAGATACTTGGATCGCCATGGTCGGCTCCTTTGTGGATGAAGTCCAACAACAACAGTGTCGGGGGAACATTGCTACCCGGATATTATGATGTGTATGCGCGTTATTTCGTCAGGTATATACAGGCCATGAAGGCTGAGGGTATTCCGATCGATGCCGTCACGCCGCAGAATGAGCCGATGAACCCTCTCAACAATCCCAGCATGACCCTAACGGCGGAGCAGGAGGCGGACTTTGTGAAGAATCATCTGGGGCCGGCTTTTCAGGCGGCGGGTATTACGACGAAGATCATTGCGTTTGATCACAACTGTGAGAACCCCGGGTATCCGCTGGCGGTGTTGGGGGATGCAGACGCGCGTAATTTCCTGGACGGATCGGCTTTTCATTTGTATGGCGGGGACATCAGTGCGTTGACACAGGTGCATAATGCTTATCCCTCCAAGAACGTATATTTTACCGAGCAGTGGGTAGGCGGGCCCAGTCATTTTGGAGGCGACCTGGGGTGGCATGTGAAAAATCTCATCATTGGCGCTCCCCGGAACTGGAGTCGCAATGTGCTGGAGTGGAATCTTGCCAATGATCCGGATTATCAGCCGCATACGCAGGGGGGCTGTGGGAACTGTCTGGGGGCGTTGACGATCGGCGCTTCGGTGAGCCGTAATGTATCCTATTATATTATTGCCCATGCCAGCAAGTTTGTCCGTCCGGGTTCGGTGCGGGTGGATTCCAATATCCCGGGCAGTCTGCAGAATGTGGCATTTGTAACACCCGATGGGAAGAAGGTGCTGATCGTTTTGAATGACAGCGGAGGGCAGCAGGCTTTCAATATACAATTCAAGGGGAAGATCGTCCAGGTATCGTTGGATGGAGGGGCGGTGGGGACATTCGTGTGGTAGTTGTACCTTTGCGGCCCATGACAAAAGTTTATCTGAAGAAAAAGATCAGTCGCCGTATTGAAAACGGTCATCCCTGGATATTTGGAAATGAAGTAAATACGGTAGACGGGGATGCTGCCGGTGGCGAGACTGTAGAGGTATACACGCATGACAAAAAATTTGTGGGGAAGGGGTATATCAACCCGCAGTCCCAGATCCTGGTGAGGCTGCTGACCAGGGATAAGTCGGAGGTGATAGACGAAGAGTTCTTTTTGAGGAGATTACAAGAAGCCTGGGATTACCGCCAGCGGTTGGGGTATGTAGAGAACTGCCGGCTTATTTTTGGCGAGGCTGACTTTATGCCTGCCCTTATTATCGACAAGTTCAACGATCACTTTGTTTTACAGACCCTGGCGCTGGGGATGGACAAGTGGAAGCCTGCCATTGTGAAGGCATTGGAGAAGATATTCAGCCCTAAGGGTATATACGAGCGAAATGACGTACCTGTGCGGGAACTGGAGGGTATGCCGCAGCAAAAGGGGTTTCTTTCGGCGCCTTTTGATACGCAGATCATAATCCGGGAGAATGGGCTGCAGATGCATGTGGATCTTGAGAATGGGCAGAAGACGGGGTATTTTCTGGACCAGCAGGACAACCGCCGGGCTATCCAGCATATTGTCAAGGGGGCGGATGTGCTGGGGGCCTTTTGTTATACGGGCAGCTTTGAGACGCATGCCGGCTGGTATGGCGCCAAGTCTGTCCTTGGTCTTGATATTTCGGAGAATGCCGTAGCGCAGGCTCGCCGGAATGCAGCACTCAACGGACTGGAAAATATTTGCAGGTATGAGGCGGTCAATGCCTTTGATGTATTGAAGCAGTGGAGCAAGGAAGGGCGGCAGTACGATGTGGTGATGCTGGACCCGCCTGCTTTTACCAAGAGCCGGGAAACTATCCAGAAAGCCATCACAGGCTATAAAGAGATCAATTTACGGGGGATGAAGCTGGTGAAGAAGGGGGGATTTCTGGTGACCTCCAGCTGTACCAACCTTGTTCAGCCTGAGCTTTTTTTGGAGACCATACAGATGGCTGCGAAAGATGCGCGGCGCAGATTGCGACAAGTGACCTTTCAGGCTCAGGCCAGCGACCATCCCATCATCGAAGGCTGGGAAAATACAAACTATCTTAAATTCCTCATTGTACAGGTATTGTAGTATATTCATTCACTGATCATACTACACATGAGAAAATTGCTCGCAGGGGGACTGCTGACCCTCTTATCTGTCATTTCCTACAGTCAGGCGCTGCCATTGCGTGAGCAGGCCAGGATCATCAATACTTTATTAGCCGAAAGATTGAATACGTTGCTGCCCGTCCTGATGGAAAGGAGTAACATCGATTGCTGGGTTATCATCAGCAGGGAGTACAATGAGGATCCCGTGTTGAGGACCATGTTGCCGGCCGAGTGGCTGAATGCGCGGCGGAGGACCATTTTTGTGTTTTATCGGGATAGCGTGACAAAAAGTCTGGAGAAGCTGGCCATTACCCGGTACAATGCGGGTAACGAGATCAAGGCTGTCTGGGATATGCAGCGATTTCCCGACCAATGGGATGCGCTGGTGAACCTTTTGATCTCCAGGGGGCCTCGCCGGATAGCGGTGGACATTTCCACTGATTTTGGTCACGCAGACGGAATGGACCATACGGATTATCAGGAGCTGTTGCGCAGGCTGCCAGAAGAGTTGAGGACCCGGGTTATTTCGGCTCAGCCGCTGGCGGTGGGTTGGCTGGAAACGAGGACTCCGCAGGAGATGGAGTTTTATCCGAGGTTAGTACAGTATACGCATGCTATCATTGCGGAGGCTTTTTCTTCCCGGGCCATCAGGATCGGGGTTACCAGTACCGGGGACCTGGAATGGTGGCTGCGGCAGCGTATCAGGGATAGTGGTTTTGATACCTGGTTTCATCCTACGGTGGATATTCAGCGGGAGGAGGGCCGGTCAAAGGATGATATCATCCGGTCCGGGGATCTGTTGCATGTGGATTTTGGGATCACCTATTTGCGGCTGAATACGGATGTGCAAGAGCATGCCTATGTGTTAAAGCCGGGTGAGACGGCTGTGCCTGCCGGATTGAAGGCTGCATTCGACAGGGCCGGACGGCTGCAGGACATCCTCACCGCCGCATTTAGCGAGGGCCGGACGGGCAACCAGATACTGGCAGCGGCACTTGCCCGGGCCAGTCTGGAGGGGATCCAGGGGGCGATATATACCCATCCCATTGGGTATCATGGCCATGGGGCCGGACCAGCTATCGGGCTTTGGGATCGGCAGGGAGGTGTGTCCGGCAGCGGGGATTTCCCCATGCATAACCGTACTGCTTATTCCGTCGAGTTAAATGCCGTCAGCGAGGTGCCGGAATGGAAGAAGGCGGTAAAGATCATGCTGGAAGAGGATGGTTACTTTGACGAGAAGGGGTTTAGGTATATCAATGGAAGGCAACGGGAGATGTTCCTGATAAGGGGGGATTGAGTCCGATGGCTGGCTGATTATTTATTGATCTGGAAGGTACCGGAGTCGGTGACCCTGCCATTGGGATCTCTCAGCTGGAAGATATAGATACCCCGGACCAGTTCGCTGAGATTGACTACTGTTTTTGGAGAGATGTCCGTCACTTCCTTTACTTTTCTCCCGAGAAAATTAAATATTTGAAGGGAGTATGTTTTATTGGGTTCTTTTGCGACTTCGAAAGTGATGTAGGAGATAGCTGGATTAGGGTAGAGTTTGATGACTTTGGATTCAGGGTCGGGCATAGGGCCTTTCGCCTGGCTAAAAGCCTGGGTGGATGTCAGTAGAATAATGGATAAAATAATGTAAAAAATCCTCATGTATCGGCTATTTTACACGTGAATCCAAAATAAGCGTTTACTCCCGAAGATACAAATAATAGTCCAAAAATAATGCTAAATTTTGGAAACCATCCCGGTGATGGCCGGGATGTAGTTATTTGGTCTTCAATTAATTAAGTTCCGACAGTGTTTTTTGGATCTTGGAGAAGTCCGGGAGGTCGCTGGCTGTCTCCAGCACTTCCGCATAACGGATGATGCCGTCCTTGTCGAGAACAAAAGCGGATCTTTTTGATACCCCTTTCATGTCAAATACGAAAGTATCGTAGAGACAGTCATAGGCTTTGGAGACTTCCTTATTAAAGTCGCTGAGGAGCGGGAAGTTCAACTGTTGATCGTCTTTATATCTGGCGAGGGTGAACAGGGAGTCTACGCTGATGGCCAGTACCTGGGCGTTCACCTGGTCGTACAGGGCGATGTTATCGCGGGTGCTGCAAAGCTCTTTGGTGCAGGTGCCTGTGAAGGCTTGCGGGAAAAATAGCAGGAGTACATTTTTCCCTTTAAGATCATCGAGGCTGACTTTTTTCTTTTCGGAATCGTAAAGGCTAAAGGCTGGCGCTTTCTGGCCGACTGTCAATGGCATAATGATAAAATTTTTCGAATCTCCGCTGGTCTGCGGTGACGCCAGGCAAGTTACGTTAAAATTTCGGGCACAGGATACGGTATTTGGAATTTTCGCGATCGAGGAATCCTATATACGAGATGGATAGTTCTATACCGCCTCTGCCATTGCTGACTGTCTTTAATTGTGAAACATTGACATCATAGCTAAGCGAAACTGCGAGGGAGTTCATTTCCAGCTTTAGCGCCGGGATGAGTGCGTCTTTCCACCGGAGGAAGGCGCCGAGGCTCAGGATGTAGTTGGAATTTTCCGGATCGTCTCCCAACTTATAGGAATAGAAGGCGCCTGCGATGGTTTCTTGTGCCGGGCCTTGTCGGGTATGGTCGCCTTGCAGGGTGAAGTAAGTAAATTCGTTTACGATCATTTTTATGCCTGCGGAGAAAACGTATTTGGGGTCTAGTTCGATGCCCGGGGTTTTGTAGAAAGAATTTTTGGGGCGATTGAGATGGTGCATTGCTACTCCAAGGAAGAGGCTATTGCCCTTGTCTCTTCCAAAGCCTGTGTTGAAGCTCAGTCCCAGGCTGCCGTCCAGGTAGCGGACCGTAGGGTTGGTCAAGACCTCTCCGTCCGGCAGGGCGGGGTCGTAGGCGGTGCCGTTGTACTGGCTGTTGGTGGTGACTTTGGACATATCGATCCTTTTTTCCACCAGGCCGCCCATAAAGCCAAGGGAGAGGTACATAGCGCGTTCGTCGCTCAGGGATTTATGATAGTTCAATGCCGGCAGTAATTCTGTAGTGGACAGGGCAGCCGTGCCGGCTTTGTCATATAGTATCTGGAGTCCGACCGTAAGGAAGTCGTTGCTTTTACCCACCGGCATTTTGTATTCTCCGTTGAGCGAGCCAGTACGATAGGCGTTGGTAAAGCTGTTCCACTGATCGCGGAAGACGGCTTGTACTCTATAGTCACCCGTAAAGATGCCTGCCAGGGAGGGGTTTCGAAGCAGCGGCGCTTCGAAGAACTGGGAGAAATGGATGTCCTGGGTATGGGCTTTTTGTATGTACAGAAAGCCTGTTGTCAGGATGAGGAGTAATATGTGTTTATATATTCTCAATTCTATCGTATTAATGTGACATCACCCTTCAGCGCCACAATCTGTGCGTTGATACAGATGACCTCGATGATATATACATAAGCGTCGGATGGGGCCGGGCGGCCGTTGATCGTGCCGTCCCATCCCATGGATGCCGAATTGGCCGGGAAGTTCTTCCGCTCGAATACCAGTTGTCCCCAGCGATTGAAGATCCTCATGGATTGTATATCGTGCAAGCCTTTTCCCCTTGGATAGAAGACGTCGTTGACGCCATCGTTGTTGGGTGAGAAGGTATTGGGTATAAAATAATTTTCTCCTCCGCAAATGGTCTTCACCAGCACCGTGTCCGTGGCAGTGCAATGGTTCTCATCCGTCACTGTGATCGTATAGGTCGTATTGAAGACGGGGGTGGACACAGGGGTGGGGCAGTCGGTGCAGTCCAGGTAAGTGGATGGCGACCACGTATACGTATTGACATTGGAGCTGTAAGTGAAAGGCAGGGTCACGGGTATGCCTACGGGTGTGGTGAGGACCCTGGGGCCTTTTATCTCCGGCAGGGGAAAGATGTTTACGGGCTGCGAGGTCGTGTCGTTGCATCCGAATGCCACAGAAGTTTTGAGATAGGCTATCAGCGGCCCTGACGGGAACTGCAAGTTGGGATCCTTTGAGCTGGAATTTGAGCCGTTGCTAAAGGTCCATGCATAGGCGACGCTGTCGATATTGGGGATGGTCACGTTGCCGTGGAACTGTATGGGGCCTGTACACAAGGGGCCGTCGGCGCTGATGAGGGGATGGGGTGTCTGCCAGATATGGATCGTATCCGTGTAGCTTTCATTACAGCCAGAGTTGGTGGTCACTTTTAGCGTGGCGAGTCGTACCCCGGGCTGGCTGTAAAAATGGGTCTGGGTCAGGAAGGGGTCGTCCGGGTGGCCTGTGGGGGTTGGGGAGGTGAGGGTGGTACCGTCTGCAAAGTCCCAAGTAAGATTGCTTTGTCCATCGTTGCTGATGACGATGCCCTGGAAGTATATAGTACCGGTGTCGCACACGTTCTTTTTGTTCATGGTGAAGATGGGCACCGACCCCAGCACCGTAATAGCGCCTCTGCCGACAGACGCGATACAGCCGCTGGCATCCTGGAGGATTACCTGGGGCGAATAGGTGCCGAGGATTTTATAGGTATGGGAAAGGGTGGTACTTCCCGAAGTGTCTACCGGACCATCGCCGAATGCGAACGTAAAGCCTATATATGGCGGAGGGGTGACGACAAAGTTGGCGGTAAGAGAATCACATTGGCTTGTCGGTGAAAAAGTAAGAGAGGTGGCGGTGTTAGGTTGATAGACATAGACATTCCGCATGGCGGAGTCGCGGCATCCTCCCGCGCCTTGCAGCACCAGCTTGGCTACGTAGGCATAATTATTTGCCGCGGGGCCATAATTGTTATAAAAATGTGTGACCGTGTCCAGCGTGGATGTCGTGTGGTCGCCAAAGTCCCAGTACAGACTGTCGTAATACTTACCGGCCGGCGTAAAGTCCGTCGCCATGGGCGTACAGATGCCCGCGCTATCGTCCAGCGTAAAGGCAGCGATGGGTTTCTGGATATGTATATAATTGTTGTAGGTCACCGAGTCGGAGCAGCCCGCGCCGTCTGTGATCTTTAGTTTGACGTTATAGTATTGTCCCGTGCCGGTGTATCCGGTGTAGATGTGGGTGGGGTTTTGCATGGTGGAGCCAGCGGCGCCGTCGCCGAAGTTCCAGCTGTAAGTAAGGTTGTTACCCTTGGAGCTGTCTGTAAAGGGAACCGGTGCATCGGGGCAATAGACGGTATCGCGTGCGAAGAATCCTGCCCTGGCGGATGAGATCTTTACGGGTGTGGTGACCCTGGCTGTGTCGACGCAGCCTTTGGCATCCTTGACGGCGATGATGACGTTATAGGTGCCTGTGTCAGCGTATGTATGTGTCAGTGGCAGGGACGGGAAGTTTTGGGTATTGCCGTCGCCGAAGTCCAGGAACCAGGAATTGATGGCGTCTGTGCGGTAGGGTGTTGACTGGTCGGTGAAAGTGATGATGTTATTCTTACAGCCGCCGATGCCAGTGGCCAGTTTGGCCGTGGGGCCGGTGATCTGGACCGTATTGGTTACCGGTCCGAAGGGGCAGCCGCCATTATCTGTTACAACGAGTTCGATGACATGTGCGCCCGTATCCGGAATGGAGGTGGTAAAGTTGGGGTTATTTGTTGTCCGTGTGCCTGTATTTACTGTCCATGTATAGGTGGAGATACCTGTGGCCGGCGTGCTGGTGGAAGTTACCGTAAAGTCGCTGTTTCTGCAGACCGGGTTGGGGGTGATGGTAAAGGAAGGGGTGACGGGTTGGAGGGTGATGGGGGTCTTTGCGACGTCGGTGCAACTGCCCTGGGTGACCGTAAGTGTGACGTTTTGCGGGTTGAGGTTGGTGAAAGTGTGCGGTGGCGGAGTTTGTGCAGTGGACGTAGTGCCATCGCCAAAGTCCCAGAGATAGGTGACGGGTTTTGCCGGGTTCGGGTCGACCTTGGAGGTGTCGGTAAAACTTACGACGTGTCTATCCGCGCAATTTATTTTAAAGTCGAAACCCGCCAGTGGAGGGTTGATATAAATATATTTTGACTGGAATGTGCTTTGGGTACACCCATGATGCGTCACGGAGAGCATGACATCATTAAAGCCCGTGTCTGTATAATAGTGAGTTATAGTGGGCCCTATCGTGCTGGTACTCCCATCTCCGAAATTCCAGAGCCATTGGTCGATGGACGGAGACGTAGAGGTAAAGGTAATGGTCCCACGGACGCAGGATGTGGTCGGGGTGGCCGTAAATGCCGCCGGCACCTTATTGCCGATGATCGCAATGCCGGGGAAGGTTTGGGTGGCAGTGCAACCACCGTTGGTGGTTATCTGGAAAGTAATGTCATAATTCCCTTCTGCACCATAGGTAAAGGCCGGGGTGGGGGAGGTGGAAGAAGACGGGGTTGCTCCCGGAGCCGTCCAAAGGTAGGAGGCAACACCGTCAGGGGCGGATACGCCCGGGCTGGGATGGATGGGGTCGCCCACGCAACCTCGCGTGCTAAGGCCGGCCACGGATACGGCGGGTGGGCCAAGCCGGATGTATTGGGTCTTAGTCAGTGCGTTGGAGCAGCCTGTATTGGTAGTGACGTTGAGGCTTACATCGTAGTAGCCAAAGGTGGTATAGGTATGGCTCGGGTTCTGTTGTGTGGAGGTGGTGCCGTCGCCAAAGTCCCATAACCATCCTGTGCCGCCGACGGTCTGATCTGTAAAATTGATGGTGGCGGGAACGCTACAGCCTCTGGGTTTATCAGCGGTGAAGCTGGCAGGTGCGGCAGTGCCTACCGTGATCGTTTTGGTCGCGCTGGAGCTGCAGGATGCATAGGTATTGGTGAGTGTCACTGTGTAAGTGCCCGGCGTTGCGTATGCCTTTTGCGGGTTGGGGAAGCTGGAATTGGTGCCGTCCCCGAAGTTCCAGGTGGAAGACACCGGAGCGGGAGAAGACCCATTCTGGAAAGCCACCGGCATGTTGAGACAGGCATTATCGGGCGCCGTTATTACAGGAGTGTTGCCCTGGAAGCTGAAGGTCTTTGAAGTAGAGGCGCTGCAGCCAAGGCTGCTGGTGGCCGTCAGGTTTATCGTGTATGGATTATTGGTGGGATAGTTCGTGGAAGGGTTGGTCTGGGTAGAGGTGGGCGTACCATTTCCCAGGTCCCAGGTATATGTAAGCGTCCCCGGCCCTGCTGTCTGGTTGACAAATGTGATATCAAAAGGTGCTGAGCAGGAGCCGGAGGTTTGCGACCAGGTGAAATCCGGCTGTACGCCCTGAACGATGCGGATATAACGATTTATTGTCGTGGATATGCTGCAGCCTCCTGAATTGGTTACGTTAAGGCTGATGCTGTAATAGCCGGTCTGCGTATAAACATGCGAAGGGTTGGGGTCGGAGGATATTTGCCCGTCCCCGAGATTCCAGGTCCTGCTGACGATGGAGCCCTGGCCGGGTGTGGACTGGTCGGTAAACTGGATGGTCGCGGGCGCACATCCAACCTGCAGGTTGGATGTGAATTGGGCGGTGGGGAAGGGATAAACCGTTATGTAGTCTTTTTTTATGATGGAGGCGGCGCCGCTGCTGTTCTTTACTATCAGTGTGACCGTATACGTCCCGGGGGTACCATATATCATGCTGGGATTCTGGGCGCTGGATATCTGTCCATTGCCAAAGTCCCAGGCCCAGAAAGTTGGGTTATTGGAGGACTGATCGCTGAAATGGACGGTCAGGGGGCCACAGCCGGCTGTTGTCGAGGCTGTAAAGTCGGCCACCGGCACCTGGGCACGGAGGCTGAATATCCCAAGGAAAAGGCAAATGGCAATTGCAATAACTTGTCGTATCCGGATCAAAAGGGTGTCAATTTTGGTCATTAAATACCCCTTCAACAACCGCGCAGGCCGGATGCATAAAGAGGGAGGACGCTTTCAGGAAACTATGAAAAAGCGATCCTTACTTTTGTAAGCGGAGGGTATTGGAAGTATTGAGCACCGTATCGGTGTACGTAGCAAGAACAAAATCCGTACCGCTGTCCTTTATTTTCCACAAACCATTCAATAAACTTACCGGAGGGGGGGCCGAAGGGAAATTAGCATTGATGGTCCTGGCATCTACGTTCGGGACCCATGTACCTTTCCGGGCTATAGTGTCCTTTGTACCTGTTACCGTGCCGTTTGCATCAAATTTAAAGAGATAACCCGAGAACGAAGCAGTGACATTGCTATCATTTTGAAGATATTGGGCGACATACCAATATCCGTTGGTAATGATATTCATTACTTTTTTTTCTGCCTGCTGTTCAATCAACTTTTTGCAGGAAAAAGAGAGAGCGACAAAACATAAAAAGGGTATAAAGTATGGCCGCTTCATAGAACGGGATTTTATACCTCAAAAGTTGTAAATTTTCTTGTATTTATCAAGCAGGTAATGTAAAAAATATTGAATATCCAGGGTTTGGCCAGTGGCTTCCTTGCAAAGTTCCTCGCTTGTGTACCTGCGGCCGTGGCGATGGACATTTTGCCGAAGCCAGTTCAGCAAGGGGACTGTATTTCCTTCGGGGATGGACGTTTTTATGCTATTGTCCTGATTTTCAGCAGCCTGGAATAATTGAGCCCCATAAAAACTACCCAGGCTATAAGTGGGGAAATACCCCAGGCTGCCATGGCTCCAGTGAACGTCCTGGAGACAGCCTTGTTTATCGTCCGGCACTTTAACGTCCAGGTATTCCGCATAGCGCTGATTCCAATAGGCTGGGATATCGGCTACTTTCAAGCTACCTTCTATCAGGCTCTTTTCCAATTCATAGCGGATCATCACGTGGAAATGGTAAGACACTTCATCCGCCTCTGTGCGGATGAGCGAGGGTTTTACCTTATTGATCCCCTGGTAGAACTGTTCGATAGAGACATCCCCCAACTGCTGGGGAAAATAAGTTACAAGTACCGGGTACCAATGCTGCCACCAGGCGAGACTTCTGCCTACATTGTTCTCCCACAGACGGGATTGTGATTCGTGGACACTCAGGGATGCGTATTCTCCCAGGGGCAGTCCATAGTATTCCTCCGGCAGTCCCTGTTCATAAAGGGCGTGTCCTGTTTCATGGATACAGCTCCAGGTCATATTGGCCAGGTCATGTTCATCGATGCGAGTGGTGATCCTTACGTCATATTTATTAAAACTGGTGGTAAAGGGATGCTCCGAAATATCCTGCCGGCCCGCTGCGAAATCAAAACCCAGGTGCCGGATGACTTCCATGCCAAAGTTCCATTGCAATTGTTTGGGATAGTTACGATGCAGGAAGCTGTCGTTTACCTGGGGTCTGTGATGGATGCGGGTGAGCAGATCTTTTAAAGGCCCCCGCACCTGGTCAAAGGTCTTATCCAGGAGGGATACGGTGGCGCCTTTCTCGAACTGATCGAGCAGGGCATTATAGGGATGCTGTTCATAGCCGGCCAGTTCGGTTTCCTGTTTTTTTAGCTGCAGCAGCTGGTCCAGGTCATCCCGGAATACCGGGAACGAATTTTCCGTGCGGGCTTTTATCCAGGTGTGAAAACAACGGGAAGTGGTTTCACTCAGCAGACGGATGAATGCAGGTGTAAATTTTTTTTGTTTTGTGTAGTCTTCGAGACTCAGTGTCACATTCCTTTGTCCCGATGTTTCGAGATCTCCCCGCTCCTTTAGGGTGGTCAGAAGATCGCCCAGTGCAGGATCGATGGACCATTCATGCGCTATTTCCGACAGCGTGGCCAACTGACGGCCCCGGAAGGCGGCCCCTTTGGCCGGCAGATATGTTTCTTCATCCCATTGTAGTACAGCTGCCGCATATTTTATATCAGCAATCTTTTTCATGCGAAGCGTATATTCCTCGTAGAGATCCTTTGTCGATTTTGTTAAAATCATTTTAACATTTTTTCTTTATCCGAAAATGCTGAAACTTGCCGAAATTAATCGCTTTTAAATTGCCAGCAACTGGACTTATGCATAATTTAGCCCAATTGCGAGAATTATAGCAGTAATTTTATTTCTATGAGTCATTATCGTAACGGCGCCTTACTAATTGCCCTGATCTTTATATTGCCTTTATCGTCCTTTTCTCAAGCGCTTGATTCCGTCATGAACATTTATGCAAATAATTTTCCCCAGGAAAAGGTGTACGTACATTTTGACAAGAAGATATATAACCCTGGTGAGACTGTATGGTTCAAGGCCTATATTTTTACGGGGGCTGATCCATCCCTTTTTAGCAAGAATTTTTATACCGAGCTATCTGATGCCGACGGGGCTATCATCGAAAGAAAGGTCTTTCCTGTTCTGGAAGCTACGTCGGCAGGTAACTACGATCTGCCTAAGACATTGAAAAGCAGACATCTGCACTTTAGGGCTTATACAACCTGGATGACCAATTTCGACACGGCCTTTTATTATGAGAAAGATATCCGAGTGTATGATAAAAAGACGGATTCGGGAGTGACTGTCGTTCCGCAACAGGCGCTGATCCAATTCTTTCCTGAGGGCGGGGACCTGGTGGCGGGTGTGGAGAGCATGGTAGCTTTTAAGGCCAACGACCAGTATGGATTGCCTGTAAAGGTGAAAGGGGTGGTACAGGATGGGAAGGGCAAGGAGCTGACCTCTTTTGATGCGGAACACGATGGCATGGGCAAATTCCCTGTAACGCCTGATAAAGGGGACAGTCTTATCGCTGTGTGGAAGGACGAGCATGGGGTGGAGCGGAGGACTCCGCTGCCGGAAGTGAGATCCATTGGGGTTGTATTAAGGACCATCACCGGGCATCAAAAAATTTTGTTTTCGGTAGCCCGGGGGGCCGAAGGCGGTCCTGAGTATAAACATCTTACCATCATCGGACACATGCACCAGCACCTGGTGTACAAGGCGAAGATCAACCTGGATGAAAACTTTATGAGCGGAGGCACCATTCCCACCGCACAGTTGCCGACGGGCGTATTACAGGTGACTGTCTTTACGGACATGAATGTACCCGTGGCGGAGAGGGTCGTATTTGTCAATAATAACGAGTATTCGTTCAGTCCTCAGCTGGCTATCCTTTCAAAGAATACAAACAAGCGGGGGAGCAACAACCTGCAAATAGAAGTGCCGGACACCTTGAAAAGCAATCTTTCCATCGCCGTGACGGATGCGACGGCGGACGGAGATTTCCCGGATGATGACAATATCATTTCCCACCTGTTGCTGCTGGGTGATATAAAAGGATATGTACATAATCCCTACTATTATTTTTCGGGTACGGCGGACAGCCTTATGAACCGACTGGACCTGGTGATGATGACGCATGGCTGGCGGCGGTTTAAATGGGACCAGGTGGCGAAGGGGAAATTGCCTCTTATTAAAAATCCCGAATCGGACTATCTTTCGTTGAAGGTGGAAGTGTTAGGGATCGATCCTTATAAGATAGCAAAAGAAGAATCATTGAATGTGATCTTATCCAAAAAGGATTCCAGCACGCAGATGTTGCAGGTACCTCATTTGACGGGGATTAAGTTTGGCGTCACCGGTCTTGTATTCTTTGATACTGCCAAGGCGTATTATCAGTTCAATGTAAATCGGAAATTATCCAATGAGGCGGCAGTGACCTTTAATACGGGGTTGGTAAAAGGACCCCGGCAGGCCAGGCCGTTGACCAGGATCTATGATGGATGGACGGCGGAGGATTCGTTATATCTCAGACGGAACCGATTTGTCATGGAAGAGGCGGCCCGTATCCAGCCGATCATAGATCAGAAAATAAAGACGCTGGAGGCGGTGACGGTAAAGGGCAGGCAAAAGACGGATGCGGAGAAGCTGGATGAGAAATATGCTTCCGGGATGTTCGCCGGCGGGGATGCTTATACGTACGACCTTGTGAATGATCCGTATGCGGTATCGATGATGGATATCTTTCAATACCTGCAGGGAAAGGTGCCGGGCCTACAAATAGTCACGGCCAATGGTCCTGGCGGAACTCCCTCGCTGACCTGGCGGGGATCTACTCCCAGTCTGTATCTGAATGAGATGCAGGTGGATGCGCAACAATTGCAAAACACGCCCGTGTCGGATGTGGCCATGGTAAAAGTATTCCGGCCGGGATCTGGGGTTGGTTTTGGCGGCGGCGCCGGCGGTGTCATTGCAGTATATACCCGTAAGGGCGGTGATGAAAAAAGGAATGACGCCAATTTTAAAGGATTGGATCGTGCTACGCTGGTAGGATATTCCGTGATGAAGGAATTTTATGTTCCCAATTATCTGGAGACTTCTCCCGAGAGCGTACAGGAAGATATCCGCACTACCTTATTTTGGAAACCTTTTTTGCTGACGGATAAGGATAACAAGAAAGTAAGTATTAAATTTTTCAACAATGATATTTCGAAGAAGCTGCGTGTCGTACTGGAAGGCGTCAATGAAGAAGGCAAGCTCACGCATATAGAAAAGATCATTCAATAAATTTATCGATCGAGATAGATCGATCACAAAAGCATGCCGTGAAAAAACTTCACGGCTTTTTTTTATTGCCGAACGTGATTTGGCATAATTTTTCGTGATTTCTATAAATTTCCCCAGCCTGCCGCGTAGAAAGACCTTGGTTAATGTTTGGATTGGTTGCTTTAATGAGAGTCAAGAAAATAAACCTTCCCTTCGCGATCTCAATTTATTAATGTGCGTTAAAAAACTGATGAGCTATGAGAACCAGAGTTCTACTCTTTCTTCCTTTCTTTTTTTGTGTTGTTTTATCAAGCGTCACCGGTCAGGTGGTAACAAAAGTTGCTTGTACAGAATACCAGGCGGCCTGGTTGTATTCGGATGGCAGTGCACGAAGCTTTATCTTCAACACCACGTCGGGGCATGTGGAGTTCACCCCTTTCCAGATAGGGGGCCGCAAGGCGGTGGATATTTCCACGGGTTTCAACCGGATCACTATGCTGGATGATCAGGGATATGTATGGGTGAATAATGGAGGGCAAAGTACGGCTACCCGCTGGGATAAAGATGCTTACGGTAATGCTTTCAACGGCAACGTATCTATTTATGGATATTTCTTTACTTATTTATCCATTCGTAGCGACGGCTCCATCTGGTATTGGGGGGGCGACGATTATAAATTTTATGGTGGTAAGACGCTGAATGCGCCGGTGAAGCTGCATACGCCTCCCGGCGTGAAGTTCACCAAGATCTCCACCGGCAATGCCCTGTTGGCCTTGTCTACCACGGGGGATGTGTATTATTGGGATAAGACGGATAGCAATTATACAAAGATCCCTTTGCCCAAACCTGCCTCGGATATCGCCGCAAGCCATATGGGATATTATATTGCGGTGGTCCCGGATGATATCAATACCAGCAAGATGGGATGGCCGTATGCCTTTGGCCCAGAGAGCAAATATTGGGGTAGCGAGGTGCCTGCGGCTCCTACGGCTCCTGTGTCCATCAAGGCTTTGTGGAAAATGACCTATCCGATCAGGGAGATCAATGCCAATCAGAATACGCTTCATTATATCGACAGTCAGGGAGACATGTATGGGATGGGCGATAATGCGAATGGAGAGGTCGGCAATGGTGAGGAGCTGGTGAATCATGCGGAGAAGTACGCTACACCCTATGCATGGAACTGGGGGAAATATGGGCTGATGGTCAGCTCGCCTGCCAAGATATTGCCTGGCACGAAGTGGAAGCATCTGTTTACCGGCAATTCATTTGTATTTTATAATTATGCCACGGATGTCAATGACTCTTTGTATTTCTGGGGTCGCAACAAGAGCTTTGTGGGTGGGGACGGCGTGTCAAACAGCATGGAAGCCACATTGCCGAATGCGCTGGATGTGCTGAAGCCTACCCTGCGGACGCCATTGAAGCTCAAGCCCACAGATGCGACCATCTACAGTTTTTCACCCTATACCTTGAAGGCGCCCGCGAAGCAAAAGATCGGTAATAACAGTGCGACGTTGTCGGCCACGGCTACACCGAGCACGTTGTCATTTCCGGGCAAGCCGAATTATGGCTATACGATCGTAAAATATCAATGGGCGCAGGTAAGCGGCCCGAACACGGCTACGATCACCTCGCCCAATGCGCTCAACACGACGGTGACGGGTCTGGTGACAGGGACTTATGTATACTCTATTCAAACGACGGATAATAACACAGGCACCATCACCGCCTATGACACCCTTGTCGTAAATACCAGTGGTGTGGTGTTGCCAACTCCCGTGGCCAGCGCGGGGACGGACCAGACCATTACCCTGCCTGTCAGCAGTGTGACGTTGACAGGAACAGGACAGATCAGCAGTGGCAGCAGCAGTACCAGCGGGAGTACTGCCAATAGCGGGAGCACCGGGGCTGTCCCGACCATTACAGGCTATCAATGGACACAGGTAAGCGGTCCTAACAACGCCACTTTTGCCAATTCCAAAGCTGCACAGACAACGGTCAGCGGACTGATAGCGGGGACTTATGTATTCCAGCTGACTGTGACGGATAGCCAGGGTCAGACAGGCAGCGCTCAGGTGACAGTGACGGTGAAACCGACAACAGCCGTGCCTACGCTGACCGTCAATGCAGGCGCCAACCAGACCGTGACCTTACCCGCCGGAGCAACGGTATCAGGAACGGTTACGGTTACCAATAGTACTGTCAAGAGTTATCAGTGGACACAGGTAAGCGGTCCTTCAACGGCCTATTTCAGCAGCTCGAGTACAGCCCAGTCGAATATCACCGGACTGGTAGCGGGAACTTATGTATTCAAGCTGACCGTAACAGGCTCTACGGGTCTGACAGCCAGCGCTCAGCTGACCCTAACGGTAAAGCCGACCCCTCCTGCTACGCTGACTGTCAATGCGGGTCCGGACCAGACCATTACCTGGCCCAGCAGGGCCAATGTAGCGGGCACGGCAACGGCTACCAATAGTACTGTCAAGAGTTATCAGTGGTTACAGGTAAGCGGTCCTGCTGTAGCCTATTTTATCAATTCCAAGGTTGCCCAAACGCAGGCAGTCGGCCTGGTGGCGGGAACTTATGTGTTCAAGCTGACCGTAACAGGCTCTACGGGTCTGACAGCCAGCGACGAGATGATCCTGACGGTCAAGCCGGGTACACCTCCCACACTCACCGTTGACGCGGGCGTGGATCAGACCGTCATCCTGCCTTCCAGGGCAACGCTGACAGGCAGCGGGCGTTCAACCAACAATGCCATCACGGGTTATCAATGGACGCAGGTAAGCGGTCCCGCGGTGGCCTATTTTGTCAATTCCAAGGCTGCCCAGACACAGGCAGTCGGCCTGGTGGCGGGAATCTATGTGTTCAGGCTGACTGCAACGGGTTCGGCAGGATTGACAGCCAGTGATGAGATTACCGTGACGGCAAAGACAGCGACTACCGCAAGGGCTGTAGCGCCGGATGGGGAAGTCTCTGCTCTTAGTGATTCGGCCGATGACGCAGGCCGGACTGTACGGTTGTATCCCAACCCGGTGATGACAGACCAGCAATTTGCGGTGGAAGGACAGGGTTGGAAAGAAGGTACGTTGAAGTTCACGGTCTATGATCTGAGCGGCAGAATGGTGAAACAGGTGGTACTGGATAATCAATTCAGCTATTTCCGGCAGACTATTCCCGCGGCAGGATTGACAAAAGGCGTGTATATGCTGACCATACAGGCCGAAGGGCAGAAACCCAAATCGCTGAGGTTCATCGTTCAATAATATTACGAACATCGATCATAAACGGGGCTCTTTTGACCAAGGGGCTCCGTTTTATTTTATCTTTACCTCCATGGATGCAGTTACCACAATTGATGTTGTCCTTTCGCACCTGGAGCGGACGGCGCCTCCTGTTTACCAGGAAAGCTATGACAATGCGGGACTGATCACGGGCAGCCGGGAATGGGAATGCCGTGGCGTACTTACGACACTGGATGCCACCGAAGGCGTGGTCAGGGAGGCTATGGATAAGGGGTGTAATCTCATCGTAGCACACCACCCTATTGTGTTCTCCGGGTTAAAAAAGCTCAACGGGAAGAACTATGTAGAGAAGGCTGTGATCACAGCCATCAAAAATGACATAGCGATCTATGCCATCCATACCAACCTGGATAATATAGTGCCGGGAGGGGTCAATGGGAGAATGGCTGAAAAATTGGGTATTATGGGTGGGCGGCCGATGTTGTTAAAAGAAGGGGTTTTGCGTAAGCTGTACTGCTTTGTTCCTCTGGACCACCTGGAAGCGGTGCGGAGCGCTATTTTCTCTGCCGGAGCAGGCCATATCGGCGGGTACAGCGAATGTAGCTGGTCCGCCGAAGGAACGGGCACTTTTAAGGGAGGAGAGGGGACAGACCCTTTTGTAGGACAGTCCGGTCAGCGGCATTCGGAAAAAGAAGCCCGTGTTGAGATGGTGTTGCCGGCACATATGAGCGGCGCTGTCGTAAAGGCCATGACCGCAGCCCATCCTTATGAAGAGGTAGCTTACGACCTGGTGAACCTGGCCAATACTCATCCTGGCGTGGGGGCCGGATTGATAGGCGAGTTGCCTGCGGAAATGGAGGAAAAGGCGTTTTTGGCGAAGCTCAAAGAGGTCTTTCAGACGCCTGTGGTCCGTCATACCCGATTGACCGGCCGGCCCGTACGGCGGGTGGCTCTGTGCGGAGGGGCTGGTAGTTTCCTCATTCCCAATGCTTTATCTGAGAATGTGGATTTTTATATAACAGCTGATATCAAATACCACGAATTTTTTGATGCAAATGACCGGATGGTATTGGCGGATATCGGTCATTTCGAGAGTGAACAATACACCGTGGACCTGCTTTTTGAGGTTTTACGGGAAAAATTCCGTACATTTGCGGTCCTTAAATCGGAAACAAAAACCAATCCGATCCACTATTATTAACAACACTATGTCAAACGTAAAAGAATTCTCTGTTGAGGAAAAGCTCACCTCCCTGGTGACCCTTCAAAAAATTGAATCAAAGTTAGACGAGTACAAAATATTAAAAGGGGAGCTACCGATGGAGGTCAGCGACCTGGAAGATGAGATCCAGGGTTTACATTCCCGTCAGACCCGTGTAGAAGAAGAGATCAACGGTATCCAGGAGTTCATCAATTCGAAGAAAGAAGCGATCAAGGAAGCCGACACTTTGATCAAGAAATACGATAAGCAAAGCCAGAATGTAAAGAACAGCCGCGAGTTCGAAGCCATCAATAAAGAGATCGAGATGCAGCAGCTGGAAGTAAAGCTGGCTGAGAAGCATATCAAGGATGCGGGCGAAGAGATTGCTGAAAAAGTGCAGCTGTTGGAAAAAGCCAAGAAGAACATCGCGACAAAGGAATCCGTGCTGAAGAACAAAAAAGACGAGCTGGACAAGATCATTGCCACTACGGAGAAGGAAGAAAAGCATTTCAATAAGCTCTCCGTTGAAGCCCGTGAGAAAGTGGAACCCCGTCTGTTGCATTCCTACGATCGTATCCGCGGCAACTACCGGAACGGTTTAGCTGTAGTACCTGTGGTGCGTGACGCCTGTGGCGGCTGCTTTAATGCCATCCCTCCCCAACGTCAAAGCGAGATCCGTCAACGTAAGAAGATCATCGTTTGCGAGAACTGCGGACGTATCCTGGTGGACAATGAGCTGAATGATCAGATAGAAGTAAAATAATTTTTGCCGTTGTGATCTCACCCCGGTCAAAGAAAATCATAAAAGGGGCGGTAACATTGATGTTGCTGCCCTTTTTTGTTACAGGTCAACGGCATTTCGACTTCAACGCCGGGTGCAAGGAGGCTTACCGGCAGATCATCCAGATGAAGCTGGATGTGGGACAGAAGTTGCTGGACGCTGAAAAGATAAGGGACCCCGCCAACCTTATCCCCGACTTTCTGGAGAACTATATCGATTTTTTTACCCTTTTCTTTAACGAGGACCCATCGGAATACCAGGGCAGAAAGGACATGCTGGAAAAAAGGATACAGTGGATGAGTGAAGGCCCTGAATCCTCTCCTTTTTATCTGTTCACGCGGAGCGTGCTCCATTTTCAGTCGGCGGCCATCGAAATAAAATTCGGCAATCACTGGAGCGCCGGCTGGGAATTCAGACGGTCGTTCCTCCAAAGCAAGGATGCGCAGCGTAAATTCCCTGCCTTTCAACCGGCCTTGATGCTGAGCGGCGCCATGCAGGTGGTGGCGGGCACGATCCCCGATGGTTATAAATGGCTGAGCAGCCTGTTGGGGATCAAAGGTTCTCTTATCGCCGGCATGCAGCAACTGGAGCATTTTCTTTCCAGCGGCGATCCCTGGGCGGAGCTTTATCATGATGAGGCTGTATTCTACTACTTATATCTGAAGTTTTACATCGAGAATAAACATGCCGAGGTCTTTAACTTCATACGGCAAAATAAGCTGGATGTCGTGCATAATCACCTGTATGCGTATCTCGCCGCCAATCTGAGCATCAATAACCAGCAGGCCGCCGATGCCGAACGGATCATCCGGGGGCGAAGCAATAGCCCCGGCTATATGGAGATGCCTGTGTGGGACCTGGAGATGGGATACGCACGTGTATTCCACCTGGAGCCTGATGCACACATTTATCTCGAACGGTACATACATAATTTCAAAGGGAGGTTCTACATAAAGGATGCGCTGCAAAAACTTAGCTGGTCCTATTATCTTCAAGGGGATATGACAAAGGCCGAATCTTTCCGGCAGGAGACAATCCGTGAAGGGGGGACCGATGCCGATGCGGACAAGCAGGCGCTGAAAGAGGCGAAAAGCGGCAGGTGGCCGGATAAATTTTTGCTAAAGGCCCGTTTGCTGTGTGATGGCGGGTATTATGGGGAAGCCTTGCAATTGCTGCAGGGGAAGGGACCAGCCGATTTCCAGACCCCTGAAGAAAAATGTGAGTTTGCCTACCGCATGGGCAGGATCTACGACGGCCTGGACAGATGGAATGAGGCGTTATCGGCTTATGAGACTACGATCAGGACAGGGGGAGAGATGAAAGAATATTTTGCGGCAAGGGCGGCTTTGCAGGCAGGGTATATCTGCGAGCAACGGGGGGACAAGGCAGGAGCGATCGGGTTTTTTGAAAAATGTCTTTCGTTGAAAGATCACGATTATAAAAATTCCCTGGACCAGAGAGCAAAGGCCGGCATAGTGCGGTGTAAAGGAGAATAGGGGGCGCTCCGGTCTGCCCATCGTGTGAAAATCTTCTGTATTACCGATGGTGCATATTTCTTAATTTGCCGATAATCTTCTGCGACGAACATGATACAAAAGCTTCATATACAAAACTATGCGATTATCGATGCCCTCAGCATCGACTTTTCGGGGCGAATGAATGTCATCACAGGCGAGACGGGTGCAGGTAAATCCATCCTTATGGGCGCCTTATCGCTGATACTGGGAGATCGTGCAGACACGGCAGTATTGCTGGAAAAAGATAAGAAGTGCTTTGTTGAAGGTGTGTTTACGCTGGCGGGGAAGAAAGAGGTGGTCAGCTTCTTTTCGGAGAACGACCTGGATGTGGAGGAAGAGATCGTCATCCGGCGGGAGATTGCTCCCAGCGGGAAGTCGAGAGCATTTGTCAATGACACTCCCGTGAACCTGGAGCAATTGAGGAAGCTTAGTTCGGAATTGGTGGACCTGCATCGTCAGTTTGACACGTTGGAGCTGGGCGAGTCGGATTTTCAGCGGGAAGTGTTGGATGCGCTGGCCGGTCAGCAGGCAGCGTTGGAGAAATACCGGACTGTATACCGCGCCTGGCAGACCGCAGGCCGGGAACTGACCAAATTGCAGGAGCAAAAAGCCCAATTCAATAAAGAGGTGGATTATAACAAATTCCTCTTTGATGAGCTGAACGATGCGGGGTTTAAGGAAAATGAACTGGAAGACCTGGACCAGGAGCTGAAGTTGCTGAGCAATGCGGAGGGTATCAAGACGGCGTTGAGCAAGGTTTATTACGAACTGAGGGAAGGCGAGCAGCCGATGGTGCAGCAGTTGAAGTCCCTGCAGCATTCTTTACAATCTTTTTCCGCGTTTCATCCCGAGCTGCCTCTTTTATCGGAGCGTATGCAATCCGTCCAGATCGAGCTACAGGACATTGCCGGGGAAGTGGAGCGCATCAACGACCATATAAACTACGATCCACGCCGGATCGAGGAGATCAATGGACGGCTGTCCATGGGCTACAAACTCCTGAAAAAACATGGCGTACAGACGACGGTGGAGTTGGTGGCGCTACGGGATCAGTTGGAGGGAAAACTGCGCGCTTCGCTAAATGTGGATGAACAGATCGCTGCGCTTGACAAGGAGGTGACCGGGTTGCAGTCAGAGGCGAAGAAACTGGCCGGGGTGTTGTCGAAAAACAGGCAGGCGCAGACAGCCCCGATGGAGGAGCAGGTGAACAAATTACTGCGGCAGGTGGGTATGCCCAATGCCCGGCTAAAGGTGCAGCTGCAGCCTACCGTCGAACTGCAGCCTACGGGTATGGATGCTATCGAGTTCCTTTTTGACGCGAATAAAAGCAACCGTTTTGAGCCTATCCGGAAAGTGGCTTCCGGTGGAGAACTCAGCCGGCTCATGTTATGTATCAAGTCGCTGGTGGCGGAGTCCATCGATCTTCCCACATTAATATTTGATGAGATCGACACGGGTATATCGGGTGAGGCTGCGCGGCAAGTGGGATTGATACTAAAGAATCTTTCCAGGAAGCGGCAGGTGATCTGTATCACGCACCAACCCCAAATTGCGGGTAAGGCTGACGCGCATTATTTTGTCTTTAAGGATGTGAAGGGCAAGCATGTCAAGACGAGCGTGCGGCTGCTGACACAGGATGAGCGGATTACCGCTATTGCGCAAATGTTGGGAGGGGAGAAGCCGACGGCTGCCGCACTGGAGAATGCGCGGGAAATGGTGGGGGCTGACGCCCGGGATTAATAGAATTTTATGAAAGGACATGCGTTGCTGATATTGCTGATCATTGTAGTGGCTCTGGTTCCTTTGTATTATATCAACCGGGCGTTGCAGAGGTTGATACGGCCACGGGATACGGCAGGACGATTTTTTCTTTTTCTTTTTGCGAATTTTTTATTGGTGGTCGTATATACCATATCGATCGTCGCTCTGATCGTGAGGATATTTCCCGCTTCCATAAAACCATTTTCCCGATAGCGTAAGGATGACGGTTATTCTCCGGGTAGTTTTGCCTACCGAAATATAATTCATCACTACTCCTTTACGACCATGAAATTTTTGTACACCCTGTACAGAAGCTTTCTGCCTTCTGTATTATCAACCCTTTTTTTCCTTTTTGCAACTACAGGGATCTCTGCGCAGTGGAACACCGGCAAGGGTGTTATTTCAGGACAGATCATTACCGCAGATAATGTGCCCGCGGAAGGCGTTACTGTGCGTCTTACAGGCACAGACAGAGTTTCGCTTAGTTCCGAGAACGGTTTTTTTATTTTCAAAGATCTGCCGGCGGGAACATACAGGATAGAAGTATCCCTGGTGGGATATAAGCCGCTTGACAAGACGGTGTTGCTGACGGAGAATGGCAAGAAAAATAATATTTCCTTTCAGCTGGAGGTATCCGATGCTCAGCTGGATGAAGTAGTCGTGCGTTCGGGGGGACGGTATAAGGTGGACCGGGTTTCATCGTCTCTTCGTCTGCAGAGCCCTATCCTGGAGGTGCCGCAGAATATACAGGTGATCAGCGGAAGAACGCTGGCGGATCAGCAGGTCTTTGACGTCGTGGACGACATTACCCGGAATGTGAGTGGTGTAAGCCGCATGGGACATTGGGATAACCAATACGCCAATATCCGCATGCGAGGCTCCAAGATCCCGGCCTTTCGGAATGGGATGAATATCGAGGCCAGTTGGGGGCCTACCGCCGAAGATGCCGCGATGATCGAGAACATCGAATTCGTAAAGGGGCCCGCGGGTTTTATGCTGGCTGCGGGTGAACCCGGAGGTTTCTATAATGTAGTGACCAAAAAGCCTTCAGGCATCAGCCGGCAGTCCCTTACCATGAGCATGGGTAGTTTTAGCACCTATCGCGGAGCGCTCGATCTTGACGGCAAGCTGAGCAAGGACGGGCGGCTCCTGTATCGGGTTAACGTGGCCGGCCAGCAAAAGGATTATTTTACCAAGTATAATTTCAACAACCGTGTGATGGTGTCACCCGTGATCAAATATCTCATCGATGACAAAACATCCGTGACATTCGAATACAGCTACCAGACGGTGAAGTTCCTTTCCAATGGTAACTATTCTTTTTCCAAGAGAAAGCTGGCCGATGAAAAAGTAGCCAATGACTTTTTTTATGGCGACCCATCCATAGCGCCGGGCAAGATCAAGGACCATAGCATATACGTATACTTTGATCACAAACTCAATGAGCGATGGAAAGCGCATGCACAGGTGGCTTATTTCAATTTTAACATGGTTTCCGGCACCGTGTGGCCTTCCAGTCTTGATTCCGCGGGTAATATGACGCGAGCCTTTAGCATTGGGGATGAGGCAGGAGAGAACCGTTTTGGACAGTTCTCGTTGAGCGGAGAGGAATATACAGGCGGTATCCGTCACCGTATCCTGATCGGGGCGGATTTTGGCAATAAAAAATTCTGGGGGGATTTCCGCCAGTTCACACCCAACCTACGTTTTTCCGGCGGCAAGGTATTCAATATTTACAATCCTATTTATGGACTCCCTGCGGACTCGATACCCAGGCTTGACCGCACCGTGGATATCCGCACGCGTGCGGGAGCTACGGCCTATGCCACTGTAACAGATTATGGTTCTGCCTATGCGCAGGACGAGCTGGGTTTTTTTGACGATAAGCTGCGTTTATCGTTGGGGTTGCGTTATACTTATGCAGAGACGGTTGGGAAGACCAAGACCGCAGATGTAAAGGACAAGGTGTTTTCTCCGCGTGCGGGGGTGAGCTATTCATTCGACAAGCAAACCTCTATCTACTTTCTTTTCGACCAGTCCTTTGTGCCGCAATCCGGCACAGACTACTTTGGTAATGCATTCAAACCCGTGAAAGGAGATGATATCGAAGCCGGTGTAAAAAAGGAATGGTTTGGCGGCCGCTGGGTGAGCAGCGTCAGCGTGTATCGTATCAATCGTAAAAATGCACTGACACCCGACACCGACCCTACTCACGTAAACGGTACTACCACCTTCCAGGTACAGCTGGGTGAAACACAGAGCAAGGGGGTGGAAGTGGATATCAATGGAGAACTGGCGAAAGGGCTGAACCTGGTAGCCAACTATGCTTATACCAACTCCAGGATCACGAAAGAATCTCCCGGCCAGCCTATAAAAACGGTCGGTAATGTGACACCCAATACCGTTGGACATATCACCAATGCCTGGCTGCAGTATCGATTTAGCAGGGGCGTGCTCGACGGCTTTGGACTTTCAGGCGGCATCCAATGGCTGGCCGATCGTTATACGGGCACTACCAAAACTCCCAACATGCCTAACTATTTCCGTGCAGATGCCGGGGTTTCTTACCAAAAGAACAAATTTGGCCTGTCCCTGCTGGTGAACAACCTGCTGGACGACCAGCGGCTGCTTACCGCTGGCTCCCTCGACATGAATCCGGCCTCCACTGGCAGTTTTTATAGCTATATCGCGGAGGCGCGCCGCAACCTGAGGATGTCGGTGACCTATAGATTCTAACAGTATGAAAAGATCCATGTTCCGCAGGATCAATGACTGGCTGCATTTGTGGCTGGGACTGATATCCGGCATCGTCGTTTTTATTGTAAGCATCACGGGCTGTATATATGCCTTTCAGAAAGAGATCACCAGTATCACGCAACCTTACCAGTTCGTACAGGAACGATCGCAGCCTTATCTGAGTCCTTCCATCTTAAAAAGGATCGCCGAAAAGCGTGGCGTGGTGATCAATGCTGTGCAGTATCCCGGGCCCGGCAGGGCAGCGATCGCAACCTACCGGGATAAGAAGACGGGCTATATAATGATCTATCTGAACCCGTATTCGGGCGAGGTGCTGAAAGTAAAGGAGCTGGAAAAGGATTTTTTCCGTATTGTCCTGAGCGGTCACTATAACCTGTGGCTTCCCCGCGAGATAGGCCAGCCAATTGTGTCCTGGGCTACGCTGGTCTTTGTGGCGCTGCTGATCACCGGGCTGGTGATGTGGTGGCCGAAGAACCTCCGAAAGGCCAATGTGGACAAGAGTTTCAAGATCAAGTGGAAGGCGTCTTTCAAACGGGTGAACTACGATCTGCATAATGTGCTGGGATTTTATGTACTTGTGGGTGCGTTGATCATTGCCATTACAGGGGTGTACTTCGGGCTTAAATGGGTACCGAGGTCCATCTATTGGGTGGCATCGGGTGGTAAGAGCATGCCGGCGGTGAGGGGTACTATTCCATCCGACACTACGGCCATCCCTGTGCAGGCCCTGTTGTATTCCCCGGAAGACAGCGTCTGGTCCAGGCTGAACCAGGAGTACAAGGGGAAGGGCAGTCTGCAGATACAATTTGTGCAGAAAAAAAGCGATGCTATTGTTGCATCATACAACCCCGGACAGGGAACTTTCTATAAGACCCATACCCGTCTGTTCGACCGATACTCGTTGCGGGAGATGCAGGGCAAAACCCTTTACAATAAACCCTACGAAGTGAGCAGCGGCGCCGACAAGCTGGTGCGTATGAACTATGATATCCATGTCGGCGCTATTGGGGGGCTGGCGGGCAAAATAATCGCCTTTTTGATCGGCCTGGTTTCCGCAAGCCTGCCTGTTACAGGGTTTCTTGTTTGGTGGGGTAAACGGCGTAAGGCAAAACGTGGCAGGTGATCCGGATGACCCGGTGAGCTTTAGTAAATTTCCCTTGATCCTGCCGGAAAAAAGGGGTAACATTGTGCCGGAAAAATTCAATCTATGGCATATAACCTCTTAAAAGGGAAGAAAGGGATCATATTCGGGGCATTGGATGAGAACTCCATCGCCTGGAAGACTGCACTGCGTTGTCATGAAGAAGGCGCTCAGCTGGTGCTGACCAATGCACCGGTGGCATTGCGTATGGGGGAGATCAATAAGCTCGCCACGACTGTAAACGCCCCTGTCATCGGAGCAGATGTCACCAGCTCTGACGACCTGAAGAAGCTTTTTGAAGAGTCTATGAAGCATTTTGGCGGAAGCATCGATTTTGTCCTGCATTCCGTTGGGATGAGCCTGAATATGCGTAAAGGGAAGAGCTATACGGAGATCGATTATGAGTGGAGTAAGAAGACTTTGGATATTTCGGCGATGTCCCTGCACCGGGTACTGCGTACAGCCTGGGACCTGGATGCTTTGACGGAGGGCGCCAGTGTGGTAGCGTTGACCTATATTGCTGCACAGCGGGTATTCCCCGATTATAATGAAATGGCGGATGCCAAGGCTATGTTGGAGAGCATCACCCGGAGTTTTGGTTATTATTATGGGGTAAAAAAGAAAGTGAGGGTAAATACCGTTAGCCAGTCTCCCACCCGTACGACGGCCGGCAGCGGGGTAAAAGGTTTTGACGGCTTTATCTCATATGCGGAGAAGATGAGTCCTTTGGGTAATGCTTCTGCCGAGCAATGTGCAGACTATTGTGTGACGTTGTTTAGTGATCTGACGAAGATGGTCACGATGCAGAACCTTTTCCATGATGGAGGGTTTTCGTTTACCGGGGTAACGGAAGCTGTGATCAATCAGATGGAGAAATAAAAAGGTAAACTGATAATTAAAAGGGCGCCTGAGAGCGCCCTTTTTTATTTTTTTAGTATTCGTCCTCGTTAAAAAAGAAATCCTCCTGGCTTGGGTAGTCGGGCCAGATGTCGTCGATGCCCTCATATATCTCTCCTTCGTCCTCCAACTCCTGAAGGTTTTCCACCACTTCAATAGGAGCACCGGAACGAATGGCATAGTCGATCAATTCGTCTTTGGTAGCCGGCCAGGGGGCGTCTTCCAAATAGCTGGCTAATTCAAGTGTCCAAAACATTACTCTTAATTTTCCGCAAAAGTAATTTTTAAAACGAAACTACCAAATATCAGTTTAAATTTAACCTTTTCCACCAACGGACCGGAGGTTCGTTGTCCGTAACCGAGGAACGAAGGTTATGCCCGAGAAGGGGCGAGGAACGAGCCCCGACGAAGGGCCCAGACGTTAGATTTTTGGCAAAATTGGCCTAAATTTTCAAAGGGACAATTTTGCGCAATATAGGGGTTACTCTTTACTGTATAGGCGCCGTATAGGCGCCCGAGCGGACTGTCAGGGATGGATTAATTTTTAGAATAAGCCATACCCGGTGCAGAAATATGAGGCCTAACGTGTAGGTTTGCAAGGGGTAAGAGCCAAGTAAAAGGAAGATGACCGGGACGGTTTTGTCATTCAAATTATTAGTATGTTAACAGCCAAGGGGATAGAAAAGTATTACGGGAGCCTATGGGTGCTGAAAGGGGTGGATGTACAAATCCGGAAAGGCGAGATCGTCAGCATCGTCGGTCCCTCGGGATGTGGGAAAAGTACGTTACTGCACATATTAGGCACTTTAGACCAGCCGGCAAAGGGGGAGGTGTCTTTGGAGAATAAAAAATTGGGTGATCTAAAGGGGCGCGGGCTGGCTGATTTTCGTAACCGGCATATCGGCTTTGTATTCCAGTTCCATCATTTGCTGCCTGAATTCACCGCATTGGAGAATGTATGTATACCCGGCTGGATTGCCGGACGGAATAAGTCCGAAGTGGAGCAGCGGGCAAACGAGCTGTTGAATACCCTGGGTGTTGGGCACCGGACCGGCAATAAACCCGGCGCCTTATCCGGCGGCGAGCAACAACGGGTAGCTGTAGCCCGTGCCCTGATCAACGATCCTGATATCGTATTTGCAGACGAACCTTCGGGTAATCTGGACACGGCCAATGCAAGGGAGCTGCATCAACTGTTCTTCGAGCTGCGGGACAGGCTGAAACAGACCTTTTTGATCGTAACTCATAACGAGGACCTGGCCAGGATGAGTGACCGGGTGCTGCATATGCGGGATGGATTGATTGAGAAGGAGGGTTAGGCTCTCGGTTTCCAGTGAGACGGATCGCCAGTGAGACAGATTGCCGGTGGCAATCTGGATAGTAAGAAGAGTTGGGCACGTGGGAGGGGTCATTAGGAAGAGTTGGAAGAAGGATTGCCAGTGGCAATCCGGATATTAGGAAGAGTTGGGTTGGTGGGAGGGGCATGAAACCTTAAACCCTCGGTTTCCAGGGAGTTTCCGGGGCGTGTAAAAAGTGACCGGCATAACGGGCCAGCGTAAAAAGATGGTCACTCAGCCGATTGATATATTTAATGACCAGGGGGTCTATAAATTGTCCTTCCTCCTGCATACGAACACAGATCCTTTCGGCGCGGCGGCATACACAACGGGCTACATGGGCTGTGGATACGGCAACGTGGCCGCCAGGGAGGATAAACGACTTCATTTCGGGCAAAACCTCATTCATCCTGTCGATGTCCTGTTCAAGGGCCTTTATATCTTCCTCTTTCAGATCAGGTATCTTCATTTTTGACTCCTTGTCCGGATCGCATGCCAGGGAGGCTCCGATCGTAAAAAGACGATCCTGTATCTCCCGGAGGGTCTGGATAGAGGTTGAAAGGGGGAAAACGGGGTGGCTGACGACCTCTGCGGCAGCCGTAAGATGATCGCTCAGCAATCCGATGTAAGAATTCAACTCATCCACTGTGCCGTAAGATTCGATACGTATATGGCTTTTGGGAACTTTTGTACCGCCGATGAGGGCGGTGTTGCCTTTATCCCCTGTACGTGTATATATTTTAAATGCCATGGGACGATGTTTTGTCGTTTGAGGAAGCAGATATTCTACAGACGGGGCGGTCTTTAATGGCTGATGGCTACAGAGGTCTGTTTTCTGTCGCTTTCTATAACCCCATCCCGCAGACGTACGATACGATGAGCATAGTTGGCAATATCTTCTTCATGGGTGACCAGTATCACTGTATTACCGGTGGATTGGATCCGGGTGAAAATATCCATGATCTCGATGGAGGTCTTGGTATCCAGATTGCCTGTAGGTTCATCCGCCAGGATGAGGGAAGGGTTGTTGATTAAGGCTCTGGCGATAGCCACCCGCTGGGCCTGTCCCCCGGACAGTTCATTGGGTTTATGGTGGCTCCTATCATCCAGGTTGACCTTTTTTAGTACGTCCATGGCCCGCTCGTGACGTTCCTTTTTTGGGACACCGGCATAGACGAGGGGGAGGGCTACATTTTCCGCGGCTGTCAGGCGGGGCAGGAGGTTAAATTGCTGGAATACGAACCCGATCTCTATATTCCGGACATCGGCCAGGTCGTCATCGGGCATTTTGCTTACGTCCTGTCCGTTGAGGATATAGGTACCGGCTGTTGGAGAGTCCAGACAACCCAGGATATTCATCAGGGTGCTTTTTCCTGAACCGGAAGGCCCCATCAGGGCTACATATTCATTTTTAAAGATATCCAGGGAGACGCCTTTGAGCACGGGCAGGGCCTGTTTACCCATGAAGTAGCTTTTGCGGATGTCTTCGAGGCGTATAATGGGGGTAGTGGTCATATTTTACGGATGACTTTGGGTACCTTAAAATAAGTCCCATCCGTAACGGGAGCGTTTGCAAGGGCTTCTTCCCGGCTGACGGAGCCTCCGGGTTGATCATCCCGCAACACATTGATGGCCGGGCTCATATGTAATAAGGGTTCTACACCTGCTGTGTCCAGTTCACCCAGTTTTTCCACAAATTCAATCATCCGCCGCAGGTCTTTTTTGATGTTCTCCTTTTCTTCGGCGCTGAATTCCAGGCGGGCCAGGTTAGAAAGATTATCGATCAGTGCGTCGTTGACTTCCATGCAAGGTGTTTGAGCAAAAATAGCGGTTTATTGTTGTATGGGGAAGAGGCCAAGGGGAAGTTTTGACAAACGGTGGGGAGGGGCTATCTTCGCGCTTCCGCCAAAGTTGGCGGGACATAATATGGAAAAAGCGAAAGAAATTGTCATGAGCGGGATCCGGCCTACCGGGTTCCTGCACCTGGGAAATTACTTTGGGGCTGTACGGAACTACGTGCGGATGCAGGAGTCCTATACCTGCTATTTTATGGTGGCCGATCTGCATGCGCTCACGACCCTTACGGAGACGCGGGAGTTGAAAAATCATGTACGCAGGGTGCTGGCAGAGAACATTGCCAGTGGTCTTGATCCGGAAAAAGTCGCCTTGTACTGTCAGAGCCATGTACCCGAAACGGCTGAGTTATACCTATTACTGAACATGCTGGCTTACAAGGGTGAGTTGGAAAAGACCCCCACTTTTAAAGAAAAGGTACGTCTGCATCCCAATAACGTAAATATGGGGTTGCTGACCTATCCTGTGCTGCAGGCTGCCGATATACTCCTGCAGAGGGCGACCCTGGTGCCCGTGGGTAAGGACCAGGAACAGCACCTGGAAATGGCCCGGAATTATGCCGGGCGGTTCAACCAACGCTATGGTGAGGTATTTCCCGAGCCGTATGCCTTTAATTTTGGCGAGAGCCTGATCAAGGTGCCCAGCCTGGATGGGGCGGGTAAAATGAGCAAGAGCGAGAACCAGATGGCTACCTTGTACCTGGCGGATGATGACGAGACTATCCGCAACAAGATAAAAAAAGCAAAAACGGACAGCGGGGCGCCGGGGGGGGATATGCCGGAATCCGTCGCCAACCTCTTTCTGTTGCTGGAACTGGTATGTTCCCAGGATGTCGTGGACAAGTTCCGGGCAGATTACCAGGCAGGCACTGTCCGTTATGGTGATATGAAAAAGGAACTGGCGGAAGGGATGGTGGCCTTTATCTCTCCTATCCGTGAGAAAGCCGAACAGATACGTAACGATGACTCTTATCTCCGGAAAGTGATGGAGGAGGGGGCGGCAAAGGCAAGGGCCAACGCAGCAGCGACGCTCCAATTGGCAAAGGAGGCGATGGGGCTTAATTATTTCGCTAAAATTTAAAAAAGAATTAATATCTTAAACCCTTCATGGCAAAAACTAAGAAACCCAAGCATATTGCGGTAGCTGGAAACATCGGTGCGGGCAAGACTACGCTGACGGAGATGCTGAGCAAACATTATCGTTGGATACCTCAATTCGAGGATGTCGACCACAATCCTTATCTGAACGATTTCTATGAGGACATGCCCAGGTGGAGCTTTAATCTCCAAATATTCTTTTTGAACAGCCGTCTGAATCAGCTGCTGGAGATACATACGGGTACGGAGACGGTG
The DNA here is from genome assembly GCA_017307755.1 of Chitinophagaceae bacterium. Lineage (GTDB taxonomy): Bacteria > Bacteroidota > Bacteroidia > Chitinophagales > Chitinophagaceae > Puia. Next base: position 182,401 of record JAFKGQ010000017.1, on the reverse strand, counting down.
ATCCAGGACAGAACGATCTATGAAGATGCGCACATATTTGCGCCCAACCTGCATGAAATGGGGCTGATGAGCAAGCGGGATTATAACAATTACTTCCAGTTCTTTCAGACCCTGAAAAGGATGGTGCAGCCGCCGGACCTGCTGATCTATCTACAGGCTTCCGTACCGACCCTGGTAGCGCAGATACAGAAACGAGGGCGTGAATACGAAGAGAACATACGGCTGGATTATCTCAAACGGTTAAACGATTTTTACAACAAATGGATCGAGGGTTATAAAGAAGGTCCATTACTCATCGTCGATATCGACAAGAATAAATTTCCGGAGAATGAAGAGCATCTGGGTGAGATCATTACGCGGATAGACTCGCAATTGTATGGATTGTTCTGACCGGCAGGATCCTGCCATCTGAGGTCGGGGAAGGTCTTTAAAAGAAAAAACCCCATCAGGTGATGGAGTTAGTTTTGGCAAACAATCGTAGACTCTCGATTGAAAATTGTGCCGCCAAGTTCTGGATTTTCTTTCTAAAACACAAAATTTTTGTTAACTTTTTTTTAAAGTACTTTTTGAGTACGACCCGCCGACAGGCGTGAGGGGAGGTTTTGGGTATAGGAGTCCCGCTGGCGCCGGGGAAGTTTTGGGTATGGAGGGCGACCCGACCAGGCCCCCGGGGGTCATTTGCCGGGGGTGGGGGCTGCTGCACGGACTTCGGAGGTAACGCCTTCTTCGTACTTTTTAAAATTATTGATAAACCAGCCGGCGAGGTCGTTTGCCATTTGATCGTATTCGGCCGGATCGGACCAGGTGTTACGGGGATTGAGGAGTTCGGAGGGGACGCCGGGGCAGGTGAGGGGCATGGCCATTCCAAATACGCCATGCGTATCATATTCTGCGTTATCCAGCCGGCCTTCCAGGGCTGCGGTAATCATCGCACGTGTATACGCCAGTTTGATACGCTGGCCTTTCAGGTAAGGTCCCCCGGACCAGCCTGTGTTGATCATCCACACCTTTACTCCATGTTCCTTCATTTTCTTACCGAGGATCTCTGCATAACGGCCGGGATGAAGAGGTAAAAAGGGGGCGCCGAAACAGGCGCTGAATGTGGGCTTGGGTTCTGTTATACCCGTCTCCGTACCTGCAACTTTGGCTGTATAGCCGGAAATGAACTGGTACATAGCCTGTCCGGGTGTAAGTCTGGCCACGGGGGGGAGTACCCCGTACGCATCACAGGTGAGGAAGAAGATATTTTTTGGCATGTTCCCGATGGAGGGTTCGAGGGAATTGCCGATATAGGACAGGGGATAGGAAACACGGGTGTTCTCTGTGACAGAGCCGTCCTCGAAGTTGATCTGGTCTGTGCCGGGATAGAATTTTATATTTTCCACCAGGGCCCCCGGACGGATGGCATGATAGATCTCGGGCTCCTTGTCTTCCTTCAGATTGATACATTTTGCATAACAGCCGCCTTCGAAATTAAACACATTGTCGTCTGTCCAGCCATGTTCGTCATCTCCGATGAGCTTGCGGTGCGGATCGGCGCTTAAAGTCGTCTTACCGGTGCCGCTGAGTCCAAAGAAGATGGCTGTGTCCCCTTCCTGTCCCTTATTGGCGGAACAGTGCATGCTGAGGATGCCTTTTTCCTTTGGGAGCAGGTAGTTCAGGATGGTGAATACAGCCTTTTTTGTTTCGCCTGTGTAGCCTGTGCCGGCGATAAGGATCATCTTATGCCGGAAAGAAACCACTACCGCGTTGTGCTGGCGGGTGCCGCAGGCACCGGCGTCGAGCTTAAGCCCCGGTGCGGAAAGGATCTGCCAGTCGGCATGGAAGTTTTCCAGTTCTTCCTCGGTGGGCCGGAGGAACATATTGTAAGCAAAAAGATTGATAGCAGGCGTTTCGTTTATGACCCGGATATTCAGGCGATGACGGGGATCGGCGCATACATAGCAATCCCGTACCCAGAGCTCGGGTTGACGATTGAGATAGGCGGTGATGCAAGCCAGTATGATGTCAAAATATTTGCCGTCCATCGGCTGGTTGAAATCATTCCAATGGATGGTGTCTGCCGTAATGCTGTCCCTTACGATATACCTGTCTTTTGGGCTACGTCCCGTAAATTCACCCGTACGGACCACCAGGGCGCCTGTGTCATTGAGGACCCCTTCCTTTCTACGGAGCGTGTCCTGTATCAGCTCTTCCGGAGGCAGCTGATAATGAATGTTACCGGAAACTTTTAAACCAATTTGAGATAACTTGTCCTTAGGAATAGAAACAGTAGTGGGAACTGACATGGCAGCGATTCGTTTGTTTTAGCAAAGGTAAATTTAATTTTTTCTAAGACAAGGCCGGAAAAGGTGCTCAAATTTGATGGAATCAAATTTAATATTATATTGTTTGAATTAATTCTAACTAACGAGCGTTAGTTTAGAGCGTTTTTGCTAAACAAGGCGGATTGATAAATTCATTCGATAAATTGACGAACTTGGGTCGTCATCAGAATCATTTCATTATGAAATATTTCCCTCAGCGACCGGAACTTTTTACTGCCAACAGGGGCCGTTTTATACAGGAGATGTTACCCGGGTCGATCGCCATTTTTGTCAGTAATGACGAGATGCCTTCCAATGGGGATGCTCATTATCCCTTTCGTCAGAACAGCAATCTCTTTTGGTTATCGGGTATCTGGCAGGAGGACAGCATGGTAATACTTTTCCCGGATCATCCGGAAGCCCGTTACAGGGAGGTGCTGGTGCTGATAAGACCCAATGAGATGAAGGAAAAATGGGATGGCAGGAGATTGCGGGCCGAGGAGGCCAGGGCTATATCAGGCATACAGACCATCCTATGGCTGGATATGGCAGACTCGCTGCTGCAACAATGGGTACATCTGGCGGAGAATATTTACCTCAGCAGCAATGAGAATGACCGTAAATCCGGGTCTGCATTGACGAGGGAGTATCGTTTTATAGCGGAAATGCAGCAGCGTTATCCCTTGCACAGATATGTGAGGAGTGCGCCAATTATGAAAAAACTCCGGGTTTTGAAGTCTCCTGTGGAGATCGAGATGATGCAGGCGGCGGTGGATATTACCCATGCTACGTTCTCCCGTCTGCTGACCTTTATACAGCCCGGGGTGATGGAGTATGAGGTAGAGGCGGAGATTTATCACTCTTTTATCTCCCGGCGCAGCGCTGGTCCGGCATACAGCAGCATCGTCGCCTCCGGCGACAGGGCTCGGACCTTGCATTATATCACCAATGACCAGGAGTGTAAGGATGGAGAGCTTGTGCTGATGGATTTTGGTGCTGATTATGGAGGATACAGCGCGGATCTCACCCGTACGGTGCCGGTGAACGGAAAGTTCTCCAAACGGCAGAAGGAGGTCTATAATGCCTGTTTGCACCTACATCGATTTGCAAAAAGTCTGTTAAAACCCGGACTAACTTTTTCAGAATATAATAAACAGATAGGGGTAGAGGCGGGAAAATCGTTTTTAAACATAGGGCTGCTGACAGAGGCTGATATAAAGAACCAAACCCCTGAAAATCCGGCCTATTTTAAATACATGTATCATGGTATATCCCATCATCTGGGTATTGATGTGCATGACCTGGGGCCCCGTTCGGGTCCTATAGAAGAAGGGATGGTGCTAACTGTCGAGCCGGGTATCTACATCGAAGAGGAGCAAATGGGGATACGCATCGAGAATGACGTGTGGATCACCCGGGACGGTTGCAGGGACCTGATGGAGAAAGTGCCGATCACCGTCGAGGAGATAGAGGCGGCGATGAGAAGGGGATAGAGGCGGCCAGATAAAGGAGATGGCGGCAATGATGAGAAGGGGATAGGATTGGCCACGTAAAGGAGATAGGAGCGGCATGAAGTGGAAATAAACGAATAAAATACTAATTTTCAGGCGGGAAAGATAATATAATGAAAAACATACCGAACCTGTTTACCTTACTGAATTTGTTTTTTGGGTGCATCGCAGTGATCTTTACGTTACAAAATGGCATTGCCATCATGTATAATGCGGACGGGACGCAGTATATAGGTATACCGGAAAGAGTGGGCATCGCCTCTTTATTTATTGGGCTGGCGGGTCTGATAGACTTTCTGGATGGGCTGGTGGCGCGGATATTTAAGGCTACATCCCCTCTCGGCAAGCAGCTGGATTCCCTGGCTGACGTGGTGAGTTTTGGGGTTGCTCCGGGCATGATCCTTTATCAGTTCCTCCGAATGAGTTTTGCCAGGCAGTTAAACGGTCTTGATGTTTCTCCCCTCTTATTTTTCCCCGCTTTGCTATTCCCGTGCGCAGCGGCATTCAGGTTGGCGAAATTCAATGTCGACGAGACGCAACGATATGGGTTCAAAGGGGTTCCTACACCGGCTGCCGGGATACTCGTGGCCAGCATGCCTTTGATCTACTGGTATTCGGGCAACGACACCGTGATCTCGCTGCTGCTGAATAAGTGGCTTCTTTATGGTGTGATCCTGCTGCTGTCCTGGCTGATGACCAGCAACCTTCCCATCATGGCCCTGAAGTTTTCGGATTATACGTTGAAGAGCAACCTTCCCAAGCTGATATTGGTGGTGCTGGCGATCATCGCCGCCATCTTTTTGAGGTGGCTGGCTGTACCTGTGGTGTTCATTTTCTACATTATTGTATCTTTGCTCGCAGAAAAAAAAGCATTACAAAATAAATAATTCAGTATGACCTTCTCTGTTCAGGTAAAAGTTATGCCGTTAAAGGAATTGTTGGATCCGCAAGGCAAGGCGGTGATGAGTGGTCTGCAGAGCCTGGGGATCAAGAGCGTCAGCGACGTCCGTATCGGCAAAAGCATTGCCTTACAGGTGGAAGCCGGCTCGGCTGACGAGGCCCGGCAGATTGCTGAAGAGGCTGGTAAGAAGCTGCTGGCCAATCCTGTTATGGAATACTTCGAGATCGCGGTAAACTAATCACGGCATTGCTCTATATTGTTCCTTCTCCCATCGGTAACCTGCAGGACATTACATTAAGGGCGCTGGAAGTGTTGAAGTCAGCGGACCTTGTTCTGGCGGAAGATACCCGGAATTCCTCCAGGCTGCTGAATCATTACCAGATCATCAAGCCTTTGTCACCGTATCACCAGCATAATGAGCACAAGATATTGCATCATCTGGTGGACCAACTATTGCAGGGTAAGACGATGGCCCTGTTGACGGATGCCGGTACTCCCGGCGTATCGGATCCCGCCTATTTATTGATACGAGAGTGTATAAAGACCGGGGTTAAGGTGGAATGTTTACCAGGGGCTACTGCGTTTGTTCCAGCATTGGTAAATAGTGGGATACCTATGCAACGTTTTTGTTTTGAGGGCTTTCTCCCTTTAAAAAAAGGAAGGCAGACCTTGCTGAAACAACTGGCCCAGGAAGAGCGGACTCTCATATTTTATGAAAGTCCTATGAGATTGGTGAAGACATTGGAAGATTTTATTCAGTATTTTGGGGAGGAAAGACAGTGCTGTGTAAGCCGGGAACTGACAAAGGTGTTTGAGGAGAACAGACGGGGTAGTTTAAAAGACGTGTGTGCGTATTACCGGGAGAAGGGTGTAAAAGGGGAGATCGTCATTACGGTGGAAGGGCAGGAGAGGGGGAGATCGAGAGAGGCGGCATCAGATTAATTTAAAATACAGATATGAAAAAGTTAGCGTTTCTTTTTATCAGTAGTTTATTCTTTATAAGCGTCCATGCGCAATTCAGGAAGATACCTGGTGTCGTGACCGACTCCTTCAAAGTAAAATATCCCAGTGCCAAGGCTGTCACCTGGAAAGACAGGACAACCTCTTTCCAAGCTACTTTTACCCTGGGTGATAACGAATACGTGGCCAAGTACAACAGCAAGGGAGAGTGGCAGCAGTCGGAGAAGAAGATAAAGGAAGAGGATATCCCTGCGTCCGTGAAAGACGGTCTTTCCAAAAGTAAATATGCCGACTGGAAAATAGGCTCCGTGACCCATCGGGATCTGCCGGGAGGAAAAGTGGAGTATACGATCTCAGTTTCCAATGGCACCCTGTCGAAGAGGAATCTCACTTTTAGCAGCGAGGGGCAGCTGAAAAGGGACGGCATTACATTATAAAAAGCAGACCACAGGTCTGCTGGCTGTAACCGAGCGATAGCGAAGGCAACCGAGCTAGGCGAAGGTTGCGGGCAAGGTCGCAACAGTGTTGCGATCGTAGCTCTATCGAGGAGGAGCGTGTCGAAGCAGCTCCACCGAAGTAGCCGAGGAAAGGGTCCAACAGTGTTGGAACTGAACGAAGGCTACGGCCGAAGGCCCATCATAAGCGGTGCACCGGGGATGGGTTACATTTTCGGAATAACCATACCCGGTGCTCACTAATATGAGCATGAGAACAACTCTTCTGGTCTGGATGGTATTATCCCTTCCGGGGCTTTCCGAAGGAAGGACATTAGATCTGTCTGGAAAACGGATTATATTTTCCAGTGAATCCGTTTTCCAGACTCCCGCGCAACCGGACAGGTGGCAGCAGCGTGTGAAGTATACCATGGACATCAATATGGATGTGACGACCAACCGTCTTGCCGGTCGTCAGTCGTTGGCCTATACCAATAATTCCCCGGATACTTTATACAAAGTATTTTACCATTTGTATTGGAATGCCTTTCAGCCGGGCAGCATGATGGACACCCGTAGCCAGGAGCTGGGGAAGATCACCTATGGCAGGAGGGGACATGAACAGCAGGACTGGGACTCCCGGGTAAAGGACCGTATCCAGCATCTCAGACCGGAAGAAATCGGGTATCAGAAAGTGATCTCGCTCTCCATGAATGGAGCAGCGCAGCCTTTTCAGGTAGAGGAGACGATCATGGAAGTGAACCTTACCAAACCCATATTGCCAAAGACCACCGTGGTCTTTGACATGCAGTTTGAAGCGCAGGTGCCCTTGCAAATACGCCGGAGCGGCAGGGATAATCCCGAAACGGGGGTACGTTATTCCATGAGCCAATGGTATCCCAAAATGTGTGAATACGATTATGAGGGATGGCATCCTACGCCCTATGTGGCCCGGGAGTTTTACGGGGTCTGGGGTGACTATGACGTAAAGATCAATATCGATAAGACCTATATATTGGGGGGCACGGGCTATCTGCAGAATGCGGCGCAAATAGGTTATGGTTATGAAGCGCCTGGCGTGAAAGTGGTGCGTCCGGCGGGAGATAGGCTTGAATGGCATTTTATAGCGCCGGGTGTGCATGACTTTATGTGGGCTGCTGATCCGCAGTACCATCACCTGGTGCGCCGGACGGCCAGCGGGCTTGTCATCAATGTCCTGTATAAGAATAAGAACAATGAGCGCAAACAGGACACCCTATGGAATAATCTGGCGGATGCGGCTGTAACGGTGTTACCTTATATAGAAAAGACCTTTGGGGCATATCCCTACAAACAATATTCTTTTGTACACGGCGGGGATGGAGGGATGGAATATCCCATGAGCACACTGATCAAGAGCCCCAGTCTGGGAACAGCCTTTCACGAATGGATGCACAGCTGGTACCAGGGTATGCTGGGCACCAATGAATCTCTGTACCCCTGGATGGATGAAGGTTTTACCACCTATGCCGAAGGCCGGGTATCCGGCTGGTACTATGACCATGAGCTGGCCCTTCATCCTGACAACCAGGGCTTGAAGGAACTGGTGGAGAAACGGCATGCACAACAGCCCGTGAACCAGGGACCCTCTTATGATTCTTATTTTGACCTGGAGCGCAGCGGTTATCAGGAACCTCTTACGACACACGCGGACCATTTCAATACCAATCTTGCCTATAGCATTGCCAGTTATTCCATGGGCGCCATCTTTCTGGAGCAGTTAGGATACATCGTAAGCGACTCTGTACGGGACAAGATATTGCTGGAATATTACCGGGAGTGGCGGTTTAAGCACCCCAATGCCGGCGATTTTGTACGGGTGGCGGAGAAGGTCAGCGGTCTTCAACTGGACTGGTACAAAGAGTATTGGATCAGCAGCGTCAAGACCATCGATTATGGGATCGACAGTTTATGGGAAGAGAATGGCAAATCCAAAATAAGGCTTCGTATGTTGGGGGCGATGCCCATGCCCATCGATGTGCTGCTGACCTATAAAGACGGCAGTAAGGAAATGGCTTATATCCCTCAATACTCCATGTTTGGCGGCAAGCCAGTGGAAGATCGTTCCATCCCCACTACGCGTCATGAGCCCTGGAAATGGACCAGCCCTACCTATACGTTTGAGGTCAATCGCCGTCTGCTGGACCTTCGGGTCATCGAGATCGACCCCTCCCAAAGGATGGCGGATATCGAAAGAAAGAACAATAAGCTCGAATTGAAATGGTAGAATCGATGGGGAAAGTGGAAGCTGCCGTTTGAGATAAACTTATTGTTAAGTGTGACGACGCGTGATGAACGATGTCTGTTCAAGGATACTTTTGCTTCCTGTTTACTCCTGGACAGCGTGTTGGCTGCCAATACCCTAAAAACTAAGGTATTATGAAGACATTGTTGAGTATTGCTTTATTGGCCGTGGCGCCACTGGCGGGCAAGGACCTTCCCGAGGACCTGCCTATCAATAAGATCCAGGTTATCGGCAGTCATAACAGTTATAAGAAGGCCATCGATCCTGTTTTGTTCAAACTCTTTCAGCAACGGGATTCTGTAAACGCGAATAAGATCGATTACGCGCATGTCCCCCTGGCCGAGCAACTGGACATGGGATTATTAAACCTGGAGATCGATATCTATGCGGATGAGAAGGGGGGCAGGTATGCTCACCCAAAAGGGTTGGAATGGGCAAAAGGGCAGGCGCCTTATGATCCCGATGGAGTGATGCAGCAGCCGGGTTTTAAGATCCTTCATATCCCCGACCTGGATTTTCGCAGCGATGCCCTGACGTTGGAGCGATGTCTGGCGGGCTTACGGTCCTGGTCTGCGCAGCATCCGGATCATTATCCCGTATTTATTACGCTGGAAGCCAAGGATGAGATAAGCCATAAAGCTCTTACGGAGCCCGAGCCTTTTACGCCCGTCTTGTTTGATGAACTGGATAAGGTGCTGGTAGAGGGTCTTGGAAAGGAGCGTCTGATCACCCCCGACATGGTGCGTGGACAATATCCTACGCTGGAGAGTGCTGTATTAAGCGGTAACTGGCCTGCGCTAAAGGCGGCCAGAGGGAGGTTTCTTTTTATCCTGGATGATCACGACCAGAAACGGGACATGTATATAGCGGGGCATCCTTCTCTGAAGGGGCGGATATTGTTTGTCAATGCCGACCCCGGGACGCCGGAGGCAGCAACGATGATCCGGAACACCCCCATCGTGCCGGAGATAAGAACGCTGGTTGAGAAAGGATATATTGTTCGTACCAGAGCAGATGCGGATACAAAGGAGGCGAGAATGAATGACAAAACGGATTTTATCGCGGCCTGCAATTCAGGAGCGCAGATCATCACGACGGATTATTACCGGAAAAGCACGAGTTTTAAGTCTGACTATGTGGTGAGCTTTGAGGGAGGAAATAAATACCTGAGATTGAACCCTGTGTTGGGAAGGGGAAGATAGTTGAAAACGAACGACTGATGAGCAAAAAAGACGGGCGAGCGCCCGTCTTTTTATTATGAGTGAGATAAGGTAAAATGACTAACGCATTTGATTCTCTGAGCAGCCCCCGGAGGGCAAAGGTAGATGCCCCCTGAGGGTAAAACAATACCACTTTATGGTAGTTTTAAATGTATTGCTGGCTTAATGGACCGAAGGTTCACCGGCCGTAGAATTTGTTGATGGCTTCCACCCGATTGTTTACATGCAACTTTTCGTATATGTGATATACGTGTTTGCGTACGGTTTCCTGGCTGATAAAGAGGCGGCCGGCTATTTCCTTGTATAGCATGCCTTTAGCCAGGAGTTCGAGGATCTCATTCTCTCTATTGGAGAGGATGCTGATGGATTTGCCCTGTGTGGTTTCGATGGGGTCGGCCGCGGCTGTCCGGACCTGGAAGGCGTTGACCACTTTGCGGGCGATCTGGCTGCTCATGGGGGCGCCGCCTTCGTATAGTTCGCGAAGGGCGTCCAGCAGTTTGCCGGGAGCGGTCTTTTTGAGGATATAGCCGTTGGCGCCGGCTGTCAGGGCTTCAAATATCTTTTCATCTTCTTCGTAAATCGTACACATCATGAAGAGGATCTCTGGGTGAAGGGGTTTTAGCTGCCGCACACAATCGATGCCACTCTCTCCGTTGCCCAGGTTGATATCCATGAGCACGACATTAGGGTTTGCGATAGGTATTTTCTGCAGCGCCTCTTCCGCGTCCTGATAGCTACCGGCCAGGATATAGCCTTCTGCCATCAGGATGATCTGCTCGAGAGCAGAGCGGATATCCTTGTTATCATCTACAATACAGACAGAAATATTCATATAGCAAAGTTGAGTTCCTTTAGCGATAAAAAAATACCATTTTGTGGTAGTTTTTGGGGTTATTGGGTAAATAAGGCTGCCGGTAGGGGGGATAGGATGACCCTAAAGGGGTAATAGCGACTATTTATGTGATAGGCAAGCTTCGCGGTAGGCCCATCGCTTTTCTTGTTGACCCTGGTCAAGCCAGTCTCTGATAGGCTGGTAAGGTACGTGCTTCGGTACGTCGAAAGCAATTAAATGTTTGTTGCCGTCGCGTCGCCACATGCACCCGAATTGCCCGAGAGCTCTTCCGATGGTTTTGATCTGCCGCTGTTTGAGAAGGATCATCTGAATGACATTGCGCCCTGAGCCTTCAATGATCCCATGAAAATAGAGAACACCGTCTCTCCGGCGAGTATCTATGAGGTCATCCAAGGCAATCTTCGAAGCATGAAGGGGAATGCTTTTTATTCTGTAGTAGTTGCCTTCTTTTGTTGCCAGCACCGTTTCGCCACGGATATTGCCTTCTTCGTCCTTATAGGGCAATACGAGTTTACTATCAAACATGTTGTTGATATTATCATTTACGATGATAAATAATTATTGGCTTCTTACTTTTTCTTGCGTCTTTTGTGTCCGGAGCTGTTCTTTTTTGAAGCCTCTTTTATGAGTTCCTGTAAGTGAGGGGGAAAGTCATTTGTTCCCCTTTCCGAAGCAATGCCGTTACGAAGCAGAGTGCCAAGCGATTCTTCCAGATAGATGATCGTTGTATTACTGGTGGCTACAAGGTTATTGGGCAATGGTATAACGATGGGATCGTGAATGACCCTCAATACGGTGCCCCGTTTTAGTTCTGAAGCATAGCGGGTTACATATTTTTTGGCCTCGTTTATCACGGCCTTTCCTGAGCGACGACTGGTTGCGGGGTCTTCTTTGGTCACCCGGGTGTACTCATAGCGGACATAGGGTATGAGCGTGCAGGTTTCCGTCTCCCAATTATCCGGTGCATCCGGAACAATAAATGTCTGCTCAGTCCTTCCCTCGGTGTAATTGAACTCCAGATCAAAATACATCTTGTGTACAAAGGCCGGAGCTATTGGGGCTACGGGACGTACGTCTCTCTTGCCGGAAAGATTTTTCATCAAATGATGATTAAGGTGGTTAAGAAAAAAGACCCTTATTGGTAAAGGTTGGTGGGAGGACGAGAAAACGGTTCAAAAAGTGTGCTCGTTGCAAGGTTGTATAACAAATATACAATTTGCGGGGAAATGGAAAAAAGATTTCATTGTTGTCAGGCGGATAAAGGTTAGAGGGGGACGTGCAGGAGATATTTTTCGCGGAAATATTCCTGGGGGAAGATGTCATATATCTCCATGATGCGGGGGCGGGCGCCGCTGGCTGAAATTTCGGCGGAGAGGTCGCCGCCTTTGAGGCAGATGAGGCCGCGGGGGACAGGGAGCTGGGTGTCGGTGTGGGGGGCAGGGGGCTGGTCGGTGGGTGTGCCGGTACGTTTGGAAGGTTTTTTTAAAAGGGGGCGGGACCAGGTTTGAAGTTCTTTTAAAGGCGCCACGGCCCGTGATACGGCCACGTCGAATTTGCGGTCTTTTATTTCTTCTGCTCTGCCGTGTTGAGTAGTGACGTTGGTGAGTCCAATAGCATCGCGTACGCCTTCTACTACCTTGATTTTTTTTCCGATGCTATCAACCAGGTGAAAGGCTGTGTCAGGGAAGAAGATTGCCAGTGGGATACCGGGGAAGCCGCCTCCTGTGCCGATGTCGATGACCTGCATGTTTTTTTCAAACTGGAAGGCGGCTGCGATGCTTAGAGAGTGAAGGACATGTTTTTCATAAAGACTGTCGATGTCTTTACGGGAGATGACATTGATTTTGCTGTTCCAGTCTTTGTATAGTTCTTCCAATGCGGCGAGTTGCTGCAACTGCCGGGGCGAGAAGTCATCAAAGAAACGAAGGATCAATTCCAGGTGGTCCGAGGCTTTTTCCATATCGTAGGTGCAAATATCAGATAATACACGAACATCCAGATGTCCAGGAGCCACCACCAGGGGAAAAGGTCTTTTTCCTGTAGCTTGTCCATGGTTTTGTAGAAGATGTATCCCTGTATCAGGAGACGGATGCCAAAAAGCATCAGGGCGAAACGCCAGTCGAAGAAAAGGCTGGCGATGAACAGGGGGTAGAACAGGACATGAGAAAAGGAATACAGACCAAGGAGGAACTTATGCAGGGGCCGATAGTATTTGGCTGTACTGTAATGACGTGTCTTTTGCCGGAACCATTCCCCGAAGGTCTTTTTTGGTTCCGACATAGTGAATGTATCGGGATCTACTACGATGGCGGTGTTGTCCTTTGTTGCCACTTTGTTGATAAACAGGTCGTCATCGCCACCGGGGAGATGATTGATGGCGGAGAACCCTTTGTTACGGAGGAAGACGTCCTTCTTATAAGAGAGGTTGCGACCTACGCCCATATATGGGAGGCCTGCGAGTGCATAGGATAAATATTGCAGAGCTGTGTGGAAGGTGTCAAAACGGATGATCTTATTGAGGAAGCCCGGGTTTTTTTTATAGGGGCTGTAGCCGAGCACCACTTCGATGCCATTGTGATAGCCGTCCTGCATCTTCTGCATCCAGAATTCGCTGGCGGGGACGCAGTCGGCGTCTGTGAGCAGGACGATCTCGTACCTGGCCTCCTTGATCCCCATGCTGAGGGGATATTTTTTACCGGGAATGCCGATGGCTTCCTGTTCGAGGTTAACGATATGGAGTCCTTTGAAGGTCTTTTTAAATTCATCCAGCAGGAAGCGGGTGTCATCCTGGCTATTGTGGTTAACAACGATAATCTCATGGGTGCTGGGGTAGGTCTGGACCAGGGCGCCGGGGAGATGGGTGACCAGTTTGGCTGCTTCGTCGCGTGCGCAGATGATTACGCTGACGGGGTGTTGTTGCGACTGTTCTTTTTTTGTGGGGATAAAAAAAGCCAGACGTCTGAAGAACCACCCATAATAAAAAAGCTGGATCAGGGTGATCAGGAAAAACACTATAAAAACGATCTCTCTCCAGGAGATACTCAGTTTAGTCATAAGCATTCTACGAAAAGGTTCAGGCCAAGGATCCGCCGCCGGATGATGGAAAATGGGTCAGATTTTTAGGGGACCCGTCTCCCGGACATTCCGGCCAATCGCGAAAGTACGCATTACCGTCATTTTTTTTGGGAAAAATCGGGGGGTGAGGACGAAAAGGGCATCGGGTAGGTGGAAATCCGGAGTAAGGGGGTATCTTGCGTCCTTTTTAGCATTATATGTCTGCATTAACATTTGCAATAGAAGGGACCTGTCCGCAGACGGCTGCCAGGGCGGGGAGGATGGTGACGGATCATGGGGAGATACCCACGCCTATCTTTATGCCTGTGGGTACGGTGGGCAGTGTAAAGGCCGTCAGCCAGCAGCAATTGAAGGAGGATGTAAAGGCCCGGATCATTTTGGGTAATACCTATCATTTATATCTCCGTCCGGGGTTGGAAGTGTTGGAGGCGGCGGGGGGCATCCACCGATTTAACACGTGGGACCGGCCTGTCCTTACCGACAGCGGGGGGTACCAGGTATTTTCCCTGGCCGGCACCCGGAAGATCCAGGAGGAAGGGGTTGTATTCCAGTCCCATATCGATGGGTCGAGACATCTTTTTAGTCCGGAGAAGGTGATGGATATCCAGCGGGTCATCGGGGGGGATATTATCATGGCTTTTGATGAATGTCCGCCGTATCCCAGCGAATATACCTATGCGGAAAAGTCCATGCGGCTGACCCATCGCTGGCTGGACCGCTGTATTGCTCATTTTAGCAGTACCCCGGATAAGTATGGATATACCCAGAACCTTTTCCCCATTGTTCAGGGGAGTGTTTATGGGGACCTGAGAAAGGCGTCCTGCGAGTACATAGCATCCAAGGGAGCGGTAGGCAATGCCATCGGCGGGCTCAGTGTCGGGGAACCCGAGGCGCAGCTGTATGACATCTGCCAGGCGTGCTGCGAGGACCTTCCGGCGGACAAACCACGATACCTCATGGGGGTGGGTACTCCCTGGAATATCCTTGAATGTATCGCCCGGGGCGTGGATATGTTCGACTGTGTGATGCCTACCCGTAATGGGCGGAATGCCATGCTTTTTACTTCAAAAGGGGTTATCAATATCGACAATAAGAAGTGGGAAAAGGACTTTTCCCCCATCGATGACGGCATCGACAGTGACTGGAGCCGGCATTACAGCAAGGCCTATCTGCGTCATCTGGTAAAATCCAAGGAGATACTGGGGTTGACCATTGCCAGTGTGCATAACCTGGCCTTTTATCTTCATTTGGTAGAGGAGGCGCGTAAGCATATTCTCCGGGGGGATTTTTTAAGTTGGAAGCAGGAGCAGGTGCCCTTGCTTCAAACAAGATTATAGGGGCAGAACGGACCGGAGGTTCGTTGTCCGCAACCGAGCAAAGCGAAGGTTACGAACGAGGAGTGACAGAGCAGGGCGAATGTCACGAACAAGGTATCCGAGGAAGGGTCCAACAGTGTTGGAGCCGACGAAAGATACGGGCGCAGCCCTCGTGGCGAAGCAGCTCTGACGAAGTTCAAGGGACGACGTTCCGACGAAGTTCTCGGATATTAGATGTTTCCGGGAAACGGGTTATATTTTCAGCGACCCGTTTCCCGGACATTATTTAGGAGATGATTATGAAAATGGGGGTGTACATTTGCGGCGCATGCTCAAACTTCTCGACAGATATATCCTCCGGAAATTTCTCGGGACCTTTATATTCACCATGCTGGTGATCACGGTGATCGCTGTCGTGATCGATACCAGCGAGAAGGCGGATGACTTTGTCAAGTCGGGGATGACGGCCTGGCAACTGGTGAAGAATTACTACATCGGCTTTGTCCCCTTTATCATGTCGATGATCTTCCCCCTGATGACCTTTATCGCCGTCATCTATTTCAGCAGTAAAATGGCGGGCAAGTCGGAGTTTATCGCGATCCTGGCGGGGGGGGTGCGGTATAACCGGATGTTGAGGCCTTATTTCTACGGCAGTATCGTTCTGGCCGTCATTTTCTGGCTGGCCAGCCAATATTGGGTACCCAAGGCCAATGAGATCCGTACGGATTTTCAGGCCGTCTATGTGGACCGCAACAGCTCGTACAATTCGGATTATTACCGGACCAATAACTTCTATCTCCGGGTGGACCCCACTACCTATGTAGGGTTCCGGTACTATGACACCGCGAATAAGACGGCCAGTAATTTCTTTATGCAGAAGCTGAAGGGGAATAAAGTCTATTACAACCTCCGGGCCGAGAATATTAGATGGGACCCGGCTAAAAAGGACTGGAAGCTGACAAGTATCATCGAACGAAGGATCGACGGGCTGAAGGAGTCCGTGGATAAAAAGGACAGCATGCATGTCAATCTGAACGTGCAGCCGCGGGAGCTGAGAAGGGACGATTATTTAAAGGACAAGCTTACCACGCCGGAGCTCCACCAGTTCATCCATATGGAGGAGGTACGAGGATCGGAAGGGTTGAATACTTTTAAGGTGGAGCTGTATCACCGGGATGCCACGCCTTTTTCCGTCATCATCATGACCCTGATGGGGGCTATTATCGGTACCCGTAAGATCAGAGGCGGCAGTGGTCTGCACCTGGCTACGGGGATCGTCATGGCTGCCATTTTTGTCGTTATGGATAAGTTCTCTGTCACTTTTTCCACGAAGGGCAGCTTCCCCCCCATGATCGCCGCCTGGCTGCCGAACGTCATCTTTACCGGGGTAGCTTTCTGGTTGTATGCGCGAACGCCGAAATAAGGAAATTATTAGCCGGCAAAGGGACAGGAGACGCGGGAGCGTCTCGTCCGTAACCGAGCGCAGCGAAGGTTATGCCCGAGGAGGAGTGAGGGCCCGGAACTCCGACGAAGGGCTCAGATATTAGCCAATTGCCGGAGATACGCTAATTTTTTAGTTGCGTATCGACGGCACAATTTTGAGAGATTAAAATAATCTAAAACCCTGAGAATCGTTTGTATTACAACGATCCCTATAGTAACTTTAGCGAGTAAAAATCAGCATCGACATGGCAATATCATTAAAGGACAGGTTTAAAAGCAAGGCGGAGACAGTGGCTGCCGAGATAAAGGAGTTGTTAAAGGAGCATGGAAGTAAGAAGATAGGGGAAGTTACCCTTTCGCAAATCTATCAGGGTATGCGGGGTATTACGGGTTTGGTCAGCGAAACCTCGTTGCTGGATGCACAGGAAGGCATTCGTTTCAGGGGGTATTCCATCCCGGACCTGCAAAAAAAGCTACCCAAGGCAAATGGGGGTACGGAGCCTCTGCCGGAAGGTCTTTTCCTTTTGATGTTGCTGGGTGAGCTGCCTACGGAAGAGGATGTGCATGACCTTACGGCCAACTGGCAGCGCAGGAGTCATGTCCCCAATCATGTATTTGCCGCTATTGAAGCCCTTCCCAAGGATACGCATCCCATGACACAGTTTGTCGTGGCCATCATGGCTTTGCAGACAGAGAGCAAGTTTGCGGAGAAATATGCGGAGGGGATGAATAAAAAAGATTATTGGGAGGCGGTGTTTGATGATTCGATGGACCTCATCGCCCGGCTGCCCCGGGTGGCGGCCTATATTTACCGCAGGAAATACAAGAATGAAGATCATATCCATCCCAACGGTCTTTTGGATTGGGCGGGTAATTTTGCCCATATGCTGGGTTTTGAGGACGAAACCTTCCGGGAGTTGATGCGTCTGTATATGACCATTCATGCGGACCATGAGGGAGGGAATGTCAGCGCACATACCGTACACCTGGTAGGGTCGGCTCTTAGCGATCCTTACCTGAGCTTTGCAGCGGGCATGAACGGGCTTGCAGGCCCCTTGCATGGACTGGCCAACCAGGAAGTGATCAAATGGATACTGGATATGCGTAAAGAGCTGGGTGTGGAGCTGCCTTCCAAGGAGCAAATAGAAGCTTATGTGAAGAAGACCCTGAATGAGGGGAAGGTAGTGCCCGGATATGGTCATGCTGTGTTGCGCAAGACGGACCCCCGCTTTACCGCACAGATGGAATTTGGTAAGAAACACATGCCTGACGACCCTCTGGTCCAGACGGTGTGGAATATATACGATACGGTACCGCCCATTCTCCAATCGTTGGGCAAGATCAAGAACCCCTGGCCAAATGTGGATGCACATAGCGGCGCCTTGCTGGTACACTATGGGATGGTGGAGTATGAGTTCTATACGGTGCTCTTTGGCGTAAGCCGGGCATTGGGCGTACTTGCCAGCCTTTGCTGGGACCGCGCATTGGGTTTCCCCATTGAAAGACCCAAGTCTGTGACGACAGAACTTGTGAAGGAGTGGTTGAAAGGCGAAGGGGAGATCTGGGGGGAGTAAATCTTCGATCTTTTGGGAAATATCCCGAGGCCCCAAACTAAATTGGGACGTCAAAATCGCAACGTATTGTACTGAGCAGGTGAGGTGCAAACAGCAATAGGCGTGTTGTACGAAAGAGGGCAGCCTTCAGGCGTATTTCCAAATATAACCTTTACTGATTTTTTTCTTTTCTCTACAACAGCGGCTGATGGAAGACTTGCTGATCCCCGTGCAGGCTACGGCTTCTTTCATGCTGTCAAAGGTCCGGATATGGTGGCCTTCCGGCGTATATTGCTTTATCTTTTTTTGACGGGCCTTGGCTTGTGCGGCACGCCCTGTGTGATGGCCGGACAGGTCCAGTGTTGTCCGGCTATATCCTTTTTTCCAGAAGAACCCTTTGGCGCTTCTGTACACTCCTTTCAACACCATCCGGATGGCATGCTCATTTGCTCCTGTGGCGGCAACGGCATGTCGCAGGGAAGGATAATGTGCGATGATATTGCCGGCAAGATCGAACTGCGTGACTTTCTGGCCGTGCTTTGCCCATAATTTTTCCTGCCTGGTCTTTAGGAAGGCGGCGACATCCACGGAAGGAGCATTACCCCAGCGCCAGATAAAGCTTCCCGCAGTGATGTGTTTACTACTGGCTACATTGCTGATGTCGGTGGCGTTTATGCCGGTGGCTCGCTGGGCGGCGGCCATGCTGGAGAAGGTCTTCAATTTTTTTCCTTGAAGGGAATATTGCGTCACCTGGTTGCTCAATCTTTTTATGGTGGCGGCGCGTTGTTTTGCCCGAAGGGCTTTCGATGGGTTTTTAAAGGGGCTGACGGCGCGGCCCTTCTCAAATGCCTTTCGTCTCTGTTGTGGGATCGTGGTTAAGATGAGGTTGCGGGGGTGCAGGTTGAAATGATCATTATCCTTATAAGAAAGGACGAGGTTGAGATCATCCAAATTAAATTTTTGGACAAAGCAATAGTATACCAGCCTGGCCAGGGTGAAATTATGCGGTTGCCCATTTAATTTTACCCGGGTGGTGAGAAAATACTGAAAGTCCTTTTTATGTCGATTGGGCGTTTGTACAACCCCGGGGCTGATGATCATTTCGGGCTTGACATAGACGCGTCCGTCCCGGTACTGCATCTCATATTCCATCCGCCTGACCCTGCCGTGATTGGAAACCATGAAATAGCCTTCCAGTCCTGGAATGTCCTTCCATTGTTCACCAGGCCTGTTCCTGAACTCCTTATCCTTATAGGCGGGAGGCTGGCCTTTACCGGATGTGTTACGGCGTTGGGGCATAGTGTGGTTATTTTAGCGCCTGTATTATATCCTGTAGTATATCATCCCGGTGTTCCAGCCCTACTGAGATACGTATAAGTCCCGGTGTAATACCCACGGCAGCCCTTTCTTCCGGGCTCAGTTTGGCGTGGGTGGTGCTGGCGGGATGGCTGGCGATGCTGCGGGTGTCCCCCAGGTTAGCCGTCATCGAAAGCATCTTTAGTTTATTCAGGAATGTACGACCGGCATCCAGTCCTCCTTTCAGCTCGAAACAAAGGATACCGCCTCCGTTGAGCATTTGTTTTTTGGCAATTTCATGCTGGGGATGGCTGGGGAGGAGGGGGTATCTCAGGGACGCTATGGCCGGGTGCCCTTCCAACTTTTGGGCGATGTAGAGGGCGTTCCCGGCATGTCTTTCCATACGGACGTCCAGTGTTTCCAGGCTTCTGCTGAGGACCCAGGCATTGAAAGGTGAGAGGGCCGGCCCTGTACTACGGCAGAAGAGATAGATCTCATGGATCAATTCCTTTTTACCTACTACGATGCCGCCGAGCACCCGGCCCTGGCCGTCCAGCCATTTGGTGGCGGAATGGACGACCAGATCAGCTCCGTATTGAATGGGTGTCTGGCCGATGGGGGTGGCAAAGCAGTTGTCGACATTGAGGAGCAGGTTGTGCCTGCGGGCCAAGAGGCCGGCGACCTCCAGATCGATGATATCCAGACCCGGATTGGTGGGAGTTTCCAGGTAGATCATTTTTGTATTGGGGCGGATGGCTGCCTCCCATGCGGTTTGGTCTCCGGCGGGCACATAGGTATATTCGATACCGAATTTCGGGAGGTATTTGGTGATGACGGTATGGGTGCTGCCGAAGATAGAGCTACAGGACAGCAGGTGATCGCCTTTTTTTAGAAAGCTAAGAAAGGAACCTACGACGGCAGCCATACCCGAGGCGGTGGCGAAGCCGGCTTCGGCGCCTTCGAGGGCGCACATACGGTCAATAAATTCCTGTACGGAAGGGTTGCTGAAGCGGCTGTATATATTAGCGTCTATTTCATCTGCGAAGGCGGCCCGCATTTCCTCAGCGTCGTCGTAACAGAAGCTGCTGGTCAGGAAGAGGGGGGAGGAATGTTCTTTTTCTGCTGTACGGTCAGTGCGAATACGGATGGCTTGGGTGATGCGATGGTGTGACATGATCGATATAAATAGAATGAATGATTAGGGATTGACCAGAAACGAACCAACGGTTCGTTGGCCGAAGGCCCATTATTAGATGTTTCCTGAAAACGGGCTATATTTTTCAGGAGCCCGTTTTCAGGACATTTACCTCCCAGGTGATCTTGCAGCGGGCCTCTCTCAGGGTGGCGGCCACGGAGCAGTATTTATCTATGGACAGGGCGCAGGCTTTATAGGCTTTATCAGGGTCGATATCGCCTTTTAGCTCGAAAATGACGTGGATGTTCGTCCAGAGGGAGGGTTCTTTGCCCTTCTCCCTGTCGCCGTCTATGAGCATGCGAAAGCCTTCTACGGTCTGTCTTTGTTTTTTCAGGACAGATACCACGTCGATACCGCTGCAGCCACCCAGGCCCATCAGGAGCATTTGCATAGGGCGTATACCGAAGTTCTCTCCTCCCGTCTCGGGGCTTGTGTCCATGCGGGCGATGTGTCCGCCGGCGTCCTTTGCCTCAAAGCCGTAATCCCCATGGACCCTGTTAACCTCAATATGGATCATAATTTAAATTTCGGCAAAGGTAGGTCATATGTATCTATGCCGTTACTTTGCACCATTAAAGAATGGACCGGAGGTCCATTGTCCGTAACCGCAAGGTTACGGCCGAGAAGGAGCGTGTCGAAGCAGCTCCGCCGAAGGTCACAGATATTAGATTTTTCTGGGAAACGGATTATTTTTAGAAGAATATCCGTTTCCCGGACATTATTTTCTCTACATGAACCACCTTTATTATGAACAGCCCTTTGAACTGGAAAGTGGGGCATCCCTACCTGGCATTGAAATCACTTATCATGTGTATGGGCGTCTAAATGAGGATAAAAGCAATGTTGTATGGATTTGTCATGCCTTGACGGCCAATTCTGATGCGGCCCAGTGGTGGCCTGGGGTGGTGGGGCCGCAGGGGCCTGTGACGCCGGATAAGCATTTTATCGTTTGCGCCAATATTCTGGGTTCCTGTTATGGCAGTACGGGGCCTTTGAGCAAGGATCCCCGGACGGGGAAGCCATATTTCCATGAATTTCCCATGATCACGATCCGGGATATGGTGAAGGCGCATATCCTGCTGCGCAAGCATCTGGGGATTGAAAAGATCCATCTTTTGATGGGGGGGAGCATGGGGGGGTATCAGGCATTGGAATGGGCCGTTATGGAGCCAGAGCGTATCGAGCGGCTGTTCCTGATAGCTACTTCTCCCACGGAAAGCGCCTGGGGGATCGCTATCCATACGGCGCAGAGGCTGGCTATTCAGGCGGACAGCAGCTGGCGGGATGCTTCTCCTGCGGCGGGGAGCGCCGGATTAAAGGCGGCCCGGGCCATTGGGATCCTGACCTATCGCAATTATGGTATCATGGTACGGAAGCAGACGGATCCCGATACGGAGAAACTGGAAGATTTCAGGGCATCTTCCTATATAACGTACCAGGGGGACAAGCTGGTGAGCCGTTTTAACGCCTATTGCTATTGGGTGCTGACCAAGGCGATGGACAGTCATCAGCTGGTCAGGGGACGGGGAAAGGCGTTGGAGGAGGTGTTGCACAGTATCATGCAGCGGACCCTGGTAATTGGTATTAATAGTGACATTCTTTGTCCATTGGAGGAGCAGCGTTTTATCGTAAAGCACCTGCCGAATGCCCGGCTTGTGGAGATCGACTCGGCGTACGGGCATGATGGATTTATGGTCGAAGGAGCGATCATTGCCAGGCATTTAGGAGAGTGGATCGATCTTTACCAGGACAGTTTGCCCTGATAGTAATCCAGCACTTTTGTACGGAAGATATAGGTGTATTTGGCAGCCGCCAGGTTGATATTTGCCGCGTCTGTCCTGTTCTTTGCCAGTATATATACATCCGCATTGATCACACCTTCTGTGAAGCGGATCTCTGTCGTACGGAAGGATTCTGAGTAGGCTGCGGCCTGGTCGATATAGGATTTGTATTGTTTGTATGCGGCGATCATGTTCTGGTAGGCCGTTTCTACATTTTGCTGGAGGACGAGACGGGCATTTTCGGACAGCAGCTGCTGGTTCCTCAGGTTTAGTTTTGCTTGTTTGACATTATTACGGACCCGCAGATAATTGAGGATCGGGACGTTGAGCTGCAGACCAAATTGTGTGTATTTATTGTTTTTGAACTGGTCGCCGAAGGGGATCGTATGATCGGCGTAGTTCTGGTTTTTGGCGATGACAGTATAATCGGTGCCGCCTACCGTGACGAACTGGTTGGTGGGATTATCGCTGATATTGGTAGGGACTTTTGTCGTCGCCTGGTTGGAATAGGACGTGTTGATGCTGCCGAAGAACGTCAGGGATGGATAATAGGCTCCTCTGGCTACCGACAGCGCTTTTCTAAAAGCATTGACCCTCAGGTCGGCTGCCTGGATGGATGGCATGGTCCGCAAGGACAGGCTATAAATGCTGTCGGGGTTATTGGTATATTCCAATATATTCAGCGTAAAGGCATTCTGATCGTATTCCACATCTCTTTTATAAGGGACGTTCAGGAAGTTGAACAGGCTGATCTTGGCAGCTTCGAGATTATTGGCTGCGATGGCGATGTTTGCCAGATCGCCTGCGTATTGTCCTTTCAGGTCTGTAAGATTGGACAGCAGCAGCAGGGCGCCGGAGTGATTAAGGGTATCAAGTCTGGCCAGTTGTACGGAGTCGACGGTGGCCTGTTCTTTTGCGATGGCCAGCAGGTCCCGGCTGCTGAGGATCTGGAGATAGGCCAGCAACACATTGAGGGTGATATTATTCTTTTGTTGCTGCAGGTCCATTTTGCTGGCGCCGTAGGAGAAATTATACTGCCGGATGCCATTCTGCACCTGCAGACCGTTGAATAGGGTGAGGTTGGTATTGAGGCCATAGTTGCCGGAGTTCACCTGCGTGTTGGTATACTGATAAGTATAGGGGTTGAGGCTTCGTCCGTTGCTGATGGCCTGGCTGGCCTGACCGTTCAGCGTAGGCAGCATATAATCCCAGGCCTGGTTGTAGTTGATCCTGCCATTCTGTGCCTGGAGATCGGCCTGGTTGACCAGGAGGTTGTGTCTGATGCCGATGGCGACGGCTTGTTGAAGGCTAAGGGTACTGCCTATCTGATCAGAGGTATCTGCGCCAATGGTCTGCGCACGGGATATTGTAAACGAAAAGAGTACGGCTACACTTAAAAATATACTACTGAGTTTGTTCATGTTCGATACATATTAATTATTGTCAATCCTACCATCCAGGAGATTGATGATCCTGGAGCCGTAGCCGGCATTTTTTTCTGAGTGTGTCACTTGTATAATCGTCACTCCTTCGTTGTTCAATTGTTTAAACAGGTCCATGATCTCTTCGCCTTGTCTTGAGTTGAGGTTGCCGGTGGGCTCGTCAGCCAGCAGGAGCTTGGGTTTGCCGATGAGGGCGCGGGCGATGCCTACCAACTGCTGTTGTCCGCCGGACAATTGTGTGGGGAAAAGATCTTTTTTTCCTACGATCTGGAACCTGTCAAGAATGTCAGCCACCATGGCCTGTCTTTCGGAGCCTTTGATGTTCTGATATATGAGGGGTGTTTCGATGTTCTCATAAACGGTGAGTTCGTCGATGAGGTGGTATGCCTGGAATACGAACCCGATGTACTGTTTGTATAACTGGGAGCGTTGTTTTTCTTTTAGCGTATGTACGGCCTGGCTAAGAAAATAATATTCCCCTTCGGAAGCGTCGTCCAGCATACCGATGATATTGAGCAGACTGGATTTGCCGGAGCCGGAAGGTCCCATAATGGAGACAAATTCCCCCTCGTTGATCTGCAGATTGATATCTTTCAAAATAAAGTTAGGCTTACCGCCGACGTTGACCCATTTGGAAATACGCTTTAGATCGATCATGTTGTTGAATTAGTGGTTTAAAGCCGGGTATATTCTTTCAATCATATGCCAGAATGTTAACCGACTGATATTTAATTAATTACACGTAAAAGAGCTGGTTGACAGTCCTCTTTCGATACAAGGACTGTACGGTTTTGATACAGTTGCGGTTGTGCCGGCCCGGTTGTTTGCCGGAGTTACCGGGTGGTTGTACCGGATCATTCCGAGCGCAGGCTGCGGACCGGGTTGGCGCTGGCGGCCCTGACCGTTTGTATGGAAAGGGTTAGCAAGGCGATCAGAAGCATGATCAGCCCGCTGAGCGCGTATATCCACCAGTTTATCGTCGTCCGGTAAGCGAAGTTCTCCATCCATCGATGGGCACCGTACCAGGCGATGGGGACTGCGATGATGTACGCAATACAGACCAATTTTACAAAGTCTTTTGATAATAAGGAAACAATTTGTGCAACCGAGGCGCCCAGGACCTTGCGGACGCCGATCTCTTTGGTGCGAAGGTTGGTGGCATAGATCACCAGTCCAAGCAATCCCAGGCAGCTGATGAAGATGGTAAGGCCCGTGGCCCAGCGCAGCAGGCTGGACATATGTTGTTCAGCAATGTAGAATCTGGCGATGCTGTCGTCGAAAAACTGGTAGTGGAAATCTTCTCCGGGGTAGGTATCGTTATAAGCTTTTTCTACCGCGGCTATGGTGGTTTTCCAGCTTGTATGGCCGGCAGGGGTGTTGGGCAGAGAGAGGTGGAACCGTTTGAATATATTGTCCTTGTTGCTCATCAGCGCGAGGGGTTTGATAGCTTTATGGAGGGATGCCTGGTGGAAGTCTTCCATAACGCCCACTATAAGATGCTCTTTGTCGATGAACTTTCCGATGGCTTGTCCGGGGTTGGTAAATCCAAGGATATTGGCATAGGTGCGATTGATCACCATTTGGGCGGGGCTGTCGGGACCGGGCAGGATATTGCGTCCTGCCAGCAGGCGGAGTTCATACAGGCCCATGTATGCGCTGTCTGCGTCCATGATCTGTACGTCCGTGCTTATCTCTTTTTTACCGTCATTGTAACTAAAAGTGCTGGAATTGATATTTCCCGAGGCCGGCGGGCTGCCGCCCAGGGAAAGCCGGGTGATGCCGGGTAGTGTACGCAGTTTGTCCATCAGCAATCGATCCTTTACTGCCGGGTTAGCCACATTCCAGGGAGCATTAAAAAAAATGATCGCCTCTTTTTTAAATCCCATGTCCTTATTCAGGAAATAATGGATCTGGCTACCTACGATAAGCGTGCCGATGACAAAGGCCTGGGCGATGACAAACTGGAATACGGTGAGTGATTTCCGGAGCAGGGCGCTGCGGGAGACGGCTGTCCCCGCATAGGCCTGGTTCTTCAGTACCAGGACGGGCTGGAAGCGGGATAATACCAGCGCGGGGTAGAACCCGGAGAGTACGCTGACGATGATGACCAGGGCGAGCAGGAACAGATAAATGTCCGGCCGGCCGGAAAGGTTGAGCCGAAGCCCGGCAGGGATAAAGTCGGAGAATAATTTTATCAGCCAGGGTGCGATCAGCAGGGAAAGGAGGGCACTGATCAGGGTGAGGATAAGGGCTTCGCTAAGGAACTGGAATATCAGTTGACGACGGCTGCTGCCCATGGTCTTGCGGATGCCGATCTCCTTTGCTCTTTTTGCCGCCTGGGCGGTGGTGAGGTTGATAAAGTTGATGCTACCCAGGGTGAGCAGAAAGATGGCGACGACGAGCAGGCCGTACAGGGCAGGCTTGCTGGCCTGGCGCTGGCCGTAATTATCATAGGGTCCGGTGAAGTGGATATCAGTCAGGGGTTGGAGCAAATGAGCAGTTTTATTGACGGTGTCTTTGCTCTCATCATGGTGTTTTTTACGGAGGATGGCCAGCTGTCGTTCTATTTGCCGGGGTGTTACTCCTTTTTCCAGCCGCACGAAGAGTTGAGCGGCTGAATTGACGGATCCCCATTCCTGATTGATCAAATTCCCGTTGTCGTTGTACCGGAGCGTGGGCAGGGAAATAAATTCTTTAAAGGTAAAGTCTGTATTTTCCTGTACATCCTGGACGACACCTGTGACCGTGCAGTGGATGGAATCGTCGTAAATGATGGTCTTTCCTATGACCTGGGACGGGCTGAGGCCAGGGAAATATACACCTGCACGACTGACTGTCAGCGCAACGTGATAGGGCACATCGAGCGAGGAAGGGGCGCCAGCCATCCATCGATAGGAGAAGAACCGGAAGAAATGCTGGTCGGCGTAAGATAGATTTTCTATGTTCCGGAATTCAACCGGTGATCTATCCTGCCGGGGGACAACCGCTTTGGTGGTGGAGGCGACAAAAAAAGAGGTGGATGCTTCGATGCCGGGAACCTCTTTCCGGGTGGCGTCTATCATAGGATAGGGTATGCCGGAATTTGGAAAAAAGCTGCCGGCGAAACTCATATTGGTGACGACGCGGTAGATCCTCTCCTTGTCTTTACGAAACATCTCAAAGCTGAAATCGTATTGTACGATGAGGTAGATGATCAGGGCCGCGCTGATGCCTACGGACAATCCCAGTACATTTATCAGGGCGAAAAGCTTGTTACGGCGAAGGGTCCGGAGGGCCGTGATGAAATAGTTCTTTATCATGTGACCTGTTTATTCTGTTCTCAATGATCTCACAGGGTTCACCATTGCGGCTTTCAGGGTCAGCACACCAATGACGGACAGGGCGATCAGCAGGAGCACGGATTCTGTGAAAAAGAATATCCAGACGCTGATGGAGACACGGTAGGCAAAATTCTCCAACCAGCGGTGCACCAGCCACCAGCTCAGCGGCAGGGCGATACCCGAGGCCAGAAAGGTCAGCCGGACAAAGTCTTTGGATACGAGGGTAAGGATATCGGGGATCGTAGCGCCCAGCACTTTGCGGATGCCGATCTCCCTGGTCCGTCTTTCGATGGTGAACAGGGTGAGCCCTGTAAGACCCAGCATGGACAGGATGATGGCCAGGACCGTAAAAAAGCTGACAGCGTCTCCCAGCAATTTGTCCTTTGCCGCCAACTGCCGGAAATTGTCGTCCAGGAAGCTAACGGCGAGTGGCTCTTCGGGCATGAATTTTTTGCCCGCGGTCTGCAGCCATTCTATAAATGCGGCGGTATGGCCACCCCTGATCCTGACGGCGAGGGTATTGCCTCCCGGTGTATAACGGAGTATCGTAGGGGCTATCTTTTCCCGGAAGGACATATAGTTAAAATCCTTTACAACGCCGATGATCCGCTGGCTGCCATTGAGGGTAGTACCGATGGGGTTGAAAAGACCCAGCGCAGCCACGGCCGACTCGTTGAGGATAAGAGCGTTGGTGTCTGTGATAAGACGTCTGTCGAAGTTCCTTCCCCCGGAAAGGCGTATACCCATGGTAGTAAGATATTCGTCATCGACGGGGAATATCTGCAGGGTCATATTTTCCTTCATGGCGGCTGTGCGGAAGGTGGCCATGGCGATGCTTTTGCCTGCGGGCGCGCGATTGCAGAAACTCGTACTGACCACCTGTGATTGTTGTTCTACCAGCCGGCGGAATGCTTCGGGGTTATGAAGTCCGTTCAGGTTGTCGATGAGCAGGACCCCTTCTGTCCGCAGGCCTTTGTCTTTGCCATTGATGTACTGCAGCTGGCTGTGTACTACAAACGATGCGAAGACGAGGGCGGCCGCGATGGAGAATTGTACCAAGACAAGGATATTGCGGATCTTGAGATTGGTGTTGCCGGGTTTGTTTGTATAAGGGCGTAAAGAGAGAATGGGTTTTAAGGCTGTCAGGTAGAATGCCGGGTAGAGGCCTGCGAGAAGACCCACGGCCAGGGAGAACAGCAGCAGCCATCCATAATGTTTGATCATCAGGGGCAGGGCGCCAGTAAGCGAAGCTCCGGTGGCAAAGTGGTACAGCAGACCGATGACCCGGATGAGGCCGATGGACAGGAGCATGGCCAGCAAGCTGAAGAACAGTGATTCCATGATGATCTGTCCTGCCAACTGACGACGGGAGGCGCCAAAGGTCTTTTTTACCCCGATCTCCTTATTGCGGGTGGAGGAGCGGGCTGTTACCAGGTTGACATAATTGATAATGGCCAGCAGGATCAGGAACAGGCCGATGGCGCTGAGGAGTTTCACCTGGGTGAGGTTGCCGCCCGGAGTAAGCTCCATCTTCAGATCGGAGTGAAAGTAGATATCCCGGAGGGGCTGGATGATAAATTTTATATTCATATAGGACTCCGAGGCGGGGACCACTTTCTTTAAGAGTCTGTCGAGTGTTGTCTTTACGCCAGCCAGGGAGCCGGCGGGTTTTAATTTGATGTAGTTATACACCGACGAGGAGGGCCAGACGGTGGGATAGCCGGCCAGCCTTGCGGTGGTCATGGGTAGGAGCAATTGGGCGTCGAGGTGCGATCTTTCAAAATTCTCTTTTAATACAGCGATAACCTTACAGGGAGTATTTTCCTTACCTATGAGGAGTGTTTTTCCGATGGGGTCCTGGTGGTTAAAGAAGCGGCGGGCATTGCTTTCGGAGAGAACGACCTCTCCGGGCGCCAGTCCTTTTGCGGGGATGGCGCCTGCGGCAGTACTGTAGGAAAAGACTTTGAAGAAAGCCGTGTCGACATAATAAGGATGAATGCCTGTGTAGGCCCTTTCGTCCGTGGAAAGCCGCACAGGTATATCTTCATAGGCTTTGTCAAAGGTGGTGGCGGACGCAATGTCTTTACAAGCGAACTGAAGTACATCCCGCAGCATGGGCTGGCTTGCCGCAAAGCCTCCCATGTTAAAGAAGTCGGTGCCGATGCGGGCGATCCTGTCTGCATCCCGGAAGCCGCTGTCGGTGCTGAGCTCCCTTTCCGAGTATACCAATAAGATAAAGGAGGCTGCAATGCCTACGGATAGTCCACCCAGGTTGATAAGGGAGAAGACGGGATATTTCCGGAGGTTGCGCAGCGCTATTTTTATATATGTCTTCATGTGTTGAAGTTATGAGATTATTGGTCTATCGGCCGAAGAGTTTGTTCACTCTGTTCTCAGACTCTTGAGTTTCCGGGATCGGGCTGTGACAAAAATTAGCCCTCCCCGGAAAACAGCTAATTATTGGCCCTTCGGGCCGAAGAGTCTGCTCACTCTGTTCTCAGACTCTTCACCGGGCTGGTCAGGGCTGCCCGGAGGGCCTGGAAGCCGACGGTGACCAGTGCGATGAGGATGGCCAGAATTCCGGCAAAGACGAATACCCACCATTCGATGGAGATCCTGTAAGCGAAATCCTGCAGCCAGTTGTGCATGACCCACCAGGTGAGGGGTACGGCGATCACCAGGGATATAAGTACCAGGTAAACGAATTCCTTTGAGAGGGTAAATACGAGGCTTTGTACCGAGGCGCCCAGGACCTTGCGGATACCGATCTCCCTGGTACGCTGCAGTACATTATAAGCAGAGAGCCCGAGCAGACCAAAGCAGGCGATGAGGATGGCCAGGGTGGCAAAGAGTCCGAATACCTGTCCGAAGCGGATGTCTGCCTTGTATTGCTGGCCAAAGGATTCGTCCAGGAAAAAGTAGTTGAAGGGATCGTTTGGGAAATATTTATTCCAGGTCTTTTCGATTGAGGCGATGGTCTGTTGGGGATGGGATGTGATCTTTATAGAATAAAAGCTGCGCTGATTGGGTGTTAAAAGAATGACCATCGGGTCGATGGCTTTTTGCAGGCCCTGGTGGTGATAGTCGGCGATGACGCCTATAATGGTGGCGGTGTCCCCACCGCGCCGGAGTTTTTTACCGATGGCATCGGCTACATTTTTGAATCCCAGCAGATCGGAGGCCCGCTGATTGACCAGGATGGCTTTTCTGTCTGTGGGGAAATCTTTTGAAAAATTGCGGCCTGCCGCCAGCTTCAGGTCGTAGGCGGGGAGAAAGTCATAGTCGATCCCCAGATGGTAAAGGGTGACGGAGGCTTTGGCTTCACCATCCAGGCGCTGGACGGTGTTGGTCCAATAGATCTCCTGGCCCATGACATTGGAAGAGGCGGTGACGCTTTGGATGTCTGTTTGCTGTAGCAGCTCCGTCTTGAAGGGTTGGAAAGCTGTACGATATACCGAATCCTGTTGGGCGCTGGCGCCTTCCAGCACGAGGGTCTGATGGATATTTACTCCCAACTGCTGGCTGCGCATAAATTGCACCTGCTGATAGACGAGGATGGTGCCGGCGATAAGAATTACAGATACGGCAAACTGTCCTATGATCAGGGTCTTGCGAAGGACCTGGCCCTGGGAGCTGTTCTTGAACATTCCCTTTAAGACCTTTATGGGCTGGTAGCCGGATAGCACAAATGCGGGATACGCGCCGGATAAGAATGTGCCTGCAAGGAATAATGCAGCGAACCCGAGGCTATAGTTCAGGGGAAGGCTAAACGGGGCAGCCACTGATGAGCCGACGAGATCGTTAAAAGGACGGGCCAGCAGGATGGCGGCTAATAGTGCGATGAGCAGAGAAAGGGTGTTTAACAAAAGACTTTCCGTGAGGAACTGTAGTACCAGATCTCCGCGTACGGCGCCGAGCACTTTACGGACACCTACTTCCCTGGCCCTTTCCAATGACCGGGATGTGGCCAGGTTGGTATAGTTCACCCAGGCGATGACGACGATAAGAAAGGCGATGAGAAAAAGGAATCCAACTGCTTTTCCATTGCCGTTGACCTCTGCCTCCTGGTTATAATTCGAGTAGAGATGGATGTCGGTGAGGGGGGTAAGGAAAAGGGTGTTCTTATTGTTGTTCTTTTTCATCCATTCCCTGTTATTCATGTGTCTGTCGGCGAAGGCAGGCAATTTTGCCTGCAAGGCCTGCCAGTCTGTGCCGGGTTTTAGTTTGACATATGCATAGAAATCGTACCAGCCCCAGGAAGTTTCTGCGGGGCGAGTGGAGTCGCCGCCCTGTCTGATCTGTTCGTTGAGCGTGGCATAGGAAATGAGATGATGGAGGATGAGATGGGAGTTAGCGGGATAGTCTTTGTATATGCCGGTGACTTCCAGGCTCACATTGTTCTGGTCCCTTGCGATGAGTCTTTTTCCTATCGGGTCCTCGCTGCCGAAATATTTCCTGGCCATGGACTCCGAGAGGATAATCTTATTTGGTCCGTCCAGGGCTGAGGCGGGGTTGCCCTTGACAAGGTTGATCCCAAGTATATTCAAGGCGGAGGGATCGGCGAAATATCCTTTAGTCTCTCTGATCTTTACCCTATTTGCGTCATTGGAGAGCAGGAAATTGGCATCGATGAGGCGGCAAAAGTTTTCTACTTCAGGAAACTCCTGTTTCATCGCCGGGGCGATGGCGGGATAGACTGTTGCGGACTGCCAGGCCAGTTTGCCTTGCTGCCAGGCATCCAGGCGGAGACGGTACACCTGTCCGGCGTTGGGATTGAAGCGTTCGTAGCTGCGTTCGTGCGCGACATGTTGAAAGATCAGCAGACAGCAGGTGATGCCGATGGCCAGGCCGAGTATGTTCAATAACGAGTACCCCTTTCGTTTGAACAGGTTGCGTATGGCGAGATGGAGATGATTTTTTAACATGGCGTATTGTTTTTTGTCATTCGGATCTTAAACTTTTTACCGGATTTGCGAGTCCGGCCCGGATGGCCTGGAAGCTTACTGTGGCGAGCGCAATAAACAGGGCCAGCAGGATGACGGTGGCAAACATCCACCAGGATAAGGTGATGTGATAGACAAAACCCTGCAGCCATCTGTTCATGGCCCACCAGGACATTGGCAACGCGATAAGGGACGCGATGGCTACGAGCCTGAGGAAATCTTTTGACAGCATCCCTACCAGACTGGCCAGCGAGGCGCCAAGTACCTTGCGGATCCCAATTTCCTTTGTCCTCTGTGCCGTGGTATAGGCCGCAAGTGCGAATAGTCCAAGACAGGCCAGCAATATGGCGGTGAGGGAGAATACGCCGAACAATTCGCCTGTACGGGTTTCTGTCTTGTACAGCGTATTGTAATCCTCGTCCAAAAAATGGTACTCGAAAGGATAATGGGGCGCATATTCCTTCCAGATGGATTGCAAACGGGCGATCGTACCGGGGAGGTCTTTCCCGGAAACCTTTATGTACATCCTGCTGACCCATTGTGTGTCCTGGAAGAGGATGAGGGGGCCGATGGCTTCGTGCATAGAGGAAAAATGAAAATCCTTTACCACAGCCCTGACGATGCCGGGGTAGTACTTTTCCACTGTCTTTCCGATGGCCTGTTGGGGTGTCCATCCCAGTGCTTTTACGGCTGATTCGTTCAATATGAAGGTGTACCGGAAGTTCTTGTTGTTGTCTGTGGTATCCAGCATATGCATGTCGGCAGCGTTGAAGTTGGACCCGGCAATGATCTGCATGCCCAGGGTCTTTACAAAATCTGCGTCGCAGGGGATTGCTTTGACGGTAAAATTCTTTTGGCCTGTCTCTGTGGTGGCGGAGAGTCCGTCCGTCCATTCCACGTAGGTAGGTGTTCCGGATGCGCCGCCTGTGTTTATAACCTGCGGCACCTGTCTGATGGCGGCCTTGACGGCATCATATTTTTCGTGGATCTCCTCGCTGGCGGGCAGCACCAGTACGTGGTCCTTATCGTAACCCAGTTTTTTGTTTTGAATAAAGGACAGTTGTTGCAGGATAACCATAGTGGATATCATGAGGAAGACGGAGATGACAAACTGGAGGACGATCAGTGATTTGCGGAGGTTGCCGCCGGACGAGGATAGCCTGAAGCCTGACCGGAGTATGCTCATGAGCCGGATGTTGGATAGGACAAGTGCGGGATAGGCGCCTGCCAGGAGGCTGACCAGCAGGCCCAATAGGAGGAGTGACAGGATTGGCAGGGGCTGGAGCAGACTGGCGGAGGATAGGGATTTATTAGCTATCTGATTGAATAACGGAAGGAGCTGGATGCTGATGAAGACTGCGAGCAGCAGCGCAATGACCGTGAGCATCAGGGATTCTCCCAGGTATTGCCGGAAGAGCTGTCCTTTCCCCGCGCCCAGCACTTTCCGGATGCTGATCTCGCCTGTCCTGCCTTGTGCCTGCGCCGTGGCCAGATTGGTATAGTTGACACAGGCGATGAGGAGGATAAGCACGGCGACGGCGCTAAGGATATAGATATACGTGATATTTCCATTGGGCTCGAGTCCGTCCAGGGTGGAATGAAGATGCACCCAGGTGAGGGGTTCCAGGAAGTAGGTGAGTTTTGCTCCGGCGCCTGTTTCATACCGGACCGGGTCTGTCTGCATGTAGGCGGTGATCTGTCGCTGCAAGGGGGTTAGGTCCTGTGGATGGGGCAGCAGGAGATAGGTGACGTAATTGGCTGTCCACCATATCTCTTCGCGGGAAACGCGCATGGAAGAGAAGGAAGCGACAAAATTGAAGCGTATCTGAGAGTTTTCTGGCGCATCCCTTGCGATCCCCGTGATCGTATAATCCTTCCCGTTGTTGACTTTCAGAGTTTTGCCGATGGGGTCGCTCTCGCCGAAATATTTTTTGGCCATCGTCTCGGTGAGAACTACCTGGTTGGGGGCAGCGAGGACAGTGGCGGGGTTTCCCTTTAACAGGGGAAAGGTGAAGATGCTGAAGAAAGCGGAGTCTGCGTAAAGGAAATGTGTTTCATTAAAAGTTTTATCTCCTACCGATACCACCGGAGAGTATTGGACGGTCCTGGCGAAGGCTGTGATGGCAGGAAAAGTACGCCGGAACTGTGGTCCGACCTTTGTACCTGTAAGGGCTGCGCGGTTTATGGTAGTTCCATCGGTGTACTGCATGGTGACCCGGGCGATCCTGTCCGCCTTGTCATGAAATTTGTCATAGCTCAGCTCCTCTGAGACGTACAAACCGATGAGGATACAACTGACGATGCCGACAGTAAGACCTGTGATATTGACGAAAGTATAGAGCTTGTTTTTTTGAAGGTTACGCCAGGCGATCTTAAAATAATTCTTAAACATAGAGGATGGTTTATTCGGTTCTCAGCGACTTCACAGGGCTGGCAAGCGCTGAACGTATGGACCGGTAGCCCACTGTAAGCGTTGCGATCAGGAAAGTAAAAAATATGGCCAGGAGGAATACGCCCGGGCCGATGGTTATCCTATACTCGAAATCTCTTAGATACAGATGCATAATCCACCAGGCAAGGGGGGCGGCGATGAGGAAAGCAATGAGCAGCAGACGGGCGAACTCTTTTCCAAAGAGCCAGAGGATATTGTGAATGCCCGCGCCCAGCACCTTTCTTACGCCAATCTCTTTTGTCTTTCGCAGGGCCATAAAGGATACGAGCCCGTACAGTCCCAGACAGCCGATGAAAATGGCGATGCCGGCAAAGACCTCCACCAGGATGAGCATGATCTTGTCCATTTCATAGAATTCCGAGATGCGGTCGTCGAGAAAATGATAGGAATAAAAGTATTCCGGATATATGCTGTTCCATATTTTTTCGAAGGATGCCAGGGCGGTATGGGTATTAT
This sequence comes from Chitinophagaceae bacterium, assembly GCA_017307755.1. GTDB lineage: Bacteria > Bacteroidota > Bacteroidia > Chitinophagales > Chitinophagaceae > Puia. The sequence goes on along the minus strand of JAFKGQ010000017.1, from coordinate 147,660 downwards.
GCAGATTGACCTTGATGCTAAGGGATACGTAGTCTGTATAATCCGGCATGATGCAGATGGGCGCGATCTGGCTATGGAGCGAGTAGTTGTGAAAATCTTTTACCACGCCGACGATGGAGCCTTTAAGGGTGCCGCCGTTGGTTTTGATACGATGGCCCAGCAACTGTTGAGGGGTCATGTTCAGCTTTTTTGCCACCGTCTCGTTGACCACGAATTCCCGGGTGGTGTCGGAGGGGTAGAAATTTCGCCCCGCGACCAATTTTAAGCCAAAAGTATTCAGATATTGGTCGTCGGCGCTTTTCATATTGATGTACCAATGTTCTTCTTCGGGTCTGTTCTCATACACGATGCCTGTATTGCTGTTGCTGGCGGAGGCAGGGGGCTGGTGGCAGAGGGTCAGTTTTTCCACGCCGGCTACCGTCGCCACCTGGTCCCGCAGGGTATGCATTTTTGTCTTGTCGTTGATGGGGATGGGGAGGGTGACGATGGCGTCCTTGTTGAACCCCAGGTCGATGCTCTTTGAATAGTACATCTGGCCGGCGATGACGATCGTGCCGATGATCAGGGCCTGGCAGATGGCGAATTGGGTGACTACCAGGACCCGGCGGAGGGAGAACCCGCCGATGCTGGCTTGCGATATCCTGCTCTTCAGCGCCAGTATGGGCTGGAAACGGGCCAGCACCAGACCGGGATAAGAGCCGGAAAGGAAGATGACGAGGATGGTGGTCAGCAGCAGGAAGAGGGAGAGGTAAGGGCTGTCGAGCAGATGCAGCTCCATTTTTGATTTGAGCAGCTCGTTCAGCCAGGGAAGGGACAGGCAGGCCATCCCGTATGCCAGGACGAGCGCAAACAATGTGATGAGCGTAGTCTCGGTGATGAATTGCCAGAATAGTTGGGGGCGAAGACTGCCCAGCACTTTCCGGATGCCTACTTCCTTGCTTCTGTTAAGGGCTTGCGCCGTGGCGAGATTGACAAAATTGACGCAGGCGGTGATGATCAGGAAGAGGCCTATAAAGCCCAGCGCCCAGAGATATTTCTTATCGACATAACCGTCGTAATCCTTATTGAAATGTATATCGGTGAGTGGCTGGAGTCTGAACTGCCAGATCTTCGCGTCCCGTCCGGAATAATATTTATTGCTCATCTGCGGTAAGGCCTTATTCACCTGTTCCGGTGTGATAGAGGGTTTGAGCCGGATATAACACTGGGAACCGCTGTATACGTTCTGCCAGCTGCTGTCACTGGCAAACCAGGAGTATCGCTGTTTCATGGTTACATATGAGACGTAGATGTCCTGTTTCCGGTCGGTATTAGGCGGAAGGTCTTTCAGGACCCCTGTAATGGTATAATCTACCTTGTTGTCTACCCGAAAAGTCTTGCCGATGGGGTCGGCTGTACCAAAATATTTTTTTGCGAGGGATCCGGTAATGACCGCCGTATTAGGATTGAGCAGGGCGGTGCGTTTGTCGCCTTTCAGGAGGGGATAGTTGAAGATATCGAAGAAGGAAGGTTCTGTATAGGCGACGCCCTTTTCTTCCTGGAATTTTTTTATATCCTTCCCTTCCGTAATGGTAATAAGGCTGTTGGGGAAATCCACGATGCGGGCCGTTGTTTCTGCGAAGGTATAGTCCTTTCGAAAGGACTCGCCCAGGGGTTGAGGTACGGCGCTATTATAGTCTATTTTTTCGTCGTGAAATTCGGTGGTAATACGATAGATGCGCCCGAGTTCGGGGTGGAACCTGTCAAAGCTAAGATGAAAGGTCACCAGCGTGAAGATGAGGATGGCGCAGGCGATACCCAGGGAAAGACCTACAATATTGATAGCTGTGTAGGTTTTATGACGTAGCAGGTTGCGCCAACCGATCTTGAAATAATTTTTAAACATATACGGGCGGTTTTAGATTTGTCCGATGGCCTCCGGGCCAAAGAGTTTGTTCACTCCGTTCTCAGGCTTTTTACGGGATTTGCCAGTGCGGAGCGTAGCGTTCTGTATCCAATGGTCAGGGTCGCGATGACGATGGTAGAGAGCAAGGCAAGGAGGAACACCTGTGCATTCAGGGGTATCCGATAGACAAAGTCCTGCAGCCAATTGTGCATGAACCATCCGCCGACGGGTGCGGCTACTAAAAAAGCCAGGATCAGCAAGCGGAGGAATTCCTTACCAAAGATCCACAGGATATCCTGCACGCCGGCCCCCAATACCTTACGTACGCCTATTTCCTTTGTCTTTTGTACGGCCATAAAGGATACCATGCCATAGAGTCCCAGGCAGCCGATGAAGATGGCGATGCCTGCGAACACTTCTATGAGTGCCAGCAGGACCGTCTCTACTTCGTAGAATTCTGCGATGCTGTCATCCATGAACTGATAGGTATAGTTGTATTCGGGGTACGTATTGTTCCATAGTTTTTCAAATGCGGGGAGGAGTTGTCCTGCTCTTGCCATATTGAGTTTGACGGCGCAGAGGGAGTATGTCCTGTAATTGGAGTTGATACAGATGGGGGCGATCTCGCCCTTAAAAGAGTAATTATAAAAATCCTTTACCACGCCCACGATCGTGCCTTTCGGTTTGCCTTCCTCGACGGAGATGCTTTTGCCGATGGCTTCCTGTGGAGAGGAGAGGTTGAGCTTACGGACCAGGGTTTCATTGATCAGGTATTCATGGGCTGAGTCGGATGGGAAGAAATTCCTGCCGGCTATAAGGGTGAGCCCGAAAGTGGAGAGGTATTGATCGTCCCCTCTTTTTTCATTGATGTTAAAAGGTTCCGGTTTAGCCCTGTTGTCAAAAGTGATGGCGTCGAGGTCATTGTCGCCAGAGGCTGGTGGGGAGAAACAGAGGGATGTCTTTTCCACGCCTGTCATGGATGCCAGGGTGGTGCGCAGATGGTCCATCTTCTGTTTGTCCTGTATGGGAAGGGGGAGCAGGACGACACCGTCCTTTATAAAGCCCAGGTCGGTCTTGCGTGAATAGTGGATCTGGCCTGCTATAACGATGGTGCTGATAATAAGCAGCTGTGAGATGGAGAACTGGACGATGACCAGGGCGCGCCGGAGGGAGAAGCCGCCGATGTGCTGCTGGTTTAATTTTCCTTTTAGTGCGAGTACGGGTTGAAAGCCTGCGAGTACCAGACCGGGATAGGATCCGGCAAGAAAGGTGACCAGTACAGCCAGGATCAGCAGGAAGGCTGCCAGCCAGGTATCTGCGGAGAAAGAGATGGTCATCCGCATTTCCAGGAGCTGGTTGACATAGGGAAGGGCTTCTTTTGCCAGGAAGAAGGCGATGACAGTCGCCAGCAGGGTAATGAGGGCTGTTTCGGCGATGAACTGCCAGAAGAGCTGGAAGCGTCTTCCCCCCAATACTTTTCGTACGCCTATTTCCTTACTACGGGTGAGGGCCTGTGCGGTGGCCAGGTTGACAAAATTGACGCAGGCGGTAATGATCAGGAACAGTCCTACCAATGCCAGGGCCCAGATGTATTCTTTTTCCACCAGGCCTGAGTAATTGGGATTGAAGTGGATATCGCCCAGGGGTTGAAGTCTGAAGTGATAGATAGTGCGTGCCCTGTTGTCCACATAATATTTATTCATCAGGGCCGGAAAGAGCTTTTCCACCGAAGCCGGGGAGATCCCTTTTTTCAGACGGACGAAGGTTTGCATATTGTTATTGATCGAAGTCCAGTTGCCGGGGTCGGCATGGGAGGGATCGAGGTCCTTCATCTGTATGAACGGCAGGTATATCTGCTCTACGCGATCGGTGGCTGCGGGCAGGTCTTTCAGGACACCGGCGATGGTGCAGTTGAGGCTGTTTTCGATACGTATGGTCTGTCCTATGGCATCCTTTCCGGGGAAGTATTTATGGGCCAGTTTTTCTGTAATAAAGGCGTTGTTAGGGGCGGTGAGCGCCGACTTATCTCCTTTTACCAGTGGAAAGTTGAACAGATCGAAGAATTCGGGTTCTGCAAAGGCCAGGCCTTCCTTTTCCACAAATTTATGGACCTCCTTCCCACTGTTGATAGAGACGAGGGTGTTACCGAATGTGCGTACGCGAGCCAGTTTTTCCGAGAAAGTATATTCATCGCGGAGGGCTTTACCAAGAGGAGCGGGGGTGCCGGAGGTATAGCTGATGTTATCGTGGTGCAGGTCGGTGACCACGCGGTAGATGCTGCCGGTATCCTTGTGGAAGTCATCAAAGCTAAGCTGGAAGCGGACTATAATAAAGATGAGTATACTGCATGTGATGCCCAGGGTGAGTCCTGCCACATTGATAAAGGTGTAGGACTTGTTGCGCTGTAGGTGCCGCCACGCAATTTTGAAATAGTTCTTTATCATGTGCAGTTGTTTTTTTATATGGGGCCGGTCATTCGGTCCTTAAACTCTTCACTGGTGGCGACATAGCCGCCCGGACGGCCTGCAGACCGATGGTGATCAGTGCTACAGCCGAAGCCAGGATGCCTGCCACGATGAAGATCCACCATTGGATGGAGATCCTGTATGCGAAATCCATGAGCCAGTGATGCATGACATACCAGGCGATGGGGAAGGCGATGACGGCTGCGATGGCTACCAGCTTCAGGAAATCCTTTGACAGGAGGGTAACGATGCTGCTTACGCTGGCTCCCAGCACTTTCCGGATACCGATCTCCTTAATACGTTGGGATATGGCGAAGGCGGAGAGGCCGAGCAGTCCCAGACAGGCAATGAAGATGGCGATAGCTGAAAAAGAGGTGAAGAGCGTCCCTTGTCTTTGTTCGCTTTGATAGAGCTGCTCGAACCGCTCGTCCAGGAACGAATATTCAAACGGTATCTGGGGCAGGTATCTTTTCCAGGTATTCTCCAGGTGCGCGAGCCCTCCGGAGACATTGTTACCGGCGATCTTGACGGAAATAAAGTTAAAGCCGAAGCCAGGGGTGCCGGCGGGGGCCATGACGAGTGCCAGCGGTACGATCTGCTGGTGCATGGATTCGAAATGGAAGTCATCCAGTACACCTACGATCTTGCCTTTTACGTCGCCGTATTTAAAGTTACGTCCGACTGCCTGTTCCGGATGCTGGAGACCCAGGGCGCGGGTGGCCGCGGCATTCAGCATAAATGAGGTCGTGTCCGTGCCATAGGCGCGGGAGAAGTTGCGTCCTGCCAGGACATGTACGCCGTATGTTGGAACAAAATCATAGTCGGCTACCACGTATTTGATGTCAGCGCTGACGGGGCGGAGTGAATCGCCGCTTTCCGTAGAGGCGCCGTTCTCGTCCAGCAGTCTTCCGCTGGGGATACGGGATGAGCGGCCAACCTCCTTTATATAAGCGCTATTGCGCAATTCATTGCGGAAGGACTCGAAGGTCTTACCGAGGCTTGCGTCGTCATATCCGATGGTGACGATCCTGCTTTTGTCGAAGCCCAGGGATTTCTCCTGCATATAATGCAACTGCTGGAAGACGATGGCTGTGCAGATGATGAGGATGATAGAGATGGCGAACTGTGCGACCACCAGCACTTTCCGGAAAGAGATGCTGCCACTGCCGGCTTTGAAGAGTCCTTTCAACACCTTTACAGGCTGGAAAGAGGACATGAACAGAGCGGGATAGATACCGGAGAGGATGCCTATCACGAAGGGGGTGAGCAGCAGGGGAATGATCACTTTCAACGTGAGCAGGGCCTTTATGGTGAGGTCGAGCCCTGTGACGGCATTCAGCAGGGGCAGTGTCAGCCAGGTGAGGCCGATGGCCAGGATGGTGGCTATGGCTGTGATCAACACGGATTCGCTGAGGAATTGGACGATGATCTCGCTGCGTTGGGCCCCGGACGTTTTTCGGATACCTATTTCCTTGGCGCGGAGCGCTGAGCGGGCCGTGGAGAGGTTCATATAATTTATACAGGCGATCAGCAGGATGAACAGGGCGATGGCGCTAAAAATATAGACGCGTTTGATATCTCCGTTCTCTTCTATCTCTTCATCCAGGTGAGAAGTGAGGTGGATATCCGTTAGCCTTTGTAAAAATAATTTCGTCCAGCTGGAGGGTTTTGTGTCGCCCGGGTTGCCCATGTATTTATCCAAAAAGGCGGGGAAGCGGGTTTCGATATTTTTTACGGGATAGTTAGGAGGCAGCAGCAGGTAGGTGAAAAAAGCGTTATTGCCCCAGTTGGTCTGCAGCTTTCTTTCTCCGTAGATGGCCGTATCCTTTAGGGTGGCGAAGGACAGCATCATGCGGGGATGGAGGTGAGCGGCGTCGGGAAAGGGTTTAAAGATGCCGGTGACCTTGAAATTGAATTGGTTGTTGAGCCGGATGACCTTGTTTACCGGGTCTTCGCCGCCGAAATATTTTTTTGCGAGGTCTTCGGTAAGTATCACGGAATAGGGGTCGGAAAGAGCAGTATGGGGATTGCCTTTTTCCAGGTTTACATCAAAAATGCTGAAGAGATTATCGTCGCCAAAGTACACGTCCTTTTCGTTAAAGATCTTTTCTTCGTAGCGCATGGGGACGGTGCCGACGGGAAATATGCGGGTGACCTTCTCGATATCGGGGAACTCGTTTCTGAGCAGGGGGCCAAAGGGAGGTGCGACCGCACCCAGGTGAAGGGAGACGATGCCTTCCTTATTATTGAAGCTACGGGTCACTCTATAGACTCGGTCTGCCTTGCTGTTGTATTTATCATAGCTGACCTCGTGGATAATATAGGTCAGGATGAGCAGGCAGCAAGTGATGCCCACAGTGAGTCCGAACAGGTTAATAAAGGAAATAACCTTGTGTTTCGCCATATTCCGGATAGCGATCTTGAGATAATTCCTCAGCATAAGAGAAATATTTAGACTAGTATATTTTCCGTAACGGTCTGACCGTCCAGCATGCGGATAATGCGATGGCTGTAGCGGGAGTCGTGTTCGGAGTGTGTTACCATGATGATGGTGGTACCCTGTTCGTTCAGGTCGGTGAGAAGCTGCATCACTTCATTACCGTTGGAGGAGTCCAGGTTACCAGTAGGTTCATCGGCCAGGATCAATTTAGGGTTATTGACGACGGCGCGGGCTACGGCTACACGTTGTTGCTGACCGCCGGACAATTGTTGAGGGTAGTGATTACGACGGTGCATGATCTGCATTTTATCCAGCACGGTTTCTACGCGTTGTTTACGTTCAGGACCTTTTACGCCGAGATAGATCAGGGGGAGCTCAACATTTTCGAATACCGTCAGCTCGTCGATGAGGTTGAAGCTTTGGAATACGAATCCGATGTTGCGTTTGCGGAGGTCGGCCCTTTTGCGTTCGTTAAAGTGCGCTACTTCAGTGCCGTTGAAGATAAAGCTGCCGCCATCGGGATCATCGAGCAGGCCCAGGATATTGAGGAGTGTGGATTTCCCGCAGCCGGAAGGGCCCATGACGGAAACGAATTCTCCTTCTTTGACCTCGAAGCTGAGGTGGTTTAACGCAACCGTTTCCACTTCTTCGGTACGGTATACTTTTTGAAGGTCACTGATCTTGATCATGTTTTTAGCGTTTAGATGAATAGTGTAGTTGTAGTTAGAGTCGTTATGTTATTATATATATAAGAATTTAACGAACTGGAAGGTAGAGAATTCCTGTGGACGAACCTCGTCTTCGGATACCTCTTTGGATAACTCTTTTACTGCTTTTGCCGGGCTGTTCTTGCTGCTGCCGGAGTTGCAATCCCGTATCGGGTGGGTACATTCATTCTTTGACGAGGCGAAAGCGCTCAGGCAGAGGATGAGTACCAGCGTGTAAAGGAGTTTGAGTCGCATAATCTTGGTTTTTATGAGCTGTTAGGCCCGTGATGAGACGATCTTACCCGTCCCGATGTTACTTTTTCAACACTAATTCCTGCATATTTCCATAGTTCTCGTAACTGGAGGTGACCACTTTGTCCCCCGGCTTAAGACCGGAGAGCACTTCATAGTAGTCTGTGTTCTGACGTCCCAGTTGTATATCTACCCGATAGGCTGTCTTGCCGTCTTCGCTGACCTTAAAGATCCAGTTGCCGCCTGTCTGTTGATAAAAGCCTCCTTTGGGTACCAGTACGGCGGTGGTTTCATCGCTAAGCGCCAGGGTGATCTGCAGGGTCTGACCTTTGCGGATACCTTTGGGCACATCTCCTACAAAGACCATGTCTACCTGGAAGCGGCCGTTGGTCACCTGTGTATAGACCTTGGTGATCTTCAGTTTGTAGGTCTTTTCGGCAAAGGCGAAGGTCCCTGTAAGGCCTGTGAATACCCGTGAGATATAGTGTTCGTCCACATCGGATAGTCTTACCTTAAAGCCATCCAGCACGTCCAGTTGTCCCAGGGGGGCGCCGGGGGTTTTGGATTGACCGATCTCTGCGTCCAGGGAGGTCAGCTGACCGTCCAGCGGGGCGCGGATAATAAGGCCGCCCACTTTTTTCTGCAGGATCTGCAGGGTATTCTGGGCACGCTGGTAAGACTCCTTGTCTTGTTGTTCCTGTGCGGTACGGGATAGGGTGTCGTTATGAAGGATGGTCTGGGCCAGCTGTCTCTTCTGCAGGTAGTAATTATAGTTATTTTCTGCCTGTTTGAATTCCTGGGAACCGATGACCTTTTGGGCATACAGTTTTTTATCCAGGAGGTATACCCGTTCGGCTTCCTTGTACAGGCTTTCCACATCGGCCATCTGGGTCAGTTTGTTTACTGTATTCTGGTCTGCGTTGACCCGGCTTAGCTGGGTCTGCGCCAGCATGGACGAGACGCTGGTCATCTGGGTAGAAAGGTTCAGTTCCAGATCCGTGTTGGACAGTTTCAGAATAGGATCTCCTTTTTTCAGGATGGCGCCGTCCTCGACGAACCTTTGTTCGACCCGGCCGCCGTCCGGCGTTACCAGGTAAATGGTTGTCAGGGGGAGTACGGTACCGTTCTGGGGAATGGATTCCTGGAAATTGCCCTTTGTTATCTCGCTAATCGTAATTCGCTCTGTATCAACGTTTAATTTTGATTTTCCGGAGGTGAAATAAAAACTTCCCGCGATCAATAGAACTAAAGCTGAAATACCGCCAATGGTCATCAGGCGTTTGGTCGTCCATCTTTTCTTTGGAATTGCTCTGTCCACGATAAAGAATTTTGTTTTTTAGGTTGTGTCGTTCGTTGTTCGTTTTTAAAAAAGCCACCCAGCATAGAAATGCCAGGAGGTCTACTACACATGAGAAAATTCTTATCGTATCCATTACAAACACATGCCAGAAATGAAATACCTATGATTTACAGGTGGTTAGCCTGAAATATGCCGGTTTATAGTTCACTTTTGATACAAGAACTGTCCGTTTTTGATACAGTGCCTTTTTGCATCCCTTTTATATAAAGAACTAATTTTCATACAATTGTATTTGAGGTACACTTGTAGTTGGAATATGTCCGGAAATGATGCCTGGTAATCGGACAATTTCGTGACAATGGCTTAACATTGCCAAAGCGAACCACAGGTTCGCTGGCCGAAGGCCCATCATTAGCGGTGCACCGGGGATGGGTAAATTTCGGTAAAACCATACCCGGTGCACACTGTAAAGAGAAAGGACGTTTACTTGGTCCTTCTGTTGCATTTTGAACCAATTATTTTTTAAGCAGAGCGAACCACAGGTTCGCTGGCTGTACCCGAGCGAAGCGAAAGGTATGAACGAGGAGGAGCGTGTCGAAGCAGCTCCGCCGAAGTTCCCATCATAAGCGGTGTATTAGGGATTGGCAATTCGGGGAAAACCGTATCCTGGGGTATAAAAGATTTAATATAAGTTAATATATGACGTTAAAAAATGCCTCCATTCTGGCTGTGGATGACGATCCGGATGTACTTACTGCTGTAAGATTGTTATTAAAGACCGAAGCGTCGGAAGTGGTGACGGAAAAGAATCCTGAAAACATACGTTCCCTGCTTTCCAAGAAACATTTTGACCTGGTACTGCTGGATATGAACTTCAACAGCAGCATCAATACGGGTAATGAAGGGCTTTTTTGGCTGAGGAAGATCAAGACCGAGTTTGGTTCCGATGCGGCTGTGATCATGATCACTGCTTATGGGGACATCGATCTGGCTGTGCGGTGTTTGAAAGAGGGGGCGGCGGATTTTGTCGTCAAGCCCTGGCATAACGAGCGGCTGATCGTCACGATCAAGGAGGCATTGAAGAAGAATGACAACAAGAAGGCGGGGGGCGGTTATACGGCGGGAAGCGATTCGGTGATCGGTACTGAATTGTTGGGAGAGTCGGAGGCGATGCAGGATATATTTTTCAAACTGGTGAAGATCGCCCCTACCGATGCCAACATCCTTATCCTTGGAGAGAACGGTACGGGTAAGGACCTTATAGCAAAGGCCATCCATCAGCATTCGTTGAGGGCGGAGAAACCTTATATCAAGGTGGATGTGGGGGCCCTTACGGAGAGTCTGTTTGAGAGCGAGCTTTTTGGTCATAAAAAGGGGGCTTTTACGGATGCCCGGGAGGACCGTATGGGGCGTTTTGAGGCCGGCAATGGCGGGACCCTTTTTCTGGATGAGATCGGCAACATCTCTTTACATCAGCAGGCGAAACTGCTATCCGTATTGCAGAACAGAATGGTCACCCGGCTGGGGTCCAACCAGCCTACGCCCATCGATATACGACTCATCTGCGCTACGAATGTCCCTCTGAGCGAGCTGGCTAATGAGAGCCGGTTCCGGAAGGACCTTATCTACCGTATCAATACCGTGGAGATAACGGTACCGCCGCTGCGTAAGCGAGAGGAGGACATTGTCCTGCTGGCCCGTCATTTTGCCCGGACGTATACCTCCAAGTACATGAAGCCCAGTCTTGACTTTGACAGCAAGGCCGTTGAAAAATTGAAGAGCTATCACTATCCCGGCAATGTCCGCGAGCTGCAGTATACTATCGAGCGTGCTGTGATCATGGCGGACAGCGATGTACTGCAGGCAAAGGACCTTATTTTTTCTCCCATCGAGTCGGGTCGTCCGCAGCCGGGGGATGAACCGCAGGAGCTCAAGCTCAGCACCATCGAGAAGAACGCCATTTTGAAGGTGATCGAGAAACATAACGGCAATATTTCCAAGGCCGCCAAGGAACTGGGGCTGACACGGACTGCGCTGTACAGACGGCTCAGCAAATACGATATATAGATTATGATCTTTAAAAGATACCAGGAGAGGATACTCATAAAAGTGTTGTTGATGTTCATCACTTTGTCAGGGGCCAGCCTTCTGATGGTCAAGGGGCTTTATCCGTACCTGGCTACCGTGGTACCTATTATCATTATCCAACTCGTGGATTTTTATAACTTCCACCGCAAGGCGCAGAGCGAAGTAGAGCAATTTGTGGAATCCATTCATTACCGGGATTTTTCCCGTCATTTCGATGTAAAAGAAGCTCCGATGGAGGTGCAGTCCCTGCGCCAGGGGTTTAACGAGATCAATACTACCTTCAAGACGATGAGCCGCGAGCGGGAGACGCAGTACCAGTACCTGCAGAAGATATTGGAGCTGGTGAATACGGGTATCCTGTCGTATGAGCATAAAAGCGGGGACATCAGCTGGATGAACGAATCCTTCAAGAATATGTTAGGCATCCCATATCTGAAGACTATCCATTCTTTAGAGCGCAGGGATGCAGGGCTTTACCAGGAGGTGCTGAACCTTCGTCCCGGGGAGAGCAAGGTGGTGTCCATCGTCAAGGAAAACAGTACTTTCAAGGTGCTGATGGCTGTTACGGCCTTTCAGACGGATGGGAAGATATACAAGCTTATCGCTTTTCAGAATGTGAATGAGGCGTTGGATGAGACGGAGGCAAAGGCCTGGAAGAAGCTGTTAAGCGTCATGACGCATGAGATCATGAACTCTGTGGCGCCGATTGCTTCCCTGGCGGAAACTTTGTCCCATCGTCTACAGGCCTCTGCCGCGTTGCTGGATGGACAGCCGGGCGCGTTGGAAGACCTGCAGGTGGGAGTGGGGACCATACGGCGGCGGAGTGAAGGGCTGTTGAAGTTTGCGGAGACGTACCGCAGCCTGAATAAGATCACGACGTTGAATTTGACAAAAGTCTATGCCCGGGATTTTTTTGAGAACCTGCATGTGTTGATGGAGCCTACGTTCGAGCAGAAGAATATAGAGATGGAGATCATCCTGAAAGACCCTGACCTGTCGCTGGAGGCGGACACCAGTCTTATCGAGCAGGTGTTGATCAACCTCGTGGTGAACGCAGTGGAGGCCGTGAAGGACAGTCCGGAACCGAGGATCACCTTGTCGGCGACCATCTACAACGGGAGGCCGCTGATCAAGGTGGCGGATAATGGAACAGGGATGTCGCCGGAAGTGATGGATAATATCTTTATCCCTTTCTTTAGTACGAAGAAGACGGGGAGCGGCATCGGGTTGAGCCTTTGTAAACAGATCATGTTACTGCATAAGGGAAATATACAGGTACAGTCGATAGAGGGGGAGGGGAGTGCGTTTCTGTTGCACTTCTAGTATCAGATCTCTCCGATCCATTTTTTAAAAGAGGCCGAATTCTCCTGGCTGATGATGATCTCTTCACTAACGGGGAGGGTTAGTTCAACGCTGATCTTGCTTCTTTCCAGGGGCTTGAAACGTTTGACATAGTTTGCGTTGATGATATATTTCCGATTGGCCCTGTAGAAGATGTTCCTGTCCAGTTCTTCCTCCAGTTCACTGAGGTTGTTCCTTTCGGCCATGTATTTTCTGTTCTCTTTATCTACCAGGAATACCAGTTTGTGTTCGGTGAAGAAGTAGCCGGTGTCCTCCACCCGTACGGTCTGGAATTCCATCCCTTTTTTGACAAGGATCCTGGACCTTTTTTTGTCGTGGTTATTCAGGTAATCCTGCATGCCGTGGAAGTTGCTGGTGAAGTGGCTCTGCAGGCTCTTATATTTCCGGATGGCATTCTTCAGTTTATCCTGGCTGATGGGTTTCAGCAGGTAGTCGATGCTGCAATAGTCGAATGCCTGGCCGAGATATTTGTCGTAGGCGGTGGTAAAAATAACGGGGCAAGTGATCTGACAAGCCTTAAAGATATTGAATGACAACCCGTCTGAGAGCTGGATATCCATCAGTATCAGGTCAGGCTGAGGATTCTTATTCAGCCAGCGGACACATTCGTCAACGCTGGTGCAGCCCGCCATCACATTAATGTTCTCGTCTATGGCCTGAAGCTCTTCTACCATGTTCTCAAAAGCAGGGCGTTCATCTTCTACAATAAGCACTTTCATGTGACTTGGTGTTAGACTTTATAAAGGTAAGAATGTTTATTATTTTGCTTTTACCGTCCATATAATTTGAGTAATTGGATTTTGGGAAATTTAATCCAATTACTCAATATCTCTAATGTCGGGCCTTCGGCCGACGAACCTTCGGTCCGTCTAGTAAAATGCCTGTTTTTACCGAAATGTTGCATAAGGTCTTAAAATTTTATGATTGGTAGTTTTACCGTAAAAGTTTTGAAATTATTCTCGATGATGATATTCCGTTTTGTGATGAGCTTGTACCTGTTATCCAGGTTGCCCAGGCCGATGCGGGAGGAGGGGGCCGTATAGGTTCTGAGGTTGATGATGTTTTTTACGATGGCATAGTTGGTGGATACGGAGACGTTGATGACAAGGGGTGTCTTTTCGTTGAACTCATTGTGTTTAATAGCATTTTCCACCAGCGCCTGCATGGAGATGGGAGGGATGAGGTAGTCTTCGGAGGAGAGGTCGGTGATCTCAATCACCATGCTGATGGCTTCTCCAAAACGGATCTTGAGCAGGTAGAAATAATTGCTGATAAACTCGACTTCTTCTTTTAGGAGCACCAGGTCTTTTTCTTTATTGCTGAGGATATATCTATATACCTTGGCCAGCGTGTCGTTGTAGAGGCGGGCGTTTTGCGGGTCGCGTGTGATAAGGAAGGAGAGGGTGTTGAGGGAGTTGAAGATAAAGTGGGGGTCTATCTGGTTTTTCAGCGCTTCCAGTTCGGCCTGGGCCTTGGCGATATTGAGTTGTTCCACCCGGGAGCGGCTGTCCTCTCTTTCCCTGTTGAGGAAGATGATCTCGTATATGTTGGTGATAAAGCAGGCGGAGATGATGATGATCAGCGTTGCGCTGATGACGGGCCATTCGTGATTGGGGCCTTCCTTCGAGTACATTTTCCAGGCGTGGAGCATGAGGGCGGAGAGGGCGCCGGAATAGACGATGTTTACCAGGAACAGGGAGATGATGATCTTGTGATATTGCCGGAAGGACCAGGTATACTTCTTTCTTATAAAGTGCATGAGCCACACGTTCCCCTGCCAGACGAGGAAGGAGACGAGTGTAAAGAAAGCGTAGCTGACCAGGAGCTCGGGGTAGCTGTACAGGCGGTTTGTGATCAGCCCGGAGAGGTTGGGAATAAAAAGTCCTAATGCAGGGATCCCGATCAGTTTGATCATCCTGTCATCGAAAGCATATTTATTGTCCATAGCAGCTTGGGTTAGGGCAGTAGCGCCGGGTGGTATCAAAAATTGTTTTAAGGATTTGTCTATTGTCTATGCGTGGGCCGGTGACGCTATGTGTAGTTGATGGATAACGAAAGATTCCCATTTACCCTGTAATAGAAAAGTTAATTAATTGCAAAAGGAAATTTATTTGTACAAAGATACTTATATCCGGGACGGAGGTTCTCACCTTTCGGCAGTTGAAACGGGCCGTTCGGTAGCTTATTCGTTGGCTTCGGTCAGATTGCCGTCTGTAAGGGTTAATAATTAGCTATCTTCCCCCAGCTTTGACATCTGACCTCAAGCAAATTTTTCCGGGGGAATAAATTTTTCTAAAAGGCAACTTCCCCGGATTTGTTAAAGTTGCCGATAGAAGTTTTCTCATGTGACTCGCAGGTGGTTTCTACCACCTGCTTTTTTGTTTTTGGCCCGGGCTCCACAGTCCCGCCTTGTGGTTAACAATTCATTAACCAATCGTAAAAACCCTCTTCAAAAACCGTTTTAACAAATTGAATTTCAGATTTCTTCTTCGGTCTTGTTTTATACGGTTTCGGTTGTCAATTTTCCCGACTCGGTTATAAGCCACAATCTGTATGCGTCAGAAAAGTTAATTTTTTTGTCTGTTTTGAGTGGCCTGTATCAGTGATGAGCGGGCTGTACACTTGAGTCAACACACATATTAATCCAAAAAAGACAGAAAATGAGAAAATGTTTGGTTCTAACCATCCTATTCATGGCATTCGCTTTTCTGAGCCGTGCTCAGAATAAGGAGGTGACCGGAAGGGTCACCGATTCGACGGGCAATCCTCTCTCAGGGGCGTCGATCAAGATCAAAGGGGCGCGTGGGGGCACCAGCGCAGGTCCCGACGGCGGATTTAGAATTATGGCTCCGGCTAGTGGGACGCTGGTAGTTTCAGCGGTGGGGTTTGGGTCCAGGGAGTTTAGCATCGGAGGTCAGTCCGAGATTACGGTACAATTATTCAGGGATACGCGGTCGATGAGCGAGGTGGTGGTCACTGCCTTAGGCATCAAGAGGGAGAAGCGGTCTCTGGGGTATGCCACGCAGACCATCGGCGCAGATCAGCTGAATACTACGGGGACGGGCAATGCGCTGAATGAGCTTAGCGGCAAAGCTTCCGGTCTGACGGTGATCAACAGTGCGGGTGACCCGGGTGCGGGAACCTTTATGCTGTTGCGGGGTGTAACTTCCGTGACGGGTAACAACCAGCCGCTGATGGTAGTGGATGGGGTGCCTATCGACAACTCCGCGAACAACTTTGACCCCCAGTTTAACGGCTTCCAGGCCGGTGGCGCCGGGGCGGACCTGGTGGGTGCTTCTCAGCCGACCAACCGTGGTCTTGACCTCAACCCGAATGACATCGAGTCCATTACCTTGCTGAAAGGTCCTGCCGCTACGGCCCTGTATGGTATCCAGGCTGCCAGCGGGGCGTTGGTCATCACCACCAAGAAAGGGGGGGCGCATAAGGCGCAGGTGAGCTTTAATTCCTCTGTTACCTGGGATAGGCATACGCAACTGCCTCCTTTGCAGACAAAGTTTGCGCAAGGCGATTTTGACGGCACCAACTATGTTTACGAGCCCCCTTCGTCGGGCCAGCCTTTTTCCTGGGGGCCGGCTATCGACACTTTGTATTGGGATGGGACTAATACCAATCCCTGGGACAAGCATGGCAATATCGTCGGCAAGTCCGATCCTTCTGCCAAGAATAAGGTAGTTCCCTATGACACTTACTCTTTTTTCAAGACCGGGATGGTGCTTGACAATAACATTGCCGTGGCCGGCGGAACTCCTGATGCGGGATACCGGATGTCCTATGGCAATCTTTATCAGACGGGGATCATTCCCAAGACCCGTTATGCCAAGAATACTTTTAACCTCAGCGGGCAAATGAGGGTGTCTCCGAAGGTTTCGCTTCAAGGGGCCATGACATTTATAAACTCTTCCAATGATAAAGCGCAGCAGGGCAGCAATACGTCAGGTATCATGCTGGGTCTTTTGCGGACGACGCCTACTTTTGATAACTCCAACGGTTTGAAAGACCCCTGGAATAACAGGGATGCCTATCTTTTCCCCAATGGCAAGCAGCGGAGCTATCGCGGGTTTGGTAAATATGACAACCCCTACTACACCATCAACAATAACCCCACTACTTCCAACCTGAACCGTATTTTTGGCTATGGGCAGGTGAACTACCAGGCGAATGACTGGCTTGGATTTACCTATCGCCTAGGGGGTGACCTCTATAACCAATCCGATAAGAGCGCATTTGGATCGCAATCGGGCGCCTATCATTTGCCTGTCGCCAATGGGGCGCTGTTTCTCACTACTTACTATAACCAACAGTTCAACTCTGACTTTACGGTCAACCTGAAACATAGTTTTGGGGACCTGAATGCATCGTTGCTGTTGGGTCATAACTTCTTTGATCTGCAGAGCAACAACCGGCTGGTGAAGGCTGTCGGTCTGCTGATAAACGATTTTAACGATGTATCCAATGCAGCGGCGCCTGTGAATACCCAATTTGACGGGCATAAACGTACACAAGCCTATTACGGCGATCTGGAATTGAGCTGGCGCAATATGCTCTATCTGGGCATTACCGGCCGCAGGGAGGAAACCTCTACGCTTGCCCCTGCGAACAATGTATTCTGGTACCCTTCAGCCAGCCTGGGATGGGTATTTACGGAGCTGGAATCGCTTAAGGGAAGAGATGTACTGAATTATGGTAAGGTAAGGGTCAACTTTGCGCAGGTGGGTAAGGATGCTCCCATTTACGCCTTGACCACCCAGTACGCCGCTCCTTTTGCGTTTACGGATGGTTTTGTCAACACGGGTGTCTCCATTCCCGGCTATGCGCTTAGCACGAATGTCGCCACGCTTGGCAACCCGAATCTGAAGGCGGAAAAGACGAGGTCTTATGAAGCCGGCGTCGATCTGGGTCTTTATAAGGACAGGATCACGTTCAATGGCACTTATTATTATAGTAAGTCTACCGATGTCATTGTACCGGTGGCCATCTCTTATACGACGGGTTTTGCGGGTCAGCTGTTGAATGCGGCCACCATCCAGAACAAGGGTGTCGAGCTGACCTTAAATACAAATCCGGTGCGGACCAGCTACGGGTTACGCTGGGATGTGAATTTCAACTGGTCGATGAACAGGAACAAGGTATTAAAGCTGGCCCCGGGTCTTGACAGGATCTTACTGGCCGGATTTGGCGCGGGTGAGTTTGAGATAGATGCGGTTGCCGGTCAGCCTTATGGCGTCATCTATGGGAATACCACTCCTCACTCCAATCTTACTGATCTGAAGAGTCCTTTACTGATTAATGATAACCCCAAGGATCCCAATAATGAAGTTGGCCAGCCGATCGGTGGTGGCGTGGGTCCGAATATGGTGATCGGCGATCCCAATCCAAAATGGCTGGGCTCCGTGCAGAGTAACTTAAGCTACAAAGGGTTTACGCTGGGGGTGCAAGTGAATATCAAACATGGCGGCAACATCATGAACGGCACCCGCGGTGCGATAACCTTGCGGGGAACTGCAAAACAGACGGAGAACAGGGGCACAGCAACTGTCTTCAAGGGATTGCTGGGGCACCTTAATGCAGCCGGTCAAGTGGTGCATTACGAAGGCTCGGGCCCCAACCCGCCGGAAAAGTCCGGACCCGGTGCCGTCAATACCATTCAGAGCTCCTATGACTATAATTACTGGAAGGCCGTCGGCAACAGCGTAGGCGGCGGTCAGGAGGTAGATATCGAGGATGGCGGTTATACCAAGCTGCGTCAGATAAGTCTTACCTACCAGCTACCGAAGTCCATCATCAACAAGATGAAGTTCTCTGCCCTGTCGTTCACGATATTTGCCAACAACATTCATACCTGGACCAAATATGATGGGGTCGATCCGGAGACGAGTCTTGCAGGACCTTCCAATGCCCAGGGTATGGACTTCTTTAACAACCCTGGGATCAGGAACTATGGTATCCGTCTGAATGTCGGTCTTTAATCCTATTAAACTTATTTTAATATGAAACTAAATAAGATAAAAATATTCGCCGTGGCAGGGATATTGATCCTGTCTGCGGGAGCCTGTAAAAAAAGTTTTTTTACGAGTGTCAATAAGAATCCCAATGCGGTGGATTTTGTCAACCCCAACCTGTTGCTGCCTTCCTGTGAAATAGCTTTGGGATTTACCCAGGGCGGTGACTTTTCCAGGTACAGCAGCTTGCTGACCCAGCAGGCATTTGGAGCGCAGAACCAGACCGCCACTTTTTATAAATATGGGATCAACCCAGGAACGTTTGAAAATGGGTGGGGTGATATGTATACATCCACCATGGAGAACATTTTTGCGCTTAAGTACGGCTGTGACTCGATAGGGTTTTATCATGCATATGCGGGTGTTGCGCGTATCCTGTTGGCCTATTGTCTTCAGGTGACCGTGGATGATTGGGGCGATATCCCGTATTCGGCGGCCCTGCGGGGAAAATTGGATCCTTATCATCTGCAGCCGAAATATGATAAAGCAGCCGACTTGTATGATTCGATAGCTAAACTGGTGGACGATGGGATCGCCTTATTCGGCACTACGGGTAATGATCTTGCCGTGCCTGGCACGGAAGACGTAATGTATAATGGTGATCTGAGCTTGTGGGCAAAATTTGGTCATGCGATCAAGGCCCGTCTGTACATCCACCAGAGCAAGGGGAATCCGGCCATGGCCACCAGCGCACTGGCTGAGATCGCCTCCTCTTTTGCCAGTTCAAAGGAAAATGCTGTGTATAACTTCACAGGTACCGGCACTACGAATAATCCCTGGGCGCAGTTCATGAACGACAGGGCCGGCTATATTACGTTTAATGACAGCAGCTTTTTGATTAATTCAATGATAAACAAGACGGACCCGAGAGTTAACCTTTATGGGGATACTGTCAAAAAAGACGGAGGTATATTAGGGCCCTATTATGGCAGTGCAACTTCTCCTGTGGAGTTTATTACCATGGACGAACTGCTTTTTATGAAAGCAGAAGCCACATTAAGGTCCGGTGGGACTATTGCTGCAGCGCAGGGCTATTACCGGGCTGCCATCGACAGCAATATGACCAAGCTCGGCGTTGCACCAGCGGATATAGCTACCTACCTGGCTGCTCATGGAACCTTACCCGGTACTACCGATGCGGCCATCGCCCAGGTGGGTGCGGAAGAGTACATCGCTCTCTTCCTGAATCCCGAGGCCTGGACCCTGTACCGTCGCACGGGTGTTCCTAATATACCTGCCCAGGGAGGAAATGGCGTTCCCCGCCGTCTGATCTATCCCCAAAGCGAATATTCCTATAATGGAGCAAATACACCGCAATCGACGCTGTATACACCTCAGATATTTTGGGATAAATAATGCAATGATCTAAGTATATTGGGGCTGCTTTCCTGTAGAGAGCAGCCCCCTTTTTTTCCCGTTGTATTATGGCAGTAAATCCACTTGTATTTTCCAATAACCGGCGGTATCGTATCGCCCGGCATTCACTCTTCTGGCTGTTGTGGATCATTTATTACACGGTGTTCCAAATCACCTACTGGCAGGGGCGCCACCCTTTCGGACAAACCGTGGGGGCGTCGCTTGTGGAGGTCACTTTATCCACCCCCCTGGATATGGTGTTCTGTTATTCCATCATCTACTATCTTCTGCCCAGGTTCCTTTACAAGGGACATTATATACAGATGGCATTGCTATGGATGTTGTTCTCCTTCCTGTTCATACTGGTCTTCCGCTGGTATAACCATCAGGTAGTACCTTATATACGGGAAATGTTTGACATGCCTCCGCCCGTATTCTCCAAAAATGTTCCCTGGCTGTTCCTCAACCTTTTTTATCAGATCAATATGGAAGGGGGGCTTGCTGCTGCCATCAAACTGGGGAAGATGTGGGCCATCAAACAGCAGGAGCTGGAGCTGCTGAAGAAAGAAAAGCAGCATATCGAGCCCACGCTTCAGGCGGGCGCCTTGCAGCCTGTATTCCTGATCAATGCCCTGGACAAGGTAGAACAGCTGGCTCTTACGCGTCCCCCGCTGATACCGGATATGATGAAGAAGATAAAGAGCCTGCTGCTGTATGTCATCTATGATAACAACCAGGCCAGTGTGAGCCTGGAAAAAGAGTTGTATCTTCTGGAAGAGTATATCGGGCTGGAGAGAACGGGCAACCAGGACAGTTTGAAGGTCGTAGCAAAAATAATGGGTAACCTGTCGGGCGAGCGTATCGCCCCTTTTATCATCTTACCGTTGGTGGAGAATGGATTCCGGCAACTGGCGTCCATGAATATGCCGGAGAAATGTATGGACCTGGAAGTGCGGGTAGACGACGGTCATTTCAATATGAAGGTGGGCTGGAGCAAGCCTATCGACAGCAGCACGCTGATGAATGGGAATACGCTTTCGCTACAACATATCGGCAGGAGGCTGAACCTGTTGTACCCGGAAAGTCATGAGCTGAAGGTGACTATTACCACCGAGCAATTTATCGTCAATCTAAAGATTAATCTGAACAGGGCGATCACGTGACACGTAAACACTGTTTGCATCTCACTTTTGTATATTTTTTAAACTTTAACCTATCATCATGAAAAAGAGACTACTTATCCTTTTGACCATCCTTCAGGCTATTTTTTCCTCCCGTGTACTGGCTGACAATGAGGTCGTCAAGGCGGCGACAAGCGATACACAAACCACGGACCCGAGCAAACTTGGCTGGGTAAATCCCTGCGACATGGTCCGTTTTATCGTATCCTTTACGATACCGGCGAATTATAACCGTGTCAAGAAATACGACTGGTATTTCAACAATACACTTGTATATACCTCTACAAATCCCGACGATCCGACGGCCATAATTACCATGACTGCGGGCAATGGCCCTACCGTCACCTGTAAAGTGACGTACTTTAATGACCTGACGAATGCCACTTCGTCCCCTTATACGGCGGCCGGCTTTAGCCCACAGGTGAGGCTGATAGGGCTTAACGATATCACACAGACCGGCACGCTGGCGCTGGGTTGCCCCAGTCCTGTGAGCTACAATACGAGTGTAATAACAAATAACAACCTTTTGTATGCCCCGCCGCCCGCGAACTATACCATCAAATGGACCCTGCCTGCCAACTGGTCATTCAGCTCAGGCAATACGGGCAATACCATCACGGCGAATCCGGATGGGTTCACCACTGGCAATGTCGCGGCCTATCTGCAAATGAATGTCTGTCCGTATACTACCGTCCCCAGGACCTTTGCCATCAGCTATACGACACCCGCGCCTTCGCTGTCTTCTTCCAACCCGGCCAACGCGTGCGGAAGCTCGCAGAGCTATTCCGTCAATCCCTTATGCGGCGCCGTCAGCTATACCTATAGCATTGTCGGCGGCGCCCCGGGCTGTGTATTTTCCGCCAACGGTCTTCAGACATTTACGACTGCCGCCACTTCAGCAAGCATCAATTTCCCTGCTACCGGCGGCAACTTTACTCTGGTGGTATCGGCCAACTATCCCAATAATACGTCCAGCGCTGCAACGAGCAATCTGTATTATTATGGCGTGCTGCCACTTACACTTGTCATAAATAAATGGACAGGGTATACTTTCTTTGCCCAGGCGACTAATATACCCGGTGCTAATTATACGTGGACGCTGGATACGCATACGTTTACCGTAGGCCTTTCTTTTTATGACGAAGACATCACGTGCGGCACTGTCCACCATCTTTCCGTATATGCTACGACGGCGTGCGGGACCACGAATACAGCCAGTCTATCGATGAACAAACCCTGTGGCGGAGGCGGTCCGGCGAAGGTGAACGTATCTCCCAATCCTGTGCAGGGGTTGATGAGAGTATCCCTGGCTCCTGAGAAAGGGAATGTTCCTGTTGCCGGAAAGGGGAGGCTGGTAAAAGCAGCCCGTATTGTGGACAAGGCCGGCAGGATCGTCCGGCGGTATGAATTTGGCGCGGGTCTGTCTGAAGCCTCTATCAATACCAGCGGGCTGGCTACCAACATCTATATCCTGCAGATATTCGACGGGGTGCAGTGGGTGCACCAGGAGATCATCGTCAAGTAAAACGGATGTTTACGTGCTCACGAAAAGAGGCCGTCTCGATTTTTTTCGCTTGAGACGGTCTCTTTTTTTATCTTTAAGCATGGCAATCAAACATGAACAGGCTCCTTCCTCCAGCCCTACGTTATCCCGCACCCTTGGACCCGTTATGTTATGGGGGCTGGGCGTAGGGTATGTCATCTCCGGGATGTACTTTGGGTGGAATCTGGGATTGGCCGAAGGAGGCACCAGGGGACTCGCCATCGCTACCGGCTTTATCATCCTGCTCTATATCACATTTACCTTTTCATATACTGAGCTGTCCTGTGCTATTCCCAAGGCCGGGGGCGTTTTTGATTACGCTACAAGGGGGCTAAGCCGGGAATGGGGTTTTATAGCGGGTATGGCTCAGCTGATAGAATTTGTTTTTGCCCCTCCTGCCATTGCGGCTGCCATCGGGGCTTATTTTCATATTTTTTTTCCGGGGATACCGGTGACTGCGATAGCTATCATGGCGTATGTGGTTTTTACGGGGCTGAACATCCTTGGCGTAAAGACGGCTGCCGGCTTTGAACTGATCGTCACCGTACTGGCCGTGTTTGAATTGTTGTTATTCGCCGGTATTTGTTTCCCTCATTTTTCGGCGGCCAACCTGCGGCAAAATGACTTCCCCCATGGGTGGAAGGGAGTGTGGGCGGCGGTGCCTTTTGCCATCTGGTTCTTTCTGGGACTTGAAGGAGTGGCGAATGTGGCCGAGGAGACGATACGCCCTCAGCGGAATGTGCTATTGGGTTTTGGCTCGGCCCTGGCGACCCTGATCATATTATGCGTGCTGGTATTTTTATCTTCCATCGGGGTCGCGGGATGGGAAGCTATCGTATATCCTTCTCCGGGAGCGGATGCTTCGGATAGTCCCTTACCCCTTGCCTTATCCAGGATCACGGGCACCGGAGGGCTCATGTATCATCTGCTGATCACCATCGGGCTTATGGGGCTGGTGGCTTCTTTTCACGGCATCATATTGGCGGCCAGCAGGGCTACCTTTGAGTTTGGGAGAGTGAAATATATCCCGGAGGCTTTTGGGAAGGTACATGCCCGATTCAGAACACCAGTCCATGCCTTGCTGGTGAATATGTGTATTGGTATTATCGCCCTGCTGACGGGGCGGACGGGAGAGAT
Source organism: Chitinophagaceae bacterium (assembly GCA_017307755.1). Taxonomy (GTDB): domain Bacteria; phylum Bacteroidota; class Bacteroidia; order Chitinophagales; family Chitinophagaceae; genus Puia. The sequence goes on along the minus strand of JAFKGQ010000017.1, from coordinate 123,924 downwards.
CATTACCATTTCCTGTTTTGGGGCCCTCACCTTATATATCCTTGCCATGGTGACCTTATTGGTATTAAGAAAGAAGGAGCCCGCGTTGCCAAGACCGTTCAAGGTGCCTTTTTATCCTTACTTTCCCGTGATTGCCCTGGTCATTGCCGGGGTGGCGCTGGTAGCCATGATCACCCTGAATATTAGATTATCTTTAATATATTTTTCGCTGTTAGTGGTATCATATCTTTGGTTCAAATACTTTACAAATCGAAAGGACGATGCGCAATCAACAATCGCTGTCTGAGCTTCTGCAGGAGCTTACGGAGGAAAGCGCCACCAAGGTCAAGCTGGCTATCACGGATATAGATGGAGTATTGAGAGGAAAGCTCATCAGCCTGGACAAGTTCAGGTCGGTGGTGGAGAAAGGTTTTGGTTTTTGTGACGTAGTATTTGGGTGGGATGCCGGGGATCAGGCCTATGACAATGCCGCTTATACGGGCTGGCATACGGGCTATCCCGATGCCCTGGCCATGATCGATATCAACACATTCCGGCGGGTGCCCTGGGAGAATGACCTGCCTTTTTTTCTGGCAGGTTTTCCGAATGCTCCATGTCCCAGGGGGGTATTGAAGCGAGTGATCGAACAGGCAGGGGAATTGGGTTATCGGGCATATTTTTCCCAGGAATTCGAATGGTTCAACTTTCTTGGCAAGGGAGGGATGGTGGCCGCGGAGGATTATCGTGGGTTGAGCCCCATGAGCCAGGGGATGTTTGGTTATTCCATCTTACGGGCTTCGCAGGGCAGCGCTTATTTTCAGGACCTATTCGATCTGTTGGAAAAATTTGATGTTCCTCTGGAGGGGCTTCATACAGAAACCGGTCCGGGCGTGTATGAGGCGGCTATCTTATATGCAGATGTGCTGGAGGCGGCGGACCGGGCGGTACTTTTCAAATCCGGGGTCAAAGAGATCGGGGCCCGTCATGGGGTCTTTCCTACGTTCATGGCAAAGTTCAGTGCAGAGCTGCCCGGTTGCAGCGGACATGTGCATCAGAGTCTTTGGTCAGTCGAGGGGGATAGGAATTTGTTCTTTGATGCGGACAGCCCTTCGGGTGTCAGCAGTCTGATGGAGAGTTATATTGCCGGGCAACTGTATTGTCTGCCATATGTGTTGCCCATGTATGCACCCACTGTGAATAGTTATAAACGGCTGGTGGAAGGAGCCTGGGCGCCCACCACGGTCACCTGGGGTATCGACAACAGGACGACAGCCCTGCGTGCGTTACCGGGGAGTGCGACGTCCACCCGTCTGGAAACGAGGGTAGTGGGCAGCGATGCCAATCCTTATCTTGCCATGGCTGCCTGTCTTGCTTCCGGCTTGTATGGCATCCGGAAGGGGTTGAAACTGGAGACGCCGCCTACAAAGGGCAGCGGATATGCCGACAAGAGTTTAGGGGTGCTGCCCCGCAATCTTTGGGAGGCGACACAGGCCATGAAAGGAGCTGCTTTGGCTGTGGAGCTGTTTGGAGAATCGTTTGTGGACCATTTTACACGTACCAGGGAATGGGAATGGAGACAGTTTTCCCGGGAAGTGACGGATTGGGAGCTGAAAAGGTATTTTGAGATCATTTAAGTGACGAGTTCTATGTGTTCAGTTCGTCCATTATCTTAGTCAATCCCTGAAATATATCTTCGTATTTTATTAATGAATGGGTTTCAAGAACCTGATTTATGAGTAGGCTGTATTCTTCCTTTTTAATTTCGTCGTTGATAATGGTCAGGCATTGAAGTCTAAGTGTTTCATTATTCGATAATATTTTTCTCATATCTCTCCCCATCAGTATAGCACCTGCTGCGAATGTTGTGAAGTTCGCCGATGTGAAGATATCATTATGAACTTCAACTGTTCTATCCATGTTTATTTCCAGATATGTTTCTATAATTAAGGCAATATCGTGCGCATCTTTGTTGTGTTGATTACATCGATCTTTCCATGCTATTAATTTTAAAATAAAAATGCCGGGTAAGGAGGCAACCCAAATGTTGTATTCATTATCTATCGTTACGGTAAGTGCTTCTTTGGTCATTTCCATAAATCCGGCAACGGACATGGAAGGAGTCCCTTCCGGGGGCCAGAAGATATTTTTATTCAGTCCGGCAATCTCACCAAAAGGAACAATATCCAGGATAAGTTTATCCTCATAATAAAAGCGCTGTTTCTGACGGTCAGATTTTTGAAATCCCGGTATACTGCATATGCCGGAAGCTACTTCCTGGAAGGTATCCCAGTTGGGTATGGCAATGGCGATGTCCAGATCTTTAGTCATTCTGCGTGTGTTTTGTGCATAAACTCCATGCAGAACAATGTCTCTGGCTGTTGCTCCAATAACATAGAACTCTCTATGAATTGTCTGAAAATATTCCGCCAATATTTTCAGCATTTGAAATAAATGAGGGTTGTTAAATTGCTGACTTGATATATGATAGCTCATTTTCTAAAACGATTTTTGCGGTTTCTATGTTCCGGCTAATATTGCCTGCCATCAAATCAGCGTAAATGAGTAATGAAGGAACTATATACTGTTTTCTGGGTTTGTCTTCATCTTTCCAGAACATATTCAATACCTCTATGCTTCCATTCTCATCAGGGAGCAAGTGCAAGTCCTGCATAAGGCTTTGCCATGAATTGTTGGTATAAATGGTAAATTTTTCAGGACTGATGTAGTTGGTCAGTTCCGATGCAGCAGGCTCACCCCCCCATAATACCATGCCATCAGCATCTTTCAATGCCAATGTCTCCCATTTATAATATTGATCAGGGTTTGTAAAGCGCATTTTTTTTAAGAATAGCCTGGGTCTTAATACATCGTGATATGCAGCCACCCATCTGTCCAGCAGTTGGCTGGTGTTTTTCAATATTTTCCCTTTATTTGTGGTCAAAATAAAATTCAATTCGATCAATTCCTGCATCACGTTGCCTACAGAGCCCAGCGATACATCGGCTAGTTGGGCCAGCTCACGATAGGTCAATTGGATATTTTCAGGATTTTTCAGCAGATGGAAGATTATTTTAACTCCTGCTTCCTGAAAAGCTCTGGCCTGATTTACTTTTGCTATTTTTTCTCTTTTTTTCCCTTCAATTTGTAGGATCAGATCATTATATCTAATGCTGCAATTCCCGGCTATGTCGAGATAATTTATGCTATTCGCAGTGTATTCTTTTGCGATTTCTGAGGGTATATAACCAGCAATTATAAGGACGGGTTTCTTTTCTTGTTCTGAAATATTATTAAGAATGGACACTACAGAGGACTTATTGCCTACAGAAATAGCAGTTCTGACAGTGGTCAAAAATTGTATTTTACCAATCGTCAAGGTAATAATAGTACCTTCTGGTTTGCCTATTTCCACATGCAACCCGGTATATTCTCTGAGTTTGAGCATCGCATCTTCAAGTATCTGCCGTTCAGGTGTCATGATCAAAATATTATTGTGTTCATTTTAAATGAACGAGTAAAATTAATGAACGTGTGTGAAATATTAAAATATATTTGGGCAAAAGTCATTCTTTATCTTTACATTTTGGGTGAGGGTTACAAGGTTTGTTATGGTTATATCATTATGATTATTAATACATTATTAGCAATTAATATCTCGTTTCTATGACAGATTTCAACATCGCCCGGCAATACAACTTCCCAACCACCATTCGATTTGGGGCAGGCGTTATTACGGAGTTGCCGGAGCATTTGGCTGCCCAGGGATTAAAGAGGCCTTTATTGGTGACCGACCCGCTGGTGGCGGGGTTGGGGTTCTTCCAGGAGATTGTGCGGGGTTTGCAGGCAAAGGGGTTTTCTGTGGAGGTATTCTCCGGTATCCATAAGAATCCCGTAAAATCCGATGTGGAAAAAGGGGGGGATGTTTTTAAGGGCACTGACCGGGATTCGATCATCGGCATTGGCGGGGGAGCTGCCATGGATGTAGCCAGGGCCATTGCCCTGCGGATCCATCATCACCGTGATCTTTTTGATTATGACGATCTTATCGGTGGAGACAAATATGTTACGGAGGAAGTGCCGTATTTTATCACCGTGCCTACCACCAGCGGCACAGGGAGCGAGGTGGGGCGCAGCGCCATTATATCGGAAGACGATACGCACCGGAAGAGGATATTGTTTTCTCCTAAACTGCTGGCAAAGATCGTTTATGCGGACCCGTTGCTGACCATGGACCTGCCGCCTTTTGTTACGGCGGCTACAGGCATGGATGCGCTGACCCATAATCTGGAGGCGTATATTGCAAAAATGTGGCATCCTATGTGTGAAGGCATTGCGTTGCAAGGGGTATCGTTGATCGTTCGATCGATCACGGAGGCGACGCATAAGCCGAGTTTGGAGTCGCGCAGCCAAATGATGATCGGTTCGCTTATGGGCGCCGTTGCTTTTCAGAAGGGGCTGGGCGTGGTGCATTCGCTGGCGCATCCTATGTCGTCCTTATTGGATACGCACCATGGGCTTGCCAATGCGGTGAACCTTCCTTATGGCATGCGGTTCAATGTCTCCGGGTTTGAAGACAAGTTCAGACAGATAGCCAGGGTGATGGAGCTTCGGGATGAATCGGGGGAAGCGGTGGTCGAGCGGCTGTTTGGGTTGAACAAGGAGCTTGGGCTGCCGGTGAGGCTGCGTGAGGTGGGTGTAAAAGAAGAGCATATAGAAACCTTATCCGACCTGGCTTTTGCGGACTTCTGTCATCCGAACAACCCTAAGCCGGTGAGCAGGGAGGACTTTAAAAAATTGTATCTGGAAGCATTATGAGGATAGGTTTGACATATACGGGGTCTGATGAGAAGCATAACAACTATGTCCATTGGTTGAAAGATGGGCAGGCGGATATCGAGGTGGTGAAGTTGTCTTTGGATGGAGGAGGGGTGAGCGATTATGATGCGTTGGTGTTGTCGGGCGGTATTGATATTCATCCTTCATTCTACGGAGGGGGGATGGATTACGATCATCGGCCCGGGGAGTGGCAGGAGGGCAGGGATGAGTTTGAGAAGAATGTTCTGGAGCGGGCGTGGGAGCGGCGTATCCCTGTGCTGGGTGTTTGCCGGGGGCTGCAGCTTATCAATGTCTGTTGTGGAGGTACGCTGGTGCAGGATCTTGGGCCGCAGGGCGATCTGCGTCATCAGAATACTCCTGCGGATAAGGAACATGATGTGAAGGTGATGGAAGGGACACTGTTGCATGAGGTATCGGGTGGTGGAGGTTGGATCAACAGTGCGCATCATCAGGCGATCGACCGGCTGGGAAAGGGGCTCGTGGTGAACTGTCATGCGGATGATGGGGTGATAGAGGGCGTCGAATGGGCGCATCCGGAAGGGCGGGCTTTTATGCTGGCCGTGCAATGGCATCCGGAGAGGATGTATGTGCGTGGGTACAAGGACCTTGGTTTTTATAAAGCTGTCCGGGATAGATTTATCGAAGAAATAAAAAAGCAATTATGAACATTATCAATCCGGCAACGGAAGAGATCATACAGGAAGTGGAGGAAGATACGGCGACATCGGTCCGGGAGAAGTACCGGCGGGTGCGTGAGGGGCAGGCTGCATGGGCGGCTTTGCCTGTGGCGGAAAGAGTGGGTGTGATCGAACGTTTTTATGAAGCGTTGGATACGGAAAAGGATGTGCTTGCGGCTACATTGACGGCGGAGATGGGGAAGCCTTTGCAGCAATCCTATAACGAGCTGAATGGGGCCAGGGGGAGGATCAAGTATTTTATAGAGAATTCTGAACGGTATTTGAAGGAAGAGTGGGTGACCATGGAAGGAGCTACGAGGGAGAAGATAGTATATGAACCTTTAGGAGTCATTGCCAATATCTCCGCCTGGAACTATCCGTATTTAGTAGGGGTGAATGTGTTTATACCTGCTCTTATCGGCGGCAATGGGGTATTGTACAAGCCTTCGGAGTATTCCACATTGACCGGACTGCATATACAGCGGCTGTTATATCGCAGCGGGGTACCCGAGAATGTATTTCAAATAGTGACCGGCAAAGGGGCGGCGGGAGAGTGGCTGTTACAATTGCCTTTGGATGGATATTTTTTTACCGGCAGCTATCGTACCGGACGATATATTGCTGAGAAGGTCGCTCCAAAACTGGTGCCTTGTCAGCTTGAATTGGGTGGGAAGGACCCGTTGTATGTGATGGATGATGTGGAGGACGTGGATAAGGCGGCTGCGGCGGCCCTGGAAGGGGTGGTGTATAACAATGGGCAGAGCTGTTGTGCGGTGGAGCGTATCTATGTGCATGAAGGGGTGTATGATGCTTTTGTAGCATCGTATGTACAGCAGCTAAAGAAGATGGTGGTGGGTGATCCGTTGGGGCCGGGTGTCGACATTGGTCCGTTGAGCAGGCCTGCGCAGATGGAGTTCCTGTTGGAGCAGGTGGGGGATGCGGTGGAGAAAGGCGCGAAGCTTTTATATGGCGGGCGGCGAATGGAGGGGAAAGGCTATTTTATTTCTCCCGCAGTGTTGGTGAATGTGCATCATGGGATGCGGCTGATGATGGAGGAGTCATTTGGGCCTGTGGTGGGGATACAGAAGGTGAGGGATGATGCAGAGGCGGTTGAATTGATGGCGGATACTGAGTTTGGGTTGACGGCGGCCGTGTATTCCAAAAGTTATGAGCGTGCTGAAGGGGTAATGAAACAGTTGAATACGGGTACTGTCTATTGGAATTGTTGCGACAGGGTGAGTGCTGCGTTGCCCTGGTCGGGGCGTAAGCATTCGGGGTTGGGAAGTACGTTGTCGTACCAGGGGATCAGGGCTTTTGTGCAACCGAAGGCGTATCATATACGGCCGTGAGACTGTTGGTTTAAGGTGTGGATAAATTCGCTTGGATAGGCGTAGGGTGAAATAGTAAGTTTGTGGAGTTATTATGATTGATTAAACCTTAAATGCCTATAAAATGTATTACAGTGTAAGAGAAGAAGAAAAAGCACAACTGGTAATAGATGCAATAAAGCGAGCTTCAGCAGAAGCCTGCAAATCTAAAGAAAGCGCCCGGCAATTTCTGATCGACGCGGGCATTATCAAAGAAAAGAAGAAGCGTAAGGTTTCCGCCAAAAAGAAATAAGTCCTGTGCCATACGATCAACCATTTGAGGTTACAGCATTTCACAGCTGTGACAGGGAACTTGGCATGCGTCTGCTGAACGGCTCCGACGAACTGCGTCCCAGCCATAATCCCTGGGATTGGCTGGGGCCGGGTATCTATTTCTGGGAACAGAATCCGTCCAGGGCATTGACGTATGCGGAGGAGGCTGCCAGGCAACAGCAAAAATTCAGCGGCAGGATCAGAACACCTTTTGTTATCGGCGCGATCATCGAACTGGGGAACTGTTTGAACCTGGTCGAGCCGGATTCAATCGGGATCGTTAGGGAAGCACATACAAAATTATTGGCCACAATGCATAATGGTGATGAAAAGATGCCCGTAAATAAGGGAGCCAACCGTCAGTTGGATTGTGCCGTGCTCAAATATGTCCATGAATCTGCCAGATTAGCTGGGTTACCAAACTTTGATTCTATCCGCAGCCCTTTTCACGAAGGCGCTCCTATTTACGAGGGCGCCAATTTTACGGACCGCCTGCACGTCGAGATATGTGTGCGCAATCCGGCGAAGATCAAAGGCTATTTCCTGCCGCGGCCGGTGGAAAGGTTCAACCCCTATTTGGACAAGGCCTCCTAAAAATAATAAGAGGGCAATAGAAATTGCCCTCGCGTCACGACTTTTGTGACCATTCAAAACTAAATATATAAATTATTTTTTATTCTTTGTTAAGTGTCAAAATTACTATTCTCGTTGGATATGACAAACCATAGAGGACATATATTTCCCCTCTAAGTAAGGATAAAACTGATTCTCAACCATCCTGGCCTATACTGAAGGGTGCGTAAATTTTACGCAAACGTTGGCGTAAAATGTTTTAACTGCGGACAAATATGTCTGCGGGTTGGACCGGGATTATGCCGGCCGGGTAGTCAGGTAGAGGTTCTGGTTACATGAGTAATTTATCCGGATTGGGAATAAAATTCAGGAAGGCCTGGAAGTTAGCCTTGTACTTCCGTTTGTCCAGCTTGTAGTAGAACGCGCCCTTTTTGGAGTTGGCTTTATCCTTTTCTTTTTGTTTGATCAGCAACTCTGTGGACAATACTTTCCGGCTAAAATTCCTGTTGTCAAACGTCGTATCATAAATGCCTTCATAAAGGATTTGCAACTGGGGAATGGTGAATTTGGCCGGCAGCAGTTCGAAGAGGATGGGGTGGAGGGCCGCCTTGTAGCGCAGTTGTCTTTTTGCCATTTCCATCATCTTTTTGTGATCAAAGATGAGCTCAGGGGTCTTTTTCAAAAGGAACCACTCGGCGTGATAGTCGGTGCTGAGCTGTTTCTCATATTGATGAATATCTATGAGTGCAAAATAAGCTACGCTGAGGGTCCGTTCGACGGGGTCGCGGAGAGGATCGCTAAAGGTCTGGAGCTGTTCCATGTACACTCCTTCCAGCCCTGTCAGCTTTTTCAGGATGCGATCGGCTGCCTGGTCGAGGCTTTCCTGGGGTTGGAGAAAGCCGCCCATCAGGCTCCATTTGCCTTTCTCGGGTTTTAGCCCTCTTTGTACAACCAATAATTTTATATCATTCCCATCAAATCCGAAAATAATGCAATCCACTGCTACCAGAACATGCGTTTCTCCTGGATAACGATTCATTTTATTTGAATTAGTGTATTAATTACATAATGAAAGCGGATAAAAGTAATGTTTTTTGGGAAAACTATCCCAAGCAGTTACCAGAACTTTACATATAGTGCCATCAGGATCGCGATTGTAATGATGATCAGGATCAAAGTTGAGGGTTGCACTTTAAACATGGCTTTGTCCAGGGCAAAGGCCTTGGGATTGACCTTTGGTCCTCCCAGGCTGATGAGGATCATAACCACCATGGTAAAGAAGAAGGCCAGTCCCATACAGATGAGGAAGGGTATCCTCCATACTGTCTGCATTGTCCCTCCCACTTCTTCCTGGGTGGGGAATGCCGTGTAGAGCAGGGTTTCGTGACCAAGGGCCTGTGGCGCATATACATTGAAGAAAACGCAAAGCACAAAGCCTGTGACCAGCCCCGCGATAGCGGCAGTGCCTGTTGTCCTTTTCCAGAACATACCCAGCAGGAACATGGCGAATACACCGGGGCTGATAAAGCCTGTGTATTGCTGGATAAAGGTAAAGCCGCCTTTTCCGCTGATGCCCAGCAGGTCTTTCCAGGTGAAAAGGATGGCAATGATCATCGAGACGACCACGGTCAGCCGGCCTGTCCATACCATCTTTTGTTCGCCTGCCTCTTTATTGAAATATTTTTTGTAGACATCCAGGGTAAAGATGGTGGAGATACTGTTGACCTTCCCTGCAAGGGAAGAGACGATGGCTGCAGTCAGGGCTGCGATAGAGAGGCCTTTCAATCCCGAAGGGAGGAAGCCCAGGATGGCGGAATAGGCGTAGTCTTTACGTCCGTCCGGCAAATCAAGATGACCATTCTTATACAGGACAAAGGCTGCGATACCGGGGAGCATGACGATCACGGGCATCAGCAGTTTGAGGAACCCGGCAAAGAGGATACCAGTGCGGGCCGTTTTGAGGTCGGCGCCCAGGGCCCGCTGGGTAATGTACTGGTTACAGCCCCAGTAGTTGAGATTGACGATCCATTGCCCTGCAAAATACATGGCGATGCCGGGGAGAACCAGGTATTTATCTATTTCCAGCTGCGGGCTGGCCGGGCCGGGCTTATGAAAGATCATTTTGAAATGTTCGGGTGCATCGTTCATCAGGGCTTTAAAGCCGGAGAGGGCGCTGCTGCCCAGACCAAATTTTTCCGAAACCACGGTCAGCGCCAGATACGTAGTTGCCAGACCGCCGATGATAAGGACGCCCACCTGTATCACGTCCGTGAAGCCGATGACCTTCATGCCGCCCAGGGTAATGACCAGAGAGAAAATGGCCAGACCGATCATGATCGCATGGAGGTTATCACCTCCCACCAGTCCATTGATGGCAATGGCTCCCAGATAGAGGATGGAGGTAAGGTTTACAAAAACATACAATAACAGCCAGAATATAGCCATGATGATCGCTACCGTCTCGTTATACCGTGTCTTTAGGAACTGCGGCATGGTGTAGATCTTATTCTTCAGATATACGGGGATAAACCATACGGCAATAATGATCAGCGCGATGGCTGCGATCCATTCATAGGCGGCCACGGCGATACCGGCAAAAAAGCCTTCCCCGCTCATGCCGATGAACTGTTCCGCGGATATATTCGATGCGATGAGGGAGGCTCCGATGGCCCACCAGGTCAGCGAGCCTTCTGCCAGGAAGAAGTCCTTTGTGTCGGTGACGGCCTTTCTTTTCCTGCGATAGATCCAGTACCCATAGGAGGCGACGATGACAAAATAGATCGCAAAGACGACATAATCGGCGAATACGAGGTTCTTATTCATATGGCTGTGATTGAGGGGTTATATTATCTGTTGATCTGGTAATAGGCTTCGTTCCAGCGCAATTCATTGCGGAACTGGTAGAGGTCTGTTTTTTTACCGATGAGGGCGAATTCGATACCTGCCATGTCAGCGAAGTTTTGCAGGTGTTCAGCCGTCAGGTTTTGGCTGTAGCAGGTGTGATGGGCGCCGCCGGCCAGTATCCATGCGGTGCATCCTGTCTTCATATCCGGATAGGGTTTCCAGAGCACGCGGGCTACGGGCAATTTGGGCAGGCTTTGAATGGGCGGTACGGCGATCACTTCGTTTACCAGCAGGCGGAAGCGGTTGCCCATGTCGATGATAGAGGCATTGATGGCTGGTCCGCCGGGAGCGTTAAATACCAGCCGGACGGGGTCCGCCTTGCCGCCGATGCCCAGCGGATGGATCTCGCATGAGGGTTTACCTTCTGCGATGGATTCGCAGATCTCCAGCATATGAGCGCCGAGGACGAGACTGTTGTCCGGATCGAAATGATAGGTGTAGTCTTCCATAAATGAATTGCCGCCGGCGAGTCCATGGCCCATCACTTTCATGGCTCTTACCAGCGCAGCTGTTTTCCAGTCACCTTCTCCCGCAAACCCATAACCGCTGCCCATCAGGCGCTGGGCAGCGATGCCCGGAAGCTGGGACATACCGTGCAGGTCTTCGAAAGTATCCGTAAACCCTTTGAATCCGCCGTCTTCCAGGAAGGCGCGGAGGCCCAGCTCGATGCGGGCGGCTTCGCGGAGGGAGGTGTGCTGTGATCCTCCTTTACGGAGCGGTTCGGACAGGGTATATCTTTCTTCGTATTCTTTTACGAGTTTGTCAATAGAGGCGTCGCTGACCTTGCCGATGACGTGCACTAAGTCGCCGATGCCGTATGTATTGACCGAGTAGCCGAATTTTAATTCTGCCTCTACCTTATCGCCTTCCGTAACGGCTACCTGGCGCATATTGTCGCCAAAGCGAACGAAACGGGCTCCCTGCCAGTCATGCCAGCCGGCGGCGGAGCGGGTCCAGGCGCCCAGGCTGTCCAGCACTTCGGAGTCCTGCCAGTGTCCGGTGATGACCTTTCTGTCGAGCCGCATCCTGCTCATGATAAACCCGAATTCCCTGTCGCCATGAGCGCTCTGGTTGAGGTTCATAAAATCCATATCGATCTGTCCCCAGGGAATGTCCCTATTGAATTGCGTGTGCAGGTGGACGAGGGGTTTCCCAAGCGCTTTGAGCCCGCCGATCCACATTTTGGCGGGGGAGAAAGTGTGCATCCAGGCGATGATACCGATGCAATCTTTGGAAGTGTTGGCATCTACGCAGATGTGATATATCTCATCGGGTGTTTTTACCGTCGGTTTGAATACGATCTTTACGGGAATTTGCGGGGCATCGTTCAGGGCCTTTGCAATGATCTTTGAATGTTCTGCAACTTGCTTTAGGGTTTCTTCTCCGTACAGGTGCTGGCTGCCTGTAACAAACCAGACCTCGAATTTTTTCAGATCCATAATGTTTTTGTTGAGTTATTGTCCATAATAGGAGTTAGGACCATGTTTACGTTCGTAATGTTTTTTTATAAGGGAATCCTTTAGCCTTGGGGTGTCTGTCCTGATCTGTTCTGTCAGATAGGCCATCTGTGCGATGGTTTCCAGCACGGCGCTGTTGTACACCGCTTTTGCGGGGGTTTTGCCCCAGGTGAAGGGGGCATGATTGCCTACGAGGATCATTTCTATTTCTTCATAACCAAGTCCCTTTGCCTGCAAGGCATTTATGATCTGGAAGCCTGTCTGGTATTCATAGTCCCCTGCTATCATATGATCATCCATCGGTGGTGCGCAGGGTATATCCACTGTGCAATGGTCCGCGTGAGTGGTGCCGAAGATGGGTATATCTCGTAGTGTTTGGGCCCAGGCTGTTGCATAGGTGGAATGGGTGTGGACGATACCGCCTATTTTCTCCCAATGTTTATAGAGTACGGCATGGGTAAGTGTGTCGGAAGAGGGGCGGAGCTTACCTTTTACCGTCTGACCTTCGAGATCTACGATGACCATCTTTTCGGGGGACAGGTCTTCGTAGGGTACGCCGCTGGGTTTGATGGCGAAGACGCCCATATCACGATCGACTGCGCTGACGTTGCCGAAAGTAAAGAGAACCAGTCCCAGTTTGGGCAATTGCATATTCGCTTCGTAGGCGGCCTCCTGTATGTGTTTGTATTTGCTCATAGATTGCTTTTAATTGCCCAATGTAGCGTTTTCTATGAATCCGCCAAGCTGACGGTACCGGCTGAAGCGTGCCGCATATACCGGAACCCTTACAGAATCGGGCTTATATTCTGTGTCGAAGCCTTGTCCCATGGCGGCCATGGCGTCTTCTACCTTTTTGTAGAGGCCCGCGGCTGTGGCGGCGAACATGGCCGCACCCAGTGCGCAGGTCTGTTCGCTGCGGTGGATACGAATAGGCATGTTCATGATATCGGCCATCATCTGCATGATAAAGGGTGATTTTTTGGCGACGCCGCCCAGGCCTATCAATCCTTTTACGGGGACGCCTTCCGTATTGAACCTGTCTACGATGGCCTTTGCTCCGAAGCAGGTGGATTCGACGATGGCGCGGAACATCCGGGGTGTGTCGGTACCCAGGCTCAGGCCTGTGATAGCGCCTTTTAATTCCTGATTGGCATCGGGTGTCCGCCGGCCATTGAACCAATCGATGGCCAGTTCGCTGTCTGGTGTGAGGGGGAGGGCGGCTGCCTGCCGGGTCAGTTCGGGTATGATCGCATCCGAGGATTGTCCTATCATTTGGAGGGGCCAGGATAGGATATTCTTAAACCAGGCATAGGCATCGCCGAAAGCGGATTGGCCTGCCTCCATTCCCATCATGCCGGGGATCACTGAGCCCGGCACTTGTCCGCAAATACCTTTTACCAGCCGGTCTTCGACTTCCTGCAAGGGAGCGACGAGCATATCGCAAGTGGAGGTACCCATTACTTTACTGAGATGGTAGGGTTCGATCTGTCCCCCGACGGCGCCCATATGTGCGTCGAAGGCGCCGATGCCTATGATGACATCTTCGGGCAGCCCCAGGCGAAGGGCCCATTCTTTTGAGAGGCGGCCTGCGGCCTGGTCGGAAGTATAGGTATTTGTAAAGAGACGGGAGGTGAAGCCTTTGAGCAGCGGGTCGAGGGAGCTGAAGAACTCATCGGGGGGCAGACCGCCCGGGCCAGGGCCGGATGCAAATGATTTTGCCCATAAGGCTTTGTGTCCGGCAGAGCATACGCCCCGGCGCATTTCGGATACTTTTTTGCCTCCTGTCAGGAGGAAGGGTATCCAATCGCAATGTTCTACCCAGGAATAGCAGGCTTTTCTCACCTGGGCGTCTTCTTTCAATATATGGAGCAATTTGGCCCAGAACCATTCCGAGGAGTAAATTCCTCCGACAAACTGTAAGTAATTGACGGGAAATTTTTTTGCGTGGGCATTGATGGCTGCGGCTTCTCCCACGGATGTATGGTCTTTCCAAAGAATAAAGAGGGCGTTAGGGTTGTTCTCAAAGCCCGGCAAGAGTCCTAGGGGGGTGCCCGTTTCATCCACCGCCACGGGGGTGGAACCCGTCGTATCAACGGAGATGGCTTTTACACCGGCGGCTGCCGAGGGGCCTGCCTGTTTCAGACAAGCGCGGATGGTGGTTTCGAGTCCTTCGATATAATCCAGCGGATGCTGTCTGAACTGGTTGCTATTGGGGTTGCAGTAAAGGCCATCCTTCCAGCGGGGGTAATAAAAAACAGAGGAGGCGATCTCCTGTCCATTGCGGGTATCTACGAGAATGGAACGGACGGAGTCCGTACCGTAGTCTACGCCTATTACGAATTGATCTTGATTGTTTCCCATATGGCTTAATTCCTGTCAAAATAACATTTATTTTTTTATTTTTAAAAATATATTTTTCGGGGGACAAAAAATCGCCGGAAGGACGGGGCGCCGACCGGGGGCATATGATTCGATGGAGTATAACTATGTTGTATAGGCGCTTTATCGGCGGGAAAACAAAATCTTGTGTTATTCTGCGGACGGACCGTCTGGCGCACTTGACGAAAGTAAAGATTTTGCGGATATGGATGTTCCATTGCCGGCAGGGGATACGGGAAGCGACATAATTTCCCTAACTTCGGCGTAGCCATCGAATTTGAAGATAGAGCAGCTTTGTACAAGGGCCGTCGCTGATGATGCGTTCTTTCCACGTACGACCTTGCCATTGAGAGTCAGCGGCATTCCGCCGGCGAGCCGGCGATCAGCAATCATCTTATCCATCCATGAATTTTTGCCTTCGGGTGTTGGAAAATTACCCCACGGGTGTGTATGTCCGTCGGGTTCGGGGGAGAGGTGGCGAGAGCAGATTAAAAAGCAGAGCCGTAACCAAATTTTTAGGAAAAGAGTAAGATACGTAAAAATCATGTTATGATACATTGTACTGATCAAAAAATATGTTTGACGTATTTGAGTAATTTAGAAGAGATTGATTCTTAGTAATTTATCTTCAGATGGGCTTGCTAGTTATGCAAGAAATACCCTAAATTGGCTTTACCCTCAAACCGCCGGAGAAAATGGAACAAAAGATCAAAATAAACAGAATTAAAGCAGTCCTCGCTGAAAAAGACATGTCGCATAAAGAGCTGGCGACCAGAGTTGGTATAGCGCCCAACAGTGTTACACGGATTTGTAACAATGAGTTCCAACCTACTTTAAGGCTTCTTCGGGAGATGGCCTTAGCGCTGGATGTAGATATCCGGGAACTGCTGATCCCCACTAAGGAAACTAAGTGATTTGTCTTATACGGATGGATTACTCCGTTTGTCAATGATTTTTGACAGCGGTGATATGTCGTTTTTTGCGATGTGTTTTGTCGTGGCCGGGAGAAACATAGATGGTGATCGAATAAAATTCTTATTTCTTTCGATATTTCTGTATTTTATTCTGAAAATCGGTATATTTGCCAAAAGAAATTATGGAATTCACTTTGGATAGCACCGATCTGCGTATCCTGCAGCTGATGCAGGAGAATGCCCGTATCCCGAATGTGGATATGGCCAAGCGGCTGGATATGGCCCCTTCGGCTGTGCTGGAGCGGGTGAAGAAGCTAGAGCAGAAAAAAGTGATCCGTCACTATATCACGAGTATCGACCCCGTAGCCGTGGAGCAGAAATTACTGGCCTTTATTTTTATCAAAGTCAATGAAGGTATAGGCTGTAGTGTCACCGGGCCCGCGCTTGCCAGGATCCCTGAAGTACAGGAGGTCCATAACATCGCCGGTGAGGATTGCTACCTTGTAAAAGTACGTGTGGCCGACTCTGCCAGTCTTATCGCGCTGATGCGGAATGAATTTGCCAGGATACCTACGATCCAGTCTACAAAGACTACTATCGTACTCGAAACTGTAAAAGAGGATCAGAGATTACATATCCCGATAGAACAGAAATTACAGATCCCATTGTCAAAAAAATAGTGTTATGTCTCCCGTTGCAAACAGACCTGCCTCTACCATCCAGGTAGTTATCGCCTTCTCCATTCTGTATATCGTTTGGGGCTCGACTTATTTTTTTATCCGTATGGCCGTCGAGCATATCCCGCCCATGTTGGTGGGGTGTATGCGTTTTTTACTGGCGGGTATCCTGATGTTGTTGTGGTGTGTGGTGACAAAGCAGAAGATATTTTCCTGGAAGTATATGCGTCCTGCCATCATCAGCGGGCTGTTGTTGTTGTTCCTTGGGAATGGAGGGTTGATATGGAGTGAGCAATATCTTGCCAGCTCACTGGCGGCCATTTTGCTGGCAGGTGGTCCTATCTGGTTTGTACTGCTGGACAGGAGCAAATGGAAGGAGAATTTCCGGAGCAGGGAGACCATCATCGGTCTGCTGATCGGGTTTGCCGGGGTGGCCCTTTTGTTTGGCGAGCGGCTGCTGCATTCTTTTGGAAAGGCGGATGTGGGTGATGGAGGTACGGTAAGGGGTATCGACGGTCACTGGCAGGTGATCGCACTGGGGGTTTTAATAGTCAGCTCTATTTGCTGGGCTGCGGGCTCCTTGTATTCCAAGTACCGGGCTGCGGGCAGCCCTAATTCGGTGAATGCGGGCTGGCAGATGCTGGCGGCGGGGGTCGCTTTTATTCCTGCCAGCTGGGGCAGCGGTGAGCTGTCTCATTTTCACCCGCAGGAGGTGACGATGTCCTCATGGCTGGCAATCTTTTACCTGGTGACCATGGGTTCGCTGGCGGGCTACAGCGCTTTTACCTGGTTGTTACAGGTGCGATCGGCTACACAGGTGAGCACGCATGCATATGTCAATCCCGTGGTAGCCGTCCTGCTGGGTGTCTTTTTCGCGGGTGAGAAAATGTCTCCTACTCAGCTCCTGGGGCTGACTATCATACTCGTTAGCGTACTACTGATCAATCTGGCAAAATACAGGGCATCGCTGGCTGCCGCCACTGTTGCGAAGACGCCGGTGGACAAGGCTGTTGAGGGATCTGTTGATAAAAGGGGAAATTCTGTTGTCATAAGTAGATCAAAGGCGCCGGCACGCTGAAAAAATCCATGGAAAGACCGTAAATTACACGGGTATGGATTACAATATCATTCTGGACCAGGCCCAGCAGTATGTACGTAATTTTTTTAGCAGTCATATCGACGTAAGGATCGTTTATCATGACCGTACCCATACGGAGCAGGTGGTGGAAGCCGCCCGGATGATCGCCCAGCATTACCAGTTGAACGAACGTGATTTTTTTATTGTGAATGTAGCTGCATGGTTTCATGACACGGGGTATTTTAAAGGGGGAAGTCCGGGGCATGAACAACGGGGGGCTGAGATGGCCGCCGCTTTTCTCACCGGTACCGGTGTAGATGCCGGAGCGATCCAGTCTGTGAAGGGGTGTATCCTGGCTACGCAGATACCCCAGAAACCCACCAACCTGTTGGAAGATATTGTTTGCGATGCGGATCTTTTTCACCTGGGAACGGACAGGTTTAGTGAACGGAATAAATTGATGCGTAAGGAGGGGGAAGCTTTTAAAGGGAAAAAGATCGACAAGGACGAATGGCGCAGGAGCACTATCCGGCTGCTGGAGAGCCACCAGTACCATACCGACTACTGCCGTCTGTTGCTGAATGAAAAGAAACAGGAGAACCTGGACAAATTGAGAGAAAAGGAAGGGCCGTCGCCGGCGCCGGTGACCAATGCCATTACCGCACTTTTACGGCAGCATGTGGAAGGAGAGGAAGATCAGGAAGGGTTGAAGCCGGAGAAAGAGAAGAAAAAAGGTAAAAAAGACCCCGGAAGGGGGATCGATACGGTATTCCGTATTACTTCGAATAATAATCAACGTCTTAGCAGCCAAGCGGATAGCAAGGCGCACATTATGATCCAGGTGAACTCCATCATCATCTCGGTGCTGCTGAGTCTGCTGTTGCGCAAGATCGAGGACCATACCAACCTGGCCATTCCTGCCACTATCCTGCTGACGGTGAATCTAGCGACTATCATTTTTTCCATTCTTGCCACCCGGCCCCATATACCGCCCGGCACTTTTAGCAAGCAGGACCTTGACGAAAAGAAAGTAAATTTGCTTTTCTTCGGCAATTTTTACAAGATGAGCTTGCAGGAGTATGCCGGGGGGATGTTGCAGATGATGGATGACCGTGACTTCCTTTACGGGAGCCTGATCCGGGATGTTTATTTCCAGGGTATTGCCCTGGGTAATAAGTACCGTTGGCTGAGATTGTCTTACAATACATTCATGTATGGACTGATCGTTTCCGTGCTCGCCTTTATGATTGCTGCCCTAGCCTACCCGTCGAAATAGGAGAAAGATAGCTTTAACCATGCAGAACTTTGTACTAAACATAGCGGAGAAACTGGAGGGGGCAGAATTGCTTGATTCCCGTCTTTCTTTCAGGAGGTTCGTCGAATTTCTGAAAGAAAGGAAGATGCGTGAAAATACGATGAAGCTGAAGTACTTCGAGTTTGTCATCAGCCATTTCGAGCACCGGCTGGCGGGTAAGGAAACCATCATGGCGGAAGAGATGAGCGGGTATGGCGATCTGCTGGAGCTGATCTATTCTCTTCTTTTCCCGGCCATCGAGGACGAGAGGGACAACCTATGGGCGCTTAGCGTACCGATGCGCCCGGTGATATTTTATGGTACGGATCGTTTTTACGACCTGTTACGCGACCCGCAGACGGGTGAGCCGCGGGCTTCCCTGATCAATAAAAAAAATGAGGCCAGGAAGTCCATCAACCTGGAATTTACCTATTCTTTCCTTATCAAGCGGCTGTATGACTTCGACGCTTATTTTCCCGCCGGCACGATCATACATTCATTTATGGACGAGACGACGGGCGTGTCCAATTACTACAGGCTGAACGTAGATACCCGCTTTATCGACATTATTCCCAAGGAGCCTTTGCCCAAGCTGGACCTGGAGGCGCTGGAGAAGCATTTACATGAAGGTACCGCCATCGACTTTCTTTGGACGGTGATCCCGCTGACCATGTTCCGATTTGAAGGTTTTTCCGCCATCACGGTGACAGACATTACGACGGAGTATTTGATGGAATCCATCAAGAACACCATTCTGAAGCCAGATTGCTGTGACGGGCATACGCATTACGACCTTGCTATCCGGAGCCTGCGTGCGCTGGCGGGAAAGGATTCCGTCGATTTTGGTCTCGTTCCCTTTCTAAGGGTCAACGGCAAGCCTGTTTTTTCCGCTGAGGTCTGTTGTCACAGCGTGCTGGCTGAGGCGGCTATCCAACAGGGGGAGGCTGAAGAGACCTATCTGTCCATGACGGAAAAATATTATCGCGACCCGAAGCCTTTGTTTTATGAGCATATTACGGAACCTGTGCAGGACGATGCTTTCTTTCTGAAGACGTTGCAGAGGAATGGCGTTAAGTCCTATGCATTGCTGCCCGTCTGGTATAACGCTCAGCTGGCGGGTGTGCTGGAGGTGTCGTCCAGGAAGGAAGGCGTGCTGGACCAATCGTTGTTGTACAAGCTGGATATTGTGCTGCCCTTGCTGGCGCAGCTGCTGCAGAAGAATATCGACGAGTTCGATGCGAGTTTAAAGAATATCATAAAAGAGAACTTTACTTCCATACAGCCGGCGGTGGAATGGAAATTCAACGAGGCCGCCTGGCATTATCTGAAAGAACAGCAGTGGGGTGAACAGCGTCCAGTGATCGAAACCATTTACTTCGAGAATGTATACCCTCTATATGGGGCTATCGATATCCGCAACTCTACCGTGGAGCGTAACAATGCCTTGAGAAGGGACCTGGAGTCGCAATTTGAAATACTGATATTTACTTTAACGAACCTGCAGAAGCAGTTCGGTATGGGACTGTTGGAGGAGTTGATCTTCCAGTGCCGGAAATGGCAACAGGCCATATCGGGCATGCTGACGACGGCCGAGGAGATGGAGCTGAATACTTTCCTGAAAGAAAAGGTGGATATCTTTTTTAATCACTTTTCGAACAGCAGGCCGGAGACTGCAGCCATTATAGAACCCTATCTTCAGGCTGTCGATGAAGAGAGAGGGGTGGCATTCAAGGCCCGCCGGGACCTGGAACTTTCCATACAAACGATCAATAAGACCATCAACCGGCAGCTGGAAACCGCGATGGGAGAATTGCAAAAGACCTACCCTTCTTATTTCGAGAAATTCAGAACGGACGGTGTGGAATACGACATCTATATCGGCGGGTCTATTGCGCCGGATAAAGTATTTGACCAGCTCTATCTGCGCAACCTCCGGCTGTGGCAGTTGAGCTCTATGGCTTCTATTGCTGCGGCGACGCATGCGTTGCTCCCTCAGATGCCGGGCAAGCTGGTGACCACCCATCTGATATTCGTACACTCCAACCCCATCGATATCAGCTTCCGCAAGGACGAAAGAAGATTTGACGTGGAGGGTGGTTACAATATACGCTACCAGGTGGTAAAAAAGCGGGTGGATAAGGTGCATATCCGTGACAGCAACGAGCGGCTGACACAGCCGGGCAAGATCGCCGTGATCTATTTTAATGAAAAAGAGGCTGAAGAGTATCTTGGATATGTAAAGTACCTGCAGGAAAAAGGTGTGCTCAATAACGATCTGGAACACCTGGAGCTGGAAGAGCTGCAAGGGGTCAGCGGGCTGAGGGCGTTCAGAGTGGGGGTGACGCTGGATTGATCTATAAACTCGTCTATGGCCAAAATAATCTCTCTAATATCTTTGATAGTTCTTTCCGGCTGGGCCTGCGGCGACAGCGGCCCTGTCGCTTCCCCGCCAGGATACAACCTGAATAACCCGCAGAAGTTCATCATGAGCGAGGCCTTGCATGAGATCTCGGGTATCGTCTTTCTTCCCGGCAAGGATGATAGTTTATATGCCATCGAGGATGAAGATGGAAGGCTTTATTATTTTAAGGCCGGCGAGGGCCGGGCATCCTACACGAAATTCGGCAAAAGGGGCGATTATGAGGACGTGACCGTGATGGATGGGGGACGCACTTTTGGGGTATTGAGGAGCGATGGTTCACTGTATGTCTTCCCTGCCGGGGACGTACGGGGGAGCGAGAAGCTGACGAACGTACAGGAGTATCTAAATATACTGCCCCAGGGCGAATATGAGGGATTATTTGGGGACACCGATGGTACGCTGTATGCTTTATGTAAGAACTGTAAGCAGGATGACCAGCGGGATGAAGTATCCTGTTATAAGCTTCGCCGGCAGCAAGGGGGCTCTCTTGCCGTAATGGAACATTTTTCGATTGATATATCGAGTATCAATCTGCCAAAGGAACAACGGAGGGGTAAATTCCGGCCTTCCTGTCTAGCCCGTCATCCTATTACCCATGAATGGTATATCATTTCTTCTGTCAACAAGGTTTTGCTGGTGTTGAATGAGCAGTGGAAGCTGAAAGCGGCCTATTCCCTAAAACCGTCCCTTTTCAAACAGCCGGAGGGATTAGCTTTTGATTCCAAAGGAAATATGTATATTTCCAATGAGGGGGGTGACGGTGATCCCAATGTGTTGTTGTTCACGTATAAGCCATAACCGATAACAACTAACCTGGATAATTATGAGAAAAATCGTACGGATCATTAGCCCGCTGGTGACGGCGCTGGTTGTAGGCACATCTGTGCATGCACAAGGCGAGAGGGTCATTCAGCGGATGTATCTTGTGGGTGATGCGGGAGAGCTCAGGGATGGGAAACATCCCGTCTGTGATTGGCTAAAGAAGAACGTGGATTGGAACGACAGCAGCAATGTGCTGGTATACCTTGGGGACAATATTTATCCGTTGGGTATGCCCGATTCGGGGAGTAAGGATTATGAGGCTGCGAAGAGGATACTGGATTATCAAATTTCGGTGGTGGCTGGAAAAAGCGCAAAAGCCTTTTTTGTACCGGGTAACCATGACTGGAAAAGGGGCAGACAGGGGGGATTGGAGCAGGTACAACGGCAGTCCGCCTATATCAACGGTTTGGGGCTTCCCAATGTGTCTATGCAGCCGGAGAACGGCAGCCCGGGGCCTGTGGATATAAAGGTGGGTGATAAAATGGTGCTGGTGTGCATGGACAGCCAATGGTGGCTGCAGGAGGATGAACGGAATCCCAAGCCTGTCGTTACGGCCCTCAAGGATATTGTCAGCACCTACCCGGATAAATTGATCATACTTGCCATGCACCATGCCTTTTATACGCATGGGGAGCACGGCGGATATTATACGTTCAAGCAACATATCTTCCCCCTGACGGATCTCAGCCCGGGTCTGTATATACCTCTACCTGTGATCGGATCGATCTATCCCATTGCCCGGGGCGTATTCGGCAATGTACAGGACACCCGTAACCCCCGTTACAAGGACCTGATAGAAAGCGTAGAGGATGTGATCAGGGGAAGCCGTAATGTCATACATGTATCGGGGCATGAACATACTTTACAACTGTTGGAGCATGACAGCATTTTTTATATCGTCAGTGGTGCAGGCTCCGGTCATACAAGGGTGAAGAAGGGGAGGAGCTCATTATTTGCCCATGAAGGGTTGGGGTTTGCTGTCATCGAGGTGACAGAGAGCGGAAAGAGCGACGTAAAGTTTTATGAAGTGGGTGCGGAGGGCTCGGGTCAGCCATTATATACTGCGCAATTACCTTCCGTACCGCCGCATGTGTCTGTAGCTGAAACCGTGGCGAAATTTCCCGATTCTATGACTGTAGCAGCTTATAAAGGCTTTGCGTCGGCCGGGGGGATGAAGCGATTCTGGCTGGGAGCTAATTACCGGAAGGAATGGGCGGCGCCTGTCCGTGTGTCTGTGTTCGATATGACGGGTTGGAAGCCGCTGCAAAGAGGAGGAGGTACGCAAACAAGGTCCCTGCGGCTGGAAAACGCGGAGGGTACACAATATGTGCTCCGCGGGGTGCAGAAATATATCCAGGACGAAGCCCTGCCACAGGAGCTCAAGGGCGCGGCCTTTGTCAAGGACCTGGTGACGGACGGAGTGTCCGCCTCTTATCCCTATGCGGCCCTGTCTATTCCGCCGATGGCGGCGGCCTTGCAGATACCCCATGCCAATCCCCGGCTCGTATATGTCCCCGATGATCCGCGGCTGGGTCAGTTCCGGAGCGATTTTGGGGGTCTGTTCTGTCTTATCGAAGAGCGGGAGCCGGGGAATGGGAAGAAGACGTACAATACGGGAGACATGGAGGAGAAGATCAAGCAGGATAATGACAATACCATCGATCAGCAGGCGGTGCTCAGAGCCCGGAGTCTGGACATGTTCGTCATGGATTTTGACAGACACGAAGACCAGTGGCGCTGGCTTGCGGATGATAACGGGAAGGGGAAAACCTTTTCACCAGTACCCCGTGATCGTGACCAGCCTTTTTTTATCAATGAAGGTGTGTTGCCCTGGGTCGCCGGCTCTAGTTTTCTGGCGCCGCAATTGCAGGGATTCAGGGCGAAGGCGCGCAATTTCAGGACATACAACTTCAATGCCCGGAACTTTGATCATAATTATATGACGGCGCTGACGGAGCAGGATTGGCGGAATGCCGCAAAGAAGGTGCTGGGCATTATGACGGACTCTATGATCGAGGGGGCGCTGAAGTTGCAGCCGGCGGCTGTGCAGGAGTACTCTATGCAGGGCATTATAGACAAATTGAAAGCGCGGAGGAAATATTATGAAGGCGAGCTGGTGAGCTATTATAAATTTTTGGCTAAGACTGTAAGCGTGTATGGCAGCGATAAGAAGGAGTACTTCGACGTGCTGCGGAGTGAGGATGGCTCTGTTACGGTGATCGAATATAAGATCAATAAGGATGGGGATACGAGCAAGAAAATATTTGAACGAAAATTTTTGTCGGACGAAACCCATGAGATCCGGCTATATGGGCTAGGCGGGGATGATGTATTCCATGTGCATGGCAGTGGAGGCGGGGGCATTGTGGTACGTATGATCGGCGGACCGGGGAACGATCGTTTTGACAATGCTTCGGAAGCAGGGGCCGGGAAGACGCGGATATACGATCTGAGTACGGAGAAAAATACCTTTAGCGGGGACGGTCATTACCGCAGCTATCTTTCCGACAATCCTGCCGTGAATGCGGTGAACAAGCTGGGATTTAAGTACAATGTGCTCACGCCATTTATAAATGTGGGTTTTAACCCGGACGACGGCGGGTTTCTGGGAGCGCAATTCTGGTATACCACCCAGGGGTTTCATAAAGATCCATACAAACAGCTGCATTACTTTTCTTTTTTACATGCGTTATCTACCAAGGCCTATATCTTCAAATATAGTTTTGAAGCCATCGATGCCATTGGGAAGGTGGACCTGCTGGCGCACGCTGTTGTCCAGGCGCCGGAAAATACGATCAACTTTTTTGGGCTGGGCAATGGGTCTGTGTATGACAAGAACCAGAAAGAAGGCATCCGTTATTACCGGGCGCGGTTTAACCAGTATGACGCGGACCTGCAACTACGGAAACGATTTGGTCCGGTGTTCCATGTGTCCGCCGGGCCGGCCTTTGAGTATGTCTCTTTGGACAGTGCAGAAAATAAGGATAGATATATCAACCATACGGAGCTGAATGGGCTGGACCGGACTACATTGTATCGGACCAAGACCTATCTGGGGGGCAAGGCTACTGTCATAGTTGATAACAGGAACAACAAGGTGAATCCCAGCAGGGGCGTCTACTGGGAGACGAATTTTGACAGCTATGGTGGACTTAATGACGTGAGCCGTCGATTCTCACGGCTGAGTTCGGATATTTCGCTCTTTCTCAGTTTTAACAGCCGGGCGAATGTGGTTATCGCTACGCGTGCAGGATATGGAAAAACCTTTGGGAATTATGAGTTCTACCAGGCGCAGTTCCTTGGCGCTACGGAGAACCTGAGGGGTTATCGTAAATTCCGGTGGGCGGGGGATCAGTCTTTTTTTCACAACATCGATCTGCGGATCAAACTGGCGGAGTTCAGGACGTATCTTTTTCCGGGATCTTTTGGGGTACAGCTGTTCAACGATATAGGAAGGGTTTGGTTAAAAGGGGAGAAGGATGAGTCCTGGCATGACGGGTATGGGGGAGGGATATGGATAAGTCCTTTGAAGAAGTTTGTGTTTACGGCTAGCTATGGACAGGGGAATGAGGGTGGCGTGGTATTGGTAAAGATGGGGTGGCAGTATTAAAAAAATGATCCTATGCATAGGATTTTTTTTTAAGTTTGGATGATAAAGTGCGATTATAACCTTAACCTATAATTATGAAAAAGTTTACCCTTATCCCTGTCATTACATTGCATGTAAAGAATGTGCGGTATTCCGGCACTTATTCTTATGACGATGCTCCGGGAGGATTCAGCAATACCCAGGCCCAATTTGTTGCAAATGTGAGCGCAAACAGAGGTCTGGCGGGGAGTTCATCCGACTACGGGCACGATGCGCATAATTTCGTATCCACGGTGAGCGCCCTGGACCTGAAAAATCAGGGTTTTAGCGCGGCTACAGGGTGGCAAAGCAATAACCTTTTTTTCAATGTGGATAATAATATCGTTGGTGCGGGCACTGTAGGCGGCAATACTATCTCCTCATCGTTGTCGCCTTTTAAGGCCGTCGCCACTTCTTCATCCGACTTTTCGGGACAGCAGAATTTCGATCACAATGACAATATAGAGCGACAATATGCCAATTTTATTTCCCGGCAGCTTTTGAGTACCAATTTATCGGGTAGCTGTCTTGACTATGCTTTTTGCAATGCTTCGCCGGTGATCAACGGCAACGCTTTTCTTTGTTCGCCCGGTGTTTATTCGGCATCCGGTCTTCCCAGGTCGGGCGTAAGCATTACATGGAGTTCGATGTTTGGCGGATTTTCGATCACTTCGGGGCAAGGGACCCCCAATATTACGGTAGGGTTGACCTCGAATAAATTGGATACCATTATTCTAACCCTTACCAACGTATGCGGGTTGACAAGGGTGTTTAAAAAAGGGATCACGGTGGGGTCGCCTGCACCCACAGATATTGTTAAAGGGCCGTCAACCAGTTCAGACGTGGAGGTTACATGTACTTCGGTGCCGGGTGCAACTTCCTATAACTGGCTGATGAATGGTACCCCGATGGCGAACCAGCACAGCACGGGTTGCGATTTCTTTCCTGTCAAATGTCGCCAGACTTTTCTTGCCTGTGTCTCCGCTGTCAATGTTTGCGGCGCATCTGCCAACTATTGTAAGAGCATTACGAATACGCCTTGTCTGGGTGGATTTGGTACTTTTGTCGTCTCTCCCAATCCTGCCAGCAGCACTATCAACGTAACCGCGGCGCCTGATATCTCATCGGAAACCGGCGTCGTCGGCAAGGCTGCCAGGGCCAGCAAGGTTTTCAACGAGATCAGGTTGTATGACCAGCAAGGTATTTTGAAGAAACGGCTGGTGTATAAGAATGTCAACCAGACGTCCATCGATGTTTCCGCGCTGCCGATGGGGGTATACTTTATCGAGATCGTAAATGGACGTGATGTAGACAGGCAAGCTGTGATGATCACGAAATAAGCGGCTTTTATATATATGATCCCGCGTCGGGCCCGGATGATGGGGCTGACGCGGGATATTTTTGCTTCTGGCGAGAGGGAAGATGGCTATTCAGCCAGTCTATATGCCCCGATAGCGGTCAGCTCAGGTGTAAGCCGCGAGGATCCGATGTTCAACCGTATTTTTCCCGTGGTGACCGCATCGAATTTCAATAATCGTTTGTATCCGATGGTCGTACCTGTGGCGAGTTTTTTCCAATCATGGCCATCCCAGTATTCGGCTGTGAATTGCTCTACCCTTTGTCCGGACCTTATATTTTCCTGCAAACACAATACATTGAAGGTTGCCGTGCGTTTCAAATCCAGTTCGATGATAAAAGGGCTGATGATCTTTTTTACTGCCCCCTTTGCATAGTCGACACTGAAAGTCCTGTCAAATTTTACTTTCCATTCCTGCAGGGACCGAACATCACTTTGGCTGATCAATCCATTGGTGTCTGGCGGAACGTTTAACAGCAGCACGCCGTTGCGCCCCACGGAATTAAAATAAATATCCATCAGCTTATCAGGCGTCTTGACCTTGCGATCTTCTTCGGGATGATAAAACCATCCTGGCCGGATGGATACATCCGTCTCCGCCGGGTACCAGACGAGGGCGCTGGCATTCCTGATCTTCTCCCTGCTGCCGAGATCTTCGGCTGTCTTATCACCCACAGGTGCAAAGGCAATGTCCTGCTGAGACCCTGCCGCAATTTTGGCCAGCATATTTCTGTCCGCGGGGATCACGCTCCATTCCGTCTCCCGGCCATAGCCCGACTCTGTCCCGACCCATCGTACATCGGGTCCCATGATGGCAATGACGGCGCCCGGCTGCAAGCGTCGTATCAACGCATACCAGGCGTCAAAATTATATACCTGTTTTTTCCCATTCGGTCCTTCGCCGTTGGCGCCGTCAAACCAGACCTCATCAACCTTTCCGTAATTAGACAGCAGCTCGGTGAGCTGGTGCATGAAATGGGTGTTGTATTTTGCGGAATCCCCATAAAAGAGGGAGTTGCGATCCCACGGAGATAGATATACTCCAAAACCGACCCCTTGGGCTTTGCATGCGTCGGCCACGGCTTTTACCACATCGCCTTTACCATGCATATACGGGGTATTTTTTATGGAATGTTCCGTGTATTTGCTGGGCCATAGGCAAAACCCATCGTGGTGTTTAGCCGTGACGATGACCTGTTTGAACCCGGCGGCTTTCAGGACCCGTACCCATTGTCCCGCGTCCAGCCGCGAGGGGTTGAACCTGGATATATCTTCCTTTCCGTCACCCCATTCCCTGTTAGTGAAGGTATTGATCCCAAAATGCAGGAAGGCGGTGAGCTCCAGCTGCTGCCAGCGGAATTGCCGGGGAGAGGGGACGACGGTGGCTGCCTTGCGGATGATATCCGTCTCTTTATCGCCGGGATCGATGGTGACATAATTTTTTTCCTGCCCACGTGTCTGGGCGTAAGAATAATTGGATAAGGCGAGATGGAGCAAGACCAGCAGTCCTGCAAGCCGGCCTGCTGTCAATAGTGATTGGATACGCATTTGACAGGATTTATAGATATTCATTTGAAACATACATCCAGAATTTATACTGTTATTTCCAACCGGGATTTTGCTGCATATTGGTATTTAAGGTCAGTTCCTGGACCGGCAAAGGATAAAGATAATATTTATCGTTCCATATCCGGGCAGTAATGCCGGGATAAACCCTGACATAGTTATTGGCGTCCACTACGATACTGCTTACCTGCGCCGGCGGGTATTGGGCGCGTACGGAGGGCAGCAGTTTGATGCCCAGTATCGTTTCGGGGTTATTGATCAGGGCGCCGGCATGCCATCTTTTAAGATCGTCCAGCCGGAAGCCTTCCGATCCCAGTTCAACCCTGCGTTCTCTTCGTATTTCGTCAATGAGGACAGGCAGGGACGGGAAGTTGGATTGGGGATCTTTCACCAGGCTGGAGAGGATCATGTGCGGCATGGCCACCCTGTCGCGCAGCTTGTTGATGGTTTTATCCAGCACGTCCTGTGTGCAGGCGCCCAGCTCGGCCTTTGCTTCTGCCTCTATCAGCAGGGTTTCCGCATACCGGAAGATAAAAAAGTCCAGCGTAGAGGCGTTGGCATTCCAGTCGGCCAGGTTCGAAGACCGGCCCTTGATAGGTTGATAGCCGGTGGAGGTCACGGTAGTACCGATCCTTGGCAGGGAGATGGTATCACCTGCCAGGAAGTTGAACCCGCGGGTAGCGATCTGCTGGGCCAGACGGGGATCCCTGTTGATTATTTCTTCATCGAGCGAATCGTCTCCTTTGTAGAGCGGGCTTAGAGCAGTGGGCATGCCATCCGTACAGAGGAAGCTGCGGACGAAGTTCTTGCTGTATCCGTCGCCGGATTCTCCCAGGGATCGATCGATATTATTAGTCAGTACGGTGGTAAGGTAACGCATGGGCATGATGGCTTCCGGGTTACCTTTCAGCTCCTGCTGGATAAACAGGTTATAATAATCCGATCTTGGATGTCCGGTGGTATAAATATCATAGGACCCTGTGCCCATGACCTGTTCCGCGGCATCAGCGGCGGTCTGCAGCCAGGCCGCCTCATTACCGGCCCCGGAATATTTTCTCCAGGTCCCTTCCCAGAGGCAGATACGGGCTTTTAAAGCAAGGGCCTGATCCCTGTTGATCCGTCCGTTGGCAGCACTGGCAGGAGCAGGGAGATGAGCCACCGAAAAATTGATGTCGCTTAATACCGAATCCATCACCTGTATATGAGGCATCCGCGGTCCATACAACATGCTTTTGGAGGTGTCTGTCAGATAAACATTGATATAAGGAACATCCCCGAACGCCTTCACTTTATTCCAGAAATCATGCGCGCGGAATAATCTTGTTTCTGCAACATAGATATTTTTAATGCTATCGCCAAGGTCCGCCTTCTGATAGTTGGCCAGGAAAAAATTGCAGGTGCGGATAAAGCTGAAATCCCAGGAGGGAGTACCTGAACCTGCCTGGTCCGATACGGAACTGGGGATCGTAAGGGTACCCGCCAACAGCTGGTTGATCGTTGAGTTGGCCTTATCATCGGAATTATCGTCGACCTTATAAAAATTCTGTATAGGCAATTGTGAATAATATTGGTTGCAATACAGTTGCAGGTCGGCTTCATTGACAAAGAAATTCTGCTGGCTGATGTCGCTGCGGGGGTAGCGGTTCAGGAATGAGTCCTTTTTACAGGACACCAGGACCATGGCGGTGAAACAGCATATAACTGAAAGGAAGTTCTTTTTCATTTGAAAACTATTTTATAATTCTTTATGGTCTTATTTAAAGAGTTACCTGGAGACCAAAAGAAACGGATTTATTAATGGGATAGGTCTGGAACCCGCCCTGATAGTTGATGATCTCCGGATCGAAGCCTTTGAACAGCGAGGTAAAGGTGATCAGGTTAGCGCCCGTTATATAGGCTCTTATCTGGGAAAGTTTCCAGTTTTTCAGCAATGTTCCCGGGAGGGTATACCCCAGTGTCAGCTGCTTTACCCGGACAAAGGCGGCATTCTGCAGAAATTTTGTCTGTGGCTGTTCATTGCCGCCGCCGGCGAACCTGGGGCGTGCAAAATAGGCACTGGGGTTTTCTGGGGTCCAGTAATTCATCGCATACTTGTAAGGGATACCCCATTCATGATAGGGGAATGGGTTGAACACGTTGCTGTACGTAGGGTCGTATTGGGCCTTTAAAACTCCCTGCATAAATGCGGCAAAGTCAAACCCTTTATAAGAAAGGTTCAGGTTCAACCCGATCTTGTAGCGGGGTGTTTTGTTGCCGATGATCTTTCTATCGCCGGGGTCCGACAAGGTGCTTGCACCATAATTGATCTTACCGTCGTGGTTCAGGTCGGCATATTTTATATCTCCCGCGCCCCAGGTATATCCCGCCAGGGCTGAGTTGTCGACAAGGGCGGCTTCCGCATCCGTCTGGTAGAATCCCGCCGTCTGGAAACCCCAGATGGCGCCCAGTTTCTCACCGGGATAGTGATCGTTGATGCTCCCGGTCGGGTTTCCGTTATACCGGGTAATGGTGCTGGAGTTATCGGACAGCCCCAGGGTAGCGCTGTAAAACAGTTGGCCATTCAGTAATTTATCCTTCCAGGTCACGCTCCATTCCCAGCCTTTCGTCCGAAGATCGGCCGAGTTGGTCGCGGGGGCGGAAGCACCCAAAACGGCCGGCAGCTGCTGGCTGGCTACCAGCATATCCTTGGTGTAAGTGATAAAATAATCAAAGCTGCCGGAAAGCCTGCCATTCAGGAACGCATAATCCAATCCGATGTTGGTGGTTTGTACCTTTTCCCAGGTGAAGCCGGAGCTGATGAGGGCCGGCGTACCTACGGTAATACCGGGTTGATCGTTGAACAGGTAGGATACGGTGCTGGTGGGCATCGTTGCGATATAAGGATATTGTGCTCCCGATGAGACGACGTTGGGTGGCGCCAACTGATTGGGCAATACACCATAGGACCCCCGCAGCTTCAACTCATTGATACTGCCTTTAAGGTGCTCCATAAAGGACTCCTCCGCCAGGTTCCATCCGGCCGACACAGAAGGGGAGAATACATAACGCTTATTGGGTTGAAAACGGGAAGTGCCGTCATAACGGCCATTCACCTCCAGCAGGTAGCGCTTATCAAAGATATAGTTGAGTCTGAAAAAACTGCCCACCAGCGCATATTCTGTCTCTGTTCCGCCCACGGAGGGTTTGGAGTCGTTGTTGACGCCGATAGCAGGCAGATTAGGGTCGATCAGGTTCCTGGCAAGAGCAGTCCCGATCTGATAGTGTTGATATTCCTGGTTATATCCCGCCAGCGCCTTGACATAGTGTTTGCCGCTGAATGTATTTTCATAGGTGATGTAGGCATTTAGCGCATTGTAGTTATTGTTCTTCTTGGTTTCCCTTACCTGGGAGGGGTTGGTCCAGGGAAATATATCCAGGAATACTCCGCCCACGCCGTATTCATTAAAGGGAATTAGATTGGCTTTATCAAAATCGGAGAAACCATTCCAGGTAAAGTCCGAGGTGATGGTAACATGTTGGATGGGTTTTATAATTGCCCTGCCGGTGGTCCAAAAATCATTTTGATAATCGATATCCCTCCCTGAGAGGGTCAGCACGGCTATTGGGTTGGTATAGCTTCCCTGGCCTGAGAAATGACCGTCCGGGTGATATACCGGCTGCAGGGGCCGGAGATCGCCGGGGATCCAGGAGCCATTGGTAGGACCTCCCTGACCGATGCGGGTACCGGCGCCGCCATTATTGTCCGTATGCGTCATGGACATGCTGAGGTTCAGGGTCAGCCAGTTCGTCACATCGGAATTGATCTTCAGGTTG
The DNA here is from genome assembly GCA_017307755.1 of Chitinophagaceae bacterium. Lineage (GTDB taxonomy): Bacteria > Bacteroidota > Bacteroidia > Chitinophagales > Chitinophagaceae > Puia. The sequence goes on along the minus strand of JAFKGQ010000017.1, from coordinate 91,908 downwards.
GGGGTATAGCGTTGGTAGATCTGGTGCGCCACTTTTTCCAGTCCTTCCTGCCGGAAATATCCCATGTTGCCGGAATAGGTCGTTCTCCCTTCCCCTCCGGAGACGGAAACAAAATGTTGCTGTTGCGGGGCCCAGCCGGGATACAGTACTTTTACCCAATCGGTATTGCCGACATAGCGGTATGCTTTCGGGTTGCCCGGGTCCGGGTAGACATTTGGGTTATGAGCGGGATCGTTACGATAAGCGGCGGCCATTGTGGAATCCAGTTGTGTCAGCGGATCGGTGCTGGTATAGCCGCCCGTCGCAGTTCCCGTCCGTTGCGCACTATTGAATAGCTTGATATAGCCATCCGAATTGACATAATCAGGCAGGTTCGTCGGCCGGGAAGTCGTGTAGGATCCGGTGTAGGAGATCCGGGGTTTGCTTCCTTTTTTGGCATTCCTGGTGGTGATCAGGATCACTCCGTAAGCAGCCCTTCCTCCGTAGATCGCGGCGGAGGCGGCATCCTTCAGCACGGTTACGCTTTCTACATTGTTAGGGTCGATGAGGTTTGGGTCCCGCTGTACGCCATCCACCAGGATAAGCGGTGCGCTGCTGCCGCCTGATATCGTCGTATATCCCCGTATGTTAAAGGATGCGGAGGCGCCGGGCTGACCGCTGGTCAGATTGACATTCAGGTTGGGTACCAGCCCCACCAGGGCATCACCAAGATTGATGTTGGGACGGTTCTCCAGTTTATCCGATTCCACCGTCGCTACGGCCCCTGTTAGGTTCACCTTCTTTTGTGTTCCGTAACCGACCACCACCACATCTTCCAGTGATTTATTACTCCTTATAAGCGAGATAGTAATATTGGTATTATTCCCAACCCTGACCTCCTGCGGCAGATAGTCCACAAATGAAAATACGAGTACATCGCCCACACCCGCGTTGATCACAAAAGCGCCGGTACTGTCCGTAGTGGTCCCGAATGTCTCAACACCGGCGGCTTTGGCCTTATTCTTTATCGTCACGCTTACCCCTGCCAAAGGGACTCCTGACTCATTTGTCACGGCGCCATGCACGGTCATCCTTGCGGGAAGGATCGGTATGGAGTTTTCACGCCCGGTGGAAGGCGCCGGTCGAGGTTTCACCACAATGGTCCTTTCGATGATCGTATAGGTCAACGGCTGCTCTTTAAAGCAGGCATCCAGGGCCTGCTGAAGCGGGACATCCCTCAGACTGAGGGTTACATTTTTTGTGGATTGCATCCATTCTTTCAGGTAAGCTATGTGATAACCGCTCTGTGCTTTAATTTGTCTGAGCGTTTTTTCCAACGGGGCATCCTTGATGGAAAGTGATATATTCTGTCCATATCCCCGGGCGCTGGCCTGGAAGCTTGCTGCAACCATAAGTAAGATCGCCAGTCTCATAACGATCCATGGTTTTGAGCGCAAAAAACGGAGTAAAAGCACTCCTGTGGACGCACTTTTGCCATAAGCAGTAAATAGCATAGTTTTGCTTTGTTTAGGTTTTACAATAAAGATCCCTTCGCAGGATTTGCATATAGTTGACCTGAACGCTGCCGCTCTGACTAGTCCTCGGAGCGGTTTTGTTTCAGGCCTACCAGCTATATTCAAGCCGACCGGCTATACAGGTCAGCCGGAAATGATCAATTTTTTGCCTTGCAGCTCACAGGAAATACCGAATTGACGGAATAGCTCCATGACACTGGACAGGTTCATCGTCCGGGGGATGTCTGCGGTCATATGTCCTTGCGGAACTGATCCCATATAGACTATTTCTACATCATACCATCTACCTATCTGGCGCAGCACGGAGGGCAGGTCTGCCCCATTCAGCAAAAAGAGTCCGTTCTTCCAGGCGAGGGCTTCTTCTATATCGGCATTCTGCCGTACGGATATCCCTTCTCCGGTGATGTCAGCCTGTTCATGGGGACGGAGCAGGGCGCTTCTGCCGTCGCTGACCACTTTCACCGCACCTTCTATCAGGGTGGTCCTGATGGTCCGCTCATCCGTATAGGCCATTATATTGAAGCGTGTGCCGATGTCCTGCACTTCATGTCCGCCTACTTTTACGACAAAGGGCTGACCGTCCTTATGCGTTATTTCAAAATATCCCTCCCCTGTTAATTCCACCTCCCGTTTGCCACCGGTGAAAACGGTGGGAAAGCGAAGAGAGGAGGAGGCATTCAGCCATACGGCAGACCCGTCAGGCAGTAGTAGCTGCCATTGATGCGCAGGCGGGACAGTAATGGTATTGTATAGCACTGCTGTCTGTGTGTGGTCCTCACGTCCGGCTTCATCCCTCTTATAGGACAGTAGTCCGTCCGTCTTTATGATCTTTGTATTTCCCTGTTGACCTAACCCGCCATTGCCTGTGCTGTCGAGGTTAATGACTGCTCCATTGGCAAGGGTAAGGATGGCGCCATTTCTGCCAGGGGGTATATCGTTGATCTTGCGGGTCGCGGGCCTGGCCGCTATGGGATGACCGGATCGCTGACGGTTGATCCAAACACCGGCACTTGTTAGCAGCACCAGCAATACAGCGGCGGCAGCGGCGATTTTCCTGTAACGCATCCATACAGTCTTTTCTTTTCGGGAGAGGAGCGGGGCTTCCGGCTCTCTTCTTCTTTGCAAGAGCCGCTCCTTTATACGGGCAGCCACTGCGGGATCCTCCATCTCGCCGAAAATGCCTGTATTCAGGTCTTTTTCTATATAGGCTTTTAGCAGAGCCTGGTAGGGTGGTTCGTCCAGCAGCGCAAAGAATTGCCGGGTTTCTTCTTCTGTGATGGTTTCCAGGAGATAGTTGTTCAATAACCGGTGAAATAGTATTTGATCCATTATGACGCTGTTAAATCCTCCCCGAGGGATACAGGCGGCACCGGTGTTAAGCCTGGGCCGCCGGTGCTTAAAGACGCGGAAGCAGGAGGGGACGGCTAGCCGCCGGAAAAATATTTTTATAACAGGCGGGGGAACAACAGCAATAGCAGTAGTACCGTGTCTGCATTTGCCTGGATGTATTGCCGGATGAAGCTCAGGGCGGCCACAATATGGTTCTTGACCGTATTCCTGGACAGATGCATTCTTTCGGCGATGAGATGATGGGGCAGTCCTTCTTCGCGGCTAAGTAGGAACGCCTGTTTTTGCTGGGGAGGCAGGAGGGTGATGGCCTTTTGCACCGCCTGCTGGAATTGCCGGAAGACGAGGGCGTGGGCGGGGAGCATGTCGGTTGCTTCGATGGTGTTTTCCAGGAACTCTCCGACAGGGTATCGCGGGCCTTTTTTGCGAAGGGCGCTCAGCACTTCATTTCGGGTAAGGATAAAGAGATAGTCCTTCAGGCTGTCGATCTGAGAGAGCTTGGCGCGATTTTTCCATACTTTGTAAAACACTTCCTGGGTGGCGTCTTCTGCGCTTTCGGCAATCTTGATATAGGCAAGCGCCGTGCCATAGATCATCGGGGTATAAAAGTCCACCATCTTGTTGAAGGCATGTTCGTCTCCTTCCGAAATTTTATGCAGCAGCTCCTTTTCAGGCTGGGAACCAGAATCTCTCATTGCAATCGTTGTTCTATGGCCCGGAATCATCTTGTCTGGCCGTTTAGCTGCGCTAAAGTTATGAAAAAATATGGTGAAAGCGCAGTGAACATTTTGTATCACATTATGGCGGGCCGCAAAGCTTACTAAGAAGTAAACAGGTTAACCGACTATCGGATTCTTTACCGACGACTCTCTCACGATCAATTCCGACTTGATAATGATGGTATCCGTCGTCCGGGCGGATGAGTGGCCTGCCATTTGATCCAGCAGGCTAAGGGCTGCCTGTTCTCCCATTTCTTCTCCGGGGTAGTTGATCGTGGTGAGTTTGGGATTGATGATCTTGGAGATGACATCGTTGTTGAAGCCTACTATTGCCATGTCTTCAGGTATCCGGCATCCTGCCTCTTTTAATGCCTGCATAAATACCGCAGCGCAGAAATCATTGGTGATAAATATTCCGTCCGGGCGTGGGTCCATTGCCAGTATTTCTTTTACTGCATGGAGGGCGGCGGTTTCGCTGAGGTCGGTGACGAGCAAGTGTTGGGTATTAAAGGTCAGGCCATGTTCGGCCAGGGCCTGCTGATAGCCTTTGAATCGACCTGCGTATACATTACGTCCCAGGTTAGCCGTCAGATGGGCGATGCGCCGGCAGCCTTGTTTTGCCAGATGGGCTGTCGCTTCATAGCCTGCTTTTATATTGTCGATGATGATCTTTGTACCGTATGGAACTCCTTCCACCCTATCGAAGAAGACGATGGGGATCCTTTTTTCTATAAAGGGGGTAAAATGATCGAGGTCTTTTGTGTCAAAGGCAAGGGAAGCGATGAGTCCGTCTACCCGTTTGTGAAACAAATTATGGGCGTTGGCGGCTTCTTTTTTATAGGTTTCCGAGGAGTGACCGATGATGAGGTCGTAGCCTGCGTCGGCTGTAATCTTTTCGATACCGGCGAGTACGGAGCTTATGAATTGGCTTTTTAGCTCGTGTACGATGATCCCGATGGTATTGGTTTTTTGCCGCCGGAGGTTGCTGGCGAAGTTATTGGAGCGGTACCCCATTTCCTTTGCCATGTCCGTGATGCGTTTGCGGGTTTTTATATTGATAGCGGGATGGTTTTTCAGGCCACGGCTGACGGTGGCGGGAGAAAGGTTCAGCACTTTGGCAATATCGTAGATGGTAATGTCGCGTTTTACGTCCATAGAGGTGTGGTGTACGCACGCAAGATAGCAATAATTCAGACTGCAATCGGTTGCAATTTGAAAAATTCGCTATATATTTACCGCGTTTTAGATGTGAGAGGGAATTTATAACCTGTAATCAACGAATTGCATGCTATTATTAGGTATTGACCTTGGGACTTCTTCGATAAAAGTGGCTGTGGTAGATGCTGACCGGCAGCGGACATTGGCGACAGTCCAGTATCCTGACACGGAGGCTTCGATCCTCGTCCGGCAGCCGGGATGGGCTGAGCAGTCGCCTGAGACCTGGTGGGAGTATGTCCAGCAGGCCATCCGCAAGGCGCATGCTACGGGAGCTTATGATCCTCAGGACATTGCCGCGATCGGGATCGCTTACCAGATGCATGGGCTTGTGGCGGTGGATAAGGACCGCCGGGTGTTACGGGACAGCATCATCTGGTGTGACAGCAGGGCCGTCCCTTATGGAGATAAGGCATTTGAGGCTATTGGGACGGAGAAGGCATTGTCCCGTCTGTTGAACTCCCCTGGTAATTTTACGGCTGCCAAGCTGGCCTGGGTAAAAGACCAGGAGCCCCGGGTTTATGAAAAGATCGATAAGGTGATGTTGCCAGGGGACTACATTGCGCTGCGGCTTACCGGGGAGGCCACCACCAGCATACCGGCCTTGTCGGAGGGGATATTCTGGGATTTTAAGGAGGATGCGTTGTCCTCGGATGTGTTTGATTTTTTTGGTTTTGATAGGGGGATAATACCGGCTATACGGCCTGTATTTTCTTCCCATGGAGGGTTACGGGTGGAGATGGCGGAAGCGTTGGGTTTGAGGAAAGGAATACCTGTGACGTATAAAGCGGGGGATCAGCCAAACAATGCTTTGTCGTTGAATGTGCTGGAGCCTGGTGAAGTGGCTGCTACCGCGGGGACTTCGGGTGTGATCTATGGTGTCAGCGATCAGCTGGTGTATGATCCGGCGTCCCGTGTCAACAGTTTTGCCCATGTAAACTATGCCACTCATGAGAAAAGGATAGGAGTTCTGTTGTGTATCAATGGAACGGGGATACTTAACCGTTGGATACGTGATCATACAGGGAGCGGGGCCGACTACGCGTCCTTGAATAAAGAGGCGGCGCTTATCCGGCCCGGCAGCGAAGGGCTTGTGGTCCTGCCTTTTGGCAATGGTGCAGAGCGAATATTTAACAATCGTATCATCGGAGCGCATATCCAGCACATAGATCTCAACCAACATGGAGCTGCCCATATTTACCGGGCAGGGCAGGAGGGTATTGCCTTTGCTTTTCGATATGGTCTGGACATCATGCGGGAAGGAGGGATGAACCCTTCTGTGATCAGGGCCGGCAGGGCCAATATGTTCCTCAGCAGTGTATTTACCGAAGCTTTTGTAAATGCCACCGGGGTGCCGGTGGAGCTGTATGACAGCGATGGCAGCGTAGGCGCTGCGCTGGGAGCGGGTATTGGAGCAGGCATCTTCAAGAGCGGGAAGGAAGCATTTGCGGGAAGGAAGCCGCTGGTCCGGGTGGATCCGGGGCGCACCGGCGAGTATGAAGGATCATATAACAGGTGGAAAGAAATATTGAATAACTATTTATAAACGACGTAAAAAATCAGCTATGCCAGTAATTACAGGTGACAAAGAGTTCTTTAAAGGAATAGGACAGATAAAATATGAAGGGCCTGAGACGGACAATCCCCTGGCCTATCGTTGGTACGATGCGGGGAGGACGGTTGCCGGAAAGACTATGAAGGAGCATTTACGTTTTGCCGTGGCTTACTGGCACTCTTTCTGCGGCAATGGCGCCGACCCTTTTGGCGAGCCGACCCATCATTATACCTGGAACGAGAAGGGGGATGCAGTGGCCCGTGCGAAAGAAAAGATGGATGCGGCTTTTGAATTTATCACCAAGCTGGACCTGCCTTTTTATTGTTTTCATGACGTGGATGTTGTGGACTATACAAATGATGTAGTGGACAACGAGAAAAGGTTGCAGGCGCTGACGGCCTATGCGCAGCAAAAACAGGCGGCCAGCAAGGTCGAGCTGTTGTGGGGTACGGCCAACCTGTTCTCCAACCGCCGCTATATGAACGGGGCCGCTACGAACCCCGATTTTCATGTGCTGGCCCATGCGGGAGCGCAGGTGAAGGCGGCGCTGGATGCGACGATAGCCCTGGGTGGACATAATTATGTGTTTTGGGGAGGACGGGAAGGATATATGAGTCTGCTGAACACGAATATGAAAAGGGAGCAGGAGCACCTGGCGAGGTTTCTTCATACGGCCAGGGACTATGCGCGGAAACAAGGATTTAAGGGTGTGTTCTTTATAGAGCCCAAGCCCTGTGAACCTACCAAGCATCAATATGATTATGACAGCGCCACGGTCATCAGCTTTCTGCGGGAGTATGATCTGTTGAAGGATTTTAAGCTGAATATCGAGGTAAACCATGCCACCCTGGCCGGTCATACATTCACACATGAGCTGCAGGTGGCTACTGACGCGGGTCTTTTGGGTTCTATCGACGCCAACAGGGGGGATTATCAGAATGGATGGGACACGGACCAGTTCCCCAACAATATCAACGAGCTGGTGGAGGCCATGCTTATCATCCTGGAAGGCGGCGGATTCCAGGGCGGCGGGATCAATTTTGACGCCAAACGCCGTCGTAATTCCACCGACCCCGAGGACCTGTTCTATGCGCATATCGGGGGTATCGACACTTTTGCGAGGGCGTTGCTGGTGGCGGATACGATTTTGAAACAATCTGAATACAAAAAGATACGCGCTGAGCGATATGCGTCCTTTGACAGTGGTAAAGGGGCTGCGTATGAGAAAGGAAGTCTGTCCCTGGAGGACCTGCGGGAGTATGCTATTGCGGGTGGTGAACCAACGGTGATTAGCGGGCGGCAGGAGTACCTGGAGAACCTGATCAATAGATATATTTAAAATATCTACAAAAAGGGGGGCCGGATTGACGAATAATTGGCCGGTTCCCCTATTTTTACGAAATTTTTCAAATAAACCTACCGCTGCTATATGCAAATGTTACAAGCCCGCGATTACATTGTCTTCCTCATCTATTTTGTTATTGTTGCGCTATACGGCTGGTGGGTTTACCAACGTAAAAAGACGGCCCAGACGAGTACCAAGGATTACTTCCTGGCAGAGGGTTCGCTGACCTGGTGGGCCATTGGCGCATCGCTCATCGCGTCCAATATTTCGGCCGAACAATTCATCGGGATGAGCGGCAGCGGGTTTAAAATGGGGCTTGCCATCTCCACCTACGAATGGATGGCAGCGGCCACGCTGATGATCGTTGCTATCTTTTTTATCCCTGTATATCTGAAGAATAAGATCTATACCATGCCGCAATTCCTGAACCAGCGGTATAACGGTACGGTGGCTATGATCATGGCTGTATTCTGGCTGCTGCTGTACGTAGTGGTGAACCTTACTTCCATCCTTTACCTGGGGGCGCTGGCGGTCAGCAGTATTTCCGGATTGCCTTTTACGGGCTGTATGCTGGGTCTGGCTGCATTTGCCATCATCATCTCCCTGGGCGGCATGAAGGTCATCGGTTATACGGATGTGATACAGGTGTTCTTCCTGATCCTGGGGGGGCTTGTCACTACTTATATAGCGTTGAACCTCGTCTCGGAGCATTTTGGCACCAAGGGAGTATTCAATGGGTTGAAGCTGCTGACACAGCATGCGGACGACCATTTCCATATGATCTTCAAAAAGGATAACCCCAATTATATGGACCTGCCTGGTCTTACGGTGTTGATAGGGGGGATGTGGATTGTGAACCTCAACTATTGGGGATGTAACCAATACATCACGCAGCGGGCATTGGGTGCGGACCTTAAGACGGCGCGCGGGGGTATCCTTTTTGCCGCCTTTTTAAAGATGCTGATGCCTGTCATCGTCGTCATACCCGGTATTGCGGCGTATCTGCTGTACAAGCAAAATGTATTTAATACGGAGATGATACAAGGCGGAGAAGTCAACCCCGACCGGGCGTACCCTGTGTTGCTGAATCTGTTGCCTGCCGGGTTGAAAGGGCTTGCTTTTGCCGCGCTGACGGCTGCCGTGGTGGCTTCGCTGGCGGGCAAGGTGAACAGTATCTCTACCATCTTTACGTTGGACATCTATAAGAAGAGGCTTCATCCCGAGGCTGACGAGCGTAAGCAGGTATGGGTGGGGCGGGTCACTGTGATCGTTGCCATGATCCTGGCCATTCTTATTTCTCCTTTCCTGGGCATTGATAAAAAGGGCGGGTTCCAATATATCCAGGAGTACACCGGGTTTGTGTCGCCGGGTATATTCGCCATGTTCATCCTGGGTTTTTTCTGGAAGAAGACTACTTCCAATGCGGCGTTGTTTGCGACTATTGGGGGATTTTTAATGTCCATTATTTTCAAGTTCCTCCCGCTCATTGCGAACCTCTCGTTCCTGGCGCCTTTTGGGTTTGCGAAGGCGAATGAAAAGGGTGTCTATGAGATACCATTCCTGGACCGGATGGGTTTTGTATTTGTCATCTGTGTCGCCGTGATGTATTTTATCAGCCTACGGGACAACAAACGGGGTGTACAGCCGCATGGGCTGGAGGTGGATAAGAAGATGTTCAGGGTGAATCCCAGTTTTGCTGTAGGGGCCCTGATCATCTGCGGGTTGCTGGCCGCGTTGTATACGGTGTTTTGGTAGTCTTGAAATATTTTATGATAAGAAAGAGGCGGCCACCGGGCCGCCTCTTTTATTTTGGTCCTTCAAACGATCTTCCAGTATGCTGATCCTGGATTAAGTTCCCTGGTTATACGTCGTTCCAGATCAAAATCGAATTCCAATATTCTGGTAGTTTTATTATAAGAATAAGCTCCTTGCTGAAAGCATCTGAGGATTGTCTCGAACAGCGTCCCCAATGAGTCATATTTGCTGATGATAGTGTCGAAATCAACAGCGCCGATGGAATGCCAGAAGATCATGCCCGCAGTGGTACTATTTTTTTTATTATCTATTAAATAGTATTCTCCCCCTCTGCTTTCAAATAACGGGAACTTATAGGCATCCCAATAGTCGTCCTCACCTGCCCGTCTCTTATAACATTGCATTGCCCTGGAGGAAGACATAAATGCCCCTGCCTTGAACATCCAAAGCTCTCCGATCACAGCATCCTCTTCCAGATCTGTCCCATCATGCCAGTTATAGAGCTGAAATACTTCTTCCGGGAACCAACGATGTTCAAATGTTGTTTTTACCTGCTCAGGCGGGATCCCATCGTTCAATCTCTTTAAAATGGGAGCATCCTGACTCTGCAGAACAAGAGAGAATTCTTTTAATAAGTTGTCAAACCGTTGTTGATCCATAAATTTTAATCCTTCTGTTTTAAAAACTATTTTCGCACCCGGCTATACTACAGGTACAGGTGAGCTTGGCGGAAACATAGTAGGAGGGGTAAATAACGGAGGCAGCTTGATTCCCCTTTCCAATATTTTTTCCAGCAATGGTATCACATCTATACCATGGGGTATGTTTATCTGTTCAATATGATTTCTTTCCATCCATCCTTTTGACGGCTCCCAGCCTGGCAGTTTATAGTATCTGGGTGCTATTTGGTATTTATAATCAGATTCCGGTACCAGCATTACTAAAAATTGTTGATTCACATTGACAAACGTATACAATGCACTGAGCTGCCCGCCTTGAAGCCTTTGTTCCCAGATGGCCACCTCTCTAACAGAAGCACCGAACCCTCCTTCCACGGTAGAGGCGAATGGATATTCGTCCAGCCAATTTATATCAGGATTGAGATTCTTATGACCTCTCAGCGCTATAGGTCTGTTCAGATCATCGATCCCTACAAATCCTCTTGTCAGCAACAGGGGTTTGCCTTCCAGTTCCACTGCATCCCGGATATGTGCAAATGTTTCCGGTGTGATCGACTCGAAAACAGGCAGCACTGCTTTAATTGTACCGTTTGCGTTACTTTCCCCTCCATGCTCTTTTACCTTACGTTGCGCCATCCTGTCATAAACATCGATGGATTGCGCGGGCATCGATTGGATCTCCCTCCAGGCCTCTTGTGCCGCATCTCCGGATAAATAGGTGTCCATCCCAGTGGGATCGGAGCCTCTGATCGGATCATTTAAAACATAGCTATAAGGGGATGTGCTATAGTATTTGTCCGAGTGAGGGTCTGTTGCGGTAAATCTGCCTATCTGGTAATCGTAGAACCTGGCGCCGTAATCATATTCTTCTATGCCTGCTCCGCCGGAAAACTCCTGGTCCTGTAATTCCTTTCCGTTATATCTGTATTTGTTCTGAGCATATTTTGTCTTGATGGCCTTATCGCTGATGCCCGCCATGGTGAGTCCAAAAGGGTAATAATGGCTTTCCTCCAGCATCGGGCCGCTGAAGTGGGTCACACTCAGGTTGTCAAAGAACACATCCCAGTTCTGGGTTTCGTTACTTACCCAAATATAGAGATATCCGCTGTGATGGATGCCGACTCCCTGGGCCAGGGTATTGAGGACATCGGCATTACCCACCGGCAGTGCGCCGCTTTGTCCGCCTGTGCCGACATAATTGAACTGATTATCCAGCAGCATCCAGTTGAGATAAGCCTTGGGTTTGCCGGTGGTAGATGTCTCGTTGGCCGGGAGGAAGCTGTTCAGCGCGGTGTATACGGGGGAGCCGGAAGTGTTGTTCAGGTCAGTAATTGTGCCGTGACCTGGTCCGGACAGGGATATAAGTCCCTGGGCCAGCGAATTCAGTACATCGGAGATGGAACTGTTGTTCGGTCCTGGGGAGCTGTTTGGTCTGTAAAAGGACTTGACGCCGACGGCTATAGAATCGCCACTCATTACCTTGAGCAGAAGGGCAGGGCCCATTTTGTGCCCGCTGCCATTTACGCGGGCGACGGAATCGTTAGGGGAAGTAGTGCCGTCAGTGGGGTATCCGCCAGGTACAGAAGAGGCAGGGTAGCTGGTGGAATCGATGTTATAGAACAAGGCCATTTCCTTAGCGCGGTAGGCGGCCTCCATCGTTGCCATATATTGGGCCGTATCTTTTTGCTGTGTCAATACGATCCTTGTGTTGCCCAGATGGTCTTTTTCAAAGAAGTCGTATTCCCAACCGTAAGCTGAACTGCCGTTGGTATAATAATGCAGCGCCCATCTTGCCCGTCCTTCGGGATGGATGACAAACTGCAGGGTATCCTGGGCGTTCCCGCTTGTAACAAAGGAATCTGTCCGATAATAAACCAATCCTTCTGTGTAGGTTGTCGTATTAATACGTCTGGAGATACTGTCCCATACGATCTTCCTGAGCTTATTTCCGGCTGCGTCGTAAGTGATCTGTATGCTTCCTTTACCGGGGATGGAAAAGTATTCGGGTAGGTTCAGAAAGTTATGTGAGATGCCGGTTATGCCTTTATTCTTATCCACGACTAAATTACCGTTGGCGTCATACTGGTAATCCTGCCCAGACCTGGCGCTGTTGTAGTGAAAATCGCCCAATACAGAATTCGGGTCATTGACGACGTCCGCTACGGTATTCAGTCTGTTGGTGTTTGTCAAATATCCATAGGTCAGGGAGTCAATGGCGGCTGTTGGGGCGCCCAACTTCCATCCATGCTGGCTCATCGACATGATATTGCCGCCGGCATCATAGGTCAGATTATGCACTGAATAATCCATCGCAGTATTTCCCCAGCCTCCTCCCGCAGCGCTCTGGCTAAAGCCGGCACCTGTGAGACGGTTCACATTGTCGTAAGTAAGATCATACTTTCGGGAAACGCCGTCACCTGCGCTTTTCCATACAATGCCTGCTATGTTGCCATTATATTGCAGACCTCCGAAAGTGGTACCGTTAGCTACCGTGACTGTCTTGTCGTAACCTAATTCCATTCCAAAGTAGTGCTGGGCGCTGCCTTGAATAAAACTGCGGTTGATGCCGTCTATCCATCCCCTGATATTATAATCATAAACAAGACTATCCAGGGCACCTCCCAGGTATTTGGCTTTTAACTGTCCGAGCTCATCATAGATCAGGCTGTCCACTGGCTGGTCTGAAGCGGCATTGTCCAGGCGCATCCATGTGCCGGCCGGCCTTCCCATGGCATCATAACCGAATTTTGTCGAGACAGTGTACAATTTCTGCTGTGCGAAAGCATTATTCTGGGTCAGTAGTTTCCGGAGTACTTTTCCTTCAAAATCATATTGGAAAGTCGTGGTATCTCTTCCGCTTTGGAAGTTAGTGGAGATGGTTTGGAGCAATCGTCCCCTGTCGTCATAAAAGTTAACTCTAAAAAGATTGATGACAGATCCGATGACATCGGCGGCTGTCCCTGTGACCATTCCCCTGGTGCCTTGTGAGGCTGTCATAGCCTGGGCGTATTGTGGCGAAGTGTTTAAGTTGGTTATAAAGTAATTGGGGGCGTTGACGTACTTCGTTGCGAAGTTGCTGTTTAATAATGGCGTTGCTGCCGGCAGCCAGGAGTAATCGTCATAAAAAGTACGCGTATAGCTGGTGTAGCCTGTTCCTGTGATCAATGGATAGCCGGGTGTACTATTTGCCAGGTTCTGGTGATAGTCCCTGCTATTCCCGTCGATGAGTTTGCCGATGCTGTCGGGTCTGTTGAGATCATCATATTTGGTGGTTATCCAGTATCCGTCGTGGCGGGCATTGCTGTCCTGGGTCATCACCAGCCTGTCGCGCATGTCATATACCATCCTGACCTCGCCTGTGCCGGGTATTTTCTTAATGATGTTCCGTTCACGGGCGTCATATTCATAGCGGAAGCAGAGCTCATCTGCTATTGCCTGGCTCAGGGCCCACCCTGATCTACTGATCAGGTCTACGGCCTTGGGCGGGAGCACGAACCGCAGGTTGCCGAGGTCATCATATACATAGTAGGTGCATAGCCACCCACTGTGCCCGGCGGCGGGGTTATCCCATGACTGAACTTTTTGCAGCACGATGTGTCCTTCCACATCTTTATACTCCACTGCCTGATGCCCCTGTTCATCCGTTGTGAAATTTTTGTAAAGCAACCTGGCGCTATAGGTACGTGTGCTTGCCGGCATACTGCCCGAAGTCATCGCGATATCCCATACCCGTACGCTGTCGGCCCCGTCGTTAAAGAGATAATTCGTTGCTATACCCCGTCCGCTGCCTATCCAGCTGTTGCCTGCAGCATAGGTTGCAACAGGGCGATTCAGCGGAGACGGCTCAAAATCGGTCTTTCCATAGTAATATTGTTCGTTGGGAAACTGGCTTGCGTTGAAGGCGGCCTGTTCGTTCAGTGCATTTATTCTAAATATACCGTCCGAAGAAGGCCCTGTATACGGCAAATAATGCATAGCTGTCCTCCCAAAGGAGTCATAGACCTGCGGCAACACCAGGTCTTTTCCGAGCGGGCTCGCTTGTTTTGACACGCTCTGTATCGATCTGCCCAGTCCATCGAAATAGGTGGTTGTTTGCTGAACATCGTTAGGGTCAGCTAAACTTTGAGAACCGGCGCGGTCTGTAATCCCCGGCTTTTTGATCACCCGTGTGCGAATATAATTAGGCTGTTGCGTGACCATGACTGTTGTTACAGGCGTGTAAATCTGTTCCGTTCCGCAATAGACATGGCACCGGAAATAAGTTGTCGTATAGATCGTTCCCGGGTGATAAAGTTGTGCCGTGCTGTTTCCGGGAGCTGTGCCGAAATTTATGTTATCCGTACTTGATTCCCATTGGTAAGAATATGCGCCGTTGCAGGCTCCGCCTGATGGCGTGGTTTGTATCGTTCCTCCATCAGCGCCAGATACGATGTTAAGAGAAGATGGAGTAATTCCGGATTGCAATGGAGGAGCGATGGTGATCGTAATAATGTTCGAATTAGCCTGCTCGAAATTATTGGTACAACGAGCCTGTCTGTAAATGTGCATAGAGCTTGTTAAAGGAGGGGAAGCGCCCGAAGCTCCGTCAAATGGTATCAGTTGGGTATAGTTGACACCATCCGTGCTGCCCCACCAGATGTAAATGATCGAGCCGGTGCAGATGCCTCCGCTTGCTGAAGCTACATTTGAGAAATTGGCGGAAGTATTGTATGGTATAGTGGTGGCGTCAGCGCTGATGGTGCCGCCGCTGAACGGATTGAACACATTCACCGTGGCGGCATTTGAGTTTGCTCTTTGGGTGCCGCAATATACTACCCGGACAAAATGTGTGGTGACATATAAAGGCGGTGGGGTATAGTTCAGCCCCGTTGCGCCGGGAATGTCGGTATAAGTGACGTAATCGAGTGTTTGTTGCCATTGGTATCGATATGTCGAGGCAGTACAACCCCCTCCCGTGGCAGCCGAACAGAATATTTGCCGAGGCTGGCCTCCGGCAGTAATATTTTGGATCGTAACAGTAATCGATCCTCCGGTCAAAGCCTGTGAGAGCGCCGGTGATGTGATACCGGCCAAACAGAAAATAATTACAAGATATTTATAGATGCTGCGCATAGATTATCAATTTGTAGTCGACGTTCCTATATAGTGATAGTCAATTGTTTTTATAATATTTCCATCCTGGTCTTTCACCGTGGCCAGCCGGTGGAAGCCGTCGTATTCGTAGTAAGTGGCATGGTTGTTTATATCGCATTGACTGGTCATGCCTACTGCCGGCTTATAAGTATAAGTAGTCATCCGGGCGGCGGCGGGATATAACCGGAGCTCGTCGATATGTCCGGAGCCAGCAATAGTAATAGCTGTCTGTCCTGTCACCTTGTGTTCATAATAGGTCCAGCTGTTGCCATTGAGGGTAACGGTATTCCCTTTAAGCGCCCCTCCGGTCGTCCCGGTGATCGTGAATGGAGTGTTATTCGTGGTCCAATAGGATATGATGTATGTCGTGGCAGGATTGAGATTGCTGCGGGAGATATCATTGTTAAGCGTGTAGGAGCTGCTGCCTGTCAGGCCTGTCGAGCGATCCACTGATGGGCCGATGGTCCAGGACCCTGTTCCATCCGCCTCGAAGCTGGTGTAGGCAATATCATTTATCTGCGCATTCCTTGCTTCGGCTATCGGGTATTCATTTTGATAATCCCAGATATAGCTCATATGCTGATCGTTGATCTTATTCTGCTCCAATATGTTACCGTAAGTATCGTAATTGTCAAACTGGAGCCGGGTTTCAGGAGGATTCGTCGATAGTTGGAGTTCCACGCTCCGGGGTTCGGGAATGTTGTTAGGCCAGTTCTTATAATAGGTAGATAACCTTCTGAGAAAAACAGTATTCTTATACTCTTCCTTTGAAAGTATCGGGCTGATGATATGTTTGCTGATGAGCGAGTCTATAGCAGCACCGGCTTCCGCAGTCACAGTCGCCTTATTGATGTCATTCGGGTATCTGTTCAGGGCTATCAGCGAATCGCCTTTGCTGTTGAAGGTGACAGTTTTGGTGGGCAGCAGGCTTTTGAGGTTGTCGTAATTATAGATAATCCTGCTTGTCAATGTACCTGCTCCATTGACATCGAATTCCCGGGTATCGATGGTGTCCGGGTAGACCCATTTGGCGAGTATGTAATTCTTTTTAACATCATAAGGGTCGAACTCGCTTGGTAAAGGAGAAGACCCGCCCGAACAAAATGTTTGATAATTCCTGCGGATCGTATATCCCCAGGTCAGGCCTGCCAGTCGTTGATCCTGTCTGTAATTCTTTGATATCTGTCTGACAGAGCTGAATACACCATTTCGCCTGGTAAAATAATTCGTGAACGTCTCCAGGCCGTTGAGGGTTTCGCCAAAGTTGGAAAGAGGGCCATCCATGAGATCGCTGCCCATGATTACTTCTCCCCGGGCATCAGGCCAGACAAGGAACTGGTGCTCGATCCCGCCATTTTCAAAATTGTCGCCGGAGCCTTCGATCACGCTGCTGAAATATATATGATGCTGAGAAAAACCGTATAGATCGATCAGGGAATTGGAGGAGGCGGTCTTGTAATAGAACTTCGTCCCGCATTGGTCGATGACAGGGTGGCCGCCATTGCCATCCTCAACGCCATAGCATAAAGTGCGTAATGTATAGTCCGACACGTACACCGGCTTGAACATTACCGTCCCGGAAGATAGTCCGCCCGGATCGCTGAGGGAGGCATAGTAGTACTTTTTTATGCTTGTATTGCCGGCAATGGGATCGTAAGTGCTGACCCGGCTGACCACAACTCCGGCTGCGGGGACATTATGGGTGATCATTGTATTGTCCTGAACCCAATAATTTAAAACCGCCTCTCCCAGCGTATATTGACCATACGCGGTACATTGAAGGATAAAATCTGTTCCGACATAGATGGAATCCAGGCTTGTCGGGTTGTCGGAATTTACTTCGCTCGTGTAGACCACCTGGCCGGTGGCAAGATTTATTATTTTTATGACGGCCATGGCATGAAAGTCCAGGTTGCTGGGATCGCCCGTAAATTGAAAGCTGCACCCGATCTTCGAGCCGTTGTAATTGGGGATGTGGAAAGTGTCGGATTTTGTAACTGCTCCGCTTAGCCCCGTGCCCGTGGAAGAAATAGATGTCGTGTATTGCACGGGAGGGGGAAGTTCCGTCACCCTTGCCTGCGGAGCCGCATATTCCAATGAGTCATAGCCGCCCGTCGGGTATTTTATTTTTGTCAGCATCCCTAAACAGGCCATACTGAAATTCGGCTCCCGGTTGGCACCGGCATCGGGGAAAAGCGACTCATAGCCACGGGACGGCGGGATCATGGTGGAGTTGTTTGCTCCGTTAAAATAGCCGTAATGGTCCTGGGAAAAAGAAAGTCTTGGGGGCAGACCCTGAAGGTTGTTATAGCTGAGCTGGAACACATGCTGTTCGGTGGTTCCTTTGCCATTCTCCGTCACTGTGGTGAGGAACGGCCTTAAATTCAACAGTGAATCGTTGTTATAGCTGGCGGCGCCGTTGCTGGTGGAATACACATAGTTCAGCTTAAAGCTTTTGGCGGCATTCACCGTATCGCCGGGCAGATATATGCAGACACTATCTACCAGTCCGTCATAAGGAAGGTCCCGTCTGCCGGTGTATTTTAGCTTGATCAGACAATTATTGGAGGCTGCTATGCCTGAAAGACGTACAGCGTTTGTTGAAATAGATGTTTCACAGATCTGGTCGTCTATGTATGGGGCAGGGGATGCGCCACAGGTTTGGGATGTGTATGCCAGTCTTGTAAGCTGCTGGCTGAGGCTGACGGGATAGGAGTAGGTGGTGAGCGCATCATAAGAGAAGTTGACGGAATCGCCGTTGGGATGCACGATCCTGGATAAATACCATGCCGTGATCACAGGGTTGGTGTAATGGTTACCGCAATTGCCCCAGGAATAGGTGGATTCCGTGGAATTGGCTACACTTCCAAAGAAATACATCACCCCATCTCCATCCGTGATCTTAAAAGACCATCTGGCCGCATGTGACTTTAACGTGGTTTCTATTTTCAGGTTCTCCCTGGTCAACTGGAGGACGGTATCACCTGAAAGTATAAATCTGCCGGACCTGCCGTTGAAATTAAAGGAAAAGAAGTCCGGAGAGACATCCAGGCCATTGTTATTGGTGTTAGCTCCGTTGGAGGCGTTTGTCAGCCAGGTGAGCAGTGCTGCATTCTGGTTGAATACCGAATCATTGGGCGGCGACCATTTTGTCGCCGACTCATCCGGATCATCGTTCACGGTTCTGGTGATCACTCCGCCCGAATTCAGTATCCAGCTTATGCCTACCCGGCCGGCTATTTCATCCACCTTGATGCCGGAAGAGGAGTACGACAGGCTGACGGGCAGCGACAGGTTTTTTGTTTTTAATGTATATAGCGGTATCTCCAGACGGGCGGCCCCGGTCTGTAACCCGACGTTGATCCCTCCATACCTGGTCATGGCAAAGGCATGGGGTGATGGGGGGAGGATGGTGGGTAAACCGGGCGCGTTCTGCTGGCTGCTGCAGGTCAAAGAAATAAGAATAAAGAGCAAATGAAGCAGGGGAAATAATATATTTTTCATAATTACCATGTGTAATTGATTCGGAAGATTACCGGCTGTGTCCTTGGCACCTGCTGATAGCTGAGGAAATCCCACAGCAGCTGCAGCTTTGTCTTTTTGAAGACCCGACCCTTCATCGACACCGTCTTGCTAACGCCCAGGAGCCCGCTTTTTGTCCAGTTGTCCCATTGTCGGAGTTGTTGCATACTGCGGAAAGGTGTTGTATAATTGTATTCGAGGCCGCTGGTGGCGAAAAAGCTGCCTTTGATCTTTACATCCATGAAGGATCGCAGCCCTGCTCCCTGGCTGGAAAAAGCGATGTGTTGTATCCCGTTACCCCATCCCAGCTTATAGCTGGCGCCAATGCCTACTGTGCTGCGGTCGTTGATCTTATAACCGACGGATAGGCCGAAATCGGATATGGTGGGGAAGGCATAGTTATTACGAGTGGTTTGAAAATTGGTGCCATATTCAAGGCGATGCCAGAAGGTTTTTGTCTTTTGTTCATTGGGTTTGAAATCGGGCATGTCGATGTCGCCGCTGCCGCTGCCCAGTTTGCTGAGCTTGTCTTTGTAGCCGTCGAGCTGTGACTGGGCGGATTGCAGATTGGATTGTAAGGCAGCTTGTCCCGATGTTCCCGCCGCGGCTACTTGTTGGTTGATCAGCTCTGCCACCTGGGTGCGCGTCTGGAGGCCGGCCAGGCTCGCCGTGTTGTTGTAGTTGGCGGGGAGATTGAAAAGACCAGCCAACTGAGAATTTTCTTTTATGAATGTCTGGAAGGCAGGGACTTTGTTTAATATGGTCAGCGCTTTTTTTGTGAGCTTGCCAGGGTCGTTCAGCGTCTCCTTGTATTCCCGGACTTGTTGGGAATAGTAATAAATGTCCTGGTTCATGCCTTGGTAGTCCTTCCCTAAAAGATTCGTTAGGTTTGTATGCTGTTGAAGGTATTGAGCGATCTGCTGCTTTCGCTGCCGGATATATTCTTTGACCTGATCGGCGTCCTGCATTTTTGCCTGGAGCGTTTGCAGTTGCCTGAGGGAGCTTTGCAGCTGGGATGCGTTGACGTTCAGGCCGGGCGGAGGCGTCTTCAGGAATTTCAGCATTCCCTGCAGCGAGTCGGTGTAAGGCTGGTATTCGCCGCTAAGGTGGAGAGTGGCGCTGCCTGTGTCGTGGGTCAGTTTCCCGGAGAGAGCGGCATATTGGTTTGATGCATCTGCAAACAGGGACCTGGCGGCATTTGAATCGACCCTGGATAGTTTTTCTTTCAACCGTGCTTCGCGGTGGGCGAGCCGTTCCAGGTATTTTTCCGTCTGCCTGGTCAGTTGCCTGTCGAGCGCGGCAGTCCTGGACTGTATACGGTTGAGAAAAGAGGAGGGAAGGCCCTGTGTTTTACCCGGATCTGAAGTGAAGGTATTATCCTGGCCATATATGTGGCAGAGGCCTAGCGAGGTTATTATGATCGTACATAGGATAGTTTTACAGCGCATAAGCAGCAGGTATTAAAAATGTACTGACAAATTAGCGAAATCGGGGGATAGAGATCAGGGTAGGTTTGCAGGCGTGCAGGATAACTTTACCACCGTGCAGAAATCGCCGATAACTGTGTAAAAGGAGGCGGCCACAAGGCCGCCTCCTTTATTTTTAGAGTCGTATGAATTTTGCCGTATGCTGTTCACTATTACCTATGAGGACTTTTACCAGGTAGGTGCCTGCGGGCAGGTGACCTATGTTGAACGATGGATTGAAATAAGTATCGTTCTTATTTAGCTGTAGTGACCTTACAAGCTTTCCGGTGAAATCATATACACTGATCCCGACAGGGCCTTTGTTATCGCTTGCGATCGTCATATGCAGCTCTTCATTGTCCCGTGCGAGCGTGGGATACAGAACGAATTGCGGAACTGTCTGACCGGATGCCTTTATCTGTATAGAGGTTCCTGTCTTTATGGAAGATGCGCTATTGCCTGTGGAACAGGTATTACAGGGAGAGGTGGCGGGATGCGCCACGCAGTAGGGGCAAGGGCCGACGGTGGTGCTTGTCACCGAAAGCGGGTTGACCGGAGTAGGTGAGGTCACATCCCAGGAGTTTGGATAAGTTGCGAGCACGTCGGAAGAACAGCCTACAATACCATTGCCTAAAACCCCTCCTTTATTCCTTCCCCAGGAATACAATTGGCCATCTGCCGTCTGCGCATAATCGAACATTACGAAGGGTTGGGCAGTATATATGGCCACGAAATCTTTGCGGGTTGTGACTTGTACCGGAGATTGCTGCAGCAGATCCGCCGGGTAATAATCCCAGGCATAGGGCGCTGTGGTGGTGGCATAATTGAGCTCGGTGCCGATGCCGATGCCGCCTTGTGCATTATCTCCCCAGCCCCATAGCGTGCTGTCCGACAATATAGCGTGTGTGCATACAAAGTCGACGGCGATCGTCTTTATGGGATGAGGGAGGTTTAGCCTGCTGGTGAGATCAGTGGGTGTGGCCAGGGGAGAATTGGTACCACCCGTTCCGCCCATATAATAGCCTCGATATCCCCAGCCGTATAAGGTACCGTTGGATTTCAAGGCGTAATTGAAGGGGCCTCCTCCGGCGATCAGTCTGATACCGGATAGGGTGGTAAGCTGGTGCAAGCTCAGGTAATCGTTGCCGGCGGCTGCATATCCCAGATTCTGCGGGTTGCCATTCGATCCTCCGCATGTCCATACGGTGCTATCCGAACAAAGGACGATCAACTCGTCGCCTGCGGCTATCTGCATGACTTTTCTATTACCCGGCAAGGGAACCTGTGCGGGTCTTGTCAGTGCGGTGCTGCCTGTTGTTCCATTCCCTCTCATTCCTCCTAATGTTTGTCCCCAGACCCAGAGGGTGCTGTCGGATTTGACGGCGTACCATCCCTGGCTGGCATTACCGGAATAATAGGCGCATAAGGTCGTGACACCTGTGAAGGGGTTGCCGGCGGAATCTGTCGTTATCTGTGCAGGGGTCAATACCTGTGTAGTGGAGGCGGCGCCGTTGCCCACCTGTCCCTGGTCGTTATCCCCCCATGCCCATACATTCCCATTGTTGTCCACTGCTGCGCCGCCGTGGAGACAGCCGGCTGCCGTCTTGAATGTCAGATTGGAGGGGACAGCTACGGGGAGGATCGTACCGGGCGTACCTGTTCCGCCGACGCCCTGGGTTACGAGGTTGGTGCCGATGGCATAGAGATGTTTGCTGGTATCGATGAAGAACACCTGGTATTCGCCTGGTGCGACAAATACCCTGGAGGTAGTTGGGGCCGGGTTTACCGTGACGGTGGCGGAGTCCGAGCTGGTGAGTCCGTGGTTGTCGGTGGCGGTGAGGGTGAAGATATAGGTGCCCTGGACCAGTCCGTGTATGGTCGCTGTCTGGTTGGAATTGGACATGACGATCGTAGGATTGTTGGGGCCGCTGGTAGTAGTCCAGGTAAGGATATGGATGGTGGTGCCGTGACCTGTGGCAATGCCATTGAGGACGACGCTGTCGACGGGCAGGATGACGGTCTTGTCGCTGCCGGCGTTGACGGTGGGTGGTATATAAGCCGTATCGACGGTCACCTGCATGGTGTCTTTCCCTGTGCCTCCATTGTTGTCTGTAACGGTGAGCACAAATTGGTAGACGCCGGCGGTGAGTCCTTTTATAGTTGTCGTAGCGGAAGACGGGGATACGATAGTCCCGCCTGTGCCGGAAATTTTGGTCCAGGCATAGGAGACGATGGTGCCATCTGCGTCCGTACCGGACCCGTTGACGACGACACTATCGACAGGCAGACGGATATTTTTGTCAGGGCCTGCGTTGGCGACGGGTAGTTGGTTGGGTGGCGCTCCGGAACCGACCAGGGTGGTATCGCCCTGCCGGAGCATCCATTGAAATATATTGGTGCCGGTGGTGGGGTCGACATAATAGGATCCCATGGTACTAGCGGGGTTTGTTGTCTGGATGATATAGGGGTTTGAAACGGGGGCTATGCATCGCCAGTTGGTGATGGAAGGATCGTACATCGAATTCCAGCAGCAATGGTAATTTGTGCCTGTGTGGAGGGTATCAAAGGCAAAATAGCCGGAATTGGCAACGCTGTCATTCATATTTTGCGATATCCGCCAGATGTTACGGGTATCCTGGTACCCTTCCAGTCCAAAGAACCGTCCCGCGTAACGTTTGGCCCAATGGCCGAAGAATGACGGATAGGTAAGGGGGCTTGCGCCAAAATAGTCTCCGGGTTCTACTCCCTGCAGGTCTGTAAAGCTTCTGACATTGGCCATGTTATGCTCGTCACCGGCTGTCATTTCGTACCCGAGGTATACCGCGAGGACCCAGGAGCCCTGGCTGAGGCCTGCCATATGCAGGGAGTTTTTTCTGGGATGATAGATCCTGATCAAGGTGTCTAGCAGGGCCTGTACGAACCAGGGGCGTACATTTTGGCTTCCCGCAATAATAGTCACCAGGATAGGATAATGTTTACCGTTGTCGAGCTGTACTCCTCCGTCCCAGCCATGTTGCAACCAGTAATGCGGTCCATAGACTGTCAGGTTATTAGTGTCCGGTGTTCCTGTTGTGCCCATTTCACCGGCTCCTGGCATAGTAAGTATCCAGGGTCGTGACGCGGTGTCAGCATTGCCTGCTGTGAAATAATTCCGGGGCCGGCTGATACGAATGGCGAATTTGTTGCCGTTGCAACCGTCCATGCCCTGATTGGGGGGGAAACAGTGATAATTGATCGTCGTGTCGTAGGTTATAAAGTCATGGGTTTCGGATTGGCCGGATGAGAAAAGGGAGAGAAGAAGAAAGGAAAATAGGAGTATAGGTTTACATTTCATAATGATAGATTTAATGGTTTGGGCCATAAATTAACGCAGGACCGTCATAGGAAAAATGCCCGGTTTGCCGGCGTGCAGGATGAGTTCGCCAGCGTGCAAAAATCATCGATAAGTGTGCGGATAATGCAGTAAATTTAAACGATGCGTCATTTGTTTATGTTATTCCTTATCCTCAACCTGTTCCTTTATTCCCGGGGGCAGGAGTTCAGCTATACGCAATATAACGTAAAGGATGGTCTGGCCGGCTCGGTGGTGTATTGTGCTGCCGAGGACAAGGATGGTTTCCTCTGGTTTGGAACGGAGAGCGGTCTAAGCCGGTACGACGGTACTCACTTCCATAATTTCACGACTGCAAACGGCTTACCCGACAATGAGATAATAAAATTATTTGTCGACTCCAGGAACAGGGTATGGATCATCCCTTTCCGGAATTCGATCTGTTATTACCAGAGAGGGGAGGTGCATAACCAGGATAATGACCCTGTCCTGCACCGTCTCTCCATCACATCTGAGATCAACATTATTACAGAAGACAGATATGGCAATATCATTATAGAAGGGGCTTACGTCATACATATTATTTGTATCGATGGGAAGATAATGGACATAGAAAGTCCGAATGCGGGAGGCGGCCTGACAAAGGATGGGCTGTTTACTTTCTTTTCCTGTGTATCAAGTGGGAGCTATACGCAATACGTATTGGATAAAGACAGGTTCCTGCTCAAGGGGAAAAGGAGTTTTGTCGGCAAGAGCACCAATGCCATCCTGATCTCGCCCAATCTAAATGTATTCCAGCAGGGGGATAGTTTGTATGCTGTTCCGGTCACAGGTGAGAGGTTTTCGATAACCATGCCGCCCAGCCTTAATTCGCTGTCAGGGATAGACGATAGTCTTTTTACATTGAATACTACCAACGGGGCGCTGATGTACGATCTGCGGACAAAAAAGCAATTTGCCTATTTTCTGAGAGAGCAATCGGTCAATGCGGTTATCCGCGACTCGGAAGGCAATCTTTGGTTTATGTGTGCCGGTGGAGGTCTGTTCAGAATAGGCACATTGGGTTTCAGGAATGTTACGTTCAGGGAAGGCCTGTCCGTCACCAGTGTTCAGATGATCGGCAACTCCCTGTATATAGGGACAGAGCGGTCGGGTTTATGGAGATCCGATCCGGGTTTGCAACAGATGACCAAGCAGGAAATATCCTGGCACACCAATAAACTGGGAAGGATAATGGCCTTTATGCCCATCGATAAGAATAGTTTGCTGTTAGGAACGGATGTGGGGCTTCTCAAACTGGACCATCTTCGTGAGGTTACAGTGCTGGGATGTGCTGCCGTGAAATCCGTCAGTTCCACTAAAGGCAATTTTTTGATCAGTACTTCACAAAGTGTTGAATTTCGCCGTCCCTCTGACCTTAAGAAGCTGGAGTATATATGGCCAGGGAGGTCCACTTTTTCCTGTCAGCAGGACAGCCTGATATTTTTCGGCACCTTAAATGGATTGTACAGCGTTACCTCGAATGGAAAACCTCGTTTTTGGGGCGACATTTATCCTGTATTCAAGACGAGAATATCGGCTATTGCGGCATCTTCCGACAGCCTATTATGGGTCGGCACTTGTGGACAGGGAATAACAGGGATCAGGAATGGCCGTCTGCTGTATGCTCTTACAGAAAAGGATGGTCTTGCCAGCAACACCTGCAGGGCCATTTTTATTTCCGGAGACGACATTTGGGTGGGGACGGATAAGGGTTTGAGCCGGGTTCATATGGATAAGGGGCATTTCCGGATAACCACATTCGGAACGGAAGATGGATTAAGCTCCGATATCATCAACGTTGTGTATGTCAATAAGAATGATGTGTATGCAGGGACGGTGGGCGGGTTGACCCATTTTAATATTGACGAGGCGGCAGAGCGTTCGTTCTGTAAGTTGCGTATTACTTCCATCCAGGTCAGACGTGCTACCTGGAATTATGATACATCAGGGCTGATATTACCTCACCATGAAAGCTCGATAAGAGTGGATTTTGCAGGGATATCTTACCGGAGCGCGGGGTATATAACCTACAGATACCGTTTGAAAGGTTTGAACAATAACTGGCAGACTACCCGGGAAACGTTCTTAAGCTATCCCACTCTGCCGTCGGGAACGTATGAGCTGGAGGTCGTGGCTACCAATAAGTTTGGTATAGGGAGCGATCCTATCCGCGTGGCATTTACCGTCGAGCAGCTCCTGTGGGAAAAGGCATGGTTCATTTTTGTGGCCGGCGCTTTGCTGACGGGGATGATATGGGTGCTGGTATGGCGGCGTATCCGGCAGCTGAAGCGAAAAAATGCGGAGAAAATAAGCATCAACAACAGGATGGCTGAGTTGGAGCAGATGTCTTTAAAGGCCCAGATGAACCCGCATTTTATTTTCAACAGTCTGAACTCTATTCAGAAATATGTCATGGAAAAAGACATCCTCGGCGTCAATAAGTTCATCACGGATTTTTCCAGGTTGATACGATTGACACTGGAGATCACTTCCAAGTCCCGGATCAGCCTGGACGAGGAAGTGCGATATATTTCCTATTACTTGGAGTTGGAGCGGGTCCGGTTTGGCAATGCCTTCCGGTATGATATCGTCATTGCTTCCGGGATTGACCGGATGGCCTATTATATTCCTCCTATGCTATTGCAGCCCTATGTCGAGAATAGCATACGGCATGGTCTGAGGTATAGGGGTGATGAGAAAGGAGTCATCCTTATCCGATTTGCAGAAAACAAGGAGCATCTGATCTGTACCATTGAGGACAATGGGATAGGAAGAAAGCAAGCTGCGCAGTTTAAAAGGGGGTCACCTATCGAATACCAATCGCGTGGCATGACCCTCACAGCGCGGCGGATGGAAATGATGAACCAGGGCCGGGCTGCTCCTATATTGATCGATGTAGAGGACCTGGAGACGGGTGATCATCTCCCGTCCGGGACGAGGATCGTACTTTGTTTTCCTATACAGTATGTGAAAAAAATAACCGTCGGACCATGATCAAAGCAGTTATTGTTGAAGATGAACCAAGCAACGTCGTCATTCTGGAGGGGATGATACAGGATTTTTGCCCTAATGTATCCATATTAGGCAAGGCCGCCAACGCCCTTAAGGCTGAGGCGCTTATCCGTGAGACAAACCCCGACCTGGTATTTATGGATGTAGAAATGCCTTATGGCAGCGGGTTTGATGTACTGGATAAATTAAAGCCGGTGGATTTTGAGGTGATCTTTTTCACCGCCTTTAATGATTATGCGTTGAGGGCTTTCCGGTATAGTGCACTGGACTATTTGTTGAAGCCGGTGAGTATTATCGAGCTAAAGGATGCCGTCGGCCGGGCTGAGCGGAATATCCGGCTAAAAAATTTTGACCAGCGTCTGGATGTTTTTTTTGACAACATGAAAAAACTATCTTCCGACATACCCAAAATAGGGTTGCCGGGGAAAAGCGGTATTGTCTTTGTTCCGGTGTCCGATGTCATGTATATTGAAGCCAGCCGCGGTTATACTCATATATTTATTAAGGATAAAGGCAAGATCACATCGTCCAAAAATATTTCAGAATATGAGGCCCTGCTGCCCGGTAACAAGTTTTACCGGGCGCATCATTCGTATCTTATCAACCTGGCCTATGTCAGCGGGTACCAGCGCGGGCGGGGCGGGTTTATAGAACTGGAGGATGGGGCCGTCATAGAGGTGGCCGTCAGACGAAAAGAGGAGCTGATGATCCGGCTGGGGCTTTCGAGTAATGATGGTTGACCGTCCGCTACCAGATACTTACCCGGAGACTGTCCGGCCTGTACATCTTATCACCCGTCCTTACTCCAAACGCTTCATAGAATTCCGGGATATTGACTACGGGACCGTTGACCCTTTCCCTGGCGGGAGCATGCACGTCTGTGAGCAAGTGGGTAACCAGTATCTCTTTTCGCTCTTGATACATCCAGGCATAGGCATATCCAAGGAAATAGCGTTGCAGGGGTGTCAGCTCGCCGACTTTCACACCCTTCTTATAAGTGTCTGTGAGTTTGAAGGCGTCCAGTCCCAGCAGAAGGCCTCCCAGGTCGGCGATATTCTCTCCCTGGGTGGCGTCCCCGTTGACATGCAGGGTATCTACCGGGACAAACTCCGAAAATTGTTTGACGATGAGGGATGCTCTTGCTTTGAACTGTGCTTCATCGGAAGGCTGCCACCAATTATGCAGATTGCCTTTTGAGTCGAACTGACGTCCCTGGTCGTCAAAGCCATGCGTTATTTCATGGCCGATGGTGGAAGCTGCCGCATATCCATAGACGAAAGCATCGTCGAGCGTTGAATCACTCCTGCCGGGTACGATGAATATGCCTGCCGGCAGGACGATCTCGTTGTTGCTGGAATTGTAATAAGCGTTGTAAGTCTGAGGCGACATGTCCCATTCCGTCCTGTCGACGGGCTTACCCAGCTTGTGTATCATATAATCGTGCCACCATTCGGAGGCTCTTTGCATATTGAGTACAAAGGGGCCTCTATCTATATTCAAACTGCTGAAGTCCTTCCATTTATCGGGATAGCCTACCTTTTTTGTGATATGGGACAATTTATTCAGGGCTTTTTGTTTGGTGCTGTCGCTCATCCAGCTGAGCTTTTCGATCCTTTGTTTGTAGGCGCAGCGAATGGCCTCCACCAGGTCGCTGTACCGTCGTTTGGCTTTTTCTGAAAAGTATTCTTTTACAAACAGCTGGCCAAGGGCTTCGCCCATGGCGTTCTCTTCTGCGTCCAGTACTCTTTTCCAGCGAGGCCTGGGAGTGCTGGCGCCCGTAAGGGTCTTACGGTATTCGAAATAGTCGGCAAATGTCTTTTGGTCCAGGAAAGGCGCTGAAGCCATGACGAGATGGGCCCGGAGATAGCTTTTCCAGTCTGTGATGGGCGTCTTTGTCAACTCTTTATCCAGGGCGGTATAAAATTCAGGCTGACGAATGATAAGAGAGTCGACAGGCCCGACGCCGGTGTTTTTTAGCCACTCGTTCCAGTCAATGGCGGGAGAAAGTTTTTGCAGATATACCCGGGTGATCTTATTGTAATTCTTTATAGGGTCACGCAGGTCTTCCAACTTACGGGATGCTTTAGCCAGCCGGGTTTCCAACCCGAAGACGGCCTCTGCTCTTTTTTGGGCGTCATCGCTATCGCTGCCCAATTGTTGAAAGACCCGGGAAAGATAGTATTTGTAGGCATTGCGTACCTGGGTAGGTTTTTCAGCTGTGTTGAAATAATAATCCCTATTGGGCATACCCAGTCCTCCCTGTTCCAGTTGTAAGGCCATCTCATCGCTGTTCTTATCGTCTTGTCCTATACCTTCTGAGAAGAGGACTTCGGCACCTTTTTTATGAAAGGCTGCCGCTATATGGAGCAGGTCGGTGGTGGTACGGACGGCTTCTATATCCTGCAGGTCCTTTTGCAAGGGTTGCAATCCTTGTCTGTCGATGTCTGTTGAATCCATACCACTGTACCAAAGGTCGCCTATCTGTTGGGTCACGCTGCCCCGGGGGGCTTTTACAGCGGCCGCGTCTTCGCTGATCTTGCGAAGCCGCACGTAAATATCTTGCTGTACCAGCTGCCCGATGCCCCATGCGCTTTCTTCGGGTGGAATAGGAGTAGCCTTGATCCATCCTCCATTGGCATAGGAGAAGAAGTCCGTGGCGGGGCTGACCGTAGTGTCCAGATTTTGCGTAAGAAAATCAGGCGCAGACGCTTTCTGATCGACAGATCCGCAAGCTGTCATTAACAGGAGGGTGGTCATCAGTAAACAGTAGTTTCTGATCATTGTTTTGAATGATTTATGCACAAAAATTATATATCGAACAAGACAGGAGATTTGAATCTTGATCAGCGGGCTAAATTAACATATAACAGGGAGATGACCCTTCCGGGTAGTTGGGTAAAATTTCCGAATCTATTTGCAGCAATCTTTTTTACGAATAAAGATCGCCTTTATTATCCGGAGCAGGACTCCTCCGATGGTTTTTACGGTCGCCATCCGGCAAAGTTAGCGATTAAACGGGGTAACGAACCATAATTAACATTAATTTGCGCCCCAATTGATATGAGTAATACTCCCAAGAAGACTATCATTGTTAGTGCGGGTCCCGCGGCAACAGGAAAAAATACCTTTTCAACAGGGGTGCTGTTGAACCTCAATAATGGCAAGAAAGGCGGCGTGGCGATCGAACTATTGATGGTGATGGAAAAGAAGGAAGGCAGGACTTTTCAACGTATATCTTTAGCGGGCACTAATTTTATATCTTATTTAAACGGTCTACCCCCGGCGGTGGCCGTGGTGATCAAAAAACTGAGGGATGATGCCTTGGTGGAGCATCTTGTACGGAATGGCTTTGCCTGGCTGAAGGATGCTGAGAAGCCTTTTGAGCACCTGGACGACCGGCATTTTCCTTTTTTGCATACATATGTCAGTGGTATTTTGCAGGAGCTGAAGCCCCTGGCGCCTGCCATCGAGCGGCTGTTTTACCTACCCGAGGGGGTAGCTTTTGCCAGTCATAGCGTGCGACCTGCGGCCATTAGCCCTTTTGTTCCTTCTTTGCAGTTCAAGGTAGAGAAGGAGGGCGGGCGTGTCGGGATGCGTTGCTCCATCACGATCAACCATAACTCTTTTCCGCTGGAGGATTTTCAGCAGGTGCCTTTTTTTCTGAAAAGCGGCAATGAGTTCTTTCTTTTGAAGAAAGAAGATGAGGAGGTGTTAAAGAAATATAAGGAAGAGTGGCAAAGGGTGCCTGAATTGGGGCAGCCGCGTTATTTAGAAACAATAGTCAGGCCACTGGCCGAGAAGTACCCGGTGGACATGGAGGCTGTCATCCGGACGGAAGTGGTGGATATGCCTGCCCAGGGCAGGGTATATGTAAGCGAGCTGAATGAGAATTTTTTGCTTATCAAGCCGAAGTGGGTCTATTCGGATCAGGAGGTGGAGGGAGAATATACAGAAGAGGAGAGGATCGAGGAGGATGATAAAGTATTTGTGGTCGTCCGGCGGCGTGAGGAAGAAGCCGTGTTGACGGAAGCCATACGGGATCTACATTCGAAGTTCTCAGGACAGAGCAATGGATATTTTTATCTCAACTTTAAGGAAGCGTTGGAAAAAAGCTGGTTCCTCCGATTCTATCAAAAGATGCAGCAGTTGGACATCCCGGTACTTGGCATGAACAAGCTCCGGAAATTCAAATACAATACAAATGTTCCAAAGCTAGAGTTGACAGCCGGCAAAAGCATCGATTGGTTTGATCTCACTATCCGGGTGAGCTATGGGGATCAGGTGGTACCGCTGCATGAGCTAAGAAAGGCGATACTAGGGCGGCAGGATTTTATCCTGCTGGCGGATGGCAGTCTCGGTATGCTGCCGAAAGAATGGATTGAGCAGTATAGCCTCCTGCTGAAGATGGGGCAGGTGAAGGAGGGTGTTTTGAAATTGGCGAAGGCGCATTGGGGGTTGGTGGAGGAAAATTTGTCCGGGGGGACTGTGGAAGATGGCTTGCGTCAGGAACTGGAGCTGAAGAAGCAGCGGCTCCTGGGTATTGGGGAGGTGAAGGAGCGTGCGGTGCCGGCGGGTATACAAGCCCGTCTCAGGGATTATCAACAGGCGGGTTTTCAGTGGATGTGCCTTTTGGACGAAATGGGCTGGGGGGGCTGTCTGGCGGATGATATGGGACTCGGCAAGACCTTACAGACGATCACTTTCCTGCAGTATTTAGTAAACCAATACCCGGATGAGACGCACCTTGTCGTCTGTCCTACTTCGCTGTTGTATAACTGGGAAGGGGAATTAAAGAAATTCGCGCCGGGGCTCGACTGGCATATTCATTATGGAGCTGACAGGGTACTTGATGAAGATACCTTCAGCCGTGCGCATATCATTATCACCAGTTATGGAATGGTGCGTAACGATATCCAGCATTTTACTTCCCGGGAGTTCGGGTATATCATATTGGATGAGAGCCAGGCTATCAAGAACCCGGCTTCGCAGGTACGTAAGGCCGTACAGCAGCTGATCTCCCGTAACCGGCTGGCTCTTAGCGGAACACCTGTACAGAACAATACATTCGACCTGTATGCGCAAATGGACTTCCTGAACCCCGGCATGTTGGGAAGCCAGGATTTCTTCAGGATGGAGTTTGCCACACCAGTTGACAAGAATGGGGATAAAGAGGCGGCTGCCAGGCTACGTAAGCTGGTGTATCCCTTTATCCTTAGAAGGACCAAGGAGCAGGTGGCGGGCGATCTTCCCGACAAGACGGAGATGATACTCTGGTGCGAGATGGGGGTTGAGCAGCGGAAGATCTATGACAGTTTTAAAGAACACTATCGCGAGAGCATACTGGAACATATAGCCGAAGATGGCATGGGGCGCAGCAGTTTCTATATCCTCGAAGGTCTTACCAAGCTGCGCCAGATATGTGACAGTCCCGCGATCCTGCGTGAGCAGGAGCCCTATCCCAATGCCAGCGCCAAGCTGGATGAGCTGATAAGGGAGATAGAGGAGAATACGGGTCACCACAAGGCCCTGGTCTTCTCTCAGTTCACTTCCATGCTGGAACTGATACGGGGCGCTTTGGCCGAACGGGGTATCCCTTACCTGTACCTGGATGGAAGTATTTCGGCTGAGGAAAGGAAGCGATCCGTACAACAATTCCAGGAAGAGGAGGATACGCGTGTATTCCTTATCAGTCTAAAGGCCGGCGGAGTGGGGTTAACCCTGACGGCGGCGGATTATGTCTACCTGGTGGATCCCTGGTGGAACCCTGCGGCTGAGCAGCAGGCCATCGACAGAAGCCATCGTATCGGACAGGTGAAGAAGGTCTTTGCCTACCGGATGATCTGTAAGGATACTGTGGAGGAGAAGATACTACAATTGCAGGAGAGGAAGCGGCAGCTGACGGCGGACCTG
Organism: Chitinophagaceae bacterium; assembly: GCA_017307755.1. Classification (GTDB taxonomy): domain Bacteria; phylum Bacteroidota; class Bacteroidia; order Chitinophagales; family Chitinophagaceae; genus Puia. Next base: position 59,362 of record JAFKGQ010000017.1, on the reverse strand, counting down.
GTAGGAGACGAGGGAGGGTTTGTGAAGCAGCTGACGCAGGAGGATGTGGCGTATTTGTTTAGTTGAGGTTGATAATCAGTTCTTTGAGTGTCAGAAGTTCATTTTTCCTTTGTTTTTATTTTAAGGAACTTTAAAGGATGATTTGGAAGTTGTTCACTTTAAAGTTAACTTTGTTATGGAAAGGGAGATCAGGTTTTATGGGACGCATTTTGTGGATTTTTATGTTCAGCAGACGGTGAAGGTGCAGCAGAAGATCGAATTTGTCTTTAAGCTGATCCAGACGGTGAAGATGGTGCCTGAAAGATTTTTGAAGCATTTGACGGGGACGGATGGTTTGTATGAGATCAGGGTGGAGTGTGGGAGCAATATCTTTAGGATCTTTTGTTGTTTTGACTGTGGAAATCTGATAGTGCTTTTTAATGCTTTTCAGAAGAAGACACAGAAGACACCCAAACAGGAGCTCAGCCTGGCAGAAAAATTAATGAATGAATATTTTAGTGAAAAAGAAAAAAACAAATTTGCCGGGGGGAAAGGCAGGTAGTGCAGGGGGGGAGAATGAAAGTAGGAGGGATGTAAGTAGAGGGAATGAAAGTGGAATGGAGGAAAGTGGAATGGAGGAAAGCGGAATGGAGGAAAGCGGAATGGAGGAAAGCGGAATGGAGGAAAGCGGAATGGAGGAAAGCGGAATGGAGGAAAGCGGAATGGAGGAAAGCGGGGAGGATGAAACTATTAAAAAAAGAATTATGTCCAAGCATGAACAAGTAAAGAATACCAGGAGCTTTGATGAGCTATTGGATGTTAAGTACGGTAAAAGCGGTACAAAGGCCAGAGACAAGTTTGAGGAAAAGGCGCAGTATTTTATCATCAGCGAAATGCTCAGGGAGGCTCGTAAGGAGGCCAAACTTACGCAGGAACAGCTTGCCGAGAAAGTGGGCACCAAGAAGAGCTATATATCCAGGATTGAGAATGGCAATTGTGATATCCAGCTTTCGACGCTATACCGGATATTCGAATTGGGGCTGGGTAGAAAAGTGCGTTTGGTTATCGATTGACCTTTCTGCCGGTCAGCCATCGACCAGCTCAATCCCTTCGTCCATCAATTTTATTTTTCTCTCTTTATACAGGCGTCCGGTGGTCATTTTAAATGTTTTTTTACTCATACCAAAGAATGAGTAGATCTCTTCCGGATCGGATTTGTCATGATAAGGTAAACGACCCTTGTGTTCTTTTAGCAGACGGAGGATCTTTTCGGCAGCATCTTCCACCCGCTCATAACCCGGCCGGCCCGCAACCACGTCGATCTGCGTTTCACCGGAGGGGGACTTTTCAGCGGGAAGGATATTTTTTATAAAGCCTTTGAACTTATCACCCACCCGGATCTCCCGGAATATCTCATTGAAGTGAAGGACGCCGGTATGTCTGTTATTGATGATGACCACATATCCAATATCGGTGCGGCGCAGGACGGTGAGGTCGACGATGTCTTTTTCCTGTACTGTCAGGTTTTCGTTGCTGAGGTAGGAATCTATTTTTTCCGAGGCTGCCAGCCGTCCCGTCTGTTCATCCAGGTAGATCTTTACCAGGTAGTCGCCGCCCTTGCGCATGCCGCTGAGTTGTCTTGATTTGGGAACAAAGAGGTCTTTCATCAGGCCCCAGTCCAGAAAGGCCCCCTGGAGGGTAACGCTGACGACTTGCAACAGAACGATATCGCCCAGGATGCCCTTGGGGTGTTGTGTGGTGGCGATCAATCTATCCTCGCTGTCATGGTAGAGGAATACCTTTAGTTTGTCGCCTGGTTTGGCTCCTTTGGGGGCGAATCTTTTTGGTAATAGTATACCTTCTTTACCATCTTCCAGGATGAGGCCGAAGGCCAGCTCTTTTTTTACAGGCAATGTATTATATTCTCCGACGCGGATCATGGCGTGAAGTTACGACAAAGGTGATGGATTGAGGAAAGTTCCGTAGTTTCACGGCCTTATGACTTATTCATTCACATCCCGTATGTATGGTAAACTGGTATTCTTATTCCTGCTGACGGGCGTCTGGCAATGCAAGGGACGGGAGGCGAAGGAGTATAAGCAGGACACCCTGGTTGAGGATAAGATAAAAGAAAAGGCCGCTCCTCTAAAGGCTCTCACCCTGCCGGACGGCACCCGGGTGTTGATGGACCCCCGTACCGTAATCCGTCCGTCAGAGGGGTTTGGCAAGAGCAACAGGGATATTCAGCTGGATGGCGAAGCCATGCTGATCGTCCGCAGCAATGTCGGAAAGCCTTTTGTCATACATACCCGAAACCTCGTGATCCAGGTGCTGGGCACCCGTCTGCACGTAGATGCTTTTGCCTCCAGTCCCGGTGAGCAGGTGGATTTGCTGGAAGGAAAACTCAGGGTGACCAAATCCTATCATTCATCCACCGACAATGAGCCGGAGATCCTCCAGGCAGGAGAAATGGTGATGATCAACCGGGACATCGACCTCATGGAAAAAGAGAAGCTCAGTCCTGATGAGCAAAAGTCTGTGGAAGCGAAATTCCCGTTGTCTGATACGACAGCTCCACGTAAATGAAAAAACAGGCATGGCTACAGTATGGGTTTGTGGAGGTCGGTGGAATGGGCTAACTTGCGATCATGCTTCCAGTCGTGTCATACCAGATAGCAGACAGTATCGACATCAAATCCTTTAAAGCCGTATCCAACGAAGGTATCTATCATTTTGATGCAGATGAACTGTTCTATAAGACAGGCCCTGAATCCTATGTCTATGTCTTTAAATATGGCGTGGTTTGTTTTCTGAATACGGATGAGGAAGCCTGTAAGGTTTTCCTTGAAAAGATCGCGCCGTACTGTAAAAACCCCTTTGATCAGCCTTTGAGCGAAGAATTTCAGGTAGAGGCCAACGCACGGGAAAACCGGTTTGGCTATAACAAAATAGAGATCGTAAATGCGGATACGGAGACATTGCGTCTGATCATGCTGAATGTCAGCCAGTCAGTGGCTCTGGATTACTTTTTAGACCAGACTAACCTGTTGTTGGAGGAAACGAATTCGCAGACATTGCTCCTGGAAAAAAAGGGTAAACTCGCCATATCAGGGAAAAGCCTTAAGATGTACATTGGAAGAACCCTTAATCTGAAAAATCGTATCGCAGAGAATCTGTATATATTCGATTCACCTCCCGAGACCTGGGAAGACGAGAACCTCAACAAGATCGATGTTGGTCTTAAAAAAACTTTTGATCTGCAGGAGCGATTCAGGGATGTCAAGGAAGGTTTGGAGATCATTAGAGAGAACCTGGAGCTATTCAAAGATTTGTTGCAATATCGTAACAGCACCGTCCTGGAATGGATCATTATTATCCTTGTATCGGCGGAAGTCGTCAATATACTCATTGATAAATTGCTCAAATTATAGTTAGGATATGTTATATGTAAAAAATGATAATGTGATATTAACGAATTGATATTAATGTCTTTAGAATTGCCCGTTCCGGCAATTGAGCTAATATTTCTTATACAATCCGAATATAAATTGCATTTGGCTCCTTCAAGTACTTTCTTCACAGGCAAATTTTTATATCAAAACAAATTGCCTGTTTATGAAAAAAAAGCGATTGCCTTGTTTGGCCGCCATATGCATTTCTTTTCTGTTTGGGCTCATCTCTGCCCGGGCACAGGACCGGACAATCACCGGGACGGTAAGCGATGAAAAAGGGGGGGCGCTCAGTGGCGCCACTGTCAAGATAAAAGGATCCGATAAAGGGGTCAGTACGGATGCTACCGGGCATTTTTCCCTGTCAGTTCCGCTGAAAGCTTCCAGGTTGGAAGTATCGTATGTAGGATACGAAACGATTGAAGTAGCGGCCAGGGGTCTGGAAGCGCTTCAGATCAGTCTTTCACCTGCCAAAGGGAGTTTGAATGAAGTGGTAGTGGTAGGGTATGGTACACAAAAGAGAAAGGATGTAACGGGCTCTGTCGCCAGTGTGAGGGGCAGCGCTATCAAGAATCAGCCGGTGACAAGCGTCACAGAGGCGTTGCAGGGACGGGCTGCGGGGGTAGAGGTAATCAAAAACTCCGGTGAACCGGGCGCCGCGCCCACGATCATCATCCGTGGTCTATCTTCTCTGCACCAACCTGCTCCCCTGTACATCGTGGATGGGGTAAGGATGCCCGGTGACAACATCAATATCCAGGACATCGAGTCCGTGGATATTCTCAAGGATGCCAGTGCAGCAGCGATCTATGGTAGTGCCGCGGCGGGCGGGGTCATTCTTATTACGACAAAGAAGGGGCGTATCGGGAAGCCGGCGGTGAATTTTAATGCCCGTTATGGGGTAACAAAGCCGAGACTGATCACCAACCTGCTGGGCAAGCAGGATTATATCAAGCTACAGAACATCATCAATCCCAATTATTTCAAGAATGCAACGCAGACTGACACGCTTGCTAATACGGATTGGGTTCACGCGTTGTATGGGGATGCATACGAGCAGAACTACAACCTTTCGGTGTCCGGCGCTACACCTGCGGTGAACTATCTGTTATCCGGGTTTTACAATAAGCAGAAAGGGATCTATATCCGCAACTATTCCAATATCGGCGGGGCTCGTGTAAATACGGATTACAAACTGGGTGAATATATTAAGATCGGGGAGCAACTGGCTGTCAGTCAGCGGAAAACGGTGCCGTTGCTGGGCAGTGAAGCGCAACTGCACAATCCTCCCTTCCGTACGGCGCCGATCATCCCCCTACACAATAAGAATGGCACCTGGGGTACTGTCCCTCCGGGTTATGGTATCCAATTCGGCGCACCTAACCCTGTAGGCGCCGTGTACTCGGCCGATGCGGTGGACTATCAGAATAACCTGCAAGGCAATGCATACCTGGAGGTGAAGTTACCTTTCCATTTGAATTTCAGGACGAACTTCGGCTATTCGTACTATCTGGAGACACAGGATTATTTCCAATACCCCTACAATTTTGGGGCTGTGGTGGGCACCACCAATTCCCTGAACAAGCTGTACAACCAGAGCAGCCAGTTCCTGGATAATTTTGTACTGACCTACGATCAGTCGGTGGGGAAACATAACATCAACGCCGTCGCAGGCTACGAGCAGATCACTTCTAGGTACAACGGACTGAACACGACCGTGACGGCTAACGGGGTGACGACCTATTCTATCATTCCAACGTCCAATTCCACTACTACAGCGGGCGGCTTTATGGACCCCAACGGACTGATAAAATCCTATTTCGGGCGGGTGAACTACAATTATGACAACCGTTATTATATTTCGGGGTCGATCCGGCAGGATGCGAACTTTACCGTCTTTGGTCCGAACAAACAGAAAGGCACTTTTTCCGCCGCCAGCGTGGGGTGGAACGTATCCGACGAAGATTTTTTCAAGTCCCTCCAGTCTATCGTGAATGTGCTGAAGCTCAGGGGCAGCTATGGGCAACTGGGTAACAGCAATATTCCTCCCTATACCTATACGGCCAATTTCGGAGCCTTTACGGGTGTGGATGGTCTGGGTTCTTTGAATGGCGCCAATTTTGCTCCCGGCGCTCCTTTATACCTGGGCAGCTCTGTCAATAACCTGGCGAACCCCAATCTGCATTGGGAAACCGTCACGGAAACGAATATCGGTGTGGACGCCGAGCTGCTGAACCACAAATTATACTTTACGGTAGAGTGGTATAACAAGAAGACAAAGGACATGCTGTACGCATTACCCTCAGCGTTGAGCGCGGGTTTCTCCGCACCTTATTTCACCAATATCGGGAATGTCAGCAGCAAGGGGGTAGATGTATTGGTCGGCTATCGTGACAAAGCGGGCGCTCTCAGCTATGACATCAGCGTGAATGCGGGTTTTAATCGCAACAAAGTGACCAACCTGGACGGTATCGCAACGGATGCGCTCTATGACGGGTACAACTATTACAACAATGGCAACGAGGGGTATGGCATTACGCCGAACCTTCCCATTACCATTACGCAGAGCGGACTGCCCTTTGGCTCTTTCTACGGCTATAAGGTGTTGGGGATATTCAAGACGGACGCGGATGCCGCAAAGCAGATAGTGAATAATAATGTTGCGCGCGCCGGGGATCTAATTTTCTCGCATGATCCCAAGAATGGAACCGCTCTTTCTTCCAAGGACAAGCAGGTCATCGGCAATCCCAATCCCAAGATGGTGTATGGGATCAATATACGACTGAACTGGAAGGGTTTTGACGCAGCATTGCTGTTCAATGGCGTAGCTGGTGTGGATATCTACAATGGCGTGAAGGCGTATGAAATGTTCCCTTTTACCAGCGATGCCAATACGACGACAAAGGTTTGGGGTAATTCGTTCCTGGGGTCCAATGGTCTGACGGGCCAACCCCGTATGGGTTTTGTAAAGCCTGACGGCAGCTATGGCTATGACCCGAATGGCAACTATACCAGTGTGAACAGCTATTTTATAGAAAGCGGCAGCTATCTCAAACTGAAGAACCTGCAGGTAGGCTATACATTTTCCAATGATGTGCTGGCAAAGGCAGGCCTGAAGAGCGCCCGGATCTTTGTCATGGCCAATAACCTGTTTACCATCACCAAATATTCCGGTGTTGATCCTGAGATCGGCAGTTCATTCTCCCATCAGGCCGTCATGGGGTTTGTCGGTACGAGCGTAGGTGTGACGACCCGTGGGCTGGACGCTGTATCTCAATATCCTCAAACGCGAATCTTTTCAGCCGGGCTTGATCTGAATTTCTAACCCATTGTTTAAAACGTATAAAAATGATCAAAAAGATATTTTCCCTGCTCATGACTCTTGCTGTCATAGCGGGTTGTAAGAAGGACCCATCCGGGGCTGTGCTGCCTACCAATGTGTATTTGTCAGGCAATTATCCTGCGAACCTGGATCAACTGAACAGTGTGCTGGCCACTTGTTACAGCAATCTCCGGGACCCCAACCTGTTTGGTTTTAACTTCCTGCCCAAGGTGCTGGCCAATTGTACGCATACCGCCAATTCGGCCTATAACGACAATAGCGGCTGGCATGAAATGGCCAATACCAACCTGCAGGTGTCCAACTCATATGTACAAGGGGCCTGGGCGGTGCTATATGCCGGGATCAAGAATTGTAATACTACATTACAAGGCGCTGACACGTACGAGAAAAACTATGCGCCGAACCCTCGTCCGCAGGGGGATGTCGATGCCGTCAATTATGTACGGGGACAGGCTTATTTTCTCAGGGCTTACTATTATTTTCAACTGGAGAACCTCTTTGGACAGGACAATGTGCCTAATCCGGGCGCGGGGGATACCCTGGGTGTGCCCATCGTAACGGTGAAGGACACTACTATCATCAGCACCCAGCGTCCAAGGGCGGGTATCAAATCTGTGTGGGCGCTGATCGAGAGCGATCTTACCAAGGCTGCGGGTCTGTTGCACGGCAAGGTTTGGACAGGCAACGAGATAGGCCGGGTGGGCGAATGGGCTGTCAAGGGCTTATTGGGTAAGGCATATGTATTTACAAAGGATTATACCAATGCCAAGACCACTTTGCTGGATGTCATAAGTAACAGCGGCAGGGCCCTCATGCCTTATGCCAAGTACAGGGATGCTTTTATAGGTATTACGGCCAACGAGTTCAATGAAGAGTCGTTGTTCGAGCTGAACATCGACTTTAATGCACAGGGCAACTATGGAGTGTATGGGAATGCGCCCAACTCCACCAGTATCAATGGGCTTATCTGGAGTCCCTGGGTATTGGGTAACGACGGTACCGAAGCCGCCTCTAATCCTCTGGGATATGGCAACGAAGTGATCCATGACAACAATGTATTACGCTATGGATATACGTTGGGTGGATATAACCTGGTGACGAACCCGAACTTCAATAACTCCAAGCCGGCCAGCGCTTTGAACCCTCCGAAGGTGATGGACCCTGTCTATAAACAAAAGGCGCTGGATGCCCGTGCGAACAAGACGGTGGATCCAAGGATCTATGTCAGCATGTTGCAACCATGGCTCGATTCGGCCATCAATGTCCCATCGGACGGCTTTTTCCCCGTGTCCAAGCCGGCTTTTTTTGCGGGTCAGTTTGACAAGTATGGATGGAGCTTTCGCAAGTATGCGCCTATTTTCTCCAATGTCAACAATGTGCCGGGCGGACAGGCTGATGGCGCCAATCTCTACCTGCTGCGTCTGGCCGACGTCTATCTGCTGTATGCGGAAGCCTGTATCAATTCCGGCGAGGGCCCCAAGGGGCTTGAGTACCTGAATAAGGTAAAACGGAGGGCCTATGGCTATCCCGTGGATCAGTCTTCTCCTGTAGACTATGCAAGTCTGAATGCTACGACCAGCGCCGCGAACCCCCTATACCCCGATCCTGTATTGGGTAACAATCCTTTGTATTATGAGCGCTGGGCCGAGCTTTTTAACGAAGGGCATTGGTGGTATGATGTGTGCAGGTGGCATCTGGGCAAGTCGGAGGCCTCCTATTTTGTGACGGCGCTGAATGCGGACAATCCAATATCCTTCCCGGACAAGACTTATGCGTGGCCGATACCGCTGGCTGAGATCAATGCGAACAGCAAGATCGCGAACCAGCAGAACCCGGGGTACCAGTGATAATGCCCGCAATCTTTACCGGGGAAAACGGATGAGGAGTTTAGGTGTTTCGGTTCAATACGTTCAATTTGGCGCAGTATTCCTTGCGTCGCGACATGCCGGAGCTCAGGCGAACGGCACGAATATAGTCGAGCAGCGCGAAGACTACGAACGAGGTATCCGAGGAGGGGTCCAACAGTGTTGGAACCGACGAAGGATACGAGCAGGGCTCTCGTGGCGAAGCAGCCCTGACGAAGTTCTGAGCGTGGCGAAGCAGCTCCGACGAAGTTCTGATCTGAGCCTGGACCATTCAACAAAGGCGGCGGGAGCGATCCTGTCGCCTTTTAAAACAATTATCTTTGACTTATGCTTATGATCCGTAAGAGTGTTCTATCGCTGTTGTTAATTGTGTTTATTATACACGATATCTGTGCTCAACAGGGTGAATCTGTTGTAATGAACAAGACGAAGCTGTCATTTATGCTTGACCGGGATGGAGCGCCTATGTATGCGCTGTCTTTTGCGGGCAGGGATGTGATCAAGCCTTCCAGGATGGGATTCAAGCTGGATAAAGACAGTGGGTTTTACAAGGGCTTTCAGTCGCTGGGGGTGGAGAGGTCTACGGTGGATGCATCCTGGCAGCCCGTGTGGGGCGAGGTGAGCCGTATTCATGACCACCATGAGCAACTGGTGGTTCATCTGCAGCAGCGGGCGGCTCCGCACCGCAGGCTGGATATTATTTTCCGGGTTTTTGAAGACGGGATTGGTTTCCGGTATGTGTTCCCCAGGGAGTCGGGGCTTGGTTATTTTGTCGTCACCGATGAGATGACGCAGTTTGCGCTGGCGGGGGATCACAAGACCTTTTGGATACCGGGAGATTATGACACCAATGAATATCCGTATACGACGTCGAAAGTGAGTGAGATCGATAATAAGGAGCTGGTGGAAAAGTCTACGGATATCGCTGTACGGGTGGCGCCCGACAGGTATGCCGTACAGACGCCGTTGATGATGAAGAGCGCGGAGGGACTGTATATCAACATCCATGAGGCGGCGCTGGTGAACTATCCGGCGATGCAGTTGCATGTGGACAGGTCGTCGCTCGTGCTTACGTCGTCGCTGGTGCCGGATGCGGTGGGTAACAAGGCATATCTGCATGCGCCTTTTGCCACTCCCTGGCGGACGGTGATCGTCAGTGATAAGGCTGCGGGTATTCTTGACAGCAAGATCGTTTTGAATTTGAATGAGCCTTCAGCCATCGGCGACACCAGTTGGATACATCCTATGAAATTTGTGGGGGTATGGTGGGAGATGCAGACCGGGAAGGCTACCTGGAACTATTCGGATTATGCGGACAGTCTGTCAGCGACGAGCGGGCTTATACCCAACGGGAAGCATGGAGCTAACACAGCAAATGTAAAGAGGTATATAGATTTTGCCGCAAGCCATAATATCCAGGGGGTGTTGGTGGAAGGATGGAATGTGGGTTGGGAGGATTGGTTTGGCAATTGGAAGGAGAATGTTTTTGACTTTGTTACGCCTTACCCGGATTTTGATGTCAGCGCGCTCGCGGCTTATGCGGCATCCAAAGGCGTCAACCTGATCATGCACAATGAGACATCCGGCTCCGCGACCAATTACGAGCGGCAGATGGATACGGCTTTCAGATTTATGCGTTCGTATGGATATACCTCTGTGAAGACCGGGTATGTAGGACGGATCATTCCCCGGGGGGAGCATCATGACGGGCAGTGGATGGTGAATCATTACAACCGGGTGGCTGAAAAAGCGGCCGCTTATCGTGTGATGCTGGATGCGCATGAGCCTGTACGTCCCACGGGGCTGCAGCGTACATACCCCAACTGGCTGGCCTGCGAGGCTGCCAGGGGTAATGAGTACAATGCGTTTAGCATTGGGAGCGCCCCGGAGCATGAGACTATCCTGCCTTTTACGCGGCTCATGGGCGGGCCGATGGATTATACACCGGGTATCTTTAAGCTACGGAATTACACGTCGGTAGCGGGGAGGCAGATGCATTCGACGCTGGCCAAACAGCTGGCGCTGTATGTGACCTTATATAGCCCCCTGCAAATGGCGGCCGATCTGCCGGAGAATTATGAAGCGCATATGGATGCCTTTCAGTTTATCAGGGATGTGCCTGTGGATTGGGACGACACGAAGATATTGGAGGCCGAACCGGGGGATTATCTTTCCATTGCAAGGAAGGAAAAGGGGAAAGAGAACTGGTATATGGGATCAATTACGGATGAGCATGGGCGTGTGGCGGAGCTTTCCCTGGATTTTTTGGCGCCCGGAAAGAAATATCAGGCCGTCATTTATAAAGATGCCCCGGATGCGGACTGGAAGGACAAGCCGGAGGCCTATGTGATCGAAAAGGTGACGGTGGACAGACGGACGCGGCTATCAGTGAAGCTGGCGCCGGGTGGTGGTGCAGCTATCAGCGTGAAGTTGGTGGATTAATGCAGGGATCCGCGATTTAAAGACTCGTCAAAAGACGGTGTACAAAAATGAAAAAAAGGAGGAAGGCGAAAGGCGCCTTCCTCCAGTAAATGACGGATCACCACCCGTCATTAATAACCAACGGCAATTCATGGAACTGCCGCAGTACATCCTGCACAGAATACCCTTCGGCCAGAATCTGCTGATCATACAACAGCCGTAAAGTGACTTCATAGTCCGGATGGATGCGTACTATGTGCAATTCATTTCCTTTTTTAAGGAGAAAGTATAACATATACATTGGTTTTGTAGTGAAAAAATAAATTCCCCTCTCAATTGAAATGGAGGGGTTTATTTTTTCACAAACCTTATGGTTATACATGAAAAAGGAATGGTACATGGCGAACTTCCGGAAGGCTTGCAGGCTTGTGAGATCATCGGATCATTTTAAGACCGATTTATCCATCTCCCGGAATAGCTGCTGCAATAATTTTTTACTTGTAAAAAATTGCATTGGCGCCAAGTAACTGTAAGGGGCAGCCCTCCGTGGAGTCCGCCTTAATTTGGGCTGGGAGAGCCAGGCGCCACTGCTAAATAGAATACCTGTACAATAGAATTGATATGTTGAGAGGTACCCAAATTACAGCGGCGGAACGGTTGGGCCTGCCCCGCTAAATAAAAAGGAAGGCTGCACAGAAGAAACAAATAAAAGGAAAAGATCATTGCAGCGCTTAATTCTACCAGCGTGAGGGATCGAAACGGTAGCCCGCAGCCATAGGCGAGGACTACAAGAGAAGAGCCCGACCCGAAGGGGCACGCCCCAATAAAATCTACAGCGTTTTTATCTCCATAATACGTTGTTCGAACTCCTCATTGGGGACGATGGATTTGTTCTTGATCCTTGTCTTATAAGTATTGATGGTGTTGACAGAGTATTCCAGGATACGGGCTATCTTTTCGTTGTCGTGGATACCCATTCTTATCAGGGCGAATATCCGGAGGTCCGTATTGAGGAATTCGTGGTCTTTCAGCTGCACTCTGTCCTCTTCTTTGAAAAGGACGTTGAATCCTTGTATAAAATCGGGGAAGAGCTTGAGGAATATCTTATCAAAATTCTGCAACAGCTCTTCCTTTTCTTTTTTCAGATTGGTATTGTTCACCAGGGTGATGAGGTCGTCCCATTTACGATAGGCTATCTTTTGTTCCAGTGATTTTTTGAACTTTTCGATCTTGGCGAAGAATTCGGAGTCGGCGTTGAAGAAGTAGCCGATGTATTCTTCTTTTATCTTATTTGCTTCCGACAGTTTGTTATTTGCTTCTATCAGCCGGCTGTTGACGGCCTGTACTTTTTCGTGGGCTTCTGTGATCTTTTTCTGGGCTATTTTCAGTCTGGCTACCTGCCGGAATATAATGACGGCCAGCGTAATGACGACCAGCAGCAGGAGGGTGGTGATGACCGAATAAGTGATGAGGGTCCTTTTTTGCGCTTCCACGCGGCTGATCTTTTCACCTTCTATGAGGGGGAGGATGGCGCTGACCTGTACTTTTCTTTGGCGGGCGCCGTAGAAGCTGGCGTCCCGGATGGCGGCCTCGATATAGGAGGAAGCATTTTTTACGTCCCCCTGTTTATAGAGCAGCTGTGCGAGGTTGAAGATGGCTGCGGTTTCCTTGGTGGAAGATCGGATATCTGCGATGGCGGCCCTGATGAGGAGTTGGATGGCGGTGTCGGTACGGCCGTTGTAGATATAGATATCGCTGAGGGTAGAGGCGGTGATAGCGAGCTGGTGATCAGTGAGATCGGTGCGGTTCAGCAATTGCCATAGCGCGGTCATGGCTTCCGGGCGATGGCCTGCCTTTATCTCTTTTAAGCCTTTGTAATAGGTGGAAAAAAAGGAGCCGGGCGTGTACAACTGCAGGGCTGAGTCCATGTAACAGTTGCCTTTGGCGATGTATACGGGGGTATTGTAAGCGTCGTTGTCAAAGTCACCCAGGTCATAATAGTAGCGTCCCATCAGGGCGTAATATTCCGCCGCCAGGGTGTCGGGGGCGCCTTTGATGTTTATTTCGTTGAGGGAGTCCAGGGTTTCCTTGAACATGCCGGAGGAGAGGAGACAGAAGCCTGTCTTTAGCCGGGCGTAAACGATGCGGGAGGGATCGTTCAGACGGAGGGCTGTCTCCAGTAATTTCCGGGAATAGTGGAAGGCGGAGTCATAGTTAAAGACCTTATATTCTTCATATAGGGGTTGATACCGGCGAAAAAGAAGCTCCAGGTCGCCGGGGTCGGAAGTGAAAAGCTCGTGTTTCCGGAGTGCGATGTTCCTCTCTTTTCCGGCGTCATATTGGGGGGCAGCTTCGATAGCCCGGTTCAGGTGAGCCAGGGTGAGGGGGGCGTTGTTCTGACAGCGGGCTGTCAAGGATAAAGTTAGCAACAGTCCAAATAGCAGGGGTTGGTACATGTTGCAAATGTAATAATTGAGGGGCGTTGTTCGAAGGGGGGATGGGGGAGTATTGGACAAAAAAAGCCCAGATAGAGATCCGGGCCGTTGCTAAAATCCAATATCCTATTAAAAGCCGGAATACTATACGCAAAACGTGATCCAAGAGATTTCTCCCTTTAAAACTTTTATTTTTTACCCAAAAACGTGGCAAAAATTGGGGGGTGACCGGGGAAGTTGGGGAAGTTTTTCCTCAAGTAAGAATAATGCTTTCAATTTAGCGGGTATAGTTTAATTTAGGTCATAATCATATGACAATGAATGATAGAATAGCTGATCGTATCAGTCAGGAATTGGGGGTGCCGGATCTGGTGGAGGTGTTGGCAGAGCGGGTGGCGGGATCTGAGTTTAATTCACTTTTGCTGGCAGTGTATGACAGGAGGGTTCGGAACCTGAGGGCTCCCGCACTATTACAACAGTATCGTAAAAATCGTTTTGTTCAACCTTCGGAGTTAGATATGATCGCGTTACTTGAACAGGAGCTGCAGACCCTGCGGTTTTGGAAGGGGTGTGGGTTTGAGCCGGTGGAATTATCGCCTGCCGCGCAGTGGGGAAGCTGTTCGGTGGTGGGGACGGTGAGCCAGAACAAAATCGTTTCAGCAACGCGTCAGACGGAGATTGTAGCGGATGCCACCAATAGTATCGCCTTACATATTGCGGATTTGCGGCGGAGGCGGGAGCTACCGGTGGGGGAGCCGGCTCGTTTTTGTACGGTACATCGTCATATCAGGACCCAGGAGATAAAGGGGGGGAAGGGGTTTACCGCACATTTTAAAATAGGGTGCATCGTAAGCGCGGGACGGGACCGGGGTGATCACCGGTGGGAATGTCAGGCTTTGCGGGAGCAAATGCAGGCTTTTCAATCTCTGTTCAGGGAGGTGTTCAAGGTGGATAAGATACGTTGGAAGCTACAACAGAGAGGTGGATATGAAGGAGGGATGCCGTTGATTGACCGGCTGGGGGAGTATCTTGAAAGAGAAATGCCAGGTATTGCGCTTGAAATGGAGAAGACCCCGTTGCCCAATGACTATTATAGAGGGGTACAGTTCAAGATGATCATCGATCTGGCCGGCAAGGAGTGGGAGATCGCGGATGGCGGTTTTGTCGACTGGACGCAGCAGTTGTTGGAGGACCGGAAAGAGCGGCTATTGATAGGGGGTTTTGGGCTGGAACTTTTATTCCGGGGAATGCATGATCTTCTATGAAGTTTTTGCACAAAGATTTCTTTTTTTAAAAAAGTTTCTTATCTTCATTTTCGTTAATACATCCGTGCTGCTTATATCTATCTTACCACCTCTTTTTTTGAGAAAATACTGATTAATTAGCATTACGTTTAGTAGTCCCGGCAATGTCATATTTCACCGGCCTTGTTTCGTTTTTCTGACCCAGCGAATATCTATCTCTACCATTTTTACCATCCTGGCCTATGGCTTCAGAAATGTAGGATTGTGACTTACAGAAGCGATAGCTATGCCCTCTGTCGTAGAACCCATTCAACCCACTATTTCATTTGCCATGCATGATTTCAAATCAGGTTGGTTCGTTATCTATACAAAACCCAACCATGAACGGAGGATCGCCGAGCAGCTTGAAAAAATGGATACCATTCCTTTTTTGCCTACTGTTAAGAAGCTGCGCGTATGGTCCGACAGACGTAAGTATATCGATATGCCTTTATTCCCCTCTTATGTTTTTGTCAACCTTACCAATGTCGAGACTTATTTTGATAGTCTTGGGTTGAAGGGGGTATTTTATTATGTAAGGGATGGCGAGAACATCGCCAGGGTCAGCGAGTCGGTGATCAACAACCTGCGAATGATAGTAGGCAATTTTACATCGGAGATAGAAGTGTCTTCGGAGTATCTTCAGCCGGGGAGCATCCTGTTTATCAAGGAGGGGCCGTTTACGGGGTTTAGTTGTGAAGTCATACAGTATAAGGGCAAACAAAAGATCCTTGTAAGGATAGAGTTATTGCAAAGAAATATTCTTTTAGACATCCCTGTCGAATATCTGATGGGCATTCCTGCGGAAGCTGACAATTTAAATAATGTTCCTAATTTTTAAAACTTGTAACTATGCCAGTACAACCAACCTACCCGGGGGTTTATATTGAAGAACTGCCGAGTGGTGTGCGAACTATTACCGGGGTGGCTACTTCCATTACTGCTTTTATTGGGAGGACGCTACGCGGAGAGTCGGATCAAGCGGTGACGATAACCAGCTTTGCAGACTTCGAACGATTATATGGCGGTCTTTGGGCCAAAAGCATGGTTAGTTATGCTGTAAAAGATTTTTATCTGAATGGGGGTAGTCAGGCTGTGATCGTGCGGATCAACAGGAATGGCACGAAGGCTACCATCAACCTGCCCACGGAGATAAGCCCTCCTGGTATACTTACGCTGGAGGCGGCCAGTGAAGGGACCTGGGGGAACAACTTAAAGGCGTCGGTGAATTATAAAACAAAGGACACCAGCAATACGAGTCTTTTTAATCTCATCGTTACGGAAGCCGTGGATGGGGGAAGCACGGAAAAGTTTTTAAATGTCAGCACTGATGTTAATGACCCGCGGTATTTGCCGAGGGTATTGGAGCAAGGTTCTTTATTGGTGAGGGTAAAGGGAGCCATGTCTGCCCAGCGGCCGGCGCAAACGCTGGTGGTTTCTCCGGAGAGCCCTCCTACCAGTCCTGTCAAGATGGTGGATTCGCCTGTACCGGTGACGACGACGGGTAGTGATGGGGACGATGTAACCCCTACGGAATACCTGGGGGCGGAGATGAGCCATACGGGTCTTTGGGCGTTGCAGAATGTTGAGTTCAATCTTTTATGTATACCACCTGCCACGCGTGATGCGGATACGGATAATAGCGTATACCAGGCGGGGCTGCAGTTGTGTGTTGTTCAGCGGGCGATGTTGCTGGTGGACTCTCCCATGGCCTGGGGTGAAGTGTCAGCGCCGGCTATTGCGGTGGCACAGGCCATCAGCGGGCTCAACGGTCTGAATCTGTCAGGCGACAATGCCAGGAATGCGGCTTTGTATTTTCCTCGTGTCCTTGAATCGGACCCGAAACGGGACGGGCAGACAGAAACTTTTGTTCCCTGTGGGATTATCGCGGGAGTGATGGCCAGAACGGATACATCACGCGGTGTCTGGAAAAGCCCTGCGGGCATCGATGCTTCGCTCAATTCCATACAAGGTCTTCAGATAGATCTTTCGGACGATCAGAATGGTCAATTAAACCCTGTGGGTATTAATTGTCTGCGGTCTTTTCCCATTACGGGCCGTGTGGTCTGGGGGGCGCGTACGCTGCGGGGGGCCGATGAAATTGCGGATGAATATAAATATGTCGCGGTCCGTCGTACGGCCTTGTTTATCGAGGAAAGTCTTTACAGGGGAACAAAATGGGTCGTATTCGAGCCGAATGATGAGCCCTTATGGGCGCAGATCAGGCTGAATGTGGGGGCTTTTATGCAAAACCTGTTCAGACAGGGTGCTTTCCAGGGCAAGACGCCATCCGAGGCTTATCTTGTAAAATGTGATAAGGAGACGACGACGCAGAACGATATCAACCTGGGGATCGT
This sequence comes from Chitinophagaceae bacterium, assembly GCA_017307755.1. Taxonomy (GTDB): domain Bacteria; phylum Bacteroidota; class Bacteroidia; order Chitinophagales; family Chitinophagaceae; genus Puia. The sequence goes on along the minus strand of JAFKGQ010000017.1, from coordinate 42,230 downwards.
CAATATCCTGGTGGGGTTTGCGCCTTTGAAGCCCGCGGAATTCGTCATCATTAAAATCCAGCAATTAACCGGCGATATCCAATCTTAAAACTTTTAACTATGGCACAATTTACAGTCAATACGCAACGATTTGATCCGTATAAGACCTTTAAGTTCCGTGTGAAATGGGATGGAAAGTATGTGGCCGGCATCAGTAAGGTAGGGGCATTGAAAAGGAAGACCGATCCTATCGAGCACCGCATGGGGGGTGATCCGAACACGGTGAGGAAATCGCCTGGTCAAACCAAATACGATCCCATCACGCTGGAGCGGGGCATTACGCATGACCTGGAGTTTGAGAAATGGGCCAACAAGGTCTGGAATTATGGTGCGGGTCTGGGTGCGGAAATCTCTCTTGCGGATTTTCGAAAGGACCTCATTATCGAAGTGTATAATGAGGCGGGGCAATTGGCCATTGCCTATAAGGTTTACCGTTGCTGGGTTTCGGACTTCCAGGCATTACCTGACCTGGATGCCAGCGCAAATGCGATCGCCATCGAAAATATGACCATCCAGCATGAAGGATGGGAAAGGGATGTGCAGGTGACGGAGCCTACGGAGCCCAGCTTTACCATACCATCTTAATGTTGTTATATGCGTGCGCCTGGTGCTGCCGAGATGCTTGATCTATGGGACCGGAGCAGCGGCAAGACCCCGATCGAGAAGTCGATGGAGCTTTTGTCCCTGGCTTCTCCGGAAGGCGATCCTGCCGGGCTGAGCATCGGCCGGCGGGATGCTTGTCTATTCAGGCTGCGGGAAAGGTTTTTTGGTCCTCTGTTTTCGAACATAGCGGATTGTCCGTCTTGCGGAGAGCGTGTGGAATGGAGTGGTAATATCAGGGATCTGCTTGTTGATGGGGAGGAGAAAGAAGGTGTCTTTACGCTGTATGCAGCGTCGTATGTCATTTTGTTCCGGCTGCCCAACAGCTATGATCTTATGAACGCAGCTGCATACAGGGACCACTCGGAATGGCTGTTGCGGGATTGCATCCTGGAAGCGCGGAAGCAAGATGCGTATTGTGATGTGGCGGATCTGCCCGAAGATGTGTTTGACCTGCTTGACCGGCGTATGGCGGAAGAGGACCCACAGGCCGACATAAGCATGTTGCTGAGTTGTGCGAAGTGTGCTCACCAGTGGGAAATGCCCTTTGATATAGGCAGCTATTTGTGGATGGAGATCGATAGCTGGGCAAAGCGTGTTTTGCGGGAGGTGGCGATGCTGGCTGCTGCGTTTGGATGGTCGGAGTCGGACATTCTGCAAATGAGCCCCCGCCGTCGAAGACTTTACCTGGAAATGATCAAACAATGAGCAGATGGATTGATAAGGTGATAACCCGGCATCTTGAGCCGGAGCATAATGTTAGGCCTTTTCCTGGCGGGATATTTCATGCCGTAGCCGGGGAGCCGCCGGCTTTTTCTGAAGAAGGAATACCGGGAGCAGGCGAAGATATGACAGGAAGGAATGAACGGAAGGGATTGCCGGGAGAAGAAAATATCCAGCAAAGCAAGGATGATGTTTTGCGGGAAGATGATGTTAGTGTTCGGCAAGGTGCGGAGAAGGTTGTAAAAAGTGAAGGGAGGGAGTTGAATAGTGAGAGGACGATTTTGGAAGGCCATGAAAAGAAGAAAATGGCGGATATGGCGGATAAAGAAATGCTGGAAATAAGGAGGATTGCGAAAGGTGAAGAAAGTGTCGTGCCCGGTACGGAGAGCGTCATGAAAGGAGAGGACAGCTCGGTGACAGGCGTAGGAAAGAAACCGGATGGGGATGATGCGGGTGTAAAAGGCCCGCCGGTAATACAGGGGAAGGTGCGGCCGGAGACGGTTCGACCGGGGCCGGAGACGCGTATAAAATATATGACCAGGGGGGCGCCTGTCTTATCGGACATCGGCGAAGTAGAACGAATGGAGCAGAAGGGATCTGAAGAAGGAAAGGGGGCGATGCGTGTACCTGGTATTGTGCAGCGTTCTTCTACATTCAATGTTTTTCGAACGAATGTATCACCGGCAGCTGCGGAACGGCAGCAGGTACATGTCTCTATCGGGCGTATTGAAATAAAGGCTGTGACACCTCCGGCGGAGACGAAGATGTCGCCGGTGAAAAAGGACACATCCGTCATGGGATTGGACCAGTATCTTGAACAAAGAAATCCGGCAAAGCAATGAGCAATGAATTTGCGATCAGCGCCGTCACGCTGACGTTGCGTAACCTGCTTGACCAAGTAAAGGAGCTGGGTGATAGCGATGTCACTGACGATCTTCCCACGGATGCGAAGCCTACGGCAGAGATCCTTATTACCAATTTGCCATTGGATGAGGCGTATAAGTTCGACCAGGCGAAGAACCAGGTGAATTTATTTCTGTATCATGTGGAGCATAGTGTGGCCTGGAAGAATATGGATATTCCCGGTGCGGTGAAAAACGGCGAGACGGGGCATCCTCCGTTGGGTCTGAACCTCTATTATCTTATTACGGCGTATGGCGAGAACAAAAATGAGATCATCGGGCATTTGCTGTTGGGTAAGGCGATGAGCATATTGCATGATCACCCTTTGTTCAGCCGGGATGAGATACGAGCGGCATTTAGCGCCAGCCTGCTGCAGAACCAGGTGGAAAGGGTGAGGATCACACCTCAGCCTATTTCTTTGGATGAGGTTTCCAAATTATGGACGGGTTTTCAGAGTCAATATAAATTATCGGTGGCTTACCAGGTGAATGTCGTGCTGATAGAAAGCAAGCGTCCTGCCAGGACGCCGCTGCCTGTGTTGATGCGGGGTCCTGGGGACCGGGGCGTGCAGGTGCAGACGGGGGTTATTCCTCCCTTTCCGACTATCGACACGGTGACCTATCCCGGTGGGCAAAATGCGGCGCAGCAAGGCGATATACTGACCATTGCGGGAAGCTTTTTGAAGGGAGGCACCGTACTGATCAGGTTCCATCATCATCTTTTACCGGCCGATGTGGATGTGGCGGTGGAAGCCGGTGGAACTGACGATACTGTGAAAGTAAAGTTCCCTACGAGTCCCAATGCATGGCCTGCTGGCGTTTATACTTTAAAGGTTGTCGTTCAAAATGCGGGGAAGCCGGATAAGGTTTCGAATTCCCTGCCTATTATGCTGGCGCCGACCATCCATTTCCCCCTGACGATCGTTCCGTTGTCGCCGCCGGGGGCGAAGAATTATATGGCTACGGTGGCTTTTAATCCCGCCCTCCGGCCGGAGCAGGATGCGTCGCTGTTGTTAGGGGACAGGGAGTTCAAAGCGGGTGTGCATACCACTACGGTAAGCTCTCTCAATATCGAGCTGGATGGAGTGGACGATGGTCCATATTTTATCCGGCTGCGGATAGATGGGGCTGACAGTCTGTTGATCGACATGTCGGCAAGCCCGCCTGTTTTTAAAGCGAGTAACAAGATCACATTACCATGAGTGAAACGTTGGAAAATTGGCAGGTGAAGAATGACCAGTATCTGGCTGCGGCTGTGGAATGGCTGCGGCTGACCTTGTCAAGGTCTGAAAGGAAGCCGTCCATGGATTGGAAGGTCAAGGATTCGGATCCTGTATCATCGTTGCCGGCCCTGGCATTTATCAAGGAGCGGTTTGGGCTTTCCGATTTTGAGCACGATATCCTGTTGCTTTGTGTCGGGATGGAATTGGATACGCGTATAGCGGGGTTGTGTGCAAAGGCGCATGAAGATCCGGGTAAGCCTTATCCCACTTTTTCGCTTGCCATGACTCTTTTTGATTCTCCTGCCTGGGATGTGTTGGCGGCGCACCGGCCTTTAAGATACTGGAAGCTGATAGAGATAAACCGTCTGGCGAATCAGCCTCTTGTCAGCTGTCCATTGCGGGCGGATGAGCGTATCACCAACTTTATAAAAGGGTTGAATTATCTGGATGAACGTATTACAAAAATAAGCTCTCCTTTCGAAACACCTATGGATGAAGAGGGTTTGTTTCCCGGCTCGCAGCAAAGGGTAGTGGACACCATTGTGAAGGATGTGCGCGCCATAGCGGACGGTCCATTCCCGGGCATTACGCAACTGGTGGGGCAAGACCTGTTAAGCAAACAGCTGGTGGCGCAAAAGGCTGCGGCTGCATTGGGGTGTCATCCCATCAACCTGCCTTTCGAGCTTTTTCCTGTGCATGCGCAGGAGACGGAGGAATTCGCCCGTCTGTGGCAGCGGGAGAGCATGCTTATACCGATTGCCGGGTTTATCGAAGCGCATAAGTCGGATCCTTTTAACAAATCAAACACGGGTGGTCAGGATGCCGGGCTATCTCTGCACAGACTGATATCTATCAGCAGGGGCATTTTTTTCTTAAGTCTTCGTGAGCTTGCGCCCGACCTGGCTTATTTTTCTTCCGTGGTGGAGGTGAAGAAACCTACCGCGGTGGAGCAGCGGGCGGAATGGGATCGTCATCTGACTGCAGGGGCTAATGGTACGTCTGCATTGCTGGCCGGGCAGTTCGATCTGAATATCCCTACTATCCGGAAGGTAGTGAAACGGTCGGCGCCTGATGAAAAGGATAATGGGAGTGGGTTCTACAGGCAGCTGTGGGATAACTGTTTGTCTGTAACAAGCCCCGGCATGGATGCGTTGGTGCAGAAGCTCGTGTTAAAGGCTACGTGGAATGATATAGTCCTTCCTGAAATGGCTGAAAAGCAGTTGCGGCAGATAGTCAGCCAGGTGAGGTACCGCAGTCTTGTGTATGACAGCTGGGGATACAGGGATAAGTTGAACCGGGGGCTTGGGATCAATGCCTTGTTTGTGGGAGAAAGCGGTACAGGCAAGACCATGGCGGCGGAGGTTTTGGCAAATGAGCTTTCGTTGAACCTTTACAGGATTGATCTTTCGGGGGTAGTCAGTAAGTATATAGGCGAGACAGAGAAGAATCTTCGACGTGTCTTTGATGCTGCGGAGGACGGGGGCGCTATTTTATTCTTTGATGAGGCGGATGCGTTATTTGGCAAGAGAAGCGAAGTTAAGGATAGTCATGACCGATATGCTAATATAGAGATCAATTATCTGCTGCAGCGGATGGAGGCTTACAATGGGCTGGCTATATTGGCCACTAATAAAAAGAGTGCGTTGGATGATGCGTTTGTACGGCGGTTGCGTTTTATCGTACAGTTCCCCTTCCCCGGCTTCAGGGAACGGAGGATGATTGCGCAGAAGGTGTTCCCCCCGTCAGTGCCCAGGGGAGAGCTGGATTATGACCGGCTGGCTTCTTTGAACCTTACGGGAGGCAGTTTTCATAATGTGGCCATCAATGCCGCCTTTAAGGCAGCGGAGGAAGGCGGGAAGGTGACCATGTCTATGATCCTGTCGGCGGCGAAAGCGGAGTTTTCCAAGATGGAACGTCCCATTAAGGAAGCTGATTTTATATGGAATGAATAATTTTTTTTTAAATGGATAACCGAGGCATTGTCGATTGGAATATACAGATCGACAGGATCGTGATCGAGGGCATCGTGTTGACATCCTATCAGCAGCGACAATTGAAGGAATCGCTGGAAGGGGAGTTGGGCAGGATGTTTGACGGCCGGGGAGCGAAAGAAGGTATAAGAGCTATTCAAGGTAAGGGCGAGGGGGCAACGGTTGTGCTGCGAGGGGCTGGATCTGTGCCGATGGAACTGGGGAAACAAATAGCGGCAACCGTCTTTAAAAATTTGTCGGGCAACAAATAGTTCTTTATGGAAAAGGTTGCGGCTGCCCCTATCCCAAAGCCTGCGTCCCAGCCGGAGAATGCGGAGGTGGACCAGCGGATGAAGGAGCAGGAGGATACGGCTGCTGTAGCTTCGGTGTATAGTGACGGCGCGGTCTTTTCGGATGGAAGGGGTGTTGATCTGACGGGAGTGCCGGTGCGTGGAGAGGATATGGGGGGTGAAAGAGACGTGTTGCCGGCTGTAGATGCCGGGCTGATCGTGGAAGAAGACACCGGCGAGTTGAGGCAGGGGCAGATGAGCAAGGCATTATTCCTGCGGCGGTTGAGGTCAGGTATTGTCGAGATGATAGAGCCGGTATTGGCGAGGGTTGGTCAGACGACGGAAGGGTGTCCTTATCTGAATTACTGGTTGGATTTTTACGAGGGGGAGGATGCTGTGCATGTCGAGCAGACGGTAAAGAAATATGCGCCGGAAAGTGTATATGCGCGGACGGCCGAGCAGTATATTGATGTTGTAGTAAAAAGGGCGTTGTATGCGGCGGAGGTCTGGGCGAGGACGGGCCGGCTAAGCGGGGTACCCGCGGGTGTTCCGACGACGTTGCCGGATGACCGGAACGCTGTCTTCCAGGCGAAGGAAAAAAATGGGAGTGTTGCGGGACCGGTGGATGCGCGGGCTATACGGGATGAGTTGGGGGAAGGGCAACCTTTACCGGGGGATGTGCGATCGCGGATGGAGCAGGGGTTTGGGGTAAATTTCTCTCATGTACGGACGCATACGGACAGTAAGGCGGCAGTGATATCCGACCGGGTAAATGCGAGGGCGTTCACGGTGGGTGAGCATGTGGCGTTTGGCAGCGGGGAGTACCGGCCGGGGACGTTATTAGGAGATGTGTTGATCGCCCATGAGCTGGCGCATACGATACAGCAGAAAGGGAATAGCGAGGTTGGGGGTGAAATGGAAGTGAATGGAGCGTCGTATAATACTTTGGAGATGGAAGCGGACAGGGCGGCAATAGGTGTTGTCAGTTCGCTTTGGCAGATGAGGCGAGGGGAGGGGGTGGGAAGAACCGGCAGTTCATTGACCCATTTACGTTCGGGGTTGAGGTTACAGCGATGCAGCAAGGACCTGTCGGTGTCATCGGACGACCTGGGGAGTGATCATTCGTTATGGTATTTCTGTGGTGAGACGCAGGCCGGGTTTGCAACGACGGCGAGGGTAAGAGCGGGTAACTATAGCAATGCGGCCAGCGTGCGGTGGCAGATCAGCCGTGGGGCTGACAAAGTAGAGTTTACGGGCGGCAATACCGGAGCTGAGGTTTCGATCAGAGGAAGAGCGGGCAGTTCGACGGCGCAGGATGTGCAACTGGATGCGACGGAGTCGGGCAATAACGCTGCACATATCTTACTGTCTGTGCGCAAGCCGCATAGGCTGGAAATGGTGGGGGCACCCAATGATCAGGGAAGTTGTCCGTCGTGGGCTTCAGCCTGTCATCCACCTGTGTGGTATACGCGGATTACTTACCGGATAAAGGATAATTTGAACGATACGGTCAGCAGTGTGGATGTGAATGAGCATTTTCCCGGAACGAAGACGAATGACGTGCCTAATAACTGGGTGAATCCTTCTTCATTTTCAACTGTGGGGCACTGGGCACCTTCGGAAACCAGCGGAGGATCGTTCGTGGACAACTGGTTTATATGGGGAGGCAGTCCAGCGCCCGTGGCGCCTACTGCACCCAATGCCGGCTCCAGTGTGGACCGGCTTCCACATGAATTTTACGTAGGCAGCGCTACATCGGCAAGCGGTTGCCGTGTTCAAACGCATACAGCGCACCGGTACCGGGGATATGCGCGGCACGAGGGGATAACGACCCCTGCGCCGTAGCGGCAAGCAATCGTCTTATGGGTCAGATTTCAACACATACGTCTGCAAAACCGAAAGGAGCAGCACTATCCGGAGAGATGCTGAGGCAGCGAGGGCAGGAGCAGGATGCCGGCTTATCCTTTATGGATATGCCGGATAATTCCCCGGTATCGGAAAAGGGTATGAGTTTTACGCATGTCCCTGTCCGTCCCCGGCTGTCTACGGGTGAGCAGGTGCAATGTTGCGCCAAGGACGGCGGCTCGTGTTCGTGTTCAAAATGTCAGGAAGCTGCCGCCACTCATGGGGAGGAGGATGGGGGTGAAGAGGAAGCTGCGCAGGCGGCTCCTGAGGCTGTTTCATCCGAACCGGCTGCCGCGGAGGAGGCTGCTCCTGCTCCTGAACAAAGTATGGCGGAAGATACTGCCGCGTCGCCTGCCGCCAAGCCGGAAGAACCAGCGGCTGTATCCGGCTCTTCGTTGATCGTCGAGGATTCAGCTACGGAGGTACAGGCGGGACAGATGAAGAAAACGCAGTTCCTGCAGTTATTGAGAGAAAGTATCTGTAATGGCATCGATCCGGTGCTGGCGCGTGCGGGAAGGTCGAGCGAGGGGTGTCCTTATCTGAATTACTGGCTGGATTTTTATGAAGGGAAGGATGCCGCGCATATCGAGCAAACGGCAAAGAAATATGCGCCCGACAGTGCGGGCGCTAAAAGTGCGGATGAATATATTTCCGTTGTTGTACAGAGGGCGGTGAAGGCGGCTGAGATATGGGTAGAGACCGGCAGGGTCACTGGTGTGCCGGAGGGTGTGCCTGCTACTGTCCCCGGACAGCCTGAAGTGAAAAGTGAAGCGCCGGCTGCGGGAGTTCAGGCAAAAGCGAAAAAAGGAGGTGTCCGGGAAACGGATGATCCACGTGCTATTCAGCAGGAGCTGGGAGAGGGGCGGCCGTTGGCGTCGGATGTACGTTCGAGGATGGAATCGGCCTTTGGCGCCAGCTTTTCTCATGTGCGTACACATACGGATGGGAAAGCGGCAGCGATATCCGACCAGGTGAATGCCCGTGCGTTTACGGTGGGAAATCATATGGCTTTTGGAAAGGGTGAATATCAGCCCGGGACCATGTTGGGGGATGCGTTGATCGCGCATGAGCTGGCGCATACGATACAGCAGGAAGGCGCCGATGCGTCTATGGATAAGATGGAGGTGGGCAGCGATGGCTATGAATCGCTGGAAAGGGATGCGGATATGTCGGCTGCCGGGGTTGTAAGCGCTCTTTGGGGTAAGGCGGCGGGAAAAGTCTCTGCCATTGCCAGGAATATAATACCCACCCTCAGGACGGGATTACGGTTGTCCCGGTGTGATGATAAGAAAGCTCCTGCTCCTTCCGGATCGGGGTCGGCGGCTGCGCCGGCGGCGGCGACTACTCAAAGCCTCAGCAAGAAGACCATCTCGGGTCCTACCGGGGGGAATTGCGGGAGCTATTCATGGGTCATTCAATGGGAGCTTGATAAGCCGGCTGGCGCATCGGGGGGGCATGTAATACAGCATATCACGGCTCAATACAATGTCGATAAATGCGATGGTACCGTCAAGGACCATCAAAAAATAGATTATCTGGAAGCATGGCCGATCAATGCAGGCCAGAAAGTTACCAAGTGGGCGGAAACGGGTGATACGGCTGATGATACCTACTCGGATCCTTCCTATGGTTCGGGGACAAAAGGAAATATTGTCAACGTCGGTAGTGCTGCTTATTATGATGGTATTACGTTGCCGGCGGATTTTATTGTGAACAATCCAGCGACGCAGGCGCACATACTTCCCAGTACGACGAATGTGCGCAACATACCGGGAGGATCAGCGGCTATCTCTCATAACCTGACGCCGGCGTGGGATTGTTGCCCCAATACGACCAAGACGACAACTTTTAGCAATCAGGCATAGTTTGAACAACGAAGCGGAAGAGCGGAAGCATATTTTTGAATTGTTCAGGAGGCATTTTTATCCTGGCATTTCTTTGGGAGCTATTGCCGTGATGCTGGACTATCCCGTGTGGTTGAAGCGGGAAAATGTCCGGATAGTGGACCGTCTGCGCGGCAAGCTGCCTTTTCCATGGAGTTCGACGGCTACTATCGTAGTCATAGAACCAAGGCTGCCTGCGGACAATCGTTCGGCCATCTACTTAAAGATCGAAGAGATGGGTATTGGGGAGGATATCGTATTTGATGTTTTAAAAGGTAATGACAAGAGCCAGGAGCATATATCGGTGATTGTTGCAGAGGCTGGTTACAGTGAAATGGAATGACTATTAAAAATGAATAAAGCACCCATAAATCGTCTTATCAGCAGCGGGGCCAAGGCATTTTTTGGGCCAGCGCCCCGCAGGGGCGAACAGGACCATTTGGTTCAGCTGAAAGAGCGAGGGGATGTTGTTTCTTCTGTCAGCAGCGGATTTAATTTATCCGGGGTGCCTGTTTACACCGGGCTGCGGACGGGGACTCGTGTTCAATGCTGTGCCAGGGATGGGGGATCCTGTTCATGTCCAAAATGCCAGGCGAAGGCGGGTGCGGATGTCAGTGAAGGCACGTCCGAGGCGGAGGATAGCGGAGCTGAACCCGCGCCGGTGCAGAATGAAGCTGCGTCTGCCACACCTGATGCTGTTTCGGCCACACCTGAAGCTGCGTCTGCCACACCCGAAGCGGCATCGGCATCCGAAGCTGCGCCGACATCTGAAACGGCGCCGAAAGAGACTACGGGAGCTACTCCTTCGTCGTTGATCGTGGACGACTCGACTGCTGAGCTGCAAGAAGGGCAAATGAAGAAGACGCAGTTCCTGCAGCAGCTGAGGGAAGGGATATGTAACGGCATCGATCCTGTGCTGGCCGGGGCGGGCAGGTCCAGCGAAGGATGCCCGTATTTGAATTACTGGATGGGTCTTTATGAGGGTAAGGATGCCGCGCATATCGAGCAGGCGGCGAAAAAATATGCACCTGACACTGTCAATGCCAAAACGGCGGAGGAATATATTTCGATCATTGTTGAAAGGGCCGTGAAGGCGGCGGAGACATGGGTTGCTACGGGCAAGCTTAGTGGCGTGCCTGAGGGTGTGCCTACTACTATCCCAGGTCAGCCTGCCCGGGAGAATGCGGACCAACCTGCTCAAGACGATACGGCCCGACCTGTCCAGGATGATACGCGTCAAGCGGGGGTAGTGCAGGCCAAGACCAGGAATGGGGAGGTGAGGAAGACAGAAGATCCCCGTACGTTGCAGAAGGAATTGGGGGAGGGCCAACCGTTGACAGGGGATGTTCGGGGGCGTATGGAATCCGCCTTTGGGATGAGCTTTTCTCATGTACGGACGCATACCGATGCAACTGCAACCGAGGCGTCTCACCGGGTAAATGCCCGGGCCTTTACGGTGGGTAATCACATAGCATTTGGAAATGGGGAGTACCAGCCGGGAACGATGTTAGGGGATGCGTTGATCGCGCATGAGCTGGCGCATACGATACAGCAGAGTGGGGCGGAGGGGTCGGTTGATAAGATGGAAATCGGGGGTGAAGGTTACGATGCCCTGGAAAAAGATGCCGATAAAGCTGCTGTTAGCGCTGTTTCATCGCTGTGGGGTAAAGGAAAGGAGTTCGTTTCCGATCTGTCAAAAAATGCAGTTACCCAATTGCGTTCAGGATTACGTTTGCAGCGTTGTGATGACAAGAAAAAACCGGACACATCGGGCTCAGCAACGCCTGCTACACCTGCTACGCCTGCCGCACCCGCGGCGGCTGTCAATGTTACAATACCTAAGATCCGTGCCGCTTCAACACCCGCGGCAATGACGGTGGACCGGATCCCTCCACGCGTGGACACACCGGTGGCTGTAGGCATCGCCGGATCGGCTTCGCCCGCGCCGGCTGTGACTTTCTCCATTGATGGCGCCGGAGGCGGTAATGGCACTGCCACTATCAACGGCGCTAACACTGCTACGCTCACCGCGTCCGGCACCTTGCAACTGCGGGGAGTGGACCAGACCGATCCGGGTAAAGCCGGCAATCTAAAGCTGGTGGCGCGTCAGGGAACTACAGTACTGGCCAGCAGCAGCGGATTTACCATTTCAGCCGTCCCACAAAATTGGTCAACGAGTCTTGTAAATAGCATAACCGATCCTGACGCAATTGGGATGATCGCGAAGAATTGCTGGGAGTCAGACAGTAAAGACGTCAATGATCTTGATAAAGTAAAAAGAAAAGAACAAGTCGAAGTGACGACAAAAACAGGACCGTGGGCCGGAGCAACGCAGGGCACATCGTCATGGAAAGACGCCACCATGGGTTGCATCTTTGATCAACACCAGGATAGTCCCAGAGCTGGCTTCAGAATGCTTGGCAGCAAGATCGCCAACCAGGTGTTTGTATTTAAATGTGAACGAACCGGCGTTACGGATATTCCGGCAACAAATTCCGGGCTTCTTATTACCCGGCAGGTCACTTCCGGAGGTCCGGGTGTTTTCAAATATGATATCAGCAAGGTTGGGACCGCAGTTACAGCGAACGGATTCTCTTCGGCTGCCGCAAGCGGTTCTGCTATCGCTCCAACCCAGGTAGTATAATGGATAGGCTTTGGGATTTCTCCCTGAAAAGCGAGCATGATACGTTCTGGGGAGGTTATCAGATATTCGACAGTATCACCAATACCTTTGTCGATGCTCCCGAGTCCGACAAGAAAATTATACGTGATTATCCATTCTGGATCGACAAGGGTCCTCTTATAAACGGCACAAGGGTTTCACTTACTGTCGTCCGACTTCATTATCTGACGGGTGAAGCAATTCGTATCGCTCATATTGTGGAAGAAACCGGGAAGGGGCGAACGCTTTACGTTATGGGACCCAAGATCATACGAGATGAATTTGTGAACGAGATCTTAACCACAGACGCTACACAGTATCAAAGCGAGTATCCGTGGATCCCAATGAGCTATGATGGAGTTGTAGAACCATCTCCGGGAATAGACTATAATTTTGAGATCACGCAATACCGATTTGAGCAGCCGGGTATTTACCGTATCCAATGGCGTCCCGGTCTTTACCGGTCAAATATTCTGACCATCATTGTAAAACAGGTGACAAGAAAAGGTAATTTACTATGACAACCTTTCCCCGTAGTCCCCGCGTCCTGAAAGCCGGCGTAGTTTTGCTGAACCCTATCAGCTCTGCCATCGACCGGATCATTTCCCTTCAATATAATCCCGGACATCTGACGCGATCGTTAAAGGCGCAGACGATAGATGACGCTAACCGGAGCCAGGCGTTGCGGCTAAAAGGGCCGCCCACGGAGACGTATACCCTGGAGGCTGAGATTGATGCGACGGACCAGCTGGAATTCCCGGACCTGAACCCGGAAGTACGGGACAACGGGTTGTCGCCTATGTTGTCTGCTCTGGAGTCGATGGTATATCCCAAGAGCAGCGATCTGCTGGCAACCAACAGCATTGCTTCTTCGGGGTCGCTGGAGATCATTCCCACGGAGGGGCCGTTGATATTATTTGTCTGGAGCAAGAACAGGGTGGTGCCTGTGAAGCTTACCAGTTTTAGCGTGACGGAGGAAGCATTTGACCCAAACCTGAATCCTATCCTGGCCAAGGTAAGTCTGGGGATGCAGGTGTTGACGGTGAATGATCTTGGTTTTGACAATAAGGGAGGCAATTTATATATGGCCTATCAGCAGCAGAAGGAGCAATTGGCTACGAAGTTCAAGCCGGGGCTTTTGAGTACGCTTGGGCTCACTCAAATCCCGTAAATAATAATCTATGACGGATCCATTTTTCAATATGTTATTGTCGGGGAACAGACAGGTGAATCAGTTCCCTGTGACGAGCCGTTATTACAGGGTCGAGACGGCGGCTTTTCAGATAGACGATGACAGGACTGTGGCGTATTTACGCCGTCGTATCATCCCATCGGCGGAATCGATGACAGTGGTAGCGGTCCATGAAGTAAAACAAGGGGATCGGCTGGACAATATTGCCGCCCAGTATGTTGGCGATCCGGGGCAATTCTGGCAGGTGGCGGATGGGAATAATGCCATGAAACCGGAAACGCTGACGGACGTGCCCGGCGCCCAAATAAATATCACGCAGTCGCAAAACATGCCTGGGATGTAAGTTATGATCAAGGGAAGGGTTGTACTTGGACTTATGATGGGGCCGGTGGTACCTGTACCAGTGCCTCAGCCTATCATCGATGCGTTGACCAGCGTGCAGGTGAAGAGTGCGGCGGGCGAGCCCAGCGGTTTTCAACTGAGCTTTACTTTTACCAATAAGGGGCCGCTGACTACGCTGTTGTTGTTGTTGGGAGAGGTGGGGCCTTTTATACGTGTGATCATCACGGTGACGGTGAATGGAACGCAGCATGTGCTGATGGATGGAATGATCGGTCATCACCAGGTAAGTCCTGATGTGATGAAAGGCGAGACGACGTTGACGGTGACGGGGGTGGATCTCACCGCAGTGATGGGGCTGATCGATTTTACCGGTATCCCATACCCCTGTATGCCTGCGGAGGCCAGGGTGGCGCTGATCATCGCCAAGTATGCCATATTTGGGATGATACCGCTGGTGATACCCAGTGTGTTCCTGGATGTGCCAATTCCCGTCATTTCAATACCTGTACATCAGGGTACAGACCTGGCGTATGTCACCAAACTGGCTACGGATGTAGGGTATACCTTCTACATTGAGCCAGGGCCTGTGGCGGGGACGAACACGGCTTATTGGGGGCCGGATATTAAAGTGGGCATACCCCAGCCGGCCCTGAATGTCAATATGGATATATTTACGAATGTGGAATCCTTAAGCTTCAGCATGAACGGGGCGGCCAAGAAGATGCCTATTGTATTTATACAGAATGAGGAGACAAAGGTCCCCATACCTATTCCTATCCCGGATATCAGTCCATTTAACCCGCCATTGGGGTTGATACCGTCCATACCTACGCAGTTCCCCATGATGCGGGATACGGCCAAACTGAATCCGGTGCAGGCGATCATGCTGGGGCTGGCGGAAGCGTCCAAATCTTCCGACAATGTTTCGGGCACAGGGTCTTTGAATGTGCTGCGATATGGAAATGTATTGAAGGCAAGATCACTGGTCGGCGTAAGGGGAGCGGGAGACGCGTTTGATGGATTATATTATGTCAAATCGGTGACCCACAAAATACAGCGGGGAGAATACAAACAGGATTTTGCACTAACCAGGGATGGCCTATTATCTACACTACCGAAGGTGCCTGTTTAACATTCAAAAGAGCCTGTTCAATTTATATGAGTGAAAAGTACTATGGTAAGTACAGGGGGCTTGTGCTGAACAATGTGGACCCTTTGCAAAAAGCGCGTTTGCTGGTGCAGGTGCCTGATGTGCTGGGGTTGGGGACATCCAGCTGGGCGATGCCTTGCGTGCCCATGGCCGGTATACAGATGGGGGTGTATGTTGTGCCGCTGATCGGGGGAGGCGTATGGGTGGAGTTTGAAGGCGGCAACCCGGATTATCCTATCTGGACGGGGGGATTTTGGGGTTCTGCGGCAGAGGTGCCTGCGCTGGCGCTGGCGGGTATACCTGCTTCTCCCAACATCGTATTACAGACTACTGCGCAGAATAGTATCGTAGTAAGCGATCTGCCTGGTCCGACGGGTGGCATTATGCTGAAAAGCACTACAGGTGCATCCATCATTGTAAACGATACGGGTATTTATATTCAAAATGGGAAGGGGGCCAGTATTATAATGGTTGGTCCTTCGGTGAACATCAATACGGGCGCATTAACCATTACCTAAAATAGACGTATGCCGGGACCGTTGTTACATGTAGGGGCAACCGTTATGTGTATGCATGGCGGGCAGGCGCAGCCGACGGCGCCTAATCCCCGTGTGCTTGTGAACGGACAGCCCATCGTTACACAGCCGGCCCCCTATGTGGTCGCGGGGTGTGTATTCAATATATCGGGCGCTCCCAGCCCCTGTGTCACCGGCCAATGGATCACGGCAGCGGTGCGTGTCCTTTCCAATGGGATGCCTGTGCTGTTGATGGACAGCCAGGCCATTTGCGCGCCCAACGGCACCCCTTTACTGATCACGGTGGTTCAGCCACGGGTAGTAGGGATGTGAGGGGTGGTTCCGGTATGTGGTGGAATGGTATAAAATAATTGGTATGAATATCAGCTATCCTTACAGTTTTGATAAGACGGGCAGGACGGCGAGCGTGGATGACGACCGTCATATCCGGGATATGATCGAGCAGGTGCTGTTCACGGCTCCGGGAGAACGGGTGAACCGGCCTGATTTCGGCAGCGGTCTTCTTCAACTTGTATTTGAGCCCAACAGCGATGAACTGACCATCACCACGCAATTTATGGTGCAGGCTGCGCTGCAGCAGTGGCTGGGGGATATTATCGAAGTGAATAATGTGACGGTGAGCAGTGAAGATTCATCCCTGATGGTAACGGTGGCGTACACCATCCGTCGTACACAATTGGTACAGGTAGCGCAATTCTTACGATAATGAAATATTTCTGTTGTGATAAGCGGCGGCGTAATGCGGTGAAGGATCATCCCATCCTCAACGGCATTGACTTCCTGGAAGTGGTGGACAATGTAACGGATGCCTATGAGGACAGGCAGACGACCTTGCTGGTCCATTTTATCAAGGACCTGGGTGGATTGACGTTGGATAAGAGCCAGGTGATCATAGAAGGCGGGGACAGGATAAAGAATATACAGGTCGTGGCGGTAGAGGAAGGGGTGTTCTCTCCTCCTATAGCGTCTCCGCCGGAAGATGCGGGCAAGGTACTGGTGGTGAGAGTAAGCGAGGCGGGTGATTTTTCGACATATACTTTACGGCTGGTGAAGGATGATACTACGGACAATCCACCGGATGGTGTCGATCCGGTGATGGCATCCATCGATTTTTCTTTTAAAGTTTTGTGCAATAATGATTTCGACTGTCAGCCTGTACATGATTGTCCGCCCGGGCCTCAGCAGGCGCCGGAGATCAGCTATCTGGCCAAGGACTTTGCCAGCTTCCGGCAATTGATGCTGGACAGGATGGCGCTATCGATGCCGCAATGGACGGAGAGGAACCCTGCGGATATCGGGATCATGCTGGTGGAAGTGCTGGCCTATGCGGGAGATTATCTGAGTTATCAGCAGGATGCGGTTGGTACGGAAGCGTACCTGGGGACGGCCCGGAAGCGTATATCGGTGCGGCGGCATGCCAGGCTGGTGGATTATTATATGCATGATGGCTGTAATGCCCGTACCTGGGTGCATCTGGAAATAGCGAAGGGGGTAGGTGTGGTGAAAATTGTGAAAGGGGGGACTGCGGGATTTTTGACAAAGGGCGTAACGGATCTGCCGGTGAGCTTCCGGTACGATGCGGCCTCTTTTGAGACAGCGCTGGAAGAGAATGTCAGTGTCTTTGAGCCCATGTATGACGAAGAGTTGCGGTATGAGCATAATGAAATGAAATTCTATACCTGGGGTGACAGGGATTGTTGTTTGCCGAAGGGGGCGACCTGTGCGACGTTGAAGGGTGATCTTACTACGTTGAAGCCGGGCCAGGTGTTGATCTTTACAGAGGTAAAGGGTCCACAAACGGGGAATGCCGCGGATGCAGATCCCGGTCACCGGCATGCAGTCCGGCTGACGGAAGTTATGCTGACGTATGACCCGTTGTATGGGAGTGGAATGGGTCTGGCGTTGACAAAGATAAAATGGGGTACGGCGGATGCCTTGCCTTTCCCCTTGTGTATCTCTGTGTTAAATGGGACGAATTTTTGGGATGAGGTCAGCGTAGCGTTGGGGAACAATGTGCTGGTGGATCATGGCATGAGCGTGAAGGATACAGTGAATAGTTCATTACGACCGGATACGGTGGAAGCGTCTACGATGGTATTGGCGGGTACTGGTACGTCGGGGTGTTGTGAAGAGGCAGCGTCGTCGCCGTTGCCGGCCAGGTTTGCGCCTGTGTTGACCAGGGGACCGCTGACTTTTGCGGCGCCGTATAATGCGGGTGATCTTTCGCAGCCGGCGGCAGCAGCCTTTGAGTGGTCGATGCGGGATGTGGGCCCTTCCATCCTTCTTATGGAGGATGGCACTGCGGAGAAATGGTTACCGCAACGGGACCTTCTTGAAAGCCGCGGCAATGCGAATGAATTTGTCGTTGAAGTGGAGTCGGATGGAATCTCGCATATCCGTTTTGGAGATGATAAGCTGGGAAAGCGGCCGCAAGCGGGGACCCGGTTTCTTGCCGCTTACCGGGTCGGTAACGGAACTTCCGGGAATATCGGCAGAGATGCTATTGCGAGCGTGGTGACGAACAACCCTGATATTACGGGGGGGACGCAAACGGTGTTATCGGTGACGAATCCTTTTGCAGCTGATGGCGGTGTCGATCCGGAAAGTATGGAGAGAGTGCGGCAAAATGCGCCCGCGGCCTTTCGAACACAGGAGCGGGCGGTGACTGCCGGGGATTATGAGGATATGGCGCTGCGCTGCTCTGATGCTATTCAGCGTGCGGCATGTACTTTCCGTTGGACGGGCAGCTGGAGGACGGCATTTCTTACCATCGACCGACTGGGTGGGGAGACGATCACCACGGACTTTGAAGATGATATACGGACAAAGATGGATCGATATAGAATGGCGGGGCAGGATGTGGAGGTGAATGGCCCGGAATATGTTTCGCTGGAATTGGAGATGGTCATATGTGTCAAGCCTAACTATTATCCCGGCGATGTCAAGGCGGCCCTGTTGAAGATCTTTAGCAATCGTGTATTGCCGAACGGTACGCTTGGCGTATTTCATCCGGATAATTTTTCTTTTGGTCAGCCAGTGTATCTGAGTCGTCTTTATGCAGCTGCTCAAGCTGTGGATGGGGTCGCATCGGTGCAGATCACCCAGCTGAAGCGACAGGGGGATGATAATAATGACGCTGTTGATACGGGGCAACTATCGTTGGGCAGGCTGGAGATCGCCCGGCTGGACAATGATCCCAACTACCCGGACCATGGAGTTTTTACACTAATAATGAACGGAGGTAAATAATATGCCGGAATTATGTAGCTGTGGTTGTTGCGAGGGGGTATCTCCAGAGACGCCGTTGCAGATCAGCAACCGGCCGGGTCTTAGCGCTATCGCATACAGGGTAGGTACTTATCATGAGTTTCGTGATAGCCTGCTTGCGGCGTTGTCGGATGCCGACCTGCCGGCTTTGCGAGCGCTGACGACAAGGAGTGATGACGATCCTACTATCGCCCTGCTCGATGCGTGGGCGGTTGTCAGTGATGTATTGACGTTTTACCAGGAGCGTATTGCAAACGAGTCTTATCTGCGAACTGCTACCGAGCGTTACTCAATATTACAGATGGCGCGTCTCATCGGATATGAGCTGCGACCGGGTGTGGCCGCCAGCACTTATCTGGCTTTTACCCTGGATAAAAGCCCTGTGGCGCCGCTGACCATACCGGGTAGTACTTTGACCCCACTGACACCTGCCCTTGTCCTTGATGCAGGTATCAAGGTGCAATCGGTGCCGGGCACTGGGGAGCAGGCGCAGACCTTTGAGACTATAGAAAAGATAGAGGCGCGGCCTGAGTGGAATGTCATCAGGCCGAGGTTACAGGTGCCGCAGCCGGTGAAGCTGAAGTATGGGATGTTTATTTTTAACGGCGTCACGAATGATCTAAAGAAAGGCGATGTGCTGCTGGGTGTGACGAAGGAGAAGTTCTTTATGCGGAGCGTGTTGAGTGTTCAAATCGATGCTGTGGGTAAAACGACGACGGTATATATCGATGACAGTATTTCCCTTCCTGGTTTTTCGGATAAGCCGTCCTTGCCGAACGGGGATGTGGGTACGTTACTAAATAAGGATGTGCTGGACGATACGGTGCTCTCCAATATTGTATCTCACACCTGGAAGGAGGATGACCTGGCGTTGGTGTTGAATACAAAAAAATGGGATGCGACGGATATGATGAACAGTTTACAAACGAAGCTGGGGGAAAAGGATGCTACTTCGGATGACGGGGTATATGTATTTAGAAAAACGGCGTCTCCCTTTGGGTATAATGCTCCCAAAAAAGTGACGTATAATGGCAATATACCTAATCCTGTGTCGAAGTGGAGAGAATGGAGGATAAAGGAGAACTGCAAGTTTATTTATCTGGACAGTGAGAATAAGGAGGTAGTGCGGGGTGGTTTTGTAGGTGTAAGGGAGCCGGGGAAAAGTCTGGAGAAAGCAAAAGTCTTTACTATCGAGCAGTCCAATTCGGGTTCACGTACCCAATATGGGCTGAGCGCCAAGACCACTTTGTTGCAGGTGTCTTCCAAGGAATATTCCTGTTGGTTCGATGCGGATATCAGTAAAGATGATTTTTCGGCGATCCGGGGTATTAACCTGATGATACAAAGCGAGCTGCTGGACCTGGCGGGTCTTCCTATCGGGCAGGTGGTGGAGGGGGATAGTATCGTGCTTGACCGCTGGTATCCCGGGTTGAAAAGCGGCGGGATGATGGTGCTTACCGGAGAGCGGGTTGATCTGAAAGGGACGACGGTCAGTGAAGTGATGGAATTGAAGGAGGTCCTTGTGGAGAAAGGGTATACCGTCGTACGGTACACGACATCATTGACTTACAGTTATATCCGGAACACGGTGACGATGAATGCGAATGTGGCTTTTTGCACGCATGGAGAGACGGTGAATGAAGTAGTGGGAAGCGGGGATGCTTCGGCGCCCTTTCAACGATTCCCGCTCAGACAGCCACCCCTGACTTATACTTCATCTTCCGCGCCGAGCGGGGTCGAGAGTACTTTAAAGATGTATGTCAATGATGTATTGTGGCATGAGGTGGATGTATTTTATGGTCATGGTCCGGAAGAGCGTATTTATATCACCCGTAGGAGCAATGATGGAAAAACGACGGTGATCTTTGGGGATGGAGTTACGGGCGCCCGTCTTCCCAGCGGGACGGAGAATATAAAGGCTATTTACAGGAAGGGTATCGGGTTGGGGGGATTGGTGAAAGCGGGTCAGCTATCCCAATTGCTTACGCGGCCGCTGGGTGTAAAGGCGGCGGTCAACCCGTTGCCGGCCAAGGGGGCCGCGGACCCGGAGAACCTCGACGATGCCCGGAGCAATGCAACACTGACGTTGATGACTTTTGACCGTGTGGTATCATTGCAGGATTATGAGGATTTTGCCCGGGCTTTTCCGGGGATAGACAAGGCGCTGGCTACCTGGACCTTTCATCATCAAAAAAGACATATCTACATTACGGTTGCCGGAACAAATGGGGCGTTGGTGGAGAGTGGTGATGATCTGTATAAAAATCTTTTAAAGGCCATCCGCCAGTCGGGGAACGGGCCTGTATCCATAGAATTGAATTCTTACAAGCCAGTGTATTTCAGGATCTCTGCGAATATAATCGTGGACGCGGACTATATACCGGAAAAGGTGCTGCAGACGGTGGAGGAACAGCTGCGGAGCGTATTCTCCTTTAAAGCCCGTTCGTTTGGGCAGCCGGTGGCATTAAGCGAGGTGATGACGGTTTGTCAGCAGGTAAAGGGGGTTGTTGCGGTGGATGTCGATGGTCTTTATTATTCCACGGATACCCCGGGGGTGAACAATTTGTTGATAGCAAATATACCGATGACGGGCTCTGACAAGGTGGTTGCCGCCGAACTGCTGACCCTGGATGCCTGCCCTGTAGATCTAAAATTACTATCATGAGCTTTGATATCGACAGACTATATAAACTGCTGCCTGCGGTATACCGTATACGTGACCAGGCGGGTAACGGCGTTGACGGGCAAGGTCAGGGGGTATTGTATGCGTTGATGTCGGTGATCGCGGGACAGCTGGCTGTGCTGGAAGAGAACCTGGACCAATTATATGACGATCAGTTTATCGAAACCTGTGCGGAATGGGTAGTTCCTTATATCGGGGACCTTGTAGGGACCAGGGGGCTTGTGAGCTTTCCCGATGCGCCATTCAGCGAGCGGGGACAAGTGGCGAAGACCATTGCTTATCGTCGCAGAAAGGGTACGGCGGCCATCCTGGAGGACCTGGCGTTTGACGTAACAGGGTGGAAGGCTAATGTTGTGGAGTATTTTCAACTTTTATCCACCACTCAATACCTTAACCACCTGCGCCCGGCTAATCTATCCGTCGCCCCGATCAGGGGGAGAGCGACCCTGGAATATGCCAACACACCCTTTGATGTACTTACACATTCCGTCGACGTAAGACGGATAGCGTCGGGGAGAGGCAAGTACAATATACCCAATATCGGAATCTTTTTATGGAGGATACAGGATTATGCGGTGCTTGGAGCCCCTGCCTACCAGGTGGATAGTCTGCGATACATGTTTGATGCATTGGGGAAGGATGTCGCCTTATATAATAAACCTGTTACGGAGGTGGATATCACCCACCTGGTGGGACCCATCAATGTTCCCATGCCGTTGAGACGTTTCCCTTTCAGCAAATCGCGCGAGACATGGTATGGGGACGGGAAAAGTGTTGCGGTGTTTTTTGATGGGGTCATGGTGGCGGTGGATGATATCTGTATCTGTGACCTTCATGATGAAGGATCGCCTCCGGGATGGGCGAATATGCCTGGCGACAAGGTTGCTATCGATCCTGTGCTGGGGCGTATCGCGCTGCCCTCCGGACATTCACCTGTTGCGAAGGTGACGGTGAATTACAGCTATGGTTTTACCACGGACATCGGCGGCGGGGATTATGATAAGGAAGCAAGTTTTACCGCGGAATTGAAGCCTGTGGTACAGGTGCCAAAGAATGCTGCTACGATCAAGGATGCGTTGGATATGCTGGGGACGGGTGGAGGCGTGGTGGAGATCACAGGTAGTGATTATTATACAGCGCCGGCCGCGACGGAAGTGCCGGCGGGGAAGAAGATCGAGATCCGGGCGACGGAAACAAGCAGACCCATTGTGATCATCGCAGGAGAGTGGACGTTGACGGGCGGGCAGGATGCGCAGTTGAGCCTGAATGGCCTGGTATGTTGCGGGGGGATCATTCATGCGCCGGCGCACACGGGTGGAGGAGCGTTGAATTTATTACAGACGTTGACGCTTACGAACTGTACGTTAGTACCGGGGCGTACCCCTTTTGATGGGGGCGCTGCCGAGGTGCGGCTGATAGTTGAGGCTGAGAATATGAAGGTAGAGGTCAGCAAATGCATCGTGGGCGGCGTACGTGTGGCAGATGGGGCGACTGCTGGGGTTGCGGACAGCATTATTGATGCCGGGGATCAGGGAGGATTGGCCTATGGAGGTGTTCCCGGGACGGATGCAGGCGGGACTTTATCTATTCAAAATAGTACTGTTATCGGGCGGGTGAAGACGACGATCATGACGCTGGCCTCCAATACCATCTTTGACGCAGCGGCGGGATCAGGCAGTAATGAGCTGCCGGTGGAAGCGGAAAGGCTGCAGGAGGGGTGTATCCGTTTTTGTTATTTGCCGCCGGGGTCGCGCGTTCCCAGGCCGTATCGTTGTCAACCTGCGACATCTGACGATGCGCCGCGGGTCAAACCTGTATTTAACTCCTTACGGTATGGTGATGCCGACTATTGTCAGCTGAGCTGGTATTGTGCTGTAGAGATCAGGCAGGGGGCCGAGAACGACATGGAGATGGGGGTTCTTTATCATTTATTTCAACCACTGTGTGAATATAATTTACAGACGAGATTAAACGAATACCTGCGCTTTGGACTGGAAATAGGATTTTTTTATGCTTCTTAAAAAGTAAACAAAGAGGAGGACGCAACTATGGCAAGCGATATTTCCCGCAAATTATTCAGAAAAGAAAATCATTATAGCGGGGTCATCAACCAGCAAGGCAGGGTAACCCTCGATGCCGACCTGAATGAGCAACTGGACATTCAACTGTACAGGACGCATACGGAAACCATAGACGTAATAGGGTATTCGGGCGTGCCCAAAAAGAATGGAGGATTCCTTATCAAGGTGGTAAATGGGGTCGGTCTGACGATTGCTCCGGGGCGCATGTATGTAGGGGGATTGCTGTGTGAATCAGAGGGTAAGAACCTAAGTTATTTTAATCAGCCGTACTATCCTGATCCGGACACTAAGTATCTAAAGAAAGAAGGCGCATTGAGCCCGCCGGAGAGTCCGGCGAGTCCTGTGGAAAGTCCTTTGAGCCCCGTGGAAAGTCCGGTAAGTCCTCCCGAGAGTCCGGCCAGCCCATTGGAGGGATCACATTTGAATATTGCGGACGGCACCTATCTTGTTTATATCGATGCCTGGCAGCGGGAGGTGAACCATCTGGATAATCCTGCGATCCAGGAAGTAGCGCTGGGGGAGGCGGATACTACGGCGAGGCTGCAGACCGTGTGGCAGGTGAAGCTGTTGAAGGTGGATGCTTCCAATGCTCCGGCGGCTTCCTGTAAGACGAGCTTTCAGGAATGGAAGGACCTGATCAAACCGTCCAGCGGAACGCTGGCTGTCCGTACAAAGACGGATACATCGAAGAATGACCCCTGTTCGCTAAAGCCCAGTTCGGGTTTCAGAGGGTTAGAGAACCAGTTGTACAGGGTGGAGATACAGAAGGGGACGTCTCTTGCGAGCGCCTCGTTCAAATGGTCGCGGGATAATGCCACGCTGGAAACGACCATCGAAGACATCAGCGGCAGCAAGGTCACGGTGGCCAGCATCGGAAAGGATGATGTGATGAGCTTTGCTACGGGACAGTGGGTAGAGATCGTGGATGATATATCTACCTTGCAGAATGAGCCCTACCCGTTGGTGAAGATCATCGGGGTGGAGGCTGCGACCCGGGAGATAACGCTCGGCACGTCGGTGAACCAATATAAAGGAATGGCAGGGTTGAAGCTGCGCCGGTGGGATCAGACCAGTGCATCGGCGGATGAGAATGGAACGGCGATCGTCAGCGGATGGATGGACCTCGATGAGGGTATTGAAATGCAGTTCTCCAGCGGTACCTGTAGTCCGGGTGATTATTGGCTGATACCGGCTCGTACGGCGACTGCGCAGATCGAGTGGCCTCCTAACGATCCTGGCGGTCTACCGCTGGAACGACCGCCGGTGGGCACCCGTCATCATTATAGCAAGCTGGCTTTTCTGAAAGCTGCCGGCGGCCTCGTGACCTGGGAAGATTGCCGGGAGTTATTCCCATCGCTGACGGATATTTGTGCAGAGGATATTTGTTTTAAGAGCGATAACTGTGATCTGGGAGAAGCGGACAATGTGCAGGAGGCGTTGGACCTGCTGTGTGCTGCGAGTGATCTGCGGGACCATAATAAACATCTGCATGGTTATGGGGTTGTCTGTGGGATGAAGGTAACCTGCGGTCCTACCCGTGAATATGTTGTGATCGGGAACGGCTATGCCCTGGATTGTGAAGGGAATATCATCCGGCTGAACGAGGGCTCCGGCTTTCGATATAACATAGTGGCGGAAGCCGCGGCTGCGGGGCTTTTGAGTAATGAGGGCAATGGGGAGGTAAGCATGAGTATTGCCTATAAGGGGAAGGACAGACCGTCGCTGTCCCTGGAGCAGTATGTTAAAAAGACCTTTTGGGAAGAAGTGCTGGAGGGTTCCTTGTTACAGGACTTTTTTAATGACGATATCAAACCCCTCTTCGACTGGGTAAAGAAGCAGCTGACCTTTCCCCAAAACGATACGCCGCCCGTGCCGATAGGCCAGCAACGTATTACGGCCCTGATGAATCTGATCTGGGGGCTGGTAAATTCCGCCAGCGGGCCTTTTGTATTCCTTTCGGGTAAGAAGGAGCGCAGCGAGCTTTGCAACCAAAAACCTGAAGAGAAGCAAAACGAGGACCAGCTGTTGTATTGTGTGTATAAGGAGTTGCGGGATCTGCTGGCAAGTGAAACATTCTGCGGAATGTTTGACAGGGACCATCCTTTCCCGGCCTATAAGATCGACCCTGGTCTGGACACTATTTTCGGACCTGTCTTTAAATTCCACAACAGGCTCCGGCTCAATCCCGCGGCGAACTTTGCCTATACCTGCGGGAGGAATAACAGGATATATGTATATAACCTTTCCACCCGTCTGCTGCAACAAACGTTGATCTTTCCTTCCAGCACTAATATCGTCCTGCAGGATATCGCGGTATCCACGGACGGGAAAGAATTATACGCGACGGGGCTGCTGGATAACAAGGATTCGGTGATCGCCGTCGTATCTATCGATACGGCCAGCGGTAAGCATGACTGGGTAAATGGTTCATCCGTAAAATGCGCTTTTAAATATGTCAGCCTGGCCTATAGCGACAAATTCGGGCTTTATGCCATTTCAAAGACCAGGGGGCTTTACAGGATAACGGGCATCGGCACGGCGGGATTTACCGAGACACAGATCAGCGCCTTTAATGGTACGGGGCTGATCGTGATCCCCGCGGGACAAACATTGGCGTATGTCGCCAGCAATGCCGCTATAGCCACGGAGACGGATCAATTTACACAAGTGATGTCCATCGATCTGGGGACGAGTGCGCTGTCCAGGACCTTTTTTGTCGGCGGAGACAATAACAAGGATGATATATGGGTATATAAGAATGTCTTATATTCCACCAGTTTTAATGCTGTGCGGCTTCTCAGAGGGATCGATGTCAATAGTGTCAATGACATCTTTGCACCCATAACGATCGACACGGATCCTTTTTACAGACTGGCGGCTGTGCAGACGCAGCAAGGAGAATATCTGCTGATCAGCGATTCCGACAAGTTCAAGGTAACGAGGATGGACCTGAAGAACCATTCGTTGGATGGGAAGTTCAGGATACCCGTGCAGCTATACCCGTTGGCCATGGTATCCACGGTGAATAATAATACGGTCTTTGTGTTGAATAGTATTTCCAATACTCTGACTGTCGTCGAGGTGGGAAAAGCGTTCGCAACACCCTCACCGAACTATACGGAGGAGCCACCCTACGACATCGCGGATTATCATGATGACGTGATAGCAGCATTTAAGGACCTGATGGGGCATTTATTACAACATTTAAAGGATGCCTTCTGCGGGAAGTTTATCATCGATTGTCCTGATTGTAACGAGAAAGATAAAGTTTATCTCGGAACGGTGATGATACAGAACAGAAAGGTTTACCGGATATGCAATTTCAGCAAGCGGAAATATGTGAAGACCTTCCGTACTTATGGCTACTGGCTGTCCACCATTCCTATACTGCCGGTGCTGAAAACCTCTTTTGAGAAATTTTGCTGTACTGTACTAAATAAATAACTTGTTATGAGTAATGGAATATATACTGCCACCGGGCAGGTGATCGACAGGGACACCAACGAGGGTGTCCCGAAGCTGTCTGTCGAGGCCTGGGATACCAATACGCAGCGCGCTCAAGCTGCATTGGGCAGCGCTAATACGGACGACAACGGCCGATTTAGCATCACCCTGGATCTTAAAAAGCTGCAATACGAGCAGGCGCCTGATCTCTTTTTTAAGGTCTTTCTTAATGAAAAGCTGTTGGATAGTACGGAGAGCTCTGTATTATGGAATGCCAATACCCAGGAGAGTGTAACGATCAGGATCAGGACAACGCGCGAGCGGCCGGCGGGTAAGGACAGGTTGAACACGGCGCAGGTGTTTAAGGGGGTCGACTTTTTTCAAAAATCCGATTTTAAGGGTGTCTTTAATGAGTACAAGGGAAAAGCCAGCACTTCTCTGGGGTTTATCGCGGATATATTCAAGAACGCCATACCGAACATGGATCTTAATCCCCTACAGGTGACGGGGGTAAAACACAATGATGTGATCAACCAGGATGTCAATGCGGCCCGGCTCAATCTTGCGACAAAGAATGTCGCTGTACAGGAAGTGGTGCCGTATCAGCCGGGTCTTAATTCTACGTCCCTGCAGAACATCACCTCCATGCCTTTGAACCTGAAGGCGGGACAGGCAGTGCGATTGTATGAGGAGAATGGAAAGGTGAAGTATTATAGTATAGTGAAGGAAGGGACTGCCGCGGGCGGAGCGGCTACTGCCTCGACAACTCCTGCCGGGACAGTTCCTGTAGCGACAACCGGGGCCGGGGGAGCGGTGTCGGCAGCACAGTTGAATAATCTCCAGGCAGCGTTGGATTCAGCCCGTCAGGATGCGGCCAAAAAGGATGAGACGATCAACACGCTGAGATCCCAGGTGGAAGCGCTGCAGAAACAGCAGCAGGAAGTGGATACTTTGCTGAAATCGGAAAAATTTACGAAGCTGATGGAAAGACCGAATGGATAAACATATGGCGATTAAAAAAAAGAATGAGGTTTTGGTCAGCTGCGTCATGCCAACCTATAACAGGCGGGCATTTGTACCGCATGCCATCCGCTATTTCCTGCGGCAGGATTATCCTTTTAAAGAGCTGATCATCATCGATGACGGGACGGATAGTATTGCGGACCTGGTGCCGGATGATCCATCGATACGTTATTATGCGCTGCAGGGTAAGATCACGCTGGGGGCCAAGCTCAATCTTGCCTGCGAGCATGCAATGGGGAGTGTGATCGTCAACTGGGACGACGATGACTGGTATGCTCCTAACCGTCTGACCTACCAGGTACAGGCGCTGGAGGGAACAGGAATGAATGTCTGTGGTATCAATAAGCTGTTGTATTTTGATGTTGTCAGAAAGCAGGCTTTTCAGTATGTCTATCCATCCGACCAGCGGGTGTGGCTGCTGGGCAGCTCCCTGTGTTATAAAAAAGAACTCTGGCAACGTCAGCGATTTGTGGAGAACGATGTCGGGATGGATGGGTTATTTGTGTGGGCGACACCGCCAAGGGAAGTAAAAGTACTGGAAGATCATACATTCTCTGTTCATATGATACATGCCAGTAACGTTAGCCCCAAGAGGACAGACAGCGGCTGGTGGCATCCTTACCCTGTGGAAGATATCAGCCGTATCGTAAGCAGTGATTGGCATGTGTATGCAAATGGAGCGTTACTGAAGGGGCCTTCGGTGAAGGGGGCGGTGTCTGTACGACCACCTGTAGCTCCTGTGAAAAACGTATTTGCCTGTCTGGTGCACGAAAATGAGGATTGCGTGGTCGATCTTGTCCGGAATCTGCACTATCATGAACCGGGGGCGACGATCATTCTTTATAATGGAGGAGGAAATTCCGGGTTGTTAAAGGACCGGTGGCTTTTTGAAAAGTTCGGGGCCGTGGTATATCCTTCTCCAAGGCCAGTGAAGCATGGATATCTCCATGATTTTGCTTTTTCCTGTATGCAGTATGCGGTGGATAGTTTATCCTTTGATACGTTCACCATTGTCGACTCCGACCAGTTACTGATACGGGGCGGGTATTCCTCCTATTTAGCAGAATATCTGCATAACCGGCCCGGTGTGGGTATGTTATCCAGCGCCCCGGCCAGGGTCTATCCTAATGACAGGCACAACTATGTCGCGCTGCAGGCATTTAAAGAAATTGATCTTTGGAAGCCTTTGCTGCAGGCGTTCCCCGAAGGGGAGGAGAAGTTTGTCCATTGGACATTCTGGCCATCCACCGTATTTACGGCAAAGGCGGTGAAGGACATCTGTAAGATGGTAAGGGAGAACGAATGTCTGAAGAAGATCCTGCAAGAGACAAAGATATGGGCTACGGAGGAGGTGATCCTGCCTACGCTGGTAAGACTGTTGGGGTATGAGATAGCATTGAACCCCTGCAGCTATGATTTTGTAAAGTACCGGGCTGTCTTTTCCGTCAGGGACATGCAGACGGCACTCAGCCGTGCCGATGCCTATTGGGTGCACCCGGTGGAACGTAAGTACGAAAACCCTTTACGAAAACATATCAGACAAGAGTCAGGAAATTACAGACGCCCGATGCCTGATGCGGGGGTGGAGATGTACGGTACGGGTGTGTTGTCTGCCTATAAGCGGACACAGAAGATAAACGGGTGGCTGGAAGAGAAGGAAGCCGACCTCCTGATGACGATGGTCTTAAAAGCCTGTATACAAATGCCCGACCAGCATACCATCGTGGAAGTGGGTTCTTATGAAGGAAAGTCTACGGTGCTGCTGGGAAGTATGGTAAAAACGTTCTTCCCGGACGTAAGGATTGTTTCCATCGACCCACATGACGGCCGCCTGGGTTCGCTGGATCAGGGATTGGTGTCCGTGGCTCCGTCGCTCACGCGATTTACTTCTAATCTTCAAGCAGCGGGTCTATCTGAGGTGGTGGAAGTGATACAAGGGCGGACATGCGATATTACGTGGAGTAAACCCCTGTTCTTTCTTATCATCGACGGGCTGCATGATTATCCCAGTGTAGCCCGGGATTTCCGGCAGATGGCCCCTTCGCTGGTGAAGGGGGGGTATATCGCCTTTCACGATTATGCGGATTATTTTCCCGGAGTGCAGGCCTTTGTCCATGAATTGCTGGAGTCGGGCGCTTACTGCAAAGTGGGGAAGGTAGACACTATGATCATTCTTATCAAGGTAAATATATGAACCTACCTATCTGGATGTATTGGGAAGGAGATAAACCGGAGTGGATCAAGGACTGTCATAGATCGATATTTGATCACGGGGAAGATGTGCGGCTGCTTACGCCTGCGGATTTTGATAAGCTCCGCGACCGTGACCGGGACATCGATCTTTCTCAGTTCTGTATTGCACACCGTGCTGACTTTATAAGGGCGTTCCTTGTGTCGAGGTTTGGGGGTGTCTGGATAGATTCCGATTGTATCGCGATGCGATCTTTACAACCCCTTATCGATAAACTGGATGATCATGACCTTTTTGCTTTCCGGGAGCGATCGGGGAATATCTCCAATAGTTTTATCGGCGCCCGTCAGGGGAGCAGGATCGCGCAAGCATATTATGATGAGATTTGTGAGATCATCCGATCCGGAAGACCTATCGAATGGCAGACCATCGGGGCACATGCGTTGGATACCGCCATTCGGCGCGCCGGCGTCAGATGGCATGAAATAGATGTTTCGCTCATCCAGCCTGTGTGTTGGAGCAAACCTGAGGCATTCTTTATGACCAGGGACACGACGGGACATATGCAGGTATTTAATGAACCGTCCTTTTGCTATATGCTTTCGGGTAATATGACCAATGGGTTTATGGCGCAGCATCCGGGGAGGGACCTTTTGGAGGACGGAACGTTCTTTAACTTTCTTTTGAAGATATCCGCCGACCGGAAATTGCTGTCCTATCTTGAAAAGATTGCGTTTAGAAAAAATACGGATGACGACATGTGGATCATCCCGGAACTGGTGGAGCATGATATGTACAAGGTTAAGAATGTGCTCAGACAATATGAACCTCCGTATAAAAGCTATGTGTTGGATTGCGGCGCCCATATCGGCGCTTTTTCGATCATGTGTTCCCTGTACCTGCGGGATGTGGAGATCTTTTCATTCGAACCTAACCCCGAGAGTTTTTATTATCTGAGCCAGAATGCCGGAAGACTACGGAATGTGACGGCTTTTAACAAAGCAGTGGATGTAAAGGAGGGTGTGTTACAACTGTTCGCTCCCGACGACGAAGCCTGGACGGGGAGGTGGTCTGTGTCACCCAATTCCAATCGCAGCATCGACGTGGAAGCGGTGAACCTGAATGCTTTTATCAAAAGTCTGGATGGACCGGTGTTTATATTGAAGCTGGACCTGGAAGGGTATGAGGAGCTTATTTTAAACGAGTTTTGCGAAGAGGCGCTTGCCGCCGTGAAGATCATGGTCATTGAAACCCATCGGGACTTTCTGGATCATCAGCGCCTGATGGCATCAGGTTTTCAATTGTTATTTCGTCCGGAGATCAGTACGCACAGACAGTTCATTTATATAAGAAATTAAATATGTCGTTCCCCAGATTGCATGTTAATATTTTTGGTAGAAAGTTCCATACTTTCCATTTTTTTGGTATTACGGGTTTTGTCACCGGTGGTTTGCTGGGGGCGGGACTATGTCTGATCCTCGGGCTTTCTGCATGGCCCATCCTGCTGATGAGTCTGACGGCCGTGGCCACTTTTTTTTTATTGGCCATCCTTGCCAAGATCATTACGGGAAGAGAGGTGATCGTCTATTATCATCATGAAATTGCGATATTGATCATGTGTGCGGTGGTCTTTTATTTGTTCCATGTACCTGTACTGGTCTATTTGGATATGACCATTCTGGGGATTGCGGCCTTTATGGTTTTTGGCAGGATGGGATGTCTGAATGTAGGGTGTTGTCATGGCAAGCCAGCCCGGTGGGGTGTGGTGTATAGGCACGAGCATGTCGAGGCCGGGTTCACCCATTATTATGAAGGGGTGCCGTTGTTCCCGGTGCCGCTGGTGGAGTCGGCATTTGTATGTATGGTGCTTATTTTGGGAGTGGGTCTTGTGTTGCGGCATTCGCCTCCCGGGACGGTGCTGATCCTGTATACGGTGGCATATGGGACCTTTAGGTTTGTCATTGAATTTTACCGTGGTGATCCTGAGCGGCCTTATTGGAAAGGCGTATCGGAGGCGCAATGGACGTCTCTGATTTTGATCACTGTTACGGGCTTGCTTAGTATCGCGGGGTTGCTGCCGCTGTATGGGTGGCATTTGCTGATGTCGATGGTGCTTTTTTTTGCGGTGGCGGTCATTATACTGCGTAAGGATATCTTTATCAAGATGACCAGTCCAAAGCATGTCAGACAGATAGCTTCTGCTATTGTGCAGCCTGATGAGCAGTCCGGGGGGCGTGGGCCCGTGGTGGATGTGTATCGGACAGATCTGGGGCTGAGTTTGTCGAAGGGAAAGGTGATGAGCGAAGGCAGGGTGATTACGCATTATACCTTGTCTTATAAAGACAGGGGACAATTGTTCTATCCTCTGGTGGAGCGGATAGCCGAGATCATCCGGCTTATACAAAAGCATAAGGGCGGGTATGAGATCTCGGAGAGGGAGAATAGCGTGTATCATATATTATTTAAAGAATAGTCATTTTTCAGGGATCGTTGAAGCCAGCCACCGGATGTTCCGGTGGCTTTTTTGTTGAAAGGTAAAGAGGCTGGCCCGCCTTCATGGCGATCTATGATTGGATGTCGTATGTTAACCCAAAACACTTTGGACTTTTCTGAACAGCAAATTTGGACGTTTCAGGTAAGTGCTATATTGCGATTACCCAGGATATTTGCTGTATAATTAAAACATAGGAAATCATGAAGAATTATATCATCACAGGACCAACCTCAGGCATAGGCTATGCTACGGCCCTCGAACTGGCAAAGCACGGTATGGTGATCCTTGTCGGGAGAAATAGGGATAAGCTAAATGGGGTACAAAAGACTATTGAAACCGCAGGGCATAAGGCAATATCTGTGGTATGCGACATTTCAGATATCAAAAGCGTAAAGCATGCCGCAGAGGAAATTGTGAGACTTCGACTTCCTATTGCGGGGCTGCTGAACAATGCGGGAATTATGCCATCGAAAGCAAGCAAAAATGCACAAGGCTGGGATATGACCTTTGTCACCAATCACCTGGGCGCTTTCGCGCTGACCGAGTTACTCGAACCACATCTTCCTGACGGGGCAAACGTAGTGTTTATCGCTTCCGCTATCGAAGATCCTGAACGCAAACCCGCCAAAGTCATGGGAATGAAAGGCGGTCGTTACATTTCCGCGGAGGCAAGTGCCCGTGGCGAATGGAAGGAAGACGGTTCCAAAATGGCGGGCGTCGACGCTTATGCGACGTCAAAGCAATGTATTCTTGCTTCCGCCCTGTTTTTTGCCCGAGAGAACCCAAGACTCTGCTATAATGCGGTAGAGCCAGGAATAACGCGGGGAACCAGGCTCGGCGGTATAAATCCTGTGGTGGGCTTCCTGTTCGGGAACTTAATGGCGATGATCCCACCTTTCTCCAGGTACAGCAGCACACCAAAAAAGTCGGCAAAAGTTATTGCAAAAGTGTTAACGGATACTTCCGGTAAAACGGGTATTTATTATGACGAAAAAGGACAGCCTATGCAAGGTTCGGTGCTTGTGCTTGATCCTCAGTTCCAGGGTCAGGTGGTGACCGAAACGAGGGCTTTTTTGTCAAAGTATGTGTAACTTCGAGGGTAAGCATGAAAGTGTCTGTTAACCAAACCCGGCTGGTCGGGCCGCCTATCGCGCAGGAGCAGTTTATTTCCGAGCATCTTTTCTTCTACCTGGAAAAAGGAATCATGAGCGGTTATTACGGCAATAAGACCTACACACTTAAATCCGGCCATTACGGTGTAGTCCGAAAGAACCGGCTGAGCAAGCAGAGCGATCTCAAGTTTAACGGTGCGATCGAAAAAGTGATCTTTGTTTTTGACGAAACTTTTTTAAAAGTATTTCAGGAAAAATATCGATTACAGCCGGTGAGGTTTCAATCCGACGAGAGCTTCATCAGGCTGGGAAATAGATCCCTTATACCGGCTTTTATTAATTCCTTAAAGCCTTACTATAATGAACATGGCCAGATAGACCATGAATTTTTTGATGTAAAACGAGAAGAACTGCTGTTGATACTATTGCATGTGCAACCTGATTTAGCCGGTGTGTTTTTTGATTATGGCATCCCCGAAAAAATCGACCTGGAGGCATTTATGAATTTGAATTACCGGTTCAATGTTAGCGTCGAACGGTTCGCCTTCCTTACCGGACGCAGTTTATCGGCGTTTAAGAGGGATTTTCATACAATATTCCATCAAACCCCCAGCAGATGGCTCGTACAGAAACGTCTGTATGAAGCCTATTTCTTAATAGACAAGAAGAAACAAAAACCTTCCGAAATTTTCCTGGACTTGGGATTTGAAACGTTGTCGCACTTTTCATTTGCTTTTAAAAGACAATTTGGTCGGACGCCAACGGCGTTGGCCGAGGGTGGTGAGGTCGTTGGCTAACTCAAATGGAAACAATGGAAACTGCCGAGTACCCGAATCAATATGTTGGACCGGCTGGGACGCCCGAAGGGCTGGCATATCAATGGGGCAACACGTGTAAAGGCTACTGGCGAGTCAGTCAAAGTTCTGTCCTGCAGAGGGCACTACCAAGTGGCTTCTTAAGAAAAAAAAGGTGCCTATCTCTGAAAGAAATAAGTACCCTTCCAACTGCATTATTCTGATGTGCCGCCGTATACGGACCCGTACGTACGATGGTTAGAGGGGACAGCGCAGGAACTAATCCTGAGCTTCCTACTCTATTGAGAGGTAAAGAGGTTAGTTTAGGTATGGGTTAAAAAACCTCTCATTTTCTATGTACACGCTTGTTACTATAAGGTTAAAAATGATCTTTGCCAGGTCATCTCTGGGGCCGTCATGAAAAAGACCGAATTCGACGAAGTGATGACTGGATGGGGTATGTCCAAAAAGATTATATAGTTTTACATCCTTATTAGCCGAGTCCTTCATGAAGTATTCCGTGAAAAGATAGTTTGTGCCGGCTTTACTGATCTCCTGTCTGTTGCTTTTAAGCGAATAACCCTTTTTTCGCAATTCGTTGTCGGCATACCGGCCAAATACAATCAGGCTTTCTCCCGGACTTGCAGAATCTCTCACTCCAACGATAATAGAGATCTTTCCCAACGAGTCGTTCATAGTCCTAACCTCCTCCCGGAAACTGGGACAAGGTCAATGGAAGTCCAAACGGGTAATAATGTGTCTCTTTTAGAGAGATGGCCGAAACTCTATAGGATTGAGTTATAATATTTCTTTATGACTGATTCTTTAGTTGTGTTTAATTCCATATAGCCGTTAACACTTGTGATTACGTCTGGTGA
The DNA here is from genome assembly GCA_017307755.1 of Chitinophagaceae bacterium. GTDB lineage: Bacteria > Bacteroidota > Bacteroidia > Chitinophagales > Chitinophagaceae > Puia. Next base: position 6,846 of record JAFKGQ010000017.1, on the reverse strand, counting down.
TCTTTGGATCATAATTTCGAACCTTCCTGCTTTCAAGGAATCCATCTTCTTACTCATCACATCGGGGATCAATATTTTATTTATACTAGATAGATATAAAAGCGCCTCCATTGCATTAATAGAATAAAAATAATTTGGCGAGTAAAGCAGATCCTTGATCAAGGAAAAGTTGCCAGACTTAATAAGCATAATAAAATAGGAATTAGCTGTTGAATAGCTGTAACAGCAGGAGCTATCGCTATTAAACTGATTGCGCAATACTCTGTTATAAAGATATTTAGTACTATCAGTAGAAGCAATGAATATAAAACCCTTATGCTTTTCTGCCGCAACCTTTATTTTGTTTTCCAAAAGAACATCTGTAAATAAATACTCGCGGTCACTTGCCCTTACCTCAAAATTAAGACTCTTTATAAATCTACCCTTTAAAAGGTTGAAATCCAATACCCGTTGAGCAGCTACACCACATCTTCCATTAGTGAATGTAGTTAGTGTCATTTTTTTTCTAAAGAATACATCATCAATACATTCAAGTGTTAATTTAATTTGTAAATAATTTCCGTTGATAACAATCTTATTTACCTTAATTAGACCATTCAAGGTTTCGCTCTTAGTGACTCTTGCCTTTTTAATTCTTTTTAGGGTATTATCAAATTGTAAAACCCTGGTGTTAGTATCAAATAATTGATTCATTGACTGCACCAATAAAAAGTCCTCTTTTATGGCATTTGGGTCATATTTCTCTGGATAAATTAATTGACCGCTACATAAATAAGTCTTCACCGTATTCTCCAAGGAATCCAAATATTTAAAATTCTGTTCGCTAAATGCTGTTTGAGACATACCAATTTCATAACAAACAACCATTAGCAATGTAAAAAAAAGCCTCGTCATATAATTAAAATTAGCAATTAGTTTTTCTTTTGTAAATGATATAATTGTGCCCGACTTTGTAGCTGACTATTTACTGCATCCATTGCAGGACCTGGCCCCATCGTAGCTCTATCATTAGTAACGTTATATTGAATATTTGTGTATTCCCTGGCCACTGCCCAAATTGAAATGCACAGTTTCATGTTCCAGTATTCTTCCTGCAAATCCAAGAGTGGCAGCCATCGTAGTTGAAATATTGGGCGATTCAAATCCATTTGCGCCTGAAAATGCCCCTACCGACGAGCCTGTTTTTTCAGATTCAATGCCATTTCGCACTGCATCGACTATCCCTCGATCCAAAATAATGGAACTGTTATCTTTTTTTACCTTCATTTGACCAAGACTACCTGTGCCACCTTTTTCATCATCCAGACCTTTTCCTTCATTACCGTATGCCAATCGGTCTACTGTTAATGTTGGGCCTCCTTTTTTTTCCGTTAAAAATCTAGTAAGCGCCTTCTGCGAGCTAAATCCACTCAGGTTTAACAAGGCAGTTAGTTCTTTACCTTTCTTTAAAGATGCGACATGGTCATGAGTTGATTTAAGTATACGTCTAAGGGCTTCCTGATCTTTTATATTTGCAAGTGGGTCAATGACACCCCATCGTGCGATTTGTGGATCTATTCTCCGGATACCAGCCTTTCAGCGCTTTATCGGATATGCCTGCCAAGGAGAGTCCTAAACGGATAGTAACTACCATACCCTTTTTAACCTGTCCAGACTTTTTGCCAACATGTGTTTTTGGGATTCAAAGAACTGTTGATAAGTAATTGTACTACACTTCAATTCTATCAGTAATGGAAGAAGGCCTCAAAGTTGTTTTTTGATCATTAGATAGCCTAGCCAGAGCTAGAGAATTCGCCACCTGTTCGTTAGCCATTGGAGCCGCAATTGATGGTGTATCGGCCGGATAAATATCACTTTGCCTTTTAGCGTTCAGTTTTCATTAAATCCTCGAAAGGAATATTACCACTAAAAACCAGATCAAAATGGGGGATAATCGGCTTATACCGTTCTATTCCCGAAATTAAATTGAAATCAATTGAAGTGTCCGGAACAGTTATTAAATCATATCTATTTAATTGCTCATGCTGTTTTCGATGAGCGTCCTCATAGTCATAACCAAAAAGGCCTCTCCGCGAATGGAAATGCCAATTATGAAACCATCCTTTCTCTTTAGAGTACAGTTGAGAGGATGATATTTCAGGAAGGTTGTTTATAAGTTCGGCTAACTCCAGATACATTTCAAAGGACGATACAGCTTTCTTTGGAGTATATGCCTGATTAAAAGTTGAAAAATAACCAACCTGATTAGAGCTATCTACTCCGATCCATCCAAATTCAATGGGGTAGGCCTGATTAAGGATTGCAACCCAATCCTCATGGTTTAAATTTGACTCCATGATATTTACGCCACTTTAATTTTGTCATTAAATTACTATTTCCCAAACATTATTTGACAAGCCTCACACATTGGAATGGCTGTGCCGCGACTTGGACGAATAGCCGGGGTCCATTTTATATCGCTTGGAGAAAATTTAGGATACGACCTCAAAAGATCCTGTGCAACATGAAATTCTCCACAGCAACCGACAGTTGTATTGCCTACCCTAGCACCTATGCCGCCAACTTTGTCCGCAGCACTGCCTAAAGATTCAGGGACCAATCCCGCTATTGGTCCGCTACTTCTAAATGCAAAGGCTCCATTTGGCAGCCTTCCTCCAATCACTACCGATGGTTTAACGCCTACCGATGCAAGAGCCGCAGCCTCCACTTCTACGGCGGAATTAAGTGCTGCACCTAGTGCAGCATCTTTAATGACATTCATTCCGCGCACTGCTCCTTGAACTGCAAGATTAGTCCCTTTGGTAAGAGCCACCGTTTCGCCAACTTTTTCAAGCCCAAATCCAACCGCATGCCCCCAATCGTCCTTGGTCATATTGGGAATGTTCTTAATGCCATCGGAAATATTTTCCTGCATTTGCCACTTTAGAAGAGTTCCAGCACCGGTTATTGGTTGAGGGCTCGCAGCATCTAAGGAATACCCTAAATTTTGCCAGCCTTGACTTGTTCCCAAACTTTTAACAAATTCCAAAGTAGATTTTCCACCATCTTTTAGGCCTTCCCACGCATTCCGCCAGAACCCCGCGCCAGGTATAGTGGAATCTCCTAAAGGGTCATTGTGCAAGACAGGACTATTGCCCATGGCCGCATACGGACTTTCTGCCATAGTGGGTTTGGAGTCGAGTTGCCACCATCTCCCCACCTGTGGATCTAACTCCCTTAATGGTGTCGCGTACATTTCCAACCCAGATCCATCTGAGAACTCCTTATTCTGCAGTTCCGACCCTTTATTGTATCTGTACTTATTCTCCGGATACCAGCCTTTGATTGCCTTATCCGATATCCCCGCCATGGAGAGTCCGAACGGATAATAGTGATTCTCCTCCAACATTGGTCCTACATAATGGGTCACCTTCAGGTTATCAAAGAACACGTCCCATCCCTTCGTCTCATTGCTTATCCAAATATACAGATAACCGCTCTTTCTGAGCTTGATCTGTTTGGACATGGTTCCGAGCAGATCGGGGGTTGTCACGGGAAGTGCTCCGCTGACAGAAGAATCATATTTGAACTGGTTATCCAGGATCATCCAGTTCAGATAGGCTTTGGGTTTTGAGGGTGGTGTGGCGTCATAATCCGTGATAAAATCATTGACCCCCTGGAATATGGGGCTGTTGCTACCCGTGAAAGTACCCGTGGATCCATGCATACCGCCCGTCATGCCAACCAAGCCCTGTGCCAGGGAGGCAATAATATTGGTTGTCTGGTCCTGGTTGCCGGAGGAAGACCCCGAGGATTTGTAAAAATACTTGCTGACGAGGGTTACGGAGTCTCCGCTCATGACTTTCAACAGCAGGGCAGGCCCCATGGGACGGATGCTGCCATTCACTCTCGCCACAGAGTCATTGGGGCTGGTGGTGCCGTCGGATGGGTAGCCCGGGATGGAAGATACCGCATAGCTGCTGCTATCGATATTATAGAATAATGCCCTTTCCTTTGCCCGATAAGCTGCCTCCATCGTCGCCATATACACCCCTGTATCCCGCTGGTCGGTCAGGATCACCCGGGTATTACCCAGGTGGTCCCTTTCAAAATAGTCGAACCGCATCCGGAAGATACTGTCCCCTGCCACATAATGCTGCCAGAAATAACGGCATCGTCCCTCCTCATGCGACACAAATTGTATCGTGTCGTTCTTATATTCAACTCCCTTGATGTACATAGTGGTCGTCACCTTCACGGGGTTTACCGTGCTGTCTGTAACGATCTTGGCCCATTTGGTACCCTGAGCATCGTACCTGTATACGATATTGCCTTTGGAGCTGCCGTCCGTCTTTGTCATGCTGATCGTGTCGGGCAGGTTCAGGAAATTATAGTGGATGCGCCGGATGCCTTTGTTCTTGTCGGAGATGAGACTGCCGTCAGGATCGTAGGCATAGTCCGGGGTGTTTACCGTATCTTTTGTCAATTGGCTGTAATGGAAATCCCCCAGTTTGGAGGCCGTGTCATTGGCCTGGTCATAGACATACCGGAGCCGGTTGGTATTTGGAAAATACCCATAGGTCAGTGAGTCGATGGCCGAAGATCCGCCAATCTTAAATCCTCGTTGGGTCATGGAAAGAATATTCCCATTGGCGTCATAGGAGATCTTTGGCACCCCAAAATCAATGGCGGATGAGGGGGTAAAGCTTGTTCCGTTGTACTGGGTAAAGTTCGCTCCCGTGAGCCGGTTTACATTGTCATAAGAGAAGTCATACTTGCGACTTACCCCATCCCCGGCGCTTTTCCATATGGTCCCGGCAATGTTGCCGTTGAACTGCGGGGTGCTGTAGCTGGTGATGCCGGACGATGAATTATCATACCCCAGCTCCATGCCGAAGTAATTGTTTGCCGTACCAGTGAGGTATTTTCTGTTGATCCCCGTCACCCATCCTCGGATGTTGTAGTCATAGACCAGGCTGTCCAGGTTGCCCGCGAAGTATTTAGTCTTCAACTGCCCCAATTCGTCATACATCATCGTGTCGATGCGCGCTTCGGGACCATCCATGATCTTGCGCGTACTCAGCAGCCGCCCAGCAGGATCGTAGGCATACTTGGTCGTGATCAGGTGCCCCATGGGCAGGGGGGGATTCTTTTTATGGTACAGCAATTTGCGCAGCGGCTTACCCGAAAAGTCATATTGTGTCCATTCCTGGTCCATTCCTTTGCTGTAGTTGGTGCTTTGGGTGCCGACGATCCGTCCATGGTCATCGTAGAAGGGGATATAGTACAGGAATTGGTTGGTATCGATGATCTTTGTGCGGTAACCCGTCGACATACCCGTGGCAATGGGATATTGTTCCATCCGGACGGCGTAGTTGGGCGCGGTATTATAGGTGGTGAAGAAATAAGTCGTATTGTTATTGTAGGGGGTGTTCATGGTGGCTGAAACCACGGTCCCTAAGGCCGTCACCCAATCATAGGAGTCGTAGTAGAATTGGGTCACCACTTCTGTCGGATACCCGGCCGTAATGGGGTAGAAGGGTTTTGTCATGGCCTGCGCTACATGGTAGGCATGGTCATTGTAACGGGAGACATCTTTCATCAGGGCCACCGTATCCTGCCTGTTCAACGCATCATAGCAATAGACCATCCACTTTTGCTGGCTGCGCAGCACCGAATCCTGGGTCATTACCAGCCTGTCCCGGCTATCATACACCATCCGCACTTCTTCGGCGCCCGGTACCTTTTTTATGATCATGCGGTTGCGGACATCGTATTCATAGCGGAAACACAATTCGTTTGAAATGGATGGCGTAATGATCCAATTGCTGCTGATGGCTTCCACGGCCCTGGGCTGTAAAACAAAGCGTAGGTTATTCAGGTCATCATATACATAATACGTACAAAGCCAGCCGCTGTGTCCCGCCGCAGGGGCAGCCCATAACTGTACTTTCTTTAAAATGACATGCCCTTCCTTGTCCTTGTATTCATACACCTGGTGACCTTGTTCATCGGTGGTCCCATTCTTGTATAATTGACCGGCGCTATACACGTCGGTGCTGGCCGGCAGACTGCCGGCTGTAGCCGCGATATTCCATATCCGTACGCTGTCACTGGCTGTATTGATCAGGTACTGGCTCGACATGCCATGACCATTGCCTACCCAGCTATTGCCGGGCGCATAGCTCGTCAATACCCTATTCAAAGGAGACGCCTCATAATCGGTTCTCCCATAGTAATAGGTATCACCAGGGTATTGACCTGTGGCAAAAGCCGCTTGCTGCTGGAAGGGGTCCAGCTTGAAATTACCATCGCTTACCTGGTCGCCTGTCTGCGCAACATTGGCTACAAAGGGAAGATACTTGTACTGTTCCCGGCCAAAGGCGTCATAGACCACCGGCGCCACCAGGTCTTTCCCCAGCGGGCTCATTTGTTTGGTCACCGTCTGTAAGGGTCTGCCGAGTCCATCGATGTATTGCGTGGTCTGGGTGACGCCTGTCACCGGCAAGGCCGTCAGGGCTGCGGGGTCCTGCTCAGGGGCCTTGGCATCCCAGGCCCTTACATAGTTTACCTTTACCGTAGTAGGGTAAGCTGCCGGAGGGGTTACCTGGGCCTGGCTGTTATAGAGGGTCATCAACGCTCCTGTCAGAAAAAGGCCTTGTAAGAATATTATTTTCATGCTGTAGGCTTGAAAAATGAATAAGGTGTTTTAGTGTAGTTGTACCCCGTTGAGATTAAGTGTCCATCCCTTGGCCAGCAGGGCGCTCACCGCCGCATCCGAGGCGCTGGTACGGGTGGTCCCTGCTGTATAGAGTGTCAGGACGCCGCCCGTCACGGTCTGACCTGCTCCTGCCGCCACCTGGATAT
>JAFKGQ010000016.1 GCA_017307755.1 Chitinophagaceae bacterium | reverse complement strand
TAAGGACTTGTCCCGCCCGAGGCGTTTACGGTGGCAGAACCCGTTGATCCGCCAAAACAGGACACATTGGTTGAGGAAGAAATAGTGGCAGCCAACGCGCCGGCGGGTTGAGTGATCGTCACGGTAGCCGCGGCCGTACAACCCTTTGTGTCTGTTACTGTAACCGTATAAGTTCCCGCAGCCAGGCTCGTGGCCGTAGCAGTTGTCTTAACGGGCGTCGTATTCCAGTTATAGGTGTAGGGACTTGTTCCGCCCGAGGCACTTGCCGTGGCAGATCCCGTCGATCCTCCGAAGCAAGAGACATTGGTCGTGGAGGTGATAGAAGCCGTAGGCTGGGGGTTCACGGTGACTGTCACAGGCTTGATGGTGTAACAGCCTGATGCTGAAACCCCCTTTATATAATATGTGCCTGCTGCAGCTGTTGTAGGGGACGTATATGAAACGGTGGCTCCGGCATCTGTCCAATAGGTGAAAGTCAATCCTGCAGTGGATCCTGATGTTATTGCCGGAGCTGTCAGATCAACTGTCGACGGCGTGCATACTGCAGCCGGGTTGTTTATAACCAGGGTAGGGGTAGGATTAACATTGATCGTCCGGGTAGCACTCGCCGCCGTGCAGCTGCCCGGCGCATTGGTCGTCAGCGTAAGCGTAACAGTGCCGGAGAAATTAGCCGCCGGTGTGTAAGTCACGGCAGCAGGATTACCTGTTTGTGCAGTACTGCTCAATGTACCGCCACCTGAAGTAATAGACCATGCCCCGGAGGTTGCGCCACCCCCTACGCTGGCGCCTGTCAGCGTTAGTGCGGATGGACTCCCCGATTGACAGACATTATTTGGTCCACCAGGGGTTACCGTAGGAGCAGGATCAATGGTGACGGTCGCACTCCCGGACATAGATGAAGAGCATCCGGAAGTTGCATTAACGGCCACAACTGTATAGGTTCCTGCGCTGGTCTGATTGCCAAAATTCAGGACAGCCCCTGTACCTGCCACCGGCGATCCCATATTCGAACCGTTTAATTGCAACTGGTAATTTACTCCGGATTCCGAACCACTCAAACCCACAGCTTTGCCTGTGCCGCTGCTGCAATAAGCTCCTCCTCCAGTTACATTAAACGAGGCAGGTAAGGAATACACTGTCATAAGGGCTGTTGCGGTTGTAGAACAGCCACTGGCATTCGTTACCTTATAGCCGATAGTAGTAGTACCTGCTGATACTGCGGTAACTACTCCCGCCGGACTGATGGTAGCTACAGCAGGGACACTGCTGCTCCATACTCCCCCCGAAGTAGCATCTGTCAGGGTCGTCGTTCCGTTAAGACACAAAGATGTGCTTCCTTGAATAGGGGTGACATTGGGAGAAGGGTTTACAGTTTGTGTCAGTGGAGAAGAGCTGCTGCCTGTAAAATTGGAAGGGTTGTTTGAAACATACGATGCCGTCAGAGAATAAGTTCCTGAAGAGGGGCTGGAAATGGTCAGAGACGCTGTGCCGCCGGAAAGGGTAACCGGAGATGCTAAAGAGGTTCCATTTAAGAAAAAATTCACTGTGCCGGTGGCTGTGGCGGGCGTTACAGTAGCCGTTAAAGTAATAAGCGAATTGTCACATGAAGGGTTGTTGCCCGAAGTAACAGTAATAGTAGTTGCAGTCTGCGCGACAGCGCCTAAGCAGGAAAATACCAGTAGTAGAGTCGTGACAAAAGAAGTGATCCTATGAGGAAATAATATCCAGATAGCGCAGGGTAGTTTTGGGGTTCCAATAGGTTGTTTTTCCATCAAAAAGGAATACAATCAATTGCTTAATAGCAACTATGCATTAACGTTAGAATATTAATTCAAAACACTTGCATCTCGCGTGCGAAACAACAGGAAGGAAATAGCGATACTCGAATTGTAAGAGAACCCTTAAGTGGGGATAAGGCGTGAAAAGATAGGCTCCTGGCTTTGGGTAAGGTATCCTTTGTTAATAGTTACAGACTGACAACAAAATCTTTAAGAATGTTGGAGTGGATTTGATAGGAGAATTTAAAGAAGTATCGACTGTATGCTAATCTCGATGTAGTGAACGAGGATAGAAGATTCAAAGCAGATTAAATATCCAGTCAATTTGATATAGTGAAGATAAGTGAAATATATTTAAAAATGAAATATATGGTTAATTGTTAATGGGAATTATGTATTGTTTTTTAAAGAGTGGATACGGCTTCCCTGTCGTTAAAAGAGGGTCTGCACCCCATAGAGGATTTTTGTCTCATGGTCCAGCAGCCATTTCTTACGCCAGAGCCCGCCTGCATAGCCTACCAGGTCCCTTTTGGAACCGATGACGCGGTGGCAGGGGACGACGATAGCCAGGTTATTTCTACCGTTGGCGGATGCCGCAGCCCGGATGCTTTTTGGGTCGCCCAGTCTGCGGGCCATGTCCAGGTAGCTGATGGTCTTACCGAAGGGGATGGAAGTAAGCTCATTCCAGACTCTTTGCTGAAAGGCCGTACCCTCCTGGTAAACGGGGAAATCGAAGACCCTTCTTTGCCCCTGGAAGTATTGTATCAATTCTTCGATGCATTGTATGATCATGGGAGGGACAGGACCCTGGAGTTCTCCAGGGCCATCAATGGCCCTGTCCAGGTTGTCTACAAAGCTGATCTCGCTGATATAGGAATCTGTACCGCCTATCCGGAGAAGACCCAGCGGTGACTTATAATAGGTACATGTGACCTCCAGCGTAGTTGCCATTATAAGGGGTTTTATCAGCCTATTTTCCAGCCATTTTCCACTTTCCTTTCAGGCCCTAATAAAACTACTTCTTTTTTGCCAGTATACACACCCAATACCAGACATTCACTAAAAAAATTTGCTATCTGTTTGGGAGGGAAATTGACCACTGCTATCACCTGCCGGCCGGACAATTGCCCAGGATCGTAAAGATCAGTTACTTGTGCCGAGGACCTTTTTATACCCAGCTCGCCGAAGTCGATGGTCAGCTGATAGGCGGGTTTACGGGCTTTGGGGAATTCCTGAACGTCGATGACAGTGCCGACCCGTATGTCTATCTTCTCAAAATCTTCCCACTGAATGATACTCATAATTTTGCAATTTTAGCAGGTGTTATCAGATGTCTTTGGCGTAAATTACCGGATAATTTTTAAACCGATTAGCTTAGCAACTTTTTTATGACAGACAAACTCAAAAAACAGCATTCCAGGCGGGAGTTCCTGCGGGATGCGTCTCTGGCAGCCTCCGGATTCTTTATCGTTCCCCGTCACGTGCTGGGGAGAGGTTTTACCGCACCCAGCGACCGGCTGGCCATTGCCGCTGTCGGCGCCGGTGGTAAAGGCGGGGATGATCTGAAGAATTTTTTTGGCAGCGGAAAGGTGGACGTCGTAGCGCTTTGTGACGTAGACGACAGGCAAGCTGCCAATTCCATCAAGAAATACGATAAAGCAAAATACTTTAAGGATTTCCGTGAGATGCTGTCGAAGATGCACAAGAGCATCGATGCCGTGTCGGTGTCCACGCCGGACAATACGCATGCTATCGCAGCACTGTCGGCCATGTCGCTGGGAAAACATGTCTATGTACAGAAGCCTTTGACGCATGATATTTATGAAGCCCGTATGCTGACCGAAGCGGCAAAGCGTTATAAGGTCGTGACACAGATGGGCAACCAGGGTTCTTCCAGCGATGGCGTACGGCAGATGCAGGAGTGGTACAATGCGGGTATTATCGGGGATGCCGTGGCCGTTCATGTCTGGACTAATCGTCCAGTATGGCCCCAGGGGTTTGGAAGACCAAAGAGCACGGATGCTCCTCCTGCCGAGCTGAACTGGGATCTCTGGCTGGGCCCTGCACAGTTTGAAGACTATCATAAGGAGTATGTGCCGTTCAACTGGAGGGGATTCTGGGCATTTGGTACGGGCGCTTTGGGCGATATGGGTTGCCACCTGATCGACCCTACTTTCAAAACGATCGGTCTGGGTTATCCATCTGAAGTAGAATGCAGTGTGGCGGACATCTATGAGCAGATGTGGACGCCTGCATATTATCCTGAAAGCTGCCCGCCTGCCAGCTCGGTGAAGATGAAATTCCCGGGGAAGAACGGCAAGCCGGATGTAGATCTGTATTGGATGGATGGCAATTTGCGGCCTGAGCGGCCTGCTGAGCTGGGCGCGGATGAAATGATGGGAGGGGATGACGGCGGCGGCGCCATCATCACAGGTACAAAAGGCAAGATCATGTGTGGTACTTATGGCAGCAAGGCGACCTTACTGCCCACGTCCAGGACGAAGGAGGTAAATGTACCAAAGACCCTGGCAAGGGTGCCGGAAGGGCATTATGTACAATGGGTGAATGCCTGTATCGCAGGGTACGGAAAGAACACCCTCAGCTCGCCTTTTGAATATGCGGGGCCTCTTACGGAGACGATCCTGATGGGCAACCTGGCGTTGCGAAGCTGGAACATCAAAGTAGGTAAGGAATTCCCGGGCAGAAAGAAATTACTGTGGGATGCGCAGAATATGAAGATCACTAACTTCGACCCGGCTAATCAGTTTGTGAAGCGGGAATATAGGGAAGGATGGAAGCTTCCTGTATAAAATTAAGAAGCCGGCTGACGCCGGCTTTTTTTATTCATTGAGGAGCTTCGCCAGCTCCAACAGCTCGTTTTTCTTATACGCATTCCGCTCATCATCGAAGCATTTGCTGAACTCTTCCAGGGCTGACTGTATGATGCGATTGTGTGAAAGCGGTTTGAAATAAGAGGCCACGGGAGGGACGGACACCCGTTTGAAGTAGCTATCTACGTCCTTATGTGAGAATACCTGCCCGCTCATCGGGTCGATAAAAAATTCGATACGCTGCTGCGGGCTTAGCCGTTCAGGGTTTTCATCGTAAGTAGGCTTGATATAGGCCAGCACGAACTGACGGGGGATATTGATCGCTTTTACAGGGATGTCGAGCAATTCGCTCAACAGCAGATAGAGGATGCCGTTGGCAATGGAATTGCCTCTCTTTGTCTCGATGAGCTTATTGATGAGGAATTCTTCCGGTTGCTGGTAGGCCACTTCGGTACCTTTCAGCCCATAATAATTATACAGGATACTGGTGAGAACATTTACCTGCTCCAACGGGGTCAGATAGCTATTGAGTTCCAGCCATATGTTACGGCGTAGCTTTTCTACTTCCTGCAGCACGGGAGTGGTAACCAGGTCGGGATACTGGAATTTGGACACCAGCAGGGCGGCCGTCAGGAGGTCCTGGTAGCTGCTGTTCTTCCAGTGCATAAAATCTTCCGTAAGGTCGTGGTAATGCAGCTTGTGGATGAGCAGCTCGATCCGCTCCTGCACCTCTCCGCTGATGGTATTCTCCCAGAGGTTCTCCAGGTTAGGGATGATGCCTCTGCCATAGCTGACGATGCGGCTGCTCACTGAGTCAAATACGTCCTGGTCAGGGTCGTCGATGAGGTGAAAAAGGGCTTTTATTTCTTTGGTTTCTTGCATGTGAATAGTTCTTCCCTGAAATACGCAGTCAATATCGGGGAAGTTTATAAAATTCTCATAAAATTCTTATCCACAAGCGTGCCTCAATTGTTTATTACTAAACTCCTGATCGGCAGGCGGGTGCGGGTAAGGGGTTTCCTATGGATAACGTATCAGGAACCCTTTTTCTTGCGTGGCACGCGTTTGGGAGGATTGGCTTTTACTTCTTCGATGATGGCTTTTACCTCCTCCAGGCTTAGGTCGGCTGCGTTGTCTTGCTTTTCCTTGGGCAGTTTGTAATTGCGGAGCCCCTGTTTGATATAAGGACCGTAAGGGCCGCGCAGCACCTGTATCTTCTCTTTTTCGAAGATCTTGATGGTACGCTCTTCCTTGGCCGCCCTTTTTTCAACAATGATGGGGGTGGCTTCATCAAAGGTGATGCTATAGGGGTCGTATTCTTTCCCTAAAGAGTAGAATTTTTTGTCATGCGCAATGTAGGGGCCAAACCGGCCGATGTTGACCACCACGTCGGTGTCTTCGAACTGGCCGAGGTTGCGGGGCAGGCGGAAAAGTTCCATGGCCTCGTCATAGCTGATGGTTTCGATACTCTGGGTGTTCTTCAGCTTGGCAAACCTTGGCTTTTCTTCATCGTTGACGTCTCCTATCTGTACCATGGGACCATAACGTCCCATCCGGGCAATGACCTTCTTCCCGCTGGCAGGATCGGTGCCAAGCTCCCGTTCTCCTTTGATCCTTTCAGCCTTTTCGATGGTGTTGTCCACATCCTTTTTAAATGGATTGTAGAAGTCATCGATCATTTTATTCCATTGGATCTTACCCTGGGCAACTTCATCGAATTCTTCCTCGATGCGTGCGGTGAAGTGGTAGTCCATGATGTCATCGAAATACTGTTTGAGGAAGTCCGTTACGACCAGGCCCAGGTCGGTCGGGAAAAGCTTGGCTTTTTCCGCGCCTGTATTTTCCTGTTCCAGAAGTTTTTCCACCGCATTGTCTTTGAGACGGAAGATCCTGAAATCGCGCTTGACTCCTTCCTTATCCCGCTTTTCCACGTACCCTCTTTTCAGGATGGTGGAGATAGTGGGAGCATAGGTGGAGGGGCGGCCGATGCCCAGCTCTTCCAGTTTCTTCACCAGGGATGCTTCGGTGTATCTTGGTTGGGGGCGGGTAAAGCGTTCGATCGCCTTCATTTCTTTCAGGGGCACTTTTTGCTGTACGGATAACGGTGGCAGCATACCTTCCTGTCCATCTTCCTCGGTGATCTCATCTTCGTCCCTATCTTCCATATATACCTTCAGGAAACCGTCGAATTTCAGCACTTCGCCGCTGGCCGTCAGCTCTTCCTTGTTAGTTGAGATCTGGATCTTTGCGATGGTCTTTTCCAGCTCGGCATCCGCCATCTGGCTGGCCATTGTCCTTTTCCAGATCAGCTCGTACAGGCGCCTGCAGTCGGCATCTTCGACGGTGAAGCTGTCCATATAGGTTGGACGTATAGCTTCGTGCGCTTCCTGGGCGGACTCGTTCTTATTCTTGTACTTACGGGGTTGTATATATCTTTCGCCGTATTGGCCGCCGATCTGTTTGGTAATAGCGTCCATCGCCGTTTCGCTGAGGTTGACGCTATCGGTACGCATATAGGTGATCTTACCGCTTTCGTAGAGCTTTTGGGCCAGGAGCATGGTGCGGCTGACGGAGTAGCCCAACTTACGGCTGGCCTCCTGCTGGAGGGTGGACGTAGTAAAAGGGGCGGCCGGGGTCTTTTTTCCCGGCTTTACCTGGATGTCCGTGACCGTGTAGTCGGCGCCTTTACAGCCATTGAGGAAGGCCTCCGCATTTTCTGCTGTAGCTTGTTTTTTTCCCTCCGCAGAGAAGGTCACCTGTTTACCGGAGACGTCCTTGGCGGTGAAAAGGGCTTCTATCTTAAAGGAGCTGACAGGGACAAAGGCATTGATCTCCCGTTCTCTTTCAGCGATGATACGTACGGCAACGCTCTGAACACGGCCTGCGCTCAGGTTGTTCTTCATGCTCATTTTGCGCCACAGGACCGGGCTCAGCTCGAAACCCACGATCCTGTCCAGGATACGACGGGCTTGCTGAGCGTTGACCAGGTTCATATCCACCGTCCGGGGCCTGGTGACGGCCGACTGGATGGCAGGCTTGGTAATTTCATGAAAAACAATGCGTTTGGTGGTTCCGGGGTCCAGACCCAATACTTCGCAAAGATGCCAGCTGATGGCTTCCCCTTCACGGTCCTCATCCGTCGCCAGCCATACTTCGCCAGACTTTTTAGCGATGCTTTTTAGCTCTTTTACTACTTTCTCCTTGTCATCCGGGACAATATAACGGGGTGCATAATTGTTTTTTATATCGATGCCCATATCGCCCTTCTCCAGGTCCCGGATATGACCGTAGCAGCTTTTTACCTCAAAATCCTCCCCTAATATCTTCTCGATCGTCTTGGCCTTTGCCGGAGACTCCACAATCAATAAATTCTTAGCCATGTGTTCAATAAAGTGGTTTAAAATAGGATTGCCCCGCTCATGGGGCTACACTATGTCCGCGTGCAAGTTTACAGTATAACCGGCAAATTAAAAAATCAGTAGCGGATGCGAGAGGACATAAATAGAAAAATTATAAATTATTTAATGTTGTACAACAAATAATTATATTATTACCCGCCACTGGTCAACAGGTCTGCCAAAAAAGCTTTATTTTAAAGGAGTATTATGACCACTTTGGACAAGCCTTTCTCCATATATTCCCTGGGGGACTCCGCTATTACCCTTGATATGGGCCATCTTATTGACCAACAGCTGAATAGAAAAGCCCTGGCCATTTCGGCATGGATACAGGAGCATCCTTTTCCCGGCATGTTGGATATCATTGTCGCCTATAGTTCCGTCACAATCTTTTATGACCCCGTTGTGACGGGAGGAAAGCAACCGGGGCTTGAGGATGGCGTATATAAATATGTAGGGCGGCTGTTGGAGGAAGCCTGGAAGGTTACTGACGATCCGGAACCTTTATCTTCGACAGGAGAGCTCATCCGGATACCCGTGTGTTATGGTGGGTTATATGGTCCTGACCTGGAGGAGCTTAGTAAGGTAAAGAAGATGCCCCACGAGGACGTAATACAATTACACTGTTCAACCATTTACAGAGTGTATATGTTGGGGTTTCTACCCGGCTTTCCGTACCTTGGAAAGATAGATCCCCGGTTAGAGACGGGGAGAAAACAGCGGCCGGTGCCCGTGACAGCCGGTGGCGTAGGAATTGCGGGTAATCAAACGGGGGTCTATCCGGTGAATAGTCCCGGCGGGTGGCAGATCATTGGCCGTACTCCTATGAGGTTGTTCGACCCTGCTATGACACCCCCGGTGAAATTGTCCATTGGTCAGCTGGTGCAGTTTTATCCCATTAGCCCGGAGGAGTTCCGGGCGTTGTGTCCTGAATAGTGTATCTTTTAAAACAATCAATCACCCGTGAGGGAAATGAAATTAGTAGCTTAGTTTATCCTACCCCTTCGTACCCCCCATTTCATAACGACTTACATCGGACACTAAACATTTATTATGTCTTTGTCTATTATCAAGCCAGGTTTACTTGACACATTACAGGATTTGGGCAGGAATGGTTATGGCAGTTGGGGCATTAACCCCGGCGGAGCGATGGACCGTTATGCGGCACAGGTCGCCAATCTGCTGGTGGGTAATTGCGATCATGAGGCGGTGATGGAAATACATTTTCCCGGTCCGCAAATACTTTTCGAGCAGAATACGCTGATCGCGATCACGGGCGCTAATTTTTCGGCGACTGTCAATGATGAAGAGATCCCCCGGTGGCAGCCGGTGGTGGTGAGGAGGAATACGGTGCTGCAATTTTCTTCCCTGGTGGAAGGGGCCCGTTGCTATCTCAGCGTGCATGGAGGGTATTGCGGAGAGAAATGGTTGAATAGTTATAGTACGAATCTGAAGGCAGGGGTAGGAGGCTGGCATGGGCAGCAACTGAGAAAAGGAGATGAATTGCCTTTTAAAGAAAATACCATTTATTTCGCCGGTCTGCTAAAAGAGGAAAACAATTTTGAAGCATTACCCTGGCGTGTGAATACGGAGAAGGTCTATCGCTGGCCTCACGAGATAAGTTTTATACCAGGGCATGAATGGGACAGTTTGTCTGTCCAATCACGGGAGAGTTTTACACAGAATAATTTTCTTATACATCCTTCCTCCGACAGAATGGGCTATCAACTGAAAGGAAGCCCGTTGGTCATGGACAAACCTGTCGAGCTGGTGTCTTCCGCCGTCAGCTTTGGGACGATACAACTGCTGCCTAACGGGCAGCTCATCGCATTGATGGCGGATCATCAGACAACGGGCGGATATCCCCGCATAGCGCATGTTATTTCTGCGCATTTACCCAAATTGGCTCAATTAAGACCTTGTGATACCATCCAATTCAAACGGATGGACACGGATACAGCTGAAGCGTTGCTGAAGGCTCAGCAAAAAGAGCTGCATATCCTTCAAAGGGCTTGCATGGATCATTTAAACGAGTTGGTATGTTGATTGATCTCAACTGTGATATGGGGGAGGGGATGGAGACGGATGCGGCTATTTTTCCTTACATCAGTTCAGCTAATATTTCCTGCGGTTATCATGCCGGAGATGCGGGTACCATGCGTAGGACAGTGGAACTGGCCTTACGTCATCATACAGCGATCGGCGCCCATCCTTCTTATCCTGACCGGGCGAGTTTTGGGAGGGTGGATATGCTGGGGAAGGGTGTGGCGCTGGAAGAGGTTTGTGGTCTTGTCGTCGACCAGTTGATCACGCTGCAAGCCATCTGCGACGAATTTGGGGCACGGCTGCATCATGTAAAGCCCCATGGGGCTTTGTACAACCGGGCGGCCCGCGATCCGGAGGTGAGCGCGATGATCTGTCGCGCGATCCGTGAATTCGATCCATCGCTGCGGTTGTATGGGCTCAGCGGCAGCGTGATGGGGAAGGAGGCTGCCCGCCATGGATTGGTTTTTGTGAATGAGGTGTTTGCAGACAGGACTTATCAGGCGGATGGCAGTCTTACGCCAAGGACGGCGCCGGGTGCGTTGATCGAGGATTCGGCAAGATGTCTGGCGCAGGTGGAAAAGATGGTGAAAGAGGGTAAAGTTTCCGTGACCGATGGAGGAGAGATCGCGATAAGGGCGGAGACGATCTGTATCCATGGAGATGGGAGTCATGCGGTAGAATTTGCCAGAATTTTACACGGTTATTGCCAATTTCGACACGGTTATCAAATTTAGCAAAAACCGAATTTGTTTTTAGCGATATTACTACTCCTGCCCTCATCCTTTTCTGATTATTTCGTTTTTACATAATTTGAGACTGGCAATGAAAAAATTACTTATTGTAACACATATATCTTTCTGGCAGAAGCGTGGTGGGGATGCTGCCCGTCTTTTTGCCTTAGCTCAGTATTTGCGCAAGTTTACAGAACTTACTGTGGTGTTTGGCGGATATATTGACCCTATTGAATTTCCAATGGTTGAGCAAATAAAAAAAGGGATGGACTTTGTTTGGATCAAGGGAAAAAAAGACCAGGAGCTGTCTGATTACGCTCAACCATTTATAGAGTTCCTTTCGGGCCGTCAATTTGATGTATGCATTATTGAACACGTGTTCCTTTCCTTCCTGATACCGTTTATCCCCAGGCATGTAAAACTGATCCTGGACGCTCATGATATAGTCACCGACAGAATGGAAAGTTTTAAAAAAATGAACATTAGGATCAAGTTGTTGACGGACCTGTCTGCGGAGCAGGAAAATGCCTATTTCAGGAAATTTGATGTCGTAATGATGATCAAAAAAAACGATTATGATAAAGTATCGAAGATCGTAGGAAAGGAAAAGACCCTTCTCGTACCCCATCCCGTATCCATGCAAAAGAGCGTGATCAGGACGCGCGTAAATACGATAGGGTTCATTGCAAGCTCTTATCCACCAAACGTTTATGCAGTAAATTGGTTTATTGAACGTGTATGGCCCCTGATTGAGGGACAGGGCGTTACATTCAATATATATGGTGACGTGTGTGGTGGTGTTAAAGTGGAAAGTAAAAGTTCGGTAGTGATGAAAGGTTACGTAGCTGACCAGGATCAGATCTATCGCGAGATCGACATAGCCATTAATCCGGTGAAATGTGGTGCCGGCATGAAAATTAAAAATATTGAAGCATTAGGCAGCGGTCTGCCGCTGGTCACCACCACACATGGGGCCATGGGAATTGAGGATGGTATAGGCTGCTCTTTTCTTGTGGCCGATGATGAAATATCATTCAGTACACGTATCCTTAGCCTTATTGATGATTATGATACGAGGAGACGCATGGGTGAGGAGGCCTATCAATACGCTTTGAATAACTTTTCACCCGATGAATGTTTTAAACCATTGCTTCTGGAAATCAATAAACCGAAAGTTCTTATGTCATAAGCGAGTTGCCCTTTCTTTTAGCATTTCCTTTGCAATTTCTCCCGGGAATTCCCGTTCTTTGCCTTGTTCCCACTTCAATCGCACGATAGGCACCCGGCGGCGCTAACCCGTCCGTACGGGTATGTCCTCACTTTAACAAAGCATTTATGGCATCAACCGATAACTCCAGCGGCCAGAACGGCGGCAGCCGCTACCGCAACGAAAGCCTGCTGACCTATGACTCTTTCAACGGGCTGAGCGAAAAGGAAAAGAAACCCCGGGAATCCCATTTTCTCTGGTGGTGTGCCGGCGCGTACCAGGACCTTCTCAAAGACTGTCCCTCTGAGCAGACAAAATACGCCGGTCTTGGTGGCGTGATCCTGGCTACTTTTGTTCTGGCGGCCCTCTCCGCCGGCTACGCCATCTACAGTGTGTTTAACAACCCTCTATGGGCTGTGGCTTTCGCTATTATCTGGGGATTGGTCATTTTTAATTTCGACCGCTTTCTCGTGGCCACCATGCGGAAATACGGCGTTTCCCGTAATAAACAACTATGGATGGCCGCCCCCCGGATGGCCCTGGCCCTGCTGATCGGGGTCACCATAGCCCGGCCACTGGAACTAAAAATATTCGAGAAGGAGATAGATGTACAGGTCACGGAGAACAGACATAAGAAGATCCTGCTCAATGACAGCCTGCTGACGCTGGAGAATGAGCATACCCTGGCAGCGGCCCAGCAGGAGCGCAGCAGGCTCATGACCCGAAAAGTATCTCTGGAGGACACGCTGCACAGGCTGCAGCAGGCTTATGTGCAGGAAGCGGATGGTACGGGCGGATCCCAACGCCGGGGCATCGACAAACTGACCAGGTTGAAACAGGAAGCCTATGAGAATGCCCTCCGGCAGACGGCTCCTGAATTAACCCAATTGACGACAGGCATCCATTACCAGGACAGTCTGATCGCAGAAGCGGGCGCTGCAAAAGACTTCAAGCGCAAAAGCTATGAATCCCAGGTCACGGCCGATGTGGGTTTTTTAGAAAAGAATAAGGCCCTATCCGATCTATCCGCCAAAGAAAGCAGCGTGTTCTGGGCTAACCTGCTCATATCGCTGCTGATCATCCTTATCGAAACGGGACCGATCCTGTCCAAACTGATCATGAGCACTGGGCCCTACGACCTGGCCCTTGCCCGGAAGGAATTGCTGCAAATGGCGGAGGAAGAAGACCTTATGAGGAGAGGAAGAAAAAAGGACATAAGAGAGGAACTGACAAGGAAATTAGGCGCTTTGCAGAAGAAGCATATCGAGGAGGAATTGGAACAATGGGAAAAGGGGCAGGATAATATCCCTCCCCGGACGCCATTGGAGGTCATTACCCGCCGGATCAAGGAGCGATATGACTTCAGGGAAGAGGATGTATTATAAATAAAAGTTTATTCAGCGTACTCCCGGCTTGCTTCCGTGTTGATATAATTTTCAGCCAGGGCCGTCAACAAGTCGTCAAACTCTTTTTCTTCATACAGGATCGTCTCCAGAATATCCAGTATATCATCATATTCCAGGGTGCGGGCCATCTGGGCCAGGCTTCCGTAGGAGGATATTTCATAATGCTCCAGCTTCTGGGCTGTCACTATCAGTCCCGCATCACGGGTGGCTGTCCCCTTCTTCGTTGTCCCGATCACAGTCTCTGCCTCGCGGCCAATGCCCAGGATGGCTTCTGACTCTCTTGCCGCCGGCCTTTTACCCAGCATTCGGAATACCTTTTCCAGCCGGGTGATGTGCTCGCGGGTAGTATCCAGGTGATTGGCCAGGGCATTTTGCAGTTGTAGGGAAGAGGCGGCCTTTTTTAGCAAAGGAAAGATCATGATCTGATGTTTTTCCGCCCCATATATTTCTCGTAATTCCCCGAAGAACAGCTTTTCCATATAGCGATATTTACAGGATCAACGGTAGTAAAATAATAATTCTAACAATAGATAACAACAGAATTGTGCCATTTGTGCGTGGCTTGAATTTTTATATTACCATAATAAAAAACTATATATGGAAAATTTAATGACAAGGTCGATCAGGATAAAGAAGGGTAGGGTCACTGAAGAATATCAAATAGAGGAAAAGGACTATGGGGACCTGGTAGTCTATGATATTTTTAAAAAAGGACACTACCTGATGACGATCGCACTGGATGGAAGTATCCTGTTCATGAACTTCGATGCTCCTGATCCC
Source organism: Chitinophagaceae bacterium (assembly GCA_017307755.1). GTDB lineage: Bacteria > Bacteroidota > Bacteroidia > Chitinophagales > Chitinophagaceae > Puia. Next base: position 310,060 of record JAFKGQ010000016.1, on the reverse strand, counting down.
GAGAGGAAGATCTTTAAACTTTCATTTCTGGATCAATTCATAGAGAAGATAAGGTCCATTTCTTAGGTAGTATGTACCTCCGACATGTAGAAAATGATCCTGTACTGCAGGGAAATTTTTCCACATATCCGAGCGCAGCGAAGGATACGACCGAGTCGAAGCAGTTCCGACGAAGATCCTCGTCAGAGCATATCATAACGGCGAGCCTTGCGAAAGGCGCAGAAAGGATGGGTAGATGCCAACCGATTGAGCTCACTGATCGTTTTTTCATCAGGGGGAGGAGCGGGTGGCATTAATTTGACTATGCCCTCCGGCTTTTGCCGTTGCGTTTTGCTGGAATTATAGGCTATCAGAGAATGCGCTGGTTGGAGGGCCGGCAGGATGGATAATGACTCTTGTTTCATTCGTGAAGGTTTCATCGCTATTTATTCAAAAACAATACCACGACCGGTCGCAGCAAGTTAAGGATCAGTAAACAATGCTTTATAACAAACCTATAACAATAAAAAGCGGGAAATTCGGCTGTAAGGAAGTTTATACATAAAGGAGAGATATTATGCCTTATATTGGCCTTCGGCCAGCGGACCCGTGGTCCGCTATTCATTATTAAACGATGACCCCAAATTAGTGCTCGCGAAGATTATCATGATACGATTGGCTGCGGTGGTGGCTTGCTGGTTGGTTTATCTCAGCTGTTTTGGCCAGATAACAGACAGCACCCGTAAAGGACATCTTCCGGCAGACAGCGTTCGGAAAGGCAACCGGCTGTTGAATAACAATATTTTTCAATTTTTCCGTAATGCCCTCAGCCATGGCGGTGGGGCCGATACGAACATCAAGCCTATCATTGCGGGACAGGTAGATTCATCCCAATTGGTGTCGGCCTTGAATACCAAGGCCGAAAGCCCGTTTGTAGCATATGAAGGAAAGATCATCCGGCATATTATCGTAAAAACCTATGGTTTTGAGCAGACCTTTACGGATACTTCCAAGCGGCTGCAGTATTTTGGTACAAAGCTGCTGAACCAGGCGCACCGGAAGACCAGGGATTGGGTCATCCGGAATTCACTGTTTATTAAAGAGCACACGGCGCTTAACGCGTTCAAGGTTGCGGATAATGAACGGTGGATCCGTAGTCTGAATTTTATCCAGGATGCCCGTATTCTGGTAAATTATTTGCCGGATACCGAGGATTCCGTGGACCTGGTAGTGGTGGTAAAGGACCTTTTCAGTATTGGCGGGGAACTGGCCAGCCTGGCGCCAAACAGTATTCATGGCAATATCAGCGAAGCCAACTTTTTGGGGATGGGGCAGCGGATACAGGGAGGGATCATCGCGGAACAAAACCGTCACCCCGGGTTTGGCTACCAGCTGCTGTACACCAAAACCAACTTTTACCGGTTTGTCAACGTCGCCGCCTCTTACACCGAGATCAACAGCAACCTGAAGGACGGCACGCCGGATGAACAGGCCTGGTTTCTGCGGTTGGAGCGTCCTCTGTATGCACCCTATGCCCATCTGGCAGGGGGGATCAACCTGGGGACATTCCATTCCATCAACCACTATCTCCGGCCGGACAGCGTGTTTTTTAATTACCGCTACTGGACCCATGATATATGGCTTGGATGGAACCTGGGTGGCGACCGCTTCCTCTCCAATACATCCGTGCTGGATCGCAAGTTCGTCAGCCTCCGGTATTTCAAGAACCATTTTACGGATGTACCCTATCAGATCGCCGACAAATTCAACTTCCGGTTTAACAACCGGGAAGCCGCCCTGGCGCAGTTTACCTTTTTCCGGCAGGAATTCTATAAGACAAACTATATTTATGGTTTTGGTACTACTGAAGATATTCCCACGGGTTATAATGTGGCTTTGACGACGGGGTACTACCGGCAGACGGGAATGACGGATCTCAAAAGGTTTTACGGAGGGGTGGATGCCAATGATTATGTGGTGACAAAAAGGGGTGGGTTCGTGCAGTATTTTTTCAGGGCCGGCGGATTCCTGCGGCACGGGAATGTGGAAGATGCAGGCGGGGTCATCGGGGCTGGCTATTACAGTCCTTTGTTCCTTTTTAATAATCTGAAGATCCGCCAGTACATCAATTTTAGCTTTACAAAGCAATTCCGCCGGATAGGCATGGATGCGCTGACGCTGAATAATCCTTTTGGCCTTCGTTATTTCAGCGGGGATTCGGTGATAGGGTCCCAGCGGGTGACGCTGCACTCGGAAACGAGTTTTTTCCTGAACTTCAGACTGCTGGGCTTTAAATTCGCCCCTTTTGCCTTTGGAGACATCTCGTTGCTGACCCCGGAGGACAGGTCGTTTGACAGGAGCTCTCTTTATCATGGCATCGGCGCGGGTATCAGGACCAGAAATGAGAACCTTGTCTTTAATACTATCGAGTTCCGGATGGTCTATTTCCCCCGCAGGACGGAACAAAACCAATCTTTCAAGATCATGATCGATACGGGTATCCAGTTCCGGTATAGCAGCGTATATGTAAAAGCGCCGGATGTGGTATTCCTGAACAACAGCGGGTTGAACAGTATTTATTGACCTGACAGTCTTTGAGCGATCTTCTCCGTCAGCAGCCGGGCCCAAAAACGATATTGTTCTTCCGAAGGATGGAGTCCGTCGGCAGCGAAGGTGCTGTCTACATTTCTTGAATGGGGGGTAATATCGATAAAAGCAACCTGGTGCTGCTCACAGAGCCTTTTGGCCATAGCGTTAAACGCATCGATCTCCTGTGCGATGACACTCCTGTCGCGGTCTGCAGCAAAGGGTGAGACACCCCAATCAGGGATGGACAGGACGAATACGTGCCCCGTTTTTTCTGCGGCAAAAACCAGGGCCTGACGAAGCAATGTCTCGAACTGAGTCCCGTATTCTTCGCATGAACGGCCCCGATACTGATTATTAACCCCGATGAGGAGACTGACAAAATCATAGGCAGGCAGGAGCCGGACTTTAGCAATGGCGCCGGCCAGTTCATCCGTCGTCCAGCCCGTGCGGGCAATGATCTCCGGCGCTGTAAAACGATGGCCCAGTTCGCGCAGGGACTGCACAGTCTGGTAAGCGTATGTTTCCGTAAGCAGGACGCCTTCACCGATGGTGTAGGAATCGCCCAGGGATAGGAGTGTATATACCATCCTCCAAAGATAAGCAATCGGGCTATGGCAGGGATATTACTGCTGCGCCCCTTGCATACCCCCCTGGATACTCTCCATTTCTCCTTTCATGTTCTTCCGTTTGAAAAGGCTCATATCGAACTTCCCAAAGCGCCAGTTGAACTGCAGCCGGAAAAATTGGGGATCCCTCCGGCGGAAGGCCGTTTGGTTAAAAGAGGCGGAGGTAGTATAGACATCGAAGACCCTTGTGCGAAAGATGTCGCTGACGCTAAGGGTCAGGCTGGCCGCCTTGTTCTTCAGGAACTCGTATTTCAGACTTGCGTCTACGCCGCCGGTGGGCTTGGAATATCCCTGGGCGCTACCGCTAACGGTCGGGCCAAAGCCCCTGCCGCCGCCACCGCTGCCGCTGCTGGCGCTACCGCCCGGCGGTAATACGGTCTTTGATGTATAATCGCCGGTCAACTGCAGGGTGAAGTTTTTCGGGAGCTTGAAGGTGTTATTGATCTTGCCAAACCAGCTCCAGGTCTGTCCCACGGTAGGGATGGCGAATTTACCCGTATCGATCACATTGATCTTGGAGGTAAAGATGTTGATATTGCCCGTGACGTCCCACCATTTGGTGATGGAGTTGCGGCTGATGAGCTCCAGACCGCCGACGAAGGAAGACTTTGCGTTGATAAAGGTCCCGACGATAACGGTGGAGTCAGTAATAGGATTGATATCCGTGAACTGATAGCGGGTGAGAAGGTCCGTGGTATATTTATAATAGGCGGAGGCCAGGAAAGTACTATTACCTGCATAGGTTTTCTGATAGGCCAGCTCGAAGGAGTTGGTGAACTGCGGTTTCAGGTCGGGGTTACCCCGGCTGAGGTTCAGTGAGTCAGAGTAATCGGTGAAGGGAAATAGCTGGAAGAAAGTGGGCCTGTCGATACGTCGTGTATAGTTAAATGTAAGGTCCTGGTCATCCCCCAGCTTTTGGGTAAGGAATACGCTGGGGAAGAAATTGATGGGGAAATTATTGCTGTAGTTCCCGATGGTGTCCACCAGACCGCCGCCCGGTTCTTTTACGGTGTAGGTCTGGGTGCCTTTGTAATCCGACCGTTCGGCCCTGAGCCCTAACTGATAGGTGAAATTCTTGATTGCATTGCTATAGGTGGCGTATGCTGCAAAAACCCTATCCCTGTATTTGAAATGGGAGGACAGCAGGGGCTGATTGTGATATTCGCCGTCTTCCAGTAAGACATCGATGTTATTCAGGCTGGTGATGTTGCGGATGGCGGCACGGGCGCCTGTCTCGAACTTGGATTTTTCTCCCAGGGGCTTGACATAATCCATTTGTCCCGTTATATACTCGTTGTCTCCGTCCCCCGTTTGCCGTTGATTATAGGTGCGGGTAAGCGAACCGCCTTTGACATTATATATATCGGAGCTGACATAATTGAGGTTGTCGTTGGTGCCCTTGCTATAGTTGAAGTCGGCCGTCAGCTCTTCTCCGGCTTTGGGGAAGTTATGTTTGTAGCTCAACATACCGCCCTGGTTCTTAAAATTGCTGGTGGTATTGGACAGGCGGCGGGTATGGGAATAAGTAGTACCGGAAGGGTAGAGCGTATCTACGTCGAGATCGCTGGTGGTGACGGGGTTAAAATGACCACGGACGATGTTGCCAGAAACAGACAGCGTATTACGATTGTCCATGAAATAGTCCAGCCCCACGCGGCCAAAGATGAAATGGCCCTTGCTCACATTATAGTCGTATTGATGGAGACTGTCGTATGGCGTTTTGAAGAAGGAGTACCTGTCGGTGGTGCCTGGAGAAATGGACTTACGCTGACCGTAATGTCCATTGGCAAACACATTTACTTTTCCCTGTTTGACATTGATGTCGCCTCCCAGGTTCATGCGGCCGCGCTGGTCGATGCCTGCCCGTAAGTTGCCGTTGTAGCCCGCTTTACGATTTTTCTTTAGGACGATGTTCAGGATGCCGGATGTGCCGCCCGATGCGTCGTATTTTGCTCCGGGGTTGGTGATGATCTCTACGCTTTGGATAGCATCGGCCGGGATCTGGTCCAGGGTAAGGGTAGTAGGGCGTCCGTCCACAAAAATGGTAGGTGTGCTGTTACGTAAAGTGACGTTGCCGTCTATGTCTACCTGTACGGACGGCACGTTCTTCATGACGTCGACGCCAGTACCCCCCTGAGCTGAAATGTCTTTTTCTACATTATATATTTTCCGGTCGACCCCCATTTGGACAAGGGGTTTGGATGCCGTGACGGTGACCTGGCTCAATGTTTGAGCGTCTTCGGTGAGCTTGATATTCCCCAGGTCTTTGTCCACGGCATTGAGCGCCTGCTGCATATCCCCTCTGTTACCCCCCATTTTTATATCAAAGGCGACTTTTTGTTCGTAGGTGCCGTAGCCGATGGCTGTTATTTTCAGACGGAAGTTGCCAAAGATGGGTAAGTTTTCCAGGCTGAAGTTCCCCTTACGGCCTGTGATCATGCCAGAGATGACCGTGTCGCGTCTTTTCCTCGTGACCGTGTCGAATTTACTTTGGATCAATTGAATGGAGACGCCATCCATACCTTTATCAGTCTTGGAGTCGACCACCCGGCCGTAGAAATGGCCGATATTGGCGCTCTGGCCCCCGCCAAAGCCACCTCCGCGCTGTCTGCCATTTCCTCCCATATCCGGTACCTGGGCCCCTGCGGACCCGGCTGCTACCAGGATCAAAAACATTAACCAGATCTTTCTCATGAGCTTTCTTCCATTTTGAACGCAAAATTCAAATAAAAACAGGATGAAATGCAGTCATTCTGTACAAGCGGTACCAAAACAGCCATAGTAGGGCTAACGCATTAAAAAAGTCAGCATGATCTGCACTACGCCGATGAGGAATCCAAGCGCGGCGCCAATGACCTCCACAAAGCGGAATTCCTTGGTGAGGATTTGATTAAGCATGGTTTCCAGCCTGTCGGAGGAGAAATTGGCGATCTTATCCACGACGATCCTTTCCAGATCGAGATCATTCTTTAGGTTGGAAACATAATTTTTCATGATGATGGGAAAAAGCTCTTCCAGTTCCTGCATGAAGACCGCCTTCAGCTGGTTGATAGTCTTATCGCCGATGAACATGGCGATCATGGGCATGCTTGATTTTAATTTATGACGGAGAAAGTTGTCGATGTGTTCTTCCACGAGGGGAAGCATTTTCTGCACATTGGCGGGGTTGGCGATGGTGTGTTCGATATCCTGGTAGGAAAGGAGTTCCTGACCGACGATCCTGCCCAGGCTTTCGGCTATCTGCCGCTGGCGTTTGGGGAAGACGCCATGGAGGGTAAAGCCGAGTATCTTTTTTGGCTGGCGAGGATGAAAAAGAAGCTTGAGGGCCATCCAGATAGTAAGCCAATGTATAAAGGCGGAAATAAAAGGAATGGTATACAACCACCAGCTGATCGTTGTCATACGTGTCAGATTTTAATAAAAAAGCTCCTCATTTATGAGGAGCTTGGGGTGGATGATGGGGTTCGAACCCACGACCCTCAGAACCACAATCTGATGCTCTAACCAACTGAGCTACAACCACCGTATCCAGGAATGAATTTCCGATTATTGGGAAGCAAATGTACGTCAATTTGAATTTCCTCCCAAAAAATGTCTTGAAAACCTGTTTCCACCGCTCATGGAAATTATGACAAAACGGATGTTAATAATCGTTGTATCCGACAACATACCATTAAGATAATCGTTACATTTGAATTAGTATGAAAAAAGTGTTTATGTATATGTTTAATAAAAGAAACTTACCGATCGTTCTATTGGTCCTTGGAGCGGGCGTATTCGTGGCATTCAGGACTTTAGGAATAGGGGCGCATCCACCGACCAAATACGAAAGGATATTAAAAAATGTGGGAGAAATGCTGGAGCAGATCCATTATAGCCCTAAACAGCTGGATGATAAATTCTCAAAAGAAGTATTTACAAAATATCTTGGGGAGGTGGACGTAGAGAAGAATGTTCTTTTATATCCGGATGTAGAAACCCTTCGAGGCAAATACGAGACCCGCATCGACGACGAGATCCTTGGTAAGACGCCCATTCAATTTGTCCCTTCGGTCAGCGAAGTGTACAGAAAGCGCCTGGCTGAGACGGAATCCCTGTATAAGGATATCCTTTCTAAACCTTTCGATTTCAATGTCAATGATTCAGTGGATCAGAATTACGACAAGGCCGAGTTCCCGAAGAATGAGGCGGAAAGGCGGACTTCTTGGTATAAACGATTGAAATACCTTACTTTAGAAAGGTATTCCGACCTCCTGGACCAACAGGAGGCTAACAAGAACAAGCCTGGTTTTGTGGCCCGCAGCAACGAAGACCTGGAAAAAGAGGCCAGGGGTAAGGCTATGAAGGTGATGGATCGGTTTTACGATAGGCTGAAGGCAAAGGTGATCAATGACGATGACCGCTTCAATATGTTTGTACAGACCATCGTACAATCGATGGACCCCCATACCGACTATTTTCCGCCGGTGGAGAAAAGGTATTTTGACGAGCAGATGAGCGGACATTTCTTTGGTATCGGGGCTTCCCTGCGGGAGGAGGAGGGTAACATCAAGATCACGACCCTGGTGACCGGAAGCCCTGCCTGGAAGTCTGGTCAGGTGACTGTGGGAGACGTTATTGCCAAGGTCGGACAAGGCAACCAGGAACCTGTGGACCTCACGGGTTACCAGGTGGAAGATGCCGTAAAAATAATCCGGGGCGCTAAGGGTACGGAAGTAAAGCTGACACTAAAGAAGGGGGATGGTACCACCAAGGTCGTATCCCTGATCCGGGACGAGATCGTACAGGATGAGCTTACTTTTGCCCGCAGCGCTATCGTAAACTCCTCCAAAGGAAAGATAGGATATATTTATCTGCCCGAATTCTATGCGGATTTTGACAATCCCAAGGGCAACCGCTGTTCTATAGACGTAGCCAAGGAAGTGATGAAGCTGAAAGAGCAAAAAGTGGATGGTATTGTGCTGGATCTTCGGTTTAACGGAGGGGGATCCCTTTACGACGTTGTTCAGATGGCCGGTCTGTTTGTCGAACAAGGCCCGATCGTACAAGTAAAGGATAGGGATGGCAAACCGCAGATACTCCCTGACCACGATAAGAACGTATTGTATGACGGACCTTTTGCTGTCATGGTAAATGAGCTGAGCGCCAGCGCTTCGGAGATTTTCGCAGCCGCCATACAGGATTATCACAGGGGTGTGATCATCGGCAGCACGTCCACTTATGGAAAGGGGACGGTACAGCGGAATATCGGTCTGGACAAGACCATGGGCTTTATGGATGCCAACAGCGAACTGGGGACCCTGAAGCTTACATTACAGAAATTTTACAGGATCAGCGGCGGTTCCACGCAATTGCGCGGCGTGGCTTCAGATATCGTACTGCCTGATCTGTATGAATATTCCAAGATCCGCGAGAAAGACAACCCCGATGCACTACCCTGGGATGAGATCCAGAAAGCGGATTATACCACCTGGAAATATGCCTATGACATGAATGTCATCAAGGGCATGAGCAACGAGCGTTTGAAGAATAATTCCGCCTTTAACCTGATCCGTGCGGATGCGGAATGGCTCAGCAAGGAAAATGATAAGGTCTTCCCGCTCAACTTGCAGAAGTACAGGGAAGAGCAAAAGCAGATCAAGGCTACTATCAAGCAGATAGAAATCCTGAGCAAACTGTCGGGTGGAAATGAGCTGAATGTTGCCGCACTCCCCCAGGATGCGCATAAGTATGATAACGATAAGGACAAGGGCGATCGATTCCAGTCATGGCTGAAAGACAAGAAGACCGATATCTATCTCGGTGAGGCGGTGAATGTGCTGGACGATATGATCACACAGAAAAACCTGGTCTATAACAAATAAGAAAGGAACTTATAAAAGGAAAGAGGGTGTATCAAAATCAACTGATACACCCTCTTCGCATTTGAATGAATGTTATTGAATCACTTCGCTGATTTGAGCAATCGGCTGAATATTGGTGTATTTAGGAATATCAAGTTTGATCTTTTCTATATTCGCTTTCACGGCATTCTCATAATCCGAAAGTTTGTTAAAATAGAAATAACCAATTGCCAGAAACGGAACTGGTTTATCAGGCATTATCCCATTTGCTATTCCTTTATCAATAGACATAAATTTAAGTGAACTACCGAAGAAATCCGCCATCATTGGCATATGCTTTTTTGTATAATAGTCCATGTCAAATGTCTTCCCCTCTCCATTTGGGTAAAGGATGGCTACTTTAATCATCCCTTTTTTTACTTTGGAAATATCTGTAGATTGAGCTTGCAGACAACTTAAAGAAAGTCCGAAAAATAAGAGTAGTAAAATAGCTTTTGTTTTCATTTTACATTTATAAGTATCTTTCCTTTAATATCTTCATATGATGGGCCACGTGCCCCGGGATGACAAACCCGAGGGTAAAGGCATTGAGGGGGCGTCCGTTGGCCTGTCCCCGGAAACCCAACTGATGGTCCGTAAGAGAAGCGTACAACAACATGGTGGCTTTGCGGATGGACCACCATTCCTCCAGCAGATCGTTCCAGCTACGTTCAGAAGCGCCTGCATTGGCGGCCCAGGTATTCTCGTCAAAGCCGGGCAGGGGACCCGCATCCAGCCGGGAAAAGGTAAGCGCACGATAAGCAAACACTCTTTCGGCATCTATGATATGCTGGAGCATTTCCCGGATGGTCCATTTGCCTTCTGCATATGCGTGGTCTACTTTTTTACGGGGTATCTTTTTCAGGAATTTCCGGAATTGACGGGAATTCTTTTCCAGGGCTTTGTGAACGTCTTCTTCTTTTATCAGGTCGATATAAGGCTGATAGAATTCAGCCGGGATGATCTCACTGCGTGGGAGCATAGTTAGTTTCAGTCTTTTTTATTGCTTAAAGTGGATTTTTGTAGTTTGTCGTTCCGGTGTGCGTCCGTGGCAGATAGGGTAGAGGCCAGTTTGATGGCTTCATATGCATTGATGATACCGCCTGTCTTGCTGATGTCGGAAAGGTTTACCAGTTCGTCCTCGCTGCCTGGTTTTTTTACTTTCATAGGAGGCGGCACGGCTGAATGTTCGATGCAATATTTCACCTGTTGAGGACTGAGTCCGGGATAATATTCCAGGATAAAGGCCGCAAGACCGGCAACGACAGGGGCTGCCATGCTGGTGCCCTGGAGATTGCCGTAATTCTTGCCACCGGGCAGGGTGGAGTAGATACGGGTACCTGGGGCGAATACGTCGACCTCATGTTTGCCGTAATTGGAGAAAGAGGCTGTATAACTTTTAAAACCAGGTTCGGCCAGGGGATCGCTGCTGGCGCCTACGGTAATCCAGTTGGAGGCTGTATAGTCGGAATGCAGCATATTGGGATTGGGGAAATTGTCGGCTGTGTCCACATCCGCATTGTCATTGCCGGCCGCATGGACCAGCAATACTCCCTTACTTTCCGCATATTTGACGGCGGAGTCTACCCATTTCTTTTCAGGAGAGAGGTTCTTGCCAAAACTCATATTGATGACGCGGGCGCCGTTGTCCACTGCATAGCGGATAGCCAGGGCGATATCTTTATCGTGCTCGTCCCCATTGGGTACAGCGCGGATCATCATGATACGCACGTTATCGGCTATGCCGTCCATGCCTTTGCCATTACCTCTTTCGGCGCCGATGATGCCGGAAACATGTGTGCCGTGCATGGGGTCGCCCGCCATTACATCATTGTTACCATAGTAACGATCGTTGATATCATCCTCATTATCCTTTACTATTTCCTTACGATAATCCCTGGGAGGACTTGACTTGGCGGAAGCTTTCTTTTCTTCCTGGTCTACCTGCTCTGTGAATTCATTAATAAAGGCCTTATTAGTCATATCCATGATCTTATTGGCCTTGAAGGGATAGAGGAAAACGGATTTTGCGGTTTTTGCCTCTGAATTGATCGTCTGGAAGGTATCCAGGTCATTTCCCGTATATTCCACTTTCCCCATTGCTTTTTGGAGGATGCTGTCGCTTTTTATACAGGCAGACAGTACACGGTGAAGGATCATCAGGTCTACGCCGCTTTCCGAGCCATCGCCCAAGACGGTCTTGCGTGCCTTCACCCACATATGATAGTTGTCCTTGTCATCCTGGCCCCATTTGCTGGAATCCAGTGCAGGCGCATCAAACTGTTGTTTGAAATGATAGTATACCCTGGCTTCTTCCTGGGCGTCGTCCTTTACATTATGACCGTCCTTGCCACCTATAAAGTTCCAGCCGTGAATATCGTCTACATAGCCATTGTGATCATCGTCGATACCATTACCGGGGATCTCTTTGGGGTTTGTCCAAAGGATGTCTTTCAGGTCTTCATGGAGGGTATCTACGCCGGAGTCAATGACGGCTACCAGGACCTGTTTGCTTTTTAATTTTTTTGCGCGACAGAATTCGTAGGCTTTATCCAGACTAATGCCATAATATCCGTCCTGATCCTTGTCCAACAGGTGCCAGCCTTTTGGCAACTCTGCCTTTACCGAATTTCCCTGTGCAAACATCGTTAGCGGAAGGGTCCCCACCAGGAGCACACTCATCCACCCCTTAGAACTTAGCTTCATGTGTGTATGTCGTTTGTTTTTATTTCTTTGCGACCACTTTGGGTCCACTTTTGTGTAGCGACTAAAATAATAAATAAAGGCCATCTCATGCTAAAAATTACATGGATGGCCCCTATAGACTTGTTAAATTTTTGATATCTATTGGTTTTCCTGGCTTAGTTTCAATTCAACCCTTCGGTTGGCTGCTTTGCCGGCGACTGTTTTGTTATCGGCTATCGGGCGTTCTTGTCCAAACCCGACGGCGGTGATATGGCTTTCGGATATACCGTTCTTCACCAGGTAGTCTCTGACAGCGGCTGCCCGTTGCTGGGAAAGGATCAGGTTCTTATCTGCTCTGCCTGAGTTGTCCGTATGGCCTTCGATGATAAGGTGCCATTCGGGGTGATCCTTCATCAGGGCGGCAAGTACATCCAGCGCCAGGTAAGAGCTGTCTATAAGGCGATCGCTGGACGAGGCGAACAGTATATTGCGTGCTATATAGTTGATCTTTTCCCTTGTCTCTTTTTTGATCTCGGGGCAGCCATGATTTTCCAGTGTGCCGGCTGAATCCGGGCATTTGTCTTCTTCATCGTTGATACCGTCGCCGTCCCTGTCGGGGATGGGGCATCCATTGTAACGGGCCAGACCGGGTTTATCGGGGCATTTATCTTCTTCGTCATTTACGCCGTCATGATCGGTATCCGGGATGGGACAGCCATTGTAACGGGCCAGTCCCGGTACGGTCTTGCAGGAGTCATGTTCGTCGTCGATGCCGTCCTGGTCGGTGTCGGGGACGGGGCAGCCATGCCATTTGGCCGGACCCGGTTTGAGGGGGCAGGCGTCCTGGTCGTCTGTCAAACCGTCCATGTCGGTGTCTTTTTTCTTTGGGGGTGGCGGAACGCCGGTTGACGTCAGCCAGATGCCCAGCGAGGCGCCCACCAATTGGTGATGGAAAGTACCCTGGTATGGAGCATTATAGAAACTGGTGAGCCCCTGACTAAAATATGCGCTTAGCATCACATTCCCCAACTCGAACCCGGCTCGGCCATTGATACCCAGGTCAACGGTCTTATAGGTATTGCTCCCTTTACCCACCGTGATGGGGGTCGACTCATTGGTATATTTAGGGTCACTGCGCCGTAGTGTCTCATTGGTCGTCTTGCCGCCGTAGATAAAGCTGATCTGGGGCCCTGCGCTGAGGAAAAAGCTGTTCTTATGGTTCTTTGAAAGATAAAATTTATAGGTCAGGTTCAGGGGTATATCGATATAGTTGAGATTCAGGTTTTGCCGGGTATAGATGGTGTCAATCAGGCTGCTGGTGGTGGAATCGTTGTTCCTGCTGTATTTCCGTCCTTTGGTGGTATAGGTGATAGCCGGCTGGAAGAAAAAGCCGTGATGACCAAGGGGGACTTCCAGGATCAGACCCAATTGAAAACCCGAGAGTCCGGACAGGAATTTGTTTGTGGAAGTATCCCATCCGGGCAAGTTGTTGGTTTCCTGTACTTTAGCGGTGTGAAGACCTCCTATGACACCCAGCCGTACCTGCGCATTCGCGGACCCTATGATCATGAGCGCCCATGCCAGCAGGAAAAAGACTTTCTTATAAGCAGCAGAGGCGTTGGTACCGGGATTCATCATAGTTTATGGGTGATCTACGGGTAATAACGTCCAAAGAACCGACTTATTTTGCCTATAAATCTATATATCAAACTTTATCCCCTGCGCCAGCGGCAGTTGTGTAGAGTAATTGATCGTATTGGTCTGCCTCCGCATATAGTTCTTCCAGGCGTCGCTGCCGCTTTCCCGGCCTCCCCCCGTCTCTTTTTCTCCTCCAAATGCGCCGCCGATCTCTGCACCCGAAGTGCCGATGTTGACATTGGCGATCCCGCAGTCGCTGCCGCCGGCGGAAAGGAATTGTTCCGCTTCCCGCAGGTTGAGGGTCATAATGGAGGAGGAGAGCCCCTGGGGCACGCCATTTTGGATGGCGATGGCCTCCTCAATGGTTGTGTATTTCAGGAGGTAGAGGATGGGAGCAAAGGTTTCGTGCCGGACGATGTTGTAATCGGGACTGGCTTCCGCAATGCATGGCTGGACGTAACAGCCGCTGTCAAAACCCTGGCCATTGAGGACGGCGCCTTCCACGATGAAACGGCCGCCTTCTTTTTTACAGGCTTCGATTGCGCTGAGATAACTTTGTACGGCGTCTTTATCGATCAGGGGACCCACGTGATTTTTTTCATCCAACGGGTTGCCGATGCGTAATTGTTTGTATATCGTGGCCAGCTTTTCTTTTACCTTATCGTAGATACTTTCGTGGATGATAAGGCGCCGGGTGGTGGTACAGCGTTGTCCTGCGGTGCCTACTGCTCCAAAGACGGCGCCGGGAATGGCGATATCCAGGTCGGCATCCCTGGAGATAATGATAGCGTTATTGCCACCCAATTCGAGGAGGGACCTGCCGAGCCGAGCTGCTACAACGGCCCCTACTGCTTTGCCCATGCGAGTGGAACCCGTGGCTGATATGAGTGCAATCCTTTCGTCGGCCGCCAGCCATTCCCCTATGTCCCTGGCGCCCATGACGAGATTGCTTACACCCTCCGGCACGTTGTTCCGGGCGAAGACTTCCGCAACAATATGTTGACAGGCTACAGCGCACAGGGGTGTCTTTTCCGAAGGTTTCCATATACACACATCCCCGCATACCCAGGCCAGCATGCTATTCCAGCTCCAGACGGCTACGGGGAAATTAAAGGCGGAGATGACGCCCACCAGACCCAGGGGGTGCCATTGTTCGTACATCCTGTGGGCGGGTCTTTCGCTATGCATGGTAAGACCGTGCAACTGGCGGGAGAGGCCCACTGCAAAGTCGCAGATATCGATCATTTCCTGTACTTCACCATACCCTTCCTGCAGACTTTTCCCCATCTCGTAAGAGACAAGCTTACCCAATGGCGCTTTATAGTGCCGGAGGGCTTCCCCTATCTGCCGGACCACTTCACCCCTGCGTGGGGCGGGCCAGTTACGCCACTCGCGGAAAGCCACGGCTGCGGTATTGACCACCGTATCATAACTTGCTTTATCTGTTGTTGTGACGGAGGCAATGGTCTTGCCGTCCACGGGAGAAACAGACGTCAGGGAAGACGCCCTGGCGGATATCCATTTTGTACCGGTGGAAGTGCCGGCGTTGTCTGCACTGATCTTTAAGTCTTTGAGGAATTCCATAAATTGCAAATTGCGGGTTATGATAATAACCCGCAATATTACAGAAAACTAACCACTAACCAGTGGCCTCAACCTTAACTTAAAATCTACTATGAAAAAACTGGTCCTAACGCCGGTTCTACCAGACCGGCATTGGTAGATACGTAAGGACGATGAGGGAGGTTGCCGCCGTCAGTTGAGCTTGTTCTCCATGGCGGCAAAAAAGCTTTCGCTATAGCTTACCCCGATGGGGATCTCTTTATCCCCGATCTTGATCTTGCTTTTGCTGATGTGCTCAATCTTGCTAATAGGCACGATATATGACCGGTGGGCCCGTATGAACTCGCGGCCGGGCAGCTTGAGTGCAATCGTCTTTAAGGTCATCAGGGTAAGAATGGACTTGCTCGGGAGATAGATCTTGATATAATCGTCCAGTCCTTCAATATATAGTATTTCTTTTAGGTTGACCTTCACCATCTGGTAGTCCGACTTGACGAAGATGTACCCCTCATGAAGCTCCTGGCTTGTGAGATAGTCGACATATTCCTTCGCCTTATAGACCGCCTTGAGAAACCTGTCGTATTCGATGGGCTTCAGAAGATAGTCGATGGCATCGACGTTGAAGCCTTCCACAGCGTACTCGCTAAAGGCCGTGGTAAATACGACGGCGGTGTTTTTTTTGTTGATGATGCGGGAGAATTCAATGCCATTGATATCCGGCATTTGAATATCCAGGAAAAGGATATCCACCGGAGAGGCTTCTATCGCTTTTTGCGCTTCGAAGGGGTCGGTAAAGACGCCTTTCAGGTCGAGGAAATAGATCTTAGCGATGTATTTTTTTAATACCTCCAGCGCCAGCGGTTCGTCGTCGACAGCAATACATGTAAGCATTATACCTGAATATTTAGGTGAACAGTATATTCTACGGGTTCGTCATCAATGGTAAGCGTATGCCGGTCGGGATACAGCAGGTCGAGCCTGCGCCGGGTGTTATGGATACCAATCCCCGTATTGTCTATCATTTTCAGCGAGGTATTGATATGCTTATGATTGACGACACTAAAGTACACCGAATCTTTCTTTATTTCCAACAATATACAGATGGGCGAGAATTCCCTGGTGCTGATGCCGTACTTGAAAGCGTTTTCTATAAAGGGCAGCAGCAGGAGAGGAGCTATCTGTTTACCCAGCGGCTCGCCTTTTACGATGAATTCGATACTGGATTTATCGGTGAGGCGCATTTTCTGCAGCTCGATATAATGAGTGGTGAATTGTATCTCTTTTTCCAGGGGGACCAGGTCGTTGCGGGCTTCCGTCAGTACGTAGCGCATGATGCTGGAGAGCTTCATGACGGCCGGGGCTGTTTTTTCAGACTGGGCGGAGGCCAGGGCGTAAATATTGTTGAGGGTATTAAAAAGAAAATGAGGGTTGATCTGCGCTTTCAGGAAGGACAGTTCTGCCTGCAGTTTTTCATTGGCGATCTCTTTATTCCGCTGTTCGGAGCGTAGCCATTGATTGATCACTTTAATACCGGTGCTGAAGACAAATATCAGCAGGAATACGGCAATATTGCCCGGAGAGAGCAGCGGTTGTTGAAAGTTGCGGGGTCTTCCCGACGGCGGCCGGGGCGGCGGTGGTTGAAAGTTGCCGAAAAAGTAATGATATATCCGGGGAAAACTTCCGTAAAAGATGATCAGGCTTAAAATGACGAGTCCATAGATAAGGAATTTTTTATGGTCCAGCCATTGGGGAATGAACAGATAGGTGTTGAGATAATAAAAGGCGATCAGGAGAATATTATTCAAAATAAAAAAGGCGGAGAGATAGCGCTCTGCAAAGAATGAGAAATCCCTTGGCCGTGGGTAGAATACAAACGGCACCATGAGGAAGCAGGCCCAGGCTGCTATGTGAATAATGATCTGTACGGCTCTTTTCTTCATATCCACCCCAAATCTATGTGGCGTTGATATAGTCCGGTAATAATATAGATGAATGGGGCAATTACGCCGGTGAATGGGGCCGAATTTGCGTATAAGAGTTTTCGACTAGCTATTGGTTAATGCAAGGTTAATGCAGGAGGGACCAACTACCCACAGAACGTACTGCTATAACTTTATTTCAAACACTTATCTACATGAAAAAGCAATGCCTTTCTTATGGCCTGTTCAGACGGGCTCGTCTATCCCTTTTCGCGGGTCTGATAGTCATGATGACGTTATTCGGATGTCAGAAACATCTCGATCCGGAGACAGTATCTGTAAAAACTTCTACAAAAGATGGTCCGGGCAACACCGATTTCAACTGGGAAACAGCCACTTCCATGCCTTGTTCTTCCAGTACTCCTGTGAACCTTGTACCTTCCATGCCCTGGATGACCCAATCCGGTAGCTACATTGACCCTGCCATTGTAAACGATTATAAAAGCCAGGACGGCTGGGTATTGGTGTACAATACGTTCAATTCGAATACCCTGCCGTATCCTCCCTTGCCGGCAGGGGGATTGTATTTTGCCTTGTACAATAAATACAGGGGCCTCCTGCGATTTTATCTTTATATCCCTCAAGGGTTTACAAGCAATAGCCTGAATATCCAGCATGGTCTGAGCGTTTATAGTACGGGTGGCCAAAGCACCAACATGCTGAACTTTGAAGGTTCCGATATGGTGGATGCCGCTGCCAACAATCTAAATTTCACCAAGACGAACAACGTAGCTGTAGCATACGGCGGCGGATGGTATGCTATGCAGTATGAAATAGCCTATGACCCGAATTTTGCATCTACATCCAATTTGGGGCTGGCCTGGAATAATAGGACCGTAAACATATCGACGATCCAGATAGGAGGTACCAGCACGGGTACGATCACAGGCAGTATTACTCAGCAATCCAGCGGAACAGATCCGGCCAACATCCTTATCAACGGATTGTTGACTGCGGCGGAAATATATAGTACGGCGGGCGGCCCCGGTTTGTCAGGTTTGTCAGATGCGGCCAACAATGGGCTAGCAGGTAGTATCACAGGATTCTTAAGCGCTATATTCGGCGGTAACAGCAACAATCCTTTGGAAGTGGACCTGAAGATGAATCAAACGATCTCACTATCCGGCACCATCACTAACCCCGGCCAGCCATTGTTCCCCAATACTTTTATCGTGCCCGGTCAAACATCCACGCAGAATGTGGCGCCTAGTCAGGGTGGGGCTTTATACAGTTCACTTTTAGGCGTTTTCAACTTGGCTCATAGGCCTACGATCATCAGTGTAATAGCACAAGATAATAGGCTTTCGGATCCTCGTAGGGGCTGGTGGAGTGGAAATGTACACAGGACCTATTCAATTGATCCGAATTCGATAGCCTTGCAGGTAAACCCGGCGGCAAATGCCACAGTGTCTATTGTACATGAGGATCTGCTTCTTTTTAATCCCAACAGCGGACCATATTACTATACTGTTTCAGGAGGAACCTCCGAGACAATCGGCAATATTACTTCTGTCGTCAACCCAACTTACGTTCAGCACGGTGTGGTCAACCGGAATAATGGAGCTGTTTCTGCCTATCAGTCGGCGATGGTGCGCCTCGTCCTATCCGTAACTCCTAGTTCTGGAGGGGTTAGCTCTAAAATAGTAAAGACATTTCTTGCAAATATTCAATATCAGTAAAATGCATAATGAAGTCGTATAGAAATTCATTTTGGGGGCTGGTTTTGGCGACCTTTGTTTTGCAAGCTAAAGCACAGGTATCGATTGGATTGGATGCCGGCATTACCCGTAACAGCCCAGATATCGCTCTTTCTAACAGAGCACTCACAGCGATCAGGCCCGGATATGGATATGCATTAGGGTTAAACGTTGTTAAAAGCATTTCTCATTGTCTTTTTTTTGCGTTTTTACCCAGTCTGCAACAAAAGAATTTTTCAATAATACGAACAGGAGAGTTTAAGGGTATTTACATGAGGTATGAGAGTACTTATTTTCAACTGCCTCTGCTGTTGCAATATTGTTTGAAATCTCTGGCCGGAAGAGTCTTTTATTCTATTGAAATGGGTGGGTACTATGGCTATTGGTTAGCCGGTAGAGATAAAGGAAAAATACCTGATATTTTTGGAGTGAGCAATCGTGTAAACAGCGTTAGCCAGACGGAAGAAGAATTTCAACTAACGTATTATAATGAGCCACATTATTTTGATAGCCGGGTAGACCAGCGGGTTGAATGGGGTTGGGTAGTAGGGGGCGGAATTCATTATAGCCTCAATAAGCAACATGAACTGTTCCTGGTAACAAGGTTTTATCAATCTTTGACAAGTCAGCAAAAAAGCTCTCCTGATTTTGGTAGTGCGCAATACAACAGAGTATTGAGCCTTACGCTGGGATATCTGATTGTGCTTAACGGGAAATAAGTTATACGGTAGCCTTATGACGAGACGGACTTCTTTTTCAGGATTATTATTACTGCTTTTATGTTCCTGCAACAAGAGCAAGGTGCCTGCTATCCCCGCTTCTCCTGGAAGCCTGAGCGATGTTTTCGAGGCGTATTGGAATGGAATGAACAACAATTATTTGTATTGGGACATTGATACGACCGACTGGGACAAGACATATGCCGTATACAAGCCATTATTCGCTGTACTGAATGATCAGGATCCGGCTGACCTCAGAAAGGCGGTGGGGTATTTCAGACAAATGTCGGGAGGGATCATCGACGGCCATTTTTCTATTCAGTTCACCTATCCTTTGCTGAAAGATTCCATGATCTATCCGGTATTGAACAGAAAATTGCTGGCGCCGGACTTTCACAGTCCCTTTCCCTACCCCCGCGCCGACTCGGGTTATCTCGACAGCGGATATGTCAGCGGGGGATATGTTACGACGGGGCAGGACAGGGTGTTTGCGATGAGCGGCACCATACAGCGGCGATGCTTATATTTTTACTGCGACAAATTCGCTTTGCAGGAGGCATTTGAATCCGACAGAGTCAATGGGGTACGGAATGTCCTTCAATATTTTTTTGAACAGTTGAATACGCTGTCCCCGGAAATAAGATCGTTGGTCATTGACGTAAGAAATAATGCCGGCGGCAACCTGGCAGACCTGAATTTTCTTCTGGGATCTTTTATCAGCAAGCCGCTGGCATTCGGCTACACCAGGTATAAGAATGGCAATGGAAGATTGAATTATACGCCGTGGATACCCGCTTACGTCATGCCAAAAAAAAATAGCAAGGCACTGACATTGCCTGTAATTGTCCTGGCCGATAGCTATTCCATATCGATGGCCGAAGCCACCGTTATGGCCATAAAGGCGATGCCCAACAGCTATTTCATCGGCGAAACTACCTGGGGTGCCACCGGGCCTATCTCCGATGAGGCCTTATACTATGGCGGTCCGTTTTCCGTATATAATTATTTTTCTGTCTATACCTCCTCTGCCGAATTCAAATACATCGATGGCCGGATCTATGAAGGAAAAGGCTTTCCGCCTGATATACCTATTCCATTCGATGCCGGTGGCCTGCTGAACGGTCGTGACAGGCAGTTGGAGAAAGCATTGAGCCTGGTACAATAGATAAATTGCAGGAAACGCTACAAGTTCAGCGATAGCTTTCCAAATAGCCGTAAGCCATTGAAACCCATCTGGACGCTGTCCCACGGGCCGCCGGATTCGTTGTCTCCTGCCCAGCCTTTTGCCAAAGGATTGACGCCCAGGTCAGGATGGATATTGAACAGGTTGTCGGCTCCTATGAAGACAGTTGCATGTTTGCAGAACTTGTAGGAGGCATAAATATCGGTGACCACTTTGCCTCCGAAATTAAAGACCTCGGGTACTAGTTTATTCCCGTCAGCATCGGTGTTCACCATGGGATTGATGCCTGTCTGGTTGGGGTTGTCGGCCGTCTTAGCACCAAAGCCCATCAACTTGATCTTGCCGAAATAGGTGAAGTGGGTGCCAAAGCCAATCTTATCCATGGTATAATCCAGGCTGAGGGCAAATTTGTGGTTGGGAGCCGAGGCCAGCAGAAAGGCTTTTTCCCTGTCGCTGTAAAAGGTATTCCGGCTGAGCAAGCTGTCGCTCAGTGCCGGCGGAACATGAATAGCGTCGATGGTCATGTGCTGCAGGTTGCCCGCCAGCAGGACGTGGAAGCTGTTCTTCTCCCAGCGAGTGGTATAGTCGGCTACGATGTCCAGGCCATAGTTGGTGGTATTGACGGCATTGGAAAAGAACTGCACGGTCGCCACGTCTTTTGGGAATTGAGAAGTAAAGGAACCGGGCAGAGTAGAGTCGTTCTGACTAAATAGACCGGAGAGCACGATCCTGTTTTTCATCTTTACCCAATAACCATCCACCGTAAAGGTAAGCCCTGGCGCCGCCTTCCAACTAAAGCCGGCACTGGCGTTGACGGAGGTTTCCTGTTTTAGCTTGGGGATGCCGGCTGCACGGGTGATGGGTTCGTTGTTGCTGGCGATGCGGGATTGAACCAGTTGACCGCTACTAAAGGAGGTAAGCGTGTTGCTGAAGTTGATCTGCTGCAGGGAGGGAGCGCGGTAGCCCGTACTGACAGAGCCGCGGATATTCAGATTGTCCAATAATTTATAACGGGTGGCTAGCTTGCCTGTGACGACGGAGCCGAAGTCGGAATAATGCTCAAAGCGGC
This sequence comes from Chitinophagaceae bacterium, assembly GCA_017307755.1. Lineage (GTDB taxonomy): Bacteria > Bacteroidota > Bacteroidia > Chitinophagales > Chitinophagaceae > Puia. Next base: position 288,451 of record JAFKGQ010000016.1, on the reverse strand, counting down.
CGGCTATGTCCACCAGCCAGGCATTAGTGACATTCAGCTCTCCGTCAGCATAGATACCTAGGTTCGTGCGATGGGCCGTCTTCACATCGGCGAGGCTGAAGCCGGGAAAACCCTGACTGCCTGCTGCCGGCGCGCGGAGCGAGTCGCTGGTCAGATTGGAGTAAACACGCTGGTTCGTATCGATGGCGGAATAAGATGCGTACTCCCCTGCATAGATGGAATAGCGTTCATAACGGAATTCGGCGCCCAGGCCCAGGTTAAGACCGCTGGCCACTGACTTGAACGATTTGCCGAAGTCCAGATTGACGGTATTCTGCAGGAAGTTGAAGCCGCCGTCATCGAAATGGTTGGGCGCGTTCTTGCCGATGATGGAGGCATTAAAGGTCTTGTCGCCAAAGAAATGGAAGTCATTCCTTCCCAGCGTATTGCTCAGGTCCCATGTCCAATCGTTCCCTGTCATGCCTTTGATACCCACGGCCAGAGAAGCATCCTGGATGTGCGTTTGTATATGGGGGTTAAAGTAGGTTTCACCGTCATTGGTTTGTCGCATGATGCCGGGTGTAAAAAGAAGATTGGCTTTATTGTCGACAGGAAAACGTTCCGGCTTTTGACTCCAGTTACGTGAATAGGCATAGGCGTCGGATGACTTGTAATTAACTCCGCCGAAGGAATAGAAGGTGGTGCGGCCTGTCCCGGTGGGTAGTTCCATATTGTACATGACGCCGCCGGAGGTGAGACTGCCATCCCCGAAGGCCCTGCGGCCCGAGTTGATAGAGGGAAGCGCGTTCTTATCTTTCTGCCAGTTGGCAGTATCCGCCTGACGGTAGGTCTTTCCCTGGGTGAGGAAATCGGCGCCGATATTCATAAATCCGCCTTTTTTACCCAGGGCGATGCCGCCGTCGAGGGAGAAGGTAAAGGTGTTCCCGTCGATGGCGCCGCCGGAGACGTACTGGTTACCTGCGTTGAACTTCCTGGAGTTGAACTTGTGGTCGTAATAGCCGCTCCAGCCTGTATTCATGGTGAGATGGCCCGGATCTTTTTTGAGGATAATGTTGATAACGCCTGCGATGGCGTCCGAGCCGTATTGGGCGGAGGCTCCGTCGCGGAGGATCTCGATCCGGTCGACGGATGCTTCCGGGAAGGCGTTGAGGTCTACGCCTGAATTACCTCTGCCGCGAGTGCCGAACAGGGTGACAAAGGCAGTCTGGTGCCGTCTTTTGCCGTTGATCAATACCAGGGTCTGGTCAGGTCCCAGTCCCCGGAGGGTTCCAATGTCGATATGGTCGGCGCCATCGGCGCCGCTTTGTTTATTATAATTGAAAGAGGGGGCTGCGATGTTCAGGACGGAGGTCAGGTCCATTTTTGCTGTCGGCAGATCGATCTGATTGATCTTGATCACGTCTACGGGTACGGGTGTTTCCGTCTTGGCCCTTCCGGCTCCCCGGGTGCCGACGAAAACGATCTCTCTCAATTCCGTGGAGCTGGGTTCCAGGGCGATGTCGAGACTGCCGCCGTCTACGATACTGATAGTTTTTGTAATATAACCGATACTGCTGATTTCCACCAGGTCACCTGGTTTCACCGGTATGGCATAATGACCATTATTGTCGGTGGAAGTGCCTGTTTTTGAGTGTTTTACCTTGATCGATGCCCCCTCGATAGGTGCGTTTGTCTTGCTGTCTGTCACCTTCCCTGTAAGGGTATTTTGGGCATGCGCATAGATATATACGATTAGCATAATACAAAGCAGAATCGGTTTTCTCATACAGTTTTTTTTGGTTGCTTTAAGTTAACAATAAATGATTAGAAAAAATCATTCATGCTGCAACCTGTACAAGAAATATACTAGTACTGTTCCTGCTCGCTGGGAAAGTCGCGGGATTTTACGTCATGGATGTAGTGTTGGATAGCGGTGGTTATCTGCTCGTGCATGTCGAGGTAGCGGCGGAGGAAGCGGGGTTTGAATTCCGTATTGATGCCCAGGAGGTCGTGCATGACCAGGACCTGGCCATCGCAGTATTTTCCGGCGCCGATGCCGATGGTGGGGATATGCAGGCTTTCGGAAACCTCTTTTGCCAGGAGGGCCGGGATTTTTTCCAGCACCAGTCCAAAGCATCCTGCCTCTTCCAATATACGGGCGTCTTTTTTTAGTTTTTCCGCCTCGGCTTCTTCTCTGGCCCGGACGGTGTAGGTCCCGAATTTATAGATGGATTGTGGAGTAAGACCGAGATGTCCCATCACCGGGACGCCGGCGCCGAGTATCCTTTTGACGGACTCCAGGATCTCCTCACCTCCCTCGACCTTGACGGCATGGGCGCCCGTCTCCTTCATAATACGGATGGCGGAGGCTAGTGCTTCCTTGGAGTTGGATTGATAAGAGCCAAACGGCAGATCGACGACTACAAAGCTGCGGTTTACAGCACGCAGCACGGAAGATGCGTGGTAGATCATCTGATCGAGAGTAATAGGAAGTGTTGTTTCATGACCGGCCATTACGTTGGAGGCGGAATCGCCGACAAGGATGACGTCGATGCCTGCTGCATCAAAGATCCTGGCGAACGAATAGTCGTAGGCGGTGATCATGGATATCTTTTCCCCTGTCTGTTTCATTTTCTGGAGTGTGTGGGTGGTGACCTTTTTGACCTCTGTATGTACTGACATGGGGAAAGAAATTTAAGAAATTTAAGGGGTAGCTAAGGTAGGGAATCTTTAATCAGGAATACCCTTTTTTTTCAGGTCGTCGTACAGGTGCTGGATCAGTCCATCCGCCAACCCGATCTTGGGGACATATATTTCCTGCGCGTTGGCCCAACGCATGACATTGATATAGATCTGCAACGCGGGAACGATGACATCGGCCCGGTCTTCCCGCAATTTGTAGAGACGCATGCGGTCTGTCAGGGTGAAGCTGGAGAATTCCTTATAGTAATCCTTCAGCGAGTCGATGTGCAGGGATTTTCCTTCTTTGCGTTTGGACAGGGAAAAGATCTTGTTGATATTCCCTCCGGAGCCGATGGCGATGATATTGTCGAAGTAATCTTTTGTTTCTTTTTTTATAAACTCCTTCATGTTGTCCCATTGGCTGTCGGTGACCTGGCCTTTCAGCAGCCGGATGGTACCTATATTAAAAGAGGCGGAGAAGATGAGTTTGCTGCGGGCAAAGAACGTGAGTTCGGTGCTGCCGCCCCCTACGTCGATATAGAGATAGGCGTGATCCTTGTCCATGTTCTCGGCGATATGATTCTCATATATCAGGGCGGCCTCGTTGCCGCCGCTGATGACCTCGATGGGAATGCCGGTTTCTTCATGCACGCGTGCTATGATGTCCCGGGCATTTACCGCATCCCGCATCGCGGAAGTGGCGGCCGCTTTTATATGGCGGACGCCATAGGCTTCCAGCAAGTGTTTATATGCCTTGATCGTATGGAGGATCATATCCGTTTTTTCCGGGGATATCTCTTTTTTCTCGAATACATCGAACCCCAGCCGCAGAGGTACACGGACCAGGTTGATCTTATTGAATTCTGCCTTGCCGTTGTTGATGGATACGTCAGAGATAAGCAGTCTTGCCGCGTTGCTCCCGATATCAATAGCTGCCAGTCGCATGAGTTATAGAAGGGATTTGCGGTATTTCAGATTTTTTGTCATCCTCGGCATGATGCGCCTTGTGGTATAGATAATTATAGATCTCAATCTGGGACCGTACCTTCGCGTCCGGATTGTCCTTTTTGTATTTGTTCATTAATTCGTTGTCCAGCCATCTGGCTTTTACGTTGTCTGACAATTGTATGTCCAGTATCTGTTTCAATTCATGCTGGATGGCGGGATCCAGCACGGGACAGGTGGCTTCCACCCGGTGGTCCAGGTTGCGCACCATCCAATCGGCCGAAGATATATAAACTTTCTCTTTCCCGTTGTTGCCAAAGATAAATATCCTGGCGTGCTCGAGATATTCGTCGATGATACTGATGGCTTTCACGGGGATGATGAATTTGCTGTTCTCGGAGAACATGCAGAAGATGCCCCGGACGATGAGCTTTATCTCCACACCGGCCCGGGCCGCCTCGTACAATTTATCGATGAGCTCTTCATCGACAAGGGAGTTCATCTTCAGGGTCATGGTGGCGGGCTTTTTTTCCTTTGCCAATCTGATCTCCCTCGTGATCATCTTTATCAGTTCGCGCCGCAGACTGGTGGGACATGGGATAAGGGTCTTACAGGTCCTCAGCGGATCGATGCCTTCTTTCCATTTCTCCAGATAGTTGAAGATCCTGTTTACGTCGGCCATGATATGTCTGTCGGATGTCAGCAGGCAATGGTCCCCGTATACTTTTGCGGTCTTCTCATTGAGATTGCCCGTACTGACAAAGCCATAATGGATGGTGAAGTTATTGATGCGTTTTTTTATCAGGCATAACTTGGCGTGGATCTTCATGTTGGGAATGCCGATGAGCACTTTTACCCCTTCATCCTCCAATCTTTCTTTCCACTCCAGGTTTGCTTCCTCGTCAAAACGGGCCTTCAGCTCCAGCATGACGGTGACATGCTTACCATTTCTCACGGCATTGATCAGGGCATTTATGATCTTGGAATTGGCCGCCAGCCTGTAACAGGTGATCTTGATAGTAGTGACGTTGGGATCGATGGCGGCTTCCCGCAGCATATCGATCACGGGGTTAAAGGAATGGTACGGGAAGTGCAGCATGACGTCCTGGTCCAACACCACATCCGTCACCCGGGGCGTCTTTACCAGCAGCGGATGGGTGAAAGGTTTTTTCCGTTGACCTTTTTTGGGGAATACGTCCGGGAAATCCATAAAATGTCTGAAATTATGGATGCGTCCCCCCGGCATCAGGTTGTCCTTACGGGCGAGGTTCATCCGCTTCATCAGGTATTCCAGCAGGTGTTCGTCCATTTCCTTGTCATATACGAAGCGCACCGGCTTTCCCCGGCGACGGTTCTTCAACCCTTTCTCGATCTTCTGGATAAGGGTGGTGGATACGTCGTTGTCTATGTCGATCTCTGCGTCGCGGGTCACCTTAAAGACCCAGGAGCTGTAGGTATCATAACCAAAATAGGCGAAAATACTGCGGAGGTTATAGCGGATGATGTCTTCCAGCAGTATAATATGATGCTCGTCCATTGCCGGAGAGGGCAGTTGGACAAAACGGCCTAATACCCGGCTGGGGACCTCTATCAACGCATATTGACGTTTCATACTGCCGTCCTGCCGGGTAAGCACTACTCCCAGATAGATCGATTTATCCCGCAGATAGGGGAATTGGGGGATGCTTTCGATCATGAGAGGAATGATATTGGAGCGAACCTCTTCCTCGAAATAATTCTGGATGAATTGCTGCTGGTTATGATCCAGCTTTTCCTCCGATACCAGGAACACCTTTTCCTTTTCCATTTCCTTCCGGATCTCGTTCCAGATGGTGTCGAATTCTTCATTCTGCTCCAGCACCATGGATTGGATATCGTTGAGGATCTTGTCGGGAGACACTTCCAGGTGCATGTTGATCTTGGTTTTTCGGCCGCTGTACTCGCTCATCCTTTTCAGGGTCGCCACCCGTACGCGAAAAAATTCGTCCATATTATTGGAGAAGATCCCTAAAAAACGGATCCTTTCCCTAAGAGGGACAGAAGAATCCGCTGCTTCCTGCAGCACTCTACTATTAAATGAAAGCCAGCTAATGTCCCTTACTATCGTACGTCTTTTCATTAATTCTGCCATTATACCCATTTTGCGCAAAGTAGAAAATGCAAAAGGGAATGGTAAATTAAATAATTATTATCAAAATCCAGATACCTGCACAAAACGTCCATTTGTCAAAGATGATCGGCGCGGTCTGTATAAACAGGTAAATTCGGTGGAACATAAAACAGACAATATGCAACGATATCAAGCGCTGCTGTGCATTGCGCTGGCAGCAAACCTTACTGTCAGGGGGCAGGTTCCGGATGCGGCCTGGCCTTTTTACGGATGTAATGCGGGTGGCGAGCGTTATGCCGCCATCGGGCAGATCAACACGGGCAATGTCAGTCAGCTGAAAGTGGCGTGGACCTATCGCACAGGCGAGTTAAAGACCTATGAAGGCACTTCTCTTGCAGAGAGCGCTGCTTTTGAAGCCACGCCCATCATGCTGGGCGGGGTGTTGTATTTTAACACGCCCACCGGTCGCGTAATGGCCATCGATGCCGTCACCGGGCAGGAAAAATGGGTATTTAATCCCCATGTGGACCTGCACCGGGGTTTTTCGGACCTGGCTGCCAGGGGAGTAGCTGCCTGGCCTGCGGGAGGGCCTGCCAAATTCATTTTCGTGGCGACCATCGACGGCCGGCTCATCAGTCTTGATGCCCGGACCGGACAGGTCAACACACCCTTTGGCAGCGCCGGGACGGTAGACCTCAAAGCAGGCGTTGGCGACGACCTCGCGGAAACCTCCCCCCCGGCCATCGCCGGCAACCTGGTGATCGTTGGCTCATCCCTTGGGGATAACCAGCGGATCGATTATCCGCCGGGAGTTGTTCGAGCGTACAACGTACAGACGGGTAAATTACAATGGACCTGGGATCCTATCGCCGCCCGCCACCCCGGGGATACGGCTGCCGCCACCTGGCAGGGGCCCAACGTTGCCAGGACCGGGGGGGCCAATGCCTGGTCCGTCATTTCCGTAGATGCGGCCCGGGGGCTTGTCTTTATTCCTACCACCAGCCCCAGTCCCGATTATTATGGAGGGATGCGGAAGGGGAAGAACTTATATGCCAATTCCATTGTCGCGCTTCATGTTGCTACGGGGAAAATGGCCTGGCATTTCCAGGTGGTGCATCACGACATTTGGGACAATGACATTGCGGCTCAGCCCATGCTGATAGAAGTCACGCAGCATGGAAAGAAGGCGCCGGCCGTGGCGGTGGGAACCAAGATGGGGCATATCTTTATCCTGCACCGGGTGACGGGCAAACCTCTTTTCCCGGTGGAAGAACGACCTGTGCCCGCTTCTACGGTAGAAGGGGAGGAAGTTTCTCCCACGCAACCCTTTCCTGTATTGCCTGCGCCGGTGGGCATACAGTCTTTGACCATTGCCGACGCCTGGGGGACCACCCCGGAGGAAAAAGCCACGGCCGAACGCAGGATCAGCGGTCTTGTGAACCAGGGGCCATTTACTCCTCCCAGCTACCAGGGCACCATTGTGACGCCGGGCAATGTGGGAGGGATCAATTGGAGCGGGATGTGCTACGACCCCGTGGATGAGCTTCTGATCACCAATATCAACCGGGTACCGGCCGTGATCCGGATGATCCCAAGGGAAAAGATAGGACAGATAGAACGGGAGAACGATGAGGTCATGCGGGCGGAGACAGGGCGGCAGGTAGGCACACCGTATGTCATGAAGCGGAATTACCTGTTTACGGCAGACCCGGAAAAGGGCTTGCTGATGCAAAGCCGTCCGCCCTGGGGTACATTGCTGGCCATCGATCTGCACACGGGTGAAAAGACCTGGGAAGTACCACTTGGTCATATGATGGACCTCAAAAAGTACCCGGAAGCCAGGAATTGGGGATCGATCAATTTTGGCGGCGCCATTGTGACGGCGGGAGGTCTTATCTTTGTGGCTGCCAGCCGGGATAATTATTTCCGGGCTTTTGACAAGCATACGGGGGCCCTGCTTTGGGAATATCAGCTGCCGGCAGGGGGGCAGGCCACTCCTATGACCTATGCCATTGGTGGTAAACAGTATGTCGTTATCGCCGCCGGGGGGCATGGGAAGCTAAAAACGACGCTGGGGGATTATGTGATCGCATTCTCCCTTTAAGCCAATCTCAGGAGCTTTCCAAAAGAAGGTAATCCACCGGTGTGGACAAGTCGTTGAAAAAACTGTTATTTCTTTTTGAGAATTAAGAGGGTTTAAGTACCTTTGCCGTCCTAAAAATAGTTTCATGGCTAGAGTTTGTCAAATCACGGGTAAGGTGCCGGTTGGCGGAAATAGCGTATCGCACTCAAATATAAAGACTAAGCGCAGGTTCTTACCCAACTTGCAGACGAAGCGTTTCTTCCTGGCCGAAGAAGACAAATGGATCACTTTGAAAGTGTCTTCGGAAGGTCTGCGTACGATCAATAAAAATGGTTTGTACACTGTTGTTAAACAATTGAGAGCCAACGGCGAAAAGATTTAAATTATTTCTAAACTGTCCAAATTATGGCAAAGAAAGGCAGCAGGGTCCAGGTGATCCTCGAATGTACCGAGCATAAGAATAGCGGTAAGCCTGGTACCAGCCGGTATATCACCACGAAGAACAAGAAAAACACTCCTGAGCGTCTGGAGCTGAAGAAGTTCAACCCTATTTTAAAGAAAGTAACTGTTCATAAAGAAATTAAATAACCATGGCAAAAGCAGCAAAAACCGCGATAAAGACCAAGGATGCCAAGGCTGCCGCCGAGGCCAAGAACTGGACAAAGGTAATCCGCGCTGTGCGCAGTCCCAAGACCGGGGCCTATACCTTTAAGGAAGCCATCGTGCACAAGGACAAGATCAAGGAATTCCTGGCTCAAAAATAATTATCGGGTTAAGTAAGATTATAAAAGCTGTCTCTGAACGGGACGGCTTTTTGTTTGTTAGTACATTTAATACTTAATATCACCATATGGGATTTTTTGATAAACTATTCGGCAAGAAAGAAAAGGAAAGTTTAGATCAGGGACTGCAGAAGACAAAAGAGGGTTTTCTCTCCCGTCTGTCCAAGGCGATTGCCGGCAAGAGCACCGTGGATGAGGAGGTGTTGGATCGCCTGGAGGACGCGTTGGTGAGTGCGGATGTGGGTATCGACACGACGGTGGCCATCATCAAACAGGTGGAAAAAAGGGTAGCAAAAGATAAATATCTTGGTACGGGAGAGCTGAATAAGATATTACAGGAAGAGATCGAGGCGATGCTGGTGGATGCGCCGGAGCAATCCTATCGGGATTTCACTGTTCCTTCAGGGCATAAGCCCCATGTTATTTTAGTGGTGGGGGTGAATGGAGTGGGGAAGACGACCACCATCGGTAAACTGGCCTATAATTTTAAGAAGGCGGGCAAGTCTGTCCTGCTGGGGGCGGCGGATACCTTCCGTGCGGCGGCAGTGGATCAGCTGACCATCTGGAGCCAGCGGGTAGATGTACCAATTGTAAAACAGGGCATGGGTTCGGACCCCGGGGCCGTAGCTTTTGACACCGTACAGAGCGGGGTAGCCAGGGACGTGGATATCGTGATCATCGATACCGCCGGGAGATTGCACAATAAGGCATACTTAATGGAAGAGCTGAGTAAAATAAGCCGTGTGATCAAAAAGGTAGTGCCTGATGCGCCACACGAGGTGCTCCTTGTATTAGATGGCAGCACCGGGCAGAATGCGTTGGAGCAAGCCCGTCAGTTCACCGCGGCGACGGATGTCACGGCGCTTGCCATTACCAAACTGGATGGAACGGCCAAGGGGGGAGTGGTGCTGGCGATAGCCAACCAGTTTAAGATACCCGTGAAGTTCATCGGTGTGGGAGAGAAGATGGAGGACCTGCTCGTATTCGACAAACACGAGTTCGTGGACAGTTTGTTCAATCTGGAGAAGACTACATAGAGGGCTGCGGCAAATAGGTTAAGAGAGATTTGTATCCGTAGTAAAATATGTATATTGGCGACAGATCCATTCCATTTGACAGTCCAGGAAACTTTAATAACCGAAAAAGAAAAACTTACCAGGCTTTCCCGGGGAGATGCTGCTGTTTTCAGGGAGGTCATCGAAGAATATTTCCCTATTTTATGCAGGTTTGCCCAACAATATTTACCTGATGCTTCCCTGGCTGAAGATGTCGTTCAGGAAGTATTTATCAAGCTGTGGACCGCCAGGATCGATTTCGATAACTATAAAGCCTTAAAAGGGTACATTTTTGCCTCGACCAGGAATGGCTGTCTCAACCTCTCCCGGGGTAGGGACAGACAGGAGCACCGGATACAGGACGCTTTTGGAAGTACCCCGGGTTTTACCGACAGCGTGCTGACGGAAATAGTTCATTTGGAGAACCTTGCCCTCATCTACCAGGTTGTCCGGAGTATGCCGCAAAAAATGCAGGAGATTTTTAAACTTAGTTATGAGGACGGGATGACCGTCAGGGAGATCTCAGCGCATCTGAATATGAAGCTAAAGACAGTAAAAACTCTCAAATACAGAACATTAGTGGTACTACGAAGCAAATTCGGAGGTAACCGCGCTCTTCTGCTGATCCTTCTCTGGTAGAAAAAATATTTAACTTTTTTGAAGTCTTTCCTTTTTGGGCGGTGTCCTATATAGAAAAACCGCACTGACTTTGGATAACAACGAGGAAATACGTCGCAGCGAGGATGCCGTCCATATAGCCGCCCTTATCTATAAGATACAGGAGAAAGAGGCGCTTACCGATGAGGAACAGCAGGAATTGGATGCATGGGTCCGGGAGAATAAAGATCATGCAGCGCTCTATGAACGGCTAATGGATCGCAGGGGGAGGATGTCTGAATTGAAAGGATTGGAAGAATTTGATACCGCTAAGGCAGTGCGGGCTATATTCGATCAGACGGGGCTTGCTCCTGTCCGGCAGACCGGAAGGGTTTTCTTCTCCCGTCGATGGCTCAGCGCGGCGGCCGTCTTTTTACTGATCATTATGGGTACCTGGCTGTTTGTTTTCCGGCGGAGCGTACCTGTCCATACGCCCTCTTCTTCTAAGGTCGTCAGGAATGACATACCTCCCGGGGGGAATAAGGCCGTGCTGATACTGGCCGACGGAACACAGATCAAACTGGACAGCGCTTCCAATGGACAGTTGGCCCTGCAGGGCCAGGCCAACGTCGTCAAACAGGACAACGGTCTGTTGACATATCATCTCTCCGGTGAGAACAAGCCCGGGGAGATATTTTGGAATACGATCGAGGTGCCAAGGGGTGGACAGTACCGGCTCGTACTGTCCGATGGGAGCAAAGTATGGTTGAATGCCGCGTCGTCTATACGATATCCCAGCACATTCACGGGTAAAGAAAGAAGCGTGGAGATCACAGGCGAGGCTTATTTCGAAGTGGAAAAAAACACTGCTATGCCGTTTGTTGTAAAGGTCAGTGATACGAGGGTAGAGGTATTGGGGACTCATTTTAACATAATGGCTTATAGTGATGAGGCGGATGTAAGGACCACACTGTTGGAAGGGGCCGTGCGTGTAAGGAAAGGCGATGCCGCCTTATTGCTCACACCGGGACAGCAAGCCCGAGTGGGTGAAGGAGGGAAAATAAAACTGATCGGCGATGCGGATGCCGATGATGTGCTGGCCTGGAAGAACAATCTTTTTTCATTTAACGATGATGATATAGCGACGGTGATGCGGCAGGTGGCCCGGTGGTATGATGTAGATATAAAATATGAAGGGCAGGTCACACAACATTTTTCCGGGAATATTTCCAGGAAGGTAAATGTATCCCAGTTGTTTAAAATGCTGGAGCTCACCGGGACAGTACATTTCAAAATAGAAGGGAATTATATATTGGTGACGAACTAACTGATCTAAAAAGAAACCGCCCCGGGTACGAGCCGGGACGGCAAAGTTTTAGCTCAGACGATAATGCAATCTGGTAACTGCTTATTATTTAAACCAAAACAGTACAAAAGTATGAAATTGACTTTTTGCTGGCCCCATTATTTTCGGGGGCTGCTAACCAAAACTTTAATGGTTATGAAACTAACCATTGTCCTATCGCTGCTCACCTGCTTACAAGTCTCCGCGAGGAATGGGTACGCCCAGATGGTGACCCTTTCGGAACGAAATGCACCTCTGGAAAAAGTCTTCCGGGAAATAAGAAAACAGACGGACTACTTATTCCTGTACACAAAGGAAATGGTGCAAAATGCAAAAAAAGTGGACATCGTTGCCAAAAATGTACCGGTAGAGGAGGTGTTGGCCATCTGCTTTAAAGGGCAGGACCTGGAGTACAGCATCGTGGAAAGAACGGTGATCATCAAAAAACCTGTAGAAAAAACGAGGGAGGTTGCCCCGCTTTCTATTGTGGTACAGGGGACGATCACCGACTCACTGGGCAGGCCGTTGGTAGGGGTGTCCATTTTGGTAAAGGGAACAAAGACACAGACGATCTCCGACGCCAACGGCAACTTTAAGATCTCCGTACCCTCCGCGGGCTCGGTCCTGGTCTTTACCAGCGTCGGCTATCGACGGCAGGAAGTGGTGGTCGGATCTCAATCAAATATAGCCATTACGCTTTTCAACGATCCCAAGGAACTGAATGAGATAGTAGTAACAGGTTTTGGCGATCGTTCAAAACGTAATGTAGGGTATGCCACCACCACCGTTTCCGGGGACGCCATACGTAGCACCGGCGCTATCAACCCCATTGCGGCCCTTCAGGGCATGGTCCCCGGTATGCAGGTACAGCCGGGAATCGGCGGACCTCAGTCTACGCCGCGTTTTCTGATCCGGGGGAGCGCCTCCCTCAACCCTTATGGTAACCAGCCGCTCATTGTGGTTGACGATATTATCATGGATCAGGACGTGGTCATACCCAACAAAGGCGGAGACAGGGATTTTGGGAACATTTTAAAGGACCTTAACCCCGATGATATAGAATCCGTCACCGTGTTAAAGGGAGGGGCCGTGACGGCTTTATATGGCAGCCGGGCTTCCAATGGGGTGATCCTGATCAGGACGAAGAAAGGATTTTCCCAAAGAGGGCTTGGCGTTAGTGTTTCCCAGAGTCTTATTTGGGACCAACCGTATAAAACAGCCGATTTTCAGAACGTTTACGGCTCGGGGCTGTCAACGACGGATTTTATCAAGGATGCCAATGGACAATTACAGATCAACCCTGACACCTATGGGTATAATTTCGGTCCTCCCATGACAGGGCAGACCGTACTGGATGTTACGGGAAAGGTGATACAAAATAACCCGCGGCCTCACAATGTCCTGGATGTTTTCCGGACGGGGCTTACCAGCAATACCAATGCAGGTATTTCGGGCGGTAATGAAAAGGGGACCTTCAGGATCTCTTTTTCCAGGCTGGCTTCCGAAGCTGTCACCCCCAATAACAAGTTCGACCGCAACAGCATCAGCTTTAGGGGCACCCAGCGCGTGCTAAACAAGGTATTTCTCGACGCTAATATGTCGTATGTAAGAAGCATCGCGTATAATCCAGCCGATCAGGGCAGCAACGGCATTTTCCGTCAGTTTGTCTATGGGGGCACGAGGAACTATGATACCAAATACTGGATGAGCCATTATATCGACTCCGCCCGGGGGGGCGTAAATACCAATGACCCCACCGGCAGCTTTAACAACGCCTTCTTTTCCTTGTTCCAGAATAATATTTACCAGACAGAAAATAATTTCAGGGGGAGTCTTGACGTAAAAGCCCAACTGGTAAAAGGGCTGGAATTCCAGGGCACTGCCAGTGTGAATTATTACGGCCAGAATTACGAAGAAAAACGCCGGGGACAGGACTCAGGGTTTTACAACCCATATTACGGAACCTCCATCCGGAATGTAACGGTGAGCAGGTACAGGGGCAACCTGAACTATACGCCACGGATAGACGATTTTAACTTTCTATTACAGGCCGGGGGGGAGATCAACACCTCTTCTTCCAAGAAGATCAGCTCGAACACCAACGGCGGTGGGATTTTGCCGGACGTATACCGACTTTCCAATTCCCCCAAACCTGTCACTACTACCGAAGATGCTCCTAATAAGATACAGATCGCCTCGCTGTTCTTCCAGGGCAGCGTGGCATTCAGGGACTTTCTCACTTTAAATATATATGGAAGGAACGACTGGAACTCCACCCTGGTGTACAATGACGGGCATGGCAAATATTCTTATTTTTATCCCGGCGCCGATGTGGCCTGGATCTTCTCGGATGCTTTTAAAGGCCGGCTACCCCGGTTCATCGATTATGGCAAATTGAGATTGTCCTTTGCCTCCGCCGGGGCAGGCACAGACGCGTATACGGCCAACACAGGCGCCTATACCGCCGGACAGCCATACACAGACCGCCTGGGCAATTCAGTGATCAATTATGCTTATCGTGACAATACCCTGCCCAATCAAAACCTGATCCCCCAACGAACTAACAAGTTTGAAGCGGGTTTGGAGTTCAAGATGTTCCAGAATAGACTGGGCGCGGATATCGCCGTGTATACACAACAAACCGCGAAACAGATCATTTCATTTGGCACCCCTATTACTTCCGGGGTAAATGCCGCGATTATCAACAACGGCATTGTGCGCAACCGGGGTCTTGAGCTTTATATATATGGGACGCCCGTTAGGACAAGGAATTTTTCATGGGACACGTATTTTAATTATACCCTCAACCGGAATACGGTGGTTTCCCTGCCTTTTGGTCTTCAATACGTGAACATCGGCGGCGGGGACGGCTACCAGGTGGTGGCAAAAGTCGGTGGCGACTATGGGACGCTGACGTCCACCTATGGGTATGCGCATTACCAGGCGACAGATGGTGCGGGCAAACCCATCGCTAGCCCCTTGAATGGCAAACCCGTGATCCGTCAGGCCAGCGTGAATACAGCCGTTTATGTACGGGCACAGAACTATACGGAAGGAACAGACAAACAGCCCAAGATCGGGTCTATCACGCCAAAATTCCTCGGCAACTGGAGGAATACCTTCAGCTACAAACAATTCCAACTGAGCGTGGCGCTGGATTCAAAGATAGGAGGCATGGAATACTCCTTTACGGAGGACCTGGCATCCTGGCTGGGTAGCATGGAGAGCACCTTGCCGTACAGGACTAAAGATCGGGGCGGTATTGCCTATACCAATGCGGCAGGCACGGCCATGGAGAATGGCGTCATCATGGATGCCGTTTACCAAAAAGGCTCGTCGGTAAAGGGATTGGATGGTCAGACGCATGACCTTTCGGGTATGACTATGAAACAAGCCTATGACAACGGATGGATCAGACCTACCGCTGCTACCAGCTATTATATGAATACGCATAGCTGGGCCAATGGCATCCGCGAATCGGCCATGTTCACCTCTTCCTGGGTGTCGCTGCAACAGGTGGCATTCACGTACGAGTTGCCGTACAGTTTAGCAGCAAAACTCAAACTGAACGGCCTGCGTCTGTCCCTGTTAGGGAACAACCTGCTCTATATATACAACAGCGCAAAGGACCATATCAATCCCAACAACCTGAACGATAGCGGCTCGGGGGCGGTGACGGAAAGCTCCGGCATGCCCTATATCCGCAGTTTTGGTTTTTCCCTTAACGGAAGCTTCTAAAACACCATTGACCAAGACTAAAAGAAGTATTATGAATAATAAGAACCTATTGAAATATTTTCTTTTGACGCCGGTGCTGCTCACGCTGGCCGGGTGCAGCAGGGAAAAATTCGCAAGTATGAATACCAATCCGGACGATGTGCTGAACGTCCCTCCCCAGTATGAGTTTACTACCGCCGTCGTAGGCATCCATAACAACAGCTTTGAATATTACTATGATTATAACCGTGCTATTTATTACTGGGACCAGACGTTTGTAACGATGACGGGTAATTCCGTCAATGTGTACAGCGGGTCGGGCAACCTGAATCAACGTACCAGCAATTTTTATACATCGGTAGGGAACAGACTGGTAGATGTACAGCATCTCATCGATATCATGCCGGACGCAAAAAGGGCGCAATATGTATATATGCGGGCCATCACGGGCATTCCGTTGATCTATTATGCCTGGTATACCTCCGATGTACAGGGTAGCATCGCTTACAGCCAGGCATTCCAGGCCCGTTACAAGGGGTTGCTTACGCCCAAATACGATACGCAGGAAGCTTTGTATGATTCGCTGGATCGCCAGCTAAAGGCCATTGTCGCTGTGTTGAAGACGCCACAGCCTTCCGGTCAGGTAAGCCTTGGCTCCAATGATATTTACTTTGGAGGCGCCGTTATCAATTGGATCAAGGTGGCCAACAGTCTGCGGTTAAAAATGGCATTCCGGCTTATGAAACGTAGCCCGGACAAGCTAAAGGCCATCGCCACCGAGGTGCTGTCGGACGATGTGGGAGTGATCAGCGACCATATCGAGGACTGGAAGCTTGTAGCCGGATCAGGATTTACCGGGGGCAACTATAATCCTGCCAGCAACAGCACCGTCTCGGGAGAAAAGAACACGGTGGATTTTATGCGCAATACCAAGGATCCCCGGATACGGATATTCTTTAAAAAAGCGCTTACCAAGGACATGTTCGATTCCGCCCAGACGCAGGGCATAGTGCCGCCCGGCACTGTCTGGGATGGTCTGGATTACCGTGGACAGTATGCAGACCCCGATGCCAGTACAGACCCGGCCAAAGCCGTCTATTTCAGGAACACCAGCTATAAATACAAAGGGGTCAGCACCGTATTCGCCTGGCCTTCCGCCGTACAAAGCAAACTATTTTATGATGGGTATGAAGGTACTCCTGGATCTACGACTTTCCCGCTGATCACCTTTGCCGACATTTGCTTTATGCGGGCAGAGCTGGCGGTGAGGGGCATAACGACAGGGGATGACCCGCAGCAATGGTATTACAAGGGTATCGATGAATCGCTGGCGGAGTATGACGCGATGGGTAATGTGTCGAAGCTGGTGGATTATACTCCGCTGGACCCAACGGAAGTAACCCAATACAAGAGTCAGCCCGGCGTCGTGTATGATCCGGCGAATGCGCTGGAGCAGATCATCGTACAACAGTATCTCAATTACTTTAAGAACCAGAATGAAGCCTGGGCCCTTATAAAAAGGACGGGCTATCCCAGTGTAAATGGGAATATACTACAGTTGGAAAATGTTCATCAGGGGGGCGTATTACAGGCAATGCCCAGGAGGTTTGTCGTGACCTTTCCTTCTGTCACGGACCTGAATTACCAGAATGTGCTGGATGCTATCAACGAAGAGAAAAAAGATCCCGGTTTTGGGGACCCTACGGATATCACCGGAAGGGTCTGGTGGGATATGCAATAAAGTCAACATGGTTACACGCACACTTAAAAGCTCCGGTGTTATGCCGGAGTTTTTTTGATTTTCGCCCCTCGTTATTTGAAATTTACTTCGGGACGAAAATCCATTAATGATGGCCCTTCGGGCAACGGACCTGTGGTCCGTTTTAATTATATTTAGATCATATGAATGCAACTTTGCTGACACGAAGTATAATACTGGCATGCGTCCTGGGCCACACGACCGGGTATGCACAGCAGATCACCTACAAGACGGTAGAACCCATCTTTTTGAATAAATGCGCCCCTTGTCACCGGCCGGGTGATGCAGCCCCCTTTTCGCTGATGAGCTATGAGGATGTCTCGAAAAGAACCTCTTTTATAAAGGAAGTGATCACCAACGGTTATATGCCGCCATGGCGGGCGGATGTGCATTACAGTGACTTTGCCAACGACCGGAGGCTTACGGAGCAGGAAAAGCAGACCCTCCTGCAGTGGATAGACCGGCAGGCGCCAAAGGGTGATTACGATGAAAAGGTGAAGGGTGCATTGTTAAAAACCACCGGCTATAGCCGCCCGCCGGACCTCACATTAAAGATCGATACCGCTTTTATCGTAAAAGGGGACAATTCCGAACGGTTTATTTTATTCAAAGTGCCATTTGAGCTTTCAGAGACGCATACCATCGAAGCCATCGAGTTCTTCACCAATAACAAAAAGATAGTCCATCATATCAATTATGGCTTCTATGAAGTGGCCGACCCCGCTGTAGATATACATGGCGGACGGGCGGTGATCAATACTACGGAGGAAGAGAGTCCTCAAAAAGACCCATACGAGGCCGTAAAAAGGAAAATGGTCTATTACTCCGGATGGATCCCGGGCGCTTCACCGGAGAGTTACCCCAGGGATCTTGGATGGGTGCTGCCCCGGCGGGGAGTAGTCCTGTTGACGGCTCATTATTCGGCTATTGCCCGGGAGGAAAGCTCGGTGGTGGGAGTGAATTTGTTTTTCCGGAAAGATCCCGTAAAAAGACAGGTCAGGATCATCAGTCTGGGATCAGGAGGCATTGCTGAAAGGGATATATCCCCGCCTTTGTTCATCCCTGCCGGCAAGGTCAGCACGTTCCATTTAAAGGTAAAGACACAGGAGGAGCAGTCGCTGTTATATGTATGGCCGCACATGCATTTCCTGGGAAAGGAGGCGTATGTTTATGCGGTAACCCCTTCGGGGGACACCATCCATCTTGTGCATATCCCCCGTTGGGATCCCCGGTGGCAGGAATTGTATAAGTTTCGGCGGCTGGTCAGGATTCCCAAGGGGTCTGTAGTAAATATGGATTACACGTATGACAATACCACGGAAAACCCCCTCAACCCCAATAATCCTCCCAGGGGCGTGTTCTCCCTGGGAGATATGACCTCGACAAATGAAATGATGACCTTGTTGCTTATTTATGTGCCCTATCAGGAAGAGGATGAAAAAATGGAGATACGTTAAAAAGTGTATCTCACGCCCAGCCCGCCCCAGACGTCGACATAGGTATGACTCGCCAGTTCCAGGAAGGGATTGATGTCCAGGCTGAGGTTGATCGGGGCGCCATTGATCTTATAGTCCAGACCCAGGACGCCATCGATACCCAGGGAAAACCCTCCATCCCTGTAGTAATAGTCTCCATGATGCCAGTCGCCATTATACCAGCCTATATGAGCGCCGGGGCCGACATACCATTTCAGACCTTCGGCGCCGTTGATGTCGCCATGGATCTCATAAAGACCGGTGAACCGGAACCCGTGGTCCCAGAAATTGGCCAGGCCTTCCAATGCCCTGTTGTCCCCGATAAAATGTTTGACGGTGATAGCTCCGGGCCAGAATTTAACGCCCACTGCTGTCTGATAGTCGCTGCCCATTGATTGAGCTGAAGACCTTCCGATGGTAAATAAAGCCAGTACTGTTGATGCAATCAGAGCTTTTCTCATACTTTATTTGTTGAATTATTGAATTACGGCAAAAGTATGGAAAAACTATGCCAAGTTCGATTCTATTTACAATATGATCAGATACCTAGGATTATACGAATTGTGCTATTTGTTAATGTTTATAGATTTGAGTAAACCGAATCCCATCAGGCTGGCCAGGAGAGAGGCTGCCAGGATGGCTATTTTGGAGAATTGGATGGCGTCCGGCTGGTCGAAGGCCAGGTTGGCGATAAAGATAGACATGGTAAAACCGATGCCTGCCAGTACGCCCAGCCCGGTGAGATGGGACCAGCGGATATCTTCGGGGAGACGGCAGATGCCTGAGCGGATGGCCAGCCAGCAGCATAACAGGATGCCGACAGGCTTACCCAGGACGAGCCCGAAAAGGATGCCCAGGCTGCCCGAGCTACCCAGGCTGGCGGCCCAGCCTGGCGAAAGAAGGATACCTGTATTGGCCAGGGCAAAAGCGGGCAGGATAAAAAAGGCGACGGGTTTGTGCAGAATATGCTGGATCGTCTCCGATGGGTTGACAACAGACGCCTTTCTAAATGGTATGGCAAAAGCCAGCAGCACGCCACTAAGGGTGGCATGGATGCCGGAACGCAGCATACAGTACCACATGATGATACCGGGGATGATATAAAATATTAATTTATTAATATTCAATTTGTTGAAGAGTAAAAGTAAAAGAAAAATACCAAGTGCAATCGCTAACCACAACAGAGACAGGGATTTGGTATAAAAAAAGGCGATGACCAAGATAGCGCCCAGGTCGTCGATGATGGCCAGGGCGGTGAGGAAGATCTTGGCCGAAACAGGCACTTTGTTACCCAGGAGGGAGAGCACCCCCAGGGCGAAGGCGATATCCGTGGCCATAGGAATGCCGAATCCATGTTGCCAGGGTGTGCCCCGATTAAAAAGAAAATGAACCCCGGCGGGCACCAGCATGCCTCCGATGGCTGCTACGATAGGGAGCAGGGCTTTTTTAAAGTCCGCCAGTTCGCCTGCGTATAGTTCCCGCTCGATCTCCAGGCCTACCAGAAGGAAGAATACGGCCATGAGGCCGTCATTGACCCAATGTTCGACCGAATAATCCAGGGGAATGCCTCCAAAGGACAGGTCGAGCCGGGCATGCCAGAAGTGGAGCCAGCCATCCCCGGCCCCTGAATTTGTCAAAAAGATGGACGCTAATGTACAACCGACCAGGATCAGCCCGCCCGCGCGCTCGCTTTCAAAAAACTCCTTGAATAATTTTGTCAGTGCGGGAGTGACCATATCGTCCTAATTTCAACTAAGATAGCTCAATAGTTGGTACCTTTGTGCCCTTATTTTGAACCACTGGAAGTGGTTCGACCGTAACCGAGCGTAGCGAAGGTTACGATCGAGGAGGAGCGTGGCGAAGCAGCTCCGACGAAGATCCAGACATTAGCCTCTTGCGGGAAAAGGGCTAAATTTCGGAAAGCCCTTTTCCCGCATACAATTTATGAAGACAAGAACATTAAAAAAGGACAAGGTCAACATTATTACGCTTGGCTGTAGTAAGAACATGGTGGACAGCGAGGTGCTGAGCGGACAATTGCGGGCCAACGACATCGATGTGGTGCATGAGAGCGGTAGGAAAGACCACAATATCGTGGTGGTGAATACCTGCGGGTTTATCGACAAGGCCAAGGAGGAATCCATCAATACGATACTTGACCAGGTGGCCCTGAAAAAGAAGGGCGGTCTTGACAAGGTATATGTTACGGGCTGTCTCAGCCATCGCTACCGCGATGACCTGGAAAAGGAGATACCGGAGGTGGACGCCTGGTTTGGCACGATGGAACTGCCCCTGATGCTAAAGCAATTTGATGCGGATTACAAGGCGGAACTGCTGGGCGAGCGGCTGTTGGCCACGCCTAAGCATTATGCCTATTTGAAGATATCGGAAGGGTGTAACCGTACCTGCTCCTTCTGCGCCATCCCCCTCATGCGGGGCGCCCACGTGAGCCGCCCCATCGACGAATTGGTGAAGGAAGCTGAAAGCCTCGTGAAGAAAGGCGTGAGAGAGATCATGCTCATCGCCCAGGAATTAACCTACTACGGCCTGGATACTTACAAGCGTCGCGCTCTTCCTGAGCTGCTGCATCGCCTGGCCGATGTAAAAGGCCTGGAATGGATACGGCTGCACTATGCTTATCCTTCCAAATTCCCCCTGGAGATCCTGGACGTCATGCGGGAGCGGGAGAACATCTGCAATTACCTGGACATGCCGTTGCAGCATGCCAGCGATAATATGCTGAAGGCCATGCGGCGTCAGATCACCAGGGCGGAAATGACCGAATTGATCCATACCATCAGGGACAGGGTTCCCGGCATTTGTCTGCGTACAACGTTGATCGCCGGCTTCCCGGGAGAGACACGTGATGACGTGGAGGAATTAAAGGATTTTCTGCAGGAACATCGTTTTGACAGGGTAGGGATCTTTACCTATTCGCATGAGGAGGGAACTTCCGCACACGACCTGGCGGACGACGTGCCGGCAGAGGAAAAACAGCGGAGAGCGGAAGAGGTCATGGAGGTCCAGCAGGAGATCTCTTATGAAAAGAACCAGGAGAAGGTGGGCAAGGTCTTTAAGACCCTCATCGATAAGAAAGAGGCCGGCAGATGGCTGGGACGAACGGAGTTCGATTCGGTGGAAGTAGACAATGAGGTGATCATACACAGTAAAGAAAAATTGCCTATCGGAGAGTTTGTACAGGTGAAAATAACAAAGGCTTATGATTATGATCTCGAAGGAGAGATAGTTGGTTAATATCCGGAAAGGATTTACTAATTAATGTTATGAGCGCAGCTCACGGATGATATAGATTTGCTAACGATTAAAACTTCATCATGGCGTTTAAAGATGCTACCGTACAAGAGATCGACCAGGTGATGCAGGATGCCTGGAAGGCATTTTTGCAATACCGTAAGACCACTTTGAAACAGCGTGCCGACTTTATGCGGACGATTGGCTCCGAAATGACCGCTGTCAGCGACGAATTGATCCCGACCGTTATGGAAGAGACTCATTTACCGGAGGCCCGGGTAAAGAATGAGCTGGCAAGAACTATTTTCCAATTGACCAGCTATGCGGCTGCCTGTGAGGCGGGACATTGGCTGGAGGTAAGGATCGATACGGCCAATACCGAAAAAGGCGATCCGGATATTCGCAAGATGCAGGTGCCGCTGGGTCCTGTCGTCGTCTTTGGGGCGAGCAATTTCCCCTTCGCTTATTCGACGGCGGGAGGAGATACGGCCTCCGCTTTTGCAGCGGGTTGCCCGGTGGTGGTCAAAGCGCATCCGGCACATCCCCGGACTTCAGATACGGTGGCAAAGGCTATTTTCAAAGCCGTTGAAAAATGTGGGCTGCCTAAAGGTGTCTTTGGGCATGTACACGGGGCCGGCTTTGAGACAGGCAAGGCCCTGGTCACGCACCCGCATACCCGCGCGGTTGGCTTTACAGGATCTTATGGAGGCGGCAAGGCCCTGTTCGACTGGGCTAACCAGCGGAAGGCCCCGATACCCGTGTTTGCCGAAATGGGCAGTATCAATCCTGTTTTTGTGCTGCCTGATAAGCTGAAACAATCTGCCAGAGAAGTAGCGGGTCTTTATGCCGGCAGTATCACCCTGGGCACGGGACAGTTCTGTACCAACCCGGGACTTATTATCGGCATCGACAATGAGGACCTTCAGGTCTTTATCAATGAGCTGGGCGCTGCTATAAAAAAAGTTGCGCCGGGAACCATGCTGCACTCCGGCATTGCCAAAGCCTATGGAGAGAAGAGGAAGGCTGCCCTGGAGCAACAGAATGTGGAGACGGTGGCTGTATCGGAGCTGCCGGCAAAAGAGGAGCAGGGCGTGCCCACTGTAGCTTCCGCGACGGCGCAGGCTTTTTTCAACAACCCTTTGCTGCACCAGGAAGTCTTTGGTCCCTATTCGCTGGTGATCCGCTGCTCGGATAAAGACGAGCTGCTACAGGTCGTTTCCCACCTAGAAGGCCAGCTTACCTGCACGCTGATGGCGACGGAGAAAGATATACAAACACACACCGAGCTGGTGGATATGGTGCAGGACCTTTGCGGAAGGTTTATCCATAATGGAGTTCCAACAGGCGTAAGGGTGGCTTTATCCATGCAGCATGGAGGGCCTTTCCCTGCCACGACGGACAGCCGTTTTACCTCCGTCGGCGCGGATGGGATCAAGCGTTGGGTTCGTCCCCTGAGTTTTCAGAATTGGGAGGACCACCTGCTGCCGGACGCGTTGAAAAATGCAAACCCCCTGGGTATCTGGCGAACGATCAACGATCAGTTGTCCAATGGGGCCCTTGCCTGAATCTACTATTTACCGACAGCTACATGAAGAAAACTTTTTTTTGTATCGATGCGCACACCTGTGGCAATCCTGTGAGGCTGGTGGCCGGCGGCGGACCAGTACTGGAAGGCCGGAATATGAGCGAGAAACGGCAGCATTTCTTAAAGGAATACGATTGGATACGTAAGGGACTGATGTTCGAGCCCCGGGGACATGACATGATGAGCGGGAGCATTCTCTATCCGCCGCATGACCCCGGGAATGACGTGGCAGTCCTGTTTATCGAGACCAGTGGTTGTCTCCCCATGTGCGGGCACGGCACCATCGGTACCATCACTATTGCCCTGGAAGAAGGACTCATACAACCCCGGCAGCCCGGCATCGTCAGGATGGAAGCGCCGGCCGGATTGGTGCTCATTGAATATAAGCAGGAAGGAAAGAAAGTGCGATCCGTCAAGTTGACGAATGTCCCCGCTTATCTTGCCGCGGAGGACGTAGAAGTGGAATGTCCCGACCTGGGTCTGCTGCGGGTGGATGTATCTTACGGAGGAAATTTCTATGCCATCGTCGATCTCCAGAAAAATTTTAAAGGACTGGAACATTATACTGCTGATCAATTAATTAGCTGGAGTAGGACTATGCGACAACGGATCAATGCATCCCATGAGTTCGTCCATCCTGAGAATCCTACGATCCACAGCTGTACGCATATCTTATGGACGGGTGAAACCATCGATCCGGGGGCTACGGCACGCAATGCCGTATTCTATGGGGACAAGGCCATCGACAGGAGCCCCTGCGGGACGGGCACCTCGGCGCGGATGGCGCAATGGTTTGCCAAAGGACGGCTGAAAGAGGGCGACCGGTTCATCCATGAGAGTATCATCGGCAGCAGCTTTACGGGACGGGTAGAGCGTGCAACTACGGTGGCGGGCAAGCCGGCCATTATTCCCAGCATCGAAGGATGGGCTAAAGTCTATGGGTACAATACCATTACCATTGATCCCGAGGATGATCCATATGCGTATGGATTTCAGGTGTTGTAAACAATCTGGGAACCTTTTATGTTGTGGTGTGCGGTACGCAGGAATTCGCCTGATATCCCTATTTTTACTTTTATGGATTGGACTCCGCATCATTTGCCATACCAGCAGACAGGCTACTTTTCAAAGATCATCACCGATTATCTGGATCGGGCTCCCGCACTGGCCCCCTTTTTTGAGCATCCTGTTACGCCGGAGGGTCTTAAAGCTTCACTGGAGGCACGCAAAAAGGCGCCGGTAGACCGTAGGACATTGGTTGCGGCGCTTGAGGACCAGTACCAGGCGGTAACGTCTTCCCCAAAGGTGGTCTCCAATATCCAACACCTGCTGAAAGAGAACACTTTCACCATCGTCACGGCTCATCAGCCGGCCATTTTTGCTGGTCCCCTCTATTTTATTTATAAGATCATTCATGTTATCAAACTGGCAGACCGGCTGAACCAGGAATGGCCGGACAAACATTTCGTCCCCGTCTTTTATATGGGCAGCGAAGACGCCGATCTGGATGAGTTAGGCAATATCTATCTCAACGGGGAAAAACTGGTGTGGTCTACCAAACAGACGGGCGCTGTCGGGCGAATGAATACGAAGGGACTGGAACAACTGATCCACAGGATAGAAGGAGAATTATCCGTCCAGCGGTATGGCAGCGAATTGATGGAAAAGGTCCGGGAGTTTTATCTGAAGAGCCCCGATATACAAACGGCTACCTTCCGTCTGCTGCACTGGCTTTTTGCGGCATACGGGCTGGTGGTGCTCATCCCCGACAGGGCCAGTCTCAAACGGCTGATGATCCCTGTTTTTGAAGACGATCTATTCCAACAGACACCCTGCAGGATTGTGGAAGGAACTGCCGACCGTCTGTCCCAACGATATAAAGTACAGGCAAATCCCAGACCGATCAATTTATTTTATTTGAAAGGCGATCTGAGAGGCAGGATCGAGCGGGTGGGGGATGTCTACAAAGTACATGAATCGGATCTCTCTTTTACACCGGAAGAGATAAGGAAAGAGCTGTATGACCATCCCGAACATTTTAGTCCTAATGTGATCCTTCGGGGCCTTTTTCAGGAAACTATCCTGCCCAACATAGCATTCATCGGCGGTGGTGGGGAGACGGCCTATTGGATGGAGCTGAAGGATCTTTTTCATCATTATGGAAGGCCTTTTCCCATGCTCATCCTGCGAAATTCCTTTTTACTTGTAGAGGCGTTGTGGGTTGAGCGGGTTGCTGGCGCGGGGCTGGATATAACAGACCTTTTTCAGCCGGAAGATGTGCTGATGAATAAGCTGGTGCGAAAGGAGTCGCAACAGCAATTGAGCATGGAAAAAGAGATCGTGGAAGCCGAACGTTATTACGGGTCGTTAAAGGAGCGGGCCCGTCCCGTAGACCCTACGCTGGTGCAGCATGTGGAAGCCTTGCGGGTAAAGGCTTTACATCCCCTGAAAGAGCTGGAGAAAAAATTGCTGAAGGCGGAGAAAAGGAAATTCGCGGACAGACAGCGGCAGATACGGGTATTAAAGTCGGCCTTATTCCCCCAGAATGGACTGCAGGAGCGGACGGAGAATTTTATGCCGTGGTGGGCTTCCGGAGGGCCGGCCTTTATTGAAGATATTTATCGATATTCACCTACGTTAGAGCAGGTGTTCGTGATAGCGACGGAAGATCATAAATAATTGACGGACACCAACCTCAATTGTTCATCAAAGGTATATAGCCTGGGCGTTCCCGTGGGCAGGTCCACGGTGGCTATCTTATCTTCCCCGATATGTTCCAGGTGCATCATGAGGGCGCGAAGGCTGTTGCCATGCGCCACTACCAGGATATTCTCTCCTTTTTTTAAATAAGGCTCGATCTCTTTTGTATAGTATGGGATCACCCGGGCAGCGGTATCTGCCAGGCTTTCTCCGCCGGGAGGACGGACAGAATAACTTCTTCGCCAGATGGCTACCTGCTGGTCGCCATATTTTTTTGCTGTCTCGGCTTTGTTGAGTCCCTGCAGCTGGCCATAGTTGCGTTCGTTAAGGGCTTTGTCACGGACGATGGGAAGACCTTGCTGGTGCGTCTCTTTGAGGATAATGTCCAGGGTTTCGATGGCCCGTTCCAGTACGGATGTGAAACAACGAGAGAAAGAGATATGAGCAAGTTTTTTTCCTGCCGATCGGGCTTCTTCCCTGCCAAGAGGAGTGAGGTCTACGTCGACGTCGCCAGTAAAACGGTTTTCCAGGTTCCAGGTGGACTGTCCATGACGGACGATGGATAGTAGTGGCATAGGTGATAAAGTTAGCATGATGGCATGATATTAATAGTATATTGTAGAAATCCCTCAACATCCGGCATGAAGAAGATCACCGCTTTCAAAGTGCGTATAGCCAAAGTGTGGAAAGTCTTTGGCCCTGGTATGATCACAGGCGCCAGTGACGATGATCCTTCGGGGATCGCTACTTATTCCCAGGCGGGGGCGGCATTTGGGCTGAGCACCCTTTGGACGGCATTGATCACTTTCCCGCTGATGGCGTCCATACAGGAGATGTGCGCCAGGATCGGCGTGGTCACCAGCAAGGGGTTGAGTGGTGTGCTAAGACAACATTATCCGAGAAAGCTGGGCTTTGCCATGATGGTGTTCAGCTTTCCGGCCATTGTATTGAACATCGGCGCTGACATTGAGGGCATGGGTGCGGTAGCGCATATGCTGTTACCCCCGGTACCCGTATTTGCTTTTGAGATATTTTTTACGGGGCTGATCCTTTTTGGGGTCATTCGCTGGCCGTATCAGAAGCTGGCAGGTGTCTTAAAATGGCTCTGCCTGGTGCTTTTATTGTACCTGGTCATTCCCTTCCTTGTGCATGTGCAATGGGGACAGGTGTTGCGGCATACGTTGGTACCCACCATTCGCATGGACAAAGATTTTTTTGAGATCCTGGTGGCTATTTTAGGCACGACCATTTCGCCGTACCTGTTTTTCTGGCAGGCTACCATGGAGGCGGAGGATGTCAACAATGCCCGGCTGCATAGAAGAGTGGTCATCGATCGGCGATTTATGGAAAAAATGGAGAAGGATGTCTATGGCGGGATGTTCTTTTCCAACCTGGTGATGTACTTTATCATCCTGACGACGGGGGTGGTTCTTTTCAATGCAGGGCAACATAAGATCGAGACAGTCGAGCAGGCGGCCAGCGCGCTGGAGCCATTGGCGGGGAAGATGACCTATGCGTTTTTTGCGATAGGAGTCATCGGAACGGGGTTTCTGGCCATCCCGGTATTGGGAGGATCGTTGTCCTACATCGTGGCGGAAACCTTTAACTGGCGGCAGGGGCTGGACAAAAAATTCAATGAAGCGCCGGGTTTT
Source organism: Chitinophagaceae bacterium (assembly GCA_017307755.1). Classification (GTDB taxonomy): domain Bacteria; phylum Bacteroidota; class Bacteroidia; order Chitinophagales; family Chitinophagaceae; genus Puia. The sequence continues at coordinate 260,733 of JAFKGQ010000016.1, read as the reverse complement.
TATGTAACGCTGGTATTTGCGCTGCTGGCGGGTCTTTGTCTGGATTTCCTCCATATCAGCCCCATCCAGGCCTTGTTATATACGGCGATCTTATACGGGCTGACAGCACCCGTGATGATCGTCCTGGTGATGCATATCTGTAATAACCCAAAGATCATGGGGGCGGCGGTGAATAAACGGGGATCAAATATATTGGGTGTGCTTACGCTGGTGCTGATGACCTTTTCCGCTGTGGCGCTGATATGGTTCCAGTTCAACTAATGACTGGCTACCAGCTGCCAGATCGTATATATACAAAGGAAGAACCGGCCAAAATTCATAGTCAGGTGTTTTAATAGAACGTTTTACTCATAAAACGTTCTATATGAAGCAAAGTATCCTACTTTCCGCCCTCTTTTTCACCTTTTTGGTGGGTAAAGCGCAGCATGACCTTCATCCGGTGGCCTGGCAGTACAGTGCCCGGAAAATAGCGGAAAAGACCTATGAGGTCCATTTGACGGCCCAGTTGGCATCGGGATGGCATGCTTATTCCCAGCAACAGCCGGAAGATGCGGTGGCCAGACCGACGGAGATCAAATTCAAACCCAATCCCCTGGTAGGTCTGTTGGGCAAGATCAGGGAAGTGGGAGATATGGAAAAGTGGAAGGATGAGGCTACGGGGATACAGGCCAATCAATATGCGGGAAAAGTAGATTTTATCCAGGTGATAAAACTAAAGGCAAATGTCAAAACCAGCGTCAGCGGGTCCCTTACTTACCAGGTATGTACCAACGAAATGTGTCTGCCACCCAAAACCGACAATTTTGTGGTACCGTTAGAGAGCGATGGCAACGGGGATAAAAAAAGTTCTTTCTGAGAAATCTAATTTTAGCCGTTTGTCGTATATAAACTACAACCATGTAGTAAAAACGTAAATAAAAGTTTATAGTCTTCATAGGCAGTTAGGTTTGGTAAATCAGGGATGTTTTCATCCCTGTTTTTTTTGCGCCCCTTCGTTTTTTCACCATATGAGAAACTCCTAAAAAAGAGAAAATCTTCCCAATCCGGGATTAAATTCGGTTGGATGGTATCTGTAAGTAATTGATTATTAATAGTAAAGGATTTGGTACACCCATTGAAACATATCTATCAAATCCGTTTTTATGAAGAATATTAATTACAATTGCGCGAAGGTTCTGATGATGCTGTTTATCCTGACGGCCCCCGCCATACTGGCGGCGGGGAAGAGTAAAACGGCGACCTACACGTCCCGGGGTAATTATAACTCCGCAGACCTCATCAAAAAGATCATTAACTATAACGTATCGGCCGAAGCCGTGTGTGCACGGGCTGCCGAGCTGGCAAAGGCTGAAGCTGAAAAGGCCGAGGCTGCTGCGGCTGTCAAAAGGGCTATGCGATTGGCCGCTATGAAGGCTGAATATAAAATGGTGATGAATACGGCTCTGGGGATGTATGATATTATGGACCTGGAAAATGAGGACCTGAGCCTGAAAGCGTTTGAATATGCCTGGCTGGGCTATCACAATCTCCTGAAACAGGGCAAATTACGGAAATCCGACCTGTTGACCATCTGTGATTTTAGTCAGTCTTCTTCGAAGGAAAGAATGTATGTCATCGACGTACGTAATAAAAAGATCCTTTACAAGACCTTTGTCGCCCATGGCATTAATTCAGGAGAAGAATATGCCAGCTCTTTCTCCAACCAGGAAGAGTCCTGCAAAAGCAGCCTGGGGTTTTATGTCACCCGGAAGACCTATTATGGCGTCAATGGTCTGTCGCTCCGTATTGAAGGACTGGACAAGGGTTTTAATGATAATGCTTATAAACGCAGCATCGTCATCCATGGCGCCTCCTATGTAAGTTTGCGGATACTGCATAAATACGGTGTAATGGGAACTACTTTTGGATGTCCTGCCATCCCCAGCGAAGTAAGTAATGAGATCATCCCGCTGATGAAGAATGGCAGCTGTTTTTTTATCTATTACCCTTCAAAAAAATATTTAGCTCAGTCCCCTGTACTGAACAGCTTGTAAGTAGTGTGTTGACAGTTTTTTCATAGTAGACGGGCCGCCCTTGAAAAGGGGCGGTTTTTGTATTGCACCCGGCCGGTGTGGGAAAAATACCTTCCGGGTGCAATGCGGCTAATAATGGGCCTTCGGCCAAGGGACCTGTGGTCCCTTTTTGTATCTTCGGATATGAACTCATCACCCATCAAGGCTATCATAACGGGCGCCACCGGCATGGTAGGCGAAGGCGTATTACACGAATGTCTGCAGCATCCGGATATAGCTGCTGTACTGGTGATCAACCGTAAGCCATGCGGGGTCAGCCATCCCAAACTCAAAGAGATCCTCCATCCGGACCTGTTCGACCTTTCTGCTATTGAAGATCAGCTCGCCGGCTACAACGCCTGTTTTTTCTGCCTGGGGGTCAGCTCCGTGGGAATGGGTGCGGAACAGTATTTTCAAACCACTTACACGCTGACCATGCATGTTGCGGGGACCCTCAGCAGGCTGAACCCGGATATGAGCTTTTGTTATATCTCGGGGGCGGGTACGGACAGCAGTGAGAAAGGCTGGAGCAGGTGGGCAAGGGTAAAGGGCAAGACGGAAAATGACCTCATGCGACTGCCTTTCAGACAAGTATTCGCCTTTCGCCCCGGGTTTATCAAGCCCATCCCGGGGCTGACGAGAACGCATAATCTTTACAGGTATATCACCTGGCTTTTCCCGTTAGGGAGAGCCCTTTACCCGTCCGGTTTTTGTACTATGCAGGAACTGGCGCTGGCTATGATACTGGTTGTGCAGCAGGGATATGAACGGAGGATCATCGAGGGTAAGGACATTATCCTTATTTGCAAGCTTCATCGGAAAGGTTGATGGGCATTACTTTTTGCTGACGGGCAACGGCGACATCGATCATATAATAATTACCCTTTGTTGCCAGGAATTCTTCTCCGGCCCGTTTGACGGCAGCTATATAATTGGCTTCGAAAGCCTCTTCCGTCGGCTGACCCTGGATATCCCCCAACATCGTCGTCTCCAGGAAGACGTAATCATTGTCTCCTGTGCTGGTGGCATGATAGCCAAGGAAGCAATGGCCAGGTATCAGCACCAGCACGGGCCGGATGTTGATCGTTTTCAGAATGGATGCAAATACAAGGGTGCCGTCGACGCAATTGGCCTGTCTGTTGCTGATGGATTCGCAGAAAGGGCGTACGATCTGGCTGGTAAAAGCATGGCTGTTGATATTGCCTGCGCCAGTAAGGCTGCTGTAGCGGATGCCTTTGGAGGAAAGTATTTTCCAGATGGCTTTTACCTGTTGGTCCAGACCTTCCTGCCCGGACTGGTAACCCACCCATTCATGGACCCAGTTCTTTTCAATACCTTCTTTCAGCAGCCGGTCTATCTGCGGATTGTCTTCATTGACATAGGCGGCCAGCAGGGGGCTCATTTGGTTTTTGCCGTCAAAATAAAAACTGGTTATACATTCACGGATGCTGCGGATACTGACCTTTACCACCTCTTCCTTACTCTTTCCGGTGCGATCGATAAGTCTGAACCGGATGCTCAACGGTGTGGACTGCTGTACGCTTTTCAAGGCATCGAATTTCCAGGGGATACTGGGGAAATACTGGTGGGTCTGGTTCTTTATAAAGCTGATCGTGCCCGAGATTTTTTCAAAATATTTATTTTCCACCGGCTCTATCTCGTAGGAGAGGGTACCGCTGGTGGAAGGGTTGAGTACGGCGATGCCGATGCAGCTGTATATATCTCCATATTGCTTTGACTCGTCCGGGATCCCGTAGTTGGCCCTGCTCAGGATAAAGGAAGGGAATAGATTGTTGTCGGGGAATATGACGGGCTGCATGGCAGTGCCGGCCAGCAGGTCATCCGCGGGGGAAGCAGGTGCGGGAGCGACAGGGTCGGGGGCAACGGGTTTATCCGGCTGGATCGTGGCGGTAGGCCCATTGCCTGTGACAACGTATGTCCTTCTTCCCGCTCCATCGAGATAGGCTTTCCCCATTTCACTGATGGCTGCATACCTTGCTTTTTCGATCTCTACCTGGTTGCGCATTTGTTCCTTATACAGTTCCAGGGCCTGCTGCTCGCTGGCATCGACTTTTGTCCCAATGTCGTTGAGAAGGGAAAAGAGGTCTTCCTTACAGCTGCTTTCGGGATCGACATTACGCAGGGTCGCAAGGGCGCTGTCAAAATTATGACCCGCGGCGAGCGTCCTTGCCTTGAGGATATAGCGGCTGCATTCCTGGCGTTGTTTTTTCAGGTAGATCTCTACGGTCTTTTGTTGGACCTGTCCATAACACTGACCTGCCTCTTTGGGGATGCTCAGCAGCAGGGCGAATGCCTTGTCGTAGTTCTCCAGGTTGGCGGCATTGATGGCCTCACCCATGATCCTGTCGCAATTCTGTACGTAATAGTCTACCATCCGCCTGCGCGTCTTGTCCAGGAAGGTTTGGAAGGCATCGTCGTCGGGTCTTATTTGTGTGAGGGCATTTCCCAGCGCATCGCTCTCCGTATATCCCGAACCTACGATGTCCTTGTTGTAGGATGAGAAAACGATATTGGAAGTAGCATTGGGAATGAACTGGCGTACGAAAAGACTGATATTACATTTGGCAATGGTAATATTTTTATTGACGACTCCCTGCACCTGCTGCATGCTGTAGATATCGAATTTGGGGTAGATGACGAAGCCTTCCAGGCCACCTTCTGCCGAAAGACCATTCATGCTGACGATGTTCTTGATCCTGTCTTCCAGGATAGAGATCTGTCCATCAGTGAGCCCTTTTATCTCCCTGGGCATGGCGACTGCCAGCGAAATAGTGGAGATGTCCGGATGGCTTTCCGGTGTCTGTCCACGGGTGATGCCGATGGTGAGCACCATGGAACACCATACTAAAAAAATAGTTGTTTTCACTTGTTGTTAATTAATGGTGACATAAAGCGCCCCCGACTTCATGAACGGCTGATCCACCTTTAATTTCTCGCCGGCGAGAAAGGTGACGATCTTGTTTCCGAAATCAAAAGGACTGTAATTGAGCCCCTGGCTATCCTTCAACGGTACCCTCACGTCGGAATAGGTCATCTGGAGGTTGGTGACGTTTTGCATTTGACTATAGTTCTTGTATGCCGCGGTTTTCATCCAATCGTTGATGGCTGTGGAGAGCATCTTGCCGGTGGACAGCTTGGAAGAGAAGGTCCACATGCTTGTCTTGCTTACGCTGAAGACGATCTTCAGGGGTCTGCCTTTTTGTATGATGGAAGTAAAGCTGGACTGGAGCTTATCCAAAAAATCCGGTATGGCCGGCTTATCGGGGTCCGACATGGCCCTCCGCACCAGCGCCATTGAATCCCTGGTATTAAAATAAGGGGATTCGCAGACCTTTGTGCCATAGGCATAGTTGGTCGAAGCGTCGGATGCATTCATGCGTACGTAGACCTTGTTGCCCAGGTCACCCGTCTCTTTGGAGACATCCACGGTTATCAATATATCGGAGTTCGCATGCCGGGCAATAAGAGAAAGAGCATCATCCTGGCTGGTGATCCCCTGTATGACTCCATCGGCGACCGCATTGTCATAGGCTGAGACAAAATCTATCACCTGGTATCCCCTGTCGTCAAACCCTTCTTTGAGCTTATCGATGGCATATTGTATCGTTTTGGAATTGTCGTATAGCTTGCGGTATTCTTCTCCTTCTTTCCTGAAAGGCACGATCATAACGCTTAATTGAACAGTGTTCACTTCTTTGTTCCTGCTGCTATCCACTTGTGCGATCCCTTCCTGTCCCAGAAAGGACGACAGCAATAGCGCCATGAGGCTGAGATGACTTTTCATATTACAATCCAAATTTTCTGATGATGTTGTTTTGTTCAAGCCAGGTGCGGAGAGAGAGCAGGTTTACCTTGATATTGGTAGTGGCCGTATAACCTCCTTTTACTTTTACCGTACCGCCTACGTGACTGTCCTGCATGATAAAATTCCTGCAGCAGTTGTTGTCGTGAAGACAATTGTCCACTTTTGTCTTCACGCGGGCGGCGTCTCCCGGAGGGATCATGGGTCTGGATTGGACCGAGCCGGGTATGCCCTGGTACACGAGGGTGGATAGGGCGTTATAAACGGCGTTGTCATACGCGGCTTTTTCTTCCGTAGCCAGCCCTGAGGCCTGGACAAAGAGGGTGGTTTCTTCGGGACCGGGTGACGAAGATATCTGCGGGCTGTAGGTGCTCAGTTTAGGGCTGCATGCCATCGCGAGGAGCATCGCCAGCGATGTCCACAATACTTTGTTCATGACAAAGGGGTTTACTTTTGAAGAATTTTCACCGTCATCGGTGGTGTCTTGGTCTTGATGGCCGCATCCAGCTCTCTTGCACCACTCTTTACTTCGCAAACCACTACATCTCCCTCTATTTTGGATGTCTTTAGCTCCGCGATCTGTTTTTCGCGTTTGAGGTTTCCGTACATTTCCGTGACAAAGACACCCAGCTTTACTTTTTCCCTTAGCACGCCGCCCCCGCTGGTGAGGACTGTGGCAGGCAATCCGTCCTTACCTGTTTTGTCGATGCCCAGCACCTGTATCGAGCCCGTGAGGATATTCATCATCTGTTTTTTGACCTCGTCCTCCATATTGGTGAGCGCTCTTTTCCCCGAGTTGAGTGAATCCATGCTGTTGAGGTCGTTGACTATCACATTGATGGGGCTGGTGAATAACAACTGGCCTGTTTCCACCACGATGACGCCAAAGGACATTTTTAGCGAGGCGGGAAAGCTGACGAACTTTTTTCCAAACATGTCCTTTGTCTGTCTCGTGATCTTGTACTCATTCACCACGCCTGCTACCAGGTATTTGGCGCCCAGCTGCTTGCCCTGGGCAACGATCTTACTATCCAGGAATTGCTCCATGCTCTGGATCTTCATCTCTTTTATGATCGCATCAAATCTTGACCTATCCAATACCGTGAATCGGGGTTGATTGGTAAAATCCTTTGTTACGATCTCCTGGATGGTCACTACATCCGCGGGGTTCCCTATCTGGGCGCCGGTGGACAATACATAGGGCAGGATGGCGAGGGGGATCTTTTCGTCTGAACTTTGCGCTTTTGAAAGGTGCGGTGACATGAGTATGGCCATAAGGAGCCATGGAAGGTTTTTTCTCATCGGGGGTTAAGTTTTAGGTGAATGAACTAAATGTAATACATCTAATTTAACTTAATATTATCAAATTGTTATATGCATTAACAAGGAACTGTCAGAATGAAAAGTAATCCAGGTTGATGATCAGCAGTGACCAGTCGGCGCCTGACCATTCCTCCAGCCTTTTCCTGAGTATACTTTCCAGCTGTCTGGCCAGTTCATCCCGTTGTTCACTGTCTTCATACTGCTGTAAAAGGGTTTTGAGGATGCTGCCCAGGAATCGGAAGGGGGGAAAGATGTCGTCGTCGGATAATACGGCCACACCCGTGAAGCAGGCATCACCCCTATAGATCTTTAGTCTGGTGTGCACGCCTTCCTGATAATATATATCGACGATGACGTATCCGTCTTCCGTCTGGTAGGCGCCGTTCCGGAAGGTATTTGTCGGGTGGGCGCATTGGGCCAGTAGCATTACGCCTCTCTGTCTGAAATAGTCATCTATCTGTGCGTCGGCATACCGGCTTAAAAGGGAGAGGGTTAAGATAAAGAAGCTGGCTTTCATGTCAGATGTTTTTATAACCATCTATAGCATGAACCGGCAGGGAATCATCAAAAAGAGGAAATTTTTTTTTGAGCGAGGAGTGCCTGGCTGAGCTTGCGCTGGGCACTCTCTTCATTTGGAAGCATTTGTGCGTAGATCCTATAGTTGTCCGCCGCCTGGCTGTATTGCCGGGATGAGAAGTATACGTCCCCCAGCCGTTTGTAAAGGGCAGGGCAGAGGCTGTCGGTCCTGATGGCTTCGACGAGGAGGGGAATGGCGGCATCCGCAGACTGTCTGCAAGCCCGGATTAAGAGCTGTCCGGCTTTGATCCTGTTCTTTAAGGGAAGGACCTCGGGAGCTAAGTCCAGTGCGATGGTGAGGTTATTCAGGTCGTATGCTTCTAAGGCACCAGCAAAACCAGCAGTATCATCCTTGTAAAAGGGAGCGAGTAAGGAGTCGTAAGTAGCGGTGAACGCTGTCAGCAGGCTGACCCTCATATCTTCTGTCTCAGGGGCGCTGCTGTTGGCCTGACTAAAGCTTTGGTAAAGTGCGTAGGCGGTATTATTACCGGGCTGTAGCAGCCGGCCTTCTTCTATCTTACTGCGGAAGGCGTAATAGATCGTCTTCCAATAATTATCGGTGATCGAAAGGGCAGTGGCCGGCTCCAGGGTGTTGCTGCCCTTTTCGTCGGATTTGAAGATATAGGTATTATTGCCCACTTGTATCCGGTCGCCTTTATTAATAGCCAGCTTATTATATTCTTCCGAGCTTCCGTTGGTCTTCCATTGTTGTTTGGCCTGTAACAGCAGGGTGGGAGTGGTCCTGCTGATCACGAACCCTTTCTCACCGAGGATCTCCGGTTGTTGGAGGGTATCGAAAGCCCTGGTTTCCTGTTGTACATTACCGTCCAAGTATTCCTGCAATTCAGACAGACTGATTTGTTGATCGCCGTCCTTGTCTGCGAGCCCTTTCATACCCAGTACCAGGTACCAGGAGAAGACGCTTCTGCCGCCTCCCCATCTGGGGCTTTCCTGGGAAGCCTGGTCCGGCCGGCAGGACAAAAGCTTGGCTTCATTGCCCCAACTGGACATCATGGCCTGCATATTATTTTTCCTTCCGACCGGCCCACCGATGAGCGAACCTGCATGACAGGCATCACAAATAAAAATGATCCTGACCTTTCTGGCCATCAGCGATGGTATAAAACAGTCGAAGAATGCTTTTTCCAGGAGCTGATCGGGCTGGGTCATATAATTTTTCCGGGGGCAGTTACCCAGCAGCAGGAAGAAATTATTAGCCTGGTAAAGTTGCTCAATATCGCCGTGTCCGCTGAAATAGATATAAACGCGGTCGCCTGGCTGAGCCTCGTTTATGATCTGATAGAATTTTGTGGCAATCGCGCCGCTGGTGGCCTTTTTGTTTAGGAAAACAAAGATCCTTTTGGCGTCGGAAGGCGATACTTTTTGGAGATATAGATAAAATTCAAGCGCATCCTTATCGGCATATTGCAATTTGGGTAGATGGGAATAATCCGCTACGCCGATGATGATGCCAAAGGTTCGTCCCGGACCTTGTATTTCTTTTGCTGAAAGCGGGCCGGTGCAGAACAGCAGCCAGCCGGTGAGCAAATGCTGATATAGTATCCGGTCAATGCGCATTTGCTTCCAGCTTTTGTAAAAGTGCATTTGCCTGTTGGGCATACTGCCCGGCATGGGTATTGGCTGCAAGAGTGCGGAGTAGTTTTTTTGCTTCCTCTGTGTGGGAGGTCCTGACCAGGGCCAGCGACTTGTACCATTGCGCTTTCCATACCAGGTCCTCAGACGAGGGATGATCGATGACCCATTGAAGGGATACGGCAGCTTTTTCAGGATCGTCTGTTAGCAGGTAGGAAACGCCTCTGTAATAATAGCCCAACGCCAGTATTTTTTCCCGTTGATCATCAGCGCCTTTCAGTGTAGGCATGTTTGCCAGGTCATAGTGCTGTATCGTCGAGTAATCGTTGTTATTATAATCTTTAAAAGCCCTGGCCAACATGGGGTAATTGCCTTCGGGGACAACATCTTTCTGGAAGAACTGAGCAAACAGTTCCTTTCCGGCTGCAGCTTTTCCGTGATGGGTATTGAGAAAGAGAACGAGGCTGCCTGCGATCAATACAAAACAGGCTGCTGCGGCGATCCATATATTGCGTTGCCGTCGCTCCTCCCGCCACTCGCGGCCTGCTGTCTCGATCAAGACCCGGACGGCAGCCGTCCTTTCCGGATCCGCGGCTGTGAGTTCCTGATCCTGTCTGCTTAATGCAACGAGCTCATCTGTGTGCCGGATGGAGCGGGCATTTTTCCGGAGGTGTTTTTCAAATTCGCAGGACTCCTGCAATTCCGGGTCGTTACGCAGTTGGGAGAGGAATTCCTGTTGCTGGGCTTCCGTCATTTCTCCATCAAGGTAGAGCTGGACCCTATTGTATTGTTCGAGCGTGATCGGCATACATTACATTACGGCTTTTGCTTTCATGGCTTCCATCTTTTCTTTCAGTTTCAGGAATGATCTGTAGACTTCGTTGTTTACCGTGTCGGGGGCGATACCCATTTTTTCAGCTACCTCTTCCTTTGTTAAGTTATGTATTTTTCTCAATACTATGTATTGTCTTCTTTTTTCGTCCATCTCATTCAATGCTTTTAGCAGCAGCTGTTCCTGCTCTTCATAGAGGTCCTGGGGTTCGATGTCCACGCTTGCATCATCCTTCAGGACACGGACCAGCCGGGATTGTTTGATCCCGGCCCGGTGATGGTTTGTCGTGAGCGCCCGTAACTTATTTATGCAAAAGGAAAAAAAGAAAGTTTCCAGTTTGGCGGAGCCTTCGACAAATCCATTCTTTATGATCTTATCATAAAAGGTAAGCAGTCCGTCATTAAAAGCCTGGCTGCCATAAAACTCCGGATCGCCTTTTAAGAAAGCATATTTTGATGAAAGTTTGTGTAGCATGCCCATGAACTTCCGGTAGTATTTTTGGTGGAAGCATTTGAAAATCCTGTTCAGCTCACGGTCGTTGCTTTCCCGAAGTGCGGCGGGCAGCAAAGCGGGCTGTTCTAGTTCCTGACAGTTCATGCTGAGCAGATTTTGGTTAATCTCCGGTGGGGACGATGGCGCTGGTTTCCACCATCAGCATAACGGTCTTTTGCGGAGCGCGTGTACGATGCATGACCCCTCTGGTAATGGTGACGCCCTGTTGTGGTCCCAATTCAATAGTCCTGTCCTCCAGGTCGACGAACAGACGGCCTTCCAATACGAAAAAGAACTCGTCGTCATTGTCGTGTTTATGCCAGTGATATTCTCCTTCGACGATCCCGATGCGTATGACGCTGTCATTCACCCGCGTCAGGGTTTGATTGAACCATTTGTCCTTACAGGCGCCGACTATCCCGGGGATATCGATCAGATCGAGATGTTCATGCAGAATGTCCAATTTAGTGACGTAGGGAAACTGAGATGCTGCCATAGCGATATGTTTAACAGTCAATGGTTAAACAAAACTACAGGAATCTCCTGATAAGGCATCAGTTTTGTATATCCCCTTATAAACCAACTATTATGTCCTCAAGGGCGGACAGAAATTGCCGTATCTCTTCTTCCGTGTTGTAATAATGTGGAGAAGCGCGCAGCGCCCACTGGACCCCCTTCTCATCAAAGTCGATGACGGCAAAATTCCTATAGCTGGGTACTACATTTATCTTTCTTTTTAACAATTCATCCACGAGGTGTTGGGGTTGGGCATCCCTGACGGTGAACGTAACAAGACCTCCCAGCTCCGGGCCTCTGTCCAGTACGCGTACTTTATTCATCCGGGACAGATCCTGCCGCAGATGGTCTGCGTGCTGTTTGACCTGCCGGGCAATACGATCCACGCCGACGTTCAGACAATATTTAATAGCCGCCCTTGTTCCCAGTACCAATGCATAGGCGAACTCCCAGTCTTCATAGCGCATGGCGTCCTCCCTTGGTTTATAAAGGTCTTTTTCTATCCACTCCGCCCCCCGCATATCGATAAAAAGAGGTTCGAGCCCTTTTTGCAAGGCTTTATCGGAAATGTATAAAAAGCCTGTGCCGCGTGGGCCTCTCAGGAATTTTCTTGCCGTAACGCTGAGGAAGTCACATTGCAGTTGCTGTACGTCCAGCGGCAACTGACCGGCGGATTGACAGGCGTCGAGGATGTACCAGGTTTTATCAGGATGTGTCTTTTCATAATGGCCGTAGATGTCCCCGATTTTTTTGACGGGTTGTACCAATCCGGCATTGGTGGGAATATGAGTAATGGCGAGCAGGCGGGGCTGAAGTTTTACCAGTTGACGCTCCAGGTCATCCAGATCCACGCCCCCTTCCGGTGCATTCTTTATTCTTACGATCCGGACGCCGAATCTTTTTTGACAGGAGAGGAACTGTATCTGATTGGATATAAAATCATCGTTATCCGTCAGGATGATATCGCCCTGTTGAAAGGGGATGGATGACAGGGCCCGGGTGTAGGCGTCGGTAGCGCTGGAAGTAAAAGCAATGTTTGAGGCATTGCAATTGAATAATTTTCCGGCTGTCGTATAAAAACCCTTGATCGCATCCGCCCGTAGGGCGGCGGCTTCATATCCCCCAATCTGTGATTCCAGCGTAATATGTTCCTGTATGGCCCGGGTGACGACGTCCGGCATAAGGCCCGCTCCGGCATTGTTCAGATGAATTACATTCGCGCAGCCTGTCGTGTCCTTTCTAAAACCGGCAATCTCTTCAGGAGAAAAAATACTTGTTGTCCGCATGATCTTTTTTTTACAAAACTACCTCCAACTTACCGGGCAATTCCTGCAAATAAGATGGCCAGGCGGTTTTTTTAGAATATTTTAGTGGCAAAAACGGGTAAAAAATGTTTGATCTGGACGGATTTGATAAGCGCCTGCTGCAATTGCTGCAACAAAATTGCCGGATGACAGCGAGTGAACTGGGTGAGGCAGTGGGATTGAGCACCTCGGCTGTACAACGAAGACTTACCAGGTTAAGAGAGGAAAAGATCATCGAAGCGGATGTCTCCATTATCTCTCCCGCGGTGGCGGGGCTTGGTATTACCTGTGTCGTGGACATCGTTTTAAAAGAGGGGCATGCCAGGGCCCTGGAAAGTTTTAAAACCCTCATGCAGCAATGCAGCGAAGTGATGCAATGCTATTATGTGACGGGGACATATGACTTTGTTCTTATTGTGAACGCAAAGGACATGCAGGAGTATGAAGCGTTCACCAGGAAATGGTTGGTGGATAACCCTCATCTCAAGCATTTTTACACGCATGTAGTTATGGAAAGGGTAAAGGTGGGTTATAGCGTCCCTCTGTGATCAGAGGTTGCCCGATCCGATGACCGTCCAGTCTTCGTTGCCATGCCCTTTGTTGATCCACCGGTCCATCTCGGCTGCAATGGCGGGCATTACGGCCAGGGATATTCCTTTCCGTTCAGCCGCCTGTATAAACAGTCCTGTATCCTTTCTCGCCATATTCAACTCCCAGGACGGCTTATCGTAGCTGCCGCTGGTCATTCTTTTTAGCCGGGCAGGCAGCAGGGTCCCGGGATTCCAGGCGTCGAATAATGTAGACATGTCGCTGATGGGTATATCCAATGATCTTGCCAGGGACAGCGTGTCTGCGATGCCGGTGGTAAACGCTACCAGAAAACAGTTGCCCACCAGCTTCATGCCGGCAGCCCTTCCTTCTTCAACACCAAAATTGAGCAACTTACCTGTCATTTTGGATAATGTGGGTTCCAGCCTGCCGATGACGGACTGGTCGCCTGACACCAGCATAAAGCCTGTACTTTCAAGGGCGTTTTGCGGACCCATAAAGACGGGGGCATGCAGATAGGTAAACCCTTTTTCTTTCCATGCCCTGGTCCTTTGTATGGCGCCAGGGGTGGATGTGGTGGTATGGTCTATGATGGTGGCGCCCGGTTTAAGACCCGCGGCGGCTTGTGCCAGCACTTCATCCACGGTGGCATCGTCCTTTAACGTGAGATGGATGGTATCGGCGTCTCTTACGGCGTCTGCGGCCTGTACAAATGCTTTGGCGCCATATTGTTCCAATGCCTCTGCTTTTGAGGCCGTCCTGTTCCATACGTTGACTTTTGCTCCTTTGCCGATCATTGCCCTGACGAAATTGGACCCCAGTAGGCCCATGCCTAAGAATGCTACCATGGATATCAATATTTTGATCGAAGATAAGTATTTATCTTCGCTGACTATGAAGATACTCGTTACAGGCAGCGCCGGTCATCTTGGCGAAGCCATCGTTCGCACTCTGCGGGACACCGCGCATGAGGTGGTGGGAGCAGACATACTGCATTCGGATTATACCAGCCGTGTGGGGACGATCGCTGACAGGGCTTTTGTCAGGAGTTGTATGGAAGGGGTGGATGCGGTCCTTCATACGGCGACATTACACAAGCCGCATGTAGGCACGCACAGCAAACAGGATTTTGTCGATACAAATATCACGGGAACGCTCCACCTGTTGGAGGCGGCGGCGGCTGCCGGCGTAAGTTCCTTTATCTTTACGAGTACTACCAGTACATTCGGAGATGCGCTGAACCCTTCCCGCAACGAGTCCGCGGCCTGGATCACAGAGGACGTCGTCCCTATCCCTAAAAATATCTATGGAGTGACCAAGGTGGCTGCGGAAGACCTGTGCGCCTTGTTCTATCGTAACCATCGTCTGCCTTGCCTGGTGCTGCGGACCTCACGTTTTTTCCCGGAGGAAGATGACAAAAAAGAAGTACGGCAGACATATACGGATGAGAACGCCAAAGTCAACGAGTTCTTATATCGCCGGGTAGACATTGAAGACGTGGTTTCCGCTCATATGCTGGCCATGGAAAAAGCGCCGGACATTGGCTTCCGCAAATACATCATCAGCGCCACAACACCTTTTACACAGGACGATCTGCAGGAGCTGCGCAATGAGGCGCCGGCTGTCCTGCGACGCAGTGTCCCGGCTTATGAGGCCGAATATACGCGTCGTGGGTGGGCGATGTTCCCGGGTATCGATAGGGTATATGTCAATGAACGCGCCCGGAATGAACTGGGTTGGCGTCCCCGCTTTGATTTCGATTATGTCCTTTCCCGTCTGCGGGCGGGCGAGGATATCAGAAGCTCCCTGGCCCGTCTGATAGGGTCGAAGGGGTATCATGATCAATCTTTTGCCGAAGGACCCTACCCGCTGGAGGGCGTCTGAGCTTACTTGAACGGGATCTCCTCCCTGCTCAATCCCGTGGTGGTGCCCACGGTGACATCGACCGTTATACCTGTAATTTTTGCGGCAAGATGAGAGGATAGAAATACGGCGACATTAGCAATGTCTTCCATTAAGGGAAGTTTTTTTAGCATAGTGTCGTTCTCCATTTTTTGCAGTACTGGCTTTACCTCGTCGGGCATATTGACGATGGCTTCTACAAAGGGTCTTGAATCCGGCGATCCGGCGCTCCGGATATTGACCACCCGGATTCCCTGCGGACCCAACTCGGAGGCGAGGTTTCTGGAAAAACCTTCAAGGGTCGAGCAGGCCACTCCAAATCCTCCCGTCAACGGATAAGCGACACCACCTGGTGTAGCCGTTAGCGATAGGATCACTCCCGAACGTTGCCGGACCATGATCCTTGCGGCAGCGGTGTCGGTGATAAAATGGGTGACCATGGTGTCATTGATCGGCTGTACAAAATCCGGCAATCGCATTTCCGTCAATGGTATATTCTGCACGTTATGGATCCCGATGAGGTTAAAGAAGATATCCACCGTACGTGCCGCCGCGACTACTGCCGTCAGGTGTTTGTTGACGGCGTTCTCGTCCATGGCGTCCAACCCGGCAACTTCTGCTTTGCCGCCATTCTGAATGATCTCGGCCGCTACCTTTTGGAGAGAAGCTACATTACGCCCGGCCAGGAATATCCTGGCGCCCTCCCGGGCCATGGCGCGGGCAACCGACCCTGCAAGAGAGATGCCTCCGCCATAAATGACGGCATTTTTATTTTGTAAGAGCATAAGTGATCTTTTTGTAAACTTACGATCACCGCCCTTATCCCTCCAAGGGAAAAAAAGACAAGACAACGGGGCATTCGGGACAATCAGTTCTTTGCAGGGGTATTCTTCATACTCGAAATACGGTAAAGTGGTCGTTTGTAATGTCCGTCCTTGTCCAGCGGCCGTTTGTCTGCAACCTCAGGTATAAAGAAATGCACCGCGGCGGAATCCTTTTTTAATTCTTGCTCCAGCCGTGCTTTCAATCCTGCCGCCTGGGGGTTTCCAAACAGGTTATGCTGCTCTCCCGGGTCTTTTCTCAGATCATACATCTCCGACCAGCCTTCTTCGCCGGGGTATTTTATGAGTTTGGCTGTTTCGGTCCTTTCCGCAATGATGGTCGGTATGGTGTAAGGGGTTTCGTAGAAATATTCATAAAAAAAGGAGGTTCGCCATTTTACAGGTTTTCCTTCTGCCAGCGGCGCCCAGCTCTTGCCCTGGAATCTTCCGGATCTGCTGGCGCCGGCGAAGTCGAGGAAGGTAGGGGCCAGGTCCGTGTTCAGCACCATCTTGTTGATCATCTGTCCTTTCGCCACTTTAGCCGGATAACGCATCAGAAGAGGGACCCTTATGGACTCTTCGTAGGCATTCCGTTTGTCCGAGAGGTTATGTTCCCCCAGGAAATAGCCATTATCGGAGGTATATACGACGATGGTATTATCCGCCAGGTGGAGCGAATCCAGTAAATGCAGGATACGGCCTACGTTGTCGTCTATGGCTTTAAGCACCCTGAAATAGCTGCGGATGATGGTATCGTTGTTGACCGTCCACGAGTTGATGGCCGGTACGGGCGGAGGAGAGGTTCTGCCATCGTCCATCTCGCCTTCATAGGGGGTGGGGGATGTTTCATTGGCGGGTCTTGGAAAAGGGATATTCTCGAACATATGTCTGGTCCTTTCCGGCGGCGTCCAGTTATAATGCGAGGATTTGAAGGCCAGGGTAAGCAGGAAAGGACGGCGGCTGTTCCGGGAAATGAAGGCCAGAGCGGTGTCCGTGGATATATCATCTACCCAGCCCTTTGTTTGGACCATCTCGCTGCCGTTGAGCTGGAATGGGCAGTCGATATATTTCCCCTGTCCGATGAAGCTGAATGAATAGGTGAAGCCGGGTCGGGCCAGTTGACGGGCCATATGCCATTTGCCGATGAATGCTGTGGCATAGCCCGCCCTGGTAAGAAGACTTGCATAGGTGTCGGTGGTATCTCCCAGTTCGCTGTGGTTATTGGTCATTCCATTGATGTGGTTATACCTTCCGGTGAGCATGGTTGCACGGCTGGGAGAGCAGAGAGAGTTGACGACAAAGGCATTTCTGAAACATACTCCCTCTTTTGCAATACGGTCGATGTTCGGCGTTTTGAACCAGGGGAAACGGGCTTTTGCGCCCTGAGCTTCCTGGATCACGCTAAGAGCGTCATAACGCTGATCGTCTGTATAGATAAAGACGATATTCGGCCTCGTCTGTGACCTGGCGGACAAGGACAGCAATAATAACAATAGGGTATTTCTGATCGATAGCATTTATTATATTTTACTTTACTGGAAGAACTCGCTGGGACCGTCATCTATTTTTTTTGCCGCGCTGCTATCTTTACCTGAGGACTTGTTTTTTCCGGGATCTTTCCCCCCGGGTTTGGATGAATGACAGGCGATAAAGGTCATCAGCATGATGGTTAGAACACCTGTCCATAAAAAGAATAAAGCTTGTTTTTGTCGCATGGTCTTTTTTTTATTGATCCGTTATTTTTTATTCCTTCTTCCTTCCCACCCGCTCTTGCCGTCATTCATGTACACTTCTTCCAGGGTTTTCGAAACCCTCGGGTCCACCTCTTCCACGACCTGCACACGCAGGGGATGGGTCAGTTTCTTCTGCCAGTCTATGACGGAGGCATAGGGCGTCTTCCCTTTTTCCGGGCTATAAATAAGATAGGCCCATTTTTCAGCGAAGAGGCTTCCTTTCATGACGGGGATCACTTGCTGCATGTTGGAGGAAAGGTAGCTGTGTGACAGTCCACGCGCCCAATAGATCCAGGGCCCCGCAGTGATATAGAAAAACGGGTTCAACAACCGCGGGTCCGACTCGAGCCCTGTATTGGCGTATTCCAACTGGATACCCGCAAACCCGATGCGGGCGTCTTCATTGTAAAAGGTGATCCAGGGCACGTCGGCTTCCATTTTCAGGTCTGTAAGATCCGCCATGTTCTTTACGTCATAAGTGATCACCGAATCCCTGATGGCATCGTACCAGGCGGCATGGGTGATGAGCTCCCGCTTGAATACGATCTCCGCATTGCGGAGCGCCAGGCAATTGAGGGGTTCGTTGACGCGCATGGAAGTACTGCTGATAAAATAGGGTACGCCGGGGTAAAATTCATATCGCAGGGAAGCGTCCACTTCCTTTACCTCCGGCAGTGGGCCCCATACCTCGCTTTTTGCCAGTATGGGGCCTGTCAGGCTGCGGACATGGGCCGGAGGCGACCAGTCGGACGTATGTGTCCAGGGTCTTGGAGGGGTATAGAGGTCAGGGTTCCAATGGATGGCGCCGTTGGTTTCCATGCGATGGAACAGGGGGGCGTCCGGTCTGCTTTTGAGGGTTAGTTGGTCCAAATGACCGGAATTAGGGTTCAGGGTGATGGTAAACTGGCTGTTATCCACCTGCAGACCGGGCGCTTCTCCCTGCACGTGAAGGTCGGTACGGTAAAATATGTCCTGGGCTTTTTCATTGTTGTAGTACACAAAGTATATGCGGCTCGATCGCGCCGGCACATTGGCAAGAAAGACCAGGTTGGCCGTGACGGTAGGCAGCCACAACGGCACCTGGCGGGTGGGTTTCCCATTTTTATCCGGCGCCAGATCGTCCTTCTCCAGCGACCGTTGTACATCGAAGACCTGGGAGGGTACTTCGGTGACCCCGTGTGATACGGGATCGAAGGCCACTACCCGGACCTCTCTTTTGAGGCCATGGTCTTCATCCGGGTAGAAGGCAAGCAGGACCTTTACAGGTTCGTTAACTCTGTCGATACCCGCCGTCTCGCTGACCACAACGGACTTATAGCTTTTCCAGTCCGGGCTGAATACAGGTGCGGCGGGAGCTTCCAGGGTACGACTGGCCGTGAGCAGCACATCGGTGGATGAATCGCGGACTGAGCGTTTAAGCCGTACCGTGACCCGGATGGTATAACGCCCGCCGGGCTGCCAATGTACCCAGCCTATCACCTGCGGTCTGTCGTACAAAGAGACATCCTGCGCCATCCCGTATCCCGAAGGCGGCCGGTCCGCAATGGGGGGGCGGTTGACATCCTCCACCTCGCCCGTCCTCCGCAGGTCCGTCGCGCGAAGCGTTTTACCATTGACAGAAGCTTCGATTTCGATGATAGAAGGGTGCGGCAGGCGCAGGTCGGCTTTAAAATGATAATAAGGTATGTTCGGGCAGGGATAACCCAGCTCGATATGCTCTATCGTCAGGCTCCCTTCTTTGGCCGGCAGCTGCGCAGTGACGGGTAGTGTGCGGAAAGTCAGCAGCATTGCCAGTAGGATAATTACGGGTTTACTCATTGTTTAAACGTTTATGTTAAAATGGCCATGTTTTTCTGACGGTGACGAGATCCCTGTCACGCAAGGCTTTCACGCCATTCTCCCAGGACCCTGGCGAAGCCCAGAGATAATAGGAGAAGTACATGGTGCTCTTTTGGAATATGCGTACCCATGGCTGCAGTTCCGCATAGAAATACATGGACCCCGGATTTGAAGGATGGTTCATCCACATATGGAGGAAGATGGGTTGGTCCACCGGGAAGGCGCCGACGAACGAAATATCCTCTTTTGTGTCGTGGACTGCATTCCATCCTTCCTTTAGAAAAATGATCCTACCGAAATATTTTTTCGGGTCCATCGTACAATAGCGCATACCGCCCATTTCCGGGAATACAAAGCGGTCTTCCGGACCATGGTTCCTGCCCACAGACAATATGGGTTGCGGCCCGATCATATTCAGCTCGGGGTTTTTAAATGTCAGGGCATAGCGGATCTCCAGCAGGGGAGAGTTGCCGAACAGGGTGAAGGTCTTCTCCAGTTTGTTGCCATAGTAGTCGGCTGTCATTTTCACCTGTACATAGTCGCCTTCCTTTTTGGTGACCACGGCATCGTAGTTCGTATGTGTCTCGATACTTGGCTGTCCCAGGAAGTCTTCGAATCCGCCGTATGGGTAAAATTCCCTTTTCCTGAAAGACCGTTTGTCGTCCACCGGCTTATCCGGCCAGAGTTTGAACAGCACATTATCATTCTTTGATTTGACGATATATTCGATGATACGTGCTCCGGTGGTCAGCAGGGTCGCCCTGATGCTGTCGTTTTCCATGACGTACTCGTTGATACCGTCGTTGTTCAGGTCCACCTCTTTCAATGTCGGACTGCCCGTTGCCTTGCGTACGCCCAACTGGCTGATGTTCCCGACGCCAAGGGCGGACACCTTTACATGATAATTGCCGGGCGGCGTCTGCAGGTCAAAGGTCAGATCGCGGAATGCACCGGTGGGGACCGAACAGATTTTTTTTGTTTCGAATACGACCTTTCCCCCTGCATTGCTGTCCAACACCTGGACAGTCACGGGGAATGAAGTGTCTGCCGTAAAATTATGGATGGTCACCGGGTACCTGACAGACGGCACCTGGCCGTATAGCAGACGATGTACGGAAATAGCGGGCGGCAGCTCCAGCATAGTCACAGTGCTCTTTTCGCTGCCGCTCCAGCTATAGTGTATGGCGATGGGGGTTGTACTGTCCATCGCATCTTTGGTGGGACGGAGCCGGAAGGTCAGGATTTTTTCGCCGCCTGCCGGCACATCCAGGGTGGATACGGAGTCGCCCGACAGACCCATTTCCGGCGGAAGGGCGATGCTCAACTTGCCGGAAACCTCGTGGGCATAGGTGTTCTTTACCGTCACCTGCAGCTCATAGCCCTTTGTCGTTGCCTCCATATTCACCTTATCCCCAAAATATTCCTCGAGAAATACCCGGTCGAGCAATAGCATCTCCAACGTGTTACGGTATAGCGCGGGCCCCATCATCCTTCCTTTTTCGATGACGGCAACCTCACGGCCGGAGAGGATCGTCTGCCACAGCGTCTTTTGCGTCCACGGCTCCCCTTTTTTTGAAAAAAGCACCATGCAGGGGACGGCGCCTGATTCGAGGTTGCCCGTTATCGATACAAACGGCTTTCCGTCTTTGTCGACCTGTTCCTTATTCCCTTCTCCTGCCAGGTAGCCGTCAAAAGATAAGTGAGAGGTGTCGGCAGTCGTATCGTATACGTTCCTAAAAGCGTATCCGCCCTTCGAATGAGCGAAGTTCACATAGGCAGCATGCGTAAAGAAGCTTTGAACCTGGAGGCTGTCATAATCCCTGCACCCAAAAATGGCGGGAAGACTGCCGGGAGCAAAACCTACGTCGGTAAGCACGGGCAGACGCACCTTTTCCATCCATTTCTCGTATTGACGCTTGGAAAGGAACTCCATATAGCCATTGAAGACAAACCAGCTGTTGCCCTCGTTCATGCCTTTGCCGATGACTTCCAGGGGATGGCCGGGTGTATTGGTAACGCTGTTGATCAGGGTCTGGGCGCCAAACCAGCCGCGACGGAGGTCGTAGATCCTAAGTACATCCCGGGTGTTGGCTATCAGTTGTAATACTTTTGTCCCCAGCGCGCTGTCGGCCGACGATATCACAAACAACCTGCGCTTTCCATTCTCCAATACAAAGGCGTTTACCCTGTCTTTTTCAGCAATATTGTTTTCGATAAGGTTCTGCACTGCGCTGTCGGGCGTATATTTTTTGATCAGTTCCCGGCCAGCGGGTGAGCCGGGATTTGTCAGCACCAGCACATTACTGTCCTTCAATGCGTTGTCCAGCTCATCCGTGGAAGGTTGTTCCAGGACTTTGTAAGGCTCTTTTAACAGGCCGTCCAGCAATCCTTCCTGCATGGTGAATCCTCCGAGCCCCAGGTCTTCCGCAACATCGAACTTGCTGCGTATGATGGCGTTCAGGGCGCCCGAAGTATTGGTCTTGAAAAGATTGCCATACCTTGTCCATTCCTGGGAAGTGCCGTGCCAGTAATCGGTGTAACCATTGAATATAAAATCATTCCGGACAGCATTTTCCATAGGATGGAGAGTAGAAGTATACGTAAAGCCGTCCAATCCGGCGCGTGAGCCGCAGCCCCCGGCCGCGGCTGCGAGTATCGAAAATAAGATGAAGTATATCCTGTTCATTGGGTTGAAGTTTTTATAAAAGATTTAGCGTACCTCTATTTCGTCCAGGAAGGTTTGCACAGGCATACCTTTTTTCCTTCCGGAAATGGCCCTGTCGTGACGGATGATGTGGAGTTTTACATAGCGGGCCTTTGTGTCCGTCCTGAACGAATAGACATATCGCCAATCGCTGTCGCCCGTCTTTTGCTGATCATAGCGCCACTCCTGTTTACCGATGGAGACAAAACCCTTGTTCTCCTTTGTGGAGACAAAACATTCCACCGAGGCGGGAGGGATGGTGGGCCCTGATCTCCATAGGGCGCCCAGGTCCACGGACGATATTTTTTTTGTCTCACCGAGGTCCACCGTAATATTGAACTCCTTGTCGGGCCAGATCAGCCAGAACAGGTTGCGGGTGGCGTCGTCGCCTCTTGCCCCATCCGTCAGCATGGACAGGTCGTTGGAATAGTACCTGTGAAGCCTTTCGGGCGGCA
This sequence comes from Chitinophagaceae bacterium, assembly GCA_017307755.1. Taxonomy (GTDB): domain Bacteria; phylum Bacteroidota; class Bacteroidia; order Chitinophagales; family Chitinophagaceae; genus Puia. The sequence continues at coordinate 238,220 of JAFKGQ010000016.1, read as the reverse complement.
GGCTGTCCGCGGTCACTTTTTTATGAAATGCCAGGTTGCCGATGGCTGCCTCATTAGAGGTAGTGAAGACAGTATGCTTTTTGTAATCATCCAGATGGTAAGCATTTTCATTTATATCCCTGATGCCCTCTTTTTTCAGGGTAGCGTAAAAGTCATCAAAGAGATCGTCCAGCTTTTTATTCCTCACGGTGCCCGAGGCATCCCACCAGCCGCCGGGCCCGTACATATTGTGCTTTGCGATCTCCATAGCGGCGAAGTTCAGCGGCATCCGGGCCAGGTGCGTATGCGCTGCAAACACAGCCTGTCCTTTTACGGCCTGTTCCGCCTGGTCAAACAGGGTATTGTATTCCTCCATGAGCGCAGGCGTTAGATACGTGTCCTGGTAATAACTAGGCGGGGTGTTGATGATCAGCTGCTTTTTATCCTTTGTTCTTTCATAGGCGTCCGTGATCCTGTCGATATATTTCCTGATATAGGGTGCGGCCGGGCCGTAGTAAGCTTTCAGGAACTCGTCTATTGTGGCAGAGACGTCTACATTTGGGTTCCAGGCTATCCGGGAATAGAGATATAGCCGCAGTTCGGCGAACTCCATTCCGTAGTCGATGTTCCCCTGGATAAAGAATTCGTTGGCGCCCTTGCTTACCTGGTCTTTCACCTCGGGCTGCGCCATGAACAGGCTGGGGTATGGGCATTGGTAGTGGAAATAGTCCACCACATAATCCCATACGTAAATATGCTTCGCTATTTTTCCCCATGCGGCGAGGTCGCCGCCGCACCACATGATCTGTACGTTGTCCCGAGGGGTGGTAATGGCGGGCGGGACCAGGGAGTAATAATAGGCGAGGGTGGAAATGATCTTATCGGGAAATTCTTTTGCCACCTGGTTGACGCAGCGGATGATTGGTCCGGCCACGCTTTTTTCTTCGTCTATCGCTTTTTGACAGTCGGGGCACCGGCAATATAACGGGCCGTCGGCCTGGCTGACAGACCAGTACAGGCGGTCAGGCTGCAGCGGTATGTCCTTTTTCATCTGTTTGATCACTTCGCGGACGACGTCGGGGTTCGACATACACAACTGGTCGGGAACACGCTGGCCGCCGATGAGCGCATAATATTCGGGGTGGGTTTTATAGAATGAGTCAGGCGGCAGCAGGCGGTGGGTGAACGTATGGCAATAATAGTTATCCGCAAAGGGGGGGAAGCGATTGGTGATCCTGTTCCAGTCCAATAGGTCCGCATCATCGCTAAACTCATTCAAGGTAAATACGATGCGCAGACTGTTGACGGAAGAGTCCGCTTCCCGCAGCAAAGGGAGACGCAGGTCTTTGCTGGTCGGGATCACTTTATACCGGGGGCTGTACAAATGGCAGCCCAGGTATTTATCCAGTATCCTTACGGCGCCGTATATGCAGCCCCTGCTTTTGCCGCCTTCGATGGAGATGGCGCCATTAGAGAGCGTATTGATTCTGAAGCCATCGTATTTCAGGCCGTCGACCTCCTTTATAAGGATACCTTTGTTCTCGCCGGTGAGGGTGCTTGTCACCGGCAGCCGGCAGCCGGACATTTTCTCTACGTATTGCTGCAGCAAGGTCGCGGCCCGCTGTACCTGCGGAGGAGAGCCGGCGGCGACTACGATTACGTACTGGCTTTTTCCATTGGTAACGAGCTCCAGCTGACCAGGGGCGGAGTTTTTGAAATGTAGCCCCGTCGCGACTGCCAGCGCAAGGATAAAAGTGTTGATCTTCCAATACCGAAGGACTTTCTTCATATTTGTCTGTTTATTCCTTTGCAAATGATTTTATGGTCATTGACCTGCGTAATCCCGGCCATTTTTATTTGTGGCCTCCCATTTCCGCCCGGTGGCGAAAACCTTTACTTCCAAGGGGCGTAGCCGTGTGAAGATCTTTCCGTTTTTTACCGTGACCTCTTCATCACCGTACAGTTCCACGAGCTTTTGTCCGTTGAGGCGGTCGAGTCCGCTGACGACGGCGGCGTGCTGGACGGTATCTCCTTCATTGACCACGGCGACCATCCAGTCACGGCCATACTGACGGGCGGTGGCCAGCACCCGGCCGGCTGTGCTGTCGGGTTCATAGGCAGTGACACTGACGGGTTTGGGCTCCGTGGAAAAGAAAGGTTGCAAGGCGGTGAACTCACGGGCCAGGCCATAGAGGGATTGCCGGCATGCCGACGAGGTGAGGAATCGCATGTCCCAATATAGAAGCCCGGAAGCGCCGTTAGCAAGTACGTCATAGGCCATGTACCGCGATTCTTCAAAGGACGGGTAGGCGACAGGACGGCCTGCTCCATTCCAGGGTTCGATGGCCGCCAGTTCATTCCATGAAAAGGCCTGCAGCACGATCCACAAAGGTTTACCCTGACTGACGGCCGTCCATCGTTTGGTGCTTTTGCCGATGGATTGTATCTGCCGGCGGGGTCGTGTACTGCTGTCTGTGCGCGCTGCTTTCACGGGGTAAAGATCAAAGCCGGTGATATCGAAGTCGTCCATATATTGCCATATGTACCCCATATCGCTGTTCTCCCCCTCATTGATCCACAACTGCAGGTTACGTTTGTCCACGCTGCGGAGATAGGTGATGGCCTTATGTACGTTCGGCATGAGGACCTCACTCTGCTGTCTGGCATATCGAAGGGCTTCCGGATTGAGCTTTTTCCAGGCCCCTTTTTCAGAATGGACCTTTAGTTCCCTGTACAGCCTGCTGTTGGCGGTAAAACCCCATACAAGCTCGTCGGGGCCGCTCCAGACAGCCAGCGCCGGATGGCCCGCGACGGAGGCTATCTGCTGCTGCAGCGCGGGGGTAACGCCATCCTCCAGCCGAAGGAATACCCATCCCTGGGCATTGTATTTTTTTACCCGGTCCAGGTCTTGTCCGGACCCGCAGGCGAAGAGGTTGAACCCCGCCTCTGTCATTTCTTTCAGATCGGCATCGTTGCCGGGAAGAAAATAGCTGCCAAAGACGAACTGACGTCTGCCGTCCTTGTAAATATATCCGTCACCTTGTGCGGACGTCTTTTCCAGGAAGGATACGAAAAAAAGAGAGCATAGCAATATGACCTTCATCATCTGAAGTTTTATTAGCGTGAAAAAAGCCGGGATTAAAGCTGTGTGTATCCCTTGTTTTGAATGATGACGCCCGGGTTGGCGTTGATCATCGCGTTCTGCGGCATGGGGAGGGCATAGTCCCTGTCGTCCCAGGTGATGGTCGTATTTTCATCCGTCTGTGAAGAAGCCGTCATTACCGCCGGAGCGCGCTGGGTCCTTACAAGGTCATACCAACGTTTGTCCTCCAGGGCAAATTCCACCCTCGATTCATTCTCGATGGCCAACAGGAAGTCATTGTCCGAAGCAAAATCCGTGAGGTCATAGTCCTTCAGCGTTACGGAGGGGTCGCCTGTGTTCCAGCCGGGGAATTGTGTTTCGATGGTTGCGATGGTCGGGTCATCCGACTTGGCGGTACTTCTGGCCCGTTGTCTGATCTTATTGAGGTAGGTGAGCGCCGTGTTCTTATCACCTCCTGACCGCACAAGCGCTTCCGCATAGAGGAGATAGACTTCTGCAAGACGAAGTTCCTTCCAGTTGCAATCCCAATTCAGATAGGAGTCCACATTCGACTTGTCCGCACCCAGTTGTTGCCAGTATTTATGTCCATATGCTTCCGTCTTGTAGGTACTATTGTTCTGTTTATAACCGGGTCTGAAGGTGACGGATTTTCTGGGATCGCCCGCCGCATAAGCATTCAGCAGAGAGATATTGGGCTTGTTGTCTGCAGTCCCCGCGTCTCCCGCCGGGACCAGCGCGGAGGCGGCGGCGCTGGTGAGCATTTTTGACTGGAAAGCGTTGCCGGTCTTGTTCGTCAGGTCTGCCTTGAACTGTATCTCGATAATGGCTTCGGATGAGTTCTTGTTATTCGAATCGAACAGCTTCACATAGCTGGGGACCAGGCTGAGCGCGGGGTTGTTCACAACAGGCTGGAACTCTGCGGCGGCTTTTACATAATAATCCGCCCCTTTGTTCAGTGGGTATCCCGCCATGAACATATATACTTTACCCAGCAGCGCCTGGGCGGAGACGCTGGTAACGCGTCCTGCATTGGCTCCTGGGGCAGAGGAGGGCAGCTTGGCTTTGGCATCGGTGAGATCGCTGACGATAAGAGCGTAGGTGTCTTCCAGGCTGGCTCTTGGCATCTTTCGTGCTGCATCGGCGCCCAGTTGTTTGGTCACCAGCGGAACGCCCGACAGGCTCCCGTCCAATGCATATCCTCCGTAGGTACGTGCCAGGTAGAAATAGCAAAGGGCTCTTATCAGTTTGGCTTCCCCGATATGCTGGTTCTTCACAGCATCGCTGGTGTAGGTGGCGCCGTCTATTTTTTCCAGGACCGTATTGGATGCGATGATGGCCAGGTAAAGGTTATTCCAGAAATTGTTCACTTCCACATAGGTGACCTGTATCGGGACCAGCAGATTTACGCTGTTCCTATCCACGGAAGGGTTATAAAAGCTCGTGTTGTCGCTGCGGATCTCTCCCCAATAGTAGAAGTAGCCGTTGTATACGTCCCGGAGCCTGCCGTAAGCGCCTACCACGGCTGCATCCATGTCGGATTGTGTTTTATAGAATTGCTGGGGCGTAAAGTTGGCGGGGTCGTTCAGATCGAGCTTCCCCTTCCCGCATGACAGGGAACAGATCGCAACGATAAAAAAACCTATTATTTTTTGCATGACTGTATGCGTTGAATGGTTCATTAATTCTATCAGAATGTCAGGTTTATGCCAAGGCTATAGGTTCGGGATGTAGGATAGGCGAGGTAGTCCGCGCCGCTGACCTGGGACCCGCCAGTGCCGTCCGGTGAATCGTAATAATAGGACGTATTGGCTTCCGGGTCGTAGCCCAGGTATTTTGTGAACGTATACAGATTGTATACAGATGCGTATACCCTTAACCGCTGTATATTGTATTTCTTTGGCAGTTTGGAGGACAGGTCGTAGGCGAGCGTCACATTACGGATGCGCAGGTAGGAGTTATCCTGGACCCAGTAGGAGGAGCCATTCCCGTCCAGCCCTCTGCCGACGGATGTAACGGCCGGTACTTTTCCGTTGCCCGGATCTGCCGGTGACTTCCATCTGTCGAGTAGGTATTTGGGAGCGCCTCTGGACCCGTCGGTACCCTTCACCAGCTCTTTGAACAGGAGATTATAAGTATGGCCGCCATAGCTTGCGTTCAGTTGTATATCGAGGCTCAGGTCCTTGTAGGCAAAATGGTTGGTCATGCCTGCCGTAAATTTCGGATTGTTGTTACCGATGGCGGTACGGTCATTGACATCGATGACGCCGTCGGGTTTGCCGTTGGGGCCGCTGACATCCTGGTAATAGAACTGACCGGGGCGGTCTTTGCCGGGGTTATACTGAGTATGCTTGGCCAGGTCCGCGTCATCCCTGAAGATGCCTGCCACCTGGTAGCCCCAGAAAGTGGATAACGGATAACCCACTGCTGTACGGAACCAGGGGCCTCCTGATATCTTGGAGGTAGGGAAAATGGGGGTGTTGCCGGGTCCCAGCGAGAGTACTTTGTTATCGTTGTGGGAGATATTGAAGTCCGTGCTCCAGGAAAAGATGGGGCCGGTGATATTCCGGGTGGACAGCGTAAGCTCTACGCCTTTGTTCCGCATCTTGCCTATATTGGTCAGGTAGGAGGTTTGTCCGGTGAGGATAGGGGCCGGGAGGTTCAACAGCAGATCGTAGGAAGTCCTTACGTAGTAGTCGCCGCTGACCGTGATACGATTGTTCAGGATGCTCAGGTCGAACCCGACATTGAACTCGCGTGTTTTTTCCCAGGTCAGCTGGTTGTTTTGCGCCTTGCTGCCCGGAGGTACGCCCAACTGGCCCACCTGTGTGCTCCCCAGGGGATAGCGGTTGCCACCCATATTGCCCTGCCATTCGAAATTACCGATGTTGTTATTCCCCGATACACCCCAGCCGCCGCGTATCTTGAGATCGTTGATGACCTTTACATTCTCCATGAACGACTCCTTGGCAACGTTCCAGCCGGCGGAGATAGATGGGAAGAATCCCCATTTATGACCCGGACTGAAGCGGGACGATCCATCCCAGCGTACCGTACCTGTCAACAGATAGCGCTGGTTGAAATTGTACATCAGGCGTCCCAGGTAAGACTGCAATGAATACTCCGATGCTCCGGTGACGGCTGTCACCGGTGTGCCTGTCACCAGCTGGACATAGTTGGAGGCGCCATTGGCAGCAGCGGTGCTGATGGATCCCAGCAGGGCGTTTTCGATGGTATAGCCGCCCAGCAGGGAGAAATTATGTTTGTCGGCAATCGTTTTGTTATAGGTCACCAGGTTTTCTATCAGGTAGCTTCTGGTATGGTCCTGTGCGTTGGAAGAGGTTGTTCCTGTTGTTGTCACTCCATAGTCGTTGACGCCTGACGGCTCAAAAAAACTGTTCTCATTGTTGACGGTTGTCTGATTGAACGTGAATTTGTATTTGAGATTGGGAATGATCTCCCATTCTGCGAATGTAAAGGCTGACCAGCCGTAGTTCTTTTTATAGCGGTAGCGGTTATTCGCCATCTCCAGCGGGTTGAAACCCGGCTGGCCGGCTCCCAGTATATCCGGGTTGCGCTGCATGTCCGCATAGGTCCCGTCCGGGTTCTTCACCGGGAATACGGGGGCCATGGACAAGGCTGCCAGATCGACGCCCCATCCACCCAACGCTTCGTTCCGGCCTTGCGCCTGCAGCCTGCCGTTGCTGGAATTACCCAGCAACTGAAACCCTATCGTGAGGTTCTTCCGTATTTTGGATTCCAGTCTTGACCGCACGTTGAACCGTTGATAAGTGGAGTTGATGATAATACCGTCCTGTTTGGCATAGTTGCCGGAAATGATATAACGCGTATTGCCGGCGCCGCCTGAAAGGGATATCTCGTTCTGGGTCACCAGGGCGTTGCGGTAGATCTCGTCCTGCCAGTCCGTATTCGGCATCTTTGCCACATCGGCGGGGTCAAGGATATTGTATTTAAACGTGCCCCATGGATTGCTTTTGCCGTCCGGGATGATGTATTTAATGCTTCCCGCTGCGCCCCGCGCCTGGCGGGTGGCATTGTCATCGGTGGCTTTGTTATTTACGGGATCTCTGTCGACCCATGAATTGTTCTTGGAATCGAGCAGCAGCTGCAGATAATCATTCTTTCCCATCATGGGTATTTTCTTGGCTATCTGCTGCATGCCCACGGAAGAGTTCACGGAGATGGCAGGCGGCCCTGTCTTGCCTTTTTTGGTAGTGATCAGCACGACGCCGCTGGAGCCGCGGGAACCATAGATGGCGGTGGCCGAGACATCCTTGAGCACCGTGATATTGTCGATGTCGTTTACGCTGATGGAATTAAGCGCATTGGGCATGGGCATGCCGTCCACTACATACAAGGGATCGGAGCTGCCGCTGATGGAGTTGGTGCCCCTGACCCTTATTTTTATGCTTTCCCCGCCCGGCTGACCGCCGCCCTGTTGGATATCGACACCTGACAACTGTCCCGCCATCGCCTCGAGCGCATTCATCACGGGTCTGTTCTCCAGCTGTTTGGAAGTGACCGTTGCCACGGCGGTAGTGACGTCTCCTTTTTTTACTGTTCCGTACCCCACTACGACAGCTTCATCCAGGCCCTTGGTTCTTGGATGAAGGACAATATTTATCGCATCACTGCCGGCAACGACGACCTCCGTTTCCGCATAGCCCACATAGGAAAAGATCAGCGTAAGGGAAGACTTGTCGGACGTAATAGTAAAAAGCCCGTTGACATCCGTGGAAGTGCCGCCTTGTACCCCTTTTATCCTGACAGTGACGCCTTGCAAGGGAGAGCCGTCTTCAGTAAGGACCCTGCCTTTAAAGATCTTAGGCGGTGAAATTTCACCCGCAGGACTGGTGACCGGGACTGACCTGCGCCGGATAAAGATCGTATTCCCTTCGATGGTGTATTCGAAAGGCTGGTCCTGCAGGATCTTTTGCATAAACCTTTCGACAGGCTCGTCCTTTACGGAGATGCTGACAAGCTTTGCCGATCGTAATACCTGGTCATTGTAAGCCACCAGGAAACCTGTCTGTTTCTTTACCTCGTTGAATACCTTCACCAGCGGGACGCGCTCGCCGGAAAAGGTGACTGTTTGGGATAGTGTCCTCGCACTAACCTGGAGACCGGCTGCAAGCAGAAAGAGAGAAGTCAGTCGCATGACGCGCATCGTTTTGATTAAATGCCTGGTTCGCATTAGCTTTGTAAAGTTTTGGGTTGAAGAATAACGATGTACCTCAAACCATTGTCAGTTCAGCTCCCAAAACTTCCGGTCGGGGGTGTCGTAACCACTCCCGATCTTTTTTGGGACCCAACAAATGATAACAACGGTTTACCTGTTTCCTAGAATAAGTTTTTTGAGAAGGCTTGTTGGTTAATTCGTAGAATAAGTGTCTGGGATAAGTTAATTACATCATGGGAAGACCAACAGTTTTTTTCCCGGCTCCAGCCGGCAGATGACTTCCATGGCTGCTAATCCTTTCAATACCTGGGATAAGTTGAGGTTCATGCCCATTTCACCTCTTAATTTGATGTCGGGGATTTCTTTCCCATAGACGATCGTAAGGTCGTACCAGCGTGCCAGCTCCCGGAGCACCTGTTGTATGGTTTTCCCTTCAAACGTGAATACGCCGTTTTTCCAGGACATGACCTGCGTCACATCAACCTTATCGTTTACCCTGGTCCCTGATGACTGCTGGCCAGGTTTCAGGATGACGGAGGCGTTACCGCCGGATACTTTTACCTTACCTTCAAGGAGCGTGGTCTTTATGGCCGACTCGTCCTCATACGCGTTAATATTGAAATGAGTGCCCAGTACTTCCACCTTGCTGTCGCTGTTGTCTATTTTGACAAAAAAGGGGCTGCCTGTGTTTTTGGCGACTTCAAAATATGCCTCTCCCGAAATACTGACAGTCCTGTCGCTGTCGGTGAAACGGGCCGGGTAGGTGATGGAAGATGCGGCATTCAACCATACCCGGGTCCCATCGGACAATACCAGCTGATACTGTCCGCCGCGTGGTGTCCGGACGGTATTCCTGGGGATGACCCCATCCTGTCCGGGACCCTGGGCAGGCACATAGTCGATCTTCCCACCCGCCTCTTTGACGATCTTCATTCCGCCTTGCAATACGGTAGCGCCGTTGGCAAGACTATCCAGGGGTACGACGGACTTGTCTCCCAGTATAAGGATCGCTTTATTCTGACCCGGGAGCACATCCTGCATAACAGGGCTTGGGGGCGGCGTGACGTGCGCTATCTGCGTAATATGGTTTTTTGTGCCGTAACGATAGACGGCAAGACCCGCCAGCAGCAAGAGCGCCGCCGCTGCATAACGCGTCCACCGGGTTCTTTTTATGGTGTGTATGTTCTCACTTCCGGCGATGGCCTTATCCCGGACAGGGATATTTCCTGCCTGCAGGATATTATTATATAGCCGGTCCGCCTGCTGCCCGTTTGACCAGCCGAGCCAGGTTTCTTCGATGAGGTCCATGTCGATGCGTCCGGCATAGCGGCGCTGGAAATCCTCCTCTTCCAGAAAGCGGAAGAAGAGAGGTAGTTCATCGGGTGTCAGCCGCTCGCTGATAAACCGTTCGATAAGGGCATCAAAAGAGTTAGCATCTGCCATATACTATAACAAGACGCATGAACAAACAGGATGTATTAGTCCTCCTTAGAAAAAGTTTTTCAGACCTGCGAGGGAGTAAAGACAGAGGAGGATGTATTTGTCGTTGTTATGGGTTTGGACAAACCGGCGCAGGGACTCCATCGCTTTGAATAGGTGGACACGCACGGTATTGGGGGAGATCCCCATTCGTTCTCCAATGATCTTATAGCTGAGGCCTTCGTCGCATTGCAGGGTAAACGCCATCCTTTGCTGGGCGCTCAGCTGCTGGATACCTCGTCGGATGAGTTGTAATTGTTCTTTCCTCACCAGGTCTTGTTCCGGATAGACGGGTAGGAGGCCGAGGCGTTGTTGTAGGAAGTCGAGATAACTCGCCTGGGAGCCTTGCTTACGCAAGGTAGAAATGATCGTATTGCGCGTCAGGGTATAGAACCAGCCGGCAAAAGACTGTACTTCGCCCAGGCCGGTCCTGTTTTCCCAGAGTTTGAGGAACACCGTCTGCACCAGGTCTTCGGCCAGTTCAGGCTGCTTGAAATGGAGAAGGGCTACGGAATATACCTTTTCGGCATAGTGGTCGTATAACTTCCTGAATGCCCTTTCTTCCCCCGCGGACAATGCCCGGAGGACCATTTTTTCGTTATGGAGTGATAAGAATGCCAACGTTTTGGTTACAGTACCCTAAGTTATTAAATAATTCCTATAAACAAAATTAGGAGAGATCATGACCTGTCCAGCCCGGCTATCTGTACTTTGTACAAGCGTGGTAACAACAGCGCCTTGATAAACCTGTCAAATCTCAGACGTCTGGTGGCTTTGTAAAGGATAAATAAGGGATAGAGCACGGGCACCCGGGATAACGCTAACAATTCTCGTACTTTTTTGGGCGCCAGTAAGGCCTGCGCCTGTAAAAGGATATAATAGCGAAGAGCGCCCAGATGCCGTCTGTACTGTCTGTAGAGGTCTTCTGTGAAAGTGCTGCGGATAAGGTTGGCTTCCAGGTATGCCGCCCGTAAGGTCTTCCAACGCCGGTAGTCAGCCGGCAAGTCTTTCAACCCCATCCGTGATCCGACGCGATGGAAAACTTCAAATACCTCTGTCTTTTCTGCATCGGTCAGCCGGCGTCCCAATAGCTCTGATGACCGTATGGAGTAATCGATCAGCATAAATAACACGTCGAGGTAGGCTTCGTCGGGTATCTTGTCCCCACGGCCTGCTTCTACTCCTTTATGGATGGCCGTGATCTTATCGATGGCGGCCAGCGCATCGTCATGCTCCACAAAAACGATGAGCTGCGCATATTGCACGGTGGAGAAAAGCCTGCCCAGGGGGTCTGCGGGCAGACGGCCTGTGAAATACAACCAGTCCACCGCCTTATTCAGGGGGAATTCGGCGGCAGCTCCGGCAAAGATCAGCAGTACGGTGTCTGCATTGCCCCAGATCTTTCTGACGATGGAACCTTTATTTACAAACGGGTTGTTCATGGCTGATGGTGTTATTGTTGCGGCCGGTCCATCTTTCCAGGAGGATGACGCAGATGATGCCCAGCGTATAGGATAGGATGTCCGTCCAGGTAAAATAATCTCCCAGAATGATTCGGGGTAACGAATGAGCTTTGAGCCCCAGGTGATCAGCCAGTCTGAAATACTGCAGTGTTTCGATGAGATAGGCGAAAAATAGTACTGCCAGCGCAGTGGGTAGGACAGGGGTGTCCAAAATGGTCCTGACCATACAATAGAGGAGGATTACGACCAGGAAGTCTCCGCCATAGGGGCGGATGATAGGGTCATTCATACAGGCTGCGATGAATATCTCTATACCGAAAATGAAAAGACTGAGTAAAAAATAGCGGATTTTGAACCTGAGTTTCATTTTTAAATAAAAAGTACTTTGAATTACAAAGTAAATAAAAAAGAACAATATTTGCAAATTGTTTCAATCTTTTATCACTGCGTTTCAACCTTGCTACAAAATCCCATTACCCTGTTTTAGATGGCTTGCGCGGGGTAGCTGCCATCATCGTTGTCGCCTTCCATCTTTGCGAGCCGCTTGCAACCAGTCATCTTACCCAGCTGGTGAACCACGGTTATCTTGCGGTAGACTTCTTTTTCCTGCTGTCGGGTTTTGTCATTGGGTACGCCTATGATGACAGGTGGAACAAACTTACCATCGGTGGCTTTTTTAGACGCCGTATAGAGCGGTGCTTCCCATACCACTATCAATGGACATCCGCGGCATCATTTCTCGTGGCCATCGCAGCCATAGTCTTATTCCATTATATATGGTTCACTATCCGCTGGTGTACTTCTATGTCGCCTGGGTAAGCAATCATAAAGGCATAACAATTGCAGAAGCCTGGCCTTGTGCGTTGCTTACATTTTCCGGTGCGATCATATTAGCTTATTTAAGTTTGAAGCTATACGATGAGCCGGCCCGGGCATGGCTTCGGAAGAAATTGAAGTAGTGGCAAATTGTTGATATTTAATTTTTTATAGGTGATCAGGATACGCCGGCATCTGCGATGGAGGGGGCCTGGAAACCCGGGTGCTGGTGTTTACCAACAGGTGTATACGTTACAAAGGTATATTATTTGGTACTGGTGAATATGGATATAATATAACCTTTTTATTATGATACGCTCCCTTATCTGTGTTCTGCTTGTCATTGCCATGACCTCCCTTATTTATTGCAAAGCCAAAGTAAAGACGACCCTGCCGCCGGGTGACCATAACAACGGCGGACTATTGTTACCCGGAGGATTCGAGGCGGTGGTGGTAGCGGACAGCATCGGTTATGCAAGACACCTCACGGTGAATAACAATGGCGATATCTATGTTAAACTAACCCACAACGATGCCATGAAGGGGAGAGGAGGCACCGTTGCTTTGCGTGATGCCGACCACGACGGCAAGGCGGACATCATCGCTTACTTTGGCGATTACAAAGATGAAGGCGGTCTTCCCGCAGGGATAACGATCCACGACGGCTATCTGTATACTTCCACCGTAAAATATATTATGCGTAATAAGCTGACGCCGGGGGAATTGATACCAACGAGTAAGACAGAGATCATTTTTTCGGACGTGGATTCAAACCTGTTCAGACACTGGCATTCACATAAACAAATGGCTTTTGACGACAAGGGAAATATGTTTGTCCCGTTTGGGGCGCCTGATGACGGGGGACAGGATATCCATACGGCAGGGCCGGCGGGGATGCCGGGAGGCAAGGGGGTAGACCCTTCTCCTGATCTTGAAAAATATGCAGGGATATGGAGGTTCAGCGCCAGTAGAACGGGACAGACGCAAAAGGACGGTTATAAATATGCTACGGGTATCCGCAGCGTTTTGGGTCTTGCGTGGAACCAGACGGATAATAGCCTTTATGCCGTGATGAACGGTATGGACAATTTTCATACCCGGTACCCAAAGATCTACTCACCCTGGCAGGCGGCTGTGCTTCCGTCGGAGCCGCTGTTAAAGGTCAGGGAACATGCGGATTTTGGCTGGCCCTATGCTTATTATGATCAATTGCAAGGAAAAAATGTAATGCAGCCGGCATATGGCGGGGACGGGAAGATCGTCGGCAGGGCGGCTGCGTTTGATAAGCCTGTGATGGGTTTCCCCGGGCACTGGGCTCCTATGGACCTGTTGTTTTACCAGGGAGATCAATTCCCCGAACGGTATAAAAAGGGAGCTTTTGTCGCGTTCCACGGGTCTACTGATCGCAGCCCTTATCCTCAGGCCGGCTATATCGTATGTTTTGTCCCGTTTGAGAATGGTAAGCTGACAGGGGACTGGGAGGTTTTTGCCGATGGTTTTACGGTGGTGGATACAGTGTTCAACACACGGGATGCCGTATACAGGCCAATGGGGCTTGCAGAAGGACCCGACGGGTCCCTGTACATCTCCGAATCGAATAAAGGTAAGATATGGCGGGTGATGTATAAGGGAGATAAAGACAAATTCGGGAAGACCGATCTTGCGTTTATGGAAGGGCGGAAATCCAGGACCTATATAAAGACGCCGGATGAGATAAAGGATAACCTTGGCAAAGGTGGGGAGATGGAAGGGCTGATCCTGTACCAATCTTATTGTGCCACCTGTCATCAGCGGGATGGGAGAGGGGACAACAGCCGCTATCCACCGCTGGCGGGTTCTGAATGGGTCACAGGCGACAGACAACGGCTGATCAGGATACTGCTGCAAGGGCTTCAAGGTGAGATCCAGGTGAATGGGAGAACCTATAATGGCGTTATGCCGGCACATGGCGCCTTTCTGGATGATCATGCCATCGCCTCGATACTGACCTTTATTCAAAGCGCCTATAACAAGGTACACACACCCATCGCTTCGGATGAAGTAACAAAGGTACGGGCGGCGATGGCAGCTTCTGCCAAATAATGTACATTCGTAGTATGCCAGTGATAGGAAAAACACCCCTGATAAAATTAGAGAGACTGTCCGAGCCGGGCTGCGCCGATATATATGTAAAATATGAAGGCGCGAACCCCACCGGCAGCATGAAGGATCGGATGGCCCTTTCCATGATCGAAGGGGCTGAAAAGAGAGGCATTCTTAAGCCGGGAGGGAGCGTCGTCGAATATACGGGAGGAAGCACGGGTGGTTCGTTGGCGATGGTATGTGCGAATAAGGGTTACCGCGCGCGCTTTGTATCTTCGGATGCCTTTGCAAAGGAAAAGCTCCAGACGATGCGCGCATTTGGAGCCGAGCTTGAAGTCATCCCCAGCGGGAACGGACTGATCACTGCAAAACTTATCGATACGCTGATCGAAAGGGCCCGGGAATTGAGCAAACAGCCAAATACTTTTTGGACCGACCAGTTTAACAACGTCGACAACAGGAATGCCTATCATATAATGGCCCGGGAAATAATAGACGTGCTGGGGAATGAGATAGACGAATTTATCATGGGTGTCGGGACAGGGGGATGTTTTTCCGGTAATTCCGAGGTGTTTAAACAGGAGATACCCGGTATCCGGTGCATCGCTATCGAGCCGCTGCATGTACGTTCCCTGTCAGGTGGCGATATATCGGGGACACATAGATTGGAAGGCATCGGAACTGGTTTTGTACCTTCCATTTGCAGACTGGACCTGGCGGATGAAGTAATTCCTGTGTCGGACGAGGATGCCTATGACACCGCCAGGAAACTGGCAAGACAGGAGGGGATATTTGGAGGCGTCACTTCCGGCGCAAATGTATGGGCTGCCATTCAAAGGGCGAGGGCCATTGGCGCGGGAAAGAAGATCGTTACGATCATCGTCGATTCAGGATTGAAGTATCTTAATGGAGAGCTGTATAGATCATAACTCCGATGATAAAATGAACGTGATCAAAGAACTTGCCTCTTCGCTCAATCGCAGAGACGAAGGGCCTAACCTGGAACTGGCAAGACGGATCAGTGATGTCCGTGACAAAAAGGCTGTAAAAGAGCTGGTCGAAAACCTTGCCAATAAAAGTAAGGACATTCAAAACGATTGTATCAAAACCTTGTACGAGATAGGTAATATAAAACCCTCCCTGATCGCGGGGTATGCAAACGACTTTATTCAACTTCTTGACAGCAAGAACAATCGGCTGCAATGGGGGGCTATGACAGCGCTGAATTCCATTGCAGCAGAAAGTCCAAAGCAGGTATTCTCAGCTTTGGCAAAATTGGCCGCGGTTGCCGATGAGGGTTCTGTAATTACCAGAGATCATTACGTCGGCATTCTTATAAAAGGGTGTATGATAAAAGAATATGCTGACAATGCTTTTGTGCTTTTGAATGAACAATTAATGACCTGTCCCACCAATCAGCTCCCCATGTATGCGGAAAATGTCTTACCTGCAATTGCAGAAAAGTATAAGGAGTTTTTTGCAAAAACTCTTGCCTCAAGACTTGATGAGGTTGAAAAAGAAAGCAAACGTAGACGAGTGGAAAAAATAGTAAAGAAAATACAGGGCAGGTAAATTGCCGGATGATCATACCAGCATGTCCAGTATTCCCTCATTCTCAATGATCATCATCCCATGCCGATCGGCCGATACGCCATCCTGCAGGATATAGGTATAGGTTGGCGTTCTACCATCCATGACGGTAGGCATTTGGGAAAATATTATATTCGGGTGATCCTTTCCAAGTTCATCCGCTACTTCCAGGATATGTGTGGAAATAATAAAGGCGCAGTTCCGGTAGGCTGCAAAAGCCTTTGTAACGGACAGCGTGGCATCAAAGGCATCCTTGACGTTGGTCCCTTTGAATAATTCGTCAAAGATGACCAGCAGTTTTTTTGATGAACCGACGGCCTCAGCCACTGTTTTTACACGAAGGACTTCCGCGTAAAAGTGACTGTATCCCTGACTGATGTCATCCGGCAGGTTGATAGATGAGAAGATCCCGTCCCTGATGGAAAATTTCATACGGTCGGCGGCGATGGGGAACCCCATATGTGCCAGGTAAACCGCGACTCCGATGGATTTCATAAGCGTGGACTTCCCCGCCATATTCGCACCGGTGAGGAACAGGATATTACCATCACTGTCAAGACGGATATCATTGCCTTGCGCATTTTTCAGGACAGGATACCTGCAATTCTTTATGTGAAGGACCTGTTCTTCCGCCGGAAGGGCGTTGGCGTAGGAAAACCGGTGCAGACGAGCGACCGTGCTCACCGAGATATAGACGTCCAGTTCGTAAAGCATGTTCAATACGTCAAACATCCGTTGGTAAAAGACATTGCCCAGCAGATGGCTGCATTTCACCTGACGGCCAAAACTGATCCTGGCGTTTTGCCTTACACTATGGACTTTTTCGATCCGGGGATCATTGTATAACGCCTGGAAATGGCGGATACTATCCTCAAACGGCGATCCCGGATCTTTTTTTAACAGGTCGTTCAAAAAGATATTGAGCCGGGACATTATAGAGGATGTGATTTGCAGCCCCTGTATGAACAAGTCATATTCTTCGTGGAGCCCCAGCAGCCGGAGGGATTGTCTGCGGACCGTCTGTCCTATGGAAGACAGCCAATTCCGTTGCTGTATGGAATGGAGAGATCTTTCCATGATGGTCAACTCCTCCACATTTACCGGGAATACAAGGTCTAGGCCCTGAAAGTACTTAAAAAGACTGCTCCGGCGGCTGATGGAGGCAACATCCGTCAACGGATGACGGAACATTTTTTCCAATAATACCTGTCCGCCTTTTGTCCTGGTCTGATCAAATAAAGCGAATATGGAACTGCTGCCATACCTGTCCAGCAAGTTCAGGTCACCCAGCGTTTGTTTGTCTGCTATGAATCCCATTTTGTAATATGTTCAAAATACCTTCGTTACGAATAATGAGCATGCCATGTCTGTCATCCGAGATGCCGGGTTCCAGCCGGTAGGTATACAAAGGTTTACCCTCTTTCATTTGAGTAGGCAGGAATACAAAGTTGATCTGACTGTTCCTTTGTTGCAACACCTCTGCGGCTTCCAGGATATGCGTGGAAACCATGAACAGGCAATTGCGCTTTCGGGTTATGGCATCTGTAATGGCGACGGTGGCTTCATATGCGTCTTTTACATTGGTCCCGCGGAACAGCTCGTCAAAGATGACAAAGACATTCATGCCTTTTTTTATCTGTTCAGCCATCTTTTTTACCCGAAGCACTTCAGCATAAAAATGGCTGTACCCGGTGTTGATGTTGTCAGCCAGGTTGATCGTCGTCAGTATCCCGTCACATATCGAAAATTCCATTTTCTCAGCCGGTACGGGAAATCCTATATGTGACAGATAAACGGCGATCCCGACCGACTTCATAAAAGTGGATTTACCGGCCATATTCGCACCGGTGAGAAAAATAATGTTCCTTTCCCGGTCAATCTCGATGGAATTAGCGACGGGATGCTGCAGGAAAGGGTGAAATACGCCGGTAAGCCGTATCGTGTTGTCTGTCCCTTTTGGCAGTGCGGTGGCATAGGTCATTTTGAGAGACGCGCCAACACGGGCCACTGTCATATAAACATCCAATGTATAGATATGGTGGAAAAGCTCTGTCAGAGGGATGGGGTTTGTGAATCTAAACAACTTGTCCAACTCGACCAGTTCCGGGAAAGACAATTTCTTCCCCGGCTGTTTGTTGAATACCATTTGCAATTCCGGTCGCCCGAGCACAGATCGTATCCCGGTGATCGCCCCTTCGGAATGTGTGTTCTCCGGTGTTTTTTGTACAAAATCCCGTAGATCGTGCAGGATGGTGATCAGCGCAGTAATGCCGCCGACCAGCAATTGTTGATCGATATTGTTGCCGATCATATCCTTTAGTTTCTGACCCAGCGTATTATTTTGTGTCATCAGCTGACTTCTGGGATCTGTGTTGTCCAGGTATTTCTCAGCAGCGTCCATCGATTCGGGCTGTAATGGGAAGGACAGACCCAGCGAGTGAATGTACCTTATCGTGGCGCTGCGCCGGTTGATGACGTCATGATCTGAAAGAGGGTACCTGAACATGTCTTCCATCAGCTTTGCTCCTCCCTGCGTACAGGTATGGTTAAAGAGAGCGTACACTGAAGGCTTGCCTTTTTTCCCGAATATATCCAGGTCCCCAATGGTCTGTTTGTCTGTAGTAAAGCTCATATTTTTACCTCCCTTTTCGTCTGATCCAGATGATAATGGCCAGCAGGATCAAGGCGCCCGGAAATACCCATCTAAGCAATGGGCCGACAACTTTCCAGCCGCCTTGCCCCATCCTGAAGGAATTGTCGATAGGATCGGGGTGCCGCATATCGATGGGTACTTCGTCATCGGAAAGCCAGGAAAATACTCCAAATATCAAAGAGTAGTTCGCGCTAAAAATACCCTTGCGCTGCATATTCAATTCACCGGCGCTTAGCCAGTCGGCATCACCAGTGACAATGATCTTTTGCTGCCGGTCGCCCACATTCCGATGGAGCGACACGACGGTAGGGTACGCTCTTTTTACTTCTCCGGCGACAGGATGGAATATGGCGGTATCGTCTATAAAATTTGTCGTCTCCAATTCGGACCAGCAGGAGTCGGGAAGGGTGGTACACCAGGTAGTGGCGTTAAATCTTCCCGCCGGGGTCACCTCCAATGCAGCCGCGGTCGGCATGGTCAGCAGACGGTTGTTCCTGCTGATATCATCCAGCACCCAGGATAGTTTTTTGCCTTCTGTTGTCGGTACTAATGGGATTAGGGTGGGATGAAGTTTCCCTGGTTCATGCATCAGCGTCCCCGGCAGGAACCGGATGCCCAGTGACCCCGTTATGCTGTTCATAAAAGGTTGTCTGCCTGGTTCGCCCATGATCAGCATATTGCCGCCCCGGTCGATATAATCCTGCAAGTTTTGCTGTTCGGCAGGGGTAAGCATGCTTTTCATCTCGGCGATGACCAGGATGCGTATCTTTTCCGGAACGGGCTTGTTCAATGAGATCTCTTCAAAGTCAAAGCCCTGGTTGATCAATGCATACCTGAATGTCTTGTCCTGGGTGAACATATTATATCCTCTGTCGGATGCATCGTCTGTCGAGCGTTCGCCATGACCGGTGAGAAACCCTACTGTCGGCAGACGGTCGACGAGGTGTTTGAACGCCGCGGAGATCTCCGATTCCATCGCCACCTTGGTCGCATCGTCAAAAAATCGGAGAAAGGTCTTTTTGCCATCCGGGGTTTCCACCACTCTCACCGACCGGAAGCCTTCGCCCGACAAGTCCACTTTACCGGCAATATCACCGTAGGGAACTATTTTATAGTCCCATTCCGAGATACGCTTTAAAGTGTCAAAGATCTGCTGTTCGTTCAGATGCGGATATTGCTGCTCCAGAAAAGGGTTGTCCACTTTATGATAGAAGTATACATATTTCGTCTTTATCGTGGGATTGAACCGCAGATAATCCTGGAAATTTTCCATATCGGCTTTATACTGACCAGGCACTGTAAGGAAATAATCGGGAAAAAGCATGTTGGTATAAGTGGTGATCGTAACATTGTCGGGAATTTTGGACACCACTTTCTGACTGCTTACGGTAAGCGTATTCATTTTACTACGGGTCACATCGATATACCCTTTCAGTTTTGGCATGGCGCTGAGATAGCCCAGTAGTACCGCGAGCAAAAATGCGGCCAGGAACTTCCCCCAGCTGATGATCCATTTTGTTTTTTGACGGCCGGACTGCAGTCTGAGAATAGTGAGCGATAAGAACAGGAGGACGACGATCACAAAATAAAGGAGATCTTCGCTGGTGATCATCCCTTTGATAAAGGTGTCCACCCTGCCGGAGAGTGCAAGCCAGTAAGTAATGTCCCTTACTATTTCAACATCCTGCCACATGCCTTTGACATAGGTCAGCAAAGCAAAGATGCCGAGTGTGCCCATCGCCGCAACAACCATGTAAGGTGTCAGGGTGGATACGAACAGGCCGATGGCGGCATAGGCACAGATCAGCAGGTATATTCCCAATAAGCCGCAAAGCAGCAGCGGGGTTTCAACATGGTCGATGGTGATGATACCAAAAGCAACAAAAACGAAGATAACAGCCATCAGTACCAGCCCGAAGATCATGACGGAAAGATACTTCCCCAGGACGATCTGGCTGTTGGTGATAGGGGATGAATACAGCAGGTTGATGGAGCCGGTACTGAGTTCCCGGCTCATCAATCCCATTGTCAGGAGAGGGGTGTAGAGGTACAAATAGGACAGGATATTACGGAACAGACCAAAATAATTTTGTGCATAAAAACTATAGGTAAGACTGTTTACATTAAAATGCATGGCCTGCGCATACACCGTATTGCCGACAAAGGCTGTAAACGACAACGCAGCCTGGAAGGTAAAGATCACCAGGATAAGCCATGCGACGGGAGAATAAAAGAGCTTCTGCAATTCTGTCCTGGCAATTTTTAAAATAATTTTCATCGAAAAAAGATTGAGGGCAAAAGATTAATTCCTTTTTTTTGACAATTCGGAGAAGACGGTGTCCAACGTGTTTTTTTCGGGGGTAAGCTCCGTAAGCTTCCAGCCTTGTGATACGCTGACGGCCACCAGCCGTTCAGTGACTTCCGGCAGATCTGTATAATACACCCGGTAACGTGCGCCGCCGAGATGAGTGGCTTTGTTAACACCTGCGATGGACTGCAGCTCTTCTACAGACGGGGTAGCCATCAGAGAGACGACAAGGGAGCTTGGCGCCAGATAATTATCAAATTCATCGATCCTGCCGGAGAAAACGATATTCCCTTCGTTGATCATCCATATATGGTCGCAAAGCGCCTGTACTTCCTGTAAAATATGAGTGGACAGAATAACCGTCCTTTCCTCCGCAATTTCTTTTATCAGATGACGTACTTCCAGTATCTGGTTGGGGTCCAGGCCATTGGTCGGTTCGTCCAGCACGACAAGGGCGGGTTTGTGGATAATGGCCTGCGCGATACCTACGCGTTGCTGATAGCCGCCGGACAGGTTTTTTATCAGCCTTTTTCGAAAATGGGTGATCCCGACTTTGGCCATTACTTCTTCGACAGCGGGTTTGATAGCCTGGGTTTCCATCAGGCGTATCTCAGCGCAAAAGATGAGGAATTCTTCCACCGTAAGCTCTGGTGTAAGCGGGGCCCGCTGAGGCAGGAAGCCTATATGCCGTTTGCCAGCTACCGGAGCGTTCTTCAGGCTGATACCATTGATAAAAACCTCGCCGTCGGTCTGCTTCAACACGCCACAGATGATATTCATAATAGTGGATTTACCCGCGCCGTTGGCGCCAAGCAGACCATAAATACCATTGCGGCTGATCTCGAGATCGATGTCTTTTACTGCCCAGTGGATCGAATAGCGATGGGAGAGGCCCTGGACCTTTATAATAGGTTCGTTTTTCATTTTTCAATTATTGTAGTGGGTCAGTCAATAGCCGGCGTTTTGCTGCCAGCCGGGATTTAGCCTGAATTGATCATAAGCAATAGGGTAAAGGGCTGCATGTCCATCCGCCGGCCATCTACCGCCTTTTGCCTGGCTCATCACCGTACCTACGGCGCCTGTCCTTTTCAGATCGAGCCAGCGGTGTCCCCATTCGCAGAAGAACTCTACCTGCCGCTCGTGGGCTATGGCGGCCAGCAGGTCATCTCTTGATGCGGCCGTGGTATTGGGCAATCCGGCCCTGTTACGTATGGTATCTATATCCAACGCGGCGCCGGCAAGATCGCCAAGCTGGGTTGCCGCTTCGGCCCTGATGAGGTATTGCTCGGCAAGACGAAAAAGCACTTCTCCTTCCATCCGGCTGCCTACCTGGACACCATCCCTGTTCTTATATTTATAAGGATAATAGTAGTCAGTGCCGTTGACGTTGGTGGACGATACCCACCCGGATGCGCGTTGGTCGCCCGGTTCGAAAGCCGCCTTCAGATGGTCGTTGAGGTAGTATTGCGGAATAATGCCCGACCCATAGGGGGTAAAGGCCGACCCCTCAAATGTAACATAATTGTAAAACCCTACAGGGATACCCTGCCATATCGCCTCCTGGTTGCCGGCGAGGAAAACATTGTCCAGCGCTTCCAGGCTATACATGCCGGAATGGATGATTGCGTCGGCGGTGGTTTTTGCCTGACTCCACTGTCCGCGATAAAGATATACCCGGCTTAACAAGGCCATCGCCGTATATTTATTTGGTCTTGCCCTGGCGGCAGAAGGGTAGCCTGCGCTGAGGCGGGCGGAAGCGTCGACGAGGTCCTTTGTGATCTGCGCGTATACCGTATCCACAGGCGCCCGGGGCAATTTGTTGTTCACCTGGTAACTGGTGGATAGCGCTAGGGGCACCGGGCCATATAGATTGACCAGGTAAAAATAAGACAGCGCTCTTATCATCTCGCATTCCCCGATCAATTGATCCTTTAAAGATTTTGTAAGCGTCTTGCTTGCCGTCAAAGCCTCTATCGCGGCGTTGGTCTGGTAGATAAGGTTGTTGTTGTAAAAACCCTCCCAGATAAACCCGGCGCTGCCTTGAAGAGACTCATTACCGACTGCCAACGCATTAGTATAAAATGGATCTGATGGGTTGGACGTGGCCAGGTCGTCGCTGGAAAGGGAAGGGTATAAGGACATGTAGAGGGACAGCGGTCCGCCGGAAGCAAACGCTGCCGTATACATGCCTACTACACCGCTGACGGCTGTCGAGCTGTCTGCAAACACCTGACCCGTGACCAGCTGACCGGGTGCATTGGAAGGTATCTCCAACATCTTATTGCATGCAGGGCTCAGCAATACCATCATGCAGAAACCTGTGCCATACGCGTAAGAAATCATCTTTTTCATTGGTCTAAAAATTTATGTTTAATCCCGCCGCGATGGTCCGTTGAGGAGGGATGCTAAAGATCGACATGGTTTCAGGATCGCCTATCTTATATCCCGTGATCAGGAACAGGTTCTGCGCGTTGATATACAGCGTACAACCCTGCATAAACCATTTTTTTAGTAAAGAGGACGGGAGGCGATAGGACAGCGAAACATTCTTGACCCGGACATACGATGCATCGGAATAGCCGCCTGTGGAAGAGGTGAAAAAGCGTGACGCCGTATAAGTGGTGATATCATCATTGGAGTAAAGTCCCGCTACAAAACGCTGAATGGGCGCCTGATCGCCAGGTTTCTTCCATCTGTCCAGCATGGCCTGCGGCTGATTGACCAGCGGCTGTCCGGCCAGCCCGGTGAAATAGCCGGAATAAATGGAATACAGATAATTCGGCCCCCGTTGTTTGACGAACTGGAGAAAGATCGACAGGTTAAACCCTTTATAGGTAAAGGTATTATTAAGGCCCCCGCTGAATTTGGGATTGATGTCTATAATTTCTGTCGCGTCACCCCCTACGTGATTGAATGCGCTATTGGCATTAGTGCCGCGGAAGGTGAAATTACCCGTTTTGGGGTCAACCCCCAGGTAGGGTAGAACGATCTTTGCGGTAACAGGTTGACCAACCACATAGACCCCCGCATAGGGAGAGGAGGAGATGTCCGGGAAGCTGGTCAGTTTGTTGCTGTTATGGGCAATATTGAAGCTGGTCGTCCATTGGAAATCTTTTTGTATGATATTCCTGGAGGACATGGTGATCTCGATGCCGTTGTTCCGGACAACATAAGGGGCGTTGGTCGTAATAAAATGGAAGCCCGTCTGTATCGGCTCAGTATACTGCACGAGTTGATTGATAGCCCTATTCTGGTAGGTGGTGATATTGATATATAATCTGTCTTTTAAAAATGACAGGTCCAACTGCTCGTTGAATTTTTTATTCAAGGACCAGGCATAGACGGGGTTCAGCGGATTGCCGGGGTTTAAGCCTTGCACGCCCTGGTAATTGACACCGATGCTGGCAACCCAGTTAGGCTGGTATTGATAGGGCGCCACGCCGTCCGACCCGCTGGTGCCGTAGTTGACGCTGAGCTTGGCAAAACTGAGGAAGGGAAGGGCCCGCTGTATGCTATTTTCACCTGTGAGTATCCACCCAAGACCGGCGGAGCCGAAGTTCCCAAAGCGTTTTTCGGGGCCAAAATTGCTTGAGCCATTGCGATTACCTGTAAGGCTGATGATATATTTACTATCCCATATATAGTTGATCCTTCCAAAACCCGCCACGTATTTATAATAAGAAGCCTGATTTGTCACCATCGGAGGGGAGCCCGCGGCAGCCACGGAAGTGAGCAGGGCATCGGAGCTATAATTTCCGGCTTGTATATTCTCTCCGTCCATAGTGGTCTTTTTATAAGTCCCCCCTAACAGGACGGTCAATACCCCTTTACTGATACGCCGGGTAAAGTTCATCTGCGGTTCGATATTGATGACGTCGTTGTTTTGTTTGACAAAAGTCGCGCTTCCTGTTGGCCCGTTTACCGGGTTTTGGGAGGCGATGGGAACGGCTGTATAAAAATCTTCCGAGATCCTCCCATAGCCTGCATTGACACCGAGGCTGAGGAAGGGGAACAGCTGGTATTTCAGGGATAAGTGCGTATTCAAGCTATACACCCGGACATTGCCCGGCTGTTTGATATAGGCCAGGGGGTTGCCCACGTTGTTATTAAAGCT
This sequence comes from Chitinophagaceae bacterium, assembly GCA_017307755.1. GTDB lineage: Bacteria > Bacteroidota > Bacteroidia > Chitinophagales > Chitinophagaceae > Puia. The sequence continues at coordinate 213,436 of JAFKGQ010000016.1, read as the reverse complement.
GGTAAATTGAAAACCCTTATAGCTCCATACCAGGTTGCCACCCGCATCCAGCAGATCGGGAAAATTCGGGGCCATCGTAAATCCATAAAATACGTTTGGACCGCTGCCGGAAGAGTTATTATGGTCATAAGCGTAATCTGTGCCGAAATCCACTGTAAAACGTTTGTTGGCGGATGTGTGATAGACCGAGCTATGTAGGGAGAAACGCTGTTCGGTGAAATCTCCCGGATAATTGTAGGTGTCCCGAGTATAGCCGCCGCCGACCAGGTAACTTGTCTGTTCCGAGCCTCCGGACAGACGGACATATGAGTCCGTGTGTCTGGCAGTGCCTCCATAGAATGTCTTCATCCAGTTGGTGTATTTGTTCTGATCAAAGATCAGCAGGTCCGGGTCTGTTGCTTCGGTGGGCGTCACCCCGCTGTTGGCCAATGCTTCTTTTCGCATTTCAAGATACTGTTGCGTATTCATCATCGGCGTCGTACGTGAGGCGGTGGTTGGACCGGAGTTGACGGAAATGTCTACCTTGTCTTTACCTGGCCGTCCTTTTTTGGTAGTGATCAGCACTACTCCGTTGCTGCCCTGGGACCCATAGATAGAGGTGGCATCCGCGTCTTTCAGGACGGAGATACTTTCTATATCGGCCGGATTGATGCCGTTGATGGGGCTTAGGCCATTCAGGTTCTGCCAAAGACCTACGCCCTGTGGAGATGCGAGCGTGCCGCCCGCAAGAGGAGTGTTTTGTATGGCCAGCGGCACGCCGTCGATGATATACAACGGCTGATTATAGTTTTGCAAAATGGCATATGGGTCGGCCTTGTTCGACAAAGTATTTTGACCGCGTACCTGGGCCAGGGTAAGGGCGCCCGGCGCTCCGTTTGTCATGGTGACGATCATGCCCGGCACACGGCCTTCCAGTGCCTGGAACAGATTGGTGACGGGCTGGGTCTGGATCTCTTTGGCAGACACCGTGCTGACAGACCCTACGCTGAACCTCCTGGTATCCTGTCCATAGGCAATGACACGGACTTCGTCCAGGGGATTGGAGTTGATCTCCAGCGTGATAACGACAGGACTGCTGCCATTCACCTTAACCTGTCTTTCTCCATATCCTACGCTGCTGATGACAAGTATATTCCCTTTTTCCGCTGTAATACTGAACTGCCCCCTTTCGTCGGCAACCGCTCCTCTATTACCTCCTTTGACCTGTACATTGACAAAGGCCAGTGGCTTTCCATCAGGCCCCAGGATAATGCCGGTCACAGGAGGCGTTTCGACTACGGGTGAAGGTTGCTGCGGATCCTCTTTTTTGCGGACGACTTTTTGTTTGATCGAAATGGTATTACCCTGTATCGAAAATTCCAGCTCGCTGTTTTCCAATATCCTTGTCAGGAACTCCTTCACAGGCATTTGATTCGCCTCGATGGTAATGGGTCTGGCTCTATCCACCTGTTTCTTATTGGCAAAGACCAGGTAGCCTGTCTGGTTTTTAATGACCCCAAGAAGATCGGACAGCCGAATATTTTTTCCGCTGAAGGTGACGCTCTGAGAAATAGCGGAAGCGCTTATCAAAATACAGCTGATCAACAGCAAAATGGATCTCAATTTCATCATCCGGTGAGTTTTGGTAAAAGATATTCCAGACCGGGCAGCGTCCGGTTATAAGTTACTATTCATGTGGGATAAAGTTATTGGGCAGCGGGATAGAGGTTATCTGGAGATATGAAGAGTATTCCCTTCCAGTTTGAAATGAACACCTGCGCCATCCATCGTTTTCAATACTTCCGCCAGTGACAGGCCCCTGCCTATTTCGCCTATGAATTCCTCATTTATTGTCTCATCATAGACGATCTCGATGTTATACCATCTGGCTATCTGTCGCATGGCTTGTTGAACGGTGACGTTATTGAAATTAAAAACCCCGTTCTTCCAGGCGATGTCCTGGCCGACATCCGTCGGCACCACTTTCCCATGCACATATGCCTGTCCGGGTCGCAACAGAATACCATTCACCTGTACAGCCCCTTCCGCGAGGGTGGCCTTTGTATCCGGCTCGTCGTCATAGCTATTTATATTAAACCGGGTGCCTAGTACCTTGATATCCCCCAGACGGGATCTCACGATAAAGGGTTTTTCTTTGTCGGGGAAGATCTCGAAATAAGCTTCCCCGGTGATGGATATCTCGCGCGTGGCTTTGTTGAACTTTGTAGGATAAGTGATACTTGATGCCGCATTGAGCCAGGCTTTTGATCCATCAGGCAGAGTCAGTTGATATTGACCTCCCCGCGGCGTGGTCATTGTATTTAGCATCGCCTCGTCATTCCGGTCTGCTGCAGGACGATAAAGCACCTGTCCATCAGCGGATTTGACCACCACTGCTCCGCCATCCTTTGCTAACTGTCCATTTTTGGCCTCGTCCAGTACGATATGCTGTCCATTGGACAAAGTAAGCATCGCTTTATTACTGCCGGGCAGCACATCATTTTTTACCACCCCTGGTTCGATCTGCCGGGTTTCAGGATGATGGCCTTTATTTATGCTCCAGAGATATATGCCGGCGGCAAACAGGATAAAAATGGCAGCCGCCGTATACCGGAACCTGGTCGTTCGCAGATGGCGGACGCGAGGTTCTGAAATTTTTGCGTTTGTATACCGATCACTGGTCACGATACCCTGAAACAATTGCTCTTTCAACATCTCGTCGCCCGGCGCGGCATAGATACCACCGGCCAGTTGCTGGTCGAGGATAAGGGCGATGGCTTCATCCTGTTCTCCGGTGGCGATCAGCTGAAATAGCAGCTGTCGCTCGTCATCCGTGATGGAATGCGTTGCATATTTATCCAGTAAGGTATTCAAGTCAGGCGTCATAAAATGATAGGGAAAAAGGTTTATATCAATAAAGACGCATCAGGAAAGGTCTGGGTACAGAGAAAATTAAATTTTTTTAAAGTTTTTCTCCGGAAAGGATAAATAATGGTAAAAGAACGAGTATTTGTTCCTTGCTCAGCTGTTGTCTTAAAGTATGAAGCGCCGCCACGATGTGATTTTTTACGGTATATCTGTTGATCCCCAGCCGTTGGGATATCTCCTCATGACTTAATCCTTCCTTTCTGCTTAATAAAAATATCTGTTGTTGTTGCGGGGTCAGGCGGGTAATGGCCTTGTCGATAGCTGTTTCTGACTGTTTGAGAATGATCTGTGCGTCGGGCAGCAGGAAATTGTCCGGTAGCAGTGAGTCTTCTTCCTGCTGGTCTGTACTTTGCGCCAGGGCACGGACTGCCTTTTTACGAAGAGCAGATATGACCAGATTGCGGGCCAATGTAAAAAGAAAGCCCGCAGGCGTCTCAACACCTGCGAGAGTTGCACGTTTTTCCCAGACTCTCAGAAAGACCTCCTGTACCATATCCTGGGCCTCCGCCACAGATTTGGTATAGGTCAGCGACATCCCATATATATTGTGCCAATATTTGTCGTACAATACCCGGAAGCTTTTTTCGTCCCCTGCGGCTATCTGTATGAAGAGTTCTCTATCTGTATACAATGCAGTGTTCATCCCACTTTCCTCCTCCGGTGCGCTTTCTTTTCTTGCATGGTTACGAATGTATGAAAAAATATCATCACCAACAGCTATGGCCGCGGTAGTGTAAAATACAGCATTATTTTTTTATATTTGTAATAACACCCAGGCCCTCAAACCTTCATGAAAAGACACCGCCTCCTTATACCTTTCCTCTTATTGCTGCTGCACACCTCCCTCTACGGGCAGGCTCCTGTTATACAATGGCAAAAAATATATGGTAGTTCGTATTTGGATTATCCCTATTCCATCCGGGCCACTGCGGACGGCGGTTTTATTGTGACTGGTCAAACTCAAGGCAATGATGGAGATGTGGTAGGCTATCATGGTAATATCGGCCCTAATATCGCGCTCGGTGACCTGTGGGTTATAAAAATGGATGGAGCCGGGGAAGTGCAATGGAAGAAATGTTTGGGCGGCACCTGGAATGAAGAGTTAGGAGGTGATATCCTACAGACGCCGGATGGAGGATACCTTGTCGCAGGGCCATCTGCGTCGATAGATTGCTATCTTCCCCCCAATCATGGCTCTCTGGATTGCTATCTGGTGAAGTTGAGTCCTGCCGGGGAGATCCAATGGCAGAAAATGTTAGGTGGCGTCTATAATGAATATCCCACTTCTCTCAGCGCGACGGCTGATGGAGGCTATATCATCGGCGGGTATACCAATTCGAAAGATATACCGGGTTATCATGACAACAATAATCCTGGTAATAATTTCGACTGGTGGGTGGTCAAAGTGGATGCAACGGGTAACATACAATGGCAGAAAGCGTTGGGTGGGACGGGCAACGACCAGTGTTTTTCCGTTAGCGCTACCCCGGATGGGGGCTGTATTGCCGCGGGTAGTACTGCATCCACCGATGGAGATGTGACGGTATTTCATGGGGCTACCGATGCCTGGGTTGTGAAGCTCAGCAATACAGGAGCCATCCAATGGCAGAAGGAATTGGGCGGAGCGTACCAGGATGGGGCCCAAAGCATTCAGCTTACGGCGGATGGCGGGTATATAATGGCTGGATATGCCGGCTCCAATGACGGCGATGTCTCCGGTAACCATGTGGGATTTGCCGTGGGTTTTAGGGACTTCTGGGTGGTCAAATTCAGCAGCAGCGGTACGGTGCAATGGCAAAAATGTTACGGCGGCAATGCTAACGAAACAGCATTCGCTATCCGCGCTACTCCGGATGGCGGTTATCTGGTGGCCGGCGATGCGGAATCCCATGATGGAGATCTTTCCTGCAATGCAGGGTCGTTGCAAATGCCATTGTCAGGATCTACAAGGCACTGACCATGCCGAGCGCCTTTAGTCCGAATGGAGACGGTGTGAATGATGTTTTTCGCATACCGCCGGGGATTACCCTGCAGCTGAAGGAGTTTTCCATTTTTAACCGATGGGGCGGCAGGGTATTCTCATCGCGGGATATAAACAAAGGATGGGATGGAAAAATTGATGGCCGGCCGGCGCAAACGGGCACCTATGCATTTATCATAACGGGCACTGATATCAAGGGGTCTGTGATGGTAACGGGTACTGTTGTATTGGTAAGGTAACGCCCGTTTTAGTTTTTATTTTTTGCTGTTCATTTGTCATTATTTCTGATTCCTGGGGTTTTGATATTTACTGGCAAAGGGAGGCCCCTGTTGGTTATCCAATGGATTCCGAAAATATGCGTTATGGGCCATCCAGAATGTATCCTTCGTCGTCCCATACATTTCGAATTTGGGTTTTGCAATTTGTAACCCGGCATCAGCTTCGCTGGTGATATGGTCTTCTCCATCTTTGGCCACAACCGTTGCAACATGATGGGCGCATTTCTCCAATGGTTTTCTACCAGGCTTATCCCAATCCATTCTATACATGTCTCCTATGTCCAGGGATAAAGCATCTTTCGACTTGTTATCAGCCGGATCGTACTGTGCGTGCTCTCCCTGGGCATTGGGAGTGATCATTCCTTCCAGGTGTTCGCCGGCTCGTGTTTCCTTTGCCCAGGTAGACTTATCAAAAGCCAAAGCGTTGGCATACATTCCGCAGTCGTTTGGCTGGGTGGACTCGCCAAAAGGCTTACCCGACGTATACAGGTGGAACGCAACGGTCACACCTTGTTCGCCCTCGCTTTCCGAACTTGTCTTTTCCGTTGAAGTTGGAGGAAAATAAACGGTTCTGTCGCCTGTTTGTTGAAAATGACCGTGAGGCTGGGGGGGAGCAGTGCTTTTTCCTACCAGCAAATGAGCGGGATCGTCATCAGGGATGCCATATTGGGCGTTTTGACTAAATCTGGCTCCGTCATGCTTAAATATCCCCTGGACCGGGAATTTGGATGAAGGATCAGCCGCCGCTCTGCAAGGAACACTACCCGGCCTGATCTTTTCATGCTGTACTTTCATAAAAAAGGATAAAAGTTCATACGATTTTTGCATAAACAATTTAAAGAAATTTTCGCTAGTGCTCAAATAAATATCTCCCGGGTCAACAAGTCAGCGACAGCGGTTATAACTTCAGGGTGATGCCGGCAAGAAAGTTCAGCGGTTTTTGCGCAGTCCCGTTTGAGTTCCAGTATTCGCTGTTGGACAGGTTATTCCCTTTTAATGTGACCCTGTATCTGGCCTGATCATAAAAAAGAGAAACGCTTAGCAGGGCATAGCCGGGAAGCACAAAACTATTGGTCGTTTCAAACCAGGAATCACCGACAAAATTCCCGCCGGCTCCCCAGCCAAGACCCTTACATTTCCCGTTGAGCACACTATAGCTTACCCAGATATTTCCCACTTGCTTTGGTGCGGCGGTTGCGAACTTACCCTGCAGGTCGGCGGATGCCTTTGTATATTTGTTCTCGTTTTGCGAATACCCGGCAATGATATTGAGCCCCGGCACCGGGTTGGCGATGATCTCCAGTTCATACCCCTTGCTGCGTTGCGTACCATCCTGAAAAACCCAGGTCTGTCCATTGACGAGCTGTGTGCGGGTAGCATTGCCCACTGATATGTCATAGTAGCTTATAGATCCGTTGAGCTTATTTTTCAGGATATCGAATTTGGCGCCTACTTCCCACTGATCACCTGTCTGTGCTTTTAACTTCAATACGGAATTATCCGGCTCTACCAGCGGTCCGAGATTTACAAACCCATTGAGATAATTGGCAAAAAGAGATATTTTATTTTTCACCGGCTGGTATACCAGGCCAAATTTGGGCGAAAGAGTCGCCTGCGTATATCCCCCTGCATACAACCCTGTCGAGACGGTATAAGTACCGTCCGTGGAAAACCTGTCTACCCTGAGACTTACCATCGTCATCAATACAGACGTGATATTCAACACATCGGACACATACACCCCATAACTGGACGAGTTCGTTTTGCTGGCCGAAAAACCTTTTTGATAAGATAGTGTATTCAGTTTCTCCGCGTTGAGATCACCGATGGGCCGATGGATATTGACGGTGTCATAGGTAGTCGTCACCCTGTTCAGACGGTTGTACGTGTAGTTATAATCCAGTCCGATGACCATCCTGTTCCTCAGCGTTCCTATCTTGTGATCTCCTACAAAATTCTGTTGTAGCTGTACGTTGCCGAACGTCTCAGGCGTCTGGTTTCTCACGATACGGGAGAAAGTGGAATCCGTCAGCATATTGGAGGTGGTCCAATAGAAATGATTATAATAACCCTCCGAGAACAGGTAATTGGTCTGGGAGGTCCATCCATCGGAGAGTCTATATTCCAATCTGGCCTGGATATTGTTCAGACCGCTGTTCACATCCATGGAATTGTTGGTCAGTGATCGTTTGTACGGCAGGGCTAAATCCTTAAAACTCCTGACCGTAGTATTGTTCAGGGACCCAATGCTAAAAGTATTGGTTGAAAAAGTACTGCGGGTCAGGTTCACATCCAGGAGGAACTTCATCTTATCATTCACCTGGTAGGAGAAAGAAGGGGCGATCACATAATTATTGGCAAAACCCTGATCCTGAAAAGACCCCTCCCGCTGGCTGGCCACATTTATCCTCAACAGCATATCTTTTTTATTATCCAGGGGTGTATTGATATCTGCGGCAAAGCTGCTCAATTCAAAACTTCCGCCTGTGTAGCTGAGACTTCCACCCAATCGTTCATATGGTTTTTTGGTAATATAATTGAATGCGCCTCCAAAAGACGCGTTTCGATTGCTGCCAAACAAAGTTCCTGAAGGCCCTTTCATCGCATCGACCCTTTCCAGGACAGCCGGGTTCAATGGAACGATGGCGCTGGTGATCATGCCGTTGAGGAGACCGGTGGTATTGGCAAAACCCCTCATGCTCATTCCCTGGGAGCCGCCCACGGCAAAGTTCGGTACGGCGCCCGCTATATTCCGGTAAATATCCACACGGTCGGTCACCAGCTGATCGTCTATCAGCGCTTTTCCTACTACCTGGTACACTTGTGGATTTTCCAGCGTTCGCAAAGGCATACGCGCCACCTGATCCGTCTCTTTGTGGGAGTATTTGCTTTTGCCGCTGGTGATAATGACCTGCTGCAGATGGGTGCTGGACACCTTCAATTGTACGTCTATAAAAATGGTTTTATTTGGCTCTATAGATACCTCCCTTACCACCGGTTCATAGCCCACCAATGAAATTTCCACCTGGTAGCTGCCTGCCGGGATCTTATTGATCGAAAATGTACCGTCTTCGCCTGTGACAGTATTTTTTCCTGTGCCTATCAGCGTAATGGTCACGGATGCGGCTGGTTTACCATCGCTGGTGGTGATATGCCCTTCAAGGGCGCCGGGCCCATTATTCGCGGCGTGACTGAAATGAAATAAAAGAACGGTTAGACAGAAAGTTAGGTAAGTAGACAATCTCATGGTACAAATAAAATTTCGCGAAAATCCATCCTAACTCCCAAAGAGATTGTCTCAAATGGGAAAAAGATTTGTCAAATCGGTAAAATTCTTACAACTATGCAGCTGGTTCTTGCAACGATGTATCAGTAAAAAAATGCAGGTTTTGGAGGATAGGTTTTATCTTTTCGGAGGCGGTGAAAAATAGTATAAACTTTAATAATCATGTTCTATGAACAAAGTAAAGATCAATCTGGATATATTATTGCCGGAAGTGCCGGACGAGAAGGATGCCTGTGTAAATCGCCTTATATCGGAACTGGGTGCTCGAAAGGGCATAGAGAAGGTGCATATCGCAACGGTAGAGGAGGGAGGCAGGACGCAGTTGTGTCTTCACTATGATCCGCAGGTGGTTTCGGTGGAAAAGGTGCAGCAGATGGCACGGCAGGCGGGGGGGCAGATCACCGACCGTTACCGGCATTTGTTGCTGGAGGTAGAGGGTATCCGTCATCAACGGCAGACCTGGCTGGTCGAGGCGGCCCTGGGTGAAGAGAAGGGCATACTGTCGGTGTCGGCATCGGTGGGCGGCATGGTATTGATTGAGTATGATGGGTGGGAGTTGAACCAGGGGAAATTGTATGCCTTGCTAAAAAAACGAGGGTTACGGGTGATGGAGCGTCACGGTCATTCGCATTCGGAGACGTCGAAGGAGGGTGGAGCGCACGAGCATGAGCACGGAGGGATTTTTGCCCAACGGTCGGAGCTGGTCTTTGCTATATTGTCGGGGGTATTTCTTGGCATTGGTTTCGGTCTGTCCTTTATAAAAGGGCTTCCGTCCGGTGTCACACTGGGGTGTTATATCGGTGCGTATTTCTTCGGCGGTTTTTTTACCGCAAAGGAGGCTGTGGAGAGCGTGGTCAAAGGCCGGTTCGAGATCGACTTCCTGATGCTGGTGGCGGCGGTGGGCGCGGCGTGTCTCGGGCAGTGGGCTGAAGGGGCGTTGCTGCTATTCCTGTTCAGCCTGGGGCATTCGCTGGAACACTTTGCGATGGAAAAGGCGCGGAAGTCCATCGCGGCGCTGGCGGATCTGGCGCCGAAGACGGCGTTGTTGAAACTGGAGGGTCAGCTAAAGGAGGTAAACATCGACAAGCTGAAACAGGGGGATGATATTGTCGTAAAACCAAACAGCAAGGTGCCGGCAGATGGTATCATTATAAAAGGGGCAGGTGCGGTCAACCAGGCACCGATCACAGGGGAGAGCGTACCGGTAGACAAACAAGCTGTGGTGGAGGGAATGGACTGGAAAGATGCTGATCGGCTGGAAGCAAAATATCGGGTATTTGCGGGGTCGATCAATGGCGGGGATACGCTGGAGGTGCGGGTAACCCGTATGGCGGAAGACTCGACGATTGCCCGGCTGGTCAAGCTGGTGAATGAGGCACAGACGCAGAAGTCCCCGACACAGAATTTTACCGATAAGCTGGAAAAATATTATGTACCGGCGGTGTTGGGTCTGGTAGTACTGTTGTTATTTGCCTGGGTGGTGTTGCCGGAGTCGTTCAGTGCCAGTTTTTACCGGGCGATGGCGGTGTTGGTGGCAGCAAGCCCCTGTGCACTGGCGATTGCTACACCAAGTGCAGTATTGAGTGGGGTGGCTCGTGCAGCAAGAGCCGGGGTGCTGGTGAAGGGTGGACGACCATTGGAGGAGCTGGGGTCGTTGCAGGCGATAGCTTTTGATAAGACAGGAACGTTGACGGAAGGCCGTCCCCGGCTGACGGGGGTGTATCCTGTGAAGGAAGTGACGGAGGCGGAAGTGCTGACTGTAGCTGTGTCAGTGGAGAAGTTAAGCGATCATCCGCTGGCGGCAGCCATCGTGAAAGGAGGGCAGGAAAAACTGGGCCGGGAAGTGACGCCGGCTTCCACTGTCAAAGCATTGACGGGCCGGGGAGTGCAGGCGACCTATGAGGGGCAGACGGTGTTTATCGGGAATAAGGAGTTATTTACGGAACGGGGTGGCGATGGATCAGGGAATGGTCTGCCGGATGAGGTGAAGCAGCAGATGGAGGGGTTGGAACAGGAGGGGCATACGGCGATGCTGGTGGAACGGGACGGACGGTTATTGGGGATCATCGCACTGATGGATGTAGCCCGTAGTGAGGCGAAGGAAACATTGGCAGCATTGGGTGAGGTGGGAATCCGGAAGATGATCATGTTGACGGGTGATAATCAGCGGGTGGCCGAGGCCGTGGCCGGCAGCATTGGCATGAAGGAAGCCTGGGGCAATCTTTTGCCGGAGCAGAAGGTGGCGGCAGTAGACAAGTTGAAGGTATCCGAGGGGAAAGTGGCCATGGTGGGCGATGGTGTGAATGACGCACCGGCGATGGCCAAAAGTACAGTGGGTATTGCGATGGGGGCGGCGGGTTCGGATGTGGCGCTGGAGACGGCTGACATTGCGTTGATGGGTGATCGGCTGGACCGACTGCCGTTTGTCATCGGGTTGAGCAGAAAGGCGCATGGGATCATCCGGCAGAACCTGGTGATTAGCCTGGGCATGGTGGGGGTGCTGATCCCGCTTACGTTATTGGGAATAGCTCATATAGGGCCGGCAGTGATCGGGCATGAAGGCTCTACAGTGGTGGTGGTATTTAATGCGCTGAGATTGCTGGGATATAAGATGGGGAAATGATGAGTATTGACAGGCATGCCTGAACTTTTCAACAAAATAAGAATGAACGTTTCAACAAAATGACCCCGGCTATTTGGCTATTACATTTGTGTTGTCAAATAAATTGATCACATAAAAATGCAGTTATGCAAGTAGTAGACAAAGTATATATCGACGGGGTTTTTGTAAGACCCCATGGTACGGCCACCTTTGATTTGATCAGTCCGGTAAATCAGGAATTACTCGGAAAACTGACTTTAGCCGATGCTACAGACACGCAATCGGCCATTGCCGCCGCCAGGGAAGCTTTTAAAAGCTGGTCACAAACGACCAAAGAGGAGCGTATACAATACCTGGAAAAAATGTATGCCGCTATTTTGAAAAGAAAGCAGCACCTGATTGACGTAATGGTTAAAGAATATGGCGGACCACTCTCATTCTCAAGTGTCAGCATGCAGTTTGCACTGGATTCCATTACCTCCAACATAGCCCTGCTGAAACAATTTGATTTCGAAAAGAAAGCGGGCAACACCATCGTGCAACTTGACCCTGTAGGTGTTGTAGGCATCATTACACCTTGGAACGCAAGCAATGGTTTTATTTGCACTAAGCTGTCTACTGCCCTTGCGGCAGGTTGTACGGCCGTAATTAAACCCAGTGAAATGAGCGCCTTGCAAACACAGGCACTTACTGAATGTCTGCATGAAGCCGGATTACCCAGAGGTGTATTTAATATTGTGACCGGACTGGGACCCGAAGTGGGTGCAGAACTTACCCGTAATCCCGGTATAGCCAAAATATCTTTCACCGGCTCAACAGCAGTAGGAAAAAGTATTGCCCGCGACGGCGCCGAAACCATGAAAAGAGTTACGCTGGAACTGGGCGGCAAATCACCGAATATTATTCTCAACGATGCAGACCTATCGAAAGCCATTCCAATTTCCGTGGCGGCAGCCTTTATGAACAGCGGGCAAGCCTGCATTGCAGGCTCCAGACTGCTGGTTCCTGAATACCAGTTGGAAGAAGTAAAAACCCGGTTAAAAAAGGCGGTAGCTGATATTAAAGTGGGCTATCCGGCTGATCCGGGCACCGACATCGGTCCTATGGTAAGTAAAAAACAATACGAACGGGTTCAGGGTTACATTAAAGCAGGCATAGAGGAAGGCGCTGAATTGCTTGTGGGAGGACCAGGCCATCCCGAAGGGCTGGAATCGGGCAATTTCGTAAAACCTACTATTTTTGTGAATGTAAAGAATGACATGCGCATAGCCCGTGAAGAGATCTTTGGCCCGGTGTTATCGGTGCTTACTTATAAGACCGAAGAAGAAGCTATTGATATTGCCAACGATACTACTTACGGCTTGACTGCCTATATCCAGGGAGAGGATGCTGAAAAAACACGCCGGATTGCTGCCCGCCTTGAAGCAGGCCGTGTAGCGATCAACGGGTTTAAACATGATCCCATGGCGCCCTTTGGCGGCTTTAAACAATCCGGCATCGGTCGTGAATACGGTGAATACGGACTGGAAGCGTACCTGGAGCCGAAAGCGATTTTGGTTTAGCTGAGAATTTATTAACTTGTTAATCCCCATGTCTGAATCAAAAATATTATACAGTTGTTATTTTACACGCAGCCGGGAGGGCGAGCAGTTTATCCCTGAGCATGTATTCAGTTACCAGATAGCCGGGACATTGACGGTATTTGACGGTAGCAAAACATTTATCAGTAAAGAAGGAGATTTTCGCTTTAGCAGAAAAAACAGACTGGCAAAGTTTATAAAACAACCTCCTGAGAACGGGGAGTTTAAAACATTGTCGATTTACCTGGACCGGCAAATACTTATGGACATGGGCAGGGAATTTAATCTACATGCTGCCAAACACTTTCCCAGGGAGGATGCTGTTTTATATCTGGCTGGTGACCCTCTGTATAAAAGTTTTATGGATTCGCTGCTCGTGTATTTACAACTTCCTGTTGAAGAACAGGCAAAGCTCATGGATCTGAAAGTAAAGGAAGCCGTATTGTTATTGATCAAGGTGAATCCTGAGGTAAAAGACCTGCTCTTTGATTTCAGTGAGCCTGTAAAAGTAGACCTGGAAGGTTTTATGCTAAAAAATTATCACTTCAATGTGGACCTGGAACGTTTTGCTTATTTGACGGGAAGAAGTCTGAGTACTTTCAAACGGGATTTTGAAAAGATCTTCCATGCCACACCCAGCCGCTGGCTGGTGCAAAAACGGTTGGAAGAAGCTTATTATTTAATTCGTGATAAAGACAAATCCCCTTCGGATGTATATCTTGAAGTTGGATTTGAAGACCTCTCACATTTCTCTTTTGCATTTAAAAAGAAATACGGCCTGGCGCCTTCTTTATTGAGATCAAACCCGTCGTAAGTTTAAACGACCGAACATGCCAATATCAGCGCAAACAGGTACTTATTCTGTAATGATCCTATCCGCCCATTCCGTCAATTGCACAAATATTTGCGGGTTGCCGAATTTCGCTTTTTTTGACTGAAGGTCTGCTTCTGTGACTGACCGGGCCCGACAACAGGCGCCGCAGGCATATATTTGGATATTATTGGCAAGCACCTTGGGCATGATCTCCTTTAACGAAGGCCAGCCTACGGGCGTTACGGCATTGATCACCGAATCCCGCATGAGGTTAACCGCTTCTCCGAGAAGGAATATCTGTACTTCATGCCCAGCCTCCGCAAGCGCGGTTCCGTGCAAAAATGGAAAGGCCGCTTTGGTGGGATCGTCGGAACCCCAGGCACTTTTCATAAAGATCTTTAACTTACCGGACCGGGGATGTGCCGACCCCTTACCTGCGGCAGCAAAGGCCAAAAGACTGGAGACGAACGTTTTTCTCAACATGGTATTTTTTTGAATAAGATACTGCTTTATATTTATAGAATGAAATTGATTGACAAACTTGTATGCATAGAAGTATGAAAAAATTAGTAAGTGTATTTGCCTTTTTATCAGTTGGTATAATGTCTTTTGCGCAAATAGAAGGTGAATGGAAAACCATAGATGATGAAACCAAACAACCGAGATCTATTGTGGAGATCAGCAAAAAGTCAGATGGTAAGTATTATGGGAAAGTTTCTCAGCTGCTTATAACACCGGAAGACCCTAATTGCTCCAAATGCAAAGATGACAGAAAAGGGAAACCCATTTTAGGTATGGAAGTTATACGGGGATTAAAAAAGGATGGCGATGAATTTACAGGAGGAACCATTACGGATCCCAAAACAGGGAAGGTTTATAAATGCACGATTACGAGAGAAGGTAACAAACTTAATGTAAGAGGCTATATCGGGTTTTCTTTAATAGGAAGGACCCAAATTTGGGAAAAAATGAATTGAGTCTTAGCTGCTCTCCTTCTTAGGGGAAGTCTCAATTACTTACTTTTTGCATTATTATATCCATAGTGTCATTCCCAAGTGTTCCTCTTAGCGTTAATTCCCCGGAGCCCCCTGATGGGGACATAACCCCTTTGAAACCCGGGCGATCTGCGGGTGAGCGCCACCTTATCTGCAGGTCATTTTTTTCTATCGAGAATGTACCATTCCATCTTTTTTGCGGCGAGTTAAATTCAAATACACAACCGTTCTTTACATCAAAATAGACTACGGTCAGTATACTGTCAGCGCAGCTGCTGGGGTGAATTTGCTGCTGATTGATATTAAGCTGTTTGACTTCATATTTGCCGGTGAGCTGCGGAAACGTATCTACCTTGCCGTGCATAGCGATAGACAGCAGCGGGATATAGATGATGGAAAGCTGGATCGCCAGTTTGGCATATTTAGAAAGATTCAAAGCCGGCAATCGATCATTTGTGCCAAAGAAAAATTTCTTTAGTCGATTGAAATCGATGAAAAGGAAATAAAGGGTCCCGGATAGCATGATGGTGGCATGAACGACAACACTACTTCCGATCTCATAAAAAATGTCCATCAATAAAATATTGGCGAGCACGGGCAGCAGTATAAATACCCCTACGAGCCTGGTCCTGCGAAAGAGCAACAGCATGGCCCCAGCTATCTGAAGACCGGCAATGATACACCCAAACAGATAAGAGTGGCTGAAAAAATACCAGAAAAGTTCGGATGATGAAAAGCTGCGGTATGGGAGATCGAGCTTACTTGCGGGCACTACCAGTTGTAAATGACAAATTTTTTCCCAACCAAACCCAGCGAGGTCAAATGCCACGCCATAACGAATTAGCCCCTGCCAAAAAGCGAGAGTTGCGGAATTGTTTGTTTTTCTGACCTGCCAGATCACGGCGTAAACAGCGGCAGCGACGGTTGTAAGAAAAGGGATAACGGCAGCATACCCTATAGGCACCCAGGCTCTCAAATACGTAACACAAAAGCGAAGTATCGCGGCGCCAATTACAAGTCCTGCGAGTAAACAGGCAATTAGCTTTTTTAAAAAAGGGAGCATAGTTTTGGCTTTCCGGTTTGCTGTAAAAATTGGGCCAGGGACTATGCCCCGGACAAACTGTCAGGCAGTTGACTAACTATTAAGACTAACGGGCAACCCTTTGTCCAAAAACGGCATTTATGGGCATGTACTGCGTCATCACCTGTTCAACACCTTTTTATCATGTATAAAATAATAACCGTCTGGGGGACAATCGTTTTGTCTTCTTTTTCCTTGTGTTTTGGTCAAAACACCTCCTTTCTTTTACTAAACGGGAAAATCGTGGATGCACGGTCCCATGAGCCCGTTGCTTATGCCACGATCAGCAATCCTGTCGACGGGATCAATACCATGAGCAACGAGGAAGGGGATTTTATTTTTAAAATACCGACCGATGGCAAAAGCGATAGCATATATATATCGCACATTGGGTATATGACGCTGGCCCTGCCCATTAAGGCACTGGACACGACGATCCGGATTATACAACTACAGGAAAAGGTCGTTCAATTATCAGAGGTAGTCGTGCGGCATCTGGACCCGCTCGATTTGATCCGGAAAGCATTTGCCCGAATGCCCGATAATTATCCTTCCCGTCCATACCTGCTGAATGGGTTTTACCGTATGACGGGCTTTAAGGAAAAGAAGATCGTTGACCTGTCAGAAGCGGTGTTCGATATTTACTGCCCGGACAACGAGCGAAAAAACAAACAATTCAGACTGATCAAGGCGAGAGGGGATATAGACATGGTAGCTTTCAACGGTAATGAGGTGCCCATTGGCAGAAAGCCTGAACGGTTACTGGATTTTGATATGGTGAGCCGGATCAAAGAAACACAGATATTGGGTGAGCAGGGATTGAACAACCACGAATTCACCTATAATGGCATGATCGATTATGAAGGCGCCGAAGCTTACGAAATAGGATTCGACCAGAAAGTGGGCGTAGAGCAATCACTTTACAAGGGTAGTATCTTTATAGATACCAAAAGCCTGGCCTTCCTGGGCTTTAATTATGGGTTAAGTCCGAGAGGGTTGAAATACCGGGAAATGAAAGAAGCCGAAGCAGCAAAAAAAGCCGACAAGCAGAGCGCTTTTTTTAGCAACCTGCTCAGCAATACGGTTATCATCAAATACCGGAAATACGGGAACAAATATTACCTGAACCATGTGTATACTACCACCCACAACCATTTTTACTTCCTGGGCAAAAAACCTTTTGATTGCAATCCGTTAGTGTTAAAAACAAACCTCCTTATTACAAGGATCGATACCGCTAACGCCAAATCGCTCCAGGAGGGAGAAAAAATGAAAACCACCCGGCTTATTGAATCTATGATTGCGGATAATTCCTATCGAAAGGATAATTTCTGGGAGAACTATAACCTGATCGAAGCAGATTTTAACGTAGATTCCGTTACCCGGGTTATCCGCCGCAATAATGCAAGCCTTGATTACAAAACGCAACTGGAAGGGAAATTGTCTGAATACAAAAAAGACAAAACGGCTATGATCGATTCGATCCTGTCTTTTTATCACCAAAAAGACCTGTTTAACGGAACGGCGCTGGTAAAATACCAGGGCTCCGTCATTTATGAAAAAGCGTTTGGCATGGCCGACCGGGCAAATAATATTCCCAACACCGTTGCCACCCAATTCAGGATCGGGTCCGCTACCAAGCAGTTTACCGCTATGCTTATTATGCAGCTGGTGAATGAAAACAAGCTCAACGTAACCGATTCTATTGGTAAATTCCTACCCGGTTATGTGCACGGCGAAGTGACCATTCAACAATTATTAACACACCGATCAGGCATACCCAATTATACGGAGAACCGGGCCTACCTGGCAAAAGTGATTTTGCAAAAGTATACGCTGGATGAGCTGATAAGCCGGTTTTGCAGTGATTCGCTGGAATTCGAACCCGGCACGGCGTTTAGTTATTCCAATTCAGGGTTTGTTATCCTGGCCGATATAATAGAAAAGATCACAGGTAAGCCATTTGGAGAAGTATTGGCCGAACGGATATTCTCACCGGCAGGCATGAAGCATAGTTTTTTTGGGACCGTGCCACATACTGCCGGTATTGCTCTTGGTTATGTAAATGATATTCAGGAACACATGTACCCGCTGGAGAATGTAGCCGGGGCCGGGGCGATTACCTCAACCGTTGAGGATCTGTTGTTGTGGGACAAAGCTTTGTCTGCGGGCGCCCTGCTGCCAAAAGATAAGACCGCCGAGTTGTTCAGACCGAGGGTGGAATGGAACGAATGGGAAGCCTATTATGGATATGGCTGGATGATTGACCGGTTTTTATTTAAGATCTCCCAAAAGCACACGGTCCAATATCACCCTGGCACCGAATTGGGCTTATACGCCATGCTGGTGAGGCAACCGGATAAGGATATTTTTATTATATTATTAAACAATACCGGCGATTTCCCTCGCTTTGAAATGACCGACTTAATTCTAAACGGGCTTAATGAATAAAGAAAAACACTTACCTTTAACATTAACCAATAACTAACAGGGTAGATACTCAACCTCATTGGTTGTTGTTTCTTTTGATGTCGACCAACCAATCCCATACCAGCAAACAGTGGCTTCAGCAAATAGCTGAAGGAAACCAGGAAGCGTTCAAGACATTATTTGACATGTACTGGGATCACATCTACACGGTGGCGTTTGTATTGACCAAATCGGCAAATATGGCGGAGGATATGGTGCAGGATATCTTCCTGAAAATATGGCAGCAGCGCCAGAAACTGGCAACGGTGGAAAAGCTGGAAAGTTATTTTTTTATCGTGGCCCGCAACCATATCTATACCTGTCTGCAAAAACAACGGAAGGAGCAGGCGTTTAGAAAAGATTTGCTGGAATGGTTCTCGGGCAACGACGCCACCCCGGAGCAACAGTTGTTGTTCAAAGAATCGACGCAATTGCTGGCAGAGGCTATATCCCGGCTTACCCCCCAGCAGCAGGCCATCTATAAAATGACCCGGGAAGAGGGGCTGACCCATGAGCAGGTGGCCGAGCAACTGCATATTTCTCCCAACACCGTCCGTAATCATATCGTCGCCTCGCTTAAGATCATACGGGACTACCTTAGCCACCATGCCTCACCTCTGGCGCTCCTCATTGCCTTGCTTAAAACTTTGGAGTAACGGCTCCGCGCTTTCTAAAAAAAAACTGCAAAACGTATAGTTCCCTTGTCCCGCAAACAAGTCTTTACCATACATCAACGCTTGATGGCCTTTCCTACTGATATATGATAAATTGAATGTCAATGGAAAAAGATGTACAATCCCTATTTGATGGCTGGCTCGACGGAACGCTGGCGGAGGACGAGGTTATCAGGCTCATCGATCTGTTGGGTCAAAAGGAAGACCCCTGGCCTGCCCAGATCGATGCGTGGCTACAGGATGCGGCGCTCACCGGTCTGGGAAATGCCGAACAAAAAGAACGGCTGTTCAAGGCCATTACCGAAAAATGTCGTGCACAGGAAGCGCCGGTACGCCGTCTGTTCCTTCCGCGTGTCCGATGGGCGGCGGCTGTTCTCCTGCTTGCCCTTGCGAGTGCCTGGGTATATTATACGCTCACCCGTCCGGAGAAGCCGGGTGTACCCGCACAGGCGCACGTCCAGCAAGACATTGCACCGGGTGGCAACAAGGCCGTGCTGACCCTGGGTAACGGCGCGCAGATCACCCTGGACAGCGTCTCCAATGGAACCCTGGCGCAACAGGGAGGAACCCGGGTAGTAAAAACCACTAATGGAAAACTGGCCTATCAAAACGATCGTGCGGCGCATGAAAAAATCGTTTATAATACCCTTACCACACCTCGCAGCGGTCAGTATCAGCTGACCCTTGCGGATGGCACCCGCGTATGGCTCAATGCCGAATCTTCTATTACTTATCCTACGACGTTTACAGGCGGTGACCGGCTGGTCTGGATCACGGGTGAAGTGTACATGGAAGTAGCGCCGCACGCCGCTCAAACCTTCCACGTCGGCGTGGGGGACATGCAGGTCGCGGTACTGGGTACGCACTTCAATATCAACGCCTATAGCAACGAGCCGTCTATAAAAACGACGTTGCTGGAAGGGCGCGTAAAGGTCAGCAGGGGAGGGCAGCAGCAATTGCTTGACCCGGGTCAGCAAGCCCGGCTGGATAAAAATAACGCCCTCACAGTGGTTTCCGATATTGACATGGAGGAGGTCATGGCCTGGAAGAACGGATACTTCTCGTTCCGTCATGCGGATGTCCCTACCGTTATGCACCAACTGCAGCGATGGTACGATGTGACGATAGAATACAAAGGGAGCATACCTGATATAAGATTCGCCGGTGATATACCCCGCAACCTGAATGCCTCACAGGTATTGAAAATATTGGAAAAAGCAAATGTCCACTTTACCATCGACGGCAACAAAATCATCGTGACGCCCTAAAATACACCCCGGCTTGAAAGCCGCCAGACACCAACCAACACTAACAAAGTTTTATGAAAGCATTGATTCCCCTACTTTGGGTTTATTGCCTGATGGCAAGCGTAGCGCTGCATGCGCAGCAAGACCCCACCATAACGATTACTGTAAAAAACATGCCCCTTGGAAAAGTATTCACTGAGGCCAAGAAGAAAACAGGGTACACCTTTTTTTATGAAGAGGCCCTTATTGAAAAGACGCCGCCCGTAACCATCGATGCAAAAGACATGTCTCTGAGAACCTTTTTGCAAACCATACTGGCCGGGCAACCCCTGACATTTTCCATGGTGAACACGACGGTCATCATCGCCCAAAAGACAGAAAGCCAACATTCGGTTGCCCTCCAGATCACGGTCACCGAACCGGAAGATATCCTTATACAAGGCCGGGTGGAAGACATCAACGGGGCTCCGCTGGCAGGTGTCACGATCACCGTTACCCCCAAACTCCCCCGCAGAAGGATTTGGGCGGTGTCGCAAAGCAACGGGGCTTTCGAGATCCTGGGGCAGAAAGGGGACAGACTGGTATGCACCGCGGTGGGACATAAAAAGTGTGAAGCACGGTACAACGGGGAACACCTGCTCCGTGTCACCATGGAGGAAGAGGCCGTCGTCATGGGCAACGTAGAAGTAAGCAACATGGATTATACCCGGAAAAAAATCCCGTTTACGGACACCATCGATATGACGCACAAAGGCCACCTTAACCTGGGACAATTGCTGCAAGGCACTGTACCTGGTCTGACACTTCAGAATTCCTCTCTAAGCCAGCAGGTGCTGTCGTCCCTCTTTTTAGGAGATGGACTTCTAGGTGGAATGTCAACGGTAACCCTCGCTCAATTACAAGCCAACTACAACCAGCAGTCCCGCGCTCAGTACCCCACGTTCAATGACTATTTGAATTTTCGTCTAAGTCAGGGTCCCGCCCGGGCTAACTATAATACTGTTGTAACCAACATCGGATTGGTACCCCAATTGCGCGGCGCCAGCGGCTTTAATGGGAATACCTCTGCGATGTTGATCGTTATAGACGGATTTCCACAGGATGGCTTCCCGGCCGACTACCCCATGTCCAATATCGAATCGGTAAGAGTCATCAAAGACCCGGAGGAACTGACCAAATGGGGACCCAGTGCGGCGGGCGGGGTTATCCTGATCGCCAGCAAACGGGGCACCCAGGGCAAGCTGCGGCTCACTTATGGCGCCAGTTACTATTATTCGCGGGCGCCGCGGTTCAACCGGGACCAACGACAGCTGGCCTCCTCCGCAGATGTGTTGTCCTATCTGGCAGACGCGACCGACTCGGGTTTTTTGAGTTACTCCGCCATACAAACTCCCTTTAATTTAACACCTGCAGAACGTCTGTTGCAAAGCTACAAGACGGGCGTACTGTCCAAGGATAATTTTACCACCCAATGGGATTCTTTAAAACGGCTATCCAATGAAGACCAGATAGGATTGCTGCAGCAAAACGTCTTTAATCAAAATCATCTGCTTTCCCTGTCCGGCGGCAGCAAGGTATGGCGGTTTCTGGTTTCCGGCGCCTACACAACCAATCGCACGACGGCGCTCCGCAGTTATAACCATACGGAAGGGCTTGTCGCCAATAACGACTTCCTTCTCCTGAGAAACAAGCTGAGGGCCAACCTGTACGTCAATATATCCGGCACCCAGGGAAATACGGGCTATACTTTCGACCCCTATACCCTGCAACCGTATCAAATGTTATTGGACGCCCGGGGGAATTATATTTATGATTATCCAAATCTTGATCCTCACGCCAACGCTGTTATACAAGGGTATGGGTATTACAACTATGGAGTAAGCCTGTTGGAGGACGCACGGGTAAACAGCATTGTCACCAAGTCGCTCACCGTCAATTCCAGGCTGAACATGGACTGGGACCTTTTTCCCGGGCTCAAATGGACCAGCTCCCTGCAATATCAGCAGCTGAACAAAAACATCAGGACTATACAAGGGGCCTCGAGCAGCCAGGCCCGTCAACTAATGGACAACTATGGCAGTCCGGTGTTCGATGGCACAGGTAAGGTGACAGGGATTGATTTTTACGTACCCTTGGGAGGGACGCTGCAAGTGTCGCCTTACAGGAGTCCGGGATGGAACCTTCGCTCTGCGCTCCTGTACAAAAAAAGCTTTGGAAAGCATGCGCTATCCGTCGAACTCGGCGGGGGCGGTTTCAGCAATACTGTCTGGCAGTCCGCTTATGCCACTATCTATGGATATGACCCCCAGACCGGGGCGGGACAGCCTGTCCGGCTCCCTTCGCCGGACAATACGGCCGGCATTCCCATCTACTATAGCCTCCCTTCCAGCGTTTTTTCGAGAAGCGCCCGCTCACAAAGGAGCTACCCCTATACCCTGCTCGCGCCAAAAAAAGGAGACACCACGATACAGCGGGGCTTCAACTGGAACGGCGGTATAAAATATGCCTTTGACAACACGGTTGTGCTCAACGCCCGGTACAACACTGTCCTGAGCCCCAATTTCGGATATACGCCACCGTATACCACCCTGTCCGGTTACTCCGCCGACCTGTTGTGGCGTCTGAGCAAGTATGCTTTCCTGAACGTGCCTGCCTGGATCAGCGACATCAGTGCGTCGGCGGGGGTCGATGGTATCGACATCCCTCATCTGCCGGCACAGATCACCAGCAACCGGATGTTGCAATCGGAATGGAACAACTATGGCGTTTGGGTAGACAGCTACAATACTGCCCAACAATCGGGACAACGGGCTTACAATGTGTATCAAAAGCTCTCGATAGGCCTTTTTGACAATCGCTATACTATTGGCGTCAGCTATAATACGCTGCACAGTGACAGTACGGTAACCAAGACCGGGGGTAACCACGCACCCATCCATTATGTGGGGATAGGGTCGCGGCTCCGGCTCCGGAAGGGCGCCTTTATAGCCAATGCCGACTTTGGCAGATCCCTCGACGGACAGGTACAATCCAATATAAGGGCGATCTATGACATCTCCAGAGAGACGTATTTCCATTCGACCGCCATCAGCAGGCTGACTACAGACTTTACCATCCAGGAGATCAGTCCCCTTCAGGGTATGGAGTTAATGACGGGGACCAATGTTCCGCTGGCAGGCGGGGGTTTTAGCATGGCCGTCAACAATAATTTTGGCCTCCTGCCACCCGGGGTCAAAAATACGGAAGCGCACGCGGTTATCGGGTTCCTCAAAGATCGTTATCTCGTGGATGTCCGTTACTACCGGAAAGTCAGCAGCGGCCTCAACAACTCGATTCCCTTACCCACCGACCCTTCTACGGGGCTCGGGACGCAGGTCACCTACAGCTCGATCATAAACAGGGGGATCGAACTGTTTCTGACCATAAAAGCCGTGCAGGGGAGGCAATTTTCCTATACCGTCACCCTCAACGGAGCTTATAACGAAAACATAGCCCAACTGGTACCGACCACTTATTTTTCCCAAACCTCTACGTATATGACCGCCCTCCGGAATGGCTACAGTACCGCGAATATCTGGAGCTATCGCTGGGCCGGACTCGATACGCATGGTAACCCCCAGATCTATGACACCAAGGGGCAGAAAACCGCCAGACCCGACAGCCTTACCCTGGCGACTACCCCTGTTTATAGCGGAGTCACCCGCGCGCCTTACACCGGAGGGTTAATACAGGACTGGACCCTGGGAAATTTCTTCGCCCACGCGACCATCGTCTTTAGTCTGGGTCATGTGATGCGGGAATACATTCCGTCTTCCTCCGGCTCTCTGGACAACAGCCAGTTGATCCGCTATCGCTGGCGGAGCCCCGGAGATGAGACGCATACCGACATTGCCGCTATGTCCAGTGCGAGGGGAAGCGGCTCCACCCGGACTTTTATCATCCAGAATGCCACCAACAGTATTATGCCCGCCGACAATATTCGTCTTCAGGATGTACAGATCGGCTGGAAATCCCCCCAGGACATGTTTCCAAAATCGTCCTTTATCAAGGACCTGACCCTCTCTCTGCAAGGAGTAAACCTGGCGGTTTGGACGCGCAACAAGCTGCACGTGGACCCGGGTATCGTGTCCAGCGACGGCCATATCGGCTCCCCCATACCCAGACAGTATTCGTTTACCATCAATGCAAACTTTTAACATGAAAAGTCATAGTCAGTGGATGTCCTGTGTTCTCGCGCTGCTCATCGCCAGCTCTTGTAAGAAGTTCCTGAACGTGCGACCGGACACCAACAACATCAGTCCTGCCACCATCACCGACTTTCAGGAGATACTTAATAACGACTCTTTGTCCCTGTGCAACTTTATCCTCGCCGACCTCTCCAGCGACGATGTAAGTATGACCGATGCCATGCTGGCCGCGGACACCGCCTCTTACTACGCCCATACCTACCGTTGGGGACCGAATATCTGGAACCCCGGCGACGCAGATTTTATGTACAATGCCGCCTACACCCGCATCCTCCAGATGAACATCGTCCTGACCCGGATAGATGGAATTGAGGCTTCTGCCGCGCAAAAGGACAACGTCCGGGCACAGGCGTTGATCAACCGGGCCTGGTATTATCTTACATTGGCCAATCTCTATGGCCAGGATTACTCGCCGGCTACGGCGGGCACGGACCTGGCAGTTCCTTTGGCGTTGCAGCCTGACGCCAACCGGCTGCCTTCCAGGAATACCGTACAACAGGTGTACAACCAGGTTCTGCAGGATTTGACGGACGCGGTAGCCAGCCCCAACCTGCCGCCGATGGGGGCGAATATCGTACATCCGGGCAAAGCGGCCGGTTACGCATTGCTGGCCAGGACGTACCTCTATATGGGCAATTACACGCAGGCCCTGGACGACGCCAATGCCTCGCTGGCGCTCAACAATAGCCTTGTGAACTACAACACAGGCTACACCATGGCCGGCAGCCTGATCGATTTGCAAAAGAATCCGGAAACGTTACTTGGCCGGCTCGCCATCGACATGAGGTTTGCTATAAAATACGGCTCGGGCACTTTTTTTATGGCTCCCGGGCTGGGGGCGTTGTTGGACAGCAATGACCTGCGGCTGTTGAAAAATTTCAATAACGGCAACAGTTACAATGCCGGCGCTAATATCATCACCCAGGTTTTCAATTACAGTGTCGGGGTTCCCGAAGTACTGTTGACAAAGGCTGAGTGTCTGGCCCGGCTGGGCAATGGCACGGCAGCGATGGCCCTCGTCAACCAACTGAGGCAGAACCGTCTGGTCAACTATCAACCCCTAACCGATACGACCAATGCCCTGATGACGGTGTTGCAGGAGCGCAGGAGAGAGCTTTTTTATCACGGAGGGCTCCGTCTTTTCGACTTGAAAAGACTAAACCGTGACAGCCGGTTTAGCCAAACCTTGCAGCGCTTATCCACTACGACGGGTACGGTGCTGGCCACCCTGGCACCTAATGATCCACGTTACGTAATGTCCTTCTCACCCCTCATCATTGCGAATAATCCAAACATCGTGCAGAATGGAAGATAAGATCTGTGAAATCGTACATACCCATTCGCTCCGGCTCCTTTCCACTGCATTTAACATCACCCGGGACAAGCCCGTGGCTGAGGATATCGTACAGGAAGCGTTTTTGCAACTCTGGCAAAAAAGGGATATCGTCGTCCCGGACAATCTGGGGGGGTGGCTCCACCGGGTAGTATCCAACGCCGCCTACAAACACGTCAAAAGGGAATCGAAGAGAGCCGCCGTCGTACATCATTTCCAGGCCACCCTGCCCCCCGGGACGAATATAGAAGATCGCCTCTCCCACAAGGAAAACGCACGCCTTTTGCACAAGGCCCTTCGCGACCTCCCCGAAAGACAGCGCCTGGTCTACGAGTTGAATCGACTCCACGGCATGAACCGGTATCAAATCGCCGCCTATCTCCGCATTTCCCCCAATACCGTCAAGGTACACCTGCAACGGGCGGTGCAATTCATCCGGGAATACATAGCTCATGTATGTCTATCCCTTTTTTTCTTTTTTATCCATACATTTTTCTTCCCCGACGGTAATACAAATCCTGCTCCCAAGGATTTATCAAAAGAAAGGTATCCATCCAGCATAAATTATTACAGTCAGTATGATGAAGCCAGTATTCAAAATTGCCAAAAATGAATTGAGGAATCTGTTCTACTCCCCCGTAGCCTGGTTTACCCTCATCATATTCCTGGTAATGACAGCCTATATCTACACGGCCTCCGTATATCCCTTAGTCAAAACAATGGGTCTGATACGACTGTCCGATCCGACAGCCCAGGCTGCCCTTAGGAAGTACTGGCCCTGGCAGGCAACCTTTACCGACAGGGTGTTTTTAGGTGGTTTCGGTAATATCTCGGGGGTTTTTGGCATGATACTACAGTATCTCTATCTGTATGTCCCTTTGTTGACCATGAGCATTATCAACAGGGAATTCTCCGGCGGCACGGTAAAGCTGCTTTATTCCTCACCCATACGGCTACGCCAGATCGTATGGGGAAAATACCTCGCCATCATGGTCTTTAATCTATTCTTTACCGTCATCATAGGGATATTTGTCATCCAGGCGGCCATCGACCTCAAGGCGCTGGAGTACCGGCAATTGCTGTCCGGCATATTGGGTGTCTATCTGTTGCTGTGCGCCCTCACGGCCATCGGGTTTTTTATGTCCAGTCTGACGGTATACCCGGTAGTTGCCGCCATTGCCAGTTTTACGGCACTGTTCATACTAAAGGCAGTGGGTGGTCTATGGCAGCAGCACGATTTTGTACGGGACATCACGTATTTTCTTTCCATCAGCCATCGTACTGAATGGATGCTAAAAGGACTCATCAGGAGTAAAGACGTTGTCTACTACGGCATCATCATCTACATGTTTGTCGGCTTTACCCTGTTAAAGCTAAGGGCAGGACGGGAAATCAAACCCTGGTATGTGAAGACCGCCCGGTATTTGGGGATCATTGTGTCCGGAGTAGCTATAGGATATGTCAGTAATAGCCCGTACCTCACGGCCTATCTGGATACGACGGTCCGAAAAAGTTATACGATCCGCCCTGAAACGCAGCGTATCTTTCGCAGACTGGACCATTCGCTGGAAGTAACGCTCTTTGTCAATCTTTTTGATGACCCTCAAAACCCGCTGCGACTGTTCCCGGCGGGTCGCAACGCCTTTTTAGCCGCCTGGGAACCGTATGTACGTTTCAACCCGGGCATCCGCTTCCGGTACGAATACTACTACAACGTACCGACCGGCGACAGCGGGTTATATAAACAATTTCCCGGGAAAAACCTGGCGCAGATCGCGGGGTTAATGTCCAGGGGTCTACGGCAGGATTCAGCCCTGTTCCAGTCGCCGGAGGAAATGGCAAAAAAAACGGATCTGAAACCTGAAGGATATAGATCGGTTATGCAACTGCGTTACCATGGACGCACGGCATTCTTAAGGGTTATACCCCGCGTCGGTGTGGATATTCCACAAGGTTCCTCGGAGCCCCAGTTTGCCGCGGCCTTTAGCCGTGTGTTGGGAGACCCAATACCAAAGCTGGCCTTTGTCAGCGGTGAGTTGGAACGAAGCATTGATAAAAAGGGGGAGAGAGAATACTCCCGCCAAACCCAAATGGTCGATTTTGGAATTGATTTCGACACCGTAAACCTGACCACGGAAAACATAGCGCCGGACGTAACCGCCGTGGTCCTGGCAGACCCCAAGATGGACATAAGCTCCGGGGTGCGTACCAAGCTAAAAAATTATCTGGAGAGCGGCGGCAACATGCTGATATTCGGGGAGCCCAGGAAGCAATATGTCCTAAACCCCGTGCTGCAGCAACTGGGTGTACAATTGATGCCGGGACAATTGGTACAGCCCTCCGAAAATGCCGCACCCGACATAGTCAATACCTATCAAACCCCCGTTTATTTTGATCTGCAGGACGATTCCTGGTTCCGGTATGTAAAGAATGCCTGGACAAATGAAAAGGTGTATGACCATGCCCGGACCGCAGAAACTGCACTGCACGGCGTCACTCCCATCGCCGTCACGGGTGACAGCGGTTTTACCGTAAGTCCCTTGTTTCTTACGAGGCCATGGACGAAGGTCGTGCCCCCTCAAATGGTGTGGTTGAAGGCGGGTAATGTGGTCGTCGATTCCACAGCCCCCGTCTTTAGTCCACAGGATGGGGATATCCTGCAAACCTCTTTTGCCACCGCCTTTCAACTAACGAGGCAAATAAAAGGAAAGGAACAGCGCATCATCGTTTGCGGAGACGCCGATTTTGTAAGCAATATACAAGGCGCGGTGAACAGTACCCCGTTGTACAGTTGGTTAAACGGCGGACGGTTCCCCGTATATCCACATATTCCTCATGTGGACAACATTGACGTCAGCATTGGGCCCCGATGGGCGTCTATGGAAAAAATAATTTATGTATGGGTGGCGCCAGGCATACTGCTGGTATTGGGGACGGTATATCTGACCCGAAGAAAGCGGATGTGATCCTTTTTTAGTTTCCATTAAAACCTTGTGTACGTTTACTACCGACATTATTCATTTATACTGATTCCGTATGATCTTACAAACAGTGAACCTTTCGCACAAATACAGCAGCACCTGGGCCATCCGGGACATCAACCTGGAAATCGATCATGCGGGCATTATCGGTCTCCTTGGTTCCAACGGGGCCGGTAAATCCACGACCATGAACATCATCTGCGGAGTGCTGAACCAGACGGAGGGAAATGTCTATCTTGATGGCATCGACCTTAGAAAACATCCCGAAGAGGCAAAGAAAAAGATCGGTTTTTTACCACAGACGCCACCCCTGTATACCGACCTGACCATCGACGAGTACCTGACCTATGCGGCAGAGCTGCGCCTGATGGAGAAGAACAGCATAAAAAAGGCGGTGGAGGAGGCCAAGGAACGCTGTGGCATCGCTCATTTTAGTTCCCGGCTGATCAAAAACCTTTCGGGGGGCTACCGCCAGCGGGTGGGTATCGCGCAAGCCATCATCCATAAGCCGGCCCTGGTCGTCATGGACGAACCCACCAATGGACTGGATCCAAACCAATTGATCGAGGCCCGAAAACTTATCCGGGAGATTGCCGAAGAGCATACCGTCCTGTTGTCTTCCCATATCCTTTCCGAGATCAACCTCCTTTGCAGGGAGATCATCATGATAGACGCCGGCCGGATCGTGTTCTCCGACAGCATGGATGCGTTCAACAACTATGTCCAGGCCAAAGCCATTGTGATGCGCATGGAAAACCCGCCGGCGAAGGCAGACCTGCTGAAAGTGCAAGGGGTGACCCAGGTGGAGTTTTTGACCAGCCAGCAGGTGCGCGTGTATTTCGAGGGTGACCAGGACATCACCGAAAGGTTGATCGCCGCCGCCGTGACCGGGAATTGGCGGCTCAAGGAAATAAACCTGGACAAAGGCGCCCTGGACGACGTCTTCAAACATCTGTCAACCCAATCATCCTAACCACCATCTCCTTGTCATGCGGCCAATTGTCAACATAGCAAAAAACGAGCTGCGCTATCTTTTCTATTCCCCGATAGCCTGGTTCATCCTCATCGTCTTCTTTGTAGAATGCGCTGTTTTCTTCTCCACCCCCCTTTGCGATACCGCGAACTGGCAGGACATCCTCATAAAAAACAGCCCTCAGTTCAAAGGGTTTGAGAACCCGCTGACCTTTGGCATATTTATCAAAAAGGGTCTTTTTGAGAATGTCATCGGAAATTTATACCTGTTTATCCCCGTGCTTACGATGGGGTTGATCAACCGGGAGGTCAATACCGGGTCTTTCAAGCTGCTGTATTCTTCTCCCGTCACCATCCGGCAGGTCGTATTGGGAAAATTTCTGGGCATCATGTGTTACAACCTGCTGCTGATAGCCATTGTGGGCATTTTTATGCTCACCGGTCTGGTGACTATCCGGCACGCGGACTATGGGCTGCTGTTTTCCGCCTGTCTGGGTTTCTACCTGATCGTGTGCGCTTACTCGTCCATAGGACTGTTTATGTCCAGCCTTAGCACTTACCCCGTCGTCTCCGCGCTAAGTACTTTTGTGATCATCTTCACCTTGAGCCGCATCGGCGGCCTGTGGCAGAGATATGATTTTGTCCGGGATCTCACCTATTTTCTTTCCCTGCAGAACCGGACCCAGAAAATGCTTTTTGGACTTATCACCACCAAGGACATCGTGTATTTCCTGGTGGTGACGGCCATGTTCACCGGCTTTACCCTTATAAAATTGCAAGCGGGACGGGAGGCCAGGCCCTGGTATATACGAACGGGAAGATACCTGAGCGTTCTCGCCGTTACCCTCCTGATCGGATACATCAGCTCCCGTCCCCGGCTAACGGGTTATTGGGACACCACTGCTACCCAGTCCAACACCATCCCCCAACGGATGCAGGACATCATAAAAGCATCCGGGGACAGCACCTTCACCGTCACTCTGTACACCAATCTGCTGGGTGACGGGCTTGGTCACGGCCTCCCTGAAGCACGCAACATCGACTATATGGCCGCCATGTGGGAACCTTATGTACGTTTTAAGCCGGATATGGTATTTAAATATGAGTACTACTATGACACCGACGCACAGGGCACCGACAGCGCCCTGTACAAACAGTACCCGGGCAAGACCCTCCAGCAGATAGCTGCGAGTCAGACCGACGCGATGGACGCCGACCTGTCGGATTTCAAGACCCCGGAGCAAATGCACAAAACCATCGACCTGCGCCCCGAAGGGTACAGGCTGGTCATGCAGGTTGAATACAAAGGAAGGAAAGAATTCCTTCGCACCTTTGACGATCCCATTTTCTGGCCGGACCTGACCAACGTAAGCGCTGTTTTCAAACGTTTGCTGGAGCCCGACAAAATACCAAAGGTCGATTTTGTCAGCGGAGAGCTGGAGCGCAGCATCTACAAACCGGGGGAGCCGGATTACTCGGGGCACACGTCATACAAAGGCAGCCGGGGTTCGATGGTCAATATCGGGTTCACCGTCGATACGGTCAACCTGACCAGGCAGGAGGCGCCGGGGGATGCCGCCGCGTTGGTGCTGGCTGACCCCAAAGTGATGCTCGACCCCACAGTCCAGGCAAGACTCAACGCCTTTGTAGACCGGGGCGGCAATATGCTTGTCCTGGGAAAAAACCGCAAGCAATATGTCATCAATCCCTTCCTGCGGCAGTTTGCCGTACGGTTAATGAACGGGCAGTTGGTCGAACCGACGTATGACGAAACCCCCGACAAGGTAATACCGTATGCCACGGCAGCCAGCGGTAGTCTGTATGAAGGTCTTTCCACGCTCCCCGAGAGGTTGTCCAGGGGTGACACGGCAAAAGTGCTGATGCCGGGGGCAACGGCGCTGACTAGTGCCCGGGACAGTGCGTTTCACAAGGCTCCCTTGTTGATGACCGTTCCCGGCAGGACCTGGTTAAAGGCCCGTGACCTGGTGATCGATTCTACATTGCCTCCCTTTGACGTAAGGGCCGGGGATATAAAGGAACCCTCCTTTACGACGGCCGTACAACTTACGAGGCAAGTCCGTGGCAGAGAACAACGCATCATCATTTGCGGGGACGCAGATTTTGCCAGCAACCTCCGGCTAGGCACCAGCTACGGTGTGCTCATCCCCATGTACAGTTGGCTAACCGACAACCGGTTCCCGGTGTATATGCCTAGCATCGAACCCAAAGATGTCCTGTTGAACATCACCGAAAAACAGGCAAGCACATTTAAAATAGTGGCTATATGGATACTACCAGGACTTACCCTGCTGATGGGCACCGTACTACTCATTCGCAGAAAGAAAAAGTAACGCTAATGACCATCTTGCGAACAGACGATCAAACCATCGAAGACCTTGGCATTTTTGGCAGGCACAAAGGTCCGGGGATATACGACATTTACAACCGGCTGCATACGAGAGGGGGCGAGGTGCTTCTTCAGGCCATGTTCCGTCAGCCCCTGTCCGACAAGGAAGCCATCAACAGCAGGAGCAGTATCATCGAGCGTCTGGCCGCGCTGCAACTGCCCTTTCCTTACACCGCCTCGCTTTTTGACATGGCGGAAAAATACCTGCTCCACACGGAAGAAAGCGAGAAAGGAAAACCCGGGCTCGTCGCTCTTGGCGAAAAGGAGATCCAAAACGGGGTCCAGGCGGTGATGGAGATTATTCGTCTGACAAAGACCTTTATGGAGCAGGACAGTGTAAAAAACATTTCAGCCTATGCCCCGGAACGGGAAGCCATCCTCCGGCTGCTCACCGACCCCGCCCTGGCACCGGCCCTCAAAGAAACCAGCCGGGGCAAATTATCCTATGCCGCCATTACTGCCTACGACGGGCTGTTCCGTATCAGCGCGGAACGAAAGATCAAAAGCCTCATGGAGCACATCTATCAGCTGGATGTATATATGTCGGTGGCTCAAACGGCCCTGGAAAGAAAGTTCGTTTTCCCCAAGGCACTGGACAAGGGGTCTTGCGAACTCCGGCTGGAAGGGGTGTATCACCCGGCACTGAAAGAGGCTGTTGGCAACGATATGGTCATGGATACCGCCCAAAACGTGATCTTTCTGACGGGCGCCAATATGGCCGGCAAGTCCACCTTTCTACGCGCCCTGAGTACGGCGCTCTACCTCGCCCATATGGGATTTCCCGTGGCGGCCAGATCGATGACGTTCTCCGTCATGGATGGTCTTTATACGACGATCAACCTTCCCGACAACCTGGGTATTGGCGCCAGCCATTTTTATGCCGAAGTGCTCCGCGTAAAAAAGATGGCCACGGAATTGAGCACGGGGAAGTCCTTCTTTGTCCTCTTTGACGAGCTCTTCCGGGGCACTAACGTAAAAGACGCTCATGAAGCCACCGTAGCCGTTGTAAAGGGTTTCGTCTCCAGACGGAACAGCATGTTTATCATCTCGTCTCATATCGTAGAGGCAGGGGAGGAGCTCCGGGACAACGACCATATCGGGTTCCTTTACCTGCCCACGAAAATGAATGGCCATATCCCGGAGTATACTTATACGCTGGAAAAAGGAATCACCGACGACCGGCACGGGATGATCATTATCAGAAATGAAGGGATATTGGAAACGCTGAAGAATGGAAAAAAATCCGGGGCGTCGACGCCCCAGTGAAAAAAAATACAGACAAAAAATGAAAAAACTGTTTTTATTAGCCCTCGTGAGCCAACCACTCTGGCTCCAGGCCCAACAAAAAGGATTCGACATCCATGGAAAAGCCGGTAATGAAAATGCGCCTGGAAAAATTTATCTATACTATACTACCCCCTTTGGCTCCACAGCGGATTCTGTCAGGATGGTAGACGGAATCTTTTCCTTTAAAGGAAGCGTCTTCGAACCCATGGCCGCGACCCTCATCCTGGACCATGCCGGCGTAGGGCTGGAGCAATTAAACACTAACAACGCGGATTTCCTCAACCTGTACCTGGACAACGAATCGGTAACCATTACATCAAAGGATTCTATAAAAAAAGCTACCATTACGGGCTCCGCCATCAACGACGAACTGGCGCGGTACAATGCTTTTATCAACGGCCGGTTGACAAAGACCGCAGAAGGACAAAATGCAGACGAAGGCATTGCCGCTTTGAAGGCGTATATCGTCCAAAACCCTACTTCATATTTTGCCCTTGTCGCATTGACCAATCTGCTACAGGTAAAGGTCAATCCGGAAACAGTGGATTCCTTGTACAAAATGATCCCTCCCGTCTTGCAAAATATGGAAGCAGGCAAACGGGTGGCGCAGGGCATCGCCACCTTGCGGGCCACAACCATTGGCGCCATGGCGCGTCCATTCATGCAACCCGACACGGCGGGTAACCCTGTCCAACTGGCCGACTTTAAAGGCAAGTACATCCTGCTGGACTTTTGGGCAAGCTGGTGCAAACCCTGCCGGGTAGAAAATCCCCGTGTCCTGGAGGCGTATAAGAAATATCATCCCAAGGGCCTGGAGATACTGGGGGTATCCTTGGATGACGCGAATGGTAAAAACGCCTGGTTGACGGCAATCAAACAGGATGGACTGTTATGGACACAGGTCAGTGACCTGAAGGGAGGCGCCAATGATGCTGCCGTGCTGTACGGTGTGCGGACCATTCCACAAAATTTCCTTATCGATCCCCAGGGCCGGATCATAGCCACCGGACTCCGGGGGCAAGATTTGGAGAACAAACTGGCCGAAGTCTTTCACTAATCAACAATGCCATGAATTTCAATACAGACAAACAAACCGTGGAGGAGCTGAACCTGCTGGGTAAATTCCGGCAGGGCTCGGTATACGCCTTGTTCAACCGGGTAAAGACGAGGGGTGGGGAACAGCTTTTGGACAGTATGTTCCGTCATCCTCTTACAGATGCAACGGAGATCAATACGCGTAGTAATATTTTCCGGTTTTTCCAGGAAGCCCGTCTTTCCTTTCCCTTTGACGTACCACAGATCACCCTGATGAGGGAGTACCTGGATGCCGGCGCCGGCAAAAACGCCGTCGTGGCATTGGCCCGTACGCTGCTGGAAAAAGGGCTCTCTTCCCTGACGCGGGACGGGCGTTACAAAAAAAACATGCAGGGTTTGCAGGCGACCATCGTCACCCTGAACAAATGTCATGGATTTGTACAGTCCTTCGGACAAAGTACCGGTCCTTATAGCCAACGTCTCTACGCCATCCGGGAGATCCTGTCAAACAAGCACCTGGAAAAGCTTCGCCAGATAGATATCTACCAGGCATTGCCGGCCAGGACGCTGGCATATTACAACCACCTGCTAAAGGGCAGCCTGCACAGGGAGATGGGAACCCTGTTGGATTTTCTCCACGAGGTGGACGTAAACATAGCCGTCAGCGATATAGCGAGGTTGAAGGGCTTTAGCTACGCCCGGGCGTTGGGCGAAACCGGCAATGTATTTATTACAGAGGGACTTTACCATCCCTGTCTGGACGGAGCGGTGGGCAACAACCTTTCTCTCAACAGGGACAGCAATGTGCTCTTTCTCACCGGCGCCAACATGGCAGGCAAGTCTACCTTGATGAAATCCGTAGGTATCGGACTGTACCTGGCCCATATGGGTTTTCCGGTGGCGGCGCAAGACATGACCTTTTCGGTGAGAGAAGGTATGTACTCCTCCATCAATGTAGCGGACAACATTGGCTTGGGCTACAGCCATTTCTACGCCGAAGTGGTCCGGGTGAAACAGGCCGCGGAAGCCGCTGCCAGCGGAAAGCGGTTGTTGCTTATGTTCGACGAGTTGTTCAAAGGCACCAACGTAAAGGACGCTTACGACGGCACACTGGCCGTTACGGATGCCTTTGCGGATTACCGGGAATGTCTGTTCATCGTCTCTACCCATATCATAGAGGTAGGGGAGGTCTTGAAAGAAAAGAGCAATGTCCGTTGCCAATACATGCCTACCGTCATGGACGGTCCCTACCCACGATACACCTATGCTTTACAGGAAGGCATTACGCAGGACAGACAGGGCATGATGATCATCCAAAACGAAGGTATTCTTTCCTTATTAAACGATATAAAAATCAGAAAATGAAAAAAATCGCTTTTTTCCTGCTGCTAACCACCGCTGGCTGGCGCACTTCCGTCGCTCAACAGGTAACACCCACAGCCATCCTTGAAAAATATTTTGCCGCCACCGGGGGGCTTCCCGCCTGGCAAAAAGTCAAATCTTTGTCATTGAACTATGTCTCCGTAAAAGGATCCATGATGGAAATGAGCATGGAGTCAAAATTAATGGGGCCAAACCTTTCCTCTTTGCAAATAAGCATGAATGGGAATGTAATGCTCAAGCAGGCCTTTAACGGCAAGCACGGATATATCACCCAAAATGGAAAGACCGTGGACTTCACGCAGGATGTCGATGCGTTTATGCAAAACCGCTTCTCCATTGCAACCCAGCGAAGCTATCTAAACAAACAATACAAAATGGAGGTGTTGAGCAACACCACTGTAAGGGGCAAGACTGCCTACACTTTAAAAATCATCGACCCTCTCGGCTCGATCGTTACCGAGTACTATGATGTGGAAACCGGCCTTCTGGTAAAACGCTCCAATCATGCCAAGAACGGTTCGGACGAAGTATTTGAGTTCGGCGACTATAAGAAATATAAAAACATCCTTATCCCCACTAAGATGATCAGCCCTTTGCAAGGGACGGGGAAAGACCCCTCCGGGACCGACCGGACTGTGAATATAGACCTGGTTTTGCACCTGGAGGATGCACGGATCGACGAGGGTGTGACTGCGGGTGATTTTAAATAATGCGGCCGACAACCGGCTCTGTCTCACGGGGGGATGATTTTTATCCCCTTTTTTTATTACTGTGTGGTTTACCTGGTCAATGTGTATAATTTTTTGTATTTTTTGCACATCAATCTTCAAATGATAAATAAAACAACTGAAACCTCACCACAAGTGTATGCCCGAATAGGAGGCCTGGCGTATTTAGTCATCATTGTGGCAGGTGTTATGGGCGAGATCTTTATCAGAAGTAAACTTATCGTAGCGGACAATCCGGTAGCAACAAGCCAAAATATCTCCGCTTCCCCCTTGCTATGGCGTATAGGTATATTTGGCGACCTGCTTATGCATGTCTTCGATCTTGTTTTAGGGATCGTTTACTACACGCTCTTCAAAAGGGTAAATAAATCCCTTGCTTTGCTTTCGCTGCTTTTCGGGATGATACAAACTGCTGTTTTAGTGGCTAATAAATTGAATCTTATGATCCCGCTGTTTTTACTGACGGACGCTCACTATTTAAAAACATTCGATCCGCAGCAATTACAGGCATGGAGCTACCTTTCCATCCAGACGCATGAATATGGCTTTGGATTTGGCCTCATCTTTTTTGGTTTCGAATGCCTGATAGATGGATATCTGATCTTTAAATCCCGGTTTTTACCAAAGGCTTTGAGTATCCTGATTTCCCTTGCCGGCTTATGTTACCTGACAAACAGCTTCCTATTGATCTTCTCGCCCAAATTAGAAGGTTCCTTATTCCCTGTATTGCTTGGTCCGTTAGCTTTTATAGGAGAATTTTCCATGTGTCTGTGGCTACTTGTAAAGGGGGTGAATGTTAAAAAATGGGAGGAATGGGGGAGGGCAGCTTGAAAACAGACAATAAGTAAAAAGAAATTGAAATAATCGTATATTTGCACTCCTTCTTTTAAAGAGATACATCAAAATGTAATAGTAATTTCTTTCAGAAATAGAAAAATAAAGATAACAGCATCGTCGCTGTTCTTATTGTTTCATTTTATATAGAAAGGAATTATGATAGTTCTGCAAGATATCTCATATACACATCCTGATAAAGAAGTACTGTTTACCGGCATCAATCTTACAGTAAATAAATTTGAAAAAATTGCTTTAATAGGGAGCAACGGCAGCGGAAAATCTACCTTGTTGAAGATTATAGCAGGTGAATTACTGCCTTCTGACGGGGTCCTGAAAGTAGACTTCAAACCTTATTATATTCCGCAAATTTTCGGGCAATACAACCATCTTACGATAGCCCAGGCGATGGGAGTCGATAGAAAACTAAATGCCCTTCACGAAATCCTTAATGGAAATGCCTCGGAAGAAAATTATGACTTGCTCAACGACGACTGGATGATCGAAAAACGTTGTAGCGAAGCGCTGAGTGAGTGGCAACTAACTGGTATAGATTTGTCACAAAAAATGGAAGCTTTAAGCGGTGGTCAAAAAACAAAAGTATTATTGGCAGGTATTTCCATCCACCAACCCCCACTGGTTTTACTGGACGAGCCTAGCAATCATTTGGATATTTCGGGAAGAAAAATTTTATACGATTTTATAGAAAACTCAAAGCAAACGCTGATCGTTGTAAGTCACGACCGAAAATCGCTGAACCTGTTGGACACAATGTGCGAACTTACCAAAAACAAGATCTTAGTTTATGGCGGTAATTACGATTTTTATTCGGAACAAAAACAAATTGAATCCAATGCGCTTACCCAGGATATTCACAGCAAGGAAAAAGCGTTAAAAAAAGCCAAAGAGAAGGAACGTGAAACCGTAGAACGGCAGCAGAAGTTAGACAGCCGCGGTAAAGGGAAACAGGAAAAGGCGGGTGTGGCGAGAATAATGATGAACACTTTACGCAACAGCGCGGAAAACAGCACGGCGAAAATAAAAAGCGTTCACGCAGAAAAAATGGGGAATATCAAGCAGGAACTGCAGGATTTGCGTATCTCCCTTTCGGGGATGGATCAGATGCAGTTTGGATTTGACAATTCCAGACTGCATAAAGGGAAACAACTGTTTACCGCCGATAGCATTAATTTTAGTTATGAAAATGAAAAATTATTGTGGAATGAAAGTTTGAGTTTTAAATTCGTAAGCGGAGAAAGGATCGCTATAAAGGGCGCAAACGGTTCGGGAAAGACGACGTTGATAAATATAATTTTAGGCAATCTTGCGCCGCGACCCGGAACGGTAACTATTGCAAAAAGCAAGTCTGTTTACATTGATCAGGATTATTTACTTATAGACAATCGTCTGAATGTTTACGAACAGGCACAACAGTTTAATACTGTCGCTTTGCAGGAACACGAAGTCAAGATCAGACTAAACCGATTCTTGTTCGCCAAAGACGATTGGGATAAGCCTTGCAGTGCTTTGAGCGGTGGAGAAAGAATGCGCCTGGTGCTTTGCTGTCTGACTATCAACAGTCAATCGCCCGACATAATTGTTTTAGACGAACCAACCAATAATCTGGATATCCAAAATACTGAAATACTAACCAAAGCGTTCAATGAATATCAGGGCACATTACTCGTAATCTCCCATGATGAAATATTTTTGAATGACATAAACATTGAACGGACGATCGAGTTGTAGACGTGGAACAGAGGATCTGCGTTATTGTAAAGTTCCCGTCAAAACGGCCCCACCTTTCCCGTATTCAAAACTATTGGTGTCCTCAACCCTGATATCATTCCCATTGAAATGGCAGACCATGCGTTCTGTGTGCGGGCTTTCGATGTAACGCAAGACCAGCTCGAGGGTATTCTCATCGATCCAGTAAAAAGATCCCGCAGTCTGGAATGGGGGCAGGCCGAGGTCATGGCTTACTGCTCCGGTGAGCAGACTGGGGCCTGAGCGTGGCGTTTCTGCCCTTGCCCATTTGCCGTGACCGAAAGGAATGGTGTAGGCGCCCTTATCGTCTTTTAGCGTGATCTGCCATATGCCGCTGTCTTGAATGGTAAAACCGATGGACTTTGTCTTTTTGGGATTGTCTTGCAGCGTATAAGTGCGGCCGTTGATGGAGAAATTGGCCGGGCTGGAGCCTCCTTTCCGTGGCGGTAAGGCCAGGGCTGCCAGCCGGAGTTTCAGTTTAGCGTTGTTATCGGGGTCATCCTTATAAGCCCGGTCTTGCATACCCGGGAGTAGATATTGCCAAACAAGGTTGATCTCCTCTTGCATATCGGGTGTCTCTGCCTGGATGGCGATAACGACGTCCTGGTCGGGCAGTATGATGATGAATTGTCCGAAGGCTCCGTCAGCGCGGACTCCGTTGTGCCGGCAGCGCCACATCTGGTAGCAATAGCCCTGCAGCCAGTCCGAGCTATCGCGTTTGGCTTGCGGAGCGCTTGGATCCTGCAGGATTTGCATCGTGGTGGCTTCTTTGACCCATTTTTTGGGCAGGAGTTGTTTGTCTTTCCAACTACCGCCTCGCAGGTACAACTGACCAAATTTGGCCATGTCCTCGGTCTTTAGGCGGAGTCCCCAGCCGCCGGTGTTGTCGCCCTGGGGACTCACTTCCCAGTCGGCCCCATAGATGCCCAGCGGCTCGAATAGTCTTGGCCGTAGGTAATCGACCACTTTTTGGCCCGTCACTTTGGTCACTATGGCCGAGAGCATGTAGGTTCCTGCGGAATTATAAAGGAATTTGGTGCCGGGAACATTGAGGACCGGCGTGGCAAAGAACGTCCGTACCCAGTTACTATCCCCGACCACATTATGTGTAGGATCGGGATCCATCCCGTCTGACATGATCAGTACGTCTTTCACCGTGAGGTCCGCCAGGTGTTGCGGCATCGGGTTGGGCACTTCGTTGGGAAAGAAGGAGATGACCTTATCGGTGAGCTTTAGTTTCTTTTCAGCAATAGCAAAACCGACGGCGGCCGCTGTAAAACTTTTGCTGGTCGAATAGAGCGTATGTTTGAGACTGGGACTGTACGGATTCCACCAGCCTTCGGCGATGACCTTCCCGTGACGGAGGTACATAAAACTGTGGAATTCAGTATGGCTACGACCCGCGGCATCAAGGAAGTCCATAATACTCGTAGAGCTCACCCCTTCTTTTTCGGGGACACCCCTCGGCAAGACATCCTGAGCTACAGCTTTTTCGGGGAGCATCACAGCCGGCGCATAAGAAAGAAGGGCCAGCAGGCTAAAGGCTAATTTTTTAGCAAGCATATGAGAGGGTTTTGAAGGTCCTGAAGATAATATAATTTATATTCACTGATAAAGACAGATTAGAAACCAATGGACAGAAAAGCGGTAAACATTTTAGTGTCAACAATCGAAAAATTACAGAAGGAAAATGTGGGTTCCTGGTGGAAAACTTACATGAATTACATTAACGAAGAAGACTTTATATATGCAAAAAAACATTTGACGATGTTCGACCCTATCAAGCTTTCCCACAACGAAATTTTTAAAAGGATCAATAAAGCCATTGAAAAAATTGATAAACAAAATGTTGTAAATGCCTTTCTTTATAGTTTGAGCACCCGAAAACTCGAATATCGTTCCTTTCTGTCAAGTTATTGTATTGGTAAGGTAACACCTGACCACAATTTTATTTCAAGCCCAAAGATCAATGACTATACCTGTTCAATATGCGGCCTGTCTGAGTATGAATGTAAAGAAGAAATGGAATTTAATTCTATAAATTTTTTTAAATACAAACACGGCAGCTGTTTTGATTCACCGGTGCAAATACTTTTTGATCTGGAACATTTTCAAAATATGCCTCTGGTAACCCCTGTTGAAGAAGATTTCGAAATATTAGATAATATTAAGAAAATCATTGAAACCTCTGAACCAAAAGACCGAATTTCCCAGCTAAAAAAACGAATCAGACCTGTCATAAAATCAAATGACATAGAGAGAGAAGGAGTTTTAGAAATACTGGGAGTTTGTGATATTTTACACGATGATATCCATTTTGGTTACGCAGACAATTATGTAATATATTCAGAACGGACACAAAGACCTATACATTTCGATGAAATTGGATATCCGGCACGTTGGTGGCAAGGAAAGTTTGGAGTTGATAATGAAAAATGGGAATATTGGTTTGGACAATAGGAGTGAACGACGAGCGGGGTGTGATGAGTGTTTTATTCGTGGTCGGATAGAAAGATCAGTAAATTACGATGTTTGGTTGAAATCGGGTGGGCATTGGTTGAATCGGTTTTGCAGGGATTGGGGGAAGGGGGATATTGGTTCAAAATCCTTTTATGGTCAAGCGGTTATTGTCGATCGTGGCGTTGGGTCTTTTTTGGGACGGCGTTTTTGCACAGACGGTGGAACCGGAGCTATTTGGGCCGGGAATTATTTCAGGACCGGTGGCGGATGCAGCCCCGGCCTTCAGTCCGGATGGACAGACGGTCTATTTTCATCGAAGCGGGGTGGCGATGCACGGCACCATCCTCGTGTCGCGGCGCCAGGCGGGGGAGTGGTCCCGGCCGGAGGTGGCGGCGTTCTCGGGGCAGTGGCAGGATATCGAGCCGGCGATGTCGCCGAATGGAAACTACCTGATCTTTTCGTCCAACCGGCCGGTTGCTGCGGGGGGAAAGGTGTTGGATGGCATGTGG
Organism: Chitinophagaceae bacterium; assembly: GCA_017307755.1. GTDB lineage: Bacteria > Bacteroidota > Bacteroidia > Chitinophagales > Chitinophagaceae > Puia. The sequence goes on along the minus strand of JAFKGQ010000016.1, from coordinate 171,579 downwards.
AACAGCCAGCGTTATCCGGGCGGAGGAGGGAATCTGTGGCGGGTGGACCGGGTGGGTGCGGAGTGGGGTGAGCCGCGGCGGCTGCCGGATCTGATCAATAGTGACTCTTCTGTGTTTTCGCCAGCGGTGACGGCGGATGGGTCGCTCTATTTCATGAAGCCAGTGAGGGACACGGGTCGGTTCCATTTGTACCGGAGTACCTATCGTAACGGGGAATATCAGACACCGGAGGCAGTGCCGTTCGGTGCTGCGGACAGCGTGAGCGATGTGGATGCCGCCGTGGCGGCGGATGAGTCCTTTGTCGTCTTCAGCAGCAGGCGGGCGCCGGCAAAGGCCATGGAATTGTTCATCGTGTTCCGGAATAATGGGATTTGGGGTGAGCCCAGGCCGCTGGGTGCGGAGGTGAACCGGGGATCGTACAGTATCGAGTCGAGGTTGAGCCCAGATGGACGGACGTTGTATTTTTCGAGTGTGTGGGTTCCCAAGCCGGCAGTTTTTGGGGAGGCGGGGAGTGCGAAGCGGGCGCTGGAGCACAGTGAGTGGGAGACTGGCTTGTTGAATATCTGGTCGGTGCCGTTGGCGGGATGGACAAAATTTTGAAGTTTATATTTTGTTCCACTCCCAAATACCGTATTTTAGTTTGTCAGTGATTTTAAAGCCGCAGGTTTTCAGTGTCAACAAAATGTTTCCACGGTGATGTGCTTCGTGTGAAATAAAGTAACCAAGCAGTGGAACTACGCCTCGTGTAAATCCTTTTATGGTTGCATCTTTTTTCAGCCCATCTTCCAAAACTTCGGCTACTCGCTTTGCTGAAAGGGTGTGGCAATCTTTGAGCATTGGAATTGTTTTTTTGTCCTCGGCTGTAATGGTTGTTAAATCTGAAATTAACTTCTTATCATATTTCTCCAATTTCAAAAAACGCATATTGTAAATGTGTGCAAGCTGGTGTCCGATGGTTCCGCCCCCACGCTTTGATGTGGTGTAGTCTAATGCTTCCTGGGTTAGTTCACCGATAAGCATGAGATTGGTCCGGTGGTTGATGAACCATGTTTCTATAATTTGTTTTTCGAGCGTTGATTTGTTCATACTCATTTGTTTTTGATTAAGAGCGTTAATAACGATTTATTGAATGCTTTAACTGAAGTTCCTAAAGCGGAGAAATATTTATTGTTGTATTTACTAACTTCCTTCAATGCTGCAATTGTAATTTTTTTCCCCTTTGCAGAAAGGGTAACTGTTTTTGCTCTTGTGTCAACAGGGTGTTCTACCCTTGTAACATATTCCTTGGCTTGCAGGGTTCTTAATACTGTAGAGGTGGTCATCCTATCAATGTTTGCTGTTTTTGAAAGCAGGATTTGTGTTACTTCTTTTTTGTTTTGAGTTAACCAGTAAATACTTGCCAGCAAGGTAAGTTGTGATGAAGTGAGGTTATGTTTTTCCAGTTCTTTGTTTTTGCCCCGCTGCCATTGGCTGTAAACCTGCCATAGAAGAAAGTCGGGGCTTTCTTCTTCTTTTCCGAACTCAAATTCTTTGTTTGGTTTCATTGCAATTTCATTTTGTAAGTATAAATATAGTAAGTATAATTACAATATCAATAAATGAATAAAAAGTTTTTTTGTATATTGTATCATGATAGCCTCACTTTACGATGTGATGCATTCCAGCAAAGGCTCCTGGCAAGGAGTGGGCTTCTCCATAGAAAAATTGATCGCAAGTGGAGGTCACCGGGAAACTTACTCCGGCCACCGGATTGGGGTCAATCTGGGACCCTCACATTATGCCCATGCGAAGCGAAGGGGACGTTGGGGCCGATTCCTTTATCAGACGGGAGCTTTTGGACTGATTCCTCATGGTGATGCAAATGAATTTAGGGCATTTGAAAATGTCGTCTATGCTGCAGCATGTTTAAAACCTGTCTTCCTGGAAGAATTATTTGATAAAGGAAAGATTCGTCTTCGTGAAGACCGTGGCGTCGTTGACCCGACGATATATTCCCTGGTCCTGAAATTGCGCGATGAGTTGATGGACCCTCATTTTGTTGGCAAAATATATGCGGAGTCTCTTATCCAGGCCCTGAGTCTGCACTTGGTCAGTATTTATCCGGATGGAAACAATAAGATCCTAAATCCCAAAGGGAGGCTGACTTCTGCACAATTAAAAACTACCATAGAATATTGTTATTCCATGGTAGGGAATAACCCGGGTATTTACGACCTGGCTGCCCAGGCCAATCTGAGTCCGTTTCATTTTACCCGTCTTTTTAAACAGACTACCGGGTTTAGTCCTTATCAATACCTACTTCAATTAAGAGTAGAGGCCGCAAAGAAGCTCATTCGGACGGGTCGCTACCCTCTCACCGAAATTGCCTATGAACTGGGATATAGCGATCAAGCCCATTTTTGCAAAGCCTTCCGGCGGGTGACCGGGATGTCTCCAGGACATTTCTGAAACCGGGGTTAGCCCATTTGCAAACGAGGCCGGACGTCCGGAGTTCGGGCACATTAAGTAATACTCAGCAAGATTATACAATTTTTACCCTTCCGGCCGATGTAGTTTTACCTCATAAAAATTTTATGTCTTAAAACTTCATGTATGAAACTGCAGATCAAATTCGACAGTGATGGTCTGGTGCTGGCCGGGGACCTTTATACGCCTCCGGGTTATGATGCCACTCAGAAATATCCGGCCATCCTGGTAAGTGGCTCCTGGACTACCGTCAAGGAACAAATGAGTGGTTTATATGCAAGAGAACTGGCCGAACATGGCTTTGTCACCTTGGCCATCGACGCCCGGTATTTTGGGGAGAGCGAGGGCCAGCCTAGATTCTGGGAAAATCCCAAGGCTAAGATCTCCGACCTGAAAAATGCCATTACTTTTTTAAGGTCGGTAGCTGGTGTTTCTGTTGATCGACTATTTATGACAGCCATTTGCGCAAGTTCCGGATACATGGCCTGTATTGCCGCCGCGGACGATCGGATAAAGGGCTGGGCTACTGTGGCTTCCTGGTTGCACGATGGGGAGGCTGTTAAGATGGTGTATGGGGGAGAGGAAGGCGTTCAGGCAAGAATAAGACAGGCGCAAGATGCAAAGCGGGTATATGCTGAAACAAGGAAGGTAGAATATGTCCCTACTGTGAGCATGACAGATATACGAGCCGCCATGACCGGAAACTTCGACTATTATTTGAATCCACGGAGAGGAGCTGTCCCTGCGTGGAGTGCGGACAAATTTGCGGTAATGAGCTGGGAAGACTGGCTGACTTTTGACCCCATGCCCATGGCTGCCCGTATAAAAGCACCCACACTTATGATCCATTCCGATGAGGCCGCCCTTCCTGACAATACGAAGCGCTTCTTCAGCGAAATCCCCGGAATACCTGGACAGAATAAGGAATTGCACTGGACCAAGGGTTCTCAATTCGACTTTTATGACCAACCGCAGCAGGTAACCGAGGCGGTTAATGCCATCACTGAGTTCTTTAAAAAATTGATTTGATCAGCAAAATTATAAACAATGGAAACTGTAAAATCCACCATTACCAGGCTGTTTGCCGACGTGGACAAGTGTGACTGGCTACAGGTAGAAAGCACGCTGGACGACAGCGTATTACTGGACTATACTTCTATGAATGGGGGAACGGCTCAATGGTTGACCCCTCAGCAAATCACTGGGGCTTGGGCCGCTTTCCTGCCTGGTTTTGACAGGACTCATCACCAAATCTCCGACTTTGAGATCAGCGAAAACAAGGACTCGTCCCTCGCTCATTATAAAGGGAAGGCCGAGCATTTTATTGGGAACGAAATTTGGGTAGTAGAAGGAACTTATGATGCCACCCTTCGGAAAAAGAATGGAAATTGGGTCATTGCCCAATTCAAATTCAATTTTAAGGATCAATCCGGCAATACCAGCTTACCGGCTATTGCCAGGCAGAGGATGGCGCTGGCGCGGCAGGAACAAAACAGGGCCACCGTAAATAAGTTCTTCGTGGCGCTCGAGTCTCAGGAATTCGAGCTATTAAGAACGATTTTTGCCGAAAATGGACAGCAATTCAATCCCTATGCTCCGGAGGGGTTCCCCAGGAGTTTTGACGGAGCAGAAGGAATTTACAAGCAATACAGCGGGCTAACGGCGTTATTCGGGCAAATGAAATTTCCACGTGAGATATTCGCCACGGAAGACCCTGACTTCTTCTTTGTCAAATTCAAGGGATATATCGATATAAATGCAGGAGGCCGCTACGAGAACGACTACCTAGGGACGTTCCGGCTGGTGGAGGGCAAAATAATAGCGTATACCGAATACTTTAATCAGGTGGTGATGGCGAAGGCTTTTGGTATCAAGTTGACGTGAGAGGGCTGGTTTGATCTGCTTGCTGAAGGCGTTGGTCGGGACGGCCGGATTACCTCCGGCGCCTTGACGCGCTCCGCTCTAAAAGCAAAAACCTCCGCTATCACGGAGGCTGTGCTCATTTTGTTTGTCGGGACGACTGGATTCGAACCAGCGACCCCTTGCACCCCATGCAAGTGCGCTACCGGGCTGCGCTACGTCCCGAAATATCTAACATCTGTACACTTATTCCATTGACTTCCATTGGAATAATACTGTTCCCAGGGGGTGCAAAGGTAATAGAAAGTTCTTGCATTTGCGAAAAAAAATTCCGATTTTGTGGGCGATTGCTTTAACTTTTTTTTAGCTGTTAAATTTTTAATAATTGGCTCAATACTTGCGTTAAAGTTAGCATCTTCTTAAAATCGACACACCTATTGGTCTAATTCTACCAACGCTGTTTAACAGACCCTACGATCCGTATTCCTTTCGCAAAACCGTCATAATCGTCCATTCATCCGGAGTTATCAATAAAATATAAACAAAGAATGAAAAAATTCTTGTTGATGGGAATGCTAATCCCAGTCCTTGTCCAAGCCCAGTGGCATGTCAATATCTTAGGTGGATTTTCCAATTACATTGGCGATCTGCAAAGTAAGGCCTATACCACCCAGCAGGCGCATTTTGCTTTTAGCGGAGGGCTTCAATACGACCTTAGCCCTCATCTTTCCATTTTAGGGAATCTCAGTTATGGCAAAGTGGGGGCTTCAGATGCCTATAGCAACAAGCCCCTTGTCGTAGCCCGTAACCTTAGTTTTCAGACCAAGATCTATGAAGGCAACCTGTTGCTGGAGTACAATCTGCTGGATCTGAACGAGCATCGTTTTACGCCATATGTATTCGGGGGAGTCGCCCTTTTCCATTTCAACCCTTATGCTTTTGACAGTCTGGGACATAAGCTCTACCTGCGTCAGCTAAGCACGGAAGGGGAGGGGTTGGCAGCTTACCCGGACAGAAAACCTTACAATCTGACCCAGTTTGCCATCCCTTTTGGCGGCGGCATCAAGATGCGCGTGACGGATAACGTGGTGATCGCCTATGAAATAGGCCTTCGCAAGCTGTTTACCGACTACCTGGATGATGTGAGCAGTACATATGTCGATCAGGCGACGTTGCTGGCAGCGCGGGGGCCGGATGCCGTAAAAATGGCCTATCGGGGCGGAGAGCTTAAGAACGGCGCTCCTTATCCGGCTGACGGTACTTTACGGGGCAACAGCAAAACGAAGGACTGGTATTATATCTCCGGTATACGGGTGATCATTGAACTGCCCGGTAAAAAAAGCGGCAACGGCGCCCTGCAATACAGACGAGGCAGAGGGATCTATGATTGTCCGAAAAAAGTTTATTAGGCTCGCGAACCCATCGGTACACTTTCTGTTATAATTTTGCAATGGCGGATCAAAAGATCCGCCATTTGTTTATCAAATCCTAACCGCATGGCCTATCGAAACCAGCAGGAATTTATTCAAGCCTTGGAAAAAGCCGGGGAATTGGTGCGTATCCGTACCTATGTCGACCCAAAACTGGAAATAGCAGAGATCACGGACCGTATCAGCAAGAGTGGTCATGGAGGAAAGGCTTTGCTGTTTGAGAATACAGGCACTGATTTTCCCGTGCTGATGAATGCATACGGCAGTGAAAAAAGAATGTGTATGGCCCTTGGTGTGGAGCATCTGGATGACGTTACCCGTGAGATAGAAAAGCTTTTCCATCTGTTATCGGCTCCCAAGGAAAGTATAATCGACAAATTAAAACTTCTCCCAAAACTGGGACAATTCGCAAGTTGGATGCCCAAGGTCAGAAGTGGGAGAGGGGAATGCCAGGAAGTAATAATAGAAAACCCGGATATCGGCCGTCTTCCCGTTATCACGTGCTGGCCCAAGGATGGAGGTCCTTTTGTCACCTTGCCTATCATTCATACAAAAGATCCCAATACGGGCGCCCGGAATGTGGGGATGTACAGGATGCAGGTGTTCGGACCTACGCTGACGGGTATGCATTGGCATAAACATAAGGTAAGCGCCAAACATTTTTCCGAATATAAAAAGACAGGCCAGCGGATGCCGGTGGCCGTAGCCCTGGGGGGCGATCCGGCGTATGCGTATAGCGCTACAGCGCCCCTGCCGGAGAATGTCGATGAATATATGCTGGCGGGCTTTCTCCGGAAGAAAAAGGTGGAACTGGTAAAATGCATTACCACCCCTGAAGTTGAGGTACCCGCAGACGCGGACTTTGTCATTGAAGGTTATGTGGACCCCAACGAAGAGATGATCTGGGAAGGCCCTTTTGGGGACCATACCGGCTATTATTCCCTGCCCGACTGGTACCCCAGGTTCCACATCACGGCTATTACCCATCGTAGAAATGCAGTGTATCCTGCCACCATCGTAGGTATTCCTCCACAGGAAGATGCCTGGCTGGGCAAGGCTACAGAGCGGATATTCCTGGCCCCCATAAAGATGACCCTGGTGCCGGAGATCGTTGACATGGACATGCCTGTAGAGGGTGTTTTTCACAACTTAGTCATCGCAAAGATCAGAAAAGATTATGCCGGCCAGGCTCAGAAAGTGATGAACGCTATGTGGGGGGCCGGTCAGATGATGTTTAACAAGATATTGGTCGTTGCCGATCAAAGCGCAAGCATACAGGATTACGCCCAGCTGGCTGCTGTAGCTCTCAAAAACTTCAACCCCGCGACGGACGCCTATTTTTCTCAGGGACCGATGGACGTGCTGGATCACAGTTGCAGCAAATTGGGTTTTGGAGGCAAGATGTGTATCGACGGAACGGCTAAGACGGAGGAAGAGGCGGATGACCGCTATCTACCCGACGTGACAAAGGTCCGGGGACTGTCCGCATCCCTGCTAATGCAACGGTTTCCCGAGATCAAGGGGGCGAATCTTGCTTTACTGCAAAAGGATATTCCTTGTGTGATCCTCAGTGTTAAAAAACAACGGGCTGGTCATATTCGTGAACTGCATACGGCCCTTTGCGACCAGGAAGAGCTGGAAGGGGTAAAAATGGTTCTGTATGTGGAACATACCGTCAACGCTGAAGACCTACCCGTTGCCTTATGGAGATTTTGCAACAACCTGGACCCGAAGAGGGATCACCTGCTCGTGGAAAGACCCTCAAAGATGGCCCCTCAAAAAATATTCGCCTGCCTGGGGTTGGACGGTACCAGAAAAACCCCGGAATTTGATAACTTTCACCGTGACTGGCCGAATATCATCGTGGCGGACGACGCTACAATAGCGGCAGTGGATAAAAAATGGGATCAGCTGGGATTAGGACCTTTCCTGTCTTCCCCGTCGTTGAAATTTAAAGACCAGATATATGGACAAGAAGCGGTGGCGCCTGCATAGGAGAATAAAAAGATCAATATTGTTGTCGGCGGGGGTATTGTCCGCCTGCCTAAGCTTTTCTCAGACGCCTCATACTTTATTATGGCAGATATCCGGCAAGGACCTGCTAAAACCTTCCTATCTTTTTGGGACCATGCATGTGTTGTGTGCTGAAGATGCTCAGTTAAGCGACAGCCTGAAGTCGGCAATGGTTCACTGCGATGAGGTATATTTTGAGATCAACCTCGGAGATATGTCAGGTATGCTGGGCGCGATGAAATATATGCGGATGAATGACAGCAAAAAATTATCCGATCTGCTGTCCCCAAAGGATTACGATCGGGTGAAGACCTATTTCTCCCAGCATTCTCCCATGCTGCCGTTTGGCATGCTTGAGCGGTTCAAGCCCATGCTGGTCAGCAGTCTTATCGAGGAGTCGAGCCTGGGGTGTAAGACTACGGACGGAATGGAGCTGATGATCATGAAAGAACTGCACAACAAGCCAGTGAACGGGCTGGAGACAGTGGAGTTCCAGGCAGGCCTGTTCGACAGCATCCCTTATGAACAGCAGGCAAAGGACCTGGTCAATTACATCGACAGCAGCGAGGAGTATAAGAAAATGACGCTGGAATTGGCGGAGGTGTATCGACGACAGGATCTCGACCGTATTGATTCGCTCAGCCGGAAAGGAGATCCGGGCATGAGCAATTATATGGACCTTTTATTATATGGGCGCAACCGGAAATGGGCGGACAAACTCGTTACGCTATTACCTCAAAAATCGTTGCTGATAGCCGTCGGGGCAGCGCATCTGCCGGGAGAGAACGGGGTCATCGACCTATTGCGTAAACGGGGGTATACCGTTACTCCAATAAAAAACTAAAAATCCCCCCGAATGGGGGGATTTTTGTATAATTTATATTCTTTCCAGACCGCTGAAGAAGAAGTCTCCTTCGATCTTTGCATTCTCGTCACTGTCACTGCCGTGGATCGCGTTCTCCCCTACGGAAGCCGCAAATAATTTACGGATCGTGCCTTCATCCGCCTTGGCGGGGTCTGTAGCGCCAATGAGCTTACGGAAATCAGCCACGGCATTGTCTTTTTCCAGGATAGCCGCGATGATCGGACCGCTGCTCATAAAACTTACCAGTTCTCCGTAAAAAGGGCGCTGACTGTGTACTGCATAGAATTCCCCCGCTTTACCGGCGGATAATTGTGTAAGTTTCATAGCCACGATACGGAAGCCGCTTTTAATGATCTTGTCAAGAATGGCGCCGGAATGCCCCTTGGAGAAGGCGTCCGGCTTGATCATGGTAAAAGTTCGATTGCTCATATTTACGTTATGATTTTTGGGGAGCAAAGGTAAGGTATAGTTTTTGGTTAATTTGGGATTTGAGATTTAATTTAGTTCCTTTGCAACCTCTCAGAGCGAACATTTAAGTGGAATGAGGCCAATAGAAGATATATACAAATTATTAGATAAGCCCCGGAAAGTGGTCATCACCATGCATCAGAAGCCGGATGCAGACGCCATGGGCTCTGCCCTTGGACTTTTCCATTTCCTGAAACAGTTGGGACATAAGCCCACCGTCATATCGCCTACAAATTGGGCTGACTGGCTAAAATGGATGCCGGACTGTAATGGGGTTATTGACTATGAGTTTAGTACGGAAAAGGCAAACAGTGTATTGGATCAGGCGGAGTGGGTATTCTGCCTGGATTTCAACGTGCTCAGCCGGACCCGGTATATGGCGCCCAAATTGCGGAAGCTCACCTGCGAAAAAATTCTCATTGACCATCACCAACAGCCGGAAAGTGAGAGCTTTACCTATGGTATCAGTAATACGGAAAAAAGCTCCACCTGTGAGATGGTGTACGATCTGATCATCGGGAGCGGGCACGCGGATAAGATCGATCAGGATGTGGCTGTTTGTCTTTATGCGGGTGTCATGAGCGATACGGGCTCGTTCAGGTTTCCCGCCGCCTCTGCCGCCGTGCATCGGATGGTAGCAACCCTAAAGGATGCGGGTTTCAATCATACGAAGATCCATGAAAACCTCTTTGACAACTTCCTGGAGAACCGTCTGCGGTTTTTCGGATATGTGTTGCAGAATAAAATGGACATCTTCTATGAGCATAATGCCGCCCTTATTTCCATCCCCTGGAAGGACCTGGTACGTTTTGAGATCAAGACGGGTGATACCGAAGGGCTAGTGAATTTCCCCCTGACCATCCAGGGGATCAAAATGGCTGCGCTGATCATTGATAGGGATGAGGAGGTCAAGTGCTCATTCAGGAGCAAAGGAGATTTTGATGTCAATACGTTCGCCCGTAAATATTTTGAAGGGGGAGGACATTTTAACGCGGCTGGTGGTCGCAGCAGCGATACGCTGGAGTTGACAGTACAGCGTTTTATCGAGGCATTAAAGGAGAATTCATCACAATTACAATAATTAAGTTCAATGAAAAAAATTGCGTTGCATGCATTTGTCGGTCTGCTCCTGACGGGGGCTGTGTCCTGTACCAGCCAGGAGTATAAGAAAACAAAGAGCGGCCTGCTATATAAGATCATTTCCGATAAGAAGAACCCGGTGGCAAAGAAAGGTGAATTCTTAAAAGTACATTTTGTACAGAAGGTACGGGACTCTGTCCTGTATTCTTCCGAAGGCGGAATGCCCGTATATATCCAGGTGGACAGCGCCCGGCCTGTGTACAGTCCTACGGAAGTATTCCCGCTGCTGCGCAAGGGGGATAGCGCGGTTGTTGTGGAATTGGCCGACACGCTGCAGAAACGTTTTGGCGGTCAATTGCCTCCTTTTATTCACAAAAAGGATAAACTGACGATTGCGTTCAAAGTATTGGATGTATTCCCCACACTCCAGGCAAAGACTGCAGATCAGGAAAAAGAGCAGGTTGGTGAAAAACAGCGGGAAGTGTCCGCTGTAGAAGGCTATCTTGCCCAAAACAATATCAAAGCCGATAAAACGGAGAAGGGCACCTATGTAGTGGTAAACTCGGCAGGTGACGGTCCCCAGGTAGATTCCGGCAAACAGGTGTCTGTACGTTACACGGGCAAATTGCTGCCCTCCGGAAAAGAGTTCGAGTCCAATATGAAAGGACCGGGCAATGAGCCTTTTAAATTTGTGGTTGGACAAGGACAGATCATACAGGGCTGGGATGACGGTCTGCGGAAGTTCAAAAAGGGCGGCAAGGGAACTTTGTATATCCCTGCTTTCCTGGCGTATGATCAATCCCCCGGACCTGGTCATAAACCTTATGAGAATCTCATCTTTGACGTAGAGATTGTAGATGTAACCGACGCTCCAAAGCCGGCAAGCACACCTGCCATGCCGCCCATGCCGATGAGGCCGCAACAGGCTCAGCCGCATAAATAAATCAGTTGAACGCCCACCTAATGGTGGGCGTTCTCTTTCTCTTTATAGGCTTCCATTAGAACGATCGCCTGCCGCGCCTCCCTTACATCATGGACACGCAGGATATCCGCTCCATTTATCAGTCCCAGCGTATTTAATACAGTAGTCCCATTCAGTGCCTCTTCGGGCGTGATGTTCAGCAGTTTGTAGATAGTGGACTTGCGGCTGACGCCTAACAGGATGGGATAACCCAGCATGCGAAAAACGGAGAGATTGTAAAGTAGTTCCAGGTTATGGCGGTGTGTTTTGGCAAAGCCCATGCCGGGGTCCAGGATGATATCGTGGATGCCCGCCGCCCTGCATTCTTCCACCCGGCTGATGAAGAAATCCAGGACGGCCCTTGTCACATCTGTGTATATGGCTTCCTTATTCATCGTGGCGGGCGTACCTTTCATATGCATACAGACATAAGGAACACCCAGACGGCCTGCCACGGACAGCATAGCGGGGTCCTGCAGCCCCCCGCTGACATCGTTGATCATAGATGCGCCGGCGGTTACGGCTTCCCGGGCTACCCGGCTGTACCAGGTGTCGACAGAGATAAAAGCTTCGGGAAAATGTCGCAGCAGGAGCTCTATAAACGGGACCACCCGGCGCAACTCTTCTTCTTCGCCGACCGGGGCGGCTCCGGGACGGGTGCTTTGCCCGCCGATGTCGAGGATATCGGCCCCATCCTGCAGCATAGCTTCTGCCTGCCGGAGGAATGCATTGTCGTCCGTAAAACGGCTGCCTCCATAAAAGGAATCCGGTGTGCTATTGATGATCCCCATTACCAGGGGCTGGCCGGCGGCCAGCAATTTTCCCCTTCCATTTAAAGTAAACATAGATTATCTATTGCCTGTTAAGATAAACCTAAGGTATATATATTTGTAAGATGAACAATCGCACCAATCAGCAATATGACGCGGCCGTACTTGTATGCAGGGATATATTTCTTAAAAAGACCCGGGATTATGGGACTTCCTGGAGGGTGCTGCGGCCCATTTCCATCGCCGACCAGTTGTTCATCAAAGCCAGACGTATACGCACTTTACAGGAGGCCCGACAGCAGCGGGTAGAGGAGGATAAGACGGGAGAGTTCCACGCCATGGTGAACTATGGGATCATCGGGCTGATTCAACTGTCGATCACAGGGGAGGCGCCCATTGAAGATATGCAGGCAGACCTTGCGGCGAAATGGTATGATGAAAAGGCGGCGCTTGCCCGGAAGACCATGCTGGATAAGAATCATGACTATGGAGAAGCCTGGCGGGATATGAGCCAGGAAAGTTTTGTGGACCTGATCCTGATGAAGATATTGCGGATAAGACAGATCGTGGTCAATGAGGGGAAGACGCTGATTAGCGAAGGCATTGACTCAAATTTTATAGATATTATTAATTATTCGCTTTTTGCGTTGATACTGATAGAAGAAGGCAGACACAGCGGATAGACCATAAACATTTATTCATGAAGATCTTAGTCGGTATCGCCCGTGTCATTGTGGGCGTCCTGTTCATTTTCTCCGGGCTGGTAAAAGCCAACGATCCGCTGGGGCTCAGCTACAAGATGCAGGAGTTTTTTGAGGTATGGAACTGGCATGGGCTGGATAACTATACCCTTGTCTTTTCCATCGTCATGATCGTCTTTGAGATCGTGGCAGGAGTGGCCATTCTGCTCGGCTGGCGGATGCGGCTATTTAGCTGGCTGCTGTTGTTGCTGATCATCTTCTTTACCTTTCTCACCGGCTATGCTTATCTATCCGGGAAGGTACGGGAGTGTGGTTGTTTTGGGGACTGCATCCCGCTGACGGCAGGACAATCTTTTACAAAAGACCTTATCCTGCTGGTGCTGATACTTTTTCTGTTCTTCGCCCAGCGAAGGATCAGACCCCTGCTTTCTCAGGTGGCGAGCCTGGCTATCCTGGTGCTGGCCACAGTGCTGTCTTTTTCTTTCCAATGGTACGTGCTGGTACATCTTCCGGTGGTGGACTGCCTGCCTTACCGACCCGGGACCAACATGCCGGAAAAGATGAAGGCCCCGCAAGGAGCAATACCGGACAGCACGGTGATTACCATGGTATATGAGAAGAATGGCCAGCGGATAGAGTTCAGCGGAAATAACTTCCCCGCGGATTTTGATGATTCGTATAAATTCATCAACCGGTACGACAAACTCATCCGCAAGGGGAATGCGGAGCCTGCCATCAAGGATTTTACGTTAATAACGTCCGCCGGGACGGATACGACGCTGGCGGTGCTTGAGCAGAAGGGCTACAAACTCTTCTTTTTTACTAAGGAACTCCAGGAATACCCCCCTTCCTGGATGGATGGATTTAGCCTGATCCTTACCATGATCAAGGCAAAACAGGTCCCGTTGTATTTTATTACGGGCAATTATGACAATGTACTGGCATGGACAGAGAAAGCCGGTATTACCGGGAATGTCTCCGTCCTGAAATGCGACGCTACCGCCATCAAAACAGCCGCCCGCGCCAATCCGACCCTATACCTTTTGAAGAATGGGGTGATCCTCCACAAATGGAGCTATGCGGACCTTGGGCAGGCTTTACCCGAGATTAATGCACTGCCGGGCGGGACAACGATCCTGCATGAACAATAAATGATACGCTACCTGATAAAAAAAAGCATTTACGGACTACTGGTGATGTTGGGCGTGGTAGTAGCCGTATTCTTCCTCTTCCAGGGTTTTGGGGATCCCTCCCGCCTGGTGATGGGGCAGCGTGCGGATGCCGCAACGCAGGAGAATATCCGTAAAGAGCTATACCTGGATCAGCCGAGGTGGAAACAGTTTGTGCTTTACCTGGACGATGTGAGTCCCATCGGGGTCCATTCAAAAGAGGAAATTACGGCAAAAGGGTTGAAAGGTTTTTTTGTCGGAGGCGAGACAAAAATAGGCCTGAAATGGCCGTATCTGCGAAGAAGCTATCAGACAAAGAAAGAGGTGGGAGCGCTGCTGATGGAGGCGTTGCCGCGGACTATCCTGCTGGCAATGGCCGCTATGCTGATAGCCACGGTATCGGGCGTGGCGTTGGGGGTACTGGCAGCAGTAAAGAGAGGCACCTGGATGGACTCAACGGCCATCTTCACCAGTGTGCTGGGTATCTCCGCGCCCAGTTTTTTTATGGGTATTGTCATAGCCTACATATTCGGTTTTGTGTTGAGCGATTATACAGGTCTTCATTTGACGGGCAATTTATACGATACCGACGCTTTTGCAGGAAGACAGCTGCAGCTGCGTAACCTGATCCTGCCGGCCATTACGCTGGGTATTCGCCCCATGGCCATCATTGCGCAGCTGACCCGTGGTTCATTGTTGGATGTGCTGGACCAGGATTATATCCGTACGGCCTATGCAAAAGGGTTATCCAGGTCTGTGGTCGTGTGGAAGCATGGATTGCGCAACGCACTGAACCCGGTGATCACGGCTATCACGGGATGGTTTGCAGAATTGCTGGCAGGCGCTTTTTTTGTGGAATACATATTCGGGTGGAAAGGCATCGGGAAAGTGACGGTAGATGCGTTGGAACTCCTGGATTTTCCGGTAGTGATGGGGTCGGTACTGGTGTCATCCTTTTTCTTTATCCTCATCGGACTATTGGCAGACGCTTTGTATGGCCTGATAGACCCGAGGGTCCGCAAAGCATAAGCGGGCGATCGGCTATTTGATGACCACTTCCTTTATGACTGGTTCACCCAGCGCTTCGTTGACCCTTTGTATGATACTGTCTTTTTGGTACAACAATTCCTGCCGCAGAGGGGCGACAGAGGTGTTGATATAGAGCGTGTGACCGTGTATCTGTATCTTGTCTGTATAGCGGGCAATGGTCTTGCCCATGATCTGCTCCCAGACATCTCCTATCTGCAGCGCCTGGATAGAACCTTTCAGACGGCTGTGATCCAGGAATTTTCGTAAGGCATCCCCTAGTGAATACTCTCCCATGGGTGCAAGTTAGCAAATGCTTTGTGTGCTGCGAGTAAAATCAGTCCGACAATTACCCACAGAAGGAAAGAAGATAGACATCCTGAGCGGGGAGCCTGTTCTTTGGAGGGAGAAGCAGGGGGTTCTGTAAGCGGGTTGGGCGTACCGTTCTTCCGGGCGGCGAGTATTTCCGTACGTCCCTGATATTGAGGAACAATGCCGGCAATAAGATCATAACCGGCATCGCTGACCACCCATTCCAGGTGACCAAAGAACAAGGGCTGGCCGTCCTGTCTTTTTTCCAGCTCCAGGGACTTTTTCAGCATCTCTGCCGCATAAAGACGGAGCCCTTCTTTGTTAGCCTTGATAATACCGTATTCTCCTGTCTCATCTACGGTGAATGAGAAATATGCGTTCACAGGGTCATTGGTCGATTCTAAGAATGCGATGGAAGATTCCAGGTCAGGAGACATAGCAATGTTTTTTCGGAGCTGCTTAAAACTTAACTGCGTTCCGCTAATGTAAAAATTTTCTATTACAGTGAGATGATCTGACTGGGGATATTTAATTTTTCCAGCTCGTGCCGGATACGGTCGCCATGCGTATCCGTGATAAATATCTGTCCTTCATTCTGTAAACACACCTTATCCAGTAGATTATGCATCCGGTGGGCGTCCAGTTTTTCAAATACATCATCGAGTAAAAGGAGGGGGGGGAAGCCTTTAGATTGTTTTAGCATTTCGTACTCCGCCAGCTTTAAGGCAAACAGCAGGCTTTTGCGCTGCCCCTGGGAGGCAATGGATTTAAAAGGGAGGGCGCCATAGCGGATGTCGATGTCATCCTTATGGATCCCCGCATTGGTACGTTGGAGATAACGGTCCTTTTCGCGATAGCTATACAGGAGGGTTTCAAAATTAATGTCGAGGAGCTGACTTTCATAGCTAAAGGCAAGCGGTTCGGCGGCGCCGGCTATCTGACGGTAGAATTGATCCACCAGGGGGAGCAGGTCCCGGAGAAAGACATTTCTTTTCTCAAAAACATAGGATCCGGGCCGGAGGAGCTGCGCATCGTAGACCTCCAAAAGGCTTTTGTCTTGTACTTTGTTGTCTGTCAATGACTTAAGATAACTATTGCGTTGTTGGAGCACCCGGTTGTACTCGATGAGGCTTTGCAGATAGACGGGATCCAGCTGAGAAAGAAGAGCGTCTATAAAACGGCGGCGTTCCTCACTGCCGCCTGTGATGATCTGAACATCGTCGGGAGCTATGATGACACAGGGGAGGAGTCCGATGTGCCGGGAAAAGCGCTCGCAGGGTTCCCCTCCGGAGATCAGCTCTTTTTTCCCTGTTTCCCGCAATATGCAGACCACTTCCAGGGGCTGCCCTTCTTTTTCAAAATGCCCTTCAATGCGAAAACCGGCGGCTCCCTTATGAACATTGAGCTGATCTTGCCGGGTGAAATAGCTTTTTGTAAAACAGAGATAATAAATGGCATCGAGCAGGTTGGTCTTGCCGATGCCGTTGCTGCCGCAAATGCCGACGATCCGCTCTTCCATACGGAAGGAGGCTTGTGCATAGTTTTTGAATTGCAATAGCGATATCTCTCTTAGAAATAACAAGTTGAATATATTCAGGCGCAAGATAACGCCGAAAATTCCTTTTTCCCCCGTATATTTGCCCCCGCTTGTTCGGCGCTTTCGGGCTCTGGCGGGCCAAACCTCAAATTCTCAAAAAAGTGGCTACTAAGTTTTCAAAAGAGACCTATCTGTACTGGTACGAGCTGATGCAGCTTATCCGTCAGTTCGAGCTGATGGCAGAAGAAAAATATAAGATGGAGGGAAAGATCCGGGGGTTTTTCCATGCTTATGTAGGGCAGGAAGCTATTGCGGCGGGATGTATGACGGCTACCAAATCTGATGATCCCTTTATCACGGCCTATCGTGACCATGGCCTGGCCCTGGCTAAAGGTGTTAGCGCCGATTCCTGTATGGCCGAGCTGTATGGTAAGGCCACCGGCGCTGCCAAAGGAAAGGGGGGCAGCATGCACTTCTTTGGCGTGGATGTCAAATTCTTTGGCGGACACGGGATCGTGGGGGCGCAGATCGGTACGGGAGCGGGTCTGGCTTTTGCTGAAAAATACAA
Organism: Chitinophagaceae bacterium; assembly: GCA_017307755.1. GTDB lineage: Bacteria > Bacteroidota > Bacteroidia > Chitinophagales > Chitinophagaceae > Puia. The sequence continues at coordinate 154,353 of JAFKGQ010000016.1, read as the reverse complement.
GGGTACGGATAATGTATGTCTTACCTTCTTTGGAGATGGGGCTGCCCGTCAAGGGATGCTGCACGAGACATTCAACCTGGCCATGTTGTGGCGACTGCCGGTGGTGTTTATCTGCGAGAACAACAATTACGCCATGGGTACTTCCGTAGAGCGGACTTCCAACGTGGTGGATATCTATAAGCTCGCCGACGCATATGAAATGCCGGCCGACTCCATCGATGGAATGAGCGCCGAGGCGGTCCATGATGGTGTCGCAAGAGCGGTAAAACGGGCCCGCCAGGGAGATGGTCCTACCTTACTCGAGATTAAGACCTACCGGTATAAAGGACACTCTATATCCGACCCTCAGAAATACCGTACCAAGGAAGAAGTTGAGGAATATAAGCAGAAAGATCCCATTGGAATGGTGTTGAACACTATCCTCACAAAGAAATATGCCAGCCAGGAAGAGATCGACGCTATCAACAAGCGTGTGAGCGATACGGTGACCGCCTCTGTGAAATTCGCAGAAGAGTCCCCCTGGCCGGATGATTCAGAAGTATTGAAGGACGTATATGTCGATAAGGAATACCCGTTCATTGTCGACTAACAATTTGATCAAATAAAAGCAAATAATAACTAATGTCAGAGATCAAACATCCGGCGCACCTGGAAGCGGAGAAGAATCCCATCGATCAGTTGCATCATTTTTGGGACCGCTGGGGTAAACAAGCGAGTTATGGCCTGTTGGTGATAGTGCTGCTCGTAGCCGGTTACTTTGCCTATAAGAACCTGGTCAGCGAACCAAAGGAGGCCAAGGCTAATGAAGCCATCTTCCGTGCCGAAGAGTATTACCGCCTGGATTCGGCCCGTCTGGCGCTGAATGGGGATAATATAAACCCGGGATTTCTGAAGATCATCTCAAAATATGGTGGTACCAAGGCGGCGAACCTGGCTTCCTTCTATGCCGGCAGCTGTTATCTCAAACTGGGCGATTATAACAATGCCGTAAAATACCTGAAAGATTTTTCCACTCCGGTGAAACAATTGCAGGTGAGAGCAATGGGCTTATTAGGTGACGCCTATTCCGAACAGGGTAAGAAAGAAGAAGCTGCAGAGCAATACAAGAAGGCAGGGACCTATTTTGAAAAGGATGAGCTCTTTTCCCCGGAATACCTTTTCCGTTGCGGCTATCTGTACGAAAGCATGGGTAAGACGCAGGACGCTGTTACCATGTACAAGCTTATCAAAGACAAATACCCCGGCAGTCCCAGAGGGAGCGACATCGATAAATACCTGGCAAGGCTGGGAGTAACACAATAAACCCGGGCGCTGGCCCATGATCCTATGGCAGAGGTAAGTAAGAGCAACTTATTACAGTCCGATACAGGCATCCAACATTTGCAGGATGCCTGTGTAGTTATTGTACGCACTGAATGGAACGCCGCCATCGTCGACGCGCTGGAAGAAGGCTGTAGGACTGCCCTGCAGCGGGCCGGGGCAAAAGTCCAGGAAGTGATCACAGTACCCGGCGCATTTGAGATCCCCTTTGGTATAAAGGCGTACTGGGAAGTGCACAAATATAAGGATGACCGCCCCAAAGCCTTTATTGCCCTTGGCTGTGTCCTCCGGGGGGATACGCCCCATTTTGAATATGTATGCCGGGCAGTGACGGACGGGATCTTACAACTCAATATGTCATTGCCGGTACCGACTATTTTTGGTATCCTGACAGTAGACAACCAACAGCAGGCGGACGAACGCATCGGCGGCAAGCATGGACATAAGGGCGAGGAAGCCGCCATTACCGCCGTAAAGATGATCTCCCTACTCCAAACTTTTAAACAGTCCACAACACCCTGACAGTCCAGTTATTCATACCATGCTTTGTGGATCAACTGTATCCGCAGACGGCCTTCAATATGGTGAGTGTGCTTGAAAGGGCGGGCGTAACTGTTGAATACAATACCAACCAGACATGTTGCGGCCAGCCGGCTTTTAATGCCGGATTTAGGGACGAGGCACGGGAGGTCTGCTCCAAATTCCTTAAAGATTTCTCCGGACATGATGTTGTAGTGGCCCCCAGCGCTTCTTGTGTTGGCTTTGTCCGTAACTATTATTCTACATTGTTCAATAATTCTTCTTTACACAATGATGTCAAAGACCTGGGACGTCGGATCTATGAATTTTCCGATTTTCTGGTGAATGTATTGGGTGTGGAAGACGTGGGCGCTGCCTTACCCGGTAAAGCCACTTATCATGATAGTTGTGCAGCCCTGCGCGAATGCCGTATCAAAGAAGAGCCCCGGAAGCTGCTTGCCCGCGTGAAGGGCCTGGAGTTATTGGAGATGAACGATGTGGAGACGTGCTGCGGGTTTGGGGGAAGCTTTGCTATCAAATTTGAATCCATCTCTATTGCCATGGCCGACCAGAAGGTAAATAATGCATTGCAGACGGGGGCCGACTATATTATCTCCACTGATCTTTCCTGTCTTATGCACCTGGAAGGATATATTAAGCATAAGGGGTATTCCATCAAGGCTATGCATATTGCGGATGTTCTTGCTTCTCGCTAATGTTTAATGTTTTTTAGGGCCTTACGGCCCTACGTCCGGCAGTAAACTGCCGGGGTTTGCTTAGACGCTAAACTATTGCGCTTCGCGCGTCCTCGCTGTGCTCGGACATAAAAATAAGACCACCCAAATTACATTCGTAACTGGATGGTCTTGACCCTTAAAACAACCTGTCGCAAGCGTTAAATAGGGTTAAAACCAGGCCTCGAATAAACATACGTAAGCTGATAACTTTTAGATTTTAAAAAAGGAACTTTTTTTCAAAAGTTCCTTTAGGCATAACCCCTGCTTGCGGATAGGTGTTGATAACCAGTATTTTGTAAAACTATTTAGGCATTACTACGTGGTCGATGACGTGGATAACGCCATTGCTTTGGTTGACGTCCCTGATGGTCACCATGGCCATTCCTCCTTTTTCATCCTTTAGCACGATGTGCTTCCCTTTCATCATGACCCAGAGTTTGCCTCCTTCCACGGTGGTGAGTTCTGCGGTCCCATTTCCGGCCTTGATCCGTTCTGCCAGCTCTTTTGAGCCCAATCTGCCGGCGACCACATGATAGGTGAGGATGCCTGTCAGGGTGGCTTTATTTTCGGGTTTTAAAAGGGTTTCAACAGTACCGCCGGGCAACATATTAAATGCTTCGTTGGTAGGAGCAAAGACCGTGAAGGGACCTGCACCTTGCAGTGTCTGTACGAGTCCGGCTGCTTTTACGGCGGCTACCAGGGTAGTATGATCTTTAGAGTTGGCGGCATTTTCAACGATGTTCTTTGATGGATACATGGGCGCGCCACCGACGGTAACCGTTGTTTCCTGTGCGAATGTAGTATTGACAAGCAGCGTTGCAACAAGCATCAATCCAAGGTTTCTTAAACGATTCATGATAAATGATGTTTTAATTTTTTTGAGTTTTTAAACGCTTGTTACATGTAACCAACAGAGATACATACGGGGGGAAACGAAGTTCTGGATTTGGTTGGTGAGAATATTTTTGTTGTACTTTCGATAAAACTTTGATTATATGGCATATTGGCTGGTGAAATCAGAACCCGAAGTATACAGTTGGGATCAATTGATAAAGGATAAACAAACCTTTTGGGATGGGGTCCGCAACTATGCAGCCCGTATCAATCTCAGGGGAATGAAGAAAGGAGATGAAGTACTATATTATCACAGCACTGGGGCCACTGAGATCGTAGGTATTGCCAAGGTCATTAAGGAAGCTTACCAGGACCCCACGACGGACGATGATGCCTGGGTAGCAGTGGACATCAAGCCCGAGAGAAAATTAAAACATCCTGTTACCCTGGCGCAGGTGAAGGCGGACAAACGTCTTGCCAAGATGGACCTGGTACGTCTGGGCCGGTTGTCCGTACAGACTGTCAAGGACGATGAATGGAAGATCATCATGGAATTGGCAGGAGAATAAGATCTTCATTCGACCGTAAAAATCTATTAACATTTCTTTGTGGGTTACTTTTTGCCGGCTACGGGTATCAATGCTTGTAGCCGGCTGTACGTGTTTGTGTAATTATCACTGCTTCTGCATCTATTCAGAAACTTACTCAAAAAACTAATTTATTTATGGCGATGAAATTTATCTTGCCTGTAGCATTGCTACTGGCGGTGCTGGCTATTGCCTGCAACGACGCAGCCAAATCACGCGAAAACTCCGTAATGCTGGCCAGACGCCCGGCCGACAAAGAATCTGGGGTATCAATCAAAGCAGACAGCACAGCTGTTGCGGCCGGGCCAATCGAAGAACAGAACGAAACCCCTAAACAACAAGTAGGAGCTACCGGTACAGGGCAAACGCAACCCTCTGCCAATCCGGACTGGGATAAAAAAATAGTCAAGACGGCCGATGTGGTCATCGAAGTGCCGCACTTTAAAGCATATTCAGAACGGTTGCATCAGCAGGTGAGGGTTGCCGGCGGCTATATCGCCCAGGAAGAGCAGCAGGAGTCGGCGTATAAGATCGAGAATACCATCACGATAAAGGTGCCGGTGGATCGTTTTGACCTGACGGTCATGCAACTGGCCGGCGACAGTGACAAATTGGTGAGCAAAAGGATCACCGCGGAAGATGTGACCATGCAGCTGGTGGATACCAAGTCCCGGCTGGAAACAAAAAAGGAAGTGCGGCAGCGTTATCTTGAACTGTTAAAACAGGCGCATTCCATGAAGGATATCCTCCAGGTGCAAAATGAGATCAATAGCCTCCAGGAAGAGATGGATGGGGCGGCGGGAAGAATCGCGTATCTTGGGCATGCGGCGTCCTATAGTACGATCAACCTGAATTTTTACCAGGTGCTGGACCCTTCTGCCAGAAATACGGAAGAACCCTCCTTTCTTCGCAAGCTGAACAACGCATTTAAAGAAGGCTGGGTTTGGCTAAGCTCGGCGATAGTCGGTCTGGTTGGCTTATGGCCGTTGCTGCTGGCCCTGTTGGCAGCTGTGATCTGGTGGAGGAAACGTCCCCGGGATTATGCAAAAAGTAAGGTTTCTGCATCCTAATAGAAACTCACTCAAAAAATATTCATCATGAGATCGCTATTATTGATAGTGGCGGCGGCCATGCCCCTCATGCTATCTGTTGCCTGTAATGAAAGGATTGGAAAAACATCGTCCCCGCACAAGGCTGATGCTGTGACAAAGTTCACACCACCTCAGATCGTGCGGGATGAGGAGCTTGCCGACGCCACCCCGGAGCCGGCCTCCGCGCAACGGCAATATGAGTCCGTCACCCGGGGCAAAGAGAAGACCAGGTGGGCGGATTCAGGGGACTTCAACCGTGAGGGCTACGCTCACATCGAAGAGAACCGCTTTCTTGCCGCACGGCAGGAACCATTATCCACTTTCTCCATCGATGTGGATGCTGCCTCTTACAGTAATGTACGAAGGTTTATCCAGCAAGGAGCACTGCCTCCGGCGGGGGCTGTACGCATCGAGGAAATGATCAATTATTTCGATTACCAGTATCCGCAGCCCAAAGAGGGCGAACCGTTCTCCGTCAACACGGAATTGTCTATCTGCCCCTGGAATACATCCCATAGATTGGTGTTGATCGGCTTGCAGGGGAAAGAGATACCGACGGATCAATTACCTGCGGCCAACCTGGTTTTTCTCATCGACGTATCGGGCTCCATGGACGAACCCAATAAATTGCCTCTGGTAAAGAGCTCATTGAAGATGCTGACCAATCAATTGAGAGAAAATGACAGGGTGGCGATCGTCGTCTATGCAGGCAATGCGGGCATGGTGCTGCCTTCCACAGGCGGAAATGAAAAAAATAAGATCAGACAGGCCATTGACGACCTGGAAGCAGGGGGTTCCACGGCAGGAGGAGAAGGATTGACACTGGCTTATAAAGTAGCCCGGGAGAACTTTATCAAAGGTGGTAATAACCGGATCATCCTGGCTACGGATGGGGATTTTAACGTAGGCCCCAGCAGCGATGACGAGCTGGTGCGGTTGATCGAAAAAGAAAGGGAGTCCGGTGTCTATCTCAGCGTGCTGGGTTATGGCATGGGTAATTACCAGGATGATAAGATGCAGCAGCTGGCGGACAAGGGAAATGGGAATCACTCCTATATAGACAATATCAATGAGGCAAGGAAGGTGCTTGTAAAGGAATTTGGCAGCACGCTTTTTACCATTGCCAAAGATGTCAAGATACAGGTGGAATTCAACCCGGCAAAAGTACAGGCCTACCGGCTCATCGGGTATGAGAACAGGACTTTGGCTGCGGAAGATTTCAATGACGACAGAAAGGATGCCGGGGAACTGGGATCCGGTCACCGGGTGACGGCGCTGTACGAGATCATACCGGTGGGTGTCAGGGACGAATTTACCACCGCGGTGGACCCGTTGAAATATCGGACGGGGCGGGATGCTCCTGCTGCCGGGCTAATGGATGAATGGATGACGATTAAGCTGCGGTACAAACAGCCCGACGGGTTGACCAGCAGACTGATCACCCGGGCAGTGGACGATAAAGTAGTTGCATTGGAAGCTGCCTCGGCCAATTACCGGTGGGCTTCAGCAGTGGCGGAATTTGGACTGATACTGCGTAATTCGGCTTTTAAACAACAGGCAAGCTGGCAGCAGGTGGTATCACTGGCCAAAGGCGCGAAAGGGTCTGATGACGAGGGGTACCGCAGTGAATTTATCGGCATGGCGGCAACAGCGGCAGCATTGGCGGTAGCAAAAAGATAGAAGGTTAAAATAGTATAATGCCCTTGAAATGGGGAGCAGCAACAAAAAAGGTTTGCGTATCTTCCCATTATGAACGAAAAAAAGAAAAAGCTGGTGGTGCTCACCGGCGCCGGCATCAGCGCGGAGAGTGGTCTTAAGACTTTCAGGGACAGCGATGGGCTATGGGAAGGGTATGAGGTGACTGAAGTGGCTACACCGAGGGCCTGGCGGGCTAATCCGCAGCTGGTGCTGGATTTTTATAATATGCGCCGGAAGGATGTGAAGCAGGCAGAGCCAAATGCGGCCCATATAGGTCTGGCCGAGCTGGAAAAGGACTTCGACGTGCAGATCATTACACAGAATATCGACGACCTTCACGAAAGGGCGGGTAGTACAAAGGTGCTTCATTTACATGGGGAGATTTTTAAAATGCGGAGCGAGATGGATGAATCGCTGGTATATGACATACTGGATGATATCAGCCTGGGCCAGCTGGCGGATGATGGCGCACAGCTGCGACCCCATATCGTATGGTTCGAGGAACCTGTACCTATGATCCAGGAGGCTATTCCATTGGTACGGTCGGCGGATGTATTTGTCATTGTCGGTACGTCGCTGGTGGTCTATCCTGCTGCGGGGCTCGTCGATTTTGCAAAGAGCATGATCCCCAAATTCATCGTGGACAAAAAGATACCTTATACATCTTCGATTCCCCATCTCCTGGCGATCGAACAGCCTGCATCGACTGGCGTCCTGGCATTGCGCAAGCATCTGGAAGCTCTGTAAGACAGCGATTTAAGCTTTTTCTAACAAAGAGTTGGCGATATTGCAGCCCAAATGACGTCATTCAGAAAGATCCTGCTGCTGGCCGCCCTGCTCCTCGCTGTCCAGGGCATTTTCGCACAGCTGCCCGTGCCTGTCGAACAATTGCGGGACTATTGCAAACGGGAAGTGCCTGTGGGATATAGTCCTCGTCTGAATGCCCTTACCCTGATTCCAAAGGGAAACCTGCATTATTTATTCCCGCTTTATCATGCTTTTAAGGACGAAGCGAAATTCAAAAATATCTACACTGAAAAAGGATATTACAATGAGTTGAGCGAATACTTTGCTTTTGCCGGCGATTACGGGACCGCCATGACATATTTGGAGAAAAGTTATGACAGCATCGACGACGGTACTCGCCGCAAGGTATTCAGAATGGTGGAAGGTATCGGCAACGTAGAGCACGCGGATGCCTGGAAATACATTCATTTTGCCGCCCGGAGAAGCAAAGTGGTTATGATCAATGAAGCGCATGACAAACCACAGCACAGCGCCTTTGTGCTTTCCCTCCTGGCCGATCTTTATAAAGTGGGGTATCGTCTGCTGGCCATGGAAATGTTGAACAATACATCCACCCGTGAGCTGTCCAGTCTGCGGCTTGCCACGGGTTATTATACGGCGGAGCCCGTGACGGGAGAACTGGTGCGCAACGCCCTGGCGATAGGCTATAAACTCGTTGCCTATGAGGATACTTTGACCGGACACACTCCGACGACCCGTGACTCCATCCAGGCGGCGAATATCTATGATGCCTTGCGGGAAGATACATCCGCAAAAATGCTCGTGCTGGCAAGCTATGGCCATATAAGCAAGAAAGCAGCGCCGGATGGTTTTGTTCCCATGGCGCTGGCCTTTAAAAGAATGTCCGGCATCGACCCGCTGATCATTGACCAGACGGACATGACAGAGGAAAGTAATTTTGGTTATGGCCGTGTGCTATACCAGGCCTATCTTCAGAAGTTCCCATTGAAAACACCCTCCATCGCGCTGTTGAACAATACGCCAGTCAATGTCATTCACGGGGACCTGTATGATCTTTCGGTTATTCATCCTCCCACCATCTACCAGGATGGCCGGCCTACCTGGCTCAATCTTGGAGGGCAACGACAGCCAATCCCTATAAAACCCAGCTCTCCCGCCGTATTCCTGGTACAGGCTTATTACCAGGATGAGGTTGCCCGGAACGAGAACAAACCCTGGCAACTGGTGCCTGCCGACCAAACTTATATAGCAGGAGGAAAAAAACTGTACCTGCTGTATCTGAAAAAAGGGAAATATACCGTGTATTTCAGGAATATCGATTATCATATCCTGAACACCCTGGATATCGAAGTCAATTAATGTGCGCTTGTTTCTGTAAAAGAAATATCGTGACGAGCCAGCTCCTCCAATACGGGTGTATAGATCTCCGGCAGGATGGGGATGTGCAGCCCGGTGAGAGATATCTTTTCTTCCAGTATCAATACGGCGGCGATGCCCAGGGGCAGCCCTACGGTCTTTGCCATGGCGGTGCGTAGATGATCTTCTCCATGGACGATCAGGCTGCTGTTGGTAGAGCCGGGATGTCCATCGGCATTGGTATAGGCTATCTCATGCAGCATGACGATCATGTCCTTATCGCCGGGACGCATGGCCAGGCGGGTTTCCAGGAGATACTGCAGCACATCGGCCGAGGTTCGGGCAGAGGCGGGGATAGGGTCTTCATCAAAAAACCCCAGGTATTCCAACTGCGGGCGATTGGCCCCATTGGTCAGAGGCTGGATAAGGGCCGACCATTGTGCGATACTGCTGTGTGATAGGAGTATTTTATCGTCCGTGAGCCCGGCTTCGACGACAGGGGCCCAACCCCTGATAAAATCGGGGTATCGGAGTGTAGTACGGATAAAAGTGGTTATTCCGTCCAATCCGTAAATGGGGATATATGAAAGGGAATCCCGATTGGGATACCAGGCCAACGTATCCAGCCCGGATACCCGGACTTCGTTGATCTTTCTGAACAACTCCTCATAGCTCTTCGTTATCACCGTCCCTCCTTCCATGTATTTCGCCCCGGCCGACCCGGCAAGGACGACATTGCGGGGATTCCAGCTGATCTTATAATGCCAGGGATTGTCATCGCTTACGGGGGACACCAGGCCGCCTGTATGACTCCGGAAAGAGTGGATCTTCCCGCCTGCGTCCCGGATCCCGTGTATGAGCTGCATAGCGCTCATATGATCGATGCCCGGATCCAGCCCCATTTCACAAAGGAATAACAGCCCGTTCTTCTCTATGGCGGGTGTCAACGCCTTTATCTTATCATCCAGGTAGGAAGCCGTCAATAGATGTTTTTTCCATTGTATACAGGAGGTAGCTACCAAATAATGAAGGGCAGGCGGCAAAAGAGAAATGACGATATCTGCGTCCCGGATCAGGTCATCCCGCTGTTGCTGCTGCTCTACGCTCACCTGTACGGCCTTTGCGCGAGGGATATTGCTCAGCTTGGATTGGGCCAGCTCCAGGTTGCTTTCGGCCACCACCAGTTGCCAGTTGCGGGCTGCAACGGTGGTTTCAAGAAACTGTATCAGACAGGTGGCTGATTTGCCAGCGCCAAAGAGGAGGATATTCTTCATGAGGGCGTAAAGATAATGAAGGGGGGCCAAACAAAAAGCCCAGTCAGTTTAGGCTGACTGAGCCATTAAAAGAAACCGTCCCTATAGTAATAATTTATTGAACCAGCGTAAACTCACCCATGTCTTTTTCCGTACCGGGGCGGATATCGATGGGCTTCACAATAATGTCTTTATAAGGTTTTTTGGCATTTACCCTCAATTCCCAATAGCCTGGATGCGTGGTGACGAGATAATATTGCCCGTCATCATTACTCATCATCTTCAAGGAATCTTTGCCATGAATGGCCCAAACATTCTCCGCACCCGCAGCCGGGTAAACCTTTGCGTGAATAGTAGAGGTTTGTAACAGCTTGACAGCATGTACACTACTAACTCCTATCAGTACTAATCCCAGTTGCACCATTGCATTTTTCATACCAATTTCAATTTTAGGTTCTCAATTAACCAATGCTTTCCAGGAACAGATTACACATCGGTCAGTGGAGACAGGCAATTAACAAGAGAATGAACAGGTGGTGGGTTCAGGAACGCTAGTAATTGTCAACTACTATGCCAAATGAGAAGAAATATATGTTAACTCATAGTTACAGGCTTGGCGGCAGGGTCATAATGCCGAATAGGACAAACCTAATTCTTTTGAATTAACAAGGGTAATCTTGTACTGTACTTTTATGCCACGGGAGCTTTTCGGGGCCTCCTGCATCAGGGCGGAGCCTGGCGCTATACCGCGAAAATACAAATTCTCCGTTTTAAATACTTTTTTGTTGGCCTGAATATATTGTACTTCGACTACGACGAGGTCAAGGGAGTATACTGAGTGGTTGCTTACGGTGAGCTGTAAGTCGGATATACCACCGAATGTGCCCACCGTATAACCGCTGGCGCCAAGAGATACGAGGTTGGAAAGGTTGTTACGGATCACATCCTTATCGACTTTTTCTACGGAGAGTTCCGTCCTGTGACTGGTTTCCCTATGTACGGAAGGCGTTGCCGGTAGGGCGGAGTCCTTCGGGGCTGTGACGGATAGTTGTGTCTTTTGAGTCGCTGGTGTCGTCCTCTCTTTTGCCGGGGCTATGGTCTTAGGAGATGGGGCGTTAGTGACCACAGGCGTTGACGTTGACTGTGTGCTCGTCACGATGCTGTCTTTATCAACGGGCAGGGCCTGCGCAGCAACAGTTTGCTGCGGACTGACTGCAGCCAGGGGGTGTGAAGCAGGAGTGGGGGGAACGGTCTTTACGGGTTCCGGCTTCACCTTTCCGTTATCCAGGGAAAGGTTCTTTACAAATCCCAGAGAGTCTTTATTGATCGACAGGCCAATAAAGATCCCGGCAGCCAGCAAGGCTATTACCGTCAATCCAATGACCAGTGATTGACCGATACGTGAAGATCGATGCCGTCTGACGGCCCGGGGTGCTATTTCCACACCCGATATATCGTCTTCAGTATACTGAGAAGTATTATCCTCAAATGTATTCACCGGAGCTGACGGTATGGGAGAAGGAGAATGATCCGGCAAATATTTTTCATGGAGGACAGGAAGGGGGTCCTGTATTGCCGACGGCTCCACTGCTCTTTTTACTGCGGGGAGCGTCACATAAATTATGCGTTTGCCTGGAATAGCGGATGCATCACCGGAGATCACAGAAGCAGCAACTACAGCCTCGGATACGGATGTCCGTCCGGTGGCGAGAGTAGCGGAGAGTTGGGCAGGTTTTTTGTAAAAACGATCAAAAGGTTGTTCTTCCACCATGGGAGCGAAGGCACTTAGCTCTTCTATCTCACAGGGATAACGCCAGGCAGCACTCCTGCCTTCTATCCATACAAGATCATAAGCTTTTAACCCTTTTGCCTTCAATTCATCGAAGGCGTAGGGACCGCTTTGCTTGTTGTCTCGTAATAACAAATATGTCGGTGTCATCCAGATGCCCGGTTAAGAGGTATACAAATTAAATCATCATCAAATGGTACAGAGAAATGTTACAATTTTCTCACCGGATATTGTGAATGGGAAGTTATACTTCTGCGCAGGTATTTCAGGGGATCGACGTAACAAATTTAGTATTTCCCTTAATAATAACATAGTGTAAAGGAATCTTTCTCGACAGATTTGTTAATATTATCGATCTTACCGAAATTAGCCTCCAAACCAATCTTTTAGCGGGCAGAGCCTGCATAAACAAGAAAAAAAGCAAGATATGGATGCCGCTATACAGGAAAAAGTAGATCTATGGCTCAAAGGAAATTATGACCAGGCGACAAAGGACGAGATCCACAGGCTCAAGGAGGAGAATCCTACTGAATTGATCGATAGTTTCTACCGTAACCTGGAATTTGGCACCGGAGGTCTGCGGGGGATCATGGGAGTGGGTACAAACCGTATGAATAAATATACGGTAGGGATGGCCACGCAGGGGTATGCTAACTATTTAAAAAAGTCCTTTCCGGGAAGAGAAGTCCGGGTAGCTATTGCACATGATAGCCGGAACAACAGCCGATTTTTTGCGGAAACTACTGCTAATGTATTCGCTGCCAATGGAATAAGGGTTTTTCTTTTCCAGTCCCTCCGGCCTACCCCTGAGCTAAGTTTTACTATCCGTCAATTGCATTGTCAGGGAGGGGTCGTTTGCACGGCCAGTCATAACCCCAAGGAATACAATGGTTATAAAGCTTATTGGGATGATGGCGGACAATTGGTGCCTCCCCATGATAAGAATGTCATCAAAGAGGTGGAAAAAATAGCTTCCGTTGACGAAGTAAAATGGGGCGGGGGAGAGTCGAACATCACCATGATCGGTAAGGACATGGATGAAGCGTATATCGGCATGGTCAGGGAGTTGTCCGTATACCCTGAAGTTATTGAAAGACAACATAATTTGCGTATAGTATACACGCCAATTCATGGTACTGGGATAAAACTGGTACCGGAAGTGCTCCAGCGTTTTGGATTTAGCAATGTCCATGTAGTGGATGAGCAGGCCAACCCGGATGGGAATTTCCCTACTGTGATCTATCCCAATCCGGAGGAAAGCGAAGCCATGAGCATTGGGCTAAAAAAAGCCCGGCAGATAGACGCGGACATTTTGCTGGGTACGGACCCGGATGCGGACAGGGTGGGTATTGGTGTCAAGGACAAAAAAGGCGAGTGGGTACTGATGAATGGCAATCAGACGGCAGTACTGGCTTTCAACTATATGATTGAAGCCCGGAAAGCAAAGGGCATTGCTCAGCCCAATGATATGGTTGTCAAAACGATAGTAACTACAGACCTCATCGACGAGATCTCACGTCGCAATGGGATAAAATGTTATAATGTCCTGACGGGCTTCAAATACATCGCTGAACTGATCAAGGAAAAAGAAGGGATTGAACATTATGTCATCGGAGGAGAGGAGAGCTATGGTCTGATGATTGGCGATCGGCTCCGGGATAAAGATGCAGTCAGCGCCGTTGCCCTGCTTTGCGAGATGGCTGCTTATGAGAAGGACAAAGGACATACATTATACGACAAACTGATAGAGTTGTATGTACAATATGGCTTCTATAAGGAATCGCTGATCTCCATCACCAAGAAGGGGATGAATGGACAAAAGGAAATTGCCGATATGATGAGTGCTTATCGTAGCCAGCCGCCTTCCACCATCAACGGTTCACAGGTGGAGCAGGTGTTGGACTACCAGTTGCGCAACGGCAGGAATCTTCAAACAGGGGAGAGCTGGGCAATAGAGTTGCCCCAGTCCAATGTACTGCAATTCGTCCTGGCGGATGGGACAAAGATATCGGCCCGGCCTTCAGGGACGGAACCCAAGATCAAGTTCTATTTCAGCGTTCATACAAAGCTGACTAACGCCGCCGACTTCGACCGGGTGCATGCGGAGCTGAACACCCGTATCGAAGGGATCATCAAGGATATGAAATTGAAGTAAACGTCATCACCCATCCGATCATTCAAAACTATTGCAGGTGCTACCATCCTGCAGATACCGGTATGTCTATCAATAGCTATTACATATGATCAAAAAGACCAGTTTGCTTGCTTTTGTTGTTTTCATGTCCCTTTCTCTTTACGCAGATGTTCGTCTGCCCCGCATCTTTGGGGACAATATGGTTCTGCAACGTGATAAGCCCGTTGCCGTCTGGGGATGGGCCTCCGGAGGGGAAAAAGTTACAGTTCGTTTCAACGGTCAAACCAGGGCGGTCAAGGCAGACAAGCAGGGCCGCTGGAGCCTGCAACTTGACCCGATGTCAGCCGGCGGGCCTTATCAACTCGCCGTCTCCGGTAGTAAGGGACCTGACAAGACATACGCCAATGTAATGGTGGGAGAAGTATGGATTTGCAGCGGCCAATCCAATATGGAAATGCCCATCGCCGGCTGGGGTAAGATCAATAACTACCAGCAGGAGATCGCTGCTGCGGACTACAGCGCCATTCGGCATATCAAGATCCCCAATAAGGTGGCGCTCATCCCACAGGACGATATTTCCAGCGGCGATTGGAAGGTCTGCAGCCAGCAGACGGCGGGTGACTTCAGCGCCACGGCATATTTCTTTGCCCGGGAGATCTATCAAAAACTGCATATTCCCATTGGTCTGATCAACACCTCCTGGGGAGGCACCATGGTAGAAACCTGGACCAGCAGGGGCGCTTTTGAACAGAGCGATGAATTTAAAAGCATGATCACGAATATGCCGGCTGCAGAAGATATGAAGACAGTGGCAGAACAGAAGAAAGCTGCTCTTGTAAAGATCGTCACCGGTCTTCAAGGCTCAATGCCGGCTGCGGGAGAGGAAGCTGGATATGCATCGGCTGATCTTGATGACAGCCGATGGCCCCATATGAAGGTGCCGGGGACCTGGGAGAATGCCGGACTCGGTCTGGAGGCGCTTGATGGAGTGGTCTGGTTCAGAAAGACCATCGATATTTCCGCCGCGGATGCGGGGAAGCCCGCGGTATTAGACCTCGGCCCTGTAGACGATGCCGACGAAACCTATGTAAATGGAGTAAAAGTGGGAGCCACCAATAGTTACGCCGAACCTCGTCATTATAATATACCTGCCGGTGTGCTGAAAACAGGCAGGAATGTAATCGCTGTCCGTGTACTGGATACAGGGGGCGGAGGCGGCATGCACGGTTTGGCGGAGGAGATGAAACTCAGCATAGCCGGTCATGAACTTCCTCTGGCAGGAGACTGGTCCTTCCGGGTAGCCGAGATCAAGATGGAAGTAGCCATGGGCCCCAATAGCGCCCCCTCCTTGCTTTTTAACGCAATGGTCAATCCATTACTCCCCTATACCATCAGGGGAGCCATTTGGTACCAGGGGGAAGCCAACGCAGGAAGGGCATATCAATACAGGAAAGCCTTCCCCCTGATGATCACCGACTGGCGCAGCCGCTGGAAAGAAGGGGATTTCCCATTTTATTTCGTACAGCTCTCCAGTTGGAATGCCAACAATGGGAATAGCCGGCAAGGCAGCACCTGGGCCGAGTTGCGGGAGGCGCAGACGATGACCCTGTCATTACCCAATACGGGAATGGCGGTGACGACGGATATCGGGGATGCCAAAGACATCCACCCAAAGGATAAACAGGACGTAGGGAAACGCCTGGCATACATTGCGCTTAACAACGTTTATGGACAGACGATGGAATATAGCGGTCCTGTTTACAAATCCATGCAGAAAGATGGCGATAAGGTTGTCCTGCATTTTGATCACACCGGCAATGGTCTGAGCACGCCGGACATCTATGGATATCTGCGTGGTTTCGAAGTGGCAGGGGACGATCATCAATGGCATTATGCGAAGGCTTCCATCGAGGGTAATACAGTAGTGGTGTGGCAGAGTGGAGTGACCAACCCTGTTGCAGTCCGTTACGGATGGTCGGATTATGCGGGAGAGGCGAACCTTTTTAACAAAGAGGGTTTGGCGGCTGCGCCTTTCCGGACGGACCAATGGAAGGGGGTGACAGAGGAAGTAAAATACGCAGTGGGGAAATAGTAATTTAGGATCATAACCTCGGTAATTTAGGGGCTACCAGTGTCGGTAGCCCCTTTTATTTTTTATACAGTAACCCTCTCTCGCATCATCCGCGCCGCCTGCACCATATTTATCAACGCCTGTTTTGTCTCCGGCCATTTACGAGTCTTTAACCCGCAATCGGGATTCACCCAAAGATTCCGGGCAGGCAGCAATGCCACGGCCTTTTCCAGCAATGCTTCCATTTCTTCCGCATGGGGGATACGAGGGGAATGGATGTCGTAGACGCCCGGGCCTATCTCATTGGGATATTTGAAATCAGCAAAGGCTTCCAGCAGCTCCATCTGTGAACGCGATGTCTCTATCGTAATGACATCTGCATCCATCGCGGCGATATGCTCGATAATGTCATTGAATTCGCTATAGCACATATGGGTGTGGATCTGTGTCTCGTCCTTTACGCCGCTGGCGGATAGACGGAAGGCCCTGACTGCCCAGTCCAGGTAGGCCGCCCAGTCCTTTTTGCGTAAAGGCAGTCCTTCCCGTATAGCGGGCTCATCGATCTGTATCATACGGATGCCCGCGGATTCCAGGGCAACGACCTCATCCCGGATGGCTAACGCGATCTGGTTGGTGGTGACAGCGCGGGGTTGATCGTCCCTGACAAAAGACCATTGCAATATAGTCACGGGGCCTGTGAGCATTCCTTTCATCATCCGGCTGGTCTGCTCCTGTGCGTAACGGCTCCAGCGTACAGTGATATCCCCAGTTCTGCTGACATCGCCATAAATGACGGGCGGCTTGACACAGCGGCTGCCATAGCTCTGTACCCAACCATACTGCGTAAAAAGAAACCCTTCCAGATGCTCGCCAAAATATTCCACCATGTCATTCCGCTCGAACTCTCCATGTACAAGCACATCCAGTCCTATCTGTTCCTGCCAGCGGATGGCTTCGATGGTGGCCGATTCGATGGCCATGTCATATTGCCGGAGGGTCAGCTCGCCTTTTTTCAATCGGGCACGCAGTTGTCTGATCTCATCCGTCTGGGGAAAAGAGCCGATGGTGGTCGTTGGAAATAAGGGCAGCCCGAAGCGTGCATTTTGCAGTTGCTGCCGGACGGCAAAGACACTTTTGCGATGAGTATCATCCTCTCTGATGGCAGAGATCCTTTGTTTTACAGCATCTTTATGGATAAGGGGTGAAGTGCGCCGGTTTGTCAGTGCCGCCTGGTTCTCATCCAGCAAGGCAGTCTCTCCCTGAACAATGCGCTTTAGATGAACTACCTCCGTCAGTTTTTGTTTGGCGAAAGCCATCCAATTCCTGATCTCAGGTGCGATGGCTGTCTCCTTGTCCAGGTCAAAAGGAGTATGCAGCAACGAGCAGCTGGGAGCGACGAATACCCTGTCATCGCCCAGTTTTTCCAAGGACTTTTGAATAAGTGTGGAGCTGTGATGATAATCGTTCTTCCAGATATTGCGGCCATCGACTACACCCAGGGATAAAGACACTTTGGGGGGAAGGGCTTGTATGACTTCTTCCAGTTGCTGCGGCGCCCGTACAAGGTCGATATGGAGAGCGCAGACCGGAAGACTGCATGCCAGCTGAACATTGTCTCCCAAACCTTCGAAATAGGAGGCAAGCATGACCTTCAGATGGGGGCATTTATTCCTGATCTCTTCATAAGCATACCGAAAGGCCTTCTTTTGTACGTCTGTCAGGTCAAGTGATAAAAAAGGTTCGTCCAGTTGCACCCAATCGACCTTATAGTCGTCCTTCAATTTATTGAGTATTTCGATGTATACAGGCACCAGCTTTTTTATCAGGTCGATCCTGTCAAAGCCCTTCTCCTTCTCTTTCCCCAGTAGGAGGTAGGACACCGGTCCGATAAGCACCGGCTTGGGGGCGCGGCCTAAGACTGCTTTTGTGGCGCTGCATTCATTATACAGTTTTTGGGAGAAGACTTTGAATGTCTGGCCGGCCGAAAATTCCGGTACGATGTAGTGATAATTGGTGTCGAACCATTTGGTCATCTCCATAGCTGTAATATCCAACCCGTCCCGCTGGTACCCCCTGGCCATGGCAAAATACAGGTCTATTTCTGCATTGCCCCGGATATCCGTCACTACAGGAGCATAACGAAGGGGGATAGCCCCCAGGAGCAATGACATGTCCAGCACATGGTCATAGAAGCTGAAGTCATTACAGGGGATAAGGTCGATGCCTGCGGCCTCCTGTAATCTCCAGTGTTGTTCACGCAGATCTTTGGCGGAAAGGAATAATTGATGCCGGGTGATCTTTCCGGCCCAGTACTGTTCGCAGGCTTTTTTGAGCTCACGATTGGCGCCCACACGAGGGTAGCCGAGATTGTTTGTCAGCATACGCAAAAACTTTTAGGTTAAACATTAAATGAATTAATGCCTTTACGTTTATGAGTATGCTTCCGGAATTCGAAGTGTAGGAAAGGACATAGCCATCCCTAGGGAAGAATGGACCATTCCTGACTACTGCTTTAAACTGCGAAAGCATTCGTCCAATCTTCAGGCAAGTATCTGGCTTCTTCCTTTGCAGGAAATTACAGTTGCGCAACAGCCCGTGAATTACACACGGTTCCTTTTTAATAGCATCCCGGCAGCGGGAATGCTCACCAAAAGACGATCATTAAAGTAAAGAACGAGGGTGTAAATATAGTTTTTTTCCCGGGGAAATTCCCTTTTTCTAATGAATAGTTAAGAAGCGAGCCCTTAACAGTCGCTTAACCTGCTGTGATAGCGGGCGTCCGACCTTTGTGTGGAAGCGCCCCTGGCTACCGTTTACCCCCAAACACTTAATCTATGAAGAGATCTACGAAAATACACCTCGTGCTCATTACCGCGGCACTTGCCGCCTGCAACAGGCATACCATACCTTCTCAGCCTGCATCCGGGTACGCGACGGACTCTACCCTGGCGGAGTCCCCTGAATACGAAGAGGACAGCACCTGTCAGGTATACTATTATCCTCCCGATTATCCTCCCGGTGTTTGGCTCGGCAACTGGCCTTTTGATGTACTAAACAACCTTCAATATATCCGCTGGCGGGGTACTATGCATAGAACCCGCCGGTTTATTCCCAGGGGCGGATTTGGGAAAAGCAGCCATTCGGCTTCCACGTAAATTTATTGTCATGAAGCGGATTTGTATCCCTCCCAGGAATAACTGGCAACAGGCGGTAGAAAGTCTTGGTTTTGGGTTTCACACTACTGCTGTACCTTATTGGGATGAAAGCGTCTACTACGCGTTTGGCATGGAGGAGATACTTCTCATCGAAAAAGCCACTGCTGAACTATGGGAGATGTGTCTTACCGCCGTACAATACACCATCGACAATCACCTGTATGCCAGGTTCCATATCCCCACGGCCTTTATACCTCACCTTGAAAGAAGCTGGAATGAAGACCATCCCTCCATTTACGGGAGGTTTGATCTATGTTACCGGGATGGGCAGGTAAAGATGCTGGAGTTCAATGCAGACACGCCTACCAGCCTGTATGAGGCCGGTATCGTACAGTGGTTCTGGCTGCAGGATTTTGCGGGGGATAAAGATCAGTTCAACAGCATTCATGAAAAACTCATCGCGCATTGGACCTATCTACGCGATTATCTTTACCCCGGGCCCCTGCATTTCTCCTGCATGAAAGATACGCTGGAGGATCTCACCAATACAGAATATCTCCGGGATTGCGCCATGCAGGCCGGCATATCCACCCGGCTGGTGTTTGTGGAAGATATTGGCTGGGATGAGACGCAGGAAGCCTTTGTTGATCAAAACTGTCAACAGATAAAGAACCTTTTTAAATTATATCCCTGGGAATGGCTGATGGCCGATGAATTTGGAGAGAAGATCACAGCGGATAAAGAGCACACGTTTTTTATCGAGCCATCCTGGAAAATGATCCTCTCCAACAAAGCGATATTACCGCTGCTTTGGGAGTTGTTCCCGGAGCATCCTTATCTTTTACCAGCTTTTTTCAACAGTGATGGATTGACCGATTATGTAAAAAAACCCATTCTGTCAAGAGAGGGGGCAAACATCGATATTGTAGCGGGAGATCAACTGATATGCCGCACGGGAGGTGAATATGGGGAGGAAGGATATATCTATCAACAGTTGTTCAGTCTTCCTTCTTTTGCGGGTAACTATCCCCTGATCGGCAGTTGGATCATTGGCCAGCAACCGGCGGGCATCGGTATCCGGGAGGCCGGAACGCTGGTGACAGACAACCTCAGCCGGTTTGTACCCCACCTTATTAAAGATTAAGGGCGCCTCAAAAGAGGCGCCCTTGGCATGATTATATGAGAGCTGATGGTTAGTTATGCGCTGCAGGTGACACATCCGTCCTGCATGCTGCAGGAGGGGCCTGCGATATCTTCGACGCCACTGCCTTCCACCACTTTCAGGTTGTGCTGACCCGTCAGGGGCTCGACCATTTTACCACCCTGTTTTTCCACCGTGAACTGTACGGCCTGTGATGCGGCCTGGGTGCGCAGGTAATACATGCCCGTTTTAAGACCGGCTTTCCAGGCATAGAAGTGCATGGAGGTCAGCTTGCTGGCGGAAGGTGTTTCTACAAAGAGATTCAACGATTGTGACTGGCAGATATAAGCGCCCCTGTCTGCCGCCATGTCGATGATATTACGCTGGCGGATCTCCCATACTGTTTTGTAGATCTCTTTTATATGAGCGGGGATCTCTTCTATCTGCTGGATGGAGCCGTTGTGAAGAATGATCTGATTCTTCATGTCGTCATTCCAGAGGTTAAGATCGACAAGGTCTTTCAGGAGGTGTTTATTCACTACCACGAATTCGCCGCTGAGCACCCTTCTCACATAGATGTTGGAAGTATATGGTTCAAAACATTCGTTGTTACCAAGGATCTGGGAGGTAGAAGCCGTGGGCATGGGCGCTACCAGCAGGGAGTTACGCACGCCGTATTTTATCACTTCGTCCTTCAGGCGGTACCAATCCCAGCGGAGTGTAGGCTCTACGCCCCACATGTCAAACTGGAAGATACCTTTGGATGCCGGGCTGCCGGGGAAGCTTTCGTAAGCGCCTTCGACTTTTGCCAGGTCTTTGGAAGCCGTCATGGCCGCGAAGTAGATGGTTTCGAAAATTTCTTTATTTAGCTGTTTGGCCTTGTCGCTTTCGAAGGGAAGACGCAGCAGGATAAAGACGTCGGCAAGACCTTGTACGCCCAGTCCGATGGGACGGTGACGCAGATTGGAGTTACGGGCTTCCTCTACGGGGTAGTAGTTGCCGTCGATGATCTTATTCAGGTTCTTTGTCACCTCGTAGGTCACTTCGTACAACTTCTGGTGATCGAAGGTTCCATTGGAGACAAAGCGGGGCAGGGCCAGGGAAGCGAGATTGCAGACAGCCACCTCGTCCGGAGAAGTATATTCGATGATCTCTGTACAGAGGTTGGAGCTCTTGATCGTACCCAAGTTTTGTTGATTGCTTTTGCGGTTGGCCGAGTCTTTATACAGCAGGTAGGGGGTACCTGTTTCTATTTGAGCATCCAGGATGGCAAACCAGAGGTCCTGTGCCTTCACCGTTTTGCGCTCGCGGCCTTCCTTTTCGTATTGAACATAGAGTTTTTCGAACTCCTCTCCCCAGCAATCTGCCAGGCCCGGTGCTTCGTGGGGACAGAAGAGGCTCCAGTCGCCGCCGGCTTCCACGCGCTTCATAAACAGGTCAGGTATCCACAGGGCGTAGAACAGGTCGCGGGCTCTCAGCTCATCCTTGCCATGGTTCTTCCGGAGATCGAGGAATTCAAATACGTCGGCGTGCCAGGGTTCAAGGTAGATGGCGAAAGCTCCTTTACGTTTGCCGCCGCCCTGGTCTACATAGCGTGCCGTATCGTTGAAGACACGCAGCATGGGGATGATACCGTTGCTTGTCCCGTTAGTGCCGCCGATATAGGAGCCCGTGGCACGGATATTATGGATAGAAAGACCGATACCGCCGGCGCTTTGAGAGATCTTTGCCGTTTGTTTAAGGGTATCGTAGATACCGTCGATGCTATCGTCCTTCATGGTAAGAAGGAAGCAACTGCTCATCTGTGGCTTGGGTGTGCTTGCGTTAAAGAGGGTGGGGGTGGCATGTGTAAACCAGCGTTCGCTCATCAGGTGATAAGTCTTGATAGCGCTGTCGATGTCATTTTTATGGATGCCGATGGCAACGCGCATGTACATGTGCTGAGGGCGTTCCACCACTTTGCCGTCTACTTTCAGCAGATAGGATTTCTCCAGGGTTTTGAATCCAAAGTAGTCGAAGCCATAGTCGCGGTCATAGATGATGGTGGAGTCCAGCAATTCGGCGTTCTGCTGGATGATCTCCCAGATGTCATCGGCCAGCAGGGGCACTAATTTTCCCGTCTTGCTGTCGGTGCATTCGTACAGCAGCTGCATGGTGGCGGAGAAACTCTTGATGGTATTCTTATGTAAATTGCTGACGGCAATCCTGCTGGCCAGGAGGGCATAGTCAGGGTGCTTAACGGTCAGCGACGCCGCTGTTTCGGCTGCGAGGTTGTCCAGTTCGGTGGTAGTCACACCGTCATAAAGTCCCTCGATCACTTTTTTTGCCACGTCGATGGAGTTGACGAATCTCCTGTCCAGGCCGTAGCAGAGCTTTTCTATACGCGCCGTGATCTTGTCGAACTTCACGGATTCCTTCTTGGTATTTCTTTTAATGACGAACATATATCAATGGGTTTGTAGTAAGTATGAGCGACGACAGTAAATGGTAAGGGGCGGCGGCTATGCGACTAAAAGTCTTCTTCCAGGCTAAAGGTCTGCGCTTCCTTTCCTGACATGACACCGGCCTTTTGGTAGTCTCCCACTCTTTTTTCGAAGAAGTTGGTCTTCCCTTGCAGGGAGATCATTTCCATGAAATCGAAGGGGTTGGCAGCGTTAAACATTTTGGGGTAACCCAATTCGCCCAGCCAGCGATCGGCCACGAATTCGATGTATTGCTGCATGAGCCGTGCGTTCATACCGATGAGGTCCACGGGCAATGCTTCCGTGATAAATTCCTTTTCGATGCGGACGGCGTCGCCGATGATGGAGTACACCTGCTCCTGGGAAAGCTTGTTCTGCAGCATGCTGTAGAGCAGACAGGCGAATTCGCAATGGAGGCCTTCGTCACGGCTGATCAGCTCATTACTGAAGGTGAGGCCGGGCATCAGCCCTCTTTTTTTCATCCAGAAAATGGAGCAGAAGCTGCCGCTGAAGAATATGCCTTCCACGGCTGCAAAAGCCACCAGCCTTTCGGCGAAGTTCCCGTTCTCTATCCAGCGGAGGGCCCATTCGGCCTTTTTTTGTACGGCGGGCACCGTCTCGATGGCGTGGAACAGGCGGTACTTTTCCTGGGGATCTTTTATGTAGGTGTCTATCAACAGGGCATAGGTTTCGGAGTGGATATTCTCCATCATGATCTGGAAACCGTAAAAACATCTGGCTTCCGGGAGCTGTACCTCACTCATGAAGTTGACGGCGAGGTTCTCGTTGACAATGCCATCGCTGGCGGCAAAGAAGGCCAGGACATGGGAAATAAAATGCCGTTCGCCTTCATTCAGCTTAGCCCAGTCCTGCAGGTCAGGCCCAAGGTCTATCTCTTCGGCTGTCCAGAAGCTGGCCTCATGCTTTTTATACATTTCCCAAACTTTTGGATAGTTGATGGGAAGGATGACAAACCTATCCTTATTTTCTTTCAATAAGATCTCGTTTCCGTACTCCATTTGTTAAAACAGATTGCAGATTAATGTAATACAAACAACACGTAGCTCGAATAAATTCCAGCAAAAGAATGGTATCGGGCGGCAGGTTACATTAGTGGACGGGGGTAGGAAGGCCTCCGTCCCTAAAGAACTAACCCAAAAATAACATAGCTATCTAAAAAACAATGCGTATGTTATCCACCGGCTGTGCATAGCTTTTTTGGAAATTTGGGAAGTCCTTACTGGCGTGAATTACGACAGGGGCGTATCCTGAAAGCCCTGTAAATAAAGGAAAAAACCCGGTATAACCGGGTTTTTTGCAATGATACAGCGGGGTGCAGATCAGTCGATGGTTTTTTCGATGATCTTGCCCGTCTTCTTATTTTTAAGGATGACTTTTTTCGCGCCGTAATGCGTCATTTCTTCCTTTACCAGGTAATGATCGGCATCGTATTCTGTGAGGTGACTGTCCTTACTAACGCCGACGCGGCCACGCCAGACGTCCAGTTGTACAGGCTCCCATAGTTTGGATTTAGCGCTACGGTATGCGGCGTCGAGTACCGCATTTACCACATATCCGTCGTAGAAAGTTTCGCGCGGCGCAGTGCCGTTCTCCAGGCTGCGGAACATATCGGTGAACATATGGTTATAGCCCAGGTCATTGAGTTCATCGCCTACCGGGAAGAGCCAGCCGGTGTTGCTTTCCGCTTTTTCCGCCACGTAGTCGGCGCCTTTGCCTGTGGTGAACATCTCCAGACCTGTGCGTAAAAAATTATTCATCCAGATGGTGCCTTCGGTGCCCATTACTTCGTCACGCAGGTCCAGGCCGCCCCGGAAGGTCCAGCTGACCTCGAACTGGCCGATGGCGCCATTCTCGTATTTCACCAGGCCGATGGCATGGTCTTCCGCATCGATGGGTTTCACTTGTGTGTCGGCCCAGCACATGACCTCTACGGGGCGTATGTCCTTTCCGATAAAGCTGCGTGCGATCTCTACGCAATGACAGCCGAGGTCCAGGATACAGCCGCCGCCGGCCTGTTCGATGTCCCAGAACCATTCGCTGTGAGGACCCGGGTGGGTTTCGCGGGACTTCGCCCACAGGATCCTGCCCAGGGCGCCATTCTTCACGCTCTCATACGACTTGAGGAATTTTGGCGTATAGACCAGGTCTTCCAGGTAGCCATTGAAAATACCAGCCGCCTCTACGGCCTCCAGCATACGTTTGGCCTCGGCGGCATTGCGACCCAGGGGCTTGGTGGTGATGACGGCTTTCTTATGCTTACAGCAGAGCATGACGGCGGCCTCATGCAGGTTGTTTGGCAGGGAGATGCAGACGATGGTCACTTCCGGGTGTGCGATGGAAGCTTCCATGTCGGTGGTCCAGTGGCTGCAGCCATAGTCTGCGGCGAATTTTTTTGCAGACTCTTCCCGGCGGGAATAAATGCTTATGATCTTATCACGGCTGCGTTGTCCCTGGAGCGATTCTGCGTAGAATCGGCCGATGAACCCGGAGCCCAGCATGGCAATTTTTTGCATAAAGAATAATATTAATTAGTGGACAATTGTTTTTTTTCACGGAAAAATAAAATGAAATAGATAAGAACGCCGGCGGCGATATAGGCGGGCACCAGCCAGATGGCTTTCCAGTCGTGCGGTATCGGGGAGTCCGTCACGGAATGACTATCCACGACAAAACCCGAGAACCACGTGCCGATGAACATCCCGAGCCCATAGGTGGCGAAAGTAAAAAGGCCCTGGGCGGCATTCTTGATCTGATCCCCCGCCTTTTTCTCCGTATACATATAGCCCGTCACAAAGAAGAAGTCATAGCAGACGCCATGTAAGATAATGCCGGCGTATAACATCCAGCTGCCGGCATCTATATTGCCGTAAGCAAAACAGACATACCGTAATATCCAGGCGGTCATGCCCAGCAGCAGCATCTTTTTTACGCCGATGCTATTGAACAGGAACGGGATCGCCATGATAAACAAACCTTCCGACAACTGTCCCATGATCATTTTGCCGGCGGCATTCTTCATACCCAGCTCATTCAGAAAGGGATTGGCAAAACCATAATAGAAGGAAAGAGGGATACATACCAGGATGGCGGCTATAAAAAAGATAAGATAGGGTTTGTTTTTAAACAGGACAAAGGCCTGTGTTCCCAATGAGGCAGAGGCGTCGGTGGCGATACCCTTCGGAGGGGTATTGGGCAGAAAAAAACTCGTCAGACCCAGGAGCAGGGAGGCCGCGGCCGCCAGATGGAAGGTAGCAGGGGATTTTTCCCAGCCCAGATTGCCTACCAGCAGACCGGCAACGATCCATCCGACGGTGCCGAATACCCTGATCCAGGGAAACTGTCGTCCGGGATCGTCCATCTGGTAAAACGCTACGCTGTTCGACAGCGCGATCGTCGGCATATACAAGAGAGAATACAAGAGGATGACCCAGTAAAAAGCCGTATTATCCGTGATGGTAGAAGCAAGAAAAAGGAGAACAGCCCCTACCAGGTGCATGACACCCATGATCCGTTGTGCGGCAAAATACCTGTCGGCCACCATCCCTATAAAAAATGGCGAGATCATGGTTGCAATAGCCAGGGCGCTGTATGCGGCGCCGATCTGTACGCCGGAAGAGTGGAGTTTTTCGCCCATATAGGTTCCCATAGTGACATACCATGAACACCAGATAAAATATTCGACAAACATCATAAAAGCCAGCTGAACACCTGTTTTCATTTTCATAATTACCGCAGTTTTGAAAAGCGGGACAATTTAAGGATAAATATTTTTCGAAACGCTTTATCTTGCAGGTTGATTCTGTTCTGTTATGCGAACATTCGAAGATACTTACCGTCATAAAGGCATGCGCAGGCAATTGGTGGACCTCATCCGTCAAAAGGGGATCTCCGACGAACGGGTGTTGGATGCCATCCTGCATATACCCAGGCATTTTTTTATTGATTCCGCTTTGGACAAGACTGCCTATGAGGACCGGGCCTTTCCCATAGGCGAGGGGCAGACTATTTCACAACCTTATACGGTGGCTTACCAAAGTCAGCTGCTGGATGTAAAACCCTTTGAAAAAGTGTTGGAGATCGGCACAGGCAGTGCCTATCAGGCTTGTGTGCTGGCGGAGATGGGCACACAGGTATACACGATCGAGCGGCAGAAAAAACTCTTCGAAGCCAACAAGCTTTTTCCTTACCTTAGAAAATACCGCAACCTGAAATTTTTTTATGGGGACGGATATGAGGGACTACCCACTTATGGTCCTTTTGATAAGGTGATCGTAACGGCTGCGGCGCCGTTCATCCCCCCTAAATTAGTGGAGCAGTTGAAGCCAGGGGGGAAAATGGTGATCCCGGTGGGTATTTCCGGGGAAGGTCAGGTTCAGCGTATGTTACGGCTTACCAAACGTGGGGATGGCGGTGTGGATGAAGAGGCCTTCGACAATTTTTCTTTTGTACCGATGGTAGAAGGTAAGAATCACTAGAGGAAGGCTACCACCTGTCGCATGACTTCCCCGTCCCGGTAAATTTTTCGATGACCTAGTCCTTTTGTGATGATCCACCGGACATTCGGATGTCCCTCTTCTTTGACGGGCAGCGCGTCCTTTAAGGGAGTGATGGGATCGTCCTCGTCCTGCACCCATAGTACGCCGGCCTTTATTTCCCGGAGTGCGCGTTTGAGGGAAAACCAGGAGAAGGGGAGGTTATAGAGGCTGTAGCCATAGGCGTCAAAAGCAGCGCGTACCTCGCCGTTCAGTTCCAGCAATTGAAATAACATGTCCACTGCGGCGGTGGCTTCGACGGCAGGCGCGATCAGCGCTATCCGTGTTGCGGGGTCATGAGGAATGGATCCCAGGAAGAGGGAGAGCGCCAGCCCGCCCAGGGAATGTCCCACAAACGAGTGGATGGGGCCATATTTGTAATAGACGGTCCGGATCATATCCATATAAAGGGGCAGTGTTATGCGCCGTCCGTCGGACCGGCCGTGGGCGGGAGCATCGAAGGCCAGCACTTCATATCCTTTTTTTAGCAATGCGTTGATATATTGTTCGAAATTGCGGGAAGACGATTCAAAGCCATGGAGGACCATCACCTTTTTCAGGGTGTTCGTGGAAGCCTGATGAGGACGCCAGCGATGGCCGCGTATGGTGTGACCTTCCAGCGGGAAAGAGAGCTTTTCCCCTTTGTCGAAAAGGGGCGGCAGGGGCTTACGAGATTTACGCCGGGGAGTACAAAAAAGGTCGAAAGCTTTTTTAGCCGCCTTTCCGGGCGATACCAGCGCGAGTATACGGAGGCGTGCGCGTATGTATTGAATGGTCAGTTTTTGCTTAAGGTTCATTATAAACAAAGATAGGTTATGAGGATGGTAATCATTGGATCGGGGAATGTGGCTACGGTATTGAGCCAGCAATTCAAAGAGGCGGGGCATCAGATCCTGCAGGTATTTAGCCGGCAGCAGGGGCATGCGGGGCAGCTGGCGGAGATATTGCAATGTGCATATACCTCCCGCCGGGAAGAACTGGACAAAAATGCGGAGGTATACCTGGTGGCGCTGTCGGACGATGCGCTAAAAGGCCTTAGTAAAGAGCTCACGCTTCCCGGCAAGCTTGTGCTTCATACGGCGGGGGCCGTTCCAAAAGAAGTATTGCTGGATGTCAGCGTCAACAGCGGGGTGCTCTATCCATTGCAAAGCCTGCGAAAGGAGCTGAAGCCTTACCCCGCGATCCCGCTGCTGACGGATGCCAACCAGGGGGCGGACCGGCAACGGATAACCGAACTTGCCCGTAGTATCAGCCACCAGGTGTCCGAGGCCGATAATAACATGCGGTTGAAACTGCATCTGGCTGCCGTGCTGGTAAATAATTTTACCAATCACCTATATGTGCTGGCCGATACATATTGCCGGAAAGAGGGCGCCGATTTTTCCCTGTTGTTACCCCTTATCCGGGAGACTGCCGAAAGGCTGTCCCGGGTGGCGCCGGAGGATGCCCAGACAGGTCCGGCGATACGGAGTGATGAAGCCACGCTTGCAAGACATTTGGAATTAATAGATAACTATAAGGATATTAAAGAAGTATATACATTGATGACCCAACAGATCAGACAGGGGGCCGGGCGATGAAATTGACCCGGAATTTCGCCGGGATTAAGGTAGTTTTGCGCAGTTGGCAAAGTACAGCAACAAGGCAGGAAAAGTAAAAATCAATTCAGCTATGAGCGTTCTTGAAAAATTTAAGTCGATCAGAACTTTTGTATTTGATGTGGACGGGGTGATGACGGATGGCAGCGTACAGGTGACGGATAAGGGGGAGCAGTGGCGGACAATGAATACAAAAGATGGATATTCCCTGCAGCTGGCCATCAAAAAAGGGTACAGGGTGCTTGTGATCTCGGGCGGGCAGTCGGAAGGCGTACGGTTACGTTTGGAGGGATTGGGTATAAAAGATGTGTTCCTCCATGTAAAGGATAAAATGGAAAGGTTACGGGCCTATATGCAGGAGCACAACCTGGGGATTGAAGATATGTTGTATATGGGGGATGATATCCCGGATTATACGGTGATGAAACAGGTAGGGATGGCCTGTGCGCCCGCGGACGCGGCGCCGGAGATCCGGCATATTGCGGCCTATATCTCATCCTTTAATGGCGGGCATGGATGTGTCCGGGACGTCATTGAAAAAGTCCTGAAACTGAATGGTCACTGGGAACTGGATACATCAATCGCTTCAAAGTAATGGCTAGACTATCCTATACGTTCCGCTTGCTGGGCGCGTTCTTCAGGCTTATCCGATGGCCCAACCTTGTATTTATCGTACTGACGCAGGTGCTATTCTATTATTGCATCCTGCTGCCCGATTTCAATGGCAGGTATATAAATGCTTTACAGCCCATCTGGTTTTACTTGTTGTCCCTGTCCTCCGTCCTGATAGCAGCGGCGGGGTATATCATCAACGATTATTTCGATCTCAACATCGATAGGGTGAACAAGCCGGAGAGGCTGGTGGTGGACAAGATCATCCGGCGACGCTGGACTATCCTATGGCATTGGATACTTTCCGGTCTTGGCGTGATCATCGGAGCCTATGTCAGTCTGAAAGTCCACAACCCTTTTGTCGCGTTGGGGAATTTCGGCTGTGTGGTGTTGTTATGGTTCTACAGTACTACTTTCAAGAGGAGGCTGCTGATCGGGAATGTGCTGATCTCGCTCATGACAGCCTGGGTGATCCTGGTGCTGTATGTAGCCGAATTCAAGCTGGCTGTTTTCAGGGATCCATTTTACCATCAGATGTTGTCGAGACTATTTAAATTCGCCAGCTTATACGGTGGATTTGCTTTTATCATCTCGTTGATCCGGGAAGTGGTAAAGGACATCGAGGATATGAATGGGGACGCCCGTTACGGCTGCCGGACCATGCCGATCGTGTGGGGTGTGAATGCAGCCAAGGTCTTTGCGGCCACCTGGCTGGTGGTGCTCATCGGCAGCCTGGCGGTGATCCAGTTCTATGTGCTGCAGAATGGCTGGTGGATCATCCCGCCCTATTGCGCCATCCTGATCATCGCGCCATTGATCTGGGTCCTTCGTAAGCTTTACAAGGCCGGCACAGCGGCTGAATATCATTTGCTGAGTGGTTATATCAAGGGAATCATGCTGGCCGGCATATTGTCCATGGTCTTTATAAAAATCGTATAGATGACAGAACGTATCGTACTTGCTTCCGGGTCTCCCCGGCGCAAGCAATTGCTCGAATGGGCGGAAGTGGATTTTGAGGTGATCGTGGCGGATACGCCGGAAACCTATCCGGCAGGTCTGCCGGTGGGATTGGTGCCTGTGCATATTGCAAGGAACAAGGCGCTGGCGGTGAAGAAACAGCTCCCTGCCGACCGGATCGTGTTGGCAGCAGATACAGTGGTTGTTCTGGATGGAGATATCATCGGCAAGCCCAGAGACAGGGATGATGCTGTTAGTATCCTCACCCGGCTGGCGGGTAACCAGCACGAAGTGATCACAGGCGTGATCCTTTCCCGCGGACAACAGGAGATCGCCTTTGCCGACAGTACGGCCGTGTACTTTCACGAGCTGACAAAGACACAGATCGAAACCTATGTGGATAAATATCGTCCTTTTGACAAGGCCGGGGCCTATGCCATCCAGGAGTGGATAGGGGTAGTGGGCATCCGGGGCATCGAAGGGGATTTCTACAATGTGATGGGGCTGCCGGTCAGCCGTGTGGTGCAGGAGCTGGGGCAGCTTACTGCATGCCGGGTGTAGTACGGTAAGACAGGCCATAAAAAGTGGCTTGTTATGAAAGAGTCTTTATTACAATGGATCTGGCAACATCAATACTTCAATACCCGCGACCTGCGGACCACTACAGGTGAGGAGGTGCAGGTGCTGTCCCCAGGGCGGCTTAACACGGATCAGGGGCCTGATTTTTTTGATTCGAAAGTAAGGATAGGCTGCACTTGCTGGGTGGGCGCCATAGAACTGCATGTAATGGCGTCAGACTGGCAGCGGCATTCCCACGGAACGGATAAGAATTATCAGAATGTCATCCTCCATGTCGTATGGGTGAATGATGCTGCCGAAAGGGATATGCCGACGCTCGTATTGGAGGGCAGGGTGTCCAAATGGTTGTTTCACCGGTATGAGCAGGCGGTAAGACCCGGGGACCCCATCGCCTGTCAGGGGCTGCTGCCGGAGATCGATAAAGATATCTGGCTGGTTTGGAAGCAGCAGCTGATGGAACAGCGGCTGTACAGAAGGGCCCTGTCCATCGATGCGCATCTCGCGGTCAATCATCAACATTGGGAAGAGACATGCTGGTGGCTGATGGCCCGTACTTTTGGCGGCCCGGTCAACGGGCCGGCTTTTGAGATGATGGCCGGAAGCCTTCCCATTTCGCTGCTGGCCCGGCAGCAGGGGATGGACCCTCGCCGGGAGGCCTTATTGATGGGGCAGGCCGGCTTACTGGAAGGAGTTTTTCACGATGAATATCCCGGCAGATTGCAGCTGGAATTCCGGTATTTACGTACCAAACACCGGCTTCCGGCCATTCCCGCTGCCGTACATTTTCTGCGGATGCGGCCGGATAATTTCCCCACGATACGACTGGCACAGTTGGGGGCCCTGCTGGCGGTCTGTCCCTTCTGGTTTAGCCGGGCAAAGGAGGCAGAGGACCCCTCGGCGCTAAAAGCATTAATGGTGGTCACAACGGACCCGTATTGGGACAAACACTACCTCCCTGACCGGCCATCCCCGGAAAGGGTCAAACGGCTGGGTGAAGGCATAAAGGATAGCCTTCTTATCAACACGTTTATCCCACTTTTATTTGCCTATGGGCGCCGGTATGACTTGCCGACCTATTGTAAAAAGGCTGTCCGCTGGCTGAAATCCCTGAATGCGGAAAAGAATGCCGTCATAGACCAATGGGCAGGTATGGACGTCCGCTGCATGGATGCGGGCGATTCCCAGGCCTTGCTGGAACTGCGGAGGCAATATTGCGACCCCAGGCATTGCTTACAATGTGCCATTGGAAAGACGCTGCTTGGGTCAGGCAGGTAGGGCGACCTTGTCCCAGTTGAATGCCACTTTTACCTCGATGTCGGGGTGGAGGCTGTACATGACAGGACATGTATGGGCTATACGTTCCAGTATGAGTCTCTGTTTTTCGTCCGCCTGGAAAGAAGGGGGCCATTCAAAGCTGACATCGATGCCGCCGATGCGGCGGGGATCCGCCTTCATGATCTTTTGGACGGAGATCTTCATGCCTTCCAGGTTTAATTGCATGTCCTTCGTCTTGATGCCCATGGTGGTGGCCATACAGGCCGCCAGAGAGGTGGCAGTCAGGTCGGTGGGGGAAAAACGCTCGCCCTTTCCCTGGTTGTCTGTGGGCGCGTCTGTTTCTATGATGGTCCCGGATTGCAGGTGGGTGGCAACCGTTCGTAGTTCTCCTTCGTAAATAACTGTAGAAGTCATTGTTCTTTTTTACCTAAATTTACGCGAATTAAAATATCCCCAGTGAAGAAACTTTTCTTGTCTACGCTGAGCTTGATCATTTTCATCGGCCTTTTTGCCCAGGATAGTACCGGGGTTTCCCAGTTGGGTCGTGGCGGAAGGAAGAATGCCAAAAGACAAAGGATTAACAACCTGATCAGGATGGAAGAGGAAGGGGACCTTATCTTCAACAAGCATAATATATTCGGTATCCGCCTGGCAACAGACGGGTATGGCATCAATTTCGAGAAAGGCAAGTTTAAAACGCCCACCAGGACCATGCTTTATCAGTTCGAGCTGAACGAAAAGAAAAGTCCCAAGGAACATAAGATCAATTCGGGCGACGGTACGATCAACTATAGTTCGGTGGTGCCCTATAAGCTAAATAATTTTTACATATTTAAGCTGGCAATAGGAGAACAGCGTCTCATCGGCGGCAAAGGGAACAAGAATGGCGTGGCAGTGACGGCGCTGTATACGGGCGGCATATCCATTGGTATGCTAAAACCTTATTATGTCGATGTGGTGAAACATAACAATACACAGGAATCCTCCCGTATGACCTTTGATCAGCTGGCAAAAGATACCACTGTATATGAAGTTCAGGGCGCTTCCGGCTTTACCGTAGGCTGGGGCCATTTGAAAATAAAGCCGGGTCTGAATGCCAAGGGCGCCATGCGCTTTGACTATGGCCGGCTGAACCAAACCGTTACCGCCATCGAAGTAGGACTTACAGGAGAATATTACTTCTCAAAAATACCCCAGGTCATGCTGGTTCCTCAGAAGAACTTCTTCTTTAATGCGTATGTACAGATCATGTTTGGAAGCCGGAAATAGGCAACCCAGGCCCATGTAGTTCGGTGTGCTTAAAGTGCGTAAATTTGTCTTATGCAAGCACAACAGAATGTTACCCCATGCGGGGAAAATGATAATAGCCCGGAGGTTAAAGTAAAGAAACCCAATTGGTTACGTGTAAAACTGCCCATCGGCGAAAGTTACAAGCATGTCCGTGGCCTGGTAGATACCCATAAATTACATACTATTTGTGAGAGCGGCAATTGCCCCAATATGGGGGAGTGCTGGGGGGAGGGGACCGCAACCTTCATGATCCTCGGCAACATTTGTACCCGCAGCTGCGGGTTTTGTGCCGTGGCCACCGGTCGCCCCGACCCCGTGGATTGGGATGAGCCGCAAAGGGTAGCTGAAGCCATCTATCTTATGAAGGTGAAACATGCCGTCATCACCTCTGTGGACAGGGATGAATTGAAGGATGGCGGCAGCATTATCTGGCAAAATACCATTCGGGCTGTAAAGACCCTGAATCCGGATACGACGCTGGAAACCCTCATCCCCGACTTTAAAGCCGAAAAGGAAAATATCGCTCGCGTCATCGAGGCGGCGCCGGAGG
Source organism: Chitinophagaceae bacterium (assembly GCA_017307755.1). Taxonomy (GTDB): domain Bacteria; phylum Bacteroidota; class Bacteroidia; order Chitinophagales; family Chitinophagaceae; genus Puia. The sequence continues at coordinate 120,024 of JAFKGQ010000016.1, read as the reverse complement.
TGGTGTCTCATAACATCGAAACCGTGGAACGACTTACCCGCCAGGTGCGCATACAGGCTAAATATTGGCGAAGCATGGAGACGCTGAAAGTGTTGAAAGAGGGAAATATGCGTACAAAGAGCGGTATCATGCTGGGGTTGGGTGAACGTAAAGAAGAGGTGATACAGACCCTTCGGGACCTGCGGGGCAGTGGTGTGGATGTGATCACCCTGGGGCAATATTTACAACCTACGAAAAAGCATTTACCCGTCGTCCGTTTTGTTCACCCGGATGAGTTTGCCGAGTTGAGAGAGATTGGTTATGAACTCGGTTTCGACTATGTGGAGAGCGGGCCGCTGGTAAGGTCTTCTTATCACAGCGAACGTCACGTCATACCTGGCTATGGAAGGAATGAATGGTTGCGTCAAAAGCAGGAGATCGCGTGACGAGAAAAACCCTGATCTATCTATTGACCGTATGTTTGCCTGCCTCCGGTACCATGGCTCAGTCGCCCTGGAAGAATGTTGATTCGCTTTACCGCCCCTTGCCGTCTTCGGTACACGTCTATCGACGAAAGGACTCTTTGGATGGCCGTCCTTTTATTGCTTACTACGTTTCTGCAGAATTAAAAGACAAGCACCTGCTGTTTTCCGATCAGATAGGACAGGGTAAAAGATTTACGCCCAGTCAGTATTATCAGTTGGAGCAATTTCCCCTGCTGGTGGTGAACTGTACTTTTTTTTCCTTTGAGACCAATGAGAACATCAGCATGGTGATGAAGGATGGAAGGCTGGTGGCCTATAGCGCTCCTTCGCTGAAAGGGAAGGGAGAAGACTCTCTTGTATATTACTATCCGACGCGGGGAGCTATTGGTATCGACAGGAAAAGAAGGGCCGATGTGGCCTGGGTCTTTACGGACTCCACCCGTATAAGACCTTATGCCTTTGAAGAAATGCCGGTAGTAGCCAAAGGAGAGACGAGCGCTCCGTCGATCTATGACCTCAATGACATCGAATGGAAGTGGTGGAAGATGCGCACTGCCGTAGGAGGAGGGCCTGTACTTATCCACGATGGGCGTATATGGATCACTTATAAGGAAGAGCAGCTGTTCAATGGGGGAGAGCAGGACAAACACCCGCGAACCGCGATGGGTTATACAAAGGATGGCCGTCTGATCGTGCTGGTCATTCAGGGACGAACCCCCGGTGTAGCGGAAGGCGCTACGCTGGAGCAGGAAGCGAAAATATTGCTCGACCTGAAATGTTATGAAGCAGTAAATTTGGATGGGGGCGGCAGCAGCTGTCTGCTGGTGAACGGAAAGCCGACGATCAAACCCTCGGACAAAGAAGGGGAAAGGCCAGTGCCCGCGGTCTTCCTCATCCGGCAGCGCGTAAAGAAATAATCCCGGTATAGCGCATACGCTGTCCCCTGTTTTCCCGTTCTATTTTCTACAAAAAATGCCAAAAAATTGCTATTGGCAGAGCCGGATATTTATTGCAAATTTGTCAGCCCCCCTGTCATCGGCTTCTAAATCTTAAACTCGTAATATGAAAAGAACACCCCTGTTTATTAGTTTTATCCTGATGCTGTCAGCCTGTTCTAAAAGCGACAAGGGAGGGAACCCTTCCGGCGGAACGGGTCTAACAGCCACCATCAGTACCCAAATGGCGAAGACCGACAGTCTCAGCAGTTTTAACAAGTATTTTAAGGCAAACACGCTCAGCGATGCGGACATATCCGGCGGCATCACTGTCTTGGCGCCTTCCAACAATGCATTTGGCAATGCTTCGGTCAGTGGTTCCGGTCAGTTGCCGGACGCTTCTGTATTGAAGGATTATATTGTAAAGGGCGTGCTAAAACCTTCCGATTTCACCAAGGGCAAGACCCTGACCACGCTCAGCGGCAAGACCCTGACCGTAAGCGTGGTAGTCGATCCTATCATCCTGGTGAATGGTATGATCATCAATACGAGCGCCATTTCCTCGGCGGATAACTATGTGGTCTATGGCGCAGCCCAACTGTTGAATGCGCCGGCGCCCATCTTCATCACCGTATGGGACGCCACGAAATGGAGCAGCGCCAAGCCGAAGGGTGAGCCCAGCGTCGGCGCCACCGTAAAGTTGTACAAAACACAAGCAGCATTTGCCGACAATCAGTCCCCTGATTATACAGGTACCACGGATAAGGATGGCGTTGCACAGATCAACGGCGTGAATCCGGGCGCTTACTATGTGTCGGCCGGGAATGGCATTTACTCCAACATTTTCTCCGTGTATACGGAAAAAGTGAAAGGGGTGCTGGTCGGCTATGCTGCCGACACGGTACTGGACAATGCCGGCAATTTTATCTGGAAGGATATCAATTCGGACGGCAAGATCGATAAGAACGATCAAACGGCCCAGCCGGCGCTCTCCATCCAAACGGAAAAGGATAAGCCCCTGGAGATCTCCGTATTGATAGGGTCCTTCTACAAACTGCCGTCTTCCATCAACGATGTGCAGACCAAGCTGGACAATGTTTACATGGGGCTTTCCACTTTTTATCAGAACCTGGTCATCATGGATGGGACGTTGAGCGATGACGCAGGATGCAACGCCGGCTCCGGATCATCGTATTGTCCCCTGGATGTTTTTAATATCACAGCCAACATGCCCGTGTTCAACACGATTTGGAACGACGCCTATTTTAAGGGTATCCATAAATTGAACGAAGTGGTGTATGATCTTGGGGCTATAGCCGGGCAGGCCAGCCAGTCGGCGGATATTGCTGCCCAGGCCGCTGCCCTGCGGGATTATATTTATCTGGAGCTGCTGACCTATTTTGGGGATGTTCCGGTGAGCAACAATGATATGAGCGCTGACTTCTATCCCGACATTCTCCGCACCCAGGCTGGTCAGGTCTTTACGGCCATTGAGGCTGACCTTGTCAACGCTGCGAATGCGCTGCCTGCTACAAGGGCAGATGGGAAACTGGCGCTTACGAGTTATGCCGCCAAGGCGCTGCTGGCCAAAGCAGCTTTGCAGCAAAAGGATTATAATAAGGTACTGACCTATACTTCGCAGATCATGAGCAGCAGTGCATTTACACTGGCTCCTGCCGGCTATTCCTGGCTCACCAGTCAGAATACCAACGAAACTATCTGGGCGCCGACCTTTTCCAATATCGGAACCCCTGCCTCCTGGTATTTCGCGGGCGCTTATGGGGCTACCACTCTGCAATGGTGCCCGGTGTTGCGGTATGTGGATGTTTTGCTGATGGATGCGGAGGCAAAGATCGCCCTTGCAAATTACCCTGGTGCAGTGCAGGATCTCAATTTGCTGAGGTTGAGGAACAGCCAGGGCACTGTATCCTTCAATAATGCCACCGATGGGATGACTGCGCTGCAGGATACCTGGAAGGTGGAAAAATCCCGTCAGGGCGACAGGTATGCGAGTCTGCTGCGTTGGGGCAATGCCCAACAAGTGCTGGGTGCCAACTGGCATCCCTTTAACAACCTGATGCCGATACCGCAGACTTTTATCGCTGCTTACATTGGCCTCAAACAGAATCCAGCCTACTGATAAAAAAGGCCCGCCATATCAGATGTGGCGGGCCTTTTTTTAGATCATATAGATCATAACTTCATGTCCCAGACCAGGGCGCTGGCGCCCAGGATGGCGGCATCGGATTCTTTGAGATGGCTGACAAGTATTTTCACTTTGTTCTGGAATACCTGGATCAGGTTGCTTTCCATGTTTTCCCGGGTGGGTTTGAGGATGAGGTCGCCCGCCTTTGTAAGACCGCCGAAAAGGATAATAGCCTCAGGGCTGGAGAACATGACAAAGTTGGCCAGGGCCAGCCCCAGGATCTCTCCCGTAAAGTCAAAGATGTCTTTGGCCAGTTTATCGCCCTGGATGGCGGCTTCATATACTTTTTTCGAGTCCAGCTGATTTTTCGGGATATCCCTGAGCAGACTGGCATCCTGACTTTTTTCCAGCATCTCGATGGCTGTGTTCCGGACGCCCGTGGCGGAAGCATAGCTTTCCAGTGAGCCCATCTTGCCGGTGCCTTCGTGCAGACGGCCGTGCGGGATAATGATGGTGTGCCCCAGTTCGCCGGCAAAACCGTCGTGGCCGTAGATCAACTTTCCATTGGCGACGATGCCGCTGCCTACGCCAGTGCCCAGCGTGATCATAATAAAGTCTTTCATACCCTTGGCGGCGCCATACATCATCTCTCCGATGGCAGCTGCGTTTGCATCGTTGGTAAGGATGGTCGGGAGCTGGAATTTATTCTGTATAAGTTTGGCCAGGGGAATAATGCCTCTCCAGGGGAGATTGGGGGCGTATTCCACGGTACCGCTGTAATAGTTGCCGTTGGGTGCGCCAACCCCTATGCCGCGCATCCGGCCTGTGCCGCCGGCCTTTTCGATGAGAACGGACAGATGGTTGTGCAGTTCATCGATAAAGCTTTCCACCTGCGAGTGTCCCTTGGTAGAGATTTCACTGGAGAATAGAACATTGCCGATACGGTCGACGATCCCAAATTTTGTACCTGTACCTCCGATATCAATGCCGACGGCCAATGATTCGTAAGAAGAAGCGGCTTTTGCCATTAACGCTGATTTTGTGATTTTTAATCTTCTGGGAATTGCGCGCAATTGGATTTTTGGAAAATATAATCCAATTGCGCCAAACATCTAATATCTGTCCTTCGGACAACGAACCTTCGGTTCGTTCTGGAAGCGGCTGCAAATATATGGTAAGAATTAATGCCCACCGCTGCTTTGCAAAGCATCAAAATCAATTCCCTGAGATTTTAGCACCGATTTAGCTCTGATCGCATAAAATGCCAGGTAGGCAAAACAGGCTGCTCCTGCGATATAGCTGTAATGGATGCCCAGGGATGTATCCGCCAGTGCACCCTGCAAAAGACCAATGAAGCCACCACCCATGATCATCATGATCAGCAGGCTGCTGCCCTGGTTGGTGTGCTTACCCAGACCTGTTACTGCCAGCGTAAATACACAAGGCCAGAGCGTACTGCAGAAAAGTCCTACACTCATAAAGGCATATACACTGACCATACCATGCGTAGCCATGCCGATGAGCAGTGCTGTGATACCACAGCCTGAATAGATCAACAGCATTCTTGCCGGATTGCCCTTGCTCAATACATCCCCGATGATCATTACTACGATCAGCGCAGGATAAGCGTAGAAAGACTTAACATCATGCCCTCCTATTATGTTGACGAGAAGGAAAATACCGAAAGCCACAAACGGCAATATGAAACGCATAATCTGGGATGCAGTCTTTCCAAGGTTGAAAGCGCCTACCGCACCAGTCCATCTGCCTATCATAAGGCTGGCCCAATACAGTGAAATGAAAGGCGCTACCTTATCTGTTGAGATTCCAAGTCCCTCGTTAAGGTAGTTCGGTAAATTGCTGGCCGTGGCTACTTCCACGCCTACATAGACGAAGATGCCGATCATACCCATCCATAATTGGGGGTATGAAATAGCGGATTTACGGTGTAATAATTTGGCTGAATGGGAATGCTCATCTTCCTCACCAGCAGATTTTTCCGCTACTTTTTCCAGGTCGATATGATTTGGAATAGAAGAAAATTTGAAAAAGACGGCTACCAGCACGAAGGCCAGCCCAAGAATAAGATAGGGAGTCTTTACGCTCTCGATGCTGGCATGGGTATTGGCGGCGCTCACACTGCCAAAAATAGCAAAGCTCACCAGCAAGGGGCCGATGGTAGTGCCAAAGTTATTAACGCCACCGGCCATGGTCAGCCGTTGTGAACCCGTCGCGGGATCTCCTATGATGATGGCCAATGGATTTGCCGCTATCTGCTGAAGGGAAAACCCCAGACCTACAATAAAAAGGCCGGACAGCATCAGGATAAAGGAAGCGCTGTTAGCTGCAGGATAGAACAACAAGGTGCCGATAGCCGAGATGATCAATCCTACGGCAATACCATTCTTATATCCTATTTTATTCAGAAGGTCGGAACCTATCGATTTGGATATGGCAACATAAATAAGAGAGCCTACCGTATACGCAACATAGAAGGCGAAGGAGACAAGCTGGCTCTGCCAATGCTGAAGATTGAACTTTTCCTTAAATACAGGGATGAGAATATCGTTGCTTGCCGCCACAAAGCCCCAGAAAAAAAAGACACTGATAAGGGTACCAAATTGAGCCCAGTTGGTTTTTTGCTGCATATTGCTGTTCGGTTTTGGAATTAAGGGTTGAAAATAGCGAGTTTTCATGAGGCGAAAAATTTTTTCATCTCCGGCGGATCATTAAATGGAAAACCTTCCCTAAATTGAATGGCAATTGTCTTATAACCTGCACCCTAAGCATTAATACAATTTAATGGAAATAATACATGTATCGGCGGAGTGTTATCCGGTGGCCAAGGCTGGGGGGTTGGGCGACGTAGTGGGGGCATTACCCAAATACCAGTGTCAGTTGGGGCATGTCGCCAAGGTTGTCATGCCGATGTACCGGACAAAGTTCCTCTACGCCAATCAATGGGAAGTAGTTCACAAGGGGTATACGCATCTGGGGGATTGGTGGTTCAACTATACCGTGATCAAGGAGCAGACAAGCAAGTTGGGGTTTGATCTATACCTGGTGGATATTTATGGGTTGCTGGACCGGGAGAAGGTGTACGGATATGGGGATGATGTCGAACGGTTTACGGCTTTCCAGGTGGCGGTGGCGGACTGGATGGTGTCCTGGAAGCACCGGCCGGACATTGTGCATGTGCACGATCATCATACGGCATTGCTCCCTTTTATCTTTAAATATTGTTACGCCTATCAGTCACTGGCGGAGGTGCCGACAGTGCTGACGATCCATAATGCACAGTACCAGGGTTGGATGGGGTGGGACAAAAGCACCTATATTCCGGCCTATGATACCTGGAAGACGGGGATGTTGGGTTGGGGAAGCGCTATCAATCCCCTTGCCAGCGGGATCAAGTGCGCCTGGAAAGTGACCACGGTCAGTCCCACCTACCTGGAGGAAATGCGGAGCAATGCCAATGGGCTGGAAGCTTTGTTGGAATACGAGCGGGGTAAATGTTCCGGCATCCTCAATGGCATCGACAACGTGGTTTGGGACCCGGCAACGGATGGTTATTTTGAAGATCACTATGCATTGGATACAGTGGAAGAAGGCAAGCGCCGGAATAAGGAGCTGCTCTGTCAGCGATTTCAACTGGACCCCGCGAAGCCGCTGATCACTTTCATCGGCAGGCTGGTAGGGGAAAAGGGGGCAGACCTGTTGCCGCAGGCCATCGAGGACTCTTTTTATTACACAGGGCGCAGGATGAACTTTCTTATCCTGGGTAGCGGTTTCCCGGATATTGAAAGCCGGCTGGGTGCTATGAAAGGCCTTTCCCGTGGAGACTACAATGTCTATGTCGGGTATGACGAGGCGCTCAGCCATCTTATTTATGCCGGCGCGGATTTTATACTTATGCCATCCCGGGTGGAGCCTTGCGGGTTAAACCAGTTGTATGCCCTGCGGTATGGCACCATTCCGGTGGTGCGCAATACAGGAGGGCTTCATGACACAGTGATCGATTATGGAGACAAGAATGGATATGGTATAAGGTTTAATCATGCCAGTGTAGGGGATATGACCCATGGCATCTGGCGGGCGGCCGAGCTGTTCCAGCAGACCGAAAAACTAAAGGAGATCCGCCAGCATATCATGCAACTGGATTTTAGCTGGGAATCCAGCGTACAGCAGTACCTGCAGCTCTACAAGTCGATAAAGTAAAAAACATCGTTCAATTCATAAACCGCAAAGCATATGTCTAAAGAGATCTTGTCAGTCATATTGGGAGGGGGCGCCGGCACGAGGTTGTATCCCCTTACAGCCAGCCGGAGCAAGCCGGCAGTGCCTATCGCAGGGAAATACCGGCTGGTGGATATTCCTATATCCAACTGTTTGAACTCGGGTATCACCAGGATGTTTGTATTGACACAATTCAATTCTGCCTCGCTCAACCGGCATATTAAGAACACCTATCATTTCAGCGCTTTTAGTTCAGCTTTTGTGGATATTCTTGCGGCTGAGCAGACGCCGGACAACCCCACCTGGTACCAGGGCACGGCTGATGCAGTACGCCAATGTCTGCGGCACCTGGGACCCTTTGACAGCGAATATGTCCTTATTCTTTCAGGCGACCAGCTCTATCAAATGGATTTCATGGAAATGCTGGCGCATCACAAAGAAAAAGGAGCAGATATTTCTATCGCCACCATCCCGGTGAACGACAGGGAAGCCTCTGACTTTGGCATCATGAAGATGGACGAGAATGGGTTTATTACCTCTTTCACGGAAAAACCCAAGAAAGAAATGCTGCCGCCGTGGATCAGCGATACGGGTCCCGCTATGCAGTCACAAGGCCGGCACTATCTTGCATCCATGGGTATCTATATCTTCAACAGACAGTTGCTGACGGAATTGCTACAGAACGAGTATGTGGAATCCACGGATTTCGGTAAGGAAATAATTCCCCAATCCCTGGAAAAATATAAAGTCGTCAGCTATCAATATGAAGGTTACTGGACGGATATCGGGAACATCCCTTCTTTCTTCGAGGCCAACCTGGGTCTGACTAAGGATATCCCCGATTTCAACCTCTTTGACAACGAAAAAGCCATCTACACCCGCGCCCGCATGCTGCCGCCGGCCAAGATCAGCGGCACTACGCTGGAAAAGACCATCATCGCTGAAGGGTGTATCATCAATGCCTCCCGCATCGAGAACAGCATCATCGGGATCCGTACCCGCATCGGCACAGGTACGACCATTGTCAGCAGCTATCTGATGGGAGTGGATTTTTATGAAACCATCGAAGAGATAGAACAGGCCCGGTCGCACGGCCTGCCTACGGTGGGTATCGGACATCGTTGTTATATCCGTAACGCCATTGTAGACAAGAATTGTCGCATCGGGGATGACGTACGGATCAATGGGGGGCATCACCTGGAAAATACAGACCATTCGCTGTACAACGTCAAGGAAGGAGTCGTGGTGATCAAGAAAGGCGCTGTGCTGCCAAACGGATTCGTGATATAGTATAATCTAATAAAAAATACGGCCTCCTGGGCCGTGTTTTTTATGTATAATTGTGTAGATTTTACATAATCAACGATTGCTATGGCATCTTCACCCCCCCCTGTCTCCCTGCATCAGGGATTGGCTGCTAAACCCAGTCTGACCCTCGCACAGGTGTTTACCATGAGTTTTGGCTTTATGGGCATCCAATTTGGGTTTGCTTTACAGAACGCCAATACCAGCCGCATCCTGCGGACCTTCGGCGCGGATGTGGATCAACTGCCCATGTTCTGGATCGTGGCCCCCCTGGTAGGTATGATCGTACAGCCGCTGATCGGGCATTATAGTGACCGGACGTGGAACCGGCTGGGTCGCAGAAAGCCTTATTTTCTCACGGGCGCTTTGCTTTCTTCCCTGGCGCTGGTCCTGTTACCAAATTCGGGCGGTATGGCGGGCTGGATACCTGCCTTATGGGTGGGGGCTGGTTTTGTGATGGTGATGGATGCTTCGTTCAATATCGCCATGGAACCTTTCCGGGCCCTGGTGGCGGACAATCTTCCGGACAGACAGCGGACCCTTGGATTTTCGGTGCAGACCTTTCTCATTGGACTGGGGGCGGTAGTGGGGTCGGCTTTGCCGGATATACTGGCCGGGCTGGGGGTTAACAAGGCGGCTGCGGCAGATGGTATCGCTGACAACATTAAATATTCTTTTTACATAGGCGCGGTGGTCTTCGTCCTTGCTATCCTCGTGACAGTGCTCTTTTCCCGGGAATATCCTCCGGCAGAGTATGAGCGGTACCATGGCAAGCCGGATGAGGCTACCGAAAAGGCCGGACTGGGCGAGATATTTAAGGATTTTACCAAAATGCCCCGCACCATGAAACAATTGGGGTTGGTGCAGTTCTTCAGCTGGTTTGCACTTTTTAGCATGTGGGTCTTTACGACAGACGCCGTGGCTACCCATGTTTATGGACTGTCGGGGGATTATGCAAAGAGCGTGGCTTACAATGAGGCCGGAAATAAGGTGGGGAGCGCCTTTGGCGTATATAACTTTGTGGCGATGATCTACGCGCTCTTTCTACCGGCGATCGCTAAGCGCATCGGCCGGAAGCTGACGCATGCCGTCTCGCTGGTGGCAGGCGGTGTTGGGCTTATCTCCATCTTCTTTATCAGGGACCCGGCCATGCTGAAGTATGCCATGATAGGGGTTGGTCTGGCCTGGGCCAGCATCCTGGCCATGCCGTATGTGATCCTCAGCGGCTGTATACCTGCCGGTAAAATGGGTATATATATGGGTATCTTCAATTTCTTTATCACACTGCCCCAGATAATCAACGGCCTGTTTGGCGGGTGGATTGTCCGGCATATATACGGGAGTCAGCCTATTTATGCCATCGTGCTGGCAGGCTTCTGTCTTATTTGCGCAGCTATCAGCGTCCTTTTTGTGTATGACGGGGGCGCTATCCGGATACAACAGGAAAAGGCAGGGTTTGTGGCTTCATAAAACAATTATGAGAAGAGTATATATTCTTATTTTCTTTCTGATCTTTTCCGGATCGCTGTGGGCTGCCGACGGGATCAGTTTTTACCCCACAAACTGGTGGGTAGGGATGAAAGACCCATCGCTGCAACTGATGATCCGGGACATTAGCTGGGTATCGCCCCCCTCCGTAACGCTAAGCTATCCGGGAGTACAGTTGGTAAAAATAACACCAGCGGAGAACCCGCATTACCTTTTCCTCGATCTCCGTATCTCACCGCAAGCCCGGCCCGGAATGCTGAAGATACATATCAGGCCTGCCGATGGCACGGAGAAGGTGATAGATTTTCCTTTGCTCGCCCGGCGGGCGGGCAAGAGCACTGTCTTTGCCCAGGGCGTGACCAGTGCGGACTTTATTTATTTTCTTATGCCGGACAGGTGGAGCAATGGAGACCCGGGTAATGACAGGGTCCCCGGTATGCGTGACCAATCCCTGAACAGGGACTCCATATTTCTGCGTCACGGGGGCGATATGCAGGGGATAATAAACCATTTGGATTATTTGCAAGGGCTGGGGGTAACCACTTTATGGATGACGCCTGTGCTGGAGAACGATATGCCCGACAGGACGGAACATGGTTATGCATTCACGGATCATTATACCATCGAGCCAAGGTTCGGCGGGGCGCCCCTGTATAAAAAGCTCAGCGACGAACTTCACAGACGGGGGATGAAACTAATCCAGGACGCCGTATACAACCATGTGGGCTCGTATCATTTCATCGTACAGGATGCACCTTCGAAGAACTGGTTGCATCAATGGCCGTCATTTACACAAACGAGCTACCGGGATCAGCCTCTGATGGACCCTTACGCGTCGGCTGCCGACCGCAGGATCACCAGCGACGGCTGGTTCACCACCCAGATGCCGGATATCAACCAGGGAGACCCCTATGTAGCAAATTTCCTTATCCAGCATGCTATTTGGTGTGTCGAAACCTTTGGCGTGGATGGCTGGCGGATAGATACGTATATCTACAACGATCTTGCATTCATGAACAGATGCAATAAGGCCTTGACGGATGAATACCCCAGACTGACTATGTTTGGCGAAGCCTGGGTGCACGGTACTGCCAACCAGGCTTTTTTTGTAGAGAATAACCTTATCAACGCTTATAAGAGCAACCTGCAGGGGGCGGTGGACTTCCAATGCAATTTTTACGGCATCCTGCCTGCGCTGATGGAGAAGGCGGGCTGGACAGATGGGGTCATAAAACTTTACAACACCCTGAGCAATGACTTCCTCTACAAAGACCCCATGCGCAATGTTATCTTCCTGGACAACCACGATATGAGCAGGATATTTTCCCAGGTAGGGGAGAGCGTAGCCAAACAAAAGACGGGGATCAAATGGCTACTGACGTGCCGGGGTATCCCGCAGATGTATTATGGTACGGAAATACTGATGAAAGGATTTGCCAACCCGGATGGTTGGGTACGACTGGATTTTCCCGGGGGATGGGTGGGGGATAAAAAGAATGCCTTTACGGGGGAGGGACTTTCTGTCGAAGAGCTGGAAGTACAAAAGCTGACACGCACGCTAGGGCAATTCCGTAGATCTTCATCCGCACTGAGGACAGGAAAGATGATGCAGTATGTGCCAAAGAAGGGGTTGTATGTCTATTTCCGTTATGATACGGGACAAACGATCTTATGTGCGATGAATACGGACTCGACGACGGCGAGATTGAACCCGGCAGACTACAGTGAAAGGACATCTGGCTTCCGGACGGCAACGGACATCCTATCTGGCGAACAATTCCCTCTGACGGCTACTATCGACATTCCATCGGGACAAATGAGCATAATGGAGCTGAAAAAATAACCGCTCTCATTCCCGTCGCGATCTACAGGAATACCGCCTGCTGTAACCGCTGCGCATATTTGCCCCAATCCTTTAGTGCGGTGTTCACTGTCTCCTTCAACCCTGCATTGTCCGTCTTTTTCCCTTTTTGGGGAGGGATGAGTTGTGCATCGGTTACGGACACTGCCTCTACCTTGGTGGCAAACCAGGTGACATGCTGATGGGGCAGGGCCACGCCCAGGATCATGCCGGGCAGGCCGTTGAAGGATTCAGGCCCCCCGGTGGTAAGGATCTCGTCCGTATAAAAAGCCACCACATAAATAGAGTCCATGATGATGGCATTGGCCCTGCGGCAGGAAAACCCGGCGATGGTGCGTGTCTCATCCGTCAGCTTCCACCGGATCTTCCGGATACTGTCCTGGACGAGGAACAGCTGTTCAAACACTTTTTTCTGGCTGACACTTTTTTCCTGTTCGAGGTCGGAATAGACAGTGTTCTCCTGCGCCGGCAGTTCGGAGAACCAGCCCATGCTCGTGCCGGTGCCCTCCCTTCCGGGCTTGTAAAGCGTTTTTGTACGTGTGAACAGCATGTCGAAATAGGTGGTCTTGAACTGAGAGATGGACTTTTTTTGCAGCTCGCTCCAACTGTTGTCCCCCTCCAACTGGGCATATTGATTAAGCTTTTTTTCAAATTCGATCTTTCCCTGGGAAAGAAAGATGGTATTGGGAGCCTGCGCCTGCAACATACTTGCAGTAAAGGCAAGGAATATGGTAAAAAGTAGTTTCATGATCAGCTATTATTGATTTGGCGCCGGGGTACCTGCCTTGGTGAAGTTCCAGACCACGGACAGCATATAAAACCTCTTGATATTGGTAAAAGTTGTCTGTGTGATAAAGTTACTGTTTGCCGAGCGGTTAAAACCGATATTCTGGTTGAGCAGGTCATTTCCCGATACCTTTACCAGCAGTGCGTCGCCTTTCAGGAATTTTTTGCCCAGCCAGGCATTCAGCAGGGTGTTGTTGAGATTGTTCCTGAAGGCGTCGGTCTTTTCCCGCAAATTGATCTGGGCATCGGCATGGACCTGGAATTTCAGGGGAAGGTATAGATCAACCGCGGGCTGGATGGACCAGGTCCAGTACCGGACGGGCTGTTGCAGGTTCACGGATGAGCGACTGTCGGTGTAGGTGGCGGAAGGCTCTATACTCGCTTCATATTTTTTATCCTTTGACTTGTATACCCTGCCTCCCAACGTGTAGCTGCCGCTGTTGGTCGTGTTCTGTACATGGTTGATGACACTGACGTTGGTGCTCTTGTTGAAATTGGAAAAAATATAGAAGTTAAGCTCCGGCTTTTTCCATTTAAAATTATAACCCAGGTAGCCGGAATAACTATTGGTGCCGTCAACGTTGATGGCCCGGTTGGTCCTTTTGCCGAGCGTATCGAGGATATCGCTGCTGATGGCATTATCGGTGAACGAATAGGAGACATCGATCCAGATGCCCCGGTCTGTAAGGACCTTGTAGTCGTTGAAGTTCAAGCCGATCCGGTTGTTAAACTGTGGTTTGAGGCCGGGGTTCCCGATGTAGATGTTCAGCGGGTCGTCATTGGTACGGATAGGCTGTATCTGGTTGAGGGTAGGTTGGGACATATAGCCGTTGTAGCGAAGGGCCAGTCTTCTCTGAGATGTAAAAGAATAGACCAGATTGGCATTGGGATACCAGTTGGTAAATCTTCTTTGGGTAGCCGTGTCCGCATGGATATCCCGCTGGTCGTACCGGGTAAAGCCCACGTTGGTGCCGGCATTTACCCGCCATTTTTTGTTTACCAGGCTATAGGCAAGCCCTCCTGCATGGGTAAGGATATTGAACTGGTAATCGTTGCTGTAAAGAGAGTCGAGCGTACTGTATTTGCCGTCCGCCGCCTTATTATAGGAGTTGCGGTTGGAATGGTTGTTATTGACGGAAAGACCATAATTGGCGATCAGGTAGGATGTCTTTGACAATGGCTCGGTGTAGGTGATCTTTCCATCAAAGAGAATATTCTCGGTACGGAAGTCCTTGTGCTGATCAATCACTGAATCATGGGGAGGTGTGCCATGACCGAAGAACTGCGTGCTGGAGTTCAGTATCCCATTGGATACGTTATTGGTATAATTCTCCCGGAGGTTGAAAGAAAAGGTCCGCCCTTTTTTCGGGAGCTTTTTACGCCAGAGCAGATTGCTGTTGAACACACGGCTGTCCCCCACGGTAGAGAGCGTTCGCGTATTGCGATTGGAGGCGACGCTGTCTTTGTCCAGGGCTTCGGAAGTAAAGTCACTATAGGTGGTCTTATGGTCCGTACCTCCGGTGGCCATGATCTTAAGGCTGGAAGTGGAGTCGAATTTCATTTCATAACTGCCGTCCAGGCTGTGACGCAGGATATGGTCCACCGCATGCTTGGTTTGATTGTTGAAATAAAAAGAGTCCGGCAGGATATTCTCGGAGTTGGTGGTGCTGGTATTACGGACATCCAGCTGCATGACCTTGTAGTTGCCGTTGATGGACTGTCTTTCGTCATCCCATTTATTGTTGTAATGAACGCCCCCTGTCTTGACGGAGGGCAGCCCCTGGCCTTCATATCTGCCGGACCAGGAGTCAAAATCATTGTTCAGACCCGTCCAGGTATAGCTTCCGGTCGTCTCGTCATAGTCGATGTTGCCGGCATTGCTCTGCCCGTAGTTGTCCCTTTCGTGCCAGTCCAACCCGGTTTTTCCCGTATTGGAGAAAATGCCGTAAGCGGCGAACTTCATCTTTTTGCGGAAATAGTTGAACATGGCCTGATAGTCGTAAAAACCATCAGTGGCCTCGCCAGCGCTGAGCTTGCCGAAGTAACCATTCTTTTTGTTGTCCTTGAGCTTTAGATTGATGGTCTTGTTCCTTTCGCCGTCATCGATCCCGGTGAAGGCAGCCTGATCGCTCTTCTTGTCGTACAACTGTACTTTATCCACCATGTCGGCGCGTAGGTTTTGTGTAACGAGCGTCGGGTCGTCCCCAAAGAATTCTTCTCCGTCAACCAGCACTTTCTGGACTGTCTGTCCCTGGGCAGTGATCTTGCCTTTACTGTCCACCTGTATCCCGGGTAGTTTTTTCAACAGGTCTTCCACTGTGGCGCCGGCCTGGGTATGGAAGCTGTCCGCCTTGAATTCGACCGTGTCGCCTTTCATACGAATGGCGCCCTTGCTGCCATTCACCACCACTTCTTCCAATAGCTTACTTTTCAGGACCATGCTGATAGGGTGAAGGACATGGGGCAGGGAATCCTTTATTTCCAGCTCGTCTGCATAATCGGCGTAAGAGGGATAGGTCACCAGCAGCAGGTAGCGACCCGGCCGGATGTCTTTTAGCTCGAAATGACCTATCTTGTCCGTGCGGATATGCCGTACGATGATCGAGTCAGACTTTTGCAACAGTATTACAGAGCCATTAGAGAGGTCCTTTTTTTCAAGGCTATCCGTAATGGCGCCTTTTATAAGGGCCAGCGGCGGGCTGGAAGGAGAAGGGGATTGTGCAATAGCATTATGGAAAGACAAAAAAGCAGTAAGGATAGCAACAAGTAGAAGGCGCATGAACAAGCGTCAATTAATGGATTTAGTAATGTTTCTCATCGAACAGGTCGAGGCACAAATTATTCGTAAAAAAAAGGATATGCAAGAGCGATGCCTTAAATTTACGTTAAAGACGAGGCCATCAGTTCAATGTTGCATGGTCGTGTCACAGAGATGCAGAATTTATACAATTGCATAAAAAAATAAAAATTGACAACCTCCCATTCTCCCAGATATGAAGACATCCATTTTGTAGATGCCACAAGGCCTGTGTGGAATTATTCCTTATTTACAGAAGAGGATATTCAAAATTTCCAACATGGGACACACTATCAGCTATACAAGTTGTTTGGGGCCCACGGTATAAAGGTGTTGGATACGGATGGACATTACTTCGCAGTGTGGGCGCCCAATGCCACCTATATTTCCGTGATCGGTCATTTCAACGGATGGGACCCGCAGGCGCACCCTTTATTTGTACGACTGGAGCGCTCCGGCATCTGGGAGGGCTTTATTCCCCATCTGCCAAAGGGGGAAGCTTATAAGTATCACATCCGGACCAGCGACGGGCAGCACCTGGATAAAGGCGATCCTTACGCTCACTTTTGGGAGCGCCGTCCCTATACGGCCTCCATCACCTGGGACCTGGGATTCGACTGGAAGGACGGGGAATGGATGACCGAAAGGGGGAAGCATAATTCCCTGCAAGCCCCGTGGAGTGTTTATGAGGTCCATCTGGCCAGTTGGATGCGACCCGATAAAAATGATGAGGAACGTTATAACACCTATGATCAGATCAGGGAGCGGCTGGTACCCTATGTAAAGGAAATGGGTTTTACCCATGTGGAGCTGATGCCTGTGATGGAGCACCCCTTTGACGGCAGCTGGGGTTACCAGGGCACGGGCTATTACGCACCAACTTCCCGGTTTGGCGACCCGCAGGGCTTTATGGCGCTGGTGGACGCTTTCCACCAGGCGGGTATCGGGGTGATACTGGACTGGGTACCTTCCCACTTCCCATATGACGCCCATGGACTCTATCTTTTTGACGGGGCCAACACCTATGAATATGCGGATATGCGCAAAGGGTTTCATCCCGACTGGAACAGCTATATATTTAATTATAGAAGGGGAGAGGTAAAGAGCTTTCTTATCAGCAATGCCCGGTTTTGGGTGGATTGCTTCCATGTCGATGGGATACGGGTAGATGCGGTGAGCTCCATGCTAAAGCTCAACTATTCCCGCCAGGCGGGAGCATGGGAGCCGAATGAGTATGGAGGGGATGGCAATCTGGAGGCGATCGCCTTTATCAAGAACCTGAATGAGACATTGTTCCGGGATTTCCCGGACATCCAGACCATCGCTGAAGAAGCCACCGATTGGCCGGGCGTAAGCCGGCCCACTTTTGCCGGCGGTCTTGGATTCGGTATGAAATGGATGATGGGTTGGATGCATGATACCCTGAATTATTTCAAAATTGATCCGGTTCATCGAAAACATCATCAGAATAAGTTCTCCTTTAGTATGATGTATTATTATGATGAGAACTTCATGCTGCCGCTGAGCCACGACGAGGTGGTGCATGGCAAATCCCCCATGCTCTACAAGATGCCGGGAGACGACTGGCAGAAATTTGCCAACCTCCGGGCGTTGTATACTTATATGCTGACCCATCCCGGCGGCAAGCTTTTATTCATGGGCGACGAGTTCGGGTCCACTTCGGAGTGGAACTATAAGAGCGAGCTGCCCTGGGACCTGTTGCAGTGGGAGAGCCATCGGGGGCTAAAGGATTGTGTGAGGGATCTGAACAGGCTGTTGACGGGTGAGCCGGCGATGTATGAGAACCAATTTACCATTTACGGATTTGAATGGATAGATCTTTCACACAGGGACGAGTGTGTCATCGTCTACCGTCGTAAAGGGAAGGACCCGGCGGGCGACCTGCTGGTGATCCTGAACCTTACACCCGTGGTGCGGATGGACTGGCCGGTCTACGCGTCGGGCAAACAGGTCTGGAAAGAGATCTTTAATAGCGATGACCGGAAATATTGGGGTACGGGAGATGTATATAATCCGTCCATCCCTGTGCGGTTGGTGGATGTTGCCGAAGACAGGTATGAGATACGGGTGCATTTGCCGCCGTTGGCGGGTATCGTGTTAAAGTAGCGTTACATCCTTTCCGGCATCCTTATCCCCAGCAGCCCCATGGCGGAGCGCAGTACAGTGGCTGTGAGACGGGATGTCTGCAAGCGCAATGCTTTTTTTCCGGGCGTTTCTGCACCTGCAATGGAATGCTCACTATAAAAAGAGTTGAACGTCTTGGCCAGTTCGAATGCATAGGCGGCGACGACGGAGGGGTTCATTTCCGTCAGGGCCTGGGCCAGTACAACGGGATACTTTTCCAGGGTAACGACGAGCTTTTTTTCCAGAGGCAGCAGGGTGGTGTCCGCATCGGCGGCCACAGGTTGCCCTGCTTCTTTACGAAAGACGCTCCGGATCCTGGCATAAGCATATTGGATAAAAGTGGCGGTATAGCCATGAAGATCGACGGACTCAGATGGATTGAACACCATCCTTTTTTTCGGGTCTACTCTTAACAGGAAAAACTTAATACCTCCGATGCCGATGATCTCATATAGCTCCTTTAATTCTTCGGGGGTAAATCCTTCTGTTTTCCCTTGTTCTTTTGTCTTGATCTCCGCCTCTTTGATCATTTCGTCCAGCAGGTCGTCAGCATCCACGACGGTGCCTTCCCGGGTCTTCATCCGGCCCGTAGGCAGCTCCACCATCCCATAGCTGAGATGATAGATACCGTTGGCGGAAGGGAGCTCCAGCTTTTGACAGATGAGTTTCAGCACCTTGAAGTGATAGTTCTGTTCGTCGCCTACCACGTAGATGCTCTGGTCCGCCTTGTATTCCTCGTATTTCTTTACTGCCAGGCCGATGTCCTGGGTGATATAAACGGCCGTGCCGTCCTTACGCTGTACGATCTTCTGGTCGAGTCCGTCGGCTTCCAGGTCGATCCATACGCTGCCGTCGTCCTTGCGGAAGAATACCCCTTTTTGCAAACCGTATTCCACTAATTCTTTGCCCAGGATATAGGTATTGCTCTCATAATAGATCTTGTCGAAGTCGCTGCCGATTCTTTTGTAAGTCTCATCAAAGCCTGCGTAAACCCAGCTGTTCATCGTACGCCATAGCTCTATGACATCGGGTTTGCCGGCCTCCCAGTCCACGAGCATCTGCTGGGTGGCTTTCATTATCTCCGTAGCGTTGCCTGCAATTTCATTGACCTCATCTTTTTCCGTCTTTAATTTTTCCTCCAGGCTTCCGCGCTGTTTGTCATTTGCTGCTTTTGGGATCTCAGCTTCCAGCTGAGCGACGGCAGTTACATGTTTTTGCAGGATCTGCCGGGTTTCTCCTGCCACGGCATCGAAGTTCCCCGCATAAAAAGCCTCCAGTAAGGGTTTGGCCTGTTTTTTCAGCTCGTCCCCAAACTTTACGTAATAATCCCCCACCAGATGATCCCCCTTGATACCAGTGCTTTCAGGGGTGGCTCCGCCCGCAAACCGTTGCCAGGCGATCATGCTTTTACAGATGTGGATACCCCTGTCATTGGCGATACAGGTCTTGACGATGTCATATCCGCCTGCTTTATAAAGGGCGGCTACGCTCCAGCCCAGGAAATTGTTCCTCAGATGCCCCAGGTGGAGGGGTTTGTTCGTATTGGGAGAGGAATATTCCACCATGACCTTCCCGCCGTGACTTTCTTTTAGCCCAAAGCGTTCATTGGCGTGTTGGTCAGACAGGAATGTAGTCCAGTATGCATCGGATACCGTCAGGTTGAGAAATCCCTTGATCACGTTGAATGCCGAGAACTGGTGGGGGTAATTCCTGAGCAGGGATGCGCCCAGTTCATTGCCCAGCACTTCCGGGGACTTTTTCAGACTTTTTACAAAAGAGAATAACACTACCGTGTAGTCGCCTTCGAATTCGGGTTTGGTTTCATTAACCTGAATATCTTCCGGGGCGATGTTGTATTGGTAGCTTTCCAGGAGGGTCTGTCCGGCGGCTGTTCTGATCTGGCTGATAATATCCATTTTCACTGATTGGCTGCGAAGGTACTGCTGTTAACACTTATTTTACTACCGAAAAGACAAAAAAAACGGGTATTTATAGGTATCTTCGTGCCTAAGACAAGACGCGAGCAAATGCCAAAAAAGTGGATTATATCGTTTATTGATTTTTTCTATCCGCCGTTCAGCCGGCTAATGCCTTTACAGACCTTTCGCTATGCTGCCTGCGGGGGAGCGAATACGGTGCTGGACATTGTCATGTATGCCATTGCGTATAATTTTATCCTGCACAAACAGGACCTCAACCTGGGTTTTATCGTATTCAAACCCCATATCGCCTCTATCATCATCGCATTTTGCGTGAGCTTCCCTACGGGGTTCTTCCTGATGCGTAATATTGTCTTTACCCAGTCGACCTTACAGGGCAGGGTGCAATTATGGCGATATTTTGTGCTGGTGGTGATCTGTCTTGTCCTCAACTATGTTTTTATCAAGCTCTTTGTAGAGCAATTTCATATTTATCCCACCATCTCCAAGATATTGACCACTATTATTGTGGTTTCTTTCAGCTATCTTACACAAAAGAACTACACCTTCAAGGCGGAGCAGAGCCGGCAGCCTGTGGAATAGCCTAATTCCTGCCAACCCGGCCGGCACTGTCACCTGCCGGTGGGCTGGGTCATGCTGAACCAGTTGCCTACTCCGTCCGTGATGATGGCCTCGATGCCATAGAATTGCTCTTTGGGTTCGCCTTTAAACTTCACGCCTTTGGCTATTAATTCCTCGTATGTGGCCCGGCAGTCGGGGGTATAGAGGACGCCGGCCCCAAGGGCTCCTTTTGCCAGCAGTACCCGAAAAGCATTGCGTGTCTCATCGTCATATCCCATGGCTCCGTCTGCCAGGGGAGTAATGATGGCTATCTCCAGATCGGGTTGTTCCGGAGGCGTGACGGTAAGCCAGCGGAAGCCATTTTCCATAGTGACGTCGGTGTTGACCTTGAAACCGAGGGTTGTCACATAGAAATCATAAGCTTTTTGCTGGTCCGTGACAAAAAGGGAGACATGGGAAACTTTCGTTATCATAACTAAATGGTTTTGGTGTTAAAGCTAGATATTCCCTTACGAAAGGGCTTCTCGAATATTGCTTTTCCGGGACCTTAGCCGTCGATGCGAAGTTGCTCGATAAAACAGTGGGGGATAAAGCTGCGGGGCTGCTGCAGCGCCTGTTGTTTTTTCAACCAGGCCTGGTTGCGATAGTATTGAGGCGCAAAGCCGATCTCTTTTTTAAACAGTACGCTAAAAGAGCCAATGCTTTCGAACCCGACATTGTTACAGATCTCTGAAACGGAGAGATCATTCCCCGCCAGCCATTGCCGGGCCTGTTCCACTCTTTTGCGGGTGAGGTATTGGTGAGGTGTCCGGCGGTAGATGCGGGTGAATAGCCGGTGAAAATGGTAGCGTGACAGACAAGCCTCCCTGGAAATACGATCCAGGTCGATGGACTCATAAAAGTTGTCGTCCATATACAGTTTGGCCATAACGATCTTCTTATATACGTCCGGCGCAATGGGCATTAAGAGGGGGCTATTTGCTTTAATTCAAATTTAATGATTGTCTTTCAAACTTTTAGAATAATTTTCCTGGCATAGTTTTAGACGCACACCAACAACCTCTAACAAGAATTGTTATAATATAAAAGGAGTCTGCATGATCACAGTCATTATTCCCGCGCTTAATGAAGAAAAGACCATACGGAATGTTATTCAGCAGGCCAAACGGAATAAATTAGTGGATGAGATCATTGTGGTGGACGACCTTTCGCTGGACAATACCATTGCCGAGGCGAAGAAGGAAAATGTACGGGTTATCACCAGCACGCATGTCGGCAAGGGGGATTCCATGCGGGAGGGAATGCTGATGGCAAAAAATGAGATCCTGGTATTTCTGGAAGGTGACACGCCTCATCATGCGGAGGACATCGTGCAAAAACTGACGGAGCCGCTCATCCGGGACGAGGCGGATTTTGTAAAGAGCTATTACGAGCGGCAAACGGGACGTGTCACGGAGATATTGGCCAAACCGCTGCTGGAATTCTTTTTCCCTCATCTGTTACAGTTCAAACAACCGTCCAGCGGGATGATCGCCGGTAAGAAATCCTTTTTCCAGAAAGTGGAGTTTGACAATGACTATGGTGTGGACATTGGTCTGTTGATCGACATGCACCATGTGCGGGCCCGGATACAGGAAGTATGCATCGGGGAGGTGGAGAATGACATGCAGCCGTTGCATGTGCTGGGCAGGATGGCCAAACAGGTGGCCAACGCCATTTTCAAACGGGTGAATATATTTGACGGCGGCAGACGGCAGGAAGAAGACCCTATGCAGATGATGCGTGAACAGGTAGAGTTTGCGTTGAAAGAGATGGTACGGCAGCCAAAGAAAATGATCGTCTTTGACATGGATAACATCCTGCTGCAGGGGAGCTTTATAAAGAGCGCCGCCGATAAATTCGGGTTTCGCAGGGAACTAAATGACATTCTCGCCCAGGACAAAAGCAATTATATCAAGACCCAGAAGATTGCCCGTCTCCTGGAAGGACGGACCTTTGCCGAGTTGATCAATGTTGTGGAATCTATTCCCCTGATCGGGGATGCGGTACAGGTAATCCGGGAATTGCAGGTACGGGGTTATGTATGCGGTATTATCAGCGACAGCTATCATGCCATCGCCAATCATGTCAAGAACCTATTAGGGCTTGATTTCACCTTGGGTAACGAGCTGGAATTTCAAAAAAGCGTGGCCACCGGGGAGGTAAAGATCCCTTCCCAGCTCTTAAAAGACAAATTCAGCCAGTGCGACCATGATCACTGTAAAAGCAATATGTTCCAATATATCCTGCACCGTTTTGGCATCAGCCTGGCTGACTCCGTGGCGGTTGGGGACGGAGAGAATGATATTTGTATGGTCAAAATGGCGGGAACTGGTATTTCCTTCAATTCTACGAGCCCTGCCGTGGACGAGGTGGCCGATTATACTTTTCGTGATCAATCCTTAAAGCCTGTCCTTGAGGTAGTTAGGTAAATTTTTTAAGAATGCCGGGACAAACCGGCTGTACAATCCTGCCATTTTTTCACTTTCCTCCGGCGTGGCACAATGATTGACATTGTGCTCCGGGTAGAATTATACTAACCTTAAAAGCAAACAATTATATGGGAAAGATTATAGGAATTGACCTTGGTACGACCAACAGCTGTGTAGCCGTATTGGAAGGTAATGAGCCCGTAGTGATCGCCAATGACGAAGGCCGTAGGACGACCCCGTCGGTAGTTGCTTTTCTCAAGAATGGGGAAAGAAAGGTGGGCGATCCGGCCAAGCGCCAGGCGATCACCAACCCGGTGAACACTATTATGTCGGTAAAACGCTTTATGGGCAGGCGTTATGACGAGGTGACCAACGAGATTACCCACTGGAGCTATAAAGTCGTCCGTGGGGATAATAATACTGTACGTATCGATATTGACGGTCGTTTGTACACGCCCCAGGAGATATCTGCCATGATCCTTCAGAAGATGAAGAAGACGGCTGAAGACTATCTGGGACAGGAAGTGACCGAAGCTGTCATCACGGTGCCGGCATATTTTAATGATGCTCAACGCCAGGCCACCAAAGAGGCCGGTGAGATCGCCGGTCTTACGGTACGTCGTATCGTAAACGAGCCGACGGCTGCCGCTTTGGCCTATGGTTTGGACAAAGCCGGAAAAGATGAAAAAATAGCAGTTTTTGACCTGGGTGGCGGTACTTTCGATATATCTATTCTCGAATTAGGGGATGGGGTATTCGAAGTAAAGTCTACCAATGGAGACACTCACCTGGGCGGTGATGACTTTGACAAAGTGATCATGGACTGGCTGGCTGACGAGTTCAAGAAGGATGAGAATGTAGATCTGCGGAAGGACCCCATGGCCCTGCAGCGTCTGAAAGAAGCTGCCGAAAAAGCTAAGATCGAATTGTCCTCTTCCAGCGAGACTGAGATCAACCTGCCCTATATCACGGCAGTGGATGGCGTCCCCAAGCACCTGGTAAAGAAATTGACCCGTTCGAAGTTCGAGCAGCTTTCCGACAGCCTTTTTGAAAGGTGTCTGAAACCCTGCGAGCAGGCATTGAAAGACGCGGGTTTAAGCGCTTCTCAGGTAGATGAAGTGATCCTGGTAGGTGGTTCCACCCGTATTCCCAAGGTACAGGAGATCGTAGAGAAATTCTTTGGTAAAAAGCCAAACAGAGGGGTGAATCCTGATGAAGTGGTAGCCATCGGAGCCGCTATCCAGGGCGCAGTCCTTACGGGTGAAGTAAAGGATGTGCTCCTGCTGGACGTTACTCCGCTGAGCCTTGGTATCGAAACCATGGGTGGGGTGATGACCCGGCTGATCGACAGCAATACGACCATCCCGACAAAGAAGTCTGAAACCTTCTCTACGGCCAGTGACAACCAGCCTGGTGTACAGATACATGTATTACAGGGCGAACGTCCCATGGCTAATCAGAATAAGAGCCTGGGTACTTTCAACCTGGACGGTATTCCTCCCGCCCCCCGCGGCGTACCTCAGATCGAAGTTATTTTTGACATCGATGCCAATGGTATCCTGCATGTAACGGCTAAGGATAAAGGCACCGGAAAAGAACAGAAAATACGTATCGAAGCCGGCAGCGGCCTCAGCAAGGATGAGGTCGAAAAGATGAAGGCGGAAGCAAAGGCTAATGAGTCCAGCGACAAGGCCGCCCGTGAAAAAGTGGATAAGGTGAACCAGGCCGACAGCCTCGTTTTCCAGACGGAAAAACAGTTGAAGGAATATGGTGACAAGATCCCGGCTGAGAAAAAAGCTCCCATCGAAGCGGCGCTTAATAAGCTAAAGGATGCGCATAAATCCCAGGATGTTGCAGCCATCGACTCAGCAGTAGCTGAGATGAATGCGGCCTGGACGGCAGCTTCTGAAGAAATGTACAAGGCGACCCAGCAACAGGGTGGACAGCCTGGTGGAGATCAGGGTGGCGCAGGACATACGGCGGGCGCTGGTGGAGAGAATGTGACGGATGCGGAGTTTGAGGAAGTGAAGTAAGTGATAAATTGAATTTAAAAAAGATTATCCTTGTAATGAAAAGCCGCGGCATAATGCTGCGGTTTTTTATTATGAAGTGGTCACGGACAAGGGGCCGCTACCGTAACGGTTGAAGATCAAATTGCTAGATATGCTCTGAATTTAACTGGCTCGAATATCATCTTATTGGTTGAGCAAAGCGGAATTAATTAAATTATCTCATAAAGGCCATATAAATGGTCGCCTTCTCGATCGAATTTATGTGCAATGGTGGAATAGAACTGACTGTCGTGATGTTCGTAATGTCTGTAAATTGAGTAGGCCACTAGGTCGGCCAGTTGCGTTAGCCTGGATGCTTTTGAATCGAGGAATAAGGGGACTTCTGCCAGGTTTCTGATCACCTCCCAGGTATGGCCATTTATTCGAAAATCATTTGCCTGTTTTTGAATGATAGTTTCGTAAGATGATTTATCAAAGATCATAATCCCTTTTTGGCTGTTGCCATGTTTGTGTAATCGCTTAAGATAGTAATCAAACCTGCTTGCCAATTGCTCAAAGGCTATTTCAACAGGGTCTTGAGGAAAGATTTTAGCCTTTCTGATTACACAAGCGAAAATTGTCGGGAGGGAGGAGTCCGCAATTACTTTTAGGCTATCCTGTATAGCATCTATCCTGTCTTCCGGCGGAAGTCGTCTCCAGGATTTTTTCCCTATTAGCATAGGGTTGCCGTGCAACTCCACAGATTTCGGGTTATTTGGATTAAATCGTGCGGCAATTTCATTGAGTTTTTCGTCGATCCAGAAGCATTGTTTTTCAAAAACAGAAACACCTGCCAAAACAAAAAAGCTCTGCCTTGGATCGGGCCCTGAACCCGATTCATCGACATATAAAAGATTCATAACCTAAATACTAAAGAGAAAGAAAAAATTCTGTGACAAATAAAAAGGCAGTCGGGGAGAACTATTGTCCTCACGGCCTGCAAGAGACAGCCCTCCCGACCGCAGTAAAAAGGCAGTCGAGGAGAATTCGAATCCTCGTGGCAGCAAAAGGGCGCCTTCTCAACCGCAATATAAAGATATGATTAGATGCTCATTTTGAAAATTTTTTGGACACGTGAGGTTAAACTAGTTTAATTTGTGCATAAAACTAGAAATTAATAACAACAAAAATTTTAAAAAATAAGAAGGATCACTCTGTTACAAATCTCATCTCTCTCCGCACTGTATTCCCCGCCACATCTGTCGCCGCGATGACCAGTTTATGTTTCCCCGGTAGACAGCCGGCATCAAACGTATACGTATACATGCTTCCCTTTTTCGTAAAAGGGACCCAATGCCCGTCGATCTCGCCCCGGAAGTCTGCGACAGGCCCCAGATCATCCTTACATTGTACGCTGATACCAGCCGTACTTTGACTAAAATGCTGCCCTTCTTCCCATTGATAGGGTGTTAACGCGGGAGATACCGTGTCGATGACCAGACGCAGGATACCCAGCCGGCGAAGAAAACCGCGCATCCAATCCCCCTGCCAGTTGCCTTTTATGATGTACTGACTATCCCCGCTGATCAGCTGCAGCACCGTCCGGGCGCGTAAAGGATTGTCCTTTGATAAAGTAGTCTTCACCTGGACGGGAAAGCCATCATGTACCGGTACGGTAGGGTCATGCAGATAGATCAATGAGGATGCTCTGCGTGTATCCGTATCCGGTAATTCCTGCCAATGAAACGGCAGCCGGTCATAGAAGGCTTCGGGACCAAAACGCGCTGTAAAAGAAGCACCTCTGATGATAGACTCCTTACCAGGCAGACAAGCGACGGTGCCGGACGAGAAGCTACCGCCGGAACTAAAGGCCGTGGTACGGAACAGGACAGGTTCATAACCCTGATCGGGTGGGGTAGGTGCGTATTGGATACGAGTTGTCAGCTCCGTCTGGTTGTTTTGTACATCTATGACGCGAATGCGTACGACATGTATCTGCGTATCTCGCAGATGTATAAGTCCATTCCTGCCGGGCGTAAAGATAGATGCATGATTACCCGGAAGTAGAGAGAGATGCTGTACATACATTCCCGAGCGGACCCATTTGGCGTAATCGATACAGGCATCGATATAGCGGGTATCCAAAGATGAAAGCCTCCGGAGATCAAAAACAAAAAGCAGGGAGTCATCAAGCCAAAGGGAGGCTCCGAAAATACCGGACACGCGTGATGTGGAAGAACTTTTATCTGTCGCAGCGATGCCCAGGCTTATCAGGGGGCTATGGACGCGAATGATTTTGATGGGTTGCACTGTATGATATTGACCTTCCCGGGCGGCAATCGCTATTTTCCGGGCCTTTGTCATATAGGTGCTGTAACGCCTGTCGTACCAATATAGCCCATTTATGACAGGAGGTGTGTTATCTTCTACGCTGAACCCTTCCAGCTGCGGGTTGATATTGACGTCTGTGGTTGCGTCACGCACTTCAAAATGGAGATGGGGCGCCTGAGAAGCGCCGGTATTACCGCTGTAGGCGATGAGCATCCCTTTTTTCACAGGAGAAGAGCCCGGCGGCAGCTCCAGCTCCTGTTGCCAGGACTGCATCGTATATTGTCCGTGCCGTGCCAGAGATTCCAGCGTGTCGGTGAAGCGCTGTAAATGGCCGTAGACGGTAATAAGACCATTGGGATGGGTAATAAACAAAGCTTTGCCAAGCCCATATTCTCGGATGGACAGATGGCTGATGTACCCATCCGCCGCCGCATAGACAGGCATTCCCTCCCGGCCGCCTGTGCGGATATCCAGTCCCATATGAAAATGTCCTTCCCGCAGCTCGCCAAAATTGGCGGCCAGCTGGAGGCGTTTGTCCAGGGGCGCTCTGAAATATCCGTGTGAAGACCCTGAATGCAGGTACAGCAGGATGCAGGCGGTCAGGATCAGGAGGATGAATACAATACGGGTCATACAGTAGATTTGCTGTCAAAGTAAAAGTGCAGGCTCCACCGCTTAAACTCCGATCTGCCAACACAAAAGGTTCCTCTGCAAATCCCTTCCCGGATGACAGTAAGCGTTTGCAGATAAAAAATCAGGGTTGGCAGACAAAAGCCGCCCTCCGGGCTGTCTGCCGGCGGAGCGGAATTGTTCATCCGCCGGGCAAACGGTACATTTGGAGCATGGAAAAAAGGCGGCTGTTGTTATTGGGTTGTTTCGTAGCCTTTTATTACCTGATCCATATTGTGTATGACATGCCCAACCTGGTGCATGGCAATCCCGGGTTCGACTGGGCGCCGGCAAATGGACGGGGATGGCTGACAAGAATATGGGATATAGGTTTTTACTTTTTGTTTGCCTTTATTCCTTACCAGGCGCTATGGCGATGGTGGCCTCAAAAACAGGTGGCGCAGATAGGTTTGCTGCTGCTCAGCCTGCCGGTGATCTTTTTGCTGCGTTATTGGATTGAGCGGAGTGGGGTAGGCAGGGGCGTCCGGCTGCGTACTTTTTTTCTAAACCATTTGTTTTACACGCTCATTTCGCTGGTGTTTGGCGTGATCTTTTATTTTATTCGATGGTCCCGTTATAAAGAGCTGCAACAGAAAGACCTGGAGATACAGAACAGACGGTCTGAATTATCTTTTCTCCGCAGCCAGATCAACCCTCATTTTCTTTTTAACAGCCTGAATAATATCTATTCACTGGTGTATCACGGGTCGGGACAGGCGTTGACGGCCATTGCAGGACTATCGGATCTTTTGCGGTATATGCTATACGACGCGGCGGAAAAAGTGCCCCTGGCAACAGAAATGGATTATATTCAAAAATACATTGCGTTGCAACAGCTGCGGTTTGATCATCCGGTGGATGTGGAGATAAAGACGGAAGGGAAGATGGATGGGGTTGTCATACCTCCTTTGCTGCTGATCCCTTTTGTAGAGAATGCTTTCAAGCATGGTGATCTGGAGAAGGGGGGATTATCCATTTATCTTCAAAGCAGCGCACAGAAGACACATTTTTATTGCATCAACCGGAAGGGACTGCACCAAAAGGACCCTGGCGGCGGTATCGGGCTGGAAAATGTAAAAAGAAGATTGTCACTTTTATACCCCGGCAAACATGTATTTTTAATCGAGGACGGCCCCCTAAATTTTTCTATTGATCTTGAACTGAAACATGACTGACACCGCACCCATAAGATGTATCATTGTGGACGATGAGCCGCTGGCGGTAGCCCTGCTGGCGGACTATGTGTCGAAGACACCGGGATTGCAGACGGTGCTTCGGACCACCCATGTGCTGGAAGCGCTGCAGGCTGTGCAGGAAGACAAGGCGGACTTGTTGTTCCTGGATATACAGATGCCGGAGTTGACGGGTATCCAATTCATGAAGATCATCCGGAAGAAATGCAAGGTCATCCTTACCACGGCATATGCCCAGTATGCAATGGAAGGGTATGAGCATGATGTGGTGGATTATCTGTTAAAGCCTGTTACCCTGGACAGGTTTATCATTTCGGTTGAAAAAGCAAAGGACCGTATACGGCCGTCGACGGCCCCACTGATTGATAATTCCGCAGAAGTACCCGCGCAGGCACGGCAGGATCATATATTTATCAAGACGGAATATCGTATTCAGCGGGTGGATCTGTCGGATATCAATTACATCGAGGCGTTGAGAGATTATATTGCTATCCATACAGGTGCGGGGAAGATCCTTTCATTGGAAAGCATGCGGCATATGGAGGAGATATTGCCGGAAAGCCGGTTTCTCCGTATCCATAAGAGCTATATTGTCAACAGAGATAAGATCGACTATCTGGAGAGGGGCAGGGTGGTGATCGGGAAGGAATATCTGCCCATAGGGGATACGTATAAGGAGAAAGTAAGGGTAAAATTAGGATTATTATAATTAACTGTATATCAGACGTATAAAAACACCGCTTGTTAAATTCCTTTCACATCGTTTGCACCCTAACGTAATTGTTCGTATATTTGCAGCGCAAACCGGGCAACGGTCTATACAACTTGCCATCTCAGGGTTTAATTTGACACTTTCTTAGATACGATTCTTCAGTGTTCTCCCTCCTTGCCCGGATCAATATTCGTGAATAATTAAATAGTATACGTTATGAAAAGTGATGTAAGGGACAGTATTGTCCAAATGGAACCTTCTATCCTTAAATTGGTAAACGAGGTAAAAGAAACCGTGGCGACGGAAATCGCTTTTGAAAAGGAGAACAAATCTTCTTTTGGATTAGTGGATATGTGGAATATCCGTAAGCATGGCCGTTATGCCGGCAAGCCCCGTCAAAAGGGGACCATTGTCACAGGGATCAGCTATTAACGAACCGGAAGTTATTTTTTCCGGACATATTAAAAATAGTGGTTAAGGCTTTGTTTGCTCTGTTTAGCAGTTAGTTTTAAGTTAGGTCCCCGCTCTGGCGGGGACCTTTGTTTTTGGTCCTCCGATAGCCCGGAACATACCGGCAGTCACCCAGCTTGCCAGCGTCGATAAGATAAAAACAAGCATGAATTTTATCCCGGCAGACCAGTCGAAGGGTAGCAGCCCGTATTGAAGCCAGACGACAAAAACATAATGGACCAGGTACATGCCGTAGGCATTTCCGGACAATGATTGCCAGATGCGGCTCGTGCCCACGGTCAGGGCTTTGAACGTCGTGAGGGCAGCGATACTGGCGGTGGCCATTGTCGTGGCAAAAGCAATATTGTACTGATATACGCCCACTGCCCTAAGCTGTAGCAGATAGGCTGCCAGGCTTGCCGTGATCCAAAGGGGCCATCTCCGCACAAACAGACTATCAGCCGAAAATAATCCCTTATCAAAATCTGTGATGCCAATTGTCGCTCCCAGGAGGAAGTAACCGAAATACAGGAGCAGTCTGCTTTTTTGAAAATCGAAAGGGCCAACGCCCGTCCAGGTATAGCTTCCAAGAACCAGGGCGGCCGGGACGTATAACAGCATGGAAAGAACAAAAAGGGATAGGACAGCCGTAAACGGTCTTTTGCGTATGTGTCCGGCCGCAAAGGTCAGCAGGGACAGCAGGGGGCTGTACAGCAAAGCAGTAATGATATTGAACAGAAAGAGCACCCAGATAAACCAGGGTGGTCCCACCGGCCAGGCTTCCACTGTAAAAAAGTCGATGAGATAATCTCGTATGCCCGGTGGTTTTCCGGCTAAAAGCCAGGCCGGATAATAAGCGATCCACATGAACAGGGTGACGGCAACAAGAAAAGGGACGAACAGCCTGCGAAAACGATCCCGGATAAACAGAGCCCTACCTTTTCTGCGCAATGACGGCAATGTAAAAAGACCGCTGATCAGGAACATCAGCGGCATAAAGAAGGTATCATTAAAACCTATAAAACCGTCTAGCGCCAGCCACCGATGTTTGTCGACTACAGGATGAGTGGATAATATATAAGCGTCCTTATTGAAAATTGCCGGTCCGAAGTAGGCCAGTGCCGAATGGTGGGCGATCACCAGCAGGGTAATAAATGCGCGCAGCCTATCGATCCATGACGTATGAGCCGGGGTGGAAATAGTCATGACGGAAGGTCGTCAATAGCATCTCCGTTGTTGCATATCTTAAATAATATCCATCTTCTTCATGAGGAAGGAGGCATTGCGATTACGGGCAATACCTTGTCTGAGCAGATAATCGAAATGCAGTTCGTCGCCGCTGATATTGCTTTCAAAACAATAGTTGCTGACAAGACCGGGCAACTCTTTTTCAAGACTGCCCAGCGAAAGATCATGGGTGGCAAAAAAAGAGAGACAGGGGTATTGCAAAAGCTTGCGGATGAACTGTTCGGAACCGTAGGTCTTATCCTCTGAATTAGTACCGCGCAGGATCTCGTCTATCAGTACCAGGGAGGGTATTCCTTCGCGCAGGTGATGGATGATACGTTGTAGTTTTTTTAGTTCCGCCATAAAATAGGAGGTGTGTTCCTGCAGGGAATCGCTGACGCGCAGGGATGTGAGGAGCTGCATGGGTGTAAATGAGAAGTCTCTGGCGCAAACCGGGGCGCCGCATTGCGCCAGCAGGAGATTGACACCCATAGTCCGTAAGAAAGTAGTCTTGCCGGACATATTGGAGCCCGTAACAAGGATCAGCTGCTGATCCTTACCGATGGTACAATCGTTTGCCACTCTTTCGGCGGAAGGTATCAACGGGTGAGCCAGCTGGGTGGCCGAGATCCGGAGCCTCCTGTCCTGTACCGGGGCAGGATAGATAAATTCCGGGTTATTGAAAGCAAGAGAGGCCAGGGAGTTGAGGCTTTCGATATTGCCTACGGCATCTATCCACTCATGAAAGTTCGCCTTGTAGGTTTCTTTCCATTTTTCAAGCCCCGCCATGACATGCAGATCGTATAGTAAAAAGCTATTCAGAAAAATGTTTACCAGCACGTTCAGACGTTGATCGAAGAAAGAGGCCAGTTGGGACAGCCGCCGGATCGCCCGGTGTGCGTTCGATGTACGGGCCTGCTCTTCCTGCAGCGCGACAGATCCCCGGGTATCAATCGTATTGAAGACCGCCAGGACGGCGGCATATTGATCCAGAATAGCTTGTTTTTTACTGATCAGAAGGTGTTGTGCGGAGATATAGCGCAGAAAGGAGCCGATGAAGGCCCAGGAAGCAAATACGCCTATCAACAAAGGGGTATAGACATCGGTGGCCAGGTATACGCCTATCGAAAAGAGGTTATAGGTCATCAGCAGCCAACGAAGAATGGTAAGCACCTTTCGTCCATGGACACGGGAAGGGCTGGAAAGCCATCCGGTAAGGCTATGCAGGTTGCCTTCCTTTTCCCCGGCCAGCAGACCTTTTGCGGTCAGCAGCTGGCATTTATCGGGCTGCCGGCTGAGTGCCTGGATAGCTTGTTGATGCCGTTGTATGTCTTCTATATTCAACAGCGGGGTCCTCAACAGGGTGGAGAGCCGGGCTTTACCATGAGAAGTGGTGGTACGGTTGAGCAAGTGAAAAAGCGAACGGGGTCCGAAGATATCCAGGTCATCCAGGTAGGAATAGGAGTCCAGATGATCTTTTCCATCGGGGAAGTCATTAGGGCCGTGTGCCAGCACCGTCAGTTCGTTCGTGTTGACAAACAGCAGTTTTTCCAACAACAGCTTTTGATCCTTTAGCCGGAAATAAAAGTTCACCAGGATGATAAACCCGGCAAGCAGGAACAAGGCAAGCCAAATAAACAGATTGTATGCAGCTATACATAGTCCGATAAAGCAAATAAGACGAAGAGTAGCCAGAAGAGCCATTCTTTTTCTTATCACCCGTAGCCGGGCAGTGCACGAAGCTATTTTTTCTTCATAAAACGGACGGGGAGCTGACATTACATGATATCCATAGCCTTAACGAAAAAGGTACAGACGAAGGGTAAAATGAGGGTAAGATACTCCCATCTGGCGCCAATGGCATAAATGAATACGGCGGTGGAAATAAGGAAGAGGATCCAATAAAGCCCTGTGTTTTTCTTTTGCTTTTCCATTCTATGGGTTTTGCAGTTAAAGTCTGAAAAATTTTGCACGAAATTAAGTGAAATGCCTCAAAAAGAAAAGACTATGTCAGTTGGTGGGGCTAACTTTGCAACTCCCAATGTTTTGCCGGCCATTGTAAAAAAACTCTGAGAAAACATATATATCAGATATTTAGTATAAATTAGCTACATAATGTAAAAAATACACATTAATTCTCCATGTCTGTTCTAAAAATCGAATTTTATCTGCGTTTTTATACCCGTCCCGGTCAGTCCTTGCATATAACAGGAAATACAGCTTTGTTTGGTGAGGATCATGCCGAAAAGGCATTTCCCATGCAATATATGAATGGAGAATTCTGGCATGCGCAACTGGAATTGGAAAAGTGGCCGGATGAGCCCATCAGTTATCGTTATATCCTGCATACGGAGGATGGGAAGATGACGGAAGAATGGGGGAACGACAGAATATTGGAGCAGCCGGATAAACGGACGGAGGAAATACAGGTAGTGGATACCTGGAACTGGACGGGTGAATATGAGAATGTATTTTATACCGCTCCTTTCCAGGGAGTATTGTTTCGCCGGAAGAAGACCCGGAAGCCCCGGGTAAAGGGGACGGTAACCCATATATTCAAGGTAAAAGCGCCATTGCTTGCAGAGGATGAAGCCGTTTGTCTGATGGGGGGCGGTTCGGCGCTAAAAGACTGGGACAGCGAAGATCCTGTGTTGATGACACTGGAGGGGAATTGGTGGACCATACGATTGAACATTCCCAAGGAAGAGCTGCCTATCACCTACAAATATGGGGTCTATAATACAAAGGAACCCCAGTTTATAAGATTTGAAGAGAGCGAGAACAGGCATTTGCATGGGGATGCTCACCAGCATACGCTGACCATCCTTCATGATGGTTTTGTGCATTTGCCGAACGATACCTGGCGCGGGGCGGGGGTGGCTATCCCCGTATTTAGTCTGCGGACCCGGAAGTCGATGGGGGTAGGAGAGTTTACAGATCTGCCGTTGCTGATCGATTGGGCTGTGAAGTGCGGGTTGAAACTGGTGCAGATACTCCCGGTGAATGATACCACCGCAAACCACGACTGGCAGGACTCTTATCCCTATGCGGCCATTTCCGCCTTTGCTTTACACCCTTTATATCTCAATCTGGAGAAATGTGCCGGACGTCGATTGGCGGACCTGATCAAACCTTTAAAACGCCGTCAAAAAGAACTGAACGAATTACCTCAGGTGGACTATGAGGCCGTGATGAAAATCAAATTGTTAGCTGTCAAAGAATTATATGAGATACAGAAAGTAGAATTTGAGAAAGATCCCGATTATATCGACTTTTTTCAGAAGAACAAGCACTGGCTCGTGCCGTATGCTGCTTTTTGTTATTTAAGGGATAAGAATGGGACCCCGGATTTTTCTAAGTGGAAGACCCATAGCCGCTATGATAGGGAAGCTATCGAACAGTATGTGGCAAAAGGCAGCCGTCATTATGGATCTATTGCCTTGCAATATTTTATACAGTATCATTTACACCTTCAGTTACGGGAGGCTGCGGACTATGCCCATGACAACGGTATTATTATGAAGGGGGATATCCCCATCGGCATTTACCGCTACAGCTGTGACGCCTGGATGGAGCCCCGTCTGTACCATATGGATCAGCAAGCCGGCGCCCCGCCCGACAATTTTGCAGTGAAGGGGCAAAACTGGGGCTTTCCTACCTATCATTGGGAGGAGATGGAGAAGGATGGGTTCGCCTGGTGGAAACGCCGTTTTGAGCAGATGAGCAATTATTTCGATGGGTTCCGTATCGACCATATATTGGGATTTTTTCGTATCTGGAGTATTCCCATGGAAGCCGTACAAGGCATATTGGGACATTTTGTACCGGCCATACCCATCAACCGGGTGGAATTTGATCAGCGCCGTATCTGGTTTGACCACCAGCGCTACACACAGCCGTTGATCAATGATGCCGTCCTCTGGGAAATATTTGGTACAGATAGCCAATATGTAAAAGACACCTTCCTCAAGCCGGGGGCGAACGGGTTTTATACCTTACAGCCGTCATTTGACACACAACGTAAGGTGGAAGATTATTTCAGCAGGCTGGAAATATCGGATTTCAATCACGGGATCAGGGATGGGCTTTACGATCTCATCTCCAACGTGATCCTGATGGAAGTGGAAGACAGCGGGGGACAACAGTTCCATTTCCGCATCGCCATGGATCAAACGGTGTCGTTCAGATACCTGGAATGGCATACGCAACAACAGTTGAGAGAGCTTTATATCAATTATTTCTTTCAACGCCAGGACGACTATTGGGAAAACGAGGCCATGCACAAGCTGCCTGCCCTGAAACGGGCCACGAACATGCTGGTCTTTGGAGAGGACCTGGGTATGGTGCCCCGTTGTGTGCCGAATGTAATGCGGCAATTGGGGATACTTAGCCTGGAGATCCAACGTATGCCAAAGAACCCTTCCCGGGAGTTCTTTCATCCCAATGAGGCTCCCTATCTTTCCGTGGTTACGCCTTCTACCCATGATATGAGTACTATCCGGGGGTGGTGGGAAGAAGACAGGACGCAGATACAACGCTTTTTTAACCAGGAACTGGGACAGTGGGGAGAGGCGCCTTATTTTTGTGAACCCTGGGTAAACAAGGCCATCGTACTACAACATCTGCATTCTCCCGCGCAATGGAGTATTTTTCAATTACAGGATATATTAGGCATGAGCGATCAATTCCGCCGGGAGAACCCTCATGACGAGCGGATCAATGTCCCGGCTAATCCAAAGCATTATTGGAGATATCGCATGCATCTTACGCTGGAAGAGCTTCTTAAAGAAAAAGCATTTAACGAGGAATTAAAAGAATATGTAGAGCATTCCGGTAGATAAAAAAAGCCGGCAGACAGAGCGTCTCCCGGCACGGTGGGGGTTCAGGAACGAAAACGTTTATAACAACTTCACAAAAGTCTGCTCGTACAGGGCGCCGTCCTGGCTGCTGACCTTTAGAAAATAATTTCCGCTTTTCAGGGTTGAGATAGCTACGGACTGCTGGTTGATGCCGGTGGCAAGCTGCTGCTGTTGGGTAAGGACCAGCACACCTGCCATATTGTACACTTGCACCGTAGCACGGGCGGTGGCAGAACTGTTCAATGTATAATTTACCATAGAGGTAGCGGGGTTGGGATACAGTTGCATCTTTTTTACAGCAACAGTCTTACTGGCGTTGTACAGACCGATGATCTTCGAGTATTTGGAGACGCCATCATTATCTACCTGACGGAGCCTGTAAAAATTATTACCGCTCAGCATACGTTCGTCGGTAAAGCTGTAATCTGTAGAGTGGGTATTGTTGGTGCCTGATACAACACCGATGGAATCAAAACCGACAGCATTGGCAGATCTTTCTATCACAAACCATTTACAGTTGGTCTGATTTTCCATCGTCCAGGTCAATTCGCCATTGTTATTATCGGTCTTTCCTTCAAAGTTCATCAAAAGGACAGGCTGGCTGTTGTTGGTCCTGGACGCTTCCTGTGCGGATGTCCTGGTAACGCCGGCCATAAAGACCAGGGCTGTAAAAAGAGGGGTAGTAAAGGCTGCTGCGCTAATAGTTTTCATCTGGGTACGTTTTCGTGTTACGGTACTATGATAGGTAAAATGCGTACCAAAAAATAAGTCATTGAAAACCAGGTCAATGTGCACATGCCAACTCCCAAAACGTTCCCTAAACGGGAAAAATCTTCTCATTTCTGCAAAAAAAATAGGAAAACCACGATAGGTATAGTAATTCCTGCAGGGAGGGAATGCGGGGGGGAGTACTATCTTTGTCACCCATGGAAGTCAAATACTATTCTTACAAACTAGCTTTCCGTCACCCGTTTACCATTTCCAGAGGGACAAAGACCCATCAGCCGACGTGCATTGTCGAACTGAAGCATCGGGGGATGACGGGTTATGGGGAGGCTCCCGAGATCAGTTATTATCATATTCCGGTGGATAAAATGATCTATGACCTTGAGTCCAAACGAAGCTTTATAGAGCGTTTTGCTTTTACAGATCCTGAGCGGTACTGGCATTATCTTCATCATTTGTTCCCGGATAATCCATTTTTGGTGTGTGCGCTGGATATGGCTGCCTGGGACATCACAGGAAAGCTCCGCGGGCTGCCATTATATAATATATGGAAGCTGGACCCTGCCAAAGGGCCGATGACCGACTATACCATCGGCATCGATACCGTTGATAAAATGGTGTCCAAGATACGGGAAATGCCCTGGCCTATCTATAAAGTCAAACTGGGGACGCCGGATGATATCACCATCATGAATACATTGCGAGAACATACAGACGCTGTATTCCGGGTGGACGCCAATGCCGGATGGACGTTGGAACAGGCGCTGAAGATCATTCCCGTATTGAAGGACCTGGGGGTGGAATTTGTAGAACAACCCCTGGCAAAAGACGACTGGGATGGAATGAAGGTATTATATAAGGAGTCCTCCCTTCCCCTCATAGCTGACGAATCCTGTGTGCACGAGACGGACGTGGAGAAATGCAGAGGACACTTTCATGGCATCAATATCAAGTTGACAAAGTGTAGTGGTATTACGCCGGCCAGACGGATGATCGCTACAGCAAGGGAGGTTGGTATGAAAGTGATGGTAGGAAGTATGAACGAGAGCTCTATCGGCAGTGCCGCTATTGCACATCTGTTGCCATACCTGGACTATGTGGACATGGATGGTCCTTTATTATTGCAAGAGGATCTGGCCACCGGCATCAGCTTTGATCACGGCAAGGTCCAAATACCTCGTAAGCCAGGGTTGGGTGTTGACTATACAGGGCTTTATCAAAAAGTGTACGATCGACGTGTATAAATTTTATTCGTAAAAAACATTGTAAATTGACTAAAGGTGTTTAACTTTCCTTTAACGAACATACTTCATGTAAACGATTGCATGTTGTATGAAGTCTACTACACTACACTTGGAGCTAACTGTTGCCATACGTGAAATGCAGGAGCGTATTGCTTTCTATGAGGATATGAAAGCGTACAACCAATTATTTGAGCTCTTGTCCGACGGTATCTTCAGATTCACCTATTCCCTGGTGAAGTCAAATGAAGTCGCGGAGGAGATTGTTTCCGACGTATTTATAAAGTTATGGCAGATCCGGGACAGGCTACCGGAGATCGAGAACCTGAAGGTTTATCTTTATACCATTGCCAAGAACTTCTCTCTCAATTATCTTACCAAGCATTATAAGAACACGGTCATTAGCCTGGAGGAGCTGGATGTAGAATCCGTCATAGAGTTCAATGGTCCGGCGGAGATGTGCATTTCCGCAGACCTTATCCAGCAGATCCGACGGATCATCCGACAGCTGCCTCCACAATGCCGGCTTATTTTCCAGCTGGTAAAGGAGGAAGGGTTAAAATATAAGGAGGTGGCGACAGTGCTGGACATTTCTCCTCTTACCGTTCGCAATCAGCTGGCCATCGCCATCCGTAAGATCGGGGAGGCCTTGCCGGCTTATCTTCAGTCGGATTTTACCGTCATCAACCGGTTCTCTCCTTCCTAAACGTCCAGGAAATGGATTTTCCCAAAAAAATAATCCATTTC
This sequence comes from Chitinophagaceae bacterium, assembly GCA_017307755.1. GTDB lineage: Bacteria > Bacteroidota > Bacteroidia > Chitinophagales > Chitinophagaceae > Puia. The sequence goes on along the minus strand of JAFKGQ010000016.1, from coordinate 80,743 downwards.
CCGGAAACATCTAATTATTGTCCTTCGGACAACGAACCTCCGGTTCGTTAATAAAACTTTTGCATCTTTTGGTACATTCCTGTCAACGGCATTGTCTGTAGGATAAGCACACCCATATGCAGAAAGATCAATTCAGGCAGGAACAACGCTTTTGGCTACTGGTAAGTCTACAACTTACCGGAGAAGCTACGCCGGAGGAGTTGACTGAGCTTGAGAATTATCTGCAACAGCACCCGGATATGGGGGCAAAAATGGAAATGCTGCATAGCCTGTGGAAGGGCGGGCCCGCGGATAAAAACCGGAGAGCGGATGCCCTTAACAGGCATCTTCAGCGGCTGAGTAATCACCTGGCTTCTCCAGCCCTCAAATATGAGACAGTCCCCGCTGAGGAGGAAGAAATAATGGTGGAACGCCCATCCCGGAAGATACACCGGCTCTTGTGGCCGCTGACGGGAGTTGCTGCAGCAGCGGCATTGGTATTCTTCTTCGTCTACCGGCAGGTGCCTAAAAGCCAGCCGGTACAGGCAGTCCAGAACGCGGTTAGCACCAAGCGGGGCTCGAAGTCTAAGATCCAACTGCCGGACGGCTCGCAGGTATGGCTCAATGCCGACAGCCGGCTTACCTATGACGAGAATTTCAGGGGTCCCTTCCGGGAAGTACAGATAGCCGGAGAGGCGTATTTCGACATTGCAAAGGATAAAGACCATCCATTTATCATCCATGCGGGCTCCATCGATGTAAAGATACTGGGCACCAGTCTGAATATCCGGAACTATGCCAATGAAAAGAGTACGGCGGCAGTGCTTATCCACGGGTCTATCGAAGTGACGTTGCGCAACAGCCCGGATAAAAAGATCATCATGCAACCCAATGAAAAGCTGGTGGTGCAGAATGGAAAGATGCTGATCACGAGAGACACGCTGACCCGGCAGAAGGTAGCTGATCTGCCTGTAATGACTCTGGGGAAAGCGCATTTCCGGGAAAATGACAGTATAGCAATAGATATCCTGTGGGTGAAGAACAAGCTGGCATTTGACCAGGAGACGCTGGAGGATGTCGCGAGGAAGATAGAGCGGTGGTATGCCGTAAAGGTGACGATAAAAGACGAAAGGCTAAAGCATACTGAGTACAGCGCCGTTTTTGAGGATGAGAGCCTGCGGCAGGTGATGCAGGCTCTGCAGATGACGGGCAATTTCAACTATGTCATCAGCAAAAAGGAAGTGATCATAACACCCTAATATATACGCTGAGCATATCTGCTCGATGTAAACCCACTTTCCTGAATTGCAGGTACCCTGCAAAGGACTGCTTATTGTTAAACCAAAATTGCTTATATGAAAAAGACACCTGATTAGTTTTCCTGTCACATTAAAAAACAAAAAAGCGGAGAATGATTGCAGCATTCCCCGCCGTGTAAAGACAATTTCCTGCTCCTTGCGGAGCGGGCTCTTATCATTTTATCAAAACTAAGTTATGAAAAATTCCGGAAGCGGCGTATCGAAGGGTACCGGCCGCTTAATCATCAAATGCCTGCTGATGACCAAACTTGCCATTTTTCTCATTTTTGTTCAATCTTTTGCCAATGGTTATGGCCAGGGGAATAATATTAGTCTTAGGCTGGAAAAAACACAACTAAAAAAGGTTTTCAAGGCCATCGAACAAGGGGGCTATTATCGTTTTGTCTACAAGGACGATATCCTTCCCAAGGAACAGGGCATTAGTATCCGCGTCCAGCACGCCGAACTGGCTGTAGTAATGGATAAGATATTGGAAAACACGGGTCTTACGTATCATAAGCTCAACGACAACCTCGTGGTCATCACCCGGACGGACAATGAGGAAAGTGTCCGAACCTTGCAGGCGGTGAAGATCAGCGGGAAGGTAACGAGTATGATCGGGGAGCCTTTGAAAGGGGTATCCGTCCTGGAAAAAGGCACCAACAACGGGACCACTACGGGGGAGGACGGGTCCTTTACACTACAGGTGACCAATCCCAATGCCGTCCTGGTATTCAGCTACATAGGTTATGGGACCAGGGAGCTCGCCCTTAAAGGCAAGACTACGGCAGACATAGAACTGCGTGCGGTGGATAATTCGCTGAAAGATGTCGTGGTAGTGGGATATGCCACCCAAAAGAAGATCACGATCACCGGCGCCGTATCTACCGTAAAAGGTACGGAACTGCAAAAATCACCCGCCGTCAACCTCTCGAACTCGATAGCCGGCCGCATGCCCGGCGTTATCGCCATGAACTCGAGCGGGGAGCCGGGCTATGACGGTTCAACCATTCGCATACGCGGATCCAATACGTTGGGCAATAATGATGCTTTGATCGTTATTGACGGGGTACCTGCCCGCGCCGGTGGTCTGGACCGGCTCAATCCTGCCGATATTGAAAGTATGTCCGTATTGAAAGACGCTTCGGCTGCTATTTACGGCGCCAGGGCTGCAAACGGGGTAATCCTGATCACGACTAAACATGGCAAAATTGGAAAACCGGAACTATCCTATAGTTATAACAGGGGATGGGCTCAGGCTACAACCATCCCTAAAATGCTCAATGCCACGGAATATGCCACCATGGCCAACGAAATAGAGATATATAAAATAGGAGATCCTGCGAAATGGGCGCCTGCCGCCGCTGCTTTTAAGGCGACAGGAAGCTATGACGATGGCGCCGGGACCACTGCTTCCGCGCCATTCAAACCCGACGATTTCAAAAAATATGCCGATGGATCTGATCTCTGGGGACATCCCAATACCGACTGGTTTAAGGCTGCATTAAAGAACTGGTCGCCCCAGGAGAGACACAACATGCAATTATCCGGCGGCACTGAAGCCGTGAGATATCTTGCTTCCCTGGGGTATGAGAACCAGGATGCCTATTACAAAAATTCGGCAACAGGTTACAAACAATACGATATGCGCTTGAACCTGGACGCCAAGGTTAATAGATACATCAATGCGACGATAGGCGTCACCGGTCGTCAGGAGAACAGATTCTTTCCCACCAAATCCGCCGGGTCGATCTTCAGGATGTTGATGCGCGGTTATCCGACGAAGAATGCTTACTGGCCAAATGGCCTGCCGGCTCCCGACATCGAAAATGGGGAGCAGCCGGTGGTTATCACCACCAATCAGACTGGTTATGACAAGGATACCCGGTACTATCTGCAATCAAATGGCAAAATAGAGATCTCCATCCCTGGGGTAAAAGGGTTAAAACTAACAGGCAATGCCGCCGCAGATAAATATATACAACAAGGCAAGACCTGGTTTAAACCCTGGTTTATTTATAACTGGAGCGGTTTTGCAGCAGACGGTTCGCCTATCATGACGAAAGTGCAAAAAGGACCTGCCACACAGGCTACCCTCAACCAATACACCCAGGACCAACTGAATATTATGCTGGAGGGAATATTGACTTATGACCATACATTCGGCGATCATGCCCTTACATTCCTTGCGGGTGTGACCAGGGAGACGGGAAGAAATAATTCATTTAACGCATTCAGACAATATTTTGCCTCTACGGCCATTGATCAGTTATTTGCCGGCGGCCCTATAGACCAACGGGCTAATGGCAGCTCCTGGGAACGTGCCCGATTGAATTATTTCGGACGAGTAGGTTATAATTACAAGGAAAAATACCTCTTTGAATTCTTATGGCGCTATGATGGCTCTTACATGTTTCCGGCAGCCCATCGGTTTGGATTTTTTCCCGGTATAACAGCCGGATGGAGGATCTCAGAGGAGGAATTCTTTAAAAGAAATGTAACAGCTATCAATTCGCTGAAACTCCGGGGTTCGTGGGGAAAATTGGGTAATGACCAGGTTTATTTTGGTGGTGTATTAAGAGAATATGACTACCTGCCGACTTACGCATATGGTGACAGGGGCAATACAGGGGCCAATCCACCCTGGGGTTATGTCATCAACAACCAATTGTCTCCGACATTATATGAGAATGGGGTACCCAATGTTAACCTGACCTGGGAAGTGGCCAATAATTATGACCTGGGTTTAGAAGGTTCTGCCCTGAATAATACCATCAATTTTGAATTCGATGTGTTCAAAAACCGCCGGTCGAACATTCTATGGAGAAGGAATGCTTCCATTCCTCAAAGTACCGGGATGACCTTGCCTGCCGAAAACATCGGTAAGGTAGATAATAAGGGATGGGAGTTCAAGGTAGGGTATAATAATAACTTGGGAGAGCTGCGATACAGTGTCAGCATCAATGGAGGCTATGCGAAAAATAAGATCGTATTCTGGGATGAAACACCCGGAAGGCCCGCCTATCAACTGTCAACGGGGCATGTTATGCCGGGCGATGTTAACAATCCTGACAATATGTTGCTGTATCAATATGACGGCGTATTTAAAGATGCCGCGGATGTTGCTGCCAACACGCTGGACTATAGCGGGGTAGGCGGAAAAGGCAAACTTTTCCCCGGAAGCATGAAGTTTAAAGATATAGGTGGGCCGGATGGCAAGCCTGATGGTAAGATCGATCAATATGATCGGGTAAGATCGGATAAAAACACACAACCTACTTTCCAGGGTGGCCTGATCATCGCCATGCAATACAAAGGGTTCGATCTGTCTGTTCTCTTCCAAGCAGCAAGGGGAGGGGAGATCTTCATACAGACCGAGTCGGGCACCATCGGTAATTACCTCCAATATACTTATGACCATCGCTGGACCCTGGACCACCCGAGCTCCACGGATCCCCGGACGGTGGACAGGAACAACCAGTATTTTTCCAATCGCAATACTTATTACATGATGAACACGGATTATGTCCGCCTCAAGAATGTGGAGATTGGTTATACGCTTCCTGCGAAGATCGGCAGGAAAGCCGGGGTGAGCAATCTAAGGTTCTATGTAAACGGCCTCAACCTGCATACCTGGGCCCCTCAGCATATTTTCGATCCTGAATCGATCAATACCAGCCTTCAGTATTATCCCCAGGCGAAAATCATCAATACAGGATTAACTGTAACTTTTTAAATTGAAAGCAATGAAAAATATAAAGAACCATATTTTGCTAATGATAGTTGCAGGAGCAATGAATGCGGGATGCAGTAAAAGCTTTCTGAATACGCAGCCATTGGATAAAGCAGCCGCGGCATCCGTCTGGTCCGACCCATCTTTGTCAGAATCCTTTGTGACAGATATTTATAATGCCATACGCGATGGGCTGCTAAACCAGGAAAGCATGGATTGTATCACGGATAATTGCCTGTATAATTTCGGGAGAATGGATATTATGGAGGCTAATATAAGCCCCAATAACACCGGCTGGGTGAATAACACCTACGAATGGGGTGAAATGTATGCACGGATCAGGGCTACCAATATCGCATTGGAAAATCTGGCTGTTGCATCATTCGATCCTGTGATAAGAGACAGGCTAAAAGGTGAATCTCATTTCATGCGCGCCTATTGCTATAATCAGCTGTTACGCTACTATGGCGGCATACCTATTATTAAGTCATCGTATACACTTAACAGTAAGGACTTCAGCATTGCCAGGAACACTTATGAGGAATGCGTTAACTTTATCGTCAGTGATCTGGATTCCGCTTCTTTGTTGTTAAAGAACTATGTGACAACATCGGGTAAAGCCATTGCATTAGGCAGGGCCACCAGCGATGCCGCCCTGGCCTTGAAGTCCCGGGTATTGGTGTATGCGGCAAGCGATCTGCATGATATCCCGACTGCGAAAGCCAAATCCGCAACTATAGCCAGTTTTGCTCATCCTGAATTATTGGGCTATGTATCCGGCGACCGCACCGCCCGGTGGAAAGCTGCCCAGGATGCCGCATTGGCGGTCATGAATCTTGGAACCTATGGGTATCAGCTCAATTTGACAGCCCCTGTATCCAAGGCCCAGGCGGTCATCAATTATACCAATGTGTACCTTTCCAGGACCGGCAGCGAAACGGAAGCGATCTTTTCCAAATATTATGTCAACGCCTCCCCCGATGACTGGGGCGCCTGGTATCCCCGTAATAATTGTACCAACGGATACCATGGCTGGACTTCCACGGAGCCTACTCAAAACCTGGTGGATAGTTATGAATACCTGGACAGCACGAGTACCCCCGGAACGCCTCAGGCCGTGCCATTCGATTGGAACAACCCCCTTCACGCAACAACCCCCTATGTCAACAGGGACCCTAGATTTTATGCGTCTATCATGTATGATGGGTCCCCCTGGAAACCCCGGACTACGGATGGGGCGGCTATCGATCCCTATAATGAGATACAGTTCGGCACTTATCAGACCGGCAGTTCCTCCAGCCCTGTGACCTATTTCGGGCTTGATACCAGGAATAGCGCCCTGGAGAACTGGAACGGGACCCGTACAGGCTACGCCATCAAAAAATTCATGGACCCTGACCCGTCTATCGTAGATATGAACCAAAAACAGCAGGTCCCGTCGCCCCAGATACGGTTCACTGAAGTGGTGTTCAATTATATAGAAACCTGTCTCGCCCTGGGAGACGAGAGTACCGCAATAACCTGGCTCAATAAGATCCGTTTCCGGGCAGGCATGCCTGCTATTTCGGGAACGGGTGCGGCGCTGGTGGCAACTTACCAGCATGAACGTAACATAGAAATGTTATGTGAAGAACAGCGTTTTTACGATGCACGCCGCTGGATGATCGCCCCGGCAGTACTGGGACAAAAAGTACGGGTCATGAAAATTACCGGCACTTTAAAACCAGGGAAAACAGTCCCGATATACCGGTACAGCACGGACAACTACACCTATTCCTATGTAGTACAGAACATAGAAGCCGGCGTAGAAAACCGTTCATGGGATGATAAGCTGTATTTTCCGCCGATCAAACTGGATGAGATGAATAAGAATGGCAAGCTGATCCAGAATCCCGGCTACTAAAAAATATTTTCCCACATGTAAAGAACTATGCCGGTCTTATCCACTGGCATAGTTCTTATTATTGTAAACCGCCTATGTATATTATGTATGTTTAACAGTTAAATACTTACAATTGAATACTACACTGCTTGCAGGCTCGCTCATAGCCATCGTATCCTTCGCCGCTTGCCATTCCCCTTCTCATGATGAACCAGGTAAAAGCTCCGTTCCGCTCTTTACGCTCTTGCCGGCGGAACAAACACATATCGATTTCTCCAACACGTTGACCGAAGGCCTCAACGCCAATGTAATGACCTATGAATATTTGTACAATGGCGGTGGCGTCGCAATAGCCGACGTGAATGGAGACGGATTGCAGGATATTTATTTCACAGGCAATATGACCGACAACAAGCTCTACCTCAATAAAGGGAAAATGCGGTTTGAGGACATTACGAGTGCTGCAGGAGTAGCCGGAAGACCGGGGCCATGGAAGACAGGTGTGACGATGGTGGATATCAATGGGGATGGTAAACAGGATATCTATGTATGCTATTCCGGGAAAATGCCCGGCCCGAGAAGGATGAATCAATTATTTATCAATGAAGGCAACGACGCTGGGGGGATACCCCATTTCACCGAACAGGCCCAGCAATATGGCCTGGCCGATTCCGCCTATAGTACGCAGGCCGTTTTTTTTGATTTCGACAGGGACGGGGACCTGGATATGTTCCTGTTGAATCATTCTCCCAAATTATTACCGATCCTGGATGAAACAGCAACCGCCGAAATACTCAAAAAAAGCAACCCATCCTGCGGTGTCCGATTATACAGGAATGATAATGGTCATTTTCAGGATATCACCGGGCAGGCCGGCTTGAGCAGTTCTGAATTGACCTATGGCTTAGGGGCAGGTATAGCGGATCTCAACGGAGACGGGTGGCCCGATATTTACATTTCAAATGATTACGGTGTACCGGACTACCTTTATATCAATAACAGGAACGGCACCTTCACCGACAAGATCCAATCGACCCTGGGGCATACATCCAATTTTTCCATGGGCAATGATGTTGCAGATATCAATAATGACGCCCTGCCCGATATCATTACACTGGACATGTTGCCGGAAGACAATCGCCGGCAAAAACTGCTGTTTGCCCCCGACAATTATGAAAAGTTCGAATTGAGTATCCGGTCAGGCTTTTATTATGCCTATATGCGCAATATGATGCACCTCAATAATGGCAACGGGACATTCAGCGAGATCGGGCAGTTAGCGGGAATATCCAATACCGATTGGAGCTGGGCGCCCCTGTTTGCAGATTATGATAATGATGGCTGGAAGGACCTTTTTATCACCAACGGGTACCTGCGGGATTATACCAACATGGATTTTTTAAAATACATGGGAGACTTTTTAAAGGACAGGAAAGTAATGCGAAAAGATCTGTTCGAACTGGTGCAGCAGATACCATCGTCGAAAGTGAAAAGTTATATGTTCCGTAATAACAGTGACCTGACGTTCTCCAATACCGGAGCCGATTGGGGATTTACCACAACTTCCAACAGCAATGGAGCCGCCTACGCGGACCTGGACAATGACGGGGACCTGGACCTGGTAGTCAACAATATCAACCTGCCTGCTTTCATTTATGAAAACGAAGCGGATAAGTTGCTCCATCATCACTTTCTGCAGCTTAGGTTGGAAGGAAGCAGCGGGAATACGACGGGCATCGGAGCTAAAGTGACGATCTACAATAAGGAAAAACAACAATACATTGAGCAAATGCCCACAAGGGGCTTCCAATCCAGCGTATCTTCCATACTGCATTTCGGCTTAGGACGGGATACAGCCGTCGATTCATTACGGATAGTCTGGCAAAGCGGCAAACAACAAATACTCACGCACGTCCAGGGGGACCAGCTACTGGTATTGCAGGAGAAAAATGCAATTGCCCCTTACCTGGCGCCCGGGCCGGAAAGTGCATACTTTACGGAAATCAGATCACCCATTACCTATCATGCTGCGGCCAGCCGGGTAAATGATTTTAAACGACAGCCGTTATTGATCAACCCGTTATCATTTTCCGGCCCTTGCATAGCCAAAGGCGATGTCAACGGAGATGGCCTGGAAGATGTATATGTGGGAGGCGGCAGCGGGCAGGCGGGAAATTTGTTTATCAGGCAGAAGAACGGGCAGTTCGTTCAAAGAATGATGCCGGCTTTTGCGGCAGATAAATGGAGCGAAGATGCAGATGCCCTGTTCTTTGATGCCAATGGGGACGGTTTTCCGGACCTGTATATAGCCAACGGCGGATATCATAACCTTGCTCCCGATGACAGCCTGTTACAGGACAGGTTGTATATCAATGATGGCAAAGGATATTTCACCAGGAGCGCAGGCGCGCTGCCGGCCATGAGGGTAAGCAAGAGCTGTGTACGGTCGGCGGATATCAATGGGGATGGCCATGCGGACCTGTTCGTGGGTGGCCGTGTCATCCCCGGGCGTTACCCCGAAACTCCCCGAAGTTATGTGCTGATCAATGACGGCAAGGGGCATTTCTCGGATCAGACGGGCAGCCTGGCACCCGAATTACAAAAGGCGGGTATGGTAACAGATGCAGCCTGGGTAGACCTGAATGGTGACGGCAAAAAAGACCTGGTAGTAGTGGGGGAGTGGTTGCCGATAACCATATTTATCAACAACCAGGGCAAACTGGAGAACAAGACCCGGAACTATTTTGCCAAAGATTACTACGGCTGGTGGAATAAATTGCTGGTAGAGGATCTCAACGGAGATGGTAAGCCGGACATTGTCGCCGGTAACCTGGGACTAAATTCCCAATGTAAGGCCAGCGATAAAGAGCCCGCAGAAATGTATTATAAGGATTTCGACGACAATGGCTCTGTCGATCCCATCCTGTGTCTCTATATCAAAGACACCAGCTACCCGTACGTGACAAGGGATGAATTGCTTGATCAGCTGAGTATCATGCGCACCCGCTTTCCGGACTACAAGAGCTACGCGGATGCGGGACTCAAAGATGTTTTTACCGCAGAGGAATTGAAAGATGCCGGTCATCTGCAGGCTAATTACCTGAAAACGGCCTATTTTGAGAGCGGCCCGGACGGAAAATTCCATGAACGATCTTTGCCGTTGCAAGCGCAATTCTCTCCTGTCTATACGATCACCGGGTTGGATTATGACAAGGATGGTAAAAAAGACCTGCTGCTCTGCGGGAATATCAACCATGCAAGACTACGGTTCGGCAAGTATGACGCCAACTATGGCATCCTGTTAAAAGGCGATGGTAAAGGAAACTTCACCTATGTCAATCAGCAGCGATCCGGCTTTCACCTCCGGGGAGATACACGAAGTGTACTGCCCCTGGGCGATACGCTATTATTCGGCATCAATGAAAATGAGATAAAAGCTTATATAAGGAGATAGTTATGAAGATATTGTTTCGTCTTTCCGTTATAGCAGTCTTGTTGTCGGCCGCCGGCTGTAAGCATTCCCCCAAGCCACAGCCATTCAGCCAGAAAGATATCAGTCATATACTCGGGCAAATGACCGAACTGATGGTACACGATGTCACCAATCCACCCCTGGCAGCCCGATTTTTTTCTTATGCCTGTCTGGCCGGCTATGAGATCCTGTCTGAGAACGACAACAGGTTCAAAAGCATGCACAGGGTATTAAATGATTATCCCGATCTTAGGAAGCCGGATTCCATCAGCGGATATTCTTACCAGTTAGCCGCTTTGCTGGCAATGATGAGAACAGCCGGAAAAATGGAACCATCGGGCAATTTATTCGGACAATATGAGCGACGCTTTCTGGATTCCTGCAGAGGCGCCGGGTATTCCGATGAAGTAATTGAAAGTTCACAGAAGTATGCATTGGCCATCAGCAAAAGGATCCTGGCATATGCCAAGGCAGACGGATATAATAAGATCAGCAACCTGCCGCGATATACGCCCGAAGATAAAGAAGGCTGTTGGTATCCCACCCCTCCGGCCTATATGGCGGCTGTGGAGCCCTGGTTTAAGACAGTGCGGCCTTTCACACTAGATTCATCCTCCCAATTCAAACCTGTCCCTCCCATCCCCTTTTCCAGGGATAAACAGAGTGCATTTTATAAGCTCATGATGCAGAATTACAATGATACGCTGCCGCAGGAACACCGGATCATAGCCGCATTCTGGGATTGCAATCCATTTGCGGTGCAGGACAACGGGCACCTTTGGATAGGATTAAAAAAGATATCCCCCGGCGCCCATTGGCTGGGCATCACAGGAATAGCCTGTGAGCTGGCCGGAAAGAGTTTTGAACAGTCCATGATGATCTATACACTGGTGGCCATCGGGCTTATGGATAGCTTTATTTGCTGTTGGGATGAGAAATACAGAAGCAACAGGGTGAGGCCCGAGACTGCGATCAGGAAATATATTGACCAGAAATGGAGCCCGTTGCTGCAAACTCCGCCTTTTCCCGAATACCTCAGCGGTCATTCCTGTATCTCTTCGACTTCGGCGGCTATTCTGACCTGGTATTTCGGTGACCATTTTCAATATACAGATAGCGTAGAGGTGCAGTATGGCCTGCCCCCCAGGCATTTTGAATCATTTCAGCAAGCCGCCCTGGAAGCAGGCATATCCCGATTCTATGGCGGTATTCATTTTATGGACGCGATCGAGAACGGAAGGTTGCAGGGGCTGCAGGTAGGGGAACATCTGTTAAAAAAGGTTCATATATCTAAAGATAAATGAAAAAAGTTTTATTTTCAGGGGAAATAGATGTTATTTTGACACTTGCAGATTGACCACATATGATAGCAACGCAACAAGAAAACACACTGACCTTCAGGATTATAGAAAAATTCAAAGAAACTTTTAATACAGATCCCGTGGTGGTGCGGTCACCCGGCAGGGTAAACCTCATCGGCGAGCATACGGACTATAACAACGGGTTTGTCATGCCGGCCGCCATCAACAAAGCGATTTACATGGCCGTCTCCCGCAGGGATGACGATCTTATTCATATTGTTTCGCTGGACCTGGAGCTGAGCTACCTGGGCGATACAGGCAAGGTTGTGCCTTCTTCCCTGCATTGGCCGGATTATATCCTGGGCGTCGTTGCGCAGGTGCAGGCCCTCGGGTACAAGGTAGGAGGTTTTAACTGCGTATTCGGAGGGGATATTCCCCTGGGAGCCGGTATGTCTTCCTCCGCGGCCCTGGAATGCGCCACAGCATTTTCGCTGAATGAGCTTTTTGGGTTGAAGATGGACCCGCTGACCATGGTTAAATTGTCCCAGAAGGCCGAGAATGAGTTTGTAGGCGTAAAGTGCGGCATCATGGACCAGTTTGCCAGTATGTTCGGCCGTAAGAACCATGTCATCCGGCTGGACTGTCAGTCTTTGGCATATGAATACGTTCCTTTCAACACGGATGGCATCCGTATCGTGCTGTTGGACACGAATGTAAAACACTCTCTTGCCAGCTCCGAATACAACACCCGTCGTCAGCAGTGCGAGGCGGGCGTAGCCTTGATACGGGTTCATCATCCGGAGGTTCGCAGCCTACGGGACGTTACGCCGGAGATGCTGGACAAATATGTGGCGCCTGTGGATCCATTGGTCTATCAGCGTTGTCAGTATGTAGTAGAGGAGAACCTGCGGCTGCTGGCAGCCGGAGAAGACCTGAAAAAAGGCGATATTACAGCCTTTGGTCAGAAGATGTTTGCTACCCACGACGGGTTGAGCCGGAAATATGAGGTTAGCTGTCCCGAGGCCGACTTTTTGGTAGAACAGGTGAAAGGCAGACCCGGTGTCATCGGAGCCCGGATGATGGGCGGAGGTTTTGGCGGCTGCACCATCAATCTCGTCCGTGAAGAGGCCATCGATGGTCTGGTAGCAGACTTGACTCCGGCTTATGCTAAAGTGATGAATAAAGAGCTGAAAGTGTATATCGGGCAGATCGAGAATGGAACTTCATTGATATAAAAATAATCATTGCTATATGATCAAAGTTTCGACGAATTACTCCTGGATCGCAGCCGCATGTCTATTAGCCGCCTGTGGCAACAGTGCTTCTTCCGACAAGTCAGCTGTTGATTCCACCGCCACTAAAGCTCCCGCTACGGCATCCGTCTTGCCGGATGCTAATCTTTTCAAGGATAGTCTTGACGGCAAGCCCACAGCCTTGTATATACTCAGGAATAAGAATAATGCTGCCGTCGCCATCACCAATTACGGCGCGAGGGTCGTCAGCCTGCTGGTGCCCGACAAGAATGGCGTGATGACGGATATCGCAGTAGGATACGATAGCATTGGGAAATATATTCATCAGCCGGAGAGCTATTTTGGGGCTATTGTAGGCCGTTATGGCAATCGCATCGCCAAGGGAAGATTCTCCCTGAATGGCAAGGAATACAAACTGGCCACCAACAATGGTCCTAACAGTCTGCATGGCGGTCTGAAAGGTTTTGCAGCCCATGTATGGGATGCCAAACAGTTAAATGACAGCACCCTGGAGCTTACGTACCTGTCCAAGGATCAAGAAGAGGGATATCCAGGCAATCTGCAGGCAAAAGTGACCTATACACTGTCCGGCGACACGGTCAATTCATTAAAAATTGACTATGAGGCAACGACGGACAAACCCACTGTAGTAAATCTGACAAACCATACCTATTTCAACCTGAATGGGCAGGGGAGCGGCACCATCAATAACCACCTGTTACAATTCAATGCGGATCGTTATACACCTGTGGACTCTACGTTGATACCCACCGGAAAGATCGAGCCGGTAGCGGGAACACCTTTTGATTTCCGGCAGCCGACGGCGATAGGTGCACGTGTTGATTCACCTAACCAACAATTGAAATTCGGGAAAGGATACGATCATAATTTTGTGCTGAACGCGAGTAAGGGCGCTGGTCTTAATCTCGCAGCCACTGTGCTGGGCGATCAGAGCGGCATATTCATGGAAGTATGGACCATGGAGCCCGGTATCCAATTCTACGGCGGTAACTTTATGAGTGGGTCCAATCCTCTGAAAGGAGGAAAGAGGGATGATCACCGGACGGCTTTCTGTCTGGAGACACAACATTATCCTGATTCCCCCAACGAGCCGTCGTTCCCTTCTACAGTGCTGCAGCCGGGTAAGCAGTATAAGACGAGTACGGTGTATACATTCTCTGTGAAGAAATAGTTTCCTGTTCGAAAGCGAACAACTTGGATTGAGGGTCGGCTTTAGCTGGCCCTTAGTTTTTAGGAGAAAGATTATCCTGGAATTGCAGGGAGATTATTTTGAAACGAGGGCCTCTTTGATTTTTTCTACTACTGATAAGGAAACGCCAGTCGATGAGGCGATTTTTTCGGGAGAGAGCCCTGTATCGATCAGAAGATTCTTTGCAATATTCTCCCGTTCTTCTTCTCTTGCCTCTTCCGCCCTCATTTCAGCTACTTGTTCAAAAATATTCATAGTATCTGTTTTACCTGTTATCTGATCAAATTGTTGTTTAAAATTACGATTTATTTGCTGGTCTTCAAATACGATATAACTATTTAAAAAGGTCAAAACCGCCGCAATTTTCCTTTTACTAAATATGCCTTTCTTATATAATAATTTGGCAATCAAAAGCTTTCGCTCCATCAATTCCACTTCCGGCTTTTTCCCCATCAACAAGGCCGTTTTAGCCGCCAGCACTATCAGGGCAAAAGGATTATTGCTTGCCATCAGGTCTTCATCTATATAATCTGTGATACAACAAGTGTTATACTTATACACCAGGCTTGTGCCTAAGAAACCGTACGTATAACAATTGGGCATATCCTTTCCGTTCTGCCCCGTGAAAATGGCCAGTGCCGTCATCGGCGCCTGGTACTTATCGAATATCCGGGTATAATACCTGAACATTCTTTCAGCAAACGCTTTATCCGGATGACCCTGCACTTCTATATGTACAAGGAACCATTCTTCTCCTCCATCTGGCTTATGTACTTTCACTAGCTTATCTACAAATTTCGGATCAGCCGTCTTATCCGGCTCCGGGTACATCTCGTTCAGCTCTTTATCCAGGAAATCAAAGCCCCTCTCCATGTCAACCAACTGATCAGCCTCCGGAAAGATAAACCGCAACAGATGTCGGAAGGAACTTTACCTTCAACAAACTACTTTAATCCGGAACAATTTTTATTTTAAATTGTCAATAAAATATGCTACAAAACCGAGTCGACCCCAGGGGGGATATTATCACCACCAGCGCACGCGGCGCCTGGATGGGCAATCGCGGCGTGCTGCATGACGAACATAAGATTATCCGTCGGGCATTCAAATTAAAGGCCTGGATCACCTGTGTGCTACAGTTTAAGGGGCGGCATAGAACAGTGATGTCACCCAATAGGTGGACGGAATTATTTTTCCTGGATGAAGCCACTGCGCTTGCCGCAGGTCACCGCCCCTGTTTTGAATGTAGAAGGGAAAATGCAAAAAGATTCAAATCTTACTGGCTAAAGGGCAACCCCGAATATGGATTCAACGAAGATGCCCGTATCGGAGAGATAGACGAGATATTGCACCGGGAGAGGATAACACGTCAGGGAGAAAAGGTCAGCTATGAATCACCCATCCATGAACTGCCGGACGGAACCTTTATAGAGTGGGAGGGAAGGGCATGCCTGGTGGCGGATAACAAAATATTTCCCTGGACTCCTTTTGGATATGAAAAAAGCCAATCTTTACCCGGAGAGCAGCGAGTAAAGGTGCTGACGCCAAAATCGACCGTGAATGCTATCAGGGCTGGATATCTGCCACAGATCAATGATCATTCAACGGCAAACCCTTCTCCTGGAACTGTTTCCAATTAAGATATTCGGGGCCTACACGCTGTTCCACCATGGTAATGCATCCATCCACAGGGCAGACCAGCTTGCATAGATTGCAACCCACACATTCCTCTTCTTTCACAGCATATGTATTGTACGGATCACCGCTCGTAAGACTGATAGACTGGTGTGAAGCATCTTCACAGGCTATATAACAAAGTCCGCAATGGATACATTTGGCAGGATCTATACGCGCAACAATATGATAATTCAGATCCAGTTCCTCCCACTGTGTAAGCGTAGGGACAGACAAGCCTATAAAGTCCGTGATCTGGCGAAAGCCCTTCTCATCCATCCAGTTGTTAAGCCCTTCGCAAAGTCCTTCTATGATCCGGAACCCGTGTTTCATCACAGCCGTGCACACCTGTACGGTAGTTGCGCCCAGCAGCATGAACTCCGCCGCATCCTTCCAGGTGCTGATGCCGCCGATGCCGGAGATAGGCGCTTTGCGTGTCACCGGGTCCTGTGCGATGGTGGTGAGCATTTTCAATGCGATGGGTTTTACCGCGGGACCGCAGTACCCGCCAAAAGTCGATTTGCCTCCTACATTTGGATTGGGAATAAAGGTATCCAGGTCCACGCCAGTGACGGACTGGATAGTGTTGATAAGGGAAAGCCCCTGGCTGCCTGCTTCCACTGCTGCACGGCCTGTCGGCACCACAGAGTGCACATTGGGCGTCAGCTTCGTAATGACAGGTATCGTGGCGGCTTCCATGACCCATTCAGTCACCAGTCTTGCAATGGCAGGGTCTTGTCCTACAGCGGCGCCCATACCGCGTTCCGTCATACCGTGAGGACAGCCGAAATTCAATTCCAACCCATGGGCGCCCGTATCCTCTACCTTGCGTATCAGCTCGTGCCAGCTTTCGCGATCGTTGTCGGCCATCAGCGATACGATCATCGCCCTGTTGGGGAAAAGACGGATACATTCCTTTATTTCCCGCAGGTTCAGCTCCAGCGGCCTGTCGCTGATGAGCTCGATGTTATTCAGTCCCATGACGCGGCTGCCGTGATAATCTACGGCGGAATAACGGGAGGATACATTTTTTATCTGGCTGCCCAGCGTTTTCCATACCACGCCGCCCCAGCCTGCTTCGAAAGCGCGAAGGACATTTATCAACTTGTCGGTAGGCGGGGCGCTGGCCAGCCAGAAGGGGTTGGGGGAGGAGATACCGAGATAGTTGGTATGTAAGGAAGCCATGATAAAAATTTTAATGAGTGATCTGCAAATAAGAAAGGATAGCGGCTGCGCTCAACTTGCCTGCCTGCACCGCGTCCACCACCTCTTTTCCTCCATTGACACAGTCGCCGCCGGCAAAGACACCGGGCAGCGAAGTAGCGCCGGCGCCGTCCACAGCAACTTTCCCGCCACGATGGCCCACTCCGGCGTCAAGCGCCAGCTCTTCGAAAGGCATCTGCCCCGTGGCTTTGATCACCATATCCACGTCAAGGGTAAATGTCTCGCCGGTAGGTTGAGGCGAGCGGCGCCCTCCCGCATCCGGAGGACCTAACTCCATCCGTTCACACCGGAGTCCTGTAACATGCCCTCCGGCGCCTATTACTGCCTGAGGTGCTGCCAGCCAGTGAATACGACAGCCATCCTGACGGGCGATCTCCAGCTCTTTTTGTGTGCAGGGCATTTCTGTCTCTGTCCTTCTATAGACCAGGGTGACCTCTCCTGCGCCCAGACGACGGGCCTGGGTAGCAGCGTCGATAGCCGTCATACCCATACCGATGACAGCGACCTTGTCTCCCACAGGGACCGCAGGAAACCCTTCCGTCCTGATATCATAGATAAATTTAAGCGCATTCACCACCCCGGCGAGCTCCTCACCGGGAATATCCAGCCGTCGGGCAAGCCCTACGCCAAAAGCCAGAAAGACAGCGTCATATTGCTCCCGCAGGTGTTGTAATGTAAGATCTTTTCCCAGGGAGGTATTGTATTGAATGGTGATGCCGCCTAAAGAAAGAATATATTCCAGTTCTTCCGCACAGTAATCCGGCGTGACCTTATATGCGGCCACGCCATAGGTCATCAGACCTCCTCCACGGGCCTCCTTCTCATAAATGGTCACATCTATGCCTTCACGTGAAAGCACATGCGCGGCGCTAAGCCCTGCAGGGCCTGCTCCGACAATGGCTACGCGTTTGCCGAGGGCCGGCTTCCGTACAAAAAGAGGCCACTTCCGTCTCATCGCCTCGTCGGTCGGCAGCCGCTGAAGACGGGCGATGGAAATGGGTTTTTCCTCCATTAGATTGTATACGCAGGCGCCTTCACAGAGCTTCTCCACAGGACATACCCGGGAGCAGCCGCCACCCATGATATTAGAAATAAAGATGGTCCGGGCAGCGCCTTTCAGGTCATCCGTGGCAATCTGTTTGATGAACTTTGGTACGTCGATGCCGGTGGGACAGCTTTTGGTACAGGGGGCGTCGTAACAGTACAGACAGCGGTTGGCCTCCACCAGGGCAGCATCCCTTGTCTCGAAAGGGGGATGGATGTCGCCAAAATTTTCTACATATTCTCCGGGCGTCAGCCTGTTGTTGGTAATAGCCATACGCTGACCAGTTTAAAGTTCAGTCAATTTTCCGTAAGTCTCCGGGCGTCTGTCCCTGAAGAACTGCCAGACACTGCGTACCTCCTCGATCTTATCCAGGTCGAACTCGGCGATAAGCAGCTCATCCTTGTCTTCGGAAGCCTGGGCGAATATCT
Organism: Chitinophagaceae bacterium; assembly: GCA_017307755.1. Taxonomy (GTDB): domain Bacteria; phylum Bacteroidota; class Bacteroidia; order Chitinophagales; family Chitinophagaceae; genus Puia. Next base: position 62,244 of record JAFKGQ010000016.1, on the reverse strand, counting down.
GTCCCCTTGGGTCCACAAAGTAGGAGCTGCCGTAAAATCGGCCCAGGTTCCAGGGTCTTTCTTCGCCTACGCGGTTGATACAACCCATAAAATAACCATTGGCGGCCGCATGAGCAGGTTGTTCCAGGCGCCAGAGGTATTGAGAGAGCCCGGCCACGGTGGCGGATGGATTGTACACGATCTCGGCGCCGTTGAGTCCCAGACAACGGGCTCCATCGGGGAAATGACGGTCATAACAGATATACACGCCGATCCTGGCATATTTTGTCTGGAAGACGGGATAACCTAGGTTACCGGGTTTGAAAAAGAATTTTTCCCAAAAGCCGGAAGTATGAGGGATATGGTTCTTACGATATTTTCCCAGGAAGGTGCCGTCGGCGTCGATGACCGCGGCGGTGTTATACAGCACGCCGGCCTGCTCTTTTTCATAGACGGGTACGATCATCACCATATTGTACTTTTTTGCGTATTCCGTCATCCGCTCTACGATGGGGCCCGGTACAGGCTCGGCGGACTCATACCAGGCGCGGTCCTGGCCGGGGCAGAAATAGGGCGTGTTGAATATCTCCTGAAGACAAAGGATCTGGACGCCTTTTTTACCTGCTTCTTCGATATATGGCAGGTGTTTTTGCACCATGGCTTCCTTGATCTCTTCGATCGTGCCTTCTCCTTCTGTTTTAGGCAGGCTCATCTGGATGAGGCCGGATTTGACGATTCTGGGCATTTTATTCGTTTGTTGGTTAACGTTACATAGTTACCGGCGGCCGTCAGGCAAGACCTGTATGGCGACTCCGCCGGATGAACCGGCCGTATCCTTTTTCTATCTTGCACTCTCCCTGGTCGACGGCTACCTGTCCCCTCAACAGGACGGTCTGAACCTTTCCTGTCAGCTGCCATCCTTCATAAGCCGAGTAATCCACGTTCATATGGTGTGTGGCGGCCGAAAGGGTATGTTGACGGTTGGGGTCCAATAAAATAATATCAGCGTCGCTGTCCGGCGCCAGTGTCCCTTTGCGGGGAAAGAGCCCAAAAATTTTCGCCGGATTGGTGGAAGTGAGCTCTACATATTTCTGCAGGCTGATCCTCCCTTTACGTACGCCTTCGCTGTACAGCAGCTCCATCCTGTGTTCGATAGCGGGGTGGCCATTGGGTATCCTGGAGAAATCGTCTTTCCCCATCAGCTTTTGTTCCCACCGGAAAGGGCAGTGGTCAGTAGCTACCACATTCACCAGTCCCTGGTTGATGCCGGCCCACAGTGTCACCTGGTCTTTCTTTTCCCTGAGTGGCGGGCTCATCACCCATTTGGCCCCTTCGAAGTCTTCGCCATAATGGGAAGCGTCCAGCAGAAGGTACTGGATACACGTCTCTACCCATACATGCTGGTTGCGGGTGGTGGCATTACGTACGGCATTGAGAGCTCCTTCGCATGTTAGATGCACGATGTAGCCGGGACAGCCCGTATAATGAGCTATGTCGGCAAATCTGCCTGATGCCTCCGCCTCTGTAACCTCTGGTTGTGATAAATAGTGGTAGCGGGGAGACAGCTTCCCTTCAGAACGATGTCTAGCCACGAGATAGTCGATCATATCGCCATTGGTGGCATGGACAGTCACCAGGCCGCCATGCCGGCGGACTTCCTGCATGAGGGCCGTCATCTGTCTGTCGTCGATCATCAGGGCTCCTTTATAGGCCATAAAGGTTTTGAAGGAAGTAATACCATGATCTTCCACCATTGTCTTTATCTCCGGCCTGGTCCGGTCATTAAAGTCCGTCACTGCCATATGAAAGCTATAATCCCCAACGGCAGTGCCGTTGGCACGGCCATTCCATTCATCAAAGGCTTCCTGCAGCGAATGTCCCTGTTTTTGCAGGATAAAGTCGATGACGGTGGTAGTGCCTCCAAAGAGGGCGGCCCGGGTACCTGTTTCATAACTGTCGCTGGAAAAAGTGCCCATAAAAGGCATGTCCAGGTGGACGTGCGGGTCGATGCCGCCGGGCATCACCAACTGGCCCGTGGCGTCGATGGTCTTATCGGCGGAAACATGCAGATGCTTACCAATGGAAACGATCTTTTCCCCTTCGATGTAGATATCACCGATGAAGTCGTCTGTAGCCGTGATGATCCTGCCGTTAGTAATCAATACTGACATAGTTGACCTGTTTTTTGTAGTTGAAAGAGAGCCGGTAGCAAATGCCGGAGACAAAGAACCCGACAAACCAGGCATAGCTGTATAGGGATATGATCCAGGCCGGCAAAGCATCCGGGCTGATGAGATGAATGGTCGTGAGGAAGCCGGGTATGTTGGGTAGGATACCTAGCAACAGGCTGATGACGGCCCGCCAGTTAATACCGCCAGTATAGGTGTACGCACCCTGAAGTGTGTATAGGTCGCTGAGAGATAGCTGTTGTTTTCTTATAAAGTAATAGTCTGTAATGAGGATACCGCCTACAGGACCTAAAAGACTGGAATACCCCACCAGCCAGGTGAAAATATAACCGCCGGGGTCGGCTATCAGCTTCCAGGGAAAGATCAGGATACCCAGGATACCTGTGATCAGCCCGCCCATGCGGAAATTGATCCGGGCAGGGCTCAGATTGGCAAAGTCATTGGCGGGACTTACAATATTGGCCGCGATGTTGGTAGCCAGAGTAGAGATAGCTACTGCAATCATTGCCAGTGAAATAACTGTCCTGTTCTCAAATTTTCCTGCAAGTACTACCGGATCCCAGATGGGCTGGCCGTATAACAATACGGTAGCGGAGGTCACAACGACCCCGATGAAGGAGAATAAGGTCATGGAAGGGGGCAGACCAATGGCCTGACCGACGCCATGCGCCCGCTGGCTGACTGCATAACGGGTAAAGTCGGGGATATTCAACGACAGGGTCGCCCAGAAACCCACCATGCCTGTAAGGGCTGGTATAAAAAAGGACCAGAATGATGGGCCTTTCAGGTGGGAGGGTTGGGTAAGGATGGGGCCTAATCCGCCATGTACGGAGGTGATGGCCCAGAAAAGCAGCGCAAGGGCCGCCAGGGGGAGAAAGAAAGCCTTAAAGACAAGCAGCTTGCGGATGCTGTCCACGCCCAGCCAGACGACCCACATGTTTAACAGCCAGAATAACAAAAAACATATTGCGGGCCCCGTCTCCAAACCCCATGCAGCAGGAAATATCCGCGGCAATGTCGAAAGACCGGGGATCCACAGCCGTACTGCCTGATAGATGGCAAAACCGCCGATCCAGGTCTGTATGCCAAACCATCCGCAGGCTACGATGGCTCTTAAAAGGGCTGGTATATTGGCGCCCCGCACACCAAAGCTGGCCCGGGCAAAGACGGGGAAGGGGATGCCGTATTTCGCCCCGGCCCGGCCATTGAGGATCATGGGCACCAGCACGATGGTATTGCCAAAAAAGATAGTGAGGATGGCCTGCCACCAGTTCATGCCGCCGCCAATAAGCGAGCTGGCCAGCATATAGGTGGGTATACAAAGACTCATGCTGATCCAGAGGGCAGCATAGTTCCAGGTGGACCAGGTCCTTTTCTCCGCAGGAACGGGAGCCAGATCTTCACTATAAAGGGATGGGGAGCTGTTCATATCTCATGGTTGTATATGCGCATCGGCGATCGTAAGCGCCTCACTGATCATAGCAAGCCCTTCATCCACCTGCTCCCGGGTGATGCTTAGGGGTGGCGCGATAAAGACGTAGTTCCATCTTACGAACGTGTACATGCCCAGTTGCCGGAGACGGGCGGCCACCTGGTTCATTACGGTCATCTCCTCGGGCTTGGCATTGAAGGGGGCCATGGGCTCCCTGGTCGTCCTGTTCTTCACCAGCTCCAGACAGCCCAGGAGTCCGGTATTACGGAAGTCGCCGATGGAAGGGTGAAGCCGCTGCAGCTCGTTCACACGCTGATCCACGTACCTTCCCATTTCCGCGGCATTTTCTATCAGCCCCTCATCTTCATAGATCTTCAGCACTTCCACGCCGGCGGCGCAGGCAACGGGATGAGCGGAGTAGGTAAGCCCCAGCCAAAGGGTACGGTCATTGAAATGATCCGCTATCTTGTCCGTCACGATAAGAGCGCCCAGGGGGAGATAACCCGCGGTGATGCCTTTGGCGGTAGCGATCATATCGGGCACGATGCCGTGCAATTCCGATGCAAACCATTTACCCGTCCTGCCAAAGCCGCTCATCACTTCATCGATGATGAGCAGGATACCATGCTGATCGCATAGAGCCCTGATCTTTTGCAGATAGTCGGGAGGATATTTGATGCAGCCGGAACTGCCGCTTTCGCCTTCCATAAGGATGGCGGCAATGTTCTCCGGGCCTTCGAACTCTATGACCCGCTGAATATGACTTACACATTCCCGGTGGCAGGTGTTTATTTCTTTTCCCCAGGGGCAACGGTAACAATAAGGATCTTCCACATGAACGACGCCCGGCATCTGCTGGGCATCAGAAGGCAGCTTACGGGGGTCGCCGCCCGCGGTCATGGCGCCGTATGAAGCACCGTGAAATGCCCTGTACCGGGCGATGATCTTATGACGCCCCGTATAAAGTCTTGCCAGCTTGATGGCATTGTCGATGGCGGTAGCGCCACATACGGTGAAAAGGGTCTTTTGCAGGTTGCCGGGGGCGATCTCCGCCAGCCGCCGTCCCAACTCGCCCCGGGCCCGTGTTACGCAGCTGGGAGTGACATAACTGACCTCCTGCATCTGACGGGTGACGGCGGCGGTGACCCGCTGATTGCCATGACCGATGTTCACATTCATGAGCCCGGATGAAAAGTCCAGGTAACGCCGGCCGTCATAATCATAAAGGTAGACGCCTTCTGCATATTTGACGGCGATAGGATTGATCCCTTTCTGCTTGCTCCAGGAAAAAAGCGTGTAATCAAAGTTATCCTGCAGGATCTCCTGGGACTCGGACATTGTAACAGGGGCAGCCATAAAAAATAATTTTTGTTAACTCATCCAATTAATACCCGCTTCGGGGTTCCATTTTATTGTACTCTTTTTCAACCTCGTCCAGAATTCAATGGAACTTTTACCTGTGATATCGCCTACGCCGAATTTGCTTTCATTCCATCCGCCAAAAGAGAAAGGCTCACGGGGTACGGGAACGCCTACATTCACGCCTACCATACCCGCGGAAGCATGATCGATGACATAGCGGGCATACCCGCCATTCTGTGTAAATACGGAGGCTGCATTGCCGTAGGGATTGGCATTTTCGATGGCAAGGGCTTCATCCAGGGTATCGACGCGCATGATACTGATGACGGGACCAAAGATCTCTTCGCGAGCCACAGCCATATCGGGTCTTACCCCATCGATGACCGTGGGACCGACATAGGTCCCTTTTTCTTTCCCGGGGACGGTGGCGCCTCTCCCGTCGACGAGGACCCGGGCTCCTTGTTGTTCCGCCTCGGTGATATAGCGTTCGATCCTCTCTTTTGATTCGGCGTTTATGACGGCGCCCAGGTTACGGCCAGGTATGATGCGGCGGGCCTCCTCGCAGATCCGTTGGATAATATGGTCGACGTCGCCTACTCCCACCATGGCGGAAGCCGCCATACAGCGTTGACCAGCGCAACCGCTCATCGAGGCGGCTACATTTTGAGCCGTCATTTCCGGCTTGGCATCCGGCATCACCAGCAGGTGGTTCTTGGCTCCGCCCAGGGCAAGACAACGTTTAAGATTATGCGTAGCACGCTGGTAGACCAATTTAGCCACTTTTGTCGACCCTACAAAGGAGACGGCTTCTATACCAGGATGATCGCAGATGGCCTCGACTATTTCCTTATCCCCGTTGACAATATTGAACACGCCTTCGGGAAGTCCCGCTTCCTGTAGCAGCGCCGCCAGCCGTGACAGACTCAAGGGCACCTTCTCGGAAGGCTTTATGATCATACAGTTACCCAACGCCATGGCATTGGGCATGGTCCAGTTGGGCACCATTGCGGGGAAATTGAACGGGACGATGGAAGCCACGATACCCAGCGGTGGGTGTTCTGTACGGCATTCCACTCCCTTGCTCACTTCCAGCACTTCGCCCGTCACCAGCTGGGGTAGGGAGGTGGCAAATTCAGTAAGCTCTACACATTTCTCTATCTCGGCAACGGCCTCGCCCAGCGTTTTACCGTTCTCCTCGCTGACCAGCGCCGCCAATTCCTGCATGTGTGTTTCCAGTAAATGTCTGTATCTAAAAAATACCTGTACCCTTTCCTTGATAGGGGTTTTGCTCCAGGCCGGGAAGGCCTGCCGTGCGGCTTTTACGGCCTTGTCGAGATCGGCGGCGGAAGAGCAAGGCATTTCGGCCAGCAGCGTGCCGTCCAATGGGGATATAATAGGCATGCTCCTGCCGTCAACGGCTATAAATTCACCGCCAACGAAGTTCTTCAGGCGACCATATTTGGGTGATGCCATAATCGTTTATTGTACATACAATATAACGAAAAATGGGCAATTACCGTTATCGCGCCGGGCTAACGTTTGTCTGTCGCCCACGGGCGATCACAAGAACCTCAAATTTTTCAGCCCCCGCGGCCGGGAGGAATATCCGGTGGCCCTTTTCGTCGATGGCCAGTGTACGTGCGCTGCGTTTGGTGGTAACATTGGCAACGACGTTAAAGGAGGATGGTGCGCTTTCATGAATGACGGAGAGCGTACCTTCCCCGCAGGAAGCAAAAATATCTTTCAGACGAGGGTCAAAAGCAACTCCGTCGCAGCCATCGCCGATGGGAACTTTTGCAACGATCTTCCCGGTGGCGGCATCCATCACGATCAACTGCTTATCGCAGCCGGCAAACAGCCGTTGGGTCTTCCTGTCAATGGCCAGCCCCGTAGGACTTTCTCCGGGAGACAATGACCAGTTAGCGAGTATCGTCTTATGGACGATGTCCACCACCGTGATCTCGTTTTTGTCCTCGATGTTGATAAAGACCCTGCCGGCCTCATCCGAGACAGCCGTTTCGGGTTTGCCATCCAGGAATACGGTGCCTGTGACCTGCTCGGTAACAGGATCGATGATGCTGAGATCATGACTGCGTCCATTACAGGTGATGATGGTCTTTGTGAAAGGTTCAAAAAAAATGGCATCCGGGTTCTGTCCGGTGGGTATCTGGTTTAACACCCGCCCTGTCTTTATATCAAAGACAGTAACGCTATTGGTACGGCCATTGCTGGTGTATCCTTTGCCCAGGGCCTGACAGAAAGCAATGCCATGGACACCGCTGGTGTTGGGAATAACACCAACGGAATCGCCTTTCTTTTCATCCAGGATCACTACATGGGAGCCATGGGATACATATATTTTCTTGTCGGGCCCCACGGCGATGTAGTCCCATCCGCCGGGACTACCTATATGGAATATTTTTGATACCTGAAAGTCGTGAGGCTGGGCGCTGGCCAGACTGGACGACAACAAAAGGATCGATGTGGCAAGCAGAGAACTACGCAGACGAGACATATGGGGATTGGGTTTGTTGAGCATGGGTTAGCCATTGTCCGGTAACGAAGGAAGTTCCTTTGGCTCCTCCTTATCTTTTTTAAACTCCAGTTTCCCGAACTTATAGGTAAAGTTAATACCAAAGGACCGATAAGGCAACTGTTGGAGGGAGTGCAGCGTAAAATGCCCGCCGGTGACGGATGTTTCCTGTTTGACATTGGCCGCAAAGGGATTGGTGGCGGAAAAGGCAATGCTCCCTTTTTTATTCCATACCTGCTTCCGGAAAGCAAGATTATAGGTGGTAAAGGAAGGGTAGCGTCCCTGGAGCTCATTGCGACGGGAATTGAAATTGCCAAAGAATTCCAGCACAAAAGTATTGCTCAGCTGATACGTGGCGTTCATATTGAGCCGGTAGTTAAAACTCGTGACATTGCTGCCGCCCAGGGCGCCGGTGGTGATGTACCTGTCAAAGAAAGAAAGGTTGCTGCGGATGTTGACCTTGGGCCCCAGCGGCACAGAACCAAAGACGTTCAATCCATAGTTGTCTTCCGCTCCCACATTCATCGGGATGCTGACGGAGGTATTGGTGTACACGGAGTCTCCGATGGTATAGGTTGGATAATAGGTAATAAAGGGCTGGATATCGTGTATCTGGTGATGGTAGAACAGGACGACGTTGAGGGCAACGCCTTTTTCAAAGGATTTACTCCAGGTGAGCTCGATATTATGGGTGATTTCAGGCTGCAGATAAGGGTTACCCGTGGTAATGTTCTTCGGGTCGCTGGCGTTGATATATGGGTTTAGCCACCGGTAATTAGGCCGCTGGATCCTTTTGGTATAGGCTATCTTGATCGTCTGGTCATTCTCAAAGCTATGGGAAAGGATGAGAGAGGGTGCGAAGGTATTGTACCCGGGGATATGGGCGCCGGAGGACTTGCTGAATACGGCGTCTGTCTCCGTCCGTTCGTACCTGAGCCCTCCTTTCACGTCAAGCCAGTTGAAGATCGGGAAGGTAAGGGATGCATAGCCTGCGTACACATGTCTGCCGTAAGACAGTGCGTTGGATTGCCCGGTGTCATAGGCATAGTGGCCGGAGACAGGGCTTAATGTATATACGGAGGAAGCGCTGGCAATCTGTCTGATCTGTATCCTGCCGCCCGTCTCCAGCTTTATTTTTTCGCTCAGGGGCTGTACATAATCCAGCCGGAAGTTTGTTTCATGATCGTGCCCGTCGCTGTTGCTGTTGGAGCCTGCAAAAGTGGAATCACCTGTAGGCAGGCTTTGCGCCTGATGATAAGCCGAGTGGTTGTTGCCATAGCTGCCGTCGTAGGATATGTTCAATTCTCTGTCCTCTTGTGCAAATGTTCGTTTGTAGCTGAGGCTGTAATCAAGAGAGTGCCCCTGGAATCGGCTGCCGGACAGGACAAAAGAGCTGAAGGTTGATACGGGTGTGCCGGACGGATCATACCCCGTCTGCTGCTGGAGAAAGGAGCCATTATTCCTGTTACCAAAATTATCATAGCCGATGTTGCCGGATAACGTATTGCGATGGTCGATACTCCATTCAAAGCCAAGCCCGGATTCATAACCCTGCCGGTTGAATCTACTGCTGCCTTGTTGCTGCAGTCTGTCTTTTGTCCCTGTGGCCGTATCTTCGGAGAGCCGATCGGAACTATTTACCCTGGTAGAACGTAGCTGTGCATTGCCGCTGAAGAAGGCATTCAATCCGAAATTACCACGGCGGGCATTCAGGTTTAGCGAACCATTTTCTAGCCGGGTGCCGGCTGTGAGACTGATATTGCCGTTGATCCCGCGGAGCCTGTTCTCTTTCAGGACAATATTGATGATGCCGCCTGTGCCTTCAGCATCATATCTGGCTCCGGGCGTAGTGATGACCTCGATGTTCTTTATCTGGCTGGCCGGGATGGATTGAAGGGCGTCTGCCAGGTTGTTGCCAAAGATGCTGGAAGGTTTGCCATTGATAAGAAAAAGGACGTTGGAGTTGCCTTGCAGCTGGACATTGCCATCCACGTCTACGGACACCATCGGCACTTTTTTCAGGATGTCGGTGGCTACCCCGCCCTGGGAGGTAATGTCTTTTTCCGCATTGTAGACCATCTTATCGATCTTATTCTCCACCAACCCCTTGGATGCAGTGACCGTCACGGTCTGAAGCGCCTCCTGTTTTTTCGTCAGGAGAATATCCGCCAGCGTGAAGGGTTTTCCGGTGAGGGCAATGGCATCGATAGACCGGGGTTGGTAGCCGATAAACCCGACTGTAAGGATATAGCTGCCGGGAGGTAGGCCGTCGATCGTAAAGACACCTTTATTATTGGTGGTTGCGCCATTGACAGGCCGTGCAATACCTGCGACATAAAGGGTAATGGTAGCATATTCCACGGGACTCTGTGTCAGTGAGTCGAGGATACGGCCGGTGATCCTGCCCTTGCCGGCGTTTGTCTGCTGCTGGGCTGTAAGAGATAAGGACAGTGATATGGCTGCGAACAAGAGGCAAGGAAGCTTCATGTCACAAGTTAACAAGCCTTTCTGATAAAATCCTGTAGGCGGATCAACTTACCCTTTTCCCATGCAACAGCATATCGACGGCCTGGTCGAGGCTGCCGGCACGGGTGATGGCCCCGCCATTGACAAAGAATATCTCGTCCGCATTCTCAATAGTATTAAGACGGTGAGCGATGATGACACGGGTGGTGGTATCCGGTAATTTCTGCAGGATATCTTCCAGCATTTTTTCGGTGATGGTATCGATATTGGCCGTCGCTTCATCCAATATGAGCAGCTCGGGGTTGCGAAGTACGGCCCGCATAAAAGCTATCAGCTGCCGTTGTCCCAGGCTGATGCCGTCTCCGGAAGCCACCGTGGTGTCAAGACCCGCGTCAAAACGGGACAGCAGCGTCTGCAGGTTGGCCTTTTCGATGACGGCTGCTAATTCCTCATTGGAGAGGTCATGGTATTGTTCATTGCCGTACAGGATGTTGTCCCTTACAGTCCCGGAGAATAAAAAGGGTTCCTGCAGGATAAACCCTATTTTCCGGGTCCTTTCCGCGGCTGTATAGGAACGCAGATCCCTACCGTCCAGCAGCACTTTGCCCGCAGTGGGATCATAGAGCCTGGCAATAAGACTGGCGGTGGTTGTCTTGCCGCCACCCGTGGGGCCTACCAATGCATAGGTCTTCCCTTTCTCCATCCGGAAACTGTTGTTATGCAGCACTTCAGTACCGTCCGGGTAATGAAAGGACACATGCTGGAATTCCAGCAGCGCAGGTGCGGCGCCGGCCACCGACAATACTGCTTCCGGGGCCACCGTGGCCAGGTCGGACTCCAGATTTAATATCTGCGAGACACGGTCCCAGGCGGCGAGCGCTACCTGGAAACTGGCCCAGAGCGCCGCCATCTGACGCAGCGGGTCATAGAAACTCGTCACATAGGCAAAAAAGCTGATAAGGAAGCCGGTAGTGAAGTTACCGGAAGTTATAAGGTAAATGCCATAGGTCAGCATAATAAGCTGTCCCAGGCTGGATGCCAGGCTATAAACGGGCATAAAGATATTGTTGGCCAGGCCCGCTTTTATCGCAGAGGAATATTGGCCTTTATTGGCCTTGTCAAAACGCTTCCTGAAATAGTCACGACGGTTGAAAGCGATGATCACCTTAAAATTATCCAGGCTTTCCTGGATCTCGGCGCTCAGACCACCCACGCTTTTTAGGTTTGCGGCATTTTTTCGTTTGACCCAGGGTGTGACCAGTTTGGTAAAGATCCACATGAGCAGGGCAGGGGAAAGGGTGGCCAGCCCCAGCCGGAAATTGAGCACCAGCAGGGCAATGCCGGCTCCTATAATGATAAAGATACTGGAGACGAATTGCATAAGGGACTGGGAAAAAAACTGGTTGATCTTATCCGTATCGCTGTTTACCCGGGAGATCAGGTCACCGGCCTTGTTCTGGGCAAAAAAGGCATTTGGCAATTCCTGCAGCTTATTGAATAAAGTATTGCGAAGCTTGAACAGGAGATGCTGGCCAAAGCTGCCCATGAGGGTCGTACGAAGATAGACGCAGACCAGCACTCCGCCATAGATCAGCAGGAGAAATCCGCAGTTTCTCAGAATGCCATTGAAATTCTGGCTGTTCCGGATATATTTATCGATGGTGCGGCCGATGATATAAGGTCCCACCATGGTAAGACCCGAATAAGCAAGAATGGCGATCAACGCCCAGATCAATACGTTGCGTTTTTCGGGCAACAGGTTGATCAGCTTACCCAGGGCCTTCCAGTTGGAGGTCTTTTTGGGCTGCTGGCCGGCAATAGCATTAAGATTGTAATTCGTGTTGCTCATAATGACTGGTGCTACGTTGTGATTGATAGATCTGAACATATTCCGGGCAGGTGTCCATTAATTCCTGGTGCGTGCCGGAAGCAATTATTTCGCCCTCCATCAGCAGGATTATTTGCTGATAGTCTTCGATGGATGCGATCTTTTGGGTCACCGACAGCAGGGTGATACCCGGATAGTTGCGGCGTACATTCTCCAATATCTTCTGTTCGGTGCTGGTATCCACGCGGGCAGTGAAGTCGTCCAGCAGCAGCACCCGGGGATTGATGGCCAGGGCGCGGGCCAGCATGATACGCTGTTTTTGTCCGCCGGAAAGACTGGTCCCTCTTTCGGATACGATGGTCTCCAGTTTGTCCGGAAGCGCGTTTACAAAATCGTGAAGTTCTGCCGTATCGATGGCCCTTTGCATATCCTGCTCCGTCACCGTCTCGTTGAACGCGATGTTCTCTCTTATGCTCATGTTGAAGATGATGCTGTCCTGGAACACGAATCCTACTTGTTTGTGGAATGTCTCTTTTTCATATTCTGCGATAGGATGGCGGTCATATTCGATAGCCCCTGTATTGGGTCTTGTCAGGGCAGTGAGCAGGTGCAGCAGCTGCGTCTTGCCCGCAGCCGTGGGTCCGATGATCGCTGTCCGGGCCCCTGCGGGGACAGTAAAGGAAATATCTTTCAATACTGTCTTATCCTTATATATCACCGATACGTCTTTTACAGTGATCTCGCCTTTCAATGCTGTTTTCAACGTCCCCGTCTCCACCGGATCGGGTGCATTGAGGACGCCGTTGATACGGGCATAAGACGCCTGGGCCTGGGCGATAACATTGCTCATAAACCCGATGATCAGGATGGGGAAGATGAGCATGGCCAGGTAATTATTAAAGGCGGAGAAATCGCCCAGCGACATAGAACCCGTGATGACAAAATGACCTCCCAGGGCCAGGATGGATAGGGTCGCCATGTTGGCCGTAAAGATAATGACGGGGATGAGGGCGGCGAAAAGCCGCAGGATACTCAACCCGATCCCCATTGCTTTACTGTTGGCATCCAGGAATTTGTTATACTCCAATTGCTGAGAATTGATCACCCGGATGATGGCGGCGCCCAGTATGCTTTCATTGATCACCTTGTTGAGCCGGTCAATGACCTCTCTGGCTTTCAGAAATAAGGCCCTGACCTTACGCAGCACTATAAAAAAGGTAACCCCGATAATGGGGATGGTGGCGATAACGATGAGCCCCAGTTTCCAGTTGATGGTCATCACGAGGATACTGACCCCAATGATGGTCACCAGCGAAGAGAGGATGGACACAATGGCCTGGGCCACATACATTTTGATGGAGTCGACGTCAGCCGTCAGATTGGTCAGCAGCTTGGAGGAACTGGTCGTTTGAAGGAATTCATAGCTCTGCCGGGAGATTTTCTCCGACAGACGGGTCCGCAGATCGCGGGCGACTCTTTCCGACGCAAAGGTCTGTACGATACTTTGCAGATAAGCAAAGATAAAGACACCGATCGTCACGGCCAGGAACTGGACGACGATGTTATGCATGTCCAGTTGGCGCTTGTCGAATGCATCGATGGCTTTGCCGATGATCTTTGGCAGCGCCAGGCTAAGGCCATTGCTCAATAAAGCTAAAAAAGCCAATAGGATAATGAGTCCTCTGTATGGTTTCAGCAGGGTGGACAAGCCGGGGCCTTTTGGTGGTCGTTTGCTCTTTTCCATGGGGTGTAAAATTAGGAAAATAAGGGTAGGAGGAAAGGGGAGATAGTTCAATCACCCAAAAAGGCCGGTGAAAAGGGGGGATGGATCGGCGAAAATGACGCAAACGTTTGCTTTCCCCTTTAGGGTGGAAGACGCAAAAAATCTCCGTACATTAGGTGTAAGGTATGACCAAGGACGCTGCTTATATTCTATTTACAAGATTATCCCTGAGAGAGGATGAGGAAGCGCTTGCCGGGCTCCATCACATATATTTTTATAGATTATATAAACTGGCCTGCTCGATTGTTGGAGACACAGCAGTCGCGGAGGAGATCGTAAACGACGTATTCCTGCGGATATGGCAAAGGAGGGAGCTGTTGAAGGATGTCGCCAATCCCGAGCTCTATCTGTTGAAATGCACTCGTAACAGGAGTTTGGAGATCCTGCGTTCCCGACGGGCTTCAATCCTGTCCGCGGAGGAGGATGAGCTGCACGATTTTCCCGTTCAGTGGGAATTAAGTCCTGAGCAGCTGCTGATCTCTTCGGAGATGGTACGATATATAAATAAGGTCATCGATCAGCTGGCGCCCAGATGTAAACTCATATTCCTTTTGGTAAAAGAAAGCAATCTCAAATACAAGGAAGTGGCCGAGCTGTTGAATATCTCCGTCAAGACCGTCGAAGCCCAAATGAGCATCGCATTAAAGAAGATCAGCCTCTCCGTGCCCCTCACTTTTCTCCAACATTAATTTTTTCTTAAGTCTTTTAGGGGTATACCCCCATTTCCTGCATCAGCCTTATCGGACGGGTTCCGAAATTTATTTATGATGGCAGATAAAGGGAGACTATGGGAATTACTTGCTAAGCAATACGACGGCCAGATCACGGGGGAAGAGCTCCGCGAATTGCAGTTGCTGTTGCAGCAGCAGGATACGGTCCCTTATGGGGAGCTGTTGTCCGAGCTGAAAGGGCTTACCTTACGTCCTTTCCATGAGGACAAAGCAGCAAAAGACAGGAGTTTGTCAGCCATTATGCAGTCCGTACGGGAAGAGACGGACATCATCAAAGCTCCCCGTAATGGGAAAAGAAAGCTTTTTGGCTGGGCCGCCGCAATCCTGGCAGCAGCCCTTGTCACCATCTTCTTTGTCCAGAAAAGCAAAAGATCCACCGGCGGCGAACCATTTGACCGCATCGTCACCAAGACAGGCTCAAAGACCCTGATCAATCTGCCGGATAGCTCAACGGTGGTGTTGAACAGCGCCTGCCAGTTTGCGTATAACAAGGACTTTGGCGTAAAAAAGCGTGAGATGCAGCTGACAGGAGAGGCTTATTTTGACATACATGGCAATCCTGATATGCCCCTGATCGTACATGCGGGTAATGTCATCATCCGGGTGCTGGGGACGGCCTTTAACGTACGGGCTTATGCGGAGGACAGTTTTGTGGAAGCCACGCTCGTCAGAGGAGTCATCGAAGTCAGCTTGAAGACCGACCCTGAACGGAAGATCTTATTAAGACCCAACGAAAAGATCGTCATTCGTAATAAAACAGCGGAAACCACCCCGCCGGCGGACAGCGGCAGATCAAAAAGCCGTGAAGAAGTGATCCGTGTGACACAGGTGGAGCCTGACCCCAGGGACAGTTCTTATATCGAGACGGCCTGGATGAAGGAGAAGCTGGTATTCAGGAAGGAGCCCTTTGCCTCCCTGGCCAGAAGGATGGAACGATGGTACCAGGTGCGGATCGTATTTGCCGACACCAGTCAGCAATCATTGTTTTTTACAGGTTCTTTTGAAAAGGAGACGGTGGGAGAAGCCCTGGAGGCTTTGCGCCATTCCGCGCCTTTTTCCTATGATATGAACGGTAAGACCATTACTATTACCAGGGGTAAATAAAAACAAAAGAGAGGTGTTTGCGTCACCTCTCCGGAGTTATCAACAGGCATAAGCCTATTACTAACTTAATCAAATCAAAGGTATGCATTTTACCAGAACAACTGCATTCCCCGGGCGAATTATTGCCCGGCGTAAACTACTGTTTATCATGAAAATAACAGCATTATGCATGGTGCTGGCCGGGGTCCATCTCTCTGTATGGGCCTTTTCCCAGAAGACGATCAGCCTTGCCGTCGACAAAGAGCCTTTATCCAATGTGCTCTCGCTGATCGAACAAAAGTCCGGCTACAGGTTTCTCTACCAGTATAAAGAGATGTATGACTCGAAAAGGGTCAGCCTGAAAGTGGAGGAAGCGCCATTGGATTACGTGCTTTCGCTCGTCTTAAAGGGTACTGGCCTGGACTATTCCATCAATGGCAATAATCTCATCGTCCTGAGCGAACGTCAGCAGACGGAGGTTGCGGCGCCTCCCATAACGGGGATCATACATAATGAGCGGGGTGAGCCGCTGGCGAATGTCTCCGTGATCATAAAAGGAACGTCCAGGGGCACCCAGACCAATACAAAAGGATATTTCAGCATCCTGGTCGAAGAAGGAGATACCCTGCAATTCTCCTTTGTAGGATACGAAACCCAGTGGTTAAAGGCGGACAAACATTCCACCTTCGAGATCATTTTAAAAACATCCAACCAGCAAATAAACGAAGTGGTAGTGGTAGGCTACAGCGACAAGCGCAAGAGCGAGCTTACCAGCGCCGTCACAGTGGTATCGGCAGAGAAATTAAAGGACGTTACCACCAATGATATAGGATCGATGTTGCAAGGCAAGGTAGCGGGCCTTCAGGTAGTCAACAGCTCGGGAGCGCCTGGGTCTGCGGCGGAGATCCGGCTGAGGGGTGTCTCTTCCGTCAATGCTTCCCAAAGCCCCTTGTTTGTGGTAGACGGGATCATCGGCGGCAACTATGACCCGAATGATGTGGAAAGCGTGACGGTGTTGAAGGACGCAGGCGCAACGGCCATGTACGGATCACAGGCCAACGGCGGGGTGATCATTATTACTACCAAAAAGGCCGCCGCCGGTAAGACACGTTATGAATTAAAGATAACGCAGGGGCTTCGCACCCCCGATTTCGGAGAGATGAAGATGATGTCGGGCAGCCAGCTGTACGAACAGCAAAAACAGTATTACCGGGATTATATCCCCGGTGATACGGGTAACTCGTTCAAGATAGACATCCTGAAATTCTACAATGAAAGACCGCTGAGTCTCCGCGACCGGAATTACAACTGGCTGACAGCGACCTTTAAGCATGCCCCGATGACCAACCTGTATGCCTCGGCCAGCGGACGTACAGAGAAGGCGGAGTATTATATAGGGCTCTCGTATTACAACGAGAAGGGCACCTTCTTAAATACAAAATATCAGCGTCTTAATGTCCGTGCAAACTCCACCTATCATTTCAACAAGGCGATAGCCGTCACCAACAACATCAATATCAGCGGCACGACAGGCAAGAGCTATGACTATAATGACGTATACTACGCCTATCTCAATATGCCCTGGGATAACCCCTATGATAGTACAGGTAAGCCGGTGTACGTAGACGGCAGCTCCACCTTCAAATGGTGGTCAAGAGATAAAGTCAATCCTATTCATACCATCCAGAACTCCAATCACCCCTATAAGAACTTCGACGCCAACTATGATCTCAACGCCAACGTGACCCTAACGCCCTGGCTGTCGATCACCAGCACGAATCGTGTGTCGGCCAACTATTTTAAGAGCAGCACCTATTATTCTCCGCTGACGGCGGGGCAATATCACGGGACGGGTTATCTCACCGAGTCAAATACATTGAGCTATGGCTACATTTCCAACGACCTGTTAAAGTTCAATTTCAACCTAGGTCCTCACCGCATCAGCGGCCTGGCCGGGGTCGCTTTTGAAGGCAGCCATACGGAGATCAACGGAGCATCAGGGAAAGGTCTGCCTGTCGGTCTGCAGGTGCTGAATGTTGTCTCCAATAGTCAGGCGGTCAATGGCAACAACGATATAGCCACGCTCGTCTCCTATATCTCACAGGTGAATTACAGCTACCTGGATAAATATTTTCTTACGGGTTCTTACAGGATAGACGGTTCCTCCGCCTTTCCTTCCAGCAATCGTTATGCGAAGTTTCCTTCCCTGAGCGCAGCCTGGCTGATGAGCAAGGAGGATTTTCTGATAAGCAACCGGATCGTAAATCTTATGAAGCTGCGGCTCAGTTATGGCATTACGGGTATGCAGGATATCGGATCTTCCCGCTATCTGGGGCTGTATTCATTATCGAGTCAGTACAACGGCCTGATAGCGGCTACGCCTTCGCAGCTGCCCAGCCCGAACCTCACCTGGGAAAGCAAGCATCAATGGGATGCCGGCTTTGATCTGGGTTTGTTCAAACGCATCGAGCTGACGGTGGACGTATATAACAACATTACAAAGAACCTGCTGTTACAGGTATCCCAGCCCTTGTCCGTGGGATTTGAGAACCGCTGGGAGAACAGGGGAGAGGTTGTCAACAAAGGTCTGGAGATAGGGTTAAGCACCATCAATATCAAATCTCATGATTTTGAATGGCGGACTGATTTTTCTATCAACTGGAACTCAAACAAGCTGCGGCAATTCCCCGCCGTCAGCATCACAACCCAATCTACCTGGGCTATTTCGCAGATCTATCGCAACGGAGGCAATCTTTATGAGTTCTATATGCCCAAATGGTTGGGTGTCGACCCGCAGACTGGGGCGCCTTTGTGGGAACAGCTCACAAAAGATGCATCGGGCAAGATCATCAACAGACAGGCTACCTCTAATTACGACAGCGCAACTTACCAGGAATCAGGGAACCCATTGCCCAAATTCCAGGGCGGTATGACCAACTCCTTCCGGTACAAAGGGATTACCTTAAGCGTCAATGCCTATTTTCTTTCCGGCAACAGGATTTTCAGCAATGCCCTGCGGTTTACCGAGAACGATGGCAGCGAACCTTACTACAACCTGGCTGTCCTGCCGAAAGGATATAAGGTATGGACCAAGCCGGGAGATATTGCCAGCGAGCCCAGTCCGCAGAATTCCAACAATTCCACCCAGACCTCTACCCGCTATCTCAAGGACGGCAGCTTTATCGCTATCAGGAATATCACCCTGGCTTATGATCTGCCCAAGGCAGTCATACGGCGGCTAAAGCTGGATGGTATCACCGTCTCCTTGTCGGCGGACAATGTCTACCGGGCGACAAAGTTCTTTGGACAGGACCCCCAGACGACCATTACCCCCGGGGTATATGTGATGCCCGGCGTGTCGGACTTTAAGTATCCCAACAACAGGCAGTATCTCTTCAACATCGATTTCAGGTTCTGATAAAAATATTCATACCATGCGTACAAAAATATTCTGGACATTATCACCCCTGTTGCTGCTGCTGGCATCCTGCGTAAAGGATGTTACGCCCAGCGACGCCATTACGACGGCTACGCTCACCAATTCCGCGGAAGGATTAAAAAATGCGGTAAATGGCGCTTATGCGCTATTCAAGGACCATGTGTCTTTCGCCGGATCGACCAACAGTAACAATATGTACCTGCGGCAGTATTTTCAGCTGTCCGACTTTGCCAGCGACGACATCGTCTGCGGTCAGACGACGACGGACGATCTGTTCTACAGCTTTTCCCTGGGGCATTTGCCGACGCAGACCAACACACGGTACTTCTGGTATATCTCTTATAAGATCATCAGCGATGTCAATACGGTAATAGAATCCGCTGAAAAGGTGACAAGCCCGGACGATGCGACAAAACAGCTGTTGGGGGAATGTTATTTTCTGAGGGCTTTCGCCCATTTCAATCTCGTCCGTCTCTATGCGATGCCGTATACGAGCTCGTCCACAGGGGCAGGCGTCATTCTAAGGACTTCCACCAGCGACCCGGCCCTGAAGGCGCGGTCCACGGTCCAACAGGTGTATCAGCAGGTCATTGCAGATGCAGCAAAAGGCGCGGACCTGATGGTGCAGGGCAGGGGCGTGCAGTATGCCACCCGGGAGGCCGCCTGGGCCCTGTTATCGAGGGCCTATCTGTACGAAGGTAATAACGACAGCACCATCTACTATGCCAGTAAAGTCATCGGCAGCGGGAAGTTCAGTCTTGCCACGGCGGCAACTTATCCCGCCTTGTTTGCCAATGCGCCGGCCAGTCCCGAAACCATTTTCTGCATCGCCTTCACCACTGCGGAAGACTACGGAAAATTCGGGTCCATCGCGTCCATGATCTATTCGGACGGCAACTCGGGCTGGGGTGAAGAATTTGCTTCTCCTTCCCTCAGGGACAGTATGTCTGCTCATCCGGAGGATGTACGCTGGAAGTATATCGTGCCGCTGAAAGACAACAATGGAGTAATCCAGAAAAAGAATGGCATCGAGATCTATTATATCACCAAATTCTCCTTCCAGGGTGGAAGCCCTACCCTGAGTTCGCCCGTGATGTTCCGGTTATCAGAATCGTACCTGAACAAGGCCGAGGCCGAAGCCAAAGCAGGACAAACGGCTGCGGCGCTTGATGACCTGGATATGATCCGTAAGAACAGGGGGTTGAGTGGAAGCCTTTATAATGGTGTCGTACCTGCCGGCTATACAGCGCTCGACCTTGTGTTGAACGAGCGGCGTATCGAGCTGGCCTTCGAAGGGCACCGGATCTTCGATGTTTATCGCAACAAACGGAGCCTTAACCGTACTTACTGGGGCTATCACCTGCCGGGGCTGAAAGAGACGGACATCGATCTGTCCAAACAGCCGACGGGCTATGCGAATATGATCGTCACGCCCGACAACCCCAAGATCATCTATTATATCCCCATCGATGAAGTACAGACCAATACACTGTGTACGCAAAACCCATAAAAATCATCATCATGACACGCACAAAAATAACTATATATATACTCGCCTGTTGCTGGCTGTGCTCCTGTAAAAAAGATGCAACGCCACGCCCTCCCGACGTGCTCTACTCGTACACGACGAGTGACGACGGCTTTACCATCACTTTCACCAACCAGACAGATGCCGCCTCCTACCAATGGGATTTTGGTGATGGAGCAAGTTCTACGGATAAAAACCCCGTACACACCTACCCCAAAAAAGGGAAATATGTACCCACCCTGTATATTACTACAGCCGGCGGTGTCAAGGCCGAAGGCTCCACTGTCATCCATATCGCAAAATCTTCTCCGATAAAATTGGATGATAATTCTTTGTCGGACTGGGATGCAATCAC
The DNA here is from genome assembly GCA_017307755.1 of Chitinophagaceae bacterium. GTDB lineage: Bacteria > Bacteroidota > Bacteroidia > Chitinophagales > Chitinophagaceae > Puia. Next base: position 41,536 of record JAFKGQ010000016.1, on the reverse strand, counting down.
CCAGAACGTGGTGACAAGGGGGCCAAAGGGAGGGACCTTTCAAAAGGCGAAGTTCGATTACAACAGCGACAATGTCTTTTTCTATATCGAGATGACTTCTACTCCCGCTGATATTTTTGACTTCTATCTGGATGCGGATAATAATCCAGCCACCGGCCTGCTCACCGGTACTTTCACCGGTGGAGCCTATGATATATTGCTGGAAGGGGCCATGCTGCACAACTGGCTGGACCCGTTTTATTTTTCAGGCGCCACGCAAACCTCCTGGGGTTGGAGCCAGCAGAGCATCGCCGACTTTTATCAGATAGGTACGGTCGTTCAGGACGGCGCCACGCTGAAATTTGAAGGGGCCTTCCGGCGGGCAAAGCTAAAAGGCCTCACCGGCCAGGGGCTTCGCATCGCGTTTACGATCACCAAGAGCGATTGGAGCGCAACGCTGGGTTCGATGCCGGACCAGGGTTCGAACGCCATATTCCTTGACATGAGCGAATAAAAATATTTCATATGAAGTTTTACTCATTGATGGCGCTGCTATTGGCAGGCGGCAGTTTTTGCTCCGTCCTGTCCTGCGACAAGCTGGAAAAGCCGGTGCTCTATACACCCCCGCCTGTCGATACAATACGTTATACAGCCAGCGATTCCGATTTTGCCAATCCCGAGCGGGGATTTTACCGGGCCACGGAAACACATGCCAATAATTATACATCCCTGAATGTGGATCAGTTGAAAGCCTGGCGAAACCTGCAACAGGCGGATGGCGGCGGGATCTATAAGATTTACAGCACACTGGTATTCCGCAGCTTTGTGCTCGATGGGCTCACAGGCAGCGCCCTGCCGGCAGATCTGCTGGATAAGATCAAGGCGGATTTTGCCGCGGCACGGGAGGCCGGCGTCAAGCTGATACCCCGTTGGTCCTATACAACCTCCACCCATGCCGGCAGTTGTCCCGGAGGAGGTATTTGCCCTCCCTACGGAGATGCACCAAAGAATATAGTCCTGCAGCATATCGCACAGTTGAAACCTATCCTGCAGGATAATGCGGACGTCATCGCCTGTATGCAGATGGGTTTTGTCGGCATCTGGGGGGAGAATTATTATTCCGACTATTTTGGCGATCCCTCCTCCAATGGACAATCCAAACTGCTGGACAGCAATTGGCGGGATAAGATCGAGGTCTTAAAAGCCATATTGGATGCTTTGCCCGTCAGCCGTATGGTGCAGGTGCGTACCCCGCAGATGAAACAGCGATATGTGTACGGCATAAATGCGCCCGTGGCTTCAGCCGCCTTGACGGATGCAGAAGCTTTTTCCGGCGGGGACAAGGCCCGCATCGGCTTGCACAACGACTGCTTCCTGGCTGGAGTGGGAGATTACGGCACTTACGACGATTATGGTAACTCGTCTACCCCCAGCGGGTCAGCCATTGCCGTACTGGAAGCTTACGCCCAGGCTGATAATAAATATACAGCGGTAGGCGGTGAGACTTGTGATGACACCTATAGCCCGCAAAACGATTGCGAGACGGCAGGCATGGCGCAGACGGTCATGAGCGGTCTTCATTACAGCTTTCTCAACTGTGCATATAATAACGACGTGAACAACGATTGGGTAAATGGAGGGTGTATGGAGAATATCAAAAAGAACCTGGGGTATAGATTTGTTTTATTGAATGGTGTTTTCCCCGGTCAGCCGGTGAAGGCAGGCATGCAATTCAAATTCACCCTTAACCTCCGGAATGATGGATATGCTTCTCCTTATAATCAACGTCCGGCCAGGCTGATCCTGCGTGCGAGGAACGGAGGTAAAGAATATGTCTTTAATTTGTCGGCGGATGTGCGGAGGTGGTACAGTGGGGCGGTGTCAGTAACGGAGCCCGTCAGCACGGATGTGTCCCTTCCAAAGGGTGCTTACGATCTCCTGCTTTCCCTGCCGGACGCCGCAACTTCTCTTGGCGGACGGATAGAGTACGCCATCCGGTTGGCGAATAAGGATGTATGGGAGGCAGCTACGGGGTATAATAAACTAAATGCGACTGTGACTATTAATTGATAGACAGGACAGTCCGGGATGGCGGTTATTAAGTTTCTGTTTACAATTGCTGCGCCTATATTTGCACCATGCGTAAACATTTACTCCTTTTGCTGGCCGCCGTCCCGGTACTTGCCGTTGCTCAGTCTTCTCCTGACGAAAATCTGGTACAGTATGTCCGCCCCATCATCGGCACTCAGCGGATGGGCCATGTCTATCCCGGCGCTACCGTACCTTTTGGCATGGTACAGTTAAGCCCGGATACGGACACCATTCCCTATGAGATGAATGGGAAATATAATCCGGATGTCTATAAATACTGTGCGGGTTATCAGTATGACGATAAGACCATCGTCGGATTTAGCCATACGCATTTCAGCGGCACGGGCCATTCGGACCTGGGCGATTTCCTTATCATGCCCACCGTAGGGGCGTTAAAGTTAAATCCCGGCGTCGCGGATCAGCCTCGCAGCGGGTTTCGCTCCGCCTTTTCCCATACAACGGAGACGGCCGAAGCCGACTACTACAAGGTGAAACTGGACGATTACAATATACTGGCAGAACTGACCGCCAGTACGCGGGTGGGCATGCATCAATATACTTTTCCCGCTACGGACCAGGCGCATATTATCCTGGACATGATGAGCGGCATCTACAACTATGAGGACAAAAATGTCTGGACCTTTGTCCGGGTGGAGAATGATACGCTGGTGACGGGCTGGCGGCAGACCAATGGCTGGGGCAGGACCCGGACGGAATACTTCGCGCTTAGCTTTTCAAAACCCTTTATACAATATGGCGCCGCGAATTATGGCAAAAAGCAAGTGTATCGGGGCTTCTGGGGCAAGTTCAACCAGAATCATAACTTTCCCGATATCGCCGGCAAACAGATCCGTCTGTATTTCGACTTTCGTACAGCCGAAGGAGAAAAGATCAAGTTAAAAATGGCCCTGTCTTCCGTCAGTACCGAAGGCGCTTTATTAAACCTGCGGGCCGAAGTGCCGGGTTGGGATTTCGAACAGGTGAAAAAAGAAGGCCAGGCCTCCTGGAACCGCGAATTGGCAAAGGCCCGGATCGATGCCGCCAGAGAGGAGAAGGAGAACTTCTACACTTCGCTATATCATGCCTTTATCAATCCAACAGTTTATATGGACGTGGATGGCAGCTATCGTGGTCTGGATCAGGTAAACCATAAAGCAGAAGGCTTTGTCAACTATACCACCTTTTCTTTATGGGATACACATCGTGCCTTACACCCCCTTTTTAATATCCTGGAGCCTGCCAGGAATGCGGACATGATCAAAAGTATGCTGGTGCATTTCGATCAAAGCACACAGCACATGCTGCCTATCTGGTCGCACTATGCCAATGAGAACTGGTGTATGTCGGGTTATCACAGCGTGTCGGTCATTGCGGACGCCATCGTAAAAGGCAACACCCCCTTCGATGCAAACAAGGCCCTTGACGCCTGTATCGCCACGGCCGGGCACCGGGACTTTATGGGTCTGGGCGCCTACATCGATAAGGGATATGTACCGTCAGAGAACAGCGGGACATCGGTGTCCAACACATTGGAATATGCCTATGACGACTGGAGCATTGCGCAGGCCGCCAAAAAGCTGGGCAGAATGGACGTCTATACCACGTTTCTCAAACGCTCGGAGAACTATAAGAACGTATGGGATGCCTCCATCGGGTATATGCGGCCCCGGCTTTCCGATGGCAGCTTTAGAAAGGAATTCGATGTGCTCAGCACGAATGACCAGGGATTCATCGAAGGGAATGCCTGGAACTACAGTCTGTATGTGCCGCATGACCCGGCCGCATTGATCACCATGATGGGCGGGAAACAACGTTTTGTCCGGCATCTCGACTCCCTGTTCACCATGGATCTGCCGGATAAATTCTTTGCCGAGACAGAGGATATCACCCGGGACGGCATCATTGGCAATTATGTACATGGCAATGAACCTTCGCACCATGTAGCCTATCTGTACAACTGGACGGACCAGCCCTGGAAGACGCAGGAGCGGGTGCGGATGATCCTGAAAAAACAATATCGTAATGCTCCGGACGGTCTTGGCGGCAATGATGACTGCGGACAGATGAGCGCCTGGTATATCTTTAGCACATTGGGCTTTTATCCCGTAGCGCCGGGCTCCGACCAATACGCATTAGGCAGCCCTGCTGTAAACGGTGCGATCTTACACCTGGAAAATGGAAAAGATCTTGTCATCGAGGTACAGGGGCAGGGTGAAAAGAACGTGTATGTGAAGAAAGTGCTGCTGAACGGCCAGCCCTTGAACCGTCGCTATATCACCCACCAGGAGATCATGGCTGGTGGAAAGCTGGTGTTTTATATGAGTGAAAAACATTAGATTAGACTACAGGAATACGTGGATTGTAGGAAAAGGAACGTCTTTCGTAGGAAATGTCGATTTTTTTTCATATATTTCTTATGACGAATAATGAATTTGTTCATCAAAATCCAGTCATATGAAACCCGAAGCAGGGGCGCATTCATCCAAAGGAGGAAGCGTCCAACAAACAGCAGTGACGATCGTGTTGGCAGTTGCATTTCTTAGCCTGGTCTTGTTCCTATCGTATGTTTTTATAACCGCTACCTCGAAGTAAGTGATTGAAGGCCGTCGTAAGACGGCCTTTTTATTTTGTGTAAAAAATCACGCAAACGATTGCTCCTCTTTCGCAAACGGTTGCGTGGTGTAATTCAATGCCGGAGGGCGTTCCAGGGTTTTGCCGGTCGCTGGAATGTTCTTAATTTTTCCATGCACTACCATTAATTATTTAAACCAAAAACAAGTCTTATGAACCGGCGAACTTTACTTCTCTGCCTCTGTCTGTCCTTGCAATTTCTCAGTAAGGAACTTTCCGCACAACGAACCTACTATGTAGACATTACAAAATCCACCAATGGGGACGGATCTTTTAGCAACCCCTGGAACAACCTGTTGTCCGGCATGTTCGGGGCGCCACAGGCGGACACTTCGGATGTGATCGTCTATTTCCGGCAGGGCGTCTATCATCTCAGCGCCGACACCACGATCTATATATCCAGTACCAGGGGCGGCAGCAATGGCCACTATTTTATCCTGCGTGCTTATCCGGGTGAGCAGGCCGTGTTCGACGGCAGCCGGTTGACGGCGGACTATTCCTACATGGTCAGCATCGCCGGAGCCAGCAATGTCCGGCTACAGGGGCTGCAATTTGCCAATATCAGCAATATCTCGGCCTATGGGGTCTATATCTCGGGCGCCGGCGGCAACATTGAGTTACGGAACTGCACATTCAACAATATGCTTTGGAATACCGACACCGCCGAAGCAAAATTTCCTACTTCCGCCGACAAGAACATCTGGCCCGTGTATATCGCAGGCAGCGGCAGCCTGCCATCAAATGTGCTGATCGACACCTGTCACTTTACGCTGATTGCACCGGGTTTCTACGGCTCCCTTGTCGGACAGACAGGCACGCCCGGCACAATAACCCAAACGGCCAATACCACAGCCAACATTATCTATTACAGCCCGCGGTATCAATTTTATGTAAGCACATCCGGGAGCGATACGACAGGCAATGGCTCGAAGACCAAACCCTGGAGGACAATCAACTATGCTGTAAATGGCGCGGGTTATGATTTCAGCACCATCCCCGCCACGCTGATTGACTCGAATATTACGGTATATCTGCGTGGAGGCATTTACACATTGACCAACAGCGTATACATCGGTCATAACAGGGGGCAAAATAATAAATGGTTTACTATTACCAACTATCCGAGTGAATGGGTGGCCATGGATGGGGGAGGGCTGACCCAAAAATATGCCAGTATGTTTGTCATCGACAGCGCCGGCTATGTCCGGATCAGCGGGCTCGATATACGTCACCTGACAAATGATTCTACATTGACGACCGTGTCGGGCGGAGTGACCCTGAAAGATGTACGCTATGGCATTGTCGTCGAAGGTACTGCCCATCATATCCAGTTACTGAACAATGACATGTACGATATGAAATGGACCCGAGATACAACGAAGGCCAAGAACCCGCAGCCCAATGACGTACTTAGCGCCATTACCGTCCTTGGGAATACCAACACGGCTATCAATAACCTGCTCATCGATAACAATACGGTCCACGACATCGTATCGGGGTATGCGGAAGGTATTGCCATCAATGGGAACGTCGACACATTCACTGTCTCCGCAAACGAGATCTATGATGTGGCGAATATCGGGCTCGTTGCGGCGGGTAATTATAAATGGGTGCTGCAGAGCTATCCCACCTTATTAAAAGCGAACAACCAGAGCCGTAATGGGTTGATAAAGAACAATTCCGTATACCGGTGTATCTCGCCGGTGGCCACCTCAGCCGGCATCTACCTGGACGGCTCGCTGAATGTCACGGTACAGGGGAATGAAAGCTATAACAATGGTACGGGTATCTCCGTTGGTAATGAGCAGGATTCCAGCACCAGCGGAGGGCATCTTATCATCAGCAACAATGTATGGGCTAACCTGGGGCCGGGCATGTACCTGGGAAGCAATAACCCCACCTCCACCTGTAGCAATGTGACGGTGAAATACAATACCGACTCAAACAACTTTACCATCAATCCCACATTATATCAGCGGGCCCAAGGTCACTATGGAACATTGACCCCTTCCGGCAGATGGGTGGAAATAGTGATGAACAGGATCCAAAACCTCACCTTTGATGAGAATGAGGTTACTTCCTTGTCGAATAACGTGTTGGCCTTTGTCTTTTCTCAATCCAATCTCACTTTTACGTACAATCAGTATTATACAAAAGATAATAACCCCTGCGTAGCTTATTTTGCCCGTGATCTGAATGGAGATGGCACCGCCGAGACGGTGGATACCACTTTTCACCAGTATGCACGGGAAACAGGATTGGACACCACTTCGCACCTGGGCGGTGTTGCTTACAACCGCCATGGCTGTGGAACAACGGGGCTCGCTGTGGCGCCGTTGGTCGTAGACGTTTCGGCGATGAGCCTGGATGATGCGGCTGCAAGTGTCCGGATATTCCCCGACCCCGTGGTGAATAAACTGTCCGTTTATGTCACACAGGATGTGGCGGGCAAAGTACGTCTGGAATTGTGGGACCTCGGCGGGCGACCGGTACTTAGGAAGGAAACGGTAGCCCCGCAAGGAACGACAGAACTGGGATGGAGTGATATAAAACAGACGGGTGTTGTACCGGGTGTATATATCCTCCGGGTGACGGGGCGGTCGCAAAGTGTTACGCGAAAGATCGTGGTGATGTAAAAGATGCTATAGCCGCCCCAAATGGGGCGGCTATAATTTTAGCGCCGCCAGCGGCACTACCGTAATCCCCTTGATCGACAGGGTATCTACATTTTGGATCGTTACACCATCCCTGGACCTGACATATACCTCGTTAAATGAAATAGCATGGATGGGCGATTCGGCGAGTCCGGATATGTAGATCCCTCTTCCTACTGGATTGCAGATCATTATATCGTTGAAATAAATATTTCTGAAAACAGGGGTTTGCGAAACAAGTGGCTCCGGCGCCGAAGGGTTTGAGCCTGCTGCAGCGCCATAAAAAAGATCGACGCTTACAGGAGCTCTGTTCCACCATCTGTCCACGGCCTTATGGTTGGTATAAAAATTATGCTCGATCCTGATATCGTCCACGCAGGCAAAAGCCCGCTGTCTGTTTGCCTTGATATTGACAAGACTGGCGACATCCGTAAACACGCAGTTCTGAATAACAACATGCTTTATCCCGCCGCTGGATTCACTGCCGATGCCGATCCCCAGCGGGCCGGCCCCCGGCGCGGCATTCCCGTCAAACACACAATCCCTGATCGTTATATATTCGCTTGACCTGCGCCGCTTGTTCCCGTCAGCGTCATATCTTCCCGATTTTATGGCGATACAGTCATCCTGGTTGCCGAATATGCATCCCACGATGAGAATATTCCTCGAGGCATCCGGGTCCAGTCCATCGCCGTTGACCTCGTCTGCTTTTGAAACTTTAAAGAATTTGACATCGGAATAAATGGCGTCATCCACATACAAAAGGTGATTGTTCCAGGAAGGTGGGTCCTGTATCGTTATTCCCTGGACAAGTATATCCGAGCTTAATATAAACTCTATCGTATAGGGCCGGATTATTTCCTTATAATGCGGCCACCAGGTAGCCCCGCCCGCATCAATGGTCCCTTCTCCTGTAATGACAACATGATGAACGTTCAGCCCCGTAATAAGGCTCGGGGCCTGGTAATTGATGTCTCCATCCGGCCCCGGCAGAACAGCTTTTGTCGTAGGATAGCGTACTCCCTCCCGGTAGCCTGCAAACGAAAGGACAGCGGCTTTTTCAAGCAGCAGCGTCATATCGCTTCTGAGCTCAAGATGATCGACGATATATCTGCCCGCCGGTATCAGGACGATCCCATCCTTCGGACAGCTGTTGATCGCCGATTGAATGGCCTTGCCATCTGCGCTTTTGCCATCCCCTTTTGCGCCAAGATCCCTGACGTTGAGGATCCTGCCGTCATTCCTGGTGGTAACTTTTATTGAGTTTTCTCCTCCGGGTATTTTTTTGCTGTCATCTGCGGATCTGACCGAGAATGTATAACTCCTGGATGGCGATAAATCCCGGACGATAAATGTCCGGGACCGTGTTGACCCGATCTTCATGGCGTCCTGGTAAATAAAATATTCCCTTGATCGTGGCGTGGAGTCGGTGGATTGATACCCGGGGGTAAAATTATCATCCCAGGTAAGCAGCACGCTTGCCGATGTGATCCCCAGCGCAGGAGCCTCCACCTTCCTGATGGAGGAGGACGGTTGGCTGTACGCCACCCGGCACAGGAGCGGAAAGACTATATATAGCATGAGATTAAACTTCATTGGGGACGATATAAGGTGACCGGTACTCCCGGGTCAGCATGGCCGTAGCCTCCGGATCATTTATGATCTTTTCAGCGTTTGTATCTGGCGCCGTAACACGGAGTTGCCTGCCAAGCCGGTAGGAAATGTTAGCCAACAGGGGAAGCGCGGATGAGTAGAACCCTTCCCGGATATCGCAGTGTAGCATATCGTTCTTCCCGGCGATCACAGCGTCCAGAAAATTGAGCCAGTGGGAAGGTTCGCTGTTGCCCGTCAGGGACTCCGGCGCCTGTTTTGTACCATCAGGTTCATTGGAGCCCGCAAAAGGCTTTGTCTCTCTTTTATGATAGGCTTTCCAGGTACTTCCGTTCAGTTCGAGATATCCATCTGTGCCATAAAATACATTCCCGACACGCGCATTCAACCCTGACTCGCCATTGGAAGGGCCGCCCCGGGTTTCGAATTCAAGCATGGTTCCGTCTGTGTATTTTATGACAGTGGTCTGTGTATCCGGGGTTTGCTGTGCGCATTCGCCCGGAGCCCAGCCATATATGCCACCGTTTGAGTATATGGACGACGGATGCTCGTTCTTATTCAACCCCCAGCGGGCCAGATCGAACTGGTGGGGCCCCTGGTTGCCCGTGTCGCCATTCCCCGTATCCCAGAACCAATGCCAGTTGTAATGACAGTGCTTTTCATTATAGGGCCGGTAAGGAGCGGGGCCCAGCCAGCGGTCATAATGAAAGCCCTGCGGTGGTGTGCTGTCACTCGCGATACCAAAAGAGTCCCTTGGCTTGATACAAAGCCCCCGCGCCATATAAACTTTACCGATGCCTCCGTCATGAAGGAATTTTATGGCCTTTATTACTTCCCCGATTGACCTGTTCTGGAATCCCACCTGTACACGTCTGTCATATTTACGCGCTGCTTCGATCATTTTTCTGCCTTCCCAAATATCATGCATGGCGGGTTTTTCAACATAAACATGTTTCCCTGCCTGGCAGGCCCATATCGTGCCCAGCGCATGCCAATGGTTGGGTGTGGCAAATGAAACGATGTCAATGCCCTTATCCTCAAGCACTTTGTGCATATCCCATTCCGTCTGCGGCTGTTCACCCGTCTTGTCAGCCACCATTTTTGAACGTGTGGTAAAGAATTGCTCATCGGTATCGCACAGGGTCTTTACCCTTACGTGATGGCTTTTGCCGAGGCTGCACCAGGCATCGATGTGCGCCATACCCCTGCCGCGAATACCGATCACCGCGACATTGATACGGTCGTTGGAGCCAATGATCGATCTGTAGGACCTTGCGCTGAACCCAGCGCCGCCGATGGCCAGGCCCGTAACACCCATCAGGCTTTTTCTTATGAAATCTCTTCTGTCCGTCATTTTTATTTAGTTAATAAGAAATAATATCGATTCATTCAATAGACCGGATATCTTTTCAAGAGCGGGAACTTCTGTTTCCTGCATCACGAAATTAAAATCCTTATCGTATGCAAACCGGAAGGGGAGCTCGATGCTCATCGGCACATCCAGCAATGCCGGATAGGCGCGAAATATTTCTTTATAGTCGATGACGCCTTCCCCCAGGCCACAGACTGCCCAGTGATCGTTTTGCCACCTGACATTTTTCAAATGCAGGTGTCCGATGTGGGACAGCGCATTGCCCAGACCCGTATCATAGGTGATCCTGCCCTTTGATAAAGTATGGATATTGGAAAAGTCATAGTTCAGCCGCACCCGATCTGAATCCAGTATTTCCAGTATCCTTACTCCATCTGTAGCATTGCTCATGAGGTATCCCTGTCCATCGCCGGGGTTCTCAAGCCCAATGGTCAGTTTCAGTTCGGCGCCTATGTCGGATAATACTTTCATATTTTTAAAGAATTGCCGTTCGTTCCCTATATGGCTTGTATTGGTGAGGATGATCTCCGCACCCAGGGTTTTTGCAAATTCCATTCTTTTTTGAAATACTTCAACAGAATCCATTAGGCCCATATCCATATGCGAGGCCATCGACCTTACGCTCAGCCCTGCCTGTTTGATCTGCTTTAAAAGATTCCCGGCATTGGCTTGTGTAAAATAACTTTCTTTCAGGGCCGGATCATATTTGGAAATATACACGGGCTCTATAGTTCCTATGCCTGTCCCGGCTGTTGCATACAAGGCTGTTTCCCAGGAATAGCCGTTAAATGCCAGCGTATTGATGGCGATGTTTTTATTGTTGAGCATCTTCGGCCGCTTTCCTGATCCTTCCGATGTGTTCTTCCCTCGTGTAGCCCGGAATAAATATCGTCGCCAGTTTGAGCGTTTCGTCACCAGTATTTTTGACCTGGTGCATCATCCCCGTGGGTACCCAAAAGACACAATCCGTCTCGATGGGATATTCTTCGCCTTCGCATATCGCGACGCCCTTGCCATGTACTACATAGATCAGCTCCGGCCGGTCATGCAGATGATAGTCCGTTCCGCTGCCGGGGTAAATGATGGCCTGGGTAAAGTTGAGCTCCGGTATGTTCCGTTTATCCGGTCCATAGAACAGCTTGATATGCCTTTTAAATGGTTCTTTGATCAGTTCACCATTTTCTTCCCAGCATTTAATGATCTCCATAATAATCCTCCTTTAGATTTTTGTGTATGTTTATAATTTTTTTTCAGGATCTATACAGGCGAACAGGGCAGCGCTTACTGTCAACAGAACACCGACGATGGCGATGGCTGTAGCATACTGACCTGACTTTTGTACGATGTATCCGAACACGATAGAGCATACAAACCCGCCCAAATTGCCTGCCGAGTTCATTGCCCCGCTGACTACACCGGCATACTTACCCCCGATGTCGAGACAGATAGCCCAGGCGATGGGCAGCATGCAATCCATCAGGCCAAACCCCAATATCAGGAACAACATTCCGCTGAGCTTCCCTGTCGTAGCTGCTGTAAGGAACAGACAGGCTGCTGATGCCGCAAGACTGATGGCGCCGATGAGCCTGCGTCCTGTTTTAACGCCGAACTTCTGAGCGCATTTATCGCTGAGGGACCCGCCGGCGGCATTCCCGATCATACCCATGATAAATGGCAACGGAGCATAGATACCCATTTCCGCCATGGTAAAACCCCGGCCGTTCACCAGGTAAGTATGGAGCCAGGACAGGTAGAACCATGATCCCCAGACATAGGACCAACACATCAGCATGATCAGCCAGACCTGCGGATGGCTAAATATCCTTTTCCAGGGGACTGTGCTATGGCCGCCATCGTCCTCTTCATGAGCGATCTCTTTCAGCTCCGCGTCGGTGATCCCGGGATGATCTCCGGGGTTGTTATAAAATCGTTTTTTCCAGATCAGCATCCAGATGACCCCAAGCGATCCGAACAGCCAGAACCCCTGTCTCCAGCCCAGCAGCGCAATGACGGGTACGATGATCAATGGCACCAGGGCGCCTCCGGCACGGCTGGCCCCCCATATGGCTCCCATGGCCCTTGACCGCTGCTGTAAGGGAAACCAGCGGGCAACAACACCCGACATATTGGGATAAGCGCCTGCTTCGCCCACACCGAACAAGGCCCGGACAATGACCAGTAAGACAAACCCCTTTACAAACCCGGTCAGGATGGTGAAGACCGACCACCAGACAACGATCCTGGTCAGCACATTTTTCTGACCCCATCTGTCGCCCCAGGCTCCGGCAGGTATTTCAAATACGCTGTAAGTAAGGGCAAATGCACCCAGGACCCATCCCCACTTTTCAGCATCCAGTCCAAGATCTTTTTGCATGGCAGGGCCGGCAACCGCGATGCATAACCTGTCCATATAGGTGATCAGCGACAGGGTGCACAATAATACAAGGACCTTATATCTTTTTTTCAAAGCTGTCATCTTGTGATAAACTCCACTTTTCTGAGAGAAAGACAATCATTTCCGGAATAGGTCAGATAACACGTCCTCCCGTCTTTGCTCATCCACCTGGTGGGGAATGAAGAAGTCTCGCCCGGACCAACGTCCCAATCCCTGGTAAAATATACAGTATGCCAGGGGCCCCAGGGCTGGGCGGCTTCGTAAATACCAAAGCCTCCCTGAAATCGGGTGCCCTGCGGGTGTTTGCTATCCGGGTTGATCTGGCACCAGAGATAACGTTTGAGTCCTTCGTCATAAGTAATGCCCGATCTGAAACACATGGCAGGGTGCGTAAACACGGGGCCTCGCCCCGTAATGTCTTTTACCCATACAGGTTTTCCCTGCCTGTTCAGACTTGCAAAAAATTCATAGGCCGAACGGTCCCGTATCCTATCTTTTGCCACGCGCGCCAGCACCATCCGGTCTGCCGGCTTATATGCATCCTTTTCATCGTGCGAATAGATGTATACAAAATTGTCTCTCGCCCCCTGGTAGTTCTTACCGAAGTTCAAAAATGTCGGGCATCCAAAGCTGACGGTAAACTTCCAATCGCTGTATGTCCATGTGCTGCCATGGTCCGACGACCAGGCCAGCTGCGATTCTTCGCCGTTGCCATTGGCGTTCCTGAGCCACATATACAACACCCCATTCACCATCAGCATGCCGCTGGCCTTTTTACCGATACGCCCGTGTCCGACGTATTCTCCGGTGTTGCTGCGGATATTGACGCCCTGAAGGTCTTCCGGACCGCCGGTGATCTTTGCCAGGCCCAGGCTTAGCTTTTTATCCACTTTCGGATCGAAGCCAAAACCATCGCCATACGCCGTGTATTGACAATCGTCATCGGCCCAGGTCATCGGCCAGTTATCGCTGTCGCATGCTTTATGGACGACAGTGGCTACGGGAGCAAACCTGGCTTCCCTGATCACATCGCTCATCGGGTAGGGGGGAGCGTTGTAAGCATCCATGAGTGGATCGATGATATATCTCATTTCACCGGAATGATAGGGTTCCCCCTTGGCAGCGTCGTGCATGTCCTGACCGTTACGGACGATGATCAGCTGCATGCTGGGAATGACCATCAGTGTCTGGTTGCCTGCCCCCGACCCAAAGAACAGGTCCCTGGGCGCCCGCGGCCATATGCCATCAAAGTTGTTGTACCAGGCCAATCCTCGCGCAGGCGCAATATCGCCTCCCTCCCGGGAGGGTATGGGTGTTCCGGCATACGCGACCACGCGTTGTACCCAATCAGAGCTCACCAGTTGCCGACCGTCCCAATTGCCCTTGTTCAGCATGAGCCGGCCGATCCTGGCAGCGGCCCGGGGCGTAAAGCTTGCCCCTCCCCAGTCAGCGACAAGGTCCAGGCCGTTGACAGCATAGGTCTTTCCATACCCGATGGACCATTCGTCATCTTTGATGCCGATGGGTTTGTAGATCCTGTCAGCCAGCAGCGTCCTGATGTCCTTATAGACCGTGCCCTTATAGCTGGCCGTTATGGCATATGCAAGCATTGCCATGCCGGGGTTGGAATAGGCTTCCGAAGTCCCCGGCTCGAACAGGACAGGGGCCTGATCCCTTGAAATCGTGAATGGGTCAGGGTCTTTGCGCCAGAACGCTCCCTTCCAGCCGGGAATGTCCATGTGCTTGTCCTTTATCTCTTTGCCCCTGGCCGTTGCTTCATCGATATCCTTCTGGGTTATTTCCGCATCCTCGATACCCGAGCTGTGGGTCGCCAGCTGACGTATGGTGATCTTCGATCTTAAGGGATCGTTCTTCCACTCGGGGATGAATTTACAGGCGGGATCGTCCGTCTGCATTCTCCCGTCGTTCAAAGCCAGCAGCAATGACATTCCCCCGACGAGCGCCTTTGCTAAGGAAGCCGTGCCATGCTGTTTGTATTCCCATCCCGGCGCATACCATTCCAGGATGATCTTATCATTCCTGATGACGAGGATCGAAGTCGTTTTATGCGCGGCCAGCGTATCGCGCATGGCGCTGATCTTTTGCGGGGAAAAACCTTCTTCTTCAGGCGGGGCATTCTTCCAGTCGAATGACTGCCCGTTCACGCGTAAGGAAAAGAAAAATATCATTAGCAGCATACCCGCGATATGTCTGTTGATCGCTGAAATTGACCGTTCCATATTTTCTACAATGTCGTTATGGTTATCTGTTCGCTGTAATTGGATCCTTTGCCGTCGCTGGTTTGCGCCCCGATCCTGATGTAGTATTTCGTTTTTGTGACGAGTCCGGCGACAGTGGCAGTGCCTGCATCGCCGGTCAAAGTGACCTTTATCGTAGTATAGCCGTATCCCGATCCGATGATGGCATTCGGAAAGGGATTGGTGCTGCAGTACAATTCTCTTTTTGTCACCGTCCTTCCACCCTGGGCGGTCATTCCATACTGGATATCGACCGTGTTAGCCGTAAGGTTCCCGCTGACCACAGGGGTATTGATCAATATGAAGGGGTTGACGATAAAATCATGGACAACGGCTTTTTCGGCGGCGAGGTCCACATTCAATGTATCTTCCGTAGTGACAGGCCCGCTGACCCAGACCTTATATTTCCTGGCATACAGCTTGTTATTCCCGAAAGTCCCGTCTCCCGCGACACGCATATCCGTCGTCACCACATCACCGGCCCCAAGGGCCTTTACGATAAGGTCGGTGGTGGTTATATCACCTGCGATGATATTGCCCGTCTTGTCCTTCATGGTGCCGGATACCGCACGATCATTCCCAAAGACGGGCTCTTTTTCACAGCCTGCCGCCAGCTGCAGGAACATGCAGCAGAAAATATAAAAGACTGTATTATATAATGCTTTCATGACTTTTTTGTTTTTGCGGATCAATACAAGGGGTTCTCGATCAATTTTGGATTGTTGTCGATCCTTGCGCTGGTGATTGGATTATAATATTGCTGCGGAGGAAAGCTCCGTGTAAAATTTTCGGCATTGAAGGGGATGAAATAGTATTTTCCCGTAGGATAATGCCATGTAATATGCAAACCCTGCATGGTCACCCCGTTTACGGCAGCTTGTGCAGCCCTCCATCTGCGCAGGTCCCAGAAACGATGACCTTCAAACGCCAGTTCGGACCTTCTCTCCGTCCTTACCTTATCCAGCGTTATCGTGCCTTCCGTTACAAGGCTTATGCCGGCCCTGGCACGGGTCATGTTCAACGCCTCCACCGCCGGGGTCAGGTTGCCCTGCTCAAACTCTGCTTCCGCCCGTGTCAGGTACATCTCCGCCAGGCGGAAACAGATCCAGTTGGTCTTGCTCAGGTTCTCGCCGATCTGGTATTTCGAACCGTCTATATATTTCTTGACGGTGAATCCCGTGGGCGTACAGGCTACGTTGGCATATTTGCGGGATTGATCGCCCACCGACTTGATACCATGATAGGTGACAAGATTGCTGGATAGTATTTTGGAAAAGTCCGGCGCCGCATTCGTGTCGAGGCCATCGTAGGATTGTATCGTCCCGATAGACCATTTATCACTCTGGAAGAATACCGTCCCGAATAGCCGGGGGTCTTTTTTGGCAAAGACACCTGCCCCGTTGTCATATAGCGTGTTCTGCCCGAACACCGGGGCATCTGTCGAACCATCGATATTTTCATATCCCAATATGAAATCCAATGTCGGGTCCACATAGGCGCCCCTGTTTGCAAATACTTGAGGGGCGGCCTGCGCGTCGAAGTCGTTGGTGACATTGATGCCGTCATAAGCTTTTTCAAATATAACCTCGCTGTTCTCTTTGTCCATAAAGATCAGACGATAGTTTTCGGCTTTATTGGAAGGAAGGGGATTATAAAGCGAATACTTCCCGGAGGTGATCACCTGGTTGGCTGCCGCCGATGCTTTGGCATAGTAGGCGTTTGCCTGCGCCGCAGGTATACCGACGATCCCGTCGAGCTGGACCGTACCGTACTTTGCGATGGAGGCCGCCCAAAGCATGGCCCTGGCTTGTAATGCATAGGCGGTCCATTTATTGATCTTTCCTCTTGGCGCCGGCGCATCGGATAGCTCGCTTTCCGCAAGCGTCAATTCGTTGTCGATAAAACCCGCGATGTCTGCCTCTTTGGCGCGGGTTGTATATTTATCATCCACTGGTTTATACGGATCAAGGACCACATCGACCAATGGTACTCCTCCATAACGTTTCATCATTTCAAAGTAGGCAAAAGCCCTCATGAACCTCACTTCGCCTGATAGCTGGGTTTTGACGGTATCCGGGATCTTACTGGTCTTCATCTGGTCCAAAAAGAAAGCACAGTCCCGGATGTAGGTATAATCCCAATAGGGAGCATATTCGCTGGTCTTACTTACCGTGCCTGTATTGATATTGGTATTGTTCGTGGAGTTTGTACTTGCTTCATCCGTACTGCTGAACTGTGCGATCTGTTCGAACCCGTAAAAATTGATACGTGTATAAAGGTTGGTGACATAGGCGGTCGTCATCGTCTGATCATTCCAGATAACATCCTGTGAAATTTTATCCAGAGGGGGCTTGTCCATTACTTTTCCGCAGGATTGGAGCACGGGAATGGAAAGGATGAGTATATATGCTGCTGATTTCATATGCAGTGATTTAGAATTGAAGCATGATGCCAAGATTATAGGTTCCGACAGGAGGGTAATAATCCCCGAAAGTGGTGACCGCGTGCGTGTCGATCTCCGGATCGATGAAGTTGAGCGCGCTGAAAGTAAGAAGATTGTAGGCGGAGACATACAGCCTGCAGTTGTTGATACCCACGCGGCTTATATAGCTTTTCGGAAGGGTATATCCCAATTCGAGGCTTTTGAGCCGGAGATAGGCGCCGTTGATCAGCCATAGCTGGGAATTATAGGCGTAGCTGGGGTTGGCCCTGTTGGATGTCTGACCCCGGTATATCGGCCATTTTGCATGGGTCGTATTGGCAGGAAGCCAGGGATTGCCTTCCGGTACATAGGAATCCTTCAGCATAGATACCTGCGGATTGTCATCCGCATAAAAAGGAATGGTGAGATCAGGCGAGTTCCTTAAATTGATGTCATAGTTGCCGGCTCCCTGCCATAACATCGCCAATCCCAGCCCCTTCCATGTTACCGACATATTTATTCCATAGGTCAGTTTTGGGAAATCGCCCCTGCCGATGGGCACCTGGTCGGCAGCCGTGATCTTTCCGTCACCGTTGTAATCGATGAATTTCACATCGCCCGGCAATACCGTGGCATTGTTCTTTCCGTCGATGTCCGCCCACTTATTTATTTCATCCTTGCTCTGGAAAAGCCCCGCGGTCCGGTAACCCCAGACGATATCTGTCCATTGACCGATCTTATTGCCTTGTCTGTAAGCATCCTGGTTGGAAAATACGTTCTGATCGATGTATACACATTTTTCACGGTTCCATGAAACATTGCCGCCGACGCTGTAAGTGACCTTTCCAAACTTACCGCTGTGATTGAGGGTGAGCTCGAAGCCCCTGTTATCGTACTTTGCATAGTTCGATTGGGGAAGGTTGGCTCCTATGACATTGGGTATCGACTGGATACGGGTCCCCAATACGTCGGACCGCAGGCGATAAAAATAATCCACCGAGCCCTCCAGCAGGTTGTTCAGGATAGTGAAGTCCACCCCGATGTTCTTTGTGGTCATTTTTTCCCATGTGATGGAAGGGTTGGGAAGCGCATCCGCCTTCAGCCCGTTGGATAGAACGTTCGTCGCCCCGTCATAGATATAGAGGCCGTTCACAGAGTAGGTTTGAAGGAACTGGAAGCTGTTGGTATTCAGGTCGTATCCCAGATGCCCGTACGAGGCTCTGAGCTTGAGGTTGGTAAAGAAATTGACACTTTTCATAAAGCCCTCTTCGGAGATCCTCCATCCCACCGAAGCCGAGGGGAAGAACCCCCACCGGGAATTCTTGGGGAATAATGAAGAGGCGTCATAACGGCTGTTCAATTCCAACAGATATTTCCCTTTATAACTATAGTTTATCCTGGAGATCACGCCAACTCTGCCGCCTTCGCCCGCATCTCCGTTATTGGCCTGGTTAAGGGCAGGTCCTGCAATAAGGTAGTCGATGGGGAAGGCATAGGCCTGACGGGAAGCTTCAAACCAGTCGTTGCGGCTTGACAGTTGTTCATAGCCGACCATTGCACTGATGGTATGATAACCGAACTTTTTATTATCCCAGCTTAGAAAATAGTTCTGATCGAAATTGGCGGCGTCATTCGAATAATTATACACTTTTGAATAACCCGGCTCGGAATATCCCGAGATGGTATAAACTTTCGTATCCCAGTTATAGGTGTATTGGGGGCTAAGCCTGTTCACCAGCTTATTGTTCATGTGATCAAAGTAGACATGGTAATTAACCCTTGCCTGTATCCCGAAAGGCAGGTCATAGGTAACACCCATTTTCGCATCCGCCTTTAGCTCTTTATTCTTTCTGTAACCTGAATTCGAGGCCAGGGACGCCCAATACGGGTTGCCGTCACCCGCTGCCAGCGGTTTGGTAGGGTCGGGACCCATAAAAGGTTCGGTTGGATTTACCCGGAAGAGATAGGTCATGATGCTGTGCTTCTGGCCTGTCCCTCTTTCCATTTCTTCAAAAGGACCGTAGAAATCCTGGTAGGTGCCCGAAAGATCGAGGTTCACATTCAATTTGCGGGTCGGGGAAATATCGATATTCGAGCGCAGGCTGTACTGCTTGTTCCGTGTATCATTCGCCCTTGGCATGGCCTCCTGGTAAAAGTATCCCCCCGAAACATAATATTTTACTTTTTCAGTACCGCCCCGTATGCTCAGGTTGTGCTGCTGCTGCGGAGCATACTTTCTAACTGTCTTATCCCACCAGTTCGTGTTGGGGTATTTATTGGGATCCGATCCGTCCTTGAATTTTTGTATCTGCTCGGCTGTCCAGATAGGGGGTAGGCCTTCATTATACGCACCCGCGTTCTGCATGCTGGCGTCCTCCCAGGAGTTGACCCAATGTGGTATCACCGTAAAGTGCTGTACCTGAAAATTACCCTGGTAGGCCACGGTCGGTACGGAGAGAAATCCCCTTTTTGTTTTTACAAGAACGACGCCATTGCCGGCCCTTGCTCCATATACAGAAGCCGATGCCGCGTCTTTCAGTATGCTGAGGGTTTCCACATCGTTGGGGTTCAGTTTTTCAAAATCACTTTCTGTAGCAGGCACGCCATCGATGATAATGAGGGGTGTGCCAAAGCCGCGGATATTGATGGAAACATTGGTTTTATCGCCCGGCTGTCCATTGACGTTCTTGATAAAGACGCCGGACGCTCTTCCCATGAGCCCCTGGGCGATATTCGGCATGGGGTTTACCGTCAGTTCGGCGCCCTTCACCGTCGATATGCTTCCCAGTACATTCACTCTTTTTTGAGAACCATATCCGACCATCACAACTTCATTCAGCTGCGTATTGGCATCTTCCATGGTGATCGTTATCTCCGTCTGTCTGCCCATCCTCACGCTTTTTGGCTGATAGCCGATGCTGGAAACTTCCAGCACGATATCCCTGTTGTCGGGGGTACTGATGGTAAAGCTTCCATCCTGACCTGTCTTGGTCCCGATGCGGGTGCCTGCTATGACCACCGACACATCCTGTAAAGGCTGCCCATTGTGGTTTACTACCTTTCCATGGATCACGAAAGGCGGGAGAGGGGAACCATCGGTCTGCGGGATGACATCCCGGACCGGCATCCTTTTTATGACGACGGTCTTCTCCTGGATCTCGTAGCTCAGCTCTTTTCCCTTCAGGCATGCTTCAATTGCCTGCCGCAGTGTAGCATTCTTCAGGTTGACGGTAACGCGTCCCGCCTGCTGCAACAGCTCATAGGTACACAGAAGATCGTACCCGCTCTGCTTTTCTATTTCCTTTAATACTTTTCCCAACGGGACATCGGTCTCCGACAGGGTGATCTGGGAATAACCCCTGGCGCTCGCCTGAAGACAGGCGGCAAGCATGATGATGGCGATCAGACGCATGATCTGCAGCGTTTGGTTTAGCTTCTTTCGCACCGGGTGCGAAGGATTTAAAAATGCAATTAAATCCATAACTTCGCTTGGTTTGGGTTAAACAATGGTTTCATCCGCCCACTGGCGGATAGTCAGTCCGTAGAACGATTGTATCATTGGGTTAACCCGAACCTCCGCCGTCCCGACTACTACCTCGGGACGGTTTTTGTTTTGGGGCTAACGATCACAATGTCATGGAGACGCAGGCATCACCGTCACTTTCCTCCCTTCGATCCTGAACTTTACAAAGCCGGTTGCCTGCAGCATTTTGAACACCTGGGAAGCATTCACCGTCCGGGATATCGAACCCCAGAAATGTTCGTTCACCTTTCCCTGGTATTCGATATCCAGATCATACCAGCGGGCTATCTGCCGCATGATCATTTCTATATCCGTCTTTTCGGAGAACCGGAACTTCTCATTTTTCCAGGCCATCACTTCGTCTATATCGATGTCATCGATGACCCTGTTCCTGTCCTCTTTCACCTGTACCTGCTGACCTGGTTTGAGCAGGCTTGTATTTTTTCCCTTGTCGACCCTCACCGAACCTTCGAGCAGGGTGACCTTTAACGCCATCTCATCATCATAGGCATTTACGTTGAATCGCGTTCCCAGCACCTTTATCCTGATATTATCACCCCGCCGGGTCACCGTGAAGGGTTTGGACGCGTCAGGGCTTATTTCGAAATAGGTTTCGCCGGTGAACTGTACGTTCCTTTCCTTTCCTGTAAATGCTACAGGATAAGTGAGGGAAGAACCCGCATTCAGCCATACCCGACTGCCGTCAGCCAGCGTTATGTTCACTACTTTACTGCCCCGGGGGTTGGTGACGGTATTGTAAACAACTTCACCGGGCTGACCGGCAGGCGCCGCGCCTTCATAGCCTATCTTTCCTTCAGCCATCTTGACCAGGCGCACCTGGCCCTGCATAGCCAGTTGTCCGTTGGCTGCACTGTCGAGAAAGACTTTTTGTCCTCTGGCAAGCGTGATCGTGGCCCGGTTGGATTGCGGGGCTTTTATGTCGCCGGCGACAGGGATCGCGGAAAGCGTATCGGGTTTTTCATTTTTGTTTTGATGACGAAAATAAAGGCCTCCTGCCGTGACCAGGATGACTGCCGCCGCAGCCCACCGGACCCAACTCCTCCGGGTCCTTTCCCGGATTACGGGGATTTCCGACGCCACACTTTCAGTGCCGGGTCGCAAGGCATTCAGACGGTGGATAAAGTCGGTATTGACGTACGAGGAATAGCCGCCCTGCTTATCGAGTGCTTCCCGATAAGCGTTGAGGATCAGATCGATCTCCCCTGTATCCGCGTTATCCATATATGTCAGGAATTGATCCAGCTCCTGGCGACTGTAATTGTCCGATGCTATCTTTTTCGCTAGATATAAGGCTTCTTCCAAAATCATAGATCATGAAGTATTAACCTTAAGACTGCTGTCGTGGAGAAAAGAGGAAGTAAAAAATAGAAATTTTAATAAAGCAGATAGCAGATGGTCAGGAAGCCAAGCCATTCCGCCTTTATGCGCAGATAATTCCTGATAAAGGCGCCGGCCAGGTAAAGACGTTTTTTTACAGTTTCCTTTGGCAACCGCAGCCTGCTGGCGATCTCATCCAGCGATAATTCGTCCCGGGTGCTCATAAAAAATACTGTCCGTAGCTTGGGCGAGAGTTCTTCGATGGCTTTTTTTGCCGTCTCCTGGTATTCGGCATAGATAAGATCCTGCTCAGGCTCGCAATGGGAGGCTTGCCTGGACGCCGCATATTTTTTGTGCAGATCCTTTATGGACCTGCGTTTTGCCAGCAGATCGATGAGCTTGTTCTTCGCCATCCGGAATAGATATTGATCGAAGGTTCGGATGGATGAAAGATGCTCCCTACGCTCCCAGATCTTTAAAAAGACTTCCTGGATTATCTCTTCGGTATCTTCGCGGGACTGGTTGACAAAAGGATAGATGTATTGAGAAAGCTTATCGAGATAGATGTTAAAAAGACTTGTATAGGACTCCCAGCTACCTTCCGAGATATTTTTTAAAAGAAGCTGCTCATCCACATGAGGAGGCATCCCCGGGTTACCGTTTGATTTGCTGGCAAGCAATTTTCTATAAGCGTTTGCTGTCTTACAAATCTAAGCTTTTCGTTAAATAATCAAAAAAATTTAGTACAATCGCTATGATCTATTGATCGCCGGCGAATAGGCGGCTTTTTTATTTGGGTAAGATCGGCTCTCTTTTTTCATAATTTATTCCCAATAGGTCCACCAGATAATTGGCAGAATCGAGATGTCTGCGCAGCATATCCAGGCTACTGCTGGCAAAAGACCTCACAAGAGAATCCGTCGCCTTACCCGCTTGTTTTTCAAACTCCTTTACATCATCTCTATGATCTTCGACCATAAGGCGCATATAACCCTTATCAAAGTCGCTGCCTTTTTTTCCTTTCAGGTTCTCTATTTCTTTCTGTTGATGATTGGATACAGCATTCGGGAGAGTTACATTTTTTGAAGAGGCCACGTCCTTCAATTTTACTTCCCCCTGTTCATGGTCCCGTACCATCATAGCGCCAAAAGCCTTTACCCGGGGATTCCGGGAATTGGTTTGCGCCAACTGCCCCAATTCAACCTCCGGCATACTTCCACTGGCGGCATTCACCAGGAAGTCAGCATCCGTTTTCGATAGCGCCGCAGTAGAAGGCCGTTCCATAGTGCGCTGGCTGTCAATCTTTGCAGCATTGGAATCCTTCGCATTCCTTACACTATCGGAGGAACCGTTATTACAGCTGTATGAAAGGGAGATAAGTATCAAGCACAGGTAAAAGTTGGATAGATTTTTCATAGTAGCCCGTTTTATCAATGAATTCAAAACTTATGCCCGCTGCCATATATAGTATGCCATGCACGTTGGCACAATTATTTCATAGCTGTAATCTATTATCCTCTGTAGAGAAATATTCCTAACATACTCCAAAAACATGAGCAAAATAAAAAAACCCAATAAGCCATCTGAAGTTCCAAAGCCGGATAAGGTCCCGGAAATAAAACCAGATATACCAGAAAACCCGGTATCGCCGGAGGAAAAGCCCGAGATCTATCCCGAAAAAGAGCCGGAGGAACCTTCACCTGCTGAGATCCCCAAGCCGGAACAAAATTCTACACCAGGAAAAGTCTACCCGTAGAACGAAATGGACAGGATTCAGACCAATCTTCCACAAACACGGATCCTCTGTTGGGGCATGTGATGGAGAGCCTCGATGCCAGCATTACGAGAATTTAGAAAAATAGCGCACCAGCAAGGGTGATAAAATATTCAAAAATATTTCGCCTTCTTCATAGTAACTTAGTAGCCCTGTAAAATGAACGAATAAACAACGCCTAAGAAAATCCAACCATTCCCACTACTCGGATAACATATTGGCTTTTCTATTAGCATATCTCAGCGATAATACAGTATTGCTAAGATCAATTGTATGTTATGCGACATAATAAGGACATCCTTTGGAAAGGATTGTTGGAAATGGTGCTTGATGACCTCCTGAGATTCGTTTTTCCAAACGCAGACCAGGTGTTTGATCTGCAAAGAGAATTCGGTTTTCTGGATAGGGAACTGGCGGAAATATTCCCACAACGGATGTTCCGGTACTTTTATCGTTGTTTCGATCGCTACCGGAAGCCAGTAGCAGCGATTACGATCTACACCGGCCCTGACGGCAGGCGGTTGCCCAACTGCTACGAATATGAGCTTATGCATATTTCAAAGGCGAAAGCTGCAGGCTATTTTAACATTTTTGGATAACTATGTCCGGTTTGAAAACCCCGAAACTAATCGTATCTTTAGAACCGAAATTGATAAGATCACCGGTAAAAAAAATACCATGGATATTTTTGAACAAGTGGCGGAAATGAGAAGGCAGGAGGGCCTTGAAGAAGGCCATCGAAAAGGGCTGGAAGAAGGCGTAGAAAAGTCCGTAAAGGTATTGCTAGCAAACACCGAATTCTCCATAGGAAAGATCGCTTCCTTAGTGGGTGTACCTGTCGCGTTTGCCAGAAAATTAAGCAAAGAAATCCGCACGAAATAGTCTCCAGACAACAACTACACTTCCCTTTTACTGAATTTCTTTATGCATCACCCCGGCCGGTGCACCACCAGCCTTGTTTGCAGCAGCAGTTCCGTCGCCTTTTCCCCCTGCAGATAAGGAAATTGCTCCACAGAGGCGATTGGCGCATTGTCCATATAGCCGCAGATGGGCTCAGTTGATAAGGGCGATACGTTTGTGCTTATTACTGATGAGGAAGTCGATATCCTACTGCATGCCCGTTGCCAGACTGCTGGCGATATAATGGATATCCGGCATCTTGGGTATCTTGTCGAGAAAGACCACGGGTATCTTATGCCGTGTCGACCCAGTGGGATTTTAGTGCGTTCACCAGTTGCTTCTCCCGCTCCTGTTCGTCCCTGAACTGACAAAGCAGCACAGTATAGTTCTTTTTATACGCCACATCCTCGATACCCGTCACCATCGAGGCAAAGAAGTCCTGCGAGAGATTGGGCAGGATAACCCCGATCATAAAGGTCTTTTTCGGTCTGTGGCGCCGCGGGATGTGGCGGGCAAAGTACGCCTGGAATTGTGGGACCTCGGCGGGCGGCCGGTACTTAGGGAGGAAACGGCAGCCTCGCAAGGAACGACAGAACTGGGATGGAGTGATATAAAACAGACGGGTGTTGTACCGGGTGTATATATTCTCTGGGCGACGGGGTGATCGCAAAGTGTTACGCGAAAGATCGTGGTGATGTAGCGGCCGCCGCTTACTTTTGCAGGATGGGAACTTATAAGTCAAAAATTGAAAACCTGCAACGTCAACTGGAAGATCCGCGCCATCGGCTGATACAACATCCTTTATATGCATCTGTAAAGGACCTTGAGTCCCTCAGGGTCTTTACCGAGCAACATGTTTTTGCCGTTTGGGATTTCATGTCGCTACTCAAAGCCTTACAGCAACGACTCACCTGCGTGAGTGTGCCCTGGGTTCCGCTGGGTAGTGCCGCTACGCGGTACCTGATAAACGAGATCGTCACCGGTGAAGAAAGCGATGTAGATGAGAAAGGCCAACGCACCAGCCATTTCGAGCTTTATCTGCGTGCGATGGAACAAGCCGGTAGTAATACTCAAGCTATTCGGTCATTGCTGACAAGTATCGGACAGGGGATAGCCATACAGACGGCACTGGCTGTTGCGGGTGTTTTGAATGCGACATCGGAATTCGTGCGTCATACTTTTCGGATTATTGAAGACGGTCGACCCCATGTTTTGGCGGCTGTCTTTACGTTCGGACGAGAAGATCTCATTCCTGCCATGTTTATTGAAATGGTCAAGGAAATCTCAGCCAGGTTCCCGGGTAAAGCGGATGTGCTGCTATACTATCTGGAGCGTCATATTGAGGTGGATGGAGATCATCATTCCCATCTCGCTTATCAAATGACTGCAGAATTGTGCGGAGATGATGATCAAAAATGGAAAGAGGCGGCTGACGCAGCCAAGGCGGCCTTAATTGCAAGACTGGTTCTCTGGGATGGGATATTGACGCAGTTGGGGGAATTCCAATAGCAAGTTGAATGATTGAGCGACAACCTATTCCTTGGGTTATGCCATCCGCTTATGAAAATAAGTTAGGCGGCCTTTTGAGTCTTCTGTCATCATGCCGTATGGCCGGTAGTACTTTTGCCATGTGGCTATAATAATTGCAATCCTTCCATATTTCCCTGTTCCCGATCACCAGCAGTCTTTTCCTGGCCCTTGTGACCGCAACGTTCAGCATATTCGGTATGGAAGAAGCCCACGCCCGACCCCGGTGGTTCCCTGGCAAGGTGCCGAGCACGAGCAATACGATATCCGCCTCCTTACCCTGGAAGGTGTGGATGGTGCCGCAGACCACCTGTTTTTTGTTTTCGAAGGTTTCTGTGCAATGTTTTGCTACGGTCCGGAAGGGCGAGATGACATATAGCTCATCCTTGTATCCCGTTGATAATATCTTATCGATCACTTCCTTCAATACATCGACCTCTTCCTTGACCGCATTGCCATTGGCTACCGTGCGACCCCGGACATCTATCCAGCAGGTGTCAAAATGGATGTCCATCTTTGCATCCTGTGTCACCTTCACCATTTGGCCGTTGTAGGCGATCGTATTCGCAATCGAGAACATTGGATCGTTGCAGCGGCGGTGCGCCCGTAAAGGTATGCCCGTCCATATATGGCTACCCTCTATTTCAACATATGTCCCAATGGGTGTGATCCTGTCTGCCAGGAATTGTACGGAATGACCCGAAGGCTCCCAGCAAATATCCTCCAGCCCGTAACGCTCCCTCAGCGTTCGTTCCAAACCCAATGGCATAGTCACAATGGGCGGCACCTGCAACGTGTCCCCGATGATGATACACCGCTGCGAACGCCAGATCGCTCCACAGGCCGACTGCGGCGTGGCCTGGCCTGCTTCATCCAGCAAAAGCCAGCCGAGGCTGCCACGGCCGGATTTTGGAAAGAGCCTTTCCATCGAAGCAAGCGTGGTCGATACAACCGGCACCATAAAAAAGAAAGTATTCCACAAGATCGGTGTCACCTTTTCATCGATCAGACTTCCTTGGTCGCCCGATAACATATTGACAAACGCGCCGAGATTGGCCTTGAATTGCTTTGCATTGATATAGACAGCGCATTCATGCATTTTCAGGCTCGTCAAAAAAATATCGCTCCGCAGCGTGCTGACCTTCGGGGACGAATAGGGCGTCATCTTGTGTATATCGCTCATGGACAGCGTAAAGAAATCGTCCCCAGGCAGATTTTCCGGTGCGATCTCATATTCATTCAGCAGTATGTCGGCCAGCTCCTCGAATGCCCTCGTCTTTTTTCTGGTGCGTCCTTTTCCTCTCAGCCGATCGGCCAACAGAGCATGATATCGGGTCGCCTGATCCTGAAAATGCCGATAATCGCCCAGCTGCTCTTGCAGTCGCTCCGCCGCCGCTTCATACTGGTGGAGACATTTCTCCCGCAGTCCCGGGTCGTCGCAGTATGGTTTCAAATGATCTTTCAACCCAATCCCCTCCGTAAACCAGAATTTATCCTTGAATGATTGACGGTTCCTGCTGTTGCCCAGCACGGCACTCAAAAGGCCCCAACACGGTTCCTTCCCGCCCAACGCCTGAGCTGCCGCGCGAAAATACTGCGGCTGCGACTTATTGAACGTCTCCACGTCGATATGTTTCAATAAAGGCAGCTCCTTTGAAATATTTTCCACCGCAGCATTATTGTTGCTCGCCACCAATATACCATCGTTGAACAGGTTGCCGTTTGGGGCATAATAGCCCATGCGTTCTCCGAGCCTGTTCCAACTGCGATTAAATAGCTTTGTTACATCCATATCCAGCAGTCTGATCGCCCTTTCTACGACTACATCCGCTACGATCTCCCGCAACAGAGTCGTCTTTCCCGTCCCCGGCGGACCATTGATCCCCCAAAGACCGCTGGTTCCTTTCAAGGATGGTATCGCTATATGAAGTGCAGCCTGCTGCGCGCTGTGCAGGCCATAGGCGGGAGGAGAGGGCCAGCGACCCGGAGTTTGATGTCGAGGGTCGATGTAATAGAACATTACCCCCCGATCCAGCAGATCGTGCCGCTGGTCTTCATGGATACGATCAGTCAGATAAATGGACAACGGGTTTCCCATGTCCCCGGGATGACCAATGAGGTAGTTAAGGTCGCCCGTATAAAAGCTATTCAGGAACGGCGCATCCAGCGGGGCTTTCTCATATATCATCTCGGAGACGCAAAGAATATCGTATTCCCCCGGCAGCAGGTCACCCGCCAGCTGTTCCAAGTCGTCCAGCTCCTTTTTTAGCTCATTCCAACCCACCGACAAAGATACCCCTTCCATGGACCTTTCAGACTCTTCGGCGTCCGGTAAATCCTCTTCCTCCGCATCATACGTATCGTCATCCGCATATGTTTCGTCGTCTTCTTCGTACATATCTTCAGGGTCAGCATCTTCATCCTCTTCTATCCCGGCTTCTTCCTGTCTGTCGGGCTCGATCTGGAAGCGCAATAAGTAGTCGGCATGGGCTTTCCGTAAAAGCTCGGGCACTTCTTCCAGGCTGCCCCCTTCCAGAAGGACCTTCAGCCCATAGGCAAATGAAGCGCGTACATAGGTCCTGTCTGTCGTACGTCCATCCTCATCCAGGACAATGGCAGCCAGACAGGTGTGCCCTGTCAGCGGCTCATCTTCGCCTTTCGTAGGAAAAGGAGCCAGCTGCCTGATCAGGGCAACCACGGATTCCTGGCGAATGCAATAGAAATACAGGGTATGCCGCCAGCGTTTCCCGTTCGCACCCTGGAAACGGTCGGTTTCCCAGGGGAGCGGCTGGTCTTCGTTTAACCATTGGAAATACTTGCCATCTCCCTCTTTTTTGAAAGGAACATCCGGAAGGTTGAATATCTCCATTGCCCTCCAGAACTTAAGGACATTTGTATAGTGCGTTTTGCGGGCAGCCATGTGGTTGACAGCTGACCTGTAATTTACTGATTTTTATCATTCGGGCAATTGTAGCGCTCATCATTGTACGTTAAACCATCTTTACCATTCCCGCCTTCAACACCGGATCCCCCATGATCCTCTCCATCTCCCCATCCACCAGTTCGGCCATCTCCCGCTTCACCCGTCTGAAATTCTCCTCCACCTCATCCGGGCCAGGCGTCCGAACCACCGGCAATCTCCTGGCCTCAGACTTCCCGGGCTCCTTTATAATCTTCGCTTGAAAAGTCTTTAACGTCATCTCCTTATCCGGGTCATCCGCCAGGATACCCACAAACTCCCCCGAAGACAGCGTCCCGATGGTCGCCGGCGTAATGGCAGGCTTCGACTGCTCCGACTTGCTGACGGAAGTATCCATGCTGTTCACCGAGACGGTCGTCTTATGCTCCACCACCGCAGGGAACCGTTCGCTTACCCACCTGGCCGTCTCTCCGCCTACCTGTCCGCAGATGAGATTGCCCATCATGTTGACGATGGCATCCGCTTCCGCCCGTGAATATAAAATGCGCAGCTGGTTAAAGTCCTGGACGACAAGAAGGGGAATGATATTATTGTCCCTGCCTACGCTTACGGTTTGCAGCACGCTGGCCGCCCGCACAGTGGCAAATTCATCCAGCACCAGGGCACAGGGATGACGTCCGGGCTGATTGATCAGTTTGTTGATCCGGTCTATATACAGGGATAGGATAGGGGCCAGCGCCTCCTGGCGCATCGGGTCGCCACCCAGACACAGTATCTTCGGATGACCAGGATCATTGATCTCCAGGTTCAGGTCATCGCCGGTAAGAATATAGTATAGATCCGGGGATGCCAGCCGGCCCAGGGGTATCTTGGCGGATGACAGCTGACTGTCCAGTACCTCGAAGGTTTTATTTTTATATACTTCGATAAATGGATTGATCAATGTCTGGACCTCCGGTTCGGTATTGAGGATGGTGAAAAGTTTATCATACGGCGTCTGCGCGAGTTCGATAGCATGGGGCAAGGTGCAATACGCGCCGTCCCTGTATTTCTTCAGAAACCAAATCAACGCCGCCAGGAAATTGATTGGGGAATCCACGAAAAAGTCGCCCTGTTTATGCGCCCAGGTATGGTTAATGCTAAGCATAATAGTGCGACTGACGCCAATAGCATCTGAGGGATGATGCAGAGTAGCCGGATGAATGAGATTGCACCGATGGCTCCGTGTCAGGTCAGTGAAGTTGATCGAATAACATCGTGTAGTAGCAGGATACTTCTTCTGATACTTACAGAACAGACTATGCGCATATCGCGTCAATACATCATATTTGAAGTCGAACACCAGCATGGAAAAGCCCCTTCCCATCAGTTGCTCCATTGCCGGCTCGACGATAAACCTGGATTTTCCGGAGCCGGGCGACCCGATGATCAACACCCCGCGACGGCCATTGATAATGTTGATATGACTTTTCCTGGTTTCACCGTTGAAAACATATTGCCCCCGAAAATTAATGGAAAAGGTAGTCTCAATCAGCCGTTCTTCCTGCAAAAACCCTCCTTCCTCTTTTTTGAAAAAACCCTTTCTTAGCGAATAAGAGATAACCCTGGAGAGCATCATGCCGCCGGTAAGCACCAGCAGCCAACCCATAAAACACGCTCCCATATAAATACAGGCCACAGTGGTAGACCTATCTTCCATGGCAAGAAGAAGGATACTGCCAAAGTAGACAGCCAGACCAATAAAAAGGAACGCCAAACCTCCCATGTATCCCATCCGGCCATCTTTCCGGCCACTCGCGCCCAAAAGGGAGATCGCCAGGAACGCCAAGGCAAATAATTTAATCCGGGGAGGCCATTCGAACAGTCCCGTCCGTGCAATATTCTCCAGCAGCCGGTCCGACAGCGATGCCGTCCACCCCCATTCCCGGAAGGCCCCATAACAAATAAAATAAAAGTGAAGCAACAATAATGCTATGCTGATCCACCTGGTAAGGTCCAGCATCTTACGCATACCGTATATATCTTCTCCTGTCATAAACGTAATTTTAAATGGTGTCTTAAGATTTCCTTCTGTTGCTGATTGAGGACGCATTTTTCCCGGATAGCCCCCAAATTATATTGAACTCCCAGGTTGTCTCCGGAAAAGGCAGACTTTCCATGGTGATCGATAAAATAAATACCGGCCGGTCCTTTATCTCCGGCTTCCTGCACGACGACATTTATACCCTCCCGTTGCATGGACTGTTCAAATCCTGCCCAGTTGGAAGCCTTTGTCGAAAAGGTCCATTCAATAGCTGTTGTAATACGCCTGCGCTGTTTTTCACGCAGGGACTCGTTCAGAGAAAATTTGTTTTCCAGGTAGGGGAGGGTAGGCTTAAGACTAAAAGAGCTGGCATTGAGATACATGGACACCTGGCGCCCTTGTTCGTCCAACGCATAATATACCAGACCCTTGTTTTGACAAAGCCTTGATCCTTCCTTTCCTTTGTCGGCATATACATTGTATTGTCTTAATACAGCGTTCAGTTCATCCAGTGACGTGTATTTGTAATGGTCGATCACCGTGTTCAATACATCACTAATGGCTCGTTTAAGGGGAGCTTCTCCATACACCACTGTACGAGCATGCGTTACCTGAAATTGCCGTTGTTCTTCGGGCGTAGCTCTATGGCGGGGGAGGAGGGAAAATTCATTTTCCAACTGCCGCGTCAGCTCATGAGAGTAAAATATTTGCTTTAGTCCTATTCGCATCAATGAGC
Source organism: Chitinophagaceae bacterium (assembly GCA_017307755.1). Classification (GTDB taxonomy): domain Bacteria; phylum Bacteroidota; class Bacteroidia; order Chitinophagales; family Chitinophagaceae; genus Puia. The sequence continues at coordinate 9,382 of JAFKGQ010000016.1, read as the reverse complement.
CATCTGCCCGGACATTTGTCGTCGCGATATGCAGATGATGATGCGCCGTATCATAGTGCCTGTATACGAGATAGGGCTGCTCCCCAAAGCCGGTGCCTTCCATGTAACGCTGGGTCAGCCTTATCATTTTTTCATTGGACAGGTCATCTTTTGGGGAGAAAGACACGAATAAATGCACCGCCTTAGGCACATTTCTTTGATTCAAAGATATCCGCTCTGAAAACCGCTCTATCTTGTCACGGAGGTTTAGGTCGGACGCCTCTTTTACAAAATTTTCGGCCCAGAGAAACCCAGCTTTACCGAGCTCCACTTTTTGCTCATTGTATCGCAGGGTATCCCTGATATTAATCGGTTTGTTTACTGTTGCGTACATATAAGTCTATTTTAACATGGAGTTCATGCATTATCGTCATTTGCCTGTGTAGCCAATCCTTTTCCGTCTCGGAGAGCCCACCTTTCTCCAGGATAAGTTCCACATCCTTTCGAAATTGGATACGGGCTTCGGTGAAGTCATCAAAAGCGCGGTCCCGGTAAAATATGGTTACAGGTCTTCCTAATAATAATTTCCTTGCATATGAGGCCATGGATGGGTCAGAAGATTCAGCCAGTCTTTTCTGCAGCTGAGCGTATTCCTCAGGACTTACATGGGTCCATATACATTTTCTCAATACTTTTTCGCTTTTACTCATATACATTTCTTATAGTCCGTCTTTTAATTTCTAATTCCAATATCCTGCTACTGTCTTTCTCGCTCATTCGGATCACTACCTTCCTGCCTTTTGTTGGTATAAAGGGCTTGACTCCAATAAGTACCGGTTGCTCTTCTCCGCTTGCGACAATTGAAGGAAGACTGTCATACAGCGGCTGCAATAACAGTTCCTGTGCAGCCATTCGTTTTATATGTTTTTCCTGTCGCAAAATGTATTGGATGGATTGAGGGGAAAATGCAAAAGAACTTTTATTCTTTAATATCAGATAGAACCACAGCACTCCTGCACGCTGATAAACTCCTCTGATCATGAGGCTGATCCCTCCCTCGCTGACGGACCTATGCAAATACGGCTGAAGAGAGTCCACAGCAGGCGGCGTAATCACCCTATCTGCTCCTTCAGATGGCGCATCTGCCCGTCCATCCGCTGTATCACGCAGCAGTTGAAGCGTCGACCCGGCCGCTTTTATGTCTTTTAACAACACCTGGTATCCAGCCGGCACTGTAACCCTTACAGTTCGAACTTTCCGGCTAAAGAAATTCCTGGCGGTTTGTATGCCGGCATTCGCCACCTGGGCGCCGATGGAAGGGTCATAGGCGGACAGGTTGAGTCCACCGATACTTTGGTCAGCCGATTGCCGGGCCACCTGCCTGCCCGGTCCATCGGGAATATGGATGCCCGGCAATCCATCCATGTCGTACACCTGCCATTCAGTGGTAATGATTGATTGACCGCATCGGATGGAGCGGATGACTACCTGCATCCTGTCATTACTAAAGTTCGCCGTGCCATACACCAGCTGTCCCTGCCGGATGATCACACCATTGTAACATATCCCCGAAGTCAGCCGCAAGGCAATGGTTGCCCCGTTCACCAATTCCTGGTCCCGTTCCACCATTGCCGGAATAGCCACAGCGATCACCTGACTGCTTTTCTCCTGTCTTCTCACACTTGTTTCCATATCCTGCTTGACCATTCGGTCCTCAGGCTCTTGTTGCTCTCCCTTTTGCAGATGCATGATCTTCTCAAGCATTTCATTCAGCCGGTCGAGTTCCGGATCCGCATGCAAAGTATCCCGCGATTGCCCGGATGGAGGTGCGGCTGTCTCTTCATGCAAAACTCCCTGCATAACAATCTTCTTATGACTCATGACCTTCTCCGCACCGGGCTCATCCAGCCGTCGTTTAAGCACATCTAATCGTTGCAGCAAGACGTCGGTTTGCGTGTCACCTGCCGGTTTCGCCGGTATCAGGGACACAGACTTATGCTCATGCCGGTGATACGGGTCCTGTTGTATCAACTGCTTCCTTCGGATGGAATCCTCCTCGGCCTTCTTGTAAAAAGCCATTTTATCCATCTTATCTTCTTTTTTATCAAAGATCGGTGGCGGCAGCTCCATGTTGAAGCCCATGCCGGGGCCTTTATCAGACTGTTGTTGCCGGCCACCCTTTCCACCGCCCATGGCATAAAAGGCGATAAATAACCCGGGGATTACGAATAAAGGCAGGATCAGCAAAAATTTACGCGTTTGTTGAACCTTTGTTTGTACTGTCGTTGTCATTGCTCAATTTTTTTAAATGAATAAGTTTTAACGGTCCTCTACTTTGAGATCTTTGTTTTCCAGTGTGCTCCACCGTTCGATCAGGAATCCATGTGGGTTGTTATCGCTCCGGCTACAGTTGCGCAACCAGCCTTCCGTCACCAGGCTGCGGGTCGCCACGCTGGTAGGCCGGACAATCTGCTGGGTAGCCCAGCAGCGGAAATAAAAAGGATAGGTGTGCGCATCAAGCGACACGCTGTCGACGACTACCCCCTGGCTGACATTACCCGAAATGATACCCGCATAGTAGCCGTTCTCTTTCAGATTGTCATACAGTTTTCTGGCTGATCCGTCCGCCAGGTACAACGCCCGGGTGATATTGGCGCTGATCACTTTCTCATCCGGTGCCAGAGTAAAGAACAGCTGATGAAAGGTTCGGATATGGTCCCTGGCCTCCACAGGGATATTGTCCTTCCGGTCGCTGGCGAATGCTTCCAATGCCTTGCCGGCGGAAAGAATATAGACAGTTCCACTGGCCCGTTCCGCAAATTGAAGGCTCTTTATAACCACCATTGTTGTGGCTCCCAGGCACCCCGCTATCAGCACGATGCTGAAAAGTCGTATATGCTGAAAGGCGGTTTCGATGTTTCTTGTTTTTTTGAACATGGTTTAGTTTTGTATGCCGATCAGCCGCCCGGCCCGCCGCAGACCGATGCCACCCCCGGAGATGATATAATTGGTAACAGCAGGAACGGTGAAATACCCCGCAATGGCCAGGATGAGGAAAACGAGATAGGCTGTGTCGGTAGGTCCGAAGCTGGTCTGCCCGGACGTATTCAGCTGGGCAATGTCCAGTTTGATCATTTCCTGCTGGATCTGGGAGATCAACGAACCGAACAGGTTAGCCACCGGCAGCCAAAGGAATACATTGATATACCTTGCCAGCCAGTCCCGGATGATATGTCCAAAGCCGTCAAAAACACATAGACCGAACGCCAGCGGTCCGAATATCGCCAGGATAATAAGATAGAAGGTCCGCACGGTATTGATACAGAGCACCGCGGACTCAAAGAGCACCTGCAATATTTCCGACAGCCAGACCTTTACCGAATTCCTCATACTGTAGGACGCTTTTGCCATTTCGAACTTTACCCTGTTGGATATACCCGAGAAGACACCCGAGTCCGCCTCTCCGGATAATTCCTCCCATTTGTCCAGGTTGCCGCTGCCATTAGGACCCACATACATTTGCCAGTCGTTGGAACGCTGCAGGATCTCCTGCTTCTGCTGTAGTAGCACCGTCACCGCTTTATTTGAATCCTCCGCCAGAGCCGCCGTGCCGTCCACCGTCGGTTCCATCACCCCGTTGATGAGGCCGATGACATGTGGAAAGAGCGCAATGACGATGCCAATGGCGAAAGGACGCAGCAGGGGATAGACCTGCACCGGCTCCGCCCGCGCGATATGCTGCCAGACCCTCGACCCAATATACCAGAGAGCGGCAAATCCGGCAATTGCCTGTCCGATACCGATCAACTCCCCGCAATGGACCATCATGGCGCTGTAGGCCTGCCGGAGAACCCCTTGCAGGCTGCCGATATCATTCCCTATATCAAGGATTATCATAAATACTTTTTAAAAATTGAATATTATGTTGTTCCCTTGCCCGTTGTAAAGCTTGTATCGATAGTTCGTCATTGATGTGTCGTAACCCTTCCAGTAACCCCGTTGCCTCCGAGTGGACCCGATCGATCGCCTGCATCCGTTCCGCATCGGACATCCTGAGCTCACCTGCCTTGACCACCGTGATCAGCCGGTCAAGACATTGGCCACCACGATCCGACAATGCTTTATAGAACCCTTGGATATACTCCAATTCCGCAGACGTAAAAAGACCGCTCGTCACCCAGCGTTGATTGGCACTCCGGCATTCCAGTATGATGCTTTTCTCTTTATCGATGATGGCCCCCACCTTGTAATATTGCCTCACCGGCGGCGCAACTGCCAGGAGGCCATCGAGGAAAGTCTTATGCAGATTGAAATTGCCTTTCACGATGTCTCGGATATTGATGTAGCCCTTGTTAAGCTCCTGGTAGCCTTCCTGCATATCCTTCAGGATGGTCTTCAGCTCCGATAGCTTTTGGATATCCAGCGACAGCTGTTCGATCAGCTGCGCGACTGATTGCGCCCTGGTCACGCTTGTCACCAGACAGAGGAGCAACACAATGCCTGTCCGTTTTATCTTATTGTATGTCATGCCATTTTTTTAATGTTCCGATATAAGCGCCTTCTTTTTTCCGCTGTACAATGAGCCATGCAGTTCCTGCCAAAAAATTCTTTACCTCGCTGTACCTTATCCGCAAAGCCGTCCTTATGTCATTGATCCTGCTGATCCTTTCCCCATCTGTCATGGATAACGCCTCGTCCGTTGTCAATACCTGCAATGCTTGCCGGTCATCCCGGCATCGACCCGATAGGTTTTGCTGTAGTTCCTGGATATATTGGAGTTCATTGGTGCTTATCCCGCCGGAAGACACACAAGCAGGTATCGCTTGCGCAAATGCCCTGTCGATAGCTTCTATTAGCCGGGAAGCTTCTTCCAGTGCCGGACTTTGCAGTACTCCCTCGCCCACTGTCTTCAAAGACCTGAAGAACACTTTATGCAGACCAAATTCACCCGATTTTATATCCTGTACCAGGTGCAGTCCGTCTTCCGCGATCCGGTAACCTTTCTCTATGGTGACGGCATACCCTTTGAGTGCCGTCAGCTGCGCCAGCATCGTTTTGGCAGTTCCCTGTCCCCGGCATCCAGCGTGTAACAGCGCCAGCACTACCCACAGCCCAATTTTTTTAGCGTATCCCATACAGTACTTTTATCATGTTGATATCCTGTTCGCTTTTTGCCCGCTGCAGGCTCAGCACGATATTCTCCTGGGTAAATGCCCGCAGCCGCCGGTAATTTCTGTCAACCTCGGCCGACACATTGTTGATGATCGCCAGTCTGTCACCATCATCCATCTGCGTGACAAATGCGTTGATCACCACCTGCAGCTGGTCCACCGCCGAAGAACACTGTCGCAGGATACCCTCGTACACCATCCTGATCTCCGTAAGCTCATCGGAGTTAAAATGCCCATCCCTCATCACCGCTCCGTACGCCTGCCGATATCCCGAGATCATGCGGGCTTGCTTACTGATGATCTCCTTTACCGCTGGATAATATTGCAACACATGTTTCACCTGCCACAGTTCCTGGTAATATTCCCCGTATAGGTCCTTTTGCTGCTGCACCCAGTCGGAGATGTCCGCCAGCCGGGTCTTTTGCATCCAGTTTTCCAGCTGTTTTTGAGCATCCTGGAGCAGGATCGTCTGTGTCTGCGCCCGCTGCACCTTCAGGTCAATGGCCATGATCACCCGTTTGATGATCCCGGTGATGATGTCGAATTGTGCCTGCGCTCTCCCGGGGCTGACCAGTGTCAGCGCACAGCCTATTGTCCCTATCAATAGCAATTTTTTCATTATTCGATCTTTTCATAATAAAAACTCGCCTTGCTCACCTTGTTATCATCGGGATAATACCACACTGTATCGGCTTCGTTGGCAGAAATAAGCCGGCTTTTATTCGCATGATATTGTCCATCCCAATGAGCCTGTTCGTATTCCGGCGGCGCCTTCTTTCCTGACCTGATCCTGATAAAGGAAGTGGTGCGCATCACCGTGTAGTGATCTTCTTCCGTCCTGGTGCGCCGGATCACCAGCGTGTCGTCTATCCGGCAGAACTCATTTTCCGCAACACAGATGTAGACACCAGGTAGAAAAGGCGGTCTTTTCCCCGGCCCCTGTGTGTGCAGCCAATTGATCATCCCGGCTACAATTCCCCCGAGCACTACAATCGTTAAGGGAATGGTCATCCATTTTTTTGTAGTTGGCATAATATTCTTTTTAATTGTTACCAATCAATGTTTTTCCCTCCACTCCGCGGCCAGCTTAGCAATCCCTTTGCGCATACCTCCATATTGCTCCGCGTATTGTTGCACCAGGAGTTTTTCGGATGCTTCCGTTGTGTAACACAAGTATTCTTCTATGGACACCTCTGTCCTGTATACTTTGGAGTGTCCGCTACCCAGCCCGATAAAGACCTCTTTGTATTTCCGGCCTGTTTCCATACTCTTGTTCAACGAGAGTACAAGTGACTTATCCTTTTCGGAGAGTCCCAGCAGGTCTTGGATGGCGTCGAACTTATTCTGGAACTTGCTTTGATCCAGCAGGATCCGGCAGTCGGCATTGTTCAGAATGGCCTGTTTGACCACGGGGCTGGAAATGATGTCTTCCAGTTCCTGGGTGACCACGATCGCTTCTCCATAGAACTTTCGCACCGTCTTGAAGAGATATCGGAGGTATTCGCTCATACCCTGCCGTGTAATAGCTTTCCAGCACTCTTCGATAAGGATCACTTTTCGTACACCGGGCAGCTTACGCATCTTCCCAATAAATACTTCCATGATGACGATGGTGACGACAGGGAAAAGGATGGGGTGGTCTTTCAGCAGGTCCAGCTCAAAGACGATAAAACGTTGCTGCAGCAGGTCCAGCTCTTCCGTGGCGTTCAGCAGGTAATCATATTCCCCGCCCTTATAAAAGGGCCGCAGCACATAGAGAAAATTATCCAGGTCAAAATCCCTCGATTTTACTCGTTCGCCGTCCAGCTTTTCAGCAAACTCGTCCGCGAGGAATTCGTAAAAGCTGTCAAAACAGGGAAAGATATCCTTACGCAGGCCCAGCTTTTCATAGTACTGTTGCAGCGCATTCGAAAGCGCCACGTATTCGCTGCGCAGGAATGCTTCATCCTCTTTTTTCCATAAGGCCAGCAGCAGCGTCTTGATGCTCTCCCGCTTTTCGACGTCAAAAGCCCCTCCGTCCGGCAGCCAGAAGGGATTGAAGCGAATGGCGTCTGTTTCGGTGTAGGCAAAGTACTGCCCTTCTAACAGGTTACACAGCCCTTGGTAGCTATTGCCGATGTCCACTACTACGATATGAGCGCCCTGTTCGTAATAGCTCCGGAGCAGATGATTCGTGAAAAAGGATTTGCCACTGCCGGAGCCCCCGAGCACAAATTTGTTTCGGTTCGTAATCCATCCGGTCCGCATGGGTTCATCGCTGATGTCCACATGGACGGGGTTGCCGGTGATCCGGTCGCCCAGGCGGATCCCGAAAGGGCTTATAGAGCTCCGGTAATTTGTCTCGGGCAGTAGCAGGCAGACGGCTTGTTCAGCGAAGGTGCTGAAGCGCTCGTTGATGGGCAGGTCCGAGGCGTTGCCGGGGATACCTGCCCACCAGATCTGTGGAGCGCTGACGGTCTCAGGGTGCGGATGGGCGCCCATCTGTGCGATGGCTGCCGATGTATCTTTTCTGATCTCTTTTATCTTTTCCGGTTCGTCTGTCCAGGCAAATACGTTGAAATGCGCCTTTACCATTTGCTTTTGCCCGCTGATAGCTTCATTGAGATGGTCATCCACGGCCTGGCGGGTGAGCGCATTTTCCCGGGAATGGGCAGACAAGGATTGCAGCCGTCTGCGCCGAAGCTCCATTTTTCCGGTAATAACCTTTATATCCTCGACAAACACATACTGGTTGTACACATGATTATACGGCAATAAAGGCCCCAACGCGGTAGCAAAGCCGATAGAAAGACTGGTCCGCTCGGTAGAGTAGGGGGTATACCGCATGCCTATGCCGCACCTGGAAGGTAGGTGCGCGGCGTCTGCCAAGGTATATAGGACGCCCTTGAATTCTCCGATCTGCAGGCCATCCCTGAAAACGATATCCCGCACCAGCAGGGGCCGATTGTTGTCCTCCGGCGCAGATAGAATACAATACTGTTCGATCACCCCCGTATGACGTTCATCACCTGTCAGTTCTACAGTGGATAGTCGCCGGCACCTGATCAGACCGCTGCCCGTCAGTATCCGCTCAAATCTACCCGCCTGGTCCAGGAACTCCTGCACAATGGCAGGGTCCAGACATTCCTCAGGTACCAGGTTGCGTTGTAGAAGAGAAGACAATCCCGGTCCTGCGGGTTTCCGTCCCGCCGGCATCCGGGTAAGGAACAGGTATGCCTTGTGCTCCAAATAGGGCCGTTCATGAAAGTGGCGTTCACTGGCCCTGCCCAGTTCACTGTCTGCTATATTTTCAAGGTCTGTCTGGTAGGTTGATTCAAAGAACCAGTCCTGCAGATGGCAGATTGATGGCGCCGTCAGCAGTCCGATAGCCCTCACCCAGGCCTGGTGTATCACGTCCAGGTCCTCCGATGACAAAGTAAAGATCTCCGGTTTTGTCAGCTCGTACGCTACTGTACAATCTCCCGTTTTGGATACGATGATGTCGTCAGTGACCTCCAGGATGGGAAATGTCAGTTCCAATGTCTTTTCCATGATGATGTATTTAATTGTATAAAGGTTTTGCGGCTATTGCTCCGGAGGGACTCCGGTAGTCTTTTTGCTGCATTTTTTTTCGCAAGTCCATATTGTCCGTATTTTTTGCATATTTTATACAGGAAGGTTATGCTGCCCCCGCCCAATCCGAAACTTATTAGTACGCAAGCCCATGAGTTTACCCGGCAGATGTAAAGGATGGCAAAGAGAAGGATGTCTCCCACCAATACGCCCCCAGCATAAAGGATATATTGTGCTTTCAGTCCTTTGAATTCGATAGGCCTGTCCACGGCCCGGTTGATCGTGTAGGTAGTCTGCATCACAGGTGATTTTTACAACCCAAAAAATGAGCGGATCACTGTCGACACTACCACCAGGAAAATACAGGAGCCAAACCAGCCAGCAGCAGCCCGTCCTGCCTCCCCGTGATGAGAGCCCCAGAGTTGATAGACCCTCACAGCACCGATCAGTGCCAGGATAGCCCCCACGGCATACATGAGTTGCGTCGCCGTGTCGAAATAGCCGCGCACCATGGTATTGGCCTGGCTGATGCGTTGGGCTAAGCACCAAGCGCCTTGTTGTATTGCTACAATAGGTTTCCCTGTGCTCGCCACCGAACCGTACGTACACCTCTCGGCGTATACGGCTCTCCATCAACATCATTCAGTCTATCTGTTGACCATTGTGTATTTTACGGTGGC
>JAFKGQ010000002.1 GCA_017307755.1 Chitinophagaceae bacterium | reverse complement strand
GATACATTGGTGATGGCAGTGGTGGCTGAGAGAGAAGTAGGTTGAGTGATTGTTATTGTAGCCGTGGCTGCACATCCTTTTGCATCGGTGACTGTAACCGTATAGGAGCCAGCAGCTAGACCTGAGGCTGTGGCGGTTGTTTGTGTCGGAGTAGTATTCCAGGAGTAAGAATAAGGAGGCGTTCCCCCGGAGGCGGTCACAGTAGCAGTGCCGGTAGATGCCCCATTACAAGCAACGTTGGTTGTAGTTGAGGTAGTGGTAATGGGAGTTGGCTGTGTAATGGTGACTGGAACGTTGATGGCGCACCCGTTGGCATCTTTGACGGTAAAGGTATAGTTGCCAGCGGCTAATCCAGTCTGAGCCGGAGTAATGGTGTAAGGGCTAGTTCCACCGGAGGGAGTAATGACGACTGATCCGTTCGACCCCCCATTACAGGATACATTGGTAACAGCAGTGGTAGCAGTAATAGGCGTTGGCTGTGTAATGATGACGGAGACAGAGATGGAGCACCCATTTGCATCGGTGATGGTAAAGGTGTAGTTGCCGGCGGCTAATCCAGTCTGGGCTGGAGTAATGATATAAGGGCCAATTCCCCCGGAAGGGGTAACAACGACTGATCCGTTGGACCCACCGTTACAGGATACATTTGTGATGGCAGTGGTCGCAGTAACAGGAGTTGGCTGGGTGATGGTGACAGGTACGTTAATGGAGCATCCATTGGCATCTTTGACGGTAAAGGTATAGTTGCCGGCGGCTAACCCAGTCTGGGTCGGAGTAATGGTATAAGGGCCAGTTCCCCCGAAGGGAGTGATGACGACGGCCCCGTTGGATCCACCGTTGCAGGATACATTGGTGATGGCAGTGGTAGCGGTAATGAGAGACGGTTCGTTAATGGTGACGGGAACAGAGATAGAGCACCCATTAGCGTCGGTGATAGTAAAGGTATAGCTGCCGGCGGTTAACCCAGTTTGAGCCGGAGTAATGGTATAAGGGCCGGTTCCTCCGGCGGGGGTAATAACGACTGATCCGTTGCTCCCTCCATTACAGGATACATTGGTAATGGCAGTGGTCGCAGTAACAGGAGTTGGCTGGGTGATGGTGACAGGTACGTTAATGGAGCATCCATTGGCATCTTTGACGGCAAAGGTATAGTTGCCGGCGGCTAATCCAGTTTGGGTTGGGGTAATGGTGTAAGGGCCAGTTCCCCCGGAGGGAGTAATGACAACGGCCCCGTTGGATCCCCCATTACAGGATACATTGGTGATGGCAGTGGTGGCTGAGAGAGAAGTAGGTTGAGTGATTGTTATTGTAGCTGTGGCTGTACATCCATTTGCATCGGTGACGGTAACCGTATAGGAGCCGGCAACCAGACCTGTGGCTGTAGCGGTTGTTTGTGTCGGGGTAGTATTCCAGGAATAAGAATAAGGAGGTGTTCCACCGGAGGTGGTTACAGTGGCACTGCCAGTAGATGCCCCATTACAAGCAACGTTTGTTGTAGTTGAGGTAGTGGTAATGGGCGACGGTTCGGTGATGGTGACGGTCACATTGATGGAGCACCCATTGGCGTCTTTGACGGTAAAGGTGTAGTCGCCGGCGGCTAACCCAGTTTGAGCCGGAGTAATGGTATAAGGGCCAGTCCCCCCAGAGGGAGTGATAACGACGGAGCCATTGGATCCCCCGTTACAGGATACATTGGTGATGGCAGTGGTGGCTGAGAGAGAAGTAGGTTGAGTGATTGTTATTGTAGCCGTGGCTGCACATCCTTTTGCATCGGTGACGGTAACCGTATAGGAGCCGGCAGCCAGACCTGAGGCTGTAGCGGTGTTTTGTACGGGTGTAGTATTCCAGGAATAAGAATAAGGAGGTGTTCCACCGGAGGCGGTCACAGTAGCAGTGCCAGTAGATGCTCCATTACAAGCAACATCGGTTGTAGT
>JAFKGQ010000015.1 GCA_017307755.1 Chitinophagaceae bacterium | reverse complement strand
TCCCATAACGCATAGACGTATCGGACAGCTTGGTGATCACGGGCGGCGTATTCTTCGTGGTTGCATTCACTACAGAAGAATACGGGGAATTACCGCCTACGCCGGTTGCCAGCAGTTTATAATAATAGGTCTGGTTGGAGAAAAGACCGCTATCCGTATAAGAAAATACATTCGCCGGGAAGCTTTTCAGCTGAATGAAATGAGTGGAATCCGCCACACTGCGGTAAAGCTGGAAGCCTGTCACAGTAGCAGATGTATCCTGCCAGCTAAGCCCTATCGCCGTGGCCGAAAGAACATTAGTCGTTACTCCATACGGCGCCACCGGTACGGCAGGCAGCGGGAAAGTGGTCGTCACCGCCTGATTGTTGGCAAATACGGAATCCGGGATCGCCGCCTGGTTGAAACCGGGCCCTTTATAGGACACAGCCAGAGACGCACCGCCGCCGGCCTGGAAGTACGTGACATAGAAAGGATAGCTGCCCTGGTTCAACGTAATGGTCCCACTCTTTTGTGTAGGCCCTTGAAGTGCATCATTCATCACCACCAGATGCGCGCTGTCATAACCGCCGATATACAGGTTGCTGCCGTCATCCGAAGTGGTATAGAAGGTATAGGAGCCCGTAGCCGGGATCTTGATCATACCCTGGAACTTGAAAGCATAGTTGGTAGTCCTCGTGGCCGGAGAAAGAGAAAAGTTCGACTGTATACCCGTAGCCACAGGTGTCAGACTATTCAACTGTGCCATATTGCTCCAACTGCCGGAAAATTGATAGTACGTATACTGAATACCGCCGACGGACTGTGGGTCAAACCCGGAAGACCCGTAATTATTGATGGCCTGTACCCGGTAGAAATACTTCGTGGAAGCCTGCACCGTCGAGTCGGAATAGCTCGTCGTGTTCGCAGGTACGGTCGCTACGATGCTGTAAGGCCCGTTGAAAGTGGTGCTGCGATAGATCTCAAAGCCGGTTTCATTACTGCTTCTATCGGTCCATTGAACTTTCACTTTATTGTAAGAGGTCGCCATGGCCGTAACATTGGTCGGAATGGCAGGCGCCGTGTCGGCTGGCGTATAGGGTACGACAAAATAACTGTTGTCGATGGCCCGTAGTGTATTATCCCCAAAAAGGTTCGCACAAGCCCAGGATACGGACATGTTGGCGCCGCCCCCTGCCTGGAAGTACTCAATAAAGATGGGATAATTGCCCGGCTGCAGGGTGATGCTGCCCGACGCCGTCTGGGAACCATGCAGTCCGTCATTGTTCACCAACGGAGTGCCGGTAGGCCCGGTAGCATTGAACCACAAGGCGCTGCCGTCGTCGGACGTAGTGGCAAATGTATAAGTCCCGGCTACAGGTATCCGGATATAACCCGACCAGGTATAACCATAGTTGGTGGACTGTGTCGCCCCCGCGATGCTGACATTCGGCATTTTCCCCGTGGATACAGGGGTTAAAGCAGGGAAGTTCGGCAGGACACTCCAGGCAGTGGCTGTCGTATAATATTTATAGTCCAATCCGGTGTTGATGGTGGCGGCCGTCACCTGGTTGCTCTGGGGAGAGGCATTGCCGCTGCCATCCATCGCCACGACAGAGAATGCAAATTGCTGACTGGAAGGGAGCGCATTTACGGTATAAAAAGTATCCGTGGTAAAAAAGCTCTTCGCACCATTGACATACACATAATAACCCGTCACACCCACATTGTCCGTCGCCTTATTCCAGGAGAGGGACACAGACGTGGGGGTTGTATTCGTCACCGCCAGATTGAGGGGGGCGGCGGGAGGCGTCTGGTCGGACTGCGTAGTGGCGGAAGACTCATTGGAAAGAGGCGCCGCAGCCGTACTGTCGATAGCCCGCACCACATAGTAATATTTTACATTGGGTTTCAGCCCCTGGTCGGTATAGTGTACGCTGTCAGCCCGGGCCTGACCGACATACATATAAGGCCCGCCGGCAGTAGTACCCCGGTAGATCTCAAAAGCGACTTCCTTATAGGTGGGATTGGGGTTCCGTGCCCAGTTCAGGTCCACCTGTGTAAAAGATAAGGCGTGAGCTACCAGGTTGCTGGCCGGACTGGGAGGATTGGGGCCGCTTGCATTGATCACAGTAAAAGGAGGCGAGTATATGCTCGAACAGCCGAATTGCTGGGTCACTGATACAATGTATTGACCAGGCTGCGTAGCCTTCAGGATACGGGTAGTACCGATGACACTGTCGCTGCCCACTTTTTTCCATGTATAACTGGTATAACCACTGTCCGGTACCTGCAGATTTACATAATTGTTCCCATCCGCCGCAGGGATGGCATCGCTCATCACCCCCGAAACAGAAATGGGCGGGGTGATTGTGGGTTGCTTTATAGAAAGTACCACAGGTATACGGCTCCAGTCTGACCAGATACCCAGCCGTTGGACCCGGCAGTCATAGGTACCATATTGCGTCGCATTGATGGAATTGGTCGTTGCGCCGGGGATGATCACCCCATCCTTTCTCCACTGATAACCGTCAAAGCCGGGAGGCACCCCCATCGTCACATTCACAGGGTCGCCCGGACAGAACTGCGTCCGCCCAAATAAGGTCCAGGGATTCGAGCTATACGCCCGCAAACAGAACTTGAAAAAATCCGGCTCACTCCAGGCAGTCCACCAGGTGCCATGACCAAGATCCGGGTACAGGGTTTCCTTGATATTACCCCCGGCACTGTTGACCGCACTGACCACATTGGCAGCCGTGCCCGGGTCGGGCGATCCGTCCCTGCCACCCTGAAACAGCCAGATGGGCGTGTACTTAAATGTATTGATATAGTTCTTGTCCACCAGCGACACACCCGACATGGGCAAAGCAGCCGCAATATACTGCGGATAGGTTTCCGTAAAATTCCAGGAGTTATATCCCCCCGACGACAAGCCATTGACAATTATCCGGAAAGGATCCAGCTTGTTGTTGGCCACCATGTAGTTGGAGATCTGTGTTATATAGGTATTGTGGTTGGGCCCCCAGCTACCCGTACTCTGCATGATGAACACAAAGCCGTCAAAATTGCCGTTGTTTATCTGAGCATCAAATACAGGGCCGCCATTGGCCATCGAATACTCATTGTCCGTCACCGGACCGGCCTCCCCGACCCCATGGAAGAATACAATCATGGGATACTTCTTCCCATCATTTGCCATGGGGTCGTAAGACCTGGGGAACTTCAGCCGGAAAGGCACTCCCACCCCGTTGGGTCCATTATACACATAGGCCTTCCACATGTTCGTATTCCAGTTCAACCGTACCGTCCGGATCCACTTGCCAATGGTATTAAGGGCAGGGAGATTGGGGTTATTGGGCGAACCCACAGCCGCATTGGCGTTGTAGGTGTACACCGAATCGGTAGGGTTCAAAATGCTTTGCGCCTGCGTTTGCTGTACCAACAGACCGCAAAAAATAAATAAGCCCGTAAAAAGAACGTTTGTAAAAATTTTCATGATTGTTCTAGGGTAAAAGAACGTTTACAATTTTTTTTATTCCATCAAATTGAAAATCAGGCGAATACACACGCTTCGCCAACGCTGGTCGATACTACAGTCGGGGAATGGGGGTGGATTTCCTAAAAGGATAGTGTCAAATTGTTCAGTGGCGGTAAGAAGGAAATTGGAAGAAGGAATTCACGGATAGTGACTTCTAATAAAAAATGAATAGTAGTAAGGGGGGAAATAGGTCAGTCAAAGGAGATCGAAGTTAGGAGTATATATTACGCAAGATAGGAATATTTCCGAAGTGTTCGGGCCAGACAATACATAAAAATACCTTGTATATATAAAAAGCTGCCCTGCAATGCAGGGCAGCTCGATTTTCAGCTATTTTGTAAGGCTAATTTTTGATTACCCTTAACGTCTTTTGCTCATTCCTGTTCACATAGATCACCCGTACAAAGTAGACACCCGGTGTCAGAGCCTGCGCAGGCTGTACACGCACCTGGTTCACTCCACTGTACAACCCGGTCAGACGCTGTTGATGCACGGGCCGGCCACTGACATCCATTATGGTTATCAACACATTGTCATTGTCATTTGCCGGCAGCGACAGCATAAAGTAGTCGCCGAACGGATTGGGATAAGCACCCAGATCCTTCAGATCGTCCGTATTGCTAGTGTTCGTCGTCCCCATCTGAGCCGTCGTAACCGCACGTGCCAACTGCGTCGCTCCACTCGTCACCGGCGGTGTCGGCGCTCCATTCACAGATGGCGTATAACCCTTCACGATCATCGCTCCAATAAGCGCAAACTGCGCCTGACCATAGGCCGTGATCGTCACAAGCGCTGTACCATCCGCATTCGGCTTCACACCATACAACGTGATGGTCCCCTTCGTATTCAGGTTCGCATTCAGATACACTGGCTGACTGCCATTCACCGTATAGTAGGCCGTCGCATCAAAGACACCCGTCGCACTCGCAAAGAATGTAAAGTCATAGGTCTTCGAAAGATCCAGACCCGTCAGCGTCACATTCGATGTCTCACCCGCAAACATACCATAGCTCTGTATGATGACATTGTCAGGATAGATGCCGGAATTGTTACCCGTGTTTACACCTCCGCCATACTCTCCTTCCCATCTTGCCGTCTGTACCATACCCACATTTGTCGTAAGCCCTGCATCGTTGGCAAAATTGTTCCATACCATATTCAGCTGTGGCGGCGTGTTCAGGACATTCCACGGTGCACCCGGTTTCGGTGTCAACGTGCCGTCGCTAAAGCTGACCCACAGCTGCGATGAGTAGGTATAACCCTTCACCGTGTTGGAGTACGCGGAATAAGTAGTGCTCTGTTTAGCGCGAACTGTATAATAGTAAGTCCTGTCGGATGTCAGGCTGTTATCTGTATAGGTGGTCGTACCAGCCGCCACAGTCGTCAGCAGACTGTAGTTGCCGCTGCCATCCACTGCACGCCAGATCTCATAACCCGTCTCCGTACTGCTCCTATCCTGCCATTGCAGACTGATCGAAGTCTTCGTCTGATCGATCACCCGCAGGTCTGATGGCGACATCAGGGGCACTACAGTCGGATCGTACGCCTGGATCACCAGGGAATTGATCATCGCATAATCCTGTCCTGTAGCCTTTACTACGGTGATGGTCACTGATCCGGTGATATCCGGGGCTATGCCATTGAATTGAACGGTCTTGTTCGAGTTGTACGCACCATCCAGTGACAAAGTCTGACCATTCAGTATAAAGTTCGTCAGACACTTCGATCCCGCGCTATAGCTATTGAACAGGACAAAATTGTACCGCTTGGTGGCGCTCAGACCCTGTATCAACAGCCGGCTGATGCCGGTACCGTTGGTAAAGAAGCCCGATTTCAACACACTCGCAGGATATACATTCGTTCCATTGTTCGGATTGGTACCCACCTGCGTATTGCCCTGGAAGCCGTCCTGCAAGGTCACAGACACGCCCGTCGGCGTATTGCTGTCATCCCGCAGGTTGCTCAATACAGTGCCGGCAAACGGTATACCACTCATGTTGTTCCACGGACGCGGCGCCAGCGTCGTGTCGGTAAAGTTCACATACGTAGAGCTGATGTTCGGCTCAACTATATATATATTGAAGCTGGTAGAGCTGCTGGAATCACTCAGGTCCGTTCCCGTGATCGTGATACCACTATAGGTGCCATTGGTGCCCGCACCCGGCTGTATCGTCACAGTACCTGTCCCGTTGCCATTGTCCACAAAGGTGGCAAACGAGGGCAGACCACTCGCTGTCAGCGTCACATGATCCGTCGCATCATCCACCGACGTCACATTCACCGTCACGGTCTGTCCCGCACTGGTCGTCACATCCGCTATCGGATTGATCTTCGGTATCCGGTCCGCCGTCGTTATAGACACAGAATCCGTAAAGGCCGATACACCATAGCTGTTCGATGCGCGCACCTTGTAGTAATACGTCACACCGCCCGATACCGTGGAGTCCGTATAGGTCGTCGCTCCGGCCCCTAAGGTTCCTATCTGGCTATAACTGCCGCCAGTACCCACGCTCCGGAAGATCTGGTATGCCGTCTCGTTATAGGCCGCATCGATCCAGTTCAGCTGAACGCCCGCACCCGACACATTCTGCGCCTGTAGTTGGCGTGGCGGCGCCGGTGCCGTGCTGTCAGTATACAGCTGAGTGATCACCAGTGCATTGAGATAACCCACCGGCGTAGCCGCATCCGCACGCTTCATGGTAAAGGTGATCGTCCCGTCGGCAGCAGGTTTCAGACTGCTCAAGGTCACCGTATTCTGCGTATTGTTCTGTACCTTCAACGTCACGCTCTGATTACCCACACGGTAGTTCGTCGATCCATTGTCCGCTGCACCCGTCCATGCGCTGCTTGCAAAGAAGGTCAGGTTATACAATTTGGTCGTATCCATACCCGTAATGACGGCGTTCACCGTATCAGGTCCGCCATAGTACGCAAAGAAGTAGTAGTCCTGCAGTACCGCATCCGGGTAGACACCGGAGTTATTTCCCGTCGTAGGACCAGCAGAATACGTGGCCGGCCACCAGTTGGGCGGCAGGTTCAGACCCAGACCGGTGTTGACACCGCTGGCATCGTTGAAGTTCGTGCTCGTCACACCCGTCACACTGTTCCACACACCGCCGATGGTATGAGAGGCTTGCATCCGTACATAGATCTTCCGCGTCGGGTCCTTATCCAGTACGGTCAACGTAAAGGTACGCGTGGCCTTCAGACCATTGGCATCGTTCACGGTTACCAGTACATTGTAAGTGCCTGAAGCCGCATAGGTCGGATGCAGTTGCAAGGTCGCCTGTCCATTCGCACCCGGCACGATAGTATAGTTGTTCGGTACATTGCTCACCGCAAAGCTCAACGCATTCGCGGGATTCTGCTCGTGCGCGCTCAACGGTATGCTCAACGTATCATTCTCACTCAGTGTATAGTTACCGATGCTGTCGATCACCGGTGCATAGTTATTATTGACATTCAGCGCAAATACCGTCGAGTCCATTCCGCCAAAAGCGTCCGCTACCACGATCTTCAGACCCGGATAGCTGCCCTGGTCGGTAGCCGCGGGCGTCAGCACCAGCGTACCCGTCCGGTCATGGTTATCCGTGAACTGGGCAAAGGACGGCAGATTGATCGTGTTAAAGGTCAGCGTGCCCGCGTTCACCGAAGTGGCGCTCACCGTCAGCGTCGTCGTCGTACCATAACGCAGGGACGTATCCGACTGCTTGGTGATCACAGGCGGAATGTCGGCAGTGGTGGCGCTTGTCTCGTTGGAATAACCCGAGGCACCCCCTGCATTGATCGCGCTCACCTTGTAAAAATAGGTAGCATTGGAGAAGAGGCCGTTATCACTGTAAGAAGTGGCTGTTCCGGGCAGAGTAGCCAGCAGTACATAGCTCTGGTTGTTGCCGGATGAGCGGTAAAGCTGGATATTATCCGCATTGCCGCTGCCGTTGATCCAGGTCAGGTTAATGGCAGACGGACCATTGGTGGAAGCCACAAGCGAGCTGGGCGCTCCCGGAATAGCCGGGAGGGATGAAGTAGTCGTATATGATACGGCGCCGGTGGTAGTGAAATTCATTACAGCATTGACGGCAGCCGTAGTAAGAGCCATATTCAAGATGGTAAAGTCGTCGATCCATCCGCCAAAGAGCGTACTGTTGCTGACGTTCAGGGCATTCGTACCGTTGACCTGTCCGATCCTCGCTCCATTAGTGGTTGTGCTCAGCGAGTGGAAGCTGAGGCTGGTATTGCTGGCAGCAAGACTACCGTTGACATACAGGAGGAGACTGTCTCCATTGTAAACGACGGCCACATGCGTCCAGTTTGTGCTGGAGAACGATGTCGATATGCTGGCCCGGCTATTGTTGCTGGCTACAGCTGCTATCAACGTATTGTTATTCAGCAGGAGGGCCAGACCATTGTCGCTGCCGCCGATGTCCCAGATCATCCGGTTGGTGCCCGTCGTCTGGCTGGCTTTTATCCAGCAGGAGATCGTACGCTGACTATAGGCTTCCTGCAGGAAGCTGCCCGTATTGGAAATGGTGATATTCTGATTCGTACCATTCAGCTTAATAGAAGCAGCGCCTTCCACCTTGGTGGTCGCATCAAAGACGGGGCTGTTGGTCGTCGACAGCGTATGGTTATTACCACTGCTGTCATTGATGTTATTGTTGAACTTCCACTCAGCCTCCACATAGCTGCGGGTAAAGGCAGACTGACCATAGACATTTATCGCTCTCACCTGATAATAATAGGTGGTGCTGCCCGATAAGGAGTTGTCCGTAAAGGTAGTAACACCCGCGGCGGTATTTCCCACTGTAACATAAGTACCGCCCACAGACGTGGCCCTCCACACTTCAAACCCTGTCTCATTGGTACTGTTGTCCTTCCACGTAAGCTTGATGGAATTGTATGACAGCGTGGTAGCCACCAGATTGGACGGCGCGGCCGGCGCGCTGCCATTGTTGACGGCGGCGTCATTCAAAGCCGAATTGGGGATGGTGACATAACTGTTGGAGCCGGGTATCTTCCAGGAAATGCCTATCGACGCGCTGCCCGTCAATTGCATATATGCGACGGCAATGGGATATACGCCTGCGGTGAGGCTAATATTGGCCGAAGTCACCGTGGTCGAACCATGTGTACCGTCATTGTTCACTATTGGGGTACCCGAGAAACTATACGGAGAAGCGACACTGTTCAGCGCACCCAGATACAGATTGCTGCCGGCAGAGGAGGTCGTTCGGAAATTGTATGTACCGGTAGTCGGTACAATGATATACCCCGTCCAGAGGAACCCATAGTTCTGGCTCTGTGTGGCAGGAGAGAGAGAAATATTCGTCGTCGCACCCACAAGCGTCGGCGTCATCGAGCCGAAGTCGGGCAACACCTGCAGATCTGAAGGCAGTACATAATAATTATAGGTAAACCCGGCCAGCAAGGGCACACCGCTGACCTGGTTGCTGGCAGGAGAAAGGTTCTTCGCAAGATCGGTAGCCTTCACGCTAAAGGCATATGACTGATTTCTCGTAAGCCCATATACAGTGAACACAGTTTGACCTCCGGGAACATAATAAGATTGCGCCCCGCCATTGACATATACATAGTAGCCAGTCACACCTACATTGTCCGTAGATGCACTCCAATTCAGCGTGACGGAAGACCGGGAAGATCCGACGATCGTCAGGTTAGCCGGCGCCGTCGGCGGTTGCATATCCGCTACAGTCGTAGCGTTAGCTTCATTAGAGGCGGCAGAAGCACCCGAATTGTTCACGGCCCTTACAACAAAATAGTATTTGGTGCCGCCATTCAGCCCCGTAATAGTATCCTTGCTCACATCAGCTCCTGTGATATCCACCAGTTTATAGGGACCGCCGGCCTGGGTAGCCCGGTAGACCTCAAAATTCGTCTCATTATATACAGGCGAGGGGTTCTGACTCCAGATCAAAAGCACAGAAGTCTGCGAAAGAGTAGAAGCCACAAGACCCGAGGCCGCATCAGGCTTATTCGGCCCGTTCGCGCTTACGACGGTAAAAGGAGAGGAGAAGCTGCTGGAGCAACCGTACTGCTCCGTAACCTTTGCAATATAATCCCCGGGAGTAGTGACATAAAGAGCGCTGTCCGTACCGACGGTCGTATTGTTGCCGACTTTCTGCCATACATAGCTGGCATAACCCGAAGGCACCTTCAGCGTCACGCCATTGTTATCCAATGCGGGAATAACCTTGCTCATAAGACCGGAGATAGTGATAGGTGGCGTCACAGTTGGCTGTTTGGTCGATATGACCACAGGCGCATGACTCCAGTCTGACCAGATGCCCAGCCGTTGGACCTGGCAATCATAGGTGCCCAGCTGCGTCACAGTGATCGAATCAGTGCTCGCACCAGGGATGATCACCCCATCCTTCCTCCACTGATAGGCATCATAACCGGGCGCTACCCCCATCCTCACATTGATAGTATCACTGGGACAGAACTGCGTCCGGCCATAAAGAGTCCATGGGTTCGAAGCATAGGCTCTTACACAGAAGGGGAAGAAATCCGGTTCGGCCCAGGCCGTGTTCCAGGTGCCATGACCAAGCGTCGGATACAAAGTATACTTGATATTACCCCCCGCAGCATTGATGTTGCCAACTACATTGGCAGCTGTGCCAGGGTCGGGAGAGCCATCCCTTCCGCCCTGGAACAGCCAAATGGGGGTAAATTTATAGGTATTGATATAGCTGTTGTCCACCAGCGACACACCCGACATGGGTAGAGCAGCCGCCGCATATTGCGGATAGGTTTCTATAAAATTCCAGGAGTTATATCCACCCGCCGACAAACCATTCACCATCACTCTATAAGGGTCCAGCTTGTTGTTGGCCACCATATAGTTGATGATCTGCGTTATATAAGTATTGTGATTGGGGCCCCAACTGCCCGTACTCTGCATGATAAACACAAAGCCGTCAAAAGCGCCGCTGGTCACGGCATTGGTGAACACAGGACCCCCATTGGCCATCGAATACTCATTGTCCGTCACCGGACCAGCCTCACCGACCCCATGAAAGAATACGATCATGGGATACTTCTTCCCATCGTTGGCCGTAGTATAAGATTTGGGAAATTTAAGCCGGATAGGCACCCCTACCCCGTTGGGACCTGTATACACATAAGCCTTCCACATGTTGGTATTCCAGTTCAGCCGCACTGTCCGTATCCATTTGCCGAGCGTGTTGACGGCAGGGAGATTCGGATTCGTCGGCGAACCCTTGGCCGCGTTTGAATTGTAGGTATACACTGAATCATTGGGATCCATGATGCTCTGAGCCCGGGTTTGCTGCACCAGCAGACCGAAGACCACAAATAATACCCAGAAAAGGGGATTTGCAGAAAGTTTCATGAGATGTAGGGTAAAAGGGTGTTTAAAATTCTTATCTATATGAAAATCATGAAAATAAATAGCACTCCACCAACGTTGATCAGTTCAATGGTTCCAGTAGGTTGAACACGTAAAAGGATAGGTTACACCGATCGCACGATGGAAAAGGAAATTGGAGAAAGGAATTCACGGATATGACTTCTGAAAAAAACTGCGATGGACATGAGGAGGTTTAGTCAAAGGAGATCGAAGTCTGAGGGAAGTCTTTGCACCGCAAGATACAAATCATTTTCCGGAAATACCAATTTTATGACCCTGAAAAATAAAATATACCTGTTCGCCCTGACCCGGAAATACCGAATTCATGCTAATTTGGCGGCAGGTTTGACAGACAACCCTTAACTTTCTAAAACTCATTGTGGATGAAAAGTTTTTTACTGAAGGTTCCCGATACCGTCTATGTTTTTCTTTTCTTCTTTATCTTCTTCGCTTTCAATCTTACGTCAAACTTTTCCGGTCCTCATGATTCCATGTCCTATCTTCTTGGGTTTATCAAAGGAGGGGACCTCTTTCCGCCCCATCATTTACTCTATCATATCACGACGTATGGCGTATTTCGTTTTCTCAGTTTTATATTTCCCCATATTCCTGATTATCACCTGGTGGAAATATCGGACGCCATCTGGGGCTGTCTTGCGCTAACAGTCGTCTACAGAATCTTTTTACACCGCATCCAAATGGAGAAAAAAGAAGCTTTTTTTTCCACATGCGTTGTAGCCTTTTCCTTCGGTATCTGGTTTTATTGCAGCAATATCGAAGTCTACATGCCTCCCTTGTTCTTCCTCATTTCCATCCTCTATATCTGTATGAAGCCGGCATTGCAGCGGAAAGATATACTGCCGTTGGCCCTCCTGTACAGTCTGTCGATACTCTTTCACCAGGCCAATGTGCTGATCACGCCTGTGATCGCCTGGAAATTATGGGCCTCCCGCAAACAAACCCCTTTCCTCCCCTCCGCCATTCGCATTGCCCTCATATCCGCCCTGCTGGTCGGTGGATTGTACGTAATCATAGGATGGGGTGTGGAAGGACAAAGTAATTTTAAGGATTTCTACGCCTGGCTAAGAGGATATACCCTGCAATCCAATTATTGGTTCCCTCTTGCCTTCGGAACGCTGATAAGGGCCCTCATAGGATGGGGACACGCCATTGTCGGTGGACATTTCGCCTTCCGGGTAGCTCCGCTGCAAGCCATGATCAACAAGTTGTTCTTCTATCACAACCTCGACGACGAAGTCTACCTGGTCAGGAATTTGCCCCAGGGAGTAGCGCTGTTGCTGTTGCTCCTTACCGCTGCCCTCCTGGCCACCCTCCTCTTCCTGCTGATCCGCGTCCTCCTCAACGCCCGGACAATCTTTGGCAAATACGGCTACCTGTTCATTCCACTGGGAATGTTCCTGATAATCTATACGGCTTTCTTCTTCTTCTGGATGCCGGAAAACCTGGAATTCTGGATCCCACAGACGGCCGTGCTCTGGGCCCTTTTGCTGGGCGCCAACCGCCTGCTCCCGCCTTTACGGATAGTAAAAAAATATTACCTGGTCCCGGCAGGGCTCACCCTCCTGCTGCTGATAGTAAACTACGTTGGCAGCATCCACTGGATGAAAGATATAGAGAATGACAGCGTTTACATCAAGATCAAACAAGTAAAACAAACCGCTTCACCCGGAGACATCATTATCCTCCACGACCCCTGGCTGCTGGACGACTTCTTGTCATATTATACGCCCTCTTACATCACCCCCGTCCCGGGAGAGCCCCAAAAGATCACGGCCCTCAACGCCCGTATCCACACCTGCCTGGACAAAGGAGATAAAATATATTTGTTCACCGAAGGAAGTATGATGCACAGCAGCGGCAATCTGGGATACATGGACTCCCTCATGCATTCACCCGGCGTACAGGTGACAGACCTTCACAATCCGCTGACCCCGGTGATGATAATGACCAGGGCCGGCTCCCGCTAATACAACCTATGAAAAAAATATTTTTTCATAACGATGGGATGGTCCTGGTGCTATTCTTCATCCTCTCCAGGGCGCTCGTTGCCCTTGCCGGCATCGACATGGATCAGACCGCGCTTTACCGCTATTGGCAATACCTGGACGTACTTACGTTAAAGGACCATCTACTCCGGGGGATCTGGTACGATCACACACAGCCGCCCCTGTTTAACCTCTTTTTAGGGCTGGTGCTAAAGACGTCTGGGACCCACGCCCCTCTTGCATTTCAGACACTCTTTAAATTTTTCACTCTGGCAAACGCATGGCTGCTGCTGACTATTTTGAAAAAGATGACGCGTCATCCCTACGTTCCCTTGCTGCTGACCCTGCTATACCTGCTCAGCCCGGCTACCATCATTTTTGAGAACGAGCTGTTCTATACCAGCTTTATTACCTTGCTGCTCCTTATTTCGGTGCGATATCTTCTCCAACTGGAACAAGGTATTACCTGGCAACGAGCCGCAGCCCTGTTCATCCCCCTCGTCTTTGTATGTCTCACCCGTAGTATGTATCATATCATCTGGCTCCTGATGCTGTCCACGCTGGTTTGTATCTGGTACAGGTCCCATCAGCACGCAAGGATCTTGTTTACAAACGCCCTCCTTTCTTTATTACTGGTGGGTAGCTGGTACATAAAGAATTACATTGTATTTCATCAATTCTCCACTTCCACCTGGATGGGCATGAACATGGCCCGGAATGTATTTCATGACGCCGTGGGTACGGATACCGGAAGTATCACTGCCATCGAACCCTTTTCAAAGATCTCCGACTACCAGCGCTTTCTGCCACCCGGCTATGCCGGCAAATATGCGGGCCTGGAAGATCGCGATCTCCTGCAGGAGTGGAAGAACGATAGCTTTATCAACGAAAAACACGTAGGGTACATCGAGATCTCCCGGCTGTATGCCGATGCATCAAAAAAAGCCATCCGCTCCCACCCGGCGGCCTATATGACGAACGTACTTCAATCCGCGATCATCTATTTCGCACCCGCCACCCGCTATCCCACCACCGAATACCTGTCAAATAGAATGGCATGGTACGATGTGCTGTATTCTTTCAACCTCTCACACTTCGCTCACGGCAAACAACAAAGACGTATTGCGCTCACACTATCCGCCATACCCAAGTTTATTATTTATTTCCTCGTATTCGGCTGGCTGATCCGGGAAACCCTTCGCCGCAAACAAGTCCCCGGCAGCCTGATCACCCTCTTTATTACTTGCATCATAGGGTACATATTCGCCGTCAGCTCGCTGTTCGAACACTATGAAAATATGAGGTTCCGCTATGAGGTGGAACCACTCTTCTTCGTCTTGCTGGCAGTTGTCTTGTCGAGTGTGCGTCGTAACACCCAGCACTATTACACAACTCAGACAGACATTTGATCAACATCGGGAACCTATCTCCTGCGGCGCTTAAGGCTCCTCCACGACAGGACATGGCTTCAATCTCTGTTGGACCAGCTACAGCCCGCCGTATCCGCGACCAGCAGGCAGCTATGGCCTGGAGGAGCCTTACATTGGGCCGGAGAGTCAGCTACAACTGCCTAACAGTACGCTTCGCTGAGTAAAGTACAATTGCACAGTGGTACCCAATGTACAGCGACGGAAGGCTCATAGCTGCCGGTAATGAATGAGGTATTGCGGCGAAGCGCGCTTGCATTATTCCCATTTTAGATATATTTTTACCCCATGACCGACTTAAAGTGCAAGATTTGCGGGAATAAAGAGAACAATCGGACCTACACTGCCAAGGAGATGATGTTTGGACTAAAAGACGAATTCGAGTACCTGGAATGTTCGAATTGTAAATGCCTCCAACTGATAGAGATCCCAGGGGACCTCGCCAGATACTACCCGGAAGATTACTATTCTTATTTCAGCAAGGGAGAAGAACACCACATCCAACAGAGCTTTTCCAAGACATTGAAACGTAATTTGAAAAAAGGCCTGCTGAACCATTACCTCAAAGGCAAGAGCCCCATCGGCAAAATACTGACGCCAAAACTCAGCAGCTACTACCCCTGGATAAAAACAGGTATGCTCACCAACAACTCCAACATCCTCGATGTAGGCTGCGGGTCGGGAGAGCTGCTGCTGAAAATGTACAACGATGGATTCCGCCACCTCACCGGTCTGGACCCCTTTATAAAAGAAGACATCCATTACAAGTGCGGTATCACGATCCATAAAAAAACACTCCCCCAGCTGACGGAGAAATATGATCTGATCATGATGCACCACGCATTCGAACATATGGACAATCCGCTACAGATCGTAGAGGACATCCGCCGGCTGCTGAACCCCAAAGGGATAGCGCTCATCCGCATACCCGTAGCCGACTCCTACGCCTGGCACAAGTACGGCGTGGATTGGGTACAGCTGGACGCCCCTCGTCATATTTTCCTGCATACGGAAAAAAGCATACAGATCCTTTGCAACCAGGCCGGACTTAAATTTTCAGACGTTGTGTTCGACTCCTGGAACCTTCAATTTTACGGGTCCGAGCTGTATAAAAAGGATATCCCGCTAAGAGCGAATAAAGAGAAGGAAATATTTTCCGGTCAGCAAATGGAACAGTTCACTACGGAATCCCGTCAGTTGAATGAAAAAAAACAGGGAGATCAAGCCTGCTTTTATTTGACAAAGGAGTCATAGACGGCTTCTATCTTGCGCGTCATAACCCCGGCATTATATTGTTCCTTGATCGTCTCCAGCGCTTTACTGTGAAGAGAGGCCCGTAAGGTGTCATCTTTCCCCAGCCTGACCAATGCGGCCGCCAGGGCAGAAAAATCACCCGGCTCCACCAGCAATCCATTCACCTCATGCTGTATGACCTCCTTCGTACCATCCACGCGGGTGGCGACCACCGCCTTCCCCATAGCCATTGCTTCCAGCAACCCGATGGGCAGACCCTCCCAAAGCGAGGGCAATACAAAGATATCCGCGGAAGCCAGCACCTCCGGCACATCCTGACGAAAAGGTTGCAAGGTCACTTTATCCTCCAGCCCCAGTTCCTTCACCAACGCAACACCCTCCTCCTTCTGATCTCCATCACCCACCATCAGCAGGTGCAGAGAGGGCAGGCCGGCCAATGCCTCCCGAAAAGCCCTGATCAACGCCAATGGCTGTTTATGATGGGTAAAGCGGGCCACAAAAAGCACCAGCATCGCATCAGCCGGTATCTTCAGCTCCTCGCGTATGTTCTTAAATTTTTTGGCAGGGGAGAATTTCTTCTGGTCAATGCCATTGCTGATCACCGTTGCCTTCAGACCCGGTATCTGGTCGATACCTGACTGCCGGTTGCTGGCGGAAACAGCTATATTAAAGGCGCTCCGAGACGTGATATAACGCTCGCCCATGATACGCATACGCCGCACCAATAGGCTCTGGTCATCGTGAAAAGACCAGCCATGCACAGTATAGATCAGAGGGATACCTAATGAACGGGCGGCCCACAACGTATTGGAGCTGGCCCGGGTGCCATGTGCATGCACCAACGCCGGACGTTCCGCCTGCAAAAGCTGCTTTACCTGGCCCCATTTGCTGACGTCAAAAGGCTTTTCTGTATAAATGACATGGGTATTCACATTCAACGCACGCAGCCGGTCGACCATCGGACCTTCGGTAAAAGAAAGTACGACAGGCTCAAACCTATCCCGGTTGAGGTTCTCCACAAGGCTCAGCAGGTGTGACTCGCCCCCGCCGATCTGACCCTGGCGAATACATTCCAGGACCTTTATCTTTTTTGTCATGTCCGTTTACAGTTTTTCTATCCAGCGGTCATACCAAAGCTGGAACATCAGCACCTGCCAGAGCTTTTGATAATTTACTTTTTTGCCGGCAAGGAACTCGTCCCGCAGACGAATAATAGGCGCTGACGAGAAGACACCCGTGGCAGCAAGACATTTTTCGCTGAGATAATAACGCAGTTGCTCTTTCAGGTCTTCCCGGAACCACACCATCAACGGAGCGATAAAAGGTCGCTTGGGTCTTTCCATCAATGTCTTTGGGATATAACGATGGACGACCTCTTTCAACAGCCATTTATTCACCCCATTGCGAATCTTATAAGAAGAGTTTAATTGAGAGAGGAATTCGATGACCGTATGATCCAGCATAGGCTCTCTTCCTTCCAGACTGACAGACATGGTAGCCCTGTCCATCTTCACCAGGTTGTTATCCACCAAAAAAGTCTTGTAGTCGATGGCCAGTAGACGATTGACCACGCCATCATTATGCTCCAGTTTAGCGCCGTCCTCAAAGGCTGTATGCAGACGCTGGAAAGGCTTACCCAGAAAGGATTCCACCTCTTTCTCAGTGATGTACTGGCTGATGTATTTGACGGCCGTCACAGGATCATGACTCTTCCAGATCAACCGCATCTTTTCATAGCGGGTGGAGAAATTATATTTTTTACTGAAGTAAGGTATATAGTCGGGGTTGATAAGAGACATCGTCCCGCTGAGCATGCTTTGGATCAGGGGAGGGAAGGTACTGGTGTATTTCTCCGCCTGGTTGAATTTATTGTAGCCGCCAAAGATCTCGTCCCCACCGTCGGCACTGAGCGCTACTTTCACATCCTTTCTTGCCAGTTGGCTCACCAATACGGAAGGTACGGTAGAATTGTCCGCAAAAGGCTCGTCATATATTTCCGGCAATCTGCTCAGCACACCTCCCGCCTCCTTGGCAGTGAGGTACCATTCGGTATGGTCAGTGCCAAGATATTCAGCTATTTTCTTTGCCTCCGGCGCTTCGTTGAACTCGTTCTCATGAAACCCGATGGTAAAGGTCTTTAGCTTTTCCGTGCGCCCGGTCTGCAAAAGAGCCGCTACGCTGCTGCTGTCATATCCGCCGCTGAGAAAGAGTCCTACAGGCACATCCGCCACCATACGGTATTCATACGCTTTTTTCAACAGCCGGTCCGTATGCTCGATGACCTCCTGCTCGGACATATCCAGTTTGGGCTTGTTGTAATAGTCGAATACATCCCAATACTTTGTCAGCTCCTGTCCCCTGGTAGACAGGTCGATGGTAAGATAGTGCCCGGGCAGTAGCTTGAAGGTATTATGAAAGATGCTGTGCGGGGCGGGAATATAACTGAATTGAAGGAACAGGGCCAGACTGTTGACATCGATCTTCTTTTTAAAAGAGGCGTGCTGAAAAAGAGCTTTCAGTTCAGACCCGAATAACAACGTATCCCCATCCCAATAATAATACAGGGGCTTGACGCCTGCCCGGTCGCGGATAAGGATCAATTTCTCCTTCTTTTTGTCATAAAGCGCAATGGCAAACATGCCGATGAACTTCTGGACTACGTCCATCCCCCAGCAATCATATCCTTTAAGGATGACCTCCGTATCGCTCCAGGACGTAAAAGAATACCCCTTTTCTTCCAGTTCTTTCCGGATCTCCTTGAAATTGTAGATCTCGCCGTTGAAATTGACGATCAGGTCCCCAAAATGCATGGGCTGATGACCCAGGGGGGACAGGTCGAGGATGGATAGCCGCCGTTGACCAAAGCCGATCCGGGCCTGAGGAGCCTCATATACTTCATGCCCGCCGTCATCAGGGCCGCGATGCAGCATGGCATCGGTCATGGCCTTGAGCACGTCGATACCGCTGTCCTTTTTAAAATCCACAAAACCGGTGATGCCACACATAGATTGTCAATTAAAGGTGATGGTACGGTTAAACTGCCAGAGGATCCCTTTCCAAAAAGACCGCAGGTGCTCTTTTTGCCCCCGAATAAGGAACTGGAGGGTATTCTTCGGCATGGTAAAGATCGTAAAATAAGTGGCAAACACCAGGAAAGCCGGCCAGGGGGCGTTCCTGCGCATAAACAGGATCCTGTTGCGCGTGAGATAAAAGGTTTTGAGAGGGCTGGACTTGCCGGTGGTCATGGATTCCTTGTGATAGATCAGACTGGCAGGCTGATAATAAATGCTATATCCCTTTCTCTTGATCTGTTCGCTCCAATCAAACTCTTCGTAGTATAAAAAGAATTGTTCAGGCATGGCGCCAACCTCTTCGATTATACGGCGAGGTACCATCATAGCCCCCCCATGGACATAATGCGTGGGACGGATACTGTCATACTGCCCATGGTCCTGCTCGCGGCAGCCGATCATGCCATTCCTCCCAGTAAAGATATTCACCTGCTTGTAGCCCGCATATTCGATGGTTCCCTTGGCAAAATAATAATGGAACTTGGGGCTGGCCATACCCGCGTCAGGGTATTTCCGGAAGATATCTATCAACCCTTCCAGCAGACCGGGCGTGAATTCCGTATCGTTGTTCACAATAAAGAGATAGTCCCCTTTGGCCACACGGATGCCCGCATTATTACCTGCCGAAAATCCAAGATTTTCAGCGTTGCGGATCACCCGGACAGAAGGCAGGGCAGCAAGAAAAGCCGCCGTAGGGTCTTCCCGGGAAGCATTGTCAACTACGATAACCTCAATATTCGGGTAGGTATTGTTCCGGCTGATAGAATGCAAAAAGTCACAGGTTACAGCTGTGGTATTCCAGTTGAGCGCAATAATAGACACCAGGGGTGACATGACGATCATCTATACATTTTCCTTCTGCAATAACGCTGAAGGAGTATTCGCTATTATCCACAGGTCGGTAGCAAAATTGCATTTGGAGGCATAATCGATGTCCATATTGATCCTTTCTTCCACAGACATATCCTTATTTCCCCTCTTTTTCACCTGCCAAAGACCGGTGATACCTGCGGGAGCCATAAAACGGGCGGCATAATCATCCGTGGTCAGGGTAGCTGCCTCATACAAAGGCAGGGGACGGTTACCCACCAGGGACATATGACCCAAAAATACATTGAACAACTGGGGCAACTCGTCCAGGGAAGTATTACGTAACAGACTGCCGATGCGGGTGATACGTGGATCGTTGTTGATCTTGAAGAAGACAGGACCCACAGATTCGGCGCTGTATTGGTTCAGGTGTGTCAGTTCAGCTATCTTTTTGTCGGCATCCTGATGCATGGTCCTGAACTTATAGAAATTAAAGATCCTGTACCCTCTGCCGGCGCGTTTGGCGATGTAAAAGATAGGACCACGCGACTCTATACGGATAGCCATGGCTATCAACAGGAACAGGGGAGCCAGTAAGACCAGCGCAATAGAGGACACCAAAATGTCAAAAGCACGTTTGGTCAGAGGACCGGGATTGAACCTGTCCCGGGCAGCCTCTTCAATAAGAGGCGCGGGCGCTCCGGAGGCCTTCATCTTACGGAGGAACTGGATCTTGGTCTTCAGGTCCTTATCCTCACAGTTATGTAAGAAAATGATCTCGTCAGGACGGGTGTTCTTCTTATATTGTTCTAATTCTTTCTCGTTAAGACCGGAACCATCAAGTATAAAAGGAATAACACTCAGCACGGGGTGTCTACGCAGAAATTGGCTGAAATTACGGATGGAGGCAAAATCAAATCTCGCTTCGCAGAGAATAACCTCAGGTATCAGATTCTTTTCCTGTTGCAGGCTTCTCAATAATTCCGCTTTTACATTTTCAAGACCTTCCGAAGCATAACCTCTTTTGTAGGTGCTAACCAGCTTTTCGATATGAGCAGTGTTCTTACCAATATAGTAGAATCCGCCATATTGAAAATTATCCGCCTTAGGCAAATGATAAGTGCGGAAAGTCGTACGGGGGACGAACCTGGGTCCTTTCTCTACAGTGTTGGGTAGAAATAATAAATCCATACAAAAGGTTTACGGTTTCATAAATACGGTGGTCCAGAAATAGAGGCATGCTCTAATAGGAACAGCTCTACAAAGTTTAAGCTTTGCTTTTCATATGCTGAGCAATACCATGCTATAACGTCCTTGCTTAACTTGCCATGGCCGAAAGGTCCTTGTCCAGTTGCCGGCTCTTTACCAGGTCGCTCACTGCGGTCATCAGATCGACAGGGTTAAAGGGCTTGACAAAATACTTGACAATGCCAAACTCCAGGCATTTTTGTTCTGTCTCATTCTTATCCAGACCGGACAGTACGATTAGGGGTATATCACCGTACATCCCGCTGGAAGAAAGCTGTTGTATCAATTCCCAGTTCTCCATATCTGGTAGCTGGGGGTCTGCTATTATCAGGTCTGGCATCTGCCTGTGAGAAAGATAATACATTGCGGAGTAGCCGTCAGGCACCGTGATCACATTGTATTCTTTTCCCAAAACAGTCTGCAACAAAAATCGAATAGCCTTACTGTCATCAATTGCCAAAATTTGCTTTTTCATCACCAAGTTCTTTTTAAGGGTTTAAGTAGACACTTAATCTTTCTAGGATGGCAATGGAGTCGGCTTACAAGAGGTATTGGCGTCCAAAAATTATACTTCTCAGAGATGCGAAGCAGGCTTTACCAGATAGTGATGTGGATTATGGACAATTACTACAAATCACCAAAGACTTTCGAGGAATTTCAAGGATTCGTGGGATTTGTCAAATGATCTATATGAAAGAGTTAAATCGCCGAATATTCAGAGGATTTGAATATGGCAGGCATTAAAGTTAACGTGTCATAAAAGTACAGATAGTTTTTCTATTATTCAAAATTATTTGTTCGATTATTTTTGATTCGGGTGCAAATTGGGAAAATTTCCCGGAATAAAAAATACCCGGAACATGGTATTTTCCACATAATCGCAACTTTAATCAAGAGAACGGATATATATTAACATATATAAATAAAATAATGAAGCCGATCAGCGATGATCCTTGTAAACACTGGCCGGCAGCGCTTCAGATAACTCCCTTACCGCATCCTCTCTCAGTATGGGAACATCCACGACACCTGCTATATCTTCCAACTATACAGATGTACATACGCCGGAAACTACTGTGGATACTGCGGAATTTACGATCACAAAATCCATCACAGCTTGCCCTGCACTCCTCATTTTCCCATAATGGGAATCAACAACAGCAGCCATTTTCGCTACTTCGCCTTCATTATGATCCTGGTACGGAACAGCAAGTTTGTTTACTAGCAATCTGCGTGCCAGCGCTCCCGTACCAACACTCCCACCCCAGCGCTTTTTAACAAATTCAGATAACCACATCTTCCCTTCTGTTGTGGAATACCTTCCCCAGCATTGGACATATCGAAGAAGTTAATACCCTTTCCAGGGCGAAGTGAATAAAACGAAGATTGGCCGTTATGTCATCTCCCGGGGACATACAGCCGAAAAGAGAAAAATATCACAATAAGGTTACAACACCAGCGGATTGAGATCACTGGCGGCCAGCCGCCCCGGCGGCAACCCCATCAACCAGGTATTCCGGTCATTCTCCTGCGCCGGATTGGCAGGCTGCGTCACCCGGGCCCCGTCAGCCATATAAATGATGGTCATTATTTCCCGCATTTTGTCGGAGTCATTCCCCGGCGCACTATGCACAGTGTTGCCATAATGCCAGGTGGCATCACCAGCCCGCATACCCGCAGAGCGCGTCACAGGGTATTGGTTCTCCTTGATATATTTTTTGTAGCCGGCCTCCGACTCATCGGAGATCTTCTGGTCCAGCACAGTCCCTTTTTTATGACTGCCGCTGGCAAATGTCAGCATACCCATTTCCACAGAGATATCCGTCATCGGCATCCACATGGTAACAGTGTTCGGAGTATCCAACGGCCAATAATACTGATCCTGATGCCAGGGCGTAGGTCCGCCCCCAGGCTCTTTGAACAAGGCCTGGTCATGATAGACCCGCACATTGGTCACCCCTAACAGGTCAGCCGCCACCCGCCCCAGCCTCCTGGACAACACCAGACGACGTACGCTTTCATCCACCCGCCAGAGATTCATCACCTGTAAAAAAGCCTTTCCATAGGTATCCCTCTCGGAAAGCCGGCGTTTTTCCGTACGCAGCCGCTTTACAGCATCCGCTACTACAGGCCGGTAAGCCGCCGCCTCGGCCGGGCTCAATAAACCCCGGATAAGTATATGCCCATTCTCCCTGAACTCCTCCTGTTGCGCAAGAGAAACAGACCGGGCATCATCCAATGACATTATGGTTGTTGAAGTTGCCATGC
Source organism: Chitinophagaceae bacterium (assembly GCA_017307755.1). Lineage (GTDB taxonomy): Bacteria > Bacteroidota > Bacteroidia > Chitinophagales > Chitinophagaceae > Puia. The sequence goes on along the minus strand of JAFKGQ010000015.1, from coordinate 303,909 downwards.
AAATCACGAAGTACGCCATTCCCACGGAGAAAAGGTACGGGCAAATTGACTAATTATTGGGGAATATTACCCTACTATCAATAAATTCATATATTTATTAGCAAAAAAGGCAATGCAGAAAGCATCCTTTGAAGTGTTGCAACCAGCCGCCGGCCATTCATTTATCGTCTCGACGTATGACGAGTCCGGCTTTAAAGCGCCCTTCCATTTTCACCCGGAATACGAGCTGACCCACATCACCACCGGCAGCGGCAAACGCTACATCGGCAGCCATATGGCGAGCTTCACCCCCGGGGACCTGGTGCTGCTGGGCCCTAACCTCCCCCACTGCTGGAAACTGGAGCCCGCCGATGCACCCGCCACATCCATCGTGATCCAATTCGCCGGCGATTGCCTGGGGCAGGATTTTTTTTCCTCTCCCGAACTAAGCGCCATCCATCGACTGCTGGACAGCAGCCACTGCGGTATACACTTCCCCCATACCTCACCCATACAACGCATCCACACATTGGCCGCCGAGCAAAACGACTTCCGCCGGCTCATCGGCCTGCTGGAGCTCCTGCAGGAACTGGCCCACGAAAAAAACAACGTACTGCTGGACACCAGCGGCATGACAGCAGGACTCACACCCGCCGACAGAGAAAGGATCCATCCCATATTCGCCTACGTGGTGGAAAATTTCAGGGGACCGGTTTCGCTGGAAAAAGCTGCCGCCATCGCAGGCATGTCTCCCAATGCCTTCTGCCGGTACTTCAGAAAGATCACCCGTAAGACCTTTATGGAGACGGTCATCCAGCACAGACTGGACCACGCCACCCGGCAACTTATACAAACCAACGATCCCATATCCGCGATCTGTTTTGACAGCGGCTTCGGGGACATCTCGCATTTCTATAAGATCTTTCGCTCACGCCTGCACATCAGCCCATTGAACTATCGAAAAAAATTCAGACTGGCGACAGAAGCATAGAACGCCTATAATATAGACAGGACGTGGTTTTACGAGGACGATCACGCAAATCCACGCGTATATATGCTGCGTGTTTCCCGCAAAAAAATACCCGCAATTTTAAAAATGCCATGACAGTAGGACAAAGTAGGCGAATGTACTCGGGTAGAACCCTTAGGCTATGGAATTAGATATACCTTAAGCCTTATTTTGACGTTATATTGTGTACTATATTACTGCCAGATCAGTGATATATTTTGATCGTAACTAAATCCAATTTTCTATGAGTAAGAAATTTACTTTGGTGCTCCTCATGCTCCCACTGTTCGTGCTGGGCTTTTTATCGCTTTCTGCACAGCAGCATAAGTCATTGAAGTTGGTAGGCGGGACCTCACACGCGGAAACAGCCCCTACAACACCCCAGCTCATTCCCGTTTCAGATTATGAAGCCACGATAGAATTCTGGATCTATGTCCCTGCGCCGGCGCCCGGCAGACATGAATTTATTTCCGAGGTTGGCGACGGCTCTCCCGGTTCGGAATTCTACATCGGCTATGATCATGACTCCGCCGATGCGATCATGATCGGCACCTACTGGGCGTCCGGCGATGGCATCACCAGCTCCAACAGCCTCAATAAGACCAATGTCATATTCCCCTTTGGACAATGGAACCACATCGCCCTTACCCAGGAGGCTGGTACATTCAGTGGAAGACTTTATCTGAACGGCGTACCGGTGGACTCGGCGATCAACGGGTTCGTCGGCCACAGCGCCAATAGCGTCGGCCACCTGCAGTTGGGTACGGATCCGGCCGATACAATGACCCTGAAAGGCAGTATCGACGGAGTACGGATCTGGAACGTCTTGCGTACGCCCGCCCAGATAAAGGCAGGTATGTACGGCACTGTATCCGCCTCCGACCCCAACCTCCTCGCCTGGTATCAAATGGATGAAGGCTCCGGTACCATCGCGGCCAACAACGCAACGGGGGTATCGGCGTCGACAGGTACCGACCTCACCCTGATAGACAGCGCCGGCTGGGCCAGCGGTCCCGCTATCAGCAACGCCAACGCACTGACCTTTGACAATACACTGGGCACCGAGATCACGATCCCCACAAAGCCCGAATATGAATCCACTTCAGGCACCATCGAATTTGATGTCAAACCCGGCGACCTGCAAGGCCTCCGCACGATCATAGGCAATAATGATGGCTCCGCAAGTCGCTGGACGGTCTTAATGAACAATGCTACAGGCGACAACAGGATCGTTTTCGGAAACCTTGACTACACCTATACACCCGGTTTCACAATAAACAATTGGTATCATATATCGCTTGTTACGGCCCCTGCAGGTATTGGCGATACTACGGCGCTGTTTGTCAACGGCATCTACATCACCCAACACCCGGTAGGTTACTCCACAGGTGTCACCGGCAAGCCCCTGATCATCGGCGCTAACCCCGCCGACGCCACTCAAAACTGGCTGGGCGGCATCGACGAAGTACGTCTCTGGAATACAGCCCTCACACAGACTGATATACAAAATAATATGGGCCGCACACTGCAAGGCACGGAATCCGGCCTGGTAGGCAACTGGTCATTCAACCAGGGCATTCCCAGCGGCGATAATACGGGGCTGAAAGTAGCCGTGGACAATGCCTCGCTGACCAACAACGGCCTGCTGAATAACAATTTCGCCCTGTCCGGCGCTTCCTCCAACTTCATAGCCAATATCCCGATATCCCTGCCGGTTACCTTCGGCAAGTTCACTGCGACAAGAATAGGTACGTCGGCCCAGCTTAAATGGCAGACCTACTTCGAGTCCAATACAAAGGATTTCATCATCCTGAGAAGCGGCAATGGCGTTAATTTCACCGACATCGGTTCCACAGCCGCATCCGGCAACAGCAGCACCCTGAAGACTTATTTCTTCATCGATGATACCCCGCTGGAAGGAATTAACTACTATCGTATCCAGGAAAGGGACCTCGATCTGAAATCCACGTACAGCGATGTGAGAGCGCTGAACTTTACCCGGTCCGGCGACCTGATATGGTATACCACAGGCGCCAGGTCCGTCGAGATCCGTCTGCAAAAGGGCTCCACAGAACAATACAGTATCTCTGACGCTACAGGACACACGATACGCAACGGCCGTCTTACCGACGGCGTCACCAGCCTCTCCGGCGTACCGGGCGGCATCTATCTCGTGACAGTGTTCAACGGCATCGGCGATAAACAAACAACAAAAGTCATCATCCCATAACTTAGTAAAAAACGCCCCATTCGGGGCGTTTTTTATTATTGCTATTGCCAGTCTTTCCATACAGGCTGATATCCCTGTCTTCGTATCATCTCTGCAATAAGCGCAGGGCTACGGTCGTCATGTATCTCAAACTGCTCTAAGGACTCCGGGTCCACCGCATAGCCGCCAGGATTGGTCCGGCTGCCCGCACTGATAGAAGTGATCCCCAGTCTGATAGCATGGTCCCTGAATACGGGACTCTCCCGGGTTGAAAGCGATAGCTCCACCTCCTCATCCAATAGACGATAAGCACAGATAAGCTGGATCAACTCCCTATCCGTCATTTCTACCTTGGGCGTAAGCCCACCCGCATGCGGCCGCAGCCGGGGAAAAGAAATGGAGTATTTCGTCCGCCAATACGTTTTCTCAAGATATTGCAGATGCAAGGCAGTAAAAAAACTATCCGTCCGCCAGTCCTCCAACCCGATGAGCACTCCCAGCCCCATCTTGTAGATGCCGGCCTGACCCAGCCGGTCAGGCGTATCTAGTCTGTACCCAAAATTCGACTTCTTCCCTTTCGGATGATGCAGCTTATAGTCCTCCTGGTGATACGTCTCCTGGTATACCAGCACGGTGTGAAGCCCTTCCCCTATCAACAACTCGTAATCCTCCTGGTCCAGAGGCTGAACCTCCATAGCGATATGGGCAAAATGAGGCCGCACCACCTGCAGGGCCTTGACAAAATAGTCGGTCCCCACCGTTTGATTGGCCTCTCCACTCACCAGCAGCACATGATCGTACCCCATCTGCCGGATGGCGCCCACTTCAGTCAGCAACTCACCTGCGCTGAGGGTCCTGCGGCGTATTTTATTGTCATAGCTAAATCCACAATAGGTACAGATGTTCTGACACTCATTGGATAGGTACAAGGGGATATACAGCTGCATGATCCTCCCAAATCGCTTGATGGTAAGCTGATGGCTTATCTGCGCCATAGTTTCAAGATATGGCGCCGCCGCAGGAGAAATAAGTGCCTTAAAATCCTCCAGATCCCGGTGACTGCGGCTCAACGCACGCTCTACATCCGCCGCGGTCTTGTCATAAATACTTTGTTTGACAGCGGCCCATTCATACTGTTGAAATATCGCTCGGAACATGATCTGTATTTTATTCGTCTATTCTAAAAATTTTGTCAACGGACTGCTGGCCACCGCCTCTACAGATGGTAAGGCCAGTTTGGCCGTATACGCCATCCTCCCGCTCTCCACCGCCAGCCTGAACGCCCTTGCCATTCGTATAGCATCGGGACTGGCGGCGATAGCCGTATTTACCAGCACGGCGTCGGCGCCCATTTCCAGGGCCTTGGCCGCATCCGAAGGAGCCCCGATACCCGCATCCACTACCACAGGCACACGGCTCTGCGCAATGATGATCTCCAGGAAATCCTGCGTCTTAAGTCCTTTATTACTCCCGATGGGAGAACCCAGAGGCATGACAGCCGCAACACCCACATCCTCCAGCCGGCGGCATAACACAGGATCGGCATGGATATAGGGTAACACTACAAACCCTTTCTTCACCAACGCTTCCGCCGCCAGCAAAGTCTCTACAGGGTCCGGCATCAACCACCGCGGATCGGGATGTATCTCCAGCTTCAGCCAATGGGTCTCCAATGCCTCACGAGCCAGCTCTGCCGCAAAGACAGCCTCTTTCGCCGTCCTGACGCCGGATGTATTGGGCAATAAATGCATATGCGGATGACGTAAATGCAACAACAGGTCATCTCCATTCCCCGCAGGGCCCGTCATACCCGTCTTTCTGACATCCACCCGCCGTAAAGCCACTGTCACCAGTTCGGACCCGCTGGCCAGTAAAGCATCTTCCATTACGCCCGAAGACCCGAATTTACCGGTGCCGGTGAACAGACGGGAACAAAAGGTTTTGTCCCCGATGGTGAGCATATCCCGTGCATCATCGATCTCTTGTCCCAATGACCGCACAGTACTCTCCCAATCCTTCGCACGCACCAGCAACCCCGAGAACGCTATACCCGCCACACCCGCATCGATCAGGGCCTTGATGTCCCCCCTTTCGATCCCGCCGATAGCGACCACAGGAATTTCGATACCTTCTTCCCGCAATTGTGTCATTATCCGCCGGTAACCTTGTAACCCCAGCAAAGGGCTCAGGTTCTTCTTGGTATCGGTAAACCTGTAAGGGCCCAACCCAATATAATCCGCCCCCTGTTCATGATGCCGGCGTATGTCTTCAACGGTATTAGCCGTCCCGCCGATGATAATTTCCTCCCCCAGCAGCCGGCGCACCGCCGCCACAGACATGTCCTGCAATCCGACATGCACGCCATGCGCCCCCACCTCAGCGGCCAGCTCCACCCTGTCATTGAGGATCAGCATACAACCCCAGGCTTCGCAAATTTCCCTGGCCGCACGCGCTGTCTCACGAAATGTCATGTCATCCGCCAGCTTCATCCGCAATTGTATCCATCGGATGCCGGCACGACAGGCAGCTTCTACCTGCTGTAAATGATTCAGCGGGGCATCGTCTTTTGTGATAAAATTCAATCCGCTGATCTTTCCTCTTAACAACGAACCTCCGGTCCGTTCTGGAATGTATGCCATCCTAAATTAGTTTTATTACTTGTTAAAAACTGCTCGATATATTTCTTCGATCGGGTGGCAGCTATCGGTAAGGTATACCCCAGAGAAAGGTTGGCAGCCAGTGAAGACGACAATACACAGCCGGACCCATGCTTGGAATAGATGGTTCCCGCCGCTGCCCCCGGCTCCAGCACCTGCAGCATCCCCCCGCTCCATAAATAATCCCGCCCCGGCTGCTGCGGATGATGCCCCCCCTTCAGGTACAGGTTACAAAAACCCGATAGTCTCCGGCTGACCTCGGGGATGTCTTCCCCGGGATATAGCCATCCTATTTCCTCCCAGTTAGGCGTCACCAGCCAGCACTCGCGGGCAAGCGCATCAAACCCCGCCCTGTCCGTACCCTCCCAGAAATCCTTACCGCTGCTGGCCTTGATAACAGGGTCCAGCACAATGCGTACGGCAGGGTTATGTTGCTTTAGATGACGGATGATGGATGACAGCATACCAATGCTCCTGGCGATACCAATCTTCACCCAATCAAAACTGCCCGTCTCAAAACAGAGATCTATCTGCTCAAATATGTCTCTCTCATCATACCAATGTACCCGGCTGATGGTCCGCTCGTTCTGAAAGGTCAGCCCCGTACATACGGCATATCCATATACGCCATGCGCCTCCAGGGTCTTGATATCCGCCAGGATACCCGCCCCTCCGCACTGATCAAAACCCGCCGCCACTAACACCCGTGGACGATTATCTTCCATAATGACTAATGATCTCTTTTAATATCCTGAATCTTTCTACAGCCCTCTCCGGTTGCTGCCAGATATATCCAAGCAAAGCAGCTCCGTCCCATCCATGCTTTATCACCTCTCCGATGGTATCCGCACCGATCCCCCCCAATCCGATGAGCCTGCAGGGTGCAACCCCGGCCGGACGCTGCAGCAAACCGTCGCCGGCCGGATAGCCGGGCTTGGAGATACTGTCGAACAAAGGACTGAGAAAAATATATTCCAATACGCCAGACGGCACCTCACGGACCTCCTCCCAGGAATGAAGGGAGGCGGAAACCACTATTTTCTGGCTTCCAGGCAGACCTCCATCCTCCAACCAGGGCTTATGCCAATGCCCATGTATCTGCGGGATTTTGTATCGCCGGGCTAATTCCACCACATCCCTGCCTCCATGTAGCACTAGCCGCGAGCACCATCGGGGGGCCAGCCGCTCTAACAACGCCTCCCTGGCATCCTCCGTATCCCCCGGCTTCCGTATATGCAGCTTCTCTAATCCTTCCTCTAAAAGCCCCTCCAGATAGTCCGCTTCACCCGGCGCCGCAACAGGACTGGTAATGACTGCTAACAAAAAATGAGCACCCGTCATAAGTAGATCTCCGCACCAGCCTGCTTGAACGCTTCCGCCTTTTCTTTCATACCTTCTTCTACTGCTGAATCTTCGCTGATCCCCTTCTCTTCCGCAAACCGGCGCACTTCCTGCGTGATCTTCATGCTGCAGAAATGTGGTCCGCACATGCTGCAAAAGTGAGCGATCTTTGCGCCTTCCGCAGGCAGGGTTTCGTCATGATACGCCCGTGCGGTATCCGGGTCCAGGGAAAGATTGAACTGATCCTGCCACCGGAACTCAAAACGCGCTTTGCTGAGGACGTTGTCCCTATGCTGCGCTCCCGGATGTCCCTTCGCCAGATCAGCGGCATGCGCGGCAATCTTATACGCAATGACACCGTCCTTTACATCTTTTTTGTTGGGAAGTCCAAGATGCTCTTTGGGAGTGACATAGCACAACATGGCAGTGCCATACCAGCCGATCATGGCAGCTCCAATGGCGGATGTGATATGATCATAGCCCGGTGCTATGTCGGTGGTCAAAGGCCCTAAGGTATAAAAAGGCGCTTCATGACATTCCTTCAACTGCTTGTCCATATTCTCCTTTATCAGGTGCATGGGAATATGCCCGGGTCCCTCGATGATCACCTGGCAGTCATGCTTCCACGCGATCTTTGTCAGCTGTCCCAGGGTCTCCAGTTCGGCAAACTGCGCCGCGTCGTTGGCGTCGGCAATGGAGCCGGGACGTAGCCCGTCCCCGAGAGAAAAAGAGACGTCATATGCTTTCATGATCTCACATATCTCTTCAAAATTCGTATAGAGGAAACTCTCGCGATGATGCGCCAGACACCACTTGGCCATGATCGAACCGCCACGGGATACGATCCCTGTGACACGTCTGGCCGTCAACGGGATATAACGCAGCAATACGCCCGCATGAATGGTAAAATAGTCTACCCCCTGTTCTGCCTGCTCGATCAGCGTATCCCGGTAGATCTCCCAGGTAAGCTCTTCCGCCTTGCCGCCCACTTTCTCCAATGCCTGGTAAATGGGTACGGTACCCACAGGAACAGGCGTATTACGGAGTATCCATTCCCTCGTTTCATGGATATTCTTCCCGGTTGAGAGATCCATGATAGTATCCGCCCCCCAGCGACAAGCCCATACCGCCTTTTCCACCTCCTCCTCGATGGAAGAGCTGACGGCTGAATTGCCGATATTGGCATTGATCTTTACAAGAAAGTTCCTGCCGATGATCATCGGCTCTGTCTCGGGATGATTGATATTGGAAGGGATGACAGCCCTGCCCGCCGCCACTTCCTGCCGGACAAACTCTGGCGTGATGGATCCCTTGGGTATATTCGCCCCAAAAGACTGACCCGCATGCTGCTGGATATCTCCCGGATCGCTTCGCTGGTTCTCCCGGATGGCAATGTATTCCATCTCGGGTGTGATGATCCCCTGCTTCGCATAATGCAGCTGCGTTACGTTACGCCCCGCTTTTGCTTTTCGCGGTCTGCCCTCCACATCTCCCCTCTGCATGATCCACTGCTCACGAAGAGGCGACAACCCCTTTTGCAAATCGATCTCGACAACAGGATCTGTGTACGGCCCGCTGGTATCATACACCGTGACAGGAGGATTGGACGTCTCCGTATTGTTATGCATGTCCACCGTATTGCCGACGGCGATCTCACGCATGGCAACCCGTATATCATGCAGCTGCCCTTTTACATATACTTTACGGCTCGCTGGAAATGGCTCCCGGCTGATGATATGCTCACCCGGCATGCTCTCTTTCTTCATATGTATAGAATTTTAGTTTACCCTCCTTGTGTTGCCCGGATAACAAAGACCTTATCCTCTGACTGTAGCTTGTACCGTTCCCACTCGCCTTTGGGAATGACAGTATCATTAACGGCAATGGCTATCCCATCTGGCTGACGGATCTCCAGCAGGGACAATACTTCGGCCAGCGTGCCTGATTCGGGCAGCATAAAACGCTCCCGGTTGATGGTTACCTGTACCATACATCCTGGAATAAAAATTTTACAAATCGTAGGAGGTGCTGCAAACGTGCAGAAAGAGAGAGTCCGTCTTTTCCCTTCGCCGGTATTATCCGGATCAGGTTATGAGGGTATTATCTCAGCCGGTCGTAAACCAGCACCCCTAAAGTCCGTGATAAAGGTAGGAAATAAATTTAAAAAGAAACTATTTTAAGTAGAACAGCGCCATGCGCAGGTATCTTTCGCTTGAATTCTTTTTTATAGACGCCTATATCCTTTTGCATCCAAAGGTCCCTCACTTTCACCGCCTTCTTCCATCCCAGTTGCCGGAACTCCACTCCCACTTCCTTCTCTACATCACTGATGTTGAACAAAGCAGCATATTTGCCTCCATCCGGCGCACGCGACACCCACACCATACCCCCATCCTGTTTGTACAGCTGCCGCGGGTCCGCGCCTTCCTGGTTCACCTGTAGTACTTCCTCGTTGGAGAACAACCGCTGCTCCAGTTCCCTGTCATCGGGAAGATTGCCGCCCAGCATCAGGGGACTGCGATAGATACACCAGAAGGTCATATGCGTCACCAGCTCATCCTCGGAGAGTCTGCTGTACCGCTCAGGACCCACCGGCCCTCTTTTGGAGATCTTGCCTATCTGGATCATATCGCAGTCGGGCCAATGCCCCGGCCCGCCGACACCTTCCCAGCTTTTGGCATAATCAAACATCTTTAGCATCTCCTTCCAGCTGTCCCAGAAATCATCCGCCATCCGCCACATATTGGCATACTGCACGACATGCACGGAATCTTTCAGGGGCGTCTCACCTGGAGATATGCTCAGGACGACAGACCTGCCGCATTGCCGGATCGCGTTTTGATATCCTTCTACCTCCGCGGCACTGTATGGCCGGGCAATATCATCCACTTTTATAAAATCTACTCCCCACTGCGCATAAAGGTTCAACAAAGAATTGAGGTACGCCTGCGCGCCTGGCTTGCGCATATCAAGTCCATACATATGGTTCATCCAGGGACAGGTGGAAGATGTGTCGGCTATCTGGTCGGCGGTGACGCCATTCGCGCCAAGGACAGGACTATGTGCCCATACTGCCTGCCGCGGAATACCCCGCATCACATGTATGCCGAATTTAAGACCCAAAGAATGTACATATTCTCCCAGGGGGTTGAACCCCTTGCCCCCAAAGGCGGATGGGAATTTATTTGTATTGGGCTGCAGCCTGCCCCATTCATCCATGGTGAGCCACGGGATATAGGCCCCATCCTGCAATCGCTGTTGAAAAGGATTGCCGATCAGACTGCCGGGCGGATTGTCATATGCCCATAGGAAATCGACGACAATATATTGCCAGCCTCCCCGAAGACGATGGGCCATATGCTCCGCGTTGGCCTTTACTTCGTCCTCGTGTACGGCAGAACCCCAACAATTATAGCTGTTCCAGCCCATCGGAGGCCTGGAGGCGACATCCGTCTGCTGCGCAAGAACACCGCCCGTCAGTAGCAGCATTGCACCGAAGAGTACTCCACGCATATATGATTATTTCAATTCCAATACGACAATTGATTCAGCCGGCATTTCCACCACCAGGTCCCCGCCATCTTTTTTAGCTCCAGAGAACACAGCCGTGCGCACCTTATTGGGTTGGTCAAAAGTATTGATATCTGTGTACTTCGCGGATGTCAGCATCTGCCCCTGGACACTCTTGGAAGGCAACCCCTGCAAGGCGATACGCACAGTCGCCTTTTTCGAAGGATCGATATTCACCAGGGAAATATGGACGGCTCCCACAGAGTCACGGGAAGCAGAAGCATTGACAGCAGGTATCTTCTCCCCGCCAAAAGTATAGTCGGGGCTGTTCAGCTTCAGCACCAGCGAATGCGCATCCTGGTGCACTTTATAAAGATCAAAAACATGATAAGTAGGCGTCAGCAGCATTTTGTCCTTTTCCGTAAGGACAAGCGCCTGCAATACATTGACGGTCTGCGCCAGGTTGGCCATTTTCACCCTGTCTGTATGATTGTTAAAGATATTCAGCGTGGTGCCCGCGATCAATGCATCCCTGAGACTGTTCTGCTGATAAAGGAAGCCCGGATGAGAGCCCGGTTCAGGGTCTGTCCAGATACCCCATTCGTCAACGACCAACGCTACTTTTTTTGCGGGATCGTATTTATCCATGATAGAGGCATGTTTGTTCACGATCTCCTCCATTCTCAAACAGGCTTTCATCGCCTTGAAATAGATGTCCTCTCCAAATTGCGTAGCGGACCCCTTATGATTCCAGTCCCCCGCCAGGGTATAGTAATGCATGGAGAGCCCCCAGGTATTCCACAATGTAATATTCTTCATCACCGCATCGGTCCAGTTGTAGTCGTCACTGTTGGCCCCGCTGGCAATCAGTTTCAACGGCGCACCGGGATAACTTTTACAGAACTCTGCATAGCGGCGGTACTGCATGGCATAGAACTCAGGAGTCATGCTGCCCCCGCATCCCCAACTCTCATTACCTACGCCCCAGAAAGACACTTTCCAGGGTTTGTCCCGGCCGTTCTGCCGGCGCAGGTTTGCTAACGTGCTCTTCCCATCATAGTTCAGGTACTCCAGCCAGTTAGACATTTCCTCCGGCGTACCCGTTCCCACATTGCCGGCAATATATGGCTCGCAACCCAGCAGGCCGCACAATTCCAGGAACTCATGCGTGCCGAAGCTATTGTCCTCCGTCACCATCCCCCACGTAGTATTCACCGTCGCTTTACGCTGATCCCTGGGACCGATGGCATCCCGCCAGTGATATTGGTCGGCATAACATCCCCCGGGCCACCGCAATACGGGTACTTTTATTTTCTTCAGGGCATCCACCACATCCATCCGGATATGATCCCCTGTCCAGAACCCGTCGTATATGCAACGGCCAAGGTCTTCCGAAAAATGACCATAGATATGACGGCTGATCAATGGACCCGAAGTGTCGGAGATTGAAAGGCTTGCGCCGTTCTGCGCATAGATGGACGAACAGACGGCCAGCAGCGCAACCAGCAGGAGGGGGCGTTTATTCATATGTATACATCGTTTTAATGGATACCAAAATAAACGTTTTTTTGACAATTAAAAAAAATAATAAAAAAATGCGCCCGCCTAATGGCGGGCGCATTGATAGCAACAATGTTATATTATATCTTGACTATCTTCCTCGTCACGATCCACGATCCTACCTGGATCCTCACAAAATAGGTGCCGGCAGTAAGCCCGCTCACATCCACCGTTGTTAGGGTGATAGCCTGGCTCTTCTCCGTAGCATATGACTTCCGGATAGCGCCGGTCGCATCCAACACCTGTATGAGCAGCTTGCCCGTATGGGAATTGTTGAGACTCAATGTGAAGGCATCCCGTACAGGGTTGGGCCAAAGACTGATGGAAGTCACCGTCGCATCGGCGGTATTTTCCGTATCCAACTGGCTGGTCGAGGTTGCCGTCACCGCCCTTGCAGCCACAGCGCTCGTCGTAGTGGAAGAATGGGTGCTGGCCATGATATCCCAGGCATTCTTATTCCCATTCCACCAACGGGAGGTCAGCAGGAAGGGCTGTGTCCAGGCATCCACCGTATGGGCCAGTCCTGGTATTTCCTTGTAGAAACCACGACCGGACTGTACAGCCGTCTTCATCGCGTTGCTATAGTACTGCGCATTACCCAACACGCCAACATCCGATGCACCGACGGTAAAGATATATCCCAGTCCATTTTTCAGACAGGTCTGCAGATTGGGGATCAGGTCGGTACGAGTGTCATATCCACCCGCGGACATCGGCATGATGCCGGCCAGCTTGCCGCCAAGACTGACACTCTCCATGGGTACGCTGAACGTTCCCCGGCCGCCCATGCTGCCGCCGCCCAGCCATACGCAGGTGGGATCCACACGATAATTAGACAGTAAATAAGGGATGGTGTACTGCAACTGTGCATAGGAATATGACCCGGCAGTACCCGGAGCAAACGGAGAAACCACGATAAATTTCACGGTATCTTTCGTCACGCTGTCGATGCCATAAGGCTTGAAACCCTGCGCTATCAGCTGCGGCAGCGAAGCCTTTGTCACGTCGGCGATATTGGTGCTGGTCCCCACGGCCTCGTCATGCAGGAAAATATACAACGCATACTTCTTGGTCAGGTTGGTGAAATAATCATCCGGGTAATAGATGAGGGCCTGCGCCTGCGCATATCCGGCGGGGAATACAGGGACAGAGATGATGGTTTGGTTGCCCACAGTAGTACCGCCAGAGCCGGATCCCGAGCCGGGGGTTGTACCCGAGCCGCCGCCGGAACTACCGCCGCCGGGCGGAGTCGTCGGGGTAGAGGAGGCCGCGTTCACCGTCACCTGCATATTGTCCGAGGCCGTAGCGCCTGAATTATCCGTTACAGTCAGCTTGAGTACGTATATACCTGCCACATTCAGGTTTTTGGCCTCGGTCGCCGGAAGCGAGGAATTTACAAAATACACCGTTGTAGGACCACTGACCTGCACCCACTTATAGCTCTTGATGGTCCCGGTCGCAGTACCATTTAGCATCGCGGCGACAACGTTGGGTAAAGTAATGGACTGGTCCGGTCCGGCATCCACCGTCGGCGGCTGGTTGATAGCAGCGGGATTCACGGTGATCTGTACATTGGCCGCAGTCTTCGCACCTAAATTATCGGTGGCTGTAAGACTAAAGACATAAGTCCCCTGTGTCAACCCTGTAACAGTAGTAGTGGCAGACGAGGCGCTGGTGATCGTCCCCGACGATGGACCGCTGACCTTTGCCCAGGCATAAGAGGCAATAGTGCCGTCCGTATCCGTGGCGCTGCCGCTCAAGGTAACACTGCTCGCAGGCAGGGTAATGGTCTGGTTTGCCCCGGCATTCACCGTCGGCGGCTGGTTGACAGGAGCCGCATTCACGGTGACCTGTACATTGGCCGCAGCCTTCGCGCCTAAATTATCGGTGACGGTAAGACTAAAGACATAAGTCCCCTGTGTCAACCCTGTGACGGTAGTAGTGGCAGACGAAGCGCTGGTGATCGTCCCCGACGATGGACCGCTGACCTTTGCCCAGGCATAAGAGGCAATCGTACCGTCCGCATCCTTGCCGGTGCCCGTAAGGGTAACGGTACTGGTAGGCAGAGTAATGGTCTGATTACCCCCTACGCTTACGGTCGGCGCCTGGTTGATCAATGGGTTGACGACCACCTGTACATTGCTCGTTGCTTTATTACCCTTGCTGTCCGTGACGGAAAGCTGGAACACATAGGTGCCAGCTGAAAGCAGCCCTGTCACCAGCGTGGTGATCCCTGCTACCGATACGATCACAGGTGCGGCAGGTCCGCTGACAAAACTCCAGTTATAGCCGGTGATCGTCGCTCCCGTACTGGGTGCGGCAGTACCGCCCAACGTTACACTGGAAACAGGCAAAGTGATCGTCTGCGTAGTGCCCGCGCTTACAGACAAGGGAGTAGTAGAAACCCCGCGATGCGTGCTGGCCATCTGGTCCCACGCATTCCATTTTGGATTGAATATCCTGGAGTTAAGATAGAAAGGGGGATTCCACACATTCGCACTGTGCGTTCCTCCAATGATGACCTTGGTATAATATTTACCAGGCTGCGCATTCGCGCTCATCAGACTGTTGTAAGCAAAGTATCCTATAGCATTGTAACCAGGGTCCTGGTCACCGATGGTATATAATACAGACATACCGCTCTTCATGGCATCCGCCAGGTTGCCCCCAAGCGTAGATATGTTATTATCATACCCCCCATTCGCCATGGGTAGGATGCCGGCCAGTTTCCGGCCCCAATATGTATCCCCGGGATTATTCCCCATCGGCATGCTAAAAGTGGCGCGTCCGCCGGAAGATAACCCCCCGGCCCACATGCAGGTGGTGTCGATCCGGTAGTTCTGGATCAGATAAGGCATAGTATACTGTAATTGAGGATAAGAATAAGATCCTCCACATTGAGCGCAGTGCGGACTGACGACAATAAATTTAACGGTATCCCCCGTCAGCGTATCGATGCCGTAAGGTTTCAGACCGGTCTTGATCAGATAAGGTAAGGACTGATTGGTCACCTCGGTGATGTCCAGACTGACGCCTTCTCCCGCCCCATGCAGAAAAAGAAACAAGGGGTAACGCTTGTTCGCATTCTTGGGAAGGAAGTAATCATCCGGGTAATAGATCAGGGCCTGTGCGCTGACAGCATAACCCGCGGGTGCAGTTGCAATGGGTATTACTGTCTGATTTCCAATGACAGAACCAAGCGGTTTTGTCTGAGCTTCAACGCCTGCGCATATGAGCAGACATAGGGAGACGACAAGGAGGCTTCTCATAAAACTAACTTTTGGATTGTAAAAAAGGGTCATCAAAAAATTTTAAATAGTTCGTTCACGACATGGCAAAACATCGCCACGCCCTAATTGATCTCAATTACAGGCACGGTGTTTCATATGCTCAGCAATGGGAAAAAGGGGATAGAGTTAAAGGGGGAGTCGAATCCGATAAGGCCGATTGGGAAAAGGCTTGATCTACGTCAACAGATATCCTTATTATTTATATAGGAATTTCATATGCGATGCGAAAACATCGATTATGTTGTATGCTTCGATATGTCAGCGGAGAAGTTACACGGGTAGAAGTAGGTACAAAATAGGCCCTCATAGCTTGGGTCACGTGTTTCATAGTCAATTCTTGTTTCAGAACCTGTTGAATAAAATATGACGCTGAAAAGGAACAAAAACCATGCTAACTATCGTCCAAATGGGTAGAAAAAGAATGAATTTGGGGAGATACTTACACAGTTACAGACGCAAGCAAATATCAGACCCAAATAAGTTTAGCAGGCATTCCCGTATATTTTACATTTATTTTTTATATGTAAAAAAATCTCAACTTTTATTTTCTGATCTGCCCGTTGCCTCTTATCAACCATTTTTCCGTCACCAGTTTCTCCAACGCAAAAGGCCCCCTGGCATGCAGCTTTTGAGTGGAAATGCCTATCTCAGCCCCTAATCCCAACTCCTCTCCATCGGTAAATCGGGTGGAAGCATTGGTATAGACAGCAGCCGCATCCACTTCCGCAAGAAACCGCTCGCATTGTTTTTTATCCTTCGAAACAATAGCCTCCGAATGACGGGTGGAATACTGCCGGATATGAGCCAGGGCCTCATCGATATCTTCCACTATTTTTACAGCACATTTCAGACTGAGGAACTCCCGGGCGAAATCCTCTTTGGCTGCCTTTTTCAGATAAGGATATCCCTTCAGCAGACTATGCGCCTTCGGCTCCGCAAACATTTCCACCTCATATTGCTCCATGGGCGCCCGCAGCCGCCGCAAAAACCCCTGGGCGACTTTTTTGTCCACCAGCAAACAATCCATTGCATTACAAACAGAAGGACGTGAAACCTTCGCATTGACGACAATATCCACGGCCTTGTCCAGGTCAGCTTGCTTTTCCACATATATATGACAGACCCCCGCGCCCGTCTCGATCACAGGTACCCTGCTGTTCTCCCTGACATGTCGGATCAATGCATCCGAACCCCGGGGGATCAACACATCCACCCATCGCGTGGCAGTAAACAACTCCTGCACCGTCTCTCTTTCGGAAGGAAGTAACGTAGCGCAATCGGGAAGGATACCACCCGTTCCCAAAGCTTTTTTGATAAGCGCTATAGCCACTTTGTTTGTTTCCTCCGCCTCCTTGCTTCCCTTCAGCACACAGGCATTGCGGCTGCGGATACAAAGGGCGGCGATATCAAAGGTGACATTGGGCCTCGATTCATAAATAGCGCCTACCACCCCCAGCGGAACGGAGACTTTTTCTACCAAAAGACCATTGGGCAGCCGGCGCTTGTCCAACAGCCGGCCTGTAGGATCAGGAAGCCGGCTTACTTTCCGGATACTGGCTGCAATGGCGCGGACCCGCTGCTCATTCAGCATCAGCCGGTCATTACGCGGGCTATCGGGGTCTTGCTTTGCCAGATCCCTGGCATTGGCCTTTAATAGGGCCGGGGTCTGCTCTTCCAGACTGTCCGCCAGCCTCCGTAACACCTCTTTTATCCGTCGTTCATCAGCGCTGCGTAAGGAACCAGCCGCCTCATATGTCTTCTTTATCATGGACTCAATCCTACTCATGGTTGTCCGCATTTTCTATCTAAAAAATTACGATGTCATCCGCATGGGCCGCCACAACATTCTTGTTATTAAGATTAGCGGCCACTTCCGCGGCGCCAAGCTTCGCCTTGGCTACCCCGATGATGTTTTCTTCCTCGTCTATCAGTTGTACCACTTCGCCGGGGGTAAATTTCCCCTGCACCTTGTGGATGCCCACGCTTAAAAGGCTCTTCCTGAGGGTCAAGGCCTTTGCGGCTCCTTTATCCACAAAAATACTTCCAAGGGTAATAGAACCACTGGCCAGCCATTTTTGTCTTGCCTTGAGATTAGAAGGCTGCGGCCGGAAAGAGGTGCCTGTCATTCCAGCCAGGGCATCCGCAAAAGGAGCCTCTCCTTTAAGCCCACAGATCACCACCTTGATACCCAGTGAATTGGCCAGCCTCGTAAAAGTCAGCTTGGACAACATCCCCCCCAGTCCAAGACTACTCTTATCCGTCGTGACATAACCGAGTATCCTACTGTCCACCTTATCCACCCGGGGGATGATCTTCTTATCGGGATCCATAAACCCTCCCACGGAAGTACAGATGATCAGCGTTTCGGCATCAAATCCGATGGCAGTGAGGGTAGCCAGCTCGTCATTGTCGGAAAATTTCAGCTCTACATTACTCACCAGGTCGTTCTCATTCATAATGGGGAGAATGCCATTCTTCCAGAATTCGGTAAAAGTATCCTTCAATTGGAGAAACCGGGGGCGGCTGGAGAAATGATGTCTTTCACACAAGGCCTGCGCCACTGGTATATCGTATGCGGAAAAGTATTTCTGATAATGACGGATGAGGATGGGATTGCCCACGGCGGCGGCGGCCTTACGCTCCGTCAATGAGCCTTTATAATTTTGAAAAAAGCCCCGGCCGCTGCCTACGGCGCCGCTGGATACCAATACGATATGGTACTTACCCGACAAGGCGGCCACTTCAGCCGCCACTTTTTTGATGATGGATTGCACGATGACCCCTTTCCCATCCGTAATCACCGCCGTACCTAGCTTAATGACCAACACCGGCTTTTGCATCCGCAAATGTACCGGATTAGGTATTGAATATTATCTAATTCTTCGCCTTCTGCATCACCATGACCCCATTCATGATAAAAGTGCTGCCCCCTGCCGCTACGATATTATATACCCGCTGTATCCCTCCCGCATATTCCTCCCTGTCCCAGACTATAAATCGTTCCGGACATAACACGATGTCCCCGACCGCCAGTTCTCCGGACTTCTTCTCCCCTTTGGACGTCATCACCGGGTGATTGGGCGTAGCCTGCAGCCATCTGGACAAAAGTTTTATTTCTCTCCCTTCGACGGTGGCCGACACCAGCAACAGCCGTGTAATGGCATAGTTCTTCGCCTCATGGACGGTGAGCTCCTTTACGCCGACAGATGTCCTCTCTCCGGTGGAAGGATTCACAGCGACCACTACATCCCCTGCTTTTACATCACAAAGAGGCCGCCGGCTGCCATCCGACATAGTGACCAGCATATCCCCGGGAAAACAAATGTCATTCCCATACGTGCCGGACTCCCTCTCCCGGCTGGGCGAGGCGCCCGTGGCAGCCGCACGATACAATTGAAAGCCCAGTTCTCTGGACAACACATACGATAGCTTCAGTACAAAATTCTTCTCCTCCCTGTCGATGGCATGGATGTCCTCAAAATACTTTTCCCATACCTTCCCCTCTGCCTTGAACCCCGGCAGACAGGCCATATAACGCTTCCCGCCCTCTGTCGTATAAAAGATCATGGTCCCCAGTTCTATCCGCCCGTCTTTCCGTATGAGCTTGTAAAGATCGATCCGTTTCTTCAATCCGTCATCCCCTGTAATAAAGTAAGGCTTCCCAAAGTCGTTGCGGTCGAGGATATAAGCATTCTCGAATTTCACATAACTGTCCTTATCCAGATCGCCGGGAGAAAAGCTTTTCGCTTTTTCATACTCGGCCATGGTCAATGCCCCGGATACAGCCGAGTCCTTCATCTGGGCCCGGGCTGCCGGCATAAAAAAGCTTCCGGCCATTAATAAGATGGCCAAACATAATTGTTTCATCCGTCGTTAATTTTATGACAGTTCTTTGAACGCGGCAGCAAAGGCCTCCATCTCGTCCATGCGCCCGATGCTGACCCTGCACCATTTATTGCTGTTGTTCAATGTCCAGGACCGCACCCCCACGCCCCGCTTCATCATCTCGGAAGCAAAATGCTCTCCATCCATTTTGATGGGAAAAAGGACAAAATTGGTGTTGGACGCTATGTAACTATACCCCTCTTTCTTTAGTACATCATAAAGATATTCCCTCGACGCCAGCGTCTTTTTCAACGCATCCTGCAAATACTCTTTATCCTGGTAACTTGCGATAGCAGCCTGCAATGAAGTAGCTGAAATGGACATTGGCCCCTCGGTATAGTCTTCCAGTTTCTTCACCATATCCGGTTGAGCAATTATATAGCCCACCCGCAAACCCGCAAAACCATACAGCTTGCTAAAGGTCCTGGCTACGATGATGTTCTGTCCCGCCTTTACTGCCCCGACCATGGTCATGCCGGCCGGATCGGGGAGATAGTCGATATAAGCCTCGTCCACAAAAACGGTCACCCTCCTGGAAACACGCTCGCAGAAGGCTTTGAGCTTTTCCGCATCCAGCACGGTGGCTGTGGGATTATTCGGGTTGCAGATATACACCAGTCCCGTGTTGCCGTCGACGGCCTTTTCCATAGCATCAAGATCCAGCTTGTAATCTGCGGTCACGGGCACTTTTATCCACTTCTCATTAAACCTGGCAGCCTTGCTGGGAAGGTCTTCATAGGAAGGATCCCCGCTGATAATATTGCCGCCGGGTTTGCTAAAGCAGATGGCTGCCGCCTGTAGCAAGGGGCTGCTGCCCGCGGCCATCAGGATATTATCAGGCGTGACGCCTTCATGATCGGCGATCTTCTGGTAGATGTCCCGAAGAAACATAAATGGATATTGGTAACTTTTGGGCAGGGCTTCCAATACAGCTTTCTTTGCCTTGTCGGAAGGGCCAAAAGGATTTTCATTGGCAAAAAGCCGGGCCTTTAGCTCCGCAGGAGCATGCAGGGCAATCTCCCGTTCCGCCCAAACCTTTGACCCCGAGATGATCGTTCCATCGGCCCCCGATCCCATTCCATACCCTGACGGATAGAGGGGATTCGCCTGCACCTTTCCCAAAAGGCCGTTGGCTACAGGCAGACCGCCTGCTAATAAGGCGCCTGTTCTGAGTAATTGACGACGACTGATCTTCTGGCCCATAAGCGTATTATTTGGTGGTTAAAAAACTGTTTTCTCTCACTGGCTTGCCGGATAACTCATCCTTCCTCCGGTAACACGGGCATGCAGGGATGCCACCACACTCCGCGCCGACTCAAACGCACCTGCCATCCACGCATTCAGATAGGTCAGGTGCTCTCCGGCGAAATACACCTGCTTGTCAGGTTGCAACAAAGCCTTATAAAGCGTCTGCCTCTCCTCAGCAGAATACAGGGCCCATCCCCCCAGACTATATTTTGTCTTATGCCAGCTGACAGAGAACGAGGTTTCAAACGCCTGTCTATACTGCGGATGGATGAGACTACCCTTTTCCAATGCCAGCTGCTCCCTCTCTGCATAGGACAGCTCTCCCGTAGCCCTTGCCTTCTCATTAAAGTTATAATATCCTATTAGTATCCCCTTACCGCTTAAATAATCATAAGAGGGATAAAAGATCTGGGTCAGCTGGTTGTTAGTATGAGTGATCCCCCCATAAATATGTTCGTCCTCTTCCCAGAACCTACGCTTGAATTGCAGACCTATCTTGCCCGTATTCATATAGGCAATGTTGTCGATGGCTCGGCTCGCATCAGAGGAAAAGTTGTGTTCGATGTTGCTGAGGACAGGCAGCGGAATGGTACAGATACAGAGGTCGGCCTCCTGGCTACGTTGGGTCCCCTTGTCCTTATATTCGACTTTTACACCCTGTTCCGTATTATGGATGGCGCTCACCTCGGCATTAAAGTGGATGACCCCGGTCAGCTTTTTTTCAAAGGCCGCCGCAATTCTATCCATGCCCCCCACCGCCTGAAAAAGGGTCATCTGCAATTCATAGGTATATTCGGCGACATTGTAAAAGTCCGGTTCCATAAGCCCCGAGGCGATCAACTCGGACAAAACATGCGGATCAGCGATCCGTCCTGCCTTCTCTCCCGCACCCGGCGCCTCCATATACCCACGACGTGCGGATGCCTTATATAATTTATCGATGTCCAGCCCGCCTTCGGCACGGAGATATTCTATCACCTTCTGCGTATCCTCCCTGCTCATTTGCGAGTCTATCTTTCCTCCATCCATCCCCTTGGCCAGCAGCTCGCAAAGCCAGCCACGTACATCGTTATGGACCTCGCGCATACGTATTTTCTTATTCGACAACGGGCCCTTTCCCTCACTAAAATAGTAAGCGGCTTCGTTCACATTGTTATACACCTGTATGGGAACGCCTAATTCTTTACAATAATGCAATGTAAGGGCATGGTGATGGGGTATGCGGGAGGGGCCGGCGTTGAAATACTGTCCTTCGTCAAAGTTCGCCGTCTGGAGAGACTGCCCTGTCTCGATATTGGTGGAGCCTTTGCGAACACTAAAACAGCGCCCTCCGACCCTGTCCCTTGCTTCCAGGATCATACATTGATATCCCAGTTTATTCAGCTCATAGGCTGCGGCCATGCCCGCCAACCCAGCACCCAGGATGATCACCCGTTTTCCCTGTCCGTCACCCTCCGGTTGAAAAGGATGCGCTGGCGCCGCCGGCAGGAAACCCATAGCCATCATGGCAGGATATGCAGCGCCGGCAAATGCTCCCGTCCGGGTCAGAAATTCTCTCCGCGTTAGTTTTCTCAATTGGTTAGACCTTGTAATGTGAATGTCTGTATTAAAATTAGCAATTTTACCGTGAAAACACCCATTTTTACAAAACCCGTCAATATAGACGCTTCCCATTTTTTTCCCCTGTAAATCCTCTGTAGTTTTATATGAAATGATCATATGCTATTTGATCAGATAGAGCCTCCTCTTAAACACCGGGCATTTACCCGAAGACATAATGCAAATTGGTATTCATGGAGCCGGTTCTTCAGACAGGAGTTCAGACAATTCAGGCAATCGATCAGCTCGCTGCATCAGCCTGAATTGCTTTATATAAAAGATCATAAAGACTACAATTATACATATTCCGCCGTCTTTGAAAAAAAAGACGAGCCATTTATGAGGGATTTCAAACACTTCGCATTCTCCCTGTATCATTTCGATCCGAAAGACCGTTTAAACTTTTTTACAGGCATGATCGACAGTCAAATTACGGATCAATACTATCACAAGATCATTTCGCTCATCCGCGTTGTCATCACCCGCGACCTTAAAGACCCAATGGCGGCATTATACGCTCCCTTAACCCCGGGGAAAGCGCAGAGCGATTTTCCACTGCATTGCGATCTGTATATCCCAAAGATATTATTCAACGTGTTTGGGAAAGTGGCGACGGATGGCAGCGGCAGATCTACTTTCCTACCGCTTGATACCTTTTTCAACCTTCTGAACAAGGTCCCTTCGATGCCAGTGGATATAAGAAATCAGATCAAAAATATCTTCAAAGAGGAGCTTAAAAGCGATCATTACGAAAAATTTTATAGCTTGCTCTATAATGAAGAAAATAGCTGGTCGGCAGATCTGAAAAAGGTTTTGGCAAAAGCCAAAATATCCATAGGTCTGCAGAAAGGTGAAGGATATATGATCAATGACAGGGTTTGGATGCACGGAAGAGACAGGACGACAGGCGGTATATCCCGAAAAAGACTGCACAGGCTGATCTTTACAAATATCTACCAGAAATAGTGGATCATTTTTCGTATTTTCAGCTACATGAAACCAATCTTCCTTTCTTTCATTTTCTCCTTCGTCCTCATTACCACGCAAGCCCAAACCTGGTTAACCCACGCAAGCCTGGTGGACCCTATCCAACAAAAGATACTCCCCGACCAAACGATCGTCTATAAAGGTGACACGATCCTGCAGGTAGGCCCCTCCTCACATATAAAAGTCCCCAAGAACGCCTCGGTCATCAACGCCTCCGGCAAATGGGTAATGCCGGGCATGGTGGACGCCCATGTTCACTTTTTCCAGACAGGAGGCCTGTACACACGCCCCGACGCCATCGACCTGCGACAATATCACTCCTACAAAAAAGAGATCGAATGGTACAAACAGCACATGGATGAACAGCTCCGGAGATATCTTGCCGTAGGCATCACCACCGTCATCGACGATGGCGCCACCCTGGCCCTCCTTGGACAAAGAGATACATTCTCTTCCAAATCATACGCGCCGAAAATATTGATGGCCGGCCCGCTGATCTCCACAGCCTACAATCCCAAACCCTTTGATGAACTGTCCGACCCGGATCAACCATTCTACGTCGTAAATACACCTGAACAGGCTATAAAACAGACCCAAAAAGAATATCCTTACCACCCCGACTTTATAAAGATCTGGTACATCATCCTCAACCCTGACAAAAAAGCCGGCGCGGAAAAAAATCTCCCCATGGTAAAAGCCACTATCGACGAGGCTCATGCCCATGGGTATAAGGTCGCCGTCCACGCCACGGAAAGGATCGCCGCACAGTTGTCCGTAGAGGCAGGAGCCGGCTTCCTGGTGCATGACATAGAGGATGAAATAGTCGATGACACTTTTATCCAACTGTTAAAAGATCACCGCACTGTCCTTTGCCCTACATTGGTCGTCGTATCCGGCTACTTCGATGCTTTTGGTCAACAGTATACGCCTACTGCTGAAGACATCGCCGATGGCGATCCGGAACAGCTGGCCTCTTTGCAAAAACTTGCTCACCTGGAGGACACAGCCATCGCAAAACGATACAAGCTGCTGGCCGGGCTGAGAACAAAGATCAATATCAAACAGGACTCCATCCGCAGGATCAACCTGAAAAAAATGGCCGATGCCGGCGTCATCATTGCGACGGGCACCGACGCAGGTAATATCGGTACGCTCCACGCCTCCTCTTTCTTCAAAGAACTACGGGCCATGCAGCAGGCAGGCCTCACTAATTGGCAGATCATCACAGCCTCGACGATCAATGGTGCGCGTGCATTGGATAAGGAAGAACTATTCGGCAGTATCCAAAAAGGCAAAACCGCAGACCTGTTGATCCTTACGGCAGACCCCGTAGCCGACCTGGCTAACCTGCAAAAGCTGGAAAGCGTCATCCACCGGGGCGTACGTTTCCAGCCGGCTTCCATCAGACCTTAAAATGTCTTATTTTTCCAATTTCTGCTCCAGGCATCTGCCTACTTTTGAAAAAACAAAAAGTTATGAAGATCCCTGACAATTATCTTCCGGTCATGCCGTACCTGCTCGTAAAGGACGCCTATAAATTCCTGGAATTCAGCAAAAAGATTTTGGGCGCCACCCAGCAATACCTTGCGGAACGCTCCCCTGGCGTAGTTATGCACGCCGAGCTACGTATCGAACAGGCGGTGATCATGTTTGCCGACGCCACGGATGTATACCCCGAATTTCCCGGTAGTATGTTCCTCTATATCTCCGATGTCGATGCTGTCCATAAAAAAGCCGAAGCTGCCGGCCTAAAGATACTCCAGCCCTTGGAAGACAGAGACTATGGCCGCGGCTTTGGCTTTGCAGATGATTTTGGCAACAACTGGTGGGTGAATACGCCTATAGCGTAATGATCCAATCCCGCCATACGGCATTCTCAGGAATACCCGGCTTGCGCTTGCCAAAGAATTGTACGATCAGCTCGCCCACCTCATCATACAGTTCCAGACTATGTACAAGGCCGTCTACGGTGGGCTTTTTTACAACCCAGGTTTCATTGATATCAGACAGCCGCAAGTGAAGGTTGAAAGCAGGGTCCATTACATTGATCCATCCGGGTATGGACAATATATACTTTATGGCGCCGGTGTGTATCTGGATATTGCCATGGTTGCCTGTAAAGATCATGATCTCCCAGTCATGAACGCTGGCCCTCTGCAATAGTTGTACGACCGTATCATTATCCACTTGCTTTGAGTAGTCGCCCGCGATCCGCAATGCGTGAAGACGGGAGACATTGTGTTTCTTTAGCAGAGGGAAAAAATCATGCGTATCCTTTAGCTCGCTCCAGTCCTTACGAAAAGCCGCGGCATCTGCATTTACATCGTTATAAACTGCCGGTGGAGGCGCCGGCAGCAGGGAAAGCGCCGTAGGTTGTAAGGTAGTAGAAAAATCCCGTACGATAATTTCAAAGGCGGCCCGGTCAGACGTATCCTGTAGAAAGACCTTCAGCACCGCCACGCCCTGATGATCGAATATCTGTATGGAATCTTTAAACCCTGCGGCCTCGTCCGAAAAAACAGCCCAGGCATAGGCCCATTGTTGGAAAAACATCCGGAGGTCGATGTCAGGTCCCGTGACTATCCCTACATGTTTGCCATGGAAGGCCACTTCTTCGAATACACCCTTCCTTTCGTGCACGCAGCTTTCATTACGGGTCAAGACCATGATATACCCCAGCTCGTGTAGACGTTTAATAAGCGAAGGGAACTCCTTATTCAACTGCATGGTACAGCTGCCGGCAAAAGAGGCCAGTATCTCCGCCTCTGTCGTCCCCATTTTTCGGGCGGCATCCCGGATACGTACCTGTGGCTGGGAAGTATGACAGGCGATCCATTGTTCTTTAAGCCCATTTCGTATTTCAGTTGTTTGCATATATCTCGTTTTTTATTGTGGTTGGAATAACAACGGGGAAGGGGGAGCCTTCAGGGTAAAATACTGTCACGTTGATACCATATGCCGCTTGAATAAACTCCGGTATCAACACGCTGCCCGGTTCCCCTGCCGTCAGTAATCTGCCGTTCTTTAACAATAAGATCCTATCCGCAAATTGCGCAGCCAGGTTCAGGTCGTGTAAAACTACCACTACCGTATAACCGCTGATCGCCAGCTCCCTGGCTTTTTGAAGACACAATTGCTGGTGCTGCCAGTCCAGGCTGGAGGTAGGCTCGTCCAGCAACAGCAAGCCGGGAGAATTACCCGGCATCCTATCTTCATCCATCTCCCGCCCTCGCAGCTGCGCCAGCACCCGCGCCATATGTACCCGTTGTTGTTCACCGCCGGACAACGTATAAAAATACCGCGCCGCCAGATGCCGGACCTTCATCTCCTCCAGACAGAAGGCCACGATCGCCCTGTCTTTCTCAGAAGAGCTGTTCCTGTAGTGAGGATATCTGCCCATCAAGACGATCTCCTCAACGGTAAAAGGGAGGGACACTACCGTATGTTGCGTCAACACCGCCCGCCATCTGGCCAGCTCCGCCGGAGCAAAAGAATGCAGCTGCCGGTCGCCCCACCATATTTTCCCCGCGTGTGGGGACCGCTCTCCGGATATCAGCCGCAATAAGGTTGACTTGCCTGCGCCATTGGCGCCCAGCAATACGGTCAGCTCTCCGGGAAGGATGTCACAGGACAACGCATCTAAGATCTTGATCCGCCCTGCCCTGTAGCTGATATCTTCAATCCTTAACATAATTCTTTTTGTATCTGTAAAGTAGATAGATGAACAAGGGAGTTCCGAGCATGGCAGTGATAATGCCGATAGGCAGTTCAGCCGGGGCCAGCAAGGTCCTGCTGACAAGGTCGGCCAGTACAAGCAGGATGGCGCCAAAAAGAGCGCTATCCGGCAACAGCCGCCTGTGATCACTGCCGGACAGCGTTCTTATGATATGGGGTACGATCAGACCGACAAAACCAATGATGCCGGCAACAGCCACCGATGCACCCACGGCAAGGGTCGTAAGCACCATGATACGCGCTTTCAACATACGTACGTCGATACCCAGATGAATGGCCTCCTGTTCTCCCAGCGACCAGGCATTCAGAGCCTTTGCAGAGAGAGGCAGCAGCAGCACGGGGGTTATGATAAAGGGTAGTAAGGAAAGGACCAATTTCCACGAGGCGCCGCCTAGACTGCCCATCAGCCAGAAAGTGACGGAACGCAGCTGTTCATTATTAGCCGAATAGGTGATAAGACCCGTCATGGCATTACAAAGGGCATTTACGGCAAGACCTGCCAGCAGCAACATGGCCACGATGGTATGGCCTCCCGAACGCCCCATCCTGAATAGAATGATCGCGCTGAGACAGGCGCCAAGAAAACTGGCGGTATTTAATAAATAATGACTAGCGATACCTCCCAGACAAACGATCGTTGCTACCGCGGCCAGGCTGGCCCCGGACGAGATCCCTATAAGCACTGGGTCAGCCATGGGATTGCGAAAAAGCCCCTGCAGACTGGCCCCGGCCACGGCAAGACCTGCTCCTACCAGGACAGCCAGTATGACCCTGGGTAAACGTATCTGCAACAGCACCCCCTCCATCCCTTCCGTATACGCCACAGGCAGGTGAATACCTATCTTATTCAGGAGCACAGCTATCACCTGTCCGGGAGAAATGACCATGGCCCCTTTACCCGCCGCAAACACAATGCTTAGCGCCAGGAAAAGGACAAGCCCCCATCGTATGACCCGTCGTGTTGCCAATACTTATAATTGATGGATCTTTTCCTGTAATTCCCTTATCGCCTGCGGCAGCCGGAGCCCAAAACCACTCAACAACTCCCCATCCATGACAATGACCTTTTTATTCTTGCCCGCTGCCGTCTGTGCAACCCCGGGCACTTGTAGCAAACCATCGATGCCCCCAAGACTTTTTAGCCCGCTGTCAAATAAAAGAATGATATCAGGATTGGCGGATGCCAGTGATTCGGCGGTCAGCGGCCGGAAATCCACAAAGCCTGTCACCGCATTTTGGACTCCCGCGAGTTGAAGTACCTTGTCTACCGAGGTTCCTGTGCCACTCACCATCATCGTGCCGGCCCCTCTTGCATAAATAAACAACACTTTTTTATCCAGTCGTTGTGTTTTGATCGCTGCCATCTCCTTATCGAATTGCTGCCGGACAGCGGTTGCCTTGGCGCTGGTACCCGTAGCGCCGGCTACTTCATCCAGTAAGTTACGGATACCCTGTACGCTGAGATCCTGCTTAAAGATCCGGGTCGTCACCTTCACCGCCTGCAACTGCTCGACAAGCGCGGGGTTCAATTGATTGTCTACTCCCAGGACAAGCGTAGGCTGCAGGGATAGCACTCCCTCTGCCGAGATGTTCCGGTTGTGACCGACCTTCGGCTTTTTCTGTAACGATGTTGGATAAGTGCTGGTGATATCCACCCCGGCTATCTGCTGCTCCAGTCCCAAAGCGCAAAGCATTTCACTGACATTACCGTTCAACGATACGATGCGTTGCTGGGCTGTTCCTGACACCCCCGTCATCAACGCTATAAATGGTACCAATATGCTTTTTTTCATACGTATTAATTTTAAAAAAGGCCAGCCCCGTAGAAACAGGACCGGGTCGCTGAAACCATAACTTCAGCCGATTGTAATTTCCAATATCTTAAGGTATCTGCAGGTTCGTGCTTCCATCCTGCTGCACCCAATACTTAAAAGTGATATACGGCACAGGAGTCGACAAAGTAGGATTGACGGGATTACCTTTGTACAGACTGATCATCTGCAGCTTTGCATATTTCCCATTGGCCATTTTGATCACCAGCGTCCTGGCCTGTATCGGGGTCAACAGGTGCGTAGTGGAATTATATTGATACCAGCCTGGCCAGCTGGCGGAAGGATATCCATCCATACCGGCCGATCCGTTCACATTCACCTCCGTGCCGGCAGGCACAGTCTTTACGCTGTCAAAAGGCTGGTTCACGATGTACAGGGCGCCTTGCGTGCTGCCGCCATAACCAGGGCTCATAGGATTGGCGCCGTTGTTGATGGTCACATATGAATTGTAAATATTCCCAAAAGATACGTCCCAGCTGGCGCTTTTCTTCTGGGAAGAATCAACCGTATTGTTGGATGTAAAACTGAAATACACCGTCTTTGCAGGAGCGCCGGGTGAAGCTGCGATATCTCCGGGCAGGTCTGTCACATAGACGATGTTCTTTCCATCCTTCTCTACATACGTGGACAATCGGGTCCTGACAGAGGGGTCGGCCTTGCTATCCTTTTTACAGGACGCTCCAAAAAAAAGGACAATAAATAAACCGATGATTCCTGCGATCTTTCTACGTTGCATGCTATTGTTCATTTATGGGTGATTGATTGTTTGATTTCATAACATTCCAGTTCCAGCGTAATCCGGCAAACAACTGACGCCCCGGCTGCCCCGCTACCAGCGCATTCTTATAGTTAGTGGCGTTTTCCACCGACAGCTGAAGGGACAGACGAGGATTGTTAAAGGATTTTTCAAGACTAAATGCCAGAAGACAATATGCCGGCACAAACTGATCATATCGATCTATATAGCCATTACCGTTCTGGTCGGCAAAACCGGCCTTGCTGAGATAGTTGGCCCTCGCTCCGGCTGACAGCCCCCACCAGGGAAGGGTATAAAAAAGTTTTGTATTCAGTTGATGACGGCTGCGTTGCTGCAGCCCAAAATAGTCGGCAGGAGTAGCCCGGTGTCTAACACCACTGGGATCGGTGAGCGTAGCATAATTGCCTACCCCTGCCTTAATAGAATCGATGATATCCTTATCTTTCGCATACAGCAGCTGATAGCCTGTCTGTAATTCAAGCCCCCGGCATATTTTCACCTGTGCCGTCGCTTCTATACCCTTGGTATAAACCCTGGATACATTGATATAGGAATAGACGAACCATCCGTTGGCCTTGGCGGCCACAGGCAAGGACTGTATCAGGTTGCTCACGTGGTTGTAAAAAACGTTCAACTCGATGCGTACAGCCCCTGCGGGTTTGTATAACACCCCGGCATTATAGCTCCAGGAACGCTCTGCCTTTAAATCAGCGGCCGCATGGTAAGCCGCCGGATAAATGGTAGTGATCTGGCCCGCTTCCTGCATCCGCTGCAGCGCGCCTTTCTTTAGCTCTTCCGTTCCCAGCACGGTATACCCCACGAGAGGATTGGTAAAAGTGAGATATAGCTGCCGGAAATCAGGGGCTTTGAACCCTCTCCCCAGCGAAGCTTTGAACGATATTTTTTTACTCAGATGATATTGAATGGCCAGCTTGGGGCTTAGCACGGAGCCATAGACACTATGCATGTCACCCCGCAGCCCTCCGATGATATTCCAGCGCGTGCCGGGATCATATTGATATTGAGTGTACAGGTAGGCGCTCCGCATGGTTTGTTCACCGGGATAACGGGTAGCTGTCACGGTTTCGAGGTTGCCGCCGATCCCGTCGGTCAACATCGACTGCTGGTTAACCCGATAATCGTGTTGCCATTCCAGCCGGTGAAGATGCTGACGAAAAAAGCTGGTGTCGCTCTCTTTCCCCGTATTCAGCTGGGTGAGCTTCTCATCCGTGCTATACCTGCTGAAATAGTATTCCAGCCGGCTTTTCCACCGGGAAGAAAAGACATATCGCCATGTGGCGGCAGCCCCCGCATCATTTTCGGCCGTTGCATCATTTTGAGGGTTGTTGCCGCTAAAATTATATTCAGTATGCTGATAACGATAGGTCCAGCGTCCGGACAAAAGCAGGGAAGATCTTGCACTCAACTGGCTGCGGAATTTCCCCTGTAACGAATAACTATAAAAAGGAGGCAGGGTGGTAGAGTATCCATCCGTCCTGTAATAATTGGTCATTAATTGCAAGCCGCTCGTGTGCCCGGAAAAAGCATAATTACCCAGAGCTGTTACGTCGGCAATCCCGTTCGACCCGCCTCTCACCGACAAACTCGCATCCGTCGTTGTACCCGCCCCTGCCGTAATGATATTGACCACCCCGGCCAATGCCTCACTGCCATATAAAGAGGATGAGGCGCCTTTGACAATTTCGATCCTTTGTATATTCCCTACGGTTACCCGGGAGAGGTCCAGCTTACCCGTAAGCCTGCCGATCAGCGGCTCTCCATCTATCAGTACCAGGGTATAGTCCGGGTCAAGCCCTTGCATCTGCAAGCCGCTGCCATGCTCGTCCATGACAAAATTCAAACCCGTCTGTTCACGCAACACATCTATCAGTCTGCGCGAACCCAACCGTTGAATATCCTTTTGAGTAATAACAGTAACAGGCACGGGCAGGCTATCCTGCACCCTGGCTGTCCTGGATGCCGTCACAACCACCTGTTCCAACGATCTCACCGGGGCCGCGCTATCCTTTTGTGCATACAATGTATGCATGGTACAATAAAGGATCGCGAACAGGACGGTCTTTCTCATGAGCGCAAACTTACACGACCTCTTTCCCGTCCTTTTACATCTTCCGGAATAAGAGGTTTCGACATTGGGAAAAGTGTTCGCTTTCCTTTTTGCGCAACTTCATTTTACCGATCGCGTAAACGTTCACAGCGGGGTATTCCAATATTTGTAAAAATCTTTTTATCCATGTGCCATTTCAAAACCTGGTATTTTGACGAACACGGCTATGTTGTAAGTTGCGAACATTGCAACCATTTTCAGGTGTCCTTTGGGACCACGATGCTAACGCTGAGTCCCACAGATTATGAAGTGCTTGTAAAAATGGTGGCGCAGAGAAAAGAAGATCATGTACCCATGCACAATCCCAATGTCAGATGTGTGGTGCTCCCTACTCCCTGCAGCAATATACATAGCTTTCTCAGCGAAAGGGAGTTACAGCTTCTGCACGACATGCTGCAAGAGGCGGACAACGAGATAAAGACGCAGCAGATGATCAGGCTGTTCTAATGGCAAACCATCATCCACCACTCCCCGCGCCGCTACTTATTCAGCACCCCCTGCAAAGCCTCCAGCAACTTCTGCCCATCAGGCACCCCCCAGCCCGTCACCGCATCATACCCCGCTCCCGCGGCATATCCACCGACAGAAGCCGTAATATTATCCCCCTCGGTGATATCCCTGCAACAGGACTGCCCCAATATCGTTCCATCCGCACCAGCCTGGTAAAGCAAAGGCGTCAGATAACCCGCCTGCTTGCCATTGCCCAGACTCTCATTGATCCTTGCAATAAGGGATGCCCATAAAGGAGCGGCGGCGCTCGTCCCCCCGCTGGCCCCACCCTGACCATCCACCACTGTCCAATAGCCCGTATTGGCGCTGGCATCCGCCGCCACATCAGGCACCACCCGTCCGTCGATGGCGCCGGGATTCACCGAAGGGACCGTCACCGTTTGCCAGTCAGGTCTGGGAAAATGGACGCTCACACCTCCACCCGTGCTGCCGCCATTGTCCTGCCGCAGACCATCCCCATCCTTCCATGCTACCTCGTCCACTTGCCCGGTCCCGCTTTTGCGAAGCGCAGTACCACCCACAGCCAATACATAAGGACTGGAAGAAGGGAAATCCACATGCGCATGACCATCCCCTACCTGATCATCCGAGCCGTCATCTCCCGCCGCCACACATACGGTGACACCTAGTAAGGCCGCCGCCTTTAATGTATCATTGATAGCATCAATGGCTCCTTCCGACCAGGCGCCTTGCGCATCCTCGGCATAACCCCAGCTGATAGAAAGCACCGACAAAGGATTATCCTGATCATGTACCGCGGTGTCAAGGGCGCTGATCCACCCATTCTCATCAAAAGTGGAAAAATAGACGACTATCGTAGCCGCGGGACAAGCCCCACCCACCACCTCCACATCCAACATGACCTCTCCCTCCGCCCCATCCCGTTGATCAGTGGGTGTATTGTTGACACTGACAGTCCTGACAACAGGTATCTCCGGTATATTGGCGTTTTGACAAAAAGTGGTGAGGTCGTCCTCGAAATAGCCGCCTCCAAATTCCAATAACCCCACCGTCTGTCCGCTGCCATCGCCATCCGGAAAATGATAGATCGTCGCCAGCTCTGCCGGAAAAAACCAGCTGCGCGCAGCAGCTCTCCTTCGCGCCAGCTCCAGTGACCGGGGCCTTTTCCTGTGTGGCCGGCGTTTTACCATCCGACGGGTATCCAACCCAAAAACACCTACGATAATACCCTCCAGCTCCGAAGGAACATGCAGATTGCCGCGGCGGCCGCGATAATTCTCGCCATCATGCGCATAGTGCAATAACTTGATATCAAATACCTCTTCCACAATGTCCGCGGGCCCGCCCGCCGTCATGCTGCTGCTGCCGGGGTCTTCACTCAGGATAGTAAGCCCAAGACCCGTGAGGACCGTCCTGACTTTTTCCACGTCTGCGGCGGAAGCCCCATAATTCGCCTCCAGTTCCGCACGGGTGAGAACCCTCCCCGGAAGGACCGATGGCTCAGGTAAAGACTGCTTACGTCGTAATTTTAATGTAATTTCGATCCATTCATCAGCGCCGGCCGCGCCTAACACCTTTGCGCCCGGCCGTACCTGACGGGCGCTGCCTGGCAGCACCACATGAGATAGTTTACTCATATAAAAAGATTTAAAAAGGTGAGACGGTCAGGGAGGACTCTCAATTTACGATTTTATAGTCTATATATTTTATAGACTAATATTTTTACTTATTTTTACAGATTATTAAAAACAATCACCCGTTATGGCTCAACCCACCGAAACAACTACAGCCCCCCTTCCTCCAAAGACCGCAGGGGGCATTACATTCAAATCCTTGCTCAGTGAAGATTGGGTCGCCTTTATCATCGGAGGAGCCATCATCCTGGCGATCTTACTGATCGCCGGTCTTAACCCGGGGTTAAAATTCCAGGCCCCCGTCTATCAGTGGGCTACCGCAAAGGACCTTTTCGCAAAAGTACTTTCGCCCGCCAATATCCTCCTGCTGGCCCTTATCGGCGTAATATTCTTTCTGCTGGCCCTCGCCGCCGTATTTTTCCTGGGCGGCGCCCCCCGCCGCTTTATCTCGGGGTTTATCGTCATCTACATCCTCGGTATCCTCTCCCTTATTATTGCCGGAAATAGCACTATCAGCTATATTGGGCTGGAATACGTAATATTCGGATTGATCATTGGCCTGCTGCTCGGCAACCTCACGGTCTTACCCGAGTGGTTACGCGAAGCTGCCCGCTCCGAATTCTATATAAAAACAGGGCTGGTGATACTGGGTTCCAGCGTCCTGTTCACTGATATTATCAAAGCCGGGCTGCCCGGCATACTCCAGGCAGTGATCGTCGTTAGCGTGGTCTGGTTCGCCGCGCTCTGGATAGCACGTAAACTAAAAGTCGATGATGAGTTCGGTGTGATATTAGCCTCAGCCGTGTCCATCTGCGGCGTATCAGCTGCCATTGCCGCCAGCGGAGCTATCAAAGGCGACAAACAAAAGTTGTCCTATGTCACTACGCTGGTGCTGATAGTCGCCCTACCCATGCTGGTCTTACAACCCTGGATCATCCGGGTATTGCATATTCCCGAGATCGTAGGCGGCGCCTGGCTGGGAGGGACACTGGATACGACAGCATCAGTGACGGCTGCCGCGCAACTGGTAGGCCCGGCCGCGCTGAAGGCGGGTGTCATCGTAAAATTCTCTCAGAATGTGCTCATCGGTGTGGCAGCGCTGATGCTGGCTATCTGGTGGGCTTTTAAAAAGAAGTCCGCAAAAACAGGTGACGCAACTGCCACCTCCGAAGACGAACGGCCCAATGCCAGGGTCATCTGGGAGCGATTCCCAAAATTCGTCCTGGGCTTTATTGCCGTATCGATCCTCTTCTCTTTCTTTATTCCCACAACGACAACCAAACAAGTGGGCGGCATCCTGAATGCGCTGCGCACTGTCTGGTTCTCCCTGGCATTCGTATCCATCGGACTGGAAGCCCGCTTTACAGACCTGGTAAAGCTAAATGGCGGCCGCCCTGCACTGGCCTTCATTGGGGCCCAGGTATTCAATATTCTCTGGACGCTTCTCTGGGCCTATATATTATTCGACGGCAGGTTCCTGCCGGTGCCCGATCTTTAGTCCTGCAGGGGCTCGCAATAATGCCCGTACTTAGCTATCAGCAGCTGGATCTCGGTTTCTTCGATCTTTCCCTGTTGGCTTTCTACCCGCAGGATCCTGTCGCAATCATCCAAATCGAAATTGATCCTGCAATGGGTATAGGTTTGCTGTAAGAAAAGAACAATATGCCTGGCCACGAGCCGGTCCCGCACGTCTGTCTTGAATATCTGTACAATTTTCATATTGATGCTTTGACTGGATTTTTTGGATCATCGAAGAAGGGAAATGCTTATGTTCATATAGGGGCCGGGATCCCGCTTGACCCCGACAATATAGTCGCTGTTACGCTTACCCGGGTCCTGTATCCTATACTGCGGTGTATAAAGAAGACCAGCGCTGCACCCAATCAGTACCTTCCTGAGAACAGGGTACTCCAGCGTAAGCCCATTCCTCAGGCTAAGGTCCCTGAATGCAACTCCTCCCTGAAATGGAGACTCATCTATTTTCCTTATCAGCGTACGTTGGATCAACTCGGTCCCGAGCGATAAAAGCCCTTTTGAAAAGACTGGTCTTCTCAGTAATGCACGGGTGGGCAGGTCGATATTGACCTCCCAGGGAGAACCGCCGAATTTATGCCAGTACGAAAAGGTCGGTATCACAGGTATTATGTTGGATGGGTCGATGGATATCGCCAGACCGGCGTAGATACGGGTCGTCCGGGTCGTCTTCAAAGAGATCACACCATATATCAGACCCGTCGCCCGCACATAAGACGATTGCAGGGAAAAATGCGTCATCAGCGTGCCGCCCCATAGCACCGGTTTATGAAAGAGCGTATCCGTCCTCTTATAATTGATACCCGGTGAGAGTGTCTGTAAGGTATACGTGCCGTCATTGACCCGTGGCTGAGATATCTGGTTCACCGTATTCCTCAGGACCATCTCCTGAGAATTGTAGACGCCAAGCACCGATAGCTCCTGGGTCCCGGATGTATACACGGGGACATTGAACACAGCTCTCACCGCACTTTTACCCCGGATCCTGCCTTTTAAAAAATCTTTCCCATACAATTTCGAAGTATAATCCACATTCCCCGCGGATTCCACCTCCACGATGGCCAGCCTCTGCGTGGGGTACCGGAGCGCCGCCCACTGCGCCATCCGATCACGCATCAGCCGGAGCGAATCGTCTTTTGACTGTTGCGCAGACACAGGGAAATAAAAAATAAATAGAAAAAAAAGGGACAACACAAGAGCCCGTTTTTGCAACATACAAGTGATTTTAAAAAATTACGACAATGGAATATCCATACCCATTCAACATGGAAAAAAGATCCTGGCTGCAATCTTTTTGCTGGCTATACGATCCAGTTCTTGATAAACTGGCTAAAACTCTCTCTGTAATTCTCACCCACAGGTATGACAATATCGTTGATCTGGACGGCCGTTTTGGTGACGGCCGTAATTTTGGACAGTGAAACTATGCAGCTCCGGTTTAGCCGCATGAACTGCCTGGCCGGCAATTTATCTTCCATGTTCTTCAGGGAATTCAGCGACAAAAGGCTGCTTTTCGTCGACAGATAGATCTTCACATAATCCTTCACACCTTCGATATATAGTATATCGCTCAACAGCACGTTCACCCATTTATATTCCACCTTTATAAATATAGAATTGCTCTCGATGTCGGCCGCATTGTTGATCGAACGTTCGACGTAATCCTTCGCCTTGCCCGCTGCATGCAGGAATTCTTCGTAATTGAAAGGTTTCAAAAGATAGTCCAACGCATCTACCCGATAGCTTTCCAGGGCAAAATGGTTGTATGCCGTGGTAAATATGATCTTCGGAGCCTGCGTTGACCTGTCCCGCGCCAGTACCTTAGCCAGCTCCATGCCATTGAAGTCCGGCATCTGTATATCCATAAAGATCAGCTGGATCTCCATAGAATGAAGACTTTTCAAAGCTTCGATAGCGCTGGAATAACGACCCGCCAGCTCCAGAAAGGGCGTTTGTTCAATAAAGTTACACACCAGTGCAAGCGCCAGCGGCTCATCATCTACGGCTATACAACGTAACTTTATCATAGCTCCAGTTCTAAACGTACGCAATATTTGTCCTGTTCCGGTCCGCAATGCAACTGGTAATGTTCCGCATAGATCAGGTCCAGCCTGCGCTTGGTATTGGAAAGACCGATACCTCCGTCGTCGATGCTCTGCCCCCTGCGGGCAAAAAGGGTATTCTCTACCTCCAGGGTCAGCAGGTCGCCTTCCTGCCGAACCTTCACCGATATCCGGCTTTCTTTCACCGCATGGACGCCATGCTTAAAGGCGTTTTCCACAAAAGGTAACAGGATCATCGGCGCGATTACTTTTTCACTGATGGCCCGAGGCTCTTCAAATTGCACGGTAGTATGCCCGTTTACCCGCAGTTGCATCAGCTGTATATAATCCTTTACAAAATCCACTTCTCTTTGAAGGGAGGTCCGGTCATTCTGCGTTTCGTACAACAGGTAGCGCATCATACGGGATAATTTATGCAGCGATGCCCGTGAACTCTCTACGTCGATGAAGGTAAGCGCATAAATATTGTTCAGGGTATTAAAAAAGAAATGAGGATGTATCTGCGCTTTGAGAAAAGACAATTCTGAGTCAAGCTGCTTCTGCACCAATTGCTGGCTCCTCAGCAAATCTTTCTGCCAAAGCCGGGTGATAGATATGCTGGTGCTGAGTCCCACCAGCAGACAGGAGGTGAGGAGTAGAGTAGTGTCGAGTTTAATGCCGGTGAGCGTAATTTGTAATTTCCCCACAAATTTTTCATTGATCGATCTCACAATACCTTCCTGTATATGCGCCCAGCCATCGTAAATAAAGCCCCCGGAGCACAACAGCGCGATGATGGCTAAATGCAGGAGGATGAACTTCACAGGTTTTTGCCTGTATAGCAGGCGCGGCACAAGTACCCCGCCATTCAGATAATACAACCCTATCAGCAGCGAGAACATCACCGATTGCTTGATCCAATATTCTTTGGGAAAGTTCAGCCCGATCGTCAGGGGGACATGAGCGATAAAAATAAAGCCCAGGATCGCCCAGAGGATGATATGCGCAAATATGATGATATATTTTTTCCTCAGGAACATAAGCTATTGTATCCCGAGCCAAAATTAGGTCTTCCCCCTGGTGCAAAAAATATTAACCCGCCAAAGCCTCCTGGCAATCGATGAAACCGGTATTTCAGTCCCTTTCAGACTTATTCCTCCCCCGGCCGGTAGGTTTTCTCCACGTTCTTCATCACATCCTCCTTATAGAACAACACCTCTTTAAAATGCCCGTCCAAATACCCCTCCGCCTGATCGGAGAAATGCGGCGAAGCAGGGTTGCTGCTCTCTCCTCCCGTTACGATGGTCCTCGCGTGAAGCCGTTTCCCAAATTCCACAGCAGCGATAAAACTGTTGCCGGAATAAGCATATCTTTTTTTCACACCGGTCATGACCCGGCTCTGCACCGAAGGCAAAGCGCCAAAGGCGGAGGACGTCAGTCCCACAGGCAGACTGGGTTGCGCATCATCATAATCCTCATTGATCCTGCCGGTCAGACGTTGATAGCGGCACAGTTCGCCCCAGGCTATCTTCCAGGTGCCAAATCTCCCCCGCAGGTCCGTAAGGACATTCTCCAGCTCATGCAAACGCTGCTCCGCCGAAGTATTCCTGATCTCAGCCATTACATTATCCACTGCATACGAGCCGTCTTCCGGTCGCACAGACCTGGGTGCAAACCGCATCATCCGCATTCCCCATTCAACGGCCAGGGTGGTGGCGACGGAATGCAGAGCACTCCGCCGGTCCCATCGTCTTAAAGTATCGACGGCCTCATTTACAAACGCTTTATCCGGACCGCTGGCTCCTTCATACCCATCGAACAGCGCCGGCAGCAGCCTGTCAAAAGCCGTCAGATAAGTATCATACCCTTTTGCGATAAGACTGTCCAGGGTGAGCCCCCCGGCAGTATTAAACAGACGCACTGCATTCAAGGCCCGGAAATTCTCCCCGTCCGGAGCCATATAGTAAGGATAATCCTCCCGGCGGGGACTACTACTGCCGGCAAGGCTGAAAGGGGTGGAATTGCAATTCTGTATCCATCCGGTGGCAGGGTTGTATACGTGTACGATCTCGTCCAGCTTATGTAATCCCTTCCATTCCGTGGCAGCTGTAGTGCCATCTACCGGACGGCTCCAGTCATAGGCCGTATCCCGTCGGGGCATAAAGTTGCCATGCCAATAAGCGATATTGCCCTTGTCATCCGCATAGACGGTATTATTAGTGGTATTGGCCCGGAGGTCCATAGCCTGTTTGTATTCGTCAAATGACCGGGCCTTGGTAATGAGCCAGGCTTCCAGCAAAGCATTCAAACTACGGTTGTACTCTTTCAGACTGAGCCATCCTCCATCCCGGGCACAGACCACAGGACCATGATGCGTATACAAGCCGGTAAAAGAATAAGACGCCAACTGATCATCCTTCTTACACAATATTGTAAAAGATTTCCCCGTCACATTCCGCGACCCGCCTTCATATGCATACACCCAACCCTGGTCTTGCCGGCTCACTTTCTCTATATACAGATCCGCCACATCGGCATAGCTGGAAGTATGCATCCAACCACAATGCTCGTTAAAACCCTGGTAGATAAAGAACTGCCCCCAGGTGACGGCGCCGTAGGTATTCAGCCCTTCTTCGCTGACCAACTGCACTTCCATCCGGAAATAATAAGGTACATGGGGGTTGATATATAACAGGGTATTCCCATGAGCAGTACGGGAGGGGGCGATGGCAAAACCGTTGGAGCCGATGTCGGGGGCTGGCTCTTCATTCGAGGGTTCCGATCTCGGCGGCAATATCCCCCGGTCTTCCAGCACCATTTTTTCAGCAGCAGAAACATGCTGAACCTTTCTAGGCGGCTTGATCACATTTAGCTCCTTGCTGGTATAGAACTCCCAGGTTTCATCGGCCTTTATTCCGCCGGTGCTGGTGGCGGAAACACTGCCATCCGTAAACATCAGCGCATACCAGGGCTCCCAGTGACGCAGCGCCCGGGGCCGGACGGCCGGATGTTTGTAGAGATAGTAATTAACGCCATCCGCAAATGCATCCAATAATTTATGCATCCACGCGGGACTGCTTTCATAATCTTTCACAGCCTGCGCGCTGTCATAGATCAGACGCATCATCAGGTCATCGTGCAGATAGGATTCCCCATATACTTCCGCCTGCCGGCCCATCACTTCCAGATAATTCTTCTCGACCCTGCTAAAATCCTCCTCGCATTCGGCATACATCAACCCGAACACAACAGACGCATCTGTTTTGCCATAAATATGCGGGATACCCCATTTGTCGCGTATGATCTGCACCTGGCGGGCCTCATTTTCATAACGCTTCAGCTCTCCTGTGGAAAAATGCTGGGCAAAACATTGTTCAACCCCTGGTGACAGTAGTATAGTAAAAAAAAAGAAACAAGCCGGCAACGGCCGGATCAGCGGTTTTCTCATGCTGTAATATAATCCATAAATACTTTATCTTTTCTTTCCGATACTCCTTATTTTTGTTTAGTTCACCTCATATCCGCATTTGCCAAATGGAAAAGAACACTTCCATAAGCTTTGAAAAATTCACAGAAGGCAGCCTAAAGGAATTTGCTGTAGTATATGATCAATTCTATCCCCAGGTATTTTATTTAACGCTCCGTTTTGGGGTGAATATCGCCGATGCTGAAGATATTACCAAAGAGACATTTATAAAATTATTTCGTTTACGCGACCAGATTGGGTCCGAATCGGAAATAAGAGCGTTTTTATTCATCAGTGCAAGAAATAGCTGTATTGATTATTTGAGACACTCAACGAAGAAACGTCAATCTTTTGAAAAATAGATGACTCTGATGTCTGAATGAAAAAATTAGACAAAATACAATCCGAATGGCTGGTGGTCACTGCCCTGAAAGAGCTTCTTTCTATAGTAAAAAAAGATCCCTACATTTCTCACATGGATGCTATAAAATTTGCTATTGAGATCGCTCCTACGCTCATGGGAAATTCGAAGATAGGCGAATACGAAAAGGGAAGATTAAAAAATATCGCCGAACACTTAGACAGATCAACATTGGCGCCCTTTTCCAAAGAGGATGTGAAAGATTCGGCAGACCTCCTTTTAGAGCAACAGATATCAGAGATAAAAAAACAATTAGCCCAACATATAAAGCATCCCGATGCCGCTGCACTTTCAGGCGACAAGGCATACCTGGAAGACCCATATGAAAAGACATTAAAAAAAGAGCTTGCCAATCTCAGCGCGATAAAGGATCTCAGTGAAAAAAGTTTTCTTAATTTAGAAAAGATTACCGAGAGCCAGGCAATACTAAACGACGCGTTCCTGCAACGCCCTGATAAGATCTGGGTTCAAAATCAGCTAGGGAAATTCAATACATACATTAACAAAGAAACAAAAACATTTTTTAGGGTCGCCATATTACATCCAAACCCATCAGAAGCAGTAACAGGCGCTGACCTGATTTATGAACAGTATGACAAAACAAACGAAAACGTAAGAATAGCGGCTATACAATATAAGATCTGGGAAAACTTAAAACTCTATTTCTCTAAAAATAACAACCTCAGGCATCAGCTTGAAAAAATGAAAGATTGCTTTTGTATGAGCGCCTTTTGTAAAAGAACACCTCTTGAAAATACCCCCGGGTCATTTAAACGCCCCTTTTGTTGTGCATTTATACGACCCACTAACAAATTTCAGGAATCAAATGATCTGGTTACAACCGGATATCATTTACCCGTATGCAGGGTGGATGATCTAAAAACAGAAGGATACAAAGAGTACATGCTGGAGTTTTACAAAATTCGCAATGCGTCAATTGATACGGAAATATTTGAAGAGTTATTCAATAAGGAAGTATTAGGGTCCGGATGGGTAGAGATATCGATGCTTGAGAATTTCTATCGGGAAACAAAAGTGCTGGAACCATCTCAAAAGATAGTTCTATATGCTCAATCTATACCCTTGTAAGTACTGATCAGCACGAAACTATGTCCGGAGTAGCACTATTCCGATCGCAGACTCTCCACCGGATTTGCCGTCGCCGCCCGTATACTCTGTGCGCTGACAGCCAGCAGCGCAATCCCCACGGCCGTCAAACCTGCCGCGGCAAACCACCACCACTGTATACTCACCCGGTAACTATACCCCTGCAGCCATTTATACGTCACATACCAGGCGATCGGCGTCGCTACCGCTATCGCTATCAGCACCAGCCGTACGAACCCGGACGACAGCAGCAGAGATATGCGCACAGCGCTTGCCCCTAATACCTTTCGTATGCCTATTTCCTTGGTCCGGCTCTCCGCCATATAGGCCGCCAACCCAAAAAGCCCCAGACAGGAAATAAGAATGGTCAATCCTGCAAACAGGCCGGCCAGTTTGCCCGTCAATCGCTCGTTGTTGAACTTGTACGCATAGTCTGCGTCGATAAAATGATATTCAAAAGGATATGCAGGATTGTACGTCTTAAATATTTTTTCCAGAATAGCCAGGTTCTCCCGGGTAGGATGCTCGCCATTCAGCTTGATATGCATGGTAGACATATAGAATTTTGGCCCCTTGATGATGAGGGGAAGAATGGGCTCGTACGGACTACCCATGACAAAATCCTTTACGACACCCACAATATGCCATTTGACGGGATCGTCAAAGATCCACTGCCCGATAGGGTTTTTGATCCCCATCATCTTTATAGCCGTCTCATTCAGCAGACAGGCGGACGAGTCCGTAGGATACGTATAAACATCAAGGTCCCTTCCATCCGCCAGCTTCAGACCCGCAGCCTTTACAATCCCTCCGGTACTGCCTGTACGTATAAAGCTGATATGCGTATTCGGCGCCATCCCTTCCCAACTGAGACTGGAACCCCTGCTCCACGTCTGTGTCAGGGGAGAGGTAGTCATACTGACAGCCGACACCGCGCCGGACTGCAGCAACGCCTGTTTGATTGCCGGAAAATGAGATCGGATATCTCCCT
This sequence comes from Chitinophagaceae bacterium, assembly GCA_017307755.1. GTDB lineage: Bacteria > Bacteroidota > Bacteroidia > Chitinophagales > Chitinophagaceae > Puia. The sequence goes on along the minus strand of JAFKGQ010000015.1, from coordinate 260,518 downwards.
CCAGATACATATAGATAAGATTATGCTGATCATATCCTGTCCTTCGATCCTCTGCATATTGTATCTGCCGGGCAATGACCAGGGAGGAGACGATCAGCACGATGGCAATGGTAAATTGGGTCACCACCAATACCTTCCGGGGTGTCAGCAATGCATGAATCCTTACACCCACACCTTTCAACACGGCAGCAGGCCGGAAAGAGGAAAGAAAAAAGGCCGGGTAACTGCCCGCCAGCAGACCCGTAATAAGCACAAACCCCAACGCACAAAGCCAAAAGTACGGGTTGGCATACCCTGGCGCCAGCTGCTTGTCCGTTAGCTTTCCAAAAGCAGGCAGACTCCATTGCACCACAAAAAACGCCAATACCCCCGAAATAAAAGCTATCATCAGCGACTCACAAAGAAATTGAAGGATCAGCGACGACTTACGGGCGCCCACTACTTTTCGGACACCCACTTCCTTGCCCCTTCGCTCGCTACGGGCGGTGGAGAGGTTCATAAAGTTGATACAGGCGATGAGCAGGATCAGCCCAGCCACCAGCCCAAAGATCCGGACGGTGACAATACGCCCGCCCGAAGGCTTCCTGTCCTCAAAATCCGAATACAGCCGCATCTTGTTCAAAGGATAAATAAAGGCTTCCGTAGTCGTTTTTCCCCCGGAATACTGGTGTATCATGCCCTTCAGACGGGCATTGACGGACTCCGGTAAAGTATGAGGCTTCAACAGTACAAAGGCACGGTTGTTTACATCCGTCCAGTCACTGTCGATCCACCCTTTCATCGTAAGGAAATTATACGAAAGGATATATTCACACCTGAACTGGGTGTTGTCCGGCAGGTCCTTCAACACGCCCGTCACCTTGAAATTCTCCTTGTTGTCCATCTTTACCACTTTTCCCATCGGGTCCTCTCCACCAAATAACTTCTTCGCCATCCCCTCTGTGACAACAATGGAATACGGGTCGCTCAGCGCCGTCCCGGCATCCCCCTTCAACAAAGGAAAGCTAAAGGCTGTTAAAAAACCGGTGTCGGCGGCTGAACCCTCCGCCTTTATCGCCTTATCCTTATAATTGAACAATAAGCTCGAACTCCAGGTGATCCGTACAACATCCTCCACTTCCGGACAATCTTTTTTTATGGCAGGCGGCATGATCTCGGGTGTGGCAGTCCCCGTCCCCCATTTCCCGTCGGCAAAATGATTGGTCATCAACTCATAGAGACGTGCACCTTTTTCGTGAAAAGTATCATAGCTGCTCTCATGCTGTATCCACAACAGGATGAGAGTGGCGCTGGCCATCCCAAGGGCAAGACCGGCAATGTTCAAAAAAGAAAAACCTTTGCTCCGCAGAAGATTGCGGATGGCGATTTTCCAATAGTTTTTTAACATAACAGCAATTTGGTGTATATGTCCTGCATCAAAGACCTCTCCCAAAAACAATGCAGTTGACGATCAAACATTTAAACCCCGCCGGACCATCGGTAAAGTTCATTTCCGATACAATGATGTCCGCTTACGATACAGCAGGCAGGCTTTTTGCGTAACTTTAATCTATGACTCCATCACCGGGCATTGCCCATCTGCCGATACAAAAGATACAGGACGCCGGTATACAGGCGACCATTGATGAGCTGGCCATAGAAGAGCCGCTGGAGATCCGTCTGCAATACGGGCCCGCGGCGGATCGCCAGGAACGGAGCGTTTCCATTACCATGCGTACTCCCGGCAACGATACAGAGCTGGCGACGGGCTTCCTGTATACGGAAGGTATCATCCCTGGTGTTACAGCGATAGACCTGGTATCCACCTTTACATCCAATTCTATACTCCTTAGCCTGAAAACAACAGTCCCCCTTGACCTGGGACGGCTGCAACGTCATTTTTACACCACCTCCAGCTGCGGGGTCTGTGGAAAATCCTCCCTGGAAGCGCTAAAGACAGTCTGTCCCGCACCACAGCCGGGCAGACATTGGCTCGTTACCCCGGACATTATTTACGACCTTCCGGATCAGCTTCGTAGACAACAGGACATATTTGGGTCCACCGGCGGTCTGCACGCGGCAGCCCTATTCGATATACAGGGAAATATCATCTCCCTGAAAGAAGACATCGGACGACACAACGCCCTGGACAAACTCATAGGGTCATGCTTGCAGAACGACCACCTGCCCCTCGACAAACACATCCTGCTCCTCAGCGGCAGAGCCTGCTTCGAGCTGATACAAAAGGCAGCCATGGCAGGCATACGGGTAATTGCCGCGGTAGGCGCCCCCTCCAGTCTGGCCGTCGAGCTGGCGCAGGAATACAATATGACTCTCATCGGTTTTCTGAGGGACCACCGTTTTAATATATACACAGGATCTCATCGCGTTCGCATCTGAAAAACAAAAGACATGTCTGAACACCAGGATCATCCTGAACAAACGACAAACCCCGAAAAAACGACAAACCCCGAAGGGGCAGAAAGCCCTGAAGAGCTGACTCACCTTCGCACAGGCCACATCAAAACAAAGGCCGTCGGCCTCCCTGCTGTTATATCCAGCTTTCGCCATGTCTTCAGCGAAGCAGGCATAATAAGAAGCCTAAAAGCCCTGTCCAAGGTCAATCAAAAAGGCGGCTTTGACTGCCCTAGCTGCGCCTGGCCCGACCCCGATGACGAACGATCGGGTTTAGCTGAGTATTGCGAAAATGGCGCCAAGGCCGTGGCAGAGGAAATCACAACAAAAAAGCTGACCCCGAACTTCTTTGCCGGAAACTCCGTTGCCGCCCTCTCTGAATTGTCGGATTATAGTCTGGGCGAACAAGGCCGCATAGCACAACCCATGTTCCTGCCAAAAGGCGCCACCCATTACCAACCCATCAGCTGGGACGAAGCCTTTACACATATAGCCACAACCCTCAACTCGCTGACCTCGCCCGACGAAGCTATCTTTTATACTTCCGGTCGCACCAGCAATGAAGCCGCCTTTCTCTACCAGCTTTTTGCACGGGCCTTTGGCACCAACAATCTTCCCGACTGCAGCAATATGTGCCATGAGTCCAGCGGGGTCGCCCTCACAGAAACACTAGGTCTGGGTAAAGGCTCGGTAACACTGGAAGACCTCCACCAGGCAGAGGTCATCATTATCATGGGGCAAAATCCCGGAACGAACGCTCCCCGTATGCTGACAGCCCTGGAAAAAGCAAAGAAAAATGGCGCCCGCATCATCTCCGTCAACCCACTTCCGGAGACAGGGTTGATGGCTTTCCGCAACCCACAACAGGTAGGAGGTATCCTGGGCAACGCTACCCCGCTAACGGATCTGTTCCTGCAGATAAAGATCAATGGAGATATGGCCCTGCTGCAGGCCATCGAGCTGATGCTCTGGCTGGATGAAGAGCAGGCCCCGGGCACAGTATTCGACCACACATTCATCCGGCAACATACGGAAGGCTATGACGCCTTTATAAAACATCTGGGACGGTCATCCCTGCCCGAACTATCAGAAGCCTGTGGCATCGATATCCGGCAGATCGGGGAAGCCGCCACGATGTTAAAAGATAAAAAGAAGATCATCATCTGCTGGGCCATGGGGCTTACCCAACATAAAAATGCAGTGGACACGATCAAAGAAGTCGTCAATCTGCTGCTTCTAAAAGGCAGCATCGGTAAGCCCGGCGCCGGCACCTGCCCGGTACGGGGACATAGCAACGTACAGGGAGACAGGACAGTGGGGATTTGGGAGCGGCCGACAAAAAAATTCCTGGACTCCATCCAGCAGACGTTTGGGTTCGACCCGCCCCGCAAACACGGCTTCGACGTGGTCAACGCTATAAAGGCCATGCACGGGGGCAGCGGAAAGGTCTTCTTTGCCATGGGCGGTAATTTCCTCTCCGCAACGCCCGACACGACATATACGGCCGAGGCCCTGCGCCGCTGCCGCCTTACCGTACACGTCTCTACCAAGCTCAACCGCAGCCACCTGGTACACGGCGAAGAAGCTATTATTTTACCCTGCCTCGCCCGCAGCGATAAAGACCCCCTCAACGGCGAAGACCAGTTCGTCACCTGCGAGAACTCAATGGGCGTCGTCCAGTCGTCAAAAGGAATGCTGCAACCCGTATCCCCCCATCTGCTGAGCGAGCCCGTCATCGTCTGCCGGCTGGCTAAAGCCACGCTGGGCAACCATCACTTCATAGACTGGGACAAATACCTGCGCCACTACGACGCTATCCGGGATGATATCGAAAAGACCATACCGGGTTTTGAAGGGTACAATAAAAGGGTCAGACAACCCGGTGGCTTTTACCTCCCCAACGCACCCCGGCAGGGAGCGTTTACCACCCCATCGGAAAAAGCGCAGTTCAGTATTGTACACGCGGAAACCACACCTCTCGCCCCCGGCGAGCTCATGATGATGACCATCCGCAGCCACGATCAATTCAATACGACCATCTATGGGATGAATGACCGCTACCGCGGTATCTACAACGAGCGGAGGGTAGTCTTCCTCAACGAGGAAGACATGCGGGAACAAGATCTCCAAAAAGGGGATGTGGTCGATCTGTCCAGTAACTACGACGGCGTCAAAAGGACAGCCCATCGCTTCCTCGTCGTCCCCTACCCCATCCCAAAGACCTGCGCCGCCGCCTATTATCCCGAAACCAACGTGCTGGTCCCCATCGATAGCGTGGCAGACAAAAGCAATACCCCCGTATCAAAATTGGTGATCATCCGTGTAGTCAAACAATCTTCCTTTTGATCGGCAAAACACTTATTCTATCCCATTGAGCTCGGCCATGCCGGCATACCATCCGTCTGTCGATTGGGTGACGTTGAACTTGAAATACCTGGCCGTCACAGGAGTGACAAACTTCACATGCTTGATATCCGGGTTGCCGGCTGATGAGCTGCCGGCAGTGGCAGTCCCCACATATTTTCCCTCCAATTTCCACACTGTCCCGTCATTACTGGATAATACATCCATGTTGAGGATGCCGCAGTAATTCGAGCCGTACATATAATTGGGCACGATCGAAAACCCTTTCACGGTGTAGGACGCCCCCATATCCAGCCGAAGCCATTGCGGTAAACCAAAACCGCTGAACCAGGACGTGGAATTATCCCCGTCCAACGCCTGACCGGCAGCGCCATTATCATCAGAGCTGGCCGCGACGCTCCAGGCCGTACGGGAAATGACAGTTCCCGAAGCCACCGGATTCGCAGGGTCCACATTATTTACAAATATGCTCAACACTACATATACCACATTCTTCGACCCGTCCACTGGCGGACTGTCCGGCGAACCGCCGTCCTTTAAGGTCACCGGCAATAAATAATCGGTGCCGGTGATAAACTTCGACAGGTCGGGCAGCTGTATCTGTATGCTGTCTGCGGACACCACAGCATTCGCAGGTATCGTCGCCCCCGCTTTCACCAACTGGTATGATCCGTCCGGGAAAGCCTGGTAATGGGTGCCGTTCTTACTGTTGTAGGTATCCACCAGCGCCGTATTCACGGCCGCGTTTGCCGTCACCGCTTTTGTGATGGATTGGTTTAGCACGGTCCGCAGATAGATCATATCCGTACCTGTATTCACCCCGCCGACATTGTTTAAAAGAATGCTTACCGAACCTGTTCCATCAAGGCTGACAAGACCAGTGGCAATGGAAGCGATATTTACTTTTACGTACATCACCTGTCGCGTGCCGCTGACCGGGACTCCATTGCTTGCGGACGCCAGCACCACAGGAATGATATAGATATTGGTCCCGGTCATGATATTACTCGCATCCGTCAATTGTACCCGCAGTGAATCCCCGGACTGTGACTGCCCGGCCTTTACCGTCGCTCGCCCATTATTCGCCAGTTGGAAGGCGCCTGCCGGCAAGGAAGGCGACGTAACATTATAGAGGCTGTCGTACACCCGTACCAGACCTGTGTCGATCTTTGCCGTCACTTCCACATCCTGGTTGAAAGGACGTGTCAGCAGGACGGGAAAAGCTGTGCCGGTCCCCGCCAGGATGGTACTGCGGATCAATGCGATATTGCCACCGGCAATGACATTGTATGCGCTGGTGCCCGGAGGTGCATAGACCAGCAGGTCTTTTGTGTCGAATGTATTCTTCCGGCAGCCGCTGACGGCCATAAAGACAAACGCACACCATCCAAAAAGACCGTATGCCAGCCCGAACAGACCATATATCAATTTATTTGTGCTCATTATTATTGTTTTAAAATGTTAGTTGCACCTGACGTTGGGGACCCAGGTTACAGCGCCGGCGGCTACAGCATCATGATGATTCCCGCTCAGGTCGTAAGACGTATTGCCCGTACCCTCGTTCAATTTCCAGTAAGCCACCAGACCGAAGCTGGCAGGGTCGACACCGCACATCCCGTCGATGATCTCCGTCTGGGACAAAGCTTTGGACCATACCCGGCACTCGCTGACAAGTCCGTCCAACAACCGTCCGCCTGCTGAATATCCGATGTGGAACCCGTTTGTGATATTTACCGTTCTCGTTACGGACATACTGGCGCCTACGACCCCGTTGACATAAATCTTTTCTGTAGATCCGTCGTATGTCAATGCAATGTGATACCATGTGCCGGTGGCAAACGGGGCCGCTACGGTCAGCGCCTTGACCCCCGCCTGCTGCAATTGATCCTTGCTGATGGTGACATCCCCAAAACGCAATAAAAACATTTCTTCAACCCCCATCAGACTACTGATAAAAGGACTCCCTGACTGGAAGCTGTTTACCAGGACCCTCGCCTCATAGGAAAGGGTGGTCATGGCATCCAGTCCGGTATTATTCTTGGAAAAATCGCACGTAAAATAATTGCCGGTAAGACTGGCCACGGTGCTCCTGATCACTTTGTTGATCATCACATATACGGTCCTGGACGATTCCAGCACCCGCATCCCGCCTGTTACGCTGATGATGGTGACCGGCACCATATATGCCACGCCGTCCTTTAACCCTTTACTGGTGCTTATCGTAAGATCAATGGCATTGGAAATATTTTTGCCGGACGGAATGGTCACCCCGTCGCCCGAAAGGTTATAAGTCCCCGCGGGAGGCGCCACATAGTTCTTTCCATTGGCAAGATTGTAGACAGCTATCTGACTCGTATCTATCTTCAATTGTACCGTGATCTCCGACGATGTCAACCCGGAGAAAGTAACGCTGATGGCCGTGCTGGACCCACTGGTATCCACGCTCAGGGAAGTAACCCTGTTCGTTTCGGTACCGGTGATATACAGGGCGTCGCTATACTCGCTGTACACCGCCTTATGGCAGGAAAAAAGACCCGGCAAAAACAGACAGGCGGAGAAGAAAAACAACAAGATTTTCATTATAATAAATTAATTATTAGCAAATCATATTCATTTGGCCGCTGGGTTCATGATCTGGATCATCTGCCGCAGGTAGTTATAGGGTACCGGACTCGAATATTCGTATTCCGCATGATAAGCCCCCGCGCCGCCCTTAGCCCCCTGTATAGGATTCCAGTAAGCCATACCCAATAGGGAAGGAATGGTACCATGCACAGGATCATTGTAGCTTACCCCACCCGTTTTCCAGTAGTCTTCAAAATTCTCAGCAACTATGTATCTGTCGGAAGGGAACCCGCTGGCCATGCCATCCAACCTGGATTGCAGACTGGACGGACTGCTCGTGCCATAGGCCTGTGCTACTCCATAACTTAACCCTGCGACTGCACCTGTATTCACCTGGTCGGGTTCGCCATCGACAAGCAATAGTTTCCCGGTCCCGGACAGCGGTCCCATATATTGCGCCAGGGCCTTGATAAGCAAAGAGTAGGTGCCACTGTTGGACAAAATTCCCCAGTTACATCCGCAATAATGCGGTTCATGATCCAGGTCGATCCCATCCAGCCCATACTTATCCAGGGTATCCGCGACAGACTTTGCGACAAGGGCAAAACCAACAGAAAGCAATGAGTCGCCGCCACCGGCATACTTATTCAAAAAATCTTTTCCGCCGTATGTGGTGAGAAAACCGTCATTCGAAAATGTGACCATTACGGCCTTTGTGCCCTTCACCTGCTGCGCATATTTCATAGCTGCCATCTGCGGGCTTCCGGGTGTGGGAATGCCGCCCCACATGCTTACGATATCCACGCTGTCGGGAATGCTTTCCCAACGGGCCTGCATGCTTGGCGACTTGCCGTCCCCTCCGGAATTGCCAAACCAGCCAAAAGCCACCTGGTGTTTTGTCTTTTTATATGCCCGTAAATTAGCCAGGTACCCCTCCGTCGAAATAGCCGGCTTTTGCAGATTCAACGGCACGGCAGTTGTATCTTTTTTACAGGACAGGAGCGTCAGCACTCCTATCGATAGTAATATGATCGTATTGATCGCCTTCTCCATTTTAAAAATATTTTTTGATTGATTGGTTGTCGTCAATGGTCTCGGATCACCGTCGCGTGTCCCACCATAAGGGTGTACCGCCGTTGTCCGGGCCGCCCAGCAGCGATACACCGGCCGCCACATTCGCTCCGTTGTTCTGATACTCGCTTTGCGGGAAGGGGCTGCGCCTGATCTGAAGGCTGGTGCTGATCAGTCCGTTGCTCAGATTATTGGCCACGGGAAATATTTTGGGATAGCCGGTACGTCTGAACTCACTCCAGGCTTCCTGTCCATCGGGATAAAGCGCTATCCATTTCTGTGTAATGATCCTTTCGAGGTTTGTTTTAAACCCGGCCGCATCGTCCCATTTTATGGTGATCGTCGACAGATTGGTGTCAGTGACGGGAACATTATTGGCATTGTTCATGGGGTCGGTATAAGGTGCAGGTTTGCTGGTGTCGTCATTCAGATAGGCGGTAGCATCCCCGGCCTGACGCTGGCCTCCTCCGATGGGTTGGCTAAAAGCGGTCTTCACACCGGACTCATACAGGTCTTTTGCCGTGCCGCCCATACTCCAGCTCCTCAGGGCGCCTTCCGCCCTGAGAAAATACACCTCTGCCGCGGTCATCCACTGGATGGGGGTCGATGCCGTAACATTCAAGGTTGAAAAAGGTGAATAAGACTGTCCGCTGAACAGGCTGCCGTTGCGTATGCCGTGATAATCCCCGGCCAGGACGCCTGTTGCCGGGTTGAACAGGAGGCCGATACGAGGGTCCTTGTAGCCTTTTAACAACGACTCCATCTTGGCGCCCATACGGGTGTCATTATAGGAGTAACATATCATATACAGAGGGTTCAGCGTATTATTGCCATCCACCTGCAGCAGGACATTATCGTCGTTACCCGACAACACCCCGCCGCTGACAGCCGCTTCCGCATATTGCTGGGCGCCGGCGGCATCGGTATTTACGATACGCATGGCAAGCCTTAATTTCAGGGAGTTGGCGAATTTCAGCCATTTGCTTAGATCGCCCTGGAAAAGAAGATCGTAGGATGCCAGCGTGGCGGACTTGGCGCCTGTATTTTGGATCGCATTGCTTAACTGAGCGATGGCGCTGTCCAGTTCCTGGAAAAAGGAATGGTAGATGTCTTTTTGAGAATTATAAGGCACAGAGGCAGCGGGCACAAAATTCAGGTAAGGCAGGGGGCCATACACGTCGGTGATACGTTGCATGGCCATTACTTTGATGACCTGGGCCAGCGCATAGGCGCTATTCGCTCCTGCCCCGATCTTCTTTGCGCCTATCATAACGTTGTACCAGGGGCTCATTTCGTTCTTATAGGCATAGCCAAAGGCAGCGCCATACCAGGCGGGTATCATCGCATAAGTGCTGTTGTTAACGCCATTATTGCCATAGGCGTCCGAAGTCCCCTGCTGGCCGGAATAAATATCCCCCGTCAAACTGTATATGAGTTGATAAGCGTTGACGTCGGCATTCTCAGGAAGGTTCTGGGAAGGGAAGACCTTTGCTTCCATTTGGGAGATCAGGCTTCCCAGCCGCAGGTTGTCGTGATCCAGGTCCGCATTTGTCGCGCCATTTGGATTCGTATTATATCGCGGGTAATTTTTGGTACAGGATGCCGCCAGCATGAGGATGACTGTGTATGTATATATCCGGAAATTTTTCATACGCGGGTGGTTTATTGATGTTCAAATTGCAATCGGTCTTAGAAATTGATCTTTACGCTGCAGCCAAAGCTTCTCAGGCTGGGGGGCATGAAATAATCGATCCCCTGGAAGTAGGTGCCGGTGGAGGCTGTGATCTCGGGATCATAAGGAGCTTTGTTATAGAACATGATCAGGTTGCGACCGATGACAGACACCGTTATGTCCTGCAGTTTGTCATGAAATATTTTTGAAGGCAAGGTATAGCTGAGGGATGCCTCCCTTAACCGCGCATTGGTGGCGCTATAGACATATTGGGACAATACGCCCGTCCCCAACCCGACAACCTGGTAGTATTTCTGTGCGTCCATCGGGTACCCGTTCACCAGCACCCCGCCTTTGTCTCGCGCCTGGGCGCTGGCCGCGGAAGCGCCATAGCCATCCATGATGGCCTGGGTGGAAGATACCACGACACCCCCGATACGGCAATCTATGAGGAAATTCAGGCTGATATTTTTATACCCCAGCCCATTCCTGAATGCTATATAATACCTGGGATTGGGGTTACCGGCATAAATAAGATGATTGTTATCCGCCTGTACATTCCCGCCCGTCGCATTGTTGACAAGGATATAACCCTTGGGGTCCGTAGCCAGAATATTTACAAAGATATCTCCTATCGAACCACCCAGCACAGCGGCCGAAGAAGCAGACCCGATGCCGGCCATATACATGGTATCCGAAGATTGGAGCCTGTTATGGGTGAATGGATTGATGGCGTTATTAGCCAGCTCCAGTATCTTATTCCGGTTGAGCGTAAAGGTCAGACGGGAACTCCAACGCAGCATTCCAAGATCTTCATTATAGCTCAATGAGGCTTCGATACCCTTATTCAGCACATTTCCGGCATTAACGTAATAGTTCGCATATCCACTACCCGACGGCGCCTGAAAAGTGAATATCTGGTTGTAGGTGTTGGCATGATACAGCGTCACGTCCAGGTTCAGCCTGTTCCTCAGAAAGCCGGCATTGACTCCCGCCTCATATGACTTCGTTCTTTCAGGCACGAGATTGAAAGGCAGGTTCTGGCTTAGGTTTGGGCCGGAGACGGTGACGTCATAAGGAGGGTTTTCCATGTAAGGAGCGGGCGGATTTCCTACCTCGCTGTAAGAGCCCCTGAGCTTGAGAAAGGACAGACTGTTCTGCGGCAGGTGCAGCATGTCGCAGAGAATGGCCGATATGCCCACGGAAGGATAGAACAACGACTGCTTCCCGCTGCTGCCGGCCAGTTGGGACGGCCATTCATTCCTTCCTGTGAGGTTCAGGTACAGCAGTTTTTTATAGTTGACCTCGGCGGTGGCATACACCGACTGCGTTTGCGTTATATCCGGCTGATCGCCGGGCAGTGGTTGGGGGATTACATTGGCGGACGTAAATAAATTGGGGACCTTCGACAAAGGCGCTCCATTGCCTCCTAGAGAGTTACCATGCCTGGCAAACCTGTTGTCCAGGATGCTGGCGCCCGCATTGGCCGTCAATCCCACCGCGCCGAAGGACTTATCCACCGTGGCCAGAACGTCGGCATAGGTATTTCGTGTGGTGGCGGTAAGGTCCAGGTAAGACCCGTTATCCGAGTTTGCAGCCAGTAATGGCAACGTAGAAGCATAATTTGTCACCACATTGTGGATAGAGGTATTGTCCATTCTTACCCTGCCTAACAGAGTCAACCACTCCAGGACTCTATAAGACAGGGTCGCCCCCGTAATATAACGCTCCTTATCCACCTTATTGAAGTCCCTGTTGATCGTCCAGAAAGGATTTTGCATGGCCATATTCTGCGTACCGTAAGAAGAGGGCCAAAATTGGGTTTTGAAATTACGATCCGCATTATACCGTTCGAACAGCATAAACTGATCTATATCGGCCCCTCTGGGAAAAAGATAAACAGGCACCAGGGGGTTCAGGTATTGACCCTGTGAGAACATGTTCTGGTTTTTCGATCTGATGTACATGACGGTGACGTCCAGGGTCAGCCTGTCATTCAGCCTGGAAGTATTGCGCAGGGTCAGATTACGCCTGTTGAATGTATTGTTGGGAATGATCCCTCTTGCCGTATTTACACCAGCGGAAAAATAAGTTTGATTTTTTTCACTTCCGGATGATACGCTGACGCTTCCTGCTTCACTGCCTCCTGTCTGGAAAAAATCGACGGGATCATATTTGCTGGCAACAGCCAGCTTGTTTCCCCAGCTGTCAAAACTGCCTGGAGAAGAAGTGCCATAAGTATTCTGAAATCCCGGCAGCACAAAGGGACGGTAAAAGTTCGCAACATTGGATACACTTATACGTATTTTGTTCCTGGAGCCTGTTTTACTGGTGATCAATAGCGCTCCGTTGGCGGCCATACCTCCGTATAATGCGGAAGACGCAGCCCCGGTCAATACTGAGATACCGGCGATATCCTCCGGGTTGATGTCGGATATTCCATCTCCGCCGTCCTTTCCTCCATAGACGCCATTGGATGTGGTGCTCGTACTGGAAAACAAATTGGGCAGGGGAATGCCGTCCAGTACATATAATGCGTTGTTATTACCAGTTGAGCTGAGGGACTTGTCGCCGCGCATCACCACTCTTGTCGAACCGCCGATACCCGAAGCGCTGCTGTTGATGGTTAGCCCCGCTACCTTACCCGTCAGCGAATTCACAAAGCTGGCATCCGGCACGCGGGTAACCTCTTCGCTTTTAACTTCCTGTACATTGTAGGTCAGCGCCTTGCTCTGTCTCTTTATACCCAGCGCCGTCACCACTACCTGGATGATCTCTTCATTGGCAGGCCGCATCATAATGGTAAGGGGAGAGCCATCCCGTACCCGGACTTCCTGTCGTGTATATCCCACAAAGGTTATCACCAGTAAGTCCCCGGGTCTTGCATCGATGGTAAAAACGCCTGCTTCATTTGTGGTGACGCCTTTCAGCAGAGCTCCTCCCTTGCCTCTGACCGCCACCGAAGCACCCGGTAATGGCGCGCCTGTCGAATCCTTTACGATGCCTGTAATAGGAACAGGGGGCGGTGGAATATCTGTCGCCTGCTGGACAGTTTCCGGCCTTCCGGTCGTCTCCTTCCGGGTGATGGAAATAGTGTTACCCTCCACCGCATATTCATACGGCTGGCCGGAAAGCACTTCCTCCAGCGCGGTCAGCAAGGGCGTCGCCTTAAAATCGACACTGACAGGCCTGCTGTCCTTCAATGCCCGGCTGTCGTAAAAAAACAAATAGCCCGTCTGTTCCCTGAATACGGAGAATACCTTCTGCAGTTTGACGGATCTCGCTGTGTAAGTGATCTTTTGGGCGGAACTCCCGGCGGAGAGTTGAAGGGTGCCCGCCAAAAGCAGGATAGACGTTAGTTTCATAACTAACAGTGTTTTGGTTACGCCCCTCTGCCCGGCCTCTCCGGCGCAAGAAGGCTTGTACATGACAAGAAATCGCATACCTTTGCCTTGTTTAGGTGAATGAACCTGAACTTCCATAAAGACCGGGCCGGGGTCCAATCTGACCCGGTTTTTTTTATTACCTGCCCTGTCAGGGCAGGATGATGATCCGGCTATCGCCTTCGATCTTATACGCTATTTTGTTCCTGGCAAGGATCCGCAGCACCTGGTCGAGCGTAAGCGTTCTTCCGATCTCTCCTGTGAACGCCCTGTCCGGCACCGTCCCCGCATAGCTCACTTCTACATTATACCATCTCGACAGCTGCCGCATGACGGATGGCAGGTCCGCATCTATAAAAGAAAAAACACCGCTCTTCCACGCCACCACCTGCTCTACATTTACATCTTTCATCACCTTCATGCCTTCTTTGTACACCTGTGCCTGTTCTCCCGGGCTTATTACCATTTTTTCCCCGCCATTCCCTCTGACAGAATGCGCGGCCACCCTAACCGATCCTTCCAACAGCGTAGTATTGATGCTCGCCTCATCACTGTAAGCGCAAACATTAAAGCTCGTGCCTAACACTTCTATTTCCATGTCGTTGCTAACCTTTACTCTGAACGGTTTCCTCACATCTTTCGCCACTTCAAAATAAGCCTCCCCAGTGACCTCTACTTTTCGCTCATCGCCATTAAACACCGTGGGAAAGATCAGTTTGCTGGCGGCATTCAACCATACCTTCGTCCCATCCGGCAACACCAGTTTGTATTGTCTGCCCCGGGGCGTAGTCATCGTATTGTACGCCACCTCCGGGGCCCTGGCATCTGCATGCTTATCATATGACACTTGTCCATCCTTCAGCAGTACATGCACGTTCCCCTGCGTGGCAATGACGCCATTGCCCATGCTATCCAGCACCATCTGCCGGCCGTCGGACAAGGTCAGAATAGCCCCGCTCCTGCCGGGTGGAATATCCCGCAAAAACCTGGTACCCGCCATCAGGCGCGTCTCATCCCTGCTACTTTTTCGTACCATATAGACGCCTGTTCCCAACAAAACAACCACGGCCGCCGCCACCCATCCCCATTTACGCAAAAAAGACGGCTGATGTATAGGAACAACAGCCGCCCCGGGTCGTTCTACCTGTTTTACTGTCTGCATCAACTTGTCCCACCCGGCTTCCTGGCTCGTCGTATAGGCCTCCATTTGCCGGATGGACCTTTTTACAAAATCTTTGTCCTCCAGCAATCGCAGCGCATCGAGATTGTACCCCGATCTTTTGCACCATTGCTCAAGCACAGCAGCCTGATCTTCCGACAGACTCTCCCCGTTGAGATAGGCACGGAGCGCCGTCAATAGTTCTTCCGTCATTTTTTTATATTCCAGGTTGATAAAGGGAAAAGACCACTCTGTAAATAGAAATCCCCGAACAGCGGATTTGTGACAAAAAAAATAAAAATTATTTAACCATCACCGCGACAAGAAGGAGCAAGGGAGAAAGATTGTTCCGTACGATACGCCCGCGCAGGAGCTCGACGGCCCTTTCTTTACGTTTGCGGACGTTCTCCGGGGTGATCTGCAATAGGTCCGCGGTTTCCCGGATAGACCGCTCTTCTACAAACAGTAACTGTATGACATCCCGGTATTTGGGACTGAGGTTGTTGACCTCCTTATATAACTGGTGGACCATTTCGGCAATGACCATTCTACTTTCTGCAAATTCATCCGCCTCCATCGCCATATCACCTGCCATTTTAAGATGGCGGTCCTTATTCTTCAGCTGATGGTAATGTTTGTAGCACGCATTCCGGGTCGTGATATAAAAAAAAGACCTCACGGCAGCCACATTGTCAAAAGACGCCCGGCGCTCCCAATATTTTGTAAAAGCCGTCAGCACAATGTCCTCTGCCTGAACACGATCGTGGATAAGACTCTCGGCATAAAAAAGCAGCGGTTTATAAAATTCATCATACAAAATGCGCATCGCCTTATCATCACCTTCCGCAATACGAAGAAGCAGGGCTGGAGTAATATGGGGAGCAATACTGTTCATTGCCGGATATGAAGCTGGCAAATAAAGTTAATAGAAAATTGGAATATTTAGTGCTATGTTTGAATGTCGATTTAAATAAATCCATGGCTGTCACGTTGTTATTTCTAAACAAAGGGCTCTCTTCATTTTTTGGATGGATGGGTACCATCGCCTACCTGATGGCGTATTTGCTGCTGAGCACAGGCAAACTAAAGGCGGATAAAAAACTCTATCACCTGCTCAATATCCTGGGCGCAATAGGCCTGACCTATAATGCCGTTAGGCTCAACGATTACCCAAACGTCATCGTAAATATCGCCTGGGCCATCATCGCGTTCTGGGCTATTTGGCTAATTCGGCGGAGGGGACAAAACTAAGATAGGCTGCGGCCTGCCGTTTATACCGCATCAGTTTACGCTGGTACTCTTCCTTATCGCTGACCAGGCTCAGATAATAATAGGCCCCATCCACCAACACGAATATTATGTCGGCAGTAAGCGCCGGGTCTTCTACAGAAAGGATACCCAGATCCTTACAATCCTGTATCAACAGCCTTAGCCGCTCCCGCAACGCATCCAGAAGGTTCTTGTATTTCTCCTTTATGATCTTGTTGCGGAAAGCCAGCGAGTAACAACTGTATGAAACACTGTCGTCAAATAAAGTATTCCATTTGCTGGAAAATATATTATCGATGATCTTCAATAAAGCCTTCCTGGGATGCCCCGAATACTCGGGAGGTATCTTATATATCAGCAGGTATTTATCCAGGATGTACTCGATCAGGCCATACACCAGATGCTCCTTTGTCTTAAAATAATGCATGACGAGACTGGGGTTGATACCTATCACTTCCGCCGTTTTGGCAATGGAAGCATTTTCCAGGCCCTCTTTTTTGGCCACCTTATAAAAGGCTTTTATGATCTCCCGCTGACGGGGCTCTTTCAGGCTTTTTCGTCCCATTAGATTAGCAAATATTGAATTGCACACAAATATAATGCGACAATAGTTTGTTATCCCAACAAGTTCTGTGGGTTAACTTTTTATGAAGTTATCATTAAAATTTATATTAATTGAATGTTCATTCAATATATTTTTTTTGGATTACCCGATTCTCCCCAAATTTGTCCTGGCTTAAAGGCAATTCCATTCTTTATTTCCAAAACATTTTCAGACATGAAAAAGACTGCTTTCGTCATCGCTTTTTTTATGGCGTTCTGCTATGTCGGGCTCTCACAAAATGTGATAACGGGCATCGTTCGCTCGGGAGTCGACAGTAGTGTGCTGGCCGGCGTTTCCATTGTAGTAAAGGGTATGCCGGGAGGCACCACCACCAATATGGAAGGTATTTACAAGGTCACGGCGCCGGGAAATGCTACACTCCTCTTCTCCTCGGCAGGCTACTCTACACAGGAGGTGAGCGTGGATGGCAGGACAAAGATCAATATACTCCTGTCGCAAAGTGAAAAGACACAATTAAATGAGGTGGTGGTAACCACCGCCCTGGGTATCAAAAAACAACAAAAAACATTGGGCTATTCCGTACAGGAGGTCAATGGGGAAACCATGTCCAAGACCAAGACCCCGACGGCAATGGGCGCCTTGACAGGTAAGGTCGCGGGCTTGAACATCTCCAATACGACCGACCTGTTCCAGAGCCCGGGCATTTCCTTACGGGGTAAAACACCAATGATCGTCATCGACGGGATACCGGACCCCGATGCAGACCCCTATAAAGTAAATGCGGACGACATCGAAAGCGTATCTGTATTAAAAGGTACGGCTGCAGCGGCCCTATATGGCGCTGCAGGTATCAACGGAGCGATCCTTTATACCACAAAAAAAGGAAGAAAAGGGCGCTTGAGCGTAGAGGTGAACTCCTCTACCCTCTTTCAAACAGGCTATACGGTAGTGCCAAAAGTACAGACGCAATACGGCGACGGTGACCAGGGCAAATATGAATATATAGATGGTTCGGGCAACGGCCCGGAAGGCGGCGGCTGGATCTGGGGCCCCAAACTGGACCAGAAAGTTCCCGGCACCCCCAGCGGATACTACGAAACGACCCAATACAATAGCCCTACGGATCCTAACACAGGGAAACTCGTCCCCCTGCCCTGGATATCGAGAGGAAAAGACAATATCAAAAACTTCTTCCGCACAGGGCTGCTTTCCACCAATAGCGTCTCCGCCTCCATCGGCAGCGACAAAGGCTCATTCCGGGTTTCCGCCTCCCATATCTACCAGAAAGGGGTTGTCCCCAACACGGGAGTAAATAACTCGTCCTTCAACATCGGAGGCACTTATGTGCTTACCCCCAGACTGACAATGGACGCCAAGATCAATTTTAACAAGGAATATTCCAATAATTACCCCACCACCGGATACGGCCCGCCCAACCTCCTGTATAATCTTTTACTGTGGATCGGCCCGGATATAGATATCAGGGACCTGAAAGATTATTGGATAAAAGGTAAGGAAGGCCTTCAGCAAAAGAACTACAACCTATCCTGGTACAACAACCCGTACTTCATCGCAAACGAGTTGCTCAACGGCTACCGGAAGAACAACAACTTTGGACAGTTGACCTTCGACTACCAATTGACAAAGGACCTTACGGTAAAATTCAGAAATGGCTTTAACCAGTACGCGATAAACAAGGATTACAAAGAACCCTACAGCTACATCGCTTATAGCTATATCTCGCAAGGTAATTACAGCGTTACCAACACCAATTATTTCGATATCACCAGCGATCTTATTTTGAACTATAAACACCGCTTCAGCAACGACTTCAACATCAACGTCACGGCGGGCGGCGCCAATCATTACAGGAATTACAAGGGGGCGTATACGACGACGGACGGCCTCACCATCCCCGGGTTCTACAGTCTTACCAACTCGATCAATGCGCTGAAAGGCACCAGCTACCTGGAAGAACGCAGGACGGCCAGCCTGTATGGCATGGTGGATATCGAGGCGTTGAAATTTCTGTACCTCTCTTTTACGGGAAGATATGACAAAACAAGTACGCTGCCGGTAGCGCACAATTCCTATTTCTATCCTTCCGCAGGCATATCCGCGGTATTATCCGACGTTTTGCAATTACCAAAGACGGTATCCTTCCTGAAGCTGCGGGCCTCATGGGCCAAGGTGAACTCAGGTGCCGTGGACGTTAATAACCCCTATGCCCATCTGACGGTCTATGACATCGACCAAAAATGGAACAATGTGCCTTCCCTGAGCTGGCCAGGCACCTATAAGTCTCCTGCTCTCATCCCCAATACGGTGCAATCGGGCGAATATGGGCTTGTCCTTGGTCTGCTGAACAACAGGATCAATATAGACGCCACCTGGTTCCGGAACAGAGAGTACAATAATTTTGCAAATGTGCTGCCATCCCAGGCCAGCGGCTACACCAGCGTATTGACAAACGCCAATGTATTTATACGGAAAGGATGGGAATTTGTCATCAGCGGCACACCCGTCAGGACCCGTGATTTCAAATGGGAAACCGGCATCAATTTCAGCAACAACCACCTCTGGCTGAAGGAAGCCACTCAAAGTCCGGATGGATACATTACCTATACGGATAAATACAGCTCATCCCACCTGGTAAAGGAGGGACAGCGGACCGACAGGATCCTTACCTGGGATGCACGTACCCCGGATGGAAAAGCGATCTATAACAACAATGGCATGCAGGCCTCGGCCAAATATGCACAGCCCTTTGGATATGGCGCACCCGACTGGTTCTACGGCTGGCAAAACACGCTCTCATATAAGAATTTCACGCTTAGCTTTTCTCTCGACGGCAGACTGGGCGGGCTGATCTATTCCACCACCAACCAAAAAATGTGGTGGGGCGGCACCTCTCCGGGCACGGCCAACAAATACCGCGACGATGCCAATGCCGGCAACAGCACCTATGTCGGTCCGGGCGTAGTGGTGACATCAGGCGATGTGAACTATGACAGCCATGGAAATATCCTCTCCGACACCCGGAAATACGCCGCCAATACGACGGCCGTCAACTACATCAGCTTTATGCAAACCACCAGCGGCGCCATGCTGAACAATTATTTTTATTACAAAGGCACTTATCTGAAAATGCGCGAACTGGTGCTGACCTATACCCTTCCGTCCAGGTGGATAAAGGGAGCTTTCAGCTCGGCCACGGTTTCGCTCATCGGCAACAACCTGTTTATCCTTGCCAAACTGCCAAACGTAGACCCGGACGCGGAAAGCGACAATCTGCAGACGCCTTCCATGCGGAGCATGGGTATCAACTTCAATCTTAAATTCTAAACTCATTTCAGATGACATACCAAAAGATCTCATCTATTATCCTGTTGATCGCAGCGCTTTCCTCCTGCAAAAAATTCCAGGATTTCCAGGTGAATCCAAACAATCCCACCATCGCCGATCCGGCCCTGGTACTGACAACCCTGGAACGCGTTGCTTTCTCCACGGTTTCCACCGACGCAAGCCTTGCCTGCCGTCAGTTGGTATATACCCAATCCGCCAGCAACTCGCAATACTACGGATGGCAACGGGGTGGCTTTAGTTACAGCTACATCAGCCAAACGGTAAAAATGGAGCAGGAAGCCGCCCGTGTAGGCAAACAGAACTACCGCTATATTGGGAAATTCTTCCGGGCTTACACCATCGTCGATATGACCCAGAGGTTTGGCGATATCCCCTATTCGAAAATGATGCAATCCATTTCAAACAACAATTTCACCGACTCATCCGCTACCCGGCCGGCATATGACAAACAGGAGGATATTTACCTGGGCGTACTCAATGACCTGAAGATCGCCAGCGACTCTCTCTCGGCACAGCAGACAGCCATCGGAGGGGACATCATTTACAACGGGAACATCGGAAATTGGAAAAAGCTGATCAACTCCTTTACGTTGAGGGTCCTGATGAGCCTTTCCAAAAAAGAAAGCAACACGACGTTGAATATAAAACAACGTTTTAATGACATCGTTTCCAATCCGGCAAAATATCCCCTGTTCATCTCCAACGATGACAATGGCCGGCTGCCCTATTACAATATTACAGGCAACCAGTATCCCTACTACAACGACAACTCGATGAAGACGGACTTTTACCTGGACAGTTCCTTTGTGGACATCCTGCAGGGACTAAAGGACCCCCGTCTTTTTGTCTTCGGCCAGCCCACACCCGCATCAGGGTTGCCAGCCAACGACTTTAACGCCTATGATGGACTGGTCGGCAGCGCCCCGCTGGCTTATAACACCGGCAAACGGGGACAGGGCAAGGCTTCTCAGATCAACAAGCGTTTTGCCTATGAGCCTGTCAATGAACCCAGCCTGCTGATGGGTTACGCGGAGCTGCAGTTCATCCTGGCCGAAGCAGTCGTACGTGGTTGGATCAGCAGCAATGCCGACAGCCTCTACAAAAAAGGGATAGAAGCATCTCTGAATTTCTCCGATTTCAACAATACGTATTCCGGCACCGATATCACCAATTACCTCGCCCAACCGGCCCTCACCTTACAAGCTGGCAACGAGATCAAACAGATTATCACGCAGAAATACATCAGTATGTTCATGAATACAGGTGGACAGCCATTCTTCGAACAACGCCGGACAGGTTTCCCGACATTCGAGACGGCAGGTGCAGGGATACTCAACGGAGGAAAGATCCCCAAAAGATGGATGTATCCTTCGGATGAATACACCAACAATGCAACGAATGTGCAAAACGCCGTCAAGGCGCAATACCCGGGAGGTGACGACATCAATGGAACAATGTGGCTCATTCAATAAAAAAATAACGGGGCGCCTCGACAGGCGCCCCGTATTGAACATTTATATAAACTAATACCTCGCAGGTTCATTCGGCTTCGGCAACGAAGCCTTTATAAATTTCCGCAGATTATCCGTCGCCTCGGCAAGATCAGGCTTGCGCAGATACATCATATGGCCGCTGCGATAACCTTCCCACTGCAGCCGGTCCTTCAACTTACCGCTGGGGTCCAGTTGCCAGAGACTATACTTGGCATTAAAATAATCACAAGCCCCGTCATAATAGCCTGACTGTATCAGCAGATGCATAAAAGGGTTCTCCGCAATGGCCTGACGCAGGTTCTCACCCGTATGGTCGTTCTGACTATTCCAGGGACGTACAGGGCCAAAAAGATAATACTGCAAGTCCGTCTTATAATGCAATTCTTCACGTAAATACACATTCATCGCCGGCATAAAAGCATGGTTCCAGGAGTTCAACTCTGCATTATAGTCCGGCCCTTCACCCGCATCCTGCATGTCCAGCCCCCGATAACGGCTGTCCAGCCTCCCTATCGTAAAACCTTTATCCCTCAACAGCTCCTTCCAAAAGAAGTTCGAAGGTACGATCAGGTTGGCCTGCAAAAGGAATTTCTCAGAAAGACCCGTGTAACGGGCCATCTTTGCCGCCAGCTCCTTTTTCTTCGCTTCATTCAGAAATCCTCCCATCGCCAATGCCGGTATCAGCTCATTCACAGTGAAACTCTCCACTTCCGGCAACACCTCCGTCAAATCCTTTTTCTGCAGATCTGCAGACAACGCCTTGTGATACCAGGCCGTAGCGGCATAATAAGGCACACGCAGAGAGGCTTTTACAAAATCGCTCCGCTCGATACCCAGCTCGGTAGGGCTTACCAGTATGACGCCGTTCAGATACATCCATTGCGCCTCCTGCAGCTCAAGAGCAAGCCCCGAAGCCCGGGTCGTACCATAGCTCTCCCCAATAAGGAACTTTGGCGAGGCCCAGCGGTTCTTACGGGACACGAACGTCGCAATCCATTGAGCGAGATATTTGATGTCCTCATTCACCCCAAAAAAACGGGAGGTGGGAATATCCTTGCTTACAGCCCGGGAAAACCCCGTGTTTACAGGATCGAGATAGACTATATCAGCCACATCCAGGATTGAATATGGGTTCTCTTTTACGCCATAAGGCTGGATAGGATACCCCTCGTCATCAATGTTCAGACGACGGGGGCCGGTATAGCCTATCTCCATCCACACAGACGGAGTGCCGGGACCTCCGTTAAAAGAGATCACTAAAGGACGGGCCGCGCGATCCTTGACATCAGACCGCTCGTAATACGTATAAAAAACACCGGCGATCGGCTTGCCTTCCTCATCCCAGACAGGCATGGAGCCGGCCGTTGCATCATAAGGGACACGTACTCCCCCGATAGTTACTTCTGCATGGGTCGTGATGGAAGAGTCGATGTTGAGCGTCCGGCTGCCGGATGGCATTTTCTCCACCGGCGGCGTCGGCGGAGCAGCAGGGACAGCATTCCGCTGCGCCGCGTTCCTTTGTGCATTGACGTTACCCAATACGGTCAACGTCAACAATAGAAGACGAAGTTTTCTCATATGTCTGTTTGATTCTTGCGAATATACGGGATTTTTTTACCCCATCGCCGGATCGCTGATGCTCTCCTTTCCTGTCTCTATACGCCCTGCATACCTTCTCTCATATCCTTCATATCCTTCCACAAGGATGCTGAGATCATACCACCCGGATTGGGCCTTGGTATCCAGGATAATGGAAGGACTGCCTCCTTCGCCGCCGCCGGCTGCTATGTCCCTGGTCAGAAGTTTCGCTCCATAAGCATTATCTCTTATCTGTACCTTATAGCCCCGTGCCCCATCCGTATTCACAACGCGCAACAGTAAACGACCACTCAATTTGTAATCCGGCGCAAACTCATAGTCCAGGTTGAACACCAAGGGCGAATCATTTTTGAGGCCGGCAAACCGCCGGTAGAACCCATTGGGTCCATACACCCGCAGATCATATCCCCCATCCGCAAATAGTGTCAGCGGAAAATCATCCGTCATCTGATCACCGGCGGCCACGGCATAATTCCGGACCAGCCGCTCTCTTCCATGCACATACGCGATAAAAGGGCTGCCTGCCGACCGCTCGCCAAACACCATCTTGTCCACATGCAAACCCAGCGTAAGCGCATTTCTATCGTCATTAAGATCAGCTTCGGCATACAGCTCATACGGCAACGCACAGGAAGATTTTGTCCCCCGCTCCTGCCCCGGCATCAGGGAAGACGCGGAAAGATCACGTTTCACCTGTTCGATATCTTCTTTTGTCAGTTGCTTATAGCCGGGCAGCTGCCGGGTCTTCGCCTGGTGAATACCCTCGATCACCTGGTGTTGGACCAATGGCTTGGGGGTCGATATCCTTTCTTCATTGTAAGGACGGAATACGGAAGTGAGATCCCCGCACACCGTCCGGCGCCAGGCAGAAATATTCGATTCGACTATCCGTTTGCCCGTCCTATGCCCCAGCCACTTCTCCATGAACTGCAGGATGGAAGTGTGGTCAAACACCTGCGAGTTGACATACCCGCCCCGGGTCCAGGGAGAGGCTATGACCAACGGCACTCTATACCCGAGCCCTATCGGCCCGCTGCGCGCCTCCTGCTCCGTCACCTGCTGCATATCCTGCTCCTTTGTCACCCATTCGACACCCGTGTCGACGTTCTTTGACACCAATCCCGTTTCAGGACGGGAAGGATCGGGCGCCGTAAAAGGAGGTACATGATCAAAATAACCGTCATTCTCGTCATAACAGAGAATAAATATGGTCTTCTTCCAGACCTCGGGATTATGGGTAAGGATATCCAGCACTTCTGAAACATACCAGGCCCCATACCAGGGAGAGCTGGGATGATCGGAAAAGTTCGCCGGCGCCACCAGCCAGGACACAGTAGGCAGCTTGCTATCGCGTACATCCTGTCTGAACTGATGCAACACATCACCCCTCGGCACCTGCACCTCGCCACCTTGATAGTTCAAGGCAGTCAGGTTGTGAAAATGCGGGTCCTCGCTGTTACGGGTAAATGCCCTGTTATGCAGAGATTGCTGTCTTGGCGTCAGCATGCTGAAATTATCAGGGGTAAAACGCTTGTACTCCTTATTCAGGGACGCCAAGGCAGCCTTCTTTTCCTCCAGCTGTTTCTTCAAAGCGTCATCCGAAGGCGAAGCAGCCGCCTTCTGCTGCAGTTCTGCCACTTCCTTTGTCGTCTTTTGTATCAACACAGGGATAAAGGGCATATAGGCCCGGGAGTAACGGACATTATATTGGGCAAACCATTCCAAGGGATTGTCCGTAAAATTCGCCAGCCAGTCTTCTTCCTCTCCTTTAAAGGCAGGATGCACACTGATCTCATTCTGGTAGATCCGCCAGTCGATGCCATGCTCCTCCAGCCGTTCGGGAAATGTCGTCCAGGAAGCCTCCACATTATAGTCCGTATCCTGATTGCGTACCCTTGCCCTCGTCTGCGCATTTTGCTGATCCCGGATGGTCCCCGTCCATAGATACAGCCGGTTGGGGGTAGTCCCTGTCAGGGACGAGCAGAAGTTCTGGTCACAGACAGTAAAAGCATCCGCAAGGGAATAATAGAACGGGATATCCCTCCGGTCATAATAACCCATTGTCAGCGGCATGTGCGCATAAGCCTCGTTCCCCGAAGGTTTAGCTTGCAGCCATTTATCATATTTGCCCTCATTCCGGGCATCGATCTGGTTGGACCAGGAATGAGGCAACGACCCCATCCAGGTGGCCTTGGTATCCTTGATATCCAGACGGAAAGGAGCATAGGTTTCCCCGGCGGCATTGGTCTGTAGCCATACAGGGTTACCATCCGGTAATTCAATGGCCCGGGGATCACGATACCCCCGCACCCCCTTCAGACTGCCATAAGTATGATCAAAGCTCCTGTTCTCTTGCATAAGGATCACGACATGCTCCGCATCCAACCAGGTACTGCCTGTGGGCGGATCAATGGCTAAGGCTTTTTGGATACTGGTGGGAAGTACGCCGGAAAGACCGGTGGCCCCCGCAATCATGGCCGCTTTTTTGATGAACTCTCTGCGACTATCCATTGTTCGGTACAGGTTGAATGATGAAATATCTTTTATTCTACCCCTTTTATCCGCATCGGCAATACATACACAGACTCCACTTCCGTAATAAACAGCTCGTTCCTGTTCTTTCCTCCAAAACAGAGGTTGGATGTCGATTTCATACCTACAGGAATATGGGCGATCTTTTCCCCCGAAGGGCTGAATACGGTGATCCCATTGCCCGTTAGATAAAGATTGCCTCTTTCGTCCAGGGTAATGCCATCGGAGCCCATTTCGGCAAATAATTGCCTCTCCGTAAGGGTAGCGTCCTTATTGATCCGGTATTTATAAGTCTTCCTATCCTGTATGTCCGCTACGTACAGCCATTTGCCGTCAGGGGTGCCCACAATGCCATTGGGTCTTATCAGACCGTCGGCAACCATGATGGCCTGGTCCTTTCCCTTTGGCAGATAGTATACTTTCATCCCCTCGATGTCCGGCTTGGTCCGGGTCCAGTAAGGACGCTGATAATAGGGGTCGGTAAAATAAATACCCCCCTTTTTGTCGATCCAGCAATCATTGGGGCCATTCAGCTGATGCCCCCCAAAGTCCTTCATCAGGACAGTGACCTTTTTATCCGGACTGATAGACCATAGCTCCCCCTTATCGTCGGCACAGGTGACCAGGTTGCCTTTTCTGTCAAAATAGGTGCCATTGCTCCGCCCGGCGCTATCCATCCATAGTGTCAACCCGCCGTTGACATCGTACTCCCATATCTTGTTATTGGGCTGATCTGTAAAAAAGACATTTCCTTTACGATCGACAGAAGCCCCCTCGGTAAAGCTAAACTGGCTGGCAATAAGCCTGGGTATAGCTCCGGGAGCCACAAGAGAATCCTTATCGAACAAATTTGTCTGTCCTTTAGACAATAAACCGGGAACCAACAAAACAATGATAAAGGAAATATACTTCATTTTGTAAAACTATGGCAATTTTCTAATTTGCAGATGACCTCCCTCCTCCTACGCCTATTAGGCAGAAATACACGCTTATGAGGAATTGGTCTATTATACCGTTTTGTCTGTTGGCTCCCCTGGCCTTCCCCTCGTCGCCCCATGCGCAGGACTTACCTCATTTTGTTGAAAAGCTGACGACCACCGAAGGACTCAGCAGCAACAACATCAACGACCTGGCGCAGGATGACAATGGCTTTCTCTGGATCGCTACACCCGATGGGCTCAACAGGTTTGACGGGGCGGAAGTGGTGCAATATTACCACCAGGACCTTTCCAGTTCTTTACCGCATAATTACATTTACTGCCTGAAAAGACTCCCCGGTAACTTCCTGGCCATCGGCACGCAAAAAGGGCTTTCCTTTTACGACGGCGCCACCGGTCTTTTTCATAATTTTTACTATAGATTGAACAGCCCGCTGGACGACCATAACAACGCCATCGTCTCGTTAGAGACAGATGCATTAGGCAATCTCTGGGCAGCCTCGGACAATTGTATCTTTATTTTCGATCCCCGACGCCGGCTCAAAAAAGTGATCCCTTCTCCTTTTACGGCTGAAGAGATCAGCAGGCTGCGCGTAAGGTTCGTAGAGAGAATGCTTCCCCTGACAGGGGGTGATATGCTGTTGTGCCTGTATGACGGCTGGCATATATACTCCCACGGGAACAATACCTACACAAACAGCCGGCAGCCACTCTCTTTTTTAACCCCCGGCACATCCGCCGACTTCTCCGGCGCTCGTCTTTTCAAGGTCTGCGAAAGGTTCTTTCTTCACATCCCTCCTCACAAGGACAGTTTGCAGCTGCTGGACGAAGAGGGACGCTGTCTCGATAGCCGCCCTTTCTCATACAATAAATACCCCTACATCTCCTGGTCGCAGCAGGTGGTCACGCTGGACTCTTCCAACCTGGTACTGCTGCTGCACAATTATGGATTGATCATGATCCGTATAAGCTGGCAGCACGGATACCCTTCTTTCTCCTCCATCTCCCCCCTCAGGTTTGCCGCCAGTGAATACAACACGGCCCTCCGGGATGCGCAAGGCAACTGGTGGCTGGCCACTACCCGTGAGGGACTGGAGAAGATATCTCCGTCCCGGCAGCATTTTAATGGGAAAGCACTTATAGATACCCGTTCAGGCAATCCGGTCCGTTATGAAACGACCTCCTTCAGTCGCTGGAACCACCGGCTTTGGACAAGCACTTATGGCAACGGTTTCTTCGACATCGATCTTTTATCCGGCCACGAGCAACAGCACCTACTGACACGGACAGGTGACGACACCTGGGCAAACTTTATCTGGAATGTCCGTCAGGTAAATGGCGACACGCTTTGGGTAGGCACGCAGATCGGTCTTTTCTGGTATAGCCTCGCTTCAAAACATTGCGGACGGCTGCCCGGCAGGTACGGCAAGCCGGCAGCCCTCGACTCGGTGGCCATTACCACGCAATTCGTGGACAGCAAGGGCCTCGTCTGGATAGGCATGGGTAAAGGCAGGGGGCTTTGCTGCTGGGACTCCGCTGCCGGACGCTTTCGATACTATCCCGGCAACGACCCTAACGGCTATCCCCTACGCTATCCCCTTCATACAGCGGAAGACAGACAAGGCAATCTCTGGTTTACCAGCGACGCCAGTGCACAACTGGTCCATTGGGATCGCCGGTCCGGACATTTTCAGGTGATGTCTTTGCCGGAAACCGTCAGAGAGCAGTCAGGACACCTCAGCGGCATCTATTGCGAAGGGGATTCCATTCTGTGGCTGGGCTCGATCACCTGCGGATTGCTGAAATACGATCTTTTTACGGGCATAGTCACCATCTACGGACATGAGAAGGGCCTGGGCAACAGTCATATCAGCAGCATCTATGAGGACGCCCGTAAAAGACTATGGCTGGTGACAGAGGGAGGGCTTGTATGTTTTCATCAGCAGACGGGGAAATTCACCAACTATTCCTCCAGGGATGGATTGCCCGTCACTTATCCGACCGCCGACTTCCTCTACGACACATCCTCCCGGCGTCTCTATACGGGCGGACATGGCAGCCTGTTATACTTCGACCCTGTCTCTGTCTGCCCTTCGTCACCGCCACGGAAAACCCTTATCACAGCCTTGCGTGTCAACGGTAAGCTCTGGATGCCGGAACATGACGGTTCCATCCGTCTCAACGCACAGCAAAATGATATCTCCATCCAATATGCCACCGTGGACCTCACGGACGGCGAGGATATCCAATATGCCTATCGACTGGAAGGGGTAGACACAGGCTGGATTATGGCAGGCCATGGACGACAGATCAACTTCAGCCGCCTGGCGCCGGGAAAATATACCTTTATGGTACATACCGCCGGGGCAGACGGTGCTTTCTCCGGACAGGTGGCATCCGTAACCTTCCTGATAAGCCCTCCTTTTTCAGGTACCATCGGATTCTACGTGCTGATGCTGTTGACAGTAGGAGCGCTGTCCTGGACGCTCTATCATTTCCGGCAACGACAGATCAACCGTACCAGACAGATACGCAGCGAAATATCCAGGAACCTGCATGACGAAGTGGGCGCCAACCTCACCAATATCAGCCTGAGCAGCTTGCTGGCAAAAAAACAGCTCCATAATGAATACGCCGTCAGCCAGCTGCTGGAACGCATCTACCAGGACAGCCAGACGGTGTCAGAGGCGATGAGGGAGATCGTCTGGAGCATCGACCCCAGCATCGATACGTTGGGAGACGCCCTGCCACGTATGCTGCATTATGCATCCAAATTACTGGAAGCCAACAACATGGAATTGCAGGCAGAGATCTTGCCGGCAGTGGAGGATATAAAGTTCTCCATGCAGCAACGCCGGGATATCTATCTCATCTTTAAAGAGGCGGTGAATAATATGGCCAGACATTCCCAGGCTACGGCAGCCTTTATCCACCTCTCATTAAAGCACAATACCCTGATCATGACCATCTCTGACAACGGGCGTGGGTTCGACACCAGTGCGGCCAGGATAAGCAACGGTCTGAGAAATATGCAGGAAAGAGCCCACGATCGCGGATGGCAGCTGGATATCAGGTCAGGCTCGGGGGCAGGAACGACCATCGTACTATATGCCGGCATAGCATAAATATGTCATAGTGATTTACCTTTTCCCATACTAATTTTATCGCCCTGCTATGGCTGTAAGTATCGTCATCTTTGAAGACAACATCAGATTACGCGAGTCGCTCACTATACTGCTCGACGGAGTGGACGGCTACAACGTATGCGGAGGTTATGGAAATTGCGAACAGGCAGCCGCGATCATCGGACGGCACCGGCCGGACATCGTGATCATGGACATCGGTATGCCGGGCGTGGACGGCATCGAAGGCCTGCGTATCATAAAGGAAAAATACCCGGAGACATGTATCATCATCCACACTGTACTCGAGGATGAGGATAGGCTCTTCCAATGCCTGTGCGGAGGAGCCAATGGTTATATACTAAAGAATACTTCCTTTGTCCACCTCCTGGAAGCCATCGAGAATGTCCTCCATGGTGGAGCCCCCTTGTCCCCTACCATCGCAAAAAAAGTACTGCAATCCTTCCGGCAAACAGCATCCAGCCGGCTGCAATACCACCTGACCGACAGGGAAAAAGAAGTGCTCAGTCAATTGGTAAAAGGATTTAGCTATAAGATGATCGCAGGTAATTGTCATATCAGTGTCGATACAGTACGGGGACATATCCGGAATATTTACTCCAAACTGCACGTCAACTGTGGCCGCGAAGCCGTCGCTAAGGCGCTCCGCGATCGCATCGTGTGATGCCTGCCTGATGCCCAAACAGCATTATCATGCCATTGACCTCTTCTCGCCACCCGGATATATTTGCTGAAAGCTCCATTATGAACAACACTTCTTCTTCAGAACGGACACCAGCTCCGGGACGACGCAATTTTCTTACCAGCATCGCCACCGGCGCCGCCGCATTAGGCATGGCTTCTATGATTCATCCGCTTAAGCTGGATGCAAACCCTGTCACAGGCCCCGGCGACGCTGACGCCTGGTTTAGTAAGATCAAGGGCAAACATCGCATAGTCTTCGACGTTCCCCGCCCTCATGAGATATTCCCCTTTGCATGGCCCAAGGTCTTTTTGCTCACCAATGCAGCCACAGGAACGCCGGAAAAGGACAACAGCGTGGTAGTGGTGCTGCGGCATGACGGTATCCCCTACGCGTTCGAGGACCGGCTCTGGGCCAAATACAAGTTCGGCGAGACATTCAAGATCGACGACCCCGCCACCAAAGCGCCATCCGTTCGCAATCCTTTCTGGAAACCAAAGCCAGGCGATTTCAAGGTCCCGGGCATCGGTAATGTCGACATCGGCATCGATCAGTTGCAGGACAGCGGGGTCATGTTCTGTGTATGCGATATGGCGATGACCGTATACAGCGCCGTAGCAGCCATGGGCATGAACCAGGACCCGGCTGAGGTAAAAAAAGACTGGCTCTCCGGCCTCCTGCCCGGCGTACAACCCATGCCTTCCGGCATATGGGCCATCGGACGCGCCCAGGAACACGGCTGCACCTATTGCTTTGCAGGATGAGATACGTCTTCTTCCTCTTCCTCCTCAGCTGTTCTTCGCCGCAGGCGAAGAACAGCTGGACCCCTCCTGATACCAGCCGCATACCTCACTCTGCCGAAGGTACGCTGATCCGCTATGGCCGCGAGCTGATAGCCAACACCGCTCTCTATCTGGGCCCCAGGGGGAAGATATCGGTCCAGGGCAATGGCATGAATTGCCAGAACTGTCACCTGGATGCCGGCACACGCCCCTGGGGCAATAACTACAGCGGCGTGTTCTCCACTTATCCAAAATACCGTGACCGCAGCGGACAGATCGAGTCCATCTATAAAAGGGTCAACGATTGTCTCGAACGCAGCCTCAACGGGAAAGCGCTGGATTCCACCAGCCGGGAGATGCAGGCAATCTATGCCTATATAAAATGGCTGGGACAGGCTGTTCCCAAAGGCGTTCGCCCCGCCGGAGCAGGCATCTCCGATCTGCCCTATGAGGACAGGGCAGCAGACACTATAAAAGGAGAAATAGTATACAGGGGGAAATGCGCACGCTGTCATGGACAGCAAGGCGAAGGCATGTGGAGCGCCGACAGCGGCCGTTGTATTTATCCTCCCCTCTGGGGACCGCACAGCTATAATACAGGCGCGGGGCTGTTCCGTCTCAGCCGTCTTGCCGGCTATGTAAAGGATAATATGCCCTTTGGCGCAGGACATGCCGCCCCACAACTCACCGACACAGAAGCCTGGGACGTAGCCGCCTTTATCGAATCCCGCCCCCGACCACAAAAGACATTTTTAGGCGACTGGCCAAACATCACCCGAAAACCATTCGACCTCCCCTTCGGACCCTATGCGGACAGTTTCCCGGAAAGCCAGCACAAATACGGCCCCTTCACCCCAATAACCGCCGCTTCCCGCAAGTTATTTTAACTTTATCAATTCTTCTCCCAGCCTTATATCGCCTGTCCCGCACTAAATTTGAAGATTAAAGCCCCCCCATGATCTGGTATGAACATGAAGTGCAACGCTTAGAGCAGGAAAAAGCTAAGCTGGAATATGAACCAGGAACAGTGTTCTATGGCAGCTCGTCCATCAGGCTTTGGGACACCTTGTACGAAGACTTTTCGGCCTATCAGCCTGTCAACCTGGGATTTGGCGGATCGACGCTTGCGGCCTGCGTCTGGTTTTTTGAAAGACTGGTGACCCTCTATCACCCCAGGGCCATCGTCCTTTACGCAGGCGACAATGACCTGGGCGATGGCAGACACCCGGAAGAAGTGTTTATCTTTTTCCAGCAGATGGTCGCACGCACCCGTGAACATTTTGGAGATATCCCCCTTTTCTTTATCTCCATAAAACCCAGCATCACCCGCTGGAACATCGTCGACAGCATCCGCTATACCAACGACCTTATAGAAAAAGAGATCAAAAAAAAAGGGAACAACCTGCATTACATCGATATCTATCACAAAATGACAGACAACGCGGGTTACCCAAAAAGAGAATTCCTGGACCCGGATGGATTACACATCAGCGAAAAAGGCTACGCTTTATGGAAGGATATTATACTTCGACATCTATCCACCATCATCCGATGAACAGAGAATATCATAAATGGTACAGCCCATCGCTGCAAAGAGACATGGAATTGCTGGTCTTTGGCTCCGCCGGCGCCCCCGTGCTGTTCTTTCCCACCCGGACCGCCCATTTTTATGATTATGAGGACTGGCACGTCATCGACGCCATGCGCCGTAAGATAGACGGCCGGCAGATACAGGTGTACTGCCTCGACAGCATCGATAAGGAAAGTTTCTACGCCAAACATATCCCTCCCGCCGAACGGATCCTCCGGCACTTGCAATACGAACAATACCTGTTAAAGGAAGTGATCCCCCTTGTAAAACAAAAGAACGCCTCTCCCACCCTGGTAGCCGCCGGCTGCAGCCTGGGCGCCTATCATGCCGCCAATATAGCTTTTAAATATCCAACGCTCTTTCATAAAATAGTCGGACTCAGCGGACGTTATGACCTGACTACTACGATGCCGTATTTTGACGATCTGTTCGAAGGCTATCGCGACGAGAACATTTATTACAACATGCCGGGCCAGTTTATACCCAACCTGTATGATCCTGAGCTGATCCGACTGCTAAAAGATCTGGAGATCATCTTTGTCGTGGGAGAACAGGACGTCTTTTTGGAGAACAACCAGGCCATCAGCAATGCACTTTGGAGTAAGGGTATCTGGAATGCACTACATCTCTGGGACGGAGAGTCGCATAAGGCCCGCTATTGGCGGCATATGGTGCAGTTGTATCTGTAACCCGGGGCCTCCTACTTCTTTTCTACTTCTACTGCCCATTCATTTCCGCTGCTTATTTTGTTTACAGCCGCAAAGCTTCCCTGGTTCAGCGCAAAGGACACCTGCAACAGGCTGTTCAGATAGGCCAATGGTTTGCCGATAGCTACAGCACCAAAGGTGGTGCTATACGGCATGGTCCCCTGGTATACCTGCTTGCCGTTGTGAAAGATCTTTACGGACAGCTGATCGCCGGCGTTTGCATGCAATTGATGGAACAGATCATCCGGTATGTTCGTCCAGACATTCCCGTATTGAATGTCCAGCACAGGTATCGTCCCCTTGATCACCTTGCCTTCCAGCACCGCCTTCTGATAAGGTATGGACACCACTTCCTGCCGGGGCAGCAAAGGTCCCACCTGTTCAAAGCCGATCACACCCGCGGCAAGACGGGCCGCTGTATAGGCATACACGTCACGCCCGTGAAAAGTATAGGACTTTTGTGAGTCCTTTCGACGGTTCACCGCCTCGTCGATCTCCCTGATCGCGTCGATGCCCAACGTCTCCGCTACCAGGGTCAGCGTTCCATTGTCGGGTGTTACGATCAACTGTCCCGTGCGCGTCTTCAGGACAACAGACTTCCTTTCCGTGCCCACACCCGGGTCGACGACAGAGACAAATACAGTCCCGGCCGGCCAGTAAGGAACAGTCTGTCTCAATCTATACGCCGCCTCCCAAATATTATAGGCAGGTATCTCATGCGTGAGATCAAACAATTTGAGGTCGGGGGAAACACCTATAGCCACACCTTTCATTTCAGATACGGCGCCATCTTTTAATCCAAAATCCGACTGGAAAACAACTACCTTGTTCTGGGCCGAAGCACACAATCCGGCCACCACCAGTATAACGAATAGAAAAAATCGCTGCATTATTTCCTTTTTTCAAATATATCGCTTTGTCACCTCATCCATCCTTCAATTTTATAATTTTTCACAAAGAGCTTTCGTTCCTGCCCCCCATTGTCAGGCCTGTATAGCGTCTGATGGATTATACACCTTAACCGAGCTACTTGCAGGAAGTTCGTCAGTCGAAAGACCATACTCCTGCGTTATTTCGAATGCCTTTATATAGATAGTCCCGCTTTCGATCTTATCTGTCCAAAAGTCATACTCGTATAACCCCGGTTGAAAAGAATTGTATAATTGAAAGTCGGTTTTTGTTACCTGCCTGTTTGTTATACTATCAGGCCTCTGCCCACTCCATAAGCCGGACAACCCGTCAAATCGCCGATAAACAAGAAAGCATCTCCACATACCATCCATTTCACTTATCTTGAATCATTTATTCCCAATCTATATGTATAAACGTAAAACCTTATTATCCTTTATTGCCATCCTGTCCCTCGCCCCGGCATCCAGGGCCCAGATCAATGCAGCCCTGCTGCGATTCCCGGATGTATCCGCCACGCAGATCGTATTCACGTATGCCAATGACCTGTGGGTAGTGCCAAAAGAAGGGGGGAAAGCACAGCACCTCAGCTCCCCGGCAGGAGTGGAAATATTCCCCAAATTCTCCCCCGACGGCCGCACCATCGCATACACCGCCGACTATGACGGCAATAACTCTATATATACCATCCCTGCTGAAGGAGGGGTGGCCAGCCGTCTCACCTGGCACGGTTCGCTGGAAAGGGTTATCGACTGGTATCCCGATGGGCGACGC
The DNA here is from genome assembly GCA_017307755.1 of Chitinophagaceae bacterium. GTDB lineage: Bacteria > Bacteroidota > Bacteroidia > Chitinophagales > Chitinophagaceae > Puia. Next base: position 225,560 of record JAFKGQ010000015.1, on the reverse strand, counting down.
ATCCTGTTTGCTTCGGGCAGAGAGGCCGGACGCGAACGCTTCGATCAGTTCTTTACCATCGGGGTGGCAGGCGGCCCCGTTCAAAAACTTCCCCTTCCTTATGCCGAGTTCGGCTCTCTGTCCCCGGATGGCAGCCAGGTCGCCTTTACTTTTAAATCACAGGTATTCCGCAACTGGAAACGCTACAGGGGAGGATGGAATGGCCAGATCCACCTGTTCAATCTGGCCAGTTATGCATTTGAGAATATCTCCACCACCGATGCCGACGACGAGCTGCCCATGTGGCACGGTAACAGCATTTATTTTCTCTCCGACAGAGGACCCGAAAAAAGGATGAATATCTGGGAATACAATATCACCTCCAAAGCATTTACCCAGGTGACAAATTTTTCCAACTACGATGTACATTACCCTTCGCAGGGGCCTGAAGACATCGTCTTTGAATATGCGGGTAAGCTATACTTATACAATTTCTCCTCCCGTAAGTCCGCGGAAGTCCCTATACAGGTGGTCACAGACCAGCAGGCCCTGCGCTCCACGCTGCAACCCGTCGAAAAACTGATGACCAACTATCAGATCTCTCCGGACGGCAAACGTGCCGTGATAGAAGCCAGGGGCGAGATCTTTTCAGTGCCTGCAGAAAATGGCGCTGTAAAAGACCTTACACTGTCCTCCGACGTATCAGAGAAATTCCCGGCCTGGTCGCCGGACGGAAAATACATCGCTTACTGGAGCGACCGCTCGGGAGAATATGAGCTGACGCTAAAAGAAACCACAGGCGACGGCGCTGAAAAAAAACTGACCTCTTATGGCCCTGGGTACAGGTACAACCTGTACTGGTCGCCGGACAGTAAAAAGCTGGCCTTTATCGACAAGGCCATGAAGATCTACATCTACGATAGGGCGACGGGACAGACTACCTACATCGACCATGGCCTCCGGATGTTCGAAGGCAATCTGCAGGGCTTTTCTCCCAGTTGGTCGCCCGACAGCCGATGGCTGGCCTATGACCGTGACCTTCCCAACGGCCATAGGGCGGTATTCATCTACGATTACACCAATAAGGCTTTACACCAGGCCACCAGCGGGTATTATTCAAACGCCAATCCCACCTTCGATCCCGGCGGCAAGTATTTATACATTACGACCAGTCAATCTTTTAACCCGGTGTACAGCGACATGGATAATACTTTTATTTATCCGAATTCGACAAACCTGGCAGCCATCGTGCTGAAGAAGACTACACGCTCGCCGTTGTATCCAAAGGATGATACGGTCGCATTACAACAGGAGGAGACACCGGCAGCCCCAACGCCCCCCGCAGCCGGCAAATCATCGGATGCCGCAAAGCCAAAGCCGCCAAAGATCACTCCGGTGGACATCGACATAGACGGACTGGAATCACGGATCATCCTTCTGCCGGCAGAACCGGGTAATTATGGCAACCTCTACGCAGCCGATGGCAAGCTCATTTATCAAAAATTCCCCAATACAGGTTCCGGCGATAAAGCGAGCCCGGTGATGTTCTTCGATCTGGATAAACGCAAGACAAAGACCATCACGGAAGATGCAGGCGGATGGTTGCTCTCTGCCGACGGCAAGCACCTCCTGGTGGTAAAAGACGGTGCGGTCTTTATCATCGCGGCGGATGAGAACCAGAAACTCGACAAACGGCTCCGCACGGCCGAAATGCAGATGTGGGTCGATCCGCGCAAAGAGTGGCGCCAGATACTGACAGAAGCCTGGCGGCTGGAGAGAGACTATTTCTACGATCCCGGCATGCACGGACTGGACTGGAATAAAGTAAAGGAGAGGTACCTGAAGATATTGGACGGCGCAGTCACCCGGGAAGAAGTGGACTTTATCCTGGGAGAGATGATCGGCGAGCTGAATGCATCCCATACTTACCATGGCGGTGGCGCGGGAGAAACACCCAAACGTGCTGCGGTAGGCTATCTTGGTATAGACTGGGAGGCCGATGGTGAATATTACAGGATAAAGAAGATCATAAAAGGCGCCCCCTGGGATGCCGAGGTCCGGTCGCCCCTCGATTTGCCTGGCATACAGGTAAAGGAAGGGGACTATATCCTGGCCGTCAACGGTGTACCCCTGACGACAAAGACAGAACCCTACGCCTTGTTTGGCAACCTCGCGGACAAGCCGGTGGAACTGACCTGGAACAGCACGGCCTCATGGACAGGCGCTCACAGGACGATCGTACAGACATTGCGCGACGAATCAAGGCTCCGTCACCTGGCATGGATCGAACACAATCGGCAATTGGTGGAAGACGCCACAGGCGGCAACGCGGGCTATATCTACGTACGCAGCACCGGCATCGATGGACAAAATGAATTGATCCGTCAGTTTACAGCACAGCTGGATAAAAAGGCCCTGGTGATAGATGAACGTTTCAACAGTGGAGGGCAGATACCCGACAGGTTTATAGAGATGTTGGACCGCAAACCGCTCGCCTTCTGGGCTACCCGCGATGGCGTCAACTGGAACTGGCCACCCTCGGGCAATTTCGGACCAAAGGTTATGCTGATCAACGGATGGAGCGGTTCCGGCGGGGACGCCTTCCCGGATTATTTCCGCAAGGCGGGATTAGGCCCCTTGATCGGCAGTCGCACCTGGGGCGGCCTCATCGGCATCAGCGGCGCCCCGCCACTCATCGATGGAGGGAATATCACCGTTCCCACTTTCCGTATGTTCAATCCTGACGGCACATGGTTCAAGGAAGGACACGGCGTGGACCCGGATATCCCCGTGGCGGAAGACCTGACACAAGGAGCCAAAGGACAGGACAATCAGCTGTCAAGGGCGATACAGGAAATCAATGACCTGTTGAAAAAGAAAGGGTTTACGCCCCCGAACAGACCGGCGCCGGAGACGAGATAGACGCTGACAAAAGGCCGTCCACAACAAAATGGACGGCCTTTTGCTTTAGGTGTAACCCACCCTCCCATACCCCGTTTCTCCAACCGCATATTCCGGATCCGGAACACGCCCATTTTAAACTTTAGCTGTTTATGCTCCCCTTTAAGCTCTTTTTTGTCTTCATAAAAGTCACTTTACCTTAATAGATATAAGAGAATTGTGAACAGACACACCACCTCCGTCCCTACCCCCGCCGGGGCTGCATGACTCCAGGATCGCATTTGTCTGGAGATATAGACGATTTATCAATTCAGTATACGGGAACGACACTCTCTGATTGATATACAACATCAATAAACCCAGGGTCGCATGTCTTATCTGACTTTTGATCAGTTCAACCTGCTCCACCTGCAATATCCCCTTGCTCACGCAATAATTCCACTCTTCCTCGCAAACCTTGTCAAGGGAAAAGCTGATGATCTCCGTAGCACGTCCTTTATCTTTAAAACTTCCGAGGTTCTCCATAAAGAACAGGGAAAAGATGCCGGGATACTGAACAAAAAAGTCCACATATGCCCTGATAGATGCCCGCAGCCGCTTGATCCCCCGCTCCTGCCTTTTTGTATGCTCACGTACATGCTGTTCGCATTCGCCGTAAAAATCATACACACATAAAAAGACAAGATCATTGATATCCTTGAAGTAATTATAAAGCGTGGCATAAGAATACCCGGCCCGGTCAGCGATGTTCCGCACATTTACGCTTTGCAGACCTTCAGACTTTAACAGGTCCTTTGTCGCCTGCAGAAAATAACCCTTGATCCTCTGCTCCTGGATTTCTTTGTTTTTCATCCGAAATATTTATCGGATGTAAAAATACTGAACATTGTTCATAAAATAAAATATTGTTTATTCCGCTCGGAGACTCCTCACAGGATTTGCCCACGCCGCCCTCAGCGCCTGCCAGCTGATGGTGAAAAGAGCAATACCCACCGCCAATACAGCCGCAAGACCAAACACCCCCCACCCAATACTGATCCTATAGGCAAAATCCTGCAGCCAGCGGTGCATCGCCCACCACGAAAAAGGGAACGCGATCAACGCGGCAACCAGCACCAATAATAAAAAATCCTTCGACAGCAGACTGACAATATTGGTCACCGTAGCGCCCAGCACCTTCCGTATCCCGATCTCCCTGGTCCGCTGCTCGGCCGCATAAGCCGCCAATCCGAACAAACCCAGACAAGCAATACAGATGGCCAGCAATGAAAACGATAAGGATATCCCCCCCATCCGCCGCTCGGCTTTATACTGCGCGTTGAAATCATCATCCATAAAGGAATAGAAGAAAGGCTGACCAGGGACCATCGACCTCCATTTCTTTTCTATCCCGGTGATCAGACCGGGAATGTTATTGCTATGTATACGCAACGCCACACTGCCTTTATCTTCCTGCAGATATAACGCCATCGGCGTAACCACTTCCCGGAGGCTGTTGAAATTGAAGTCCTCCATCACACCCACGATATGCCATACATTTACTTTCTTGGTTGCTACATCGTCCAGTTGATAGAGATTCTTCCCGATAAGCGGTCCTCCTCCCAGCATACGAGCAGCGGCTCCATTGATAATGATACCGTTCGAATCTGTGGGGAAAGACCGGGAAAAATTACGCCCTTGTTCTATTTTCATACCCAGTACAGATACATATTGTTCGTCCACGGGCCAGGACTGCATGATAATGGCCCCTTTCTGGTTCAGCGACGGAGAAAGGAAGAACGCATTACTATTACGGTTATCCGAGGTCGGCAGAAATCCTGTCATCGTAGCACCCTCCACGCCTGGCATCTTGAGCAGGTCTTCCCGGAAGGCCCGGGCCTGCGTTCCAAGTGTCCTGGTATTCCCCAGCACCAGCACATGATCCCTGTCATAACCCAGCCGTTTATTGCGGATATAACCCAATTGTTGATAGATCACCGCGGTACCTACAATAAGAAAGATACTGATGCCAAATTGGAATACGACGAGCGAATTGCGCAGCCAGCCCGTTTTAAAGCCGGATTGGAGATTGCCTTTCAGCACGGCGATAGGCCGGAAAGCCGAAAGAAAAAAAGCCGGGTACGATCCCGCCAGCAGCCCTACCACCACGCCCAGGACCAACAGGGACGGCGCCAGCCAGGGCCTGGAAAAAAGACCAATGCTCATCTCCTTTCCGGCCAGCTGATTAAACAATGGTACCATCAGTGCTGCAATACCCAGCGCCAAAAGAAGCGCCAAAAAACTGATGACGATGGATTCCATGATAAACTGTCCGATCAGCTGCCGCCTCATCGATCCCATGACCTTGCGCATACCGACCTCCTTGGCCCTGCCGGCGCTTCTGGCAGTGGAAAGGTTCATAAAATTGATACAGGCTATCAAAAGGATAAAGACGGCAATAGCCGAAAATATATACACATACTGTATGTTCCCGTTAGCTCCCATTTCCGCCGTACGGTTGCTATGGAGATGAATAGAGGTGAGAGGTGTGAGCGTAAACCCAAGATAACTGCCGCTCTTATACAACTCATCCAGGCTCTGGTTGAGTATCGACTTGACCAGGGGACCCATATATTTTTCGATCATCCCCGGCAGTTTGGCTTCCAGCCTGGCAGCATCGGCATCGTCCTTCAACAGAACATATGTATTATAATTATGGCTCAACCATTCGTCCACAGCCCGGCTTGACTGCAGCTGCAGCATGGGTATAAAAATGTCATATCGAAAATGGGATTGCGCCGGCATGTCGTGGATGACACCGGTCACTTTGTACTGGATGCTGTCATTGATAACAAGAACACGCCCCACTGCGTTGACATTGTCAAAATATTTACGGGCTATCTTCTCCGAGATCACCATCGAATGAGGCGTGGTCAGGGCTGTACGGGGATCGCCGGAGATCATCGGCAGGGTAAACACGTCGAACATGGAAGAGTCAGCATAGGTCACGCTTTCTTCCCGGATATTCTGGTCGCCTTTTCGTATCAGCAGGGGACTGGCATAACGGTATCGGGTGTATTGTTTTACTTCCGGATAATCCTGCAGCATGGATGGCCCCGCCAGAGGGGGCGCTACAGCTAAAAAAAGATGATTCCCGCCAAAGTTGATCTCCGCATCCAGCCGGTAGATCCGGTCGGCTTTTTTATTCCATCGGTCATAACTCAGCTCGTCGACGACATAAAGTACTATCAACAGACAGGTGGCCAGACCAATGGACAGCCCGATGATATTGATGGCGGAAAACCCCTTGTTCCTCCATAAGTTGCGGAGTGCTGTCTTAAAATAGTTGCGGAGCATAGATAAAGGTTATCGACCTATGACGCTCATGTTCCCAAAAAAGTTACAGCACCCCCCGGGTTGTGAACACCGCTACCGCCCCGGCGCCGGTACCACGGGCAAACTTTCATTACCCGTCTCCGACACGGCCTGCACCGCAAAAAAGTAATTGTCTTTGGAATAGGGGAGCTCGATGTCCACAGCCGTTGTAAATGTCTTTCTCTGCCACAGGGGGCTCGTCGTTTCACGCATGAGCACATAATACCCCTTACAATGCCCATAAACGGGAGCTTTCCAGCTCAGCGATGTGCTATTCGTCAAACCCCGCACCTCCACCTTCACGTCGGCTGGCATCCCGGGCGACTTGGCGAGATTGGCAAGGTTCGCCAGATTGAGGGCCGTATTCTTACGGAGATATTCAAAGTCCATGAATTCAGGCAGATCGCCGTAAACGACGCCTTTTCCCGTCCGGACATCCTGATGCTGGTGGTTAAAATTCTCATTCATCTCGGTGATACGCACGGCGGCATACCCATTATCCACAAATGGCGTATGATCACCCCCCCGGAGAAAACGGTCGTTTCGGTAGATCATCATCACCTGGAGATTATCCACATAACGCTCGCCCGTCTCTTTTACATAACGGGCCAGTTGTCTCGCCTTTCCATCATTCTCCAGTCCCAGCTGACGGATGGTCTTCGCCTGTTTGTCCAGCTCATAGGAGGGAAGCCCTTCACTAAATACCCGCACTTGTGTATTGTTGATGATATTGGTCTGGTTGCTGTTGTTGCTGCCGATGATGTCATTATTCAACACAGCTTCGATATTCCAACCCGCCGCCTTTGCTTTCTTCGCCATATAGGTAGAACCCAGCAGCCCCTGCTCCTCTCCGCTGACGGTGACAAAAATGATCGTGGCAGGGAAAGCATGCCGGCTCATGATTCGCGCACATTCTATCACAGCCGCGCTGCCGCTGCCATCGTCATTGGCGCCGGGAGCTTCGTTCACCCCGTCCAGGACATCCGTACGCCTGCTGTCAAGATGCCCGCTGATGATAAAGATGCGATTGTCATTAAGGTCTGTGCCTTTCAGCGTGGCGACGGTATTGCCCAGGCTGACATTGTTTTTCACCCGGTTGCCGTCGGCAGCATAAGTTGTGGTGTCTACAAAGGCGGTAAGACGGCCGCCCGAGCCGGCGGCAAACTGACTGAACTTCGCCAGCACCCAGTTACGGGCGGCGCCGATGCCTGTCTTACTGTCTGTAGTAGAGCTTACGGTACTACGGGTCTTGAATGCGGCCATGGCCCGGATATAAGCCTGGAGACTGTCCGCATTCACCTCTTTTACCATGTTTTCGATCTCGGGGTCCCTGTTGATGGTGGTTTGACCATATGCAGCGCAACACACGAGCACCGCAGCCATAAGGATATACTTTTTCATCCCCTAAAAATAAAAAAACCCGGCGCTGGCCGGGTCCTTCACGTGTGACTGTAGGTATACTCATTTAAAAGTTAGTTCCACATCTCCGCTGCTGTTATGCACTTTCACCGGTATCCCCCCTCCATTTAGCGTCCCGTCGATATGCTTTTCGTCGGATTCTCCCTTGAAATTAGTAAGGGAATTGACCTTGATCCTATCCGCGGATATCTGCAGGTCCAGCCCCTTCCCCTGCGGCAGCTGCATGGTGACATTCCCGCTGGAATTGGTCAGCTCAAGATATTTGCCCAGGTCCTTAAATCCTACGTTGATGTCCCCGCCACTGGTAGACGCATTCAGGCTGCAGGAAAGGTCCGTCATCCGTATATTGCCGCCGGAGGTCCGGGCCTGTAACTCCCCATCGATCTCCTCTCCCCGTACATTTCCACCGGAAGTACTGGCCCTGATGGTACCTTTTAAAAGACGAAGCCGCAGGTCGCCGCCGGAAGTCCCCAAACGCAGGGTGCCCTCACAATGTGTAGCTTCGATATTCCCCCCGCTGGTGGTCAGATCGATGTCCTCCTTGGAATCCGAAATATTGATATTACCGCCGGAAGTCCTCCCGACTACCTTACCCGTGAGCTGGTCGATATCCAGATTACCCCCGCTGGTCCTAAAATCCTGTAAGGGCCCGGTAAGCTTTTTTAGGGTAATATTCCCCCCGCTGGTCCTCAAAGAGGTGGTGACGGCCTCGGGAACATAGATCTTAAAGGATACGCTCAGGCTCTTATTCCAGTTGATGCTACGCTTGGGATGGATAAGCGCCCTTAACTTATGGTCGTCCGTACTGATGGTAAGATCGAATTGTTCATCCAGCCTCCGCTTGATCTCCTCATTGTTAAGCTCTTCACCATGGTTACCCCGGACATAGACTTCCAGCCTGGCCTCTGCATCCGGCACGCCGGTCACAGATATATTCCCCCCGGAAGTTTCTGCATTTACAGACTGAATGGACAGGCCGGCAAGGGGTTTTTGTATATAGGCTGAACCGCGTCCGGACTGCGCGGTCACGGTCAGCATCGGTAAGCCGCATAATAGTAATAGGTATAGCTTTTTCATGTCAGCAACATTTATTTCTCTAAAGTACACCCCCCGGGTCAAAATGTTGCATCCCTACCTGAAAATTCCCTACTCGTCCACCCGGCCTACTTTTGTTCTACCATTATGATAGTGTACGCTATTCCCGGGCTTTTTGATAAATTTCTCCTTGAACTTTTTCTGCAGCTCATCGGACTGTTTTTTCCCATTCAGATAGAACACGGATTCATCCAGGATAAGGGAGGTAACGCTTTTTTCATCCTTTGCCAACCCCTCCTTCACCACTTCGGCCATCAGACTTTTTACCAGGGCCTTGTCCTCCTCGGCTTGTATCTTGTCGAGCTCGGCCTGCTTTTTATCCAAGGTAGCCTGCTTCGCATCTATTTCTGCCTGCACCTTGTCCCGGGCCGCCTGTTGCATATCCTCTTCGGCTAGCTTTTTATCCTTAACAGCCTGCTCCGCATCCCGCTCGGCCTGCACTTTATCCAGGATGGCCTGTTTCACATCTTTTTCCGCCTGCCGCTTATCCCTGTCCGCCTGTAACTTGTCCTGTGCAGCCTGTTTCTTATCCCTCTCTATCTGCGCCTTTATACGTTGGATAAGCCCGTTATACACATAAAAACTATCGGCAGGCACCTGCCGTCCATTTACAAAAATACTCGCCACTTTCCCACCGTTGAGAACGATATTGTACAACGCATTGTCCTTATAATCGATATGCGTTTGCGGCGGGCTGACAGAAGTATCTTCATCTACGCTCAACATCCCGGGGACAGACTTTTTCTGTGCATGTCCCGTAAGGGTAAAAGAGAGGGCTGCCAGGGCTATGATGCCCCGGAATACGGTGATCTTTTTCATAATAATTTATTTTTTTAGGTTAACGATGGGCGGACTGGCCCGTACTGCATCCCGGGCAGCCTGTAGTTTATCTGATTCAGCCTGTATTTTATCCAATATAGCCTGCTTCTTGTCCCGGGCAGCCTGTTTCACATCTCTTTCTGCCTGTACTTTGTCCCTTTCTGCCTGATCCAGGTCGAATGCCGCTTGCTTTGCATCCTTTTCAGCCCGCTCTTTATCACTGATAAGACTGATAAGCCGGTCAGCCTCGCTTTTCTTCCTATCCAGGGCAAACTTCTTCCGGAGATCATCTAGCTTACGTTTGTTCACCACCACCGGCGCCGGTTCCTCCTTTACAACCAACTTACGTTCATCCACAACCACCGGCGTGTCAATGACGACATTATACTGTCCTTTGGGAAGTTGTCCCATCTGCACCTTACCTCTCTTGGAAGACGCACCCGTGGCGATCATCAGCAAAGAGATAAGGACACAGCTCATCGCCAGGAATATTTTCTCCGCAGGGTCCAGGGACTTATTCGTGTTGTTGGCAATACGCGTGACCCTCTTCAACAGTTGGTTCTTCCCCGCCGGAAAAGCATTGGCCATCCTCGTCATGCGGAGGTCATGCTCTTTAAAATTGATCAGCGCCCGGATGAACTGGATCCTGTCACGGGTCCCATCGATAGCTACATCGTCACAGCAGTTCTCTCTTTCCTCCCGTAGTAAAGCGGAGATCCAAAGAAAACCCGGATTGAAGAACAACAGGTTGCCCGCTATATGCTGAAGGAAATTGATAAGCCAGTCATTACGGCGGATATGGGCCAGCTCATGCAGCAGCACGGCCTCTATCTCTCCCGCAGGCAAGCCGGTCAGCAGCCCCAGCGGTATAAAGATCATAGGCCTCCAATGACCGGTGACCAACGGCATCTTCACTATCCTTGACTCCATCAGCTTTACCGTCCTTCTGATACCCAACTGCCGGCTAAGCTCATCCACCTTCTTTTGCCATTCGGCAGAAACAGCGCTGATACCATAATGCCGGAGCCGTTGAATATAGAGCAGGCTACCCAGCATACGCAGGGATCTTACACTAAAGAAAAATAACCATACCCACACGATCAGCAATGCATGATCGGAACAATATCGCCCCAACGCTCCGATCCACTCAGCCACCCATCCCCCGGTAACTACCCCGCTGCTGATACCACCCTCATTGACGGCCTCACCGGATGCCCTCCATTCATAGACCAGGGTCCCCACACAAACAGCCAGGAATAAAAAGAATAACCCGCATAATATATTATACCGTACAGTTGAACGCGCCCGCCTCGTGAGAAGCAAGACCCCGCCGGCAGCCATAGCAAAAACCAAACCCTCCCAGAGAGAATGGACCAACGTCCAACAAACGGCTTGTATCATGATGATTTCTTTTTTTCCATCTTATCTAATAAGTCCCGCAATTGCTGAAGGTCCTTCTCCGACGTCTTCTCATTACCCAGCAAGGCCACCATCATATTGCCCACGGAACCATGGTACAAAGTGTCGACAAACCTGTTCAACAGCTGTCCCTTCGTCCCCTTTTCCTCCAATACCGCACTGTAAACATGCTTCATGCTGGACTCATCCCTGGACAACATGCCTTTCTCCGTCATCAGTTGCATGAGCTTTAACGTAGTGGTATATTGAGCAGCCTCTCTCCCCTCATTCAAAGCATCATGGACCTGCCGCACAGTGGAAGGACCGTGCTGCCACAACACCTGAAGCACCGCCAATTCCGCCTTTGTCGGCTCCTGCCCTTCACTCCCCTCCTTTTTAAATCTTTTCATACATCTAAGGTACGTAATAAAACGTACGTTCAAAATATTAGGGCGTTTTTTTTAAAGAATTTCCTATCCTGGATAGTTATCACAATTATATTCGTCAAATGAAAAGCACCTTCCCGCTGCTTCTCCTGACATTTTTTTTATCAAACCTCTCCCTCGCATCGACAGGAGAGCCCGGCCGTTCCACCCAACAGGAAGCCCTTGCCTACCTCCGGACGATCCGACTCCCCGACTCCAGCATATACTGGCCCAATACCCGGGGCCATCTGTTCCTGGAAAACCTGCGGGTCAACGTCCAGGACCCGCTCGGTATGTACCAGGGCAGTAACACAAATTTCTGTGGTTACGCCGCTCTCTCTTACCTACCCCTGAATTACGATCCTCTTCGGTATGTAAAGTTCATGCTGACTCTCTACGAGGAAGGTCAGGCGACCTGGAACAAAATAAAATTCACCCCCTCCCCGGAAGTAATGCTGGCAGCCGGCACGCTCCGCTTCAAAGGCGTGCTGGATATTCGCCACGCCGACCAGATGTGGTTCCTGGTCCTGGCAGATCATTTCAGAAGCTACCTGAACTTCTTCCACCGGAAGTTTCATACAGGCTCCGAGGATACCTTCTGGGCGGCATGCAATCTGGGCAAGTTTAATCGTATGATCAGACAGCTGATGGGCTATAAGATAAAGGCCGTCGGGTCCGATCTGATCCGGCCCGGTATAAAAGACCTGTACGCCTATCTGCAAAACGCTATACAAACAGGCACCACCTTCCTGTATGTCAACAACACTTATCTGCACGTAAAAAATCACGATAAATCACGGTTCAGCTTCCCCACCCATTACATCGTACTGACAGATATCCAACAGATCGGTGATATCTTTCAGATCATTTACTGGGATTACGGCGGCAGAACCCTCCGGCAGGTAACACCGGAATTTTTAAAAAAGATCATCTTTGGAGTCACCTATTGTCAAAAGGATACCCATGAGGAATAAACACACCCATATCCTACTGCTGTTGTTCATCGTCATGTACGCCTGTTCATGCAAGACATTGAACATTACCCGGTACTATCACCATCACCAATCCGTCCTGGACAGCATCGAACAGGTGTATACGCATGCTTACAAACAAAAGCCCTTCTCGATAGAATTCACCGATCGCAGGTTTGACAGGGTTTCCATGGAACTGGCGACAGATTCGCTTACCTACATCTATGAATTCTGGGTGGGGGAAGACCGTATGCAGGATACATTGAGAAAATATGGATTTGACAACTTTGCAGTAAATAACCTTATTACCAATATGCGCTCCGTAAACTGCACCTGGATCAACAATCTGGATTACTATACGGACGAGCGCAAACATACCCTTACCTACGTTACACTATGGCCGCGGGCATTCAACTTCCCCTTTGTCAAGAAAAAATATTATATCCTCACCTATTTCCAGCAACCGCAATACTTCGACAGCGAAGGCCAGCTGCTGGTAGGCCGTAAAATGCGGCGCGTTCGAAAGATCAATGCAGAAGTCTTCCGGCGCATCAATGACAAAGTGTGCTATACATTGTCCGACAGGTTCAGGTGACACATCGCCAAAAAATAACACCATCCCTATCCCTCCGGCTTCCTGATCACTTCAATCAAAGCCGAAATATTTGCAGGACTGTAACCTGCTTTCACTGCCAGTTGAAACAGATTATGCAAGGGCGTTACCAATTCAGCGCTTAGTCCAGCCTCTTCGTGCGCCGCAATCATATTCCCATAAGCGGCAGCCTGCATTCCAAGATTAGACGAAACATATCCAAAATAATCACCCTTGTCTATTTCCGAGGCCATTATTTCCACCTGACCTAACATGGCCAGTAACCAGGGTTTCAATAATAGCATAAATTGTTGGGCGCTTATATTTCCGGAAGTGATCAGCCCCATCGCCTGTAACGCGCCGGTAAACATGCCATACATACCAGTAAGTAGCGAAATATCATACAACGGCGCCAGACCCGCATCTTCCCCTACATACTGGCTGCTGGCCAGTACATCCAGTTGCGGTTTATATTTTTCAAAAGCCTGTTGGGAACCGCTGTATATGATGAGTGCTTCCGGTGCACCTACCATCGGTGGCGTCGCCATGATACCACCATCGAGATAAATGGCACCCCGATCCGCCGCCCATCTGCCCATATCCCGGGCCTGTTGAGGCGTGCCATTGGTGAGATTCACGATCACTTTACCTTTAAACTGCTGAACAGCCGGTGCAAGCACCTCATAAACTGTATCGTATGTGAGCAGACATATAATAACTAATGGAGATGCGCTGATGGCATCCTCCACTTTTTCAGCATGCAAGGCGCCTTTGTTTACCAATGCAACTGTCTTCTGCGGCGAACGGTTCCATACGGTTACAGCACACTGCTTATCGAGCAGAGCTGTTGTCAATGCACTGCCCATGGCTCCCAATCCAATCACTGTTGTATTCATGTGTTTTATTTTGTAAAAGCACAAAGTTCAATTGCCGGAATGGCAACCGTCATTCAAAAAGGCGGGAACAACTTTAAAAACTACGGAATTGCGACGGTGTTTTCCCGGTGAGACGTTTAAAAAATACAGAAAAATAATCCGGGTTCACAAAATTAAGTTCATACGCAATTTCCGAAATGGATTTGCCCGAATGCAGTAGTTGTGCAGAGGCATGATTGAGCTGCGCTTTATGAATGCGTTGTAAAGCGCTTGAACCGCTTATCTTTTTAACAGTTTCGGAAAGATACTTGGAGGAAATATGCATTTTATCTGCATATTGTTTTACAGTGTTTAGCTCCGTATAATGTTTTTGTATCAGGGATTCAAAGGAATGAAATATTTCTGTTTCCCGGTTGAGTGACGGAAGCATGCGCGGATTGTGATAATATTGTTTAGCTTTCAGGAAAAGCACATTCAGATAATTCTTAATAATCTCTTTGCTGAAAACGCCATAATGATCGTGTTCGTATTGTATTTTATTAATGATGTCGATAAATAAGCCGGCTGTTTCATTACTGAGATAAAGGGAAGGTGTATTGAATGGACTAAAAAAAGGAAAATCTTTTGCGAGCGATTCGCCGCCAAAATTACCATAAATAAACTCAGGTGTGAAAAAGATACCATAGCCTTTATGGGAGCCGGTTTTGGGGACAGTATGCGGCAGTGATGATTGCAACCTGTATGGACTAACGAGCATAAGCCGGTTGGCCGCAGAAGCCAGCTCGAATGTATCTACGCGAATTGGGCAACCTGGGGTAAGATCGAGATTGATCTCAAAACAGCCCAGACTGAAAGCCTGCAACCATTCAACCTCTTTCAGATCCATAGAGCCATAATCGACTACCAGGAAATCGTTCAGCCGCCGGGGAACCTGAACATTCACGGCTTTCATATAATCGCTTATTTGTTGTATGGGAGCAGTCTTTATCATAACTCTATAGCTTTATCACCGGCCACCCCTTCTCATATACCAGGGGACTGATCATCAGCACCCGGCCGGCAGGCTTCTCCGCCTGGAAAGCATGATATGCGATATACACCCGTCCTTTCTCATCCCGGAAGATGGAATTATGACCGGGGGCTGTCCATTCGGCATTCTTCTCCAGGATAACACTGCTGCCGCTGAGATTGTTCTGTCCCAGCCGCTCGAAAGGCCCGAAAGGACTCTTGCTGCGGGCTACCATGACGGCATAGTTCGCCGCCGGACCGCAACAATTGTCCCCGGAGTAATACAGATAATAAAAACCATTCGCGTAATCGATCCACGCCCCTTCGATCAATCTGTCATACTTCCCTTCCTGTCCGGGATAAAGCACAGGTTTAGGGGCCGAGCCCGGTTTAAAGCCTTTCCAATCATCATTGAGCTCCTGCACCTGGATAGGACGATGGTCCGACCCCCAATACAACAACTTCTTCCCGCTCTTCGGATCGATGATGGCGCAGGGATCGATGTCCTCAAACGCCTTGCCGCTGATCAGCGGCATACCCATATCCACAAAGGAGCCTCGGGCGCTGTCCGCGAATGCCACCCCAATACATTTTCCAACCCCCTCCATATTAGACTGCGCTGAATAATACATTACATACTTCTTCATCCCCGGATCATAAACAACATGCGGCGCCCAAAAATCCTTGCTGGCCCAGACTGCCCCCGCAGACAATGCATCTCCCTCGTCCTTCCAATGGACCAGGTCGGTTGAACTGGCCAGTTGAATATGGACATACTTGCCCTCCACTACGCTGTTGGTGGCGTATCCATAATATTTATTGCCCGCACGTATGATAGTGGGATCAGGGAAATCGTGGTTTAACACGGGATTGGTAATAGCCTGTACCGAAGGATACTCGTTTTCCACAGGCCAGTCGTCCGTACGGAAAGGTCCCAGGGGAAGCCCTTCTTTGCTAAAGATATTGCCGATGGCGGCATTGCCAAATCCATAACGGACAGCCACAGGCCGGGGAACTTCCGCACTCCGGGCAATGATCCTGTCATGGTCCACAGTAGCCCGGGCCGGATGAAATATCCTATCCTCTCCTGCTATATACAGTTCGACCACCTCCTTACCCCGGATCACCAATCCTTCCCCTGCGTGATCCACGTACACAATTACCCGATCCTTCTCCATCGTTACCCCCTTAAACAAGGGACTCCTGTAAACCATCCCTGTCCGGTGATACGTCTCCGCCAACGCCCAATTCGCCAGTCGCTGGCCGACGTCATGCTTGTCTGAAGGATGGACATTCCCCACGTCCGTCACAAGGTCAGTAGTGACCACCATACCCGTATTGGGGATCGCCAGACATTTCGTCTGCGCCTCCCGCATCAGCGCGCCTACATTCGCCAGTTGATACCGGAATGGCGCCACCTGTACATAATAAAAAGGAAGATCTCTGCCCCATGCCTTGCGCCAACTATCCGCCATGGCAGCAAACACACGAGGATAGACCCCGGCTGTCATGGTATTGTTCTCACCCTGGTACCATATCGCACCCGCCAGGGAATAGTTCGTGATGGGCGCGATCATGGCGTTATAAGCATACCCGGGCAGATACGGCACCTGTCCGTTGGGCAATACTTTTTCAGCAGCCTGTGTTAATACGGGATCTCTGCCGATCACGCTCTCAGGGGTCCACACTTCCGCGGAAGAGCCGCTCCAGCAGGATTGTATCAATCCAATAGGAACATGCAGCGACGTATACAGCTGCTTTCCAAAAAAATAAGCCACCGCGCTAAAAGCCGGTAAACTTGTACTATCACACACCTCCCACGAGCCTGTACAATCCCGCTGCGACTCCGGGGCGGAAGCCTTTGCAACATGAAAAAAACGCAGCCCGTTCAAATGAGCCGTGGCATATTCAGCCCTGACATCCTGTAAACCCCATTTTCCGCACATCTCCATATTACTCTGCCCGCCGCATATCCAAACCTCCCCGATCAGAACGCCGGACAATAAAATATCATTTATCCTGATACTATACGGACCACCCGCAGCCGGCGTCCCAATCATCACCATCCAGTCCGCGTTCCCCGTTACCGTCACGATAGGATAGGTCTTATTGTCCCAGGAGGTGGTCACCGTCACCTTCTCATTGGGCTCTCCCCAGCCCCACAACTTTACTTCGCTGCGCTGCTGTAAGACCATATTGTTCCCCAGCACGGCTGGCAGCCGTATATTGCTGTAAGATGTAATAAACATAAACAATAACCCTACAACCAAACAGGTTCTCATTACTTACTTGTTTTTAATTCAGATGAATATCTTTTCACACGCAAGGCTGCCTGCTCTTTATGTGCGGCAAATCCCTCCAGCTCACACAACCGCATGGCATATTCCCCCACTATGACACTTGCTTCCGGCGTACACCGTTGATACGTACAATTCTTGATAAATTTCCCCACCCAAAGCCCGCCGGTATACCGGGCAGCACCCATGGTAGGTAAAGTATGATTTGTGCCGATCACCTTGTCCCCATACGCTACATTGGTTTCGGGTCCGAGGAACAACGCCCCGTAATTGGTCATCCTATCTAAAAAGACCTGCGGGTTTCTGGTCAGCACTTCCACATGTTCATAAGCCAGCTCATCAGCCTTCCGGATGGCTTCCTCCTCATCTTCCACAAGAATGATCGATCCATGATCCTCCCATGCAATGCGGGCGACATCGGCTGTGGGCAGCACCCGCAGCTGACGTTCGATTTCTACGAGCGTACCGCGCGCCAGTTCTTCCGACGTAGTGATCAGGGCAGCGGGAGAAGTAGGCCCATGCTCGGCCTGCCCCAAAAGATCGCAGGCCACCATTTCCGCATCAGCCGTTTCATCGGCAATGACCAGTATTTCTGTAGGTCCTGCCACCAGGTCGATGCCTACCCTGCCGAACAATTGCCGCTTGGCTTCCGCTACATAAGCATTCCCCGGCCCAATGATCATATCCACGGGCGCTATGGAACTCGTGCCGATCGCCATGGCGCACAAAGCTTGTACGCCTCCCAGTATATATATATCATCCGCCCCGGCAAAATACATGGCGCAGACAGTAGCATCGGGTATCCGCCCATTGATAGGCGGCGTACAGGCGATCACCCGCCGGACACCCGCCACCTTGGCCGTGAGAATACTCATATGGGAAGAAGCTACCATTGGATATCTCCCGCCGGGAATATAACATCCGGCACTGTTCACAGGTATGTTCTTATGACCTAAAAATACACCCGGCAGCGTCTCTACCTCAATATCCAAAATAGAAGCCAGCTGCTGCTCCGCAAAATATCTTATCTGTTGCTGTGCAAATAAGATGTCATCCTTCACCTGTCTCGGCGTACGGGCCACTATCTCGCGTATCTCATCGTCCGTAAGCCGGAATGACTCCGGGTTCCATTTGTCAAAAACCGTCGAATACTTTCTCACCGCCAGATCGCCGTTGTTCTCTATATCCTTAATGATATTCTCCACCGTATCCCTGACTTTTACATCCGCAGCCTTGATATCAGACGCACTCTTTCCTTTTTTAAAAAACCTTGCCATTACTGTATGTTTTGATGAACTAATTTCCCCATAGTTTCGGATCATAACCCTTGCTCTTTCTCCAGGCATCCCGCCATCGATGAATATCGCCTATGTTGATCAATGGCCTCGGCTTCCGGCCTTCCTTGTCAGGTATGGCCGGCACGGGTGACGCCTCGCTGAGGTACCAGTATGCCACACTTGCCAGGTCCAGGGTCAGCACATTGTTGCTGCCATGCTCGATGGTAAATTTTAACGACTTATCGAAGTAGATAGGGTCTGTTATATTCCACCGGTAAATATGAGTCCTGCCAAGGAACCCCATGTCGTTGTTGACCCTGGCATAGCCAAAGTAGGGGGTGGAATACGGTGTCTTTGGCGCCCCCCATGAAGTGTTGAAGTAATCTTCCGTACCCGTGCCATTCAAGGTGGGCAGACTGTCCCCGTCGATGAATATCATGTCGTCCCCTTCTCCGTACCAAAACGGCGTTGGGCTATGCACATAGTAATTCACGCCTACAAAATGCCCCTTCCCCTGTATATCGGCGATGATATAATTATTCTTCCCATCCTTGTTCGGTCTGTTGGGTCCAAACATCCAGTGCTCATTCTCTATGCTGTCAACAGGTGTTGTCAGCTGTCTGTTGTACCATGCATGCAATCTCCCCATGTTTGCCGGAAGCTTTTTCATTTCCACATAATCCACATAAAAATAGAACGGCCGTATATCGACGCCAGCCTGGTTCTCTATCTCTATCCTTGCACCTTGCGCAAAAGGCATGGCAAAATAGCTCACCAGACCCTGTCCATTGGAAGGTGTGGCGGCCAGGGGTGCAGAGGTAAAAAGATAGGATTCGTCCCAGCCCTGACCGAAGAATGGTCCGATGGGCGATACTACGGAAGGATAGGAAGCTCCATCCCAAAACATCCGTATGATGACATCGTTGCGGCTGAGCACGGACGGCTCGGGTCCCATGGTGATCCAGATATGATTGATAACACCCGCGCCTTTTACATCAAAAATGGTCCTGCGCTCCCCTGTTTTAATAAGACCAATATTGTCATGGTTGTCGCCGCTTCGGTCGTAGCTGCTCACCCGTTTGGATTTCACCCCCTGCTGTATCATCGACAAGGCAGAAAGATCATTATTCAACACCTGTCCCCGTGCGCACAACGCACATCCCATTAATAATACAAATACGATCTTCATAATTTCATCATTGATGCGATCACGCCTTTCGCCGTCCTCCCCATATCCGCCCCCTTCGTTACCTCCCAAAAACTCTGTCCCTGCACTATCTGCACCTGGGTGGCGACGATCCAACTCTGTATCCATCCCGTCAATGTACACCAGGCGCCCCACCCGGCATCCGAATTGGAAGCCCAATAATCCCATTTGCCATAGTCGAAAGCCCTGAACCAGGCGCCATCTAGGTCTTTATGCTTTACGCTCTGCACCTGTACCCTGGTCAAAAAATCCGACAGCCGGCGGGTAGCATCCACATATCGCTTATCACCCGTCGCCCTGGCAGCCTCGTTCAAACTAAAAAGAGCAAAATTGTTCGTATACAACATGCACGATATTTTTTCCCCATTCCTGAAGATCAACGAACCCTCGTCGGAGCCATAGTCCGAATTCTTCTTCAACTCCCTGAACATCCCCTTACCCTTGCCGATCTCCTCCCGGATAGCGCCGCAAGTGTCCTGGTAGCCCAACATATCCACAACCATTTTATCCAGCCAGCGGCGATGCTCCTCCGTATCCTCGATACGCACCAGCCACGCCAGGGGAAGGATCATCCGGGCACGCTGGGTCTGCAGACTGCTGCCCCAAAGCCATTTTTCAGGATAGGCATCCATCGTGATCCTAATGGCCTCCTTTGTCCGGGCCAATAAAGGCTCATACCCCGTCTTGCTGTACAGCCAGAGATAACAGGCCCACATCCATGACTCAAAATGAGGCGAAGGATGCACAAGATCCCTGTTGTAATAAAAAGGCCAGCCGTTCCTAATAATATCACCTTCCTCAAGCCGCTCGCCCCGGAAACCTTGTTTACCCGTCGTCCTGAAATTCCCCATGATAGCTTCCGCCAGTTCCTTATCCCACTCGCTTGTATGCAGATAGGCCGAGGTTGCGATGGCGCCCAGAATAGCCCTTGAATTATCATCCCCGTAGAACGTCTCCGCATTGGTAGTGGCCCAGCCGATAAGCCCATAGGCCGGGCTCGCCGGATCATTCTTCGCGCCGGCCCGCATATTGGACGTCTTGAATAAATAGTTTAATATATTTTCAGACTTCTTTTTATATTCCTCGTTATTCAGTAGCCTTCCCGCAGCCGCCAGCGCCATGCTCACCTCTCCCTGCACGTCGGCCCGCATCCAATACCTGTAAAGTTGACTGCCGTCATACAACACAGTCGACGTATGCCCTTCCAGGATACCCAGCTCGCCGTCTCCCACCGCCTTATCCTGACTCACAGGAGGCCCCAGAGGCTTCACCCCGTTATTCCCATATTTTTCCCAATCCGACTTCCAGCTGGGGTCTATAAAAAAATGGCCTTTGTCAAACCATTGCACGCCTTTTTTTATACTGTTCATCCGGGCAGTGGCCGGCAGTACCCCAGTCCTGCCATACATAGGCCGGACATCCTCTTTCCATCGCTTAACATTAAAATTCTTGTCCCCCGTCACCCATCGGATAATATAATTCCACAAAACTTTCACCTGCGCTTCCGGCCCATATCTGCCCGTCTCAAAATCACTCAGCCCCGTCATGCTGACAAGGGCATTCCCCCGCTGAAACAGCAGCGGATAGGTCTTTGTATCGGCAAGTCCATACTCCGCCTTGTCCACACCTACCACTTTTGCAAGTACGATCAACGGGCTGTCTGCCTCCACAGGTAGCACATGGGCGTTGTGGATGCCCAGAAGCCCCATGGAAGGTAATTGCCGTCCAAAGACATCGCTGGTAACCACGCCCCGCTCCAATTGCGTCTCTACCACCGAATCAGGGACATCCAGCCCCGGATACTGTGCAGGAAATTCGATATAGAGCCTTAACCTTTTTTTGCCGGCTGCATCCAGCAACGATTGCGTAATAATATTCTTCGGATCTATCCTTGGATAGTCATAAGCCACAATAAATACACCCGACCCCGGCCTGGCCGCTTTTACAGCCTCTTCCGGCGATCCAAACCTCGTCACGATCACTCCCTCCCTTCGCAACATCCGCAAAAGATCGTTCTGCTCATTTCCATAACAATACACCGTTTGCGCCTGAACAACACCCGTCAAAAGAGTTAGCGCCAACCCAAAAAAATATCTTATCATAAAAGTTCCTCCAAAAGTTTTAATGCGCAGGTATAGATCGTATCATCCGCGCCTTTTTCCAAAAAAGACCATTTGCCGGGTCCGACTTCGTATCCCCCTTTTTCAAAAGCGGCATCAGTGGGGATATAACCGATATTGTTCTCACAAAAACCCACCACGATGGTGTGTCTAAACGGGGACGACCTTTCAATCTCCAGCGCCGTCTCCACAAAAGGTTCGCCAGGCAGGAATACAATAGCCAGCGCACCGACACGGATGGCGCTGATCCTGGCCAACGCATCAAACTTATTAGCGACGTCAGCCTCCTTCCTCGCCAAAAGCTGGACTTCCCGGCGTGCGAATTTGAAAACACCCGCGTCAATCGACCTGTCACCCTCTCCCATCTCCGCTACACGGGCCAGCGCCTGTCCATGCCTGTGTGCATAGTCCGGCCCTAAGGACACGGTAGGAGGATTGGTATCTCCAGCCGCGCCATTTAAAAATAGAGGCACCCCATTCGCCGGTGCCCTCTCCAACTCCAGACACATCTCACCCGGGAACTCGGAGGATATATGGGGCAGACACATCTCGTGGACGGGATGACAGATGGCATGCACCAGCATGGCGATACCTTCACCTTTAAGCCCCTTCAGCCGCACCGTATGTACCCGTCTGTCCACCGGCCCCCTCTCCATCAGCTCTTCGGAGATTGGCTGCACCGAGTCGGACATGATAATGCCGTCGGCTACAGGTATACGTCGCTGTAAGGAATACCCCTTCAGCAGCGAGGTGGCAAACGAGATCGTGCATGGCCTCAGCTCCTTTATAGCCCGCCCGATACCTTCCTTGATAACCCGCTGTACCCTCGTCAGCCACGCCCGGTATTCCCCGGTAAGATAGAGGCCTGATAACGCCACGGATTCCGGCGCGCTGTGGGTATGCGTACAGGTAAGGATGATATTGTCAGGGGCGATCACGTCCGACATACCTTTCTTGAAATCCTCCCACCCCCCGACAGAAGTATCATTCAATGCCAGCAGGTCCAATGAAACTAATGCCACCGTCTCATGGACCGATCGTAACACCAGCACCCTGGCCTTTAGCGGCAGCCTCACCGACTCAAAAGCGCTATACTCTCCTTTCACTGACGAGGTAAGAAGACCTACCTCCAGCGGCGGTGTGATATCCGCCACACATGCTCCGGCCGATAAATGATACATCACTTGGTTTTTCTTTTTACCCAGTTATAAGATTGTTGCCAGAAGGCGTCATATGCCTCCCATAATTCAAAATTGATACCCCAGTGCGGCGCCGGGTCGGACATATAGGTCAACAGCCGCCCTTTTCCATATTCTCCGGTGACCACCAGGGGATGCCCCGTCTCCTTTACACGTACCAGTACTTCGCCTTCTGCCCTGCCTCCTACCTCATTATACCCAAATATGGGCGGGAATGTATGCCAGGGAAGTCCTTTTACCACGGGGTGATGAGGCGCTACCACCTCGGCAGTAAACCCCTCGGAAGATTCCACCAGGTCCTCTGCCTGCAGACATTCCACGGGCAATACCTCATGAAGCCTGCTCCTGCCCCAGCCGGACCTTCCTTGTACGCCGCTAAAAGACAACCAGCCTCCCAGCATCATCATCCCTCCGCCATCACGGATCCAGTCCTTGATGACATCCAGCCTGTCAGGAAATGTGACGATGCGCCGCTCACGTCTGGCCCTGTCAAAAAAACTAGGATATAAATGAAAGCACTTCGCCTCCACATCGCTGATGATCAAACACGCCGATTGCTCTAAGTATGCCTCCAGCTTACCCGGCTCCAGACGGTACAGCTCCCAGTTAGCCAGAGGTGTAACATCCGACAGGTGCTCCAATGCCTCCGTCAGCCGCTCGCCATAAAAATGCAGATCGGCATCCTTTGTTTCCGTACCAAACGGGGTTTCGATAAATGTAGGTCCCACATGAAATACCCAGTCTCCCAGATACAATACATGCTCTTCTTTCGTCCTTACTTGACTTTTTGCTCTCATAAATATTTATTTTCAATTTGTTCGTTGCTCTAAAAAATGGAGGAAGGACCGGGAGGTCTTCCTGAAGACAATAAACAATCCCAAACAAACCACAATCTCTGCTCCTCCTCTCCAATATCTTCCAAACCACATTTCCGTCAGCCCCTGTATCAACATACATGTCGCGGCAAAACCAACCACGGCCACCAGCAACCCTTTCAGAATAGGTCTTACATTACCACTCCCGCGTTCATGCGGTCCCCACCACCCCAATGGCCGCACCCGCTCATAGAACGCGCTCAACAGCCTGTCCGGATCGGGCTTGGTCAGTAATGCAACAGATACCCATAGCACGGTGGTCAGGGCCATCACAAGCAAGGTGGACCAATACCAGGGAAGGATGAGATGTTCCGCCCAGCTCACCCCCAAAAATGCCAGCAATTGCGGTCCCAGCACTACCAGACAGAAAATGGCGGCGCCGCCAAAAGATGCCGCTACACGGGCAGGTCCGTTAAATCGCCACCACCACCATTGAGCCCAGTTGGCAGGCAGTTCCGCGGCACTCAGCTGCAGCATAAAGATGGCCACGTTTGTGATGATGCTTACATTAAATACGACGGCAATGGCAAGACTTATGATGATCGCCATGGCGATCTTTCCCATCAAAAGGTAATGCTTCTCACTGGCGCGTCGTACAAACCAGCGACGATAGATATCACTCACCATTACCTGACTCCCGAAATTGAGGTTATCCCCCACCACCGACATGGTGGCGGCCATCATAGCAGCGATCAGCAAGCCCATCGCACCATGCGGCAACATCTCTTTCATAAGCCGACCATACACCAGCTCCCTGTCGGCCCCCGAATTACGCAGCTCAGGCCAAAGGACGGCAGCCGATATGCTGGGAAGGGTCACCAGCAGCAGCAGCACAAACATGGTGATCGCAGCCACGACATACATAGTCATCGCTTCCGATGGGGTTCGGGTGGAAAGGATACGTTGTCCCTCCATTGCGCCGCCCATCGGCGCCGCATCACCGCCATAGCCGATGCTTTGCCCTAACAGCCAGGCCATTGCAGCAGCCAACGGAAAAACGTCATGTTTGACAGGCGGCGCCATCTGTAATACATCGGGATGTGAGCCGTCAAATGCATGATGCAGCGCAGCACTCATGGCCACCGGCCCCCCGAAATGCGAGAGAGTGAGGCCGGCCAGTGTAACGGCTCCGATAAAGAAAATACTCATCTGGATAAGATTGGAGATCACCACCCCTTTATATCCCGAAAAAAAGACAAAGAGAAAAGATACAGGCACCACCAGGCACATCGTCTGCACCTTCGTCAGACCAAATGCAGGACCCATGATCTTAAAGGCCGCCAGCAGCGTAATACCCGTCCATGCCGGCATGGCGATAAATGAAGTACGTACGGCAATCCAGATGCGCATGGCAGATGCGGCACGAGATGGAAATCGTAGGTCATAGAACTCCAGCGACGTAAAAAGATTCAGCCGCCGCCAAAAGCCGGAGAAAAGTACGCCTCCTATAAAAAGAGCCAGTCCAAATCTGCTCAGGTACCACCAGGAGATAAAAGCGCCTGTCACTACCCCCAACCCGCCATACCCTGTCGCGGCATCGGGGCTCACCAACGCGGCTGTATAGGAAATACCATTCAGCCATCCCGGTATCTTTCGCCCGCCAAGAAAAAAGTTTTCAAGATTGGTGGATGCAAATCGCTTATGCCAAAGCGACATGCCAAACATCAACAGCAGATAGGCTGCTATGATCCAAATGTCCAGTTGATTCCAGTTCATATAGCTACAATCCTTTTAGTCTTCCCCCCAGAGACGCCAGGGCCGGCAGATCGCTCTCGGGTCTATCAAGATAAAAATAAGCCGTCGCTGAATAATCATCTACCCTGTAAAAATTGACCCACTCATCGGCAGGAAACCTGTCGTCAAACAAGTCAGGGTAATCAGACGTCTCCAGAAGCTTTATCAAACCCTTGGAGGTCATTACGCTCACGGGCTTTACCCTGCCTCCCGCTTTGGCAATACCCCGGATAAGATCTCTGCCGGCGCCGCCCATCTGTTGTATGGTAACCTTACAGTTCTGATGGAAATAAACAGGGTCGGGTATATGCCATCTGTAAAAAGCATACTGTCTCTTCACCCTGTCGACGATGGTAGCGCCCTGATACAAATTATTAAAAGCCCCCAAATTCCAGGCCGAGCCGATATAATCCTCCGTCCCCGACCCCGCCAGCGTGGGAAATACACCGTCATTGTCCAGATAGGCCTTGACCTCGCCTTCGCCAAACCAGGTATTGCCATAGATGCTGTCGGCAACAACGCTAATATTGGTGCCAAGAAATCTTCCACTGCCGTGGATCCGGGGCAATATCACAAAATCTTCTCCCAGCTTTGCTCCATTATTATTACTCCAGTAAGCATGGAAATAACCGATATCTTTCGGCACAGCCTTCAACACGGAATAATCGATGTCATAGAACAACAGCTGGTCTTGTTGCGATTCATTGATAAAGATAACCTTAGCCCCCTTCTTAAAAGGCATGGGGACATAACAGTTAAAAGACTTGCCCTCAGGGTCGGAGAACAATGCGCTTTGAAAAGCAGCCATCCTTCCAAGACCGATACCAAAGAAATCGCCCAACGGCGCCGAGACAGCCGGCTTTTTGGCCCCATCCCAATAGATCTCCAGTACAATAGATCTTAAAGCTTTCGGGTTCCTGTCGATGATGGTCATCCATATCCTGTTGATGACGCCGGCGTCATGAAGATCGGCCAGTACCCTGCTGGTCCCCGCCTTGATCCACTGACTGGCATTGCCTTTTGCGCCCTTGTTCTCCATGCCTCCCTTACCCTTTTCGCCCGTAGGATTCTCAAAACTGACCCACCGGCTGTCGACGTCCTTGGGCAACTCGTACAGTTGCTGCGCGCATAAGGACAAGGGCAGCATCCAGGTTAAAAAGACGATCGTTCTAACATTCATATAATATCAATTAAAAACTACCATCCATAGTTCTGCACCAGGTTGGGGTTCTTATCCCGCTCCCGTTGCTGTATAGGCCACAAGTAATGCTTCTTCTCAAAAACCCTTTTTTCCACCAGGACCCTTTTGAAAAAGGCGGGGTCGGTGGCATTGGCCCCGGAGAAAATATCCAGACCAAGGATATTACCCCCTTCCTCCTGCTCTGCTATTTTCCAGCGATGCGCGTCAAAATAGCGGTGTGTCTCATAAAAGAGTTCGATACGGCGTTCGTGATGTATACGCTCCCGCATATCGTCCTTCGACAGACCCGTGGGCAAACCAGGAAGCCCGCTGCGGTCCCGGATCAGGTTGATATACTTATATACGTCCCCAACTGGACCCTGCGCTTCGTTCAATGCCTCCGCATAATTCAGGTATTGCTCCCCCAGCCGGAAAAGTATCCAGGTACGCAGGACGGAATGCAGCGGTACCCAGGTAAAGCTGGGGTCGGAGCATTTCTTTGGCAGATAACCCGTCTTTGTAAAGTTGCCGGCGCCGCCCGCCAGCTTCCCATCGACGCCTTTGTACCAGAATTGCAGCCCGGTACTGTTCTTCCAGGGTTGACCAGAGAAATGTATACTGGCGTAAAATCGGGGTTCGCGGTTGACATACATATTACTGGTGCCGGCTATATAGTTGCCTTTGGGATCGTCCGCCGCCGCAAATCCCGTTTCCGAATAGCTGGAGACAGGATTGAGGACAGGTGTATAGTCGGCATTATAACCCAGTATGGGCCGGGTGCCGTCAGCCATCTCATAGTCATCTACCATGTTCTGCGTAATGCTGTTGAGGGTAAACCCCTGGTAAGTGCTGCGGGGGTCGCTGTACACATCATTATCGTTAAAAAATCCGGGGTTATTGGCAAACAGTACTTCCTTGTTGTTGTTGACAAAGAATATTTCCTGGTAATTCAACACAGGGTCGTTACTGGCGCTGTGGTACAGTCCGTATCCTGCCGGTTCTGCCTGGTCGATACAGGCTTTTGCAGCATCCGCCGCAGCCTGCCACCTGCCGGCATCCGCATCCGGAAAAAGCCGGGTGCCGTTGTCATTCTTTATATCCTTATAATCCGGATTGCCGTTCCACAAGGGGCTGGCCATATAGAGCAATACCCTGGCCTTCAGCGCAAGACAAACGGCTTTGGTGGGTCTTCCATATTCCGTGGCATTCGTGATGATAGGCGGCAGCAACGCGGCTGCCTTGTCGCATTCGGCCGCCACAAAAGCCGCGCATTTGTCGATGGGGTCCCTCCGGATGGATTTAAAATTTTCCGTAAAGGCCACGCTGTGGTCCGAGATAGGCACGGCCCCGTATACCCGCATCAGCAGAAAATGAAAATAGGCGCGTAGAAAAAGGGCTTCCCCTTTCAGCCGTGTGCGGAGGGCAGCCGTAAAAGCATCGTCCAGCGGTACCTTATCGACGTTCTCTATAAAAAGATTGGCCTTGCGGATACCGACATAATTGGCCGTCCATGGATCGATGGTATAGGTAGACGGTCCCCAGCTGCCGGCATTCATGGAATTGCTAAAACTGGGCGGGTACATCTGCTCCATCTCGTCGGAAGCGCCCACAAATGGATTGCCGTTGGGGTCATTGTCCACCATGCGACGCTCCACGGGTTCGGAAGTATAGATATTGCTTAAAAAGCTCATGGCGTAATCCCTGTTGGCAAATACTTTTTGCAGGGTCAGGTCGTCATCAGGCGCCTTATCAAGATAATCTTTTTTACACGCAGCCGCCAGCGACAGCAGCAGTATGCCAAGCGTTGTTTTTATAATGGAGTTCACGTTATAATTATTTTATAGATTTAGAATGTCACTTGCGCGCCAAAATTGATGCTGCGCTGTAAAGGATAATTCTCATTCGGCCCATCATCCTCGGGGTTTACGATCTTGATATGATCCCAAAGACCGAGGTTGGTGCCGTTGATGAATAGCCGGAAGCTGTTGATCTTCACCCGTTGTGTCAGGCTCCTGGGGAAATTATAACCAATCTCCGCTGATTTGACCCGCAGGTAATTGCCGTTCCTCAACCACTGCGTGCTGCTGACAAAATTATTGGTGGACTTTACATTCAATATGGCGGGGTATTCCGCTTTGGAATTGTCCGCCGCACCCGGCACCCAGCGATGATCAAAATACTCTCTGGTTACATTGTACACGCCTACTCCGTCGGCAAATGCCCAGGTGCTGCGGCCGCTCATGTACATGCTCGTCCGGGCGGCGCCTGCAAAAAAGATGCTGAGATCGACACCCTTGTACGCCACAGTACCGCCAAAACCAAACATGATCTCGGGTGTACGGGCAAATCCGATAAAGGTCTGGTCGTTCGCATCGATCTTCCCGTCCCCATTCAGGTCCTTGTACTTGATATCCCCGGGCCGGATCACCGTCTGGAGATAGGTCTGGTCAGGCCCTTTGTCCACATCCGCCTGATCTTTATAAATGCCGTCTGCGACAAACCCGTAGAATCGGTTGATGCTTTGTCCTCTTGAATTCTGATAAGGATATTGTTTCAATGGGGTATTGTCTTCTATGACCTTATTCCGGGCAAACGTGAAATTACCCTGGAAAGAATAATAAAAGCCGCCCCTGGTCCTGTTACGTACTTCGATATTACCCTCGATACCGTGATTGTTCACCGCGCCCAGGTTGGCATATGGGATGATCGAGCCGGGATATCCCGCGGAACTAGGTATCTGCTGCAATTGCAGAAGAATGCCCGTCCGGTGCTCCCGGAATGCATCCACGGTCAATGTGACACGACCGTTGAATAGCTCCATATCCGTACCTATATTGGCTTTCTCGGATACTTCCCACGAGAGGTTGTTGTTCCCGATCATGGCTTCGGCAAACCCATTCGAAGTGACGGTGGTCTGGCTTTGACCAAAAAGATAGTTCTCAGCACCCTTGTCGATGGTAGTCTGGTACAGGAACCTTGCTCCGCCTATCTGGTCGTTCCCGGACTTGCCATAAGAACCCCTGATCTTTAAATAATTGATGACATTTACATTCCAGAACTTTTCCTTGGATGGCACCCAGCCCAGGGACACCGAAGGGAAGAACCCATATCGCTTGCCGGGAGGGAAGTTTTCGCTTCCGTTATATCCCATGTCGAACTGCACCAGGTACCGGGTGGAATAATCATAGGTCACCCTGGCTGCCAGGCCTTGTCTTCTGAATGGAATATTGGCAATGGAAGTGCCGGCCGTAAGATCCACGTACTCTCTTCTGTTGCCCAGGAGAAGGCCATTCACCGTATGCTTGCCAAAGGTCCTGTCATAGTTCGCCGAAGCCTCCAGGTAATAAGCCCTGTTGCTGACATTGTATCTTGTATAGCCCAGCGGAGTTTCCGTCAGTATCAGCTTATACTGGTCCACGCCATTCGCATCCTTACCGAGATATTGATAGGTCTGCGGTTGTTTAGGTCTGCCGTTGCCTTGTACATCGTAGAAGTCATAGGCAAAGAGTCCTCTCAGATATAATCCCTTTGTAACAAGGGAAGAAAGGTCCCACTTGGTACCCAGGGAGCTTTGTATGGTGCTCCTGAACTCCTTTGTATATCCCGACTGGGTGGTTTTGGAGAAAGGGCTCATCCCAAGGAAGGTACCGGACCCGGGGATGGAGCCGTCAGGGTTTCGCACAGGATACGCGTTGTTCGGCGTAAGGTTGATAGCCTCCATAATGAGGAAGGCTCCATTACCCGGATAGTTCCCGTTGGAAGTGATACCGCCCAAGTTCAGGGACATGGACAGGCTCTTGCTAAGATTGACGTCCACATTGCTCCTGAAATTATATCGCTTATAGCTGGTGTTGGTGGGATACGGTACGGTCTTGTCTTCATTATAAAGCCCCTGTTGTACAGTGTAACCCACGTTGGTGTAATATTTGAACGTCTGGTTGCCGCCTGTTATGCTCAGGTTGTTGATGGTCTGAAAAGTGTGCTTTCTCAGCACCACGCTTACCCAGTCGACATCGGGGTAAAGATAGGGGTCGGAATGGGTCCTGTATCCCTCCACCTGGTCTGGTGTATAGAAAGGCTGCGGCGCCCCTCCACGGGTCATGGCCTCGTTGGCAAGCGTTGCATATTCATAACTGTTGATGAATTTAGGCAGACGTAAGGGAGACAGTTGGGCATTCTCCGTACGGAAACTCACCTGCGGCTTGCCCTCTTTACCGCGCTTGGTGTTGATCAATATCACCCCATTGGCGCCCCTGATACCATAGACGGCAGTGGCGGAGGCATCTTTTAATATGGAAAAGCTTTCAACTTCCTGGACATTCAGCTGGTTCATATCCCTCTCCACACCATCCACAAGGATCAACGGGCTCTGACTCCCGGTGAACGTTGCCAGCCCCCTTATAAAAACATTGGCCGCATCATAACCGGGTTCACCCGATGTCTGCCGCGTGATCACACCCGGTAGCCTGCCGCCAATGGCATTGGACAGCGAAGGAGTGGCCACCTGTTGCAGATCGCTTACTTTCACCGTCGCTATGGCCCCTGTAACAGAATTCTTTTTCTGCGACCCAAACCCGACGACTACCGTTTCATTCAGTTTCTGCCCCTCATGGTCCGGTTCCATTTTGATGATGACATCCTTTCTGCCGCCCAGGTTGCTCACCCGCTGCCGCAGGGACTTGTAGCCTACAAAAGTGACGAGGATAGAATCGCTTTCGTCATCCACTTCCAGCAGGAATTTCCCATAGACATCCGCGGTCGCACCCTTATTGGAAGATCCAATAACCTTGATGTTCGCGCCGGGCATGGGTTCGCTCCGTTCGTTTACAATGGTTCCGGAAAGCACGAATGATATCGTGTTTGCTCTTACTGCCGGCAATATGCAACAGCATAGCAGCAGCGAAATGAAGTACCGAAAAAAAGCAGCAATTCTCATAAAACTGATAGTTATTGGGTGAAAAAATAATTTGCTCTTCTTACCAATAGCAATCAAGCCGGCCAGCAATCGTATAACCTTTCTAATCAAGCCTTAACTTAATATTCTCTATTTTGAATACGTATTCAAAAAAAGGCAGTCGAAAAAAAATCACTTCCTCGACCTCACCGTATTTCGTACGACCAGGTGACCCTTCATCATTACCACCTGCGGAGTGGCATCTTTTTCACCGATCTCCTTCAACAACAATTCCACAGCGCTCGTTGTCATTTCCTCCAGGGGTTGCTCCCAGGTGGTAAGGGCATACGAGGGCCATTCCGACATACGGATATTGTCAAAGCCTACTACGGATACATCTTCCGGTATCCTCAGACCGACAAGCCGGACGGCGTCCATAACGCCCAGGGCAATGATATCATTCCCGCAAAAGATACAGTCGATGCTCTTATTCTTTGTCAACAGTTCCTGCGCGGCCCTAAAGCCGCTTTCAAATGTGTAATTCCCCGGCTCGATGGCCAGGTCCTTTATCTTCCTCTCATCCAGCACTTCCTTAAAACCTTTCAATCTATCGATGGTCGTAGACGTATCCGAAGGACCCGAGATAAAGGCAAATGATTTGTGTCCCATCTCCACAAGATATGTCGCAATCTGCTTGGCGGCCAGATAGTTGTCACAGAAGACGGCACTGCTCTCCAGGTTCTCTGTATACCTGTTGAAGAGTACCACCGAAATACCATACCGCTTGAATTTCTGGCTGGCGGAAGAGGATAACAACGCATCCGTGATAATGACGCCCTCTACATTGTACTCCAGTAACTGCGTGATCTCGCTCTCCTGGATCTCCTCGTTCTCCGAATTGATAAAGATAAGGTGATAGCCCCTGGCCGACAGTCTGTTGTGGAAGATCTCCAGGACGGCGGAATAAAAGGGATTACGGATATTACGCATGACGATGCCTACCATCATGGATTTACGGGTGATCAGGCTCCTGGCATGGGCATTGGGTTTATAATCCAGTTTGGCCGCCGCCGCCAGGATCTTCTTCCGCTTCTTCTCCGACACATTGGTATTGCCCGCAAAGACCCGGGAAACCGTGGACTGGGAAACGCCCGCGATAGCTGCTACATCCTCGGAGGTGTAGTTTTTCTTTACGTCAGGTTTGGGTTCTTTTTTCTCCATGAATACGTAATCATTTTCAAATGTAAATAATTTTTGCTACAAAAAAATTAATTTTTGAAGCCATTTTTCTGATTTCCTGCCTTTTGACAATTACATTCATTTAAGAAAACTGATTATCTCATTAAAACTATTCATCTTTATAATTGCGGCTTCCAAATCCTCTATTAAATCTCTTTTTATCCAATACTTTTTGAATGAATAAAGATGATTAATTGCTTAAACTCTACCAGCGTAATACCACTTATAAAAGAATATTGGGGCTTCACCATATACATTCGCTGAAAATATCGTATCGATTTTAATAATGGTGCTTTTTCTATCGTCTCGATCCCGGAAATTTCATATTTGGAACCGTCAGAATCATAAATTGTCCCCTTTTTATAGAAACTTTCTCCTCCTTTGGACACTAAGCCAAAAACATCTCCATTAGAGTAATATAATGGAGCTTCGTTACTTTTTACTATCACAATTGGAAAACTCATATAACTGCTTTAATCATTCCTCTTATATGACTCAAATAACCTTCCGCCTACAGCAGGATATTCCGTGCAGGATGTGTTAACACAGCTTCACGAAATGCCGCTGGCTATTAATGACAGTTGGTGGTCCGTCGTTACAGAGGACGGCGATGAGGCGCCTTCCCTCTTCCTTTTAGCCAATTGAAGGGTTTCCTTAACAAAATTGAAGATTGACATCAAACTAAAGTGGATCAATACGAAAATGTCATCGCCTTCTGACCTTTGATCTTGCTGTTCGGATACCCAAACACCTGGTTGCCAAAAGACTGTGGAGGTTGCACCGGCACCTCTCATATTTTAAATATCCAGATAGTTCAATGCCTGAGCGACACCTAAAAAATTCTCATGAAGCCAACAAGCTCTTTCCAGTAACTTTGTATGATCCAAAAAAGCTTTCTGTCTATTTCTTATAAGAATGATATCATCGTTAAAAACATCAAATAATTCAACTAATATAAAGTCAGTATTATTTATATTAACATTTTGCACCCTTTCGAATGAATAGAATATTTCTTTATCAATTATCTTATAAAATGGCTCAGCAAAATACATTATCGATGCTGCAAGAAATCTAATATGAATTGCATTAATTGAACGTCCCCAATTCTCTGATGTGTCGATTATGGTTCTGCCAGCCCTATCTTTCGTTTTTGCCAGTGAAGTATAGGACTTTCCACTTCGTTCATAATTTTCAAGACGAACTTCGGTTTGCCATTTAACATCTTCATTATCATAAATAAAACAGCACAAAAGAGCAGGTATAGCCAAAAAGTAACTCCTACTTTCAAAGTCATCAATTTTATTCAACACTAGTCGGATATGCAGTTTAATCAATTTTCGATCTCTCCAGGAAAAAACATTAAAGAATAGCTCTGATGGATATCCGTTAAATTCACCATAAATAAGTACCGAAGAATCTACTTGCCAATTACTGATCTTCTTAAACTCTTCAATCCCATCTACAAAACTGTAATCATCATCAAGGATCATACTATCAGGGGAAAATGAGAATTTTTCATCAATTATTGACTGTGTTATTAAAGCAATATTTTGCTCGTTTAGTATCCAATAAAAGTCAAAGCTTATATCTTTCATCCTATGGTTTTGTAGGCTCTAAATTACTATTTACCTCTACATGCACATTATTGGCAGCTCCATAACTTTTTACCTGTTCTATCTTTTTCCAAAACTCTTCATACTCTTTTGTGCCTTGCCCTCTCGTGAATCTTTCAGGAACTAAAATATGCAATTCGCCGTCCTTAATAAAGAATGACCTATCTTCACCTGTAATATAGCCTTTCTTTACCGCCGCCGCTATCTTATCAATATAGCCTTTATATTCACTTACTTTAAAGGATTTGATAAGCCCGTCAAATGTTTTAAATTGAATGGCAAGTTTATTTTTGATGAAATCTATTGCAGGAAAGTAGCCATCATCCAATTTGCCAACCCATTCCCAATCCTTATATTTTGTCAGCGAGGCCAACTTTTCAAATGCCCGACCTCTTGTAGTTCCATAAAGATTTCGCCAAATAGATTTTATGGTTTGCTTCAAAGAATAGGCTTCAGCACCTTCAGGCCCCAAATTTTGGCTTAATTCCCCCCCAGGAGTTGGGTCTAATAACCCCATTGCAAATTTGCCAATTCCAATTGCAAAAATCTGATTACTAGGATTTAGCGCCCAAATTGTAATATTTGTTGATGCAGTGTGAGCAGTAAAAATTATTGCTGGCAAGGCCTCGGCCGTAACATATCCAAGTGCAGGTGCAAAAACGCCTATCCCAAACCCAAACAAAACATTTCCTAGTCTTTTTGCTTGTGGAGATTCATTATCAATTCCATGGGCTATTTCGTATGCGTGTCTTTCACGATTAGGCTCCAAATCCATATACAAGTCTTTCGACTCTTGCCCATCAAGGTCGGTCGCTTCTACTGGCCTATTGCTTGCAAATTGATACGGTGTTAATTCCGGATACTTCCCCGTCAACGGATCCACACTCAAAAACCTCCCCACCCTCGGATCATACACCCGCATCCCATAATCAATCTGATCCCCCGCACCCTTCACCTCATTATCATTCTCCTTCCCATTGAACCCATACCGATACCCCCCACTACTAATCGTCCTCCCCGGCATCCCCATCCCAAACGGATAATAATCCGACGCACTCGCCACATCCGCACTATAATAATCTACACTGGTCCCCCCGGCAGCGTTCTGCAACTTCTTATCCGTCACCGTACCCAGCACATTCCCCAAATGATTGGTCAATTCAAAGAGCTTGTCCCCCCGTTCCCAGCCACCAGACGCCAGGGCCGACAGGTCCGTGCAATTTACATTTAAATTCAGTATCCCCAAACGGCTGCTCCCATACAGATGCGCCTCCGTCTGTGTCAACGCCCCGCTATTCTTCGTATTATCCCCTCTCACATACGTAGCCATCACATTACCCGATGCATCCCGCACATACCAGGTAGTTACCCCTCCCACCGTCTTGCTGATCCGGTTGCCGGAAGCATCATACGTATAGTTAATAACACCCGAAGCATTCGTGATAGACAATATCTTACCATACACGCTCCACGTCACACCCGTAATCCCCGCCTGTCCGTCATAGACAAGATTACCGATCTGGTCGTAATGATAATTCAATGACGACTGCGGTTTGATATCATCGTAACCCGTGCTGGATGTCACTGCGTCTCCAATACTGGACAGCCGGTTCGTCAGATGATCCACTCCGCTGGACGGCTCCTGACCTGGCGTATATTCTCCTATCGTACCATCCGTTTTCACATATCCGTACTTATAGCTCAGATTGTCCATCGCCGTGTTGGAACCATATCCATTCCGGCTAAGCGTCAGTATATTCCCGCTGGGGTCATAGCTATACCGTTCCGCGTAGTCGTTCATAGGCGAAGACCCTGTAGGTCCAAAGGCTCCATTAGCCGCCCACGCATCCATGCTCTTGATCCTGTTCAACTGGTCATACTTATAGTTATAAAGCATCGGGGTGCTGGAAGTCAATGGACGGATATTCACAGACATGCTGTTGATATTCCCGTTGTATAGGTTGAACCGTGCAGCCGACGGCAGCGTATTACCCTGAACGTAACCCGTAGGCGCCGACACGGGTCGATAATCCGTATAGGTCCCGTCGTCAAAATAATGCAGGTTGAACTTGAAGGCATCCCGTACGACTGGAGAGTTCGCCCCCGTACCATCAGCGTCATAGAGATCACCGCTGACATTAACCCAGGAGGGATTGACGGATTTCAGCCAGCCTTGCAAGGTATAGGCATAGTCTACCCCCTGTACCTGCAATGAACCCAATTCCGTACGGGCCAGCGGGCCATGCCGGTAATATTGATAACGGGCATCGCTCTGCCATTCGATGGAATCCCGGCTCGTCCGCACCTCCGTGATTCGGTTCTCAGCATCATAGGTATATTGATGAAAGAAGGCATCGGTCCTCCCAGGTTGATAACTCACCTGGTTAACCTTATTGCTGATGAGGTCATAATCGTATTTTATCAGCTTGAACTGGTTGCCATTGATGCTGATGGCGCCGGATGCCCCATAATCCTGTACCAGCGTATCCACATTGCCATGTATGTCGTAGCTGTAGTACGTGGCCGCGCGGTAGGCAAGGTTCTCTACATCAAACACCTGCGTATAGGATACCCGGTTGCGCAGGTTTACTTGTCCGAGTGGATGCAGCCCCGAAAAACCAGGGTATGCTATATCATACACCGTACGGGTGATCTGCGCCTTATTCCCGCCTGCGGTCATATCATTTACCCAGCTCGTCAAAGCAGTCGCATCCTGGCTGATGGTCTGGCTCATAGCAGTTGCCTGCGGCTTCTGCCCTACCTCTGTGATCCGCCCCAGGTCGTCATAAAGTGTATAGCTGTAAGACGGGTCAGCCGCCTGTCTGGCATTCTGGCTCACGGCCAGCCTGCCCAGCCTGTCATACCAGAAATGCGAGATACCCGCATCCGGCGTTCGCTGAGCTACCACCTGGTTCAGGGAATTGTACCGGTATTGCGTGGCCATGTTCTCGATATTGGTGCCGTTCTGCTGGTCGGTACCCGCCGCACGGGCGGTCTGTACCTGCGCCAGGTAGGTCGCATCGAAGTTGGGTCTGACGGCTGCCGGAGGCAGGGTCTTCAACAAATTACCCGCCTGATCATAATAATATAGCGTGAAATGATATTCAGCAGGTTTGTAGGTTGCATAGAATACCTCGACGGACTGGGCGCCCAGACATTTGGCTTTATAGAGACTGTCAAAACGGGCGATCAGGGAATCCCTGCGTTGCTGGAAGATCAGCAGACCGATGAATTTAGCCTCATCCTTCGCCTGCTGGCAGGGATTGGAGTCCGTAGTATCCGGCATGGGGAAGACAGAAGTAACAGGCTTGGCAAAATCACAGAGCGCATAACTGCCCCCGCCTGTGCCGCCGCTGCCGGTAAGCATAGTCTCAAAGTCGTCCGTATCAAGGCTGGTATATCCATCGGAAAAGATAATGCTATCCTTTGCTACGTATAATTGTGGCGTGCCGGAAGGTGGTTGAGTGCTACGGTCCGTCAACACCAGCCAGTCAGGTCCACTGCTGCCGGAACCACAGGCCGCGTATGCGGCAGCATAGTCGGATGCCGTCTTATTCAACCCCGTCTTGAAATTCAGATATCGCGCCCATAAAGCATTCTGGTTCGCCATGCTGGTGTCGATGGAGCCGGTGTACGGTATACCGTTGTATGCCGGGTACAGCGTCCGGAAGGTAGCCGTATAGTTTACCAGCATTGTACAGCTAATACAGGGACGCACATAGCCGCAGTTGAGGAAGGACGGAATGACGACAGCAGCGCCCAGTCCGATCTGTCTGCGGAAGGAAAAACAGGTATCTCTAAAATCTATTTTCCCCCCAATACGTATACAGGTGTCGCGTTTAAAGGAGTAGCCGGCGCACATGTTCAAACCCTGCCATAAAGGTGTTGACAGCGTATCTCCATAGTTGGCCAGCAGATAAGTATTCATGCTGCTAATGCTGGTTGTATCATAGCCCGCGGCTTTCGCCCCGGACTTTATCAAAGCAAACTGACTGCAATTACAGGTATCCACATAGGCGGATCGCTTTAGGAACAAGGCAGGATTGCTATTGTAAGGTTTGGGGAGATCTACTGAATAAGGATTACAGAAATAGTTATTGCCGGGAAGGGTGGCTATACTACTGTCCGCAAACACTTTATTGATGATATCCTCAAAATTGTTCGGATGGACAGGCAGCACGGCGGGGTTGACGTTGGAAGCGCCTGCGGGGTTGTTGCCATCAATGGAATTACGGCACACCATCACCATGGAGTCCAGGATGACATTGATGATATTCGTGACCTTCACCGAGTCGTTGTGCGTCTGGTTCAGGAGGTATTGCTGCAGTTGTTCGCATTGCAGTAACCTGGCTTTCCAGAAAGGACGTTGCCCGGCACATTGATCCAGTACATAGGGCGCAGCATAAGCACGCGCTTCCGCCGCTAAGGCTGCCGTATCGACATGACTCTGATTGGTAGCATCGTCCCACCAGGTCCAGCCGTTTTGTTTGGCATTGTCCTTCGAGGTAACGAAGTGCAGCGTTCTATTTTCTGCAGTGATCAGCTGATCCATTTGGGAGGCGGAAAGATCTCCTGCTTTCTGGGTGTTGATATAGTTCACTACCATATCGTTCCGGTAGGCCAGATAAGTATTGCGGAAAGCCCGCCAGCAGGCATCCTTTTGATCGTCAGTGACGGCCGAAGCATCGATACCGATCCGACTAATTCTGCCCATAAAAAGAAGTTTCAGATACTGGGGCAGCGTGGTATCTACCAGCGCGGACGCATTTGCAATCTGCCAGATGGTATAACCGGTCGTAACATTCGGGTTGACGGAGTTGTTCAAATAATTCACCATGGCGCTGCGATCCGCCGGAACGTACCCCTGGTTGCTGTTGTAATTAAAGTAAGGATCACTGGAAAGAGGATCAAGATAGCCCTTGCCGGACGCCTCCTGAAATGTACTGCAACGTAACACCTTGTCCAGCCAGTCATACGAGGACGCCATTGTCGTCTCCGCATAGCGCAGCCTGGAATATTCCGGGTGATAATAGATCAGATTGCCCGCCCACTCCCGTTTGAATATATTGGAGTAATCATCAGCCGATAAAGCATTCAACGTGGTCTTGTTGCCTGTATTCCCATCGGGGTATATCGTCAGGTCAGGCGTCGCGTCCGGGTTGGCGTAGAAGGAGCCATCCCCATTCGGCTCGGACACCGGCGTCTGATAATAAGGACGCGTCTTAATATCACCGTAGGTGGAAGAAGTTGAAAAAATATTGAACTTGGATGTCAGGGTAGACGCAGCAACTCCTTGCTGGGCATATTGCCCAGTCCTGGGTATCATATCCCCCAGCATCTGCCGGCGGATCACACCCAGTGTCGTCAAAGCCGGGTTACTGGAAACCCCACAGGCTCCCGCACAGGCAAGGGAATCCTGGGCATAGAGAACATGAATGGAAGAGTCGGAAAGAGTAGTGCTCCCCCCGACGGAATTGATGTAATTATTCCGGTAGGTTGAAAAATCTCCCAGTTGAGCCTGACAGGCGCTGCAGTCGCGGGTAACCCGTGGCACGCCGCAGTTTGTGGCGGTCGACAGTGCGCTGAACACAGAATCCTCTATCGTCTGCTGCTGTTGACACAAAAAGACCTTTAGAGCGCTATCCTCTCTTATCTTCAGCAAAGAGTCATTCAACGTCAACGTTTTTCGGACGATCCAGGATCCAACACCCAGGGTCCGGCTAAAAGTGATCTGGGTGGTAGGGACGGAGATACTGTCACCCGTAAAGCCCATAGAGGTGCCGCAAGCCTGGTCGCCAGGCACGATCGAGAGGTTATTATAATGCTTTACGATA
This sequence comes from Chitinophagaceae bacterium, assembly GCA_017307755.1. Taxonomy (GTDB): domain Bacteria; phylum Bacteroidota; class Bacteroidia; order Chitinophagales; family Chitinophagaceae; genus Puia. Next base: position 185,255 of record JAFKGQ010000015.1, on the reverse strand, counting down.
CTGTCTCCCTGCGTACATCCCTCCGGCCGCACAACGATCTCCAGGTCGTACTTACAGTCAAAACAAATGGAGTCGGAATGGCAGTTCACCTGCTTCAGGATCGCCGGGTTCAGCTGGTAGGTAAAAGTGTAAAGGGTAGGTGTCGGCAGCAATAGCGTGCTGATCGATTCGATAGAATTGTTCTTAACAATATTGCTGGCAGGGGTCAGCAGGTTGTTCGTCAGCGTGCCGCTGGCGGCAGGATAAAAGACCGCGTTATTATTGATACTCAGGAGACGTTTGTCCGTCGTATCCCCCGCCAGTGCGGTGGCCACCGTCCGGCCATGCATATCCGCATAGCTGACGCTCATCTGGCCGTTGGCGTCCTGCACCATGTTCTTGAAATAATGGGTAGCATCCCCTGCTTCAGTACCGAACAAGGCGTCCAGTTCATTTTGTGTAGGCTTGCCATAAAAGTATTTCGTCTCATGACCGCTGCCGATCTGGTGGGACTGCCCTACCCCGCTCTGACTGCTCACCCGGCCCGTAGGATCGTCGGTATACCTCGTCTCCGAATAGGCATACCCATTGGCATCCGGCACCAGCTTAGCCGTAGCCTCTGTGGCGATCCAGGGATTATTCGGAGAATAATACAGACCGTTGCCCTGGTCCTTTTTCAAAGCAGGAGCGCCTACGCATAAATTGCCTGCCACCGCCAGATCAAAATATTTCGCGGGATCGTCGTTGGTGCTTTGTCCGTCAAATCGGTTGAAGTCTTTGAAATACTGAATGGCGGTAGTAATAGTAGGCGTTGGAAGTATTTGCACATTAGGTCTGCCCTGCAGGTCATAGATTGTTTCCGCCACGGTGGTGTTGCCCGTGGTATTGTCCTTCGTCACCGTCTGCCGCGGCCGCAGACTGCCGTCAAAATACTGGATGACCGTCTTGCTCTTGGCATTTTCGGCAAAAGCAGTCGATACCTGCCAGTTCATATTTGGCTCATGTCCATCGTAAACGTAAGACTGCGCCGTGGACCAGGGCCCCGTGATCAGCGTCCCGTCATTTCTCCTGAGAACAGCCCGCACCCGGTAATACAGCGTCCCCCCTCCCACAGCCGGATCGGCCGGGTACAACAAAGGCACATTATAACTGTAAGCATTGACAGCATTGAAATCGATGTCGATCCGGGTGCTGTTGGACCTGAATAGCTTATTGGGATCGAAGGCGCCGCTCACACTGTAAAAGGCCTTCGTTTCATTTTCCGCCCAGGCATATTCCAGCTGCGCCATATTTTGATTGTTCCCGGAAGGAAAGCTCCAGGTCACCGACAGCTGGTCAGAATGGTTGGCGGCGTCATATGTCGGCGCGGGAAGACTGGCCGGCGCCGTCAGCACAGGCGCAGTATAATAACGAAGGATATCCATCTCGTTCTCCACCGTCAGGAGGGGTAACACGTCCGCCGTCGTCCAGCCGTTGGACAAGCCGGTAATTGCCACACTATTGACAGTCACCCGCACCTGCTCATATTCTTCCGATGCGCTCAACAGTCGATAAGCGACAGGGTTATACTTTGTACCCGCCGCCGGATCATAGTTTACCTGAAGTGTCTGGGTCTGGTCAAGGTCCGCCGCCGTCGCACCGCTGGAAGGAGCCGTCCTCCACATCTCCACCCGGATGCTCGCCGTTGCCGTAAAACCGGACTTATAATACAGATAGGGAGTGGTATTATCACCCGTATGTGCCTTTTCATCGAACTTGAAGCGGAGGATATTCCTGATCTTCCTGGTATTCTCATCCAGATGATTAAACGTAACCTTTAGAGGTGTGGAAGGCAACCCACCCGCGCAGGGAATAACATTCTGCTGCATACTGGCCTGCCCCTCCTCGAACTGGGCCTTTAGCGAAGAAGTCCCCGCTAATACCAATCCCCCAAAAAATAACAGACATTTCAGGAAAAAATATCGCATAAACAGCTGTTTAAAAGCATTTCTGTTGTTAGAAGGTCTTTGTTACTTCATATCCTTCGCACCGGCCCTTTCCATTATAGGTTTTCGTATCGCCGTCGTAATCTACCCTGTCCCTCCATAAAGGCATTTGTTCTGCCTTTTCCTTCACAATCTCTATCTCCCCAAAATTGATGGATGCCGTCCGGGTCATGTCCAGGCTTTTTCTCCCATCCTTTACCGATGTCATCTTTGCTACATCGAACCCGTTAGCCTTCAACGCTTCCGTCATTTGCTCATTCTCCTCATTGCGCAGATGCATGTTCATCTCCATTCGGACAGGAAGATGAGATCCACGGTGATATACCACCAGCATATCCGAATAGGTAAATCCCTGGGACATCCGCTTTTCATGTGTGCTGATCATGATCCGGCCCGTATCCCCTTCGTCGGGAAGCCGGGATAGCGTACAATGCTCCCGGAGCATCCTCTGCATGTCCGTCCTTTTTAACGGCAGTACATCCATTCTCTTTTTCGTAGCCATATCCACCTTGGTCAACAGGACCGTTTTACGGGAATGGCTGATACGCACCATCAGGCTGTCCTGGAGAAAGACCTCTTCCTGTTCATTCCCATAGTACAGGTCGTCCTGTACCTTGTAGAATTCATTGTGCAGGATGCTGCCGCTGACGGCAGTGTCCGTCATAGGCCCGGATCGCAGGGAAATGACGCTGCTGTAATGAAGGTAAGGCTGCACCGAAAAGGTCATCACCTCATTAAACTCTTTGATAATGGCGGCCGTATCACTGCGTTTCTGCGCAGACGTGTGAATAAATATCAGCACCGGTAACACTTGTAGATATATTATCTTTCTCATTGCACTGTCTTTATTGATTTTTGTTTGGCAGACCTCGTTTCTTTTATCGTCTTGATACCTTGCGCTGTCTCCTGCTTCACTCTTACCAACTGCCCCTCTTCGTCATAATCATAAAAAGTAGCGTAATTGTTCTCATCCAGTTCGGCGCTTAGTCGCAGCGTTCGCGGATCGTACACATAGCCTTTCATATTGGCGTTGAAGGGGTGGATCCGGATGTCGTCAAAATAGATCCTGCTGCCGCTGGTGTTTATAATGGTCATGCTCATGGTGGCGGCTGTAGCCGGTACCAGGAATGGCGCTTCATACCGCTGCCAGCCTTCGATGATAGGGCCGGCTGGCTTAAAAAGCTGTTCAGTATTAGAGGCGTCATTGAATTTTAGCTTCACCGTATTCTGGGTGTATGAAGACATATTACAGGGCGTACCGCAATCTTCCCGAACCCAGGCGCTGAGCTGCATTTTCTTGTACGCCGGCACATTGAAAACAGGATTCATCATCGTCGTGGAAGCAGGCGCGGCCCGGGTGAAGAAACAGCCGTTGGTCTTGGACAGGTTTTTATAAACCGGGGAATTAGAATATTCAATAAACCAAGTATAGACGCTATGGCCGGATACATCGACAATGTAGCCGTCAAAATATTGGGCGCCTAAATAAGAAACATGGTAGATCCCAGGGCATAAAAACACTTTGTAACCGCCAGAAACTTGGTCGTTGCCTGTCGTAAAAATCTCGCTGCTAACGGTGTGGCCTAAAGTATCTGTAATGGATATATGCAACTCATTGGAGAAATATTTCGGGGGGTTATCTAAATGATAGTCAGCACGCATCGCATAAGCAAAAGTATAGGTGCCTGCCGTATCAATATTGATATAAAAGTTCCCGTTGAAACTAAAAGAATGAATCATGCCGCTGCCACTGCCAGCACCATATGATGAATCAGCCGTACGGATGTCTACCTTTACGCCAGTTTGCGGGGTGGAATAGGTCACCGTCCCCTGGTGTGCGGGAGCTACAGAAGCCGGAATCAACGGGGTAAAGGAATAATTCCCGCCCAATGAGTCCAACACCCTGGCAGTGTCTTTTGGGAATGTGAATGCCGGCACGGGGGAATTATCCGGCTGCCCGAGAATGGGAATAGATAAAGAAGCCGTTGCATTGGCATTTACGCCTAAAATATATTTGCCCGTATGTGCATTGAAGGCCATTGTATCCGTATTGACCAGGCTGCTGCCGGTGATACCGTTAAGGCTGACATACCGATAATTGTCGCAATTGCTCAGACGGAGAGTGCTGATATTATTGGAATAAGCATAATCCTCAAACCCCTCCTCGAAGGATTCACCGCTGCGGGCATTTTGTGTAATGGCCACCGGCAACTCTTTGCCATACCCATACTGCGCCGCTGTGTAAATATTCAAAGCATCCCTTGTCTCTATCTCCTGCCCTTTGGCATTGACCTTGGTTATTTCAGTATTCCATACCCATTGGGCCTTCGTGGTATCAGGCAGCAGGTTATTATTATCGTCAAAGCTCCAAAGGCTGCTAAAGCCCGCCAGATAACCATTTTTCCGGATGGCAGTAGGGACGGCGGGATCAGTTTCCGCCCTAGACCCAAAATACACATAGCTACGATAAGGCTTGTAATTCCCCATCAATCCCTTCGTGTAGGGGTTGACATGCTTTTGCAATCCCCCGTTGCAATCCTCATATTCCGTCCAAACACAATTCACCAAGGTGAGGAAAGTTTTGGGTATCACCCCAGGATCTACCTTCCACTTCTCCTTAAACGCCACTGCTGAAGCCGCCACCACATTATCCGCATTGTTGAGCACCAGTTTGCTTACCCCGTCACCGACATCCTGTATGGGGTTAGCCATACAGGTCGCACTGCTTACCGTCTGTGACAGCAGGTTACGATGACCGCTGCGGATCACCCGCAGGTTCATCCCCGCCCTCGTATAGGGCATGCCCGCAGAGTCCAGCACCATCAGGCTCCGGCTGGCCGCAGGCACTGTAAGGGATGTCGTATTCTTGGTCGTATCATACACCCAAAGCCTGCTCCTGTCAGGTGATGGGTCAGGACAGGTAGGTTGTGTGCCGCTGACCGACTCGACATACAGTTCATCACCGCTTTCCAGTACACTCAGGTCCGGCACCCCACTGGTGATCCTGCCGCCGAGGATGGTTACGTTCGTATACCGGCTGTCAATATTGCTATACGCCGGCCCCATCCCGCTATACGCCCAGTATGCCGGATAATTCGTCGTATACACCGGGTTGTTAAACTCATTCAACGTCTTGTTCACAAGAGGGCTTCCTGTCTCCGCGTCGTATGCGATCGTTTTTGTGGTCACCGTACTGCCTTTGTCGTTGACAATGACGCTATCCTCTATCGCATGATAATTTATCAGCTTGGTGGTAGTGACAGCCCTGTATGTATTTTCAATATAGGAATCCAGCGAATAGACGAAGGGTACAAAGTACGGCCAGGGCACAAACGTGTAAAATTCCACCTGCGCCTGTGTGTTGGTACCGGTACTTTTGACGCTGAACTCCCGCACATCGGTCATTAACTCCATGTCGACGCCGATATTCCCGCTGCTAACCGCCCCGCCCTGCTCATGGTGTACAAAATCTACCAGGTCATTCAGTCCATTAGCGCCGGTATTCTTATAGGTATGTACAGAAAATGAAAGAGGTGTCTTCTCATCGCTTTCACTATAGGACGCCTGCGATTTTACTTTTCCATGCATATCATTGGTTTCCACCAGAAATCCCTGAGAGCTGGTACGTTTGTCGATGGTTTCTTTGTAAAAGAAGTCGAAGGGCGGCGCATGATGATAATCCATATTGGACATGGGCGTATAAGCCGAATAGCTGGGATAATCTTTGGCCGTGTAGAACTCCGTCACCTGCTTGCCGATGGCGCTGCGGACTACCGAGTCGGCATGCTTCCCTTTGCGGTGTATTGACCGGACGGTGACCTTGCTGTACCCCACCATCGGCGACGGGTACAGACCTTCCAGCATCGGCATTTCTATCGCCCCGTATTGGGCAGAGGCCAGTGGTAGCTTATTCTCAAACTGTACGATCTCCCGGAAAGGGTTCTCCTCGCTGCCGATGCCCGGCTCGTAGGAAGCTACCCCGCTGCTGATGGTGGTAACCACTCCATTCACTTTCGTGGTAGTCGTATAGTCGTAGTCCTGTCCATACTGGGCGTCATATTGTTTGCTCATGGCATTCCAGTTGTCTTTTACTAGTAGCCTTTTCACCCGGTGCCCTCCCCCATATTTAAAGAAGGTAGGCGCGGCCAGACGTACAAAAGAGCTCGCCAACACAATACTGCTGCCTTTCCCAGCGCCGCGTACCTGCCCCTCCGCATTGGTAAACGCATTAAAGAGGCCGCCCAGCACACTACCCAGCATGGAAAGGATGGCCTGCAGCGCCGACTCTCCGCTAAGATCATATCCGGGGAAGGACTGACCGGGAAGATTATCGATCAGGAAATGTACCGACGCATTGGCCAGCGGACTTTTATTATCGATGGGCCGCAGTTTCAGATAGATGATGCTCCTGTCAGCGCTGTTGGGGCATACCCCATAGTCATCATAATTGGCATACACCGTCAGCGGCTCAACCCCTTTAGGCATATTCACATTCAACTTGAACGCCAATTGCCCGCCGATCCCATCCAGATATTTAGCAAAAAGCTCCTGCTTCATTTTCACCGGATCGGTATTTTGCAAAGCGCTCGGCAGCTGCACATAGGCATAATACGCATCCGGACCACCCGACAGAGGGTACAGCGACCCCAGTTGGGAATAATTCGTGTTGTAGCCGAGGCCATAAACCTTGAACATGTTGCATGCCCGTCTATTCTGTACATAGGCGTAGTCGTCTGCCTCATACTGCACTTCCATCTGTCCGCCCGACGGCAACAGTATCTTTTTCAACGACCAGGCCCCGGCAAAGACATCGTCGGCAGCCTTGTTCTGGGAAGTATAGGGATAGTCGATATTCGTCAGTCCGGAGGGATTGACAGCCGCCAGTGCGGAATCCTTGACAGGTTTGTAGGTACCCCAGCGGTCTGAAGCATTATAGTCATAGCCAGGATTGTCGGTAGGATGCTCCAACGACCCGTAATTGAACACATACATATTTTTGGAAGCCCTGGACTGCCCGTTGAAGGTGAAATAAATATCCGTCAGGGTAAGCTTGCCGCCGGAAGTATTATCCGGTGTCCCGCTGCATAATCCATAGGAATAGTCAAAATGTACCGTCTTCAACGGCACGGCCGCGGCCAGCCCTTTGGTCTTGATCTCGGACTTGGTGTATAGCATGATGCTGTCCAGCTTCTGGTTGGCATTCTCCGTCGCCGCGACGGCCCCGTTCAACTCGCTGGTCACCCCCTGTGCATCGCTGCGGGCGCTGGTGCTAAAGATGGCGATCATGGACTTGGATTCGATGGCATGCAGGTACCAGGCTTCCCGCTCGCCATAACTGATCGTCGCCTTATTGTCCCTTCTCTCCGACCGAAGCCCCGCATTGAAGTGGGCTTTGTTGCCGGCAACATCTTTGAGAGGACGGGGCGTCCGCCATTTATGCGTGGCGGCAGACATGGTGTAATCAAATTTCACTGCATTCCCAAGGTCATCCTCCGTGATACCGTCGCCCGTACGGTCTACATAATCCGGCGATAACAACCCTGTCAGCATAAAAGACGAGGCATAGGCAGGAGTCGTTTGTATACTGCAATAGCCATCGATACCATCATTTCCGTCGATAGAGCTCGAGCTGACAGTAGGTTCATCGGCATCATAATCGACCAGGTTCGTCGATGCATTTTCTTTATGTCTTACCGAGAAAGTAAAATCCCGTTGCGTAATATTGTAGACAGGCAATCCGTATACATAACGCATCCCGCTGGATTCCAGCACGGATATCTCCGAGATATGGTGCGCTTTCCTGTAGTTGCCGTCCACGCGCGGAAAGGATGTGTATTGCAAATTGTTATTCGCATCTAGCGTGTTCGAATAGCTCTTAAGATCACTCTCCAGTCCTGCTTTTGCAGCATCCCCAGCCGTCAGCATCGTAATGACCTGGGTCCTTTTTTCCCGGGGTTTCTGGTTGTCCGCATTCGCCTGGGCCAGTGAAATAGTCCCCATCGCCGTATTCGTCTTCTTGCTGAACATTTCCAGCTGCGATTGCAGCCGCGGAGAGACGGACGATCCTCCCAACTGGAAACGGACCAGGTTATCCCTGCCTATCTTATTGATCATCGCATCATTGGTCACCGTCATCTCACCGGGATTGCGGAAATAAACATTTTCAAAAGACCCCGTCTGACTGGCGCTCTTGAACTGCAAGGTCTGGTTCAGCGTGTTGTTCGCGTCGTCCCAGTTGCCGGACCTCGTCGGCGTGGAAATATCATTCCAATTACCTCCAAAATGACCGGGAGGGGCGATATCCATGCCGATGGAAATATTTTTATCCTTGGAGCTGGTCTCATTATCCCGCATAAATCCCAGGTCACTCCGGTAAGCCCGGATAGAACCACCCGTCCCCTCACCCTGTATGCTGAAGATATCATAATCATATTGCGGTGCAGACAGTATCGGTGTACGCGGCGTTACCTCCCCATCATTCACCCGGTTGAAATCCATGACGGCATCCCTTCGACCGTTGGCCTTTTCCAGGTACATATACCCCACCAACGGCTTGTTGATCACCATGTCGGCGACCTTGGACTCCGAATAATAACCCTGCGCGGTGGCAGCCCCCCGCAAGCCAAACATCCCCGCCCCGAACTCTATCTGTCCTGCCGTGGTCGTGTACTGCATCGGCATGCGCAGGGTCGGTATATAGGACGGCCGGGCAAAGCTGATGGTCGTCCCGGCCAGTTGCCCGGTAAGGCCCCGGCTCAGGTGATGCGTATATTCTTTTTGCGTCCGCACAGAATGGTAGGTTCTCATCTGCGAATGGATGTTCAGGTCCTTGATACCCGTCCGCGAGTTGTAGCTGGTGCTGAGCCCAACACCCAGGTCCATCCTTGCGCCGATGGAATGAAGATTGGCATTCAGCGAAGGAGAAAGCGTAAGACCGCTCCGGCTGCTGAGTTTGGCATCGGCGCCAAAACTCAGGCTCAGCCCCTGTACGCTGTCCAATGGCGCTTGCTTCTCGTGTACCTCCGATTGGGTGATGGGGATACTGAGCGAGATGCCCGCACCCAGCTCAAGTTCCGGTCCTAAATAGTTGTTGACTGAAACACCCAGGTTGAAATTGAGTTTCGGCGTTTTAATACCGATGACCTCCCCATCGATGCCGACCTCGCCCCCCCATGTCTTGTTCGGCTTTACATTCTGCTCCTGCTTGAGCATATCCGTGCCATTGAAATCGTCCGGCACCCCTCGCATGTTCCGGCTCACCGACCCCGGGTTGATATTCCATCCAAGTCCTACCCAGCTGGCGTCCTGCTCCATAGTAATCCCCCCATTGTAGAACAGGTTCACAGGGTAACCGTCCACATCCAGCAAAGGAATGCTGTAGGAAAAATCACCCGTGAAAAGGTTTACCAGATTGTCTGATCCCACAGCCTTGAACGAACTGGCTTCCGGCGTCGCAGGCCCCCCGATAAAGGAAGCATGTTGCGGCTGCCGCTGTGTACGATTCGATGCCGCGGGCGCTATCCCCGCCATCGATGGTCCTGTCCACGCAGGCCGGGCGGCAACGGTTGGCGTTACCGGGAAATAAACACGGTCGCGGCCAACGCCCGCAAAAGAATAAAAAGGTACCACCCCTGGCACGAAGAACACAAGGTACATCACCAGCGCAATACACCTTCGGGATCTGAATGAAAGCCTTTGGATCATATCGATAGATTGAAACGGGTATTTATTTTATCATAAAGGATACACCTATCATGGAACCATCAGGCTCCTGCAAGGCGGCCGTATAGGTCTGTTTGCTCTCGAACTTGCCGCTCAGGGGAATATGCAGGTAATTATCCCCTTCCCTCAGCGACAGCGTCGTCTTCGTGATCATCTTTCCATCCGCTGTCTTTAGCAACAGCACAGCCTTCCGGGCAGCAGACGACGTATACTTAAGATGCAACACGTCAGGCTCAATGGTTTCCTTCCCTGTCGTCTTCCCGTCCAGGACCAGATAAACAAGGTTGCCGCCGTCGGTCAGTGGCTTGTCTCCTGTTCGGAAACTCCATACTTCGGATTTGACGGCATACCGCGGCCCGTCCCTGGCAATGATCTGCCAGACATAACGTTTCCCCGTCTCCAGCTGCGGTCCCTGCAGTGGATAGGAGAAGAATGGCTGCTGCAACCCCGCCGCCTGCTGCATCGGCAGGTTTTGCTGGATCGCATCCGTAATGGATTGCCCCTCGAACAACGGGGATATCAGTACATCATACTGCAGATCGCCAAACATGGACAATGGCGCCGGCGGCACCCAGGTAAAATGAGGGTTGGCCCGGTCCACGATCGAGTCGTTCTCCGGCATGGTCAGCAAGGGAGGGCTCAACGGCTCCACCTCTATCTCGTCGCAATCATCCGCGGCAGCCGTCTGGTTCTCTCCATACGTCCACATCAGCTGGTAGCATACCTGGTACTTACCGATAGGCAGCGTCCCATTGGATGACCGGTCCGCCATACCCCCCGGGCCATAACTGTATACAATCGGCTCGATGGCGGACAGCTGTATTTTCTTTACCCCCGGCGGCACGCGGAAAGGGGCGGACTGACCCGACAACACTGTTTGACGGGTCTGTATATCTTTCAGGTCCAGATGAAGGGTAGCCTCCACCGTTACTGTGCTGGTATTCGACACCGATACGTTCCACAATTGCGACTTCAAATAAATACCGCCGGTAGGAAGGATTGAAATATTGAATTGACCGCGGGCAAGCATGACAGACGACAACAGGACTGCCAGCAGCAAGGATCCTTTCGAAAAATGTTTTTGCATATACACAATTCTTTGTTTCAAAATACTGTTATCCACACAGCCCTCCCCCAATCATTGGACGCCAGACCGCCGGCCCCATTCGGCAGATAATCCTTGTTATATATGACCCGCAGGCTGCCGAGACTGCCCACCCGCAGGTTCATCTCCGCGGAGCCACCCCAATAAACAGTCCGGGTAACAGGCAGGTAGTTACTCTTTATCCCGGCCCCTACAGTCAGCGCACGGCTGACATGCATATCCGCTCGCTGCTGCAACAGCCAGTAACGCAGACCAGGCTGCGCCGTGTATTGCAGGTCCGTTTGTGTATGCACCCGGTCCAGGTCGATGCTATGCGTATATTGGACCATACGGGCATTGTAAGCCACAAAGCCGGTATCCGTTCCTTTGTTGTAGAACTGCGCGTAATTGAGGGCGCTGTTCATGCGCAGCTGCCGGAGGTTGTAATCATAAAAGACGCCCGCAGTCAGGGCATAATAGACAGTCTCCGACAAAGTTCCATCAGAGCCTTTTATCAGCTGCGTGCTGGGCATATATCCCACGGAGAACACCGGCCATTTCTTTCTCCTGTACACCAGCTGCAGACTTTTAAATAGCATCGAGCTGCTGTAGCTGGAAGCCAGCAACGGGTCATCAAAACTGTTCTTCTTGATCTGCGCGTTCATCAGCAGCTGGTTGTTGAAAAAACGCTGACGCCACTGTATACCCCACCCCTCCTGCCGGGTGCCCGAACGGAAAATACTATAGGATTGAAAATTGGCGCCTATAAGCTTGTAGAATACTCCCAGGTCCGTATGCGTAGCAGGCAGGGACATAGTATACCTCGCTGCCAGGGCCTCGTTGTTATGATCTGAAAAAGAAAAGGCGTGTTGCATCGATGTGCTGCGGTCCCCGTTCCGGAAGTACGGTGAGGAGGACTTGGCAGCCTCGAAGGAAAGATGCTTGTTCTCATCCAGCTTATACTTCACCTCGAAAGAATATCCGAACAAATGCATGTTATTCACTTGCGGCGTCGCCGGTATCGTCGTCCCCGTAGGGCCTCCAAAACTATTCTTAGTACCCTCATACACCGTGAAGATAAAAACCCGTCTCTCCTTATCCCCCCAGCCCAATCTGCCCAGTACCAGGTTTTGGCGCGGCATCCCGCCCGGTTGTACGACAAAATCACGGAAAAGATAGTCTACGCTCCCGGCGGCAAAGGCCGCATAAAAGGAAGGGTTGTACTCGACATTGATGCCGTTTAGACTGATATTGTTTACCGTTAGGTCCGAATAGTTCAAAGCATTGCGTCCGATGCCAAAGCGCGTGAGGGCCATAAGGTGCTTATCCATCGCTTTCATACCCGCTCCGCCTGCCGATCGCTGAAGCTCTTCGAGCTCTCCCGCCGAACGGGCGTTTCTGACCTTAGTCGTAAACTCCCTGATAAGAGAGTCCTGGCGCCGCCGGAAGTTGTTGACCTGACGGCTCTCCTCCTGGAATGCTTTGTAAAGAGAATCGGCCAGTTTACGTTTCTCCTGCATTTTTTTCTCTGTCTCCCCGGGCAAACGCATCCGTGCCATCAACGAATCGATCCTGCGGGTAAGCCTTGCGGACAAACTGTCCCTTGATACAGTGGCGCCGTAGACGGGTGCACCGGTGGACACCCCCTTGCCGGGCCGGGAAGGCAGCAGATCCATCATATCCTGAGGAGACTTCAGCCTGTCACGCTGCGCCTCCAACCGCAGGACCTGCTGGTACAACCGGTCTTTCTCTCTCACGGCCTCCTGTACGCGGCTGGGGTTGTCTACCCAGTTCTTCAAAGCATAATAGCTGTTCCTTCGTTCGTTCATCACCTTCTCGAACCGTCGTACACTGTCGGTCAGGTCCGCCTTGCGGACCATCAAGGCGATGATGGAGTCTTTTATCCCCTGCTGATACCGTTGATGATTGAACTGCACATTTACATCTGTATAGTTCTTAAAGAATGGCGTATTGGATTGACGGGAGTTGACCACTATCCGGAAAGGATAACGTCCTTTCAGCATTGCATCAGCGTATACCTGCTCGTTATGCTGCTGCAGATTGGAAGCCGCAAAAGGTGTATCCAGCCGCGCCCGGTAATCGAAAGTATAAGCAATATTACCATGCAACTGGAACAGGGGCACAGGCTGGCTGGAAGGCTTGCCGCCCACAACGTCCCGAACAACTGTCACATCCTGTGTATGTGGATAAGGCAAAAATATAGGTTCCATTGTATAAGATTTGCAGCCGGTCAACTTTCTCAGGTTAACGATGACGCTATTAAACTCCTCTGTTTGCGCCCGGGCGCCGCTGCTCATCATCGCCCAGCATAAGCAAGGGAAGACGAATCGCTTTATCAAATTGATATACGCCCCGGACTTATACATAAATTATTACGGCATCAGTTAATTCGTCTTATCAATAACAAAATAGCTCAATAGCCCTAAGTGCGCATTCGAGTTCGGCGTCAGCGGATTGAAGAACAGGTTGATCGTCCCGCCCGCGCTCACCGTAATGTTCGTAAAGACAGCCGCATGCGATGTATTGCCGGTGGTATTGATCGTAACAGGCTGGCTGCCGTTGACCCGGTATTCCGTATTGGACTCTATGCTGTTGCTGGCGGCAAAACTCGCCGACAACGATCCGAACATCGTGACAGTGTAGGTGCCCGCCGGCAGATTAGTCACCTGTAGCTGCGGTTTTGCAGGATCATAGGCATTTTCCGTAAAGAAGTTCCCCTGCTGCACCCGTTGTGGAGCCAGGAAACCACCTCCGTCATCATTGGTTTCCCCGGAAGTACCGGCTGAGTAATAGGTGGAAAAAGGCACCCAGTTACCGGTATTCACAGTGGAGATATTCACCGTGCTCCCGGCCAGGGTCGCCGTCTGCGACAGGACACTGGCATGCGGGGTGCCATTCAGTACGGTCCACCCGGCAGCAGAGTAATTCTCATAAGACACACCTACATACAGCATAGGGTCGGTGCTGACCGGATTCACGACCACCTGTACGTCTGCATATCCGCTGGCCCCGTAATTATTCGTGACCGTGCAACGGAAGATATAGGTGCCTGCTGTAAGCCCCGTGAGCGTCGTCCTCAGGCTTGAAGGACTGGTGATCGTCCCCGCAGACGGACCGGAAACTTTGGTCCAGGTGACGGATGTAAGAGCTGCATTGGCGTCCGTAGCAGTTGCGAGTATGGAAGTACCATCATTGGGCAATGTTATCGTCCTGTTACCTCCGGAGAGCACCACCGGCGGCAATACACTCCCGATCAGCGTATCCTCTTGCACTACCAATCCATTAAGCATACCAAAAAATGACTGCCCCTGCAATGCGCCGACAAAGAAACGTATCTCACCTGCGGTATTTGGCACAATGCCCCTGAACATGACAACATTGGAACTATTACCCACCGCATTCACCTGTTTTTGGTTCAGTAAGTTGTCGTTCACCACCAGAACAGTGGGGTCAGCATCCAGACCGAAACTAGACTTCAGCGAACAGTAGAATTTCAACTTGTATTTCTTGGCCGGCGATAGACCGGTGAGCTTGAACTGATTCGACGAGCTATCTACATAATAAATGCTGGAAGTATACCAGGAAGACTGAATGACGGCCGCCGGAATGGGATAACCTCCCGCATCAGGGGTAAATGTCCCGTTGTCATTCCCATCATTGCCAAAGTGATCACCCCATTGGGCGACGGAAGTCGAAAGATCCACCAGGTTGATGTTGGGGTTGTTATATGACCAGACCTTGTTGGTGTTGGAGGAATTCAGCGGGCCGCCACTGACATCCAGCCAGCCGTCAATGTTTTGGGGAGCCAGATTAAAATTGAATTTTGCAGCAAAAGTATTGCTGTCCGGCACCCGGACATCAATCATGGCGTCCGCAAAAGAAGACAGTCCAATAGCATTCGTCACCTGACAGCGGAATACATACCTGCCTTCCTGCAGACCACTCACCGTCGTGACAGTGGCGTTAGGTGCAGTGATAGTGGCCGCACCACCCAGTATCCTGGTCCAGTTATAGGAGACAATAGATCCCCCCGTATTGACATCCGTAGCGGTAGCTGTCAAACTAACAGTGTTGTTGGGCAAATAGATGATCTGAGGATTGCTGACAGTGACGATCGGCGGTTTATCATATACAATGTCCTGGCGAGCCAGCGGGCCTTGTACGAAATTGCTCCACTTGGAGTAATACCCATTGTTATAGACAAGTCTCACCCGGTAGAAATTACTGTCCGGCGCAGTGATAAGCGAGGGGATATTGGGTGTCGTCACATATTGGTAATCCGAGTAATTTCCATTAAAACTGGGGGACCGCTGCAATTGGTATTTTAGCACGGAAGTATTCGCGGTAAAATAACTGGTAAGCATATCCCGTACGACAGTATAGACGATGTTGGCGCCCGCATCATTGAGATGGATATTATCTATGGGCACCTTCTCCAGATCAGGGTTGAGCTGGTTGGGATGAGCGGGATCTTCCAGCAGGTGGTACACATATGCACAGCGGCTGCCGAATTTCTGGTTCAGCAGTCCGGCCATCACCCGTAACGTATCCCATTCGGCAGCAGCCAGGTCGTTCCTGGGAAAAGAGCTGATCACAAAAAGCGTCGCCCCCGCTTTCTCACACGCTTCGGCAATTTTTAAAGTATTGGCCATGGATTCGGCGATAGTGGTAATACCGCCGGCGGCCGCCGGTGAAAAATCATTGCTCGTGTTGCAGAGAATGATGATTTTATTGCCGTCCCTCAGCGCTTTGGTAATGTTACGCAGGGTATCCACATAAGGATTGCTGCCCGTGGGTGATAATTGCCTGGAATTATATCCGGTCTGACAATAGTTGGTGACCGCATCGTTATTGGCTACTGCATAAATAAAATTCTGCAGCCTGCCGATGATGGAATACTGGTAAGAGGAAGTAAACTCCCCCTTCCCCTGGCTGTCGCCTATTACGCCGATCCTGGCCGACTGATAAAGATCATCACTGGTCTTCCACCAGCGCAGCTGCATATGCGTGGGGTCCATCGCCATGACGGAAAGCAGCACATCCGGATCTCCATAATATACGTTTCCTGCCACCCCGCTGCCCCCGACAATGCTGGTCGTATCCTGTCCAAGGATGGCCAGCGTAGAATCACCCACGCGGATGAACTTTAACGTACGGAATTCCGTAACGCCATTCCCTTTGTTATAAAGCACGCCCGGTACGCCACGGGAATGGTTGCGGATCACCAGCTCCCCGCTGTCCGTCGCGCTGCTGATCCTGATAGTGTCTGACTGAAGGCTCATAACGCGCTGCGCAAAGAGCGAGCTGCTGTACAAAAGCACAGCAAGTGCAAGTAGGATTCTTGTCATAAAAATGTTGCTAACTAGTGTTTATTCAGGCTCTCTTTTAGGCGGGCAATCTCTATCTCCTGCTGCTTGAGCCGGCTGTTTTGTTCTTCCAGTTTTTTATTTTGCTCTATCAGGTAGAGCGTAAGTTCCTCGATCTTTTTTAAAAGGGCCGCCTGGTTGTCTCCCAGGTCTACGCCGCTGACGCTCACCTCCTGCTCGGTGACGATGCCCGGAAGATGCTTATACTGTATGATATAGCTCTCCAGCTGGCTCAATGGTAACAGCCGGTAATCGCTCTTGAAAACATAATCCGGCCAACCCGCTTGAGCCACCTTCACTTTTTTGGAAAAAAAATCTCCATTCACCGATAGTCTTGACTGAGGGTTGTTCGTCCCTATGCCGATGTTGCCGTTCCCCAGCACCCTGAACAGCTCAGCATTGACGGAGTTGGTCACACGGAAAGAGCTGCCTGTATCCGCAGCGCCCTGTACCTGGACATACCCGGCGTTCTGCGAAATGCTGACATAATTTTGCGAAAAAGCTTTTTCGAAAGCAAAAAGATTAAAATAAAGGCATAGCAATGCCTTCAGACATGAAAAGAAATGTTTCATAGATCAGCTACTGGTGTTATAGGAGTTAAAATCTTGCGACAAACTAAAGAAAAAAAATTATACGCACCTATAGCCCCGGTGATCGCTACACTCGAAGAAAGAGAGAAAATATCGAAAACTGACCGTGCAGATTTTTCCACCAGCGTGTCGGTATAAGTAATATTCGTGTACATTTCAGCAAAAACCGTGTAAGCCCTTTACAGGTACTTTTACGACACCACTTTAGTACAATTTTCTAAAAAATCGAGGAGTTTTACGCGAAAAAATGTGGTTTTCCGAAGCCCTACCCCTGCAAATCCACCACCACATTAATAGTCAGCGCCACGATCACCGTATTAAAAAGAAATGACAAAAGCCCATGTATCAACGCTAACCTTCGTACCCTGCGGGAAGTGATCTGGATATCCGACACCTGGAAGGTCATCCCGATGACAAAAGCGAAATAAGCAAAATCGACATAATCCGGAGCCTCATTCCCCGGTATATCCAACCCCTTCGCTATCTGCCCCTTTTCCGTAGGATGACTCCCATAATAAAGATGAGCATACTTACCCGTAAACAACATATGCAGCAACACCCAGGAAAAAATGACACCGATGATATAAATAAACGTCTCCAACCCCTTGCTCAACATCCACCCATTCTTATTCTTCAACAAAAGCAGCACTCCACCAAGACTCCCGATGATCGCCGTGGTCACGATAAAGAATACCACAGGCCTGCTAGCATCCTCCCGGCTGGCCAGCACCCGCAACTGCTTCGGACAGACAGAAGAAAAAACAGCCAGATAGATGACAATATCACACAAGCTGAACACATCCCAGCTGACCATAGTGCGCGTAGCGCCCTCCATCTTCACCGGCAAGAGAAAAATAAAACTCAGTGTTGCCACACTCAAACATATCAGTAATTTATAGATAGCCTTGATCCTATAGAACCAATGGGGGGCTTTGATATATTCCGTCATACCCTCAAAATTCGGTATATTTAATTAAATTTTCTATATGTCCGCCACACAACCGATGCCGCGCCGGGAATTCCTCAGAAGCACCGGCCTTGCCGGCATCGCTTTTATATTGGGTTTCCCCGCCACTGCGGAACCCGGTGCCGCACAACTCACCAACCTCAGCGGACTACCAGGCCCCGACCCTTCGGAGCCATTTGGCCTTACCCCGTATCTTTCTATCGAAAGGTCCGGTAAGATCACTTTCTTTAATCCCAAACCCGAAATGGGTCAGGGCACCTATCAATCCGTGACAGCGCTGGTAGCCGAAGAGCTGGAAGTCCCCCTGGATATGATCCATGTGGTTACAAGCTCCGGACAGAAAGGTATCGCCTCCCAATCCGCCGGGGGCAGTTCTTCCATCAGAGGCGGCTATAACAATCTGCGTAAGGTGGGGGCCGCTGCCCGGGAAATGCTTCGCACCACCGCAGCCAGGCAATGGGGTGTTCCCCTCACAGAATGCACAGCAGCCGGCAACGCCACCATTATCCATCAACCTACGGGCAAAAGCCTGGGTTATGGTCAGTTGGTAGAAGGCGCCGCCATGCTGGAAGTGCCTGCCAATCCCACCTTAAAAGATCCAAAGGATTTCAAGATATTGGGCAAGTCCGTTCTAAGACTGGATGTGCCTTTAAAAACCAGCGGCAAGGCTATCTTCGGTATCGATATGACCCTGCCGGACATGGTCTATGCCTCGGTTGAACGCTGCCCCGTCCTGGGTAGCAAATTGATAAGCCATGACCCCAGCGCCACGCTACAGGTACCGGGTGTGCTCCGGGTGGTAAAAGCTCTCCGGGTACAGGGCAAACACAGGGATGAAGGAGTGGCCGTGATAGCGACAAATTATTGGGCCGCGCTCAAAGGGAGAAAAGCCCTGAAAGTGCAGTGGGACCATCAGGGTTATGACCAGTTCAATACAGCTGACTATGAACAGCATCTGCGTGAGCTGGCAAAGACGGAAGGGCTTATCGCACACAGCAGCGGGGACTTCGATAAGGCAATGGAGGAAGCGCCGCATAAACTGGAAGCCCTGTACGAAACGCCCGTCGTCTCCCATTCCACCATGGAACCCATGAATTGTCTGGCCCATTGGAAAGAGGGTGATAAAGTGGATATCTACACATCTTCCCAGGGCGCTTCGCTGATAAAAAGAGAGCTGTCGCAGAGCCTGGGCATACCCGAAGATAATATTACACCTCACATCAGCTTTTTGGGCGGCGGCTTTGGACGCCGGCTGGCCTCGGACTTTGCCTCCGAAGCGGCCTTTATCTCCAGGGAAGTCGGCCGTCCCGTAAAAGTGATCTGGACAAGAGAGGACGACACCCGGCTGGGGCCCTTCCGGCCAATGACCTTCTCAGCCTTGCGGGCAGGTTTGTCCGCAGATGGCAAACCGATGGCTTTTCAGCATAAGGTCATCTCCCCTTCTATCAATGCTACAAAGAATGACAAGTACGACAAGACCAAGCCCGACAGGTCCATGGTTGAAGGCATCAGCGATCAGCAGTATGAGATCCCCAATATGAAGAACGCCTATGTCTTTGCGGATATCCATATCCCGATGCAGCCCTGGCGTTCCGTCACCAGCTCGACCCTGGCCTATGCCCACGAATGCTTCATCGACGAGATGGCCGTGGCCGCAGGCAAGGACCCCATGGCCTTCCGGCTGGATATGTTGACAAAAGAGTCAGATACAAAAAGAGTACTCCTCAAACTAAAAGAAGTATCCGGCTGGGATAAACCCTTGCCAAAAGGTTGGGGACGGGGAGTGGCCCAATATGAATTCTTTGCGGGGCTGGCGGGCAATGTGGTGGAAGTCTCCGCGACAGCCACGGGCGGTATAAAAATAGAAAAGGTCTATTCGGTCATCGACCTGGGCACCGTCGTCAATCCAGGTATGGTAGAAGCCCAGGTGGAAGGAGCCGTCGTCATGGCCATTACTGCGGCTGCCAAAGACTCCATTCGATTTGAAAAGGGTCAATCGGTAGCATCCAATTTTCATAATAACAGGATGCTGCGTATCAATGAAATGCCCCCGGTAGAAGTACATATACTCGCGGAAGGAGGCGAAAAGATCAAAGGGGTTGGTGAACCGGGTCTTCCGCCCGTAGCGCCCGCCCTATGCAATGCCATCTTTGCGGCAACAGGAAAAAGAATTCGCCGCCTGCCCTTCGACATCAACAAAATATGAGCATCCGCACCCTTTTACTTATCGCAGCCATTATATGCTGTACCCGCGTCCTTGGGCAATCCTATAACCCCTGCGTCGACGTACAACACTACGACTTCTCACTAAAAGTCAACGACACCAGCGACAGGATCATAGGAGAAGCTCTCGTCACGGTACGATTCAAAAACCCATCCAACAGCTTCCATCTCGATCTGTCCGGGGCCATGCATGTCTCCTCCGTAAAAGAAAACAATAAACCCGTAAAATTTACCCAAACAAAAGACCTGCTCGTCATCTATACCCATAAAACATCGGACGAAAAAGCCACCTATGCCATCCGCTACAGCGGCATCCCCGCCGACGGTCTTATCATCTCAAAAAACAAATTCGGGCACCGGGGGTTTTTCGGGGACAACTGGCCCAACCGCGCCCATAAGTGGCTTCCCTGCGTAGATCATCCTTCGGATAAGGCTACGGTAGACTGGCATATCACGGCTCCGGACCATTACACCGTCGTAGCCAACGGCGCTTTACAGGAAGAAAGATCCCTGCCGCGCCGTCTGAAGATCACCCATTGGAAAGAGTCGGCCCCGCTGTCTCCCAAGATAATGGTAATAGGCATCGCCGATTTTGCAGTCGATCATCCGGGCGATGTCGAAGGCATTCCTGTCTACAATTATGTCTATCCTGAAAATAAAGAACAAGGATTCCGCAGCTATGCGCATGCGTTACGGATACTTCCTTTTTACATCCATCACATCGGTCCCTACCCTTTCGAGAAGTGCGGCAATGTGCAATCAAAGACGCGGTTCGGAGGCCTGGAAAATGCCAGTGCTATATTTTATTATGAGAACTCAGTCAGCTCTCCGGGCATAGAATCCCTGATGGCCCATGAGATCGCCCATCAATGGTTTGGTGACGCTGTCACCGAGACGGAATGGCGGTACCTCTGGCTCAGCGAAGGCTTTGCCACTTACATGACCCACTGTTACCTCGAAGATACATACGGAACAGATACGCTAAAAGCAGGTATGAAAAAGGACAGGGACCAGGTCGTCAGCTTCGAAAAAAACAGACTTGTTCCGGTGATAGACAGCAGCATCAAAAAGGATTATATGCAGCTGCTCAACCCCAACAGCTATCAGAAAGGAGGCTGGGTGCTTCACATGCTGCGGAGAAAGATAGGAGACTCGCTTTTCTGGAAAGGCATTTCCACCTATTATACAACTTATAGGGACAAGAATGCCTCAACCGAAGATCTCCAAACAATAATGACCACCGTCAGCGGACAGGACCTGCGGCCCTTCTTCCATCAATGGTTGTACATGCCCGGTCATCCCTCTATAAAACTTGAATGGCATTACGATACAGCCAGTTCCGCGCTCTTTATAACTTCTACCCAGCTACAACCCATACCCTATGCATTCTCGCTGGAGCTGTCTATCGACGGCGCCCTGCACACCATGGAAATAACCGCAAAAACAAATCAGGTCCGGATACCGCTGGTCGCTGAACCAACCACGATCATCCCGGACCCGGATGTCAACCTATTGGCAGACTTCAGTTATTGATGGCTTACTGCCTGACCCCTTTGATCATCAAATGGCTGTTGATGGTTTCCTGATAATATTTTTCGTAATAGTCCCTGGTCATCAGGTCCACCTGGTAACGATAGTTCTTGTAATTAATGGCATTCTTACAGAGTCTGCTGATAAATACTTGTGCGAAATCAGTATTCTTAAAATCCTGCAGCTGCTGGTTGCTTACCTTTTTTTCGTCGATCCAGACGCCATATACATCCCCATTCTCCCAATCCTTTAATTGCGCCGGCGTGGGTACTATACGGGGTAAAGGTTTGTTCAACTGAATATAAACTATTTTCGGCCTTTCCTGGCCGGTCTTCCTGACCTTCGGCAGGACGGTCACGGGTGGTTTGACAGGCGCCTGAGCTTCCGTTCTTTTGGCAAAAAGGAACAGGCTGGCTGCCAGAAAGGGAGTTAGTGTCGCCGTCCTGAGGACAGCGGTTGAATAGGAGGTTCTCTTTGTCATCATAATAAATCTTTTTTTTGTCATAGAATAAATAAACCCGCTGGACATCGCAGGCGGTCGTCTCATTTTATCCAGCAACAAATACTGATAAGCAGGAATATCAGGATACTTGTCAAGAACTACATCATCCGCCAGGTATTCATGAACAAGCCGGAGGTCTTTTCTATATAGGTATAATAAGGGATTGAACCAGCAAAACACCAGCAATATCTCCAGGAATAATATGTCCAAAGAATGTCTTTGCCTTACATGCGCCAGTTCGTGGCATAACACCTCCTCTTCAACCAATCCCTTTTCATAAGACCCTCTCTCTATAAAAATATATTTCAGAAAGCTATGGGTAACCACCCTTTCTTCTGTCAGCACGATCACCCCACCGCCATATGAAAATGACAACCCCTTCCTCTTTTTGAACATCAGGGCGACAAAATGCTTAACACACCTGGCCAACAGGTAGAAGGTCACCCCCCCGTACAGGAACAACAACGTATACACCCACACAACACCCCGGCTTTCTGCAAACACCCCGGGTCCCTGCAGGTCGTTTACAAAAAACATACGCGGCATGTAGCCGGCCTCCACTGCCTGTGACACCGGCACCCGGACGGGCATTGTCATCAGGGGAATAATAAATGACATGACAAGGCTGAACAAAAGATACCCCCTATTAAACACCAGCATCTTCTCCTTTTCCAACAGCAGACGGTAGGCCAGCAGAAAGATGGCGGAAGAAAGAATGTTTTTTAAAAGGTATACGATCATTTCCTGTTACTTTTAATTTGCTGGTCGATGATCTTTCTCAGTTCCTTCAGCTCGCTATCTGTCAAATTACTATGCTGGGTAAAAAAAGAGGCAAACTGCAATGCAGAGTCACCAAAATAATTTTTGATCATCCCCTTGACATGCTTCGAAAAATAATCGGCCTTTTTCACCAGCGGATAATATTGCCGGGAATTCCCAAGCAAAACATATCCTACGAATCCTTTGTCCTGCATCCTTTTCAAAAGCGTCGCCACCGTCGTTACCGCAGGTCTGGGTTCAGGACAATGGTCTATAATATCCTTAAGGAACACCTTTTCATAGCGCCATATGATCTCCATCAGCTGCTCCTCGGTCTTTGTCAACTGCATAATTCTACATTTTTAGAATGTACTCTACAAATGTAGAGTACTCTTTTCGAAAATGCAATAGCCGGTGCAAAAAAAAACCCGCAGCACGCGGGGTTATTAAAAAATATATGATCCGGATGCATCTACACCGCATCCGACAACGAAGTAAACGTAAAATCCCTCGCCTTGATGGGCGGCACCAGATAGCTCCGGTAGGATTCCACACTGATGCTCCTCTCCGGCTTACCCAATGCCTCCACGTTATTCAACATGATGACAGGGCTTTCGTTAAACCGGAAGTTCTTGATAGGGAATTTCACTTCTCCATTCTCGATATAAAAAGTACCGTCACGGGTAAGACCCGTCAACAGCAAGGTCTGTGGGTCCACCATCCGGATATACCAGAGACGTGACACCAATATGCCTTTTTCCGTGCTCTTGATCAGCTCGTCCAGCGAAGCCGTTCCTCCGTCCATGATGACATTGGCGGGAGGAGGCACCGCCTCCACTTTTTTCTTGTCTGCCCAAAACCGTGAATAACTGAGGTTCTTTACCACCCCTTTCTCGATCCAGTTCCGCTTTTGCAACAACTGCCCCTCTCTGCTCCAGGTAGAGGAAGGCAGTTCGGGGTTAAAAGGATCGGAGTAGATATTCACTTTTGTATCCATCAGCTGTTCGCCCAGACGGTTGCCGCCGCCGGCCTTGCTCATAAAGCTCCGTCCTTCGTCAGCATTGCGGGCATCGAGTCCAAAAAAAAGACTTTCCAAAAGATAAGCGACGGCGACAGGCTCCAGGATCACCGTGTATTTACCCGGCTCGATGGCCTTGGCGCCGATAGACCCATTGGCCTTGGTGGCAGCGATCTTTGTAGCCGTATAAGTGTCCAGTTTGCTGACATCGTGATAGCCCCTCGCCGCATAACCCGACCCTGTCCCCTCTTCATTACGGGTAGTGACGGAGAAAACCACATCCGTACTCTTATTGTAGGCAAAAAGTCCTTTGGAATTCATGACAGCGCTAAACGCAGTCGTATTCTCAAGGTACCCCGCCGCCTGCAGTTTGGCATCCTTTGTCGCCTGTATGCTTTTTCCTACCGCCTCTGCCCGGGAGTCAGGCGTAATAGCAGCTGTGGCAGGCACATAGGTGATCGATTGGGGAAAATCCTGGGGGCCCAGCAAGGGCATATGTTCCGGGTTCTCCGGCGCCAGTTGAGCGAGCTCTTCTGCTCTATGTACTACTTTTTCCAGAGATGTATCGTCAAACTCATCGATAGTGGCCACCCCCGTCTTCTTACCAAAGGTGGAGCTGACGGCAAGGGTTTGCTGGCTGATCTCGCCGGCTGTCGACACGGAGTTGCGGGCATAACGGATATTGCCGCCATCGGACCCTGTGAGAAAGACCTCGCATTCCTCCGCTTTTGAATAGCTGAGCACTTTCTTTAATAACTGCTGTGCTTCATCTTTACTTAAAATTGCCATATGATAAATTACTTGTGTAGTTAAAGGTTGATTAGATCTTTCTGGCAGTGTTGATGACATTGACACCGTTGAATCGGGCGGTCGAACTGCCATGGCTGACGGCATTGGACTGGGAAGGTTGCCCCTTACCGTCATTAAAGGCGCCGCCAAGACGGTAATCTCGTTGATCCGCAATGGCCGTACAGGAATTCCAGAACTCCCGGGTATTGGCCTGGTAAGCGACGTCCTTCAACATACCGACGATCTTGCCGTCTTTTATTTCATAAAAGGTCTGTCCGCCAAACTGGAAATTATATCGTTGCTGATCGATGGAGAATGATCCGTTGCCGATGATATAAATACCTTTCTGCACATTTTTGATGATATCATCCACGCTGAGCGGGTCCTTCCCGGGACGGAGGGACACGTTGGGCATACGTTGGAATTGTACGTCGCTCCAGCTTTGAGAATAACAGCATCCCTGGGACTCCTTGAGGCCGATGATATGCGCCTGATCGCGGATAGCCTGGTAGTTCACCAGTACGCCGTCCTTGATCAGATCCCACTGTTTGCATTTTACACCTTCGTCATCATAACCGACGGCGCCCAGACTACCGGACTGCAGCTTGTCGGCAACGATATTCACCAGTTTGCTGCCAAACTGAAAATTACCGGACTTCCATTTATCCAGGGTCAGAAAACTGGTGCCTGCGAAATTGGCTTCATACCCTAGCACGCGATCCAGCTCGGTGGGATGCGCCACGGACTCGTGAATGGTCAGCCAGAGATGCGAAGGGTCCAGCACCAGGTCATATTTGCCGGGCTCCACGGATTTGGCGCTGATCTTCTGGGTGACGTCGGCTGCAGCATTCTTGACATCTTCCAGCATGTCATAACGGTCCTTGTAGCGTGTGACGATACCCTGCACCTTACTTTCCGGCGTAGGCGTCAGATATTCATAGCCCATGCCGACAGGCGAGCTGAGGGACTGACGGGTCTGGAATTTACCGCTGGCCTGATCTATTTTGGTGACATTAAAAAAAGGATAGATACGATGGATGTCCTGGTCGATATACGAGCCGTCGGTGGAAGCAAAATACTTCTGTTCGTCGACGGCGAGGATGGCAGAATTGATAAAGTTGGCCCCGCCCTTCATGGCAATGCCGTTTACATTTAACAGCAGGTCTACTTTCTCTTTGATAGGGACCTCAAAAGCATTTTTTATGATGGGGGTCTTCCAGTTGACCTCTCCATATCCTTTTTGAGGAGCCAGTTGCACAGGCTCTGAGATGATCTTTGCATTAGCCTTGGCCACTGCTACCGCCCTTTCCGCAATACGGGCGATCCCATCCTTTGTAACGTCATTGCCGGCGGCAAAACCCCAGCTCCCGTTGGCAATGACACGAATACCCACGCCAAAAGATTCGGTGTTGACGATGTTTTGTATCCGGGTTTCCCGGGTGACGATAAATTGGTTAAGATAACGGCCGATGCGTACGTCCGTATAAGTGGCTCCCTTGCTTCGTGCGGCGGTCATAGCAATGTCCGCTAATTGCTTCTTTACAGCGACGTCTATTCCGGCGTTGAGCGCCTCGGAGACATCGATCATTCTTGCGCCGAAGGGGAGTTTGGGCATTACCAATGAGCCAAAGCCCATTCCTGCCATTTGTAGGAAATCTTTCCGTTTCAATGTTTTCTCATTTGATGTTAGTCTAAAAAAATCGCAGGGCTAATCTAAAGAACTTTTATATAACTATTGGTCCGTTCATCCTGTCAAATTTTCCTTTCTACCCATAAAAATAGACAGGACAGTATCACCAGCAGATAGAACCACCCCTTCCCCACCGGCGCTCGCGACGCTTCGCCCGCTGCTCCCGTCTTTTCAACCTTTATATTCCTCGCACCCGCTATCCATCGCTCCGTCTCCCGCATCTTTTCCATACGGTGAAGGGTTCGCCAATCATTCGCCGCCCAGGTATACCACCAGGTGCGGTCGCCTTGTGTTGTATGTATAGACTGCCAGCCGGCGCTTCTCGGCCAATAAAGACCTTCCCAGACAAAGGACAGCAAAGGGCGCTGCGCCAGATAGGTTACGACAGACGTTGACTCTTCCTCTGTCTCAAAAAAACCCTGGGGCAGGCCGCTGCCGGCATACCGGAGAAGGACCTTTACAGGTTGATCCACCACAGGCAGGTCAGGGGCCAGTTGCCAGCGTTCCGCAACAGCGTCTTTTCCCGCCGCCTCTTTCAAAACAGAAGTCCAAAGAGCCGCATATCCTTTTTTATCCCCGGCCAATAGCCGTGTATAAGTAGTCTGTAGATTAGTAAAGATAATCTTCCCCGCACCATACATGCTTTCACTTACCTGGATCCTGCCCAGACTGTCCCTTATCAACCCCCGTTCACCCGGTCTGAACCTCAATATACTATCTCTGATAATCAAACCCAATCCTTTTTCAGCTACCTGTCCTCGTAACAAAGCATCGTCCGTCTTTAGCACCGCAGCATCCGCCATGACCACATCGAATTTGTCCAGCAATCCGGGAGAAAGATGATCTACAGCCCCGACAGCCATATTCAGATCAGCGCGATCATATTTCCCCTTGCTGATGGTTGTACGGACCTCGACACCATGCCCGTTGTCGGCAAGCCAGCCGGCGATAAAGCGGTTCTCGAAGTCAGGCGAAGCAGCCAGTATCAGGACCTTCAGTACTTTCCCCTGTAGAACTTCCACGGGTATAGGCTCCTGTTCCAGGGTGTCGGCGCCATTCAACGCGATAAGTCGGTAAACAGCGCGACCGGCCTGGACAGGAACTGTCCTCAATTCAAACCTGCTCTCTCCCTGCGATTTTATTTCGGTGGAATCCAGTACTGTATGCATACCGGTTAGCAACAATTTCACCGGCCTTCCCCCGGGATCATAAAAACGTCCCTGTATCCTGCAGATCTCACCCGGCCATAAGGCTTGTTGCCAGTATATGGACACGACACCCGCCCGCATTACTGAAGGATGAAATATCAACGGCACGGAAGGCAGGGTCGCACATTGCTCCCTGGTCAAACCATCCCCAAAAATATGCAGGACTGACAAACCCGGCTCCTTCACATCCGCCGCCGACATCCACACTGGCGTCTTCTTCGCCTGCATGAACAGCCGGACACTATCCTGATCATATCCCTCCGTCAGCAAAACACCTTCTTTGCCTCCAATTGTAAAACCACGCTTATACGTTACAGGCAGCGCAATGGCAGCCAGCGCCACGACAAGCATCACCGTAGCAGACAGACGCCATGACAACCGCGCCCTGTTCACTCTCTTCCACTCACACGTCAGCAGCAGCGCCAACAATGCAAGGGAAAGAAAGACGACGATATAGCTCCAGGCTGTCATGGTTTGTTTACATTATTGAAATAAAGTTGTGACAACCCTGCATCGGGCGCGCCTCTTTGCAAGGATGGGTTTGCCGTCGGTTCAGACACCAATTTTCGCATGGCTTGCTGCGCCAGTCGGCAGTCGGTCAATTGCGCTTTCACCCTCCGCTCACCAGTTCCCAACACCCTTTTCATCGCCTGGAACCCCGCCAGATATTCCCCCGGATGAGCCATCGCCTGCTTGCCGAGCACACCGCTCACAGCATGTAACACTCCCAGCTCCGCCTTATTGAACGCACCCCCTCCCTGATCCAGCACACTCAACGCCATTCGCAGCTTATCTTCATCAGAGATCTCCTTATCATACACCCCACCCGACCGGGGCGCCAGTATCTCATCCAGCTTGCCCGTAAGACGTTTGTTCGGGTCCAGCGGTGTGACATGCACACCCGTCTTTGCTACATAAGCCCGGGACTTTTGCTGCAGGTCCTTTAACAACCGTAAAGCCTTATACTCGTAGGGTAATGCCTCCCGGGGCTTAAAAGTTCTCAGCCGCAGCTCTGCATTCCACATCTCCGTCAAAGTAGCTTTCAACTGCTGTTTGATCGCCGGCTCAAAAAAGGTGGCGTCTTCCGCATTATCATGTTTGTCCGTAAACGCGTCCCGCACTTTCGCCGCATTGCCAAAATCCCCTGGTCCGGCGCCTGCCGAGGAAAAGCTTTCATCCATCCCCCCCTCCTCCGCCTCTTCACCCAGAAATTTGCCATAACGAAGACGCAGCAGTTTTTGATCTATTCCCAGGTCATTACTTTTATTGTTAAAGGTTTGCGCGGATATCGTATCCTTTTCACGCAATAGTTGTTCCGTCTCGATAATTATCTGACGCTGGCTTCTAAAAAGCTCGGGTTTGACATCAAACCCTGTCGTGAGCCCTTCCAGACTCATCAGTTTCGCCGTATCAGGCAGAGAGATGATATACATATCGCTCCGGGACTCCTGGCCATGGTTATCCCTTGCCCGGCAATAGTAATACAGCTCATCCCCCGGATGAAGACCAAGTGCGTCCAGGTCCAGGGTTTGCCGCAGATCATAAGAAGTCTGTCCTGTGGTGAAAGCCCTTCCAAAAGACAGCACCTGCTCTTTGAATTTGACAGCCTCCCCGCTGCCGGTGGCGACCGTAGCGACAACAGTGGCATCACTGACGCCATAATCGTCCTGTACCTTCACTATGAGCGACAGTTTTCTGGATTCTCCAATGTCCACAGTGGTATACGCTTTGGGTGTCCTGATGGAAATACGGGGCGCCTCATCCTTGATCACTTCCAACTTATATAGTTCCGAAAGCGTCTGATCCACCTTTAATTGGTAAAAACCCGACTCGCTCCCCACACGCGATAACTTCCACATCATACCATCTCTGCCGACAGCCTTCAGTTTCACTTGACTGCTGTCATTAAATATGATCGCTACCAAACCCGCCCGCACATTGGTTTGTATCTCCCAGTTTACAAGCGCTCCTTCTTCCACCTGCAGATTGAGGTCTTTCTGTGTCCTCACCGGCCTCCCCGTGTAGGCAGGCGGCGTGACACGGACATCCACCTCCCGGATACCCGCGACAACAGATTTTACTCCCGCAAACGACAGATCTCTTTTACCCTCCCCCTCAACAACAGTCCTATCATACAAAAAAGCAGCGCGCACAAAAACAACCGCTACTGCCAGACACAAAGCAATGATCAACCTCTTTCGCAAAGGATGCGGCAACCTTGCCTGGCCCAATCGTTTCCCGACGCGTACAGCTTGCAGCTTTTCCAACGGGCCTAATTCTTCCACGGGTTTTAGCAATAATCCGCAGCTTTCTTCCAGTTCAGGCACATACTTATCGAGTATCCTGGCTGCATCAGCAACAGTCACCCTCCAGGAAGGAAAAACGAACAAGGCTACACAACAGATCACGGCAAATAAGGCTATTCCATACCACAGTGAACCGTATCCCCACCGGTGAAGGGCCATCGTCAGCAACAGACTCACGGCAATTGCCAGCAAACCACAAAAAATAAGCCCCTGAACGGACCATCTCCGTTGCACCGACAGTAATATGTCTTTCCCTTCAAACATTTATTCCGTCTTTTGGTCTTTTAAAGGCCATCAGCCGCTCGCACAACAGCAGCAGCCATACCAGGAGCCATCCGGCAGGCGCCAGGTCGATAGATGCCTCGTCAGTCCTTGTCTCCCTTACAACACCCCCCTTTGCCGGCAACACCTGTACCGGATCGATCACCCTTCTGTCATGATCACTCCCCTCTCCCGCAAACAATAACGTCTGCAGATAAAAAGGGAAGTCTCCGCTCCACACCATGCCATTCCAGGCAGGATTGAAATGACTAAAAAAATGGTATCGTCTGCTGCCGGCCGTATCCTCCATCCCCAGGAGAAGATCTCCATAACTGTCCACCCATACAGGCTGCAGCTTATCGCTCCGCACGGACCGCTCCGTCACTTTCTCCACTTGTACCCCCATGCCCCTTACCCATGTATCCACCGGTATTACTTTCCCCGGTTCATATAACAATACATTGGCAGCCTTCACGTCCGGCAGTGGCGCCGAAGACAACCAGAAGACCCAGTCGGACGCAGACATTCCCGCGTAGGCATTTTGCACCTTTTTATTCGTGACCGATATATTCCTGCGGGTTAATTGCTGTACAGCTCTTATGGCAGCGACGACCCACTGTCCATCGATACTATCCGCATATACAACGACACGCAGCGTCATAGTATCCACACTGTCCCCAACACCTCTCAACATATCCTGGTAACCATATGTACTCCCCGTTGGTCCGCTGGCGCCGGTGGCTACCCGCATACTGTCCCCTCCCACTGACCAGCGCTTATCCACCCATCGGGTAATACTATCCTTAGCAGTATCGACATACCAATATACAGACCTCTCCGTCACAGGCCGTGACCCCGCAAAATGACGGAGCCGGCCATCCGTAAAAACATAAAAGGGGATACCCTTTGGCGCCTGCCGGTCGAGACTGGCAAAAGCCTCCCACCAGGAGCTGTCTTTCAGATCACGACGCACATATCCTTCCTTTATCAACGAATCCATCATCGTCCGCCCCTCCCCGCCGGACGGTTCTACCCCCACCAGCACCCAGCCTTTTTTTCCCGCACCCGGATCCTTTTTCCAGTAAGGGCCTGCCAGCAAAAAGGCCAGCAGCATAAGCAAAAGACAACGCAACAGCAGTAGCAGCCATTCGGATATACGACGGCTGCGGGCCTTTTTCAAAGAGGTTTTCTCCAAAAGCGCAATGCTTCCAATGGCCAATACCTTTCCCTGTTTGTTGTTCCAAAAGTGTATCCCCACCGGGACGATGATCCCGGCAATAGCAAATAACCATATGGGTTGTAACAGGTGCAGCAAATTTATCCGGTGATCTTTTGTCGCTGTTTTAAGAATCCTCGCAGGGCATCCCCGGGAGGTTGATCCATCCTTATCAGTTGATAGGTTATCTGCTTATCCAACAACTGCATCCGTACTGCGTCCAGCCACCTGTTCAACCGGTCCTTATAACCGTCCGGAGATAGAATGTCATTAAAAGGCATCATCTCCCCCGTCTCCAGGTCCTGTACATGTTGATATCCTTTATAATCCATCTCCAGCTCGTTCTTCCCCATTAAATGGAAGACGATGATCTCGTGACGTAAGGAGGCCAATATCTCCAGCAGACGGGTGATCTCGCCCTCCCGCTCATACATATCCGTAATAAATACCAGCAGCTCCCTTTTCTGATGGCTTGTAAAAATGTGTTTATATTGGGTGGGATCTCCCATACGCCCTCCGGGACGGATGTTCTCCAGTTGGTGAAAGTATCGGGCCAGATGCTGTGGATCTTTCCGGCTGGACAGGGAGAAAACGTCCCCCTCCTGGAATATATAAAGACCAAAGGCATCCCCTTGCATATGGGCCAGCCAGCCCAGGCTGGCGGCCAGCAGACGGGCATAGTCGAGTTTTGTAAAAGCGCCGTCCCGATGGGCCATGGAATTGCTGGCGTCCACCAGCAGACGGATGGAAATACTCGTCTCTATCTCCGACTCGCGGATGTAGTAACGGTCGCTCCTGGCATATCGCTTCCAGTCCAGCCAGCGCAGGTCGTCCCCCGGCTGATAGCTCCTGTACGCGCTAAACTCCAGTCCGGGGCCTTTGACCTTACTTTTATTGATGCCGGTCATAAAACCATCGATCGTCCGGCGTGCCGCCAGCGAAAGATCCTTGATGGCCATCAG
Source organism: Chitinophagaceae bacterium (assembly GCA_017307755.1). GTDB lineage: Bacteria > Bacteroidota > Bacteroidia > Chitinophagales > Chitinophagaceae > Puia. The sequence goes on along the minus strand of JAFKGQ010000015.1, from coordinate 153,077 downwards.
AATATGGTGATCCTGTAATTCGCTCATGTGATGTCTGCTAACCTCAGGCTAAAGGCGTAGCCGGTCTTTGTATCTCTTTTAAAAGAACCGCCGTCACCTGGTCGGATGTTATATCCTCCGCCTCTGCTTTAAAATTCATCAATATCCTATGCCGTAGCACCGGGTAAGCCATGGCATGGATATCCTCCGGAATGACGGCATAACGCTGTTTGAATAAAGCCCTTGCCTTGGCCGTCAGGATCAGGGCCTGACCCGCGCGAGGTCCGGCGCCCCAACGTACCCACTCCTTTACATACGACAGTGGTGTGGTTTCCGGCCGCGTCGCCCTTATGATCTCCGCCACATATTTTACCATATCCTCACTGATGCTGACCTCTCTCACCAGCTTTTGCAATTGCTGTATCTCAGGTCCATCCACGACGGGATGGACGGTAGGACGACGGGTGCCTGTAGTATGACTAAGGATTATAGCCTCTTCTTCCGCGGTGGGATAGCCTATTTTGATATATAATAAAAATCGGTCCAGCTGCGCCTCAGGCAAGGGGTAGGTCCCCGCCTGTTCGATGGGGTTTTGCGTGGCCAGGATAAAAAAAGGACGATCCAGCTTATAGGTGGCTCCCCCATACGTGATCTCGAACTCCTGCATCGCCTCCAGCAACGCCGACTGCGTCTTGGGTGGAGTACGGTTGATCTCATCGGCAAGAACAATATTGGCAAACAATGGTCCTTTGTTGAATTTGAAAAACCGGCGGCCCGTTGCATGGTCCTCTTCGAGTATCTCAGTACCGAGAATATCGGTAGGCATAAGGTCCGGCGTGAATTGTATCCGGCGGAAAGAAAGGTCCAGCGACTGCGCAAGCGTCCGTACCATCAGGGTCTTCGCCAACCCGGGCACCCCCTCCAGGAGACAATGCCCTCCCGCCAGCAACGTGACCAATATCTCTTCCACAATGGCATCCTGACCGACGATGACCTTCTGTATCTCCTTTTTTAATTGCGAGAGTTTTTCCAATAATGACTGTACAGTGCTTTCAGCAATTTCCAAACCTTTAGTATTTAAAAATTAAAAAATCACAGGAAATTAAAGATAAAATCATCAACTTTAAAAAAATTACACCACCGGTGAACCGATTCACATTTGCACGGTTGAGATACAGGTCAGGGGATTGGGACACCGATCAGCGCATGCCGTCCAACCTGCTGAATTCACTGATAGAATATACTACGCTGCCCGTCAATCTGCAGGAAAAGGTCGTCGACCTGGAAAGCACCGACATCTTCCAGTATCCCTTCTGTTATATCAGCGGACATAAGCTGGTACAGTTCAACACACAGGAAAGCGCCCACTTTCATCAGTACGTGCAAAATGGCGGATTTGTCTTTGCCGATGACTGCAATCATGATATAGACGGGCTCTTTGCCCGAAGTTTTGAAGCACAGATGCGCACGCTGTTTGGCCCAACTGCCTTGCAAAAAATACCCAATAACCATCAGATCTATCATTCATTCTTCAAATTCGAAAAAGGTCCGCCCAACACCGCCTTTGAGCTCAATGGCTGGGGGGACGACCTGGTCCACGATTATCTGAAAGCCATCACTGTCAACGGACGCATCGGCGTGCTGTATAGCAACAAGGACTATGGCTGTGAATGGGACTATGATTTTCGTAACAAACGCTTCCTGGCGGAAGACAATACAAAATTTGGGGTCAATATTATTATGTATGCTTTAAACACCGTAAAATAAAAAGAGCAGCCCGGAAAAGGCCGCTCTCCGCTTAAGATACTGAATCTTATCAACGGGTGTATCTGTATCTGTGTTACCCTTGTGTAGTAGTCCCCTCTGTAGAGGATTGACTATTTTGATATTCCGGCTGCTCTCCACTTCCCGTCGCCGGCTTTTGTTCCTTTTGCTGCTGATCATTCCCCCTGTAAGGCTGAGGAGCATTATTATTGTTCCTGCGATAGTTCTTATAGAAATAATCCTGTCTTGCCTGGATAACGGCTGCATCCCGGTCCTTTTTCAGCTGACTGATCTTTTCCCTTCTTTCCTTGCGAGGGATCGACTTGTCATGACGTACGTCCTTGATCTGGGCACTATAGTCACTCTTAATGTCCTGTATCTGCAGGGCCAGTTTGGAAGGCATCGCCCCATACCCATAGTAGTAAGGAGGATAACCCCAGGGGCCATAAGCCCCGTAAGGGTACCCCCACCAGGGATAGCCATAACCAAATCCAAGGCCAAATCCGACATATGTACGGGGTACGACAACAACTGTCCTACCGCCGCCACCGTGGAAACCACCACCGCCATGAAAATTCACGCTCCGTTGAGCGGAAGCGCCCAGGGAAACGCCGGCTGTAAGCAACACGACCAACAACCACCGGCCAACCCGGCCGTTCAGTTGTTTAAAATGATCTATTATTTTCGTTTTCATAATCTAGTTCTCCTTATTTAATAGACGTCAAAAAATGGACAAGGTTGATTCTGCAGATGGGTTATAACATATCTATAACAATATCAACAAAAAAGCACCCTGAAAGGGTGCCAATTTTACCTTTTATAGCCAATCAGACAGTGTTTTCCGCCCTATTGTCCCTTTACTACCAACCCTTGCTGCGGGACCCACTTGTCATATTCCATGTACGTCGCCACTTCCCTGGCCATTTCCTCCCCTTTGAGCTTTGCAACGAGATGAAGGGCCCCGTCGATACCAGCAGAGATGCCGGCCGTAGTGATCACCTTTCCATTGTCTACAAACCGTACGTTTGACAGCACCTTGGTCGACGGCAGGGCCTTCTGCAAGGATTCAATGCTGGAATGGAAAGTGGTCGCGGTAAGATTATCCAACAGACCCGCTCTTCCAAGGAAAAAAGCGCCTGTACACACAGAAAAGAAATAAGCAGTAGAATGCTGACGCCCTCTTATCCAGTTCAGGACAGCGCTATCCTTTGAGGGGTTACCGGTATTCCCTCCAAAAAAGGCAAGGATATCAGCCGGCGGGGCGTCCTCAATGCTGTAATCAGGCAAGACCTTCAGGATACCCTGACTAATGATAGGTTCTTTCTTCCTGGAGACGGTAAAGACCTCAAACCCCGCGTAGGCGAATACTTCCATGGGACCGGCGAAATCCAGTACCTCCACGCCGTCCTGGAGATAGAAACAGATGGTCATCTTGTTATTATAATTTTTAATTAAAGAATTCCTCTGCGCAAGCGATTGCCTGATCAACTTCATCCCGCAATAAAGACAGGTTCCCGGCTGGTGAAACACAATGGTATCGCAACTGGCGTCGCAGAAACCGCAGAAATAAGCCATGCTGTCCTTGACAGCCGCACCCTGGGCTTTGACCAACGAGACGCACAGTAGTATAAAGACAATACAAAAGGTGATTTTCTTTCTCATGCACCAAAGATAGCGTGCGTCATTTTGGAGAAGTAGGACATCCCTGCGCAGTATCAGGACAGCATTTTCCGGACACTGAATGCGGAAGGCAGGCTGCCTGTATGTTTTTTGATGATGTGCCGCAGTTGGTTGGTGCTTTGCAGACCGCATTGCCGGGTGACGGTATCCATCTTATGGTTATTGTTCAACAGGTGTACGGCTTTTTCCACCCGTAGCTTCTCCAGATATTTTCCGATAGTGATGCCTGTGCTTTGCTTGAATTGACGGGTAAGGTTCCGTGGGCTGGTGTACACCAATGCCGCCAGCTGCTCAACCCGTATCTTCTCCGGCAAATGGCGTATCATCCAGTCCTGCACTACATGGATGTCATCGTTGACATGGCTACGGTACTGCAGATAAATGCTATCCTGTGTCTCGCTTCCGTCACGACGGATATACACCACCATCTCTCTTGCTACCTTATACGCGAATTCCGGTCCATGCTTTTCCTCCAGCAGCGAAAGGGCCATATCCAACCCCGTAGTTACACCTGCGCTGGTGTAGATATTACCGCTCTTTACAAACAGCCGGTTGTTCAACACCTTCAGCGCCGGATAGTCTTTCTGTAGTCGCTCCGTATATTTCCAGTGCGTGGTGCATTCCTTGCCTTCCAGCAATCCCGCGGCAGCCAGGGTAAAGGCGCCGGTACAAATGCTGCAGATGATCGCCCCGGCCTTGTCCGCCTTTCTCAACCATTCAAAAAGCTGGTGATCGTCCATAGGGGGTAGTCTCCGCAGATCGTAGCCGGGAATGACCACAATATCCGATGAGGTTACCTTTACAGCAGTATATTTCTTCAGCCCCGTCATCCGCAGATGCGCGGAAGTAGCCTGCGTCACATTGTCCGATACATAGATGATCTCGTAGGGCTTTCCGTAATCCCCGCTCTCATAAAAGGTCTGCACCGCACCGGCCAGGTCCAGGATATGGGTTTCTTTATTGATAAAGAAGATGACTCTGTTATACTGGATGGACGACATTGCAAAGGTTTTTATAATAGGAGGGTATAGTTTCGGCATTTAACACCAGCTGGATAATGGCTGAAAGGTCCTCCTTGGCAATATTACCTAAGATCCTTCCTGATGTATTTATTTCCTGCAAAAAAGAACTTTGTATCCTGTCTTTTAGATCCGAGCAATCCACATAAGATATAGAGCGAAGGAACTTATATTTGGAAGGGGAGATCTCATATTGCAAAGCGACTAATTCAGGAGAATTGATAGCATGGGTATTAACCATTGAATTTATAAATACGGTGCCTATATAGAATTTGTCATCAGACATTCCAATTATAATACTGTATTTATGCTTTTCGTGAAAGGAATAAGGGTCTCGAATATCGATAACGGTCCCTATTCTTAGTTCTTCAATGGAGACCATTTATTGCATAGTTGCTTTTATATAATCAATCATTGCAGCATTTGCCCCGGCAGATTTTGCAATTTCTATAATAGAAAGCTCTTTGTTTTTACCAGGTCTTTCCCAAGCTTCCTGCCAGGCACTATCATGCGAATTGTCCCTCCGGGCTCCAAAAGAAGCATCTTTATTAGCTATGATAGATTCGTCCAACGCTTTGACAGCACTCACAGAAAGAAACTTCATTTCAGCAGGGACCTTTGCAAAAACATAATATCTCGGGGAAAAACCAATAAGATTGGGTACATATTGGACATGCGCAGTCTGAAAAAAACCATCCGAGATCCCCTCTACGAATTTGATAAAATCATAGAGCTGAGAAGGAACAGGGCCATCCTTCATTGCAATGTACTTCTGGCCAGTAAGCGTTCTGCCATATTTTGCAATATGGGATTTATCAGCAAAATACAGGATCTTGCTCAGGTGATGCTTGCTTATTTTTCCTGTTTTATTAAGGACATATAAGCAAGGCGCTAGGATCTTGGCCGTTTCCTGTTCGAACTCCATAAAGTAAAATTACTATCTTTTAATGCAAATGTTATCCAATAATTACAGCTCACCATAGCTGTTGCCATTATGTTAAACCATTTTAATTTTCCAAAAGCAATATACTAACTTTTTTAGTATATTGTGATAAAAAAATGCCCCTCTTCACCATTGGTCACGGTACCCGTCCCATCAACGAACTGCTGGACCTGCTAAAGAAATACGGCATCGACTATCTCGCCGATGTCCGCACGCAACCCTATTCAAAATTTAACCCCCAATATAACCGCGACTCCCTTTATCGTAGCCTCCACCGGCAAAATATCAAATACATCTATCTTGGCGACGCACTGGGAGGCCGTCCGCAAGACCCCTCCTGTCACGACACCACCGGCCGCGTGGACTACAACCTCGTCCGGCAACAGGATTTTTTTAAAAAAGGCATCGAAAGATTGAGATCCGCCCATCAACAGGAGTTAAGAGTAGCCCTGCTGTGCAGCGAACGCAAACCCGAGCTATGCCACAGAAGCAAACTCATCGGCCGGACTTTAAGCGAAGCAAACATACCCATACAGCACATCGATGAAAATGGAGAACTAAAAACCCAGGAAGATATTAACTCAATATGGGAAAAACTCACGGCACACCCAATACAGACAACGCTACTTTAGTCTCTCCCGACGCCGTATAGCCCTGATCGCCTGTTTAAACTAAGCGTAAACACCTAGCACCTTTAGAAACCCCTCATCAGGTAAAATACCTTCCAGCCTGTCTCGTTTACCCCTTATGTCCGGGAAAAGGACCTTCAAAAAAATATAGCCCATTCCTCGGACTGATCCCTGAAACCTAATTGCATGCCGACCCATTCCGTCAAACCTGCCTTTCTGGCGTCCCTGTTGGTAATAGCCGCATGCCATCTTACTACCGCACAACAACCGGGTCTTAAATTCGAACACCTGGAAATAGACGACGGCCTCTCCCAAAACAATGTCCTCAACGTCCTCCAGGACAGCCGCGGTTTCATATGGTTCGGCACCCGCGACGGCCTCAACAAATACGACGGCTATCAGATCATCATCTATCGCAATGACCCAGGGAACAAAAACAGCATCAGCAACAACTTTGTCTCCGATATTATAGAAGATCACCGTGGCTATATCTGGGTCGCCACACGGGGAGGAGGACTCAACCGCTATGACCTCGCCACAGACCAATTCACCACGTATAGAAAGGACACAGGCGCCTCCTCCATCCCCAGTGACGTCATCACCAGCCTTGCAGAGGACGACAAAGGCAATCTCTGGGTCGGCACCGAAGACCAGGGCGTCTTCTACTTCCTGCCCGACAGCCTCCGATGCTATCAATACACCCATCGTGACGGCGATACCACGAGTCTCAGTTGCGACTACGTCCGCGACGTTTTTATCGACAGCAAAAAGAACCTCTGGCTGGGCACATACGGCAATGGTCTGGACCTGCTAGATAAAAGAACAGGCGCCTTTATCCACTTCTCTCATAAAGAGAACGCCCCCCTCTCTCTTTGCAACAACAAAGTGCTCAGTCTCTATGAAGACAGCCGCCACCGCCTTTGGGTCGGTACGGACGGCGGAGGACTGGATAGAATGGATAACCCGGGTCCCGGCGACACCTTCCATCATTTCAAACATATTGCAGGCGATAAAAAAGGACTCTCCGGCAATGTTGTCTACGGCATGGGGGAAGATCCCCGGCATCACCTGTGGATAGGGTTGGAAAATGCTGGTATCAATATCTATGACCCCAATACCAACACCTTTCAGCATTATCAGCACGACCCCATCGACCCCACCAGCCTCAGCAATAACTCCGTTCACACAGCCTATAAGGACAATGTAGGCAATATGTGGGTGGGCACTTTTGCCGGCGGCATGAATATCTATAAAAGATACTCCAACCATTTTATACACTTCCGGCATACGCTCGACAACAATACCCTCAGCAACAACAATGTGCTTAGTATCACCGAAAGCTCGGATAAAAAACTTTGGATCGGCACCGATGGCGGCGGACTCAATCGCTTTGACCCTGTCACGGGCTCATTCCATCACTATCGTCACCAGGAAGGTAATCCCCGCAGCATCTGCGGCGACTATGTACTTTGCGCCCTGGAAGATAAAAAAGGCAATGTCTGGGTCGGCACCTGGGCGGACGGCATCACGGTGTTCAGACCAAAAGAGAATACTTATCGCCACTTCCGTCATGATCCCAATAACCCCGCCTCCCTCAGCAACAATAACGCCTACGCCATCCACGAAGACCATGAGGGCAATATATGGGTCGGCACCTATGGCAACGGCCTGGATCTCTATCACCCGGAAACGGGTGCCTTCAGCCATTATTCCTATGACGATAAGGATCCGGAATATGTCAATAGCCGTAAGATCCATTCCATCTTCGAGGACAGACAAGGCGGCCTCTGGCTTGGTACGGACGGAGGCGGGCTCAATTATTTCGATAAAAAGACCCATCGGTTCAACCGTTACATACACCAGGATGGCCGCAATAGCATCAGCGACAACCGGGTGTTCGAAATATACGAGGATGAGATAGGCGATCTATGGATCGGTACGATGAATGGCCTGAACTATTTTGACAGACAGACCCAAGAGTTCCACGTATACACCACCGTGGACGGCCTCCCCAATAATGTTATCTATGGCATCCTGCCGGGCAATAAAGACCAGTTATGGATCAGTACCAATAAAGGAGTATGTCTTTTCAATACGGCTACCCAAAAGATAAAAAGCTTTGGCACCGCCGACGGACTGCAGAGCTACGAGTTCAAAGAACATGCCTATTGCAGGAGCAGCAGCGGGGCCCTCTACTTCGGCGGTGTCAACGGCTTCAACCAGTTCTTCCCGGATAGTATCAAAGAGCAGACCTCGGAACCACCCCTGCTGATCACAGGCTTTAAGATCTTCAATAAGGATGTCCCCATCGCCAAAGACAGCACCGATCCCTCACCCCTGAAAAAAACCATCACAGAAACCACAGAGATAACACTACCCTATGCCAGCTCTGTGATCACTTTCGAATTTGCCTCCATCAATTTCAACTCGAAGGAAAGAAGACAATATACCTATATGCTGGAAGGCTTTGACAAGACCTGGAACTATGTAGGGGCAAAACGTACGGCCACTTATACCAATCTCGATCCCGGGAAATATACTTTCATGGTGAAGGGACTTGACTATGAAGGCAAATGGTCGCCACGCATGGCTACTATCCGGCTGACGATCACGCCTCCTTTCTGGATGACCTGGTGGTTCAGGACAACGATCGCGCTGCTGCTGACGGGCGTCATCCTCACCCTCTACCTGCTACGCATAAAAGACATCAAAGCCCGGCAAAAGACGTTGGAAAGCCTGGTATACGAGCGTACGGAGCAGTTGGGAAAGGCTATGGAAGACGAGCGCAAAGCCCGTCTCAATGAGGTAAAGGCCAGACAGGACGCCGAAGAAGCCAATAAGGCCAAGAGTATCTTCCTGGCCAACATGAGCCATGAGATCCGAACACCTATGAATGGCATGATAGGAATGGCCTCTCTGCTGGCACAGACACCCCTGGACGCCGAACAGCGAAGTTATGCCGAGACGATACAAAGCTGCGGCGAAACGCTCCTCACGGTTATCAATGATATATTGGATTTCTCCAAGATCGAGTCGGGAAAGATGGAGCTGGATGAAAAGGAAATAAGTCTCCACGCCTGTATAAAGGATGTACTGGACATTTTTAGTATCAAGGCGGCACAAGCAGGCCTCCGGCTGGAATGTGACATCGACAAGGCTATTCCCCCCTCTATCGTGGTGGATGGCGGCCGCCTGCGTCAGGTGTTGATCAACCTCGTAGGCAATGCCATCAAATTTACCCACCAGGGAGAAGTGCGTGTCCGCGCCTTTCTTACCCGCCCTCCCGGACCCGCGGAATTGGAGATAGGGTTTGAGGTCATTGACACGGGCATCGGTATCCCACACAGCAAACTGGATCACTTATTCAAAGCATTCTCACAGGTGGACTCTTCCATCACCCGCAAATACGGCGGCACAGGTCTGGGCCTGGTCATCTGTGATAAACTGATCCAGCTGATGGGCGGCCGTATACACGTAAAAAGCACACCGGGCAAAGGCTCGGTGTTCAGCTGGAGCATCTTCTGCCGTCCCGGTACACACCAGCCGGCGACGGAGGAGATTATGGCCACTGCCCCCCTGCCCGCCCACCTGGCGGAAAAATACCCCCTGCAGATTCTCGTTGCAGAAGACAATCCGATTAACCAGCAGCTGGCCCTGGTCATACTTACCAAAATGGGCTATAACCCTGAATTCGTTGAAAATGGAAAAGGAGTGCTGGAAAAACTGCGGGAAAAAAAGATCGACCTGATCCTCATGGACATCCAAATGCCCGAAATGGATGGACTGGAAGCTACACGCGTGATTCGCAACAACCACGGACCACAGCCGGTCATCATAGCAATGACGGCCAATGCGATGGTGGGCGACAGGGAAGAATGCCTGGCAGTAGGAATGAATGACTACCTCTCCAAGCCCGTCAACCTGGACCAGTTAATTTCTATACTGGAAAAATGGGGCGGAATGATCAATAATGGTCCCGCTCAGACACCACTTCATAATGCTTCACCCGTTGCTCGTAAGTAAGCATCATGCTCTTTACAACACCCGGCACGACAGCCTTCTCCGGATCATCCCCCGCAAACTTCCTGATAGCATCCATAGATTCCCAAATGGTGACGATAAGGAACTCCACCCCATCCCCGGTGCTGCGACGTAAGATCGAAGCCTTGACAAACCCCGAGATGGCTGATATAAGCGGGAACGTTTCCGTCTCCAGATGACGGATATAATTATTAGCCTCTCCCCGCTTAGCCAACCCTCTCCAATGACGTTGTATCATGTAACTCGAATTTTAACTCGTAAAGCGGTTTTCCAAACGCCTCCGAAGCCTTTTCCTCCGTCTGCACAAATCCATATCGCTTATATAAGACAACCGCTGTCTGCTGCTCATGGGTAGTCCAGAGATAACTGCTGCGATAGCCTGCCTTCCGCAGATGCTCCATATAGAGGTCCATGAGCCGCCGCCCCAACCCCATCCCCCTGTATTCCGGCTCCAGGATAAAATAACGCAGCTGGGCCGCATCCTCCTCACGGTGCATCAATAATAAAAAACCTACGATCCGACCCCGGTGCTCGCAGATCCAGACCCTATCCCTTGCAGGGTCATACTGGCCGTAAAACTCGCATAATCCCTTTGCCACATAGGCTTCGAATGGGATCCCAAACGCGGATTCTTCTCCATACAATCGGCCATGCATGTGTACAATATATCCGATATCCCCGGGACGCAGCTCCGTCCGTATTGTAATATCACTCTTTTCCATAATTAACGATTATCCTTTTTATTTCATTCATGTGATGTACTAATTTTTCCCTTTCCCCCGCAGGCAAAGGAGCCAGCATCCCTTCCACCTGTGCAATGGAAGCCTGATTCAACTCCTCGAACGCCGCACGGCCCTTTGCCGTAAGAAAGATGTGCTGTACACGGCCATCCTCAGCCGAACGCTTCCGGACGATCAGCAGCTGCTTCGCAAACCCAACCAATATCCTGCTGAGATACCCCTTGTCGATACCCAGCAACGCCGTGATCTCCCCCGCCTGAATACCCTCCCGGTGATACAGCTCATACAATATCCTCGCCTCCGGAAGACTAAAGGAACTCTCCAGCAGGACTTCATCCAGCAAACCAATGACACCCGTGTACCATCGGTTAAAAGCCCGTATCTCTTCAATGATTGTCCGTTTCATGACAGCAAGATAGATAAATTAGTTGACAAAATCAACTAATTTGCCGGAAACAAACGGCCAGGGCCCGTACCGCCTTCCGGATCTTTTCTTCGGGGAAACCGGCATAACCCAGCAGGACGCCGGGACGATCATAGCTGCCAAAAGTATATTCCCGTAAGCTGGGCAGCACCAGACCCTTGTCCGCCGCCAACTGTAATAGCCGGGCCTCGTCCACTGGCTGCCGGAAGTGAGCCGCCAGATGCATCCCGGCGGAAGGGTCCGTAAAAGAAAGAAAGTCGGAAAGATGAGTATCCAGTTCGTTCAACAGACACTGCAGACGGCTGTTATAAATACCACGCATTTTGCGCAAATGCCGGTGAAAATAACCCTCCTTTATAAAGTCCGTCAGTATCAACTGATCCGTCAACGCGGTCTGCCTGTCATTCAACGCCTTTAATGATTTGAAAGCCTGAAAAATTTCCTGGTCGGGCAACACCATATACGCCACACGAAGGGCAGGGAAAAGGACCTTGCTGAAGGTGCCGATATAAATGACATTCCCGTGCGTATCCAACCCTTGCAGGGACGGAATGGGCTTGCCCCGGTAACGTAGCTCGCTGTCATAATCGTCTTCTATCAGCCAAAGCCGGTGGTCCCTGGCCCAGGCCAGCAGCCGGAGACGCTGCGCCAACGGCAGCGTGCCGCCCACAGGGTTCTGATGGGATGGCGTTATAAAGGCCAGCCTGGCATCCGGATAATGCCGGATGGCAAAGTCGATATCCATCCCCTCACTGGTCACAGGTACAGGGCAGGGCTCACCCCCAAACAAGGTAAACACAGCCCGTGCATTTACATACCCGGGATCGTCCATCCAATACCGATCGCCCGGCGCCAGCAAAAGCTGCGCACATAAGACAAGCGCCTGCTGTGTACCACTGACGATCAGGATGCGATCCGCATCACATTGCACACCCCTGTTCACCCGCAGATGATCCGCGATGACCTCCCTCAATGGGTAATGCCCCGCCGCATCCTCATATCCTAAGTGTTGAAAATCCAGGTAGCGGTAGACCCGGGCCGCCAGCTTGCTCCATACAGCAAAAGGAAAAACATCAAAGGCAGGCTGCCCCGTCTGAAAAGGCAGACTCTCTTCCCTCACCGTGTTACGGGGTGACACCACATGTTCAAGCGTCTGTACAAAATGCCCACTCAGCCGGCGTGATGGATCCCGGGGTATCTCTTTTTTATCCGATCCTCTTTTATCACGCACGGCCTTTTCCATCCTCGCCGGTATCTCCGCCGCCACAAAACTCCCCGAACCGCTGCGGCTCTGGACATACCCCTCCATCACCAGCTGCTCAAAGGCTATCACGACAATATTACGCGACACACCCGTCTCCTCCGCAATAAGCCTGGTAGCAGGCAGCCGGTCATTCGGCCGTAGCACTCCATTCAAGATAGCCGCCCGTATCCCCTCATACAATTGCTCATAGAGAGGCCGCCGCGCTCTACGATCGATTTTTATAAAAGGCAACGATATTTGTCTGGAAGATCTTCCCATAAGTGGTACTATTAAAAATATCCAAATTGGACCAATACATAGTACCAAGTTACAAATATCTTTGGATGGTAAATCAGCTACAATGACAACACTTACCAGCACCAGCACTTATTTCAGCACACGGGGACGCGTAACCCAATACCTTCCCCAAAGCAGCGAAACCATGACCGCACATTTCATGCACAAGCTTTGCCACGAGACAGACCCTTCGGATGTATACGCAGATATGGAAGAGGGCATGGATAATTTCCTGGTCATCGACGCCCGCAGCCACGAAAGCTTTACCAGAGAACATATCCCCGGCGCCATCAATATCCCCCATCGACAGATGAACCTGGAAACCACGGCTTTTTTACCAAAAGACAAAATAATGGTGGTCTATTGTGATGGCATAGGATGTAATGCATCCACAAAAGGTAGCCTCAAACTGGCCGGCCTGGGCTTTATCGTAAAAGAAATGATCGGTGGTTTGGAATGGTGGAAGTTCGACGGCTATGCGACGGAAAAAGGTCCTTTATCCTCAAATCCGCTGGTCTGTGGCTGCGAATAGATCCATTGCCTTTGCCACTTGCAGCACGGCTCCCGGCCTGGCAGAGGACGATAAACCCCTGGCGGCAGGACTGTCTGCTTCCGGTCATCGCGTGGAGGCTGCCGCCTGGGATGACCTCACCGTCGATTGGACCCGGTATGATACGGTCATCATCCGGAGTACCTGGAACTACCATCTGCACCCCCAGGCCTTTCTTGCCTGGCTCCAGCGGCTGGAAAGTCATCAGCTGCGGATAATCAACCCCGTTGATATCCTGAAATGGAACATGAATAAAGAATATCTCGCCGACCTGCGACAGATGGACATCCCCCTCCCGGAAACATTATTTCTAAAAGCCGGCGATACACCTGACCTGGACACTATCTTCCAACAAACAGGCTGGCAGCAAGCCGTGATCAAACCCTGTATCTCAGCCACAGCCTACAACACATGGGTCACCCAGCCCGGTACCACAGACAAAGACACCAAAAAACTGGACCGCCTCCTAACCACTGGCCGCTATCTGATCCAGGAGTTCATGGAAGAAGTAGAAACTGAGGGCGAATATTCACTGATCTTCTTTGGCCGGCAGTATAGCCATGCCGTCAAAAAAAAGGCAAAAAAAGGAGACTTCCGCGTACAGGAACAATATGGAGGACAAAGTCTGCCCACCCGTCCGGGACCATCGATTATCCGGCAGGCTGCAGCCATCCTTGACAAGGCCGTTCCCCCCGATACCTCGCCTCATCTGCTCTATGCACGCGTCGACGGCGTCATGCGCAAAGACATCTTCACCCTGATGGAATTAGAACTGGTAGAGCCCAGCCTCTTTATCAATAAAAGGACGTCGGCCATCCGGCAATTTGTCTACTTCTTCAATAACTCTTTTACCGCCGCGGCTATCTGTTGATCATGCCCCGCCGAAAGCACATCCGGCTCATTACGCACGGGTATGTCGGGCTCCATCTGATGCCCCTCTTCAAAATATCCCTCCATTGTCCGCCACCCGCCCATAGGCATGCCAAACACCAGCGCCCGGTCTATCTGCGCCTCCCACCAGACAAAGGTCCCGGTGCCGGGCACAGGCATGCCCAGGGTCTTACCGACATTCTTCGCCTTATAAGCCGCGGGAAAAAGATGGGCGTCTGAATAATTGGACTCGCCTATCAGTACGATGGAAGGTTTTATCCATTTGTCGTATGGTTCAGAGCCTACATATTGACCATGAGGTATGATGTCAAAGTATTTCTTGCCGCTGAGAAAATCCGACAACTGTTCGTGGATATTTCCGCCGCCGTTAAAACGGGTGTCGATGATCAGGGCCTGTTTGCCGATACTGCGGCCCAGAGCCTCTTCAAACACCGTTCGCATACTGGCGTCATTCATAGACCGCACATGGATATACCCTATTTTTCCGCCGGATAAAGAGTCCGTCTCCTTCCTGCGCATCTTCACCCACCGGAGATACAGCAGTTGGTTCTCCTCGCCATAGGAAATGGGTTTCACGGTTTCTTCCCATCGTGTACGGGTTGCCGGATTATAAAGAGATAATAAGGTCAGTTTGTCCACCTTCCTGTTCAGCAGACTGTAATGGTCGATGCTGTCGGTAATAGCCTCTCCGTCTATTTTCTCCAGGATGATGCCGGGTCCGGCCTTTGAAGCTGACTTATCCAGAGGCCCGCCTTCGATTACCTCGGTGATCCTTATTCCGGCGCCTGTATAACTATAATCATACAGGATACCCAGAGAAGCTGTCTGATCGTTGCCCTTCTGGCTATTACCCGAATACCGGCACCCTGTGTGGCTGACATTCAGCTCGCCCAGCATCTCGCTGAGCATTTCCGCAAAATCATAGTCGTTGTTGATATACGGCAGGAACTTCTTGTATGCCTTGTAATAAAAATCCCAGTCCACTCCATTCAAATCGACGACATAGTATTTCGCCTTCACCTGCCGCCAGGCATGGTCAAAAATATATGCCTTCTCGTCCGCGTCTTTCAAAGCCATTTCTCCATCAATGGCCACAGATTCCGCCTTACCGCTCTCCGCATCTATCTTTTTGATCTTTCCATCAGCCAGCACAAAGATGGACTTGTCGTCGGAGGATAGTTTCATCGCGGCAAAATTGGCGCCCAGCTTGGCCAGCAGTTTTGTATCATGCGTCCGCGTCTCGGTCATCCATAAGTCATAACCTTTCTCAAATTCCGTGAGATAATACAGCTTCTCTCCATCCCCGGACAATTGCCAGTCGATGGCATCCGAAGTATGCGTGGTCAGCTTGAGCTTACGATCGGTGAGGTTATCCCAATCGATCCTGATCTCTTTTAAAGAATCCTTTTTCTTATCCGCGCTATCTTTTTTCTTATCTTTTTCCCGTTCTTTCAACAAGGCAAGATCTTCTTTGGATAATTTCCACCTGTCAAAAGCTTCTTTTGTAAAGAACATGCCGAATACATCTCCTGAGACAGAACCGCCGCCTTGCAGAAGGGCCCCGTCACGATCAGATCCCCAGATCATCATCTTCCCATCCATAGCCCACCTGGGACGAGTATCGTTATACCCGCTAAGGGTCAGATTGATCACCTGGGACTTCCCATCCGCAGCCACCAACCCTACTTCCGGCGTCTGCACCCGCTCCGGAGGACCAAACTCCACCAGGAACCACTTTCCGTCAGGCGACCATTGATAATACTGATCCCCATCAGCATAAGAATAGTTCTTGTCCGCAGGCAGGACGGTCCGGGTCTGCTTGCTGGCCAGGTTCACCACTTTCAACGTTACCCTGTTCTCCAGATAAGCCACCTCTTTACCATCCGGCGAAAAAGCAGGCTGGAATTCTTCCGCAGGCGTAGCGATCACAGTCGCTTCTTTCAATACCGTGGAAGCATAGAAGTAAGGTTCCTCCTTACGGCTGATGGATACGGTATAGATATTCCAGCTGCCATCCCTTTCCGCCGCAAACAAAAGGCTTCGCCCATCAGGACTAAAGCTGACAGTGCGTTCCTGCCAGGGCGTATTCGTGATCCGTTTGGTTATTCCCCCCGCAACGCTGACGACAAATATTTCTCCCCGGAAAACGACGGCGATCTCCTTCCCATTGGGCGAAAGTTTCATCTCCGTCACACCCCCGTTGACAGGAAGTATTTTTTCTTCCACCATCCTGCCGTCCTCCGCAATACGAATAGTCACTTTCTGCGGCTCACCCGAAGGCTTTTTGATATAGATCTCCCCGTCAAACCCAAAACACAATGTATTATCGTTCGCCCTGGTAAGACTCCTGACGGGATGTTTGGTAAAATGCGTAAGCGCCGTGGACGTAGCCGGGTCCTGTACGCTGCTTTTATAAACATTAAAAGAGCCGCTCTGCTCACTGAGATAATAATAGTCCTTGTCATTGCCGTCAAAGACGGGGTTGCGGTCTTCCCCATTAAAAGAAGTAAGCTTTGTATACTTGCCTCCTTTTTTTTCATACATCCAGATATCCCGGGCAATGGCGGAAGTATGATGCTTGCGCCAGTTGCTCTCATACCCCTTCAGATCCTCATATATCAGTTTGTCGCCGCTGCTGCTGACAGTGGCTTCCAGCGCAGGGACAGGCAGTATCTGGCTCACCTTGCCTCCCGCGATAGGTACGCTATATAGCTCGGACATTAAGGCAAGAGGGAATTGCGCATCAGTGGCCAGGTCCTGCCGGTGTGCCGAAAAAATGACGGACTTATCATCCGCCGAAAAACTGCTGGGGACCTCCCCCGCAGAATGAAAAGTAAGCCTTCTCGACTCACCACCCGTAGCCGGCATCACAAATATGTCAAAATTGCCGTATCTGTCGGAGGCAAAAGCGATGGACTTCCCATCATGACTCCATACAGGCGAAAACTCATAAGCTTCGCTGATGGTCAACGGAACGGCAGTACCACCCGCAGCGGACACTTTATATATATCGCCTTTATAGCTGAATAAGATGGTTTGCCCATCAGGTGAAATGGCAGGATAACGCATCCACAATGGGTTGTCCTGAGCATGGCTGGCAAGGATAAGGCATCCGGCGGCCAGAGATAGCAGAAGTTTTTTCATCTGATGAATATAGGTATTTCCTTTCATTCCATTCACTTTTGCGGGCATATTTGCCCGTTGCCGGTCATATCAAAATTTTGTTAAAGCCCTTGTCAGTAAAGGATTTCATGACACACACCCCCCGGTTGGCATAATAAAAACCATAAAAAGTAGTCTTGTACCACCCCTCCGGCCGTACTACTTTTGTGTCGTCAATGATGCATGATTGCTTCCATACGAACCTTAACAATTTAGTAAAGAATAAAACAAAAAATAGTATGAAAAGCAATTTCGTAGTAAAGACCCTGACAGTAGCAGCAGTAGCCCTTGTATTCTTCGCCAGCAGCGCCTTCGCAAATGATGGCAGCAAAAAAGCCGGCCTCACCGACGAACAGGTAAATGTACAATACGTTGGTTCCACACAAACACAGGTAGCGTTCCGCGTTGAATTCGAAAACCCCACCTCCGAAAAGTTCTGGCTGATCATCAAGAACGACGCAGGTGATGTAGTCTACCGCAAACAGTTCAGCGATGCTCACTTCTCTAAGTCTGTATTCGTACTGAGAGACGAAGCCGACATCCGTCCTACCTTCATCATCCGTAACAGCGCAGGTGAAGTTGTACGCCAGTTCGCCGTCACCAGTACGGTCGTGGAGAACACGGTTGTAACAAAATTATAATTGGAGTAGTTGTAATAGAAGATAGAGATCTCAGAAGCCATCGGTTCAATAGAGCGGCCCCGGATAATTCCGGGGCTTTTTTTCGTCTCAGCCCGATCACGACAGCCCGAGCACGACAGCTTGCTGTCGGAATTTCCCTTACACATCATATAAAAAATCTACCAAACCATTTGACTGCCAACAACTTCAACAAACATCCCCCACGGTTGCCATCATAAAACCTCCCAAAACTCGTCTTGCACACCCCTCCCACCCGTACTATCTTCGCATTATCAAAATCCAATGATTGCCTTCCATACGAAATGTGAAACACACAATTCAGTAAAGAATAAAATAAGAATAGTATGAAAAGCAATTTTGTAGTAAAGACCCTGACAGCAGCCGCAGTAGCCGTTGTATTCTTCGCCAGCAACACCCTCGCCAATGACGGCGGCAAAAAAGCCGGCCTCACCGACGAACAAGTCAATGTTCAATATATCAGCGCCAACGAAAACCAGGTAGCATTCCGCGTTGTATTCGAAAACCCCACCTCCGAAAAGTTCTGGCTGATCATCAAGAACGATGCAGGTGACGTAGTCTACCGCAAACAGTTCAGCGATGCACACTTCTCTAAGTCTGTATTCGTACTGAGAGACGAAGCCGACATCCGCCCTACCTTCATCATCCGTAACAGCGCAGGTGAAGTTGTACGCCAGTTCGCCGTCACCAACACCACCGTTGAGAACACTGTCGTAACAAAACTGTAAGACCGCGCACAGCGTCTAAATAATCCCCGGTAGCATGCTACCGGGTTTTTTTATTCATATTAATATTACCAAAATGTTACCTAAATCGTTGCCCATCATTTAAAAATTCAACAAAACCTCTTCACAATCAGCACTTTCAACTTCTAAAAACCCCGTTTGCCATCATAAAATCATCAAAAACCTTGTTTGCCTAACTATCGATCCATTTCTATATTTGTATCATCAATAAGTCGGATTGCTTCTCCAGCAATGAAAGATCTTCTCTTCTGATTGCCTGCTCCTCTCTCGATTGTTCTGCGCGTCTTCCGGTTGTCAGCCTCTTAAACATCAGTAAAAGAAAATTTAAAAACTTAATGTTATGAAATCCAATGCAAGCAGCCGCGTAGTAAAGGCAATCTCAACAGCAGCAACAGCCGCAGTAATCTTTATCACCAACCCCATCGTCAGCCTGGCTAATGGTGGCAAGAACGACAAGGCAAAACTGACCGATGAACAAGTCTCCGTTCAGTATGTAGGTGCAAACGACCAGCACGTTGTCTTCCATGTCAATTTCGAGAACCCCACGGGAGAAAAATTCTGGCTGATCATCAAGAACGACGCAGGTGATGTGGTTTATCGCAAACAGTTCACCGACGCTCATTTCAGCAAATCCGTTTACTTCGAAAACGAGCAGTCTGAGATCCGCCCCACGTTTATCATCCGTAACAGCGCTAACGAGATCACCCGTCAGTACGCTGTGACAAAGACGATCACCGAAAATACGGTAGTAACAAAACTCTAAATAACAAAAGACCCGGGCAGCTGCCCGGGTCTTCTATTTCGCTCTTATCCATTTAAGCCCATTGATCGCATTGCTGCGATTGTCACAGGGATCATTGACCAGGTTCAGGGTCAACCCATCCGCAAGAAAAATAAAGGTGTACACACCAGTCCCGTTAGGACACGCATACTTTCCCTCTATATCCTTCATCGTGATCGTATCCTTGCTGATCTTACACAACGCACGAACCACCGCCTCCCCACTCCCGTCTGTAGTATAACAGGTGTCGGTGCCAATGTGCCAGGTCAACGTATCGTGTATCTCATCGATATACACCTTCCATGATGTGCCTTTCAAAGATTGAGCTTTCACTCCGGCCGTACAGGCCAGTAAAAAGGATAAAAAGAGTATTTTATGCATAAAAAGATATTGTCTATAAAATTACTCTTTCTGGCCACCCGGACAAATCCTGTCTTATTTATAGCAAATTCTTAACCCATATCAACCCGCCCCTACTCTAATCCCCTGAGATATGCCTCCATGTTTTCACGTAATCCCGTATGTAAAAAAAACAGTTTTTTTACATAATAAGCCCGTAGGTCTTCCCATCTGTAATAAGGCCACGTACGGGTGGCGACAGGCAGCACAACCTCTTTCTCATTCAACAGCACTTTTACCAGATGAGAGCCGTCACCGCCTGTATACAATATCCACTGTATATTGGCGCTTAAAGGGATGATGCTCCCCGCCTGCCAATGGTCGTGATATTGGTAGATAGACCGTACAGGCGTACTGGCCCCCCGGATACCCAGCAGGGCCGCAAAAGGTGCGATCGCCTCGGCATGGGTAAATCGTAAAATAGCATCCGTCGCACTATCCGGCTGCCGTACCGCCTTGTCCAGGCTGTTGATAAAATCCGCCAACAGGGGCGCTGCCACTTTCACCTGGATACCCACCGAATCAAAACCAGGCCCCTTCTCTAAAAAGTCCGCCGCTCCGCTCCTGAAATCCAGCCATTCCAAATCATCCCGGCTAAACGCAACCCTCAATCCTTCTTTGTCCTCCGGGTGACCCGCAGCGCTCAATTCCCCGCTCATGGACCATGCAATGGCATAAAGATCATACAGGTCGTCGGCAAAAGCTACACCTTTCCCGGAAGCCATCAACTCCTGTACAAAACCCTCTTTAAACAATCTCTCACAGACACGCCTGGCCACGGCCGGTGTCCTTGCATCTTTATCAAGACTGTCCAGCGAAGCTTTCACGGCACCGCCCTTCTTATAACGCTGATAGGCAGGTGAAAGGTCATAAAATCGAAGGGTGGTATCCATTGAATCGGGCGCACGCTGATCATTCCTTGGACCCGGGTATTTACCAAACCCCTTTAAAAATGCCTCTGCGCTTTGCTGAGTCCGTAATTTCCAGGTGGTCACTACTTCCAGCCCCCGGCCGGTGAATACGGGAGCATAAAGGTCACGCATCCGCTGACCCAGCCCCGACTGCTCTTCCCCGCCCTTTAAGGTGATACGCTCATAATTACCCTTCCCGGCAGCCTGCAACCGGCCGGCTATTACAGCTACCAGTTGTCCCATCGACGTAAGTACATGCCGCTTTTCCGCCACGGCCAACACTTCGGTCACCTGCTGGTCCGCCCCGGCTTTTGTAAGGAATCGCGCCCCATGTCTCCCCACATGGCTGATAAATACAGGCCGGTAACCCGGCGGAGGAGAAGTATAGTCCATGGGAGGCGGTGAATACGGTGTCTTGGTCCCCAGATAAGGCAGTTGGGAAGATGAACCTGTTATTACATACAGACACAACAAAAACATCAATTGGCTTCGCATCATAGTAGTTTGAATAAAGTAGTAGTTGAATTTTCTCCTGCTCCGTCACCACCTGTCCGTCACACTTGTCCGTCACCACTTGACGGAAATGCTCGATGTCTTATGCCGGTTGCCCGTCCCATTCGTGGGATAAGCGCCCATGTCCGGATGGGGATCCAGGGTCGTTGCCCCATAGGCCCCGCCCTGCGGCACGGTTCGCTGCGCCTTAAAAGCATCCCCGTTCCCTTTCAGGGCCGCCGGACTGCCGGGCAGCAAACTGAAGTCATATGCCTGAGCGTTGATAATACCGATAGGCATCTGTGAAATATCCAGTGTCAGTTTGCTGGCGGTTGTAAAGTCGAATTGATTGACATCATAGGCGGCAAACGAAGGATTGTTTGCCCTGGGCGTCGCGCTCCTGACGTCCGCGCTTTGTACAACACCTTTCCCATCCGTAGTATAGAACTCATTGATCAGCCGCTGATCATTGGCAAAAAAGAACTGGTTGTTATAGGTAGTGTTTGTTACATCCGCGTCAGGGGTAAGCCTTAGACCATATTTACAATTAATGATTATATTATTGTAGATCTTGCCCTGCGCGTTCTTCTCATAATTGATAGACCCGCCCCGGCCTGATTTTAGCTGACGGAATCCGCAGTTGAGTATGGTGTTGTTGTAGAGATAGACCTTTGTCTGTACGGGACCGTCCCCGCTGTTGGAAACCTTAAAGCCGTTGGTAGCCGCACCGATCACCAGGTTATAGGCCACATCCCCCAGACACCCGTTCTTCAGATTGAACGCTTCCCCCCCGGCCAGCCCGCAGGCCTCAAAGGTATTACGCATCACGCTGACATGCCCGTGAAGGATCCGCATGCCGTCATCCCTGGTACCATATACCCAACTGTCCTCCATGATAAAATTACCGTTGATATTGGTATAGCTCAGACTGTTACGGGGATCGCCGCTTTTGAATACAGCCGGGTCGGCAGCAGGTCCTGCCGGTCCTCCCGCAAATTCCAGGTGCGTCCACTTGAGGATGACATCCCCGCTGGTATCTCCGCATTGAATACCGCCCCAAAGCCCCGCGCCGATGTTGGCGACGGTACGCTGATCATCCGGTATGGTAATAAAATTATTATTGTCGGCAGTACCCAGACTGATAAAAGTGCCATTACAGGTGATCTGCGGGCTGGTCTGCCATGACTTGCCGTCTCCGATGGCTATCAGTTTGGTCCCCTCCTCCATCAATACGGTATCACCGTGATTAATGGTGATATCACTGGAGAAATAATAGGTCTTCCCGCTGAGCAGCGTACCCTTGACGGCACCGGTGAGCGTATCGGTGGTGATAGGATGGCTCACCTCTTTTTTTGCCGGGGAAACATGCACTGTCTCCTCTTTATGACAGGCTCCCAGCAACAAAAAGGCTCCGGCCGTCAGTATATGATTAAAAGATTTCATCGCAGTTGATTTTAATGCTTGTTAAAATTTAAATTTTACACCCAGCAGATAATTGGTTCCATAAGTGTCTTTCCGGACGAATGTATTTTTACCAAGGGTCTGGTATTTCACCGCCCCCACTACGTCCACGCCGGTGTAAGGCTGCCGGATCTCCAGCTGATAAGGCGTATTGAGGATATTATTCACCTTGGCATAGAGATACCAATGCCGGGCCAGCCTTTTCTCCGCTGAAACGTCCATCTGGGCAAACTCCTTCTGCCAGATATCATTGCCCAGGAACTGAGATACAGTATTGATCCGCGCACTGGTATAGCCAAAAGCGAGTTGTGCGTTCAATCCGGCTTTACCATCATCTTTATACAGCAGGCTGAGGTTGGCAATATGTTTGGATTGCCCTTGTAAGGGTCTGGTCTGGTTCACCATCCTGTTGGTGCTCCCCCCGGTAATAAGATAGTTTTGCTGTTTGGTGGTCGTAATGGAAGAATTGGTATAGGTATAGTTGGCCCTGATGCCAAACCATCTCCAATACTTGGTCATATCGAGCTCCGCACCGTAATTGGTGGCATTGCCGAAGTTATAAGCCTCATAGTATACAAAGGTCCCTTCATTCACCAGCGCATACTCGATAGGGTTCTTCAACCGCTTGTAAAATACACCCGCCAGGAATTGATCCAGACCCTTGGGATAATATTCATAACGCAGGTCCAGGTTGTCCGCTACGGTGTGCTTCAGATGAGGGTTGCCTTTTTCATCATAATCCGCATCCGCATCAATGGATGTATGAGGTATGATCTCATAGAAGTTCGGACGGCTGATGGCCGAATAATACGAGAGACGCAAGGCCTGCTTGTGTGTAAGGGAATATTTGATATTGCCGCTGGGTAATACGTCGTAATAGGTGACGGTCCCGATTTTCCCCTCTGCCGTCTCGGGTAGATTGCTTGACCAGCTGAGGTCTGTATTCTCCACACGGGCGCCGCCGGTGATGACAAATCTACGCCAGTCTATCTTCAGCATAAGATAGACAGCGCCGACGTTCTCCTTGGCCGTATAGTTAAGCGCGTCGGAAGAAGTACCCTGACCGTTGAATACTTCAAAATTGTTGTGACTGATGTTCCCGTCATATTCCTGGTTGGTAGGGTTAGTGGGTCGCAGCGCATAGTCGTCATAGGTGCTCGTCCTTGTTTTGTTACGGTACATCCCTCCCGCCGACCAATCCGTCTGGGCCTCGCCGATATGCGTCCGGTAGGTGAGGTTGGCATAACCGCTCTTGTCCTCATCGGAACTATGGGCAAAGACCCTGTGCGATTCAAACAAGGTCTGCGGCGCATGCACAGGCTGTCCGGTAGAGTCCTTGCTGATACCCGTGCTGACGTTGAGCGTACCCTGGTCCGGCCGGTCGAGCGTAGCCTTTGAATAAGCGCCCGTCCAGTCCAGGTACAGATGATTGCCTATCTGATGCTCCCCTTTCAGCGTGGTATTGACAATCTGCTGTACGTCATGCAAAGTCCTGTAAGCATTGTTGATCCTTCCAAAACCCGGACCCGTTCGTCCCAGCTGCAGATTGGTGTCGGAAGCCATCCGGAACTCATTCCGCATCAGGTTGAGCCAGGCCCCATAAAGACTAATCTTATTCTTATTGTCAAGTTTATAGTCCAGCCTGGCATGGACCCCGCTCCGGCGCTGTTGAATGGAATATTTGCGGTCCTCGATATCGGTGACCTTTACCTCCCCGTTGCTGGCCATCTCCGTATCAAAAAAGACAGAATTGACATTACGATAGTTATTTTGATAGCTGGCGCCTGCTAGAATTCCCAGCTTATCATGCCATACCCGCCCCCCCAAGGAAACGCCCGCCAGCAACGCCAACGGGTTATGACGTGTGTCACGGCTAAATGCGTTGTTGGGAAAATCCTTCATGGTAGCCACATAGGAGGGCCCGTTGATCTCACGGGGACTCTTGTCCAGACTCGGACCATTGTCAAAATGTGTATAGTCCTGGGTAAAGAATTTGCTGGCATACCCCCCCGCCACATTCGCATTGACGGAAAATTTGGAAGCAGCGTCCTTCATGATCATGTTCACAGCCCCGCCGATGGCATCCGCCTCTCTGTTAGGTGTAAGCGACTTGATCATCTCCAGTCTATCCAGCATATCCGCCGGGAAGATGTCCAGGGGGACATACCGGTTCTTATTGTCCGGGCTGGGGATCTTGATCCCGTTCACCAGGGTATAGATATACCTTTTTTCCATACCCCGTATGATGACATACTGCCCTTCCCCGTTGGAGCTGCGTTCCAGCGATACACCCGAGACACGTTGGGCGGAGTTGGCCACCGACAAGTCCGGAGAGATCTCTATCGCCCGTGCGGAAAGTGAGTTCTGTACAATGTCGGCCCGGCGGTCGGCAAGGATAGAGGCCCGCTCCGAGCCCTTGTCATGCTTGCCGGAAACCTGCACCATCGCCAGCTCGGTCTGTCGCTTTTCCATCTCGATCCGCAAAGGGTTCCCCCCCTCACGGATAGTAATATCCATTTCGTACTTGCCATAACCTACGGAGTTTACCTTGATCTTGTACTCGCCCGCCCGAAGACTACGGACAATAAATGTCCCATCCAATCCCGACAAAAGGTGAACATACGCCTTGCCACCGGCAGAACCCTTGCCGGCAATTTCTACGGTAGCTCCCTGCAGCGGTTCGCCCGACTGGCTGTCGACCACCGCCCCTCTGAGAAGCCCTGTCTGCGACCAGGCAACCATCGCACCCAACAGTAAGAGTAAAAGGGAAAATAAATACTTCATTGTAGTTAGTTTTTTTGCGGCACAAATGTGCAATTGTACCCTGCAAAAGCGAAGAGACGGGGATGAACAAAATGGTAACAGCGTAACAGAAGGCGTATACCAGGCAGCAGCAGCATAAACAAACCACAACTAATACATTGATGATCAAACGCTATAAAAGAACAAAAACCTCCATTACCAAATTGTTACCGTAACATTAAGACGCCATGAAGCTCCCTATATTTATAAAGACTGTACAAAAGCGGAAAGACTCTCCCCATTGTTCAGGGACAGTTTTTTCTTGAGACGATAACGGGACACCCTTAGACTGTCCTGAGAAATACCCAGCAAGGTGGCAATATCACCCGAAGCCAGGTTCAGTTTGATAAGGGACAACAGCCGGAGGTCATTACCCGTAAGCTCATCACTATGATTTTTCAGGTTGTCGAAGAACTGCTGGTGTACTTGCCCGAAGGTTTCCCTAAACTCATTCCAGTATTGGTCGTGGTTAAAGTTGAGATTTATCTGCTGGATTAGTTGCTGCAGCTGTTTTTTCTGATCACGCTTGTCATCTTTGACCAGGATGGCCAGCCTGTCCCGCAGGTTCTCCAGCAGCTGATTCTTCTGGATCACATGTAACGTACTGCTGGTAAGCCCCTTGCGCCTTACTTCCAACTCCTGCATCAGCTTTTCTTCCTGTAGTTGCCGGTTTTGCAGCTCCGCCTGCATCAGCTCCCGTTGTGTAATATATATCTGTCTGTCACGCTCGCTGGTAAGCCGTTCGTTCCTGATCTTCAGCCGCTGCCGGCTAATGATGACAGCCGCCAGCACCGCCAGGAGCAAAACGACGATGATGACGGCCGTCGTAGTGATAATGGTGATCTTTCGGGCGTTTGCCAGCCGGACGATCTCGTCATTCTTCTTGTCGATGTCAAATAATACGCTTAGAAAAGCCGTCTGCCGGTTGTTCTCCCGGGAATAGATATCCAATGTGGCACGACGGGAAAGTTCCAGGTAATAATAAGCGCTGTCCTCTTTACCAAAAAGATGATATGCCTTCCCCAGGTCCCGGTAGGCAGCCCCTTTCTCGTAGAGGTCATTGGTCTGCGTGGCCAGGGCAAGCGCCTTGCCCGTCTGTACAATGGCTTCCTGATAATGCCCCGTCTTTCGAAGGATATCCCCCAGATTATTGATCACCTCGATGCTGGCCACCTGCTCCCCCGACTGCTCGTACAACTGCAGAGCATTGATAAAATAATATCGGGAGGAATCAAAACGCTCGAGATCCTCATAGATGCTGCCCATGTTCTCATAGATCTTCGCCATCCCCTGTTTATGGGCGATACGTTGATATTGCTGAAGAGCTTGCCGTTGGTAAAAAAAGGCGCTGTCATACTTTTTCTGCTTCTCATAAAGATGCCCGATCTTGCCATAAGTATTCGCAAGCCCTTCGCTGTTGCCCGCCTCCCGGTACAAAGACAACGCCTCATCATACTGTTTGCGCGCCAAAGGCAGCTGACGGTTATAATAATATAATATCCCCATCTCATCCAGGTTGGCCGCTATCTGGTCCCGATGCCCTGCTTCACGGAAGATCTTGTCAGCCTGTAAATGAAAATCCAGGGCTTGGGGATAGTTGCCCAGATAATAACAGATCTGCCCCATCTGGAAAAGACAGCTGGCCATACCCGCCTTGTCTTTTTTAGCGATGGACTGACTATACATTTCCTTTAGTAAAAGAAAAGCGCTATCCGGGAATTGTTGACTCAATCGCTGGGTATAGGCCAGCTCAGCCCGGTCATTCTCCTGTGTTTGCCCCAACCCGGAAAGAGAAAACAGGAAAAAGGTCAGGGGGACCAATATATTAAACAAATACTTCATCTGAATCGTAAAGAAACAGATTTAGTATTATGTAATTGTTAAGCACCGTCCCTTCACCGCCCTATTCCCCGCTTTTACCGGTAAATCATAGAAAATTACCGCCCCGACATTGCCCCATCTTCACCGGCCCTCTATATTTACATCCATGAATAACTCCAACCATACATCATCGATCCTGCAGGTAGAAGGCCTCAATGTCTATTATGGCAGTCAACACGCCGTCCGTAATGTGAGCTTTGACGTACGGCCAGGTGAGATCTTCGGACTGCTGGGTCCCAACGGAGCAGGTAAGACCAGCACCCTTAGCGCCGTAGAAGGTTTGATAAAGCCAAATGCAGGCTCCATCCACGTAGCAGGCTTTTCCGTCCGGGAACAGCCGCTGCATGCCCGGGCAAACATGGGGGTACAGCTGCAGGCTACCAGCTTCCAATCCGAGCTCACCATCTCGGAGATCATAAAATTATATGCGGGTATTTATGGCGTCGCTCTGACAAAAGAAAAGATTGATTCGATCCTGGCAGGTATCAAATTGCAGGACGCCGCAAATAAACGTTACGGACAGCTATCAGGAGGACAGCAGCAGCGCGTATCTCTGGTGATCGCTACGATCCACGAACCCCAACTCCTGCTGATGGACGAGCCGACGACAGGGCTGGACCCTCAATCCCGCCGGCAATTATGGGAAAGGATCGAAGCCATGCGGGAAAAAGGTCACGGCATCCTGCTGACCACCCATTCGATGGAAGAGGCCGAGGCGGTATGCGACCGCATCGCGATCATCGATCATGGAAAGATCATTGCCATCGATACCCCCCAGGCCCTGATCGACGGCCATCGGACAAATCCGGAGGTCATCCGCGCATCCCGTAAAGGGAAGATCACCCTGGAAGATGTATTCATAGGCCTCACAGGTACAGATATCCGCCAATAAACTATTAATTATAAAACGATGACTACTGCTATACCATCCACCGCCACCGTATACACACACCTCTTACGCGCCGACCTGACTACGCTGTGGCGTAACCGCCGCGCCTCTATCCTGGTCGTGCTTGTCCCTACCATTATCCTCATCTCCTGGAAGGGACTTGTAGAGAAGTTCGGAGGCGCATTCGTCCTTTCCAATTGTATCACCGTAGGGCTCACCGCCATCGGGCTGATGGGCTATTCCAATATGATTGCCCGGGACAGGGACAAAGGCATCTTCCAGCGTCTCCGCGTAGCACCCGCCTCCAATTGGACGATCATGGCCAGCCGCCTGACAGTACAGTTGCTGATGATCCTTATTATGACACTCGTCATTTTTATCGTAGGCTACAAGTTCGACGGCATCTCCATCAGCGCCGGCGGTTACATCGGAGGACTACTCATCGCCATCGTAGGCGGGGCCGTCTATCTCAGCCTGGGCCAGGTGATCGTAGGGCTGATAAAAAACCCCGAGACGGTGAATGTCACCACCCGGCTGGTATACTTTGCCTTTATTATGATCGGGATGTTTGGCGAGCTGGGTGTATTGGGCAAGGAAATAGGCGAAGCCGTCAAATGGAGCCCTTATGGCACCGTAAAACACATCGTCTCGGCCGCCCTTATTCCCTCCACCTGGAATGAGCACAGCTGGATGGCGCTGCTGGTAACACTGGGCTATACGATCGTATTCGCTTTTTGGGGTATCAGGTGGTTCCGCTGGAATACACGGTGATCCACCGTCATATGGAGATCTTTCCACCAACGCCATAATATCTCCGCGCGTCCTGCCCAATGGATTTATCGCTGCGGACCAAACCCCGGCTGTCTGCATATATTTCGATCCCTGTCTTCCCGGGTAGGTGTAATTTATAGGCGATATAGATATTTTGTATGACAAAGGTATTGGCCCGGCTATAAGTGAGATCTCCGGCCGGAGTGATGAAATTTATTTCCTTGTTGAAATGATACAACATATCCACCCCCGCGGAAAAATCTTTATAACGTAGCCGGTGCGTCCATCCGCCCGTCCAGGAAGGCTTGTCATTGCCACGCATATGTTCTCCCAAAGGCGGGAACACATAGCTCTCAAGATAGGCATTGGTCTTATTCCGGATGACGGTAGTCGTCAATCCCGATTGCCAGCTAAAGACGCCTTTATCTACTATCCTGACATTCAGACCCAAAAAATGTCGTAAGGATTTCCATTCGGAGTAGACATAGGAATAACCACTTGAATAGGGTAGCAGCCCCACCGTAAGAAAGTTCGATCGCTCGAGATTATAGCTCAGCTGCCAACGATTGTCCTTGCTTGTAAAGGCAGCGCCCGTCTGCCAGATCCAAAAATATTTTATATTACCGACGACAGGTGATATCGGTATCGCACCTGTATTCGACCCAAACACGGGACCTAATCCCGAAGTATTGACAAAAACGCTGCTGATCCCGGAAAGATCGTTTAGCATAAAATCGTTGACAAAAAAACTGGCGCGTTGAGCATAGGAGCCAAATAGCTTCAGACTGCTATGCTGTTCTGTATGACCCTGACCCAGTCCCAGCAGGTCCACCGTAGTGCTGACAAAAGGATATACCCGTTTTACACCTTGCGGATTTCCTTCGATATGAGAAACGTTGGCCACAAAGCCGCCCTGGATGTCAAATCCCCTTTTATAACTGATGTCCACGGCGGGGGTCAACAGATACAGGTTGGCGCCAAAGCTGGACCAATAACCGCTGGAGGAAGGATTGCTGCTCGGGTTGATAGGGCCCGGTCCTGCATTCGGCCCTAACTCGTTAAGCGTAGTTTGTGAAAACCCAAACTTGAAATGTTCATATCGCGCATTAAAGGAAGGCTCGATGCTCCATCCGCCGGCCTGCACCTGGTAGCTCACCCGTTGACGGACATACCAGTGATCGGAGTGCGCCGTCGCTTGTTTCTCCTGGTACCAGCGGTCTTTGGTAGTATCGACTGGAGCGCTCAAATGCCAGGCATTCCCCTTCTGAAGCTCGGTTACCAGCCCAGCCTCCAGATCATATCTCAATCCGGGAACCCATTCACCATGCCATCTCACCCGGGGCAACAACAGGTTGGTATGTTCATGCTGCATAGTATAATATTTATACGGATTGGAAGCACTCCCCGTCAAATACTCAAATTCCGAACCAATGGTTTGCGGGGTAAACCCTACATTCGCTTCGATGGTATTCTTCCGGTCAGGCCGCCAGGAAAAATAGCCGTTCAGCCGCCAGCGGTCCATATGATCGGGAGTGATGACATGGGTACCGTTGATATTCCAGGTAGGTTCGACATCCCTGAGATAATTGGCGGAAAGCCCAAAGCTCACCTTCTCCAGGTTCTGGTAAGCGCCTATATAATACTGATGATACAAAGGAGTGGTCGACTGGGGGCTACGCACAAAAAAAGTTTGTGCGGCGCCTTGCAAACCCGACCTTCCCTTGCCCTTCCGGGTAGTGATCACCACCATCTGCGGCTGACTACCGCCCAAATTGCTCAAGGCCGCCGCATTCTGCACCAGCACCACTTCTTCTATATCGTGAATGCTGTAGCTGTTGACATCGCTCGCAATATTCCCATCCACCACATAGGTTATATACGCGGGATTGGTATAGGAACCGTACAGCCAGGCGCCGATGGCTTCTGAAAGGTTGGCAAAAGGCATCTTCTCCAGGTCTTCTCCCTTTATGGAAACATTTTGCGTAAATGGCCGCTTTAATACTACGCCGCCTACGTCAAGACGGGTGCTATCGTTTTGGGAATAGGCGGTGAAATGTAAAAGGCATAGAGTTGTTGCAGTGACAAGCAGGGATAGTTTTTTCATACAAAGGTTATATGCACGCCAAAGTATAATAAATAAAAGCGCCCCGGAAGAGGGCGCTCGCGTATTAATCAATTTTTAACGATTCAGATTATTCAGAGCGCAAGCTCCGCGCGGGATTGGCCAACGCCGCCCGAATGGCCTGCCAGCTCACCGTGGCCAACGCAATACTCATCGACAGTATGCCCGACAGCACGAACACCCACCATTGAATGGACACACGATAAGGATAGGACTGCAGCCATTTATGCATAGCCCACCAGGAAATAGGCGCTGCAATAAAGAAGGAGATGACCACCAGCCGGAGAAAATCCCTGGACAACAGACTGACGATACCCGTTACAGAGGCGCCCAGCACTTTGCGGACACCGATCTCTTTTACACGGTTCTCGGCCATATACGTGGCCAGACCAAACAGACCCAGACAGGAAATAAATATCGTCAACCCCGCAAACAGGGCAGCCAGTGTCCCCGTACGCTTTTCATCGTCAAATTTCTGCGCATACTCTTCATCGATAAAACTGTATTCGAAAGGATACTCAGGATTGTATTTTTTAAAAATAGCCTCCGCCTTCTTCAGGTTCTCTGTGGTTGAATGCACGTCGTTGAGACGGATGTGTACGGTGCTGAACCAACCCTTGGCCCCTTCGATCACCATGGGCGCAATAGGCGTATAAGGCGACTCAAGGATAAAATCCTTGATAACCCCTACCACATGCCAGGTGATCCCATTGTCCTTGATGATCTGTCCTAAAGGCTCCTTAAAGCCCATTGCCTTGACGGCAGATTCATTGAGGATGATGCCGGCGCTGTCCGTGAGATATTCTTTCAGGTTAAAGTCCCTGCCCTTGAGCAGTTTAAACCCCGAAGTGGAGACAAGGTCTTCATCCGTACAAAAACGATAGAAGTCTGTCTTGTCATCTGGCGCCTTGCCTTCCCACTCAAACCCCCAACTGTCGCTGTAGCTTTCCGTCAAAGGGCTGCTGCTCCGGCACACAGCCGTGGCCACCCCGGAGGCAAGCAGATCTCTTTTGAGCATCAAATAATTATTGCGAAGGTCCCCCGTAAGGAAGTGATAAATAAGATTGCTTTTGTTATAACCCGTTTCCCTATCCCGCGCATGGTCTATCTGCTGTTTGACGATGATGGTACAGATGATCAGGATAATGGCAAAGCTGAATTGCAGCACCACCAGCACCTTCCTGGGCGTGATGAGCGCATTCACCGCCCTGAAAGTCCCTTTTAATACTTTTACAGGCTGAAAACCCGAAAGAAAAAAGGCGGGATAGCTGCCTGCCAACAGTCCGGTGAACAAGACAAAACCAAGACCCGCCAGCCAAAAATAAGGATTCCCATAATGAAGAGACAATTTTTTATCCGTGAGGGTATTAAAGCCCGGCAGACTTACCTGTACGATAAGGATGGCGACAATGCCTGCCAAAAAAGCCAGCAGGACAGACTCTCCGATAAACTGACTCACCAGCGATCCGCGCTGTGCACCAACGACCTTGCGGATCCCGACCTCCTTGGCCCTTTTTTCACTGCGGGCCGTGCTGAGGTTCATAAAATTGATACAGGCGATCAACAGGATAAAGCCGGCGATGATGCCAAACAGACGCACAAACTCGATCTTGCCTCCATCCTCTTCCGCACCTTTAAAATTGGAGTATAGCCTCCATCTGCTCATGGGATAAAGAAAGTTGTCCCAATGTTTTTCGCTGCTGTCATAACGCATCTTGAGCCCCTTCACCTTGGGCGCCACGGAAGCCAGCGTGGTATTTTCTTTCAATAACACATAAGTACGAGTGGAGTTATTCCCCCAGTTCTGGTCGTCATCGCCTTTTTTGCGTAAATAGTCCCAGGGAACAAGATACGAAAAGTTAAATCGGCTGTTGGAAGGCGGTTCTTTCGCCACCCCCGTTACCTTGAAATTATCCTTGCTATCTATTTTGATGGTCTTGCCCATGGGGTTTTCTCCGCCAAAAAGACTCTTGGCCAGCGATTCCGTAAGAATGATGGAGTAAGGCTCTTTCAGGGCTGTATTGGGGTCGCCCAGCAGTAAAGGGAAGGTGAACACCTGGAGAAAGATGGAATCCACCGCATTGCCGCGCGCCATCAGCCGTTTGTCTCCTACGTTAAAAAGATATCGCTGACTCCAGTTGACACGACAGGCATGCTCTATTTCGGGAATATCCCGCTGCAAGGCGCTGGCCATGATCTTGGGAGTGGTATTCCAACAATGAAGTTCACCGCTAAAGACAGCCCGGTTCCACGCCTCATAAATACGGTCCTTCTTCTCATGGAACCCTTCATAGGTCACCTCGTTCTGTATCCACAGCAGGATGAGGATAGCGCTGGCCATGCCGATGGCGAGTCCGGTGATATTGATAAAGGAAAAACCCTTGTTCTTCCAGAGATTGCGAAAGGCGATCTTTAAATAGTTCTTTAACATATCTTAAAAATAACATCCATAAAAAAAATGTTGCATTCGCCCATCAGCTTTTTGCACCATTCTTACCATTACCATCCTATGCCATAATCCTCTCCATTATTGCTGCTGCCGCCCCAGAAGGAGCCATGTTTCCAGTCGAACCAGATGGCGTTGATAGGCCCGCTGGTCCTGTCGCCATAGGTGGCGGTATAGCCCATCTGTCGCAGATCCTTGCGCACCCAGGGCGGTGTGGAATTACCCAGCAGGATATGACCCGGACGGGGACGCCTGTCTTCCAGCTTTTCGCCGCCCAGACTGAGCCACAACTGATCACTGTTGATATTAGCAGCCTCCACCGCTTCCTGAACGGTCATGTTAAATTCGACAATATTGAGAAAACATTGTAAAAGGTTCTGGTCCTGAGTATCTCCCCCCTGCACGCTAAAACATAATAAGGGCTTGCCATCCTTCATCGCCAGACTGGGGGTCAATGTCACCCTGGGACGTTTATGGGGTTCCACTACGTTAAAAGGATCGATAATGCTGTCCAGGACAAAGCTTTGCATACGCTGGCTCATACCCACTCCCGTATGTCCCGCAACACAGGCAGGATTCCAGCCTCCGCTGGGCGTCACCGAAACCACCCAGCCCTCCTTATCAGCAGCCTCGATGCTGGTGGTGCCCCTCCACAGCCGGTCATGATACAAGGCTTCATCTATTTCGGTCATGGCCGTCCCATTCATCGCTCCGCTGGTGCTGGGCGCCGTCGATCCCCCGCCACCCTGGCCCTGCGCAAAAGCGCTCCGTTGCTTTAGCAACTCGGCAAAAGGATTGGTCCTCCCCTCAAAAGGATAGGGATCGCCAGGCCCGATGACAGCATCATTCCTTTCAAACCCGATCAATCCCGCCCGCTGTTTGGCATACTCTTTACTGAGTAACCCTTTCATAGGTTGCCATCCCTGGGAAAATGCAGGGTCCCCATAATAAAAGTCCCTGTCTGCAAAACTGAGACTCATCGCCTGGTACAAGGTATGTACATAACGGGTGCTGTTATACCCCATCCCCTTCAGGTCAAAATTCTCCAGGATATTAAGACATTGCAACATCGACGGTCCTTGTGTCCATTGCTGCAGTTTGTACACCTCGATACCCTTATAATTGACGTGAAGAGGTTCTTCTTCCACAGGTTTCCATTGGGCAAGGTCCTCCAGGGTGATCAACCCTCCCTGCTCCTGACATCCCCGTACGAATTCCTGAGCAATGTCGCCTTTATAAAATCGGTCACTGGCCGCATAAATAGCCTCCTTCCGGCTCTTCTTATGTTTCAGCGCATCCTGCTCTGCTCCCACCATCCTGGTCAGGGTTTCCAGCAGGTCTTTTTGCACAAAGATCTCCCCCGCCTCAGGCGCCTCCCGCTTCTCCCCCGGATGGGTAAGGAACAACGCCTTGCTATAGGGCCATTCCTTCAGCCTTTTCTTCTGCGTTTCAAAACTGTTGGCGGTCTGTGCTTCAATAGCATATCCCCTCGCCATTTCCATAGCAGGGGCTAATACGTCTTTCAGACTCATGGTGCCGTATTCCGCCAACATATAGCAAAGGCCGCCGGGCGTACCAGGCGTGACGGCTGCCAACGGACCGTATTCAGGAGGGAAGTTAAACCCTTTGCTTTTAAAGAAGGCAGGCGTGGCGCCCGTGGGCGCATATCCCAGGGCATTGATAGCAATGACCTTTCCCGTTTTTGGATTGTAAATGAGCGCTTGCGTCTCGCCACCCCAGCTGAGCACATCCCACATGGTGCATACAGCAGCCAGCATCGCACAGGTAGCATCCACCGCATTGCCGCCTTTCTGGAAGATCTGAGCCCCCGCCTCGGCGGCTAAGGGCTTGCCTGTGACGGCCATCCAATGATTGCCATGCAATGGAGGCTTTTGAGTTTGTTGAGCAAAGGAAGAAAGACGGCAGAAAAAAAGAGCCGCCAGTAGAAAACTGTAATTTCTCATGTTCGGGGAAGTTTTGTCCCCGAATTTACTCCCCGAACTTCACAACAGCAAACCCGCTCCTCCCATAATAATTATTGTAAGGTATTACCACCTCATTATATGTTATCTGACGCGCTTGCTGGAATTGAAGGAAGGTCTTGAACTTCCAGAACATAGGACTGATGGCGTCACTGAGCACATCCCCCTTTGGATCCAATACAGTGGTGCTGCCGTACGGGTTCTCATTCCGGAAAAAGCTATTGTATAATAAGAATAATCTGTTCCCCATCGGCACGGCAAAATAGGACAGGTTGGGTGAATTAAGCTCCGTCGTCTGCTCTTTGCTGAGCACGGCGCTCCAGGTGCTATCCCCCCTTCGACAGGGAAAATAAAAGATCCCCAGATCACCGCGCAAATGCTCCACACCCAACCCGCCCAGCGTGGGAAACCGGGCATAGCCGTCATGAAGCGCCGGAGCCCGGAGGGTCTTTGCCGGAAGATTGCTGGTGGGTATCATCAGGGAGGTTGGATCCCATTGCAGATCATAGGTGCTCTCATCATCATACCACTCCGTAAACGGCCGGCCATATTCTTTCAATAGCATAAACCCATTGCCGGGTACGGCGATAAAGCTTTCCTTCGTAAGATTCTCATCCCGCATCTTTCCCGGCACGAGCGTACTGAATCGGTAAGAACTGTCAAAATCAAAAGCTTTTTGACGCATGGAATAATGCACCACATGCACGTTCTTCAACACATCGTAATGAAAAGTAGAAAGCACAGCGGCAGTGGCCTCTCCCCGCTGGTTGTCGATAGACAGATTGACATCCTCCATACCCGAATTGCCGGGCAGCAATATCTCCTTAAAAGACATAGCCGTATCCACGGCATTAAAATGGAACAATAAGAAATTGGTGTTGGTCCGGGAAGGCGAGGTCATCAGCCACTGACCGTTGTTAGCCAGCTTTACGGGACTATTGGTAAAATCCTCCAGGGGATAATTGGTAAAATCATCCTGGATAAATGGTTGTGTGATAAAAGGATGGACATACACCCGCTTATACAGCAGCCGCCAGTCCCTGTCAAATAACAGGGCATTCAGCTTGGGAGGATAAGAGGTAATGGTTTGAAAACCCAGTAAAAGCATCAATTGCTCGTCCTCGCTGCGTACCAGCAGCCAGTTATTACCGGACTCAGCAAATGACAGGGTGTCCAGGACCCGGCCCTTGTCCACAGGCCTTCCATCCGGCATATATCGTTGAAGAAAAAGAGTGGTCTTCTTTGAACCTCCCAGCAACTGCAGATGATCAAAAAAATCCTGACTCGTTACCAGATATTCCTTTAGCGTAGCATCCGTGACAGGCAGCGTAGGAACGGTGTTCACGGGCTTCATCCGCCAATCATAAATATCAAAGGATTGGGCTTCCGTCTCGCGGGGGTCCGCAGTCTTATTGGTGGTACGCCGTCGATGGGTGGTTTGTATCCAATAATAATCCCCCGCCTTCCCTGCCAGTTCCGTACGTACGGTAAACCGGTCGCTGACAGGCTCACAGTACATTACACGTTGGGCCGACAGGTAGGGGGTTACGCCCAGCGGTATCATGACCGCAATCAGGTATACCCAGTACCTCATGGGATCTCACTTTAAGAGTCGATAAATAAATAGGAATTTTGACACTTCAATTTACGAGGAAGCCTTAATAAAATTAGCTTTTTTATATGGAGAAAAAATCCTATATTATAGCAACCAGTGATCTACTCACAATTCCCGTAGTATCCGCCGCCGCCAAATGTTCCAGACATAAAAAGGCACTCCGGCCAGCAGCAATACAAAACCCCAGAATACGATGTCCTCACCCGCACCGATGACAGCCAGCAGAGAGAATACAAAAGCAAATACAGCAGGGATCAATACACGCAGCCACCCCATGATACTCGCCGGAGGACGCTTTTCCATGACGATAACGACATAGCCGGCGCTGACAAAAAGAAAGGGCAACAACGAGCACAGCGTAGATAACAACATCACAAATTTGAATTGCTCCACCAATCCCTTGGTATAGTTCATCATCATGATCAGCGAGATCAGCACGCTGGAGAGGATAAGACTGGCGGACGGCGCGCCTTTCCTGTTCAGCTTTTCAAAAAAAGGGGGAAATAATTTATCCTTTGCCACGGCAAACGTGATCTGCCCCTGCATCAGTATCCATCCGTTCAAAGCGCCAAAGGAAGCCACCGCTATCCCTGCCGAAACCCAATAACGCGCCTGACGTCCCGCTATGATGGCCGCCGCGTCGGAATAAGGCGTGACGGAATGTTGCAGCTCCCCGGCTGAAAGCATACCCATGACGCTCGTAGCCCCAAATAGATACACCAGCGCAGTGATCAACGTACCTAATATAGTCGCCCTGGGAACATTCTTCTCGGGGTTTGCAATGCTGCCGGCAGGAATAGTGGCGCACTCCACACCAAGATAAGCGTATAGCGCCATGGTCGCCGTCGTGGTGATAGCCTGGATCGTCGAACTCCCGCTGCGGTTGAAAGGAGTAAAATTTTCCCATCGGATAAAAAAGATACCAACGATCGACACAAATACCAATGGCAATAATTTCAAAACAGTCGTTACTAACTGCACCTCTCCACCCACTTTAATGCCAAGACTGTTCACCCATGTCAATAGCCAGATAGCGCCCAGCCCGGTGACGACCGCCGCAACAGCGCTGGATGAAAGGATAGGAAAAAAAGTACTCAGGGCGCTCACCAGCGACACGGCAATAGCAGCGCTCGCACACCATATGGATATCCAATAACCCCATGCCATGAGAAAACCCGTAAAATCGCCAAATCCCTGACGGGTATAAGAATAAGGACCTCCATCCATATTGGGCAATAGCTTGCTGGTTTCGCTGAACACATGGGCAATGAAGATGACGCCCGCGGCGGAAAGGACCCAACCTAACAGGCTTATACCCCCGAAAGAGGCCATGGCCGACGGTAATAAAAAAACGCCGGCCCCTATCATGTTTCCGATCACCAGGGACGTGGCGGTGTACAAACCGAGTTTATCCTTCATGCACACTAAATATAATAAAGAAACCCGTCTCCCGCATTCCAATTTCCTGTGATGGGAAAATCTTTCCGGCGCTGGGATTAAATTGAAATTAATCAATCAAAAAAGAGGGAATTCGGAAAATACTATTTATATGTAAATATTTGATTATCAATATATTTAAAAAAACTTTTTAGACTTAACCCTTTTCTGGCCTCACCGGCACAGCGCTTGTACTCATATATTCGGTTTTTCATAGGATATTGGATTTAAAGACGGGGCTGGATTTCTATCCTGGCCCTTTTTTTATTCCTGCTATTTCTGCACGGGCTCGATCCTTATCGTATGTTTCATCGGCCTGCTGACGGTGTAGATCTCATTTATCAGGGCATCCATCTGACGCTGCCAACCCTCACGGACAACCGCAAAACGCCCGCTGCGATAATTGTCCCTCTTTGACGCCACCGCCCAATCCTTTTTTGCATATGTCTCCACTGAATCCATCGCCGCCTGATCGTCGGCATACATCATACCCTTTGCTCTAAAGAAATCATATTGCAGCCAGTAATAAGCACGCAGTTTGTTCTCCAAGGCCATTCGCTCCTCATTCAACAACAGCACGGCAACGGCCTGCTGATATTGCGGAGTGCTTGCTATGACAGCCATATTGACACCATTTCCCAACACTTCCCCCTGCCATTCTCCAATACGCTTGCCATCCACGCTCACCGCATACATACCCTTACCCAGACCCTTCACCCGCAGGATCTCCTGGTTAAACTCATCTTCGAACGGAATCACTTTCAACGCATCCGACTGTCTTTGCGCATTCCCCCACATACGTGATACGGTATCCGCAGGCACAGGCAGCGATTTCGCCAGATAGTCGAACTGAAGACCACCGGCGCCTTTCTGCACGCCGGATACAGTACAATTCTCGGCGGTCATCACCTTACCCGTCCCGGCATCCACACCTGCCGCAGCCACTTTCTTACCCGCCAGCCCCTGCGCCTTCAGAAACAACCAGGCCATCACAAAATGCCCCATATTACCAGGA
The DNA here is from genome assembly GCA_017307755.1 of Chitinophagaceae bacterium. Lineage (GTDB taxonomy): Bacteria > Bacteroidota > Bacteroidia > Chitinophagales > Chitinophagaceae > Puia. Next base: position 113,306 of record JAFKGQ010000015.1, on the reverse strand, counting down.
TGGATACGGTCAGGACCCGTCAGCGTAAACACGGAGTCACGCTGTTGCTCCCGTTGCTGGATCTCCGTCATGGGATGAAAAAGGTCCACCCAGCCCCAGCCATGCTGCCGGGCCACCGCCTGCTGAAAAGCCGCGATCTTCTCCATGGCAAGACTTTTCTTCGGAAAAAGGTTCTTCGGGTTCTTCACCGTCTCGTCGTAAGGAGAAGAAGACAAAAGTATCTTACGTGCCGGTGTATACGCTTTTAATTTTTGTACGATCCCGACAAACTTTTCATACGACTCCTTTATTCTTACCTCAGCCGTTGAATCCGCGTCACTCTTCAGGAACTCAAAATAACCCGAATCGTTCATCCCAAACGTCAGCGATATCACCGTAGGCTTACGTCTCAACACGTCGTCCTCCAGCCTGTCAAGGATATTGGAAGCCCGGTCGCCGCCAATACCCGCATTATACACAGTTATGGGCATATCCGGAAAATGCAGCATATAATACAGCCAGATATACGACTCGTAATAGCCCGCCTCCGTGATGCTATTCCCGACAAAGGCGACCCTGTCGCCTTTCACAAAGGGTCCCACCTGCCCTCTTGCACCCAGATAAATGACAACAAACAACAACAGTAACGATCTTTTCATATTCTAACATTTATAAATCTTAATGTCCGTATCCCATAACGGGGAAGACTTAATTCAAAATTTCCCTTCATGGGCAGCCTGCTCACCCGTCTCCCATCCAATTCTTCCACCCACGCCTCGTCCGCCTTGAACCCCAGCCGTACTTTACCCGGTCGGTTGTCACCCGCCGCATTATATATCCTGACCAGCAAATCCTTTCCATCCATCCGCATGGAAGTAACCTCCCAGCCTTTAGACCCTACCCTCAAAAAAGAATACGCTCCTCCACCCTCTCCCGGAACCACCAGCAAAGGCTCATTCCAGCGCATGGAAGCGCGCTCTATCCCCGCCTCGCTCCATCTGCCCGCATGGGGCACCCATGCATAATCCACGTCCGTCGGACCATCGATAGAATAGTTACGATAAAATATCCCATTGCCGGAATATTGTACGGTCAGCCCCAGCGGATAATCTTCTCCCTGTACATAGCTGGTGGTATGATCACAGAACAAGGCAAGCCCAAAAGCCCCTTCTTTATCCTCTACATCCACCCAATTCAAAAGCACATTGTTCTTGATGCTGTCCCATCGGGAAAAGAACGTATTGGACAGACGGCTTTCCGTCACATCAAAAGGAGCGTTCTTATATACCTTCCCTACCGTAAAGGCCGGAGGGAACAAGGCCAGCAATTTGTACCGGTCGTCATAATATGCCTTTCGCGCTTCCCGGTCCGGCGACGCTCCCCCGGATTCTCCAATACCCGGATTATCCTTCCAGTCGATATGGAGATGACAGTCGATACGAGGCTCTCCCTCGGTCACGGTCAATAACTGGGTAAAGGGACGCCCCGCTATCGTCCCCTGTATCTCTACACGCACACGCGGTCCGCCGGATTCCACGATACGCACCCGGGCAGCAGCAGCGGTAGAAGCCTTAAAACCTCCCTCTTTATAAAAATTCCCTCTCAACGCATTAAAATCGTCCTTCACAAATTCCTTATTCCCCAACCGCTTGGCCCGCAGGCTGCGAATAGACCCACCCCTTGCGGTATCAATCAGTATACGGTAGAGGTCCGTCTCTATTCTATAAACACCATCAGACTGCTTCACCACATATACCTTCCTTCCGCCGTCACCTTTCCTATCCTGGCCACGATACACATCCGCGGCCCGATACACGGCATATCCCATCGCCGGAACATTCACCTTAAAAACCTTTCCCCCAACCTCAACCCATTCTTTTCTGTCCACACCGGTTGTATTATATACCGTAAGAACACTGTCCTCCCTCCTCCCTCTATAAATAACCCCTTCCGCAATCTTCCTCGTATGACCCGTCCATCTCGCCACTTTATCCGCCCAGGTATCGCCTGCCTTTCCATTGTAAGGAACGATCCAGCAATCATGATGCTGTGACAACAACAACGTTCTCCAGGCAGCATCCAGCGAGTCCCCCGGCCACGTGTCCCCACCTCCGATACATCGCATAGCCGCCACTTTCTCCGACTGCACAAGGACATTCTCGGTCGACCTCACACTCCTGGCTATACGCTGCAACACCTGCGCCCCCCACATAAGACTCACCAACACATCCTCCTGCGAGAACTTCCAGGGCTGACACAGACTGGTATCCGCAACTTTCTCAAAATACTCCCGCCAGGTAACATACCTATCCTTCTTCCCCCGTAGCCAAGGCCCCTCTCCCCACCCCGCATCTTGCAAGGTCATCCCCACGGGATGCCGTATCCCCGCCGCAAAAGCTTTCTCCACATAGCCCGCCGAATTGTCAAAAGCAATGGTCTGCCACGTACTGTTCGGTTGTAACGCTTCCATCTCATATCTCGGTACGGTCAGAAGACGGCTCCCATCAGGCCCAATCCAATCCACCAGCTCGCCGCCAAAAGCTCGTGTATAACCGCCCCAGCAGGTATTGGGGTTCTTCAGGGACGCATACCTGAAACCATATGACCGCAACAACTGCGGCAACGCACTGGTAAAACAAGGCTCCTCCGAAGAATAAGTGGTAAATGCCAGGGAAGGAAAATGTTCACGTAGTTTCCTGATCCCATAGTGGAACTGACGTATGATGCTCTCTCCCGAAATATTCCAGAGATAGCTCTGTCCATACGAAGGATTGACATACTCCACACGCTTGTTCGTATCAGACAAGGCCATCACCTCCCGGAAAAGGTCATAGGACGCCCTGTCCCGGACTTTTATCGTATCCCACGACTCCGGCTCCAACTCCAGGTTGATCCTCCAGTCGGGATATTCCTTCAGTTTGTCCACCATAAACCTCGTCTGCCAGGAAGGGATATGCCCATAAATACCGCCATGGTACCCATCTATAAAATAAGCCTTCTGCGCTACGCATGGCCCGGCAGCCGCCAACAGGAAAATAAAGATCCCCCTCATAATTAGTTTATTCATTTATACGATCCATCGCCTTCTCAACCCACCGGTCCGTTCGGAAAGGCACAGCCGGTAACCCTTCTCCATTCTGTAAATTGGTGACAGGATAGTTTGTAAATGCATATCGCACAGCCACAGGATGCTTTACCGCCGCACACCTCACCACGATCCGCTGCCCGTCGACAACAGCCGTCGCCGGATGAAATACATGGTCGTCCCCAGCCACGGTAAAAAAAGCCGGATCCTTCCCGTCATTGGTCGTCAGACCACCCGCCAGCGTACTATCCTGGAAATAGATCCATACCTCCCGCCGGTGGATCTCCATGTTCCTGAAAACAGGACCCCGGTAAGCCATACCCAGATCTCCATACACTCTGTTCAACGCCGTCCTGGCCAGCCGCAGCCCGATGGGCTTTTTATTTTTCGGATGGAGGTTCTTCACTTCCCCCACATCCATGGTGATCACCATTGCTGTGTTACCAAGGACAGATATATGCTCCTGCGCCTCACGGAAAAATGCCTCATCCGCCAACGCCGGGTCCTCCTTGTCGTAAAAGAAAGGCGCTATCTGCACATAAAAGAAGGGTAGCTCTCCTTGCGAGAACGCCTCCCGCCAACTGCCGATCATCGCTTGCATGAGCCGGGTATAGGACCTCCGCTCCATCCTGTTCGACTCACCCTGGTACCAGCAAATGCCCCGGATGGAAAAATGCCGGAAAGGATGGATCATGGCATTGTACAGAAGAAAGGGCCGCGTCACTTTCTCAAAAGTAAAACCCCCGTTGATCTTCTCCTTCGACCTCGGACTGGATAGATACGGTTGAAGATAAACGCTGTTCAATTGAGTGTCCGCCGCCAGTACAGACTGAGGTACATAGGCCTGGGCCGCACTGGCCCCGATGCCGCTGAAGATAAGCCCCACAGGCAGGTTCAGCCGCTGTTGCAGCATCCTTCCAAAAAAATAAGCCACGGCGCTAAAAGATCTCGCTGTCCCCGGTGAGCACTCCTCCCAACGGCCTGTCACGCTATCCAACGGCGCAGGACTAAAGTTTAACCCCGTATTGAACAGCCGTATATTCGGATGATCCGCCGCCGCTATCTCGGCCGTCGAATCCAATAGCTCTTTCATGGCGAACTGCATATTCGACTGCCCGCTGCAAAACCAAACTTCCCCGATAAGGACATTGTCCAGCACCAGCTTTTCGTCCCCGCTGCTGACGGTCACACGATGCTTGCTGTAATCGCCCGGTCGTACTTCCGGCACAGGTATTATACCCAAAAAATCTCCCTGACTATCCACCCGCACGTCCACAGCCGAAGCCATCCAATCCGCCCAAATGGTCACCACGCTGCCGGCGCCGGCCTTGCCCGAGACGGCAAATGGTCTGTTTTGTTGCACGACCATATTGCTCTGCAGGCCCGCAGCCAGCATAAGTATCGAAAGTATCTTCATATCGACCGTATAATTATTTACTTAATGAGAACGGCCTGTCTTCCGGCGCCACCCCCCGCTGCAGAGCCGGCTGTGGTCCCATTTCAAAATGGAGCACGCCGCCGTTTATGATATCAGTATATTTTATCCAGTTATGCGTATATACGACCCCGTTTAAGACCGCCGATTGTATATAGACATTCCGGGCATTATTCCCCAAAGCCTCGATCACAAATTTCTTTCCATTCTCCAGGGTGATCGTCACCTTGGGAAAAACAGGACTGCCGATGACATATTGATCTGTCCCCGGACAGACGGCATACACACCAAGCGCGCTCAACACATACCAGGACGACATGCCTCCCTGATCCTCATCCCCGGGGAAACCGTTCTCCGTCGCATTGTAAAGCCTGTCCATCACCTCCCGTATATGCTGCTGTGTCTTCCAGGGCTGCCCGGCATAGCTGTACAAATAGATCATATGCTGGATAGGTTGATTGCCATGCGCATATTGCCCCATACCGGCATCCACCATCTCGGTCATCTCGTGGATCATGGTTCCATAGGTGCCTGTATGCACCGTATTCGGCGAAGCAAACACAGAGTCGATCCTGGAGGTAAATCTGGCCTCTCCTCCCATGAGATTGATCAATCCCTGCACATCATGGAACACCGACCAGGTCCAATGCCACGCATTGCCTTCAGTGTACGGTCCACCCCACTCCACAGGGTCAAAAGGCGTCACCCACCCGCCATCCTTCTTCTTTCCCCGCATAAAACCCGTAACACTGTCATACACGTTCCGGTAGTTATACATCTGCCGGGCAAATACACCCGCATAAAAATCGTTGCGTATCATCCGCGCCAGCTGATACCCGCAAAAATCATCATAGGCATATTCCAATGTCTGAGCCGTAGAACCCTGCGACTCGGGATAGGGTACAAAGCCGGCTTCAAAGTATTCCTTCCAGCCCTGCCGTCCATTAGCCCCGCCCCACGGTCCCTTATTCCCCGCTTCATGAAAATAGGCAGCCAATGCAGAGTCGGGATCAAAGGTCCTGATCCCCTTTACCCAGGCATCCGTCAATAAGGAGATGGCATGATTCCCCAACATACCTCCCGTCTCGGAAGGGAATGACCAAGCCGGCAGCCAGCCGCACTGCCGCTGGGCGCTCAACAATGCCTGCATATACCTGCCTTCCATGGTCGGATGAAGAATGGTATTCAAAGGGAACTGACTCCTGAACGTATCCCAAAAACCATTGTCCGTATACATATACCCTTGATGGACCTCCCCATCATACGGACTATAATAGTAAGGCTTGCCGGCTTTATCATACTCAAAGAACTGATGGGAAAAAAGATTCGCCCTGAACAGACAGGAATAAAAGGTCGCCCGTTGAGCTTCCGTCCCACCTTCCACCAGCACCCGGTGGAAAAGGTCATTCCAGATCTTCCAGGCAGCCTTCCTTGTGTCATCAAAGGATTTAAAGGAGCCCAGTTCCTGCTCCAGGGTCAGCTGAGCCTGCCCGGCACTGATATAAGAGCTGGCGATCTTCACCTGCACCTTCGCACCCGCACGAAATTGTACATAAGCCCCCACACCCTTACCCTCATCCAAAACCTTCCCCTCGGAAACCTTATTACCCACATTCTCCCACGTACCATAGGAAACAAAGGGCTGATCAAACTCCAAAACAAAATAATTCCTAAAACCCTTGGGGATGAAGCTGCCGTTATTCACCCACCCCACTATTTTACGCTGCTCCGGCAGTATCTGCACCGCGCTCATTTTATTATAGCCATCCAGCACCAGCCAGGCGGGATCTCCCTTGGGAAAGCTAAATCGCATATGCGAACCCCGCTCCACGGGCGCCATCTCCGCCCGCACACGATTGTCAAACGCTACGCTATAATAGTCAGGCCGCGCCGTCTCATGCTCATGACTAAACGCACTGGCCCGCTGATCCTCCGCCACCACCAGCTTACCCGTGACAGGCATAAGGGAAAATACCGCATAATCCCCCGTCCAGGGACTGCACTGGTGAACTTGTTCAAAGCCGCGAATGGTCTTCGCCGAATACTGATACTTCCAGCCGTCCCCATTCTTACCCGTCTGCGCGCTCCACGCATGCATGGCAAAGGGCAGCGCCGTCGTAGGATAGGTATTGCCACGGCTCAACCCAAAATTCGAATTCGTCCCCTGTAAGGTATTGGCATAACCGACAAGATCTTCCCGCCCCCTGCTCGTCACGGTATCCACCGCAGGTTCGACACCCCATTTGCAGTTGGGCCCGTTCCCCATCTCCAGCTCCAGGACACCTCCGGCCATGATATCCGCATGGTCCAGCCAACACTTATTATAAGCCCGGCCATTAAGCGTAGCACGCTGTATATAGATATTCTCCGGAGAATTGTTGTGCGCCAGGATCGTAAACGTCTTCCCTTTGGCATAATGCGGGTCCAGTTCCATCACCACTTTTTCAAATACAGGGCTGGTGATCTCCCACCTATTGTCACCAGGACATACGGGATGCAGCCCGCTCGCCGCCAACACATACCAGGCAGACATCTGCCCTACATCTTCATTACCCACCAGCCCTTCCACGGAATTGTGATAGGCACGGTGGCAAATAGCCCTGCTCCACTCCTGCGTCAGCCAGGGCGCACCAAGCCGGTTGAAAAGAAAGGGCACATGATGCACAGGCTCATTGGCATGGTTGTAATAGTCATTCCAGAACATTTTCTCCGGCGTCTTTTCAAACAGCTGCTGCAGATCGGCAATGACCTTTTCCCTGCCACCCATCAACCGCACCATCCCCGGTATATCATGAGGGACAAACCACCCCTGCTGATAAGGGTTGCTCTCCACCGTCCCATACCCTTCTTTGAGCCGCCCCTCTACAGGCCACGGCTCCCAGCTGCCATCCCTTCTGCGGGGACGGAACCAATGCACGGAGTCATCAAAAATATTTTTAAAGCTTTCCCCCCTCGCCGCATACTTCTTCCTGTCTTCCTCCTTCCCCAGCGCCGCGGCCACTTGAGAAAGACACCATTCTGAAAAACCATTCTCCAGCGTAACAGAGATATTGGGGTCCCAGCCATCCTTGTTCCCAAACTGCTCACAGGTGTTCACGGCATACCGGTAAGCCTTCGCCACATCGTAATCCCGGATGCCCTTGGCATAAGCGTCGGCCAGGACAACGACGGCAGGGTTGCCGACCATACATCCACTGTAAGCATTGATTAGCTCCCAACGCTCCAGGTACCCTTTCCCGCTTTGATCCGCCAGTTCCACCAACGATGCGATAAGATCATTCACCATCCTGGGATTGATGATGGTCTGCAAAGGCATCTGACTGCGGAATACATCCCAGCCGCTGAAAATACTGTGCTTGACAAAAGCATTCGTCCTGTGCGGTTTTCCATCCCCGCCGGGATAGGACCCATCCACATCAGACAATGCCCGGGGGTCGATCAATGTATGATACAACGCGGTATAAAAGATAACCTTCTCCTCATCCGTCCCGCCTTTAATGCTTACCTTCCCCAGCGCCTTATCCCATAAGACCCTGGCGGCCTCATGCACCCGGTCAAAATTCCAATCCCTGATCTCTGCCTTCAGGTTCCTCTCCGCCCCGTCCATGCTGACAAACGAAATACCGGTCTTTACCAGCACCTGCTCCCCCTCCTGGCTGGCAAAATCTGTATAGAAGCCCAGGTGCTTGCCCTCTTTAACACGCACCCCGGCTTGTACACTATCCCCGCTCCATACCCCAAACTTCTCCAGACGCTTGCTAAACTGCGCATAAAAAAACACCGTATAATTTGCATTGCCGGCCCCATGTCCCCAGCCGCCGCCATCAGGCGTACATTTCATCCAACCTCGTATCGTATGCTGATCCACCACTTCCACATACTGCAAGTCGGAAGTTCCCCCCACCCGCCGCGCAAGGTCCACCTGTATCCGCCCCTGGCTGCCCGCGGGAAAAGAAAACCGCATGATACCACTATGCGGCGCCGCAGTCAACTCAGCCAATACATTATATTTTGTCAGTTTCACCGCATAATAGCCCGCCGACGCTTTTTCAGAAGCCTTGTCATAATTGCTCCGGTACCCTTCTTCTTCATGCCCCAATCTTCCCGCCACCGTCTTCAACGGCCCGGAAGAAGGCATCACAAGGAAATTACCCAGATCACCATACCACCCTACCCCGCTCATCTGCGTAAGGGCAAAACCTTCGATGCTCGTATGCTCATAGCTGTAGCCCGATCCGTTGTCCCCTCCCGTAATGGTGTTGGGGCTCACCTGCACCAGCCCAAAAGGTGTGGCGGCGCCAGGAAAGGTCTTGCCAAGCCCGGCAAAATTCTCACCCTTTTCGACATTGGTGCTCGCCCCGATAAAAGGGTTGACATAAGAGGACAGCCGCTGCTGACAAAAGACATGGACAGACAGCCCAAGAAAAACAAACGCGGTAAAACTTCTTTTTTTCATGCTCTAAAAATAACTATCGCCTTTCTGCTAAAATCCGTTAAAGTCCTACCTGCAGCCCCAAACTAAGTACACGCTGAGCCAGATAGGCATCCCCGGCCGTAAGCGATTGCACCTCGGGGTCCTGCTGGTATTTCCTGCTGACATTGCTCCACGTCAGCAGATTGTAGGCCGTGAGATACAGTCTTCCATTGTTGAAGTGTAAAGGCAGCATTTTCCTGGGCAGGATATAGCTGATCTCTAGTGTCTTCATACGGATATAATGGGCATTGACAAGCCAGAAGTTCGAATTGTAGGCCGCCGGGCTGTTGATGGTCGTCGGATTGCTGGTCAGCCGGGGGAACCGCGCCGATGCGGCCGTGGCAGGCGTCCACCGCGCCTCATGAATGGGCTGGAACTGCCCCTGAAAAGGCTCGATGGCATTCCCCATCAGCCCGAGACTGTAACCAAACGCACCCTGGAAGGTGACGCTTACATCCAGCCCTTTATACCCGATCTTCAACGGCAGCCCCATCGTAAGGCTGGGCAGGTTCGGAAATCCGATGGCCGACATATCATTCTGGTCGATGATCCCATCCCCATTCACATCCTTGTATTTTAGGTCACCCGCCTGCACAGCATAACCCACCGGCTTGGCCACCTTGGGATCGTTGACATCCGCCGGGCTGTAATACCCAAGCCATGTATACCCAAACGGCTGCTTGATAGGATGCCCCGTCACCGCCAGCCAGGGGTACCGCGGCGATGCTTCCGCCATGTAAAGGATCTTGTTCTGCGCATACGTAAATACAATGCCGGCACTGTAACGCACCTCTCCAACCTTGTCCTGCCAGGTGATCGTACCCTCCACCCCTCTGTTGATAGTAACCCCGACATTGCCGGGGGACAACCCGACCCCTAACATCTCAGGTATATCCTGCCGGGTTACAAGCTGGTCATACCGGCGCTCGTGGAAATAATCGCCCTGAAAGGTCAGCTTATCATCAAACACGTTCATATCCAGCCCCACATCATACTTCTTTGCTTTTTCCCACGTAACATTGTTATTGCCAAGCGCGCCCTCATAAATGGTGCCCACAGGTTGCACGCTCTGGCCAAAGCTATACCCGGCCCCCTGAACATACACCTGGTTGTACAGGTACTGATTGCCCAACGCCACATCGCTGCCCACTATCCCATAAGTAGCCCGCAGCTTGAACAGGTTGGCCGCCGGAAAAAGCTTGCTGAAAAACTTTTCCTTGGATAAGTTCCACCCGATCCCTATAGCCGGGAAGAAGCCGTTCTGGTGATTGGCCTGAAATCTGTCGCTGCCATTAAAAGCGCCATTGAGATCTATCAGGTACTTCTGCTGATAGTCATACCCCAGCTTTAGCGAATAACCCCTGAATTTATGAGGAACGTCTGCGATGACAGGGAAAATACCGGTAACATCCTTGTCCACCCGGAAGCTCTCCTGATTCCATAACAACAACCCCGTGACATGATGGGCCGCAAAGACACGCTCATAGTTCAGATATATCTGAACATTCGTCCGCTGATTGTCGATGTCTGTGCTTCCCAGCGTCCGGTAAGTGCCATAGGTATAGCCACCCGTGTTCACACCCGTATTCAGATGATAGGTGCTGTCCGTCGGATCAAAATGATAGGAAGGCGGTGTGGGTCTGAACAATGTCAGCGTATTCTGCTGCACACTGGCATAAGCTACCCGGCCGATGAGAGAAAGCCCCCGTGTGATATCATCCAGCTTTTCCGTAAAACCTAGTAATACGTTGAAATCCGTCCGCCTGTTCCGGCTATAGCCCTGGGTGGCCAGCCGCGCATTAAGCGTAGGCATCTGGTCCTGCGTGTCGAACGCATACGCCCACGTGCCGTTGGGATTGACAAAAGGCGCGGAATAAGGATGTATCCGGGAGAAATTATAGATCTCTCCGATAGCATTCGTGGCATAAGGTTGATTGATGTCCCCAAATCGGGCCGTACCATCCAGCCGCAGACTGAGATTCCTCGTTGCCTGTATGTCCAGGTTCGTCCGGACATTGTATCGCCGGTAGAAATAGTTGCTGTTGACGCCATCCGAATTGGTGGAAAAATTCCGGATGGTCCCATCCTGGGTAAACGCCCCGCCGGAAATAAAATATTTCACCGCCTGCGACCCGCCGGAAATATCCAGGTTGGCATTCGCCTGCAGAGAATAAGGCTTCATGATCGCCTTGTACCAGTTGACATTGGGATGACCATAAGGGTCGGTTCCGCTTTTAAAAAGATCCAGGTCGGTTTGGGTAAAGCGGGGATTGATCCCGTCATTGACATAGGCCTCATTGACGAGCACCGCCGTATGATAGGAGTCGAGGAACTTCGGCGTCCGCACAGGCGACTGACCGCCAAGCTCCGCCCGCACATTAAAATGAGGCTTGCCGGCTACACCCCTCCGGGTGGTAACCACCAGCACCCCATTGGCGCCCTTGATACCATAGATGGCCGTGGTAGACGCATCCTTCAGAATGGTAATGCTTGCGATCTCGTTGACATTGATCTGCGACAGTTGCTCATACGTGTACTCGATATCATCCACTACTATCAACGGCTTGTTCCCGTCCGGGTTCAGCGAACTGACGCCCCGGATAAAAAAATCGGACGCATCCCTTCCAGGCTGACCGCTACGCTGCACGGTGATAAAACCCGGCATCTTTCCCGCCAACGCATTCTGCACGCTGCTGGTAGGTATATCCCTGATCTCATCCGCATTGATAGTGCTGACCGCCCCCGTATTGGTGATACGTTTCTTTTTTCCAAACCCTACGACAATGGCCTCATCCATACCCGCCGTAGACTGCTGCATCACGACCTCCACCTCCTGCTCATCCTTCCTGACGGCGACTTCCTGCTTCTGATAATTGAGATAGGTTACTATCAGGGTATTCGTACCCCCTCGAAGGACGATACGGAACCTGCCCCGCTCATCGGCCGCCGCCGCATTGGCGGGCCGGCCCTTTTCGGTAATGGTAGCTCCGGCTAAAGGACCATTGGCGTCCTTCACAATACCCGTCACCACCCTTTGCTGCGCTTGCCCCCACACCAGCGCCGGCAGCAGGAACACCAGCAGGAGGAGGGATGTCAATATTTTCTTCATAGCTGAAATAATTAAGTGTTAGTTTTTTTCTCACCACAATGGGTTTTGCTTCATCCGCGGATTCCTCACCACCTCGTTGTAAGGGATGGGATAGAAATACATCTGCGGGTCACGAAAATGAGCCTGAAGCACCGGAATGGGATTGTAGAACAGCTGCCCGCTGCTGGACAGCTGGATATCCATACCACCCAGCGGCGCCGCATTGTATACATCCGCCGCGATCTTCCAGCGACGCAGGTCCCAATAACGGTGCTCTTCAAATGCCAGCTCAATCCTGCGTTCATTGCGGATGACGTCACGCATCTCCGCTTGCGTCATACCCTGCTTCAATCCATAATGGTTGTCGGGTCCCGGAAAAATACCCGCACGCTGCCGTAAGGCATACAGGACATTGTACACGTCGGCGGACGGCCCGGAGAATTCATTGGCAGCCTCCGCATAGGCTAATAGCACGCCCGCATACCGGAAATGGACAAAGTCATGCACCGTATTGGAATAGGAAGGCGGGTTCGCTGGCACACTCTCAAAAGCTCCCATAAACTTCCGCATATAATAACCCGTCTTTGTCTGCTGCACCGTGCCGCCAGGTTTGTCAAGCCCGCCATCATACGTTTGCACAGCTCTGTTCAGCCAGAGACTGCCGTTGTAAAAGACGGTCTGACCAAGCCGCGGGTCCCGGTGGTCATACGGCTGACCCGGATGATAGCCGGATACAGGGTCGGTAATAGCATACCCGCTGTCCGTGGGAAAGACATCCACCAGGTTCTGCGTAGGGCTCGTGATTCCCTTGCCGCCCGCAGAGGTATAGCCCGCCGGCGCATTATTCTTCTCTACGTCCGTGTTCGTACCCACCTGCACCCAAAAGATGGTTTCGGTATTCGTCCCCACAGGCGCAGCCTGTGTGGTAAAGACATCCCTGAAAACAGGCATCAATTTGTATTCTCCCCCAACGATGATATCCTTTGCCGCATCCGCAGCCGGCTTCCAGCGGTTGATATCATAAGAGGCATACCCGGTAAGAGGATTGCCATTGTCGATATTCCCACCATTGTACAAAGGACTGGCGGCAAAAAGCAATACCTCCGCCTTGAGGGCCATCGCAGCCCCCCGGGTGATCCGCCCGTAAGTGCTTCCGTTGACCATGGCCGCGGTCCGGAGACTGTCTTTGATATTGTCGCACTCGCTGACGATATAGCGGACACACTCCTCAAAAGTATTACGGGGCAGCTGCGCATTGTCCGTCAACTGCCGGATGGAGTCTCCCAGCAACGGCACACCCCCATACCTTTTCAACAACCCGAAATACAACCACGCCCTTAAAAAACGGGCTTCACTACGATAAGCGCTCCGGGCCGACTGCCCGTTGGGCAGCTTTTCCAGCATGGGCACCTGGTTGATATTGACGATAAAGACGGTGGCGCTGCGAATGTTTGTATAGCTATTGGCCCAGTTGTCATCGCCGCTGGTGTTGGTGGAAGTATAAGCCCCCGTAGCCATCGCTTGTACGGCAGGCAGACCGCTGGCGGAAGAGACGGCATCATCACTGGCCGCATCCAGATAATTGCCGCCGATACGGTTGTGCGCATTTTGCAACGACATCAGATAAGTATTAAGCAGATAGGACATCGCATTCTTACCCAGCGAATCCCTGGGGTCAAAGGCAAGATCAGGGGTCACCTGCTGTCCCAGCGGTACGCTCTCATAGGTCTTGCTGCAGGAGCTAACCACCCCCATGACAAACATGCACACGATCAGATGATATATACGATTCATAACAGCAGATTTAAAGTTTTACGGTGATACCTGTATTGATCACCTTTTGAATGGGATAGGAAGGCAGGGACACCTCCGGGTCGACACCCTTATACGCCGCATGCGTCCACAGGTTCTGCGCATTGGCGAATATCTTCACCCCTTTCAGCTTTACCTTCCTTACCCAGTTGTACGGCAGGTTGTAAGCCAGCGAAACATTCTTTATCCGCCAGTAATCTCCGTTGCGCAGAAAAAAGGAAGAGGACAAAAAGGCCGGGCTGAAGTTGTACCCATTGTATCCGGACGAGAGCCTGGGATAGGTAGCCGTAGTAGCCGCCTCCGGTATCCACCGGGCCAACGCCTGTTGATAAGCCTGCGAATACCCATTGTTCTGCGCGATAAAACCCGCGTCGATATAACTATTGTTGACATATTCTTCCCGTTGCATCGCCCCCTGCACGAGCACGCTAGCTTCGACGCCTTTGAAGCTCGCACCCACGGTAAGCCCGTACCAGATCACAGGACGCTCCCTCCCGATAGGCGCCGCATCGAATTGATCGATCACCCCGTCATGGTTCAGGTCCTTATACTTCACATCCCCTGCCTGGGGCGTGAATCCTGTAAGAGTAGCTGCCGCCGCCGCGTCCGCCGCCGTTTGGAAAAGCCCGTCGGCAATAAGGCCAAACCGCTGCCCCACGGGATGACCGGTATGCTTGTTCCACTCATATTTTTGATACTGCTCATCCATAAAGATGACACGCGACTGCTGCAGAGAAACATTCCCCGTAAAAAAATAGTTCAGGTCGTCCACATGGTCCTGGTAGGTCACGTTGAGCTCGGCGCCCTCAAACAAATTGATGCCGATATTCTCCGCGGGATACTGAAGCCCCACGAGCGCTACAGCGCTGCCCCGCTGCTGCATGACGTCAAAATACCGTTCGTGGTAATAGTCCGCAGTCAGTTGCAGACGGTTATCCAGCACCGATACATCCAGCCCCAGGTCCAGTTTGTCGGCCTTCTCCCAGGTGGCATTCACATTGGCCAGGAACTGGTTGCCATTGGTCCCCTGCTCCGCAAGACCGCCCCCATTGGGGTAGTTGCTGCCGATGCCATAAGTACCCGCAATACCCTGATAATGCTGACGCCAGATAAAATAGCCATAATTGTCCACGTTCGCATTGCCCGTCCGGCCGTACGTGGCTCGCAGCTTCAGCTTGTTAAGCCAGGCTTGCCCGCTGAGAAACCCCTCCCTGGCCATATCCCATCCCAGCCCGCCGGCATAAAACCAGCCGTATTGATGACCAGGCGCATAACGGTCATATCCACTGTAGTTGCCTGCCAGTTCGGCAAAATATTTCCCCTGATAGTCATAACTGCCTTTGACCGCATAGTTGGTCAACGAGGAAGGAATATCATAATTCAGCAGTATTTTCTTTTGATCAAATAATACCATGCCGCTGACATGATGATCACGATAACAATGGTCCCACCCGGTGGAAAGCTGTACGAATCGGTAGCGCCCCCACGACGTACCGGTAAAATTATTCACCTGGTTTATCACCTGGCCATATTGGTTGTACGCAGTATCACCCGCTCCCCTGATCACCTGCTGGAAAACAGAAGCCTGCTTGGTACGGATGATCAGACCCGACTCGCTGACGGAAACATTACCTTTCGCCTTCAGCCATAAGCCCTTTACCCACCGGTCAAACCTGTACGATAGATCCAGGTTCACCATGATATCCCGTGTATGATCCGTTTGATAACCCGAGCCTGTCACCAGCGAAAGGAGGTTCTGGGTATAATTCGTATTCCCTCCAAAAGACCCGTTGGGGTTATAGACGGGATATGCGTTGTTGGGCGTGGTCAGCAGTCCGTTGAGGATAGTGCCGGTGCCCGCACCCGGCTGATTGCCGTCCTGCAGCCGGCCGAAGAGTTGCAGACCCAGGGTAAAATATTTATTGACGTCGATGTCGATCTTCGAATTCAATGTATATCGTTTGACGTCCGCATTCGTATTATAGGAATTGGCAGGAGAAGTGACAAACATGCCCTGCTGGTTCATATAATTCAGCGCAACGAGATAACGGGCAACGCCGCTGCCTCCCGCGACATTGAGGTTATAGCGCGTCAGCAGACGATCGTTCTTCAGGATCGTGTTGTACCAGTTCACATCCGGATGACCAATGGGGTCCGTGTGGTGCCGGTAAGCATAAAAATCCGCGGCTGTATAGGCAGGCGATTTCCCATCATTGAGCAATGCCTCGTTGAGCAGATAAGCATATTGATAGGCTGATAAAGGGGTGGGCAGACCCAGCGGTCTTTGCACACCCGTCTCGGCCGTAAAGGCTACCCGGGGCGGTCCCTGCTGCGGTCGCTGTGTCGTCACGATCAGAGCTCCCCGGGAACTGTTCTGACCCAGTAATATATTTGACAACGCATCCTTCAGGACAGACACGGATTCGATGTTCTCCGGGTCAAGTTCATAGAATTCCCGCTGCACCCCATCGATGATGGCAATAGGGTTTTGCCCCATGCTTCCCCCATGCCCTCGCAGCTGGATATTGAACTCGGTGTTGTCGGACAACCCGGCCCCATTGGTGTTATTAGGAATATCCCCTACGAATATATCACGGCTCGTAAGCGACGCGGTCAATGGCGTGTGAAAGCCGCTCACCTGCTGCACACTGAGCCCGGCGAGCCTGCCGGGCAACGCATAGAGATAAGAAGGGGCTGGGGTGGTGCCGAGGAGACGGGTGGTAGCCATCGATCCTAAGAAACGGTTGGCATCTTCCTGTCCATATAATACGTCCAGCCGCTCGGGCTTCATCGATGAGAGATGAATAGTATCGCCCGATAGCACGTCCCGTCCATGCTTTTCCTGTAGAGGCCGGGCAGCCAGCGCAAACAGAGGTTTCGCACCCGGTTGTACCTTCCACTCCCGTACATCGTAACGGGGATGTTCGAACACGAGCACGCTGCCGGCCGCCGCATCAATATGGAATTCCCCCTCCGCATTCGTAAAAGAAACAGCCTTCCCCCCCTTGATGGATACACTGACGCCGGCCAGCGGATGCCCAAAATCATCCAGCACAGTACCCGTTATGACAGGCGCCTGTCCAAAGCCGCTGATCACCGCCAGCAACAGACACCACCCAATGATCATTTTATAATACATAAAAACTTTCTTTAAGAGTTAGTTATTGGCATTTAAACGTATAGGTAAAGGGATCGGCTCCGCCCCCGTATCCCACCTTTATCGTCCCCGTCGCATCAGTGAAGTAATACGCCAGCCGGGCGAGATGCTGCTCTTCATTCAAATGAAAGAGCCCCCTCGGCCAGATGTCTTTCCGCCACCTGTTCAGACCAAGAGATTCCATCTTTGTGTCGGCATTCTGGCTACAGACAGTGATACTGTCCCCGCTGGTCAGATAGCCCTTGACACAGAGATATACCTGAGAAGCATTATCCAGGGCCGTCGGCGCTACCCCTCCATCAAAGGACACAGTGACAATGTCATTGTCCAGAGACGTGCGCGGGTCCACCACCGCCAGCTGCGGGTTACAGAAATCTATCAGGTCGCCTTCCCCGTTGACCCGGAAACAACCCGGGAAATAGGAAGAATAATATTGAGGATCGCTGAGGCCATCGGAGCTGTTGGCCACACAATAACCCAGCTTGAACTGCAGATTGTCGACGCTGGTCTTCATCCTGATGCTGACGGTAACAGTATAGGTCTTGTTACCGACGACACTATACGCCGAGTTGGAATAAAAAGCCACCCACTCATACTCGTTCAGCAGGTTGCCCCCATTGCCGATCTTTTGCGTCAGATAAGTCGGCCAATCCAGTCCATTGCCGTTCGGCGCAGGTGTTCCCGCCGGGACCACCGTCATAGGCTGATCCCCGGACGTAAGATCACTGGTAAAAGTGATCACCCCATTCTGGGCAGCTTTCCAAACCTTTGGCACAAGCACGGCAACCATAAACTTGGCAGTTCGAACGTCGTTGGTGTTGATGGTGACATGTAATGTCACAGGCAGTATGTCCCCGCCGTTGACACTGGCCGGCTGATCGATGCTGTCAATAGTAATGCTACAGCCGGCGATCACCAGCAACAGGATAATACCAGGGACCTTCCACCAATAGCTGGGGTGCTCTTTAAAATATTTTTTTATCTTTTTCATGTTAGTCTTGGTTTTAGTTCACCCTTTTCAGCGTATACTGGTAGCTATTGGCCGTACAGCCCGGGCTAAAAGTGATGATGATATTACGTTGCCCGCCGGTCACAGGATACAGCAGCGGACTACGGGCCGTACTGTCGGGGATCGTGAACGAGAGGTAAAAAGGATATTGAGGGTCGTCAAAAGCCCATTTTCCATTCTTGCTGACAATAAAAGGCAGAAGGCTGTCTATCGTATAGGTGCTGTCCGAAAAATGGATCCTGAACTTGGAGAAGTCAAACCTCGCAGTAAGGTCGGTCCCGTTCCGGGTGGCCTTGATCACCTGCCAGCTGCCCTTGATATCCTTTAATGGTTCGGAAGGCACCGCCAGCCGCTCAGGCTTACAGGCAAATAGCAACGTCATCAGCAATAAACATTGCAGAGGGAATATCTTTTTCATAATTTTAATAGAGGGGGTTTTGCAGCAGCTCCGGCGACTTGGCGATCTCCCTCAACGGGATAGGCCAGAGATACATGGCTTTATTGAAATTGTGCTTCCGGACATTAAAAGGCTTGTATACGACCGTAGCGCCCCGGTCTACCTCCATCCCATGCATTTGCTGGTTGTCCGTCTGCGCTGCTATCAACCAGCGCCGCACGTCAAAGAACCGGAAGCCTTCATACGCCAGCTCGATCCTCCGCTCATTACGGATCAGTTGACGCATATCCTCTTGCGTTAAACCAGGAGTCAGCTGGAAAGGCCGCAGACCCGCACGCTCACGGATGGCCTGGACGACCTGGTAGACCTCAAAGGTGGGACCAGTCGCTTCGTTGACGGCCTCTGCATAATTGAGAAGGATCTCCGCATAACGCATCAGGGGAAGACAGCGGGTAGTGGTTCCCAGACTGTTGTTTATCAGCGTAGGGTCCATCATCTTATAGATATACAGACCCGTGGGAGTACCCTTAAAGACGGCATCGCCGCTGGCAGCCACAGGCGGATTGACGCTGGTATTCATATACAGCAGCACGGGAGAAGGCTGGTTGGCGCCAAATACAGGTCGTAGCGTAGAGTCGTGTATCACGGTATAGTCCAGCCGGGGATCACGGTTCCTGTAAGGGTTATTGGGATCATACCCGCTGGCCGGGTCCGTAATAGGAAGCCCGTTGCTCATAGGAAAAGCATCCACCATCTCCTGATACGCGTAGGCTCCGTTGCTGCCTCCCCTGGAAGGGACATCCCACATGGATTCCAGGTACTTGTTCTCGCCCATCATACGCGCGAATATGTATTCCGGATTATTCGCCCGCTCGATAAATACATGCTGGAACCCATACCCTTTCTCACCTGGCTTGGAAGTACTGTCGACATAAAGATGATAAGCATTGCTGGCAATGACAGCCCTGGCCGCATCCGCCGCCAGTTGCCAGCGGTTGGGATCACTGTCGGGATAAGCCACGATGGAATCCAGCCCCGCCGTTCCATGCGCCATGCCTCCATTGTTGAACAACGGACTGGCGGCAAACAACAATACCCTCGACTTCAACGCCAGACAAGCGCCCTTGCTGGCCCTGCCCCATTGCGACCCCACCTGCACCAGCGGCAGATCGGCCGCCGCCGCATCACACTCGGAAAGAATATAATTTACACAAGTTCGGAACGAGGCCCTCCTTGCATCGATCTTGTCCGTGGCATTATATACGGTATCCCCGATCAACGGCACACCGCCATAATGTTCCAGCATCATTGCATAATACCAGGCCCGAAGAAACCTCGCTTCCGCCTTGCCCTGTACTTTCACCGCAGCCGCCCACGGCACCCGGTACAAATTGCGCAACAACTGGTTCACCGCCCTGACATAGAAATAGGGGATTCTCCATGCATCGTCGGGGACGACGGATGGATTGACGGTCCCCGTGGCAAACTGGATAAAACCATTGGTGCTGGACGCATTAGGCCCCTCGGCCTCGTCACAGCCGGCTTCCAATCCAGCGGCATAGTTGCCGCCGCTAAAACGCTTCGGATCGGATGCAAAACCCGCATCTGCATAAATACCGTTTAAAAAGGACATGGCATTGCTGCTGTCCGTAAAAGTGGTCGTCTCATTGAGACTGGATGTCACCGTCTGGTCGAGAAACCCCGTCTTGCTGCAAGCAGGCAACAGGACACCGGCGAACCACAGAAAGATCAATGGAAGCAATAGTTTGGTTTGCATTTGAAAAAAATTAAATTGACGGCCCCCTTTTCGCCGGCCGGCGGAAAAGGCGACAACGAACCTTGGTTCGCACATCAACAAAAACTTTGAACTGAAAAATCTGATAAATTCGCCCCGCATACACAACAAAGGGCGTCGGCTTGGTGCCTGGTTCCGCTTACGGTAGGGCCTGTAAGGACGGAACACGAGTATAAAAGTAGAAAGAAAAAACGTTTTAGCAAGTATTCGATCAAAAAAATTTTTTTAGTATGTATCCAACAGTAGGTCATCTCTTACACTTTCGCCTCCCCATACCTACCTTCGGATGTTTCATGGTACTGGCTTTTATCACAGCTTACTATACCTTCCTTGCCGAATTCTCCCGCCGGCAATTGCCCGGCATCTTCCCTCGCCCTCTCATGGACAAGATCCTTTTCTGGTGCACGATCACCGGCCTCACCGGCGCTTTTCTTTTCTCCTGGATAGAACATCACCTGGGGTTTAACTACTACGGCGCCTTGCTGGCAGGCACAGCTGCTTATTTATATATCACCACCCGCAACGGCATTCCCTTTCCCATCGCGGCAGATATTGGAAGCCCGGGTATGATGCTGGCGTATGGCGTGGGACGGCTCGGCTGCCACCTTTCCGGCGACGGCGATTGGGGTGTCGTGGTCACACAAACCAAACCCCGCTTGCTGCCTGCATACTTTTGGTCTTCCACCTACCCGCACAACGTCCTTCGCCAGGGAGTCCCCATCCCCCATTGCACAGACCCTTACAATTATTGCACACAGCTGCCGGCGCCGGTCTATCCCACCTCGCTGTACGAGGCCATCGGCTGTATCCTCTTATTCCTGATCCTGTGGACGCTGCGGCGGAAAATAAAACGCCCCGGACTCCTCTTTGGACTCTTTGCCCTGCTCAACGGCATCGAACGTTTTACCATAGAGATCATACGTATCAACCCCAGATATCATTTTTTGGGTCTTTCCCTCAGCCAGGCCCAGATCATCGCACTGGGATGCATCCTCATCGGAATTTTTAGCCTTCGTCGCGCTAATCTCCTTTTTCGTGTATAGTTTTTCCCATATACGCCCCGCTCTTGCTATTTTCGTCCCGTATTTAAAACTACCTCCATGGTCCTCACATTATTATCTCATCAATGGAAGTCCTTCTGGCGTGGCCGCAACGCAGGCACAGGCCTGGCCGTGCAGATCTTCCTGGGACTCCTGATCGCTTATCTCCTGGCATCCCTCCTGGCCATGGGGCTGGGCCTGGGACATATACTGCACAAGGTCTATCCCGGGCAGGACGTGGTCCCCATCTTCTGCGGGTTTATCCTGTACTATTTTTCATTCGACTTTATAATGCGTTTTACGATACAGGAGCTGCCGGTGCTGACCATACAACCCTATCTGGGACAAAATATCCGGAGACAGCAGTTGGTAGCCTTCCTGAACATACGGGCGCTGTTCCATTTCCTCAACCTGGTCCCCTTTTTCCTCTTCCTGCCCTTTGCCTGCACCGATATAGCCAGGGGATACGGGACGGTCGCAACAGCGGCATTTATCACCGCCATTTTATTCCTTACCCTCTTTTCCAATTACCTTATCCTCTATATCAAACGAAAGACGATCATCAATGCCTGGTGGCTGGTGGGCTTTATCATGGCGATCGTGGTCTTTATGATGCTGGATTTCTTTCACATCCTTTCTCTTCGAAAGTGGTCCGCCAATGCTTTCATCACGCTGCTTACCCGCCCCTCGCTCGTCCTCATCCCCATTATCCTGGGGCTGGCATCCTATCTGAACAATTATCGCTTCCTGCTGGGCAATCTCTACCTGGACGAAGGCGTCAAAAATGAAAAGGAGAAGACGTCCAGGGAATATACCTGGCTACAGCAGCTGGGCCTGTCAGGCGAACTGATCGCCCTGGATATAAAGCTGATGTTACGCAACCAGCGCCCAAAATATATCCTGCGTATGTCCATCTTCTTCATGGCGTATGGGTTTATCTTCTACAGAAAGGAGAACCTGGCAGACCCCCATATGTACATCTTCTTATTCGCAGCCATCTTTATGACGGGCATCTTTATCATGAATTACGGACAATTCCTCTTTGCCTGGCACAGCAGGTACTTCGACGGGCTGATGTCTTCCAACATCAGTATCCCCGCCTTTATACGATCAAAATTTATGTTGTACAACGCCGTCAGCACAGCCGCCTTTGTCATTACATCACTCTATGGCCTCATCAGCTGGAAATTGTTGATCGTACAACTGTCCGCCTGGCTGTATAACATCGGCATCAATAGCGTACTGTCGATCTATCTTGCCACCTTGAACTACAAACCTGTCGACCTCACCCGGAGCGCAACTTTCAATTTCCAGGGCATCGGGGTGATACAATGGCTCTATGCTTTTATCCTGATCCTGGTACCCTACCTGATCTACTGGCCATTGGCAAAATTCGTCGGCCCCTGGACAGGCTATGCCGTGGTGGGAGGAGTGGGCCTCGTCAGTCTGCTGATGCAAGGCTATTGGGTGGAAGTACTCACCCGCCAGTTCCATCGACGCAAATACCTGATCCTGGAAGGCTTCAGAGAAAAATAATTCCATCACCCCTACAATAACAATCTTTATGCTTTCTATCATCGATACGGCCAAATCCTACAACGGTAATACAGTCGTCAATGTCCCTCAGCTGGAAATCACCACAGGCGAGATCATCGGCCTGGTAGGCAACAACGGCGCAGGCAAGACCACCCTCTTCCGGCTGCTGCTTGACCTGATACGGGCGGATAAAGGCGAGATACGCTCAAAAGAAAAAAACGTAGCCAGATCAGAGGACTGGAAAAAATATACAGCCGCCTATCTCGACGAAGGCTTCCTGATCCATTATCTCACCCCGGAGGAATATTTTTATTTCATAGGTAAATTACACCAGCTGTCTAAAGTAGATGTGGACGAGTTCCTCCAAAAGTTCGAAGCCTTCTTCGACGGCAGTATCCTGGGCAGCGGAAAATATATCAGGGACCTCTCCAAAGGCAATCAATTCAAGGTAGGCATCGCCGCCTGTCTCCTGCAAAAGCCGGAGCTGCTGATCCTCGACGAGCCGTTTGCCAACCTGGACCCCTCCTCACAGATGCGGCTGGTCCGCATGCTAAAAGAATTGCCGGGGCAGCAACGGATGACCGTACTCATCAGCAGTCACGATCTCAACCACGTCACGGACGTATGCCACCGCATCCTGTTGATGGAAAAAGGACGTATTATAAAGGACATCGACACCACTGCCGACACGCTGCAGGAGCTGGAAATGTATTTCGAAGTGTAGCACTATGAAGAGAAAGAACAGATACTCATTTTGGAAGGTCTGCCTATGGGTGACACTCATCAACGGAGTGTTCCTGGGCCTCATGCTGACCATGATCTACTATGTGAAGGTGCCTTATCAAAACTGGGATCCCAATGATTTCAAACTGACCCGGTTCCTGGTACGGGCCCTGGTGTCCCTCATCTTCCAGTGCCTGTTCGATTATTTTGCGCTCAACCAGTATTACAAGGTGATGGCAAAAAAAGGCGAATGGCCGTCCTACGCACTGGTAACCCTGGCCCTGGTGGCAGCCGCCTTTGTCTATTATTTCCTAAACGACCTCACCATCAAAAAGGGAGAGCTGAAAGTCGCCCTGGACATCAGCCTGAAGATATTCTCTTATAGTATCTCAGCCATATTCCAGATAGGAATACCCCTGGCTATCGCGGCCGTTACCCGGCAGCTGGACGAAAAAAGATGGCAGGGGGAGAACCAGAAAGTACTGGAACAACGCACATCCAGACTCGAAAAGGAAAAGATGCAGGCAGACTACCTCTTCCTCAAAGCCCAGATCAACCCTCACTTCCTTCACAATACGCTGAACTTCCTTTATGCCCGGAGCCTACCCTACTCTTCGGAACTATCCGAAGGCATCCTCACCCTCTCGGAAATCATGCGCTACGCACTGGATAAGGAGGAAGATGCAGACGGAAAGGTGCCCTTGACCCGCGAGATCGAACACCTGAACAATATCATCAGGATACAACAACTGCGCTTCGGCAACGCCCTACAGGTGGTATTTACGATACAAGGCAACCCCGAAGGCCTCCGTATCCTTCCCTTTGTCCTGATCACCATCGTAGAAAATGCCTTCAAACATGGCGAACTAAAAGACCCGGATCACCCCGTCACCCTGGACCTTTGCATCGACGAAGGAAAAAAACTCCGTTTTCATTGCGTAAATAAGAAAAAGACAGGCCCAAAAGAACTTTCCACAGGCATCGGGCTGGAAAATACCCGCAAGCGCCTGGAATTGGCCTATGGGGAAAATTATTCTTTGTATATTAAAGACCAGCGGGAAGGCTATATCGCCGACCTGTCTGTTAATTTGTAGCTATGACCACCTGCATCATCGTCGACGACGAACAACACGCCATAGATGTGCTGGAGCACTATGTAAAGCAGATCCCTTCCCTGCAGCTGCTGGCATCCTTTACAAACCCGCTCCGGGCCCTCGAACTGCTCAACAGGGAAAAGGTCGACCTTCTCTTCCTGGACATCCAGATGCCGGAGATCTCCGGCCTGGATTTTATACGGGCCATACAGGGACGGTCAAAGGTCATCCTCACTACAGCCTACAGCGAGTTCGTCACCGAAGGCTTCGAACTGGAAGTAGAAGACTATCTGCTAAAACCCATCCCCTTTCCCCGCTTCATCAAAGCCGTACAAAGGATACAGTCAACTTCTCCGTCCGCGGAACCATCCGCCGCAGACATTACGGTCGACGACTATTTTTTTGTAAAGACCGAATTAAAAGGAAAGATGCTACGCATCAACTTTAAAGACATCGATTATATTGAAAGCATGAAGAACTATGTGGCCATCCACCACAATGGAATAAAGACAATGGCGCTGCTGACCATGAAAGACCTGGAAGAACGTCTGCCCGCCGCCCATTTCCTTCGCATCCACCGGAGCTTTATTATCGCGGTGGATAAGATCACAGCTATCGAAGGCAATACGGTACTCCTCCGCAACATCAGGGAAGGCATTCTGCTGGGAGAAACCTACAGACCCGCATTTCTGGAAAAAATGAGAGGGAAGATGCTGCAATGATGCTATTGCCGCTGAAACACTTTCACCTGATTACCAATTGGCTTCACCGTCCCCAGATAAGTATAAATAGCCGCGAGATCACTGTCCGTCATTCCCGCATACATCAGCCAGGGCATGGGCGTGTTAAATTCCGAAGGACCTACCGCCCTGGAAACATACCCGCTATCCCCATATTGTTTGAATTTCTTTATAAAAAGACTCCTGTCCCAATTGCCGATGCCGGTAGCTTTGTCAAACGTGATATTCGGAGCAGTAACGACAGTGCCATTGGGGAAGTTAAAACTCCTGCCCCCGCCAAATTCAGTACCCGGAACACGCGTTCCCTTATCAACTTTACTGTGACACTCCATACAGCCGGCCATCGTGGTAAGATATTTCCCATAAGCCGTAATGTTATTGGAATCAGGTTTCTTCACGAGCGCCGCCTTGGAAGGCATGGTATTGACGATGATATTCAAAGGAAAATTCAGCTCCTGAGCAGGGACATCGTTCCGGATGGCAGGAAGGGTACGTAAATAAGCAATGATACACATGATATCTTCTGCGTCCGTCATCCCGTAATTAGGATAGGGCATCAGGGGAAACAACGCCTTGCCGTCTTTACCCACCCCTGCTGTGATAGCCCTGAATATCTCTCCATCCGTCCAGCTGCTTAGGGCCGCAGGTGTGATATTACGGGAATAGACGGTACCGGGAAATCCTATCTCTTTCCCAAATCTTTCACCACCACACCCATACGTTTCTTTCTTCAACGGCCCCGCATACAACGACCAGTCCCGCTGACTGTGACAATCCATACAGACCGCAACATGTCTGGCCAAATACTCGCCCCTCTGTACCCGCCCCGGAGTGACCTGCACCTTAAGGTCCATCGGCTTGCCGACATTGGGCAATGCAGTCTTGATAAAGGCGACGACACAGATCAACCCGCCGACAATGACGGCCAGAATGATCAGGGTTACCTTGACGATCTTTTTCATATTGCATGGTTTTGCGCCGCCAAGGTAAAGTTTTATGCTTAAAACAGCAAGGCCCTCTGAAAAACAGAAGGCCCGCCGTCTCCTATGAAATGCCCCCTAATGGACCTATTGCTTGATGAGATATCCAAACAACCCGTTCTTTTCATCATTAGGACCCGCCGTAAAATAAAGACGCCGCTGATCAACCGTGGAAGAAGCAGGCGCAAAAGACAAGGCCCATAGCCCATCGACAGTGATAGTTTGGAAATGAGATTTCAACTGCCCCAGGAAATTTCCCTTCAGACCATACGCATTGATCCGGCCGTCCCCAAAATTTCCCACCAGGATAACAGAATCAAGATCTCCCCGTTCATTATCACTTACTACTGGCGGAAGCTGATGACCGGTGAGCTTGGTAAATGTGCCGCCGACCTCACTCTGCAGATGCACCAGCTCATCATCCAGATCCTTGGCATCCAGGAACTTCTTTCCGGCAGCCGTAATGCCCCAGGGAGAATTCAACGGACCAGCCGAGGCAAACCGGCTGACAAAAGATCCGTCCGGCTTGAAAATGCTTACAAACCCATGCCCCGGCCCCTTCACATCATCCCCCGTGGGGCCGACCAGCGCATAGGTGACAAACAGCCAGCCGGCAACAGCCTGGATATTAAAAGGATGATAGCCCCAGGGAATGGTCGGATCATGGAATGGCATCGATACCTTTGTGAAAGCGGTATCCCATACAATGATCTTACCACTTTTGAAATCAGTGGCATAGATATAGTCCTTACCACCCCAGGACGCAATGGCCAGACCTTTGAATTCAGAGGTGGCCGAGAGATCTTTGATCCGCAGAGCATTGTTACCCGCTGCCCCATTCCACCCCGCCAACACCCCGTCCTCAGTCACAAACAGAAAAGCCGCGGCAGCCCCATTCCACAGCCGGAACCCTTTGCCCCCTGCAAAGACGATACCCGTGGGATTGCCCCCCATCGTATCGGTTGGCGTAGGGATCCGCACAGGTGGCCGCAGTATAGCCCCCTCTGCCGTATACACTTCGCTGACCCCGCCTCCATTGGAATTGACCCAGGCAATGCCTGTGGGAGAGAATGCCAATCCCCAGGCATTCATCAGCGTGGGGTCCTGGTGCTGGGCGCCATATCTGCCATTGTTGTCCACAAGGTTGACCATCACAAAATTGCGGAGGTCTTCCTTACTGTCATTTGTTTTCCGGCAGCCTGTTATCAGGGCTGCCAAGCCAATCGAAAAAAGGAAAAGTTTTTTCATACACAGCAAATTTTTAGGTTAACACTGAGATAAAGAGTTTACACGTCGGTCCGGCGGCCAACATCAAGTATTCCAGGGGGGACATTCCATACATTAAAATATTCTACGGGGAGAAGGGTATGCAATTTCGGGAGGTAACTTGTATACAATTACAGATGACGAATCTCCGGTTCGCCCCAGAACGAACGAGAGATTACCCGCAGAGGTTGCCGGGCCCATCATCCTGTACTACGATAGTTAACCATCGCTTAACAATGTATCCAAAAATCCCTATTTTTATGCCCTGTCCCCAAGCCTGCGATTGCAATGATTGATCCGGAAAATACAAGCGAAGACACGATACTCACCTTACTGGCAGATGGTAATGAGGATGCCTTTCGTCATATCTTTTCCAAATATTCCGACAGGATCTATCAGGTAGCGCTCGGATACCTCAGGTCCGGTACGCTGGCCGAGGAGGTCGTCCAGGATGTCTTCATGCGGGTATGGACAGGTCGTGCCGGTCTGCGCCAGGTCCATCACTTCGAAGGCTGGCTGTTTATCATGAGCAGGAACCATATACTCAACTACCTCGAAAAACTGGCCAACGAACGAAAAGCCCTCCATTCACTGAGACTGTCAGCCCCCCAATGGGAAGAAACCACGGATCGCAGATTGGTCGATCGTCAATACGAAGATCTCCTCCGAGAGGCCGTCGTCTCCCTCTCTCCTATGCAAAAGGATATTTACAGGATGGCCCGTGAAGAACAGCTGACCTATGATCAAATCGGTCGGAAACTAGGCATATCCGCGCTCACGGTAAAGACACATATGAGCCGGGCCCTACGCCATATCCGGCACTTCTTTCGCGCTTATGGCGAAACCATACGCCTTTTTATTTCGCTGTTCACCCGCTGATTCTCGCTAAAAGCCCCCTTTTTTTTCACCACCTTGTACTCCGGCCTGCCGCCTCACCGGTCTTTATACTGTATGCATACCCCGGAATACATTCAACAACTGCTAAAAGGTCACTTCGAAGGGTCCCTTTCACCCGAAGATGAATCCATTCTTATGGAAGCCCTACGCTCTGGTAATTACCGGGATATCATGGGAAAAGACATTCTGCACCAGTTGGAGACATCTTCATCTGCCCGGACAAGTCTCCCCCCGCAAACCCGGGAACGCATGATTCAAAACATACTTGCCTCCCCGGCCCTGGTGGTGCCGATCTCCCGTAACAGACGCCGTTATTGGATCATGACGGCCGCGGCAGCCATGATCGTCATTATATCCGCCACCCTCCTGTATACTGCCGCATCCCGCAAAAACCCCGCACAGACAGACGCCAAAGACATCATCAATACTACGGCAGAGACAAATACCCTCCACCTGGAGGACGGCAGCGCCATCCAGCTGGAGCCAGGCGCACATCTGTCGTATCCCCCCCATTTCACCGGGTCTTCCAGGACCGTACGGCTGGAAGGGAATGCCTTTTTTAAGATCGCCACCGACCCCGGGCGCCCGTTCTATGTCTATTGCGGGGACATCATTACCCATGTGCTGGGCACCAGCTTTCATATCTCTGCACAAAAGGACAACGCATTCAAAATAGCAGTTCGCACAGGCAAAGTGGAGGTCAGCAGGTCGGGGGATGGACAGCAGTCAAAGATTATGCTCTTTCCCAACCAACAACTGACCTATACGAGCAACACCGCCAGCCCGCAGCCCACCCTGGTGGATACCCCGCTGGTGCTTACGGACAATCCCGACCCCAAGACTTTTACAGCAGGGGAAACATTCAGGTTCAAAGCCGCGTCGCTAAACACGATATCCGCGCTGATAAAAGAAAAATACGGGATCGACATCGTCATGGATAAGCCGGCCCTGGGGAAGACCCTTTTTACAGGCGATCTCAGCCATCAGCCCCTGTATACGGCCTTAAAGATCATCTGTCTTTCAGTGAACGCCGGCTATGAGATAAAAGGAACAAAAATTTTCGTCAATACGATTAAAATGTAAAATGCCATATGACACAGATCCACATCAGCACATAACATATAAAAAAGGCACCAAAGCCTGTAAAAAAAGAGCCGATAATGTAGGGCATTACCGGCTTCAAACCTTTGCAGGCTTTATTTCGTCCGCCGCATGAATGGTCGAACAAAACTGTTTAAAGTTATAAAAAAAACGTTTTATTTCTTTAACAGGCTTGTAATGAGAACTTCCATGCCCCGAAACTTACTGCTTTGTCTGCTGTTCCTGACAGCTTCGGCACGTTGTATTGCCCAGACATTATTGGAAAAGAAAGTGTCTATTGCAGCCGTCGACAAGCCTGTCAGCGAGATCATCAGGATGGTTGGCGAGCAGACGGGTATCGATTTTTATTACAGCCCCGATGCTATCCATGCCGACAGGAAAATATCTCTTTTGATAAAGGATAAGACGCTGGGCGAGCTGCTGTCCGTCAATTTTGCGACTGTACATATCCAGTACCGGGTACTGGAAGACAAAATATTGCTCCTGCCCGACGGGAATACGCGTGCCATTCAAGCCAGCGGTACAGTCACCGATGAGAAGAAAATACCCATTGCCGGAGCCAGCATTATCGTGAAGGATACCCGTTCGGGGACTACCACGGATGCCGCAGGTCATTTCAATTTACCCTTCAGAAAGGACGGACCTGTCTCCCTGGTCATCAGTTGTATTGGCTATCGCAGACGTGAAATAGCCTTCACCGATGCCCCCCTGCAGGTCGAATTGGCCCTGGATATCCCCGGCGGCAGCTATGACACAATGGTCGTCATTGGCTATGGCAGCTCCCAGCGAAGGGCCCTTACTATCTCGATGGGCAGCGTCACCGCGGCACAGCTCACCGAAAGACCTACCGCCATCAATATCCTGCAAGGCATGCAGGGAAAGGTGGCGGGTGTCAGCGTGATGAATAATTCCGGGAAACCCGGTGGCAGCCCGTCCGTCATCATCCGGGGATCAGGCTCGATCAATGCATCCAGCGATCCCTTGTACGTAGTGGATGGTATTGTAGGCGCCGACCCTACCTTGCTGGACCCCCACATCGTCGAATCGATGGATGTCCTGAAAGATGCCGCCGCCACATCCATATACGGGGCAAGAGGCGCCAACGGCGTGGTCATTATCACCACCCGTCATGGCCGGAAAGGGTTAAATGACATCAACTTTGTACACACATTAAGCGCCGGGACCCTGCAACATAAATTAAAGCTCCTGGACGCCGATGAGGCCCTGGAAATGTTCAAAAGGACCTACGCATATAACAACACCCTTCCTCCCCACCTGGACCCGGCGGCAGACTTCCCTCGCAAAGCCGAGCTTTTTATGCCGGACGGCCGCCCAAAATATCATACAGACTGGCAAAAGGAGGCCACCCGGGTCGCCCTTTCCAACAACAGCGCATTGAGCTTTTCCTCCGGCAGGGAAAACCTTACCAGTCATCTTTCCGTCTCCTACAAAGATCAACAGGGCATCCTGCTCAACAGCGATATGCGGCAACTGAACCTGTTCGCCAATATCACCTCCGACACACGTCCGTGGCTGCACCTGCAATCCATGCTGAATATAGGAGGCCGGCAAGGCTCCAATGTAGATCTCAATCTGTTTGGACTTAATGCCATCCGGGAAATATATGAGTTCCTTCCCTTCCTGCCCGTAAAATATGCGGACGGCTCCTGGACACGAAAAGGCGATTATCCCAATGCCGAGAACTCCGAAAACCCTGTGCGGCTGCTGAATGATGTAGAGGACCGCACCGGCACCATCTACGCCAATGCCAGTATCTCCGGCGTGATACACCTCTCTACCAGACTGGACCTTACCACCAGCTGGAGCGGACAACTCAACGCCCTGTATCATAATTATTACAGCGCCAAGGATGTCCTGGGGTACTCGCTCGTTCAGAACGGCATCGCACAAAAATCCAACGGGACAGTGGGCAGTTGGACCAACGAGGACTACCTCACCTGGCGGCTCCGCAGGGGGAGACATTCATTAGACCTGGTGGCAGGCACAAGCTGGTATTACACGGTAAATACATATACATTCACAGGCTCGGAGAATTTCTTTGACAACTATTTTTCTTACAACAACCTTCAGGCCGGTACAGTATACGAACAACCCGTCTCCTCCCGCTCCGACTATCGCTTCAATTCCTACTATGTAAGAGCAAACTATCAATACGACGATCGCTGGTTCCTCGGCACCTCCCTGCGTATCGACGGTTCCTCCCGGTTCGGAGCCGATAATAAATACGGTTATTTCCCCTCTATCTCCGGAGCCTGGCGTATCAACAAGGCCTTTAAGCTCCGCGCCAGCTACGGCATTGTAGGGAATGCCGAAATTCAGAACTACTCTTCTCTCAATCAGCTGGCCACCACACAGGTGATCTTCTCCGGTCAGCCGCAAACGGGCGTCATCCTCGCGCCAAACGCCGGCAATGTCCACCTGAAATGGGAGAAACAAGTACAGAGGGACCTGGGCTTTGATGCTGCCCTTTTCAACGACAAGGTGATGGTCACCGGCGATTATTATCATAAGGTCACATCCAATATGCTTTATCAACGACAGCTGCCGGCTTCCAGTGGCTATATGACCGTCTGGGACAACATCGGTTCGGTACGCAATCAGGGACTCGAATTAAGTATAACATCCAGGAATATCCGCACGCCCGTCTTTAGCTGGATCACAACATTAAGCTATGCGGCCAACCGCTCAAAGATCCTCGATCTCAATGGGGACATCCTCACCACATGGGCGGGAAGACTGGAAAAAGGAAGGAGCATGGATGAATTCTACGGATATGTCCGCACAAAGGCCTGGGGTACGGACGAAGCCGCCCAGGCAGCCGTATACGGCAACAAACCCGGGGATATCCATTGGCTGGACCGTAATAAGGACGGCATCCTGGACGCCAGCGATCAGACCTACCTGGGACATAAAATGCCCCTGCACGAGCTAAACATTACCAATACTTTTACTTACAGGGACTTCTCACTCTACCTCGACTGGCAATGCCTGGCCGGCAACAAGATCATGAATTTCACCCGCTATATCACAGCCGGCGAGACACCCCAGACCAATAGCTACAAGTATATCCTTGATGCCTGGACGCCTGGTCATCAGAATACGGTCCGGGGCGCCCTCCGGCCGGGAAATCTACCCAATCAGAATAACACGGATAATTACAACATCGAGGATGCCGGCTTCTGGCGGCTACGCACGATCACCCTTTCCTATACTATGCCTCCCAGGATCCTCCATCGCCTCTCGTTTACAAAAATGATCGTGTCGGTGACGGCAGAAAATTATCTCCTTTTTACAAAGTACAGCGGTTATGATCCCGAAGTGACGCCTTTTGACGGAACCCTCAACCAGGGCGTGGACGTTTTCCAATACCCAAAACCAAAAACATTGGCGCTGACGCTTAATCTTACATTCTAATGAAACATCGGATACTACTCATACTTATTCTTTTTACAACCTTGAACAGTTGTAAAAAATTCCTTACAGAACATCCCAGCGGCTTTCTTACGACCTCAGGTTATTATACAACCCCCGACCAGATAAGAGCCGCTGTCAACGGGACGTACGCGGGACTAAACAACCTCTTCAGCAGCAACATCGGCGTTGCGGAAAGCAATATCTACCCGCTGGAATATATCACAGGCTATTCGGTACGCCCGCGCATGCTCTCTGTCGGGGACGAAGGCCATTTCCTGTTGCTGGACAATATCACCAATCAGAATAGTTTTCTGGAACCATTCTGGACCGCCACATTCTATCCATTGGAAAATTGCAACAGCGTCATCGCCAATCTTACTCCTTCCACCGTCATCTCCGGAGACACCAAAAAGGTCTGGCTGGGAGAAGTATACTTTCTTCGCGCCTGGTATTACTTCCAGGTCGTAAAGCTTTTTGGCGACGTCCCGCTCAAAACCACACCCACCACAGATCTGTCGGATATACGGCTGGGGAAAAGCCCGCAACAAAAAATCTATGACCAGATAGTCAGTGACCTGCAGACTGCCGAAAATGCAGGCCTTCCCTGGACAGATGCGTCGGGTAAAGTAACGCTGGGCGCAGTCAAGGCCCTGCTGGCAAAAGTATATCTCACCATGGCCCAATACCCTCTCCAAAAAGGGAGTGCCTGGCTGCAAAAAGCCTATGACAAGTCCCTAGAGCTGATCAACAGCCGCCAGTACTGGCTCTTCCCGGCATATGACGATCTGCGCAATCCCAACAAACAAAATACAGGAGAGCATATCTTCATGATACAGCATAATGCCAACAATCTGCCCAACATTATGCATTTCTCCCTCATGCCTTTTCCCGAAGTGCCCGTCTCCGTTATCAACAATCAGGGCGGCGCCCTCGGACCCCGTATGGAATTCCACCAGTCATTTGACAACGGGGACGTCCGCCGCCAGGAACGACAGTTCTTCTATACGCACATGAAAAATGCCACCGACACTTCCCAAACGATCACACTACCCCAACCCTATATATACAAGTATTGGGATAGCCTGGCTGAGCAGACAAAAAGATCCGGCGCTAACTTCGGGTTGATCCGCTATGCGGACATCCTGCTTGTTTGTGCGGAGGCCAAATGCCTCCTGGACGGAGGTTCCACACAGGACCCCGCCGCCATGGACGCCTGGTTCGCAGTCCATCATCGCGCCTTCCCCACGACCCCAAAGCCGGCTTCCCTCACTTTTGACGAGGTGTACAAAGAACGTTTTTGGGAGCTTTGTTTTGAATTCCAGAACTGGTATGACATGATCCGTACCCGAAAGGCATTCGACGTCAAAAATAATAAGATCGTCGACCTGGTGGGTTTCCAGGCGCCCAATCACATCAGGGCCTTTAAAGAAAAAGACCTGCTGTTACCCATACCTTACGTCGAATTGTTAAGGGACCCCAACCTGCAATGATCCCGCTATAGTTGTAGATCGACCCTCTTGCCCAAAGCGATGGCGGCATAGATCCCATCGATGATCTTCAGATCCTTCACCCCTTCTTCTCCATCCACCGGCACGACGGGCTGTTGTCCCTGCAGGATAATACCGGACATCTCATCCATCTGCACAGTCTGATGAGTAACGATGGGCTGGTTGATCTCACCCAGATGGGTGCGTCCTTTGATGGGGCCATAGCCTGTAGACGGCCACATTTCGGCCCATCCCTGCGAACCGTCCAGAAAAAATCGGTCGAGGTTATTCATACTATACGTAGACAAACAGGACGCCACAGCCCCGCTGGGAAAACCTAATTGAAATTGAATGGTTTCATCCACCCCTTCCTTGAATTTCACTTTATCCGTCTTGATCTCCTGCGCCGTGACCCAAATGGGGTCTTCCCCGATCATATACCGCGCGCCATTGATAGAATAGATCCCGATATCCATCAGTGACCCGCCGCCTGACAACTGTTTATTCAACCTCCACTGCGTGGGATCACCGATGGTAAAACCCGAAAGCCCCTGAAAAAAACGGACGGTCCCGAACTGTCCCGACTTCCGCATGCCCACCACTTGTAATGTGTGAGGTTCAAAATGCATCCGATACCCCACCAGCAGCTTCACACCAGCCTTCTTACAGGCATCCACCATCTCCTGCCCGTCCCTGGCATTGACAGACATAGGTTTTTCACTGATGGCGTGCTTGCCCGCCTTTGCGATACGTATCACAGCCTCCTTATGCAAGGCATTTGGCGTGATGACATATACGGCATCGATATCCGGGTTGTTCCTGATAGCATCATAATTCTCGTAGTTATAACAATTCTTCTCAGGGATATTATACCTGGTCTGCCAGCTCTTTAATTTGTCGGGATGCCCGCTGATAGCTCCTACCAGTTTGGCCTTTGTACAGGATCGCATGGCCTCCGCCACCCGGGTTCCATAGCTGCCCAACCCCATGATGGCCACACGCAGGACAGGCCCGTCATGCAAAGTATTACATCCCGTCAGAGGTGCGGCAGTAGTAAGATAGGATAAAGAAGGAAAGGCAATGGCCGATGCGGCCAGCTTTTGGAGAAAGTCACGTCGGGAATTCATGGCTATTTAGATTAGGTGAACCCTAATTTACTGAATTTGCCTCAAAACCTGCACCATCAAAAAACACCTATCATCCGGTAGATCTCCTCCGGACGCCGCCCTTCCCTCCGTAAAAACTGAATGGATGTCGCCCCCGCCGACTTGGATAGTTTGCTGCCATCCGCATCTTTCAATAACTCATGATGATAAAAACAGGTCTTTTTAAAATCCTCTCCTCCGGGTAGGAATGAAGCAAGATACAGCTGCGCAAGCGTAGAAGGCCAAAGGTCCTGGCCCCGCACGATAAGGTCGACACCAAAATAAAGATCGTCCAGTATAGACGTCAACTGGTAAGCAGGAGCTCCATCCTTCTTTCGTACGACAAAATCCCTCATAGTAGCATCTAACGGACTCAACACAACACGCCCATCCACTCCACGGACAGCCAGTTCCCGCAACATATCCGTCCTTATCCGCCAGCTGACGTCGGGCGCATCCAGCGAAAACCCCTTCTCCCGGCAGGTCCCCGGATAGATCCCTTCCACCGTCTCCCGCGCTATCTGCGCCCGGGAACACGTACACGCAAACACCCCCCCCGTGGCCCGCAGCGCTTCCAAAGCCTCCCTGTACATCTCCATCCGATGTACCTGTGACCACCTCGTCTTAAGATCTTCTACATCCCTCGGCCCCTCATCCCAGCCTATCCCAAGGAATTCCAGGGTTTCGAATATATCCTGTACATAACGCTCATCCGCACGCGCTTGATCAAGGTCGTCGATCCTCAGCAAAACCCTCGCCCCCGTAGAAGCAGCCAGCCTCAAAGTAGTAACGAACGATAGGATATTCCCCAGATGCAAAAAGCCGCTGGGAGTAGGCGCAAGTCTTGTTCGCATACCCGCAATATACCCTTTATTCAGCCAATAACCCCGCGGGTATCTTCCCTTCCCCGGTAGGTAATGAAAGCCCCAGCAATCTGGCAACAATAACCGCCTGGTCCCGTTGGTTCATTTCTGAAACTACCCCTCCCTTTCTAATCCCAGGCCCACAGGCTACATAGCCTGTCATGATCTCGCGAAAGTCGGGGAAATAACCATGCGTACCGCCATGTCCAGGCCTGATGGCCTCCCCCGTCATGGCATTGCCAAAACTGGCCCCATGCTCACCACTAAGCGCAAATTCCGCCAATGGATTGCCGCCGATGGCATCCAGCTGCGGCCTGTCGATCATACGAAATAATTTTCTGTCGGCCGAAGACAGACCAGCCAGCACTTCCTTCACTTTTGCCAACGTCGCCTTATCATTCCTGTCTTTTAAATACAAAAAAGAACTCCCGCCCACGGAAAAGAATTGCGCTTTCCAATCGTCCTTTTTCACATCCGTGATCAGCCCCGCCTTCACCAGCCAGACATTCGGGTTGATGCTGGTTTTTACATCCACAAATCCATGATCGCCCGTGACGATGATCACCGTCTTATCCCAGATACCCGCTGTCTTCAACGCATCCACGACGATGCCTACGCTGCTGTCGGCATCCCTTACCGCCATCCTCACACTGTCGCCATCCCGCCCCTGCATATGCTCATAATGATCCACGGAAAAGAAATGGATGGTCATCAGACCAGGCTTGCTCTTCCCGATAACATACGCGGCTATCCGGGCCACGTTATGGTCCTGACCATAATTTATCTTATCGGTATTGTCAAACACTTCTTTTTTCAGGACATCCACAAACCCCGCCGGCCTGGCATACTTCTCCCGCACACCCTCACCCATGCTTCCAATGTCAGGGATATTATATTGTACAGGCGCATCGGCCGAAACAGGCCAGAACAAGCTAGCCACAGTCATCCCCCTTTTCTCCGCCGCCTCCCAGATAGTAGGCGCATGTATGCTGCTGTCATTCCAATACATCTTCCCCGTGGGGCCGTTGGGCTCAAACATATTATTAAAATATACCCCATGCTTCGCCGGCTGTACACCCGTCACGATGGTGGTATGAGAAGGGTAGGTCATGGAAGGCAGCACACTATTGACCCCAAGCGCATGCGTCCCATCCTGCATCAGCCGGCGGATATTCACCGCCCCCCAGGACGGGTCCAGATAAAAGTCGGGACGGAATCCGTCCACCGTAATAAGGACGATATGTTCCGCAAGAGAGACAGCCCCATACTCCACGGCCGCCATGACAGGAAAATGATCCGACGGCGTCCGCGCCGTATACTTACCCCCCGTATCGTCCTTCGATCTATAGGTATCCGTTAGTATCCCGTACCTGCCGACACGAAACCCTCGGCTGACAAATATATGGTCGATACGACTATCCGTCTTGC
Organism: Chitinophagaceae bacterium; assembly: GCA_017307755.1. GTDB lineage: Bacteria > Bacteroidota > Bacteroidia > Chitinophagales > Chitinophagaceae > Puia. Next base: position 75,340 of record JAFKGQ010000015.1, on the reverse strand, counting down.
CGTCAGCCCGAAAGCTATTAAAGGTGCCATTGGTCGCCAGCCTGATAGGCGATAGTTCATAACAATCCCTTAATACACCGGACTCATTTATCAGTCGGTAACTCTCGTTGGTTTGATCCACATTAAAGTCGCCGGTAAGGATGACAGGGGTACCCGCCGGCATCGCCCGCACCCTGGCCAATATCAGCTTGGAACTTTCCGCACGGGCCCTCACCCCCACATGGTCCATGTGGAGATTGAACATATAAAAAACAAGCCCGGTGCTGATCTCCCTGAATTTTCCCCAGGTGCAGATCCTGGGCAACACGGCATCCCACCCTTTATTAGGCCTGTCCAGGGTGTCGGACAGCCAGAAATCGCCGTGGTCCAGCAGTTTGAACTTCCCGGTCTTATAAAAGATGGCTGAATGCTCGCCCGCCATCTTGCCGTCATCCCGGCCAACACCGATATATGTATAACCCGGCAGACTGTCCCGCAAACCTTCCAGCATATGATACAGACCTTCCTGCGTACCAAAAATATCGAAGTCATGGAAGCGCACCTGCGCGGCAATCACAGGCAGACGCTGCCCCCACCCGTTGCCGTGTACGGAATCCCCATGGTTGGCATAACGCAGGTTGTAGGTACCGATATTAAATCGTTGCGCATAAGCGGGTGTAACCCCGAAAACAAGGGACAGCGCAACGGCCGTCCCTGTAATGAATGTTCGAAAATGCCTCATGTGTATAATATTAATCCCATCCGGGGTTCTGTCCTAAATTCGGGTTCAACTGAAGGTCATTGTAAGGAATAGGATAAAGATAGAATTTATTATCCCATTGCGGAGTGAGGTCCTCCAGCCAGTGTATCTCTCCATAGGTGCCATGCTCCAGCTTTTGAGAAGCGCCTGAAACACTGATATAGGTTACGCCTTTCAAATTGCCGGGCGCCGTCGTACCCTGATAAAAATAAACGTCGGGATTCCCATCCTGGTCCAGGTCCAGCAACTGATTGATAGCAGGAACATACATGCCCGTCCAGACCTTCGTCGTCAGCTCACCGTGTTTCCACCGGGTGAGGTCGGCAAACCGGAAACCTTCCAACGCCAGCTCGATACCCCTCTCCCGCCGTATTTCCATCAGCACCGGATCGTCAACATCGTTGAAATAATTGGTCTTCATATAAGGGTCCACCACCGTAGGCAGCGTGTTCCACGCCGTAATGCCGGCCCTCTGTCTCAGGGCGCCGATAGTCTTGGCCCAGTCATCCGGGACAAACTGTCCTAACTCCGCCCGGGCCTCCGCATAGTTCAGCAATATCTCTGCATACCGCATAAAGGGAATGGAATTCGTATTCAGGGTGCCGGCATCATAATACGTATCATCCAGACACCACTTGATAGGCATATAGCCCGTGTAAGTATAATTAAAAGCCGGTGGAGTGGCAACAAGTTTACCACTGCTGATCCTCATATAGCCGGGAGTGCGGATGGTCTGCTGAAGACGTTTGTCGCGTCCCTGCGTCTCTTTCCAGAAAGGCAGGGTGTCATGTCCGGGTATATCCGTAAAAGGAGTACCGTTGAGGGTCAGATATGTGTTGATAAAGGTACGGGTAAAGTTCAGCCGTACGCCATAGGTAGAACTGGTGTACCACCAATTGGCATCATTCAATACGGCTAGAGCTTGATTGCTGACAATGGCAAACATAACTTCCGAAGCCACGGGTGCCATGCTGATAAATACATTGCGATAAGACATATCCGTGCCATTCAACATATTCAGGCTAAAACCGCCGCTGTCTATAACAGCCTTTGCGGCGCCGGCGGCTTCCTGCAGCCACCTGGCCGCGGCATTAAGGTCCGAGCGCTGATATTTCTGATAAGTTCCTTCAAAAAGACAGATACGGGACTTTAACCCATAAGCCACCCATTTTGTGACCTGGCTCCGGGTGGGATCAGTCGTGGTGATATGCCCGATAGCATAGTTCAGATCGGCCAGTACGGAGTCCATTACCTTGGAATGGGGATCGCGATGACCATATAAAAGGGCCGTATCATTCACCGTCAACGGCTTGCCGATCCAGGGCACATCGCCAAAACGTTGCACCATGCCATAGTAAAAATAAGCTCTGAAAAATTTAGCGATGCCCGTATAATTGTCCCGCACGGTTTGTATCACCTGAGGGCTCGTATTGCCCGCTATAAAATAATTGATATTCCTCAGCTTGGACCAGGTCCACCCTGAACTCTGACGGCTGCTGAACGCATTGGGCCGTATAAGGTTCGGAATGGCATTCTCGGCGCCGTAGTCGCTGATATCCCCATCTTTCTTATAGAGATCGTTGATCCCCGGTAGACTGTCATAGAAAGAGTTGGCATATAATTGCAATCCGTCCGGACTGCTGAATACCACATCCCTGGTCGCACTGGCCTGAGGGGGTTGGTTTAGATTCTTAGTGCAGCCGGCAAACAACACCACCACCGCCAGCCAGGTCAGATATTTTTTATTGAGACGCATACTGCTATTTTTAAAGTGTATCATTAATCAGGTTTACAACGTGATATTCAATCCAACGGTCAAACTCTTCAGTATGGGATAGTTGTTCCCATTACCACTGTTACCCGTGTTCCCCGAGCTGCCGGTGAGAATGATGTCGGATCTTCCGATACTTTCCGGATCGATGTCCCGTGTCAGCTTGAACATGGGGGAATAAGTCCAGAGATTCTCACCCGATACATAAAAACGTACGCCGGTGAGCTTCAGCCTCTGCACCAACCCCGCCGGCAGATTATAACCTATCTGTACATTCTTCAGACGGATATACGCCACATTCTGGAGATACCTGGTCTGGGGAGTGTACATCTCGCCCTGGCTGTTCTGCGCCGTGTAACCGCGGTACCGCGGGAAATAAGTGTTGGGATTCTGTGGGCTCCATATCTTTCCTTCCTGGTACTTCAGCAGAAAGTTATAAGGACGGTTGAGCTGTCCCCAAAAAACGTCCGCTTCGGAACCCGGGTACCAATCCCGCTTGCCTACCCCCTGGAAGAACAGACTGATAAAAAATCCTTCCCAGTCGGCATTCAGGTTAATGCCATAGGTGTAACGAGGTATGCTGTTGCCGATAATACGCAGATCTCCTGAGCTATCCACCGTGTTATTCCCATTATTCACTACCCCATCCTTGTTCAGATCTCTGTACTTGAGGTCGCCCGGCAGCCACTTGCCTGTATTGGAGGCCTTGAATATAGGTTGGAACTTGGGACCATTGACAGCAGGATTGTCCGCATCTGTCCAAAACCCGTCGTTGGTATACCCCCATATTTCACCCAGTTTCTGCCCCGCATAATAATCCGTCAGCAGCCTGGTAGCGTTGTTATACCTGGTAATGGTGGATTGATTGTCCGACATCCAGACCCCTACGCTGTAATGTAAGGGCTTGCCGGCTACCTTGAATTGGTCACGCCAGGAAACGGAAGCTTCCCACCCCGTCGTACGCATATCCGCATAATTACCCTTGGGTACGGTGGTCCCAAATACAGCCGGTAGAGTCTTGCCCACGGTGAACATATTCGAAGTGATACGGGCATAAATGTCACCGGTGAAGGTCAGTCGGTTATTGAGGGCCGAAACATCCATCCCCAGATCCTTGGTAGTAGCTTTCTCCCAGGTAAGCCCATCGGGTATGACATTCGGCATGCTGGTAGCCTGAGGCCGTACAGTGTTGATGACACGCCCGGACTGATAGATCTTCAACAACTCCTGGTACACATAAGAGTCGATGTTCCCATTCCCCAACGAACCATAAGATCCCCTGATCTTTATGTCGGAGATAGCCTTAGGGTCCACATTCCAGAAAGCCTCCTTGGCCAGACGCCATCCCGCTGACACAGAAGGGAAAAAGGCATACCGCTGATTGGAAGGGAATTTGGACGATCCGTCATAGCGGGCATCAAATTCCACCAGGTACCTGTCCTTAAAGGCATAGTTCAACCTGCCAAATCCACCCAGGATCGCCCACTTCTCATACCCCCCGGCAGTAGTGATGTTTTGGCCCACCGTCAGGTTGAGGTCCGAGGCATTGCCATTGATGATGCCGTTCCGCTGTGCGCTGAACGCATTAAAGGTGGATTGTTCATAGTTATATCCAACCATTGCCTTGAAATAATGGTCACCGCCAAAAGTATTCTCATATTCACCATAGATGTTCGTGGCAAGATACTGTGTCTTGTTCGATGCGCTCTTCAGATCGTTGGTCGTAGTTCCTACATAGGCGATGACACCGGGCGTGACACTATAAGGCACCTGTACCCTTCTCTGCTTCAGACTGCTGTCCGTGTTCTGGAAAGTAAGATCGCCTTTGATGCGCAGTTTATTGTTCAGCAGTCTGGCGACAAAACCCGTCGTGTTCCGGATGACCTGGCTGTTCAGATCGATCCCGTTCTTGCCATACCAGAAGTCCCCCACTGTATATGCAGCGGAAAAGGTCAACGTTCCGTCAGGGTTGAACAGCATGGAAGAAGGATGCGCTTCGTCAGCCATATTTCTCCATATACCACCGCCCTCACCGACATTCAGCGGATTGTGATAATCCCGGCTGGTAAACTGCGTATAGTTATACACGTCCAGCCAGGGCAGCAATTCTATATTGCCCTTTGCCGTAAGGTTGTACATGTGATAGTCATCGGAATTAAAACGGAATAACCCATCCTGGCCAAAATACCTGCCTGTCACATAATAACTGGCCTTGCCGGCGCTGCCGGAGAGGGACAGGTTCTGATCGATGGCGGCATTGTGTTTTTTATAAAGAAGGTCGTACCAATTGGTGTTGCCATAGTAAACATAGTTACCGTTGCTCCCCACATCCACCTTAGGCAGACTGGGGTCCGCATCCCGCTTAGCATACTCGTTGAGATAATCCTTGCTAAAAGGTTGTGTCTTGTTGACGCCGGCAGCCGGTATGATGGGATAATCGTTCCACCCCCTCCAGGCAGAATCAAACATCACGATATACTTGTACCCATTGGACTCGATCTTTGGCACTGTAGTGGGACTCTTGATGGAATAGTTGGAAGAATAAGTGATAGTCGTTTTCCCCTTCGCAGGCGTCTTCGTGGTGATCAGTACCACGCCAAAGGCGGCCCTTGCCCCATAGACCGCGGCCGAGGCGGCGTCTTTCAGCACCGTGACACTGGCCACGTCATTGGGGTTCAACAGGCTGGGGTCACCCTGCACGCCATCTATCAGCACCAGCGCATTCCCACCCTGACCGATGGAAGTGGCGCCCCTTATGTTGTAAATAGCCGAAGAGATAGGCTTACCATCCGGAGGCAACAGGTTTAGATTGGGAATAAGCCCCTGCAGACCCTGCGTTAGATTGGGTATGGACCTCCTGTCCAGCACATCTCCGCTGACCTGTGCAACAGCGCCGGTGAGATTGACCTTCTTCTGTGTCCCATAGCCGACTACCACCACTTCACTCAACGAACCCACCTGACCCTTTAGCCTGACGATGATGGAGGTGGAAGCATCCGCCTTTAAAATATATCCGGTGAGGGTCTGCTGTTGAAAACCTACACCGCTAAAAGAAAAATTATAACGACCCCGCACAGGCAGCTTTGCAAAATGAAATATGCCCGATGAGTCGGTCTGTGTGCCCGAAGACAACCCCGTCTCTGCATTGGTCGCAAGGACGGAAACCCCCATCAATGGATCACCCATATCATTACGGACAATACCCATGACACTGCCTGTTTTGTCCTGCGCACGCGCAGACAGACCTGTAATGCCGGATAAGATCAAGGTGAGAAACAACGCCGGCCACCCGCCGGCTGTAAATAGATCTTTTCTCATCGTGTAGTTTTTTCGATTGTTAGCAAAGAAATTCCCATCGCCGTTCGACGGCGTTTTTAAATTTTGTCAGTATGTGTCGTTGGACTAAGGCTTACTTACCTTTCTTAATAATGTACTTGCCGTTAAGACTGGTCACGGATAAATGGTTCAGTAGTGCTATGTCTTGTATGATCTCGAGCAACGAATCCCTTTTTTCAAGTCGCCCTATAAAATACATGTTGTGGAGGTCTTCATGAGAATATTCGATACTCACATTGTAAATGGCCGACAGTTGATCAAATACATCAGCCAGCTTCTGGTTGTTGAACATGTACCAGTTGGATATAGTGTCGGCTTTCAAAGGATGCGATCTGGCAACGGACGCATCAGGACGCTTCTCTGGCTCATTGATAGCTACATTCCGGGTGCTCCTGCTAAAAATTAGCTCCTGACCAGGCGAAAGATAATAGTCCTTCTGCTCCTGGATATCCGGCGCGCCTTCCAGTGATACCAGGACCTTCCCCGTATACAATCTTATTTTTATCTTGTCGCTGTAAGGATTGGCATTCACCTCAAAGGAAGTGCCCAATACCCTGGTCTGCAATCCATCACTATACACGGTAAAAGGAGCGTTCAGGTTCTTCGCCACATCAAAAAAAGCCTTCCCCATGATCTGTACATCCCGCGGGGAATCGCTTCCAAGGTCCTTGCGATACCGTATACGCCCCCCGGGCAGCAGACGAACCTTCGAGCTGTCAGGCAGCTGCAATAACATCTCTTTTTTTCCGTGATTGTATTTTTCTATCCAGGCAGCTTCCGGAGCATGGTACACCGCCAGTTTCTCACCCGTTACGCTGCCGCCCGGCTGTAGATAAGACCATCCTTTGACCAATAGGATCATCACGGCGGCAGCAGCAGCCCATTTCCATAATGGCCGGAGACGCCCTCTCCTGGAACTATTGTCCGCTTCCAATACTTCCTGCTCTCCTTTACCAGTAGCCTCCGTTATAAAAGCCAGCATTTCCTCCCGGTAGCCTTCGGGAAGAGGCGTTTCCCCATCAGTCCGCTCATACTCATCCAGCAGATACCGCTCTTCAGGATTATCCTTTAAATAGTCCAGCACAATCGCAGCTTCCTCTTCGGTGCAATTTCCACTCAAAAATTTTTCGATCAATTCGTCAGTTATCTTCTGCATGCATTCGGACTATGAAAGGATTTCGATAAATATATGTACAGTTGAAAGGACTGTTTACCCCTGCTGTGGAAATAATTTTTCTCCCCCCGCCTGCCGGATATGACGGAAAGCTTTGCTGACATGGTCCTCCACAGTCTTGATAGAGATGCTCATCTGGGCAGCTATCTCCTTGTTGCTGCACCCATAAAAAGCCTTGAGCATGATGACCTTTTTGCGGATGGGGGGAAGGGTATCAATGGCGGCGCTGACTTCGCTGGAGACTTCAAAATGACCGGCCGTGGAAGGTTGAACCATTTCTTTTCCAAGGGTTTGGCTATGCAGGAGCTGCAGCCTCTTCCGGGTGGTTTCTTTCTTGATATGGTTGATCAGCAGATTGCGGGCGATGATAAACACCTGCTTTTCCATGGAATGTTCTTCAGATAAGGTGTGCCGGTACTGCCATAATCTTATAAAACATTGCTGTGTGAGATCTTTTGCGGTGTCATGCAGGAGTACTCTCTTAAAAAAGAAGCGAAATATTTTGATGTGCAACAAATTATATACATCCAGAAAAGCGGCATGGTCGCCTTCTTTGAGAGAGATCAGTTTTGGTAGATCCGCAGCCTGCGACAAATTTTTCATATCAGCATGCAAATTGCAAAAAACAGACACATTGCCGCAGCCAAGTTAGGAAACTTAACGGAAAGATAAAATCTGTTTTATTTATCCATCTCTTCGTACAGGAAATAAGGATTCGTTTTAAATACGTCCCAGTCACTCTCCAATTGCCCCTTTACCTTATCAAATAATTTTCTCTCCTCCTGTGAAAGCAGGATACTCCGCTGCGCTTCCGGCAAAGCCTCCTCCTCCTTCATCGTCTGCTCCAGGTCAAGCGCATATTCCAGCAGCTTCGCACAAGTGGTGAACTGACCGCAAGCCACCACCTTCATCATCTTCTTATCCTTCGCATCCTTATGATCATACCATAAGGTCGTACCCATATTCCGCGCCTCTTCCGCCACGGCATTTAATTCCAGACAACCATCCAGCAACACCGACTGTGCAGCCGTATCTCCCGCAAATTTCTTCCTGATGGATTTCTCCCGGCTGGCCTTGTTAAAAGCGCTTAACTCATAAATGACATTGAAAGCACGCCGGTTCATCCACACATCCTGTCCATAAAAGTTGCCAAAAAAAATATCGAATATGAGCCGGCGCGTCTGTTTGAGATTGATGTCCATCACCATGCTCAACGTCGAATTGAGCCGAGTCTTTAGCATTTGTTCCAACACGCTGAACCGGGCCTGCTTCAAATACTTCGTCAATGATCCCAACGCTTCATCCGATAATACCCCCGCGGCAGGTAGCTGCTCTTTCAAAGAGGCCAATACAGCCCTGTCCGATGCATCCAGAAAAGCCGATATCCGCCCTATCTGGGGGATAAACCGTTTGCCTGCTAATGCAGCCACCCACAACAATAATAATAAGATAGCCGGCGACAAAAGAAAGAACCCGATATTCCTCCAGGGGCCTTCGTCATGCTGCACCAATAATGCCACCGAGATCCCCAGCAGGATCAACCCCAACCAAAAAATGATCCTTATCCACTTATTAGCCCGGTCGATAACCTTACCCGCCTCCTTCAATAACCCCTCGATATTCTTTTTCCTCCAACCCCCTTTTATCTCCGGCTTTGGCGGCAGATAAGGGTCCATAAAGTAACTCGCCACATCCGTCACCATGATAAGATCAAACCCGTTGTTCTTATCAGATTTTCTTCGACGAGTGTCCGCAAGGATGGCGCTATACAACCCCTGGTTGTCATCCACCCCGCCATCCATCAATCCGATAGCCCCATCCAATACCTTGGGCTCATTGTCATAGTTCGTAACGATCATCGCCTGCTGTAGCTTTTCGCTGCTAAGCCCTTGCCCCCCTTGTTTTCCATCCCGAAGGACAGAATAGCTAAAATCCTCGGGATATACAATGGGTTCAAAACCTCCGGGAAAACAGGAGGAAGAAGCCATGATATCTCCCAGCTTTATCCGCTGCAGTGTTTCCAGGTGCGCCTGTGTCGTCTTGTCAATATTGATATAGGCATTCCCCGTTTTGCCCGCGTCAAAGGTCTTATCCCTGAGCAGACCGCCATTGGTTTGCCAGCGAAAAGACAGACCACGGGTGAATTCGGTAGCATTAAAACATACTTCGATCTCACGCCCGCCCTTCTCCCAATACACCCCAAAAACTTCCCCCTTGAAAAGCTTCGCATCATAAATTTTTGCAAAGGCATTGATCAGATTCCTGTTCTTTTCCTCCCCATCCCAGGACTTATCATCATTCAGCAGCCGTAACACATCTTCCAATAAGGTCTCCCCCTCCATAAAGGACAACATGTCCTTGTATACTTTTCCAAAGGAGATACCCTTCTTTGCATAGGCCGAATACAGGATACCCGGAAAAGTCCCTCCCGAAGCGGAAGAGATAAATTCCACGTTGTCCAGCAAGTTGCGGCCTTCGCCATATTGCACCTGGTGCAGATAGCTCATAGCCCCAGTGCTAAAACTGGCGGCGCGAAAACCTCCACCGGACAAGGCCATGGCTATTTTCCTGAAAGGCGTCTTCAATGAAGTAAAAGTCAGCTGGAATTTGTCGGTCTTGTCCGCAGCGGGGTCGTACGAAGGCGTGAGGGTGGTTATTAGTGTGTCGTCCATACGAAAGGGTTTAATACAACACGCTAAATATATGAAAATTACACTATATTCCACCACTATATCTACTGATCGCTTACTGTGGCATCGGGTGCGTTCTTCTTTACGGATTCGATACCATTATCCCGGCTCGATTCAGCTTCGTACATTTCGCTGGTGCCGATGACCTGGCCATTGGTGGCTTTCAGATTAAAGTAGAATTTGCCGTTAGTAGATTTTTTTCTGTCATAACGATCGTCCATCGGAGAATTCTTTTTGACGGAGTCGATACCGTTAAGACAGCCGGCCTTGGCATTATAACCTTCACTGACAAGGATAATTTCGCCGTTGGAAGCCTTTAAAACAAATTGGAATTCGCCGTTCTTTCTGGTAGTGATCACAAACTTTCCCATAAAAACCTGAGTTTAAGAATGAAAAAATATGCGAAGGCAGTCTGAGAGGGTCAGAATTAAATATACAGTATTTATGCCAAATTTTACTCAGTCCTCAAACTCTTTACGGGGTTTGCCAGAGAGGCGCGCACCGTCAACACGCTGATCGTCCCCAACGCGATCGCCAGGGCTGAAAACCCCGCCAGGGGAAATATCCACCAGCTGATAGCAATACGATAGGGAAAATCCTGGAGCCATCTGCTTAAAAAATACCAGGCGATAGGCGTGGCGATAATAAAGGCCAGGGCTACGAGCCGTAGGAACTCTTTTGACAGAAGCCCGGTGATCCCCGCCACCGATGCGCCTAATACCTTGCGTACGCCTATCTCCTTACGACGCTTGCCGATCACCAGCGATACGATAGCAAACAAACCCAGACAGGACAGCAGGATGGCGATAGAGGCCGCCGAACAGAATAGGGTGGACAATCGCTCTTCTTTTGCATACCAGCGGTAGGTATTCTCCGTGAGATAAGATGGGTTGACGGTATTGTCAGGCTCTATCGCCTTATAAGTATCGCGCACCAGCGTCATCGCCTTCACCAGGTTATCGGTCCTCACCTTCACCAGGATATACCCCAGGGAAGAATGGGATTTCGGCTTGGCCATTTCCAGTGTCAGGGCGCCCAGCTTCTCGTGCAGACTGTGCAGATGAATGTCCGGTATAAGTCCGACGATATTCCACTTGGGCGCAGAACTGTCCGAATAAAAGGACATCCCTACCACATTCTTCTCATGAAATTGACGGGCCATACTCTCGGAAACGATGACATTCCGCGTACCCGCCGCCGTATCCGCGGGGTATTCTTTGCTAAAGCTTCTGCCGGCAAGCAGCTTGATCCCAAGCGTTTCCAAAAAGTCATAATCCACTATCAGCATCTCGGTTTCGATGGCTTTGCCATTATAGTCAAACCCAATGCTCCAGGCACTCTGGCTGCGATCCTCTCCGATACCGATGTTGCCCGAGCTGCCTGTCACGCTGACCACCTGCGGTTGAGAACCAAGCCGCTGCCGCATTTCCCTGATGTACCTGAGCGAGTTCTCTCCGCTCTTTACAGGTATACTGATCACGGACTCCTGCTCAAAACCCAGGGGCGCCTTGCGCATATACTGGAATTGCCGGTAAATGACGATGGTACTACAGATCAACAGACTGGCCAGGATGAATTGAAAAGTGATAAGACCGTTCCTCAACAACGCACTGCGCCCCACGGAAACCTTCCCCTTTAATACTTCCACGGTTCTGAACCGGGCCACCAGCCAGGCGGGATACCCCCCGGCCATAAACGACACCAGGAGCATCCCCACTATCACATACACAATGATCGCAGGTTGTGACAGCGCCTGCATGGTCAGCTTTTCCACAAACAGTTGGTTAAAGGGCTTCAGCAACAGGACAACCGCCCCAAGGGCGATGAAAAGCGCAACGGCAAATAATAAAAGGCTTTCCGTCCACAGCTGGAAAAAGATCTGTCCCCTTCCGGCGCCAATGGTCTTACGGACCCCAACTTCCTTTGCACGGGTAAAGGCACGCGCCACATTGAGATTGACAAAATTGAAACAGGCAATCACCAGTACTACCACTGCTATAAGAACAAGGATATATAAATAACTTTTCGATACAGTGGGGCCTCTCCCGAGCGCCACGTCAAAATGAAGAGAACTATACGGCGCCAGCTTGATCGCATACATATCCCCATAGACATCCCTGCGGAAACCTTTCGCCTTGAGATGATCTTCGTCCGCCAGGTGGTATTTCTTCACCAGACCCCTCAATCCTGCTTCCACCTGTTGCGGGGTCGCATTGGGCGCCAGCTGCACATACACAGGGTGATTCTGATGGTTCCATTCATTTTTATCTTCCACATAATTGCCGGCCAGCTCTATACGGGCAAGGATATTGAACTGAATACTGGAATTATCGGGCGCATCCTGTACAACCGCCGTCACAGTCAGGTCCTGCCATCTATTACCAACCTTTACCTTCACAGTCTTACCCACCGGGTCTTCCTTCCCAAATACGGCAGTAGCTGCCGACTGGCTAAGCACTACATTCCCAACATCCGACAAAGGATTTGACCTGGTACCCGACATGACCGGGAAACCAAACATGTCAAAGAAATCAGGGCTCACAAGCTGGATGTCCTTGCCCACCTCCTTGTCCTTATAACGGATTCCTCTCCCTCCATACATATAGCTTGTCGTCCTGAGGATACCAGGCACCTCTTTCTTAAAGGTGGGGGCAGCCGGATAGCCAAACGCCTCTCCTTTGTCATCCCCGTCAGGAGCATGACCAAGATTGTAAGCCATATAGAGACTATTGTTGTTCTTTAGGAATTTGTCAAAGGAAAATTCAAAATGCACCATCAGAAACAACAGGATACAGACGGTAAAAGCCACGGTCAATCCCGCTATATTGATTATAGCGTTCAGCCTGTGTAATCTCAGGTTCCTCCAGGCTGTCAGAAAATAATTGCGTATCATCCGGTAGTGTTTGGTCCTCTTATAATTCACAAAAAAACGCCCAGCTTCATAAGTCCCTAACCTTCAAAAAATTACAACCACTCTCCCCCGGCAGGACTGTCCGTTTTTGATACACGCCCTGTCCGGTTGACCAAATGAACCCAAAAACATATATTGTGTAACAATTACGCATAATGAATTTCCTATTTATGCTCCTACCCTTTCTCTTTACTATCGGCACACCCAACCCCTCCGGGTATGATCAATACCCTGTCTATACAGGCCCTGATCTTGGCCTTCATTATACGCCGGCGGCATCCACCTTCCGCATATGGAGCCCTCCAGCCACGACCGCACAATTGCTGCTGTACCATTCATGCAATGACTCCACGGCTTATAAGACCATCGACATGCAAAAAGGCCCTTCAGGCACCTGGTATATCCGGCTCGATGGCGACCAACGGGGCGCCTGGTATAATTTCCGCGTAAACATCGACGGACATTGGAACCATGCAGTACCCGACCCCTATGCCAAAGCCGTGGGGACCAATGGACAAAAAGCCCTTGTTTTTGACCCGAAAAGCACTGACCCGGCAGGATGGACAAAAGACAAACACCCTGCCCGTCATCGCCCCACCGACGCCATCATCTACGAGCTCCATATCCGCGATGCAAGTATCGATCCCTCTTCCGGTATAAAATATAAAGGCAGGTTCCTGGGTTTAACGGAAGAAGACACCCATAGTCCGGAAGGACTCTCCACAGGTCTGTCACATCTCAAAGAGATGGGAGTTACCCATATCCACCTGCTGCCCTTCTTCGACTATAGCTCCATAAATGAGAGCCGCCCCGACAGCCCTCAATATAATTGGGGGTACGATCCGCTGAACTACAACGCCCCGGAAGGCTCCTACAGCACGGACGCGGGCGATGGTATAAAAAGGATAAAAGAGTTAAAACAAATGATCGCCGCCTTTCATCGCAACGGCCTGGGAGTGATCATGGACGTGGTATACAATCATACGTCCCTCACCGAAGCTTCCGCCTTTAACCAACTCGTCCCCGGCTATTACTACCGCCATACGTCCGATGGCCGATATTCCAACGCCACCGCCTGCGGCAATGAGACGGCCAGCCAACGGCCAATGATGCGAAAATTTATGTTGGAAAGCGTATTATACTGGGCAAAAGAATACCACATCGACGGATTCCGGTTTGACCTGATGGGCGTACACGACATTACGACGATGAATGAGATAGCGGATGCATTAAGACAGGTCAACCCCGGTATATTGCTCTACGGCGAAGGATGGACGGCCGGAGATAGCCCCTTACCCGACTCGCTCCGTGCGTTGAAGAAGAATGTCAGCAGACTACACGACATTGCGGTATTCGGGGACGAACTGCGCGATGGCATCAAGGGTAGCGTGTTCGATATCCATGACAAAGGGTTCGCCAGTGGCAAAATAGATGCTGCGGAATCGATAAAATTCGGCATCGCCGCAGCCTGCCCCCACCCTCAAATAGCTTATGATAAGGTCAATTACTCCAAAGCTCCCTATGCCTGGAGCCCGGACGAGGTCATCGCCTATTGCGAATGCCATGACAACAACACGCTCTGGGACAAGCTGGCCCTCTCCTACCCCAACGCTTCGGAAGATACGCGCAAACAGATGCATATGCTGGCGCTGACCATCGTACTGACCTCCCAGGGCATCCCCTTCCTCCACGCGGGCACGGAGTTCCTTCGCACAAAAAAGGGAGTGGAAAACTCCTACAACTCACCGGATAGCATCAACGCCATCGACTGGCACAGAAAACACCAATACCAGGACGTCGTACGATACACAAAATCGCTTATCCATCTGCGAAAAACACACCCCGCCTTCCGTATGTACACAGGCGCCCAAATCGCAGAGCATCTGAGGTTTGACCAGCAGACCCCCGCCGGTGTCATCGCCTATACGCTAAATGGCGCGGCTATGCAGGACAGCTGGGAAAAGATCTGGATAGCCTTCAACGGGAGCGAAACAGCCCAACAACTACAGCTCCCCGCCGGCACATGGTACACCGGCCTGGCCATGGATGGCGCCACAGGTACCCACACGGACAGCATCCGGTTGCCAGCACACAATGCCGTGATCCTTTATAAAGCATCCAACAACACCGGCAGCATCCGATCCACATCCAGCCGCCCCCGCTGAAGGGCCAGCCGCACCACCACCAGCCGCCTGGAAGGGATCACCCAAATATACTGTCCTTCATACCCTTCACAGACAAAACAATCCGCCGGCACATGAGGCCACCGGCCCGCATTATTCAGCCACCATAAGGCGCCATACCCCTCTCCCGTCCTGGTGAACTTCACCCATCCCTCGGGCAGGATCCGCCGCCCCATCCATACCCCGTCATACAAATAAAGCAACCCGAATCGCGCCCATTCACGAGCAGTAGCATAACAATAAGACGATCCGACAAAAGTGCCCCCGGCATCAGGCTCGAGCACGGCATGATACATCCCTATCTTGTAGAACAACTGTTCATACGGCCAGCGATAATACTCTCCCGGAGACAACGCTTTCCGCATTACCCCGGAAAGGATATTCGCCGTACCACTGGAATAATTAAACACTTCGCCCGGCGAATGACGCAGCCCCGATCTCGCGGCAAAATCCCCCATATCCTTTTCCTCAAAAAACATGCGGGTACAGGCGTCCGGCAAAGCATAAAACTCCCACCATCGCAAACCACTGCGCATATGCATCAGGTCGGTGATGGTGATCCCGCGTCTTTCATCCATCTGCCAGCCCGCAACGGGCGCCGCCGCACCAATATCCAGCTTGCCTTGCCTGACAAGGATACCCAACAATGCATTGGTAACCCCCTTGGTCATCGACCAGCCGGCCAGTAACGTATTAGGACCAACCCCGGCAGCATACCGCTCGCCAATGATCCGGCCATCATATACCACGACCACCGCCCTGGTGCCATTGCTGTCATGCCCATCCCCCTTTAAAAATATCTTATCCAAAAATCCATTTAGCTTTCCACGATCGACCCCCGCCGGCAGAACAGTATCCCCTGTCCGGTCCCCCCGCGGCCAATCCATCGTATCCACATCCCCCCCAGGACGCACCGCCAGCAAAGAATCCGGCACTTGCCGCCGTAGATCCCGTTCATCAACCCCATTCACCAGCGTGGCGCCTAATCCCTTCCGATAGATGGCCTTCACTTTCCCCAAACCCCATACGCTGGCCGTGACAGAACTGTCACGCCGGGACACTTCATACCGCCCAAGGCAAAAAGGAAAACGACCCAGGTCCTGACGGCTCACGACCACAGGATCACGGCCCGCGACAAATACGGCAGAACACATGACCTTTGCGCCATACCCGCTGATAAGGGGAAAAGTCTTCCATAAAAGGATCACCGCCACCCCTAAACCACCTAACAATAATATCTTTAAGAACTTTTTTCTCATACCCCGCATATGCAAATGTACAGCCCCGCCCTTGCATCAATTGTCAAAAAGAGTGTATGAATTGTCATTTATCCCGTATGAACCGGTGGGCCATCCGGGGGGAGTTTGCTACATTAGCCCTCTAAACATGAGGCATTTACGACGCTCATATCCCCTGTCTATACCAGGCATCCTCCTCACTTGCCTGTTCTTGCTGCGCACACCCGGCCTTTTCGCCCAGCAACAATACCTCTTCTCTCACCTGGGCGTACGCGACGGATTGGCATCCAATGTCATCATGGACATAGAACAGGATCCAAAAGGGTATATATGGATTGGCACCATGGGAGGTGTCGAACGCTACGACGGTCAGCGCTTTCTCCTCTTCCATCATAAAAAAAATGACTCCAACTCGATCCCCAATAATAATGTCCTGGCCGTCCGGCAGGACAAACACAACAGACTTTGGGTCCTTTGCCAGTATAATAAGGTAGGCTACATCGACCTGGACGAACTGCGCTATCACCCGGTGCGGGTGGATATGCCCGAGACAGATCTCGCCAGACAGGAAGGCGATATCCACATCGACCTCGAAGGCCACGTCATGCTCTTCTTCAAATATGGCCTCCCGGTGGCCTACGACGAGACAACCCATGTCTTCACCCAGGCTGCCGTCCCCTTCGAAATGCCCAGGGGCTGGTCGGCACAATCCATCCTCGCGGACTCAGTCACTCACACCTACTATCTTGGCAGCGATTCAGGGCTGGTAAAATACGATCCCACCCATCATACGCTATCCTACCGTGGACATAACACCGACCATGACCCTATCATTAGCCGCTATGGACACATGAAACCCGCCAAACCAATGATCCTGGATAAGAGCGGCCGCTTTTGGCTGTACTCCTGGCCCGCGGACGGAGCATTCTCCTGCTATTCTTTCCAGCTATCGACGGGGGAGGAACAGACCTGGCATACCACCCTTGCCAGGGCAATGCACGGAGAGTATTATGAGATCCACCTGGCCCATGAGCAACGGGACGGCACCCTCTGGATGGCAGGGGTCAACTCCCTCGTCACACTAAAAAAGAACAGCCATACCTTCGAAAACATGAAGACCAATCTGGCCAATGAGTTCTCCATCTATTTCGACATCGTGAACAGTCTCTTCCAGGACAGGGAAGACAATATATGGCTGGCTACGGACAAAGGCATCTACAGGTTTAATCCGGCGGGACAGCTATTTCGTACGATCGTGAATAAACGACCGGAAAAAGACTCCGCTTATACCCCCGAAGTAACAGATATCCTGCAATTAAAGAATAAAGACATCCTCGTCAGCACCTGGGGCAGCGGCCTCTTCGCCTACGACAGCTCCTTTCATCCCGTAGACCGCTGGTATGTCCGGCAGGGCCTGCGCCTGGGCGAAGGAGGTACCTGGTGTATCCACCAGCGACCCAACGGAGACATCTGGAGAGGCGAACAAGCCGGCATCCTGATGATCTCCCATGCCGCCACCCAAACCACCGAGCGCATTATCCCACCCGCCTGCGAACACTCCACCATCCGCCAGATCACAGAAGATAACAACGGAGATCTCTGGCTGGGTACGCAGAGAGGCAAACTCGTCAAATGGCAGGCGGCCACCAATACTTTCTCCATCATACAGGACCTCCACAGCCGTGTCTATCGCCTGTACGTAGACTGGAAAGGCGACCTCTGGGCATGTACCTTCCAAAGCGGCCTCTTCCATATCCGGACAGCAGACGGCGCCATCCTGCATCATTATACCTCCGAAGGGCCGGACAATGGGAAACTTCCGGACATCGGCACTTCCGATGTCATCCAATATTCGGACAGCATCTATGCCGTCGCCAGCAATACTCTTTGCCTGCTGAATATCCGCACGGGCGCCATTCGTCCGGTAGAGCACGGAGACGGCATCCCCTTCGAAGGCGTCGACAACGTCGTCCGGGACAAACTGGGCTACATGTGGATCACCACCCGGGACGGTATTTGCAGACTCAATACACGCAACCAGATCCGCAATGTTTTTCAGGGAGAGGACGGCATCAGCTCTAACGCTTTTCAAGTGGCGGCTTCAGCCATGTTGGCGGATGGCCGCATCGTCCTGGGTACCGCACATGATATCGTCGTCTTTCAGCCAGGAGAGGTCGGCAGCAGCCTGGCATATCCGCCTGATGTGGAGATCACGGGTATCGCCGTGTCAAATAAATGGCTGTCCTTGGATTCTGTATCCCGTCTCCACGAACTGGAATTACCATACGGAGACAACTCATTGAAGATCGCCTTCTCCACACTCACCTATTTTTGGTCTTTTGGCATCCTCTATAAAATGGATCACCTGGATAAGGACTGGATCCCTATGCAAACCAATGAAGCCGTCTATAACTGGCTGCCCCCGGGACATTATACCTTCCGCATCTACGCCCGCAATGCCGATGATGCCATCAGCCCCAATATCCGCGAGCTGCATATCATGGTGAAAAGCCCCTTCTGGCGTACCTGGTGGTTCCTGGGTTTCTTATTACTGACAGGGGCCGCCGTTTTGTACTGGCTGGACAGACAGCGTATGCAACGTAAAACCGCACTGGAAAATATCCGTAGCAATATTTCCAGCAACTTGCATGAAGAAGTAAATAAAGCCCTGCAGAATATCAATATGCTGAGCGAGATCGCCCGTATCAAGGCGGATAAAGACCCGCAGCAATCCATCAATTATATCAACGAGATCCACCACCAAAGCCACAATATGATCATCGCCATGGACGACATGCTGTGGAGTATCGATCCGTCCAACGACTCCATGGATCGTGCAATAGACAGGATGAAAGAATTTGCAGACGCCCTTTCCCACCGGCACGGAGCCCGCATCGCGCTGGAGGCGGACGATACATTCCGGTCACTCAGACCGGATATGAATATACGGCACGAATTCCTGTTGATCTACAAGTTCGCCCTGCGACTGCTAGTTGAAGAAATGAAGGTGGACAGCGTCCTTGTACAACTGGACTACCAGCGCCCCCACCTGCACCTGACATTGTTTTCCACAGGAGCGCGTATGGACGAACGGAATAATCGCTGTATCCGGCTCCTGGAAGAGATGAAGACCAGGGCCCATTCCGTCCACGGCACCCTGGAAATGCAATACGACGATAAAGGCACGGCCATCCTGTTTATTTGCCCATCCACTTTTTAAAATCCGTCACTTTCTCCCGGCTTACAAGCGCCTCTTTGTCCACGGCAGGCCTTAAGGTAAGTATCAGCCGGTTGCCAAAATATTCCTCTATCTTGTCAATACATCCCGCCGAAACATAAAAGCTCCGGCTGATACGGAAATATTGCTTGGGGTCCACCATGTCCTCCAACTCGTCCATCGTATAATCCACAACAAATTTCCGGCTGTCCACGGTCTTGAAAAAGTTCAGCCGCCCATCGCTAAAAAAGTAAGCGATCTCATTCATTTCAATACTCACCAGCTTCTGACCATGCTTTACAAGAAAGCGTTGTCTGTATTCTTTTGGCTCCAGACGGCCGCGCAACTCCCTCAGCAGACTGTCCAGCCGGGCCTCATCCGCATCGCCCTCTTTCCTCCGATAGCTCTTTTTCATCTCCTTGTATTTATCCAGGGCGGCCTGCAGCTCTTCCTTTTGCACAGGTTTCAGCAAATAGTCGATGCTATTGACCTTGAATGCCTTCAAGGCATATTCGTCATAAGAGGTGGTGAAGATCACCGGGCTTTTTACATCGGTCAGCTTGAATATCTCAAAGCTCTGCCCGTCCGCCAGTTCGATATCCATGAGGATCAGGTCCGGCGAGGGATGCTGCTGCAGCCACTCTACGGTGGATTTTATGCTGTCAGTGACACCTACAACCCTGGCATTGTCATCCACAGACAATAAGGTCTTCTGTATCTTTTTTACGGCGAGGTCCTCATCTTCGACGATCAGTATGTTCATAGTAGTTCGTTTTAATTGTTATTCCAGATGAGCGGCAGCACAACCATAAAATTATTCTCCCCCTCCACCACCTGAAAACCTTCCTGTTTCATCAGCCTGTATTTGGCCTGGATATTACTCAGCCCGATACGGGTGGACGGGTTGTTCATGGTCTTCCTCTGTAAATTATTATTCACCACGAGTTTATTGCCGGCCGCTGTAAAAATATCCATCACCAGCGGCCGCTGACGGCTGACGATATTATGCTTGACGGCATTCTCCACCAACAATTGCAGACTCAACGTGGGCAGCTGATAGGGATAATATCGCCGGTCTATCTCGATATTGAGCTGCAAACCCTCTCCATATCTCGTCCGCAGCAGCTCGTAATAGGATTGGATAAATTTTATCTCCTTCTCCACCGTGCTGATCCCCTCTTCATTATTTCTCAGCAGATACCGGTACACCTTGCTCAACTCGTCCAGGAAATGCTCCGCCTCTTTTTTATCTTCTTCTATAAGAGAGGATAAGGTGTTAAAGCAATTGAAAAGAAAATGGGGGTTCACCTGCCCTTTCAGGTTCTCAAACTCATGCTCCATGCTCAACTTCTCCAGCAGCTCTTTCTCGGCAACACTCTCCCTGTACTTCTCCAGGAGATACAACACTTCCCACAAAGTGTCAAACAACAGGTTGATGGCAAGCCCGATTAGGTAGCCCCACTTCAGATCGGCCGTCCGCAGACGATAACCTAAAACATGGAAGTAATCGTAAAAAAAGAATATGACTATGACCGAAGGCGTCATCACCAACGGGTTGGTAAAAGCTTTAAAAAATATCCTTTTAGCCGTTTGTTTCAGAGAAGGGAACCTCCGCCGGATAGCATGGTCATATTGGATATGCAGGTACCAGCTCACGATCCCGATGGCATAGATAATGGGCCAGGAAAAAGCCCATACCCGCCAATCCGTAAGAAACCGGCCCGGGTACAGGATCGCATTCCACATCAAGGTGATAACAGGCATCGATAGCCAGAAGCCGGTCACCTGTATTTTCAAAGGTCGCGAGAATCTCATAATGGCAGCTCGTTTAGTTCGATAAGAGGAATGATGACGCTCCGCCGGGTGAGGGACTCATGGATCTCCACTTCCGGCCGGCCCAGCAGCCGGTATTTACTCACCAGGTCATCCAAAGCTTCCTCCTGGTCAAAACCATCTCCGGTGACAGGCTTAGGTTGCAGCGTATTGGCGATGATCAGACTTTGCTCCGTCCGGATATCTATCTGAAGAGGCTGAGTCTTGCTAAAAACATTCCTGTAAATGATGTTCTCCAGTACGATGAGCAGACTCATCGGCGCGATCTTCTTTTTCGACTCCTCCGCCCCCACATCGATGATCACCCGCAACGCCGTCCCAAACCTCGTCTTTACCAGGTAGAGATAGGAGTCGATAAATTTCAGCTCCTCCTGCAGACTGACCAGTTGCTCTTCCTCGCCCTTCAGAAGATAACGGTATACTTTTGTCAGCTCGTCCAGGAACTTCCCCGCATCCTGTTCACTCTCCTGTATCAGGCTGGACAACGTATTAAAACAATTGAACAGGAAGTGCGGATGCAACTGACGTTTCAAGCTCATCAGACGGCTTTTCTGATAGGCGCTCTGCAGCCTGTTGGTTTCCGTCATGGAGTTCTTCCATTTCTCCCAGCCCAGGGCAGCCTCGTTGATAAAAGTAAGGATGGCGCTGGCCAGACAGCCATAGGCCGTCACCCACCATTCCATCTCCCGCCGTACGGGACAGCCGGCCGGCTGCAGCTTCTCATACAACAGATACAATCCCTGCACGGTCAGCAGGTTCATCACGCTAAACAAAGGGATAAAAGTACCGATACGTCTGAACAGCTCATGGTCGCCCGGGAATCGTCGCTTCACCAACACGGCGGCCATGCCAAACACGGCATAGACCAACATAAAATACAGCAAAGAGATACCCAGACGAAGAAAAAAATACCCGGGGGAATCAAGGACACAATAGCCAAACAAAAGCAGGTTGATCAACACGGTATAGGGTACCACGAACCACGCGAATATCTTTGGTTCTGTCTTGCTATACCTTTTTAGTGTCATGCGGTCAAATTAATACAAAAAACTCAATTCCTTTCCATTCGTATCAGAGCTGCCGCCTACGTCCGCAGCAAGACGATGCTCGAATCGATCACCCTTCTTACACTATTTCATAAATGTACCAGGCGGCATCCACGCCGGCACAGTATTTTGCACAGGTCTGGTCGTCCTGAGATATCGATAGATGCTGCCCAGGTCTTCATCAGTGAGCTTGGCAAGGTTCTGCCAGGGCATGGGCGGCAGCAACGGCCTGGCGCTATCCAATCCTTTCCATTTACCTTCCCTGAGACACTTGATAAATTGTTGTTCCGTCCAATTACCGATGCCCGTCGCATCCGATGTGATATTGCCGGCAAAAGAGACACCCCAGGGTCCTACACAGGCCGTGAGGTCCTGGCTCATCAACGCCCAGCTCTTTGCCGTATTGGTATCCCAGACAGCCAATGGCCTGCTGGCAGGATAACCCGAAAATCTAAGCTCGGGAACTATTTCCGGGCCATGAGAACCCATTTTCTTGGGAGAATGACAGTCGTCACAGCCAATGGCCAAAACCAAATATTCGCCCCGCTTTATCATCTTCGCTGAATCGTCCGCGATCGTCACCGGCGCCGTCTCATGACAAGACTCATTAAAAAAAGCCACCATAACGCCGGTTACGGCCATGATCCCGAAAAATACTTTACGCATACTCCTTTTCATTTAAATTTCGATTTAGGGTTTATAACTTGTCTCCAGTTTTATAAAATCTTTCATTACTCCTTTGCCGGTGACACTCGCCTTAAAGCCAGATTCCAGCCCCAGCGAATACCCTCCCTCTACGCCGGCTAATGTCGTCCCCACCTTTCCAATGGCCTCGGTGATCAATCCTTCCGTAGTATACCCAATGCTTCCGCCGGCGCCTCCCCTGACGCCGATGTCGGTCATCTGATCGTTGTTGTCCAGGCTGATATATATCATCTGCGCGGCACTGACCTTGGCCGCGCCAAAATTGGCTCCTATGCCCGCTCCCAGGGAAAGGGTGGTTACGCCCGTCTTGAAGTTCTTTTCATACCCGCCTACCAGCCCTTCGCCGCCTTCGATGGCGTACTTGCTGCAATCCGCGCTGAATTTTAACATGGACAGGTCCAGTTTGATGTTCAGCCAGGAAGGACAATCCAGTTCCAGGTTATGACTGGCGGTGATAATCTCGTCGGCTTCCTCGGACGTCATGTCGACCATGCATTCCATCGGCGACGCCTCTACGGCGACACCCGTCTGCAACGTATTGATAAGAAATCCGAAATATTGCGCGACAGTGTGATATACCATTTTTTTATTCCCCGTATTAGGGTCCAGCCTGGCAATGTCCACCATCCCGTTGATATAGGATTTCCAGTTGGCGACAGCGGCATCCAGCCGTTGCTGCACCCAGCTGTTATGCTCGCTCATATACGCGTCGATGATGGGCGTATGCAGATCACAGCATTTTTTTGCGTATGCCTTGACCTCTGCCTCCGTAACACCGGGTCTGTTCGGTGGCGTGGGACATACGGCGCCTGCCAGCCGGGCCTGGTAACGCTCAAACATCTCATTCAGCATATTGACATCCTGGTCATCTCTCACAACACCCAGCAGATGCTCATACAGATCACCATGCTCGCTGAACAGTTCATCAGCCAGATCTGCATACAATCCGGGCGACTTCCTGCCCTCCGCCATACGTTGTTCCTCGGAAACATCTCCGGCGCTGCTCCAGAAAGCAAACTCCGCCACCATGCTCTTCAGCAAACCCCCAATCTCCCCCTTCCACGCAATCCCCTCCTTAAGACTTGTCGGCAACGCCGGTATCCGGAATTTCGACAGCCCGATCTCGGTAAAGAGGTCCTTGTGCGGGATACGTTTGCTCTGCTCTCTCAACGCGAGGAGATTTACGCGCCTGCCCATACGTTTTATCTGTGCCAGAGTGCTCCTGCGATAAGCCACCTGTAATTCTTTTGAAAAGTATTCCATGGCCTTGTCCACCTGATGACTAAACGCCGCTATGATGCCCATGGAGTGATTGGCCTCAGGGTTCATCCCGTCGGCAGCCAGACACTTTTGCAGATAATGCATCGCCTTATCGATATCTCCCATCCCCAGATAAGCCTGTCCCATATTGTTCAACAACATGCTGTTGTCCGGCATCTTTTCCAGCCAGTAACGAAGAATGGGGACGGCCTTCTGCTCCAGCCCGATCATATTGTACAAGGCTGCCAGATTATTCCAGGCCGTCGGCTCCTGCGGGCTTTTCAAGGCGGATGTCATAGACAGCAGCATGGCCTGTACAGGATTATTGTTCAGCCATTGCCCGATGGAAAGACTTTGCAATTGTGCGGGAGTTTGTTCTGTCGTCATCTTCTTCACCTCCTGTACGACCGCCGGTGCGGAAATATTCTCCAATTGCTTCCGGGAATTACTCACCGCCGTCGAAAGCTCCGCCAGGGACGGCGCCGCCAGCGGCAGCATCGCAAGTCGTTTCAGGTCTTTCACAGGCGCTTTCAGCTCATAGCCAGGCAACATTGCCTTGTACTTCTCCAGGTCCTGCGCGCCAGCCTGATTCATCAACACATTTATAAATAATATAAAGAATACTTTTTTCATCGTAGTACTTACATCTCTTTCATCCATTGCTCAATAAAGACCTTCGCCTGCTCATGCACATCCTTCCCGGCACGATAGATCATCTTCCATTCGCCATTCTTCGACTGATAGGCAGGATTGACAAAACGTTTCTTACCGCCTTTGTCGGCAACAGCAGCCGAAAAGTCCACGGTCCCGGCTACATCCAGGTAATGTTGCAAACGGTTTCTCACAAACTGTTTGCAGTCTGCTGGGTATTCCGTCTCCCATTTCTTTATGTCCTCCTTGAAATAATTCAGATCACGCTGCCGCTCACCCAACTGATTTTGATACATCCCCTCGATGATCTTATTGTTCGGGTCCTGGTAATCCTTCACCGATTTACGAAGCATATCGATGGACGACTGATACCCTTTCTGCTGATCCGCGGGCAGCGACTTAGTCATCTTCTCCATATTTTGAATGGATTCCTTCAGTTTGTCTATCTCCTTCTGTCTTATCTGTTCCCTGGTCTGCGTACGGTCCTCCTGCTCTACAGGACGTGAGGCGGTCCGCATCTTGTCGTATTCTGTCTTGAAAGCAGGGCTGCCGAGATACTGCCTGGCAAAGGTCATCAGGTCCCTGGCGACGACAGCCCGTTCGTTCAACGCCAGGTTTTTTACGTTACTGACACCCGCATATTGAAGATACCCGTTGATAAAACTTTTGGAGATCCGTTCCGTACATTCCTGCCGGCCAATCCCCAATCTTTTCCAGATGTCCTCCGCCAGCCGGTCGGCCAGAACAAAGGAGAAGAGGGTGCAGCTGGTGAAGAGCAGGACGGCAAGCATCCCAAGCCTTCCCCCCAACCCAATATGCAATCTGATCTTTTTCATAAAACTTATTTTAATGATGATGATTTACAATTTCACAAACTCAACCCGCCTGTTCTGGGCCCTACCCTCCTTGGTTTTATTGTCCGCCACCGGCGCCGTCTCACCCTTGCCTTCCGTCTCGATCCTGCCTCCATCGACGGAGAAATCCCCCGCAAGCATATCCTTTACAGCAGCCGCCCGTTTTTTCGACAACTCCAGATTGACCGCATCGTCCCCATCACTGCTGGTATGACCGATCACTTTCACACGGATGGAAGGATTCTCCTTCAGGACACCCGCTATCTCTTTTACTACACCATAGGATTCCGGGCGGATGACGGCGCTCTGCTGGCCGAAAAGGATACCATTGGTGCTGAACTTCCCCTCTTCGATAAGCTTATGTCTCGTATCCGGCAACCCGGTGGCAACCTTGATATTGCCGATAAAGACGCCATAAGTAGCTTCGCTATAGTTGGTATTTCCCACCTGGAAACGCAGTTGGTTGATGGTGTCGGTGACAGGCACCGCTTTTGGCACATCGTATACTTTCAGCTCGTTGATCCAGCAACGATAGCGTTCCCGCTGTACTTGTACAGCTACGTGTACCGGCTGCCCATACCATTTCTGCAAGGGTGCAATGGAGATGAGGCTACTCTTAAAATACTCCGCCTTGTCCAGATATGACTCCAGGATACCTCTCGAATCATCGTTCTCAGCAGGCTGCAGCCTGGCCGTAACAGCCGAAAATTGTTTGTACTCTTTTAGCAGACTGTTATCCACGGGAGAAAGATCACGGCTGGAAAGAAGGGTAAAAAAGAACTCAGGATACATCCAGCCATTATTCTTCAGTTGGAGGATCAGGTCGAATTCCACGGTAAAGTTCTGGCCAAAACTCGTCTGGTTGGCCGTCAGATAAGAGACGGCCTTGTGTAGACGCATCCAGCGCCCGGCATATTTGTCCAAGGTTATGACCTCCCCGCTGCCATCACTGTTCCAATTGGTGGACAACTCTCCGATGGCATCCTGCGAAAAGTCTTCAGCATATAACACCTTTTCACCCGGGACAAAATCGTATTTGGAAAAGCTCTTTACAATGGGTTCTTCGGCGTTCCCCCCCTGACTGCTGGCTTTGCCGCCTCCGCCTGCCTCGCTATTATCCGTACCCTTCCCTTCCGCTTTGTCCAGGGTCTTGTCGATGGTATTGTCCACCTTATGGTCCACCCGTTGATTGACTTTATCTTTTACCTTGTTAAGAAGGCTTTTGAATTGGCTAAAGCCGGGCGTCGTCAGCAGAAGGACCGCGGCCAGCATATATATCATTTTCCTCATAAAATTAATTTGTGACACAAAAATGCGATCCCGGACCCGGGGTGACAATCGGCGGGTGTATGAATTGAGGATTTGCCAGTGTGAAATGTCGCAATCTTCCTTTTATATTTGCCCCGTGACAAGCACTGATATAGCACGATGCCGGCTGGTAAACCAGCGTCTTTACGGGACAGAGTTCACGACACCACAACAGTTGGTAAAATGGATGGGATGTATCCAGGCGCAGGACTATGGTATGGCCAAATGGGCCGTGGGCTGCCGGCTGCAGCATTCCACCGCTGCGGCCGTAGAACAGGATTTCAACGAAGGGAAGATCCTGCGTACCCATGTCCTGCGGCCTACCTGGCACTTCATTTGCCCGGAGGACATCCGGTGGACGTTGAAACTCAGCGCCCCAAGGATCAAAGCCTTCGCCAGGCCTTATCATCAGCAGTTGGAGATCGACTCCGCCCTGCTGCGAAAAAGTAAAAAGATCATTATCACGGCGCTGTCTAAACAAAAAAAACTCACCCGGCCGCAGTTGACGGAGATCTTAAAAAAAGAAAAGATCAATACCTCCGACAGCCGGGTGGGGCACCTGCTGATGGATGCGGAACTGGACGCCCTCATCTGCAGCGCCGGACGCATCGGAAAACAATTTGCATACGGTTTGCTGGATGAACAGACACCAAAGTCCATTCAGCTCAGCGAAGAAGAAGCTATAGCCAGACTGGCCGGGATCTATTTTCCCAGCAGAGGGCCGGCCACCGTCCAGGACTTCGCCTGGTGGGCCGGTCTGACACTGACAGACGCTCGCAAAGGGCTGGAAGCCCATAAACATTATTTACACTCCATTACCCTCAACGGACTCGAATATTGGTTCGCCGATCCCCCTGCCGCCGGCGCCACCAGCACGGCCGCCTATCTCCTGCCTGCCTTTGATGAATTTACAGTAGCTTATAAATACAGGGACGATGTACTGGACCCGCAATATGCGGCTTCATGCTTTTATGGCCTCAAACCCATCGTCGTACACAACCATAAGATCGTAGGCACCTGGATACGGACAGAAAAAGGAAAGAACGTCAGGGTGGAAACCATCCCTTTCCGGCCGGCCAAACCCGTTCCGGCCCGCCCCCTGGCTGCCGTAACAAAGAAGTATTTTTATTTTACTACATCCAATACCGGCTTATCCACGCCACTCAACTCTTTTTGATCAGTCGTTATTAATTCCAGCACGATCACCTCATTCTTTGTTTTCTTCAGCCATTCCACCGGCACATACAGGGTCTGCTGCGGACCCACCGACCAATATCTCCCAAGATTATGCCCATTAACCCACACAACCCCCTTTCCCCATTGCCGCATATCCAGATACGTATCTCCCACTTCCGGCAGATCAAAAGCCCCCTTGCGGATCACCGGCCCCTTCCCACTCCTGGCCGGAGATTTCAAACCACTCACATCCCCAAATGGCAATCCATACATCTCCCACCCTTTGACTTCCACACCCGCGAACTCCACCTTCTCCGTAATACCCTTCTTATTCTTCAACAGATAAGGACCAAAGTTGACCCTCCCTGAATTCTCCACCAGTATATCCAACCGGACTTTGCCGGCAGGCAGCTGCAACAGCAGACTATCCTGCTTCAAGCGCCGGTCCAACGTCCCTACCGTCCTGCCATTCACCATTACTACCGCATAGTCCCGCAGGTCTTTCACCCGCAATACACCTTGACGCCCTCCCCGCAACAAAGAACGATACAATACAAAACCGTAGTCCTGGTCCAGGTCTTCAAAGGTCAGGGGCGTTGCATTCCGCACAGGCTTTGGCAATATATCCAACACCCGGCCCACCTCCCCCATCTGTATAGCCGGCGCCGCAACAGCTTTCTTCGCGGCCGGCACCTCCGGCAGCACCACCCCCGCCGGCAAATGTTTTGCAATCACCTCCCGGAATTTCATAAATTTTTCCGTGGGATTACCCGCCTCATCCAATGGAGCGTCATAGTCATAACTGCTGATCTGCGGTTCATAAGGGTTACGGTCATTGTAGTTGGCGCCATTCATAAATCCCCGTGTAGTCCCTCCATGGAACATATACATATTGATCGATATGCCTGCCGAAAGGATGGCATCCAGTTTGCCGGTATAACGTTCCGCCGGCACCGTGTGATGCTTTGTCCCCCACCAGTCAAACCAGGCAGGATACCATTCCGCAATATAAAAAGGCCCGGCGCCGCCATGGTTCTCACGCACCAGCCGCCTGACCCCGGCGGGATCAACATCCCCGTTGACCGCAGGCAGCAACCCCGGCAAATGTCCCTTCTGTACATCTCCCGCAGGATCACAGGTGTACAGAAGACCGTCAAACCCGGCCTCGATAAACATTTTTCTATTGATATCTAGGTACTCCTTATCCGCCCCATACGACCCATATTCATTCTCTATCTGTACCATGAGGATGTTCCCCCCATGATTCACCTGCAACGGAGCCAGCTGACGGCCAACCTCCTTGATATAGGCCCTGTACTCCTGAAGATACCTGGCGTCCTTGCTACGCACTACGAGCCCATCCTCATTCTGTAGCCAATAAGGATATCCGCCAAATTCCCACTCGGCGCAAATGTAGGGACTGGGACGCAGGATGACCCATAATCCCTCCTCACGGGCAATGTTGACAAACTCCCGAACATCATAATTTCCGGAAAAATCGAATACCCCCTTTTGCGGTTCATGCACATTCCAGAAAACATACGTACCAATGGTATTCAGCCCCATCGCCTTCGCCATCTTCATACGGGCCCGCCACGCTTCCCGGGGAACTCTCGGATAATGCAACTCACCCGAGATCATCACAAATGGCTTGTTATCCAAAAGAAAAGCTGTGTCGCTCAATGTAAAACTATGCTGCGCACACGCCCCCATAGCCAGCAGCAAACACAACGTCATGTAATAAAACCTTTTTTTCATACTTCGTCCGATATTTATCTATGCCCGAAAATCCGCAGTCTTTCATTATTTATCCCCGCCAGGATCAAATCATCGCCATTGCCGTTCTTTATCAATTTCAGGTCTTTCACATCACCCTTTATAAAAGGCCCGGCATCAATATGAGCAGCAGGAAGGAAATTTCCATCGCCTTTTCCCTTTAAAAATAAGCCGTAGGAGGCATCATAGCGGCCATTCATCACTTCCGCCTGGTACTCATTACCGGCCAGCAGCAGATCCAATTTGCCGTCTCCATCGAGATCATGGGCCAGTATGGCATTCACTGGCGCAAACTGCGCTTCCACTGGCAAAATATGCTTCCTGTATGCCCCATTCCCAAGGTTCTCAAACCAACAGGTATGCAATTCATTACAATAAAGCCTGAGGGCGTCTTTTAAAACATCGTCGGGGAAAAGGGTGGTAAGATCCGCCGATGCGAAATCTGCATTTTTCAGGAATCGCTTTTTTAAAGAAGGCATTTGTCGGGTGATCTGACTTAGGTTCATGCCCGCCTGTAATGTCTTCTTCCCTGATCCATCGGGTATATAATAGCAGAGAACAGGATCGATCCGCCCATTTCCTTCAAAGTCTTTTGCAAACAACTTCATCGGCGTTTCGCTCGAAACATGATACGGGTTGTTACCCCCCAGGTTGCCGGCTATGAGATCCAGGTCCCCATCGCCATCTACATCCACCGCTGCAAGGCTTTTCCACATACCGTGATCATTTTCCAACCCCATCGAACCCGTCACTTCTTTAAACTTTCCCTGGTCCGCTTTGAAAACACGTATCGGCATCCAATCCCCGGCAATGATCAGCTCCTTTTGCCCATCACCGTCAACATCTGCCCAAACGGACGCACATACCATTCCCGCTTCGGATAAAGCAGGACACACCTCCCGGGTTATATCCACAAATACGCCATTTCGATACTCCAGCAAAAAACTTTGAGGCGAATAAGGATAATCCAGCGATACCCGCCCCCCGATAAACACACGCAAAGGCTCTCGCCCGCCGCCTGTAACACTGATGCTTTGCGCAATAGTATTGACGGATGACGGAAAGGCTGCTCTGCTCCAGGCAAAGTCACCCTTGCCATCGTTGAGATAAAGCCGGGGTGTATGGAATGGCGAGCCTTTTTCGAATTCTGGACTCCCGCCTGTAACGATCAGATCAAGGTCATGATCTCCATCGACATCTACCAATACGCTCTGCATATCCTCTTCATATTTCGGACCGTTCACCAATGCTTTGCAAAAAAAAGATCCATTCTTTTGTTGCAAACAGACCACACCCGGCTGTTTGAAAGCGCCTCCGATAAAAAAATCGGTAAGACCATCGCCATTTATATCACCGGTGCTTATAAAGGGCCCAAGCTGTGAGTACTTCTGCGGGAGCAGGGGGTTAAAGGAAAAATCATTAAAAAAATTTTCCTCGTGCTTAAAATAAACATTAAGTTCATCCGTAACATCGGGATACAACTCCAGCAAAGACTGGCCTCCCGAACCTCCATCCAAAACAGCCTCACCTTCATTGAGCACCAGGGTCGTATCCCTCGCCGGCCCCATCAAATGCTGCCGTTTCCCGTTCGGCCAGGTGACGACCACGCTGTCAGGACGGCTGTTATTACCAAGCCCGAAGTGTAGTCTCGTATCCATGGATGAGGCGTATCCTCTGACAGGATATTGCTCCAAAGACTGTATACGCCCGTTCTGCCAGAGCATGATCTTCGCGCCAAATCCATTCCTGTTCAGGCTGTCTCCCTGCAACACAAAATTTATAAAATGCCCGCCGCTGCTATTTATATATATGGATGCTTCCTGGTTGATATTATTGACCACAAGATCCAGATCACCGTCATTATCCAGGTCCACATAGGCTGCTCCATTGGAGATCGCGGTTTCATCGATCCCGGAGAGCTGGGACTGGTTGGAAAAAGTGCAATTGCCATTGTTGTGGAAATAATATTTACGCAGGGCTACACTCCCTATTTTATCCAGTTGCTTTCTCAGTAATCGCGCTCTTTCCTGCTTGTCACTCATTCCATAGTTATCGGACCGGAAACTGATAAAATCCGAATTGATCAGGTCCCGCCCCATTCCATTGGTAATACTTATGTCCTTGTTGCCGTCATTGTCAAGATCAGCCAATAATACGCTCCAGCTCCAATCTGTTTCACTGATCCCCGCAAGCTGACCGATCTCGCTAAAGTAAGGCATGGCCGTATCGGCTTTTTTACGCACCCCTCGATTTAGCTGCAGCATATTCCTCATAAACTCCGGCTGGTATCCCGCCCGTCTTTCGGTTTCATATCGGCCGTAGCTCATAAAGGAGAACATCATCTTCTTCCGGTAATTTTCCTCCGGCATCATATCCAAAGTGGCGATATCCGGCAGTCCGTCATTGTTGATATCCGCCGCGTCCACTCCCATGCTGCTATAGCTTTGATGTCCTAGTGATTCGGCAATGATATTGGTGAATGTTCCATTTCTGTTATTCATCCACAAAAGGTCATTGCTCAAATAATCATCGGTAACATAAATATCCGGCCATCCGTCTCCATTAAAGTCGCTTACAACTACCCCAAGCCCATATCCGTCATCCTTGATGCCGGCAGATAGTGAAACGTCTTTAAAATAGGGATGGTTCGTACCCGGGAGGATCCCCATGTTCTTATACAATTTATCCGACCTTATGGAATGTCCGCTATTATCAGGCTTGACAATATCGTTTTGCGAAACCGTAGGGTGCAGCTCATGATGAACAAGATACATATCCAGTCGCCCGTCTTTGTCAAAATCGAAGAACGCCGCCTGTGTGGAATAACCCGTGTCGGCCAGCCCGTATTCAGCAGCGCTTTCGGTAAAAGTAAGATCGTGGTTATTAATAAAGAGCAGGTTCTTTCTTTTAATACCAGGTACGTTACCCGATACGCAAACATAAATATCAGCATACCCATCATTGTTGATATCCACTACGCTGACGCCCGTGCACCAGCTGGTCGTTTCCAGACCCGCGGTTTTTGTAATATCCCGGAAATGAAGGTTCCCCAGGTTCAGGTACAGCCGGCAACTGACTTGGGACGCTCCAAAAAAAAGATCCGGTAAACCATCGTTGTTAAAATCTCCTACCGCGACCCCGCTGCCCATATACGCATATTCGTCAAAGATCAGGTTGACAGAGTCATTTTCCGTGATGGTGTTGTTAAACTGGACGCCGGAAGTTCCGGCGTCCAGTTTGCTAAAAAGTGTGCTCGGTTTATTATGCTCTTTGCATGATAGAAAAAGGATTTGACACAGCAGCAGCCATGAAAGAAATAATTTGCTTATATTTCCTTTGACGGCGATCATTGATGATAATTTGCCACCAATGTAGTAACACTCCGCGGCTCCAGCTGGATATTGTCGGTTGCCATGGTAGATTTCTGCAAATTCTTGGTACCGCTGGTAACATAAGCCGTAAAATTACTACCGGTAAGACTTGCAGCCCCCCCAAAAGATATGACAGAGGCATTTGACTGTGTATTCACAATGACTATCACCAGTGTTTTACCAACAGCATCCACATAAGCCGATACCATGATGTTGCTTGCTGCATATGTCGGATCCGTCTGACTCCCCAAAGCAGCGTCTACTCTTACCATTCCCGGCCTTACAAATCTTGAATAATTACCCAGACACCACAGTTGTTTGGAGTCGGACACCAAACCATCGGTCTTTGACATTTTGGGATCCATGGCGCCCGATGGGGTATTGATGTACACGAGTCCGTCACTGTAATTATAAGGATTGATACCCAGCCACCATTGCCAGGATGATGCACCCGCAATAGCCAGATCGTTATGTATCACTTTTGCCACATAAAGACCATAATCGATATTGGTATTTCTTGGAGAGCCGTTAAGGGACCCGCAGATATCACCCAGGACCCCAAACTCCGTCATCCACAATGTAAGGGCTGAATTTGTATTCGCCGCGCTGGTATTCGCCGCCTGACGGTCTTGTACAAGCTTGCTTTCCGGACAGGTAGTGAAATAGCTGTGATAAGAAATGGTATTGTCGACATTCGACACCCCGCCGATATAATCCGAACTGGAAGATTTAAACCATTGGTTTATCTGATCGCCCCGGTTGTCCGGGGTAGCGCTGTTCAGAAAAGTCACCTGTCCGGCTTCGCCAACTACGACACGGGTGTTTACTCCATTTGTCTTCAGGCCGGGACCGAGCACCTTCACCAGGTCCGCGATATCCGTATTGGAAGCGGCTGTCCCCTCCTGGTTATTGGAGCTCCCCCAATTCCATTGAGGTTCATTGACCGGGCTTATATAATCCAAAGGCGTGTTGGTCCCTTGAAAATGTTTACACACCTGGACAAGAAAATCCGCATAGTCCTGGAACTTCGATGGACTCAGACTGAATTGGGGAGTTCCCGTGCCATAGGCCTTGCCATTACTGGTCATATAAACAGGGGGAGAGGCGGCAAAACCTAACAAGTACTTTACGCCTCTTTGTTTGGCGGCATTCATGAACCATTGCTGACCTTGTTGCTTATTCCAGTTATAGGTGCCGTCCGGATTCTGAAAACACTCCTCCCTTCTGTACTCATCCGCTATGCCGCTGGCATCTCCCTGCTCATAACTTCCGGCGCCGATGTTAAATCGCCATAAAGACAATCCAATACCCTTTGGATTGCCTGATACATCCGCATCCATGCTAAAAAGGAGGTCCGCTATTTGATTTTTCTTGGAGAGATCGGCCCAGCTACCCACAAACTTCGACGACCACGCATCGGACGCGCCAAAGCTGTGAATGGTTTGATGCGTACCCTTCAGGTTCACTTGCAGTACCGCCTTTTTCTGACAGGTGTCGATGCCATTGACAATACACGCGTCTGTCGGGGGAAAAGAGGAAGGGCCTTTCTTACAGCTAAATGCCAAAGAGAGTATTACAAAAAGAATATGTACCATAGACTGTCGATGCCTGTTCATTCAGTTTTATTGAGTACTCGGTTAGTAACCCGGGTTTTGTTTGATGACTCCGCCCGCTGCCTGAATTTCCGTCTGTGGAATAGGAAAGAGATCATTGGTCCCCGGCTTATATAACTTCCCTTTATTGGCGGTCACTTCAGCGATATTGGTCCTACTGTCATACGGGTCTGTATTTGTCTGCAGCCATTGCACGTAAGTACCATTGGGGCCGAACATGGAAGACATCAGCGTAGTGCCGTTTACCTTCACCCTATGCAGGTCATCCCATCTCACATCCGCATACTCCCCGGCAAGCTCCAGTCTTTTCTCCAGGATGATAGCATTGATCAATGCATCGCCGGTCAATCCATTCTTTGGCGTCAGATTTACCCGGGCTCTCACCTGGTTGAGCATAGAGGTGGCCGTCGTCGCATCTCCGCTCCGGGCAGCAGCTTCGGCATAGATAAGCATCAGGTTCGCCAATCGCATAAAGATATAAGGCTTGGGTTGCCAGCGGTTGTTATAGCCTTGGTTCGCAGGGCTCCGTTCCGCCAGGGGGATATAGTATTTTCTCCAGTTCCTGGCCGAAGTGTTTCCACTGGGACGGCCATCCCAACTGGATACTTGCGGATCTCCTGCAACGGGCTGTCCATTTTTTATAATGGTATTAACCCTTCGGATACTATCATTCTCATTTAAAAAGGCATCTTCCAGGTTGCTGCTTGGCACGTGCCAACCCCAGCCGCCATCGGCGCCGCTTCCGGCAACCACCGAATTCACGTTCCCGATGAGATTGTTAGAGCCGATCTCAAACATCGACTCCTGCCCATTGTAATAAGCGGCTTTAAAAATATCCCCATAATTAGGTTCAAGCTGGTATTCATGTAACCCTATCAGCTGACTTGCAGCCAGGACGGAAGAATCGTAATGGCCGGACCATAAATTTGCATAGGCCAGATAGGCCAGGGCCGCCCCCTTGCTTGCCCTTGACTTATCCTGGGCAGCTGTATAATCTTTACGTTGAGGGAGATTGGCTGCCGCAAATTCGAAGTCGGCATTGATAAACGCCCACACCTGATCGATCGTAGCTCTTGCCAGCGGGATCTCGCTTTGTTTTGTGTTTTCCGTATAAAGCGGCACCCCTCCAAAGTTCTTTGCCAGGTCCATATAAAAGAACCCTCTCAAAAACCTCATTTCGGCCAGTAACCGGGTTTTCAATTGGGCATCTATTGACGCATTCGCCATATTGGCGATCCCAAAATTGCACTGACCGATCCCGATATAATTGAATTGATAAAGGTTGACGACGTCCCCGGCCGTGGGTGTGATACTTTCCAGACTGCCGATAGCCCGGTAGGACGCGGCATTGCTAAAGCCGCCAAGATTTCCCAGCCATCCATTGTCCGTGGCTGTTTCGAAATTGAGCCTGTACCACATTGTCTGCCACCAGTCATTTTGGTTGATAGCCGAATAACAGCCCGTCACATAGTTGATACAACCCGCGGGTGTTTTAAATACACCGGTGTTTTCTACAGTTTGCAGCCCGTAATAAGGAATATCCGTAAAACTCTTCTTACAGGAAGAGAGAATAAAGGCGCCGGAAAAAAAACAAAGTAATATGATCTTAATATTTTTCATCTTTACAATTTTAGATGTGAGCATTATAATCCCAGGCTTAACCCGGCATTAAATGATTTGGGCACCGGGTATTGCCCTCTGTCGACACCCTGATACTGCTGGCTATCGGATTGCACTTCAGGATTAAACCCTTTGTATTTTGTAAATGTGGCCAGGTTCTGCGCCCCCACATAGATGCGAACGCTCTTGATACCATTCACTTTCAGGAAGGGGAAGGTATATCCTAACTGAATATTCCGGATCCTGGTAAAGCTCCCTGATTCGACATACCAGCTGGAGAAGTTATAGTTGTTCCCAGTGGCAGGATTGGGGTTTACTGCATGGGGATTGTCGACCCTCCAAACCTTGTCATAACTCCCGGCAACAACATTCGAGGCACGGTCGCCGGTGATCAAATAACGCTTGGTGGTATTGGCCACTTTTTGCCCATACGAACCATACAATTCCGCAAGAAGATCAAATCCCTTGTAATCGGCCTTGATCGAAAAATCCATATTTAAATTCGGATAAGGGCTGCCCAGATAGGTCCTGTCGCCCGCCGTATTGATAGTACCGTCTCCATTTACATCCACGTATTTAAAATCCCCCGGCTTGGCCAAAGGCTGGATCATATTGCCATTCTTATCCTTATAGTCATTGATCTCCGCCTGTGACTGGAATATGCCGGCTACCTTATAGCCGTAAAAAGCACCTACGACACCCTTGGTATACATTCTTGTAAAGGACATCCCGAATCGCTCCTCTTCCCTGTAATTATCCTGAGCACCCACATCCAGACCTTCCACGGAACCCAAACTCAGATAAGTGGATTTTACATGACTCAAAGAGATCCGGGGGATGATCCTCAACCCCTGAGGCATGGTAATAATATAGCTGGTTGAAAATTCCCAGCCTTTGTTCCCGATACTGGCCACATTGGCTGTTGGCAAATTGGGCTGTCCCGCGCTTAAAGGAATAGAGGGCAGCGTCAGGATCGCGCCACTGGACTTATTGTCAAAGTATTCAAATTCGAAATTGAGCTTGTTGTTAAAAAGAGTTCCGTCCAGCCCCAATCCACGATCCATATCAGTCTCCCATTTCAGGTTGGGGTTTCCTATCTGTGTGGGTACGGTGCCATAGGCCATCTGACCTGCAAATGGATAAGTAGCGCCCGTGTTTACCAGGCTGTACCAGGTCTTTCGGGTGATCGCATCGGCATTTCCTCTTTTGCCCCATCTTGCTTTTAGCATAAGGTTGTTCAGCCAGCCAAAACTTTTCATAAAATCTTCGGCAGACAGACGCCATCCGACCGAAACAGACGGGAAAAATGCATATTGGTTGTTCAGCGGGAATTTCGAGTTGCCATCTCTGCGCCCGTTGGCCGTTAAATAATATTTGCCATCATAATTGTATTCCAGACGACCAAAATAAGCTGATCTTTTTACCCAATAATCATTTTTGATACCGCCGGTAGGACTGGGATTCCCATCAGGATCAAGTCCAAAAGCAGCCAGAACAGCAGGATTTGTCAGGTCCATATTGAGATAGTCGGCATAGGCGAACAGGAGATTGTTGCCATTGGAACTATCAGCAGAAACTTTCTGACCACTGCCATAATATTCCTTTTGTTCCGCAGCTTCCTGGCCGACAAGCGCTGTAATATGATGCTTTTCCGCCACATCGAATTTATAGGTCAGCACATTGCTCAGCACCCAGTTGTATTTTGTGTCAAACCCTGTCCCGGCCTTGGTCAGCGAACTATAATTATTCGGGTTCAGATAATATCTTGGTATAAAGAAATTACTCGTATTATTATCCACATTGGCCCCCACTGTGGTACGGAAAGTCAGGTTTTTAATGGGTTGAATTTCCAAAAATGCACTGGACTGGATCCCATACAGCTGATTGGGCCTCAAAGTGGCCTGGTTCATGCTAAACACATAATTGGGGGGAGGCGTTCCATTTCCCGGACCTCCATAAGGTGTCCCATAGGCGCTCCATTGCGCATCGTACAACGAAGGGTTTGCCGAAGCCGGGATATGCTGCAGATTCGTATTGATAAATGGGCTTGTTATAGGGTCCGTACCCAGCAGCCCCAAAAAGTCAACGGGCGTATTGATCCATGTTTCATACCTCGGCGCAATCGAGCCTCCAAACTTTAGCCAGTCATTGATCTTAAAATCACCGGTGAACCTGGCGGTGATCCTTTTCCAATCGCCTACCTTGGTGTTGGCATGCGCATCAGTATAGGACAAGCTCATGGCATACTGCGATTTCTCGGATCCCCCTGTATAGCTAAGCCCGATATTCGAAGTAGGGCTATGAGAATTGATCACGGAATTCCACCAATCCGTCGACTTGGTTGTATCATATTGATTAATGGGTGTTTCGGTAATTGAAAAACTTGGATTGGAAAGCCGCTGGATTTTCAACCACTCCGTGGAGCCCGCCATTGTAAAAGGTTTTTTCACCGTCTGGGATTGATAATTGGCAGTCACCGTCAAATTACTTTGACCGGCCTTGCCTTTTTTTGTGGTGATCACAATTACGCCGCTGGCAGCTTGTGCACCGTAGATGGCTGCGGCAGATGCATCTTTAAGCACGTCCATCCTTTCAATGTCGTTCGGATTTATTGAATTAAAATATCCGCTCTGGATAGGCACTCCATCAACGATCAAAAGAGGCTGACTGGTCCCTTGAATGGTATATACGCCCCTGATATAAATATTAGGCTGCGCACCCGGACCATTTGAACCGGCGAGCACCCGGACGCCCGGCACTTCTCCCTGAAGGGAATTCGCGGCATTAGGATCTTTAAAGGTGGTCAATTCTTTTCCGGAGATGGAACCTACGGAACTGATCAGATCAGCTTTTTTGACGGTGCCGTACCCCACGACAACCACATCCCCCAGGCTTGTATTCAGAGGCTCCAGTTCCACATCGATGCTGGTCTGCCCCGCTGCCACCGCCATCTCCTTGGCAGAAAACCCGACATAAGAGATCACCAGCTTTCCCCCCGGGTGAACGCTGATGGAAAAATGACCATCTTTATCTGTTTGTGTAGCTGTTTTGCTGCCCTTTACCGTAACAGTCGCCCCCTGAACGGGACCACCGCCTCCCCGGACTACCCCGGTGATGGTTTGCTGGGCAAAAAGAGAGAGACTAAGTAACGAGAATACACATAGCAATAATCGTCTCATAAATGACAAGCAGTTTAATTTTTTAAGATTCTTCCTGAATTACGGTGCTAAAATATAGCTGCTATAAGGGGAGAATAGGGGGTAAAATGCTAAAATGAGGGGGGTAAATTGACATAAAAGGGGATTATTCCCCCTCTTCACTCCTTATTATATTGAAATCCCTGTTAAAGGAAGGACGATATTTCTTAATATATTCCGAAGGGGTCATCCCAAAAAGCTTTACAAACTGCTCCCTAAAATAACGGGCATCCCCAATACCTACCTGGAAAGCGGCCTGGTTTACATTCAGGTTCTCCTTTAACATCAACACCGCCGCCCTGCGCAGCCGGATACTCCGGATAAAGGCATTCAGGGACTGCCCGGAAATGGATTTTACTTTCTGATAAAGGGCGCTCCGGCTCATCCCCATGGCCTTGGCAAATTTCGGGGTGCTAAAATCCTCGCTGTCCAGGTGGTTCTCAATGACTTCGATACACTTCCGGAGAAAATCCTGGTATTCCGCCGGCACCTTTACCGCCGTCTCACGCAGGGTAATACTGTCAAAAAAGTACCGTTGCAAAAGGTCCCTGTTCCGCAGGATGCTTTCCACCCTCGCCTGGAGAAAGTCTTTATCAAAAGGTTTGGTGATATAATCCTCCGCCCCTCCTTCGACCCCCTTTAGCCGGGTGTCGGCAGCCGTTTCAGCCGTCAGAAGGATCACAGGTATATGCCCCAGGTTCTCCGACCGCTTGATCTTCCCGCAAAGCTCCACC
Organism: Chitinophagaceae bacterium; assembly: GCA_017307755.1. Lineage (GTDB taxonomy): Bacteria > Bacteroidota > Bacteroidia > Chitinophagales > Chitinophagaceae > Puia. Next base: position 34,937 of record JAFKGQ010000015.1, on the reverse strand, counting down.
CCATCCATACCCCGCATATTGACATCGCTGATGATAAGGTCCGGAACATGCTCCTGCGCCAGCCGAAACCCCTCATTACCATTGTCTGCCTGGTACAGCAGGTATTTATCTTTAAAAATATGTTCAAGATACGCTCGTATTTCCCCATCGTCATCTATCAACAGCAGGGACCTCTTCTCCGTGACCACCTCTTCCGCCATCCTGCCCCGGTCCATCAGCGCCTCCCCGGACACACCCACGGGCAAGTCCATCTCCTCCGTCAACTCTTCCAGCAAACCCTGCGTCTCCTTCTCCTCCCGCGCGGGCTCCTCCCCATGAATGCCTTCCATGCCCTTTTCCATGGTCACGATAAATCGAGTACCCTTACCCGCCACACTTTCACAATACACCTTTCCCTTATGCTGTTCTATAAAATGCTTCACCAGGTAAAGCCCGATACCAAACCCTGTTTTGGGGATACCCCCCGCAACTCCTTGCTGGTATTTTTCAAATATCCGCGCAATGTCAGCCTCGGCGATGCCACAGCCACTGTCTTCCACGACGATGACCACCGACATTCCATCCTCCTCCAGGGACAGGGAGATCCTCCCCCCATCCGGCGTAAACTTAAAGGCATTGGACAGCAGATTGAACAAGGCGATCTCGATCTTTTCCCTGTCCCCCCGGACCCACACCGGTCCGCCTTTCCCGCTGTAAGTATACTCGACATGCTTGGCCCTGGCCTGTTGTATAAAACATTGGAATACCTCATCACACAACATGACCATATCCAGCTGAGACAGCTTGAGCGCGTCAGCGCCGCTGTCAGCTTTACGGAACAACAGCAGCTGGTCCACAAGACTCAACAAACGCCGGGCATTCCGGTAGGCCGTGGTCAATCCCCGGTCTGCCCCCTCCTTCAGCACTTCCTTCAGAGGGTTGATGATCAGCGTCAGGGGTGTCCTGAACTCATGGGATATATTGGTAAAGAACGACAACTTTTTTTCATTCAGCTCCTTATCTTTCTCATTTTCCAGATGCGCCAGCTTGATCTCATACCGCAGCCGTTCCCGCTGCCGGGTATAACGCAGATATAAATACCCCGCCCCCAGCAACACCAGCCCATATATAAGATACGCCCACCAGCTGCGGTACCAGGGTGGCAATACTATAATGGACAACAATCGGCGGTCAGTCCCCCACCGGCCCGACACATCCGTCGACCTGATGATAAAGTGGTAAGTCCCTTCCTGCAGACGGGTATAATTGGCCGTTCGCACCGTATTGCTGTAGTTCCAGCCATTGTCCCATCCTTCCAGATAATAAGCGTATTGGATCTTGTCGGGTGCGCCATATTCCAGCGCCACGAAGTCAAAGGATAATGCTGCCTTGTCAAAAGGGACGGTGATCTCACGTATATCTTCCAATGACCGCCCGGTGACAAACGGGCTGCTGGCCTCCAGCCGCTGATCCCCCATACGTATACCCGTCAGCAATATATTCGGGGCCTGCACCTGCTCATACATGCTGTCAGGATAGAACAGGTTGAAACCCTTGATCCCTCCAAAAAGGAATTCCCCGGATCGTAACGCTATCGCCGCGTTAAAGCTAAACTGGTTGCTTTGCAGACCATCCGAAACAGAGAAGTTCCTGAACTTCCTCCCGGCCACATCCATCCGGATCAGACCGTTAAAAGTGCTCATCCAGAGATTGCCCTTGTCGTCCTCCAATATCCGCAGGATGGTATTGCTTCGTAGACCCTGTGCATCGGCAAACCGCTGCCAGCTGCCATTCTTCCTGTCAAAAAGCAATAAACCGCCGCCCTGCGTACCTACCCAAAAATTACCGGACCTATCCTCATGGATACACCGGACAGTATAACCCAGCTCATACCACTGATGACGTTTCCCCTCCCTGTCGATCCTGACCAGGGAAGAATAATTCCCACCCCAAAGCACACCCTGTCGATCCTCCGCCAGACATTGAACATTGGTGATACGCTTGTCATATAGCTCAAACTGGTTACTTTTCCTGTTCAGGATATATAATGTACCTTCATTACTCGTGCTGGCCCATAGATCTTTCCTGCCATCTTCATACAACAGCCATACCCTGTTCTCGGCTATATTGGTATTGGGATTATAACAGGTATAATGCTGCCAGCCGCCGGACTTGTCCAGCCGGCTGATACCGCCATACCAGTGCGACACCCAAATATCCCCATTCGTATCACAGAGGACTCCCGTGACAAAATTCCCCCCCAGACTCCTGCTGTCACCCGCCTCATGGGTATACAAAGTATAAGTGTTTGTGCTCCGCCGCCAGTACCGCAGACCTCCGCCATCCGTACCGATCCATAAATTATGACTCCTGTCCTCGCAAAAAGAAAGGATAAAATTATCATTGGGGTTGGGCGCCTTCTCGCTGGCATATTCAATGGTCCGTATCGGGTGAGGCCGCGGCTCGACAATATTGATACCCCCACGCAAAGTCCCGATCCATTTACGCCCCTCCTTGTCTTCACAGATAGAATAGACGGCGCTGCTATTCACCAGGGGTTTACCCGCTGTAGAAAGGAACGGCCGGGCCTTCTCCTCCTGCGGCCCCTTCCACCATACCCCCCTCCCATCCGAAGCGATCCACAGGACACCAGACCTGTCCATACAAAGATTCGATATCTTAAAATTCCCATCCACCAAATTCTCCGACCATTGGTCATGCGCTATATCATAATGGTAAAGCCCACTGTCATTCCCCAGCCACAAACCTCCCGGACCCGCCTCCAGACAATTCCCCTGCCGGATTATCCTGTTGACAACATTTACCCTCCCATTGGCAAGACGGCACAACCCATAATTATACACAAACAACCATACGCCATCCCCCTGAGTAACCTTGATACCCGACACAGCATAGTTATGCACCATTACTCCGTTATCATACAGGGGAACAGGATGACCGATCGCACCCGCTTTTTCAAACATCAGCAACCCCTGCTGCTCCGTAGCAACCAATATGATCCCCCCCTCGCCGGTCATGATGTTTGAAACAGTTCCTGATACGATGTGCAGTTGATTATCGGCCGGATCAAGATACCGGGCAGCGGAGAACAGGCCGCTCTCCGGATGATAGATACTGACCCCATTGCGTCCTCCAACCCATAAATTATGCGCCGCGTCACCGGAAATGGTATACACTTCATTCCCCCGCAGCGAAGTGCTGTCCCCAATCCTGTTGCGAAAGACAGTAAAAGTGTTGCCGTCGTATTTGTTCAGCCCATCATAGGTGGTGAACCACATAAAACCTTTATGATCCTGGTAAACGCCTGTTACGGAATTATTCGAAAGACCGCTCTCTATGCCGATGGTACGCACAGGCAGATCGGCGGCCGATAACGAGAAAGGCAGCAGAAAGAACAAACACAGTACCCATATCCGGGTCACATTACTTCTGTTGACCATATACAAATTTATCGCAAAAAGCCTGGACATCTAAAAGAGATTGATTTTGAAGCAGTTAATTCAACATCACCCTAAATGAGCTCAAATCGGCTCTATATAGAAAAGTAAAAAAGCTTAATTTTACGGAATTATATACCAATTATGTGATTTTTTACACAAAAAGGACACATAAACTGTGAAAAATGGATATCAAAAGGGCCATCCAAAAGAAATTATTAAGCTGGAAGCTGTCACCAGGAAGAAAACCACTTATCCTTCAGGGGGCCAGACAAGTAGGTAAAACCTGGTTATTGAAACACTTTGGAACATTGGAATTTGACAGTACCGCCTATTTCAACTTTGAGGAACAGCCTGACTTAAAACAGTTTTTTGAAAATACAAAAGATGTACAACGGATCTTACAGAACTTGTCGTTGGTGCATGGCCGGCCAATAGTACCACAAAAAACGCTTATTATATTCGATGAGATCCAGGAATGCAATGACGCGCTGAATGCTTTAAAATATTTCAGTGAAAATGCTCCTGAGTATGCAGTGGCAGGAGCCGGTTCCTTACTCGGAGTTTCCATGTCAAAAGGAAATTCTTTTCCTGTTGGAAAAGTAGATTTCCTGCATTTAAATCCCGTTTGTTTTGCAGAGTTCTTATCCGTTGCCGATCCGGAATTGCTCTCTTATATAGAAACCATTGACCGGATTGAGCCTTTGCCGGATATTTTCTTTCATCCGTTGGTCGACAAATTGAAGATGTTCTTTATTTGTGGTGGAATGCCTGAAGCTGTAGTAGCATTATTGGAAAAACAGAACATGGAAAGAACGCAGCAAGTGCTTCAAAATGTTCTCAACGCTTATGCTCTTGATTTTTCAAAACATGCCGAAAAAAAGGAGATCCCTAAGCTTAACTACCTCTGGTCCTCTATTCCTTCTCAATTGGCCAGAGATAATAAAAAATTTTTGTATCAGGCTGTAAAACAAGGAGCTCGTTCCCGTGAATATGAAGACTCCTTGCTCTGGCTTTCACATGCAGGTTTAGTACATCGTATCTCCCGGATCGCCAAACCAGGGTTGCCTCTTTCAGCGTATGACGATCTTTCCGCTTTTAAGCTCTATTTACTCGATGTAGGGTTGCTGCGTAGGCTTTCGTTTTTAGATCCTATTGCAGTAAGGGAGGGTAACCGTCTATTTACGGAATTTAAGGGCGCTCTAAGCGAAAACTACATATTGCAACATCTGATTGCTCACTTCGAAGGAATTCCCCGCTATTGGACGTCCGGAAATCAGGCAGAAGTAGACTTCTTAATTCAAGTGAAAAACGACATCATCCCTATAGAAGTAAAGTCAGAGGAAAGTATACATAGTAAAAGTCTTACCGTTTATAATGACCTCTACAAACCGCCTGCCCGGATCCGGTATTCATTAAAAAATTTGAAAAAGGATGGCAACTTGCTTAATATTCCGCTGTTCCTGGTTGATTATACTGAGAAATTGCTCAAGCTTTCCACCCACTAACTAAAAACTTAGCTCTTACACACCAGAAAGATAATTACAGCAATTCTCCTACATTCGATACTACAATCATCAATACCATGCGAACCATTGCCATCTTTTTTCTCCTCCTGACCACCGCAGCCTCCAACGCTCAAAAGATATTGCACGTCGGCGTCGCAGGCCTCACCCATGACCATGTGCACAACATCATGAACCAGTTCAAAAGAGGAGAGGTGATCATCGCGGGCATTGCCGAATCGGACCCGCAGCTGGCGCAGCGATACAAACAACGGTATCAATTACCTGATTCATTATTCTACCCCAGCCTTTCCTCCATGCTGGAACACATCCACCCGGACGCGGTGCTGGCATACAACGCCATCTCCGAACACCTGGGCGTGGTGGAGCTTTGCGCTCCAAAAGGCATCTCAGTAATGGTGGAAAAACCGCTGGCTACTACGGTAAAGGACGCTGATCGCATCGCCGCCCTTGCAGGCCAGTACCATATCCATGTGCTCACCAACTACGAGACGACCTGGTATAACACCAATCAACAGGTGGGTCAAATGGTCAACGAACAGCATGCTATTGGCGACATCCGCAAGATGATAGTGCATGACGGACACCAGGGACCAAAAGAGATCGGCTGCTCCCCGGACTTTCTCGGCTGGCTGACAGACCCGGTGAAGAATGGCGGCGGCGCTATCAGGGACTTCGGCTGTTATGGTGCTAACCTGATGGTGTGGCTGATGCATGGTAAAGCGCCTATTGCAGTAACGGCCATGACCCATCATATCAAAACTTCCGTCTATCCCAAAGTGGACGATGACGCCACGATCCTGCTGGAATACCCCGATGCAACGGGCATCATCGAAGCATCCTGGAACTGGCCGTTCAGTATAAAAGACCTGGAAGTATTCGGCGTCACAGGCTACCTGCATGCACTGGACGGCAATACCCTGCTCTCCCGGATAAAAAAAGGCTATGACAGCGTCACGGTAAAGCCCGCAACCTACCGGGACAACCTGCCCTATCTTGCAGACGTCCTCAGCGGCAGGCTCGACCCGGCCAACGATCTTTCATCCCTGTCCAACAATCTTATAGTGGTGAGGATCCTCCAGGCGGCCAGCCGGTCCGCAAAAGAAGGGAAGAGAGTGGTATTATAGTCCGCATTCACTATCTTCGCGGCCAAAATCATCTCCATGATCTCCATCCGTATATTCGTCACAGGCGGTACCTTCGACAAAGAATACAACGAGCTCACCGGCGAACTTTTTTTTAAGGAAACCCACCTGCCCGAAATGCTCCAGCGCGCACGCAGCACCCTGGACGTCACCGTAAGAACGCTGATGATGATCGACAGCCTCAACATGACGGATGAAGACCGGGAACTCATCGCCCACCAATGCCGGAACGCCCACGAAGACAAGATCATCATCACACACGGCACCGACACCATGTCCGTCACCGCCCGGGTATTGGCCGAAAAAGTAAAAGACAAGACCATCGTCCTGACAGGCGCAATGATCCCCTATAAATTCGGTAGCTCCGACGGGTTCTTCAATCTGGGTGGCGCCCTGGCTTTCGCCCAAACCCTCCCCCACGGTGTCTATGTAGCCATGAATGGCCGCGCCTTCACATGGGATAATGTGCGGAAGAACAGACAGACAGGACAATTCGAAGAGCTGCAATAACCGCGTTACTCACTTCTTAAATTTTTCACCGGGTTGGCAGTAGCAGCTCTGATTGCCTGATAGCTTACTGTCAATAAGGTGATGAGAACCGATAAGACCACCACCAAAAAGATTACACCGGCGGATATATCAGTTTTATAATCATATTGTTTCAACCACTTATCCATCGCATACCATGCCACCGGAACTCCAATTGCACAGGCTATGAGCACAAGTACGACAAAATCAAATGAGAGTAACTTCCAAAGGCTCGGTACACTTGCGCCAAGCACCTTTCGTACGCCAATTTCTTTGATACGTTGTTCAGCAGTAAAAGACGCCAGACCAAACAGCCCCATGCAGGAAATAAATACGATCAGGACCGCAATGATCGCTGCCAGATTGCCGACAAGCTCCTCATAATTGAACTTTTTCGCATATTGCTCATCGGCAAATTTATATTCAAAAGGGAACGCAGGATTGTATTTGTCAAAGATTGGCTTTATCAGGCTTATGGCTTTTGACACCGGCAGCCCGGGGTTTATGCGCATGTTCATATAATTCACCCAACCACTATTGAAGATGATCGTCAAGGGAGAGATGGGCCGGAAAGGCGACTCCATCTGAATATCCGGCACAACGCCTACCACGACCATTTTTTTATCGTTCCATTTGAGCAACGTTCCCACAGGGTCTTTAAGCCCCATGCGTTTTACTGCAGCCTGGTTAAGGATGACACCGTTTGAATCCGCAAACTCACGTGAGAAGTCCCTGCCGGCCGTCATTTTGATCCCAAGGGTTTTCGTATAGTCATAGTCCGTGGCGATAGTCGAAAAGACAGTTGATTTTTCCACCGGAAGGCTCTTTGGCCATTCCCATCCATTGTTACTGCTGTATATCTCTGATGGCGGAGAGTTGCTTTTACAGATGGAGATCACTGCGCCTGAGCTGATAAGCTCCTGTTTGATCGCTTCAAAATGTTTCAGAATGTCATCAGACCAATTCACAGAAATAAGCCCCTTGTTATTAAATCCGATGGGACGGTCCTTGCCGAATTGTATTTGTTGATAAATAATAATGGTGCCGATCATAAGCACCACGGCGCTTGAAAACTGGAGCACCACCAATATTTTGCGTGGCAAAGAGCCGCCTTTGCCGGTCTTTATATTCCCTTTTAGTACACGGACAGGATTGAACGATGAAAGATAAAAAGCAGGATAACTTCCGGCCAGTAACCCGGTGAAGACGGTAAATGCAACCATGATGAGCCAAAAAATCGGACTTGCCAGACGCAAACTCATGTCCTTTTCCGTAAGCCTGTTGAAAAAGGGTAAAGCGACCGCCACCATTAAGATCGCAAACACAAATGCCAGTGCGGCGATCAACATGGATTCACTTAAGAACTGACTGATAAGCTGCCCCCGTACTGAACCGACGGCCTTACGAACACCCACCTCTTTAGCCCTTTTCTCCGAATGGGCCGTACTCAGATTCATAAAATTAATACAGGCGATCAGCAGGACAATGGCGCCCAAAATACCAAACATCCTTACATACTTTATAAAACCGCCCGTATTCACCCCATTTTCAAAGTCGCTGTACAAACGCCATTTGCTCATCGGATGAATAAAAACTTCCGGTTTGATGCTCTTTAACGTGTTCTCGTCGGTGAAATGGGAGATAACTACGTTCTTTATTTTGGCATTTACGCTTGCGGGCTGCGTATTATCATTTAATTGCACAAACGCCTGCCAGGAGTTGTTCCCCCAATTTGTTTTATGATACGGCTTGATATAAGTATAAATGACCTCCTGCAATTGCCATGGTATCAGATAGTCAAAAGTAAGCGAGCTGTTCCTGGGTTGCTTTTGAACAACCGCTGTAACTTTCAGGTTGGTGGCATTGTCCATTTTTAAGATCTTGCCGATGGGATCTTCGGTCCCAAAAAGTATTTTGGCGGTTTCTTCCGTCAACACAATGGAGTATAGGTCATGGAGTGGATTTTTATACCCATAAAGTATGTTGAACGAGAACATCGCCATAGCATCCTCACCAATAAAATGACCGTTCTTGCTGATCTTTTTTTCTTTGTAGATCAGAGAATGATCTCCCCCCCAATCACACATCGCCACTCCTTTAAAATCAGGGAACTTCGCTTTCAGTTCTTCACCCAGCGGAAAAGGTATCGCCTGCTGTGTGCCCCGGTGACCATCAAAGGTTTGGTTCATCATCACCTGGTATAGGGACGAATAATTTTTGTGGTGCCTGTTCGCCGACATCTCATCATGTATCCACAGACCGATAAGCATCACCACCGCCATACCCGTTGCCAGACCTAAAATGTTGATAAAAGAGTACACCTTGTTCTTCACAAGGTTTCTCCAGGCCACTTTAAGATAATTTTTTATCATACCATGTTTGGACAAGGAGAATGCCAGTTTCGCATATGACTAATAATCAATATATTACAAATAAGCAAATCGTTCGTACTGTCCGGTTATGAAGGGTCGGCTGTACATAATTGCACAATTCCCGCTTCCGTAAACCATTTTTCCTGATCCGGCCTGTCCATCTGCTCCTCCGAAGGTAACTTCGCCGGATGAAACACACCCGGCCATGACCATCAAAAAGCTCATTCTTCAATTACACTTATGGCTGGGGCTGGCATCCGGACTGGTGGTCTTTATCGTGGCCGTAACAGGCGCACTGTATGTATTCGAAGAAGAAGCACGGGAATTATTTCAAAATAAATACTACCATGTTGCCGCGCCGGAAAATGCAGCCCGTCTGCCCCTTACCCAACTGACCGATACTTTCCGGGCCCATTTTCCAAAAGAAAAAATGCTCAGCATCCGATGGAAAGAGTCAAAGGACGCGGCGGTGATCTTCTTCACTCCAAAAAAACTGGTTTCCATCAATCCATATACGGCATCTATTGCCGGCGTGCGCAATGTGAATGGGGACTTTTTTACCGTCGTGCTAAAGATACACAGGGAGCTTTTACTCGATAAAATTGGCAAACAGATCATACGTTGGAATGTCCTTATCTTTTTTATCATGTGCATCAGCGGGCTGATACTCTGGTGGCCCCGTCAAAAAAGATTTTTTAAACAGGCTGTTACCGTCAACTTTAAAGCCAGGAGCTGGAAAAGAGTGAATTGGGACTTGCATCGTGTCCTTGGCTTTTATGCACTGCTGGTATTGCTGATCATCTCATTGACAGGCCTGTTCTGGACATTCGATACGATAAAAAACATTGTGGCCTTTGTCACTCATAGTCCAACCCCCGAAAAAGAAACCAAACAAAAAACCAAACCCATACCGGGCAAACATTTTACGTTAGACGAAGCATACGCCTATGCAATCGTCAACTATCCCGGCGCACGTGAAACTTTTATCGCACCGCCTGCCGACAGCACGGCCCCAATCCGTATCATCATGCGCTATCCCTATACGCTGGTACGCAAACAGAATACGTTTCTTCTCTCACCCTATAACGGACGGTTGCTAAAGGCCGATCTGTATGCCAACTATACAGGCTATGATAAAGTAGCAAAAAGCAACTATGATCTTCACACAGGACGCATCCAGGCGCTGGGCCTGGGCAGCAAGATCATCTGGTTCCTGGCCGCCTGGATGGCAGCCTCTCTGCCGGTGACGGGTTTCCTCATCTGGTGGGGACGCAGGCGGAAAATAAAAAAGCCGGCACACGTTTATGCGCCGGCCCGAAATACCAATACTATTACAGAAGTACAGCCGCTGTAGGCGGCTGGTGCGATCATGTCAGATATTGCTGTTTTAACCGTTCGTAAATGCTATCGGGATGATAACAAGCATCCTTATTTAAGTTCCCCCTCCGCCATATCTCATTCCAAAGATGAATGGCCAGCGTATCGGGATGCTGCCGGTACTCATGCGCGCAGATAAGCCCGCTGAGATCAAAGTAATTCACAGGGCAAAACACTTCTGGCTCTTTCATATACGGCAGCAGATGGTTATACCGGGGAAAAACATGCCGGAAGAGATAAACCCCTATTTCTCCCCAGCCGATGAGGTCGCCTCCAAATACTTTCTCCTCCACCATTTGTAAGATGTCTTTAAGATAACCGGCCCCCGCGGGAGATTTTATACAGGTATTGTTGACCTCCTTTGTTTCCATGCTGTAAGCCCATTCGGAAGAGAAGCAGTATTCATCCTGTACATCAAAAGCTCTCATGCAGACCGTATCCATATCCACCCACCATCCTCCGTTCAGGTACAGCAATTTCATCCTGAACCAGTCGGCAAAAGACGCATAGGTATTATGGCTGTCCTTGAAAATGTCGCCGGCGGGTATGATATTATTGGCGTCCTTCAGCTCAACCCCATCCGGCAATGTCTGCAGCTCATTATAGGCATACAGGTGAAAGGTATGACCGTGACGCACATAAGAGCGCAGGCACAACAGCTCGTTATTGCTGAGCCTGTTTCCTACCCATAAGCTTTGAATCACCTTATTGTTCATATGATATCATGTTTACTTCATCTTTCCATTCACCTATCTGCTGCCGCCACATCGCATAATACAACCCCTTCTCCTCCAGCAGGGAAGCATGGTCCCCTGTTTCTATGATCCTGCCTTTTTCCAGGACATGGATCCTGTCGGCGAACATAATGGTAGACAGCCGGTGTGCGATCATCAGCGTAATATATTTCCCCTGAGAGGTTATCTGGCGGATTGTCCCCGCTATCTGACGCTCTGTAAGAGAATCCAACGAAGAAGTGGCTTCGTCGAATATCAACAGACTCGACTCCCTCAAAAGGGACCGGGCGATCGCCAACCGCTGACGCTCCCCCCCGGACAGCTTCAATCCTCCCTCCCCTATCCGGGTATCGATACCTTTTGCCGCACGAGCCAGAAGATTTTGACAGGAAGCGCTTTCCAGCACATGCTCTATCATCCTGTCCGTAGCCTGCGGATTTACAAAAAGCAGGTTCTCCTTGATGGTGCCTGAAAAAAGTTGAGTATCCTGGGTTACAAGACCCGTCTGATGCCGCAGTTCATCCAGATTGATACGGGTAAGACAGGATTCGTTACAGTATATATTGCCGCCCGTAGGCTGATACAATCCCGTCAATAACTTGATCAGGGTGGTCTTGCCCGCTCCGGAAGGACCGGCGATCGCCACGGTCTCTCCCATCTTTACATCGAAGGAAATGCTCTCCAGCGCGGGACGCATGGCAGTGACATGCTGGAAATGCACGCTGTCAAATCGAAGATGCGTAATGACGCCTATCTTCTCGGGGCGCCCCGGCGGCCGCTCCGCCGGACGGCTCATCAGGCGGCCCAGGTTATTCATGGATGCTTCCGCCTCCCGGTAAGAAAGGATGACCGCGCCGAACTCCTCCAGGGTACCCAAAATAAAAAAGAAATAGATCTGCATCATCAACAGCTGCCCTACGGTAAGCTTATCATAAAAGAGAAATATCAGCAGCAAAAAGACGATACATTGATTGAGCGTTTGTACAAATGCTCCATATATAAAGGACAAAGACCGTATTTTCTTCATTTTCCGGATCTCGTTCCCCAGTATCCGGGAATTCGCAGCAAAAAAACGATGTATCTCCTGTTGAATAAGACCCAGGCTTTTCACCAGCTCGATATTGCGGAGGGACTCCGTGGTAGAGCCGGCGAGGGCATTCGTTTCATCCAGTATCTCTTTCTGGATGACCGCCACCTTTCTACTCAGAAAATGCAGAATGGCGGATAGGGCCGCGGCGGACCCTATATATACCAGAGGCAGATAGGGACTCAGCTGAAAGGCGACAATGATGACAAAACACATGGCTATAGTGCTCACAAAGAGCACATTCACGAATTTTGTGATGAATTTATCACAGTCGGATTGAGCCCTTTGTAGTACGGAAAGTATCTCTCCACTGCGCTCATCCTCGAAAGCCTGGTAAGGCAGCCGGAGGATATGACTTTGCACATCGTTATAAAGATCGGTGCACAATTTGCGCACCACCACATTTACCACGTAATGCTGGAATCCCTTCGATACCCATGCCACCGTACTCACAATGACCATCAGCAACAGGCCATGACCGATGCCCTGCAGGAATTCCCTGAACATCCCATGCTCACGGTAATATCGTGCCTTGTAGGCAAAGGGATCGATCAACATATTCCCCAGGATATAGGGGTTGAAGGAAATGAACACCTGGTCGATGGTCGCCAGCAACAGGGCTACGAATACCCATTTCCTATACCGTCGTAAGTATTGCAGCAGCAGTTTCATGGCATCCAGGTAAATTGATGACGGCCGGTGGCCGGCAATTTCAGCTCCATCTCCAGTTCGGTAAGATATCCATTGATGATCTCCAGATCCGACGCGCTCAACGATACCTCCAACGCCTTTGCATCATAGACTATCTGATCGGGGTTCGTGGCGCCCAACAGGCCTGTCGTTATTCCCGGTCTGTCAATAGTCCAGCGGATGGATAGCTGGGTGAGCGTAGCCCCATTGTCTTCCGCCACAGACTTTATCTTCTCCTGGAAAGCCCTGATCCTCCTCATGTTTTCGTCATCATAGAGGGCTACCTCCACGGGATTATCCTTTTCGGACCCCCAGGTGAACTTAGGCAGGTCCCATCCTGTGAGGATGCCTCGCTGCAAAACACTATAGGCAAGGATGCTTTTCTTATGCTCAAGACAATACGGCACCAGATCATCCTCAATCACCCTGTTCAGCATGCTGTACCGTACCTTGTTGGATTCCACATCCACTACCCCACCGGCAGTCCGCATCTCCGTCGTACGGTAATTACAGACACCCGCTGCCCGTATCTTCCCCTGCTCTTTCAGCCGCGCCAGGGCTTCCATGGACTCTTCTATGGGAGTAGTAGGGTCGAGATAATGCACGGAATACAAGTCGATATAATCCGTACCCAGCCGGCGAAGACTGTCTTCACACTCTCTCATGATACTTTCCTTGCCGGAATATTTATACCAGTTTACCACACGGTCGCCATAGGCGAGATCCTTATACCATTTAAGCCCCTTGTCTCCTTCCCATACTACCCCGCATTTTGTAAGCACCTGCACTTTGTCCCTCGGCAATTCCCGGATGGCTTTTCCTACCATCTGCTCGCTGAGGCCCAAGCCGTAACAGGGCGCCGTATCTATAGACGTACAGCCTATCTCATGCGCTTTCCGCAGAGCTTTGACAAGGTTGTCCGGGTCGACGCCGCCCACTTCCGCCTCGCCGATGGCCCACGCGCCAAAAGTAATGGCCGACAGCATGACATCGCTGTTTCCCAATTGTCTGTATTCCATTTTTTATATTTTTAGGTGACACCTAAGGTGCTAAAGATGTACATCTATCTGGGTGAAATCTGTAAAGCTGTGTACCTGACCGATCCGGTATTCACAGGAGCTCAACCCATTGCAAAAATCCCTTGGGTTTAGATTGAAAATATCCCAGTTACGATTGAACAATTCCATGAGGGCCGGGTCCTTATCGACAATCCGCTCATGGGGCAGGGATTCATACCTTCCGTACCGTCGGTCGATAGGCAACCCCCTTTCGATAAAGGACCTATAAAAACAATCGTCCTCACAACCATATCCGGGATAATCGTTGTAAAAACCGTTCACCGAACGCATATGCTCTGCCGTTAACAGCACATGACCGGAAAAATAAGTAGGATAGGGCATCGTATACCCGAATTGCGATGCCGCCGAAGCCAGATGGGTTGCAGCCTTGGGGAATGAGTAGTCTACATGCCCCTCTACCGCCAGCATATCGACGTCGGACAGGTCAAAGGCGTCTGCCCTGTCTTCCACATACAGGAAGCCGATATTGATCAGCTTGCCTCTGTTGAAAGGCGCATTTCCCATCTGATGTACAATATAAATATCCGCCGCTGGAAAAAGACGCCGGTAATGCGGAACAAACTCCAGCAAATGAGCTTCCCTGTTCCTGTACGGCACAATAAAGGCCAGCTTATACTCCAACGATATCATAGTCTTATAATTCCAGTATATCTTTTTCACCCGCCTCTTCTTCAAAGAAGCTGTCCAGCTCCTGATAGCTGATGTCCGCCCCCAGCCCAAAATCGGCAGGTGTAAAAACTTTCTTTCTATCAGGCTCGGTGCAATGTGCGATCAGCTCATCCAAATGGCAGATATATGCATCCGCCAGTCCCTGCACAGTCACATGGTGAAAATGCTTTCCGCTATAGGCCCATTGCATACGCAGCTCGCCCCCCAGTATCCAGCAGTTCACCGATAGCTTCCACAATGCCATATGTCCTCCATCCACCTCGCACCCCGGTGATTCCGGACATCTGCTGAACAGATCATCTCCCTTCTCCCCCTTATCCAGCTGACCCAGATAATTAAAAAGGATCTCCCAGGGTTCTTTCCCCGCCAGGGCTTCGTGCTGGACGATATACTTAAGGACCCCATAACCCAACCCCTTGTCAGGAACCGAACGCAAACCCTCTTTCGTCCGCTTGATCAGGGATTCAAAAGATAACCCTTCCGCTGTTTCCAACAGGACGGGATACAAAGAGGTTAGCCAACCCACCGTCCTGGTAAGGTTGACCCCTTCCCCCATCTCTTCTTCCCGGCCATGCCCTTCCAAACCCACCAGTACATCCGACTCACCGCTCCACTCGCTTAATGTTCGGGCCAGTGCCGCCAGCAACAGATCATTCATTTCGGTATGATAGGCAAACTGCGCCTCCTTCAACAACAATGAGGTGCGGTCCTCCGGCAGTAGGACAGTGACCATATCCATGTCCTTCACCCTGCATTCACCAGAGTACTCCATATCCGTACGCAAGACCTTTCCCCCGCAAACCACCGACTGCCAGTAATCGCATTGAGACAATAGCCGGCGGCTATTTCCGTATTCCTCCAGGACGCGCCGCCAGTCCCTGCAGGAGCTCGTCTTGGACCCATCTTCCAGCCTGCTGCCATCCCTGATAGCTCGGAGCATCATTTCCAGGTCCTCCATCAATATCCGCCAGGATACGCCATCCACAGCAAGATGATGGATCACCAACAGCCACCGGTTGTCCCTTTCGAACAAAGGAGTTTTCATCAATGCGGCCTTGACTAGGATACCCTTCCCGATATCCAATGCCGCCTGGCACATGCTCGCCCGGGCAGTAATGGCGGCCGGCAATTGTTCCGCTCCCTGATCGCTGAGGTCGAATACACTGATATCCGTAGGCTTGCTGCCATAATGCTGTAGCCAGCCAGACGACGTACATGTATATACATTCCGCAAAGCATCATGCCGGGCCACCAGCAAGGCCATCGCCCTCGACAGCTCATCGGGGCCGATGCTTTTATCAATGCAGCATAAGACGCTTTGATTGAAATGCGATATGACCGATGGCGCCGGATCCATTCCCAGCCACCATTGCTGAATGGGGAGCAACCCACTGAAACCTTCCAACATCCCCTGTTCCGCACGGAAGGGCGGCGCCTCACCCCGGACAGTCAGCATCGCCGATAGCTGAGCAATGGTTTGATGCAGAAAAATATCCCTGGGCCGCAGTATATAGCCGTCCCGCCTGACCCGGCTGCAGATCTGTATCGTGATGATGGAATCCCCTCCCACTAAAAAGAAATTATCATGTATGCCTATGTGCTGAACACCCAGCAGCGACTGCCAGACCTCCACCATTATCGACTCCAGCTGATTGCGGGGAGCTTCATACGCTCTCTTACCCGCGTCCATTTCCACAGGATCAGGCAGCCGCTGCTTATCCACCTTGCCGCTGGGCGTCACCGGTAATGCAGGCATACAGACCCACAATCCCGGCACCATATATTCAGGCAGCCTCCGCAACAGCCAACTCCTCAACGCCACCGGATCGAACCCTTCCTCGGCCGTAACATACCCCACCAGCCGCAACCTGCCATTGCCACCCTCCCGCGCCACCACGACATTTTGCCTCACCATACCGCTCTGCTGCACAAAACCCTCTATCTCGCCCGGTTCAATCCGGTAACCCCGTATCTTCACCTGGTCATCCTGCCGTCCGATATACAACAGGTCGCCCGTAGGCAGCCACTTGGCCAGGTCACCGGTACGGTACATACGCCCCCCCCTCCCTTTCGAAAAAGGGTCTTCAATAAAACGTTCTTCCGTCAATGCCGGATTGTTCAGATATCCTCTTCCCACTCCATCCCCGGCTATATATATCTCCCCCCGTATACCGGGAGGTATAAGACGTCGATCTTCATCCAACAGGTACACCCTGTAATTGCATACAGGCCGGCCTATCGGTGTAGGCTGATCCGGTAACACAGCACTCCTGAAATGAAAAAAACTGGCGCAGACCGTGGCTTCCGTAGGACCATAACCATTGATGATCCTACAGCCGGACAGCCTGTCAGCCCAACGTTGCAGAACAGCCTGCCGGATCGGCAACACCCCTACCAACAGACGCCTGAGCGCCAACGCCCCCTCCATGACCTCGAGATGCTCTACCACATCGGGTAATATCGTCGGAGGAATATAGGCGGTAGTGATGGCATGCCGGCAGATATACTCCGCGAGAAATCCGGGATCAAAGCCGGCCTCTTCATCCAGTATATGTAACGTATTGCCAAAACACAGGTTGATGAACAGCTCCCACACGGACACATCAAATACATAAGGACATAGGGATAATCCGCCCGTCTCGCCTTCGGGAGGCGCGATCTCCTGAAAACCATGGACCAACGCCATAACATTCCTGTGCTCTACCATCACCCCCTTCGGACGCCCCGTCGATCCCGACGTATACAGTACATACGCCAGATGCTCAGGCTTCAATCCTGTCTCCGGACAGCTGGCCGGACAGCGGGAGATCATTTCCCAATCCCCTCCTTCTCCATCCAGCAGAACGACCTGACTTTCAAAACACCCATGCAGCAAAGACCAGACACGCCGGGTGGACAACACGATCTCTACACCGGCATCCGACATCATATACGCTATCCTTTCCGCCGGATAACCCGGGTCAATGGGTACATACGCTCCACCTGCCTTGAGAACGCCCAGTATGCCTATCACCATCTCAATACCCCGGGATACACAAATACCCGTCAGCTTCTCCTCGCACACACCCAGCTCCCGGAGATAATGCCCCAGACGGTTGGAACGCTCCTCCAGCTCCCGGTAGTCAATCATCTGCCCGCCAAATCTCACGGCAGCTCGACCCGGCGTCCGCGCAGCCTGCTCCGAGAACAGGTCTGCCAATGTCTGATGACGGGGATACGCCGAGGTCCTTGCATGCAATCCCTCCTCCAGCGCCAATTCCTCCTCCTCCGTCAGCATCGGCAGCTCCCCGACCCGCCGGCCGGCATCCACCGCTATACTTTCCAGCAATCGCCGGTAATGCGTCACCATCCGGTGTATGGTCGCTTCTTCAAAAAGATCCTTGCAGTATTGTACATGGCAGGTGAGCGACCCGGCGACCTCCACCACATTCATCGTGAGATCGAACTTCACCCGGCCGCCCCTGAATTGTATTTCCGATTGCTCGACGCCTGCCAGCACCATCTCCGGCATTTCATGCGAGTTCATAGACAATATCACCTGGAATATAGGACTCCTGCTAAGGTCCCGCTCAGGCACTATCGCTTCCACCACTTTTTCAAACGGCAGGTCCTGGTGATCAAAGGCATCCAGCATCGTGCCTTTCACCTGCTGCAACAGTTGCCGGAAAGTAAGGTCACCGCTGAGATCGCTTCTTATCGCCAGGGTGTTTATAAATGATCCTATCATCCCTTCCGTCTCCTGCGGCTTCCTGCCGGCCACGGGCGTCCCTACACAAATATCTTTTTGTCCGCTGTACCGGCTTAGCAATACCTTGAACGCCGCCATCAGTGTCATGAACAATGTTACCTCCTCCAACCTGGACAGGCTGCGTAACGCCCCGGTCAACCTGTCATCCACCGCAAAGGACCAGCTGTCCCCACGCGTGCTTTGTACGGCAGGCCGTGGATGATCCACAGGCATTTCCAAAGGACTGACACCAGCCAGCCGTCGCCGCCAATAATCTAGCTGCCCTTCCAGCGCCTTTCCCTCCAACAGACTGCGCTGCCACAATGTATATTCCACATACTGCACCGGCAAAAGAGGTAATGACAATGACGACCCGGTGTCATAGGCCGCATAGGCCGCGGTCAGCTCCCGCATGAGGATGCTCCACGACCATCCGTCGGCAGCCATATGGTGAAGGGTCATCACCATGACATGCTCTGTCTCCGACAGCACGATGATATGCACCCGTAACATGTGATCACGGGAAAGATCAAAAGGTTCATCCATCAGCTGGATCATCAGCTCCATCAACCCTTCCGGGTCCTCCCGGTACCTGGCGCCATTGGACAATTCCATCCGCCAACGACCCTCCTCCATCACCCGCTGATACCCTTTACCATCCTCCTCCTCTACTACTGTTCTCAACACTTCATGTCTGTCGACAACTGCCCTGCAGGCAGCCTCGAACGCAGCCGTGGAAAACCTGCCCTGTAATCTCAATGCCCAGGGAATATGATAATGCACGCTGCCCTCCAGCCTGTGTATAAACCACAGCCGCTCCTGGCTGAATGACAAGGGTATCTTCCCCGGACGGGAGACACCTTTTATAGATAGGGGACCTGCCCCTGCCCTGTTTTTTTCAAGATGCGCCGCCAATTCTTCCACCGTCGCCAACGTAAAGAGATCCCTCACAGCAGCCTCTCTATCCAGCCGTTGACGCAACAGGGATAGCATCTTCATGACTGAAATGGAATGCCCGCCCAGTGAAAAAAAATTGTCCCGTATCCCTACCTGCTCCACGCCCAGCACTTCCTGCCAGATGTCTGCCAACGCTTTCTCCAGTTCGCTGCGGGGCGCCATGCACCCATTTTCTCCCGGGACCGCCGGCAACAGCCCCTTCAACGCATGCCTGTCTACTTTTCCCGTCGCCGACAAAGGCAACGAAGACAGGTTAACCCATACCGCAGGGATCATATAATGGGGGAGATACCCCCTGAGATATTCCATCAGTTGCTGAGGATCGAAAACGCCATCCCCCACAACATACCCAACGAGGATAAAGTTCCCGGAGCCGTCGTCCCTCGCGGTGACGGCTACCTGCTGTATAAGCCCGCTGCCCAAAACTGCCGCCTCTATCTCTCCAGGCTCGATCCGGTAACCCCGTATCTTCAACTGCTCGTCCAGCCGACCCAGATATTCGATATTTCCGTCAGCCATCCATCGTCCGGCATCACCTGTCCTGTACCACCTGTCACGCTCCCCGCCGGCGGACAACCCTGTAATAAATCTCGTCTCCGTAAGCTCCGGCTGCCCGAGATAGCCACGCGCCACCTGAACACCACCGATATATATCTCCCCTGCAACACCCGGCCCCACTATTTTTCCATGCTTATCCAAAATATACATCCTGACATTGTTCATCGGCCGGCCGATGGGTATCCTGTCACCCAGCCTCTGGACAGGGAATGTGTAGGTGCAACACCCCACCGTCGCTTCCGTAGGCCCATACTCATTGATGATCTCTACCTCACTCTTACATCCTGTGAGGAATTGCAACGCACCTGCCTGCAACGCCTCCCCTCCCAATACCAGCCGCCTGGCAGGCGCTGCCCCTTCACCCATCTTCTTCATAGCCCGCTCCAACAAATACAAATGGGCGGGCGTCAGCTTAATATGATCATAAGGCCCCTTTGTATCAAACGCCGCATCTTCGAATACCTCAGTACCCTCCCCCACGCTGAGAACAACCGTTCGGCCCGCTATCAACGGCACAAAAATTCCAGTGATCGCAGCATCGAACGTAAAAGGCAGATAGGCAAAACACCCCGCCAAAGAAGTCTCCGTCCCCAAATAAGACAAAGCATTCCGCAAATAATTTACGACACTCCTGTGCTCCACCATTACTCCCTTGGGGCGCCCCGTCGACCCCGACGTATAGATCACGTAGGCCAGGTTTTCGGCCCGCAGGTCCACAGAGGGACAGGTGCGCGGACGGTCATTCCACCGCCGCTCCCCTTCCTCGTCCAACAAGACAACCTCCACCCCAAGCCCCGCCGGTAACGCGCTCCGGCCCCTCCGGCTGCATACGACCACCTTCGCGTCTATATCTGACAATATATATGCTATACGCTCAGGAGGATAGGCGGGATCCACCGGCACGAACGCCCCCCCGGCCTTGAGGATACCCAGCATCCCCAACAGCATTTCGGGGCTTCGCTCCATACATATGGCCGTCAGCACCTCCCTGTCCACACCCAACCCGCGGAGATAATGCCCTAATTGATTAGCCGCCTCATCCAATTCCTGGTAGCTCAGGGTTCGCGGACCAAAGACCACTGCAGGTGCGGTGCCGCTACGCATAGCTTGTTCCGATAGCAGCCCGGTCAATGTCTCATGGCCGGGATGATCGACTGCTGTCGGATTGAACGCTTCCAATAGCTGTAGCATCTCCTGCCCCGGCCCTCCGGCATCCTTCACCATAAGGTCGGGCTGGTATACACATTGTTCCAATACCCTTATATAATCCCGGAGGAACCATTCGACACAAGGCTTCCACTCCTCCGTACATTTCACATCCAGCCGCAATACGATACGGCTGACATCGTCGAATATGGATAACCCTATGTCGTACTGGGTATCCCCTACCAGCGTATTCTCATGTTCGATCACCCTGACCTCCTCCAGCCCTTCGAAAAGCGCCACCCCACTGCCTTTGATCAGGTTGAACACGGCCCTGAACAAAGGGTGAAGCCCTCTCTTTTTAAGCTGGTTGATCTCGCGCACCAGAGGTTCATAAACGACTTCCCCATTGACAAAGCCTTCCAACAGCCCTTTGTTCACCTTCTCCAGGAAAACCCCCAGACCTTCGCTTTCCTCCACTCGCTGGACATTCACCAGCCGCCTGGCAAAAAGACCGATCACACCCTTATATTCCTTCCTGCCGAAACCACGGCCATCCACCACATTGCCGACAGCGATCCGATCCTGCTGCCAGTACTTATGCAGGAAAATAAAATAGGCAGCCTGAAAGAGCGAAGAATACAACACTTTCCTGCGCAACGCCACATTTCTGATGTCTTCCGCCAGTTGCGGAGACAACGCCATCTCATAGTGGTGGATACCAGCGTCCATTCCCCGGTGTAACGGGAAGGCCGGCTCCGGCCATTCGCCGGACAGCATGCTCAACCAATACGCTTTCTGCCGTTGATACGCTTCCGTCTGCAGGAACGCATGCTGCGTTGCGCAATAATGTATATACTGTTGTTGCGGTGCCGACGGCGCCTGCCCACCCGATAAGATCAGGTTATACCATCTGCTCAGATCGCTCCAAAAGATACCCATGGAAAAAGCATCGATGACGATATGGCTGACCGTGAGGATAAAAAAATGCATTGCCCCGAACTGCAGGACCTTCAGCCGGATGAGCGCATCCTCCTCCAGGTCGAAACCCTCTTTTTCCGCCGCGGTCAGCGCATGCCGCATAGCCCTGTCGCGCGCCTCCTCGTCATTCGCATCCGGCATCTCGAACTTCAGCACTTCCTCCGCACGCAATTCCCGCCGAACCACCTGGCGCAACCCATCCTCTCGCATCCGGAAATTCGTCCGCAGGGAAGCATGACGCTGCAACACGGCATCCAATGCGCTATACAAGACCTGCCGGTCGAGGTTCCCCCGGTAACAACGCTTTTGAATAAAATTCCAATAATAGTCGGTGGTATTCAACGCATGGAACCATACTCCTTCCTGTTGCAGGGAGGCAGGCGCCACAGTGGCATCCTCCGCAAGATAAGGTTTCATAACGCAGGTTTTCAATAGACAAATCCAATGGCGTCCCCGGCGAACACCTCTTTGACGGACGAAGCGATGACCTTTGACACGAAGTCTCCATATAGGACACCCTGCTTTGTCAGCACCAGCTCATCGGTGGCATCCGTTATATACCCCTTATACACCAGCTCGCTCATTACGTCGGGTATCAGCTTGAAATAGTCGAACCCGAACTTATCGATGAACTCCTTTTTCGTATAAGAGAAAAGCCGCACTGCACAAAGCAACAGCTCTTTCACGATCATATCCTTATAGGACATGGCGTAGGTCCTGTACACAGGCATCACATCCATCTTCACTTTTTGGACGTACAGATGTATATTATTGAAGTTTTGATAGTTGAAGCTGGCCAGCTTGCCGAATGAGGAAGCCCCATACGCTATCATGTCCTGCCCCCGCCAGGTATGCTCGATATAACGGCTTTTACACCCATTGCGCGTAAAGGCAAATGTGCTCCACAGATCGTAGCCGGCAGCAAATACCTTATCCATCGCCCTTTTCATAAGGGACACCTCCTCCATTTGACCAGGCAGCTCGATCTCTTTCCCACGGACACCCTTCTTGAAAAAATTGGTATTGGCATAGGTCTTCATCTTATAGATGGTCAGCATATCCGTTCCCTGTTCGATGGCTGTGTCGACACTCCTGTCCCAGGAATCCGTGGTTTCCCCCGCCAGCCCGCTCAGCAGATCGATATTCAGCTCGAACCCACCCGCCTCGCGCAGGATATCGATGGAGTGGATCGCCTGGACTGCCGTATGTTTCCTGCTGCTCTGACGTATCACTTCATCGTCGAATGACTGCACCCCCATGCTGATGCGGTTGACCCCGCTCTCCTTATACCACTCCAGCTTGCTTTTACTAAAAGTCCCCGGCTCCGCCTCAAATGCGAACTCCGTATCCGCCGTCAGATAGTGGTATTTGTGGAGGCACTCGGACAGCTTTTTGAATTGCTGCTCCGTAAGCACCGAAGGCGTCCCCCCGCCTATATAAATGGAGTTCACCTTGCGCCTGCCCAGACTAAAATGCTCACTCGCCATCTTCATCTCCTTGCAAAGGCAGTCCACGTATTCATCCACCTGATCCTTGGACCTGATCAGCTCTTTCATATAGAAACAGTAGTCGCAGATCTGGATACAAAAGGGGATATGAATGTAAATATTGATCCCTTCCGGAACAAGAAGATGATCATTGCAATCGCTGTTCCAATATTTATAGAATGGATAATTGGTATAGAACTCTTCCCGCGTAGGATACTCAACGTTGCCATTGATATGAAGGGAAGCTGCATCCTGGGATGCCCAATTCGAGCCGGTGGTATTCTCAAACTTTCCCATAATACTGATTTTGAAATGTGATTATTTTTCAGCCAGAAGCACCATGGACTTCGCATTATTGTCATAAGGCGAACCTCCAAAGTCTCCATATACTTTGATATTCCTGAATCCTGCCGCGGCAAGATGACTTTTCAACTCTACGGCCGAATACAGACGGTGATAGGCTACGATCTCCTTCTCCACGCCGTCATGATAGACCCTTCTTTTACACTCCAGCCGGCTCCAGTCCGAGAGGATCCTGCTCTCCGCCACAACCCGGTAACCCTCGAACTCCAGCTCTTCGATCTTTTTGAAAGTAGCGGCGATGACCTCCTTACCGAGGATCTCCATGGCGAACTTTCCACCGGCCGCCAGACTCGTATATATATTCTTCAATACTTCCAGGTCGTCCTCCACATCGTCGAAATAGCCAAAAGAAGTGCAGAGGTTCACCACCAGGTCGAAAGACCCCGGGCGGACGAAGCTTCGCATATCGCCCTGCACGAATTCGATGTTCAATCCCTGCTTGGCTGCATTTTTCTCTGCTGTATCCAGGTAAGGCTGCGTAATGTCTACCCCCGTCACCTGGAAACCATGCCTGGCCAGTTCCATGGAATGTCTGCCAATGCCGCAACAAAGGTCCAGCACCCGGGCGCCCTCCTTCACACCGCCCAGCAACCTGATCAGCCTGTCCACCTCCATAAAGGTCAGCCTGACAAGATTCTTATTAAAGATGATCGAGCGTTTCAACACCCAATCCTCCTCTCTCGTATACCATGACGTCGCTTCCATATATTTTAGATATTTAATGCAGTTTCTCCCTCCATCACCTTGTCCAACATGTGCAGATACTCATCCCATACACATCTGAGAGCGGAAATGCCGTACACCCCCGCCGAAGAGGATAACCTCATGACCAATTCCTCTCCGGTGTCGAAGACCGCTGCGGATAAAGGAAGGTTCTCCTGGTGCCTGACGGGGATATATAATTCCAGGACAATCCCGCCCAGCCTGTATTCATCCCGGCTATGATGCCACCCGAAAAATGACTGTGTCAGCAATCCCTTGCTCCGTCCCTGTTCCTGCCAGATGGGATACAAATCTTCAAAAGGGAATTGCTGGTGGCGAAGCGATTTCCGGATAGCAGCCAGACAGGCGGCCATAATATCCCCGGTCAAAATACCCTCACCCACTTCGGATCGTACCAGCACCACATTGGCCAGCAACCCCGTCACCTCCTCCACGCTCTTATCATTCCTGTTGTGCACCGGCAACATCACCGCCACCGTATCCGACCCTGAGATCTTGTGCAAGAGCGTCATATAGCCGACGAGCAACAACTGAAAGCGGGTTAGGCCGCGACCCAGGACCCACCGGTCGATACGATGCATCGTCCCGGAGGGGACAGCGGATACGATAAAATTGCCTTCGTAGACACCCGCCCCCGCTATCCCACTGCTACGGGGAAAAGCAAGTAAGGGCAGCGGACGTTCCAGCGTTTGCCGCCAGTACATTTCATCCTCCTTCCTCTCGGCTGAATGCCGGTACCTTTCCATCCGCCGCTGATGATCACCGAACTGCGGCCTTGGTCTTTCCACATATTCTCCATTGTAGACAGCAGTGAGGTCCTTCATGAGAATGGTAAGGCTCACACCATCGGAATTGATATGTGGCATATCGAGATGGAAGTACCACGCCGTCTTCCCCGAATGGATGACAAAGACCCTTATCAACGGCAGGCGCTCAGGGTCGAAGGGCTGCGTAAGACGCCGGATTGTTGCATCTATGCTTTCCCCATCTGCCTGGATATAGGCCGGAGCCAGCCGGAAAGGTTCATGGACCTTCCCGTATACCTTCCCTTTTTTCAGGAAATAGACAGTCCTGAGACTTTCATGCAGGGCAACGATCTTTGTGCAGGCAGCCTCCAATCTGACCGCATCCGGCTCCTCCTTTATCCTGAAAGTAATGGAGGAATGAGGGAATGATGCTTTGGGGTAAAGCTTATGATGAAGAAAAAGATGTTTTTGCGCTGCCGTCGTCTCCCATTCCGCGGGATTTGTCCCATCGGCCGTCACCTGGGAGACAGCAGTCTCTTTATGACGGGTCAGATATCCGGCCAGTTTTTCAATGGTAGGATACTCAAATATATCCGCCGGAGAAATATTGACGCCAAGCTTGTCGCCCGTCTCGAAACCAAGACGCATCGACAACAGTGAATCTCCGCCCAGCAAAAAGAAATCCTCATCCAGACGGATCCCTGTTCGCCCCAGAAGCCGCTGCCATATATCCCTCAGAACTGCTTCCATTTCACTGGCCGCCCTTGTCTCCGGTCGCGCACGTTCTATTTCCTCCCAATCAGGCGCGGGCAGCTGCCGCCTGTCAGTCTTATTGTTAAAGGTCAATGGGAGATGATCCAGCATGACCCACTTCCTCGGTAGCATATGGTCCGGCAGCTGCGCCTTCAGACATTCCTCCAGCAACGTAGTCGCAAACCCGTCTTTCGGTACGATATATCCGACGAGCTGCTTTTCACCGGTACTCCGTTCGATGGCTGTCACCACACATTGCTCCACAGTCCCCAACTGCAGGATGGCATGCTCGATCTCTTTCAGCTCGATCCTGTATCCCCTGATCTTTACCTGGTCATCCATTCTGCCCAGATATTCCACATTCCCGTCGGGCAGGTACCTGGCCAGATCGCCGGTCTTATACAAACGGACATCCCTGCCGTCAGGTGAGCCCTTCACGAATTTCTCATCCGTCAGCACCGGGTTGCTCAGATAACCTCTGGCCAGCAACGCCCCCTCGATATACAGTTCGCCTGCCGCACCATCCATGACGGTCCGCCCACCGTCATCCAGGATATGCACTTTCGTATGCTCCAGGGGAATGCCAAGAGGAATCACGGAGGGCAATGATTCGGGGCTTGCAGGAAAAGCATAGGTCAATACACCTACGGTAGTCTCCGTGGGACCGTAATGATTGAACAGCCTGCACCCTTCGGGAAGGAACTCATACAGATGCCGGGCCAGCGCCCACGGACAGGCTTCCCCTCCCAGCATCAGCACTTTACGGGGCAATAGCTTATCCACGCTCCGCTGTCGGAGAAAAGTTTGCATCAGCGAAGGCGTGGTCTTATAGCAATCCACTGAATACTTCCCGAAATAATCGATGAGAGCTCCGGCGGAAAGATTTTTAATGTCGATGATATGCAGGTCTTTGCCATAACATAGGGAGGAAAAGACGGCTGTGAGTCCCGCATCGGCGGACAGGGTGCCCAACAAAGCGTAACTCTCACACACCGCAAGACCCAGCCGTTCATATACATCCATGATATACCGGTGTATCTGCGCATGCTCCACCATCACCCCTTTTGGATTTCCTGTGGACCCGGATGTATAAATGACATAGGCAAGGGCTCCGGGAAAAGGCAGGACACCGGGATCTTCCGCAGATAATTCCAGGATCACCGGCCAGTCCTCGTCCATCACGATCGGCACATATTTCCCTCCCGGCGGCAACTTGGATATGGAGGCCCTTTCCCCGATCACCACACTGCAATCCGTATCCTCCAGCATATAGACGATCCTCGGTCCGGGATAGCCTGTATCCACCGGGACATAGGCCCCCCCGGCTTTCAATACCCCCACCATTGCAATGAGAATGTCGATACCCCGGGTGAGCAGGATAGGGACGATACTGCCCGAACCTACCCCGTTCTCCCTGCAATACCGGGCCAAACGATTCGTGAGGAGATGGAAATCACGGTAGCTGATATACCGGTCCCCATCACGTATCCCCTGGCAGCCCGTGGCCGGCCCCTTCCGGACAATAAGATCTACCAGCGTTTCCATTACTCTTATATTATATTACGCTTTTCAGGTACCCATCCACTATTTCGGAGGCGGTTGTTTGAGGAGGTGACACCGGGAACTCTTTTGACAGGACATCCAATCTCGCAGTGTAGGTGGCTTCATTGTCCAGTATCTCCCGGATGGCGGCTTTCAGCCGATCTCTTGTGAGCTGTTCCGTTGGAATATGGATTCCAATACCTAGCTCCTGCACCTTCCCGGCCGTCTGCTGTTGCTCCGGTATCATGGGTATAACAATCATGGGTGTACGGGCATACACGGACTCATGGACACTCGCCATCCCACCCCTGGTGATGAACAATCTGCTGCGTTGCAGTACTTCCGGCTGACGGGTGAACTTCTCCACCCTTATATGCCCGGGGATCTCCCCCAGCTCTCCGATGCAGACAGCGGCCCCTACCGACAACACACAATCTATCTGCAGGTCTTTTAGTACGTCGATACACAAAAGATAAAAGGCTATGTCCTTATTCAGAATAGTGCCCATAGCCACATATATCAATTCCTTTTTAGCTCCTTCATCATTGTACTCCAGGGGGTACCCCATGAATCGGTACTCGGGGCCCAGGATATCTCGCCGGGGCTGAAAGGACGGAAGAATAAAGCTCAGGTTCAGTTGCCCCTTATTTATATACACATCCCAGAGATCGGGCTCGCCTTTCAGCTGCAGCCGAACGTAGAGATTACGCCACTTCCTGTAAACATTGACGGCCTCGCTGACATGGCCCAACCCGCCGGACTTTCCTGCATTCAGCTGTCTGAAAAAAGGCAGCATGATCCGCTTGTCAAGAATAAAAGTGGTAAATAAAGTGACAGCAGGTAGACCATACCGCATGGCTATCAGCTTCCCCCATACAGCCAGATGAGAATGAAGCACAAAACAAGGACGCTCCCGCGCTATCTCCCCAACAAGAAAATCCATCACGCCGGCGGCAGCATCGATAAGGATCTCTCCAAACTCAAAATAAGAAATACCCTCGTTGATCTTTTCGGAGTAATGCGCTTCAAAATTTTCCGGGTAGGACCTGAAGCTGAAAGCATGGTCGCCCACAGGCCGGAAATCCGCCGTATTGTAATAGATGATATCATACCCGGCAGCGGCGATGCCATCTATCACAGACGTCAACGTCCTGGAGACACTGACGGACGGCAGGCTGAAGAATAACCCTTTCGGCCTCATACCTTGTCGACCTGACTGCGCAGTTTGACTTCGATAAACTCCGCCAGGTTGTTGATATTACCAAACAGCTTGCTGCTAATCTCCTCACCTTCGAAAGTAATGTCGAATTTCTGCTCGACCAGCACAATAAAATTGATAATGGCAATGGAATCAAGCCCCAGTCCATCATCATACAGGGAGAGATCGTCCCGCAAGGATGCGGGATCGATATTGGCATCCAGGTCATTTACCAGTATCTCCCTTATTTTCTCTTTTATATACCCAATAGTAGGTTCCTGCATAACGGAAGTTTTTAAATGATATTCTTATAATGGTTGATCAGATATAGCCGGTCCGGCTTCCCATTGCCCAGCCTGGGCAACTGGCTGGTGAAATAAAAATCGTCAGGCACAAGATATTTGTTCATCCGATCCCTGCAGGCCGCCTTCACAACATCCCTGTCCGGCAGATGACCTTCCACCACCTCACAGACGGCAATGACACCCGTTGCCATCCCATTCCCTACGCCACCCTCGAACACTACGGCCTTGCAGATCCCCTCAATACTCTCTTCCAGCAACGATTCGATCTCTTCGAGAGATACCAGGAATCCTGATCGGTTGATGCAATTATCCATCCGCCCCGTTACTGAAAAACATCCTTTGCCGGCATCATATCCCCTGTCACGGGTATCGTACCAGCCGTCCGGGAGATAGCCCGGGCTTATACGCCCCGTTCCATCCGCATATCCTATAAATCCCGCATTGTGCCGGCACCATATCCTCCCGTCATCTCCCAACCGTACCGCAACCTCGTCCAGGGGTTCCAGCGGCAGCTGCACATCCTCCCGCCAAAAGGGAGTGGTGGCAATCGCCCCCAACTCCGTGCATCCGTATAGATTGATCACCCACCCGAATTTCTCCCGGAATTGTGTGAGGGTATCCCTGCTGATGCTCTCCCCCGCGGTGATATACGTCCTTTCCCCGGGCAACTGTTTACCCAGTTTCAGCATCATCCTGGCAACCGTAGGTGTTATAAAGATCATCCCGGGTAGAAAATTTTTCACCTTATCATAAAGCTTGACCACATTATTCCTTTCCACCAGACAAATGGAAGCGCCCGCAATAAGAGCAGGAAGGAAGCCGGCGCCCATTCCATACATATGGCTGATGGGTACAGGCACCAGCACACGTGAATCCTCATCATGGCCAAATCTCCTGCGGCAATTCTCCGCATTGCGAAGAAGGCTCTCCCCATCATAACAGATATATTTCGGTGCCCCCGAAGTGCCGGAAGAAGAAAACAACACCCGGCCGGAACGCGGATGCATCGATCCCGGACATATATACTCCGGGTTCCTGCTTATCCTGACCGCCGCGGCCGCCCCCCGCTCATGAGCAACCCCCACGTCCATAGACAATAGCTTGTCGCAGAATGAAGGCAGCGATTGATGTACGGGCGAGGCAGGCGCCCGTAAAAAGAAATTTATCCTTTCCGACAGCAGGTAAAGAATGAGCACCGCCTGTCGGACACTGTTCTCCACCTCCAGCGCAATACAGGACGACTCCCCAGCAGCCTCTCTGCCAAACAACATATCCAGCTCCTCCAACATGCCGGCCATCCGGTCATGATCCACACTTATATGCTCATCGCACAATATGCTGCCTCCTGCGATAGCAGGAACGATCATGTGATGCTTTTGATAACTCATATGCGCATAAGGGATTCCTCATTAAATGACTCATAGATGACGCCGATCTCCCGGTCGCCCACCCAGTAGTCATAACACTTAGTGAACACGATGGTAGACTGTACATACAGGGCCGCAGCCAGCAGGGGGTCGATCTCGTTGCTGACGGAGATCCTTCTTTTCTTGATGGACCGCACACTGTTGAAGGAATGAAATACTATGCCCATCGGCAGGAACTCTTCCATAAGAGCATGATACTCTTCTTCCGTAAGAAGATCCCTATTGATAAAACTTGTACAATACAATACAGGACGGTCGGGCTCGTCAAAGTAGAGCCTCACCACCCTCCTGATGATACGATGACCAGGTGGTCCGTTCTCCTCCTGGGATTCCATCATCACTTTCAAAGTGTCTCCTCTGATGGATTCAAGAAACAACGTCGTCGAATCATCCAGTTCGACAAGCCTGTCCACCAATGACACAGCATGCTCGCTCAGCATTTATTAATCTTCTATGACGATGGAAAAATGAAAAAAGAGAGAGTAATGATAAAGCTACCGCTATGGCAAAAACACAGTTATCTTTGACAGCAACAGATTGATCAGACTTGATCAAATTTAAAAAAAAAGAACATTAAGACAAAATAATTTTAACTTTCAGTCAGCTGAAAACCTTGCCTTATGTTAAAGAACTATTTCCGGATCGCACTTCGCAGCATGCTGAAAGACAAAGCCCACTCCTTCATCAATATCATAGGGCTCTCCGTGGGAATGGCAGTAGCCTTACTTATAGGACTATGGATATATGATGAGCTATCCTTCAATAAATATCACCGCAATCATGACCGGATCGCACAGGTCATGCAGCATGCCACCTACAATAATGAGAGATATTCTCTGATCTATAATCCTTATCACTTAGGAGACGTCATCAAAAGTGAGTACGGTAGCCAGTTCAAATATGTGGTAATGTCTACATTACCCGGGAGTCACGTCCTGAAATACGGAAATGATAATTTCATGAAGATGGGCAATTACATGGATGCCGAAACGCCAGAAATGCTCAGCCTGCAGATGATCAGAGGCAGCCGGTCGGGCCTTGGCAATCAGTCGTCCATACTCCTGTCGGAGTCGCTGGCGCAGACCATCTTTGGAAAGAAAGACCCTATTGGAAAAGTCTTGAAAATAGACAACCAGGAGAATGTCACCGTTACAGGCGTATACAAAGATATCCCCGACAACTCGGATTTCAAGGACCTTTTGTTCATCGCACCCTGGAAGTTATACCTGGCAATGAACCCTTCCCTGAAAGCCATGTCGGATCCCTGGTCCAGTAACAACTGGGCTACCTATGTGCAATTGGCGGAGAAGGTAGATATGGAAAAAGTTTCGGAAAAAATGAAGGACTTGCGCGCAAGACATATGAAGAGCACCAGCGTCGCACTGTTCAAACCCATCGTATTCTTACACCCCATGCGGAAATGGCACCTCTACGGTGAATTTAAAAATGGAGTCAATGTAGGCGGGAAGATAAAATATGTCTGGATGTTCGGGATGATAGGCGTCTTCGTCCTGGTACTGGCCTGTATCAATTTTATGAACCTGTCCACCGCCCGCAGCGAACGACGGGCGAAGGAAGTAGGTATACGCAAGGCCATCGGCTCCCTCAGAGGCCAGCTCATCGGCCAGTTCTTCTGCGAATCCATCCTCGTGGCGGCATTCTCCTTCGTGCTGGCGCTCGCCCTGTTACTACTGGTACTACCCTCCTTCAACGGACTGGCGGAGAAAAAAATGTCCATCCCATGGAGCAACCCCGTTTTCTGGATCGCAGGCATCCTCTTCAGCCTGTTCACCGGACTCATAGCCGGCAGCTACCCGGCCCTCTACCTCTCCTCCTTCCAGGCGGTAAAAGTGCTGAAAGGCACCTTCCGGCCCGGCCGGTCAGCATCACTCCCCAGAAAAATACTGGTTGTACTGCAGTTCACCGTATCCGTTGTCCTGATCATCTGCACCATCATCGTATTCCGGCAGATAAAATATGCCAAAGACCGCCCGCTAGGCTACGACAGTGACGGACTGATCACCACAGACCTCACCCCCCAGATCAGCAATCACTTCTATGCCATACGCAACGAACTGAAACAATCCGGTGTCATCGACGACATGGCCCTTTCCTCCAACTCCACCATCGACTGGAACGTGGACGTCACAGAATTGTATTGGAAAGACAAAGACCCGGGCCTCTCTATCATCTTCCCATTCAATAATGTCAGCTACGAATACGGGAAGACCATCGGATGGCAGATCGTGGAAGGAAGGGACTTCTCGCCGGAATACCCCAGCGACTCCTCTGCATTCATCCTAAACCAGGCAGCCGTCAGGATCATGGGGTTCCAACATCCCATCGGCGAAACCATCGAATGGCACGGCCGGCCATACAAGGTCATAGGCGTCATCAGGGATATTATATTCGAATCCCCCTACCGGCCCGTGAACCCATCCATCTTTAACATGACAGGTAACGTAAGTCTTGTCGTCACGCTTCGGATTACCCGGCAGATGCCTCCCTCAAAAGCCCTGGATAAAATTTCCGCCGTTTTCAATAATTACGATCCATCCGTGGCTTTCAATTTTCAGTTCGTCGACGGGCAATACGCAAAAAGATTCGACGACGAAGTACGCATCGGCAAGCTGGCAGGTTTCTTCACTATCCTCGCCATCTTCATCAGCTGTCTCGGCCTCTTCGGGATGGCCTCCTTCATGACAGAACGAAGGGTAAAGGAGATCGGCGTAAGAAAGGTCCTGGGGGCCTCGCTGTTCAGCATATGGGGACTGTTGTCCAGAGAATTTTTACTGCTGGTCACCATTGCACTCCTCATCGCAATGCCGGTCGCCTTCCTCTTTATGCACGGCTGGCTGTTAAATTACGCCTACCATACCTCGATGTCCTGGTGGATCTTTGCCCTAGCAGCGCTGGGGTCCCTGCTCATTACTATCCTGACCGTGAGCTTCCAGGCCATCAAGGCAGCGCTGGCCAACCCCGTCAAAAGCCTTCGCTCCGAATGACGAACTCCTCAATTATTTTCAACAGACGCTGTACCAACACTATCGCATGGGCACTCCGCACCATCGAATCATGCGTACCAGGCGCAGTCATCACATGGCACTTATCCGAAAATGCATGCCACCCCAAGCTTTCTCCATATCCATGCCAGTCCTCCTCCTCCGCCCTGACTATCACCAGCGGAGATACTATCCTTCCCGACGGCACATAATTCACCAGTATATTGGTCATCTCCAGGTTGAACAACCGCATGATAAAATCCACCATCTCCTGTCTTTGAGGATAACGAT
The DNA here is from genome assembly GCA_017307755.1 of Chitinophagaceae bacterium. Classification (GTDB taxonomy): domain Bacteria; phylum Bacteroidota; class Bacteroidia; order Chitinophagales; family Chitinophagaceae; genus Puia. The sequence continues at coordinate 1,090 of JAFKGQ010000015.1, read as the reverse complement.
CACGCAAACACCTGCCTATCACAGCCGGCCTGTCATCTTCCGGTATGGCCTCCAGCCTCGCACTGAACTCACCCATCCACGCCAGCCCTTCATCACCCCAATCCTCCATAAATCCAAAAGCATATAAAAGGCGACGGAGCGTGGTCATCATGCATTCAAGAGGGATAACAGTCCCAGTGATGCCCAGCCTGTCGAGATCCACTGAAATATCCAGCAATGCCGTAAATGCTACCTCCTCTCCCCCGCTTTCCAGCTGTCTGGTCATTTCATACGCTACATGCGCCCCAAAACAATGTGCTACAAACCTGTACGGCCCATCGGGCTGCACTGTTTTTATCCATCGAATATTTTGCTTTGCTATTTCGGGTATATCCCTGATAGGCTCTTCCCCTTCACGGCTTCCCATCATTTGTATGCCATAGACGGCATGCCTGTCTCCAAATGCCTTTGCCAGCTCGTCATAACCATCGCTAAAACCTTGCGACCCCGGAACAATGAACAACGTTGCGCTACTATCCCCTTCATGTAATGAAATAAGATGCCCTCCCGACACCAGACCGGTTTCCCTCCGGCTGCCCCCGCCTGCATTTTTATCCATCCATGCAGCAAGACGCTCAATGGTCTGATACACGAAGAGGTCTTTTAAGGATACCCTCTCCGACACCCCTCTGATCTTGCTCAACAAAGGCAACATGACAAGTGAGTTCCCTCCAAGATCAAAAAAATTATCCCTGACCCCTACCCGATCTACACCCAACACCTCCCCCCATATCCCCGCCAGCAAACCCTCCATCTCCGTCCGCGGCGCCTCATACCCTTCCCTGGGCTCATCCCCCACATCCGGCAACCGCCGCTTATCCACCTTCCCATTGCTGTTCAACGGTAGCTCCTCCAACTCCACCCATACCACCGGCACCATATACGCCGGCAACCGGCCCTTCAAATACTCCACCAGCCCGCCCTTGTCCAGCACCCCCTCCGGTACCACATACCCCACCAACCGCAACATCCCCCGCGCATCCCCCCGCGCCACCACCACCGCCTGACGAACCAGGCCACTCTCCAGCAACACATTCCCTATCTCACCCGG
>JAFKGQ010000014.1 GCA_017307755.1 Chitinophagaceae bacterium | reverse complement strand
GGGTATGCCTGCGAGAACCGAATCTCTTTGCCCACTGGGCACTCTTAGGATCTAAACCAACGATTTGATAACCGGAGCCGTGTAACGGGAGACTGTTACGCACGGTTCTAACAGAATCTCAGGTTGTGATACCTGGGTTTACTTACTAAGTTTAAAAATAGTTATATGGAAACAAGAAGAGAAGCAATCAGCAAGATAGGCGCCGGTATGGCAATGATGGTAGGTGGTGTACCGCAGACGTGGGGCAACAGTGATAAGCCTGCTCCTGTTACGGGGCCTTATGGGTTCAAATATTTTGTAGGCATCGTAGGTAATCCCTCTGCGCCTGAGATAGAATGGAGCGACGCCGAGCTGATGAAGATCAAAGAGCTGGGGGTTAACATGCTGCAGCTGAGCATTGCCTGGGGTGGTAAGCCGGCGAATGAAGTGCTGAACCTGGAGGATATGGATGCGGATCAGAAGGCAAAGTTTGCATTCCGTACCAAACAGGCGAAAAAGTTCGGCTTTCGGACGATGGCGCAGTTTGGCGTACCCCGAATGTTAAACTTTTCGCCAGTACGGCCTGCGTGTATCATGAACCCGAAAGTAAGAGAGAAGTATGCGAAGATGCTAGGGGACTTCCTGGATGAATTTACGGACACTAGCGATGTGATGTTGTATACTTTCGATCAGCAGGCATGGCTTTGCAGCGAGTATGGACCTTGTCCCCGCTGTAGCGGGCTTCCGCTGCATGACCGTCTGCCTGGATTTCTTAACTATCTCAAGGATGCGATGGTCAGGCACAGGCCGGATATTACTTTGTGGTGGAAGCCCTGGGAACTGACGAAGGGGCAGACGCAGATGGTGCTGGAGAATGTGGAATCCGCGCATTTAGGTCTTGTGCTGAATCCTTCCACCAGCAATGAAGTCTATCCTTTCAATGACAGGAGCTTTAGTTCGGACCTGGGTGTCAAGCGGCTGGTGAGGATGGCGAAGGACCGTAACATACCTGTAATAGGCGAATTCGATCACACGTTGTATAAAGGTCTTTATTTGATAGCTGATTATTTTCCCCGTATGGTATATGAGAACCTTCAGGGCTGGAAAGCGATGGATGGGGTGGTGGGTATCAAGGAGTATTATGGTTTTGCTCCTTCTCAGTTTTCCGTGAATGCGGCCATGCTGAAGGCGTGTATGCGCAAGCCCAATGCGACGCTGGATGAGCTGTTAAAAGAAGTGGCGGCCCCGTATGGTGAAAAGGCCGCTCCGTTGATGATACAGGCGTGGGACTATGTGGCCAGGGGGGTAGAAGCTTTTCCGTGGGATACTACTTATCTTATCGGACCCATGGGACTGGATAGAAGCCAGGATGGGAGTCATGGATGGGACCCGGTGACCATTTCCAACAGCACGTGGGATACTCCCATATGGAAGAGTAATCGCCGGGCGAATTTTATGTTGACGCAGGACCATAAGGCCGACCCCTGGCTATTCGAGGATGCGGGGTTGCGGCTGGAGGATGCGGCTGTCCTTCATTTCCAGGCGGTGGAATTTTTTGATAAGGCGATCGCGGCAGGCGGGCCTAAGAGCGATGATATCCGGATGCAGCGGGACTTTGTTTATAACACGGGGCGTGCTGTGCGGGGTAAGTCGCTGCATTTCCTGGAGACGCTGGCTGCACAGAGCGCGAGGCTTGTGGCATACGATGAAGCGCAGTGGAAAAAAGTAATTACACGGCTGGATGGTCTGTTGGAGAAGGATGTGCATAACCAGTCCGGCGCGGGTGTCGTAGCGGAAAAGCTGGCGTCCTTTAGGAAAGACCCGGCGGCCTGGCTGAACAACAATCTTAATCCCCGTACATACGAGTCCATCTGTACGATAGATTGGAGCAAGTATGTACCCTACCAGAGCGGGGATATGTGAGACGACATTTAACCACAACACATATACGATGAGAGCAGTCATCTCCTGCATGGCATTGTTCTTCATAAGGGCTATGCTATGCGCACAAACCATGTCCACCATCCCTGCCGGGATGCGTCTGGTCACTCCCTGTCATTATACCTACGGTTGCGCCAATGCCGCAGATGGGTCCGTATGGTTTACCGAGTACAACCACCAGCAACTGCGGCAGCTAAACAGCAGCGGCACTATTTCCGTCAGACGCATGGGGCTTGCCGGTATGTTTGGCATTACCATCGACAAGGACAATAATGTCTTTGTCGGTCTGGAACTGGGGGATGTAGGCAATCCCAGCAAGATCAGGCGTATTGCGCCCAATGGCAGTGAGAGCGACATCGTCACCGGGATTACACGGCCGCGACAGTTGACAACGGATACCTCGGGTAACGTGTATTTTGCCACCGAATCGCCCTCGCGTGTATCAAGATGGAACAAGTCCACCGGTACGGTGGATATACTGGCGGGTAATCTCAGCTCTTCGGCCGAGGGGGTGGCGGTGGCGCCGGACGGCACTGTCTATTTTAGTACGTATGGTTTTCCTGAGAGTGGAGTAGCGGGGTTTGTAGGTAAGATCTCCGGCGGGATAGTGACGACGATCGCTACGGGTTTTTGGCGGGGGCGGGGTCTTGTGCTTAATGCTACAAATGATTATCTCTATCTATGTAATGAAGCGGACCAAGAGGATCATGGCAATTCCGGGATGTTAAGCAAGATCAAAATATCCGATGGGACGGTGACCAAGGCGCTGGAGGGCATCGACTATCCGCAATTTCCCAGCAGGGGCGGCAATGGCCAGATCTATTTTGCATTGACAAGGGACAGTTGGATCGCGTCCTATGACCCTGCAGCCTCCACCACGGAAAGCTCCTGGTCAGGCAATAGCCAGGTGAAGATCGGCATCAGTGGCGGCACCTGGGGGACAGGCGGAGGTAATTCGTTCAAGGAAGACATTGGAGGAGCGGTATCCATGACAGGCAATGTGCAGGCATCGGTGACGGGAGGGACGGTGTATGGATGGGTACGGGTGCCTGTAAGTCTTTTTTCCCTGGATACGAATGAGCTGTATACTTATCGTTGTGACCCGGAACATCCGGCGCCGGGGATATTCAAGCTGCCTGCCGTCAATTACCGGACGGACACCGGCTCCAGTCTGATGGCGGCTATTGCGCTGCGTGAGCATGTCGGCCAGCGCTGGCCCATGTCGAATCCCGGTACTTGTACGGAGACTGCGGCAGCGGGTTTCCGGGAGTCGCCCACTGCATATCTCGTTTATTTTGCGTGGAATCGCGCCAGCAGGGTAGATACGATCCTTTCGCCTTCTTATAAAGAGCCGGGGGGAAAGATGACCATCATAAAAGGTAGTGAGCCCGGTTGGATCTATGCAGGCAATCCATGGTCCAGTTCAGGGCAAACGTGGCTGGGAAGCGGGAAATACAATTCTCCTCCCAGCTCTTCTTCCTGGGCGGAGCAGGATCTGGGCGCTTTTTCCGGCAAATCCAAATACATTTATGTCATGTGGCATAAGAATGGTCCGTACAGGGCCAATGCCGCCCGCTTCCACTTATATGACTATACAGAAGACAAGCAGGTGAGTGTCATCGACGAAACAAAGCATGCGGACGGTCTTTCGCATAATGATGATACATTTTCGGGATGGGAGCTGTTGGGCACCAGGAAGGTAAATATCACGCCCAGCACCCGGCTGCGGATATCGCAGGACGATCCGGTGGGATCGACGGAATACCTGGCCAGCGATGCCATCATGCTGTCGGATTTCCCTGTGGTCGACAATACTTCCCCGGGGGCTGCGGATAATTTTGAAACCCTGCCGGTGTTGTCGGTGACTTCCACGGGAGCTACGGGGCTGGGCAGTCACTGGGGGATGCAGGGGCTGGGATCTCAATACACGATCGGCAGTACCACTTCCTGGGCGGCGACCATCGACAGCAATGTAGTAGCAGATGTTCCTGACGGCAATTACTACGTGGATGTGTCCTGGACGTATTTTGATGCAGACAATGTCAATGCCACCAATGTACGTTATGCGGTGAATGGGACGCTGCTTACCGGGACTGTTAATCAGAACCGGAGCGCTGCCAACCAGGGCGGCTCTTTTGTACAGGGAAACTCGGTGGGCACCTGGTCGGGGTTTTACCGGCTCAGCGGGGTGTATGCTCATTCGCATGCGCATCCGTTGATCGTAACGTTGAACTATAATGCCTCTGCCTATGGCGGCAAGCGGCTGGTGGCGGATATGGTGCGTTTTGTTCCCCAGACGGACAGCACGGGTACGGGGGCGGCTGTGGTTCCCATGCAAAAGTCTTTCACGTCCTTACCGCTGGATGATGTGCTGACCGGTGTTAAAAACTACCCTGATCCATTCCGGATTTCGACACAGATAAGCTATGGTGTCGATGAAGCCGGCTTTGTCTCACTGAAGGTATACAATCTGTCGGGTGTGGAGGTGGCCAGCCTGGTAAACCAGGTACAGGCCGCGGGCAGCTATCGGGTAGATTTTAACGCATCGGGGCTTCCTTCAGGCGTGTATGTGTATAAATTGTTTGTTGGGAAAAAGTCTTTTACTAAAGGAATGATGCATATAAAATGAAAAAGGTTTTTTTGTTTTTGTTGATGTTATGGTCGGTGGGTGCGATGGCGCAACAGCCGTTGAAGTACAAGGTCGGTTTTTTGGGGGCGCCTTCCTGGCCGCAGACGCCATGGAATGATGTCAATATGCAAAAGATGCGAGAGCTTGGCTTCAATACCATGCAGTTGAATATTGCCTGGGGGTATCGACCGGGCGATGAACCTCTGAACCTTGAGGATGTGGTGGGGTTGCCGGCCGGGCAGGTCATGACGGCTGGAGATTCCGCGTACGGGATAACGCTGCGTACATCTGCGAAGATCAGGGAAAGGGGGGATAAACTGCGGCAGCGTGTCCGGATTTGCCGGCAGTACGGGTTTCGCACCATTTTTCATTTTGGGGCGCCCTGTGTATTGTATCCTGCCAGGGAGCCGTTGGATCAGTGTATCTCGGACGACGCTACGTTGGCGCGGTATATTACGCTGATAAAGAATTTTCATGCTCAATACCCCGGAGTAGACGATCTGCTGTGCTATACTTATGACCAGAATGCCTGGCTGTGCAGTGAGTTCGGGCCCTGTCCACGTTGTCATGGGGTTCCGCTGCCACAGCGGGTGGCGAAGTTTGTCAATACCCTGGCGCGTACCTGGCATTTGCTGAACCCCCGGGGTATCCTCTGGTGGGAGCCCTGGGAGTTGTCGGCGGGAGAAACCTATAAGGCCGTTGACCTTTTGGATAGCACCTGTACAGGGTTGTCCATTCATTCCGACATTGCGGAGGTACAGATTGCATTGCCGGCGGATAGATGGTTCAGGAATATTGTTGCGCAGGCAAGAGAAAGGAAGATACCTGTGATAGGGGAGGTATGGATGGGAGGGCCTACGGAAGAAGTGGAGCCTTATCTGCATATTGCCGCCCCATTGGCGACCTTACGCGCTTTGCGTGCCGTCGCCGGTGTGTGGGGACTGGATGGGGTCAAAGAGTATTACGGGAATATTCCTGATAAAGAAGATCCCAATTTACGGATGACGGCTATCTTTTTTCGCCGGCCGGGGATTGGTGATGAAGCAGCATTGACCGAACTGGCAAGGCCATATGGTCTTGCGGCAAAAGGCGTTGCTGATTACTGGCGACTTTCTTCTTCTGCTATTGCATTATATCCCTGGGATGTCTCCTGGCTGGCGCGGGAGATCGGACGCAGCGATCCTGCCCATTTGCTGAGCGCGGCTGTATTAAAAGGAGCGAGTTGGCAGACGCCGTCCTGGCAGTCGACAAGGCGGACGGCCTTTATGCGGACGGACGATACGGTGCAGCCGAATTTCTGGATGAGAGAAGATATCCAGATGAGGTGCGAGCAGGCGGCCGGGAAGATGCAGGCTGCTATTGTGGCGGCCAGCGCAGTGAAGGACAGAGTGCCGGCGGTATTCAAACCAACGTTTATGAAAAGTGTGGAAGAACTGGATGGGATCAGGAGACGGACGTTGGCCTATGCTTATCATCTGAGGGAGACAAATCTGGCTGAAATAGTAAGAAGCGGGGAACTCCGTGATGTATATGTAGAAGAGATGAAGAACTTATTGGAGAATGATCGTGAGAACCAGGGCGGGAGTGAAGTCATCGATGAGGCATTGAGGATGCTGGAACAGAATAAAGAAAAGTTCTTTGCAACTTATTTTTTGCCGTCATCTCCTTCAGGAAGGAAGGAGCAGTGGACCATCACGTCGCAATAGAATGCATCCGATCCGGGGGCGGATAATGGGTGCCAGGCGGGGAGGACCATTGTGCAGGCCACTTCGGAGGGCTTGCGGCATGCACAATGGTGACGATAAAAATGAAATGATCTATTTTCTTGTAAATTTTATCTCCATTGTTTTGAACTCCTGGCCACCCATGTTGGCGAACATTTGCAGGGTCTGGTGGTTGTCATCGTCGAATTTTAGCGTTTCCCGTATAGGAACGTCTTTTCCTGAAGCCGGATCGACCATGACGCCGGAGAAATTGATGCTGTTGCTAGATGCATCCCAGGTGCCAGTGAGGTTCATCATGCCTGTCCCCATATTGTCGATCCAATTGTTTAAAAAGATCTTTTTGGCATTATCATAACCTGTGATGCTGATGCCTTCGAATGGTTGGCCCATGAAATTGCCTGTATTGGTGCCTTTCAGATAGCGGCCGCCTAGGATCATTTCATTTTTCATTTCTCCTGTGGAGTTCATCGGCGGCGTGTTGGGCTGCATCCACATGCTAATGGCGGCGGACCAGTTGCCTACTGATTTTGCCATCATCTTATGAATATCTCCCGGGGTGGCGTATGCCATCATAGCTTTCATGTCGGCGTCGCTCTGCGCGTAGGAAGGAGTGTAGAAGCATACAGCAACGACAAACAGTGCAGCAATGGTTAGCTTGTTCATAAAATTTGTTTTGGTGGAGGAAAAGGTACGAAAAATAAACCGGAAGGCAAAAAGATTGCCTCGACGACAGCTCCCTATCGTCCGGATGGACAACTTCTCACAGCAGGCCTATCAGGGCCTGTGATGGTTGTGCGATGAATGACTGCACTCGCAGTAGACGATCAGAACATGCTTTATAAAGTCTTTTGGCGGACCTACCAGGGAGCCTTCTTTGCCTTCGATGTGTTTGATATCATCCGGCTTGCTATTTCTGTAAATAACCCGTAACTCGCAAAAACTATCCTTTTCACCCCCCGGGCATTCGTCGGCGCAGGTGAACATCCAGTGCTTCCCATCAGGGGGGCCTTCTTTATTCCACAGGATCTCACATAGTTTGATCTTTCCTTCATTGATCTTTTTAAGGTACTCTTTGATCTTAGGGTCGTCGTCGTCATTGCCAAATTTCTCTTTTTCAAAGACCTGGGGTTCAAAGATCCCGTCAACAAACCAGAAGCCAGTCTTTGACTTTTTAGTTTTAGCCATAGAGGTTTTCATTTTTTGCCTACTCTAAATTGGTTTTCGGCTTCCCCGTTGGTGCATGATAGTGGGGGATAAGTGAGATAAGGGGAGGGTGATCCGGAAGTGGTAAGGATAAAGATAAGGCTATTTTGGGATATTTGAGTTCCCGGGAGAACAACTTACAAGCCCCTTTACACCGGACTGGAAATCACACCGGGAAAGGTGGTAGGTGCTGAATATGCTGTCCCCCTCGATGATCTTAATATTCGTATCGATGGGCAGGTTACGAAGAATCTGGGTTTTTCCGGTGACGGGCCAAAATATTTCTACCTGCCCGATCGTCGTAGCTTCTCCGATGCCGATATGCTGACGCAGGGGATTGGAACCAAAACTGCCACCGGAGGTTACGTCCCTGAAAACAGAGCGCTCCTTATTATGCTCTCTGAATGTCAGTTTTATCCTGGCCCCGATGGCGGCTTTATTTGACATAGTTCCCTGAAGTAAAAGATTTATCCAGTGATTTTTAGCCTGGCCAGGGTTCAGATACAATGCATTTTCAAACGCGTCACCTGTATAGGCCCCGCCCATCTTGATATAGATGTCTTCGTTACCGTCATTGTCAAGATCGGCAAAGGAGACGCCATGGCCTTTTTGTATATTACCCACCCGTGCAGCGGTGGTAGCGTCCAAAAAATGAGCGCCCTCTATATTCTTGAACAGCTTGTTGGGTACAGCAGACTTGAGCTGTGGGTTTCCGGTGCCCAGGTAAAAATCCAGGTATCCGTCATTGTCGATATCACCGAAGTTTGCCCCCATTGCAAAGGCAGTGCTATTCAGCCCAACTCTGGCAGAGACTTCCTCAAAGGTCCCGTCATGCTTATTCCTGAATAAAAAGACTTTCCCGGCATTGCCGATGGGCGACTGTATGGCTTCGGCTGCAGCATAATAGGATAGGGATTGCGTAAACTCATACCCGCAAACGAGGATATCGGGCCAGCCGTCATTGTCATAATCCCAAAACCAGGTAGGGAATGTGCGGGTCAGGTTATGGGTCAATCCTGCCTTTTCACTGACGTCCTCAAAATGTATAGCGCCATTTTTATCCGACTCGTTCCTCAACAGGATCTTATTCCCATTCAGGGTGGAAAGAAAAATATCCGGCAGACCGTCGTTGTCATAGTCGGCCGAAGTCACTCCCTTTACAAATTTTACAACGGCACAACCCGCCTTTGCCGCCATTTCCGTAAAGGTCCCGTTCCTGTTATTGATAAAGAGCTGACAGGGATGTATCTCTTCACCTGGCGTTGTCTCATTCCCTATGAAGACATCCAGCCACCCATCGTTGTTGAAGTCGGCCCAGACGGCGGTCTGGGAAGGATGAAAAGACAGCAGTCCGCTTGCTTTGGTCACATCAGTGAAAGTGCCGTCACCATTATTCCGTAATAAAGAGTTAGGATTCTTTCCGAACTTTCCTTTCCATCCACCCCGTAATACAAAAATGTCCTTGTAGCCGTCATTGTTGTAGTCCATCTGTTCAATGTTCAGTCCTCCCGTAAGATAGCCCAGGCCCGAGGAGTCCGACACATCTGTAAAAGTCCCGTCGGTATTATTCCGGTAGTAACGCATTGGCTCTGTCAGGCTCCAACTGCTCAGTACAATATCCAGATATCCGTCGTTATTAAAGTCATCGACAATGCTTCCCCCGGCAATGCATTTGTAATTCAACCCTGCATTCATCGCCACATTTCTGAAAGGTTTTACCAAGTGCATCGTATCGTCATCCCTTACTTTCAAAAGAAATTGTGGGGGCACTTCCGATGGGTATCTGCCCGCGGTCATATACGCAATGTTCAGCAGCCATCTTGATTCAAGATCGGATGGATTATCCCTCAATATCATTGTATACAACTCAATAGCTTTTTCAGCGCCTGTCTTATCACGATGTACGCCGCTGCCTGCAATAGGGAAGATGCATGACTCCGCAGTGTGGTTGTTGATGCAATTGGTCCTGTCGCCCAGGCGTAGATAAGCCACCGCCATATCTTTCAGGATCGCTATTCTTTGATCCGGATACCCTTGCGATGTCCTATCCAGCAGGGCCTGGAGGAGTTCTATCGCCTTTTGCTCCTGTCCCAGCTGTAATAGCGCGTTGGCTTTTTTGCTGAGGGCAGTCCTTTGTGCGTCCTGATCTGAAGTATGGCTAATGATGGAGTCGCAGTATTCTATCATGGCTTCCGGCGAGAACACATTCCCGTGATTGTAATCAAACCTGGCCGAAGCCTTTAAAAGGTCGATCATTTCCTGGTTAGGGAGGGGTTTGTCCTTGCAGGAAGCAAGGCCGAGAAGACCCAAAAACAGCAGCGTACGATAAGGCATACCATTATCTTTTTAATTTCCGATCATTGATCCTGAATGCGCGCAGACTGTCATCATTGACTGCGGCAAGAATGATCCTTTCTTTATTTGCCAGCCGGATCAACGCCATATCTTTTATATCCCCTTTTAATATAAACCCGCTTTTGGCCGGCGGTACGGAGGTGAATTCCTTTTTACGGCTGCCGTGGAGGAAGCAGCCATAGGATGCATCATATCTTCCTGTAATAACATCCGTCTGGTAATCATTTCCTGCCAACAGGAGGTCCTTGTATCCGTCCTGATCGATATCCTCGCAGATGATAGCATTCACCGGTGCGAATTGCGCTTCGACAGGCAGGACGTGTTTAATAAATTTCCCATTCCCTGTATTTTCCAGCCAGCAGCTCCTGGTTTCATCACAGTAGAAGTGTAGCACACCGGTTTTTGTTTTTCCCTGGAAGATATCGTCAAAACCTGCCCTGGCATAATCTTCGTAAAGGAGGAATTTCTTTTTTACAGAAGGTACCTGCGCCGCCAACTGGCTTCTGCTGAAGGCGGGGTAGGAACGTCGGACGCCATCCCTGTCCTTTATGTAATAAAACATGACGGGGTCTATCCTGCCGTTGTTGTCGATGTCTGCCGCAAACAGGTCCATGGGCGTGGCCGCGCCGACATGGTAGTCGCAATTAAGGCCCATGTTGCCCGCGACAAGGTCCAGGTCGCCGTCATTGTCGACATCTGCCGCGATAAGGCTTCTCCACATACCATGCATGTTGGCCGGCCCGATGGAGTCCGTCATTTCATGCAGCTTGCCGTGATCGTTCAAAAAGAAACGAATGGGCATCCATTCGCCGGCTACGACCAGGTCTGGCTGTTTGTCATTGTTAAGGTCCGCCCAGACCGCGGCTGTTATCATCCCGCCTTTTTCCAGGGCAGGACAGACTTCCGCCGTGACGTCCGTAAAGGTCCCTTTATCGTTCCGCAGGATAAAGCTGCGTGGGGACAGAGGGTATTCCTTAGCCACCCGGCCGCCTATGAACAGGTCCAGATCGCCGTCACCGTCGATATCGGCAGCCGTAACGCAACCGGCTATCGTCCGGACACTGTCCGGGATGGCATTTTTGTTCAGGCTGAAATGACCCTTCCCGTCATTGATATACAATCGGGGTTTATAATAAACGGAGCCTTCCTCATATTGAATGTCACCGCTTGTGACCAGCAGGTCTAGATCACCGTCGCCATCGGCATCGAATAAGATACTACCCATATCTTCCTCCATCTTGATGCTGTCGGTGAGGTTCCTTAACATAAAAGACGCATCCTTCTGCTGTATAAAGAGCTTGCCCGGGGAGTTGAAAGCACCGCCGATAAAGAAGTCGGTGGCCCCGTCACGATCGATATCGCCTGTAGTAATGAATGGACCCAGCTGGGAGTATTTATGTGGCAGCAGCCGCTGAAGGGCAAAATCATTAAAGGAGTTTTCATGATGTCTGTATGTAATTCCGGAGGAAGAGGTTATGTCGGAAAAAAGGGCGATGGTATCGGCCCGGGAAGCCGGGCGGGCTTTGGCGGCATCATGCCATGATAGGGTCATAAAGGTGTCAGCCGGTATATTTCTTAGCCGCTGTATGGCGCTGTCGGGCCAGATCACCGTGATTGAGTCGATATAGGAGCTTTTGCCCAATCCGAAAAGCAATTGACGGTCCACTGAAGAAAAATAGCCCCGCACGGGGTTCTCTTCCTGCATTTGCATGAGGCCATTATTGTATACGCAAACTTTTGCGCCAAAGCCTTGTCTGTTCAGGGTGTCTCCTGCCAGATGCAGACTCAAAAAATGATTGCCGGCGGGCTTGCCTTTTTGGACCGTATTATTGATAAATACAAACGCCTCTTTATTGATGTTATTCACAACAAGGTCCAGGTCGCCATCATTGTCCAGGTCTGCATATGCGGCGCCATTGGACATAGAAGGCTCGTCGATGCCTGCTTGTTTTGATGCGTCTGTGAAGGTGTAATCCCTGTTGTTGAGGTATAGATAGTTGGATAGGTTGACATGATCGAGGGCTGCCAGTCTTTTCCGGATGAGGGCATGCTGCTCGGCTGTGGTCTTGTTACTATTGAAGATCCTGCTGCTGAACTCCAGGAAGTCGGCATTGATAAAGTCCCTGCCGATGCCATTGGTGACATGGATGTCTTTCCATCCATCGTTGTTAAAATCTGCGATCAGAACGCTCCAGCTCCAGTCCGTCGCCTGGATACCTGCCAACTGTCCTATCTCACTAAAATAAGGAATGGATGTGTCTCCTACATGGATGCAGCCATTGTTTATCTGCAGCATATTGCGCATGAACTCCGGCTCATATCCCATTTCCCGCTCTGCCTGGTATCTGTCATAGTTCATAAAGGAAGAAGACTCCTTCCTTCTCCGATTGTCTTCAGGCAGCATGTCAAGGGTCATGAGGTCCGGCAGTCCGTCGTTGTTGATGTCCGCCGCATCCGACCCCATGCTCGAATAGCTTTGGTGCTGAAGGGCCCTGCTGATGCAATTTGTAAAAGTGCCGTCTCGGTTGTTTAGCCAAAGCAAGTCATTGGAGATAAAATCATCTGCCACATAGATATCCGGCCAGCCGTCCCCATTGAAGTCGCTGACGGAGACTCCCAGGCCAAAACCGTCGTCTTTGATACCCGCCTGCAGGGTCACATCCGTAAATACCGGGTGGCCCTTAGCTGTTGAATAGCCATTGTTTTTGTACAGTCTGTCATTGGCGGGCGACCTGCCGCTCTTGTCCCGGGGAACGATAAAATTGGTGTTGTTCCCCAACAAATAGTTGACAAGATACATGTCGAGGTCGCCATCCTTGTCATAGTCAAGAAAAACGGCCTGGGTGGAATAGCCCGAAAAGGCCAGCCCATAGTCCTCTGCCTCTTCCTTAAAGGTGAGGTTGTGCTGGTTGATAAATAACAGGTTTTTGGCGGGGTGCACCAGGTCTTTTCCCAGCACACAGACATAGATGTCGTCGTAGCCATCGTTGTTGATATCGACGATGCTGACGCCTGTGGCCCATACATGTGTCGTTATGCCCGCCTTTTCGGATATATCTTCGAACTGGTTGTTCCCTTTGTTGATGTACAGGCGGCAGCTGACCTGGTTGCCTGTGAAGAAGATGTCTTTTAGGCCATCGTTGTTAAAGTCCCCGATGCCTACGCCTCCGCCCATATAGCCGAACTCATTGATAAAGGACACAGAAGAGTCGACGTCATTGAGATCGTTTCGGAAATGGATACCCGATTCGTCCGATGGCAACTGTGTAAATAGTCTGTTCTTCGGTTGGCTGCCACAGGCAGAGAGAAGAACGACTGTTATGGAAAACAGAAAAAAAGAGGCTAACAGGCAGCCTCTTTTTTTAGTATGATTTAAAAGGATCATTTAATCAGGGGGTTGGCGGATATTTCACTGGCGGGGATGGGGAACAAGGCCACCTGCCCGGGTTTCGGATCGGGGCGGATGGAAGGATAATAGTTCTTGGCTCTCCATCGCAGGATGTCGATGTTATTGACTTCCTCGCCGGCCATTTCGACCGCCCTTTCATGCATGACCGCTTTTATGGCATCATCGTGGCTGCCTAAAGTCACGTGCGGCATTTTTACGCTTTTACGATCGCGCACCTCGTTGATATAGCCGGCTGCCATGGCGGGCGTTCCGACCTCGGCCTCGCATTCTGCCAGCATGAGCAGCACTTCGGCATAGCGCAAGACACGCTGGTTGAGGCCGTCGGGATGAAAGCTTTCATTGTTCCAGTCCAGTACAGAATATTTGCGGTAGACTCTTTTCTTTACCACGCCGTTGTGGTTGCTGGATGCCACGTTCATGCCGCTTTCCGTCAGCACCGCTCCCGGCTGCGTGCTGCGATAGGTCAGGATGCTGTCGCCGGACTCGTAAAAAGTAAATTTATATCTGGGGTCGCCTGTCTCGAACTCGTTGAGTATCGCATCGGAAGGTATCACGTTACCCCAGACGATGCCGTACTCCTGGCTACGCATGATGCTTGCTTCGGCCGTAGAGCCTTCACCTGTGTAACCCCAGTTGAAATCGGCGTCGCCCTTGTCGATAAAGACGACTTCGAAGATGGATTCGGGGTTGAATTCATGACCGGTGGCTTTTACGTCATCCTTTACCTTCACATCGCCGTCAAAGTTGTCCAGGAAATTGTCGACAAGGATGTATTTGTTGTATACTTTCAACAGCGCGGCTTTTGCGGCTGCGTAGTCGCCTTTCTGCATCTGTACCTTGCCCATAAGAGCATTGGCGGCGTCCATGGTAGCACGGCCATCGGTGGAATGGGCATCAGGCAGCTTGGCAGCCGCGTCGGTGAGATCTTTGATGATCAGGGTATACACATCAGCTGCGGGTGATTTGCCTTTATAGCCTGTGATTGTGGTCACGGGTTCTGTATATATTGGTACGTCGCCCCACATCGACACCAGCTCGAAATAGGCCCATGCCCGCAGGAATTCGGCTTCACCGACGATGACATCCCTTGCCGCCGGGTCATCCTTGACGCCAGGCGCCTTTGCAATGACGAGGTTGGCCCTGTTGATCATTTGATAAGCGCCGGTCCAGACGCTTGTCATAACGGAATTGGAAGGCGATGGAGAAGCCTGTTTCAACAGCTCGGCCCTGGGCGCCTCCAACTGCGAGCCGCCCGGGGCAGTTTCGCCGCCCCGCATATCATGGGTAAAGAACCACTCGCGGCCGACGAGGTTCCCGCTGCGCATGGTGGAATATATGGCGTTCACGCCGTTGCGGAGCTCCGCAGCCGTCTTAAAATAGCTGTCAATGGTAGGGTTATTTTGGTCAAGGACATTCAACCGTTTGTTACACGCAATCACAGCGGCTATGCCCAGGATAACCACGGCTATCAATATTTTGATTTTACGCTTCATAATATTTTTTTTTACAAGATTCCTGCATGTTTAAAAATTTGCCTGGATACCTACCTGGTAAGCCTTTGGTTGAGGATATACCGCAGCGTCGATGCCATTGGTCAAAGACGATGTGTTGACCAGCCTGTTGCCCACTTCCGGATCAAAACCCGAGTATTTGGTGAACGTCAGGACATTTTGCGCCGAGACATATATCCTGAACCCTCTGACAACTCCTTTTGTCATCGACTGTAACGCCTTTTCGGGGACGTTGTAGCCCAACATCACATTTTTCAGACGGAGATAGGAGCCGTCTTCGAGGAATCGTGTGGACGGGCGTGCATTCTGGTTGGGATCGGATGAAGCGGGGCGTGGAACGTCGGTGTTGGTATGGTTTGGCTGCCAGGCGTCCAACACTTTTGTGCTGGAATTGAAGAAGCGGACCATGCCTTCGGAGATAGTACGGGTGGCATTATAGATCTTGTTGCCCTGTACGCCCTGGAAGAACACGGATGCATCGAAATTATGATAGCTTGCTCCCAGGTTGAAGGAATAAGTGAACTTGGGAATGAAACTGCCCAGGAATGTGCGGTCATTATTGTCAATGGTGTCATCCTTATTCAGGTCCTTGAATTTAATATCGCCGGGACTGGTGCCGATGCCGTTGACCAGGGGGACTTGTTTCGCATGCTTGCTTATATCTGTCGCATCCTGGAAGATACCTTCCACCTGCCAGCCATAAAAGGATTGGATGGGATGACCCACTGCCGTATTGGTGACATCGTAGCCTTCGCTAAGATCCGCATCGGAGCCTGCTTTGATGTCGGTGACGCCGGGCGCCAGTCTTGTTACGTTGTTGGTGATAAAGCTGATAAGACCGCTGGCGTTCCATTTGAAGTCGCCGCTCCTTTTGGCATATCCTACCTGCAGCTCGAAGCCGTTGTTGGTCATACCCGCGACGTTCTTTGGTACCGTACTTAACGTGTAACCTGGAGTGGGAAGGTAACCTATAGAGGGAGCCAGAGGGACGGCCAGGATCAGGTTGTCCGTCTTACGCCGGAAATATTCAGCAGACAATGTGATCGAATTGTTCAGTAATCCCAGGTCCACGCCAAAATTCAGCTGTTTGGTCGTCTCCCATTCCAGGTCAGGGTTAGCAAGGGACTGGATAGAAGAGGAGGGGCCGCTGGCGAACACGTTCCCAAAAGGGTAATAGGCGCTGTTGGAGCTTACCGTGGCCTGCCAGGGCGTCCAGCCTAATGCAAATCCATTCAGACCGGTGACACCATAACCTGCCCTTACTTTCAGCTCGGAGATAGCCGGCTGAGCTTGCATGAACTGTTCCTGGTCGATACGCCAGCCGACGCTGCCGGAAGGGAAGACCTTCCATTTCTTTCCGGGCGCCCAGACAGAGAGACCATCCCGGCGAATGGCGCCGCTCAAAATGTATTTGCCTTTATAGTCATAGGTCAGGCGTCCTACGTAAGATATCAGGTCGCCTTCGTACTTTAATGTTTGAACCGAAACGTTCTGCGCATTATTTAGGGTTTGAAGATTGTTTGATGCCTGTTTGCCGCTGGCATTTTCGTTGCGTATTTTTTGCTGCAGGTATTCGTATACGGCAACGGCGTTGAGGTGATGGCCGTTAAAGGTTTTGTCGAATGTCAGCTGCTGGGTATATAATTGTACCGAGGAAACGGCGCGGTTGTTGGTAATAGTTGCCAGCAGGGCGCTGGAGCCGGCGACGGTGCCGCTGTCGTTAAATATGGGAGAGAAGCGGTAGTCCAGTCCATTGGCGTAGTCGATGCCGAAGGTGGAGCGGAATTTCAACCATTTGGTGAAGCTGATTTCCGCGTAAGCCGTACCCAGTATCTTCAATGTTGTCCTGTTGCCCGGGTTTTTCACCTTCGCGTCTTCGATGGGATTGGTGGGGTCACCGCCGTCCAGCACGGAGTTTACGCCTCTGAACCCGTCAGTAGTAGTGGGGTCATAGACAGGCATGTGGGGCATTATCCGGATGACGTTCACGAGGTTGGTCCTTGAACCAGCTTCATTATTGTCGTATGCCTGTTCGCCGTTGGCAATGTATAAGTTCTCTCCGAAGCTGAACGCCTTGCTGATGTTATGCTCCGAGTTGAGCCGGAAATTCAATCGTTTGTAGCCTACGGTAGGGGCTGTCCCTGTCTGATCGAAGTAGCCTATCGAAGCGTAGAAGCGGGATATGTCGTTGCCGCCGCTGAGGCCGATGTTGTGCTGGGTCATCACGCCACTCTTAAAATATGCATCCTGCCAGTTGGTGTTGGTCTGGCCATAGGTCTGGGTCGCTCCCTGGTAGATAGGTGTGTTGACCCAGGGATCGAGGAGCCTTCCCACATTGCTGCCTCTATAGGCGATGGCATAATCCTGGAATTGCTTTGTGTTCAGCAGGCTCAGTCTTTTTGTTACTTTCTGGGTACCTACATAGGAATCGAGGGTGATGCGCATCTTGCCGCTTCTGTTGCCTTTTTTCGTGGTGATCATGATGACGCCGTTGGTAGCTCTGGACCCATAGATGGCGGCTGCGGATGCATCTTTGAGGACATCCACTGTCTCTATATCCCTTGTATCGATGGTGGACAGGTCCCCGGTGGGAAGACCGTCTATTACGTACAAAGGGTTGGACGCATACGATATGGAGCTGATACCCCTGATGCGAACGATGGGGTCGGTACCGGGGCTGCCATTATTGGTCACCTGGAGGCCGGGGACGCGTCCCTGCAATGCCTGGGCTACGCTGGCTACGGGCAGTTCCTTTACCGTCTTGCTGTTCACGCTGGAGATGGCCCCTGTCACTGTAGCACGCTTCTGGGTACCATAACCTATCACTATTACTTCTTCGACGGTGCTGAGCTTTGCTTTTAGCTGTAGTGCAATTTCGCCTGTGTTCGGGCCCACTTTCACAGATGACGATTGGTATCCCACCATCGAGAATTCCAACACATCGCCGGGATCCACGCTGATGGTGAAGATGCCATTGGTATTGGTGGAAGTTCCTTTGGTAGTGCCTTTTACAACCACCGAGACGCCGGCCAGGGGATCGCCACTCTCATTGGTGATCTTTCCTGTTATAACCTTTTCGAGAGGGGGGATGTTCAGGGTGCTTTCTGCGTCGAAATAGTATTGGGTGTTGTCATCGTCCCCTTTTTGCATCAGCACGACCTGGAGGCCAGATACATGATAAAAAATATTCAGGGGTGATAAAAGGCCATCCAGCACTTCCGCCAGGCGTTGGTTGTTGGCGGAGACCGTCATTCTTTTACGGGCGGGGATCTTTTGAGCGCTGTATACGAATTTTACACCGGCGGCCCTGCTGATGGCGGTGAGTATCGTCTTCATTTCCTCCTGTTTGGCCTGGACGCTGATCTTTTTGTCCAGCACTTCCTGGCCGCTGGTTGGACTGGCGTAAATCACTACAGTTAAGCAGTTTATCAATAGTAATGGCAGCAATCCGATTCTCATAAACCCATAGATTAAATGGTTAACGAGTTCTTTTTTCATAAATTCGTGATGTTTTGGTTAATGCAATCGAGTTTGATCAAAACGCAGGTCGGTATTGCTGGAACAATGCCGACCATTTTTTTACTATGGAGGTGGGTTAGCTCATGTGTATAGAGGTTTTATGATTTGAAAAATATTGGGCCTATTATTTACCGACATCCGCCGGACTGGATGATCACCTGTCCGTCTATCACTTCATATTCTGCGCCAATGGCACGGCAGATGAGATCCAGTTTGTGATAAAATGATTCGCCTTTCAAATCGGCTGTCACTGTACACTTGTGCAGGAGCTCGCTGTCATACACGATAAAGACGCCATAAGCCTTACTCAGCTGTCCGAATACCTGTTCAACCGGCGTCTCTTCATAAACCATGCTTTGATCCGTGATCTCCGGGGCGACTATGACAGGATGGTCCAGTAATAACCGCTGATAGCTTTGAGCTGCCTTTTTATAGATGAGGCGTTGATTGGGGGTCAATATAATACCGCTGACGCTGACCTTCCCTGATCTTACCGTCACCTGGATCGTGGTATCTTTTTCGAATGACCGGATGCAGAAGCTGGTGCCCAGGACAACCGTGGTGACCTCTCCTGTAATGACATGGAATGGGTGATGAGGGCTTTTAGCCACCTGGAAGAAGGCTTCCCCAGAAAGATATACTTCCCGTATGGCGGCTGTATCGAAGCCAATGGAGTAAGCTATACGGCTGTTGGGACCGATCCTGATCCAGCTGCCGTCGGAGAGGTGGGCTGTATCAGGCTTATCGCCGTGATTGATCCGTTCGATCAGGCGGTGGGTGCTTATCTGTTCGGCATAGGCCTGTGTCTTTCTGGTTTTTGGGGTGTTTTTTATAAGGAACAGCCAGGCGGAAACGCCTATTATAATGACGGCTGCGGCCGACCACAACCGTCTTAGGAAAGGTCTGGTTATGGATGGAGTGAGGCCCTGCGCCGGCGCAGCACCGATGGCTTTTAGCAATCGGGCGGTTTCCTGTTGAACCTCCTCTTTGGGTATGTATTTTTCTTGGATGTCGACCGACTCCAGTATACGGCGGGCTTCTATGACCAGGGGCTTTTTTTCGGGGTAAGCACGGAGCCATTCATCCCAGAAGGCCTGGTCGGCAGGCCTTTGTTCCTGTACCCACCGGATAAAGTCCTCGTCCAGCATAAGATCTGTCAAGGTATACGACTGGTAGTCTCTCATACCTATTAAGTTCCGGGGATGGACGGGATCTACTGGAAAATGAGAGAAAAAATTTTTTTACAGCGGAAGAGAGGTGGGGGTGGCCCATACGCTGCGGAGCTTCTGCAGTGATTCATGGATGAGGTTGTATACAGACTGACGGCTAATGTCCATTTGTTCGGCTATTTGTCCATGATCGAGGTGTTGGTAGAATTTCAGGTAGATCACTTCCTGTTGTCTTTTGGATAAGGAGGAGAGAGCTTGTCTGAGCTTTTGGGCTTTTTCTTCGGAGAGTTGTTTTTCGATGATGACCTGTTCGATATTGAATTCCTGGAAAAAATCGTATTCGTCGGGCAGGTCGAAGGGTACCCGGTCCTTTTTATATAGTGCTTTCAGTACCTTGTTCTTTATGGCACGGAGGAGATAATGGCGGGGGGAGAGGATGGCTGTAGCTGTTTTTCTTCTTTCCCAGAGGCTGATAAAGACTTCCTGGATGCAATCCCGGGCCAGTCCTTCGTCCCTGGTGAATTTTGAGGCATAATGAAAAAGGTCCCGATAATATTTATCCATCAGGAGGGCAAGGCCTTCCGTGTCATCGTGTTGCAGTCGTTGCAACCATTGGGCGTCCGGCGATAAGGTTCCGGGACTTAGAATTTTCATCATGGCAAGTTTGAACGGCTCTCTTGTGTTGGTAAGCTAAAGATAAACTAATTTTTAGCAAACTGCAACCGATTGCAAAAAAAAGATAAAAAATCATCATAAAGGGTAACTGAGCACCGGTATAATTGCTCACCTTCGCGTTTTTCAAGCCTTTTCACAAAGGACTAATATGAAGTATTACATTATACTATTTTTTTTGCCTTTTATGGCTGTCGCCTAACAGAAGCTGGATCTCCAGGCGCGTAGAGGGGGCTGGGGATTGATGCCGGAAAACACCATTCCAGCCATGCTGCATGGGGTGGAGTTGGGGGCCCGAACCCTGGAATTGGATTGTGTGATCTCCGCGGATGGGAAGGTTGTGGTATCCCATGATGTCTTTATGTCTTCGGATATCATGCTAAAGCCGGATGGGTCGGCTATCGGCAAGGGTGAGGAGAAACAGTATGCGTTGTATAGAATGACCTATGACAGCATCCGGCGTTTTCCGGAAGGGGTGAAGCCTCATCCGAGGTTCCCCGGGCAGACAACGGCATTGCTGGTGGAAAACAGTGACGGGTTTGCAAAGAACATCGAACGCCCGGGATTTACGCCTTCTATATATAGTCCTAATTATCTCCTGGTGAATGCAGATCTCATAAAAGAAGCGCATGATCATAAAGTAGCTGTCCTGCCGTGGACGGTGAATACCGAGCCGGATATGAAGGCCATGGCTGCTCTGGGTGTGGATGGCATTATCTCAGACTATCCTGACCGGCTGGTAAGACTATTTGGGAGCTATCAAAAGCCTTAGCTCTTTTTTACTTTCAGCGCTTTTATATATCCATTGAATGAGATGGGTTGACGGTTAGTACTGACCACCTGGAGGGAGCCATAGCCGCTGGCTGAGATGCTAAGGGTCATCTGCTGGACATCCCTGTAGTCCTTGGGTTTGATCTGGACAGTCCAGCCACTTTTTTTACCGGGGGTGGTGGTGTAATCAAAATCTTTTGAGGTGAACTGGATGCCGCCTTTTGTAGGATCCAATGGCGCCTGATAGGCTCGTCCAAAATAAGGGAGATAGCTGATAATGGAGTTTTTAGTCACCCGAAGGTCATAGTCCGAGGTCAGTTGCCGGACACGCCCGCTCAGGGGCAGGGCCGACTGGGCGACAAAGACATAGTTTTGGGAATCTACCAGACTCTTTATGGCTGCTTCTTTTGCCGACTGTTTATCCTGTTTGGTACTCTGGGCATTGGTATGGGCGGGCAGGCTGCAAAGAGCCAGTAACGCTAACAGGCAGGCGGTGTAGATGTGGATGGGTTTCATATAGTGAATTTAAGTAATTTTTGGGATATTGACTACAGATGTGCTATACTTGCGCCGGATATGAAAAAGGTTTGGTTATTTCTTGCAGGTTTGGTTTTTGCCGTCTTATGGTCCTCTGCTTCTACCGCCACTAAACTGGGTCTGGTAGCGGTGCAGCCGCTGGTAATCTGTATCACCCGATTTTTTTTGGCCGGGGTGTTGATGGTGGTGATCGCCCACCTGGTATTGCGCAGCAGACTGCCGCAGGGTAAGGAATGGGGGCAACTGGCAATCTATGGTTTTTTAAACATCAGTCTTTATCTGGGGCTTTATGTCCTGGCCATGCAGCATGTGTCGCCCGGTCTGGGTTCGCTGGCTGTGGCAACCAATCCTGTATTTATCAATTTGATCTCCGCCTTATTTTTCAGACAGCCTTTGAAGGGATATGTGGTCTTAAGTCTTTTGTTGTGTAGTGCGGGGGTGGTATTGGCCGCCTGGCCATTATTGCAGAACAGTTCGGCTACACCCGGGGGGCTGTTGATCCTGCTGGTGAGCATGCTGGCTTATTCCGCAGGCGTCCTTTATTTTTCCCGTCGTTCTTGGAATAACCTCTCCATCATGTCGATCAATGGATGGCAGACTTTGCTGGGAGGTATTTTCTTACTGCCTTTTGCTGCCGTCACCTATCGTGCCGGACAGAACGTATGGGACTGGCGTACCATCGGGGCTGTGCTCTGGCTGGCCATCCCCGTCTCCATCGTTGCGGTCCAACTATGGCTTTATCTCCTGAAGGACAATGCAGCCAGGGCTTCTTTCTGGCTCTTTTTGTGCCCCGTCTCCGGGTTTCTCATTGCCAATGCCGTGATGAAGGAACCGATCAGCGTTTACACCATTGCAGGCATGGCGCTGGTGATCGGGGGGCTTTATCTTGTACAGGCTAAAATGTCCGGAAAACGGGTTCCCTGAAAAATTTAACCCGTTTTCCGGAATAATCTAATGTCTGTCCTTCGGACAACGAACCGGAGGTTCGTTCTGAAAACGTCTAAAAAAATTAATTTGGATATTCTGGCTGCGCTTACTAATTTTACCCTACTAAATTAGTAGACTAATAAATGACCTGATACCACCACAGGTTATTTTAGTGTAAAACTATCAGCACAAAAAAGGCTCATGAACACGCTTTATACTATCGCTATGCATATAGGCGGGCAAAAAAAACGGGTGGTACGATGTAGTTGTTGAAACTTTCCGCCGACGTCTCCCCAAAATTTTATTACCAGAACAAAATCGCGCTTATGAAAAGGATTGTTCCTTATCTATTATTGTTGCTGTCTATCCGGGTAATGGGACAGAATACCAACAACATCGACATTACGGGAAAGATATATGACCAGAAGACGGGCGTAGGGCTGCCCGGCGCCACCGTCCATATCAAGGGCACCACGCACGAGGTGGTGACGGACAAGGACGGGCGATTTCGCTTTCTCACGGGGCAGAAACTGCCGGTGGTGCTGCAAGTGAGCTATGTGGGTTATCAAGCCAGGGAGGTGGCGGAGAATACTTCCCGGAATATCGATATCTGGCTGGCCGAAACTTCCAGCCAGCTAAATGATGTGGTGGTCGTAGGATATGGTACGCAACGGAGGAAGGACCTGACCAGCGCCATTTCCACCATCAAGGCGGCGGAGGTCGCGGGTACTCCCGTAGCCAGTTTTGATGCGCAATTACAAGGGAAGGCGCCGGGGTTACAGATCAATTCAAATGCCGGTGTGCCGGGGGATGGCATCTTTGTGCGGGTGAGGGGGACAACCTCTATCAATGCGGACAATAACCCGCTGTACATCGTCGACGGGGTTTTTGTCAATAACACCAGTCTGCAGACCGTCAATTCGGGAGGGCGGTCCACCTCTCCCCTGGCGGACATCAACCCTGCGGATATCGAGAACATAGAAGTCCTGAAGGATGCCAGCGCAACGGCCATCTATGGCTCGCGTGGCGCCAATGGAGTAGTCATCGTCACTACAAAGCGGGGTGGCTTTAATGCCCGCAGCAAGCTCAACCTCGATGTGTCCACGGGGGCTGCCTGGGCTCCCAAACTATGGGACCTGACCACGGGGCCTCAGCATGCCGCGCTGGTGAATGAATTTTATACC
The DNA here is from genome assembly GCA_017307755.1 of Chitinophagaceae bacterium. Classification (GTDB taxonomy): domain Bacteria; phylum Bacteroidota; class Bacteroidia; order Chitinophagales; family Chitinophagaceae; genus Puia. Next base: position 326,298 of record JAFKGQ010000014.1, on the reverse strand, counting down.
AATTCTTACCAGGATGCCGTCGCGGCGAACGACCCGGCGGGGATCAATAAATATAAGACGCAGCCTTTTATAGGGAGTGCGCTGAACCCGGGTGTGACTACGGGCCGGGGAACACCAGATCTGCAGAAGACTTACGACAGGCTGCATGAGATCTTCCGTACGGGCAATCTACAGAACTATAATCTCTCCCTGTCTGGTGGCAATAAGGAGACTCGTTACTATTTAGGCGGAGGATACACCCGTCAGGAGGCCGACATCAAACCCCTGTATTTCCAGCGGGTCAGTTTCAAGCTGAATGTAGACGAAAAAGTGAATGAGTATATCCAGGTGGGGGTTAGCAATAACTTCTCCCGTACTTTCAGGAACCAGGGCAGGGCGGGGGATGGTCCTGCGGGAGGGCTATTGCAGTCGGCCCTGCACACGCCTACCTATCTGCCGGAACTCAATGCAGACGGTACTCCTGCCAGATGGGCGGGTTTCGACAACCTGCAGGTGCTGTTAAAAAATTATAATGTAAATACCGTCAGTCTACGATATATCGGCAATCTTTATTTTGACGCGCAGATTACGCCGGAACTGAAGTTCCACAGCACTTTCAGCCTTGACTATAACAATTACAACGAGTCGGAGTATTGGAATAACCTCACACAACTGGGGGCTCCACCTACCAATGGACTTGCCACGTCCACCATTACCCAGAGCTCTACCTGGATCAACGAGCAGACTTTGAGCTATAGGAAGAATTTTTCCGGCAGACATAACCTGGGCGTACTCATCGGCAATACTGTACAGAGCAACCCCGTGAATATCACTTTTGCGCAAGGCAGCGGTTTTCCCAGCAATGCCTATAAGAACATTTCATCAGCGGCCACGCGGACTTCCTGGGACTCTTCGAGAAAAGCCAATCTCAGCAGCTTTTTTGCCCGCATAGATTACAATTTTGCAAATAAGTACTATGTGGAGCTGAGTGGCCGCGCGGACGGGTCTTCGAAATTCGGCGTCAACAATAAATGGGGTTATTTCCCTTCCGTAGGCGTCTCCTGGAGAGCCAAGGAAGAGACATTCCTGAAGAAGGTAGATGCTATCAGCGATTTGAAACTCAGGGCCAGCTATGGGATCACCGGTAACCAGAGCGGTATTTCCTTTTACGCGTCCCAGGGTCTTTGGTCCGGGGGATATGGTTATCCTGACGGATCCAGCGGCGATCAGCCTGGGGCTGCTCCATTCCAGCTGTCCAATCCAAACCTGAAATGGGAAAGCACCAAACAAGCTAACCTGGGTTTGGATCTGGGATTGCTGAACGGGAGGATCACCGTCGACTTCAACGTGTATTACAAGTATACAAGTAATGCATTGCTGTTGCTGCCCATACCCGGCATCACAGGCTTTACGAATTACTATAGCAACGCGGGCGAGATCAGCAACAAAGGGTATGAGCTAGGTATCAACTCCGTCAATATCCGTAACGGCGCCTTTACCTGGCAGACCAATTTCAGTATTTCGGGTAATACGAACAAAGTGGAGAAACTGCCCGCCCCCATCTATCAGTACAACCGTAACTGGATCGTCATGCAACAGGGGTCACCCTTGTATTCTTTCTGGCTGTATAAACAACTGTATGTAGACCCCAAAACGGGGGCTTCTGTTTTTGAAGGTCAGGTCAACGGAACGCTGCCTGCCTCTGCCCGGCAAGTGATGCATAATGCCATGCCGAAGTTCTTTGGCGGTATCAACAACACAGTGACCTGGAAGGGTTTTGATCTGAGCGTCCTCTTTTCGTATCAGTACGGCAACTATACCTATAACCTGAACAAATTCTTTGGAGAAGGGGGTGGTACGCGGGACGCCAACCGGGTGATCTTCTCTGATCAACTGCGGCGTTGGCAAAAGCCCGGAGATGTCACCGACGTACCTCGCGTAACGGCCTATGGGCTTAGCTACACCATCGACCAGAACAGCCGATTCCTTGAGGACGCTAGCTTTATCCGTCTAAGATCACTCACACTGGGTTATACCATTCCCCGGCGCATCACCGAGCGGCTGAAGGTGGAGACAGTGCGTGTTTATTTTTCCGGCACCAATCTCTTATTACTGACCAAGTATACCGGCCCCGACCCCGAAGCCAACGTCACCGGCATCGAAACCGTACAGGGGCTGGATCTGGGGACTCCTCCTCAACCTCGTACAATACAGTTCGGCCTCAACATAACCTTATAATCATTCAGCATATGAATTTGAAGAAATATTTGTTTTTGATCTTGTTGCCCGGGTTTTTGTCCTGTCATAAGTTCCTCGACCAGCAGCCTGTGGATTATGTATCGGACCAGGTGACCATCGTAGATGCCACCAGTGCGCAGACGGCCGTACGGGGGATATACAGGAAGCTGTCCAGCGACAACTATTATGGCAGCCTTTTCCAATCCTTTGGTTATTTGTCCGGGGATAATGTGCAATGGACGGGCTCGCAGTCCATCATCCAGCAGTTCATCACCCATAATTTGAAATCGGATAACGGCAACCTGGAAAGCGTCTGGACGGGTATTTACTCCACCATCAACCTGGCGAATCATGTCATTACAAAGGTGCCCGGTGTTAAAGACCCCAGCCTGACACAGGCTCTGAGCAACCAGTTGACGGGAGAAGCTTACCTTATCCGGGCGTTGTCGTATTTCGACCTCGTGCGCACCTGGGGGGGCGTACCCATCGTATTGACGCCGACGTTGACGCCCTCGGACAAGGATACCGTCAAACGCAGCACCGCAGCGCAGGTATATGCGCAGGTACTAAGCGATCTCAACACGGCGGAAAACCTGCTGCCTGCGCCGGCGTCAGGCTCTCCGAACCCTGTGCGGGCGAACAAGGAGACGGCCCAGGCTTTAAAGGCCCGTTATTACTTATATCAGGGACAGTGGGCTGACGCGGCGAACTATGCGAGTTTGGTTATCGGAGACGTTAAGAATTATACATTGTTAAAACCTTACAGCGCATTTTTCTTCCCGGCCAGCGCCATCGCCACCAAAGAGTCCGTATTCGAGCTTTCCTATAGCGCTACTAATACGAATGGGCATCGGGGTTATTGGCAACCACCCGCCAATGGAGGTACCCGTCAATGGGCGCCCAGCGATGCTTTTATCAGCCTGGTGAACGATCCCACCATCGGAGGCAACCGCAACACACTGGTGGCAAAGACATCGGCGGGACTTTGGTATGGGAACCTCTACTACCGAAGCCCGGCTACGGACCCTGCGTATATCATACGGATCGCGGAACTGTACCTGATCAGGGCTGAGGCGCGGGCGCAACAGGATGATGTTTCAGATGCGCTGGCCGACCTGGATACAGTTCGCGCCCGGGCGGCTCTTGTTCCCAGCACGGCAACTACCAAAGATGATATTTTGCTGGCCATCGAAAATGAGCGGAGGATCGAGTTTGCTTTCGAACCGCACAGGTGGTATGACCTGGTAAGAACGGGGAGGGCGGCAGCGGTATTGGGGGTGTCGGACCCCAGGAAATATGTGTTCCCGCTGCCGATAGCGGAAGTTAATTTGTCAAAGGGCAATCTGCCCCAAAATGACGGGTACCAATAAACCTGCTGTTATGAATAAAAAATTTGCAATTCGGCTATTCTTCCTTTATTTCTTTCTCCAGGCCGTGCCTCTGGATTGGAAATTTTACAGGGAGTTGTTTTCCATCGACTGGGCTCATTTGCATTATGGAGCCCTTTTCAGTCTGGCCCATTATACTCCCCGGTGGTTTGGGGATACTCAGCAGTATGCCGACTGGGTGGTGATCTTTTTTGTGGCTTTTTTGGGCGCGATTGCGTGGGGGAGTATTGACCGGGGTCGATCCAGGCCGGATGTGTTTTATGAAAGGATCTTTTATTGGGGCCGTGTCATTGCCCGTTACCGTCTGGCCATTGCCATGCTGGCTTATGGGTTCCTGAAGCTTTACCCCTTACAGGCCCCTTATCCTTCCCTAAGCAATCTCAATACCAATTACGGTGACTTTACCCGATGGAAGCTATTTTCCCTGAGCTTAGGTATTGTACCGGGTTACGAGTCTTTTTTGGGATTGGTGGAGATTGCCGGAGCCCTATTATTGTTGTACAGAAGATCGGCATCCATAGGAGCATTTGTGATAGCTGTCTTTTTAGGTAATGTATACATGTCTAATGTCGCCTATGGCGGAGGGGACAAGGTATATAGCCTTTATTTGATCAGCCTGGCCTTGTATGTGCTGAGCTATGATCTGGGGAGATTAACGAACCTGCTGATCTTTCAACGGCAGGCAGCGCCGAATACTTTCAAACCTGTTTTTGCCGGCAAGGCCCGGCGGTATGGGCGTATTGTTTTGAAGACATTATTTGTTTTTGTATTTGTACTGCTGTATGGGTTCAAGACAGGCCATGAAGGCGGGTATCAGTTCCCTGTAACGCATGGACTACCCGGTGCGGCGGGGGTTTATAATGTTGCATTTTTCAGGATCAATAAGGATACGCTGGCTTATTCAAAGACGGACTCCCTCCGCTGGCAGGATGTCGTATTTGAAAAGTGGGCTACGCTGAGCATCCGGTCGGGCCGGGTTGTCGTGCTGGACTCCAACAACGTAGAACGGCCTTTGTCGAACGATGTGGAGAGGACATATGAACTGGAGGGTTCGGCCGGAAGACATTATTACAACTATGTTGTGGATACGGTGAATCACCTGTTGGTACTCAGGAATAAAAACCCACATTATAAAGGAGAGACCATGATATTGAGCTATAATCGTTCGTCTGACAGGCGTATCATACTGTCGGGATTCGACCAGGATAAGGACAGCATCTATGTCGTGCTGGACCGGGTCGATAAAAAGTATCTCCTAGAAGAGGCGGCGCGCAAAGGCCGGCAAGGGACATTGAAATTATAAACTTTTAAATGCTTTTTATGAGCTTCACTGAATGGAAGGCTTGGGAAAAGGTATTATTTCGCATAGCTTTCATCTTCTTTATCTGTATCTGTATTCCGAATAGCGCGGAATGGTATAAGATCGTATTGCATATCGACTGGGCCCGGTTGCATTACAGGGACCTTTATGATATTGCCCGTTTTGGTTCGGGTATCAACCTGTTCGGTGACCGGCTTTTTGGGAACTTCCTGCTGGGGTATGCCAACTGGATCATCACCTTGCTGATCTCCATCGCCGGCGGTCTTCTTTGGACGGTGATCGTCCGGTGGAGAAGATCAGAGCGTCGTGAGTATAACAGACTGTACTACTGGCTGCGCGTGGTGGTCAGATACCGGGCCGGCATCGGTATCATCGGGTTTGGTTTTACAAAGCTGTTGCCTGTACAAATGCCATATCCCGGGCTTGGCATCCTCAACACCAATTTTGGCGATCTGACGGCCCAGAAAGTATTCTGGTTGTCCGTAGGCATCGTACCCTGGTACCAGGTATTTGCCGGTGTGGTGGAAGTGTTGGCGGGAACGTTATTATTCTTCCGGCGTACGACTACCTTGGGCGCCATCCTGCTCTTTGGTGCACTGGGGGATATCGTGTATGTAAACTTTGCCTATGACGGGGGCGTTCATGTCTACAGCAGCTACTTTGTGTTGCTGGCGTCCTTTCTGCTGGTGGACGATGTACCCAGGATCTATCGTCTGCTGATACAGGAGAAGGTGACGACGCCCGTTCATTTCTATCCTGTTTTTTCATCTTCGTGGTGGAAATTTACCCGTATCGGATTGAAATCGTTGACGATCTTCCTGTTCCTGTTCGTGTTGTTCTATCTTCAGTATACTAACTTTTTGTATGACCCGTACAAGCAGCCGGCTATAGCCGGGGTAAAGACTCTGCGGGGCAGTTATGCGGTGACGGAGTTCCGTCTGAATAATAAGGTCATTCCCTATTCGCCGTTGGATACAGTGGCCTGGCAGGAGGTGGAATTTGAGAAATGGTCTTCGCTGACATATACAGTGAATAAGCCCACTCCCCTGGACCTTTCCAACGGCGGAGGCGATCCGCAGCGGGATGTGAACAGGACATTTGAAGTCTCCGGGCTGGCTGGCGGCAGAAGGGTATTCCACTATTATGCAGACACGATCGATAAGGTACTCTACCTGGAAGATAAGTACAAGGCTATTCCTGACCGGAGGAACCGTGCCGCGGGGGTAGGAGGGGATGGAGGGACGGATACCAACAAAGGGAAAGAGCGGCCGGCCTTTGAACCCGGGGTCGAGAAGGCGCCGAAACCATCTTCACAGCAACCGGCGGACAACTGGATACCGAAGCAGGCGTTAGCGCATATTGGAAACGAGGTGTCGCAGATAGACCCCAGGGCGGCCTCTGCGCGAAGGGACCGGGAGTTTGCGGAGTCGGCGGGAAAGAAAGAGAAGAGGAACAGGATGGTATTGAGGTACGATACGTCGGACGGGAACAGGATCATATTGAGCGGGGTGAATGAGAATAAAGATTCCATCTATGTGGTGTTGGACCGCGTGGCGCGTAATTATGCGTTGACGGAGAGTTCGCTGCAGGCGGGCAAGTACTGATCCTCTTATTCAATTCCGGCGACTATATAGCCTTCCGTCGCTGTATTTCGGGTACCACTGAGCCTGGGTATTCTATTCAGCATGAATAACTATCGGGCGGTGGTGGCTGACTCTCCCAACCCGAAATAAGGCTCCTCCAGGCATATAGTCGCCTGCTGGCTGCGGATGGTGCGAGAGACAAGTGCGAGCCTGAGGGGTTACATTTTAGGGCTGGCCCAAAGCGGAGAAGTAGGAGCCGAATAGTGTCGCAAAAGTTCAAGCGTGCGACGCAACGGCTGCTCAATAGTAGCACTGACCCTGACAAACAAAAAAATGAGAACGTTTTTTTTGATACTGTTTCTCGTCCTTTTGCTCGCTTTTGGCAGAGGTGACAATACAGCAGCGGGATGGCCATTGCATTTTGGATTTGGACGGATCGCAACGACAAAAGAGATCGCGGCATTGAATATTTCGATCCGGCCGGATGGGAAAGGGTTGCCGGCGGGATCGGGTACGGTCAGGGAGGGCAGGGCCATTTATCTGATGAAATGTGCAGCATGTCATGGAAGCACCGGCGTTGAAGGCCCTCAGGCGAGACTGGTGGCCCCCATGGGTGATACTACCAGGGCGAAGGCGATCGGGAATTACTGGCCTTATGCAACGACATTGTTCGACTATACGCGAAGGGCGATGCCATACAATGCGCCCGGCTCTCTGTCGGCCGGGGAAGTGTACAGTCTCACGGCTTTTTTGTTATATGCTAATAAGATCATCGATTCGGAGAAGGTTATAAATGCAGCGTCGCTGCCGCAGGTAGTCATGCCTGCCAAGAAATTTTTTGTCACGGACGACCGGCGTGGAGGACCGGAAATAAGATGAATAAGAAGATCTCTCGCCGCAAGCTGCTCTGGGGGGCGGCGACAGCGGCTTCTGTCGCTCTTATACGAACGGTGACGGGACAGTCTATCCATGCGGCTGTGCCGGACCCAACCAAGATGCCGGGGCCTTTACCGGGACCGGTGGGTAAACGGTCACCTTTCGAGCATCCCGTACGGAAACCCTCCGATATCTCATCCCGCAGCCCTCTGCAGGATCTTTATGGGATGATCACCCCTTCCGACCTCCATTTCGAACGACATCATGCGGGCATACCGGCCATCGACCCCCACCAATACGAGCTGTTGATCCACGGCATGGTGGACAGGCCTACCGTCTTTACATTGGCGGACCTGCGGCGTTTTCCGGCTTTATCACGAATATGTTTTATCGAATGCTCCGGTAATTTCCGGACGGGTAAGGAAACGATGACGCCACAGGATATCTGCGGGCTTACCAGCCAAAGCGAATGGACGGGCGTATTGCTATCCACGTTATTCCGGGAAGTAGGGGTACACCCGAAAGCGACCTGGTTCCTGGCGGAAGGCTCCGACGCAGCTGTAATGACAAGGAGCATCCCTGTCAGCAAAGGGTGGGATGATGCGATGATCGTTTATGGGCAGAATGGTGAGGCCATCCGGCCTGAACAGGGATATCCCGCGCGGCTTCTTTTGCCCGGATGGGAGGGGAATACTTCTGTGAAATGGATCCGGCGTATAGAGCTCTCCGATCAGCCATTTATGACAAGGGAGGAAACGTCTAAGTATACCGAGCCGATAAAAGACGGCAAAATACGCCAGTTCAGTTTTGAGATCGACGCGAGGTCCATCATTACCTTCCCGGCCTGGCCGGTGCAACTGGAGAAAGGATGGATTGAGATCCGGGGTCTTGCCTGGAGTGGAAGGGGGAAGATCAAAAGGGTAGAAGTGAGCGTTGACACGGGCAAGACATGGCTGCCTGCGAGATTACAGGAGCCTGTCCTGGACAAGGCACATGTATGCTTTCGGTATCTTTGGAACTGGCGCGGAGAGGAGACGGAGATCCTGAGCCGGGCGATCGACGAGACGGGTTATATACAACCTACACTGGGTCAGCTGGTGAAGGCAAGAGGCGTCGATATGGGCGGGTATCATCTGAATCCTGTTACTGCCTGGCGGATCCGAAGGGATGGGGCTGTTTTATTTAAACCGGAGAACTGGAAATAGGATTATATTTATCGATCAAATGAGAACGGATTACGATGCTGTGGTCGTTGGCGCCGGTCCTAATGGACTGGCTGCCGCCATTACCTTGCAACAGAAAGGGCTTTCCGTATTGCTGGTGGAGGCAAAGGCGGAGATTGGCGGTGGTATGCGCAGCGCGGAGTTGACCCTGCCTGGTTTTATCCACGATGTTTGCAGCGCCATACATCCTATGGCTGCGGCCAGCCCATTTTTTTCTCAGTTGCCGCTGGAGCAGTATGGATTGGAATATATTTATCCGCCTACGGCTGCTGCTCATCCTTTTGACGACGGGACGGCAGCTGTATTACGAGGTTGTGTCCAGGAGACGGCGGCATTGCTGGGAGTTGACGAGCGCGTGTATAAACAGTTGATGGAACCGTTGGTGAGGGATTGGCCTTTAATTGCCACCGATGTGCTGGGACCGTTGCATTTTCCTTCCCATCCGCTGTTGATGGCTGAATTTGGACTGAAGGCGTTGCCTTCCGCAGTCCAGCTTTCCAGGCGTTGGCAGACGACGATGGCCCGTGGATTATGGGGCGGGATGGCGGCGCATTCGATGTTGCCATTGACAAAGACGGCAACATCCGCCATCGGGCTGGTGTTGATGATAACGGGGCATCTTAAAGGATGGCCGTTGCCGCGTGGTGGTACGATGTCGCTGGCACGGGCTTTAGGTTCGTATTTTATGTCTTTGGGCGGAGTGATACAGACGGGATTTGAGGTTCGATCGCTGAAGGAATTGCCTTCGTCAAGGGCTTTATTGCTGGATCTTACGCCGCGGCAGCTATTGCGATTGGGGGGGCACCGGTGGAGTTCGCTATATAAGGCGCAACTGGAGAGATATAGATATGGCATGGGGGTTTTTAAGATCGACTGGGCCCTGGATGGGGAAATACCTTTTAAGGCAGCGGTGTGTAGAACGACGGGCACGGTTCATATTGGCAATACGTTGGAAGAGATGGTAGCGTCGGAGCAGTTGACGTGGGAAGGAGGGCATCCTGAAAAGCCGTTTGTGTTGTTAGCGCAGCAAAGTCTTTTTGATCCATCGCGGGCACCGGAGGGGAAGCATACTGCATGGGCGTATTGTCATGTGCCAAATGGCTCCCGAAATGATATGACGGCAGCAATAGAGGGGCAGATCGAGCGATTTGCACCCGGCTTTCGGGATCGGGTCCTTGCGAGACATGTGATGGATACGGAGCAAATGGAGTCTTATAATGCAAATTATATAGGTGGAGATATCAATGGAGGAGCGATAGATATCGGACAGTTGTTTACGCGGCCGGCATTGCGTTATTCTCCTTACAGGACATCGGAGAAGGGTATATATATATGTAGTGCGGCGAGTCCTCCGGGTGGCGGGGTGCATGGGATGTGTGGGTATCATGCGGCGAGGAGGGCTCTTAAGGATGTGTTTAAGCTCTTGTGAGAATTACAAATTAGTTAAATAACATGACTGCAGTGTGGATGCAGCAACGATAGCGATATTTGGTTTTCCATTTTCTTACGGATGACAAACTAATTTCCTCTTTCCCCTGTTCTGATAAGTAGTCAATTGCTGATTAAGAGCACTACTAAGTAAAGGCGCCATTGTATGATATGAAGGTCTGGCCTTACCATTAAACCTGATAGTATATGATCACAAAGCGGAGAGATATCATCTTATTTCAAGAGGTGCATCAATTTTTAGAAGATAATTATAACAAGGAGATTCCGATTGCGTATATCTGCAAGGAGTTTGGTGTCAACCGGACGAAGTTGCAGGGTGGGTTCAATCAATTGTTTGGCGTTTCGGTGCATGCGTTTATTTCGCAGTTGCGGATGGAGAAGGCGCGGAAGATGTTGAAGGAGACGGATGAGCCTGTGAAGATCATTGGGATGGAGTGTGGGTATAAGACGCTCAGCAGTTTTACGAGGGTGTTTACAAAGTTGCATGATGTGTCTCCGACGCAGTATAGGATGTTGGCGGATACTAAAGAGATACTCTCAGAAAAAATGAGCGAAACGGGCAACTAAAGATGTCGAATGGTAAACAGGAAAATTTGGAAAGAGGCGGGTTGGTGTTGTAAATTTGTTTTACCTAATTAATGAAAACCTATCCAGACAGTCATATGAAACTGAGCAAATCAAATACCAGCGCGATCATCAATCGATGTATTAACAGGTCTAACCTTCAGAGTGCCTGTTGTTGTTAAAGCTTTCTATTGTTCCACGGTTTTTTGAGAAATTCAACTCCCCACGTACTATTAGATATTTATTTTTTATTATGAAAAAGAAAACACTTTCGATTGCAGCCTTGGTGTTGATCGTGATAACTGCATTTGCATTTAAAACCTATAGAGCGCCTACTGTTTATTATCAATATACTGGAGTTCAGCCTCCTACTGCAGCTTCTGTGACTACTGCAGCTAACTGGACTTCCATCCCTACTGCACTTATTTATGTATCAGGGACCAAGTTGTACTTTATCGAATTTGATGCTGCAACTACGAACCTGATCGACGCTGAGACAATTTTGGCCAACAACGTGTCGACCTTGGTAGATAATCAATCTTATTCTCAAACGTTTGGAGGTATTTTAGAAACTGTAAAGGTTCATTTAAGGCGTTGATAATATAAGTTGTAGCAATTATAGCAGGGATTTGGATCATGATAAAGAGATACTCTCAGAAAAAATGGACGAAACGGGCAACTAAAGATGTCGAATGGTAAACAGGAAAATTTGGAAAGAGGCGGGTTGGTGTTGTAAATTTGTTTTACCTAATTAATGAAAACCTATCCAGACAGTCATATGAAACTGAGCAAATCAAATATCAGCGCAATCATCAATCGATGTATTAACAGGTCTAACCTTCAAAATACCTGTTGTTGTTAAAGCTTTCTATTGTTCCACGGTTTTTTGAGAAATTCAACTCCCCACATTGGTAATTAGTAGCGGCCTGTAGTTTCAGGCAAATTTTCTAAGGTCTTACTGCGTGAGAATGACGGTGTATTCCTTGATCGGGGCTTTTGGGCTCAGGGAAGGGGTATGAGGTGGTATGTTTGTATAAATGTGATATGATCGATGATTATGTCCTTGGGGAAGGTATTGACATTATTATATAAAAATATTTGCAGGCCAGCAAACAGGGGAAGCCGAAAACCTGGATAAGAGAGTAGGCGTAGTTAATTAATCATTTTAAATTTATTTTATGAAACAGATTAAAGTATTAGCATTTTCTTTATTGGCAGTTACTGCACTGGCTGTAACTTTTGCATTCACTACACGGGCTCATGCTGCAAAAGCATCGAAATTTACAACTCAGTATTTTAAATTTGTGGGGTTAACTTCAAGCATTACAGATTTGGAAGATCCTACACAATGGGTGGCTGAATCAAGCGACGGAAGCAATCATGTTAATAATTTTGTTGGCGATCTTATCGTTTCTGCCAATAATAGCACTTATATCTATTCTTCTGGCCCTAATGCTGGTTTACCTAAAGTTGATGTTTCTGGTTCAGCTTTGCAAAATGATGTACTGTTGGCTGGTGGTCATTCCAGCCCGGCAAATGTTCAGCCCGTTACAAGGACTGACTATCAGATCACTACCAATTCAACCCGCAGATCTTAATAAGAATTGCGCAACAAATAAGAGGAGGAGCTGGAAGCTCCTTCTCTTTCCTCTTTGATCTTCAAGGTTTGCTCCAGTCTTTCTTTCAGATCGACCAGATGTGTCCTGGATATATAGTCTTTACATTCCGGAATAGTGCTGATAATAAGTTTGAGAAGAGATTTGTCATGAGATTTTACGATGGAGATGACGTCAGTAACATCCGTGCTACTGATAATTTCATCTTTATTAAGGGTAGTAAGGCCTACCAGCTGTTGGATGTAAAATTTCTGAAGATTGCGCCTTATGAGGCTTATGTTCCCCCCGTGATTATATAGTTCGTGAAATATGCATTTGTCGAGATCAGTTAAATATTCGTTTATAGTATATGAGTTTCCTGTATTGGTTTCGTCGGCCAGGATGAACCTGTATAGTTTGTCCTGTGACAACAATATTTTAAGGATATCTCTTTGCAAACCTAAGATCTCCATAGGTCCTTTCCCTCCTTTTAGTGGTGATAGCTGTCTGTTAGAGTTTTCTATCCAGGTAGGCGTATAGAAGAGTTGTTTTTCCAGGAATTCCATCGCTTCTTTTTGTTGCTTTTTATTTACGTTTTCAAATACAGTTCCACCTTGCTCTCGGGTAACATCGTTGACATAGCAACCGCCGATATATCGTGCGACATGGAACAAGTAACGAGAATATTGGTCCAATACCAAGTCATACATAGCGCTCAGTCCCTGATAGTTTTCTGCTGGCTCATAGGTCCATTCTTTCAGGTGTTGTACGATTCTTTCCAGGTTTTTAATGCCATAATACCCAGCCTTCATCGGATTGTCTCCCAAATCTTCGGATTGACACCGGGGATCTGTGATGGATCCTTCTGAGCCAAACCAGAGACGATGATCCTCTTTGGTCTGCCGTATGATCCATTGGTTGGAGAAGTTTTTTTCCTGCTGAACAGTAAATGAATCGGGCAATAGTCTGTATCCCCATTCGATGGCCCATTTGTCATAAATTCCGATGCGTGGAAATATCCCTTTTTCAGAGAGACTGTCCTCGGGCTGTGCCACATAATTAAAACGTGCATAATCCATAATGGAGGGGCAGATTCCGTTGGCTTCCACCCATTTTTTACTCCGGAGGCTGTCCACGGGGACAGTAGAACTTGCTCCGAAATTGTGCATCAAACCTAAGGCATGACCGACTTCGTGCGATGAAACAAATCTGATCAATTGGCCCATCAGACTATCGTCGAAGGTCATTTTTCTTGCCCGGGGATCTATGGCCCCGGCTTGGATGAAATACCAATCGTGTATAAGCTTGGTGACATTGTGATACCAGTTGACATGGCTTTCCAGTATTTCCCCTGTCCTTGGGTCACGTATGCTAGGGCCGCTGGCGTTTTGTTCTGGGGATGCTTTATAAACGATGGCCGAGTAGCGTGCATCTTCCAGGCTCCAGGTAGAGTCCTCTTCCCGGGAAGGCGCTTCACGGGCGTAGATGGCATTTTTAAAGCCTGCTTGCACAAAGGCTTTTTGCCAATCGTTGACCCCTTGTATTAGATATGGGACCCATTTAGCCGGAGTCGCTGGGTCGATATAGAAAACAATGGGTTTTTCAGGTTCTACCAATACTCCTCTTCTGTACTTGTCGAGATCTGTTGCCTTTGGTTCGAGGCGCCATTTTGTAATATGGGCGATCTCAATATTTCCGCTGTGCATAAGATCGAAATCTACTTTGAAATTTGGGAAATACCCCACTCTTCTATCGAAAAGGCGGGGTTTCATAGTTGTGGAAGGAAGTAGAATAATAGAATTATTCAGTTCATATGTGAGATTTGTCCGTGTATTTGCAGTATAAGCATACGTTTTTAGCGTCCTGACTTCCACATTTCCCGGAAAGGCATGTGCATACTCGATGTATGATTTATCCGGGTAATAGCTGCCGATGTGTAATTCCTGCCGAAACATATCATTAAAGAAAAATATGCTATTGTCGCCATTGATAAAATCAGTAACGTCAATGACCACGGCATTCGAGTCGGGCGAAATTGCTTGTATATCGAATCCAGCCATGATAGGCTGAACGTTAGAATTTTCGACAGATCTAAGTAGTCCATTGGCTGAGGAGTCTTCCAAACGAAAGAGATATGTCATAGAGCGCATGAACACCTTACTGTTTGGGCCTCTGAAGAACTGAATGATATGATGGCTAATCTCATCTCCTCCATAGCCAATCATAGCTCTTGAAGATCTGTTACCTACAGAAGATCTTGCAATTCGATTGACCAGGAGTAGTTCTCTATTCATAAGAGAGTCCGGTATCTCAAAGTAAAATTTATCTTCCAATCTATGCACGCTGATAAATCCTTTGGACGTGATCGCTGTCTTTTTAATAACTTCCTTATAAGGCCTGATTGAAGTATGCCGACTTAATATCGTGTCCTGTTTATTTGCCTTTTCCTGAGAGAAGGCCATCGATGTGCCGGTGATCAGCATGGTTGTTACTATCAATATTTTTATCGAGGTCATTTTTTAAGTTTTTCAGCATTCCTGAATTGAAAATATCAGTCTATCTTGGATTTTGTTGAAGGGTTGTTAGCGCTAACACCTCTTTGGGTATCAGCAATATGGATCTCAGGTCATTTGGTGGCAGAGTATAAGTATTGCCATTGACAATCCTGGTGAGTGTAATGCCAGCGCCTTCCAGATTCAACCGACGGATGTCTGTCCAGCGTAGGCCCCGATAGAGCAACTCTTTTCTTCTTTCGGACAGTATAATATTCAGCGCCTCAGATGAAGTTGTTGCTGTAAACGGTTTAAAGCTTCCTGTTTTCCAACGAGATGTCAAAAGGGTATTCAGGCTAGCAAGAGCAGCGTCCTTATTTCCAGATCTGGCCAGGCACTCAGCCTGGATCAAATAAATTTCATCAGTGACAATCCCATCAAAAGGAAGAAAATCAGATGTGCCTTCATAACTTCCACTAAAACCGTATGTTCCATCTAAGTTGTCGGTAAAGAAAAATGTTTTTCTTAGATCATTAGCATCGTAAGACCGGTATAGGGTCGAGTCTACAAGACCTCCATTAACCCTTATAACCAGGGGGCCTTGCTCCTGACTATAAAATACTATTTCACTATTGTAATTTTTGAATACTGGACGAATAGTGGAATCCAGCGTATTGTAGTCGATAAGCGTATCATTGATCTGTAAAAGAGAGTCGGCATAAAGTCCTGCATTTTCGTAATCCCTCATAGAGATATATGCCCTTGCCAGCGCGCCATAAGCTGCCAATTTACTTGGCCTAGTGGGGTATAGAGGATGCAATGGCAGGAGATTTATAGCCTCCTTTAAGTCCCCGATTATTTTTTCATATGTTTCTTTTACTGTTGATCTGGCTGAAGGAACATTAATATCCGAAGTAACTCTTAATACAATGCCTAAATCAGAAGATGCAGTGGAGGAAAAAGGTTTGCAGTATTGTTGAGCTATTTGATAGAAAGCAAAGGAACGATAAAATAGTGCCGATCCTTTAATATTATTAAGGATTGGTTGATCGGATGTAGCATAGGTGATTTTAGGCAACTGATCAAGCACTATATTTGAATAATAAATTGGGTTGGTATAAGGAGTAAACCAATTATAGTAATCTGTAGCGTCTTTGTCCCAGGTATAGTTCATCTGATCTGTTGTAGTATGGGTGCTATATGTAGCGGAAGTAATAAAATAATTATCGGAAAGTGCTTCCAACAACTCAGGCCCCTGCCAGTTTAGATTCCTGTAGTTATCTAATAGCGCTTGCAGGTCGTTCAATGTGGAAGGAACAATCTGTGATTTCAAAGGTTTTTCATCCAAATATTTTTTACAAGATATATTTGCAATGAAAACGAATATCAAAGGATATAATATTTTGGGGGAGGGCATAGCGTATTGTTTAAAGAATGAAAAGTTAAAGGCCAAAATTTATTCCCATAGTCCAAGTCCTGGCTGCAGGTAGGGCAAGCCCCGAACTTCCACCCGTATAGTCCGGGTCTAATTTGGAACTATTTGCTCTCCATAAAATAATATTTAGGTTGTTGGCATAAAGAAAGATCTGAAGGCTCTTGAAAGGAATTTTCATATTGCGTGTACTTGCAAATGTGTAATCGATCCTTGCGTATTGCAGTCTCACGTTGTCTGCCTTTAAAACATTAACAGATGCTCCTTGATAGAACTGATCTCTGGCACTATTAGCAGGGTATGTCAGTGATGGGACGTTTGTGGTTTTTTCGTCTCCTGGTTTTTGCCAACGGTTACTATAGTCTGAATTGCCGATCCAACTGGTAAACAGATTGTAATAGTTAATGGAAGGTTTTCGGAAATAGTAATCAAATCGATAGGTTACATTTGCTGATAAGGAGAACTGGTGCCAGGTGAATGTATTTTGAATAAAACCAGAATATAATGGAATGGCAGACCCGTTTAATATCTGTTTGTTTACGGAATCTGCAAGAATTGAATAATAATCAGTACTTATTTGTTTGTTAAAGTAACCTCTTGGATCTCCTGTTTGTGGATCAAGACCGGCCCAACGGTAGCTATATAACCCCCATGCAATCTGCCCTTGGTTAGGGTTGATGCCATAAGCAACAAAATTGCTGACATTATAACCCCCATTGAAATACTTTGAAACGATTGTCTTATTGTATGAAAACCCAAAGTTAGTTGACCACCTTAATGCTCCCGTTGTGTTAAGAGATGTCAGTTGTATGTCTACCCCTTTACCACTTAAGTTGGCTGCATTAACTGTATAGGAAGATACCCCTGTGGTGGCATCGAAGGGGATGGTGGAAATCACATTAGAGGAGGATTTTTTATACCATTCAATACTCCCAGATAACCTGTTTTTTACGAGGGCAAAGTCAAGACCTATATTGATAGTTCTTACCTCTTCCCATTTTAGGTCAGGATTAGGGGCGTTCCCGACAATAGCCGCCGGGAGATTGGTATAAGGAAGGACATATCCATAATAGTTGATAGTCGGAAGGCCAGACCGATTATTATCCACATTGCCCATATAGCCGAATGCTGCCCGAAGTCGTAAGGTGGATAGAAAATTTATTGTATAGAAATTTTCTTTTGATATATCCCAGTTGCCTCCTATCGACCAAAGTGGTTTCCATTTGCTATTCGTGTTTGCTCCAAATACGTTTGCGCCATCCCTTCTACCACTGATGTACAGAGTATATCGATTTAAATAATTATATGAGACATTAGCCAGGAGCGATACAAAACGATTTTTTGCTCCATCTGAAATACCTGAGATCTGGGGAATAGTGGAAGATCCTAAGAACTTATAATATGGGAATATAGTTGAATAATCTATATTCGATGCATATATCCCCGTTGCATCGTTATAGCCGTAGAACCGATTAGTACTAGACGTGCTTGATAGTTGCGTTATCTCTCCGGCTATCAAAGCCGTGATGTCGTTACGTTGTTGACCCCATTTTTGATTGAAGTTTAATTGACCTCTTGCGTTTTGATTTATAGATTGAGTATGACTAATATCCAGTATTCCGCCAACCGGAATTGGATTGACAAGATTTGGAGATGTCGCATCAGGATTGGTAAATAAATTTATCAGATTTCTTGTATAATACGTTTTGTCGCTGTGGAAATTATTGTTGTCGGCCGTTTGATAGATATATTGATATTTAACTTCTGCTTTTAGCCAACTGGCGATCTTATAACTTGCTCCAAGGTTGATTCGAGCAAATTGTGTAATTGTTGTATTGTCTTCCAGTGCTATTTCGTCTAATGGGACATAGTGCCAGTCAAGCAATGGTATACTGCTATTGGCATCTACGAAAGAAGTTCCGTAATCTTTGGTAATAGGTAAATGCTTCCCAGTCGCGTCAGCCAGTTGAGCGTATGGATATAGCTGACTTTTGTTACTGTAACTTCCGGGGATGATGGGGTAGGGGAAACTAGCTTCCCGAGCTGTGTTTTTACTAAGGTTTATACCAGTAAAGAACTCAAGATTATTTATAGGTCTGAACGTATTGGTGGAATTTATAGTGTATTGCTGGCTGGATTTACCTCCTTTTATATTGGGTTGTATATTATTGAACCCTGCAGAAAATGTATAGTTTAATAAATTGGTTCCCCCGCTTAAATTGATATAATGCTGTTGAGTGATTGCGGGTCTATATACATACTTGTTGTAATCCCTTCGTACATCGAGGGGTCTTAGTGCATCAATTTGCGAATTCGCTTCGGCATCAGATATAGTGCCTTTTTTAGCGGCATTCAATATGTTTACTACAGGGGAGGTAATATAGAACTGCGGTCGTCTGAGCTGACTGGAATAGTATCCTTGAGAAAATAGGAACTCTTCTACATCAATAAAATCAGAGGTTTTCATTTGAGGATAATAGAAGAGGTCAGGTTTTTCCTGAATAGATACATTTGAGCTTACATTTAACCTAAAGGCCTGATTGTAATTTCCTTTTTTTGTTGTGATAACAATTACGCCATTGCCCGATCGTGTACCCCAGATTGAAGCAGCCGCTGCGTCTTTCAAGATAGATATATCCAGTACATCATTAGGATTGATATTTGACAGATCGCCGTCATATGGAAAGTTATCTATAATTATTAAGGGTGAGAATGCACTCTGGGCGTCCCCGGCACGTAATCCCAAAGTACTTATTCCTCTTATTTGCATAAGAAGAGGTCCTTTTCGGTCGAATTGTATCCCTGAAACAGTCCCATCCAAACGATCAAGTATGTTCATTCCTATTCTCGAGACATACGAGGCGCTATCGAGCTTTGCAAAGGAGCCTACCGCGCGCTCCTTGCTGATTTGCTGATAGCCTGTATTTATTCTTACTGTTACATCCGTCAACTGGTGAATGGATAAGTTCAATTGTACAGTGATAGTGTTTTTCCCATTTATTTTGTACTCTTTAGTTTCATAACCAATGTTGCTAACTATTATCGTGGCTTTGGTATTTACACCCAATAATGTAAAGTTACCGTTGTCGTCTGTGAGTGTTGAGAGATGAGCCCCTTTTACGCTGATAGATGCTCCTGCAAGTGGATTGCCCAAGCTATCCTTAACGTGTCCGCGTATATCTAGTAAGGATGAGCCGGTTGAATCTTCTGCTAATCTGTGTCCTTCTATTGTTTCTTTTGGAGTCTTCTTTTTTATGATAATACTTCTTCCTGCTATATAGAAATCCAAGGGGATTGGTTGTGTTTTAAAACAGATAGTTAATGCATCTTCAATAGAAACATCTTTTAATCGAATAGTTACATTTTTTGTCTGTTTCATAAGCTCATCTTCAATAAACACTCCATACCCTGTTTGTTGTTGTATAGCATCAAACACGGTCTGGAGGCTGACATTCGTACCCGAATAAGTAATCTTCTGAGCGTTTGTTTTGGCGGAAGCATATAAGCAAGAGGTCAGTAGGAGCAGGATTACCGCCTTTTTTATCGCCGAAATTTCTTTCCTTTTGGGAGAACAGGGACACTCTTCTCCTGAGTTGACTTTCATAAGCGTTTAATTGTAGGGTTAATTTTTCTCAAAACAGTTATGACCAGCGCGGGTTAGACTAAATAGGAAGGAAGGTTCGGAATGGACGGGTTCTTGAAGATTTCAGCAGGAAGGAAGGTTAATGGTAAATGGTATGATCGCAGCCCTGAAAGCCTATTTTTGGTTACTTGTGACAATGATACTTTTCCCGTCTATTGTCAATGTATATTCATCATTTTCGAAAATTCTGAGCACCTGTGAAAGGCTCAACTGTCTGTCAATGACGCCTGAAAACGATCTGCTAGGGGGAGTCCCCTTATACACAACATCTACATCATACCACCTGGCCAATTGACGCATCGCCCCTTGAAAATCGGTGTGACTGAAATTGAAAAAGCCATTCTTCCATGCTATGACGGATGCTACGTTGACCTCTATTTTTTTTATTTTACCTTGTTTGTCGAGCTGTACCTGTTCGCCGGGAGTTAAAAGCATTTGATGATCGCGTTGAGAGATTTTAACAGAACCCTCAACCAACGTAGTATTCGTGGAGTTTTCGTTGTTGTAAGCCATGATATTAAAACTCGTGCCTAGTACATGAACAGTTGCGTCCGGGATCTTTACAGAAAAAGGTTGGGAAATATTTTTTGCGACCTCGAAGTAGGCTTCGCCCGTAAGTTCGACTTCACGGGAGGTGCCGGAGAAACTGGTGGGGTAGCGTAAGGATGAGGCGTTATTCAACCAGACCTTGGTGCCGTCAGGGAGCACCACTTTGAACTGCCCTGCGCGGGGCGTGGTCAAAGTATTATATATAATGTCGGTGGGTGCGATGTTATGTGACAAGGCGGTTGTATAGGACAACGCATTTTTTTGTTTGGTGACGTGGGCGTCGCCTTGTTCGGTCAACTGACCGTCTGCGGCATTTTCCAGGATGATGGTGGAGCCATTGCCGAGAGTAAGCGTAGCTTTATTGCCCCCGGGGGCCACGTCCCTGACGGCGACAGGTGCCGGCACTGGACGGGCCTTAGAGGACGAGTCAAACCGAGAAGCCAGCCAGAAATAGCTGATGGTGAACAGAAAAAGTAATGCAGCCGCTGCCGCGGCATAGACCAAACGGCGCCGGCTGATGGGAAAGATATTGGGAACGGGCCTTTCCTGTAAATCGGGTGTTTTTAACCGGGCGTCGATCTTTTCCCGGATGGTCATCCTAAGCTCATCGTATTCCTTTAAATCTTTATTGAGTTGGTCGGGATTGGTCAATCGGTGAAAGAGCTCCCGGTTATAATCGGAAGCATCTGCCCATTCCTGGAGCTCCAACTGATCTTCAATGGTCAGTTCGTCTTTCAGGTGTTTAATAATCAGATCCTTTATTCTATGGTTGAGTCCCTCCATAATAGATAACAATGGTTGCGGGTAATAGATAAACCTTATTATCTTATGACGTCAGGGACGTACCCTTGTACTCAAAAAAATCACAGAAATTTAAAAATTTCTTAATGATCACATAACAGAGATAAATTAACTGAGGTTATTCGAACAGACGAAGGATGGTAAAGTATACGGTGATAAAGACGCCCACCAACATATTCCTGTTTAATATAGCGATGCGTAATAGCTTGGCTGCGCGTAGTTTGTGATTGCGGACAGACTGGTTGTTGACGCCCAGGGCTTCTGCGATCTGGCTATTGGACATGCCATCGATGTAGGCCATTTTAAAGACGGTGCGGCAACTGCGGGGTAATTTTTCTATTTCTGCATGGATGGCCTGCAGCACGAGGGTTTGTACATCTTCTTCCAGCCGGCCTTCTTCCGGCTGATATAAAAGAGCATGGATGAGTTCTTTCTGTCGTATATTCTTCCGATGTATATGACGGAGAAAATCCAGACAGGCATTCCGGCCAGTTACATAAAGAAATGCCTCTATATTCTTGATAGTCTTTAGATTAGTACGGAGTTTCCATAGTTTGACAAATACATCAGCCGTGATGTCTTCCGCATCTTCACGCTCCGGAATGAACCTTTTTACAAAATAATAAAGGGTGGAATAATACCTGTTATAGATAGCCGTGAACGCCTCGGTGTCACCTTGGTTAAACTGGACAATAAGATCGTCAAAGGGGTGCTCCATCAGATATGCCTCCATGCATGGTATGGAAAAATAGTTGGATCAGGATTGGACAAGTGGCAAACGGTCGTTATAAGGTACTAAAAGGAGTGCGGTTTAGTTCATACGATGCTAATTTAAAAAGATGATTTGACAAAAACGCAGGAATTTTGCGAACTTTTTAATTTAGTTTAATGATTGAACTGTCTTTTAGAAGTTAAAAATCTCATTATCATATCCCTTTAAGACATGTCTTAGAAATAAGTGTATGGATCTCTGTCAGAGTTTTTTTGATCTCCTCTCGTTCCTTTTTTGCACCCAAGCATAATGCCATTAATTCGGCTGTCGTAGGCTCTATGCCAAGATATTCATAGCGAATGCTATAACCTTCAGGGCTATCCAGGATACCAGCTATTCTCTCACCATGAAATATGATGATTTTGACATTGCAGGTTTTTGATAATTCCTTTCGTTGAGCAGGTGTAATCCTTTGATTTGTAATAAATATAAATCCATGTGCTGTATTTTTAATTACTCCGGAAAAATCCGACCGGAATTTTGTTTTTATGGCAGAAAATTTTTGTTGCCGGGAAGGAAAGTAGCACCCTACAATAAACTTCTTTCCCACTTTTGAGCAGATGATATCCTTCAAGCCGTCTGGTCCCCCCATAGGACTTTGTGGATCTATATCCGTATACCCTTCCAGCCCGAGAACCTGCCTGGACATTCGTTCTGCAAAAGCTTGTCCTTTATCCCAAGTGAGTAGTATGGGTAATGTATTTGTCATTCCAATCTTTATAAAATTTGGCAAAATGGTGCCTTAGCCAGTTGAATGTATCATCGTGTCAACTGACGAAGTGCATACCTTACATTAACATGGATAAATTGGAAACATCCTCTTTACCAGGGCAATATCCCTGATGGTAACAGAAGCCGATGCTTGAAGGGCCTGAGAAGATGCTAATACTATATGATGTCGGGAAAGCGCAATTGTACTCAAAAAGATCAAGAAAACTTAAAAGTTTCTTAACAAACGAACAATGAAAGCCCTTCTGGCTATTGGACATGCCGACACGCCATCGATGTAGGCCATTTTAAAGACGGTGCGGCAGCTGCGGGGTAAATCTTCGATCTCTGTCTATTTGACTGTCTCCGGCTGAATAACATCCTCTTCCACATTATAATGCCTCTTCTTGCTGGTGAGGTATTTTTCCCTGATGATCTCGCTCATGGGTTTCATGTAAACCTTGCTTTCCACCCAGGATACAAGGTCCAGGTAGGCAAATGCCCGGGTTTCAAAACGATTTCTTTCGAAATGTTTGATCTTCTCTAGGAATTTCTCGAATTCGGCTTTTAAAGAATGCCGGGACATATGGAAAGAGGTACGCAGGAACTTGAACATTTCCTCTTCCACCCGTGTGAGGTTTTCCTTTTTAGCCATAAAACGATACACCGACTTGGTAAGGGATTCCATCAGTTCGAAATTGCCCAGCTCATAATGGGCCATGAGGTGTAAGACCCTGGCATAGCTCTGGAGGTCATTGCGCATATCTACCTGATCGTTGATGATGCGTTGCAGGTAGTCTATACAGGTGGCATAATCGCCGTTGCCAAAATATAGGGAGGCGATCTTATAGTTCAACACCAGGAGGCGGTGTCTGTCGATGAAAAGATCGTATTCCGCCAGTTGCTGTTCGATCTCAGGCACCATGGACAATCCTTCCGTGAAATTGCCCCGCATAAAAACCTGGTTGATCTTGGCGGTAGTGATATATACAAAAGACTGGATACGAAAGTTATCATTCTCCCGGACCCTGTCCGAAAGCGCGAACGTTTCGAATTGCCGCAGGACGATCTCAAACTGCTGGTGATTCCTCAGGTCAAAATGGGCGTTTAGCAAATTATGCAAGGCCTTGATGTAGTGGCTGGTTTCTACACGGATCATCAGGGGTTCCTCTTCAAAAAGATCGCGCCATTTTTGCGAGTACCGGTAATACATCAGGAAATCCTGCCGGATAAAAGCATACCAGTTATAGATCTGGTACAGATACAGCCGCTCGTAAAAACCAGTTTGTTTCCAGGCCTCCGGGGGCAACTGCTCCTCGATGAACTCCTTGATGCGCAGTTCATCCTTTTCATTCCGCGCATGTCCATTCTTGATATACCAGCTGTATACCAGCAAGGCCAGGTTTGACAGACGCGCCACCATATCTATGCGCCCGGATACTTCCAGCGACTCCGCGGACAATTGTTCGGCGCGCATTTGCATGCTATGGGTGATGTGAAGGGTTTCTATCCTTTTCTCCAACCCCAGGGCCAACGCGAGGAAATTGAATTTCTGATTGGCCTTTGCCATGTCCTTTGCCCGATCGATCAACCGGAGGCTTTGCTGAAATAAGCCTTTTTTATAAAGTATATGAGCGTAGTCGAACATTTCATTCAACTGCAAGTCGATGCTGTCTGCGCTTTTTAAAAGCCGGAGACTGGCCAGGATCTGTTTGTAAAGATGCGTCTTTAGATTGGAGAGCTGCGGTTTTTCGATACCGGGCAACTTTTTCAACAAAGCTTTTTCATCATAGTCGTTCAACTTGTCCAGGGCGTCGAATAACTGAACGATCTTAAGGTCTTCCTTGGTGGAACTCCGCTTGATATATAATTTAAAATGCCTTTTTTCGGCTTTTTCGAGTGAATGAATAAGCTGGAATAAGGTATCTGAAAACCGGTTGGCCATAATGAAGTAATTATCCTGAAATTCAATCCTGTCAAGGGCTTTCTCACTGAAAATATCATTTTGACATAATTAACTCGCCAAAAATATGATTAGAAAGGCAAACTGGTGGATCGTACTTTTGTTGTAGAGAATGAGATAAAAATATGGCAGCAATCGTTTAGCAGGCATTCGTAAGAGGCTCATTCGACATAAAGCTGAGTAAATCAGCACAAAAGATATTACTACCTTTTTTCATATGGCAAGCAATCGTTAGCGCCCTTTGTTTCTACATGGGGCTTTTTTTTTGCAATGTAGGTAAGATTTTACATATAAATAACATTTTCATTCCTATTTATTTTCTTCTCCCCGCAAAAGCTAAAATTTGCTAAAAATTTAGGGCTCCCCAGTCAAATTCGACCGCATTTTATAATGTCAAACTGACAATTCGTGTAGGTCTTTATGCTGTTCATGTAGTTTTTTTCAACCCTGAAAAGGAAACGTATAATTTGGGGCACCATTCCAATAGTGACGACCACAAGAGTTTGTTTTTAGTTATATTAAGTGTAGTGTTTTCTCATGTGACTTAGGTCCACAAAGGGTTTTGTTTCTACAAAGCCCTTGATTGTTTTTAGCGCTGAGGGTTTTTGCAGGTATGTGCAGGAAGGTGAGTACACGGAGGGATAATTTTTTTTTAACTAAGTAATATTATTTACTTTGGTAGTTAAAATTGCATTATTGAGGCCTGACTATCCATCAAAACTATTTGCTGATAAAAGGAATAATTATGTATTCCTGCTGGAGTCAGTTGCCGCTGAGCCCTGTTAATTACCTGTCTGCATCTGTCGCGACCTTAATGCCCTCAAAGGTCAATACTTTATCATCACTTGAAAAAAAACAGCTCGTGCAATCATTTTTCTTTATTCGTCAGGACGGCAGAAACGTGAAAGTTGATCTTCACAACATCCTCTATATCGAGGCCCGCAAGAATTATACGCGCCTCGTAATGACAGACCGGAGCGCCATGGTGCTCATCACGCTTAAACAATGGGAGAGTATTTTGCCGCCTGATCTTTTTTGCCGTGTGCACAGGGGGTATATTGTCAGCATCGAAAGGATACTATCCTTTGACAACAAATTCGTTTATCTCCCGGGAATGAATATTGCCATCGGCGAACAATACAAGAATGCCTTACCGTCGACTGTGACGATCGTAGCCAGCGAAGCGTCCAGGAAAGACATCCTTTCCGACCTGGAAATATGCTGATCTCCGGATGTTTTTAGGGATATTTTGATCTCCAATATCACCGATAAAAGTGGTATCTTGTCAGGTGTTTTATAGGGTTTTATGACTACACCGACACTTCCCGAAGTATGGCTGCGGGGCCCCCTGTCCGACGTTCCCCCTCTGCTGCAGCCCGTGGCGCATGCTCTGCTACAGGCGCGTGAAGAAGTGATGGCTCTTATGAAAGGCTTCCCGGAGGACCTGCTTTGGGAACAACCTGTGGGAGTAGCCTCCCCGGGTTTTCACCTGCAGCACCTGACTGGTGTGCTGGACAGGCTTTTTACTTACGCAAAAGGACATTCCCTCACTGAATATCAATTATTGGCGCTCAATGCCGAAGGCTACCGAAACCCGGAGATCAACCTGGCGGGACTTCTACAACAATTCAGCCGGCAGGTGGACCTGGCTATTCGTCAACTGGAGGGCACACCCGAATCCGAATTAACCCAAGTACGACAAGTAGGGCGGAAAAAGATACACTCTACCGTCCTGGGACTCTTATTCCATGCCGCGGAACATACCATGCGACATAATGGACAATTGCTTGTGACTGTCCGTTTTTTGTTGGAAGACAAGACCGGAGAGGCAACCCCCCAATAAAAGGAGGCGTTTAGACTAGAACATTATTCATTCTAATTCAGGCAAGTCAGAGAGATTTTGGAAAAATTGCTTCATATTATCAGTGGATGCGCAAACCAGGATCGCCAGAGCCAGCAAATGCTGTACGACCAGTATTATGGGCTTTGCCTGAAGATAGCATTCCGCTATGTAAATACTTATGAGCAGGCGGTGGAAGTGACCCATGACGCTTTTTTGAAGATGTTCAGGAACTTCAGCCGTTTTGAGGTAAGGGATATAGATAAGTTGGAAATGCTGCTGATCGGATGGATACGAAGGGTGGTCATCAACGCTGCCATTGACTATATGCGCAGGGAAATGAACAATCATCCTTCCTATCCTATCCCCGAACATGTATGGGAGCATAAGGACGAAGGACAATCGTCTGATAACTCTTTGTTGTACAAAGAGTTGATGATCATGATCAAGGAGTTGCCGCCGGCATACCGGATGGTGTTCAACCTACATGTCATCGAAGGGTACTCGCATCCGGAAATAGCCAAGATGCTGGGTATCACTACGGGAACCTCTAAATCTAACCTCTCCAAGGCCCGCGCCCATTTACAAAAGGCGCTGACCGCGGAGAATACGGAAACAATATTATGTCAAACGTAAATGACAATAACCTGGACGATCTTTTGAGGCGGGCTGCTGAAAAGTACCCGCTGAGGACGGATAGTGCCGACTTCGCAAAGTTGGTGGCCGACCTGGAGAAAGACCCTTCCCTAATCCTGCCTCCTGTAGTTATGGAGGAAAGGCGGAAGCGACGCAGGTTTTTCTGGCTCTTCCTCTTACTGCCGCTGGGCGGGGGGGCCTACTTTGCCTGGCATACGACATCGGGCCGGGCGCATTTGACGGAGACTGCCGGGGGAAAACAGACTTCGGCTCCCAAGGCAATGACCGGGGACGAGAAGCCAGGAGGAGAAAGCACGGAGGCGGGACAAACGGAAGATGCTGGAAAGAGTACGGAGGCAGGCGATGATAAAATAGGGGATGGAGGGAAGACCAGTGATGCTGGAAAGAGCATTGGAAGCGCAGCGCATACGACAACAGGAGGAGATAAGGTCGCCGGAAATGGAGAAAGCCGGTATACCGCAGGGAGAGAAGCGAGGGTGACAGCCGGAAGAGAAAGAAAACAGCATGACAGGAACGGACAACCGGACAACATCGGGCGGGCTGACAAGAGCGGACAAGCGGACAACATCGAACAAGCGGACAAGATCGGACGGGCGGCAAAGACCCAGAATAATACAGGCGTGGCAACGGATAATGTAGACGGGGTGGCGACTGTCGCAGCAGCCCGGCAAGTGGACAGAAAGGTGTCACTGGCCACAACCAAAGGGACTGTGAATGTCAATATACCTGTGAAGGCTGGTGCGGCGGCAACAACACAGCAAAAGACCGCGCAGAAAGATAAAACCAAACTGCAAAAACCAAAGCCGTCTTTTTACGTAGGTATTCTTGGGTCCCCTGATCTTAGCACGATCAAAATGCAATCTGTAAAAAGCGTAGGTTACAATTTTGGATTGCTGCTGGGTTACAGCTTTAACAGCCGTTGGTCTATCGAGACAGGCTTGTATTATGACCGGAAGAAATACTATACGGATGGCGAATATTTTTCCAAGGAGAAGGTGCCACAGCTTAACAATTACAATATAAAAACCGCGGATGGTTTTTGCAATATGTGGGAAATACCTCTGAACGTAAGATATAATTTCTCCAGAGGGGATAAGATAAAATGGTTTGCCACCGTAGGTTTTTCGAATTATCTGATGACCGGGGAGACGTACACCTTTACAGGCAGCACTGCCTGGGACCCTAACTGGAAGAAGACGTGGTCGTATACCACACCCTATAAATATTGGTTCTCTATATTAGACTTTAGTGTCGGATTTGAACAGCGGCTGGGTAAGATAGGTAATCTCAGACTCGAACCATTCGTAAGAGTACCGTTGACCGGCGTCGGCACGGGCAGCCTATCCATTATGAGCGCAGGCCTGAACATAGGCATTACGCGCCGGATCTGGTAACGATCGATCATTTAACGTTTTAACTGTACGTATGCTGAAAAAAAGGAAATTTTTTTGGTGGGGTATCCTTTTGCTTCTCCTCGTCCTGGCGGGCTGGGGATATTACGAGTATCAACGGCCGCATGAAAGCGCCGCAGGGGAAGCAGCCAGCATCACTATCGACGCGGATGCCCTCTATACGCAATATTCCAATGATGAGAAAGACTGCGACGGAAAGTACCTGGGAAAGGTGCTGCAGGTCAGTGGTAAACTGTCCGAGGTACAACATAGCGGTCAGTCGGAGATATGGATCATCTCCACCGGCGGCGGTAATACAGGCGGCGGCATCAATTGTCAGCTATTCCCCGGAGAAAAGATACCGGAACCTCATCCCAAGCCTGGTGACAATGTTACTGTCAAAGGCCGTTGTACCGGCTTTCTTATGGATGTAAACTTATCCGACTGTATAGTCGTAAAATAAAAAAAGATAGATATGAGAAGAATCTTGCCCTTAATAATGATCCTATCAGCAAGCGCATTGATGGCATTTTTTATGGGGTGCTCCAAAAAAAGCGAGGATAAACTGGCTCCTCCCGTCCCATGTGATACTGTACATGTCAGTTATCAGAACCAGGTCGTCCCTATCCTGCAAGAGAACTGTTATCCCTGTCATGGCAGCGGCAGCAATGCCGGGAGCGGGGGGATCAACCTGAGCACCTTTGTCAATCTGAAGGTATATGCCGACAATGGCTACCTGGAGGGAAATGTGACGCATAAACCGGGCTATATCGGAATGCCTTATGGGAAGCCGCCGCTGCCGGCCTGTGAGATGAATACGATCGCGGCATGGGTACATCAGGGCGCCATCAATAATTAATCATTTTAATCTGATCCCGACAATGATACAGTTAAAGAAATTCGTTACAGCGGCCGTGCTGCTGATCATCGTACATTCCGGTGTCCATAGCCAGGTCTATCTCACCCGCAGCGGTTTTGTAGGCTTTTATTCCAAGATGCCCCTGGAAGATATCAGGGCTGAGAATAACCAGGTCTTTGCGGCCATTGATCCCGGCAAAAAGACGCTTGCCTTCAGCCTGCTGTTGAGAGGGTTTATGTTTACCAAACAGCTGATGCAGGACCATTTCAACGAGAATTATGTGGAGAGTGATAAATATCCTAAAGCTTCCTTTTCCGGATCGTTCACGGGCGATCTGCCCCCGGACAAAGACGGAGTATATAAAGTGACGGTGAAAGGAAATATTTCCCTGCACAATGTCACCCATCCTATAGAAACGCCTGCTACCCTTGAAGTGAAGGGCGGGAGAATCCTTGGTCAGGCTGAGTTCAAGCTGAAGCCGGAGGATTTTAACATCAAGATCCCTTCCCTCGTGCGGGAAAAGATCGCACAGGAGATGCGTGTCGATGTCCGAATAGATTGTGGTACCAATAAATAAATCATTATGAAGAAAATCGTTTTTATACTGGCTGCTGTGATGTTTTTTTCCGGTTCCCATGCACAGGACAGCACCCTTCTCAACATGTTGAACGATTCTATGCGGGCGCATACCGGAAAAAGCTATGTCAGCAGTACTTTTAAAGCCACCCATGTCATCAATATGCAGACAGTGGAATCTACTGCCGCAGGGGCATTGTCCTTTGTCATCCAACACCGATTTGGCAAACTCAACAGCGGCAGCTACAACTTGTTTGGACTGGACAATGCCACCCTTCGCCTGGGACTTGATTACGGCATTACTGACAGGCTGAATGTCGGCGTCGGCCGCAGCTCTTATCTGAAGACCTTTGACGGATTTGTCAAATACAAGCTGCTGCGGCAGACGGAAGGTATGCAGATGCCTGTGACGGTAAGCCTGTTGGGTACGATCACGAACTATACGCAGAACATACCGGGGAAAAATTATCTGACCACCAACTTACGGACGGCGTATTCGGCCCAAATGCTCATAGCCCGAAAGTTCAGCCGGATACTTTCCCTGCAGGTGACACCCACGTACCTCCACTATAACCTCGTGCCTACGGTGAATGACAAGAACGATATGTTCGCCCTGGGCATGGGCGGCCGTGTCAAGATCACCAACCGGATGAGCATCAATGCGGAATATGATTGGCTACCCTCCAATCAAATGGTATCAACGCCTGTACATAACTCTTTTTCCCTGGGCTGGGATATCGAGACGGGAGGACACGTATTCCAACTTGTGTTTACCAATTCCCAGAGCATGCTGGAAACCCAATATCTTACTCAGACCGATGGCACATGGGGTAAGGGGGATATTTACTTTGGGTTTAATATCTCCCGCAACTTCAATTTGAAGAAGCATGGGAAAGGACAAAAATAAATTGATAAAACACATATCGGCGAATACCCTACAGGTGCTGGGCAACCAGTGTCTGGGGGTATTCATCTTCTTACTCATTTCCCGTGAATTGGATAAACCTTCATTTGGAGAACTGAGCTGGGCGCTGGCCGTGCTGACCCTTATCACGACGCTCCTCAGCCTGAGGCTGGAGCAGATAGTGGTACGCAATGTCGCTGCCGGGGATAATCCGTCTGGTATGCTGACGTTATTTGCCGCCCATAATTTCTTTGCGGGACTTATCTTTTTTGGCGTATTGTCCCTTTTCTGTTATCTCTATCCCGGATTGAACAGACAATATTACCTGTTATGGATGCTTTCCATCAGCCAGATATTAACCTTTTGGGCCCTTCCTTTCCGGCAGTTGCTGACGGGCCGGTCTGCCTTTGGATGGCTGGCCCTGCTGGCATCCATTTCCAACCTGGTACGGGCTACCGGGCTCTATATATGTGCTGTTTATTTTGTATTGAATGTTCAGACGGTGGTGATCTTATTTACGATAAGCTCCTTATTGGAATTGGCGTTGGGTGCATGGATCGTCTGCGGACGGCTGAAAGTACGGCTGGGCATTCCCCATGCGCTTGCTGCCTACACCAGCCTGTTGCGATCCTCCCTTCCGCAAGTAGGAGTGGTATTTCTGAATGCCGGCATCGCCCGCATAGACTGGATATTGCTGGGTTTTCTATCGACCCCGGCTCATACGGCGGAGTATACTTTTACCTACCGGGCTTTTGAATTTGCACCCCTGCCTTTGCTGGTGCTGGCGCCATTCCTCCTGAACAGATTTGCCAGGGGTAGTGACCCGGACGAAGGATCCCTGCATGCGTTGGTGCGTATGGAAATGGTTTTTGCAACGCTGCCCGTCCTATGGCTGGTGATCATGTGGTCGCCGGTGGTGGACGCTTTTACGGAAAATAAATACGGACAGGTCAACGCCATTACTTTTCTCATCCTTGCCTGCTGTATCCCTTTTCAATATCTCGTCAATTTATACTGGAGTCATGCATTTGCCCGCAACAGGCTGTCGCATATCCTTTCCATCACGGCTATGACAGGAGCTGTGGTATTGGCGGGAGATGTGCTGCTGATACCTGTCTATGCGGGTCAGGGGGCAGCGCTGGCCTATCTGGCAGCCATGATCGTGCAGTACGTACTGTACGCACGGAATGCGTCTCTCAAAGGCAAAAAGGAATGGGGACGCCATCTCCTGCTGGCCATGTCGGTAGCGGCATGCAGCGGACTTACAGCCGTCAGTCTGACGGACTCGCTGCTGCTGAGACTCCTTATAGCCAGCGCCCTCTATTGTCTATTGGGATGGCTTACGGGTTTATTGAAGGCAAAAGAAATGATCATGATGGGGTACAAACTAAATTGACATGAACAGGTATGCATTTCCATATAGAGAAGCCCTTCGGAACTATTTTCAACGGCTGGACTGGCCGCTGCTGATCTTTCTCGTACTTTTTCTCAACGTAAAGTTATACATAAAGATCGCCGCCATCCTGCTGGCGATCTTACTGCATGGCCGGCCGGTGGCGCCCAGGGGGCGGATACCTTTGTGGTGGGGTTTCTATATCGCCATGATCCTGCTGGCGCTGATCAATTTTTTACTGTCCCTTCCCACATTGTCTATCCCCTCCTTATGCGCATTTGGTCTGGGATGTGTCTACTGGCTGCTGGCGATGACGGCTGCCTGGCAAGTATTTTCTTTTGTACAAGGGAGCGACAGGGAAAAGATCCATACAACCGTGTCATTATTCTTTTTGCTGAACGCGGGCATTATGCTGCTGTCGCTGATACGTATTTGTCTGGAAGCGGGCGCCCTCAATCCCTATAATTATGAAGGGCATCATCGGAAGTATTTTATCAGCACGGGGGACATGATCAGCGGCATCGGCCTGGACAGCAGTGTGACGGCCGCCCTGATCAGCGCTTTTGCGGTGTTGTATTTCCTGTACAGGGGCCGGAGGGACCTCTCCCTGTTGTGCTTTGCGACGACCTTGCTGGCCACCAGCAATACGGTGAATTACCTGTTGCTCATTGTACTGACGTTTTGTTTTTTCTTTTATTCCGACCGATTGCAGAAAAGTATGATCCTTATTTTCTTTATCGGGGGTGTCATATTTTCGGCGAAGGTATCTCCGTCTAACCAACAGTATTCCCGTAACCTCCTGGGGAGGCTCGCCGGAAAGAATGCCTATGTAGAGCCCGTACCTATCCTGCATGCCAGATGGGATCAGTTCGTGGAAAGCAAGCCTGTGGCAGCCAAAGAGACAAAGCTGCAGCACTTCATGGATCAAACATATCCTCCGGATAAGGTAGACAGCATCAAACGGCAATACAAAGGATGGGATCTTTCAGGAAGACGTATCGCCTGGGAGGAACTACGGCGTTTTTTCCAAAAACATCCGGCCAGGCTGCTGCTGGGAACAGGTATGGGGAATTTTTCTTCCCAACTGGCCCTGCGGACCACAGGTCTTGGGGTCCAGGGAGCTTATCCCGAGAAACAAGCGTATATACATCCATTTTTCAGGGATAACTACCTGTTCCTATACCTGTATTATCATACCCGTGACGAAGGGCAGCATAGCGTGATCAATAAGCCGGATTCTGTGTATGGACAGTTGCTGTCGGAGTATGGGCTTATCGGCTTAGCCCTTTTTTTTATTTTTTACCTGGCTTTTTTTGGGAGGGTCTTCCGGTTACGGGCTGGGAAGGGCGCTGAGCGAAACTATGGTTTGCCCCTGCTGCTTATGATGTTGGGGGCATTCTTTACGGAGTATTGGTTTGAACAACTGTCCGTGGTCATTTTATTCGAATTAATCATGTTGCTGGAAAAAGAACATGCACCCTAAAGTAACTATATTGATGCCGGCCTGTAATGCGGGAAAGTATATCGCGGAGGCGATCCGATCGGTGCTGGAACAAACCTATGCGGATTTTGAGCTGTTGATCGTGGACGATGGCAGTACCGACGATACGGTGGACGTGGTCCGTGGGTTCAGGGACGAGCGTATCCGGCTGCTGTGTAAAGAGAAAGAAGGGATATCCGTCGCATTGAATGCAGGACTACAGATGGCCAGGGGGATCTATATCGCCCGGTTTGACGCCGACGACATTTGTCTGCCCGACAGATTGGAAAGGCAGGTGATATTCCTCGATGGACATCCCGCCTACCTGGTGGTAGGCAGCGATGCGGAATATATTTCCGAGAACGGAGAGCATCTTTTTAATTTCCAATGTGCCGGGCATACGCACCGGGAGATCATCGGCAATTTATACCATTGCTGCCCCTTTATCCATTCCGCTGTTATGTACAGGAAGGAGGCGATCCTGCGGATGGGCGGATATTCCCGTTACGCCCATAATTTCGAGGACTATTTACTTTGGGTACGGCTGCTAAAGACGGGGAAGTGCTGCAATTTGCCGGAACCGTTGCTCAAAGTGAGGATCAATCCATCCTCCGTCACCATCGATGAGAAATGGCGGGGTCGCCGGTTCCGCCGGCTAAAATATGCTATCCTTCAGCGAGGGGTTATCACCAGGGAAGAAGGGGACGAACTATGGAGGATCATCCAGCAACAGGATAACAAAAAGACAAAGGATGGGGCTTATCATGCCCTTTGCGGGAAGAAGCTGCTGGCGAATAACTACCGGCCGGCCAAGGCCCGCTGGCATGTGGCAAAGGCTATCCATGCCAACCCTTTCCGTCTGGATAATTACATTTTACTCTGGGTGAGCTTTCTGCCGCAGGGATGGATAAAATGGCTGCACAGGATAATCCCGAGAAAAATATAGATCACATGAAGCGTCTACCTGCACAAATAATGAGAATACTTACCCGCGAGGAGAAGACGACCGCGGGATGGCTGCTGTTGTGTGATATCATCGTCAGCATTGCGGACATCGCTTTTCTGGCCTTGCTGCTGGTGATCATTCAGCACGCCGGCCACTATTCAGTGCTGCTGGTCGTCACTTTTTTTCTCCTGTTCAGCTGTAAGAACCTGGCTGGCTTCCTGGTCTACCGTGCGCAATGCCGGCAGCTCTTTCGCGTGGCTTCCCGTATTTCACGGGACAAACTGACCAGCTACCTGGAAGGCGGATACGCCGATTATATCAATACTGATTCCTCAGTGTATATCCGGGAGATCAGCTATGAGCCACTGGAGTTTTGTCAACATGTGCTGGGCGGGGTCCTCCAAATGATCACGCAAGCGACGCTCATCCTACTGGCCATTGCCGGGATCGTCCTTTTTAATGCAAAATTGTTCTTTTTATTATTGGTGATCCTTCTTCCTCCTGTCATTGTCCTTTCCTGGTTTTTGAAAGGCAGGCTACATAGCATCCGTCAGAACGCACAGCGCAGCAGCTCGAAGTCCTTACAACATCTTCAGGAGGCCCTGGCAGGATATGTAGAAAGCAATATCTATGACAAAAATGAGATATTCCTGAACAAATTCATCCACTATCAACGAGAATACAACAGCCTCCTTTCGGGCCAGATGATCCTCCAGGGGGCGCCGGTCCGTCTTATTGAAATTTTTGCCCTGCTGGGAGTTGTCATCCTGATCATGATCCATCAATGGTCCGGGACGGCCGGTGATTCGGCTGTCATCACCATCGGGGTCTTTATGGCGGCTGCTTATAAGATCATACCGGGTATCGTAAAAATATTGAATCTCAGCGGTCAGATCAATACTTACGCCTTTACTTTACGGAAGTTGAGGACAGGACAGACGGAGCTTATAAAGAGGGATAGATCTCTGGAGAAGATCAGGAGCGTACAGATGAAAGGGATTTATTTTTCTTACAACGGGCATCCTGTGCTACGGGGGCTGGACCTTCGTATGGAGCCGGGCGATTTTCTCGGAATAGAAGGGCCGTCAGGGAAGGGGAAGACGACTATAATGAATGTGCTGTTGGGTTTTTTGTCGCCTGATAAGGGGAAGGTGGTCATCAATGGGGATGACGGTATGAGACAGGATTATTGGAGCCGGATAGCCTATGTCAAACAACAATCTTTTCTTATACACGATTCCATCCTGCATAATATCACATTGAATGGGAAGGCCCGTGATGAGGAGAGGCTGAGGAATGCGGTGGATGCGGCAGGATTAACTGGTGTGATCGAAACTTTCCCTGAGAAACTGGATAAGGTGATTACGGAGAACGGCCGTAACATCAGCGGAGGACAGCGGCAGCGCATCGCCCTTGCCAGAGCGTTGTATAAGGAAGCAGACCTCATCATTCTGGACGAGCCGTTCAATGAACTGGATGAGGAGTCGGAATCCTCACTGCTTCGTCACTTCCGGCAGCTGGCTCAGGCTGGGAAGATGATTATCCTGATCACGCACAATAGAAAAAGTCTTTCTTTTTGTAATAAAACCCTCTCCCTGCATGAAGAACAAATCCAAGACATTGGTGATGTTGACACCTGCATTCCCGGCCAGTGAGATGGAGACAAGCTGGGTGACCACTCAACAACTGTTTGCAAGGACATTCAGGGAACAATTCCCGTCCCTGCAGATAGTCATATTGTCCTTTTATTATCCGGAAAGGGTTGGAAATTATGACTGGCGTGGGTTGCAGGTATCCAGTTTCAATGGGGCAAAAGGCGGCAACCATAAACTGAAGCGGATCTTTTTCTGGAGGGGTGTCTGGAAGAAATTGAGGACTCTTCACAAAGACAACGACCTGATCGGACTTTTTAGCTTCTGGTGCGGGGAATGTGCATTGATCGGGCATTATTTCGGCAAGAGATATGGGCTCCCTCATTACTGCTGGCTTTGCGGTCAGGATGCAAGGGAAAAGAACAAGCTGGTAAAACTGATCCGCCCCCGCCCGCAGGAGCTGATAGCGATGTCGGACTTCCTGGTACGGGAATTCCAACGCAATCATGGTATCCGTCCGCAGCATATGATACCAAATGCCATCGACCCGGGTTTATATCCTGTGCTGGCTTCCCGGGAAAGAGATATCCATGTGCTGGGTGTAGGATCATTATCCTGGCTGAAACAATACGATGTTTTTGTCGGAATAATAGAGGCTTTGCGGGGGCCCTTCCCGGAGATCCGGGCCATCATTTGCGGAGAAGGGGAGGCCAGGGAGGAGTTGGAAGCATTGATAGAGCGAAAGGGATTGCGGGAGCATGTGGCCTTACCGGGCCTGATGCCGCATGAAGAAGTGCTTGGGCTTATGCAGCGGGCAAAAGTATTGCTGCACACCTCAAATTATGAAGGATTTGGGGTGGTATGTCTGGAAGCCCTGTATGCCGGCGCTCATGTCATCAGCTTTTGCCGACCCATGGAGCAGGATATCCCTCATTGGCATATCGTGGGCAGCATGGAGGAGATGATTGAAAAGGCGGGAAATATTCTCAGAAACCCGAACACCAATTATACTCCCGTGCTACCATATACGATGAGTAATACGGTGAAGTCTGTCATGAAATTATTTGCCAAATAATGTCATATGTCCAGGAACGACGTCCATATTATAAAGAAAAATATCTCCTATCATGATGAAGCGGCGGCAGATTATAACTCAGTCATGGACAGCCACCGGCCGAATCAACTGATCAGGCAGCGAGTGAAGGAAAAGTTCTGCAGCCTGGTGCCGTGCGGGAAAATATTGGATTTTGGCGGGGGGACGGGGTTGGACCTTGGGTGGTTGACGGATGCGGGTTATGAAGTGGTATTTTGCGAGCCTTCGGTGGGTATGCGTAATCAGGCG
This sequence comes from Chitinophagaceae bacterium, assembly GCA_017307755.1. Classification (GTDB taxonomy): domain Bacteria; phylum Bacteroidota; class Bacteroidia; order Chitinophagales; family Chitinophagaceae; genus Puia. The sequence continues at coordinate 288,742 of JAFKGQ010000014.1, read as the reverse complement.
ATCGAGTATGAGAAAATGATATTAAAAAGCGGCAGAATAAATTTTTTAGAAGGAGAGAGGAATGATTTCTCTACATGGGAGCAGATGCCTCCTCTTGCAGGACAGGTGGATGGCATCCTTTCCGACTTTGGCCCTTTGAATTATATACCTGATATAAAAAAGCTGTTTGAATGTCTTGCAGGCGTGATCCGGCCGGGCGGGTATTTCCTTCTGTTGGTGCTGCACCTTCCTTTTGCAAAAAGGCTGAAATGGCATCGCCGGAATGCTATCGTGAGTCTGCTCTTTCGCAATACATTCCGGATGTATATCCCTTATAAAGGCCACCGGCAAATGGTCTTTGTCCATACGGAAAAAGAAATTACGAAAGCTGCCGCACCCTGGTTCCGGCACGGCGGGACGGAATTGCTGATCAGACAAGATTTTACTTTAATACACCTCATTCGAAATGAAACGACTGATTAGAAAGATATTAATGGGGGATACGATGTTTAGCGAGTATTCCAGGGTCCGTTTCACCGGTGAAGCGGAAGAACTTGTCTGGCTTGAATCCGGAGAGAAGAAGATCGATGTGTCCCTTAGCCACTGGCTGCTGTGTATCAAGCCCCTGGTCTTTGGGGTATGGCTCGGACCGGAGGTGCCGGGGGAGGCGTCATACCGGCTGTGTTTTGGCGATGCGGCCGTGATCACGCTCGATCTGCTTCACAGGGTAGAGGATGGTGGAGGCGTCTTGTTGCTGCTGCAGGTCAGACGCTGCCGGCTGATGCAATTGGACCCAATACGCAGATGGGTACTGTATCGCCGGTACTATAGCAGGGATAAGATGTCCTACAGACGATTTAAGGGTTTTGTAGCGGCCTATAGCTATCCCAGAAGGGTGCGTTTGGTTTCTTTCCGGGAAGGCGATGAATATAACCTTTTTCCCATGGATCTGCTGGGAGAAGTACCTTTGCAGCGTAAGTATGTGTTTGGGCTTCGTCATACCAACAGGACATTGGAACGGATAATAGCTACGGGTAAAATAGTCGTGTCAGAAGTGCCTGCTGCGTATGAGGATGCCATTTATAAGCTGGGTAAACATCATAGCAGCCGCCCTCCTGAGCTGCATGAGCTGCCTTTTGAAGTGAAATGTACGAAGCATTTTGGATTTTACTATCCTGCATGGGTGCAAGGATATAAAGAGGTGAGGATAAGTGGGACATTCAATATGGGCAGCCATATGCTGCTGTGGGGAGAAATAGAAAAAGAGGAAAAAATAAATGAAGGGGATGATCACTCCTATCTTATACATTTCCTTCAGTACCTGCACAGGATCAAAAGATGTCGATATCGGCAAATGTGAACTTCACCTGTCCGGGCGATAAGCCTGCTCCCAGGTCTTTTATTATAACGGGAAAAGATGGCGCCGGTTCAAAGCGTTGGGCGAGCAGGCGATGTAAATGCGTACCCGGGCTTACCTGGAAGGAGATGTTGGGGATGCCCAGTTTTTGCGCCGTCTTTTTCAGCGCCCGGATCGCGTCGTCAAATTGAGGTTCATTTACGTCCATGTCACCCACAAAAAGACTTGCGCCCGTCCTGATCCAGGCTTTTGCTTCTCCCGCAGAGATGACCAGGCTGGGATGATAGGTTCTGTAGTGTAAATATTTTTCGTCCCTGAGCACTCCGGCAAAACCTTCTTTTAGCAAACCATTGGGAAGACCGTCCCCCGGCAACAGATGTTTTTTTAATACCAGCCGCGCATAACGATGGTAAAGCCACCGGGTCCAGCGTAATTTCCGGGATAGGTTGTACAAGGGCAGGGAAGACACCGGTAAGACAAACAAGTGCATATACTCCGGAGATACCCATCCTAATCTGTGGATGAAAGCAGGATAAGAGTTCTGGTTAGGAAAGCCGAACACCAGCTGTATACCGCTGCGTTGGCAAAGCTCGTAGGTCCGTTGCGCCAGGATGACGAACAACCCTTTTTTACGGTGGAGAGGATGGGTCATCGTATCCGCGGACTGGGCGACGAGCAGTAATTGTCCTTCCATCGAAAAATAGCAAGGGAGCACGCCGTAATAGGCGGCAGGCGTACCATCTGCGGCGTAGGCGATAAAGCCCAGCCAGGATTGCCCCGTGTAGGCTGTGTCATACTTTTTTTGATAAAGATTTTTTTCCGGTGTCCTGCCGTATACGGCGGTGTGAAGGAGCTCCAGGTCTTTTAACCGTCCTGCATCCAGCTGTACGATCTTCATCTCCTGTTGGGTTGTATCAAAAGTTGTAGTGTCCACGGACGATGGCGGTCATTTGGTTATAAATGGAAATATAGGGATTGACGGTCATCCTTTCCCGTATCAGGGGATGGTCTTTGTCTTCGGGGTAGAGGAAATCCACTGCCAGCAGCTGTCGGAAGCCTGCCGTTTCATCGGCGGCAGCGACTACCTCCCGGGTATAGGCCCCATAAGGGAAGGCAATGGCCTGTACTTTGCGTCCTGTGATCTTTTCCAGGTATTGCCGGCTGTGTACCATTTCGGCCGTGGCATCGGCAAGCGCCAGCATAGACAGATCATTGTGATAATAGCCATGACAGCCAATGGTGGCATAGGGTGAAGATGCCAGCCAGGCTATCTCCTCTTCGGTCATCTGTAACCAATAGTCCTCCCCTGCAGTGGCCCTGGCGATCCGGGCCAATTGGGATGTTTGCCGCATAAATTCGGCCTTTTTGGGGAACCTGTCTTTCAGGAGGTATTGGCGAAGCAGAATGTCGCCGGCGGATGATAAGTATCGGTGATGTCTATCTCTGCGGTATGAGTTATTTTCAAAAGAAAGCTGTGAAGGGCCGAATTTCTGTAAAAGGGCGAGGTGGTCATTCCATAATATGTCGTAGCCGGCCTGTCTTATTGCCGTAATAAAAAAAGCGGCAGGGATCTGGTATTTTTCGATCAATGGAAGAGCGTGTCGGTAATTATTGGCAAAGCCATCATCAAAGGTGATGCAGATGTTGAACCTGTCGTTACTGAGCCGTCCTGCGAAATAATCGTCCAGGGAAACGATGTTAAAATACCTGCTGTAGAATTGCAGGTGCCTTTGGAATGTTGCGGTTGTCACGAACAGGGAATTGATCAGCGTAGGATTGCTTTGGCAAATACCATGATAGACGACTATTCGTGCGCCCCGGGCGTCCCTGAATAGTTTTTCGTTCAGACCCAGCATGCTTTTAATATGATTTAGTGCAAAGCTCATGACAGGGCGGTTGTTTTTTCAATAAGGGAGAGGGCGTGGGCGAGCATCTTTTCGGGTGTGTGCCTGGTCAGGCAATGTACGTCCCCGTGCGGACAGGAGGCCAGCATGCAGTCGCCGCAAGGCAGATCGGAGGAAGCCAGCAGGAATGTATGATCTCCCAGCGGCCTGGACCAATCACTGCGTGTGCTGCCGAACATTGCCAGGGTAGGGATGCCGGATATCCACGCCATATGCATCAGGCCCGAATCTTCTGAAAGCATCAGCCGGGCGTGCTGTAATATGGAAAAGGCTTCTTCTGTGGTGGTCTGCCCTGTCAGATTCAGCAGGTGGGGACCCAATTGTTGTTGCAGCGCCGCCGCCTTGGCAGCGATAAAAGGGACGCCCAACACGAGGAATTTTGTCCGGGGCCGTTGTTCGAGCCATAGCCGGGCAAAGGCGGTATAGTTATCGATGGCCCAATTACGGGTGGTGAAAGCGCCAGCGGGATTCAGCACCACAAGTTCGTCTTGTCCATTCCATCCTTTATCTCGCAGGAGCTGCAGCCCTTTTGAGGCATCTTTCAGCCGGAGGTTGTAACTGGCCTCGTTTTCTCCGAGGCCTACTGCCGAGACAGTCTGTCTGTAACGCTCGGCTCCAGATATGGGTGAGTACCTGTCAAAAAGCGCCCAAGCTTTTGGCCGCACTGTTTTTCTTACGATGTCGCTGTAGATGTTATGCTGCATATCGATGATGACATCATACCGTCTCAGTAGCAGACGGGGCAGCATTAGCAGGGTGTACAGCAGGATCTTTTTTTTATCCCGGCCGCCTCCGAGGGCATAGACGTTGTTGAAGAGATGTATCTGCCTGGGAACGCCTTCCGTCTCTTCTCTTGTCAGGAAGTCGAGCTCCACGGATGGCGGCAGGCTCTCCCGTAGTCCCTGCAGGTATGGCAGTGTGACGACGACATCACCCATGGCTTGCAGCCGGATGGCCAGTATGCGCCGGGGCAGTTGTCGTTGGGTCCATGGTCTTGCAGGGATGTTCATACTCATTTTGTTATCTTATAAAGGTAGAGATCGCTGCCTTTTTCGATGGCCCCTTCCCGGCTGTCGATCAGATGTAAGTGAAAAGATCTGGAAAATGCAGTATCTACTTTGTCCAATACTTGTGGTGAACCCAACGTGACCAGATACACTTCATTGAGGTTCTTATCATGGAAATAGTGTTGCAGCCCGACGGTGTAACGGCGGGGATTATCTTGTATGGCGGCCATATCGGGTCCCCATGTCACGAAGGATATCTTTTTATCCATATCGACGCAATAAGCAGGCCTGTCGAGATAAGCAACATAACCATTCATGGTCCAGTAGTCTGTGACCAGGGGTTCGCCTGCAGGTACTTCACGGACCAGCTCGTCAATCCTGTAGAGATTTGAGAAAGGAAGACGGATGTCACTGATGACAGCGAAAGCGCCGGCTGCCAGCTGTATGGCCAGCAAGGAATTAAGCAGCTTTTTAGAGGCGCCGGATATGGGCTGTTCATAGTAGTGAAGCCAGCAGGCTGCAAAAAAGCCTATGAAGATAAACCCGGCATAGCGGGCCGAGGTCAGTGAGAAGACGGAAGCGGAGAGGATGAGATTGAGCAGCAGATTGGCGCCGAAAAGGATCAGGCTTTTCCTGCTTTTGCGGAGAATGAAGAAAGCCAGAGCGATGAGGCTCATCATGCAAAGGAGATTGACGACCTTCAGGATACTGTGTTCACTTTTTGCCTCTATGAGGAACTCGGTATTCCAAAAATGTGGGTTCCACCAGGCCTGTATGGGCAAAAAGGCTCGCAAAGGGCCTTCGACGGTGGCTGTCAGTTGGTGGATATTCCACTTATGAAGCCAGTATCCCATATTAATAGTGCTGTCGGAAGGGGGGAAGATAAAAATGACGGCGGGCAGCAGGGCCATTCCACCTGCCAGGGTATGGATGAGCAATTTCTTTTTTGATGTATAGGATAGAAGAAAGTACAGGTGCAGGCTGGCGGCCAGCAACATGGCCAGGAGATGGACATTGGACAGAAGGAAAAGCAGGATATAATACACGGAGGTTTTATATTTGAATTCTCTTCCCATCAGCAGGCAAATACAACAGACAAGCAGTACGGCGATACCGTAGTTACGACTGAGGATGGCATATTCGAACAAAAAATAGTAACCAAAGCAGATCAGTATTTTTGTCAGGGTGGGGAAGGGGGAATAAAAAACGATCAGCCCGGCTGCCAGGCAGGCGATGATCCATTGCGCGGCCTGCATGTAGGTTACATTGTGTGTGAACTTTGAAATAGACCAGAGTATCGTATACCAGACGGGCGGATGTCCTTCGAATCTCCTGTTCTCTATCAACTGGGAATAACTACCGCTGCCTTTGGCAATATTCCAGCTGTGCACCTCGTCTCCCCATGGTTCGTGACGCGTCATAGTAACGCCGGACACCAGCATATATGCCAGGAAAATTGCCCAAAGTGTTTTGTTACGTAATATCATTTTTATAATATGGGTTCAGTGACCCGCCGATCATTTTTTGCTGCCTGTGCATAGGGGTTTTGCCCAAACGCCACTGTCCGCAGCCCTGCGAAGGTGCTGCGGATCATACTGCCATTGCGAGCCAGCAATGCCATGAGAAAATTTCCTGTCAAGGACCATAGCAGCCATCTTTTTTTTATATGCCGGAGGGACTTTTTTGAATGTATGAAGTAATCCAGCGCCAGCACGCGTCGCAAGTAGAGCAGGGCCTGGTTGGGGCGATTGGCGGACTCCTGGTGATGATAGACAAAAGCATCCGTCAGGATGTGGATACCGGGTACGGGGAAGCCCAGGGCTACCCCATAGTTATCGCCGATGCCATTCCTGTCCAGCACCTCGTCGTAGGGAGAGAGCAGAAGCCAATCTTTTTTTATCAGGGATGCGCCCAGGCCATATACCGGGCTGATAAAATATTCACCGGAGAAAGCGGTGATCACGGGCCAGCCGGCTTTTGAAATGTGGTTGCCTTTGCGTTTGTAATAATCCTTTATCCTTTTCAACAAAAGGGTATCCCGGCATTCTATTTCTCCCCAGATGCCGAGCTGGAAGATGAATTTTCGTATCAATTCGGCGCCCGACCGGATGGGATAACTGGCTTGCCAGACGCCTTTTTCCTTTTGCAGAACGAGCCCGGAAACGGCACCGGATTCGGGATGAGTTGTCATATGATCGGCGAGCTTTTTTAAGTAACTGACAGTCAATTCCATGTCGTCATCACAAAGAAAGATATGCGATCCGGCGGCCTTCTGGATGCCCAGGTTACGCTGTATACAGACCGATCGTTCGGAGTGGATATGCTGGATGGAAAGACGGGTGAATGGCTTGTATTCTTCCGGGGAGAGCTTTTCATTGCCGGAATCTACGATAATGACCTCGAATGGGGGATGGCTGCTCCGGTTGAGGCTGTCCAGCAGGACCAGCAGGGCTGCTTTTCGATCACAGGTGGGAATGACGGCGCTGATCTGCATCTGATGCGGATTGAGAGGTGTCATGGAGGGCTTATTTATTTTCCCCTATGGGGCATCCTTTCATAAAAAACGCACGTTTACTCTGATCGGATGCCTTTAAAAGACAGGATTATCAAAAATGAGCCTACCCGACTCCTCAATATTGACCAATATTCACGTCCCTGGCCCTTGCCGGCCCCTGGATGCTTTATTTGAAAAGAAGTATATCACTACCCGCAGTCTTGAAAACAGGCTTTATTCCGATGAGGAAGTGATGAAATTACCCCAGATCGCCCACAGTCATACGCATTATAAGGAGTGGCAGATGAGGCGGCGTTCAGCCCGGCGTCTGATAGGTTATCTTAAGGGCAAGCGGCGCCCGTTGGAGGTGCTGGAGATCGGCTGCGGTAATGGCTGGCTGAGTCATCACATAGCGGAGATCCCCGATACACAGGTGACGGGGCTGGATATCAATTTCACGGAACTGCAGCAGGCTGCCCGGGTCTTCAACGACGACCCGAACCTCGCTTTTATTCATGGCGATTTGCGTAGCCCGGGTTTGGGCGGTCGGCAATTCGACATTATCCTTTTTGCCGCCACTATGGAATACTTCCCCTCCCTGAAGAAGATAGTTCACAGAAGCCTGATGTACCTGAAGCCAGAGGGCGAGATGCATATCATGGATACGCGGTTTTACCGGCAGAGTGAGATCCCGACGGCAAGGATGAGAACGCTGGCTTATTATACGTCCCTGGGCTACCCTGAAATGGCAGACTATTATTTTCATCATAGCAGCCGGGACTTGCGGTCTTTTCATCACGTAGTGCTACATAATCCCAACTCTTTTGCTGCCAGATTACTGAGGGGCAGAGCTGACCTTCCCTGGATAAGGATAACAAACTGAAGGTATGGACAAGATCCTTTTTTCTCATTCCTATTTTATGCGATTTGACCCCAAGCAATGGGCGACGGGGCAGCCGTATCCGCCGCTGGCTACCATTGGTGCGGCTGCGCTCATGCGGGAGCATGGTTACCGGGTATCGCTGTTCGATACCATGTTTGTGGAAGACCCGGATGAAGTGATCAGGCGGCTGGCAACGGATCGTCCGGATCTTTTTATCGTCTATGACGATGGGTTCAATTATCTCACAAAGATGTGTCTTACCAATATGCGGGATGCCGCCTACCGGATGATACGGCAGGCCAGGCAATATGGGTGTACTGTGATCGTATCCAGTTCGGATTCCACAGATCATTATGACGAATACCTGCAAAAAGGCGCGGACTTTGTCTTATTGGGTGAGGGAGAGCAGAGTCTGTTAGAACTGGTGAATGCCATGCGGGATGGGCAACAGGATTTCTCCGGTATCCGTGGGATAGCCTATTTACAGCATGGTATGGTCTTAAAGACGCCGGCCCGGCCGGTGATGAAGGAGCTCGACACGCTGCCGATGCCTGCCTGGGACCTTGTGGATATCCCGGCCTACAGGGCTATTCATATGGAACATCACGGGTATTTCTCTCTCAATGTCAGCACTACCCGTGGCTGTCCGTTCAAGTGCAACTGGTGCGCCAAGCCCATTTATGGCAATCGTTATAATGCGCGAAGCCCACAACATGTCGTGCGTGAATTAAAGTGGCTGAAAGACCAGTATAATTTTGACCATATCTGGTTCTGCGATGATATATTCGGGTTGAAGCCGGGTTGGGTAAATGAATTTGCAGAGCTGGTGGAGAGGGTGGGGTTGCAATTCAAGTTCAAGATACAGTCCAGGGCCGACCTGTTGCTGCAGGAGAACTATGTAGCAGCACTGGCCCGGGCGGGTTGCGACAACAGTTGGATGGGTGCTGAAAGCGGCAGCCAGAAGATCCTCGATGCGATGGACAAGGGCACTTCAGTAGAACAGATACACGCTGCTACTTATCTTCTCAGGGAGTATGGCATACGTCCATCCTTTTTTATCCAGTTCGGTTATCCCGGCGAGACGAAGGAAGATATCCGCAAGACTATCCGTATGATCAACCGGCTATTGCCGGACAGTCTGGGTATTTCCGTGTCTTATCCTTTGCCTGGTACTCCTTTTTATGAGCGGGTAAAGGCGGATCTAAAAGAAAAGGCCAACTGGACGGACAGCGACGAGCTGAAGATCATGTTCCGCAACACTTATCATCCTTCTTTTTATAAACAGCTGCATAGGTATGTACATCAAACCTACCGCTGGCATCTGGCGTTGCAGCAGATGAAAAGACTGGTGACCCGTCCTGCGGCTGCTACGGGCGAGGGTATCAGACAGGCGGCTTCCATAGCGTGGTATTTTCCACTGTCCATATTGGGGTGGTTTAAATTGAACAGGCTGGAGAAACTCCCAGCCGGAGGATAAAAACTATGACCGGGAACGAACAGGCTGCGGCAAGGGCTTTTAGTCAGCAAGCGCTGGTCTTTGATGCTTATGATGCCGGCAACACCATCATCGCATACAAACGGAAAAGGGTGCGGGACCATGTCCAGCGTTTTTTGCCGTCCGGCGGGCGTATACTGGAGCTGAATGCCGGGACGGGTGAAGACGCCATCTATTTTGCCCGTCAGGGCTACCATGTGCATGCTACGGACATTGCTGCCGGCATGCAGGAAATATTGGAGAAAAAGGTCGTTCAGGCGGGGTTAATGGATAGAGTCACCCATGAGTTATGTTCTTTTACGGATCTGGCATCCCTGGAGCAGCGAGGACCTTATGACCTTATCTTTTCGAATTTTGCGGGTCTGAATTGTACGAATGAGCTGGGTAAAGTGCTTCGCAGCTTTGCTCCGCTGCTAAAGCCCGGAGGGCAGGTGACGTTGACGATATTGCCGGATTTTTGTCTATGGGAGAGTTTACTCGTATTCAAGGGGAAGTTCAGGACGGCCACCCGCCGGTGGTTTAGCGGCCGCGGGGCCAGGAGCCGTGTGGAAGGGCATTATTTCAAGTGCTGGTATTTCTCACCCGGCTATGTTATAAAGGAATTAGGGGACCAGTTTGATCTGTTAGGTCTGGAAGGATTGTGTACTATCGTGCCGCCAAGCTATATCGAGCATTTTGCAGAAAGATATCCGAAGTTGTACGGACGGCTGTGCCGGATGGAAGATAGGTGGAAGGACAGCTGGCCCTGGAAATACATTGGAGATTATTATATCATCAGTTTCCGGAAGAAGGGCTGAGGCCCAACTTTTTCAGTTTATCAATATAGTGATCCAGGATCCGCCGTTGCAGCATTTCGGGATTGGGGCGGGAGTAATGTTTGCCTGTTTTCAGAGACATGCGAAAGCCTTTACCGTCCAGGGCTCCCTGCTGCTCCTTCTTACTCCAGCGACGGGTCGTAAGTCGGCGGAAAAAGTCGTCCAGTCTGTCGCCGGCGTGTCCATTCAATAAACTTTCCAGCGTACGTTTCCAGAACCCCGGGGGAGGGTTGGGAGGTGTAGCCGATGTGCGGTGTTTATAATGAGGCAGGAAGGAGGCGACCCAATTGTTGGCGTCAAAGAATCTTACCAGGCCGCCGTTGCCGCAGGCGGGCAGGAGGGTGATCAGTTCGGTGGCGGTGAATATATTCTTTTCTTCTATTTCCAGCGCGTCCTCATCGATGAAGTAGTTCATGCAATACCAATGTTGACGGCCTCTTACAAAGCTCCATTTTTTAAAAAGATGCATGAAGGTGCGGGCGATCCAGAGACGATTGCTACGAGTGATGACAAAATAATCGATGTCTGCGTCCTCATCTGCGTAGTGTTTTGACAAAGAGCCGGAGATGCCGATGCCCCGGACATACGGGAATTGGTAGAGGAAGCGGGATATCCTGCCGGCGATAAGGAGCAGTTCATCCGCATGCTGATTGCCTTTTAACCTACGCTCGGTGAGTGAGGGATCGTTTTGTAAGGAATAGAACGTCCCTAGCCTGAACAGCCGTCTTTCGGCGACCAATGCGTCTAATTCCGGCTCCAGTGCGGGTCCGGTGGCTTCCCGATCCATAAAAAAAAGTATCTCTTCCATAGATACGGGATAGCTGAAAAGGTCGAAATACGCGACCACCTTCAATATGCTTGGGCGTAGCGGCATAGTTGAAAGAACGGGTTTAAACGGGGATAGGTTGCTTCCAAATAAATGAGAAGGGCGGGCAACCGGTGCATTTAGGACTGCGTTTGAATTATAAATGACCGGAAACGGCGTCTGAACTCTAAAACGATGGTGAGAACCCTGCGAAAAAAGTATCTGTTGACGAAAAGAGGGCTGGACCTCATTTGTTCCGTCCTGGTGATAGCGGGAGTGCTCAGCTGGCTGTTACCGATGCTAGCTCTCCTTATAAAACTGGACTCGCGGGGCCCTGTTTTTTTTCTGCAAAAGAGGATTGGCAGGGGAGGCAGGATCTTCATCTGTTATAAACTCCGCACCATGGTGGTAAACGGGGAGGCCGACGAGCATCCTGTTTTGGAAAACGATGCGAGAATTACGATGGTCGGGCGTTTTTTACGTATATCCCATCTGGATGAAATGCCGCAATTTTTTAACGTATTGATGGGAACGATGAGCCTGGTGGGGCCGAGGCCGTATATGTTGATGGACAATCAGCGTTTTTCCGACATCGTGCCGGGGCATAGCTTCCGGCTTCTTATAAAACCGGGGATCACCGGTCTGTCGCAGGTGAAGGGTTTTCACGAGAGAGTGATAGACCTGCAGACCATTTTCTCCAGATATCAATGGGATGCCTTTTATGTTCGTAACGCCAGCCTGAGGCTGGACCTTCGTATCCTCCGGAGGACGACGCATATTTTCTTTACGAAAAAAATAGGGTTATGGAGGTAGTTTTTATCGCAAGGTCAACCTTGTATTCCGTGAAGGGGGGAGATACTTTTCAGGTCCAGCAGACGGCCAGACACCTGTCGGAGCTGGGGATACGGGTGGATATCCGGCTGACCCATGAGAAGATAGATTATGAACGATATGATCTGCTGCACTTCTTTAATATCATACGACCCGCCGACATGCTGTATCATATCCGAAGGTCGGGCAAACCTTTTGTCGTCAGTACGTTGTTGATAGATTACAGCGGGTATGACAAACAGTACAGGAAGGGTATCACCGGGTTTATCTGCCGGCAGTTGTCTGCCGACGCCATTGAGTACCTGAAGACCATGGGGCGCTATTTACTTGGCAGGGATAAGCTGATATCCAAGGCTTATTTATGGAAGGGGCAGCAGCGTTCGGTGCGGGAGATACTGGACCGTGCCGCATTGGTGTTCTCGGGGTCCGTCATGGAGTACAAACGGCTGATACAACAGTACCATTGTTCTATAGGGTGTGTACCTGTACCAAATGGCGCGGATCCGGCCCTCTTCAATTTTGACGATAGACAGGAAAAGGATGAATACCTGGTGATTTGTGTCGCCAGGATCGAAGGCATCAAGAACCAGCTGAATCTTATAAAGGCGCTTAATAATACCCGTTATGATCTGATGATCATTGGCGATCATGCGCCAGGTCATTCCGCGTATTACCGGGAATGCCGTAAGATAGCCGCATCGAATATACAGTTCATCGACTATACACCGCAGGAGCAGCTGGTGCAATATTATCAGAAAGCGAAGGTGCACATACTCCCCAGCTGGTGGGAAACCTGCGGACTTTCCTCGCTGGAGGCCGGCGCCATGGGGTGTAATATCGTGATCACGGACAAGGGTTATACCCGCGAGTATTATGGAGAGCATGCTTTTTATTGCGACCCTTCGAGTCCTGTGTCTATTTTTCAGGCGGTGGATCAGGCGGCCCGGGCCCGTCTGCGTCCGGACCTGCGGGAAAAAATATTGGCTGATTACACCTGGGACAGGGCGGCGGCGTGTATCGCCCGTGCTTACGAAGAAATAATGGAGGCCATATGAGTTTACGGATAGCTATTATGGGAACCAGGGGTATACCCAATCATTACGGCGGATTTGAGCAGCTGGCGGAATACCTGGCGCCTGGTCTTGTACAGGCCGGGCATAACGTCACGGTGTATAACTCCCACAACCATCCTTACCAGGAAAAGACATGGAAGGGCGTGCAGATCCGGCATTGCTACGATCCCGAATATCTTCTTGGCAGTGCGGGGCAATTTGTATATGACCTGAACTGCCTGATCGACGCAAGGAAAAGAAAATACGATGTCATCCTGCAGCTGGGGTATACCAGCAGCTCCGTCTGGGGAATGTTGTTTCCACGGAACAGCATGATCCTTTATAATTTAGATGGGCTGGAATGGCAGCGTACAAAGTATTCCCCGGCCATCCGAAAATTCCTGCTGTATGCGGAGAAACTGGCTGTAAAGTATAGTGACTTTTATATTGCGGATTCCCCGGTGATACAATCCTATTTCCGGGATAAGTACGGGATCGAACCGGAGTATATCGCTTACGGCGCGGAGCTGTTTAGCCCAGCCGATCTTCGCGTTCCGGATGGATTTGGGGTACGGCCCGGCGAATATTTCCTGCTGATGGCGCGTATGGAGCCGGAGAATAATATAGAGACTATCCTGGACGGATATACGAGATCAAATACAGAAATGCCTATCCTGGTGGTAGGGGACACCATCAATAAATTCAGCAAGCGTCTCCGGGCTAAATTCGGAGGGGATAAGCGGGTCATTTTTACCGGAGGGATTTACGATCAATGGAAGATGCATTGTCTGAAGTCTTTTTGCAGACTGTACTTTCATGGGCACAGCACCGGCGGCACCAATCCATCTCTTCTGGAGGCCATGGCCAGCGAGGCCCTGATCGCGGCGCATGACAATGTATTTAACAGGCAGGTGTTGGAGGACAATGCGCTGTATTTTTCAAGTCCGGAAGATATTGCGGGTCTTGTAGATCATCTGCCGCCCGGACTGGATACGGTGGGTATGAAAAAAGAGAACCTGGAGAAGATCGTTCAACGGTACCGCTGGCCGGACATCATAGCAAAGTACGAACGGTTTATCCTTTACAGCCTGTCTACGCAAAAGAGCAATGCAAAAGATATTCTATATAAAAGATACTCCGGCTAATAAGATCAGCTACTACCTTCTGCTGGCATTTCTCGTCACGCTGCCATTTGACAGGATGTACAGCGAGCTGGCGCTTATAGGGTTGCTTTTACACACGCTCATCCATTTGAGGGGAGGTGTAAACTGGTCTTTCCGGTGGGTGGGGTGGATGAGTGCAGGGATCTATCTGTCGACCATGTTGGCTACTTTGTATACGCCGAACCCTTCCCAGGCATTTTTTGAATGGGAAAAGCAATTGGCATTGGTCTTGTTTCCCCTGATAGCCTGGTATTCGGGACTGGACTGGCAGTTCTATCGACTGCGACTGATGAAGGGGTTTGCTTTCTCCTGTGTATTTACGGCCATGTATTTGTACGGCGTAGCTTTTTATAACATTTATTCCCTACATCAGCCCTGGACAGCGTTGTTTACCAGGCAATACATGAACCATGCGTTCTCGGCGCCCATCGATCTGCACGCTACCTATTTTTCCGCGTACCTGGCTTTGTCGCTGATGGGGTTCACGGATATGATCTTGCGGGGTAAAGGCGGGCGGCTGTTGCGGTGGGGTTATGGCTTTGCCATCGTGGTATGTTTGGCCGCCATCTTTCAACTGGCTTCCAGGGCTGTATGTATAGCCGTTGTCCTCATTGCCAATATTGCCGTCCCTGTTTTACTGACCAGGGGGAAATTGCGGCTCCGTCTTTTTGCCGCGACCTTTTCTCTCACGGTGATAATGGTGGCGGTGGTATCTCGGAACGAGCATCTTCATTCCCGCTATCTCCTGCAATTGAAGCAGGAGTTGAGGCCGGACACGGGCGCGGTGGAAGACCCCGAACCCCGGATGGCCCGGTGGCAATGCGCCTGGGAGCTGATAAAAGCGTCGCCCTGGATAGGGTATGGGATGGGCGTAGAGACGGATAAGCTGAAAGAGAAGTATTATACACACCACCTTATGATATCTTATACGTATAACCTGAATGCGCATAACCAGTTTATCAGTCTGTGGCTAAAAACGGGGATAGGAGGGGTGTTATGGTATGTGGGGACGCTGATCATGGGGTTCCGGAGAGCGTTTAGGCGAAGAGATATCTATTTAATGGCTTTTCTTCTGATCATTACCTGTATATCCTGTGCTGAAAATGTCCTGGATGTCAACAAAGGGATATTCTTTTTCAGCTGTTTTTTTGTTTTTTTTCTGCCTAAGCCCCTGGGCGCCCGTATATTTACTTATGGAAATAAAAATATTGGCGCCTCTATGGGGGCACGAACACGTGGACGTTACCGTCTTTTGCCGTAGAATAAAAGAGGCGGGTTATGACGGCCTCGACACATGGATACCCGACAATCCCGCTGTACAAAGACAATTGTTTGAAGCCCTTCAGAAAGAGGAATTATTGCTCATAACCCAGCAGCACCAGGCTCATGGCAAGGATTTTTCCGCGTTTAAGGAATCCTTCCGTCATTACCTGGAATTCAGCGCACAAGGCGGGCCGATGCTCATCAACAGTCATACGGGTACGGATTATTTTTCTCTCCAGCAGAACCTGGAGCTGATAGATATTGCGGGGGAGTTTAGTCATAAGAATGGAGTGGTAGTGACGCATGAGACGCACCGTGGCCGTGTCGGCTTTCATCCCGGCGTGATGCAGGATTATTTTCGAGCGCGTCCGGAGCTGTTGATCACGGCCGATCTGTCGCATTGGGTATGCGTCTCCGAAAGTTTCCTGGAAAATTTTCAAGACCCCCTGGATCAAGCCATTGCGCGGGCGCATCATATCCATGCAAGGGTGGGTTTTGAAGAAGGGCCACAAGTGCCTGACCCCAGGGCCCCGGAATGGAAATATGCGCTGGACCATTTTGTGGGATGGTGGGACAGAATGGTGGAGAGCCGTAGGAAGGCGGGGGCGAAGATGGTCACATTTACTACGGAGTTTGGTCCTCCTCTCTATCTGCCTAAGATACCATTTAAGAATGAGCCGGTGGCGGATCAGTTCGAGATCAATGTCTTTATGAAAGATCTGTTGAGGCAGCGGTATCTTACTTTTCCCTAAATGACCTGGGGCTGATGCCATTCTTTTTCTTAAAGAGTTTGGAAAAATAGAATACGGAATCAAAGCCCAGGCTATAGGCCACTTCGGTTACGTTGAGGTTGGTGGTGTTTAGCAGTTCACGGGCTTTGTCCAGCCGGAGGTTCAAATGATATTGGTTTGGAGATTCACCTGTAGCCTGTTTGAACATTTTTCTGAACTTCGAATAGCTCATCGGTAATTCGCGCATCAGCTGTTTCATATCCAGGGGCGCTTCCAGGTTCTCCCGCAGAAAAAATTTTGCTTTTTCCACTGCCTGTTCATCCACATCGCTGTTGAAGTTTTTGTGGGTGGACAGCGCGTGTATCAATCCCAGGATCTGTAATGTAATGCCGGATATTACCTGGTGGTAACCGGGGGTACCGGACCGTACGTTCTCCACAACTTTTTGCATCAATCCCAGCAAAGTGTCATTGAGGCCCGGGCTTACTACCGGGAGATCCGAGCTAAAGAAGCCTTTTGTCATCAGTTGATCAGGGTATCCTCCCCGGAAACCTATCCAGTATTCTTCCCAGCCTGTGCTTCTGTCGGGCTTATAACGGTGCCAAACTTCAGGGAAGAGGAAGAAACAGGTGCCGGCTTTGATGACGGTGGGCTGGCTAACCGCCGATTCGAAGACGCCCTGGCCTTTTGAGATAAATATAATATAGTAGTCGTTGAGGATACGGCCTTTGTTCCAGGTGAAGGAATGGGTCAGCGGGTGTTCCTGGTTTTGTGGGTATACTTGGTTGGGGTCTGTACGGGTATAGCCAACTGTCGTTACATAGAAGCCCCAGGCTTCTTCCAGAGAGGTAATGGCAAGGTATTTATGGAAGTTGTGCATCTGCAGCAGTGAAAAGTTCATCAATTCCTGACGGAAAAATATCAAAAAGTACAAAAAGTAAAAAAAAATCTACATATACATTGGAGGATGGTGGGGATATATTTGAAGTGGTTAAGGCTCTATTTATCATTGTTAAACCAACCAAAACGGCTGTTATATGAAAGTTAACAAGCACACAAACCCAATTCTATCGGGGCTTCGCAGCACATTTCTATTAAGTTGTCTCCTGATCCTTTTACAGATGACGGCATTTGCCCAGACAGTGACTGTCATAGGAAAAGTAAGTCTTGGAACGATCTCCGGGGATCTTTCCGGTACTACCGTACAGGTGAAGGGCACCAAAGGGGGCGTCACTACGGATGCCGACGGACACTTTTCTATTACGGTGAAGACGGGGGCCACGCTGGTCATTAGCCATATTGGCTTTAAGCCTCAGGAGGTAAGGGCCAGCGGAGGGGATGAGATCAGGATTACCCTGGAGGGTGCAGAGAACACCCTCGAACAGGTGACGGTGAGTTATGGTAAGCAGCGGAAGAGGGATATTACGGGCAGCGTCACAAAAGTGGATGCGAATTCCGTACAGGATGTGTCGGCCACAGAGTTCTCACAAAAACTGACCGGCAAGGTGGCCGGTCTGCAATTAAATCAGACCAGTGGTATGCCGGGACAGGCTATGACCATGCGGATCCGTGGCGCTGCGTCGTTAGGGGCCGGCAACCAGCCCCTGGTAGTCGTCGATGGACAGCCTATCAGCAGCGATGTCACCGGCGGCACAGGCGACCTTAACATGATCCCTCCCGATCAGATAGAGTCATTCAGCGTATTGAAAGATGCCGCTGCGACAGCTCTTTATGGCAGCCGTGCCGCCAATGGCGTAATCATCATTACCACCAAAACGGGTAAGATCGGCAGGACAAGCGTTTCCGCCAATGCCTATTATGGCTGGCAAAGCGTACCTAAACGCGGTCGTCCCGATCTGATGAATGCCCGTGAATTCGCCACCTTTATGAAAGGGTATTATGAAGACAAGGCCAAGTATGAGACAAGACCGGGGGATGTACCTGTTGCTGTGCCTGCCGATTATACCAACCCGGATCAGTATGGTGCCGGGACGGACTGGTACAGTGCGGTCCTTCGTACGGCGCCCATCGAGAATTATTCTGTGAGTGTATCTTCTGGCAACGACAAATTATCTTCCAGCACTACTTTGAATTATTTTAACCAGAGCGGGGTGTTGGTGAATACAGCCATCAGGCGATTTTCTTTCCGAAGCAACAATGAATACCGGCCGGCTAAATGGGTAAAGCTCGGTTTGAACCTCGCACCCACTTACCAGATAGATTACAATACACGGGGCGGCAACCTGGGTATCAATGGCAACCGGCAGGTGGTCAGCGGCGCGCAGATCAGCAGCCCGTTGATCTCCCCTTATAAGGCGGACGGCACCTTTACGCTCAGAGCGTCTTCGGCGGGGATGATCGGGCTGCCCAATTATCTTCAGCAGCAAACGATCATGCGGAACAACCAGAACAATATCCACATGTTGGGTAATACCTATATCGATATCGAGCCTATTTCGGGATTACATGCAAAGACTGCTGTCAGCGGCGATCTCTTAACGCAGGATTACAATGCATACTATGGTACGAACTATGGTGTTTTTAATTCGCCGCCTCCCATCCCGCTGACTTCTGTATCAGCGGTCAACATTTCGAATAATTCTTATTCCTGGTTGATCGAGAATACGGTGGATTATGCGCATTCTTTCGGGGAGCACAACCTGGATGTATTAGTCGGCTACTCTACTCAGAAATGGAGTCAGAATAACCGCAGCATCACCGGCGTGGGGTTTGCCAATGACGAGGTTCCTTTTATCTCCGGTGCGGCGACCACCTCCGGTACTTCCAACAATGCTACCTGGACCCTTATATCGCAATTAGCCCGTGTAAACTACGATTATAAGAAACGTTATTATATTTCCGGTACGATCAGAAGGGATGGCAGCAGCCGCTTTGGGACCTTTAAGAAATATGCTACATTCCCTTCCGTCTCCGCCGGCTGGATAGCCAGCGATGAGTCATTTTTTCCCAAGTCCGATGTAGTATCCTTTCTGAAGGTCAAGGCAAGCTATGGTCTGGCAGGTAATAACAACATCGGTAATTATACGGCGATCACTGCTCTGAGCGCCGCCAATTATATTTTTAACGGCGCGACCAACCTGGGTGAAGCCATCAATGTGCTGGGCAATCCCAATCTCACCTGGGAGACATCCAAGCAGACGGATGTAGGCATTGAGCTCAACCTGCTGAAGGACAGGATCACTTTTAGCTATGATTATTACAACAAGAACACCAGTGATATGCTGTATCCTTATCCGGTGCCTTCTGCCAGCGGGTATAGTTTCATCCAGGGAAATGTCGGGAACTTCCGTATCTGGGGACATGAGTTTACCGTCAGTTCCAGGAACCTCACCGGGGCGCTGACATGGACTACGGATTTCAATATCTCCTTTAACGACAACAAGGTTATTTCGCTGGTGAATCGCACCCCCATCGGCGGGACGAACCGTTACAACGATTATAATCGTACCGCAGAAGGGCGTCGCATAGGGGAGTTGTATGGTTACGTGTTCGAAGGGTTATATATGACCCAGGCTGACCTTGACAAATATCCGAAGGAGGCGACCTCTACCCTTGGTACTGCCCGTATGAGGGATGTGAACAAGGATGATACGATCAATATCAGTGATGAAACTTTTCTGGGCAGGACAAGCCCCAGGTATATTTTTGGCATGTCCAATAATTTCACGTATAAGAACTTTGATCTGGGTATTGTTGTCTCGGGGCAGGTAGGCAATAAACTTATGAACACCAATCTACAGAACCTGCACAACCTGGATGGGGTCTTTAATGTCACCAAGGACATGCAAAACAGGTGGCGCAGCGAGGCAGACCCCGGCAACGGACGCGTCCCCAGGACCTTGTCCAATACCACGGAATTGTACCGGCTTACCAACAGTACCTGGGTCTTTAGCGGGGATTATCTTTCCGTCAGGAATATTACGTTGGGCTATACGCTAAGTGCGGCAATGCTGCGGTATATAAAGGGGATCCGTGTTTATGCCAGCGCCCAGAACGTCTTTATGTTCACCAGATATCCGGGACAGAACCCTGAGGTCAACGATACGAAGGACAATCAGACGACGGCCGGGACGGACAATGGGTCCTATCCTGTTCCCAGAACATTCCTGATAGGCGCGAATATCAATTTTTAAGATCCATGTTCTATCACCTTTTTAAACGAATTATTATGCGACAGGCAAAATATATAACGATACTTTCCATAGCCGTAATGGCGCTCGGGTCCTGCAAGAAGGATTTTCTGAACCAGTATCCGCAAGGGGCGATCAATATCACCAACTTTTACAAGACCACCACGGATTTTCAGGAAGCGTTGGTTGGCGCCTATGTTCCTTTACGAGATGCGGCCAACTCGGCTTTCTACATGGAAGAGATGCGGTCCGATAATACCTTTTTCGACTATAACACCAAGGATAGGGGAAGCCTTTCTACGGAACAGGTATCTTATTTTCTGGATGGAGCCAGCACGGGTGTCAACAATACCATATGGACGGCGGATTTCAACGGCATACAGCGTGTGAATGTGATCCTCACCCGGATCAAGACAGCTACGGCGGTGCCTGACTCCATAAAGAACCTTATCATCGGCGAGGCCAAGGCTTTACGGGCGCACTATTATTTTGAGCTGGTGCGTCTGTTTGGGCCGTTGCCATTGTTCCTGGGTGAAACAAAGGCGATTGCCGATACCCGTGTGGGGCGCAGTTCCCTGGATAGCGTTTATGCGCAGATAGAGTCCGACCTCACCGATGCATTGGCAAAGGTAGCCGGGCCGACCTTTGCTTCGGGGCCTATCGGTACACAGAGCGGCAGGGTCACCAAGGGGATGATCGCTACGGAATTGGGATGCATGTACCTCGTCCGGAAGCAATATGACAAGGCAGGCGCCATTCTCAAGACGGTGACGACGATGGGTTATGACCTGATGCCCAATTATGCGGATATATATACAACGGCCAATGAGAACAATAAAGAGTGTATATTCGAGATCAGTTACAGGTCGGGCACGGATGGACAGTCCAGCGCCTTCATCTACCGGTTCATACCCGCTACGACTGTAACCACTGCCATCCTTGGGGTCAATTATAATAACAATACGAATAATTACGGAGGGTGGAACGTACCTACACAAGACCTGGTCAACGCCTATGAGCCTGGTGACAAAAGATTGGATGCCAGCGTGGGTGTAATCAAAGGGCATTTCGACAGGGATAAATACTTTATTGCAGATAGTGTGACGAGCGTATTGAATCCGCATCCGGCAAATGATTCGACCAAATACTTCGCCCGGAAATATTATCACCCACCTTATCCTGCCATCCGGTACAACACCGACCAGGACTGGTACGTTTACCGGTACTCAGACGTACTACTGATGCTGGCGGAGTCCCTGAATGAGCAGGGGTTGTCCGGAGATGCGTTGCCCTATTTGAACAAGGTGAGGAACAGGGCCGGTCTGTCTGATGTCACGGTGACGGACCAGGCGGTGCTCAGGGATACCATCGCGCATGAGAGAAGGATAGAGCTTGCTTTTGAGAATAAGCGTTGGTTCGACCTGGTGCGTACCGGCAAGGCAATAGATGTGATGACTGCCTATGGTATCAAACAAAAGGCTACTTATGGGTTCCTGCCGGCCAGTTCTTATAATGTCACTACCAATAAAATGGTGTATGCCATTCCTTTCCGGGAGAACCAGCTGAACCCGACGGGGCTCTGGCAGAACCTGGGGTATTGATGTGTAACGTGGAGGGCCACCCTTGAAAATCTGTTAAAACATATAAATAATGAATTACGAATTGACTCAACAGCAGGTGCAAAGCTATAGAGACAACGGCTTTATTGTGATCGAGAATTTTCTTTCTCCGGACGAGCTGGAGGATTGGCGGACAAAGGTGATGGCTGCCGTCAATGAGCGGGCGGGGGTAAAGATGCCGGGCAAGGACCTCAAGACAGGCGAGGATGACGGGATCAATGAAGACACGGAATATTTCGGGAAGGTCTTTGATCAGTTGATCAATCTCTGGCAGACGAATGAAGGGGTTAAAAAGCTGATGCTGGACTCCAGGATAGGGCAGATGGCTGCTCAACTGGCAGGAGTGGATGGCATCCGTATCTGGCACGACCAGGCCCTGTTCAAGCGACCCTGGGCCAATCCTACCGCCTGGCATCTGGATACTCCTTTCTGGAGTTTTACGGACAGGAATGCCCTTTCTATCTGGGTGGCCCTGGATGACGCCACCTATGAGAACGGCTGTTTGTACTTCATACCCGGCTCTTACCATACCACCCGTTTTGATAACAGCGGTATTGGTAAGAATATGGATGGTATCTTTACCGTTTATCCGCACCTGGCGAAAATAAATTCGGTAGCTGCGCCTATGAAGGCGGGTAGCTGCAGTTTTCACAACGGGCTTACCGTCCATGGGGCCGGGGCCAATATGACCAGTGGTTTCCGGCGGGCTATGACCTGTGCTTACATGCCTGATGGAAATATTTATAATGGCCAACCCAACGTGCTGCCGGATGCTTATGTGCGGCAATTGCATATCGGCGACTCTTTGAACAATGATGTACAAAACCCTCTGATCTACCATAAATAGGATATAATGAACAGACGAGCATTTCTTTGGCAGGGGTCTTTACTGACCACGGGCTTTACTCTAATGAAAATGTCGCCGGTACAGGCTAAGAAACTACCCTTCAGCGCTCCGGACCCTGACCTGTACCGGCTGTTTAAAGATCCGGCAACGATCCACCGTCCATTTGTACGCTGGTGGTGGAATGGTGACAAAGTGGAGAGAGCGGAGCTGGCCCGTGAGCTGCGGTTGATGAAAGAGGCGGGCATCGGCGGTGTGGAGATCAATCCTATCAAATTCCCGGCGAGGACGGATGATATGGGCAAACCGTCGATCCAGTGGCTGAGCCCGGAGTGGATAGATCTTCTGCAGTTCACGCTGAAAGAAGCCGCCTCTATTGGTCTTACCTGCGACCTGATCGTAGGGTCCGGCTGGCCTTTTGGCGCCGAATATCTGCAGGGGGAAGAGCGTTCGCAGGTGGTGGTGATTGCCGCAGTAAAAGTAGAAGGCCCTCAGTACTATGAAGTTTCACCTTTTGCCCTTTTTGCGGAATCCGACCCTGCCGTCACTTCTGTTTTTCCCGGCAGGACCATGGAACTGATGTCCGTGCAACTGGCGCCTGCCCGTCTGGAACGTATGGACCAGGTGATCGATCTCTCCGCTCAGATACCCAGCGGAGAGATCAAGATCGACATACCGGCCGGCAAACATGTGATATATGGGTTGGTGAAGGTCAATGGGTCTATGGAAGTGATCAATGGCGCTCCCGGCGCAAATGGGCCTGTGCTCAACCATTATAATGAGGCTGCTGTAAAGAAATATTTCCATCGCATGTCGGATGCAATCCAAAAGCAGATAGGGCCTTTGACGGGCCGTGTCCGCAGCTTTTTTACGGACAGTATGGAGCTGGAAGGCGCCAACTGGTGCGCCGACATGATGGCTGAATTTTCAAAGAGAAGGGGTTACGATCCCATGCCTTATCTGCCTTTTACCATGTTCAAGACGGGAGCGATGGGGAATATCTTTGATCTCAATTATGGCGCCGAGCTTGGGCCGGAGCTAAAGGATAAGATCGAGCGGGTGCGTTATGATTTCGACCTCACCAAGTCGGAGCTGATCCGTGAAAGATTTATCCGAAGTTTTACGGACTGGTGCAAGGAGAATAAGATACAGTCCCGTGTGCAGGCATATGGCCGGGGTTACTTCCCTTTGGAAGGCAGCTTTGACATCGACCTTCCGGAATGTGAAACCTGGATCAAGTATGGCATTGGTAAGGAGATGAGCGATACGGACTGGCGTATCGGCAGGGCATATACGATGATCAATAAATATGTGTCTTCCGCGGCTCACCTGAAAGGCAAGCGGCATGTCAGCTGCGAGGAGCTTACCAATACGGACATGGTCTTCAACGATACCCTGGAGATCCTGAAGGTGGCAGGCGATCAAAGTACTATCTCGGGGGTGACACACCCTGTCTTTCATGGATTCAATTATTCGCCCCCGGATGCGCCATTCCCGGGCTGGGTGCGGTATGGCACATATTTTAACGAAAAGAATACCTGGTGGCCTTATTTCAGGCGTTTCACCGACTATAAGGCCCGTATGTCCGCCTTGCTGCAACAGGTGGATATGTTTGCGGATATCGCGGTATTACCTCCTGTATCCGACATGTGGAGCATCTTTGGCGCGCAGAATGAACCCTTTCCCGGCCTGATGTATCCCGCCTGGGCTACTCTTGTATGGGAGTCCATCCATCAGAACGGCAATGCCTGTGATTATATTTCGGATGAGGTGATCCGTGAGGCGGAGATGAAGGAGGGGTGGATGCATTATGGCCCCCGCAAGTATCATACAATCTTTTTGATCCGGGTAGAGAGGATGGAGCCGGCGACTGTGCGCAAGCTGTATGATTTTGTCGCCGCGGGCGGCCGGATATTCTGCATCGAGACGATGCCGGACAGGAGCCTGGGGTGGAACGATCATGTCCGCAGGGATGCGGAAGTAGGGTCGTGGGTAAGCAAGATGAAGGCTTTCCCGGAAAGATTTATCCTGCTGAACAAGCCGGAGAAGAACTGGATATCATGGTACAGGGATGTACAGCAGAAATATGGTATAACCCCTTATGTGCGTATCGACAACCCCGATCCTTTTGTCACCCAGGTGCGTTATCAGGCCGGCAAGACGGAAATGCTGCTGTTTATCAATTCCAGCACGGAGAAGGAGCATCGGATAAATGTGGATGTCCACAAAGACATTGCCCAGGGCCGTCAGTCGTGGGTGTGGGATGCAGTGACGGGTGAGCGCTGGCATATTGGGGCAGGTTCGTCGCAGATAGCGTTGGACCTGGGGCCTGCCGATGCAAGGCTGCTGGTATTCGACAGGGAGAAGAAGGGGATGCCGTGGAAGCCGGCGCCGACAGGCGGTGAGGGGCTTGTGGTGAGTGGTAATTGGAGAACCGAGTTTAAGCATATCGATGGCTCTGTGAAGACGGTGGAGCTGGCTGGGTTAAAGGATCTAAAAGATATGTCTGAATGGGTGAATTTCTCGGGTACGGTGACATACCGGGCTACGGTGTCAGGGGAAGGGTCGCGGTTGTCGTGGTTAAATCTCGGCAAGGTAGCTGGTGTCAGTGAGGTGACGTTGAATGGTAAGAACCTGGGTGTACAATGGTATGGCCGTCGCATCTTTGCTTTGGGAGATGCGTGGCAGACAGGTAAGAATATATTGGAGGTCAAAGTAGCGACGTCGATGGGGAATTATATGAAAACGCTGAAGGAAAATCCTGTCGCACAATATTGGACCAATGAAAAAAGAAAAGACCAGCCGATACAGTCCATGGGGCTCATCGGACCGGTGACAATCTATTAATTTATGAAGAAATATGTTTTGTTAGGGGTGGTGGCACTTCAGTCGATGCTGCTGGCCGCAAAAGATTACCCTGCCTCTTTATTCGGGATCCGCAACGATGGGGTGACGCTCAATACCAGGAGCATACAATTTGCCATCGACTATATCAGCCAGCAGGGCGGCGGCCGGCTTGTGTTCCATGTGGGAAGATATTTGACAGGCTCTATTCATCTGAGATCGAATATCACCCTGCAACTGGAAGAGGGTGCGGTGCTGGTAGGTTCTCTCAATCCTTTTGACTATGACAAGAAGATGGTGACTGCCCTGGTATTTGCCTATGATCAGCATGACGTCGCCATTACGGGTAAAGGCGTCATTGACGGGCAGGGAAGGGCGCTGGCGGCTAATGTGACGGCCAATATCCACAAGGGTTTGCTGAAGGACCTGTTCCGCAATGACAGGCCGGAGGCCGAATCAAGGGCTATGATCATCAACTTCCGCAATTGCAGGAACGTATTGCTGCGGGGCGTTACCATCCGGAATGCCGCCAGCTGGGTAGAAACCTATGATCAGTGCACCAACCTGGTGCTGGACAGCATCTATGTCGACAGCAAGGCTTTCTGGAATAATGACGGCATTGATATCGTGGATTGTGACAGTGTAGCCGTTACCAATTCCTATATCGACGCGGATGATGACGGGATCTGTCTGAAATCGCATGATCCTTCCAAATTCTGTAACAACATCCTCCTCCGTAATAACACTATCCGTAGCAGCGCCAATGCCATCAAATTCGGCACGGCGTCCCTGGGTGGGTTCCGCAATATTACTATCCTCAATACCCGGGTCTTTGATACTTACAGATCGGCTCTGGCATTGGAGGCCGTCGACGGCGGGTTTTTAGAGAATGTGCTGGTGGACAGTCTACAGTCCTATAATACGGGCAATTTCCTTTATCTGCGCATTGGCGAACGACGTGCGGGTTTCAAGGGCCGTCTGCAAAACATCAAAATTCGGAATGTGTATGCGGAAGTACCGTTAGGCAAGCCTGATGCGGGGTACGAGTATGAAGGCCCTATTGAAGACATGCCTCGTAACCTAACACCTGCTATCGTCATTGCGGGTATGCCCGATGTGAAGATCTCGGGTGTGACACTGGAGAATGTCGATATCAGGTTTGCCGGGGGCGGCAATCCGCTGTTTGCCAAGATCGGGTTAGACGAGTTGGATAAGGTGCCGGAGCGGCCTGCCGCCTATCCGGATTTTTCCATGTTCCGCGAGCTGCCCGCCTGGGGAGCGTATATACGGCATTCGGAGAAAATTGAATTCAGGAATGTGAAGCTGGTCTGTGAGAAGAAGGACTATCGGCCGGCCATCGTGCTGGATGATGTGCATGGATCGAGGTTTGGAGGTACACAGGTGACGGAGCCTGGTTCTAAAAAACAGGTGGTTTTCCAATACAAATCTTCGGATATTGCGGTGAAATGAATTACCGCTATTGGTCAAAGTTGTCATAACCAGCGCAAATTCGGCGACGGGACAGATGCTCATCCCGGTGTTGAAGGCAGCGGGCCATTATACCATTGGGCTTGTGAGAAGGCCTATGGATATTGGGTCTGATGAGGTCATCACGGACTGGATGCATGCTGATGCCGCCAGAAAGGCGTTGGCGTCGGCCGATGTCATTGTACATCTATCGGGTGAGCTGAATGCGAGGAATGAGCGGATGTATGCGGCGGCGAATAAGGATACTGCCGCTGTAGTGGCGGCTTATGGGAAGGCTGCCAGACTGATCTATCTCAGCTATCCCCATGCATCTGCCGGGGAGAAAAATTACTATTTACGTTATAAGGGGGAGGCTGAAGCGCTTTTGAACGGGACGGGTATACCACTGGTGATATTCCGTTGTCCCGTGATCATCGATGCGCCGGATGTGTCGTCCAGGATCGATGTATTATTCAAATCCCGGCAAGGGAGGCCGGTGCCTGTGATAGGGTCCGGACATCAGACAATGCGGCCTGTTTTCCGGGGGACGGTGGTGGAGGCAATTGCGTCTGCGTTGGCCGGGGGGCGGCCCGGTGTGTATGAATTATCGGGTCCTGATGAAGTGACGGTAGATGAATTTATAAGGCTGGCGAACCCTCCGGGTACCCGGCTGCTCCATATACCGGGATGGCTGGCGTATGTGTTAAGTTCTATTATTCCGGGATTATCGTCAACCTTTGTAGACATGATGTTGCACTATACGTCGAGTGTGTATGATCCTGCGGTCTATCGTGAGTTTGGGATCCGGCCTCTATCTATTGTTGAGATGTGGAGGCGGGCTCAAACGTTTTCGAAGATTGGCGGCGCCTGAATGCCACGATATCTTATCTTCAGGCATGCAAAAGATATTATTGACGACGACCTTTCTGACAGTCTTTCATCTGGTGCAGGCCCAACTCACCGTACAGGGCGACAGCCTTATCAACCTGGGGAAATACCAGCTACAGCTAAGCAAGCAGGGTTTTCCCGAGCAGATCGATAGCCTGCTGGCGGAGAACGTCCACTTTCATTTCTTTCGGGTGTCGGATGGGAAAGATATCCGGCTGACCAGCGACGGGGTGCACTTCACACGAAGGGATAGGGGTAATGTTGAGTGGAATGTTACAAACGCTTCGGATGAGTTGAGGATGGAGGTCGTTGCATCTTTGCGGGCTGATGGTCATCTTTCATATAAGGTTACAGTGACGGCCCTGCAGGACCTGGATATAAAAGATATTACCATGCATATCCCTTTTCAACCGGAGAAGGCGAAAGAGATGAAGGGATTGGGACTTAAGGGCGGGGCACGGCCCGACAGCAATTATCGCTGGAAATGGGAGACGGGTCAGAAAACTCCGGCCGGCGTCTGGATTAAGACAGGGAAGGAGGGGCTTACCTATTTCCTGGAGCCCGGCGCCTGGAACAACGAAGGGAAAGGAGGGATTATTGTCGGTATAAAAGGCAAATCCATGCTGGTCAACAACTACAGCGGTCCCCGTCATCTGCTGAAAGGGGACAGTTTGCATTTTAATTTCGATCTGGCGGCAATGTCAGGAAAGGGCAAGTAGAAAATATAACTTATATTGCTGCTGTAAAACGACAGACCATATGAAATTATTCCGCACAAAGCAGGGAAATGTATTGGAGGCCGCAGGAAAATATTACCACCTGGATCAGCCCTGGGACGAACTGGTGAACAGGGATAACCTTTTTGCTTATCTTGAAAAAACAGCAGCTTCAGGAAAAGAGATGCCGGCCGGTCAGGACAAGGATTGGCTGGAAAGAAGCATACTTCCTCCTATCGGATCGCAGGAAGTATGGGCGGCGGGTGTGACGTATCTGCGCAGCCGTAATGCCAGGATGGAGGAATCGCAGGAGTCGGGCGGGGCTACTTTTTACGATAAGGTGTATGAGGCTGACCGGCCTGAGCTGTTCTTCAAATCCCTTCCTCATCGTGTGGCTGCGCATGGAGAGCATGTCTATATACGGAGGGATTCCAAGTGGAATGTGCCGGAGCCTGAGCTGACGTTGTTTATCAATTCGAAGGGTGCTATACAAGGGTATACCGTGGGAAATGATATGAGTTCGAGGGACATCGAGGGAGAGAACCCGCTTTATCTGCCGCAGGCGAAGGTCTATGAGCGGAGCGCGGCGCTGGGGCCTTGTCTCTATGTGCCAAAAGAATCCATCCCTCTCAGTTCTATGATACGTATGACGATCACCCGGGAAGGGAAGAAAGTGTATGAGGGGGAGGTGCCGGTGAGCCAGATGAAAAGGGGGCTGACGGAGCTGGCCGGCTGGCTGTATCGTGAGACGGATTTTGTGAACGGCTGTTTTCTGATGACGGGCACTTGTCTGGTGCCGCCTAATGAGTTTACCCTGCAGGAAAAAGACAGGGTTGATATCAGCATTGACGGAGTAGGGATATTGACCAATTATATTCTTTATAAGCCCGTGAAATAGTGAGACTATTCCCATCGATAGACTGGCAGGAAGTCCAGAACAGGATGGCGGATGATGACCAGGAAGCCTTAAGGCTGCTGTATGATCATTATAACAAGCGCCTGTTCGAACTTGCCTATGCTATCGTCCGCAGTAAGGAAATGGCTGAGGAGGTGGTGGGAGATGTTTTTATACAGGTGTGGCAGAAGCGTAAACGTATCCGCACCGTAGAGAATTTTGCCTTCTATCTTTATGTAATGACCCGTAATGGCAGCCGCAGCTATCTTCGCAAGTACGGGCATAAAAAATTTCTTGGTCTGGATGACCCGGCCCTTCCGTTGTACCAGATCGACGCCAGTCCTGAGGACCTGATGATCTCGGGTGAGATGCTGCAGAGTATCAACCGGGCTATCAATGAGCTGCCTTCTCAATGCCGGCTGATATTCAAGCTGGTGAAGGAGGATGGGCTCAAATACAGGGAGGTGGCCGAATTACTGCATCTCAGCGTTAAGACGGTGGAAAACCAGATGGGTATTGCGTTGAAGAAGATTCATGCCGCCTTGCATGTTTACCGCCCCCATTCACCGGAATAATTTTTTTTCAATCCTTTTGGGGGTAAGGACCTTGTTCCCGCGTTTAGATGGATATAAACCAATCCCATTTAGATATGTCTGCGGACAGGTACTGGATATTACTTGGAAAAAAGAAGGCCGGAGAGGCGACAGAGGAAGATCTGGAAGAACTGAGATCCTTGCTGGACGGCAGGGATGAGGATGAATTTGCCCGGGATGTACTGGAAAAAGTGTGGATAGCGCCTATGGAGCCAGTGCCGGAAACCTTTCCCCACCGGAATGTATGGCACCGGGTGCAGAAAAGCATTTATGCGGAACAGGACCGGGCGGGAAAAGGACGTCTGCTCAGGATAACAGGAGCCCTGGCGGCTGCGGCTGTCCTGCTGGCAGTGATCATAGCCGGCCTTTATATGTCAAGGGGAAAAGATAAGCCGACGACCACGGTCGAGCATCTATTAAACCAGGTGGCTACCCAAACGGGCTCAAAAACAAAGGTGGCATTGCCGGACGGGACGCTGGTGTGGCTCAATGCCAACAGCCAGTTGACCTATGAAAACAAGACTTTTGGCATAGAAGAGCGTGCAGTTACGCTTGTCGGGGAAGCGTTTTTTGATGTGACAAAAAATGAGAAAGCTCCTTTTATCATCCACACCAGGGATATGACCATCCGGGTACTGGGCACGGCCTTTACGGTGAAGGCTTATCCCAGGGACAAGACAGCGGAGACGGCGCTGATACGCGGACTGGTGGAGATCACCACGCGACGTGACCCTGAGCGGAAAATCGTTTTGAAACCAAATGAAAAGATCGTCGTTCCTGTAGATACGTCCACGGATGAAGGCGGGGGTGCATCTTCGCAGACCCATGCTCCTGCCGGTCCTTACAGCATACTCCGTCTTGGAAAGGATTCTGCCAATGAAACCGTCTGGATACGCAACAAGCTGGAATTTGATAACCTCACGTGGGAAGAACTGGCGCCGAAACTTGAGCGGTGGTATAATATACACATCCATTTTGAGGATGAGCGGATCCGGAGAAGACATTTTTCCGGGGTGATAGAAAAAGAGACGCTGACACAGACGCTGGAAGCGATGAGACTGTCCGGCCACTTTGTATACGAAATAAAAGGCAACGAATTATGGCTTAGAGAAAATTGATCATTCACCAAAACTAACCAAAACATGACCTGATCACACCCACACAGAAAAGGGAGATGCTGCGAACATCTCCCTGAGAAAGAAATTTGGGAACCGTCTTGCTTGAACCCAAAGCGATTCCCTCTTATCTAACTTTCATTACAAATTTATGCAAAAAAGACAAGCACACAAGCCTGTTCAGGGGAGGCGTGCATTTTTCAAGTTCTTATTGTATATGAAATTATCCGTAGTACTGTTGATAGGCAGTCTTCAGGCATATGCCTCGGTCTTTTCCCAGGAGAGGATCAGTCTAAATCTGAAGGACGTGGAGATCAAGAAAGCGCTGGTCGCTATTCAGCGTGTCAGTGACTACCGGTTTATCTACAACGACGATATCCTGCCGGCGGATGTACGTGTGAATATCAGGGTCCGGAATGCGGCCATCCGGGATGTACTGGACCAGGTATTCAAGGCAGTCCCTCTCCGATATCAGATCATGGACAATAATCTTATCGTGGTATCTCCTGGAGCAGCTCCTTCCGAAGGGTTCCTGGTGAAGGGGGTTGTCCATTTGCGCAATAAAGACGAGAGTCTGATGGCTGCCGCGGGTGTGGCGGTAAAGGAACAAGGCACTTCCAATGGCACTACTACGAATGAGAAAGGCGAGTTCAGTCTTACTGTGAAGGATGGCAATGCCGTGCTGCAAGTGTCCTACGTGGGTTATAAACAGACGGATGTCCCCGTCGACGGTCATGCAGACCTGAATGTCACACTGGAGCTGGATGTCCGTCAATTACAGGATGTGGTCGTCACCGCACTGGGTATTACCCGGCAGAAAAAGTCGCTGACTTATGCGACCCAAACGTTGAAAGGCACCGACCTCAGCGATACCCGTGAGGTGAACCTCACCAGCGCCATGAACGGCAAGGTGGCGGGGCTTACCATTTCAAAGACAAATTCAGGGCCCGGCAGCTCGAACAGGATCATCTTCCGGGGCAACCGTAGTATTACGGGGAGCAACCAGCCACTGATTGTAGTGGATGGCGTGAGGATTGACAATACCCCCAAGGCGTTTGCGGATGTAACGTTATTTGGTACCCGGGACAATGGCGATGGTATCTCCAATATCAACCCTGACGACGTGGAGTCCATGACGGTGCTGACAGGTGCATCCGCCGCCGCCCTGTATGGTTCAGACGCAGCCAATGGCGCTGTCATCATCACTACCCGCAAGGGTCGTGCCGGCAAAGGGTTGGGTATCGAGATCGGCAGCTCCGCGGTATTTGAAAGCCCCATGGTCTTTCCAAAGCTGCAAAATGTATATGGTCAGGGTGACGGTGACAAGTTCATCGCGGGCAGTATCAATAGCTGGGGGCCAAAGATGACGGGACAGGAGGTGACGGACTGGACAGGCAAGACCCAGGCGCTGACGCCTCAGCCCAATAATTCCAGGGACTTTTTCCGGACGGGGAAGGAGTTGGTCAATTCTGTTTCGCTTTCCTCCGGCTCGGACCGCAGCCAGACCTATTTTTCGTATACCAATACCTATAGCCACGGTATCATTCCCAACAACGACTATAAGCGGAATAATCTGAACCTGCGGCACAACGTACAACTGGCAAAAGCTTTGTCCATGGACGTAAAGGCAAATTATATCGTTGAGGATGTGATCAACCGGCCGATGACAGGTGCGGCCAATTATGCGGTGGCTACTATTTTCTCCATGCCCCGCAGTCTGCGGCTAAGCGATATAAAAAATTTTGAAACACAGAACCCCGACGGGTCACTAACACAGAACTACTGGTCGTCACCCAAACCTGCTTTTCAAAACCCTTATTGGAGCGTATACAGGAATTTATACGACCGTACCCGCAATAGATTTATAGGACTGGTGTCCCTCAAATACCAGATCACGCCCAACCTGAGCATACAGGGCAGAAGCAGCATCGATTATTATACGGACAACAGCGAGGAAAAAGATTACAATGATTCCTATTGGGTGTCTTACCAGGGGCTGGGTAATTACATCATCAACAAGGAGTCCAACAGACAATTCAATAATGACGTGCTGGTGAATTTCAACAAGGCACTTAACGACGATCTCAATCTGAATGTCAATGCCGGCGCCAGCATCGAGCAGTTCAACTATGAGGGGACATTGATGAACAACCAGGGTTTGAACGCGCCGAACCTTTTTGCGCTCAGCAATGCAATAGCTCCCGTCTCCACCAATTTTATACAACGTACGGAGAAGCAATCGGTATATGCCGCCGCACAGCTGGGATACCGAAACTATCTTTTCCTGGACCTGACGGGACGCAACGACTGGAACTCTACCCTGCCTGTCAACAATAATTCTTATTTCTTTCC
This sequence comes from Chitinophagaceae bacterium, assembly GCA_017307755.1. GTDB lineage: Bacteria > Bacteroidota > Bacteroidia > Chitinophagales > Chitinophagaceae > Puia. Next base: position 255,479 of record JAFKGQ010000014.1, on the reverse strand, counting down.
TTCTTTTGGGCTGAGCGGCATACTAAATGAAATGTTGTCGCTGCCGGCGGCTGTATCCCTGCTCAAGGTTCGGGCCAGCTACGCCATGGTGGGTAATGGTACGGGATTCAACCAGCTGAAGCCTTCCTTTACGCTGGCGCCCGGCGGCAACGGCGGTTTTCTCAACATCGACCGGGTGCTGAAGGATGCCAATCTAAAACCGGAAGAGACGAGATCATTGGAGCTTGGGCTGGACCTGGGGCTATGGAAGAACAGGTTTGGATTTGAAGCGACCTTCTACAACACGCATACCAAGAACCAGATATTATCCATCGGTGTGCCGAACCCTTCGGGGTATGCTTTCCGTATCATCAATGCCGGCAATATCCGCAACCAGGGGGTGGAGCTGCTGGCGCATGGACGGCCTGTGGACGGACGCAATTTCAAATGGAATATCAGCCTCAATTTCGGGCTCAACCGTAATAAGATCCTTTACCTGGATTCGCTGCAGAAGATGCCGCCCTTGTCATCTCCCGAGACATTGGGTATGATCGTGGCGGAGGAGGGGAAAGCTTATGGAGGAATTTATACTTCCAGCCTGGTCCGCAATGCAAAGGGGCAGGTAGTCGTGGGTGACGCTACGGGGCTGCCCCTGGTGGAGACGGATGTTACCAAACATTATGCGGGCAATTACAACCCCAACTGGACGGGAGGGGTGGTAAACGCCTTCCAGTATAAGAGCTGGACCTTGTCCATCCAGGTGGACATGCGGAAAGGGGGTGTGCTGGTATCAGGGACGCAGGCGTTGCTGGCTGCCAATGGCTCCAGCCAGCTGACATTGCTTAATCGCGAGACGGGTTTTGTAGTACCCAATTCCGTCACCCAAAGCGGCGGTGCCAATACCAAACAGGTAAGCGCCCAGGATTACTGGACGGCTGTGGCGGGCGCCAATCCTGTGGGAGAGCTCTTTACCTATGATGCGACAAATATACGTCTCAGAGAAGTCAGTCTCAGCTATTCAGCGCCTTCGCGGTGGCTGGATGGGAAATTCATTAAGGCCGCAACATTGTCGTTGGTAGGGCGTAACCTTTTTTTCCTGAAGAATAATGCTTATGGTTTTGACCCCGAGTCGGCCATCGGGACAGGGAATAACCAGGGATTGGAATACACGTCGGTACCGGCTACCCGTAACTACGGCCTTTATTTGAAGCTTAATTTTTAAAACCTAAGTCATGAGATCATTTACCTATATACTGGCTGTCTTACTGATAATGACTGCAGGCTGCACGAAGCGTTTTGACCAACTAAATACGGACCCTACTACTTTCAGCTCACTGACAGCAGCCACTATACCCAATGCTTTTGCCAAGGCTGAATACCAGGGTATTTATGGCGACCCGGGTATCTACGAGCTGGCCAGGGCCCTCTTCCCCGACCTGTGGAGCCAGTTCTTTGCCAATGTAGACCCCAACGTGAAGACCGACCGGTACGTCATCGTCCAGGACTGGATCATCTCCCAGTGGAGCTCCGTATACACCGTCACCTGGCCTACGCTAAAACAGGTGCTGGACGCTACGGCAAAGACCCAGCCTGAAGCCAATGCGATCGCAAAGGTTTGGAAGGTCTATATCTGGCATTACCAGACGGACTTTTATGGCCCTGTCCCTTATTTCCAGGCGGGGCTGGGAACGTTGAGCATCCCGTATGACAGTCAGCAGGATATTTATGACGATCTGTTCAAGACATTGGACTCTGCCGTTACCGTATTGAAAGGGGCGAATGCCTCACTCACACCTTATGGGAATAATGACCTTATCTTCCATGGTAGCATCCCGGCCTGGACGAAGCTGGCTAATTCCCTGCGTCTGCGGCTGGCGTTGAGGATCTCCAAGGCGGATGCCGCCAGGGGAAAAGCGGAGGCGGAGAAGGCGGTGGCGGATGGTGTCATGACAGGCAATGGAGACAATGCCTTTATGGATGTCGGGCCTAATTCCGTAAACGGGCTCAACCAGATGTCGCCCTGGGAAGGCGCCCGGATGAGCGCCAGCATGGAAAGCTATCTGAAAGGGTATAATGATCCCCGGATGATGGAGTATTATAGCCCCGCGGCGGACGGGCATTATCATGGTGTGCGCAACGGGCTTACGGCGGCGCAGCTGGGGGCCAGTGGCAAGAATAATCCAGACAGCACTTCGAATGTCGGGCCCCGGTATGGGCCGGACTCGCAGGCAACTAATAAGTTAACCGTGATGTATGCCGCAGAATCTTTTTTCTTAAGGGCAGAGGGGGCGTTGAATGGATGGAACATGGGGGACAATGCGCAGCATCTTTATGAGCAGGGTATCCGCGTCTCCATGCAGCAGTGGAGAGTAACGGATAACACGGTCATCGATGATTATATCAGCGGGAACAGTACACCTATTGCGTTAAGTGATTATCTGAGTTCCGACCCGGTGGCAAATATCCCGGTGAAATTCGGGGCGACGGAGGCTATCCAACGACAGCAGATAGCCACGCAGAAATATCTGGCCCTGTTCCCGGACGGGATCGAGGCATGGGCGGAGGTGCGGAGGACGGGCTGGCCTGTGCTTTACCCGGTGGCGAATTCGGACAACCCGGATGTCTCTGTCCCGAACATGATCAGTCGATTCAGCTTCCTGGACTATGAGTATCAGACCAATCGAAAAGCCGTGCAGGCGGCGGCTCCATTGTTGGGAGGGCCGGACAAGGCTAGTACAAAAGTGTGGTGGAACAAATAGGCGTTTGTTATGAATGGATATAAAATTTTGGTTAAGGTTCTTTTGATGTTTTTATCCCTACCCCCTGCGTTTGCTTCGCCGGTGAAGGTCTTGCCTGAGCCGGTGAGCATTACGCAAAAAGAGGGGGTATTCAGGATGACGGGGAAGACGATGGAGTGGCTGCGTTTGGGGAAAGATTGCAGAGATGGGAGGGTGATCCTGTCGGTCGGGCCGGTGGAGGGTATTTCCAGTCCTGAAGGGTATCTGCTGGATGTCAGCCCGGACATGCTCCGGGTGCAGGCGCCGTCGAAAGCCGGCATATTCTATGCGGTGCAGACCTTACGGCAATTACAGGAAGCGGGTGGCATTCCCTGCGTACGTATTTTAGATTATCCCCGCTATGCCTACAGGGGCATGCACCTGGATGTCAGCCGTCATTTTTTTAGCGTTGATTTTATCAAGCATTACCTGGACATCCTTGCCGCCTATAAGATCAATACTTTTCACTGGCATCTGACGGACAGTCACGGATGGAGACTGGAGATCAAGCAATACCCCAAGCTATGTTCGGTGGGCGCCTGGCGGGCTGACCGTACGGGTATCCCTATGACCATTGCGGAGGCGACAAAACCCGGGGAGCCGGCTACTTACGGAGGATATTATACGCAGGAGCAGGTGAGGGAGATCGTGGCTTATGCGGCCGACAGGTTTATTACAGTCATCCCGGAGATAGAGATGCCCGGTCATTGTACGGCAGCGCTGGTGGCCTATCCGCAGTATGCCGACCTGGATAATCCGGCGCCTTTGCGTGTGCCTTGCGGTTATCCCGGCGACCTGCAGCATAATTTTTGCGCGGGCAATGATTCCACCTTTATCTTTTTACAGCATATCCTGGAGGAGACGATGGCGCTTTTTCCTTCGAAATGGATCCATATCGGAGGCGATGAAGTACGGGAAGGTCCCTGGCTGGGGTGTTCCCGTTGCAAACAGCGGATGAAGGAAAAGGGGTTCAGCTCGGTCCGGCAGTTGCAGGCCTGGTTTACGGGCCGGATAGACAGTTTTATCACCGTCAGCGGCCGCAGGATGATGGGGTGGGATGAGGTACGGAATGCCGGATTGGCAAAGGGCTCTACCATTATGTCCTGGCATGGCGATCCATCCGGCAGGGATAGCTCGGGTGTGGATCACGATGTGGTCATGACGTCTTACAGGTATACTTATTTTGATTTTTACCAGTCGGACCCGAGGTTGGAGCCGGACATTACATACGCGCCGTTGTTCCTGGATTCTGTATATGCTTTCAATGCGGGTGATGGAGCGCATACCCTGGGTGGAGAGGCTTGTCTCTGGACGGAAAATGTGCCGACACCCGGAAGAGTGGAGTATATGTTGCTGCCCCGTCTGACGGCATTGTCGGAAGCATTGTGGACGCCGGCCGGTCGCAAGGATTATGTAAGATTTATACGGAAGGTCGAAGCGCAGTTCAAACGATGGGATGTCCAGGGTGTCCATTATGCCAGGAGTCTTTACAATCCGGGGATACATCCCCTGTTTGATAGTGTGGGGCGGGATATTGTGGTGAGATTGTCCAGCCAGATACCGGAAGGAGAATTACGCTATAGTTTGGGAGGAGATTTTGTCAAGTACAATGGGCCTGTGAAGGTCGGGGAAAGCAGACGGCTGAAAACGGGTGTGTTTCGTGGCGGGCAGCTGCTTGGGAAGATCAATACAGACAGTTTTGCCGTGCATAAGGCAATGGGTGTGTCGGGGCAGCTGACGGACGGGATCTTTGGAACGGTGGAGCCTTACGATGGCAGATGGGTGGCGTTTCAGGACTCCGTTGTAACTGTGACGTTGGATTTGGGTGGGATAAAGGATGTCCGCTCTGTAAGTTTGAATTGTATGGAGGACCAGGTAGGAGATATTTATCTGCCCTGGAGGATACGTTTTAGTTTTTCGGAGGATGGGGAGGGTTATAAGGCGATGGGAGAGATCGATAATAAGCGTGTGCCGGAACAGTTATTGAGGCATGTCGCGCATTATGTGCAGCGGGAAAGAATAAGAGCGAGGTATATACGTCTTGTGTTTGAACATAAAAAGCAATTGTTCCTGGATGAAATCGTTGTCCAATGAAGAAGCGTTTTGTCACATTGGATGTATTCCGGGGTATGACGGTGTTTTTAATGATCGTCGTCAACACACAGGGAAGTGGCGCTGAGCCTTATGCGGCGATGATGCATGCGGAGTGGAACGGATGTACGCTGACGGACCTTGTTTTCCCTTCATTTCTTTTTGCCGTGGGGAATGCCATGGCCTTTACACAACCCGGACCCGTGAAGATATTTCGCCGCAGCCTGCTGCTTTTTGTCATCGGCTGGCTGCTGTCCTGGTGGCTGTCTGGAAAACCACTGGGTGAGGCAAGGATCATGGCGGTGCTGCAGCGCATTGCTCTTGCGTATTGTCTGGCGGCGTTGGTTGTGCGGTGGCTGGGAGAGAGGGAGGTGTTGCTGATCTCGGTGGGGGTGTTATTGTCTTACTGGCTGCTGTTGTATGTATTGGGTATGCCTGGGAGCTGGCTTACCGTGGAAGGAAATGCCGTCCGCCGCGTTGATATTTTGATCATGGGGCCGCAGCATATGTATCGTGAAAAAGGCGTAGCTTTTGATCCTGAGGGGCTGCTTAGCACGTTGCCTGCCATGGTAAATGTGCTGGCGGGATGGCTGGCGGGTCGATGGATCGTGCGAAAAGGAAAGTCCTTTGAGACAGCCGCGGCGATGTTGACGGTGGGGGTGTTGATGATGGGAGTTGCATGGGTATGGAAAGGCTGGCTGCCTTTAAATAAGAAATTGTGGACATCGTCCTACGTCGTTTATACATCAGCCATCGATCTGCTGGTGTTGGGAACGTTGTTCTATTTCATCGAGTTACGGGATTGGAAGGGGGGGACGCGTTTTTTTAGCGTATTTGGAAAGAACCCGTTGTTTATTTATATCTTCTCGACGGTGATGGGTATTTTCCTGGTAATGAAGGTGAAGGGAGGAAATATTTTTATCGATTGGATAAATGAAGTAATTTTTCAGAAGCTGGCCCCCGGCCCGACGGGAGCGCTGCTGTTCTCGCTTTGTTATACGTTTATTTGTTGGTGTGTGGGATGGGTGCTGGATAAGAGAAAAATATATATTCGTCTATAATGATCAAATGGCTTATCATCCTCATGGCGGTCGTAACCGGCTGCGGTCAACCTTCGACCCTTTTTACCCGGATGGACGAAGGGCGAACGGGCATACATTTTAAGAATACCCTCGTCGAGAACAGCGATGCCAATGTATTGAACTATGCCTATTTTTATAATGGGGGTGGTGTGTCGGTGGGGGATATCAACAACGACGGATTGCCTGATCTTCTCTTTACAGGAAATATGTCGCCCAACCGGCTGTACCTTAACAAAGGCAATTTTTCTTTTCAGGATATTACGGATATCAGCGGCGTGGCCAGACAGCAAGGTTGGTGTACGGGCGCTACCATGGCGGATGTCAATGGGGATGGGTTATTGGACATTTATATATGTCGCAGCGCCGACGCGGACCCTGCCCGTCGCAGGAATTTATTATACATCAACAATGGCGATCTGACCTTTACGGAGCAGGCGGCCGCATATGGTTTGGCCGACGAAGGATATTCCACCCAGGCCGCTTTTTTTGATTATGACAAGGATGGCGACCTGGACCTGGTGTTGATCAACCATTCTTTACAACAGTACGCCAACGATGCTTTTGAAAATGTGGCTTTGCGGGGGAAGAGAGAGCCTGCCTTTGCCACCAAGCTTTACCGCAACGATGGCGGACATTTTACGGATGTCAGCGAGGCGGCAGGCATTGTGTCCAATGTACTGAGCTTTGGGTTGGGATTGGCCGTATCAGACATCAATGGGGACGGGTGGCCTGACGTGTATGTATCCAATGACTTTAACGAGCCTGACCACCTTTATATCAACGATGGCAACGGACATTTTACAGAAAGGCTGCGGGATTGTATGGATGCCTGTTCGTTATATTCCATGGGATCGGATGTCGCCGACTTTGACAACGATGGTCTGCCCGACCTTGTGACACTGGATATGCTGGCGGAGGACAATCATACGCAGAAGATGCACAATGGTTCGGAGAATTTTAACAAGTGGCAACTGTTGTTCCGGCAGGGCTTTTATTATCAGTACAGCCGTAATATGCTGCAAAAGAACAATGGCGACGGAACTTTTAGCGAAATAGGACAACTGGCGGGGATATCCAATACGGATTGGAGCTGGAGCGCCCTGTTCTGCGATGTAGATAATAATGGCTATAAGGACCTATTGATCACCAATGGGTACCCGCGGGATTTTACGGACATGGATTTTATCAAGTATCATTTCGCCCTGTTACATAATAGCGTTCAGCCTGTGTCCAATGATGAGGTGCTGCGCCGGCTGCCTGTGCTGGAGCCGTCAAAATATGCATTCAGCAATGAGGGGAACGGGCATTTTGTCAATATGGCGGGCAGGTGGGGTTTGGATCAGAAGGTCATTGGTTCCGGCGCTGTGTATGCCGACCTGGATAATGACGGGGATATGGACCTGGTGGTCAATAATATTAATGAACCGGCATCTGTCTATCGCAACAATGCGGAGACGCTGTGGCCGGATCATCATTCCTGCAGGGTGCGTCTGCAGGGAAGCCCGTTGAACAGGGAGGGCATCGGCAGCAAGGTAAAGCTATACTGCGGAGGCCAGTTGTATTTCCAGGAGCAGCAGCCCGTGCGTGGGTTTCAATCTTCCGTGGACCCCGTACTGGAGTTTGGGGTGGGGGCGCATGCGAACATAGACTCGCTGGTGGTCATCTGGCCGGATGACAGGATGCAGGTGCTGAGAAATATTCCCGTAGGGCACGAAGTGGTGTTGGATTGGAAGAACGCCACCGGGCAATGGATACCGGAGAAACAGGAGACATGGTTTAAGGAAACAGAAGCACCGGCGTTTGCGCATAAGGAAAATGAGTTCAACGACTTTTCCATACAACCTTTGATGCCGGGATATTTGTCGAGGCAGGGGCCGTGTATGGCAAAAGCTGATGTCAATAAGGACGGCATGGATGATCTGTTTGTGGGAGGGGCTAAAGGGCAGCCGTCGCGGCTGTTCGTGCAGCGTCCGGATGGAAGTTTTGCCGTCAGTCCCCAGCCGGCGATCGCCAGGGATTCGTCGAGCGAGATCGTCTCTTCCGTCTTTTTTGATGCTAACGGAGACGGGTATGTCGATCTGTATACCGCCAGCGGGGGATATGAATTCAAAGATGGAGACAATGCTTTGCAGGATCATTTGTATATCAATGATGGAAAGGGGCATTTTGTCGGGGCTTCGGCCGGCCTGCCGGAATTGCGATTTAGCAAAGGCTGCGTCCGGGCGGCGGATGTCAATGGCGATGGGCGTATAGACCTTTTTATAGGAGGGAGGGTAACGCCCGGAGAATATCCGAAGACGCCCCGAAGTGTTTTGTTGTTGAATGAGGGGAACGGCCAGTTCAAGGACGTCACGGAGGAACTGGCGCCTGCGCTTGCGCATGTCGGCATGGTGACAGACGCCGTCTGGCTGGACCTCGACAAGGATGGGGACGAGGACCTTGTGGTTGTGGGCGAATGGATGCCTGTCAAGGTCTTTGTGAATGAGCGAGGGAAGTTAAGAGATGCATCCGCAGATTATATAAAGTTCCCCTCAGCCGGATGGTGGAATACCCTGCTGGCCGAGGATCTGGATGGAGACGGGGATACAGACCTTGTCCTGGGCAATACGGGATTGAACACACAATTCAGGGTGAGTGAAGGACAGCCAATGAGCCTTTATTATAAAGATTTTGACGGCAATGGCATTTTGGACCCTATCTTATGTTATTACATCGGGGGTGTGGAATACCCGGCAATTTTCCGGGACGACCTGGCCGACCAGCTACCCGTGATGAAGAAGAAATTTATTGCTTATTCCGCCTATGCGGATGCTACCATGAAGGACATATTTAGCCCACAGCAACTCAATAGCGCCGGGGTTTTACATGCTTCCTGTATGGAAACCATTGTCCTGGAGAACAAGGGAAAGGGCGGGTTGGTGAGGAAGGAGCTGCCTTCGGAGGCCCAGTATGCGCCTGTATATGCTATCCGGACAGCGGATGTAGACGGAGATGGGAAAAAGGACCTGATGCTTTGTGGTAATAATTCCTGGACCCGCATCCGTCTGGGCAGGTACAAGGCCAATCATGGGATCGTATTAAAGGGCGACGGGAAAGGAGCTTTTTCCTATGTCCCCCAGTGGAAGAGCGGGCTGGATATCCGCAGCGACGTGAGGAGCATGGAGTGGATCGGGAAAAGATTGATCGTAGGAGGTAATGACGTACCGTTGAAAGCATATACTCTACAAAAGGACTCGTTAGTAATGACACAGGAGGAGCTGAAGGATAAGATCATGGGGGGATGGGCTGGGCAGACCATCGGGGTGACTTTTGGCGGACCTTATGAGTTCAGGTACCTGGGCAAATATATACCACAGCAACAGACATTGACCTGGTACGACGGCTATCTGAAGAAGACGATGCTGGAGAACCCGGGGCTTTATGACGATCTGTATATGGACCTCAGCTTTGTAGAGGTGATGGAAAGGCTGGGATTAGATGCTCCTGTGGATTCTTTTGCCAATGCTTTTGCCCATGCAGGGTATAAACTATGGCATGCCAACCAGGCGGCCAGGTATAATATCCTCCAGGGTATCAGTGCTCCTGCATCGGGCAATTGGATGAACAACCCTCATGCGGACGACATCGATTACCAGATAGAATCGGACTTTGCGGGTCTGATGAGTCCCGGTATGCCGAATACGGCTGCCGCCATCAGCGATAAGATCGGGCATATCATGAATTATGGGGACGGTTGGTATGGCGGCGTGTTTGTCGGGGCCATGTACTCGCTGGCATTTGCTTCCAGGGACATTCATTACATAGTATCGGAAGCGTTAAAGACCATCCCGGAAGGGAGTGAATTTTACCAATGTATCTCAGACGTGATACGATGGTACAAGAAGTACCCCCAGGATTGGCATAGCTGTTGGCAGGAGCTGCAGAAGAAGTGGTCGGATGAGAAAGGGTGTCCCGATGGTGTGTCGGATGCTTTTGACATCGATGCCAAAATGAACGCAGCGTATGTGGTAATGGGGTTATTATATGGCAATGGGGATTTTTCCAGGAGTCTGGATGTAGCGACGCGGGCGGGGCAGGATGCGGATTGCAATCCTTCCACGGTGGGGGGCATCCTGGGGGTGATGCTGGGGTATCAGCATATTCCTGCCTATTGGAAGATGGGGTTGAAAGAGGCTGAATCCATCGATTTCAAGTATACGCATATGTCATTGGAGAAAGTGTATACCATCGGTTTGCATCATGCGCTGGAGAATATCCGTCGTCACCATGGTATTGTCGCTGACGGGCGGGTAAGCATCCCTCTTGAGTCGCCGAAGGCTGTGCGACTGGAGCAGAGTTTCCCGGGTATGCGGGTAGTTGCGAAGACGGCCTGGGATCATCCGCAAGTGAAGGAGGAGAGTTTTGATCTTATTGGGACGGGTTTTGTGCTTAGGGGAGAGGTGGTAAAGACGGACCCGAAAGGACAGGATGGGGTTGTGACGATGGAAGTGTCTATCGATGGGGAGGTAAGAGATACGGTCCGTCTGCCGTCGGATTTTATCACCCGCCGGCATGATCTCTGCTGGAAGTACGGTCTTACCCGGGGCCGGCATCATGTCTGGATACGGGTGATCGCAGCGGACAAGGGGCTGGAGGTGCATACCAGGGATTATATCGCGTATGATGTAAATTGAGGGTATATTTGCGTCCATGCAAAAAATGAATTGGCGACAGCTGTACAGCCCCCTCCGTACCGGATCGTCCGGAACCAGCCGGACGACGAACGGCGCTGCGGGTGTTGACAGAAGGACTTCCTTTCTTCGGGACTATGACCGGATCATTTTTTCCTCAGCCTTTCGACGTCTGCAGAACAAGACCCAGGTGTTCCCTTTGCCCGGCCCTGTGTTTGTACATAACCGGCTGACACACAGTCTTGAAGTGGCTTCCGTAGGCCGGAGCCTAGGAAAGGCGGTGGGGGATGCGCTGGCTGACCGGCATGCCAGTGAGGGCGAGGAGTTCAGGGAGTTTTACAAGTATGAACTTCCTTCCGTGATCGCGGCCGGGTGTCTGGCTCATGACATCGGCAATCCGCCTTTTGGTCATTCGGGGGAAGACGCTATCCGGAATTTTTTCCGGGGTTTGGATGGAGAGGGTGGCCGCCGGTTTAAAGAAGAGCTGACGCCCAACCAGCAGCGGGACTTTCTCTTTTTTGAGGGTAATGCCAATGCCTTCCGGACCCTTACCCATCATTTTTCTGAAAAGACACAAGGAGGCTTTAGACTGACCTATGCTACGCTGGCTTCTATCATAAAATATCCCTCCGACAGTCTGAATGGGTTTAACAAGCAGCAACTGGCGACCAAGAAATCAGGTTTTTTTGACTCGGAGATCGGGACTTACCAGACGATTGCCGCGGAGCTGGGCATACCCCAACTGGCAGCCGGCAGAAATGTCTTTGCCCGTCATCCTTTTGTGTACCTGGTGGAGGCAGCGGACGATATATGTTATCGTATCATCGATTTTGAGGACGCCCATCGTCTGAACATTATTTCCATCGATACTATCAAAGAACTGTTCCTTTCCTTTTTTGATAATGAAGAGGGGTATGATGCCCGCGACAGGGTAGAGAAAGTGTTCCATGACATCAATGATGACAACCAGAAAGTGCAGTTCCTGCGGGCCAAGCTTATCAACCTGCTGATCTACCGGGTTCGTGACATATTTATGGCTAATGAGGAGTTATTGCTGGAAGGGAGGTTGGAAAGATCGTTGATCGACTATCTGCCTGACAGGGAGGTAGCGCTGGTGAAGAGGATCGACGCTTATTCGGTGCAGCATATTTATAACCACCGTTCTGTGGTGGAGATCGAGATCGCCGGTTACAATGTCATCGGAGGCATGTTAAAGGAATTTTTTGGCGCTGTCCTTCACCCGGGGAATGCCAAGTCGGAAAAATTGCTGCAGCTGATCTCCAGGCAATTTGTCATTACGGGGGAGCCGGGCAGATTGTACCATGACATACAATCTGTAGTGGATTTTATTGCCGGCATGACGGACCTGTATGCGGTGGACCTTTACCGAAAGATCACGGGCATGGCTTTTCCTCAGATCAGATGAATAAATTAATCCTCCATTGCCTGCAGGAGCTTCTTCATGGCGATGGCGAGTTGTGCTTCCACGGTCTTAATGGACAGGTCCAGCAGGAGAGCAACATCTTTATATTTTAATCCATCTTCCTTGACGAGTTTGAAGATCAGTTTGCAGCGGGGCGGCAGGTCCCGTATGGCAGCGGCCAGTTTTTTTACGGCCTCGGAGTGTACCAGGAGGGTTTCCGGGTCGGCATTGAACTGGATGTATTCATGGCTGCGTTCGGCTATGTCTACTGTCCGTGAGGAAAAGGTATTGCGGAGATAATTCAGCGAAAGGTTTTTTACCGATACATACAGATAGACTTCCAGGTTACGGATATCAGCCCATTCCTTCTTTTTCTTCCAGAGATGCATAAATACATCATGAACGATGTCTTCAGCGGGTTGTTTTTGATGAACGATGGAGAAACAGAAGCGGTACAGACGGACAAAATATTGTCTATAGCATTCTTCGAAGGCTTGCTCATCGTTAAGTTCAGTCACTTTATCAGGCAGTATGTTTATGGCTATGTCCATAGCAACACCCAGAGCTAAAGGTAGAGTTTTTTTTATTTTCCCTTTAGGGGTTTTTTGCAAGTGGCGTGTCCTTTCCCATGTAATCTATCTTATATACCATGGATCAGGATAGAATGGATGTTTTGTTGGCCAGGTATCTGGCGGGGGAGTTATCGCCGGAAGAGAACGAGGAATTTGAATGGGCTGTCCTTGCCAATCCTGTATTGCGCGACACTTTACAGACGCTCCAGCGGATGCGGGAGATATCTTCCGGTGGAAGTGCGGCGGAGGAGGGGGAGATGCTGGAAAGGGGGTTACGGCGGCTGGGTAAAGAGACGGGAGAGGAGAGAGAGGTCTTTGAGGCGGGATATGAGGTGCGTGTGCCGGAGGGTGGGAAGGTACGGCGTTTGCCAGGTCGTTGGTGGATGGCGGCGGCGGCAGTGCTCATCCTTGGTGTAGCCGGCAGCCTACTTTATCGTGGTCAGCGGCGTCCTGTAATTGTGGCCACGCCGGTGATGCAGCCGGGTCCTGGTCCTGAGAAAGAAATAACGACCCGGTATGGCACCCGCAGTTTCCTGGAATTGCCGGATGGCTCTAAACTATGGCTGAATGCGGGTTCCCGGGTAAAATATGACGAAACTTTTGCCGGCGGCCGGCGGGAGCTGACGCTTGTGGGTGAAGGATTCTTTGATGTAAAACATGACCCGGACCATCCTTTTATCATTCACACCGGCAAATTGGATGTAAAGGTGTTGGGTACTTCTTTTAATATAAAAGCCTATCCGAACGACAGTACTATCGAGACGACGTTGATAAAGGGCAAGGTGGAACTGGACTTCCCGGGAGGCTCCCATGCCAGTGTTGTTCTGCACCCAAATGAGAAGGTGGTCATACCTATCAATGAGATACCCGCGGCGCATATTGCGGATGACCATGTAGATCGCAGGATGGTGGCGCCTGATCCCACTTATCGAACGCTTATTGAAACTTCGTGGGTGGAAGACAAACTGGTCTTTCGGAACGAAGCTTTTTCCGACGTGAGCAAAAAGCTGGAAAGATGGTATAATATCCATTTCAACTTTGAGGATAAGCGCTACCTGGGGGACAGGCTCACCGGCTATTTTAAGGACCAGCCTATAAATAATGTGATGGACGCTCTGCGGATCTCATTGGGTTTCCATTACAGGATCGATGGAGATACCATCCGCATCTGGTAAGATCTGAGATTATTAAAACAAAAACGAAGGATATGTAATACGATCTGACGATACGAGCTTGCCCAAAAAAACAGGAAGTGCTGTCACACCTCCTGCGTTGGGTATAATCATAGACTGATACCTAATCTCCGCCCGGATCTCAGGTGTCTGATTATTTAACCTCAACATTTCAAATGTATGAAAAAAAATGTTAGTGAAATCCTTCTGCGTATGAAACTAGCAATTGCCTTACTACTGCTGACTTTTCTCCAGGTGTCGGCAAAAGTTCATTCCCAGGATAGGATCACTCTCAGTGAAAAGGGCATCAGCTGGGCCCAATTCTTCGATCTGCTGCAAAAGAAAAGTAATTACACGTTTGTTTACAAGGACGAGGTCCTGCCCCGTCAGGAAAAGATCGATGTTTCGGAAGTGGATCGCACCGTGCCTCAGATACTGGAAAAGGTGCTGCATAATTCTACCCTGGCTTACCAGGTCTTAAGCGGCAACCTGGTGGTAGTTACTGCCCGTCTGGTGGACGCAGGAGATGTCCGGATCAGCGGTAAAGTCACCTCTGCCGCCGGTGATGCGCTGGCGGGCGCCAGTGTAAAAGTGAAAGGGACCACCACGGGTACCTCGACAGATGCGAATGGTAATTTTACCCTGGTAGTGCCCGAGGAGGCTACACTTGTTATTTCGTACGTCGGTTACCAGGAACAGGAGATGCCTGTGTCGGGCAGGACGCAATTCTCCATTGTACTTCAGGCTTTGCCGGGGAATATCAATGAGGTGGTGGTGATAGGGTATGGCACAACCCGGAAAAGGAGTCTTACCGGTGCGGTTTCAACGATCCGCAGCGGCGATATCAACAATCTTCCTGTCAGCGGCGTCAGCCAGGTCATGCAGGGAAAGGCGGCAGGCGTCGCTATTACCCAGTCCACGGGTGCGCCGGGGACGCCCATCAACGTACGGATCAGAGGTGTCGGCACCATCAATGACAACAATCCGTTGTACATTATCGACGGGGTGCCAACCAAGGACGGCATCAACGCGATCTCCCCCAACGATATTGAGGACATCAGCATATTGAAGGATGCTTCTTCTGCGAGTATCTATGGGGCCAGGGCTTCCAATGGCGTAGTGCTGGTGACGACAAAGAAAGGGCGCAGCGGTAAACCGAGGTTCAGCCTAAATGCTTACAGCGGCGTGCAAAGACCGGGGAAGTATATAAAAATGGCCAATACGCGCCAATATGTGACGGCTTTTAATACGGCTGCGGCCAATGATGGCCGTAATCCCATACCGTTGGGCATGTTGGACACGCTGCCCAACATCGATTATCAACATGCCGTGCTAAAGCCGGCCAATCTGACCAATGTTCAGATGTCGGTGAGCGGTGGCAGCGAGAACACACAGTATATGGTGTCGGCGGCCTATTTCACACAGGAAGGATTGATAAAAAATTCCGCTTATGACCGGCTCAGCATCCGCAGCTCTGTGACGAGCACTTTGTCGAAGATGTTCAAGTTCGGGATGAATATGAACCTGGCCTATGACAAGACGAGGCAGGTGGGCAGCTCGGGTGATGGATTTGGAGACGGGAACCCCGGCGCCAGCGTCATGAGGTATGCGTTATTCCGTACGCCGGCTTTGCCTATATTCTGGAAACCCGGGGTTTATCTTGACCTGCCTTATCCCGACTCGCTGGCCAATTTCTTTGGCGACGGGCTCAACCCTGTGGGATTGGCCGCGAATACAGACCGGAATTTCTACAACTACTCGCTGCTGGGAGACGCATACGTTGAGATCACGCCCATAAAACACCTGCGGATCCGCACGGATATCGGCACGAACCTCATCCTAAACGAGTACAAACAATTCTTTCCCACCTGGGGAGGGCCGATTCGGCAACAGAACACGACGAACTCCCTGGCCCAATCCAGTTCTAACAATTTTACTTACAACTGGACAAATACAGCTACCTATAACCGGAGTTTTGGGGAACATTCCCTGGAGGTGCTGGTAGGTTCCGAAGCCATTTCCAACGATATCCGGCAGATGTCGGCATCCCGGACCAATTATGTCGACCAGGGGAGCGACTTTCAATACCTCAACAACGGGACGCTGGGGCAGCAGAATGGTGGGGACGAACAGCAATGGGCGCTCTTCTCCATTTTTAGCCGTCTGAGCTACCAATACAACGACAAGTATTTAGCCACTTTCAGTTTCAGACGTGACGGCAGCACCCGGCTGGACCCGCACGACCGCTGGGGCAACTTTTTTTCGGGATCTGTGGGCTGGCGTATCGACAAGGAGAGGTTCATGTTGAATATGAAAGACGTTTCTCTGCTGAAACTACGGGCGGGCCTTGGTCAACTGGGGAACCAGGAGATCGGCAATTATTCCTATGTATCCACCATCGGGAGCGTGGGATATTATCCTTTTGGCGGAATATCCAATCCCCTGTATACCATTACGTCCAAGGGCAATCCGAATGTAAAATGGGAAACCAGCACCCAGACGGACGTCGGGTTGGACCTGGGGCTTTTTAACAATGCGCTGACCTTTAGCGTGGATTACTTTAACAAGAAGACCACGAACATGCTGCTGCGGATACCCGCACCGACCAGTGGTGGCGGCGCCGCCAATCCATTCGAGAATGCCGGCTCGGTGGTGAACAGGGGATTCGAATTTGAGGCGAGCTACAGGAAGACCATCAATAAGGACTGGCGTTTCGAGATCAATGCCAACCTGGCTACCATCCATAATGAGGTAACCTCTCTGGCGGGGGGGAAACCACTGCCTTCCGGCCGGATAGACAACAATCTTTTTGGTACTATTACTACGGTGGGTCAACCTATCGGCGAGTTCTATCTGCTGCAGATGGACGGTATCTTCCAGAATACGCTGGAAGTGTTTACCCATGCTTATCAGGGGGCGGGTATCAAACCCGGGGATGTGAAATTCAGGGATATCAATCATGACGGCGTCATCGACCAGAACGACAGGGTTTTTGCGGGTAGTCCTATTCCAACGTTCTCTTATGGGGTCACCGGTAATGTCAGCTACCAAAATTTTGATCTCTCTCTATTCTTCCAGGGGGTCAATGGGAATAAGATCTATAACCAGGTGCTTACCGATATCGAAGGGTTCTACCGGCCCTTTAACATCACCCAAAGGATCGCCGCAAAGGCATGGACGGGTGAAGGTTCTACCAACGTCTTTCCGCGTCTGAGCTGGGCGGGAGGGCAGAATAACAAACAGGCTTCTACCCGATTTCTCGAAGACGGCAGTTATCTCCGGCTGAAAAATGTACAGCTGGGTTACCGCCTCGGGTCCGGCGCTTTGTCGCGGCTGAAGATCTCTTCCGCACGGTTTTTTATCAGCGTGCAAAATGTATTCACCATTACAAAATACACCGGTCTGGATCCGGAAATGGCGACGAGCGCAAATGCCGCGACGGCAGGTGAAGGCGATAGAGCCATCGGTATCGACTGGGGGACCTATCCTTCGGCCCGGACTTTTACTGCCGGCGTAAACCTCAATTTCTAATATCAAATTACGTATATGCGGACTAAAAATATTTTTACGTTCTTATCTTTTTCAATCCTGCTGACCGGCAGCGGCTGCAAGAAGTTTCTTGATAAAAAGCTGCTGGGCCAATATACGCCGGGGAATTTCTTTACATCCGACGCCAATGCGCAAATGGCGCTCAGTGCGGCCTATGCACAGATGAGCTTTACTTCCGGCGCATCCAACGCGATCTGGGTGTTGGGAGATGTCGCGTCGGACGATGCCATAAAAGGCGGGCAGCCAGGAGATCAGGCGGATTTCGATGCCATCGACCAGTTCAATATACTACCGACCAATTCTGCTGTCGAAGCCGTGTGGAGACGTTATTATGACGGTGTTTTCCGGTGTAATGTGGTATTGGACGGATTACCGGCGAACAATACGGCTGTCTCGGATGCGGCGAAGAAGTCAGTGATAGCAGAGGCCCGGTTCCTACGGGCGTATTATTATTTCCATCTCGCTATTTGTTATGGCGATATACCCCTCCATCTGAAAGTGGAGACGCCGGAGGAACTGCAAAGCCCTGCTTTGCCACAGGACAGCATCTTCCGGCAGGTGGAGCAGGACCTGCTGGCGGCGGCGCCGGACCTTGCCGACGCCACGCATGGCAGATACCTGGGTGGGGCTTCCAAATGGGCGGCGCTGTCATTGCTGGCTAAAACGTATCTTTTTCACACGAGCCTGCCCAACCATTTCCAGCTGGCTGCGCAGTATGCCCAGCAGGTGGTGGATTCCAAACAATATTCGTTGACGAAAAATTATTGGGACAATTTCAGCGCTGCCACGAAGGATAATACGGAAGCGATACTTACCGTCAATCACATCTCGGGCGCTCAACCCATACAGGGTAACGAGCTGAATGCCTGGTTCTCTCCCCGGTCGCTGACGGGCTATGGCTTCTTTTATCCCACGCAGGACCTGGTGGACAACTTTGATGCCGGAGATCCCCGGCTGGACTATACCGTGGGCCGGCAGGGGCATCCCTATTTTGATAAGGATTTTGATCCTTCATGGAGTACCACGGGCTATATCACGAAGAAAATGGTGCAGCCTTTGTCTGAAGTGCCCATTGGCAGAAAGAATGATGGAAGCGTGAACTATGAAGCGATCCGGTATGCGGAGGTGTTGTTGATCCTGGCCGAGGGATTGAATGAAAGCGGTAACAGCGCCGGAGCCCTTGCGCCGTTGGATTCTGTGCGGAGGCGTGCCCGGGAATCCTATCTCAATGACCCGTCATTACCCGGCTATGGAACGGTGCCCGCCGGGTTGCTGCCAAAGGTGACGACGACCGATCAGGGACAGCTGAGGGATGCGATCCGAAAGGAAAGAAGGGCCGAACTGGCGATGGAGTTCCACCGATTCTTCGACGTCATCCGGTACGGCAGCGCTTATGCTACCAGCGCTCTTTTGAAAGGCGCACCCAACTTCAATTATGAAAAGAACAAGTGGTTCCCCATTCCGCAAAGCGAGCGTGATACAAACAAGAAACTTGGTAAATAAAAATCTTATTATTATGCGTATCAGTATATATTTATTGTTGGGGATGACACTGGCGTTTGCGTGTAAGAAGAATGATCAGCCGGCGCCCGACTATAATTCGGATAAGAGCAAACTGACTCGTCTGACTGACAGTCTGACCAATGTCTATAGTACTTCCGTGGAAGGAATCAAGCCAGGCAACTATAGTGTGGGGGCAAGGGAAGACCTTAAAGCAGCCCTGGATCTTGCAGGGGAAGTGGAGAAGGGCTCCTATACCCAGGAGCAGGTGAACAATGCTTACAACAGCCTGCTCCTTGCGGGCCAGCAATTCAGTACCAAGCTGATACAGGAGGTTTCGAAGGAGTATCTTATGGCTTACTGGAAGTTCAATGGGAATGCCGCTGATTCCAGCGGTCATGGCCATGACGGAGTGTTAAAGACGGGATATGTGGGCGGCAATGCCGCGAGTGCCGTTGACGGGGGAACTTTGCCACAGTTGACGACGGACAGGTTTGGGAATGCAAACATGGCTTACAGCTTCAACAATGGGGCTCTGATCGAAGTGCCTTATGCATCGGAGCTAAACCCGCCTGCCTTTACCATCAGCCTGTGGGTAAATATGAAAGCCAATACCAACGGCAGCTATATGATCTCCATGAACCGGTGGAACGGCTATAAGTTCAATCTGAACGGGACGGCCGTGCCCTTCCTGACGGTAAGCGTTGCAAGCTCTATCTATGACCGGGATGCTGGTGCGGTGAATGTGACGGCCAATACATGGACGCATCTGGCCGTATCCTATACGGACGGCGCCATGAAATTCTATGTCAATGGCGAGTTGAAAAAGACCTGGACCAATACGCCCGGGGCTGCGTTGACGCTGGCATCACCGGTGGACCTGTCCATCGGGAACGAGTTGCCCAAGCAGTATTATAATCTTACCGACAATTCCAATCCGAACTATTTCTGGGGCGCCAGCTACTTCATCGGATCAATGGATGACATCCGATTTTACAATACAGTACTTGCGGACAAGGATATAAATTCCATATATACAATTGAAAACAGTCCTTCATGAGAAAATATTTTTTTTGTTTGATCATCACGATCGTTTGTACTGTATGGGGTTGTAATACGGCTTCAGAACAGTCAGGCGCTGGCGGCGGGAAGGATATTATTGTCTCCGACTCCACCGGCTGGGCGTTGCTGCCCTTTGTGAAAGTGGACAGTGTAAACCCTGTGTTACAGCCGGGGGTGGGTGTTTTTGCGGACCCTATCCGGAAGAAAAAAATAGCCTGGGAGGAAAAGGATGTATTCAATCCGGCCATCGTAGTAAAAGGGGACAGGATATACATGCTGTACCGGGCCCAGGACAAAGTAGGGCAGCCCGGGGGGACTTCCCGTATCGGGCTGGCGGAGAGTGAGGATGGATTTCATTTTACCCGCAGTGCGGAGCCTGTGCTTTATCCTGCTGAGGATGCGTATAAAAAATATGAATGGGAAGGGGGGTGTGAGGATCCCCGTGTAGTGGAAGATGATAAAGGCGCTTACTATATGACCTATACGGCTTATGACGGGGATAAGGCCCGGTTGCTGGTGGCGGTGTCGAACGACCTGCGTCATTGGGTCAAGCAGGGGCCTGCTTTTGCAAAGGCTTATGGCGGCAAGTACCTCGACAAATGGTCCAAGTCAGGATCTATCGTGTCGACCTATGGCAATGACGGCAGGATCGTCGCCACCCGTATAAAAGGAAAATACTGGATGTATTGGGGGGATCAGAACATCTGGGCGGCCACTTCCGACGACCTGGTCAACTGGACGCCGGTGGAAAAAGCCTCCGGAGAGGCAGACCCTATTGCTTTAAGGGGGCAGGCGCTGGCGATGCCCGATCTGAAAATCGTCATTCCCACGCGACAGAAGAAGTTTGATTGCGACCTGGTGGAGTCGGGACCTCCTGCTATGTTGACGGATAAGGGGATATTACTGATCTATAATAGCCGGAATATCCCTGCGATCGGGGATACGTCCTTACCCGAAGGGACATATACGGCCTCCCAGGTGTTGCTGGATAAGGACGAGCCGACGCGTATCGTCCACCGGATGGACGATTATTTTATGAAGCCGGATAAACCTTATGAGATTACGGGGCAGGTGAATGAGGTTTGCTTTTTAGAAGGGCTGGCCCGGTTTAAAGAAAAATGGTTTTTGTATTATGGAACGGCAGATTCGAAGATTGCCGTCGCGGTGAAATGAGACGGGGCCCCGACAGGGGCCTTTTCTTTTAGTTCCAAATAGACACCAAATAAGGTGTTTTCACGCTTGACAACGGCGAGGTGCGCGGAGTATCTTATGGCATTCAGTAAACAAACCTAAACACTAAGCCATGAAAAAACGTTGTCTTTTTTCTGCAGGGTTGGTATTGCTCATACTAACCGGGCACGCGCAAAACGTCGCTATTAACACGGATGCTTCTTTACCCAATAAGAATGCCATCCTGGATGTCAAGTCCGTCAGTAAAGGTATTCTTATCCCCCGGATGAGTACGGAAGCGAGGAGTCGTATCCCCAACACGCAGGGTTTGCTGGTGTATGATACTACAACGAACAAATTCTGGTACAATACAGGGAAAGAGTGGCAGGCTATTTCCACGAGTCTCGCGTCGACGGGGGATGCGTGGCTGTTGCTGGGAAATAATAACGCGACGGACTCGGTGAATTTTCTTGGTACGACCAATGACGTGCCGCTGAATGTCCGGGTGAATAATCAGTTCTCCGGGCGTATCGATTCGACCCATGGCGTAACTTTTTGGGGATATAAAGCAGGTTTTTCGGATAATCATAAGGATACGGCTACCCGTAATACGGGGGTCGGGGCGTATGCCCTGGCGGGTAACAAGACGGGGTCCTGGAATACCGCTGTCGGTAACAGCACGCTGGTGGCCAATACGAGCGGGTATGCAAATAATGCTATGGGGTACCAGGCATTGTACGCGAATACCATCGGGGAACATAATGTGGCTATCGGGAACCAGGCAGGCTATGCGAATATTTCGGGAAGCAATCTGACTGCCGTAGGTTATCAGCCCTTGTATAGAAATACCACGGGGCATAATAATACGGGAATCGGATATGTGGCTTTGCATTCCAATACTACCGGCGGGGATAATACATCTGTCGGATATTATTCTTTGTTTACCAATGACACGGGCAGGATGAACACTGCCGTAGGATCAAATGCGTTGTATGCGAACGCCGGTGGTGGATTTAACACGGCCGTAGGTGCGGGGGCATTACAGCTGAGTACCTCCAGCTATGCAAATACGGCTGTCGGCGGACAGTCATTGAACAAGATGACAGGCGGCGGTGGAGATGTCGCTATTGGATATCAGGCATTGTATTCCACACCCGGAGAGACGGAGCTTACTGCCGTCGGTACCCAGGCCATGTACTCCAATACATACGGATACTGGAACACAGCGGTCGGGTATGCCTCCCAGTTTGCCACCACGACCGGCTATGGTAATACTTCATTGGGCTATAAATCGCTGTACTATACTACTACAGCGCCTTATAATACAGCGGTAGGGGTGTATGCCATGTTTTTTAACACTACCGGCAACTCAAACGTGGCGGTTGGAGAATCCACTATGAATGCGAATACCACCGGTTCCAATAATACGGCTTGTGGTGTCGTTGCGCTGAGCACCAATACCACCGGACAGGATAATACGGGGGTTGGCGCGGCTGCCCTTGGTTTTAACAGCACGGGTATTGAAAATACGGGGATTGGATCCGGGGCCAATGTCGCTTACCAAAACCTTACGAATGCAACGGCTATTGGTTATGGCGCCATCGTAAACGCCTCCAACAAGGTCCGTATCGGGAACAGCGCCGTGACGGTGATAGAAGGACAGGTGCCTTTTACCACGCCTTCGGATGGACGGTTTAAATTCAACGTACAGGAAGATGTGCGGGGGCTTGACTTTATCCTGAGACTGCGTCCCGTGACCTATCAGTTTGATGTCTTGCGTTTTGACCTGGGGATGGGGCAAGGTGTGATCCATGCCGCTGCCTATGACGAAGCGAGCCGTATCCGTCGCAGCGGTTTTATCGCCCAGGAGGTAGAGAAGGCGGCCCAGGCGACGGGTTATGACTTCAGCGGTATTATCCGTCCAAAAACGGAGCGGGATCATTATAGTCTCAGCTATGATGCGTTTGTCGTACCGCTGGTGAAGGCAGTGCAGGAGCAGCAGCGGACCATCGAAGCACAGGATAAGAAAATAGCTGACCAGGACCGGCGGATCGACCGGCTTGAACAGACAATTGAAGAATTGAAAAAAAATCTTTCAAAATGAGCCATTCAATATATAAAATTTGGAGTAGCCTTGTATTGGCAGTGGTCTGTATGCAAGTAGAGTCACAGGGTCTTCGTCTTACGCCGGGCGCTCATCTTGTCATCAGCGGCGCTCCTCAACTGGTGTTACAGGATGCGGGACTGGTCAATGACGGAGAGGTAAGGGCGGACAGCAGCAGGTGGCTGTTTACGGGAAATACATCCTTTATCGGAGGGAGTCATTCCATTTCTTTTTATGATCTTGTCATTGGCGGAGATGTACAACTGAATAACCATGTATCAGTGGCCGACAGTATCGTCATGCAGGGTGGAAACCTGCGGCTGAACCGGTACACGCTGGACCTTGGTCGTAGCGGGAGTATTATGGGCGAGCGTAATGAGTCCCGTATTACGGGCGGGCTGATCAAGGTGTCGGCTCTTCTCGATGCGCCTGTCGAAGTCAACCCGGGGAATATCGGGCTGTCACTTACCAGCAGCGCCAACCTGGGATGGACGACGATCGTCCGGGGACATGAGCAACAGACGGATGCAGGTATCGGGCGATATTTTATCATCGACCCGGAGAGGAATGCACCGGCGCCGGTGAGTTTGCGTATGTTTTACTTTGAAGGCGAGCTGTCGGGTAAGAACAAGGAGATGCTGGGGGTCCTGGCGAGAGGCGCGATGTCCGGCGGATGGATCGGGTGGGGTAAGGATCAGGCCGATGCCAATGCGGGATGGGTCGCTAAAAAGAATATAGGAGGAGGTCAGTTTGTTACGTTAGGTATTTCTGCGAATCGTCTGCGGGCTGTACAGATTGCTCCCAATCCTACGTCGGGCCAGTTCAGGGTGACGTTGGTGTGTGAAAAGGAAGAGGATAAGGTCATTTGTCTATATGATGCATTGGGACACCTGCTTTTAAGCCGGCGGGTACATTGCATAGGGGGCAGCAATTCCATTGAATGGAATGGAACGGGGCTTGAACAGGGTGTCTACCGGCTGGGCGTCGAAGGTATGGACCCTGTGATGGTGGAGATCATGCGTTGATTGACCGGACGGTTTGTTTGAGAAGGAAGACCGCTTCTTCCAATTCTTTTTCATTCATGGATGCAAATCCGATGCGAAGGGCATTGAAACGATGGTCATCTACGTCATACATACGTCCGTCATTTATCATCAATCCATTGTTGGCGGCCCGGGCGGAAATGAGGGGCAGGGGATAGTCTTCGCGGAACTTTGTCCATAGCGCCAGCCCACCCTGGGGTTTGATAAAGGAGACGACATCTCCCAGCTCCTGTTCCAACAGGCGGCATAGGATATCCCTTCGCTGGTGATATAGCTTTACCGAGCGTTTGAGATGCCGTTGCATGTCCCCTTCCCTGAAGAGGAAGGCGAGGGCTTCTTCCAGCAGGCTGTCGCCGCGAACATCGATCATTCGTCTTAACTGGGCCGCCTGCCCGATGAAATTGGCCGGGGCGATCATATAGCCGACACGGATAGGCGGGGCTATCGATTTGGTAAGCGAGCCGATATAAATGACGTTACCCTTGTGACCGGCGCTTGCCAATGGCAGGATCGGTCCGCCGGCATAGTGAAAGTCGTAGTCATAATCGTCTTCTATGACGGGGAAAGGGTGATGTTCTATCAATTGCAGCAGCCGCATCCTCCTTTCCGCGCTGAGCGTAACGGTGGTAGGGTGATGGTGATGAGGAACGATATACAACAGATCGGGTATTTGATCATTGCAAAAGTTTTCGATGAACCCGATGTCCATCCCGTTCTCATCCATCGGCACCCTCACCAATCTTGCCCCAAATTGCTGGAATATGGCATCAGCCATGAAATAATTGGGATTGCCTACCAATACCGTCGATCCGGGCCGGATGATCATCCTGGCGGCCATAAAAATGGCCATTTGGGCTCCGCGGGTGATCAGGATATTGTCGATGGTGAGGTTAAGTCCCCTTGTTTCCGACAGGAATTGAGTAATGGCGGTGCGAAGGTTGACAGAGCCTGCCTGGTCGCCCGTCATGATAAAACGTCTGTAAGAGGATTGATTGAATAGCCTCCGGTATTCCCGCAACAGCAGATCGATGGGGGCTATTCTGGGATCAGGGAACCCATCATTGATCACCGGCCGGAATTTTCCCCCTTTTACGGGTAGCGGGGTGGGGTTAAAATGAAAGAAAGGGAAAGAGGCATCGCTGCCGTATGTTTTATTGTCTGCATGACTGTCATTGAAATCCTTTGGGTTGATCTCCGGTAGTCGTTGAGACACCTGTACGCCTTTTCTTGGGATGACAGTTATCCAGTCCTGGACGGAGAGCTCTTCATAAGCCGACTCTACCGTCTTGCGATGAACATCCAGTAAGGCTGCCAGTTGCCGGCTGCCGGGCAGGGAGGCTCCCGGCTGGATGACCCCATCCCTGATGAGTTTGATCAGTCCATTTGCGATCTGCAGGTATACGGGTGTAACCGTTGTGCGATTGATGACGATAAGTGTCCGAAAAGGCAACATGGGGCCTAAAGGTAGAATAATTTATTCAGGTGCGTCCTTCCAGCCGCATCATCACCTGTTGCTGATAGAAAGCGCCGATGGGGATCTCTTTGCCTTGTACTTCCACCCAGGAAGGGGTAAAAGCCGCGACCTTACCTAGCGCAATAATGTAGGAGCGGTGTACCCGTATAAACTGATCTTTTGGGAGCAGCTCTTCAAAATACTGCAGGGTTTGGTGTGTGATGATGGCCGCCGTCGTGGTCTGTACACGCACATAATCCTTCATCCCTTCCAGGCAAACAATGTCCGGAAGGGAAATGCGGATGGTTTTTTTTTCGCTGCGGACGTCAATGAAAGGAGTGGGGTTGTTCAGGTTGATAAGGCCGGCTTCATGTGCGGGTTCGGGGTATTTGTCGACAGCCTTTAGAAATCGTATGAATGACACGGGCTTTAGCAGGTAATCCAGTACGTTGAGCTCATAGCCTTCCAGGGCAAATTCCCGATAGGCTGTGACCAGGATCACTTTGGGGGGATGAAGCATGGTCTTTAATAATTCGATGCCTGTCAGCATCGGCATTTGTATGTCAAGAAAAAGCAGATCGACCTTCCGGCTTTTTAGTACATCGAACACTTCGATGCCATTCTTACATTCCGCGCTCAGCTGCAGCTGGGCCGTCTTTTCAATATAGGTCTTTAGTATATCCCGGGACAGCTGTTCGTCATCGGCTATTGCGCATTGGATCTTTTGCATGCAGGGATAGTTTTAGATATACTTCAAAAATATTACCGTCCGGGCGGACGTCAAGCTCATGTCTGCCGGGATAGCTCAGCTCCAGCCTTTTGCGGACATTCTTCAGCCCAATGCCGGGGAGCTTGTCCTTATGTTCCGCGGCATGCCAGGTGTTTGCCACCTTCATACATATGTCCTGCTGGTGCAGGCGGATGTCGACCTGTATCCAGGCCTTCTCCGTCTCATGAGACAGGCTGTGTTTGAATGCATTTTCGATAAAGGGCAGCAGGAGAAGAGGGGTGATCATCCTGCCGGAGAGGTCCGCAGGCACATCGAACTGAAGATCCAGCCGGTCGCCAAAACGCAGCTGTTCTATCTCGATGTAATTACGGAGATGGGTAATCTCCGTCTCTAAGGAAACCTGTGGAGCATTGGCTTCATACAGCACATAATGCATCAGCTCCGACAGTTGGAGAACCACGTCGGGGCCTTTGTCGGATTTTATCATTGTCAGGGCATAAAGGCTGTTCAAAGTATTAAAAAAGAAATGGGGGTGGATCTGGGCTTTTAACAGATCCATCTCCGCCTGGTGTTTTTCCTCTTCCAGGGCGCGCATGCGCCGCTCTTTTGCATAGGCATCCCGGATCAACTGTAGAAAGAGCGTGATCCCTACCACCGGGATATATCCCAGGGCATTGCGGATAATGCGGACAGGGATAAAGAAGTTCTTTGGCTCGGCGACGTACATGGCGTGTTCATGTGTTCTCGCCCAGGGCAGTATATAGTACCAGCCCATGAACCGGCTGTAAATGCCCCCGCATAACAAACAGCCGAAGATGGCCAGGCCGTAGAGCAGGTATTTTTTCGGGTAGAATAATTTCGGCACGAGGATATAGAGGTTGACATAGACCAATGCAATGGACATAGCAAGGTCAACCCATATATCAGGCGAATATTCCAGGTGGATATAATCCCTGTTGTCCCAGCTGTATTGCAATAGCTGCCAGGCAAGGTATAGTACCCAGAATACCAGATGGGTAAGAAAACGTTTGCCCGAACTTGTCATTTGTAGTAAAGATGGCTAAAAATACGATGAGGCATCCGATTATTTCGACAGAACAGGCTTTTGGAGGGGTTAAATGGATGTGGTCCTGCATGAGGGGAGACTGTCGAAAATATCAAGGGAAGGCTGTTTTATTGATTTTTTTTGAAGGACAATCCTGCTGTATGCTTTCCTTTCTTTTAAAACTGATCTGCTTTATCTTATTTATCCTCTACAGCATAGGCCGGCTCATGGCCCAGGAAGTCTTTGCGCCTCTCCCGTATGCGCAGAAACCAAGGGTACAGGCGCAACGGGCTTATGGGAGGATCATCATCGACGGCAAACTGGATGAAGAAGACTGGGCCCGCTGTAAGCCGGCCACGCAATTTGTGGTGTGCTATCCGGACCAGCTTAAAAAGCCGTCCTATGACACGAAGGTCATGGTGTTGTATGACAGTGTCAATATCTATTTTGGAGCCATCTGTTATTACAGCGGGCAAAAAAAGAGCCTGCAGGTACAGAGTATGAGGAGGGACTTTGGATTTTCAAACAATGAGCTATTGAGCATATTTATCGAACCTTTCCAGAACAGCCGGCTGACGATGCCGGGGTTTTATGTGTCACCTTATGGGACCCAAACGGATATCGCGTATTACAACGCGATCGCCTATGATTATAACTGGGATGCGGTATGGAATGCCCGGACCCGTATTGGAGACAGCGCCTGGACAGCGGAGATAGCCATTCCTTTTTCCAGTCTCCGTTATCCCCGGGACTCTACTGTATGGAGCATCAATTTCGACCGTAATATCAGGAATAAGGGGGAGTACACGGGATGGTCTCCCTGGCCCATGGCGTATGATCCTTCCCGTATCATCTATGGAGGCCTGCTAACGGATATCCACCCCCCTCACCCGGATATCAATCTTCGTCTGCAGCCATATGCTTTGGTGAAGAGGAGCGCGGGTGACGGACAGACAACATCGACGCGGCCGGCATTGGGAGGCGAGCTGAAATGGGCCCTCCAGACCAATACGGTGGCGGATGTTACGATGAATACGGATTTCTCCCAGGCGGATGTAGACAACCAGGTGGTGAACCTCACCCGTAGCAGCGTGTTCTTTCCGGAGAAGCGGCAGTTCTTTAAGGAGAATGCCAACCTATTTGCCGTAGGAGAGGACGGGATGCTGCAGCCTTTTTTTTCCCGCAGCATCGGATTGAGCGGGAATGGGCGTCCCCTTACCATCGATGGAGGATTGCGATTGATCCATCAGTCGGACAAACAGTCGGCGGGATTATTGTTTATACGACAGGAAGGAGACAGTACGGTCCGGCCTTCGTGGTTCAATGTGCTGCGGTACAAACGGGAGTTGGGAAAGTGGCAGGTGGGGGCGATGACCGTGATGCGGTACAACGAAGGGGCTGTCAAACAGACCAGTGAATGGAATACTGTCGCGGCCGTGGATGCATTTGTAAAAATAAGCGAGGAGTGTTATGTACGGCAGATGGTGTCCGGCAATGTTCGTCAGGGAATGGGTTTGAGCGGACTGGCGTCCCTGACCGAATTCAATTATTCGAGCTCCAGAGTATTTGCTACGTTGTTGACGGCTATTGCGGGGAAGGGGTATTCGGCGAAGGCGGGGTTTATGGAGCGAGAGGATTTTATACACAATCAGCCTACGCTGCAGCTGTACCTGCTGCCGCCCAAGGGTTTGCCGGCCGTGGTGTCTTTCTATAACCCTACAGTCACTGCGGATATCTATCATCAGGCGTCCACGATGGCCCTGCAGGAGATCAGCGGAGTCTTTAGTCCATTGGGGGTCCTGACAAGGACGGGAGGGGAGTACCGGGTGAACCTGCTGTATGCGTATCAGTATTTGGGACAGGTCTTTAGCCCGGTGGATGGCATCGATATAGCGCCCGGGAGGTACCGGTTTTTGCGATGGGAGGCGTATGGGAAGACCAACCAGGCGGCGCACTATAGTCTTGAGGCCCGGGTCAGCACGGGGAAGTATTATGATATCCGGCTGAACAGTTATTATGCGGTGCTGCGGCTGACGCCCATCCCTCAGACTGCATTTGGCATCGGATTTACGGCGAATCATTTTTTTGGGATGAGGGAGCGGGCGCATAATACTTTCCTGGTGGCGCCGGAGATACGGCTGGCGTGGAATGCGCGGCTGCAGTTAAGCTCTTTTTATCAATATAATACGGATGAGAATATGGGGACGCTCAATATGCGGTTGTCGTGGGAGTACCGGCCGTTGAGCTTTGTGTACCTGGTAGTAAATAGCAATAGCCGTCTCAGGGGAGAGGCGCTCCGGGAACAAAATGCCATTCTAAAAGTATCCTATATAAAACAATTATAAAATTCAATGCCAAAAATATTAGTAATTTTATTCTTATAAACCTCTTTCTATAAAATAGAAAAGTTGTCCAATCGGACAACTTTTTGTAAATTTGTATGTGCGATGGAAGCGAATGGTTATCGGCGAATATCTTTTTATAAAGGATATTTCGGGGAGTTTTTTGCAAGGCAAAATAAGAAAGTGAGGGACAAGGTGAACTGGACGTTGCGACTTATCGAAGAGCTTCCACAGATACCTGAGTCTTACTTGAAACACCTCACTGGTACAGATGGGCTTTACGAAATAAGAGTGCAGACTGGCAACGGGATATTTAGGATATTCTATTTTTTTGATGAGGACAAACTCATTATTCTGCTTAACGGTTTTCAGAAAAAGACACAGAAAACTCCCAAGAAAGAAATAGCGAGAGCGATCAAAATAAAAAAAGAGTATTATGAAGAAAAAAAGCAGCTTAAAAAGCCTTGATCAATTTATTGATGAACAATATGGAAAGAAGGGCACTGTCCGCAGGGATAAATTCGAGAAAGGATATCAAGAATTTAAGATGGGAGTGTTGATACAAGAGGCGCGTCTGGAGAAGGGAATGACACAGGAAGAACTGGCGGAAAAGTGTGGAACGAATAAATCCTTTATATCTAAGGTAGAGAACAATATAAAAGATGTTCGTATATCTACTTTACAAAGGATCATTGAAGTAGGGCTGGGAGGCAAATTGCAGGTGTCTATACGATTGTAAGATCGCAATATTCTTCCTCCCAGCCTTTTAGGCATCAATATTCATCCCCTCTGGCAAAATCATTTTTTCTATACATCCACTGCCCGCCAGTGAAGTCGGGAAAATCCACTCTTTCATTCCCCATTTCGATAGAGCTTTCGCTCAGCGGCGTGATGGCGCTCCAGGCGGCTGCATCGTATACGTCCATGGGAGTGGACGTGTTCCTTTTGATGGCCTCTATAAATCCGTGCAGAACGAAGAAATCCATACCTCCATGTCCTGCGCCCTGGGTGTCTTTGCTCCAGCGGCGCCACAGGGGGTGATCGTACTTATCATACCATTCCTGCGCCTCGTCCCATTCATCTTCTCTTTTGCTGGAGCCTTCTACATAGATGCCCTTGTTGACGTCCATCCAAAGGCCTTTTGTGCCTTGTACCCGGAATCCCAGGGAATAGGGGCGGGGGAGGTTGGTATCGTGCTGCAGCAGAACGGTTTCACCGTTGGCGCATTTAATATTGGTAGTGACCACGTCTCCCAGGGCGAAGTTGACCTTGGCGCTGGGATGGTTCGCCCCACCTTTTGAGAGGGCGTATTCATGCAGTCCCCTTGTCTTGGAGGAGAACGAGCAAAGAGATACGAAGCGATTGCCCCTGTTGATGTCGATCATCATCGCCACCGGACCGACGCCATGGGTAGGATAGAGGTCGCCGTTGCGGTGTACGGAATGTTCTGTGCGCCAGTGTGCTTCGGAGAAGGCTTTTTCACCGAACTCAGCTCCTGCGCCGGGAGGGTTCTTGCCGTCATTGAATTTGATACCGCGCAGGTCATGCTGGTAGCCTCCCTGTACGTGGACGATCTCCCCAAATACATTCTGCCGTACCATATTCAGCACTGCCATTACGTCCCGGCGATAGCATACATTCTCCAGCATCATCACATGGGCTTTGTGCTGTTCTGCGGATTTTACCACGTCCCAATGGTCCTGGAGGGTAATGCCCAATATGACTTCCGTGCCTATATATTTTATCCCAGCCGCCAGTGCGTCCAGTATCATGGGGGCGTGCCATTCCCAGGGAGTAGCGATGATGACCCCGTCGAGGTCTTTTATTTCCAGCAGTTTGCGATAAGCGTAGTTATCGCCTGTGAAGACCTTGGGCATGGGCTTGCCGGCTCTTTTAAAGATATCCGCCGTACGCTGGAGCATCCGGTCATCCACGTCACAAATGGCTACTATCTCTGTATCCGGGCGTTTCAAAGCCAGGGCTACGTGGCCTTCACCTCTGAACCCCGTCCCGATGAATCCCAGCCGTACCTTACGATCGGCGGGAGCGGCAGCAAACAGTTGATCGGGGCGGAGTATGGCTAATCCTGCGGCGGCGAGGCCGATGTCCCGTACAAATTTTCTTCGAGAGTTGGTCATATATATGCGAGTTTAAAATGAATATATCGATTCCTGTACCATCCTCTTTAGGATGGGTTCTTTTTCTGTCAGTCGTTGTAATAAGGTCAGCTGATTGACGGCTCTGACGTGATTATGTCCTTCGTATCTGGCGCCGTAATACTGGTCGTCATTCAAATGGTCCGTCAGGAAGCGAAGGGCCTGCATATAGATCATGAATTTGCCGGAATAGACGATGTGTTCCATTTCTGCGGAACTGAGTTCGTCTTTCATTTCGGACAGGTAGCCTCGCACGATGGCCTGGAAATATTCGTCCCGGATGAGGATGAGGTCCATATTTTTTTCTTCTTCGCTGACCGGCGAGAGATAGGTGCGCATCATGTCCCCCAGGTCGCTGATGAAGTAGCCCGGCATGACAGTATCCAGGTCGATAACGCACAATCCTTTCCCTGATCCGTCGAACAGGACATTGCTGATCTTTGTATCGTGGTGGGTCACGCGTAGTCTGAACCCCGAATGGTTACGTATATCCTCGAAGGTGTGGACGATGTCCCGGAAGGACCGCATGGCTTCGATGAGACTTTCCGTCGCCGCAATGCGGGCAGGATTGCCTTTTTGAAGGGCGGTTTCAAATTGACGGTAGCGTAGTGAAAGGTTATGGAAATCCGGTAAAGTGAGGTGGAGCCGGCCTATGGGGAAGCCTGCCAGCAGCCTGGTGAATTTTCCAAACTGGCGGGCTGCCTGGTAAGCCTGCTCGGCGGCGGCCACCACGTCGAAGGTATAGCTGTCGGCAATAAAGGGTACGAGACGGAAATAGCCTTCTGCGGTCTGAACGAGGTTCCTGCCGTCCTTTGTGCTCAGCGGTTTGACGAAAAGGTATTCCGGGTGATGGGTCTGCAGGTAGAAGGCCAGGGCATCCATATTCTCAGCGATGAGATGGGGATGGTGGAATACAGCATCATTGATGCGCTGAAGGATATATGCTTCAGCGCCATAGCTTACTTTCCATGTATGGTTGATAAGGCCGGTGCCAAATGGCCGGATAGAGCATTGATCTTCGGATAGGCCATAGGCCTCCAGTACGCTGGGGAACATGGGCCAAACTTAATCAACTATTTCAGGATTTGGATAGGCAAACGTTTGCACGGTTTAATGTCCGGCCGGGTGTCCGGCTAGGGTGTATGGATCACCAGCTGACTTTCCAGGGTGATCTTTTTCCATGGGGAGGATGGATCGGAAAGGATCTCCAGCAGCGCTTCCGTAGCGCGCTGTCCCTGTATATAAGGGAATTGCTCCACGGATGCCATGGGAGGAAAGGCGGTATAGTGATTGATAGGAAGATTGGCGTAGCTGACAAAGGTCAGGTCTTCATTGATCTTGTATTTTTTCTTCATCGCAAACTGCACGGCATCCAGGGCCACATAATCGTTGAAGGCAACGATGGCGCTGGGTACCCGCTTTTGGGAGAGTAGTTTGCTCATGGCCTTATCCGTCCCTTCCCGGGTGAGATCGGAGGATACGACGAGGGTAGGGTCGTATTTGAGCCGGTGTTTCTGCATGGCCTTTATATAGCCTTCTTCCCGTTGACGGCTGGCCAGGAGTTTTTCGGGGCCATTGATCATGCCGATGACCCGGTGGCCTTTGCTCAACAGGAATTTCACCGCCTGTACGGTCCCGGAAACCATGTCACAGGCGACATAGTGAATGTCCGCCAGGTTGGGTATCCGGTCAAAGAATACGGTAGGTATGCCTGCCTGTTGCAGGGAGACAAAATGAGAATAGTCCTTTGTGTTCTTGGCGATGGATATGATCAGGCCGTCCACGCGATGTTTTTTCATCGTCCCGACAATCTGTTTTTCTCTTTCTTCTTCGTCGTGGGACTGCCCCATCAATACGGAATATTGATGCCTGCCGGCCATATCTTCGATGCCACTGATGGCGGCTGAGAAAAAAGCCTCGGATAATTCGGGAAGTATGACGCCAATGGTGAAAGTCTTCCGCTGCTGAAAAAAAATAGCCGTCTGGTTAGGCTCGTATTTCAACTCTGCCGCCAGTTGCTGCACCCGCATCTTGGTGCGCAGGCCGATGCTGGGGTGGTCATGAAGAGCCCTCGATACCGTAGAGGCAGAGATATTCAGACGCCTGGCAATTTCTTTTATAGTAGGAGGGGCGGGCATGGAGCTTTTTTGTAAAAGTAGGAAAACTTAGCATGTATTAAGTTTATTATTGCGGTCTTTTTAGGCCACATAAATTTTGAAAAAATCTTTCACCTTACGGATTCTTTAGAAAAAAATATAATGATTACTCCCAGCGACAAAAAAGCGTTAAAGAAATTCGGTGAAAACCTGCGAAAGCTCCGAAATCAAAAAGGCTTGAGTCTCCGCGAAATGTCGTATGCTTGCAGTATAGATAACAGTAAGATCGCAAAGATCGAGAAAGGCCAGATCAATATTACGCTGACCACACTTTTGCAATTAGCCGTCGCCCTCGAAACACATCCTTCGTCCTTGCTAGACTATCCACTGGAGTAATGTTGTGGGCCCCTGGTCCACTGCAATTTCAATCATCAAAAAGATCTGTTCTGCATGGACCGGAAGGACGAATTATTAAAAAAGTTTGGCAGGCACCTGACTGCCCTGCGGGAAGAAAGGAAGCTAACCATTCCCGAGTTGGCGGCAGCCGCCGGCTTACTCCCGCATCAATTGCGCCGTATAGAGGCGGGGGAAGTGAATATACTGTTTACCACCGTTGTATCGCTATCGAGGGGGCTGGAAGTTTCCCCGGACGTACTGCTGCAATCACTGGATCCCGGCTAGTAGTTTTCCTATTGGAAGGCCGGGGGATAAGGAGTACATTAGAGAATATCCATTCTATGAAAACTAATGACCTATGGCTACTTTAACAGGACTCTTCTTTTCCTCTATCTCCATCTTTGGTCTTTTTAAATGTAAGACAAAGACTGCCTTGCGTAAGATAGTGTTGCTGGCTTTCTCTATTTTTCTCATCCTGACGCAGCTGCTGTTTATGAACAGCGTGCTGGAGATGGGCGGCCAGGAGTTTATCTTCCTTTCGGGGATCCTGAGCGGGATTATTTTAATCCTTGCTTTCCAGAGGAATGAACGTTGATCGTGTGTATATTTACGGATGTACAAAAAGGCCTTATTTTCCGCCGCACTGGTGTTTGCTGCTGTATTTTCATTTGGTCAACGTGCTTCTGACCAATTGCGCGCAATCTATCACGAGGGGTGGATAGATTTCAACAAGAATGGCGTTAAAGATGTGTTTGAGGATCCTGCGCAGCCCGTGGAACGCCGTATAACCGACCTGCTTTCACAGATGACCCTGGAAGAAAAGACTTGTCAGACAGCCACTTTATATGGCTATGGCCGTGTGTTGAAAGATTCGCTGCCGACGCCTGGTTGGAAGAATGAGATATGGAAGGACGGCATCGCCAATATCGACGAGGAGCTGAACAGCCTCGCCTATAATCCCAAGGCGGCATCTTCTTTGTCCTATCCTTTCAGCCGGCATGCGGAGGCCATCAATACAGTGCAGCGTTGGTTTATAGAGCAGACAAGATTGGGTATCCCAGTCGATTTTACCAACGAGGGCATCCATGGTTTGAACCATGACAGGGCTACATCCCTGCCTGCTCCGATAGGTATTGGCAGCACCTGGGATAAGCACCTGGTCTTGTCAGCCGGCCACATTGTCGGAAGGGAAGCGAAGTCCCTTGGATATACGAATGTCTACGCTCCTATATTGGACCTGGCCCGGGACCCTCGTTGGGGACGAACGCTGGAGTGTTATGGCGAAGACCCTTTTCTCGTGGCTGAGATGGGCAAGCAAATGGCCCTTGGCATACAGGGGGAAGGGGTGGCATCCACGCTAAAGCATTTTGCCGTCTACAGCGTACCCAAAGGAGGGCGTGACGGCAATGCCCGTACAGACCCGCATGTGGCGCCCCGGGAGCTTTATCAAATGTATCTCTATGCATTCAGACGCGTGATACAGGAAGCCAGGGTTATGGGGGTAATGAGCAGTTACAACGATTGGGACGGCGTGCCTATCACCGGCAGCTATTTCTTTCTTACGGAGCTGTTGCGACAGAAGTTTGGTTTTGATGGGTATGTAGTTTCCGATAGTGAAGCGGTGGAATATCTTTTTTCCAAACATCATGTTGCCGACACTTATAAAGAGGCGGTACGACAAGTGATCGAAGCAGGGTTGAATGTAAGGACCAATTTTACTCCTCCTCATATCTTTATCGAGCCGCTGCGTGAACTGGTGAAAGAAGGGCGTGTCTCCATGCATACGCTGGACCAGCGGGTAGCGGATGTGCTGCGGGTGAAATTTCGTCTGGGGTTATTTGATCATCCGTATGTAAAGGATGTAAAACAGTCCGATGCATTGATGAATACGGCGGAGTCGAAGGCGCTTATGTTGAAGATGGCCCGTGAATCGCTGGTGCTGTTGAAGAATGATGGCGGGCTCCTGCCGCTGGATAAGGGTAAATTCAAACATATCCTTGTTACGGGACCGTTGGCAGCAGAAACTTCTTATGCCGTCAGCCGGTACGGCCCCTCGCATATTTCTCCTATTTCGGTGCTGGAAGGATTGCGTGCCTATCTGGGCGACAATGTTAAGGTGGATTATGTCAAGGGGTGTAATATTGTAGATAGTACCTGGCCGGAAAGCGAGATCATTCCTACGCCGTTGACTACCGTGGAGAAAGACGGTATCTCAGCTGCCGCCGCCACGGCCAGGGAGTCTGACCTGGTCATTGCCGTATTGGGCGAGGACGAAAAAAGGGTGGGAGAGAGTCTTTCCCGTACCAGTCTCGATCTGCCCGGACGTCAGGAACAACTGCTGGAGGCCCTGCAGGCTACGGGTAAGCCCGTGGTGCTCGTGCTGATCAATGGCCAGCCGCTGACGGTGAATTGGGCTAACCGGTATATACCCGCCATCCTGGAAGCCTGGTTCCCTAATTCACATGGAGGACAAGCCATCGCAGAGACGCTTTTTGGCGACTGTAATCCCGGGGGCAAGCTGTCTATTACTTTTCCAAAAACTACCGGCCAGATAGAATTGAACTTTCCGTATAAACCCGGTTCACAGCCGATGGAAGGAAAGAATGGGGTAGGACATACCAGTGTCTTTGGCCCCCTCTACCCCTTTGGTTATGGGCTTAGCTATACCACATTTAGCTATAGTAACCTGGTGGTGACGCCTGAACAGCAGCAGCCGCAAGGCGATATCGAAGTGTCGGTGGATATTGCCAATACGGGCAGCAGGGCAGGAGATGAGGTGGTGCAGCTATATCTGAAGGATGAGGTGAGCAGCGTGACGACCTATGAGTCTCAGCTGCGTGGTTTTGAGCGGGTGTCCCTGAAGCCGGGTGAGCAGAAGACAGTCCATTTTACGCTGCGCCCGGAGGATCTATCCATTCTTGATAAAAATATGAACTGGACTGTAGAGCCGGGAAAATTCCAGGTCTGGATAGGCGCCAGTTCCACGGATATACGACTGAAAAAGGAATTTACGATACTGCCGTAAAGATCATTGTATAAGGATATTTGTTTTCCCGGGAATGATCCTGTCATTGCCGCTGACCTGTACCCAATAAATACCCGGTACGACAGGCGGTGGAACGGTGGCTTTCCCTCCACTGATCCGGACGGGTACTTTCCGGCAGACACCTGAAGCGCTGTAAAATGCGAGCGTATAGCCGCCATCCTGTAATCCCTGTAATTGTAATGATTGTCCCTGTACGGGCATGGTGGGGAAAAGCTGCCAGCCTGTGACGGGTGACGATGGGGCAGGCCGGGGTGCGGGCGGCGCAGGGTTTGCGGGCAGCGACAATGTTACATACCCACCTGTGGCAAACACCGTATTTACGGCTACCAGGTCCAGCCCTCCACCCATGGCTTCCGTGGTTTGGGTTGGATAGACAGACGCATCGTTGAGGTTCAGGAGTTGTGACGAGGTAGGCGCGGCAATGCCGTCGGGGCCTAACAGCGCATATCCATAAAGCGGCTGCCCGGCTGTAATACCCAGGTCGGAAAAAGTATAAAAGACCCCGCCTATTTCCTGGTTGACATTGGAAGATACACGCAGATAAGCGTCACTGGCATCCTTCCGCATGACATAGCAGGCCAGCTGCTTATTCCCATTGGCCGTTGACGGGTGTCCCCAATTGCCATTACTGGAGCCATTACCTCCAATACAGGTCTTCACCGGCCCAAAGCCTGCCGGATCTCCCGCGGCATTCAGACTGGTGATGGCCGCGATCTTAAAAGGATCATGCTGAAAATTGTTGCCTCTGTCGAAGATGGCAAAGCCGGCTTGTGAAGGAATGGCGGTATTCAAACCCGAAGAAAAGATCACGTCTACTCTTTCGATGTTGTTGTTGTTGCCGTCCCCATTGGAGGCATTGGTAAATACGTTGTCGGTCCCCTGGTTCAACATCCCGGCGGCCAGCAGATCTTCCATCCCATCCACATAAGGCGGCTTGAAGTTCAAGGCTGCCGTCAGGGGACAGGCTGTGGCGGTGGAACTGGTGCTCTCCATGTAAACGATGTTCCTCTGTCCCGTCGCCTGGGTGTTATTTACCCTGCGCAATTTGACGACGGACGCAGACGCCGGTGCAACGAAGTATGTATTTCCATTGGCATTAAAGCTATTGAGTTTGTATTGGTTGGACGTGCCGTTGCTATAGCTGTATGTAAACAACGTACCGTAACAGCCGCCGAAAGCGCCCAGTGAGACGGACAGGGCGGTGTACAGTTGGACAGAGCCGGACGCGCTTTGATAAGAGGCGGAGTAAGATGTGATGGGTGATTGGGCTGTCAGCGGGCTATTCTGACCAAGGAGAAGCAGCAGTGGAAGGCCAACGGCCAGGGGTATAGCTGGTTTCATGGGTATGAGGATTTATAAAGGCAATATACTATACAGACGAAGGGCCGTCCAAATGGTTTTCCGGACTTTAAATAAACCCGAAACTTTCCGCTAAGGGTTCTATTTAGTTTTTGGTAATTTCCGGCGAGGAGGGTGCGGGAGTGAACTACTCCACATTCTGGAAGTAGCTTTCTACGTAATGACTGGGTGATTTGTGCGTGACGCTCTTGAACACGCGATTGAAGTTGGTGATGCTGTTGAAACCGCAGTTGTAGGCTACGGTGGCGATGCTGTCATAGTTGCCGTTGGTCAGCTTTTT
The DNA here is from genome assembly GCA_017307755.1 of Chitinophagaceae bacterium. Taxonomy (GTDB): domain Bacteria; phylum Bacteroidota; class Bacteroidia; order Chitinophagales; family Chitinophagaceae; genus Puia. The sequence goes on along the minus strand of JAFKGQ010000014.1, from coordinate 216,382 downwards.
ACAGGCTTCATTGATGCGCACCTCATTGAGGAAGGAGACGAAAGTGTGCATCGTATGTTTTTTGAAATATCGGCAAAATGCCTGGGGGGTCATGTGGGCTTGTTTGGCGGCGTCATCCAGTGTGATTGGTTTATCATATTGCTGCATGATAAAATTATAGATGGTGCCGATACGGATGCCTTCATGTTCGCTGTAAGTGGCAGGCTGAGAACAGGACGACAAGGGCATCAGTTCATGGAAACCACTGAGCGTTTTCAGGAGATCGATGAAATGGATCAGCTGGTCCACGCCTGCGCTGTTCTGTATCATCAGCATCCTGTTGGAAACTTCCGCAAAATGTTGGGGTGGAACTTTAAACCCGGATTGTTGCGCCTGCAGAAAATTTTTTACATTTTTTACTTCGGGAAGATCGAAGAAGGAATCAAGATTCCCCCTGGTGTTAAAAAAGATATTGAGGGTTTGTATCTTTTTCCTGCTTTTGGGTGTAAAATAGGAGGGGTCGCTTTTGAAAATATGGGGAAGATTAGCGCCCAGCCAATAGATCTCGTTGGACCTGAAGGTATGCATATTGTTCTCTGCCACCAACGTACCTTCTCCCTGTTGGATCCAGGTGAGCTGTATCTCCTCGTGACGGTGAAGATGGGGATAGAAGTGCGGCAATACATCTTTCTGCACAATGACAGTCTTATCATGTGGGACAGGGATAGTGAATTGCAATACTTTCATATTCCGAATATACGGATTTTGCGAATATTATCATTATTGGGTCAAAATGAGGAAAAAACTGGTTAAAATATTGCCATATAGGGTGAAATCCCATACAGCGGGCACTGTGTTGTAATGGTAATTTTGAGCATGGAAAATGTCATTGTCGTAGGGGGTGGGATCATAGGGTTAAGTTCTGCATATTATCTGCAACAGACTGGATATAGGGTAACTGTCTTGGAAAGATCTGATTTTCTGGACAACTGTTCGTACGGCAACTGCGGCTATATATGTCCCAGTCATTTTATTCCACTTGCTACTCCCGGCATTGTGCGACAAGGGTTGAAATGGATGTTCAATGCTCAAAGCCCTTTTTATGTACAACCCCGTTTTAGCAGACCGCTGATCGACTGGGGGTTGAAATTTATAAAAAGCGCTACCAGGGAGCACGTAGAGCGATCTGCCGCCCCTCTTCGGGACATTGCGTTGCTGAGTCAGCGCGAATATGAAGAGAACTGGTTTACGTCGCCAGTGTTCGATGTGGCTTATGAACACAAGGGATTATTGGAAATATTCCAGACCGCGGCTGCGGCGGAACATGCTCATCATACGGTGGAGAAGGCGCAGGAGCTGGGATTGGACGCTGTCTTACTGAGCTATGAGGAATTACAGGCGAAGGAACCCCATACAAAGATCAATGGGGCAGGAGCGATTTTCTTTAAGTGTGACGCGCATCTTTATCCCAACCGGCTGATGCAGGCGTTGATCGCCGAGCTGCGCAGGCGGGGTGTGAATCTGGCGGCTGAAGAGGAGGTGCTGCGTTTCGAGACGTCGAATGGGGCTGTACGGAGGGTGATCACTGCGCGGCATGCGTATACGGCCGATGCGGTGGTATTGGCGTCGGGAGCATGGAGCCGGGACCTGGCGGCTCAGTTGGATACGCGTTTGCCGCTGATGCCGGGGCGTGGTTATTCCGTCACGTTGGAAGATGCGCCTTATCATGTAAATCATCCGGCGATCCTGGTAGAGGGAAGAGCTGCTATCACACCGATGGACGGCAATAAGATAAGATTTGGAGGAACGATGGAAGTGACTGCCACGTCTACCCCTCCCCGGTACAATCGTGTGCAGGGCATCCTGAATGCCGTGCGGCGGTTCTTCCCGGAGTTTGATGTGGCGATGCCCCCTGAAGAGAAAATATGGTATGGCTATCGTCCCTGTTCGGCGGATGGGCTGCCGTATATCGGACGGATAAAGAAATATAGGAATGTGGTGGTAGCGACGGGACATTCCATGCTGGGGCTGAGTCTTGGCGCCGGCACCGGCAGGCTGGTGAGCGAATTGATCGCGGAAAAGGCCCCCAGCATTGATCTGAGGCCGTTTGCTGTAGAAAGGTTTGAGCGATGAACTATAGCAATAGTATAGGTTAATATCCGGATAGTTTTGATTAAAAAAGACGTGTAAGGGTTATTCTGCAATAAATACATTTGAAAAATTTTTTTATGGCAATTGTTTGGAAAGGAGTATTTCCCGCATTGACGACGAAGTTTACGGCAAAAGATGAGCTAGACCTTTCATTGTTTGAAAAGAACCTTCGCTTTCAGATAGCGTCAGGGGTGGATGGGATCATATTGGGGGGCAGCCTGGGAGAGGCCAGTGTGCTCACCTATGCGGAAAAGGAAAGATTGGTAAAATTTGCAATTGAGAAGGTGGATGGCGCGGTACCTGTCGTGCTGAATATTGCTGAAAGCGCTACCCGGGAAGCGCTCCGGCTGGCTGCCGACGCCAGAACCTGGGGCGCCGATGGGCTGATGCTGCTGCCTCCCATGCGTTATGCGGCGGATGACCGTGAGACCGTCACCTATTTCAAGACGGTGGCTGACAGTACGGACCTGCCGATCATGATCTATAATAACCCGGTGGATTATAAGACGATGGTAACGCTGGATATGTTTGAAGAGTTGATCGAGTGCAGCAACATAGAGGCTGTAAAGGAATCTACGAGGGATGTTACCAATGTCACCCGGATGATCAACCGGTTTGGCGCCCGTCTGAAAATATTGTGCGGTGTGGATACGCTGGCCATGGAGGAGATGCTATTGGGCGCCGATGGCTGGGTGGCCGGGCTGGTGTGCGCTTTCCCTGCCGAGACGGTGGCCATCTACAGACTGGCGAAGGCGGGACGGATAGAGGAAGCGCTGGCCATCTATCGTTGGTTTATGCCTGTGCTGGAGCTGGACATTGTCCCCAAGCTGGTGCAATACATCAAGCTGGCTGAGGTGCAGACGGGTATTGGCAGTGAGTACGTGCGGGCTCCGCGTCTGGCGCTGGTAGGAAAGGAAAGGGATAGAGTATTGGGCATTATTGGAGATTGTGTCGCCAGCCGGCCTTCGTTGCCGGATTACCTATCCATCCTGCCGGAGAAAAATTTTGTGTGATGTCGTCTATTAATACGTCTTCTTCAACTACTACACATGAGTTCAAACAGTCACTGGGATTACTGGATGCCACGATGATCGTCGTCGGATCGATGATCGGGTCCGGCATCTTTATTGTCAGTGCAGACATCACCCGTAGCGTGGGTTCCGCCGTCTGGCTCATTCTCGTCTGGATACTTACGGGAGTGCTCACCCTGACGGCGGCCCTCAGCTATGGAGAGCTCAGCGGCATGTATCCCAAGGCCGGCGGGCAGTATGTCTATCTCAAGGAAGCGTTCAACCCCCTGGTGGGCTTCCTGTTCGGGTGGAGTTTTTTTGCCGTCATCCAGGCAGGCAGCATCGCTGCGGTGGGGGTAGCATTTGCCAAATTCACCGCGTATATTTTTCCGGCGTTGAGCGAGCGGCGGATCATCCTGGATGCGGGTGCCATACAAGTGTCTGCGGCACAACTGACGTCTATCCTCCTGATAGTCGCGCTCACCTGGATCAACAGCCGTGGCGTCAAAGGGGGCAAATGGATACAGACCACGTTTACCCTGGCCAAGATAATAGCATTAGCGGGGCTGGTGATCTTTGGGTTCTTACTGGCGGCGAGTCCCAATTATCGTGACGTGGCAGCGGCCAACTGGAGCGCGGGTTTTCGGCTGGGACAGCTGGATGCGGGGCAACTGTTGCCTTACACGGGCATGGCGGCCCTGGGAGCCATTGCCGGCAGCATGGTCGGCAGTTTGTTCAGCAGTGATTCCTGGAATAATGTCACTTTTATAGCCGGGGAGATCAAACGGCCTCAGCGGAATATAGGTCTTAGCCTTTTCTTAGGCACTCTGATCGTCACCATCATTTATGTAGCCGCCAATCTCATGTACATCAGTGTCATGCCGATGCAGGCGATTGCGTCGGCAGAGAACGACCGTGTCGGAGTAGCCGCCTCACAACTGATCTTTGGAGCGCGCGGGACTATTATAATAGCCGTCCTGCTGATGATCTCTACCTTTGGATGTAACAACGGGCTGATCCTCTCCGGCGCCCGTGTCTATTACACAATGGCAAGGGACGGGCTTTTCTTCCGGCAGGCGGGCGTGCTGAACAAACGTGCAGTACCGGCAAAGGCATTGTGGATGCAATGTCTTTGGGCCTCGCTGTTATGTCTCAGTGGAAAATACGGCGAACTGCTGGACTATGTCATTTTTGTCGTGCTGATATTTTATATCCTCACTATCATCGGTATTTTCCGTCTTAGAAAAAGCAAACCATATTTACCCCGGCCGTACAGGGCTTTTGGCTATCCCGTATTGCCGGCCATTTATATCGTGCTGGCAAGCTGTATCTGTCTGCTGCTGTTGATATACAAGCCCAAATATACCTGGCCGGGTCTTGGCATCGTGCTGGCCGGCATACCCCTGTATCATTTCCTCCGTGGCCGGGCTATCTCCACCCGCCGCCCACGCTACGATATAGACTGACGGCATTCAGGAAGATACTGGCCTTGGCATTGGTCATCTCCAGTTCTGCATCGAGCACGTTACGTTGTGCGGTGATCACTTCCAGGTAAGAGGCCCTGCCCACCAGGTAAAGATCATTGGCCACAGACACGGCATTGTTGAGTGACATCACTTCCTGATTCTTCAACTCGTACAGACGGCTGTAGTTATCCATGCCTTTCAGGCTATTGGTCACTTCCCGGAAGCCCGTGAGGATGGTCTTTTGATAAGTGTAAAGCGCCTGGCGTCCTTCTGCGATGCTGCGATCATAATCCGCCTTGATGGCCCTGCGATTGAATATGGGGGCCGCGAGCCCGCCCGTCACTCCATAAGCTATCGATCCCGGATCGAACAACAGCGCCGTCTTAAAGGCATTGTACCCCGTATAAGCGGAGAGGTTCAAAGAGGGAAAGAAAGCAGCCCTGGCTGCGCGGATATCCGCATTGACGGCCAGTAGTTGCGCCTCGGCCTCCCGGATATCGGGTCTGTGGGTCAATAGCTGAGAAGGGATGCCCGCGGAAAGCGCCGGCGGCAGGGGCAGACTGGCGATGGAAGTGTCCCTTGCTATTTTCCGGGTATAACTACCCAGCAGGAAGTTGAGCTCTGTCTCGGCTAAGGTGATCTCCTGCGCCGTCGTGTATAGCAGACCGCGGGTATTCAACAGCTGCGCCTGGAACTGTTGTACGGCCAGTTCGGTGGCTCTTCCTCCCAGCTTTTGGGCCCGAACGATCTCCAGGGCATTCTCCTGCAGCTGGATGTTCTTACGTACGATGTTCTGCTGTCTATCCAGGGCCAGGAGCTTGTAATAGAGGGTAGCCACCTGTGCCACCAGTTCGGTGACCACCATTCTGTAACCTTCCGTGCTGGCCATATATCTTGCCAGTGCAGCCGCTTTACGGCTGCGCAGCTTGCCCCAGAGGTCCACTTCCCAGGCGCTTCTGAATCCCAGGAAATAATCCGGCGTAGGATTGGGGATCCGCTGATCCTTATTGATGTCCGGCGACAGATTGGTATCGAAGTTACCAACGCCGTCCATAGTATAGTCGCTGTATTTTCTCAGGGCGGCGCCTACTTCGGCATTCAGGCTGGGCAGCAGGAACGCCCGGCTGTAGGCCGCACCTGTGCGGGCGACCTCTATTTTTTGAAGCGCGGACAGGACATCGGGGTTTGCCGCCAGGGCAGTGTCGATGAGGTCCAGCAGATAAGGGTCGGAAAAAAAGTTTTTGGGAGCCAGCGCTGCAATGTCTACCGTGTCGGCGTTATTGGCGTAGGTTGTGGGGAGGTTGTTCTTTGGAGTGACCGTGGCGGCTTTGTAGTGGGTGCATCCTGTACCGGTGAGAACCAGCAGGATCACCAGGGTGGCCATGGGTACCAGCTTTTGTTTTTTCTTTCGGCCCGCCATACGGGCAAAGATCACATAGAGGCCGGGAATGAGGATGAGTCCGAAGATCGTCCCGAACAACATGCCGCCTGCGGCTGCCGTACCGATGCTGCGGTTGCCCATGGCGCCTGCTCCGCTGGCGATGCATAGAGGTATCAGGCCGGCGATGAAGGCGAGGGAGGTCATGAGGATGGGACGAAGCCTGGAACGGGCTCCTTCTACGGCGGCCGCCAGGATGGAGATACCTTGTTTTTGCCGTTGGATAGCAAACTCCACGATAAGGATAGCGTTCTTGCCCAATAACCCGATGAGCATAACCAACGCCACCTGGGCATAGATGTTATTTTCCAGGCCCGTTATCTTTAAAAAGAAGAAGGCGCCGAAGATGCCTGTGGGGAGGGAGAGAATGACGGGCATAGGTAACAAAAAGCTCTCGTATTGCGCAGCCAGCAGCAGATAGACAAACAACAGACAGATGATAAAGATGAATATCGCCTGATTGCCGGAAAGTATCTGTTCGCGTGTCATCCCGGACCATGCGAAAGTATAGCCTTTGGGCAGCTGTTCCCCTGCGCGGCTGATGGAATTGATGGCGTCTCCGCTGCTGTAGCCGGTGGCAGCATCTCCCGTGATCATGGCGGAAGTGTACATATTATAGCGGGTAAGCTGTTCGGGGCCCTGTATGGGTTCCATTTTGATAAAGGTGGAGAAGGGAACCATATCTCCTTTCTCGTTCTTTATTTGCAGCTTTAGCACATCCTCGGGTTTTGACCGATAGTCGGGCGAGGCCTGTACCATCACTTTATACATCTGGCCAAAACGGATGAAGTTGGAGGTATAGTAGCTGCCTACCAGGGCTTGCAGTGCGGACATGGCGCGGGCCGTCGTGATACCTTTTTGGGCAGCGACAGCCTGGTCCACGGTGATAAGATATTGAGGGAATGTGGGGTCAAAGCTCGTGAAAGCGCCCTGTATCTCGGGGGACCTGTTTAGCGTCTGTATAAAATTGTTGGTCACTTCGGCCGTCTTGTTCAGGTCGTCGCTGCCGCTGCGATCCAGCAGCCGGATCTCAAAACCACTGGCATTGCCAAACCCGGGTACGGTGGGGGGAGGGAAGAATTGTATGGATGCGTCGGCGATGTCGTGTGTCTTGCGTTCCAGCTCGTGAATGACATCCTGGAGAGATTCCTTTCTTTCGCCCCAGTCTTTCAGGTTGATCATACCCATTCCATAGGAGGCGCCTGCCACTTCATTCACCAGGCTATAGCCCGACAAAGTAGAGATGGACTCGATGGATTTTATGGATTGGGTCCGCCGTTGTATCTCGCTGAGCACGGCTTCCGTACGTTCGACTGTCGATCCGGCGGGCGTAGTGACGTTGACAAGTACCTGACCCTGGTCTTCTGTGGGAATAAAGCCGGAAGGGAGGATGGCGTTGGAGCCCCAGGCTGCGATAAAGAAGCCCACCAGGAGGCAGACGGTCAGCCATCTTCTGGCGGCGATCCTGCTGATCAGCCCGCTATAACGGGAGGAGAGGGCGTCGTATCTTTTATTGAAGCCTGTGAACAGGCGCTGTTGAAAGGTCTTTTTATTCGAACCATGTGTATTTTTCAACATGATAGCACAGAGGGCGGGTGTCAGTGTCACTGCATTGATACCTGAGATCACGATGGAAATAGCCAGGGTCAGGGAGAACTGCCGGTAGAAGACGCCTACCGGACCTGACATAAATGCTACCGGTACAAATACTGCCGACATTACCAGGGTGATGGCTATGATGGCGCTGCTGATCTCCTTCATGGCGCTGATGGTAGCCTCCATTGGGTCCAGGTGCTCTTCCTGCATTTTGACGTGCACGGCTTCTACTACTACGATGGCATTGTCCACAACAATACCGATGGCCAACACCAGGGCGAATAGGGTTAGCAGGTTGATGGAAAAGCCCAGCATCTGCATAAAGGCCAACGTTCCGATGAGCGCTACGGGAACGGCCAGCGCGGGGATCAGGGTACTGCGGAAATCCTGCAGGAAAATATAAACGACGACAAATACGAGGATGAAGGCTTCGACCAGAGTGCGCAGTACTTCATGGATGGAGGCGTCCAGGAAGCGGGACACGTCGTAATTGATATTATAGTCCATACCGGACGGGAAGGATGTTGTTTTCAGCTCGGCCATCTTCTCCTTGATATCATTGATAACTTCCCGTGCATTGGAGCCGGGACGTTGTTTGATGAGAATGGAGGCAGAGGGTTTTCCGTCTGTGTTGGAAACCATGCTGTAGGTGAGGGCGCCGAACTCGATGTCCGCGATCTCTTTCAGCCGGAGGACGGAGCCATTGTCATCAGCCCGGATGACGATGTTCTCATATTGGGAGGGTTCGAAGAATTTTCCGGTGTAGCGCAGCACATACTGCAGGGCCTGGGGCGACTTGTCGGAGCTTAATCCTGTCTTTCCGGGGGCGGCCTCTACATTCTGGCTGCGGATGGCCTGGACGACCTCGTCTGTGGAAACCTTATAGGCCATCATTCTGTCAGGCTTTAGCCATATGCGCATCGAATACTCTTTTGCACCCATGATCTCGGCACGGCCGATGCCTCCTATACGTTTGAGTTCCTGCAGAATATTAATATCCGTGAAATTGTAAATAAATTTCTCGTCGAGGGTGCTGTCATGGCTGATGATGTTGAGATACATCAGCATGCTGTTGACCTCTTTTTCCGTCGTTACGCCGGCGCGGATGACTTCTTCCGGCATCTCGTCTATGACGGTGGCGACGCGATTTTGTACGTTGACGGCTGCCTGGTCGGGATCAACGCCCACGTTGAAATAGATCTGTATGACGGTGAGGCCGTCATTGCTGCAGACCGTCGACATGTAGGTCATGCCGGGTACGCCATTAATGGCCCTTTCCAAGGGGGTTGCCACGGCTTTGGCGCATACCTGCGCATTGGCGCCTGTGTAATTGGCCGTCACGGTGACGGAGGGGGGAACGATATCCGGGAATTGGGTTACCGGCAAACTTACCAGCGCCAATACGCCCAATAATACAATGATCAAAGAAATGACCAGCGACAGCACCGGCCGCCGAATGAATATATTGAACATGCGTTTTCGTTATAGTTTGATATTTGCGGGTCTGGGTTTGATGATCATGCCGTCCCGTACGTTTTGAGCGCCTTCGTAGAGTATCCTGTCCGCCGGATGCAAACCTTGTTTGACAATATAGTAATGAGAGAACCGGGTAAGGGGGACAAAGCTTTGCATGCGGAGCTTGTTGTCCGGCCCCACCAGGTATACATAGCTTTTGTCCTGGATGTCGAAGACGGAGCGTTGCGGTACCAACAGCACGCTGTCAGCCCGGGTGGAAATATAGAGTTTGGCGGTGGCGCCATGCCGCAGCAGCTGCTTGGGGTTGGGGAAGCGGGCCCTGAAGTCGATGGAGCCCGTAGTCTGTTCGATCTCCGCTTCCACTGTCTCGATCCTGCCGTGATAAGGGTAATTGCTGCCGTCTGCCAGTACCAGTTTCACGGAGTCGCTGCTTTTTTGTTGCGAAAGCTCTTTGGTGCGCTGATACTGCAGGTATTCATTTTCAGGGAAGCTGAAATAGGCGAACATGGCACTGATGTCCGAGAGACTAGTCAGGAGGGTGCCCTCATCAATCAGGCTTCCCGGTTTGAGGGGAATGCGGTCAATGAGTCCATCAAAAGGGGCCCGGACGGAAGTATAGGATAAATGGTTCTCAGCGCTGGTGACGGCGGAGCGGGCTTCTTCGATATTTGCTTTATCCGCGGCCAGACGGGCTTTTGCCACTTCCAATTCGGAAGGGACCACCACATGTTTGTCAACCAGCAACTGGACCCTTTCCACCTCCAATTGAGTGGCTCTTGCTGCCGCCTCGGCATTCTGGAGGGCGGCATGGGCCTTTGAAAAGAGCGTCTTATACTCGTCGTCATTGATCTTGAACAGGAGCTGGCCTTTTTTCACCACCTTGCCTTCATCTACATAAATTGCTTCGAGAAAGCCCTTTACGCGGGCCCTTATCTCTACATTTTTTACCGCCTGTATATCGGCAACATAGGCCGTCTGCAGCACGGTGTCTTTACCGGACAGGGTCAACACAGGCAGCTGTAAAGTGTCCTGTTTCGCCTCCTGTGCTCCATAAGAGGAGCAGCCTGTATTAGAAAAGGCTGTTACAATAACTATCAACCAGCCCAACAATATAAATTTTGCCATAGCATTTAATACGTTGTGTTCAGTAGTTCAATTAATCAGGAAAAGAAGGATCCATCCTTTTTGGGGAGTATGGCAGTGCAAATCGTAAATAGAATGGCCGGCCTCCGGCACCTTCCAGGGAAGAACGGATGACGTATTAGAATAGGTTGAGCCGGAAGAGGAAATTGTAATAAGAGGGGAGAGTAGCTTTCCGGACCTGGTAGTTACCGTATTGAACGGGCGCCCTTCCGGGGTTGAACAGCGTGTTATAGGCGGCCTGCATGGGCACCTGTATGCTGAGCGAGAAGAACCTGGAAAAAAAGTGGCCATGCCGGCATTTGAGTTTGAGCGGGGTCTGGCCGTCGGAGTCCTGGTCTTCGTCCTGTGTTTGCTGGATGATGAAGTCCAGCAAGCTGCCTGACCCGACGTAGGAGTAACCATCCTCCAGACGAAGGGTTCCATCGCCGCCTGCAAAAAGGTCCCCTACATGGAAACAAAAAAGGGTGTTGAGCAGACAAATGGCTGTGAATATGTAAATCCACTTTTTCAGCATAATACGGTACCAAAGTTAACAAAAAATCTCGACACTCCTTATTAACTTGTGCCCATGCGATGGACCTCATTATGCTGGTGGAGTCTGATATTACTGTCAATTTCGTCTGTCCGGGCGCAATCTTCATGGCAGATGGGACTTGATTACCAGCAACAAGGCGACCCTCTACCTCCTATCTGGGCCTATTTTGGCTATGATGAGCCGAACTATACTTATCAACCTGACGGGAAAAAGCTCTTATCCGAACTGGCGGCCCTCAGTCCCGTGCCTGTATATATAAGATGTCATAATCTGCTGACCTCCGGAGACGGCGCTCCTGCATTGAAATGGGGTTCTACCAATGCGTATACGGAGGATGCACAGGGACGACCCCTCTATCACTGGCATATTGTGGACAGTATCTTCGACGTATATGTACAGCGGGGTATGCGACCGCTGGTCGAGATAGGTTTTACACCCGAAGCTTTGTCCATCCATCCACAGCCATATCGTCATCACTGGAAACCCGGGACCCCGTATGACAGCGTATATACCGGCTGGGCCTATCCGCCAAACGACTATGGGAAGTGGGGTGAGCTGGTTTACCAGTGGGTCCTTCATTGTGTACAGCGTTATGGAAAAAAGGAAGTAAATACCTGGCTATGGGAGGTGTGGAACGAGCCGAACATCGGCTATTGGAAGGGCAGCCGTGACGAGTATTTCCGGCTATACGATGTTGCCGCCGACGCTGTCAAGCGGGCATTGCCGTCGGCCCGTGTAGGGGGGCCGGCTACCACGGGTCCCGGCTGGGACAAGGCTGCTGGCTGGCTGAAGGATTTCCTGGAGCATTGTGCCGGGGGGGGGAATTATGTTACGGCCAAAAAGGGGGCGCCCCTCGACTTTATCAGCTTCCACGCCAAGGGCAGCCCCAGGCTGGTGGAAGGACACGTACGCATGAATATGGCCCCTCAGTTGAGAGATATTGCCAGGGGCTTCGGGATCGTCGCCGCCTCTGCGTTTAAAGACCTGCCCATATATATTACTGAATGTGATCCCGAAGGTTGTGCAGCCTGCGGGATGACTACCAACCCTGAGAACGCTTACCGCAACGGGACCATGTATTCCAGCTATACAGCCGCCAGCTTTGCCAGGATTTACGATCTGGCAGCACGCTGGCATGTCAACCTGCAGGGGGCTATGAGCTGGAGCTTTGAGTTTGAAGGGCAGAAATGGTTTGACGGATTCCGGGACCTGGCTACCAATGGCATCGATAAACCTGTCCTGAATGTTTTTCGTATGTATGGGATGATGCAAGGCAGAAGGGTCCCGGTAGAGAACCCTGCCGGTCTGCCCCTGGATAGTCTCCTGAGCAACAGCTTATATGGAGGCCGTACCGATGTCCATGCCCTGGCTGTGGCAGGGGTGCGGCAATTGACAGTGATGGTATGGAACTATATGGACGATGATCTGCCCGGCGAAGCCGTCAACATGACAATTCTTGTCAGGCACTTGCCGGCGGGACAGCCACGGTTCAGGCATTTTCGCATCGATGAGGCGCATAGCAATGCTTATGAGGCCTGGAAGAAAATGGGAGCTCCCTCATCCGTCAGCGAAACCGCTTACCGGGACCTGGAAAAGATGGGAGGGCTTTCCGAGTTGGCCGTACCTGAACGGGTGAAGACGCCGGGGACGGGGGAAACTTCTGTTTCTTTTGTCTTACCTCCCCATGCAGTGTCTTTGTTGAAGTGGAATTGGTGAATACCTTTGTTGTATAATAGCATAATCTATGAAAGTAGCTGTAATTGGAGCCACAGGCTTTGTTGGTAAAGCCATACTCCGCGAACTTCTGGACCGTGATCATATGGTGCTCGGTATCGCGCGTCACCCCGAAAAACTCGGTTTCCGGCATCCGGGGCTTGCAATGAGGGCCGGGGATGTGTTTAACACCGATCAAATGGTGACCCTGTTAAAGGGGCAGGAGGCTGTCATCAGCGCTTACAATCCGGGATGGACCAATCCCAATATCTACAAGGAATATATCGAAGGTGCGAAATGTATCCAGGAGGAAGTAAAAAAGGCGGACATAAAACGATTGATCGTCGTCGGCGGGGCCGGCGGCCTGGAGATCGCACCCGGCAAGCAATTGGTGGATCAGCCCGAGTTTCCCGCCCAATTCAGGGACGGCGCTTCGGCTGCCCGGGATTATCTGGAAATATTGAAAGCAGAACAGGAGCTGGAATGGACCTTCTTCAGCCCCGCCATACTCATGAACCCCACCACTTCCGGCAAACGCAAAGGTATCTACCGCACCGGGCTTGACCAGCCTGTTTTTGATAAGGACGGAAAGAGCGTTCTTTCGGTGGAAGATCTCGCTGTAGCCATTGTTGATGAGCTGGAGCAACCCAAACACATCCGTCAGCGATTTACCGCGGCATATTGACTCTGTGATAACGGTGAATGGGAGGGCGGAGGGGATCAGGGGTTACAATTCTTCTTCAAGCTTGAATCTCTGATCTGAAGTTCTGTATCCAGGACCCGTTTTTCAAACTGTGTGACGGGCCGGCGGGCTTCGATCAGCGACACCAGCAGTTCTGTCGCCTGCTGTCCCATTTCCAGCGCGGGCTGTACCACGGACGTGAGAGACGGATTGAAAATATCGGCGGAAATGGAATTGGTATACCCTACCAGGGCTATTTCGCATGGAATGGATATCTGCATAACCCGGAGCAGGCTCAGGGTGGTCGTGCTCAGTCTGTCGCTGGCCGTAAAGATGGCGTCCGGTCTTTCTGTCAGCTGCAGAAGTTCGTTCAAGGCCTGTTGTGTCTCTTCGCGGATCATACCGCTGTGCGGGCAAAATTTTATGTAACGTTCATCCGACTTGTGACCGGCGTCTTTTAGCGCCTGTTTATATCCTTCCAGTCTCTCCCGGGTGATGGAAAGGTTGTCCGAGCTGGCTATGTGCGCAATACGCCGGCAGCCTTGCTCCAAAAGATGCCGTGTCGCTTCGTATGCCCCTTTATAATTATTGGCGATCACCCGGTGAGTGGGTATTTCATCCGTGATCCTATCGAAGAGTACGATGGGCAACCCTTTCCTGTGCAATTTTATAAGGTGATCCACCTGCCGTGTCTCGGCCGCCAGGGAGATGATCAGCCCGTCCACACTCCGTGATGAAAGGTGTTCGCTATTGGCAACCTCCTTCTCATAGCTTTCCCGGCTTTGTGTAATAATGACGTTGTAACCCTTGTGCCGGGCGACGGACTCGATGCCATTGATCACCTGGGAGAAGAAATTGTTGTCGATGTTACATACGATGATCCCGATGGATTTGCTCTGTCCTCTTTTGAGGCTTTGAGCGATGGGATTGGGCTTATAGTTGTTCTCACGGGCATAGTTGAGTACTGCCTGCTTTGTCTCCCCGCTGATCTCATGGCTGCCCCTGAGCGCCTTGGAAACAGTGGATACAGACAGGTTTAGCGCTTTAGCAATATCCTTTATGGTGATAGCTTCGAATTTCATAAAATGCTCACGGATCGCAATCGTTTTCGTAAAAAAAAACTTCTCTTTGCCCCTATCTTATTCAATAACAGTGTAGACTTGTTGCCGATTGTCCCCCCTGCTGAGGGGATAAAGTTAATATTTATGAGCGATCTCTTTGATTTAAGCGGAAAAAAGGCCCTGGTAACGGGATGTAACAAAGGTATTGGCCGCGGCATGGCGTTGGGGCTGGCCGAAGCCGGCGCGGATATCGTTGGCGTATCGGCCTCCCTGGAGCCGGAAGGCAGCGTCATTGAAAGGGAGGTACGGGCATTGGGCAGGTCCTTCTCGGGTTACCAGGCCGATCTGACGGACCGGACTTCCCTGTATTCATTTATTGGGAAGGTCAGACAGGAGCATGAACGCATAGACATACTGATAAATAATGCCGGCATGATCCTTCGCAATCCTGCCGCCAGTCATTCGGATGAATACTGGGATAAGGTATTGTCCATAAATCTCGATGCCGCCTTTATTCTCGCGCGTGAATTTGGCCGTGACATGCTTGCCCGCCGCAGCGGCAAGATCATTTTTACCTGCAGCCTGCTGACCTTCCAGGGGGGGATCAATGTCCCTGGTTATGCGGCCAGCAAGGGTGCATTGGGCAGCCTGGTAAAAGCCCTGGCCAATGAGTGGGCCTCCCAGGGCGTCAATGTCAATGGCATTGCGCCGGGTTATATCAGCACCGACAATACGGAAGCTCTGCGCAACGACCCGGTGCGCAGTAAGTCTATACTAGACAGGATACCCGCGGGCCGCTGGGGTGTTACAGATGACTTTAAGGGACCTGCCGTCTTTTTAGCTTCCAGGGCGGCGGATTATATACATGGCACCATCCTTACGGTAGACGGCGGATGGATGGGTAGATAAAAATAACTGACATATGCAAATACGGTTTGAACACAGTCCGAAGGAAGTCAGCAGCATGAATACTTCGGAGTTGCGAGATGCTTTTCTGACGGACAGTCTGATGAAAGACGATGCGATACAACTACTATATACACATTATGACCGTGTGATCATGGGTGGGGCGAAGCCTGTCGGCAAAAGACTTGTGCTGGAGACGCATCCGGAACTAAAGGCTTCCTATTTCCTCGAACGCAGGGAGCTGGGTATCATCAATGTAGGCGGTAAGGGGATGGTAAGGGCCGATGGGCATTCCCAGGAATTGAATAAGCTGGATGCTTTGTATCTTGGAAAAGGGGTGCGGGAAGTGAGTTTTGAGAGTGAAGATCCTTTGGCGCCTGCTTTATTTTATCTCTTGTCGGCCCCGGCACACGCTGCTTACCCTGTGCAATACCTGCCGAAGGAGCAGGCATTGCCCACCGATATGGGCAGTCTGGAAACATCCAATGCCCGGACCATCTATAAATATATCCATGCAGAAGGGATCCAAAGCTGTCAGCTTGTGATGGGACTTACCATATTGAAGACCGGCAGCGTATGGAATACCATGCCTGCACATACACATACCCGTCGTATGGAAGCTTATTTCTATTTCGACGTTCCGGCCGGTCAACGCGTTGTTCATTTTATGGGGATGCCGTCGGAGACAAGACACCTGCTGGTGGCTAATCACCAGGGGGTCGTATCTCCTCCATGGTCGATCCACAGCGGATGCGGGACGGCTAATTATTCCTTTATCTGGGGAATGGCAGGTGAGAATTATACCTATACGGATATGGACCTGGTGGATATTACCGATCTGCGATAGTCAAGCTTATTTGCTTATATTGAGCACCAATTTTAAAGCCATATGTCTACATCTTCGATCGGCAAGTTCAGATGGACAATTTGTTCGTTGTTGTTTTTTGCGACTACTATCAATTACCTGGATCGTGCGGTTATTAGCCTGCTGAAGTCCACGCTCACCGATCAGTTGCATTGGGACGATGCCGATTATACTAATGTAGAGATCGCTTTTAAAGTATCATATGCCATCGGCTTGCTGGGAGCCGGCCGGCTCATAGACAAACTGGGTACCCGGATCGGTTATGCGCTGGCTACGGGTGTCTGGAGCATTGCTGCCGTATGCCATGCGCTGGTCAATTCCGTTTTTGGCTTTGGTGTTGCGAGAAGTGCGTTGGGTGTCAGCGAAGCCGGCAATTTCCCTGCCGCCATCAAAACAGTGGCGGAATGGTTTCCCAGAAAAGAGCGTGCATTGGCGACGGGGATATTCAATTCCGGTGCGAATGTCGGCGCGATCATCGCACCTCTGACCGTCCCCTATATTGCCGTGCACTGGGGTTGGAAATGGGCCTTTGTCATTACGGGCGCACTGGGTTTTTTCTGGCTGATCTTCTGGTTTCTTCTGTATGAGGTGCCTGCTAAACACAAAAAACTTTCTGCGGAGGAACTGAATTATATCAACAGTGATCCTACAGCGACCCCTGCCGAGGCGGCCGCTGATAAGGCCAGCGATGCCGGGCAAAAGCTGTCATGGGGAAAATTGCTGGGATTCCGGCAGACATGGGCCTTTGCGATCGGCAAGCTGCTGACTGACCCCATATGGTGGTTTTATCTGTTCTGGCTGCCTGATTTCCTGGAAAGTCAGTATGGTTTGAAGGGAACTGCGGTATCTCTTCCCGTGGCGGTGGTTTATACTATGTCTACCTTCGGCAGTATTTGGGGGGGATGGCTACCCATGAGCTTTATCAATAAGGGGATGCCGGTGTTCAGGGCGCGAAAAACGTCTATGTTCATCTATGCCTTGTTGGTCATCCCGATCGTTTTTGCACAGTTGGCCGGGAGCATCGATATGTGGCTGGCGGTTATCGTGATCGGTATTGCGGCATCAGCGCACCAGGCCTGGAGCGCCAATATCTTTACTACTGTATCCGATATGTTCCCAAAGAAAGCCACCGGGTCCGTCACCGGCATCGGAGGCATGGCCGGCGCATTGGGTGGTATCCTGTTGTCTGCATTGGTACAGAAGAACCTTTTTGTTCACTACCGGGCTATTCATAAGATAGAGATCGCTTATTATATCATGTTTGCAGTTTGCGGAGGCGCTTATCTGCTGGCCTGGCTGATCATGCATCTGTTAGCCCCGAAGATGACGCGGGTGCAGCTGGACTAGAAAGGATATCGAAATTAATGTTATTTTCGGTGGATCAACAAATCGTCTAACATGCTGTCATACCCCGTTCGTATTGCCCTCATTGCCGCCCTTGGTGGCTTTTTATTTGGATTTGAAACTGTGGTGATCTCCGGGGCGGAAAAAACATTAGAAAGGATATGGTCGCTGAGCTCTTTTGCTCAGGGATTTACGGTGGCATCCAGTCTGCTGGGGACCATCATAGGTTCGATGATCGCCAGCATCCCTGCAAAGAAATATGGGCGTAAGAAAGTGCTGCAAGTGATCGCCGTCCTCTTTATCATTGCTGCTGTCGGCTGCGCTTCTGTGTCAGCCTGGATATCGTTCATCTTTTTCCGGGTCGTCGGAGGGGTGGCCGTGGGCGCTTCATCCGTGGTGGCTCCCATGTATATTTCAGAAATAGCTCCGGCGAAGCTGCGAGGCCGGCTGGCAGGGTCTTTCCAGGTGAATATTGTACTGGGAATCATGGTGGCTTTTCTTACGAATTTCCTTTTGAAAGACCTGGGAGATAATGCATGGCGCTGGATGCTGGGTGTTATGATCGTGCCGGCAGTGCTTTTCTGGGTATTGCTGCGCGCTATCCCTGAGAGCCCCCGCTGGCTGGTGATCAATGGATTTGCCGATCAGGCAGCTCCCGTGATGCAGAAGATCGGCGAACCGAACGTGCAGGGGGCGATCGCTGCTATCCGCCAGTCATTGCATGAACAGGATGGAGCGCCGGGAGAACATAAGGAGCCATTGTTCCAAAAGCGGTACACCAAGCCCATCATCTACGCTGTTTTGCTGGCGATGTTCAATCAGCTTTCGGGGATCAATGCCATCCTGTATTACGCGCCTCGTATTTTTGAGATGGCGGGGTTTGATAAGAATGATTCTTTTTTACAGTCTGTTTATGTGGGTGCGGCCAATCTGTTTTTTACTTTATTGGCCATGACGGTGATAGATAAATTTGGCAGGAAAAAATTATTGCTGATAGGTTCCATCGGGATGACCTTATTTTTAGGATTGACGGCTTATGCTTTCAAGCAGGGGGCGGGTGGAGGCCTGGTGCTGGTGTATCTTGTTGGTTTTATTGCGTTCTTTGCTTTTTCGCAAGGTGCAGTCATCTGGGTGTTTATTTCCGAGATATTCCCCAACTCTGTCCGCAGCCAGGGGGGATCGCTGGGCAGCTCGACTCACTGGATCATGGCGGCTATCATTTCATGGACATTCCCTATCATCGTGGAAGGAAGCAGTAACGGGGGGTACTATTCATTTGTATTTTATAGCATCATGATGTTTATACAGCTGATATTTGTCTGGAGGGTATTGCCGGAGACAAAGGGAAGGACATTGGAGGATATTCAGAAAGAGCTGGGTATTGCGTAAGATTCTATCAAATTTAAATTATAATTCGTATGAGATCCTTATTGATGATGTCACTGGTTACTGTATTATCGGGCGGTATCATGGCCCAGGGAGGGGCGCCTGTCGAACAGGGAAAGGATGAGAAGGCGGTGTCTGCGGCGGTGGAAGCCTTGCGCAAAGCGATGATCGACCCCGATAAAGCTACATTGGAAAAGTTGACAATGCCCCAGCTGAGCTATGGGCATTCCAACGGGATGCTGCAAAACCAAACGGAGTTTATAGAGGCATTCACCAGCGGGAAGTCGGATTTTGTCAACATCAGTCTCAGCGAGCAAAGTATAAAGATCGTGGATAGGACGGCGATCGTACGTCATCTTTTATCCGCGGATACGAATGATGGGGGGAAGCCGGGGCATGTGAATCTTTCGATCTTGCTTGTGTGGCAGAAGGAAAAGGGGGAGTGGAGGCTGCTGGCGAGGCAGGCGGTGAAGGTAGTGCCGGCGCCTTAGGTGGCGACGCCCATGGCCTTGTCGATGGTCTTTACTGCGAATTCGACTATTGTGTTGCTTTTTTCTTTGCAAAGGATGATGCCGATGGAGGGGTTTTCATCTGTCAGCTTTACTTTTTCATCCAGGACATTCAGGTAGAAGTTGAGCTGACCGGCGTATTCGGGTTTGAATTTTCCTCTTTTTAATTCAAAGGCGATCAGGCAACGGAGGTGACGGTTGAAGAACAGGAGGTCTATAAAGAATTCTTCTCCGTCGAGTTCGAGACGGTATTGATTGGAGATGAAGGAGAAGCCCTGACCCAGGGACATTATTGCATTTCGAATGTTGGAAATGATCTCTCCTTCTACCACACGTTCATCGTCTTCCTGGCTAGTGATAAAATCGAAAAGGTATTCGTCCTGAAATATTTGAAGGGCGGAGGGTTTCAAGTCTGAAGAGAGGGTTTTGTCGAAGTTGTTGGGAAGTTTGCCCTGGTTGCGAAACAGGTTGGATCCGATGTGATGTTCCAGGGTAGTTACAGACCAGAAATGGGTGGCGGCTTGGGAGATGTAGAAAGACCTTTCTTCAAGCGTTTTGCATTTGTTGAGAATAAGCATATGATGGGTAAAAGAAATATTGAAAAACGTCTCTGGTATCTTAGGTAATTCTGCCGTTGCTGGCGGCATAATTGGTGGGTTCTCAGATTTATGAATGTTTCGTAATTGGGCAGTCAGTGACTGCCTAAACATAATTGATTGATATTCAGAATAAAATTGCTTCATGTTCTTTAGGTTTCTGAAAGAAAACCCACGTAACCCTGGTAACTGTTTCTGTAAATCTTCAGCTATTTTCTCAAGAACTTTTACACCCCATTTCTCCGCCGCTATTTTTTCCGATAGCATCTTACCTGTCTTAAAGTAAAGTAACAACTGTTCTTTATTAGCCAGCCTGGCGGCTACATATCTGCTTTGGATAATGCTTTGTTTGAGATCAGCGATGAGCCGGATATATTGCTTATTCATAAGTTAGATTTAAGGCAATAAAATTACTAATAATATTAGTAATGAATTTTCAAAATTTATTAATGAGAATTGTAGCATTACACATGACAGTGCATGACAGCTCAACGGTGATTCCGTTTTACATTTACAAAATCTATATTGTAGCCATATTGAAAAATCATATTAATCCATGCAAGTAATCTTTGGTATCATTTTCCATTTCATCGGCGGCTTTGCTTCCGGCTCTTTTTATATCCCATACAAAAAAGTGAAGGGTTGGGCCTGGGAAAGTTATTGGATCATCGGCGGTCTTTTCTCCTGGCTGATCGTCCCACCATTGGCAGCCTGGCTTACAGTACCGCATTTTTCGGAGATCATTTCGGCGACTTCCGGTGCAACATTGGGATGGACCTTTTTCTGGGGGATCTTATGGGGAATAGGGGGATTGATGTATGGATTAGGCATGCGCTATCTCGGCATGTCGCTGGGGAATTCGGTGTTACTGGGTTTTACTTCCGCATTTGGGGCTCTTGTTCCTTCCATCTATTACAATTTTGTCCCCACACCCGGGAAGACCACTTTAAACGAACTGCTCACTACTTCATGGGGGCGTATCGTGTTGGCGGGGGTGGTCCTTTGTCTACTTGGGATCTACATTTGCGGACGTGCGGGCGTATTGAAAGAGAGAGAGCTGCCGGAGGAAAAGAAAAAAGAAAGCATCAAGGAGTTCAACCTGATGAAAGGATTGGTGGTATGTACCATTTCCGGTATCCTCAGCGCCTGTTTTAATTATGGTATCGAAGCGGGCGGGCCGATGGCTGAAATGGCTAATGGCTTCTGGAAATCGTCTCATCCTGATGCCACGACGAACTTCCTGTATCAAAATAACGTAACCTATATCGTGTTGCTCTGGGGCGGGCTCACTACGAATTTTGTCTGGTGTATGGTCCTGAATGCGAAGAACAAATCCTTTGGTGATTATACGAACAAAAAGACGCCACTGGCGAACAACTACTTTTTTGCTGCGCTGGCCGGCACGATATGGTTCCTGCAATTCTTCTTTTACGGAATGGGAGAGAGCAGACTGGGTAATGGGGCCAGCTCATGGATATTACATATGGCATTTATTATCCTGGTCGCAAATTTGTGGGGCGTTGCTTTAAAGGAATGGAAGGGGGTAAGCGGGAAGACGCGTGTTACGATCACAACGGGTATCGTCGCTATTCTCCTGTCGGTGATCCTGGTGGGGTATGGGAACTCATTAAAATAAAATTACAAAGCGAATCATATGTCTGTTACAACGAAGCAATTTAAGCACGTCAGCTATTTATGGAATGAAAAAGAGGCAGCTGCGCTGGCCGGGGATGAAGTGGCATTATTGATATACCGTAGTAACCTGCTTGGCGCCGACTTACGGCTCACCAATTACGGAGGGGGTAATACTTCCTGTAAGACTACAGCTAAGGATCCTCTTACGGGGAAGTCCACCGAAGTAATGTGGGTAAAAGGATCGGGCGGCGACCTGGGGACTTTGAAGCGTAGCGGGCTGGCCGCCTTGTATGTGGACAGGCTGCTCAGTCTGAAAAATGTTTACCGGGGGCTTGAGTTCGAGGATGAGATGGTAGAGTTGTTCAATCATTGCATTTATGATCTCAGTTCCAAAGCTCCTTCCATCGATACTCCTCTGCATGGGTTCCTGCCTTTTGCGCATATCGATCACCTGCATCCGGACGCGGCGATCGCTATTGCTGCGGCGAGAGATGGCAAGAAGATCACACAGGAGCTGTTTGGTGGAAAGATTGGTTGGGTGGAATGGCAGCGTCCCGGTTTCGACCTGGGGCTCAAGCTGAAGAAATGTCTGGATGAGAATCCCGGTATCCGCGGGATCATGCTGGGGTCCCATGGTCTGTTCACCTGGGGCAATACCGCTTACGAGAGCTATATCAATACCCTGGAGGTGATAGAAACCTGTGCTCAGTATCTGGAAGATCACATCGGGAAGAAAAGGCCTGTATTCGGCGGTGAAAAAATTAAGGCCGCTCCTAAGGAAGATCGTATTGCAAAAGCCGCGGCACTGGCGCCTGTGCTGAGGGGTTTCTGTTCTTCAAAGACAAAAATGATCGGTCATTTTACGGACGATGAGCGGGTGCTGGAATTTATCAACTCCAATGATCTGGCCAGACTGGCGCCCATGGGTACCAGCTGTCCCGACCATTTTCTCCGGACCAAGATCAGTCCATTGGTGCTGGACCTCAGCGTTACGGAAGATCTTGGAGACGTAAAAAAAATAAAGGAGAAGCTGGCGCCGCAGTTTGAAAACTACCGGCAGATGTATGCCGGGTATTACGACACCTGCAAGCACCCCAATAGCCCGGCTATGCGTGACCCAAATCCTGTCGTTATCCTTTACCCCGGCATAGGGATGTTCACCTTTTCCAAGGACAAGCAAACGGCCAGGGTAGCTGCAGAGTTCTATATCAACGCCATCAATGTGATGAAGGGAGCGGAAGCCGTATCTTCCTATACGTCCCTACCCCGGCAAGAAGCCTTTAATATTGAATATTGGCTCCTTGAAGAAGCCAAGCTGCAGCGGATGCCCAAACCCAAGGCCCTGTCCGGGAGGATCGCTCTGGTCACCGGCAGTGCGGGGGGGATCGGAAAGGCCATCGCAAAGAAATTTGCGGATGAGGGCGCTTGTGTGATCATCAACGACAATGACGCCCAACGCCTGGAAAGTGCCAAACAGGAATTCCAAAAACAATATGGCCGTGATGTATATGCCGCAGAAGTACTCGACGTCACGGCGGCCGACACGATCCGTCGTGCTTACCAGACTGCCGCACTGGCTTTCGGAGGGGTAGACATTGTCGTGAACTGTGCGGGTCTATCTATCTCCAAGCCTATTGAAGAACATACCGAAAAAGACTGGGACCTGCTCTACGACGTCCTGGTAAAAGGACAGTTCCTGGTGACACAGGCGGGAGTAGAAGTGATGCGCAAACAGGCCACCGGCGGAGATGTTATCAATATTGTCAGCAAGAACGCATTGGTGTCGGGACCGAACAACGCGGGCTATGGGTCAGCCAAGGCTGCCCAATTACATCTCAGCCGTCTGAATGCCGCCGAACTTGGCGCCGACAGGATCCGTGTCAATACTGTCAACCCGGATGCCGTCATCTCGGACAGCAAGATATGGGCCGGCGCCTGGGCCGAAGGTCGTGCAAAAGCCTATGGCATCAAGGTGGAGGAACTGCCTGCTTATTATGCAAAAAGGACATTGTTAAATGAGATAATTTTACCGGAAGACATTGCCAACGCCTGTTTTGTACTTACCGGCGGCCTTCTGAACAAGTCTACAGGAAATGTACTGAATGTAGACGGAGGGGTGGCTATGGCTTTTGTACGTTGAGCCTATGACACGGATAGCATTTAAAATGAAACTCTTCCCCGGCTGTGAAGCCGAGTACAGACGGCGTCATGCGGCAGTATGGCCCGAGCTGGCTACCCTGCTGAAGTCGGTAGGGGTGAAGGAATATTCGATATTTTTAGATGAGGAAACCTTATTGTTATTCGCCTATCTTCAGATAGAAGACCCGGCCGGACTGGATCAGCTGAAAGCCCGGGATATCATGTGGAAATGGTGGGATCATATGAAGGATATCATGGAAGTGAATCCGGACACTTCACCAGTGACAAAACCGTTGCAAGAAGTATTTTACATGCCTTAAAAATTGTAACCATATGCAAATCGAAAAATATAAGATCGATACCCATAACCAATCTCTTATAAAAGAGCACCAGCGGAAGTACGAGTTCCTTTCCGCGGGTGTCAAGGACAGCGAGAAGATACTGCAAAAGCTGATCGACTTCCAGGTAGCCATTCCCAGCTGGGCATTGGGTACGGGGGGCACCCGCTTTGGCCGTTTTTCCGGAGGGGGAGAGCCCCGCAGCCTAGAGGAAAAGATCGAGGACATCGGATTGCTGCATGCTTTGAACCGTAGCAGCGGGGCCGTCTCCCTACATATCCCCTGGGATAGACCCAAGGACGCTGCCGCCATCAGGACACTGGCCGCGCAACACGGGCTTCGATTTGACGCGATGAACTCGAATACTTTCCAGGACCAGCCGGGACAAAAACACAGCTATAAATTCGGGTCGCTGCAACATGTACGAAAGGAAGTACGGCAGCAGGCCATCGAACACAATATCGAAGTGATCCGGCATGGTATTGAACTGGGCTCCAATGCTCTTACGGTCTGGTTGTCCGACGGGTCGTGCTTTCCCGGCCAGCTGAACTTCCGCAAGGCTTTCCAAAATACGCTGGACGGACTTCAGCAGATATATGCCGCGCTGCCCTCTGACTGGAAGATATTCGTAGAGTACAAGGCATTTGAACCCAACTTCTATTCCACCACGGTGGGTGACTGGGGACAATCCCTGCTGTACGTCTCTAAACTGGGCCCTAAAGCCTATACACTGGTAGACCTTGGTCATCATCTACCCAATGCCAATATCGAACAGATCGTAGCCTTGCTGTTGATGGAAGGCAAGCTGGGCGGGTTCCACTTCAACGACTCTAAATACGGGGATGACGACCTTACCGTCGGGAGCATCAAGCCTTACCAGCTTTTTCTCATCTTCAACGAGCTGGTGGAAGGAATGGATGCAAGAGGAATGGACCACACAAAGGATCTGGGGTGGATGATAGATGCCTCGCATAATGTAAAAGACCCGTTGGAAGACCTCCTGCAGTCGGTGGAAGCCATCATGCTGACCTATGCGCAGGCCCTTATCGTGGACAGGAAAAAATTGACGGAGGCTCAGCAATCCAATGATACGGTGGCGGCGCAGGAAGCGCTGCAGGACAGTTTTCGCACCGACGTACGATCCCTTGTAGCAGAAGCGCGTCTTCGTGCCGGCGGCGCATTGGATCCGCTGGCTTTATACCGCAGCGAAAAAGTCCGGGAACATCTGATCAAAGAACGTGGCGCCAAGACTGTGGCTACCGGCCTTTAAATAACCGCCTATGCCTGCCAGATCCGTAATCATCCTGTTTGACGTAGGAAAGACCAATAAGAAGGTGTTTCTGATGGACGAGCACTACAAGATCGTCTGGGAGCAGTCCCGGTCTTTTGAAGAGACATATGATGAGGATAAAGATCCCTGCGAGAATGTAGAAAAACTGGCGGAATGGGTCAAAAGTTCCTATGCCGACACGCTTGCCCTGAAGGATTTCAATATCAGGGCTGTGAATTTTTCCGCCTACGGCGCCAGCTTTGTCCATATAGGAGAGAATGGCAAGCCTGTCACTCCCTTGTACAATTATCTCAAGCCTTACCCGGAGGAGCTGAAAAAGAAATTCTATGACACTTACGGTGGTGAGGTAACATTCAGCATGCTGACCGCCTCGCCTGTACTGGGCAGTCTGAACTCGGGCATGCAGCTTTACCGGATAAAAGAAGAGAGGCCCGAACTCTACGAACAGATCCAGTGCAGCCTGCACCTCCCTCAATACCTGAGTTTTTTGCTGACCGGCAAGCGATATTCGGATATCACAAGCATCGGGTGTCACACGAATCTCTGGAATTTCTCCCAGGACCATTATCATGAATGGGTATACCGGGAGGGGATCATCGATAAATTGGCGCCAGTACGGGGCGCCGATGATGTTTTGCCTGTCGGAAAGGTGGTGTCGGGTATCGGGCTGCATGACAGCTCGGCGGCCATGATACCCTACCTGGAGTCATTCCAGGAGCCGTTCATCCTTATTTCCACCGGCACCTGGTGTATCAGTATGAACCCTTTCAATCATCAGCCACTGACCGTTGCCGAGCTGCAGAAAGACTGTCTCTGTTATATCAGCTACCAGGGCCGTCCTGTAAAAGCTTCCCGTCTCTTTGCCGGCCACCGGCATGAGCAAGAGGTAAAAAAGCTGGCGGCGCACTGGAATAAAGATCCACAATATGCGAATAGTGTAGCTTATGATGCCTCTATAGTGTCATTAATACACGAAAAAGGTACGGATGACAGCTTTGAAGAGGCCTATCACCGTCTGATCCGGGATATCATGAAAGATCAGGCAGCCTCTACCCGGCTGGTGCTGGAAGGGACGACCGTCAAAAGAATTTTTGTGGACGGCGGGTTTGCAAGGAACCAGGTCTTTATGCATCTTTTGGCTGCCGCCTTCCCTCATATCGAGGTTTTTGCCGCCAGCATCCCACAGGCCACTGCTATCGGCGCCGCATTGGCTATCCATTCTCATTGGAATAAACTAAGCCTGCCGGGAGATATCATCGAATTGAAATTTTATAAGTAGATTACAGGCCGTATGCGTGTTGGATTATTTATTCCCTGTTATGTGGATCAGATGTATCCGCAGGTAGGTATCGCCACCCTTCATTTACTGGAAAAGTATGGATGCGAGGTAGAGTATCCCGCTGATCAGACCTGCTGTGGCCAGCCCATGGCCAATTCCGGATTTGAACATCTTACCCAGGGGTGCAACGATCTTTTTATAAAGAATTTTAGCGAATTTGAGTATATCGTTTGTCCTTCGGGCAGTTGTACGCTGCATATAAAGGATCATTTACACGGGGGAGATGGTATCCGGAAAAAGATATATGAACTGGTAGAGTTCCTTACGGATGTGTTGAAAGTGGAAAGCCTGGACGCCAGCTTTCCCCATAAAGTAGGTCTGCATCAGAGTTGTCACGGACAGCGGGGGTTGAAGATGTCGCAGATGACGGAACTGGTGGCGCCTCCTTTTTCCAAGCCGGAGAAGCTGCTGAAAATGGTGAAGGGTATCGAGCTGATAGAGTTGACCCGTAAGGACGAATGCTGTGGTTTTGGCGGCACTTTTTGTGTGGCGGAGGAAGCTGTATCGGTGAAGATGGGAAAGGACAGGGTAGCCGACCATATCCATCATGGAGCGGAGTATATTACGGGGGCGGATATGAGTTGTCTCATGCATCTGGAAGGCATTCTTCGCCGGCAGAAAAGCCCCATACGTGTCAAGCATATTGCAGAAATCTTAGATAGCAAGGGATGAGTAAACAAGACCATGCCGCACTGGCCGATGCATTCAACAAGGACGAATCCAGGGTAGACTGGCATGACCAGACGTTATGGTTTGTCAGGGAAAAAAGAGATAAGGCAGTAAATAAAGTCCCTGAATGGGAGTGGCTGCGGGAGACGGCTTCGCAGATAAAGAACAATGTACTGTCCAATCTCAGTGAATATTTGACGCAATTTGAAGCGCAGGCTGTCCAGAACGGCGTTGTCGTACATTGGGCGGCAGATGCGAATGAACACAATGAGATCGTATATGGGCTATTAAAGAAGCATGGGGTGGACAGGATGGTAAAAAGCAAGTCCATGCTTACGGAAGAGTGCCATTTGAATGAATTCTTAGCCGAGAAAGGCGTCGATGTGGTCGACACCGATCTGGGAGAGCGGGTCGTTCAACTGGCGGGTGAGCCTCCCAGCCATATCGTATTACCTTGTATACATAAGAAAAAGGAGGAGATCGGGGAGATCTTCCACGAACATCTTGGCACACCTGCCGGCAATGCCGATCCGCAATTTCTTACGCATGCGGCCAGACTGCATCTCAGGGAAAAATTCCTTACGCGCAAGGCGGCCCTTACCGGCGTAAATTTTGCCGTTGCGGAGACAGGGGAGTTCGTGGTATGCACCAATGAAGGGAATGCTGATATGGGGGCCCATCTGGCTGACATCCACATTGCCTGTATGGGGATTGAAAAGCTGATCCCGGAACGAAAACATTTAGGCGTCTTTCTGCGTCTTCTAACAAGGAGCGCCACGGGACAGCCGGTGACCACCTATTCAAGTCATTTTAAAAAGCCCCGTCCCGGGCAGGAAATGCATATTGTGCTGGTGGATAACGGCAGGAGCACCCAACTGGGTAAAAAGGATTTCAGGAATTCGCTGAAATGCATCCGGTGTGCGGCCTGTTTTAATACCTGTCCTGTTTACCGGCGGAGCGGCGGGCATAGTTATCACACGGCTGTCGCAGGGCCTATCGGATCGATACTTTCGCCGAACCTGGATATGAAGAAATATGCCGATCTACCGTTTGCCAGTACCCTGTGCGGGTCCTGCTCGAATGTCTGTCCGGTGAAGATCGATATCCATGATCAGTTGTATAAATGGCGACAGGTCATCGTACAGGAGGGATATGCTCCTGTCGCGAAAAAACTGATGATGAAGACGATGACCTGGGTGCTTTCCCATCCTTCTGTTTATCATACGGCGGGAAAGGCAGGCCGGTGGTTTATGCTCAACACACCTTTTACGGTGAACAATGGGTTGAACCCCTGGTGGAAGGGACGGGAGATGCCCGAGGCTCCCAGGGAGTCTTTTGGTCAATGGTATAAACGAAACAGGAAATGATATGAGCAGCAAGGATAAAATATTGACGGCTGTCAAGGCCAGCCAGCCTGAGCAGCGGGAGTTGCCTCCGCTGGAACCTCCGACAGAGGGGAGGCCGGCGGACCCGGCAAAGCAATTTGTGGAAGTATTGGAAGCTATTGGCGGCCGGGCATATATCGTATCGGGTTGGGAGCGTATCGGTATGATATTGAAAGAGGCGTATACGGCGGATAAACGTGTTGTTTCAGGATGTGCGGGTTTGGGTTTTATGATGGAATCGATCGATGATCCACATAGCCTTGAAAATGTGGAGCTGGCGGTATTGGAAGGGCATTTTGGCGTTGCGGAGAATGGCGCCTGCTGGATCACGGAGGACCGGATGATGGAGCGTGCATTGCCTTTTATTGCGCAAAACCTGGCGCTGGTGATCCATAAAAAGGATATTGTTCCTACCATGTACGAAGCATATCAGCGTATTGCCGACGCCGAATACGGGTTTGGCACTTTTATAGCAGGGCCTTCCAAAACGGCGGATATTGAACAATCCCTTGTTCTGGGAGCGCATGGCCCCCGTAGCATGACGGTATTCCTCATCGATGAGGGGATGTCGGATGCGGGGTTTTATTAGTTATATTTGGTGCGATCATGAAGCATACCAACATATTCGAATGGATCCGTGTGGATGAGTTCTCGGCGACTCCTAAGTACCTTCAGCTGACCAATTCGGTCCTCAAGGCAATAGAGATGGGGAAGATCCGGAAGAATGATCTGATGCCCTCTATCAACGAGTTGAGTTTTGAGCTGGAGATCTCCAGGGATACTGCCGAAAAAGGGTACAAGTATCTAAAAAAAATGGGTGTCCTGGGGTCTGTGCCCGGGAAAGGTTATTTTATACAAAATGCGGACGTCAGGCAGACATTGAAAATATTTCTTCTTTTCAATAAGCTTAGCGCCCACAAGAAGATCATCTACGATGCATTCATGGCTGCCCTGGGGGAATATGCGGCCGTGGATTTTTATATCTACAACAATGATTTTGGCCTTTTTAAAAAGCTGCTGGTGGCCAAAAAAGATGAGGACTATTCCCATTATGTCATCATTCCGCATTTCCGGGAAGGAGAGGAGCGGGCTCCGGAGATCATCAATACCATCCCCAGGAATAAGCTGATCCTCCTGGATAAGATCATTCCGGGCATAGAGGAGCCCTATTGCGCAGTTTATGAGAATTTTGGAGCGGATATCTATGGGGCGCTGGATAAGGCACGGGAACATCTCAGCAAATACCATACGATAAAGGTCATTTTTCCTACCTATACTTATCATCCTGTAGAGATACTGGACGGCTGCAGAAGATTTTGCCAGGAGTATGCGTTTACCTTCAAGGTGGTGGATAATATCGCCGAAGAGCCGATCAGGGAAGGGGAGGTTTATATCAATCTGATGGAGGAGGACCTGGTGGTACTGGTCGAACGGATCATTTCCCTGAAGCTGGAATTAGGCCGGGAGGTAGGACTTATCTCCTATAATGAGACTCCCCTGAAGAAAATCATCCTCAATGGGATCACCACCATATCCACTGATTTCCAGGAAATGGGGACGATGGCGGCAAGGCTGGTGCTGGAGGGCAGCTGTCGTCGGGAAGAGGTGCCTTTTTACCTGACGTTGAGGAATTCATTATAAATTAGTATGTTTGAACAAACATACGAATGAAGCTGCATATTGACCACCAAAAAAAAGTTCCGCTGCATATCCAGGTGGAAGAGCTGATGCGTAAGCTTATTGCTTCCCCGGAATTCCGGAATGGCGCTTTTTTGCCAAAAGAAGTCGAACTGGCTAACCGGCTGGGGGTTTCACGAAATACGATACGGCAGGCTACGAATAAGCTGGAATATGAGGGTTTGTTGCAGCGTAAGAAAGGAGTAGGGACCAAGGTCGCCGAAAAGAAGCCTTTATCCACCGGTCTGGATCATTGGTATAGCTTTACACAGGAGATGCGGGAAAGAGGCATTCAGGTAGAGAATATTTCCATAAAAGCCGAATGGGCGAAAGCTGACGAAAAAATACTCCGGTTCTTTAATATCCGGGAAGACAAGCCTGTATTAAAGCTGGCCAAGCTCAAAGGCAGCGGAGGCGACCCCATCGTTTATTTTGAAAGTTATTTTCATCCCCGCATTGGCGTGATGCCGGAAGACAATTTCTCCAAGCCTTTGTACACGATGCTGGAGGAGAAGTTTGGTGTACTGGTAGTCCGCAGTAATGAGAATATCAGTGCCGCGCTGGCCGGAAGCATGGGTAAGAAACTGGGTATTTCGTCCCATGATCCCATACTCGTACGGGAGCGTTTTGTCTACGATCCCGGCAACCGGCCTATCGAATACAATATAGGGTATTACAGGGCTGATAAGTTCACTTACTCCATCGATATCAAGAAGACGTAGGGCTACTTATTCTCCGGGATAGCGTACGCCTATCTGCCGCCGGATATTATCCATTGTCCTGCTCAGCAGGAGGCTGAAGTCATGGGACATCGACGGGCTTTCGATGAGGCCTTTGTCGACACATTGCATCAACTCACGGATCTGGTATTCGAAACCATTGACCATCGGCGTCATTTGGACGACTTCCGGCTCGGCGCCCGGGCGCCGCAGGATGAAGTGGTCGTTCTTATACCAGGCTGTTGGTATCTGGATCAGTCCGTCCGTACCTGCAATTTCCGCCGTGATGGCCGTTTGGGCAGCGAAGGTAGAGCTGATGACGGCGGTGGCGCCATCCTGGTATTGCAGCAAAGCGTGGCTGCTTTCGTCGGCGCCTGTTACAGCCAGTTTTCCCGAGGCCAGGATATTTTGCGGTTCGCCCAGGAGCAGCAGGCAAAGGAACAAGGGATAGATGCCGATGTCCAGCAGGGCGCCGCCGCCCAGCGCCAGGTTGAACAGGCGGTTATCGGGATGATAGGGGCCGGCAAAACCAAAGTCGGCCCGTATGTACTTTATCGCGCCAAGCCGGCCTGATCTTACGAGTTCAAGGATTCTCTCCGTATGTGGCAGAAACCGGGTCCACATGGCTTCCATGAGAAAAACGTTATTGTCGCGGGCCGCCTGTACCATTTTACCCACTTCCCTTTGGGTGAGGGCCATCGGTTTTTCACAAAGTACGGGTTTGCCGTGGGTGAGGGCGAGGATTGTCTGATCGCAGTGAAAGGCGTGCGGAGTGGAGACATAGATGGCGTCGATATCCGGGTCTTTTACCAGCGCTTCATAGTTGTCGTAGTACCTGGGGATATTGAATTTTTCAGCAAATTCATGGGCACGGCTGCCGTCCCTGGAAGCGATGGCGTCCAATTGTGCGCCCCCGGCCAGGGTGAGCGCAACGGCAAATTTGTTGGCGATCTTTCCGGGGCCGATGATACCCCACCTATAATTTTTCATGGACGCAAAATACGGAATTGCCGGGGTTTGTATCTTTACGGAATGAAACAACCAGATGGACTTTTAGAACGGACCGGAGGTTCGTTGTCCGAAGGACAGACATTAGAGAATGCGAGCGATTGTACTAAATTTCCGGAAGAACAATCGCGAGCACTTATATTCGACCTTAATGGAACGATGATCAATGACATGGAGTACCATCTAACGGCCTGGTACAACATTCTCAACGCAGATCTGAACGCAGGGCTCAGCCGGGAAGAGGTAAGGAGCCATATGTACGGAAAGAATGAGGAGCTCCTGGACAGGATATTTGGCAAAGGGCATTTTACCCAGGAGGAGGTGTTTGAGATATCGAAAGAAAAGGAAACAAGGTATCAGGAGGCTTTCAGGCCTCATTTGCAGCTGATCGCCGGATTGCCGGATCTTTTGCAAAAGGCGGGCGAGCGTCATATAAAAATGGCCATCGGCTCGGCAGCCATTCCTTTTAACATCGACTTTATACTGGATAATCTTTCGATCCGTCATCATTTTCAGGCTATTGTCAGTGCGGATGATGTGACGGTGAGCAAGCCGCACCCTGAGACCTTTCTGAAAGCTGCTGATCTGCTGGAAGTGGCTGCGCCGGGCTGTCTTGTTTTTGAAGATGCCCCGAAGGGTGTTGAGGCGGCGCTTAATGCGGGGATGCGGTGTGTAGTGTTGACGACCATGCATGATAAAGACGAGTTCAGAGATTATCCCAATATCGTCCGGTTTGTCGATGACTATACGGATGTGTCGCTGAGGGAATTGTTCTCATGACTATCAACAGAAATATCGTCTTACTGAGTTTGCTGTCACTAGGCGGTGGTTGGGCCTGTAAAAAGGCCATACAGGTACATCTGAATGATGCTCCTCCAAGGGTCGTTATCGAAGGAGAGATATCTAACCAGTCCGGTCCTTACCAGGTGAAGATCACAAAGACGGTAAGTTTTTCAGACTCCAATTCCTTTCCTCCTGTCCGGGGGGCTGTTGTGACGGTCAGGGACAGCACGAATGGGCATATGTATAATTTTGGCGAGTCGGCGCCGGGCGTCTATACTTCCAATGATTTTTCGGGGATCCCTACTCATACTTATCAACTGGCGGTGCGGGCGGAAGGGCAACAATATACGGCCAGCTCGACCATGCCTGCAACTGTGCCGCTGGATTCCGTCTCTTTTGCCGTGAATACAAATTTCAATGGCAAGAAGGAATTGAATGCCGTGGTAAATTTTCAGGACCCTCCCGGGAAAGTGAACTATTACCAGTTCATCGAACATGTCAATGGAAGACTTGTCCCTAATATCTTTGTATTTGAGGACAGGCTGTCGGACGGAAGGTATATCGAGCAGCCATTATTCAACGACAGCAGCTATCTGCAGAAAGGGGATACGCTGCAGCTAAGGATGTATTGTATCGATAAGAATATCTACAATTATTTTTTCAGCCTGCTACAGGTGTCTGCAAACAATGGTTTCCAGACAGCCTCGCCGGACAACCCGATCACCAATATTACGGGGGGAGCCCTGGGCTATTTCAGCGCACATACCGTCAATCATGAGAAGCTGGTGGTGTATTGATCTCCGCCTGCGGGTTATCATTACCCGTTGTGCTAGGGCTGATAGCTTTTGATCTTGTTATAAAGCGTCTTACGATCGATCTTTAGTATTTCCGCAGCCCTTGATTTATTGTAATTCACCTGTTTGAGCACATTCATGATCGTGTCATACTCCGCCTGTGCGGCTGCATTTTTAAGGTCCGTCTCTTTATGTGCCACGGGGTGATGCTGAACGGCGGGGGCATAAGATTCGCCAGTGGTGGATATAAAAGCATTGCTTTCCACGATCTCAGGGGGCAGGACCTGTATATTGATAAGACCTCCGGCTGTCAGCAGGGCGGCGCGACGGATGACATTGCGGAATTCACGCAGGTTGCCTGGCCAGGAATAGTTAAGGAATATCTGCATCACTTCTGGTTCGAAACCTTCCACCTCTTTATTGAGCTCTTTATTCGCCTTTGCCAAAAAGAATTCTGCGAACAGGGGTATATCTTCCCTGCGGTGGCGGAAAGCCGGCAATATGATGGAAAATTCGTTAAAACGATGGAACAGGTCTTCTCTGAACCTTCCTTTTCTGTATGAGTCCTGGAGGTTCTCATTGGAGGCTACGATGATCCGTACATCGACGTCCATTTCTTTTACGCCGCCTACCCGTTTGAACTTTCTTTCCTGGATGATCCGGAGGAGGGCGGCCTGGATCTCAACGGAGAGGTTCCCTACCTCGTCCAGGAACAGGGTGCCGCCATTGGCCAGTTCGAAATGTCCTTCCTTGTCGGCCAGGGCCCCTGTGAAGGCTCCTTTTACATGCCCAAACAACTCACTGCCAGCCAGCTCTTTAGAAAGAGTGCCGCAATCCATGGCAATAAAGGGTTTATCCTTACGGGCGCTGTATTGGTGGATGGTACGGGCGATGACCTCCTTGCCTGTACCGCTTTCTCCATATAGGATGATACTATAATTTGTGGGGGCTACCAGCTCGATCTGGCGGTAAAGTTCTTTTGTGATGGGAGATTGTCCCACGAGGTACTCATCCTCGGCCACGGATCTCCTTTTGGCCGGGGTTTGGGCGGCTGTCGCCGGTCTGGGGGATTCGGCGGCGCCGCCGGAGGACTGCTGTTCCAAGGCCCTGCTGATGACATTCAGCACTTCTTCGGGGATCAGCGGTTTGGTGATATAATCGAACGCTCCGGCCTTTATTACATCCACGGCCGTCTTGATATCGGAATAACCTGTAATTATAATGACAATGGCATAAGGATCTATCTGTTTGATCTCTTTCAATACTTCCCGTCCTTCCTTATCCCCCAGCCTGAAATCGCACAGTACAACGTCAAATTTTGATTCCTTGAATTTTGCAATGCCCTTGTTACCACTATGTCCTGCCTCAGTCTCAAATCCTTTTTTTCCTAAAAAACGGCCTAATAGGTTACACATATCCATATCGTCATCAATGATCAGAATTCGCTTCATAAACGATAATTTCTTTATTAAAATTACTGGAAAAAGTATTAAAAGAGACTGCCTAAATAGATATACACACTTCATACCGAACATCACGCCAAATTTAAAGCTCCTGTTAAACTGCCTGTTAAGACCAATGTGTGGAGATTTTTCCCCAATTTGGGAAACCGAGGAATAGTTTGGGGGGTAATTTTCTGTTTATTAACGAATCCATAACGGGAGTTCCCCTGGTTGATGTTGCCACTTTGTATGGCAATAAAATTGTAATAATAATTTTCAAATTTGAGGTAAGAGGAAAGTAATACTATGACAGACAACCCGAAAGTTTTAATTGTTGACGATGAACTGGATATTTGTTATTTGCTCAGCGGAATGTTAAAACAACGGAATTTCCGGGCCGCTTTTGTAAATTCCCTATCCGACGCCGTAACCGCGCTTCAGGCCGACCCTCCGTCCCTGTTGTTCCTGGACAATCATTTGCCGGATGGGTTTGGTCTTGATTTTATCCCCTATGTAAAGAAGAATTATCCTGAGATCAAGGTGGTGATGATCACGGCCCATGACGGGGCGACGGAAAGGAAAACGGCATATAATGGCGGTGTGGATATGTTTATTGCCAAGCCATTGAACCGGAAGATGATATTTGACGCCATCGACAAACTGCATAGCCCGGATTCCAACGGGAGACTGCAGTTCACGCTGTAGTTCCTAACCTAAAATAACAACACGATGGGAAATCTACTTTACCTTATTGCCGTAATCCTGGTGATATTCTGGGCCATTGGTTTTTTGGGCTATCATGCAGGTGGTATCATTCATATCCTGCTGGTGATCGCGATCATAGCAGTGCTGCTGAAAATAATAAGGAGGGCTGGTTAAGAAATCAAAAAAAACCGCTGGCGGTTTTTTTTTCATCTAATAATGGGCCTTCGGCCATCGGACCTGTGGTCCGATCATGCAAAATTCAATGAAATGGTGAAGGTTGTGCCTTTCCCTTTTTCGCTTTCCATTTGGATATGACCGTTATGGTTCAGGATAATATTCTGTGTATTGGTCAGCCCCAGTCCCGTGCCTTTGTTCTTGGTGGTATAATAAGGTTCGAAGAGCTTGGATTGGGATTCGGGGTCGATACCGTGACCGTTGTCCATGATGGTGACGACACATTTATCTTCTTTGCTGACCGTCCTTAGCTGGAGTATGCCCGTCCCCGGCTCCATCGCTTCGATGGCGTTGACGATGATGTTGAGGAAGGCGATCTTGATGCGTTCCACATCGACGGCAACATCACATATGTCGTCGGAATAATGTTTTACTACGCTGATATTGCTCAGCAGGACCCTGTCCCGTGCCAGTTCCAGCGTCTCATCCAGGAGCTGGTTGATAGACATCCGTTTGTACACCAGCTCCGTGAATTTGGTGGAGTTAAGCAGATCAGTTATCAACTGATTTATACGTACGCTGTTGCGGCCGATCATTTCCAGCATCATGTTATAGCTTTCCGGGAGATTGCCGTTGAAATCACTTTTTAGCTGATCTACAGCCAGGTTGATATTTGTAAGGGGGTTGCGAACCTCGTGTGCGATGGTACGGGCAATACGGCCTGTGGATGCAAACTTTTCGATGCTGCGCATTTGTATCAATGCTTTGTTAGCCGTGTCGAGTTCGGCGATCTGTTGTTTTAACTGCTCCTGGTAGCCCGTGACCTTTTCGTCTGCGATCCGGCGGGCTTTATTCTCCCGTGAATAGGTGACAAAACCGTAGGCGGCCATAGCGACGGCCAGGATCAATGAAAGGATGATAATGGCATTCAGGACGTGATAGCGGGTGTTCATCTCATCCAATCTTCCATTTAGCCTGGCTTGTTCGGCGCTTTGCATATCTTTTACTTTGGCGCGGATATGATCCATGACCTCTTCCCGGAAGAAGCTCCTGGACCTCAATGTGTCGGTGAGTTGGTGCTGATGCTGATCGAAATCTTCGATATTGGCTGCAATAAGCTCATGGTTCTTATCTATCAGGGTCTTTAGGGTCAGCAGATCCTGCCAGATAATCGTATCGTTCAGGATTTCTGTCTGTAAAGTGCTGAGCAGCGAGTCTGTGACGTACCTGCTCCTTTGATAGGGCGCCATAAAGAGGTTGTCTCTGAACAACAGATACCCTCTTGCGCTTGTTTCGACATCTTTCAGGGAGGAGAGCAGACCTTCCATATGGATGATGACCTTATTGGACCTGTCGACCAAACGGGCTTGTTTTAGCAGCTCGGAGTTGGCATAAAGGGTCAACAGGTAGGATATCAACAGCAGAAAAAACGCCGTTCCATAGCCGACACGGATATGCAGATCAACTGCGAATTTTTTTATAGCCTTACTCATAATAATAGACCGAGACGGACCCTGGGCTTACGTGGAACTCGCCTTTCCCTTCCTCATCGATGGCGACCTCCCCGGGATATTTACCCAGCCAGTCCCTAAATTTTTTGCCTGCATGCGCTTTGCCGACCTCCATTGTCTTGAAACCTTCATCCCCATTGCTGAGCAATACGGCACAACCTGAACCGGGATGATCTGCGTCCCCTTCCCGGGTCCAGCCTATACAGTTAGGATGATCGAAATAATCACGCTGGGGCCCATAAGCGAATTGCTTTCTGGCCAGTAATAGTTTATCAATATTTTCACAGGCAGGAAGAAATATCTCGTAATCATTTCCATCATGCCCTTTGTCCTTATAAGTGGCGCTGTACATGTCCGTGTAGAAGATACATGGATAGCCCTTTTCCCTCAATAGTATCAGTGCATAAGCCAGGGGCTTGAACCATTGTTCCACCGGCGCTTCCAGGGACTGAAGGGGCTGGGTATCGTGATTACCTACCACGGTAACGGACAGCCCGGGGTTAGCATCTACCAGCGTTTCGTTGAAGATGGTAGTTAAATCGAAATCCTTACCCTGTTTAGACGCTATCTCGAAGTTATGGTGCAGGCTGGCGTCGAACAGGGACATCCTGCCTTCCGTGGCATCGATGTATCTCAGCAGGAGGGGCAGGTTGCCCGGCGCCCAGTATTCCCCTACAGCAAAGAATTCCTTGCTTGTGGTCTTTCGCATATGATCCAGCCATTCATTCTCAAAAGCAGGGGAAAT
Source organism: Chitinophagaceae bacterium (assembly GCA_017307755.1). Taxonomy (GTDB): domain Bacteria; phylum Bacteroidota; class Bacteroidia; order Chitinophagales; family Chitinophagaceae; genus Puia. The sequence continues at coordinate 178,172 of JAFKGQ010000014.1, read as the reverse complement.
ATGCTTTACGGCATCCAGGCGGACGCCGTCGAAGCCCGTCTCATTCCAGTACCACTCACCCCAGCGTTTTAATTCCTCCCGCACGGACGGGTTGCGGAAGTCGATATCATCATACATCAGGTAGTCGTAGTTGCCTTTTTCGTCGTCCACTACTTCTTCCCATCCCTCTCCATAATCATTGAGAATGCTGTAAATGGCCGTTTCTTTGGTCCTATTGTCAAAGTCCACTCCTGAAAAACAATGATAGTCCCATATAAAGGAAGAGTATCTGCCTTTTCTTCCGGGAAAGGTGAACCTGGTAAAAGCTTCTATATCAAAAGGCTCGCTGATGAACTTATTCCTGTCCTCCGGGTCGACCTTACGGACCTTTATCAACTCGGGTTCATCTCCGCCGGCCTTATGATTCAATACTATGTCTACATACACCTGTATGCCGGCTTTGTGTAAGGCTTTGATGGCGTCTCTGTATTCCTTTCGGGTGCCGTATTTGGTACGGACGGAATTTTTCTGGTCGAATTCTCCCAGATCATAGATGTCATATACATCGTACCCGATGGAATAGACGCCATTGGTGCCTTTGAAAGCCGGGGGCAGCCATACCGCCGTGACGCCCAGGTCAGCTAACCGGGGCGCTTCATTTTTTACTTTTTTCCATAAACTGCCGTCATTGGAATAATACCAATGAAAAAACTGAAACATGGTTCCGTTGTGCATATTTGTACCGGTTGGGGTATAACGATATCTCAGGATAAGGTAACCAGAATAGTACCATGTTCCTGCAACGGCGGATGGAAGGGCTTTTCTGTATCAACGGCATGCGTATCCATGGGAATCTACCCCATTGTGTAGAAAATATTGCTCATGAAGGAGCATTTTTATGATGACAGGCTCGCGTATCAAGGCGCTGAGAATTTGGCAGGAAATTTTGTATTGAAAACGTGTGTTTTTGTAAACTTTAAAAATCAAGCATATGAGTACTTCAAAAGTATTAATAGGGTTTCTTGCAGGCGCAGTGGTAGGCGGCGTATTAGGCATACTCTTAGCCCCGGACAAGGGGACAGAGACAAGAAGGAAGATCATGGAAAAGGGCTCGGATATTGGAGATTCTATAGTCGACCTTGGGGACACTATCAAGAACAAGTTCAACGATATGGTGGACGGCGTAAAGGAGAACTTTAACAAGCCGAAAGGCAGCGCTGTGTAATGCTGAAAAATATGGAAGATCAACGGTACAATATAGACGCATTGCTGTCCGATGCGGGGGACTACCTGGAAACTAGGACTAATCTGTGGAAATTAAAAGCCATTGAAAGCCTCGCCGACGTATCCGGGGAATTGGCTTCGGGACTGGGGATGATTGGCATCGTTGCGTTTGTGGTGATGCTTTTCAGCATTGGTTTCGCCTTATTGATCGGCGACCTGTTGGGAAAGAGTTACTATGGTTTTTTTATCATTGGAGGCGCCTATTTCATATTTGGTCTGATCTGTTTTATACGTCGCGGCCGATGGCTAAAAGAGCCGTTTAGTAACCTGCTGATCAGAAAGATCTTAAAATAGTACGTATGCCCAAGATCAGGACGGTAGAAGACCTCCGGGAAGCCATACGCGACCTGGAGCATCAGAATTATGTCAACGAACAGCATATGCGTCAAAGGGTGACGGAGATTGCCGACAGGCTCAAGCCTGTCAATCTCGTAAAAGGCATCTTCTTCAATCTATGGGGGAGTTCGGAAGTAAAGACCAATGTGTTCCGTATGGCAGCGGGTATGGTCACCAGCCTCCTGGTAAAGCAATTCTTTAAGAAAAAGATTGCGAAATAAGATAAATGACCGGAAGACTGTCTAACGATTCAGGAGACTTATCAGCTTACGTAAGAGGGAGATCCTCAGCTCTTCGTTTTCCGGCTCGAGAATAGGCGTATAATGAGTGGGGTCGATGGGCAAGGTATTTTGTAAGTGATGTATCCTTTCTTCATATCCTTCCCTTTTTAACCAGGTGAAAACATGCAGTAGTATGATCTTATATACCAATGCCGGCGGCCGGGCGTCGGTGAAAAGCTCGTGATTTGTCTTCCACAGATCTATAAAAACATTTACAGTGAGGGTTTCGAGCTCTTTTTTATCAGTAAGACCCGTCAGTTTGGCTATTGCCGAAAAAATAGAGGGGCAATAAAGATCAACGAAATGTTCAAATGTATCCAGCCTGTCTAATTCAATGCCACTCATGAGGTACGACTTTATGTATTAGTAAGTGCCGGGGAGCCGGGCGTAACCGGGCTGCCAGCTTTTTTTTTGGTGGTAAGGGAAAGTTTTTATATTTGATTATCAATGTTATATTGATAACCTCCTATGAGCATACAGAAATACGCCTTATACCTGTTGTACCTTCTGGCCCTTGCCGGGAAGGCCGTATATGCACAACCTCCATCTTCCGGATCTCCTCATCAGCGTCTTTCCGTTGCACTGGCCCGCTGGCAGGCCGGGCAATTGCCCGACACGGTCTATTTAAAGACAATAGATTCCATTGCACCCCAGTTGCTCAATGATGATAGCCTGGTACAGGAACTTTCGACTTACCGGCAGGTGGCTTTTGGCAACAAGGCCCTGGGTAGATATAGAATGTGGTATTACCGCTATATGGCTATTTTTTCCCTCAATAAGAACAAAGCCGGCAGCGCTATTTATTATTCCGAAAGGAACAATGAGGAGGCTACACGGATCGGGGTATTCGAAAAGGAGGGCATAGCTCACAGCGACATGTTTGCCATGGATATCTATGCGTACAATAAGGATTATCCACGTCTCATCTCGAAATATAATACTTTGTTGCCGCAGTTGGAAAAGCTGGCGGCGGCGGATCCTTCCGGGAAGGTCAGCGGCGAACAGCTCTTTGTTGCGTTGAGTGTCCTATATGACGGAGTGATCGCTTTTCTCAAGGTGGGGGACACGACCCATGCAAATGGAGCTATTACGCTTTTTGAGCGAATGTTGGAAAATGTCCGGCGGCAGCCCGAAAAGTACAAGCATTATCTGACGTATTATGATTATGGATACCATGGGATGCGTTATGAGCAGGCTCGTCACCGGGGGCAATTCGACAGCGCAGACAAATATCTGGCGATGGCCATTGGGGAAGTGCAATCTCCCGGCTATATAAAACATCTGCAGGCGTCTTCGGAGGCAAGTATCTATTCAGAGGCCCTTGATTATTATGCCGACCTGGGGCGGAAGGACAGTATCCGGCGTTTTCTACACCTGTTGCGGAACATACCTGACAGTCTTTTACATTTTACCGGAATGGAACAAACAGCCCTGTGGGAGGGCGAAAGCAAATTGCTGGCAGCCGAAGGCCAGTTCCAGGCGGCCTATCTTGCCCTTCACAAGCTTTATCAGATGAAGGACTCCGCTTTTTATGCCGTCAGTGCGGATAAGGACAACAACCTTTATGCTCTTGCAGAGGCGGAGAATGCCCGTAATGAACTGATCCGGAGCGAGGCAAAGCAGCGGAAGGCGGAAAAACTCAGCTTTTTGCTGGTGTTTATTTTTACGTTGGTGGCCATTGGGGGGATTGGCGGGTTTTTTATTTACCGGAGCATCCAGCGGCAGCGTATGCTCAATCTGCGGTTGAGCCTGGCCAGGAATTTCCATGATGAGATAGGACCGATGCTGCTGTATGCAAATACCCTGGCAAAGAAAGAGCTGGAAACCCATAGTTCTCCCCGGCTGGAAGAGCTGAAGGGCCAGATCATGTATGTCATGGAGGCAGTAAGGGGGATATCCCACGACCTCAAATCGAACGATCTGAGCACTGTGCATACTTTTTATAAGTATGTCACCGCGGCATTGGAAAAGATCAGGACTTCCACGGGCATCGACTTTACTATCCGGATGAATGCCGGCAACCGGATATTGAGCCATCTGCAAAACACCCATCTTCGAACGATCATCGACGAACTGGTGAGCAATTCTATCAAACACGGCGCATGCAGTATGATCATGCTGCAGATGAAGACGACCGACCAACGTCTTCTTTTGCATTATTCGGACAACGGCAGGGGGATGGCGCCCGACAAGCTATCCGACGGCATCGGGATGCAGAATATGAGGGAAAGAGCGAATTTACTTAATGGCGAGTTCCTGGTCCATAATGCCTATCCGGATGGTTATTCCATCGACATATCCATTCCATTGTTATGAAGGAAGGTTTACCCCCATATGATTCCATACTCGTAATTGATGACCATAATATGGTGGTGATCAGTCTGAGGCTGCTGGTTGGGCATCTGTTCAAGGCGTTTTATCATACAAGGGAAGGGGCAGCGGGCATAGCGCTGGCCGCTCAATACCAGCCACAGCTGGTGATCGTTGACAACCAGTTGCCGGACCTTCCGGGGGATGTGGTAGTCAGGCAGATCAAAAGTCATTGTCCGCAGACCCGTATCCTGGGTTATTCCTTTAGTACAAGCGGTATTTCCATCCGTAAAATGTATGAAGCAGGGGTCAATGGATATGTCGACAAAAGCGAGTCCGATACAGAATTGAACAAGGCGGTGGAGCAGTTGATGGAGGGGAAGGAGTATTTCAGCAAAGAGGCCCGGGTACAAATACATTAAATATTCCTGTCATTTTATATAGTACTATCCTCCGGCAACAGTGTTTTAAGGATAGTTTTCTCATGTGAATCTCACTATGCCGGCGGGTTGATCTCAACCTGCCTTTTTTTGGTTTAATGGTTTAATGCTGGCCCGCTTTTTGTGGCAATTTGTCACACCTACAAAGATATTCTCCTGTGATCAACCCCTGATAGCTCCATTTCGAATGGCTTATGTGGATTGGTAGGAATGCCCCACTAGTTTAAGGTAATGTACGGTTGCTGACCCCCGTTACATTACTTTTTTTTGTTATAATGCCGGTACTAAAAGACTTCTCCCAGATTGACAAAGAACCCTCCGGAGCCGTGTGAGCCCCATCCATAATCAATACAAAGATTGGTATGGGAGAATTTATTCAGGCTGATGCGTAAGCCTGCCCCGTAGCCTGGCGCTACAGATTCGTAGCGCCCTGATCCCTGTTCGGAAAAGGATTCCGCATTTCCAAATACCACTCCTCCGAGCAGGCCATTTGACAGGATGCGAAATCTGTATTCCGTCTCGAGATAGAGCATATTCTTACTTCGGAAGCGTCCCTGGATATAGCCTCTTCCAGTATTGCTGTAGGCATCCCATCCTGTGGAGGGCAGCAGGAGGTAGGGTGGGTCGCCTCCACCAGTGGTAAACCAGTTATAGCTCCAAATGGCCAGGACGTTGTGCGTACTGCCTGGCCAGCGGATGTATTTACGCAGGTCGAATACCAGGGATTGCCAGTTGGCATCGCTGCCCATAAAGGTGAAATTGGGGCGATAGCTGATGCTGGCATAGCCGCCACCGTCCGGGTTGATCTGGTTGCGGCGGGAATCGTATAGGAAGTGGAGGGACACCCCGGAGGCCAGTTCGCGATCATGGAATCCATAGCGTTGAAAGTCAGTCACTTTTCCTACAGGAGGGTCTACCTCCCGGATGTCCCATATATAGTCCAGGTTATAGCCAAGCCCCAGATAAAGGTCGTTGGTCACCTTTCTGAGGATGGCCTGGTGGAGACGCAAGTAGGCGTAATCGATGTTATAGCCGCTGTCCGGGGAAGTGTTACCGCCCAGCCCATAGGTAAGAGAGGGGTATTTGAGATAACGCCAGTCTGTGACGATATTATATTTATTATTTTTTGTCCAGATATCGGCCTGTATAGGGAATATGATCTGCCGGTATTGGGAATAGGTGATACTTGTGAGGACGCTGGAGATATTCGCCTGGCGTTGATCGCTGGTATAAAAGGCAAAATTGGAACTGACCACGCCCGCAAAACCTGTTTGCAGGGTATACCCTACTACGGGAAGGGCGGAGATATGGAGCTTTCCGGTCTTTTGAAGAGACGTGTCCTGCCGGTTCGTATGGGTGCCTTTCAGCAGACTGCGTCCCACGTCCACCAGGTCCAGTTCCTCGTGGTCCGTCAGAGGACGCTCCTGTTCATGCGATGCATCCTAGGACCTTACCGCGAGGGTAAAGGGAATAAAAAGAAAAGAAAGTAAAAGTATTTTTATACGGCTGGCCAAATGGAACTTATTCCGCCACAAGATTACGTCAATTTTCAGGTCTTAGTTGTTATCGATTGTGAAATATCGGTTAATCAGGAGTGTTTGACGGCGTTTCTATGAATTCGTTTAATTTATGTAATTCCAGAATGGTAGTCTTGCCGTCATTGCTTTCCCGGTACATGGGTACGAATTTGCCGTTGAAGCGGATCTCGTGGTAGGTGTAGGAAGTGCGCTGCAGTACCTGGTTGGAATAAATATCGTCAAATCCTCTTATTAGTACGTACAGCTCTACATCGGAAGCCTTCATATCTTCCCAGGTAAAACCACGGAGGGGACTTTTTTCATCGAGGGGGTGGACTACGGTCCAGTTCATGGAAAGGTTTTCCACCTTGCTACGTTCCAGGGCCAGCTCGTAGTACCTGTATTCCGACCGACCGTCTGTCTGGACCAGCAGACCCACGTTCACCCGGATCTCTACGTCCGTCAATGTGTGTTTGTCCTTATAGGATGCAAAGCGGAACATGAGCGCCTGACTATCTTTATAGGGGCTGATGAGGGCGAAGTCGCTGAATACGAGATAGGCTCTGGGGCGGGAAAAACGTCCGTACATAAGACCCGTGGCCAGGGCGAAGGAGAGGAAGCCGAGCATGGCTTCGATGGAGGCTACAAAATTGGCGGCGTCGCCTGTGGGATTGACCCGGCCGTACCCCACCGTCGTAAACGTCTCGGTACTAAAGAAATAGGCTTCCTTAAATTTTGCCCAGGTAGTGCCGCCGATGACCCCCTGGAACTGCTCGAAGCCGATGGCAAAATAGATAAGGGCGAACAGGAGATTGATGACCAGGTAGAATAACACGATGACCGTGATGAACTTCCATCTGGGGAGGGTCAACATATGATGGAAAATACTATACCTTTCCATAAAGGGCATACCTTCCTTACGGATGTTGAAGGTGCCATCCCGATTGATAAAACGTCCCCCGTAATTGCTTGCATTCGTGCCGAATCCCGTATCGTTGTTAGTCTTTAAATACGGATCGATCTTTTTCATCAAGGCCATGGTCGCAGGATAGATTAGTGACGCAAATTACGAATTGTCGTTTGCTACGAGCGCTTCATATAAAACTTCCACAGGGTGCAGGGCTTTTCTTCCCGTGCCGTCCTTGATCTGGTGGCGGCAGCTGGTGCCCGGGGCGGCGATGATCACTTCTTCCGGCTGGCGGCGGACCGTGGGCAGCAGTACCAGTTCTCCTATTTTTTGGGAGATATCATAGTGTTCTTTTTCATAACCAAAGGAGCCGGCCATGCCGCAGCAGCCAGAGGGAATGACCTTTACAGAATAATTTTCCGGAAGGGACAGGAGTTTGACGGAGCCTGCCACAGTGGATAAGGCTTTTTGCTGGCAGTGACCGTGCAGCTGGATCTGCCGGGTATTGCGGGTGAATTGGGCCGGCCGGATATTGCCTTTATCGATCTCACGGGCCAGGAAATCGTCTATCAGGAAGGTATTGGCCGCCAGCTTTTGCGCTGCGTCCAGCCAGCCATCGTCCGCCAGATCGGGGTATTCATCCTTAAAGGTAAGGATGGCGGAGGGTTCAATGCCGATGAGCGGGGTTTCCGCTGTTACCAGGGGACTCAGAAGACTTACGTTGGATGCGGCGATCTTTTTGGCATGCCGGATCAATCCCTTTGAAAGCCAGGCCCTGCCACTTTCCCCATGTTCTGGTATAACCACTTCATAGCCCAGTTGTTCCAGCAGCAAAACGGCTTTTATCCCGATGTCCGTGTCGTTATAGTTGGTGAACTCGTCGCAGAACAGATAGACGCGTCCTTTGGAGGGGGTAATAGAAGGTTTATGGCGGCGATGCCAGCTGCGTAAAGTAGTGGAATGGAGCAAAGGCATGCTTCTGTCCAGGGCAAAGCCGGAGATTTTTTTGACCCATCGTCCTGTCAGGCGGCCTTTTATTATTTTATTGTACAGGCCCGGCACCAGCGAGCCCAGGCGGGCGGAAGCGGCAAAACCCGCGATCAGCCGGCTACGGAAAGGTACGCCATTGGCGTCGTAGTAGTGCTGCAGAAATTCCGCCTTTAGCTTGGCCATATCCACATTTGAGGGGCATTCGGACTTACAACCTTTACAGCTGAGACAGAGATCCATCACCTCGTAGATCTCCTTGTGGTCATAGCGGTTGGGTTTATCGCTGTGGGTAAGGAATTCACGCAGGATGTTGGCACGAGCCCTGGTGGTATCTTTTTCGTTGCGGGTAGCCATGAAGGAGGGGCACATGGTGCCACCGGACAGGTGGGTCTTACGGCAATCGCCGGAGCCGTTGCACTGTTCGGCATGTTGCAGGATGTTCTGCCGGTGAAAGCGGAATAGGGTAGGGAAGGCAGGTGTCTGCTGTCCTGGTTCGTAGCGGAGCATGGAATTCATGGAGGGGGTATCCACGATCTTTCCCGGATTGAAAATACCTTGTGGGTCCCAGCTCTTTTTGAGGATACGCATCAATTCATAGTTCCTGGGGCCTACCATTTGGGGGATGAACTCTCCCCGGAGTCTGCCGTCCCCATGTTCACCGCTGAGCGACCCTTTGTATTTTTTCACCAGCGTGGCGATCTCTTCTGCGATAGTGCGGAAAAGCCGGTTGCCTTCGGCTGTCTTTAGATTGATGATGGGACGCAGGTGGATCTCTCCGCTGCCGGCGTGGGCATAGTGTACGGAATACAGATCATGTTTTTTCAGGATCTCGTTGAACTCGCGGATGTAGTCGGGCAGGTCCTGCACGTCCACGGCTGTGTCCTCGATGACGGGAACGGCCTTGTCATCACCGGGCAGATTGCTTAATAAGCCCAGCCCAGCCTTACGAAGCGCCCATATTTTTTTCGTGTCCTCTCCAAACAGCAGGGGAAAGTGATAACCCAATCCCGCGGCTCGCATATCGGCTTCTACTTTGGCGGCAATTTCCATGATCTCCTCCCTGGAGTTTCTGGTAAATTCTACTACGAGGATGGCGCCGGGGTCGCCCTGTACGAAAAAACGGTTCTTACGCTGTTCAATATTGTCCTTTGTGCACTCTAATATAAAGTGGTCAATGAGCTCGCTGGCGCTGGGGCCATATTGAAGTGCAATGAGGTTGGCCCGCAGGGATTCGTCGATGGTATTAAAGTGAACGCAGAGCAAGCCGGATTCAGGGGGTGGCAGGGGAGAGCAGTTCAGTTTGATCTCCGTGATAAAGGCCAGGGTGCCTTCACTGCCGGCCATTAAGGTGCAGAAATTAAAGTCCGGCATGCCGGCGGTGAAAGGGGCCGTCTCCAGCATCAGGTCCAGGGCATAACCCGTGTTCCTTCTTTCGATGCTGGCTTTGGGGAATTCCTTGCGGATCTCTACCTGGTTGTCATAGTTACCCAGGATGCCCCGTACGGTGCGGTAAATATCGCCTTCCAGGCCGGGTGTTTCGCATTTGGTGTGGAATTCGTCCGGGGATAGTGAGCGGAATACGGTTTCGGCGCCATCGCTGAGCAATGCCTTTACTTCCAGCAAGTGTTCGCGGGTACTGCGATAGACTACGGAATTGGACCCACAGGAGTTATTGCCCACCATACCCCCGATCATGGCGCGGTTGGCGGTGGATGTTTCCGGGCCAAACAGCAGGCCATGGGGGCGTAGGAATAAATTCAGCTCGTCCCTGACGACACCGGGCTGGACCCGCACCCATCTTTCTTCTTTGTTGAATTCCAATATACCTGTGAAATATTTTGAGACGTCCACTATAATTCCTTTTCCTACGACCTGTCCTGCCAGGGAAGTGCCGGCTGTGCGGGGGATGAGGGATATTTTTTGATGACGGGCAAAAGCGATCAGCTTTTTTATATCTTCTATCGTCCTGGGGACAGCGACGGCCAGCGGCATTTCCCGATAGGCGGAAGCATCGGTGGCATATAGGGTCCGTATCGTAGTGTCAAAATAGAATTCTCCTTCCAGTTGCCGGGCCAAGTTCTGCAGTGTTTCGCTCATGGGCGCAAAGGTACGGACTAATGGTTTTTTCCAGTTCCAAAAATGCGCTTTTCACCTTATCTTGGCCCCGAATCACTTTACCCTATGAACCGAATATACCTTAACCTTTTGATACCCTTTTTATTGGGTATAATACATCCCTCTACAGGCCTGGCTCAATGCAATACCGCCTGTCCAATAGGTTCCATTACCACGCTGCCGGCCGGCGGCACCATCCCTGCGGGAACTACCTACTGTATCTCCGGCAATACCAGCAATGCCACGGACTATATCATTAATGGCGCTTTGATCGTACAATCCGGGATTCTCTCAGTGGGTAAGATCACCCTCAACAAGACAGGATCCATTCTCGTGAATAGAGGCGCTAAATTGTCTACCGGCAATTTCACCGGAGAGAGCACGGCCCCGGCTTCCGCCATACCCAATGTCACGGTCTGCACAGGGGGGTATCTTAGCATTTCCGGTGCATTTAACCAATGGGAAACCAATTTTGTGTTGAATGACTATGCCATACTCCTGGTGACGGGCTCCTGGACCTCCAGCTCGACAGACATCTATGCTAAGATCGGTATGGGTGCGCTGGTGGAGATCTGTGGCACGCTCAATCTTAATACCAATGGTTTTTTTGTAGAGACAAGCAACAGCCCTTCCTATCTGGTGACGGGAGGAGGCGTCACTGAAAGCGTTATCAACGGATTTATCTCTACCCGGCAAAACAGCAGTCTGCTGAAATGGACGACCATGGCCCCCGCGGCCTTTGTGTCGCATCCGGCAGGCAATACCTGTTATATCTGTGGTAATAACAGCATGGCTCCTCCGGGGACAACACCGGGTGTTTGTGGTGCGGTGGCCAACAATTATATACTGACCGTATTGTATCTTCCTCCCACGACGCCGGCTCGTATACCGGCTGCACCTCCGGCAGCGGATCAGTTGTTGACGGGTGTCGCTTATCCCAGTCCCGCCCGGGAAAAAGTATACCTGTCGTTGTCTGATCCCGGTGAATATGATCATCTGTCTTTATGGGACGTCACCGGGCGGCTGTTGAAAGAAGAAAGACTGCCCGGGCCTGGTGGAAGCTCAACAACGGTGCATATTGATCTGCCTGCCGGACTTCCTTCCGGGATCTACTTCCTCCGTGTCACGGGCCGGCAGGTCCCACCGCTGGCAGTGCGCTTCATCCACAGGACGAACTAACGATTGAGCCTATAATTCGTCACCCGTATCCAGGGCAGTTGCCGGCTTTTGCCGAGCAGTCTGTTGCCCAGTGACCGGGGATTGAACATAAGACGGTATTGGAAGATACCCAGGTCGCGTGTCCGGACGGGCGTGTCCAGGATATGTATCTCTCCTTTCTCTTTCAGACGGAGCAGGGATGCGGATAGAATTTCATTCAGGGAAGAAAAGTATTGGATAGAGGCGGAGAAGATGATCGTATCAAAGGTAAGCCCAGTCATGATGTCCGAGTAGAAATCCCCGCACATGAATTTCAGATTAGGCTGCTGGCGAAAAACTCTTGCCGCCTGGCGCAGGACGTGGAGATCGCGGTCCAGCCCCAGGACGCGGTTGCCGGGTATGGAAGACAATTGAAAGGAGAGCCATCCGTTGCCGCAGCCAACTTCCAGGATGCTAAGTGTCTTATTCTTAAGCGCCAGGTACTCCACCAGGCGGCGGCAGGAAATCTTGCGATGGCGCCAGATGGCGCTTTGAGAATGTCCGTCCGGTACCTCCGGCAGTCGTGCAACTTCTTCGTCAGTATATCCTCTTACATACCGGTCTCTTTCCGGAGAAAGCACTGCCGGATCGTCCGGCGATCTGTTCAATCCCGGGATGTAGATATTATTTGTCTGACTGGTGTGCAATACAGGCATAACCTTCTATACGTAGAGCTGACAGGGAAGGATGCCTCCCCGACATGGTCAAAAGATGTTAAATTCGGGCAAAATTCAAAAGATTGAAAAAATTGACAGGTTTTTTTGTTTGTATGCTAATGGTGTTTGCGGGCAGCGCCCAGCGGCTGGACGGGCCGGAGGTCCGTCGGCCGAAGGCCCATCATGAGATGTCTCCGGAAAATGGGTTAAATTTTTCAGAAGACCCATTTTCCGGACATTTATCGGACAGGGAGTACTGGCTGCAGCAGATGGACAAGTTGGCCCGTCCCGTGATCTACCATCTTGCCCAGGATGATCTGAAGCGCAGCATGCCGCTGGTGCTTTCTAAACGGACGGATAATGCCGGATTGCGGAGTCGCGCTGCTTATCTGGAAGCATTTGGCCGTACTTTATGCGGGATTGCCCCCTGGCTGGGCGGGGAAGGAGGTTCCTCAAAAGAGCTGGCGCTGCGCAGCCAGTACAGGGCCTGGGTACTTGCAGCCATTGCTCATACTACTGACCCTGCCGCCGCGGACTATATGGCCTGGGACAATCCTGAGCAGGCACTGGTGGATGCTGCTTTTTTTGCTTTTGCCTTTGTTCGCTGCCCCTGGTTGTGGGAGCATTTGGATACGGCTGGCCGCGGACGTGTTGTGACGGCGCTTGTGAGCACGCGGAAAATACGACCGGGCTTTAACAATTGGCTACTGTTCTCCGGCATGATAGAAGCATTTTTTTGCCGGTACAATCTGCCTTATGACGAAATGCGGATCGACTATGCCATCCGTCAGACGGATCAATGGTATGTGGGGGACGGTCTTTATTCGGATGGCCCGGCCTATCACAACGACTACTACAATAGTTTTGTCATTCATCCTTTTCTCACTGCCATCACGGACATCATACATACGAAGAACGGGTCATATGCGTCATTGCTGGACAAATTCAGACAGCGTGATCAGCGATATGCGCTCATACAGGAGCGGCTGGTCAATGCTGACGGGAGTTACCCGGTCATGGGGCGGTCGGTAGTCTATCGGGGCGCCGCCTTCCAGCACCTGGCGGATATGGCATGGCGTCAGCAGTTGCCGGCGCAATTGAAGCCGGCACAGGTACGATGCGCGCTGACGGCCGTCATACGCAGGACCATGGAAGCAACGGGTACCTATACAAAGGACGGCTGGCTGAACATCGGCGTATGCGGCTCGCAGCCCGACCAGGCGGATTTCTACAATACCACCGGCAGCCTGTACCTCTGCTCTCTCATCCTGCTGCCCCTGGGTCTGCCGGATACGGATGTGTTCTGGTCGTCGCCGCCCGAACAGTGGACGGCGCAGAAAATTTGGAGCGGACAGGATGTATCCGGAGATCATTCCATAGATTAGCGTAAATATTGTCATCCATATGTTAAGAATCTCTTTGCTGACCTTACTGATCGTAGCTACCGTATCCGGCATCGCACAAAAGCCCGTACGTCTTCAACCCAAACAACCTCTGATCCGGCTGATCGACGGAAACCTCCGGCAAGCCGCCAACCAATACAAGGTACTGATGGGCAAGTTGCCGGCCGACCGGCTGCCAAAGACCTATTATGCCATGGGGGATAAACTGGAGACGAGCAATTCAGAATGGTGGACCAGCGGATTTTATCCCGGCACCCTGTTCTATCTCTATGAATTTTCGCACGATACTTCCTTATCGAATGAGGCCAAACGGCGGCTCAAACTCCTCGAAAAAGAGCAATTCAACAAAGGCACGCATGACCTGGGCTTTATGATGTATTGCAGTTTTGGAAATGCCCGTCATATATTCAACACCAGGGATTATGACGAGATACTGATGAACAGCGCGCGCAGCCTGTCCACTCGTTTTAACCCGAAAGTGGGCTGTATCAAAAGCTGGGACCATGGAAAATGGCAATACCCCGTCATCATCGACAATATGATGAACCTGGAGCTATTGTTCTGGGCGACCCATTTCAGCGGTGACTCCTCTTTTTACCGGATTGCCGTCACGCATGCCAACACCACGATGCAACATCATTTCCGGCCGGACTATAGTTCTTTCCATGTCGTGGATTATGATACGGCCACAGGAGCAGTACGGGCCCGTCAGACGGCGCAGGGTTTTTCCGACTCTTCGGCCTGGGCGCGGGGACAGGCGTGGGGACTATACGGCTATACCGTGATGTACCGTAGTACGCATGATCCCCGTTATCTCGATCAGGCCGAGCATATCGCCCATTTTATCCTGACTAATCCCAATCTGCCGGCCGACAAGATACCTGTATGGGATTATAACGCGCCTGAGGGGCAGCGGGCCTTGCGGGACGCCTCGGCCGGAGCCGTCATGGCCTCCGCGTTGATAGAGCTGAGCCGTTATGTACCTGTGGAAAAGGGCAGGGAATACCTGGATGTGGCCGAACAGATCATTGTCAACTTATCCTCCAACACCTATCATGCCGTCGTAGGTTCTAACGGCGGATTTATACTCAAACACAGTGTGGGCCACCTGCCGGCAAAATCGGAAGTGGACGTCCCGCTGACCTATGCCGACTATTATTTTGTGGAAGCGATGCTGCGGTATAAGCAGCTAGGGGACAAGGAGAGTACCCGTTAGGTCGAAAGCCTTTATCTGCATGTGCCGGATGAAGCTGGATGCATAGTCTTTTTTTGTCATTGACCAGATCATGGTTTCCACTGTATTTTCATACAGGATCCTTTTGACGATGTTTTCCATTTTAAACCCCAGCTTTTCCGGTACGTGCTGGCTTCGGGTATTTTCGGGGGCGCAGCGGATCTCGATCCGGGATACTCTTTCGATGTCAAATCCTGTTTTTACCAGTGCGCTTACAGCCTCGGTGGCATAGCCGTTGCCGATGTGATCGATGCCGATCCAATAACCGATTTCGCGGGCATTCTTGCCTATGCGTGTGTGCAGTCCTGTGCTGCCGATGAGCTCTTTTTCCGTATTGTCGAAGATGCCAAAGGCGTAATCAAGTCCCAGGTCGAACTGTCCCCGGAAAAGACGGACGAGGCCGGCCCTTGCTTCCGGCGGCTTGGGTTCCTGCTGTACCCAGGGCAGCCATGGACGAAGATGATCCAGGCTGCGGGTGATGGCTTCATGAAGTTTTGGCGCATCGCCCGGCTCGTAACAGCGAATGACGAGTCTTTCCGTCTCGATGCGATATGTCCTTGCAAGCGACTCCATTTAAAACCCCCACAACGTTTTTCTAAGGGGTGTTGCAATGGATACTATGATAAATATAGTGACGGCACTGAATATTAACTTAAAGATCGTATTCATCATTTTTTGGCGTTTGGAATCAAAGCTACAATAGCCTTTCATAAAACTGTGCATGAAGAGATAGACGGCTGTCACGAACACGAGGATGCAAAGGGTCTTTAAGACCGGGCTGTCTGTCATCAATGCGAACAGGAATGCGAGAAAGCCCCCGATGAACACGAATATCGGCGTTCCTTCATTGGGGTACGCTATCCAGTTCCTGTTTTTAGACTGCTCCAGTTTTTCCAGCAGTCCTTGTTCAAGGGCAATGCCTTTTTCTCTGGCTGTATCGGTCTTTAGGGCGATGGCGAGATCCGAATCTTCACTGTATCTGCTGAACCTGATGGTTAGTACTATCGCCCGGCGTTCGCTGACGGGCTGTCCGTCGTGATATTTGAATTCAAGAGCGACGCTTTCGGTATCATTATCCAACTGCTGTTGGGCGTATTTGCCGGTGGGGGTGAAATGGTCCGTACCGTTGGGATGAGAGAGCAGCAGCGTGGTATTCCCTTCCAATCCGTTGGGTCCTGTCGCGGGAGGAAAAATGCCTGGTATTTTGTCCATAACGTATGCTTCGATATTTTGAAGCAATTGTTTGCTTACAGAATAAGTGCTTAGTTTACGCTGCGTACTGTATACTTCCATATGGTAAGTTTTTAGCGCTACCAAGAAGCCGGCCAGAGGTACTCTAAGATAAACTATTTAGGGGATAGCCGCCAGTATTCTTTTTATCATTTCGTCCATGGCTGCATTTTCGATCCATCGTACAACGGCCACCAGGTCATGTTCCGGATCTACATAGATAAAGTTGGTGCCATTGCCGATGTGGACAAAGGCGGTGGCTGGCGCGCTGGGCAATAATTTATGTTCTGTGTTGAGGAACCAGTTCATATATCCGTAGCCGGGATTGGCGGTGGTGGGTGTCAGGGATTGTTTCACCCATTGTTCGGATATCAGCTGACGGCCATTCCAGTTACCGCGGTGGAGGGTCAGTAGTCCAAAACGTCCTATGTCATATGCGTTGATAAACATACCGCCTCCCCAGTGGCCGCCGCCGCTGACGGATTGTACGGGCTGACCGTCCAATACGATCCAGGCGTTGCGATAGCCATTCCATCTCCAGGTGGAGCTGGCGCCGATGGGGTCCATGATATAGCTCTTCAGCACCTGCGGGAGGGGCTTGCGCCATACGCAGGTGGCAGCCAGCGCCAGGGCATTGACGCGTACGTCATTGTATTTCCAGACGGTGCCGGGGGGATTACGGACCCGTCCGATCCATTCTTCGGGTTTGCTGCCTGGTCTGTCGGCCCAATCGGGTTTGCCCCACAACGTGCCTTCCCAGTCGCTGGTCTGGCGGAGCATTACGTCCCAGGTGAGTTTTTTGTTGTGGGGTGTTTCGAAGGGGTAGATGAATTGGGATGACTCGGTGTTTAGGGGGGTATATAGTTCGATGGGGGGGATGTATCGGCTGACGGTATCGGTGACGTTGCGGATGAGCCCCTGGTCGACGGCGAGGCCCACTACTGCGGACAGGAAACTTTTTGTAACGCTGTTGGTCATGTCGGTGCGAAGCGGCTCGCCCCATTCGGAGACGATATAACCTTTATAGATGATGATGCCGGTGGGATTACCCCGGTCGGCAAAGGGGCCTACGCCTTCATCGTGTGGTTCGCGCCCGAAGGTTTCTGCCTGGGCCAGCTGTTGGTCGCGGGGCATTTTGGATTCGTTGTCGAGGGCGAATTGGATGGATTCCGCGAGGCGGGTGGAGTCGAGGCCCAGCGAGGAGGGGTGGTGGTGTTGCCATTCGCCGGGAGGAGGGAAGTAAGGAGTTTCGGCGGGTTTTGATCTTTTTGATTGGGCGAGTGCAGATAAGGAAATCGTGAGAGATAGACAAATGAATTTTAACACATGTTTCATTTGTTTAAGGTACAAAGGATTTCTTTAAAGGTGCGTGATTGGATGAGGTAACTTTGGGGAATGGAACAGGAAAGCTATGTGATCGAGGATATATCAGAGGTCGTTGCATATGAGTTCTTCAGTGACGGCCCCAAAGGAACAATTAGAAAATTAGTGCGATTCCAATTAATAGAGAGATCGCCTGATCGAATGTCGCTAATGGATCTTCGTGCAAAAGTGAGCGAATTGAAAAATAACGAGAGCGAATTGCATAAGATCCTTTATGCGCCTTTTTTCCTGGAAAAGGATCGCAGGGCAAAGGAGCTTTTGAAAAGATGCCCTATCCCTGAAGAGTATAGATTTAATAAGAAAAAGTAATTACTTACTCAGTTCCTTCTTCAGGCCCTCTACATCCAGATACTTATCATACGTCTTTAGCGAATTCACCAGTCTGTTGACTACACTTCTTGCGTGGGAGAACTGATCTGTCTTAAAGACGGGTGCATTCAGGTCCAGCACCTGGTCGGCAAGGAGCGTGGAGAAATAGAGCTGTCTGCTTACAAGTTTGTAGTCTTTTGGCATATCAAAATACCATACGAGAAAAAGCCTGTCCTTGATAGTGATCCATTCTGTCTGCAGCTGGCTGTAGTTTTGTTTTAACTTTTTCTTGTAATAGGCCAGCTCATAATTCATGTATTTTGTCAGCGTTTCTTTTTCCTGGGCTGTAGTCATTTGCCGGGCGTCGATAGAAGACGATGAAGGGACCAGGGTAGCCTGGACGATCTGTCCGTCTATGCTGACGAAGCCGGGTATATCAGAAGCTTTTGCAGTTTTGGCATTCACGTCCATGGTGAAGGAGCGGTCCTTACCGGCATAGGCGATCACGGCTCTTTTCTTACCCGTCACGAGACTTGCATGCGCTTCTTCATCCGGAGATCTTTTCTGGCCAGGGGCAGCAATGCCCGTGAGTGTGGCGAGGAAAATGGACAGGGTGTAGATAGGGCGCATGGGGCGGGTATTTTACCGTTGGTAAACGAAAATTGCGGCAAAATCGTATTTTTCATCCTCAATTCAATTCTATAAAAGCATTTAACACCCCATCAATTACTTAATTACATGAAGCGACCGATCATTTTGACTGCAATGGCCGCAGTAACCGTATTTACAGCATTTGCACAAAAAAAGGCTCCTGTACCTTCTCATCCGACAGGAGCAGACACTTCAAAACCTAAACCGCCAGTGGTGTCCGCCCCAAAACAGGGTCCCAAGGCTTTTAAGGAGGTCATTACGGACAAGGCTGTTTCCAATACGGGCTTGTTTACGGTGCATAAAGTAGAGGAGAAATGGTATTTCGAGATCCCCGATTCTTTGTTAAAAAAACAGATAATGGCCATCACCCGGTTTAGCAAGACTGCCGGTGGGGGTGTATATGGCGGTGAACTGGCCAATCAGCAGGTGTTGCAATGGGAAAAGGGGCCGAATAACACCCTATTTCTGCGCGTAGTGATCCTGGTGAATATGGCGGATTCCACCAATAAGATCTACAGGGCCATCACCAACTCCAATGTGAACCCTATCGCGGCATCCTTTGATATCAAGGCCTATGGGAAGGATTCTGTCAGCAACATCATCGATGTCACTGATTTTTTCAAGGGGGATAACCTGGTAGTGAGCATCCCTCCTGGTGTAAAAAGCAGGATGAAGCTGGGTGGTTTGGCCGGCGACAGGAGCTTTATCGATCATATCAGTACGTTTCCCATCAATACGGAAGTGAGGACTGTGAAAACATTTACGACGGGCGGCGGTCCCTCCCTGCCGTTTGGGCTTGGCTTTAGTTCCCCTACCGATGCGGCAGGGGCGTCCACGCTGGAGTTGAATACATCCTTTATATTACTACCGGCCACTCCGATGAGGAAAAGGCTGTTTGATCGCCGGGTAGGTTATTTTGCCGACGACTATACGGTCTATAGCGACGATCAGCAAAAGGTGGAAAACCAGGAGTTCATTGTCCGTTGGAGATTGGAGCCCAAGCCGGAGGATGCCGAAAAATGGCAGCGGGGAGAACTGGTAGAGCCGCGCAAACCGATCGTATATTACATCGACCCCGCCACTCCCAAAAAATGGGTGCCTTATCTGATAGCGGGTGTGAACGACTGGCAAAAGGCATTTGAGAAAGCCGGGTTTAAACATGCCATCGAGGCCAGGGAGTGGCCGGAGAAAGACAGCACGATGAGTCTGGAGGACGCCCGCTATTCGGTGCTGAGGTATTTTGCTTCGGATATAGAAAATGCGTATGGCCCTAATATACACGATCCCCGCAGCGGGGAAATCATCGAAAGCCATATCGGCTGGTATCACAATATCATGCAACTGCTCCATGACTGGTATATGATCCAGACGGCGGCTGTCGACCCCAGGGCGCGGAAGGTCAAGCTCGACGACAGCCTGATGGGGCAACTGATCCGCTTTGTCTCCTCTCACGAGGTAGGGCATACGCTGGGGTTGCGTCACAATATGGGCAGCAGCAGCACGGTGCCTGTAGAGAAGCTCCGGGACAAAGCCTGGCTGGACGAACACGGGCACACACCGTCCATCATGGACTATGCCAGATTTAACTATGTAGCTCAACCGCAGGACAATATCCCGGAAGAGGACCTGTTCCCCCGCATCGGTGAATATGACCGGTGGGCTATCCGATGGGGGTATTCCTGGTCGGGTGCGAAGGATGAGAAAGAGGATGAGAAGATCGTCAATAAATGGATCATCGATAGTCTGAGATCCAACCCCCGTCTGTGGTTTGGCGGAGAAGGGTGGGGCCAGGACTCCCGGGCACAGACGGAAGATCTGGGGGACAATAATATGAAGGCAAGCGAGTATGGCATCAAGAACCTGCAGCGTATCCTGCCCCGTCTGCCGGAGTGGACCCGTGAAGAGGCCGACAAATATGAAAACCTCAGCGATATGTACAAACAGGTGGTAGGACAATTCGGCCGCTATATGGGGCACGTATTGAAGAATGTGGGAGGCGTCTATGAAAATTTCCGCAGCGTGGAGGAGCCGGGTGATGTGTACGTCCCTGCCCCCAAGGCAAAACAGCAGGAGGCTGTCGCTTTTTTGAACAAGCAACTGTTTGCAACACCGACGTGGCTGGTGGACAAGAATATACTCAATAAGATCAGCAGCCCTTCGGGTGGTGATCCTGTCGGTCAGCTGCAGACAGGCGTGATCGGCAGTCTGCTGGGGGCTTCGAGATTGAATAGCATGTTACAGGCGGCCGGCCGTTGGGGTGACGGGAAAGTATATACGGTAGAAGACCTGCTGGCCGACACCCGGAAAGAGATATGGAAGGAGCTGAATACGCATGGCATCATCGACGTCTACAGGAGGAACCTGCAGAAAGCCTATGTAGAGGCCTTGATCGCACTGGCCAATCCTACGCCTCCTCAATCCACTATGATCGCCCCGGGTTTTACCATTACGTTTGGGGTCAATACGAAGAACACCGATCTCACTTCCATCGGAAAAGGCGAGCTGGAAGAATTGAGAGCACGCATACTAAACGCCATACCGGCGACAAGCGATAAGATCAGCCGTTACCACCTCAAGGATATTGCCGAGCGGATCAAGCAGGCATTGAATCCAAAAGGTTAATTTACGGATTGCTTTTTTCCGGCGCCCGGCGGATGCCGGGCGTCGGCGTTTTACGAACGGGAACAAGCGATTCCGCAGGGAGGGTCAGCTTGATAAACTTGTTCAGGTTGTCGTCATAATACTTGCAGCGAACATTGCCTTTGAACTCATTGACCTCTTCTACGATCAGTTTGATGTCATGGAGGCATTGAAAAGTTACTTCTGTACCAACCTTTAAAAACTCATACATGGCAGTAATTTTTAAGGGTGACGATATGAGGGCCTGGTTTACCCTTATATCAAAGCTAATGGTTTCTATTAGTTAAAAACACAGAAAAGCCCTGCCGGGACTATATAAAAGTAACATTTTTTTTTGCGTCATTTTTTCGTCTGCTGGGAGTATAACGTAGGAGCCTTGCCGTTAGTAATTGTACGAGTATCAGGCAGTTTTGACCGGTGTCAGGGGGTGAAAATAGTAAAAATACTATCCGGAAAGTCGATTTCCGGATACGGGCCGGGAAGGCTAAATTTGCCCTCTATGAAGAAAATGTACGTTCTCCTTTCCTTTTCCATCCTTTGTATGGAAGCTGGCGCCCAGAAGACCAACTGGCAGAATCTTGATCTTAAGACAGACAGCGTATTTGGTATCAGTACCGAGAAGGCATATCGTGAGCTGTTACCCCGTAAAAAGGCCGTTACCGTACTGGTGGCTGTTATCGACGGGGGGATAGATACGGCGCATGAGGATCTGAAGGCAGTCATATGGAATAACCCAAAGGAAAAGCCCGGCAATGACAAGGATGATGACCGTAATGGCTATACGGACGATATCCATGGCTGGAACTTTATCGGGGGCCCCAAGGGGGACGTGAACTACGATAACCTGGAACTGGTGAGGATCATCCGCCGGGATGCTCCCCGTTATGACGGTCTGACGGATAGCACCGTGTCGGCGGCCGACAGGCCAAAGTGGGAGGCCTACCGGAAGATGAAGGCTGAGTATGAGCAGGGGCTTAACAATGCCAAGCGTACATTGCAGGGGATCGAAGGCTTTAAAGGCGTGCTGGACAGGGTAGTGGGGGCGATCGGTAAGGATACGCCCACGATCGACGATTTTAAGAAATACATCCCCAAGGACCCGGGAGAGACGCAGGTTTCCAAAATTGTGATCGGTCAGCTGGAAAAAGACCCCGATTATATCAAGTTCAGGGACGGGGAATTGGGAGAGGCATTAAAGCACTTCCAGGTACAAAAAGAATATCAATACAATCTTTCCTACGACCCCCGTTCGATAGTAGGGGATGATTACGGCAACAGCCAGGAGCGTTCCTATGGCAATGCGGATGTAACGGGTCCCAATGCGGACCACGGTACGCATGTGGCGGGTATCATCGGGGCCGTGAGGGACAATGCCATCGGGATCAAGGGGGTGGCGGATCATGTGCGGGTCATGGTAGTGCGGGCTGTGCCGGACGGGGATGAGCGGGATAAAGATGTGGCCAATGCCATCCGTTATGCGGCTGACAATGGGGCCAAGGTCGTCAATATGAGTTTTGGGAAAGGGTATAGCTGGGACAAGAAGGCTGTGGACGATGCCGTAAAGTATGCTATGTCAAAAGACGTGTTGCTCGTGCATGCGGCGGGCAATGAAGGAAAGGACCTGGAGAAAAGCACTAACTATCCTACACGGGTATACGAAGATGGCAGCGGTCTTGCCGACGCCTGGATAGAGGTAGGCGCTTCCGGGCCCGACGACGACTCCACGCTGGTAGCTCCTTTTTCAAATTATGGGAAGACGAAGGTTGACGTTTTTGCTCCCGGGGTAGCCATATATTCCACTACGCCCGGCAGTCACTATGCAAATCATGATGGGACGAGCATGGCTGCTCCTGTCGTGACGGGTCTTGCGGCGCTGATCAGGGAATATTACCCCAAGCTGACGGCCCTGCAGGTGAAGGACATCATCCTTCGCAGCGCAGTAAAGCCGACCCACACTGTAACCATAGTCGTGGACGGGCAGCCCCGGCAGGTGCAGCTTTCGGACATCAGTGTCACCGGGGGGGTAGTCAATACCTATGAGGCTTTGAAACTGGCTGCGAGCTATAAATAAGGCGGCGACAGGTAACAATATAATAAAGGCATAGCGCAGGAGCGTGCACCATGGCAAGACTTTTGATATTTTCTTTTTGATAAAAAAACTGCTATGATCGGCGTATTACCAGATCTCCCACCCAATGTCGCGGGGTTCAGGGCCAGCGGGGAGGTCACCAAGGATGATTTTGAAAAGGTGCTTTTCCCTGAAATAAAAAAGCATGTGGCTCTTTCCGGCAAGCTCAATTTCGTCTTCTATGTCGATACGCCATTGAAGAATTTCAGCATGGGGGCCTGGATACGAGATGTATGGCTGGGGATAAGACAGTTTGCAAGCTGGCGTAAGATCGCCATCATTTCCGATGTGGAGAAGATCCGGAATTTCACCGACAATATCAGTTTTTTACTTCCCGGAGTGTATAAAGGGTTCCCTGTTGCTGAGCTGCAGAATGCCATCCGCTGGGCGGCTACGGAAGAGCAGGAGCCGGAAGATCAGGTGTCGCCGCATATCGAGCAACTGCTGCCTCCACAGACAAAAGGCAAGTCCACCATGATCACGGCGCAGGTGATGGCGGGTAAAGAGACGGACGCCCGATTTATTTTTGAAAGGGCGACGGGCAGACTGCTGGATGTCAATGAATGGACGGACCATTGCGGGGCCTTATCGGCGGGTTTTCAACTGACGGATGATGAGGGTAAGCCGTTGATGGGCCGGGCGGCTGTCGGCGATTATATACGTATCGACCTACCGGGCCCCGCCACCGGTGAAGGCAAGGGGTATGATTGGGTAAGGATAGAAAAGATCGAACAGCCTGCCGCACCTGATCCCAACACAGGCGGTATTGCCCTGATGCAGGTGCGCCCCTGTGCTAATCCACAACTAAAGGACACCAACACTATTGCCCACTTCCTGGAAGATTCCGCCACCAGCACTTTTATCATAGAACGGGACGGCCGAAAGGTCAGCGCCACCGTCTATGGACGTAATGAGGTGCCCAATACGACGTACCCGGGTACAGGGGATAAGGTGCGCAATGCGGTGGTAGGGACGCTGGGCGCCATCGGGCTCACCAGGATACAATGGAAGGCGTTGGTGGAGGGACTGTTGGAAAAAGAATAAATGTTCCGTTATGGCCGGATAATTCTAATGACTAAGCGCCTTGCTCCTGGTCAGCCGGGCGGCTACTTTTTCATTTATGATGGTCCCATATTCGGCCTCGAACTTTTCCTTTACACTCCTGTTCTTAATTTCCAGCCTGGAGGATAAGTAACCTAACTTTCGTCTGTTCAACTCTATCAGTTCTGCCCATTCCACTACCCATACTTCGATGTTCCTGTCTGATTTTTTATCATACAGGAACGGGATCTTATATTTCTCCCTGCTGGACCTCATCTTGGACTTTGTGTACGGTGTCAGCCGGGAGGATACCAGGATAAATTTGTACCGTGTGTTCTCCCTGGGAAGCCCCGGATAGTTCTCTACGGTGAAAGCATATTCATCTATCTGTTGTAGTTCTTTTTTCCCGATGGCGCACCGGGGGGACTTTAGCTCCACCACCATGACCTCTCTATCCTCGTTGTCCAGCACTTTCTCGTTGAAGAAGAACAGGTCCGTGATGTTTTCCACTCCCTGCACATCCGCTATCAGGTTCTCATCGTCCCTGGAAGGCTGGTAATTGAAATATTTATCCCGCAGCTCTTCCAGGATATTGCCCAGTTTTTTATCGGACCAAAGATGAGGACAGCCGTTGTAGGCTTCGCCAAAAAGCCAAAGCTCTTTTTCGATGATCTTATGGAGCTGGCTTCTTTCCAACAGGACTTCGGAGACGTCGCCATAGGTGAGCTCGTACAGGAAGTCGATGAATTCCAGTTTGGCGGCAACAGCGCTGGAAAAAGCAATGACATTCTCTAGTTCTGTCTGTTCCAGCAGGTGATGGAATTTCTGCATATTCGCATCGGACAGCCGGACCACTTTTGTAAAGACCTCTTCCACATGACCGTTGGCAAGGGCTTTATCTATGAGAGAGTAGAAAAGACCTCTTATCTTTTCATTCTTCTGATCGAGCAGATTGTATTCATCCTCGACGATGTAAGCGACTTTCTGGAAAAGCAATTCTCTGGACGTACTGATAGGAGAGTCAAAGGACGCAGGATACGCGCTGTCCTTTTCCAGTTCTGCGATGAACTTTTCGAAACGCTTATTATTGGCTTTGAAGAAGTCATTGACTGTATCCTTGATGAATTCTTTCAGATTCTTTATCTCTTCATCTCCCAGAGAATCCAGGTCGATGTTACGGAACAGCTCCGTGTTAAAAAAAGGCGAATCCAGGTAAATGAACCAGGTACCCAGGTCGGGGGTGTACCAGTCGGATGAATAAGTGAACTCGTGCGCTACGGACTTGATGCCCGCATGATCGACATAGAAAAAGACCTTTACTTTATTGAGCGTGCTTTTTACCTGGTAGAAATGGATGTCGAACGGATGCTCCGTCCCTTTCAGGTCAATATAAAGGGTCTTTTTTAAAGTGGGTTTATCGATCACGAAGTCTGCGGGGTCCAGGGGATCGTCATTGACGGTGAATTGTACTTCACGATGGAATATCTGCAGGGGGTATTTTTCAAAGATGGCCTGCCGGATGGCTTCGCTCCTGAATTTTTCGGAGATCTTATTTTTCTGCTGGACTTTTCCCTGTCTGTTGTGGTGCAGTTTTTCGATGGTGACCTTATAATAGGGATTTGCTTTTTTCTTTAAGGTTTCTACATCGTATTCCAGATGAACTTTGGACAGGGTAGAGGAGATGGTGGAAGAGTCCAATGGAAAATGGAGCCGGGTGTAGTGGTGGCCATTGGGGTCGAAAGCCACCGTGTCGATGGTCATTTTTTCCCCGATCTGGAGGGCGCCAAAGCGGCCTACGCCCTGACCGTCCTTTTTTACGTTGGTGCCTATCAGGAGTATCTTGTCCTCAAACTCGGAGGCGGCAACACCTATGCCATTGTCTGTCAGCTCAATGCGTGTGAATGGCGCCTTAGAGACGGAACTGCCCGTATAATCTATGAGGAGATCGATGCGGGTAGCTTTTGCCTGTAAGGAATTATTCAACAGCTCGCAGAAGGCGGTGAAGGTGTCCCGGTACCGGGTCAGCAGTTCTTTTACCACCCGGGAATGTGTCGACAATTGCTTGGTGTGCTTCATGACCCTTGCAATATACTAAAAAAATTAGTATTTTAAAATCCCATGGCTTGTCTTTTGCTTAACTTATCTTAAAGAAGTGTATGTTAGGAAAGACCGAAAGGACCCTCTCCGCCATAGGGGGCTCATTATTAGTATACTTTGTTACCCGTAAGCATAAAAGGGAAGGCCTTTTGCTGGCCACGGGAGGTTATCTGTTGTACCGGGCAATCTCGGGAAAATGCCCCATTTCCAATGCATTGCGTAAAGGGAGGCGGGATCATCGTCCAAGTAATGTCAACGTACGCACACAGGTGACGGTGAACAGTCCCCGGACGGACGTGTACGCATTCTGGAGAAGGCTGGAAAACCTGCCATTGTTTATGAAGCATGTGGAAAGCGTTGATGAACTCAGTGACACTATCTCCGCATGGAGGGTAAAGATCCCCGGAGGATTGGGGGATGTGCGATGGGAAGCGGAGATCGTAAAGGATGTAAAAGATACGGAACTGTCCTGGCAGTCGGCGCCGGGGGCATCCATAGAGAACGCAGGGAAAATAAATTTTTCGGACGCGCCATCCGGTGGTACGCGTATGGACGTAATGATCTCTTACCGGGCGCCCATGGGGGTTGTAGGAGAAAGGTTGTCACGTCTGCTTACGCCGCTGTTCAGGGAGATGATCGAGCGTGATATCCATATGTTCAAGCATTTTATGGAGGACTATGCGCGGGAAAAGATATAGGCGTTCTTACGTTGTTCCTACAAAATCTCTTAATCTTTCCAGCAGCCTGCTTTTGTGAGCCAGTCTTTCTTCTTCCCATTGCTGTTGCAGCTGTTCGGCGGTCTGCCGGGCTTCAGGCTGTTGTTCCTGTTGTATATATGCAGCGAGTAAGGTCAAGGCTATGCGTCTGTCATTGTACTGTCCGCATTCCTCACTCAGTTCTTTCAACTGACCGGGCATCGTATCACTCTTATCCGCGCAGTCATTCTTTTTTCCCCACACATATACAAAATACATGTCTTTCAACTCCTTCCGTATGTCATGGAGATCGTCGTCAGCTGGAGCGGGCAGGTAAACGATGGCTTCTATCTTATCCACCCTTTTATTAAAGAAGGACCGGAGTCTGCGTGCAGTGGGTTTTTTTAGCGTGGGGTTTTGCAGGTGTTTTTCCAGGCGTCTGATCACCGCGGGGTCATAACTATCGTCCCACAATTGCTGGAGCCTGCCGGCGTTATCCCGCAGCCAGGCGATAAAGGCGGGAGAACCCTCTTTTTTTTCTTCCATATGTTTCAGCAGTACCTGGATATCCCGCAACTGGCCGGAAATATGGTATATTTCCTTAAAAGTAGGAGATAAGGGCTTTTTATCATTGCCCAGCCAGTGGAAGAAGGCCCGCAGCTTTTTTACATGCGTCCGGAAAGCGTGTACATCGTCCTCATCAAAAAAGACGGAAACAGAGACGTTTTGCCGGATGCCCCTTCCGTGTTTCCGGATACTGCGGTATACTTTCTTTCGGTGCATAGAAACCCGGCCGCAATTATGATACCAGTATATTGAGGGTTTCGAGATTGGCCACTGCATCTCCGATGGTGTTGTTGAAATAGGCGTAGACGTCTTTTCCCTGGTGCAGCCAGTTCCTGATCTTTTTTGCATATTCCTCCAGGTGCGTATGGGTATAAGAGCCTTTATAATCGCCCCGTATACCGTGAAACCGGATGTAGGTAAAGCCGGCTTTGCCGGCGGGGGTATGGGTGGAGGCGGCAGGCATGTCGTGTAATACAAGCGCAGACTGGAATCTATCCAGGAGATCATAGGTTTCCTGTCTGTACCAGGACCTGTCACGGAATTCTACGGCTATTCGCCAGGCGGGGCCGGCGTCCGGGGCTTGTACCAGCGTCAGCATTTTTTCCAGCTGTCCGAGCTTGTTCCAGGTCACGTTGGGGGGTAACTGGATAAGAAGACAGCCCTTTTTGTCCGCCAGGTTGGCGGCAGCCTTCATAAACAAGGCGATATCGGCGGGGCTGATGACAAACCCCCTGGCATGGGTGATCCCCCTCCATAATTTAAGGGTAAATTGAAAACCCGGGGGGACAAGGTGGGACCATTTTGTAAAGGTGACGGCCATGGGTATCGTATAGAAGCTGCTGTTGATCTCGATGGAATTGAATAAGGCAGCGTAATAAGTGAGCCGGTGTTTTTGTCTGTGCCCGGGCGGGAGCGCCTGTTTATTGGGTTCCCGGAGGACGAGTCCGCTTGTCCCTGATCTGAATATTCCATAGTTGTCCGGCATAGGTGTGCGCCCTGGTTAAGGGGGAACTATGCAATTTGGATACCAGGGCTGCTGTGGTAAAAAGCGGTAATTTTGTGGAAAAGACAGCGCGATGAAAAATGACCTGAAAGACAGGGAGGACATCCGGCGATTGATCGATGCCTTTTATACCAGGGTACGCCGGGACGAATTGATCGGACCTATTTTTAATGATGTGGCGAAAGTAGATTGGGAACACCATTTACCCATTATGTATGATTTTTGGGAAGGGGTACTTTTTCACAGCGGCGGCTATGCGGGAAATCCCATGCGCGTACACAAGCAGTTGAATGAAATATTTCCCCTTGAGCAGGCACATTTTGACCGATGGCTACAAATTTTCCGGGAAACGCTGGACGAACATTTTGAAGGGGCTGTTGCCGAACAGGCAAGACAGCGGGCTTTGTCCATTGCCACGATGATCCGGATCAAGACCATGCAGGGGTGAACGGGACATCATCTAATCTTTACCTTTAGGTCAATGGTACGTGTAAATATGTACCCACACCCTTTTTATCACTAGCAAATAGAATTTTAGCCTTAACTTTTCTACAGGATTACCTGCATACGCAGGGCGTATTGACTATATCCAATGATCGCACCCTCTTCTGAGACCATAAAAGAAACGGTCACTTGTCATTAACTATTTAGTTATTATCATTAAACCTTTTCTTATGCGTCTCAAAGATGCCAGCCTGTTGCAGCAGGTGCGGGCTTATATTGACAATAATCTTCATCGAAATCTTCCCATCGCCGTACTTTGTAAGGAATTCAACACCAACAAAACATCTCTCCAGGAGTATTTCCGCGCCTATAGCGGGCTATCGCTGCACGCCTTTCTTTTGCAAAGCCGGATGGAAAAGGCAGAGTTTTTGCTACGTCAGACCGACGATCCCGTAAAATATATTGCTATGCAATGCGGGTACAGGAAGGTGCACAGCTTTAACAAAGCGTTCAAGGCGTATTGGCGGCTGTCACCGGGGGCATACAGGAAATATAATCTCACTGCGGCCGGTATGCAGTGGCAAACTGCATACGAGGTGCGGTCGAAAGTAACACAAATGCTGCCAAAAGTTACATTCCAAAATTTGGAAAGAGGGTATGCATCGGCGTAATTTTCGATTGAAATTAAAACGATGAATCAACAGACACGAAAGTGGATCGCGGACGGCTGTATATACAGTCTTGTATTTTTGTTCGTCTATACGGCAACGTCAAAACTTTTCCGACTGAATGTCTTTGAGGCGCAACTGACGAGGTTTCCATGGATCGAGCATATAGCTCCTGTCATTGCATGGGCAGTGCCTGTCGCCGAACTGGTGGCAGCGGGGCTTTTGCTGACAAGACGTACCAGAAGAACGGGGTTGTTTGTATCGCTGGTCTTAATGACGGCGTTTACGCTGTTCATAGCGTTCATGCTGGGGACGGAGAAGCATTTACCCTGTTCATGCGGAGGCGTGATATCATGGATGAATTGGAAACAGCACCTGGTGTTCAATATATTTTTTACGATCGTCCCAATTATGGGTTTAGTTTACTCATCACCTAAAATACAGATTTATGCAACGTAAGATCGTCGGCCTGGTAGTGGTTGTCCTGGCCATCTCTTTTTCGGCATTTACTCATCATGCGGCGGGTTACCTGGTAACGCAGCACTTCTGGCCTAATTGAGATTTTAGTCGGATCATCCTGATTTTTACGGCATGTAGGTTGACAACAATGACCTTTCCGGGAATGGAAGAGGTATGGGCTGTCATGTCACCGGCCTTTGCTCAGCCGTATTGCTATAACAGAACTTATTTACTCACCACCAAAATACAGATTTATGCAACGCAAGATCATCGGCCTGGTAGTGGTTGTCCTGGCCATCTCTTTCTCAGCATTTACAAACCATGCAGAAACAGTGAAGAACAAAAAGTTCGGTAATTATTATTGGTTTCCAACGGATATCGCTGGCAATCCCAAGACAATCGGTAGTCTGATCTATCAGTCCTTCGACCCCTATGTCTGTTTGTTGTCAGGCTGGGGTTATAATTGTTCGGCCGCGTATACTTCTTATACACAGGATGTGTATGGATATCATGCGGCGGGCTACCTGGTGACGCAGCACTTCTATCCCAATTGAGGTTTGACCGGATTGGTCATCTGGGGTTCTGTTGCATGCCCTGGTCTTTATTAAAGTCGATCACTTTTTGTGGAATAGGATAGACATAGCGTGGACTATTGGGTGATAGCGTATAGGTCTGCCCGTTCACCACACGGGTGAGGGTAACCGCCGTTGCCGGGTCTTTGTTTAGCCGGCGAAGGTCTGTCCAGCGAAGACTCCGATAAAGCAGCTCTTTTCTTCTTTCCGCGAGTATCTGATCCAGGGCATCCGCAGCATCCGTGGCTGTAAAAGGCGTAAAGGTACCGCTGGCCCATCGTTTGACCAGGAGGCTATTGAGGTCAGCCATGGCGTCAGCGGTATTTTCTGTCCTTGCAAAGCATTCCGCCCGGGTGAGATAGATCTCATCCGTGGCGATGCCGCAGAATGCATTACCGTCCTCATCATATCTTCCTAAAAAGGCCCGTCCATTCTTAAAGAAAAGGATCTTTCGCAGATCGTTGGGTTGATAGGACTTCAATAATGTACTGTCTGTAAAGCTTCGCGAGATAGGACCACCCAGGGTAGCAGCGGCTCCAAAGATCACTTCCACGTTGTTACGGGTGAAAGTAGGGGTGCTATCAGGGTTTATCGTATTATAATCCAAAAGGCCTGGCCTGATCCGGAGACAGGAGTCGGCATACAAAAGGGCTGTGGTATAAGCCCGGGCACTGAGATACACCCGGCTTAAAAGACCATACACTGCCGCCTTTGAAGGACGGGTGACCGACAAAGGTATATCCGGCAACAGGGGCGCGGCCGTGACCAGGTCATTGATGATCTGATCATAAGTCTTTTGTACACTGGCCCGGGTGAATTTTTCATCGACGTTTGCGGTTTTTCGCAATGGGAGCCCATCGTCCGTCTGCGCACTGGTGCTGTCATAGACAGGTGCAAAGATCTGGGCCAGCTGGAAGTAAGCAAAGGCGCGGAAGAAGAGGGCGCTGCCATAGGCATTGTTCCAGGCGGTCTGATCCACGGACGAAGGATGAAGTGCATCCAATCCCTGTATTGCTACATTGGCGTAGAGGATGGTCCTGTACGGAAGGTCCCAGTCGTTGACCTCATCGACGGCATAGATGTCTTTTGCCCAGATGACGGCATGCTGGTCGGTGGCGCTGTATTGGTTAAACAGGGGTGTGCTGACATAATAATCGTCACAGCCTGTGAAACCCAGGTTGGGATAACCAAAACGGCCATAGCCGTTCATGACCACGTCATTGTCCATCAGGGCCTGACAGTCCGCGATACTGGTGGGAATAGCCAGGGTCTGGTCGGGCTTTGTATCCAGGAACCCTCCTTTTTGACAGGAAGGAAAAATGGCTGTCGTCAGGATGATCAGATATAGAAGATGATGACGTGGGTTCATGGTAAAGCTTAAAAGTTGACGTTTATACCAACCGAATATCTTCGTCCCTCTTTTGGAATATTTATATAATATGGGTCTATACCGGACTTGTTGGCCTTCCAGAGGATCCCTACGTTGGCGACATAGCTGTACAGACGGATGTTCCCGAAGGGGAGCCAGGGATAGCGATCCCTGCTCAGATCATAGCTAAGCTGGATATCTTCCAGCCGGATGTGGTCGGCCTTTTCCACCAGGACGCTGGAGTTGATATAAAAGAAATCTCTTGCATTGCTGCCGGGATAACCAACCGAAGGAACAGAAGTTGTATGTTCATCTCCCGGGCGCTGCCAGCGCCGGGCATAGTCACCATTACCTACCCAGGTGCTGAAAAGATCTGTATAGTTGATGGAGGGTTTCCGGAAATAATAACCCAGTTTGTAGCTGATATTAAAAGAGGCGGAAAAATAGCGCCAGCGGAAAGTGTTTCTCAAGGCCCCAAAGATGGTGGGCTGGGTGGGACCGTTGTAGACCATACTGTCTATGGATGTACTGTTATAGATGGACACCCAATCCTTGCTGGGTTTGCCGTTGTAATATCCCATGGGGTCGCCATTGGTGGGATCCAGACCTATAAAGCGATAGCTGTAGATGGCATACAAGGGTTTACCAACACGTGGATTGATGCCGTTCTGATCCACATAGGTATTACCGGTACCGGCAGGCAACAGAAAGGTCTTTACTGTAGATATGGCCCGGCTAAAGATAAAATTTGTCGTCCATTTGAAGGTCTTGTTGTAGATGTTATGGGATTCTAACTGGACATCGATGCCCGATCCGTTCATGGTGGCTGTATTGGCATAATAGAACCCGGGTGTGCCCGGCGTTTGCACCAGACCCAGTGTAGGATCGCCGAGAGCCGGGGCCATAAGGTCCGTAGCCTTCTTGCTGTAATATTCGATGGACCCGGTGATGATCCTTTTCTTTGTAACAAAGTCAAGACCTATGTTTAATATACCTACCTGTTCCCAGCGGAGGTTGGGGTTGGGCAGTCCCTGGATATGCGCGGTGTTAAAGGGTGTGCCTGTGATACCACCCTGTGTATAAGTGACGGTGGTATAGGCGGAAGCCAGCCGGGAGATGTTGCCGGCGCGGCCATAGGTAGCTCTCAGATTCAGGGATGACAGCGCATTCCAGTGATAGAAGCGCTCGTTGTTGATCTGCCAGGCAAGACCGGCGGACCATAAGGGCACCCCTTTCTTGTTGTAATTTACTCCAAAGAGATTGGCGAGGTCTTCACGGCTGCTGACCGTCAGCGTATACAGATTGTGGTAAGTATAGGAGGCATTTGTGTAATAGCTGATAAAATGGTCCACCAGTTTGGCGGGAGGCGCAGCGACGGGGATAGTTCTGGGATTGCCTATCTGCCAGGTTATGTAGTTGGAGTCAGCGTTGACCGGGATAGAACTTCCATTGTCGGGGTTATAGCCATATTCCCTGTTGTATCGCGCGGTGCTTACCACACTTCTGATCTCATAACCCGTGATGGCCGTCAGATGGTTGCGGCGGGACCAGGTCTTATTGTAGTTCATCTGTATCCTGCCCTGATGAGCGGTGGTCTGCTTGGTGGCAAAGTCCATAATACCACCGTTCCTGGGAATAGGGTAGGAGAGACGGTTGGTATTTGGATCCACCTGGATATAGCTGTTCCTGAGGTTTGTCGTATAATAGGACGTTTCATCGTGCAGGTCGGCGCCATCCGTACCTCCATTCTGGTACTGATATTTTATTTCCAGATTCAGGGTCGGTGTAAATGCATAGCGGGCTCCCAGGTTGATCAGGAGGTCATGTGTCTTGCTCGTATTGTCCTCCAGGAGCCGGTCGCTCACGGGTACATAATTCCAGTCGGGGAAGCCGAGGCCCTTCGCAGCCTTGAGATAATCCGGGTTATAATCCAATGATACCGGCAGGGGATTGCCCTGTGCGTCGGCCAGTCTTGCATAAGGATAAAAACCTTTATTGGCGACGGGACTTCTGTAGTTAAATCCGGGATTGGCGTCCTGATGGACGGTGGTGTGCGTATAGTTCATCCCCGTCTCGATGGTCAACGGTGTGCTGATCCTGAGGATATTTTGTAACCGCAGGGATACCCGGTCAAAAGATGACCCTGTTAGGTTGTATGTATTGTGATCCCAGCCTGCCGAAGCGTAATATCCTGCATTGTCCGTGCTGGCCGAGGCCTGGATAAAATGCTGCTGGCTGACGCTGCCCTTGTAGAAATACTTCCGGATATCTTTCCGGACGTCCTGTGTCTTTAGGGTTTCTATCAGCGTATTGGCCACGTCCGGGGACAACGATCCTTGGTCTACCTGTTTTAGATAACCGACAACGGGTGTGACGGGGATTTGATTACCCGGCAAAATGTACCCTTTGGCGTACAGGTCCTTTTCCCAGTCTATAAAGTCGGCGCTGGAAATATTGGATACGTTGTACAGGTCAGGAGCGGGTTGAAAAGTGACCGAGCTGTTGTAACTGACCAGGGGAGTCAGCGTGCTGTATGCGCTGGTGTCATTGACCTTGCTCCGGCGGGTGTTGATCACCAGGACGCCATTGCCTGCCCTGAGGCCCCAGATGGAAGCCGCCGCGGCGTCCCTTAATACGGAGATACTTTCTATATCATTGGGATTGATATTGTTCAGATCACCATCATAGGGGAAGTTATCCAATATGACGAGGGGTGCGGGGTTGGCGTACAGCGTGCTGCGTCCTCTTATCAAGGGTATTTCCCTGATGGGAATGCCTGTGGCGGACTGTCCGTGATTGGTCAGCAATCCGGGAACGAGGTTCTCCATCCTGTCAGGTACGCTGGTGGAGACGCTCCTGTTCAGGAGGGTACGATCGATGTAGCCAAAAGAACCGGTGGCTCTTTCTTTTGGCAGCCGCTGATAGCCATTGCTCAAGGGAAGCACTACGCTGTAGTTCTGCAGTTCGACGGGTTTTTCCTTCATCCGGAGGTGGAGGGTGGTCTGTCCCTGTATCTGTATACGCAGGTGATCCATGCTGACATGCCAGCAGAGGAGGACGGCATCCGGGTCTATCTGTTGCAAACTAAAAGCGCCGGCGGAGTCCGTAATTGTCATCTTTTTTGTCCCTTCGACGGCAATGGTTACACCCGAAAGCGGATCACCCTTCATATCGGTGATACTGCCCTGCACATCTATCAGTGTATCGCGGGGTGTAGACAGACCAACGCCGAAGGGCGTACGCTCCTTTCTTTTTATCACATATGTTTTGGCTTCTTTTGTATAATCGGAGGGACCTACCCCAAAGTACAATTTCAGGAAGGTGTCGATGGACATGTTGTTGATATCCAGGCTTACCATCTGATCCATGAGCCTGGGTTCATCTTTGAAAAAGAATAAATAGCCTGTTTGATTGTAGATGTCATCGAACACCTTCTTCAGCGGTACATTCTTTTCATGACAGCTGATGGTAGTAGTTTGGGCATAAGCACAGGTGCTTACGTGAATGAGGAAGAGGAGTAAGATGGCAGCAATAAAACGCATGTATAAGGTTGATAAGGAATAAAAGAGAATAAAAAAGGGTCATTAGCGCTATGCATGCTCAGCCAGTGTCTCCATCAGAAGGATGTACGAATTGCGTCGATCGGAAAAAATTTTGTTTGGGTAATCCGGTCTCACGGGCGTGGTTAATTAAGGTTAGGCTAAAAATACAATTTTTTTGTTAATGTGGAAAAAAAGCAACAAAAACCGGGGATATCCTTACGTGTTACTTCAATGTTAATATTTTATTGATATACAATCGATTGTTGAATTTTCCCTGGTTGGGGTCTTTACCCGGGGCATGGTTTTTATTTTTCATTCAGCATGCGATACCTGGTACTTGCAACGGATTATGACGGGACGCTCGCCGACCAGGGCCGGGTGTCCGAAAAAATATTGCATGAGCTTGAACTATTAAAGGCTTCGGGTCGTCGTCTGATCCTGGTGACGGGCCGGGAGATGAAGGACCTGGTGGAAGTGTTCCCTGACTATAAGATCATAGATTACATCGTTGCGGAGAATGGGGGGCTGATCCATGAGCCGGCAACAGGGAAGGAGCAATTGTTGGGACCGCCGCCTGACGAGTCCTTTGTCCGGGCATTGGCCGATGGGGGTGTGCACCCGATATCTGTCGGAAAGGTCATCATCGCTACCTGGGAGCCCCATGAGAAGACCGTGCTGGACGTGATCAAGGCGTCCGCCAGCGAGCGGCAGGTTATCTTTAATAAAGGAGCGGTCATGATACTGCCGCCGGGGGTGAATAAGGCTACGGGTCTTCAGCATTTGCTGTATTCCCTGCATCTTTCTCTTCACAATACCGTGGCTATCGGGGATGCTGAAAATGACGGGGCCTTGTTGCAGGCCGCCGAATGTGCGGTGGCTGTGGCCAATGCTTTGCCGGGGCTGAAGTCCCTGGCGGATTGGGTGACGGATGCCAGTCACGGGGAGGGCGTATCCCAATTGATCCAGGCGCTGCTGGCTACGGACCTTAGTGGATTGGATGCACGGCTTACAAGACATTATCTGCAGCTAGGTGAACGGGAGGATGGCAGTCCTTTTCATATCAGTCCTTATGGAAAAGGGATACTGTTGGCAGGCGCCTCGGGTAGCGGGAAGACCACTTTTACCCTTTCTATTGTCGAGAGCATGGTAAAGCAGGGCTATCAATTCTGTCTCATAGACCCGGAAGGGGATTACCTTCAGCTACCGGGCGCCGTGGTCATCGGCAATGACCAGGCGCTCCCACTTATCGAGGAGATTGCTCGTCTGCTACAAGCGCCGGGGCAGAATGTTGTGGTCTGTACATTGTCTATCCCGTTGGCTGACCGCCCGGCGTTTTTTGGGAGATTTCTCTCTATGTTCCTCGATCTTCGTAAGGAGTATGGTCATCCGCACTGGCTGTTGCTGGATGAGGCACATCACCTGGTGCCGGGGCAGGCGGAAACCCTTGCCGACAGGCTGCCGGAGCAATTGGCCAATTTTATCCTTATCAGCACTTCTCCTCACGCATTGAGCGCAACCTCTCTTTCCAGGGTAAGTACTGTAATGGCGATTGGGAAGGACTCCGCGTATCCTTTTCAGCAATTTTGCGAGAAACTGCAGTTGCCGATGCCTTCGAATATTCCTTCCCTGTCGGAGAATGAGATAGCAGTGTGGGACAGAGAGAACGGCCCCGCTGTTTATAAGGCCCGGTTCAACCTGCCGGTGCAGCTGCAGCAGCGACATAAAAAGAAATATGCCCAGGGAGACATGAGCTATAACAGCTTTATTTTTACGGGACCCGGGAATAAAATGCATTTGAAGGCTAATAACCTGCTGCTTTTTGCGCATATCGCGGAGGGTATCGACGCTGAAACCTGGTGGTTCCATCTGCGGCGGCAGGATTTTTCACACTGGTTCAGGGATTCCGTTCATGACGAGGATCTGGCCAGGGTAGGAGAAGAGGCGGAAAAAATCAGCGATATGGAGGCGTCAAAAAAACATATATTGTCGTATATTACGACAAAGTATACGGCCTAATGGGGATTTTTTTCCACCTGTTCCAGGGTTTTGCCTGAGATCACGGATCTGTCCTTTTCCGTGACGGGTTTTTCCGAAGCATATTTATCCTTGTGTTTGATCAACAGCCAGGAATTTTCTCCTCTGCTGTGGGTATGGACCAGGGCGAACTCTCCTTTTAGTTTTTTACCATTCATCCTGAACTTGAGCGAGCCCGCGAGCAGTTCTTTTAGCAACTCTTTATCCTGTGCTTTCTTTGTGCCATCGGTAGGCGCCAGCGGTTCATAGGTGCCGGCATCCCATACGATGACCGTACCTGCGCCATAATTACCTTCCGGGATGATGCCTTCGAAATCCTTATAGCCCAGGGGATGGTCTTCCACCATCATGGCCAGGCGTTTGTCCGCGGGGTTCAGGGACGGGCCTTTTGGGATGGCCCAGCTTTTCAGTACTCCTTCCATTTCCAGCCGGAAGTCATAGTGCAGCCGGGAGGCGTCATGTTTTTGCACGACAAACCGCAGGGCTTTGCCGGAGGGTTTTCCCCCTTTGGGTTCGGGCGTCTTTGAAAAAGAACGCTTCTCCTTATATTTCGCCAGCGACATGCGTATAAACTTTATGATCTTATAATCAAAAGGTCTGCCAGACGGTGGGGGGGCGGTACGAAGGGCGCGGATGAACCATTGCTAGAACCCGGCGATCAGTTTGAAACAGATGTTCCGTCCCATGTTGTAGATGCCATAATGACCATTTGAGCTATAGGCATAATATTCAAAGTATTTTAGCCGGCTGAGATTGCTTTGATAGGCGCAGTCAAAAAGGTTGTTGGCCTGCAGTTGTACCTGTAGCGTCCTACCGGGTTTGCACCGGATGGAGGTTTCCAGGGATAGGTTGACGAGCGTATAAGCGGGGGTATACGTCTCAGTCTGGTAAAGCTTTAAGTATCTGTCCTGGGCCCGGTGATATTCCACTTCGATACGGGGATAGAGGGCGCTAAACCATCCTTTTGGCAGCCGGCATTCCCGGCCAAGGCTGCTCAGCCATTGAAAAGGGGGGATGAGAGGCAGCGGGCCGAGGGCATTAGAACCTATTACGAGTGACAGAGAGTTATTCCACTGAACACCGCCCCAATCCGCAGGTTGGAGGTCAAGAGAAGCTTCACCTCCATACAGCCGGGCGGAAGCCTGCCGGTATTGAAAGGTTTTATTACCCTGTGCATCCGTCACGGGATTGCCTTCATGGTCCACCTGTTGTTGTAAAAAGATATAGTTATCTATGGAGTTATGGAACAGGCTTAGGGCGGCGGTGGCGCCTTCGAAATAACCGATGAAACCAATGTCCTGCTGGAAGCTGAATTCCGGCGAGAAATTTTTGTTACCTCTGTAGATGATATGTGCGCCGGGGTCCAGGCCGTTGGAGGCCAGTTCTGTGAGGTTGGGGCTGCGATATCCCCGGGCGATGTTGGCCTTGAGGCTGATCTTTTCTGTCAGCGCGTAGGTAGCCCCGATACTGGCCGATATGCCGGATAAGTTCCTGTGAAGCGTGTCGCCGCGCAGCAGCCGTGTATCATAGCGAAGACCTCCTGTAAGTGTCAGTCCGGAAGCTCTCCATTTACCATAGATATATGCCCCCACATCGGCAAGACGATAATCCGGGATCGGCCTGTCAGTGGCGTCCTTGCTTTTATTGTCCTGCAGCATACCGCCTATGCCGGCGCTTAGCTCGACGTTTGAAAGAATGGGGGCTACCCAACGGACGCTATAATTCAATGTGTTCAGGCGGAGGAAGAGCCCTGCCTGATGCGGTTCTGTGGGATGACTATATTCACGTCGTATATTCTGCTGAAAGCCCAGCGTGACATCGAAGACGCTTTTGCCAGGTGAATAATGCTGCGTTGTATACAGCCGGTAGTGTTGTATATGCTGATGCAGGGGGCTTTGCTTATAGGAGTTCAGTTCGGCATCCGGCACGATGGGTCGCTGCTTCAGGTCATCGGCGTCGCCTTCCGCCACTTGTTTGGTGAACCTGCGTGTAAGGGAGTCCCTGCTGCCGTCCGGGATCCCCTGGAGATTGTCATACAGTGTGGCATTCACCTGTATATTGCCTTTTGTAAAGGCATAACCGCCTGTGAGGGAAAGGTTCTTTTCGGAGAAGCCTGTATTGTAGACCCTGCCATCTACCTTGTTTGTATAGTTCCTTGCCAGTCTGAACGAGCCTCGGGCAACCCACAGCCACCTGTCATTGCTGGAGTAAAGCCGCAACCCGTTGCCGATGAGACCGTTGTTGTGCTGGTATTCGCTGAGTATGCGTCCGTGGAGCCGGCCGTCCTTTTCCTGGGGCAAAAAGGGGAAGAGGCTGACCACCCCGGCGAGGGCATCGGAGCCGTACAGCAGGCTGGCGGGGCCTTTGATGACTTCAGCGCGGTGAATATTGTAGGCGTCCACTTCGATGCCATGTTCGTCGCCCCATTGCTGTCCTTCCTGCCGCAGCCCGTCATACAGGGTGAGCACGCGATTATAGCCCAGGCCCCGGATAAAAGGTTTGGAGATATTCGGCCCTGTCTTTACCGCCTGGAGGCCGGGTGCGTTCTGCACCAGCACGTCGATGATATTGGAAGATACGGTCCTGTCGATGGCCCTGGCCGGCACGGCGATGATGGCTACGGGGTTTTCGCGGATACGGATGGGGCGGGAGGTCCCCGACACCACCACTTCGTTGAGGGTATCTATTTTTTGCGCGTGGAGCGTAATGGGGAGCAGTAAAAGAATAAGCAGTCTAAAATATTTCATGCCCAAAATTAAAAAGTTAGATTAATCTAACAAATTTATTTTAGAGGTTTATACCTATATTTACATCATGATGACGCTGACAGAGGAGAATTATCTCAAAGCCTTGCACCGGCTGTCCCAGACGGAGGAAGCCATTACAGTCAAGCGTATTGCCCTGCAACTGGGGATAAAAATGCCCACCGTCACCAGCATGGTGAAGAACCTGGCGGGCAAAAAATTCATCAGATACGAAAAATATAAGGCGATCCAGCTGACGGAGAAGGGGCGACGTCAGGCCTTGCTGATCCTGCGGAAGCACAGGCTGACGGAACTTTTCCTGAAGGATGTTATGGGGTTGGGGTGGGAGGAGGTACATGATATTGCGGAACAGATCGAGCATATCCAATCCGACCGTTTTTTTAACCGTATCGACGAGATGCTGGGTCATCCAAAGTTTGATCCTCATGGGGAGCCTATCCCGGATGCCGACGGGAAACTGCCGTTTTTCAAGGCTTTTCCGCTCTCGGGGTGCGAGGCGGGCAAAAAATATAAGCTTACGGGCGTGCTGGATCACGACGCGTCCTTTCTTACCTATCTGAATACATTGGGGCTTACGCTGGGTTCTACCATCGAGGTGATGACGCTGCATGGGTTCGACCGCAGCATGGAGGTGCTGTTGAATGGGAAGGTCCGCACGGTCTTTAGCTTTACCATTTGTCAGCACCTGCTGGTGATCTAGCGGGATATTGTTCCGGCAATATTTGGTCCATCGTTTGCAGGAGCTATAATATAATTCCGGAAAGGTTTATTTAACAACGTTTCTCCTGACAAATGGCGCCCTTACAAATCCTTTTGATAGATGACGATTCGGATGACCGGGAAATATTTGCCTGGGTTATAAAAGGCATCGACCCTCTATTGGTCATCGACAGTGCGACAGATGGTATTGAA
This sequence comes from Chitinophagaceae bacterium, assembly GCA_017307755.1. GTDB lineage: Bacteria > Bacteroidota > Bacteroidia > Chitinophagales > Chitinophagaceae > Puia. The sequence continues at coordinate 137,014 of JAFKGQ010000014.1, read as the reverse complement.
GCTTTAGACAAATTAAAAGATGAACATTATCATCCCGACCTCATTTTTATGGACCTGAATATGCCCTGGATGGACGGACTGGATTGTCTGCGGCATATACGGGAGGTTTCCAGGCTGAACGAGTGCCCGGTGATTGTGTATTCAACTTCTTCCAACCCACAGGATATTGCCAGATGCCGGATAGCAGGCGCCAATGATTATATCATAAAGGGTAACGAAGTATCGGTCATCAAACAGGAGTTGTCGCAGGCGTTAAAAAAACACAACCCGCGTTTATCCACCCATGAATAAGGAAAACGATCTTTTAAAGGACATCGGTGGGCTGGAAGCCATCGGTCATACCTGGTTGGAAGCCATCATTCATTCTTCAGATGATGCCATCATCAGTAAGGATCTGAACGGAATTGTCAGCAGTTGGAACGAAGGCGCTCACAGGATCTTTGGATATACGGAGGAAGAGATGATCGGGCAACCCATTCTGAAGTTGATACCGGAAGACCGATGGGATGAAGAGTTGGTGATCCTCGAACGATTGAAGAGAGGGGAGCGGGTGGATCATTTTGAAACCAAGCGGTTGACAAAGGATGGCACTTTGCTGGATATCTCTCTTTCCATTTCTCCCATCAGAGACAAAAAAGGCCGTGTAGTCGGCGCCAGCAAGATCGCCCGCAATATTACGGTTCAAAAAGAGGCAGAGCGTATGATCGCCGAAGGGAGGGAACGATTTCAAAAAGAGCTGGAAGCTACGGTGCAGGAAAGGACCCGGGAACTGGCTGAACTGAATATGCGTCTGTCCAGGTCGAACTATGAGCTGGAGAAATTTGCCTATATCGCCAGTCATGATCTGCAGGAGCCGCTGAGAAAGATCCATGTTTTTTCCGAGCGATTGGAGGAAGGACTGCAACAGGGTGTCGAGCCGGCCATATTGAATGGCTATCTTCAAAAAATGAAAAGCGTTTCGGCACGTATGTCGAGGCTTATAAAGGATGTGCTGGAATACTCCAGGTTGTCCAGGGGGGGATCGTCTGTCGCACTTGTCGATCTCAATGAGATCATCAGGGGGGTGCTGATCGAGTTCGATCTTTGGATAGCGGAAAAAAATGCCGTTATATCATTGGATGTATTACCTTCTATCTCCGGATCGGCCGCTCAGGTTAGTCAATTGTTCAGCAACCTCATCGGTAATTCACTTAAATTTTGTCCGGGGCAGCCCTATATATCAGTGAAAGTGTCAAATGCGGCAGAGGAAGAGCTGCCGCATTTGCTTCAATCAAAAAAGAACATCTGTTTTGTGCGCATCGATGTCCAGGACAATGGCATCGGCTTTGAGGCTGAGCATGCAGACCGGATCTTCAATATATTTCAACGTCTGAACAGCCATGATACCTACAGTGGCTCAGGGATCGGGCTTGCTCTGTGCAAGAAGATCGTGGAGAGCCATGGAGGGGCTATTACAGCCACCGGCGAGCCGGGGAAGGGGGCTACTTTCCATGTATATCTGCCGGTGTGAGGATCAAGCTTCCTGGATCTCTTCCTTTGCCTGGACATTGATGCCGCCTTCGGCGATCCTTGTCAATTTTATATCGGCGTTTTTTTCTTCGCTGAGGGTGACGCTGAGCAGCTCTGCTACCTCGGAATAACCCAGGGTCTTTGCCACCTGTACCAGGCCGCCGTAAGTAGCGATCTCATAGTGCTCGGCCTTCTGACCGGCAAAGATCAGGCCTACGTCGCGTTGCGCCGTATTTTCTTCCGTCTCGTCGATGATCTCTTCGCCTTCGTCCGCGATACCTGCGATGGCGGGGCATTTTTTGCCTTCAGCCTGTTCGCCTATCAGCTCGAATACTTTTTCCAGCCTGCTGACATGATTTTTTGTCTCCTGGAGATGGCTGTTAAAGGCCTGTTTCAGCTCGGCGGAACTGGCTGCTTCTTCCAGTTTGGGAAGCGTTTTTACCAGCTTTTGCTCAGCCCAATACATATCCTTCAGCTGATCTTTAAAAAACTCCTGCAATTTTGAATTCCGGGCGGAGCCGGCTTGCGATGTTGTTGTTGCCATACATATGGGATTTTGAAAGTTTTTGACTATCGATCACAGGAGTATCTACAAAATTTTTATGCCAGGCTGTATATCACCGTTGGTGAGGCGTTTTTTACCTATTTTTACCAATCATTATATTTATCTTCTCATGCCGTTATTGGAAAATCAATTGTATGTCAGGCGCAGCACATTAAAGGGAGCGGGTATGGGGCTCTTTACCAAAAAGCCCATCCCCAAGGGCGCCAAGATCGTGGAATATAAAGGAAAGATCACTACATGGAAAAATGTCAACGACCGTAATGGGTTGAATGGGTACATTTATTATGTCACCCGGAATCATGTCATCGATGCCTGGGGGTATAAAAAAGCCCTGGCCCGGTATGCCAATGACGCCAGGGGACCTATCCGTACATCGGGCGTGTACAATAACTCTAAATATGATACGGAAGGTCTTAAGGTATACATTTATGCATTGAAGAATATCCCTGCCGGCAGCGAGATACTGGTGGGCTATGGAAAGGAGTATTGGGATATCCTTATGGAAAATATGGTTTCAGCCGAGTAGGGTCTTTGCTTTCTGCACTACATGTTCAGGCGTAAAGCCGAATTCTTTATACAGGTCGGCCGCCGGTGCCGATGCGCCGAAGCGGGTCATTCCCAACACATCGCCTTCATCCGTCACATACTCGTGCCAGCCGAGGGGGGAGCCCGCTTCGATGGCCAGTCTTTTTTTTATGGCTTTGGGAAATACCTGCTCTTTATAGTCATCCGGTTGACGCCGGAACAATTCCCAGGAAGGCATGCTTACCACTCTTGCGGGTATCCCTTCTTTCTGCAGCAAGTCCTGAGCTTGTAGCGCCAGCTCTACCTCCGAGCCTGTGGCTATCAATATCAGTTCAGGCTGCATACCTTTTGGATCGGAGAGGATATAAGCGCCTTTTCCCAATCCGGCGCCCTTCCCATATTTATCGGGATCCAGAATAGGTATACCCTGGCGGGTGAGTATGAGCGCTACCGGACCTCCCTTGTGCTGCAAAGCGACTTTCCATGCCTGTACTGTCTCGTTGGCGTCGGCAGGCCGGATCACTGTGATATCAGGGACGGATCGTAAAGAGATCAGCTGCTCCACCGGCTGGTGGGTGGTGCCATCTTCCCCCAGGCCGATGCTGTCATGGGTATAAATGAGGATGGGTTTTATTTTCATGATGGCTGCCAGCCGTATCGGAGGTCGCATATAATCGGAGAAAATAAGAAATGTGGCCCCATAGGGTATTACCCCTTTGGTCAGGGCCATCCCGTTGAGGATTGCCCCCATAGCGTGTTCACGGACGCCGAAATGGAAGTTACGGCCGCCGGGATTTTCTGCGGTGAAGGAAGCATAAGACTTCAGATTGGTGTCCGTGGAAGGAGCCAGGTCTGCCGCGCCTCCGATGAGGGCGGGGATGCTTTCTGCCAGGCTATTCAGCACTTTTCCCGAGGCCTGGCGGGTGGCCATTTTACCACCTTTTGCATCACCTGGTCTGAAGACGGGCAATTTGTCCTCCCATCCTGAAGGCAACTGATCCAGGAGCGCCTGTTCGTATTCCCGCGCCAGCTCCGGGTACTTCTTTTTATAGGCTTCGAATAAAACGGTCCATTCATTATGCTGCTGCAGACCTTTTTCGCCGGCAGCACGGTAGTATTCCAATACTTTTCCCGGCACAACAAAGGACTCGTTGGGGTCGAAACCAAAGAATTCCTTTACCAGACGGACCTCATCTTCTCCCAGGGGGGAACCATGTGCAGCAGCAGTGTCTATTTTATGAGGACTACCATAGGCAATATGGGTACGGATCTTTATCAGCGAAGGCCGCTGTTTTTCATTGATGGCGCCCACTACGGCGCGTGCAATGGCATTGGTGTCATTCCCGTCGTCTATCACCTGTACATGCCAGCCATAGGCCTCGAAGCGTGCCGCTACATCCTCGTTAAAGGCCTGGGACGTATCACCTTCGATGGAAATATGGTTGTCGTCGTAGAGGTAAATAAGATTGCCCAGACCCAGGTGCCCGGCCAGAGAGGCGGCTTCCGAGCTGACGCCTTCCATCATGTCGCCGTCACTGCAAATGGCGAAGATCCTGTAGTCGAAAATTTCAAAATCCGGCTTATTAAACCTGGCGGCCAGGTGCCGCTGTGCGATGGCAAAGCCTACGCCATTGGCAAAACCTTGCCCCAGGGGGCCTGTGGTGACCTCTACTCCATCGATGAGGCCATATTCGGGATGGCCTGCCGTCTTGCTGTGGAGCTGGCGAAAGCTTTTAAGATCATCCAATGTGACGTTGTACCCCGTGAGATAAAGAAAGTTATATTGGAGCATACAGCCATGACCTGCGGAAAGGACAAAGCGATCTCTGTTGGGCCAATGCGGGTCTTTTGGATCATAACGCATAAATTTCGACCACAATACATGACCCATCGGGGCGGCGCCCATGGGCATCCCGGGATGTCCTGAATTGGCCTTTTGTACGGCATCGGCGGCCAGTACCCGTACAGTGTCGATGCATAGTTGTTCGATGTCTACTTGCGTGGTGACCATAACGGCTGAACTATAAAAAAATCATGCCATGGCAGCAGCGCCGGGCATAAGTCTTGAAGCATCTGAAAGAAAGTCTTTATATGCCATTAGCAGAGATCATCCTCGATAGGATCAGGAAAGAAGGGCCTGTCTCTTTTCATGACTTTATGGAAATGTCCTTGTATCATCCAAAGTATGGATATTATTCCACAGCCAGGAACAAGATCGGGAAGGATGGGGATTTTTACACCAGCCCCTGTATGTCCTCCCTGTTTGGAGAAATGATTGCACGCCAGTTAGAGGAGATGTGGTACTGGCTGGGCAAACAGCCTTTTTCCGTGGTGGAATATGGAGGAGGGACGGGGTTGCTGTGCCAGGATATATTACAGCGTCTGCAAAAGAATAAGGAATTATATGTGGACCTGCATTATCATATTATAGAGAGAAGCAAGGCGATGCGGGTGAGACAGCGAGAGTTACTTCCGGACAAGGTAACTCTGCACGAGGATATAAGGGATATTCCGCCTATGACTGGTTGTATATTATCCAACGAACTGATAGATAATTTTTCTGTTCACCAGGTGGTGATGCAGGACGAACTTATGGAGGTGTTTGTGGATTATGACAATGGTTTTATCGAATGTCTGCGTCCGGCGGGCCTGCCGTTGAAAGACTATTTTCGTGAGCTGAACGTCACTTTACCACCGGGATTCCGTACAGAGATCAACCTGGAGGCAGTGGATTGGATCACCCGTGTTTCCGGAGCTCTGAAGAAAGGTTTTGTGCTTACTATCGACTATGGATTTCCATCGCGTACCTTGTATGACAAGCACAGGAATAAAGGTACCCTGGTATGTTATCACAGACACATGATCAATTACAGTCCCTATACCAACATCGGGGAGCAGGATATTACTACCCATATCAATTTTTCTGCTCTTTATCATTGGGGGCTTCGCGTGGGACTTTATCCGGGTGGATATACCAAGCAGGCTCATTTTTTACAGGGGCTGGGGTTGACTTCCTATTTAAAGGAGATGGAGGAGGATGGGGAGATGCGCCAATGGACGCCCGAAGCAAAGCTTTCCTTTATCCGTACCCTGCTGATGGATATGGGGCAGAAGTTCAACGTGTTAATACAGTATAAAGGGCTGCGAAAACCGCTGCTATCGGGGATGCGATTCCCGCAGTCTTTGTGATTTTTGAGCGATAGGTTAAGCAAGGGCTGACATATGAATACATTCTTCCGCGCATTGACGGCAGGCTTCCGCGCAGACGCGGTAATGTTCCATGCCTGTCTGTGTATGTCGTTCACATTCTTCGGCACAGGCGGTACAGATATCTGCGCAGAGCTGGCAAAGGCTGTCTATGTAGGAACCGTATTCCCCGTGACAGCGGACGACGGGTGTCCGGCATGAGGAAACGATTCCCCATGGGGTTTGCCCCGGGGTTCGTATTTTTAATATATGAAAGAGATCCGGGCCATCGTAAAGGCCTATCAATCCATTGATTTTGGAAAGACCCGCGCTGCCCTTGCCACGGTGGTGCGGGTAGAGGGTTCCTCTTACAGGAGGGCAGGGGCCCGTATGCTGGTGCTGGACAACGGTACCTATCTGGGCGGGATCAGCGGCGGCTGTCTGGAGGGGGATGCGCTGCGGAGGGCGCAAAAGGCGATCGGTCTGCATCATCCTTCCGTCGTCACGTATGATACCATGCAGGAGGATAATCACCAGGTGGGGGTGGGGCTGGGATGTCAGGGTATCATCGATGTATTGTTTACGCCATTGGACCCGGATGACCCGGAGAACCCCGTGCGGGTGCTGGAGCGTTTGGTGGATATCCGAGAGCCGGCGTGTCTGGTGACCATTACGGGTGGAACGGAGGCTCCGGGGAGGAGTATTATTTTTGAGGAGGGGAAGTCTGTACACTTTCCTTTCCGGGATGTATTGACGGACATAAATGATTGCAGGGCCGCGTTGCAGTCAAGAAGTTTTTCTTACGCGTCGGGGATGAGCCTGTTTGTGGAGATCGTTCTGCCGGCTATACAGGTGGTCGTCTTTGGGAGTAACAATGATATATATCCATTCCTGCGCATGAGCGGGGAACTGGGCTGGGACTCGACCCTTGTCACTCATCTGCTGCGTGCGGACAAAGCATTATTTTTATTGGCGGGAAAGGTATTGGATCAGGCGGAGTATGTGATACCTCCCGCGGATGCCTATACAGCCATTGTGTTGATGACCCACGATTATAAGACAGACCTGAGCCGTCTGCCGGAAGCTTTACGGACGGCGGCTTCTTACATCGGGATATTGGGCCCCCGCAAACGGACGGAAAGAATGTATACAGCCCTGGAGGCGGAGGGGCGCCCTGTCAGTGGAGCAGACCGTCATCGTATATACTCACCTGCGGGGCTTGATATCGGCGCTACTACTCCTGAAGAGATCGCCCTTTCCATTCTGGCAGAGATACGGGGGCATTTTGCGGGCAGGCAAGGTTCTCCGTTACGCTTGCGTACAGGCGCCATTTATAGCGGGCAATGAAAATATTGCCATTACGGGTGGGGGCATTATCGATGGCAGAAGGTATCTTTGTGTGCTCTGCAAATAAAAAAATAAATATGGGACCTATCAAGACGGCCTTACTTTCATTCGGAATGTCCGGACGTGTATTTCATGCTCCTTTTCTGCATCTCAATCCCGGATTTGAGTTGTATGCCATCTGGGAAAGGGATAAGAACCTTTCAAAAACGTTGTACCCGTATGTGCGAATCTATCGCAGCTTTGAAGAGATCTTACAGGACGATGCCATCGAGCTGGTGGTGGTCAATACGCCCAACTACACACATTATGAATATACCAAGGCTGTGCTAAAGGCGGGTAAGCATGCGGTGGTGGAAAAACCTTTTACGGTGACCGTGGAAGAAGGATTGGAACTGGAGTCACTGGCAATAGAAGTGGGGAAGAAACTGGCTGTTTTTCAGAGCCGGCGTTACGACAGCGATTCCAGGACGGTGAAGAAGATCGTAGAGGAAGGCTGGCTGGGAGAGATCGTGGAAGTGGAGCTTCATTATGACAGGTATACGACAGCGCTCAGTCCCAAGGTGCACAAGGAAACGCCCGGTCCGGGACGGGGGTTGCTGTATGATCTTGGGTCGCATTTGCTGGACCAGGTGCTGCAGCTGTGGGGTATGCCGTCCGCCGTGTATGCTGACATCGGTATCATACGTCCTATCTCCAAGGTGGATGATTATATGGAATTGCTGCTTTTCTATCCTGCGCAGCGCAATCTGCGGGTGAGGTTGAAGTCGAGTTATCTTGTCCGGGAGCCTGTTCCTGCCACGGCTCTTTATGGTACGTTGGGTACTTTTTTAAAGCCCAAGGCCGACCCCCAGGAGCAGCGTTTGCTGGCGGGCGCCATGCCGGATGAAAAAGGCTGGGGGGTAGAGCCGGATAGCGGGAAGGGGTTCTTACATACGGAAAAGGACGGTAAGGTCATCCGGGAGCATATCCCTTCCATGAAGGGTGATTATGGAGATTTTTATGTGGGTATGTTTGATGCCATCCGCAACAATAAGCCTGTGCCGGTGACGCCGGAAGAGGGCATCGACATCATCCGGGTCATCACAGCAGCCTACAAAAGCAATGAACTAAAGAAAGTTATACCTGTAGAATAGCACCATAAGCCTACGATAACGTTTGCGTAAATAAAAAAGGCGGGATAGCCGGCCGGTCTGAAAATACTTTTTAACATTGTCCCAATGCGGAATTATAACTGAAATAAAAGCGTTATGAAGAATTTTTTGGACGAAAATTTTTTACTGAATACCAAGGCGGCGCAGCAGTTGTACCATGACTATGCCAGGGAAATGCCGATCATCGATTATCATTGTCATCTGTCTCCTCAGCAAATAGCCGCCGATCATCAATTTGAAAATCTCACACAGGTGTGGTTATATGGCGACCATTACAAGTGGCGGGCTATGCGGACCAATGGGGTGGACGAAGGTTTCTGTACGGGGGATCAGCCGGACTACGAGAAATTCCTGAAGTGGGCGGAGACTGTTCCTTATACGCTGCGCAATCCCCTGTATCATTGGACACACCTGGAGTTGCAACGTTATTTTGATGTCCATGACATCCTCAGCGGCCGGACGGCAAAGAAGATATACGAGGAATGCTCCGATAAATTACAGGGGTCCGGGTATTCGGTGCGCAATCTGCTGCGTAAGATGAATGTGAGGACTGTCTGTACGACGGATGACCCGGTGGATTCGCTGGAGCATCATCTCAAGCTGAAACAGGATGGTTTTGAGATCCCTATTCTGCCGGCCTTTCGTCCTGATGGCGCTATGAATGTGGACAATCCGGATCATTTCAATGCTTATATCGGGAGGTTGGAAGCGGCTGCCAATGTCGCCATTTCCAGCTTTAACGATTATCTTTTTGCCCTGCAGAACCGGCATGACTTTTTTGCTTCTGTGGGCTGTACCGTGTCGGATCATGGATTGGAGGAGATATATTCGGAGGAGTTCACCGGTTGGGAAGTGGAAACCATTTTTAACAAAGTGAGGGCCGGCAAAGCGCTCAACGAGGTCGAACGGCGCAAGTTCAAGTCGGCTATGCTGGTGCATTTTGCCGAATGGGATTGGGAGAAGGGATGGGTGCAGCAGTTCCATCTGGGAGCGTTGCGTAACAACAACAGCCGGATGATGCAGCGGCTGGGACCTGACACCGGCTGGGACTCGATGGGGGATTTTTCTCAGGGAAGGGCCCTGGCCAGATTTCTCGACAGGCTGGACAAGGAGGACAAACTGGCAAAAACCATCCTTTATAATCTCAATCCTGCCGACAATGAGCTGATGGCGACGATGATCGGGAATTTTAATGACGGGTCTACTGCGGGGAAGATACAATACGGTTCCGCCTGGTGGTTTCTGGATCAGAAGGATGGGATGATCCGCCAGATCAATGCTCTGTCAAATATGGGGCTGCTCAGCCGTTTTGTCGGCATGCTGACGGATTCCCGGAGCTTTCTTTCCTATCCCCGGCATGAATATTTCCGCCGGATACTTTGTAATCTTTTTGGAGAGGAGATCACCAATGGAGAGTTGCCCAATGACATGGAGTGGATAGGGAAGGTGGTGAGGGATATCTGCTATTATAATGCGAAGCAGTACTTTAATTTTCAGCCCGCAAGTTCGCCGGTGTATTCGAAGTAGGTCGTTCCGGCTGTCACGGGGAGGCGAATAGGGTATCTCGCGGGAACTTGCTATTATTGCAGATGCAATGTTCTCATATGAATATCTTTCGCACTATTTGTGGGGTCATTTGTCTTTCGCTGTCTGTCTTACATACCGCCGCTGCGCCTCCCGGATGGAAATTGGTATGGTCGGATGAATTCAACTACAAGGGGCTGCCCGATCCCACAAAATGGAATTATGATGTCGGGGGAAATGGGTGGGGTAACCAGGAGCTGGAGTATTACACCCGGGAGGACAAAAAGAACGCCTGGGTGAAGGATGGTTTTTTGTATATCACGGCCCGCAAAGAGGCCAGGGAAGGAAGACAGTACACATCTGCCCGGCTGGTGACCAAAGGTAAGGGTGATTGGAGGTATGGCCGGATAGAGGTCCGGGCCAAGCTGCCGGCGGGCAAGGGTATGTGGCCGGCCATATGGATGTTGCCAACGGATTGGAAATATGGCGAATGGCCTGCCAGTGGTGAAGTGGATATTATGGAGAATGTGGGTTTTATGCCTGACAGCGTCTTTGGAAGCATTCATACCAAAAAATTCAATCACATCATCCATACGCAGGCGACGAAAGGTTTCTATATAAAGGACCCTTACGCGGATTTTCATGTGTATGCTGTGGAGTGGAGCCGGAAGGAGATCAGCTTTTTTGTAGATGGTCAGTCGTACTTAACTTTTCATAATTCGGGAAAAGGGTTTGAGGAATGGCCTTTTGACCAACGGTTCCATCTGTTGCTGAACGTTGCCGTAGGCGGAGGATGGGGCGGAGCCAAGGGAATGGACGATTCCATTTTCCCCCGGAGCATGGTTGTCGACTATGTGCGGGTCTATCAGCAGGAGGATGTTGAGAGCAAGGTGGATGAGCTGTTGCAGAAGATGACGTTGGAGGAAAAGGTGGGACAGATGAACCAGTATAATGACGATCTCAACCCCACCGGTCCTGTGACGTATGCCAATGACAATAAGGCGCAACAGATAAGAGAAGGAAGGGTTGGGTCGATGCTCAATGTCATGGGGGTGAAGAATACCCGCCGGCTGCAGGAAGAAGCAATGAGGTCACGGTTGAAGATCCCTTTACTTTTTGGGCAGGATGTCATACATGGTTACCGGGTGACCTTTCCCATACCTTTGGCGGAAGCTGCCAGCTGGGATACGGCGGCAATCAGGATATCTGCCAGGGTGGCGGCGACGGAAGCCGCTGCATCCGGTATTCACTGGACCTTTGCGCCCATGGTGGATATTGCCCGTGATCCCCGTTGGGGAAGGGTGATGGAGGGGGCGGGTGAAGACCCGTACCTGGGCTCGCTGATCGCCCGTGCCCGTGTGCAGGGGTTTCAAGGTAATGGCCTGGGGAGTCTGGATGCAGTGATGGCTTGTGCTAAGCACTTCGCGGCTTATGGCGCTGCCATTGGCGGCCGGGATTATAACAGCGTGGACATGAGTCTGCGTACCTTATGGGAGATATACTTACCCCCTTTTAAGGCGGCCCTCGATGCAGGAGCGGCCACGTTTATGAACTCTTTTAATGATCTCAATGGGGTGCCGGCTACCGGCAACAGTTATCTGCAGCGGGATATCCTGAAAGGGCAGTGGCATTTCTCCGGCTTTGTGGTCAGCGACTGGGGGTCCATCGGCGAGATGATCCCTCACGGGTATGCGGCGGATAGCAAAGAGGCGGCGCTGGCGGCTGTCAAGGCGGGTTCCGACATGGATATGGAAAGCCGTTGTTATATCGACAACCTTGCTATGCTGGTGAAAGAAGGTAAGGTGCCGGAAGCATTGGTCGACGAGGCGGTGAGAAGGATATTGACAAAAAAGTTCGAGCTGGGGCTTTTTGAAGACCCTTTCCGGTACAGCGACGAGAAACGGGAGGCTGCTGTACAGAATACCGCCGCCAACCGGGCGGCTTCCCGGCAGATGGCTGATAAAAGTATTGTCCTGTTGAAGAATGAAGGTCATTTACTGCCTTTGTCGCGAAATATAAAATCTATTGCCTTGTCAGGTCCTTTAATGAAGGCTAAAAAAGAGATGCAGGGTTTCTGGTCCTTTGATTGGGGGGCGGCCGATCAATTGATCTCACCCTATGAAGGGATTGCGGGTAAGCTGGGCAACAGCACCCGTCTGTTGTATGCAAAGGGTTGTGGTATTGAAGACACCAGCCGGGCGGGTTTTGCGGAGGCGGTTGCCGCGGCAGCCCAGGCCGATGTGGTCATACTGGCGGTGGGTGAGCGGCAGGATATGAGCGGCGAAGCAAAAAGCAGGGCCAATATTCACCTGCCGGGCGTACAGGAAGAGCTGGTGAAGGCTGTGCAGGCCACGGGCAAGCCTGTCATCGTCATGGTCATGGGCGGGAGGCCGCTGATCTTCAACTGGACGGCCGACCATGTACCTGGCATTCTGTTCACCTGGTGGCTGGGGAGCGAGGCCGGTCATGCCATGGCTGACGTTATATTCGGGGATTACAACCCTTCGGGCAAGCTGCCTATCAGCTTTCCCCGGGAGGAGGGCCAGATACCTGTATACTACAATTACCTGAGTACGGGCAGGCCGGGTAAGGATGACAGCGACCGGTTTTACAGGACGGGATATATCGACCTGTTAAAAAGTCCCCGATATGCTTTCGGATTTGGGCTGAGCTATACAGATTTTGAGTATGGCGATCTACAGCTCAGCCGGACGGAGATGACCGGAGGGGACAGCTTGAATGTCAGCTTTACCCTGACCAATAAAGGCAAATATGCGGGGGAGGAGGTGGCCCAGCTGTATATACGGGATTGGGTGGCCCAGCCGCTACGGCCCGTGAAGGAGCTGAAGGATTTTGTCAAGGTCAGGCTGGAGCCGGGGGAAAGCAGACGTCTTTCTTTTACCATCGACAAGAATAAACTGTCCTTTTATGACCAGCAACTGGAGTTGATCACCCAGCCCGGACAATTCGAGCTGATGATCGGTGCGGCATCCAATGATATCCGGCTGCACGGGACCTTTTTGCTAAAAAACTAAAAAAACCGGGCACGGCGAGGGTGGCGATGGCCAAAAATCAAAAACCCGATATGAACATATCGGGTGATGAGTCGACTCTGATTTAGACCTTATCCTAAGGCGAAATTAAATAAGTTATAAATATAAAATATATTGAATATAAAGAATTGACCGATTTCTAAGGATTAGATATATTTGTTGAATAAAAGAGGATCAATACCATATTATCCTTTTTAATAATAATAGTTTTAGGCCTATATTTCGAATGAATACGAACAGGCCTTGTAACAAAAACGGACAATCCATCTGAGAAAATAAGAATTAAGGTATTTATTTTCAGTTGTTTATGGTGATGGCATCATATTAGTGCTAACTATACTGCCCTATAAGGGCTATCCATATGAAGCAAGAGCAGGATCGCATTTGGAAACTAATGGCCAAAAAGCTTGCCGGGGAAGCGACGGAGAAAGACCTGATCGAGTTGCAGGAGCTGTTGAAAAGTCATCCGGACAAGTCTTATCCTTTGCAATTAGTGGCAGACCTGTGGAAGCAGGTGGAGACTGAAGATGCCGGAGAGGCTGAGAAGGCATTTGACAGACATATGCAAAGACTGACGGCCAGACAGGAAAAGGCCAGGGCTACCAAGGCTGTCAGTAGGTACAGACCGCCTGAAGATGGGAAAAAATGGACCTCCGGCTATAGCTTATTACGTAATTACAGTAAGACCATCCATCGTAATCTCCTTCGAAATAAGACATTTTCCATTATCAATATTACCGGTCTTGCCATTGGGATGGCTAGTGCGCTTATCATCCTGTTGTGGGTGAGGAATGAGATGAGCTATGATCTTTTTCATAAAAAGAAGGATCGTATCTACCAGGTGTTCAGCCGGGGTATGTTTGATGGTAAGCTGTCCTGCTGGCGAAACACTCCCATGGTACTGGGGCCTGTCCTTCAGAAAGAATATCCCCAGGTGGAGGAGGTGGTGCGTATGAACTGGGTGGGAGCTTTTGTCCTGTCCAATGGGGACAAGCATCTTCAGACACAGGGGGACCTTGTGGACCCTGGTTTTTTCAGGATGTTCAGCTTTTCCCTCGTGCAGGGGGACATCAATACGGCCCTGGACAATCCGCATTCGATCGTACTAACGGAGACGGCAGCTCGAAAACTGTTCGGCACCACCGACATTCTGGGTGTCACCATGCGGGTGGACAGCGTATCGGACTTTACCGTGACGGGCGTATTGAAGGATATGCCTGCCAACACCCGATTCTCCCGAATGGATTACCTGATACCCTGGAGCTATACGAAGGAGGTGCATTGGGAAGAGCCCAGCTGGGCAAAATCTGCTATATCTACTTATGTCTTATTAAAGCCGGGTGTCAGCGAGCAGCGGGCCGATGGACTTTTCGAGCATATCATTACGGCACATGCACCCGACGTAAAGAACGACGTTTTTCTGCACCCGTTGCGGAAGTGGCGGCTTTATTCAGGGTTTGAGAATGGAAAGAATGTAGGGGGATATATCGAGCAGGTACGGATGTTTATCATCATTGCGGCCTTTATCCTGCTGATTGCCTGTATCAACTATATGAATCTGAGTACTGCCCGCAGCGAGAAAAGGGCCAGGGAAGTGGGTGTCCGTAAAGTGGTGGGTGCGGGGAGAGGGTCGCTGATAGGAAGGTTTATCGGAGAGTCGATACTGATGGCCGCATTAGCGGGGATACTTGCATTGCTGATCGTAGAGCCCGCCCTGCCTTATTTCAACAAGCTGGTGGAAGAGGCTTTAACCGTGCCTTATCGTGATGCCGGATTTTGGGCGGGCATCGTCGGCTTTATATTATTGACGGGTCTTCTGGCCGGGTCCTATCCGGCTTTTTATTTATCCGGCTTCAGACCCATACAAGTTTTAAAGGGGCATTTTAAAGTAGGGAGTGCACTGGTGGCGCCCCGGAAGGTTTTGGTAGTGGTACAGTTCACCACGGCTATTGCCTTTATCATCTGTACGCTGGTGATCTACCGTCAATTGTCGTTTGCCCGGCATCGGGACACGGGTTTTGACAAGGGTAACCTGGCCTTTGTCTATATGAAAGGAGATATTGCGAAGAATTATTCTCTCATCAAGCGTGAGCTGATGAGCAGGGGGCTCGTCACTTCTATCACCCGGACCAATTCTCCCGTGACGGATATATGGACCGGGGATGACACCTATGAATGGAAGGGGAAGGACCCAGGTATAAGGTCATTTTTCTCCAAATTTGCCACGGATAAGGATTTTACACAGACCATTGGACTGAAACTGCTGGCCGGGAGGGACATCGATGTGCAGACCTATCCCACGGACAGCTCTGCCATATTGCTGAACGAAGCCGCGGTAAGGGCAATGGGTTTGACCAACCCCGTAGGGCAAACGGTAAAGAACAGGGAGGGCTTCAGGCATATTGTAGGCGTGGTACGTGATTTTGTGCCAGGGTCTCCTTTTTCCACGATACCGCCCATTATTATTGAGGGGCCTACCATAGGTTTCGGCACTATTACCTTTAGATTAAATGACAAGACAAAGGGGGGGCTGGCGAAGATCAGCTCTATATTTACCAAATACAATCCAAACTATCCTTTTCGGTATTACCTGGTCGAAGATGACTATGCGGCACGGTTTGATGAAGGACGGCATTTTGGGGTTATAGCCGTCATTTTTGCGGGGTTGGCCATCTTTATATCCTGTCTCGGGCTCTTTGCGCTGGCAGCCTATATGGCGGAGAACAGGATAAAGGAGATCGGGATACGAAAGGTGCTGGGGGCCTCCGTACCCAATCTTACGGCACTGTTGACAAAGGAGTTCCTGTTGCTGGTGTTGATTTCGTTTGTCATTGCGTCGCCGCTGGCCGGATGGATCATGCATGCCTGGTTACAGGATTTTTCTTATCATACGAATGTCGGCATCTGGGTATTTGTGATTGCCGGAGGGTTGTCTTTTGTCATTGCTCTTGGAACGGTGACCTGGCAGTCCTTACAGGCTGCGCTGGCCAATCCGGCGAAGATCCTGAGATCGGAATAGGGGCATTGCTTTTGCATAATTAGTGGTAACTTGTAAAAAATCATTTTATGGCTACGAAACGAGATACCGGCAAGATCAATCAGCCGGAAGTAAAAGATATTCCTGGTCAGGGGACTGATGCCGATGTAACGGCGGAGGAGAAGAGAGCGTTGGAAAATGTGGATCATTTGGATGCAGACTCCAGGGATGATGAGGCTTTGATAGAAAGCCGGCTGGACGATGTGGATGAAGACGGCGATCCGTTGAACGAAGAAAGCTTTGGCGACGACTTATCCGGGGAAGACCTGGACGTGCCGGGGGCGGAAGATGACGACCCGGATGAGGAAATAGGAGAGGAGGATGAGGAAAACAACTCATACAGCATCGATGACAATGACGACGAAGAGGATGAGAAGAACTATGATCGCTAGGATAGTATGGTGCGGTTGCGGGGCAGGCTATCGGGGAAGTTCTCCTGTACGAATTTGATCAGCCCTTCCCGGACATAGCAACGCAGATCGAAGGCATTGCCGGAGCTGCTGGCGCTCATCAGGGCTCTTATTTCGATGGTCCTTTCGCTGGTGTTGGTGACCTGTATGACGCTGACTCTTTTGTCCCAAAGCGGGTTGCTTTCCAGCAGCCGTATGAACTCCTTTCTCAACGGGTCTAGCGGTATCGTATAATCGAGATAAAGAAAGACTGTTCCCAGGATGTCCGCCGTATTCCTTGTCCAGTTTTGAAAAGGCTTTTCGATAAAGTAATTGATAGGGAGGATCAGTCTGCGTTGGTCCCATATGTTCAGCACCACGTAGGTAAGTGTGATCTCTTCCACCCGTCCCCATTCCCCCTCCACTACCAGTACGTCGTCGATGCGCAGCGGCTGGGTAAAGGCCAGCTGGAAGCCGGCCAGCAGGTTGCCCAATGATTTCTGTGCAGCAAAGCCTATGATGATACCGCCTACTCCCACGCCTGCCAGGAGGCTGGCGCCCAGTTTGCGCAGGTTGTTAAAACTGAGGAGGATGATACAGGCGGTCAGGACAATGATGAGGCCGATGGCCAGCTGACGGATGAATTGCAGCTGTGTGCGGATCTTTCGTTCTTTCAGGTTATCCGCCTTGGATATGTCGAAGGAATGATAGGCATAATCCTCGAAGATCTTTACGATGCCGATGAGCACATAGGCAAAGGCGAGGGTCAGACAGATGCCTACTGTCTTGTCCAGGGCGGGGTAGAATCGGGCCTTGATCCGCATCAGGGGTAGAAGAAAATTGAAGGCCAGCAAGGGTAGGAGATAGCTGAAAGGTTTCCCCATACGGATCAGTATGCTTCTTGCAATAGAAAAATGGGGTTTATCACCGGAGGGTTTCTTTTTTATGAGCAGGGACAGGAGGAACTTGACGACCAGGCCGATGGCGATGGCCACTCCGATGAGGAGCAGGTCCCAAATAATGTCCGGGAGACGATCGAACTGACTTAAGAATTCATCCATACGGGGATAATTAGCAACTCCCTGTAAGCTACAAGCTTCATTCCAAATTATCTCTGGTATGAGATTTTATCTATAATTCACATATATATGGCGAAAAGGAGGTCTTCTCCCAGCGATGTCAAACCCATGCTCGCCACCCTGATCGATCAGCCTTTCGACAGTCCTAATTGGATCTATGAGATCAAGTGGGATGGCTACCGGGTCATTGCTTATCTGAACAAGGGCCGGGTGGAAATGCGCAGCCGCAATAATCTCTCCTTTAACGAGAAGTTCGATGTCATCAGGGAAGCTCTGGCGAAGTGGAATATCAAGGCCGTAGTAGATGGAGAGATCGTCGCCCTGGATGAAAATGGACGTGCTGATTTCCAGCAGCTGCAGAATGCCCTTAAGCATAGGGATACGGCCCACCTGGTCTATTATATCTTTGATATCCTTTGGTATGATGGAAAGGACCTGACCCAGCTGCCTTTGCTGGAGAGGAAGGAGATCCTGAAAAGCATTTTTCCCGAAAAAGAAGATCGTATCCGGTATAGCGATCACATCGTGGAGAAAGGTATCCATTTTCTTTCGACGGCGGTCAGGCATGGGCTGGAAGGGATCATGGCTAAAAAAAGCGATAGCGTCTATGAGGCGGGGGCCCGTAACAGCAACTGGCTGAAGATGAAGAATAGCCACCGTATGGAGGCCATAATTTGCGGGTTTACCCTCCCCAGGAGGAGCCGGAAATTCTTTGGCGCTGTCGTCCTGGGGAAATACCGGGGAAAGAAATTGGTATACATTGGGCACAGCGGGTCAGGCTTCAATGACAAGGACCTGAAAGAACTGTGGAAGAAATTTCAGCCGTTGAAGACGGATAAGTGTCCTTTTGAGATCGTCCCGCGTACCAATCAGCCGGCCTCCTGGCTAAAACCTGAACTGGTGTGTGAAGTGAAATTCTCGGAATGGACAAAAGATAATATGCTTCGTCATCCCATATTCGCGGGATTACGGGAGGATAAAAAAGCGTCCAACGAAAAAAATGAAAAAATGATAAAGAAATTACTTTTGTCTGACGAAAGTCTCAAAGAGCAGGTGATCAGGATTGGCCGCAGGGAGCTGAAGCTGACAAATCTGAACAAGGTGTACTGGCCCAGGGAGAAGTATACCAAGCGTGACCTGTTGAACTATTACCATGAGATAGCGCCGTATATCCTGCCCTATATGGTGGACAGGCCTCAGTCGTTGAACCGGCATCCCAACGGTATCGAGGGCGCCAACTTTTATCAGAAGAATACTGCGGGGAAGGTGGCCGACTGGGTCACAACCTATCGTTTTGACAGCGAAACGCAAGGCCCCATCGACTTTATGGTCTGTACGGATGAAGCATCTTTGCTATACATGGCTTCATTGGGTTGTATCGAGATGAACCCTTGGCACAGCCGCACAGCGGCCCCTCATCGCCCGGATTGGTGTGTTATCGACCTGGACCCGGACGGTAACCCTTATGACCAGGTGATATCGGTGGCATTGGTGATCAAAGGTCTGTTGGACGAGATAAAGGTCCCGGCCTATTGCAAGACTTCCGGCGCCACGGGGATGCACATCTATATTCCCTTAAAGGCTAAATATACCTACGATCAATCCCGCATGCTGGCGCGGCTTATCGTGGAGATGGCCCAACAGGACCCGAGGATCGCGTCTTTTACCAGCCTGGTGCGGACGCCTGCCAAAAGAAAAAAGAAAATTTACCTGGATTTTCTACAGAATAGGGAGATACAAACGTTGGCAGCACCGTACTCTATTCGTCCCAGGCCCGGCGCTACCGTATCCACTCCGCTGTATTGGGAAGAGTTGAAGAAAGGGCTGAAGCCGGGGATCTTTACCATGCTGAATATCTTCGACCGTCTTAAAAGAGAAGGAGATCTTTTTAAGCCTGTCCTGGGAAAGGGTATTGATCTTGAAAAAGTGATAAAAAGAATGGAAACTATGCAGACATGATCTTATGAGTTGGCGGCACGCAATTTGGCGTGCAGCCGCGAATGCCGTGAAAAGTGGTATTTCTGTGGTTTGCCCAGCAGAAACCCCACAGCCTTGAATCCGGGCAGCAGATCGAAGATGATCTTACAAATAGCGGTGACGGGCAAGGCCAGGATCAACCCCGCCAGCCCCCAAAGCTTGCCGAAGAGCAGGAGGGCGAAGATGGCGATCAATGGATTGATGCTTACTTTTGAACCTACCACATAGGGTGTGATCAGATTGCCTTCCAGGATATGGACGAATAAAAATACGGCCATCACGCCCACCGCATACCAGTAGGAGTCTTTTGTGATCAGGGCAACGATGACAGGCAGGGCGCTGCCGATAAGGATGCCGATGTAGGGGATGATGACCAATACTCCGCCCAAGAAGCCAAAGAACAGGGGCGACTCGATATCCAGGGACCAAAGACCGATGGAATTCAGCGTGCCGATGATCCCGATGACCTTCAACAACCCGATGAGATAGTTCTGAATGACCTGGTAGATCTTCTGCATCGTGTCGTCGATGAGCTGTTTGTCGGATGAGGAGAATGCTTTATAGAAAAATTCCAGAAAGAATACCCGCAGGTAAAGGAGGAAAAAGCTGAACAGCAGTACCAGCACGAATTGTGAAACCAGGTTAACCGTGAAGGACATGCCTGATGAAAAATAGGCGCTGCTGTTATCCAGCAGCTTTTTCAGCATCTGATGAATATGGTCTGTTTGTATAGACTTTTCTATCCGCCAGTGGAGGGATATATAGGTTTCTATCCTATCGACAAGCCCATTCATCTTTTGTACGAACAAAGGTCCCTGTCCTATGAGATGGAGCAGCTGCATGATGACCACTGTAAGAAAAAGAGCCAGCAAGACGCCTGCAACCAGTACGGAAACGAAAGCCGCCAGCCCTTTGTGAAAACCCCAGCGCTCAAGTCTTATGCAAATGGGGAACAGCATGCTGGAAAAGATAATAGCGAACAGCAGCGGGATGATCAGTACTTCCGCCCAGGCCAATATGACAAAGCATATCACCAGGATAAACAGGATGGCTGCTATACGCAGAGGCGATGCAAATTTTATCTCATTCATAATGCTGTCCCCCTATGATCATGCTCTACGGATGATGCCCAGTATCAGTGAAATAAGCGCAAGGACGATCAATACATGGATCAGTCCGCCTACGCTATAAACAAACACCCCCAGGAGCCAACCTATGATCAGTATTACTGCTATCAAATAAAGTAAGCCACTCATAAAAAAAGTTTTAAGTGAGTAAGGAATTTTGATTGTCTATCCTTACCTATGAAAAATGCTTGCCAATATTTAAATGGGCCGAAATACCGGCATATTAGGTTTATCTTCGTCGGGACCTGGGGAAGAAAATCCCCGGAAAGACCGCAGATCGGCATGATCTTATTAATAACTATGACATGAAGAAGCTTTCGGACTATTGGAAAGTGCTCAAGAAGGCAGCCGTGGAATTTGACAGCGACAATGGATTTAAACTGGCGGCTTCTTTATCCTACTCCACCATATTTGCCATGGGGCCCTTATTGATCCTCGTTATTTCACTGGCGGGCATATTTTTAGGCCAGGATGCGGTGGAGGGAAGGATATATCACCAGATAAAAGGCCTGGTAGGCAGCGCGGCGGCGCTGCAGATACAGGATATCATCCGAAATATACAGGATTCCAGACATACGGTGATGGGCGCGGTCATCGGCGGCGTCATCCTGCTGGTAGGCGCTACCGGCGTGTTTACGGAGATCCAGGGCTCTATCAATTATATGTGGTCTATCCAGGCCAAGCCCAAAAAGGGCTGGCTGAAGCTGCTGATGAACCGTCTGTTGTCCTTCAGCCTTATCGTAGGGCTTGGCTTTATAGCCATGGTATCGCTGGTGATCAATTCGATGATGGACCTGCTGGGGACCTACCTGAAGAATTATTTCTCCCACTTTACAGTTGTGTTCTTTTATATAGCGAACCTTGTGCTGACACTGACTGTCGTCACACTGCTGTTCACCATCATCTTTAAAGTGTTGCCGGACGCTATTATAAGATGGAAGGATGCATTTATCGGGGCTGTTTTTACCGCACTTCTTTTTATACTGGGTAAATTCCTCATCGGTCTTTACCTGGGTAATTCCAGGCTGGGTATCACATATGGCGCCGCGGCTTCCATAGTGGTCATTCTCACCTGGGTATATTATTCCTCGATCATCCTGTATTTTGGAGCGGAGTTTACCGAGGCCTATGCGCATATCTGCGGGAGACGAATACGGCCTTCCGATACGGCGGTATATATCCTCAAAAGAGAAGTAAGAGAACTGGAAGAATAAACATATGTTCAGGACGCTTTCCTTTTCCGTCCTCCGCCCTGCAAGCTGGCCTTCAGCTGCGACATGAGATCCTTCCCTTCCCTGTGCACCACTTTCATAACGGGCTTGGGTGGCTTTTTGCCTTTTGCCTTGGCCTTGATCAGCTTCATCAATTCACCCGAATAAGTGTCTTCATATTTATCGATGTCGAAGGGACCGGAAAGCTGATTGATAAGCTGGATGGCCATTTTTAGTTCGGCAGGCTTGCTGGAGCCGTCGGGTATTTTGAGGTCTTCCGTCGACCGGACTTCCTGCGCCCAACGGATCTTATAGAGCACCAGCGCCTTGTCCACCGGCTTGATCAGACAGAGGCTTTCCTTGTTGCGGAGCACAAAACTTCCGAAGGCGACCTTACCTGTCTTGGCAAGGGCGTCGCGAAGCAGGACATAGGCTTTTGCGCCGTTTTTTTCCGGCTCGAGATAATAGGGCGTCTCATAATAGATGCCGTCTATTTCCGTCTCGTCAACAAATTCCTTTATCTCGATGATCTTTGTCTTTTCCGGGCTTGCTTTTTGAAAATCCTCATCTGTGAGCACAACGTAGCGATCGTCCAGCTTATATCCTTTTACGATGCTTTCCCAGGGAACTTCCCTGCCAGTATTTTCATTCACGCGTTTGAACCTGATGTTTGCGTGATCTTTTTTGTCCAGCATATCCAGGTCCAGGGAACTTTCTTCCGTGGCGCTGTACAGCTTGACAGGGATATTTACCAGGCCAAAACCGATGGCCCCCGTCCATATGGATCTCATGGCTGTTGTTTTTATATAATATACAAAGTTTTATGCCAAATATGCTCTCCTGCGTCGTGACGTGGCATAACAATTGAAAAAGTGCTGGAATTAAATAATCTATTATGAAGAAACATCAATCAATCCGCAAGCTAAGTGTTTTATTTACAGCGGTCTTGCTGATCGCCGTGATGGGTGTCCGTGCGCAGGAACAGCAAACTTCTATGGACAATGGCCTGAAGCCGAAACTAGGTATCAAAGGTGGGCTCAATCTGACTACTCTTTATAGCTCCGATGTATCCACCGATCACATGAAAGCAGGCTTCAATGCGGGCGTATTTGCCAAACTTCCCGTTACCCGCGGCTTTTCTATTCAGCCGGAGATCCTGTACAGTCTGAAGGGGGCAAAGTCGAAGTATGACAACTTTGCGCAGGGTAGCGGGGAATACCGTTTCAATCTCGGCTACATCGAGGTACCTGTGCTGGCGGTCGTAAACCTGGCCCCGAACTTCAACATTCATGCGGGCGGCTATGCTGCCTATCTGGTAAATGCGAATGTGAAGAATGTCAGCAATGGGCAGATCCAGGGCGCTACCGATCTCAACACCAATGACTTTAACAGGTGGGATTTTGGTCTGGCAGGCGGCGTTGGATTCGACATCGAGCACTTTACCCTTGGCGCCAGGTATAACTACGGCCTGAGCCATATTGGTAAGCCGGGTAACCTGGCAGGTGAACTGGCAGGGAATTCCAAGAACGCAGGGCTTTCGATCTATGCGGGGTTTGGGTTTTAAGTTTGGCGAGGGTTGTGGGTCATTCCCACAGCCCTCGTATTTGCGCCACAGGTATATTGAGTAGTTCCCTGTATTTCGCCACTGTCCGGCGGGCGATGGAGTAACCGCGGTTGGCCAGGATGGACACTAGCTGTCTGTCTGTATAAGGCGCTTTTTTATTCTCTGTTTCTATCAGCTCGCCGATGATGCTTTGAATAACCTTATTGCTGATGCTGTTGCCTTCCTTATTGACGATGCCTTCCGTGAAAAGGTCTTTCAGAAGAACGGTCCCGAAGGAGGTTTCGGCATATTTATTACAGGTCAACCGGCTAACGGTGGAAATATCCACCTTTACCTTATCGGCAATATCTTTTAGCTTCATGGGCTTTAACAGCAGTATGTCGCCGTATTTGAAATATTCAAATTGCATCTCCAGGATGGTATTCATGATCTTTAGCATATTGGATTCCCGTTGCTGGATGGCGTTGATGAACCATTGTGCGGAGCTGAGTTTGCTACGGAGGTACTGACGGGCGGACTTTTCCACCTTGTCGTTGCGGGAGGCGCTCTGTACCATTTCCATCCAGGACTGGCTGATATGGAGATTTGAAGACCGTTGTTTATACAGCGCTACCTCGATATTGTCGCCTTCATCGATGATGGTAAAGTCGGGGAGGATGGAAGGGTTGGTCTGTATGGCTGCCATCGGTTGGGTGAAGGGTCTTGTCTTTAAATGGGCTAATAGGTTAAGCACGATCCTTATCTCATCATCCTCCAGGCCCAACTGTTTTTTCAGTTTATCCAGGTTGGCAGCTCTGAGGTCCTGGAAGTGTTCGTCCAGCAGGCAGATGGCCATTCGCACATCCGGCTGTTTGATATTCATTTTTCTAAGCTGCAGCAGCATGTACTCCTGGACATTCCTGCATCCTGCGCCAAAAGGTTCCAGCTCCCTGATGTGTGCGATCACATTTTCGAGCTCAGGAGCTTCTATCCAGATCTTTCTGGAGAAAGAGATCTCCGAAGCCAGTTCTTCCAGGTCCTGCTCGAGAAAACCATTCTCATTTAATGAATCGATGAGGAAGTCGAAAAGGAAATATTTTTCTTCCGGTACGTTGAGATAGCGATATTGGCGTTTGAGCTCTTCGCGAAAATCCGTTTGTTCCGCGATGGGTTTTTCCGGTACCTTTTCGGTGGAAAGATAATTCTTATATTCAGTCTTATAGTCAGGGATATCGTCATAGCCATATTCTTCCCAATTTTGAAAGTCCTGCACCGTATCTTTGGAGAACTTCCCGGTCAGGGTGTCATCTCCGGATGCTGTCTCTTCGAGGACCGGGTTCTCATTCAATTCGTCCTGGATACGCTGTTCCAATTCCAAAGTGTTCAAATGGAAAAGGTTGAGCAATTCAATCTGCTGTGGGAGGATCGTGTGTTGTTGCTTTTGCGTTTGAAGTTGCTTGAGCATAGTCCACGTGATTTTTATAGGAAAAAATGTGCTGTAGGAAAAAAACTATGACAAATCGGACGCCAGAATTTCTTCAGCTTTAAAGTTGGGGAAGGAGGGCGATACAGGTGCCACCCTGTAGAAAAATAGATACGGCTTTGGGGAAAAAACGTAACAAATCCCTTGAATTACAAGCTATTCTCCTTTGGTCAGGTATACCCCCCCCGGGAGTGATGCGCAGGAAAATGGTCTGTATTTTGTCAGATACGGGGTAATGTTATAACTTAAAATATTGCGAAAATCACACTATGCCAAGCAGCCAGCCCGAAAATAAGCCGCGCAGATCCGTTGTACGTAGGTTGGCGAGAATATTTTTGAGAGTCATGGTTACCGTGATCATTGTCCTGATCATCGTGATCTTTTTGATACAGACTCCTTATGTTCAGAATATTATACGTGGTAAAGCCGAAAAATACCTTTCCCGTAAGTTGCATACACGGGTGAGTATTGGTAATCTTTATATTAAATTCCCCAGAAATGTTGTGTTGAAGGATATTTACCTGGAAGACAGGAGCCGGGACACGCTGCTTTCCGCGGGTCTGATAGACGTCAACATCCACATGTGGGGATTGCTCCACAACAATATAGACATCGGCAGGGTGCAGCTGGAGGCTGTCACCATGAAGATAAAACGTCTACTGCCTGACACGGCCTTTAATTTTCAATTTATTGCGGATGCTTTTTCCAGTCCGGGTCAGCAGGAGCCGGAGAAAAAAGACACGTCTTCCGGCTCTGCCATGAAGATGTCTCTGCGGGAATTGCAGATGGACAAGATCCGACTGGTGTATAAGGACACGGTGACGGGAAATGACATGGAGGTATGGATCGATCATAGTCAGACGCATCTGGACGCCTTTGACCCAATGGCCCTTCGTTTTCACGTAACCCAATTCAGGCTGAAGGGATTGCAGGCTCATATCCGGCAAAACAAACCCCTGGTGGCCCCGGATACCACGGTCAGTACCGGGAGTACTCCTATGGATATTCAATTGGGGAAGATCGAGTTCGCCGACAGCAGGGTGGATTACAGCAATGGGGTAAGCGCCATGACTGCCAGTCTGCAGCTGGGACGGCTGGCGGCAGAGGTCCAATCCGTCGATGTGGACAAGCTGGTGTTCAGAGTAAAGGCGATGGATCTGGACAATACGAATATCACCTATGACGACAATACGCAACGCCGCCGGCAAAAAGGGATGGATTATGCCCACCTGGATGTCAGGGGGCTTCGTCTGCAGGGCAGTGATCTTATATATAGTGCGGACTCCATCAGCGGCCGTCTGACAAAGGGGCAGCTCAGGGAGCGGTCAGGTTTTGAGCTGCGGGAGCTGCATACCGGGTTCGTATATACGGGGCGTCAGACAGTACTGAAGGGGCTGCTCCTGCGAACTCCCGGAACGTTGTTGCAAAAAGACCTTACCCTGCGCTATACTTCGCCGGCAGCCATGGTAAAAGACCCCGCTCACACGCGGGTGGATCTGGATCTGCCCGGTAGCAGGGTACAGGTGAAGGACATCCTGGTATTTGTTCCTTCGCTGGCTTCACAGCCGGCTTTTCATCCCGATGACACCTGGAATGTGGACGCCCGTGTCAGGGGTACGCTGGATGCCCTGCAGGTTGACCGGCTGCGGTTCAGCGGTCTGCGGGATATCCGTCTGGATGTCTCCGGCACGGTGCTTCACCCTATGGATGCGGGCCGGCTAGCGGCCAACCTGCAGATCGGGAGCGTCTCCGGCAGCCGGAAAAGTCTGGAGGCGTTGTTGCCAAAGGGGGTCCTGCCGGCGGGTGTTGCCATTCCAGCCCGTTTTACCATCCGGGGGCGGCTGCAGGGAGGGATGACGGGCTTTAACAGTGACATGATCCTTAATACTACATCGGGTTCGCTGATATTGAAAGGTTATGTACAACAGATGCGGGACGTTAAAAATGCGCGGTATGACCTGGTCTTACAGACCCGGGCGCTGGACCTGGGATATATACTCAGGGACAGTGTACAATGGGGGTTGGTGACAGCCGACTTTGCCGCAAAAGGAACGGGGTTTGATCCGCAGACAGCCGATGCTGTAATGCATGGCCGTCTCCAGTCGGCTACCATCCGGGGGTATACCTATCATAACTTTTTATTTGACGGGCAGATAGCCAGACGGCATGTGGAGCTGCAATCCGCCATTCGTGATACGGCCATTGTTTTTGACCTGAAAGCCTCGGCCGACCTGACGGATAGGTATCCTGCCCTGAAGCTGGACTGGCTTATCGATACCATGGACCTGCAAGCCATGCACCTGGTGAAAGATACCCTGCAGTTCAAAGGACGTCTGCATGCCGACATGGCCAGCACCAACCCGGACTCCCTTATAGGCCGGCTAAGAATGGACAGTCTTTTTCTATTACAGGGGGCGCAGAAATATACGACGGACAGTATCCTGCTGACAGCGGCCCACGACAATAAGACGCAGGATATACAGCTGCATTCGGAAATGGCCGACCTGGATTGGGACGGCCGTTATAAACTGACGGAGGTGACCAGGGCCCTGCAGCATACGATCAATAATTATTACAGGATAAATGGGTATAAGGATTCTGCTTTTACAGAACAGGAATGGCGGATGCGCATGCATTTCAGACCGTCTCCGCTTGTGTTGACCTACATGCCTTCCCTGAAGGGGACGGATACGATCTCGGGTCTTCTGTATTTCAATAGTCGCTATGATGATATCAGGCTGTCCATGAACGCTCCCCGTGTCCAGTTGGGAAGTGAGGTCTTTCACCAGATGACGGTGGGAGCGCATAGTGCAGGCGCCGACAGCGGGCAATTGAGGTACAATGTCGATATAGCTTCCGCACAAGGCAATGGCGTCAATCTTTATCAAAGCTCCGTGTATGGCTGGCTGGCAGAGGACAAGCTGTTTACCACGGTACTGCTGGAGGATAAAAAGGGGAAGGGCCGCTACAGGCTGGCGGGGCAGCTGGAGAAGCTGATCGATGGGCTGAAGTTTACCCTGCATCCCGACAGTCTGTTGTTGAATTATGAAAAATGGCAGGTAAGTAACGACAATTTTATACAGTATGATTCTACTGGCGTCCTTGTCCATGATTTCAAGATGGATAACAAAGGAGAGGCGTTGCAGGTGGGCAGTACGCAGCAGACGGCTGCCGCTCCTATCGATGTTGTCTTCTCAAATTTTCATCTCGGAACTTTAAGCCGTATGGCTGACCAGGATTCCCTTGGGGTGGAAGGTACATTGGATGGCAAGGCGCAGGTGAGGGACCTTATGTCCACACCCATATTCACCTCGGACCTCAAAATAATGAACCTCAGCTATAAGAAAGATTCCGTGGGAGATCTGGGGATCAAAGTGAGCAACGAGAAGGCGGATGCCTTTACGGCGGATATCCAGCTCAGCGGTCATCAGAACGATGTACAGATGACAGGGGATTACTATACAAAGGACAGTCATATGGATATGAAGCTGGACCTTCGTCAGCTGAACCTGGTTACACTGAAGCCCTTTGCCACTTCCCAGGTGAAGGATATCCGGGGGTTTCTCAAAGGCAATCTGGCGCTGAAGGGCACGTTAGACCAGCCGGGTATCAATGGCAGTCTTCATTTTGATCATGCGCTGATCGTGCCCGAGATCAGCGGCGAACCATTGCTCTTGTCGAAGGATAATATCGACTTCGACTCGGATGGTTTTAACTTCAGCGAGTTTGCCCTGCAGGATTCAGCGGGCAATAAGGCTACCCTTGACGGTAACGTATTTACAAAGAATTACAGGGATTTCCGTTTTGACCTTTTTTTAAATGCTCATAATTTCCGGCTGGTCAATGCACCGCAGGCCAGCGACCGGCTGTTTTATGGCGCTTTGAATATGGATGCCTCCATCAGCCTTTCGGGAGATATGAATACGCCAAAAATGGAGGGGGATGTCCGTGTCAACAAGAAGACCAATTTCACGTTTGTTTTGCCGGAAGATAACCCGGAGATCGTGGACAGGGAGGGGGTAGTGCGGTTTATCGATAAGAATCATCCGAGCGACACCCTTGCGGTCCAGCTCGCAAAGCTTATGGCTCTCAGTCGGTCGACTATCAGGGGAATGGATATCAGCCTTAACATCGCCACGGACAGCAGCGCTTCGTTTACCATTATCGTGGATGAGAGGAATGGGGATGCGCTTACGGCCAGGGGGAGATCGAATCTCGTATTCTCAATGGACAAGTCCGGGAGGATGGAGATGACGGGGGGATATGAGGTAGAGGGCGGCGCCTACAACCTTTCCTTTAATGTGCTGAAGAGGAAATTCGAGATCCAGCGAGGCAGTATCATCAACTGGACGGGGGACATCATGAAGGCCACATTGGATATTACGGCCACCTATACTGCCATTACACCTTCCATCGACCTGATAGCGAACGAGATCTCCAGCAGGACACCCACGGATGTGAATAAATTCAAACAGAAGCTGCCTTTCCTGGTGACCCTGAAGATGGAGGGAGAGCTGTTAAAGCCGAAGATAACTTTTGACATCAGCCTGCCGCCCAATATTCTGGCGCTCTGGCCGGATGTGGATCAGAAGCTGCAGCAGATACGCACACAGGAATCCGAACTGGACAAGCAGGTGTTTGCTTTATTGCTGCTGAACCGGTTTGTCGGCGAAGATCCTCTTCAAAGTGCCGCGGGCGGGGGCAGCAGTGTCGGCAGTCTGGCTTTTCAAAGTGCCAGCCAGATACTTACCAATCAACTGGACCAACTGGCCGGCAGCCTCATAAAAGGGTTCGACATTCACTTTGATCTCAACCAGCAGCAGGATTTCAGCTCGGGTACAGAAAGGGATTATACGGAAATGTCCGTTGCCGTATCCAAACGGCTGTTTAGTGACCGTATCCAGGTGACGGTTGGCAGCAATTTTGATGTGCAGGGGCAGGGTAATCCCAATCAGCAGGCTTCCAATATCGCAGGCGATGTGGCAGTGGATTACAGGCTGACCAAGGACGGGCGTTATATGGTGAGGGCCTACCGGAAAAACCAGTACCAGGTAGTGGTGGAAGGGCAGGTGGTAGAGACGGGCGTGAGCTTTATTTTGACACTCGATTACAATAAGTTCAAGGAAATATTCGGCCGGACCCGGGAAGAAAAGCTCGAGGAGCGGCGCAGGAGCAAACAGTCACCAAAACCATGACCATGACGATCCGGACACTCCTATACCTTATTTGTATTGTATCCTTTTTTGCGGCCTGCAACGAGTCAAAACACCTGGCCGAGGGCCAGCGTTTATATGTCGCTAATAAGATAAAGACCCAAACCACCGATGTGAAAAAAGGGAATGCGAAGTCCATGGCGTCCGAGCTGGATGGTCTTTTACGGCCCCGTTTGAACAGCAAGATATTAGGTTTGCGGGTCAAGCTCTGGATATACAATATCGCCGGCACGACCAAAAAAGAGAAAGGGTTTAAATACTGGCTGAAATACAAGGTAGGCGAGCCACCTGTGCTGGCTACACCCACCATGTTGGAGAAGAACCGGGATGTGTTACAGAACCACCTGGAGAATAAAGGCTATTTTAAAGATTCGGTAAGTCTGGATACCCATGTGAAGAATAAGAAACTGACGGCTGTTTACACAGCGCAGTTCGGACCGCAATACACCATCCGGAATTTTAGTTTCCCCCACGACAGCGGCGACCTGGGCAAGAGGATCGACAGCGTTACCAGACGTAGCCGTCTGCGAAAAGGGGCGCCTTATGATCTGGATGTTATAAAGGATGAGCGTGTCCGCATCGATACAAGATTAAAGCAGCGGGGCTTTTATTTTTTCAACCCTAATTACCTGATAGTGGACGTGGATACCACGGTGGGCAATCACCAGTTGGACATGTTCATGAGACTGAAGGACGAGACGCCTGAAGAGGCCCGTGAGATCTGGCACATCGACAAGATAAAAGTATTTGCCGAATACGACCTGCGTTCCGACACGAGTCATGAGGGCGTTGTAATACCGGGAGGGATCCGGCTTGTGGATACCGCTCATCTTTTCAAACCTTCGCTCTTTCCCAACACGATCATCTTCCGGCCGGGGAATATTTACAGGCTAAATGACCATACACAGAGCCTTAGCCGTCTGGTGAGCCTGGGTGTTTTCAGATTTGTCAAGGCCGGGTACAAGCGTTCGGATTCAACAAAAAATGGGCTTGACGTTACCTATTATCTGAACCCGACGCAGAAAAAGTCTATCCGTTTTGAGGTTTCGGGTCTTACCCGCAGCGACAATACGACGGGGGGCGAAGTCGCGCTTAGCTGGCGCAACCGCAATCTGTTCAAAAGAGCTGAATTATTTACGTCCAGTATATATGCGGGTTTGGAAGAGCAGTTGTTGGGCAATGGGGTAAAGATCTCCACGAGAAGGGGCGGGGTAGATCTCAATTTATATATTCCACGTATCGTATCGGGCCCGTTCCATTGGAGCACCAGCAGTCAATTCGTACCAAAGACAAGGATCAATCTTGGTTATGACCTTTTTGACAGGAGCCATCAGTACACCCTGACCTCTGCCAGGGGAAGCTTTGGGTATATATTCAAGCAGTCGCTGGCGACCGAGCATACAGTGAATTTATTTTCCATCAACTATGTCCGCCCCACCAATATCGATCCCAATTACCAGGCGGCGCTGGACACGAACATCACCCTGGCAAGGGCTATCGAGCGACAGTTCATCATCGGGACCTCTTATAATTTCAACTATAATTCACAGGCGCGTCCCAATCGTAAAAAAAATAATTTTTATTTTAATGGGAATGTGGACGGTTCCGGCAATTTACTGGGATTGATCACGGGCGCTAATCTCGATAAGGGTAAGGAAGTACACATTTTTAATACCCCTTTTTCTCAATATATACGTTTTGAAGGGGATATCCGTCACTATCTCAGTTGGGGCAGATATAGCATGCTGGCTTCCCGGATCACGGGAGGCATCGGCATTGCCTATGGCAACAGTCTCACCATGCCTTTTGTGAAGCAGTTTTTCGCAGGCGGCACGAATGATATCCGTGCTTTCCGGAGCAGGGCGCTGGGGCCAGGCTCCTTTTTCAGGGGTAATCCCAACAAAAATGCATTCCTGCCCGATCAGCCGGGGGATATAAAGCTGGCAATGAATTTGGAATACAGGACCAAATTGTTTTCCATCGTTCGCTGGGCCTTGTTTGTGGATGCGGGGAATATCTGGACCCGTACTTATGACAGCAGCCGGGTGGGTTCTGCATTTTCCAGTCATTTTTTAAATGATGTGGGGGTGGGTATTGGTACAGGGCTGCGTTTTGATCTCAGCATACTTGTCCTGCGGATAGATGTAGCTACCCCGGTTCGCTATCCCTGGTTGCCCGATGGGCATAAGTGGGTGTTTAACAAGGTGACAGATATTTCCAATATGGTGCTGAACCTGGCTATCGGCTATCCATTTTAGGATAATAAATATAGCGCCCTGTAGAAACAGAGCGCTATCGTATTCTTTTCTTTCAGGTTTTATTGACGAGAATACTAATTAAAATATTATGCCAAATATTTATACCTTTGAAGAGCAATATTTGTGCAATATTTTCCTCAACCTCCCCGGCATCCTGCTCGCAACGGTATTATTTAAAGTCTATACGGACTTGATTTCCATACCTCTTTAAAAAAGGTTGGAATGGTATCGGTTTTGAAATTCTCTCATAAAATGTTTTCGTTATGCACAATCATTCATTCAACCCGGATTCACCCTTTCTTCGGAAAAAGATACAGGAACTGAAGAACGCCCTTTTTTTTAGCGAGAACAACTCTGTCTTAAAAATGGTTACCACCATCGTTTCTATTGTAAAAGTGGATGAATTGGGACAACTGTGGTTTTTTGTGCCCCGTCCCACCCAGGCCTTACATGAGTTTGACCGGGAGTTTCCCGCGAGGTTGGAATTCTTCCGTAAAGGGAAGGGCTTTTTCCTCCGCATCAACGGCAAGGCCTACATTGTCGACGACCCGGAAGAGGTCAATAGTCTGCTGTTTGAGGAACTGAAGGAACAGTTGGCGCCTAATATAGTATTGATAAAGGTAAAGATGGGGAAAGTGGAATATTTTGAAAGTATGGTGAGGACGCATCCCACCGGCTGGTGGCATGGTCTGCGTACGCAACTACGTTCTTTTCTTTTCAATACCCGTCCCGGCTATAAACCCTATCAGCTGGATGCTCCCCAGCCTATGCTAAGGCCCGTGGCATAGGTTTTGAATCTTCCTATCGTATCATTTAAAACATCTATTATGAAACAAGTGTCTAACCTTTGTTTAGTGGTATCCTTTGCTTTATTTGTCCTCAGCTGCGGCGGCAGCGAGCAGGATGCGGCCAGGGATGCCAGGGATTCCAATGCGACAAAAATGGACAGTACAGGCACTGATACGGCAGGGGCCGGCAAAACATCTTCCATGCCTGCATCTGTGTCGAAGGATGACGCAGACTTTACGGTCAAGGCAGCCGACGCGGGTATGACCGAGGTACAATTAGGACAACTTGCCCAGCAAAAAGGGATGGCAAAGGATGTAAAGGACTTTGGCGCTATGATGGTGAAGGATCATGCTGCAGCCGGGGATAAGTTAAAAGCGCTGGCTGCGGGTAAGAATATCACACTGCCTGCCACCATTTCTCCCGATATGCAGAAGCATGTAGATGACTTGCAGCAGAAAAGCGGAAAGGATTTCGACAAGGCTTACATCAGTCTGATGGTTGACGATCATAAGAAAGTTATCAGCGCATTTGAGAATGAATCCAAAAAGGGATCCGATGCGGATATCCGATCGTTTGCAGATAGTACGTTACATACATTGAGACATCATCTGCAAGAGGCTGAAAAATGTAAGAAGATGCAGATGTAAAAAAAGGCCGAAAGGCCTTTTTTTTGTAATTTTCGGGCATGCGCCCCTTGATCTTTATCTTCTTTCTGACCCTGTCCATTCAGTTATTCGGACAAAAGTCTGTATCAGCCGTGGAACCTTCCTGGATCACCCGTACGACTTCCAATAATAATCCAGACGCCAAATTATTGAGTGACTCAAAGGATGGCTATATCAACTTGGTGCTGGAGAGACAGGTGAATCTGGCCAACCGGACCACCTACAGGCGAACTGTCCTCCGGATGGTGACAGAGGCGGGTATACAGAATGCTTCGAAGGTATCCGTTGAATATGATCCCAGCTACCAGCATCTTTTATGGCATACGATCCATATTATCCGGAATGGGCAAGTCATCAATAAACTGGACCTTTCCAAAATAAAGATACTCCGGCAGGAAACCGAACTGGACCGCAGTATCTACAATGGGACAGTGACCGCCATGCTTTTGCTGGAAGATGTGCGCAAGGGCGACCTGATCGAATATGCTTATTCGGTACAGGGTTTTAATCCCATATTCAAGGATAAGTACAGTGCGTCGCTACGGGCGCAGTTTGGAGCCCCGGTGGGACGGATACTTTACAGGATCATTTGCCCGTCCGGCAGAAACCTTACCATCAAGCCCCGGCTTACCACGGCACATCCTGTTGTGACGGAGAAGGGGGCGGATAAAATATATCAATGGGAATTTTCCAATGTTACAGCACTCCGGGAACAAGGCGATTTGCCCTCCTGGTATGATCCTTATCCCTCTGTCGAGGTCAGTGAGTTTGCCAGTTGGGGTGAGGTAAACAAATGGGCTTTGCCGTTGTTTGTCTGTGGTCATACGCTTTCGGACGGATTGAAAAAGAAGATAGCTCAGATAGAGGCAGATGCGGGGGTGGCTGAGGATAAAAAAGTGTTGGCGTCATTACGGTTTGTACAGGACGAAGTGCGTTATATGGGTATCGAGATGGGTGTGAACTCGCACAAACCGAACGACCCGGATAAGATCTTTCATCAGCGGTTCGGGGATTGCAAGGACAAGTCTTTTTTGTTGTGTACGATGCTGCGGGCGATGCATATCGATGCGGCGCCGGTGTTGATCAATACCGCTGAAAAACAGGAATTACGGGATCGGCTGTCTTCGCCTGTGGCATTTGATCACTGTACAGTACGTGTCAGGTTGGGGAGTAAGATCTGGTGGTTTGACCCTACCATCTCTTTTCAACGGGGGGGTATTGCAGACATTGCTTATCCCGATTACAAATGCGGGCTGGTGCTGACCGACACTACCACGGGACTGACGGATATCCCCTTACAAGAGCCCGGACAGGTGGTGGCGAAGGAGAAATTCTTTTTACAGGATCTGTCCGGCGCTGCAAGAATGGAAGTGGTTACCACCTATTCGGGGTCTTTTGCCGACAATATCAGGGATGAGATAAACAACAA
The DNA here is from genome assembly GCA_017307755.1 of Chitinophagaceae bacterium. Classification (GTDB taxonomy): domain Bacteria; phylum Bacteroidota; class Bacteroidia; order Chitinophagales; family Chitinophagaceae; genus Puia. The sequence continues at coordinate 101,954 of JAFKGQ010000014.1, read as the reverse complement.
CTCCTTATCCGACATGCAGCAGAGCTACCTGGACTTCTATAATAACTATTATGAAGGAATGAAGGCGGCGGATAGCCTGCGGATAGAAGATGATGACTCCACCGGGAAGATCACGACACATGAATATTATACTATCGACAATATCTGGGAGCAGGAGAAAGGGGCGAAGAAGGCGTCCTTCGAGGCCCTTCTGATCTATAGTGTGTTGGAAAAACCCAAGGAACGTGTGCGGACGATGCCTCTGGAACTGACCTATCCTGCCCGTTACAGGGAAGAGATCGAGATCCGCGTACCCGAGGATTGGAATTTTGATAAAATGCCGAAGGAGATCCGGTCGCCGGCCTTTGTATACACTTCTACCGTCAATGCGACAGAAAGGGTGGTGAACATTGTCTATAACTATGAGACGCTGAAAGATCATGTGTCTGTGCCGGAAGCAGCGGCCTATCTGGATGACTATGAGAGGATGAAGGACGATCTGGGATATGTGCTGACGTATAACACGGGGGGGCGTAGCCCGTCGGGGGGTGGTTCCCAGGGATTGGGGTTGAGTGATCGGACAAAGATTTGGGTATGTCTGATCCTCATCGGGGTGATCGTTTATTTTGTCAGGAGGCGATAGGTTTTTATTCCGTTTTAAGGATCTTTGAAGGGTTCATGGTTGCCGCCCGGATAGCCTGGAAACTGACGGTGAAAAGAGCAATGCCTGTAGCCAGCAAGCCTGCCAGCAGGAATATGCTTGCATCGATGACGGTGCGATAGGGGAAATCTTCCAACCATTTATTCATTGCCCACCAGGCCAGGGGGAATGCGATGACAGCCGAAAGCAGCACGAGTTTTAGAAAGTCCCCGGACAGCAGCCGTACCAAGGTTTGTACCGATGCGCCCAGGATCTTGCGGATGCCGATCTCTTTGAGTCTCCGCTCGGCCATATAGACGGAAAGTCCGAAAAGACCCAGACAGGCCACCAGTATGGATAGGGTGGTGAAGATAGAGAAGACATTGCCCATACGCTGTTCGCTGCGGTACAGGGCTTCATAGTTCTTATCGAGGAAGGAATATTCGAATGGGATGCCGGGTGCAAAGTCCTTCCATTTTTTTTCTGTCTCCCGCAGCACTTCGGGAATATGCCGGACATCCACGGATGCGATGAGATAGTTGGAATAGGTATGATTTGTTTTGGATGTCGGATAGAAAAACGCAAAGGGTTCGATGGTCGCGCGTGCAGACCGGAGATTAAAATCCTTTACCACACCGATGACATGGAAGGTTTGGTTACCGCCCCCCGGATAGGTGAGTCTTTTGCCGATGGGGTCTTTCCAGCCGACTGTTCTTACGGTCGTCTCGTTGACGATGACGGCATCGGAGTCGTTGATATTTTTTGAGAAGTTCCTGCCTTTTACGATCTGCAGGTGCAGGGCGGGCGCCAGATGTTCGTCGGCCATAAAAGAGGTGAGGGTCAGGTCTTTTGCCAGCGGCTCTGTGACGCCCGTAGTTACAGGGACATAGAAGTCTGTAAAGCCTGTGTAATCGTCGGCGAGGGTACCTGTGGAGAGGCTGGCGCCGTTGACGCCGGGTATTGATGCTATCTGTTGCCGGAGCGTTTCCTCTTTGCCTGTGAGCGCTGTAGTATAGTCCGGCATTAATTTTTCCAGGTTGGGCAGGACCAGTACATTATCTTTTTTGAACCCCAGGTCCATGTTGCGGACATAATTCAGCTGCCGGAATACCACCAGCGTGCAGACGATAAGGCCGATGGAGATAGTGAATTGGAATACCACCAGGCCGTTGCGCACCAGTTGATTGCTCAGGCTTTTTGCAAATAATCCACTGCCTTTTAATACGGCTACGGGTTGGAAGGAGGTGAGATAGAAAGCGGGATAGCTGCCGGCCAGCAGGCCTGTCAGTATAAAGAGGAGAAGAATGAATACCCAGATACCGTGTTGAAAGATGGACGCAAATGTCAGGGTCTTGCCGGCCACCACATTAAAGGGTGTCATCAGTGCGTATACCAGCAGCAGGGCAAACAGGGTGGCAATACCTGTGTAGAGCAAGGCTTCTGAAAGGAACTGCCGGATCAGCTGTCCCTTCAGGGAGCCCAGTACTTTGCGGATGCCAACTTCTCTGGCTCTCCGGACGGCCTGGGCTGTGGACAGGTTCATAAAATTGATACAGGCCAGCAGGACCACGAAAAGGGCGACGAAGGAAAAAATGTAGACATATTTGACATTTCCCAGGTTAGAATAAGGAGTACCCATATCCGCAGAGTGAAGATGGACATCGGAGAGTCTTTGAAGATGGAAATCCCATCTGCCTCCTTTTTTGACGAACTCGTCAAAGGGCTGCCCGATGCGAGCAAAAGCCCGGGCTGCGTCCTTCCGTACCATGGTCGGGAATTTGGCTTCCAGCTTTTGGACAGCGGATGGGTCTTTTGCAGCCTGTGGCGTGAGCGTGACATAGGCGGTCATCTGGCACCATACCCAGCTCCAGCTGAAACGTTGTACGGGCGGGCAATCCCTCACCGGCATCAGCATGTCGAATTGCAATGATACGTTGGAGGGCAGGTCTTTCAGCACGCCTGTGACCACGAAGGGAGCTTCATAGGTATCCAGCACGAGGGACCCTCCGATGGGTGATCTCGCGCCGAAGTATTTGCGGGCCATGGTTTCTGTAATGACGATGGAGTGGTATTTTTTCAAACAGCTAACGGGGTCGCCTTCTATCATAGGATAGTCGAATACCTGGAGGAAATTGGAATCCACTGCCCAGAGATTTTTTTCCGTAAAGGGGCGGCCTGCCAGCGCGGGTTCAGCGTTGTGGATGGCAATATTACCCATCCGGAAGACGCGGGTATAGTCCTCTACCTCGGGGAAAGTCGTGTGCATGTCGATACTTACGGGTGGAGGGGTATTGGAGGTATTGAACTCCTGTCCTCCGAAATTCGCGTTGAGGGTGACCTGGTAGATGCGATCGGACATTTTAAAACCCTTGTCATAACGCAGCTCGTCCTGAACATAGAGGGTAATAAAGATGACGCAGGCAAGACCCACGGCCAGGCCGCCGATGTTGATCAAACTATTGGTCTTGTTTCGTAACAGATTGCGGAAGGCGAGGGTGAAATAATTTTTTAACATAATGTAAAGTGTTATTCTGTCCGTAAGCTCCTGACCGGCGGAACGCGTGCTGCACGTCCGGCCCGGAGACTGACGGTGATCGTAGCGATCAGCAGGGCCAGCAAACCTGCTCCGGCGAATATCAGGATATTTATATTGACTTTATAGGCAAATCCTTCCAACCACCTGTGCATCACATACCAGGCAATGGGTGTAGCGATCAGTATCGCCAGGATCACCGGCCGGATGAGGTCTTTTGACACAAGACTAATGATACCCATTGTACCGGCGCCCAGCACCTTTCGGATACCGATCTCTTTTGTGCGCTGTTCCACGGCAAAAGTCACCAGGCCAAACAGACCCAGGCAGGCGATGAAGATGGCTAGTGCGGTAAACGTCAGCAACAGGCGGCCTTCATGTTCCTCGGCGGCATATTGTTTTTCGAAGTTCTCGTCCAAAAAGTGATATTCAAAAGGGCTGGCAGCATCGAAGGTCCGGTAGACCGACTGGATGAAGCTGATGGCGGCAGGTGTATTCCTGCGGCTGACGCGTACATAACAATTGTCTTCTTCCTTCAACACGGGCGGCAGTTGCAGGAGCAGCGGTTCGATCTTATGCTGCAAACTATAGATGGAAAAATCTTTTACTACGCCGATGACAGCGGCCGGCCCTGCACGCAGGTTCACTTTTTTTCCGAGCGGTTCTTTCCATCCCAGCTCTTTTACCAGCGTCTCGTTGACCAGTACGGCTCCCAATCGATCTGTGGGTCTGTCCATAGAAAAATCCCTTCCTTTTACCAGGCTGATCTGCATCGTATGCAGGTAATCGGCGTCGACATAAAAGTTTTGGATCATCCTGCCCGCAGCCGCCATTTCCCCGTCGTCCTGCTGGAAGGTGAAAGTATTGGAGCCAATATCGTTATTGCCGATGGGGTTGCTGGCCGCGGAGACGCTTTCGATCAGCGGGTTGGTGAGCAGCTGTGCCTTGAGGTCGTCAATATGGGTGCGTACGGCCGGGTCGTGTATATGAAAGGTAAGGACCTGTTGTTTGTTGAACCCAAGGTCTTTATTGTGCATAAAGCGGAGCTGCTGATAGAGAATGGTCGAGCCGGCGATGAGCACAATGGTGATGACGAATTGAAAGGTCACCAGGGATTTACGGAATAAGATATTGGCATGCTGGCTGCCTTGCTGGCCTTTCAGGGCAGGGATGGTCCGGAAGCCGGAGAGGAAGAGGGCGGGATAAATGCCTCCCAGAATGCCTGTAAGCAGGGAAAACACCAACAGTGCCCCCAGGGTAGGTGTCATTCCGAATTGCCATAGGGACAACTGCTTACCGGAGAGCTGGTTGAACAGGGGTATCAGCATTTCGGCCAGGGCTGCGGCGATGACGGCGGCGAAGATGGTAAATAGCACGGATTCGGCCAGGAAAAGGGCAATCAGCTGTTTTCTGCCGGAACCGATGACCTTCCGGACGCCTACTTCCTTTACCCGGATGGAGCTGCGGGCCGTGGCAAGATTGATATAGTTAATGATGGCGATGACAAGGATCAGACCTGCGATGGCGGAGAAGAGCCAGATATAGTGGATGTCGCTGTTATTGTGGCTGACGTCATAGCCTACGTCGGAATGGAGGTGGATGGATGTCAAGGGCTGCAGCCACATCGTATAGTGGCTTGCGCCGTCGCTCATGACGGGTTTCAGATAGCGTTGGAAGAAGCCGGGGAACCGGGTTTCCAACTGCCGGCGATCGGCGTTATGCTGCAAAAGGACGTAGGTATAAAGGTTGAAATTCAGCCAGCCTTCTTTTGAAAGATCGGGCATGGAACGCAGGGCGCTGAATTGCAGATGGGATCCGGCGGGTAGGTCTTCCATTATGCCCGTTACTTTTTGAGCGGCGGCGTCGTGCTGGAAGAAGATGGTCTTACCCAGGGCGCTGTCCACATTGCCAAAGATCTTTTCCGCAAGACTTTTGGTCAGAACAATGGATTGAGGAGTGGCAAGGGCCTGGCGGCTGTCGCCTGAAAGGAAGGGGAACCGAAAGATGTCCAGCAGGGCATTGTCCGCAAAAAGAATATCTTCCGTCTTTATCTTTTTATCTTTATAGACGATGGTCCCGCCCCCTTCGGGGTCTATGCGGGCAGCCTCTTCAATTTCAGGATAATCTTTTTTCAGGGCTGGAGCAAAAGGGGCAGAGGTAGGGGCCAGCCGGAATTTGCCGCCTGACCATTCGGCGCTATGCACTACCCGATGAATACGATCTGCGTTGGGCGACCATCTGTCAAAACTCAGTTCGTCAGCGATATATAAGGCCATTAGCCAAAAGACCGCCAGTCCCACGGCCAGTCCAACTATATTCACCAGGGAAAATACCTTGTGCTTTTTTAGGTTTCTGAAAGCGATGGTGAAATAATTTCGCAGCATATTTCTCATTTGACGCTATTATAGGATTCAATCTTGTGCCAGTATTCTAATTTAATGATAAATAAATAGTTAGGTAAATATTTCAACAATTATTGTCCGATTTTGATACAGGGTCTGTAACATTCCTGAAAAAAATACGTCATTTCCTTGAGCATGTCATTACAAGTTTTTCAACAGCGCATTTTGCCTATGAAGGACAAGCTTTACAGGCTGGCCTTCCGTCTGCTGCAAAATGTGCAGGAGGCGGAGGATGTCGTACAGGAAACCATGATCAGGATCTGGACGAAGAGGGAGGAATGGGGAAGATGGCAAAGTCTGGAAGCTTATTGTATGATCTCCGCCAGGAACAGCTGTCTGGATAGACTGCGTAAACAAAAGCTGCGGTCTGTGCAGGAAAGTAAAGCCCGGGACGTCAGCAGTCCGGATAAAGACCCGCAGGAAAAGATCATGGAAAAAGAGGCAATGATACAGATCAGAAAATGCATGGATGAGCTGCCGCAGCATCAGCAACTGGTGATCCATCTGCGGGAGATAGAAGGGTTTACCTATAATGAGATAGCCGAGGTATTGGACATGAGTCTGGAGCAGGTGAAGATCAATTTGTTCAGGGCCAGGAATGCCATAAGAAAATCCATCATTAAAGAAGCATCTTCATGAAAGCGAAACAGGAAAGGATAACAGTGTTGCTGGAAAAGTACTGGCAGGCCGAGACAACGGTGGAGGAGGAGAAGGAACTGGCGGAATATTTCCGCGGACCGGGTGTGCCTCCGGAATGGGAGTCGTACCGGGAGCTATTCTCCTTTTTTGAGGAGAAAGCGCAGATAAAGCCGAGCCCGGAACTGGAGGGGAGGATCATGGAGAGTATCCGTCCCCGTCATCATATGGTCTGGTGGGCGGCCGCGGCGGCGATCGTGCTTATGTTGGGATTAGAACCCTTGTTCCGGCACGCTCCGGAGAGGGTGCATGTGGAGCAGCCGGGGTTGGTGATGACGGACACCTATGATGATCCGGAGCAGGCGCTGGCTGCCGTCCAAAAAGCGCTGTTCACCGTGTCGAAGAAAATGAATAAGGGGCTTCATCCCATAAAATAAATTTATGTCAACATCTATTCGAAAGTTATCTGTGCTTGCCGGTCTGCTGGTGATGACAACGGGGGCTTTTTCACAGGATGACGCCATCGGGAAATTTTTTGGTAAGTATATCGATGACAGCAGATTTACGATGGTGTCCGTCAGTCCGAAGATGTTCAGGCTTTTGTCGAAGGTGAGCTGGGATACTATTCCTGCTGAGTTGAAACAGACGGTGACCATGCTGCGCAGTCTTCGCATACTTAGCACGGAAACCACTCCCCGGCAGTTCTATAAGGAGGCGTTATCCAGGATAGATATGAAAGAATACGAAGAACTGATCACTGTCAGGGACAAGCAGGACAATGTTCGTTTTGTCATAAAAGAGGCGGGAGGGATCGTCCAGGAGCTGTTGATGATCGCTGTTGATGAAAGTGGGTTCACCCTGATGAGCTTTACGGGCGAGATAGATCTGGACAAGCTGGCCCGTCTGTCTTCTTCATTGGATATCAAGGGAATGGAGGGGCTTCAGCATGCAAAAAGAAAACCTAAATAAATAATAAATATGAGATCGAAAAGTTTATTTCTGTCTGCTTTTTTTATGGCGATCGTATTCGCCTGTTCGGCTCAGTGTGGCAGTGCATCTTTCTCTATAGACCGATGGAAGAGCAAGATCACCCAGTTGAACATACAGCTTCTGGATGGTCAGTGCACGACGTTGTCTCATGAGCTCCAGGACGAAAAATTTGAGGATCTCTTTTCTGTCCGTAAGGGTATTGAAAAGGTGCGGCTGATGTGTAAGGATAGAAAGGATGGTTTACGGGAGGTAGTCTTTTTGGCGGAGGGTAAGGATGGCGGACTGTATATCCGGTGTACGGGAAAGTTTACTCAGCATGACCTGGACCAGATGACCTCCTCCCTAAAAGACTAGGGATTGATGAAAATCAATTTTCATGCCCATAGGTGTTTACCCTTATGGGTATATTTATGCATTGTAAAGAATTCACCTTACATTTATTTATCACTACACAAACTAACTATTAACATCCCGGATAAGGATCCTCAGTAGCCCCTAAACAAACGATTTGGTTCGCGCCATTTTTAACCTAATACCACCGTATGATAAGGATTCTACTGGCGGATGATCACACTATTATCAGAAAAGGCGTCCGGCAAATACTTACCCAAGCCTACCCTAATGTCCAGATCGAAGAGATAGAGGAAGGAGAGGAGTGGACGGAAAAATTGTATGCTTCGTCCTGGGACATAGTTATTTCCGACCTGCCGATGCCCGACCGGGGAGGTCTTGACACTTTACAGCGGATCAGCCGGCTTCTTCCAAAATTACCCGTTCTCATCCTCACATTATACCCGAAGAAAAATTATGCTGTGCGGGCCCTCAAGGCGGGCGCTGCGGGTTTCCTGGGAAAAGACGCTGCTCCTGACGAGCTCATCACTGCCGTCGATATGATCTTATCGGGGAAAAAATACATTGTGTTGCCCGGAATGGAGAATTAAGTGGCTGATTAAGTGGAGAATTTCACATAATTTAGATTGTCAACACTGTTAACGATCTATATTATGAAAAGAAATGATTTTATCCGTAAAGGCCTGCTGGCTGCCGCCGGCTTTTACATCGTGCCCCGTCATGTGCTGGGCAAAGGTTTTATAGCTCCCAGCGACAAGCTTTCTATTGCAGCGATAGGCATCGGCGGAAAGGGAGAAGTAGATGTCAATTATATCGCCGGTAGCGGGAGGACTGATATCGCATATCTCTGTGATGTAGATGACCGGCGGGCTGCGCCCATCCGGGGCAAATTCCCTTCAGCAAAATATTATAAGGATTATCGCGAGCTTCTGGACAAGGAGCACAAGCATATCGATGCCATCAGCATATCGACTCCCGATCATATGCATGCGGTGATCGGTATGGCCAGTATGCAACTGGGCAAGCATGTGTATATTCAAAAGCCCCTGACGCATGATATTTATGAAGCCCGTATGCTGACGCAGGCTGCTGCACGCTATAAAGTGGTGACTCAGATGGGTAATCAGGGTGCTTCGGGGGATGGGGTACGGCAATTGATCGACTGGTACCGTGCGGGGATAGTGGGAGATATTACGGAGGTCTATTGTTTTACCAATCGTCCTGTATGGCCGCAGGGGATCCAATGGCCCGACAGAAAGACGTCGGTGCCGGCTGAGTTGGACTGGAACCTCTGGCTGGGTACGGCCCCTTATAAGGATTATGTGGACAACCTGGTGCCTTTTAACTGGCGTGGCTGGTGGGATTATGGTACGGGGGCATTGGGCGACATGGGGTGTCATATCATTGCGCCGGCCTTCCAGGTATTGGAGCTGGGTTATCCCACAGAGGCAGAATGCAGTGTGGGCAGTGTCTATGTCGGTGAGTTCAAGGCCGGTTATTTCCCGGACAGCTGTCCTCCCTCGTCCCATATCATTTTAAAATTCAAAGGCGTTGGGGGGAAACCCGATGTCAAGCTGCATTGGATGGATGGCGGTATACAGCCTGAGCGTCCTGATGAATTAGGGCCGAGCGAGGTATTTGGGGACGGGGATAATGCTACTTATTTTATTGGAACCAAGGGGAAGATGATGTGTGCGACGTATGGTCAGGACCCTCAGCTGCTGCCAACTTCCCGTACTGCACAGACAAAGGTGCCTCAGACTATTGCCAGGGTGCCGGGAGCGGATCAGTCGGGGCATTACAATTCCTGGGTAGAGGCTTGTCTGGCCGGCTATGGCAGTGACAAGGAAAAGAACCTTAGCAGCAATTTCAAAGTGGCTGGTCCTCTCACCGAGTCTGTGTTAATGGGGAATCTGGCTATCCGGAGCTATGATGTCCGGCGTGCGCGCGCCGACGGCAAGGGGTATGACTTTCCGGGCCGTCATATGAAGCTGTTGTGGGATGGAGCGAACATGAAGATCACCAACTTCGACGAGGCCAACCAATTCGTCCGGCGTACTTACCGGCAGGGATGGAGCCTGTAGATGTATAATTGATAAAACGATCAGCTATGCCATTTCATATTCTTACTCCGGAAGAGTCCTCCCAGTATGAACGGGATGGGTTCATCTTAATAAAGAATTTTTGTTCGGCGAAGGAGATCGACAAGCTATATGCTGCCGCTCTGGCCGACGAAGCCATGAAGAATAATGCACTGGATCTGAATGATCAGACGGGTAAAAAGACCCGGCTTTCCCTGTGGTTTACGCCCGGAGATGATGTATTCGGGTATTTCGCCCGCAGCCGCCGTGTCATCGATGCTGTCTGGCAACTGATGGACAGTGATGCGCCCGTCTGTCATTTCCACACCAAGCTGATGCAGAAGGAGCCCAGGGTAGGAGGGGCCTGGGAGTGGCATCAGGACTATGGATATTGGTATAAAGACCAGTTCATGTTCCCCGACCAGATGATCAGCGTCATGTTGGCGCTGACGCCGGCGAGTAAGGAGAATGGCTGTCTTCAGGTGATCCGGGGTAGTCATAAGATAGGCCGGGTCAACCATGGTTTTGCGGGCGAGCAGGTGGGGGCGGATATGACGATGGTGGAAAATGCCCTGCGTACGATGGAGCTGTTGTATTGCGAGCTGGATCCCGGTGACGTCCTGTTCTTTCACAGTAATCTCCTTCATCGCAGTGAAGCCAATCTTTCCGACAGGCCCCGATGGTCGTTGATCTCCTGTTTCAACTCGGCTTCCAACCTGGCATACAACGAACATTCGACGTCCTGGAAAGTGCCTGTCACACCGGTGCCTGACGAAGCCATACTCGAATGGGAGTCGGGCCCGGCCAATCACAAGGATTTTTTAAGGAAGGAAAATGACGCCGCGCTCAAGGATTAGGGCTAACGGCTGTCCATCCCCCATCCACGATCAGAGTCTGTCCGGTGATATGCCGGGCTTGTGGCGAGACGAGGAACAGCGCGGCTTCTGCGATATCACGGGTAGTGGCGGGGCGTCCCATCGGGGTAAGGGCTGACCATGTCTTCTCATAACCGGCATTACCGCTGGTCCTTTCCGTCATGGTAGCTCCCGGTGCGACGGTATTCACCGTAATATGATAGGGAGAAAGTTCTATGACAAGGTTGCGGGCCAGCATTTCCAGCGCCGCCTTGCTCATTCCATAGGCTGAGAGGTCCTTATGGGCCTGGTGCCCTGTAACGGAGGACATGAACAGGATGCTGCCCCCTTCGCTTTGTTGTTTCATTTGCAGAGCAGCGGCCTGGGCCAGGAAGAAGCTGCCTCCCAGATTTACTTGCATCACACGGTTGAAAGCATCAGGAGTATAGGTTAGAAAATCCCCGAAGAGGGTGATACCTGCATTGGCGATGGCGATGTCCAGACGCCCGAATGTGGTGACGGCTTTGTCCATCAGGTGGCGGATAAAGTGGACGTCAGCTACGTCGCCTGCTATGGGGATACAGTTTTCCCCGATGAACGCTGCTGCTTTTTTTGCAAGGACCTCATCGTTGTCGTTGAGGATTATGTGCACGCCTCGCAGCGCCAGCTGCCGGCTGATCTCAAAGCCAATGCCTTGCCCTGCGCCGGTGATGACGGCGGTCTTACCTTTCCATGAATTTTCAATGCCCATGACAATATTTTGATAATACGGATCTCCAGTCCATCCAATAAATGTTGTTCAGCCCATTACCGGGACCTTCCAGCAATTGTTGCAGCCGGGCAAAGTCCAGGGGGGGATCGAACGGGGGCGTAAGCTCCATTTTTTCGCTTGTGAAGAAAAAATATTTTCCGTCGGGACTGATAAAGGGGCTAAAGTCGAGGGCGCGGGAGTTGATGGAGGAATCCAGATGCACGGCCGGCATCCATTCGCCTTTTTCATTCTTACAGGATAGATAGAGATCGCCGCCGCCCAGGTCATCCGACCGGCCAAAGCTGGAAAAAAGGATATATCGTTCATCGGGATCGACAAAGGCATTGAATTCGAACTTATCCGAGTTGATGGCCTCCGGAAGACTATGCGGGGTATGGTATCGGCCTTCTTTCCATTCGCTGATCACGATGTCCTCCCTTCCTTTACCATTCTCCATCTCACGGGTGAAGTAGAGATTGCCGCTGCGGGCGATGGAAGGATAGAATTCATCTTTGGAAGAGTTGACGACTGTATCCAACCTCACCGGTGAGCCCCAGCTATCGCCCGTCTTTTTTACCACCCAGATGTCATAGTCTTTTGTCCGTCCGTCTGTTTGGACAGGTCTGTTGCTGGCAAAATAAAGGGTTTGCCCGTCGGCGGAAAAGGCCGGTTCTAGGTCGCTGTACCGGCCGGAGAAAGGGGCTACGGCCGGCTTGGACCAGGCGCCGTGAACATAGCGTAGTTGCAGGATCACGCTGAATTGGCCGCTGGCAGCCTGTATGGTATAGAGCAGCTCGTCGCCGGAAGGAGAGATGGCCATATCCCTGTTGGACATCCCGTCGGAGATAAGACCGCGGGCGAACATTGCTGGTGTTGTGCCGGGTGGTGTCTTGTCCGGATAGTGAGACTGAGCTTTTGTCCAGCCTGTGCAGACGACGATAAGGAGCAGCAGCATCGTTGTTTTCATAACCCTACTAAGATAAGCAATCTCACTCAGGCTTCCTGGTCAAAATAGATCTTATAATAATGTTTTCCCACCACTTCATCGTATCCTTTTTCGATGAGCTCGCGATCACCGTGCACGTAGATGTGAAAGTTCTTATCCAGCTTGATAACGCTTTTGAACACGCGGGCTTGTTTTTTTACTGCCTGGGGGGAGATATAAAATTCATCGGTGGGGGCCATGGGATTGGATGCCCGGTGCTGCTGGTCATACTGACGGAATGACTGGATCAGGTCTTCATGATGTAATACTTCTGTTTCGAACTCCGTCTTGTTGAATTGGTCATGGGTCTTAAAATAATCCATGGAACGATTGAGGAGGTCTATCTGCTCCGTCCTGGAAACTTCGAACTCATCCGGCATCTGCTGTGTCACAAAGTTCTTTGTAATGGTGAGAAACCCCTGGGTATGCAGGAACTCATTTTGTTGGATCAGTACGCCCAGGAACTTGTCCTTCCAATATTGCGCCTCTTCCCCTTTGCCATTGGAGTCGAAGATCAGCAGTTCATAGCCTTTGTCCTGTTGTTGACGGAGGACGAGACAACCCTTATCGATCTTTGTCATCTCCGCGCCTTCTTTTAATTGAAAATGCAGCTGTTCGGCGGAGGGGTCGATGTCTGCAAACAGGGACTTGGTTTCTGTCTTGAAAAGACCCAGCGCTTCTACGGGGTTATCGTCGATAAGGATGTTGGTAAAAAAGGCCGTATACAGCTCGCCTGGTTTTATTTTTGGATGGAGTGAGACCTCATATAGATGCGAAGCCATTTTTTGGGACTGCGCCTGGAATTGCCCCGGGTCTTCAAAGATGGTCTTTGTAAAGTTATAGACCTCGTGGTAGTCGAGGGAGGAGGTATGATAAAAGGAATAACGTTCGTGACAGTCCTTAAATCGTCCCAGCAGCGCTTCCGACAGACGGACCCTGCTGTCGGGGTCCAGGTCTTGTTCCTCCCGGGATAGGAGCAGGGGCTGACCATTTTGTTTATTACCCGTATAATGTACGGACAGTCTATTCAATTCGGCTTCCGTGAAAAGCATATCAAAAAGGGCAAATATAAGTACTTTGTGCAACCAACTATATGAAACTTACCCGGAGTCATTTGCTCACCATCGTATACTGTCTGTTCATACTGCTATATACCATCTATATATCACAGTATAAACATTGGTGGTATTACCTGAAGTTCCTGTTGATCTGCGGCTATCTGTTCTTTATTTTCCAGGGCCTTTTGCTGCGCTCCAGGAATTGGGGGATGCTGCTGTTGCTGCCGGTGGCGACATTGTTTGCGGCAGTGCTGGCGGGTTATCTTTTATTATTTATCCTCCGGCTGGGAGGAGGTACTTTATTAGATAAGGACAGGCCGGATATGATCCTGCTCTCATTACTTTTTCTTACGTTAAATTTTTTCTCACTGCGATTTGTTTTAAATCAAAAATCGAAACGCAAGGTTAAGAAATAATGGATTGATAATACCGGGGTTATATATGGAGTAAAATAAAAATTCGTATTAGGATTAAATATATCTAAGGGTTTACGCAATAAAATATGCCTTAATCCCTTTTATATTAGCAAATTTTTCTTTAAGTTAATCTCAAAATCCAATCGTTAAAAACCAATTTTTATGAAACCCCAACCCAAAACACCTGTAAACTTCTCCGGGCAGCCACGTTGCGTTCCTCCCCTTTTTTATTCCTGATCAGTTATTCTGTGATGTCTTCCGGCAAGCACGGTCATTTTATTATTTGTTCGTCTTATTCCCCCTGGAAGCATATTACGGCATAGAACCATTAGGCATTTTGTAACAAACCCGTATCGTATGACTGCCCCCATGAAACCGACTGTACAAAACATCTTGACGACTTTATTCGGAAACTCAGGCCGCCGCCGGAAGGTACTTTCAGCGCTGGTCATTGGGCTTCTTTTTATAGTAGGCGTTCCGGCCGGTGCGGCAGGGCAATGTTCTACGCCGGGTTCTTGTTCATTCATTATTACGGTGACCCAGGATAATCAGATCGCGGACGGTGTTCATTCTGATCTTGTCCGGATCAAGGTGATCGATAATGTAACAGGCCTTCCGGTGCCATCTTTATCCATCAGCATGAAATTAGGATCAGGGACTGCTACGATCCCTGGTTCTACCGACGCCTCGGGGGTTGTGATCTTTCCGGTGCAAAATACGGTGGCGGGCACGGTCGATCTCAAGTTCTACGTCAATACCGGTACGCCTCCTTATCTGATCAATAATGCCACTACTACCGTAAACTTTATAGTCGGGCCGCCCAACGTCAACAACCCGGAAACAAAGCTGGTGGTAGACAAGGGGACGGCCACTGCGGACGGGATGGATAAAACCACGATCCATGCTCATATCGTGGACAAGACGGGCAATATCCTGGTCAACACTTCTGTAACCATCAGTTTCTTTGTTATCCCCAGCGGCGCGGCGGATGCCAATGCGGTATTGTCAACGGTTGCAACCAAGACAGATGCCAACGGGGACATATATCTCGATATTACGGACATTACTTCGGGTACGGTGCTGTTGGGCGCCACGGTCAATGGTCAGACCATTATCTATGGCAGCCCTGCGTCTGTGCAATTTGTTGCGGGACCGCCTGATGTTACGAGGCCGGAAACCAGGCTGGTGGTGGATGTACCACAGGCGCCGGCTGATGGGGCCACTCCGACGAAGATCCATGCCCACCTGGTGGACAAGAACGGCAATGTTGTCACTATGCCTGTGGATATCAGCTTTTTTGTGATACCCAGCGGACCGGCTGATGCTACTGCCCAGTTGTCCGGCGGTGGTACATCGGTGACGCCGGTGAACGGAGATATAAGTCTGACCATTACCAATACAAAGACCGGCATTGTGCAATTAGGGGCCAAGGTCACGGTGAACGGTGTTACTTCCACCATTACCAATGGCAGTCCGGCGCCTGTGAAATTTGTGTCGGATGTGCCGGATGTGACAAAGTCTGAAACAAAACTGGTGGTGGATATACCTATTGCGACGGCGGATGGCTCCAGCATCACCAAGATACATGCGCACCTGGTAGATAAGAATGGCAACCTGGTCAATGTCCCGGTGGACATCAGCTTTTTTATTATCCCCAGCGGCGCGGCGGATGCTACTGCCGTGCTGGTGGGTGGGGGCAATGGGTTGACGCCTGATGCCAACGGCGATCTTTATCTGACTATCACCAATACAAAAGTAGGTACAGTGCAATTGGGCGCCACGGTCGATGGCAAGACCATTACGTTCGGCAGTCCGGCGCCTGTAAAGTTCGTGGATAACACGCCGGATCCGTCCAGCCCGCAAAACATACTGATCGTGGACATCGGCCAGGCAACGGCGGATGGCACAAGCATCACCAAGATACATGCGCACCTGGTGAATCTCGCAGGGGCCCCGGCCAAAAATGCGCTGGTGGACCTTGACTTTTTTATCATTCCTTCAGGGGGGCCTGAGGCTACGGCAGTGCTGACCATGATCGGCGGTCCCAATCCTGTGATGACGGATGGGAACGGGGATGTATTCCTGACCATCACCAATACCAAGGTCGGTGCGGTCCAACTGGGCGCCAAGTTCCATAGCGGACCTACCATCACCAATGGCAGCCCGGCCATTGTAAAATTTATCTCGGGGGGCGCTGTGCCGACTGCGCCGGGCGTGCCCAACGGCACGATGTTGTCCATCGTAAGGGATTTTGCTCCTGCCGACGGTACGAGCATGGATAGCGTGCTGGCCCATATCACCGACAAAAACGGCAACCCTGTGGCGGATACCACGGTAACCTTCTCCATACGGGCCGGCGGGACATCCACGGCCACCGCACAGCTGATAGGGACGGTACAGGTGAAGACCGATGCCAACGGCAATGCCTACATGAGGATCACCAACACTGTGGCCGGAACAGTATGGATCGATGCATCCATTATTTACAATGGCAATCCTACGGCTCTGATAGACGGCAGCTACAAGGAGATCACGTTTACCAATATACCGGATGTGACTAATTCCGCCACCCGGCTGATAGTCATCGTGTATGAAGCCCTTGCGGACGGGCAATCCACCACTGTCGTAAAAGCGCATGTCGTGGATCAGAACGGTGATCCGCTGCCTATGCAGGAGGTAAAGTTCACCATCGACAGCGGCACTGCCCAGATCATTACGCCCGGGCCCTGGAAGACGGATATGAATGGGGACGTCTCTATCGAGCTTACCAGTACCAAGCCGGGATTTGCGCTGATAACGGCTACCGTCAACGTAAGCGGGGTCGATAAGGCCATTACGTTCGGCAGTCCGGCAAGAGTGAGGTTTGCGGCGATCAATATCTACGTACCGAAGGTGTTCACACCCAATGGGGATGGTATGAACGACGTGCTGAAGCCCATCCTGGTGGGGATATCCACCTTCCATTACTTTAACGTCTACAACCGCTGGGGCAACCTGATCTTTACGACGCAGGACCCGAACTATGGGTGGGATGGAAGGTTTAAGGGGGTTCCGCAGCCTGTGGAGACGTATTTGTGGATCGCGGAAGGGATAGATATCAACGGTAAGAAGATCGTGGCGAAGGGTATGACGTCGCTGGTGAAGTAATTCACCCGCTGCGTTCTAATATAAAATATAGTAAATCCAATATCCAGATGAGGAAGACTTATATCATACTGTCTCTTTTGCTATTCGCGGGTCTTGTCCGCGGACAGGAGATCAACTTCTCGCGTGTGCAGGATATGGCAATCTGGTATAACCAATCCCTCAAAACCGACAAGCAGAACAGCCTTAAACTCAATTATCGCAATGTCCAATATGGCGGCCAGATAGCCTACAACAGCGTAGCCGCCCTTTTTGATATGCCCCTGATGTCCAAGGAAGCCAGGAGCAAGGCCAACGCGGCTTACTTCAGCCTGAGTGCAGGCGCCGCCTCTGACAAATCCAATGCGGGCATTTTGAACAATACCCTCGGCATGCTAGGGCTTTCCTATGCAGTGCCTATCAACAGCAAGGAAACATATTTAGCCGCAGGTTTTCAGGGCGCCTACTACCAAAGCAATTTTAATGTAAACGGAGTTCCCAATGCCTTTGGCGACCAGTACGACAACTATGGTCCAATCGAAGGCGCACCCAGCAGCGACCTTCTGGCCAGCGGATGGTCTTACGGTCATTTCAACCTCAACGCCGGGGTATCGGTGTTTAGCAATTCCCGTTATGATAAATGGTACCTGGGTGTTTCGGCTATGCAGGTGAACAAACCCTATTCCTACAAGATCAAATCAGACTCCACCCGGCTGAAGACCAACTTTGGGGTACAGGGGGGCTACCGGTATGTGACAAAGACGGATGATGAGGTGGCTTTCTTTATGTCGATGAACTGGCAAGGACCTGCCTATCGTCATTTTTACAATTTTTCTTACACTAAATCAATCCCCGGGGTCACCGGCGGAGCGGCTGTAGGATTGGGTTTGGGCTATCGCTATGACGACGCGCTGGTCCCTGATCTGGAATTGAGATATCAGAAGCTGGTCATCGGGATATTGTATGACATCAATATATCGACCATCAGCGCCGCGGGCATTACTCGTAATGGTTTGGAGCTGGCGCTTAGAATAGATTTTTAGATAACAAAGAACAAGGTATAAATACTAACCCATGAACAAGGTAATTATTTTCTTAACAGCCGGCCTCCTGCTGACCTTTGGAAAGCTGCGGGCGCAGGATAGTACCAGGCAATCCACGGATACGGTCCGGCAGGACATCCCGGCCCCGGCAAAGGACACCAGTGGTACTGTAAAGGATACCAGCAGCACTGTAAAGGATACTACCGTGCCGGCCAGCGATTGGGTTAAAAACAATGATACTACGGGCACCGCCCAGGTGACGCCAAAAGAGATGGACAAGCCTGCACAGGATTCTGTGGCAAAGGACAACGCCTCTCTGCCGGCCCCGGATTCCACGGAGAAAGAAAGTTCTGTCAGACAGTTGGATACCCGCTGGTTTATCTCGCCTTTGCTGAAGGGGCAGTTCCAGGATTTTGGGTTCCTGGAAAAGAACAGGAAGGGTTATCTCAGCGATGCCAATACTTTGCCCTTTCAGAAGAGGGGCAACGGTTCTTTTGCCGCCAGCGCCTATAAGAATTTAACAAACCGTCTGTCAATAAGCGCTGATCTGGGGCTTTCTTTCGGACATGTCACCAATGACAATGTATTGATCAGCCAGACGAAGTCCAAGACCTATAATCTGTTGAATGCGTCAATTTACTATCATCTACTGGGGCCGTCGTACAGACTGCAGCCATATATAACCGTCGGTATCAACGATATTATCAATGAAGCTTCCTTTGTCAGCGCTCCTGTGGGCATTGGGGCTAAGTTCAATTCAAAAAAGATCATGGTGCTGGGACAACTGACCTACGGATATGCGGTGAGTAAAAACATTTCCAATAGCACGATGTATTCCGTGGGTGTGTATCTACCTATCAAGAACAAAAAGCAGAAACAACAGGAAAAAGAGGATAATTCGCCATACAACAGGCGTGGGAAGGACGACGATAAGAAGAAGGATACTACGGCTAAAAATAACGGCGGT
This sequence comes from Chitinophagaceae bacterium, assembly GCA_017307755.1. Classification (GTDB taxonomy): domain Bacteria; phylum Bacteroidota; class Bacteroidia; order Chitinophagales; family Chitinophagaceae; genus Puia. The sequence continues at coordinate 83,145 of JAFKGQ010000014.1, read as the reverse complement.
ATCGTGATCAATAACTATATTACCATCAATATGGACTCCGTCAAGAAGGCTCATGGGCTGGATGGTGACGACGGTGCTGAAGGCAGGAGGGGAAGAGATGGATATGACGGGTCGGATGGCAGCGGTGGACGCCGGCGTTCCGGTGGACGGCATAAGGGAGGGCTGTACGATGATTTCAATCTGGAAGACGACTTCACCGAAGGGGATTACAAAGTGGATACGATCAACGGCATGCCGGTGGTACGGTTCGTAGTCTATTTCGAGTTCAACGAGTATGGATTGAACTCCAAGGCATTTTCCACCATCGACAAGGTGATAGAGCACCTGCGGCGTAAACCTGGTCTTTCTCTTGAGATCAAGGGCTACACGGATGATGTGGGCACCAATCAGTACAACAACTTCCTGTCCAGAAGAAGGGCCAAAATGGTATTGGAATATATGAATAGCAGGGGCGTTCCTTCCGACTATATGAAGGCCAAGGCTTATGGCAGCGATGATCCTGTGGCGAACAACAAGGACCCCAACCAGGCCTGGCTGAATCGTCGCGCCGAGATCATTATACATGAAAAATAAAAAAAGAGAACAACAATGAATATCCAGATTAAATTAGTAGACGAACGTGGGAATCATATCAACCCCACTCATATCAGCACTGTAGAGTATCTGTCCCGTTTTTTGAATAAATGTGTGGTGAATAAAGTGTATCAGAAGATGTTGGCCGCGGGCCGCTCTGGTACTATATTGGTATATCAGGATAAAATAGAGGTAAAAGAGGGTTAAGCTCTGCCGACGATCTTTTCGATCTCGTGGGCATAGCCTGCTCCTATAGGCAGCTCTTTATCCTTTATCCATACAGACCCTCTCTCGATGCGGCTGACCTTGCTCCTTGCCACCAGATAGCTGCGGTGGATACGAACAAAGGAACCTGCCGGCAGCAGCTCTTCCACCTCGCTCATGGTGAGACGGGAGAGGATCTTTTCGTCCGGCAGGACGAACTGCATATAATTCCCCGTGCTTTGCACATACAGGATATCTCCCAGGTCTATGCGTATCTGGCCGTAGCCGCTCTTTATAAAAATATGGTCCGGAGCAGGATGACCGCCGGTATGCTGCTGTTTTAGCGTATACAGCTCATGCGCTTTGTGGCAGGCTTTTAGAAAGCGGGCTGGTGAAAAAGGTTTTAGCAGGTAGTCGATGGCGTCCAGCTCGAAGCTTTGGACCGCATGTTCGCTGTAGGCCGTGGTAAAGATCACCATGGGCGGGTGGGAAAGACTGCGCATCAGGTCCATACCTGAAATGTCGGGCATTTTTATATCCAAAAAAATAAGGTCGGTATCGTCTTTTTTCAGATAGCCCATCGCTTCGAAGGCGTTTGTAAAGCATGCCTGCAATTGGAGGAAGGGGATCTTTACCGACAGGCTTTTTATCACTTCCAGCGCCATGGGTTCGTCATCGATAGCTACTGCCTTTAACATATCTATGCGGTAGTTTTTTCAAATGTCGTAATCTTTCCCGGCTCGATCAACAGCTGGATAAAGAATTCCTTATCGTTCCCGTTTACAAAGAAATCGTGTTTGCCGGGATATATGAGCCGCAGACGGTTTACAACGTTCTTCATGCCTACCCCCGACTTGTCTTTTTCCGGGTCGTTATCCTTGCGGATATGGACGCTATTCCTCACTTCGAACAGGATGCCTTTTGCGTCGCAATGAAGCCGGATATTTACCCATGATCTTTCCTGCAGGCTGATGCCGTGTTTGAAGGCGTTTTCCACGAAGGGGATCAGCAGCATGGGGGCGATCATATGGTCGCAGCCGGAACCGTCGATATCTGATTCGATGAGGATGTCGGGAGAGGATTGTGTTCGTAGCTTCTGCAGGTCTATGTAATTTTTTAGATATTCTATTTCCTTGTACATGGGGATCTTTTCCTGGTGGTTCTCATGGAGCATAAAGCGCATCATGTCCCCCAGTTTCTGGATACCTTCCGCCGCCCGGAAGGCGTTTTCCTGGAGGGCTGTTCCATAGAGGGTATTCAAGGAATTGAAAAGGAAGTGCGGGTTGATCTGGCTGCGGAGGAATTGCAGGTCGGCCTCGGACTTATCCAGGGCGATCTCCAGGCCCCGGAAGCGAAGGATGCTGTCCTTGCGCCACCGGTAAATAAACCAGGAGAGGGGCGTGACCAGCAGCAGGGCAAACAACCAGGCGCCGAGGAGGGTGGGCATAAAGATCTTGGATTCTTCGACGGCGAGGCAAAAGACGATAGAGAACGGGATGAGCCATAGCAGCGTGGACAAGAGCAGGCGCCGGAAGACAGGGCCTTTGAAGATAGACCGGTTTCCTTTGAAAGGGAACAGCCAGAAAATATGCGTCAGGTAAATAAATACAGCAGGGGGGATCCAAATGAACAGCGCATAGGCTTTATCGTCGATGATATCAAAGCAGAAGAAATAATAAATGATGGCGCAATAAACTACAAAATATCCGCTGACCTGGTTGGCCAGTCTTACCCGGAAGGCTTTCCATTGGGAGGATTGTGTAAGCTTGCTGATGGCCGCCTCGCGGATCGAGGCGTATAGCAGATAGACCAGAATGGCCCAGAAGGCCTTTTTCAGCCCTCCGGCTATGATCACCTGCCGGGGGTCCATCTCATTGCCGGGGATGGAATAGACGTACCTGTTCCTGTAGAAGATGGCCAGGCCCCATCCGGCGCCCAGTATGACCATAAGAAGAAGCGTATAAATGATGCCCCCAATGGTGCGCTTCAGTACCCTCCCCGCATCCCCTTTCATCTCGATGCTCCCTGACCGGGCAAAATGAAAAGTAAAGGAACCTTTCACTGGCGCGTCCGTCTGCAGCAGGCGGGGAAGGATCGAAAAATTCATTACCAGGAAGGAGAGATAGAGGAGGATAGCAACGGAAATATTGGGCAGCAGGATGTTCGTGGCGTAGTTGAACGGGACATCGTTGTTATAGAAAGGGTCGCCATATTCCTTGTTTAGTGAAGTCCATGAGTTGTCCAGTACTTTCCAGATATTGCCGGCCACGGTCAGTACGCAGATGACCGTCGCCAGTATCAGCTCATGCTCTCTCCAACGGAGCCGGGCGGGGGAGGATTCCAGGGATTGGGTTGTCATTATCCGATGTTTTTTACAAGATTAGGACATTCCAGACCCCTGTGGGTGCAAATGTGACAAAACATGGAGAAAATGTGACGGGTTTGGTATCGTAGATCTACGATAAAAATCGAGGGACTTTGCTCTTTTTTAACAATCAGGTCTGTACTAGATTTGCTCTATCCAATACCGATGAAGTAACCGAATATCCAACAATCCGAAAAACCAGCTTTCGTACTCGTGTTCGAAGAAAGCATTAAAATTCCAATTTCTCTGAAAAGCCCCTGACTAATCCTTGGGGGTTTTTTCGTTGCCCGAGCACAGCAGCCCGAGCACAGCGAGGGCGCCCGTAACCGAGTGAAGCGAAGGTTACGAACGAGGAGGAGCGTGTCGAAGCAGCTCCGACGAAGTTCTCAATAGTTTAGCGTCTAATCAGACCCCGGCAGCTTGCTGCCGGAAGAGTCTTAAAAGCTAATAACCTTTATCTCCACTCTTCTATTAGCCTCCCTTTCATCCTCATCCCTCTCCAAAGGATATATCTTATTACTTGCCCCAAAACCTTTATAACTTATACGGGATCTGGCGATACCGCCTTCTATCAAAAAGTCATACACGAATTTGGCGCGTTGGACGGACAGCGGTTCGGAGGGATTGTCTGCGTCCCGGCCGTCAATACCATCCCGCATACAGCATACATAACCCTGTATCTGGATGATCAGCCCAGGATGTTGTCGCATGACAGTGAGTAGTTGTTGTAGCTCCAGGTAAGCTTCCGGGAGGGGGGTATGGCGGTTTCCATAGAAATTGACATTGCGCAGAATGATGTTTTTTCCTGTCAGGCGGGCAGTGTCGCTAAAAGCCTCCTGAAGACCGGAAGGGGGTGATACGGGTATGATGGGCGGTGGTGGTGGAGAAGGGGGCTGTGGGGGCGGGCTATTGTGGATGACAATGATCTCCACCCGTCTGTTGGAGGCGGGGTCTGCGGGATCGTATGGTCTGCGGCTACCATAGCCTTCGATGCTTTTGAACAGGCTGTCGGGCAGGCCTTTTGACAGGAGGTACAGGCGGGTTGTCTCTGCCCTCAACAGCGACAGTTTGTTGTTGTAGCGATCGCTACCGGTGTGATCGGTGTGACCGGCGAGTGTAACAGACGCAATTCCCGTCGTTTTTGTGAGACTATCCAGATGTACGGTGTCTGCCGGCCGGATAAAGGTCCGATTGAAGTCGAAATGAATGATCAGGGTATCCTGCTGGGCGGTCGCAATGGTTGCCAGGCACAGCAAGACAACCAGTATCAGACTAAACCGCATCTGAAAGAGATGTAAAAGTGAAGTCTCGTATCTTCATCGGCGGTATCAACGCCAAACTTCCCGTCTCTCCGCTGATGGTACGCTCGGGTTTACCCAGTGTTTCCAGGTTGTTCAGCATGATGACCGGGCTTTCATTAAAGCGGAAATTCTTGACCGGGAATTTGATCTCTCCATTTTCAATATAGAATGTACCGTCACGGGTGAGCCCTGTATATAATAAAGTCTGGGGATCAACGGACCTGATATACCAAAGACGGGTGACGAGGATCCCTTTTTCGGTGCTTTTTACCAGGTCTTCTATGCCGGCTGTGCCGCCGTCCATAATGATGCCGTCCGGCTGCGGCACGGGGGGCACTCCTTTTTGTTTTGCCCAATAGCGCGAATAGAAAAGGTTTTTTATCACCCCCTTCTCTATCCAGCTCGTTTTCTTTTGCGGCTGACCGTCAAAGTTATAATAGTAAGTGGGGAGATCTTCATTATGCGGATCTGAGTAGATATTGATCCTTTCATCCACCAGTTTTTCTCCCAGTCTTGTTTTCCCTCCCGGCAAGCTTAAAAAGCTGCGTCCCTCATCGGCGTTGCGAGCATCCAGGTTGCCATAGAGATTTTCCATCAAAACAATGCCTGCAGCGGGCTCCAGGATCACGGTGTATTTACCTGGTTCCAGCGCTTTGGCGCCTTTGGACCTGGCGGCCTTCCAGGCCGCCGTTTTTGAGGCGGCCAGCACATCCAGTTTGGAAATATCGTTATAGCCCCTGGCCGCATAGCCGGAGCCGGCGCCATCTTCCGTGCGCAGCGTGACGGAGAAGTTTACGGCTGTGCTGGTGGTATAGGCAAAGAGGCCGTGGGAATTCATCAGGGCGTAAAAATTAGCGCTGTTCTCGAGGAAACCCGCGGCGGCCAGCTTATTGTCCCTGGATACCTGCAGGCTCTGCTGGACCAGGTCGGCGCGCAATTTTGAATCGATCGCCGCGGTCTGGGCCACATATGTCCTGGCGGGTGTATCATAATCCTGCGGTCCTAAGAACGGCATGAACTCGGGGTTCTCCGGCGCCAACCGGGCCAGGTTCTCCGAGCGGCGCACCGCTTTTTCCAGGGAAGCGTCATCATATTCATTGATGGTAGTGGTACCTAACCGTTTGCCGTATACGGAGCTGATGCCCAAGCTCATTTGGTTGAGCGAGCCGCTGGTGGACACGGAATTGAGCGCATAGCGTATATTACCTCCTATCGTACCATTTAGAGATACCTGGCATTCATCGGCTTTTGAAAAGCTGAGGACCTTTTGCAGTAACGTACGGGCCTCGTCCTGAGTTAAAAGTGCCATGTTAAAAATTTAGATCTTTCTAGCTGTATTGATTACGTTGATGCCATTGAATCTGGCTGTGGCAGAACCATGGGATACGGCATTGCTTTGCGGTGGTTGTCCCTTGCCGTCAAAGAATGTACCTCCCAGGCGATAGTCGCGCTGATCGCAAACAGCGGCGCAGGAATTCCAGAATTCCTGGGTATTTGCCTGGTAGGCCACGTCCTTTAACATGCCTGCGATCTTACCGTTCCTGATCTCATAGAACAACTGGCCGCTGAATTGGAAATTATAGCGCTGCTGGTCGATGGAGTAGGAGCCGGCGCCCACGATATAGATACCTTTTTCTACATTTTTTATCAGTTCGTTGGGTGTAAGTGGTGTTGGGCCGGGGCGAAGGGAGATATTGGCCATGCGCTGGAACTGTACGTCCTGCCAGCTTTGTGAATAGCAGCATCCCTGGGACTCGTTGAGCCCGATGATATGGGCCTGGTCGCGTATGGCCTGGTAGTTCACCAGGACGCCGTCTTTTATGATATCCCACTCCTTACATCCGACGCCTTCATCGTCATAACCTACGGCGCCCAGGGAGCCGGGCTGGGTCCTGTCGGCGACAATATTGACCAGTTTGCTGCCATAGTTAAACTTTTTTGTCTTCCATTTATCAAGGGTCAAAAAGCTGGTGCCTGCAAAATTGGCCTCATATCCCAGGACCCTGTCCAGTTCAGAAGGATGGCCTGCTGATTCATGGATAGTAAGGTACAGATTGCTGGGGTCCAGCACCAGGTCGTACTTACCTGGCTCTACAGACTTGGCAGCCAGCTTTTCTCCTGCTTGTACGGCAGCCAGCCTGGCGTCTTCCAGCATGTCGTACCTGTCCCTGTATAAGGTGGTTACGGTCCTGATCTTCCGACTGTCATCGGGTGTCAGATATTCGTAACCTGTTCCCATGGGTGAGCCCAGGGAATCCCTTGTCTCGAACTTGCCGGTCTTACTGTCTATTTTTGTGACGGTGAAAGTAGGCCATATGCGGTGGATGTCCTGATCGATGTATGATCCGTCCGTGGAAGCGAAGTACTTCTGTTCGTTCACCAGGAAAAGGGCCGTGTCGATGAAACTGGCGCCGGCCTTCATTGCTGCGTCATTGACAGCCAGCAGCATTTCTGCTTTTTCCTTGATGGGAATGTCAAAGCCATTCTTTATGATAGGGGTTTTCCAACTGACCTCTCCGTATCCTTTTTGCGGCGCCAGCTGGACGGGCTGCGATTGCAGACGGGCGTTCTCCTTTGCGATGGATACTGCCATCTCGGCCGACCGGGCGATATTGTCTTTGTCCAGTTTGTCGGTGGCGGCGAATCCCCAGGAGCCATTTGCGATCACACGGATACCCATACCATATGATTCCGTGTCCACTATATTCAATACTTTATCTTCCCTGGTGATGATGAATTGGTTGAGATAACGACCAATGCGTACGTCGGCATAGGTAGCCCCTTTTGACCGGGCCGCATTCAGGGCTACATCCGCCAGCTGCCGCTTGATCCCTGTATCCAGCCATGGAGTCTCCATACGTGGGCGTGAGGTTGCACCCAGCACCGGCACCCTGCCCAGCAATACACCGCCCATGCCCATGCCGGCCATTGAAAGAAAGTCTTTTCGTTTCATTATAAAGTTTGATCATCTAAAATATAATAATCTTATCTGCCGGACAAGATAACGTCCGCCGCTCATAAACAATCCAACCCGTCTGTCCGAAAAAAAATACTATTTTGCCGGCCCGGATGAACCGGAAGCTCACACAAATTAAACAGACAATGTCAAAAACAAAGATTACGGTCAACAGCAACGGATCATTAAAAGTAGAAGGTGATTTTGAAATAGCAGATAAAACAGGCGCTCTTTATGACCTTGGCGGGAGAGAGATCATCTCCATATGCCGCTGTGGTCTTTCAAAGAACAAGCCGTTCTGTGACGGCAGTCATAAAGGACATTTTGAACACGATGCAGTGGCTTTTAGCCTTCCTCCCAAAAAATAAGTATGACAATGAAATATACCCAAACACCCCGTGTGTTTTTTGTGAGTCTTTCCCTCCTGTTGGTTGGTATGCGCGGTCTTCAAGCGCAAGACAAAAAGCAATATGGGAACATTTCGGAAGCCTTGCAATCCTCTGCGCTGCTGAGAGGGAGATCGGGTCCTGCGAGTCTGAACTGGATACAGGAAGGCAACCAGTACTCATTTATCGAGGGCAGCGAGATCCATGTCCTGGATCCTAAGACGTTGCAGGAAAAGACTGTTTACTCCAACGGCGGTATGCGCTTCCCGGGAACAGATAAGGAATTCAATTACCAGTCTTTTCAGTGGAGCCGTGACAGTAAGCACCTGGTGTTTAAGACCAATACCCGGCATCTTTATCGCCGCAGCGCCATATCCGACTATTATATCTATGATGTGGACTCGCGTCAACTGCAGCAGGCTGCGTCCGACGCGAGATCGGCCGAGCTTTCCCCCAATGGCCGGATGGTGGGTATTGAAAGGGGCGGCAACATGTATGTTTACGATTTCTCCAAAGGAAGGGAACAACAGCTCACGGCCGACAGTACCAGCGAGAATGGGGTTTTTAATGGTCACTACGATTGGGTATACGAGGAAGAGTTTGGCCAGGCGCAGGCCTGGAACTGGAGCAGGGACAGCAGGTATATCGCTTTCTGGCAGTTTGACGAACGTCCGGTGCCCATCTTCCATATGACGAACTATGAAGGCTTTCACCCTGACCAGGTGACTATCCCCATACCGCAGCCTGGTGACAGCAATCCCAAAGTAAGGATCGGGGTAGTGGATGTACAATCCGGTGAAAAATTATGGCTGGAGCCAGCCGACACGGGAGATTTCTATATCCCCCGCATCTATTGGACCAGCAACCCCGACGAACTGGCGATGATGACGCTCAACCGGGCGCAGAACCATATGAAGCTCTATTTCTTCAACGTGAAGACGGGCGCCCGCCGGCTGGTGCTGCAGGAGAAGAACGATACATGGGTGGCGATCTTTAATTTCTATACCAATGTGGGCGACATGATTTATTTCCCGGAAAAGACGAAGGATTTTTTCTGGGTGTCGGACCGGAGCGGTTATTACCATATCTATCATTATGGATATGACGGACAGATGATCAACCAGGTGACCAGCGGCAATTGGGACATGATAAAGGTAACGGGGATCAACCCGGATACAAAGTCCATCTTTTATCTCTCCGCGGAAGCCTCTCCTCTCGAACAACAGCTGTACACGATCAAATATGATGGAACGGGAAAGAAAAAGCTCACGGGCGTAGAGGGTTTTCATAACATCGACATGTCTACGAATACAGCCTGGTACATTGATGAATACAGCAATATCGGAACACCGGTGCGAGTGGGTTTGTATGATTCAAAAGGGCGGTTGCTCCGGCTGTTGCAGGACAACCAGGCTACGAGCGATTTTGTAAAGTCGCATGAATATGCCCCCTCCGAACTTTTCCATTTTAAGACCTCGGATGGAGTAGGGCTGGATGGCAGCATGATCAAGCCTTTTAACTTTGACCCTACAAAAAAATATCCTGTTGTGCTGGCGATCTACGGGGGGCCGGAATCCCATGGCGTATTTAACCGGTGGGCCTATAATGGCATGCACCAGTGGCTGGCGCAGAATGGTTATATCATCGTAGATGTGAATAACAGGGGGATTGCCAATTATGGCAGCCAGTTCTTGAAAATAGTGTATGGGCAACTGGGTAAATGGGAGAGCAATGACTTTGCGGAGACGGCGCATTATCTCTCCACGCTACCGTATGTGGACGGCAGCAATATGGCTATCATGGGGACAAGCTATGGTGGCTACAGCACTACCTATACCTTGCTGACCCATCCCGGCGTCTTCAAGGTAGGTATCGCCAATTCCCCTGTGACGGACTGGCGGCTGTATGACGATGTGTATACGGAACGTTATATGGGGACGCTACCGGAGAATGAGGCAGGGTATAAGAACAGCTCGGATATGACTCATGCGTCGGGATTAAAGGACCATCTGCTGCTGATCCATTCCATGAGCGATGACAACGTGCACCCTGCGCATACCATGCAGCTGCTGACGGCGCTTACCAATGCGGGTAAGGACGTGGACCTACGGATATATCCGCCGGGGGCGCATGGAGCGGCGTATAACTGGCAGAGTCATTTGTTGATATCCACGGTGAGCTTCCAGTACCTTGAGCGGTATTTAAAGCATTAGTGCCGTCACCCTGATCGACGTCCCACCAGCGCCATGACCGACTCTTTATAATTGATGCCGATGGGGATGGTGAGTTTCCCCAATTCGATGGAGTTGCCGTAGATAGACCGGATATGGGCGATGGCGACGATGTAGGATTTATGTACCCGGATAAACCCGCGGGCAGGAAGGGTCTTTTCCAGTTCGTTCATGGTCTGATGGGTCACCAGGGCGTATTCCGGCGTATGGATCTTTACGTAATCCTTCATGCCTTCTACATAAATGATCTCGGAGAAATTGACCTTAAAGAATTTGCTGTTGGATTTGACAAAGATATGATCCTCATGTACCTTCTCCTGTTCTTTACTTGTCAGGGAAAAGAGCCGTCCGTCCTCGATCCTGTCCACAGCTCTGGAGAAGCGTTCGAAGGAGATCGGTTTCAACAGATAGTCGATGACACTGAACTCATAGCTTTCCACGGCATATTCCGCATAAGCCGTAGTGAGCACCACCAAGGGAGGATCGGAGAGGTTGCGGAGAAAGTGAAGACCGCTCATACCGGGCAGACGGATGTCCAGGAACATGACGTCCACTTCCTGCGTCCGGAGGGCTTCCGTGGCTTCGAGGGCATTCCGGTACACGCCCACCAGTTCCCATCGGCCCATTTGCGCCAAATGACTTTTGATGACATCCTGGGCCAGGGTTTCATCCTCCACTATGATGCATTTTATCAAGCGGCTGCGGTTTTCAGGATCAAAGATACGGTGAAAGCGCCTTTGCTTAATATAACGTCGAGGGTAAAAGCGTCGGGATAGAGGCTTTCCAGGCGTTCGCGGGCATGGCGGAGCCGAAGATCGCTGTTCCTGTTCTCTTCTTTCTCAGTCTGGATGATGTCCAGCTCATAGGCATCCGGGTACAACAATTCGAGGATACTCTTGCTGTTGGCAAGACCTTTCCCCGCCATCCGCCTTTTGGCCTGGGTTTCCAGGTCGGCATTGGTGCTGTTGATGACATTCAGGACGATCTGTCCTTCTTCCACTTTGAGCGTGATATAGATGAATGGCTCCGTAAAGGAATTATCCAGGGCATGTTTGAAGCCGTTTTCGATAAAGGATATAAAAAGAAAAGGTTCGATCATAACGCCGGCCGTGATGCCTTCCACTGTAAATCTGATGTCTGCCTTGTAGCGTATCTTCTCGATATCAATGTAGTTGCGGATAAAGTCAATTTCTTTATTCAATGGGATCTTTTCTTCATTACATTCATAGATAAGATAGCGCATAATGTCGGCCAGTTTAACCACCACTTCCGGGGTCTTTTCGGAGCGCTGCAGACTGAGAGAATAGATGCTGTTCAACGTATTAAAAAGAAAATGAGGGTTTAGCTGCGCCCTGAGATAGCGGAGCTTGAAGAAGTTGGTGTCCCGCTGGAGGGCTTCAAGCAAGGTCTTTTCGTCGATGGATTTGCGGATGTAAAATATTGCCATAGAGAAACCCATGTTCAGGATGGTCCAGCTGCTTTCTCTAAGGAGGGTTGTGGAGGAGAAGGTAAAGTAGGCCTTTTCCCAGGGGCTTAGATTAAATTTTAATATCACCGAATAGATGGTGAACAGGAAGGTCCCGATGACCAGGAAGGAGAGAATGGTCATAAGAATTGCTGCGCCTCCGCGGCGCAGGGTAAGGAAGAGGGAACCCATGATACGGGAGTAGAGCAGATAGGCCGGGAAGAGCATCAGGCTTATGAATAGCAACACAGGCCAGATATGCAGGTCCCGTGTAAAAAGGGTTGTTCCATTGATCAGGGGGTAGACCAGGACGAAAAGGATCCAGTAAAAGATCTCGATCCTGTCGGTCCTCCGTCTTATTCTGTCGTTGTCGTATTCCATGGGCTAGGGTGTTTACCTCACAAAACTACCTTTCTCATGGAGAGAAGGAAAAGATTTCGACCAATTTGGGCGGGGTTTCGATGAATTTGGCGTGGCGGGGGCGTTATCGGGTAACGGTAAACCCAAAGGTCACCAGTGTATTTTCACTGCGGGTACGGGTGAATTTATTAAAAGTAAAGGCGGCCGTTACATTCAGCCATTTATTTAGCCGTACCGAGCCGGCGGCGTTGAGGTTCAGGATATAGTTATGGATAGTGGCCAGCGAGTGCTGGATCAGCTCGACGCCTTCCAGCGTGATCCTTTCATGGATGACAAAACGGTATTTTAGCCGGAAAGAGTTCCGGAGCGCCTGGTAGCGGTCCTGTATAGTTTCGGCTCCTGCGGGTCCGCCATAATGCATCTGGTACAGGTCGCCATTCTCATAGAGGATACCGTCGCTGACAAGGATAACGGCCGTTTTTTTATCCAGGACATTATAGCCGATGCCCGCGCCGCTCTGAAAAAGGTTGTTTATCCGTAGGGAAAGGCTGGTATTGTAGGTGATCAGGCCCCAATAATAAGAGTGACGGAGGGTCTTATACATGTTGATATCGGCTGTGGAAGTAAAGTCATTATTAGTGAGGTTGCCCGACTGGGCGCCATAGACCCAACTGGTATTGAGGTTGAGCGCTGCTTTTTTTCTGGCGGCGCTTAATTGGACAGCATTGCTTATCAGATAGGAGCTGGTTGTATTGGTATTATTGATATTGCCGGTGGCAGCCCAGGACCAGCGATATTTAGTGGCGTCGGTATAGTGGACGGAATCGGTGGTTTTTTTTACCTGGGGTATCGTGTCTTTCACCCGGGGCACCGTGTCCGTGCGACTGGTGGAGTCTTTTTGTGCCAAAACCGATACAGGTAGCAAGAATAATACGAGTCCAATGAGAAAATGGTTCATGGGTGTCAAAAATCCCGCATTTTTCCCACATATGATCAAAAAACCTACCAAGCCAATAGGTGGGTTGTTTGCCACCATTTTCCTGTAACTTGTCCCCGATAACTTTTTTTTAACAGCCGCGCTTATTATTCTTGTGTTGCAAATCAACCACCTCCGATGAGATCTTTCTTCAATATATGTTTATGGTTTCTTCCGGCGTTAGCGTCGGCACAGGCTCGTCATGTTGTGAGTGGGACTATCAGGGATAAGCATTCCGGAGAGACGCTGATCGGGGCCAGCATCGTCCTGGCGGAAAGCCCTAATATTGCCGCGGTAAGCAATGCTTATGGATTTTATTCTATCAGCGCCACCCCCGGTCATTATACCATGGTGGTCAGCTTTTCCGGATACGGTAGTGACAGTATTGCCCTGGACCTGAGAAAGGATACTTCGATATCCATTGGTCTGGAGACGGGTGTGCGACAGCTGCAGGAGGCTGTAGTCACGGCGGGGAGGAACAATAGCGTCTCTAAACCTCTGATGGGGGTACAGAAACTATCCATCAATGAGATCAAGGACCTGCCCGTGCTCTTCGGGGAGAAAGATATTTTGAAGACCTTACAGCTATTGCCCGGAGTGCAGTCGGCGGGGGATGGCAACAGTGGTTTTTTTGTACGCGGAGGCAATACGGACCAAAACCTGATCCTGCTGGATGAGGCCACCGTGTACAATCCTTCCCATCTATTGGGTTTTTTCTCCACTTTTAATTCGGATGCCATCAAGGATGTCACGTTGTATAAAGGGGCTACGCCCGCGGAGTATGGCGGGCGGTTGTCTTCCGTGCTGGATGTAAAGATGAATGACGGTAACAACAAGGAATATCATGCCAGCGGCGGTATCGGGCTCATTTCCTCCCGTCTGAACATAGAAGGACCGATAGAAAAAGACAAGAGCTCCTTTATCATCAGCGCCCGCAGGACCTATGCGGACGTTTTCCTCAAACTATCGAAGGACAGCTCTACCAATCAGAACAGCCTTTATTTTTATGACATCAACGCCAAGGCGAATCTTCGTCTGAGCGACAGGGACCATCTTTTTTTCTCCGGCTATTTTGGGAAGGACAACCTTGGCTTTGGGAATACATTCGGCATCGACTATGGGAATGTAACGGGCACCCTTCGCTGGAACCATATTTTCAACAGCAGGCTTTTCTCCAATGCTTCACTGATCTATAGTAAGTACAACTACGATATCCGGATCAATTCGGGGAATAATAATATCGGTATCACCTCCTATATCAAAGACCTGCATTTCAAGGAGGATATGCAATATTATGCCAACGCCGGCAACAAGATGAATTTTGGCATAGATGTCATCAGCCATACTACTTCCCCTGGTGTCATCTCGGCTTCGCAAACCTCCAGTTTCAACCCCCTGACACTGCAGAACAAACATGCGGTGGAAAGCGCTGCTTATGTATCCCATGACCTTTCCTTATTTACAAGGCTCAACATCAATTATGGACTGCGGGCAGGGGCTTTTACGGTGATGGGACCCGGCAGTTTTTATACGTATGACAAGGACGGCAATGCCCGGGATACGGCCGTTTATTCCGGCGGGAAAGTGGTAAAGAACTATTTTAACCTGGAGCCTCGTTTTTCGGCGAGTTACAAGTTGGGCAACGGCAGTTCCTTCAAACTGGCCTATACGAGGACCACGCAGAACCTGCATCTGCTGTCCAATTCCACTTCGTCCAACCCGACGGATGTCTGGATCCCCAGCAGCAATAATGTACGGCCTGAGATTGCGGACCAGGTTTCCGCAGGGTACTACCGGAATTTTCATGACAATCAGTATGAGTTCTCTTCGGAAGTGTATTACCGCAACATGCAGCACCAGATAGATTATAAGAACGGCGCTCAACTGATAGCCAATGAGAATGTCGAGTCCCAGGTCGTATTTGGAAAGGGCAGGGCCTATGGATGGGAACTGTTCTTCAAGAAGAAATATGGGAAATTCAACGGTTGGATCAGTTATACGCTTTCCCGGACAGAACGGCAATTCAGCGAGATCAACAAGGGCAGCTGGTTCCCTGCCAACCAGGACAGGACCCATAATCTTTCTATCGTGGGTATCTATAAAGCCGGGAAAAAATGGACCTTATCGGCAGACTTTACTTATTACAGCGGGAATGCCGTCACCTGGCCCAGCGGGAAATACGAGGTCAATGGGCAGATAGCCTTTCTTTATACCCGGCGGAACACCTATCGTATGCCGGCGTACCACCGGCTGGATGTCGGCGCGACGCTGCAAGGTAAAAAGACGAAAAGATTCGACAGCAACTGGAACTTTTCCATTTACAATCTATATGGGAGAGAGAACCCTTACAGCATCACTTTCGAACAGGACCCGGACAATGCCACCCGGACCAGGGCCTTGCAATACGCTCTTTTCCGCTGGGTGCCTTCTATTACCTATAACTTCAAATTCTAAGAGATGCGATATTCCATATTTATCGTGACTGCCCTGGTCTGTTTGTGTTCCTGCAAAAAAGAGGTGAATCTGAACTTGGACGATGCAGGCCCTCATATCGTTATTGAGGGGGCGGTTACGGATGCCGCCGGTCCTTACACGGTAAAGATCAACATGAGTGTGAACTTCAAAGCGGAGAACACTTTCCCGCCAGTCAGCGGAGGCCGGGTAAAGATCAGCGATAACGAGGGGCATAGCGATAGCCTGATCGAGACATCGCCCGGCGTGTATATGACACAGACGATGACAGGTAAGCCCGGCAATACTTATATGTTGTCGGTACAGTTGGGGGATACATTATACACGGCGGCCTCCACGATGCCTTTTCCCGTACCTTTCGATTCCATTACCTTTCGTAGAGCGGGGGCTTTTGGTAAAAAAAATATCAGGGCTGTCCCGAATTTTCAGGACCCGCCCGGTGTAAAGAATTATTACCTGTTCAACGAATACCTGAATGGAGTACTTGTGACAAAGGACATTTTTGTATTTAACGACAGACTAACAGATGGGAAATACATTACCCGGGACCTGCGTAATACCGACGATATCCTGCATGAAGGCGATTCCCTGGAAATAGCGATGTACTGTATCGATGAGCCGATCTTTAACTATTTCAACCAACTGGACCAGTCCGGTGGGGGAGGGGGAGCTTTCAATTCAGCAGCTGCGCCGGCCAATCCTGTTTCCAATATCAGCAATGGGGCGCTGGGGTATTTCAGCGCGCATACCATCCGGGAGAGAAGGACAAAAGTGCATATTGAGTAATTTTTATAAGATATTATTCCATTGTTTTGTCTGGGCTGCCCTGATATTCAGTGTGCTGTTGCTGGGGCCGATGCCTCCGGCAGTACAACGTGCGCCCGGCGTCGGATGGCGGGTGTTATGGTCCATAGGTCCCTGCATCGGCATTTTCTACGCCCATGCGTATTGGCTGATGCCTTCTTACCTCTTCAGGGGACGGAGGACGAGGTACTGGATAGGAGTGATCGTCGCCATATTGACGGCATCCCTGATCTCCGGGTTATCTTATTATTTAAATAACCATCCACCTGCCGCGCATTCTTATTATCATGCGGTGCTTCGGAGGACTGCGCCAGCGCTTTTCTTTATTCTGGCAAGCGCCAGCCTGGGCGCTTTCCGGGAGAATACCCGGCTGGAAAAAGCGCGGAAGGAAAAAGAGACGGAGCATCTGCGTACAGAACTTTCTTTTTTAAGGGGACAGATAAATCCTCATTTTATGTTGAATGTGCTCAACAGCATGGTGCTGATGGCCCGGAAAAAGTCCGGGTTGCTGGAGCCCGCCCTGTTGGAGCTGGCGGGGCTGATGCGTTATACGCTGTACGAGGCTGGTCATGAAAAGATCCGGCTGGAAGAGGAACTGGAATACCTGCGGGTATATATAGACCTGCAGATGCTGCGTTTCAGGGATGATGTAACGGTGCAATTCAATATCCCGGATCGTGTCGGCGGGAAGCATATCGAGCCGATGCTGCTGATACCTTTGGTGGAGAATGCCTTTAAACACGGTATAGGATTGGTGGAATCTCCGGTTATCCATATCGATGTGATCATCCGGGAGGATCATATGCTTTCCGTGACCGTAAAGAACAAGTATAACCAGCAGTTGCAAGAGAATGGGAAAAAGCCCGGTATCGGGCTGATAAACCTGAAGAAGCGGCTGGACCTGATCTATCCGGGCAATCATGAGCTGGAGACGACGAAGAGCTATCGCAGCGATGACACAAGTACGGAGAACTGGTATTCCATCACTTTACATATCCCTCTGCAATGATACGATGTATAGCTGTCGACGACGAGACGCCTGCGCTGGATATATTGGAAGACAATATCAGCCGGGTGCCTTTTTTACAGCTGGTAAAGAAATGCAAGAACGCTTACCAGGCTATAGATCTGCTGCGGCAGGAGCGTATCGATCTGCTGTTCCTGGATATTGAGATGCCCGGGCTCGATGGGCTGCGTATGCTGCAGGAACTGGAGGATAAGCCCATGGTCATTTTTATCACGGCCTACCGGAAATATGCAGTGGATGGGTTTGACCTCGATGTTCTGGATTACCTTGTAAAGCCGGTGAGCTTCGAAAGATTTCTCAAAGCCGCCCAAAAGGCCATGGAATATCTGACGCTGCGGCAGAAGGGCTATATATTCATTCAATCCGAGTACAAACAGACAAAAGTGTTTATTCATGAGATACGTTATATTGAAGGGTTGGGTAATTATATAAAGATATACCTGACCAGCCGCAGCAGGCCCCTGATCTCTAAGCTGAGCATGAAGTCTATTGTGGAATGGCTGCCTCCGGGGAAGCATGTCCGGGTGCATAAGTCTTTTATCGTGATGGTGGATAAGATCAGCAGCGTCCGTGGTGAAAGCATTACCATTGGGGAGACGCAGATACCGCTCAGCCGGCGATACAGGGATGAATTTTTCAGGATCGTACATAATCCCTAAATTCATGACCTCATTGTAAAACTTTGTTATGAGGATCCTTTGTACGCTTGTCTTATGCTTTGTCTGTGTCCAATTAATAGCCGACCCCATCCGGATCATCCCGCAACCCGTGTCTGTGACGGAAAAGCCCGGGCGTTTTGTCCTCGATGCCGGCGTACGCCTGCATGTGGAAGATCCCTCTTTACAGCCGGCGGCCGCCTGGTTCTCTTCTCAGATGGGGATCGCTGTGGGTAAAGGAAAGAAAGAGATCATCCTGGGCAAGCCGGTGGATAGGAACGTTTTGGGCAAAGAGGGGTATACGTTGACCATTACTCCTTCAGCTATTCATATCAGGGCCAATGAAGCGGCGGGTGTCTTTTATGGGCTGCAGACCGTGCTGCAACTGCTGCCTCCGGATGCCGGCGCTTCCGGCAAATGGGTGCCTTGCGCCGAGATCACGGACTACCCCCGTTTTGGCTGGCGGGGGCTGATGCTGGATGTCAGCCGTCATTTTTTTACAAAGGAGGAGGTGGAAAGGTATATTGATGAGATGGTCCGGTATAAGTATAACACCCTTCATCTTCATCTCAGCGATGACCAGGGGTGGCGGCTGGAGATCAAGAGTCTGCCCGAACTGACACGGAAAGGGGCCTGGAGGGTGGCCCGTACGGGCCGTTGGGGTGAGTTCATGCCGGCGCTGGCCAATGAGCCGGCTACGGAAGGCGGCTTTTATACCCAGGATGACATGCGGGAGATCATCCAATACGCGAAAGAACGTTTTGTCACCCTATTGCCGGAGATCGATATCCCGGCGCATAGCCTGGCCCTTATCGCATCTTACCCCTCTCTTTCCTGTACGCAGCTGAACTATCCCGTGAACGCGGGTTTCCGCAATCCTACCCGGGACGACAATGCTCTCTGCATCGGCAATGATTCCATCTACGAAGTACTGGACAGGATATTCACCGAGCTGGCGGCCCTTTTTCCCAGTGAGTATATCCATATAGGAGGAGACGAAGCTTATAAAGGTTTTTGGGCCGCTTGTCCCAAATGCCAACGGCGTATGTCGGAAGAACACCTGAATAATGTGGACGAGCTGCAGAGCTATTTTGTAAAAAGGATGGAGAAAATGCTGAAAGATAAAGGTAAAAAGCTCATCGGCTGGGACGAGATACTGGAAGGAGGGTTGGCGCCCGAGGCGACGGTGATGAGCTGGAGGGGTATGAAGGGGGGGATTACTGCGGCGAGGATGAATCACAAGGTGGTAATGACGCCCTGGGATTTTTGTTACCTGGACCTCTATCAGGGCGAGTCGGCGGCCGAGCCTCCCACTTATGGGATATGCCGGCTGAAGGATTCCTATACGTATGATCCTGTCCCTGACAGTGTGGATGAGAAGTATATATTAGGCGGACAAGGCAATCTCTGGACAGAGTCGGTAGCCAACTTCCGGCATGTGGAATATATGACCTGGCCCCGGGCCCTGGCATTGGCGGAAGTATATTGGAGTCAAAAGGCCGCCCGCAACTGGGATGGGTTCGTCAGCCGGATGGAGCATGAGTTCCAAAGAATGGATGCGGCGGATATCAAATATGCCCGCAGTGCGTACAATGTTATCCTCACGCCCAAGCGTACGACAGACCGGGATTTTGCCGTCACCATGTCTACGGAGGTCAACGGACTGGATATTTATTATACGTTTGACCAGACCAACCCCGATAAACATTACCCAAAATATAACGGTACGCCTGTGAAGTTCCCCATGGGGGCCACGCAGCTGAACGTGATTACTTACCGGGACGGCCGTCCCATCGGCGTCCAGGTCAATGTCAGGAAGGAGGACCTGGCCAAGCGGGTGGATCAGGGAAGGCATGTGTATTAATGCCAGATACCCATTATCCGACGTAAAAGAATAATCTCGCCCGTATGATAGCTGGTGTGGTCTGCGATGACCAGCGCTTCTCTGAAGAGACTCTGACCATCTCCGTAAGGGAATAGTTTGTAGATATTCTCTCCCGCCTGGTGAAGCAGCCTGATAAAAGCGTTACGGTCCGTCATCACTTGCTGAACCGATTTTTTTACCGCATGCTCGTTGGGCGGCGCAGGATCTTTTGGCCAATAACCGTCGGGCCATTCCGGGCTTTTATGGCCAGGGCCCTTGGAGAATTCCAGGATATCCCATTGTGCGATACGGATATGTTCTATCAACTGCCAGATGCTGTAGGCGGACCCATCAGGCACCTTACTCAAAAAGGGGATCGTGAGTCCTTTGACCGCCTTTTCAAAGGATGCATGGGCATTGCCTTCTTCCAAAAGCGCGACTAATTCGTCGATGATAAAGTCGGTGTGTGGCATGGGGGTACCCGATACCAAAATTGTGCCATCGGCCAATTGTCCACAGAACGAACCGGAGGTTCGTTGTCCGTAACCGCAAGGTTACGCCCGAGAAGGAGCGTGTCGAAGCAGCTCCGCCGAAGGGCTCAGATATTAGATGTATGGACAATTGGGTTAAATTTTCGAAAAGAACCCAATTGTCCATTCTTTTTAGCGGATTGTCCATTTTCAGAGGGGGCCTTTTTGTTATTTTTAACCCTTAATCACTATCAATGAAGATTAAATTATGTCTAACGGGCGTGTTGCCTGTGCTTGTTTTGCTGATCGTTCCGGGAAGATCGAATGCTCAATCCACACTGATACCTATCGAAACGGCGAATAATGCGCTGGTCTTACGGGCAGAGCCCAATAAGGATCTGCAAACCGTGTATTATGGTAGGCGTCTGGCCTCCGGAAGCGAGTACGCCCTCGTGTCCTCGGTTTACCGTCAGCCCTCCGACCCCAGTGGTCTTTTCAATTCAGCCTATACGCCGTCCGGGTCGAGAAACCTTATTGAACCTGTTATAACGGTGAGCCATGCGGATGGCAACTATTCTTTGGACTTAAGACTCGTCAGTCAGCAGGTGACCAGGATCAGTGACGATGTATCTTTGCTGACTATCCTGCTTAAGGACCCCGTTTATGATCTTGAGGTCACATTATATTATAAATCCTATTATAAAGAGGATGTTATCGAGCAGTGGAGCATGATCCGGCACCGTGAAAAGGGGAATGTGATCCTGCACAAATTTGCGTCGGCCAACCTGTATCTGCAGGCCGGGAGCTACTGGCTGCGGCAGTATCATGGCGACTGGGCGAAGGAAATGCAGCCGGAGGAAAGCCGGCTTACCCATGGCATCAAAATCCTCGATTCCAAGCTGGGCGCCAGGGCCAACCTCTACCAGCCTCCTGTGTTCATGGTTTCCCTTGACCGGCCTGCTACCGAGGATGAAGGCACTGTACTATACGGCGGCGTGGAATGGAGTGGTAATTTCAGGGTCGACCTGGAAGTTGATCCCCAAGATAATCTTCGGATACTTGCAGGCATCAATAACTATGCATCTCCCTATTCGCTGGCACCCAATGAAGTATTCACCACCCCCCCTTGCTGGTATACATTGTCTGACAAGGGGAAAGGGGACGCCAGTCGCAAAGTACAGCGTTGGGCCAGGGATTATAAATTGCTGGATGGGAAGGGTACGAGGCTTACCCTGCTCAATAACTGGGAGTCCACCTATTTTGACTTTAATGAGGCCCGGCTGGCCGAGCTGTTGAAGGATACCAAAAAGCTGGGTGTTGACCTTTTCCTCCTGGATGACGGCTGGTTTGCCAATAAATATCCCAGGAATGACGACCATGCCGGATTGGGTGACTGGCAGCCCAATAAGAGCAAGCTGCCCAATGGCATCAGCTCTCTTGTAAAGGAGGCGCAGGCTGACGGGGTAAAATTTGGTATCTGGGTCGAGCCGGAGATGGTTAACCCCAAAAGCGAGCTGTATGAGCAGCATCCTGACTGGGTTATCAAACAGCCAAAAAGAGAGGAACACTATTTCCGCAACCAGCTCGTGCTGGACCTGACCAACCCAAAAGTACAGGACTTTGTCTTTGGGGTAGTGGATGGTCTGTTTACCCGGAATCCCGATCTGGCCTATATCAAATGGGATTGTAATGCAGTGATGTACAACGCCGCGTCGGCCACGCTAAAGGACCAGTCCCATTTTTATGTGGATTACGTGCGCGGTCTGTATAAGGTCCTGGAGAGACTGAGGGCCAAATATCCCAAAGTACCCATGATGCTCTGTTCCGGCGGCGGTGGACGGGTGGATTATGGGGCGCTGCAATACTTTACCGAATACTGGCCGAGCGATAACACCGACCCGTTGGAACGCATTTTTATCCAATGGGAGTATTCCTATTTCTACCCGGCGATGGCCTCCTCGAACCATGTCACCGACTGGGGGAAGCAACCCCTGAAGTTCCGTACGGATGTGGCCATGATGGGCAAACTGGGTTTTGATATCGTTGTCAGCAAGCTGAAGCCGGAGGATCTGCAATTTGTTCAATCAGCCGTCAGTAATTATAATAGTTTGAAAGATGTCATTTGGGCGGGGGACCAGTTCCGTCTGTCGAACCCTACTGACAACAGTGTGGCCTCTGTGCTGTATGTGGATGAGGGGAAGTCCCGGGGTGTCCTGTTCAATTATCTGGTGAATGAGCGTTATGGGGCCGGCAGTCTGTTGCCCATCCGGCTAAAAGGGCTGGACCCTGCCAGGAAATACCGTGTTGCGGAAACCAATCTGTACCCCGGTACTTCTTCCACTTTAGAAACAGGGAAAGTTTATACCGGTGATTTTCTGATGAAAGTGGGGATCAACCCGGATGTACGTGCAGGGAGGGCCAGTGTTATATTGACGCTGAATGAGGAAAAATAATACCGCTTTCAGCGGTTCCTACATATGGTCACATGAGAAAAATAAAGCAGGGATTGTAGAAACAATCCCTGTTGACTTTTATAATAAAAACGAACGACTCCAACAGGCCTTGTCCGATGGCCTGAGGCTTTTTGCAAATAAGGCTTGCATAATAATATGAAAGAGGGGTCTGTAGAAACAAACCCCGCACTGTTTTTTAGACAGTCACATGAGAAAACTATATGAACGGATAAACCGCAATATTCATTTTTGCATAATGATCCTTAAGGAAAATGCTTTCTGAGCGAAATGTGTAGTAAGTTGTTGACGGTATAGTTTTGTATGATCTCAGTGGTGCCGGCTAAGGATGAGGTTCGACTTAATAGGTCCGTCAGGCCATCAGTCTCAGGTTGGTTTGGTAGAACACTCCGCAAAGATAGAGCGAATTACTCCAATAAGTCAAGCCATCAATGGTAAATATTTTCTAAAAAAAGGGCCTTTTTTTTGTCCATTGCTATGTCCTGTTCGTATAGCTGGCACGCTTGTTTATGTAAGGGTTCCATTGTGTAAAGCTAACACGCTAAGGGTAAACATGGACTTTTGAGGGGCAAAATCGTAACTTTAAAATAAATGTTTGTATATGGAACAGACCAGGACAAGGACCTTTGCCGACATCATCAATGGGGATAAGCCTGTTCTTGTGGATTTTTCCGCTGAATGGTGCGGTCCGTGCAAGATGATGCCACCGATATTAAAGGAGTTGAAGAATAAGCTGGGGGATACCATTACCATCCTGAAAATGGATATCGACAGGAATCCGGCTGTAGCATCGGCTTACCAGATCCAAAGCGTGCCCACCCTCATCGTTTTCCGGAATGGCCAGATAAAATGGCGGCAGAGCGGTGTTTTGCCAGCGGGACAGATCCAGTCTGCCATAGAAGATATTATGCGCGGCCACTGATGGGCCTGCTAATAACAACTTTTTTTTAGCATCGGTACAGGTCGTCAAAATCGCATAATTTCCGGCATGAAACAGTTGATTACTGCCTGGACTTGCGTTTTTCTATGTTTTTGTAATAGCCTCTTTGCGCAACGGCTTATTTCTTATGTAGACCCTTACATCGGCAGTGGCGGTCATGGCCATGTGTTTGTGGGGGCCAGCGTTCCTTTTGGCGCTGTACAGCTGGGGCCTGAAAATATATTTTCAGGTTGGGATTGGTGTTCCGGGTACAATTATACGGATAGCATCGTCACTGGCTTTTCCCATACGCATTTGAGCGGTACGGGTATTCCCGACCTGGGCGACGTCCTGATCATGCCTTATACGGGAACGATACGTTGGAATAAGGGGAGCCGTAAGAACATCGATACGGGATATGCCTCCCGGTATTCCCACCAGGAAGAAAAGGTATCTCCCGGTTACTATTCCGTCAGGCTTGCCAGCTCCGGCATTGTCGCGGAACTGACCGCTACCGAAAGGGTAGGCTTTCATCAATATTATATTCCTGCCGGAAAGAACCTGCATATTATTATCGATCTGAAAGAAGGCATCGGCGATCATACGACGGATGCCGACATTCATCAGACGGATGATCATACGATAGAAGGGTATCGTTATTCCAAAGGATGGGCGAATGATCAGCGTCTTTTCTTCGCCATACGGAGCGAACAGGCGATCCGGAGTTTTATTGTGCAGGACAGGAAGGGTGTTATCAGCTTTGACAACCCTGCTGCCATTGTGAGATTAAAGGTGGGTATTTCGCCTGTAAGTTCCGGGGGCGCCCTGGCTAACATCGAGACGGAAACCCCGGATTGGGATTTTTCCAGGGTCCGGCAGGCTGCGGAAGAGAAATGGGAGGGTGAGCTGGGCCGTATCCGGGTCGATGTAAAAGATGCCACCCAGAAGAAGATCTTTTACACCTCTCTTTATCATACGATGATTGACCCCGCCATCTTCAACGATCACAACGGGGATTATATGGGCACCGATAAGAAGGTATATAAAGGTGCGTCTTTTACCAACTACTCCGTCTTTTCTCTCTGGGATACTTACCGGGCGAACCATCCCCTGTACACCCTTATTCAGCCGGATAGAGTAAATGATCTGATCCAGACCATGCTGGCCATCTATCAGCAGCAGGGGAAGCTGCCTATCTGGCATCTGATGGGCTGTGAAACCAATACCATGCCGGGCACCAGTGGTGTGCAGGTGGTGGCGGAAGCTTATCTGAAAGGTTTTCGCGGTTTTGATACGGCCCTGGCGTTGGAGGCGATAAAAGGGTCCGGTATGCGTAACGAGGCGGGGTTGGACTATGTGCGGAACCAGGGTTATATTCCCTGCGACAAAATAGAGGAGTCGGTCGCCAAGGCGATGGAGTATTGTATCAGTGACGGCAGTGCTGCGTTGATGGCCAGGAAGATGGGGAAAAAAGACGACTATGCCTGGTTTGCCAAAAGGGCGAAAAACTACCAGAACTATTTTGACAGAGCAGTCCTGTTCTTCCGGGGTAAAAAGGCGGATGGCACCTGGAACCCCGTGTTTGATCCGGCGCGTACCTCGCATCCCTGGATAGATGATTATGCTGAAGGCAATGCCTGGCAATATCTGTGGCTGGTGCCGCAGGATGTGGAAGGGTTGATACAACTGCTGGGTGGTGACAAAGCGTTTGTAAAAAAGCTCGATCAGTTGTTTACGACCCCGACGCCGTATGATCCAAAGGCGCCGCCGGACATTGCGGGGCTTATTGGCGAGTATGCTCATGGTAATGAGCCGGGGCATCATACCACCTATCTGTATGCATATGGGGGGCAGCAGTGGAAGACGGCTGAAAAAGTGCGGTATATCCTGAAAAACATGTATCAGGCAGCGCCGGATGGTATCAGCGGAAATGAGGATTGTGGTCAGATGTCGGCCTGGTATGTCTTTTCGGCCATGGGGTTCTATCCCGTATTTCCTGCCAGCGGGGCGTATGTATTGGGCAGCCCTCTGTTGGACAAGGCCGTCATTAACGTGCCGGGAGGTCAGCGCTTTACCGTGGAGGCGGTGAACAATAGCCCGGAAAATATATATATTCAAAGTGTGGAATTGAATAGTAAGAAATATAATAAGAGTTATATTTTGCACGAGGATATCATCAGGGGAGGTGTTTTGAGGATCACGATGGGTAGTAAGCCGAACTACCTGTTTGGGCAAGCTCCTGCGGTCCGTCCCAGGTCAGATTACTCACTTAAATAATATCTTTTTCATGACCCGTCAAAAAAAAACAACGATCAGCCGGCGGAGCTTTGTAAAGAACACTTTTGGCGCTGCCATTGCTTTTACCATCGTTCCCCGTCATGTGCTGGGGGGAAGACATTATACGGCGCCCAGCGATAAGATCACGCTGGGTTTTATCGGGACAGGTAAGCAGGCCCGCGGGCTGGTAAAACAGTTTGCTCCCAAGGCGCAGGTGCTGGCGGCTGCGGACGTGGATAAACAAAAACTGGAGCTTTTTAAGAACAATACGGAAAAGGCTTATGCTGCGCTGAAGGAGACGACTGACTATAAAGGGATAGATATTTACAGCGATTTTTCCCAGATACTTTCAAGAAAGGACATCGATGCCGTGGTGATCGCCACGCCTGACCACTGGCATGCCGTGGGGACGGTGATGGCGGCAAATGCGGGTAAACATGTGTATTGTGAGAAACCGCTAGCCCATTCGGTGGAAGAGGGGCGGGCCATGGTAGCAGCGGTACGGAAGAACGGTGTCATATTCCAGACGGGCAGCATGCAGCGGTCCTGGAAGAACTTCCGGCATGCCTGTGAGCTGGTGCGCAACGGTTACATCGGGGATGTAAAGGAAGTATTGGTCAGTGTAGGTAAAGCGGCCATTTCCTGCGACCTGCCTGCCCAGGAAGTCCCTGCTGTCCTGGACTGGGACAACTGGCTGGGGCCTGCCGCGGTAAGGCCTTATAATGCGGAGATCGCGCCGCCCATAGAAAATGATGTCTGGGCAAACTGGCGCGCATATAAAGAGTTCGGAGGCGGCGGTATCAGTGACTGGGGGGCGCATATGTTCGACATTGCGCAATGGGCGCTGGACATGGATAGGAGCGGCCCTATCCATTTTTTCCCACCTGATGGAAAGGAGTACCAGGTTCTTACCATGGTATATGCCAACGGCGTGGTGATGAAGCACCAGGACTTCGGACGGAAAGCGGGGGTTCGTTTTATCGGCAGTAAGGGGAAACTTGATATCAGCCGGGAATACCTAGACAGTGATCCGGCGAATATTGTTACGGAGGAGATCAAGCCGGACGAGAAGCGTCTTTACTACAGCGATGATCATTACCAGGATTGGCTGGATGCCATCAAGGCCCATAAGGACCCTATCTGTGATGTGGAGACGGGGCATCGCACCAGTTCGCTGTGTTGTCTGGCCAATATCGCCTATTGGACGGGACGTCCGTTGACCTGGGACCCGGCAGCGGAGAAGTTCAAAAAAGACCGCAAGGCGAATAAATATCTGAAGGCGCAGATAAGGGCGCCGTGGAGTATCAGGTCGTAAATATTTTACATCATGATAAATCTGGCGTTTATTGCGGTGGCACTATTTCAGCAGCCTGCAGTCGTTCTTAAGAACGTCTCCATCGTCGACGGCACTGGCGCTTCTGTCCGGAGAAATACAAATATGGTGATCTCGGGCGGGGTAATAAAGAGCATCGGTCAGCCCGTCCCTGCCGGCGCCCATACGGTGGATCTGTCCGGCAAATTCATCATGCCCCTGATCAGCAATGCCCATGGACATCTGGGCAATGTAAGGGATACTACGATGGCTGCCTCCAATTATACACCGGCCAATGTGCGTCATCAGTTGCAACGTTATCAGGATTATGGGGTAGGGGCTGTTTTATCCATGGGGACTGAGCAGCCTGTGGGAGTAAAGATCCGGGATTCATCCAGGGCGGGGCTTATCCCCGGCGCTACGATGTATTCGGCCATCTATGGTTTTGGTGTCCCCGGTGCTCTTCCGCCTGCCTCCATGGGTTTTTCGCATATTTACCGACCTGAGACAGTGGAAGATGCTATAAAAGATGTAGATGAACTGGCGCCATTAAAGCCCGATGTTATTAAGATATGGGTAGATGGCAATCCCAGCATGAAGGAGGAGATATATACGGCCATTATCGCTACAGCACACAGGCATGGCATCCGGGTGGCGGCGCATGTTTACCGGCTGGCTGATGCCCGGAAACTGGCGACTGCCGGGGTGGACATATTTGCTCATAGTATCCGGGATTCAGTGATCGACCAGGCATTTGCGGAGGAGATAGTGCGGCGGAAGATCGTTTATATCCCCACCTTGTCCCTGGATGATCTTGCCTTTATCTATGGGGAAGACCCGGAATGGCTCAACGCACCTTTTTTTCGGAATGCCCTGGAGCCGGGTGTGTATGAGATGGTCACCAGTCCTTCCTACAAGGAAAGACTTACGAATAACCCTGCTACCGACCGCGAGCGGAGTGCATTGCGTATAGCCATGAAGAACCTGCAGATCCTCTACCATGCGGGTGTAATGATCGCGCTGGGCACTGACTCAGGTGCGATGCCGATACGTGTGCAGGGATTTGCCGAGCACCTGGAGATGGAGTTGATGGTTGAAGCAGGATTGACACCACTAGAAGCCATTCGTGCGGCGACCCTTAACAGTGCAACATTATTACGGGCGGAGGGGAGGACAGGATCGCTGGAGCCCGGCAAGGATGCCAGCTTTATCGTATTGGGCAAGGACCCTTCTGTAGATGTGCGTCATACAAGAGAAATACAGGCTGTATGGGCCAAGGGGCAAAAAGTGAGTAAAGGCCCGGTGGGGGAATGACCGATTTTTCCGTAAATTTATAAGGATGATCATAAATCCTTTGTTATGGTAACATTAACTGTCAATCAAAAGGAATACCAGGTAGATGCCAGTCCGGATATGCCCTTGTTGTGGGTGCTCCGGGATATATTAGGGCTCACTGGTACGAAGTTTGGTTGTGGCATGGCCCTCTGTGGCGCTTGCACTGTACATCTCAATGGAGAAGCTGTCCGTTCGTGTGTGACATTGCTCAACAGGGCGGCGGGTCAGCAGATCATTACGATCGAAGGGCTTTCCCCGGACAACAGTCATCCTTTACAAAGAGCCTGGATACAGGCTGATGTGCCGCAATGCGGCTATTGCCAGTCCGGACAGATCATGTCAGCTGCAGTCCTGTTGAGGGAGAACCCTCACCCCACCGACAAGGATATCGACGATGCTATGACGGGGAACATCTGCCGCTGTGGCACTTACCCCCGTATCCGAAAGGCTATTCATCTGGCCGCACAGCTGCAGGAGGGGGGCGTATAATGAGAGTAGTATATTTTTTATTGACTGTGTCGTTTATAGGGATGATCGCTATGTCCTTTCATCAACGGAGCAGCGGGGCGACGGAAGAGCCGGGGAAGGATAAGGCAGCCAGTCAAAAAGCTTTTGCGGCCGTTTACAAAGTATTGATGAGTCCCCGTTGCATGAATTGTCATCCCGCAGGGGATGCACCGCTGCAGGGCGATGACAGCCATCCGCATATGCAGAATGTGCAGCGGGGGCCGGAAGGTAAGGGAGTATATGCTTTAAAATGCACCAATTGTCATCAACCTCAGAATACGTCCGGTGAGCATATGCCACCGGGTAATCCCAAGTGGGCTTTGCCTCCTGCCGACAGGAAAATGGTCTTCCAGGGACGCAGCCCTCGTCAGCTGGCTGCACAGCTGCTGGACCCCAGGCTTAATGGAGGAAGGACCAAAGAGCAGCTGATCGAGCACGTTACATCGGATACGCTGGTATTATGGGGATGGCATCCCGGCGATGGCCGTACCTTGCCGCCGTTGAACCACGCGGAATTCGCACGGCAGTTCAAGCGTTGGATCGACAAAGGAGCGTATCTTCCGGACAAATAATCCTACGTTATTGTGAGTAAAAAGAAGATCAGCGACCTGCTGAAGAAAGGTCAGTTTACCGTCAATGGCAGTCTCTGGCTGGAAGGGGACGGGGTACGTTTTTTTGGCCCCGGTCCCGTACAATTGCTGGAGCTGATACAGGAAACCGGCAGTATCAACCAGGCGGCAAAAAAAATGCAGATGTCCTACAAAAAAGCCTGGCAGCTTGTGGATAACCTTAATGCCATGTCCGCGCAACCCATGGTGATCACTACTACGGGTGGGGAGAAAGGGGGCGGATCGTCCATCTCGGAAGAAGCTATACAGATGATCAGCTATCATCAGCAATTGAGGGCAAGGTTTAAAAAATTCCTCGAAGAAGAAACTCTCCGACTTAAATAATGATTATTTCTATGTAATACTTTTTGCATGGGAATGAATGTTTTTTGGCATATCGTTATATCTTTGAAGATATAACGATCAAAAATATGCTTATGAGACGACTCGCCACCTTACTATTTTGTCTGCTTAGTTTATCTCTTTTTTCCCAGGACAGCGTGAACCATGTCTTTACGCTTGGGCAGGTGGTGGTCACGCCCGGCGTGGGGCGGCAGATCAATTCCTCTGTCAATGCCCGTCAATTGCAGGAGTTTGCCCGTAATGACGTATCGAAGGCGCTGAATCTTTTGCCGGGGGTGAATCTTTCAGCTGTAGGTCCCCGTAATGAGGCAATGGTATATGTCAGGGGGTTTGACCTGCGGCAGACGCCCTTGCTTATCGACGGTATACCTGTATATATACCTTATGACGGCTATGTCGACCTGGCCAGGTTTACCACCTTTGACCTGGCGGAGGTCAATGTATCAAAGGGGTATACTTCCGTGATCTATGGTCCCAATGCGTTGGGTGGGGCCATCAATCTTGTCAGCCGGCGGCCTGTGAAAAAATTTGAGCTCAATGGCGCTGCCGGGTGGCTTTCCGGCGGTTACCGGGGTAATATCAACGTCGGCAGCAACCTGGGTAAATTCTATCTGCAGGCGGGCGCTTCGAAGGTCAACAGGGATTCTTTTCCGTTGCCGGGAAATTACAAGCCGGTGAAAACAGAAGATGGCGGCTGGCGGAATAATTCCTACAGCACGGATGAAAAATACAGCATCAAAGTGGGTTATATTCCCGGGAAAAAGTCCGAGTATGCGCTGAGCTATATCTATCAGCATGGCAAGAAAGGGACACCTGTATATGCCGGCAGCGACACGCTGAACAGTCTGTACAAAAGTCCCCGCTACTGGCAGTGGCCGTACTGGGACAAAAGAAGTCTTTATTTTATCTCAAATACGACGTTTGGCGATGCCGAATATCTCAAGACGCGGTTTTATTACGACAAATTTAAAAATCAGCTGAATTCATACGACGACGTACATTATACTACCATTTCCAAACCTTACGCTTTTAAAAGTATCTACGATGATTATACGGTAGGGGGGATAGTGGAGTATGGTAAAGGGCTATGGCAGAGCAAGGATGTGGTAAAGACTACGGTGCAATGGAAGCAGGATGTGCATAGGGAGCACAATGAAGGAGAACCTGTGCGGACTATGTCCGACAACACCTATACGGTGGGTATTGAAAATGAGTTAAAGCTGCCGCATCGTTTTGTCTTACTGACCGGGCTCAGCTTTAACCGTCGCGCCAGTATCAAGGCACAGGACTACAACAGCGCTACCCGGCAGGTGAGCAATTTCCCCGGCAATGACAATAATGCCTTTAATATCCAGGGCGGTCTGGAATACCATCCGGATGACAACAACCTGATCAGTCTGTCCGTGGCCCGTAAGACAAGGTTTGCCACGACGAAGGACCGCTATTCCTACCGCCTGGGCACGGCCATACCCAACCCTGATCTGCATGCGGAATATGCGGTGAACTATGATCTGGGATATAAGGGTAGAATAGGCGCTCAATGGATGGTGGAGGCGAGCTTGTTTTACAGCAACATTGGGAATACGATCCTGTCCGTGAGTAATGTCCGTTATGATTCTGTCCGGCACGTATGGCAAAGCCAGCTGCAGAATACAGGGCGCAGCGAATACCTGGGTGGTGAGGTGGGTGTGGAATATCGTATTGCGGAAGCCTGGAAGACGGGCGTCAACTACACTTATATAAAACGAAACAACCTCAGCAACCCTGCCCTGCATTTTACGGATGTGCCGGGTCATAAATTTTTTGGGTATCTGCAATATCAGTTGCGGGACAGGCTGTCCGTACAAGCAAATACGGAATATGATTCCCAGAGATACAGCACCACTTATGGTGCAGCTGCCGGATCATTCATGCTGCTGAATACAAGGGCTGCCTTAAAGGTGCTCAGCTTTTTGTCGCTGGAGGCCGGTATCAACAATATCACTGACCGGAACTACTCCCTGGTGGAGGGTTATCCGGAACCCGGCAGGAATTATTTTGTTAATTTAGTTTATCAGCTGTAAAAAGACCATATTGATCCTGTCGGCTGCCACCGGCTTTTTGGGCTTTGGTATACGTGCGCCCGGCGTCGAGCCTTTGACGCCTGTGTACCCTTCTTATTTTGGCAACCGTATCGACATTCCGGCGGACAATCCGCTGACCGTACAGGGTGTGCAGCTTGGACGGATGTTGTTTTATGAAACGGCCCTTTCTGCAGGCGACCGTGTATCCTGCGCCACCTGTCATCGTCAGGAGTTGGCTTTTACGGACGGCAAGAGGTTCAGCGCGGGTGTTGACGGCACGCTGCAGCCGCGGAACACTATGTCCCTGGCCAATCTGTTGTGGGTGCGTAATTTCTTTTGGGATGGGAGGGCGAGGGGGCTGGAGCAGCAGGCTGAAACACCCCTGACCAATCCGCATGAAATGGGTCAGACGCTGGCTGTCAGTGCCAGGAAGCTGCAAAGTAAAACAATCTATCCTCCCTTGTTCAGGGCTGCATTTGGGTCGGATACGGTGACGGGATTGCGGATAGTGCAAGCGCTGGCGCAATTTGAGCGTACCCTTATTTCCGCCGGGTCCAGGTATGACCGGTACCTGCAGGGGGCGTATCAGCCGACGGGGTCGGAAGCGGGTGGTATCGCCTTGTTCTATGGCAAAGGGACCTGCGGTCATTGTCACGACGGCCCCAAGACCTATGGTGAACTTTTTCACAATAATGGTCTGGACAGTATTCCCAGGGACCCGGGCAGGGAGACGGTCACCGGGCAGCCCTATGACAGAGGGAGGTTCAGGGTGGTGACGCTGCGTAACATCGAACTAACGGCGCCGTATATGCACGACGGACGCTTCTCAACGCTGACGGATACCTCTTTTATCACTAACCCGAAGTTCTCCAATCCTTTTAAAAATTAATTTATGCGCAAGTATTGTTTTATTATCCTGGTGTGTTTGGTCATCGTTGGCGGGATTCAGGCACAGCCTGCGATCAAGGTATCGGGAGAGGTGACCAAACCGCTGCAACTGCAGACGGCCGACCTGGCGAAGATGAAAAGAGTGACTGTCAGCATGCGGGACAGGGATGGCAACGAGCACCCTTACACCGGAGTACCGGTGGCGGAAATACTCGACCAGGCGGGTGTTACCACCGGCAAGCAGCTGCGTGGAGAGAACCTTACCAAGTATCTGCTGGTGAAATGCGCAGATGGGTATGAAGTATTGTTCTCTCTTGCCGAGCTGGACTCCAGCTTTACGGACAGAACGGTCATTATCGCGGATTCATCGGAAGGTAAGCCGCTGCCCGCCGGGAAAGGTCCTTTCCGTCTGGTAGTGCCGGGAGAGAAAAAGCCGGCGCGCAGCAGCTTTCAGGTGACAGAGCTGGTGATCCGCTGGGCAAAAGAGTAATATGTGCTTTACAAAGTAGCCATGTCGATGACAAAGCGATAACGGACATCTCCTTTCAGCATGCGGTCATAGGCCTGGTGGATATATTTCATATCGATGATCTCTATGTCCGACACGATATTGTGCTCGGCGCAATAGTCCAGCATCTCCTGAGTTTCGGGAATTCCGCCGATGCCGGAACCGGCGAGGCTTTTTCTTCCCATAATGACATTAAAAGCATGGATGGGCATGGGCTCGGATGGAACGCCAACACAGATGTGCGTACCATCCGTCTTGAGCAGGGAAAGATAAAGACCCATATCATGGGATGCCGAAACGGTGTCCAGTATAAAATCGAAATAGCGTTTTACGCCTTTTAGCTGTGCGGGGTCGGATGTAACGATAAACTTATGGGCGCCCAGCTGACGTGCGGCGGCTTCCTTGGAAGGGGAGGTGCTCAGCACAGTGACTTCAGCGCCAAACGCAACGCCGAACTTGACAGCCATATGACCGAGGCCGCCCAGGCCTAATACCGCCAGTTTATGTCCCTTACCCACTTTCCAATGGCGAAGGGGGGACCAGGTCGTAATGCCAGCGCAAAGCAGGGGCGCCACAGCCGGCAGGGATAGTTTGTCCGAGACGTGCAGGACAAAATCTTCATGTACCACGATCTGGTTGGAATAACCGCCATAGGTGGGTGTGCCATCTTTCTCACGGCTGTTGTAAGTACCTACCATACCTGTACCGGAGCAGTACTGCTCCAACCCGTCTTTACATTCTTCACATACCCGGCAGGAGTCGACCATACAGCCTACGGCCGCGAGGTCACCCACCTTGAATTTCTTTACATGGGCGCCTACCTTTTTGACCTTTCCTACGATCTCATGTCCGGGTACCATGGGAAAGATCGATCCTCCCCATTCATCCCGGATCTGATGCAGATCGGAATGACAGACCCCGCAGTACAGAATATCGAACTGAACATCGTGAGGGCCTACGTCCCGGCGTTCAAAATTCCAGGGCGCGAGGTCCGAGACAGCGCTTTGGGCTGCGTAACCTTTTGTTGATATCATAGCAAGAATTTATGAGGACAAATCTCGGGAACTCCTGCCTTTTAATCATTAAGCTAATCAATCAAAATCTTGTAAAAATCAAACAATTGCCTGTGCTCTTTCATGGGTGGCGGCGGCGCTTCTGAGGACCGTCCGGCGATATTTTTTCAGGATGGCCCTGGATGTAATATACTGGGGAATGGAAAAGAACATATATTTCAGATCACCCTTGCTGTATAAGGAAATATTCATGTAGATATGCTCTCCGTCCTGTAAAATAAGGAACTCCTTAATAAGGAGGGATTTTCTGGGTCTGGTGATAATGATGATCTGCTCGCTGCAATTATGGCGGATAACTCCGGGATATTTATGTAGCAGGAAGCGGATAATGGCTGTCTGGTCCTCCAGCGGCCAGGAGCTTTTGGCTTTTGCCAGTTTGTTTTGAAGCAACATGCTTATGATCACCAGCAGGGCGGGGAGGGACATCAATGCAATAGAGACAGGGTCTGGTCCGCTATATAAGGTAAAGGCGACCAGTGACAAGCAAAACAGAAGAGCAAGTATGCCGGGCGTGAAATGTCGTATCGATAGGAGGAAACGTTGTTTCCGGGTACCCAGATAGATCAAGCGCCGTCTTCGTACACTCTTTGAAAAATCAATCTTTGCATTCATAGCGATAGGTAAGCGATAAGAGTGGCGGAAAAATACAAAGAATAATTGAGAACAAGAAATACCACATAGTGGTATTTCTTGATTAATTGATTGAATTACAACGTGTAGTATATGCCGGTCTGTAAAACCCGGCCATATACCCTGGCTGCCGGCCCCTCCTCAGTGGCTTTTCCCAGTTTGGTGAGGCCGAAGTTATAACGTACGTTAAACCCTATTTTCCCATCGGCGATGGCGTAGCCTACGCCCAGGACCCAGGAAAGATCGGTCTTTTTAAAATCGTCCTTCATATCCAGGGACCCGCCGGCCGCCTTTAGTCTGGCGGACAGTAGATAACTCAGCTGAGGGCCTGTCTGTACGAACACACCACTGGCATGTCTGTATTGTGCCAGTACAGGGAGGCTAAGGTAGTTGAGGTGAATTTTGGCTTTTGTCCTGAGGATCTCGTCTCCGTCTCCGCTGGACTCTACTTCGACTTTTGAACCCTGGGCGGAATACAGGAGCTCCGGCTGTACACTAAACCCTTCCACCAGGGCGATGTTGGCCTGTATACCCCCGTAAAAGCCAATCAATGAACTGGCGCCGGCAGCATCTTTTCCTCCCACATTGGAAAAGTTGACACCTCCCTTTACTCCGAATTTGATCTGGGCCCGGGAGAAACAAGAGAGTCCGACACAAACTGCGATTAGTAAGATCTTTTGCATAACAATATTAATTTTTTGCAAATAAAGTGCGGGAAAGGCGCCGGCAGAAGGTGCTGGTGTGTGAGGCTGCAAAAAGCTTGCATGAATTGTAGTACCTTCACGCGCGCCTGATGAAGCAATATGACAAACTATGCCGCATTAGAAGACGGGCACCTGCTGGCCTCCTTGCAAAAAGGGGATGAAAAAGCGTTTAATGCGATCTACCACCGGCATTGGCAGAAACTGGTAGCCATCGGCTATTATCATACCCGCAACAAGCAAATGGCGGAAGATGTGGTGAGCGATGTGCTGATGGGGCTTTGGCATAAAAGGCACGAGCTGGAGATACGATCTTTATCCGCCTATTTAGGTACGGCCGTCAAATATGCCGTGTTCAAGGTAATGGTCCGTCATCAGCGGCGCGAGGATATCCTGCAAACACAAGGGCGTGCCGAGCCGGATGACGAGACGGAGAAAAAGCTGGAAGCCCGGTTTTTGCGAGAATTCCTGGATGGGGTGGTGGAGACATTACCTGAAAAAACAAGGCTGGTATTCAGGTACAGCCGGGAAGATCAATTGTCTGTTACTGAGATTGCGGGGAGGATGGATCTTTCTCCCAAATCCGTTGAGTATCATATCACAAAAGCGCTAAAGGCATTAAAGGATTCCATCCGGAAGTTCAATAATATTTTTTTTTCCTGATTTTTAGGGGTTAGCCTGCTTCATGGGTACTTATTAGTATCATGGAGCAAACACGTTTATATAGCCTGATCCGGAAACTTGCCGATGACGAGGCAACGCCGGAGGAAGTGCAGGAGCTGCACGAATGGTATCATTCCGTATATGCTGTGGGGGATGTAGAGTGGCCGTCGGAGGATCCGGCTGAGGAAGAGCTATTGCGGCAGCGGATCTGGGCGCAGCTGCGTCCACGGCCCCGTTTTCGGGTCGTTCGGATGGTTGCACGGGTCGCGGCCTGTCTGGTACTGTTGGCCGGAGTCTTTCTGGTCTGGCGGTATATGGGTAATAAGGGGCCTGACCAGATCACCGTATATAACCCCTGGGGCAAAATACTGCAGGTAACTTTGCCCGACAGTAGTCATGTATGGTTAAATGCAGCCACTACGCTGAGATATAAAAGACCTTTCGGCAGTTATAGAGAGCTTTACCTGGACGGGGAGGGGTATTTTGATGTTGCAGAAGATCCTGCGCATCCTTTTGTCGTGCATGCCGGCGGGCTGACGACTACGGTCCTGGGCACCAGATTCGATATGCGTAGTTTTGATACGGATCCGGGTACAACGGTGACAGTCATACGCGGAAAGGTCCAGGTGGATAATGCCGGAAAGGTATTGGATCAACTGACGCCGGCCCGGCAACTGCAATGGGATGACCACACCCGGCAATCCAGGACGGTGTCTGTCGACACGACGGAGATCATGGCATGGCAACAGGGGCAATTAAGATTTGATTACGAAAGGATGGAGACGATTGCCGGCACACTCAGCAGGTGGTACAACGTAAAGATCCTGTTCAAGGACAGCACGCTGCGTAACTGCAGGCTGATGGGCAGCTTTGATAATAAGATCACTCTTCCTCAAATATTGACCATTATAAGCAACACAATCGACATGCAATGGGCGATGGATGACAAAAAACGCATCGTTATACTTTCCGGTAAAGGTTGCCAATAAAATAGCTATGAACAAAAAAACAATAACCACTGTCTTTCTGGCATTGGCTGCCACGCTCTTGACCTTGCGTGCGGCGGCACAGGACATTTCACAGGTGAAGCTGACCGTACTTTTTAAACACAATTCGCTGAAGCATGCCTTGCGTACCATCGAGGTAATGTCGCCTTTTAAATTTGTCGCCCGGGCTGAAGATGTCGATGCGGTGCAGGATGTTTCATTAGAAGCTGATTCCCAGCCGCTGGACAAGATATTACAGCAACTGTTAAAGGGGCACAATATTCAGTTCAAGCAGGTGGGAAAGAATATTGTCCTGAAGAAAGTCGAGGAAAAGAGAACTGTTTCTTCGATCATTGTACCCGCATCGTATACAGCGCCCGAAAAATACACGATCAGCGGCACTATCCGGGCGCAGAAGACGGGAGAAACCATCATTGGCGCCACCATCCGGGCGGGAAGCACTGTCTCCAGCTTTTTTACCGCCACGGTCAGCAATGAATACGGGTTTTATTCACTGACGTTGCCCAGAGGGGCGTATCATCTGGAGATCAGCACTGTCGGTATGGCCACTGTTGCTCATGATGTCCGGCTGGACAGCAACATAGTGTTGGATGTCCCCATGACGGCGGCAGCTGCGGACCTGCAGGAGGTGACGGTCCGAGCCACTACGACGGGAAGGAGCCTGAAAAGCCCCCAGATGGGGGTGGAGCGTATGACCATGGCGGAGATAAAGAACATCCCTGTCATTTTTGGAGAGAAGGACGTACTTAAAACGATACAGCTGCTGCCGGGTATCAAGTCGGCGGGTGATGGTAACGCCGGGTTTTATGTCCGGGGGGGTGGTGCGGATCAGAACCTGATCCTTTTGGATGAGGCCACTGTGTACAATCCCTCCCATCTGTTGGGTTTTTTTTCAACGTTCAACTCGGATGCAATTAAGAATATTGTCGTATACAAAGGGGGGATGCCCGCCCAATACGGCGGGCGTCTGTCCTCTGTCGTGGACGTGAAGATGAATGAAGGGAACAACCAGGACTATAGCGCCAGCGGCGGCATTGGTCTTATTGCAAGCCGGCTAAATGTGGAGGGCCCGATACAAAAGGACCGGTCATCCTTTCTTATTTCCGGCAGAAGAACTTATGCCGACCTGTTCCTCCGGCTGTCCAACGACACTACCATCAACAGAAGCAGGCTGTATTTTTATGACCTCAATGCAAAGATGAATTTTAAGCTGAGTGGGAGGGACCGTCTTTATCTGTCCGGCTATTTTGGCCGGGATGTACTGAGCCAGGATAATCTGGCCGGGATCAACTGGGGGAACACTACCGCCACAGCCCGGTGGAACCATGTATTTAACAGTAGGTGGTTCTCCAATACCTCGCTGATATACAGCAATTATGACTTTAGGATCACCAACAAAGAGGCGGGCAATGAATTCAATATCATTTCCCAGATCAAGGATTGGAACCTGAAGGAAGATGTCCAGTGGTATGCGGGCAGTATGCACACCGTGAACATCGGGTTTAATGCCATCCACCATACCATCCGTCCGGGCGAGATCACGGCCAACAAGGATGCCGGTATCAATTCTTTAACCTTCCCCCGGCGATATTCTCTTGAAAGCGCCGCCTATATCACCGACACCTGGAAGGCAACGGGGCAATTAAGCTTTACCTATGGGCTTCGTTTCTCTGCCTTTAGCATATTGGGTAAGGGGGACTATTATAACATTGACCCATCCGGCAAGATATTGGATACAATGCATTATGGATCGGGAGATGTCGTGAAGACCTATTTCAATCTGGAGCCGCGGGTGGCGGCTGCCTGGCAGCTGAACGGGTCGACATCGTTGAAAGCCGCCTATGTGCGGAACACGCAGAATCTGCACCTGGTGTCCAATTCCACCACTTCTTCTCCCACTGACAGATGGGTGGCAAATACCAATATTATCCGGCCGGAGATATCCGACCAGGTGTCGCTGGGATATTATAAAGACCTTGCCGAAGGCAAGTGGGAGCTGACGGTGGAGACCTATTATAAGACCATGCAGCACCAGATAGACTATAAGAATGGGGCCAATATCTATACTAACGAACCTATCGAGACACAACTGTTGTTTGGAAAAGGCCGGGCGTATGGCATCGAATGGTTGTTGAAAAAAAGAGCGGGACGTTTTACAGGCTGGCTCAGCTATACGCTGTCCAAGACAGAGCGTAAGATCGACGGCATCAATGACGGCCAGTGGTACAATGCCCGTCAGGACAGGACACATGAAGTCGCCATCGTCGGCACTTATCAGCTGAATAAGAAATGGACGCTTTCGGCTGACTGGGTCTTTTACACGGGTGATGCAGTGACATTTCCCAGCGGTAAGTACATAGTAGATGGGAACGTCTATTTTCTTTACACCAAACGGAATGCTTACCGCATGCCGAGTTATCACCGGCTGGACCTGGGCGCCACCCTTCAGCTGAAACAACGCAAGAAGTTCTCTTCAGAGTTGAACTTTAGTCTGTACAATGCCTATGGCCGGCAGAATGCATACCAGATCACTTTCCGTCAGGGTAAGGATGACCCTAACAAGACTGAGGCGGTACGGCTCAGTCTTTTCAGCTTTATTCCATCCATTTCCTATAATTTCAAATTCTAGCACTATGCGATTTGCATGTATATGTTTTATATTGATATCCCTGGCCGGCTGCCAGAAGGTGATCAACGTGAATCTGAACAATACTTCTACAAAATATGTCATCGTCGGCAAGATCACTGATCAGCCCGGGGAATGCCAGGTGTATATCACCCGTACGAAAAACTTTAGCGAAGACAACCAATTTCCGGGGGTTAGCGGCGCCACGGTAACAGTGGAGAACAATGGGATAGTGACATCGTTGCCTGAGACGGGAACCGGGGTGTACAGTACCGGTAGTCTTACGGGGAAGCCTGGTCAGACCTATGCGCTGACTGTACACATCGGAAATGAGACTTTTTCTTCTATTTCCACGATGCCACAGCCTGTTAATCTCGACAGCATTTATGTCAAAACCGGTGCGCTTAGCAACAAGAAATATGTTACTGTCGTCTATAAGGACCCTCCGGGGATTGCCAATTATTATCATTTTATACAGTATGTCAATGACCATATGGAACCGACCATCTTTGTCAGTGACGACGAGTTTACGGACGGACGAACGGTGAAGTCGGAACTGAATTTCAGCAACGACACGAATAATTCCGCCCGCGATATCAAGAGCGGGGATAGTGTCCGTATTGAAATGATCTGTAACGATTCGGCTGTGTACAAGTACTGGTACACCCTGTATAATGGCGCTACGGGTGCCAGTCAAAGCGCCTCTCCGTCCAATCCTGTGAGCAATATTTCCGGGGGAGTGATGGGATATTTTAGTGCGCAGACAGTCCAATGGAAAGGGATAAGGGTCGAATAGAATGTTTCCCAATTTTACCTATGAATTCCACTTTTGGGAATGAAGGGGGATTGGTTTTAGGATCAACTTGTTGATAGTTAATTTGTTGTGTTTATGGCATGTTTTAGGCATACATAAAGTCCAGTATTTTAACATCCATAGTAATCCTTAAAAAACCAACCCCCAATCCCTTCTATGAAAAGACCTTTAGCCAGGGCCTTGAGAGGTGTCGTAGTAGCATCTTTATTCATTCTTTTTGCATTGCAGGGGCAAACCCAGCCCATTTTGGATCTCTTATCTACTTCACCTTCTGTCGCTTATTCCCTTCGCCAATTAAAAAGTTCAGCCACAAAGGCCATACAGGTGCGTCGCAACAGCGATGGTCTGACTATGGATATCGGTTTTACCGGCGCCGGCGATCTCGATCAGACGGCGCTGTTGTCCTTTGTAGGCAGCAACAGCGGGTATGTTACTATTTGGTATGACCAAAGCGGTAATGGGCGTGACGCCATCCAGGCGACCGTGGCCAAACAGCCCCGTATCGTAAATGCCGGCATCATAGATGTACAGAATGGGAGGCCTATTTGTGACTTCAATGGGAGTTCCAGTACAATGGCGACGGCTGCATTTGCGCTTACTGCACCATTGTCCGTCTCGTTGGTAAGCCGGCGTACGGGGGTCGGTACGTCTACTACGGGTTATGTCACGATGTTTGACGGGGGGACCAACAATACTTTTAAAATAGCTTATCCCAATACTTCGAATCCTGCCAGCATGGGCTTGTCCCCTCAGGATTGGAGTGCGGCCACCTCCCTGCAGCCTATACCACAATTGAATGGCAATACATTATTTATGTATTCCGCCTTGTGTGATGCGAGCAGCGGCGTACAATATTTGAACGGGGGTGTACAATATCATAATTTTCCAGGCGCCGGCGCTAATCTGAATGGCATCCGTCTGTTCAGGGGGACGCCATTGCCGGCTGATAATGAGCTGCCTGCGGGGCAGCTTTCCGAAGTAGTGGTCTTTGGCAGCAAACTGAGCAATTCCGACAGACAGTTGTTGGATTGCAGCCAGAGCAGCTATTATTCGATCCAGATCGTTCCCGCGGGGTTGGATTTTTCCATCACCGGCGGTGGTTCGGCCGCAACCTGTTCCCAGGTAAAGGAAGATGTGGCCTGGCGGGCTTCCGTACTGAACAATGTATATGCCACCGGCAGTCTGCTGACTAAGTACCAGTCCAACTCCTGGGATGGAGGGGCTGCCAGTTGGAATACGGTGAGCAACAATGGCTACCTTCAGTTTACGGCCAGCGAGACGGACAAGGATAGGATGGTGGGGCTTAGCACCACGCATACCAGCAACAGTTATAGCACCATTCAATACGCCTGGTTTTTGACATCCGGCAGTGCTCTGCAGATATATGAGAACGGTTCCTATCGTGGATCGTTTGGCAGTTATGTCACGGGGGATGTCATGAAGATCGCTGTGGAAGCGGGCACGGTGAAATATTACAAGAATGGGGTTTTGCAGTATATCAGCAATGCCGCCCCTACGCTGCCGATGATCGTCGATGTTTCCTTGAATGACAAGGGCGGTACGGTTACCGGGGCTACCGTGACGAACTATAGCTCCGGGACTTTTACGGCGACTGCTGTAAACGCGGGTGCAAGTCCCGGGTATCAATGGCTGTTGAATGGAAGTCCTGTAGGCGTCAACAGCAATACTTATACAAATACTTCGCTCGGTGCGGGAGATGTGGTGAGCTGTGTGCTCACTCCGAATATTCCGGGGTGCGGCACGTTGACGGCGACGTCCAACAATATCACGGCGTCGGCTGCCGTCCCTCCCGCCAATATGGAGTTTTATATCCAGGGTACGCCGGCTGCGTCCGGCTGCGGGTCTATCGTGGAACAGGTGAAATGGAACCTGAGCACGCTGACCACCGGCATGTCGGTGGTGTCCACCAACGGTCTTTCCAAATTCCAGGTCAATGGTTGGAATGGAGGGGCTGCCAGCTGGAATACCGTAAGCAATAATGGTTATTTCCAGTTCACGGCCAGTGA
Source organism: Chitinophagaceae bacterium (assembly GCA_017307755.1). Lineage (GTDB taxonomy): Bacteria > Bacteroidota > Bacteroidia > Chitinophagales > Chitinophagaceae > Puia. The sequence continues at coordinate 40,243 of JAFKGQ010000014.1, read as the reverse complement.
GACGAACAAAGCCCGGATGGCGGGCCTCAGTACCAGCTATACAAGCAGCAGCTATACCACCATTCAATATGCTTTTTACCTGACGAATGGAGGTAGTCTGGCGATCTATGAATCCGGCAGTTCAAGAGGAACGGTCAGCACTTATACACCGGGCGACGTCTTGAAGATAGCTGTAGAGAACAATGTAGTAAAGTATTATAAGAATGGTGTTTTGGTATATATCAGCCTGATAGCGCCAACCCTTCCCATGCTGGTGGATGTCAGCATCTCTGATGCGGGTGGTACGATCAGCAATGCGATGGTGTCGAACTATAATACAGGCACTTTTACGGCGACGGCCGTGAATGCGGGCGCCAGCCCCTCTTATCAGTGGCTGTTGAACGGCGCACCGGTGGGTACCAACAGCCCGACCTATACCAATACGTCCCTGAACAGCAGCGACGTGGTAAGCTGTGTACTGACCCCAAATTTATCCGGCTGCACCGCTGTGCCTGTGGCTTCCAATACGATCACCGAAAACATGACCACCCCAGTCAACGTGGATTTTTCCATACAAGGGGTAGCGGCTACTACCAACTGTAATTCGGTGATAGAGCAGGTGAAGTGGAAGATCGCCAATACCACCAGCAATATGGCGATCGACCCGACGGGTAACCTGAGCAAGTTCCAGAATATTACGGGAAACTGGGATTGTGCGGCTTATTCCTGGAATACCGTGAGCAACAACGGTTATTTCCAGTTTACGGCGACCGAAACGAATAAGTATCGTGAAGTGGGGCTTAGCGCCAGCTATACAGGCGTGGACTATACCAATATTCAATATGGATTTTATCTCACCAGCGGCGGCGCTCTCCAGATATTCGAGTCCGGCAGCGGTAGAGGAACATTTGGAACATATGCTACGGGGGATATTCTAAAGATCTCGGTGGAATCGGGCGTAGTAAAGTATTACCAGAACGGGAATCTTTTATATATCAGTAATACTACACCGACCTTACCCCTGGCAGTGCAGGCATCCTTGTATAATACGGGGGCTACCATCGCCAATGCCCTGGTGGCTAACTATAATGCCGGAGCGTTTATCGCCAATACTGCCAATGCGGGCGCCGCGCCGACCTTCCAATGGAAGGTGAATGGCGTGACTGTGCAGACGGGGTCCAGCGCTACCTACACCAATACCAGTCTTGTCAGCGGGGATGTGGTCACCTGTGTAATGACGCCTAATCTTTCCGGTTGTAGTGGTATCCAGCTGACCTCCAATACGATCAAGGATACCGTCATTGCACCCATCAATATAGACTTTTCCATACAAGGTACAGCGGCGTCGTCCAGTTGCGGCGGCGTCCTCGAGCAGGTGAAATGGAACCTGAGCAATACCACCAATAATATGACTGTTGTTTCTACCAACAGTCTGTCCAAGTTCCAATCCAATGCCTGGGACGGGGGTGCGGCCAGCTGGAATACGGTGAGTGACAATGGGTATTTCCAGTTTACAGCCACGGAGACAAACACTGCCCGGATGGCGGGGCTTGCTACCAGCTATACCGGCGCCGGCAATGCCGGCATCCAATATGCTTTTTATCTCACCAGCAGCGGCTCTCTCCAGATATTCGAGTCGGGCAGCTATCGGGGGAGTTTTGGAAATTATGCTACAGGCGATGTGCTGAAGATAGCCGTAGAATCGGGCGTGGTAAAATATTATCAGAACGGGACGCTGTTGTACATCAGCAGCATCGCTCCAACGCTGCCCATGGTGGTGGATGTATCCATGTATCATGCAGGGGCCACTATCTCAAATGCACAGGTGTTCAATTACAACGCCGGCGTCTTTATAGCCAATAGGGCCAATGCGGGGGCTAACCCTACTTTCCGTTGGATGGTGAATGGGGTTACGGTGCAAACAGGCGCCAGCGCCATCTATACTAATAGCAGTCTTGTTAACGGAGACGTGGTCACCTGCGAGATGACGCCTGACCTTGCCGGCTGTGTTGCCATGCCAATAATGTCCAATGTTATCAAGGATACGGTGGTTGCACCTCTGAATATGGATTTCTCGATACAGGGAGTCGCGGCTACTTCAAACTGTAGTGCAGTCGTAGAGCAGGTGAAGTGGAAACTATCGGACCTCAATAACAATCTTACCATCGTGTCTGTCAACGGACTTTCGAGGTTCCAGAACAATGGATGGAACGCGGGAGCATCTTCCTGGAATACCGTGAGCAACAATGGTTATTTCCAGTTTACGGCCAGTGAGATCAACACCTACCGGGCGATAGGTCTTAGCAGCAGCCATACAGGGAACAGCTATACGAATATTCAATATAGCTTCTATCTCAATTCCGGGGGGGCTTTGCAGATCATTGAGTCCGGCGCCGGGCGGGGCACTTTCGGGACCTATGCTCCCGGGGACGTCCTGAAGATCGCGGTTGAGAACAATGTGGTGAAGTATTATAAGAATGGCGTACTGCTGTATATCAGCAATATTGCTCCGACCCTCCCGATGCTGGTGGATGTTGCCATTTATTCCGTCAATGGCACTATTACGAATGCGGTGGTTTCCAATTACAATGCCGGTGCTTTTATCGCCAATACGGTGAATGCGGGTGCGAGCCCCACTTTCCAGTGGATGGTCAACGGGGTTACGGTACAGACGGGTCCCAGCGCCACCTACACCAATACCAGTCTTGTCAATGGGGATGTGGTCACCTGTCTGATGACGCCAAACCTGGCCGGCTGTAATGCCATACCCGTTGCTTCCAATACGATCAAGGATACTGTTGTTATGCCTGTCAACCTGGACTTCTCGATACAGGGAACGCCGGCGACGACGAATTGCAGCGCTGTAGTCGAACAGGTGAAATGGAAATTATCCGATCTTTCCACCAGTCTCATTATTACAGGTGTGAATGGGCTTTCCAAATTTCAGAACGGCGGCTGGAACAGTGGTGTATCCTCCTGGAATACGGTGAGCAACAACGGTTATTTCCAGTTTACGGCTACGGAGACAAACAGGTCGCGGATGGCGGGGCTCAGCACCAGCTATACCGGCGTCAGCTATACGAATATTCAATATGCTTTTTATCTGGTGAATGGCGGCAGTCTGCAGATCTATGAATCCGGCAGCAGTCGCGGCGCATTTGGGACCTATGTCACCGGGGATGTATTGAAAATAACCGTGGAAGCGGGAGTCGTCAAATATTATAAGAACGGAGTTTTGTTGTATATAAGTAATGTTGCGCCGACCTTGCCGATGCTGGTGGATGCCAGTATCTACGACGTGGGCGGAACCATTGGCGGGGCTGTCGTATCGAACTACAGTGCCGGGACATTTACGGCGAACACGGCGAATGCGGGTGCGAATCCCAGTTTCCGTTGGATGGTGAATGGGGCAACCGTGCAGACGGGGCTCAATGCTACCTACACGAATACATCGTTAAGTAATGGGGATGTGGTGACTTGTGAACTTACGCCCGATCTTATGGGCTGCAGCGCGGCTACCACTTTTTTATCCAATACGATCACCGACACCGTAGCTGCGCCGTTGAACCTGGATTTCTCCATCACAGGGAATGCCTCCAGTTCCAACTGTACGTCTGTCGTCGAGCAGGTGAAATGGAAGCTGTCCGATCTGAATAACAACCTTGTCACCTCCGCCAACAGCATTTCAAGATTCCAGAACAACGGCTGGAATGCGGGCGCATCCTCCTGGAACACGGTGAGCAATAACGGTTATTTTCAGTTTACAGCCACTGAAACGAACAAGGACAGGATGGCGGGCCTTAGCACCAGCTTTACGGGTAACAGCTATACAAACCTCCAGTACGCCTTTTTCCTTACAGCCGGCGGTAGTCTACAGATCTATGAATCCGGCAACGGTCGCGGCACTTTTGGCACCTATGCGACCGGGGATGTGCTGAAGATATCAGTCGAGTCCAATGTGGTGAGGTACTATAAAAATGGAACCCAGGTATATGTGAGCGCTGTCGCCCCTGTATTACCCTTACTGGTGAACGTAAGTATCAACTCCTCCGGTGGCAGCATCGGCAACGCGTTGGTGTCGAACTACAATTCCGGTGTCTTTACAGCCAATACCGCGGGTGCGGGCGCAAACCCTACTTTCCGTTGGATGGTGAATGGGGCTACGGTGCAAACAGGCGCCAGCGCTACCTATACGAACACTTCGTTGAACAATGGGGATGTGGTCACCTGTGCGCTTACGCCCGATCTGTCCGGGTGCAATGCGGCCACCTCCTATAGTTCCAATACCATTACCAATACGGCCGTACCTCCGTTGAACGTGGAATTTGCCATATTAGGTACAGCTGCCAGCTCCAGTTGTGCAGCTGTCATTGAACAGGTGAAATGGAAATTGACGAACCTTTCACCCAATATGAACATCGTATCCGTAAACAGCCTGTCCAAATTCCAAAACAATGGGGTATGGGATGGAGGAGCTGCCAGCTGGAATACGGTGAGCAATAACGGCTATTTCCAGTTCACAGCCAGCGAAACCACCACCAACCGGATGGCGGGGCTCAGCGCCAGTTACACCAGCGCTAGCTATACGACCATCCAGTACGCATTTTATCTCGTGGCCGGCGGAGGTCTGCAGATCTATGAATCGGGCGGTAGCAAATGGTCTTCCGGCACCTATACGACGGGAGATGTGTTGAAGATAGTGGTGGAAAATAATGTCGTGAAATATTATAAGAACGGCACCTTATTGTATGTCAGCACGGTGGCGCCGACACTGCCGCTGCTGGCGGATGTGTCTATCAAGGATGCTGGCGGCACCATCAGCAATGCCGTGGTATCCAATTACAGCACGGGTACATTTACCGCTGCTACGGCGAACGCTGGGGCTAATCCCACTTTCCAGTGGATGGTCAATGGGATCACCGTACAGACGGGCGCCGGCACTACATACACCAATACGGGACTTTCCAATAACGATGTGATCACCTGTATCCTTACACCCGATCTGCCGGGATGCAGCGTTACGACGTATAATTCCAACACGATCACCAATACGACGACGCCTCCTCTGAACCTGGATTTCTCCATACAAGGAGTAGTGGATCCTTCCAGCTGTACAGCTATAGTGGAGCAGGTGAAGTGGAGATTGTCCAACCTTTCGCCCAACATGAACATCGTGTCCGTGAACGGTCTGTCCAAATTCCAATCCAATGGTAACTGGGACGGGGGCGCGGCCAGTTGGAACACGGTGAGCAACAATGGCTATTTCCAGTTCACGGCCAGCGAAACCACCACCAGCCGGATGGCGGGGCTCAGCACCAGCTACACCGGCTCTAGCTATACGACTATCCAGTATGCATTTTATCTTGTGGCCGGAGGTGGTCTACAGGTCTATGAATCGGGCAGTTACAGGAACACTTATGGAACCTATGCTACAGGGGATATATTGAAGATATCCGTGGAGAACAATGTCGTGAAATACTATAAAAACGGCACGTTGTTAAGAACCAGCGGCACAGCTCCGACGCTGCCGCTGCTGGTGGATGTAAGTATCTACAATACAGGGGGGACGATCACCAATGCTTTTGTCTCCAACCTCAACAGCGGCAGCTTTATAGCCAATGCGGTGAATGCGGGCAGTTTCCCGAATTACCAGTGGCAGGTGAATGGAGTGACCGTGCAGAATGGTCTGAGCGCCACATATACCAATGGTTCGCTTGCCAGTGGGGATGTGGTAACCTGTACACTTACGCCCAATCTACCGGGATGTACGGTGGGGGCCTATCCTTCCAATACGGCGACCTTTGTGAAGTCTGGCGGCAGCACTACCTGGACGGGTGCTGTCAGCAACAACTGGTTTGCATCCGGCAACTGGACAGCCGGGGCGCCTGACAGGTTTACTTCCGCCATCATTGCCGGCGGGACGCCTAATAATCCGACCTTGTCTACGGATGCCAGTGTCTATGATCTTACGATCAACAGCGGTGCTACGCTGACCATGTCCGGATCGCCCACTTTGTCTGTATATCATAACTGGACCAATAACGGCGCCTTTACGCCGGGTACGGGTACGGTGGCTTTTGTCAGCTGCAGCTCACCGGCCGTCATCAATGGTACGGGTGCGGAAACTTTCTATAATCTGGTGATCAACACGCCTTATGGCGTCACTATCGCCTCTGGTACGCACCAGGTGTCCAAGCAGATGACCTTTGTCACAGGCCTTGTAACTCAGAATGCCACACTGACCTTCCTCAATGGTTCGACGGTGTCGGGTGCGACGGATGCCAGTCATGTGAATGGAGTCGTCACGAAGGTGGGCACGGGCGCCTTTACATTCCCGGTGGGGGACAACACCTCTTACCGGCCCATTACGATGTCTTCGCCCTCATCGGCTACGGATGTTTTTACGGCCCAGTATATCCATGCAGATCCGAAGCCTACGTATCCTCAATCTTCCAGGGATATTACTTTGAACAATGTGTCGAAGTATGAATATTGGATGCTCAACAGGGTCAATGGTTCTTCCAATGTCACGGTGAACCTGTCCTGGAATATCAATAGCGGTAGCATCACCAGCATGGGTCAGTTGCATGTAGCGGGCTGGAGCACTGCGCAATCGAAGTGGAAGGACCTGGGTAACAGCGCCACGACGGGTAACACAGGCGCCGGGACAGCGACGTCGGGTGGTCCTGTGACAATCTTTGGGGCTTTTACCCTGGCTTCGCTCACCGCGAACAATGTTTTACCCATCGATCTGTTGTACTTCAAGTGTAACAAGATAAATGCATCCCTGGTAGATATTGACTGGAGCACGGGTAGCGAGAAGAACAGCAATTACTTTGTCGTAGAGCGTTCGGGTGACGGTCAGCATTTCGATCCTATCCAGACTATACCCGCGGCCGGCAACAGCAGTCTGCCGTTGACCTATGCTACCAAAGACAGTCATCCCCTGAGAGGATTGTCTTACTATAGGCTGAAGCAGGTGGACCTGGATGGCACATTGGTATATTCTGATGTGCGGACGGTCAATATAGGCATGGTATCCGAATTGAGCATATATCCGAACCCAACGTCAGACATGGTATTCGTCGGGTTGAATGACAACAAGGTGTTGAAAGTATCGATCTTTGACAATCTTGGCCGGGAGATGCTGGCTGTAGTAAGGCCGGTGGATGCGGTGCTTTCTCTCGATGTATCGCGACTGGCGGCGGGGATGTATCACGTAGTCATCGACCTGGATGATAAAACGAGGGTGACAAAGAAGTTGCTTATCAATAGATAAAGGTCTGGTTTTAAGCTTAGCCGCTCCCATCGGGGAGCGGCTTTTTTTATTTTAATTATTTACCAATTTCATAGAGGCTTCGCTATAGCGTCCGCCTGTGTCGGGGAAACGGGCCAGCAGCTCATCGATGGCTTTCAGGTCTGCCGGAGACAGGGTGACGTCCACTGCTGCGGCATTTTCCTCCAGGTACTTTCTTTTCTTGGTGCCGGGGATGGGGATGATGTCGTTGCCCTGCGCCAGGACCCAGGCCAGCGCGAGTTGGGCGGGAGTCACTTGTTTATCCGCAGCTATTTCTCCAAATGCTTTAGCAAGAGCCTGATTGTTGGCGAGGTGTTCGTCCGAATAGCGGGGCAAACCTTTCCGGAAATCGTCTGCAGCCAGTTGGGATGGATCCACGACGGATGTCACCAGACCTCTCGCCAGAGGGGAGTATGCCACCAGGCTGATGCCCAATTCACGGGTAGTCTTCAAGATCTCACCTTCCACATCCCGTGTCAGCACGGAATATTCAGATTGTAAGGCGGAGATGGGGTGAACTGCGTGGGCCTTGCGGATAGAGGCGGCGGAAGCTTCTGAAAGTCCCAGATAACGGACCTTCCCCTGTCGTACCAGTTCGGCCATAGCGCCTACCGTTTCTTCGACGGGTACGTTGGGGTCGATGCGGTGTGCATAGTAAAGATCGATGGTGTCGATCTTAAGACGTTGAAGGCTTTTATCTACGGCTTCGCGGATCCAGGCGGGTGAACCGTCAACATAGGTGCCGGGGGCGCCGCTGTGGGAAGCCTTACCGTCCCGGAATCTAAAACCGAATTTGGTGGCAATAAAGATCTTGTCCCTGTTGGGTACGAGGACCTGAGAGATAAGCTGTTCGTTGATGCCATTAGCATACATATCAGCCGTATCCCAAAAATTGATACCCAGGTCCAGCGCCTTGTTGAGCGTGGCGATGCTTTCCTTGTCGTCAACGGGGCCATAAGCGAAGCTCATACCCATGCAGCCAAGACCAATGGCGGACAGGTTTTCGTTGGTCGTCGATAATTTTCTATACTTCATACGATGAAATTTTACCAGACAAAGTTAGGCTGGGGTTGGATGACAAACCTATAGGTAATCAAACCAATACTTATAAAATTCAAACAGGATTGTTTTCCAGGCTTTTTCTTGCCTCGCTGGGGGTAAGCTGTGTCTGTCTTTTAAAGAAGTTGTTGAAATAGGCAGGGTATTCAAAACCCAGGCTATAGGCTATTTCGGAAATATTCCAGTCCGTGTGGGTTAACAATGCCTGTGCTTCCTTGATAATGCGGGAAGATATATGTTTGGTGGTGGTCTTGCCTGTTATATCTTTTACTGATCTGTTGAGGGAGTTGACATGAATGGAGAGGCTGCGGGCGAAGTCATTGGCTGTCCTCAGCTGGAGGTTTGTTTCGGGGGTGTCAACAGGGAATTGACGTTCCAGCAGCTCCAGGAAAAGAGAGGTAATACGGGAAGATGCATTGTGGTTTTTTTTATACGTTTCCGCCGGCTGCATTTTCATGGCCTCGTGGATAATAATATGAAGGTAGTTACGGAGCAGGTCGTATTTATGTGTGTAGATAGACTCCATTTCCGTCAGCATCTTGCGGAAGATGGCCGACAGCTCTTCCTGTTGCTGATGGTCGATGAAAAAGACGGGTGAGCCGCCGACCTGGAACAAGGGAGAGTCCTGCAGACTTTCACGGCGTTCGACGGGATGGATAAAATCTTCCGTGAACAGGCAAAACCAACCTTCCTGTATATCGGAGATGGCTTCCCAGGAGTAGGGTATGATGGGATTGGAGAACAGGAGGGCGGGTCTGTCAATGAGGATCCATTTATTGGCATAATATAACTTCCCTGTCCCGATGATGAGGGATATCTTATAAAAGTCCCGGCGGATGTAGGATGTTTTTGGGAAGCAGGCATTACGGCTGAATATATTGAAATGTCCCGCGCCGGCATTGTTGAGCGAAAGACCCGCAGGGTTGGCTTGCGGCACCCTGGTATAGAATTCCTGGATGGTTTCTGTCTGCTTCATTCAGTGAAGTTATGAAATTCAAACGGGTTTTAATTGTTGCCAAAAGTTATCTTTACAAAAAAATCAGCGGACGGATGAAGAAAGACATCCCTGTTTACGATATCGGCCATTTTACAAAAGAGGATATCATCGTTTCCAGGTTTGCCCCTTACCTGGAAACCCATCAGAACCTGCGTCTGCCGCACAAGCATAGCTTTTATCATTTATTGCTTTTTACAAAGGGCGCAGGCAGCCATATGATAGATTTTAAGACCTTTCCGGTGGAACCTTATCAAATGTATTTTATGATACCCGGGCAGGTGCATTCCTGGGATTTCGAAGGGGAGGCTGATGGTTATGTGATCAACTTTTCCGCGCCCTTCTTTAAGGCCTTTTTATTAAACCCGGACTATATCGAGCAATTCCCTTATTTCAGCGGTGTGTTGGAGAATTCGGTGATCTCCCTGCCGGAGGGACTCCGGCCGAACGTCCTTTTATTATTTGAGAATATCCTGAGAGAGATGGAGGCGGACAACATGCATGGAATGGATATGGTGAAGGTCCTGCTGATGCAGCTTTTTATCACCATCGGGAGACTGGGGTTTGAAAACCCTTCCATCAAATTTACTTCTTACAATTATACAGTGGTAAGGAACTTTTTAAAGCTGTTGGAGCAAAATGTCGGCACGCTGAAACTGCCAAAAGAGTATGCGGAACGGTTGTTTATTACGCCTAATCACCTGAATGCGATCTGCAACGAGGTACTGGGAAAGTCCGCGGGTGAGGTGATCCGGGACCGTGTCGTTCTGGAGGCGAAGAGGTTGATGATAAACAAGGAGCTTTCCATCTCAGAGATCGGGTACAAGCTCAATTTTAAGGATAATTCCTATTTTTCCAAGTTCTTTTCGAAATATGCGGGTATGACGGCGGAGGATTTTCGTGAAAGAAATGTTAATGCAATGTTTACACGGCAGTAACATTCCGGTCATAATCAAAATGGTAATTTGTTTACAAACAACCAAAAATGCGAAACAAATACACCGCCATTGCTTTGCTGTCAACTTTTGCTCTGGGGAGCAGTTGTAGAAAATTCCTTCCTCCATCGCCCCCCGAGATTAATAAAGTGAAACACGTGGTGGTGATCTATCTCGAAAACCACAGCTTCGACAACCTTTTTGGTGAGTTTCCCGGCGCCAATGGCCTCTCCAATGCCACTGCCGCCAACTATACCCAGGTAGACGCCACGGGTACGCCCTATGGCGTCCTTCCTGCCATTCCCAATCCCGCATTCCCCACGACCCTGCCTAACAAGCCCTTTAACATCGACCAGTATGTGCCCAATGACATGAATACGCCTGATGTACTGCACCGTTATTATCAGGAGCAGATGCAGATAGACGGTGGCAAGATGGACAAGTTTGCTTTGTACAATGGAAATTCAGCGGGTCTTTCCCAGGGATACTATAAGACGAGCATGCTGCCTTTGTTAAGTCTGGCGCAGAAATATACGCTCTGTGATAATTTCTATCATAGCGCCTTTGGCGGATCGTTCCTCAACCATATGTGGCTGATAGCCGCGGCCAGTCCTGTGTTCCCCAGCGCTCCGTCCAGCATCGTAGCCAAGCTCGACTCTACGGGTAAACTGGTGACCGATGGTGCCGTAACCCCCGACGGATATGTGGTAAACACCAGCTTTTCGGTGAATACGCCTCATCCTGCCAGCGCCAACCCCGCCACGTTGGTGCCCAATCAGACCTTCCCCACCATTGGCGACAGGCTGAGCGAGAAGAAAATAACCTGGGCCTGGTATGCCGGCGGCTGGGATAGCGCTGTTGCCGGTCATCCCAACGGCACTTATCAATTCCATCACCAGCCTTTTATCTATTTTGCCAACTATGCCGACGGCAAGCCCGCCAAGGCCGAACATCTGAAGGACGAAAAAGATTTTATCGCTGCCGCCAAGGCCGGTATGCTCCCCAGCGTATCGTTTGTAAAACCTTTAGGTATCAACAACGAGCATCCCGGCTATTCCAATGTGGCCCTTGGCGAGAACCATACGGTGGAGCTGGTGAACGACGTGCTGAACGGACCTAATGGCAAGGACGTAGTCATCATCATCACTTATGACGAGCACGGCGGGTTCTGGGACCATGTCGCTCCTCCTGTCATCGACAGGAAATGGGGCCCCGGCACCCGTGTCCCCGCCATCATCATCTCTCCATTTGCAAAGCGTGGATACGTCGACCATACGCAATATGAGACGGTCAGCATCCTTTCTTTTATTGAAAGAAAGTGGGATCTGAAGCCCTTGTCATCCCGGGACAGAGATGCCAATCCCTTACAAAATGTATTCGACCCCTATTACGATGATGACAATGGACATGGCCACAGCCACGGTTACTAAGAGAAATAGAATATTATACATATTGATGATCGCGGCCGCAGGGTATGTTTCCTGTGATCAGAGGCCACAGGAAAAACCACCGCCTCCCGAGAAAAAGATCACGCAAATGCTGTTGACACAAGTCGACAGCTTTGCTGTTTTATGCCATACACTGCAGACTGCGGTAGAAGACGGGAGTGCGGACGAACAGTCATTGCGGCGGATGTTCCTTGGGGCAAGAATGGGTTATAAGCAGTTTGAGTGGGCTGCTGAATATTTTGAGCCTGCGACGGCGAGGTTTGTCAATGGCCCTCCTGTGCCGGAGGTTGAATTGTCGGGCCAGGCATTTGAACCGGCCGGGTTACAGGTGATCGAAACTTTTCTGTATCCCAGGTATGACACTGCCCGCAAGACAGAAATAGCAGGGCTGCTTAAAAGGTTGCAGTCGGATTGCGAAAAGTTTACAAAACACTTTGCCAACATCGACATCCTGGACTGGCAGGTATTCGACGCCGCCAAACAGGAGGTATTCAGGGTAGAGACGCTGGGTATCACGGGTTTTGACGACCCTCTTTCGCTGGAGTCCATGACGGAGTCAGCCGCGGGGCTGGCCGGTCTGAAGAAACCGTTGGGTTACTACAAAGGAGCCGGCGAGGTGATGGGCCGGCTGGATACGGCTATGAACTATCTTACCCGCCATCCAGATTTCAATTCCTTTGACAGGGCGGAGTTTATTACTACATATGCCAATGCTATCTCCACGGGTATTACGGATATGGAAGAAAGTTTGAAGTTGGATATCATGCGGTATAACCGGCTGTTGAACCAGGAGGCAAAGACGCTGTTTGACAAAGGCGCCTTTAATGTAAATGCTTATATGCCGGACCGGTCAGCCTTTATGACGGATGAAAAAGTGACGTTGGGGCGGCGGTTGTTCTATGACCCTCTTCTTTCGGGCACCGGTACAAGGAGTTGCGGGTCCTGTCATCAGCCGGATAAGGCTTTTGCAGACGGTCTGAGGAAGAACACCGTTCTTGGCGACGGAGGGTTGCTTTCCCGGAATACGCCTACCCTGATCAATGCGGCCCTGCAACCAGCGTTGTTCTATGATCTGCGTGCCAGAAGCCTTGAAGACCAGGCGCTGGCCGTGGTGCAGAACGAAAAGGAGATGCATGGTTCCATCAAGTTGTCCGTAGTCCGGCTGTGGCAGGATACGACCTACCGCAGGATGTTCTCACAGGCATTTGCAAAAAAAGACAGGACGGGTATCGATACCCTTGAAGTGATGAATGCGCTTGGCTCTTATGTTCGCAGCCTGACAGACCTTAACAGCCGGTGGGACACATATATGCGGGGTGATAAGACGGCTATGAGCAAGGATGAGATAAGCGGTTTCAATCTCTTTATGGGACGGGCGAAATGCGGCACTTGTCATTATATGCCTTTGTTCAACGGTACTTTCCCTCCCAGGTATATGAAAATAGAGTCGGAGGTCATCGGCGTACCCGCGTCAGCGGATGGAAAACATATCGACGAGGATATGGGGAGGTATAATATTATAAGATCCGGGGGGTTCAAACATTCCTTCAAAATCCCTACGTTGCGCAATGTGGCCCGTACAGCGCCTTATATGCACAACGGGGTATATACGACCCTGGAGGAGGTGATGGAATTTTACAACAAAGGAGGGGGAGTGGGGCTGGGGTTAAAGATAGACAACCAGACACTGCCTTTTGATAAATTGGATCTTACGGAGAAAGAGATGAAGGAAGTAGTGGCGTTTATGAAGAGCCTTGACAGCAGATGATATGATCGTGGCGAAAACGTTGTCGTAAATAAATATTGCTGCAAAACGGCATGATCTATATTTGTTGCTATGCAACCAAGAAAACTCTTCGTACTTGCCGCCTGTCTGGCGACCTTCACCACGATGGCGCAGCGTAAAACGCCTACCGTCCTGCTGGATTACTATTTCAACAATGAATGGCATCGTACGCCTGCCGGAGATTCGGCAAGGTTTCACTACACCTGGGAGGATAAAGCCAATAGTGGGTTTTCCAAATTAGGGGATATTTTTAAAAGCCAGGGTTTTTTGCTGGCCAGTCTGCCTGCCGCACCCGGGCCGGCCGATCTCAAAAAAGCGTCCGTATATATCATCGCAGACCCTGACATCGAAACGGAGAACCCTCACCCTCATTTTATATCTCCGCAGGATGTGAAAGTGATCAAGGATTGGGTCAAGGCGGGTGGTGTGCTGGTGCTGATGGGTAATGACAAGGGAAATGCGGAATTTCAGCATTTCAACCAATTGTCAGAAACCTTTGGTATTCATTTTAATGAGGATTGTGTAAATCATGTCATAGGCGAAGACCGGGCACCGGGGACCATCCATACCCCGGCGGATGACCCTATCTTTAAGTCTTCTCTCCAACTGTATATGAAGGATGTGGCCAGTCTTCGTTTAACTGCTCCGGCCAGGCCAGCCATTATAAACAACGGGGCGGTGATCGCGGCGACCGCCCGTATGGGGAAGGGTACCGTATTTGCAGTGGGAGATCCCTGGATATACAATGAATACATTGACAATCATATTCTTCCCGCATCCTTTCAAAATATGGAGGGTGCTACGGCCTGGGTGAGGTGGCTAAAAGAGCAGGTGAGGTAGTTTTTAACAGAATGCTAACCAGGAGTAGCTATATATGGTCGTATCTTTGTGTTGATGATTAAAGATCATCTTTTACAACAACAATAATTCACATTTTTCTCATAAGCAGTTAGTTTTGGTTACTTACCCCTGTGTCCACAGGGGTTTGTTCTTTATAATTCTTTAGCGGGGTCCCAGAAAAGGGTCTTAAAATCCACGATCTTTTCTCCTTTTACTTTTACGCCTTCTTTTTCCAGCATTCGCCGGCGAAGGGCCGTGTGCTCACCGGACAGATGGCCTGTACTGTTGATGACACGATGAGCGGGTATGGGGTTGGTACCGGAGTGCATGGCCCTGCCTACCATCCTGGGGTTGGGAATGTTGAGCACGGCGGCGATGGCTCCATAAGTAGTGACCCTTCCCTTTGGTATCTGACGTACCAAGTCATAAATAAGGTCGACAAGGGATTCGTCCTTTTTGCCAGAGGGTTTTACGGATATGAGGCGCTCTTTTTTGTTTTTTACACCCGCCATGTCTTAATTTTAACGGAAATGTAGGGATTTTGATCCAAAGATTCAACAAGCGGAATTTTAAGAACATCTGCAACAAACTGGCTTCCTTAGACGAGGACCTGGCCATAATTGTCAGGACGCATGGGTATCCGCCTATGTGGACAAGGGCAAACACGTTTGAAACCCTGGTGCATATTATACTTGAACAACAGGTGTCCCTGGCTTCGGCGCTGGCGGCGTTGAACAAGTTGCGGGAGAGATTAAAGGAGATAACCCCCGAGCGTTTTTTGGCACTGACGGATGAGGAGTTAAAAGCCTGTTATTTCAGCCGTCAGAAAACGGCGTATACGAGGGGTTTAGCCGTGGAGATGTTGGAGGGAAGACTGGCGCTGTCCTCTTTGGAAACATTGTCCGACGAAGAGGTCCGGGCGAAGCTTATCACGCTGAAGGGGGTCGGTAATTGGACTATCGATGTGTACCTGATGTTTGTTTTGCAACGGGCGGACATATTTCCCATGGGGGATCTTGCCGCTATCAATGCCTTGAAGCGGGTGAAGCGGTTGCCGAAAGGGGTCCCGAAAGATGATCTGCAGGAGCTGACCGCCAACTGGCAACCTTATCGTTCTGTCGCGACAATGTTGCTTTGGCATTTATATCTGTCGTCACCGATGAGGCAGCGGGCATAGCTCTGGTACAATGTTTGCCCCGCATCTGTCATATGTTTAAAAACGCCTTTTTAGTCATAGTTTTTGCTTTTTCGGCCTGTCATTCGCCCTCCGGAACGTCTGATGCCACGACAGACAGCCCGGCTGTGAAGGATCCGGTGTTGCCCATGTTCAAACGGAACCCGGAATTTCGTGCGAATGTAAAAAAGGAGCCGGTGGTAGAATACCAGGTCAAAACGGACAACCGGCTCAACGATATGTATTTCTCCGTCCGTCTTTATGAAACACCGTTGACGATGAAATACCTGGCCAGGGTGGAGTTTGAAGGCATCACAGGCGAGGACACCATCAAGCTGCCGGATATCGGGACACCTCCTCATCCTCTTCTTCAAAAGGGGCCGGAAAAGTATTCCTGCATCATCGGGCTTCAAGACAATAACAAGGACTTTCGGGAATTGAAAAAAGTCTTTGTGACCGACAAGGGCCAGCAATTAAAGATCACTACCCTGAAACATTATGTCGTGACGGAAAACTACCGTCTTGTCGATCACTAAAATCCGTTAGTGTGCAATTGGATGGTCTAGTTGAATTTATAGGACAACGTTGCCACCAGTTGTCTTGGCGGAATGGGGTTGATGCTATAATTCTCGTGGACATAATAATTGTAAGTATTGGCGATATTGGATAGTTTGGCCAGTAGCGTAATGTTCCTGAAAGTATATCCGGCGCTGAGGTCTATGGTGACAAATCCGTCTACGGGTATCCTGCGGTCATAGCCCTGAGATTGTCCGATGGTATTGTTCCAACCGCCGACACGATTGCCGATGTAATAAGCGCCGGCCCCCAGTTTCAGCCCGCTGAGCTGTCCTTGGGGGAACTGGTAGAAAATAGTGGCATTGGCCGTATGTGCGGGGTTATTCACCAGCCGTTGGCCTTCCACATAATTGCCTGTTTTGTTTTGGGTTTTGGTATAGCGCATATAATTGTAACTATACCCGGCAATGATGTTCAGGCCTGCTGCAGGATGTGCCGCCAGGTCCACTTCCACGCCGTCGCTGGTGGTTTGACCGGTGAGCTCTTTCAGGGAAGCGTTGTTGTTTACGGCTCCGGTAGACGTAAATTGCGCGGTTTGGGCCAGGTTGTTGTTAATAATGCGGTAGCCAGTGATATTAACAGACAGCGCACCACCCGCAAAATCATTTTTAACACCGGCCTCAAACTGGTCGATCATCGAGGGTGATAAAGCATTCCCATATACATCGGTGCCGCTGTTTACGGAGAATGAATTGGCATAGCTGGCAAACACGGAGGTGGTGACAGTCGGTTTGTATACGATACCTACCCTTGGGGTAAAAGCTTTGTCGGTCTTGGAACTGCCAAATTTATGGGACCCGTCTGCGATGATCAGCGTGTCCGGCTTTAAGGCATCCTGGTAGCTCCAGCGTATGCCTGCCAGCAATTTTAACTTGTCACTGATGGACACCAGGTCCTGTACGTAGGCGCCAAACCGATTGATAGGGGTTTTGCCGAGGCGTGTGGCCATGGCGGGGGGAATATCTGCCCTGGGTTTGTACTTCTCTGCGTTGAAAATATTGATAGTATCGTAAGTGGTGATGTTATTAAATGCGTATGTCTGCGTATTATATCTTTCCGCATCGACGCCCACCAGCGCGGTATGCCCGATGGAGCCGGTGGTAAACCTGCCGCTGAGGTTCACCTGGCCGACAAAATAATCTTCAGAAGATTTGATCCTGTTCAGCGGTCGCGCCCAGTCCCCATTGGCTTGCGCCTGTATCCGCTCAGTAGAATAATAATCCCTGTCATAGCGCTGGTAGGAGAGTACCGTGCTCAACAGCCAGTCATTGCGGAAATGATGTTTCAACGTGGCTGTACCGGTGTACTGCTGGGCTTTGTTGTATTGCCAGGAAGTGCCATAAAAGCGTCCGCGCGGCACGTTGGGTATTTTTGTATTGTCGTAGGAGCCTATGCCAAAGTCAGGGGTGAATTTATGATACAGGTAATCTCCTTCCAGCACCAGTTCAGTTGTATTGCTGATCTGATACAATACGGAAGGGTTGACATAATATCTTGTAGAATGTACCTGGTCGCGGTAGCTGTCGGCTTTCTCATAGGTCCCGTTCAATCTGTAGGCCAATTTTTTGCTCAGCGGTCCGTAGACATCAAAAGCCGGCTTGTAGAGGCCATAACTGCCCATACGCATGGATATTTCACCGCCGGACGTAAACTTCGGCTGGCGGGTGACCATATTCAAGATGCCTCCCGGAGCGACATTCCCGTATAGGATAGCAGCGCTACCCTTCAATACCTCCACTCTCTCCAGCCCGCTGATCTCCGGCATTACACCACTGTTGACCCTGGACCCGTTCTTGAACATATTGTAAGCTCCAAAATTATATCCTCTGGCGGAAAAGGACTCCTGTACACTGCCGCGAGTGGTTGCCAGGTATACGCCGTTCACATTTTTTACTACGTCGCTCAAGCGTTGTGCCTGCTGGTCTTTTATTACATTTTCCCCGATGACGGTGATGCTCTGGGGGAGGTCCATGGGGGAGATATCCAGTTTACCGATGCTTACGGGTTTATTATTCAGGCCTTTTCTGCTTACCAGGATCACTTCCTGTAACTTATCCGAATTTTCATAAAGGGTAAGGTCAACTCCGGTTGTTTCACCGGCATTGACATGCACCATTTGTTCGCGTGTATGAAGACCGGTGTGTGAGATCACCAGTATGTGATCAC
Source organism: Chitinophagaceae bacterium (assembly GCA_017307755.1). GTDB lineage: Bacteria > Bacteroidota > Bacteroidia > Chitinophagales > Chitinophagaceae > Puia. The sequence continues at coordinate 21,989 of JAFKGQ010000014.1, read as the reverse complement.
CCGGTCTTACGTTTTTGATATTATAAGAGCCGTCATCACCTGAGATGACGGCCCGGTGTGTATTTTTTAAACTGACAGTCACATAGGGCACCGGCGTACCGTCGCTGGAGGTTATTCTTCCTTTGATATTGCCCGTTTGCTGGGCCCAGAGAAGGATCGGAAAAAATAACAGGCATAAGCCGGTGGCTTTTTTGTGTACTGGTGAATTCATGGTCAGTGCGAAATTTTTGCAAAAGAACATGATATTCAGCGGCTATCATGCCGTATCAGGAAAAACCATTTACATAATTGGGAAAAGTTTATAAAGTGTTCATTATCTATAAATTAGGGTTGATCTGGGCATCCATCTGGGGAATGGGGAACCAGTAATCGTCCTTTGTGATGGCGCCAATCGGCTTAAGGTCGTTTACGTTCTTGTTGGCATTTGCCGTCTCGACCAGTTCCAGCCGCTGAAGATCGAACCACCGGGTAGTGCCTTCCCCGGCGAATTCCCAGGCGCGCTCGTTCACCACGCTGTCGGCGAATGCGGCCCCAGCCAGGCCCGCCGTAAGGTCCGGCAATCCGGCCCTTTGTCTTACACGGTTCATACAGGTGTAGGCCATTGTATTTGGCGTACCTTCCGACCTTGCCTGCGCCTCTGCGTAGATCAGCAGTACGTGGGCATAGCGCATCATATGCACAGGCATGGAGGAATACCAGCGGTCGTTGTGCTCGATCCTGAACTTGCCATAGTAGGGATGTCCGTCGATGCTGTTCTGCCAGGTCACTGTGCTGCCGTCGGACTTGGTAAAGATGGTGTGGAAGGTGATGTCCTTTCTTTTGCCGGCGGGGAAATTGTAAAAGAAATTGATCTCGGACTCATAGTCTTCCCAGCCGCCTTCTTCGGGAGGAGTGGTAGGCGCCCCGGTGAAGGAGTTGGTGGATCCTCCGAATTTATCGCTGGCATGGAAGGCCATTACTTCTTCTTTGGTCCCAATGGCCGTTGCATTGCCGGCCCACAGCACTGACAGGTCTACCAGATTGAAATTATACAGGGTTTCGTTATCGATGACCTCTTTGGCCTTGGCAGCTGACAAGGCATATTTGGAGACATCCTTGATGGGCCATCCTGCTTCCGTGAGGTATACGTCTGCCAGCAGGGCCTTGGCTGATCCCTGGTTGGGTCTTCCCGGGTCCCTTTTTGTGGTGGGAAGCAGGCTTTCCGCTGCTGCCAGGTCGCTTTCGATGACCTTATAGACGTCCTTCGGCTCTGTCTTTTTTATATTCAGTATGTCCGGTGTGACGGAAGTAACGATGTCTGTGATGAGGGGGATGGAGCCCCAGCCTCTTACGACCCAGTAATAGCCCAGCGCGCGCAGGAAATGCGCTTCTCCGACGATGCCATCGATCTTAGCCTTGTCTGCCGGGGTTTTGTATTTGATCTTCGGTGCGTTGGCTAATACGTTATTGGCACCCTGGATCATTTTATAACAGCCGTTCCATATCATGGCTATGTGGGAATTTGTTGAAACCACATCAAATTGGTCCAACTGCCGGAACTCTGCCTTATTGCCGCCGGGTATAGTAGTGAGATCGTCCCCGCCCATGGAGAATCCCTGTGTGCTGGCATTGAGAAATCCCCTGGCCCATACCCGTGTTACTCCCTTATAAGCGCCTGTGAGGGCTGCATCCAGCCCGGGAATGTCCTGGATGGCATTAGCATCCGTAATAAGTCCCTTGGGGTTCTCATCGAGGAATTTTTTGCATCCTGTGCTCAGTTCGGCGGCGCAAAAGAGAATGATGATATATTTTTTCATGATCATTTACTTTATATTTTTAAAAGGCAAGCTTTAACCCTACTGTATATGTTTTTGTATTGGGGTACGCGCCCTGATCGAGCCCCTGCTGCGTATCGGCTACAAAGCCGTTGCCGGTGATGCCCTCGGCCTGATTGGAATTCGATTCCGGGTCTATTCCCTTATAGTGCGTCCAGGTCAGCAGATTGGTGGCGCTGACAAAGAACGACAGAGCTCCGAGGTTTCTTAGAGCCGACTTTTTCAACTGATAGGAAAGGCTCAGGTTCTTCAGCCGAAGGAAATCGGCCTTTTCGATAAAACGGGAGGTTTGGTTCAGCGCATTGGTGGACGCTGAGCTGAAAGCGGGAATATTCGAATTTTCGTTCACACCCGGGATATAGCGTTTCTTAATATCGGAGAACAGGACTTCCTTGGCGTCAGTGCTGCCCAGCATGCCGAAGGCATAGGAGTAGTTGAGTTTGTCAAAGCCGAACATGCCCTGGATGAAGATATTTAGCGTAAATGCCTTATAGGTTACCGTATTATTCCAGCCGATGGAGGTGGTGGGTATGGCATTGCCGATGATCTGGTAGTCCTTGGCGTTGATGACGCTGTCATGATTGACGTCCACATAGCGGGCGTCGCCGGGCTTCAGACCATAGATGGCCGCCTCTGCGGCATCGTGCGCCTTGTAGGTACCCAGGAACTTGTTGCCGTAAAAGGAGCCGATGGGCTGTCCCGGCTGTAGTATGAATGGATTCATAATGATATTGGTCCGGCCTTTGCCCAGGCTCAGGAGCTTGTTCTTAACATAGGAAAGGCTCACGGTGCTTGTCCAGTTGATGTCTCTTCTGCTGAAGAGGTTCAATCCCAGGGAAAACTCCCATCCTCTGTTTTGCATATTGCCGACGTTGGACAGGATAGCAGACCCACCCAGATAGCCGGGAAGTGGTTCGCTCAACAAAAGATTGCGGGTTTTTTTATTGAAATAGTCAGCGGAGAAAGTTACCACCCCTTTTATCAGCTGCACATCCAATCCTACATTGGTCTGCTCAGTGGTTTCCCACTTCAGGTTGGGATTACCGAGGTTCCCTAACGCGATGCCGGACACGATGGTCCCCGAGGCGCCGTTGAAGATAGCTCCTGCGTCGTCCAGGTTGGTGGTATAGGTGGACAGAGTGCCATAGGGGTTGATGCCCTGGTTGCCTGTGAGCCCCCAGCTACCCCTTAGCTTAAGGTCGCTAAATATCCGCTGGTCCTGCATAAATGGCTCTTCGGAGATCTTCCATGCCACGGCAGCCGAAGGGAAGGTGCTGTACTTATTGCTGCCTCTGAATTTGGAAGAGCCGTCCCGGCGGATGGAGCCTGACACCAGGTATTTGTTCTTATAGGCGTAGTTGACCCTGCCTAATAAGGACAGCAGGCTCCAGCCATTGGCTCCTGAGCTCACCTGGGAAGAGGATGACAGCGCTATATTGTTGTAGGATTGGTCCGGATAGATCAGGCCGTTGACGCCGACGTTAAAGCCGGTGGCCGTGAATTTCTGTGTTTCGAATACACCTGTTATCTCCAGGTTGTGCACCTCGTGAAAGGTTTTCTTATAAGTAAGATTATTTGTGTTCTGTAATAATATATTTTCTGCCGAGCCACGGGCGGCAGAAGGGACATTGGCGGTGATATCGGGTCCTGCAAATGCCTTGCTTTGGATATTGGTATAGTCGACGCCTGCCTGTACGTCCAGGGTCAGTTCGGGTGTGATCTTGTAGCGCAGTCCGCCGATGGAGTTCAGGTTGGTACGTTCGTCCCGGTTGTCCGTCTCCATGGCCGTTGCCAGCGGGTTGTAAAAAATGGAGCTGGTAGGGTCTTTGATCGTATAGTTGCCGGCCGTGTCGTATACGGGTGTGGTGGGCGCCCATGCGAGGGCTTGTCCCAGGGCCCCATTCCTGGATCCTGTGCCGCTGGTGTTATGGTTTTCCCTGCGCGTGGCCGCAAAGTTCCAGCGAAGAGAGAATTTATCCGAGATCTGCGAGTTGATATTGCTACGGATAGAATAGCGTTTAAAATCGGTGTTTTTTATCACCCCGTCCTGCTGCAGATAGTTGCCGTTGATCCTGTAGCTGGTCTTGTCGTTGCCACCGGAGAACCCGAGCTGGTATTCCTGTCCAAAAGCCCTTCTGAATATGACGTCCTGCCAGTCCGTGCCACCTGTCTTTTCGAATTGCTGGATCTCTGCGTCAGTGAAACGGGGGGTATAGGTGCCGCCGGCCGGTGTAAGAGCCTGGCGACGGGCGTTGACCGTCCTGGCAAAGTCGGCGGCGTTCATGATATCGAATTTGGAAATGATCTCCGAGGAGGAGAGCCTTGTCATGGCGTCTATCTGCATGAGCCCTTTTCTGCCGGATTTTGTGGTGATGATGATGACCCCGTTGGCGCCCCGGCTCCCATAGATGGCTGTAGAGGAGGCATCTTTCAGGACGACGATGGTAGCGATGTCTTCCGCGTTGATGTTATTGAAATCGGCGCCTACGAACCCATCCACTACATACAGAGGGCTATTGTCACCTGTAAGGGAATTAGCACCCCTGATCCTGATGCGTACATCTCCGCCGGGTGAGCCGGAGGAATTAGTGACCTGAACGCCCGTGGTCCTGCCTTGCAGCGCCTGATCCAGCCGGGTCACCGGTTGATTTTCAAATTCCTTGCTGCTGACGGTGGACAATGCGCCTGTGAGGTCGCCTTTTCTTTGCTGGCCATAACCGATGACGACCACTTCATCCATCGATCTGTTGACGGGCTGAAGGGTCACCTGTACTTTGGACTGTCCGTTCGTCATCACCTCCTGTGATTGATAACCGACATAACTTACCAGTAATATCACTGCATCGCCGGGAACCGGAATACTGAATTCTCCCTTTGTGTCGGTGGACACGCCTGTGGCGCTGCCCTTGATGGTAACACTGGCGCCACCTATCGGCTCGCCTTTTTCATTCCTTACTGTACCATAGACGATCTTTTCGATGGGGGCAAGCACAGGCGTGCCGGAGGGGTAGGAATACAGCAATATCTTGTTTTCAAGGACTTTATAGCCAATGTTCATCGGCCGCAGGGTCGCATCGATAAAATCCCGCAGCTTTACATCCGAGACATTACAGTCCAGCTTTCTGTCTGTCCGGATCCCTTCAGGGCTGAAAAGGAACTTTACCCCCGTCTGTTTTGTCAACAGGGATATGATCCTGGAGATCCGCTCGTTCTTTACGGACATGGAAACGGGGCGTTCCAATATGTCCTGCCCTTCCAGCCTGCCGGCGTACAGCGTACCGGCAAAAGCCACCGAAAGGGCCATTTGAACAATCGTTAGTTTCATTGCAATCAAGATTGAAGCAGTTAATGGTCTTTTTTTCATAAATTCACCACGTTTTTGTTAGAAAATTAGAACCTTCTCAAAAACACACCTTGTACAAGGTGGCAGCCGGCGATGCGCCACATTGCCGGCTTTTTTTTATAAACAGTAAATGGTCTATTCTACTGAAGGGCTGCACCCCTCGCCCCGGATAAGGATACCGACGCCTTTTACCTCATAGGTCGCGTTGATCGACTTACAAATAGCGTCCAGTTTGTCGAATAGGTTGAGATCGGATATGTCCCCTGCAAAATGACAATGCAGCAAATGTTCATTCTCCACTTCTATGGTTATTCCGTATGTCTCTTTGATCGATCTTATCAATGCTGACAGTGACGCCGCCTGTTCTGAAGGGTTCTGATCGCGCTGGCCGGCGTCTACTGGTGAAATGTCCGCTGTATTTTCTTCGGCTATGATCGGTAGGGGAACATCAGCAAGAGTAACTTTGAATTGCCGGCGGTCTTCTTCATAAATGACCTTTTGATTGGGAGAAAGGATGACCCCATCGCTTTTTTGCTCCCGATAGACTTCCACCTTCCCTGTCCGGACGGACACTTCCGTCCTCCGGCTGAGCTTATCTGTCCTGATGCTGAAACTGGTGCCCAAAACATGGGTGACCAGACCATTACAATAAATATAAAAAGGGCGATTGGGGTCTTTACTGACTTTAAAGAATGCGTCTCCTTCGAGATATATTTCCCGCTGGTTTGCCGGAAAATGCCGGAGAAAACGCAACCGGGCGCCAGGTTCCAGTGTGATAAGAGTACCGTCTTCCAGCCTGTATTCCACCCGCTTTTGTGAATCATTGACCTGCTGGACCATCCCGGCCAGCGGCGCTTCATGCTGCCGGCTTCCCTTGTTTGAAAACCACAACCACCAGGCTCCAAGAAGAAGACATGCCAGGATGGCCGCCGCCCATTGTATACCTCTTCTCTTATTCCGTCGTAAGGGTGTAAAAGGGATGGCCGGTTGTCCCTGCTGCGATGGGAGTGCACCGGCCCCGATGGCTTTCAGCAGTCTGTCGTATTCTGTCTGGAACTCATCTTCGGGTAATGATAGGGTGAGCAAGGCGATCAAATGGTCTGCGGAAACGATGACGTCGAGCTTTTCCGGATGCCTGCTGATCCAGTCCTGCCAATAAGCGACATCTTCCGCATTCAGGTGGAAATAATATCTCAGGTAAGATTCATCGCGTGCAAAATCCTCTGCTGAATAAAGAATGTGATCCATGGCAAAATGATCGTTATTACCCTTAAGTGCAGAAAACTGGGCGGATTTACCATGAAATTTTTGGATTTTTTTCCTGTGATTCGCTTTTAAACAAAAAATAGCAGCAGCCTGAGATGGTCCCTGAGGGTTTTTAAGGCCATATAGACCTGATTATAAATGGTCCTGGGGGCTGCGGAGGTAGCGGCGGCTATCTCATCGTACGATTTGTCTTCGAAGAATTTCATCCGGATGATCTCCAGTTGCCGGGGTGACAGCCGGAGCAGGGCCCTTCTTACTTTTTCCTTCATCTCCTCTTTTGACTGCAACTGCACCATCAGGTCCTCATAAGAGCATTGGAATGTGTCGCTTTCCCTTTCTTCATAATCACTTCCCGGAAATGCGCTGCTGTTCTTCCTGATCTCCCGTGTCAACTTACGCTGCAGGATGGTCCGCAGGTAAGCGCCGATATGCTGTACTTCAGGAAGGCGCGTTCTGTCCTTCCATAACTCCAGGAACAATTCATGTATGCAGTCTTTGGACATGTCTTTATTACCGCAAAGCCGTATGGCGTAGGAGAACAAAAACTGATAATATGCCTTATACACGTCGGTAAAAGCATCCAGATCCCCTGTACGCAGTGCCTTCCAGAGAAGGGTTTCCTTAACCATAGCCAGCAATCGGTTTAGTTACCCTAAGATAATCTTAAAAATCATATGTTGCTGTCCTGTACTGTCCTGCCCTATAGGGAAGATTGTCCTAAATTCAAAATTAATAAAACGTAAAGCCAGAAATATGTAATTATTAAATCCACTTACAGCCAGTTAATTGAACCTTAAAGCCTGCAATTTTGCAATCGATAACTGACCATCCCATGTCGACTGCTACACTGAAATTGGCTGTAAGGCTTTTGGTTTTTGCTATTCTGATCACATCTCACGCCGGGTTTGCCCAGGGCAAACATCCCGATGCTCATTATAAATTGCTGAGCGGGGGCAATTATGTTCAATCCAAGAACTATTATCTGCTGACACTATTCCAGCAACTGCCGGAGGTGAAAGCATTGCTCTCGGGAGACATGGTTTTACGGACCGTGGGGACGAGTAAACTCGATTCGCTGCAGTTGGCATTAAAGAGCTGTGACCGCGATGGCGCCTGTTATGTCAGGAACCTGTCCTTCAGCGGGACGGAGATCTCACAGGTGGGCGAAAGGTTGAGATCGCTGTACAAGCCGGACAACGCGCTGGGGAGACTGGTGAAGAACCATCTCATCCCTTCCGGCACGTATATCTTATTCCAAGACCTGTCTGCGGCGGACATGCTTGTAAAGGCATGGACGCAGGATGCGGAAGGGATCAACTATGCCATTGAGGTCTATGCCGGTGGTAAAAGACCGAATTACCCCAACATCGATTCCATCAGCTGGAATGTCCGTGATCATAATTATGCTGTGGGCTTGCTCTACAATACGGCTTCGCTGACAGCGATAGAGAATACCGACCGGCGCAGTTTTTTCAGCATACCGCTCACGGCCGCTCTTCGGTTTATCGAAATGAACGAGCGAGAGCAGGCGGCAGACTATGAGCCGATGGACAAAGGGGAGAACAAGGCTGCCTGTGACAGGATCAGCACCATCAAATGGGCGGCATACAAATATTCTTTGATCATGGTGCCCGGTGCGGGCCCTGAAGACCCCGGTGTGGCTTTAAGCGCAGAGGGTATGCTGCGATGCAGGCTCGCAGCCATCCAATACCAGAAAGGGCTGGCTCCATTGATCGTGACCTCGGGCGGGAAAGTGCATCCCTATAAGACAAAGTACTGCGAAGCCACTGAAATGAAGAAGTACCTGGTGGAGAAATTGCACATCCCCGCCTATGCTATTTTGATAGACCCTCATGCCAGGCATACTACCACCAATATGCGTAATACCGTACGTATGATCTATCATTATGGTATCCCATTTGACAAAGTAGCGATCACCTGCACCACCCGCGGGCAGAGCTCCATGATCGAGAGAACGCTGATCGATCGCTGTAAAAGAGAGCTGAATGAGGCGCCCTATAGCAATGGTAAACGTCTGAGTGAAACGGAGATGGAGTTCTATCCGCAGCCGGAAGCGCTCCAGATCAATCCCCTGGAACCCCTCGATCCCTGAGCATAGCTAAATAGATTCATTATGAGATATCTTGCTGCCGGCATTGCCGCACTGCTATTCGCATTCCTTTCCCCGTCAAAATTCGATCTGTTCATGAAGATCGACCATGCTTACTCCGTCGACTCTCTGGGGGCTTGTCAGGGGATCTCTTATCAGGATGGAAGATTTTTTCTTTATGGGGATAGAGAGGTCGGCATTGTAAGAGAATATGCCATGCGGGGAGACAGCCTGGTCTATGCCGGCAGGGAGATGAAGCTGACGCTGAATGATACGGATGTGATCAATCATCCTACGGGATTTGCCCATCATGGGAGCGACCCCTTCTTTGTCGGCAACAGCATCAGGCTCAATAAAGAGGGGACCTTGTGGCGGGCTGTGATCTACTGCGTCGACTGGAAGGGGCTGCAAAGAACGGGCACCCTGGATGGCAACCTGCTCAATACTATCGAAGATGATGCCTGTATCCAGGGTACAAGACCGGAGTATGTACAATACAATAAAAAATGGTATGTAGCCACCGCGGATTATGGCGATAAAGGGAATGAGGTGCGGTTATATGATCCGGCCGCATTACGGAAAGCCGGAAAAACTTCGGACAAAGGCGTACTGTATAAAAAATTTACCTGTACTCCATGGGTGCAGAACCTGTACTGGATTGCTGACAAAGGGCAGCTGCTGCTTATTCAAAATCAGATCGAGGGGCGGAAATGGAGATTCACGTATGTGGATCTGGCCGCCAGTATTGCATCCGGCAGGCAGGAGGTGGTGAAGGTCGTCGACATCGACCAGCGGGGCGATGAACTGGAAGGGTTTACTTTTTTACCCGGGTATCTACGAGGGGTTGCGGTAAGCTCATCCCGTCGTGACAATGTAAATATAATGAGCATTTCCTGGTGAAATCTAACTGATCAACGATATAAAATAAAAACCAATGAGAGCACTACTGATTATGGCGCTGCTATTCTTTATTTGTGCGGAAGGGCAACCTGCCGTTGCAAAAGAATGGCATTTATTATTACGAATATCCGGTACCGTCACCGACGAAAACGGTAAGCCTCTTGAGGGCGTCAGTGTAATGGTTAAAAGCGGCAGGAGAGGGGTGACGACGGATGCCCGGGGACAGTTTACCCTTGAGGTGGAAGATGGCAGCATGCTGGTGTTTTCCAGTGCCGGCTATATTTCCCAGGAGCAGACCGCGGCCCAGGGCACGATGACCATTCGTTTGAAAGAGAATGGAAAAGTATTGGAGGAAGTTTATGTGGGTTATCAGCGGCTGCGCAAGAGCGATGTGACGGGAGCCATTTCCAGTGTAAAAGCCAGCGAGCTGAATCTTACCACGCCAACCCTTAGCCAGGCGCTGGTGGGTAAAGTGGCGGGCGTACAGGTGTCGCAGGTGAGCGGCGCGCCTTATTCCGGGGCCAAGATCCGGGTGCGTGGCGTCGGATCCATCAATGCCAGCTCCGAGCCCCTGTATGTGATCGACGGCTATCCCGTAAGCGGCAATATCACCCAGGGACAGGGGAACAACGGCAGCGCAACCAATGGGTACAACGCCGGTACCGCGGGGAACGATATTTTTATCAATCCGGACGATATCGAATCCATCGAGATACTCAAGGATGCCGCTTCTGCCGCCATCTATGGTTCCAGGGCTTCGGGCGGTGTGGTGCTGATCACCACCCGGCGCGGCAAGAACGGAAAGAACATCCTGACCTATGATTTTCAGCTCGGCAGGCAACAACTGGCAAAAAAGGTCAAGCTGCTAAATGCCAGCCAGTTCACCGATCTCTTTGTCAACGGCAGGAACGCCAATTACAAGGACATCCTTATTTCAAAAGGCGTGACCTGGAGCGATGCGTTCTATTCCGATGACAATGCTACCCGTGTGACCAAGGCCGGACAGACCGCCACGGGTTGTTCTGTTTGTATCTTAAAAGACCTGTATGATTTTCCTTCCCAGACCGTCAAGCAGCCGAAATACAATACGGACTGGCAGGATGTGCTGTATAGGAATACCACCGTACAAAGACACCAGGTGTCTTTCTCCGGCGGTAGTCAGAATACCCGTTATCTTCTCAGCGGCGGCTATCTGGACCAGCCCGGTATCCTCGACCCCACTTCTCAGCGGCGGATCAATCTGCGGGCCAATTTCGATGCGGATCTTAGTCCAAAGCTCAAGATCTCGTCGAGTGTCTTTGTCACCAATACAGAGAACCGGGAAGTGGAGGAAGGCCGCTTTAACCAGGGCCCCATCCTGGGAGCGCTGGTGTACATGCCTATCTTTCCTGCCTTTAACCCGGACGGTAGCCTGGTGACGGCCGACAAGGGCGCCGGCGCCCAGACCGATGGATTTGCCTACGCTTTTCAGGGTATCGAAAATCCCCTGGCACTGTCGCGCCGTGTAAAGATCACCCGTAAGGGCACGAGGGCTACATACATCGCAAACGCCACTTACGAGATCATCAAGGACCTCAACTTCAGGGTCAACCTGGGGGGACAGACATATTCGGAGAAATACGAGTACTATTATCCCACCAATCTGAGCAACGGGATCAATCCTCCCGGCTCATCGCAATCTATCCTGGCTGCCAATGCCTCTGCCCAGAACCTGACCATACAGGACAGGCTGGCGGAATTTACGTTGAACTATAAAAAGAGCTTTGGGCTCCACCGATTTGATGTTCTGGCCGGCTATAGCGCGCAGGAAACCAAACAGGATGTACTTGCCGTGGCTACAAAGAATTTCACCAACGATTATATTCCCGAAATAACGGCCGGCGGCAATACTCCCGGTGATTTCTCCATGCAGCCGAATACCGGCAAAGCCACCACGACCCTCCTGTCTTATCTGGGGCGGGTGATCTACAACTACAACAACAGGTATTTCCTGTCCGCCTCTATTCGCAGCGATGCCAGCTCCCGCTTTGGCCCTAAGAACAAATGGGGACAATTTGGAGCCGTATCTGCCGGATGGACTCTTTCCAATGAGTCGTTCTATCACGACTGGCTGGGCCGGAATTCCAGCCTGAAGCTTCGCGCCAGCTGGGGCCTCACGGGCAATAACAATATCCCGAATTACAAGGAGCTGCAATATATCACTGGCGCCGGCGGAGTGGTTGTCGGCAATACGGTGGTGAACAGCGGCTGGGCGGGTGATCTGGCGGATCCCAGCCTGGGATGGGAATCTACTTCACAGTATAATTTCGGATTGGATGGTACCGTGCTGAATAACCGTGTATCCTTCTTTATCAATTATTATCTGAGCAAGTCCTACAACCTGCTGTACAATAAAACCATTTCTGCCATATCCGGAGCCAATTTCATCCTTACCAATCTGCGCAATTCAAACATCCGCAACCAGGGCATGGATCTGCAGGTGGACGTCAAGGCTATCCAGACAAAGGATTTCAATCTGAACTTCAGCGGCAATATCACGGCCAACAAGAATAAAGTGATCAGTCTCGGCGGCGCCAGCGAAATACAAACCAATGGAGCGGAGAGGAGTTATATCACGCATGTTACGCGTGAAGGCGCTCCCGTAGGTTCTTTTTATGGCGTACAAGTAGCTGGAATGGTAAGAGAGGCGGATATGTCGAGGGTCAATGCCGACCTCGCCGTGTATAAGGCGAATGGGAATAAGTTCCCGACCGGATATAAATTGCAGGCCTTCCCCATTTCGACCGCCAGCTCGACACCCCTGAACCCCGGAGATCTTTACTTCGTCGATAAGAATGGTGATGGCGTCATTACGGATGCCGACAAAGATATCATCGGCTCTCCATATCCTGATTTTACCTATGGTTTTGCCATCACCGCAAACTACAAGGCCTTTGATCTCAGCGCTTCGTTCAACGGCTCAAAAGGGGGTAAGATCGTCGACGGACAGGATTATTATATCCGGAACATGGAAGGATCAGGCAACCAGTATGCTGTGATAGACCAACGGTACCGCAGCGAGCAGCGCCCGGGCAACGGTCATGAGTACAGGGCTTCCCGTGGCGGGACCCAAAGCAACAGCACCCGTCTGTCCAGCTATTACCTGCAAAGCGGCTCATTCTTCAGGTGTACCAATATCACTGCGGGGGTCGACCTTACCCAACTGGCAGGTGTGAATAAAGTAGGGCTCAATGGTCTGCGTTTCTATGTTTCAGTCGACAATGTTTTCACCGTTACCAAATACCTGGGCTACAACCCTGAAGTCGACTTTAACAACGGAGCAAACCTGACACCTGGTATCGACTACGGTAAATATCCCCTGGTGCGTTCGTTCAATACAGGTGTAAAAATTCAATTCTAACCATGCGTCACGCTAAAATTATATGTATGCGTAATAAGATATTTATGTTTTTTTTGCTGGCGGCTCTTGGCGGTTGCAGCAAATCATTTGTGGAGCAGAAGAACCCCAACGGGGTACTGGTGGACAACGGCTATAAGACCGAAGCTGATATCACCAACGGAGTGTATGGTGTTTACCAGGCCCTGCGGTCTTCCAACTGCGTAGGGGAAGGCGCCCAGCTTTGGACGGACGATCGGGCCGACGACATCAATACCACGGATAACCAGTCCAACAGCGGCGAGCCTTTTCAATTCACCGCTTTTTCGCTGGTGCCCAGCAACAGCTATCTGATGCTCCACTGGACGGCCCTATACACGCCCATCTACCGGGCCAACCTCATCCTGTCCTTTATCGACAGCATAACGTTTGCCAATGCCGCTACCAAGACCCAATATAAAGGAGAGCTCAAGTTCATCCGGGCGTACATGTATTTCAACCTTGTACGGGAGTTCGGAGATGTGCCGCTGGCGACGGAGAGACTGCCGACACCGGCAGAAGTAACGGCTCACACTTTCCGGGTAAAAAGAGAGGATGTTTACGCGCAGATAGTGGCAGACCTGAAGGATGCGCTCAACAGTGGTCTTCCGGTCGTACAACCCACGGGTGGTAAGGGACGGGTGTCCATGCAGGCCGTCAACGCGTTGTTAGGGCAGGTGTATCTAACGATGGGCGCTACACTTGATGCAAATAAATCGGATAATCTGAAGAATGGAAAGACTTACCTGGAGGCTGCCTATGCGCAAAGGGCGTTTGTGAATCTGTCAGATATTCCATTTGCCGACGTGTTCGACGTGAGCAAGAAACTGACCAATCAGGAGATCATCTGGCAGATAGAATATCAACAGGGGGACGCCATCTATTCTTCTTCGCTGGCAAAGAACAACCAGGCGAAAGGAGAATCCATCAATTCTCCGTTTGCGTCGCAAGGCGCCGGTGGACTGTTTACCAAAGACCTGCTCAACGAATTTGAAACGGGTGATCTGCGTACCAATTTTTCCGTCAAATATGCGACGGCAACCAAATCCTGGTTTATCACCAAGTTCAGGGATACCAGCGCGGCTGCGACGAAAAACGGATATGGCGGTAATGATTGGATCCTGATCCGGTACGCAGATGTCATATTAAACCTGGCGGAAGTCTATATGTTGCTGAATGATAATGCGACGGCGATCTCCTATCTGAATATGGTCCGCGCCAGGGCGGGCAGACCTGATTATGCGACTATGATGGCGGACCCGACCTATGCTGCGAAGTTTCCTACCTTGATGCTGGCGATCCTGCATGAGCGGAGGGTAGAACTGGCCTTTGAGCATCACCGCTGGCATGACCTGATCAGGTTTTTCAACCCTGACGAACTGGTGGCTTTTTTTAAGGCAAAGGACCAGGCGAACTACGACAACTCGCCTTTGTCAAATATTACGACAAAGGACTATTATTTTCCTATTCCGCTGGCTGAGTATAAGCTGAATCCGGCGAAGATGTATCAGAACTTCGGATATTGATGTCCGGATGCTGTAGAATTCCTGGTTGGGAGCGATCCCTGCCAGGTTTTTTATTTTAATATTTTATGAGAAGTCTGAGCGGCTCCAGATCTGTTCTTCGAAGATCACCTGTATCAGGGTGGGGGTTGTTTCTTCTATTCGGGTAGTAGTTTCCTGTGTTTTGCGGATCGACATTTTTGTGGTTTTTTAAGGATATGGGACAAAAACTGTTTTTGGAGGGAGATTATTGTATAAGACGGGATCATTTTTGCTATTAATCATCGATTTATTCATATTCTCGTAAATATATTATCTTTATCTTATGGAAAAACGAGCTGCCCGACTATTAAAAAACCTTGAAATCCTTCCTGAACTGGGTAGGCAGCGCTGTTTTGAGCTCGGTAACCCTTTTTACTATCAGGATGCTGCCGACGCTAAGGAACCTGGCAACGAGAGCGGCGATTACTGGCGAAAAGAGCTTCCTTCCGGCGAACTTTTTCTTGTAACGTTACAGGTGGATGAAATAAAAGGAGAGAATTATTCCGTTAAAGACACTATTATCAGGCAGATCAAATAATGGGGCGATCAGAGCTTATATTTGTGACAGGATGTAACGCAGCTGGAAAATCCAGTTTGATCAGAAGCCATCTCAGTGAATTCCCCGATTACGAGGTGATCATGACCGATGTGTATAAAGGCAGATCCCGGGAGGTATTTGGGAATACGATCAAATCAAAAAAGAGCGTCATTCTGGAAACACCTTTTAATGATGAGAACTTTAAGGATCTCATTGACCTGGCGAAGAATGCAAACTATCAATCCTCTCTTATTGTCCTTTTCTTAAAGAGCCCCGCTCAGTCGTTGGAGCGGGTGGCTAACAGAAGGGCACTTGAGAATGGCCTCCATATTTCAGCTGGAAATGTCGAACACAATTTTATCGAGAATTTTAAGAATGTGGCTAAATACTTTCAGTATTTTGACGAATCTTATTTTTTATACACTGGAGAGGTCGGACGTAATCATCTTATTATGAAATACGAGAAGACCAGACTGGCCGAATATAAATCAAACGACCTTATCTATATACAGAAATTTGCCGAACAAGCCTATCGTAATCAATGCCTGGATAAGCATGAGTTTGAAATCATTGCCACCAATATGGACTTTAAAGATATTATCCAGAAACAGAAGCACGGCAAGGGATTTAACCTATGAATGGCAAGAACGACTGTCTCGAAAGAAACGATGAGATGGTTATTCCCCGGGGAACAATGTGAGGGATCCCCCATTTTTCAGATCCCTGAGGTCAATGTTGTAAATTTCGCCGACTCCTGAAAACATAACATTTACGCCATAAATATTGCCGGCGGAAATTTGATAGGCGGTTTCAAATAGTTTTTTTTGATTTAACAGTACCGTGACCTTTTTATTTTCAACTTTTAGATAAAGTCTTCCCCCCGCGGTGAGATCTGCCGATAGTGCACTAAGGTCTGTGGAAGCCCCGTCGGCTTGCCAGTCGGCGAATTGGGCTTTTGTAAATGCTTCGCATCCCATGTTCATGATGGCGAAAGTGTGCATCGTTCTATCGCCAAAGACGGTGATATTTACTTGGGAACACCTCACCCCCGGGCGCTTTAGCGATGTCCTGACTTTTACCGCAAGTTCGAAATTATCCGCGCTCACCGATGATGGCCGGGTGTTGGTAAAATTGACAAAAAAGGTATGACCAGTGTCGATCCCGGAGCGCTGCAGCGTAACCGGGTTTACCGATAGGGTGTTATTTTTCGTAACTATTTGATCATCAATTGGATAAACGCGTGTAGTGTCTGCCGGCATATTGGCTGTCGCTGTCCATCCGGATGTTTTGACATAGATGGGGACTGTATCCACGGGTCTGCCTTCGTAGTTCAGCACTGCATAGTATCTACCTGGCGTCTCATAATAATGAGTGATGAGTTCACCGGGTCTTATTTTTTTATCTGAACGATGGTCGCCGAATGAGAGGGTAAACCCATCTGCGGGCAGATCGAATTTATCCGGCAACTGTAATTGAAAGATGGTGGAGAGGGGGGCGTGTTCTGCTATCGCACCCCGGCCCGTAAGGCGTACTTTACCAATAGCACTGTCCGGGTTGCCATTGTGATTGGTCCTATATATTATATATATCATTACCCCCAGCAAGACCAGTGCTGCAATGACCATGATCTTTTTTCCGGGGACAGTCCTTCTTTTTTCCGGGGTCCGGGGGAATACCTCTGTCTGTTGTGGGGTATGAACGGGCGGCTGTGCAGCCGTGAAATCTTCCCAATCCTTATAACCTATATAAACGGCCAGGGCATCGCGGGTAGCTTTTTGAGGGTAGTACCTGGATGAGGTTTTGAGCTTTCCAAAGATCCTTTTTAAGGTATTAGGGCTTATGGCCACACCTGTCTGTTGTAACAGGTCATTTGACAGGCGGAGATAATCAGCATTTGTCCATTCTTTTATCGGCCGGCTGCTGGATTTCTGTTCAACCTGGCGGCAGCAAATGTCCAGATAATAAAACGAAAACGGGTTACCCTCTTGTCCATTTTCAATGATCATACTTTCTTTCGGAGTGAGTTTCAATTAGTTCTGGTTGTCCAAATTTTTGGATAGGGTTTGGTCAGGTGAAATTTTGGAAGCGGGTTCCCACCGATTTTAAATTTACCCGATCGCTTAAACAAATTTATACAACCGGCTTTCGCCGGCAAAACTAATTGTTTGTCAAATGAAAATCTATCTGTTTTTTTCCTTGTTGCTGATGGGGGCCTCTGTATTGGCCCAGAACAGGACCATCACCGGCAAGGTCGTCGATGCGACAACGCAGAGCCCCATACAAGGCGCGAACATTACCATACCCGGAACAAAGTTGGGGGTAGTCTCCGATAATGCGGGTCAATTCAGCATCAGCGTGCCTGCGGGCGCCAGGGAGCTGGAAATATCTTTTGTGAATTTTATACCCCAGCGGGTATCCGTGAATGACTTGCCGCCTGTCATCCGGCTGGTACAGGAAGCCAGGGGTTTGAACGATGTGGTTGTCGTGGGCTATGGAACCCAAAAGCGAAAAGATCTCACCGGCGCCGTGGCTACCATCAATGCAAAAGATGTAGGGGACCGCAGGTCCATACAACTGTCCCAGGCTCTACAGGGCAGCATCGCCGGCGTATCCGTCACCCGGAACGGTTCTTCGCCGGGCGCTGGTTCCAATATACTCATCCGGGGGATCACCACACTGAACACCAATAATCCCCTGGTGATCGTTGACGGCGTACCCACCAGCAGCATAGATAACGTCAACCCTGACGATGTAGAAAATCTTACCGTATTGAAGGATGCATCGGCAGCCGTGTATGGTTCGCGTGCAGCGGCAGGGGTCATTCTTGTCACTACCAAGCGGGGGACCAATGGTAAAGGAGGTTTTGAGTACAGTTATGAATATGGTATGAACAAGCCTTCGGCGTTGCCCTCCTATGTAAATGCGCCAACCTATATGCGGCTGTTCAACGAAATGTCAACCAATGACGGCGCTTCGGCGGGACCTTACAAACAGGATTACATCGATCATTTTTGGGATAGTGCAAAAGTGCATCCGGACCTATTCCCTTTTGCCAATACGGATTGGCAGAAAGCCATTTTGGTACACAGCATCGCCCCCCGTCAACAGCACAGTCTGGTATATACGGCGGGAACGGAGAAGCTAAAGACAAAGGTATCGATAGGTTACACCAATGAAAAGGCGTTGTTTGACAACCGGGATTATAAGCGGATACTATTTAGAATGAACAACGATATAAAGATCAATGACAAACTCAACAGCAATGTCGATGTTTTCTTTATAAGGAGCGAGAACAAATCACCAGTGGGGTTTTATGGCGGGAATGCTATTTATGAAAGCCGGGTAATGCCGGCGGTGTACCAGGCTTATTACTCCAACGGCCAGTTTGCCCCGGGCAAGGATGGGCGGAATCCTGTGGCACAGATATACCAGGGCGGTTTTGATAAATATACCGATAATCAACTTTCGTCCCGGCTAACGCTGAACTTTTACCCTATCAAAGAATTAAGACTTACCGCCTTAGCTTCCCCCACCTTATTGTTCGATAAGGATAAGAATTTTGCCCGGAAGATCGTCTTTAATAACCCTGACGGGAGCCCCGGCACCTCGATCAACCGGCCGACGACGGACCTGGCAGAATACCGGCAGGAGAATATAAGCATTACGGGTCAGTTCATTGCCGAGTATAATAAAACCATAAAAGGCGGGCATCATCTTGGCTTATTGGGGGTGTTTGAAGAATTGTATTACAACAACGAAGGTTTGAATGCGTCGAGGAACGGATTCCCACTGGCCGACTTCCCCTATTTGAGTGCGGGGTCGCAGCAACTCTGGACAAATGCCGGCGGAGATACCGCCCTGGCCATCCGATCGTTGATGGGAACGCTCAATTATAACTATAAAGGGAAGTATTATCTGCAAGGTATTTTACGCAACGACAACTCTTCCCGATTTGCAAAAGCCTATCGTGAAGCCTATTTTCCCTCAGTTTCCGTGGGATGGGTACTCAGTGAAGAACGTTTTATGAAAAACCTGAACTGGCTTTCCTTCTTTAAGCTGCGCGCATCCTATGGGGAGCTTGGGAACGAGCGGACTGTCGACCAGAACAGAAATGCCTCCTATTATCCATCACAAGCGTTGATAAATTTCAGCAATGCCTTATTTTATCAGAATGGGGTAGTTGTACCGCTTATAGGCGGCAATCAGCAGGTGTATGCGGTGAATGATATTTCATGGGAAACCACCAAAACCAGGGATGTTGGTTTTGATGCGGCTTTTTTAAGCAACAGGCTTACCGCATCGGCCGATTATTATTACAAGAGAACAGAAAATATCCTGTTGTTGCTCGACATCCCATTAAATCTCGGTTATGGCAAACCACAGCAAAATGCAGGGACCCTTGGTATTCATGGCTGGGAGTTTAGTCTCAACTGGAAGGATAAGATCGGGAAATTGAACTATTCCGCGAGTTTCAATATATCCGATGCCAAATCAAAGGTGCTGAACATGCATGGCACCAAGATCATCGGCGATCAGTCCACGTTTGAGGGCAGCGAATTCAACGAATGGTATGGTTACAGGTCAAAAGGGATCTACCAGAATGCCGGCGATACGGCAGGCTCAGCCCGTACAAGTTCGACCGTAACGGCTGGGGATATCCGGTATACGGACGTGAAAAAGGACGGGGTGATCAATGCCGACGACAGGGTATTATTAGGCGGCTCTCTACCCAGGTTCATATACGGAGGTAATATCCGGCTGGATTATAACAATTTTGATCTGGGTCTTGTCTGGCAAGGAGTAGGTAAGCAACTAAGCCGTTTGAACAACGATGTTATTCAACCTTTTGCGGAAGCTTTTGGGAATGTGTCCACTGAGATAGCGGATCGTTACTGGAGCCTGACAAAAACGTCTGCGCAAAACCTGACGGCCAGGTATCCGCGGTTATCACGCGTATCCAATAACAATAATTACGCCTTATCGGACTTCTGGTTGATCAACGGCGCCTATTTCCGTCTTAAGAACCTGACGCTTGGCTATACTTTCAGACAACCGCTTTTACAAAAGACGGGGCTTCAGTCTATCCGGCTGTATTTGGCGGCCAATGACCTTTTCTCGATCAGTCATTTCCCCAAATATATAGACCCTGAATCCGGAAATGCATCCTATCCCATCGTAGCTACATTCCTGGCGGGCGTAAGTATTAAATTTTAATTTATAAACCATCGGAAATGAAAACGACAACCATATATATCCTGATCATATCTGTGCTTTTGGCTTGTAGCTGTAATAAACTCGATCTTACGCCGCCGGACCAACCGTCCACCACCAGTTTTTATAAAAATCAAACGGAGCTGGAAATGGCGGTGGACGATCTGTATCGTATAGATTTCTGGTCGAATGATGATGAAACCTATACTGACAATCATTGGTATCGCGGCGAACTGGGCAATGCAGTGACCTTTGGCACCATGAGCACGCAGGATGTGAACGTGCAGAACTATTATCAGACGTGTTACAACGCTATTGCCAGGGTAAACAGCTTTCTTGCAAATAAGGATAAAGCGGCCGGGAATACGCCTGCCGCGGTCATTACGCAATTTGAATCGGAAATGCGACTAATAAGAGCCTATCAATATGCCAGGCTGATCACCCATTTTGGGGATGTCCCTTTTGTGACAAAAACACAAACCATCACGGAGGCTTCCAATAATATAAGAAAAAGTAAAGACAGTATCCTACAATTCATATTTGATGAGCTGGATTTTGCTGCGTCGAACCTCCCTTCTTCCTATCCCGTCCCGGCGGTCAAGCGACTGACCAAGGGCGCCGCACTTGCCGTAAAAGCGCGGACGGCCTTGTATTTTGGCAAATGGGGCGTAGCCCGTGACGCTGCACGGGGAGTAATGGACCTTGCAAACACGGGTGTATATAATTTATACCCTTCTTATGCAGGCTTGTTCCAAAAATCCGGCGAGAACAATCCGGAACTTATTATCAGCATTCCGAGAGATCAGACGCAAAATGTATACAGCAGCGGCACTATCGTACAGGATTTTTTACCACGGAACAGGGGCGGATTTGGCGCTCGTATCCCCACCCGGGAAATGGTGGACGCCTATGAATGTACCGATGGAAAAGCGATCGACGAATCATCCCTTTATGATTTCCATAACCCTTTTAAGAACCGGGACCCAAGGCTTACGGCAAGTATCGTTGAGTTCGGAACTTTCTGGCTTGGCGTAGGCTATCAACCACATCCCGACTCGCTGACCGTCTACAGCCTGGTGACGAACAGACTCGTAAAAAATAACGATTGCCGGACCAACGCGCCATTTGCCAGCTATACGGGCTTTTTATGGAAAAAGGGCATCGAGCAAAGCTGGGTAGACAAACTGGCGGAGGACAACGACAGGATCATTTGCAGGTATGCGGAGATGCTCCTTACCTATGCGGAAGCCAGGATCGAGCTCAATGACATCGATGCCAGCGTACCGGATGCTATCAATCAGGTGAGAGCACGGGCATACGGCGTAAATGTGAGTCAGGTGACATTGTATCCTGCGGTAACTGCCACCGATCAGGCTGCGCTTCGTCAGGTCGTACGTAGAGAAAGAAGAGTGGAATTTCCATTGGAAGGTTTGCGATATATGGACCTTATCCGCTGGCGTCTTGCGGAAAAGGCGCTCACCAGACCTGTCATCGGACTGCCGGACCCTGCCAGGCAGGACCGCAGTAAATGGCCATTCCCCGGGGTTACCCCTATCGACGATGACGGGATCGCTGATTATTCAGGTTTTGGCAGCGATGTAAAGATAGTTGCTCAGCGAAATTTCGACAAGAAACGTCAATATCTCTGGCCTATTCCCGACATCGAAAGAAGAGTGAATCCTAAACTTTCTCAAAATGACGGGTATTGAGTGTCCTGAATGGACAGCGAGTTCGAATTAGTTCTTTGAGCGAGCAGTTCAATGCTCGGTAAATGATGGTGGCGGGCCCACCGGAGGCGGCTATCAGGAGCAGCCTTCAAACCACCTTTAGCTGCTGCAATCAAGAGTT
>JAFKGQ010000013.1 GCA_017307755.1 Chitinophagaceae bacterium | reverse complement strand
TTCGGCCGCGTTGTGATTTGCTTTCAAATTATTTGGTACCTTAGATCATCGACAACTAAAAACGCCATACCGTTCTTGGCATACTGGTTGTGATTTGCTTTCAAATTATTTGGTACCTTAGATCATCGACAACAATTTTGTAGGACGGTCACATGCTGCGTTAGTTGTGATTTGCTTTCAAATTATTTGGTACCTTAGATCATCGACAACACTACTGGCACAACAAACAGCAGCAGACGGTTGTGATTTGCTTTCAAATTATTTGGTACCTTAGATCATCGACAACAAAGCCGACCAAGAGGCCACATCGAATACGGTTGTGATTTGCTTTCAAATTATTTGGTACCTTAGATCATCGACAACAATGTGTCACCTGGTAAGGCTACTTCGACGGTTGTGATTTGCTTTCAAATTATTTGGTACCTTAGATCATCGACAACTAGACAACTATATAGCAACTATCGCCGTCAGTTGTGATTTGCTTTCAAATTATTTGGTACCTTAGATCATCGACAACAGGCTGGGGCATACAAACAACACAAGCTGGGTTGTGATTTGCTTTCAAATTATTTGGTACCTTAGATCATCGACAACCGATCTTCTTTGCGCTATCGCCCAGGATAAGTTGTGATTTGCTTTCAAATTATTTGGTACCTTAGATCATCGACAACTACCCGAATACGACATACGCACAGACAGATGTTGTGATTTGCTTTCAAATTATTTGGTACCTTAGATCATCGACAACTTGTGGAACAGTGGCTTGTATAGTTGGCAGGTTGTGATTTGCTTTCAAATTATTTGGTACCTTAGATCATCGACAACACTCCAAAAGCTTACGACACTGGCTAATCAGTTGTGATTTGCTTTCAAATTATTTGGTACCTTAGATCATCGACAACAACACCGGCTAAATAGCCGCAACCGGCTCGGTTGTGATTTGCTTTCAAATTATTTGGTACCTTAGATCATCGACAACTGAACAATAACGAACCTATAACAGATGCCGGTTGTGATTTGCTTTCAAATTATTTGGTACCTTAGATCATCGACAACCATCCCCTGAAAGAAGACCTCCCTGAAAAGGTTGTGATTTGCTTTCAAATTATTTGGTACCTTAGATCATCGACAACGCCCTTGAGGATGGCGTTTGATACCCGTGTGTTGTGATTTGCTTTCAAATTATTTGGTACCTTAGATCATCGACAACCTGGGAACAGAGGTAGACATAAGTACAACAGTTGTGATTTGCTTTCAAATTATTTGGTACCTTAGATCATCGACAACGGATTTGGCCTAAACCCTTATCTGTACTGCATTTAAGGGGGATTTTAGAAAGAAAAATCCCCCATTTTTTGTCTTTTTTTGATCCTATTACCTCCATTAAAACATTTCTAGTTGCTGTATCGGGGGAGCAGCGGTAGAGGGAGTATGTCCATAAAAGATTTCCATCATCCCAAACTGTTTGTCCGTAATACACATAATCCCAACATGACCCTTTTCTGGGAGAATTTTTTTCACTCTTTTTATATGAACCTCAGCGTTTTCCCGGCTGCTACAATGACGCATATAAATAGAGAATTGAAACATCTGAAAGCCGTCTTTCAGGATATTTTTACGGAACAAGGCATATATTTTACGCTCCTTTTTCGTTTCCGTCGGTAAGTCAAAAAAAACGAGTACCCACAATACTCTATATGCGTTTAATCGGGTTTGCATAGAATTCCTGGTCTTATACGATGCGGATCAAATGAATTCCGGGTATAGTATTTTCCTTTGTTTTCCCTCAAAACATTTTGCTAATGAAGCAGTTGTCTTTTGAACTGCCACTAGCAGCGGACTTTTTTCATTGCCTATCATTACATCCAGGGCTGGTATACCAAGTAGGTCTTTTTTCATCGACGGTGTCATTTCCAGGAATTTACCATTCATTCGGACGATATTTACCACTACTTTATCCGCGAAGGGCCGATAGGGTTCCATGATATCGTCTGCAAGGCAGTATGCATTGTATTGATTTTTATGGAAAATGCCCAAGGTTGGCAATAATCCAGAACTTACAAGAGATCTAGCTATAACGGCTCTTAAAATGGCATAACCATAATTAAGCAAATTATTGGGAGGCGGACCATACCGCTCCCTCTTGAATTCGAGGAAGTCAGGGAATATATTTTTCCAATAATAGACAGCGGCTTTGGCTTCATGATTATCCGCATCACCGCTTTTGACTTCTGTTGCCCAATTGCGAAGATTCTTTGCGGGTATCCTTATGGCTTCTAACATTGAGGCCTGATTATTCAATTTAGCCGAAACCGTCTGTTGCCAGAGCTGTTTTTTTAGCGGAATAGAGGCCTCTATCTGGGCTTGGAATTTTTGACTTTGTAAGGTGTTCCCATCTAGGTTAAGTAAAAGGCCAGTGGGGTGATGGGTGTTATCACAGGTAATAAAAGCAACATTATTGGATAATAATTTAGCAATAAGAGCCTGAGAAATAGTGATTTGCTGATGATCCAGCACCACTACTCCAATATCTTCTATCGGAGCCGATTTTAGCTCTCCCGTTTCGGTGTTTATAATGACCAATTGTTCGTGTTCGGTCTTCAAATAAGCAGGAGAACCGAAATAAAGCGTTCGCTTTATCATAGGAATTGGCTTATATGTATGTAACGGTGATTCTGACTGATTTATTGAGAAAATCCTGATCTTTTTCAAATTTATAGAAGGCCAATCATTCAAGGAAAATTTCTCCTAATGTATTTATTCTGGCCTTAATTCCACTCATGCTGGTTAAACTGGCCTGGATACAGCGCCCGGATCTTTTGTCTTCCAAACTCTCCCTGGGAGTCGTTTCAAACTGTTGGTTAAACCAATAACCACCGGAGGTTAATTTTCGTACCCTGAAAATATTCGGAGCTATGCATTTGTACTCTTTGTTTTGAATAGCTTTTTTCAACTCATCAATATTCATATTGAAAACAAAACATTCGTTTTGTTGCATGCTGGTTTGAAATTTCCAATTATCTGATGGAAGGTTTTCCAGAAATGTATTAGGTAGTTCTCTTTTATTTAATATATCAGTCCACACAGATGAAGGATCTTTAATAACCACTGGCAGGCCATACTTTTTTCTTTCCACAGCATGCCACAGCGATACCACATGTTCCTGGAGTTTACCATCTCTATCCTTATAAATGGCAATGTGATGGTTATTCCCCGGTTTAACATATTTCTCATATTCGATACCCCAGCTTTTATCCGATACCTTTATCAGTACAACTGAATCACTTTTAAGTCCTGTATAACACCTAACCCGTTTAATGGGAATTTTCTTTTCTTCGTTTAGCCAAACCGTAGTTTTAAATGCTTCCTTATGATTGTCGCCATACTGCTGTAATCGATCTGCCAGGATTTCCCGGATTCGTTTATCGACGATATGTTGAACGTCTTTGGCAGTAATGTTACTGATGTCATATTTAATGACATACTCTTCGACGTAATCAAAGATATCGACTTGAGAAATTGATTTTGTCTTGGTTCCATCGGTCCATATTGGATCCTTTTTAAGGTTGCCAAAGGCCTTAGATGGTTCATTTTCATGTTGGGAAAGTCTATCTCGAATGATCAGTTTTACCGTTTCATCTGCAATGTTGTCCACAGTAAGAAAACTCTTATCTAATTTAACGGTTCTGGTTATCTTTCTTTTAATCTTTCCATAAACACTTTCTTCACTTAAGGGGCCTCTGGGCGTAATGATATGCCTTTGAATCGGCACTTTCTTTTTTCCTTTCTTTATTTTCCGGATACTGAAAGTGGCCACTTTTTTGCCGGGTTTGAATGAAATATTTATATTTTCACAATTTCGGGCGATTTCAGCAGTATCGAATGGCTTGAATGAAAATAAATAGTTATCTAATAGCGATAACTTGTTCTTATACTCTATGCCGGCAATTTCACTTAGTATCTCTTCTCTTGTGTGTTGGGCATTTAGTGCATTGATGCGGGTAATGAGTTTTTGCTTTGTACATGCAATTACTAAAGCATCGATAGCATGGTGACGATGGTCGTCCCGTTTGCTCCAGTTTTTAATTCTGGTTATGACATGCATTTGACCATTTCGAGTTATTTGCCTTTCTTCGGTAAGACCAACCTGTTGATATTTTGGAAGATTAAGTTGCTCCAATATTTGATCCCAGCCCCACAATGTGCGGAGGCGTTGCGTAATACTTCCAGAGGTGCTGTAGACATTTCGACAGATGTTAGACAGCAAGCCTATAGCTTTCCGGGATATATACCTTGTGTCATTTAATTGTCTGCTGATGAAGTCATTTGGGATATCAGGCTCCTTCATCAACAATTTTTCATATTTGGATTTGGAAATACGTCGGTCGTTATAAGCGGATTCTAGCAGAGTCAGGTATGATTCAAAATCTTCCTTACTTCTTTTATATTGCATATAATCATAGGCCGTTGACCGGTTTTTGGCGTTCTCACCGGAATTGTATCGTCTTGGGCAAATAGTCTTATTGCCGAAAGAATCGTCAAAACGCAAAGCACGGGGAAGGATGTGTTCAATGTCGTAATCATTAGAATATAACTCACTCAGGTTAATCGATTTGCCTGGTTCGTATGGCGAAATACCGCGGAACTCTGCCCAAAGCCTATATTTTTCTATATCCCGTTTGCTGACGCTTTTTTTGTTCTGGAAATAGGGAAGCTCAAACAATAGTGTTTCAATTTTTTTGTTTTCCCGTTCCTGTTTGTTAATGTTATTATAAGCGTCATTCCTTTCTTCGCGGCTTTGCCTAAGTTCTCTGGCAAGTTCGACGCGGATCGAGGAGGGCGTTCCGTATTGATCAATAATGGCATTTACCAGATTGATCATCTGGTTTAGTATTTTCTCCACCACCGGTTGACGAAGGCTATTTCTCCTTAACGGACTTAATCTAGGCTGCAATTCCCTCCTTTCATTTTCCTCTTTTGTTAATGAATCGGAATGGCTGTATCCCGCTAAGGTACATGCTTTGTCATAGGTGTACCCTTCCATAAGGTAAGGCAGTATCTTGCGCATGGCTCTGGTACTTTTATTACCGAATCCACCTTTCGTTAGATCTATGGAAGAAGAAAGCTTTCTGGCAGTGATCTCATCGAATCCAAATTCCTTGGCTAATTTTTTTTGGCAGTTTTCTTCGTCCAAAGAATACATAATATGCCACAGTCTAAACAATGGCTCTTTCTCAAAGGTAGTATCAACAACGGGCTGCTCAGTTACTTCCCCGGTAGTTGTGTCGGCACGCTGCATTGATGACAAAAGCAAGTTCAATTGTAATGAAGGATGGTCTGACCCCAGGATTTTGGCGAACGCCATCCTGGTAATATTTCCCTGGATTCCCTTTTTCCGGATCAGCTCATTGGTGAAATAGCCGTCATTGCGGCCAATGCCCAGTATTTTATATAGGTCTGTCTGGGTAAGCCGGTCATTGTTATTCAGATGATCGAAGATTCCTTGCCGATGGGCCGCAGATATTTCAAATAGCTCTCCTTTTCTGTTCTTAATGAGAATATTATTGATACTTTCCCATATTTTCTCTATTTGAAACAATGGTGAACTTTTTGGGGCGACCCTTGGACCGGCTACTATTGACTTCCCTTCAGGAGTCGTAAAGGTCTGCGACTCGAATTCACAAAAATTTACCAGCCCCTTTTGGGATTTGAGCCGCCTTTGATAGTAGATGATCTCGTTTCGTATTTGATTGTACAAATCTGTAGATAAGACAGATGGATGTTCTTGTTGCTGTCTTTTCCAGATGGCGTCAAATTCCTCGATGTACGCGGCACGTGGAAAAACTTTTTCTTTAATACGGTAAGCTGGTGCTGTTTTTTGGGCGACGGAAAAGTATTGCTGCAGTTGGGCATAGAAATGTTGACCGATGGTTTCACTGCGTTCTTTGATGCTGGCAAAACGTTCATTTACCTCCTGTACATATTCTGTTTGTTTTTTATCTTCAGCCTCATCTGATTTGCTGTGTTTATATCCTCTTTTTTGATTGAGGTGCAGTAAGATCCTTCCCACTTCCTGTAAAGAAACCTTATCAGTAACGGCTTTTGCGCGTAGGCCCCAAATTTCAAGCGGAGAGAGTTCCAACAACAAACGTCTGTCCGGCATCATGTTATTTGCGGTCAGCACTTCAATAAGGGCTTTGCGGCGAAGTTGGTACCGGTCAAGACCTTTTCGTTGCGTGCGTCTGAGGGTTCTATCCATGTTTTTCGAAATAGCATTACCTTGAGTAAATTCTGTCTCGTCGTCTTTACTAAGGGGAATAATCCTTACGCCCAATTTGAGGATTTCACCTGGCTGATCACCTATAGATCTCACGACTGCAAAACCTATAGATGATACGCCCAGGTCCAGGCCGAGAATGTAATTGGCAGGTGGTTTTTGTTCCATGGTAAGAGTTTAAGGTTAATGACGCAAATCACAACACAGTACCTCTAAAAGTAGATAATGGCGGTACTGTAAGAATTTTAAAATTAAAATTTGCTTTGTCATGGCAAAATCAATTTTCAGAAACATATTTGAAGCAAATAAAAATCCCGCCGTTCATAGCCTGCAAAACCTTGCACAATGGGTTAATTATCAAAGGGAATGGGTTTGTAGGATGACGGTCTTTCGAACTGTAGATGTACGATGAAACTTCATACACTCACCCCCTTTGCTAATTTCAAAGATGGTATACATTTTCTCTATTTTGCCTTGACAATGATTTTCGATATCTTTACTAAAGCAAATCACAATAAGGATTATTCCGTAGTGTAAACTTTTACAGGAGTCCCATCCAAGAGATGGGATTGTTGTTTATAAGAGATCTGGCTATCCCGGCAGTTTATCCCCCGGAAAGCTTCTTGTCATATGTACCTCATAACTAAGTATTCCTTCTTTTACGGCCGGGTCTTCCTCTATGATCTTTTTTGTTTCTTCTACCGAGGCATTAAACACCCCGACACCTGCTTTATCACTTTCATCCCGGATGGGAAATACAACAGAAAGAAGACCTTCCGCACGAAGGGAGAAATTCCGCCGGCCATGTTCCCAGATGATGCCCGGGGCGTCCGGCCTGTTGAAATGGGGGCCCTTGGTTAGGATGACCATCGTATATGGTTTGGTGGTCATCATCATTTGTTTCATGAAGTCGTCGGTAATAGTATCCATGGCGTAAAATTTTCCGACAAAGTAATAATTAATCGGTGTATAGTCTGTTGTCGTCAAAAGATTGGGTGAGCATGGAGGTTACTAATGATCTGTCCGTGGCTTGGGCTTTGATCACGATAAACGTAAAAATAGGCTCTTTTTCCACGGTACTGATCTTTTGAAACTGCATTTATACTGCAGTGAAAATATATTTATTTTTTGTGAATTGGGAATGTATTTATCTTTGGTGCTGATAGCGCCTTTGGCATTTCCCTCTCAAACGATAGCGAGAAGCGAACCCAAAGGCTTTTTTTATGAAACCAACTGTAGCTGTCCTTATCGACGGCGGATTTTTCTTAAAGCGATATTACGATCTTTATAGTGGAGCTGCAATCCATGGCGCTGAAGTAATAGCGAAGAATATTTGTAAAGCTGCTATGAAGCACGTACCTCCAAATTATGAGCTGTATAGAATTTTCTATTATGATTGCTCTCCGTTAAATAAGAGAATACATAACCCTATCTCAGGCAAATCCATTGACCTCGGTAAGACGGATATCTATAAATTACGTCTTGAATTATTCGAAGAGCTTAAGAAAAAGCGTAAAGTAGCACTTCGTTTGGGGCATATTAAAGATTCCGGCGTCTGGCAGATATATCCTTCTAAAGTAAAAGCTTTATTAAAAGGTGAGATTTCTCTCGGCGATGTGAAGGAGGTCGATGTATTTTACGAAATGAGGCAAAAAGGTATAGATATGAAGATTGGAATAGATATTGCTTCCTTGTCTTTAAAAAAACAAGTAAATCAAATCGTTTTGATCTCTGGTGATGAAGATTTTGTTCCTGCTTCCAAATTAGCAAGACGGGAGGGTGTCGATTTTATTTTGGACCCGTTATGGAACCATATCGACCCCAATCTTTTTGAACACATAGACGGACTCAACTCTACATCACCTAAGCCGGCGAAAAAGTAATTTACTTTATCCTTCCCTCAATCACCTCTTTCAACTCCTGCAGATCATAATCGATCCGTTTGGCCGAGATCACGACGGGAGAGCCCCATTTCCTTAAGAGCCTTTTCAGGACCAGCCGGGCGATCGGCTTTTGTCTTGCTATATATTTCTCTTTATCAAGAATATGGACAATGAGCATATCGGTCTTGAACACTTTTATGATCTCAGCGCCCAGGATCTCATTCCATGGTATCTCCCCACAGGAAAAAAGGCTTAGGTTATCATCTATTCCCCTTTCGGAAATACTAAGGGACGCATTTTTATCAAACAGCGTTTTTATATAGTCTGCCAGGGATATAATGGTCATAAAAAGAGCAAATCCTATAGGAATGATACGTAAGATCCAATCCGTAGGTCCCGATGCCCCTTCGATCGCGTCCCAGCGATACAACAGGTTGAATACAAAAAGAACAGTGACCAGAAGGTATGCTACAACAGCGAATGGGAATCTTTTTCTGTTGATGGGAATGCTGATATTCATACGCCGCCAAGATAAACATAATCCCCTGGTCCGGCAAACAGAACGGATCACAGATCCGTTGCCTGAAGGGGAAAACAAAAAAGGCCCTGCCAGCTGAATGACGGGGCCTGAAAACAAGCGATGGTATGGCTATTGTATCTTACACGAAGACAGCTTATCATTTGCGTTCGGGGTCAGCGTAATAAAACTTGGCGTATCGCTCGTCAGCGTCCATGACTGCCTGGAGAAATTATCATCCTGATATAGTATCACCGTCCATCCGCTGGGGATCCTTACGGAGGATGCCCAGTCATTCGGTACGCCTTTTGCTGCCAATTGCGACAACGTATAGCTCCCTTTTGCAAGCAGCTGACTGGCTGTCCCGCCGTAGTTTATATCCTGATAGAAGGTCACGCCCGTGGTGCCGCTTACCACCGGCGGGGTCGGTCGTGTAGCTGTCAACGCAATCTGCCCTTTCAGCATCCTGCCTCCATCAGCCGATAGCCGCAGGTAATAATCCGAAGAACAGTGGACCCCATCCTGGTCGAGGGTGAAAGTATTGGAATTCGTAGGTTTCATGGAAGCATCTTCAGCGGACTTGGCTATCTGGTTGCCTTCGCCATATTCATCGAACATGGAAATATAAATACCCTGAGCGCCCAGCCGCACCATATTATAGAACTGCCGCCACATAAAATCCCCATGGGCGCGCTGACCGCTGTCACCCGGCAGCACGCAAGGCTGGAAGTCGATGCCATTGGCATTGCAGTCGGCCTGGTCGGCCAGCGCCGTATTGTTGTAATAATTATCCACGTCCGAGACATTCCCGATCCTGCCTACCATCCATGGCGACAGCATGTTGAAGCTGTGATATACACTCAGATATCCGGGACGGCTATCCTGGTCGCCGGTGCGCCAGTGCGTAGGCACACCGCCAATGACATAACAGCCCTGACCTTTGAACCAACTCACCACATCCTGGCAGACAGCTGCGCTCCATGGATGATTGTTGTCATTAAAACCAAAACCCCAGATACAGACCACGGGTTTGCCATTCTGCCGGGCATAGGCGGATGAAGACACCAGGGCCGACATCTTGTTGGTCCAGTCCGTCTTGATCTCGGACTGCATATTCGTCCATCCGCTGACATCATACATAATATAGAATTTACGACCATAGGTTTGTGCCGCATCCATAAAAAATGAGTGTTGATGGTCTGCTGTGTGTAAGAGGAGAATAACGTCGCCGGCTGACCGTTGCCGAGATTGGCAAAAGCCGTCTGAAAAGTAGCCGTATACTCCCGCATATCCGGCCAGCATTTGATGACCTGGTTGGTAGGAGATGGCGGCTGACTCCAGTCCTGGCTCCAATGCCACCACACATTAATGGGCGACCCATCACCCGGCGCCGCAAACCAGCCCTGATAACCCACCGTTATTTTACCCACTACGTCGCCGACGGGGGAGGCCGCAACGGCTCTGGGTGAGGCGCCGGGGAGGTCTGCATTTTTGATCTCTTTTTTGTTACAGCTGAATGTCATGAAAGTAGTCCTGGCCGGTTAACGGATGGGTTAATTATGCATTAATGGTAATGAATGTGATTAAAAAAAAGGAAAATCTGTACTTTAGGAATACAGCAGTCAACATTAATCAAACGGACAGCCATGAAAGAACTTTACTGCCTGGCTTTTTTGAGTCTGGCCCTTGTTACAAGCTATGCCCAATCCGCACCTCAGGTGCATATTGCCAACGGCATACTGGAAGGAGAGCTGGACTCCGGGGACATACGGATATTCAGGGGTATCCCTTTTGCACAACCGCCTGTCGGTGATCTTCGATGGAAGGAGCCGCAGCCTGTAAAGAACTGGAAAGGTGTGCGTAAGGCCTTGCGTTTTGCTCCCCGTCCCATGCAAACGGCTCAGTTCAAGGACATGCTCTTTCGCAGCGGGAAATATAGCGAAGACTGTCTCTATCTGAACGTGTGGGCGCCTAATACATCGACTGATAAAAAACACCCTGTCCTGGTATATTTTTATGGAGGAGGTTTATATGCGGGTGATGCGTCCGAGGTGCGCTATGACGGTGCTTCCATGGCGCGAAAAGGGATAGTGGTCGTTACCGTAAACTACAGGCTTGGGATATTCGGCTTCTTCGCCCATCCTCGTCTCACCGACGAATCATCCCATCATAGCAGCGGTAACTATGGCTACCTGGATCAGCAGGCCGCCTTGCGCTGGGTACAGATTAATATCGGGGCGTTTGGCGGGGATACCGCCAGGGTCACTATCGCCGGCCAATCCGCGGGCTCGATGTCCGTCAGTGTCCAGATGGCCTCTCCCTTGTCAAAAGGACTCTTTAATGGCGCCATCGGAGAAAGCGGGTCGATAGTGGGGGCAACACCACCTATTACACTCAATATGGCAGAACAGATGGGCGCCCGGTTTACAAATGCTCTGAATACATCTTTTGACGCTTTGCGGGAAGAACCCGCTGAACAGTTGATGGAGGAGGCTGCCAGATCGGGTTTTCATTTTTCCACGATCATTGACGGATATTTTCTGCCCCAGTCTCCCCGAGAGATATTTACCACGGGCCGGCAGGCGGGTGTTCCCCTCTTGGCCGGCTGGAATGCCACGGAAGTATCCTGGAATGATATCATAGGAGATAACGAACCTACCGTCCCCAATTACTTTTCAGCGTTGCTAAAAATATACGGTTCCAGCGCCGAAGAAGCTGCGAAAAATTATCCCGCCACGAACAGGGATGAAGTACTAAGATCGGCTACGGACCTGGCTACCGAAAGATTTCTGGGTTATAGCACGTGGAAATGGATCGATCTGCATGCAAGGACAGGAGGTAGACCTGTCTACCGCTATCTCTATGCGCAACAGCAGCCTCCGTGGGCGGATGCAAAGACGCCGGCCAGAACTCCGCCCTTCCCCATTGCCCCTCATTCGGCAGAGATCGCTTATGCGCTTGGCAACCTCACGTTGTATAACATCTATGCATGGACGGCGGATGACTATAGAACATCGGAGATCATGCAGGGCTTTTTTGTCAATTTTATCAGGACGGGCGACCCTAATGGACAGGGCCTGCCGGCATGGTCGGCCTATCAGCCCGGTACACCCAATGTGATGATCATCGACAGGAATGCGCATCAGGAGCCGGCTAAAAACTCAAACCGGTTTCTCTTCCTGGACTCCTTTTATTATAAATAGGATTTCATACATTAGAGAATGCAAAAGCTTTACCTCCTCTTTATAAGCGTTTGTCTGGCCTTCACACCCGTCGTTGCCCAGCTAAAGGACGCAGTCATAGACAATATTGTCAGAGAAGAAAATGAAAATTCCCAGCTGCGGCAGCTGGCGCACGAACTTTTCGATGTCATTGGCCCCCGGCTGGTGGGTACTCCCCAGATGGAGCAGGCCAGAGATTGGGCTATTGGAAAATACAGCAGCTGGGGAATACCGGCACATAGTGAAAAATGGGGAGAATGGAGAGGCTGGGAGAGGGGTATTTCTCACATCGATATGATATACCCCCGGGTAAGGACGCTGGAAGGCACGCAGCTCGCCTGGAGCCCGGGAATGGGGAAGAATACCGTAACCGCGGAACTGGTGATCCTACCCGACCTGGCTGATTCCTTTGCCTTTCAGCAATGGCTGCCGAATGTAAAAGGCAAATTTGTCATGGTATCCATGCTTCAGCCTACGGGACGTCCTGATTATAACTGGCAGGAATGGGCCACAAAGGAATCCTTTGAAAAAATGAAAAAGGAACGTACGGCACAGACGGAGGCCTGGGCCCTGCGTATTAAAAAGACGGGCTATACGACCAGGGCACTTGCCGCGGCATTGGAAAATGCGGGCGCTGCCGGCATTATTTCCTCCAACTGGTCGGCCGGCTTTGGCGTAGACAAGATCTTCGGCGGCTATACAAAAAAGGTCCCCACCGTGGATATTGCCCTGGAAGACTATGGGTTGCTCTACCGACTTACGGAAGCGGGTGACAAACCGAGGATCAGCGTGCACACCGAGTCAAAAGAGCGGGGAATTGTACCCACCTTCAATACGATCGCTGAGATAAAGGGTACTGAAAAGCCTGATGAATATGTGCTGCTTTCCGCTCATTTCGATTCCTGGGACGGTGGCAGCGGCGCTACGGACAATGGTACGGGCACCCTTACCATGATGGAAGCCATGCGTATCCTCAAAAAAGTGTACCCCAATCCCAAACGTACCATCCTGGTAGGACATTGGGGTAGTGAGGAACAAGGGTTGAATGGATCCAGGGCTTTTGTGGAAGATCACCCTGAGATCGTTAAGAACATACAGGTCGTTTTCAACCAGGACAATGGTACCGGCAGGGTGGCGAGTCTCTCCGGGCAGGGCTTTTTGCATGCCTATGAATACCTCACCCGCTGGCTCGCACCGCTGCCTTCGGAGATCAGGGATTCGATAGAAACTCATTTTCCGGGTACGCCTGGCGGCGGTGGTTCCGACTATGCCTCCTTTGTCGCCGTGGGCGCGCCTGCCTTCTCCTTAAGCTCGAAGAGCTGGTCCTATTTTAACTATACCTGGCATACCAACCGGGATACCTATGACAAGATCGTTTTTGACGATCTGCGTAATAATGCGATCCTGGCAGCGGCGCTTGCATACATGGCCAGCGAAGATCCTGTCAAAACATCCCGGGAGAAAAGCGTGCTTCCTGTGAATCCGAAAACAGGACAGCCAACGCCATGGCCGGCACAGACAAAAGCCACCCGGAAAGGGGGCGTGGACTAGTCGATTGAAATAGTAACTTATTAATGAATTATTGCTGCAATATGTTAAGGTGATAAATGCAAGCCCTTAGCAACACTTATGATGTATCAAAAGCGTACAAATGCACTGAAAATCATATTCCAAAAATTACAGAACAAATTTTAATATTATTAGCGTAGATAGCATCCATCTTTGTATTTTTACTCCAAATTCACGGGCATGAAGCTTTTTGTAGCAGGTTTACCTTCTGATTTCGACGATGTTGATCTAAAAGAAATGTTTGAGTTGTATGGCGTAGTGCATTCCGCAAAAGTTGTCCTTGACAGGGAGACTGGGAAAAGTAAAGGTTTCGGGTTTGTAGACATGCCCGATGACCTGGAAGCAAAGGGGGCGATAGAAACCCTGGATGGCGCTGGTATCAAAGGTAAAAAGCTGGCCGTGAAAGAGGCGGAAGAGCAGTCAAAAGGCGGTGGCGGCGGCAGAGGCGGTGGCGACCGCGGCGGTTATGGCGGCGGACGTGGTGGTTATGGTGGCGGCGGAGATCGCGGCGGCAGAGGCGGTGGCGACCGTGGCGGTTATGGCGGTGGACGTGGTGGTGGTTATGGTGGCGGTGGCGACCGTGGCGGTGGTTATGGTGGTGGCGGTGATCGCGGCGACCGTGGTGGGGATAGGGGTGATCGTGGAGATAGAGGAGATCGTGGCGGCTGGCGTCCTGGCGGTGACAGAGATAGAAGATATTAGTCCTTTCTTAGCATAATGAAGAATTGGCGGCCCGCTGATGCCAATTATCTTACCCTGGCACAGAACGAAGTGGGGATCTTAAGCCTGCGGCAATCCGGAAGAAGTACAAAAATTAAATTCCATTCCGTTGAGGATGAGTCAGATATACGTGATCTGGGGGATAAATTCGTAAAAGCGCTGGAAGACTTTCTCCAGGTGGAATAACCCTGGGGAAAAGAAGGTACCAAAAACAAAAAAGCATCCGCCCAAAGGAGAATGCTCACTATTAAGATGAAAATAAGATAGCTTACTTAGCGGCAGTAGCACCTAAAGCATTGACTTTCCGGGTCAGCTTGCTCTTCAGATTAGCCGCCTTGTTCTTGTGGATAATGCCTTTTTTTGCCAGTTTGTCGATCATAGCGGCTACTTCAGGCAGCTTGTCGCCAGCTTCCTTCTGCACCTTGATCTCCCTCAGATCCCGGATCGCGTTACGGGTGGTCTTGCCATAGTAGCGATTACGATCCCTGCGCTTGGTGGCTTGCCTTACATCTTTTTTGGTTGCCTTGTGATTTGCCATTACTCGACATTTTTAGGACGGCAAAGGTAGCCCCATGTCATGAATATTCCAAATCCGGAAGGGTTTTATTCGTAAAAATTGCCCAAAATGCACTTGGGAGATTATCCTTCCGTTGTAAGTGGGTGGAAACAAGGAAGGTGAACAAACCTTGTCCCGGATAAAGGTATGGTTAAAAACAAGAGAAAATGACTGTCATAGGGGTAGAAATGACTATTTTCAACGATATTTGTAGGCCAAATTTGCGGACTTTTTTCTGGAAATAATGCTCAAGCGCTTCTATGAAGGACTATTCGTTTATAACTAATTCTCACCCCTCTTATATCGAGGGTTTATATCAGGATTTTGTAAAGAACCCCGACGCGGTGGATCCTGAGTTCAGAAAATTTTTTGAAGGATTTGACTTTGCCATTACGCAAGGGAAAGCTGCCGGCGGAATGAATGGCTCTTCCAATGGCGTTCACACGGCTGCCGCGGGCGCAAAGCCTGCCGACGGGATGCTGACCACCTCCGACGGAGTGGATTGGAAAAAGGAACTGGGAGCCTACCGTCTTATCTTAGGCTATCGCAATAAAGGCCACCTGGTGGCTAAGACAAACCCCATACGTCCCCGCAAAGATCGTGGCGCCAACCTCGACCTGGCCTTTTTTGGCTTTACAGAAGAGGACATGGACAAGAGTTTCTTTGCAGGCAATCTCATCGGGCTGGGCACTACCTCGCTACGTAAGATACTTTCCCACCTGCAGAGCTGCTATGCGGCCCATGTAGGGATAGAGTTCAAATACATCAGCGATCAGAAGAAGATCGATTGGCTTACCACCGAGATGGAGAAAAAATTCCTCAACCCTCTTCCACTGGACAAGAAAAAGCGTATCCTGGAAAAGGTGAACCAGGGGGTGATGTTCGAGAAATTCCTCCATACCAAATACATCGGCCAGAAAAGGTTCTCCCTGGAAGGTGGAGAAAACACTATTCCAGCCCTGGATACCATCATCAATACAGCCGCCGACCATGGCGTTCAGGAAGTGGTCATCGGCATGGCCCATCGCGGTCGTCTGAATGTCCTGTCCAACATTATGGGCAAGACCTACGAACAGATATTCAGCGAATTCGAAGGCACGGCCAAACTGGATCAAACCATGGGCAGCGGAGACGTGAAATATCATATGGGTTATGGCAGTGAAGTGCAGACGGACAAGGATAAGACCATCCATCTGAAGCTGATGCCCAACCCCTCCCACCTGGAAGCTGTCGACCCCGTGGTCGTTGGTTTTGCCCGGGCCAAGGCTGACGTCATGTACAACAGCGATTACGACAAGATACTCCCTATCCTTATCCATGGCGACGCATCAGTGGCCGGGCAGGGTATTGTATATGAGGTTATGCAGATGAGCGAGCTGAAAGGGTACAATACAGGGGGCACTATTCATTTTGTCATCAACAACCAGATCGGTTTTACCACGGACTTTGACGACGCCCGCAGCTCAGACTATTGTACGTCCCTGGCAGCAGCCATCCACGCACCCGTACTGCATGTGAATGGAGATGATGCGGAAGCCGTCGTAAAATGTGCTGAGATCGCCACCCGGTATCGCCAGGACTTCAACACAGATATCTTCATCGATATGGTGTGTTACCGCCGTCATGGACACAATGAAGGCGATGACCCGAAATTTACCCAGCCGCATCTGTATGCGCTGATCGACCAGCATCCCAATCCCCGGGAAGTATATACCCAATTCCTTATCGAGAATGGCGAGTCCGACGCAAAGGATCTTGCAAAAGAGATGGAAAAGAAGTTCTGGGCCG
Organism: Chitinophagaceae bacterium; assembly: GCA_017307755.1. Classification (GTDB taxonomy): domain Bacteria; phylum Bacteroidota; class Bacteroidia; order Chitinophagales; family Chitinophagaceae; genus Puia. The sequence goes on along the minus strand of JAFKGQ010000013.1, from coordinate 352,473 downwards.
ATCTGCAGGAAAGGCTGGATGAGGTAAAACAGCACCCTCTTCCTTACCACTATCAGCAGCCGGAACTCTGGTGGCGCAGTCTGCGTAAGGCAGCCCAGGCTGATTTTGATCAGTCCCCCGCAACAGCCATCAGCGAAACAGACTTTAGAAAAGTATTCGACGCCATCATGAAATGGCCGGAGGACTTCAAGCCTCTTCGTAAAGTGGAAAAGCTGTTACAGGACAAAGTCAAGCTCTTTACCGACGAAGGAAAAGTAGACTGGGCCACGGGCGAATTATTGGCGTATGGCAGCCTCCTGCTGGAAGGAAAGGACGTGCGTATGAGCGGACAGGATGTACAGAGAGGTACTTTTTCCCACCGTCATGCCGTCCTGAGAGATGAAAATACAGACCAGTCATACAACCGTCTGAGCAGACTGCCCGACGCCAAAGGCCAGTTCCGCATCTATAACTCATTACTTAGCGAATACGGCGTACTGGGATTCGAATATGGGTATGCCCTTGCCAACCCGAATGCCCTGGTATTATGGGAGGCTCAGTTCGGGGACTTCAGCAACGGCGCCCAAACCATGATCGACCAATTCATTTCCGCCGCCGAACAAAAATGGCAGCGTATGAATGGCGTTACGCTGCTGCTGCCCCATGGATATGAAGGACAGGGTCCCGAGCACAGCAGCGCCCGTATGGAAAGATTCCTCCAGATGTGCGCGGAATTGAACATGGTGGTTACCAATATTACGACGGCTGCCAACCTGTTCCATGCCTTTAGGAGACAGCTGGCATGGCCTTTCCGTAAACCGCTGATCAATTTTTCGCCAAAGGCCAATCTCCGGCATCCCGGTACCTGGTCGAAGATGGAAGAGTTTACTTCCGGCAGCTTTAAGGAAGTGGTGGATGATACTTTTGTGGATAATGCCACTCAGGTGAAGAAAGTGCTGTTCTGCACGGGCAAGGTTTATTTCGATCTGGCAGAACGCCAGCAGAAGGAAAACCGTAAGGACGTGGCCATCGTGCGGCTGGAGCAGCTGTATCCCTTACCCCTGCCTCAACTTGAAGCTTTATACAAAAAATACAGCCAGGCAGCCACCTGGTTCTGGGTACAAGAAGAGCCGCTGAACATGGGGGCCGCAAGCTTCCTGCAGATGAACCTGAAGACGATCAATTACGGGGTCATCAGCCGACAGCCCAGCGCCGCTACTGCCACCGGCTATTCGAAAGTGCATGCACAGGAACAGGCGGAGATCATCGAGACGGCATTTAGCATTTAAACAGGATAAATTTTTTAAATAAACACGCTCCCCGGGGGGAGAAGGAGGATTAAATGATCGATATAAAAGTTCCGGCAGTAGGTGAATCCATCAGCGAAGTGACCTTGGTGAAATGGTTAAAACAGGCAGGCGCATACGTAAACCGTGACGAAGTGATCGCAGAACTGGAAAGCGAAAAAGCGACTTTCGAGGTCAACGCTGAACAGGCAGGTATTTTGAACCAGATAGGCAAGGAGGGGGATACATTGAAGATCGGCGACGTCGTAGCACAGATCGATGAGACGGCGGCAAAGCCATCATCCAATGGGGGTACTGCTGCTGTGGAAACTGTTCCTGAGGTTAAGGTTGCCACGGCTCCCGCCGCAGCCCCTGCCGCACAGGCGCCAGTAACCTCCATCCCCAATGATATCAAAGCAACCCCGGTAGCCGCAGCCATCATATCCGACAAAAAGATCGACGCCGGCTCTATCACTCCCTCCGGCGCCGGCGGCAAGATACTCAAGAACGATGTCCTTGAAGCCCTGGCGCACCCTGGCCGGACCCCCGGCAAGGAGCTGTTTACCCGCGCTGAAAAGCGTGAGAAGATGAGCAACCTGCGCAAGACGGTTTCCCGCCGTCTGGTGGAAGCTAAGAATACAACGGCCATGCTCACCACCTTTAATGAGGTGGATATGAGCGCCATCATGGCCCTCCGCGCAAAATATAAGGACAAGTTCAAAGAAAAGCACGGCGTCAACCTGGGCTTTATGAGCTTCTTTACCAAAGCTACGTGTTATGCCCTGCAGGAATGGCCTGCTGTCAACGCCTATATCGATGGCGATGAGATAGTGTACCATGATTATTGCGATATTTCCATCGCCGTCAGCGCCCCCAAGGGTCTGGTGGTCCCCGTAATCCGCAATGCCGAAAGCCTCAGCATGGCCGACATCGAAAAGAAAGTGATCGAACTGGCTACCAAGGCGCGCGATAACAAGCTCAGCATGGAAGAAATGCAAGGCGGCACCTTCACCATCACCAATGGAGGCGTATTCGGCAGCCTCATGTCGACGCCTATTATCAATATCCCTCAATCCGCGATCTTAGGGATGCATAAGATCGAAGAGCGTCCTGTCGTCGTGGGCGGACAGATCGTAGTACGTCAGATGATGTACCTGGCCGTCAGCTATGACCATCGTATCATCGACGGCCGCGAATCCGTCAGCTTCCTGGTAAGGATCAAGGAATTGCTGGAGAATCCGGATCAACTGTTGTTTGGGAAGGACCCGGTGAAAGCTTTGTTGGAACTATAGTGAAATTCGATAACCAGCTCCGCTACGCCACCGACATCATCACCGCCTACCAGGGCGAAACTCCCCTGCATGTCTGGCTGAAAGACTTCTTCCGCCAGCATAAACAGATGGGCTCGCGTGACCGTAAGACTTTAAGCAGCCTGGTATATGGATTTTACAGGCTGGGGCATGCTGTCAGAGAACTTTCCATACGGGAGCGTATATTGCTGGGCGCATTCATGGTACAGGATCAGCCGGGTGAACTCCTCGATTATTTTCGTCCGGAATGGAATGCGCAGGTTCTCCGGCCATTGGAAGAAAAGATCGCCTTTGTCCGTGAGATGGGCATCGACTTCGAACCCACCGATATCTTCCCCTGGAAAAACGAACTTTCCGACGACATCGATCACCACCTTTTTTGTCTTTCGTTCCTGCGGCAGCCGGATCTTTTTTTGCGTATCCGCCCGGGGTATGAGCAAGCGGTGAGGAGCCGTCTGGCCGGCGTGACGCACGAGTTTATACCTCCTTTTACATTGCGGTTGGCAAATGGGTTGAAGATAGAGGAGTTTTTTACTCCCGATAAAGAGGTTGTCGTCCAGGATTACAGCAGCCAGCGTATCGCGGAATACATCCCTCCGGCCCATAAATTTTGGGATGCCTGCGCGGCCAGCGGCGGTAAATCCATACTTGTCCATGATCTTCTGCCCGGTGTGGAAATAACGGCATCGGATATACGAGAATCCATCCTGCACAACCTCCGTCAGCGTTTCCGTCAGGCGGGGATAATAAATTATCATTCGTTTGTTGCCGATCTGACCAGGGTGGTCCCGGAGGCTAAGCTGTCTTTTGATCTCATCCTTGCCGACGTACCCTGCACGGGCAGCGGTACCTGGAGCCGGACACCCGAAGAGCTTTATTTTTTCGATCCCCGGAAGATACTTACCTACAGTACCGCACAGAAACAAATAGTTACCAATATCGCTGACCGCCTGGCTCCGGGCGCTCACCTGGTATACAGCACTTGTTCCGTGTTTAAAAAAGAGAATGAAGCTATCACAGCTGTTATTCGGGAGCAGTTTGGTCTGCGGCAGGAACTGGCAGGAAATATAAGAGGGTACGATCAACGGGCGGATAGCATGTTTGCGGCCCGCTTTGTGCGTTAGGCTAAAGGCTAATTGTGTTCCAGCAAGGTAAGGGTCACTTTAAAACCAAGCTTATACCCGCTCTGCGTGCTTTGAGGCGGCGGCGGCTGATAATCCCAGAGGATCGTATGCCTGTACACCAGCCCTATATTTTTTGCATAGGTTTCCGACCAGTACGTCCTGGAGGCAAAGGAGGTGTCGACTATGATGTTTATATTCACATTGGATGAATCGTCTACCTGCAGGATGGTAACGGTGCTGTCATATGTTTGCCCCCCTGCCGCAAAAGGCTGATCGACGTTCTGATAAGTATAGGTCCATCCATTGACGTTCACATTTTTGGGCGCGGTGAAATTGTAGTCCTGGTATGGATTATCAGGGATATAGCTATTGCCGCTCCAGGTAAGACCATTCTGCATGGGATAGCCCAGCTTTATAAAACGCAGGTTATTTTCCGTAAGGTCCACCGATCGCTGGGAGGTGTTCACTGTATTCGTCTCATTAGGGGTCCAGACAATGGGCCCTGTTGCCGGGCTAAGGTAGCGCTCGACTACCCAGGTAGTATCACCCAGGTTGCCCACAAAAAAGTTCTCTACGGTATCTTTTGCCAGGTACTGCGTGAGGGTATCCAACTGTCCATAATGGTAAAAATTGATGGAATCCAGCTTATAAATGGCATACCTGCCCACCTGAAGAGGCATGTAATAACGGGGGGGCGAGTTGTCAGGATGATTGTATAGCGTTCTTTTACAACTAATTGTAGTAATCAGGGTTAGAAGGGATATAACACCGGCCAGGCGAATATTTTTCATCATACGCTATTAGCTCACATAGCTAACGAAGGGACGGCTTATTTATTGCCGCTCCGCTGGATGATCCCCCCACCGATGAGCTCATCTCCCTCATAAAAGACGGCGCTTTGTCCGGGAGCAATGCCCTTTGCCTTGTCATAGAATCGTACGCTGACCTGGTCGCCGGACGGATACAGATTGCTGAGCGTTCCCCGGTCCTTATAACGGATCTTGGTAACGGCCTCCATACCGGGGGTAATGGACTCATATTTCATCAGGTTCAACCGCCCTACTACCATTTCCTGCTCGTCAAGATCCCCTTCATCGCCCAATACCACGGTATTGGTTTCCGGGCGGATGGCCGTCACATAGACGGGTTTGCCGAAGGTAATGTCCAATCCCTTGCGCTGACCGACGGTATAGAAGGGATAACCTTTGTGCTTTCCGAGTATATTCCCCTGTTTGTCGACAAAGTTGCCGCCCGCGACCCGTTCTTCCAGACCATCCACCCGTCTTTTTAAAAACCCACGGTAATCATTGTCCGGGACAAAACAGATCTCATAGCTCTCACTTTTGTTTGCCAACTCCGGATAGCCATAGCTCAACGCCATCTGCCGGATCTCTGTTTTGCGATAGGGCCCCAGCGGAAGGAGCGTCCTGCTCAGCAAATCCTGCTGCAGCCCCCACAGGACATAGCTCTGATCTTTTGTTTCATCCAGCCCCTTGGCAATGGTATAACGGCCATTGTCATGCCTGCGGATATTGCCATAGTGACCTGTGGCGATAAACTCACAATCCATGGCATCCGCCCGCCGGAGGAGGGCCCTCCACTTGATATGCGTATTACAAAGCACGCAGGGATTGGGGGTCCTGCCTGCCATGTATTCATCCACAAAATTGTTGATGACGAAGTCGCCGAACTCTTCCCTGATGTCCAGCACAAAATGAGGGAATCCATGCTGAACGGCTGCCATCCGCGCATCGTTGAAACTATCCAGGTTGCAACAGCCCGTCTCTTTTTTCGAAGCCCCCGCACTGGCATAATCCCATGTTTTCATCGTAATCCCTACCACTTCGTATCCCAGGTCATGCAGCATGAGAGCCGTAACGGTACTGTCAATACCGCCACTCATTGCTACCAGGACTTTTCCTTTACGGCTCATAATTATTGAAATAAGGACCGCAAATTTACGCCAAAAAGCCGGATTGTCAACCTTCTCCCATGTACCCGCGCTAATGATTGAAAATGAATTACTTTCCTACAACCCACCTTCTTTTTCCACCACAAAGGAGCAGTACCTGAACCCATCGCTGTCCTCACCCCTCTTTTTCGCAAACCGCTGTGCCGCCAATTGCATGGGAATGATATTCACCAGTGGCCGCAGCCCTTCCTGTACCACCGGTACTTCGATCTGACGGAATGCTGTATCCTCTCTTTCCGTATTCCCTATAACGGTGACGTTTGCACCTGCTGCCCGGAGGTCAGCTGCCAGTTGCCGGTCATATTGACGTGCCGGTCCCTTATCTATCCAAAGGATGATATGGATAGTATCCCCAATGATCTCCTGCGGACCATGACGAAATGTTCCCGTAGACATTGCCGTTGCCGGATACTTCGCCCCTTCTTCCCATAGTAATGCGCTTTCAAATGCGGATGCCAGACTATTCCCCCGGGCAAGGAAATAATAAAATGATGAAGCGGACCATTCCATCTCATCGATGGCCTTTTCCCAACGGGGGATCCATGTAGAAATGGCTGACAAGTCATTTTCCATCCCGGGTATCGTCGGAGAATCAAAAAAAGCATCATCCCCGCATTGCGCCAGCAAATGGCCTGTCAGGATGATGGACGAATAGGTGTTGACAGAGATGGCGTGATCAAATGCAACGCTTGTAGGCAGACAGAGATCGACGCCCCGCCCTAAGGGACTGTCCGGATCGTTGGTTATAGCGATCATGGCCGCGCCTGCCTCACGGCATTTATCCATCGAATGTACGATCTCGATGCTCTTGCCACTGCGGGACAAGAACAACACTGCACTCTCTTTTGGCAACCTGGCGTAATGATAAAACTCCGAGGCGTCACATAGCTGGCTCGTTATACCCGCCGTATTCAATGAATATTGAACGGCCAGACCCGCATTCCAACTGGCGCCGATGCCCACAATAAAAACATGCCGGGAATGGGACAGTTTTCTGAATGCTTCCCGCATCCCCGTCTTTCCCTCGCTGGTATGATAGCGCAGACTGGTTATAAGCTGTGAGGGCTGTCTGAGAATATCCTGATAGTACCTGCTCATATCTGTATTATGTATGTTTGTTTTTTACGATCTGCCCGATGATACCACCGAGCGATTGCAGGCTGGATACTGCGCAACGACTGGCTTCATCGATACATGCGGCGATATCTTCTCCCTGTAACCAACAATAAATAAATCCTGCGTCAAAGTTATCACCCGCCCCGGTGGTATCGGCAATTTTCAGATGACGCGTGAGTTCCGGCGTGACCGGGTACAAACTATGCCGCCCTTCGGAAAAAACCGCGGCCCCATCCTCACCGCATTTCACCACTACCAGCTTGCATATCCCGGCAAGTTTTGCGCCGGCTGTCTGTAAAGTGGTTTCCCCGGTGATGGCCAATGCTTCTGCAAGATTAGGCAGAAAGATATCCACATGGGGCAACAGTTCTGTCACATGCGCCCAGTTGCCCGAGGGGTCCCAGTTAGTATCCAGCGAAACGGTTATCCCCCCGCTTTTCAACTCTTTCAGCCAGCCGGACCACGCGGGGATCAATCGTCTGAGCAGGAAATAGCTCCCTATATGCCAATGCCGGCTCAAACCTATCCACTCATCCCGCAGCATGTCAGGCCCTATGAGTTCCATTGTTCCAAGATAGGCCAGCATGGCCCGATCATGCCCGACGGCAATATTCAGCCCCATGGCCGTCTTTTCCCCCGGAGATCTTTTTATATAACGAATATCAACACCGGCCTCTGATAACTTCGTATGCACGATCGTGCCGGCAGCATCATCTCCTGTTGTACCTATCAACGCAATGCGTCCGCCGAGTTTGGCATACTGAGTGGCGAAAATACCCACCGATCCGCCCAGGTCGAGCTGATACGCATCGGCCAGCAATTCTACCTGGCCGAATTCCGGTGGTGATGAGCTTGCCACAATGATATCCATACAAAGGTCGGCAATGGCCATCACCTCAAAAGGTTTTTCCGGTACAGTATTGTTTGTCATAGTGTATAATAGTTGATCATTCCTTCGATCATCGCATGGCAGGTTTCACAACCCGTACCAGCGCCGGTGGCCTGGCACACTTCGCCGATCTTTCCCAGCTTGCCGGCCGTGATAGCATGGACAATGGCCTCTTTATTCACCGATGCGCAAAGACAAACTATCGTCGTATCAGGCAGGGAGGCAATATGGTTGTCACAGCCCCCCATTCCATCGAGGAACATAGCCGGATCGGCCGGCGGCCGGGATCGCATCCTTATCATTTGCAGCAATGAAGCATAGCCCGACAGATCACCCAGCAGGATGGCGCCGGTGATCCTTTTACCATCAGCCGAAAGACGGATCCTCTTATAAACCCCCTCTTCCTGTTTCTTTTCGATAATACTTTCGCCCTCCTGATAGCCGTCATCCATTGCTGCAATATAAGCCAACTTTGTTCCCAATACTTTTAATCTTGTAAACAACAGATCGCCCCTGAACACTTTGTAGATACCCGCCAGCCTGGCGGCCAGCACTTCTGCCATTTCATAGCAGGGGGCGACCAGGCCCCAGATCCTTCCATGCACCCATGCGCATTCACCTATCGCATAGATGGCGGGGTCGCTGCTCAGCATACGGTCATTTACAACAATGCCTCCCTTTGTCCCCGTTGTCAATCCCGCTGTCGCCCCCAATTCGTCACGCGGTACAATACCTGCCGAGCATATTACCATATCCGTTGCGATGGAAGTGCCGTCCGAACAGACGACCCTAAGACCGTCCCCATCCTGAAAAATACCGGTGATCTCCTTATTCAACAAGACCGTCAATCCTAATGCTTCCACCTGCTGTTGTAAGAGGATCCCGGCAGTAGTATCGAGCTGTCTTGGCATCAATTGGCCGGCATGTTCGATGATCACCGTCTCCATTTCTGCATCGAGCATGGCTTTGGCGGCTTCCAGCCCCAGCAGGCCGCCGCCGATGACTATCGCTTTTCTGCGGCTTTTCATATGCTCCCTGATGACCTGTAGATCATAAAGGGTACGGTAAGGGAATACGCCCGGCAGACCGATGCCTTCCACGGGTGGCATATAAACGCCGGAGCCGGTGGCCAGGATCAGCAGATCATACGACAGGACCGCGCCGGTGGCTGTCTGTACACATTTTTTTTCACGGTCGATGCGCAGTACTTTTTCTCCTGTTCTCAGCCTGATCCCTTGCTGATCATACCAGGAGGCGGGGGCAAGAATGTTTTCTTCGTCATGTGTCAGATACCTGGTGAGGTTCACCCTGTCATAAGCCGGCTGCGATTCCTCTCCGAATACGGTTAACTCGAATTTCCTAAAAAGCCTGTATCGAACGAATTTTTCACAGAATTTGAAGCCGGCCATCCCGTTACCGATCATTACCAGTTTTTGTCTGGCCATTGCAGGTACTGAGGTTCTTTTCATATCGTTGTTCCGGGTTGTCGATCATTTTCTGCCCAGGGCAGTCAGATACCATTTATGAAAATGTACCACATCTGTTTCCGTATCCGACAAGGGGCCGGGGCTATATTTCTCCGACAGGATCCCCTTCTGGTTGTTCTCGCACAACTGCCAGTCCTGTTCGCCCGTGATCTTCCAGAATTCCGTCAAACGTTCAATATCATAATCCCTGCCTTCTTCCGCCCAGCCATTCACCAGCCAGGTGAGATCGACCACACTGCGTGCCGGATCCAGCGGAGTAATACGCATCACCCAGATATAATCGGCCACCGCATCCATCCAGAAGTTCGGGTAGTGGATGAGCCCGACCACCCCCGTGTCGTAATCCTTGTGCTTTCCCATCAGCGGCGCCACGGGTTTTCCATCGAGACTATAGGTAGCAAAGCCGGGCCGCAGCGGGTACCGGATACCAAAGTGCCCCGGTCCCATTACTTCATGGATCGTATGCTCTGGAAACCCACCTGTCCTCCACACTTCTTTTTGTTCCGCCCATAATTGAGCCCGCTCTTCAAATAGATCGGCGCCGATGACTGCCTGACAATATTCAATATGAGCGGGTCCGCAATGATAACATTCGCGGAAATTCTCACCGATCAGTTTCCAGTTGGCATCCAGCTCATACCGGTCGCGGTAAGCCACTTTTGCATGGTGCAGGTCGTAGGTATCGAGATACGGGGCCAGGTCGGATCTTACCCGGGAAAAGTCCGGCGGGTCATTGGCAAAACAGATAAATATCACGCCCGACAATATGCTTACATGGACAGGGTGGAGCCCGAATGCCCCTCTGTCGAAGTCTTTATCCATCATCCGTGCGCTGCGCAGACGGCCATTCTTCTCATAGACCCAATGATGATACGGGCATTTCAGGTCGGGTTCATTGCCACGCTCTTCCGTACAGATCACCGAGCCTCTGTGCCGGCAGGTATTGTGATGAGCATAGATCCCGCCGTCGTCATCCCGGATGATGACGGCCGAATGATTGAATACTGTATAAGTAATATAATCCCCCGGTAACGGGATCTCGCAGGTGAATCCGGCGAACAACCAGTCACGCTTCCAGATCTTTTCTGATTCCGCTGCAAGCGTTTCCCCGCTGGTGTAAAAGCCCTGTTCGAGGCTCCATTGTTTTTTATACCTGGACAACAGGTTCATTAGTTCATCCATATCAATGCGTTTTAAAAGATTTTTCCAAAGAACGTCTCCGCATCAGGCTGAAAATGACGAAGGCAAATAATCCTGCCGCGGCGGCGAGTGCGCTGTTGATGCCGTAAACACCCCTCATCGGCATCATCTCATACAGGCGCCCGCTGAAAATATTCCCGGCTATGGCGCCCGCGCCGAAATAAGCCGCCCAGAGCAATGATTGGCCGGTGGTCCGCCACGCGGCCGGAACACGTTTGTCGACAAAGTCGACAGATGCGATCCAGAGCAACGTCCAGGTGATGCCATTCATCGTCTCGATGCCGATGACCCAGGCCGCCCGCTGATTTAGCGAATACATCAGCAGCCGCAACGCGGTGCCGAACACAGCTATCAACACTACCTTTCCCGCAGAGGTCTTTTTTAACAGCCATGCCGCGAGGAAATAAAAAGGCAGCTCACTGATGGACTGCACGCCAAGCGCTGTTCCTGTAACAGCGGGTGTGGACCCGATCTCCCGGAGATATACCGTCAGAAAAAAGCTGCTGGAAGATTGCGCCACCGAAACGAGGGCGATCACTGCCAGGAATGTCATCAGCAACCCATCCTTTATCAGGTACCCGATCCCATTTATACTGAATTCCCCTGCCGATGATGAGGACGTAACTTCCAATGCCGCCAGGACGAGCCACATCAGCAATAAAAAGAGCGCCGATAAATAAAAGATCACATCGATGTTCCATACTGCCGTCAGCCATGATGCCAGCAATGCTCCCACTGCAAACCCCGGTGCACCCCAAAAACGGAATGTGCCGTAAGACCGTATCAGCCCCCCGGCCGCCAGATCCAACGTGATGCTGTCCAGCAAGGGCAATACAGGCGTATTAAAAAGCGCAAACGCGATGGTCATCCCAACGATCATCCCCTGATCTTTCTCCACAGCCGGCATCAGCACAAAGGCCAGCACAGCGACAAAAGAGGTGATAATAAAACATTTTTTCTTCCCGATGCGATCCGCCGCCACACCCCATATGGGTTGAACGATAAGCATCACCAGCCACGGAATGGCTGATACATATCCAATGCGGCTTTTTGACAATCCATGGTCTTCCAGCCATACCGTGAGCGCCGGCATCCAGGAGCCCAGCGATGCAAACCCAAAAAGGAATGCGGCGCGCAGCCTGCCTGCCGTAGACATCCATTTTATCACAGCATCGGCCAATTAAAGGTTGACTGCAGCGGGATCCTTTTGCCGCTGTCCTGGGATCTCCAGGCGGCCTCGATGATCTCCAGCACGTGGAGAGAATGCTCTACGTTGATCCTCGGCTCCTTGCCCGTAGCCATACATTCGCAGATCACCGAAGCCCCTTCCTGCCAGACATAACCGCCTGCATCTATCTGGAAACGTTCTGTTTTGGGGTTATCTACCGTCGCCATATCAACCCCCAGCGGATGCCAGTCATATCCCACCAATTGCATATTCCCTTTTGATCCGTAGATTGAAACCGTGGGTCTTTCCTGCCCGGCGCCGCCGTGCCCGTACGGATCGAAATAATTGAACCCGCATTGGATATGGGACAGTACACCACTCTTATGCTCAAAGAGCACATGCGCATTGTCTTCCGCCGCCACTTTTACCAAACCTTTATTGCCCGTATTGCGGGTAGGCGTGATGATATTGGTCATCGAAACCACCGACACAGCAGGTCCCAACAATCCTGTCAGCGTTGCGATGTTGTATACGCCGAGATCGGGCAGACTGCCGCCGCCTTTCTCATAAAAGAAAGCCGACCAGTCGGGACCGGTATGTCCGTAATGCCCATGCGCGGCGGCAATGTTCCCCAGCTTCCCTTCTTTTATCTGTTGTGCCATAAAAGCAAACTGCGGACTATTCACCACTGCCGGGGCTCCCCAGATACGCAGCCCTTTTTGTTTGGCCATCGCCAGCAGTTCCTTGCCCGCGGCATAGCTGCTGGCCAATGGTTTTTCACACCAGATGTTTTTACCGGCCAGCAACGCAATCCGGTTGAGACGTCCATGCTCCTGCATGTCCGTGGTGTTCACCAGCAGATCGAAAGGAACGCCTTTTAACATCTGGTCGATGTGCGGATACCAATTGTCTACCTTGTATTGAGCGGCCGTTTTTTGCGCTCTTTCCGGCCTGATGTCGCAAAAACTTACCAATTCCGCATAGGGCGATTTGGAAAGATGCGGAAGATATTGAGTGGATACACTGCCGCAGCCGATCAATCCTACCCTGATCTTTTTTTCATTGGTAACGACTTTCGATTTCTTGCCGGACGCGCCGGCCAGTAAGGATGGGGAGATCATGGCAGCTGCACCCAGCAGACCTGCGTTGCTCAGGAATTTCTTTCTGTTCATATTGTAAATAATTAATTTTTGTGATCAATAACCCGGGTTCTGCGCCAGTTTTGGGTTGGCATCTCTGGCTGCCTGTGGTATAGGGAAAAGCAGGTATTTGGCATCGCTGATATAGGGTTTGAAGGGAGGCCGTGCATCGAGGAATTTGCCAAACCGGATCATGTCCTGTCTGGTGAACCCCTCCCATGCCAGCTCGAAACGCCTTTCGTTATACACATCTTCCAGGGTTACGCTGGTATAGAGGTCATTGGGCAGTCCCCTTGTGCGGATGGCATTTACCAGAGGTAGCGCTTCGGCGGAAGAATGACCGTTGCGCAGTAAGGCTTCCGCTTTCATCAGGTACACGTCCGCCAGACGGAAAATATGGAAATCATTCTCCATCGTACTGCTCAGCCCCGGCTCAAAGTCCCATTTATAGATCCTTGCTCCCTCTTCCTGGTTGATCCATCCCCATCCATCGGGCCCCAGATCATGCATCGTCATGTCCACAGTGTGGATCAAGGGTCTTCCATGCGCTGTCATGATGATCTCCCCGGTAGCGGGATCACGCATGGGGCCTATGAGGAACGAGCCATGGTATCGTGTATCGGTGGTATCAAAGCTTTTTACATAATCGGGGTTGGCCGCGATGCCATTCCAGGGAGCCAGGGTGAGGCCCAATGCTATCGGGTCGAAATAATGAAGGGTATTAAACGCGATCATGTTCTGCCGGCCACTGCCCCCCGCCTTAAACGCCGCCGATAAGATGGCTTCCCTCGAAATATGGTTATTGGGGACAAAATTCGTTTTCCACGCCTCCAGTTGATACGGCATATTGATCACCGAATCGCAGGCTGCTACGGCCTCTTCCCATTTCGCCCCTCCCGCGGGATTCCATATCGTGGCATTCAGGTACATTTTTGCCAGCAGTGTATAGGCGGCGCCCCTGGTAAATTTTCCATAACTGGCAGGTGTGGCTACATCCTTTCTCAACTGGTCTTTGACCTCATTCAACTCTTTTACAATGAAATTGTATACTTCCGCCCGGCTTTTGGTAGCAGGCTGCGATTGATCCAGGAAGTCGGTGACGATCGGTACATTACCATAGAGGTCGATCAGAATGTAATACCAGAAGGCGCGAACACCCCTGATCTCCGCCAGGATCCTTCCCTTGAGCGCGGGGTCCATGCCCTGGCTTATATTGATCTGGTAATAGATCTGGTTGCAAAGCGAAATATTGGCAGAGGGCTGAAAATAACAATCGTTAAATCCGCTGCTGCTGGCCGTCCAGGTATGACGCATGGTTTCCTTGTACATCGGCTCGCTCCAATCGCCGCCTTTAAATCCGGGTATGGCGATCATGTCCGATGCAAGCCCGCTCATCGTGATATAGGTATCCCAGTCGATCCCATTCAGCTTGAGCGTACTGTAAATAGACCCCACGAGTGCATTGATCTGCTGATCGTCTTTTCCAAATTCACCCACAGGCACCTGTGTAAACAATTCTTCGTCCAGTTTGGTACAGGCGTTCAGGGTAGTAACCAGGAGAAGAATATAGATAGAAATACGTTTCATAAATCAAAAAATTTGACCGTTAGAGATTGATGTCTACACCCAGTGAGAATGTGCGGGCCTTGGGTACAAAAAATGTTTCCAGCACGCCGGGCGCCAGCCCGCTCATATTCACTTCCGGATCAAGCCCTTTGAACCCCGTGATCACAAAAAGGTTCTGCGCCGTGATATACACCCTGGCGCTCCTGATGCCCCAGACGTTCCTGGTGTTGACATCGTAACCCAGGCTTGCATTGTCCAGCCGCAGAAAAGAACCTTTTTCCAAATAGTAGCTGGAATATTTTGGGTCGGAGCGAATACCATTGGTGAGTGCTTCACGCAACACATTGGAGCCGGGCAGCCACCTTACATTGGCATATTGCATCCGTGGATTGTTGAGCACATCATTGCCATATACACCCCGGAGAAAGAACGAAAAACTCAATCTTTTATAAGAGAAGGAATTGTTGATGCCATAAGTGAACCGGGGCAAGGCCCTGCCAATCCTGGTGTAATCCAAACTGTTGATCTCTCCGTCCTTGTTCTGGTCTTTGAAGATATAAGCCCCGTTTGCATCCAACCCCAGACATTCCCATCCATAGAATGTACCCACTTCTTCCCCTTCCTGGACGATATGACTGGTGAGGTTGCCGGAACCTCTCAGACTGATGCCCCCTGTTTTGATGCTTTCCGTTTTGTAGATATCATTTGACAGCCGGGTAATGACATTCTTGTTTTGCGCGAAGTTCAGGGTGCTTGTCCAGCGGAAATCATTTTTCCTGACCACCTCGATATTTACCGCGAGCTCGATCCCTTTGTTCGACATATCTCCCACGTTCGCCAGCGTGGTGGGATAGAGGTTGGGCGGCACAGGCACATTGTATACATATAGCAAGTCTTTTGTTTTCTTGATATAATAATCGATACTGCCCGAGATCCTTCCGTCCAGCAGACTGAAGTCTGTGCCGAAGTTGAGTGTGGACGTTTCTTCCCATTTCAGGTCCGGATTGGGATTCTGGATATAACGGTATGTGTTTCTCCAGCGGCCATTGTCGAAATACTCATCGCCTCTTCCATACAGGGCGATCGATTTATAGGGGTTGATGCCATCCTGGTTGCCCACGACTCCGTACCCCGCCCGTAGCTTGAGGTCTTTGACAAAGAGGACCTTGCTCATGAATGGTTCATCGGAAATTGTCCACGCCGCCGATACCGCCGGGAATGTACCCCATTTATGGTTCTTCCCGAATTTGGACGACCCGTCACGACGAATGGAGGCGGTAAGGGAGTATTTACCGTTAAAGCTGTAATTCATCCTTCCGAAGAATGAAATGAGCTTGCTCAGCTCCTTGCTGGAGCTTACGTCGGTGGGTAACAGATTTTCTCCTGCGGACAGGTTATTATAAGTGAAAATATCGGACAGGAAATTCCGGTTGGTAGCCGACACAAATTGAGAATAATTCTCTTCGTAGGAATACCCGCCGAGCAATTTGAAGCGATGCTCTTTCCATTCCTTTTCGATCTCGCCTGTCAGCTCCATCAGGTTCTTATCCTGCACCAGGTTTTCCCTGGAAGCGTACCCGTGGTCGGTTCGCCCCGCCTGCGTGGTGATCGCGTTATATCGGCTGCCGTCCTGCGTGGAACGCTGTTTGAGCAGGTTTACCCCGATGGTCAGCGGGTCCAGGACCTTCAGACGCGCAATACCGTTGCCATAATAGATAGAGGCCTTATTGATATATTTGTTCTCCGCGATATTGTGTACAGGGTTGCCCTGCTCATAATCAAATTTTTCAAACCAGCTCCCATCGGGGTTTTTGATGGTATACACTGGCAACATAGTATACGCCAGCGTGGTGTTGAATGTATTGGTAGGTGAAAAATCCGTCTGTACGCCTCCCGCCGTGAGAGAGAGATTAAGCCGTCCGTCAAGCGCTTTTTGGTTGACGGTGAAAAGACCGTTCAACCTTTTCAGGTTATTGTCGCGCATGATGCCTTCCCTGTTCAGGTAGTTGAAAGAGGCGCGGTAATTGCTTTTTTCCGTTCCACCTGATGCGGAGATACTATGGTTGCTGGACTTGCCCGTACGCATGATCTCGTTGAACCAGTCGGTATTGCCTCCCAGATCGAGGCCTGTAACATCCAGGCCATTGTCTTTTGTATACTTCCTCCATTCATCTGCCGTAAGCAGTTGGGGTTTGTTCGACACTTTGTCGATGGCTACGTAGCTACCCATCTGTACCTGCGCCTGGCCCGACCTGCCTTTTTTGGTAGTGATCAGGATCACACCGCTGGCGGAACGCGATCCATAGATGGCCGAAGCCGCGGCATCCTTCAATACACTGATGCTTTCAATGTCCTGGGGAGCCACCGCGTTCAGGTCCATACCCGGAACTCCATCGATCACCACGAAAGGAGTGCTTGAGCCCGTAAGGGAAGAAGTCCCTCTCAGACGAATGGTAGGTCTTGCCGTGACATCACCTGTTTCGGTGGTCACTACAAGCCCGGCTACCTTGCCTTGTAAGAGATCGGCTGCGGTTTGCGTAACCCCTTTATTGAATTCCTTTTCACCTACGACAGTAACAGCGCCGGAAATGTCTTTTTTGCGCTGTGTGCCATACCCTACCACCACCACCTGTTTCATATCCACCTGGGTGATGTTCATCTCCACCTGGATCTGCGTTCGGCCGTTGACATGAACTTCCTTTGGTGCATATCCGATAGAGCTGAATACGAGGATGGCATTGCCGGGGCTTTGGATCACGAACTTTCCTTCCGCATCGCTGGTAACGCCGGTGGAAGTGCCTTTTACTACGATGTTGACGCCTTGCATCGGATTACCTGCCTGGTCTTTGACAGTGCCGCGGATTTCGATCCCCGGCGGTATTGCCGGCTGGGCGTCCTGTGTCTGAGGGGGATGTTTTTTGATGGTGATCGTTCCCTCATCTTCAGTAAAGGAGAATGGCAGTCCATGCAGACATTGTCTCATTGCATCCGGGACGGAAACGTTTTTTACATGGATAGAGACAGGAGGCAACTGGCGGATCTGCAGATCATCGTACAGAATGGAAATACCGGTTTGCCGGGAGATCTCCTTAAATACTTTCTGCAAGGGGACTTTGTCCGCTGAAATGGTTACGGTTTGAGCAGGGGTGCCGGCACTGACATGCAGACAGGCCATCGTCAGGAGAAATGCGGTTAATCTCATAATCCGCAAAGTTTTGGCCAATACCGTTTTGCACGCGGTATTGGAAATGATTAAAATCATACCTTTACGTGTTGGTTTTGAAAATCAGGTTGCATTGCTTTTCAGGAACCAATATTCAGCCGGGAGCGCAGCCACGCTTCCGGATTTTTGTATTGCACCCGGCCGGTGTAGGGAAAATACCTTCCGGGTGCAATACAGCTAATAATGGGCCTTCGGCCAAGGGACCTGTGGTCCCTTTTTGTTCCCGGTTACATCAATGGATATGGGGACAAGGTTATCGGGTACTTATGATCACTTGCTTTTTAGTGTTGCTTAGTTGTGCGTGGACGCCATAAGCTTCCAGCATATTCAGCACTTTGGAAAGAGGAAGGTTTTTACTGATACGCCCGCCAAGGGCAATGGGATGATCAGGCAGTTCTTTATACAGGATATCTATATCATACCAGCGGCTTATTTCCTGCATCACGGCATCCAGCGGCAGTGCGTCAAAATCCAGAAAGCCCATTTTCCAGGCCATCACCTGTTCAATATTCGCCTTCTTCACACGGAACCCTTTTGAGGAAAAGGAAGACTGTTCCCCTGGTTTTAGCGTTACATTAAATTTCCGCTCTGATACATTGACAGCGCCTTCCAGCAGGGTAACCACTGCCGGGCCACTCTCTTTGTAGGCATTGATATTGAAATGAGTCCCCAGCACTTTCACCTCTTCTTTGCCATCAATGGACACGATAAATGGCCGGGACATGTCTTTGGCTATTTCAAAATAGGCTTCACCCGAAACCTCCACCCGTCTTTCAGCACCGGCAAACGCTACGGGGTAGCGGATGGCCGCGTCCACATTCAGCCATACCATGCTGCCATCGGGGAGTGATAGCCTGTATTGTCTGCCCCGGGGGGTCTTGATGGTATGATAGACCGTCTCTGTCATTTTGCCGAAACCGAGGTACTTCACCGTGCTGTCATCCGCCTTTACCGCCTTCATACCCCCGCGCTCCACCAGGAGCCCGGTATGGCTTTCATCGAGGTTGATGGAAGACCCGTCTTCCAGGATCAGCATGGCGTGGTTTATTCCGTGGATGCTGTCTTTTTCCATGATGGTCTTCCTATTCGAGGCGATCCCGCTCGTCATTGGGATAGCCGGCTGTTTCGGGTGACCGGTTTGCAGAAGATAATAGGCGCCACCGATAAAAAGACCCGTCACTACCGCGGCTGCCGCAAGTATCCGCCTGCCGACCCTTCTCGGAGCTGTGGAGGAGGCCGGGTAGGGGAACCGGGCGCGGAACTCATGCAGCATTTCCTGTCTGAATGCTTCGTCCGCCTCTTTTCCCGTCGTAGAATCAGGGTGCTGTAATGAATGGAACCATTCATCCAGCTCTTGTTTCTCACTATAGGTCAAGGTGTTGTTATGATATTTGGCAAGAAGTTCCGAAAGTCTTTGTTTATCCATAAGTTCAGCCTGGTCGTATCTCTTCAGCACGGCCGTCATATATAAGTAACCTTTATCAACCTGTTCCGTTATTTTGTCCGAAAAAAAAATTTTCACCCGGAAGAATGACGGTAATAAAGAATAATTAAATTTGGTAGATAAACGATTGCTTTATAAAAAACCTGTTCGTCACATCTGATCATCATTTGATGGGCCGTTGGCTGCGTGGAGAGGAGGGGGCTTTTGATACCCTTTATCGCAGACATGTAATGGGCGTAATGAAGATGATTGCACAAAAAACAGGCTGTATCCCGACAGCCCGTGACCTTACCCAGGATGTTTTTATGGAGTTTTATTTACAGAAGGAAAAATTGGGAGAGGTTTCCAACGTAAAAGCATATATCTTTTCCATAGCGAAACACAAGGTGCTCAATTATTTCCGGCAACAACTGGTACAGGAGAGATACAGACAGGTCATTCTCCACCAGGGTGACAGGGATACCGCCGCGCCTATCGTCGAAGTGCTGGAGAAAAGGGAACTACTGCGCATCATCACGGATGAAATAGCCGTACTACCTCCAAAATGCCGCGAGGTCTTTCTGCTTAGCCGGGAGGAAAAGCTTTCTTACAGCGCCATTGCCCGTAAGATGTCCATCTCCGAGAATACGGTGGACCAGCATATCCGGAAAGCGCTTGGCATTATCCGTTCGGCGTTGAATGAATATAATGCCAGCCTTATAGAATAGACCGGGCTCATCTCTCTTTTTATGGCTCGTAGCTATGCTGCACCTCTATCTCTCCATCCCGGACGATGAGGTCTTTCCATTCCGGAGCATTGTCGATATGCACGACATACACTAATGATTGAAACTGAGACACCTCCTTTACCCATCCGATCTTATAGTCATAATAGGTGCTCCTTACCAGCGTCCGTACGTCCGTAGGCAGCTCTTTTTCCGTATACTGCCGCATGGTATAGGTCCAGTTGCCTTTTTTATCAAAGATTACCTTGATTTCGATGTCCCCGTCCAGGAATTCGGCCAGGTAACCTCCCGGGAATTTATACCATTTCTCATCCTTATTGTCGCCGTGCTTTTTCCAGAACTCCCGGGCCGCCCTTACCGAACCACGGTCTGTCCCTATGGTTTGTATGTTCAGAAAAGTATTTCGGCTGGCCTGGGCGTGTACAGCAGAGGGAATAAAGATAATAACCATAACCATCGTCAACAAAAAGAGTATCTTTTGCATAACCATACATTTTATGCACCAAAACTAGGGCTCATTGTGCGAGAGAGACAGCCAAAACCAGCCATCGGCGGGGGATGGAGGATTATTTGCTTTTTTGAGTGATTAACCGGGAGTGCCTAGGACCTGAATGGCTGTAATTTTTTTAGCAGGCTTTCTTTACGGCTGCGGGAGACATTGATGGAGGCGCCGTCAGACATGACAAGATAACCGCCTTCGCCTTTTACATATTTACACACCTCGTTGAGGTTGATAAGACTGGAATGATGTACACGAAGAAAGGAATGATCTTCCAGCAGCTCTTCAATCTCTTTTAATGTACGTGAGGCTACTACTTTCTGCTGATCTTTTAACGAGAGGATGGTATAATTGCTATCAGAAGTACAATACAGGATATGATCGACGGGTACCATTTGCAGCCCCTCCATGGTTGGGATGGCGATCTTATTGAATAAGTGGGCGGGGTTTTGCAGTTTCTTCAGCAGCATATCTATCTGTAAGGGAAATAAAAGGCGTTGTTCCACTTTTTGTACCGAGCGTTGCAACTCTTCCCGGTCAATGGGCTTTAGCAGATAGTCCAGCGCGCTAAAACGGATGGCTTTGATGGCGTATTGATCATAACTAGTGGTAAAGATCAGCTGCAGGGGGATATCTTTTATTTTTTCCAGCAGCTCGAAGCCATTCATACGGGGCATTTCGATGTCGAGGAACAGCAATTGAGGCCGCTGCTCTCTGACGGCTGTAAGAGCTTCCGTCCCGGAATGATAACTACCCGTTACTTCGACCTGCGGACAATAACGCTCCAGCAGGATCGCCAGCGCTTCACAGCAATAGGGTTCGTCGTCGACAATGATAGCACTGATCATATAACCTGTGATTTTTGGATGGTTTCCGATTGTTCTGTAGCCGGATAATGGATATTTATTTTTAGGACGACCCTGGTGCCGGCAGGGTTCCCGTCTTTATCATACAGATCTTCAATGTCGAAATAATGACCGGGTGTACCTGCGCCTGCCAGCAGACGCAGCCGTTCAGCCGTTATCTGCAGACCCATGGATTTATGTTTTTGGGCGGACTTACTTTTCAGCATCCCTGCTTTTTGACGCCCTACGCCATTGTCCTGGATAATACAGGTCAGCATGTCGTCGCCGGCATGGATGGACACCGTCAACAGACCTCTTTCGGGACGATGCATCAGCCCGTGCCAGATGGCATTTTCGACAAAGGGCTGCAACAGCAGTGGCGGAATATAGATATCCGTCGTATCCAGCTCGTCATCCAGCACGATGTTGTAATCAAATGCGTCCTTAAAACGTAACCGTTCCATATTGAGATAAAGTTGCAGAACCTCCAGCTCCTCCGCCAGCGAGATGACGGAATGTCTGGAGTGATTCATGATCATCCGCATCAGCCGGGAGAATTTTGTAAGATAGTCGGAGGCGGCCTCTGTCTCATGACCTAGTATAAATCGATTGATGGCATTCAGACAATTGAAGATAAAATGCGGGTTCATCTGGCTGCGTAAGGCCGCTAACTCCAGCTCCTTCTCGGCCCGTTGGCGGAGGTGCGCCTCGTTCTTTCTTTTTAACAGCACATACCGGGAGAAGATAAAACCGATCAGTATTAACGCCACGATGCCGCCGATCAATAATTTTTTTGTAGCCACCGTTTCCCGCAGACAGACTTCGTTAAGCTGTTTCTCTTTATTCAGCAGGGCGATCTGCTGTTCGAAGTTATAAGAGGCAAACTTGCCTTTTAACTGATCGTTGTTTACGCTGTCCTTCATGACTTGCCAGCGGCGATAATAAGCATAGGCGCTGTCCGTCCTTTTGGTTTTGTCATAGAGGGTGTAGAGTATCTGACAATTGTCCCGGATGTATTGCCGGGCCTTGAATTGCTCCGCAATAACGAGGCTTTCCCTGGCATACCTCGCGGCTTCTTTATCCTTGTTCAGCTTTTCACAGGCAAGGGAGAGGTCTTTCAGACAACGCATGATCTGATTGCGATCATTTGACTGCAATTGGTATACCAGGCTTTTTTCAAAATAGGGCAGGGCTTCCCGGCCTCTTTCCTGCAGGAGATAATATTCTCCCTTGCTGACCAGGTAGGTCCGCAGCATGGCCGGTGTCAGGGCCGCGGAATCGAAGCTATTATAATAATACCGTGCGGAGTCGAACAGGTGCTGTCGGCTGAGCAGTTGAGCATAGACCAGGATATTCCAGGGGTGGAACGTTTTTGGCTGATCAAGCTGGAACCCGTCATGAAAATACTTTTTTGCCGCATCGTAGTCTTCTATTTGCATGAACAATGCGGCCAGCTCGAAGTACTGCTCTTCCGCCAGGGCCGGATTATTGTTTTCCTCCGCCATTTGCAGACAACGACGGATTATTTGAAAGGCCGTTTCATAATTCCCGCTTTCCCGATGGGCGCAGCCGATGAGCGAAAGGCTTTTAATAACGCCGGCGGTATCCCGGGCTTGTTGCGAATAGTCCTGAGACAACTGCAGGTAGCGGATGGCCTCTTCAAAACGGCTCTGGGCTAAAAGTGAAAAACCCAATGTATAATAGGCCATTGAAATATGCTCTTTATTAGCCGTGCGGCTAAACCATTCCAGGGACTGACGCGCCATCCGTTCGCTGAGGATACAATCGTTCGTTTGTTTAAAGGTATAGAGGGCTTTACAGGCTGTAGCCACTGCAATGTCATGGACATCATTCAATTTCCCGGACTCTTCCAGTGCCTTGTCCGGTTGGGCGTGGGCAGCCAGGCAGGTGAACAGCAATATGGTAAGCAGGGGTTTCCTCACATGTTAAATGTACGCAAAGGGCGCGGGATGGGGGTGCCGTTTGTCACGGGATTGAGCGGTTGGGGGAGGTGGGGGGCGGTTGGTTGAGGGGATTGAGTGGTTGGGGGAGGGGTGGGAAACTTTGGGAAAACTTCTCCCACCCGCGTATTTCAAGAAAGTGTAAATTGCCGTTTCACTATAAATCTACCATTATGATAAAGCTACAAGTAATAGGAAATCTGGGTAAGGATTGTGTCACCAATGCGGTGAATGGGAAAAACGTGATCAATTTCAACGTGGCGCATACCGAGAAATTCCGTGACGCACAGGGCAATCAGAAGGATAAGACCATCTGGGTAGAGTGTGCCTATTGGACAGACCGTACGGGAATTGCTCCCTATCTCAAAAAAGGAACGCAAGTATATGCAGAAGGAACGCCTGAAGTAAGGACCTATCCGAAAAATGACGGGACTACAGGCGTATCGCTGACCCTGCGTGTACAGACCGTCCAGTTATTGGGCAGCAGAGGTTCCGAAGGCGGTGGCGGCTACAGCGGCGGCTCAGAAGGCAGCTATGCCTCCCAGGGAGCGCCTGCCTCCCGGGTATCATCTCCTGGGGACATCACGGAGCCCATTGACGATCTTCCGTTCTAAAACGATTGAAAAACCCCAGCTGGTCGCTGGGGTTTTTTGTTATTAGTTTTTTATTAGTAGGATTGCATCCGCAATCACCACACCATCGGCTCCTTTGTTGTTGATCAACACATAGTTATCTTTCTCTTTCTCCAAAGGATATTTCCCACATTCCACCCATTCGCCCGAGGTCTGGCCTTCCACCCTGAGTTTTCCGGTGGGGATGCCTGCTTCCTTGACCGTCCCGCCGGAGGATACCGTCACGGTGGTGGTCGAACTGGGATGCTGCACCTTGGGGACATAGATATACAAGGTATATGTGCCGGATGTCGTCACAGGCACATGAAAACGTACCTGCCGGAAAACCTGGTCCTTATGTTCGTCCGTCAACCTGGAGAAGCCGTAGCTGTCCCGGCTTTCCTTTACCCAGTCCCCTTCCACTGTCACATAGGCGGTGTCGTCATTATCGATGAGGATCTCCGGTGTGCTGCCATCTGCCAGGGGGTCTTCCCGGAGGATATTGCGTATTACGGCGGCATCCACCTCCTGCACGGGGATATGCCGGTCGATGGCCGTTGAGGCAGCAATGGCAGAGGACTGTCCCAGCTCCATAAAAACAGGTTCCATCCGGATGGAACCATAGGCGATATGGCTGGCCGACAGACATACGGGTACCAGCAGATTGCGACATTCTTCCTTTTTGGGCACCAGGGAAAGATAGGAAATAGGATAGGGTGGGAAACCCCCGATCTGTACATCCCCTTCATTCTTTACCATACCACCTGTCACGATACGTTGGCAATTGTGTGAATCCATCGTATAGGCGGCCAGACCGACACCATCCGTCACAGTGGTCTTTCCTTCACAATTGGCTTGGGTCATGACGTAGGCGCCCTTCATCCGCCGGGCTTCCCGCACATACATCTGCGTTGTCCAATGTCCATTGTCCTTGTATTCATCCCTGGGGTAGCCCCACTCCAGCATCATAGTCCGCAGATTGGACGGCATGTGCTGGTCATGGCCAATGAAATACAACAGCCCCTTTGTGTAATTCGTATGGGCTTGTACGATCTTTTGGCGGGTGGCGTGATCCGCCTCGGGATAATCATAGTTCATACCGATCATGTCTGTGGAAAAGGCGCCATTGTTATTGATATCCGTCTTATGTCCCGGCAGCAGATCGAACTTTAAAATACCCCAAAGGTTTCCCGCGGGTCTTTTCTCCAGGAGACGCAGCAGCAGCTGGTAGCGGGTGGAATCATATCCTGCTGGCCGGGTAATGGGGATCCGGTTGGCAGGGTCGTTGGTAAGACAGATGCGGTAATTATAGCTTTGTACCTTTTTGTCGCCGTCTCCCTGTTGTCCTAAAGGTTCGGGACTGATACCCCATAACAGACCGCTGGAGGGGTCGCCCGGTGTTTGGTAAGGATCGACGCCATCGGGGAATTGGTGTTTGTCCATCAGCTGTACGCCGTTGTAGGTTTCATTATACAACGCGTTAGCTTCGCGTCCGACCGTGTAGGATACACCGGCCCGGGCCATGAGATCGCCCTCATAGCTGCAGTCGATGTACATCTTTGCCCGGATGGTGCGGGGGCCGGTCCCGGCAGCCGGCTGCAGCTGAATACTATTGATCACGCCATCCTGTTTGGATGCCGCAACGATGTGATAACCATACAATATTTTTACCTCGCCACGGCTGATATATTGTTTAAACACATCTTCCGCCACATGCGGCTCGAAGATCCATTGCTCGAACTTTCCATAGTGATGCCCCACCCGTCGATAGAAGTCAAGGGAAAGGCCTTTGATCGCATATTTATTGCCGATGTCGGTGTATCCCAGCCCGCCCGAACTAAGCCCGCCCAGATGATAGCCCGGCTCAATGAGCAGTACGCTCTTGTGCATTTTTGCGGCTGTGTAGGCTGTAATGACGCCGGCGGAAGTGCCGCCGTATACGCAGATGTCATAGCCTGTTTGGGCAAGGATGCGTCCGCAGAGACAGCATAGGATGATCAGTGTGGATAATTTGTGTTTCATAGATCAGTAACCAGGGTTTTGATCCTTTGCCGGATCGATGGCTTTATTGTAATTATATTCTGTGGTAGGGATAGGCCATAGCAGATGTTTGTCTGCCACGGCAATGCCCTTTATATCCTGTATCACCTGTTTTATGATGCCCATTCTTTTCAGGTCCAGCCAACGCTTGCCTTCGGAGCAGTCCTCATAGCCCCTTTCTTTTTGGATCAGGTCGAGGAAAGCTTCCGGTGTGCTGTAGTCGGCCAAGGCGAAGTCTACGGTGGGGTCGGGTGTTCCGGGATCTTTACCGTAGGCCCTTCTGTGCACCATATTCAGCTTTTCCATTCCGTCAGTCGTAGGACCATTGTTAGCCCTGCACTCGGCCTCCGCATAGAAGAGCAGGAGGTCGGCATAACGGTACATCGGGTAGTCGTTGCCGGCAGCTGTCACGGCCTGTTTGTCGGCAAACTTTCTGTTCAGCACGGTGGTGGCGCCCAACCCGAAGGTCTGGCTATACCAGTTGTAAATATAGCGAAGGTCATGCTTGTCCCAGTTCAGCAGCACTTTATTTTTGATTGAGTCGCTATAGAACGTATAATAGCCGCCCGGCGGATAATAACCCGAGTTGGGATAAAAGGCGTAAATGGGGTACTGCCAGCCCTGGCCTGAAGTACTCCGGGAGAATTTCAGGTAAAATATCTCTTCTGTGGAGCTGACGACGTCCGGTCCATACAATTTATCGAAGTCGGATACCGTCGATACCTTTACCAGCGAGAACTTGCCGGAGGCGATGACCTCTTTTGCTTTATTGTCCGCATCGCCGTATTGCCCCAGCCATAGATAGACCTCTGCCAGCACGGTCTTGGCTACCCATTTGGAAGGGGCGCCTACCAGCCTGCCGGCGTCAGGAAGATTGGCTTCGGCAAATTGAAGGTCGCTGAGGATGAGGGCATACACGTCGGAGGCCGGGCTACGCTTCAGATTGATGGAATCCATATTTGTCTCTGTACGAAGGGGGACTCCTGACCAGTTGCGTACCAGGTAGAAATAATCCAGGGCACGCATATATCTGGCTTCCGCCAGGTATTGAGTCTTTGCCGCATCGCTCACCAACTTTGCCAACGGGATCTTTTGCACCATGATATTGGCATTGCGGATGGAGAGATAGAACTGTGTCCACATGCTGGCCACCCGGGTGATATTGGTATTGTCCAGCCCCTGGTAATTGTTGAGGACGGCATGACTTCCGCGTCCGTACATATAATCGGCATAACACTCCAACTGTACCTGATAGAGAGCTCCCAGGGTACTGACGTCCCGTATGGGAGAATAGATGGCATTAAGCCCGGCTTCCACTTCCGCGGGCTTGTTATAAAAATTTTCCGCGGCAATGGATTGCGGCTCTTCATCCAGCACCTTTTTACAGGAGGAGAGCGCTGCCGCTAAGATCATGATCAAAAGTATATATCTCATACGTAAGCGTTAAAAGTTAAAGATCAAAAGCCGCATCTAAGACCGAATGTTACGGATTTGTACGTCGGATAGGTATAATAGTCTATGCCCTGGGTATAAGAGTTGCTGCTGCCATAGGTGTTGATATCCGGGTCATACCAGGAATATTTTGTCAGCGTGATCAGGTTTTGCCCGCTGGCATACAGCTGCAGGCTGCGGCACCAACTGACGCGCCATTTGTCGACAGGAAGATTATAGGCCAGCTGGATATTCCGGAAGCGCAGATAGGAACCATTTTCTACAAAACGGGAGGACATATTCCCGGAGAGGTTCCTGCTTACCCTGGGATATTTTGCCTTTGTGTTGGAAGACGTCCAGTGATTGTAAAATTGATCCTGTGTGAGGTTGAGGCCCATGCCCAGGTCCAGCGAGGAGGACATATTAAGGTTGTAGATGTCATTCCCCTGGGTGCCCTGGATGAACACCGTCAGCTCGAAGCCTTTATAGGCTGTGACGGAATTGAACCCGTACGTAAACCTGGGATTGGGATTACCGATGTATGTCTTGTCGTCCGCCGTGATCTTCCCGTCCTTGTTCCTGTCCTCGTATTGGATATCTCCCGTGGCCGTATACCCGATCTCTTTATAGCCATAAAAAACGCCCATGGGCTGTCCTTCCCGGAGCAGGTTGATATAATCGTTCAGGCTGCCTGTGTAGATAGGAGCGCCATAAATATCCTGACCCTGGTAGAGCTTGACCACCTTATTCCGGTTGAATGAAATATTCGCGGCCACCGTCCAGTTGACGGGTCCCTTGAAAATATCCGACTCCACGCCAATTTCCAGGCCTTTGTTCTGTACTTCTCCCACATTTCGCAGCGTGGTGATATACCCCATGGACGCAGGCAGCGATACCCTGTTCAAAAGGTTCTTTGTCTTTTTTAGATACACGTCGGCCGTCAGACGGAGCCTGTTGTCCAGGAACCCTGCATCCACTCCTGCATCAAACTCGTCCGTCGTCTCCCATTTCAGGTTGCCCGGCAGCGCTGTGCCGGGAGCATAAGTCGTGCTCAGCGCGTCCCCGAAGATGGTATAGCCTGAGCCCAGTTGGTTCAGTGTCTGGTAAGGGTTGACGGCCGTGCTGCCCGTGGCGCCGTAGCTGGCACGTATCTTCAGATCGGACACCAC
This sequence comes from Chitinophagaceae bacterium, assembly GCA_017307755.1. GTDB lineage: Bacteria > Bacteroidota > Bacteroidia > Chitinophagales > Chitinophagaceae > Puia. The sequence continues at coordinate 324,289 of JAFKGQ010000013.1, read as the reverse complement.
ATGGGAGCTTTTCAAAAAAGGCTCGCTGGACATATGCCAGGCAAGGGCCGCGGAAGGAAAGTTGCTCCATTTATTCCCCTTGGAATAACGGGAAGAGCCGTCTCTTCTAAAACTCACTGTCGCAAGGTATTTGTCGGCATAGCTATAGTTGAACCTGCCCAGATAGGACAGCAGCGTCCATTTTTGGTAACCGCTGGCCGGAATGCCCGGCGTGGTGGCAGAACCAAGGCTGCCTGTCCCTATAACATCGCTGAGAAAGCCTGTTCCGGAGCCATTCAGGGTGGTGGATACATAATCCTGGTAGGTAAAACCGCCCGTGAGGGTAAGCCGGTGTTCACCTAGGTTTTTACTATAAGTGGCGACATTTTCATTCAGCAGGCTGGTGGTTTGTGTGGTACCGACGCTGGCGCTGCCCGTGGAATTGGTAGAGGGCTCGATGGCATAATACGTATCTGTTCTGTTGTTTTCGTTCTGAACTCCTCCTGAGATCCGGATGGAAAGGTCCTTTATGGGTTTGATGGTAAGGGCCGCATTGGAAAAAACCTTGTCCGACCTGATCTTGTCGGACACTTTATTAATGGTCACCAACGGATTGACGATGACATTCGAGATAAACGAATAGGCCGTATTCAGTCTGCGGAATGAACCGTCCGGCAGGTAGGGAGTAAGGGTAGGCGGAGCCATCAGCATGCCCGAGATAAGGTCCCCGCCCCGATTGCCACTGCCGGAATTCTGGTAACGGGCATCGACGCGGGTGAGGTAAATGTTGTAAGATACATTGAAGATCTTGCTGAGATCATGGCTCAGCGTGCCCCGGAGGGTATATCGGTTGTAGTTGCTGTTGCGGATGATGCCGTCCTGCCGGAAGACACCGGAGGAGAGGGCGAACTTTGTCTTTTCATTACCCCCGCTGATATTCAGGTTGGTGGTGAGCATGGGCGCATTGTGCATTACCTGACGCTGCCAGTCCGTGTTGGGCCCCTTGGCAAAGGAGTCTATCTGCTGTTGGGTAAAATAGGGGGCGACACCGTCGTTGGCGGCCTGCTCGTTGTAAAACTGCGCATATTGCCGACCATTCATGAGCTTTATATATTTCATGGGAGACTGGGTGCTGTAGCCCGTCTCCAGGTCTACCAGGGTTTTCCCTGACTTGCCGCTCCTGGTGGTAATGATGATAACCCCGTTAGCTCCCCTGGAGCCATAGATGGCGATGGAAGAGGCGTCCTTTAGTATTTCGATGGACTCGATGTCCGAGTTTTGCAGAAAGGTGGGGTTGCCGGAAAAGGGGAATCCGTCGATGACATATAAAGGTTCATTGCCGCCCAGGATCGAATTGGTCCCTCTGATGCGAATGCTGATATTGCCGCCGGGAGCGCCGTTGTTCTGTTGGACAAATACGCCGGTGGCCCTTCCCTGCAAGGCATTGACGATATTGTTCGTGGGATAGCTGGTGACCTCCGCCGGCTTCACCTGCGAGACGGAGCCCGTAAGGTCCCGTTTGCGGACCGTGCCATAGCCGACGACGACGATCTCATTCAACGCCCGCACATTGATGGACATGGACAGGCTTATCTCGCTGCGGCCGCGCAGAGGAACCTCTTCGGTCTTATAGCCTGTATAAGAGACGACGATGACTGCGTTCTTCTCTACTCCTTTTAGAACAAAACTACCGTCCAGACCCGTAGCCGTGCTTTGGTTCATACCTTTTACGGCGATGGTAGCGCCAATGATAGGATTACCTTTTTCGTCCCTGACCTCTCCCTTTACATCGATGGGCGGCGGGAGGTCGGGCAATTCGGATACAGCGCCTGCTTTTGGTTGTGGTTTCTCCTTGATGATGATCATTTTATTAAGGATGGACCAGGTATAGGACTGGTTGGAAAAACATTCCGTCAATGCCTGCTCTAATGGTGCATTCCGGAGATGGATGGTGATTGGATTGGCCTTTTGCAAAAAGGTTTCCGTGTAAATGAACTTATAACCCGTCTGTTTTTCGATGAGGGTGAATACTTTTTCCGGCGCAGCATTGCGCTCCGATAGCGATACTTTCTGGGCAACGCTCCTGGCGCCTACCTGCAGGATCGTACATACTAATAAAGCCGCCGTCAATTTCATTTTTAAGCAATTTGTAAATGGGTTGCCCCCTGCCGTTGGTCTTTGGCAAATAGCAATCAATACCATAACTTTGGATAGTTTGGGTTAATCAATTACTGCTCCGCGCCCGCGGAGATCAGTCTTGTCTGAGATCATGTTTTAGATTAATCCGATATAGCCGGATCCTGATGGCGTCAGGGTCCGGTGTTTTATTGGATATGTTGTTGCTTCACTGGATAGTTGCCTCCTTTTTTGAACGATGAGATAAATTTATACTTATGGATAGACAGTTACTGTCTTATCGCCTGTCCTGAAATGTACCTTACCTGTCAGGGATAAGGCTTTTAGCGCTTCCGACAGCGGCACGCTCCTGGGGATTTTCGCATAAAAGCGTTCTTCGATATTTTGACCTTCATAATCCACTTTTATATTGTACCAACGGGACAGCTGTCGCATGATGCCCTGTATATCCGCCCGCCTGAAATAGAACTGGTCTTCTTTCCAGGCCACTATCTCTTCCGTGTTGACATTGTCCCATACATACATGCCCTTGCTGCACAACTGCACCTGTTGACCCGGAGTGATCAGGGTATGATCCCTGCCGCGGATTACTTTTACCGAACCTTCCAGCAGTGTGGTGGCCACAGCCTGTTCGTCCGCATAAGCATTGACATTGAAATGCGTCCCCAATACCTGTACGGTCATGTCCTTATAGTGCACCAGGAAGGGGCGGCGGGTATCGGGGGCAATTTCGAAATAGGCCTCGCCCGTGATCTCGACGTTTCTCTCCCTGTTGCTAAAGTTGACGGGGAACCTTACGGAGGAGGCGGCGTTCAGCCATATGCGGGAACCGTCCGGTAACACCAGTTGGTATTGATTACCCACGTTTGTGGTGAGTGTGTTATAAGCCGGTTCTCCCGTGTTGCCGGACGCGGTGGTGGCGTTGTAGGCCAGTATGCCTTTCAGATTGATGACGGCCATATTGCCTTGCCGGCCGACGGTGTCGCTGGCCGCGCTGTCGAGCGCTATCTGTTGTCCGCTGGCCAGGGTCAGCACGGCTGCCCGTTTACCGGGGGCCGCATCATATTTTTCCAATGGGCCGGCGGCTATGGCCGGAGCATGTTTCCGGGGTTTCAGATAGGGCAGGTTTACCAGGGCTGCGAGAATAAATGCCGCCGCAGCCGTCCATCCGATCCAGGCAGGTATACGGCGGACAGGGGGCTTTTCCGCCGGCAAGGGGACGGATCTCACTATTCGGGAAAAGATCCGTTCAGCGCCTTCTTCGCTGAGGGGAGGGGTATTTGTCAGCTCCGGCTGTCCGTCGCTTTCGATCTCTTCGCCGATCAACTGTTGCAGGGCTTTCTCATGGGCGCCTGCACGGACGATGTCCATAAACTCCCGGCGTTCGGCAGCGGTAGCCTCCCCGCTCTGGTAGCGTCTGAACAAATATCTCAATCGGGAAAATGACGTGTCCATATCAACCTAGACACATGAAAGCAAAAAGAGGGGTAGAAAGATCAGGAAGAAAAGAAAAAAAATAACAAAAGACCAAATTGCGGCAAGTGCATATAGCGTTGCAGCTGTGCCCTGATGATCCGAAGCGCCTCAGACACATGCTTTTTCACCGTCTCCCGGGAGATATTCAGCCGCAGGGCGATCTCTTCATGTTTAAGACCTTCCATCCGACTGAGCTCAAAGACCTTTTTTTGCTGTGGCGTAAGTGTGGCCATCACTTTTTGCAGGGCATCCTGCAACTCCCTTAAGGACATATTTTCTAAAGGTGCATCGGGACGGTTGGCCGCGGACTGGGGCGAGAGCAGCTTTTCCAGCAGCAATTCCTCATTAGCCACCTTACGAAGAGCATTATAGATGTGATTTCGGGTAATGGTATTCAGGTAAGCGCTAAAACAATTTATTTCCGGGAGCTTTTCCCGGCCGACCCAGATCTTCATAAAGACTTCCTGTAATACATCCTCTGCATGGCCGGCCGACTGCAACAACCGCAGCGCCGAAAGATATACCTTATGTCTGTATTGTGAAAATAAAGAATGGAAGGCTGTTTGATCACCTTTAGCTACACGGGCCAGCAGCTGTCTTTCCTCATATGGGCGGGTAGTGTTCACAAGCAATCTCCGGGTTGATCCGCTAAAGGTAAGATTTTTCCAGAACGAATTTGCTCACCCATGCTTCGACTTCTGCCCTGCTCACCGGCCGGCGCTGGTCGTCTACATCGATGACATAGAGGTACCCTTTCTTCGCCGGGGTGGATAACCAGGCATTCACCAGACCCAGTTGCTCGCTTACCAATGGATGCCCGCTGGTGGGATTCCACAGCTCTTTGGCGCAAAGACAGCCCATCGTTGGCGTCAGCGGGTAAAAAGGTTTGTCCTTAAAATATTCCGGGTCGATGGTAGTGCCATGGGCGATGATCTCGGTCCGTCCGATATGCCCTGCTGACCAGGCTTCCATCATGGGTGTATAGTCACGCCAACCCGGTGGCAAAAGCTCCTGATATTGCCGTAGAGAATCGATAGTCTGTTCTCCGGGGATAGTATCATAGTCCATGTGAAAATATTTTTCCCAGGTGGCTTCGAAAGGGAGCAGCAGTTGGATATTTGGCGTCGGACCAATGAGATGAGTCCTGGATATGTCCGTGCCCTGGATACTGTATACGCCTTGCGGTGTGCTGCCGTTTGTGATAAAATAGGGGAGGTCGGAACCGCTGCGGGCCAACTGCTGGAACACCTGTAGCCTGCCTTGAGCGTCTTTTATAAATCGGCCGTTCTCATCCTGTACGACGGCCAGACCGGGGTAGTTCCGGTCCCATCGTTGAAAGGAGTAGACGGTTTTTTGTTTTTTTGCTCTTTGGTATTCAAAGAGGGAAGTCAGGTTGGGAGGCCCGGTGCGTATGCGCTGTGTATGATAGCTGAGGTAATCCGCCAGCTCCCGCAGTAGGGATAGCGTATCATAACCCGGAAATTTTTCCACCATCCGGATCTTCAGTGCATTACCATTCTCCGTGCTGGTGTCTGTGCGATAAAGATATACGGCGCAAAGCGCGAATAATTTTGGGTCTTCTTCCTTTTCGAGGACATTGCGAACTGCATCCGTATAACGGATGGGGGCTACGGCATAGACGGCTTCCAGCAGGGCCTTTTTTGTATCATAGGATAAGGATGCATATCCATTGAACAAAGTGTCGAGCCCCTGTTCCACACCAGGGTTCCAGATAAGGAATTGAGAGACGGCCCAACATGAAGACATATATTTATCCTCCGAATTGCTGTCGAGGGGCAAGCTCATATTCCTGCCGGTGATCCTTTCCCGGAGGTCCTTTTCCAATGCCGTCCTTTGCTGATAGAGCACGGATGCGGAATAGATATCTTCCCTTCGGGTCTGGGCACGGCCGGTATGGAGGATCGCCAACAGCATGACCGTACCCAACCATCGCATTCTGCTATTCATACTGTAAATCTAAAAAAACCTTAATTTGTGTGTTCTATTTTTTTGGACCATACAAAATATTCATCATGATGAAAAAACTGACAACAGTATCATTGCTTTGCCTCTTTGCTTTTGTGGCCCTCAGCTCGTGCAATAACCAGCCTGCCGCGAGCGACGCAAAGGATTCGACAACCAAGCCCGCCGACAGCGCCGCCGCCACACCTTCGGCTGCCGCCAGTTGGAAGATCGGCGTTCAATTATGGACATTCCATTTTGTACCTTTCGTACAGGCCCTGGATAAGGCCGACAGCGCCGGCGTGAAATTCCTGGAAGCTTTTCCGGGTCAGAAACTGGGCGGTGACATGAAAGGCAGCTTTGGACTGGATATGACGCCAGAGGAAAAGACAAAGGTCAAACAGTTGCTGCAAACCAAGGGCCTCACCATCGTAGCGATGGGTGTCATTTCACCAAAGGACATCGCCGAATGGAAAAAATATTTCGACCTGGCCAAGGAGTTTGGGCTAAGCTATATCACTGCAGAACCCAAAAAAGACCAGTGGAATGCCATCGACAGCCTGGCAGGGGTATATGGTATCAAGATTGCCATTCATGATCATCCCAAACCCAATGCCTACTGGCACCCCGACTCCGTCCTTGCTGCCGTACAAGGGCATGCCAACATCGGCTCCTGCGCGGACGTAGGACATTGGGCGCGTAATGGCCTCGATCCCGTGGAGTGTCTCAAAAAGCTGGAAGGACATGTATTCGGCGTACACCTGAAAGACATCGATTCCGTGGGCAATACCAAGGCGAATGACCTGGTGGTCGGTACGGGCAAGATCAATTTCCCCGCCATCTTCAGCGAGCTCAACCGTCAGAAATTCTCCGGTATGTTCTCCATTGAAAGAGAGAACAACTGGTATAACAATGTGCCGGATGTGATCGCTACCGTAAAATACTTTAAAGAGCAGACCAGCAAATTGTAAAACATTCACAACCCCGGCCATCAGGCCGGGGTTAAAATGCTTGCCGCATGATAGCTGGTGGTTTTTTACGATCTTTGCGGGCCTACAACCACAGACATGCCACAGCATCAAAAAAAGCAAGACCCCTCTTCGACCGCCGGTGCCAACACGGCCTTTTTCTTCCCTTATGAAGATCTGTTGAACTTTACCATTGACATCTTCCAAAAAATAGGCTGTCCACAAGAGGAGGCCCGCACAGCCGCCATCGCATTGCTGAGCGCCGACCTGCGGGGCATCGACTCGCATGGGGTAGCCCGTCTTGTCGGCTATGTGCGTTTGTGGGAGGCGGGAAGGGCCAACCCAACGCCCCATATCCGTATCATCCATGAGACACCTTCTACTGCCGTGGTGGACGGCGACAGCGGGCTGGGCCTGGTAGTGGCGCCTTATGCCATGCAGGTGGCTATAGAAAAAGCAAAGAACGCAGGCACGGGCTGGGTCAGCGTACAGCACTCGAACCATTTTGGTATTGCCGGCTATCATGCGCTGCAGGCAGTAAAAGAGGATATGATCGGCATTGCCATGACCAATGCCAGCGCGCTTGTGGCGCCTACTTTCTCTATTGAAAGGATGTTGGGCACCAACCCCATATGTGTGGCCGTCCCAGCGGGAGAGGAACCACCGTTTGTTGCCGACCTGGCGACCACCACTGCCGCCAATGGCAAATTGGAGATCCTGCAACGGAAGAATGAGGAAGCGCCCCTGGGCTGGATACAGGATAAGGAAGGCCGGCCTACGACAGATGCGCATGCGTTAAAGACAGGAGGCGCTCTTTTGCCCCTGGGTGGCGATCGTGACCATGGCAGTCATAAGGGATATGCGCTGGGCGCCGTGGTAGATATATTTTCCGCCGTTCTTAGCGGGGCCAACTATGGACCCTGGGTCCCTCCTTTCCCTGCCTTTGTTCCCATGCCCACCGGCATGCCCGGCAAAGGCATCGGACATTTTTTTGGCGCCATGCGCATCGACGCCTTCCGGCCTGCTACGGAATTCAAACAACATATGGATAAATGGATCCGCAGGTTCCGCAGCGCCACGCCGGCGCCGGGGCATGAGAAGGTGCTGATCCCGGGGGATCCTGAGCGGGAAATGGAGACGGAGCGTCTTACCATCGGTATCCCGCTGCTGGCCCCCGTCGTGGCCGACCTGAAAGGCCTGGCGGAAAAATTGGGGGTGGACTTCCCCGCGTAGCACGTATCTTTGCAATCCCAAAAATTAAAATGATGAAGGTCATGAAATTCGGAGGCACATCCGTCGGCAAGCCCGAACGTATGCGCCAGGTAAGCCAGCTGATCACAAAAGATGCCGAGCCTACGATCGTAGTATTAAGCGCCCTCAGCGGTACCACCAATGCGCTTGTGGAGATAGGCAATTCCATTGCCTCGGGCAACCGGGACACGGCCCGTCAGCAGATAGAAAAGCTGGAGGCCCATTACCAATCCTTTATAAAGGAGCTGGTCAAGGGAGAAAAAGCCCTCTCCAAGGCAAAGGCTATCGTAGCCGAGCATTTCGAATTCCTTACCATCATCCTGAGGATCTCTTTTAGCGAAGCTTTGAATAAAGACATCCTCGCTCAGGGGGAATTGTTGTCTACAAAGCTCTTCTCCGTATTCCTCGAAGAGAATGGTATCGACCATGTACTCCTGCCTGCCCTTGAGTTTATGAGCATCGACAGTCATGACGAACCCCAGGTAAACAGCATCAAGACCCGGCTGGGACACCTGCTTCAACAGCATAGGGACAAGACCCTTTTTATTACCCAGGGATATATCTGTCGCAACGCCCGCGGGGAAGTGGACAACCTGAAAAGAGGCGGCAGCGACTACAGCGCCTCCCTGATCGCCGCGGCTATCAACGCATCCGTTTGTGAAATATGGACGGACATTGACGGTATGCACAATAATGACCCCCGTGTCGTAAAAAAGACGGTGCCCATCGAACAACTGAGCTTTGAAGAGGCCGCTGAGCTGGCTTATTTTGGCGCCAAGATCCTTCACCCTGCCTCTATCTGGCCCGCCCAATTCTATAAAGTGCCGGTGAAACTGCTGAATACTATGCAGCCGGACGCAAAAGGCACCCTTATTACAGAGGAAGCGGGTTCTGTCGGAGTAAAGGCCATCGCCGCCAAGGATGGTATCATCGCCATCAATATCCGCAGCAGCCGGATGCTCCTGGCCTATGGGTTCCTCCGCAAGATCTTCGAAGTATTCGAAAAGTACCGCACGCCCATCGATATGATCACCACTTCCGAAGTGGCTGTATCCGTGACCATCGATCATTCAAATGACCTCAAGGCGATTGTCAAGGAACTGGAACCCTTCGGGAATATCGAAGTGGAAGAGAATCTCACCATCGTCAGCATCGTCGGCAATGAGATCTCCCAGACCGAGGGTGTCCTTGCCAAACTCTTTGAAGCGTTGACTCCTATTCCCATCCGTATGGTGAGCTATGGCGGCAGCAAGCATAATGTATCGCTGCTGATACCTTCGGCAAACAAAACGCAGACCCTGCAATTGCTAAACAAAGGGCTTTTTGGGTTGGAATAAGGTCGCGATCGGCCTTATTTCTTCAGCCAGCCGCCGTCTTCCAGCCAGGTCTTCATCCTTTCGAACCACCTGTCATTGGTGGTTTTGTTGTGCAGCCCGAAGCCATGACCGCCATGCGGATAAAGATGCATCTCGGCAGACACATTGTTGCGTTGTAACGCTTCGTAGAAGCGCAGGCTGTTGGCCACCATGACGGTCTTGTCATCTTCCGCATGGATGAGGAAGGTTGGGGGTGTGGCAGGGCTCACCTGCAGCTCATTGGAATATTCGCGGATCTTTTCCGGGGAAGGTTGTTTGCCTATTAAATTCTCCCGTGAGCCCCGGTGGCAGATGCTGTCGGAGAAACTAATGACGGGGTACATCAGGATCATAAAATCGGGACGCAGGGAGATGTTATTGGGGTTGTCGATCTTTACCTTATTAAAATGGGTGCCTGTTGTCGAAGCGAGGTGACCGCCCGCGGAGAAGCCGATGATACCCACACGTGCAGTGTCCACGCCCCATTGCACCGCATTTTGTCTCACCAGCTGGATGGCCCGTTGTGCGTCCTGCAGGGGACCGATCTCTTTGTCGACCATCGTTTCGTCACTGGGCAGCCGGTACTTCAGGACAAAGGCGGCAACGCCTATCTCATTTAGCTTTTCGGCAATTTCTATCCCTTCATGACCCATGGCCAGGTGGTGGTACCCGCCGCCTGGAACGACGACGATACCAGCTCCGGTGGCTTTATCTTTTGCAGGCAGGTAGATCTTCAGGGTCGGACGGCTGACAAGGCTGAGACTAAGAGGGTTGCCAGGTTCTGACCTCTCCTGATCCTTCACTGGTTTTGAGTTGGGGATAGCGCCTTCGTATAAGGGGATTTCGTGTGGTTGGGCGTAGGACATGATCATCAGATGAGATACGATAAGGGTGAGCAGAAGTTTGTTCATATGATCCTAAAAATAGGAAAAGGGACCGAAATGACCCCTTCCCCAAAGAAATTTTAAAATTTTAAGGCACTTATAATAGCAGCATGGCGTCCCCATAGCTAAAGAATCGATACTTGTCCTTGATGGCCTTTTTATATGCCTCCATCGCCAGATCATAACCCGCAAAAGCGCATACCATGATCAGTAAGCTAGTTTTGGGCAAATGGAAGTTGGTGACGAGGGCATCCGCGATATTGAACTGGTAAGGCGGATGGATAAAAGTATTTGTCCAGCCTTCGGAAGGTTTTAGCAATTTCTCGGCAGTGAAAGAAGACTCTACGGCACGCATGGTCGTGGTCCCGATGCTACAGATGCGATGGCCGCCCGTCCGGGCTTTATTCACGATCTTGCAGGCGTCTTCCTCGATCCGGTAGTACTCGGCGTCCATCTTGTGTTTGCTCAGGTCTTCCACCTCAATGGGACGGAAGGTACCGAGGCCCGTATGGAGAGTGACCTCCGCAAAACGTACGCCTTTTATCTCCAGACGTTTGATCAACTCTTTGCTGAAGTGCAGACCTGCGGTAGGCGCTGCCACGGCCCCTTCATGTTTCGCATATACGGTCTGGTAGCGCTCTTTGTCCTCCTCGTCCGGCTTGCGTTTGATATACTTTGGTAAAGGCGTCTCGCCCAGCAGCTCCAGCACCTGGCGGAACTCCTCGTCATTGCCATCCCACAGGAACCGGATGGTCCTGCCGCGGCTGGTGGTATTGTCGATGACCTCTGCTACCAGTTCGTCATTGTCCCCGAAATAGAGCTTGTTGCCGACCCGGATCTTACGGGCGGGGTCTACGATGACGTCCCAAAGACGATTGGGCTTGTTCAATTCACGAAGAAGGAATACTTCGATCTTGGCGCCTGTCTTCTCCTTGCGGCCATACATACGGGCTGGGAAAACTTTGGTGTTATTGACGACAAACACATCCTTATCATCAAAATAGTCGAGGATGTCCCTGAAATGCTTGTTCTCGATCTGGCCGGTCTGACGATGGACGACCATCATACGGCTGTCCTCTCTTTTTTTCGCAGGGTGTTGGGCAATAAGATTTAGGGGAAGGTCGAACTTGAACTGTGAAAGCTTCATGTGGATTCTGTTGTTTTTTATTCTATTCGCACATGATACCAGGTAGGTGGTAATGATACTACGGAAGGCTTCCGGTACAAACCAGGTCTTACGGCACCCGATTTGATATCATGTTACGGCATGATTTTAAGCGGGCGAAGGTAAGGAAAAAACGAGGCGTATCCAAATAAACTTTTGGAGGAAGTTCCACCGACGGTAAAATATTTTTCCTGATTTCCCGTCTTTTATGCAACTTCATGAACCACCGATTAAGCCTACAGATAATGAGATTGACCCCTTTGAGAAAGTATGTTGTGGCGCTTTTCCTTTTCCTCCTTCCGGCATCCGTTCTGACAGCTCAGCGGCGAGCGGAAAAGAAATACCCGGCCTTATTATGGGAGATCACCGGCAATGGCCTGAAAAAGCCTTCTTACCTGTTCGGCACCATGCACGTCAGTAGTAAGCTTGTTTTTCACCTAAGCGACTCGTTTTATCTGGATATCCGTAATGCCGAGGTGGTAGCCCTGGAACTGGATCCCCAGCTCTGGCAGGACCAGCTGTTCCGATTTCAAAAGATGCAGACTAATCTCCGCAGCTATACCCAGGGCGCACCAGGCGACTATATCAATGAAAAATCCTTCCAGCTGGAGAAATATGACGATAAGCTCAAATCGGCCCTTAGCGATGAACCTACCGTCATCAACGGGCTGCTTTACCGTACTTTCCAGACTCGTGCAGACTTTGAGGAAGACACCTACCTGGACCTGTATATTTACCAGACAGGCAGGAAACTGGGTAAACAGGCCACAGGCGTCGAAGACTATTTCCAGACGGAGCAGCTGGTGATGGAGGCCGCCCAGGACATGATGAAGGACAAAAAGAAAAAAGCTTCCGATACGGACGGCCCCTCTCCCTATGAGCTGGAGAAAAAGACGCAGGAGGCATACAGAAAGGGCGATCTGGACATGCTCGACTCCCTGGAAAAACTCCTTCAGCCCTCGGAATCGTATCTGGAGAAGTTTCTCTATCGGCGGAATGAGATCCAGGCCGCCAGCATCGACAGCATTGTAAAATATCACTCCCTTTTTGTAGGGGTAGGCGCCGCCCACCTTCCCGGTAAAAGAGGGGTCATCGAGATCCTGAGGAGGAAGGGGTATACCCTTCGGCCAATCACCATGCCTGACCGTGACGCCACTCAAAAGGACGATATCGATAAGATCAGGGTCCCCGTCACCTTTTCGACCTTTACCGCCGACGACGGGGATTTTTCCGTCCAGCTGCCCGGCAAATTATACCGCCGTAATGAAAGCCGTATGGCCGACAGCTGGCAATATGCCGATATGGGCAACGGAGCTTACTATATGATCGGCCGGGTGAAGACCCACAGCAGCTTCCTGGGGCAGAAAGAAGAAACCATTCTCCGAAAAGTGGATAGCCTGTTGTATGAGAATATCCCGGGTAAGATATTGAAAAGAACCCCGATTATCCGCAGCGGGTATAAGGGCTTTGACATCACAGGCAGGACCCGGCGGGGCGACATACAGCGATATAATATCCTGGTGACCCCTTATGAGGTACTGGTCTTTAAAATGAGCGGTAATAACAACTATGTGGAAGGTAAAGAGGCCGAGCAGTTCTTTGGCTCGATCAGCATCCGTCAGACGGGCTCTGCCGGATGGACAGACTTCTCCCCTCCACAGGGGGGCTTCCAGGTCCGGCTTCCCCGCCAGCCTGCCGGATATAGGAATACTTCCAATCCTGACGGTATCACCCGCTGGGAATATGAATCTGTCGATTCAGCCACAGGAGACGCCTTTCTCATCTGGAAAAAGACGGTACAGAACTATCATTTCTTAGAGGAAGACACCGCCGACCTGGCCCTGATGGAAGAAAGCTTCCATCTTTCCGAATGGATCGAAAGGTCCGTCACCCGGCGTACGGGTCTGTATAGAGGCTATCCGTGTCTGGATGCCGTCTATCAGCTGAAAGACGGATCGTATGTGCGGGCAAGGTTCCTTATCAAAGGACCTCACTATTATTTGCTGGCAAGCAGAAGTCATGGTAAGGACAAGACATTCCCCCTGTTCTTTAATTCCTTTGAATTTACGCCCTACAAATACACCGCTTTCCACAATTATGTGGATACGTTCATCAATATTAGCGTCACGACACCCATCGTACCAGATATCGATGCGGGATTGAGAGGGCTCATAGAGCGCGCTTCCAGCGAAGAGTTCCTGAATTCTGTCCCGGATTACAACAACTATTGGCCTCGCGCCAAAACGGCCCTTTTCCAGAACGACTCCACAGGAGAGGCCATATTTGTGTCTATGGAAACCTTCCCCAAATACTATTTCCCCAAGGATTCCGTCTCCTTTTGGAAAGAGCAGTCGGGCGAGCGGCGGCTGCGGGAGGACCTTGTCATACGGGATAAACAGCCCTTGCGTCAGATACAAGGATATAGATATCTGCTGGTTGACACCAACACCTCCCGTTGTATCACTTCCTGGATATTTTTGAAGGACAATCGCTTGTTTCGCGTGGTGTCACTGAGGGATACGTTACAGGAGACATCCGCCTTTATCGATCGTTTTTATGCCAGCCTCCGCCCTCTGGATAAAAAATTAGGCCCTCCTGTCTTTGCCAGTAAGCTGGATACTTTCTTCAACGACTTTTACAGCAAGGATTCCCTGCTCAGCAGAAAAGCAAAAGAGGCTATTCCCAACGTCTGGTTTGGCGCTCCGGGAGGGCTGCCGGTCTTGTTGAAGGCCATCCGTACGTTGCCGTACAACGGAAAAGATTATTTTGAGACAAAGACCCGTCTGATCAATGAACTGGGTTATATCAACGACTCTGCCAATATAAATGCAGTAGTGGAGGGGCTCAGGGATATCTACGAGCGGGCGGGCGACACCAGCACCTTCCAGAACGTAGTTTTCAGGGCCCTTGCTCGTCACAAGACCCTTCCGGCATACCAGTTGCTGAAGGGGATGCTGGTGCAGGACCCTCCCGTATTCGAGAATGGATCAGACTATAACTACCTGTTCCAGGACCTGCGGGATTCGCTGGCCCTTGCCAAAACCCTCTTCCCCGACCTCCTACAGCTGGCTACCGTAGACGACTATAAGTTCAATATCCAGTCCCTACTGGCTACTCTGGTGGATAGCGGATACCTGCGAAGCACCGACTTTGAATCCTATTTCAGTCAATTATATTTTGACGCCAGGATCCAATGGAAGAAACAGGAAGGCCGTGATGAAAAAAGACTGCAGAAGGCGGAGGATGATGACGATGGAGCCGTCAGGGTGGATGGGGACAATGATGCGGATGCACAGTTGGCGGATTATGCTGTACTGCTGATGCCTTTTTATGACAGGAATGTCACTATCCCCCAGTTTTTCCACAAACTGCTGAAGAGCCGCGACCCCGCCCTTCGTCTCAGCACCACCCTGCTGATGTTGCGGAATGGCCGCCCTGTGGCCGACAGCATCATCCGTACCCTGGCGGCCAGTGATCAATACAGAAGCACGCTATTGAGCGAGCTGACTGATATCCATAAAGCCGACCTCTTTCCCCGCAACTTTCATAACCAAGTGGATATTGCGCGTAGTCTGCTGGTCAGCAGCAACAAGGGGGACAATGACTTCTTTGAGGTACAACTGGTGGACAAAAAGATCGTGCAATTCCGGCAGCGCAAGGGATATATCTATTTCTTCAGATATAAGATGGGCAAGGATGATGAATGGCAGATGGGCCTCAGCGGTCTGCAACCCCTCAATCTAAAGGAGGTCTGTACGGACGGCGAGTTCGTGCGGCTTACCGGGAAAAAAATACGACCCGGCATCCCAGTGCATGAGCAATATGAAAAACAACTGAAACAATTCCTGTTCTCTAAACGTAAAAGCGCCAACTCCTTCTATCTCGACAACGATTATTACAGCGATCATGATGAAGATTAGACTGATCTGGCTGTCATTATGCTGTCTTCCGCTGGCGGTCAACTGCCAGCAGCCGAACCTGCTTGCCAACAACAGTTTTGAAGACTACAACACCTGCACGGAATATCATGCCCAATGCGCCCCGGCAGCCTGGTTTATCGTAACCACTACAAAGGTCAAATGGCCTCCGCCCAAGGATGGGGAGTGCGTCATGCCTATTATTTACGACAACATATATGCGCCGATGCAGGGGCGGACCTTTCCCTATACAATGACCTTATGCCCTCTTAAGGCGGGGAAAGAATATGATCTTGTGTTCTGGCTTTACACCGGAGAGTACCCTTTTACCCATCTGGATGTTGTGTTGACGGCAGCAGACCCGACGAGAGCTCCTTCCGTTATTGGAAAGATCACGCCCTCCTTCAGCCTGTCGAAAGCAGATGTGACGGCAAGGGATAATAATGGATGGATGCTTGTGCGGCGGCGGTTTGCCGTCGACGAGGAGAAAAAGTTCTTTCTCATCGGGAATGTGATGGCATCGGGGTCTTACCCGCGCAGCGTGGAAAAAAAGCTCAGGAAGTCCGGCCACAGTGATATCCTGTTCTGCATCGACAGCATCAGCCTTACAGCAGCCGATACAGCGGAAAAAGGGTGCAACTCCTATGCCTATACACACTCCATCGTATACGAAGAGCGTCACCGGCATACCAGGCATATTTACCTGGATTCACTGCCCGGCAACAGCATTCCCCTGCAGTCATCGCACGATACGCTGGCCGGCATCCAACCTCCGCCACCCCTGTTTATCCCGCCTCCGGCGGATACCCTGCTTGTGCCGGGTATATTTTTTTCAACCAACAGCAGCGAGATCAAAGCGGGCTATGCGCGACAGCTGGACAGCTTTCTTGTAAAGATCGGGGTGAAGAAGCCTGCCAGGATCGAGGTCAACGGACACACGGATAATACGGCTTCCGACGAATGGAATGATGCGCTGTCGTTGCGAAGGGCTGCCAGCATCCGGGATTATATCGTAAAAAAGCTGCCTGATCTGCAGGCTTCCATAAGCGTGAACGGCTATGGCTCACGGCGTCCTCTGGCCGGCAATGATACGCCGTCAGGGAAAGCCCGCAACCGACGGGTGGAGATCGTCCTTACATATTGACGATGCCCTTCGGAATGGCGGCGATAAGCTTTTTTGTATACTCCGAGTGCGGGTGGTTATATACTTCCTCTGCCTCCCCGATCTCTTCGATCCTGCCTTTGTTCATCACCAGTATACGATCACTGATATACCTGATGACCGAAAGATCGTGAGAGATAAATACCACTGTAAAACCAAACTCTTTTTTCAGATCATCCAGCAGGCTGAGAACCTGGGCTTGTACACTTACATCCAGGGCGGATACAGACTCATCGCATACGACAAAGGACGGCCGCAGGACAAGCGCCCGGGCGATGACAACCCTTTGTCTTTGTCCCCCGGAGAACTCGTGGGGATATCGATCATAATGATCAGCGGAAAGGCTTACTTTTTCCAGGAGCTCCACCACCTGTTGTTTGCGCTGCCGGCTGGTGAGCCAGGGGTGATGTACCTGTAAAACTTCCGAAATGGCAGCGCCGATAGTTATACGGGGATTGAGGGAAGAGTAGGGGTCCTGGAAGACTATCTGTATATGACTGCGTAATTTTTTTAGCTCCTGGCGGCTGTAGGCGGACAGCTCCTTTCCTTCAAAGAGAATGCTTCCGCCGGTGGGCTCCAGCAGTCTGAGCAGCGCCCTGCCCAAGGTGGTCTTGCCGCAGCCCGACTCACCTACTAGACCCAGGGTTTCGCCTTTATAGATATCGAAGCTGACGTTGTCGACGGCTTTCGTATAGGCGAGGGGCTTGCCGAGGAAACTTTTCCGGGACGGGTAATATACCTGGAGGTTGCGTACCTGTACAAGGATGCCGTCCGATGCAGGGGGGGCGGCGGATGGAGGGGATTGCAATTCCTGCCATCGGTGTACGAGGCTTTGCGTGTAAGGGTCCTGTGGCCGGCGGAACAGTTGTTCGACGCTGCCCTGTTCTTTTATCTCACCTTTATACAGTACCAGCGCCCTGTCTGCTATCTCGGCCACTACGCCCAGGTCGTGGGTGATAAAGATGACACCTATATCCTCTGTCTGCTGCAATTCACGGATGAGCCGGAGGATGGTCTTCTGTACGGTCACGTCCAGGGCCGTGGTGGGTTCGTCACAGATCAACAGCGATGGCCTGTTGCTCATGGCCATCGCGATCATCACCCGCTGTTTTTGTCCTCCGCTGAGTTGGTGCGGATACCTGGAATAGATACCCGCGGGGTCTGGCAACCGGACTTTTTCAAACAGGGTGAGGGTGGCTGCACGTGCCGCCCCGGCAGATAATTTCCTATGTATCCGTATGGCTTCCTTCACCTGATGTCCGCAGGTGAATACAGGATTCAGGGAGGTCATGGGTTCCTGGAAGATCATGGCGATCTCGTTGCCACGGATAGCCTGCATGGACCCGGGGCTTTGGCGGAGCAGATCGATGGTGGCGCCATCACGCGTGGTAAAAAGTATTTGCCCTGTGCTTATCCGGGCCGGCGGCATGGGCAGCAGCTGGAGGATCGATAAGGAGGTAATGGATTTACCCGACCCCGACTCGCCGACCAGGGCAACGATCTCTCCACGGCTGACCTCCAGGTGGATACCCTTTACGCCCGGCGATAAGCCGGCATCTGTTTGAAACCCGATGGTAAGATCACGGATCGATAATAAAGAGGACATGCAGCGACGACGAATTTTTTTCGCAGTCGTAAGATAGCTATTTATTCGATTGGACGACCTCAATAGTATTGGAGATAGGAGGAGTAGGTTCGTAGATCAGACAAACGGCGCAATTCTCTGCTGGCTTGCTGGATAAAAGCCTGAATTGAAAAACGTCACCTTTTTGAAGCCCCTGCGTGTTGAAATAGCAATAATTACTGACGGCAAACACTTTGTGATAGACGCTGTCATCTGTGCTGCGTTTCCATGTCTCCACATAACGTGCAGGGTCCATATCACCCGACACCAGCTGTATGGTGTATTGAGAACAGATGCTTCCTATTACTTTGCCTGTAAAAGGTCCTGCAGCATGCATCCTGGAGGATTTACAGGCTCCAAAGATGATAATGCCAAAGAACAGCGGCAGTTGAAATATCCGGTGCATAGCTTTTTCTTTATTTGACAAGAACAGCAGATGCATCGTTGCATGAGGTGCGGCGGGACGATGGGGGAGGGCTTTAAAAGCGCAGATGTCTTACTGTAACTCCATTGTTGATCAGCTGTTTTAATGAGTCGATACCGATCTTGATATGGGTTTCCACATATTGGGAGGTGATCTTCAGATCGCTTTCCGCGGTCTTGACCCCTTCCGGCACCATGGGTTGATCGCTTACCAGGAGTAACGCCCCGGTGGGTATTTTATTAAAAAAACCTACGGAGAAAATGGTGGCCGTCTCCATGTCGATGGCATAGGCTCTTATCTTTTTCAGATATTCCTTGAAGGTTTCGTCATGCTCCCACACCCGCCTATTGGTCGTATAGACCGTCCCTGTCCAATAATCCACCGCGTATTCCCGGATGGTGGTGGAAATGGCCTTCTGTAAGGCAAAGGCCGGCAGCGCAGGCACTTCGGGTGGAAAATAATCGTTGGAGGTACCCTCGCCACGTATAGCCGCAATGGGCAGGATGAGGTCCCCCAGCTTATTCCGCCGCTTTAACCCACCGCATTTTCCCAGGAACAGGACGGCCTTTGGCTCGATGGCGGTGAGCAAGTCCATGATGGTAGCGGCGCCGGGACTTCCCATACCGAAGTTGATGATCGTGATATCCCCCGCCGTAGCACACTGCATGGGTTTGTGCAGACCTACTATCTCCACACTGTGCCAGTCGGCGAACAATTGTACATAATTTTCGAAGTTGGTGAGTAGTATATACTTGCCGAAGTTTTCCAGTTGTTGACCGGTATAGCGGGGCAGCCAGTTGTGGACGATTTCGTCTTTGGTTTTCATTCCGTAAATTTAACAAATAGTTTCGGCAACATGATCAAGATCTACTATCCTACCCACCCCTTCAAGATAAGAGAGCCCCAGCGAAAGAAGGAGGAGATATGGGACGAGCTGAGGAAAATATGGGTCCGTCTTACCCCTGAAGAATGGGTTCGCCAGAATTTTATACAATATCTGCTGCAGGTGAAGAACTACCCCGCCGCCTATATGGCCGTGGAAAGGAGTATGAAGCTGGGCGAGCTGAATAAGCGCTTCGACCTCATGATCTTCGATCGCAGCGCCCGTCCCTGGATGCTGGTGGAATGCAAGGCGATGGAGGAGAAACTGAATAGCCGGGTCATGTGGCAGGTGCTCCGTTACAACCTGGCCACCCCTGTGAAATATATCGTTATCACCAATGGCGAGGAATGCCATGCCTTTGGCAGGGGGACGGTGGATTTTGAAGAGATCGCGGCGTTGCCTACCTATGATGAGTAGCTACTGATGAAAGCTCACCCCAATAAAAGCCAACGCATCCGTGATCCCCGTACGCCAGTATGTCCAGGTATGTCCTCCGTCCCTGACACGGTACTCGTGCGGCACATGCTTTTCCATCAGGGCAATATGCAGCAGGCAATTGCCTTTTGTGAGAAAGTCGTCATCCCCGCAGTCGATCCAATAACGGACGGACCGCAATGCATCGACAGATCTTTCCGCCACCAGCTTTAGCGGTGAGTTGGCGTACCAGGCGGTCGAGAGCCGGGTCTTCCCTTTCAACCCCCTGCCGTATAACTGTCCGAAAGTATTGGTCCAGCTTATGTCCGGCATTGTCACGAGCGCAGAGTCGTCGAATACTGCTGCGCTGAGGGGCGCCGCGGCCGCGAAAAGCTCCGGATATTTCAGAGAATAGATCAGCGTACCATAACCACCCATGGACAGACCCGCGATACCACGATAGCGTTTCTCACCCTTGATCCGGAAGGATCTTTCTACGGAAGGCATAAACTCCTTGATAAAGAAGTCTTCGTATTTTTCCTTGCCGTCATAGGAATTGATGTAAAAGCTGGAATCTCCATTGGGCATCACAATGATCATGGGCGGAATAACCCCTTCTGCGATGGCTTTGTCAGCATACCGGTTCACCTCCCCGAATTGCAGCCAGCCTGTGTTGTCATCCGTATAGCCATGCAGGAGATAGACGATAGGGTAGGTCCTTTCTGAAGTTTCATAATCCGGAGGGAGATAGATGGTATATTTTACGTCCTTTCCCAGGATGGCGCTGTTGAGGACCTTTTGTTCGATGACCTTTCCCGGACGTTGGGCAAAGGAGGAAATGGATAGGAGAATAACCGCTAAGCAAAAGATTACTTTTTGTAAGGAAAACATAATGGCAAGTAATTTTTAGGCAATATACACTTTCGTTTGATAGTTGAAGTACACAACTCCGCCTTGCTGATGACTATCAAAAATTTCTTTTAGGCGCTTTATCATTTTTTCATATATGTCAGATGGTTCAAGAGGGATATACGAAGAGGACAGGAGGCGTCCTTTTAGCCTTTCCCAATCAAAGGTCTGCCGGTGATCCGTCATCCTGAATTGGAAGGGGGCCGGCTGAAAGAAGGCGCCGATCTCTTTTTCCGTAATATTCGAATGGTTCACATCTTTATAGTCCGTACCATATGTCTGTAAAAGGTCTTCATAAGCCTTTTCGAAATCCGAGTATTTTTGTCTTTCATTCCACATAAGGGCGATGGCGCCGCCGGGGCGGAGGATGCGGGTGAATTCCTTTTTTGCGGCAGTGGGGTTAAACCAGTGAAAGGCCTGGCCGGCGACGATAAGGTCTATGCTGGCGGATTGTAATGTTGTATTTTCGGCCGTACCGCTGACACTGATAAATGCAGGGTTGCTATCCAGAAGGTCCTCGGCCTTTTGACGCATGGGATCGTTGGGTTCGACGGCGTATACGGTATTGCCATTGTCGAGAAAGAGGGCCGTGGAGATGCCGGTGCCGGAGCCGATGTCGGCGACTTTCCAGTCAGGGTTAAAACGTTTTGTCTCTGAGAGGAAGCGCAGCACTTCTTTTGGATAACCAGGGCGGTATTTAACATAATTATCCACTCGATTGCCGAAACGTTGGGTGTTGTCCATGGGAGAAAGTTTTAATTTTTTTTTGGGTAGTAATTGATAGTTTTGTGGAGGTAAAATTAAACCTACTATGAAAGAGAGGGAATTAAAAGCTTATGAAATACTCAAAAATAAGCTGGGGGAGGAGAAGGCAGTCACTGTGCTAGGTTTTGTCCAGGGAAAGATCGATGAACAAAAAGAAGTCTTTCTGACGAAGGATGATAAGATGGAAATGATCACCCAAATGAAGGATGATAAGATGGAAATGATTACCCAGATGAAGGACGATAAGATGGGGTTGATCACCCGGATGAAGGACGATAAGATGGAAATGATTACCCGGATGAAGGATGATAAGATGGAATTGATTGCCCGGATGAAGGATGACAAAGTTGACCTGGTCAAATGGATGGTTGGCTTTTGGATAGCCCAGATCGCAGCTATTATTGGCTTGTATTTTAGAAAGTAATTAGAAGTAACCAGTAAAAAAAATCCCGTCGGCTTGAAGTGACGGGATTTTTTTATTTCGATCAGGGGAAGATCCCCAATTCTGCGTAAGAAGTTCCCACTTTATTAATGGCCACCACATAGGCCGCGGTCCGCATGTCCGGTATATCCGGATTTGCCTTCCAGGCTTCCATGATCTCCCGCGTAGCGGCGATCATCGTCTCTTCTAGACCGCTGTATACCAGGTCCACCTCGTCGGCGCCGTGAAGGATGAACTCTTTTTCCTTGGGACTTACTTTCTTTCCTGTCAGACCTTCAATTTGTCCCAGGATATGCGTGTTCATATTCTCCGTAAAACGTTTTTCCATCCGGCCATAACGTACGTGGCTGAGGTTTTTCAGCCATTCGAAATAGCTGACGGTGACTCCGCCTGCATTCAGGTACATATCGGGTACTACCAGCGTTCCCTTTTTGATAAAGATCTCGTCGGCCTCCGGTGTCAGCGGGCCGTTGGCAGCCTCGCCGATGATCCTGGCCTTTACGTTGGGCGCATTTTTACCATTGATCACGTTCTCCAATGCTGCGGGTATGAGGATATCGCATTCCAGTTCCAGCGCGTCGCCAGAGCTGGGGATATTGGTCGCACCCGGGAAATTCAGGATGCTGCCCGTCTTCTTTCTGTGCTGGAAAACTTCTTCTTCATTGAGTCCTGCGGGGTTCATGATAGCGCCTTCATACTCTGCAAGAGCGATAACCTTGGCGCCTCCTTCACGGAAGAATTTGGCGGCATGATAGCCTACGTTACCCAGGCCTTGCACGACGACCGTCTTGCCTTCGATGCCCGGCGCGAGCTTGAGCCTTTTCATCACTTCTTCCATGTTGCAGACTTCCCGGATGCCATAGAATACACCCAGACCTGTGGCTTCCCGACGGCCTCTTACGCCGCCCTGTGAGACTGGTTTGCCCGTGACACAGCCCAGCGCGTCGATCTCACCCGGACGCATGCTCGTATACGTATCCAGGATCCAGGCCATCTCACGCTCGCCAGTACCGTAGTCAGGCGCGGGAACGTCCGTGCCCGGCCCGATGAAATTCTTTTTGATCAACTCGGAGGTATAACGCCGGGTGATCTTTTCCAGTTCGTAGGGGGTATATTTCTTGGGGTCGATGGTGATCCCCCCTTTTGCTCCGCCAAAAGGCACATTGACGATGGCGCATTTAAAGGTCATAAGGGCAGCCAGGGCCATCACTTCATCCAGGTTGACCGATAGGGCGAAACGAATGCCGCCTTTACAGGGTGTCTTATGATGAGAGTGCTGTACACGGTAAGCCTTGATAACTTCTATCTTATCCCCGATCTTTACGGGGAAGAACATCCGGTATACGGCATTACATTGTTTGATCTGCTCCAGGATGCCGGGATCCCAGGATGTATGCTTTGCCGCCTTGTCAAAACTCTTTTCTACTGCTTCGAAAAATTTGTACTCGTTTTGTGCCGCCATAACATATGGGTTTAAATCGTTTTTATTTTTTGTTCACAGAGGAGGCTTCTTTTTCCAGCCGGGCGATCTTCCGGTCAAGCCGGACGACATATAAGATCAACCCCAATAAAATGATGACCACCACCGCTACTACTACATAAATCTTTCCACTGGCCCGCAGTTGGTCGGCCATCTCTATCCGCTGTACCGACGCACTGTCGACGGTCCTTAGCTGACCTGTGCTATCCTGGGCATGGCCCGCAGTTCCGAAAGACCAACAAGACAAGATGAACAACAGGAGAGCGTAAACTTTTTTATACATCGCTGAATATATTCTTTTTTAGTGAAGCCGCTGTTCGGACAATAATTGCAGCCGGATACGTAAAGTGGTGATCCATACTCCCAGCAAGGTCCATCCGGGCAATGCTCCCGGCCAGAATACCATGGCGATATGTCCGTCTGCATTGATGGCCGGATTTCCCGAGCCGCCGGGATGGAGGCTCTCCACCATGCGGGGAATGATCCAGATAGTGGGAAAAAGCATGGCAAAGGCAAATATGTTGTATACGGCGCCAATCCTTGCCCGCTTGTCCACGTCGGTCATGGAGTTCCGTAATACCAGGTACGCCAGATAGATCAATAAGGCCACCACAGCACCCAATTGTTTGGGGTCATTACTCCAGAACGCGCCCCAGGTAAAACCCGCCCAGGCCGAGCCGGTGGCCAGACCCAACACCCCGAAAACGATGCCTATTTTAGCATATTCTAACGCGTAAATATCGAATATATGATCGTTGCCCCGCAGATATTTAATGGAGTACACCAGTGAAATGATGAAAAAGATCATCATGGAGAACCACATGGCTATATGAAAATAATAATTGCGGATCGTCTCATTCAGGATAGGCCTGGCCGGCACCGGCCCTAAAAATCCGGCTACAAAAGTGTAGATAAGAAGTACAACGCATAATATTTTCCACCAATTCTGTCGGAGCATATGACATTCTTAAAAAGGGTTGATTATCGAAAACTCATTGTTAATCAACGCACAATCAGCTTAAACTTCAGTTTGGAAAAGCAAAATTAGGGGAAAGAGGCAGCATATTTCGCAAACGTCTTTCCTAAAGCCGAAAATTAAATGAAGTAGCTGCATTTATAGAAAGGAATGACAAAAAATCTAAATAACTACTGTTTATCCCTCAGTCTTTCCAAAGAAAAGGGAAAAGTACTACAGCGAGTGCAATTATCATCAGGTCAAGCGCAGCGATCAAGGCGATCATACTGCTCAATCCACCCTGCAGGACGTCTTCAAAAGCAATGGTGGAAGCCTTATTAAGCAGCAACAGCTGGGGGATGATCAGGGGGAAGCCCAATATCGCCATCAATGCTGCGCTTTGCTGCGCTCTTGCCGCAATGGCTGCCAGAAAGGTGAACACCAGGCTCAGGCTGACGCCGCCAAGACAACTGAGCAGGACAAATGACAGCGGATGGGAGAGGGGGTTTCCCAACATCAGCATGAAAAGAAAGAGGCTTACCAGGCTCATCAACAGCATCAGCAGCGCATTGAATAGCAATTTGGAGAGGATAAAATCCCGCGCGCCGGCTATCGAATAAAAATACAACAGACGTCCCCGGCCTTCCTGCAGGAAGCTCTTGGCTACCGCATTCACGCAGATGAATAATTGGATCATCCAGAACAACCCTTTCCAGACGACACCCTCAGGCTCGCCCATGGAAAGATAAAGGACGAAAATGGTGGAAGCAACATACAAGAGCACCCCGTAAAAGGTATACTGCTGCCGGACTTCCAGAAGAAGATCTTTTTTAAACAGCGTCCATATATGCCGGGTTGATCCCCTCATTCATGATAATTTTAACATTTTTATAAATCATGACTTGCGAAGCAATTTGGGCAACATTTTTTGCTTTTAGCTAACGCAAGGAGACAATTTTTCAGCAGTCGGGATTGTAATAGCAATTTCTGCAACGTGGCTCATAAACATCCATTTCTCCCAGCACAATTTGCCCGCCAACTTTTTGTTTCCGGTACGAGTAGTTGGCAATGTTTCCACATTTTACACAAATGGCATGCAACTTGGTGATATATTCTGCTTTGGCAAGTAGGTTGGGCATCTGTCCGAAGGGTTTGGCAGTATAGTCCATATCAAGCCCTGCTACGATGACCCGGATGCCTCGAAATGCCAGCTGGTCGCAGACTTCCGGCAGTTGATCATCAAAGAACTGAGCCTCGTCGATGCCGATGACATCAACCTCACTTGCCAGTAAGAGTATCGTTTGACTATTTTCGATAGGTGTGGATTGAATAGCAGTTTCATCATGCGAAACAATGTTCTGCTCGTGATACCGGGTATCAAGCGCAGGCTTGAAGATCTCAACTTTCATATGGGCGATCCTGGCCCGCTTCAGCCTTCGTATCAGTTCCTCGGTCTTGCCCGAGAACATGGACCCGCAAATTACCTCTATCCATCCACGTCTTTCGCCTTTAATATGAGGTTCAATGAACATAAGCGTATATAAATTAGGTTCGGAATTTGTTATAACTTTATAGTAATTACCATAGCGGACAAAGCGGACCACAGGTACGCTGGCCGAAGGCCCGTTATCAGATCTGCACAGGATATGGGTTAAATTTCGGGAATAAGCCATATCCTGTGCACAAAATGGACTAGATTACTAACCCAAAAGGCCTCCATTAGTACACCATGGAAAGACTACAACAACTTATTAACCAATTACAAGAGCAGTTTGATAGGAAGGTGGACCCTTCTCAGATGCTCCAGACGATCCGCCTCCTGGAAGCTGAGCTTGCTCTCTTGTCCACCCAGGCAGCTACCAACAAAGGATCGGCAAAAGTAGCGGTTATGATGCCATCCTCCATGAAAATATATACAGGGCAGGCTGCTATGCAGGAGCTCAAGACTGCCGCGGCAGGAGCAGGGACAGCTACAAGCGTGGCCCAAACTCCCGTTGCCAGCGTGCCGCCTCCTCCCGAGGTCCGTCTGGCCCCCGATCCGGGTAGTCCCCCACGTCCTGCCGTTGTAAAAGATCCGGAAAGAGGCCCCTGGCCTTTCGACCCTCTTGCGGATATTCCTACATTAGCCCATCAACAGAAACCCCGCGAGTTGAACGATGTCATAGGCAGCAGCGCCGCTTCCCTGAATGACAAGCTGAGAACAGACAGGTTGGAGCTCAAGTCCGCCCTTAATGACACACCTGTACGGGACCTGAAAAAAGCCATCGGCGTCAACGACCGCTTCGTATTTATCAACCAGCTTTTCCGGGGAGATGAAGTGATGTATGAACGCAGCCTTAAGACTATCAATGGCTTCCGTATCCTGCCCGAAGCAGAGTATTGGATGGAAAGGGAATTGAAGGTAAAATTGGGCTGGGATGAGAACAGAGAGGCGACCAAACACTTCTATCACCTCGTAAGAAGGCGGTTTTCCTGAATATATGAAATTACCTTGCCGGTAGCACCCTTCCTGGAGTATACGTAATCCCGGGAAGCCTCGCAGGCCTGCCGGTACTCTTCCGTGTTGCTTAACAGTCTGGAAAAGACGGACTCCGCCTCCAGGGCGCTATCGATGACAATACCCCCTCCGCTGTCCACCAACTCCACCGCCTCGATGTATTTTTCGATGACAGGACCAAAAACCACCGGTCTTCCATAAACGGCCGCTTCCAGCACATTGTGGACCCCATCGTCCCCAAAGCCACCGCCCACATAGGCGATGGTGGCATATTGATATAGCCGGGACAGCATCCCGATGTTGTCGATGATGAGTACATTAGGGGCCGGCCTGCCGGCGGGGAGAGGTTGGCCCTTTACCCATTCGGAATACCGTATCCTGTGTCGGAACAATTTCTCCACTTCCTTTAGCCTGGCTTCCTCTATCTCGTGGGGTGCGATGATGAATTTGAACTCGGGATGGGTATTGGCATAGTGATCCAACTCCTCTTCGTCCTCTTCCCAGGTGCTACCCGCAACGATCACTCTCCCACCCTGGCAAAAGGCTTCGATGGCCGGAAGGGATTCCCGGCTTTCCGCTATCTCGATGACCCTGTCAAAACGGGTGTCGCCACTGGTGGTGACATTTGTTGAAAAACCTATGGTTTCCAGTAATTTACGTGAATTTTCCGTTTGTACAAAAAGATGGGTGAAGCATTCCAGCATGTATTTATGGAGTCTTCCCCACCATTTAAAAAAAGGCTGGTCTGTGCGGAAGATGCCTGATACCAGGAGGGTAGGGATCTTCCTCTTTTTTAATTCCACCAGGAAATAATACCAATAATCGTACTTTATCCAGATCACCAGGGCAGGGTTTACCAGGTCGATGAACCGGCGGGCGCTGCTCCGTGAATCCAGGGGGAGATAAAATATATGATCGGCTCCTTTATAGCCCTTGCGGGCTTCATATCCGGAAGGAGAAAAGAAGGTTATGATGATGCGGCTGGCGGGAGAGGCGGCTTTCAGACGTTCTATCACCGGGCGGCCCTGTTCGAACTCTCCCAGGGATGAGCAATGCATCCAGATGGTGGGGATGCTTTGGGCGGCGGCCGGAGTGCCTCCCGGAACAATCCCACCCAGTTCGGTCTGGATCCTCTCAAAGAGGCCTTTTCGGCCCTCCAGCCAGCTCTTTGCCTTCCTGTTCCAGGGGGCTATCAGCCCGATACCCATCCGGTAGGCCCAGAGAAAAACATGATAGAAGATAATACTCACTCGCACGAAGATAACAATTTATAAATCTCCGCCTTATGTCGGATGACCTACCACTATGTGGCATTGGTTAAACCACAATTTTGCAGTAGGTTTGTGCCCGTTTAAACCATATAACATAATATAGATATGAGTATACGGCCGATCCAAATGGTGGACCTGAAACAGCAGTATGTTAAGATAAAAAAGGAAGTAGATTCGGCCATTCAGGATGTAATAGACAATGCCGCCTTTATACAGGGTAAGGCAGTCACCGACTTTGCAGCTGCCCTGGCTGCATACACAAAGTCCAAACATGTCATTCCGTGTGCCAACGGCACTGACGCCCTTCAAATAGCCATGATGGCCCTTGACCTGCAGCCGGGAGATGAAGTGATCACCCCCTCGTTCACCTATGTAGCCACTACCGAGGTAGTGGCTTTGCTCAGGCTAAAGCCCGTGTTCGTGGAAGTAGACCCCCAAACCTTCTGTATCGACCCGGCTGCCATCGAAAAAGCTATTACCCCCCGGACAAAAGCCATCGTACCCGTACATCTGTACGGACAGGCTACCCCCATGGAGGCCATTATGGATATTGCGAAAAGACATCACCTGTACGTGATAGAGGACAACGCCCAGGCCATTGGCAGCACTTACACCTTTAAGGACGGTACAACCAAAAAGACCGGGTCCATCGGTACCATCGGTACCACATCCTTCTTCCCTTCAAAAAATTTGGGTTGCTATGGCGACGGCGGAGCAATATTTACAGATGATGACACGTTAGCTAGCCGGTTGAAAATGATTGCAAATCACGGGCAAAGCCGGCGTTATTACCACGATCTTGTAGGCTGTAACAGCCGGCTGGATTCCATACAGGCCGCCGTGTTGAATGTAAAGCTAAAGTACCTGGATGCCTATATCGCCGCCAGACGTAGTGCCGCCGACGCATATGACACCGCCTTCAAATCACACCCGAAGATCACGACACCCTATCAGGCGTCTTACAGCCATCACGTCTTTCACCAGTATACGCTGATCCTCGAAGGGGTCGACCGCAACGGGCTGAATGAATACCTGGCTGGAAAGAATATCCCGTCGATGATCTATTATCCCGTACCCGCCCATCGCCAGAAAATGTTTGCAGCATTTGGCGGAGGCGATTGGTCCCTGCCTGTCACGGATTGGCTGACGGAAAGGGTCATCTCTCTCCCCATGCATACGGAATTAGATAAAGAGCAATTGCAATACATTACTTCCTCTGTGCTGGAATACATCGATAAGTAAATGATAACCTTAACCTAAAAAATTTTTAAAAATAGTCTTTTATGAAAATTGCTGTTGTAGGCACTGGTTATGTAGGATTGGTCACAGGGACCTGTTTCGCCGAAACCGGGAATGATGTCTGCTGTGTGGACATCGATGCGGGTAAAGTCAAAAAATTATCCAATGGCCAGATCACTATCTATGAGCCTGGCCTGGAAAAGCTTTTCCTTCGTAATTTGAAAGAAGAAAGGCTGAAGTTCACCACCAGTCTGGAGGAAGGTATAAAAGACGCCCAGATCATTTTCCTGGCATTACCCACTCCTCCGGGAGAAGACGGTTCCGCAGATCTGAAATATATCTTAGGTGTTTCCGACAGCCTTGGTAAGATCCTGAAGGAGTATAAGGTCATTGTCGATAAGAGCACAGTCCCTGTCGGTACGGCTGAAAAGGTTCATGCCGCTATTGCAAAGAACTATAAGGGGGAATTTGACGTAGTATCCAACCCTGAATTCCTTCGCGAAGGGGTAGCCGTAGACGACTTTATGAAGCCTGACCGGGTTGTGATCGGGACTTCTTCCGAGCGGGCGCGTAAGGTAATGGGCGACCTTTATGCTCCATTTGTCCGTCAGGGCAACCCCGTCATTTATATGGACGAGCGTTCTGCGGAACTGACCAAGTACGCCGCCAATTCTTTCCTGGCCACCAAGATCACCTTTATGAACGAGATAGCCCTGTTGTGTGAAAGATTGGGCGCCGATGTGGACATGGTCAGACGTGGCATCGGCAGCGACGAACGCATCGGCAAACGCTTTCTCTTCCCCGGCATCGGCTATGGAGGCAGCTGTTTCCCCAAAGATGTACAGGCGCTGGTAAGATCCTCTCAGGAGGTGAGCTATGACTTTCGCATACTCAATGCCGTCATGGACGTGAATGAGAAGCAGAAGCTCCACCTGCTGCCGAAGATAAAGAAATACTACAACGGCACACTGAAAGGCAAACATTTCGCGCTTTGGGGACTGGCCTTCAAACCCAACACCGACGATATCCGGGAAGCTCCCGCACTGTATATGATCGACTCTCTCCTCGAAGAAGGCGCTACCGTCAGCGTATTCGACCCCGAGGCCATGAACAATGTCCGTCAGTTATTGGGGGACAAGATCTCCTATGCGGAAAGCCAGTACGAAGCCCTGGAAGGCGCCGACGCCCTGATCATCGCCACAGAATGGAACGAGTTCCGGACGCCGAACTTCCTAAAGATCGTCACCAGTCTGAAGAACAAGGTGATCTTTGACGGCCGTAACCTCTTTGATATCGCTGCTATCAGGGAATTAGGGTTCTACTACGAAAGCGTAGGACGAGCGCCGGCCAATCCCAATGGAAAAAACGCCTAAACAAACTATCAATGGTCAAAGGAAGAGTACTTATCACGGGCGCCGCCGGTTTTTTGGGCTCCCACCTATGTGATCGCTTTATAAAAGAAGGCTATCATGTAATCGGGATGGACAATCTCATCACGGGTGATATGAAGAACATAGAACATCTTTTCAAACTGGAGGGTTTTGAGTTCTATCACCACGATGTCAGTAAGTTCATCCATGTACCGGGAGAATTGACATATGTCCTTCATTTTGCCAGTCCCGCCAGCCCCATTGATTATCTGAAAATACCTATACAGACCCTGAAGGTGGGATCCTTAGGCACCCACAACTGTCTTGGTCTGGCTAAATCAAAGAAGGCAAGGATACTGGTGGCCTCGACCTCTGAAATATACGGCGACCCTCTCGTTCACCCGCAGCCGGAAGAGTATTGGGGAAATGTCAACCCTGTAGGCCCGC
Source organism: Chitinophagaceae bacterium (assembly GCA_017307755.1). Taxonomy (GTDB): domain Bacteria; phylum Bacteroidota; class Bacteroidia; order Chitinophagales; family Chitinophagaceae; genus Puia. Next base: position 293,314 of record JAFKGQ010000013.1, on the reverse strand, counting down.
GTGGCGTGTACGATGAAGCCAAACGTTTTCAGGAAGCCATGACCATGGCCTATCATAATTTCCATGGGCTGGAAACCCGTATTGTCCGGATCTTCAATACTTATGGGCCTCGTATGAGGCTCAATGACGGCAGGGCTCTCCCCGCGTTTATCGGACAGGCCCTCCGCGGCGAAGACCTTACGGTATTCGGGGACGGCAGCCAGACCCGTTCTTTCTGTTATGTGGACGACCTGGTAGAAGGCATCTATCGCCTCCTGCTCAGCGACTATCATCTCCCGGTAAACATCGGCAACCCTTCCGAGATCACGCTCAAACAGTTTGCGGAAGAGGTCATTTCTCTTACAGGCACCAAACAGAAAATAGTCTACAAACCCCTGCCCGTGGATGACCCCAAACAGCGCCGGCCGGATATTTCAAAAGCCAAGGAGATATTGGGATGGGAACCCAAGGTGCAACGAAAGGATGGATTGAAGATCACTTACGAATATTTCAAATCCCTGCCCCCGGAAGAATGGAACAAACAGCCAAAGGAATTTATAAAAAATCCGTAATGCAATATGCAAGACCAAAAGGTATACGATCGACTCACAAGCAAGAATACTAAACTGGCCGTCATCGGTCTGGGCTATGTGGGTTTGCCCATCGCCCTGGAGTTTGCAAAAAAAATATCCGTTATAGGGTTTGATATCAACCGTGAGCGGATCGGGATGATGCGTAATGGGGTCGATCCATCCAAGGAAGTGGCGGCTGAAGAGTTCAAAGACAGGGACATCGTATTTACGGACGACCTGACCGTGCTGAAAGAGGCCGGCTTTTTTATCGTGGCAGTCCCCACACCCGTGGATAAACATAATGTGCCGGACCTGAAACCTCTGCTCGGCGCCAGCGATACGGTGGGTAAAGTACTGAAACCAGGCGACTATGTGGTCTATGAATCCACCACCTATCCCGGCTGTACGGAAGAAGACTGTCTGCCTGTCCTGGAAAAGGTTTCCGGTTTGAAAATGGGTAAGGACTTCTGTCTCGGCTATTCACCTGAGCGGATCAATCCGGGTGACAAGAAAAATACCCTTCGGACCATCGTCAAGGTAGTCTCCGGCAATGATGAGGACGCACTGGAACAAATAGCCAAAACTTATGAACTGGTGGTCGACGCGGGAGTGCATCGCGCTCCTTCCATCAAGGTCGCCGAAGCCAGTAAAATAGTAGAGAATACCCAGCGGGACCTGAACATTGGACTGATGAATGAGCTGTCCCTCATTTTTGACCGTATGGGCATCAATACCTATGACGTGATCGCCGCCGCGGGTACAAAGTGGAATTTCCTCCGCTTCTTCCCGGGACTTGTCGGCGGACACTGTATCGGGGTAGATCCTTACTATCTCACCTACAAGGCCGCTGCGCTGGGATATGAATCCAAGATCATCTCCTCATCTCGTTATATCAATGACGATATGGCCAAATACGTGGCCCGTAAACTTATCAGACATGTTGTACGGATATCCAATGAACCCAGGATCCTTGTCAAAGGGGTGACATTTAAGGAGAATGTGAGCGATATCCGCAACTCCAAGATTGTCGATACTGTAAAGGAGTTGTTAGCTTTTAATATTACCGTGGACGTAGAGGACCCGTACGCTATGGATGCCGAGGTGCGTGAAGAATATGGCTTGAAACTTGTACGTGAAGGAGCCGGAAACTATGACGCAGTGATCATTACTGTACCCCATTCACCTTATGTAGGTCTGGACGATGCATATTTTACCTCTATCACCAGGGAAGGCGCACTGATAGCCGACCTGAGAGGTATTTATAAGAACAAGATTATAAACAGAAAATACTGGAGCTTATAATGGCCAACTTCGCAAAAAAGATCATGATCACCGGCGGGGCCGGGTTCATCGGAAGTCATGTGGTAAGATTATTTGTAAAAAAATACCCACAATACCTCATCGTCAACCTCGATGCCTTGACCTATGCCGGCAATCTGGCAAATCTCAAGGACGTGGAGTCTGCCGCTAATTATAAATTTGAGAAAGGGGACATTACGGATGGAGGACGGATGCAGGAACTGTTCGATACGTATGGGTTTGATGCCGTCATTCATCTGGCGGCCGAGAGCCATGTGGATCGCAGCATACTGGACCCATTGGCATTCGTGAAGACCAATGTGCTGGGTACGGCTGATCTGTTGAATGTCGCATACTCCAAATGGAAGGGTTCGCTGGAGGGCAAATTGTTTTATCATGTATCCACCGACGAAGTATATGGCTCACTGGGGCACGAAGGCTTCTTTACGGAAGAAACGCCTTACGATCCCCGTAGTCCGTATTCGGCCTCAAAAGCTTCTTCAGACCATTTTGTAATGGCCTGGCATCATACTTATGGTCTGCCTGTCATACTTTCCAACTGTAGCAATAACTACGGATCGAATCATTTTCCCGAGAAGCTCATTCCCCTGATGATCAACAATATCCTCACGAACAAGCCGCTGCCCGTATACGGCAAGGGAGAGAATGTCCGTGACTGGCTTTATGTGGACGACCATGCCCGGGCCATCGATACCATCTTCCACAACGGAAAGACGGGTGAGAAATACAATATCGGCGGGTTTAACGAATGGAAGAATATCGACATCGTCAACCTTCTCTGCCGTATCATGGATAAGAAGTTGAACAGGCCTGCCGGCGAGTCCGCTAAACTGATCACCTATGTAAAAGACCGCCCGGGTCATGACTTGCGCTATGCCATCGACGCCACAAAGCTTAACAAAGAGCTGGGCTGGAAACCTTCGCTGCAATTCGAAGAAGGACTGGAAAAGACGGTGGACTGGTACCTGCAAAACCAGGATTGGGTAAAGGAGGTTACTTCCGGAGATTATCAGAAATATTACAACGAACAATATAATAAACGATAAATATGCCGTTTGTAACCACCGGTATCGAAGGGGTATTGATCTTTGAGCCCACTGTTTATAAGGACGAGAGAGGGTATTTCTTTGAAACATACAATGAACAGACCTTTCATAAACAAGGGGTAACCAACCGCTTTGTCCAGGACAACCAATCCTTTTCGAAATTCGGGGTGATACGCGGTCTGCATTATCAATTGGACCCGCACGCTCAGACCAAGCTTGTCAGAGTATTGCAGGGAAGGGTACTGGATGTTGCCGTGGATATCCGTCAGGGCTCGCCTACATTTGGTCAATATGTAAGTGTTGAATTGTCTGCGGACAACCGGCGGCAATTGCTCATCCCCCACGGATTTGCACATGGTTTTTCCGTATTGAGCGACACTGCCGAAGTCTCTTATAAATGTGACGGATTATACGACAAGGCTAGTGAAGGCGGCATCCGCTTTGACGACCCGCAGCTGAAGATAGATTGGCAGCTGCCGTTGGATAAGGCCATTGTATCATCTAAAGATCTGGACCTGCCTGTATTTTCGGAGTGCAGGAATAATTTTAAATTCTAAGGCATCCCATGGCAAAAGAAAAAATACTTATCACCGGAGCCGGCGGCCAGTTGGGCAGCGAACTGCGGGCAGCCAGCAAGAACTACCCCCAATTCGAGTTCGTATTCGTCGATAAGGACGAGATGCCGTTGGACGAGCCGGAGAAGGTGCGGTCTGTCGTACTGGAGGAACGTCCCCGCTGGTGTATCAGCTGTGGCGCTTACACGGCGGTGGATAAGGCGGAAAGTGAGCCTGAGCTGGCATTTGTTATTAATGGAGAAGCGATAGGAGCCATGGCAGTAGCCTGTAAGGAAATTGGAGCACGGATGATCCATATTTCCACGGACTATGTATTTCCCGGTGATTCCGCTACACCTTTAAAAGAGAACGATCCTACGGGCCCGATCAATGTATACGGAGCTTCCAAGCTGAAAGGCGAACAGCTGGCGTTGGGGAACAACCCGGATACGGTGGTCATCCGCACGGCATGGGTATATTCGGAATTCGGACAGAATTTCGTAAAGACCATGATCCGGCTGATGAAGGAAAAGCCGTCTATCAGCGTTATCAATGATCAGATAGGTTCCCCCACGTATGCCGCCGATCTTGCGCAAGCCATTTTACATATCGTCACCGCTGCCCGCTGGGTTCCGGGTACCTATCATTATAGCAATGAAGGACAGATCAGCTGGTATGAGTTTGCTCTGGCGATCAGGGAGCTCATCGGCAGCAATTGTCCCGTAAACCCCATCTCCACGGAACAATATCCCACGCCTGCAAAAAGGCCTCATTATTCCTTATTGGATAAAACGCTTATCAAAAAGACATACGGCGTTGAAGTGCCGGATTGGCGCAAAGGACTCGCCGCCTGTATCGGCAGGCTTATTTGATGGATGTGATCACTGTGCTCCCGTGTTTGCTCTCCGTCTTTACAATGCCAAAGCCAGGGACGAACCATTCTGTTCCATCCAGGTTGGTATTAATAGGTATCGGTCCCATTTTGGTCGTCATCTTGCCTTTATAAGTGATCTTATAACAATCCCAGGTGCCTGCCGGCGTCGTCACACTCTCCTGCCCCTCTACTTTCCGGTCGCTGATGACGATGGTTGTCTTACTGGGTATTCCGCTGGTATTCATTTCCATTGTCATATTCCCATCTTTCAGGGCATCTCCGACAGAAAGTTTTCCGGGATATTCCAGGAACATATTGTCCGTCTCGGCCTTCGCCTCCATCTTGATTTGCTCCGTCTGTTGCTGAGGAAGCATCATCTTCATACTGACCATCATGACCCCGCCATTGCATTGTACAGTGCTGCTGGCCTTGGCCATCGACTTGCCATTTTTGTCGAACATCTCCGTGGACAGGCTTCCCTTTGTGACACCCCCGCCGGAGGATACATCCGACACCTGGTAAACCTGTTTTGCGCTGACCTCCCCCTTTTTATTGTAGATCGTCATCTCGATGGTCTTGTTCTTTTGAAGAAAAAGATAATGCGCACAATCCTGGGAGTGAGCGTAGAAACTTGTCAGGCTGAGAAGAGCTAATAAAAGGGACTTCATATATTGTTTTGTTTATATAGGAAAGGTAGGTATTAGGGAGCTCGCAGACAATACTCCAAATTGGGAATTTTTCGGGGGCTTATGTCTCAGGGTAAGCCTTTACAGAAGCCTTATAGGTTACTTTGAATGTGGAAAACTTCTTATTCGTAAATCTACGTTGAAAGTAAAAATTGTACCATGTATAAATATATGCTTTACAAATACAAGAGCCTTCTGGTCTGTCTTTAACGGAATGTTTCTTATAAAACAGGATTTACCGGTTTTGACGAATAACGGATATTGTATAGTTTTCGGACTGAATTTTATTGATCCCTTTAATGTCCGGGTGATATGACCGGGAAAGATTTTTGGGATCTGTACCTTAATCCATACTTATGAAACTTTTTTACGCACTCGTACTCCCGTTGTTGCTGCTCCTGGGTGCGCAAGCTATACATGCGGAAGGCACCAAGGAGGTAATGCCCAACTCGACCAATGGTACAGGGCTTATCGTTTCCACCTCCACTAGCTTCCCTCTTGGAAATGTAGGCAGTCATTACAAGGCTTCCGTCGACCAGCGTATCTACATTCGTATAAAAGACTTTACCAAGGAGGTCCTTTATTACGGCTTTAACTGGGAGACATTGGGACCTGCAGGCACTAACATTGTCCCTTATACTGATGTCTATATGAGGATCTTTGACCCCAGCGGCAACCTGGATACGACGATACGCCTTCCCGCTTCGGGGAATGGCTTTATCAGCACCTGGAACAGTGTCGCAGGCCCCCTGGCCGGCGCCAAGATTGGAGGTTTTCCGGCGGCGGGATACAATCCGCTGAACTTTACACCTACCATGAATGGGGACTATTATGTCACTTTTTATCGTAGCTCCGACGGAGGCGTTACCCATAATATAGCCGAGTCCATGTTGTCAAAGTATTTTGACTTAACGGTGGCATCCGGCACTGGTGCTGCTGCCGTGAGATATCCCGGCCGTGTCCATTGTAACGACTGGGCTTTTTCAGTATATTCTCCCGGTAACCATGACTACCAGGAACCGCAGGACCCTACCAACGCTCAGTTCTTTACCTATACTCCCGACTCCGTCATCGCAAAAGTGTATTTTCCCGCCACGGGCTTTGAGCCCTTGTCCTACCTCGTGGCATTTAACAATTTTGGCGTAAAGGACAATGGTAACTGGCTGGTGGACCGTAAGTCCATCGTACTGCCGACGTTTGATACCACTTACCTGAGAGGCGGATATCCCGTATTTCTTAACAGACCCGATACGAACATCTGGCATGTCAGCGCCCTGCCGAACCCTCCCCAACTGGTGTCGCCGACGATATCGGGATGTCCACCCGGACCATATAACATCCGTTTTTATGCGCCACAGGCAGGGGACTATTATATGTTGATGGACCTCAATGGGGTTTCCGGCTACCAGGCGAACTCCGCCGACCGGTTCATAGAACTGATCAACCAGGCGCCGGGTATCATTACCTATGTCTGGGATGGCAAGGATAATTTGGGGAATTCAGTGCCTTCCAATACCTCCTTCCCCATTACTTTTTCTTTCCGGAAAGGCCGTATCAATATACCTTTTTATGATGTGGAGCTAAACATCTATGGCTTTAGCGTCGATGGCGTCCTTCCACAGCTGGCGTATAACACCACTTTGTACTGGGATGACACCCAACTGTATAATGTCGATGGGAGCACCGTGCCTCCCCAAATGCCAAATAATTACAATACCACGGGCGCCGGGATCAACAATTCCATCGTGGGACAGAAAGCCCCGGGTCATGCCTGGAGCGGAGATGGTAACCCCGGCATGGTTATACCCGCCCCCGACGTCGCGGGCAATAGTACGGATAACGACCAGACGAATGACTTCGGGAATGCCCGTCTTATCAATACCTGGGCCTGGGGCGTCGAGCTAAAGACCACCCAGACCCTCAAGCTGGCCTGCATCTCCGTATCAGGTACGGTATGGGACGATGCCGACGGAAGCGCTGCCGGCACCTTTACCAATATCCAGACCAATAGCGAGCCGGGTGTAAATGCCGGCAACAGCCTTTATGCCAGCCTGATCGACCCAATTTCCGGAAAAGTGCTTTCAACGGTGGCGGTAGCCGCCAACGGTAAATATACATTACCCAACTGTCCGATCAATGCATCAAATATGCAGGTGGTGATCTCCACCACGGCAGGGGTCGTCGGGGGCAACGCTCCGACAGGCAATATCCCTACCACATGGATAAATACCTCTCCTTTGAACCATAGTTTTAATTCTGTGGACGTGGATATTACGGGCATCGACTTTGGTATTGAACAGCTGCCCAATTCCGTCGATCAGCATTATACGATTGCCGTCCCCATATGGAACAGCTCCATCACCCTTAATGGCGCGGGCACTATCGCCAGCCCCGGTATGCTAAAAGGATCCGACCCCGAGGACGGCGCCCTGGGCAGCGGCAAGACGGTGGTGATCACACAGGTGCCTTCCAATGAGCAGCTGTACTACAATGGGGTATTGGTCACTAACAATACGACCATTCCCAATTATGATCCGTCCAAGCTGACAATGAAATTTATATCTATCACGGTCACCAGCATATCCTTCTATTATGCGTACGTGGATGCCGCGGGCAAACAGGACCCTTCGCCCGCGGTCTATACCATCGACATGTCGTCAGTGCTGGCGACTACCTTGGGGACATTCACAGGCCGGGCGGGTGACGATGGCAATATCCTCAATTGGACCGGGTTGAACGAAACCAATGGCGCTTACTTTATTATCCAGCGCTCCGTCGATGGCGTGAAATACGAGAACATCGGACGTGTCGACGGCGGTACCACGGGCGCTACAGGCAACCATACATTTTTAGATCATCAACCCGCCCCGGGTGTGATCAACTATTACAGGATTGAAGTGACAGACCTTTCCGGAGGAGCTTCGTACAGCAGCATCGTTGCGATCAATACCACGGGTGTCAGTTCCGTGGTAGAACTTGCGCCAAATCCTTTCCGGGATGCTATCACTGTACAGTTGAACCTGGCCGCACCGGAGAAGGTCCTCATCCGGCTGCTGGACAGCAAGGGCTCGCTTTTGCGGCTTGCAGACTTCGCCGGCATCAAAGGGGTGAATACCCTCACGCTGTCAAACCTGTCGGGCTTGCCTGTATCAGTGTATTTTGTGCAGATCGTATTAGCGGATCAAACATTTGTAAGAAAGGCTTTCAATCGGCGGTGAGAGAGGGGAGGAGGTCATTAACCAAAATCCGTCTTGTATGAAAACCCGCGCAGTAATTTTTCTCCTGCTCTGGCAGGCAGGGAATCTATTTGCCCAGACAGGGCCATCGGCATCCAATCCTGTCGTGGCAAATATCCTGAAAGGGGCGTACTTGCCGTCCTCTTATCCCGCGTCTATCGTCATTACGGACCCGAATGTTATTTCTACCGGATTACTCAACGATATATCGGTGGATTCGCTAAAAGCCACCCTGTTCAAGCTGAGAAGCTTTCAGAACAGGAATACATTCTCCGACACAAGTTCTACGACAAGAGGCATCGGCGCCGCCCGCCGCTGGGTCTTTTCCAAGTTCAAACAATACAGTGCCGCGGCTGACAACAGGCTGCAGGTGTCTTATTTACAGTTTGCTTACAACAGCTGTTCGTCACCCATCAAAAAGCACAGTAATATTATGGCCGTATTGCCGGGCAGCCAGACAACCAATAAGGCAATTATTGTCGTAGAAGGGCATATAGACAGTCGCAATGATGACAACTGTGATGTCACGGGTAACGCCTTTGGTATCGGGGACAACGCTACCGGCACAGCCCTGGTGTTAGAACTAGCCCGGGTAATGAGCAAGTATACCTTCAGAAACACGATCCTGTTCTCCGTCAACACGGGAGAGGAGCAGGGGAAGATAGGGGCGGTGGCCCTGGCGGGCTATCTGGACAGTATGAACGTCCCTATCAAGGCTGTCAATAACAACGACGTATCCGGCGGTATCTTCTGCGGATATACGGCTTCAGGCCCGGGATGCCCCGGCTATGGCGCCCTTGACAGTACTGATTTGCGTATATTCTCATTGGGCAGTTTTAATTCCCCCCACAAACAGTGGGCGCGTTATGTAAAACTGGAGTATAAAGAACAACTGAGCAGCCTTGTCACCGTCCCTATGAATATCCAGGTCATGCAGAATGAGGACCGCGCGGGCAGAGGAGGGGATCACCAGCCTTTTTCCGCCATCAACTATACTGCCGTCCGCCTCACACAAGCCTATGAGGACGGAGATGGCGGCAGCGTTACACCCTATCTGGACAGACAACACAGTATAAGGGACAGCCTTGGCCGGGACAAGAATGGCGACGGTATAGAGGACTCTTTATATATCAACCTGAATTATCTGGCAAGAAATGTGTTGATCAATGGGAACTCAATGGCCATGGTGGGACTGGGACCCGATACCATCACTGTCCAGTCTGCCATCATCACCGCCAATCGCTTCAGGGTACAATTCACACCTGTCGGCGCTCCTGCTTACCGGGTAGCTGTCCGTTCCGCCACGAATGATTGGGATACTGTATATACTATTACGGGGAAAACCGTGGATACTGTACGGGTGCCCTATGGCACCTCTACCATCTTTTATCTCAGCGCAGCGGCAGTGGACGCCAACAACACGGAAAGCCAGTTCTCTACGGAATATAAGCTATCGACCGACCTGGTGCCTTTGTACCTGGCGCCTGACTCGACCAAACCTCCTGTTCCCGACCCCGGCTATTATGGAATACAGCTAATGCCCAACAAACCCAACCCTTTTGACGAATCGACGTTGATCACCATACAATCCGGTACGAACCTGTTTGTCGACAGGACCTGGCTCAATATCAACTCCATCAACGGCCGTCTTATCAGCCGGGTAAAGGTGCCTTTAAAGAAAGGGTCTAACGAGGTGTTGTTCAATCATGGGTTCCTGATGCCGGCAGGGGTATATATATGTTCACTGATCATTGACGGACTGCCCGTACAGAGCACAAAAATGGTGTTCCGTCCCATGTAAAATATTTGGATAACGGGCGCCGCAGTCCGGCGCTCATTAGTTTAGCGGCCCCCGGTGGTTCCGGGGGCTATTTTTTGGATGTTCCATACAACAGCTCAGTATTCAGATCCATGATCTTTTTTTCCATCTTGGCCATTTGTTTAAGGAGCTTTTTACTTTTCCGCGTCCCCAGCCAATAGCCAAGGGCAAAAAGCAACAGGCAGATGCCGGCTGTTGGGAGCTGCTTCAGAAGAAAGGAATAATCCGCTTCCATAGGTAAATCAACGTTAGTGGGGTGAATAAAAATAGATCAATTGTCTATTACAACAGACGGGAAGTTTTTTGGGGGAGTTGCCTGACAAGGACTCGAACCTTGACTATCAGAGCCAGAATCTGACGTACTACCATTATACTATCAGGCAAAAGGCGGCCTGTCAGGGCCGGCTGGTCTAGTGCGCAAAAATACGTAATCTTGCTTAATAATGAAGAAGTTTTGTATCCTTATACTGTTGCTGGCCGGCTATTCCTCCTTTGGGCAATCCCGGAAGGAAGCCTTTAAGTTCATCGATTCCATATTCCATGACAGCGCCTGTCAGTTCGAAATAGCTGAATTCGACTTTCCGGCCGACATCCGTGATATACTTTTGAGGTTTAACAATAGCCTTGCCGCCAATCAGGATTGGTTTAAACAATATGCCGCGCATGTCCCTGCAGGACAGTCATTGCCTTACGATGAACGGTTCGGGATCACCCGGGAAGAGTACGGGAGGATAAGGAACATGGACAAGGTCCATCCCGCCTTAAAAGTGGTGGATACCCAAAAGATCACTATTCTTCGCGAGAATGGAAAAATAAGCTTTAAAGGAGAGGGGGATGGCCGTATTCTGGACTATCTGGAATTCTACATCGATAAAAACGAGCTGATATTCGCAGGAGACACCATCCCCTTTGTTCCGGGGATCAACACCTCAGCTGCCGCCACCGCCTACGGATTGTCCGATGGCTACACCTGGCGATCGGAAAAGACCGATGCGGGAAAGACCTTACAGGCAGGCCAGCTCACAGCCCGGGTGGTGGAGATAGACCTGGGGATACACGGGCCGGGTAATAAGCCCCTGCTGCGTATTCAATACCAGGATATGGAAAATGGCGTTAACCGCGCTAACCTGGATCTGGCTGGGTATATCCATTGAAGGCCATTTGGCCATTTTCCGGACATTTTCGGATATTTGAGGTAAAGAGGACCTGCATGCACCTTCTATCCAATGAAACGGTATTAGTAAGATCCAACGATGACAAGATCATTCTGACCAATCTGCGTCTTCATATGACCAGCAGGAAATATGGCAGGAACTACCAGGTCACCATTTTCCTGGAAGATATCTGCTCCATTCATAATGTCTATAGAAGCAATACCTATTATCTCATGCTGGCCATTCTCTCATTTTTTTGGGGCGCTGCCAGCTCGACCAACCGGGAAAATATCGCCTCCATATACGGAGGGTTTATCCTGGGCGGCATCTTCCTCAGCCTCTGGCTCAGTACCCGGGGACACCAGGTGACCTTTTATTCCAAAGGGGGCAGCACACTCAGCTTTTTTGTCGACCAGATGGGGGATGAGCAGATAGAAGATTTTATTCATAGGGTGGAAGAAGCCAGACTGCAGAGACTAAAACAGCTGTAACCAAAACGGGCCACGATCTACCTTCGCTCATCATACACTCCGAACTCGGCTATTGCCGGCGGGGTATCGGAGGACTCGATAGAGATCCTCACCTTCCCACCCCATTTGCGATCGAACCGGTGGATTTTTATCCGCCCCTTGTTCTCACCCTCAAACAAAGGCTTCCAACTCCCATTCTGCCAATACTCCAGGCGATAGCGGCTGATGTTGGGCTTATCCTCCGTGATGACCACTGTATTGAAGGCTTTATCCTTGTCAAAGGACACCTGGAACCAGGGCGCCTTTACCATGGGGCTGGATTGCCAGGAAGTATTGAAATTATCGTCTGTGGCAAAATCCATGATCCACATATCATCACTCCAGGAGGATTCCGTCTGCTGACGTTTGGCAAGGTTGGAAGAAATGATCGGCGCCTCTACAGGCGGAAGCGTCGCCACGGGACCCTCATTCTTCCACATCTTACCTATCTCCGCAAGCGCTGCCAGCGCATTGTCGTCAATAAGGCCATCGCGGTTGGGCGCTACGTTCAGGATAAAGTTGTCGTAGATCTTGTTATAGGGAATGATATTATCGTTCACCAGCATTTTAGGGTCCTTTACAGGGCTGGTGGGGAAATCCGTCTTCCAGAACCAGGCGGAATTCAGCGGCAGACAGGATAAGGCCGGCAACCGATTGCCTTCCCTGGCGATGTGCTGTCCCGCCCCTTGCTCATAGGATTTGATATCTGTATAGAACAATGCTTCCGACGGATATTTGGCGGAGTTCAGGTCCATCAGCAGACAATTGGGCTGGATGGACTTCACCAGGGTGTAGATCTCTTCGAAAGGGACATCATCATACGATATACGGGACCAGGGGGCGTCCCATCCGTCAATGATGAGGGCGGTGATCTCACCATAATTGGTCAGCAACTCCGTCAGCTGCGCCTTGATCATTTCGATATGCTGACGGGTAATAAAGCCGGGGCGTAGTTTATGATGGGTATCGAGGATGGAGTAATACAAAAGGACTTTTAGCCCCTGTGCGTGAAAGGCATTTACATATTCCCTGACCACATCTCTTTTGAAGGGGCTATGCATTACATTGTAATCTGTCGTCTTCGTGTCCCATATGCAAAATCCGCTGTGATGTTTGGTTGTCAGACAGCCATAGGACATATGGGCGGCCCTGGCGGCCCGGGCCCATTGATTGCAATCCAGCCTGGCGGGGTTGAACACGGTAGCCGGAAGGTCCGGATCAGGCCAATCCGCGTTGGCGAACGTAGGAATATTGAAGTGTATGAACATGCCGAAGCGCAGGTCCACGAATTGCTGCTGTAGCGCGTGCAGACCACCGGGGTTGGAGTAAGACACCTGGGCGTGGGATACAGTCGAAAGAAAGATCAGGACAGCTAAGTTTAAAAACTTTATACGCATAGAAGGTATTAAAAAGGCCCGCTGCGACCGGGCAACGGGCCAGTGAAGATAGATCATTTATACGTCAGCTCCAGCGCCGGATCTTTTGTATACTCGCCCCATAGCTCATCCACCGTCTTACCCGTCAGCTTTTTCCACAGCTCAGGCGAATATGTCCCATCCCGCATGGCCTTGTCCATATCGTCGACGATCTTATTGTATTTGTTCTTTTCAATCCACAGGAGGAACCTGGCCGTCACGCGATAAGCATTCTGATAACTCTGCCCCGGCTTGAGATCCGGCAAGGTCCATCCGCCGCCTTTGTTATTCACGCCATATACGTAACGTACATAATCGGCAATCCCTTCCGTGAGCCATCCCGGGTTGTAATTTTTATAATCCTGTACCACATGCATTACTTCATGCGTCACCACATCGACGTCCTGCGGGTACTTTTTCAGCCAGAGAGGATTGAAGCGGGCCACACCATTGCCTGTCTCTGCCACGCCTTTGTAGGCCGTATCTACAAAGAAGGTCACCTTTGTGAGCGAGTTTTTGTTGAACCGTGCCACCTCTTGCGGATAGACGGTGAAAAAAACATCGATCAGGTGCTGGCGTGTCGATGGGTCCAGACCCGCGTCATTGCTGGCAAAAATAAGGCGGTATCCTCCCGAAACCAGGGAGTCGCCTGTCAGTACCCGGGATGGTGTATGATGATCCCGATGCTGGGCCATTCCACGTATGGAAGCAAATGTCAACAGGAAAATTGCAATCGTTTGGACGGTGAGGATCTTCATTTTTTATTTACGGTTTATCTTTATCGGTAGAGAACGAGTAAGGATAAGCTCCTTGCTCCGTCCCCCGCTGTTGGTTGGGCGCGGCGCCCAGGGTCAGATTGAGCTCCCCTCCTTTCTGGATGTCGAAATGAGAAACCCAATTTTTTCCATAGGGCTGACCGTTCAGGCCGGCACTTTGGATGTACAGGTTCTTTTCGCTGCTGGCAGGTGCGTTGATGACAAAGGTCTTCCCGTTCTCCAGCCGGATAGTGGCTTTTTTAAAGAGCGGCGTACCCATGACGTACTGATCCGTACCAGGACAGACGGAATAAAAGCCCAGGGCTGAGAATACATACCAGGCAGAGGTCTGCCCATTGTCCTCGTCGCCGCAATAGCCGTCGGGGGTGGGCTTATACAGCTTGCGCATGGCCTCTCTTACCCAGTATTGCGCTTTCCAGGGCTCACCTGCATAGTTATAGAGATAGATCATGTGCTGAATGGGCTGATTGCCATGCGCATACTGGCCCATACCTGCGATCTGCATTTCCCTGATCTCGTGGATCACACCGCCATAATAGCTGTCGTCAAAGACAGGCGGCATGATAAAGACGGAGTCCAGCATCTGTACAAAGGTCTTTTTACCCCCCATGAGATCTATCAGACCCTGTATATCATGGAAAACACTCCAGCTGTAATGCCAGCTGTTCCCTTCGGTGAACGCATCCCCCCATTTGAATGGATTAAAAGGCGACTGGAAGGTGCCGTCCTGGTTCTTTCCCCGCATGAGCTTGTGTTCGGGATCGAAGAGGTTCTTGTAGTTCTGACAGCGCTGTGCATAGAGCTTTAGCTCTTCGGCAGGACGGCCCAGCGCCTTACCCAATTTATAAATAGTGAAATCGTCATAGGCGTACTCCAACGTCCGGGCGGCATTCTCATTGATCTTTACATCGTAAGGCACATAGCCCAGCTTATTGTAGTAAGCCACTCCATCGCGGCCTACCGCCGGAATGGGGCCCTCATTATTTGCATCTTTCAACAGCGCCTCATACAACGTATGGATATCATATCCCCTGAGCCCCTTCAGCCAGGCATCCGCCACCACCGACGCGGAGTTGTTACCCACCATAACGCTGCGATAACCCGGACTGGACCATTCCGGCAGCCAGCCGCCTTCCTTATAATCGTTGATCAGTCCTTCCTGCATCTCCTTGTTGATAGAGGGGTAGACCAGGTTCAGAAAGGGATACAGGGCCCGAAAAGTATCCCAAAAACCCGTTCCGGCGAATAGATAGCCGGCTTCTACCTTGCCGCTGTACGGGCTGTAATGGATGATCTTTCCGGCGGCATCCTTTTCATAGAGTTTTAAAGGGAAGAACAGCATCCTGTAGAGACAGGAGTAAAAAGTACGTACCTGGTCGATGGTGCCCCCTTCCACCAGGATGTGGCTGAGGGTCTTATTCCAGATGTCACGGCCTTTGGCGGCGATGGATTCCAGGGTGGCATTATCCGTCTCCTTCAGGTTCTGTTCAGCCTGCTCGATACTGATAAAGGAGGAGGACACCCGGGCATTGACGACAGAACCTCGTGCGGGCGCGCTAAATCGGACGATGGCGCCCACGTGCTTGTTCTGCAGTTCGAGAGAATCGGTCTTTAGCTCCTTGCCCGACCAGGTCGACTGACTGAGAAAGGGTTTGTCAAAGACGATGACGAAGTAGTTCTTAAAGTTCTTTGCCACACCGCCGCTGTTGCGTGTGGAATAACCCACTATCTTATTTTCAGAAGGGATCACCTTTATATAGGAGCCTTTATCATAAGCGTCGACCACTACAAAGGCGCTATCCGTCTTTGAAAAGGTGAACCTGAAGGCAGCCGCACGTTCTGTAGGCGCTATCTCGGTGGTGACGTCGTAATCCGCCAGATAGACGCTGTAATAATACGGCTTGACGACCTCCGCTTTATGGGAGAACCATGACTGCCTGTCATTCTCGGTAAAACGAAGCCCGCCGGTCACCGGCATGATGGAGAATTCACCGTAGTCGTTCATCCAGGGTGAAGGTTGATGCGTCTGTTTGAAACCCTTTATCTTTTCGGCGGTGTAGGTATACTGCCAGCCATCGCCCATATTGCCTGTCTGGGGTGTCCAGAAATTCATACCCCAGGGAAGAGCGATGGATGGATAGGTGTTACCATTGGAGAGGCCGCCTGTGGACTGGGTGCCCATCAGTGGATTGACATAATCCACGGGATCAGTGACCTTTGTTACCATTTGCGGCCTGGCTGTGCCCATGAAGCCGGCAGCAATCGTCAGGAATAAAAAGAATTTCTTCATGCTTTGGAATTTATTTTTGGGCGAAATAAAGATATTTACGGGACATTCGGCATGTTGTCAATGGACATTAAATGGATTGTTAACGAATATTAAACGTGCGGATGTTTGCTAAAACTGCTAATGGTGAAATATTCTACTACTGCACATAAGATCGTCGCTATCGTCAGTCTGCTGATACTCTCTTCCGTACAGTTCTTCCTGCTTTACAATACCTACGAGCTAAAGAACGACCACTATTACCTGGCCGAGCTGGGCGCCATCAACACGGATTATTCGGCAGCCATACGCAACGACAAGGTCATGCCGGGCGGGCAGAAGATACTGGATGAATTTATCAACAGGAGCATGTCCCGGCTGGAACTTCTGCATGGAGAAGACACGGCAGCCTTTTCGTTGTTAAAACAGAAGGTTTGTGACAGCGCTTTCCGGGAGCTGCGGAAAGCAAACAACATCGACAGCCTGCTTAGGAACATCATAAAAAAACACAACATCGACAGACGGCTGGAATATGCGCTGCTGATCGAATCCATCGACATCGCCTTTGAGAGCAACAAATATGTCGGTCTTTATAACAAACGGGAGCGGTATGCGCATATCGACCCCGCCATACAGACGTCCAGCGGCATCCGGATAGGAGGTACCTTGCAGGATATCACCAGCCGCAACACCGCCAGCTTTTTCAGCGTCACCAGTCTCATGGACCATTCCTATGGCATCAGCTTCAGTCTGCATGTGGACATCCTTAACAGACGTCTCACCGTACTCAGGCTGATGATGCCCACTTTTTTGCTGTCTCTGCTGTCTATCGCCTCTGTAGTATTGCTGTTTTTTATCACTTTTCGCAACTGGCTCAGACAGAAGAAGCTTTCTGAAATGAAATCCGACTTTATCAACAGCATCACCCATGAATTTCATACGCCTCTGGCTGCCATCATCGTCGCCAACAAGACTATGCAGAATGAAAAGATCATCTCCAATAAGGATAGCATCAGACCGTTGACGGAAGTGGTGCAACGGCAGTCGGAAAGGCTGCGGGCGTTGATCAGCCAGGTGCTGGAGATCACCACCATGAATAAGATACCGCTGAAAAAAGAAGAACATTCCGTCCATGGCCTGCTGGAAGAGATCCTCCTGGATTACAGACTCAAGCTTTCGGGCGCCAATGCAAGCTTTAACCTCCATAAGCATGCCGTCAGAGATAGCACCTTGCTCGACAAGTTTTGGTTCACCACCATCTTTCTGTATATCTTTGACAACGCCATCAAATACAACAACAGAGATAGTAAGGAGATCACCGTTACTACGGCGGAAGATCGGAAAGGGCTGAGCATTACCATCCGGGATAATGGCATCGGTATGCCCCCGGAGATACGCAAACATGCATTTGAGAAGTTTTACAGGGATATGAAGAACAATAATGGACAGGTGAAGGGACTGGGGCTTGGATTATTTTACGTAAAACAGGCCGTCGACGCACACGGGTGGAAAATAGACGTTCATTCCCTGGAAGGAGAGGGCAGCACATTTATTATTAGTATACCATTATAAAATATGAAAACAAGAGTGCTTCTGGTAGAAGATGAGGTCGATCTGGGTAACGTGGTAAAACAGTACCTGGAAATATCCGAATTTGAAGTAGACTGGCTGCAGAATGGCAAGCTGGCCTATGAACAAATAAAAAAAGACCCAAGGCGCTATAACATCATCCTTATCGACGTATCCATGCCTGAAATGGATGGGTTCCAACTGGCGGAAAAAATAGTGGGACTGGGGTATGATATCGCCTTTCTATTCCTGACGGCCCGTAATGAAAAAGCCGACAGGCTGCATGGACTAAAGCTGGGCGCCGACGACTATATCACCAAGCCTTTTGACGTGGATGAACTGGTACTGCGTATCAGGAACATCATCCGGCGGGCGCCCGTGGCCGCCCTCGTCAGCCGTACCCCCATCATCCGGGGCGATATACAATTCTATAAGGATACGCTACGGCTGCAGATCGGCAGGCAAAAAGAGATCGTGCTTACGCCCAGGGAATCCGAACTGTTGGACTATCTTTTCCGGAATGAGAATCGCGTCCTCCGGCGGGAAGAGATATTAACCCAGCTTTGGGGCGAGAACGATTATTTTCTGGGCCGCAGCCTGGATGTGTTCATCTCGCGTTTGAGAAAACATCTCAGCATATCAAGGTTTATCAGCATCGACAATGTCTATGGGGTAGGGTTTGTTTTTAATGTGCAGGAGAACCCGGCGTCGCCGGGAAGATGAGTGATCAATTGTAGTTGGCGTTATCTAATTCTTTACGCAAGACCCGCAGTGCTTTACTTACATGTTTTTCCACCGTCTTGACTGAGATCCCCATTTCGTGGGCTACAGCCTTATAGGAAAGATCCCCGAAATGACTAAGCATAAAAGCTTGTCTGCATTTCTCGGGAAGGGTCGCCAGCCTGGCGCCAATGCGCCTGCCAAGCTCTTTTTTCTCATAGGCATGGCCATGATCGGCCTGGATAGATAAATATCTTTTTGAGAGCTCTTCCTCATGGCCGGCCCTGGATAGCCTGTCTCGCAGTGTGTTGGATATTTTGTATTTCACCGCATTCTGCAAATAACCCATCACGTTCAGGTCAGCGGGTAATTCGGTTCTTTTCTGATAGAGGCTGATAAATACTTCCTGGAGGATGTCCTTGGTAAGATCGGCATCGCCTAAGATACGGTAGACCCGATTGGTAAGAGGAACGATGGTCCTTTCGTATAATAGACGGAAAGATCGATGATCTCCATGCTGCGTCTGTTGCCACAACTGTTCAATGGTATATTTCGCAGAGCCTTTTATAGATAAAGATTTTTCGCAAATATATCGATGCGCCGGACAGACGAATATTATTTCTGCGTGAACAAGATTTTTTTTCTGTGTAGTGGGGGTAGTCTCTCATTTATGTGATAAAGTAGATAAAATATTTCCGGATGACAAAGGAGAGGCTGCAATACCTGTTGGAGAAATACCTGGACGACAGCGCGACACCTGCGGAGAGAGCGGAGTACGATGCATGGTATGAACAGGCGGTGTCAAAAGGAGAGGACTTTTTTACAGAAGTTGCTTCACCCACGGGTGAAAATTTTAAACGGGAGCTTTTTAACAATATCAGTCAGCATTTTATACCGGCACGTCCGGAGAGAATGATGGGGAGAAAGATACTGATGATAGGGAAATGGGCTGCTGCAGCAGGGGTGATGTTGATCTCATTCAGGTTCTTACTATTTCATCCTTCAACGGGCGTGACGAAAAAGGCGAGCCCGGCCGTGGTAATCGTTTCAGACAATATCGTAAGGATCGGCAATTCAACCTCAGCTGTACGCGAGATCAGTCTGAAAGATGGTTCGGTGGTAAGATTATATCCCAACAGCGAACTGAGCTACTGGCCTTCTTTTGGGACAAAGGACAGAAAGGTCTATCTCTCCGGCAAGGCCTTTTTTGAGGCGGCGAAAGACAGGAGCCGCCCTTTTACCGTGTACAGTCGTGATCTTTCCACCGTAGCCCTGGGTACATCCTTTACTGTGACTGCATGGCCGGACGCCGATCATATCGAAGTAGTGTTGCATACGGGCAGGGTCATGATCGGTCGACGGAAGGACACTGCTGTTGCAAATGGAAAGAAAATTTATCTGTTGCCTGGTCAGCAGGCGGACTGGAACATCGGGAACGATATCGCGACTGTTCGCACGATCACCACCGGACGGCATGATGACAACAGGAACAAAGACCTGTCTTATGGTGAACGTACGGGGTTTGCCATTTCGTTCGATCAGACACCGCTGTCGGAAGTCCTGGATTCCATCGGCCAGGGATATGGCGTGAAATTGAATTTCAAAAAAGAAACCTTATCCGGAATGATCTTTTCCGGCAGGATACGGGAAAAAGACTCCTTAGCACAAGTTCTTCGACGTATTGCTTCGCTGCATGACCTGGAGATCAAACCCAATCCAGGGGGATATAGTATTCGAAAAGCACAATAACTAAATAGTAATTACTTATGGAACATCACTACAAAATGGTGAGAGGCTGTCCTATGCCCTGTTGGCTGCTGATAGGCTTCCTCTTGCTGACGGGCCTCTCTTCAACGCTGAGCGCTCAGACCCCGGACAACGAAAAAAGGATCAGGATCAAGGGACTCGTAGAAAATGAAAAAGGTGAGCCTTTATCCGACGTAACCGTCGAGCTGAAGAACGATCAGGCCGGCGTGCATCATTCTGTCATTACCAATGCCTCGGGGATCTTTACGATGGACAAGCCGGCTGCAAAAGGCTCCTATACTTTTGTCATCACACACGTGGGTTATATTACACAGACCATTGTCCGTGACAAGTGGGATCCCAATAAAGAAGAGTCGCTGTACATCATACTGAAAGAGGCAAATGCCATGAATGAGGTCGTGGTAGTGGGATATGGCGTCCAGAAAAAAGTCAATCTGACGGGGGCCGTCAGCCAGGTGGATGCCAAGACCTTTGCGGACAGACCGGTGTCTTCCGCCGCGCAGGCTTTGCAGGGCGCTATCCCCAATCTCAACATTACATTTGGCGACGGGCACCCTGGCAGTACGGGAAACTTCAACGTGCGCGGCTATGCTTCCATCACCAATGTAACAGGCAGCCCGCTGATCCTCATCGACGGCGCGCCGGGGGATATCAATATGCTGAACCCGCAGGACATCGAATCCCTGTCGGTCCTGAAAGATGCGGCATCAGCCGCTGTCTATGGCGCACGAGGCGCCTTTGGGGTCATCCTCGTTACGACCAAACAGGCCAGAAAAGGTAAGGTGAATATCAATTACGGCGCCAGCTACAATATTCAAAGCATTACCACCCGTACTGATTTTATCACCGACGGATTTCTTCAGGATTCTTTGGCCGACGTGGCTTTTTCACGCAATGTAGGCAACAGTTATACAGGCTATACGGCGGCCGATTATGCCGAGATGAAAAAAAGACAGACGGATCCATCCCTGCCCTCCGTCGTAGTACAGAACAGGAACGGCACCCCCATGTATATCTACTATGGCAACACGGACTGGTGGCATTTCCTCTTCCGGAAAAGCCAGCCGGGGATGGAGCATCATTTCAGCGTCAGCGGTGGCAGCGACAAGGTAGACTTCTTATTGTCAGGCCGGTATTACAGACAGGAAGGCATGTATCAGACCTATTTTTATAAAAATGTATACAACGCATATAATTTCCGGGCAAAAATAAATGCTCATGTCACGCCCTGGCTGACCTTGTCCAGCAATACGCAACTAGGAGCCAATGACTATACTTATCCGGGATATAGCCCTTATCCCACAGGCTATTACAACCATGCCATGGCTTCTTATGTACCTAAGAACCCGGACGGCACCTACTTCTTTCGTACCAATCTGAACAATTACGGCGCTTATGAATATGCCGATCTCCAGAATGGCAAATCACATGGCGGTAATCAGAACTACAACCTGACCAACACCCTCGGATTTAATGCTTCCATCGTCAAGGGGCTTTCCCTCACCGGCAACTATACCTTCGAGCTCGTGCCTTATTCCGACTACCAGCGGAACGCATATATCCCCTGGTCTGTATACCCCGGGACGATCAGCAAGGCCGGCTTTGATCAGCTTACCGAGAACACCCATCTTGACCGGCATCATTCTATAAACCTGTATGTCACTTATGAAAAGAGCCTGGAAAAACATGATCTCAAACTGACGGCAGGCTACAATGAAGAGATACAGAAATACAAGATCAATTCCACTACCCGGCAAAACCTTTTGTCGGACGATCTCAACCAGATAGACCTGGGCACCGTGGCCCCACAGGCGGGCGGTAATGCGCGCGAATGGGCGTTACTGGGATATTTTGGCAGGATCAATTACGATTATGGGGGAAAATATCTGCTGGAGCTCGACGGCCGTTATGACGGCAGCTCCCGGTTTCCCAGTGGACAACGATTCGGGTTCTTTCCTTCTATCTCGGGCGGATGGCGTATCAGCAAAGAGGCTTTTTTTGACAAACTCACGGGTGTCGTGTCTGAATTAAAACTCAGGGTTTCTTACGGTTCATTGGGCAACCAGGACCTCGGTAACTCCGCCGCCAATCTGTATCCTTATATCCCTGTGATGAACAGCGCCCAGACAAATTATATCATCGATGGTAATAAAACGCAGGTATTGAGCGCACCAAACCCCGTTACACCCAACTTTACCTGGGAAAGATCTGCCACGCTGAACGGGGGCATCGACGCCTCTTTTTTAAAAAACCACCTGCTGGTGAGCTTTGACCGATATCGCCGGAAGACCACCAATATGCTGATACCGGGTCAGGTATTGCCGGCCGTATTTGGCGCATTGGCCCCGACACAAAATGCGGGGGACCTGGTGACCAATGGCTTCGAGGTGTCTATCAAATGGCAAGGCAGCGGCAGGCTGGCGGATAAGCCCTTCAGCTATAGCTTTGGCATCGCCCTTTCCGACTATACGGCGAAGATCACCAAATTCGACAACCCCAAGCGGCTGTTGGGGGACAACAATCACTATGCAGGCCAGGAACTGGGAGAAATATGGGGTTACAGAACAGATGGCTACTTCAAGACGGACCAGGAAGCATTGAGCTATCCTATCAATCAGGACTATGTGGACATGGATCAGCGGGTGGCTTCACCGGGCGAATGGAGCAAACTGCATGCGGGGGACCTGAAGTTCAGGGACCTGAACAAGGATAATGTCATCAATGACGGAAAATTCACGTTGGATGATCATGGCGACCTGGAACGCATCGGTAATACCTTACCCAGGTACTCATTTGGTATCAACGCCGGGTTTAACTGGAACAATTTCGACCTCTCCGTATTCTTCCAGGGCATCGGTAAACAGAATTGGTATCCCAATGTGGAATCATCTTTATTCTGGGGGCCCTATGGCCGGCCTTATGTATCCTTTGTGCCAAAGGATTTTGTGAACAAGATCTGGAGCCCTTCCAACCCCAATGCCTATTTCCCGTTGCTGAGAGGATATTCCGCTTATCCCGGCGGCAACCTGTCCGTCAACAACGACAGATATCTGCAGGATATCGCCTATATCCGTCTGAAAAACCTCACCATCGGGTACAATCTGCCGGGCGATTGGATGAGACGGTGGAAGCTGCAGCGGTTGCGACTATATTTCACGGGACAGAACCTGTTCACCTGGACAAAGCTAAAGTCAAAGTACATCGATCCTGAACAGGTGACCCCAAATGTTGCATCCGACGCCGGTGGCCGCGATTATCCTTTCTTTTCACAGTACTCTTTTGGTTTGGATGTCAATTTCTAATTATTTTAAACTGGTCAATAGAATGAAAAAGCTATTTGTTTTTGCGGCGATGGGATGGTTGCTGACAGGCTGTTCGAAGACATTGGACAAGCAGCCTTTGTCACAGATATCCCCGGACAATGGATTCAGTTCGGAGAGCGAGCTGCAACTGTACGTGCGGTCCTTTTATGATAAAATGATACCCAATGCGGACAATGAGGACAATTCCTTTACAAGTCTTTACACCGAGACGGCCAACCTCATCGTACTGACAGGGCTCAGCCCTCAGCAGACAGGCTACCGGCCCATTCCTGTATCCGGCGGCGGGTGGGACTGGTCCAGACTGCGTAATATCAACTATTTTCTGAACAACTATCAACGGGGAAAGCTCGATAGTTCCATTACCAATAAATATGTGGCTGTAGCGAGATTTTTCCGGGCTTATTTTTACAGCGGGATGGTGGCCCGTTTTGGGGATGTACCCTGGTATTCCAGGGCATTGGAGCCATCCGATACGGCGGAGCTTTACAAACCACGCGATTCACGGTTACTCGTTATGGACTCCGTGCTCAACGACATCGATTTTGCCATCGCCCATCTGGGGACAAATAAAAGCGTGGCGGAAGTGACGAAATGGACGGCATTGGCATTAAAGTCCCGGTTTTGCCTGTTCGAAGGCACTTTCAGGAAGTATCATGACTCGGCCAATTCTTTACCGGGTGGTCCCGCCTTTTTACAAAAAGCGGCCGATGCAGCCGCCGAATTGATCGATCATGGACCGTACACGATCTATAAAAGCCAGCCCGCTATTGCTTATCGCGATCTGTTTGCCTCTATCGCCCCTATTCCGGACGAAGTGATCCTGGCAAGGCAGTATAGCGCGACCCTGCAGGTGTTCCATAATGTCAACTATTATACTACGGCGCCTTCCTTTGGTAAGCCCGGTCTGGAAAAAAGCTTTGTCAACAGCTATCTGATGAAGGACGGCACAAGGTTCACCGACAAGCCGGGATATGCCACCATGCAATTCTTACAGGAGGTGAAGGACCGTGATCCACGTCTGTCCCAAACTATCCGTACCCCCGGATACCAACGGCTGGATGGGAATGTGACCTTACCACCGTCCTATACAAGCACGGTGACGGGATATCAACTGATCAAATTTGTCACCGGCGCGGCAAATGACGCCCTTGCCCACTCCCCCAATGCCCTCCCCGTATTTCGTTATGCCGAGGTATTGTTGAACTATGCCGAGGCGAAGGCAGAACTGGGCGGCATCACACAGGCCGACATCGATAAGTCAATCCGTCTGCTAAGGGACAGGGTAGGTATGCCAAATATGGACCTGGCCGCGGCCAATGCCAATCCCGACCCATATCTGTCCGGGCAGTTCCTGCATGTGACGGACCCTGTCAACAAGGGCATCATCCTGGAGATCCGGCGCGAGCGTCGTATCGAGCTGATCATGGAAGGATTTGCCTGGAATGATCTGATGCGGTGGAAAGAAGGCCATCTCCTGGCTGTGCAATTCAAAGGTGCGTATTTCCCCGGCCCCGGCAGCTATGACCTGGATGGGGACGGCCTGACCGACCTGGTCATTTACACCGGCGCCCCTCCAAATGTACCCGGCGCCCAATTTCTTCAGCTGGATGTCGATGTTGTCCTGGAGAACGGCGGGAGTGGCGGTAATATCATCATCAACGGAAAAATACCCAAACAATTCCACGAAGAAAGGGATTACCTTTTCCCCATCCCTACCCAGGAAATATTGTTGAATCAACGGTTGACACAGAATCCGCACTGGTAGAAGTATTTTTAGGCCCCCGGCATCAGCCGGGGGCCTTGTTTTGGCGGGTTATTTGCTTGTAGTACCTGCGATGAAGAAAAAGCAAAGTGCGGGTATACTCCTCTACAGAATGACAGATAATAAGTTGGAAGTATTTCTCGTCCACCCCGGAGGACCTTTCTGGAAGAACAAGGAAGTCGGCGCCTGGACGATCCCAAAGGGTGAATTTGACGGCAACGAAACCGCCCTGGACGCCGCCATCCGGGAATTTCGTGAAGAAACGGGGCATGCCCTGCCCGGACCTTTTTATGCACTGGAGCCTGTTCGTCAAAAAGGGGGCAAAAAGGTCTTTGCCTGGGCCACTTCAGGTGACCTCGACCCGTCTACCATCGTCAGCAATACTTTTGAAATGGAATGGCCTCCCCGCAGTGGTCGTATGCAATCTTTCCCAGAGGTGAGCAGGGGCGCCTGGTTTGATATCGAGACGGCTTCACAGATCATCAACCCGGCCCAAACAGCGTTGCTGGAGGAACTGTCGGCTACTTTGTCATAGCGGACGGGTCATCCGGTCCACGCGGGGCTGATGATGAATAATGTTTATCTTACGGAATGGAAGAACATGCGCATCTGTCTTCGGAATTTCGTCAGGAGCTGCAACATATCCTTGATTATTGGGAGAAGTTTACCATCGATCGCCCTCAGGGAGGGTTTTATGGACGTCTGACCGATGACAACCAGGTGGTGGAAGGCGCCGTAAAAGGCGCTGTGCTGAATGCCCGTATCCTCTGGAGTTTCTCCGCGGCGTATAACCTGACAAAGGAGGCACATCTGCTCGAAGTAGCTGAAAGAAGCTTTGACTATATCTCCACTCATTTTCTGGACCTGGCGTTTGGGGGCGTTTACTGGTCGGTAACGGCCGAGGGCATTCCTGCGGATATGAAAAAACAGATGTACGCCATTGCCTTTACCATTTATGGTCTGACGGAATACTACCGGGCCTCTCCGGCGCCGGAGGTATTGGATATGGCCAGGGCATTGTACAGGGACATAGAGGACAATAGTTACGACACGTTCAGGGGGGGATATATGGAAGCGTTGACCTACGATTGGAAGCCAATGGATGACCAACGGTTGAGTGATAAGGATGCCAATGAAAAAAAGACGATGAACACCCATCTCCATATCCTGGAGGCTTATACCAACCTGTACCGGGTCTGGGGGGATGCGGCGCTTGCGGAGAAGATAAAGGCGCTCATAGGAAATTTTACGGATCATATCGTGGATCGCCAGACCCATCATCTCCATCTCTTCTTTGACGAGGACTGGTCAGTGAGGTCGAATATCATCTCATATGGACATGATATCGAAGCTTCCTGGCTTCTGCTGGAAGCCGCGGAAGTGCTGGGAGATCAGGCTCTTATCCGGCAGGTGAAGGAACTTGTGATAAAAATAGCAGTGGCGTCCATGGAAGGGTTGGATCCCGACGGCAGCATGAGCTATGAGCTGGACGAGGGGCGCCTGATCGCCGAAAGACATTGGTGGGTACAGGCGGAAGCAATGGTGGGTCTGCTCAATGTCTGGCAACTGACTGGGGAAGAGTCATTTTACCAAAAGTTCCGGGCTGTCTGGGAATATATAAAGAGGTATATCATCGACGGGGAAAAGGGGGAATGGTTCTGGGGCCGGACTGCCGAGGGCGCTGTCATGCCGGGGCAGGATAAGGTGGGTTTCTGGAAGTGCCCGTATCATAATACCCGGGCGTGTATCGAGGTGATACGCAGACTGAAAGAAAAAAAATAGCATCCCTTGTACGTAATCCGATAATTTTACCTGTCTTATATAGGAAGAGCCGCATTGCCGATGAAAATTGACACCGACCAACTAACACTACTACAGAAGAAAATCACTGCAGGTGATCAACGCGCATTTGAAGACCTGTACAGGCTGTTCTTTACCCGCCTGTTCAATTTTTCCATGCTGTATATCCATAAAAAGGAAGTGGCGGAAGAGACAGTCAACGACATCATGATAAAGGTCTGGAACAAACGGGAAGAACTGACTTCCATTGTCAATCTTGAAACCTATCTTTTTGTGGCTGTGCGCAACCATTCGCTGAACTACCTGGCGCAATATTCACCTTATCACGTCACCGTCGAGCCGGATGCTCTCCAGGGCGAACTGATCAACCTGCACGATCCCGGCAAGGAACTGGAATGGAAGGAGATCCATTTCCGTCTCAACCAGGCCATCGATGAACTGCCCGACCAATGCCGGACTGTCTTCAAGCTTATCAGGGAAGAAGGTTTCCGTTACAAACAGGTGGCGGAGATCCTGAATATCTCTCCCCGCACAGTGGAAACCCATCTGTTACGCGCTATAAAAAAACTGGATAAAGTGATTGAAAAATCTTTGCTCCGGCTGTAAGTAATTTTCTTTGTTTACCTGTCTATATAATTGTGTGTAGTAACTGATCAATCATGAACAAGGACCGTATAATGGAATTAATGACCCGCAAGCTCTCGGGAGAAGCTACGCCGGAAGAGCTGGGGGAGCTACAGGATCACTTATCCGCGGATGCCGTCACAGGCGAAAGGAGCAAGGTTCTTGATCAGTTCTGGTCACGTCGGGACGACGAGACGCATCCGTCCGTAGAGGAGAATTTGAGGAAGGTATTGACGGGATTGGGGTTACCCGGGCCAGGCATGGCCGAGGTCGTACCCATCCGAAGAAAGCGCGGCTGGTTGAAGGTAGCGGCGGCGGTATTGATATTGTTGGGAGGGGGGGCTGCTGTGTATCTGGGGCGTCAAAAGGAGATGGAGAGTGTCCCGATCGCCTCTTTGACGGAAAAGCACAATGCCAAAGGCACCAAAAGCATCATACAGTTGCCGGATGGCAGCAAGATATGGCTGAACGCGGACAGCAAATTGAGATATCCGGAAGTATTCAAGGGCCGCACACGTGAGATCTATCTCAATGGGGAAGCTTTTTTTGACGTTGCAAAAAATCCAGACCATCCCTTTATTATCCACCTGGCCAACGGCACGGTGCAGGTGCTGGGAACGAGCTTCAACATCCGCGCCTATGACAACGAGTCCGTGGTCGAAACATCCGTAGCCACGGGCAGGATCGCCTTCATCCCTAAATACAGAACACTCCGTAAAAAACAGGATACCGTCTATCTGGCGCCTGACCATAAGGCCAGCTATACATTTACAAACGAAGAGCTGACCACCGGCGTCACATCCGGCAAGGAAGACAAGGCCTGGACAGAAGGCAAGTTGATCTTTCGCAGCATGACCATGGAGCAGATAGCCATAGAACTAGAAAGAAATTTTGGAAAAAAAGTAGTATTCCTCGACGAAGGACCCAAAGCGTTCATCTTTACCGGCTCATTCTCGAATAACAGCCTGGACGAGATCATGTACTATCTCACCAGGAGCAAGGATTTTAATTATAAAATCACCAATAGCGAATTGCTGATCGCGGCTGATGCCGGAGAATTAAAATAATCATAGAAATCATCAACTAAAACGATTGCTATATGAATACAGCAACCCCAGCCACGAGGCGGCTGTTGATACGTCGTTCATCTTCCTGTCTGTTAACCGTCTGGTTGTTACTGCTGAATATATTCCCGCTAGGGGCGCAGACCGCCTTCTCTTCACCGTTGAAGAATTGGGCCGCTGCACAGGTGAAGGAGCGTAGGATCACCGTGCAGGCGAAGAATGAAAAGCTGGCGCTGATACTGGAAAAGATAGAGAAGCAATCCGGCTATGTATTCGTATATGCCAACGACGAGGTGAATACGGTGCAGAAGGTAACAGTCATCATCAAAGAGAAGAGCCTCGGCGAAGCGTTAACCGACCTGCTGACCCCCCTCAATATCAATTATGAGATGGTGAACGACAAGATCATCCTCAAACCCGTGAAGCCGTCGGCCCCTTTAGCAGGCGGCAGTAGCGGAGAAGAGCTGAAAAAAGAGACTCCCGCTACTGCCGGACTTATTGCTGACATCACCATCGAAGGAAGGGTCGTAGATGCCGCCGGGAAGGGACTGGAAGGCATCAGCGTACAACTGGCCGGCACCAATACCGGCACTACCACCGACCGGGAAGGACATTTTATCCTGCGTATACCGGAGGATCGGGCAAACAGCGGGACCCTGTCCTTTTCTTCCGTGGGTTATCTGCGGCAGGACGCCTCATTGGCGGGCAAAAGGAGCTTTCTTATCCGGCTGGAGTCGGAGAACAAGGAAATGAATGAAGTGGTGGTGGTCGGTTATGCCACCCAAAGGAAAATATCCATGACAGGGGCCGTGGATGCCATCAGTAAGAAGGCCATCGAGGACCGGCCTGTCACCAATGTGTTGCTGGCGCTGCAGGGCACAAGCCCCAACCTCATTGTCCAGCAAACAAACTTCGAGCCGGGACAACCTGTGAACCTGAACATCCGCGGACTGGGCACCACGGGTGACAATACGCCTCTCATCGTCATCGACGGCATACCAGGAGGGGACATTCAGGTACTCAATCCCAATGATATCGAGTCTGTATCCATCCTGAAGGATGCGGGCAGCGCAGCCATTTATGGCTCCCGCTCAGCCAACGGGGTCATACTGGTCACCACCAAAAAGGGCCGGAGGAACCAACGTCCCGTTGTCAGCTATACAGGGATCTACGGTATACAATCTCCCCGTATCACTTACGAACCCGTACATGCGTGGGAGAACGCTTACTATAAAAACGAATCTCTGATAAATTCCGGGTTACAACCCATCTTCACACCCGCTGACATCGCCCAGTTCAAAGCCCGGGGGGACGGCACCTGGCGTCTGAGCAATATTCTGCACGACGCACCCCAGCAGACACATAACCTGAGCATCGCAGGCGGCGGAGAATTCAACACTTATATGTTGTCCGTCGGCTATCTGAACCAGGCGAGCAACTATATAGGTCCTGATTACGGCCTCCAGCGTTACAACCTACGGTTTAACCAAACTACCGAATGGGGAAAATTCAAGCTCAATACCATCCTGGGTTATGCAAAGACGCGTATCAAGGACCACAGCTCCATTTCCTCCAATCTGATCGTGGATGCCGGCCGTGTCCCCCTCTACTATAACTTCCAGGACTCTGCCGGCAACTATCTCACCAATGCGGTGTCGGCCGAACTGAACCCCAAGGGTATCCTGGAAAAAGGCGGATACAGACAGATCGATAATAACGAGATATTCGGGAACTTCAATGGCGAATTGACCATTGCCCGGGATTTCAAATTACGGGGTGTTTTTGGCGGTACAGTCACGAACAACGGCACGTTCGGCAGGACCATGGAGGTGGACTTTGTGCCCAGCAGCTCCTACGGGAAGGACAGGTCCGTATCCAACTACAACTATAAAGGCCTTTTTACCAACGTTCAACTGCTGGCGGAATACATGCATACGTTCGCAGGCGTCCATGACGTCCATATCCTGTTGGGTGCGGCCAACGAATCCTACAGGGGAGAGGAAAGCCAGATAGTCTGGAAGCAAACGGATGATCTGGGCCGGCCAACCGACCCCCAATATATTGATGCCACCGGCACCTATACCTCCAATGCCACAAAACCCGATGGTCACCCGGCGACGACGGAAACCAGTCTGAACTCCGCGTTTGGACGCGCTTCCTATGGTTTTGGGAACAAGTATTTTGCGGAGTTCAACTTCCGCTTTGACGGATCTTCCAAATTCGCATCCGGTCATCGCTGGGGTTTCTTCCCTTCAGGAGCCGTAGCCTGGCGATTGACGGAAGAACCCTTTATGCAGCAAGTAAAGAATGTCGTCGGAGATGTCAAGATCAGGGCTTCGTACGGCGTCCTGGGCAACCAGAATATCGAAGCTTACCGCTACCAGACAAATTTCTCCAATTACCAGGCCGCCTATGGTTTCAACAACTCTACGGTCACCGGCGCCAGCTATGTGCTGGGTAATCCCGATGTCAGCTGGGAAAAGGCGTCTACCTTTAACATAGGGGGTGATCTCACCCTGCTGAACCGCAAACTGGATGTTAGCCTGGACTACTTCGACAAGACCACGAGAGATATATTGGGGAAACGTCAGGATATCCCCAGCGCTTTTGGTGTGATCAATCTACCCGATTACAACGTGGCGGAAGTCCGCAACAGAGGATGGGAGATCAGGGCCACCTATACGCTCTCCGGCCGGCTCCTCACCCAGACCTTTACAGTGAATTTGTCGGACAACCTCAATGAGCTGCGAAAGCTCTCCAGCGGCGAAAGCCAGCAGATACAGCAAATGGAAGAGTACCAGATCGTCCGCAAGGTAGGCCAGCCGATCACCGTCTACCAGGGCTACAAAACCAACGGCTTTTTCCAAAACCTGGATGACATCAACAAATATCCCCGTCTTGCCGGCACCACCGTCACTCCAGGCGACTTAAAATTTGTCGACAGGAACCATGACGGTGTCATCGACCAAAATGATAAGTTTATTCTTGGTAACCCTTTTCCACGGTATACCTACGGCTTTACTTATACAGCTAGCATAAAAGGATTTGATATCATGGTATTTATCCAGGGCGTTGGTAAAAGGGATGAGATGATCCGCGGCGAACAGGTAGAACCCTTCCATGTAGGCTACAGCGGCACTATGTATACACACCAGACGGATTTCTGGACGCCGACGCATCCAAATGCCAAATTTCCCAAACTGGCGGAGAACGGTTCGCCCTCCAATACCAACAACTACCGCACGGGCTCCAATCTGTTCCTGTTCAACGCGGCGTATGCCAGGCTAAAAAACCTGCAGATCGGCTATACCTTGCCACAGGCGCTGACGCGGAAAGCAAAGATTCAGAAGGCAAGGGTCTATTTCACCGGGCAGAACCTCGTAACCCTGAGCAAACTGAACTTCCTGGACCCTGAGATCACGGAATTCAATAATAACACGGGCTTCGGGACGGGCGCCAACAGCGGCAGGGCCTATCCCATGCCCATCTTCACGGGCTTTGGCATTGACATCACATTCCTTTAATTATCCAATCATCGCCATATGACATTCAGAAGATACATCTTTCTTTTCCTCCTCCCGGTGCTGTCGGCAGCAAGCTGTAAAAAGCTGGATCTTGCCCCCAGCGACCGCTATACAGAACTCACCTTCTGGCAGGTGGACCAGAATGTAAACAACGCATTGAACAATGTTTATAACGGCATCTATAACAGCAACCGTTATTTCTACAATGAATCGCTGAGTGATAACGCCTATACCCGGCTGGGTATATCCGCCGGCAACGTGGATGCCATCTCCTCCGGCTCTTTTACCATCGACCTCGACCGATTTGAAAGCGACTGGTCCTACTATTTCGCGGGGATCAAGTCCTGCAATATTTTCCTGGAGAACGTGGACAAGAACACTACCTTATCCACAGCAGTAAAGAACCGTATGAAAGGGGAGGCTCGTTTTGTCCGTGCATGGCACCATTTTAATCTTGCAAAATGGTGGGGTGACGCACCCTTGTTGAAAAAAGATATCACGGCCGACGAGGCAAAAACGCTCACGCGCGCATCGCATGCGGACGTGATCAAGTTCGTCACCGACGAGCTGGATGCCGCGGCTGCGGCGCTTCCTACCCGGGATCAGTATGCGGCGGCGGACAATGGCCGTATCACCCGGGGGGCAGCCCTCGCGTTGAAGGCCCGCGTACTCCTGTATGAAGGCAACCGTATGGCAGACGTGGTCACCCTATGCGAGCAACTGATGAATGACCAGGCGAACAACGGGTCCTACGCCCTCTTCAATAACTACGAGAGCCTATTCAAATCCTGGAAATACAATTCTGAGATCATATTTGATCTGCAGTATGTTCTGAACACGCGCATGTGGGGCGATTACGTAGACTTCGCGCCCATTAGCGTCAATGCCCGGGGGAACAACCTGGCCCCCACCCAGGAGCTGGTGAACTCCTACATCATGACCAATGGCAAGTCTATTACGGATGCAGGGTCCGGATATGACGAGAATAATCCTTACACAAACCGCGATCCCCGCCTCTCCGCTACGGTGGTGTATAACAAATTCGTCTGGAAGAACCCCAACGGATCTACTCAAACCATTTATATCGCCCCGGGTTCCGACCCCGTACAGCCGGGTATCAACGAATATAAGACCTCCGGGCAGGGAACGGCCTCGGGTTACTACTGGCGTAAATATTTCGACAGCCTGTCGGTGCCGACCTTACAGTTCGGCAGCAACCTGATCCTCATCCGTTATGCCGACGTGCTCCTCATGTATGCGGAGGCGAAGAACAGTCTGGGTCAGATGACGGCCGATGTCTGGGATAAGACAGTAGGCGCCCTGCGCCGTCGGGCAGGGTTTACGGACCCCGGCGCCCTTAACTTTCCAGGCGGCAGCGCCGACCTTACCTCCATCATCCGGAATGAAAGGAGAGCCGAGTTCGCTTTTGAAGGAGGCCTGCGCGTCGATGATATCCGCCGGTGGAAGATCGCTGAGAACGTAATGAACGGCTGGGTCCACGGCGCCCGGTATGGAGACCCCGCCATCGACGGCGGGTACATCCCCATGCAGCTGAGGACCTTCGACAAGAACAAACACTATCTATGGCCGGTGCCGTCGGCTGAACTGGTGAAAGACGCTGCTTTGGGGCAAAATCCAAATTATCAATAACAACACTGCTAATAATTAAAATACACCATATGAATTATAAGATCTTCCTTCCCGCCGTGCTGCTGCTGTTGCTGGGCGCCTGCAAGAAAGATACCCGAAGCATCGATCTGAATGTGACGGCTGTGGAAGCGCTGTACACACCCGTGGACAGCCTCTATATCAAACTGAACACAAAATCCACCACCTCCCAGGTCTTTCAATGGGAGCAGGCCAAAGCCGAGGACGGCTCCCTGGTACAGTATGAGGTGGCTTTCGATCAGGTGGGCGGCGACTTTTCCAAACCCTTTTATATGACAGCCTCCGATGGCAAAGGGATACAGAACACCTGGACTGTCAGCCAGAGCGACCTGAACAAAGTCGCCGCATTGGGCGGAGCGGATTTCTATCAGCGGAAGAAATTTATATGGACGGTATTCTCTTCCAAAGGGATCAACAGGGTGAAAGGTAAAGTATTCCGGGTCCTCGATCTCGAGCGGCCGGCGGGTTTCCCGAACCCACCCGATGTGGTATACCTCACCGGCTCGGCCACCGAAGGAGGAACAGACGTTAACAACGCCCTGCAGATGAAACGCAATGGAAACATTTTCGAGATCTATACCAAGCTCACTGCAGGCACCTTCCAGTTCCTGGACGGCAAGTCCGGTACTGTCAGAAAATATTATTTCGGAGACGATATGGGTATTCTGGCAAATGGAACAACCAATTTCTCCGGACCCGATAAGGTATTTAAGATCGAATTCGATATTGACGCCATTGCCGGCAGGATGACGGAGGTCAAATCCATGCAGCTGTGGTATTGCGATGCAAACGCTTTCTGGTTCACATTACCCTATACCGGGAATGGTATCTGGCGTTACAATGGGTACAAAGTAGTGTTGGGCGCGGTACCCTGGGGTCGTGAGGACCGGTATAAATACAAAATGGTGATCAATGACGGCTCCGGCGATAAGGACCTGTGGCTGAACTATGCTTCCGGCGACAGCCCCGGCCAGGACGGACAATACCCGCACACACCGGATTATAAGACCATCCACTTCACCAACAACGGCAGCCAGTGGGACTATAGCTGGAAGTTCGATAAGACCTACCTCCCCGACAATACCATCACGGATTTCTGGGTATCCCTAAAAGCCACCGACAGCCTGTATACACAGAATTATCAGAAAGAGTAGCGCATTAACCATCCAAATATGAAGCAACAAACCATCGATATATTACACATGAGGCCTTTATTTCGGCTGCTGATGGCGGTGACCCTGGGGACGCTTACCGTGGCCTTCCCATCCTGTCTGAAACAGAACAACGATATCCCGCCCGTCCTTCCGCCAGGCAGCGGAAGCATCAGCTACAATTGGCCGGCTATTGCGGATACGGCTGAGAAGTCGCTGGATTATTTCTGGTCTGCCTCCGGCAAATATTATCTCAGTAGCAATACATCCGGCGACTGGGCGCAGTACTGGCCACAAGCCCATGCCCTCGATGTCCTGGTGGATGCGTATTTACGCAAACCCTCCGATGCGTTGAAATCACAGATGAACGATCTGCTCACGGGCGTAAGGGCGAAGAATGGGAACAGTTTTATCAACTATTACTACGATGACATGGAGTGGATGGCCCTGGCGTGTCTGCGCGCCTATACGGCTACCAACGACGCAAGGTTCAAAGGAGTTTGCGACACCCTGTGGGGCGATATCAGGAATGGATGGAGCGATGACCTGGGAGGAGGCATTTGGTGGCGCAAGGACAACCCATCCAAGAACACCCCTTCCAATATGCCGGCGGCGATCCTGGCGGCGCGACGGTATAAGGCTTTTGGGAACATCGACGATCTCCATTGGGCCCAGCGTATCTATGATTGGGAAAAGGCCACACTATATGACAACACCAGCGGGCTGGTGTATGACAACATCGATAAGAATGGGAACAAGAACACGACCTGGAAGTTTACCTACAACCAGGGAACTTTTCTGGGCGCCGCCCTTGAACTGTATAAGAACACAGGCAATTCTCAGTATCTTAGCGACGCTTTACAGGCGGCGGATTTTACCCTGAACAGCGGCTTTCTTACGAGTGGCGGTATCCTGAAAGATGAAGGGGGCGGGGACGGCGGGTTGTTCAAAGGCATTTTTGTCCGCTATTTCACCCGGCTGATAGTGGATGTGACGTTCGATGGTTCAAAAAAGACCGGCTATGTCAATTTCCTCCGGACAAATGGAGAAAGCCTGTGGAGCAAGGGAACCAATAAAAGCAATCTTCTTTTTGGCAGCGCCTGGGATAAGGCTCCCGGCAGTAGTACGGACCTTACCATCCAACTCAGCGGCATTATGTTGGTGGAAGCCCTGGCGGAGCTAAAGAAGGGGCAAATGTTTTAAAAGAATTTTCGTATGCGTTTTACCAGGCATTTTTTCGGGCTACTGTTGATGATATCTGTGTCGGGTGTTTTTGGGCAAGGTGTTTATAGGGAGAGGGTGCAGGCATTGTACGGTAATATTTACCGTTATTATTATGACGGCAAAACCGGTGTTTTTACAGAGACGAACAATAAAGACGCGGATGAAAAACCCCATTCCTATCTATGGCCGCTGTGCGCCCTCGTCCAGGCTGCAAATGAAATGGAGGTATTACAGCCGGGTAAAAAGTATATAGAGCCTGTGATGAAGGCCATCGATCAGTACTATAGTTTGAAGGGGGGGATTACCGGTTATGATTCATATGTAGTCAAAGAAGGCGGGGGAGATCGTTTTTATGATGACAACCAGTGGATCGGGCTGGCTTATATCGATGCCTATGACAGGACAAAGAAAAAGCTCTTTCTGCGGAAGGCGGAAGAGATCTACCGTTTTATGATGTCGGGTTTTGATACGGTGACGGGTGGCGGTCTTTATTGGAAGGAAGGCGATATGTCCACCAAGAACACCTGCTCCAATGGTCCCGGCGTGCTGCTGGCGCTGAAGCTATACAAGGCCACCAAGGAACGGCGTTACCTGGATACGGCATTGGTGCTATATGATTGGACCAACAAACACCTCCAATCTCCTTCCGGCACCTATTACGACAATATCAAAACAAAGGACGGCAGGATTGAAAAACGGTTGTATACCTATAATACGGGTACTATGCTGCAATCCAATGTCATTCTGTATACGATCACCGGCGGGAAAAAGTACCTGCAGGAGGCGCAGCGGCAGGCAGCTGCCGGCCTGGAGGAATTCTATCACAACGGCCGTCTACCCGGCAATTACTGGTTCAATGCCGTCCTGATGCGGGGCTATCAGGATTTGTACGAGGTGGATAAGAATAAGGTCTATTTACAAGCAGTTGTGTCGGATGCAGATGGTATCTATAAGACCGAAGTGAATGAGCAGGGGCTGGCAGGTCCGCATCCGGCAAAAAAACTGCTGGATCAGGCAGGACTCCTGGAGATCTGCGCCCGTATAGCTCATCTGCAACAAGAAGGGTTTTAATACGGATTTAATACAGCCCGAAGGGGCAGCTAAATTTGGCGTAACCCGCGGATTTGGCTATTTTTAAGGCAATGCGTTTTCGAAACAAACGATTGCCGGTGGTCGCAGCGGGCATCATCCTTCTCATCCTGGTCCCCTGCTGGTGGCTCTTTTTAAAGGAGCGGCCTGTGGATTTCAATACGCAGGTGAAACCTATCTTCAATAAGAAATGTATTGTATGTCATGGCGGTGTGAAAAGACAAGGAGATTTTAGCCTCCTGTTTCGCACGGAGGCATTGTCCAGGGCCAAGTCCGGCAAATTCGCCATTATTCCCGGCGATCCTGGTCACAGCGAACTGATAAGACGCATCACGCTGTCCGACCCGGAAGACCGGATGCCTTATAAACAGGATCCGCTGAGTAAAGAAGAGATAAAAATATTAAGGGACTGGGTAAAACAAGGCGCAAAGTGGGGGGACCACTGGGCCTATGTGTCTGTGCAGGCGCCATCTTCAGTACGAA
Source organism: Chitinophagaceae bacterium (assembly GCA_017307755.1). GTDB lineage: Bacteria > Bacteroidota > Bacteroidia > Chitinophagales > Chitinophagaceae > Puia. The sequence continues at coordinate 255,340 of JAFKGQ010000013.1, read as the reverse complement.
GTATCGATGACTACATCGGGGACAAATTGAAGGAGCAACATTTGGAGCCTTCTCCGGAAGCGCCCAGGGCGACATTGCTTCGGCGTGTCAGCCTTGATCTGACGGGGTTGCCGCCCACGGCCGGACTGGCGTCCGCCTATTTAAAGGACAGCAGCTCCGGCGCCTATGAGCGACTGGTGGATTCCCTGCTGACATCTCCGCACTATGGCGAGCGATGGGCCGCCCTTTGGCTGGACCTGGCGAGATATGCCGATACCAAGGGATATGAACGGGATGGCGGCAGGAGTATCTGGCGATACAGGGATTGGCTGATCAATGCTTTTAATACGGACGAGCCCTACGATAGATTTCTCACCGAACAGCTGGCGGGGGACCTGCTGCCCCATCCCACGGATGCTCAACTGATCGCCACCGCCTTTCAACGCAACACGATGACCAATGACGAAGGCGGCACAGACAACGAGGAATTCAGGACAGCGGCCATCTTGGACAGAGTGAATACGACCTGGCAGGCGCTGATGGGTACTACTTTTGCCTGTGTACAATGTCATAGCCATCCATACGACCCCTTCCGGCACGATGAATACTATCAGTTCATGGCTTTTTTTAACGACACCCGTGATGAGGACAGCGAGGCGGATTATCCTTTATTAAGGCAATTCTCCCCGAAAGATAGTCTCGATGTGGTGAAGTTGACGGAATGGGTGAGGGAACATGGTTCTGTGACCCAGGCGAAGGGCATCGAATGGTTCCTCCGGACCTGGCAGCCTTCCATCAATGGCCTTCGCGCCGACCAGTTTGTCAATGCATCGCTGAACGATACCAAATGGCTTATCTTCCGGAATCATGGCGTTGCACGGTTAAGCGCGGTGAAGCTGGAGGGCAACGATCAATTGATCTACCGGTATGAGGGTTATGTGGCCGGCGGGAGGTGGTCGATACACCTGGACAGCGCTGATGGTCCTGTTTTGGTTCAGGGGATCCGGCATGATGTTACAAAGGGATGGGCCATCGCCACCCTCAATTTCCCGGCACAGAAAGGGACGCATGATCTTTATATTACTTATGAGAATCCGGGTCTGAAAGGCCCTGATGCCAGCGGCATGCAGTTCGACTGGTTTCATTTTACACGCAGCCTGCCGGGGGTAGGAGATGCGGGGTACGCCGGGATGAAGAAGTTATACGATACACTGATGAGAGCACCGGAACCCACCACGCCAGTGATGATGGATAACCCCGTCGACATGCATCGGCCCACCTACGTGTTTGAAAAAGGCAACTGGCTCGTAAAAGGCAAGGAAGTCCAGCCTGCTACTCCCCGTAGTCTGAATCCTTTCCCCGCATCGGCGCCCCATAACAGGCTGGGGCTGGCCATGTGGCTTACCAGCCGGCAGAACCCGCTCACGGCAAGGACGATGGTCAATCGTCTCTGGGAGCAGTTGTTCGGGACGGGTCTGGTAGAAACGCTGGAAGACCTGGGGACGCAAGGCGCAGAGCCGACACACGCGGCGTTGCTGGATGATCTTTCATGGAAGTTTATGACGGACTATCATTGGAGTGTACGGCGGTTGTTAAAAGAAATGGTCATGTCGGCCACCTATCGCCGGGATTCAAAAGTGACGCCACAGGACCTGGAGAAGGACCCGAACAATAAATATTATGCGCGGGCGCCCCGGGTAAGGCTATCCGCTGAGCAGGTGCGCGATCAGGCGCTGGCCGCGAGTGGTCTTCTTAGCGGGCGGATATTCGGACCCAGCGTGATGCCCTGGCAGCCCAAGGGGATCTGGCTTTCTCCCTGGAATGGACAGGATTGGCATAAGAGCGATGGAGAAGATCAGTACCGGCGCGCTCTGTACACGTACTGGAAAAGGACCGCGCCATATCCTTCCATGATGAGCTTTGACGGCTCGGCGCGGGAGGTATGTATGGCCCGGCGTATTCGTACCAATACCCCCCTGCAGGCGCTGACCTTGCTGAATGATTCGGTATACCTGGATGCATCACGACATCTGGCCTACAATATGGGTAAGTCCGGTTCCATCCCCGCGGCCATCAGTAAAGGGTATGTTACGGTGCTGTTCCATCCCATCGGGGATGCCAGCCTGGCCGCACTGCAGCAATTGTATGAGACGGCCTATGCCCGTCTGAACAAGGACAAGAAAAAAGCATTTGAGATAGTGGGTAGGGATGATACGCACAACAACCCTTCATGGGCCGCCCTTGTCGTGGTAGCCAACGCTATATTAAACCTGGACGAAGTGATCACCAAGAATTGAACATGACCCAAAAAGAGCTACATAATCAACGATTACTAAAAGAAGCCCAACAGACCGTGGCGCGGATGTATACCCGTCGCCATTTTTTGCAGGATTGCGCCATGGGTTTTGGCGCACTTGCGCTGGGATCTTTTTTACAATCCTGCGGCATGGGGTCTTCGGGCGCTGCGGGCGGCCCAGTGTTTGATCCTGCCCATCCTCTGGCTCCCCGGATGCCGATGTTCCCCGCCAGGGCGAAAAGGGTTATATATTTGCATATGGCCGGCGCACCCTCGCAACTGGAATTATTTGACTACAAACCCGCCTTACAGCAGCTGGACGGACAGAATTGTCCCCAATCACTGCTTGAGGGAAAACGTTTTGCTTTTATACGGGGTGTACCCAAGATGCTGGGACCGCAGGCTCATTTCCAGCAAAGAGGGCAGAGTGGCGCCTGGATCAGCGAGCATATGCCACACCTGGCCACTATTGCCGACGAGCTTTGCTTCCTAAAGGCGATGACAACGGATCAATTCAACCATGCTCCCGCGCAATTGCTCGTACAGACAGGCTCGCCACGACTGGGACGTCCCAGCATGGGCTCATGGGTGACCTATGGACTGGGTACGGAGAATGAGGATCTTCCCGGTTTTGTAGTGCTCACCAGTGGAGGAAAGTTTCCTGATGCCGGCAAAAGCATCTGGGGCAGCGGTTTTCTCCCCAGCGTATACCAGGGGGTTCAATGCAGGAGCGAAGGCGATCCCGTGCTGTTCATCGAAGACCCGCAGGGCATGGACAGGGATATCCGCAAGGCATCTATCGACGCGATCAATAAGGTCAATGAAGAAGAACATACCGCATACGGTGACCCTGAGATACTTTCCCGCATCTCACAATATGAAATGGCCTATAAGATGCAGGTGTCTGTGCCGGAAACCATGAATATTAACGATGAGCCGCCATACATCCATGAAATGTATGGTACGCAGCCCGGAAAGGCCTGTTTTGCCAATAATGTATTGCTGGCCCGCCGGCTGGTGGAAAAGGGCGTCCGCTTTGTACAACTGTTCGACTGGGGCTGGGACAGCCATGGCACGGATGCCAACCTTGCCATCGACGTGGGATTTATCAACAAGTGCAGACAGGTGGATCGCAGCGTGACAGCCCTGATCCTGGACCTCAAACAACGAGGCTTATTGGAGGACACCCTCGTCATCTGGGGCGGAGAGTTTGGCCGGACCCCCATGATGGAGAACAGGGACGGCAAACAAAATCCTTTTAAAGGAAGAGATCATCATGTAGACGCCTTTACCATCTGGATGGCCGGAGGTGGTATAAAAAAAGGGTTCAGCTATGGAGAGACAGACGAGATCGGCTACTACCCCATCAGCGGTAAGACAACCCCTTTCGATCTGCAGGCGACTATTTTGAACCAACTGGGCTTCGATCATGAAAAGTTCACCTACCAGTTCCAGGGACGGCCCTTCCGTCTCACGGATGTGTATGGAAAGGTCATCGAAGATATTATCGTATAAAAATTTATGTACCCGCTGACTATTACTGACTTCATCGCACATCTGCACCCTGCCCTCGTTCATCTTCCCATCGGGATACTACTGATTGCGCTTATCCTGCAGTTGTTGGCAGGAAGGGAGAAATTCCATTCACTGCGCGCTGCCATTCCCATCGTCCTGCTGGCCGGCGTGCTCTCAGCCGTATTTTCGTGTATCACAGGGTTTTTGCTTTTCCGCAGCAGCGATTATGACAAGACACTGGTATCCTGGCATATGTGGATGGCGCTGGCGCTTACATTCATGGCTTTTGCCCTTTGTGCACGGAGCTTTTCGGGGCGCGCTTTTGATAGGACGGGGAAGTGGTTGGGCGCGGGGCTTCTTGTCCTGCTGACGATCACCGGGCATCTGGGGGGCTCGCTTACTCACGGGGAGGATTATCTTTCCGGGGCTTTGCATTCTTCGGAGGAGGCTGCACCTGCCGTCATCCCGCCTATTGCCAATGTGCAGGAGGCGGTGGTCTATGATAGCATCGTAAAGCCGGTGTTGGCCGTGGGGTGTTATAGCTGTCATGGACCGAATAAGCAGAAGGGAGGCCTACGGCTGGACAACCCGGCGGCTATTGCAAAAGGGGGGAAGGATGGGATCGTGCTCATTGCGGGAAAGGCGGATTCCAGCGAGCTGATCAAGCGAATGCTATTGCCGGAAAGCGATGATCATCATATGCCGCCTAAAGGGCACCGGCAGCTTTCGCGCGGACAAATGGAGCTATTGTCCTGGTGGATTGACCAGGGGGGTGATTATACTAAGAAGGTGAAAGATCTGCCACAGCCCGAGAAGGTGCGGCCTGCGCTCGCGGGTTTGCAAAAGGGCTCGTCCGGCGAGGTCGTTAATATGGAGGCTGTGATACCAGAGGAGGCTGTGGACCCGGGAGATGAGAAAGCGATAGCGGGATTGAGGGGGGCGGGCGTAGTGGTGATGCCGGTGGCGCAGAACAGCAACTATCTGTCGGTGAATTTCTCAGGAGTGCCTGGCGCTGCGCTTGTTGGTTTGCTACAGCCGTTGAGGAAGCAAGTGATACAACTGGATATGTCGGGGACAGGAGTGGGGGACAGCAGCATGGAGGTGGTCAGGCAGTGTGCGGCGCTGCGGTATGTTAATTTAAGCAATACGGGTGTGACTGACCGTGGAGTAGTGATGTTGGGAGCTTTGCAGGAGCTGCGGGTGCTCAACCTGGTGGGTACGCAGGTGACGGGGGAAGGGCTTTTGTCTATGCGGCCGGCGGGGCATTTGCATGCGGTGTATTTGTATCATACAAGGGTGGAGGGGAAGTATTGGGAGAAATTGAAGGTGTTATTTAAGGGGGCGGTGTTGGATTCGGGGGGGTATTTGCTGCCGAAGCTGGTGACGGATACGGCGGTGGTGCGGCCAAAAGTGAAGTAAAGGGTTGTTACCCGGATGTTTCCATTCGGTTGCCAAATTGTCCACTTCCGGCAATTCCCATTCTTTTATTGTCTCCCTTTTTTAATAGGTTTGTCACGATGTTAATTACAAAGAAGGATAAGCAGCTTTTCAAGATCGCCGGCGGTATTAACCTGCTTTTCCTTCTTTTATCAATAGCTTTCGTTCTATTCTTTGGATCCGGTGACATCGGGCAGGGACAGGTTACTAAAAAGGTAGTTGCCTTTGTGCTCGCAAACAGCGCTTGCTGGCTGGTCAATCTTTTAATCCTTACCTTCCTTGTACCACTGGCATCGAAATGGAAATACCCCCGGTGGCTGTCTTTTTATCTGCTGAGCTACCTGATCACCTTCTCCCTTGCCATTCTCATCGGCAACTCGCATTTCTATAACGCATTGTCCGATGAACACCCCGGTGAGCCTCTTCGCGCCCCTATCGCAGGACCCATTTTCTTCGTCATCAGTATCAATACTTTATCTCTTCTTGCTATCGAACTGGTCCTTTCCCGGTACGCACAGATCAGGATCAGGATAGAGAACGCCAATATGAGGATGGAGAACGCTGAGCTGAAGATGAAAAGCCTTGAAGCGCAACATGAAAAGCTAAAAAGTCAATTACATCCTCATTTCTTATTTAACTCGCTGAACGCCCTTAATTCACTCATCAAGCGAGATCCCGGGCTGGCGGAAAATTATTTGATCAAATTGTCCGATTTTTTACGTTTTTCTATTTCTCATAACGAGCAGAATGTGGTTCCCCTAAAGGAAGAGCTTAAATTCTCTTTATACTATCTTGAAATGCAGAAGATCCGGTTCCAAAATGCGCTTTCTTATAATGTGAATATACCCCCGGAGCAGCAAATAAATACCAGGATACCCGTGTTCTCACTCCAGCTTATTTTGGAAAATGCGATAAAGCATAATAAATTCACTTATGAGCAGCCGCTTTGTATCTCAATGCGCATAGTGGAACCGGACTGGCTATTGGTAGAAAACAATGTGCATGAAAAGCTCACTACGACGCCCGGTTCAGGACGAGGATTGAAAAACCTGTCAGAGAGGTATATGCTGCTGATACAAGAAAATATTAAGGTTTCTAACGATCATGATTTTTTTAGGGTATACCTTAAACTGATCCGGGAATGATGAATATTGTTATCATAGAAGATGAATTGATGACTGCGGAAGACCTGGTAAATATCATTGACGATCTGGACAAGGATATTAGTATTTCGGCTGTCCTGCATTCCGTAGAGGATTCTATAAAATATTTTCTGAAAAATCCATTGGTCGATCTTGTCTTTTCAGATATCCAGCTCGGCGATGGTCTTAGCTTCGAGATATTTAAGACTGTTCAGGTAGATGCACCCATCATCTTTTGTACCGCCTATGATGAATATGCTTTGGAAGCCATAAGGAATAATGGGATCGACTATATCCTAAAACCGTTTACGGGTACTTCGGTCATCAAGGCCATCGACAAATACAATAAGCTGAAAAGATACTTTGTACCCACTGTATCGGATTTCGACAAATTGATCCATGCTATTACCGGGGATGCTTCAATGGGAAATGAGTACAGCTCTATCCTCGTATATTATAAGGATAAGGTGGTTCCTGTAAAGTTTACGGATATTGCACTGATATATATAGACGGAGAGGTGAACCGGGTCTATTGCTTTAATGGCAAAACTTATGTGATCAGCCAGGCATTGGATGAACTGGAGCAAATGACCCGGGGACACTTCTTTCGGGTAAACCGGCAATACCTGGTTAACAAGCTTTCCATAATAGATGCCACTCACTATTTCCCTCGAAAATACGTGCTGAACCTCTCCATCCCATTTAAAGAAGCCATCGTGGTCAGCAAGAACAGAACGAGCGGCTTCCTGCAATGGCTAACTCAAAAGTAGCACTGATCCATTCCGGGTCCGTTTTGTCCACTTCAGAAGGGTTTTTCCCACTGCCGTCTATTGTCTATGGCATTTTTGCATTGTACTCATCAACCATTTCAATGCAGCAAAAAAGACAAATGACAGCCTTGTTGGGAATCCTTCTCCCACTTGCGCTGTGTGCACAATCCAAACACAATTTTTCCGTCGCAGGGACCATCAAAGACGGTAAGTCGGGAGAAACCCTTAACGGCGCTACTATCGGACTTCTGGAACGCCCCGGACTGGGGGTGATCACCAACGCTTATGGATTTTACTCCATTACGATCCCCGAGGGCCGGTATTCGATGGTCATTTCTTTTTCCGGGTATACGACGGATACCATTATATTCGATCTGAAAGAGAACCTCGTACTCAACAGAAGCCTGTCTGCCGGCAATAACCAACTGGAGCAAGTGGTCGTATCCGGAAGAAGAGGCAACAACATCCTTAAGGCCCCTCCAGGTGTTCAGCGTCTGGCCATTGAAGACATTAAAGACATTCCCGTATTGCTGGGAGAGAAAGATGTGTTGAAAACCATCCAGATGCTGCCCGGGATCAAACCGGCGGGCGATGGTAAATCAGGTTTTTATGTCCGGGGGGGAGGCATAGACCAAAACCTGATCTTACTGGACGAAGCTACCGTATATAATCCTTCCCATCTGTTGGGTTTCTTTTCGGTATTCAATTCCGATGCGCTCAAGGATATTTCCGTTTATAAAGGGGGAATGCCGGCCAGTTACGGAGGACGACTCGCTTCCGTCGAAGACATTAAGATGAAAGACGGAAATGACCAGCAACTGAGCGGCAGCGGGGGCATCGGTCTGATTGCCTCACGTTTCAACCTGGAAGGTCCTATCGTCAAAGGCAAAGGATCTTTTATCGTCAGCGCCCGGCGCAGCTACCTGGACCTGTTTACCCCGCTGGCCTCCGACACCAACGTCAAACACAGCAAGCTGTACTTCTATGATGTTAACATGAAGGCCAATTACAGGCTGGATGAAAAAAATCGCATTTTCTTATCCGGATATTTTGGCAAGGACGTGTTGAGCATGCGATATAAAGGTGGCGTAGACTGGGGCAACCAAACGGCCACGCTGCGTTGGAACCATATCTTCAACGACAAACTTTTTTCCAATACCTCGCTCATTTTCAGTAATTACAACTATAATGTCCAGATCACCAACATCAATTCCACTGTCTATGTTACTTCCGGGATCACGGATTATCATTTCAAACAGGATTTCAATTATTATCTCAATCCTAAGAGCAAGCTGGATTTTGGACTGGACATAACCTATCATATCACGCAACCCGGACAAGCTGTATCCAGCAACACGTCCAAGTTCAACAACATCACCCTTGAAAAGAAGCATGCCATGGAAAATGCTGTTTACGTTTCCCATGAATGGTCTCCTGGTACTAAGGTGAAGCTCATTTACGGCATGCGATTGACGGAATTGGCCGTATTGGGGCCGGGTAACGCCTATACCTACGATAAGGAGGGAAATATAGTGACGCGGACCTGGTACAGCGATGGGAAAACGATTGTCACCTACTGGAATCCGGAACCACGTTTTGCTGCAACTTATCAATTGGATAATGTCAGTTCCGTCAAGATCGCCTTTGACCGTAATGTGCAGAATATCCATTTGCTGAACAATTCTACCACAGGCAGCCCGACCAATGTCTATCTGCCCACCAGCAATATTGTAAAGCCGGAGATCTCCGACCAGGTATCGGCCGGCTATTACAGCTATTTTCATCATCGTATGTACGAGTTCTCTTCGGAAATATATTATAAGACGATGCAAAACCAGATAGACTACAAAAATGGGGTTAACCTCGTCGGGAACAACAATGTGGAAGCCGGCCTCTTATTTGGTAAAGGGCGGGGGTATGGATGGGAAAACTATATCCGTAAAACTTCCGGAAAACTCACCGGGTGGATAGGCTATACCCTTTCAAGAACGGAAAGACAGATAGGCAGCATCAACAATGGCGGCTGGTATCCCGCCAGCCAGGATCAGACTCATAGCCTTTCCGTGGTGGGTATCTACAAGTACAGCAGGAAATGGACTTTTTCCGCCGACCTTGTGTACAGCACCGGTAGTCCCACGACCTGGCCTTCGGCCAAATACCCGGTGGATGGCGCTCCCGTTTATTATTACACAGCCCGCAATGGTTACCGGCTGCCAGCCTACCAGCGACTCGACCTGGGGGCTACCCTGCTGCTGAAAAAGACGGCAAAATTTGAAAGCGACCTGAATTTTTCGATCTACAATGCCTATGGCTATGCCAACCCATATACGATCCAATTCCAACAGGACCCCAACAACCACCTGTTGACACAGGTGCAGCAAACGACCCTGTTCAAGATGGTCCCTTCCATTACTTATAATTTTAAATTTTAGTTACATGAAAAATATCCTTTTTTTACTTGCAGCACTGGTGATCTTCGTCGCCTGTACAAAAACGATAACCCCCAACCTGAATACGACGGCTCAACAATTTTATATCCAAGGCGCAGTCAGCGATACCATGGGACCTTATTATGTATCCATCGTCAATTCCGTAGGGTTTTATGACAGCAGCATCTATCCAGGGGTATCGGGGGCAACAGTCACCATCACGGATTCTACCTCGGGTCTTAGGGATGCACTGACGGAGACGAACACGGGTCTTTATGTAACGCATTCGCTAATACAGGGCATTCCGGGGCATACCTATCTATTGAATGTGCTGCTCAATGGAAAAACCTATACGGCGTCTTCCACCATGCCCCAGCCGGTGACGCTGGATTCGGTGACATTTGATCTCAGCGATCCCAAACAGATACTGGCAGTGGCCAATTACCAGGACCCGCCCGGGATCGTCAACTTTTATAAATATACGATGACGATCAATGGGACTGTAGACAAACGCTTTCTGACATTCGAGGACAGGCTTTCCGATGGCAGGTATATCCGGGACAATATAGACGCGGACACGGGTGAGGTCAAAAAGAACGATTTTGTCCGGCTAAGCCTGGTAGGGATCGACAAGAATGTGTACACTTTTTTACACGAAGCGGAGCAAATCGCTTATAATAACGCCGGCCTGGTAGCTCCGGCTAATCCGCAGTCCAATATCAGCGGCGGTTGCCTTGGTTACTTCAGCGCACAAACGGTGAGCAGCAAAATAAATATAGTGAGGTTTTAAGAAAAATTATCCCTCATTCCTTCCAGTATTTCCAACCTCCTGATCCGATGGTAGATGACAGGCTGTGTGCTGTGCATGAGTGTGAAATAAATATTCACGCGCTGCGGCTCCATCTTCGCCAGCTTTTTCAGGGCATCACGCAACCCGGCGCCATGCCCGAGTTTGTGCGTATAAGCATCTTGTCTGTATTCGCATAGACGGGACAGCGTGAGCCGCAGCCAACGAAATATACGATCTAATAAAGAAAAGGTCAGGATGAACAGCACTATTGCAATGACAGGCATCAGATGCAGCGGCTTGAAAAAGAATAAGAAAAGAAATATTGCAAACAGGATGAGGCCGACCAGGGGTAGGAGGAGCGCCAGTTTTTTCAATGATAGGCTTGTTAAAGAAACAATCCGGCACACTGCCCGTGGCAAGAGGCTCGCGGTGCCGAACGCCCGGGAGATCATGGTGTCGCTGCTCGCCAGATGCCCCAGCTCATGTGCCATAATACCTTTCAGCTCATCGTCCGTCAACTCATTCATCAGAGGCTTGGAGATGGCGATGATATTAGTACCGCATGCAAAAACCTCCGGCCCGTCGGATTCTGCGATACGCAGCCGGAATTTTTTTGGACAGCCGGCGCTCTTAAGCACTTCCTCAAAGCAGCCCATCAGTCTTTTTTCCTCTTCGAAGACGGGCAGCCGGATATGTCCATAAAAAAATAGGTTTAGCGGCCCCAGTATATAGATGGATAAGAAACAAAACAAAGTCCACCCTGTCATTGCCGTGAAGAAGGTGAACCAGGAGATATATACGCCGGAAAGGGCCAGCGAGCATAAAAAACAAATGCCGGAGAGCAGTACGTATAACAGGACGGCGCCGATCTGAAGGAGCTTATACATACGACAAGGTTTAAGTCATCAAAAATTGACGCTGCAAATAAGATGATCTTATCCTTCTAAAAAAATGAAGTTTGTCACATAGATAGCCCCAGCCTTCTGCCGATGTCGGAAGTAAACTTGCCGGCCGGATCATACTTTTTCTTGATAGCTATCCATTCAGTATACTGAGGATACATATTCCTGAACATCTTTTCATCCAGCATGGCGTCCTTCCCCAGATATAGCCGTCCGCCAGCCCGGAGGACTTTGTCATCTAACCTGGGTGTAAATGCATGCAGCTGTCGGGTCACCGGGAAATCGATGGCCAGCGTATAGCCTTTGAAAGGAAAGGAAAGAATGCCCTGACCGTCACCCATGCGTTTGAATACATTCAGGAAAGGCGTACATCCGCTGGCTGCGATCATTTCCAGGATCTCTACCAGGTGCTGCCGTCCATTTTCCTCGGGGATCACAAACTGGTACTGAATAAATCCCTTCTTTCCATAACCTCTGTTCCAGTTATTGATGGCATCCAGCGGGAAGAAGAATTTTTCATAATGTACAAACTGTTTGGGGGAATTTTGTACAAAGGCGATGACGCGATTGAGGATACGTACGGTTAGGTTGTTGAGTGTAAAGGAAGGTAGAAAGAAGGGAACAGAGAGCTTGCCTTTGGAATGCAGCTTCAGCGGGTCGCTTTTCAGCTTATCGGGCAGCTCGTTCAGCTTTGCGGCATTCCCGAACGAGATGACCCCGCTGCCCAGTTTGCTGCCCTTGGCCAGCGCATCGATCCAGGCGACAGAGTAGTTGTATTCATGATCCAGCTTGTCCAGCGTTTCCAGCATATGGTCCAGGTTGCGTACAGCGACACTCTTTTGTCTGAAGTACATGGTTTCTACCTTACGTAACTTCAATCTGGCGGTCAGGATAACACCCAGCAGACCAAGACCGCCAAAGTTGGCCCAGAAGAGATCTTCATTCTCCGTGCGGGACGCCGTCCTTATCCCGCCGTCGGCCAGCAGGATCGTAAATGACAGTACGCAATTGACAAAAGAGCCGTCAATATGGTGGGCCTTGCCGTGAATGTCATTGGCGATGGCGCCGCCCACCGTGACAAACTTGGTCCCGGGGCAGATCATGGGCAGCCATCCTTTAGGACCCAGCGCCGAAATGATATCTTCCAGGCTGACCCCTGCCTGGCATTCCAGGATACCTTCCTGTTCGTCCCAGGCAATAAAATTGTTGAACTCCGTACAGGAGACGACATAGCGCTCTTTGTTCAGGGCCTGGTCCCCATAGCTTCTGCCCAGCCCTCGCGCAATTAGCCCATCCTTGGGAAGATAGCCTCTAAAATCATCGGCATAGCGGGGTGACAGGACATACGATTCAGATACAGGATAATTGCCCCATCCGGACAATAGCTCTTTTTTGAGTGGCATGACGGTGATTTGACGCTGCTAATTTAATTTATATCGTTTATATCGGCCGGATATGAGGCTTAATTATTATTTTGAGAAAATGCTTGTCACAATGAATAAATTTATATTCCCTTTACTTATTGGTATTGTACACTGTTGTTCGATCGCAGCCCAGGCCCCTACAGAACAATATCCCATCGACTCCGCCAGTGTCGAACAATCCGGTGTTCCCAGGGGCGAGGTATTAAAATTTACATTCGACCATTCAAAGATATTCCCCGGCACATGGAGAGAATATTGGGTATATATCCCTGCCGGGTACAAGCCGGACAGACCCGCCTGTGTGTATGTGAACCAGGACGGTATCCAGTGGAAAGCTCCCGTGGTTTTCGACAACCTGATATATAAAAAAGAGATGCCCGTGACCATCGGGGTCTTCGTGACACCGGGACGGGTGCGGACGGCTGACGGGGCAACGACCCTGGACAGGTACAACCGCAGCTTTGAATATGACGGGCTGGGTGACGCCTATGCCCGGTTTATCCTGGATGAGATACTCCCTGATGTAGAAACGCACACAACAACAGACGGCCGTCCGATACACCTTTCAAAGAATGGGAACGACAGGGCCATCGGCGGCTCCAGCAGCGGGGCGATAGCGGCGTTTACAGCAGCCTGGGAGAGGCCGGATGCTTTTTCGCGGGTGTTCAGCGCCATCGGCACCTATGTGAGTTTGCGGGGCGGCGACAGGTACCCGGGTTTGATAAGAAAGTATGAACCCAAGCCACTTCGGATCTTTCTTCAGGATGGTGCAAATGACCTGAACATTTATGGAGGAGATTGGTGGAAAGCCAATGAGATGATGGAGCGGGCGTTGACATTTGCCGGTTATTCCGTGCGGCATGTTTGGGGAGAGGGCGGGCATAGCGGAGCTCAGGGTACCTCTGTTTTTCCGGATGCCATGCGCTGGCTGTGGAAGGATTGGCCTCAACCCGTAGTTGCAGGCGCCTCGAAGAACCAGTTCCTGAATGATCTTCTTATTCGGGGCGAAGAGTGGGAACTGGTGGGACAGGGCTATTCCTTTACAGAAGGGACGGCAGCCAACGCAGCAGGCGACGTATTTTTTCAGGACATTCCCAATGGAAAGACATATAGAGTAGGGCCGGATGGGAAGCTGGTCCCATTGGCTATCGATTCGAAAAAGGCCAGCGGCACCAGTTTCGCGCCGGATGGAAGAAGGTTTACGTGTACGGGGAGCAAGGAGATATTATCGTATGGGGGGACGGATGTAAAGCTGGTGGCGGACAGCATATCCGGCAACGACCTGGTCGTAGCGCATAACGGGAATATCTATGTCACTGCTCCCAATGGCGTGGAAAAGCCCGGAAAAATTATTTTGGTGACGCCTGCCGGCGAGAAGAAAGTGGTGGATGAGGGGATCAAATTTCCCAATGGGATTGCGCTCACACCCGACCAGACCCAGATATATGTCACGGAATCCGCCAGCCATTGGGTATGGATCTATACCATTCAGCCCGATGGCTCCCTGACAAACAAACAACGATTTGGCTGGCTGCATGTGCCCGACACCCAGGAGAATGCATGGCCCGATGGGCTTAAATGCGATACTGCAGGAAGAGTGTATGTTACTTCCCGGCTGGGTATACAGGTGCTGGATCAAACGGGCCGGGTGAATGCTATCTTGCCGGTGCCCTCGGGTCAGGCGTCTAATGTTTGTTTTGGCGGCCGGGGGTTTGATGTGCTGTATGTCACCTGTGGAGATAAGGTCTACCGCCGTAAACTAAGGACCAGAGGCTCCAACTCTTTTGAAGCGGCTTATAGGCCGATGACGCCGAAATTGTGAGGATAATCTGACCGAACATTATCTAAAAGGGTTTTTGACTGTCAGTTTCCTTTCAATGAGTTGATTATCCTGCAAATCTTCGGAATAAAGAATAGAGCAATCGTTCACAAGAGCAGCAGAAATTATCAGGCTGTCATAGAAAGAAAATTTGTAACGGGATGCAATTTGGCAAGCCTTCCGGATCGTAAGGATTCTCAGTTATTAATTTTTGAGCGACTGATTGTTTAGCGGTGTCGAGATCAGTGTGAGCATACACCACAATATTGGTGTCCAGGAATATGCTATCGCTCATTGGCTTCGTCCCTGTTGAATTTATAATCCTGAATATCTACATGAAGTACAGTAAATGACTTTTTCCGAGGAGACTGATCTCCGAAAAAACCCTCATCTTTTGCAAAAGCGATCACTTCAATTTGCCGTCCTATGTAATCTTGAGGAACATCAAATGAAACGGTTTGCTTATCGGGTGTTATTGTAGTACGTATCATATAAGTAAAGATAATAATTAAAATTTAGAATGGATTACCCGAATTGAGAACCTTAACTTAGTATAAGTTATTGATTACAATAATGTTAATTTTGTTGTCAATTCCTTAGTGATGTATAAAAAAGGCTTTACCATTTTTGCGCTTTCTTTTTTGTTTACAGTAGCAGCGACAGCCCAGGACGAGTATGAACTGAACACGGGCTGGAAATGTATCAACCGCGGCAAACTGTCTGTGAGCGGGGAAAAAATCTCGCAACCTTCTTTTGCCTTAAATGATTGGATGCCGGCTACGGTACCCGGTACGGTACTGACCACCCTTATCAATAACAAATTGATGCCTGATCCTTTTTACGGGATGAATAATGAGAGGATACCGGATATCTATCGTACGGGCAGGGATTACTATACGTATTGGTTTGTCAAGGATTTTACGGAGAAGAGTTTGACGGGTCGCCAGGTTTGGCTTCATTTCCGGGGTGTGAATGATGGGTGTGATATTTATCTCAACGGGCATAAGCTCAATGCACAGACACACCGGGGAATGTTCCTGCGGCAGACGTATAACATCACGGGTTTTTTGAATAAAGATGGCCGGAATAGATTGGCGGTGATCGTTTATCCGCCAGATCCGGTAGGCAACCCCAATGGCGGACAAGGCGGGGACGGAGAGATTGCCCGCAATGTTTCGCATCAGTATGTCGCGGGCTGGGACTGGATACAACCTATACGGGACCGCAATACGGGTATCTGGGATAAAGTGACGATCGAAAGGACAGGCGCCATGCGGATCAGGAACTCACACGTCGTTGCCATGGTGCCGGGTGTACGTCAGCCGGATGCGGTAGATCAGCAGCCGGGTGGAATGGGTCAGCAGCCGGCATTAGTGCGGGTGAGCGCTGAGTTGGAGAATGCGGGTGGCGAAGAGATCAGCGGGGAATTAAAGTTTGTACTGGAAGGGAAGACGGTTTCCGTGCCTGTGACGCTGGCGGCACATGAGACAAAAGAAGTAGCGTTGCCGGACCAGGAACTAATACATCCCAGGCTTTGGTGGCCCAGCGGTTATGGGCGGCAGGAGATGTATCATGGGGATATGGTTTTTGGCCCCGATTCCCAACGCGTGGATTTTGGCGTCCGCGAGATCACCACCACCTGGAATACGACGACCCGGAGCCGGCAGGCCTGGGTGAATGGTCAACCCATCTTTATCAAAGGCGGCAACTGGATCATTTCCGATGAGCTGCTGCGCTTTAGTCCTGAAAGGTATGATGCGGAAGTCAGGTTTCACAGGGATATGAACCTGAACCTTATCCGCGTGTGGGGCGGAGCGTTGACAGAACGACCGGAATTCTATAAGGCCTGCGATAAATATGGTATCCTGGTTTTTCAGGATTTCTGGAATTCCGGCGACTGTAATGGCCGCTGGCTCGACCCGCAAAAAAAAGAAGACCAATGGACGCGTAGACAATACCCGGACGATCATGCCTTATTTCTTGCTTCTGTTGTGGACCAGGTAAAGATGATCCGCAATCACCCTTCGCTTGCTTTTTGGTGTGGAGGCAATGAGATCACTCCACCCGGCGACATCCTCCGGGCCATGAAGGATTCCATCATGCCTGCATTGGACGGCACCCGTTATTTCTTCGATTATTCCAACTCAGACAGCATGTCCTTTAATTTCCTGGGAGGAAATGGAGATGGACCGTATGGTATTCAGCCTATCCGTACTTTTTGGGCCGACAGGACCTTCTCGTTCAACTCCGAGGTAGGCTCGGTAGGAATGGGTGATTATGAATCGTTGGAACGCTTTTTACCAAAAGAGAACCTTATACCTCCCCACCCCGGCCGCCGCCAGGATTCCGTGTGGGAATATCATAAATATATCGGGTATGATTCTACCGTGTATGCGTATGGACCGGTGAAAGACCTGAGGGATTTTGCTTTCAAGGCGCAGCTAGTCAATTACGATCAGTACAGAGCCCTGATGGAAGGGTTTAGCGCGCATATGTGGGAATGGTATACAGGCACCATTATCTGGAAGACGCAGAACCCCTGGACGGCCCTTCGTGGACAGATGTATGACTATTACCTGGATGTGAACGCCTGTCTCTATGGATTGCGCAGCGGCAGCGAGCCCCTGCATGTCATGTTCGATCCCGTGGAGAATATGGTAATGATCGTTAACAATACCTTCGGCTACCACCGGGATATGATGCTGGAGGTGCGGGCTTATGATATGGCGGGGAAAGAGAGACGGCTGACGCAGGTGTATGAGGAGATCGGACCATCTGCCGTGCGGAAATATTTACCGATGGGCCGGGAGATCGACAGGATGAGAAAAGAAAAAGGGATGTTCCTTTCTTTAAGGTTGTTGGACGAGCGCAAGCAACCTATCAGCGATAATTTTTATTGGCTGCCGGATTCTACGGGTCAGTATTCCGGGCTGCAGGAGATGGGGAAGGCTGTGTTGAAAGCGGAGGTACAGATGACAGGTGCGGGTAAAATAAGCGTCACTTTGCGTAATCCGGCGGGAGGGCCGGTGGCATTCTTCAACCGGGTAGCACTGGTGGATCCAGCGACAAAAAAAAGGATATTACCTGTTTTCTACAGCGATAACTATGTATCCGTGGCGCCTGGCGAGGAAAAGACCATCACAATGGAGTACACGCCCGTGAAGGGGCAGGTTGCGCCGCTGGTGTCAGTGGAAGGATGGAATGTGGATAGAACTTTCTTTATGCTAAAAAAATTAGTATATTTGGATGAAGGTAAGTTACTCTCATCTAAAATATACGCCATATGGAAAGGAAGAATGTTAAAACCAATCTTTTAAATCATTCCGAGGCCAAGGTTCGATTGCTCGGCGAATATCTGAAAAGGTATCTAAATATAATATGTAATGATGGATACACAGAAAGAATAAAGATATATGATATGTTTTGTGGAGAAGGTTTATATGAAAATGGAGGAGAAGGTAGTCCTCTTGTATTTATGAGGACGATAAAAGATGTCCACTTTAGTAATGTTGCTAAGCTAAGCAATATAACGCCAATAGATTGCCATTTTAATGATCTGGACCCCCTCAAGATAGAAAAAGTAAAACAGGCAATTGGAGATAAATCGCTTTATTATAAAGAATTTGGTGAAATTGAATATTCATCGCTCGACTATCAGGATGAATTAAAAAAAATGCTGAATATTTTATCAGCCCTTAAGAATCAAAAAGCTTTCATCTTTATTGATCCGTATGAGTATAAGCATATTAAAGCTAGCCAGATAGAGAATCTTATGGCTAAGGGAAATGCAGAAGTATTACTTTGGCTTCCAACACAATTCATGTATCGGTTTGCCGCAAATGGAACACCCCTGGCGCTTAAGGACTTTATTGAAGAACTTGTTCCCTATAAAGAGTGGAAGGAAACAGATAATGTGTGGCATTTCATAAATCAATTAAAGGAAGGGTTCCAATCCAAATTCGGGGGCAAACTGTTTGTTGATACTTTTACCATTGAAAAAGATGCCAGTACCGTTTTTTGCCTTTTCTTTTTCAGCTCTCATATAAAGGGATTCGAAAAAATGCTTGAGGCCAAATGGGAAATTGATACTGAGCAGGGAAAGGGGTGGAGTTATACCGGCAATCAGCCAAGCTTATTTTATGATCTAAAAACGAATCCATTAGAAGAAAAATTAAGAATGTTCCTGAAGGGAAATAAAAAAAATAACGGAGAAGTATATGAATTTACGTTAAGGCAGGGTTTTTTGCCTAAACACACCAATGAGATACTGTATAACTGGCAAAAGGATGGAAAATTAGAAGTATTAAAAAATAACAATGAGAAGGCCAGGAAGTCTTCTTTTTATATTGCTTACAATTATTATAAAAAAGAGAGCAAAAAAGTAATCTTTAAAATTATCTGATATGGCATCCTCAAATATTGAATGGACTGAAATGACGTGGAATCCTACAACTGGCTGTAATAAAATTTCAGCCGGCTGTAAATATTGTTATGCGGAAATAATGGCTAACCGACTTCAAGCAATGGGAATTGAAAAGTATAGGGATGGATTTAAATTACGTACTCACGAAGACTCTTTGAATATTCCTTACACCTGGAAGAACCCAAAGGTGGTTTTCGTAAATTCGATGAGCGATCTTTTTCATAAAGAAATCCCACTTGAATTTATTCAAAAGGTATTTGCGGTAATGAACGATAATCCACAACACGTTTTTCAAATATTGACAAAAAGAGCGGATGTGCTTTTAAAATATGATAAATACTTAAATTGGACACATAATATCTGGATGGGTGTATCTGTAGAGAATGAGAAGGTTATGCATCGAATTGATTTGTTAAGAATGGTTAGTGCTCGAGTTAAATTTTTATCGTGCGAACCTTTGCTAGGGCCCTTACCTAATATGAATTTGAAAAAAATTGACTGGGTAATTGTTGGTGGTGAAAGCGGAAGAACACCAAGGCCAATGAAAGAAGAATGGGCGTTAGACATAATGGATCAATGTCAAAAAAGTAATGTCAAATTTTTCTTTAAACAATGGGGTGGGA
Organism: Chitinophagaceae bacterium; assembly: GCA_017307755.1. Lineage (GTDB taxonomy): Bacteria > Bacteroidota > Bacteroidia > Chitinophagales > Chitinophagaceae > Puia. The sequence goes on along the minus strand of JAFKGQ010000013.1, from coordinate 235,791 downwards.
CGAATAAGAAAAAAACGGGCAGAAAGTTATTAGATCGGACCTGGGATGACATGCCAAGTATGGTAAGTTAACTATCTATTATATGTAATATGGCAACCGTATCGCTCGGCAGTCCCGAAGGCAAATGGATCATGACTTCGACCATCCTTGCCTCGGCGATGGCATTTATCGATGCCACCGCCTTAAATGTCGTTTTGCCGGCGCTGCAAAAAAGCCTCGATGCCACGGGCGCCGATCTGTTCTGGATATTGAATGCTTACCTGCTCATATTGGCTTCGCTGATACTCATCGGCGGATCGCTGGGGGATAAATTGGGACGGAAGAAGATCTATATGATCGGCATCCTTATTTTTATCATAGGCTCTGCCGTCTGCGGGTTTGCGCCGGACGTGCATGTCCTCATCGTATGCCGGGTGATCCAGGGCATGGGCGGCGCACTGATGATACCCGGCAGTTTGTCACTGATCTCCTCTTCCATTCATGCAACAGAGAAGGGGAAGGCCATCGGCACCTGGTCTGCAGTAACAACCATCGTTACCCTGGGCGGACCAATCATCGGCGGGGCGCTGGCTGATGCCGGATTGTGGCGCTATATCTTTTTTATCAATGTCCCCATTGGCATCGCAGCTTTGTCGATACTTTGGAAAAAAGTACCGGAGAGCAAAGAGGCTCACCCGGACCCCGTCCTGGATTATCCGGGCGTTATCACGATAGCGCTGGGGCTGGCCCTGCTTACTTTCGGGTTCCTCCGCATACCTGCCGTAGGGTTTGGCAACTGGCAGGTGTTGGGAAGTTTAAGTGTCGGTGTTTTATTGCTTGTGATGTTTATTGTCATCGAGAAGAAGAGCCGGCATCCCATGATGCCTCTGTACCTGTTTGCCAACAGAACATTCAGCGGGGCGAATCTGCTGACATTTTTTTTATATGCGGGACTGGGGTCGGGTATGTTATTTCTTTCCCTGGACCTGGTGCAGGCCCAGGGCTATAGTCAACTGCAGTCCGGGCTTACTTTTCTGCCGTTTACTTTACTAATGATCTCTCTGGCGAGATCCGCAGGCAGCTATGCCGACAAAGCAGGACCGAGATCGTTGTTAATCGCGGGGCCCGCCGCCGCGGGCGCCGGCCTCCTGATCCTTTCCTTTGTAAGACAAACGGATGGCCCGCAAGCCTATTGGACCACTTTCTTTCCGGGTATCCTCGTATTGGGACTCGGCATGTCTTTTACCGTAGCACCCCTCACCACCGCTGTCATGCGCAGCGTAAACGACGAATATTCAGGCATAGCCTCGGGTGTCAACAACGCCATGACAAGGATATCCAATGTGTTTGCCAATGCTATATTTGGCGCGCTGGCAGTTTTATTGTTCGCAGGCACCCTCGGGGGGAAATTGAATGGCGTATCATTGGACGCTGCCGCAAAAAAGCAGGTGATTGGTCAGGCGGTAAATCTTGGTAATGCCAGGGCGCCGAAAGATGTGAATGGCCAGGATAAGATAGTGGTTAACCGGGCCTACCGGGAAAGTTTTATCGATACCTATGTCATCATTATGCGCCTGGCGGCGGGGCTGGCTTTTTTAGGCGCTCTCATGGCGGTACTATTTATTAAAAGTCCGCCGCCGGCAGGCACCGGCAGCGGGGGGCTTCTCACTGAGGATTGACGGGTGCTGGTGTCACGACCTTATGATGCGCAAACGCCTGTTTTAGATGCTGCAAAGGACAATACCTGAAATGATGCATCGTGACGCCGGCTGACATCAGCACGGTCGTGGAAAGAAGGACGATCTTTGTTCTCATTTTTCCCTGTGTTTAAAGTTAGAAAATTAGATCACCCTACGAAAATAGCCGCAGCCGATACAGGGAAAATGAATTTGTGGGCCGGATGGACAAAAAGCAGGGTGGGGTGGACAGACGTACACGCTAGGAATTTGCCAGCCAGGCGAGAAAAGAAGCTGACTTTACCTTTCCCACCGTTATCTTTTCAGAAAAAGGAATGGTAAGATTGATCAACAATTTTCTACCGAAATATTGCGATACATCCCGGACCGCATTCCGATGAACCAGGTATTGCCTGTTTGCTCTATAAAACAGACCCGATGTCATTTTTTCCAGCTCTTCGAGATGGTGGCTGACAAAGTAATGCTGGTTGTCAAATGTTAGCAGGTGGGTCAATTCGTGTTGGAGATAAAAAACCGCAATGTCTTCGATCCTGATGGGCGTGATCTTTTCCTTGTGATATACAAGCACCGACTTTTGTTCCTGTTTTTTCGCACTGCTAAAAAGCTCGCTGATGTTTTTGTAGGAGGGGTTGTTCTTAGAGAGTTTTTGTTGCAGGTCTTTATATTTAGCAAAGGATGCCGCAATGCTCTTTGCCGTAAAGGGTTTTAAAATATAGTCGATGCCGGCTGCTTTGAAAGCCTGCAGGGCATATTCATCGTAGGCGGTGCAGAAAATAACGGGCGCTTTGTTCTCCGTGGTATCAAAAAGCCCGAAACTTAGGCCGTCTCCCAGTTGGATATCGCTAAAGATCAGGTCCGGGTCAGGCGCATTTTTGAAAAAGGCGGCAGCTTCCTTTACGGAAGATAATATAGCGATGATCTCGGCCGCAGGTTCGGCCTTTCTGATGCACGTCACCAGATCTTTTGCGGTATGCTGCTCGTCTTCAATGATCACTACTTGCATATTCGAGGGCCTTTATACTTACAGAGAAAGTATCCTCTTTCTCTTCTATAATGATGTTGTTACCGGACAGGATCCGGTAGCGCTCCTGCAGGTTAACCAACCCCACCCCCGTACCCTGTGTGTCAGTCTCTTTTTTTTGCAGATTATTACTGACCGTGATCACTCCATCCTGCCATGTCACCGTGATGATCAGGGGCCTGTACAAAGTTAATATATTGTGTTTGATAGCATTTTCAGCCAGCATTTGAAGAGAGAAGGCCGGCAAGGAGTAAGACGTCCATACCTCTTCCGGAACCCGGATGATAAAACGTAATGCATTTCCACATCGGATCTTTTGCATCTCCAGATAGTTGATGGTCAGGCGCAATTCATCGCCCAGCGGTATGGTGTTGAGCGTATGAGAAGAAAGAGAGGCTCGCAGAAAGTCCGATAGCCGTATCAGATAATCTTCCGCGCTTTCCGGGTCGGCGGCCATGAGGGATTTCAGCGTACTGAGAGAATTAAAAAGGAAGTGAGGTTGTATCTGCTGTTTCAACTGCTGGTTGACGGCTTCCATGTTCTTCAGCTTTAATGCCTGGTTCTCCAGTTCCATGACGGCATTCTTTTCCCGGCTGATCACCAGGTTCTGTACGATAATGACAACGACATTGACGGCAAAGAACAGTATCAGATGGAAATGGAAGTTCACCTGGGGTGATACAGACATGGAAGAGTGCCCGGAGAAAAGGACTACTACCACAAAGAAGGCGAGCCCAAAACTGACCAGGACGCTGAGCAGGGTCCTTCGCGCAGTGGATCTTGCGCCCAGATACCATAGAAGGATATTTATTGACCATAAAAAAAGTACCAGGGTCATGGTAAAAGATACGGCCGCGGCATACGTTCCAATGGAATAACGCTGTAATATGGCGATGGGACTCATGGTCAGCGCGGCGATCACGGGGGTCGTATAGAGGGCTACTCTTACCTGTTTTTTTATGGAAAGGGCTGATCCCATGCAGGAAAATACCCGTAATGTATATTTTTTTCACGGAGGGGGGCGCGGGTCCTGCATTTTTGCACCCGAAATGGCCATAATCCCGTTTGAAATGGACATGGTCGGTCGGAGGGTTAAGACATCGGGCCGACCTTTTTTATTAACTTTAGGGGCGTGATCCTGCATGAATTTCCAGACCTTCACTGGCTGAAAAACCAGATCGCCCAGGGATGGGACAACCGCCTGGGGTGGGGTAACCTTATCCTGGAGACAGATGGATTCCCCAGCGTCATTATCAATACAGTAAGTCATGAATGTTTCCGGCCGGATATAAAAGGCCCTTTTTCCTTCTTTTTGAACATACGGGGTAGTAGTTTTTGCACGGTGGATGGTGAAACCCGTCGCATCGGTGAAAACAGCTATTTTATTTCCAATCGCCAGCAACCTTATACCTTACAGATAGAAAAAGGCGCCAAAACAGAAACCTTTAATATCCATTTTGGAGAGCATTTTGCAGAGTCCATTCTTCATTCACAGATCACACCCGCCGACAGGATATTGGACCAGGGAACAGAAAGAAGGGTGACACTTTTTTCATTTTTCAATCAGCTGCACCGGAGGGATGCCGTCTTTGATGCGCTCATCAGCCGGATCGCCCGTACTTACAAAGAAGATGGATTCAACAGGTTGTTGTTTGAAGAGCAGCTTACTACCTTATTGACATACCATTTGCAGCAGCACCGGCATATTACGGATGTGGTGCGCAAACTTCCCCCGGTGAAACTGTCCACTCGTATCCAGTTGTACAAGCAACTGTCCCGGGCCATGGATGTCATTCATTCCTGCTCTGGCGACGAACTGAGCCTGGAAATGTTGTCTTCTGCGGCCTGTCTTTCCAAATACCATTTTTTACGCCTTTTCCGATCAGCCTACGGATATTCTCCACACCAGTATATACAGCAGGTGCGGATGGAAAAGGCGCGTCACCTGCTGGCCGTGACCCGCGTTCCTGTTGCGGAAGTGGCTGATCTGCTTGGATTTGCGGATAGTCAGTCCTTTAGCCGTCTGTTTTCCCAGCGTATGGGTGTATCGCCCTCCCAATACCGCAGTCTTACAAAATAGCAATTTTGGTTATCCGGTGGGGGCGTTCCGGGACGCAAATTTGCATTATGAACAACACATTATTTCCCGCCGTCCTGCTCAGCTTATGCTGTCTGCTTTGTATCGTCTTTCTTGTTTTTGGCCTTCGGAGCGTCCTGGCCCGGACCTCCTCGGATAAGAGGCGACAGACCCGGGTATTGCGTATAACGCTGCTATTGTTAGGTGGGTGGATACTGCTGTTGGGAGTATTGGCTCTGAGGGGGGCGTTTGCCGATTTTTCTAAGCTCCCTCCCCGGCAAGGGATTGCCATGTTACTTCCTTTGCCGGTGGTATTATGGGTGGCGATGTCAGGCAGCGGAAAGGAGCTGTTAAGACATACTCCGCCTCACTGGATACTGTACCTGCAATCCTTTCGTATTATCGTAGAGCTTGTGTTGTGGCTTTGCGTAGTGGACAGGTTGCTGCCCGTTCAAATGAGCTTTGAGGGCAGGAATTTTGATATCCTCAGCGGTCTGCTTGCCATTCCGGTGGGATATTATTGTTTTATAAAAAAGAGCTGGCCGTCATGGGTGGTGCTGTTGTATAATATAGGAGGTCTGGTGTTATTGCTGAATGCCGTAGCGATAGCCGTGCTCTCTATGCCTACGCCGCTGAGAATGTTCCATAATGAACCTGCGGTTACGCTGATAGTACATTTTCCATTTATTTATCTTCCCGGCTTCCTGGTGCCTTTGGCGTATACGCTGCATATCTTTTCCCTTCGACAATGGTTCATGAGCCGGAGGGCCGTGGCGATTGGATTTGTTTGATTTTTATAAGCATCGGTTTGATAAATCCAAGGGACATTAAAGATCGCCTGCCTAATTTTGTCTTGTTAAAAATGATCTTATTATGAACAAGAACAAGACATGGCTGGTCACCGGCGCTTCACAAGGTCTGGGACTCAGCCTGGTGAAACAATTGCTACAGCAAGGCTTTAATGTAGCCGCTATTTCAAGAAACCCGGATCAGCTGTCGAAGATAGAGGATGGCGCCAGCGGAAGGCTGCTTCCTTTGCGGGCTTCCGTCACCGATGAGGCCGCTGTCGGGCAGGCTATTGCGACTGCCGTGGAAAAATTCGGAAGTATCGATGTGGTAGTGAACAACGCCGGTTATGGTCTGGGTGGAGCCATTGAAGAACTGTCCGATGAAGAGACGAGGGCAAATTTCGACGTCAACGTATTTGGTACGCTGAATGTCATCCGGAAAGTGATGCCGTATCTCCGGGCACAGCGGTCGGGGCATATTTTTAATATTTCTTCCATCGGTGGTTATACCAGCACTATGGGCGCCTTTGGTATTTATGCCGCCACAAAATTCGCTATGTTCGGGTTTTCTGAAGCCATGGCCGCCGACGTAAAACCTTTTGGGATTAAGGTGACGATCGTGGCGCCCGGCGCATTCCGCACAAACTTTCTCTCGGCGGGATCGCTTGCTTTACCGCAGCATCCACTGGATGCTTACCAGGGGGTAAGGGATATCCATAAACAATATCAGCAATGGGATGGTGCTCAACCCGGCAATCCTGAAAAGGCCGCAGTGGCTATCGTCCGTATGGCAGGAGAGGAAGACCCCGCCCTGTACTTTTTCCTGGGCGATGACGCCTGGCAGCGGGCGTTGAAGAAGAACGAGAGTGTGATGGCGGATCTGACAAGATGGGAGACTGTGACCAGGTCTATGGACTTTTAGTCAACGCCGTATTTCGCCAGATATGCCGGTGGATCAGTATCGCTACCAGTAAAAGGCTTCCGCAGGAGATTATTCCGCCAGACCTTACGGCGGCGGCTATAGCTCCGGCTCCCCCGTTGGCCATGGCCCCGAATATAGCCACACCCATCGCACCCGCAGCCTGACGGGTAGTGTTGAGGATCGCGGAGGCCGTCCCGCTCCGGGTCTTTTCGACACTGGAAAGGATGCCTGTCGTCATCGCCGGGACAGCTACGCCCATACCCAGGGGGATGATGATAAAAGGAACCAGCAGCTTCCAGTAAGAGGTATCCGATGTGGCGACCAGTAGCCCCGCATAGCCGGCTGACGCCAGCAGGGCGCCAAAGAGCAATGGTAGACGAATACCATATTTTGCCATCAGCTTTCCGCTCAACAGATTGGAAATGATGAACCCGCCGGTGAGCGGCAGAAAGGCAAGCCCTGCACGGACGGAAGCATAGTGCAGAACATTTTGCAAGTACAGGCTCAGCACGAATACGGTACCGTAGTAGGCGTTGTTCACCACAACACCCAATAGCAGGAGTACATTGAACACGGGGGTTTTAAAAAGGTCAAGGGGGAGTATGGGGGCCTTTGCTTGTCGCTCAAGCCGGAGGAACAGCAGCAGCATGAGCCCGCTAAAGAGGAAACATCCTATGATCAGCGGATGATGAATACCCAGCGAATGCCATTCGATGATGCCCATGATAAATGCGGTGAGGGCCAACATCCATAGGAACTGACCCGGGATATCCAATCCCTGATGGGGATGACGTTCGCTTTCATTTAGCCGGGCGCTCAAAAGAAGCCCTATCAGACAAATGGGGATATTGACGATAAATATCAGTCTCCAACTGCTGATGTGAAGGAACAGACCTCCCAGAATGGGCCCGGCAGCGATGGAGATCCCGCCGGCCATTGTCCATAATGCCACAGCCCGAGCACGTTGGTCCGCCTGATGGGAGAAAGCCTGATTGAGGATGGACAATGAACTGGGGATCATGGTGGCGGCGCCGATACCTTGTAAGGCGCGAAAGGCGACGAGACTACCCGTGTTCCAGGCAAGCCCGCAACCCGTGGATGCCAGCCCGAATATGAGCAGCCCGGACTGAAATATACGCCGGGACCCTAGCCTGTCGCTCATACCACCGGCCGACAACATGAGAGCGGCAAAGGCAACAGTATATGCATCCGCTATCCATTGCAGCGAGCTGATATCGGCGGAAAAAGCGTCGGCGATGCTGGGCAGGGCGATATTGACAATGGATACGTCCAGTTGAGAGACGACAAAGGCGAGACTGGTGGTGGTTACGATGTATCCGAAGGAAAGTTTTTTCCCTGATGGGGTATTTGGTGTCAATGCTTGTCTTTTATAAGTGCCTTGCCTTTATGTACTGCTATATGATCTGTCCTGCTGCTCCTGATCTCGTATTGAGGGTCGTCCTTGCTGGCGTGATGCGTATACCCTTTATAGTTGAAATCTTTTGTGTGGATCTTTACGATCGTCCCGGATACAATCCCTGCCTCGGAGTTCCATTTTACATGGTCGCCAATTTTAAACGCCTGCGCCATATACGTTTGTTTTGTGTAAAGTTATGAATGGATATTCAAAAATTGTTCCCGGCTCTTCTTTAATCCCGGATAATCTTCGGCAGTCTTGTCGGCACAGTGCTGGCAGCCCTCATCGGAGGCGCGTTATGGGGGCTCAGGTTGATCTATGGTCCTCCGGAAATGGAGATGAGGTTATTTGATGTGATAGGGCCTCGCTGAGCCACTTCGAAATCTTCCCCAGCGCACCCTCTCCAATCTGTCGCCCATCGACGGCTACTACGGGCAGTACATGTTTAGTCGTACTGGTGATAAATGCCTCCCTGGCTGCCCATACTTCATCTAATAGAACAGGACGCTCCTCGACCTTGAATTGTTGTCGCGCCAGTTGCAGCACCTTTCCCCGGATGACACCTTTCAAAATGTTCTCCGAAGGAGTGACTAAAGTATCATCGGCGGTCACGATAAAGAAATTAGAACGCGGGCATTCGGAGATCGCACCCTCCTTGTGATACAGCACATCATCGGCGCCTTTCTCCCGTATATATGGCTGCAGCCAGATGGCCATCAGGTAATCGATGGTCTTTGCATCCGGCATCTGGCGCTGATGAGGATAGCTTACAAGACGTACGCCTTTTTCAAAGGTCCCGGGAGCCGGCAATTGAAGATGGTTTTGCGTGATCACCAGATTGGGTTTTGACAACGTATAACCATCTTCGGCATAACCGCCCGTAAGGATTAGTTTAATTCCCGAATCCGGGATATCATTCTTTTCCATCAGCAGATGGATCAACGCCAAAAGCTCCTCTTTTGATCTGCCGACCTCCAACCGCAGCTGCCGGGCGGAATGGAGAAAGCGAGCCAAATGCTCCTCCGGGAAGACGGGGGTATGATCGATGGTCTTGAGAAAGTCAAAGACCCCATAGCCCCGTTGTATCGCCAGGTCGCTGACCAACAGAGAGGCGTCCGGGGAGGGTACGAAAAGATCATTGACAAATACGAAAAGATCACTCATTACTTTATACGATTATATTTTCTCAATATCAGAATAAGCTTGTCCATGGGTATTGCTTCTACTGTGCCATATTTACTACCCCTGGTAGTTTTGGCGGCCAGCAGGGAATTGATGATGGCCTCTTCCGTGGCTTCGATGGCAGCCATAAAAAGGGGAGAAGTAAAATCATTATGCAGTGTTTCCACTGTTTGCACCGGGCCGGAAGGCTGGTAGGGTACCCGCAGGGAATCATGGGTAGTAAACGCTATCACATAGTCTCCGCTGCCATTGGAGGCAATGCCTCCCGTCTTTGCCAATCCCATAAATGCCCGTTTAGCCAGTCTGCCCAGGTTCCGGCTGTCGAGCGGTGCATCCGTAGCTATTATCATCATACAGGACCCATCCACGGGATTGTTTAGCTTGTCACTGAGATAGTATTTCCCTAATTCTTTTCCTACAGGAACGCCGTCTACTTCCAGCACGCCGCCAAAATTGGTCTGTACGATAGCGCCGACTGTATAACCTCCCAGTGAGGCGGGTAACTTTCTACTGGCCGTGCCGATGCCTCCTTTAAACCCAAAGCAGGTGGTGCCTGTTCCCGCACCTACGCAACCCTCTTCTACAGGGCCCGTGTGAGCGGACGATATCGCCTGCCATACGTGTTCCTTTTTTACATGCATGCCCCGGATGTCATTGAGCTCCACGTCATTGGTTTCTCCCACTACTGCATTGACGGAATATACTTCTTCATTTCCTTTTTGGCGCAGGGTATATTCGACGACAGCCTGCATGGCGATGCCAACGCTCAGGGTATTGGTGAGGATGATGGGTACTTCGATGTTGCCCAGCTCCTGGACCTGTGTGCTGCCTGTCATTTTGCCAAATCCGTTGCCGACAAAGATCCCGGCAGTTACTTTTTTCTGAAAAAGGTTCCCGTCGGCCGGAATGATGGCTGTGACACCTGTGTGTACCGAGTCGCCTTCATTCAGGGTAGTATGACCCACCTTCACGCCGGGGACATCTGTGATGGCGTTCCATTTGCCGGGGGAAAGGACACCGATACGGAGGCCCAGGTCCCGGGCGCGTTGGGTCTGAGAGAAAAGGGGTTGCTCTGTCAACATAAATAGGATGCTTATAAGTATGATACGCATAAGATTTTTTTTCTTTCCGGATGGTCTTGCCACATTTTGAAAGGTAGGACGATTTTTAACATTATATGAGGAAATGATCCGGATGATGTTTTTTATTTTAATACATTAACTTTAACCTATGCGCCCCCTCCTTACCATTACAGCCACTCTTCTCTCCATCCTTGTATTCGCACAGGACAGGAGTATCATCGGCACCTATAAAGACTTTAAGGGACTGCTCGACCAACACCAGATCTCCGTGACCTTTAACCAGGACAGCACCTTTCAGTATTGGGCCAAAGAGCACCCCGTTTTTTATTACGACCACTTCGGGGAGACTTTTTCCGAAAATGGCAAATGGACGATGATCGGGGACACGATCGTCCTCAATCCACAACTGGAAAAGAGAACATTCGTCGAATCCGAGGTACTGGAACAGGAGAACCCGGCTGATACGGGCTTAACCCTTACCTTCAACCATATCAACCGATGGATCGACCCGGGGGGGAACGTCGTCAGGACGGATACCGTCCAGATATGGCGGCTGGACTACGCTTTTAATGAAAGGAAGAAAAAGAACACGCGAAGAGTATCGCCCCACAGGACAGTACGCTGCACTTTTGCCGGCTACATTCCTAAAGAGATCATAACACAAGACAGGACCATCGTCGTTGAAAAACCCCGGGAGCCCATCCGGTCCATATACGTCGGATGTTACGAACAGCAGGGTACAAAGGCCTTCCCGATCAGGAACCCTGCGTCCACGCGTCTGACATTCAATGTCTATTCCAATCACTACCAGGATGGTCTGTTCAGACATGTGAAGTGGCTGGCAAAATCAGATGGAAGCCTCCTGTACCTTAAACAAAAATCAAACGGTAAATTTAGAAAAGGTCTTCACTGGTCGGGGCCCCAGGATAACATATTAAAAAAACAGCGGGTGAACAGCTGATCTAGATCTTCCCTGCCAAATAAGCCGCCACTTCCGCCAGTCTGTTGGAGAACCCCCATTCATTATCATACCACGAGGCGATGGACAGCAGATTGCCCATCTTGGCCGTCAGCGGCAGGTCCATAAGGGACGAGTGAGGGTCGGCGACGATACGAGAGGAGGCCCATTCTTCTTCCAGAACATCCATCACTCCTTTCAGCGGACCATTAGCCGCGGCCTTGCGGAAGGCCTCATTAACTTCCTGGACGCTGCAATCTTTTTCTGTGACCAGATTTAGCTCGGCAATGCTGCCTGTACGGGTGGGCACCCGATACGCCTTGCCTGTTATTTTGAGATCTTTCCAGATGAATTGCAAAGCCCTGGCGGCCCCGGAAGAGGAGGGGATGATGTTCTCCGCCGCCGCCCAGGAGTCGCGCCGGTCCTTCATCGGCTGATCGGTGAGGGACTGAGAGTTTGTATAGGAATGCACGGTGGAAAAAAGCCCATACTGTATACCGAAATTTTCCAGGATCACTTTGATGGGGGCGGCCAGCGCATTGGTAGTACAACTGCCCATGCTGACGATGTGGTGGCTCCCGGGATCGAATTGTTCCAGATTGATGCCTTTCAACAGTACAGCATCACAATCCGTCAATGTCTTGCTGGGCGCGCTGACCAATACATATTTTGCTCCCCTGTCCAGGTGAGCCTGCGCCCCGGCCCTTACCGTCGCCCGGCCCGTACACTCCACCACCAGGTCTACCCCCAGCGAACCCCAGTCGGGTATCTCTCTGGCGGCATTGTAGTAAGGGATGGTCCTGTCCCCAATGTGCAGACTGCCCTCCTTCCCCGAGACAGGCTCATGCCAGCGTCCGTAGTTGGTGTCCACCGCAAAAAGGGCGGCCAGAGTAGCTTCATCTTTTACGTCTGAAATAGAAGCCGGGACAAATAAATTTTTTTCAAGACCGATACGCAGGAACTGCCGGCCAATACGGCCAAATCCATGTAGAGCAATTTTTGCCATGAGGTTTTATCACAAAAACAAAATTACCCGGAAATTTGTTCGCAAACGGTTGCGCAGCATTGGAAGGGAAATACTGTAATTTGCCTCTATGAAGACAGATCTGAAAATACTCATTTTGTTGGGAGCGGTCTTGCCTGTGGCGGCCGCTGCCCAGCAACGTATCCTGCTTGCCGAACAAGCTGAACAACGTATCGCTATCGCCGATGCCGCCACGGGCAGTATCGTGTGGGAATGGAAACCTTCCGGCTCGAATGTAGACAGTGCTCACTGGAAGTGGTTTTCCAACCCCAGCGACGTTAAACCGGTATATGGGGGAAGATACATACTCATCAATGCTTCGGGCGGAGGTGTCGCCCTTATCAGGCTGGCGGATAAGAAGACCTTGTTTTATGCCTATGCAGGGGGGAATCCTCATTCCTCAGAGATCTTCCCCGACGGAAATATTGTCGTGGCTTCCAGTACAGGCAACTATCTCACGGTGTACCGGGTGGATACGTCGGGGTTCAGCGATGGCTATAGCAGCAAGACCTATATCGACTTTGGACACAACGTAGTCTGGGACAGAAAAAGACAATTGTTGTGGAGTGCGGACAGACATCAATTAAAAACCTTTCGTTATAATTTTGATCATACGCATCCCGGCCTGTCGCTTATCGATTCCATGCCCTTGCCAGGGCAACAATCGCACGATCTTTTCCCTACGCTGAGCGGAGACACGCTATGGCTGACCAATACGACGCATGTATACAAGCTCGCCCTGGCCACCAGACAGTTGTTGCAGACGGAGATGCCACAGAAAGACGTAAAAAGCATTTCATCTGCCGCCGGCCGGCCGACAATCCTGTCCATACCACAGGAGCAGTGGTGGACGGATGAGGTCACAGACGTAAAAGGCCATGTCATCTTCCGGCAGAAAGGGCTAAAGATATACAAGGCGCGCTGGCTGGTGATCAACGATTTCAGCTATCCGCCGGGGGATGATCTTCGGTTGCGGCCGAACGTCAGCAGCAAGCTCAGATAGAAGTTGCCTGCCCTGTCCCTTGGTCCGTCCTGGATATTGCTTCTTCGTACTTTCCAGGTATTGTCGCCCAGTCCGTAACGGTAGCCGAACTTGCAGGTCGGCTTGATCCCCAGATGTCTAAAGACCGGAAGGTATGAGCGTGCTCTGAATGCAAGCGCTGCATCCACCGGGGTAGTACCGTGCCGCAGCTCTACCTGGTTTTGTGCATTGTCAAGCGCTTCGTTGAACCCACCGGCTGCACTGGGCTTTGTAATAGCCACTGCGATGTATTGAAAGCCAATACCTGTTTCCGGGCCAAGCGCCCAGGTCCTGGATTGAAGGACGTTGAAGCCCAGATAAATATGGCTGTTGATGCCGGTGACTTCTACATCCATCTGGGAGCCTTGCATAAGCGATACGTCGACGCCCGCCGTCCATCTGTCGACATTAAAATTCATACCAGCGCCAAAACCTACCATGCCCGCTGTCAGCTTGTCGATACCCGCTTTCTGCAAGCGGCTGTTCAGGCCGGAAAAGTTCACGAATTGCCCGCCGACCATTACGTAAAATTCTGCAAAACGCGGGTGATGAATAACGTTCGAGTCCGTCTGGGCGGAGACGGTCCGGGTGAGTAAGATAAATACGGCCATTACCAGGAGGGGTTTACTTATGTTAGGCATAGTACCAATGACAGCTTTAAGAATATAGTGGCTGCTCAATAGACGGCTAAAAAGATGTTAAAGCAGTTACTCCTCTTTCAACGAATTGACCGGGTTTACACGGGCTGCCCGTAAGGTCAGCCATCCCGTCGTTGCGAGGGTGATCATGATCAGCAATGGCACAGGCGCCAGCAGCAGGCCCCAGTTCAGGGGAGCCCGGAAAGCAAAGCCCTGCATCCATCCGTGGATAGCTATCAATGATAGAGGAAGGGCAAAAAGGGAAGCCAGCAGGATCAGCCGGATAAAATCCCAGGTCAGCAGGGACATGATCTGGCTGACGGAAGCCCCCAATACCTTGCGGACGCCGATCTCTCTGTTCCTGCGGGCGGCTGCAAAAGCCGTCAATCCCAACAGGCCAATGACCCCGATGAAGATGGATAGACCACAGAATAACCCCGCTACCCGGGCAAAATTCCTGTCATCCCGGTACTGCCGGTCATAAAATTCATCCAGGAAAAAGCTGTCGAAAGAAGATTCCGGGAAAAGATTATCCCAGGTCTTCCGTATCTTATCTATTGTCCCGGCCATATCCTTTGTAGTCACTTTTATAGAAAAATATTGAGTGGGTATCCATCCGTAAGCCGGGTCCATAAAGAGGATCAAGGGTGTATATGACATTTGCAACGACCGCTGATGGTAATCGCGGATGACCCCGATGACCTTGTCTGTCCGTCCCGGGTTGACCTCCAGCCATACCTGTTTACCAATAGCATCCTGCGATGAGGCAAAACCCAGCTGACGGACGGCGGATTCATTTAAGACCAGACCCAGACTATCGGCGGGCCGGCTGCGGTCAAAGGCCCTTCCCGCTATCATATCCAGATGATACAGGGGGATAAAGTCATGGTCCACTTTCAGCATCTCATAGGTGCGCTCTTCGGATTTATCCGCCCCAAACCTGCGGTTGGCCAGGAACATCCCCACCTCTCTTCCCGGCACGGCGCCTGATCCGGTGACACCATTGATGCCGGGTAACGCCAGCAGCGTATGTTTTAGGGCCGCTGCCTTTGTTTCATAGCCGCTGGTGCTGACGGGCGCCTTTACAACAAGTGTTTGCCGCACCTCCACACCAGGGTTCTGGCTGCTCATATACATGAGCTGTCTGTATACAGCCAGTGTTCCTGCAATAAGGGCAAGAGCGACGACAAACTGGAAAGTGACCAATCCCTTTCTTATATAGGCGCCGCTCTTCGAGAAGGCATAGCGTCCTTTTAGCACAGTAATGGGGTGGAACCGGGTAAGTACCAGGGACGGGTAAACACCGGACAAGACGACTGCCGATAGAAAGACCCACCCGATGGTACGACAGAAAGATAGGTCTATCATCCCCCCATAACCGTGATCGATACCCAGCCATGCAGGCAGCAGAGCGCCTGCCAATACCGACAACGCTATCCCCAGCACAAGGGCCAGGCTACCGAGCAACAAGGACTCCAGGAGGAATTGGATCATCAACTGCAAGGGGAGGGCTCCGCTGACCTTGCGTATACCTACTTCCTTTGCCCTTTCCAGCGCCCTGGCTGTGGAGAGGTTGATATAATTGACACAGGCTATCAGGAGGATCACCAACGACAGGATATCCATAAATTGCACGGCGCGACGATTGCCTTTTGGCTCTATCTCATATTGTTTGGCGGGATTGAGATGGATGTCTTCCATTGGAACGAGATGAATCGCCCACCGCAAATCCTTGAGGGCGGGTCCATTTTTATAACCTTCCGCCATGACCGGGAATTGAGCTTCCAGCGAGGTTGTCCCGGCTCCCGGCGATAACTTTAAAAAAGTATAGCTTTCATGTTGATACCATGTTCTTTTTTGCCATTCAGGCGAAGAAGCCCAGGAGAGCAACATAGTGAACTGCATGGTGGAATTGGGGGGAGGGTCCTGGAAGACGCCAGTCACGCGGCAGGGGAGCACGGTGGAAATAGTGCTGATCTCCAGGAGTTTTCCCAATGGGTCGCTGTTCCCAAAATATTTATGCGCCGCAGAGGCGGAAATGACCACAGAATTGATGTCTTTCAGCGCCGTTGCCTTGTCCCCCTTCAACCATCCGTATTGAAAAAAAGAAAAGAAATTGCTGTCTGCAAAACAGACATGCGTCTCCCGAAAACGGATATTGCCGTAACGGACGACACGTTCGGAATTATTCCAGTTGATCCTGGTAAAGTCCGTTATTTCCGGAAAATGTTCTTTTAACGCAAGTGCATACCCATTGGTGCTCGTCGGCCAGTCGTCCGTAAGCTGGCTGCCTCTGTAAAAACGGCTTTCCACCCGATAGACAGTCTGTCCTGCGGGCGCCAGCATCCTATCGAAGCTCCGTTCATAGCGGACATAGGCGCTGATACAGATGAAGGCCGCCAGACCAAGCGCCAGACCAAGGATATTGATGACCGTACTGGTCTTGTTACGCAGCAGGTTGCGAAAAGCTGTTTTAATATAATTTCTGAACATAATAAAAAGTATTGTCCAATATACTCAATATATTTGAGCCCCCTTGACAATCGGTTTTTATGATGATAAAAAGATCGTTCGTTCTTCTGATCTCAGCAACATTTACGCTTCTTACCCGTGCTCAGGACCTAAAGATATGGGACATCCACCCCGCCTCCACATGGATGACAGAAGCCTATCCCATGGGCAATGGCAGGATAGGGGGGATGGTCTTTGGCGGTCGTCTGCATGAACATATACAGTTCAACGAGATCAGTCTTTGGACAGGAGATGAGACAAATACAGGCGCCTACCAGGCCTTTGGCGACCTGTTCATAGACTTTCAGCATGCGGATACAACGGGTGCTTATCGCCGGGAATTGGATATCAGCAGGGCTGTACAGCAGGTGGCTTACAACAGCGGCGGGATCAACTACAAACGGGAATATTTCTGCAGTTTCCCTGACCAGGTGATGGTGCTGCGTTTTTCGGCGGATAAAAAAGGGGCTTATACTGCGACTATCGGTCTGAAAGATGCGCATGGCGCAAAGACGGAGGTCGACGGCGGGACCCTGGGTATCACCGGGCATCTGGAAAATGGTCTGAAGTACGATGGAAGAGTTCTGATAAAAGTGGATGGGGGTAGGGCGACCGCGGGATCTGACAGCACTTTAAACATTAGCCAGGCAGACGGATTTACGATCTTTTTGGCTGCCGGGACCGACTATAGCAATAAACGCTCGCAGCAATGGAGGGGACAGGACCCCACGGGGAAGATCCGCCGCATATTGACGGCTGCCGCGGGGAAAGGGTATGATCAGTTGCTGGCGCGACATGTATATGATTATCAGTCTTTGTTTAAAAGAGTGTTTTTAGAATTGAATGGTTCGGAGGGTTCAGCTGGTTTAGCGTTGCCTACGTATCAGCGGTTGTTGAATTATCGTGCGGCCCCTGATCATGGTATCGAGGCTTTGTTATTTCAGTATGGGCGATATCTGCTGATCAGCAGCTCGCGGAAGGGCGGACTCCCCGCCAATCTGCAGGGTCTGTGGAATGAGAGCAACACCCCGCCCTGGCGCTGCGATTATCACTCCAATATCAATATCCAGATGAACTACTGGCTTGCGGAGCCTGCTAATCTTTCGGAATGTCATTTCCCATACCTGGATTATATCAACAGCATGCGGGAGGTGAAGAAGGACAATACGAGAAAAGAATATCCGGGTGTCCGGGGCTGGACGGTCAGGACGGAGAACAATATTTTTGGCGGGGAAAGCTTTTTGTGGAATACGCCGGGCAGCGCCTGGTATGTACAGTCTCTCTGGGAGCACTATGCGTTTACAAAGGATAAAGCCTGGTTGGGCAGTTTTGGCTATCCCATTCTCAAGGAGGTAGTGGAATTCTGGGACGATCATCTCAAACGCAGACCCGATGGTACCCTGGTGTCTCCCATGGGCTGGAGCCCGGAACATGGTCCTACGGAAGACGGCGTGACCTATGACCAGGAGATCGTGTACGATCTTTTTACCAACTATATCGAGGCTGCCGACGTCCTGCACATCGACAAGACTTACAGGGATCATGTGGCGGATATGCGGGACCATCTGCTCAAACCAACGATCGGACGGTGGGGCCAGCTGCAGGAGTGGGAGACAGACCGGGACGATGAAAAGGATAATCACCGGCATGCATCGCATCTTTTTGCGCTGCATCCGGGCAGACAGATCAGCGTCACAAAAACTCCCGGGCTGGCAGATGCGGCTAAAGTAAGCTTGCAGGCAAGAGGAGATGCTTCCACCGGATGGTCCATGGCCTGGAAGATGAATTTTTGGGCAAGACTGCAGGACGGCAATCATGCTTATCAGATACTAAAGAATTTTATTACGCTGGTGGGCGGCAGCGGTGTAGATTATAATGAAGGCGGCGGTATCTATGCCAACCTGCTTTGTGCGCATCCGCCTTTTCAGATAGACGGCAATTTTGGTTATACCGCGGGTGTAGCGGAGATGCTGGTGCAAAGCCAGGCGGACGAGATACAATTGCTGCCTGCTTTACCGGATGGCTGGAGCGACGGTCATGTAAAAGGGGTAAGGGCCCGGGGTGGTTTTGAGATCACCGATATGCAATGGAGCAATGGAAAGATCGTCAAACTGACGATCAGGTCCCTTGCCGGAGGGGACTGCAACCTGCGTGTGCCAAACGCATTGACAGGTGTAAAGGCCCCCAAGGGCGCCCCGACGGACCGTGGATGGACTTATCGTTTTTCAACGGCGCCGGGAGGTATTTATACTTTTACGGGCGATGTTGCGGGCCTTCGTCATCCCTGATCTTTTTCAGACGGTTCAACAGCATCGTGCCCTGTCTAAACGCGGGCATATTTTTATGAAGCTGCTCGAAATACCCCAGCGCCCTGACGGTATCTTTCATCAACAGATAGAGCAGCCCTCTTTGATAATCCTGATAAGGATCTTTATCTATCAGAGAATCGAGTTTGTTGACGGACTCCAGCGCCATGGGGTAGTTCTGTTGTAAAGTATAGGCGTCCACCATCATCAGATACATATTAGGGTCGTGGGGATACAGCGATCTGTATTCGTTGATGGCCTGCAAATATTTTTCATTGCCCAGGTTTGCACAAATGGTGACATGTATAATCTGAAAGGCTTTCCCTTTTTTGATCGAAGCGGGGAGCTGATCGTAATACTGGCCGGCTTTTTCATAGTCCTTTTCGGCAACCAGCGATTTGATCGTATTTACTGTGTTGAGCTTTTCCAACTCTTCCTTCGATATATCTGTATTCACCTGCTGCAGCGCATCCGCAATAGTCTTACTTAGATCCTCCCCACTGAGATAAACGAACAAGTCCGCCGCCCTTACACTTTCATCCTCTCTTTTTATCAATTCAAAATCATGATAGTTCACACTGCCGTCGCTGTAAAGTCTGAACAGGATGTGCTGTTTATGATCCTTTTCATATTGCTTGATCAGCTCATAGCTACCACTATCACCCAATGCGCCAAGTATCTCTTTTCCGAACTCCCTTTTATGAAGGCCTTCTATGACCCCCTGTATCAGTTCTTTTTTAAAAAAGAACCCTCCTGCTTTCGCGACCCTGCCGGCAAATGCTTTTTCGTCAAAGATCCTGTTGAGCACGCTATTGTCATGTTGGATCACGGAGCGTTCGATCCTGTGGGCCAATGCAAGCGCTTCTTCCTTGCTCACCGGTCTATCCGGTATTGAACAGGAAAATAATGCCAGAGCGGGCAGGAAGCATAGAATATGGATCTTACGGACAGGCAGGAGTATCATAAATAAGATTTTGAGGAAAAATAGCAAAAGAACTTTGTATTTTTAAATCCTGTATGACCAGATTACTCTTCCTTTTATTATTATCCATCCTGCAACGACCCGTTGCTGCTCAATTCAAGACAGATAAAAAACTGGAAGCCCGGCTCCATGCGCTGACCGACACCTTTCATGGCGTAGCGGGTGTATATGTCCGGAACCTAAAGACAGGCAAGGTTGCAGCCATCAATGCCGACACCGTTTTTCCCACCGCCAGTATCATCAAGGTCCCTATCCTGGTGGGGATCTTTGACAAGATCGCGACGGGTGACTTTAAATATCACCAGCCAATGGTATATCGGGATTCGATGTCCAGAAAGGGCTCCGGTCTGATGCAATTCTTCAGGGATAGCACCAGCGTCGATCTGAAGGATGTCGTCACCCTTATGATCACCCATAGCGACAATGCCGCGGCAGTCTGGTGCGAAAGGATGGCGGGAGGGGGGGCAGCCATTAATTCCTGGTTGGAAAAAAGCGGTTTTCAATACACCCGTGTCAATGCCCGGACGCCCGGACGGGAACAGAACAGACAGCTTTATGGATGGGGACAGACGACCCCCAGGGAAATGGCCAGTCTGGTGACTATGATCCGTAACGATGAGGCTGTGAGCCCTGCCGCCAGTCAAACGATGTACAGGATCATGACCCATGTTTTTTGGGATGAATATGCTCTCTTTTGTATCCCGCCCTATGTACAAGCGGCTTCCAAACAGGGGATGGTGGACGATTCCCGTTCGGAAGTAGTGCTGGTCAATGCGCCGCATGGCGATTATGTTTTTTATATAGCTACCAAAAATAACAAAGACCAGCGATGGGTGCCGGACAATGAGGCCTGGCAATTGGCCCGGAAAGTGTCAGCCCTGTTGTGGGCGTATTTCGAGCCTTCCTCAAAATGGCAGCCGGCTGCGGGTGCGGAGAAGCTGTGGAATTGAACCATAACTTTTTTATCTTTGAGGGTGCCATATAGAAAAGTGGGCCCTACCATGCCTAATGAAGGTATTTACCCGGATAATGAACTGGTTGTTTTATTGTCAAAAGACGACACCCGGGCGTTTACCTTGCTTTACAACCGATACTGGAAGATACTTTTTTCCATAGCTTACAATCGCCTGAAAGATATCCAGACCGCGGAAGATATCGTACACGACGCCTTCATGAGCCTTTGGCATAACAGACATACCCTATCCCCCGATGCATTAAATCCCTATCTCGCTACTGCCGTCAAATATATGGTGTTTGCCCAGGTAAGGAAAAAAGCGCATGCAAGGGAATATGAGAAAGAACAAGGCTTTGCACCTGTGCCGGACATCCACATCGAGGACAGTGTTCATTATCGCCGGATATTGAATATAATAGAAGAAGAATTAAACAGCCTCCCTGAAAAATGCAGACTTATTTTCAAATACAGCCGGGAGCAGGGCATGAGTAGCAAGGAGATCGCGGCACGATTTCAAATAAGTCCAAAAACGGTTGACAATCAAATAAATAAAGCGCTACGTCGACTCAAGGTTAAAATAAAGGACCTCCTTTGGAGCCTTTTCTAAAAAAACTTCCTTTCGCGAGTAGGTGATCTTCTTCGTTCGATACACTTATCTATAATTCCATATTATGAAGATCCCCATACAGGCCATCGAGAATTACCTTGCGGGTCGGGCAACCGAAAGCGAAAAGCAACTGGTAAATGACTGGTATTCCTCTTTTAATGACGAGGTCGTTGAGATCCCCCATCCTGACGACGGCATTGAAGAGAAGATCAGGGTACGTATGTACGATAAGTTACGGACTGAGATCGGGGATCAGGCGCCCGTACAAGACCATCACCGGAGGTGGGGCCGCTTGCTCGCAGCTGCGGTATTTACCGGGATAGTCGTTTGCACAGGCTTATATTTATTTATTAAAGATCGCGCTTCAAAGGAGGTATCTACTGCAAACACCGTCAGGGCAAAAGTAAAAAACGATATTGACCCCGGAGGCGACAAAGCTACCCTTACATTGGCTGACGGAACTGTAGTGCCGTTGGACAGTTCCTCAAGGGGAACGCTCATGCGCCAGGGCAGTACCAAGCTGGTCTTCCTCGACAGCGGCCGGCTTGCTTATAAAGAGCAGACAAAGAATGCTTCCGAAATTCTTTACAACACCATCCACACGCCGCGCGGCGGACAGTATCAATTAATATTAGCTGATGGAAGTAAAGTATGGCTCAATGCCTCCTCCTCCCTTCGATTCCCAACAACATTCACCGGCAGCGAACGGAATGTCGTCCTGACCGGCGAGGCTTATTTTGAAATCGCCGGTAATAAAAATAGACCCTTTCATGTGACGACAGGCAATATGCAGGTGGAAGTGCTCGGCACACAGTTCAATGTAATGGCCTATAATAATGAGAACGCTGTTAAAACGACCTTGCTGGAAGGCAGTGTAAAGGTTTCTACCGGCAATACGAAAACATTATTAAAACCCGGTCAGCAGGCAGCGATGGATAACAGGACCTCACAGATCAAGGTCGATGAGCCGGATGTCGATGATGCGATAGCCTGGAAGAACGGACTGTTCCAGTTCAACGGGGATGACGTCGGCACCGTTATGAGACAATTGGAAAGATGGTATGACCTGGAGATCGTTTATGAAGGCAAAGTACCCGGATGGCAGTTCACAGGGTCGATCAGAAGAGATGTTCCCTTGTCAAAGGTGCTGAAGATGTTTGAAATAAATGACCTTCATTTCAAGGCGGAAGGGAGGAAAATAACCGTGCTTCAATAATAAAACCAATTTATAAACCAAAACAGCGCTAATGGGATTTTGATCGACATGAATGCAAGTAGCCTGAAAAACCAGGAGCGGTGACACGCCCCTGGCGAATGCCCGGGCTGATTATTACAATCGGGAATGACTGTTCTAATTTTTAACCCAAACACTGCAAAAGTATGAAAAAATTGCTTTGTAGAACCCCTCATGACTTACGGGTTTTACTTCGGAAGACCTTTTTTGTTATGAAACTAACGACTGCTTTATTGATCTTCATTTGTTTGCATGCAAGCGCGAGGACCTACTCACAAAAGGTTTCGCTCAATGAAAATAATGCGCCGCTGCAGAGGATCTTTAAACAAATACGAAAACAGACGGGATACCAGTTTCTGTACAGGGATGATCTGATACAAGGGGCCTCGAAGATCACTATCAATGTAAAAGAAGTGTCTATTGAAGAGGCGCTCAATGAATGTTTTAAGGATCAGCCGCTGTCGTACACGGTCATCGAAAGGACAATCCTTGTAAAAAAGAAGACGGAAATACCCGTTCAACCCGTCCTTCCTGTCGAGCCGCCTGCTGAAATAAAAGGACAACTGATGGATGAGAATGGCAAACCGTTGCAGGGTGTCTCTGTCACCAATCTCCGTCTGAAAAAGGGGACTACTACGAATACAGAGGGCGTGTTCTCGATCCCGGCGGATGTCAATGATGTACTGGAGTTCAGCTTTGTCGGATATAAATCCCAAAGTGTCAGGATCAGCTCTCCTCAACAATTCATAAAGCTGGAAATGAAACTGGAAGTGGCTGAATACGCCAATAGCGTCGTCATTGGGTATGGGACGGTGAAAAAGTCTGATCTGACAGGGTCGGTTTCCACTATCAGCGCCGAGAAGATCACACAGGTCAAGGCCGTATCCAATGTAGCGCAGGCGTTGCAGGGACAGGCGGCAGGCGTACAGGTGAACCAGGCCTCTGGTCAGCCCGGAGAACAGGTGATCATAAAGATCAGAGGCACGAATTCCATCGGCGCGGGCAATGACCCGTTGTATGTGGTGGACGGAATGCCCCTGCCTTCTTTAAGCGCACAGTTAAACCCCGACGATATTGCCAATATCCAGGTGTTGAAAGACGCCTCATCGGTGGCCATATATGGCTCAAGGGGCGCCAATGGGGTTATTCTCATTACGACAAAAAAAGGAAAGAATAGCAATGGAAAGGCGCAGGTCGCATACAATGGCTATTTTGGCGTGCAGACGTTACGGAAAAAAATAAAGCTGATCAACGCTGCAGAATATGCAGAGTTACAGAATGAAGTGGTTACAAACGACAATGCGTCCGGGTTGAACAATCCACAACTGCCTTTGCCCTGGACGGCTGCACAGATGGATTCGCTAAAAGGGAAGGGTACGGACTGGCAGGACCTGGTCTATCGTCCGGCGAATGTGCAGAATCATGACCTGTCTATTACAGGGGGGAACGAAAATACCAGGTATTACACTTCTTTCGGGTTCTATGACCAGGACGGTATCATTCATAATTCGAATTACACACGCTTCTCATTCAGAGGAAATTTAGATCAGAAAATAAGCGAGAGACTGAATATGTCCACCAGTTTGTCTTTGCAACATTCGCGCTATTTCCAACTGAACAACGGCAATGCGGACTATGGGGGTATCCCTTTTCAAACAATGGTCATGCCCCCCACACAGGGAGTGTACGACGCCAATGGGAATTACACCGTATTTACAGGGGTGACCTGGGGACAGACCAACCCCGTAGGCATGTCGCAAACCCTCTGGAACCCTGATAATTCATTACGGCTGATAGGCAATACGGCGATCACATATGAGATTATTGACGGGTTGAAGTTACGGGCAAGCGCCGGCGTGGACAACACCTGGGGCAGACAGGATTATTATGTTCCTCCGACAAACACGTTTGGGCAGCCAGGCGGCGCCGCCTACGCAAACTATAACAATAGCCTGACCTTTGTCAATGAGAATACGCTGTCCTATCTGAAAAAATTCGGATTGCATACCATCGACGCCGTAACCGGCATTACCTATCAGTCCACCGTATCAAAGAATTTAAACAGCGGAACGGCTACTAATTTTATTTCCACTATCTACCAGAATAATAATATACAGTCGGCATCCACTAGGGCCCAGCCAAGTACCGGATATTCCAACAATAAGCTGGTGTCCTATATCGGGCGTATAAATTATAATTACGCCGGAAAATATTTTGCCACCGTCACCGGCAGGTATGACGGTTCCTCCGTGTTCGGAGAGGATAACAAATTTGCTTTCTTCCCTTCGGGCGCCCTGGCCTGGAGGATATCGGAAGAGCCCTTTCTGAAGGATAACCGAGATATCTCCAATTTAAAGGTTAGAACAAGTTATGGCGTATCCGGCAACCAGGCGATAAAACCATACCAAACCCTGGCACAGCTGAACAATGTAAATGTCGTGTTGAATAATCAGCTTAGCACCGGGTATGTGCTTGGATCTCTGCCAAACAGTGGTCTTAAATGGGAGTCAACTGCACAGTTTGATCTGGGTGTCGATCTGGGAGTGTTGAACGACCGGGTGCAGCTCACCGCCGACTACTATAATAAGAAGACGACCAATCTGCTGTTGCCCGTCAATTTGCCCGGCTCATCAGGTTTTGGTCAGGTGCTGCAGAATGTAGGGTCGGTACAAAACAGGGGATATGAATTCCAGCTCACTTCGAGGAATATCACCGGACGGGATTTTAGCTGGACCTCTGTGCTTACTATCTCGCATAACGCCACCAAAGTGCTCGATCTTGGAAAGGATGCCGGCGGGAAACCGGTGACCTATAAAGAGTTTGGCACGGGTGGGAACTGGTTCCCGTTGATCGTCGGCCAGTCGATGATGCAATTATACGGATATAAGGTCACCGGCGTATATCAGACAGACCAGGAAGCCATCGACAACGGCGAGCCGCAAAAACATGCAGGCGACTATAAATTCTAAAATTTCCATCATGGCGGCCTGGTCAATGCCGACTCGGACAGGGTAACCTTAACGCATCTTGAACCAAAATTTACATTCGGGTTCAATAATACATTGACATATAAAAATTTTGACCTCACCCTGCTGATCGTGGGCTCTTACGGCAATGACATTGTCAATGAATTCAGGAAATACAATCTTACCTTGAACGGACTATGGACGCCGACACAGGAAGCATATGATAATCGATGGAGGGGCAAGGGCACCAGCAACAACGGCGATAAACCTTCTCTGTCAAGCATGCAGTACACGAGGGATTATGCCAACAGCTTATGGGTGGAGAATGGATCATACCTTCGTCTGCGGGATATCACGCTCGGTTACAATTTTTCCATCAAGGCATTCAAATCCGGCAAAATATCTTCGATCCGCGTGTATGTGAGCGGTCAGAACCTTATCACCATCACAAAATATTCAGGTTACGACCCTGAGGCAGCCTGGAGCTCAGCAACCATCAACGGATGGGACAGAGGTATTTATCCTTCGATGAAGTCTGTAACAGGTGGTTTAAAAGTCAATTTTTAAACGATGAAATTTACCAGTATGCAAAAGTATTTCACAATAATAATGATCAGTGGTTTGTTTATCGCCGCCTTATTGACGGGCTGTAAAAAAACACTGGAAGAAAAGCCCGTCACCTTTATCAGCCCTTCTTCTTTTTTTACAAACGCAGCCAGCTATGAGTCGGCGGTGATTGGCGTATACTCGGATGTGCCGGGCATGTATGGATCCTATCCGTACATGCTGCTGGAGATGTGTACCGATATTTACGGACAGCCTTCTCCTTCAGCGGAGCAGGCGCTGCCCATGTACCAGAATGCGCCCAGCCCGGTGTATTATAACACCATCAATGCCTGGGGCAGCGCTTATACCCTGATCAAAGACGCTAATTTTATTTTGGATAACCTGGCGAGCGCTGGTATAGACAACGTAAAAAAAGCGCAATTTACCGCGGAGTCCCGTTTCCTCAGGGCCTTTGCTTACTTTTATCTGGTGCAGCTGTACGGAGATGTCCCGTTACGGAAGACCACTATCAAGAACTACGGCGATGTGCAGATCCCAAGGACCAGCCAGGATAGCATATATAGCTTTATTCTGGACGACCTGAGCTATGCGGAGGCCAATCTTCCCGCGGACGCCCCACAACAGGGACGGGTATACAAACTGGCAGCTACGGCCCTGCTGGCAAAAGTTTATCTGACCATGGCGGGAAATCCATTAAATAAGACCGCCTATTATACCAACGCACGGGATAAGGCATTGGAAGTTATTAATTCCGGCAAGTTCAAGCTGCCTGATAATTATTCCGCCGTATTCCATAATATCGCCTACACAACGGAATCCATATGGGAAAAGCTTTATGTCCCCGCCAATGGCGGCAACCCATTACATTCTATGAGTTGCACAGCCGCTCAATACCTGCCCACCCTGATCCCCGCAACATGGTTTATCAATAGCTTTTCCCTTGGTGATCAACGAAAGGTATGGGGGATACAACAGGGTTATAAGGACCCTAATGGCAATACCCTGGCGCCGTATTTTCAAAAGTTTGTAAATAATACAGCAATAGACCAGGGTGTAGGCCCAAGTTCGTCAGGATTGGGACTGCTCACCGCATACACGTCGCCCTATCTGCGATTAGCCGAAATGTACCTGATCGCCGCCGAAGGGGAAAATGAGGCCAATGGCCCGGGGAATGCCTATCAGTACATTAATAAGATCAGGTGGCGGGCAAGGATCGACAAGTCCTCCTCCACGGACGTCCCTGATCTTTCTGGTCTTACCCAGACCCAGTTCAGGGATTCGGTGCTGCTGGAGAGGAAACATGAGCTGAGCCAGGAAGGAAGCACCTGGTTCGACCTGAAACGTACCAACACGTTCAGTAATATCCAGACTATCCGGGGCGGCGGATTGGTGAACCCTATCGGGTCATACAACAACACCTGGTTAATTCCGTACACTGAGTTTGTGGCAAATAATATTCCACAGAATCCATTATATTAGACGATAGATCAGACCTACAAATGAAAATAATAATTTTTATTGCCGCAATAACAGGGGCCTCATTTAGCTATGCACAGGATAAGATATATGTTTCTACTTCCGGAAATGATCAGGCTCCGGGCAGTGTAGACAGACCGCTAAAGACAATATCCGCCGCCTTAAGGAGGGCCGGTGAAAAAAAGAATAAGGATGTGGATATTTATATCAGGGCAGGCAGCTATAGCCTTGATTCGACAATAAACATACGTTCGGACGCATATGAGCTTCGTTCATTATCGATCGGGGCATATCCCGGCGAGAAGGTGGATATCAGCGGAGCTATTAAGATCAAGCCCGACTGGCAGCCATACAAAAATGGGATACTAAAAGCCTATCTCGATCTCAAAGAGGCCCCCGACCAACTGTTCCTCAGCGGAAAAAGCTTAAACATGGCGCGTTACCCGAATTTCGATGTCAAAGCCAGGGTTTATCACGGCACTGCTGCCGATGCATTTAGCAATGAACGCGCCAGGAATTGGAAAAACCCCGCAGGCGGCTATATGCATGCGTTGCACGAGGGAGAATGGGGGGATTTTCACTATCTTATCACCGGGAAGGACGCTGGTGGCAACCTGCAGTATGAAGGAGGATGGCAAAATAACCGGCCCGCAAAAATGCATGACCGGTATCGCTTTGTAGAGAACATTTTTGAAGAACTGGATGCTCCGGGCGAATGGTTCTATGACAGGAAGACCAAAACCATGTACCTGTACCCGCCTGAAGGCGTCGATGTGAGAACGGCAGACCTTTCCGTCAGCAGACTGACGGACCTGATACATATACATGGAACACAGGGGCAGCCCGTCAGAAATATCACCATCAGGGGTATTGCCTTTACCCAAACGGCACGGACTTTTATGCTTGTAAAAGAACCTCTGTTGCGCAGCGACTGGAGGATCTACCGGGGTGGAGCCATATTGCTGGAGGGAACAGAGAACGTACATATTCGTGATTGTGCGTTCTCTGAACTGGGGGGGAATGCCGTTTTTCTGAGTAATTATAATAAGAATGATACCGTCAGCGGCAACCACTTTTATCAACTGGGCGGTAATGCCATCGCATTTGCCGGGAACCCGGATGATGTGCGTTCCCCATCTTTCAGATATGAGCTCTTTGTTCCCTGGAATGAAATGGATTATACGCCCGGCCCCAAAGGAGAAGACCATCCGCAGTACTGTTCGGTAATAGATAATCTGATCCATAACACGGGAACCATCGAAAAACAAACAGCAGGGATCGAAATTTCCATGTCTGCCCATATTTATGCGGGACACAATACCATCTACCAGGTACCCCGGGCCGGGATCAATATCAGCGAAGGCACCTGGGGAGGGCATATGATCGAATTTAACGAAGTATTCAATACTGTGTTGGAGACGGGTGATCATGGAGCTTTTAATTCATGGGGGCGCGACCGGTACTGGCGACCGGAAAGGGATATCATCGACAGCATTGTTGCAGCAAAGCCCGGGATAGAATTGCTGGATGTCATCGATCCTATTGTCCTTCGCAATAACATTTTTCAGTGCGATCACGGTTGGGATATAGATCTTGATGATGGAAGCACCAATTATGAGATCTGTAATAACATATGTCTGAGCGGGGGACTCAAATTACGCGAAGGGTACCACAGGATAGTGAGAAACAATATTATCCTCAACAATACATTCCATCCGCATGTATGGTTGAAGAACAGCCACGACCAGTTTGTACACAATGTCATTACTCTTCCTTACGCCCCCATCCTGATGAATAACTGGGGCGACAGGATAGATTCCAATTTCTTTCTTTCTGAAGACGCCTTGACCAAGGCCAGGAAGCTGGGGATCGATAAGAACAGTACATGGGGTAAGTGGGATCCCGGGCGCTTGAATATAGTGGCTGGGGCCGGTGTAACAAAAAAGGAACTAAAAGCGATAGCCGCAAAGCCTGTCATAAACCCATTGCTTACCGCCACCGCCGGATCAGAAGTTGGACAGGTGCAATGGCTGGGCGCTTTTTTTAAAGATGTCCAAACCCTGGGAGAGCAGTCGGCCGCGGGTTTGCCGGATAGAAAGGGCGCTTTATTGATCAGGCTTCCACCGGGTTCAGCCGCAGAAAAAAATGGTCTTCGGCAAGGCGACGTGATCAGACGGCTGGGGTCACGTGATATAAATTCGGCCGATGATATATTGCAGGCCCAACGGAATAAGAGGCCGGATGCCGGCATCGGGTGTGTTATTTTCAGGAACCAATCTCAACGGACGCTCGTGCTGCATTAGGATATATCTTCGTAAGTTTAACGAATTAAAGTACCAACAGCACAATAACCATTATGCCATACATACCTTTAAAAGAAAACCTCCCCGGTATCACCGGTCTGCTGGATTACCGGCTCGATACGGCCTTGCCCATCCGTCAATTGACGCATATCTTGCTCAGGGGAGAATCAACCCTTACAGAGGGTGAAAGAGAACTGATCGCCACTATCGTCTCCAATGGCAATGAGTGCAGGTTCTGTACAGCTGCACATACGGCTGCCGCCAATCAATACCTGGATGACCCTGCTATCGCAGAGAAGGTAAAGACCGATCTGGACGCAGCGCCAGTGAGCGACAGGATAAAGGCGTTGCTCGTTATTGCCCGGGCGGTGGGAAAGAACGGAAGACTGGTGACACCGGATATGGTGGAGACGGCAAAGGCGCATGGCGCTACTGACAGAGAGTTGCATGATACAGTGTTGATCGCTGCGCTGTTTAGCCTGTACAACCGTTATGTAGATGGACTTGCTACCGTGACCCCCTCCGACCCCGCATTCTACGATAGACTGGGGCATATCCTGAAGGATAAAGGATATCTGCCTTCTCCGGACAGGTACGCTACACTCTGACAAAAGAGACTGCCGTCATGAACATCGATGGTTTATAGTTTGACATTTTTTTGTTGGCCAGGGGCGACGTCGACCTCTCTGTAGGCGATCACGCGTCCCTGGCTAATTTTTTTTGCTCTCCATTTGAAAGGGTATCGTCCTGTATTGATAATGGAACTACTTCCATTGGGGTCGTGTGTGAGTGTGATAGTGGTATTCAGTATGGGGAGATCTATCAATTGTGATCTGCCTGTACCCCTGTAGAGCGTACTGACCGTGCGGGTACGCGCATCTACCTCCACGCCCATCAACCCTTGTACTACCGCCTCCACCAGCCCGTATGACACTTCCGGATATTCTCTTCTTGCGGTGGAAGGATCCGCCAGCCGCAGGATAAGCGCCCGCGCCTCATCTGCATGCCCATTCCAGTAATACTGAAGGGGGAGATAGGAGAGATTTTCCACGTTGAGGTCCTGGGTAAGGAGGTGCCGGATAGTGCGTTGTTTTCTCGCGGTGTCTTTTAGCGCATCAAACCAGAGGAGAAAAGTCTCTCCTTCGGCTTTCCCAAATTGATGGTCGTTTGTGTAATGGGTATAATACAGACCGGCATTCTCATCCCACCAGTCGGCGTCGATGCGGTCCTGATAGGTTTTGGCTTTTGCTTTGTATGTCAGCGCTGTCTGGTTGTGACCGTTGACAGCCTGGATAGCGGCGTAGGAGGTGAGGCCCCTGTACATGGCGCCGGCGAGATCGACACCCATCTTCAGGTTATGCACGCCTTCCGAATAGGAGGGTAACCCTCTGCAGCGGTGGAAATTATCTTCGATGTTAAAAGGTACGGGGGCATTGGGATAAGCCGGCCGGGTCAGCAGCGAGTCCGGCTCCAATATCCATGTGCGGATGTATTCATGGACGGTGCGGTCATAGAAGTTTTTAAATACGGGATCTTTTATATAGAGGGTATCGCCTGTCCACAGATAGGTCCTCCAGCAGGCGTCCATTACGTCGAAGTTGGAAGGGAGGTTGTACCAGAACTCTTTGTCATTGCGATAATCCGAAGGAGAAGGGCGGTTTGCCTTGTCGATCTCCCAATAAGAGCACCAGTCTTTGGAGGAGGAAATATGACCGGCGAATTTGGAGAACATGTTCCTGTTCTCCGGGTGCATGCCCAGGATCTCGGCTCCGATGCATTGATGGGAGGCGTCCCGCATACAAAAGGCGTCCCGGGGCGGCAGGGCCGACTCGTACCAGGGGCCGACAGGATCACCCGGCTTTGCTTTATAATGGAGGGCCATGACCTTCGCCCAGGAGAAAGCGTTTGCGACAGCCGTATCTGTGGAGGTGAAGGTCACCTGGCTTGTCGCAAGGAGAACAGGAAAACAGACGATGATGAGCAGCAGCAATCGGTGCATATATCGAATTTTATAAAGTAATGTTTAATGGTTTCCCACCGTCCCAGATATATTCTTTTGCGGGCCGGCCAGCGACGGTTACAACGATCTTCTCCTTCTGCCCGGCCCGGCTCACGGAGATATCGAAGTCCTTTTGAAAGGCCCTGATATGTTGCAGGGACATGTGGTTCCAGCCTTTGGGTAGTCTCGGACGGATCGTGAATGTATTGAAGCCGGCGGGCTCGATGCCGAAGAGGCCTTCTGTTATGGTACGGCAATAAAGACCGCTTTCTGCTGAGAGATGACGTTGATCCCCTTCCGGCCAGGCTTCCACCGCATAGGGAACGTGCTCTCCCAACAGCCGCATGGCGGAGTACCAGGAAAAATATTTCAGACTAGTGTCCGTGGCGCCGGCATAGAACAGCCCGCGAAAAGCATAGAGGGTGCTTCTGTCCCAGAATGTTTGCGAGCCGGATTCCGTGAGGATGCCATTCTTCGACCAGAGGTATTTTGAAAGCAGCGCCTTTATCGTCTCCTCTTTTCTGTCAGAAATACCCATGACGAGAGGCAGACAGATCCAACTGCGCAAGGTCGTGTTGCCTTCATAATAACGGTAGGTCTTAAACCCCTGGATAGTAGCGCCGAAATATTTTTCGATGGAAGTTTTGAGGTGTACGCCGCGTTGGGTGTAGCTATCGGGTTCTCCCAGGGTTTTTGCCAGATGTGCCGCCGAGATCAGCGCCCCATAGGTCAGCACATTCGTGGAGAGGTTGACCTTGCCCGCGGGGAAGCGTCCTTCCAGTTCGTCCGAATTGCTGGCGATCACCCCTTCGGGTGTTTGTTTGCGCTGTAGATATTCCAGACACCAGGTGATGAGGGGCCATAGTTTTCTGGCTTCGGCAGTGTCTGCATAGGCCAGCGCGAAACGGGATGCACCGTAGGCGATCATTGCCTGGTCGCCCCGGTCGCCGGCCCCGTGCCAGTTGCCGGCTCCTTCGGCGATGATGGAACTGGGAATGGGATTGTATTCGGGGTTCATATAGGCGGCAAACAGACGATAACAATTCCTTGCCGACTCATTGGCTTCAATATTGCCTAAAAAAGGGAAGAAAGGACCCACATACTCCGCCTGGTCATTGGCCCAGATGGCTGCGTAATAACTGCCGCCGCCCGGACCGTGCATCAGCCCGCCCCTGGTATCGAATATGCTTTCGGCGGCGCGGACCTTGGCAAAGGCGAACATCCTGTTGATCGTATCGTTTGGAGTGTGGAGGATCAATTTGTCTTTGAGTCCGTCGACGAACTGTATACGTTTTTCCCATTCATATTCGGCGGAAAGATAATAAGGCTCCTCGGTGGATCGTCGCCCGGTGATACCTATGTAAAAGGAATAACTGCTTCCTGGTGGAAGTATGAGATCGCCATGTTCGTATGATTGGATGGAGAGTGTGTAGGACCCATACACGCCCTTCGCGGAATCGGTATGTATCTGTATGTTTTGGGAAGGTATATGGAGGGACAAGGGTTGTGCGCCCGTATTTATAAGCATGTATTTTTCCAGACAGGCCGCCTTGTTTGTGGAGGGATAGATCTGTCTTTTGACACGTATGGGTGTATTGGTGCTGCTGATGACCTGCAAATAGCCGTTGATCTGGAATTCCACGGGGGTTTCTTTTAGTAACTGACCACCGGCTGTAATTGAGTCGACGATGTTCTCATTAAAATTATTATGCAGGCTGGCGTGTGTATTGTTGGGAATGGTACGCAGCATAGGGAAGACCAATTGGCGTTGCCAGACCAGATGCCGGAGACTGTCGATACCATAAGTGATGATGGCGGATAGACGGCGGCCGCTCATTTCGATGTGATCGGTGTGCGGATCGTTTATATTTACTTTCCAGGAGATCCCCCCATCCGGTGACATACGCCAGCGTAAGGGCTGTGCAGAAGAATGAAGACAGCAGGCGATCAGGATAAAAGGGATAATTCTTTTCATATTTATTCTGTTCTAGTCTATTCTATAAAAATAGATTTTTTTTATCATTTAACCAACCCTGCTTTTGAAAAGATGACAAAAAGCAGCACCATCATGATCAGCAATACCCCCGCATATATATGTCTGTTCTTCCATGGCCGGATATCCACCAGGTTGTTCATCTGCTGCCGGTAGGGCGTTGCCATGGGGTAGAGCCGGCCGATCACCAGCATCAATGCGGACGTAAGCAAAAAGAGAATAAAGAGTATGTGCAGGAAGTGCAGGCCTGTGTCGAAGACCAGTTGGGTTGCGGCATAGGCGAGGATAAAAAAGATGAGGCCCATTTTTGCCGCCAGGGGAGGCACCCGTTTTGTTACAAAGCCGATAAAGATGATGGTAAAGATGGGTACATTAAAAAATCCGTTGACCGTCTGTATATATGTATAGAAGCCTTTTTTTGCAAATACGATAAAGGGAGCGATGAACATGGCCAGCAGGCATACGCCGATCTCAAACCGTCGGGCCGTCCGGATCAGCTGTCGCTCGTCGAAGAGGCGGTGGTGTTTTATGAGCCAGGGTTTGTAAATGTTCAATATGAACAAAGTGCTCGAGCTGTTGAGGCCGGCATTAAAGGTGGTAAAGGCGGCTCCAAAGATGATGGCGGCGATATAGCCCGCTATAAAAGGAGGGGAAACCAACGAGATCATTTTGGGAAAGGCTTCCGTGGTATTGGAGAGATGGGCGAACAGATGCACCGCGATAAGCCCCGGGACATTCAACAACAGGGGCGAGATCAATTTCCCCAGACAGGCGATGGCGATGCCTTTTTGAGAGGATTCCAGGTCTTTTGAAGCCAGCACCTGCTGTACGATATACTGCTCCGTCCCCCAATAATATAAATTCACCAGCAGCATACCCGTAAACAGCGTTGAGAAAGGGATAGGATCACCCGGGCCGCCGATGCTGTTCAGGTGGCTGGTGTGAGAAGACAATATGGTTTGCAGTCCTTCGTGGAGATCGCCGTGGCCCAGGTATTTCAAACCTAAGAAGGGAAGGGCCAGTCCACCGACGAAGAGACCCAGACCCAGCAATGTATCGGAGACGGCGATGGCTCTTAATCCTCCCAGGATCGTGTAAAGGCAGCCGATGGCGCCCATGACCCAGACGAGTAGCCAGATGGTAGGCCAGTAGCCTATCTTGTATTGATCGGAAAAGTGAAAAAGACCGTCGAAGGCCACGGCTCCGCCGTAGAGGACTGTCGGCAGGAGGTTGATGATGTAGCTCACCAGAAAAATGATACTGACGATCTTTTTCACACCACGATCGTAGCGGGCTTCCAGATAATCCGGCGTAGTGGAGATCCCCGTACGCAAATAGATGGGCATGATGAATTCCGACACCAGCAGCATGGCGAAGACGGAGGTGACGCCCCAGGCCATCACGGTCATATCATGGGTGTAGGTCAGCTCATTCTCACCGATGATCGTCGCCGTATTGATATTGGTAAACAATAACCCCCCGCCCACAAAGAGAAAGCCCAGGCTTCTGTTGGCGAGGAACAGCCCATTCAGGGTATCTGTCTTTTGCCGGCGGACCTTGCGCCAGGAAATAAAGGCTACGATGCCCGTAAAGAACAAAAAGCTAACTATGGTCAGTACATTCATGAATGGCTTACAACGTATTTCTTCTCATGAGCAGGGTAGGGATGGTTTCCGCCACCTTCTCACGGCTCATCACCGCCTGTCCCGCCCTTTTGCCCATCAGGGAGAAGTTGGTGGATATGGTAGTGATGCCGATGATCTCTTTGGCCGGCTCGTCGTTACAGGAGAGGATGCCCAGGTCCTTGCCGGGCTTTAGCCCTTTGGCCTTGCAATCCTTCATGATCTGCCAGAGGGCGAAGTTGTCAAGGGTAAAATATACCTTTCCCTTTTCGATGGCGCCGGCCTTGTATTCCGGCAGGATCTGCCCCTTGATCTTATGCTGCCGCAGGAATTTTTTAAATACAGTGACGATCTCCTTGGGGTCCAGCGAGTCGGGAGAATGGTAGAAAATGATCTCGTCAAATCTGCTGATAACGGGCGCCAGCTCATTTAATGCGTCCCGGGTCGTTTGTTCAAATTCCTGGGTGATATGGTTGAAGGCTCCATCCAGCGGCTCGTACCTGTCGAACATAAGGAATTTGTTACGGGGGATCATGTCCAATAGCTCCTTTGTTTTGGGGTGAGGGATCGGCGCCACTACGTACATCCCATATTTGCCTTTTATCTGTAGCAGGATCGTCTCGAATATTTCGATATTCCCGTGATGGAAGTAGATGTTAAGATGGACGTCCTTACCCAGCTCCTGCCGGAAATTTCTATAGAATTGTTCTTCGAAAGTATCCAGGTTGTACATCAGTAAGGCCACTTTCAGGGATTGATCAGTATTGCCGTTGGCGACAAAATAACCCAGTCTGTTCTTGGACTCGATGATGCCCCGTCCGATGAGATCTCTAAAACCTTTTACGATGGTTTCCCGGGAAAAATGCAACTCCTTGATCATCGTGTTGACGGAGGGCAGCATGTCGTCCTGTGCGATGATCTTTTCATCGATGGCGTTGATAATACCCTGTACCAGCCGGTCGTGTTTGGAAAAAGAGGGCACTTCGGCGAGTTCCTTTATCTTTTCAAAAACGTCGGTCCTTTCGCGTTTGCTCATGCCTACAAATTAAACGTATTTGAGAATCCCGGACAAACCTTTTGCTTGTCCGGGAGCTGGGATTCGTCTAATATTTTGGGTTTTGGTCGAGATTCTTATTGAGGTCTATTTCCGTCTGAGGGATGGGCCACAGATAGTTTTTGGCAGGATCGAATACCCGGGGGGCGCCTACCTTGATGGCTGTGCCGGGTGTCAGTGTGACGGCTCCTGTGGCCTGGCTGACAGTGCCTTGCAGACTACCCATTACCTGCCCGTTCATCACCTGCTGACCAATCTTCCAACGTTGGATATCATACCAGCGCAGACCTTCCAACGCCAGCTCCACCCTTCTTTCCCGGCGGATGAGGGTACGCAGACTGGCCTGGTCATTGTACTTTGTCTGGTCCACGGGTGGCATATGTACGTCGGGGCGGCCCCTTACAAAATCGATGTCGGCATAGACCGAGGCGTCGATGTGATTGCTTTCGATCTTGGCTTCGGCATCCATCAGTTTGATCTCCGCATAGCGGATAAGGATCACGTTCAGCCCGCAATTATTCAGATCGGCGGGGAAATCGCCGATGACGGGCGTCATCTTTCTTTCGGCATAACCTGAGGGGCTGCAGTTGTTATTACCCCAATGGTCCACTGTCTGAGGACTGGAGGAGAGGGGGTCATAATACATGCCATACCCCAGCGAGCTGCTGTAGCGGGCGCCCGGGTAAAAGACGGTGGCGGTCAGCCGGGGATCCCTGTTCTGATAAGGTTGGGCCGGGTCGTAGATGGAGGCGGGGTCATCGATGGTCTTGCCGTCCGTGGTTTCATAGGCGTCCACCAGGCTTTGCGTCGGCACTTCGGAACAATAGCCGCCCAGGGAGTTGATGGTCAGGTTCCTTGTCCATTGAAAGGGATTGTCACCCGCCTTGTATTGCACATCCAGGATCACTTCCGGATTGCCCGCATAGGGCTGACGGAAAAGATCGACATAACTTGGGTATCTGTCATAGGTGAACGGGGCTGTCATCAATTGCTGACAGTCTGTGATACAGTCCGCATATTTTTCGTTGAATAATTCGATCCTGGCCTTTAGCGCAATAGCCGCCCCCCTGGTGATACGGCCGATATCGCCACCGGAGTAGCCGACAGGCAGATCGGGCGCAATGGCTGCCAGCTCCGACAATATGAAGGTTACCACATCAGCCTTTGGGGTCTGCTTTACAAGGTTGGCGCTGTCAGGGGTCAGGTTGTGAAGCACCAGGGGCACGGCCCCGTACAACTGGCTGATGGTGAAATATTCATAAGCCCTAAGGAACCTGGCTTCCGCGATAAACCGGGCCTTGAGCGTGGCGTCCATCTTTGTCTTGCCTACGTTGTCGAGAAACCAGTTGCAGGTCTGTATGCACTTGAAATTCCACTTAGAATAGCCCGTGTTGGTGGGGGTGGCGATACCCGCGGACAGGTTGAGCCAGTTCTCCCAGGGGAATTGATCAAAAGCGTTGTCCGTCGCGCAGTCGGCAAAAGCGGAAAAATAACCGTTGTTGCTTTTGCCCCAGGTGGAATAGCAGCCGTTGAGGGCCGTCTGGGCGTCATTTGCCGAATTCCATAGGACGCTATTGGTATATGAATCCAGCGGATTTCTTTCCAGAAAACTTTTTTTACATCCGGTGGCCGCGGCCAGTCCGGCGCAGAGACCTATTATTAAGAATGACTTTTGCATAATTTGTTTTTTTGGAGGATTAAAAGACCACGTCGATGCCGATGGTATTGATCTTTGTTTGCGGATAAGCGCCATAGGCGTTGTTGCCTGTCGTCGTCTCGGGATCCACCCATTTATAGAAGCTTCTCACCGTAAGAAGGTTCTGACCGCTGTAATAGATCTTCAGGTTTTGGATACCCCACCTGGTCAAACTGCCGGAGGGCAGGGTATAGCTGACCGTGATATTCTTCATCCGCAGATAGGACGCATTTCTTACCCAGAAAGAGCTGATGTTGTTCTGCGGATTGTTTTGGGTAAAAGTGGTCCACAGACGG
Organism: Chitinophagaceae bacterium; assembly: GCA_017307755.1. Taxonomy (GTDB): domain Bacteria; phylum Bacteroidota; class Bacteroidia; order Chitinophagales; family Chitinophagaceae; genus Puia. The sequence continues at coordinate 197,418 of JAFKGQ010000013.1, read as the reverse complement.
GGGAATTTGTCAGAGGGATGGGCTTGTGTCCAGGCATCCAGCATGATCGTAGTGGGATTGCCGATGTTCGGTTGCTGCAGGGAGCCAAGGGCAAAGCCTTGCAGATAGTTCTTTACATCGAATGCTCCCTGGAAGAAGGCGCTGACGGCAAAACCTTTCCAGCCGCCTCCAAGAGTGAAGCCATAAGTCATGCCCGGGAAGGGGCTGCCCAGGTAGGTACGGTCGTTGCCATCGATGACGCCATCGGGTTTTTTATTGGGGCCGCTGATGTCCTTGTACATCAGATCGCCGGGAGCGATGGTGCCGCCGCTCTGTGTGGCATGGTTCGTCACTTGTTGCTGGGTCTGGAAGATGCCTTCCACCTGATAGCCATAGAAGGCTTTGATGGGTTCTCCTACCACATAACCCGTAGACATGGAGCCCGTACCTGCCAGGTCCGTGATCCTGTTCTTGTTGATGGAGGCGTTGGCGCCGATGTTATAGGTAAAGGCGCCGATCTTGTCCGAAAGGGCCGCGGCAAACTCCCATCCTGAATTCCGTACCGAGCCTGCATTCCGATAGGGGGTAGTAAACCCATATACCACGCTGGAGGGCAACTGCAGGAGGATGCCGTTTGTATTTTTTACATAATAATCGGCTGTAAATATCAGTCTGTTGCCCAGCATAACGAGGTCCAGGCCTACATCCGTAAGCGTAGTACGCTCCCAGGTAATGTCCGCGTTGGCGCCGTTGGTGGGGGCGATGCCGGGGGCCACTGTCTGGTTAAAACTATAGTTCTGTCCGCTGCTGACGACGGCTACGGAAGGATAGGCGCTGTTGATGTTCTGATTGCCAAGTTTGCCCCAGGACCCTCGCAGTTTCAGGGCCGTGATATCTCCAAGCAATGGCTCGAAGAACCTTTCCCTGGAAATATTCCATCCTGCGGAGAAAGAGGGATAAAGCCCCCATTTGTGACCTTCTCCAAAACGGGAGGAACCGTCATAACGGAGATTAGCTTCCAGCAGGTATTTGTCCGCAAAAGCATACCGTGCGCGACCGAACACAGAGCGTAAGGCCACGTCATTGGCCGTACCCGCGGTCTGCTGCCCCAGGGTAGAGGCCGCATTCAGCTCCGAAAGAGAGTTGTTTAGGAACCCCTGCCGGTAAGCATAGAGGTAATTGTATTTGGTCAGCTCCTGCGAGGCGCCGGCCAGTATGTTGAAGTTATGCTGTGAGATGCGTTTTTCATATTCCAGCAAGGCCTGCAGGTTCGAGTAATTATTGGTGATGCTGGTGTTGGACAGCGAGCTGGGGCTGATGGTAGTGGCTATCACCGTGGGGTCGGTGGGGTTGTAGTAGGTATCCGCCGACTTGAACTCCTGCAGAGGGTTGTTGTTGTACCGGTAAGAGACGGACGGACGGAAATGCAGCCCTTTCAATACTTCCCAGTCCGCGCCCACATTACCCAGGAAAGTATAGTTCTGCTGGTTGTTATAGCCCGGTGAATTCAGCCAGGCGATGGGATTGCCAAAGGAAAGATAATTATACACCCCATTCTTGTATTGGTTGACCACCGTGCTGTTCATGGCGGCCGTGGTACCGATGATACCGCCGATGTCCCCGCCCCCCAGTCCGCTGGGGGCCACCTGATTTGAATACAGGAAGGAGAGATTGGCATTCACGCTTAAATTTTTGGAAAGCGCCGAGGTAAGGTTCAGCCGGCTGGAATAACGCTTAAAAGCGGATTTTTTGATGATGCCTTCCTGGTTGAAATAACCCAGGGATAAGGAATATTGTGTTTTGGGATCACCGCCGGTTACGCTGATATAATGATTTTGCTGGACGCCGGTGCCTTTATACAGCAGCCCCTGCCAGTCCGTGTTTGGATGGGTGTCGGGGTCTGTCCCGTTCTTGAACAGGGTGATGTCATTGTCGCTCCAATAAGGCGTCTGTCCTTCATTGACCCGGGCCTGGTTGTACAAGGTAGCTGCCTGCCAGGAGGGGAGATAGTCGGGCAGGGCAGTAGCTTTTTGTTTGCCTACATAGGCGTCATAGCTGACCTGCATCTTTCCATTTCTGCCTCTTTTTGTCGTCACCAGCAGCACCCCATTGGCGGCACGCGATCCATAAATGGCGGCTGATGCCGCATCCTTTAACACCGAGATGGAGGCGACATCATTGGGGTTGACATCCCGCAGGTCGCCAATGATCCCGTCGATGACTACCATGGGGGCGTTGCTGTTGTACAGGGTGCTGATGCCGCGGATGCTTATAGCGCCTACATCCGCACCCGGCTGACCGCCCGTGGTTGTGATAGTGACGCCTGTCATGCTTCCCTGCAGCGCATTGGTAAGGTTGGTGACAGGGCGATAGTCCAGGTCCTTTGAGGTAACGGCGGCGACGGAGCCCGTGAGGTTTACCTTACGTTGCGTACCATAACCTACGACCACCAGGTCTTCCAACTGGCGTATGTTCTTGCCCGGCGCCAGTTGTACATTGAAGGAGGAGCCTTTGGCTACGCCTATCTCCTGCGTCTCATAGCCAATAAAGGCGATGATCAATACGGTGTTGGGGTCTGTCAGGACGAGCGTGAAATTACCTGATGAATCCGTGGTGGTGCCTTTTTGCGTGCCCTTGATACTGACGGAGGCTCCTGTCATCGGGAGTCCCTTCTCGTCCTTTACATTACCTGTAATGGTTCTGCCGCCCTGTGCACGAGCGGCGCCGGCAAATAAAAAGAGTATCCCGCAGATGATGACTGAAAGGGATACCCTCAAGGCTGCTTTGACATGCATAATCGTTAGGTTTTGGTGTTTTAAAATTTAAATCTATTCTGTTCTAGTCTGGTCTAATTGAAAGTAAACTTAGAAACAATTTTTTTATTATCAAAAATTTTTTTGGAGGTAACTTCATTGTCTATGACTTTCTATCAGCAGCAGGTACTGGCCCTTCAAAAGTCCCTCTATCCTCATGAGGACCTGGGAGAGAAGGTGATACGGGTAAAAGAGTATATCGACAGACACTATGGTTGTGTCATTCACCTGGATGCAATGGCGAGGGAAGCATGCATGTCGAAATTCCATTTTATACGGCTGTTCAGGAAGTATTACGGCAGGACTCCGCACGCGTATTTGAGGGAGGTACGGTTGATGCACGCAAAACGGCTGCTGTCATCCGGCGTGCCGATCAGGAATGTTTGCTTTGCGGTGGGATTTGAGAGTGTACCCAGTTTTACGAGGTTGTACAAGTCGGTAGCGGGGGTGACACCCAAAAAAGCAATTCCGGATAAGAAAGTTCCCGGGGGAACTCCCATCTTTATCAAAAAAACACCATGAAGATCAAGCTCGTCAGTCTCCTGGTAAAAGACCAGGATAAAGCCTTGCAATTTTATACAGAGGTTCTTGGTTTCATCAAAAAGACAGACGTCCCCCTGGGTGAGCACAAATGGCTTACCGTCGTGTCGAAAGAGGAGCAGGATGGGCCTGAAGTGGTATTGGAGCCGATGGCATTCCAGCCTGCCCGGGTATATCAACAGGCTTTGTATGAGGCTGGTATCCCGGCCACCGCTTTTTATGTGGATAATGTAGAGGAGGAGTATCAGCGGCTGGAAAAGAAAGGAGTCGTATTCAGCCTAAAACCTACGCCTATGGGCGCCATAAAGCTGGCGGTCTTTGACGATACCTGTGGCAACAACATCCAGATAGTACAGGTATAGCTCAACCAAGCCGGGCCCTGATCCATCCGGTGAGGTCAAAATATTTCAGCAGTTGCCGCTCGTACCTGTCATGCTGAACGGCTTCCAATTCCCGCAAGAGCTTTTTACGCTGCAGTTCCGGCAATTTCTTACGCCGGCCATCCGGACATATTTTGATGAACCTGAACAGGAGCTGCTCTGATCTCAGGAGCTGCTGTTTACCAAAAAAGCGTTGGTATGACCTGATCTCGTATTCGATGTAGTCCACGTCTCCCTTTTCAAAATGGATGATGATGTTCAACAGCCGCGTGGCCTTGCAGATCAGCCATTGCGGGTGAGGCTCGTGTTTGCGCATGACCTCTCCTGTGAGTTGATGGGCCTTCTTCCAGTCCTTCACGCCAAAATGCGCCAGACTGCCGTAAAAATAAAGCTCCCATTGTTTTTCCTCGTTCACCATATGATAGGCCGGCAGCAAGTCTGTCTGTATGACGCGTATCTGTGCGATGGCCTCATGGAATTTTTGCCGGGACAGCAATGACACCAGTCCGTAAACCACCGCCGTCTTGCGGACCTGATAGCGAAAATATTCGGGATAGTCCGGTCTGTCTATCTGCATGACCTTGTCGATATAGGGTCCCATCTCCTCATAATGCTCCAGCAAATGCAGGCTGTCGAGGATGCCGTTGAGCGTGGAAAGATAATCCAGGGGGGGATTGTCCAGCAGACCCAGGTTTTGTTCAAACAGCCGGCTGAGCGATGCGAAGGTCTTATGCGCCGAACGATAATCGCCGATGTCCGTAAAGAAGAAGGACTGAAATAACAGGTGCAGCTTTTGCGCCGCAAAGCTTTTGTCTGTCTTGCCACTGACCAACCCCATTTCGCTCAACACCAGGTCATTCAGTTTCTTCTTGTTCTCTTCCGACGAGATCCTGCCCGCATGCACCAGCCTGTACTTTAACAATTCCAACAGCGAATGATGGTCCTGGATATGGTTCAGGTGACGCAGCAGGCTTTTCGCCTTCATTTGCGTCTCCACCAACTGTTTGTCCCCAATATCCGGGAAATTGGCGTCGGAAAGAAAGTCGAGCTCGTTGCGGTACGTGATGTATTCGATAAAATGCTGTTGCAAACCATGCGCCTGGCTCCGGATCCTTTTTAGTTCCCGATACCCTTCTTCCGGAAAGGAACGTTCCTGTAATATTCTCACCCGCATAATACCCTGCAACGATTGGAACAAAGGGTCTTTTTCCGTCTTTAATTGAATAAGACAATCCGTAAGGACCTTTACCAGGTACCTGGCCGCACTGTTCAGGGAAGAAAGGGCATGCTTTTTTGAAAAAGCCCTGGCAATGACCGCAGCCTCGGGATCATCACAGACATCGATGATGTTAAAAAGATCCAGATAATCCCTGCTGCCCGACTGGCGACGGGCATAAAGCTTAAAATATCGCTTCTCCGGACCCGAAAGGGATTTTACCAGACGGATGGCTACTGTTTGTGACATAAATACGAATTTCTGTTTTTTTTATAATATTAAGTAATTGATTATTATTTGATTAATGTTATTTTAAATAAAGGGTTTGTATTTTTAAATTCCCATTTGCTCCAATATTTGGTTTTGATTCGGCATCACGGACGGGTAGTTTTGGTCTATCAACGCACTGCTATATGAATTCAAGGAAAATAATAGTGATCGGGAGTTCTAACATGGATATGGTTGTAAAGACCGATCACATACCTGTACCAGGTGAAACAGTTCTCTCCGGCTCTTTCTTTATGAACCCGGGTGGTAAAGGCGCCAACCAGGCGGTGGCGGTAGCAAGACTTGGCGGTGAAGTGATATTTGTTTCCAAACTGGGCAACGACGTATTCGGCAAACAATTCTCCCAATTATTTAATGACGAAGGCATCAATACTTCCTTTCTTCTTTCGGATGAAGACCTGCCCAGCGGTGTGGCGCTGATCACGGTGGACAAGGCGGGCGAGAACAGCATCGTCGTGGCTTCCGGCGCCAATGCCAGCTTGAATACAGGAGATATCGCGGGCGCCCTGGATGCCATCGCTTCTTCCGGCATACTGCTCCTGCAATTAGAGATACCCATGTCCGTAGTCGAGTATGTCGTGGGATATGCCGCGTCAAAAGGCGTAAAAGTGATCCTCAATCCCGCGCCGGCCGCCCCGTTGTCTCCGGAGCTGTTGCAGAAAATAGATATCCTTACTCCCAATAAGACGGAAGCGTCGATGATCGCAGGTATTCCCGTGACGAATATGGAGAGCGCCAAAAAAGCGGCAAAGCTCATCTGCAGCAAAGGGGTCAAGACCGTCGTCGTCACCATGGGGCCCCTGGGCGCCGTCATCTGCGAGTCCGGAAAATGTTCCCTGGTAGAGGCGAGAAAGGTAGAGACGGTAGATACCACCGCCGCGGGAGATGTCTTTAACGGCGCTATCGCCGTAGCCTTATCCGAAGGAAAAAATATGACGGAAGCCGTAAAGTTTGCCTGTGATGCCGCGGCTATCTCCGTCACCCGTCTGGGTGCGCAATCGTCCATTCCCTACAGGAATGAACTGGTGGCCCAGGCGCTGGACATTTTATAAAAATTGCTGCCATATGTTTATCGTAGAAAACTACTCTGTAGCTATCTTCTTTTGTTTTGTCACCATGCTATGCTGGGGATCCTGGGCCAATACCCAGAAACTGGCAGCTTCCAACTGGCGTTTTGAGCTTTTTTACTGGGATTACGTGCTGGGTATTCTGCTGACGGCAGCCTTGTTTGCCATCACCCTGGGGAATTCCGGAGGAGAAGGAAGAGGATTTATTATAGATATACAACAGGCCTCCGGCGCCGCCGTCGGCTCTGCCCTGATCGGGGGCGTCATTTTTAATGCCGCCAATATCCTGCTGGTTGCTGCCATCGCCATCGCCGGCATGTCGGTGGCTTTTCCCGTTGGCATCGGTATCGCCCTGGCCTGGGGCGTTGTGGTGAACTATATCGACAATCCCATCGGCAATTCATTACTATTATTCACCGGCGTAGCGCTCATCATCGTGGCCATCCTGCTCAATGCCTATGCTTATCGCCGGGCCAGCGCCACACAGAAAAAAGTCAGTACCCGTGGTCTGGTGCTATCCGTACTTGCAGGCATATTGATGGGGTTCTTTTACAAATACGTCGCAGCCTCTATGTTCCCGGATTTTGCCCATCCTCAGCCAGGCAAACTAAGCCCTTACACCGCCGTATTCTTTTTCTCCACCGGCATCCTATTGAGCAATTTTCTTTTTAATACCATTTTGATGCGGCGGCCTGTGGAAGGCGCCGCGGTGAAGGTGTCGGATTATTTTAAGGGCAGCTTCCGCAACCACCTTATGGGTGTCCTGGGCGGCGCCATCTGGTGTGTGGGTATGTCATTCAGCATACTGGCATCTGACAAGGCCGGGCCTGCTATTTCCTATGGCCTTGGGCAAGGCGCAACGGTTGTAGCCGCCGTATGGGGCATTTTTATATGGAAGGAATTTAAATACGCGCCCAAGGGTACATCGGCCGTCCTCAATGGCATGCTGTTGTGTTACCTGGCAGGACTTGGACTTTTAATTGCAGCAAGATAAAAACAGCGTTATGAAAAAATACTGGCTACTGATGATAGTGATGATGGCTTTACAAGTACAGGCACAGAAAAAGCAAGCTGTCCCCATCATCCTGGATACGGATATAGGGCCCGATTATGACGATGTAGGCGCCGTCGCGGTGCTGCATGCCCTGGCGGATAAAGGAGAGGCTCGCCCGCTGGCCATCATGGCCAGCAACAGGAATGAACTGGTTGGCCCTACCATTGACGTGTTGAATACGTATTTCGGTCGCCCCCACCTCCCCATCGGCGCACCCAAAGGCGCCAACGCTCCTGACAGAGGCGCCGTGCAAAAATGGCCCGAGATGCTGGTGAAAAAATATCCCCATCACATAAATGCTACCTCCGAAGTCCCCGATGCCGTCCAACTCTATAGAAAGATACTGGCCGCCCAGCCCGACAAGAGTGTCACCATCGTAACGGTGGGTTTTCTTACCAATCTGGCGAACCTCCTGGATACAAAGGGGGATGAATATTCCAGCCTGACGGGCGTAGAACTGATCAGAAAAAAGGTAAAACATCTCGTCTCCATGGCAGGCTCGTTCCCAAAAGGGCGGGAGTACAATGTCTACATCGATTCCCTGGCTTCGGAGAAAGTATTCCCGCACTGGCCGACACCGGTGATCTACAGCGGGTATGAGATAGGCAGGGAGATCATTACAGGGCGGCAGTTGACAGCTGATGAAAAATTGCAAAGTCCCGTAAAAGATGTATTCGCCTTATGTATGGCTTTTTCCGAAGAAGATCACAATGGCCGTAAAAGCTGGGATCAGACGGCTGTGCTGGCGGCGGTCAAAGGGGCAGGCCCCTATTTCGGTCTGCAAAAAGGACAGATCGTTTTAAAAGGAGGATATAATGAATGGAAGGACGACCCCGGGGGCAACCAGGCTTATCTCACAATGAAAGTACCCGCCGAAAAACTGAGAGAGGTCATCGAGACAATGATGATGTACACAGGAAAGTAACGTTACATGCGCAGCTATAATATGAACACTTATCTTATGTAGCTCTATTTCTAAACTTTTTTAATCGTTGTTTTATGCCTGCAAACGAATACGTAAGTATCGGGAAGAAAGCTATTGCCCGATGCAAAGGCCTGCTATTGGTCTTAATATCGATGTCGGTCATTCAGTTAACCGCGCTGGCTCAAACCCTGCAGGTCAGCGGTACGGTCAGGGACGGCAAAGGCCACCCGGTGGAAGGGGCCAGTGTAATAGTAAAAGGCACCACATCCGGCACTTCCACGGACGCAAACGGACGATTTACCCTGTCCACGGCCAGGGGATCGATCCTGGTATTTTCTTACACAGGCTTTGAGACACAGGAGAAGAAGGTACAGGGCGCCGCCGTCGACCTTGTGCTACGCGACAGCGATGCCAGCATGGGGGAGGTAGTGGTGGTAGGATATGGAACTACCCGGAAAAAAGACCTGACGGGCGCCATATCAGTGGTTAGGACGGAGAATATTGCCAACCGGGTGTCTACGGATCTTGCGGGCGCCATAAAAGGACTGGCTGCCGGCGTAAAAGTGACGTCCACCGGCCAGGCGGGAGAATCTTCATCCATCACCATCCGGGGCATCGGCAATCTCACGAACAACAACCCTTTATTTGTTGTGGACGGCTTTCCCACCGGCGGGGGCATGGACCTCAACCTGCAGGATATCGAATCCATACAAATATTAAAAGACGCGTCTTCCGCGGCCATCTATGGATCAAGGGCCGCCAACGGCGTGGTGATCATCACCACCAAAAAGGGTAAGGAAGGCCCCATGAAAGTAGACGCCAACAGCCAGGTCAGCGTCAACTGGCTGCCCCGTTACAAACTGCTGAACAGGGACCAGTATATCCATTTTGATGACATGGCCTATGACGAAGCTATCAAGGCGGGTATCGTTACGCACCGGCAAAATCATTACCCGGGCAATACCGATTGGCAGGACGCGGTCCTCAAACAAGGGATCAAACAAAACTACAATCTGTCGCTCTCCGGCGGCAGCCGCACAGGACAGTACTTTGTCTCTCTAAACAAACTCTCTGACGGAGGGACGGTGTACGGCACTTCTTTTGACCGCTATATGTTCAGAGTAAATACGGCAGGTGAAAAAGGGGCTTTCTCCTATGGCGAGAACCTCTACTTCCTTTCCACGCGACAGGACGGCATGACGGGCAATCCCTTTGCAGACCTTATCTCCATGCCGCCCACAGTCAGGGTGCATGACCCCTTGCATCAACCCGGGGGCTATGGCTTTGGCAATCCGGACAGCGCCAATACATACGCCCTGAACCCCGTCGCTCAACAAGACATTATGGGAGTGGTCAATAAATCGAATACTATCCGGGGCAACGTTTTCGCCCAGGTACGACTGTTCAATGCACTAACCGCAAAGCTCAATTTTGGCTATACCGCTGACTTTGAGAACGACAACACGTTGCGGAAAAGAGGCAACTGGACCATGGGCCAGGCGAACGACGATGACTACATTACCAAGTCCATGAACAAACACCAAACGTTGCTGGTGGAAAATACCTATAATTTTAAGAAAAGCTTTGGACGTCATGACATAGAAGCCCTGGCGGGCGCCTCTTATCAGAAGGACAATACGGAAGATGTCTGGACTACCCGGCTGAACCCCCTTGTCATAAACGGACAGTATTATAATTCCCTGAATTCCGCCACGGGCGCGCAGACAGGCGGCGGACAATACGGTGAAGCCAGGCTCTTGTCCTGGTTTGGACGCATCAGCTATACTTACGATGATAAATACCTGCTCACGGGTACGATCCGCAGGGACGGTTCTTCCCGGCTGCCCGAGAGCGGGCGCTGGGGCAATTTTCCTTCGATTGCAGGCGCCTGGAGGATCAGCAAGGAAAGCTTTTTTGATGTGCCTTTTATCAGTGATCTGAAAATACGGGCCAACTACGGCGTGCTGGGTAACGCCAACATCGGCTACTGGGACTATATCCCCGTGATGAATACCTCACCTCGTGCTGTATTCGGCAGTCCGGAAACCGTAGTGATCGGCACCACACAATCCCAACTGGTGAACACCAATATCACCTGGGAGAAAAAGATCCAGCAGAACTATGGCGTTGACGCGGCCTTTCTGAACAATAAGCTCACCTTTACGGGAGAGTACTTTATAGCAAAGAGTAAAGACCTGCTGGTGGCCTTGCCTATCCTGGCCAGCACGGGAAACAACGGAGGCAACCCGATCGTGAACGCGGCCAGTCTTCAGAACAAGGGGATCGAGCTCACGCTCGGCTGGAAGGATAAGCTGGGAGATGTATCTTATGGCGTTTCCGCCAATTTCACCAGCATACGGAACAAAGTCCTGGACCTGGGTTATGGGAAAGTGACCAACTATACTTTCCTGACCAAGGCCGGGATCGGGCAATCCCTGGGCAGTTTTTATCTCTACAAGACCCTGGGGATCTTTCAGACACAGGCCGAGGTGGACAATTATAAAAATAAGAACGGTACTGTTATCCAACCCAATGCGAAGCCCGGTGATATAAAGTATGACGACTACAACGGCGATGGACAGATCAGCAGCGACGACCGGCAGATCGTGGGCAGCGGTTGGGCAAAATACGAAGCGGGACTGTCCCTGACAGCGCAATGGAAAGGCTTTGATCTTCTTGTACAGGGATACGGACGCTTTGGATATAAGATATGGAACGGGGCGCGGGCTACGGCAGGCGACTTTGCAAACAACAACAACACCTTTTCAAACATCAGTCCATGGACGGAGCAAAACCACAGCAATACCCAACCGCGGCTTATTTTTGGCGATACCCGTAATAGCCGGGGCGACCAGGACAGATGGCTGGAGAACGGCAGCTTCTTCCGGATAGGCGAGATCGCCCTGGGCTATAACCTCCCCCAACACATTTGCGACAAGCTGCGCATGCGCAATCTGAGGGCCGGAATTACCGCCACCAACCTTATTACCTTCACCGGCTATTCCGGTCTGGACCCGGACTTCAAAGACACCGGCATATTCACGCTGGCGGTGGACGGTCCTTCCTATCCCAACCCAAGGTCCGTGCTGTTCTCGCTTTCATTCGGTTTTTAACGAAAAAAGAAATTTTTATGAAGCATACGATCATACTGACATTACTTATTGGATTGACGGTGTTCCCCGCCTGTAAAAAGGTGCTGGACGTCCCCAATCCCAATACCTTTACGGCGGCGGAATTCTGGAAGACGGAAGCCGACCTGCAGCAAGGTCTAACGGCGGCCTACAACGCCTTTTATAAACAAGGCACCTGGACCCGTAATATCTATACTCTGATGGACGGAAATGGGGATGACGGCACCAGCCTGGCCGGCTGGACAGAACTACAGGAGTGGGCCAAGTTCAAGTACACCAATTATGATTTTTTCGAAATGGGCTATAAGATCTGGTCGGATCATTATAAGGCTATCTTCCGTGCCAACCAGGTATTGGACCATGTGGATAAAGTGACATTTTCCAGTGACGAAAATAAACGCCGGATCACAGGGCAGGCTAAGTTCTTAAGAGGTTTGTATTATTTCTACCTGGAGATCCTGTGGGAGAATATTCCCCTGGTGTTAAAGACTTCGCAGCCCAGCGATGCCCCCAAACAAAGCGGTCCGGCGGAAGTGTGGGCGCAGATAGAGTCCGATCTGAAAGATGCCGCCGACAATCTGCCCGATCAGTGGACCGGTGTCGACAAGGGACGCGCTACAAAGGGAGCCGCGTTGGCCTATCTGGGTAAGGCGTATATGCAACAAAAGAAATGGCAGCAGGCAAAGGACGCCCTGAGCTGGCTGGTGGAGGGTGACGGCCGGCAGTATTATGACCTGATACCCAATTACGGCGACAACTTTACCAATGCCAATGAGAATAATAAAGAGTCCGTATTTGAGATCCAATTCTCAGAAGTATACGCTACAGGGTATGACGATGATTTCTCATCCACTTCCAACCTTGGTACGCAACATGCCATGAATGCATCCCCCAAGGGGCTCGGATGGAACAATATCCAGGCCAGAAGGTGGCTGATAGATTATTTCAAAAGGGAAAAGACCATCGATGGGAAAAATGATATACGGCTTTTCACCAGTATTTGGTATGACGCCAGGAAAAATGACTTTCCCGACCAGCCCGACTCGCTGGTATATGGCAGATCCTGGACTGAAGACCCCACCTGGGGCAGCCAGGTGTTTATCAGGAAATACACCAGCAAGTTGAACGGCAGGGACCTGGAGTTCTATTGGAACGACATCAACTACAGACTAATACGTTACGCAGATGTATTATTGTGTTATGCAGAGATATTGAATGAGCTGAACCACGGCCCCAACGCGCTCGCCATCCAATGTTTGGATAGGGTCCGCCAACGGGCGAACCTTCCCCTGCTGATCAACAGCACTTATTACAATGGGGCGGCGATAGAAGGGGATTATACAGCGTTTGGAAAACATTTGCAGATAGAGCGAGGTTTAGAGTTATGTCTGGAATGTGTGCGGTGGATCGACCTGAAACGCTGGGGTCTGCTGGATAACCAGACAGGTATCGACGAGTTGAAGACCAGGGACCCGGACTTTAATAATTTTGTGCTGAATAAATCCTATCGTCTCCCCCTGCCGCAATCCGAAGTAGATAACAACCCTAATCTGACACAGAACACTCCATATTGATATGAAAACCTTACGTCAATGGCTCCCCCTGATCTTCCTGGCCACCGCATTTTGCGGTAAGGCCAGGACACAGCCCGGCAGCGACGGGCCGACGTCTCGCCCCGAGGCAGCCGACACGATCGTAAAAGTTTTTGGTTTTGACGGCCAGCGACGTTATGCCTATTGCCCCAGCGTGATCCGGGATGGTGATCTTCGTCACCTATGGTTTTGCGGCAACGAGCCGGAAGGGCAGTTCAGCGATCATATCTATTACCTGGCCCCGGGCGCATCTGCTCCTAAAATGGTGCTGGCTCCCGGCGCCCCTGGTACGTGGGATGGACGGCATGTGTGCGACCCGTCTGTCGTGGCGGGTGAATTCAAATACGCCGGAGAAACCTATCAATATGCCATGTTGTATCTCGGCAACAGGACCGACCGGTATTTTAATGAAATAGGTGTGGCGTTTGCCCATTCGCTGAGCGCGGATAAATGGGTGAAATATCCGCAGCAGCTTGTAAAGAAGACATGGGAAGGAGATAACGACCTTACGCTATCGAATGATGGCGGCAAGGCAAAACTGGCATGGGGAGTAGGCCAGCCTTCCGCTGTCTCGCTGGACGGCAAGGGCCGGCTGTTGTTGAGCTACACCATCGGCGACCAGGACGGAGGCCGGCTGGTGGCCAGGGAGGCAGACCTCTCGGATATGGGGTCGCCGACGCTTGGACCAGTGGTGAAAGTGTCGAACACCGTCAATGGCGATATCGCTTTCGACGAAGACAGGAAGTACATCTATATGATCGGGCATGCCGGTGGGGTTGTAACGGACTATCCCGCGTATATCCCCGCGGCGGTAGAACTATACAGGATCCCGTACGGGGATTTCCTCGCCGGAAGGGGACAATGGCGGCAACTGGTAAGGCTGGACCCCGCCGTCACGGGCTTTCCCCGCAACCACAACGCTTGTATCGCCCGTGATGCCTATGGGATGGTGGAAAGACCCGAATACCCGGAGCTGTATTTCACGATAAGCAAAGCCAGCCCCGAGGTTGCACCTGCTCCCAACACGCATGCTGAATGGACGTATCATATTTACAAGTACCAGCGATTGCGCGTACCCGTCATCGTCATCACCGACCTCTACCATCCTTATCAGGACCCGGGAGATAACCTTGACCTGCTCATGGGTTTTGCGCTTCCGGGTATCGACCTGAAGGCCATCATCCTGGACATTACGGACAATTTCAGAAAAGATACTGCGGACCATCCTTTCCTGTGGCATGATCCCCGCGGGCCCCGCGAAGCGGGTGTGATCCCCGTGACGCAGCTGAATTATATTTTTCACCGTCAGGTGCCTTTTGCGATAGGGCCGTTGAGTATGCTGCGGTCGGAGAGAGAAATCCCGCCGGATGAGGGAGGTGTGGAACTTTTTTTGAACACGTTGCGTGGGAGCGAGCGTCCTGTCGATGTTCTCTCGTTTGGTTCCGCGCGCGTGCTGGCCGTTGCTTTTAACAAAGCGCCCGATGTGATGAGAAAAAAAATCAGACTGATCCATCTCAGCGCAGGCACGGCATCACATGGCTTTAAGCTGGGGCATGACGCAGGCGCCAACGCCATCCCTGGTGGAGAATGGAATGTGGCTCTGGATGTATTTGCGTTTACCGGATTGCTGCGATCCGGTCTGCCTATCGCCCTCTACCCCTGCGCCGGCGTTGACGGAGCCTTTGTAAAAGATCCCAATAACACCTACTGGCGATTGCCGGATGTGAGCTTTGTCAGACGGATGGATGCGCGTTTGCAACGCTATCTTGGCTTTGCTTTTAGAAAGGTTTTGCGGTTTGATTTTTTACGGGCGATGGATCGCGATGACCCGGGGCTTGCGGTTCCGGATACTTTATTTAAGCCGTTTCATATATGGGAGACTGCGTTATGGACACAGGCGGCGGGGCTCAGGTGGAAAGGCGTTGTTGAGCGACTGATGCCCTGTACGATCGATCTGCATGATGACGGGAGGTTTGATTTTAAGTACACCGATAAACCCACTCCATTCTCTATTTATTATCGTGCGGACCCCGTATCCTATGAAAAAGTATTGCAGCGGGCGCTTCCGGGGTTTTATAAGGAACTAAAGGCTCCGAGGCTCTAGTGCATATGCAAACTCATAAATAACCACACCATCGTCAGCATTTCAGGAGGAAACCGCGAACGTAGCGTATGCAGCGCCTCATTCATATGCCGCTTTAGCGTATGAGTACTGATATTCAGCTGATCAGATATCTCCCGGTAGGTGAGTCCTTTTTCCCTTACCAGCTCAAAGACCATTTTTTGCCGGGGTGGCAGAGCATTTACCGCCTCTTTGTAAAGACGCATAGCCTCCTGTATGTGCAATCCCTCATCGGCCGTGGCAGGCTGCGACTGCCGGCTATGATAAATGCCTGCCCGCTTCAACTCTTTGGCTGTCTTACGGACGACATCAATTGTAATATGCATGGCATACGTACGTAGCAAAGGCAATATCTTTTCATCGTCCTGCACCTTCTCCATATTTTGCCAGAGCCGGACATAACATTCCTGTAACACGTCTTTTATGGCATCTTCATCCCATACATAATGTTTTACAAAGCCATATAATTTATAATAGGTGTCCGAATAGATCTTTTCAAACCGGCGGACCAGTGCAGTTGGTGGTGAGGAGACGTTTTCAGGCATGACTAACTCAGAGAAATGGGATACAAAAGTATAAACAAAAGGGCGCTGTAATGTTAAGTTAATATTAAGCCCGCCGTTGGGCTGATACTTCGCCCGCGCAGCTTCGTGTAATACTCCGTATGATCGACAAGCAACTGATACATAAATATTTTGAAAAGCGGTGCACACCGGAAGAATTACAGCTGATGATAGAATGGCTGGAAGACGACAGGGAGGATCACACCCTCCTGGACGAGGTGATGCAGACCCAATGGGAGTCGCAGCAGGAAGACAACGCAGGAGAGGGATTGAAGCACCGCCTGCTCGACGATCTGAGAGAACAGTTGTATCCTCATGTCATGGGGGAGGAGTCTGAAACCCGCAGCCTGCGGCCTCACCGCAGGATCTTCCGGTATGTGGCGGCAGCTTCCGTTATTGCCGTAATGGCCATCTCATACCAGCTGATATATAACACAAATAGACATACGAAAATAAATTCATCGATTGCCGCTGAATGGATATCGGTGGCGGATACGGCCACACGCATTCAACACCTGCTGTTGCCGGACAGCACGCAGGTGTGGCTCAATCCCGGCAGCAGTATAGTATATTCTATTAACCCGGGCGTGGATCGCCGTCTTGTCAGACTGAACGGACAGGCTTTTTTTGATGTAAGACATGATGCCGGCCGTCCTTTTATCGTATACACAGGTGACATAGCTACAAAGGTGCTGGGCACAGCCTTCAATATAGAAGCATATCCGTATGAAAAAAACATCCGGGTTTCACTGGTCAGCGGCAGCGTAGCTATACAACGGTCAGCCGCCGGCAACAGACCCGCTATGGAGGAAGTGCTCACCAGCGGGAAAATGCTCACCTATGCGAAGGACTCCGGGACGAGCAGAAAGGACCCGCTTGCCATCACGGACATCGCCGACTGGACAGCAGGACATATTATATTCAACGATGTGCCCGTAAAGATCGCGTTGGAACGTCTGTCCCGTCTCTATCACTTTCACCTTACTTATGATAAGGAAGTTAGCCTGGACAACACCCGATTTTCTACGGTATTTAACGATGAGCAGCCGGAAGAAATGATACGGAATATCCTGTTCATCACCGACTATACTTATAGGTTGAAAGGGAATGAATTAAGGGTCATTCAAAAACAATAACGAGCCGACAATTTTTCAAAGTAAACAAAAACTATGCTGCTTCTATCCAGGGCAATAGGGAAAGCCTTGCCCCTTATTATTTATACTTTCTTATTTTTTAGACCGGCCGCCATCTGCCAGGAAAAACTTTCATCCCTCTCAGCAAAAGTGAACTATACAGCCAGGACGGTAAAGGCTGCAGACCTGCTGGATGCGCTGCATAAGCAGACCGGGTATAACTTTCTATTTGAGCGTACCGTGTTCAGCGGCATTTCTCTCGAAAACATCCGTTTTGAAGATATTTCGCTTGGCGCTGCATTAGAATCTCTGCAGAAAACCCACGGGTTCCTTTTCTCCGTCGCGGGTAAGAACATTGCCGTAAAGCCCGCGCCGGTGCTCAAGCCCGCATCCTCCCATTCGAGCCTGATCCGGATCACAGGCCAGGTGAGGGACATGGAGACCAGGGAACTGTTACGAGGTGTGAATATTGTACTAAAAGGAGCGGGTGGCGCTACGAACACGGATGAAGACGGGAAATTCAGCATCGAGGCGCCGGCATCGGGCGCTGTGCTGGTGTTTACCATGGTAGGATATATCTCCCAATCCAGGACCGTCAGCGCCGCCACGCAGGAGTTGAACATCCTGCTGGCTCACGATACAAAGTCGCTTACAGGCGTCATGGTACAAGCCCGGAAAAAGGCCAATACGGAAGCAGCCCTGTTGAATGAACGTAAGACGGCGGCTATCGTGACCGACGGCATTTCTGCGCAGAACATCGAAAAGACCGCCAGCATAACGACCACCCAGGCCT
This sequence comes from Chitinophagaceae bacterium, assembly GCA_017307755.1. Taxonomy (GTDB): domain Bacteria; phylum Bacteroidota; class Bacteroidia; order Chitinophagales; family Chitinophagaceae; genus Puia. The sequence goes on along the minus strand of JAFKGQ010000013.1, from coordinate 179,822 downwards.
TGCAGAGAGTCACCGGCGTCACCATCACCGACGAAAAATATGTAGCCATCCGCGGCCTGGGAGACCGCAGCGTCATCGCGGAGCTCAATGGCGCAAGATTGTCCTCGGCCAATCCCGACCGCAGCGCCGTACCGCTGGACCTTGTGCCCGCCAGCCTGTTGGACAATATCACTGTATATAAGACGGCCAGCCCTGATCACCCGGCGGACGCATCCGCCGGCATCATAGAGTTGAAGACAAAGTCAGTGCCTTCGGTCTTTACTGTGCAGTTCACCGGACAGTCAGGCGTCAATACCTCCATCGGGTTTGGGGGTAAGGTCAACTCTTTCCAGGGGGGAGACATGGGCTTTTGGGGACAGAAGATCAAACAGAAAGACCTTTCCCCGGACTTCCTCAAACTAAAGGACCAGTACCCCGGCGGCCTGGTGGAGATACAACGCCTTTTTATCGAAAGCAGGACCGACCCTGCCAGGGCCGCGGAGGCCTATCGCATCAACGCGATCATGCAGTCCTTTGATCCTGTCCTGTCCACCTCCTATAGAAAAGCACAGGTCAACCAGATATACACCGTGTCAATGGGGAATACCTTTCATATTTTCGGCAACCATGCCCTCGGTGTCATCCTCAGCGCCAACTACTACCGCCGTACAGAAGACCGCTATAACGCGGAGCTCAACCAATACAGTCTTTACCAGGGGGTGGTCACAGGCGGCTTCACCAGCAACTATATCAATGGCGTGCCTTATTATACGCCCAAGATCTACTCCCCTCTACATATCCCCGCCTTCATATCGCCAGACAATCCCCGGCTGGGCAAGTACCTGGGGTATAAAGAGAACACAGGGACGGAGACTGTATCTTATGGAGCGCTGGCAGGAGTCACCTACCGGATCAACCAGGCCAATGAGGTACAACTGCAATACATCGGCAGCAGGGGAGGGGAGACCAGCGGCAGCAACCTCAACGGCACCTACCAGAACACAGGACTGCAATTCCCCGTATATGACCGTGTAAACCAGCTCAGACAAACTTACCGCATCTTCAATACTTTTAACTTCCAGGGCGAGCACAAGCTGCAATTTGGCAATGGTAATGCCTGGCCGCAGCTGAGCTATAACCTCAGCTCTTCCAAATCCAAACAGGATGAGCCCGACTTCCGGTTCACCGACCTGGCCGACCTGTATGCCCTGCGGAACGTGGACGCTAATGGGGTAGGTATCGGGAGCAATACCTATTCCTTTGTGGTAGGCAGCGTGCATGGCATCGGGCCCAACGGCGTCATCGGCGCCGACCCCAACGGCCGCAAATACCGTAATCTCGACGAAACCAACTACAATGCAAAAGGAGATCTTACAGAACGGGTAGAGATAGGCGGCCTTACCCAGACCTTTAAAACCGGGTTCAACTACCTGCATAGGAAACGCGTTTTTACGGAAAGCATATTGGGCATTCCGGGTACCAACTCCGGAGGCGATGACGGTCTGCTGGACAAGGTGAACGGCAACATAGACCAACTGGTATCCTACGCCAATGTCGGGTTGAAGGATGCCGGGACCTATGACAATCTCGGCCAGCCCCGGGTGGGAGGGTTCCTTTACCAGATAAAAAAATCACCCAACAACTATTCCGGCATTTTCGAAACCAAAGCGTTCTATGGCATGGTGGACCTGTTCCTGCGATCCGACCTGCGGCTTACAGGCGGCGTACGCTTCGAGACCACCGACATCGAGACCACTGTAGACACGGTAAATGTATATGACCCCCTCGCAGTGATCCACGGAGGCTGCTTATCCACAGGCGATGTGGTCACCTCCGGGACCGTGAACAATCCGCACATCGTTTACTCTCACAACTATGCTCCCTACTACTCCGGCAACCTCACCTATACTTTTCAAAAGGATATGAACTTCAGGCTGGGGTTCAATACCTCCCTGGCCAGGCCCGAACTGCGGGAGATGACCAATATCTATGAGTTCGACCCCTTCCAGTTTGCCGTCGTGGTAGGCAATCCCAATCTGATCAACCAGCTTACCCGGAGCGAGGATTTCCGATGGGAATGGTTCCCCCACCCGGGCGAGGTATTGTCCGCATCCCTCTTTGCCAAACAGATCGACCACCAGCTGACAAAAGTATTCATCTATAACGCACCGGGCAATCAATCCCTGTACCCCGAATATCCCATCGTGGAATTCCAGAATGACCCTAATAAAGGAAATATCTATGGCATAGAGCTGGAGGTACGTAAAGACCTTGGCAGGTACCTGCCGCAGCTGAAATATTTCCATGTGGGCGTCAATTTCATGGGCGCTTACAGCGAGATCACCAAAAACCCGGCAAGGCTCGATGCTTCCCGTATCAATGACAGACATGCGCCCGCCAAAAGCCCTGTATTCGAGCAGCCGCCCTACTCGCTCAATGCCTACCTGGACTTCGACTATCCCCGGTGTGGCACTTCCGCTACCCTGAGCTTTAATGTGGTGGGTGAACGCCTGGTCCAGGTGCAACTGGACGGTACGCCGGATATCTATGACCGGCCGGCCCCCATGCTGGACTTCGTATTCAGCCAGCGGCTGGGGAAACGTTTTTTAGTAAAGGGCTTTGCAAAGAACATCCTCGATCCCGCTTTCAGGGAAGTATATGCCTACCCGAGCAACGGGGGAAAATTCAACGGCCAAACCTATATCCATCACCAATATCATAAAGGTACTGAGCTGGCATTGGGATTAACTTATAACTTATTTTAGGCATGAACAGAAATTCATTACTGCAAGCATCCGTATTGGCCATCCTGCTGAGCGCCTGTGCGAAAGATAAATTCGACCCGCTGCCGCCGGCTGTGCCGGCTGTTTCCCCGGCATCCACCATACGGCTATTTAATTTTTATAATACCAACGCCGACATCACCGTCAATAATATTCCCCTTACTAATTATGGAGCCAGGCAGGCCACCGCTGCCGGACTCGGCATCTTCCCCTCGGGCACCTGGCCTAACCAGGATGATGGCAGTCCCTTTACTATCCCCGTTTCTCTGGTCGATAAACAAGGGAATGCCCATATCCAGATATCTCCTTCCCCGATTGCCATCGGTTACAACGGTAGCTTCGCCCTCAAACCCATCGATACTGTGCTGTATAATGACCCGCTCCACCCCAGGGATTATTATATTTTGACCGACGGCAGCATTCGCGTCCTGCCCCGCAATGCAACGGCGCCTTCACAGCCGGACCATTTCAAGATACGGATCATCAACCTCATGATCAATGAGGATAATATGGGTTATCTCGGCAAGGTCACTCTTACCTATGCAGACGGCTCCATTGTGGATCCAAAGCTCTCCGGCATCGACTCCACCCATACATCCGACTATGTAGAGTTGCCCCTGGGTGCTTACCAGTTAAAGCTGTTCATGTCCAGGGCGGATGGAAGCCCCGACTTTACCAGGCAACTGGCTGAGCTGCCGGTGAAACCCAACCACAACGGGTTTGATCAAACGCCGGGCGGCCAGCCGAAAGAACAGGAATCCCTGTTCCCTAAGATCCGCACTTTCAGGGCCGGAGCTACTTACAGCCTGGTCATTACAAAAAACGTGGTAGCCCAGAACTACGGGACATCTGGCATCACCTTCACCTGGGCCGAAATGATACATGCCTACCGCTGGGTGACTGAACAGTCTCAGGGCGCCAACGGTACTTATGCCTGCATGGACGCCGTGAACGCGATCAATACTTCCGGCGTCACTATCTCCGTGGACGGACAGCCGCTAGGCTCCAATCTTTCTTTCGGACAGTACGCCGGTGATAAAGTATACGTCTGGGGAAATCATCATGTGGAAGCCAGAGATGGACAGGGCAACGTACTGGCCCAAAAGGACATCATGATGTACGCCAACGATTATCTCACCGCCTGGTGCTACACCGACTCCACCGGCAAAAATGCGCTCGCATTTTCCAGCACGGATATGACATCCACCCTCTACAAGGTCAACCAATACGGATATACCACCACCATGTCATCAAACTACACATATTACCCGGTGACGGATGACGGTACAGACGGGTCTATCCGGATCGGGACAACCAATTACAACTGGCAGTCCCGTTTTCTCAACCTCTGCCAGGACCTTCCTTATGCCACTTTTGGCCAGGACATGATAGCTTCCCGGGGCGGCGTCGCAGGCAATGAACAGCTGTTTATCTATACCAAGTCGGATGCATCGGACAGTGCCAGTTTTGCTTCCGCCACGATCAATCTGGGACAGGGCATTACCAATGCCACGCAACCCTTCCTGATGTACCAGGCGTACGGGCTAGGGAGCTCCTATAACTGGACGGGCGACGGCACGGAAGTCGCCAATAATGGCAACTTCAATCCACCCGGCAACCAGATCCTCGTCTTTGCCTCGAAACCCGGATCGCCGCCGATGGTACCAGGACAACTCCTGGCAGGCGTCCCCGGTCTTAAATGGTCCTCGTTCTTTGCCAATCCGGCCATATACACCGTCCCTACCCTGAAACCCAAAGTAGAGCCCGGCTTTTATTCCGTCGCGCTGATAGGACGGCTGTCCGATGGTACTGCTAAACTGATCTATGTAAAGCACAATCGATAACCCGCCAATACTGAAAGATGAACAGACTGATCAAAAATATATTTACCTGTCTTTTGCAGCTGCTGACCGGCGGACTTCTGCTGGTGTCCTGTAAGAAATACGACACGCAGCCGGATATGAAGGGCGCCGCCTATCTGCGGGTATTCAACGAAATCCCCTTTACCCTCGACCTGACAACCAAAACGCAGGTGGTGCCTTTTTTTACAATGATCATCGACCCCATATTCAGCGGTAAGGGAGTACCTTCCGGCGGACAGATCGTTGGAGATTACCTGGGCAGCCGCCTGGTCTTCAACCCTTCCACCTCCATCAACGAAGGCAATCCCCTGGGCACTCCCCTGGATACCACCATCCGGTACAATATCAATTATGAATACCCCGGCAATGCGCATGTGCTGACAGCTCCATCCATCAACGGACTGGACCTCTCCGCCTGGGCTCAGATCAGCTCAGGTAAGCACCGTGTACTATTCATCACCCGGCCCAGGAATAAGATCGACTTTTCCCTGCTGAGCGATACCATCCGGAATAGCGTAATCATCGATACGACCGTGGACCTGCGAGCAGGAGAAGTGTATACGATGGAGACAGTCCTGCAGGACATCGACGAGACAAAGTACGGCATCTATCTCCGGCAGGAAAGCTTTATCCACGAAACTTTCGACAGGAATAAGAACTACGTCACTTTTTTCAACCTGTCGGGAAAGAATTCGTCACTTTCTTCCAACCCCATTTCTCCTTCTTCCGGATATTTCTACGATACGATGAATGTGTCCTACACCTACTATGACCCGCAGGCGCCAGGCAACAACTTATTGGGCGCTCCTATTCCCGGGTATACGGATATATACCTGATGACACTCAACAGCAGGATGGCCGCCGGCGCCCCGTATCTTCCACTCCCTGTACTGCCTCTCAGCAGCTTTTACGACAACCAGGGCACACTAAAGACCTACTATAACTATTCGACGCAGAACAGGGGCACCATGCCTTATTTCGTATTCAATTTCATCGCCTCCGGCAATAATGTTCCCACAGCCGGCATGGTGCAGACCTATAGTCTTATCTGCGACGTGGATCCCGTCATGGTGAATACGCTTACTGTCTACCAGGTCAACAACCGTAACGGCGGGGGCATCAACGCCAACGCCAACCTGAACATGGTAGTGCAGTTGGACGGCAAAGCGGCCGTCTATCCGGCTGTCTATATCATGGAGCTGGTGTTTAACAAAGTGTACCTCATGCAAGTGCAGCAAAAGATATGATCACCGTACAATACAATATTATGAAACGTAAAACAGGTGTGTTTATAAAGTATATCCTCGTGACGGCTCTCTTGCCGGCGGCGATGCAATGGTCTGCCTGCACCAAGACCTACTCCACGGCAACGGATAAGTCGCTTGACCCGCAGCGGTCTTCGCAGTCCCTGCTGGATTACCTGAAGAATAATTATGCTTTCAGCATGTTCTACGCCGGGCTGCAGAAGACGGGCCTGGACAAACAGATAGACAGCAACGGGAAGTTCACGCTCCTGCTGCCGGACAACGATGCTTTTGCACGGATAAACATTACCCGGGACAGCTTGTTGGGAATGGATACCGCCTACCTGCGGAAATGGCTGGGCTTTCATATTCTCTTCGGGGACATCGGTTATGACAGTATACCCCAGACGGTGGACAATGTGTTCTATAGCATCCTTGGACAGAAGATCTATCTTTCCAAGCCACTCGTTCCGTCACCAAACGGACCCCGTGTGCTGCATGTCAACGGCACCGATGTAAACAGCTTCGACATCAGCGCTTCCAACGGCTATATACAGGTGCTGAATACGCCATTGAACGCCCCCCTGGAAGGCAATCTTCAGGATTTTATCGATGCCCACCTGGATCAATTCAGCCTTTTCAAGGCCAGCCTGAAGAAATTCGATCTATGGGACAGGCTCAGGACGGACACGGGCAAACCACTGACGGTGTTTGCTCCTGTCAATGACGCATTTCAAAAACTTAGGGTCCGATACCCGGGAGGTATTCGTTATGTTCTTTACAGTATCACCGAAGACTCCATCGCAACCTGGGATACAAGCGTTATGCCCACCGATGTCTTCGGGGTTTACCTGTTCCCCGGTCGCATCTTCACGAGTGATTTTTCGGACGCTCCCGCAGGACCCGCCTTTGCCAGCTATATTATGCCCGACCAGCAGGTGGTGGTCAATTTCGACAGCTATGGGCTCGGGGTGCGGATGCTCAGCAATTACAACAGCCGGCTGAAAAAGCCGCGTGACAATTTCCCGGCCACGATCATCAGTCCGGGCAATTATATGACAGTCAACGGGAACAATGTGATACAACCCATCAATGCGCTGCTGATGATACCCTAACCATACCGGCAAATAAATCATTGAATTATGAACCCATCGAATATCAGAACACCGTTCCTTCGCCTCCAGTGCCTCTTGCTGGCCGCACTATGGCTCTTTATCGTCGGAGGCTGTACTAAAGTAGTGAGCGTATCGCCTCTCCGGACCCCCGATAACAGCGGAGACACTACCCATGATGTACGGAAGATGCTGGACAGCATACCCCAGTTCAGCCTATTTGCCCTCGCCTGCCACCGGGCTTCGATACAGGACAAGATAAAACCCGCGACCTTTTTTACGCTGTTCGTACCTACAGACTCGGCCATGAAGGCCGCGGGGCTGACACAGGACGGCATCAACAGCATCCCTGTGGACTCCCTGATAAAGATCCTGCTGTATCATTTTACATATGGTGTTTTGTCCGATACGACCCTGGGGAATGCTTTGGTCAGCGTCCAGCAGAACTGTGTATTGGAGACCAGCTTATTCAACCCCCCGGGCGCCGTCACACCGGGCTACTCCACGTACAGACATAGTTTATACGTAAAGAACTATAAAGGGCGGCTGTGTATCAATGGTTGGGCTGTCAACAATGGGGAAGCCGCCATAAAAGCATCCAACGGCTGTCTGTACCCCATACACCAGGTGCTGATCCCGCCCACGGAAAAAATATCCGACGTGGTGTTCGGCCGGCCGGAGTTCTCTTATTATGCTGCCGCCATCATGGTACTGGACAGCGTGTATCGCGGCCTGACCTTTAACAACTCAGACCAGATCTATGAAGACACAATGCTTTTCTCGCAGCTGAGATATGAAGAAACAGATATCTATCCTCCTACCTACCCTCCCAATCCCATGTACCCCACCGTTTTTGCACCTACCAATACCGCCTTTACCAGGGCGGGCTTCCCGGACATCGATAGCATAAAACGCTGGGTGCTTTCCAAAGTAAGGGTCGATACCATCCGGTACAGTCCGACTTATTATCAGTTGAGCCCGGTGCCGGGCAATGGCTATCATTATGTCAATGGGAGCTGGCAATATGGATTCAACTATGCCACGATCGACTCCGTCATGAAGACGCATTACCTGCTGACGAGCACCCAACAGAATGGCCAGGCCTTCTCCGCCGTCGTGTGTTACAACGACCTGGTGGGAAATTCCTCTTTCAACTCGGGCGTGTTGAACCGCTCAAGCCTCAACGGGGGAGGAGCGACCATCGCGCCTTACAACCTGAAATACCACACGGGTGATGATGGCGTACTGAACATACAGTGGAATGCTGCCGGGACAGACAATGCTGTCATCCCGCTGGATAAAGACCAGACGGAAAGACAACGCAGCTTCTGGACAATGAATGGGGTGGTGTATGCGTCCGATCAGCTGTTTTACAATAACTAAATCCCCGGGATTTTATGAGAATTACAAGATACATAGCCGCTTTCATCCTGATAGCCATACAGGGATGTACAAAGGATACGGCGCCAAAAGACAATGGACAGACAGTGAAACCAGGAGACTTTGGCCGCCTGCCCTTTGTGGTTAAGGACAACTATACCTTTAGCCTGTATTCCCAGGTGCTGGATACCACAAAATATGGAGACACCCTTGCGCTCAAAGAAGGGCCTTATACGATATTCGTACCCAATAACAACGCATTCAGCGCCGCCAGCTTCTATTTTGGCAACGGCACCAATTACCTGCTGTATGCATATAACCCTCCTGCCGCTGATTACGTGCGGGGGATGATCATCCCGCAAAAAGTATCGATGAAAGACCTGCGGCTGGGAGAGAACCAGACGTTCCAAACCCTGGAAGGCAGCCCCGTTTATATCACCAAATACAGATCGCAGACAGGTGACACCATCATCACGGTCAACGGCGTTCCACTGGTGCAAAACGGCTGGGACCTTCCGGCCACCAACGGTACGATCAATGTGCTCACCGGTGTCCCGGAGCCCCAGGTCCTGCCCAATGTATGGCAGCTGATGCTGGGCGACGGGAACCTGGCCTTTTTTACCCTGGCCGTCCAACGCGCGGGTCTGCAGTCCCTGTTCGAAACGACCAATGAAAAACTGACGGTGCTGGCGCCTACCAATTTTTCAATGTCCAATATGTACGTGGATACCGCGCACGGCGGACTGGACCTGCGATCCATCGATGCCATCAGGAATGCCAACCCGGATTCCATCAAAAAAATGGTCCTGTATCATGTGTTGAAAGGAACGTGGTTTGTCAACGATTTTACCAGGAGGGATACCCTGCCCAACGGAGACACTGTGCAGTTGACCACCTATGATGGAGCTGCGCTTGGATTCAGGAATAACTCCTTTATAGGCACAGGCCTCGTACCCGCCATGAGATGGGATTATCCCAACGGTGTCGAAACCATGGTTTACGATGGCCCCCCGGGACCCCTTCCCATCAATTTTTGGTACGGGTACGTTTATAACATGCCCAGGATTGCTTTCCAGGACAAGGTTGCCGGCAATGGAGTCGTCCAGGAGATGTTGGGCGTGCTGATCCGCTGAACTGTTCTTTTATTCAAATCATTTTCACATGCGCATAACCACCTTTTGTTTATACATCCCGGTACTGATCCTCCTCACCTTTCTTTGTTCCTGCAAAAAGGACCACGAGGCCATCAATGCCCCGACGCCTTCGATACTGGAATATATTGCAAAGGAACCTTCACTGAGCCTGCTGAACACCGCCATCGGCATCACCCGACTGGATACAGTCATGTCCTCCGGAGGGCCCTTTACTTTCTTTGCAGCAACGGACCCGGCCTTCGAGTCTGCGGGTTTCACCGGCGACAGCCTCCGGCGGATGGACCCCCGGCAACTGCAGGACATATTGAGATATAACATCGTCAAAGGAAGGCTGAGTTCGGGCGACGTGCCGGGTTTTTTGAAACAGCAGTTCACCGGTCTGCACCCTTTGTACAGGCCCTATATCACGAAGAACTATTATGGCATCTTTCTCAACGGTATCCCGGTGATAAAGGGCAATATAGAATTGGGCGACGGCGTGCTGCAAGTCACCGGCAGGGTAGCTATTCCCCCGGCGGGGTCGCAGCTGGATGTGATGAACAAGGAAAAGGACCTCAGCTTTCTTACAGCGTTTGTACGTAATGTATACACATTCAGGACCCTTGTCGCGGACAGCACCTATTCACTCCCACCCACCGGCAGCGGGGGGCTCATCTACGGGACTACATTGCTGGCGCCTACCGACTCCGCCTTCAAGGCCTTTGGTTATGCGGACACTACCGCACTGATCAATGACAGTCTGAAGCTGGTCACAGGCTATTACTGCAACAACTGCATACCCTCTTATCAAAACCCCGTTTTTGGGAATTTTACATTCATCGGGTTCACTTTCACCAGTGACTATAAAGGACAGTTTGCCATTGGACTAGGAACGAATGTAATACTCAGATCAGGGAGCAGCTCCTTCTGGACATCCCTCGACGGATTTAGCTTCACCGGTAACGGCATCGCCCAGAACAACCCTGTGCGGATCATCAAGCCAGATATGATCGCCACTAACGGAGTGGTCCAAAAAATAAATCAGGTATTTCTTGTGCATTAAAAAATTATATGAAAGCCTTAATACGTATATTGATCATTGTTAGCTGCGTGTTCCCTCCGGCAGTATCGATTGGCCAGGACACGGGCGGGCGTCTGGAAGGCTCCGTCAAAGACAGTGCGGGCAATAGTCTGGCGGGGGCCGTGCTTACGCTGACTCACCAGCCCACCGGTACGGTATATGCCGGGCAGGCGCTTTCCAACGGCCTCTTTTATTTCAGCGGTCTGCGCATCGGCGGACCTTACCAACTCACGGCCAGCTATGTAGGCTGGAAGAACGTTGTCCTGGACGGCCTGCAAGTGCGCCTGGGCGACCCCCTGCGTGTAGAAGTTCTTTTCTCCCAGCCGGCAGACCAACTTCAGGAAGTGGTGGTCAGCGGTAAAAAAGCCGGCAACAGGGTCGGCCGCTATGGTAGCGGCACGAACATCACTTCGGCGCAGATACAGCAAATGCCCGCTGTTTCCAGAAGCCTGCAGGACATCACCCGCCTGGTTCCCCAGGGTTCCAGGGACAATTCTTTTCAGGGTACCAATTACCGGTACAATAATTTCACCATCGACGGCGCTATCAACAACGACGCCATCGGGTTCAGCCCATCGGCCGGCGGCCAGACGGGCACATCCGGTCAACCCGGCAGCAGCACCCGCACCAATCCGATCTCCCTGGATGCCATCGCCGACATGCAGGTGGAACTGGCTCCCTATGATGTACGGATCGGCAATTTTACGGGCGGCAATATCAACGCCGTCACAAAGAGCGGCGCCAATAACGTCAGCGGCTCCGTGTACTTTTACGGTCGCAATGCAGCTATTACGGGTAAGGACCCTGCCGGGGGTGGAAGTAAGACGCCTTCCGCCTTCCATGATCTGCAGACGGGCTTCTCCGTTGGTTTGCCGCTGATAAAAAACAAACTGTTTTGGTTTACCAATGAGGAGATCACCCGCAGGAACGACGTCATACAACAAGGCGCGGGTTCTTCCGCATCTGCCGCCATCCTTAGCCTGGACGATGCCGTAAAGATCAATCAGACACTGAAAGACCGGTATAATTTCGACGGTGGGACCTATGGCAACTACGAGGCCTATGCCCGGTCAAACAAGATATTCAATCGCATCGACTGGAATATCAGCAGTGCCCACCAACTGGCCATTCGCAACAACACGGTTACTTCAGAGTCGATCAATATGGAGCGTGACCAGCAGGATTTCCGTTTTGGCAGCATCGCCTACAAACAGACCAACAACCAGACGTCCACCGTGGTGGAACTGAAAAGCCGCTGGTCCAACATCTGGTCCAACAGCTTTACCGCCGGCTATTCCGCTATCCACGATTACAGGGACCCCCTGAGCGACCCCGCCTTTCCACAAGTGCAGATTGTCGGCAGGACACCTGGCTCCACAATCTTCCTCGGCACCGACCGGGAAGCCTCTATCTTTAACATGAAACAAAATACCATCGAAATAACGGACAATGCCGATATCAACCTGGGAAAGCATCACCTGACCGCGGGTACGCATAACGAACTGTACAATATCACCTACGGCTTTGTCAATGCCTGGAATGGGAGAGTGGATTATCCTTCTATCGAAGATTTTCTTGCGGGTAACCCCAACCGGGTGCGGGGCAGCTATAACTATGTCAACAATACCAGGGAATATATCCTTTCCCATCCCGGCGCCAAATTCCATATCAATTTCTATAGCCTGTACATACAGGACGAGATCCGGGTGGACCCACGGTTTACCGTGACCCTGGGTATGCGTGCCGACTACGTGGACGTTCCTCACAAACAGATATTGAGCGACAAGACGAGAAATGCCCTGACGGATACCTATTATGGAACGACGTATACCTATACTCCCCTGCGCAATATCACGGGCCATTATTTCAATGGCGTGCAGCTGTCCCCGCGTATAGGCTTCCGTGCCGAGCTGCTGGACGACAGACGGCTGATATTACGCGGCGGCGGAGGGGTTTTTAGCGGACGTATACCCTTTGCTTGGCTGGGCTATTCCTTCTACAACAATGGGGATACCTACGGCGCTTACGATCAGCGGACGGACAACGGCTCCAGCGTGTTCGCATCCGGGTCAGACCCTCTGCGCTATGACAAGACCAATGGCATCGCCTCCTTCGCTACCCAGAACGGACAGGTCGCCGACCAGGTGAACGCCGGCAAAACCCAGGTAGACGTGGTGGACAACCATTTCTCCATGCCCAAGGTCTTCCGGGTAAGCCTGGCCGCCGACTACACCGACGACCTGGGCATCAAATATTCCATCGAGGGTATTTATTCGAAGACCATTAAGGATGTCATGTTCCAGCAGGTGAACCTCAAGGATAATCCCTCTTACTATATATACGACTCCGCCATTACCTTACGCAAACAGCCCGTCTTCCCCTCGGGAGGTGTCAACTCCGTATTTGCCAATGCGTATGAAATGTCCAACACTTCCCTGGGGCACCGGTTCAGCATCACAGGGAAAGTGAGCAAGACCTTCCCTTTCGGCATGACCCTGATGGCCGCCTATACCTACGGTCAGTCGAAGGATGTCTCCAATGGTATCCGGAATTCCATGGAATCCAACTGGCAGCTGAACCAGTCCCTCAACCCCAACAATCCTACCGCCGCCAACTCCAATTTCGATATACGGCACCGCATCGTCGTCAATGCCGGCTATACCATCGACTGGAGCAAGACGAATAAGAGCAGGGTTGTCTTTTTTTTCAGTGCCCAATCAGGCTCCCCCTTTACCTATGGTTTTCTGAACTATACGATACAGAACACACCCCAGCAGGTGAGCCTGGCGTATATACCTCAGCGATCAGAAGCCGTGAATTTCTTTGCCGACTATGTGCAGAACGGAGTGACGGTGACCGCAGGACAGCAGGCGGAAGCTTTTAATAAATTCATCGATGCCAATGCCTATCTCAGGGGGAGAAGAGGGAATTTTACCGGGCGCAATGAAGGTCGCACGCCCTGGAATAACCAGCTGGACTTCCGGCTTGAACACAGTTTTTCCTTTGCCACCGGCAAGGCGTCATCCAGACGAAACCAGCAAATCACCTTCACCTGGGATATTATCAATCTCACCAACCTGCTGAACAAGGATTGGGGATGGGTCTATTTTTCTCCCAATACCTATAACTCTACAGCCAGTGTCGGACTGGTGCCTTATATTCCAGCACGCAGCTCGCAGGGATCCCCTTTGTTCCAGTTTGTCGACCCCGGGAAACCTTATTCCGTGGACTTCTTCAATTCCAGGTGGCAGATGCAGGCGGGGGTCCGATATAGCTTTTAAGACAGGTAATGTCGCATGGGTAAAGTGTTAAAATCCTGGAGGATACTGGGCAATCTCTCTGTTAAGATTATCTTTACAGGGAAGATACCCGGCACTTCCGGTTTTTAATACTTATAATTTAATTAGTTACGAGTATAAATTTTATTAAATATTTATTGCCCGTCACATTTACACTGGTCATTGGCCGGCAGGCGCTTGCCCAGGTGGAGGTCAAGGGAACCGTATATGACAAGTCCCGGTTCTTTGCCATGCAAGGAGTGAGCGTGCTGGGGACCAACGGGCAGGGTACGGCGACAGACTCCATGGGGCATTATAAGATCAGGTTGGCTTCTGAAGATTCAATCTATTTTTCTTACCTGGGTAAACAAACCGCCCGATTTCCAGTAAAAGGCATTGTCTCCGGGTATCCTTTAGATATCAGCCTGGCTGTAAATGTCGACAGCCTGCCCCTGGTGGTTGTCCGGCCCAAGCCTTATCGTTATGACTCGTTGGACAACCGGGAAGAATATCGCAAAGTATTTGAATATTCGCCCGATTATTTTGCCACCGGCAGCGGGGGGATAGGGCTTAACCTGGACATGTTGCTCAGCGGTAAAAAGAACCGCCAGATGCTGGCCTTGCAGCGGCGATTGATCGAACAGGAACAGGACAAATACGTAGATTACCGGTTTAACAAAACACTTGTAAAAAAGATCACGGGTCTGCAGCGCCCTGCGCTCGACACGTTTATGCGTATCTACCGGCCGACCTACGAATTTATCCTGAATTGCGAGAACGACTACGAGTTTTACAAGTATATAAAAGATTGCGGGTTGTATTTCTCGCGTATATGGCGGAGGGAGCACATCTCCACCCTTTAGTGGGATACCGCCTTCAGCCCGACAATTGAACCTATAAGTGTCGTAAGGAAGAAGATCCTCCAAAAGCTGGCAGGGTCCTTAAATACCAGGATCCCCATTAAGGCTGTTCCAACCGCCCCGATGCCTGTCCATACCGCATAAGCCGTCCCGATGGGGAGACTCTGTGTTGCTTTTAGCAATAACACCATGCTTAATGTCGCTGCAACAAAAAAACCGCCATACCACCAATAAGCTTCATTTCCTGTCGATTCCTTTGCCTTTCCCAGACAGGATGCAAAAACTATTTCCAATAATCCTGCAATAACTAAAATAATCCAGTTCATTTCTTTTTTTTGATCTTACAAAGTTCCGTCTTCGGACGGAGGTATCATTTTACAAATGATAAAAACGAAATGCTATCTGACCTCCGCCCTTATCCTGCTCAAACTTACCTGGGTTATGCCCAGATAGGAGGCAATATGTCCCAACGGGACCCTTTGCAGCAGGTCTGGAGCATCCTTCAACAACTCTTTATACCTTTCCGTGGCAGTCCGGAACTGCCGGCAAATAAACCTTTCTTCCATTATGACAAGTTCCTGCTCCGCAAACTTCCTCCCCCAATTGGCGATATGTATATCTTCATTAAAGAGTTGTTGCAAGTCCTTTGTCTTTAAGACATACAATTCGCCATCTTCCATCAATTCTATATTTTCATATCCTTTCCGGCCCTCGACATAACTTTTCATTGAAATGACGGTCTGTCCTTCTTTGCCAAACCAATAGGTTATCTCATTGTCGTCCTGATCGGTGTAAGCCCTGACGATGCCTTTTTTTATAAAATAGATATTCATTTCGATCTTATTTGCTCTAAACAGCAGGTACCCTTTGGGGTACGTAACTTCTGCAATATTCTTTTTGAGCGCCGATCTTGACCCTTCCGGCAGGGGATATATACTGTCGATGATCTGGTCTATATTCATTTTGTGAATATATGTGCAAGTTTTCACAGTGATTTTCCCTATTTGCAATTTTCTCTCCCATTTCTGGAAAGCCGGCAGACCTTTGTTTTAGTTAAATGGCTAAAAATCAGTTGATTGTTTTCCGGTATGCCAATTGAATTTCCCTATTCGGTTTTTCATAGGATATTGGATTTAAAAACGGGAGTGTATTTCTATACTGCTCCTTTTTATTTTGACCACGAATTTTCCCGATGTCCTGCCATAGTTGAACGCTGACTTATTAAGACCCCTGTTGTGCTTCATCTTTTAAAACTGAATGTATGAACATCGAAGGAACAGTCCAGCCCCTAAACTCCGAGCCCCTGGTATCCGTACACCAGATCGTCAGCAAGCTGATCTCCAGTCTGCAGCCGCTGGCCGTCAAGCGCAATAACATATTATTGAACGATATTCCCCGGGACCTTTCCGTCAATGCGGATCAGAATATGATCGCGTATGTTCTGTCGGAATTAGTAAATACAGCCGTTAATAGCACGGAGAACGAATGTATACATATAGAGGCGGTGTTTAATAACGAGCACAGGATGCTGCGCGTAAAGGATTTTCATACGCAGGTGTATCATACCATGGAGATCAAGGAGTATTGCTGAATAGATTAAGGCAACGGCAGCCCATATCGCTTTGCCCCAGTACGGATAAACGTATCCGCGTTATCACGCCCCTCCGCACATATTTGCTCGATAGGTTTACCAAGTTTTTTTGTCAATGGGTGACGATTGTCTACTTCGACAGGCCCTTCCGGGGTGTTGACCATTCGTGTATCGGGCCGCGCCGTGCAGGAACTGTCGCCGAACATCCCCACCTTTTTTGCATCGGCCACAAAATCTCCCCCGATGCCTCCGTGTGAAGTATAAAAAAAACTTTCCTCATAGTGATCCACCCGGTGCTGAGTGGAGGTGTTGCCAAAGCTCCATCTCGACCCTACCTCAGGGTTCCTCCTGGCGTGGAAGACGATCCTGACATTCTCTATCGTCGTGCCGTCCAGGCATGGCTCACGATCCACCGAATCATACAACCCCAGGAAGTACACCTGTACGATGGGGCTGAGCATACGGGCAAGCACGGTAGCAATAAGACCGCCCCGGCTATGTCCCACGATCACCACCTTTACCTGGCCAGGGCTCAGCACCTGATGGGCCAGCATGCCTGCATTTACCTGTACAGGCATGCGGACAGTACCTCCCTGCGGCGGAAGAAGCGAATATTCATCTCCGTAATATTGTTGATAATATTGGTTTTGTACGCAGGAATTTACGTCAAACATATCTAGTGCGTGTGACGGGTGTGCGGAATTGGGGAACTTTTGAGGGAAGAGGGTCTGCAGCCTGCGGGTGACAAAGTCCAGCGCCTTTTGCAGGATGGGCTCCGAATCCCGCCCCTGTACCACTTCGGAAGGGCCATCGAGAAAAAGCTTGTCGACACCGATGGTCCCATATTGGAAATCATGTACAAATCGATATACATGACTGTTACTCCCGTCCGGCTTGCGCCACGAGGCGGAACTGGTGCCGTCTATTCCCACAACGATGTATGGCGGAAATGTATTTGCCATATGGTTACAATATAATATGGAGTGAAGTGATACGCGATCGAGGGAAGAAGAGGTATCCTAAAGTAAGATTTTTTTTAACACGGATGATATGTCAATAAGTTTTTTTCTCTGGCATTGTTTTTGTTTTTAATTTCACTTAAGCACTAACATTAGCACTTCTTCGGCAAGCTCGTCAAGACAATCTCTTTTGACCCTGGCTTCCAGTTTTTCCTCCATTTTAAAAACAGGGTCATGTCATCAGGGTTCCTTTCGCTTCCATTACAACTGGACCTCGTTCCACAACGTGGTATCCTACAACTTTGTCAGACAAAACAATCTATTGCACATCATATTCATCTCATTCTCACTACTTCATTAGGCGAACTGGCAAGCGACGAAGCCTTTGGCTGCGGTCTCTGGGACGCCGACTTTGACAACCTTTCCAGCCGCAGCCGTCTGAAGGACGGACTGGTGCAGGCGCTGGATGATGCCATCAGATCTCATGAGCCAAGACTTGAACAGGTGCGAACAGACCTGCAGCTGCAACAGGAAGAACTTTCCGTCCCCGGCTCCAATCGCCGGATCAAGAACAGGCTTGACATCACCATTACGGGGATCATGAAAGGCACCAACGAACCCATTATATATAAGGATCATTTCTTTATCAGTCCACTGTCTTATAATTAAGCAATATGGTGGAAACAAAAGCACATATCAAAGACAGGATGCTGAAGGCGGCCTCGGCTGCCTGGGGTTATTCGGATAAGATCAGGGAGTCAGACTTTGATCCCTTGCTGGCCCTGCTGATGGAAGTATATGCGGCCGAATTGGAAAGGATATCCAACGAGATAAGCATGAGCCGGGAAAGGGTACTGCAAAAAATGATACAGCTGATGGCGCCTGATGTATTTACAGCTCCTGTCCCCGCACAAGCCATCCTTCATGCTGAAAGTCTGGAGGGTCGGGTGTTGCTGCAGCCGGGAGAACAGTTCTTCCTTCCCCGGGGACCCCAGGCTTCTGCGGATGAAGACTGTTGGTTTTCCCCGGCCGGCAGCTATTTTATCACCGACGCGGTTGTAAGATATATGGCGACAGATCAAAAATTGATCCGCTATAACAGCCCTGCTGCGGGGGAAACTGTATCAGTGTTGAACGTGCCCTTGCCGTCAAATGTCATTTGGCTGGGCGTGGCGGGCATGACGTTGAAAGATGCACAATTTTATTTTGAGCTGGACAATGCAGCTTTTTATCATTATCTCCCTCAGGCGAAGTGGTGGTGCGGTGATCAACAGCTGTCCACAAAGCCTGGTTTTAATAGCCCTACCGGTGATGGCGACGAGCTGTCCATATGGCTGCAGGCTCCGCACAACGTCAGCCGCATAGCTACCCGGCTGGCCAATGAATTATTCCGGCACCGGTTCGTACAGATGGTGGAAGCGCCAGACGAGAAAGGAGAAACTCCCGAAGGGATACGGCTGGACGGGGAAAACCTCACATGGATAAAACTGGAATTCCCGGAGAATATCACAGCGTCCATGTTTACCGGATTACAGTGCCAGGTGAATTGTTTCCCGGTGATCAACCTCCGGCTGCATGAGCTGACCCATCGTCTCAAGGACTGGGTAAATTTTATACCCTTGTTGTGTGAGCAAGGCCAGCAATTCTTTGACCTGCATTCCGTCATCGACCAGGACGGCAAACCCTTTCGTTCTGTCTTGTTACGCAAAGGCGGCGCCGGCCGTTTTGACGAGCGGGATGCAAGGACGGTCACCGAACATCTTCTGCAGCTGTTAAGGGATGAAAGCGCTGCCTTCGCGACGTACAATCGCGAGTTCATGACAAACGAGATCAAACAGGTGCAACAGGTGATCCTCCGGCTTAGCCGGCAAATGGAGGGCAGAGATGCGGCCGCAGACCCCGTTCCTTACCTGGAGATCATGGCAGGAGACGCTGTTCTCAATCGACACCTGGTGGTGGAATATTGGAGTACTCGTGGGGCAAGGGCCAATCTTATCAAAAGCGGCACCATGCTGATCGCTTATAAGAATGGGGGACTTCGGCAGGGAAGTATTTTTTTGATAACACAGACGCAGGGCGGGCGGGATCGTCTGCTGCCTCATGAAAGCCTGCCGGCTTATAAAAGCGCCGTCCTTTCAAAGGACAGGATACTCAGCGCGGAAGACATCCGCCTCTTCTGTATCCGGGAGACGAGCGCCAGGGCCCGACTGGTGGAAGTAAAGAAGGGCGTTATGATCGCACAAGGCCGCCAGTCAGGGTATGTCAGAACCATCGATGTATTTATACGGTTTGACCATCACGAATATGACAATATGAAGGAGCATAAGACGCTGGGACACTGGCAGGAGTTATTACAATATAAACTGGCCGAGAGGTCCATGGCGTTTATGCCGTTCAGGGTTTTTATTTCACCGCTTAACATGATCTGACATAAAACTATGGCGCCGGAAAATATACCTACGTCTCTTTTGTCACACGCACATCGTCTAAAGGCGGAGGCGTTGCTGGCGCATATCATCGGGGAAGGCTACCCCAGGGAAGACTTTGCCGTAGGTACCGGCGATTTTTTTCAACGGGCATATCACAACGATGTGACAGGCGCGGAGTTTCATGAAGACGAATGGCTAAACGGGATGATCCATGTCCAATTGTCCCGTCCGGGCTTTTATGATATGTTGCCCGAGGGGCTTTTTTTCCAGCCCGCGGGCGTAGAATATAATAATGCCATGGGCGTCCCGGAAATGGCAGCGCTCTATCGCTGGAACAGGACCAGGGAAAAAGGCGTACGAAGATTTTTTCAACCTTTCGAACATGCCGGATTCTACCAGCAGCTGCAATTGGAGGAAGAGGAGAAGTCCCTGCTCAGGGAGTTGGAGAAAGGTGCGCTGCATCGCTATTTCCGGACTTTCTGGGATCTGCCTGCAGAGATGGATGATAATGCCGCCGGCTATCTTATCCTGCTGATCCCCTATGCCCATCGGATCGTGGGATGTCTGTCTTTTATGCAGCGATGTCTGGCGCTCCTGTTGGACGAAACCGTAGAGATCAGGGTGATGCCGCCTACGGTCACCCTGATCGAAGGGCAACTGGGGCTGGGAGGGCAGACCCTGGGGAATGATATGGTATGCGGCAGCTCATTCTTCGAGGGATACCCCGTGTATAAATATATCATCGGGCCGTTGGAGCAGGAAAAGGTAAGCGCTTATTTGCCCGAAGGAGATAGATATATTGTTCTGGAAACATTCAACAGATTTTTTGTTCCGGCAGAGGCGGGGACCGTGACGGAAATAGAAATAGACAGGACCAGGACGGAGATGAGATTGGAGCCGGGCAACGAACCCCTGCTGGGCTATTCATCGATACTCACTGTATAAAATAAAGTATATGTCTGCTGAAAGATGGTTATATCCGGAAATGGGCCGATGGATGATATTACTCGGCGTAGGTACCATCGGCATTTCCGCCGTAATGGGCTATCTGATCCGCCGTGTCAGGGGCGGCTTCAAGGCCTTTAGCAAGCGCACGATCCTCTACACCCTGGCGTATGTAGCTTTTTTTGCCCTTGCAGGGTTTTGCATCGGCTTATCCTTGTTCTCTCAGTATCTGTATTATTTTATCTTCTTCCAGGTATTGTTTATGGGCGTGGGCATCGTGCACCTGTACACCATGCGCCGCTGGCTGAAATGGACAGGCCCTGGCGCTTTCTGGCCGGAGGTATTGCACCTGTTGGTGATCATGCTACTGGGCGCCGTGGGAATGATCATGACCTATCGGGTCGTCAACAGGGAGGGAGCGGAGATCGCCATGTCCACTTCCGCATTGTTCTTTGTCCTGCCCTATTTTATTTATCAGACCTACCACCGGGCCGTGTCCATTCCACCCAAGATCTTCAAAGAATGGCATTATCCCGTACACGGCAAAGAGCCTGCCCTGGATGATCGGCAGCTGAAGAACCTGCTCGTCATCAGCTTTGAATTCCAAAAACAGGTGAGCGACCGCTATTTTACCAACTTCCGAGCCAAGGCACCCGCCGACATGGAGTTTGGACAACTGTTTTATTATTTTATCAACGATTATAACGACAGGCACGTTGATTCCACTATACGATTTTCCAATCAGCTGGGCGATCTGCATGGCTGGATCTTCTATCGAAAACCCAAATGGTATCACCTGTCCACCCGTTATATCGACACGGAAAAAACCATATTTATCAACAACATCCGGGAGAATGACATAATCATTTGCAACCGGGTGTCGTGACAAATTATCCAGATAATCTATTATGACGCACACATCACAAAGAACGTATCTCCCTGTGAACTGGGCCGATGGGATGAAGATCAACAAAGATCATTTCCGCGGCGACCAGCAGGCATCCAGCTGGCAGCAGGCCATGCACACCAGGGCTTTCCTCAACGAACACAATTACGGCTTGTTCCCTTCCGGCAGGTCTTATGGCGGCGGTAAGCATATCGTCCTTACGACGGACAATCAGCAGCAGGTGACGATCAGACTGCTGGCCTGCGATGCCATCACGTCCGGCGGCCACCTGGTCCATATCCGGGACGGGGAGATGACACAGGAGGACGCGTTGATGGTCGTGGTCCCGGGTCTGCAAATACCTTATGCGCAATTAGCGTCGACAGACGGGGAATATTATGTCATGCTGGTCGTCAATCCTTTTAACAGGGTCCCGGTAGGACAGCCCGATGTAGAAGAGACGCAACTGCGGCCGCCCTATACGGCGCCGGCCTATAGCCTGCACCTGATGGACATTCGGGATAAGAACACGGGCGATTTCCATTTGCCGCTGGGACGGATAAAGGTTTCCGAAGGAAAGGTGCTGGCGGATGAGGAATATATCCCTCCCTGCACCAGCGCCGCTGCTCACCGGGAACTGACGGAATTCCATGCAGATATCGAACACTTCTTTGGCAGCATGGAATCCTATGTGCTCCGGATACAACAAAAGATCATCCAGAAACATCAACAGAATGACCTTTCCCTTATCATCGGGGAGATATGTAACGCCATCGGTATCTATCTCTGTGGCGAATACCAGCGGGTGCTGCTGGAATACGGGTCGCAACCTCCCGTGTATATGGTAGCAGGCACGGCAGGACTGGCAAGATTGATGAAGAACAGGATCGACATCCACACCGGTCCTGCTAAGGATGAGCTGCTGAGCTATTTTGCCGAGTGGTGCGGTATTACCCAGACGGAGTGGGAGTCGGCCATCACCAGCCTCAGCAACTTCCGGTATGATCACATGAATATCCGGGAGGCGGTGAGGACCGTACAACAGTACACCCAACTGACGCTGCGGCTTTTTAACATCCTGGCCTCGCTGGAATACATCGGCAGGAAAAGAGAGGCCGGCATTTTTGTCAAGGAGCATTTGGTGGTGCCGGCGGAAGAACTGCCCGCGCCGCGTAGAAAAAGTTTTCTCGCAGAGTAACAATCAAATCTTATCATACA
This sequence comes from Chitinophagaceae bacterium, assembly GCA_017307755.1. GTDB lineage: Bacteria > Bacteroidota > Bacteroidia > Chitinophagales > Chitinophagaceae > Puia. The sequence continues at coordinate 157,082 of JAFKGQ010000013.1, read as the reverse complement.
TGGCACATATCGTCAATGCAAAAGAGAGAGACACCGCCTTTTGGAAATTCCTAGGCTTCTTTCTTCTGTCCACCCTGCTGGTGGTCAGCGCCGTCTATTTCGACACCCGTATGCCCTTCAAGGACAATGCTATCATGCGGGATCAGATCAGCAGCTATAAGACCCAGGCCCTCTCGCAGGAGAAATTTGTCCGGAGCATGGACGAGGCAAAGGGTCTTATCGACTCCCTGAGCCGGCCAGGCAGCAATAATGTTTATCTCAACCAGATGATCGCTGGAAAAATTCGCGAGCTGGCGCAACTGCAGTATAAGGACAGCAGCATGTACAGCCGGCTGAATAAAAATATACTGGACGTATTTCTGCGTTATCAGGAAGCTACCAATAAAGTGGTCAGCATGGGTGATCTTCCCCGGCAGCTGGAGGATTACAAGGCAAAATACGAGCAGGCTCAGCGCGATCTGGACAATACCCGCAGGGACCTGGATGTTTTGCGGCGAAGCAGCGTCAGTACACAAGGCGCTTCATTCTAAAGCACATCGTATGAACAAGCATATCTTAAATCAACGGGTGGATGACAGGGCCATTCTCACCATGATCATACCCGCAGTACTGAGCCTGCTGGTCATGGCCTGGCGTTTTACCAACCATACCGTCTGTCAATCCTTTAACATCACTGCCCATAGCAACCATTATTATACGGGTGAAGTAGTACGTTTTGAAAGCAACATCGCAAACTACAAGACCCTTCGCTGGGATTTTGGGGATGATCAGGGAAATGATTCAAAGATCAGCTCGGCCGTCCATGCCTATGACCAGCCCGGTGAATATACCGCCACGCTGACGGTGAATGGGGAATGCACGGAATACGTCCGGCTGGTGATCGTTCCGGCCCCGCATGTGGAGAACCCCCGGCTGACGGCCACTTTTATCTGTCCTCAATCGGCCGAAGTAGGTAAACCCGTACAGTTCACCGACACCACCCGCGGCGCTACCCGGTGGGAATGGCGTTTTGGAGAGACGGCGACGGTGGATGCCACGGAGAAAGCTCCCAAATATATCTACACGACACCCGGGCTCAAGACGGTGACCGTGGTGATCAATGACGATCAGCAACAGCTGGGTTTGTGCAAGATCTATGTTAACCCCGCGGCTTCGCCAAAGAGAAAGGACCGTAACGACCGGCCCGTCATCGTAGTAAACAGGGTGGGGCCTCCCGCAAAAGATGCGGTAGACACGACGGAAAAGAAGACAAAGACGCCTGCGGAGCCGGTGGTGACAAAAGCTCCTGAGATCAGCGATGCAGGGTTTGAGGTACTGCTGCGGGCAGTGGCCAATAAACAAAAGACGGCGGACCATTTTGCGCCTTATTTCTGCGGAAACCTCAACGTACAGGCAAACCTCAACGGTCAGATGATGCCTTTTACAGAACTGTGCAACAAGTTCAGCGCTCTGAAAAGCGAGAAAAAGATAAAGAAGCTCACCGTACAGCTGGTGAAGAACGAACAGACAAATTGTATCATCGCCCTTTTTGTAAATATGAAAGAGAAGGAAGGGCTTTTTAATAAAATATTCTGATCATGAGCACCGCAACATTGGATATCCGACTCGGCAGTGGAACGCAAAAAGCGTTGAAGATCGCGGCATCGGTGGCCAGAGAGCACATGCATGCGGCCTTTGGATCCGCTCACTTACTAAAAGCCCTTTTGCATAAAGATCTCGGCGTCGAGCAACAGCTGTGGCAGATGGATTATGATGTTTATTACATCGAAGAGTGGGCGGATGTGAGAATGGAGGCTTGCAAAAAGGCGCCGGTTCCTAAGGAGACGGTTAGCGGAGATGATTCCGTTGCAGGTATCATGGACGAGGCGGACAATGTCCGGCTACAGCTGAATGAAGAGGAAGTAACACCCATGCATGTATTGATCGCGCTCTGCACGCCGGGAGTGGGTTTTAGTTTTGAACAATTAAAGACCCTGCCGCTAAAGCGGGAGACGTTGATGCAAACGCGAGAGCAGGACACGTCTGTAAAACAGCTGCTGCATGAGACGAGGGGAGGGGAGGCGGGGAGCGGTCAGGCGTTGTTGAAATTCTGTCATGACAAAACCCTCCAGGCCGCGGCGGGAGGTATGGACCCGATCACAGGCAGACAACAGGAGACACGGATGATGGCGGAGATCATCAGCCGGAGGAGCAAACCCAACGTGCTCATCACGGGAGAGCCGGGGGTCGGCAAGTCCGCCCTGGTGGACGGTTTCGCCCTGGCGATCCACAACGGGGAAGTCCCGGAATTTCTCAGGAATGTGAAGATCTTCGAGCTGGACAATGGCGCCCTGGTAGCAGGCGCTTCCTACAAAGGAGAAGTGGAGGAGAGACTCAAATCCATTTTACAGGAGATAAAGACCTTTGACAAGGCCATCCTTTTTATCGACGAGCTGCATGTCCTGTTGGATAAACATGGGGCGGCGGCCGGCGCTGTCAACCTGCTAAAACCTGAGCTGGCCAGGGGCGCCATCACCGTCATCGGCGCCACGACGCTGGAAGAGTATCGAAAACACATCGAAAAGGATGAAGCCTTTGCCCGGAGATTTGAAGTATTGACGGTCCCTGAACCGGATGCTTCCACGGCATTCCGTATGATAAAACAGGTGATCCCCCGTTATGAAACGCATCACCGCATACAGGTGGACGACGCGACGTTGCAGGAGTCCATCCGTCTGGCAAAAAGATATATCAAGGACAGAATGCTCCCCGATGCGGCCATCGATCTGGTGGACCGTAGCATGGCGGCTCTCAGACTGGCCATCGACAGGGGGGCGGAAAATGTCATGCAATTGCGTGAACGATGGGGGGAGTCGCCCGACGGCGATGATATGGAATGGAACTATGAACAATTGAGACAGGCGGTAGGTCCTATTGTCTGGACAGAGGCAGGAATGGAGGGAGAGAATTGGACCGTGGCCAGGATGAAGGGAGAAGAGGAGGGAATGGAATTGGTATATGGGCGGCTACAGGAGATCTTACCTTTGACAAGAACACAGCTCCACGGACAGGACATTGCCTCCATCGTGGCGGACAAGACGGGTATCCCTGTCGGCAAATTGCAGACGCAGGAGAGGGAGCGGCTGTTGAATATGCCGGATGCTTTGAGAAAAAGAGTCGTAGGACAGGACCATGCCATCCACACTATCAGCGAGGCCATACTGGAATCCAGATCAGGGCTCAGCAAACCCGGTCAACCCATTGGGTCATTCTTTTTCCTGGGGCCTACCGGCACAGGTAAGACGGAACTTGCCAGGGCGCTGGCCGAGCTTCTTTTTCAGGACGAACGCTTTATCATCCGACTTGACATGTCGGAATTCAAAGAGGAACACGCGGCCGCATTACTATACGGGGCGCCACCCGGATATGTAGGATATGAAGAAGGGGGGCTGCTGGTAAATAAGATCAGACAGCAGCCGTATGCCGTCGTCCTCTTTGACGAGATAGAAAAAGCCCATGCATCCGTATTTGATATTTTTTTGCAGATCATGGATGAAGGGCGGCTGCACGATAAGCTGGGCCGTCAGGGCGACTTTTCCAATGCGCTCATCATCTTCACTTCCAATATTGCCAGCAAATATGTAACAGAAAAGTTTGCGCAGGGCGCGATCCCCTCCCATGCCGACTTGCTGGAACGTATGGCGGCGCATTTCCGGCCAGAATTCCTGGGTCGTCTGACAGAGATCGTTCCTTTCAGCCCCATCGATCCGGGAATGGTGGAACATATATTCGACATCCAGCTAAAAGGTCTGCGTCAACTGCTGGCCGGACAAAACATCGAATTGGATATAATGCCTGCCGCTGCAAAGCATATTGCGGAAATGGGGTTCTCTCCGGACTATGGCGCCAGACCACTGGCCGGGGTCATACGGGGACAACTGAGAAGACCCCTGTCGAGGATGATCATCAGCGGAGAGCTTACATCCGGAAGTAAAATAACCCTTGGACTGGGCGCCGGCCAGCGGCTTATCTGGTGCCCGGACAAGTCCTTATAGTAAAAATTTATGTAAACATTAAAATTTCAAATTATGGCTATTGAACCTTATGGAATTGGCGGCACAGAAGTCAAGACAGACGCATTCGAAGCCTTTGCCGACATTCCGCAAAACCGCGTGCTGCTGGCGGAAAAGCTTACAAAAGATCCTCCCGTAAAGCCGGATATAGTACAAGGACTGACCGATATCACCTCCGTCTTTGAGCACTTCGATCCCAAGGTGGATATGGAGTTCGATACGGAAGAGGGAACCGTTCGTCGTGAAACGCTTCATTTCCGTGGACTCGAGGATTTCGGCGCCAAGGGTATCACGGCCCAGAGCCCTTACCTGAAAGAGTTGAATATGAAGCAGCAGCAGTATCACAAGATCATCCGGCAGCTGAAGACTAACAAGCTTCTGAAACAGGCCCTCGCGGGCGCCGAGACAAAGGGAAATCTGATACAGGCTTTACAGGCGCTTATCCGCGAACTGGAGGCGACGCCATAATAGTTATTGTTAAACATTCAAACGCATAATTATGTCAGTTGAACAAATAAAGACAGCCGAACAGGCTGATGCAAAATATAAGCTCGCCGAAACGTCCGCGGAGGCCCTGGAAACCCAACTGAACGGACTGGCGAAATACGGCGGTTTCGACCTGCTGGAGTCGGCCATCGATGACATACAGAACCTCAATCCTTCCAGAAAGGCCCGCAGGAAGATCTTTTTAGAAGAACCTTCGAAAAAAGAGGAAAGGGCTGAACTAAAAAAGATCCTGCAATGGTGGACAGAGATTCTGCAGAGTTCCGACGACATCGTGGATATGGTAGCCACCTGTAACGAGAAGGCGGTGTCCGCGGAACAGACGTTGGTCACTAACCTGAAAGACGCCGTAAAGGAAACGGAGGAGCTGGAGAGATCCTATCGCAGCGTAGCACTCTTTTTTAAGAACACGGAAAGTCTGAAGATAAAGAATGTCTCCATCATCAATGTGGAGCCTGATCAGCTGAAGGACCTGGACAACACCCGCTTTATAGATGCCATCCGGGTGGAGCTGATCCAAAATTATGACAGACTCGATCTGCGTAATAATTACAGTCTGCTGATACTGCCCGGCTACCTGGGCTCCAATAAGGTGCTGGAAAAATGGGCGAAGATCGCTTATGAGAATAAGGTAATGCTTATCACCGACTTTGAGCACCTCGATTCACCGGACGATGTGATGGAGCTTTTTGAAGCAGCGAATCTCACCGGAGGCGATCCCTGGCGGTCCAATGTCATCATGACCTGCAACTGGCTGGTGGGTAGAGGAAAGTTGGATGACATCGGGGAAGAAGACCATCTCTTTGTTCCACCGGCTGCCGCGCTGGGTGGCCGTATCTATCAAACCCTGATGTCACAGGTGACGGCTGGTAAAAAATACGGAGGGTTAAATGAAGTAGACGGGGTCCGCTTTGACCTCAAAAAAAGCGAGATCGCCAGCCTGGAAAAATTAGGTTTGGTACCAATGGTCAAAGAATATGGAAAGGTGATGGCTTTCTCCGCCAAGACTCTTTTTAATGGCGACAACCTGGGACTGCAAACCTACTCCGTTGTAAGGGTTTTCGATTATGTGACCAAGGTAATGATGGACTTTCTTAACAGACGGGCCTTTGAAAATTTTAATGCCAGCACCCGCAAGGAATTGATGAGCCAGATCGTAAAATTTTTAGACGGCATTACCGGTCCCGGTAAACTTATAGAGAATTTTACCATCCAACGCTTTGAACAGGACCCATTACAAAAAGACAGGATACATCTCGATATTCATTTAAAACCATATTTCCCTGCGAAAACTTTTCTTATCAAGATGGAAGGACAGAAGGGAGACGATGCGGATAAGCCGGAGTGGGCGTCAAAATACGAACAGGAATAAATGACCGGGCCCTAATGACAGGGGCATACTGGACGTTTTTTTGATAATGTGGATAAGTTGGCATCGCATTTGTCGTTGCTAAAAATGTATTTTTTTAATATTGTAGTATCATCACCTGACCTACTCTACAATCCAACCATTAATCGCCTTATCCGTTTCCTAAGAAATACTCCCCACTTTTTTATTTGAATACCCCCTACACGTAGCAAGTTTCCCTTGTAGTATTTGGCCATTCCGGCTGACCTACTGGTTATGTAGCTGCATGAGTATATCATATGCCCTCCCATGGGGTGTAGGGAGACTTCCATGTCTTTTATTTTTTGGTCTTTATACCATTTTTTAATCATTAAAAATTAAAGTGTCATGTCATTCAAGGCAAAACTTAAAGTAGGCGGCAAGGAAGTCAATGTGCTGACTTGCAACTACGCGTTGAAACAGGAAACGGATGCCACGGGACGTCCTTCTTCCATTACAAGAGGCGGCAAGATCAATCTGACGGTGGAGTCCACCGGCGACACTACCTTCTTTGAATGGATGTGCAACAACTTCGAACGCAAGGACGGCACCATTACATTCATCAAGAGGGATTCGGACGCCACCATGAAAGAACTGAAGTTCAAGGAAGCCTACCTGGTAGACTACAAGGAAAACTTCGAAGCCTCCGGGGACACTCCTGTTACGGAGACTTTCACACTCAGCGCCCGCGAGATCAATGCAGGCAGCGGCACACATACCAACGAATGGGTAAAAATGTAAATTTTTAACAGCCGGATGGCGAGCAGTCCGTCCGGCTTAAACTCTGTCCCATGTCATTCCTGGCTAAACTAACAATAGACGGTGAAGACGCAAATATCCTTTACTGCGGTTTCCGCTTCACCCAGGTGACGGATACCACCGGCAGACCCTCTTCCGTCCCGCAGGGAGGCACCGTCAACCTTACTATTGAAAGCACGGGCAAGGTGGATCTCTTCGACTGGATGATCAGCCCCACCCAGAAGAAGAGCGGCACCATCACCTTTTATCGTCGTGATACCATGAGCAAACTTAAGACACTGGAATTTACGGATGCGCATTGCGTGGATTACAACGAGGTCTATCAGCATAATGGGGAATTTCCCATGCAGATAGGTCTGGTATTAAGTGCAAAAGAATTGAAATTGAACGGATCGAATTTTAAAAATAACTGGCCGGAATAATCCGGTGCGGAACTCACCATAAACGATACTTTTTTTTATGGCACAGTTAGTCAGCACAACTATCAGCATTGCCGGCGCTCCTATCACGCAGTTCTCGTCCTTTCAGCTTACCCAGGGAATTTTTTCCCATCATGTATTCAGGCTGGTGTGCCCCGCCGTATCCATCGATGGTAACACGGGCAATATATTCAGCCAATCGAAGAACCTGATGGGCGCCAATCTTGTTGCGCAGATCAATTCCGTAGGAATGGAAGGACAACTCCGTTTTAGTGGTGTCGTCACCCAGGTGGAGACATCCCGCTTCGCCAGCTATAACGGAGACATCATCATCACCGGCCACAGCCCTACGATCATCCTTGACAATGGCCCTCATTGCAAAAGCTGGGAAAAAAAGGCGGTGAAGAACATCGCACAGGATGTCCTGAAACACTTTCCACAAAATCTTTTGAACCCGAAAGTTGCCCCGTTGTACCCGGAGACGCTCTCCTACTATGTTCAATACAAGGAGACAGCCTGGCAATTCCTTTCCCGTCTTTGCGCCACTTATGGCGAGTGGCTGTACTATGATGGCCGCAGCCTGATGATAGGGCCTCCGGCAGGATCAAATAGTACTTCCCTTACTTTCGGCAGCACGCTCAGCCGATTTACAATGGCCTTGCAGGTGCGTCCTGCCACTCTACAAATGATGGCCTATGATTATATGAACCACCAGGTGTACACCAGTACCCCCAGTGGTATTGAAGGCAAGGCCGGCCTCAATGAGCTGGGTAAGATTGCCCTCCAGGCCAGTCAGACAGTGTATGCGGCGCAACCAAAAGTATGGAACAATCATTTTCTCACAAATAAGAAGCAACTGGACGACGTCGTCAATATCCAGTCCGCCATGCAGAGCAGTAACCATGTACGTTTCAACGGCGCCAGCGGCCATCCCGGGGTTGCCATCGGTGGACAGGTGAGCGTGCAGGGAAAAAACTTTTTTAACCAGGGCGATGAGACTTATGGGGATTACACCGTGGTGTCCGTCAATCATTTTGCGGATGGACAAGGTAATTATAACAATGATTTTGTCGCAGTTCCATCCAGTATAAAAGTTCCGCCCGTTGCAACACCTATGCCGCCACCCTGTGAAACGCAGAGCGCCCTCGTCACCGACAACCATGACCCGAAGGGGCTGGGGCGGGTGCGCGTAAAGTTCTATTGGATGAATGGCTCGGAGAAAACCCCCTGGATAAGGGTTACCAGCCCACATGGCGGCGGGGGGAAAGGCATGTTCTTTATCCCCGAAGTAGGAGAGGAGGTCATCGCGGGTTTTGAAGGGGACAGCGCCGTAAAACCCTATGTCATCGGCACCGTCTATCACGGCGCTGCCGGAAATAGTTTTAGCAATGGGGGCAATGATGTAAAGGCATTACAGACGCGCAGCGGGAACAAGGTCATTATGAACGATGCGGCAGGCAGCGTCTTTGTAGAGGACAAGGACGGCAACAGCATGATGATGGACGGCGCCGGCAATATCACCTTCAAGTCCAATAAGACGGTGGTCATCAATGCCACCGACGAGATCATTTTCAATACGAAGAAGATCACCATGCTGGCGGAGAACGAAGTGTACCTCGAGTCGAAAAAATTGGACGGACAACTATCGGATACGGCCACCCTTTTTGGAAAAAACAATGTCACCGTCCAATCCGAGACAATGGTCAGCCTGGAATCCCAGAACAAAGTGGAAGCTTCCGCTCATACGGAAGTCAACCTCTTTGGACAAAGCAAGGTTTCGCTGAGCGGGACGGCTGTGGAAGCCAACGGACAGGAAGTCACGGCAATCCGTGGCGGCATGGTCAACATCAATACATAATTATGATACACCAGCATAACCCGATCATGCAGCGACTGGGCGAAATGGCCCGTCGCTGGCAGCAAGAGGTCCGCCCCCGGCATCGCCTGATCCGGTGGATGCTGCGCCCGGAAGACCACCGTATGTACGAAGGGTTTTGTCGTCTGGAAGCTTCGCAGCATGGCGGCCTGGACAACCTCTTCGTATTCTTTTATACTCCTTTTGCGGAAGCGGAAAATTATAGCCATGCGATCATGTCGAACTGGTTACAGGAGTATGATGAAAATGCGGAGCAACGGCGACAACTGGCTGCGGCTGGGGTGAAGGGGGACTGGGATACGGCAAGGTTTCGCGCGGCTGTTGCCGGGATGGACTATGACGGCTGCAACAGCTTGTTAGGAGAGATGATGGGGTCTTATCGTCAGTGGCTCGGGATGGGGTCGACGTCTTTTGTGGCGGCATTGTTGCCAAAGGAGATGCCCTCCCCCGCAGCTTTTAATATATGGTTGGAAAACTGGATGCAGCAGGATCTGCCCGAGGGTCTTCAACTGCTGCTCTTCGATCATACACAGGGAAATTTCTGGGGCCCTGTTTTTGAACGACATGCCGCCCATAGCTGCACCCTGCAGCATGACCTTCGAATGGAGCAGGCCATCCGGGAGATAGCTACTGCAGGAGCTGCCGGCGATCCACACGCCTCTTTCCGGCAATGTCTGTTCGAAATGGGAGAGGCTTCTGCAAAAAAGGACCGCCAACGACTGCAGGACTGGGGCGAAAAAGCCCTGGCGCTGGGGAGGAAATCCGGCGACCAACTCCTACTGGCCACCGCCTATATCTCCTATGCCGGGATGCTCTTCAATTTCAGATCCCACGAGAAAATTGAGACATTGTTGGCAGAGGGTCTGAAAGTCTGCAGAAAAGGCATCGAAAAAGGTGAAGAAAGTATGAAGTCCCTGCTATTGCAATATTATTCCTATAAGGGATCGCATTGCCAGATACGGAAGCAAAGAAAGGATGCGCTGGAATGGTTTATGCGCATGGGAGAGGAGGCTGTGGGGTTCGGGTATTATACACAGGCGGTTTCTGCCTACTATAAAGTATTTGTTTTTGCCCGGTACAAAAACTTTGATAAAGAAAAAGAAATGGCTGTTCTTTCGGCCATGTCATTGACCGATGAGTTGAGCGAGGATGAGGTGCTGGGGTCGGAATATGGATTTTTGGCGGCAGAATTTTTAAAAGAAAAAGAGGATAAGCGCGTGGAGGAGAAAATGCAACAGGCCTACGGACCCGGATGGCGGGAAGGGGTGGAAGAAATGGAAAAGAACTACACGCGTCAGCGGATAAGGGAAGTAGAACAACAGGCGCTGATAGAAGACTAATATACTGTATTATGTACGTTGCCAATACGCATTTAAAACCAGTGATCGGGATCGACATTCACTTTGTGAACCTGCCCTTCCCTTTCGTGCCGTTGCCCCATCCTTATATCGGGCTCGTCATCGACCCCTTCGACTATATCCCTTTTATCGGCGCCACGGTGAAGGTGAATGGCGTACCCCGGGGCAATACGGATACCATGGGTATGATCATCACTTTTGTCCATATCCCTTTTGGCGCCGGCTTTACACTGTTCCCCATCATCGGGCACAACAGCCAGAACTTTTTTGGCAGCAAGAAGGTCATGGTGGATGGCGCTCCCATGAGCGGCGCCGGTTATATGGTGATGACCTGCAACGACATCGGGATCCCACTCAGCTTCCGTCCCGGCAGGAAGTTCATTCCCATCCCCTCCTTATATCTACCCACGTCCTTCTGTATCCCCCTGCAATGGGGCGCTCCTGTCAATGTAGGCGGCCCGCTGGTACCGAATTTTAGCCTCATGGCCCTGTTAAAAGCGTTTGTATTTGGTTGTTTTCTAAAGGTGCTGGGGAAGATCGCCGCCAAGTTGATGAAGAAGCTCAACGGCAAGCTGGCAGGGAAGGCAGGCGCCAGCGCCAAACTAAAAAAAGCCCTTTGTAAAATGGGCTTTGAGCCTGTGGATCTGATCACAGGGCGGGTAAACTACGAATACGCCGACTTTGAATTGCCCGGACCCATCCCCCTGTTGTGGCTGCGCAACTGGGACAGCGATGCCCGTTTGGAAGGTTCGCTGGGACATGGCACACACCTCTGCTACGACCGAGCGATCATATTAATGCCGGAAGAAGGGGCCATGGCGATGCTTCTGGAAGACGGAAGAGTGGCTGCCTTCCCCTGGCTGGAAGCTGGTGACGAATACTATCACAAACAGGAGAAACTGTTGCTACGCAGGAAGGCCAATGGGAATTTTCTTGCCGAGGATTATAACGAAAGCCTTTATCTCCATTTTAACCAGGCTGTCTCTCCGGATACTATCCGTCTGTCTTTTATTGAGGACTACAGCGGCTACCGCATCCAGCTCCACTATGACAGACAACAGCTGACGGGCATTACCGATAGCGCCGGCAGACGGCTGCTGCTGCACCGGGACCGTAGTCGTATCACCCGCGTCGACCTGCGGCACAAGGGCCATGTTCAGACCCTCGTGGCGTATGATTACAATGAGGCCGGCGATCTGACCGCTGTCACCGATGCCCTTGGGCAGATCACCCATATGGAGTACATCGATCATAAGATGGTGAAGAAGACGGATCGCAACGGACAAAATTTCTTTTGGGAGTATGATGAGAAAGGCCGCTGCGTACATACATGGGGTGACGGAGGTATACAGGAAGGCTGGATCGTCTATCACAATGGCTGTACGGAAGTGACCAACAGCGTGGGGAACACCACCACTTACTGGCATGACGAGAACAATTGCTGCGTACAGGAGACGGACCACTATGGCGTCAGCCGGTATACAGAATACACCGAAGACATGCAGGTCTTCAGAACGACGGATGAACTGGGGAATGTCACGGGCTATGTATACAATGACAAAGGCTGGGTGAAAGAAATGATCCTGCCGGATCACACCAGCATTCAGATCTTTTACAACGACCATCACCAGGTGAAGCTGGTCATCCATCCCGACGGGAACAGCGACACCTTTGGCTACGATGCGGAGAGAAGGCTCCGTTTTGTCAATTACCCCAATGGCCAGACCACTGGCTATGAATATAACGAAAAAGGGCAATTGTCGGCGATGGTGCTCAACGGAAAAGAAAAGACCAATTTTCAATATGATGAAGATGAGAACCTCATCTGTATGGAATGGGCATTGGGTAAAGCTCAATGGCAATACGATCACCTGGGCAACTGTACCCGGGCCATGGACTCCGAAGGGCAGATAAGACATTATACGTACGATGCGCTTTGCCGTCTGCGGCAGATGTATCTGCCCGATGGTAATAACATCCGGCTGGAATACAATGCTTATACAGAGATTACAGAAGTGACGGATAGGAATGGAAAGATAGAATATGGATATACGCCATTGGGGGATCTGACCAGGAGGAAGCATAATGGTATCGAGCAGCAATATATATATGACAGCGCCCAACGGCTGAAAGCCGTGATCAATGAGGCGGGTCAATATTATCTTTTTGAATATAATGCGAGGGATGAGGTGGTTGGCGAGACAGGTTTCGATGGCATTCGCAGGAAGTACCGGCGTGATGCTGCGGGAAGGGTGGCAAGGATAGAGCGGCCAGACCACCGGTATACGAATTATGAGTACGATGCCAATGGGAGGATCGTTCGTACAGAACACCATGACGGCAGTTGGGAATTCTTCCGGTACGACAAGATGGGTAACATATCCGAGGCGGCCAACGAGCATACCACTATACAATTCCAACGTGATAAGCTGGGGGCGGTCGAGACGGAGTGGCAGGACCAGTATTATGTAAAGAGTAAATACGATAAGAATGGGAAGAGAGTGGGTGTGAGGAGCAGTTTGGGTGCAACCATCGACATACAACGTGCGGGCGCTTTGTCTGTCGGACTGCGGGCTACGGGTGGGGATGCTTCCTGGTCATGTCAGATGAAGCACAATGGCGAGGGCCAGGAGATAGATCGGATGTTGCCGGGGGATATTGTCAGCAGCCGGGCATACGACCCTTCGGGTCATGTGACTGAACAGCGTGTTACCCGTAATAAGGTAGCGACCAGCTGGAAAAAATATACCTGGGAGACGGGTGATAAATTAAGCGGGATCTTTGACGGGCTTTCCCGGGGGCAGACGCGTTATAAGCACGATGTTTGGGGCAATCTGATCTTTGCCCAATATGCGGACGGCTCTATGCTTCACCGGACGGTGGACGAGACGGGGAATATATATAGCAGCAGGGATAGGAGTGACAGAAAGTATAGTCCTGCGGGTGCGCTGCTGGAGAGTGATGTTTACAGATACGTCTATGATGTAGAGGGCCGTCTCATCAGTAAGACGGAGAGATCGACAGGAAAAAAATGGCAATACCAATGGCAGGGCAACGGCATGTTGGCCAGGGTCATCCGGCCGGATGGGAAGATCGTTTGTTTTAAATATGACGCCCTGGGACGAAGGATCGAAAAGACCTTCGATGGAAGGGTCACCCGTTGGATATGGGATGGCAATACCATCCTGCACGAATGGACCTATGCCGAAAGCAGACGTCCCAAGGCTATCGTCACAGAAGAAGGTGAGCTGCAGCAAAGTCAGCCCGAGCCAACATCCGACATGACTACCTGGGTCTTTGAGGCAGACGGGTTTGCCCCTGTCGCCAAGCTCAAAGATGGACATGCCTACAGCATCGTCTGCGATTATCATGGCACACCGGAGGCCTCGTATGATGAAGAAGGCAAAAAATCCTGGGAAGGCGTATTGGATATTTATGGAAGAGTGCGATCTTTAACGGGCCGGCGTGAGGACATGCCCTTCCGGTACCTGGGACAGTATGAAGATGTGGAGACAGGGTTGTATTACAACCGCTTCCGTTATTACAGCCCGGAGGAAGGCACGTATATTAACCAGGACCCCATCCGGCTGGAGGGGGGTATCAACAGTTACAGCTATGTCAGCGATCCGAATTATTGGACGGACCTGCTGGGGTTGACGCCCATCTTTGACGACAAGCTGGCGGAGATGGCAAGGACGGTGCATAATGTGATCGCCGATGACCCAAGGGCTTTCAGAAGTCAGACGGTCGCCATCGGTCAGGGGGAAGTCCCGGGGGGTGGAACGCAATTGTTCGCTGCTGCCAGCGGCGGCAGGTTCAGGACCAGCAAGCTGAATGGTGCGCAGGTGGAGAAGTTGAAAGCGCTGGGAGTGCCCGAAGAAAATATTTTCAGGAACAAACCTGCCAGAGCTGCCATCAAGGGCGATAAGCTAGGTACCCGCCGGCTAAACCACGCTGAAAGGATCATTATCCGGAATGCACCAAAAGGAACCAAATTCCCGAAGTGGGGCATCTCCTGGGCTAAGAACCAGCGAAACGAATCTTGTGAACATTGTCAACCGCACGTGGAATGTGCAGCAAAATAGGAGAATATTAAAATATGGAAACGACTTTTCTGGGGTATAAAGAAAAGGTATTAAAGAGCATGGAAGGACTCCCTTTTCAGCAACAGCTTTTTTTCCCCGTATGGATAACAGAATATTTATTCAAACAGTATGGCAAGGAGCTGAATGAAAAATTTGAGGAGGAGGAAGACCTTGACCTGAACGAAGTCCTGGCCTTCCTCTGGTATGTGGTGGATAAAGGGCCGGCAAAGATCGACGGAGAACTGATGGATGAATACATAGAGGCGTTGGAGAATGATGATATTTATGAAGAGCTGGATCAGGATGAAACCAATGATGCCGGACAGGCCAACTTGATCAGCGCCTTTTACAACTCTTTACTCTTTATCCGGGACAGAACGTTTATCTTACTGGGTGGGTCGTCCAGCCTGCCTCTCAATATAATTGACAATATACTGCTGAACGACCTCGGTCTTAAAGACAACAGCGAACTGATCAACCATCCTATGTATCAGGCTGAATTCTCCACCCAGAACCGGATGATCGATTATCTACGGTCGGGCAAGCCCGCCGGCAGCGATCAAAAGGACCTCTTTCGGGAAAAGAAATAGAGATAGATCACTTCTTGTCAAGGAATGGTGTGATCAGGCCCGCCATCGTCTCTGTCTGCATCATCAGCGTGACATGGGTAGTACCCGGCACGATGGCCAGTTGGGAAGAAGGCAGCCCTATCATATCCGCAAAAGTTCCGCCGCCCAACAACTGGTACATTTCCGATACATGGCTCAGCTCGACCCCATCATTGTCTCCTTTGATGATCAACACCGGGCATTTGACCGCCCGGACCTTGTCAGCGCCCAGGTCGAATGGAGTTGCGTCAAACTTTGACAGTCGGGTCACAAAGGCTGTCCAGTGGCTTTTGTCGGGAGCGAGGGCATCGTATTGAGTTTTCAGCGGCGTTTGTTCAAGGAACTCGGGTTTCATGGTAGGAAAAAGATCCCTGGCGGCCTTGATCCATCCTTCATATTTATAAGTGGATGAAATAAAAATAAGTTTGCTGACCATGGATGGATGGGCGATGGTGAATTGCAAAGCGATCGTTGCACCCAGGCTGTATCCCAGCACGTCAGCGCTGTCGATCTTCAGGTATTTTAATAACCCGGCTATATCATCTGCCAGGGCCGGATAAGAATAGGGCCGGTCAATATCCGCCGTCCTGCCATGACCCTGCATTTCAAATGCGATCACCTTATGGTTTTTGGACAGGAGGGGGATCAACTCTCCCCAGTTCAGAGGGATATTCATATAGCTGCCATGGACCAGCACCAGCGGCCGTCCCTCGCCGTACACTTCATAATACATTTTTAGACCATTGACAGGAGCATACCCGGAGGTTTTGGGAGTGGCGCCCACAGTGATCGATGTTTGTGCATTTGTTTGAATACCGATGGTCAGTAATAAAAAGGCCAGTAGGAGTCTCATGATATTTTTTTTGTAAAGCTAACTTCCTCAGTTAAAAGCTGAGATGGGGAAAAATGACAAATAGGGGGTGCTTTTGCGACGCTTTATGCCAGTCCCTGGTCATAAAATTTAAAAATTTCGTAAAACACACGCTTTCTTTTGGTGCTTAGATTTGCACCCATATGAACAGAGCTGCTTTTGATGAGATCTTCCACCAGTATGCCGACGTCGTACACACCTATATAAAAGGACGGCTCGGCAGCGAAGAAGATGCCAATGATGTTTTACAGGAGGTATTCATAAAACTATGGAACAAACGTCAGTCTATTGATATTCACACCAGTTTGCGTAATTATCTCTATACCATTGTACAGAACTGTATCAATGATCACCTTCGTGTTGTTAAAAGACAGCGATATACGCTGACCGCCGACATACAGGACCGCACCGAAGAACGCCCGCTGCCCGACGAACAATATCAATACAAACAGGTGTACCACATCTGGAAAGGGGCGGTGGATACACTGCCGGGACAAATGCGCAGGATCTATGCCATGAAGAACGAAGAGCAGTTGTCCGTCAAAGAGATCGCCTCCGAATTACAACTTAGCGAACAGACCGTTAAAAATCAATTACATACTGCCGGACAACGTATCATAAAAATTCTTCGGGGCGTTCAATTCTTCTTCTTCTGAGCCCCAATATGACCAAATTGTTAACTCCGGTAAACCTATAGTACCAGCCCCTTTCATCCGACGTCTATTGCCCAAACAGATCAAATGGACGAGCAATGGCAGAAAGCATGGGATGAGCCGGAGGAGATAGACCCTACACAGAAACAGGAACTATTAGGTAATATCCACAGACGTATAGATGCCGGACGACGTAGAAAGCGATCGTTTATCATCGGTATAAGCGCTGCCGCGGCTGTACTGTTGGTGGTGATTGTCCGGATGCCGGGACTGATCTCAAGAGGGCATGCCCGGGAGTGGCAGGAACTGGCGAGTAATGACAGCTCCCAAAGAATATTGCTCAATGATAGTTCGGTGCTATGGCTGGCGCCGCATTCAGTGGTGCGGGTGAATCCAGATCTCGCACACGATCGCAGAGTGGCGTTGGTGAGTGGATCTGCCTTCTTCAGTGTGGCAAAGGATGAGCGGCATGTCTTTACTGTCGCGGTGAATCAGCAGCAGGTGACGGTGTTGGGTACCGCATTTACCTTGCATAAAATGGATTCCCTGGACTTGCAGCTGACAGTAAAAGAAGGGAAAGTCGCCCTGAGCAACAGCGGTGGCCGTCAGCTGCTGATAGCCGGCGAGGAGGTAAGTACCGTGCGGGGTAAGACCGGGACCGTACGGACCGAAGATCCTGATGCCGCCGACTGGTGGTTACAGTCACGGACGAGATGGCACAATATCGAGTTAGAAGAATTACTGGATAGGATAGAGAAATACTATCATGTGAAACTGACAGGGGATGATATGAACCGGAAAATAAAACTGACCCTAACCTGGGACCTGACGATACCATTAAAAGATAACCTTACCGTACTGAATTCGTTGACGGGCTATAATATCCATCAATAATTAAAGCATCAATAAAAAAGTTTTTTCCGCCAGTTGGCGGGATGACACGCTATTGTCTATAATGTAATTACTATGCAACACGCAAAACTAACAGCAAGATCGATGGTTATGGTTCTGTTGCTGGCGGCCCCCATACTCCTGCGGGCGCAGCAGTCAGGGACACTGCGTTTCCAGCATGCCGCGGGCAATCTGAGCAGGATCGCAGAAGATTTTGGCCGCCAGTTCAAGGTGCAACTGGCCTATGCCGACGAAGAACTGGCTGCGGTAAAAGTCCCCGCCGCCGCTCACGAAGCTCCCGGCGTCGGCGAATTGTTAAACAAAGTACTGGCCCCGGGTGGTTTTAAGGCTGCTCCCAGCGGCAGCAGCTGGGTCATCCGCAAGTCGGCAGCCGCAAAAAAAACGTCTTCACCCATGGTGTTAAAAGGTTTTGTCAAAGAAGGCGATGTCCCCGTGGCCGGCGCCACTGTCATGATCAGACAGGAGGGACAGAAGACGGCTGTTGCGGTGGTAGATGAAAAAGGCGCTTTCGACAAGGTGCTCCCTTTTCAGGATGGCATCGTTGAAATATCGGCCGTCGGGTATCTGCCTGTAAAAAGAAAATTCAATGCCTCCGAAGTGGAAGCCCTGCATATCGAGCTGATAAAAGATGCGCAGCAAATGCAGGATGTAGTAGTGACCGCGTTAGGTATAAAAAGGGACGAAAAGGCATTGGGATATGCTACCACGACCATCCAGGGCAAACAGCTCACCGACGCTATGGCATCCAACTGGACGGATGCGCTATCCGGAAAAGTGGCCGGATTGAGTCTGGTGAGATCCAACAGCGGTCCTGTCGGCACCAACAAGATCATCCTGCGGGGAGAGAATAATCTTACCGGGGATAACGAAGCGCTCATCGTCGTGGATGGCGTGGTGATCAACCAGGGTAGCGGCCGGCGCAGCGCCATCAATGGGGAGGCTGCCTATGGCGTCAGCAGCGACAACATGCCTGCCGACTATGGCAGCAACCTCAACGATCTCAACCCCGAGGATATAGAGTCCGTCACCGTATTAAAAGGGCCTGGCGCTTCCGCACTGTATGGCGAGAGAGGCGCTAATGGAGCCGTCATCATCACCACAAAATCCGGCAGCATCAGAAAAAAAGGTCTGGGTGTTACGATAAGCTCCAATGCAAGCATGGAACACATAAATCGCAGCCCGGCCTTGCAATATGAGTACGGACAGGGGTTGGATGGCGCCAACTACTATTCTTACGGTGCTTCCGCCGATGGTCCCAGTACCAGCGGCACCAGTTCCGCCTATGGCCCAAAGTTCGAAGGACAGAAGTTCTTCCAGTTCGACCCCAAAACACAAGCCCAGGGTACTCAAAGAACCCCCTGGGTTCCCTATAAAAATATCAACACGTATTTTACTACCGGACGGACCCTCACCAACAGCGTGAGCGTCGAAGGCGGTAGCGATAAATCCACAGCCCGTTTTGCCGTCACCAATGTCGACAACAAGTGGATATTACCCAACACAGGGTACAAACGCAATTCCGTATCCCTCTCCCTGACCTCAAAGGTCAGCGATAAACTCCAGGTGACTTCCAAGATCGATTACAACAATATGTGGAGCGACAACCTGCCCGGAGCGGGTTACGGCAACCAATCGATCATGTACTGGTATATATTCTGGCAACCCAGCGCAGATGTCAATTGGCTGCGGAACTATTGGGTAAATGGTCAGAAAGACAAGAAAATAGAATTCCCTTTTAGTACTTACCCCGAGAATCCCTATGCTGTTGCGTATGAATTTATCAACAGGTCCAATCGCAATGCCGTAACGGGTAACGTACAGGCGACTTATAGTTTTACAAAAGAACTGAGTCTTCAGTTGCGGACCTCCATCGATCTTTCCTATGAACAACGCGCCCAGGAGCGCCCCTACGATGCCGGCGCCAAATACCAGAAAGGCAGCTACCGCACCCAGAACATCTTTTCAAACGAGAACAGCGCCGACTTCCTGCTGAGATACGTAAAAAAGATCAACGGCGACTTCAATTTCACCGTCACTGCCGGCGGTAGCATACTGCGGAATACCTATAACAGGGATGAAGTAAGGGCCGATTCGCTGACCTACCCCGGGATCTACTCCATGGCCAATGCTGCGGGCCCCCTGGTGACCATGCCCTGGAAAAGCAAGTACGGGATCAACAGCTTCTATGGGTTATTTTCCGGAGCCTATAAGAACTACCTTTTTGTAGACGTCACTGCCCGTCAGGATTGGAACAGCGTGCTGGCGACGCCTTCACGGACGACCAACGCAGGGTTCTTTTATTCTTCAGCGAACATGAGCTTTATCGCCTCTGACGTGCTCAGGCTGCCCCATAACATCGACTATGCTAAATTCAGGTTGTCCATCTCCAGCGTGGGCAGCGGTCAAACTGTCCCTTATCTCACCGCGTATAACTATGTTTCAGCAGGCAGCCTGTACAATGGCGGTCTGGAGAACCCTTCTTTACTGGCGAACCCCAACCTCCGGCCCCTTCGTACCATTACGTATGAGACGGGTGTCAATGTCAGGATGTTCAGGAACAGATTGAATATCGATGTGGCATTGTATACGGGCAATACAAAGGACCAGATCCTCCAACGCGTTGTCGATCGGGCATCCGGCTATGGCCAGGCCCTGATCAATGCAGGGAAAGTGAATAACAGAGGGATAGAGTTATCCTTGAATGGGACACCTGTTACATCGAGGAATGGTATTACCTGGACCACAGGTATCGTCTTCTCTGCCAATAAGAATAAGATCGAACAGCTGGCCGACAGCTCTGTAGTGCTATACAACGGTCCTGTAGGTGGAGGCCAGATCGTCGCAAAAGTGGGCGGCAGCATGGGCGACCTGTATGGTAAAGGGTATGTGCGTGCTCCGGATGGACAAGTGGTGTATGACAGCAGGACGGGCGTTGCTCTTATCACAGGGGACGTAAAATACCTGGGCAACACCATCCCAAAATGGAAGCTGGGTTTTACCAATGACTTCCAGTACAAGCAATTCCATTTACATCTCTTATTCGATGCACAATATGGCGCTGTGGCGCACTCGCTCATGCACTATAAAATGGCTGAACAGGGCAAGCTGCCTAAAACGCTGCCCGGAAGATACAATGGCATCATCGGGAATGGAGTAGTACAGGACGCCAGCGGAAAGTACAGAAAGAATGATGTTATCGCTACCGACGTGGACGAATATTATCGAAGTCATTATGGCATCGACAATGCTGAAGGCAGTGTCTTTCGCACTGACTTTATTAAGTTCAGAGAAGCCCGTCTGGATTATACCCTTTCTCCTCAGATCGCCAGGAAATTGGGGCTGCAACGCGTGGTGGTAGGCGTATATGGACGCAACCTGTATATCTGGTCTAAATGGCCCATGTTCGATCCTGAGTTCGGCACGCTGAGCGGTACCGATATCATACGGGGCTTTGAGATCGGTCAATTCCCCTCCACCCGCAGCATGGGAGCTAACCTGGTTATTGGATTTTAATACTTTTAAAAATGAAAGAGATATTATTTAAGATCATGAGTGTTGTAGTGATGGCCGGCATCATGCTCTCATCCTGCACGAAAGGTTTTAAAGAGTTGAATACCGACCCGAACAATACGCCCACTGCATTGCCGCAGCAACTGCTGCCCCCTGCATTGGTGGGCATCATGTCGACCAATATGCTGCGTAACCGCGACTTTAACAACGAGCTGATGCAGGTGACCGTAAACCCCAGCGACGCAGAGGGACAAGTTTTCAGATACGATTACCGTAGCAACTGGGGTGACAGGTTTTACAACGGGTGGTATGCGGAGCTTACCAACTTCAAGGACCTGTATAAGATTGCCAGCGGACAGCTGAACTACAACCAATCCTATATGGGCATATCCCTCATCTGCCAGTCCTGGATCTATTCCCTGCTGACAGATACCTATGGTAACGTGCCTTATTTTGAATCCAATCTCGCAAAGGATTCCGGTAATTACCAGCCGGCCTTTGACCCACAGAAGGATATCTATCTGGATATTTTTAAAAGACTGGAACAGGCGGATACCTTATTGCTGGCTAATACTGCCATTCAGGCGTCCAGCGATCCGGTGTTCGGCGGCAACATCGCCAAGTGGCGTAAGTTCGGCAATTCATTGTATCTGCGCTTGCTGTTGAGAATTTCCGGTAAGGCTGAAGTGGCTGCCGACTGTATCAAAAAAATAAAGGAGATAGTAGTTGACAGTACCACCAAATATCCCATCATGGCCAGTAATGACGAGTCCGCCATCCTGAGATGGACAGGAGTAGCGCCTTATGCTTCGCCCTATCTGGGTGTCCGGGAACAGGACTTCCGCGCGGTGGGGCTTGCCAGTTTTTTTATCGACCATCTCGTGCAATGGAACGACCCTCGCATCGATATACCGACCTATGGAACGAATGGGTTCAACCGGTGGGATATAGCGCCCTATTCAGGCGCTTATGTGGGAATCCCCAGCGGTTATTCGCCCGGGGCAAATCCCGTAAAGAAATCTTATTTCTACTCTACCACTTCGACCCAGACCTTGCAGACAGAGCCGTTGACAGGGATGATCATGAATTATTCCGAACTGCAATTTATCCTGGCCGAAGCCGTGGTAAAGGGTTGGATCAGCGGTTCCGCCGAAACGTATTATGATAGCGCTGCCTCCGCCAGCATCAGACTATGGCTGCCTAACTGGAATATAAAGATCAGGGATTTTCTTACCGCGGCAGACATGGAATGGGATGAAAGCGCCTCACTGGAGGATAAGATGGAGAAGATCCATCTGCTGAAATACTATGCCCTCTTCCTCACTGACCTGGAACAATGGTTTGAGTACAGACGTACAGGTCACCCCCTATTGCCCAAGGGGCCGGGTCTGAGGAACAATGGGGTCATGCCGGCCCGTGTGATGTATCCCGTATACGTACAATCGACCAATCCCACCAATTATAAAGCAGCCGTTGCCGCACAAGGCCCTGATGTGATCTCTACACAGGTGTGGTGGCAAAAGCCCTAAAAAATAAAAAAAATGAAAAACTACATATTGCTTTTTATGCTCATCGTGTTGGTGGGCAGCTGTAAGAAGGACACCTATCCCGGCGCCACGCTGAGCCCCATCATTGGCCTGCTGGATATCAAACACCTTTACAAAGGGAATGATGTCACCCTTACAAAGGATAACATGATCGGCGCCCACCAGATCACGGGTATCGTCGTTTCTGATCATTCCGGCGGCAATTTACCCAGTGGGTTACTGGTGTTGCAGGAAAGCCGGCGTCTGGCCTTGCTCCGGGGCATTTCGATCTCCCTCGGGGATGCGGCAGCCAATTATCATCCCGGGGACTCCCTTGTCATCGAAGTGGAAGGCGGGGTATTAAAGAGAGTGGGTGGCATCCTGGAGATCACGGGTATCAAGGACAACGCTATCACAAGAGTATCTTCTGGGAATGTCATCCCGGTGAACCGTGTGACCAGCAATCTCATACTGGCCCGCCCGGATGATTATGAAAGCACGCTGGCGATAATAGTTAAAGGTGGTTTTGACCCTTTGCCGGCGCCTACGGATGTGCTGACTGGAGATAAGACGCTCAACGATGGGTTTGGCGATCTAACCCTGCACACAGACCCTCATGCATCATTTGCCAATACACCCATGCCCATCAGCGCTAATTTTTATGGAATAACTTTTAATAAGCCCGGTGCTGAAGGACAACTGGTGCCACAGTTCTATATGCGCACCGGAGATGACGTGGTAGTCTTAAGCTCGACCATCGAGATCGCCCCCGTGCTGATCACGGGATTTCTAAACGACCCTGCCCCTTCCAATGATGGGAATTATGAGTACATACAGCTGATGGCTACCAGGGACATCGATTTTGCCGCCACTCCTTTTGCATTGGTGACCACAAATAATGCCAATGCCTCCAAGCCGGCAGGGTTTCCCGCGGCCGGATGGGCCACCGGTGTCGTCCGGACCTATAAATTCAACCTTGATTCCGGGAAGGTTTCAAAGGGGAGCTTCTTTTATGTAGGTGGATCTTCAAAAGTGATCAATGGCCCCGGGTCTTCAGACATGAGCACTTCCACCTGGATCGGCTCATTTGATTACAGCACCACGGACGGCAAAAAGTTTGGCTCCAAAACCAGCAATCTACTGGCCAACAGCGGCAATGCATTCGGTATGGCCGTGTTTGCGGATTCGGTTGTGACGGTGGACTCCCGGCCTGTGGATGTGATCTTTATAGCTACAGGCGGAAGCCTGTATACGCCGGGCCCGCCGGCACAGGGTTATCGTATCACCAATACGGATTTTTATGATGTAAAGAACCCAATTACGCTCGGGGAACAGCCTTTTTACAGGCAGGGTTCCAATACGATCAGCTTTGCATATATCTCCGGCGCAGGTATTTTTAATATGCTGGGCGGCGTATACAACCCTGCGTTGGGTAGATGGACAAAGGCCAGGGCTCAGGTCCCTGTTGTGCTCAGCAGCACATCCACTGTCAACAATATAGAAGGACAAGGATCTACTACGATTAAATAAAATTATGCTCAACAGAAGAGATTTTTTAAAGAATATAGGATTTACGGGATCATTGATGGCGGCGCCGCCGGCGCTGGTGAAGACGGCCGACGGTGGAGTTGCGGAACGAGTGCTGAAGGGGCGTGTGCTTAGTCGCGGATCAGGTATTGCCGGGGTGGCTGTTACTGATGGGGCTACAGTCGTGAAGACTGATAAAGACGGGAAGTATGAGATCACTGCCGGCCAGGATGCGGAGTTCGTGTATATCAGCGTACCCGCCGGGTATGTCTTTCCGGAGCGTAACTGGATCGCATCATTTTATAAGCCATTGGGGAAAGGAGTTTTGCTGGAGAATGACTTTCATTTGGAGAAATTAGAGGTAGATGACCGGAAGCATAATTTTGTTGTCTGGGCGGATACGCAAATGATCTCAAAGAAGGATGTGGAGCTTTTGATGACACAGTCCGTACCCGACTTGCAGGCTGTCGTCAAATCCTATCCCAGAGGTACTTTGTGGCATGGCATCGGGTGTGGCGACCTCGTCTGGGATCATTTCGAGCTGTTTGAGGATTATCGCCGGGCAGTGGAACTATGCGGTATACCATTCTACAATGTCATCGGCAATCACGATATGGACCTGGATGCCCGTACGGATGATGGGAGTGACGCCACATTCAAGCGGCAGTTTGGCCCTACTTATTATTCCTTCAACAGGGGTGAGGTTCATTATGTGGTATTGGATGATGTTTTCTTTATAGGCGTGGATAAAAAATATATCGGGTATCTCACCGAGGGGCAGTTACGCTGGCTGGAGCAGGACCTGGCGCTGGTAAAGCCCGGCAGCACCGTAGTGGTGAGCCTGCATATTCCCACGAATACGGGTCTGGCGCGCATGGAGCAAAGGGCGGAAGAATTGGGCGGCGTGGTTTCCAACAGACGGCAGTTGTATAAACTGCTCACACCCTACAAGGTACATATCATGAGCGGTCATACGCATTTTAATGATAATTGGGAAGAAGGGGACATGATGGAGCATAACCACGGCACAGTTTGTGGCGCCTGGTGGACGGGCCCTATTTGCGGGGATGGGACACCTTCCGGGTATGGTGTGTACGAGGTAGATGGATCCGATATTAAATGGCATTATAAATCCACCGGTCTGGCGAAGGAGCAGCAGCACAGGGTTTATGCCAAAGGGCGGGCGAAAGAGGCGCCGGATGAGATCTCTGCGAATGTGTGGAATTGGGATAAGAAATGGAAGGTGGAGTGGTATGAAGATGGCGTGCTCAAAGGGCATATGGAGCAACGGGTGGCTTTTGATCCCTGGGCGGTGGAATTGTATGCCGGGCCGGAACTGCCAAAAAAACATAAGTTTGTCGAGCCGACGTTGAATGATCATATGTTCTTTGCGAGGCCTTCGGAAGGGGCCAGGCAGGTGATGGTGAGGGTGACGGACAGGTTTGGGAGGGTGTATGAGGAGAGTGTTCATTTAGGTGGATGACCTCAATTTGGCGACACTCCTGACCAATCCGTTACTTTCCAAATTCTCTAACACTTTTTCGCGGGACAAAGGTGGATTTTTTAAGGCTTTGACCTGATTTTCCAAGGCCTCGATAGCTTTTTGTCTATCCCGGTCTATATATCCTGATATAAATACATCCGGATGCTCCACATGAATGAAGTAAGGGATTAATGCGCTCTCAGGGAAATCTTTTAGATTAACTGTGATGATCACTTGGGCTTCACCTTTGATCGCTGCCGCGAGTACATGCCTGTCGTCAGGGTCGGGTAAAGAAAGGCTCCCGATGAGAGACTCATAACCTGTTACGTTAGAACCCGGAAAGGCTCTGTCCATAGATCGCTGTGTCGCTTCCAAAGCGGTTCTACTTATATCCGGCCTGACTTTAACCAGACTTCTGATCCACTCTTCCTGGATGGCTGCTGTCCATAACGGCTCATATACTCCAAGGCTGGCCAGATGAAGCAGATAATCTCTTAGTGGTGCTGGATAAAGAACATTGGCATCAAGTAATGCAGTAATTTTAGGGGACCTACTCATTAGAATACCCCAAGTGGAGTTCCTGTGCTTGTCGAGCAAGGAAATTCAATTGCTTTTTTCTGGCGGCTTTCATCTTCTTTTGATATGCCACTAAATCGCTTACCTTGATTCGCCGATGTGTGCCGACTTTAGAGTAAGGAATTTCTCCTTTTTCTAATAATCGTACAACATAAGGTCTGGATACATCCAAATAGTCTGCAGCTTCCTGCGTTCCGACAGTAGTATCAGATAAAATGATTGCCATAGATTTTCCAGCTGCCATATTGGATATGATAGTGCTTAATAAGCTAATAGCTTTACTGGGCAGGCGTAACGACTCATGGCTATGTGGTAGCATTATCTCAACGGATTTCTCTTTCTGACTTAACTTTTGAGAAGCTCTCCTCAACTTATCAACAGAAGTCTTTGCAATACGCTGATCTTCCCTCGTTGTTTTTTCTAATAAGGCTTCCATCTTATTGATTTTTATACCATAAAGGTACATAAACGAAATATACGAAACAAAGATTAAAGCTGATTTTTATTCTTTATTGCCCAGGGGAAATAGCCCTTTTTAGTCCTTTACCGCTATTAAAATTCATTATAAATTATTAGTTACTTTATGCATTGAATTTCAATCAATTAATGTTTTTAAGGGTTTTTACCTGTACTATCCTCTCCAAAAAAACGTTTATATTAAGGTTCATAATCCGTATTACCCGATACCCTAATTTGAAAACTACTCTATGAAGCACGTAGATTACATGTATTTCAATGTCTACAACTATTTTTACAGGATCAGCCAGTACAGGCCCTCTTTCAATCCCCGTATGCAGACAGTGTATTTGTTCTCCCTTGGTTTAGGGGGGTGGCTGTTGTTGTTGGAGTCAATTTATCTGCACATAATTAAGCATGCCCGGTTTGCCTCAAGGGGTGAGTCCAGTTTTTTTGCGATCAGCATCTATCTGCTTACAGCAATGCTTTTTCACTATGTTTTTATTTTCAAGGATCGCGACCAAAAGATCTTTGGGAAATATGAAGCATTGTCAAGCAGGAACCCAAAAGGACGCCGGCATCTGGCGATATCCATTGGTATCCTGTTCGTACCTTACTTAGCGCTGATCGCTTTCGCCATAGTTTTCCCTAGGCACTAACAGGCTGTCGATCAGGTGACTCAGCAGCGGGGCGGACAAGTGACCATAATACCATCCTTCTTCTCCATTGGAGAAAACCCCAAGACAGAAGGATGACTTTCCTCTCTTGAACCCGATGACCAGCGGCGATGAGTTGGTGAGCGTGATCTCCATACGCCCCACCTGCGTTGGGTTTTGAACGCCTTTGCTTATACCGGATGCCTGATGTAACGAGTTGCATATCAGGTCGATCATTTGTCTATCCCGGATGGCGACATCTTTATTGACAAGGCTCAGCTCTTTGTACGAGGATTGTCGTGTCGGCTGCAGACGGATCTCAACCACCCGGCTGCTGTCGAGTTGGGTAACGGCATTCAATCTTTCTTTAACATGGGAAAGAGGGCCCAGCGTGGGTAGATATATCAAAAATAAGCCAAGCAATAAAGGGATATACCCTCTTACCCGCCGCCATCGAAAGTGGCGACAGGCTATTAAGCCTATCATGGTAAAGGAGATGCCTATAAATAAAAAACTTAATGTGTCGCTTGTCATATGGGGTTTAACGTGGGATGGGGGGGGTAAATTGTCCTGATTCTATCGCCTCTGCTCAAAAAAGAACACCCCTTTTTTATTTGCCACGATAATATCGGGCAACCCATCCTTATTAATATCCTGCACCAGCACCTGTAATCCCACTCCAGAATTTTCATCGATAGGATGAGGGACCCAGGACGGAGTAGCGCCGGGTTTGAATTCAAACCAATATAACACGGACGGCTCAAGCGCCCCCGGATCTTCTCCATTGTGTGCAAAATACCGTTTGCCTGTCACGAGGTCGGGATGTCCGTCGCCGTTGACATCGGCCATCGCAAGGGCATGGGTTTCGGAGAACTTATCATAGATGACATGATGGACCCAGCCCGTGTCTGCTTTCTCATGCCGCCAGATACCATAGCGATGGGCGGAGGCGCTGATAAGGTTCTTTTTATCCAGCGCGTATATCTGCGAGCAATCCTCTCCCAGGTCGGACGGATGAAATGTCCAGTTTGTCTGCCGGGGATCACGGGGACATTCCCACCAGCCTTTAGTGATAACCACATCCCGCCGGCCATCTCCGTTGATGTCTATCAGACCAAGCCCATGGGTATACCTGTTGACACCCGGTATATCCCCCCTGGCGATGACATATCTTTTCCATACAGTGTCGCCTTTTACAGAAGGTGACTTTAACCAGATCATTTCTTTTGCCACAGGGTCATTGCATAAGAGGTCCGGCCGGCCGTCTCCGTCCACATCCACCAGTGCAGGCGACTCGTTGCCGCAATTTTTTAATAGGGGGTGCAAGGGCCAGTAGCCTGGTTTTTTCCCGGGGTTTTCATACCACACCGCCTCTTCCCCCGGCAGGCTGATGCGGATCATGTCCACCCACCCATCCTGGTTTACATCCATGGCGAAATCCAGGAATGAATTACTAAATTGAGTGGACGGATCCCAATGTTTGCCTTCGGCGATAGCATGTTTTGTCCATCCGGGGGCTTCGAACCACCAGGCTCCGGCAAGAATGTCCAATTTCCCGTCCTTATTGACATCTGCGACGGCTACGCCTTCGGAGATAAAGTCGCCTGTCAATATGTGTTTTTGCCACCGGACGGTTTGCGCCGGGGCGTTAAGCGTCAAAAGACACAAGGGGACGATGAAAAGCGAGGCAAACATTCCCATGGGAGCTATTCATTTTATTAAAATGAAATATAGGAATAATTCATCAACGCACCAGCGTCACCGTCCCCTTTTGATCGATGACCCCGCAACTGGCCGTCCCTTTTATAAAATATACATAACTACCTGTAGGTTGCTGCTGTCCTTTGAAGGTGCCGTCCCAGCATTCGCCGGGATTGGTAGTATGGAAGACTAGCTGACCCATCCTGTTGAATATGGAAAATTCCAGTTTCTCCACACTCCTTGCTGCGCGTTGCAGACCAAAACAGTCGTTGCGGCCATCGCCGTTCGGCGTGAATGCATTGGGTAGCAGGTAGGAGCCTTGCGGCGTGACGTTCACGGTAATAGATGCCGTGTCGGAACAACCTTTATCGTCGGTGACTGTCACATGATAGGTGGTAGTACCGGCAGGAGAGGCAACGGGGTCGGCGATGGCAGGATCGGACAGCCCATCGGCGGGCTCCCAGCGGTAGCTCACACCACCGGCAGTATGGAGGCCCGCGGTAGGATTGAGACAATCGATATCATTTGTCTTGGATATGCCGGCGATCTTGCCGGTGTGACGGACGGTGACATGGATGGCGGCCGGGCTGCTGATACAGCCGGTGCCGGAGGTCTGACGTACGTACCAGGTAGCAGTCCCTGCCGTTGCAGTAGATGGAGTAGGAGGCGTGGCGCTGCCGGTGGTAGATGCCGGGTCCGTATTCCATATCAGATTGGATCCCGTTGCAGTCAGAGGTTGAGAAGGCGCGTCGAGGCAATAATATATATCAGGCGTTACGACAGGCGGTGGCGGAATATCGGGCCTTACGGTGATATGTATGGATTTTGAGCCGCAATGACTGGTGGCTGACGCCGTGTATGTCACAGGGACATTGTCGACACGGACCTTCACCCTTGTCCCGTTGGTGACGTCGAGATGAGGATCGGGGTTCCAGGTCCAGGAAAGAGCATCGGCATTGATAATAAACAACGGGAGGGTAGAACCGGGACAGGCGGGAACGCTTGTACCGGAATGATACAGCGAATCCCCGGCCTGGAACAGGGAATTGGTCTGTTCCAGCGCTTCATCCAGGTCCGGCTCCGAAAAGATATAGGAATATGCGACGGCCGTGCTGTCCCCAGCCTTGATCATTCCCGCCTTAAAGGCGATGGCCATATAATTATCACGATCCGAGGCGTCGCCTCCGCTGAATTGGCTGCCGCCCTGGCCATTATACAATTGGTCGGCGCCCAGTCTGCAAAATGCATCACCCGCAGGGCCTCTCACTACTTTCGACCGGCAATCCAGGCTGCCCAGCCCCAGATAGGCGCGGGTCTTATAACCCAGCGCCTTTATCAGGGTCTTGTTGTCAGCAGGGTTTTGATAGACGATGGAGTTGACGGTGCTGACGTCAGGAGATGGCGCTATGATATCCTGAAAGACGGCATCATTGTCAGGGTTGACATATTCAAAATAGTAGATATTATCCAATGGGACTACAGCTGTGTTGGTGAGCACCGTTCTCACGGTGAAATAGGCCCTGTCTGCAGGTACGGTGACGATCTTACGGACAACGATGCTGCCGACAGTACTTTGCCAGACGGCCTGGCTTTGTGTGGAGGTTGTGGAAACGCTGATGATCGAGCCGGAAGGGATGGCGGTAAAACCCGTCTGCGGGCCACCATTGTTTGATCGTTCCGAGAGATATCGGGCTGCTCCGATAGTGAGGCCCCATCCCATAAAAGGATTGGCGGGTAAAAAATAATCTCCCTTGTATTTATCCGGCGTTCCCACATTCCAGCCATCCTTGTCAGGGTCTGCTACCCATCCAAGCTTTTTGTAATCAGGCCCGTCACCTGTCATGGCGCTGCGGGCATGATAACCCGCGGGCGCATCCACCGTAGTGCCCCAGAGGCCATAAGGGGCCATCCCCACCTCCACGTACCTGCCTTTTAGGAATGCATTCCCTGTCACCAGCTGCGCATGGGCTGAAATGGTAAAAAAAAAGAACAGCAGCCATTGGATCAATAGCATTTTGGCGGCAACGGACAGGCAGACAGGTGTATTGAGCATCTTCCAGGAATGATTGTTATGCAAAAGAGGCAGAGGGTAGTAAGGGAGGGAATATGAAAGCAATCGCCGGATAATCAATGGCTGGCAAAAACAAGAACCAGGCCAGGAAATGTTGAGAAAAATTTGGGTAACTCGGAAGTTACATATATATTTATGTAACTCTAAAGTTACTTATTATGACAAAAAGCATCCAGCACACCGTTTTCTTCCCTCACAACCCCGAAGTGGTATGGGAATATCTGACGACTGCAGAGCTCATTGCGCAATGGCTAATGCCAAACGATTTTCTACCCATCGTCGGTCACGATTTCCAGTTCAGGTCCAAGCCCAAAAAAGAGATCGGCTTCGACGGTATCAATTATTGCAAGGTTTTGGAGGTCGTTCCTCACAAAAGATTATCCTACTCCTGGAAAACCGGTCCCGGCAACGGTGAGATCACATTGGACTCCATCGTCGTATGGACCCTTATCCCAAAGGACAATGGTACTGAACTGTCCCTGGTCCACAGCGGATTTAAGGAAATAGAGAACTCCGCCATCTTCCCGTTGATGAACGAAGGCTGGCTCAGCCACATAAAGAGAATTGATAATCTCATTAACGTCTCAAAACATGGCGCAACAACAGCTTGACGCATTCCAGGCAATCGCCGACCCCAGCAGAAGAGAGATATTGAGACTGCTTTCCAGAGACCGTCTGACCATCAATTCCCTGGCCGAAAATTTCGATATGAGCCGGCCCGCCGTCTCGAAGCACATAAAGATCCTGGAATACACAGGGTTTATCTCGATAGAAGACATCGGCCGGGAAAGATATTGCACATTGAGACAGGAAGGCTTTGACAAACTGCAGGATTGGATAGATCACTTCGACAATTTCTGGAAAGACAGGCTAAAAAAGCTGGACTCATTATTAAACAATAAAACAACAAAAAAATGAACACGGAAACCTTAGCTCGCGATTACCATTGTAGTATTACGGCGGATGTAACCGCGAAAGAGGCTTTTGAAAAGATCGCCCGCGTCTCCGACTGGTGGGCCGTCAACTTCGAAGGCAGCGCTGAAAGAACAGGTGATACTTTTACCGTCCGTTTTGGCGAAACGTTCGTGATCTTTAAAATAGGGGAGGCGATCCCCAATAAAAAAATAGTATGGCAGGTGATGGATTGCAACCTTCATTGGCAGCAGGACAAAAAAGAATGGAATGGTACGGAGATCGTTTGGGAGATCTCATCCGTCAACGGCTCAACCCGGATCGACATGATACATGTCGGATTGGTACCCGGCGTGGAATGTTATGAAAATTGCGAGACGGGATGGAATTATCATATAAAGGAAAGTCTGTTCAAGTTCCTGACGGAAGACAAAGGACTCCCCCAGGAGTAGACATTATGGCCGCGCAGGCAAAGAATATTGCTTGTGCGTCTGCTGGTACAATTTCCGGTATTTTTTGCTCTTCTTAATACCGACAGTGGTAAGAACACCGCTGGCCTGCGCCTTTACCCAGTAATTAAAAACGAATTTCTCCCTATCCCGTTGTACAAAGATGGCGGAAGATCGCTGCCGCCTGGCGGGTAAGATAAGATTGGCCAGCCATGTCTCCAGTGCGGGAAGCAATCCCCCTTTATGGATATCCTTTTTATTCAATACCTGTACCCTCAGGTCGTTGTAATAAAAATTCATGGTTCCATAAGTGGCATATTTATTCCCTGCCCAGGAGGAAAAGACTGTATCGGCGCGTCCCCTGGTGACACGGACGGCCGCAGCGGGTACAGACACCCGGGAGAATTGTGTAAGATCTAAAGGCGAGAAGTAGCTGCTGGCTGCAAAGGCGGACAGAGAGTCCCCATAGAATTCCTTATAAGCAAAATGACGGATGTTGCCATCGAATAAGCGGGCGGTTACCAACAGCCCCAGGGTATCCTGAAGATTATCCCGGTTGCCTATGTGTACCAGATAGCCATTGATATCCCGAATAGGTATCGAGCTCCATTGATGGGTAAGGACCGACAGTTCGTTGTATGTCACATGGCTGTTGCGGATGTGGATGGTGTCCACCCTCACGGCGAAGGGGATCGTATTGATCAGTCTGGTCGGCATCGGTTTTTCTATACCATGTCTGAATGGCATCCGCTTGTCCCTGGAAGCCTCGAGGTTGATGCCATCGAGTATCAGCCTATCCACATTGAGCAGGGAATCATGCCTCCACCGGATACCCGCAAGCGTCAGCAGGCTGCCCTTGATAGTTATATAGTCCCCCTGCCACTGTGCCTGGCTAAAGGTTTCTTCCCGGCCGGCATTGGGCAGCACGCTAAAATTTTTTACAGACAGCGCCTGGTCGAGGGGATCAAAAGAAAATCCTTTTGCATCGGCAGTGATCTTCTTCCCTTTATAATGCACTTCGCCCTTTGTGATCGTGGTACCCACAACCGCTTGTTGCCAGCCGATGGAAGCCCCGGACGACAGCCGGAGAGCGTCCTTTTTGAAAGAGCCTGATAAGCCGTCTGTGGTGAGGGAAACACTGTCCTTATTGTAGGTAAGCCCCATATCGTTCCAGGCGAAAAGAAGACGGGAAAGGTGTTCCGCCGGCCGGAGGGTGGGATGGCCGTTGGATGTTTGAAAGGTGAGATGGCCATCGGATAATTGGAGAGAGGAGGCGGGTATATGTAGCTGTAACGGACCTTTTCTCGCCTGTGTATGTTTGAGATCGAGTCGCAGTGAATCATATTTTATACCACCTCTCCATGGACTTATATTGTCTGCCCGGATGGCGCCGCCGGTCGTCACCAGGACGGTGTCTTTTACGGGTGATCCGGAATGCGGCCCTGAACCCGGACCTGATCCTGAGAAAGCAAACCTCATGTCGTCAGCAACCAGGGAGGCGATGGTCAGCCCGCTGAGGTCGCTGGAATGCCAGGCAGTGCTGATACGTAGTTGTGGTAGGGAAAGTTTTGTATGACCAGCGTCGCTGCGGGATTCGAATTCAACCCCTTTTATTATCAATTCCCTGTTACTATCGAAGTTCAGCTGCTTTACGAGGACCTGCCCTTTTTTGCCTTCCATAGCGAGGTGGCTGCCATTCATTTTCAACCGGCTCCAGTTGAAATCACCGGCCGGCGTTTGTCCTGAAGATAATGTCCCTTCAGGGGGTATTGAAGATCGCGGGACGGTGCGGAAACTGTCTGCCTGCAGGTCCGTAATGGTGAAGCCTAGCCGGCCGTTGGGCACGCTGCCGTCAAAGAGGATCTCGTTTACCGTCAACCGTCCTATGTTGATGATGGGGAGGGGGCGGGGTGGGTGTTCGTTGATGATGGGGAGAGGAGAAGTTGGGGGTTGTTTGTTATGTGCATCGGATGACGAATGTTCGACATGGATGTTCAGCCTGCCTGCATGTGCGGCTTCAATCTGTATGGACTTGTTTCGTTGAAAAAGGTCCCAATCAAAAAAGTCCCAGCTGATATCCTCGCCTTTTAGCACCAGGCCGCCCGCTGTCCTGATATCCAATTGTCTGCCCTGGCTATGCGCATGCGTCCCGTCGAATGTAAAATCATTTGCCTGTATGGTCAGTCCTTCCGACTGCAATCCGAACCTGCCGACACGTGAGGCGGAAATAGCATGCTTGATGTCCGCCAGCGAATCACTTATAAAGAGCTTGTTGAGCAGGATATGAAGATCGAAGTGTTCCGCATCCGCACTAATGGGGACGGTCCCGCCATGTCTAAAGCTGAGTGCGCCGTCCAATAGGTGGAGATCCCTTGTATTTATGATACCGCTTATATGGTGTAATGTCTGGTAGAATAACGTATTTTTTTTGACAGGCGCAGGAGAGGAGGTAGACAGGACTATCCGCGGCTGTCTCAATTCTGCGCCGGATGCTTTTAATTTCCCCTGCATAAGATCTACAATGCTTATGTCTTTCAACAGCAGGGACGGTGCGGTAAAGGTCACCTGTTTGTCCTGCGGCCGGACAGGCCCAAATTGAGCATTCCTAAAAATGGCGTTGTTTTTTAGAAAAGCAAATTCATCGATGGAAAGCTTGTACAGACTATCCGGCGTGACGAATTCAATATTCTTTAAATTCAGCAGGATACTGTCCGTGCTGATGGATGGATTTTTGGCGGGGTCGATCCCAAGATTATAAATATGCAGGTTAGCTTTCCGGGTGGCTGTATTTTGAGTAATGCCATCCTTGTTCTGTAATAACAGCTGACCATCCGTGACGGCAATAAACCCGACATTGATCCATTTGAAAAGGTCACCCCTGAACCGGGGTTTCCCTACAGTATCCTTCTGGCCTGCACCCGCGCCTGAGGGAATGGTAAGGACAGGCCCTTCACAGATCAAGGTGTCCAGCAGGAGCTGGTCTTTCTGATAAATGGCGGGAAGATGGCGGGAATTAAAAAAGAATTTATCTGCATACAGCCTGATCTCCCCTACGCCTGTATCGGCCTTCCCGCGGAAATAAAAAGAGTCCAGCTCGAAACGCTGACCTTTACTGTCAAAGGTCATCCTGGAAAAGCCGATCTCATGCCGCCCATCGGGCAATACCCAATGCTGTTGCCCCAGCAGCACCGAAATTTTGTCAGAACCCAGCAGATGACTGTCCTCGTTATTGATCACGGTGAAATTGGAAACAGCCAGGTTGATATGGTCCCCGTGCAGGGGGGCGGTGGCGCCGGGCTGCTGATAAGTAAATGCCGCATCTGTTAACGAGAACTTATGGATATTAAAATGCGAGAGGGCTTTCTCCAGACAGGTTAAGATGTCAGCGGCCTGGAAATTGACAGGAGATCTCCTGATGTCCGCCTTTTGGACATTTATATAAATATCCGGCCGGGTAATGGCCAGGCTGTCTACGATGAGCTTTTTATGAAAAAGGAGCTGCCGCCAGGAAGTGATGGAGAAATAGATCCCGGGGATCTGCACCTTATAGTAAGCATCGATGCCCGCAGAGTCTTTACAATACAGCACCGAGTTTTTTAGCGAGAGGTGTTTGTCCCATATGGAAAGCGAAGCCTCGCTGGCGTCAAAAGCATACCTGCCGCCCGATTCCTTGTTTATGATAAAATTTATGCTATCCTTTAGCCTGTAGACGAGAAAGAAATACAATACGCCGCCCGTCACGATCAAACTGAGGACGGGGAGGATGACCAGTAGAAAAAGGCGCTTTTTCAATTCACACAGATGCTTAGCTATAAATTTATATTAACTTTAGCTGGAATCGGCTTATTTATGGATAAATATATTAGACGGGATCCAAGGAGTATTATAGAGACAGTCCTGGTGCTCCTGTTATTGCTTATCCTGATGCTGGCACTGTATAATGTCCTGAAGATCTTTTTTGGCGTCCTCACTTTTGCCCTCATTTTCTCTGTATCTTTTGCCGGTGCGTTCGAATGGCTGACCCGTCTTACGGGTAACAGACGGAGGCTGGCGGCTTTTATTTACTCTATCCTACTCATTGCCGTCATCGCAGTACCTCTTTTCTATATTTTCGTCACTATAAGGAACCATGTCAAGGAGGCTTTGCACTGGATGGAAATGGTAAAAACTAACGGTCTTCCCCCTCTGCCAGCCTGGGTATCCGGGATACCCCTTATAGGAGAGGATATCACCTCTTTTTGGCGGCAATTGCAGAACAGCCCCAAAGAAGTCCTGATACGAAACGAAGTCCAGGTGAGGATGGCTCTGCGTCATATATTGACCAGCGGGGTAGGAGTGATCGGCGCCATTATACAATTTATCCTGGCGATCATTATTTCTGCATTCTTTCTCGTATCCGGCGATAAAATATTGAACCCGATCAAGTTGACAATACAGTATCTCCTGGGCCGGCGGGACGGGCTCTTGTTGCTGGGAGCCACCACACAGGCCATCAGAAGCGTCGCCATCGGGGTTATGGGTACGGCCCTGATAGCCGCCATCATTTCCTGGATAGGACTCGTCATTGCCGGGATCTCCTTCTCCCTCATCCTGGCAGCGCTGATCTTTTTCCTGGTGCTGATACAACTCGGACCATTACTGGTGTGGATACCCCTGATCATCTGGACAGCCGTACAGGGACATACAGGCGTGACCATCTTCCTTATTATATATGGTATAGCCCTGCTCGTCATCGATGCTTTTTTAAAGCCTATTCTGATTGCCCGCAGCGGAGGAAAAATACCCTTCCTTGTCCTCTTTCTGGGCGTCATCGGGGGATTGGCAGCCTGGGGTTTTATCGGAATGTTCCTGGGAGCCATCATTCTCGCCGTGTTCTTTACCGTCTTCAACTCCTGGCTAAAGAAAAAAGAAACCACGGTGCAGGGAGCATAACCATATAGAAATAAATGCTCTACACTTTGTAATTAAATAACCTACACGGACTTTTTTTCACGTGACGTAGCAATGCAGTAGTCCATCTCTTGGAAAAAGTACTGCGTGAAGATACTTTGGCGGTGAGTTAACCGGATCTTAAAATCAATTAACCTAACCGAACTAAATGCTTGTTGTATGAAAGCAAATTTTCTGCTACGCATTCGAGTACTGCTTTTTTTTCTCCTATTCTTTTCAATCGCCCGGGCACAAAACAGGACAGTAACAGGGACAGTTACCTCCAAAGTGGGTGGGCAGCCGTTGGCGGGAGCCACCGTCTCCGTAAAGGGGACAAGGGTGGCGACGACCACGGATAACAATGGCAATTTCAGGCTGAGCGTTCCTGCATCAGCCAATAATTTATCTATTTCCTTTGTAGGCATGGCCGCCCAGGAGGTAAGTATTCCTTCTTCGGGGACCATTACTATCCAGTTGGAGCAGGGGAGTGGCGCCAAAATGGATGAAGTAGTGGTCGTGGGTTATGGTACGCAAAAGAAGAGCGTGGTTACCGGCGCTATTTCCAGCGTACGGGCCTCCGATCTTGCCGAACAGCCCGTGACAAGGATCGAGCAGTCCTTGCAGGGCCGTACTTCGGGCCTAACCATTTCCTCGGTGTCAGGCCAGCCGGGGGCTGCCTCGACTGTAAGGTTGAGGGGTTTTACCTCCATCGGCGCCACTTCCGGCGATGCTTCAAAATACGGCGCCAATCCCAAGAACGATCCTCTCTGGGTCGTGGACGGGGTCGTCGTTGACAATGGAGGCATCAGCTATCTCAACCAGGACGATATCGAGTCCATCGAAGTGTTGAAGGATGGGGCGTCCGCCGCCATCTATGGTACCAGGGCCGCCGCCGGCGTTATCCTGGTGACCACGAAAAAAGGCAAGAATGGAAGGCTCAACATCAACTATTCGGGATATTATGGCATACAGCGGCCTGAGAAAAAACTCAAACTGGCGGATGCCACCCAGTACGCCACCATGCGGAATATGTCGGTGGCCAACGGCAATGAATTTACATCAACACCTAAGCCTGTGCCCTTTGCCGACCCTGCTTCTCTGGGCAAAGGCACTGACTGGCAAAAAATCATCTTTGACTACAGCGCACCCAAGATGAGCCATGAATTCAACGTCAGCGGCGGCACTGATAAATCCTCGTTCTTTACATCTTTTGGCTACACCGATATCAAGGGTGTAGTCGCATCCCCCATCGCCAAATGGAAACGGATGAATTTCCGGGTCAACAGCCAGTTCAAGCCCGCCAAATTCATCAGCTTTGGCGAGAACATGGGTTACAGCCACAGTATCAGCTCGGGTGTAGGGGAAACCAACCGTGAGTTCAGCGGCATCGTCAGCAATGCCCTCAACCTGGACCCCGTCACACCCGTGATCGTTGCGGATACGGTTGCACAGGCAGCATTCCTTCCTGCGGCTAAATATCGCCCTACCGTAACCAGGGATCCACTGGGCAGATACTATGCCGTATCTCCCTATGTAGCCAACGAAACAAAGAACCCTGCGGCCTTCATCCAGAACAGCAAGGGCAATTATAACTGGGATCATAACATTGTGGGCAATGCTTTCCTGGATATCACGCCTGTAAAAGGGCTCGTTATCCACTCTTCCTTTGGCACCAAGGTGGCTTTCTTTGGTTCTGAGACGTTTACACCTACTGTCTATTACAATGCTTCCAATACTGGCGGTCCCAACAACCTCAAACGGGTGGAGAACTGGCTCGTCAACTGGAACGTAGAGAACACCATCTCCTATAACAAACTCTTTGGTCAGCACAATGTCACCTTGCTGGGCGGCTGGGGTGAGTACAAGGATGGCAATGCAAGAGGTGCAACGATACAGTACAACAACATCCCCGCGACCAATTTCGACCAGGCATCCTTTATTTACAATGCCTTGCCATCCGACAGGACGAGCAGCAGCGGCTCCGATGGCACGGATCACCGGGTCAACTCCCTCTTTGGCCGTATACAATACAACTATGCTGAAAAATACTTGTTGACCGCCCTTGTCCGCAGGGACGGGTCTTCCAACTTTGGCGCCAACAATAAATTCGGCTACTTTCCTTCCGTATCGGTGGGCTGGGTGCCGACACTGGAGAACTTCTTCCCGCAGAGCAACGTACTTAGCAACCTGAAGATCCGCGCCAGCTACGGCGTAACGGGTAACGACCTTCTCCCGCCTTTTGCTTTTGTGGATATCATCGGCTCCGGCGCACAGCGTAACTATACATTCGGCTCGGGGGACAACCTGACTGTCGGATATAGCCCGCTGGCTCCCGGCAATCCGAATCTGAAATGGGAAGAAACCCGTACGACGGACATCGGCGTGGATGCCGTGCTCTTCAATACGTTAACCCTGACAGTGGATGTGTATAAAAAGAAGACGACAGGTATCCTTCAAAATCCAGTCATACCCGGTTATGCCGGCTACTACGGCAGCTTCTTCCAGAACTATGACGACATGGAAAATACGGGTCTGGAGATCGAGGCAGGATATAAGAAAAAGATTGGCGAGCTGAGTCTGGCCGTCAACGGCAATATCTCTTTCTACAAAAATAAGATCACAAAAATGCTGCCCGGACAGACGTTTATCGAAGATCCCAACAACAGCTCCAGCTTCCAGAACCTGGGCGCTATCAACAGGACAGCCCTGGGCCAGGCCTATGGACGGTTTTACGGCCGCCAGGCCATCGGGATCTTCCAGACACAGGACGAGGTCAATAATTACAAAGGACCAAAGGGTACCGTATTGCAGCCAAAAGCAAGACCGGGGGATACGAAATATGCTAATATTAACAACGACGAATCCATCGACGATAATGACCGTGTCTACCTGGGCAATCCCAACCCGACAATGAGCTATGGCCTGACGCTGAACCTGGGTTATAAGAACTTCGACTTCATCGTCTTTGGCAGCGGCTCCGGCGGCAACAAGATCTTCCAGGGGTACAGAAGACTGGATATTACCGCCTCCAACTATACCACCAAATACCTGGATGCCTGGACACCGACGCATACCAATACCAAAGTACCACGGCTGGTAGACGGCGATCCAAATGGCAATTTCAGCAAAATGAGCAGCTTTTACCTGGAGAACGGTACCTTCTTCAAATTCAGGACCATCCAACTGGGGTATACGCTCCCGAAAACCCTGGTCAACAAATGGGGTATACAAAGGCTGCGTGTATATGCGTTGGCTGAAAACCTGATCAATATCAACGGCTACAGCGGGTATGATCCGGAGATAGGCGTCAGCCCCGATACAGGTTCAGGCTCCGCCTATGGCATCGACCGCGGCGCCTATGTACAACCCCGTTCATTCCTCTTTGGCTTAAACGTAGGTTTCTAACAGTTTAAAAATTTGCACATGAACAAGAAATTAATATATATACTAACATCTGCAGCCGCTCTGCAATTTGTCAGCGCCTGCAAAAGAGAACTGAATGTCAATGATCAGGGACGTATACCCGCCAATAATTATTATAAATCCAGTGGTCAGGCTTTTACAGGGCTCGTTGCGGTATACGATAGACTGGGGTTCCAATCCGGCGGCTTATACGACAAGATGGCCATCATGGATGTCGCCGGCGGCGACCAATATGCAGGCGGCGGCGGCCCCAGCGATATCAACGACCTCCAGGTGACGGAAAACTATACGCTCACTCCCCTGACAGGACCGGCTTCCTATTTGTGGAACAGGGGGTATTCCGGTGTCTATCGCGCTAACTATCTGTTGAGGTCATTGCCGGGCATCGCCATGGATGACGCTACAAAAAAAAGGTATACAGCAGAAGCAAAGACATTGAGGGCGGCCTTTTATTTCGACCTGGTATTTTTCTTCAGGAGTATCCCGCTGCTGGAAGGTGTACTGCCCATCGACAGTCTCTATAAACCAGTGCAAACCACACCTGACAAAATATATGCCTTTGTGGAAAAGGACCTGAATGAAGCTATCCCCGATCTGCCCGTTACTGTCCCGGTAGCAACGGAAGGAGGACGGCTTACACAAGGTTCGGCCAAGGCCCTGCTGGGGAAGGTATTGCTGTATGAAAAGAAATGGCAGGCCGCTGCTGACCAGTTTAAGGACGTCAATGGTGCCAATCCCGGGGCAACCCCCTCTATCTATGGGTACCAGCTGATGCCGAATTTTGCGGATCTGTGGAAAGTAAAAAATAAATTCAATTCCGAATCGATCATCGAACTCGTGCATACTTCCAAATCCAACGGTGACTGGCCCGATGCCGGCGCGTCCGACGGCAACCTGAACTGCATCACCTCAGGTCCCCGGTCCTTTGCTTTGAAAACCGGGTACAATTCTCCCGACTACTATCCTGGATACGGCTTCCTGACATTCAGGGCAGATTTCAGGAATTTTATCCACGGAGATCCCAGGTATGCCGCCACTGTCGCCGATATCGACAGCCTGGTAGCTGCCGGTGTCTGCAGCTATTCCCAGGACAATTCCCACACCGGCTACTTCCTGAATAAGTTCGCCGGGCGAGTGTCCGACCAGGCCTCCAGCGGTACTGTTCCGCTTAACTTCCCCCAGGACCAGTATGAGATCCGGCTGGCTGACACCTACCTGATGGAAGCTGAGGCATTGATGAATGCCGGCGCCGACGTAAGCTCCGCAGGCAGGGCGTATCAATTGCTCAACACCGTAAGAGCCCGTGTAGGATTGGGCCCCGTAGCCGTCACACAGGACAATATCGAAACAGAAAGAAGACTCGAGCTTGCAGGTGAAGGGTTGCGCTGGCCCGACCTGGTACGCTGGGGCAAGGCTGCCACCGTACTAGCTCCCCGGGGATTTATTGCCGGTAGAAATGAAATGTTCCCCATTCCGCAAACTGAGCTAAACAACACCCAACTTCAGCAAAACGATGGATGGAAATAACTATGCGAGGTCTTAATATCTGGGTTGTGATGAGCTTGCTCATCATCGGAACTATGCTTCTTTCCAGGTGCGTTCATACCGGACACCAGGAGAACGAAGACCCCAGGGGTGAAGGATACGCAATGGAAAAAACCTGTATCAATTGCCACCGGCAGACAGCCGGGTCATATATGCATACTGTTCATTATAATACCTCATCCGCAGTGGGTGCTGCTACACTTGAAAAACTGGTCGCGTCCTTGCGCGACCAGTTTTATTTTTTGGACTCATCCTATATACGCGTGCAAAAAGATAAAGACGGTCTTTATCAATATCATTTCAAGCAGGGCGTAAACACCTTTTCAGCCCGTCTTGACATCGCGTTTGGATCCGGTGAAAAAGCGCAGACGTACGGTTACTGGAAAGACAGCGTCTTGCACCAATTGCCCCTGAGCTGGTTCACCGGCACGCATACCTGGGCCAACAGCCCCGGCTTCAGCCCGCAACATGCCCGTTTTGACCGCGTGATCGTCAGCCGTTGCTTTGAATGTCACGCTTCCTATATCAAAAAAGAAGTAGTGCAGTCAGGCCCCTTGTCCGTCACTGAACACCTGGATAAAAGTTCCATCGTATATGGCATCGGCTGCCAGCGATGTCATGGACCCGCGCAACAGCATGTACAATTCCACCAGGATAACCCTTTGGTAAAGACAGCCAGGTATATGGTATCCATCAAAACCCTGACACGACAACAGCAACTGGATATCTGCGCCGTCTGCCATTCCGGCAATGATCAGGAGGTACGAAGAACCCTGTTCGATTTTGTTCCCGGGGATACCCTGTCACATTTTTTTTTCCCGGATTTTGGCGCCGGCAGGCGGGATCCCGACGTACACGGCAAACAGGTGCAATTGCTGCAGACAAGTCGTTGTTACCAAAGGACAAACATGACCTGCACCACCTGTCACGACCCGCATGCATCCGAAAATATCCGGATGGAAGTGTTTATTGCCAGGTGCATGGATTGTCATGCGGAAGTAAAGCATACAGGTGTTAAACTGGCGAATTCCAGTTGTATCGATTGCCATATGCCATTACAAACGTCAAAGCTCATACACTTTACCAGAACGGACCGGAGGTTCGTTGTC
The DNA here is from genome assembly GCA_017307755.1 of Chitinophagaceae bacterium. Lineage (GTDB taxonomy): Bacteria > Bacteroidota > Bacteroidia > Chitinophagales > Chitinophagaceae > Puia. The sequence goes on along the minus strand of JAFKGQ010000013.1, from coordinate 113,725 downwards.
CGAAGGACAGATATTAGATCTTTCCGGAAAACGGATTATATTTTTCAGAAGATCCGTTTTCCGGATACCACTGGAGCTGAATTAAAAGATATTCCGTACCTTATAAGAACGCATAAAATTGCGATATATAAATAGCTGCAATTTTGTTCATTCGGCATGAAGAAAAGACTATCGACCATACTATTTACGCTATTTTCCACCGTACATGTGCTTGCTCAGAATGGTATCCTGATACCGGACATCATTAATTTTTCCAAGAAGATCTATGAATCCGGCAATCAGAACAGGGCCATCGATCAGGACCAACGAGGCTTGCTTTACTTTGCCAATGATGATGGTCTGCTGGTCTTTGATGGCACTTATTGGAAGACCTATCCATTGCCCAACGGCTGTATCGTCAGGAGCCTGGCCGTGAAGGATGGCAGGATCTACGTCGGAGGACAGCAGGAGATAGGCTATTTCTTTTTTGATGAAAAGGGTGTATTGACCTACCGGTCTTTAAAACCCCTGATCCCTCCCGGTGAAACGGAGTTCACCGACGTATGGCGTATCGTACGGTGGGGAAATGACGTTTTTTTCCAATCCAACAAAAGGATATTCAGATGGCATGAGGGCAAGATCATTGCCTATAAAAGTATTAACTGGGCATTTATCGGCGCCAGCAAACAGATGCTGATCGCACAGGAATACGATAAAGGTTTGATGGTTTTTAAGAATGATCAATGGATGCCGCTTGCTTCGCCCTATGATTTTACAAAGGACAAGGTCGCCATGAGGGCCGTGGGCGATCTTGGAGAGCAGGGCACTTTTATGGCTACGTTGAAGTCGGGATGCTATACCATCCGGGACGGGAACATCCGTCGGCTGGAAACTCCCTCCCTGACAGCCATGGGACAGCAGCTGATACAGTCCGTTTATAATATCGATACGGCCCGGATCGTCATTGCCACCCGATTGGGCGGATATTATATCATCAATACACGGGGTGAAATAGTACAGCATATGACGAAGGAGGAGGGGCTTCAATCCAACGCGGTCAATGCCGTTTTTTCAGATAAAGAGAAAAATATCTGGCTGGGTTTGAACAACGGGATAGACATGGTGGTGTACAACAGCCCCATCAACCATATCATTCCCAGTCACGACAACAAGGGGCCCGGCTACTCAGCCTCCCTGTACGGCGACAGGCTATATGTAGGGACAGCTCTTGGTCTGTACAGTGTTCCTATCCCATCTGACAATAACTTCCATGGTATAAAAGAAGACTTTAGTCCTGTCAGGAGCAGCAACGGTCTTGTATGGGGGCTTTCCATCGTCAACGATCAGCTACTAATGGGAAAGAACGATGGGGCTTTTCTTATCAGGGACAATACCAGCGCGCCCATTGATTCTTCCACTGGCTTCTGGTCCTTTCAATCCCTGACGGCTCAGCAGCCGAGTCCCAGGGTCATCGCGGGAGCCTACAATGGGGTGCACATATACTATTACCAGGGAGGAAAATTTATTAACCCCAAATCCCATGCATTTTTTGAGTCGGCCAGGAACATAGTCGTCATGGGGGACGACATATGGGTCGCCCATCCTTACCAGGGTTTGTATAAGATCGATTTTAACGACAGCGGCAGACCGTTGAGCCGGCCATATGCTGATAAACGAAATTTCCTGTCCGCCGGGCATAACCACCTGTTCAGGATCCATGACAAGATCGTGCTGGTGACAAGAAAGGGAATATATGAATATGACCGGTCCATACGTGATTTTAGCCCCTCAACCTTTTTTAATAAAATATTCGGTCCTGCTACCATTTCCTATCTCAGGGAAGACAACCAGGGTAATATCTGGTTCATAGAGGACAAAAAGCCGGGAGTAGTGGACTTCTCATCTTCTAAAAATCCTGTTATCATTCGTTTTCCCGAGATCAACAACCGCGTGCTGGGGAACGACGAAGAATTTATTTATCCCATCGACAAGAACAACGTCCTCATCGCCAGCGAAACGGGTTTTTATCACATCGATTATGAGCGATACAGACAGTCGGGCAGGGACCATAGCCTGCGGGTATTGCTGCGGTCCGTTACGGCGTATCATAAAAGGGACAGTACCCTTTTTGGGGGATATTTCTATGGAAAAGATACGGCTGCCGCCGGAGATGTCTACGACCTAAAAAGAAATATCATTCATAAATGGAACTCGATCCATGTGGAGTTCTCATCACCTTATTTCGGAGGCGTTGTGGAATACAGTTGCAGGTTGAAGGGTTACGAAAGAGAATGGTCCCAGTGGTCAAAAAAGACGGAAAGGACTTATACAAATCTGCCCGCGGGAAACTATGAGTTCGAGGTAATGGCAAGGAACAATACCGGGCGCCAATCCTCCATGAGCCGGGTTACCTTTACTATTTTACCACCCTGGTATGAAACCTTATTTGCCTACCTGGTCTATGCCGCGCTGATCATTGCCATCATCTATTTCTTTTACAAACGGCAGCAGAAAAAGTACCTTGTCCAGCATGTGGGCAGGCTAAAAAAGCAGCGGGAGCGTTTCGAGGAAGAGCAGCGGCGCCAGCAATACCAGCATCAGCTGGAGATCGAGAAAAATGAAAAGGAGATCATTCGTCTGAAGAATATAAAGCTGGAGGCCGAGGTAGAACACAACAACGCGCAGCTGGCCTCCAATACCATGAACCTCCTGCAGAAACGTGAGCTTCTGAATAAGATCAAGGACGAGATACTCATCATCCAAGAGGAGCAGGAGCCGGATAAAAGGACAAAGAATGTCCGCAGGATCATCAAGATTATCAATGAGCAGCTGGAGAGCATTGACGATTGGGAGAGGTTCTCTCAGTACTTTGATAAGTCCAACAATGATTTCTTAAAAATATTAAAGGAGCTTTATCCACAGCTGACGGCAGCAGACCTTAAGCTCTGTGCCTATCTCAGGCTGAATTTATCCACCAAGGCAATAGCCGACCTGCTGAATCTTTCTATCAGGGGAGTGGAGAGCAGCAGGTACAGGTTGCGTAAAAAACTATCGTTAGAAGGGGACCTTAGCTTATTTGATTTTTTAGCGACCATCGGTAGTTCCGAACAAAGCCGGTCGGGGAACGGGCAATTACAGCATTAAAATATTTCACCGTGAAAAAATGTATGTCAGTATTGGGTTTAGCAACAGCGATGGTATTATGTTCTACACTCACTTTCGGTCAGGGCAATGGGTGGTTAAAAGCAAAAGGCAAAGTGATCGTCGACGGCAGCGGAAAGACATTTATCCTGAGGGGTATGGGGTTTGGCGGATGGATGTTACAGGAAGGGTACATGTTTCGCGTCGGCGGCATCGGGCAGCAGTATCATATAAGACAAAAGATTGCTGAGCTCGTCGGAGAGGAGAGGACCTCCCGGTTTTATGACGACTGGTTAAGATTCCACACGACAAAGACGGATATCGACTCTCTGGCCGCCTGGGGTTTTAATTCCGTCCGGCTGCCTATGCACTATGGGCTGTACACGCTGCCCATAGAGGCCGAGCCTGTTGCGGACAGGAATACCTGGCTGCAAAAAGGGTTTGAGATGACAGACAGCCTGCTGGCCTGGTGTAAAGCACACCATATGTATCTTATCCTGGACCTGCATGCCGCACCCGGCGGACAAGGTAATGATCTGAATATATCGGATCGTGATCCCGCCAAACCTTCCCTATGGGATAGCGAAGCCAACCGGAAGAAGGTGATTGCGTTGTGGCGAAAGCTGGCACAGCGCTATGCCGATGAACCCGCCATCGGCGGCTATGATATCATAAACGAGCCGAACTGGGGTTTTGACGATCCCCAGGATACCCGCGGCACAAAGGAAAAGAACAATAGACCCCTGCGGACATTAATGACACAGATCACGGCCGCCATTCGGGAAGTGGATAAGAAACACATCATCATTATTGAAGGCAACGGTTTCGGGAACAACTATAATGGCATTTTCCCCTTGTGGGACAGCAATATGGTACTTAGCTTTCATAAATACGGCAACTTCAATACCGAAGCCAGCATTCAAAATTTCCTTAACTGGCGGGATAGATACAATGTCCCTCTCTGGCTGGGGGAATCCGGTGAGAATTCGAATACCTGGTTTACGCAAGCTATCCAATTGGTAGAAACACATAATATAGGATGGTGCTGGTGGCAATTAAAAAAAATGGGGATCAATAATCCCCTGGAGATAAAAGTGACATCTTCGTATCAGATGTTGCTGGATTACTGGTTGAACAATGGACGCAAACCTTCTCCCGAAGAAGCGCAGAGAGCCCTGAATGAATGGCTGGAAAATATAAAGATCCAAAATAATATTTATCATAAGGATGTCATCGACGCCATGTTCAGACAGGTAAGATCGTCCGGGACGATGCCTTTCAAAGAGCATCGTATAAGCAATGGGTCTGTTGTGGAGGCTGTCGATTACGATCTCGGCAGGCAGGGGTATGCCTATAAGGACAATGACACCTGCAGCTATCATTATGTTTCTCCTCCTGTGCGGACGGCGGGTAACAAAGGGCATGCATACCGGAATGATGGTGTGGATATCCAGGCGGATTCGCTTGGGTATGACGTGTTTAGTATCGAGGATGGGGAATGGCTTCAATATACCGTCGATGTGGTGACGCCCGGAGCATATGATATCACCTTTGTGATGGCCTCCGGCGGGAATACGGGAATGTTTACATTATTGTGCAATGACAACCTGGTGGCCGCGAATATCGCTGCTGACAGCACAGTGATAGTAAAGAACATCCGGTTAGCGGCCGGCCGGCAACAGCTGAAAGTAGTAGCTGATAAAGGCGGGTTTAATTTCAGCGGGATGTCATTCAAGATGTCTCCTTAGCGATCGCAGCGTATTCCATCGTTTGATCCCCTGGGCGATCATGCCGGCATTCCGGCGTCTGATGCCATACCCGATAAACCTTCGGATATATTTGCCGGCCTTTTTTAGAAAATAACTATAGGTCGGTTCGTCCAGGAAGGGGTGGCCCTTCCATTGCCGGCATTGATAAATATAATCATCCATCAATTTCCCTGCCAGTTCGGCGTCCTGCAGGCCCCCCGTGACCGACCTGTCATGGACCCGGAATGCCGCCAGAGGCTGAAGGATACCCATCACGTCCGTATACATGCCTACTCTGTAAAAAAAATCGTCGTCCGCGATATGACCTGCTGCCGGCTCGTACCGGCATTGATCAAAGATGCTTCTATGAGTGATGACCCCCGGACATCGATGGATGTGGGGGCTGCCCAGCTGCTGATAGATACGGATGTATTCTTTGCCGGTGAGTCTTACTTCCGATGCATTGTCTGAAAGGTAGGACTCACCGACAGATCGCCCACGGTCGTCTATATAGCTGCAGATGCAGAACAGATGCCGTATATCGGGGTTTCTTTCCAGCGCCGCCATTCCAATCCGGATAAATCCGGGCTCTAATAGATCATCCTGATGCAGGATGCTGATATAATCGCCGCCGGCCCTGGCAATAGCCTTGTTCCAGCCACCCACAAAGCCTGAAGGACCGGATGGATCGGAGAACACAGATACGTGGTCTTTATACCGCCGGCAAATATCCAGGGTATCGTCGGTAGAATTGTCGTCATAAATAAGGATCTCGTCGGGACATCGTTGCTGCCCCAGCACGGACAGGATCGCCTGCTCGATGTACGCGCTGCCATTATAGGCGGGTATGACGACGGATACGCTCATGCCGGAAGTTTTCCGGGTAAAGAGATCGTCTTCAACACCCGTGCGGGGATACCGGCAGCGATACTGTTGGGAGGGATGGACCGTGTGACCACCGAGTTGGAGCCGATGATGGAGTTCTCGCCTATTTCAACACCAGCCAGGACCACTACTCCGGCGCCGATCATCACATTCTCCCTGATGACGACGCTGCCCTTGGAGGTCAGCACCCTTTTCATCACCAGTGTTCCCAGGTCCTCATAGCCTGGCAACCCATGGGCATGGTCCATCAATTTCGAGCTTGCGCCGATGGCCGTATTGTCATGGATCTCGATCCGGTGGGTGCAATTGATCGTACAGTCTGTGGCCAGATGTACATTGTTGCCTATCGAGAGCACCGGGTCAAACACTGTACCCTCCCATGAGGTGTAAGCCCTCAACTTCAGACCGGCCCGCGCCGTGAAATTATCGCCAATGGAGATACACTGAGGGTTCATGACGTTGGAGGGGTCTTCAATAAAGGCATTGACACCAATGTGCCCGAACTCGCCTTTTAACTTATACAGGTGGATCCGCGCATAGGAATGATGCAGCGTTTGGACCGTTTTGACAACGACCCTGGCCAGGAAATGTTTTACTTTTTTCATACGGGTATTTTTCGGATACGTTTTATGATAAACTTCTGCTTCTTTAGCTCCAGCGCTTTCTTTTCTATAAAATGCCAGGAAAGAAAGGCTAATATTCCCGTCACCAGCGCCGAGAGAAAAAAGTTCAAGACGCCGCTGAACATGTTGAGCTGGTAGAATGTATTTATGATAAGAAGATGGGTGAGATAAATGCCATAAGAATAATCATTGCCTTTTAACCATCTCTCCGACAACCCCGTATTTGAAAAGGCGGCGGAAAAGACCATCAGCATGAGAAAGATATGTCGTAGTAATGACAGGGGGTCGGGAGCGTAGCGGTCGACCTTGGAGATATCCGTGTATCGATAGGATAGGAGACAGATGACGGCGTAAAGGATCAAGTGTATGAGAAAGCGTCTTTCGAGCAGCCCTTTGAGATAGTGGTAGTTCAGATAGAACAGCATTCCAATGACAAAAAAGAATAAATAATAAAAGATCCTGACCTCGCTGACAAGGATCTGCAGATATCCATTGAGGCTACTGACATTAAAGGGTGGATCAGGATCATGTCTGTCGACCCACCAGGAGATCAGTCCAACGGACACCAGGAAGAGGTTTTGGACAAAAAGGGTGCTGCGCCGGATCAGGAGATATAAAAGTGGCAGCAACAGATAGAATTGAAGCTCTACCCCGATGGTCCATAATGACCCGTTGGGGTTGCCTTGTGCAAAGCCTTTTATGACAGCAGGTACAAACGAGAATATGACGGTGCACCTGCCGGCAAAATACATCATAGCGCTTGGATCGAACAATGTATGAATGGTCAGTACCCGAAACCCCAGGAGGATCAGGGCGGTCAGCAACATCGTTGCCCATAGGGCAGGGAACAGACGGAGAAAACGATTTTTAAAATAGGACATTAGGGTCGGGTTGCGCTGCAACGACCATAACAGGAGAAAACCGCTCATGCCAAAGAATATGGGTACGCCCGGTATGAACCAGATGATATTGTATAACCAGTTCTCTTTAAAAAATCCGACAAGCCAGGCATGACCTAGCAGGACTTGAAGGGCGGCGAGGAGCCGGATAAGGTCGAAATTGTTTGTCTTGTACATATCAGTTCTTTTGGGTTTGCAATAGTTCCAGGAACAGGTGTTCCCATTGCTGGTAAACTATCTCTGATGAATAGGAGGTCTTTATTTTTTCAAAACATCTTTTTCCAAGGTGTTGAACCAGTTTTTCATCATGCCATAGCCGTAGGACAACAGCTTCCAGATCCGTAAGGTCGCTGGGCCGGAACAGGAGTCCGACGGCATCGGGTCCTTTGCCAAGGATATCGGTGAACCCTCCATGGTCAGGTGCGACGACGGTCTTCCCCATGGCCATCGCTTCCAGGGCGACAAGGGGGAACCCTTCATAACATCTGCTGGGGATGACAAGGAACCTGGCGTGCCGGTAGAAGCCGGCGAGCTGATCGGCGTTGAGATGCCCACGAAGGCGGATGTTAGAGGGAAGATCCGTGACCGGAGAGTTGTTAAACCCTGCTGCTTCGATGTACAGGTCAGGGCGCTGCCTGGCGATCTCCACCAGCATGTCCCAACCCTTCTCCTGGCTTAACCGACCCACGTAGGCGATGTATTTGCCTGGCATGGATGACCAGGATGGCGTAACAGATATACTGTTGGGGATGACCCTGATCTTTTCTGCGGTGAAGCCGGCTTCTATCAATTTCTTTTTCTGAAAGGACGTCAGGCACACATACCTGTCCACATTTTTTTGATAAGCCCCTGTCATTCGGGCTACATATCCTCTCAATGCATACCCCACCGATTTGAAGAAATTTTTTTCACAATTATAGCGGACACAACCCCATTCATCGCCCCGGCGGAGACAGCGCTCGCAGGGACGCCCGTCCCGCAGAAAAAGACCTGTGGGACATACCAGCCTGTAATTATGCACCGTCATGACAATGGGAATGCCGGCCGATTTGCAGGTAAATAATGCTGCGGGAGAGATAAAAGGATAAAGGTTGTGTACGTTGATAATATCGGGCCGTTCCTTGTGTAGTGTCTTTTTTATAGTCCGGATACCCCGGAGAGAATATATGCCGGAGAAAAATACACGGACCTTATTGACCAGCCCACTGCGATGTCGAGCGGTGCTTGGTCTGTAAAAACATGTCTGATGGCCATGCGACCGCATCATCAGGTCCATATGATCCACCACGGCTTCCTCCCCGCTGGGCCTGCCGTAATCGTTATGTGCAATAAGTATTTTCATGGAGGTCTTTTTATATGGGTCTGTATCTCCCCTTCCAACTTCTGAGAACCCACCGGGCACGCAGTGACCGGCATGTCTTTCTGTTGGCGAGGGCATAATCCAGGGCGTGCATACTTCCTTTTACAAACTGATCGAGCCCCCATGGCTGGATAATACGTTTGGAGGCCCTCGCCATGGCTGCCCGCTCCACGTTGCTCTTATTCGTGTGGAATAACATTGCCGCCAGCAACTGATCCGGTCTGTCGGGATAGAATGTATACCCGTTGATATTCTCCTGCACCAGTACGGAGGCACAGCCGCAAGTCTTGCTTACCAGTACCGGCAGCCCGGCCGCCATCGCCTCATTGACTACCAGTCCCCACGTCTCCAATATGCTGGGCAATACCAACGCTGCCGCATGATGATAAAAAACCCGTAGTTTCTCAGGGCTGACAAAAGGGAACAGGTGTACATGCTCCAATCCTTTGTCCCTGACGAAATGTTCGATGATTTTTCGTTGAGGCCCTTCGCCGACGATGACCAATGGCAGACAGCGCCGGCCGGCTGTCCTTTGATACATTTCATACACTTCCAGCAGGAAGAGGAGATTCTTGGCAGGTATTTGTCTGGATACGACAAGAAAGAATGGATCAGGCCATTCGGCCATTCCATCTGGGGGTGGTGTCTGTGCGTCGCATTTGCTCCAGAACGCATTGTCCACCACATTTACCCCAAAGAAGATCTGCTGAGGACGGAAGTCCCAATATTGAAAGGCTGCCGTCCAGGGAGGCGCGGGACACAGCACCGCATCCACCTGGGCATAGATCAATTTTTTTATATAGTTTACCAGGGTATTGCGCGGGACATTTTCCGGCCGGATATCATCAAAAATGACGACGGGACGATGGTTTTTCTTGGCCCAGTATACAGCTGCCGCACCGGAAGGATAGGCGATGGCGCCGGCCATGATGATATCCGGGGCCACTTCATCCAGTTTTTTTTGCAGTCTTATAAAGGCTCGCGCGGGTGAAATGTCTTCCATCCTGGTATGGGGGAAGAGACATATCCAGTGTTTTATACCCGTCGATGCGTGGTCATGAAATGCGTAGTGACTGCCTGTTCCGGCAATTTCTATCGTGTAGAGTTCATCCCCCCTGCTCTCCAATGCCTGCTGCAACGCCAGTATCCTGGACGGCCAGTAGAGGCGAAGGTCCGTATGTGTAATGACTACTCTCATTGTAAGATCTTTACAGGGCTGATAAGCAGGATGAGATAGAGCCAGGTTTTATAATTGACGGGACTGAACCGCACCAGCTTCCGCCATTCCATCAGGGCCTCTCTTCTCATGGAATGGGATAAATAAATCCTGGTCCGCATCTTGTACCATGCGCCCACATACTGTTTCAGCCCCCGTATATCCATGTGCCGGCGAAAAAGGTCTTCGAGATAGCCGCCGACCCTATCCTCCCGGGCAGGCATACGGGATCGTTGATCGTGATTACGCCGGCTGACATCCCGGTCATACAGGGCCAGCCTTTTTTTGTTGTAGGCTATTTTGCAATTGACGGCCAGCCTGGCCCAGGTGAGCAGGTCTTCTCCTGTGGAAATACCTTCGGGAAAGCCTCCCACGGCCTGCATAGCACTTTTCCGGACAATGGTCACGAGACTGGATAAAGGGGGATAGGAACAAGCGGCTACCTCAAAATAGTTGTCTAAAACCCCGTCTTCATGATCGAATGGGAGTCTCGATGATTTGACAGGTACGATCTTGCCGGCGTTGTAACGAACGGTATAGGCCGCGGCCAGCACCTCACAAAAGGGATATTTCAACGAGAGCTCATACTGGTACTGCAGGTATTCCGGCAGCCAGGTATCATCGGCATCTAGAAATGCGATCCAGTCAAACAGACTCTCTTGTATGCCCTTGTTGCGTGCGGCCGAGACACCCCTGTTAGGCTGGCTGAACAACCGGACCTTCCGGGAAAAATCTCCCCATTCGCGGAGATAATGACCGACAATATCCAGACTCCCGTCCGTCGATCCGTCGTCGACGATGATGACCTCATAGGCCGTGAATGTCTGCAGACGCACGGACTCGAGGGTTTCTTTCACCTGGTCTGCCTTGTCATATAAGGGAATAACTATCGAGATCATTGTCAACTGATTTTGTCAATTCATTCGGATGCTTTTTCATGCGGCTATATACAATGGCGATCAGGCAGAAGTGAAGATTCCCAAAAAAAGGAGAGTATTTTAGGGCATTATCCGTATACATAAAACCCAGCCATGCGATGAATATGGTCAATGCCGCATAACAGATGAGGGCCGTATAAGCATCTTCGATACTGCTCTTCAGTCTGTAGAGCAGCCAGAATTGCGCAACAAAACCAAAAAGAAGACAACCCAGACCTATCCAACCGCTGTTATATCTCACCGCGATAAAGTCATTGTGCAACTCCTTCAGCTTGTACTTATACCTGATCAGCATCCTGAGATCGGCCCTCGAGCCTGCTCCGAACCAGGGGTGGTCCTTCATATCCCTTTCCGCCAGACTCCACATCCTGGTGCGGCCGCTGGTGTTGAGGTCATCATTTTTCAAGGTAAAGCTGGCAAGGTCTCCCTGCCCGGAATAAAAGGTCTTTCTTTGAAAGCCGGGTGAATAGAATACGGCCATGCCAACACAGCATATGATGACCCCGATGATAACCTTTCCCGTAACGCTCCTGTTGGCAAAATGAAAGATCGCGACAGCGAAGATCATGGCTATTCCCATCCTTATAAGAGCGATGATAGGGATAGCGACCATCAGGGAAAAATAGAACAGCATTCGCCTATCGTTATACAGCCAGTAATCGCTCAGGAGAATGGCCCCCAGTACGGCCAGCGTCATTACCGAGCCGACACCCTTACCAAAATCTCCAAAGTTGGCCAGCGCCAGCAGCATACTGCCCAGGACGACGGCCGTATACCAACCAAACCAGCGCCGCAGCCGGACCATCGTCTCATCCGAGTAAGTGTAGGTGCTGGCAGCCATACCGACCACCGGGAACACCATGTATTGAAGAGTGGACTGAAGACCCAGGAAAGTTTGATCCTGCAGCCATTGGATAGATATATATACTATCCACGGCAGCCATACCCATCCCGGCATCGTGATGGCATGAAAATGTATAAAAATGCGTAAAAGACTTACGAGCAATATGATGATCCAGGCAAATCCACTGAGATTGAATCCCCAGATATCATCCGGAAAAATGGGGACGAACCGGTCCGCATACGGCAGCAGGGCCGTAAAAAAGATCCATTTATAATATCCTATCGTGGATTTATCGTACATGGACGTTTGCGTTTTGTTCGATCAGCGAATCAAAAAGTGTTTCCCACTGCTGCATGATAACGGTCCGGGCAAAACGACGGGCTGAGATCTTCGCCTGTCTTCCCAATCGGGTCCGCAGGGTCGGGTCCTCTATGAGGTGAAGAAGAGCGGCCGCAAACTTTTCCATGTGCAGCGGCTCTACCAGCATCCCATCCACGCCATGATTGATGATCTCTCCGGGACCGCATTCACAGTCAAAGGCCACACAGGGCACGCCGCATTCCATGGCTTCCGTGATCACCAGACCAAAGCCTTCGTAACGGGAGGCTACCGCATATATAGAGCAATTCAACAGCTCAGCCGCTATGTCGGTGGTAGGGGGAAGGATCTCCACTCTGTCTTCCAACCCATAGCGATGGATCTTATTCAACAGGAATTGCCTGTCCTGGCCTTCGCCAAAGATGGTCAGCCGCCAGTCCGGATGTCTCATGGCCACGAGGCGAAAGGCGTCTATCAGCAGATCGAACCCCTTGGTGGCTATCAATCTTCCCGTAGAAAGTATCCTTTTTGCGGACAGGTCGGAGGTGGACGGTGATATAAAGGACAGCGGGTTGGGGATTGCCACCGCGTTGGATGGATAGCCCCACAAGGCCCGGTCGGCCTCCGTCAGCAGTACCAGTTTGTGATAATGATGAGCGTACCGTTCATCCATGTATTGGAGCAGCCTGACATATTGCAGCCGCAGGCGCCGGAACCTGACGTTGGGTAGCCCTCTTACAAGGTGTATCAGATGATTCCTTGTAAAATGGAATTCCAGGATCTTTTTGCTGCCGTCATCTATCTTATAGAGGAACCTGGCCTCTTCTCCGTACAGACTGACGGTGATATCCGGCCGGATGCTGAAAAGGAGCCTGGTGAGGGATGATCTGTAGTCTTTTTTTATATAATGGACTTGTATATGGGGGGACAGGGGGAAGTGAGATGTGCCATGGGACCTTATTACAATATGTACCGAATGTCCTGCAACATCAGCCAGGTAGTTGGCCTTTACCGTAAGTGTCCGCTGCATGCCGCCGGGAGGGACCAGGGAGGATATGCAATACACGATGGTCATACTTTATGGATATATCTTTTTTTTAGCCTTTTTATGAGCCGGCGCATACCCTTGAGCGGGTACATCATAGCGAACAACATCGTACTGTAAATAGTTATGACCAGTAACGACCAGGATATCCAATGGGAATAGTTCCTGTAGGGGTCGATAAAACGCAGGCGGCTGACGATCACACCGCCGGCATACCAGGAGGCGAATAACAAGACAAGATACTTGGACAGCTCGCGCCAGTACAGACTCACTGGCTGTCTGAACCCTCTCCGGAAAAGATAGATGGGTTTCCAGATAAATGCTATCGAGAAGATGCTGATAAACGATCCGATCAGCACGCCGTGTATACCATAAAAATACCCGAAGAGAAAGGAAAGCCCCAGGTTCAGCCCCGCCTCGACGGCAGGGGCGCCCAGGTCATCGAAGAGCCCGTATCCCTGGACAAAGTTGAGGACAATGTCCCTGGTCTGCACGATAAATCCGTTGCATAGCATTAAAAAGAGGACGCCCTTGCTTAACAGATAGTCACGCCCCAGCCAAAGCACGATGAAGGGGTCTATCAGCTGGTAGACGGCAAACATGAATACTCCGCTGGTGAAATAACGCAGAGAGAGGATCTCCCAGAAGACCTCCATCGTCTTATTTGTATTTTTCTCCGCGATCAGGTGACCTACGGCCGCCTGCATGCTGGTCAACATAGCCAGCAGCAGCTGGTTAAACCTTGTCAGGATAATGACATAATTGCCATAATAGGCTACGATAGTCAAAGAGCCGAACAGGTATATAAAGAATTCTTTTGTCGAGACGAGGGCGAACTCCGAGATCTTATGTATGGATAATTGTTTTATGGAACGGGTGATCTGCGGGTATTGCCGGAGTGAGGCTTTGCCAGTTTTGAGTGTTTGGAGGTATGGGTATGCTTGTCGCACTTTTCGGCGTAACAGTATGCTTTGCATGATGCCTGCCAGCAGCTCGATAGCTATCCAGGTATAATAGCCGCCGCCAAGACGGCTGAGCACGAGCATCTGGATCACCACTTTTATGATCGTGACCGTCTGCAACCATGCCGTCACGATGTAATTGCGTTGATCCGCATCCAGAAGCACTTGTCCATAATTGAGATAATAACTCAGCACGGAGGAGGTAAGAAAGGCATACCAGGCAAAAAAGACGACGCTCATGGGGAACCCGGGGCGAGGAAAGATGAGAGGCAGGAAAAAGGAGCATACGATCCCTGCGGCTGTCATAATGATACCGATACGTCTGTAGAGATAGCCTGTAAGAGTGACGATCTCTGCTATCTGTTGTTTGTCTTTTGCCAGTAAAGGTTTGTAGAGGGCAAAGCTCACAGCCATAGCCGTCCCCATCTCCGCCAGGTTGAGGAAACCAAGAAAGTTGCCGACCGTGCCTGTGAACCCCACGAACTGAGCGCCCAGGGACTGGAGAAAGACCCTCCTGGAAAAGTAGGACAAGGCCAGCGTGACGATATAGAACAGAAGATTGACCCTTGCATTCAACAGGCTCTTCTGTACCCTGGAAATGGTGACATCCATAGAACCCTCCGCTTTACTCCTGACTGATAATGACTGCCCTGTTCACCATGGCGGGCTTGAACCTGTCGATACCTCCGATGGGGTCTATGATCAACTGATCGGGGTCGACAACGAGCACTTTTACGAGATAGTCCCGGACGGCATTACAGCGCCTGACACTAAGCGCCTGGTTGTGTGCCGGGGTAGCTGTCTTTTTATCGGCAGAGCCTATTAGTCTGAATTTGGCGCCCTTGCCGGACTTGATGATATCCGCTACAAAAGCCAGGTTGACCTTAGCCCTGTCGGAAATGTCCGCTTTGTCCAGCTCAAAGAAAATAGCCATTGGGTGGGTAAGGACCAGTTTTCTTTCAACTGTCACCTCCCGCACCGTCTCCTGTCTGATGACCGTGTCTGTAATTTTTTCCCTGACGGGTATCGTGGGTATATGCGTTACTGTACGTTGAACGACCACCTGGGCGCCGGCCCCTTTGTTGAAACCCCAATTGTTGCCCTGCCCAAAATGATAGGTGATGCCTGCCGTCACGGCTAAAAAAGATTCATAGTTTTTCTGCGATTCCTCCCTATCATAGGTGTGGTCGACCATCGCGTTCTTTATTTCCAGGTTGGCGTCAAATTGTTTTGTCAGCCGGAACTTATTGATAACTCCAAAGGTGAACATGGCGCTCCTGTCCCCATCATGTTTTGGCTGGTTTTGCACAAAGGCCGCGCCTGCCCCGATAAAGACGATAGGAGAATAAAGCCTGTCCTGTTTGTATCCCCCGATGGCATTGCCCAGATCTACTAACACATCCCCTTCTATATACAGATGGTGCCATCGTTGGGTGTATATCCCGTCTGCATCCGGGTTGCCTACGATAAGGCTATGCCCTATACTGGGAAGCTTACCCGTAGAATACCCTTTTACTACTCCGCCTCCCAGTTTGGCGCGGAGTCCGAAGACGGGATGTATCCATTTGCCGACGGCTCCTTCGTAGGTGGCGGTGATACGTTTGCCCAGGGGTTTTAGGTCGTCTTCATTTCCGAAGAAAACCTGACCACCGGCGCCCGCGGAGACAAACCAGTTGTCCCAAAAGGAATTGAACATGATCCGTCCGCCCGGCAGCCTGGTGCTGGTGCTGTCCGTCTCCACGATGACCTTTTCATTTGGGTATACGAGGGTATCTACCCGCTTCTGCCCCCAGACGGCCGAATAGGACAATAATACAGAGATAAGCAGAAAATTTTTCATTGAGAATAGTTTTTGTGATTTGAGGTTTACGATCCGTACCCATACCCATAACCATAACCGTAACCATATCCATAGCTCCATTTGCCCTGGCTGCAGCCATTCAACAATATGACCATATTCTTGAGCCTTGCGGTTTGATGATACTTTTGGATCTCAGGCAGCATGCGACGGTCCAGGACTCCTTCCCTGATGACATAGATAGTGAGGTCGATCACCCTGCTTACAATGGTCGCGTCGGCCACCTGCCGCATGGGAACATTGTCGAGGATGATATAGTCATAGTCCTTTTTGAGCGTTTCGATCAGACGATCCAGCCGATCGTTCATCAACAGCTCTGCCGGATTGGGCGGAATAGCTCCCGAGCTGATGACATCCAGATTGGGATGCAGCCTCCCTTTGACGATGATCTGTTCAGGGTCCGTCTCGCTGCCGGAAAGATAATTGGTGAGGCCGCTGTGCCCGCTGTTGAAGGCGCCGGGCGAACTGCTTTTCTTTCGTATGTCCGTATTGACTAGGATCACCCGTTTATTGGCAAGCGCAAGAGAAATGGCCAGGTTAAAAGATATAAAGGTCTTGCCTTCTCCGCTCTGTGTGGAGGTGATCATCATGACCTTCTCTGATGCGGACGGCAGGACAAAACGGAGGTTGGACCGGACGATACGAAAAGCTTCCGATATATCATCCTTGCCCGGATCTTGCGTGACGACCTCTGCCGATCGGGATTTGTCACCCTGCGGGATCTGACCGATGATAGGAATGGAGGTATGTGTCTCGATATCTTTTTTACCTCTTACACGGGTATTCAATTGCTGCAGGAGATAAATAAAGCCTGCGGGAAACACAAGCCCTATGACAAAGGCCATCGACATGATACGCATTTTATTGGGGCTGACGGGTTTCCGGCTTCCCTCGGCGTAGTCGATCACCCGGATGTTGGAGGTGGTGAGGGCAAGGTTGAGGGCGTTTTCTTCTCGTTTTTGAAGAAGGTACAGGTACAGCTGCTCTTTTATCTGCTGTTGTCTTGAAATACTTTGTAACCCCCGCTCCTGTTCGGGCAGCTGTTTTAAATGCCCCGATACGCTCTGCTGTTGCGCCTTGAGCCCTTTCATCTGTGACCATAGGGAATATTTCAGGTTCTCGAATGACTTTATCAGCGTTGTTCTGGCGGTGGCCAGAGAGGCATTCAGATCTTTGACGGCCTGGCTTTCGGAGCTTGAATTCTCTATTAGTTTGTTCCGGCTTGCCAGCGTCTGGTTATAGGAAAGCACTAACTGACCAAGACCATTGTCGGCGGCGCCGCTGTTGGCGGGCAGCAATTCATTCCTGTTCCTGGGGTCTGAAAGAAAGGCGACCATATGATCCGCCAGTCCCGCCTGGGTAGCAAGATCTGTTGCGCTTGAACGGAACTGGCTTTCATTGGTGAGATACAGTTTCGCCTCACCCTCGATATTGGTGAGGTTATTGGATTTTTTAAATTGCTCGATCTCCTTATCCACGTCGCCCAACTCCAGACCGATGAGAGCCACCCTTTCCTTGATAAAGTTGGCCGTATTTTCGGCTGCCTTGTTCTTGTCCGCCAGGGTATACTCGTTGTAGACGGCTATCAGCATATTGATAAAGTCCTCCGTCTTTTTGTAATTGTTCTCGATCAGCGATATCCTCACTACTTCCGCTTTTTCATCGTCTACCTCCACGCTGATACGATCTCTGTAGAGCGCGGCGATGGAGTCCGCGTCCGACCTGATCACCATGACAGGGTCCGCGAACGTTGCTGCATCGGGGGCGTCGGACTTATTGATCACCATGGTGCCCATGGGTGTCGTAAGCGTATCTCCGAATGATGCCGTCCTCGAGAAAGAGATATTGTCCCCTCCGATGCTCACATCGGATATTTTGCAGGCATGATTGTTCAGGGGGCTGACAAGAAAGTCCGACGCGGGGAGGTCTTTACCCCAGAGGTCGATTGTAATAGGGGAGAGACTATAAAGCTCCCTGCGTCTGAGGCCGGCCTTGACCGAGTAAGACTGGTTGAGTTTCAGACGTCGGACAACGTCGCGGATGAGCCTGGCGGACCGCAACACCTGTACCGTTTTTTCCGCATTGTTATTGTTGTCCGGCAGCATGCTGGGGTCGAGCAGCGTGGATGGGCCTGAGTTCATCCCAGTCATTTTGTTACGGCTATCCACCATGATAACAGCGCTTAGTTTATAGGCAGCCGGTGTCACCTTCAACAGGATATATCCTATACCCAGCGCCAGGAGGACAGCCGCGACGAACCAGTACCAGAGATGGACCAGTTGTTCTACCAGGTTACGGAGACGGAAATCTTCCGTCTTGTTTTTTTCCAGCCGGAAATTACTGTTCATATTATTTGGCAATCAATATAATTAAGGATACAAGAGAGGTAAGGACACTTGCGCCCGTCAGGATCACCGGCAGCCTGGGATCATATTCGCTTTGCGCTGCCTTGGCCCGGTTGGGCTCCACATAGACCAGATCATTCTGCTTGAGGTAGTAATAAGGAGAGTTGAACAATGCTGTCGAGTTGACATCGAGATAATACATGTCCCGTTGTCCATCCTCTTCCCGGACAATGAGCACCTTGTCCCTCCTTCCATAAACCGTCATATCCCCCGCCATGGTAATGGCTTCCAGAATAGTGACTCTTTCAGAAGGGATCGGGAATACCCCGGGTCTGTTAACCTCACCCATGACAGAGATCTTAAAATTGAGCAATTTGACGGCTACGATGGGGTCTTTTATATGTCCACCGCTTATCAACCTGGCCTTGATCGAGTCTGCCAGGGCGGTGGTGGTCGATCCGGCCGCCTTTATTTGTCCAAAAACAGGATAATCGATGTTGCCGCCGGCGTCGACAAGAAACCCCTGTCCTCCCGGGCTTCTGTTAAAAGGTTTGGTCAGCACCGTGTCCTTGCTGCTGACGACGATGGACAATACATCGTCGATCCCGATCTTTATCAGATAAGCCCCGGAGATCTTTTGGCGATTGTACCATGCGGCATCCTGCAGATAGGCTACCTTTTTCGAACTGGTGCAAGAGACTGTAAAAAGAATCGCTATCAGTGTAAAGAGCTTTATTTTTTGTCTGCATTTTAGCATCAGCATTTTGAAAATAAAGCTGGGAGTGGATACCAGGTTCCTTTTCCACATCCTCTTTGGCTCCTGCATCAGTCTGTGGAGCCACTCCAGACCATGTTGTATCATCCATTGCGGCGCCCGGGGTTTTGTCTCTGCATAGAAATCAAAGGCGCCGCCGATGGCGCACATTACATTGGCCTGTATCATCGACTTATATTGATACAGCCATTTCTCCTGCTTGGGAGCCGTCATGCCCACGAACAGCACATCCGGCTTGAACTGGTTGATAGCTTCTACCATCTGGAGACTTTCTTCCCTGGAAAAAGTTTCCCTATAGGGAGGTGTATAGGTGCCGACCTCGATATTGGGATATTCTTCCCGCAGCTTTTGCCGGATGCGATAGAGGACTTGTGGAGACGCGCCCAGATAGAAGCACCTGCCTGCTACCTGATTGAGCTTGGTGAGGATCATTTTGTGCAGGTCGTAACCCGCGATCTTCGGGAAACGCTCATGCCATAAAAGACGGGCGGTAAGTACGATGCCCACACCGTCGGGCAGCAATATATCGCTTGCCTGGAGGGCGGATTGAAACTCATTATCCCTGTCGGCCATCACCCATGAGTGGGGATTGATGGTATTGATCAACGTTTTTGTGGATGGGATATGGTCAAAAACATACTCTTTGGATATTGAGTAATTCCGTAAGGTGAAGGTTTCCATAAAAGGGTTATCATTTTCAAAGTAATCGGACCTTTTGGAAGGCATAAGGGATACCTTCCGGTCTTTATGGACAGGTATGAACAGGCGAAAAGGAAATAAATAACAGGGAGTGAAAAGGGTTTAGGAAAGGGCTAATGAATGAGGATATAAAAATAATATATTATATTGAAGCCGCGTAGAAATACGAAATATTTTTATATAAAAAGAAAAAGAGCCTGCAAAGGCTCTTCCGGAATAGTACTTTATCATTGTTGAGTTGTTACTCCGAAGGCGCCGGGGGATTGAACCTCGGTTTTCCAAATATATAGAAGGCGCCGATCTGGAAGACGCTGTTTTTCATCTTACCATTGGGGATAGGTGCGGTGGTCAGACCTTTGGCCGAGGCCTGATTGATATCGCTTAGTCCAAGGTTGTAACGTACGTCAAAGCCCAGATTAAAAGGACTGCAATACCCAGCTCCCAGCGCCCAGCTGAGGTCGGTGGACTTGAACTGATTCTTTATGCTATAGTTGACAGTGCTGGTGGCGCCAACCAGCGTTTCGCTGATCTTCGCGTGTACGAGCAACCCTATCTGCGGACCTGTCTCCGCAAAGAAACCCAGCGGTAATTTATATTTCACCAGGATGGGGATGTTGAGATAGCTGAACCGGTAATCTTCTTCAGTCACTGAAACCAGGTAATCCATTTCAGGCTTGCCTGTCGTCCCCTGCATGGAGAATACCAGCTCCGGCTGCAGACCCCATTTTTTTGCAAACGGAATGTATGCAAATACACCTCCATGAGCAGTAGTAAAAGGATAATATTTCAGATGCTCGTCAGTTCCGTTGATAATGGTGGTTGGGCTTCCGTTGGTCAGCATCTCCGCGATGTTCAACCCTCCTTTTACCCCCAATTGCACCTGCGCCCGTGCTGTCATTATGAGAGAATTGGTCATTAACAACGCGATAACCAGTTTGCTGCAAGTAGAGAATTTCATAATGTTTAAGCTTGTTTTTATCCGTCACGAATATGACAGACAGTTGGTTGCCCCCGGAAGCTGCCTCGTAACGAGTCATTAACAAATATCTATTTGCCTTCCCGGACAACGGTTGTTTAACGCAGGAGCAGTACTTCGCCTTTTAGATATCGGATCTGTTTTTCAAAATTTTCGTACCGGATCATCCATACATAGGCGCCTGCTGGAAGCGGGCGGCCGCCCGACGTCCCGTCCCATCCTTTAAGGACGTCTTTGTCAGCGTACACCCGTTGGCCCCAGCGGTTATATATCTCCAGGAGATAATTTGACAGATAAGGGCTGTGGATAGGTCTGAATATATCGTTGTTGCCGTCCCCATTTGGCGTAAATGCTTTTGGCATATAGAAGGTGTCGCATCCCGGCAACATTTGTAATTGCAATATAAAAACAGCGCTGTCGACGGTACAGCCGTCGGCATTGACAATAGGAAAAGACTGCCGGCCGTCATTCAGCCCGCTGATGGTGCTGCCGTTGCTATAGGTATTGCCATTGTGTTGCAATAGATAAGGAGGTCTTGATCCGTCGACATGGATCGTTGCCTGACCTTTGTTCAGCTGTCTGCAATCGGGGTTGACGGAGTCCACGTCGATGGTAACAGACTCCCTATTGTAGGGATGGAGGGTGAGGGTCGTGTCCCAGCTGCAGCCATCCTTATCCATTACGCTTAACAAATGCCGGCCGGCGAATATGCCTGTATAATTTGTTGCAGAGGAATAAGCGGCCTGGTCCAGGCTGGTAGTATAGGGGGCATCTATTCCGTCGACAAATAGCGTGACGCTGCCGTTGTCGGGTAGACATACCGGGTCCGACACTGTGACATGGATGCCGGGCTCATTATTGTTGATGGATGACAGCTGTATGCTCGTGTCATATTTGCAACCCGATGAGTTGATAATGCTTAACATATGATAGCCTGCACCCAGCCCCGCAGCATCCAGCCCGGATTGGGGAAGACCATCCACCAGTAACTGAATATTGCGTATGTCTATCCCTGTTGCAAGCGTAATGTGGAGAGCGCCATTCTTCGCTGTACAGACGGGCCGTGACACCGTCACGTGATCGAGGAAGGTAACGGGATGTATATAACGTAAAGATACCGAAGTGTCTTTTGTACAATGTCCCCCGTCGATGATTTTCAATTTATAAGTGCCTGCGCCAAGACCTTCGAAATGGGGGGCCGGCTGCAGCGGTCCATCATTCAGGCTGTACTGCAGGGCCGGCGTTCCTGTAGAGGCGAGGATATCGACGCTGCCATCCATGTGATAACAATCGGTCGGGTTCATAGAAGTAAGGTTGACGACGTCGGAAAGCCCTTTCGTAATAGTAAATGAAGTGTCTTTAGAACATCCGGTAACGTTGGTAATATGCACCGTGTGAGAGCCCAGGGCAAGGTTGTCAAAAACGCCTGTTGTATTTGTTTTTATGCCATCCAGCGTATAAGTGAGGTCGCCATTGGCGGCGGTGTAGGCAAAGATATGCGCGCCACCCGTGGTGGCTGTTCCGCACAGTGACTGCAGGTCAATGGAGTCGACGGTGACACCCAGGGTGGTGCCATCCTCCACCTGGCTGGCGGCATCCAATACGAAATAAGGAATATGACACACCGGGCCTGTGACGCTCCTGGTTTCCGGGTCGATCTCGAGCATGTCGGGATAGGTTTGCCCCTGGGCAGTCCCAATACCGTACAATTTGTTGTGGGTACAGTCCACCGGAATGGTCGCTATCCCGACCAGGTAGTAGCCGGGGATGGGTATGATCATTTGTGAAGCGGAGGGGTTCTTCATATTCACGGCAATGACGCCTGATTCGGATATATACATCAACGTATCCTTATAAAATAGCATGTCCCCTCCCGGCATCTGGGGGACTGTGCCCAGCATATTAAATTCGCCGGAGTGGGGGTTGTACCGGTAGAGGTCCAATCCTGCTATTCCATATAGTGAACCGTGTTTGTCGGCACAAAAGCTGAGGGCCGTTTCAAGCGTAGGGATATGACCAATACGGACAAGTTTATCCGGCGAGGTCATGGTCGAGCGATAGACATCGTTATTGGCCATCAATATATATATCGTATCCTTGAACCTCGCCAGGCTGAACGGGAAGGCGAGCGGCTGTGTTATATTTGACTGATTAAGTTTTTTATAGGTACAAGTCCCGTCCACAATCTCATACAGATCCCTGGGATCGTTGAAAATAATGGATTGCCCGCTGGAAGAACCATGCAGCAGGAGAAGGAGGAGAAGGCCGATCGCGACTTTTTTCATGTCAGGGACAGGGTAAACATTTACTCACCGCCCCAAAATACTCAATGTATCTGAGGTAAGACTTTTTCCCCTATGAGTTCGATCGATTTTAACAATTTGTTTTGTGGCAACGCCGCGTTATCCATTTGAAAAGTGACCCTCGACACACCGCCCAGGGCCTCGCTATGACGAAGGATCTTTTCGGCTACCTCATCGGGTGAGCCCACCATCAATGCCCCTTTATCACCAAGCTGCGCATCAAAGCCTGCCCGTGTCACCGGCGGCCAGCCACGTTCTTTGCCAACCTTTGTAAAGGCTTCGGCGTAGCCTGGAAAAAATTCGTCGGCCGCCTGCCGGCTGGTTGCAGCTACATAACCAAGTGAATGAAGCCCTACTTGCAAGCTACCCTCCGGATGACCTGCCTTGACGCCGGCAGCTTTATAGAGATCGATCAATGGTCTGAAGCGATGGGTTTCACCTCCAATGACGGCCACCATTAAAGGAAGACCCAGCATACCCGCGCGGACAAATGACTGAGGTGTGCCGCCGACCCCTACCCAGATGGGGATCTTCTTTTGAACAGGTCTTGGATAAACAGACTGGCTCTGTAAGGCAGGACGGAACTTTCCCGACCAGGTGATCTTTTCGCCGGCCCTGATTTGCAGCAACAGATCGAGTTTCTCGGCAAAAAGGGCGTCATAGTCTTCCAGGTTTTGTCCAAAGAGGGGGAAAGATTCGATAAATGATCCCCGGCCTACCACCATCTCGGCACGGCCTTTTGAGATCAGGTCCAGCGTAGAAAAATTTTGAAAAACCCTCACCGGGTCGGCTGCGCTCAGCACGGTGACCGCACTGGTCAGACGTATACGTTCGGTCCTGGCGGCGGCGGCGGCCAGGATCACCGCAGGGGCGGAGTCGAGGAATTCCTTACGATGATGCTCTCCAATGCCAAAGACATCCAACCCGGCCTGGTCCGCATACACTATCCTCTCCAGTAACCTGTCCATAACATCCACAGGCTCGTCGTTCGAGGTCATATTATCAGTAAAAGAAACCTTGGCAAAGCTATCGATCCCTATTTCCATAATGAGAATTTAGGGAATAACAAAGTTTAAACACTGATTGTTCGGCTGTTCTGCCCCCTGGTAATATAGGTGATCATTCCCAGCATGATCAAAAACAATCCCAGCGTAAAACACAGCCCGACCCTGAGTCCAAAGCCATCTGCCAGATAGCCGATGGCCGGCGGGCCTATAAAAAATCCGCTGTACCCGATGGTGCTTGCAATAGCGATCCCGGCGGCCGGCTCGATACCTTTTATATTACCCGCTGTGGAATAAGTGAGGGGAACTACATTTGACAGTCCTATTCCTACCAGAAAGAATCCCAAAAGGACGGCAGACGCGGATACAAAGAGCAGGACAATTGCCAGTCCCGCGATCGCGGCAAAACAGCTGCAAAATAATATCGTCTGTTTTCCTGCCTTATCGATCAACCTGTCTCCGAATAGACGGCCAATGGTCATAGCAGTGGCAAACGAGCCCACCGCAAGTGCGCTAAACGCCTTTGTTTTACCCACTACCGTGTGCATGTAAATGGCAGACCAGTCTACTATGGACCCTTCACCCGTCATTCCGCAAAATCCTATGACGGCGATGAGCCAGATCAAAAGAGGGACCCGCTGTTTCCCGTCCCCTTTTTCGACAGCCGCTGTCGTGTTGCCGGCCTGCTGTTGCAAGATCACAGGCGATACGATAGCCAGGGCGATGATGCCTCCTATCGCGACATACAAGAGGTGATAACGCAGAGGATAGTGATAGTTGGCAAATATGGAACCCGATCCGGCCCCCAGCGCCATACCGATGCTGTAGGCCGCATGAAAGGAGGACATGATCGTTTTTTTGTATTTCCTTTCAACAAATACGGCCTGCCCGTTCATCGTAATATCCATAGCGCCGGAAAAAAAGCCGGTCAGAAAAAAGCTCAGACGGCCGACCCAGATGTTTTGGCTGTAAGGGATAAAGGGCACGATACAACAAAACAAAAACCCCGCATAGATCGTCAGTTTTCCGCTGTTGTACCGGGTCGTCAGCCAGCCGGTGAGCGGCATGGCAACCAGCGCGCCGATAGCCGTGGTGAAAAGCATCGTTCCCAAAGTGCTGTTGGATACTCCAAAATAGTCCTTGAGCTCGGGTAGACGACCTGTACAGTTGGCATATAAAAAACCGTTTACAAAAAAGAAAATAACGACGGCGATCCTATATTGAAGGTTCCTGTTCCTGTTGTTCATTACACAAATATCATTCTTACCCTCTTTGGCTTATTTCAGCCGATTTTCCAATAATTGCACTAAATTGCCATCGGATTGTACCCAATAGGCAATCAAATAGATGAAAAAGGCGAATCTTGAGAAAATAGAACCCATGGGGGGCTCTTCCTTCTTTATGGCGTATAATAAAGCTCCCTTGCTGTGCCACCAGGATTTCTGGCATTTTCACCCCGAGTTTGAAATAGTATTTGTACCCCATGGGCAGGGCAGGCGCTTTGTCGGTCAGAAAGTCAGCCGGTTTGACGATGGGGACCTGGTATTGCTTGGTCCGAACATACCTCATAACGCTTTTAATTTTGGTTTCGAGTCGACAGCGTATGAGGAATATGTTATCCAGTTCAAGGGGGATCACATCGAAAGGATGGCGGATGGTTTTCCCGAGTTTTGCCGGATCAATGGACTATTGTCCAGGGCGGGGACGGGGATTGCGATCAAAGGTGAAGCCAAACATCGCATCGGTGCGTTGATAAGCACGATGTTCACACTGAACCCTTTTCAGCGTTTGATGCAGCTATTCCTTGTACTACGGGAAATGTCGCTGGTATCCAATATAGAAGATCTCGAGGCGGGACAATTCCTTTCCATCAATACCCCGCATATCAAACGTATCAAACAAGTATATCAGATCATACAAAAGGAGTATCAGCATGATCTTTCGACCCGGCAGATAGCGGGTGAACTGGCAATGACAGACAGCTCTTTTTGCCGCTGGTTCAAACACGTCACGGGTAAAAGCTTTAAGCAGGCATTGACGGAAGTAAGGATCCAAAAATCCTGTTCGTTGCTGATGCATTCAGACCTTTCCGTGGCCAGCATAGCGTCCCAATGCGGGTTTAATAATATCTCGCTGTTCAACCGGTTCTTTAAAGAGATGACCCAAATGACCCCCAACAGATACAGAAAGTCCGCCCTTGCCGTTGTTTCCGTTTGACGATTCAATAGTAACAATAAATTAATATATCCCGGAGGCGCCTTATACATTTATCTGCCCAACTTTATGGGTTTTATGAGATTATTGATAGTAGAAGACGAACGGGAGCTGGCCGGCAGCATTTCATCCTACCTGGGTAATCAGCAATTCAGTTGTGATGTCGCATATGATTTTCACGATGCCATGGATAGAATTCAGGGGTATGAATATGACTGTATTATCCTGGATATTACCATCCCTTTGGGCAGTGGGCTCAATATCCTGAAGGAGTTAAAGCATAGGAACAAGACAGACGGAGTCCTTATCATTTCAGCCAGGAACTCATTGAACGACAGGATCAACGGACTCAACCTGGGTGCGGATGACTATCTCACAAAACCTTTTCATCTTCCCGAACTCTCCGCCCGGGTGGCAGCTATTCTCCGGCGCAAATCACCCGAAGAAAAAAGCGGCATCGTATTGGGTGATCTGACATTGGACCTGCATCAAAAAATGATCTCGACGGCCACGGGCGGTGTGGAACTAACCAAAAAAGAGTATGAATTGCTGATCTATTTTATTGCCAACAAGAATAAGGTAGTGACAAAAGAAGCGATCGTCGAACATCTCTGGGGCGATGACATCGATATGTCCGATAATTATGAATTTATCTATACCCATATCAAGAACCTCCGCAAAAAGCTGATGAAATGCGGATGCCCGGACTATATCCAGGCCGTTTATGGCATGGGGTACAAGTTCGAGGTCCCGGAGTAACCCGGTTATCAAAAATGAAACTTTCTGAAAAATACTTACGTATCAACCTCCTGGTCATGCTGGGGATCTTTTTACTTTCCAGCATTGCATTTTATTGGTTGGTAAAATTTGTTTTGGTCCGGGAGCTGGATGCGGACCTTGACGGGGTAGCTGTACGGTTTAAAGAGTATGTGTCACAGCATGACTCCTTTCCACAACCGTATTCGTTGGATGAGGTCCGGCTGAGCTATTCCAGGCAAACGGGCATACCGGCGCAGACATACAGCAGCGTCACCCTTTACAGCAACAGGGAAAAGAAAATGCACAATTTCAGACAGTTGTCTTTTAATATGCCGATGAAAGGGGTCATGTACACCGTGGTAGTGGCCAAGCCGCTGGAAGGGTTGCATCATGTCTACCGTGCCTTACTGATGGTGTCGATCTGTACAGTCCTTGTCATCATCATTACGATCATCCTGATCAACAGACTTGTCCTCACCAGACTATGGCGCCCCTTCTATGAAACCATCAACGCCATACGTAATTTCAAACTGGGCGGTACCGCGTCCATCCTGTTCCCCGCAACCAATATCGAAGAGTTCGGGTTTATGAACAGAAGTCTCAAAGATGCCACGGAAAAGGCGGAGAAAGACTATCTGCTGCTAAAAGAATTTACTGAGAACGCTTCTCACGAGCTGCAAACACCGCTGTCCATCATCCGTGCCAAACTTGATCTTCTTATACAGGACGACGAACTTTCACAAAGACAGAGCGAAATTACACGCAGCGCCTATGGAGCCGTAAAAAAACTGTCCAGGTTGAATCAATCCATGCTCCTCCTGGCCAAAATCGAGAACAAACAATTTAGGAGTATAGAAGATATACAATTGAAAGAGAGATTGGAAGAAAAGCTTGAACAGTTCCATGAGCTATGGCAAAGCCGGGGGATCAGGGTCGAAAGCCGGATCGGGGAAGCCTCTATCAAAGCCAATCCCGAATTGATAGACGTATTGCTGAACAATCTGCTCAGCAATGCCAGCAACCATAATATCCCGTGCGGGTCCATCGATATCGTGTTGAACAATAATCAGCTATCTATTTGTAATGCAGGACGTCCGGAGCCGCTGGATGCCGGCCGTCTGTACCAGCGATTTTATAAAGTAGCGCAATATTCCAGCCGTAATGGGCTGGGGCTTTCCATCGTCAAACAGATCTGTGATGTTTCTTCTATCACCCCCAGCTATTCGTTCGAAGAGAACAAACACTTCTTTACATTGAATTGGTAGGGAAGTCGTACATCGCCCGCCAATTTTGAGTTTTTTTTGGAGAAATCATTGCCTTTTTATTATCGAAATGTAATCAATTAATTAATTGACAATTGCTTCTCTCATTTGCCAGAAGGGGCCCTCTATATTTGCCCCGATGCTAAAATGAGAATGTTAATGAGAAAAAAGGCTCTTCTTCCGGCTGTTGTTTTATTACTATCGTTTTGTACTACAAGTTTGCTTGTATCCGCACAGGGGGCGGATATAGGGGAGATCAGCGGTCATGTATATGATGCGGGTACCCACGAGCAGTTGATAGGCGCTACCATCCTGTTGCAACCGGGATCAAAGAAAATGATGTCCTCGCTGGAAGGGAAATTTTCCTATAAGGGACTGAGATCCGGCAATTACAGTATTACCGTGACCAGTCAAGGCTATTTAAAAATGGATACTTCCCTTTTCCTGCCGGCGGGTGGTAACGTAAAGTTCGATCTGTTCCTGAGAGCAGACGCTGCCGCCTTGTCCGCCGTGATCGTCACCGGAAAGACCAATGGCGAGACGGATGAGTTTGCCCGGCGAAAGGAACAGTTCTCGAACAACATCGTCAATATCGTCTCAGCCAATACCATTGCCATTTCTCCTGATATTACGGTAGCCAATGTGATGCAACGGATATCGGGCGTGTCGGTGGAAAGAGGAAATTCCGGAGATGGTCAATACGCCATCATCAGAGGAATGGACAAGCGATATAATACCACGCTGATCAACGGCGTGAAAATCCCCAGCCCTGATAACAAGAACCGCTTTGTCCCTCTTGACATTTTTCCGGCTGAAATGATGGACAGGATCGAAGTGATCAAATCCCTTACACCGGAAATGGAAGGGGATGCCACGGGCGGCGTGATGAACCTCGTCATGAAGAATGCCCCTGATAAATTCAGATTGGAAGGGAATGCGGGGACAGGATATAGCGAAATATTCTTCAACCGGGATTTTACAAAATATAGTTCTTCCGGCATCTCAAGGAAATCGCCTGCGGAGGTGCGTGGTCCCGGTGTATTTGCTTCTGTCAATGATTTTTCCTACCGGAATTTCATGACCTCCATCGGGAAGCCACCGTTGAACAGCAATTTCGGGCTTACCGCGGGGGATAGATTTTTGGGTAATAAGCTGGGGATCATTGTTTCAGCCAGCTATCAGAATGTATACCGGGGCAGCAATTCCAATGTCATGGTGCAGAGCCCTACAGGCGTGCCTGCTCCCAGCGCGGACGGTCCATGGGTACAGACCTTTTCCGACGTGGAAGTGAGACAATATTCGTCCCGTCAACAGCGGCTGGGGTTGGAGACGAAGATCGACTACGAGTACCATAAGCATCATTCTCTATCCTTATTTGCGGCCTATGTGCAATTGAACGAATACAGGGCGCGGCATACCATCGACACTTTACTGGGCGGGTACTCGCTGAACGGCTATATCGGCGGTTTTGCTATAAAGGACCAGATACAGACTCGCACGGACCTGCAGAATATCGTCAATACCACCCTGCAGGGACGGGATCGATGGACGGAAAAATTCAGCAGCGACTGGAGCCTTGTCTATTCCCGGGCAAAACGGCAATTACCCGATATCGCAGAATTCAGCACCGGACGTAGTATAAACCCCGACCTCAACGCCGGCACCGTCACCATCGGAGCCCCTACCGTGCAGAACTCCTCCCGGGAATGGATGCATAATACAGACCAGGACCTTGCCGCCTATCTCAATTTGCATGAATCCCTTTTGACCATTGGAAGTCACCGGGTAGACCTTTCTTTTGGCGGGATGTTCAGGCATAAGGAGCGGGATAATTACGACAATAAATATTCGCTAGACCCTTTGACGGACCCCGGGTCCAACTATGAACAATTCATCTCCATCCCGGATAGCAAGTTTACTTTCATACCTGCCAATCATGCCTTAGGCACTGCCAGTGAGAATGCCGGCATCTACCATTTCAATGAGAATGTCGGCGCGGGATACGGACAATTCAGATATGCCTTTTCAAAGAAATGGGAGGCAGCAGGCGGACTGCGTGTGGAGCATACTTCCCAGGATTATAACAGCTCTCTCAATGCAAGTGTCGAGGGAAAGTCGGCCAGCATCAGCTATATCGACTATCTTCCTTCCCTACAGGCGAAATATTCTTTTGACGAGAAAAAAGCGCTGCGGCTTTCATATTTCAAATCTATCTGCCGGCCGGCATATGCGGACCTGATACTGTTCAAGGACAATTCAACCAATGAGAATTATACGATTACGGGCAACCCCTATCTCCAGCATACACGTATCGACAACTTCGATCTGCGGTATGAGATCTTTCCCAGGGGGCTTGACGAGTTGATGATCGGCGTTTTTTATAAATCCATCAAAAACCCCATCGAATATGCGCTATCAAAGAGCAGCAATACGGAGCAAGAGCTCAAGCCCGGCAATTTCGGGAACGCGCGTAACCTGGGGGCAGAGCTTACTTTTAGGAAATTCTTCGGTGATTTCGGTTTCTCCGGGAACTATACCTATACCAATTCAGCCATCCGGAGCGGGAAGATAAAATATTATCATGATGCCAATAACGGTACGCATTACGATTCGGTGGCTCCAAAACGGCCATTGCAAGGGCAATCGACCCATATAGGCAATCTTTCCCTGTTGTATAAGAACCCCCGCGCGGGGATAGACGCGCAATTAGCCCTGGTATATACAGGTGAAAGGATCAGTACATTATCCCTCTATTATGGGCTCGACAACTGGGAGACGGCAACGACCTTCCTGGATTTTTCGGGGCAGAAGGCGCTTGGCCGTCATTACATACTGTATGTCAAGGTGAATAATATCCTGAATACACCTTATAAGGTGATCATCAAGCAGCCAAACTACGCTTACCAGGGTGACAACAAGCTGCCGTTCCAGCAAAGCGCCCACTATGTCACGGCTGAATATGACCGGTATTATGCGAATTATACCATCGGAGTTCGATTTAAATTTTAAAACTATAAATAGTATCCATCATGAAGCATTTAACATTCCGGTTTCTCGGGGCCTGCTGCCTGATCTATCTGGCATCCTGCTCGAAATCCGACAGTTCCAACGTTTCCAAGCCGCAGATACAGGTGGGCCAGCTGGTAAGTCCAAGCGCGCCTTTATCCGGATCTATCAAGGGCACCATGCAGGCCGGGCAGACCTACACGATTTCCGGCGATGTAACCATTAATGCCGGAGATACTCTTTTTATACAGAAAGGGGTTACGGTGAATGTCACCAATTCCGCGGCTGTCATCGTCAAGGGCATGCTGGTGAGCCAGGGGACAAAGGATGCTCCTGTCACCTTCACCGATCCCAGAAGGGCCAAGACGACGGGTACTTCTACCGCCAGTTCGGACTCCGCATATTCCGGCGGATGGACGGGTATCTATTGTGACAAGACCTGTCCCCTGCTGTCTCTGAAATGGACCCATCTCGACTTTGCGGGCGCCGGTCTGCAGAATATCCCTTTCCAGGGTCCTTCCACGGGCGACCAATATGTTATCTATTTCGGCAACCCCAGCGGTTATTTTATCCTGGAGGATTCATGGATCTATGGCTCTCCTGATGACGCCGTGCGTTTCTATGGCGGGAAAGTAAATATCATGCGCAATACGCTGGAAAAATGCGGCGGCACCGGCGGCGATGGTTTTAACGCGAAAAGCGGTACGCAGGGAAATATGGCTTACAACCTGATCATCGGCGGCGCCACGAATGGCACGAAGTCGGCCAATGACGGAGGTATAACCCCACAGTGCATGATCGCTATGTACAACAATACTTATGTCAATGACGGATTTAGGAACACAGGCACTTTTGGCGCCCGCAGCGGGTCTATAGAAGTGGAGAATAACTCGCGCGCCCTGGTTTATAACAACCTGATCGTCGACTGCCGGTTTGGCGTGCGGATCGCCGGCGGGAACAATGTTACTGCAAAGGTTTACCTGGCAGATACGCTGCCGCATAATGACGGGGCGGGTATCCAGCAGACGGCCTATGGGCATAATTTCTTTTATGCGGATGATGTGTCCCTGGCCAACCAGTTCGTGCCTACCAAAGTCGCACAAGCTGTGGTCACTACTCCGCAATCGACGGATATCCCCAATATGGCGGCTTTTCTTGGCGCTTCCTATACTTTTGGGGCTCAATATGACGGCACCTCGCTGGTGGGACAGAACAACCCCCAGTTCGTAAATTACCCTCTGCCCAACATGAACTATCAGACCCAGGCTTCCGTGGATGGATTTGATTTTCATCTGAAATCCACCTCGCCGGCTGTAGGTAAGGGTACGACTTCCTTTACCGCCTTTACAAATATCGTCCCTGTAGACCCCAACTTCGGATCCAGCGGGATCACGGGTCCGGGAAAAGACATCGGATGTTACCAAATAGACGGGTCTGGCAACCAGCATTAAACTAATACCAGACTCTTCATAAAGGCCGCCCCTGGCGGTCTTTTTTATTTTATAGTATTCCTCTTGTCTGACATTTGATTTTTTTCATCAGTGTACCTGATCCTAGTCATATGAATTTAATATATGTGTTAATAAATTTAGTTCACATAATTAATGAATTATGAATTTAATTTATTCACTTAAACCACCAACATATTTAAGACCCCAGGTCTTTTTCTTTGTTTTTTTCATATTGAACCTACCCTGTTTCATGACACTGGCACAATCTTCCGGCTGGGTCGCCCCGAAGGATGCAGAAAATATGAAGAATCCTCTTGCTGCCAATACCAGCGTATTGGCAGATGCCAAAGTTTTGTATACGGCTAATTGCGGGCCATGCCATGGCGATAGGGGTAGGGGAGATGGACCAGCCGCGCCTGGATTGAATCCCAGACCAGCTGACCATAGCTCTGCCGTTGTGCAAACCGAATCGGATGGTGCGCTTTTCTGGAAGCTCTCGGAGGGGCGTAATCCAATGCCTGGCTATAAAAAGATATTCACCGATCAGCAGAGATGGGAATTGATCACTTATATCCGGACACTGGCAAAAACCGCTAAAAAGAAATGATGAAATAAGCAGCTGAAACGAGAATCACCAAAAACTAATGTATGAACTACAGGAAAATTGTGCTTCAGTGCTTCCTCCTTACAATATCAATTTTTTTTATAGTGAATATGGGGAAAGCGCAAAGGACTACGGTTGTGGACTCAGCATTGCTGGATCGGGTGGCAGCGCTCGAACAACAGGTGGCCGATCGAAGACCCGGTGAAAGCCATTTTATGGTAACCGGACTTGCTACTTTCGGATTTGTCAGAACCAAAACTACTTTCAAGCCTGTCGGAGAACCCGCACAAACCACTAAAACCAATAGCCTTGGCGATGCGGGCCGTTACGAATTCAGTCCAATGTTATTGTGGAGGCATGGAACAAGATGGTTGTTGGAATTCGAACCATCCTTTGACGGCAGCTCGATAGGTGTTAACTGGGCCAATATCTCTTATTTTGCCGCGCCGGGGATAACGATACGTGCCGGTTATTTTGTGTTGCCCTTTGGCATTTATAACAAGCGATTGGCGGCAGGTTGGATTAATAAGGTCGCGCCTGACCCCGTAGGCGTTGATCTCCCGGGATCGGATTTTGGAATTGGACTTAGTGGGGGTCTGCCCCTGGGGAACATGAAATGGAGCTATGATATAAGCCTGACTAATGGATTGCAACTTTTACCGGATGGCGAGTTACAGGGCGCCGGGATTACGGATAACAATAAAAATAAGACGGTTTGTGGAAGACTGTCTCTATTACCGGTTGCCAATTCCTCGCTTGAAATTGGGGTATCCGGCCTGTATGGCGGTGTGGCGGATGCAGGTTCCAATTACAACAATGCAAATACCACCATGTACGGGGCCGATCTGAACTATGTAAAAAGCCTGGATCCCCTTCTTTTCAATATAAAGGGCCAATATAGCCGGATATTGGTCAACAAACAGCAATATGTAAAACCTACGGATTCTTCGGTCTATTCATTCGACAACAAAAGCATATCCGCATTTGCCCAGATTTCGATCCGGCCTGTAACAGCCTCTGGCAAATTGATCAAGAACCTGGAGTTGGCATTTCGATACGTCAGATATAATACCCCCGGTAACTCGACATGGGGCGCCAAATACAACGAAGAAGATATCGGTCTGGATTATTGGATGAATTGGCGAACCGTTCTGAAATTTACCTATGCCTGGAACCGTTCACTCAGCACCGCAAATATCTCCGCCGGGGGAACAGGCGGCACTACGAATATGAATAGTATCTACTTACAATTCTCTATTGAACTTTAAAGATCATTGTAT
The DNA here is from genome assembly GCA_017307755.1 of Chitinophagaceae bacterium. GTDB lineage: Bacteria > Bacteroidota > Bacteroidia > Chitinophagales > Chitinophagaceae > Puia. The sequence continues at coordinate 79,231 of JAFKGQ010000013.1, read as the reverse complement.
GCGACACAACAATATAAAATCTTTAACATGGATAATCATCGCAGGTACGGGCATTGTATTTAGTATCCTTGCGAATAGTTGCGCGGAGAGTCAAAAAGTTGCGGGTAAGACCGGCGTCCAGCTTTGGGCGGAAAACTGTCAAAGATGCCATAATACTCCATCCCCTAATACTTTTTCCCACGACCAGTGGGTAACTATTGGAATGCATATGCAGACGAGGGCGCAACTTACGGACAAGGAAAGAGATAAGATCGTTGCGTTCCTGAATCAGTAATGAAAGGGTGTTGGGGGAGATACAGAAATGACGAAGTCTATTCCGCGGGGGTGGCGAATGATCTTACGGTCCGCAGTAAACCGTCTATGTTCTTTTTTTTTACGGCATCGTTGTCCTGCGACAGGGCATCTCTTTTGACCGGGTCGCTCTCCGTCCGGGCTTTCTGTTCGAGCGTCCGGCTGTCGGTGAGGGAAAGATCCCTGAGTATCCATCTGCCCGGCAGAAAAACGATGTCTGCGACATCCCAGATGGATCGTGGAATGTTGTCCAGTATGATCTGATGGTGCTTTCCCACATCCGGCGTGGGAGCGCAAACGATAAACAGGAATAACTTTTTGTTGCTGAGGCGGTGCTCGTTCTCTTCTAACCAATCTTTTAACAACAGCTCCCCGTTGTACACGGATGCCCCGATGAGCAGGAAATCACAGGCAGCCAATAATTTTTCATCCATCCTTTCGGGGGCGATGACGGGGAGTCTAAGATCCCCGCCAATCCAGTCTGCATATTGCCGGGAGGCGCCATACCTGCTTTTATAGAGCACTATACCATTCATGAAGGGTCGTTAAGATACGCATATGTCAAAGGTAAGATACTTTTAATTGGATAGTCCCAATGCGCGCCAATACGGACTACCTTTTGAAGATCAGACACAAAGCCGACACAGGCCCTTAACGAATATTTTTCGAATAGGCTTCCAGCGTCTCTTTTTCTTTTTTATTCAGACTTTTCATGCCTCTCTTGTTGATCTTGTCCAGTATCCTGTCAATCTCCTGTTGCCGGTCGATACGATCGGCATTGTACCGGTGATCGATGGAATAAAAGTCCTGGTGGTTCTTATAGAAGAGGTTGTCGACGAGCAATAGGCCGGGGCGGTTGATAATGAGGTAGATAAATGCGGCCGTAGGGACTAAAATGAGGAGGATCTTTCCATAATTGTTGACAAACGCCGACGGATGCAGGATCAGCGCCAGGGTCATGCCCACCAGTCCGCCGCCCAGATGCGTTTCATGACCTATATTATTTTTTCTGGACCTTATGGCATAGATACTAAATAATACAAATAAGAGGGCATAGATCCAACCCGGGATGGCAGGTAAAATAAAAAGACTGATAGGCATATCGGGATATATTGCCACGGCAGCAAACAACACCCCGCAAATAGCCCCTGATGCGCCGACAGAACTATAGTCCCCCTCACTCCGGTGAACCAGTAGGGAAAGCAGTCCCCCGCCCACAAGACTGGCAAAATAAATAAGGAGAAACTCAAAACCACCCAGGGTCATTCCCACTACCCCGCTGAAGAGGAACAGGCTGAGCATATTGAAAAAAAGGTGTAGCCAGCTGACGTGCAAAAAGCCGGAGGTAAACAGCCGTTTATAATCTTTGTAAAGAAGGATCTTCTCTACCTGAAATTCATAGGTTGTAAAGAAACGGCTGTCCTTAAGACCCCTGTAAGATACGAGCGTAGTTATAATGATAAGGATGAATACGATGATCGAGGCTGGCATACGGGCATTATTCAGGATGAAAATTTACGTAATTTCAGCCAAACATTCTTTATGGCACAGTCACTTGCCCAAAAACTACGTATCTCCCCGAAGATGAAGCTGCTGACATTGCATGCGCCTTCGGGATTTTCCGACACCCTGGATCCCTTGCCGGCGGGCGTACAGGTGTCGACCCAAACCAGGGAATATACGCAGATACATTGGTTTGTAAAGGACAAGGTGCAGATGGAGAAAGAGCTGCAAAAGGTGCTGGGACTGTTAAAGCCGGATGTTATTTGTTGGATATACTACCCCAAGGGCAGCTCAGGTATTCAGACAGACCTGACGCGCGACAAGGGGTGGGATGCCCTCCTTGAACATAAGCACCTGCAGTGGATCAGTCTGATCTCTTTTGACGAAACCTGGTCGGCCTTTGGAATGCGGCTGCAGACGGAAACTGACAGGAAAAAGGCTGAGGCCAGATCTTCGTCGAATGATCGGCCCATTCTGGACTATATCGATCCGGCCACCAGGACCGTGCGTGTCCCCGAAGACCTGGAAAAGGCTTTGAAGCGAAACAAGACTGCCCGGGAGGTGTATGAATCATTGGCCTATTCGCACAGAAAAGAGTATGTGGAGTGGATCGTCACCGCTAAACGCGAAGAAACCCGGACAGAAAGAGTGAAGGGCACGATCGAAAGATTACAAAAAGGCTGGAAAAATCCGAAGAATTTATGAATAATGTTTATGATGCCATCATCGTAGGTTCAGGTATCAGCGGTGGATGGGCTGCCAAAGAGCTTTGCGAAAAAGGGTTAAAAGTATTGATGCTGGAACGGGGACGCCCCATGGAACATCCCAACTATCCTACGGCCACTATGAACCCATGGGATTTCAAACATCATCTGAGACTGTCACAGGAAGACATCAAAAGCCATCCCATCCAAAGCCGTCATTTCTCATTCCAGGAAGATACCAAGCATTTTTATATCAATGACCTGGAAAACCCCTATGAGGAAACAAAGCGGTACGACTGGGTAAGAGGTGACATCGTCGGAGGGCGTTCGCTGCTCTGGGGAAGGGCCTGCTACAGGATGAGCGATCTCTATTTTGAATCCAATATAAAAGACGGTCATGGTGTCGACTGGCCCATACGTTATAAGGACCTGGCGCCCTGGTACGATTATGTCGAAAGTTTTATTGGTGTCAGCGGTAACACGGACGGCATCCCTCACCTGCCCGATGGAAAATTTTTACCGCCCTTTGAAATGAATTGCGCGGAAAAGGACTTTTCACAGAGGATCGAAAAGCATTATACGGACAGAAAGGTAATCATCGGCCGGACCGCCAACCTTACCCGTCCCGTGAAAGGACGCGGGCAATGTCAGGCCAGGGATCTTTGTCACCGGGGATGTCCCTATGGCGCCTATTTCAGCACCAATGCCAGCACACTGCCCGCGGCGCATGCCACGGGCAACCTTACCCTGCGGCCGCATTCGCTGGTGAACAGAGTGATCTACGATGAGCGGCGCGGAAGGGCCACGGGCGTAGAGATCATCGACACGGAGACAAAACAGACCCAGGAGTTTTATGCCCGTCTCATCTTCTTAAATGCCGCCACCCTGGCTACGGCTTTTATACTGCTCAACAGCACCAGCCGGCGTTTTCCCAACGGTCTGGGCAATGGCAGCGACCAGGTGGGCCGCAACCTGATGGATCACCACAAGGGGCTGTCCATCACTGCCGAAGTACCCGGCTTTAAAGACAGCTATTATTATGGCCGCAGGCCTACCAGCATTTATATCCCCCGTTTTCAGAACATAACAGGGCAAACGCATAACTTCCTACGGGGTTATCATTTTGGCGGTGGGGCTTATCGCGGACATGCCGGTGGTGACATGGGTATCGGTGTTGAGTTAAAGGACGCTGCTGTCGAACCCGGTCCGTGGCGCATAAACCTCTATGCATATGGCGAATGCCTGCCGTACAGCGATAACCGTGTTACGCTGCATCCCACCAAAAAAGATGTATTTGGAAGACCGCAGCTGGTGATGGATTGTAGCTTTCGCGATAACGAAAAAGCCATGCATGCGGATATGATCACCAGCGCTACAGATATGCTGACCACTGCAGGCTATACGAATGTACAGGTCAGCGGGAGCATGAGCTATCCCGGGAATGCCAACCACGAAATGGGTATTGCCCGTATGGGACGGGATCCCCGGACCAGCGTGCTGAATGGTTATGGCCAGATGCATGAAGTGCCTAATGTATTTATCACTGACGGCAGCTGTATGACTTCCAGCGCCTGTCTTAACCCCAGCCTGACCTATATGGCCATTACAGCGCGGGCATGTGACTATGCCGTACGACAACTAAAAAGGATGGAGATATGATCAATGTTCTTAAAGAAAGTTTGTGGTATCAATTCGGAGCAAGCATCGACATGGTAAAGAATGCCATCATGTTATATCCGGAAGAGAACTGGAGCACCAATAAAAAGTTCTTTTACAATGCTTATCATTGTCTGATATATCTGGATTACTACCTGACGATCCCCTGGCGAAAAGACTTTTCCGCCGCACTCCCTTTCACCCCGGCAGGGGCAGAAGATGAAATAGACGCGGATGCGATAGACAAAAACATACCGGACAGGATCTATAGCAAAAAGGAATTACTGGACTATCTGCAGTCGAGTCGCGAAAGGTGCCGTCTGCTCATAGCAGACCTGACAGAGGAAAAATTGAATGAACAGTGGCTGGAGAAACCGGGGACCCCCAAGGCCAGGGACTATTCCGTCACAGAACTGTTGATGTATAATATGAGACATGTTCAACACCATGCGGCTCAATTGAATATGCTTTTACGTCAGGGGATGAACGATGCTCCGTCATGGGTTCGGAGGGCCAGGGAAGAGGTGTGATCATTTTATAGCGTAATTTGTATACATTTATTACAATACCCCAACCCTTAACCGCCATGCTCGTATACCGTATAATCCTTTTTAGCCTCACAGCCCTTACGTTGACCTCTGCCGGGCCAGCAAAGGCCCAGAATGACATCAGCCAGAAAGTTAACAGGATCATTAATAGAGCTATGACCGATGAGTCCATCCCCGGCATGGCGGTTGCTGTCGTCCAGGATGGGAAGGTAGTGTTTGAAAAAGCCTACGGGATCAGGTCCGTCAACGCGGCGGCGAAAGCAGATGAACAGACGGTATTCAGCATCGGCTCAGTATCCAAAGCATTTACGGCTGTGGGTTTAATGCTCCTGGTGCAGGAGAATAAGTTTGCATTGGATGATCCCATAAAGAAATACATGAAGGGGTTGCCGGCCGACTGGCAAAACATTACCATTCGCCAATTTATGACCCATACCAGCGGTATTCCCCAATTGAAGGGCGAAAAGGACAATGCTTCCTTCGAACAAACACTTTCCCGGGCGGGAAAGATGAAAATGGTCTTCCGCCCCGGCGCACGGCAGCAGTATAATAATTTCAACTTCGCAGTAATGGGCAAGCTGATCGAGGCGGTAACAGGGATGGGTTACCTATCGTTTATGCAAAAGCGGGTATTTAAGCCGGCTGGTATGGTAAATTCAGGGATAAAACCACCCTCCAACGACGTGAGTACAGGCCACCTGGAAAAAAATGGAAAATTAGTGTCGGTAGAGACACACTTCAACGCGGATGACTATGGGCTGCCCTCCGGCGGACTCCAAACTACACTTACCGACTTCGTACAGCTGAACCAGACATTATATAAAGCTCAGCTGTTACGGAAAAAGACTATCGACGCTATGTGGACGCCCTACTCCTCTACATTGTCCAATACCCCGGGATGGCATTCCCGTATGGCCCGTGACGTGCTTGTTATTCACAAAGGCGGCGGAGGGACAGGTATTGGCAGCGTATGTGATTATAAAATCGTGCCTTCCCGGGATCTGTATGTGGTCATTATGATGAATAAGGCGAGGAACAAGGTTTCTCCCTCAGATCTGACGGATGATATACTCCAGCAGTGTTTTAATATTCCGAAGGGACCGAAAGGGGACGACGGTGAAGGAAATGAGCAGTAAAAAAATAGGGAGGCGCTCTGAGCATGCATCCACAATCAAATGTCATCAGCTTATTTTTTTAAAGTGTTATTTTCAATACCTGGCCGCCGCCGATGGCTTTTGGACTGAATCCCCAGTTGGATACATACAAGTTGCCATCAGGGCCCATGGTCATGCCAGTGGGAAGAGATAGTCCCATAGCGATAGTGGTCATTTGGCCGGAAGGATCTATCCGCAGGACCCTTCCCATACCGGGTGTGGGAAAGGCGGCGCCTACGGTCATTTCCAGTACGTACATCCTGTCGCGATTATCGAATACCAGGCCCAGCACGGTGTTAAGCCCTGATGCTACTACCTTGATTTCTCCGGACGGTGTGATCTTAAAGATCTTTGAAGCGCCTCCGGGGATGGGGAAGGTATATAAATTGCCCATATAGAAATTACCATGATAGGATAGTGCAGTAGGAACGATATGTCCCTGGCTGGCTGAGATGTCGATGACCCGGCTGACGCTGCCGCCGGTGGTTACTTTGACCAGCTCGCCATGATTGGGTTCCAGTGCGTACAGGTCACCGCGTACATCGATCATGCTATACCAGGTGCCGTCTGGTTCAAAATCGTCTGGTTCGGGGTGCAGGACAGGGTGTGACTGCTGCCAGTCGCTGAGATTGGCTACCCATGTCCAGGTGCCGTTGGAGTTGACCTTTACGATACCGTTGGGAATACCAGCAACGCCATGAGAGCAGCCGCCACCGGCCAGTAATGCATACAGTGTGTTGCCGATGAATGCAACGTCGGCTACTCCCTCCACATCGCCGCCAATGATCTCATTTGCCATGCTGGAAGGCAGGTTGTCGGTGACGGTTGTACGTATACCTGCTGCATCTACTTTTGAAATGCGCCCGCCTACGGGACTTCCGTGATAGGGGCCTACGGGGAATGGAACCTGAGTGCACTGACCTATGGTCGAATCTTTTCCGCCCGGACCTCCTTCTGCCACATACAGATTCCCGTCAGGCCCAAACTTCAATCCACGTGGATTGTTGAAGCCCGTTGCAAAGACCGAAACAGCACCCTGGATGTTGCCTGCAGGTTTTGCGTTGAGCATTTCCACCCTTCGACTCACACTGGACTGTTCAGTTGATCTCATTCCTTTCTGGCAGGAATACATGGTAATGACGGCGGGGATGCCAATTGCGATCAGCTTGATAGAACTTTTCATAAATACCGTGTTAATTGGTGAATAAATAATGAAAGGTTCCAAAGGATGTCACATGATATAATGGAAAGTACGTGGAGAAGGTCTTGGTCTGTGGAAGATAAGATGATGTATGTATCAAAAGTAGTGATTATATGAAAGGGGAAACGTTGAGCTCGTCAAATAAAATTTAAACCGATTACATTTTTAGTCTAAAAAGACGTACATTGGAGATAATTTCGCTGCAACCGATTGCATTTTAAATATTAAGCCATTGATAATGAGAAAGTTTATACCCAAATTTGGGTTTACTGCGATTTGCACGATCACCCTGGCAGGATGTGGGGGGAACGGCGCCAGTTCATCCGGCGCGACTGCGGATTCGACAGCAAAGGATACGGCCGTCACCGCCACCATGGGGAAGAAACAGTATTTGTCCCAGCCGCTCGTAACACATATCTATACGGCTGATCCTTCCGCGCACGTTTTTAATGGACGTATTTATATCTATCCTTCTCATGACACGGCCACTGGTATTCCGGAAGACGACCTGGGTTCACATTTTGATATGCGGGATTATCATATCCTGTCGATGGATTCCATTGGCGGTGAGGTCACTGATCATGGTGTGGCGCTCAACATACGTAATATCCCGTGGGCCGGCCGCCAGCTGTGGGCTCCGGATGCAGCCTTTGCAAACGGCACCTATTATCTATATTTTCCTGTGAAGGATAAAAAAGATGTTTTTCATATTGGCGTGGCTACCAGCTCAAAACCTGAAGGTCCTTTTACTGCAGAGAAGACGCCGATGAAGGGCACTTACAGCATCGACCCTTGTGTATTCAAAGATGACGATGGCAGCTACTATATGTATTTCGGCGGTATTTGGGGTGGGCAGCTGCAAAAGTGGGACAATAGCCGATATGATTCCACAAAGGGGGGCCGGAAGCCGGATGAGCCGGCCGTTCTACCCCGCGTGGCAAAGCTTAGCGCAGATATGAAGCAGCTTGCCGGTCCGGTGAAGGAGATCCGGATCGTGGGAAGTGACAACAAGCCTTTTTTGGAGAAGGATAATGAGAAACGTTTTTTTGAGGGGTCCTGGATGTTTAAATACAACGGCAAATACTATTTTACCTATTCCACGGGTGATACGCATAAACTTGTATATGCTACAGGTACTTCCCCTTATGGTCCCTTTACCTGGCAGGGGGTGATCTTAAATCCTGTGGAAGGCTGGACCACCCACCATTCCATCATTTCATTCAACGGAAAATGGTGGCTTTTTTATCATGATACGCAGCTCAGCGGTAAGACGTATTTACGAAACGTAAAGGTCACCGAGTTGAAATTCAATGCTGATGGGAGTATTCAGACGATAACAGCGCAGCAATAATTGCCCCGGCCACTACGATTTCAATAGTTTTATTAACTTTGGGGAACGACCCCAAGCCTGATAACGATTGAAAACGATTGCCATGACAATCGAAGAATACAAAGAAAAGATTCTCCTTCACCTGGAGCATGCGCGCGATTGCGAGGAGGTGGAGCGGACCATTAACCGTTCCATCGAAAGGATGCGTGAAAAGCATTTGTCTGCGGCTGTCATTTCCGACTACTTAAGCCAGTTGCTGGATGGACTGGAATCGCTTTCCCAGGGCGATTTTGATCCCGTACACTGGTGTAATATCCGGTGTGCGATCCTATATTTGAGAAATTCCCAGGGATAAAATTAAGACGTACTTACGGAATGTAAAGATTACTGAACTGAAGTTTAATGACGATGAGAGGATTCAGTTAAAAAAAAGCCGTAAATTCCATATCCACACCTTTATAAAAAAGCCTGTTATATGAAAAATCTCCCTCACGGCGGGAAAAACCGCGAAATGACCCGGCGAAAATTTGTTGGATTGACCGCCACGGCCGGACTCGCTTACACTATTGTTCCAAGACATGTCCTCGGCAGGGGATATATTGCTCCCAGCGACAAGATCACATTGGCTTACGTCGGCGTGGGTACGCAAGGCCTCAGGGAGTTGCTACCCTTGCTGGCAGTACCCGAGATCCAGGTAGTAGCAGTTTGTGACCCGAACAAGGAAGCCAGGGGTTACCGCGACTGGGGCATCAATTATCTAAAAGATGAGATCCGCAAGACGATCAAAAAGCCTAATTGGAACCCTGGGGGCGACAACACTATTCCCGGCGGAAGGGACAATGGAAAAGACATTGTAGATGCTTATTATGCCAACGTGCGGCCCGAACAAAAATTCAAGGGTTGTACCGCTTATGCCGATGTACGGGAGTTACTGGAGAAAGAAAAAGGACTGGATGCTGTAAAGATCATGACCCCTGACCACCTGCACGGTGTACTTTGTATGGCAGCCATCAAAAGGGGCAAGCATATACTGGTGCACAAACCTATTTCCAACAGGCTCATCGAGGGTAGGAAAGTGATCGAAATGGCACGAAGTCATCCAAAAGTAATAACACACCTCATTCCCTGGGATTCCAACGGGTCGATGGACACAGTGATGACCTGGATCAATGCGGGGGCCATCGGAACACTGAAAGAAGTGCATAACTGGACTAACCGTCCCGTCTGGCCGCAATACCCGGAGCTGCCCGCGGATAAACCACCCATCCCCGAAGGGTTCAACTGGGACCTATGGCTGGGCCCCGAAGCCGAGCGTGCCTATCACCCAAGCTATACCCACATGGTGTTCCGGGGCTGGTACGACTTTGGCGGAGGATCTATGGCAGACATGGGTCACTACAGCCTTTGGACGGTGTTCAATGCATTACAACTCACTTCTCCTACCATGGTGGAACCACACAGGAGCCACTACTGCGACTTCAATGGCGCCGTTCCATTCCGGGTGGATAACGACTTTTCTTTTCCTATGGCCAGCACGGTAAAATTCAGCTATCCGGCGGTCGGTGACAGGGGGCCTATTGACCTTTATTGGTATGATGGCGGTATGCGTCCCTGTATCCCTGAAGAATTGACGAAAGACAATAAAGAGCTGCCACAGGAAGGGATGATGTTTGTAGGTGACAAAGGAAAGATCCTTGCCGGGTTCAATGTACAGAACCCCCGGATCATTTCCGGAGAGAGAATGGAGGCGCCTGCAGGGGCGGGTAATGACAAACGCGACCAGGTACAGATGACGTCTGCCGCATTGCCATTGTTTGTGGATGCCTGCAAGACGGGTAAGCAGTATCCCGGCAATTTTGCTGAAGCCGAACATCTCACAGAGGCTGTGAATCTGTATGCAGCATCATTAAGGGCAAATAAAATGCTGAAATACGACGCTGCCAGTCAGACCATCACCAATGCCCCGGATGCCAATAAATATCTGGATCGTACGTACAGGAAGGGATGGGACCCTGCCGCCATTTAATAACGATACAATACAAGCGATATGAGAACGATCAACCGTCGGAGGTTTCTTGGTAAAATTGCGGTGGGCGCAGGCGCTGCCTTTGGCCTGTCACACCTGCCCTCGCAATTACTGGCGCATGCCGGAATGCTGAATATTTCTATCGGGTTCCAAACATTCCCTATCAGGGATATCCTGTCAAAAGACTTTTCCGGCACGTTAAAAATGATGGCTGCGCAGGGCTACAAGATTACAGAGATGTGTTCGCCAAAAGGATATGCTGACATCGGGTACGGGCCGCTGGTAAGCATGAAGACGTCCGACATGCGCAAAATGATCAGCGACGCGGGGCTTAGCTGTCCCAGCTGTCATTTCGGTTTTGCCGAGTTTGGCGATCCGCTGGATGAACGTATCGAATTCGCACATGGCCTGGGGCTGAGTCAGATGATCTGCTCCACCTTCTGGCTTCCCCAAGCCGCCGTCTTAAATGATTATCTCGCTGCGGCGGACAAGCTGAATAAAGCGGCCGAAAAAATAAAAAAAGCCGGGATGCAGGCCGGGTTCCATAATCATGACTTTGAATTCCAAAAGCTCGACGGTCAGTTGATCTATGATGCGTTGATAAAACGTCTGGACCCCGATCTTGTAAAGATGCAATTTCAGACGGAAGTGATCAATCTCGGGTACAAGGCATCTACCTATTTTAATAAATATCCGGGAAGGTTTATTTCATCACATCTGTCCGACTGGACCGTGGATAAAAAGCAGGTGCCTGTGGGACAGGGTATCATCGACTGGAAGGAATTTTTTGCAGCCGCAAAGACAGGCGGTGTAAAAAACTTCTTTGTGGAAATGGACCTGGATAAATACAAGGACAGCGCCACCTATATCCGTTCGTTATAAAGATCGGATATTACTTGTCCCCTGTGCTTTTGTTCAGCGAACTTTTTCGCCGGTAATGTTCTTCCCGTTGCTCATCTTCATCATCCATTTCAGGGCCTTTCATGACCTTTCGCCAGTCTGTGTCCTTATTGTACCGCCGCATGGCCTGCCGTGTATCAAACACCGTCTTTGATGGAAATTCCAGTGTGTAGGGTGTGAAATCCGGCCGGTCGGTGAAAAAGTCCTGTAACAATGTAGCTGTTGCGTCATATTGATTGACATATGGGACGTCCAGAATGGTATAGATAGTTTTTAGTATAGATCCGAAATTAGCATGGACATGGGAGGTATATCCTTTTTTTACGTAAGGTCCGGCCATCACCAGGATGCTTCGATGTGCGTCAATATGATCTACGCCTCCCTGGGGATCGTCCTCGGTGATCACCACCAGCATGTGCTTCCAATAGGGGGTGCGGGAAAGGAAATGTAAGATCCTTCCAACGGCAAGGTCATTATCCGCCACATAGGAATGATAGAAGGGATATCCGTCCGCCGGTCTCGGGCCGGCCGTATGGTCATTAGGCACCTGCATCGTGATCAGACGCGGCAGCGGATGCTTGCCTTTCAGCCACATCCTGGTGAACTCGGATTCAAATTGTTCCATACGGAATTGGTCGGGTATATTCGTATTAAAGCCTGCATAATTATGGCTTGTCCTGGGCCACAATGCTTTTTGCATCGGCACCATCACCGCATGAGAGGCGCCTGTGGCCGTATCCATCCATTCTTCGCGTACATGGGCTGTCTCATTTGCCTCGCCGAAGTTGTAAAATGAAACATGACTCCTTTCCAGCGCTTCCCATAACCCGCCTCTTTCCGCATAATCTTCCGGGTCCATGCTCCCGGTGCTGCCGGGAAATCGTCTGCCGGAGGCCCTGGAGAAAATATTAGCGGTCTTTGATACACTGGAATTCGTCTCTACCCACTCATTGGGGATTACCCCCATCATCCAATGGTGCCCATGAATAGAAGCATCGCTGTCACAATAGTAATTATCCGAAAATGCGAACTGCCGTGCAGCCTTCAGATGATTGGGCGCTATATTCACTTTATACAGCGTCTTGTCTTTTGCGACGATGTTTACTCCAACCCCAAAACGGGCCAGTGTGGAGTCTCCTTTACCACTCTTTAACTGACCCAGCACCTCGTCATAAGTCCTGTTCTCCTTTGTGATATAGACGATGTAACGGATGGGACTTTTGCGTATGCCCTGCAAGGGAGGTAAGGGGTTTTTACCATCGTCCGTAACGGAGGTCCTGGTAAATGTGTTTTCGATGACCTGTTTTGTATAGGCTGCCAGCTGCTGCTGGTCGGGCATCGCAATTTTCTGAAAGGTGGCCAGCTGAATATCACCTATATAGGTGCCCTGAACGGGCTCGATAAAATGTTCGCCCCCATTTGGCCCGGCGCCATAACCACGGCAGGAGATGGCGTATAATGTTTTTTCGTCACCGCTCAACTGTACCCTGGCAGGCCCCCAGCCTGTGGGGATCAGTCCCTTTGTAATCCCCTGTTCTGCGTCCACCACAGCTACTGCATTAAAGCCGAGCAATGCTACATACAGCGTCTTTTCATCTCTGCTCAGGGTGATTCCAAACGGTAAGAACCCTCGGTAACGATCGATCAGCATGTCTACATGGATGGGAATATGACGGACGATCCTGTGAGCCTGGTAATCGATGACTGTAATATTATCATTTGTGGCATTGGTTACGTAGGCGTATTTCTCACCGACTGCCAGCGAGTTAGGGCTGGCTCCGCCGACCACTTCCGCGCCTTCTACCATTTGCCCGATGGCATAGCCGGGCTTATAGCGGTCGGTCACTTGGTTATTCGACAGGTCCACGGCATACACGCTCATGGCTTCGGGCGCCAGCGGACTGCCGACACCGGGGATCTTTTTCCCATGCCAGGTATATCCCTGGATGGATTCCCGGGTGCCATTGCCGTATGGATGGAAGGGTAACAGAGAGCTATCATAATTGGCGGGGGTAAGACCGGGAAGGAGAGGGTAATCATACATGCCTACATTGGCTACAAAGGCCGTATGGTGGTCCGGGCTAATGGCGAGTCCAAAGGGCTGCCGGCCCGTCCGGATGGAGGCGGTGATCTTATGCGTATTCAGATCGATCCGCACCAGCCGGAAATTACCCCTGTCCAGGACCAGGAGCTCATGCCGGGGCTCATTCAGAAGAATGTCGGCAGTGAAACTTTCCTGGTAATCTATGCTGTCAATAACGCCGTTGAGGGAAATAGAATCGAGCCTTTGCAGCCTGGCAATATCGTATACGATCACGGCCCCATTGTCGCCGCCGCTAAGGTACACTGTCCGTGAGTCGGCTGAAAAGGCGACCCCGAGGAAGGAGCCGTTTGAAAAAGGGGAGGCTATCTTACCGTCATAACTGGGGACCCTGACATTTGTAAGCGTTGCGTTATTGATGATCGTAAAAACGCCGTCATGCAAGGTCACTGTCGTTGTCCCATCGGGCGACACCGCCATCCCAAAAGGATCGTGCGTAATAGTAATGACTGCGCCGGCGGGTGTAACACACCGGCCACTGGGAAGCACGCTTTTTCCGGAAGGGTCGATATGGGTATAGGCGTCTTTCCCGGGAACGCTGAGGACGGCGCAGGTTTTTTGAGCCGTTGAACGGATGACGGGAAAAGACAATAGTAATATGATCGCGAAACGCTGGAAGAATTTGGGAATGGGCCTTTTCATAGGTGAAAAATAAGGAATAAGAATAAGATAATGTGTGAATTCTCTGGTTACGATGGCAGATACCTCGCTGGTCTTTTAATAGCAGGAATTCTTAACCGATGGTTAACAGGATTAAATAAAAAGTTGTATCTTAAAATCGAAACTTTGTAGGAGTATCGCAGCAGCCTGTTTGTAATTTTGAAGCTAACCATATGTACCCACTGGCCTCCCTGTTCCGTCTGTACCCGCATGTCCTAAGAGCATCCGGTCTGCTGATCGCCGGCATGCAACTCCTCTGCCTCCGGGCAGAAGCACAGATGTCCTCTCTTCCCCATGCATATGCACACAATGATTATTGGCACAAGCGCCCTTTGCTGGACGCCCTCGACAATGGGTTTACCCACGTGGAAGCCGACGTCTACCTTCGTCATTCGCGGCTGGTGGTTTCGCACAATCCTCCTTTTTTCAGAAAAAAGCACACGCTTGAGGAGCTATACTTTCGCCCCCTGCTACAGCGGTTTACAATAGACGGCGATCGCCGGCAGTCATCACTGGATACCATCGTGCTGATGATAGATGTCAAATCCAGGGGCGGCAGGACCATCAGGGCCCTGGAGAAGTTCCTTGACAGATATAAGCCGATCCTGTCAAGCTATGACAGCGGAAAGGTTACTATCCGCAACCTGACACTGGTAGTCACGGGCCATCGCCCCCTGGCCTGGCTGGATATTGACGGACCGAGATACCTGTTTGTAGATGCCGACCTCAAAAAGCTCGATCGCCGGCAGGAAACCACTGACCTCTATTTTACCGCCAGCTGCAAATATTCCAGCCTCATCAGTTGGAAAGGCAAGGGACAGATATCTCTCCCCCAACAGCAGCGGCTGACAACCCTTGTAGACCGTGCCCATTCCATGGGCGCCAAGGTCCGGCTGTGGGCCTCACCGGATAAGACGTGCGTCTGGAACTTCCTGATGTCCGCCGGTGTAGACCTGATCAATACCGACAAGATCGTCGCGCTAAGAAATTATTTCGTTCACAACGGCACCGACAACCGGCCTGACAACAATTAATTAACTACCATCCTCCCGGCCGCCTGGCCAGGCATTACCCTTTCCCGCAATATTGTGGATGTTTGACCCCATTAGCTAAAAAAACGGGCGGGAGCCCCCTGGCATTAGATTTTAGGGAAACATTATGACAATTGATTTAATCGCAGCCAGGCTATAGCTGCGAAAAGTTTAAACTATGTTATTATGAAAACAAGACTAAAGGGAGTGTTAGCAACTGCCGGTATTGCCGCTGTTTTGTTGACAGGATGCGTGTCAAGCAAAAAATATAAGTCATCCCAGGCCGCCCTTTTCCAATCCAAGAATGACAGCGCCCGCCTGGCGCAGCAGGTGACTTCGCTAAATAGCAATGTACAGGCTTTGGAACAAAAGAATACTACCCTGCAACGTTCGCTTGACAGTACTTCCAGCAACTATGCCACCCAGCAAAAGAATCTTGGTTACTACCAGGATTATTTTAATCAACAGCAAAGCACTATGTCGCAGGTGAGTGACCAGCTGAAAGGGGCTTTGTCACAGGCGGGTCTTCCAAATGAAGACGTTCAACAGGTGAATAACATTATTTATGTGCGTCTGGATGAAGACCAGGTCTTCAAAAAGAACAGTGCTACCGTCACCACCAGTGGGAAACAGGCATTGAGCAGCCTTGCACAGGTGATCAAAAGCAGGTCGGATGTCAATGTGTTTGTCAGCAATGGAGATCCTTCCGGCGCCACAGGCAGTATGTCTTCTTCGGGGATGTCTGACGACATGTCCGCCAGTGCGGCGCCAGTACACCGGACCTCTCACCACGCTATGGCTGCACGGAGATCAATGGCAAAGGGCACTACCCAGACACAAAGCAGCGGTGAAAGAAAACCCGCTGTAGCACACAAAAAAGTGCATCGAAACTATTCTTCGGAGGGATCAATGACATATCACAGCACTAGGGCAAAGACCTCGAATAGCAGGGCCTGGGCACTAAAACAAGGCCGTATGAATATGGTGGCGAACAACTTCCTGCAAAACGGCGTCCCCAAAGTAAATTTGTCCATGGAACAGCCTGTTGGTGGCAGTCAGCCGGGCAATAATATCAAGGTAGTCATTACGCCCGCCATGAATGACTTTAATCCGCAAAAGAATTCCTCTGCAAGCACTGAAAATAAATAGCTTTTATCGCCTATGAAGCCTTGTAAAGCCTTCTGTAATTACAGGAGGCTTTATTATCGGATCGTGTAATGTTCGTAATAGAAGTCGCCCCTTTCGTTCGTCCGGACGGGCAAACCCATATTTTTTAGCATGGGAGGCTGATTATCCGGGACACGGATATCATAGACATAGGTATATCCGCGGACACCGTGCGCTTTTAATAAGGACTGCAGCTTTTGAAGGCTGTTGTCATCGGGAGCCAGGAAAAAGTACTTTTTATCAAAGAGGTAGCCAAGTTCCATGGCGATATAGTGTAATGAGACGACCACCACCTCATCCTTCTGGCTGCTGATGAAATCCAGGTCGGGTTTTATCCTGTTATAATTTTCCCAGCGTAATGTTTTTATCCCGCCTTTATAGCTGTTCCTGTAAAAAGAGTAGCCGGTGATAAAAAGGAGCACTGCTATAAATGCTGTCGTCCACTTTCTGCTGATGAGGGGTTGCCATTGCTGTGCCACCACTGCCAGCACCACAAGGGTGACAGGTATGACCGGCAGGAAATAACGCGCGCCCCACTGTCTTCCCCCGTCGTTTGGCACCATAAAGGGGGTGGCCAGACAAAAGACGACCGCGATACAGGTCAGCAGGATGACGCGGATATCCAACCTCTTTTTATATTTCAAAAGGGCATAGATCACGGGCAGCAGGAGTATGGCATAGCCAAAATGTTTAAGGGAGAGAGCATTATTGGAAAAAAGGTTTTTGAAACCTTTTGTGACCATCCCTGATGGATCGTTCTCACGGATGACCTGGTAGCTGTGAATACCGAACCATGCCCCCAGTTCGACCTGGTTAAATATTAAAAAGCCGCCGACAGAAAGCGTTAAGCCTATAATAAAAGCGATGTGCGCCGTCTTTCTTTCTTTTATAAAAAGGAAGAGTACGGCCAGTCCATACAAGCCATTCATAGCCATCGCCTCTGGGCGGAACCAGGCTGCCAGTCCGCTGATGAGGCCCATGCAGGCGCCCACCCAGATGGCGGGTGCCGGGTCCGGGGACGGGCGGCTGCCGGAAAAGAGGATGTATGCCAGTCCGCTTAGCAGTAAGAGGACGGCGGACATATGTTCCCAAAAAGTAGCTCCATAAATTGTCAGGGGGGAACAAAAGACCATAATAAATAGAGCGACAGCTGTATAAAGGGAGCTAACCCCGCAGCGACGGAGTATGATACAGAAAAATAGCCAAAGCAGGAGAGTGCTGAATACGGGAATGATATACAGTCCTGTATTACCCCAATGGGAGTAAAAAAAAGAGCTGATGATCGGAAAGGCTGGCGGGAAGACGAACAGGCGGCCCTGCGGCGACGGATAGATAAAGGGTGGTTTAAAAGGAAAAAAACCCTGGTCCCATGTCTCTTGTACCCACTGAGGTTGGGGAAGGTACATGTATTTAAATCCATGTCCCTCCGAGAACTGCTTGACGACGATATACTTTATTCCCCCGTCAGAGGAGAAAAATACGCCTGTTTGACTGGAAGAAACAAGTAAGACAAGATAAAGAATGGCAAGCAAGAATATCAGATACACCGCCCATAAGCTCTTAGCCCGGGCTGATAAAGTTGCTGGTCCAGCCATCGGTAGGTTGTTTAATTGGGTTTAATTTGGCTTCAAGTTAGTGATAAATCAGGCATAAAAAAAGGCGGGCATCAGAGCCCGCCATAAAATTTATGATATACAGATCACGCAATGTCAAAACGGTCGAGGTTCATCACCTTGGCCCACGCGGATACGAAGTCATGAACAAATTTTTCTTTAGCGTCCCCGCATGCGTAAACTTCGGCCAGTGCACGAAGCTCGGCGTTGGAGCCGAAAGCAAGGTCGACACGGGTAGCAGTCCATTTCAGGGCCCCGGTGGTACGGTCGCGTCCCTCGAAAAGATCACCTGCCTCGGATGTCGCTCCCCACTTCGTGCTCATGTCGAGCAGATTGACAAAAAAGTCATTGGTGAGTGCTTCGGGCTTGTGTGTAAACACACCATGCTGCGAATGGTCAAAGTTTGTGTTCAATACACGCATGCCACCCACCAGCACCGTCATTTCAGGTGCGGTAAGGGTCAATAACTGTGCTTTGTCGATGAGGAACTCGTCAGCTTGGGCAGCATAGTGAGCCTTAGCGTAGTTACGGAATCCATCCGCAGCCGGCTCCAGCGCTTCAAAGGATTGAACATCGGTCTGCTCCTGCGATGCGTCGCCGCGTCCGGGGGTAAATGGTACGGCAACGGCATAGCCTGCATTCTTTGCAGCTTGCTCGATGCCCGCACACCCGCCTAAGACGATCAGGTCGGCCAGTGAGACGGCCTTACCACCTTTCTGAGCGCTGTTGAACTCACCGCGGATACGCTCGAGTGTCGCCAGTATTTTGGACAGTTGCGCCGGGTCGTTCACTTCCCAGTCTTTTTGCGGGGCCAACCGGATACGGGCGCCATTTGCCCCGCCCCGTCTGTCGGAATCCCGGTAAGTAGACGCGGACGCCCAGGCGGTGGTGACCAGCTGGGATACGGACAAGCCGGCTTTTTGTAATTGGTCTTTTAGCGTAGCGATGTCCTGCTCATTTATCAGCGGATGTTTAACTGCTGGAATGGGATCCTGCCAGATCAGCTCTTCTGCAGGTACTTCAGATCCGAGATAGCGGGCACGGGGGCCCATATCGCGGTGCGTCAGTTTGAACCATGCCCGCGCAAAAGCGTCGGCGAACTGGTCGGGGTTTTTATAAAAGCGCCGGGATATAGCTTCGTACGCAGGGTCCACCCTCAAAGAAAGGTCCGTGGTCAGCATGGTCGGAGCATGGCGTTTTTTCGGGTCATGCGCGTCCGGCACAGTACCTGCGCCGGCCCCATCTTTGGGGACCCATTGAAATGCGCCGGCAGGGCTCTTGGTCAGCTCCCATTCAAAGCCAAACAGGTTCTCGAAGAAATTGTTGCTCCACTTTGTCGGGGTGGTGGTCCAGATCCCTTCCAGACCGCTGGTAATGGTATGGCCTGCATTGCCGCTGCCAAAAGTGTTGTTCCAGCCGAGGCCTTGCTCTTCAATAGTGGCGGCAGCCGGCTCTTTACCAACGTGTTTGCCGGCATCGGCGGCGCCATGGGTTTTGCCAAAACTATGCCCCCCGGCGATGAGCGCTACGGTTTCTTCGTCATTCATGGCCATCCGGCCGAAGGTTTCGCGGATATCGCGGGCAGCTGCCAGGGGATCGGGTTTCCCATCCGGCCCTTCCGGGTTTACATAGATCAAGCCCATCTGTACGGCGCCAAGCGGGTTCTCCAGTTGACGGTCGCCTTCATATCTTTTGTTGCCCAGCCACGTCGTCTCCGCCCCCCAATATGTATCTTCGGCCGCCTCCCAAACGTCCTGGCGTCCTCCGCCAAAACCGAACGTCTTAAACCCCATCGATTCGAGGGCGCAGTTACCGGCAAGTATCATCAGGTCGGCCCATGAAAGTTTTTTACCGTATTTCTGTTTCACCGGCCAAAGAATCCGGCGGGCCTTGTCAAGGTTGGCGTTATCAGGCCAGCTGTTCAGCGGAGAAAAACGCTGCATACCCCTACCTCCGCCGCCTCGTCCATCCGAGATCCGGTAAGTACCCGCGCTATGCCATGCCATCCGGATCATCAGTGGGCCGTAATGACCAAAGTCGGCAGGCCACCAGGCCTGTGAGGTGGTCAATACATTAATAATGTCTTTTTTAACTTCATTTAAGTCGAGCTTTTTAAATTCTTTTGCATAGTCGAAACCTTTGTCCATCGGGTCCGACAAAGAAGAGTTTTGTCTCAGGATACTGAGATTTAACTGATTGGGCCACCAGTCGTGATTTCTTGTCCCGCCGCCTGCGACCTCTTTCAGCTGTCCTCCGAGAAAAGGGCACTTGCCCGCGGCACCTGGGTGGTGCACTGTTGCATAATGAAGCGTGTTATTTTCCATATTAGTGCATTTTCGTGTGTATCAAATTTATCGATGTTTTTTCTTTAAACTGATAGATAATTTCGATGAGCAAATCGAGAAAATCAATGATACGCCCCCGGATCCTTATCTTTAGTACATGAAGCCGACAGCCATTCTCCTGTTAGTTTTGATACATGCCGGTGTGGGGGCACAGTCCTTTCGTGTCCTCGTAGTGGCTTCCCGGGCCAGCGATCATCAGAGAATGATTGCCGCTGCCCGGCCTTTTTTTGAAAAAATGGCGACAGAAGAGTCCTTCCAACTGGACTTTACCGACGATACCAGCCAGATCAATCCGGCTAATCTTGCCCGCTACCAGGTCTTTGTCATGCTGCACCTGGCTCCCTTCGATATGTCCTACGCCCAACAGGATGCCCTCCGGCAATTTGTCGAAGAGGGAAAGGGATGGGTGGGCATCCATGCCGCCGGTCTCACCGGCAGGCAATTTCATCCTAACGACAAGTACTGGCAATGGGCCGAGGACCTCATGGGCAACGTCATCTATTCTCCTCATCCGGCTTATCAGCATGCTACCCTCGTCGTCGAGGACCATAGCCATCCTGTTACCCGTCACCTGCCTGCCCGGCTGGATATCCCCGACGAATGGTATGAATGGGATAAAAGCGCTCGCAGCAATCCTGATATTCACGTGCTGGCCTCGGTGGATGAATCCACCTATCATCAGAATAAACCTATGGGCGACCACCCCGTCATCTGGACCAACCAGCGATTCCGCCGGATGATCTATATCAGCCCCGGGCATGACCCCGAGCTGCTGCATGACCCTTTGTATGCAGGCATGCTCCGCGATGCCGTCCGCTGGGCAGCCTCTTCCGGACCTGCCGGCGCCTCTCTGCCCCTGACAGATCACCGGGTCGGCTATGAACGGCAATTTTCCCTTGGCAGCCCGGGCACGCCGGGAGCGGAGCTCTTTCTACGACTCAAACGTGCATTGAATCAACCTCGTTTCTCCATTACAAATGCAGACCCGGCTACTGGTACGCTCACCGGCAAGGGTATGCTCGATATCCCGACAAATGATTCCGGTCATCATTACCAGATAAGTTTCGACTGGCATATCAGTGTCACCGGCAGCCATTATAGTTTTCACAGCGACCATTATTACGAGCGGCCTTTTGGTATTGGGACCACTTCGGAATTTTCAAAGATCGAATACCGCTGGTGGGATTTCCGGCAGGGGCATCCCTGGCATCGCGAAGATCAGCGGCTTTTCACGGGACTTGACTCCGCCATGACACGAGCGATGGATGATATTTATAAGGAGGTCAACCTCCCCCGATTTCGCGCCCTGGTACTCTATGAGAATGGCGGCTGGCATGTCAAATATTCCTGGCGTGCCCGTAACTGGCTGGAACGACAGGCCGTAGACAGCAATTTCGCCATCGACTACCTGACCCATACCGACAGCATCAATGATGAACTATTAAGCCGCTACCGACTCATCATCCAACTGGATTATGTTCCTTATGGCTGGAAACCTGCTGCCGAGGCCGCCTTTAAGAAATATATCGAAGAGGGCAGGGGAGGCTGGGTTGGCTTCCATCACGCCACCCTGTTGGGAGAATTTGATCATTTCCCCATGTGGCCCTGGTTCCATGATTTTATGGGCGGCATTCGCTGGAAAGATTATATTGCCCGGTTTGCAAAGGCTACAGTCCGGCTGGAAGACCATCGCCATCCTGTGTTGCACGGCATTCCCGACAGCTTCGTGGTACGGAAGGAGGAGTGGTATACCTATGACAGGAGTCCACGGCCCAATGTCCATGTCCTGGCCAGCGTCGACGAATCCACCTATTCTCCCGATACGACCGTGAAGATGGGCGACCATCCCGTCATCTGGACAAACGAAAAGGTCCGCGCCCGCAATGTCTACATTTTTATGGGGCACGATCCCATATTACTGGACGATACAGTATACAAACATCTTTTTGCAAATTCCATTTCCTGGGCCGCTGAGACACCGGCTTATTCGGCCCCGGCACTGATCCCGGCCACTGCTGGCGCTGCAAGCCCTGCTGCACGGCTGCATCCCCGGTACCGCGTGCTGGCCTTCTACTCCAATACCGTGGAGACGGATCATGTCGACTTCGCCCGTGACGCCATCCGGTACTATGCCGGTCTTGCCGCACGGAAGAACTTTGCTTTCGACACTACCTCCAACTGGGAAAACTGTAATGATGCGATGAAAAAGTACCAGGTTGTTCTGTGGCTGAACGATTTTCCCCATACCGAAACACAGCGCACAGCTTTCCAGACTTATATGGAACAAGGCGGGGCCTGGCTGGGATTCCATGTGGCAGGGTATAATGACAGGACCACGCACTGGCCCTGGTTTGTCCATTTCTTTGGAGACGCTGTATTCTATAATAATAGCTGGCCGCCTTTACCGGCTAAGCTCATTGTCGATGACAACAAACACCCCGCCACGCGCCGCCTGCCTGTGAAATACATCGCGCCCATCAACGAATGGTACGGCTGGAAGCCCAATCCCCGTAGCAACAAGGACATCAAGGTGCTGATCACGCTCGATCCAGCCAATTATCCGCTGGGGAAAAAAGATATCATCCCCGGCGGCGATATCCCTGTTGCCTGGACGAATACCCGGTACAAAATGTTATACGTGAACATGGGGCATGGAGATCAGAATCTCAGCTCGCCTGTCCAGAACCGGCTGTTCGAAGACGGGCTCGAATGGTTGGGCGTGTCACGGCAGAAATGATTTTTTAACCTATTGCCGTTGGCCGCATAAAGAATTATGCTTTCTGGCCGGAGGCCAAAGCTACACTGGACTTTCAATAACTCCGGATGGTAAGTATATTTGATCCTCCAATCAAACATCATGAAAAAAACCACACTCTGTATAGCCGGCTGGGTGGCCTATTTACCGTTGCTGGCGCAAAAGATCGACTATTCATTGCGCACCTCCGAAATACCTCCCTATGACATTATGCAAAAGAGCTTTGTAAAACCACCCGCTGAAGCAAGGCTGAGATGCTATTGGTGGTGGTTAAACAGTATGGCCACCAAAGAGTCTATTACCCGTGACCTGGAGGAAATGAAGGCAAAAGGTTATGGGGGCGCGTCCATCGTTGATGCCGGGAGCTCAAATTACACGGTTGCATATAAGACCAAGGCCGGCCCTGTATTCATGAGCCCGGCCTGGATGGAACTGTATAAACATGCCGTAAAAGAAGCACAGCGGCTTGGCATAGAGCTGAGTGTCAACGTGCAGAGCGGCTGGAACCCCGGCGGTCCAACCATCACTCCGGAGTTGGCCTTAAAAGAGATCGCTTATTCGGAACTGACGGTAGAAGGCGGCCGAAAAGTACAGGTGACGCTGCCGCAACCGCCATTTAAATTGCTGTACAGAGATATCGTAGTGCAGGCGTTCAAACAGCCGGCCGGCATGCCGTTGAAGGATAGCGCCATCAAAAACTGGGGTATAAAATCATTCCGTCAGTCTTTTGGTTTCAGAGGGACTTATCCTTTGTATAAGTTGCGCGAAGAATATCCGGGCGCGGAAAACAGAGAAGGTATTAAAAAAGCGGGGATCATCGATCTCACGGCTCAATGTCGCGATGGCGTATTGACCTGGGAAGCGCCCGAGGGCACATGGACCATCATCAGGTATGGATGGACCTGCACAGGCGCCAGCACATCCACCAACAGCGATGGCTGGAGCGGGCTATCACTCGACCATCTGAACCCGCAGGCATTTAAAAAGTTTAGTGACGATGTGATCATTCCGCTGATCAATACCGCCAGGGCCGCAGGTAATAGCGTTCATTTTTTGCAAACCGACAGTTGGGAAATGGGTAATGTAGGTTGGACAAACGACTTCCCTGCCGAATTTAAGAAATTCAGGGGTTATGACCTGTGGCCTTACCTGCCGGTGCTGGCAGGGCGCACAGTGGAGACTGTCGATCAAAGCGACCGGTTCCTACATGACTATCGGCAGACGGTGGGTGACTGTATTGCGTCGTATCATTATCAACTCTTCAGCGATCTGGCGCATGCCAACGGCATGGGTATTCACCCCGAATCGGGCGGCCCGCATTCCGCACCTGTCGATGCCCTGAAAGTAATGGCCATCAGTGACTTTCCCCAAGGAGAGTTCTGGGCTACTTCCAATACTCATAGGATAAAAGATGATGAAAGACTGGCGGTAAAACAAAGTGCCAGTGTCGCGCACACCAACGGTAAAAGATTCGTTGCCGCAGAAGGCCCTACTACCATCGGTCCCCAATGGGAACGAGCTCCCAGGGAATTAAAGGCCAATATCGACCGCGTATTTTGCTCGGGCGTGAACAGGATCGTATGGCATACTTTTACTTCCTCGCCAAAAGAATTCGGTCTTCCCGGGAACGAGTACTTTGCCGGCACGCACTTGAATCCAAATGTCACCTGGTGGAAACAGGCCGGCGATTTTATCAGCTATCTCAACAGGTGCAGCTACCTTTTGTCACAAGGTCTGTTTGTGGCCGATGTGCTGTATTATTATGGCGATGACGTTCCCTCTTTTGTCTTTCTAAAAGAAGATATCAAAGACCTGGCATTTGGGCACGACTGGGACAAATGTTCGAAACAGGCGTTATTGAACAGGGTTTCTGTAAAAGACGACAAACTGTTGTTCCCTGATGGCATGAGCTACCGCATATTGGTACTGCCCAACGAAAATGCCATTGATCTCGATGTATTGCGAAAACTGGAAGCATTGGTAAAGGAAGGGTTGACCATTGTGGCGCCACGCCCGGTAAAAACAACCTCATTGACGGGCTATCCCGCCGCCGATGAAGAGATCAATGCCATTGCCGCGCGTATGTGGGGCCATATCGACGGCGTTACGATCACCGAAAATAAATATGGTAAAGGCAAAGTGATCTTTGGCAAAGACGTCAATACTGTACTGGGAGAAATGAAAACACCGCCCGACTTCGCGTTTACGAGTGCCCGGGAAAATACGGCACTTGATTACATTCATCGTACCGGGGAAGGAATGGATATTTATTTTGTGGCCAACCGCTTTGGCAAAAAAGGGGTCAACGATTTTGAGTTCCGGTATGATCCTTCGCTTCCCGACCGGTATGAACAGGTAGAATGCGTATTTAGGGTGAAAGGCATGGTGCCGGAGCTATGGGACCCTATGACAGGGCAGATACAGGAAATAGTAACCTGGCGTGAAGAAAATGACCGCACATTCATACCCCTGTACCTCGGGCCGGAAGGATCGCAGTTTATCGTGTTCCGGAAAAAGACCCCATCCCCACATGTTATTAAACTTTTCAAAGATGACAGATCAATCTTCCCCGGAAATGAGTATAAGGACACCGACAGGCCGATGATCGAAATTTTTAAAACAGGTACAACTACCTCCTCCATTATAACGACGCCCGGGAATTATACCCTCTCCTGGTCAAACGGAAAAACAAGTACATTGAACTGTACCCGGCCCAATGTAGTATTGCCCATCACCGGTGCATGGCAGATCAGTTTTGATACTGCCTGGGGCGGCCCGGCACGAATTCGGGTGGATACACTTCAATCATGGACGGCTTTTAATGACACAGGTATTAAGTATTATTCCGGCACAGCCATATATAGAAAGAACTTCACTATCAGTGGGGACCACCTGAAGGCGGCAAAAGCAGTACTCGATCTGGGCAATGTGCTGGAAATGGCATCGGTCACGATTAATGGACATAAAATGGCTGTGCGCTGGTGTGCCCCGTTCAGGTTTGATATTACACAATATATTCATGGCGGTGACAACAAGTTGGAGGTCGAAGTAGTAAACTTATGGCCCAACCGTCTTATCGAAGATAGCAGATTGCCTCAGGATCGAAGGCGTACGCAAACCAATATCAAAAAATTTGAACAGCCCGGATCCGAAAAGTATATAAGGGAATCCGGGTTATTGGGCCCGGTCACGCTACAGTTTTCCCCAATAAAGTTCAATTAGGTTTTTTAGAATTGTAAGTTTTTTGTATATATTCGTTTAATATGAAGCAGGATACCTATCTCAAAGCATGCGCATTCTTTATTTTTATACTATTTACTGTAGCCGGCTATTCACAGAACACCATCAACAATTACAAATACGTGATCGTTCCGGAAAGGTTCAACTTCCTGAGAGAAGATAACCAGTACGGATTGAATACTACCACAAAGCTCCTGCTGGAACAAAAAGGGTTCGAAATTTTTATGGGTAATGAGAAGTTGCCGCAGGCATTGGCTGCCAACAGGTGTAATGCGCTGATGGCCGACGTAGTCCAGAAAAAGGGATTATTTGTTACAAACCTCACGCTGCTGTTAAAGGATTGTCAGGGCAATATCATCTTTAAAAGCAAGGAAGGAAAAAGCAGGGAAAAAGAATACCCGGTTGCGTACGATCTTGCATTGAGAGATGCTTTCACAACCCTGAACGATGTTGCCTACAAATATGATAGCACTATGGCTATACAGCAGCAACAGCCCGCTGCAACACCTGCGGCTCCGTCTCCCGCACCGGCCCCCGTCATGGCTCCAGTGACCGAGATCACCGGCACGCTTTATGCCCAGGCTACACCCAATGGATATCAATTGATCGATACGACTCCGAAAAAGGTATTAATGCTGCTTAAAACCTCCGTGCAGGATTACTTTATAGCCGAAGCCGGCGCTTCCAATGGTATTGCTTTTAAAAAAGATGGCGAGTGGTTTTTTGAGTACTACAAAGACAACAAGCTTGTTTCTAAGAAACTTGATATCAAGTTTTGATCTCAAGGTATATATTCCTTCTTGATCCCCAACTTCTTCATCCTGTATTTTAGAGTCGATGGCGGGATATTCAGGATCTCTGCAGCAGCACCCGGGCCCCAGATCCTGCCGTGGCACTTCCTGAGCACCGCAAGTATATGATCCTTTTCATTTTCATGAATGGTTTTTATGCGATTTTTATCATCTGCGTTTATCTCCTTTCTTTTAAATACCGGCAACAAAATATCCTCAATCGTCGACCCCTTTGCCAGTAACACGCTTCTTTCGATCAAATGCTCCAGTTCCCGGATATTGCCGGGCCAATCGTATGCCATCATGTTTTGCAAAACTCTGTCAGAGATCCCTGTCACCCTTTTCCCTGCCTTTTTGTTGTAATGATCCACAAAATGCCAGGCCAGTAGCGGTATATCCTCCTTACGATCCCTGAGCGGGGGTAGGGTTATCGGGAAGACATTTAGCCTGTAATAAAGATCCAGCCGGAAACGACCCTCCGCTACTTCTTTTTCAAGATCTACGTTGGTAGCTGCAATGATCCTGACATCGATCTTTTTGGTCCCCTTTCCCCCGACCCGTTCGATCTCCTTCTCCTGTAATACGCGTAACAATTTGACCTGCGACTCCATGGGCATTTCTCCAATCTCATCCAGGAAAATGGAACTTCCATGCGCCTTTTCAAATTTTCCGATTCTACTTTCATAAGCGCCCGTAAAAGCTCCTTTTTCATGACCAAATAATTCCGATTCAACCAAATTGGGAGGCAATGCCGCACAATTTACTTTGACAAAAGGTTTCCCGGCCCGACGGGACAAATAATGAATGCAATCGGCAATCCTCTCCTTTCCCGTGCCGCTTTCTCCCAATATAAGTACCGACGTGTCGGAATGTGCAACCTGGGTGATCAGGTCAAATATATTCAATAACAGATGGCTTTTGCCGATGACACCCTCAAATTCCCTTTTATCCGGCACCCCGTGGGCCGGGGCACCTGGCCTCGCTAACCCTTTCAAGATCGTTGATACCAGTTCTGACAGCACTTTTTGTACCCGTTCGAACAATACGATATGATCTGAATTGTAAACCTCCGGCCGCCGGCTATACAGACAAAAACTAAACATCTTTTTGTCCGGCAATTCCAGCGGAAGAGACAGATACGATCTCACTTGAAATGTATCGGCAAATATATTATTTAGAGAGGGTTGCTTGCAGATAGCCTGTAGTTCTTTCAGGGACCTTCCGGTGATTGTTTGCAATTCTTTGACGCCGATGGTTTGATATTCATTAAAGCCAATCCTCAGAAAGCTTAGAGCACAGCTCCCGGGATCCCCCATCTCATTAAATCCTACTGTCATGTAATCAAAAGGGATATAAGCCTGGAGGATCACAGCAATATTCAACATCTGCTGTTCAAAACCCAGCCACCTGTTATCCATACTTTTTAGCCGGCTTAATAGCTCACTTGTTTGTCTGTCCTTATGCTGTGTGCTGTGTTCATGGCGATAACGCGCAATTTCGAGTGTGACAAGCAGATCTTTTTCCCGGAATGGCTTTACCAAAAAACCATAAGGTTGGGTGGTTTTTGCAGCCTCCAGCACATCTTTACCTGAATTGGCCGACAGGTACACAAAGGGAATATTTTCCTCCGCCAGTTGCCTGGCCAGATCGATCCCGGTATACTTCCCTTTTAGAAATATATCTACCAGGACAAATCCCGGCCTCACTTCCCGGATCAACTCCAGGGCTTGTTCAACCGACCGGGCAATACCGGTGACCAGATAGCCGGCCCGCTCCAGCATTGACCTGAGATAGTCGGCTTCTACGAACTGGTCTTCTACAATAAGTATTTTTTCTTTCATATTTCAGTAATTAACCGGGATCCATGGATGTTAAAATGGGACGAAATTATATTTTCATAACTAAATCCGATGACAATTTCCGTACCCCCGAAGCTATTGATACTCAGCTTTGCGTCAATATCGTCGCTCAAGCCTTTTATTAGCTTCAGGCCCATCGAATTAAGTTTGCGGATGTCGAGATTTCCCGGCAACCCGATGCCATTATCCCTGATCTTTAGCACAAGGCCATCCGGAGACACCCGTTTGAAAGAGATCTCTATTACACCTTCCCTACCATTTATAAATGCATATTTGATCGAATTGGTAACGGCCTCGTTAATGATCAACCCAAGCGGAATGCAATGAGTAAGATCCAATTCGACAGGATCAACATCCACTCTGAGCTGAATTGCCTGAACAATATCCAACGTATCCCGTAAATAATGGATCAGATCATGGATGTAGTTCGCCATATTAATAGCAGAGAGGTTGTCCGACTGATACAGTTTTTGATGGACAATGGACATAGCCTGGATACGATTTTGGCTGTCCGCAATGGCCTGTATGGCCTCCTCCGTTTTTAAATATCCGGATTGTGTTCCCAGGAGCGCGATCACCATATGAAAATTATTTTTTACCCGATGATGTATTTCTTTAACCAGCCATTCCTTTTCTTCGACCAAATGCTCAAGGGAGATATTCTTCTTTTCAATTTCCTTTTGTTGATCCTGCAATTTACGGTTGGCACGCTGCTTTACCTGTGAATTATTGATCAGTAAACCGACGATGACAAGCAATAATACCCCCGCGGCCAATGCTCCGTTGCGAGTTTGATTTGCTTTTGCCAGCTCGACATTCTGCAGTTTGGATCTTTGGTTCAGCAATTCAATGTTTTTCTCCTTTAGCAGGATGTCCTGATCTTTCTTACTTGTCTCATATTGCACATTCAGCTGTGCTATGTATTTTGTCTTTTCCTGTCCGATGATCGAGTCTTTTAGGAGGGCATAGTTGCGGAAATGCCAGAAGGCAGATCGGTAATTCCCGACGGCGGAATCAAGATCCGTCCATGTCAGCTGATTTTCGGCCAATTGTATTAAATTGGAGTTTTTTGCTGAATAACTTTCTTCTTCTTTCAGATAATAGCGTGCTTTTTTGTTTTGACCGCTTGCCAGCAAGTACTTTATGATTGCTACATATACATTTGGCAGCGTTTCATTTGTTAACCGCCTGTCTTTGGCGAGAGAAAGCAATTGATTGAAATATTTCTCAGCCTGTGGAAATTGCCTTAGCAGCGTATAGTTCTGCAGAAAGCTACAGGTATAATTGATCAGCTCGGTGGAATCTATCCCGGGGTATTTTTTTAGGATCCTATACAAATGCCGGTTGCATTCAGCGGGCTTCTGCATACGGATCAGGTTGTTCCCATAGTTATAAGATATAATGTAAATATCGTTATAGGACCCGTACTTTTCCGCTATGGAAAGAGCTTTTGCAAAGTATGTCGCCGAGCTCCTGTGGTCATGTAGATAATAGTAAGTACTACCAAGATGATTGTAGATGGTGCATAGTTCAAGACTGGTATCCTTTAGCCTTTCAGCCGTCTGTACAGCCAGAAGACCGTATCGCAGCGCATCATTCAGGTTGCCCAGCGAACAGGAAACGTCCCCCACCAGATCATATATCCCCTCCAATTGAGGTTCATTTATGGATTGGTATAGTTTTAAGGATTGTTTTAGCTCACTCAAAGATTGCAGGTAGTCTCCTCTCATCTGTCGTACGTCTGCGAGTTCCTTCAAGGCGTCTGCTTCTTTTTTTACATTACCTGCCAGGTGAAATGCATTCACAGCTTGCTGTATATAGCCGAACTTATCGGAGAACTGGCTTTCAGATAAGTCATAGTATCCTGCAAGCTCCCAGTAAGCATAACCAAGATCGGTCAGCAATCTGAGATCCGTAAATAGACGGATTGCGCGATGCACATAATCTTTTCCTATTTCCCTCTGATGTGTTTTACTAAAGACCCTGGACTCGGCAATATAGCAATTCGCTATGCCCTTTATATAGTTCAATCGGGTGCAGATGGTTTCCGCCTTTTTTGCAAAAAGCATCGCACTATCCAGACCCGCCTGATCTGAACGGTTTTTGTAATAGTCATAGCTAAGGTCAAGCAGCCGTCCTACGGTCAACATATCCGGACTGTTTGCCGCCGGCTGCTGTCCGGATACCGTGAAAAATAACCCGGCTACAATCAGGAAAAGTATAAAGCCCACACGCATAAGTTAGTTTTTGGTGAATGCTCACAAATCGGGCCGTTCCGGATGTATGCTGCGATGCAAATAAATATACGATTTATTGACCACAGTCTTTTGCGGTATCGCCATCCAAACCGCCAATAGTTGCGGTGGCGTCTGTTTTTATTTATTTGTATTTCTTTGTTTTCCAATATATTGATTTGGTGGCATTCTTATTGGCCTTGTTATCGTCTATAAAATTGAGCAATATGCAACCGGCAACAGTAGTCTTTATAACAGGGGCGTTTATCCATCACAGCTGTTGGAATGAGTGGAGGACGTATTTTGAACAGAAAGGTTTCAAAACAATCGCGCCGCCCTGGCCGCACAAAGACGCTTCACCGGAGATCCTGCGCAACAGTCATCCAAACGCAGAGATCGCCTCCAACAGGCTTGCCCTGTTGACGGATCATTATGAGAAAATTATTCGGCAACTACCGGAAAAACCTGTCCTCATCGGCCATTCCATCGGCGGTCTGATCGTTCAGATCTTGTTACAAAGAGGGGTGGGATCTTCCGGAGTTGCCATCCATTCGGTGCCCCCGCAGGGCGTTTTTACCTTTAAACTTTCCTTTTTAAAGGCCGGATGGGGACCGCTTGGCTTTTTCACTTCCGCCAGAAGATCTTTCCTGATGTCTTTTGAACAATGGAAGTACGCATTTACCAATGGCATGGACTATGATGCACAGAAGGGATCGTATTACAAATACGCCATACCGGAATCCAAATTGATCGTCAGAGATACCATTACCCGGGCTGCGAAAGTTAAATTCTCCAGCCCGCGTGCTTCTTTATTATTGACCTCGGGAACCGCTGACAATACCATACCGGCTTCCCTTAACTATGCAAATTATAAAAAATACAGAAAAAACAATTCGATCACCGACTATAAAGTATTTGAAGGAAGGAATCATTTTGTTTTGGGGCAGCCTACATGGAGGGAGGATGCTGACTATATACTGGAATGGCTCAGCAAGCTTCAATAAGTAATCCACATTTTATAATAAAAAAATGATAATATGATACGTAAACAATTATTAAGCATTATTTTTATGCTCATGCTGTTTGCTGCATGCACAAACGACCAGGCCAGTTCAAAAACATCATCCGACACTGCGACGGCGGCCAGTAGCGACCCGGCTGTTCCACCCGCCTCCCCCCCTGCAAATTTTAAACATATGACTGCCAAAGTGAACGGTGTGAACATCCACTATGTGATTGGCGGATCCGGAGAGCCGCTGGTGCTGATACATGGCTTTGGTCAAAACTGGTATATGTGGAATCGCCTGCTGCCTGAATTTTCCAAGCATTTTACCGTTATCGCCCCGGATCTGCGGGGTGTGGGAGAAAGCGATAAGCCGGATAGCGGCTATGATAAAAAGACCATGGCAAAAGACATACATGAATTGGTAAGATCGCTGGGATTCCAATCTGCCAGTGTCGCCGGTCATGACATAGGATTGATGGTAGCTTATGCTTATGCCGCACAATTCCCGGGCGAAGTGAAGAAGCTGGCATTAATGGATGCTTTATTACCGGGTATCGAGCCGGTGTGGACCCAGGTAAAAAATTCTGCCTGGTGGTTTGGTTTTTTTGCCTTCCCTGCCTCCAGTGAATTGGTAGCCGGCAAGGAAAAGCTGTTTCTCACCAATTTCTGGCCAGTGGTCGGCCACGTACATAATGCTTTTACCGCAGATGAGACCAATGAATTTGTCCGGGCCTACTCCGTCCGGGGAGCTACTTATGGAGCATTCCATTGGTTTGCTGCATTTAACCAGGATGCGATAGACAATGTTGCCTTTATGAAGAAAAAGCTACCCATGCCCTTGCTGGCCCTGGGAGGTGAGTACTTTGGCGCTGCTTTTCTGGTAGACCATTGCAAACTGGTGGCGGATCATGTTTCCGGGGCCAATATAAAAGGTTCAGGGCATTGGGTTGTCCAGGAGAATACGGCTCAGGTTCAAAAAGATCTGGTGGATTTTTTTACGGGGAAGTAACGTTCTTAATCATCAATTAAATCCTAAAATATGAACAAGATCACAGTAAAAGACGGAACAGAGATCTACTATAAAGACTGGGGAACAGGCCAACCACTTGTCTTTCATCATGGCTGGCCGTTGTCCGGCGATGACTGGGATGCCCAGATGATCTATTTCCTTCACCAGGGCTACAGGGTCATCGCTCATGATCGCAGAGGACATGGCAGGTCCAGCCAGACGGCGATAGGTCAGGACATGGACACCTTTGCTTCAGACGTCGCCGCACTTACCGAGGCCCTCGATCTAAAGAACGCGATCCACATCGGCCACTCGACAGGCGGTGGGGAAGTGATCCGTTATGCTGCCAAATATGGCAAAGGACGCGTGGCAAAAGCGGTCCTGATAAGCGCGGTAA
This sequence comes from Chitinophagaceae bacterium, assembly GCA_017307755.1. GTDB lineage: Bacteria > Bacteroidota > Bacteroidia > Chitinophagales > Chitinophagaceae > Puia. The sequence goes on along the minus strand of JAFKGQ010000013.1, from coordinate 45,710 downwards.
CGCCTATCATGGTGAAAAACGAACGTAACCCGGACGGCGTGCCTTTATCCGTGTTTGATGACATACGCCTGAGCACTGCCACTAACCGCCAGCAGTTCTTTCAGGACTTCACCATCCCCTTTTTTGGATATAACCGGGAGGGCGCTAAAATATCGCAGGGCGTTCGTGATAATTGGTGGCGTCAGGGCATGATGGGTTCCATAACAGCTCATTATGATTGTATTAAAGCTTTTTCGGAAACAGACTTTACCGAAGATCTGAAGAGCGTGGATATTCCTGTTCTTGTGATGCATGGGGAAGATGATCAGATCGTCCCGTTCGCTCTTACAGCGGTCAAAGCTGTTAAGCTATTAAAGCACGGGAAGCTGATCTCTTATCCCGGCTTTCCGCATGGCATGCCGACAACAGAGGCTGCGACCATCAACAGGGATTTGTTAGCGTTTATCAAAGGATAGGTCAGTCCGGATATTTGCGCAGCCTGGTTGAACGCCCGCTTGTTGACAGTGCTTTATTGACCAGCGCTAAAATGGGAATGATACACGCCAATATCACAATATAGCTGAGTGAAAGCGTTTTTTGATCACTTATCCGAAGCGTACCGGCGATCAGATAACTTACTATTGAAAACACCACATATGACGCCCCGCTGACAACACCGCTTGCGGTTGCTGCATACGCCGGAAAGCGATTTACGGCATAGGTAAAATACGTGTTGTAGGTAAAACCCTGGAAAAAATGGATGATCACAACAAAAATTATGATCGTATACAGATTGTAATATATAGCGCCTGTCATAAACATAGCTATTGCGGTGATGATCTGGACCAGGTTGGCTATTCTCAGTTTTCTTTCCAGGGGGCGGTTAATGACTTGTTTTGCAAATAATCCGCCGGCAAATATCGCTCCCCCGGAAATAAGCGCACAATAGCCTGTTACCACAGGGGACAGGTTAAAACCGTGTTCCACGATAAAAGGGATAGCCATCCCAAATACCATCACCATCGCATAGCTTAGACCCAGGACCAGGATACCAATACTGAAATCATATGCTTTTAACAATTCACCATAAGTCCTCAGAATCGCCTTTGGATGGAACGGCTGCTTTGTAAGAATGGTTTCTCCGCCGTATATGAGCTCCAATACCAGCATGACGAAGGCGTAGATGGCTAAAAAATAAAAGTTTGCCCGCCAGCCAAGTCCGCTCTGAAGATAACCGCCGGCAAAGGGTGCGATTATAGGGGCTGTCGACCAAACAACAGTCAATAGACTGGTGTAGTACTTCCTTTTCTCCCCGGCGTAGACATCGATAAAAAATGCACGCCTGGACACCATTATTAAGGCAATTGCCAACCCCTGTATGGATCGCATTAACAAAATGAGATCGATACGGCTGGTGAGAATGATCCCAACATTACAGAGGATGAATACAGACAAAGAAACCAAATTGATCTGGTAGCGCCCATAGCTATCCACCAGACGGCCAAGCAACAGTTGTCCAATTCCATAGCTGATGAGAAATATTGTCATGGTTAATTTTATATCGGCTGCGCTTACATGCAGGTCCGACACCATATCCGGGAAAGATGGTATGTAGACATCTATTGAAAAACCAGAGATGGGGATCAAGCCAAAAGCCAAAAAAGTACAAATCCGTTCGTTATCTTTTTTTAACACCTTTTCAATTATTTTATTTCCTGTACAGACTCAAAGGTATTTCAACAATGGAGTATCTTTATATGCCAATTTTAAGATAATGGGTAGTCCAATTTTGTCGCACTATTTTGAAAATATTTCCCTGGATCATGGGTCCGGAAGAGCTGTTTATCTCCAGCTTGCAGACGCTGTTTTATCCCTGATCAGGGGCGGAAAATTGCGTTCCGGGCAAAAGCTGCCGGGTTCGAGGGATGTTGCGTCGTTGTTGGGTATCAATAGGCTGACGGTTTCCAGGGCTTATGAAGAGTTGCAAACACAAGGTTGGCTGGAAAGTTTTGTTGGCCGGGGGACATTTATAACTTCCCATATAACAGACCGCCGGCCCAAAGCATTAAGCGGAAAGTCGGTGGCGGCCTCCATAAAAAGGGCTGGATTTATAGTGCCGTCTGTAGAACACCCCGATATTATTTCCGACATTCCCGTCACAGAACTTCACCTGGATGACGGGTATCCTGATCCCAGGCTTGCGCCGCTGAAAGAGTTTTATCGTGCATACCGCACCCAGTTGACAAGAAGTGGACTGTACAGCAAATTCGGCAGTTACGGAAACCCGGCCGGCCCCCTATACTATAGGGAAGCGCTCTCAACTTACCTTAATGAAACAAGGGCGTTAAAAACAACCGCGAAAAACATTTTGTCTGTCAGAGGCACTTTAATGGGTATGAACCTGGTCTGTAACACGCTGATCAGCCAGGGCGATGTCGTTGTTTCAGGTATTCCGGGATGGAAAAGGGCAGAGAATAATTTTGCTCACGCCGGAGCTAAACACATCGGCATACGGGTGGACGAGCACGGATTGGTGGTGGACGAGCTAAAAAAGATATGTAAAAGACAAAAAGTAAGAATGGTATATGTGACATCACACCATCATTACCCCACTACTACGGCTTTACGCATCGACCGGAGGTTGGAATTGTTACAACTTGCCAACGAATACGGATTTATCATATTCGAAGATGATTACGATTATGATTTTCACTATAAGAACCGACCGTTATTGCCGCTGGCCAGCGCTGATGAGAACGGTATGGTCATATACTGCGGCTCATTCAGCAAAAGTTTTTCCCCGGCTTTTAGGATAGGATACCTGGTCGCCGCGGAGAATGTCATACAACACCTGGCCGGTGTCCGAGTTCTATTGGACCGTCAGGGAGATCACATGCTGGATAATGCGATGGCCGACTTATTAATTGACGGGACTTTCCAAAGATACCTGAGGAAAACGATGGCTATCTATGGACAACGGCGTAATCTATTCTGTGAATTACTGACGCGGGAATTGAAAGATACGATCCATTTCACCATTCCGGAAGGAGGTCTGGCGGTTTGGACCACATTCCGCAGATCGATCAGTGTCGAAAGAATAGCCCAATTGGCCCGCACGAAAGGGCTATCCATTTCTGATGGGAAACTGCACCAATACCCGGGCTACAACACTAATTCGATCAGGCTTGGTTTCGCCTCCTCTTCACAGGAAGAGTTGATAAAAAGCGTTGAGATACTAAGAGGGTTGAGCGACTAACCAGGGGAACAGACTTTACCGAAGATCTGAAGAGCGTGGATATTCCTGTTCTTGTGATGCATGGTGAAGATGATCAGATCGCCCCATTTGGGCGGCCTGGTTGAACGCCGGGCCGCCCAATTAATGTGACTATGATAAGATGATGTGCCGTACAAATACGATAGTACCGCGCTTGCACAGCCGGCGTTTCCAATGGCTTCTACGATTGTATGATTTTCAGAAAGAATTACTAACTTAATGCTCAAATACCTTATGCCTGTGAGAGAAAATCTGAAAGACTCTACAATAATTATAGGTATTCTTGACCGTTTATACATCATATACGGATCTGCAGCTGCTGCAATCCCTCCGGCAAAGCGATGAAGGCGCTTTTACGGAACTCTATAACCGCTATTGGGAACGATTATACCGGTCGGCCTACAGGAAATTGACCGATAAAGAACAGGCAAAGGAGATCGTCCACGATGTATTAGTCGATATCTGGCGCCGCAGAGAAGATTTATCGATAGAATATCTACCCGCCTACCTGGAAAAAGCGGTCCGCTTCAGGACCATCAATTATATAAGCCGGCACCAGGCCCCCGCCTTTTTTGACCTGTTCGAGACAGCCCTTCGTTCGCCTTTCGAGGCTGATAGTCAAATTAATATGCAGGAATTTATGCGTCTCCTGGAGGCATGGATTGAACTTTTACCTGAAAAACGCCGGCGCATTTTTATCAAATATTATTTTGAAAACCTTTCCGCCCGGGAGATCGCCCGGGAGATGGATCTCCCGTTAAAAACAGTGCAAAACAATATCAGCCTTGCCCTGCAATATCTGCGCAACCGGTTCAGCCACCTGCTGGTCCTTATGATCCTTATGTCTCACAACATTTTATCCTAAAAGATATTTCCCGAGAAAAAAATCTCCTTTTTTTCGGGAAGACGTTAATTTTTTGTGACTATATATAGACAAACGGTTCCTGTATGCTCACCCGGCTGGATAAAAAATTCCTGGAAAGTGCCCTGAAAAGGTATGAAAGTGGACAGTGCAGTCCTGCCGAATTGCATTTTATAGAAACCTGGATGGATTACCAGGATAAAATAAACAAAGATATAGACCCCCTTGAAGACCTGGATGCCGGCGCCAGGACAGCGCTCATGGAAGAAATGAAGCTGCGGCTTTTGGAGGATATCAGGCATGAAGAAAAGGTAATTGAATTGCCTCCCGCAAGGAAGATCCGTTGGCTTTGGAGGGCGGCGGCAGTCATAGTAGTCCTTGTCGGCGGGACGCTGGCTTACCGGACTTTTCTTAATCCCAAAGATGCGGGGCAGCCCTCGAATATAACCGCTCACATCCAACAAGACCGCCCGCCCGGCGCCACACAGGCGGTTTTAAAGCTGGCAGGCGGACGGGAAATTTTTTTAGACAGTACAAAGGGGAAAATTGCTGAAAGCGACGGCCAGGTGATAAATAATGAACATGGCGCCCTGCATTATGACGGAAAAGGCACGGCAGCGGAATATCATACTTTGGCCACTCCCCGCGGCGGACAATATCAGCTTGAATTACCGGATGGCACCCGGGTGTGGTTAAACGCCGCTTCTTCGATCACCTATCCTACAGTATTCACCGGCGAAGAACGTAAAGTGACGGTCAGAGGCGAAGTGTATTTCGAAGTTGCCCACAACCCTGCCCGGCCCTTTATCGTGGATGTCGATGGCAGGTCGGCGGTGGAAGTATTAGGGACAAGCTTCGACGTAAATGCCTATTCCGATGAACCGGGTATCGCCACCACGCTTTTGGAAGGCGCCATAAGTGTTGCCGCGGGTGATAAAAAGCAGCAGCTGGCGCCCGGGCAGCAGGCGCTGGTGACGGCGGACGGCCTCCAATGGCGAAAGGATGTCAACACCAGGGAGGTCGTTGCATGGAAAGAAGGGCTGTTCCGGTTTGAAAATGCGAACATCGAAACCATCATGAGACAGCTGTCCAGGTGGTATGATGTGGAAGTGGTGTACAAAGGCGGAAAAGTAAAAGAATATTTTAACACCACGATCCCCAGGAATATACATCTTTCCAAAGTATTAGAATTACTGGAGCTGACAGGACTGATCCATTTTCAAATGGAGGATAAGAAGATCGTCGTCACTCCTTAAAACCAAAACATTAACGAGGTTAAGGCTATGAGAATTATTGCATTATTTATTGCCGGCCTGCTGGCCGGGACTCACGTACGTGCGCAAAACGTGACTTTGCGGCTAAAAAATGAACCGCTGCTGAAAGCATTCCAGGAAATTGAAAAACAAACGCATTACACGTTTGTCTTTACAAAATCACAGGTGGACAGCGCCGGGAAAATTACGGTCAATCTGACCGATGCGCCCCTGCTTTACGCACTCGATGAGTGTCTTAGATCAAAGAGGTTATCTTATCATACCAAGGACGATAAGTTTATCGTCATCGAGACAAAGCCGCTGGAGTTCAAAATGGCTGGCGAACCGGAAAGTTTCCGGATCTATGGAAAAGTTACTGACCCGAAGGGACAACCGTTGACAGGTGTAAGCATCGTCGCTAAAGGAACGACCCACGGTACCGTAACAGACCCATTGGGGAATTTCCAGCTGGACGATGTTGCAAAAAAAAACACGCTCGTTTTTAGTTACATCGGGTATAAAACAACGGAGTTAAACATCAATAACAAAAATAACCTGGCAGTAAAGCTCGCGCCGCAGGACACCAGCCTGGAAAACGTGGTGATATCCACCGGGTATCAGAAAATAGAGCAGAAATACCTCACAGGGGCCGTTACCTCCCTCAAAATGGATTCCATCAACCAGCCCGGGCTTACCACGGTGGATAAAATGCTCGAAGGCCGTGTGCCGGGGCTTACTTATATGCAAAATTCCGGACAGCCCGGTGTTGCGCCGAAATTACGCATACGGGGTACTTCTACGTTGCTGGGCTCGCAGGAACCTCTTTGGGTGGTGGACGGCATCGTCCAATCAGACCCGGTCCCTATCTCCGCCGACAAGATCAACAACCTGGACTTTGTAAACCTGGTGGGAAATGCAATTTCGGGACTAAACCCAAACGATATAGATCAGATAGATGTGTTGAAAGATGCGGCCGCCACCGCGCTCTACGGTGTCAGGGCGGCGAATGGCGTCATTGCGATCACTACAAAAAGAGGTAAACCGGGACCCCCTGTTGTAAACTATGTCGTTAACGGTACTTACACCCGAAGGCCCCGGTACACGGATAAGGAAGTGTACATGATGAATTCAAAGGAGCGAGTGGACGTATCCCGTGAGCTGATCGAAAAACAGATCCCCATCCTGGGAAACCCCGAAGGATATGAGAAAGCTATTGTTGATTATTACAATGGTTTTATCGATTATGATACCTATAAGCAAAAGGTTGACCGGGCCGAGACGGTCAATACGGACTGGTTCAAGGCAGTAACAAACGATGTGTTTACGTCCAATCATATGCTGGGGATCTCGGGCGGCAACCAGGTCAGCCGTTATTATGCCTCAGTGGGATATACCAATGATCAAGGAGTGATCAAAGGGGAGTATAATAAACGTTATACACAACAGATAAAATTTGACGTGAATTATAAAAATTTTAAAGCTCAATTCAGTATTCTTGGGAACAATGAAAGGAGGCATTATATTCCGGATGAGCTGGGTATCCTCAATTATGCATACGCCACCAACCGCTCCATCCCCTTATATAACGAAGATGGAAGCCTGTATTATTATCGCACCTATTCGAACAGCACGTTTTCGCAACCCACATTTAATGTGATCAATGAAATGAACCACTCCGGCCAGACGGTGGAAAGTGATAATTATACAGGTATCGCAAATTTGAACTACCAGGTCATACCTGGTATGCAGCTAAACGCCGTTCTGTCTTATACCACCAACAACACTGAACAGCGTACCTGGTTTGATGAGAAAACCAACTGGACGGATGTGACAAGAAGATATCCCGGAAATGCGCAGTTCGATCTGATCCCTTTTGGCGGCGAGCTGCGCCAGCAAAGTACCCGTCAAAGATCATACACCGTACGCGGTCAGGCTGATTACAGCCGGTACCTGGATGCAGATAAAAAAAACTTACTGAATATCACGCTGGGCGCGGAGGCCTCATCCAAAAAAAACAGCGATCTCGCACAAATACACAGAGGATATTACCCCGAACGGGGTTACACCTTTGCCAACATCGATCTGAATGCCTATCCCGGATATGCTCAGTGGATACGTACCAGCGGACAGCCTGTGATCACAGAAGGGCTTTCCAATCTGGCCTCCCTCTATATGACCGCAACCTACATTTATAATGACCGGTATATCCTTAGCGCCAGCACGCGTTCCGATTTTTCCAACGCATTCGGTAGCCGCAGCAACGAACGTTTTTTGCCTACCTATGGGATCTCCGGCCGGTGGAACATGCACAACGATCTGCTAAAAAACGAGAGGTGGGTAGACCTGGCGGCGCTTCGTCTGTCTTACGGTACGCAAGGTAATATGCTCCCCAATCAGACCCCTTATACGATCATTCAGCAAGGCTCTTTCAGCAGCTATTATGGCGCTTTTGGTTCTACTGTCGTAGCTTTTCCCAATCCTGATCTGAAATGGGAAAAAACGGATTCATACAATGCCGGGCTCGATTTTTCATTTCTTAACAATAAGATCAACGGCTCTATCTCGTTCTTCTACAAAAGAACGACGAATGCATTCCTAACGAAGAAAGTATCCGCGATCAATGGAACGACGGATTATGTCGTCAACGGAGGTACGGTAGAGAATAAAGGCGTAGAGCTGGCTTTTAATTTTATGCCCATCAACAACGCCGGACATGGAGGAAGTAAAAGAGGATTTGTATGGCGCGTCGATCCGCAATTAGGCCAGGTATTCAATACCCTGCTCAACAAAACGCTCCAGACCAATAATGTATTGGTCGATCTTACGAATGTCACCTACCAGGATTTTTTAAACGGGATGGTCCCTGTCAATGGCCGGGCGATCAATACTTTTTATGCTTACCGTTTTGAAGGATTGGATCATAACACGGGACAACCGATTTTTTATGGAGCAGAACCCGGCAAAAGCGCGGAGTTGGCAGACGCATACACCAGGATGTCGAAGGAAGAAGTTTTTAAAGCGATGATGAAAGAAGCCGGAAGGCGGGTGCCTGTCATCCAGGGTGGGGTTTCCAATTATATGGGGTACAGGAACTGGTCGTTAAATTTCACCTTCACCTATAGCCTGGGAAGCAAGATCCGTCTGTTGCGGATCGCCTCGGGTACATATGGAACGTACAGGCCCACCACGCAGCAAAACCTGCGTCGGGAATTTGTCGACCGGTGGCGCTATCCCGGGGATGAGCTGCATACTAATATCCCCGGTGTTCAGGGAGTAAACGTTCCTGCTCCCTGGTGGCTGCAGACACTTGTTCCTGTGGAATTTGCCAGTAGTTACTACCAGATGTATGACGATGCCGATATCAGAGTGGTCAGCGGCAACTATGTAAAATTGCAGTCGGCGGATATCAGCTACAATTTCAATGCCGGGTTGTGTAATGAGCTTCACATAAAGGCTGCACGGTTAAGCCTGGCGGGTTCGAATTTATTTACGATCGCCGGCAGTGCTTTGAGAGGACAGGATGTATCCCAATCCGGAACTACACCCAATATCAACCTGTCGGTAAGACCTGTGTATTCGTTCAACATCAATGTAAGTTTTTAAAACCAATTGTGATGACAATAAGAACTTTTATTGCGGTGGTATCGGGGGTCCTAGTTGTTACGGCCTCATCCTGCAAGAAATTCCTGGCTACCTATTCGCAAAACCAGGTCTTTGTGACAAAGGCTACCGACCTGGATGAAATACTGGTGGGAGAAGGGTATCCTGAATATTGTGGTGACAGCAGATACCTGTTTATCATGGATGATGATGCTGTAGAAAATCCTCCTGCAGAGACGCCGGCCGGAGGTGATATAGGCGTTTCTTTTTTAGAAAGCTTTTATTACTGGCAACCTAACCCATATCTCGCGTCCAACGGATATGTCGCCACCTATGAACAAACCATGTTTTATTACATCTATAAAAGTATTTCCCGTATCAATACGGTGATCTTCAATGTGCCGTTGATGCGGGCGAAAGGCGAGCCTGACAGCATCCTGGTTAGGGTGGACGGTGAAGCACATTTTTTACGAGGCCTGTATTATCTGATGCTGGTAAATACTTTCGGAGAGCCCTACAGCCCGGCTACCGCGAATAAAGATATCGGAGTGCCATTAAAGACAGATCCTGCTATAGAAGACAAATTCTTCTCCCGGGCAACGGTAAAGCAGGTGTATGACCAGGTGGTTGCCGATCTGCAGACGGCAGAAAAAGAACTGGAAAGATTTAATGCAGCATCGGTGCTCCGGGCCAACCAGGCCGCCGCACAGGCGCTGTTAAGCCGGGTATACCTGTATATGGAAAATTATGACAGCGCTATCTCTTATGCCGATAAGGTGACCGGGAGGGATTATAAGATCACCGATCTGAACAACTTCGACGATAGTAAGGATTTTCTACAGCTGAAGTCTCCTGAAACTATTTTCAACCTGGATAACAATATGTCTACCATTGTCTCTGTTTTATTTGATAATACTATCTATACAACGGATGTTTATCGTGCATCTGACGACCTGCTCAACAGCTTTCCCCAAGGCGATCTGCGTAAGGATGCCTTTTTTAAAACGACGAGTACGGGTGCGGTCCCGGCAAAAGCAGGCAAGGACGGTTCATATGATGTGTCCGATGCTTTTCTTATCCGGCTGCCTGAAATATACCTCAATAAAGCCGAAGCGCTCGCCATATCAGGCAAGGAGGCCGAAGCCATTGCCGTGCTGCAGGAGTTGAGAAAAAACCGGTTAAAGCCTGAAAACCTTACTACGGTGTCGTTGTCAGGCGCCGACCTGGTAAATTTCATCCGGGACGAACGCCGGAGAGAGCTTTGTTTTGAAACGCACCGCTGGTTCGACCTCCGGCGCTACGCGGTAAACAGCAAATATCCATATAGCAAGACAATCCATCATATTTCTTATGCTTATAACGCCACCGGGCGCTATGTACAAGGCTATTACGAATTAAAACCGTATGACCAGGATAAGACTGCTTATGTGGTCCCTATTCATCCGGATGAAATTTCCTTTAACCAGGGTGTTTTAACCAACGAGCAGCGCCCCGTCAGACCGTTGATCAAATAATTTATAATCTCAAATCCGCAGCCGATCATGCAAAAAAATCGTATTTGGATCATAGCAGGTATATTGACGGTGACAGCCTGTAAAAAAGAAGCGCCGCTCAAACCCAGTGACGCGGACGAAAATTATCTGACTGTAAAGGATAACCCTTCCGACCCGGTGGACCATGCCATATACCAATTCTATCAAAACACCGGCGTTTCTTTATTTTATAACGACACCATCGGCCGGAAACAGGTGGCAGACAGCGCTGGCATTCCTCAGTATCTTTATCTGCGTCTTGCCGTTGCCTATTCCCTGGCGGGCATCGATAATAATGTGAACTTCACATTGCTAAAAGATAAACAGCAGGTAGTACCGATGCTGGACCTGCTGAAAAACGATGTGCTTCCTTTTATCCCGGATTCCCTCTCCAGGGCCTGTATTTTATTGGTGGATTCATTGACATTCAATGGCACACCTAGCGGGTTTCCCTTTTCGCCCGGGTTCAATTCATATAGCGGCTTTAATACCATTGCAATAAGAACAGTAGATCCCGATACGATGTCTGCCGATGCGCGAAGAAAATATGTGGCTTCTGTTTTGGGTGACCTGGGAGGTCAGCAATTGGGGGCGACCCAGTTTTCGAGATTGAATGACTTTTATAATATCTCTGTGGTTCTGTCTCCTCCAGGATTCTGTTATGGAGCAAGATTTAGTAATCTTTCTCCCGATGGCGGAAAAACACCGGAAGACTTTGGATTTATCGCCTGGTTTCAATATGACGGAGACATTTACACCCCTGACACGTATACTGATGTCAAATCTTATGTAGCGGCAGTGATAAACTATACGCCAGCTTCATTTGCCGCTGTGTATGCCGGCTACCCGGCCGTTATCGAGAAATTCAATTATATCAGGCCATTGGTGAAGTCGCTGGGATTTCAGCTTCCCGAATAAAGAAAATATCAATGGAGGAAATGGTATTTAATAAGATGGTGCAATTATATTCCGGAAAACTGCTGACTATTGCCGTCCAGGTTACAAAAGACCAACAGACAGCTGAAGACATCGTGCAGGAGGCCTTTTTAAAGCTTTGGGAAAAAAGAGTTGAAATAATTCCGGAGACAGTCGGTAGCTGGCTCTATAAAGTAACCTATAACCTGGCTTTTAAGCACCTGAGAAGAGAATCTATAAAAACACAGATATATACTTCATTGCGGAATAATTCAAATGAATGGTATTTGCAGGTAGAAGAGTCCCTGCTTGTCAAAGAAAAGAAGTTATTCCTTGAGAAGACCTGGCGTCAGCTGCCGCGTCAGCAACAGCTGGTATATCAAATGAGCTGCAGAGAGGGACTATCGAGAAACGAAATAGCAGGTGTGCTGAATATTTCCCCCAACACGGTCAAAAATCACCTGGTCAGGGCCGCTCGATTTATAAAAGAAAATGTAGTAGCGTTTTCTTTGCTGCTCATCTTTTTTGTTCTTAACAATATGTTTTTCAAAAATAGTAGTACAACTCCTGCTCTCAAGGATATATATAAGGTAAAGCCTGTTGCCGGCCCTTTTCTTTCGCTTGCACACCGGCGATAATCGCAAAAATCATATTTTATGGCTTCTATATTGAAGACGGAGAATCTTTCTCACAGGTATTCCAGTGCCTGGGCTATCCGGAACATCGATATCGAGATCGACCGATCCGGCATCATCGGGCTATTGGGCTCCAACGGCGCAGGCAAATCTACCACAATGAATATCATTTGCGGTGTTCTGAACCAGACGGAAGGGAGCGTATACATCGATGGTGTCGACCTGAGAAAAGAACCCGAGGCCGCGAAAAAGCAAATTGGATTTTTACCCCAGACCCCGCCTTTATACACGGATCTGACCATCGACGAGTATCTCAGCTTTTGTGCTGAAATGCGACTGATCGGACGGGGAAAGATAAGGGCGGCGGTCAATGAAGCTAAAGAACGGTGCGGGATTGCGCATTTCAGCTCGCGACTGATAAAAAACCTTTCAGGGGGCTATCGTCAGCGTGTAGGCATAGCCCAGGCAATCATCCATAAGCCCAGGCTGGTAGTAATGGATGAGCCCACCAATGGTCTGGACCCTAACCAATTGATAGAGGCCAGAAAGCTGATCAGGGAGATAGCGGTGGATCATACGGTCCTTTTGTCATCGCATATTCTGTCGGAGATCAACCTTCTCTGCAGGGAGATCATCATGATAGAGGCCGGCAGGATCGTCTTTTCAGACAGCATGGATGCTTTCAACAATTATGTACAGGCAAAGACCCTGTTTATGCGCATGGAGAACCCTCCCGGAAAAGAGGACCTGATGAAAATAATCGGTGTAAGCCGGGCAGAGTTCATTACTTCCAGCCAGGTGCGGGTATATTTCGACGGATCTTATGAAGACTTGTCGGAGCGGCTGATCAGGACAAGCCTGGCGCAGGACTGGAAGCTGAAGGAGATATCCCTTGATAAAGGGCAGCTGGATGATATTTTCAAACAATTATCAAATCAGGTATCGTGATCAAGATAGCAAAGAACGAGCTGCGTAATTTATTCTTTTCCCCTGTAGCCTGGTTTCTCCTCATCATGTTCCTTATCATGTGCGGATATTTTTACACCGGGATCATGTATCCCCTGGCTAAGGAAACCGATCATCTTATCAGGCAGGACCCCAATTGGATATATTTACCCACCCTATCGATAACGGCAAATATCTTCCAGCCTTTTTTTGCCGCCTTACTCCCTAATATGTATTTATTCGTTCCGCTGCTGACGATGAGCGTTGTCAGCCGGGAGTTCAATAACGGCACGATCAAGCTGCTTTATTCTTGCCCTATCACCTTAAATAGGATCGTGCTGGGTAAATACCTGGCCATGATGATCTATAATTTCGCCGTCATGCTTGTCCTGGGTATTTTTATCGTTTCAGGCGCTTTTGATATAAAATCCCTTGATTATCCACCATTGCTTTCCGCCATCCTGGGTTTTTATCTGTTGTTGTGCTCGCTCACCGCGATTGGATTTTTCATGTCAAGCCTTACCACATACCCGATTGTATCGGCGATCGCCAGTTTTACCGTTCTTTTTATACTGATGACCATCGGAGGGCTATGGCAACAATATGATCTTGTGAGGGACCTTACCTGGTTCCTGTCTGTCAGAGATCGTACGGAAAAAATGATGGTGGGTTTAATTACTACAAAAGACGTGATCTACTACCTGGTGATCATGTATATGTTCGTCGGCTTTACAATATTAAAACTAAAGGCCGGAAGGGAAACGAAACCGGCATATATAAAAACCATCCGGCATGTAACGGTCGTCGCATCCGGTTTATTGATAGGATATATCAGCTCAAGACCGGGTTTCATCGGTTACTGGGATACGACAGCACTGAAGACAAATACCTTGCATCCCAGGACACAGAAGATATTAAGGGAAATGCGTGACAGCACGCTCGAGGTGACCCTTTATGTCAATTTATTGGATCACAATACTCCCGGTCAGTGGCTTCCAAAAACGCGGAATATTTATATGGATATATGGGAGCCCTATATACGTTATAAACCCAATATTACACTCAAATACGAATATTATTATGATCTCTTGCCCGGCGATAGTTCGTATTACAAACAATTTCCCGGGAAGACCTTAAGACAGATAGCCGGGCTTATGGCGAAAGGATACCAGGTAAATGCTGCAATATTCAAATCCCCGGAAGAAATGCATAAGCTAACGGATCTGAAGCAGGAGGCATATGTGATGGTCATGCAATTGAAATACAAAGGACGTACAACCTTTCTTCGGTTTTTACCCAGCCAGACAGGGATGAATTTTGATGAAGGGTCGACAGAGCCGAATATCATCGCGTCATTGGCCCGGCTAACAGGAGTAAAAATGCCCCGGGTGGCGTTTGTCAGCGGTGAGCTGGAGCGCAACATTTATAAGCGCGGGGAACGGGAATACAATATGCATGCTATAGGGAATAATGGAGATCAGACTTATATAAAAAGGATTGCGTTAACCAATCTGGGTTTTGATGTAGATACGCTGAACCTCGCAGCACAGGATATCCCGGGCGATCTTGCTATATTGGTACTTGCGGATCCAAAAATGGAACTAAGTCCTGCTGTTCTCGATAAGCTCAGGGCATATATTGTCAAGGGCGGGAATATGCTGATATTAGGAGAGCCGGGTAAACAGTACGTGCTCAATCCTTTGCTGCAATCACTGGGCGTTCGCCTGGCAGGCGGCCAACTGGTCCAGCCCAACCACGATGAAACAGCCGATCTGGTGTCGACTTATTGGACAAGGAACTATTTGAATTTAGCAGAGGAGTATGAGTTCTTATTATGGAAGCATTTACTGGATCATAAAGTTCAAGCGTACCCTCCCGTGATCAGGCTCCGGGGCATAACGACAATCGATCATGTTATCGACAGTGGTTTTACGATAAGGCCGCTGTTGATGACCGCGTCCGGAAAAGCCTGGCTTAAAGCAGGGAGACTAGTGGCTGACTCGGTTGCCCCGGTGTTTAAACATGAAGAAGGCGATCTGAATGGGGATGCTTTTCCGGTGGCCGTTCAACTCACCCGCCAAAGGCCGTCAAAAGAACAACGTATCGTGGTTTATGGAGATGCCGATATCGCCAGTAATACGGGGCTGATAACAGACCTGGTATACTCTATTTACAGCTGGCTGGATTATAACGAATTCCCGGCGTATACAAACGTTCCTTATGCCAGGGATAACCGGGTTACGATCACACCCGGCCGGGCTGCCGGGCAGAAGATAATCTATATATGGGTACTGCCTGGAATACTCCTTGTATCAGGGGCGGTGTTATTGCTGAGACGGAGGAGAAAATAATTTGCCTGCGGAGTAACTATCAGAAGAAATAAGAATAGCTGATGAATATCATATTAAAGATTGCAAAAAATGAACGGCGGCACCTGTTCTTTTCGCCTATCGCCTGGTTTGTCATCCTTGTATTTTTGGTGCAATGCGCCGTGCTTTATACCAACCCCGTGTTTGATGCGGCGAACTGGCAGGATATCATGCTGAAGAACAATCCTTCCTTTAAAGGGTTTAACCGGTCATTGACCTCTCAAATATTTGTAAAGATGGGTTTGTTTTCGAATGTGATCAATAATTTATACTTATTCATACCTGTGCTGACAATGGGCCTTATCAGCCGGGATGTAAACAGCGGAGCATATAAGCTGTTGTACTCTTCACCGGTGAGCCTCCGGCAGATAGTGCTGGGTAAGTATCTTGGCATTATGATGTACAACTTATTGCTGGTGGCAATCCTTTGTATCTTTATGATAATAGGCATGTTTAATATCATGTATGTGGATTACGGCATGTTGTTATCTGCTGCTTTGGGCTTTTACCTGTTGATATGCGCTTATTCGGCCATTGGACTTTTTATGTCCAGTCTTACCTCGTACCAGGTAGTATCCGGGTTGAGCACCTTTGCCATTATTTTTATTTTGAGCCGCATCGGCGGCTTGTGGCAACGCTATGACCTTGTAAGGGACCTCACTTATTTCCTTTCTTTGCAAAACCGTATTTGGAAAATGCTCGGGGGACTCATCGTTTCCAGGGATGTGTTCTACTTCATTATCATTGCCTGCATGTTTGTCGGTTTTACGATATTTCGACTGAAAGCCGGCAGGGAAGCCAGGCCCTGGTACGTCAGGGCCTCGCGTTATATAGCGCTCATGACAGCGGCATTGCTGATAGGCTATACCACCTCCCGCCCGATGCTGACAGCCTATTTCGATACTACCGCCAACCATCGTAATACGCTGCCTGAACCCATGCAAAAGATCATGAAGGATTTTGGCGACAGCACGTTGGAGGTGACGCTTTATACCAATCTTTTGGATGAAACCCTGAGCCGGGGGTTGCCGGAATCACGCAATGTCGACTATATGGATGTCATGTGGGAGCCCTATCTGCGGTTTAAGCCCGATATGAAATTCAAATATGTATACTATTATGATAAAAACCTTGAAGGAGCTGACAGCAATTTCCGGAAACAGTTCTCCCCGGGCACCAGCCTGAAAAAAATGGCGGAGGATGCCGTCGAGGTCATCGATGCGGATTTGTCGATGTTCAAGACGCCGGAGGAAATGCACAAGTTTATCGATTTGAAGCCGGAGGGTTACAGACTGGTCATCCAGGTAAAATACAAGGGACGGACGGACTTTTTACGTACGTTCAATGACCCTTTTTTCTGGCCTGACCTGTATAATGTCTCCGCCGCTTTTATGCGTTTGCAGCAACCTTCCCAAATACCCAAAGTATATGCGGTCACAGGTGAGCTGGAACGCAACATTTATAAAACGGGCGATCGTGAATATGCGCTCCATACGGCATATAAATGGAGCCGTGGCGCACTGGTGAACACCGGCTATGATGTAGATACCTTGAACCTGGCCACGCAGGATATCCCTGCGGATGCTACGACCCTTCTGCTGGCCGACCCAAAAATGGAGCTGTCTCCCGTAGCCCGGGATAAATTGAGCGCTTATATAAACGCCGGGGGGAATATCCTTGTAACGGGTATGCCAGGTAAACAATATGTATTGAATCCGGTCCTTCAGCAACTGGGGGTACAATTGATGAATGGGCAATTGGTGGAATCTACTTATGATGAAACACCCGATAAGGTGGTGGCCTATGCCACGGAAAATGCCGGCGGACTTGATAAGGAGCTGTCAGGCCTTAAGAAAGGATTAGAGATTAATGGAGATACCATGAAGATACTGATGCCGGGGACAACAGCGCTTCGGTACAACAACGATAGCGCATTTGATATCAAACCTTTGCTTATGACCGTCCCGGGAAGGACCTGGCTGAAAGGGGGCAGCCTGGTAATAGATTCCACTCTTCCTCCATTTAATCCCGGGGAAGGCGATATCAGGGAACATTCATTTACGACCGGCGTTCAGCTAACCCGGCGGGCCCGGCAAAAAGATCAGCGGCTTATTGTTTGCGGCAATGCGGACTTTATAAGCAATATGCGGATGGGAACAAATATTTCTATTGTTACGCCTATTTACAGCTGGCTGACATATAATAAATTTCCCATCTATATGCCGCGCCCTGATCCCAAAGACGTTTTATTGAGGATCGGAGAGGCGGGTGCGGCGGCGCAGAAAATAGTGTACGTATGGATACTGCCTGGGTTAGTGCTGCTGGCCGCTGCAATATTACTGATCAGAAGAAAGAGAAAATAACACTGTATTAAAAATAAAACGAATGTTCTTACTGACAGATGAACAGACCATCGAAGACCTGGGAATATTTGGGAAAAAAAATGGCGGCGGAGTCTATGATATTTATAACCGGCTTCATACACGGGGAGGCGAAGCGCTGCTCCAGGAGATGTTCCGTCATCCATTGTCCGACAAAGATGCTGTCAACACCCGCAGCAGCATCATCGAAAACTTTGCGCAATTGAATGGGACATTTCCTTACAACGCCTCGCTTTTCGATATGGCGGAGAAGTACCTGGCTCACCATGAAGAACATGGAAAAAGCAAGAACGGCCAGTCATCACTGGGGGAAAAGGAAATACAAAACGGCGTAAAGGCAATTATCGAGCTTATCCGCCTTACAAAAGAATTCGTTGAAAGAAATGATATAAAAAATATCACCGCTTATGCGGATGAGCGTGAAAATATCACACAGCTCCTGGCGGACCCCGCTTTTGAGCCGGTGTTCAAAGACCAGGCCAGGGAGAAACTATCGTACGCGGCAGTGACTGCATACGATGCGCTTTTCAGGATAAGCGAAGCACAAAAGGTAAAAAAACTCCTGGGGTATATCTATTACCTGGATATATATATATCTGTTGCCGGAACGGCGGTCGAAAGGAAGTTCATTTTCCCCAAAGCCCTTGCCAAAGAGCGCTGCGAGATCAAACTGGAAGGCGTATACCATCCATCCTTAAAAGATCCTGTGGGTAATGACATTTCGATGCATGCTTCGAAAAATGTAATTTTTTTGACAGGCGCGAACATGGCTGGAAAGTCCACTTTTCTTCGTTCTTTAAGCACCGCATTATATGTGGCGCACATGGGCTTCCCCGTAGCTGCAAAAGCCATGGAATTTTCCATCATGGATGGGATCTATACGACCATCAATCTGCCGGACAACCTGGGCATCGGCGCCAGCCATTTTTATGCCGAGGTCCTGCGGGTAAAAAAGATGGCCTCGGAGTTGAGCACCGGCAAATCGTATTTTATTTTATTCGATGAGTTGTTCCGGGGCACCAACGTCAAAGACGCCTTCGAGGCGACCGTTGCCGTCGTAAAGGGGTTCGCCACAAAACACAACAGCATGTTTATCATCTCTTCACATATCGTTGAGGCCGGCGAAGCCCTAAAAGATATAAGCAACATCGATTATTTATACCTGCCGACACGCATGAATGGCCATGTTCCTGAATACACTTACACCTTGGAAAGAGGTATCACCGACGACCGTCATGGCATGGTGATCATCCGCAACGAAGGCATCCTGGATATATTGAAAAAAGGAAAGAAAAGGGAAAAAAACGTTTCTTTATGAGTTTTGCTATTGATAAACAAACCCTCGAAGAGCTGAACCTGTTGGGTAAATTCAGGCAGGGTTCGGTATACCACTTATTTCACCGGGTAAAAACACGGGGCGGCGAGCAATTGCTCGATCAGATGTTCCGTCATCCCCTGAATAATGCCGGTGACATCAATCACCGCAGCAGCATCATCAAATTCTTTCAATCGATGCAATCGTCTTTTCCATTCGATGTACAGCAGGTACATCTCATGAGGGAATACCTGGACCTGGCCACAAGCAGAAGTGCCGGTCTTGTCCTGGCCGGCACACTCATAAAGAAATGGCTTTCGGGGCTTACAAGGGATGAGCGGTACAAAAAAAGCGTACAGGGCCTCCAGGCTACGATCATTACCTTAAACAAATGTTACGCGTTCATAACATCGATGCCGGCCGCGTCCAATCCCTATGCCGACCGGCTCCATTTTATAAAAGAAATATTGTCTGACAGACGGATAGAAAATCTGCGCAATATCGATATTTATCAATCCCTTCCAGTAAAAACCCTGGCGTATTACGAACATTTGCTAAAGGGGCGGCTGTCTAAGGAAATGGAAGAAGTGCTGTCCTTTATTTATGAAACAGACGTTTACATCTCGGTAAGTGAAGTCGCGCGTACAAAAGGGTTCGGATTTGCCCGGGCGCTGTCTCCTGAATCCAACACTTTCTCTGCCACAGATCTCTCGCATCCTTGCATCGAAAAAGCAGTAGGCAATTCTATCCGGATGGACGCGGACAAAAATGTAATATTCCTGACGGGAGCAAATATGGCGGGCAAATCCACCCTGATGAAGTCTATAGGGATCGGCATGTATTTGGCGCATATGGGTTTTCCCGTTGCATCGCCTGAAATGGTGTTCTCGGTACGCGAGGGGCTGTATTCATCCATCAATGTAGCCGACAATATCGGTCTCGGATATAGCCATTTCTATGCCGAGGTTGTTCGGGTAAAACAGGCTGCCGAGGCGGCAGCCAGCGGAAAAAGATTGCTGTTGATGTTTGACGAATTGTTCAAGGGTACCAACGTAAAGGATGCTTTTGACGGGACTCTGGCCGTTACGGAAGGATTCGCCGATTACCACGAGTGTTTATTTATTGTCTCTACCCATATCATCGAAGTGGGAGAGTCGCTGAAGGATTACCCCAATATCCATTTTGTATATATGCCCACGATAATGGATGGACACCGTCCGCGCTATACATACCAACTGCAGGAAGGTATTACGGAGGACCGTCAGGGTATGATGATCATCCGGAATGAAGGGATCCTCGATATGCTCAATTCCTGAATTTATTTTATTGGCGCCGAAAAAGAACCGTCGGTGACCTGCAGGACCGACGTAGTGGTGGTACCGCTTTGCATAACCACCGTTCCGGAAAAGGTTCCTTTTACCGTTTGTTTATCGATGGATGTTATATTGATGATAAATGTGTCGGAGGAACTAAACGAACTTGTCGACGCGGTGTGGCTGGTCTGAACCCCATTTTTTATAGCACTGTAGATCACCAGCATAGGACTGGGACCCCCATCCAGAGTATACTCCTGTACTTTAATTGGCGCGGGGCTATTGAAAAGTGATAAAGTGAAAATTTCGGTGTTCTTGGTATCCCCGGATGTATACCCGGTGACATAGACATTGTTGGGGTCTTGTTTATGGGCAAATACATTGGTTACTAATTCACCCGTTTCCTTTCGGATTCATTACCCGTCTCCCGGCTGCTGCCTTTCACATTGGTATTCCCAAAGCTATAGGTCAGTGACGCGGCAAAGCTGCGCATGAGCTGGAAATTCTCCCAGCTCATGTTCATACCGTTGACTCGTGTATTGACGGTGGACGCGCCGGACTTTGTCAGGTCGGTGGCATTCAGGGCAATGGCCAGCTTCTTTTTCAACGTCAGCACCATCAGTCCCAGGTCCAGGGAGTAATAGGTGTTCGATCGGCCGATGTGGTCTACCTCAGGGAATTGGCACCAGAAATTGATAGCCCCTTTGATGGTCCGGTCCTTGTTGAAGGAAAAGCTGTTGTTGGTAGACAGGTATTCCCCCCAGCCGGAAATGTCGGCAATATATGCAATGCGGGAGGTTGCCCGGGTATAGTAGACATTCGCCATATTGGTGCTTTGCCACCAGGGCGTCGGGGAAATATTCACACTTTCACTGATGCCGTATTTATAGGTGCTGAGGAAGTTCAGAGGAGTACGGTACACCAGGTTCGTGTCCACCGAGGCGATGGTGACGTTGTCAAAACCGTTGCTGGTATGGCTCAGGTAGGCGGAGGTGGTTAGCCATTTCCGGTAGGTATGACTGACCTCGGCGGTCTGTGTGTACTCGGGCTGCAACGACGGATTACCGTCGAAATAGCTAAATGCCGTCAATAAGGATTTGTAGGGGTTCAGGGTCCAAAAAGTGGGCCGGTTGATGCGCTTCCCGTAGGATAGGGAGATGGTATGGTCTTCGTTGTGATTATATACGGCCGACAGGGATGGAAACCACTGGAGATAGTTCTGTAGGGTGGTTTGCCGGAGAGTGTGGGAATACCCCCTGGTTTGTTCTACTTCCACCCTCATGCCCGCCTGAAGGTCCCAGCGGCCTGCTTTCCGGGCAGCATTGACATAGGCAGCCTGGGTATTCTCTGTATAGGTGAACTCGTTGCTCTTGGTACTGTCCATCCCGGACAGGCTGCCTGACAGGCGATAGTAAAAGGCGTTGCTGTAATTGTTGATAAAGCTCAGTTTCGCTCCAACTGAAAAGTTGGCGGCCTTTGTCGGCAGCAATACGTCCCCCTTCAGGGTGTACACGATGATGTTCTGCTTGGCGGTATTGTAGTAGAGGGTTTTGCCGGTGGACGTCTCATTACCCTTTCCGTCATATACATTGCTCTCAAAATGGGAGTAGTCGGTGCGGTAGTAATTGAAGTAGTCTCCATCCAGGGAAAACTGCCGGCCGCCGGACCCCAGCGCCTGCACATAGTGGAGGTTGAGGGATTGATTGATGGCCACCGGGTTGTAGACAGCGTAGGTCCTCAACATGGAGTCAGCCAGCCCCGTACTCCTGGCATAAATAGGGTTGTGAACGTTGTCGTTCCCTTCATATTCTACATAGTTCCAGTTGTAGACAAAGCCCACAGAGGCCTTGGGACTGAGTTTGTAGTCCCCACCCACGGTGAAGGCCTTGTTGTTGGCCTTATATATGCCGGTATCATTCAGACTCCAGGTCCGGCTGGGATAGTCGATGCCTATGATAAAACCTTCCAGTTCGGTCCACCCGGAGAAGTTTACGTTCCCGAAGAGGGAAAGGTTCCGGTGGTTGTAGTTGATATTACCCGTCGCTCCGAAATTGTTGTATCCGTTGGCCACCTTGTAGCTGGTCTGTACATTGCCGCTATACCCCTCATTTGTATTGCGTCTGGTGACGATATTGACAAGCCCGGCATTCCCGTCAGCCTCGTAGCGGGCAGAAGGGTGGGTGATGACCTCTATCTTATCCAGCTCATTAGCCGGGATTGCCCGGAGATAATTGAGCAGGTCATCTCCGGACAACTGCAGGAGCTTCCCGTTGACCATGACCCGGGTGAGCCCCTTACCCACTATGGAAACCCCGTCACTACCGGCCCGCACCCCGGGGACCTTGGTCAGCGTATTGAGAGCGTCTCCACCGGCAGCCGTAATACTGGCGCCGACATTGAAGACTGTACGATCCGCCCTTCGATCCACCAGCATTCGGGTACCCGTTACCTGGACAGCAGCAAGATCTAAGGTCTGGGATTGTAGGACGAGCATCAGGCTTGTGTCCCTGACCAGACCGATAGGCAGGCTTTGAGGGACGAAACTCACGTGGGTCACCCGCATTGTGTAGTAGCCTGCCTGGGGAACGGTGATTGAAAAAGCGCCCCGGTCGTCGCTGAGCCCGCGAAGGGTATCGCCGACACGGCACAAAGCAATAGAGACGCCGGGTACCGGATGATGCTGGACGTCTTCTACTGACGCCGTAAGATGGATTTGGGAAAAAGCCGGGAGAATGAGCAAGCAGGTAACCAAAGATAGCCAGGGCCGCCGATGAGAGATCGTCATAGTAAGCTTTGTTGACAGGATGAAAGGCTCAAATATATCGAATATTGCCTGCGGTGGGTTCTAGAATTATGGAACGATCGTAATAAAAATATATACCGCAAAGACTATTAAAAGAATAACGCCCTGCAGTATCGTGGTGCGGCCGGTCCGCAGCGATAACAGAAGAATGAAAAGAGACAACATGTATAAAACAGTTGATTTCATATCAAGCCCCAGCGTTAACGGCAATCCTTTATAAATAGCGACAAAAGCTACAGCGGGGATAGATAATCCAATACTGGCAAGGGCAGACCCCAATGCCAGGTTTAAACTGGATTGCAGCCGGTTGCCTCTGGTAGCTTGTAAAGCAGATATGCCTTCCGGCAGCAATACTATCATAGCGATGACAACACCAACCATCGACTTGGGTGTCCCCAACTTATCAATGCCGGCTTCAATCCCTGGCGCCAGGGATTCGGCGAGTAACACCACAACAGCCAGGCTCACCATCAGAAACACAATGCTGATAGCTGTTGCCTTATTGGTTGGCACCGCCGAATGTGTTTTTTCGTCGGTTTCCTCCTCTTGCTGTAGAAAGTAGTTACGGTGCCGGATCGTTTGCACCAGCAGAAAAGTTCCGTATAAGATCAATGAAACGATGGCTACAAAGAACAGTTGTTTATTATTGTAAAAGGGGCCTGGTGCGCTTTGCGTATAATTAGGGAGAATAAGCGTAAATACAGAAATAGCTGATAATACCGTAAGCGCAGCGCTCACACCATCCAGGCTAAACGTTTGTTCTCCATATTTTAAACCTCCGATCAACAGACACATGCCTACAATGCAGGTGATGATGATCATTTCGGTAGCAAAGACCGTATCTCTGGCCAGCGCAGGCGATTCATGTCCCGGAGTAAGCATTAGTGAAATGATCAGCCCGACTTCGATGATAGTAACTGCAATGGCCAGGAGAAGGGTACCAAAAGGTTCTCCTACCCTGTGTGCTACTACTTCGGCATGGTGTACCGCGGCTAATACACTAACAATAAGTGCCAGGAATGATAGGATTGAATAGAATAAGGAAGAAACCATATAGTGTCCCGCAAATAATAGCCAGGCTACAATAGGGGCGATCAAGGTCCAATGAAGTCGCTGTGAGGTAGTTTTATTTTCAGACATAGGATGTTATTGTTGGTTTTCCCTGTCCAGGATAGACAGAAAGCTCAGCAAAGCTCCCCAATGATAAAATGCATCGGCGCTGTTGACGTCATCACCCTGTCCCGTCACCGAATTGTAATTCTCGAAGATCGAACCATCCTTTTTCCAGGATTTCATCAACAGCTCCTTTGACTTCTTTACAAGGTCCGCCCTTGCCTCCGGCAGCCGGTAGTTCCGGATACCCAGATATACAAGGAAATTCATCGGCCCCCAGATCCTTCCCCGCCAGTAGTCATTATCGTGAAAGGCGGGATCGTTACGGGCAATGGAAGGTATTACAAAATCGCCATAAAACTCGTTGCTGTTGAAATAATGCTCTTTCATCATCCGTTCAGCCTGAGCCTGGGTAGCGACCTTTGCCAGCAAGGGATAAAAAAGCGTTGGCGAAAGGCGATAGGACTTCTGGTCTATGTCCGTCCTCCGGTTCAGAAAGATACCCTTTTTCTCGTCCCACAAACTGGCCAGTAATTTGCCATATTTCTCAGCCCTTTCCCGTAGCTCTTTTGCATCCGCCACCCGTCCCAGCACCTGCGCCATCTCCTCCATCGCCCGGCAATCCGCTACATACAGGCTCATTAACCCTACGTCGGCCAGCTCCATCGTGTGAGTCGTCTCGTTAAAAGGAATACTGTCATACATCGGCGAATTATCCAGCCCCGATTCGAGACGAGCCGCCACGATACTGAATTGGTCGTTCATGCGGAGCGAATCCGGCACCTTGTCCGAACCCCAGGCAAGATATCCCTTGATGGTCCGGTGCGCTGCCCACCATCTGTTCCAAACCAACAACTCGTCATAGACCTCCTCGAGGAACCATTTCTCTTTATAGCGTTTGTACATGTCCAGCACCAGGATAGCGCCCACCGGCGGCTCGGAACGATCCCAGGAATAATTCCCGAACGGCGCCTGATAATTGGGAATGAACCCCTGCTCAGATATCGCCTTGGTGATCTCCACCATATTCGCATAAGCGAGGCCCTTGTTGAACCAGGAACACATGTACCCGGCAAAATAGGTGTCCCAGTCGAACAGTACAATGCCGCCCCAGCCCCGGTTCCATAGCCGGCTCACGGGAGTGATGACGCGCCCGTTGGCCCCGTCATAGACCGTATTCCAGGCCAGGATCGTCTGCATCGCGCGGAAACAATCGGCCAGCTGCCCAAAAGCCTGACCACGCCGCTCCTCCGCCTGACGACGGCTATCCAGGAAAGCCCGGACCTCCTCTAGGCTGCGATGCCTGCCTGTATATAAGGCTACCGGCTTGTTCAACAAGAGACAGAGATGAGGTGCTGAACTGACAACATAGGCGTTCGGTACCTGTGCCCCTGCACTCCGTACCTCCATGACCGCCTTGTCTGCCCGGTACACCAGCTTCCGATCACCCGGGTTCCTTGCCGCGCCAGCCTCTTCAGTACCGACCTGGCCGACCCAGCCGTACTGGATACCGGCTTCGACGACGAGCATCTGGCGAGCCGCCTTCAGGGGCGTCACGAGGATCATCTCGTCCCCTCCGTCTGTGGCGCTCTCTACCGTGAACTCGGCATCGCGAAAACGAATGCGCAGAGAAGTATAGCTACCATCGTCGGAACGCAGACCAGGCACCACTGTCTCCGGGTGGTGCTGAGTGGGTGAGGCTTTGAAGGCCTCCCTCAAATAGTCTCCATCCTCATAGTTGTCCAAGCAAAGATTGATGGAAAAGCCCTGGGGTAGCAGGACCCAGGACAAAAGACTGTTGTTGTACCAGGTATTCCAGCCTTTTGATAGTCGCTGTTGTAAAGCCCGGTATTCGGGTGTCCTGATCGACCGTCGTACTGACTGGCCATGGACGGAAATAATGCATGTCAGACCCAGCAGGGGGCCAAGGCACGCCCGGTAAAGTAAATGATTGACCTTCATTTGATGCCTTTTGGGGAAGAGTATCCAATATATTTATCTCTCTGGCACCAAACCTACAGTATTCAACGGTTTTTCACACTAGTTAGAGGACGAGATTTTCATTTTATGACATTTATGAAAAAGGGTAAATTGTGCTAATGAATTTAGTTCTATGGAAATAATACGAAGTATTCAAAATCGTATCTATGAGATACGAGGTGAGCGGGTGATGCTGGATCGCGATCTGGCTGCTTTATATGAGATTGACACAAAATCACTTAATCTCTCTGTGAAGCGTAATATTAAAAGATTCCCAAGTGATTTTATGTTCCAACTCACCAAAGAAGAAATTGACAACTTGAGGTTTCAAATTGAAACCTCAAGTTTGAATAATCGGGTAATATTAGAGGGTGGGGCTTCTAAAGGATGGGGTGGTGCCAGATATTTGCCTTATGCCTTCACAGAACAAGGAGTTGCCATGTTGAGCGGCGTCCTGCATTCAGATAAGGCAATTAGCATGAACATTGCCATCATGCGGGCTTTTGTTGAAATCCGCCACATTATATTCAAACAGAATGACTTAAAGGAGCAACTTAGGGAAATTAAAGAAAGACTGAGCGAGCACGATGTACAGCTGAATCACATTTATGATGCGATGGAGAATTTGCTGGATGAAAAGGCGGCTGAAAGAAAATGGGAGCAGCGGGAAAGGATAGGATTTAGAAAATAGGAAGATGGCTGCCCGAAGTGGACTCTACCTTTCAGGTATGGTCGGCACAATTTGTTAAACATTCAGATTCGCCGATCATTCGCTGCGGAGGGATTTTATGGGGTTAGCGAGGGCCGCGCGGATGGTCTGAATACTGACCGTCAACAGGGCAATGGCGAGGGCGACCGCGCCGGCCACGAGGAATATCCACCAGCTGATCTCTGTACGATAGGCAAATGTCTCGAGCCATTTGTACATGGCCCACCATGCGACGGGGAAGGCGATAAGCGCGGCGATCCCGACAAGCATCGTGAAATCCCTGCTGAGCAGGCCGACGATACCACTGACACTGGCGCCGAGGACCTTGCGGACCCCGATCTCCTTGGTGCGTTGTTCGGCCGCATAAGTCACCAGGCCGAAGAGGCCGAGGCAGGCGATGAGGATGGCGAACACGGCGAAGGTGATGAAGATCTGGCCGGTCTGCTGCTCGGCGTGATACAATTTATCAAAGTCGTTATCCATGAAGGTGTAGCTAAAAGGCAGTCCTTGCTTAGCGGCATGGAACTTACTTTCCACCTGCCTGACGAGATTGAAGACATCATTCGTGCGGAAGCGGACGGCCATGCTGCCCCAGTTAAACATGTTGACCATCATGACAAGGGGGTGTATCTTATCATGCATGGAGTTATAGTTGAAATCCTTTACAACGCCGACGACATGAAAGGCGAGAGGCTTGAAGTGATCCAATTGATCGGACTTGAGCTCATCCGCCCGATTGTAGAGAAGCAGATTGAGCGGGTCCTTCACGCCAAGCATCGCTACTGCGGCTTCATTGAGGATGATGCCGGTAGAGTCAGTAGGAAATTGCGCGAGGTCGAAGTTGCGGCCTTTGACGATCTGCATTCCGAGGGTGGGAACATAATGGTCGTCGACCCTGAGCGTGGTCATGAAGATCGCCTTCCTGGCGTCGAGCGAGGCATCCCGGAACCAGCCTGGCTGACGGTACTGGCCGGCGCCTGCGGTGGGGACGTCGTCGGTGACGGTTGCGTGGGTGACCCCGGCAAGGGTGAGCAGGTTCTTGCGAAGATTGGTCATGCCATCCCGGCCGAGCGACCAGGTATCATGGAGGACGAGCACCTGATCCCGATTGAAGCCGACTTCCTTGTTTCGGATATAGTGCAGCTGGCGATAGATGACGAGAGTGCTTACGATGAGGCCAATAGAGATAAAAAATTGAAAGACCACCAGGCTGCTGCGGAGCCAGCTGCTCTTGAAGCCTGCGGCCATCTTTCCTTTCAATACATGAATCGGCTGAAAGGAGGAAAGGTAGAAGGCGGGGTAGCTGCCTGCGAGACAGCCGACAAGCAGCACCATGAGGATGAGGATGGGCAGGAACCGGCCGCTGAAGAGCACGTCGGGATGGAGTGATTTGCCGGCAAGCTGATTGAACATCGGTAGCAGCAGGACGGCGATGCCCAGGGCGAGAACGAGGGAGAAGAGGCTGAGCAGGATGGACTCGGTGAGGAACTGGATGATGAGGTGTCCTTTTGTCGAGCCGGCGACCTTGCGGATGCCCACTTCCTTGGCCCGGTTGGCACTGCGGGCGGTGCTGAGGTTCATGAAATTGACGCAAGCGATCAACAGGATGAGCACGGCGATGACGGAGAAGATGTATACGAACTGGATATTGCTGTTGGCTTCGAACTCATAAGACTTCTTGGAATGGAGGTGCACGTCGGTGAGGGGAAAGACCTGGCACCCGACATGATTACCCGCTTTCTCGAGGTCGGCCACCGAAACCTGGAACATTTCCTGGAGGGCCCGGCCGAAATTGAGGTTGACGACTGCGTCTACATCCTTCTGGATCTCGGCTCGCGTGGTGCCAGGTTGGGCAAGGATATAGGTATAATAGTTGCTACTCAGCCAGTCGTTGTCGCTGGGGTTATCAAAGGTCCAGGATTCGCGGAGGGGGCGAATGAAGCTGAAATGGAACTGAGACTGTTCCGGCATGTCCCGGATGACCCCGGTGATCTTGAGGAGTGTGTTGTCACTACCTATCTCCAGCGTGCGGCCGACGACATCGGTGCTGTTGAAATAGCGGCGGGCGGCGCTTTCATCGATCACGATGGAGTGAGGGTTGTTCAGGGCGGTATTGGGATCGCCGGCGATCATGGGCAGCGTGAAGACCTTGAAGATCGTCGAGTCGGCGAAGGCGAAGCGATGGTCGAGGACGTGGTCGTTGCCCTTCCTCACCAGTAGGTCGCCCGGGTGGCTGAACCTGACCATCTGCTGGATCTTCGGATAGGAAGCGACGAGAGCGGGGCCCATAAATTTGGAGGTGTTGGCAGCGTCGTACTGGGTGTTATTGATGTAGCTATCCTCATCGATCCGATAGATGCGGTCGGCGTTGACGTTGTAGCGGTCGTAACTGAGCTCGTCGGTGACGTACAGGACGATCAGCAGACTGACACCGAGGCCGGCAGCGAGACCGATGACATTGAGGGCGGTAAAGCCCTTGCTTTTCCTGAGGCTGCGGAAGGCAATCTTGAGATAGTTTCGGAACATGGAATGGTCGGTTTTATGCCGGGTAAGCCGGCCAAATCCTTGGAATGGCCCCAAAAGAGTGCCGGGTTTATAAAGTATTGAAGACCCTTCTTCTGTAAAGGCCTGCAAGAGACAATAATGTTCGGTTTCGATACAGTAATTGTGCAGGAACGATCATCGGCGGCGGGTTTCAAATTATAGTTGCCCGACCTGGATTACCCCGCCCTCGTCCCTCGGGGCGGGATGATCCACCCGCATTTGCATTACCCAAAGGCTCCCTGACCGCTTCGCGGTCACGCCTTTTTCATTTGTCCGCTTAGACGAACAAGTTCGCCACGCTTCCAAACGAAAAAGGCCCCACACTGTCGTGTGGAGCCTTTGTTGCCCGACCTGGATTCGAACCAAGACAAACAGAACCAAAATCTGTCGTACTACCATTATACTATCGGGCAATCCGTCCTTTTTTGGGGTCTAATTCGACCTAAAACCAGGCCAAATAGAACCATTCTGTAAAAGGAGTGCAAATGTAAGATCTCATAACCCATGTTCCAAAAGATTTTGCATCTTTCCCAAACGAACCGAAAGTAATGTAACATCTCCTGCAACATTTTCGTCAATACCGGGTCCTTATGCATGGCAAGGACTACCCAAGCCAGGTAAAACCGTTCATTCACTGTATCGTAAATGGTCAGTCTATACCCTTTAAAAAATTATAACCTACTACAAGACAACTAGTTGTAAAACTAGCACCATATTCGTTGCTAAACTCAAGGCCAAACCCGCCCGTCAGCCGAGTCACACTTCGTCCGCCGGGCCAAAACAATCAAACAACGCCCCCATGATCAAGAATTATCTCAAGATCGCCTTCCGCAATCTCTGGCGTCACCGTGTCTTCTCTTTTATCAACATCCTGGGTCTGACTGTCGGTATGACCGCCTTCTTTCTCATTTTCCTGTATGTGCAGTTCGAGCTGGGCTATGACGCCTTTCATAGCAAGGCAGACCGGATCTACAGGGTAGTTGCCGACATCAAAACCCCCACGGAAACCATCAATGCGAATACCCCCGCCTGGGCGGTAGGCGCCCATATCAAAAGGGAATTCCCCGGTGAAATAGATGCTGCCGTGCGTTTGGGATTCAACAGTATGCTCGTCCGCAGGGGGGACGTGAAGTTTCAGGAAGACCATACTTTTTTTGCGGATTCCGCTTTCTTCCGGGTTTTTGATTATCCGTTATTAAAAGGCAACCCCATCACTGCCCTCAGGGACCAGTTCAGCGTCGTATTGACCGAAACCGCTGCCAAAAAATATTTTGGGAAAGAGGACCCTCTGGGAAAGACAGTGCTGCTCACCGACGAAGGATACAATGCCACTATCACAGGCGTCATGCAGGATATGCCGGAGAATTCCATGATCAAGGCCGACATGCTGGTGTCTATGACCACCCGGACACAGAAGTTTAACCCTCATTTGGATGATCAATGGGGAAATTACGGCAACAGGACCTTTATTCTGCTAAAGCCCGGTGTCAATTACAAAAGCCTGGAAGCCCGGCTGCCGCAATTCCTGGAAAAAATGAATGGACGGGAGATGAAAGAATCCAGGATGTTCCCCACGCTCTTCCTGGAGCCGCTGAAAAGCGTGCATCTTCATAGTACAAGGGACGACAGCAAGACGGGTAATATAAAAAATGTCTATACATTCACCATCATTGCCATATTCATCCTGCTTATCGCCTGTTTCAACTTCGTCAATCTCACGACGGCCAGGTCGGCTGAAAGGGCAAAAGAGGTGGGGATAAGAAAGGTGTGGGTGCAGCCAGGAGCCAATTGGCCAGACAATTCATCGGAGAAAGCGTCATACTCTGTCTGATTGCCTTTATCTTGTCCGTAGGCCTTTCCGCATTGCTCTTCCACCTGTTCAATCAACTGTCGGGAAAGATCATCGGACATCATATATTCGAACATCCCGGTTATTTGTTCATGCTGTTGGGGGTAGCCATCGTCATCGGTATATTGGCAGGTATCTATCCTTCCCTGGTGCTGTCATCCTTTCAGCCTATTACTGTCTTAAAAGGCCGATTTACTACAGGCGCCAAGGGCGTCTTGTTGAGAAAAGGTCTTGTGGTGGCACAGTTTACCATCTCCATCTCGCTCATCATCGGCACCATCATTGTGTATTCACAGATGAAATACATGCGGGGGGAAGACCTTGGGTTTACAAAAGATCAGAAGTTGATCATCGATACACATGGCGATAAGGGTAGAGATCCCCTTAAACAGGCTATTGCCGGCTTGCCCGGGGTAGCCTCCGTATCTATGGCCGGAAGCGTACCGGGAGGAGATAACCCGGGGGCCTATTCGCAGATAGAGAATGTAAAAGGGGATATGCAGATAGCCAACCTCGATCTGTATTTTGTAGATTTCGATTATATACCCCAGTATAAGATGAAGGTGCTGGCCGGCCGTGCGTTTTCCAGGGATTTTATGACCGACACGACCCAGTCGATGATAGTGAACGAGGCGGCCATGAAGATGTTTGGTTATAGCAAACCCGAACAGATCATTGGCAAAAAATTCGACCAATGGGGTAGGAGAGGGGTCATCATCGGCGTGTTAAAAGATTTTCATTTCCGGAGTCTTCAGGAAGTCATAAAACCCCTGAGCATACGGATAGAGCCGGACGGCTGCAGCCTGATCTCCGCACAATTGACTGGCGGGACGGACCTGCCCAAAACGATTGCCGCCGTAGAGTCCCAATGGAAGAGCATTATTCCCAACAGACCATTCAGCTATTACTTCCTGGATGAATTTTTTGACAAACAATATCGCAGCGAAGACAGGTTTGGACGGCTGTTCCTGAATTTTGCCGTCCTGGCCATTTTTATATCCTGTCTGGGGTTATTGGGCCTGGCATCCTATAGCACCATGCAGCGTACAAAGGAGATAGGGATCAGAAAGGTGCTGGGCGCTAGTGTGGGAACGATCGTGAATCTTTTATCAAAGGAGTTCCTGGTGCTGGTGGCTATATCATTCCTGGTAGCAGCGCCCCTTGCCTGGTATTTTATGGACAAATGGCTGAAGGGATTTGCTTATCAGATAACCATTAGCTGGTGGATCTTTGCATTGGCAGGGATACTCGCCCTGTTCATAGCTTTGTTCACGGTGAGCTTCCAGGCCATCAAGGCGGCAGTGACCAATCCGGTGAAGAGTTTAAGAACGGAATGACCGCCGGAAAGGGCAATTAAATAAACTTGAACAACAACGCAGCTATCGCATAGATCAGCGTTGCCGCAAAGATCCCTTTGGCCGTCTGGTCCCGGTGAGAATTGATATAATACGTGAAAAGGGCGATATTCAGGAGAAGACATGGCACTGACACGGCTGTGATCTGCTCCCTGTGTGAATGCAGGAAAGAAAAGAACTCCCGGAAGGTGACGGAAGAGAACTTCACGTAATAATAGATGATAAGGCTTATAAAGGGGGCTACCAGCCCAAGTATCATGCCCAACCGGAGGTTGTCTTTTTTAAAGATCACGATTTCCACGTTTTTTCGAGTTTGCCTTTAAGAACGTAATTCGTCATGTCAAATTGCACGGGAACCACACTTACATAATTGTGTTCCAACGCCCAGACATCGGTGTCGCGTCCCTTGTCAAAATTGACGAATTTGCCTGTCAGCCAATAGTATTTTTTGCCGGTGGGGTCGTTACGTTCCAGGAAATCCTCTTCATATTTTGCATAAGCCTGGCGGCAAACCTTGATGCCCTTGATGAGCGAGTCTGGTATAGCTGGAAAATTCACGTTGAGTATCAAGTGTTTATCCATTGGGTGCTCCAATACTTCCTCCACGATGATCCGAACGTATTTACGGGCAGCCGTAAAATCCGCCTCGACGCTATAGTCCAGGAGCGAAAAGCCTACGGAAGGGATGCTTTCGATGGCTGCCTCAACCGCGGCCGACATGGTGCCCGAATAAATGACGTTGATGGAATGGTTGCTGCCATGGTTGATCCCGCTGAGACAGAGGTCCGGCTTACGACGGAGCACCTTGTCCACGGCCAGTTTTACACAGTCCACGGGAGTACCCGAACATTGCCAGGCTTCCACCCCCTCGAAAAGATGGTGCATGGGGTGAAGACGGAGAGGATTGCCGATCGTAATGGCATGACCCATACCGGATTGTGGCTTATCCGGGGCTACGACTACTATCTTACCCAGACCCCGTACCGCATCCACCAGGTTGCGGATGCCCGGAGCACTGATGCCGTCGTCATTCGTTATCAGGATGACCGGTTGCTTTTTTCTGCCGCCCAGTCGTCCATTGGAGTCTGCCTTTACGCTTTTTTTGGCGGGCTTCTTAATAACCTCTGTTTTTCCCATTTCCAGCTCGATCATGCCATTCTGGCCCGTGTCCCGGATGATCCCGGTGGCTCCTGTCTTGCCGCTGCGTGCCGATGTGCCCAGTTGCTCGTTGACTGAAGGTCCAACAGGGCTGGATTTTGCAGAAAGACGGGCCCCTTTCTTTGGAGAACCTGTCTTTTGGCCTCGCTTCCGTGTCTTGCTTTCGTTAGTGTTACTTTTTTTTGCCATAGGTTGAACTGTAAAATTCCGCAATATTTTCAACTTTCCAGTATCATAATTGAAACACAATTGATGGCACGTCCCAATTTTCCCACCGATTTCCCACCAAAACTGGAATTTTCGCCCGTTTGCAGTACCTTCGCAGCCAAATTTTAGAGGAATCTATGGCAGGACAACTTAAAGAGGTACGCAACCGGATAAAATCCATCCAGAACTCCCAGCAGATTACAAAAGCGATGAAAATGGTCAGTGCCGCCAAGCTTCGCCGTGCTCAGGACGCTATTATCCAAATGCGCCCCTATGCCCAAAAGCTCCAGGAACTGCTCAGCAACATCGTCAGCAGCAGCGAAGGGGATCTGGGTTCCAGCCTCGCCGTAGAACGTCCCATGGAAAAAGTATTATTGATCGTCATCACCAGTGACCGTGGTCTGGCCGGCGCCTACAATGCCAACATAATCAAGCTGGCAAAAGCTACCATCCGCGAAAAATACGCCGCCCAATTCTCCAAAGGCAATGTCACCATCTGGAGCATCGGTAAAAAAGGCTACGAACACTTTGCCAAGAATAACTACAAAGTCTCCGATACATATAAGGACATTTTCTTAAACCTGAGCTTTGAAGGGGTGCAAGCCGCTGCCCAGGTAGCTGTTAAAGCCTTCGAGAACAAAGAGTTCGACGCCGTAGAGATCATCTACAGCCAGTTTAAGAACGCTGCTACCCAAACCTTTGTAGTGGAAAAATTCCTCCCCATCCCCAAAGTGGAAAAAAAGGCAGGCGCCGCCAACAACGATTTTATCTTTGAACCCGGTAAGGAAGAGTTGATCGCCGAGCTGATGCCAAAAATCCTGAACACACAACTGTATAAGGCTGTCCTCGATGCCAATGCTTCCGAACACGGCGCTCGTATGACCGCCATGGATAAGGCCAGTGACAACGCCAATGAGCTGTTGAAACAATTGCGCCTTTCCTACAACCGTGCTCGTCAGGCAGCCATCACCACGGAGCTCACGGAGATCGTCAGCGGAGCCGCGGCCCTGCAGGGATAATCTGTCGACCGACCACAAACTTTACATATGGAAATCGGAAATATCATCCCGCACATCGAAGCGCTGATCTTTGCCAGCGACAAACCGCTCACCTCCATGGAGATCACTGAGCTGATAAATAACGCCTTTGGTTTTATGGAAGAAAAGCTGACGCTGGAACAGATACAGACATCCATCGATGGCATCAGGGAAAAATATGCATCCGAATTCTATCCCTTCGAAGTGCGTGAAAGCGGCGGGGGCTGGCAATTCCTCACCAAAAAGGACTATCACAAGACGGTGGCCCAGCTGAATGGGGAAAAATTCCTCAAGCGTCTATCCACAGCCGCATTGGAAACCCTGGCCATCATCGCCTATAAACAACCTATTACCAAGGGCGAAATAGAAGCCATCCGTGGCGTCAGCAGCGACTATTCTATACAAAAGCTGCTGGAAAAAGAACTCATCGTCATTTCCGGGCGCAACGAAGAAATGCCCGGTAAGCCCCTGGTCTATTCCACCTCCAAGACCTTTATGGATTACTTCGGGATCAATTCCCCCGCGGATCTGCCTAAGTTGAAAGAAGTATTTGCGGATACACTGGTGGAACCTACTATCATCAACCATACCCCCGGCGAACTGTTGCCCGCAGAAGAAGGCGCGACGGAGGCTGCGGAAGAAGAAAAGGCTCAACTGGTGGTTGGGGAGAATGGAGAGTTGATGGTACACGAAGAAGGTGTAAGTGAACAGGTGGAAGATGAACTGACAGGACAGGAGGAAGGTGAGTCGACAGAAGAGGAAGGGGATGCGGAAGTCGCCGACCTGGAAAGTGAAGAGCCGGAGACAAACGAGAGCGAAGAAGAAGAAAAAAGCGAGGACGACGACACAACAGACGATCACAAAGACCCCAAGACAGGCACGGACAAGGAGGACGATGAACATGTCTGAGCAGTTATCACCGGAATATCTCGTCAGCCTTGGCGAACAGTTCGGTACTCCCTTATACGTCTATCACGCAGAAAAGATAAAAGAACAATACAATAAGCTTACTACAGCCTTTAGCCGTAGCAAGCCTCTCTTCTTCTACGCCAGCAAGGCCCTCACCAATATCAATATCCTCAAATATATCAACGGCCTTGGGGCTAACGTCGACTGCAGCTCCATCAACGAAGTAAAGCTGGCCATCACAGCCGGCTTTTCACCGGACCGGATACTCTACACATCCAATGGCATCGCTTTTGAAGAGATCATCGAAGCCCGCGGCCTCGGTGTGATCATCAACATCGACAGCCTGTCCAACCTGGAAAAATTTGGCCAGCATTATGGACACAGCTATCCCGTAGGGATCCGTCTCCGCCCTAATATCATGGCGGGGGGCAATCTGAAGATCTCTACCGGCCACGATAAAAGCAAGTTCGGTATCCCCGTGGACCAGATCGATAAAGTCCTGGCCCTGGTGAAAAAATACGACCTGCACATAGCCGATCTCCATATCCATACGGGCAGCGAGATCAAGGATGTGGACGTTTTTGTCAAAGGCATAGAGATCCTTTTCGACATCATCCCCCATTTCTCCGAACTGCGGTTCATCGACCTGGGCGGCGGCTTTAAAGTCCCTTACAAGGACGGTGACGTAGAGACGGATATCGTGCTCCTGGCTAAAAAAGTGGAAGAAGCTTTCGCCAGTCACCCCAACCCGGGGGGCAGACCCTTGCAGGTATGGTTCGAACCGGGTAAATTCCTTGTCAGCGAGTGCGGCTATTTTATTACCAAGGTCAATGTGATAAAGGAGACGGATGCAGCCACATTTGTGAGCGTTGACAGCGGGTTCAACCATCTCATCCGCCCCATGTTCTACGACGCCTACCATAGGATCGAAAATATCAGCAACCCCGGCGGTACGCCCAAAAGATACTCCGTCGTGGGCAACATCTGCGAGACAGACACTTTTGCCTGGGACCGCAAGATCAGCGAAGTACATGAAGGGGACTACCTTGTTTTTTACAATGCCGGGGCCTATGGGTTCGAGATGTCCTCCAACTTCAATTCCCGTTATAAACCCGCCGAGGTCATGGTCAGGGACGGAGAGGCCTATCTCATCCGCAAAAAAGATACCTTCGACGACCTTTTGCGTAATCAGATCATCGTGTAATACCGGCAGGCCAGGGCGCACCCACTACATAGGATGCGCGTAGTCGTAATTCACCATCCAGTGAATCCCGAATTTGTCGGTAAACATGCCAAAATAAGCATTCCAGAATGTTTTGCTCATCGGCATGGTCACCTGTCCGCCTGCTGAAAGGCTATTGAAAAGACGGTCGGCCTCTTCTTCGCTGCCCGGATGAACCGCGATGGAAACATTATTCCCTTGATTGACAGGCCCCATGTGTTCCGGCACGTCACTACCGAGCAGCATCGTATTATTACCGATGGGCAGGGCCACATGCATGATCTTCTGACCGTCGCTGGGCGGTCCCTGGAATTCGGGCGGGCTATCGCTAAAGCGGGAGATGTTGAAGAACTCCCCGCCAAAGGCGGCTTTGTAGAAATTGAATGCTTCCTCGCAATTACCCCGGAATGTCAAATAAGGACTGATTGCTGACATGGCATAATTTTTAAAATAAAGGAATGGTGTTGTCAGATCAAAAATACTATCCTTGGGCTGTATAAACTCGGGGCGCTTGTGACATCTTTGGGGGGAGGATGTGACTTTATAGAATAGAATTACATCACAAATTTTATTACATTTAGATCACTAAAACTGAATCAGTATGCCTATCCGTATGGTAGATGACCCCCAGGACCCCGAAGAGAACAGTGGTGATGAAGGTAGCAGCGGTGGAGGCGGTGGTTTCCCCGGCGGCGGTGGAGGAGGGGGCGGGATTTTCGGTATCATCATGCTTTTGTTGGGACTGTTCCGTGGCCGTGGTCTTATCTTTCTGCTGATCATTCTTGGTGGGGGGTATTTCCTGCTCAGGAGCGGCGGTTGTAATGGCGGCGGCGGTGGTATCCTCAACAACGTCGCCCAACAGCTGACCACCGGCGGATATCTCGATCCCAGGCAATTTGAACGGGCGAATATCTATGAATCCCTTTCCGACGATAGCACCAAGAACCCCCTGCCCGAGGCGACCAATTTGCAGCGGTTTGCCCCGCCGGTGGGCGACCAGGGGCATCAGGGCAGTTGTGTGGCCTGGAGCAGCGCTTACGGCGCCCGCACCATCGCCGAGGCTGCCCGTACAGGAGAAGAACCTAAGACGCTGCGATATAGCCCGGCCTTTTTGTACAATCAGATAGGGCTGGAAGGCTGCGAGGGCTCCTATATCATCCGGGCCATGGAGTTTATGACCCGCAGCGGGGCTGTGTCATACGATCAATTCCCTTATACGGATAAAGACTGCGCCCGCCAGCCGGACCAGAACCTCCTGGAAGAAGCCAGAAAACACCGTATGCGCGGTTTTAACCGGCTGACCCCGGGCGACAAGAACAATGTTGTCGACCTGAGAGCGATCAAAGAAAACCTCGCTCAGGGCGCTCCCGTCGTCATAGGTATGATGGTCGGCGGCACATATATGCAGCCCATGATGGGGAAGGACGTTTGGGAGCCTACCGAGGAGGACTATAGCATGATGGGCTTTGGCGGTCATGCCCAATGCGTGGTAGGCTATGATGATAGAAAATATGGCGGCGCCTTTCTTATCATGAACAGCTGGGGACCCTCCTGGGGCAACAATGGTTTTGCCTGGGTGCGCTATAAAGACTTCCGCCGTTTTGTACGCGAAGCCTATGGGTTGGAGCCGATGGATAAGGTAGGCACAGCGGCGAACGCCCCCTTTGCCTGCGAGATCGGTCTGGTACAGGTGGCCTACCAGGGAAAAAAGACGGTTTCCGGCGACTATATACCGTTGCAGACCAGGAACGGCAATATCTTCGAAACCGTCGCGCCCGTGGCAAAAGGCACACGTTTCAAGATGGAAGTAAAGAACTCCACGGAATGTTATGTCTATGTCTTTGGTAAGGAGACGGACGGCACCAGCTATACGCTGTTCCCTTATCCCCGCAACGATAATCCCACAAAAACAAAATATTCCCCTTTCTGCGGCATCACAGGCTACAGACTTTTCCCAAAAGATAAAAGCATGATGCCCGACAGCATCGGCACGCGGGACGAAATGGCCGTCGTGGTAAGCCGGCAGCCCCTGGACTGGTATGCCCTGAACAATAAGATCAGCGCAAACCCCAACCAGGACTACGCTGCCCGTGTCAACACCGCCCTGGGAGGAAAGTTGATCCATGATGTCAAATTTCTCAGCTCCGCCAAGGGCAATATGCAGTTTGCTATCAGGGGAGGTGTGGATAGCACTGCCGTGGTAGCTACCGTCGTACAGATCACTAAGAAGTAGCCGATGAGCACATCCGATCCACATGTAGCACACACACTGACACCCGGGCAAAAGTCCTTTTTTCGGGTGGTAAACAACCCTATTAAGTTCAAGCTCTTCCTCCTGGCCAAACTGCCCAGCGCCTTTTTCTCGGGCGTTCGCATCCGGGATGTGGACCCGGATCGCTGCGCCGTCACCATACCGTATAAATGGTTTACAAAAAACCCTTTCCGGTCAACCTATTTTGCCTGTCTCAGCATGGCTGCAGAAATGAGCACCGGTGCCCTGGCTATGGCGCATATCCAGGGCCGAAAGCCTTCCTTATCCATGCTTGTCGTGCGTCTGGAAGCTGCTTATTTTAAAAAAGCTACAGGCCGTAGCCTCTTTATATGCACGGATGGATCGCTGATCCGAAAGGCCGTCGAAGAAGCCATCGCCACCGGCGAAGCCGCCACCGTCAGGGCCTGTTCCATCGGCACCAACGAAGCCGGGGAAGTGATTGCCGAATTTTTTATCACCTGGTCGTTTAAGGTGAAAGGGGGCGTAAAAGGAACTTCTTACGATAATAAATAAGAACACTTATCATCCGCTGAACAATAAATTGAGGCATCAGTATGATTACCTCGTAAAACACTCAGTCACGCGTAGCGTTTATTCTAATACTTGTCTTTCCTTAACTGCATCGGTCAATAAATGTTAAAATTACATATAAGCAAATAATAAGGGATACTCATCCCCGTAAAATACCCCTTATCTTGTTTTTAGATACCCTCACTCCCAGCCTCGGCTATTCGCCTTCGTGCAGCCCCTCGTGACTGGTAACTCCAGGGGAAATGTAATAGATTTATGCGATTTAATCCCATAACCGTTGTAAAAACTAATTCCCGTTCGTATGAAAAACTACAAACCCCTGAAGAAGGCATTGTATGCCCTTTTACCGAAAGGAGTGATCTTGTGTTGTTGGATACTGGCTGGCCTGACATTTCCCTCGCACACAGTCCTGGCCGGATACCATCCCACTAGTATCAGTTTTACTACACAGCCCTCCAATATGAAGGTCTGCATCGGTGGTACAGCCTCTTTCTCCGTGGCAACATCGAGCACTCCCCTTAGTTATATATGGCAGCTAAGTACTGATGGTAGTAACTGGTCTTCGGTAGCTAATGGAAGTACATACAGTGGCGCTACCAGCGCTACGTTGACCATTACCGGCGCTACTGCCTCCTTCAACAATTATTATTATCGTTGTGTGGCAACGGACAACAGCGGCTCCTATAACTCCAACTATGGCGTTCTTACAGTGGGCCCCCTGGGGCAGCTTTCAAATTCCGGTTATGTCATGTGTTCCAACGGATCAACTATACTCGCTTCCGGCGATGTCAACGCAGGATATACTTATAAATGGCAGGTGAGTACAGACAATGGTACGTCCTGGAACAATGTCACTGACGGAGGCTTCTATTCCGGATCCTCCAACTTATCCATGACCATTGCAGGAAATGCTTCCCTCAACGCTAATCTGTACCGTACCATCGTCACCGATGGCACCTCACATTGCTCCGTAACAAGCATTGGCGTAGATACCCTGCATGTCGTAAGTAGCCCAGCTGTGGTAACACCTACCCCGGCCTCATTATTTATTTGCCCCGGCGCCAATGGCAACCTGGCCGTTACAGACAGCACGGGTGTCAGCTATCAATGGGAGGTGAGCACCGACAATGGCAGTACATGGAGCAATATATCCAATAGTAGTTTATACAGCGGTACTTCGAGCTATGCTCTTACCATCAACGCCCCTACGATGGCGGCAAGTTACGATGTGGTAAGGACCGTCACGGGTCATGGGATCACCTGCCCTACCCGTTCTAATCCCGTGGCCCTGACATTCAAAACACTGCCCAA
Source organism: Chitinophagaceae bacterium (assembly GCA_017307755.1). GTDB lineage: Bacteria > Bacteroidota > Bacteroidia > Chitinophagales > Chitinophagaceae > Puia. The sequence goes on along the minus strand of JAFKGQ010000013.1, from coordinate 4,337 downwards.
CATAACTACCCAGCCCGCCAGCAAGACGGTCTGTGCCGGGATCGCCGCCAGCTTCCGCACAGCGGCTTCCGGCAGCACCCTTACGTATCAGTGGGAACAAAGCGCCGATGGCGGCGTCACCTGGACCTCCATTACGGGGGCAACCTCTAATATCTTTAGTCTTGCCAATACGTCCGTCACTACCGTACTCAATGGTTATCAATATCATACCATCGTCACCGGTTGCGGATCACCGCTGACCTCCAATGCGGCAACCCTGCATGTCAATAGTTCCGGTACCTGGCTGGGCACCACCGACACGGCCTGGGAAACTCCGGGTAACTGGTGCGGCGGCGTACCGGGCCCTACCACGGATGTACTGGTCCCTGCTGCAGCACCCAGGATGCCCCTGATCAGCGCTCATACCATCACTGCTACCGCCCATAGCCTTACCCTTCAGAAGTTTGCCACCCTCAGTATCAGCGGTGGTACTGTCGCCATAACCGCCCCATACAATATCGCCGGGACAATAGTATATATGGCGGGCGGCAACCAGAATATTTTTCCAGCGGATCATGGCTCGATCAGGATCGATAGTGCCGGGAATAAATTGCTGCAGCGTAATGTCGCCATTACCGATACCCTTACTCTGGCAGGTAGCGCCATGCTGGTCACAGGCAGCAATATCCTGGAGATGAAGGCGGGCAGCTATCCTATCCGTGGAGCTTCCTTCTCCGGCTCGCAAACAGGCTGGATCGTCACCGGTGATGGCAGCAGTGGCGCAGGCAACACGGGCACAGGGGGCCTCGCTATTGCACAGATAAGCTCTTCCAGTGGCGCCGTGCTCTTCCCGGTAGGACCAACTCCTTCTACTTACAATCCTCTGCAGTTGACCAATGGTGGCGCCACCAACGACTTTACTGTTGCCGTCGGCGACCAATACATCCCAGGCGCCCCTTCCGGCTCTGTCATTGATCGCACCTGGCTTGTTAGCGCGGCAAGTGCCGGCAGCAGCAATATCTCCCTGGGCATGTTATGGAGGTTGGCTGATGAACCTTCTGGTTTTAATCGTGCCAGTGCCTCGATCATACGCTCCAACGGGACGGCCATTGTTGAAGAGAGCAATACCGCCGCCGCCAGTGGCAGCAATCCCTATTCCCTTTCCAAAGGGACTTTCTCTACGCTGACGCAGTTCACTGTCGCCACCAGCACCATGGTGCCTCTGGCCAATCAACTGCTGTCCTTCTCGGGGCAATGGGTAAACAATACCTCTACCGGGTTGTCATGGAATGTAGACCCAGGTCTGGAGTCCCGCTACTATATTCTTCAACGATCGGCAGATGGCGCTCCGTTCATGGACATCAGTACACTGGATGGGGAGACAGGCAAGACCTCCTATACCTTTTATGACAATCACCCCGGGAAGGACAACCTCTACCGGCTGAAGCTCGTAGGCTTTAGTGGCAGCATCACTTTTAGTCAGATCATCGAGTTGTCGGGTACAGAGATGACCAGCCTCGCGGACCTGGCGCCTTCCATCACAGAACAGGGTGTTACCAACCTTCTCCTTTCATTGGGTAAGGAATCAAATATCGTTTACCTGGTGACAGATATTTCCGGACGTGTGATAGCGAGAAATGCCCTCCATCTCGTAAAAGGCCAGCACTCCCTCCCTGTGGACATCAGCCGCATGCCTGCCGGTGTTTTCTTTGTACGGGTGACGGATGGTCAAGGATTCAACAAAGTAATGACACTGGTGAAGAAATAGACCGCCTGGGAATTAGTAGAAATAAAAAAAGCCGCCTCACAATAGAGACGGCTTTTTTCAAGAAACAGGTATATACCATCCATTAGGGTCGTCCGGATGTTATTAACAACTTACTTGTGTAAGACTTATTATTCATCCGAATGATGCAATAGTGAACACCTGAGGCAAACCTGCTGGCATCCAGCGTCCATTGATAGGGAATTCCTGCTTCAACAGTGCCGTCAAAGAGGATCTTTTCACGAACGCCCACACTATTGTAGACTTCCACAGAGACATGCGTCTTTTCCGGAGAGGTCAGGTTGACAAGGGCCGTAGTATTCACCGGGTTGGGATAGACCTTATAAATGAGGCCTGAACCTCCGGCCGTACTTCCGATGGATGCATCATTGAGAAATACCGAATGACCCGAGACTGCTTTGGGCGCTACCATCGAGCACTGGGTAAAGTCCGCGGTCACGACGACAGAGGCCACCGCCGTACAGCCGTTGGCCGGATTGTTTACCGTGAGGAAATATGTACCCGAGTCAACAACGGAAACCACCTTTTCAGGATCGGCAAATCCATTGGGTCCAGCCCATGTGTAGGTGACACCTGAAGTGGTGGAATTGCCCGTGAGCGTCACGCTTCCGGCAGTACAGCTGAGGTTTCCACCGCTGGTAGCAGTTACCCCTGCGGGTGGATTTTTGTCAGTCTGGACGGTGATAGACGTACTGAACGAACAGCCGTTGGAAGGATCTGTCACTGTAAGGGTATAGGGCCCGCCTACGGTCGCGGTGGTAATCGCCGTGGAGGCGGAGAACTGGCCAGGTCCTGTCCAGGCATAGGTGACGCCGGACGTCGAGGAGCTGCCTTTGAGCGTGGCACTGGCGGCACTACAGGTGAGTTTGTTCGAGACGGTGGCTGATACCGCAGCAGGGACAGTAGTATTCTGCGTCACCGTGGCGGCAGATACCGTAGTGGCACAACCGTTGTTGGGATTGGTGACGGTAACAGTATAGTTACCGGGAGTCGTCACCGTGGCAGATGCAGTCGTAGCTGTAAACCCGTTGGGCCCTGTCCAGCTGTAGTTGACACCTGTCGTAGCAGAGCTGCCCGTTATGGTCACCTGGGTGTTGGAGCAGGTCAATAGCGAATTGGCCGGAATACTGCTGGTGGCAACCGCAGCAGGATGCGTTGTATCCGTTGTTACAATGGCTGACGACGTGGAAGAACAGCCATTGGTGGGGTCGGTGGCCGTTACCGTATAGGTGCCAGGCGTGTTTACATTCGTAGTCTGGCCGGTAAACGTGAATCCGCCGGGACCCGTCCAGGTATAGGTTGCGCCCGAGACGGAAGAGTTGATATTGAATGCAATGCTGTTTGTCGAGCAGGTGAGCATGGCAGTAGTAGGATTGCTCGTCATCAGCAGGTTGTTCGGTGGTGTGATGTTTTGCGTCACATTAGCCGAAGCAGTGGAAGAACAGCCGTTCGACGAGTTGGTCGCCGTTACAAGGTAGGTTCCCGGATTGGTTGCACTGATGGAAGCCCCGGAAGCCGAGGCTCCGTTGGGTCCTGACCAGTTGAAGCCGACACCGCTTGTCGTTGAGCTGGCCGTCAGGGTAATGCTTGTATTGGTACAGGTCAGGAGGGTGGCGCCCGTGCTGCTAGCTATCGATAAATTAACAGGCGCTGAAGTATTCTGTGCGACTACCGTATTGGTAATGGAAGTACACCCATTGACAGGATTGGTTACCGTAAGCGTATACGTACCGGCTATACTGGTCGTAGCAGTGGCGCCGGAAGCTGTAAAGCCATTAGGGCCTGCCCAGCTATAGGTCATCCCTGTAGTGGAAGAACTGCCGGTGAGGGTAACGCTGGTGATTGCACAGGTGAGGGGCCCATTATTAATGGCAGTCACCCCTGCCGGTGGCGCGAAGTTCTGACCGATGGTTGCAGTGGTAGTGCTCATACAACCATTTGACGGGTCAGTCACCGTGAGGGTGTAAGAACCCTGTGAAGCGACGACTGCCGTAGTACCTGAAGCTGTATAGCTATTAGGCCCGCTCCAGCTATAAGAGACTCCCGTAGTGGAAGAGCTGTCTGTCAGGGTGACGCTGGGATGGGCGCAGGTCAGTGTGGCGGAGGAAGGAGAGATCGGCGGAAGGGTAGGACGCGCGATATTTTGCGTCACTGCCACGGTAGCCGTGGACGTACAGCCATTCACCGGGTTGGTAGCCGTTAGTGTATAGGTCCCGGGATTGAATGCATTGGCCTGGGATGAGGCGATACTAAAGTTGTTAGGCCCGGTCCAGGCATAAGAAACACCAGTAGTGGTGGAGCTGCCTGACAGGGTGATAAAATTAGTGCTGCAGGTAAGCGTGGCATTAGCCGGGCTAGTGGTGGTCGTTGGTGTTGCGGGAGCCGTGATGCTCTGTGACACAGTCGTGGAAGCCGTAGCCGTACATCCCGTGGTAGGATTGGTAGCTGTTACGGTATAAGTTCCCGGAGCAGTGGCTGTAGCGGTGGCGCCTGTAGCCGTGAAACTGTTAGGCCCGGTCCAGGCGAAAGTAGCGCCCGAGGTGGTGGAGGCACCTGTAAGCGTGACGCTGGT
>JAFKGQ010000003.1 GCA_017307755.1 Chitinophagaceae bacterium | reverse complement strand
CACCGGCTTGAACTTAAAGGAGAGTCGCTCAGAAAGAAATAGAACCTTATTTTTGTACCACCAGCTCTTTACAAGATTACAGAACAGGCCATCATCCCCAGGTGGTCAGCATCGCAAGAACGATGGTCAGCATGGTAGGATTTTACATCCGGCGACGCCCATGTTGACCTCTATTAAAAGAAGCGTCCTTTTGTGCCCGACTTCGGGCGGCCTGTATTGCCAGCCTCCTATACAGAAACTCTTCCCTGCTGCCTATGGTAGCCCGGAATTTTCCAATCTGTATGACAATGGGATAGTCGATAGAAAGATGAGCTTCCGCGACAATACTGGCATCCAATTCGTGTTTTTCCTTTTGGGTCTCAAAAGCCGCCAATAGATATATTTTCCCTTTGCACAGTTGCAAGGAGCTATTTTTCAGTTGAATCTCCCCTTTCAAAAGTTTGACAAAAAGGAAGCGTTTGTCAACCTTATCCCAGCCCAAATACGTGCGGAAGGGTATGTTGAAGAGATTGAACTTATATTCTTTGCCATTTTCCGTAAGCTGCAGCCGGGTAATATTTCTGCGCTGAAAAGGGATAGGTATGTCCCTCTTGTAGTTCCGAACGGATTTTTCGCCCTTCAAGTATCCTTCCTTTTCATTGTTAAAATGCTTCGCCAGGGTCATGTTCAGGCTGCTTATAATATTCATAGGAATATCCCCTTTGAAATGTTTATTCAATACCCGATAAGTGGTTCCTAATTGGGAACAGGTCAGAATGCCGTCAGGATTTTTGCTACAATCGGCCAACTTAACTTTCACCTCATCTTTCAGGTAAAACAGTTCTTTCAATTGTCCCTGGATGAATAAGTGGGTAAAAATGTAGTTTGCCGCCCTGAAACAAATATACTGCCACCGATATAGCGTTTTATACACTTCGCCGATAAAGGCTTTATCGTTGCTATCAATAATCAACTGAATCTTCCGGGTTAATATCATTGTTTCGTCATTCACGGACGGCAGTGGATTTTAAGTTGTTGTAATTTGGTATGCGCGGCGGCATACTGCTGCTGTACATACGGTTGCGGTAAGTTCATTTTGACTGCGATCACATCAAAAGGGAGCTTGTTTTCATAGCGTAGCTTGAAAAGCTGAAGCATTTCTCCGGTCAAATATTCCTCCGCCCGGTATTTATCTTTTGCGAGAGGGAGGGAAATCGGTTTGGTTAGTTGCTTTTTCGCATGAATTACCTTTTTCAGATAAGCTAGTGCTTCATGGACGTCATTGCTGATGGTCTGAATATTTGCGCCATATCGTTTGGCAATCTGCTTATAGCTGAATCCGTATTTGAAATAAAGTTGCAGAATGGTTTGCTTGTTAATAGGCAGGTAAGGCACGACATCATATATAGATTTTAGCAGCGCCTCATCATTATATATCAGTTCCATATCTTCCGATCCCGGCACAAAGCTCACATCGGGGTAGGTATCGTGGTCCACATAAATTACCTGCCGGAATCCTGGTTGCTTGTAATAATCATAGCAATCCCATTTTATATTCATGCACATAAACCGGAAAGTATGCTGTAAGCAAGTCATCCTTTCCCTGTAGTCCCACGCCTTTAGAAGGGCATCCTGGACAATGGAGGTTACGGCGAATTCATTCGGCAAGATCCGCATTCCGTACCGGAGCAATGAATTGAACATCATACGATATAGTTGGGTAAATCCTTCTTCTTCCCCATTCTTATATCTGAGGAAATATGCCTGTTCGGTTGGTGTAGGTAGTTCGTAACTCATATAGGCTTTCAAATACTTACCTATGGGTGATTGTCAAGGACACAAGAATACTGCACCTTTATACTTGCCAATAGGTGATTAATGAAAACAAAGATCGACCTCTATGTTATTACCAGGGTAAAGGAGAAACGTCTTGAGAAAAATATCTCTCAAGCTGAGCTGGCCAATGAATTAGGCATGTCAGTGGGCTTCATTGGTAAAGTAGAAAGCCCAAAGTACCCTTCCCATTATAACATAAAGCATCTAAACCAACTGGCTAAGATTCTGGATTGTAGCCCGCAGGAGTTCCTGCCCAAAAAGCCGCTGCCCTAAGACCGTCCTTCGTCTCAACCGTCGCAATCTAAAGTTAAGGGTTTTTCTGGGAATACTCACCTATAGGTGATTGTATTTTTTTTTGCTTCTTCAAACCTTTGGACTTACCAATAGGTGATTAATGAAATCGAAGATAGATATATACGTAATTGACAAGGTTCGGGAAATGCGAATAGCTCATAATATGAGCCAGGAAGAGCTGTCCATAAAGGCGGGTTTCCGGTCAAATGGGTTTGTCGGGCAGGCGGAGAGTTTTAAGTATAACAAGCGATACAATATTCAGCATTTAAATAGTTTTGCACGAATTTTCAATTGTTCACCAAAGGATCTGCTGCCAGACACACCCGTTTAACCAGAGTAAACGGATTGGCTCGATAGTTTACAAGAGACGAGGTAGAACATCTGAGACGTAAATATTAAACGAAATAGCCCCTAGATGTTAAATGCAAAATATTATAGAGAACTATGGGAAAAATATAAAAATGTGCCTGCACTTCCAGGCAAGCTCAACGGAAATTGGTCTTGGTTAACCATTAAAATGATTCTGGACTGCTATAGGGGTCAACAGCCCATCCATATTAATTCTCAAAATTTGGAAAGCCAATTGGTTTCTGTTTGCCAGCATTTATTCATAGAATTGGCAAACGATATATATTGTACTGCTGCCGATTTTCCCCCCTTAAATGTCGGCGACAAAGTTAGAAGCCGAACTCCTATCCGGGTTGGCACTCCCAAACCAAGGTTTCTAGACTTCGAAATCACACGAATTCATAGAGACAGATATACATTGGAGAACAAAAAGTTTTCCTTCAATTGGGAGAAAAGCTTTTCTGAATTAGTGGAAAGGTTTATCCCAATTAATCACGGTGTGCAAAATGAAACTTTAACTGGCTTTACATCATTCTTTGAACATTTGAATAACAAATCAGTTCACGACTTCGCACCTACATTTTTTGATAGAAAGTGTGTCTTTATTGGAAAGAAAGCATTGTGGGATCAATTAGAGGCAAAAAACAGGATACCAGCAACATATTTACCATATTCAAAAGAGGATGGCAACTCTTCCGAATTGAAGTCTATACCTGCATTACCTGACAGTATGATCTATTTTGCGAGCAAGTATGAAGTATGCTACCAGAAGGTTCTACTCCAGCGCAAGAATATAAAATCGATAGTAATTTTCGATACAGAAGAGGAAAAAATAGCTCAGATGATTCAAGATAGAAGTCAATTCGGTTTTAACATAATTATGCTCACAAATACATTAGACCCTATCAAGAATGATCGAATTCCTTGTTGGAACTGGTTCGCTGAAGAAATTGAAATCCTTAATTCATTGTGATCAACTTTATAATAATAGCAAATAAAAAACTCGACGAATGCATCAATCGATTTGATGATATTGTCAGATATGTGAAAGAACAGTACAATGTTGAAATAAGAACTTACGGAAACATTCTTCGCGTTGCGTTGAATGCTGTTACCCCGGAAACCTTTGAAAATTTAATTGAACGATTAAATACAAACCAAGAATTAGAAAGAGGCCTGGCCTTTTCAGGAGGATACACAATAGGCCACCTGCAAGAAAATAACCCCAAACTCATCCTAACTGAAATTATCGAGTATCTCAAATCGTGTTCAGGAAAGTTTAGTACGCTAATTTCGTTCTTGCAATCTGCTCAAGAAAAGATCGTCCTAATATCCGATGCCAACGATATAGATTGGATAAAATCTCATTTCCGAAATAACAAGATAAGCGTACTCTCATTCAAAGCAGCCAAAAAAACAGAAATTCGAAATAAACGGCTTGTACAATATTCCTTCAACGGTAAAAATGATTTTGATTTTCTTCAAAATCTCTCAGTTGATGCAACTCTTATTCTCTATGAAATAGAGCATCTACTATATCAAAAACAAGTGCAAGCTAGAGAAAGAGAAATAGAATCTGAAATTAGAAGTAATGATAGGCTCAGAATTTCAGGTATTCAGTATGAAGCGATTTCGGAACCCACGCTCCACATAAGTGATACGATTGAAGATATTGTAGCCCGTTTGGATAATTTGGGTCGAAATGCCTATGAAGGATATAAAGACGAAAGCGATCTAATTCTTGATGAAATAGAAGAGAAAATTATTTACAAAATATCAACACTGAAATCTGACTTTTTCTTAGATAGCAATGATACGATATTCGATCTAGCTGGCAACATCATAAAGGTTCAAAAACTGAAGCCCGGCGATAAAGTTAGAATATATCCAAAGGAGCAGCTTGCCGAAAACCTTTATCAAATCGCCATAGAAACAGAACCAACTATTTTCGGAAAAGTTGAGGAAAACTCTAGGCATTGGCAAAGATTAATTTCCGAATTGAGCAAAAAATATGACAACAGTGTAATGTATCAGAGACTAAAACAAAAAGGATTGCGCGTAATGCAAAATACTGTTGAAGGCTATTTGAAGAGACTTAGAAAATTTCCCATGTATAATAGCGACTTGAGAGCAATAGTTGAGTTATATTATTCGAATTATGCCACTTCTCAATTTGAAACAGTGCTAAGAGATATTCTTCGATCCAAGGCAATCTATAATAGCACCATGATTGCATTAGGTAGAGGATTGAAGCAAGAATTACAATTATTCTTAAAAGAAGCGAAAGTTGGCGAAATTCTAGCGAAACGAAATTTCACTGCTATCTCTTTACAAGCATTTGTAAATGAACACATGCCAATAATTACAGTGACCGCCAAGGTTGCTTACCTCACAGAGGAGGATCAAATTCCCATTAACCCTCAACTTCAGGAGATATAAGATATGAACTACATCCTAAATCGTGACACTATAGTCACTCGTATTCAAAAGGAGTTAATAGGTCCTGGATCTGATATTTTTCTTTGCAAGAATGATTTCTCCGATGAAATAATAGAGGGCAAACCTCTTCAAAGGTATTTTTCTGGCATCCTATACCCCAAACAAAAAGTCTCCGACGGCAGTGAAAATGGATTGGAAAGCTACTCACAAGATCTAGAAGAAGGTACTGAGAATCATCAATCGGACTTAAAGCCCAGCAACGCTACAGACGAAAATCGGCAGGAAGATGACGAACAGCAAGAAGGTGATGACGCTAGTGACTCCTCGACAACTCTCCCTCCTCAAGTCATTAATGCAAACGGATTCTTTCCAGCACACTTCGGTCTTTCGTTTTGTGTTAAAAGAGAATGCAAAGAACTTAATTTGACGATTTCATTCGGTATTTACAAAAAAGCAAAATTTAATGAAATTATACTACCTTATTCCGGAGATGACACATACTTACTTAACAAATTTGGATTTAGTCAATTTGTAGAGTTTGATGCTGAAACAAAGGGCCTAAAACAAACACGCGAATTAAGGCGAAAGGAGAAAAATCCGGAAACAGGAATATACCAGAAAACTGCGGACTATGAGTATTTTGAAGAATGCAGGAAGGAATTTAGGAAAGAATTTCCTAATCATCCATTATATAAGCACCTCACCAAATTATTCTTTAAGGACAAGTACAAAAGATATGACAACAAAATTCAGCTCTCTGTCAAGATTACTGATATATTAAATTCAGAGAACTGTCATGTTGAGCTGGTACTCTCTAAACAACCAGGCGCAAATGATATCAATTGGCACAAAGATAACAAAGACAACCTAGTACTTCATTTGAAATTATATTCGAATTATCCAAATAGATATTATATAAAAGCAATTCTTGAAAATAAATATGCCTATAGGAAGGATCAATTTTCGTTCTCAAAAGAGAAGTTGAATCTATTGTCTCTATTTCAAACAGAAATTAAAATTCATTCTGACTGCCTAAAACCATTTAAGGACTATCATGCTGACACATACAAATCTGACGAAGATAAGATGCTTGATTATCTTTTTAGGGAAAAGCTTGCCTTTGGGATCGGCCATAATGCCTCATGTCAATGGGAAGATTTAGAAACAACAAATTGGATAAAAACTACCTTTATCCCCCATTATGACGTAAGGAGCCAGAGCACACAAACTGAAAAAATTGATGGCACAATATTAAGAATAAAAGCACTTTCTTCTTTTAACAACAATAAGCATGAAATAATTGAAAACCTTCAAAAGATTGCTGATGCCTACTCCTATTGGATCGAAGAGCAGGAAGTAGCAGCAAAGGGCCATGCATTGGCGTTTGAAAACATCGAAAAATGCAGGGAAATACACCGACGGATAACCAGAGGGATTCAATTGATATATGAAGATGCGGGTGAGCATGTACTACGGTCATTTCAGCTTGCAAATACCGCGATCTATTTGCAAATGTTTCAAACCGAAAAGCACTTTAATAAGAGAAGAGATGGTTACGAAGTTTATGAAAGAGTAGAGGAATTACAATTACCCTTCGACCATTATGCAAATGCAACATTTCCACTTAGTGCTGAAGGAAAAATTCGAGAACCAGAATGGCGTCCTTTTCAACTGGCCTTCATTCTGCAATGTATCCCCTCAATTGTGGAAGAAAATAGCGATGAAAGGAAGCTAGTTGATCTACTATATTTTCCAACCGGGGGAGGAAAAACTGAGGCATATTTGGCGGTATCCGCATTCGTTGTCTTTTGGAGAAGGTTAAAATACAAAGACCAATATGATGGTGTTAATATCATCATTCGATACACTTTGCGACTGCTTTCTGCGCAGCAATTTGAAAGAGCAACTAAGCTTATTTTAGCATGTGAATTTATTCGACAAAACAACAAAGACTTAGGGGAAGACAAAATATCGATTGGCTTTTGGATTGGCGATAAAACTATCCCCAATAGCATTGAAAAAGCCAGCAAAAAATTGCAAAAGATTCAAGATAAACTGAATAACAAAAGCCTTGATGGCAAGTATGCAATTAATCCGTTCCAGGTCACTAACTGTCAATGGTGTAATTCAAAAATTATCTCAAGGATAAATTCCAATGATCCTAACTATTTGATAGGTCATCGAATCAGTAACCACCTTCAATCTTACTGTTTAAATGAGAAATGTAATTTTTGTGCTTCGAAGGGAGGTTTGCCAATCGTACTAATAGATGATGATATCTACAAAAAACCGCCCACGGTCTTGTTTGCCACCGTGGACAAATTTGCTTCGCTTGCCTGGAAAGAAGAAGCAACCAAGCTATTTAATTATAAACTCAACCGGAAACCAGAACTTATTATTCAAGATGAATTGCATTTGTTAAATGGCCCATTAGGTAGCTTGGTGGGCTTATTTGAAAATGTAATTCTATCGCTATGCACTACCTCAGAGCAAACCCCAAAGATAATTGCGTCCACTGCAACAACTAAAAACGTCGTGTCCCAAATAAAAGGGCTTTACGGCCGAGACACAAGGATATTTCCACAAAATGCAACTACATCAGACGACACATTCTTTTCGAAAACCTTGCCAGAAAGCAAGCGCAGATATATTGGCATCTTACCAACGGGGAAAACCACCGTTATGACGAATCTACAATTGTTGGCTTCATTGTTATTTGCAAGATTGGAGATTTGGGAGCAATCGAAAAATAAGGCAGAAGTGGACCAATATTGGACATTGCTTTCCTACTTTAAGAGCTTAAAGGAACTCGGCAGGTTTTCCAATAAAATTACGGCAGAGTTAAAGCCAGAGGTTCAACAACTACAAGTACGAAACCTAAAAAACCAAGACCCCTACCCATATAATTATTGGAAACTTTCTTCCCAAAATATTGAATTGACAGCTAGAATTCCGAACGAGAAAATAAAAAGGAATTTAGATAAACTTGAAATCTCATTTACCGGCGACCTTTCGGAGTACAAAGTGCTAGACTTAGTTTTAGCCACTAATATGATAAGTGTAGGTCTGGATGTAAATAGGCTTGGCATAATGGTTATAAATGGGATGCCACCAAATACAGCGGAATATATCCAAGCAAGCAGCCGTGTCGCTAGAAAAAATGAAGGACTTGTATTTACAGTTTTTGATCCGTTTAACACTAGGGATCTTTCCTACTTTGAAGACTTTGTACAATTTCACAAAACCTTTTATAAACAGGTTGAGCCCCTAAGCGTAACGCCATTTGCTGAGAATGCTTTGGACAAAATGCTCTTTACTGTTATGGTAGCTTATTTTAGACACAAACTTGATGACGGCAAATACGCCTCAAATGACAAACCGGGAATAATAAAAGACGATAATATACAAGAAAGGTTAAAAACTGATTTTGCCGACTTGTTTAAAAAACATCCGTTCATAAACGGAGATTTCAGCAATATCTTAGTCAAAATCGAATCGCTTCTTACCGCCTGGAAATATAGGACAGAAGCAAATAAAAATTTAAAGTTCTTTTGGCAGGATCATCCAAAAGATTCACTGCTGAAGCCAATGGAGGATCGAAAGGATGACGACATTTTAATAGCACTGAATTCAATGCGTAATGTAGACCCTAATACTGAAATAACAATAAAACAATATTGACGGTGGCAAGCGACAAAATAAAACATGGAAGAAGCAAATTGATCTCAAATTACGGAGGCGTAGGTTCAATTATTGAAACTCAGGATTGTTCCGTTATAGTTGAGACTTTTGACAATTGGCGATATGGGACACTTCAAAACAAGCTTTCTTCTTATATTATTAAGGACGATAGGCTTTTGAATAGACTAAAAGCCCGTTTTCCAAAACTAAGGCACATTGTTCGAATACCAACCGAAGAAAATTCATTTTTTGATCAATTGATGCCTACTGCCAGCTACTTTCCAAAATGGTTTTACTGCCCCAGATGTAATCGATTCGAAGAATTAAGTAATTGGTTCAAGAAATGGCCTAAAGAAAAAAAGTATTTTAACCCACCTAAGTGCTGGAATATTGATTGTAAGGAGCAAATATTGGAGCAAGTTCGTTTCGTGATGACTTGCAAAGAGGGTCATATTGAAGATATTCCTTGGCGACACTGGAATAAGAGGCTCCCGTCTGATCAAACTAATATCAACGAAGAGGATGAAAATGAAGATAATGCTAAAAATGATAGACCCAAAGGCCCACAGCTAAACTTGTCGGAAACTTGCTGCCTAAAGCAAGATTTAAGATACGAAATAAGTCGAGAGAATACCGAGTTGTCAGGCATTTGGATAAAATGTGTCAATTGTGGAAATGCTCAGTCTTTAAAAGGAATTTTTGATTACGAAAAAAAATGTAATGGCAAAAAATACTGGATCGGACAAGCTGAAGGTAATTTTGTAGATGAGTTTTGCAACAGCATACCATTTCAAAAGATTCCGCAAATTCAGGTTAAGGTAAAGACCAGTAATAGTGTTTATTACGCCAATATCTTAAGTAGCATCTATATTCCGGAGATGCAAAATCCAATAACAACTGAAACTAGAATTATAATTGACAACTATTTGGAGAAGAATACTTATTCAAAGGATCAGATTGCAGAGATTATCCGGGATGGGCATAATATACCAATAGACGTGGTTAAGGCGTATTTGGAAACGGGAGATCCCTCATTTATATCTGAGGAAGCATTTAGAGAAGTTGAATATAGCTATTTCTTAAAGGGTGAGCAACCCGAAAATAATCAACTCAAATTTCGCCGAATTTTATGCGCCGATTCAATTATTGGGTTTAGCGATTTAGTAAAAATTGAAAAATTAAAAAAAATTACTGTTCAAACTTCATTTACAAGGCAGGAGCCAATTGATACGGATTCTATTTTACAAGAAGAAAGTAGATATGAATATAACGTAAAACGGCAATCCGTCTCAAAGAATAATTTTGAGACGAAGTTACTTCCAGGAATTGAGAGTTTTGGAGAAGCTATACTTTTCGTGCTTGATAAAACCACTCTGGCGAACTGGGAATTACAGAACGATATTATTGAAAGAACAAAGACAATTAAAACCAATGCTGAAAACTCAACTTGGCACTACCATAAAATAATTGCACGAACGTTATCACCGAGAAAGATTTTAATTCATACGCTTTCACATTTAGTTATTAGAGAGTTGCAGTATGTTTGCGGCTACCCAGTTTCATCCATGCAAGAACGACTATATGTAAGTGATTCAATGAATGGCTTTTTGATATCTGCTTTCGATGGCACTGACGGTTATTTAGGTGGGCTCAGTAATCTATGCAATGACTTGGAAGAATTAAATAAGATAATTCAAAGCGCCATCAATAGAGCAAAGAATTGTTCGTCTGATCCTATATGCCTTGAATCATCTGGACAAGGCGTTTCGCAACTTAATTTGGCCGCATGCCATTCATGTACATTGACGCCAGACATTACTTGTGAGCTTTCGAATTTATTTTTAGATAGGAAATTAGTTGTAGACAATAATTATGGCTTTTTCAAGGCAATATAAAACTTACGATCATCTACGTCATAAATTGCTTAATTGCAACTAATATTTCAGACGAATTGCTGGCCGGAAAATGTTTGCTCAAAAACTCGACAAATTTCTCTTTTGTTCCAGTTTGCTCCCAATCCATGATTGTTAAGACTTTTAGATTCGGTCTTAGCGGTGTTTCGAGGAATTGATGCAATGGATAATAGGGTGGTGCAAAGAGAAAAGAATGCTCTATCAGTCGTTGGTATAGGTCAGGTTTTAATGCCCTTTTGAGGTCCAGCACGACATCGTACAAGGTAACTTCCTGGTAGCTGAGGGCAAAGACATCACCCAGGTACGGCATTCCTTCATCATCAAAGAAAAGGCGCAGATAGTTCAAGAAACCTTCCTCCATCTCATCCAGTAGATCCCGGCCATAGTAGTCATATTCCTTTTTGAATAGTTCCAAAGAAAAATCTTCCGGGTGCCGGTCGATAACAAATTCTATCAGTTTTTCTTCCCGCTCAATAATCTTATCGAGATGTGGAGGAAATATTTCTCCTGAAACCCGAATTCCATATTTCGGCTTCATAAAGAGATCAAAGAGGTTGGAACGATACTCCGTTGTCCGCCGGTCAAAGGTTAATCTTAGATATAATGGAAAGACCAGCTTGCCATGAAAAGAGACTTTTTTCAGTCTTTCGTTATGGTACACCTTGTATGTAACCTGGTATGTCTTTTTCTCATCCATTTTGTTCTATTTTAGTCGATTTTGATAAGGTTGCGCTCACAATTTCTTGCCAGTTTATAACTAAACAGCACAAATAAGTACAAAATCGTTCAGTGGAGTAAAGTTACGCAGAAAACGCGTATGTTTGGTAAATATATTTGTTCTACCTAACAATATTTCTTATATTTGTCTTGAATGCTCTTTACCAGGGCGCAATTGTGCAAAAGAAAAACATGTGTAGAATGGAAAAATTGTCACCGGAAAAAGCAGAAGAAATGCTCAGAAGAGGTGGTATGAATGTATCAGTGGCCCAGGCAGTAATTGTCCTGGAATTCCTCCGGAAGTTAGCAGACATAGTAGTCTCTAATTACCTGGATCGTCACTGGTAGATGTGCGAAAGCGAGCATTTCCCAATCAAAACGGCCTGGGAATCCCCAGCATTTTCAGGCCGTTTTTCTTCAACTTTCAGTAAATTGAATATAAACCTTTGACATGAAAATAGCAGACTTATATATCCGGGTATCCACCGACGAGCAGGCCGATAAGGGCTATTCTCAGCGTAGCCAGGAAGAACTACTTCGCCGGTATTGTCATCTCAACAATATCTCCGTCCGGCAGGTAATTTTTGAGGATCATTCCGCCAAGACGTTTAACCGTCCTCAATGGAAAAAGTACCTTCTCGACCTGAAAAGGACCAAAGGGAAGGCCGACCTTGTACTTTTCATCAAGTGGGACCGCTTCAGTCGGAATGCCGGAGATGCCTACCAAATGATCAATATCCTCCGCAAATTAGGGGTGGAACCGCAGGCCATTGAGCAACCCTTAGACCTATCCATCCCCGAGAATAAGATGATGCTGGCGTTCTATCTTGCTGCCCCGGAAGTGGAGAACGACAGGCGGGCATTGAATGTAATAGCCGGAATGCGGCGGGCCAAAAAGGAAGGCCGGTATATGGGTCTGGCACCTATCGGCTACGTCAACAAAACAGACGAAGTGGGCCGGAAGTACATTGCCCCCGAGGAACCCTTAGCCAGTATTATCCAGTGGTCTTTTGAGCAGGTGGCCGAAGGCATCCTGAATACAGAACAGGTGTACAAGATGGCAAAGACAAAGGGATTCAGGGGAGCCAAAAGCCTATTTTGGACCTGTATCTCCAACCCAGTTTATTGCGGCAAGATATTCTTAGAAAAGTACAAAGACGAGGAAGCCCAATTTATAAGGGCCAAACATGAACCCATTATTTCCGAGGAATTGTACTATAAGGTTCAGGACGTGCTTTACGGAAGAAAAAGAAATACCTACCGACTGAAAGTCGTATCGAACAATAGCCTTCCTTTACGGGGATTCCTCCTTTGCCCACAATGCGGCAAGATTTTAACCGGCAGCGCCTCCAAAGGCCGGAACAAGTATTATTCCTATTACCACTGCTTTGATGGGTGTACCTGTCGCTTCAGCGCCGATGACGTGAACGACCATTTGATCTATGAATTGAAGAAATATATCCCCCGCCCGGAGGCAATCGACGTTTATAAAATTGTACTTACTGAGTCCTGGTACAGCCAGACGGCCCCGCTTCTGAATGACCGGAAAGAGCTATTAGCCCAAGTTGCGCAGGTGGAAGAAAAGATTGCCTATATCGAGGAATTGGTAGCCACAAAACAGCTTCCCCCGGCTGATTTCCGGGATATGAAGTCTAAATACATGCAGCAGTTGGAGCGCCTTAACGCCCGGCTGGCAGTACGGGAGCAGGACCATGACGTACCCGGCCTGCTGGATGCCGGAATAGAGAATCTCCTGAAGTTGGACTACATCTACCAAGATGGAGGGATAGAAAAGAAGCGGGAAGTCATTGGTTCGATGTATCCGGAAAAATTGACTTTTGACGGAGAGCGACTTCGAACCACAAGAATAAACGATGCTGTCCAGATAATATACACGCTGGACAAGGCTTTTGGCGAAAATGAAAAAGGACAAAGCGGGAATATTCCTGCTTTGTCCTCTCAAGTCGGGAAGACAGGATTCGAACCTGCGACCCCCTGGTCCCAAACCAGGTGCGCTACCGGCCTGCGCTACTTCCCGATCCCATGTAACCCGGCTCACCAGGCAACGGGTTGCAAATGTAGACATTTTACCCCGAAAACCCTCACAAATTCCACCAATAATTGAATTTCAGTACCAGGGCCCGGCTCCGTACCGAGAACGGAGTGGACAGGTAATTATCCGTATACACCAGGAACAGGTCTGACGCAGGCTTATATCTCCATTGCAGCCGGGTATTCAAATTCATATTATGTATCTGCTGGTTATACTGGATATAGGTGGTGAAAAAGAAGGTATTGGTCATGGTGACATCTATCCGGGGGCCCACCAGCCAGAAGGCCTGCACGCCCCAGGGCTGGGGCAGCGAAAGCCTGTTATAGGAAAAGTTCATCGTCATATTTACATATGGCTGGATCCTGTATCCCACATCCCCGCTCAGCGTCAGCTTAACGCCGTCGGCATAATATCCTCCATACCGGAAGGACGCGTCATAGGTCAGCAGCGCCTGGGGTTTGCTGACATAGTCAAAACCCGCTGTTTTCCAGTCATGCCGGCTGCCCTTGACCAAAAAGGCCCGTCCCGTATTGGTGGGGTCAAAAGGGGTCAGCAGTTCCACAAAATCATGGACCAGCACGCCGGACAGGGTGCTTTTATTCCGGAAGGTAGCCAGCCAGGTAAAGATCGTCTCATCATCCGTATGGTGAAATGATTCATTGTAATAATAGTTTGACACCACCTGCGGACCATGGCTAAGTATGGCCCCGCCACGGGGAAAGAACAGGTAAGACACGGTAGGGTTCCACTTGAAATAACCCTGCCTGGGCACATACCCCACTTCAGCATTGAAATTACTGCCCGTATACTCATATTGCGCCCCGATGACCCAGTGTCTGTTCGTATATTGGAGGTTGCCCGCATGCACGTAGTCGTCTCCACGGCGACCGGGACTGAAGGATTTTATCAGCAAGGCCTTACCCGTCCAATAGTTGTTGGAAGAAGCCAGGTTGAATTCAAGCCCGAGATTGCGATTGTACAGCGAGTAGGCAGGATGCGTAGTGTCCTTGCCCGGCTGGTAGTGCAGCGATTGCTTATTGATAAACAGGATCCCGATATTACTGCGTGCGAAGATCTTTCTTTGCAAGGCTACAACGGCAAAATTCTGCTGGGGCAGACCAATAGAATCCACGGAGCCCGTCTGCATATCCATGACCCCGATGCGCCAGTTGCGATCCAACTTACCGCTGAGACGCCCTCCAAACTGGATAGGTACGCCCAATCCGATCCGCCGGGAGAAAAAAGGCCGGATGGAAGAATAGCCAAAATTGGTAAAATGGTCCCCATTCTCCAGGAAGAACTGTCTTTTTTCGGGATAGAACAGTTCAAACCTGCTGAGATCTGTCACCTGCTTATCCACATCCACCTGTGAAAAATCGGGGTTCACCGTCAGGTCCAAATTCAACGACGAGGTAACCGCCACCTTCATATCCCCCCCGATCTCTTTCTTATACACCACGGGACCATGAGAAACATAATCCTTGGAAGCACCCCCCAGCACGTAGGGAATGATAGAGATATTCGGACCCGGCGGGGGCGGAGGCGCATCCCAAACCAATACGCCCGTATATGCCAGAGAGGCAGTGGGGAATTGCCTCGGCACGGGGGCCCACGCGGACTTTTCCGTCGTCTTCAGGTCATTTCGGCTAAAGTTGATCCCCCAACGGGTAACGTCTTTCTTATAGCGCAGCGTTTTAAAGGGGATGGCCATCTCCAGCACCCATCTGTCCTCAAACCGCCTGACTACCGAGATCCATTTATTGTCCCAGCTAAGGTCCACCTTGCCGCCTTCGTACATCAGTCCATCCCATTGCCCTCCCGCAGCATTGGTGCCGAATGAGAACCCATTGGTCTGGTCCTCGAACGTGTCCATAAAGAAAATGAAATTATCATTCTTCAGAAAGGCAAAATCCCTTCGCAGCGACTCCACCATATCCGGACCTGGAAGTCCGTTGTAACATTCTGCCGCCAGATAGAGATAATGCCCGTCATAGGTCATCCGGACATCTGTCCGCACATTGGCATGGCTGGTATCCATCGGCAGTACCATAAAGAAGTCCCCTGCCCGGTCGGCCTTCTGCCATGCAGGTTCCCGAAGAAATCCATCGATAACCATCGGACCGGATGCCCTGCGGATATGCAGTTCAAAGCCGGCATTCTTCTTTTGCCCAAAAACAGGCGTTAGTAAAAAAATCGACAGCAGAAAGGTCAGACAACGGAAAGCAAACATTATAGGCATCACGTCTGAAAATACGGCAATTTCCTGATACCATCACTCTCTACTGACTTTCTTAGTAGGCCCTTACATACTCAATCCAACGGGCAATTCCTTTGTGCCTGCCGCATATGCCGTTCATCATGCGCGATGACAAACTGTAATACGTCTCCCAGCCGCAATTTGAGCCATTTCATGATGGACACCGGTATCCTCGGCTTATTCAGGTCCGCTTTTCTGGCCCATTGCAGACAGATGAGCAGCACCTCCTGCTGACGTATGAACTCGGCCACAACGGCATGGGCATCAAGATCCCGGTCAGGCTTGTAATCCTTAAAGGCTTTTATCTTTTTCTTTCCCGTATCAGGGTCCATGAGACGTGTAAAATAGCCGCCGATAAAGCTGCTTTTGAACGAACCGCCCTGGACACATCTGTCTTGTCTTCCAAGCCCCCGGCGTATCAAAGGGATATAATAATTTCCATACCTGTTCAAATGCTCGAGACATTGCGCAATGCTCCACCCCCCGTCCGCGGCAGGCTTGAGCAAAAGGTCGCTGTGCATATTCTGGTACACCCGCACAGCCGCGTCCAAATGTGTATTGACCCTATCTTCCAGCGTATCCAATAATTGATCCTTATCAATAAGCTTCATAACAAAATATTTAGAAAAACAAATCTAGCCCGGCCCCCGACGACCATTCTTGGTAAAAACCAAGGTCGGCTAACTTTTTTGCTTATTGATCAATTTGCTAAAATTGGTGGCGTCCATTCCCAGGTAGTTAGCGATATATTTATGTGGCACCAGCTGAAAGATATGCGGGCTCCGCTGCCGCACTTTGTTAAACTTCTCTTCCGCCGTATAGCATTGTAATTCCGCCAGTCTTTCCAGCAGACCCGCAAGCGCATGGGTAATACCTTTACGAACCATGCGTTCCACATCAGGCCTCTCACGCATGAGCCGGTCTAATTCAACCCATGGCGCCCGCAGGAACATGGAAGGAGTCAACGTCTCATAAAAATAACGTGAAGGCTGCTGCAATAGCAGCGCGTCAAGAACACCGCCAAAAGAGGGCGCGTAAGTGAATATAAGGGTGGCCTCTCTGTCCTGGTCATCAAAATAGTAGACACGTTGTACCCCTTCGATCACCAAATACAGATATCTTTCCGCTGCCCCCTCCGCCGTGAGGATCTCTTTCCTCCCGGCAGAAAAAGACGTCCATATACCTGATAGAGCATCCCAATCCTCGCCGGAAAGAGGATGCACTGCATCTACCAATTGTTTGAGTTGCGTCAGCGCATCGGTCATAGGGCGAATATACGGAGAAGGGGCCTACTCTGCCCAGAGGACGCGACAGCGGCCGATATTAGACGGGCCGGCAATGCGGGCAGGCATCATTCAGCTCTTAAACTCTTCACCGGATTAGCCAGGGCCGCCCTGATCGCCTGCCAGCCGACTGTAAGCAAGGTTACGACGACCGCAGCGCAACCGGCCGCCAGGAACATCCACCAGCTGATATCCGTATGATAAGCATAATCCTGCAGCCATTTATACATGACCAGCCAGGCCAGAGGAGTGGCGATGAGCAAAGAGAGGAGCACCAGCCGTAAAAACTCGCCGGAGAGCAGTGCAAAGACAGACCCTACGCTGGCGCCAAGTACTTTCCGGATACCGATCTCCCGCGTACGTTGCTCGGCAGTAAATATGGCCAACCCCAAAAGACCCAGACAGGAAATGACGATGGCAAGCACTGAAAAACATTTGGAAAGCCTCCCCGCCATCTGCTCGCTCTTATACAATTTATCATACTCCTCATCCGAAAATTGATAAGTAAAAGGGAATTTGGGGTTCAACTCCTTCCACAAAGCCGCTAATCCATCCAGGGCCTGCCGGGTCTTGCCGGGACCGGGCTGTGTCCTTATCAATATCGTCCCGCCATTGGCGTTCTCACCCAGGTACATGATAAAGCCACGCACCGGCACATGTAGTGAATTGAAATGAAAATCCTTTACCACCCCGATGATCGTCCCTCTCGTATCCCACAAAGTAAAAGGTTTGCCGATGGGGTCCTTATACCCCATGATGCGTATGGCTTCTTCATTTAAAATATACCCGCCGGAATCGGTGGCCATCCCGGGTCTGAAATCATGTCCCAGCGTCATCTCAATACCCATTGTCCTTGCAAAATCATAGCCTATCTCCTCATCCCCGAACGTCGGCTTGGCATCAGGGTCTTTACCCACCCAATCGATGCCCCAGGTGGCGCTGGTGATATTGGTCGGCGGATCGCCAATGTGCGAAACGTATTGGACGCCGGGTATCTTTAACGCCTCCTGTTTGAACATCTTGTATTTTCCGTTGATATCCCCTTCCTGGGGGATATAGATAAGGTTCTCCCTGTTGTAGCCGAGGTCCTTCGTCCGTATATAATCCACCTGCCTGGATACGACAATGGCGCCCACAATAAGTACAATGGAGACGACAAATTGAAAAACCACGAGGCCCTTCCTAAACAACACATTCCCCATATTGAGCTTTAAAACGCCTTTCAGCACACTGACGGGCCGGAAGGAAGAGAGGAACAAGGCCGGGTAACTGCCGGCTATAAAGCCTGTGACGAGCATGACACCCACGATACACGTCCAAAAGATGATGCCGGAAGGAAAAGCGATCTGTTTTTGCGTCAGTATGTTGAATACTGGCAATAGCATGGCCAGCAACAGCAAGGCCACGATCATGGCAATACCCGTCAGCATCAGGGCTTCCCCGATAAACTGCCGGACCAGCGAAACACGTAAAGCGCCTACCACCTTTCGCACCCCGATCTCTTTTGCCCGTCTGGCGGACCGGGCTGTAGTGATATTCATAAAATTGATACAGGCTATGAGAAGGATAAAAACCGCTACGATACTAAAAAGATTGACATATTCGATCCTCCCTCCCTCCAACTGCCCAAGGCTGTTAAACCTGGAATGCAGGTACGTGTCCCCAAAACGTTGAATACCCAATTCCACCCGATAGCCTTTTCCAAAATGGTTATGCTCGTCCAACAACTGCGTAAGCTGCTTCTCCATCGATGCCGGACGGGCGCCTTCTTTGAGTAAGAAATAAGCCCTGACACCCGTGTTCCCCCATTGGGTCAAAGGCTCGTGTTGCTTTAAAAAGGAGACATAGTTGATGACATAATCGAATTTGTTGGAAGCATTCCGGGAGAGGTCCTCAAAAACACCCGTGACCCTCATCTCCACCGTATTATTGAACAGCAGCGGCTTGCCGATGGCAGCATGCGGGCTTCCGAAAAGATCTTCTGCCATTTTCCGGGAAATGGCAATATCTGACGGCTGGCGCAGGACAGTGGCTTTGTCCCCTTCCAGTAAAGGATAAGTAAACATGGTAAAGAGGTCGGTTTCCGCATAACAACCTTCTTTCTTTAGTACCTTTTCCCCCGCCCGAAAAGTATTGACCTCGTTATTCGTCAAGCTGCTGGCGTATTCCACCTGCGGCAGCACCCGCTTTATCTCCGCAGCCAGGACACCGGGGACATTGTACTGTGTTTTTATCACCCCTCCTGTAAACTGTCGTTCGTATACAGTATATAGCCTGTCGCCATGGGCATTGAATTGATCTACATTACGCTCATCCTGCACCCACAGCCCGATAAAAAGGCTACAGGTAAGCCCTAGCGCAAGTCCCAGGATATTGATCGTCGAAAAAACCTTGTTCCTTGTCAGGTGCCTGATCGCTACGAGCAGGTAATTCCTCAGCATAATAACAATTTGGAAAGACGGCTACCAAAGGGATGCCGGGATGCTATTCCATTAAGGATCAATAAGAACCGCAGGTTAGTCCAAGATGCGCTGTACGATTTTGAAACCCAGGACGTATCAAAAACGGACACTTCCCCTCAAAACCTGCCGGATAATACATTGATTGCCATATCTCAAACCGACTGGCATCCTTTTCGCACCCCACACAGATCATGAACCTGTACATAAAAATATCCATCCTGGCGCTGGCATCCATATACCTCCTGCCGGCAGTTTACGGCCAAAATGTCTCTACCGACCTGCAGGCCGCAAACCACTGGGAGCTCATCAATCGTACGGCAACGCGCGTCCTGGAAAAGAACTCCATCCGTCTAAGCGAAGCGCCGGACGTCGGAATGATGATCCTAAAGGGTTCAGATATGGGCGACGGCGTCATCGAGCTGGATATCAAAGGGAGTCATCAAATACAGCAAAGCTTTGTAGGGGTGGTCTTTCATATACAAAATACTACGACTTACGACGCCATTTATTTCAGGCCCTTTAACTTCAAAAGCAACGAAGCGCTGCGGCGCGGCCATGCCGTCCAGTATATCAGCATGCCCGGCAATGACTGGGAAAAGCTGCGCAATCAATTTCCCGGCAAATATGAACATGAGGTGTTCCCCGCTCCCGACCCCGATGAATGGTTCCATGTAAAGATCGTGTTACAGAAATTTCACGTTTCCGTCTATGTCAACAATGAACGGCAGCCTTCCCTGGAAGTGGAGAGGATCAGCAAAACCACACATGGCGGTCTGGGTCTTTGGGTAGGCAATAATTCTCCCGGCAGTTTTGCCCATTTTAACTTTTATCCCAGATAGATAACCATAACTGAATAGTATGCTAAAAAACTATTTAAAAATTGCTTTTAGAAATCTCACCCGCAATAAGCTGTATTCTTCCATCAATATCTTCGGACTGGCGGCGGGTCTGGCTGTCTGTCTGCTGATCATGCTATATATCATCGATGAACAGAGCTACGACAAGCATCACAAGGACGGGGACAGGATTTACAGGATAGCTTATAAGGCAGGCAATGGTGAAACCTGGGCAGCCCAGCCGGCGCCGGTGGCCTTTGCCCTGAAAGCGCAATTGCCGGAGGTTGAACAGGTCACCCGATTGGTGAAGTTCTCCTTTTTAGATAGAGTGCTCATGCAATATCAGGGGTCCAAAGACACCCATGGATTTTATGAATCGAATGGATACTATGTCGATAGCACTTTTTTCCAGCTGTTCACCTATGACTTTGTCTATGGCAATGCCGCGACTGCGCTGAATAGCCCCAATAGCATCATTATCTCAGAAGCCATGGCCACCAGGATATTTGGTCAGGAGGACCCCGTCGGCCGGCCGCTGAAGCTGGGGATGCCTTTTGGCGATATACAATATACTGTCCGGGGGGTCTTTAAGAACAACTATAAATCGCATATCCCCGCCCATTTTTTCTTGTCCATGCGCAATAATGAGGTAGGTGGTTGGGTGGAGCGCCAGACCAGCTGGGCCACCAATAATATCTTTTACACCTACGTGAAGTTGAAGCCGGACGTAAATGCCGGTGTATTTGAGAAAAGGATGGTAGCGCTTCTCGATCGTCTCGGCGGATCGGACCTAAAGGCGGCCGGAATGTCAAAAAGCCAGTTTATCCAGCCGATGAAGGACATCTATCTTCACTCCTCCATCGGGTATGAGATCAGCCCCAACGGAGACATCCGGTACCTCTATATAGTGGGATCGATCGCCGTATTCATATTGTTCATCGCCTGTATAAATTTTATGAACCTTTCCACAGCCCGTAGTGAAAAAAGAGCCCGGGAAGTAGGTGTCAGAAAGGTCATCGGTGCAGGCAGAGGGTCCCTGATACGCCAGTTCCTGGGAGAATCATTCTTCCTGTGTCTGATCGCCCTGGCAATGGCCCTGGTGTTTACCAGGCTGTTGCTCCCCTTATTCAACCAGCTTACACAAAAAGACCTGCAACTGTCCCAAAATCCCGGTCTGGTGTACTGGATCGGCGGTCTTGCCATCCTCACCGGGCTGCTGTCCGGTCTTTACCCTGCCTTTTACCTGTCGTCTTTCCGACCCGCCAAGGTGCTGAAAGGAAAGATATTGAACAGTTGGAGCGCTACCGCCCTCCGAAAAGGGCTGGTGGTATTCCAGTTCACCATCTCTGTGATGCTGATACTTGGCGCCATCGTCATCGGAAGTCAGTTAAACTATCTGAAAAAACAGGACCTGGGTTTTAAAAAAGACCAGCAGGTCATCCTTCCTTTACCTACCCAACAAGTAGCGGCAAACTTCAGTGTGCTAAAAGACCAACTGCTAAAGGCCCCCACTGTCCAATCGGTAACCAACGCCTCCACCTACCCCGGCATTCTCAACATAAATGACATGCTTTTCTACGGCGAAGGAAGGGCGTCCTCCAACTTCACCGACATTATGCTTGTCAACGTCGGGAACGATTATTTTGAGACGCTGGGGTTGCGGCTGTTGCAGGGAGCGCTTTTTTCCAAAAACAGTATGGATTCCACCGGCTTCATACTCAACGAAACCGCTGTAAAAGAATTAGGTTATAAGCCTGAGACGGCCGTTGGAAAAAGGATAAACTATGACTGGCATGGCGGACATGACGCCATGTATATCCGGGGGGTGATCAGGGACTTTAATTTTGAAAGCCTGCACACTAACATAAAACCTTTGGCTTTCACCGCCAACAGCCATTTTGCCGACGATAAGTACAAATATGCCATCGTCCGTCTTCAGACACACGACTATTCCCGGGCATTGGCGTCGATGGAAAAGATATGGAACAAGATCAACCCGGCCACACCTTTTGAATATTCCTTCCTCGACCAGGATTTTCAAAGGAATTATGAAAAAGAACAGCGTACTTCCCGTCTCGTGATCTATTGCACCGTCATCGCCATCCTCATCGCCTGTCTGGGTCTATTCGGTCTGGCTGCTTTTTCCGCCGAACAGCGTACCAAAGAGATCGGCATCCGCAAAGTGTTGGGCGCTTCCGTTATCAATGTCACCCTGCTGCTATCGGGTGAATTTATCCGTCTGGCGTTGCTGGCCATCCTTATCGCGTCTCCCCTGGCCTGGTTCGGAATGCAACAGTGGCTGCAAAACTTTGCCTACCGGATCACCCTCGGCTGGTGGATGTTTGCCGCAGCAGGCGGTCTGGCAGTCGCTATCGCTCTGATCACCGTGAGCTACCAGTCCGTCAGGACGGCTTTGTCCAATCCCGTGAAGAGTTTAAGAGCAGAGTGATGCCTGCCCGCATCGCCGCCCCTTCTAATATCGGCCGCTATCGCGTCCTCTCGTCTGAAGGGCACGATGAAAACCCGTACCTTCATCGCATGATCAGACAGAGCCTCATCATCATGCTGCTATTTGCCCACTCCGCTTTCGGACAATCCGCCCTTCGGGACTCGCTGGAGCGGATAGCAAAAGACGCCAGGGGCAGCGTAGGCATATCGCTTTTTTACACCGCCGATGGTAAACAACTGTCCTTTCATGGAAAAGATCATTTTCCCATGCAAAGCGTTTTCAAATTCCCCCTTGCGCTAAAAATATTGCATGACGTGGACGAAGGCAGTTTTGGCCTCGACCAGCTGGTCCATATCGATGAACAGGATTGGGTAAAAGGCACCTGGAGCCCCCTGCGTGACTCCTGTAAAGGAAAGACAGTGAATATACCCCTCCGTGAGATCATCCGGTACACCGTATCTGCCAGCGATAACAATGGATGCGATATCTTGTTCCGGCTGGCCGGCGGCCCGGTGTCCGTGGATCAATTCATTCATGAAAAGGGTGTCCGCGACATAGCTGTCGTAGCGACAGAAGCTGAGATGGCCCGCAGCTGGGGCGTGCAATATAAAAATTGGTGTACACCGGAGGCTATGACGGCCCTGCTACGGTTATTTATGGAAGGGAAGATGATCTCGCGTGCAAGTACTCAACTTTTGATGCAATTTCTCGCCGAAACCACGACAGGCCCCCGCCGTATCAAAGGTTTGCTACCGGCATCTATGACAGTAGCCCATAAAACAGGCACTTCCGGCACCAACGAAGAAGGCCTTACAGCGGCCACGAATGACGTAGGGATCATTACCCTGGCCGACGGCAGCCATCTTATCATCTCTGTCTTTGTAAAAGACGCTCATGCAAATGAAGCTACCCGTGAAGCGGTCATTGCCCGGATCGCTGCTACGGCAACCCGACCCCGGATATAGCGCTCAGCCGTCTTATACAATTGCTCAGGCTCCGGAAATTATGATAGGTCCCTTTCCAGATATGCGCTTTTAGCGCTGTCCTCCGCTGGGGCTCATTGTCCAGCCCTTCCTCGTACCAATCTCCATGTTCATGGTCGATCATATAAGTCTGAACATAGGACCAAAGCTTGATAAACTTATCCCCGTAATGCATGGGGTCATTGGGGTAGAGCGTCGAATAGATCAACAAGGTATTCAATCCTTCCGCCTGGGCCCACCAGTTCTTACTTTTGTTGATGATGGTACAGCCCGGTTTATCCTTAAAATAATAACCCTCATCATAAAAGCCGCCCAGTGCATTATCCCAGCCGTTCGCCAATGCATGATCCACCATCTTCTTTCCCACTGCAAACGTCGCCTTATCTTCCTTCAACCCCAGCGCCTCCGATGCCTCCTGCAGCAGGTAGGCCGTCTCCACATCATGTCCAAAACTGACGTGATCCAGGTTCTTATGCCGCATGATCGTCTGTTCTGAAGAATCGCGGAAGCTGACGGGCCGCCAGTCGGGGGTAAAGAACAGCTGCAGATAGCCTTTGCGCGTCACGATCCTGTCCCTTATCAGCGAGAGCATCTCTTCCAGCCGTTGACGCACCAGCGGATCCGGCCATACATGATATAACTCTGTAAAAGCTTCCAGCAGATGGATAGAGCTGTTTTGGTCCTTATATCCCGTCTCGGCACGGCTGTCCACCTCCGGGGTCCGGACCACCGGCGTACCGTCCGGTTCCAGGTGCTGGAAATAACCTTTCTGCTTCGGATCATGGCTGTACTTCTCCAGCCACATAAATGCCCGTTGCGCCAGACCCAGCGCTGCCGTATCCTTCGAACATTCGTAGTAAGCTGACAAAGCATAGATCCCAAACGCATTCCCATACGCCTCCTTGATCCTGCTCCTGACAACACCTTCCCGGGACACCAACGTATAGAATCCACCATGTACAGGATCCCACATCTTGTCCCGCAGAAAATAAAAGCCGTGACGGGACATGGCGACATATGAGGTATCATGATAGAACAGCGCCGCCTTGGCCGTCGACCAGACATGCCTGGCCTGGGTGACGATCATTTTGTCCTGGGGTCCCACGGGTGTAAAGTCATAGCTAAAAGTGCTGAGATAACCTCCGTACAGCGTGTCGATGTTCCGGGGGTAATACTTGTCCCGCAACCCTTCTTTTGCAGCATAACGCATCTGGACAAGAATACTGTCAGGCATGGATGGCTGCCGGGCGTTCAATACCTGGTCAGCCGCCAGCACCAGCAAAAGATAATCTGTCGTACCTCCGCCTAAAACATATTCCCCCTGCTGCCACAGGTATGGGAAGGGCAGCAGTTCCGGAAAATCAGGCCGGATCAGCGCTGTACCCGATGCGATGCCTCCTGGTATATAACTCCAGTCCGCCCGGTTGAACCCATAGGCCGGGATCATCGAGTGCGCCCCTACTCCCGAAGCAAAACTGGCCGTGTTCCCGCCCGGATGACAGCCCAATATAAAATTTAATGCGGCCAGCATATACTCCGCAGAAAAAAGTGCGGGGAACCCCTGGTGGAGAAAATATTGTTTTGCGCCAAAATGCTGGATATCCCAACCCGCGCCCCATATATTTGGTTCATATGGGACACCATAGGGCGTTCGCCTTCCCCTGGCAACGATCGAATCCTTCAGAACCCTCATAGCGCTGGTCACAACAGCCGCAAACCCTGAGTCCTTCAACAACGGCAACACCCGCCCGACAACCCATCCATAACGGTCCGCAGACCGTGCGATCTCCACGCCATGACCAACCAGAAAATCCGCATATGCCCGGTCCTTCGTGGTAAGATACAGCTCCGCTGCCAGCTCCACACGCTGTCCATCATTCTCTTTTGTGTTTGCCCACACTTGCTGCGCTATCCGTAAACAGTCACCCGCCAGCGTGTCGTTGTATCCCTTCATCACCCGGTGGGCGGCCGCAAGCGCCGCGGCTACCTGCAACGCCCTGCCCGGATTGTCCTCCGTAAATACCCACCTGTCATCGGCGGCTCCACTGCCGTCATAGAATTTGTTATCCGTAATATTTGCGGCATCACCCAGGGTGGTATACTGTCTCAGCGTAGGTTCGATGATGCCCCGGTAAAATCTGCCCATGCTCTTATATCCTCCGACGATGGAAAGAAGACCATGCTCTATCTGCTGCAGCATATCAGGCTTCCCATCGGGCTGTTGGATCTCCACCAGGTGATGCCTCTGGTCGACAGAAGTATTATCATATTCGACTCTGAAAGCCTCATATGCCAGCGTCAGTCCATACACCGTCTCCGCCTGGGATTCCACCCGCAGATCGAAATCCCCTGCATCATGCCAGGCACCCGTATTCAGACCCGGCACCGTCTCGCCGCCGTGATAGCTCGTAAGCGTGGAATGCCCCTGTATATAGCCGTCAAAGTGGTTGGAGTCCACAGGCGCCATACGCGCATCATCCATATGACAGTACCCATGCCATACACGGTATTTGTCGTTCACCCGCATATGACACATCTGTGCAGGCAGGAAGTATTCCAGCGTAGGCTGCCATACATTGCGTACATACACATCGCTCCCTATCTGGAAGGGATTGGTTTGAACGTCCCCATACCGCACCATATATATGCCCGGACGACGAACAGAAGTAAAATCGAATTGTAAATAATGATACCTCAAAAAATCTCCCCACTCGCGGGGCGACGACCGCAGCACCGTCTCCTGTCCCCCTTGCTCACTGAGACGCACCAGCGAAACTTCCGGTCTTCTCCTGTCCTTTGCATCCAGTTCGATGACGGCTATTTTCTGCTGCAGCGGGTGATATCCTACCTGTGACACCTGCACCACCGGTGAAGACTGCCACCCTTTAATAGCGTGGGGCGTCACCAGCCATTCCACGGCGCCTTTCACAGCGCCCGGGGGCACCAGTGAGCGGACGACAAACCAGCCATTGTTATGTTTGCCCCGTCCATCTATAAGTTGTAATGCTCCCCCCTTCTCACATTCGATGCTCATACGCTGCCCGTCACTCTCGGGCGCCACCACCAACCGCCGGCCCGTCGCCATGGGCCGGATCTGCCACTCTCCATCCCCGTCCTGATAATGGGGCCCGTTCGGTTGCTGCGGGAAGATGCCGGAGGAGCTATCCATATAGTAGCTCCTACCAAAAAGGACGCCCGGGTATAGTTCGAAATTAAACCCTACCCTCCCGATCCAGGCGGCGGGCAATGCGCTGTCCAGATCGACAATGATCTTAAACCCTGTACCCGCCGGTGTCACGCGGACGGTGTAACCAAAATGCAGGTCGGGGTAGATCACAGGGTTAAACCCCTTCCTATCCTTTGTCTCATCCGGGTACTGCATATGCACGCTGATACTGCCGGTGGATCTATCCACCATATGCCCGCCGACCTTTGGAATGGGCTGCCATTGGCCCGGTGTAGGCTCCAGCCGTATATCGCCGTTGGTCGCTACCCTTTGCCCGTGCTGTATCACCCCCACGCCACCCTGGTGCCCTTCCGGGTA
Source organism: Chitinophagaceae bacterium (assembly GCA_017307755.1). Classification (GTDB taxonomy): domain Bacteria; phylum Bacteroidota; class Bacteroidia; order Chitinophagales; family Chitinophagaceae; genus Puia. The sequence continues at coordinate 911,327 of JAFKGQ010000003.1, read as the reverse complement.
AAAATCGTGTGCCAGCATCACATTCACGCCTTCATATTCCAGGTACCCGCGGCCGTTGAGATGCATTTGCGCGTGCACCCCGGGGCCGGCGGTCATCAGTAAAAGGAGCAGCCGATACCATTTCATTATTTACCGTTTATATTGACTTCATCATGTGTCAGTGTCTGTGGTCTGTCATACACCGCCCGCACCTGCTGGACATTGTTGTGACTATATATCCAGTCGGACCATACCAGGAACCACGACCATTTCGGCTGTGCATCCAGAATAGCTGGCGAGGGTAGTTCACCACACTCAGTGAGAGCTATTAGCCTGCCTTCAGCCAAACTCAGCAATTCGTCGTAATCCTTCTGCTCATAGTCCATATGATATACGTCTGTCCCTAATATATCTACATAAGCATGTCCCGGATAGAAGTTCTTATATGGATACGCCTCGTCTCCCGGTATGTCCCTCGGTCCATTGGCGCCCCACACCCACAGGAGGTTGTTCAGATGGAAGTGATTGACATAACGATCATACATCATTTTCCAGAGTTTAGCTATCCCATCCTTTCCTTTCTTATCTCCCCACCAGAACCATATGCCGTTCATTTCATGATAAGGCCGCCATAATACCGGCACATGCGCCGTATTCAACTGGCCGAGGTAGCCCGCCACGACGTCTATCTGTGCAAGCCAGCGTTTATACAACGGCGTACCTTCCGTGGTAAGCTCTTTCCATTGCTCGTCCGTGAGCTTCCCCTGGATGCTTTTCTTCCAGTCGTACGGCGTATCGTCCGTTGGTCTTCCCTGATGCCACATCAGTGTGATGATAAACCCTTCCTTATGTCTCCGGATACATTCGTCGACGATGGCCTGTCCGTTGTCGGTCGTCCAGTTCCAAATAAAGTCGGTGCCCCATACGGAAGGGTATTTTCCCGTAATAGCATAAACGCTGTCGTCGTATGTGTGCATGCTTTCATTGTAGTTGTGCTGGCCGCTCAACAGTTGACGGCCGTTGATGCTGTATAAATATTTCAACAGCCGTCTTGCTTCGGGCGAAGCGTTCCTGTTTACGGGGTCAAAGGGTTGGGCAAGGGCGGATGCCGAAATAAGCAGCAGGAAAAATTGGTTGACGAGTGCTTTCATACCACAATGTTAAAGCTATCGCCAGCGCAATACTGATACATTTTTAGCCAACTTTAGCCAGAATCATACAGAGTGTACCTTTTCCGGGGAAACAGGACTAATTTTAGCTTCAAAGCAGGTGGGTAGATCAATTTCAAATACAATCAACTACAAATGAGATTCGAAGCAGCCACCATCAAAGACATCGCCAGGTCCCTGGGCTTTTCCCCTTCGACTGTCAGCAGGGCATTGCGGAACTGCAATGACATCAGCGAAACTACCAAGCAGCTGGTGCTGGACTATGCGAACAAGATCAACTACACACCCAACCCTATTGCGCTGAGTCTCAAAGCCAGGAGAAGCAGGTCCATCGGGGTCATCGTACATGAGATCGCCGACTCCTTTTTCTCCCAGATCATAAATGGTATCGAATGCATCGCCAGGGAAAGTGGCTATAATGTCATCGTGGCGCAGAGCCTCGGCAGTTATGAGAATGAGATGAGCATTACCAGGATGCTTGCCTCCAGGTCCATCGATGGATGCCTCGTTTCTCTCGCACCCGGCACCACCGACATCAGCCACTTTACGAACCTGCAGGAGCGGGGGCTTCCCATCGTCTTTTTCGACAGGACAGCCGAAGCGCTTTCTGGTCATAAGGTGCTAATAGATAACAAACTTGGCGGGTTTAAAGGCACCCATCATCTCCTGAAGAACCATTGCCGGAGGATCGCCTTCATCGGCGACTCGCCCCATCAATATATCACCGGCCTGCGGCTGGAAGGCTATAAGAAAGCCTTGTCGGAACATCACTTCGAAATAGACGAGTCCCTGATCAAATATTGCCCGTATGGAGGCTCAGACCCTTATGAAGTAGAGACGGTCATGCACCAACTGTTCTATGCCGACAATAAACCCGACGCTATTTTTACGTCCACCGATAAATTGACCATCGCCAGTATGCGGTGCTGCCGCGACATGAAAATAAATATACCGGGGACCGTGGCCCTGGCGGGGTTCAGCAATATGGACAATACCGACCTTTTCTGTCCGTCCCTGACGGTGATCCGGCAGCCCGCCATCCAGATGGGCAAAGTGGCCGCAAGGCTTTTGATAAAGACCGTCGAATCCAAGAAACCCTTAATTGAGTTTGAAAGACAAATGCTGCCGGTAGAATTACGGATAGGCGATTCCAGCAAAGGACGAGTGCATGCCATAACAGCCTGATCACATTACTCGCCGGATCTTATAGTTCTTGTCTCATGCCGGCTATTGGTAATATCCACGCTCGTCACATCCTCGCCCGTCAAAATGCTACGGGCTGATTGGGACAAAAAGGAGCTGCCATAGTAAAGCTCTTTCTTTTCTTTCCTGCCGTTGCGGAAATTGATCACGGCGCTGACATCATCCGGCTTGACAAGTATGCTCCCGGTCCTCCTTTTTAGCGTGTATAATTTCAGATCGTTCTTATTCTGACTGGCCGCTACCAGGTAATCCCCTTTTGCCCCCTGTAGCTTTACCAGGGCCCGGCCATTGCCGGGTATATAGATGCCGCTTTGTTGCATGGTCAGCGGTCTGAACCCGCCCGAACCGTCTCCTTTTAACAACAGTCCATTCAAAGCGTCATACCGGCCGATGCCGATGGAAGTCCCGTAGTCATTGCCATTAATCAATACATCGAGGTTGCCGTCCCCGTCAAAGTCGTCCACCACCATTCCATTGAGCGTGGAAACCTGCGCTTCCTTTGGCAGGGGTATCACCGTAAATCTGCCTCCACCCTCATTGCGCAGATAGCAGGACTGCAGCATATTAGCTTTCAGCCGAAGGGCCCCCTTCCGCTGTTCCGGGGTCAGCACCTGGTCCAGGGTGGCCGCCGCATAGGTCTTGTAATTGGGAAATCGTCTTCTCAGGCTGTTGAGCTGTCTGATCATATCGTCCCTTCCCATGGCAGGGAACTCTTTTTTTACGCCATTTTGATCCGGCAGGAACAAAGAGGGTACACCTACCGTCCTGCCATTGCCTTCCAGATCACCGGCCGTCATATACACCGGGTACTCGTCACTGGCCTGGTACAAAGTATTCAACCCCACATTACCCACGATATAATCCGTTCTGCCCGTGTGTCTGAAATCGCCGGCAGCTATCGAATTCCACCAGCCGCTTAACCCGCCTGCTCCTGTAGTCGCCGTAACATTACTGAATTTGCCGTTCGTATTCTTAAAAAAAGTGATAGGCATCCATTCCCCCACAACGATCAGGTCTGTCTGACCGTCCCCATCAAAGTCGGTGAACAAGGCGTCGCAGACCATCCCGATATCCTTTAACCCGGGCGCCACCTCATCCGTCACATCGGTGAATTTTACATGTCCTTTCTCTGAATCATTCCTGAAGATATAGCTGCTTACCGGCCGGGGATAATTCCATGGGTCTACCCGTCCCGATACAAAGAGGTCCAGCTTTCCATCTCCATTGTAATCCATCGCACGGACACAAAATTTGCTGGTATAGTTCTCCGGAAGGTCCAATGTATCCAGGGTGAATTTACCTTTCCCGTCGTTGATATACAATCTGTCCCGGTAGCCGTTGCTCCCCGGGGTCAGCTCATATCCCCCGCTGGCAATATAAATATCCGGACTGCCGTCCCCATTGGCGTCGAATAGCAGGATACCCTCGTCCTTTGCGACCTTCGAACGATAGCCTGCGCCCGGCAGTGAATCCTCCTGCAGAAACCTTCCATCCGGCTGCTGTAGCAAAACATGCGTAGCATAAACGCCGTTGCCCCCGATCACCAGGTCGTCCAGGCCGTTGCCGTCGATGTCTCCCACGGCCAGCGCCGGACAATATTCCGACAGCTTATGGGGCAGCAAATGCTGAATATCGAAGTCGATAAAGTCATAGTCATGGTGTCTGTAGCCCACGCCGGCTGCCCGTGTGACCTCTTTGAACAGCGCTTGATCCGCGATACCCGGCTGCCCGGGGGAATAAGGCTCCCGCGCATCCGCCTGGTTCACCGTAATCACCTGGTCCGCCTTTACATTACGTATTGTTTGCTGTCTGCCATCATACCATCTCGTCACTACCGAATCCACCATCGTCGTGCCTGCCAGCCCAAAGTGCGCCATGCCCTGCATGCTGGATAAATAACCCCGGTAAGGGTTATTTTCATAAGACTGGCGCTTGCCGTGATCATAAAAAACATCAATCATGGCCCCCAGGCCGTTGACATTTTGCCTCCCTCCTTTGAACCTCACCTGTAAATAATGTCTGTTTACCGTATCCTGATCCCGGGAAGTATTTCTGTATAACAGCGCCTCGTCGTTGATATTGTTCACCACCATGTCGACAGCGCCGTCATTGTCGAAATCCGCATAAGCCACGCCATTGGAAAAGGTAGGCAGCATCAGCCCCCAATCTGCGGATACGTCGGCAAACGTAAGGTCCCCTCTGTTCCTGAACGCATAGTTATGCAGTTTCACCTGGGGTATCTGTTCCAGCAATTCCTTTTTAGAAACCAGGCCCTTGTGTTCGTCCCGGTAGGCCATAAAGTCGTGGTCCGACACATCCCGGGGAAAGCCGTTGGTAACGATGATATCCCGGTAGCTGTCATTGTCGAAGTCGGCCACCAGCGGGCTCCAGCTCCAGTCCGTCTGGGAAATACCGCTCATAAACCCGATGTCGCCAAAAACGGGGATACCGGCGGAATCGTTTTCGCCTACCCGCGGTCCCTGATTTAACTGCAAGGTGTTGCGCACATATTGATATTCGTACCCAAAGGCATCAAAATTCTGGTAAGTAAGATAGGTGTCCGATGCCAGCATTTTTTTCTTCCGGTAATTATCCTCCGGGTTCATATCCAGTTCCACCACGTCCGGCAATCCGTCGTTGTTGATATCAACCACGTCCTGCCCCATGGAATTGAAGGAAGTGTGTTTGAAATATTCTTTCAGCCTGTTGGTAAATGTACCATCATGATTATTGATGTATAGGATATTGTTGGACAGGAAATCATCCGACACATAGATATCCTTCCAGCCGTCGTTGTTGATGTCACAGATCGTGGCGGCATGACCAAATCCCTCATATCTTATCCCCGCCTGGCCGGACACATCATGAAATACCGGGTGTCCCAGGCTGCTGTCCATATCGTTGCGGTACAACCTCCCCATGCTGGGTATGGTGTTCACCTGGTTACGCTGGAGAAAGGTGGCGGGGCTTTCTCCGTTCGACGCTTCGTTTACCGTAAGGTACATGTCCAGGTCGCCATCGTTGTCATAATCAAAAAAGGCGGCCATGGTGGATTGGTAATGCATATCCAGTCCATAGGCCGCAGCCATCTCCTTAAAATGCGGGATACCGTCCTTGTCCACCCCCTGATTGATGTACAAAATATTCCGTCTTCTCTGCGGGTCCTTATAGATGGTATTACAGATGTAGATATCCATCCAGCCGTCGTTGTTGATATCCACGACGGAGATGCCTCTCGCCCACCGGCCCAGACCCTCCACGCCCGCTTTATCCGTGATGTCCTCAAAAGTAAAATTCCCCTTGTTAAGATAAAGTTTACCGGGCACCTGGTTACCGCCAAAATAAATATCCTGTAACCCGTCGTTATTAAAATCACCGATGCCTACGCCGCCGCCATTGTAGATATTCACCACGTCCATCGGGTTGATGGTATCGTCTTCTATGATCCTGTTATTAAAATGTATACCCGAGTGAGAGGAAGAGATGCGTTCGAACAAAGTTTGTTTTCTATGGCAGGATGCCAGCAGGACGATGACTGTTGCCAGACAAAACGTACGGCTCATAAAACGTGCTCTCTTTCTCTCAAACATTTTCCAATTAATAATTCGGGTTCTGTTTTAACGTCGGATTAAGGGCAAGGGCGCTTTGGGGTATCGGCAGGAGATCATGACCGGTCGGAATGGTGATGCCGAAATTATTTTTGATATAGTCCAGGTGCAGACCGGTCCTTCTGAGATCGTACCATAAGGACACATCTCCCGCCAGTTCATGTCTGTATTCCTGCAAGAGGATCTGCATAAAGTCCGGACCGAACGCCGAGGCAGGAGCGGTCCCCCCCCATGCGCGGTTCCTCACCAGCGCCAGCGTAGCCGCGGCGCCTGCCGCATCGTTGTTCTTGAACTGACACTCCGCCTTATCCAGCAGTATTTCTCCCAGACGCAGCATCGTCACATTCTGATCGCCAAATATATGGTTCTTTCCGTCCGCGGCGCTCGGAGTATTCCCGCTGACATTAGGGTCGCGCCAGAACTTCATTCCATAGTAGCCTGACCTGGGCTGACCAGGCTGGTCGCCTGTCCAAAGATCACCCGTCTTACCGCAGGTGTTTATGATCTTGCCGTCCGTGCCGGTGAAATGTGATTTAGGAAGGGACAGCTTGTCGCTGAAGCCCGCGATCACCTGTGCATAGGCCTTGATACCGCCTATCTTTACGATACCGGGGCTGGCGATGGTGTCGTCGGGACCGATGATAGTTGCCGGCTTACGGAGATCACCCGGTTCAAAAGATTCGTACAATTTCTTATTGGCATACGTATACCCAAAATTGGAGGTTTCCCAGGGCCACATAAAGGAAGAGTTCCAGGTGACCTCGTTATTATTATAGCTCCAGTCCGGCGTCACGCCACCCGGCAATTTGAACTGTAGCTCAAAGATAGACTCTTGATTGTTCTGATGATCGTACTCATGGATATCCATATAATTTGTCATCAGGCTATAGTGCGGGATCACCTGGTTGAACGAGGCCAGTGCGTCAGTATATTTTTTTAGCCACATCTGCGCGGCGCCCAGATAGCCATAGGCGGCGCCTTTTGTCGCCCTGCCCGTTTCAGGCACCGGGAGATTTTCCGGCCAGACAAGCAGGTTCGTCGCTGCCGTCATATCCGCAGCTACCTGTTGAAATACGGAATCCTGGCTGGCGCGGGGATGGATGCCATCCGTTACCACATTCAATTCCAGGGGGACACCGCCAAATGTACAGCCCAGGTAGTAATAGAACACGCCCCTCAAAAAAAGAGCCTGGCCCGTCAGAGAATTGGCCAGCGAATCGGAGAGCACATTGTTCTTATGCATTTTATCAATGATGGGAATAGCCGAATTGGCCCTACTGATACCCTGGTAGGATAGGTTCCAGAACGTAGCCAGGGAGGCAAAGTCCGTAGGGAAGAGATAGGTGTTATAGCTGACGTCGGCCCCCCAGTTAAAGAAGTCCTGCGAGCAATAGTTGGCGTTATACCACAGCGCCTTCAATACAAAATTTTGATTGTCGTGCTGAAAGCCGTCATAGATGGCGTTCACCAGGCTGATGGCATCCTGTGGGTTATGGAACAGTGATTCCGCGCTGGCCGCCTGTGTATTCTTCTGGTTTAGAAAATCCCTTGAGCAGGCCAGGGGCGCCAGCAGGAAACCAAAAGCGATGTATATGATATATTTTTTATTTTTCATTTTCCGTTTGTTTTGAGCTTAGGTTAAAACGTAAAATTCAACCCCACCGTGTAATACCTGGAAGAAGGATAGGTACCCACATCAATACCTGCCGCCGTTACGTTGCGGTAGGTGGTGTTATCTTTATTAGTAATATCCGTTCCCTGCGGGACCCCGATCTCCGGATCAAGTCCTGAATATTTGGTGATGGTAAAAAGATTCTGTCCGGTGAAGTATATCCTCATCTTCGGCGCAAAATTTCCGGATGCTTTTAACGGCAGGGTATAACCCAGGGTAAAGTTCCTTAGTCGCAGATAGCTGCCGTTCTCGATATATTGATCGGATGGCCGGGTATTTACGTTGAACTCATTTGCATCGATCCTGGCATATCGGTTGGAAGGGTTGGTAGACGTCCAGGCCCCTTGAAAATATTTCAGACCGATGTTCTCCAGACCGACAGACCCCGTGGAAGTGCCAAAGCTTTCCAGCGTCCGCTGCTGGTAATTGTAGATCTTATTCCCATAGGTGCCATAGAAAAAGATGCTGATATCCCAGTTCTTATAGCTGGCATCAAAGGTCACTCCGCCATAAAATTTTGGGATTGGGCTGCCAAGGGCCACCTGGTCGCTGTCCGCAGTGATCCTCCCATCGTGGTTGATATCTACAAATTTCCGGTCGCCGGGTACCGCGCTCTTGGCGGGACCATTGGTAGGCTGATAGTTAACACCGTATTTAGCCTGGGCTATCGCATTCAGGTCATCTATCTCTTTTTGTGTCTGGAATATACCGGCCGACTTATATCCGTAGAATTCACCCACGGGACCGCCGACATAGGTCTTGCTGTAAGTACCCCAGTTATTGGACCCCGTCGTCGGGAAGCCCAGGTCTGAAAGGTTGGGAAGACTATTTACACCGCTGACCAGGCTCAACAGCTTGTTGCTCACCGTGGTCACGTTGAATCCGACATTATAATGGAAGCCGCCGGCTGCCGTATGGCCATAGTTCAGGGCGAACTCAAAACCATGGTTATCGATGCTGCCCACATTCCTCGTGGCGTTGGGAAAACCTGATTGCGGCGAGATTGGCAGATTGAGCAGGAAGTCCTTGGACTTCTTCTTATAATAATCCACCGTCAGGGTAAGAGCGCCTTCCAGAAAAGCCGCATCCACCCCAATGTCTGTCTGTTTAGAGGTTTCCCATTTTAGAGTAGGGTCGGACAGGGCAGCCAGTATCAGGCCTGGTTGATAGGTCTTGTTGAAGGGGTATCCATTGTTGCCCTGATCGGTCTGACCGGGACCCGAAGTATATTGCGCCAGGTACTGAAAAGGTGGAATACCCAACTGGTTACCAATCTCTCCATAGCTGGCCCTGATCTTAAGATCGGAGATCGCAGAGACATCCTGGAGGAAGGACTCCTGTTTTATCCGCCAGCCAACGGACCCGGAGGGGAATACCCCATATTGATGACCTTCGGCAAATTTGGACGAACCGTCCCTTCTCACCGACGCCTGGAAAAGGTATTTGTCCTTATAAGTGTAGTTCAACCGGGCGAACTGCGATTCCAGTGTCGTGGTCGTCTGGTTGCCATAAACCTTGGTAATCGTCTGAAGAGCGCCTAAGCTTCTTAATGCAGTGCTCGCCAGCCCGGTGCCTTGCCCGCCTATCTGCCGGAAGGTATTCTCCTGTGCGGAAAAGCCGGCGACAAAGTCAATGCTATGGTCCCCAAAAGTCTTCGTATAGGCCACCGTATTCTCCCACAGCCATTCAAAAGTATTGTTCGCAGACTGGGAATAGAAATCCGCCGTCGCCTGCGTGGACATACCGTACTGTTGTTGCGTACGGGTATCCGGCGGCGTGTAATAATAGCCAGAGTAGTCGTTCGTGTTGATGCCAAAATTTGTCTTTACCCTAAGACCCGGGATGATCGTGGCCTCCAATGAGGTAGACCCAAGGAAATAATTGGTATAGTTCTTCTGGTCCTGTGTCTCGATCATGTATACCGGGCCCGAACCCCAGTTCCTGACAGCCTGGTTATTGGGGTTGAAAAATCCATAATTACCATTCCCATCCTTGATCCGGCTGGTGAGCAGGTTACCCCCGTCCAGCGTAGGCGGCAGTTTGGACAAATAGCCAATGCCGGCGCTTGCGCCCTGACCTCCTGTACCAAAAGGCAGCTTGGTATCACCCCGCGTATATTTTAGGCTCGTGGAAGACTTCAGCCAGCTGGTGGCCGTATAATCGATGTTCCCGCTGAGGTTGTACCGCTTGTAGGTGGACCCCAGGACGACCCCTTTCTGGTTGAAATACCCGGCGGAAAAAGCTGTCTGGACCTTGTCGCTGCCTCCACGGATGGCGACATTATAGTTCTGTCTCAGTCCTGTCTGATAGACGGCATCCTGCCAGTCGGCCGTGTGCAAGGTATCCGCGTTAGCCCAATTTGGTAAAGCAGTATATCCATCGATAGCCGCGTGCTGAAAAGCCAATGCCCCCCATTGTGGTCCGTTCAATACCTTATAAGTCTTGGGTTTTGCCTGAAGAGCGGTTACAATATCCACCGACACCTGCGTGCCATTCCTTCTACCCCTTTTTGTAGTGATCATCACAACCCCATTGGAAGCCCTGTTCCCATAAATGGCCGTTGCGGACGCATCCTTTAAGATATCGATAGTGGCTATATCACTGGGATTGATCGTATTGATACCACCGCTGAGGGGATAGCCATCCACTACATACAACGGGTCGTTGCTGCTAAAACTCCCGACACCTCGTATCTGTACCTGCACACCGCCGCCGGGGGCGCCGTCATTATTTGTCACCTGCACCCCGGCAGACCTACCCTGAATGGCCTGGTCAAGAGTAGTCACCGGCACTTTTGCGATCTGCTCGGCGGATATGCTGCTGATAGACCCCGAGACGTCTTTTCTCTTTTGCGTACCGTAACCGACGACGACTATTTGTTGCAGCGACTTGGGGTCAGCCGTCAGACGAATGGCCAATGTACTGCGTCCGCTGATGGGTATTTCCTGCGGCGCATACCCGATCGCAGTGATCAGCAGCGTGGCGTTTTGCGGAGCTGTCAGCTTGAAGGTCCCATCAGTCCCCGTAGCAGTGCTCATCCTCGTCCCTTTGATCGTCACGGAGGCACCCGCCAGCGCGCTATCGGTGTCACCGGCAGTCACCCTGCCCGTGATCTGTTTATCCTGTGCAAGCAGCCGGAATGACGCAATGAAAAAGACCAGGAGCATGGTAACGCGCCTGATCGCGCAGCGCTTGCCGTTCAATATTTCGTTGCTCATTGATTGTGTAGTTTTGATTATTGTTAAGTGAGATTTATAAAGGAATAGCATTGTCGCAGTCTTGCAAGCAATACAATCTTACTAAAAGTTTTCTTTAAGGAATAAATGTATAGATGACTTTATTTCCGGTATCGATGCCGGTAACGAGTGCATAGAGGGAGAACCCCTGTCTATGAGTAAACAAACGTTCTTTTGATAGAGAAATATGTCGCCGTTCTCTTCCAGGTAAGCCTGGTGTATCTGTCTGAAAATCTCTTTGACCTTGGGGGATATTTTTTGTGCGATGACGATGAATGAGGGATGTCTGCAGGCCAGTTTATAGAGTTGGTTCAATTGATCATCGTCTACTTCTTTTATGATGACAGTGTGCAGCCATAACTTCCTGCCCGTCGTTTGCAACTCAAGTCTTCCATCCGTCTCCTTATTATGCAGGGGCTTCCACGTTGCATGAAGTGGGATTGCTTTTTTCAGGTTATCGATGGCGCTATGGACGATTTCCTCTTTCATTGGCCGCACATACAAGATAAGCAGATTTCGATCCGGGGTTCCCGTATAACATGTATTTATTTCCGCAATCGACACCGGTATCGATTGCAGCAAAATCATAATTACATCAGGGATCTATTTACTCGACGTTAATATTTGAGAAAATAGCCATTGTTGTCAACTCCAGGAGGTTCTTAGTCCCCGTCTTCTCAAATATCCTGGCCTTGACTGTAGATATCGTGCTTTTCATCAAGCCAAGCTTACTGGCAATTTCATTTGTTTTTAAACCTTTTAACAGATAATGAAGTACTTCCAGCTCCCTTGCTGTAAAATTTGAAAAAGGATTAGTTGTGTTATCCTTAGACAGTTCACGGGGCGGCGGCTCATTTGAAAGGAATCTTCTAAGTAACCTGGTCGTATCCTCTTCCAGGGCTACCTTATTTATAAAATACAGAGCCCCATATTGCTGAAGCACCTTAGCATAAATGGAGGTAGGTTGCATACTCAGCACCGCAATTCTAAGATCGGGATATAAATGTTTAATGTTGGGCAATACTTCCAGGCTGCTGCCGTCCGATAAATTAATATCCAACACCAGATGAGTGTATGCTTCCTGCCTAAGCGCTTTCATGAGCCCATTGCAGCTTGACACTTCGGCAACGTCTGTATAGCCCATTTCAAATTTGAATGAGGCCTTTAGTCCCTTTCTCACCATACTGTGGTCATCAGCTATTAAGATCCTGGGTTGCATATTATATTATTCTATTTCAAAAGGTAATGATACTTGAAAACACGTGCCGGTCTGCATCTGGCTTTTTACGGTGATAGCGCCTTTCAGGAGATCTTCCACCAAATGTTTGGTAATAAACAAACCTAATCCCACACCTTCCCGGTTATCCCCGGCATTCCGGTCTGTCACAAACAGGTTAAAAACACTTTTTAGCTTTTCTTCCGGGATCCCTGCCCCCTCATCCTGGACAGATATCCGAAAGCAATCGCCCGCCCTTTCAATTGAAACACAGATATTACTATTGGGTCGTGTAAACTTTATCGCATTTGTCAGCAAATTATTGAGTACTTGCATTAGCATGATCTCGTCACTCTTTATAAATTCCGGCATCTCATCCGATACGACAAGATGTATTTGCACCCCTTTATCAGTTGCGGCATATGTATTGACACCTATTATTTTGCTCACATATGCCCGGATATCTATCCGGCTTATGCAAACACTATCCGACACACCGGCATCTACCTTCGCATACTCCAATAAATTTACAAGCATCCGCTTGTAGGTATGGCATGCTTCGATAAGTTCGTCTGCGAGAGATCTCACATCCAGGTGATTCTCAATTCCCGTCCGCAAGGATTGCGACATCTTTGTGATCCCTAAAAAGGATCCTTGTATCTCGTGTGAAACGTTCCTGATAAAAACACTTTTTGCATTGCTTTGGCTTTCTTCTTTTTTCAGGGATCTTTTCAATCTGTAGCTTAAATCATGGCTTTTTATGTAAGGGGCGCCGGTGATGACTATTAAACAAAATAGCTGGAAGAAAAATAAAGTTTTAATTACGATAAAGGAAGGCTCGCTTAAAGCGAACGGTTCGACATACAGTATGTATTGGTTTGCTTCAAGCGCAACAAGTACAATAATCGCGATACAGAAGCAAACTCTCCTGATCAATGGCTCGCTGAATAGTCGGAAATTGATCAGCAGAAGCAGGAACACTATCGATTGCAACTCCACGACCGTCCTTAACAATAAGCCGAAATACAAGGAGGCCATGCTTAGAGTAAGATATATTAGTAAGGCGGCGGTCACATACTTCTTTTTGTGGTTCAGGTACATCGGAATAAAGGATATAAAAAATTCTATGCCTACGGGGGCCAGGATCGAGGCTTTCCGGGTTGGCAAAAAAAAGCTCATTCCTATCACGAAAGTAAGACAAACAATAGCCAGGCTGATCGTATTTACCAGGTGTACCCTTCTCAACTGGTCCTCCTCCTTTATACTTTCGGTCCCTATGTTTTGGACGGTTCTGACATGAGTAATTAAACTTGGGTAATATGGGGGCATAGCATGATTTGTAAAGCTAAAATAATGCTTATAATTTTTGAGGGGCTCGAACTAGTTCTAGTTCGTAATTGTACAAGACTTTTATTTTGCAGCTCTTAATCTAGTAATCAAAGAATTATGACCAGCATAACCTCTAAGGAATTAGCCGGGTTTATCTTTAAAAGTCTGCTTTCCGGTGACAGCGCCCTTCAGCCGTTGGTTTTCATAGGATCATCCGTCGAAAACCTGGATAAGGCGGAAGCCGTCCAATGCGCCTTACAACATATCTGTGAGCCCTGGGTATGGCATCAGGGGCTTTTCAATATAAATGAGTCGGCCGTTGATTCATTAACAAGAGCCATTAAGGAGAAAAGTCCGGATTTCGCCGTATTTCTCGTATGCGGGGAAGATCTGACAGAATCGCGGGGTATAAGATATAATAGCCCCAGGGACAATATAATCTACGAAATTGGATGGTTTACAGGGGCGATTGGGAAGGAAAGAGTTTTTTTGATAGTCGATCATCTGGCAGCGCCCAAAATACCTTCTGATCTGACCGGGATCAAAACCGTCGAATTCAAACGTCCTGTCAGAAGTACTATCGAAGCTGCGTTAGGTCCAGCCTGTAGTGAAATTAAAAAAGCAATTCTTAAACTAGGATTAAAAAAATAAAGAGTTGAGGTTTAAATCGTAAATTCATTTATGAAGAGAGCTCTTTTTATCCTGTTCCTGATCATTTTAACCTTCCAGGGTATGGCCCAGGACTATCCGAATTTTGATAAAAAAGAATTTATCAACGGCGGCGATACGTTACGCTATCGCATCCAATATCCATTGGATTACAACCCTTCAAAAAAATACCCTCTGGTCCTGTTGCTGCACGGTTCAGGAGAAAGGGGCAGCGATAATACAGCACAGCTAAAATGGGGAGGCAGCCTCTTTGCAGACTCCGTCAACAGAGCGAAATTCCCGGCGCTGGTCGTATTCCCTCAATGTCCTGCAAACAATGGCTGGTCCAGGCTGACAGTCAGCCGCGAAGACTCGTTGCGATTCCATTTCCTATCCGACACCGTTCCTGCCAGACCCATGGAAATGGTCATGCAGCTGCTGGATTCACTGGTGGCAGCCGGAACGGTAAATACCAAAAAAATCTACGTCGGAGGATTATCTATGGGAGGAATGGGCACTTTTGAAATACTTTGGCGGAAGCCCCATTTTTTTGCAGCTGCATTTCCCATCTGCGGCGCGGGCGATCCGGCGAAGATCAACCTCTATGCCCGGAAATTCCCCATCTGGATCTTTCACGGCGACAAAGACCCTGCCGTGCCCGTGGCTAATTCCCGTCTGATGGCGCGTGAATTAAAATCCGCAAAGGCCAGGGTAACTTATACGGAATATCCGGGGGTCGGGCATGACAGCTGGAAAAATGTGTTCGCTGAACCACAGCTGTTACCCTGGCTGTTCAGTATGAAAAGGTAAAAGCCTAACATATGAATAGACAGACACATTGGGACAACATATTTGGTCAGAAAAATGAAGACCAGAGAAGCTGGTACCAGGCCTATCCTGTCACATCGATGACATTTATAGAAGAGCTTCACCTGCCCAAAAATGCCGCCATCATCGATGTAGGCGGTGGCGACAGCCATTTGGTAGATGCCCTGCTGGAAAAGGGATACACAGATATCACCGTACTCGATATTTCCTCTGCTGCGATAAAAAATGCGCAGGTCCGGCTGGGACAACGGTCAGAGCTGGTACATTGGATCGCAAGTGATATCCTTCATTTTGTACCGGCCAGAAATTACGATTGCTGGCACGACCGGGCGGTTTTTCATTTTGTGACACAGGCTGACAGCATCCGTCGATATACCCGACTGATGGGAGAGGCGATACTGCCATCTGGAGCATTGATCGTCGGAACGTTTGCAGAAGACGGACCGGCAACATGCAGCGGTCTGCCAGTAAAACGATATTCGCAAAATACGTTGACAGATATATTACAACCTTTTTTTGAAAAGGAGTATTGTATCGATGAAAAGCACAAAACGCCGTTCCATACAATACAATCATTTACTTTCTGCCGTTTTAGAAGAGCATGACCTTAAACTTATCTTATGGATCAAAGAACGATTGCGCTGCTGTTTTTTGCGATAATGCAATCCTTTAGCCAGTCTGTGATCTCGCAGACGCATATATTCGGGGAAGGGATCATCTCTACAGGCGACTACGAAACCCACCCGGCATTTTCACCTACAGGTGATACCTTATATTTTTTAAAGGGGTTCCCCGATGCAGGTTTTTTCTCTATCTGTGTCTCTTATAAAAAGAATGGCAAATGGTCCGCACCCCGGGTCGCCTCATTCTCGGGTATGTATACAGATGCAGACCCTTTTGTCACCAGGGATGGGAAAACGCTTTATTTTGTATCCAATCGGCCTATAAATGAAGGAGAGCCGGTAAAACCTGACTGGGATATCTGGAAGACGGAACTTACCGCCAGTGGCTGGGGAAAACCCATCCATCTGGATAGCACGATCAATAGCAGCGCCAGCGAATATTTTCCCACCATGGCTGACAATGGCAACCTGTATTTTGGCTCAGGGCGAAAAGGCGGCAAGGGCCGGGCGGATATTTATGTTTCCAGGTTTATCGATGGTAAATATACCCTGCCTGAGAACCTGGGCGATTCCATCAACACAAGCGACAATGAATATGAACCTTATATCGCCCCGGATGAAAGTTACCTGATCTTTATGGCAACATACCCCAACGGGTTGGGCAATGCTGATTTTTACATCAGCCACCGTGTCAATGGGACCTGGAGCAAAGCAAAAAAACTGCCTGAGCCTATCAACTCCCCCGTGACCGAATGGGGAGGTAAAGTAACCAGGGACGGCAAATTCTTTTTCTTCGGCAGTAACAGGAATAAGATCAACGATGTGTTGCCCGGGCGGGAGGATATGAAGGCCTTTGACCTCCGGTTGCACAGTGCAGGCAATGGCTTAGGTGATATTTATTATATTGAAATGCCGGCGGTAAAGTTTTGATAGGCGGGTCATTCCGTTTTAAGCGTAGTCACCAGATTTCGCCTGGCCGCCCGGAGCGTTTGAGATCCAATGGATACCAGCCCCGGAATAAGCAGGATCAGGATGCCAGAGAGGATCGTACCCCAGCCGAACGCCACCCGGTTGGGAAATTTGTTCAGCCACATGCTATTGAGGAAATAACTCATTGGGCCTGCAATAAGAACAGCGAACACCAGCACCTGTATAAATTCTTTCGAGAGCAGCATCACGATCCCCCATTCTTTTGCACCCAGCATTTTGCGTATGCCAACCTCCTTGATCCTTCGTTCGGTGGTGTAGGTTGCCATGCCCAGCATACCCAGACAGGCAATACTGACGGCAATAAAAGCCATATAACCCAGGATAGAAACGATATCAAAAAATCCCTGGGAAGCGGAGGCAAGCTGATCATCAAAAAAATCATATTTAAAGGTATGCAAGGGATCGATGGTCCTCCATTTCCTTTCCAGTGCCGAAAGGGTACCGCGCAGGTCCGCGGCAGCGATCCTGACGTTGACATATTTAAAGAGGTTGGGAAGATTTTGTAACACCAGCGGCAGGATCTGGTCCTGGTCAAGACCCAGATGAAAATCCCTGACCACGCCGGCTATTTGCAGGGCGCTGCTGTCATTGCCTTCCGCCCTCAGGAACTGGCCGACAGCAGCGGCAGGATCTTTAAAGCCCATCGCTTTTACACCCGCCTCATTCAGCAAAACATATCGGCCAGTATCGGTGCCTGCCGGGAGGTTTCTGCCCGCCAGCAGCTGCAGTTGCAGGTTGCCGATGTAGTTTTCATCGATACGCAGCGCTCTCACTGAAATATATCTTTCCTTTCCGTCTACTCTTTTCAGACTTGCGCCTTCTGATCTTCCCGTCACTGGGATATAGTCACATGCCGAGATCTTATCCACTCCTCCTACAGTACTCAGTTCTCTGGCCACCGTACGATAATCATTTCCCTGGAGGGGTATATTCACTATATTCTTCGAATTGAATTCATAATGGAATTTTAGAAAATGGGTGGACTGATTAAAAATGAGGGTGGCGGAGATAATAAAGATCAGGGAGATGGCAAACTGCAAAACGCTTAGTACTTTGCGGGCGGCCAGCTTACCCGAACGCATACCTGACAGGCTTCTGAGCACTTTTGCCGGCTGGAAGCCGGAAAGATAAAAAGCCGGGTATATCCCTGAGATCACTCCGATAAGGAGTGCGAATGCCATAAAGGCGATATAGATCGGCCAGCCCGCCCGC
Organism: Chitinophagaceae bacterium; assembly: GCA_017307755.1. Classification (GTDB taxonomy): domain Bacteria; phylum Bacteroidota; class Bacteroidia; order Chitinophagales; family Chitinophagaceae; genus Puia. The sequence continues at coordinate 893,614 of JAFKGQ010000003.1, read as the reverse complement.
AGCTCGAAATGCAGGTATTGGTTTAGCCAAAGCCCGACAAAGGCGGCCCGCAGGAAAAAAAGAAAAAGGACAGCCAGCAAAAGGGCAAAAAGAGCTGTAAGGATAGATTCGCAGAGAAATTGAAAGACGATATTTTTCTGACCTGCGCCGTTGACCTTTCGGATGCCGATCTCCCGGGCTCGGGTCAAGGCCCTTGCAATAGAAAGATTGGTATAGTTCAGACAGGCGGACACCATGATAAACAGGGCCAGGACCGACAAAAAATAATACACCACCTTGGGGAGTGTAATATTCGGCTCATTGCCGAGCAGGATACCCGGTGAAATGCCGGTCAATACCTGGCCTTTCATGCTGAAGTCCTTCAGATCGGAAATACCCGTGATATAAGGTTTGGCCAGCCGGGCCAGGGATGCATCCAGATCAGCGCCTGTCTTTCCGGGGTTTAGCAAAGCATAGGTATAACACTGGAAAAAGTTCTTCCAGTCATACCGGGGATCCCCCATTTTTTTGTCTGCGATCAGCCCGGGGATGGAAGAGGCAGAAAGCAATACATCAAAGTTCAGGTGCGACTTGTATCTCACGTCGGCCAGTACGCCGGTGATGGTATAATTACCCCATAAAGCAGGTCTGGAGGATCCATCCTGACCCCGGTCTGAAAAGACCACGGTTTTACCAATGGGGTCTTCTTCCCTGAACAGCCGTTTTGCTGTTGCCGCGGATAGCACAATGGAGTTTGGTGCACGCAGCGCGGTTGCCGGATCTCCCATGCCAAGCTGGAAACTGAAAACTCTGAAGAAAGCGGCATCTGCAAAATAGCCATGCAATTCCGCAGCGCTATTATTATAGACAGCATCCCCGCCAACACCCAACAGGTGGGTCGACTCCTCAACGATAGGATCATCGTTCTTTAATGCTTCGGCCAGGGGGAAGGGGCTGGTGGCATAGGGGTGCCTGAGATCGGGTTTATCGCTGAGAATCCGATAGATACGGTCCTTTTTCACATTGAACTGGTCATAGCTGCGCTGGTCGGCCAGCATGAGCATGATCAGCATGCACACCGACATGGCGGCCGCCAGTCCAAAGACATTGATAAAGGAAAAGGTCTTATATTTCAGGATACTTCTGAGTCCTACCTTCAGGTAATTGGAGATCATGCGTCCATTTTGTGGATGGGACGCCTCTTTTCGCAATCAGGTTACACCGGTTCTATCTAAATTGTTTAGGTTTTAGCATACGACTTGCAAGTTCTGCTATTTCATCTACCCTTTTCTGTCTTGTTTCAGGTCGTTTGGCAAGCACCAGCCATTGTAAAATGCTTTTTCTGACAGATTTGCTTAACCCCATAAAATAGTCCTTTGAGCCTGGTCTTCTTTTAAATTCTTTGGCCAGGTCACCCGGTACTTTTAATTTTTCAACATTGTCCAGGATCGTCCACGAACCATTTAGTTTTGCCGCTTTAATACTCTCGTAGCCCGCTGTTGTCATAAGTCCCTTGTCAATTAGCTGCTGTACTTTCCCTTTGTTGATCTTTGACCAAACGCTTTTTACCTTTCGTTTGCAAAAAAACTGCATAAACCTATCATCTCCCAGAGATATTCGTCTGCTGTCTATCCATCCAAAGCAAAGCGCTTCTTCAACAGCTTCGCTCCAAATTATCGTTGGAATATTATACTTCTTCTTATAGCAAACAAGCCAAACAGATTGCTTTAAACCATGATTTTCTTTTAACCATTGTCTCCAATCCTGCCTGCTTACCGGGCAATAAGTTTCTATATCCTTCTGCTGCATCGCTTATTTATTATTTCACGACAATTAAAATAATGCTTACGATCAACATACCCAGCAAATGATAAGTTCCTGTTATAACGCCGTAAAGTATTGGCCGGGGGATGTTCGGATTAATGGCGATATTGACTGTATTGGCAAACAAGTACCCAATGCCTACAAATAAAGAAAATTTCAAAGCTTCGTCAAAAGACCGGACTTTTAGCGCATAGATCAGGACTGCGCTGGCAATTGTAATTACCAAAGAGCAAAGTGCAGGGCCGACAATAAAAATGGGAGCTTTATTTTGTAACGTTTCATTCTCCCGGCCTAATGAAATTTTGTACTGTTTGCTAAAAAATAAAGTGAACCATAAAGCTCCGAGCAGGAAGTACGCAACAAATGCGAGTAAGACACCGATCCAGTTTAGCTCTGCTAGTTGACCAATCATAAAATTGACTTTTTAGTTTCGATAGCAAATCTACCGCGGCCGTGTGACAGCCCTATGTCAGGGGTATTGCAGGAGCTAATAAAATTTATCAAAATACTCCTGTAATGTCATTTTATGTGGGGCGAACTTTTCGGAAAGAACTTCCAGCTTCTTGATCCTGTCAAGACGAAAATACCGAAACGATTTTCGCAAACGGCACCAGGCCACCAACAGCCAGTTTTCATGTGTGCTTAGCAATGCAAAAGGCTCAATTAGCCTGGAAGTTGTTTTCTTATCTTCATTGGTATATTCAATTCTTGTCAGACAAAAATTTGTCAGGGCAAACTGTAATTCAGATAAACTGTTGCTATTTCTTTCTCTATAAACGTTTTGATCGAATCTGGTTCTTTCGGCAAGTAAATTGGCTTTATCTTTTACGCTATGTTTTAATACCGCTTTGATCTTGTCGATAGCTTCCAAATAATCTTTGACAAGCGAGGCGTCCTTGTTTTTCAGGACCAACTGTTCTGCAAGGATTAAAGCATTGGCCTGGTTTTCAGTAAACATTATTGGCGGTATCCGGTAATGCTCCATCAGGGAATAACCTTTCCCTTCATCTGTCAAAATCGGAACACCAGCTCGTTCCAATGCCTTTATGTCCCGGTAAATAGTCCTGATACTCACCGAAAATTTGTCTGCAAGTTCAGTGGCTGTCAAAAGTCGTTTCGTTTGTAATTGGGTTAGAATCGCGGTCAACCGTGAAAGCCTTTTTGCTTCGGTGTTATCCATAATGTGACATTATCTATTGTTTATGAAGACAATATGGCAGAAATATAAAGATATATATATTTAATATTTACGGCATATATTTTGTAATTTGCTTTTGAAAGGAAAACAGGTTGTTGATTTAATTATGGTGACAAAATTATCCGTTACTTCATTAATACTGATCGTATTCCTTCCCTTTTGTTCCTCTAAAAGAGTTCCCTCCCCGGAAAACCGGAAAGTATTTATCGCTCATAAAGACGGAAAATTCACCTTGTACAGGAACGGCAGCCCTTTTTTTATAAAAGGCGGCAGTGGATATACCCATCTCGATGCCCTGCACGAATCAGGAGGCAATACGATAAGGGTATGGGATACGGTCAATCTGGGGTTGATACTGGATAGTGCGGAAGCGAATCATCTGGCCGTTGTAGTGGGTTTGCCTTTTCGTTATGCGGACCCAATGAGTTTTTATCATGATACCAGCAAGGTCCTGGGTCAGTATAAAGCCCTTCAACAGGTGGTCAACAGATACAAACATCATCCGGCCCTCCTGGTATGGTGTGTCGGTAACGAGTTATATTTTCCTTTCAACCGCCGTTATAACGACTTTTATAGTGCATTTAGCAATGTGGTGGATATGATACATACAGAAGACCCGGACCACCCCGTGACCACCACTATCTTAAATGTGCGAACCAAATACATCTTTAACGTCTTGCGTAAGAGCAATATCGATTTCATTTCTCTCAACGTCTTCAACAGGATCCCTGACATGAAGGATAAGATCGACAGACTCGCCTGGTTCTGGAAAGGTCCTTATTTGCTGACGGAATGGGGTATCGATGGTGGGTGGATCGGTACGGCGCATACTTCCTGGGGGGCTTTTATTGAGAACAGCAGCACCAAGAAGGCCGAAATGTACCGGGAACGTTATGAAAAATATGTCCTGCAGACAGATCCTCGTTTGCTGGGATCGCTTGTCTTTTTCTGGGGACAGAAACAGGAATATACCCATACCTGGTTCAGCATGTTCGATGAGGAGGGGAATAGGTCAGAGTCGGTTAGTCTTATGCAATATCTGTGGACCGGAAAGTTCCCGGATCATATGCCTCCCCGGGTCAACTATATGCTTATTGATAAAAAGGGGGGGCCATCCGATCTGATGTTCGATCCAGCTGTTACGGTTCATGCGGAAGTCGTCCTGCTGCAACCTGACAGCAACATCACCCATATCAAATGGGAACTGCTCCCTGAAGACTGGTATAGTGTGAAAGGGGAGGACGTCAAACCCGTAAAGCCTCACCCGATGGAAGGGCTCATCAGAGCTGGCCCCGGATTGACCGCAGAGGTCATCACTCCCTCTGTCGGAGGGCCTTATCGTCTTTTTGCCACCCTATATGATAAATTTGGGAATTTTTCCACCTGTAACATACCCTTTTACGTTGTGAAGGACCCATGAAAGCGATAAATACCATACGCTCCCCTACCCACCGTGAGCTGCTCTCCATAAGGATAATGGTCGTTCTCGGGCTGATTTTTATGAGCGCCTTCCTTTATATCTTTTATCGGGAGGGACATGGCCAGCGTACAGCCCTTTACTGGTTGTTGTTTTCCACCATCGTATTTATCTGCATCAAGGTCCTATTGGAATGGATTCATTATCTCTATATTACAGTGCCCCCAACGCCGGCGCTGGAAAAAGAGTTTACGGTCGATATTTTTACAACCTATTGCCCAGGCGAGCCGCTGGAAATGATCGAGGAAACATTAAAGGCGATTACACAGATCAGATACCCGCATACAACTTACCTCTGTGACGAAGCCAATGACCCCTATCTCAAGGACCTTTGCAAAAGGTTAGGCATACGGCACGTCACCCGTAACAACAGGAAGGACGCCAAGGCGGGTAATATCAACAATGCCCTGCAGCAGTCTTCCGGAGAATTGTGTGTGGTGCTCGATCCGGATCATGTCCCATTCCCCGAATTTCTCGATCCGATCGTCCCTCATTTCAACGATCCCGCGATAGGGTTCGTCCAGATCGTACAAGCCTATAAAAATTCCCATTCGACACTAATAGCAAAAGGAGCAGCCCAGCAAACCTATCAGTTCTATGGCCCGATGATGATGACAATGAACAGGTACGGTACGGTTCCGGCCATCGGCGCGAACTGTACGTTCCGCCGCACGGCATTGGATTCCATTGGAGGTCATGCCGCGGGGCTCGCCGAAGATATGAATACGGCCATGCATTTGCATGCGAAGGGGTGGGAGTCGGTATATGTCCCCAGCGTCCTGGCCCGGGGGCTTGTTCCCTCCACCCTGTCGGCATATTATAAACAGCAGTTGAAATGGTCACGGGGCGTCTTTGAGCTGTTATTCACCTCCTATCCAAGGTTATTCCGGCAGTTGACCTGGCGTCAAAAACTGCATTATGGCCTCGCCTCTTTTTATTATTTGTCCGGGATTGCTTTCCTGATCAATTTTTTGATCCCTGTACTTTTCCTTTTACAGCTGAGCACCGTTACCATAGGATTCGAAAAGTTTATGATAAGCGCTTTTCCGCTGATCGTCGCAATCATTCTCATCCGGCATTTTGTTCAAAGCTGGGTGATGGAAGAAAAAGAGCGGGGTTTCCATGTCGTAGGCGGTTTGCTGATGATTGGAACATGGTGGATCTATACATTGGGGTTCCTGTTCGCCGTCATCCGGAAAAAGGTTCCGTATGACCCAACCCCTAAAGAGGCTGGAAAACCCGACCCCTGGCACATTAACCTTCCTAATATCGCAGTGATCCTGCTGTCGGCATTCGCCATTATTTACGGTCTTGGCTATGACTGGAATCCTTATTCCATCGGTATGGCGGGGTTTGCCCTTCTCAACTGTCTGATCATGCTATTTACAATAGCAGCCGGAAGACAGGAGACGTTCAGGTCATTCAAAAATGCTCACTCAGGTGTGCTGTACGTGATGAAGCATGTGGGCACGTTCAAATATCATTTCTGGAAACTGAGGCACCGGGTCTATTTAGGATTACGAATGGCGGCTTTGCCGATCCTCGCAGGCGCCATCGGCATAACACTGTATATGCTAAAACTGGACTGGGACAAAAGGCAGGGTAGATCGGGTATCCAGGGTAGGAAGGACATTTTCTTAACCGGTATTTTTTCACCGGGCTCAAGGGAGGGTATTACGCTTGCCGATACTGTCGCTGCCTTCAGAGAAAGACACCGGCAGCGGTTTGATATTGTCTCCCTATATCTTCCCTGGGGAGACAGACAGGAATGCGAGCTTCCCATTGGCACGCTGGACTCTATTTACAGACAGGGTTCCTTACCCATGATCACATGGGAACCCTGGCAGGCGCTGTTCGATAGACCGGAAAGACCCGGCGAAAAGGAGAAAAAGATATTCCAGCGGATAGTCCGGGGGGACTATGATGGGTTTCTTGATAAATTCTGTAAAGAGCTAAAAAACCTCGCACGCCCCGTATTCCTGAGATTTGCCCATGAGGCGGACAATCCGTCCTACCCCTGGTCACAGACAGGGGGTAATACCGCTCCGGAGTTTAAAGCCGCCTGGAAGTATGTGCATGATTTCTTCAATAGCAGGAACGCTTTTAACGTGATCTGGGTGTGGAATCCCTGGAAGGCAGCCGATGTCGATGACTATTTTCCCGGCAACGCGTATGTCGACTGGATCGGCGTAACCATTCTCAACTACGGCCGTAAGCATGCGGATTCCACCTGGCATACCATGCAGGAATTATACGATCCTTTTCACAAAAAACTCCTCTTTCGATCAGGTCTGCCGGTGATGATCACAGAAATGGGGTCCCTGGCTTCTGAAGGCAGGCAGTCTCAATGGTTCAGAGAGGCCTTCAATGTTGTAAAAACCAACTATCCCGAAATAAAAGGGATCGTCTTCTTCAATGCCTCATCAGATGACAACGCTCCGATGAAGGACGAAAAATCGGCCCTTAACTGGGTGATCTCCGATCGTGACTCGGTGCTCCCGCTGATAGCCACCCACGGGCGCGTGCCCGGGTCAAACTACAGCTCTATGCTGACCCCGATGCCTGAAGATACATCCACTACATTTCGATCTGGCGATAGAGATCCGTTGTTCACGGGCCTCAGGGGGATCGGTTATTCCAGGGGTGAGAACTGGTATGGTAACCGGCGCGCGTTCAGATGGGATGAATTGATAAAAGACCTCACAGAGATCAAGCAGTTGGGTATTACTACTATTAAGCATTACGGGCCGGGCATTTATGACCATAACTTCCTGCGCGCCGCAACAAAGATGGACATGAAGGTCCAGTATGGTTTCTGGATACCCAGCGGCATCAGCTATACGGGAGACAATGCTGCAGCGTTAATGCAATTACGCAGAAAGATCGTGGCGGCAGTAAAGGAACTAAAGCAAAATGACCGGATCACATCCTGGAACATAGGGAATACTACCTACCAGAACCTTGGATTGGCTTATTATAAACCCGAGGCTAACTACCAGCGCAATGCTTACCTATGCTGGTTGCGGGAGCTGATAGCCGATGTACGGAAAGAAGATCCCCTTCGGCCGGTCACTATCGACATAGCTGTTAACAACAATATGCTGGAATCCGTTGAAATGATCCATACTCATGTTCCCTCCATATCCGGATTTGGCCTCATTATCAACGAAAAGGATACTTCCGTCTCCCTTATTGAAAAGCTTAAGCGCCCCTGGTTCTACGGCAACGTGACAACAGCCGGTTACCTGCGTCTGCCGCCATCGGCTGCCGGTACGTACATCAGTAACTGGAAGGATGATGAGGCGGCCGATATAGCAACCCTGGACGGGTTACTGGACAGCCATAATCGAAGGAAGTCAGATTATTATAAGCTGGCGCAAAGATGGGCCGGCAGGTCGGAAACGGACACTCTCCCTGAAATAAAGATCCTCCGGACTGCCGCTGCAACGGTAAAAGGCGCTCAATTGGTTTATAGCGCAATCGCTCCTTCAGATAAGGGCTGGCACATCGCTTCACCAGATGACACTGGTCTGCGATTTGAATGGTACCTCGTTCAGGAGGATATTATTGGGTCATCGATAGGCGTGGTACCCGCAGGCACCGGCCCCCGGGTTACCATTACCATGCCGTCAGATCCTTCCCGGTATAAGCTATATCTTTATTCAGTAAAAGGGAGGAATGTAAAAGTAACGTATACCACCCTTAATACACCTTTGGATGTAGCATATTAAAACATATATCGTAACCTAAAATGACAGATAATCTTATAGAACAATTACAAAAACTATATCCCAACGCCGAATTGAGCAAGCCGGAGTTGGAAACCTATTTTCGCCTGAGACAATTGAAGAAAAATGAAACATTACTCGATCTTCATTCGGTCTGCCGTCAATACTACTTTGTCAATAAAGGGGCTTTGCGCGTTTTCTTTTTAAAAGACGGTCAGGAGTACACCAGTTGGTTTGCCTTTGAAAACTATTTTTTTACAGAACTTGAAAGCTATACCCGCTCATCTTTTTCAAACTATTGCATCGTGGCCATCGAAGAGACAGAAATTATTGAAATAAACAGATCCGATATGGATGTTTTGCTGGCCCGGTACGATTGGTGGAAAGATTTTCTTATACAACACCAGCAGCAGGCGATGCTAAAGCTTACAGAAGTTATAAAGTCCTTCCAGGCACAGTCCGCCAAAGATCGATATGAAGACTTGTTCAACTACCCTTATTTTTTTCAAAGAACCAGACAGAAGGACTTATCCACAATGATTGGCATTACCAGGCATTCCTTAAGCAGGCTTAGAAACAAGAAGTGAAATTGTCATTTGGCAACTTTTCATTTTATTATCCATAGTAGTTTTGTCTGGAACGTCTATCAGACATTACCATGGATAAGAAAAACTTCGATTATCAAAAAAGTAAATACTCCCCAATGGATAATTACCATTGGATAGAACAGGGGGTATTTGATCACCTGCAGACAGAAAAGATCTTTACGGACCAGGTATTGGACAAATTTAAAGCCTGTTACAAAAAGAAATTTGAGACTGCCTTAAAAAAGGTGGAGCACCTGGTTAAGAATGAGCTTGATAAAGGGAACGTCTATTTTGTCCTGATCGCAGTATCCGCATATGAGACATTTTTAGAGCATGATATCCCCAAAGACAGGTCAATATTACTGACAGATGATTGTATCAACAAACCTTTGAGATCCACCCTCATCGACGGAACAAAAAAGCTGCTGGATCAAGCCGAAAATCCATTTCAAACACTTGTACAGGTATCAAAAGAAAGGGAAAACAACTATTTTGGGAGCAGTTTTGAATTTGAAAGACCGGTTGACAATCAATTTGGTTATATCCTGCATATCAAAAAATGCCTGTTCCACGAAACACTCAAAGCTTTGAACAGACAGGAATTACAACATTTACTATGTAAAATGGATTTGGGGTGGATAAATGGCATTGACCCCGATAAACATGATACGCAATTTGTAAGACCCGTAACATTTGCGACAGGAGACACCTGTCAAATGTGGTTTATAAAAACCGAACACCTTTAGCCCGGCACCGTCTTTTGAAGACAGAACCCATATATTTTTGACAATCAATCATTTATAAAACTTCATTTACTTTTCTTTAAAAAATCAACCGTTTTGCCCGGCTAACTCGTCAATAGATAAACACAATAAAAATGCAAAATCTAAAAGACAAGGTAGCCGTCGTATTTGCCGCATCCGGAGAGATTGCGGGAGCAGTTGCACGATCGTTTTCTGGGCACGGGGCAAAGGTATATGTCACCGCCAGGAACCTGGATGCTGTAAAAACGTTGGCCCACGAGATCAAAGCAAGTGGCGGACATGCGGAAGCCGCCAAAGTGGACGCGTTGAACGAAACCGAAATTGATAACTTTTTAAAAAAGGTCGTCGCGGACAACAGTCGATTAGATATAGTATTCAATGGTATCGGGGTTAGTTATAGCGAGATGGGCGGCCGTCCCCCCACCACGCTGGCTACTTTTGAGCAATTTATGTCTCCGTTGGAGAAACTCTGTGGTTCACAATTCCTTACGTCGAGGGTTGCGGCGAAATATATGATACAGACCCAATCTGAGGGGACTATCTTACTTTTCACGGCCGCGTTATCGAGGACTAAAGTTCCCAATTTAGCGGGCATTACGGCCGCCAGTGCTGCCGTTGAAGGGTTGACCCGGGTGATGGCCGCTGAGTTTGGAAAGGAGGGCATAAAAGTGATCTGTATCTGTTCCGGCGCCCTGCTCGAAACCAAAAGGATCTCCGGATGGATCGACGCTTCCACAAAACAGCTCGGAATACCTCAGGAGCAGTTGGTTGCGCAGTACAAAGCCTTTGACATCTTAAAGGCAAGTCCGACATTAAAGCAAGTGGGTGAAACGGCAGCTTTCCTTGCCTCTGAAACAGGGGTTGCTTTCAACAGTCATATCATCGATGTCGATTGCGGCAAACTGAACATGTTATAACAAATTAGGGGGTTGCGGTCTTCCGTTAGAAGGCCGCAACCTAATTGTTGATTTATTCATAAATTGAGTGAATGGAAAGAGAAGAGATCCTCAAATCTGCTATAGCGGGAGATATTAATGCATTCCAAACATTGTTTGCCGAATTTCAAACCCAGTTGAGGTCTTACTTATACCGGTTGCTCACCGATCGAAATGACGTAGATGACCTGACACATGACACCTTTATCAGGGCATTTTCCAGGATATCGACCTTTAACCAGGATTCTTCCCTAAAAACCTGGGTATTCAAAATAGCAACCAACCTTGCTTATGATCATTTAAGAAAACAAAAAAGATGGAAGGCTGATGCCCAGGACAGGGCAGCAGACCTGGCCATAGGGTCGGAGAAATTCAGACAGGTCTTCTGGTTTGTTCATGACACGTCGAGTGCCGGGGCTTACGAAATGAAAGAGCACATCGACTACTGTTTCACCTGTATTTCAAAAACCTTACCCATAGAAAACCAGGTAGCGCTGATCTTAAAGGATATTTACGATTTTCAGGTCAGGGAAATTTGTCTCATCCTCGATAAGACGGAAGGCGTGATAAAATACTTGTTGAATGATGCCAGGAATATTATGACGGATATTTTTGAGCACAGATGCGCCTTGATCAACAAGGATGGCGTCTGTCATCAATGCAGTCATATAAATGGAGTTTTCAATCCCAAACAGGATCAGCAGGAGGAACTGATGAAGCTGGACCTGGTAAAAGGATCAAAAAAATATAACAGGGAAGAGCTTTTTACCTTGCGGACATTATTGGTAAAGGCTATCGACCCTCTGCATGCTTTGGGTACTGACCTCCACGAGGCTATTATGGGGTGCCTTAGGACGGCAATCGGTGAAAAAAGTGATTTTTTTGACCGGGCCCCGGGTAAAGCAGAGTAATCCGTTCGTCTGATCAGGGCTACTTCCATCCCTCTTCTTTACTCGTCCGGGAATAAAAAACTGATGTAACTTTGCCTTTGATAACCGATTGGTTTATGAATAATAAACTAATATATTGGGTGCCAATAGTTGGGGTGTTTGTCACTCTGGTGCAATATGATAAGGATAATGGCATGGGTACTTTCTGGTGCTATTATCAAGCAGCAACCATCGTAATATTTATTTGGATCATGGCCTTTATTTCGTACGGAAAGTAGTTTTGTTGCATCTGACAAACTCTTCTAACGTCTTTAACCCTGTATTCATTCAGGAAGGGTAGGCTTTTGCAGGTATATTCCGCTGTATCAAAATTTTCTGGTTTCAATTTTGAAAATGCTGCTGAATTCTTTACATGTACCGGCAATGCTGAACTTTTGATACCTTCTCTGAGGGGTTAGATTTGGTAATGAAACTATTTCCAAACAATACGTATCTTAATAAAATTAAATATACGTGTTATGACCACAAAATTAACTCTTACGCTGGATGATAAAGTAATCCGGGAGGCCAAACGCTATGCACGGGCGAAAGGCCGGAGTGTGTCCGAATTGGTAGAAAACTATTTCAGGTCGGTCACAGAGCTCAATAACAATCAATCTGAGGAACTAACATCTTCCGTAAAATCGTTGATGGGTTCTTTTAAGGCTCCGAAGAATTTGGATTATAAGAGGATTTTGCGGGACGAAAAGCGGCGGAAATATGAGTAAAGCGTTTATCGACATTGACGTGACCCTGGACTTTATGATTGCAAGAGAGCCTTTTGCGATGGACGCCGCACGAATATTTAGCTTATCCGAGAAAAAGCAGATATCTATATGTACGACAGGATTAGTCTTCTCAAATGCGTATTATGTGCTGGGGAAACTGGGATCGCATAAAAAGGTAATAGAGAAGTTGACCCATTTGGCAAGACTGATAAATATTATTGGGCTGCCTAAAATATCGGTCATTCAAGCACTGGAGTCTGAGTTCGGCGATTTTGAGGACGCTTTACAGCATTACGCCGCATTGTCTGAGGATGTTAAAATTATCATTACAAGGAATACCAAATATTTTAAACATAGCCAGCTTGCGATCCTTACTCCGGACCAGTATTTTAAAAGCAGGGCTTAAAGCTGTAACTCTCTTTATCCTTTTGGCAGCCGATTTAGCGTTCGATTCCCGAGAGTATTAAGCTTAAAAGAATTCCCCTATGTGCAGATATGCAATGACGAGATATAAGCCACATTATGCATGCTTTCACTGTCGCATGACGTTCAAACGCAAACTTTTGATTGATATTGGAAGGCAGGACAAAGTGCCGTCGAAAAGGGCAAAATGTCCCAATTGCGGATTACTTATGGCGGACATGGGCAAGGACTTCGAAGCTCCGAAAAAAGATGACGTGAAGGGATGGGACCATGTAAAGACGCTATATTCAGTTGGGATAACTTTCCACTCCTGTGGATGTTCGGGACCAGGATATATACCTAATACAAAAGATAGGCTCATTGCCTACTTTGAAGAGATCAGACAAGGATATCAACATCAATTGGATTTTTGGAGACAGCGAGAGGAGCCTACTGATCGTTCAGGAATCGATAGGGATAAAAGCAAAAATTGGAGATTTATAAGCCGCGTTCCCTATGAGCTTAGATCTAAGAAGACGACTATTAGTAATGAAGACGCAAAGAATTATTGGATATGCGGCTACTCGAAATCAACCAAAAAATAGACAGCCTCAAATAGTTGGTATGATCGCTACTGCACAATTTTAAGCGCATGCGTTAAGCAAAACCCCGGCTTCGCCGGGGCCAGTAATTCATCTGCGGAGAGGGAGGGGTTACCTCCGCGCCCTGGACGGTCGACTCCGGTGATCCCGGTGGAGGGGCGTCAGATGAATCACCGGCCGGTACTTTGTACCTCTGAATGATCGGAATAGGCTGGTATAAATCTTCGGGAATAATAAAGTGGAAGAAATATTAGTTATCCTTTTTCCTTGCTCCAGCCCTTAGGGAGGCCGACCTTCTTAAGGAAAGCACGGGCCCTTTCAGTCATTGCAATGACATTTGGGTCATTATGATAGTCCGGCATTTTGTTGCCGGGAATCACCGTAATGTGTGCTCGTCTTAATTTATTATTATCGAATGTCTGTGCCATAGTGAAACTAATCTTCTCAAGTTTACGATTTTATTTCCTTCTGACCAAGAAGGCCCCGTTGTTACACCCTTTCTGAAAAGGCTCCCATGCCTCATTAGTATATCCTTCAATTTCAAAGTCTTTGCTTATTTCTTCAAGGTTGATTGGGTTGAAAATTAGCTTACTAGTAAATTTAGCTGAAAATGACATGAAGACCTTCAGACACAGAAAATATTTGGAACACCCAGTTAAAACACCCTATTTTTCATAAATCATTTGATTTAGAGATCTTTCAACGAAGAGATTAAGAATATATTATTATTTTAGGTATACACAAGAAAAGTATGCCAGATACCCCTGAGCTTAAACCTTCTGACAAGCTATTCAATTCAATAAGCGCCTACGAGGCCGGCTCATCGAAATTAACGACGTGGTCATTGTCGATTGTGGGTGGATCGCTTCTAATGATCATCAATAACTCCTATTTCCGACCACCAGAAATAGATGACCGATGCTTCTATTATCTATTTATTGCCGGTTGGCTTTTGATTGGCGTATCAATGTATCATTCATTTTCGATAACAAGAAGGGCAATGATAAAGGATTTACATAAAGACGATTTTGAAAAATTAACAGCTATTCTGCAGAAATGCAATACAGGGTTTAAATGGCAGCTACGTTTTTTCCAATGGGCGTTGCTTGTGTTCGGAGCATGGCTGGTAATCTATTTGATTTGCTGGGTAAATACAGACACCTCGGGTAACTAAACTTAAACCATCATCGATATGGCCAATTGTAATTATGATGATTGCCTGAAGGCCCCAATTCCAGAGAAGTGCTTTTTCTTTTGTATTTATCAAATCTTACTCAGGGCGAATCCTCAAGAAAAGGTTTCTGTATTAGGATTTTCTCCAGCTACAGCCCAAAGTATTTTCAGAGCATTCAATACTTTTCATGCCAGAAATTATGAAGAATTGATTACTCGTCTTTCTCCTTCGGAGATTGGGGAACTACTGCGAATTTTCAGAAATGTAACACAGCAGCAGTTGGACTATTTTGCAACTAAATAAGCTCGCCGTCTGTAGAGTGACAGTCTTATAGCCTAAACCGAATATCAATGAAAGAAAGCCTTCATCCGACAATACTATTTCATTTCACAAAAAGAAAGAAAACACTCTACTCAATACTTTCGGAAACATTCAAAGTTTCGTACGCGCGGGAAGCAATTTACGGAACCGAAACCAAACGAGAGTTAGGGGTGCCTATGGTTTCATTCTGTGATGTTAAGCTACACGACATTAAAAGTCACATTAAGAATTATGGCAGCTATGGGATCGGGCTGACAAAAGAATGGGCAAACCGGAATGGATTAAATCCAGTGCTTTATATCAATAAACAGTGCGAGTTGATAGGAAATCTCATGCTGGCACTTAACAATTTGTATGTCCGCCTAGACCAAATATCGGATATAGAGAGAGCCGATGATATGATCGGGCACTACAATAATCTGCTGAATTTATATCGTTATATCAAAAATTATGAAGGACCTCTAAAAAGAAGAGGGAAACTCGTAAGCAATAATTACCGATTCGCTGATGAAAAGGAGTGGCGATATGTGCCTCCCTTGAAAAGCCCTGATATTTTTGCCTTTTTACCTATAACAGAAATCGATACTAGGTCGAAGAAATCGACTCGAAATAAAGCTATCGAAAACCATCGACTACGTTTTGAGCCGGACGACATTCGATATCTAATTGTGAAAGACGATAATGACATCATTGATCTATTGCATCACCTTCGAACGGTAAAATCTCGATTCGACGACTCTACGATACAGCGGCTTTCAACTCGAATATTTACAACATATCAGATAAATCATGATATTTAGCCATTAACTGTAGAAGTTAAGATTTGATCTGACAATAGGGGGTTAACTTTAAGTTACCACACTATCAAATCAACCCCCAAAATGTCAGATCATGAATCAAGAATCTAAGTTAATCAAAAGCAAGTTAGGACTGCTGAATTTAGCAGAACATTTAGGCAATGTCTCCCAGGCATGCAGAGTGATCGGTTATAGCCGAGATAGTTTTTACCGGATCAAAGAACTGTACGACACTGGCGGAGAGACTGCTCTACAGGAAGTTAGCAGAAGGAAGCCTATAATGAAGAACAGGGTCGAACCGACGGTGGAGGAAGCCGTTGTAAAGATGGCGTTTGACTATCCCGCCTATGGTCAGTCCCGGGCCAGCAATGAACTCCGCAAGCAGGGTGTTTTTATCTCTGCCGGTGGCGTTCGGAGCGTCTGGCAACGGCATGACCTGGAGGTGTTCGATAAGCGTCTGAAGCATTTAGAAGCCCGAATAGCGGAGGAAGGTCTTATCCTCACCGAAGCCCAACTGATGGCCTTGGAACGGAAGAAGGAACGCCGGGAATCCTTTGGCGAGATCGAGACAGAACATCCTGGATACTTGGGCTCACAGGATACCTACTATGTTGGCAATATCAAGGCGTGGGCCGTATTTACCAGCAGACCTTTATCGACACCTACAGCCGGGTGGCTTTTGCCAAACTCTATGAGACGAAACATGCTATTACCTCGGCAGATATCCTCAACGACCGTGTCCTGCCATTCTTTGAAGAGCATCAAATACCCTTGCTACGGATCCTAACGGATCGGGGTACGGAATACAAGGGAAAGCCAGAACATCATGAGTACGAGCTGTACCTGGCTATCGAAGGGATCGAGCACAGCAAGACCCAGGTCCGCCATCCTCAAACTAACGGCATCTGTGAGCGCCTGCACCGAACCATGCAAGAGGAGTTTTATGCTGTTGCCTTCCGCAAGAAGTTATACAACAGTTTGGTTGCCTTACAGGATGATCTTGATCAATGGATGGACTACTACAATAACCAGCGGTCACACAGCGGAAAGTATTGTTTTGGCAAAACGCCTATGGAAACTTTTGACGAATCTGCTATCTTAGCGAGACAGAAGATGCTGGGCCATCTTCCCCCAGCAGCTTAAATATATCCTGACCCTATAAAACTAAAAAATCCCTCGTTGTCCGATCAAATACTATCTTTTACACATTAACCTTACCTTCTGTCAGTACATCATTTTCTATCTTTCTTCTTAGAAAAGTTGCCGACTAATTTGGCAAAAGGCTTTTTCTTCAATTTGTTGGATTTTTTTCTACCTCTTTCAGCCGCCTCCTTCGTCCACGGCGCACAATGCCGAATTTCGTTACGTGTGATAAAGTAATGAGATTTGCAGTCAAAACTCCAATTGCCAATAGATGGGTATAATGAAACAGTCTTTCCGTCAAAAATCATCTTCCAGTCGGTTGGTGACAGTGGGGTAACCACCTTGTTCCCACAGCCGCAAACACATCTATGTACCGCAGTCCGGTATTCAACGGTTATATAAAGAATCCCTTCCTCCAGTTGTTCCGGAATGAATTCAACAAATTTATGGCGTATGGTCTTCATTTAGTAGTTTATTGGTATTCAGTAAATAGAGGATGTTATTCTCCGCTTTCAAGTCTTGGTAAAATCCGAGAAGCTTTTTCCATTTAATGACCGCCAGGACCGCATTCATGCAATTCAGGTCGGCGATCTGAATATTCGTAGCATACTCATTTTTGTCCCATTCTTCGTTGCCGATCCGGTAGGAAAGATGATCGTTTTTTTGCGCCGATCCGACGGTAACCCGCAGGGTAGCGATCAAACAATCATTCGCCTTGTTCACGCCGAGGCCAACGTCGGCAAAGGGGACACCGATTTCCATCAATCCCTTTGTTATCACGGAGCGGGCTGCATTGCTATCTACACTGATAAATGCAAAGGTAAAATCGGCCAACTCAGATATGTTCGCCTCGGTCACGCGTTTGTCATGTTTGATGATCCCTGTATGCAATCGAGAATATAGATCAAAATAATAATCTATTTTTTTTACCCCATTCACGCTATCTAGTATTTTCCCATCCACTGCTCCAGGCGCTCGAAAGGCGTTGTGGAGCAGCAGCCAGTCGTCGTCATAAAGATGAATTTCAGTCACAGGTGTTTTCGCTACCAGATCGAGAATATAGGACCCGGTGCCCCCTAACCCGATGATCGCAATCTTCTGGTTCTCAAACTTGCGATTCAGCATCTCAATGTTCGCCCGTGCGGAATTGGTATCCGGATATTTAAATACTGATTGGTCCATATTATATGGTTTTAACCTTATTGGGCCGGCAAGTAGCCTGATTATCGATCACCCGGGCCTGTGAGCAGAGTATCTCCGCATAGGTCCTGATCTTGTCGTAGTAACTATCGTAACGGCCGGATGCTGGTTTACTGGAAAAATAATGGTCTACAAATAGGCCAGGACGCAATTGCTGCCGGTTGCTGTTATTGATGATTGCATTCAAGGGAAGGCCACCGGCTTCGCACGGGATCTCGCCGCAAAAATAGACGGTATGATCCGGCGGCGCCGCCGTGCGGGTTGGACTGGCCAACGTTAGCGTGCAGACAATGGTCCCCAATTTGACCTGTCTGGATAGCGTAACATAGGGAATATGGCGGACCAGCAGGAATTGTCCGGTACTGACATCCAAATCGTATCCTTCGTCCTGTAGTCTTTTTAGATCGGGGCTAAGATTTATCAGTTGCTGTTGCATGAAAGATCATTTTATTCTTTACAAAAACTACCGAGTCCCTAACCATTGATCCTTCCGGATTTTGATGCGGTCCGTCTTCATAGGCAACGGTATACACCATAGTGGGGCGATCGATATAGATGTCGAAGGCTAGTATGATTACTTCGCGAAAGGTTATCTTGTCCTTGTCCCATTTTTTAGGTGTGCCATTTACAATAATAATTATCTCCCTAGGCCGGTCGTGGAAGTGCTCCGTACCGCGCAAGGCGACATTAATCGGTTTGCCAGCTGTCACGAGCTCGTCTTCTCCGGGTCTTGCTATTTCCAAAAAGATTTCGTGGTCCTGAGCAATCTTGCCCAGTTCTCTGATCTGCTCGAGGGTGATATACTCCTGCCCCCACTCGAAGGATACCTTATTAATCGTAATGGTTAGCTTTTTTTTAAGGTAGAGGCGTTGCGTTCCTCTGCCCAAATCAACTTTTTCATCTGCTGCGATCGGTTTGTCATCCCAAGGCTCTACCACCGAAAGAAATAGCTCTTCCGGTCCCTCTAAATGAGCCAACGCCCTGATTTCCGCGCCTGTGATGTACTGCGAATCCCATTGATATTTAATGTCTTCTACAAAAAATTCGAATTTAGCCTGTGACATATGAATTGTGTTTAGATACTCAAAGGTACATAAAAAATCTAAATCTATCAAGCATTGCTTGTTAAAATTATTTAAATACTTAGCAAAGTTTGTTTGACTGAGCAAAATATCTTAACTTTGAAATCACAACAAATTGTATAACATTCACTTGTATGAAATCTCTCGGAAAAACATTAAAGGACTCCCGGGAAATAATGTCCCTCACGTTGCGACAGGTTGAAGAAGCAACAGGCATCTCTAATGCCTATCTGAGCCAATTGGAGAACGACAAGATCAAGAAACCGTCAGCCAATGTTCTGTATAAGCTAGCTAGCTTGTACCAGGTGGAACTTGATAGCCTTCTTTACGCTGCGGGTATCATCGAATCGGCGTCGCCCCAAAAAAGCCAGTTGCTGAATACTGCCGCTTTGTCGGCTGAAAAATTGAACAGTGAAGAAGAGCAGGCATTGCTGGAATATCTAAAGTTCTTACGATTCAGCGGAAAAAGATGACCGAGCTTCCTTCCGCCGGCGATATCGACAAGATTTCACAGGCTATTCTAAAAGGAAGTCGTGCCTGGGGGATACTGCCTACGCCTGTTGGCAAAATCGTTGATTTTACGGAATTAGTAATCAACAAGCAGATTGATATTTCAAAGGTACACGAAGGCTACTTACAACAAGCTCCGGAAGCCTTGTTCCGTGCGCTGGGAAAACTCAGGGGTCTTTTTGACCGCTCGAGGAAAACTATCTACTTGGATCTTTCACAGTTACCGACGCGGAGAAATTTTGTCAAGTTGCATGAAACAGGCCACGGTGTACTACCCTGGCAACAGACCATTTACGAGGTTCTCGAAGATGATGACGATTCTCTCAGTCAGCATGCCATCGAGGAATTTGAACAGGAGGCGAATTATTTCGCCTCTGTCACGCTCTTTCAACATGAAATCTTTTTTAGCGAGCTAAAAAAACTACATTTGGGCATCGACGCGGCAGTAGCCTTATCCAAACGCTTTGGTGCCTCCCTGCATGCAACCCTGAGAAAATATATTGAACAATCTCCAAAAAGATGCGCGTTGCTTGTACTGGATAAAGCATCCCCCATTCAGTCCATTCCCGGATTTCCCAAACGCAATTTTTTTGCTTCTTCACGATTCCTCACGACCTTTGGTGACATTGAATGGCCCGAATTGTTTGGGCTCGAGTGGAGTTTTGCAAAAGACTATTATTCCAATCGGAAGGGTATCATTCCCGGAACCGTGGAGATTGGAACCGGTAACGGGAATCAATGCTTTCACTACCAGTTTTTTAATAACCATTACAACGGGCTCGTATTTCTTTTTCCAGCCGGCGAAAAGCAATCCAGTAAAATTGACCTGATTCTGACAACTGCGCGTTAGCAAGGATCAAGTTTGATAATTATTCTGCTTCCAGATTTCGTGCAAATGAGCGAAGTCACCATCCGTTGCTACTGCCGAGATGAGCGGTCTTACCTGACACATATACTTTCTTCGTTTGGAAAAATAATTCGATTCAACGCTGATTTTGAACAGTCGGGCTTGCATTATCGGCGCCCCAACCGTGAGATTTACGGGTATCTTGTTCACATTGGTCAACTCAATTGAAAAGCATCCGCAATATCCTGGCTGTACAATTGAGGCGAGTGAAAGCCCCAGCCGCAGATAAGAACTACGCATGGTTAATTCCACATAAACGTCTTTAGGCAGCTTGACATATTCCAGGGAACTAGCAAGAACCGTCTGATGCGGATGAAAAAGAAAGGTCTCGCCCAACTTTCTTCTTGTTTCCTGGAACGAATTTTTGATCGGGAATTTGTCATTATTATTTAAAGAGGCATCAATAAAAGGGTTGCTGCCATCAATAGCGACCAAAAAATCAGTGCCCAACCGAAAATCGATGACCATATCACCTATTTGCTTTGCATCGAGCAAAGGGCTTATGGTCAATTTGCCTTGCTGTATCAGTTGGTCTATATCTGCCTTTACCAGGTTCATAGCTTTATGCTTTTACAAGTTCCCACTCGTTTTTAACAATGAAATTTCCAATCGACTTCTCAATTAGGTTGTTGATAATCGCATAGACATCGGCATTGGAGAGGGTGAATTGGATCTCTGCCTTTTGCCGGATATTCTCCCACTCCCCTAACCAAACTTTCCAGCCGTAATGAAATAACCCGTGAAGTTCGCTGAGTTCCTTTACTTCAACGGGTATCAGGCTTTCAAAATTGGACGTGCTAAAGTCTTTGCCCTTATAGCCAATTTCCATACCTGTAATTCGTTTGACAATTCGTTTGTATTCGCTTAATACAAAGCCGCCTTTGTTATCCAAGTACTCATTAATAAAAATAATCCGATTAATCGTGGAAGGATGTGTGGAACTCTCAACAGCTTGATTCAGGGTAACATATTCCAGATAAAAATTCGAACAATCTTTAACATATTGGCTGGCAAATAGATCGCAAAAATACTCGCTAATGTGCATGGATAGCTGATTGTATTCTTGATAGTCATTTTCGAACTCGTCCACTTTGGCAGGCAACCGTAAATAAGGAAAAAATCGATATATATTATTTATCTCAGCTGGATCGCTAGCACGTCTCACAGCAGCCAGTAGTTCCTTATAAATAACCCGGGTAATAGCAAATTTCTTTTCTATAAAATGCCCTAGTTCGTGATACAGGACCACATTAGCCAAATAATCTCTGGAAGTACTCTCCGGCAAATTGATCTGTACCAATTTGTAATCGAAATATACGCCATATAAATTTTCTATATACTTGTATATGAATGGGTAAAAGCTTAGAGAACCGTCAAAGCTGAATTCATTCATACCATTTGTGAGCGAAGTGACGATAATATAGTCATTGGCTGGCGACCATTCTTTTAGTGCTACCTCTAGCACATATACCATTTCAAAAGGAATGGTAGATCTCGTGCTGTGATTCAAGAATTCCAAGCTCTTAAAAACGAAAAATATCACCCAGTATCTTTCCTGAATCTGGGAATCATCCAGAGTCGCAAAATCTTCTTTGCCGAGCCCTTCTATGATAGTGGCCAGTTTTGCGTGATATATGTTTTTTCTATCGTCGGAATAATTATTGTATTTCGAAGTACTCCATTCGGTCTGCAATTGCGAGAAATGCAATTCTAGTAATTTTGGCTGCATGCAATCGTTTCTTGAAATTATTAAACAGTAGGGGTTTGACTTGGTTTGATCAGTGAGAGAACCCGCTTATAGGTTTGAGGGCCATATTTGTTAGGATCGTCGGCTAGATGCTCGAAATAATCCTTATCAGCGTCTGACAACAGCAAAATGATATTCGTGTGATCCCGGCTAATATCATAAAGTGTTTTTTCTCCAGTTGCAAACTGGTGCGTCTCGTGAATGATGTCATTGACGACAGTTGCATAGTTCGCCTCTCCTTTTGCTGCTCGATCTAATAAAACAGCAAACTGCGTGAGCTTTTCATTCTCTGGGTTGTATGAATGTAACATGAGGTGGCGGTTGAGTGTGAAAAAATCTAATATGCTAGGATGAACGATCTTCGAAAATACCTGTTATTCATTAATCGACGGCCAGTAAAAACACCCTTTTTGCAAATTTAGTATTGGCATCGGTTTCAGTCTCTATGGAGTTTTATTACCAAGTAGGATTTACAAACATTGAGGGCAGGAACAAAGATTACAGTGGACTTTGAATAATTTATCCGCTATTCTTCCGATCCGGTTCCTGATTCATTCTGACACTTATTTACTTGTTCTTGCTGTACGGAATAACCGTATATAATCTGTGCGTATTTAGTCAAAGACCAAATAACATCTTTCGCCTGTTCATCCGATAAATTCAGTCCAGAGAGTTCCCTTAACTTCTCCGGCGTAAGTTGCTCGCGTTTGGGATTTATTGATTCAGTTTTCTTTTTGGTAGACATTGGTTTGTTTTTAAAAAAGCAATTCATCGGCGAGGGGATTCGAACCCTTATTGGTTGGAAACTACCTGGTTAGAGAAGGACGCGAAAAGGGTTTGGAAAAATTTGGACAAAAAGAAAGCCCTCAAATGTAATAACTTGAGGGCAATTTTCGTGAATTTCTGCGGAGAGAGAAGGATTACCTCCGCGCCCTGGACGGCCGCCTCCGGTGATCCCGGTGGGGGGCTTCAGCCCAAAATCAACACTACCGCACTTCGTGCGGCATTTTTTGTCCGCTCACGCTCTCACGAACAAGTTCGCATCGCGCTCGCGGCCAAAAAATAACCCTCGCCTATTGGCGAGGGTAGTGTTGATTTTGGGCTGGCGGACTGGAGGGGACACTTTTCGAACATTTTCATTAGAGATTTATTGAAAATCAACGACTTTCTACATGACTACGAAGCGGTTTAATCAGAAACTTCATAAGTAAGTGGTAGGAATTTCCGTGCCCGGGCGTATCGTTGGACTTCCGGTCCCGTTTAATGTTAATTTAAAACAAAATGAAAAACAACAAGATCATTACCCTTGTAAAAATGACGGTACAACCCGAATTTATCGATACTGTCTTGCTTACGCTCGCGAAACCAGGAATATTATTCAAGGCGAGGAAGGTTGTGAGACCTTTACATTGACTACCAAAGCCGAAATGTCCAATACACTCGTACTCTTTGCGTTTTATAAATCAAAGCAAGCTTATGACTGGCACCTGGATCAGGACTATTTGAAAGCTCTTTTACTTTCCTGGAGGGAAAATTTACTAGCAAACTTGAAGTTGATTTTCTTGCAGAATTTAGCACAAAAAAAAGATCATATGTGCAGTAGTGATTTGGAATTTATCTACCATAAACATAAAAACAGCCATTAAAAGTTACAGGCGCACATTAAGGGTCATGTATCATTGGGTTAGAATCTTAAATAGAAAAGCCTTCAGAAAATATTGTCTGAAGGCTTTTTGATGATTTCCGTGGATTCTGTTGAATTCCCATGATTTTGCGGAGAGGGCGGATAAGACACACACCTGACACTAAAAGACGTGGAGACCGGAATGCGAAGCCTGTTAAGTAGCCGCGGTTCTTTAAATGTGTGAAATATATAATGACTGAGGATAACCCTGTAATGTTGCAGCCATGTAAAGCCCGATCTTTGCTCAGGTTTTTCATAGGATATTGGATTTTAATAAAGGGGCTGAATTTCTATTCTGGCCCCATTTATTTTCTACCATGGACAATATAAGCCTTCCCTCAAAATGACAATAGAGTAATAATTGCAGTATGACTAAAATTTGCTACCTTTCATTTGACAAGCTAATTCTTTCCAGTTCTCCGAATACTGCCGCTCTTTAATATTTTTCTCTTTGAAGCTCTATATTAAAAATATGGTCTGCATCCGCTGCAAAATGGTGGTAAAAGACGAACTGACAAGATTAGGCTTGAAATATACTTCTGTTGAATTAGGAGAAGCGGATATTGAGGAAAATATCTCACCAGCCCAGCGTGGACAGATTAAGCAAGGACTGTTAAAGTATGGGCTTGAATTGATGGATGATAAGAAAAGTGTATTGATCCAGAAAATTAAAACTGTCATTATTGAATTGGTGCATTATTCCGAAGAGCCGCTGGCCATCAATTTATCCGATTATTTGAGTCAAAAACTAGATTACGATTATACATATCTCGCCAATCTGTTTTCGGAGGTACAGGGTATTACTATCGAAAAATTCTTTATTTCACATAAGATAGAGCGCGTGAAGGAATTTCTTGTCTACAATGAGCTAACGCTTACTGAGATTGCCTTCAAGATGCACTATAGTAGTGTGGCGCATCTCTGCACCCAGTTTAAGAAGTCCACTGGTCTGACCCCTTCTCATTTTAAAAAGCTCAAAGACAAGAGGCGCTCGATGTTGGAAGACTTGTAAACTAGTATATGGACTATAGCCTCCTGTCGAATGAAAGTATAAAACTCGTTCCTACTCCTTCCACGGATTGAACATCTACTTTG
This sequence comes from Chitinophagaceae bacterium, assembly GCA_017307755.1. Classification (GTDB taxonomy): domain Bacteria; phylum Bacteroidota; class Bacteroidia; order Chitinophagales; family Chitinophagaceae; genus Puia. The sequence continues at coordinate 868,801 of JAFKGQ010000003.1, read as the reverse complement.
GCATGGTTCGCACTGAGAATATCGAGTGTTGTAGATAATCCCAACCCCATCCCACCCGGTTTATTGGTGAAATACGCCTCAAAGATCCTCTTTAGATTGTCCTTACTAATGCCTATGCCATTGTCTCGAATTTCAACAAAGCTTAGTTGCCCAACTGATCTTGTAACCACCTTTAACTCTCCTCCTTTCGAAGGCATGGCATCAATCGCATTATTTACGAGATTGATTAATGCAATTTTCATTTTCTCTATATCCAGTGATACTTTATAGTGCGGTGCAGCATACTCCCTGGAGACTTCAATGTTTCTGAGTAAGATCCTATCCCTTGCAATGATTAAAACATCTTCCAGTAATTGCTGTAAGGAATAAAGATCGTATTTGATCGATTCAATTCTTTCAAGTTTCAAAAGAACGTTTACCAGGTCCTTGATCCGTTCCGATCCTCTCAATATAATATTAAGGCATGCTCTCTGTTCATCATCAAGGTTAGTTAGCTTTAGCACATCATATGCCAAAGTAATATTACACAACGGGTTTCTTACCTCATGTACAAGAGCAGAGTAATAGCCTGTTGGCCCGTTTGGTGCACTATTCATCGTCGAAAAAGACGCTGGCAGTTTAATGAAATTGGACTTAAAATGACGTCCACTTTGGGTGAAGGCGTTTTTATTCATTGTGGTGATTTTAGCTTGAAAAGTATTTATTCGTACCCGCTTTTGATAATTGTCAAAATCATTTTAAATCGGCCATTTGGTTTTATGTAATTAGGAGCATGTGCAGGGATTATAATCCCCATCCCCGTTTCTAATAGGTGAGAACTATTCTCAATAACAATATCCGCCCTGCCTTCAATGATCTGCGCAAAGGAGTCAAAGGGAGACGTTTTTTCAGTCAATCCTTCTCCGCTGTCAAAGGACATTACGCTTATATTTCCTGTTGATTTTTTTATAATAGTTTTGCTCACCACTGAGTTAGACACATATTCAATGATCTCCACGATAATATGCGACCTGGACTTTTCCAATTCTGAATTTTCCGGATGCACTTTATTTTCCATTTTCTTCGGATTAATTTGTACGATTAAGGCACTCCATAAAGATGAATAATCTTTTATTCATGCCTATTACAATATTTTAAAAACTCCTTACATGATTCACACATGTTACGATTGGTATTTTCGTACGGAATGTTTATGTGTGAATTATGTAAGTATTAATATAAAAAATATAATACTTTATTTGTAAAATGATGTTACCTTTATTGGGTCTTCTCACGAAGAGTAACTATCCCGCTCAAGTTTTCTTTTACATCCCTTCTAATAATTGGTCAGGAACAATTTTTAAAGACCTGTATTAAAGCTAATTCTGCGGTTAGAAAAGCATTGTATCATTCTAAAAAAAAATTATGAAAAAAGTATTGTATTCACTCCCGTTTGGCTTGTTGTTTTTGTGCACTTCGGTTTCAGCTCAAAAAGCCAACATTGATTCGCTCGAGCTCGTTTCGCAAATCAGCCAGGACCAGCTTAAGCTTGGGAAGCTGCAAAATATGGTCGATCAAAGAACCAGGAACAAACAAACTGCTGCTGTGAATGCACAAAATTCAGCAGGCGATAACGTTAGAGCGGCAGAAAAGCTAAACGCTGATCCTGACGACAAAAAATTGGCCAGAAATGCCAATAGCAAAGCAGGAGATGCGAAAAGTGACGCCGGTAAGTCGAGGAAAGAATCCAGGAGATTGGACGACCTGAATAAAAATATAATGGATCTTAAAAGTAAAATTGCCGTTGCACAAGCTAAACTGAGTGCATACTATCCGGCACCAATTTTTATACCAGGCACTATGCCAATACCTCTGGTCGACACGACACAGCATCCATGAACAGACAGACGCACGAAGTGTCATATGGATAAACAATATTTGTTCCCTAATCTTTTCATCAGCCGTACATGCGAATAAAACGCTTTTCTTGCAGACGAATAGCAATTATAGGGGAGGCCGAAAAGCTCGCATTGTCGTTGCACTATTTCGCTTAAGGCGAAATAGTGTATATGGCTGATCTGGGGGAAAAGGTGATGCTCTATCTGAAAATTCAGGCCACCCACCAGCCAGGAAATTATCTTGTTCCGGGGAGCAAAGTCGGCGGTAGTTCTTATTTCATGGATCGCCCATTCGGAATCTATTACTTTATGTGGTCCTTCTGCTGCGTTGAAAGCGGTCTTTTCTACTACATGCGCCAACTGAAATACTACCGATAAGGACAAACCCATTGTTAAATGAATTACCAAAAATCCAACCAGCCATGATTGCCAACCTACAAAATAAATGGGCACCAGAACATAGAACAATACGTACAGCAGCTTACTGGTCCAAAATATAACATGCTGCTTAAAACTGATCATTTTGATCGGAGAAGTATGAATTTTTTTAGTAAAGTATCTGATAAAATCAGAACCCAGCATCCAAGATAAGGTACTGATAGCATAAAGGACAAACATATAGAGGAACTGGAAGCGGTGGATCGGCATCCATTTCTGGGTGATACACTGCCTCAATAAAGGACCATTAGCAATATCATCATCGATCCCATCGATGTTGGTAAAAGTATGGTGTATGATGTTATGTTTGATCTTCCAGATAAAAGCATTGCTGCCAAGCGCATTCATAGTCAACCCCATTATACTGTTCATCCATTTTTTTTCTGAGTAGCTGTTGTGGCAGGCGTCATGCATAATATTAAAAGCTATGCATACAAGTGCAAGCCCTAAGAGTGTCGATGCCAGTATACCTAACATCCAGCTGTAATGTCCCGACAAGAGATAAAAGTAAATGGCAAGGCTGCTTGGAATTAGAACCCATGCTTTTAAATATAGTTTCCAGTTTCCTGTCTTTTTCAGTTTTTTTTCCCTGAAGTAACTATCCACCGACTTTCTGACAGATTGAAAGAATGAGTTATTGCTATTATTGAAGGTTATTGCCGGCATAAAAAACGAGAATGAAAAAAGGGCCGGGATATGATCCCGCCATTATAATTCAAAGCCTCTAAAAAACCTCAACGAAGTTAGGGAGCCTATGTTTCATAAACACTATATGAAAATTGATCTTTACTACATAATTCACACATTTAGTGTAAATCCGTTTTCTATTCGGCATCCTTAGGCAGCAATTGCTGGAACTTTAATTCATCGATGTCCATTTCTCTCTCTACCTGTCTTATGACCTCGTTGCTGATATTGCCGTCCTTATGAAGCCGCAAGAGTATCTTGCGTTGAAACAGGCCGATTTCTGTCTGAGCTTTTTGTATGTCAGTAAGCGTCCTTATCGGAGCCTGCTCTCTTCTTTTTTCGTTTCGTTTGAGTGTTGCTATTTCATTTGCCAATTTTTCGGCAAGTTGATCATATTCTATTTTCAAGGTATTTCTGACGTGACTTTCCAGTTTTTGCCCGAATTCTTTATCCAGGAAATGCAACGTGCTTCTGACAAGGTATAATTGGAGCTGTTTTTCTTCTTTGTCCTGGTGGTCTGATGCTTTTATTCCAAGGAGCCGGGTCAGCAAAGGGAGAGAATACCCTTGAACTACCAAGGTGATGAATATCACGACAAAGCAGACAAATATGATCAGGTGGCGTTCCGGAAAGGGCGTTCCATTATAAAGTGTCAGCGGTAACGCAAGGGCCGTTGCCATAGAGATCATCCCTCTTGTTCCTGTCCATGCCACAATCAATACGTTTTTCCACGTGGGATCGGCTTTCTTAGTGGCCGGCTGCAGGTTTTTCTTTGTTTTTCTCTGATTATAGTATTGGAATGACCAGGCGCTACCGAAGACCCATAAGATGCGGACGAAGATCGTGGTCAGACTGATCAGTAAGCCATATCCTATGAGCGTCGGTAATCTGTAATTTGTCAGTTGTTTTAGAACACCCGGTAGTTGAAGGCCAATAAGGATGAAGATAAAGCCGTTCAACAGGAATATCAGGTTGTCCCATACGACCCGTGACTGTATCCTGGTCTGGTAAGAGAAGATTTCGGGAGAACGCCGCGATATGAACAGACCGGTACTTACAACTGCCAGGATACCAGAGGTATGCACCAATTCCCCCAGTAGAAAGGAAAGGAACGGTGTCAACAAGGTAAGACTGGTTTCGACTAGCGGATGGTTGTTGATCCTTTTATGTAAGACAGTTAACCCATAGCCTGCTATAACGCCGACAAAAATCCCTCCCCCAGCAACCAGCAAAAACTGCAGGCCGGCCTGCCAAAACAGGAAATTCCCCGTAGTGGCAGCTATAAGCGCATAACGATATGCAATTAAAGCAGATGCGTCGTTAAGGAGACTTTCTCCTTCTAAAATGCTAATCACCTGTTTATTAAGACCAAGCCCTTTGATGATGCCGGTTGCCGCTGTAGCATCGGGCGGCGAAACAATGGCCCCAAGGAGAAAAGCAAGTGGCCAACTGAACATAGGAATAAAATAATGAGCTGTGAGGGCAACGGCGGTCATCGTAAAAAAGACAAGACTAATTCCCAAGGCTGAAATGGGCCGGATATTGGTTTTGAATTCATGCCAAGAGGCATGTGTTGCTGCATCATAAAGCAATGGAGGTAAAAAAACAAGGAAGATCAACTCCGGATCCAGGGTCAGTTGGGGCAGGTGGGGTATAACACCGATCAGTATTCCTGCAAGCACAAGAAGAACGGGATAAGGGAGCCTTAGCTTATCAGTAACAGTAGATAAGCTGATCAAAATAGCTAATATAAAGATGACGACCCCGAAATTTTGCATTTTTTTTGTGCATTATCCTGATTCTTTTATCGCCTGCGCTACCTTTTTGTTCTTGAAATAAGGCTCCTGGTATTGCAAGAGAAAAATCTTTTTGGAGTCGTGATAGCTGCTAACGGCGCCAAGGGTTTTCAGGAGTTTGATATAATACCACGCCAAGTCCAGTTGATAGCTTAAAAAGCCACTGCGGGCGCTCGACGGAAAAAGATGATGATTATTGTGCCACTCACCGGCAACGTATCCTGGCCATAACTGATTGATGGAAAGATCGCCCCTGTTAAAGTCGACACCTTCTCTGCGCTTATCTTTTCCCTTTCCGTGCCCCTCATAATTGAAAGTACGGACCCCTATGGCCCAAAAACCGGCAGCTCCGAACAAAGCAAAGGCGAGGGCAAACCCTCCGATCAGGTAAAATACCGCACCCCAAAACGCCCAGTTAAGGATCCATCCACCCAAAGACCACACGGGTCCCGCGACAGATCCCCATTTTTTATACTGTGTATAGGTGTTCGGTTTGATGCCGGTATGTCCCATCATCCGTACAACGCGGGCGTATTCTTCTGCTGTTAAATGACTGGAAATCGTTTGGTGATTGACATCTGCAAGAAAACAGTATAAAAATCCAGCGCCCGCATTATATGGGTCCCCAGGTTGATCCGGCTTGGCATGATGAACGTGATGGGAAATGACATAAATTTCTTCAGGTATCATATTGATAGTCAGATTTCGGGTGATAAACCGCCAGAACTTGTTCCTGAACGTATATGCGTGATGTGTGCAATACCGGTGATACCAGATAGTGCCGTGTGTGCCCATGACTATCATGCTATAGATAAAAGCAATCCCTAGTAGGTAAAAGTTGAAATAATGTAGGAAGAAGATAACGAGACAGGGGATCAGTAGCAGCACCCTGACCCAGCTGAAGAAACTCAGCCAATTCTTTTTAGTCCTAAAAATGTTCAGCCGGAACCAGAACTCTTTCAATAGCTGATGGACAGTGGGAATGATCAGGCGCCCTTCCGGGTCCTTCCATCCATATGAAGGAGCCTGCAGTACATAGTCCATCAAATTCACTTTTTTGCATTTATGCAGACTGAATCCGCCGATATGGCTAAAAAAGTCCACCTCAAAGTTAACAGATGTTAGTTGACTTTAGCACTACATCATTTTGTATAATGTTATACAATTCACACATTCTATTGGGAGTCCGACCGGGAGCTCAATCCGTCTCGGATGTGTGATTCCCGTAAGATCTTTGGAAAACCATATAACATATATGAATGCGAAAACCGTACCTTTATATTTGCAATCTGCTAACTTTTATGTCATGCTATACCTAATAATTATTTTTCTTTCTTTGATCGCTTTGATTTTTCTTATTGTTTTTTTAGCGCGTGCCTTCGTCCATTGGAGGAGCAATATACCCATCGGATTATATGTAAAAGCGCTAAGAGATGAAAATAGCGGTCATTTTGAAGAGGCCATCATCACCTATGAAATCGCCCTTGTCCAATGCAATCGGATCAGGTTTCAAAGAGCTTTCAAAAATAAGATCATCGGAAAACTGAAGTTATTACATGCCATTATCGATTACAAAAATAGTTCCCGGTTTGTCAGGTAAAAAAATAGGGAAAGGAAACTTCGATCCGAGCAACTTAGCTGTTACTATCTAAAATCTTGGATGTATTAGTATTCAATTATAGCATTGAACTGATCGATGTAATCTTATCTAATTGTGAACGTAGCTGATCAATCAGTTCATCCCGTTTGGCAATTTCCTCTTTAAAATAGGCAATGATCTCTTTTATCGGCGCAGTTATCTGGGGCATTGGTTGATCCGGGACAGCTTGCAAAACAGTTTTCTCATTAAACGTCTCAATGGCCTCGACTGTCACCCCTAATGCCTCGGCAGCTGCTTGCAGCTTACGGGCAGATACCTTTTTCTGCGCTTCCAATTTAGACACATTCTGTTGCGCGATGCCCATCTTTTGGGCAAAGGCTCCCTGTTTTATATCCTGTAAGAGCCGGATGGCGCGGATGTTTCGACCGATGTGTACTTCGCTCATGGGTAAGGTATATAACGGTTGTCAATAGCCTAGGGTGTAGCTTACACCCTTTGTTGGTGTATTATACAAATATAATACATTGACAATCAATCAACTAATTTTGTATCTTGCATTCATTATCGCGGACGCTTTTATAAGCCTCCGGTAAACAGTATTTTTGAGGTTCTTCATGATCTGAAGGACTTCACTATGAGTCTCTCACAGAAAACGGCCAATTTTCAACGAGAAGAGATGATAGTGACAGCCCGCTCTATACCATATGGGGTGGGCCCCTATCAGCTTATCTTCTCTGGGCGCTTGGCCGTGCCTCTGTGAGGTAAGACGGGGTCCGCCCTTTATGTTTTCTTCCTTCCCCCTCTTACATCGGACTTCCTTTGGTTAAATCTTGACGTCGCCTGTGCATGGTGCAATCGCTGCCCATGATGGCCATGCCATGTTTTGTATAGGCGCGTGGCTGGTCACAACTGTTGCGATCAGTGTTGATCTACCCTCATTCTATTCACTTTTAAACCCCTTTCTTATGAGAATGCGGATTCGATTCTTATTTGTTTGGCTAAAGGCCATTTTACGACGAAAGCCAATGTTTACTTCAAAACAATCGGTTCTTTCCTTCCGGGTAATGCCCTGGGATTGTGTACTCCGCTACATGGGTAATGACCGCTATCACTGTTTTATGGATTTGGGGCGGATGGATCTTGCATATCACCTGGACTTGATAACTGTTCTTCGAATAAAGAACCTACAGCCGCAGGTGGCTGGATGTTTTGTTCGCCACTACCGTCCGCTGAAACGCTTCGATCGTTTTGTACTACGAACCTATATAGCCCATATCGATGGGGTGAGTGTATGGATGGCTCACGATTTTGAAAAAGATGGTATCATTTATTGCAGCGCGATTTCCAAGCTTGTGGCCCTTTCCGGTTCGTATATTTTCAAATTCGATTTTTTAAATACCAACCAGCACCTGCTTTGGAAACCGCCATACAAGACGAATAAAAATATCCATCAACTGTTTGATCAAGGTAATGCCCTCCTGAAAGAATTGTCCTCGATTCCCTTTTGTTAACCAATCAAACTATACAAGTGGAACAAGCTACTATATGCTTGCTGGTAGTTACGTTGTCATTATGGGGCTGTCTCCTTCCCCTGTGCTACCTCTTGTACCCCGTCATAGATGACCACTGGCAACGATGGAGATTAATCCGTACCCGTTTTTCACCCGGTCGTACTCTTTCTTTCCCCAAAAAGAAAGAGCGGTATCCCGCCTATATAGAACGAAGCAACCGCCAGTACCGGGAAAACCGATCCAAGGTATTGTCAGCCCTCATTGGTAAGAATCTTAGAACCCTGAGGGAGCATAGGCGGCTATCCCTTGAGCAGGCCGCTGCCAGCATGGGCATACCAGCCGACATGCTGGCCCAACTCGAATCCGCCACCCTGGAAGTGACGCCGACCCTACTGGTTGTTACCAGCGACTTTTATGGGGTAGTGATCGACTGCATGATTTACCAGGATTTATCTATAGAGCAATAACAGTGTATGAAGAATAATTTAATGACAATCAGTTGCATAACAACGTATGACCTATCCATTGGCGGTGACAGTATAAGGCCTGCTACACTTATGCAAATTCCTTATGATTTTTTTGACGCACTTGGATTTAATTCTGCATGTTCGATCACCCTCTTGCAGGAAAACAATCGGCTAGTAATCATTTCAACAAAACCTACAAAAGAAAGATAAAAAGGCAGCCGGGAAACCTGAACCCTATGGAAATCAGGATAGGATAGGATATTAACCGTACCAGGGAGTACCGGCGCTTTTAACCATGTGTCCACCTATTAATACAGCATATTATGAAAAAGGAATTTATAGAATCCATTCAGGAAAATTTGCGATACCTGGGATTCGGGGAAGCTAGATTTAACGAAGAACTGGAGGAAGAAATGGAACGAGGGGCTAAGGAATTTCAGTTAACCACGGAAGCACATTTCGACGACGATAGCAAAGTCGAAGCTACGCTTCATTTTCGCCGGGCGGAGAACGATGAAAAATATTTTTTTATTCGGTATGATGCCTCCCTGACCTACCCGGATGATCCCGGATATCGCCTCCAACAAACATTTTACATCCATAAAGGATCAGGTGTTACTTTTAAAGAGTCTTTCAATTTATTGGAGGGTAGGTCTGTATATAAGAATCTTACTAATTTGGACGAAGAGAAATACAGCGCCTGGATACAATTGGATTTTACCCAACGAACACCTGACTGCCAAAATTACAAAGTCCGTCAATTTAGGGACCAATATGGATATAACCTGGAAAGGGTATTGATGAGCTATCCAATCCAAGAGCTAACGGACGAAGCTTTAAAGGAAAATCTTATCCGAAGCCTTAAGAAAGGCAACCTCCATGGCGTCACCTTTGTCAAGGACACTAAGAAAGAGAAAATGTTCATCGCCGCTTGCCCGGAATTTAAGACCATTACCATTTGTTCGCAGGCGGTTCGGCATAGTCGTTTACATCTTCTTCATAAAGTCAAAAAAAATCTATCATGAATTCAAAAGAAACATCCTCACTGCCTGTTATGGTTCTTCACAATGAAAACAACCGAAAGAAAAGTGCCGGGAAAAGCAAGACTAAGAAGACCACGACGATACCCAATAATATCCATGTAGGTTTCCATGACTTTGTAGTGCCCCCTTCTAACGGCATGCAAGTAGTAAGGATTGCCATTCAGATACAAATAATCGAGATAGAGTAGGCAGGCTTTATCGCATTCACGATCCGTACCCTATTAATTTGATCATACGGGGCTCTTCAACGGGACAAAGGGGGCTAATGCCGATGGCTCCCTTTTCCTCCTTAAATTTCCCCATTCCTCCGCAATCCCTCCCGTATCCTTCCCTAATAAGATCCGCACGTTTTGTGTTGTCCGGAGGCGTCCCACGATAAAATAAGATTGTGTCCATTCGGTGCCATCATTTGCAGAATATTGCGATTTATTGGGAAAAAATGAAAGTAGGCTTTTCGGTCGTTGTAGATTAGTAGTCACTCAATAGCGACAAGGACAAGACTAGGCAGGACAAGACAAAATAATCATTGGATTCCCATGGATTCCGATGCCCTAACGGTCCCATTGTGTCCTTAATGGTCCCAAAGTGTCCCAAACTGTCCCAAATGGGACATTGCGTTTTTGACTCACCGTAGCTTTGTTCAGTTATCTATTATTAATCTTAAAACCGTACTACTATGTACACCCTAAAAGTTGAGGAATTAAGAGTTCCCGTTGGAGCCATGCTCGAAGTCGCTTCCATGTTAGAAAAAACTGGCCTCACCAACACCGTCAATGGCTCAGACGAAGATGATGACGTCATCCTCCTGGAAATATCCTATGATAAGGATGACAAGGACGAAAGGAAAGCTTTTGATCAGATCGAAAGCGTCGTCGATAATTATGAGGAAGAAGAGGAGGACGATGAGAATTAGAATTGCTGTCCTATGAAAATTTGGAACTGTATCGCCTCTAATGGAAGGTACAGTTCCTTTCACCATTTAATCGTACTTTATGAAATCCCTTCCTCCCTCCACGCCATCTGATCCAGACAAATCTAGTGTGCCACTACAACCCTCGATCAATCCCCGCAAAGACCCGCTCACTCCCGATAAGTTTCGGGAACTGACCGGCAATCCTGATTTATCCGACGAAGAAGCCAGCGAGCGAATTGAAACTACCCGGAAGTTAGTGCACATTATCTTGGAAGTCAGCCGAATAGCAAATTATTGCATTGATAATCAATATGTTGTAAATTTAAGTGTAGCTGAGTCAGATGCCCCAGCTATTCATCAAATACCACCCATTACGAATACAAAAGCCGCATGACCATGACAACCTTAGCCCCATTCAGCCAGTTTGGTCGTCATCCTAAAAAGATCGCCAAACAGATCATCACCAAAGAAGTGGTGATCTACACTCGCGTGTCCAGCAAGGAACAGGCAGACAAGAACCTGTCCCTGGAGACTCAACGCAAGACCATCGAAGAATACGCCCTTCGCAACCACATGACCGTGGCCGCTTATTTCGGCGGCACCTACGAGAGCGCCAAGACCGATGGCCGGAAAGAGTTCCAAAGCATGCTGGATTATATTCGCAAGCACAAAGGTCGGATCAGCCATATCCTGGTTTATACCATTGATCGCTTTAGTCGCACCGGGGGAGCAGCCATTAAGCTGGCGACCGATCTCCGCGAAAAGTATGGGATCATCGTCTTTGCCGTCACGCAACCGACCGATACCTCCAATCCCAGTGGGGCCTTGCATCAAAACATCCAGCTCCTGTTCAGCGAATATGATAATCAGATTCGCGGACAGCGGTCCGTCGCTGGATTAAAAGAGCAGTACCAGAAAGGCGTCTGGGCCTCTAAGCCACCGCAAGGATATGATACTGTAAAGATCAATGGAGAACGAAAGCTAGTCATCAATGAAGTCGGCCGGAAGCTCCGAAAGGCATTCCTATGGAAGGCTGCCGGCATGAAGAATGAAGAGATCATTGGACGGCTAAGAGCCATGGGTGTACCCATGTACAAGCAACAACTGACCAAGATCTTCACGAAGCCGTTTTATTGCGGCCTCATCAATCACGGTCTGCTGGACGGCAAGATCGTGGAAGGCACCCATGAACCATTGATCTCGAAAGAGGTCTTTCTAAAGGTGAACAACATCCACCAGAACACTGGCGGCTATGGTGTACCTCATAAGAAAGAGGATGACCATCTCCCGCTCAAAGTGTTCGTCAAATGCTTCCATTGTCGCCAACCCTTCACCGGCTATCTTGTCAAATCGAAAGGTCTTTATTATTACAAGTGTCGGACCAATGGTTGCCGGTGTAACAAGAGCGCCAAAAAGCTGCATGAACAATTTCACGAGCTATTGGGGAACTTTGTAGTCAAAGAAGAGAATATCCCGGCTATCCAGTATGAACTGGAATATGCCTACCAGGAAGCCACCAAGGAACAGGAGGAACAGCGGAAGACCTTGGATACACAGCTCACCGAAGTAAAGAAGGACATCTATACCATCGAGAAAAAACACTACGTCAAAGAGGAGATGAGCCAGGAAGCTTTCGATCGGTTCTATAAGGAATACCAAGAACTACTGACCAAAATCCAGCAAGAACTGGCCAAACTCGAAGGAAGGATTTCGAACCCAGGCGAGATCATCCGGGATATATTGGATCTCTGCACGAAACTCACGTCCCTGTGGGATTCCAGCCCGATCGGCCTGAAGGAAGAACTCCAAAAACTCATCTTTCCGGAAGGAATTTTCTACGACAAGGAAAAAGAGGTATTTCGAACTGAAAAAACGAATGTTTATTTCCGGGCGATCGCAGACTGGGAGCGGGCTCCAGGCGCAAATGAAAAAGGGACAGATCATCTTGATGATGGTCTGTCCCTCGTTGCGGAGAGGGAGGGATTCGAACCCTCGATACAAGTTTAAGCTCGTATAACGGTTTAGCAAACCGGCCCTTTCGGCCACTCAGGCACCTCTCCGGGGGACTTTTGCCACCTTCATTTGAAGGGGAGGCAAAAATAAAGATTAATTCGCTATGCACCCAAAATGCCCCTTACTTTTTTATAAACCGTGCCAGCGGGGGCATTTCCCCCTCCAAAAGCTAAAAACCCGCCCTGAAGAATCAGCGCGGGCTCATGTTGGTATTGAACAATAATTTGGGGTTGGGTGGGGGTGGATCTGCCCGGTTGGGCGGATCACATGGCGGCCAGTTGTACTTTCTGCTGCAGTTCCATTACATTCTCGCGAAACAGGCTGTCCGTATCCATCAGGTCTTTCACCGTCTGGCAGGAATGGATCACCGTAGTATGGTCACGTCCGCCAAAATGCTCGCCGATGGTTTTAAGGGAATTCTTGGTAAACGCTTTGGCCAGGTACATAGTGATCTGCCTCGCCTGCACGATCTCGCGCTTACGGGTTTTTTGCAGTAATTTATCGTAAGACACATCGAAATACTCACATACCATTCGCTGTATAGTTTCGATAGTGATCTCCTTGCTGCTAGTTTTCACGAAATTACGGAGCACTTTTTTGGCCAATTCAAGATCAATTTCCCTCTTATTGAGCGAAGATTGTGCCAAAAGTGAGATCAGTGCCCCTTCTAATTCCCGTACGTTACTATTAATATTATATGCCAGGTATTTCACCACCTCTTTGGGCATGTCCAGACCATCGTTCTTCATCTTCCTTTCCAGGATATCGATACGTACCTCATAATCAGGCACCTGGAGGTCAGCGCTCAGCCCCCAGCGAAACCGGCTCAACAACCTTTCCTGCAGACCATCAAGGTCCTTTGGCGGTTTGTCCGAGGAAAGGATCAGTTGCTTCCCCGATTGATGAAGGTGGTTGAAGATAGCAAAGAATGCGTCCTGTGATTTCTCGGCCCGGTTGAAAAACTGTACATCATCTATAATAAGTACATCCACCAGCTGATAGAAATGTATAAAATCATTGATCGCATTGTTACGGCTATGATCCATGAACTGGTTGATAAACTTCTCCGAGCTTACGTACAGTACCACCTTATTTTGATGCAGCCGCTTTACCTCGTTGCCGATGGCTTGCGCCAGATGGGTCTTGCCCAACCCAACACCTCCATATATGACCAGGGGGTTGAAAGAATTGGCGCCGGGTTTTTCCGCCACCGTCTTACCTGCACGACGGGCTACCCGGTTGCAATCACCCTCGACAAAAGAATCAAAAGTATACACCGGGTTGAGCTGTGCATCGATCTGCATTTTCTTCAACCCCGGAATTACAAAAGGATTCTTGACGGGATTATTTATAATAAGAGGGAAATCCATTTCATTATTGGAAAAGGTTTTGTAACCATGTGCCGGCACATCCATCGTTAAAGGTTTGTTATGATGATTCCCACTATCTACCATGATCCGATATTCCAGCATTGCGTCCTTTCCTAAAATGCGCCTCAGGGTCTTGGCTAATAGATTTACGTAGTGCTCCTCTAAATATTCATAAAAAAACTGACTGGGCACCTGGATCACCAAAATATTATTCTTCAACTCCACCGGCTTAATCGGCTCAAACCATGTTTTATAATGCTGCCACTCTACAATATCCTTGATTATTTCCAAGCAACTGCTCCATACTTTTTCGAACGATTTTGCCATTTGTACAGTAACCAATTTTTATGCCGATTTAAGAATTGTATTTTTAAAAATTTTATTGGAACCGGATTTTAAAAAGTTGCGCAGGGCGGCGAATATCAAAACTTTTCATGAAATAAAAAATTTTTTATTCACTTCTTTTTTTTGGTTCGAATACAGTTTGAGCTTAGCAGGATTTTTACATTCGATTTTCGATAAAACTCACATCCAGCCTGCTTATAATTACTCCCGGCTAAAGATAATATCTGCGCGTTTTAAGAATCTCTCAATCTTTACAAGAACACCTTCACTAAGACTTATTCACATCCGTGCAACAAGGTTAAAGGGTGCTACTCCTCGTTTGAGGGGTAACAGTCGACAATAGTGGGATTCAGCGTACAGCAGTAGACCCTGCCGGAATTGATTAAACTTACTTTTTACGAAGAAAGAATGCAAGAGCTTCGATGTGACCGAACCTTTCTTCATATATGTAGAGTTTATTTGAGAAGTAGTTGAAGATACAAATTATTTGATTGCCTTTTTCAATCTTGTACTTTTTTTTAAAAAATTCTACAAGGGTCTTCCGTGAAACATTTACGAAACTTTCTGCGAAACTTTTTCATCGGGGCAAATGAATTTTTTATCGGCAAGGTTGATTGCGTATCTAATACAGACAGAACCAATTGCATTACCTTTGTCTTCTTTAGGATAAATACCTAACTATGCAACAAACCCTACAATTGAAATTGCTGCCCGAAGAAGCCGCAAGCGAGGAAACCATTCGGGAATATGCGGCGAAGGCCATCGGTCGTTCCATCCAGGCTATCTCCGGCTTCCACCTGCTGAGACGATCTGTCGATGCCCGAAGCAAACAACCTCATATTATCCTCACTATCCATGTATTTGTCGAAGAGCCTTACCAGGAGAGAGCGTTCAAACCCCTGAACTTCCCCGATGTGTCAAGAGCAGAAAAAAAAGTTGTCATCATCGGCGCCGGCCCCGCCGGGCTGTTTGCTGCATTCAAGCTAATGGAAAAAGGCATTCGCCCCATCCTGCTGGAAAGAGGCAAGGATGTCCGTAGCCGGAGAAGAGATCTCGCTTCTTTGAACAAGGAAGGCGTACTGAATCCCGAGAGCAATTATTGTTTTGGCGAAGGCGGCGCCGGCACTTACAGCGATGGCAAACTCTATACACGCAGTAATAAGCGTGGCGACATCCAACGTATCCTCCATCTGCTGGTACAATTCGGCGCGGAAGAAAATATCCTTATCGATACGCACCCCCATATCGGCACCAATAAACTTCCGCTGATCATCCAGGCCATGCGGCAACAAATAACAGACTGTGGAGGACTATTCCTATTCGAAAAAAAAGTTGTAGATTTTATACTACAGAACAACCGTGTAAAACACGTTGTCACATCCGACGGCGACATTTTTGATGCGGACGCTTTCATCCTCGCCACAGGACATTCCGCCAGGGATATTTTTTTTCTTCTGCATCAAAAGAAGATCCTTATCGAAGCCAAACCATTCGCGTTGGGCGTCCGTGTCGAGCATCCGCAGTACCTCATCGATCGTATCCAATACCATGTGCCTCCAACAAAGATTATCCAAAAGGGGACTGGTGACTCCCGGGAGATACTAAGCCGGAGCCCTTACCTTCCTCCCGCAAGCTATAGCCTTGTTCAGCAAGTGGATCATGCAGGCGTCTTTTCCTTTTGCATGTGTCCGGGAGGCATCATCGCCCCCGCTTCCACTGCGCCGGATGAGCTCGTGGTCAACGGATGGTCGCCTTCCAAACGCAACAACCCTTACGCTAACTCCGGCATCGTCGTAAGTGTGGAAGAAAAAGACCTCTCCGCCTTTCGCAAACACGGCCCCCTGGCCGGCATCTACTTTCAGCAGAGCGTGGAACGTAAGGCATTTCAATATGGCGGTGGTAAATTCGTTGCACCCGCGCAACGCATGGCGGACTTCGTAGCAGGGAAAACTTCTTCCAGCCTGCCCTCCTGTTCTTATGTACCGGGCGTTCACTCCGCCTCTTTGCAACAGGTGCTCCCTTCTTTTATATCAAACAGTCTCCGGCAAGCCTTCCCGCTCTTTGGAGAAAAGATGAAAGGTTACTTCACCAATGAAGCCGTCCTTGTCGCCACAGAGTCCCGGACCTCCTCACCCGTAAGGGTTCCCCGGGACCCTCACAGTCTGCAACATCCCCAGATAAACAACCTGTACCCCTGTGGAGAAGGAGCAGGCTATGCAGGCGGCATCGTCAGTGCCGCGATGGACGGAGAACGTGTGGCGGACAAAATTGATTGAGATCATCATTCCCACCCCGGATACTTCCGGGCCAGCAACAGCTGTTTTTTGATCAGCCTGTTCTTCCGGTAAGCTTTTGACTCCAATCGTAATTCTTTTTTGTCCTTCTTAGTAAGAGGTATAGATAATAAAACATCCAGGTCTGGTCTGCCGGCATCCACCCACGCCGTATACCAAAAGTCGGCGATCTGGTCTGCGGAACGCAACAGCTGATCATTAACCATCGAGCCCAGGCGGGCGCCATAAATTTTCCCAAAAGCCGGCGTATAGACTTTTATATCCCTTCCATACCTATGTTCCACGCGATATTTCACGGAGTCAGGTACCCCAACAGAAGCCTGTCGCTCCTGTTCAAACAGTTGCTGCAACAAGTCGTGCGCACGCCTCACCGACGCCCAGACCGATGCTGCGGGATCGGACAGGTATTGGGCCTTATGCCCATCCCTTAATTTATATCCGTCCATCAGCTGATCGGGCACCGTACTTTCCCATAAGGCATGGATACCCCGTTGTCCGCTGAGCTGTCCGTCATAGTTGATGGAAGAATGCAGCGGCACATTGGCGTCCCCTATATAATGACCCAAGTCGATGGCATAATACAGGATACTGTCCTTGTCACCTCTGCGAAAAGCTTCCGTCAGCCTGTCTTTCACTTCCAGCACCACATAGGGAACATACCCATACTTGTGCAGGGTATCCAGCGTATATTGCCCGACCGCCTCCGGTAAGCTCATGGGCATCTTCCAGGCAGCTGAGTCCCCATAGGCTTCCAGATCGATGAAATGGCGGGGGAACTCCGTACGATCCGTGTTACGACGTACGTCCGGACGAATGGACTGGCTGACCACCGAATCCCTGTTCGTCCAGAAAAAGGCCTTCATGGGGGCCGGCAGCTCATAAATGGCCAGCTGGTTCACCGTCCGGTGAACCAGGAACCCCCAGCTGCCGCAAAATACCATCAGTAACGCCCCGGCGATCATTAAAAAAACAGATAGCTTATACCGACCAGATCTCATGACTAAAATTTTCGCGAAATTCCATTAAAACATCGGTAGACACAACATTCGCGCCTTTAATAATTTGTGATGTCCGGAAAACGGGTCTTCCAGGAAATATAACCCGTTTTCCGGAAAGATCTTATTATTGTCCTTTGGACAACGAACCTCCGGTTCGTTCTGTAATATTTCGGGCCGTTTCAGCGACTAACAGTAAATCGATTACTACCATGGACATCCTACAAGTCAAGGACCTAAAGAAATATTTCTCTTCGCAGAAAGCGGTGGACTCCATTAGCTTCCGTCTGGGAAAAGGGTCCATTTTTGGACTTCTTGGACCTAATGGCGCCGGCAAGACCACCCTGATCCGTATGATCACGGGCATCTTTTATCCTGACGAAGGGGAGATCCTTTTCGAAGAACGGCCTTTCAACCCCGTAAAAGACATCGTCCATATTGGCTACATGCCCGAAGAGCGGGGCTTGTATAAAAAGATGAAGATCGGTGAGCAGGCGGTCTACTTAGCCCAACTAAAAGGTCTTAGCAAACAGGAAGCGACCCGAAAAGTAAAGGAATGGTTCGTCAAATTCGAAATGCAAACCTGGTGGAACAAAAAAGTGGAGGACCTCAGCAAGGGAATGGGGCAGAAGCTGCAGTTTGTCACCACCGTACTGCATGAACCCAGACTTATCATACTGGATGAACCTTTTAGCGGACTGGATCCCGTAAACTCCAATCTTATAAAAGACCAGATCCATACATTAGCCCGCAAGGGATCTACCATCATCTTCAGTACCCACAGGATGGAACAGGTGGAAGAGATCTGCGATCACATCATCCTGGTGAACAGGGGACAGAAGATACTGGACGGCAGCGTGGCCGGCGTGAAACAACAGTTTAAGGAAAATCTTTTCAGCATCGGGCTGGAGGATGCAAACACAGGGCCGCCCCCGGCAGCAGACGCTTTCGAAGTAGTAGGCAGCAAGGAAGGCGCCCTGATCGTAAAGATCCAGGATGGCCACAGACCCAATGATGTATTGTCGTATTTCATCAGTAAAGGACGGAATATCACCGCCTTTACGGAAATACTTCCGTCCCTGAATGATATTTTCATCCGGCTGGTAGAGGGTACGCCCCTTGCCCGCCAGTTTGCACCTGTCACGGCTTAAACAAACATTTATTATGAACAAAACATGGCTCATCACCAGGCGGGAATATTCTACCCGGGTAAGGAATAAGACATTCCTGCTCTCTACTTTCCTGTTGCCGTTGATGGTGATCGTCTTCATAGTAGGGTCTGTATTGATAGCCTCCCAGGGGCATAGCCGGCACAGGGTGGCAGTGATGGATGCCAATGGTTATTTTAAGGACTATCTCAGAGGCGACAGCGCCATTAGCTTTGGTTTCTCCGCGGACCTGGACACTACGAACTATGCGGAAAAAGGATACACGGCCATGCTGATCATTCCCGTCCTTCCCGAAAAACAAAAGACCGTCTATCGTCTGAAATACAAAAAACAATTGGGTCTGGCTGCCGCCGCCGACCTGGAGAGCCGTATCGACAATGCCATCGTAGATCACATGATCTATCAAAAAACGAGCATCAGCCGGAGCATGCTGGACAGCATCCGGAAAAGCTCCCATATCGCGCAGATGAAAAGCTTCGAGGACAACGGCAAAGTAGCAAAAGCTTCCAGCCAGGGAGCCAGCACCGCTGTCGGATATGTCAGCGGCATACTTATCTATATGCTGACCTTTATTTATGGGGCAGCTGTCATGCGGGGAGTCATGGAAGAAAAAACAAACCGTATAGCCGAAGTCATCGTCAGCTCGGTAAAGCCCTTTCAGCTGATGATGGGAAAGATCACGGGCATCGGCGCCGTCGGTCTTACCCAGTTCCTCCTGTGGGTGATATTCCTCTTCGGCCTTATGATCTTTGCCCAAATGCTTGTGCCGCATGATGTCCTGAAGGAGGTACAGCAGCTGCAGCAGGCGAATGCTATGGGAACGCCCACCGCCATGCCTGCCAGCGAGACGGCCCAAAAGGTCTACCAGGCCACCGGCTTCCTCAATTCACCCAACTGGGGGTTGATCCTCACCTGTTTCCTCTTCTATTTTATCGGGGGTTATCTTTTTTATTCCGCCCTCTTTGCAGCCGTAGGGAGCGCCGTGAACGAAGATATCCAGGAAGCGCAGTCTCTCATGTTGCCCATTACCATGCCCGTTATCTTCTCCTTTTTTATCATGACCATTGCTGTCCAGGACCCGGGCGGACAGCTGGCCACCTGGGCCAGCATCATCCCCTTCAGCTCCCCCATTGTCATGATGGCGCGCATACCCTTCGGCGTGCCCGGAACGGTGCCCTGGTGGCAGCTGGGCCTCTCTATGGCGCTGCTCGTGGCCGGATTTATCTTCACCGTATGGATGGCCGGAAAGATCTACCGCACAGGTATCTTACTCTACGGTAAAAAACCCACCTGGAAGACCATGTGGAAATGGGCGTTCAAGGCCTGATACGTTGCCTGCCGGGGATGGCACTACCACTAAAATGGTATTTTTCACCCCGCGCATAGTCGCTAATTTGCCCTTCCCTTATTGTAGCTATGTTACTAGCCGGATCATTCCGGAGGCATCGACGATTTAAACTGATTAGCATGAGTAAACACGCACTGGTCATCAATGGAGGCATTTCCAGAGGGGCGTTTGCAGTAGGAGCGATAAAAAAGATCTTTGAATACAGACCCGAATTGGATTTTCAGATCCTCTCAGGCGGAGGTTCAGGCTCGCTGATCATCCCCTTTGTTTCATTGAAGGATATGCAGCCGCTGGTAGAGATATTTACGACCAAGCATAACAGGGATATCATAAAAAAATTTTCGCTTTCCGAGCGGTTACAAGAGGCCTCTATCCTGGACGCCAGTCCACTGTGGGGTCTGCTGGACCATTATTATACTCATCGGTTGTATGACAGACTGTGTGATACGGATAAGATGCTTTATTTTAATACGATGTGTCTGCAGACACATGCGCTGACCGTATTCTCACCCAGACACCACCCTGAGATCGCATCCCGGTATGACCACCGGTGTTTCGAGAACTATGACCAGTTCCTCCGGACCCTGCTGGCTTCCACCTGTCAACCCGTACTCCTGCCCCCCATCCGGATCCAGCCGCAAGAGGAGCCGGTAAGACAATACATCGATGCAGGAGATAGGGAATATGCCGGTATAGAAATGGCCATCGCCAGCGGAGCCACCGACGTCTATGTACTGTTACAGACCCCGGCCGCACCCGCACACGAGGACAAAGAATACCGTGACATCTTCTCCATCTTACAGAAAACCCTGGACATCTTTATCGCCGACGCTGCCGACGACAAACAGATTTTACCCCATTTATACAATGAAGGGCTCCGTTATATACAGGCCGTGAAGAGGAAAATGGGACGCCAGGGCGTGCCCGCAACGATGATCGACGATTGGTTTGATACGGGGATGATAGACAATCCGTTTTATAACAGGTCGCCCGTAAGGCTGCATATCATACGCCCCGACCTCCCGTTAGGAGGAGGGCCGGATGGTCTCAGCTTCGACCCGGCCATGATGCAGGAAATGCTGGCAAAAGGGGAACAGGCCATGGCAACTCACCTGGCCTTAACAGCCCCGCAAGGAGGGTAATAATAAAGAAGGGCAATGGTATGAATGGTAAAAAAATTACTGACAGCGGTGCAACATTTTACGAAAGGATACGTACTTTTATACGAAGATTATCGTAATTGACACTCCAGTAACAAAAAATAATTGCCATGTCTGTTAACCTTTCTCGCACCAATCGCGTCATAGTCGGTGTAATGATCGTCGGCGTGGTGTTTTCCACGCTGGCCTGGTCGGGAGGTCATCACGCCGCGCCTGCTGCTCAACCAGGCAGGGATACGACCCCATCCCATCAGCCCGGGCCGGATCGGAAAGCAGCAAAGCCCCGGCATAAGACGGCGGAAGGCAGGGTGGCCAGAGAACTGGACCTGCGGATCGATGAGGAACAGCCGGAGTTCCTGGTTGATATCGATGGGCCGGACGATATGGACCTCCATCTCGATCTGGAAGATCTGAAAGGGTTGAATGCCAGGATAGAAGCAGACGTTTTAAAAAATATGGATGTCCGGAAAGCCTTAAAAGAAGACCCGCAGGACCTGGACGCACTGGAAGAACTGGATCGTCTCGCCATCTGTGACGAAGATCTTGAGGAATTAAAGGACCTCAACATCGACGAGGATATATGGAATGAGCTGCAGGAGCTGAAGACGGAAATGGATGGTCTTAGGGAAGAGATCGACAATGAAGTGTCGGGAAAAGTAGATGATGATCGGGTACGCGAGGCGGTAAGACACGTGGTTGAGGCGGTAAAGATGGAGATACCCAGGGTGCGCAGGGAAGTGGAAAAGGCAATGGCCGCCTATCGGGATCGGGACTATCGGAAATGGCAGTGATCCGGGGCCGCCTGCAGTCGGGGCGTATGGAAAAAAAACCGATGTGCATCTAAGACAAACCGAAGGCTAAACATCAACATAGATCTTAAGCCTCATGTGTAGTAGAAAAACGGGACTGTTCCCAGTCCTGTTTTTTTTATGTACTTAGGGCCCATCATTACATGATCGAAAAATTATTGTGCTTAACTTAGCCAGCCTGCATCAATCGCAGGAGAGGATACTCTGAATTATCCGAATCCGAACCCAGCACTTCGGGGAGAAATTCCACATTGAGCTTTACGGAAATCTTTTCTTTAACAGTGATATTCGGACGTTTGCAGGATTGATAGCCTTTTTTATCAAACTGTACGGTCACCTGTGCAGCGGGCAACTGTGCAAAGCGGTAATAGCCGTCAGCATTTGTCGTCACTTCGCGGGAGTTATTGGTTCCGGGGACCAGTGCCGAAACCGTTACGCCCGACAGCGGCTTCTTCGTAACGGCGTCCGTGACATAGCCATGGAGAATACCTTCTACTTTTCCATTTCCCGTGTTTGCTTTAACACACAGTGCCAGCGGAAGGACCAGCAGCAACAGCAGCCATTTCGTAAGTTTTCTCATAGAAATAGTTATGACAGATACAGGCGTACCTCTCCCAATTTAATCCTTTTTCCGGACTTTAGCAAATCAGACCGGTAATAATACCTACTTACCCCGCCCTGTCCTTTGGCTGTTGGTTATGACTCACCCAGATCGATCTCTGTATTGTCCCCGATATTCAGGCTACGGGACTCCCCTTTTACTTCCGTATCGCTGCCGATAAGACTGTGCGTAAGGACGATATCATACAGGTCCGCAAAGCTCCCGATGATGGAGTCCTTGATAATGGAGTAGTTCACCCTCGTTTTTTCCCCAATGGCCACATTGGGTCCTACGATGGAATTGCGTATATCACAGCCCGGGGCAATGCTGACAGGCTGTATGATAATGGTATTCTCGAATTGATGGTCCGGGGCGATCGTGCCGCCGAATTTCTTCAGCAGCTTGGCATTGGATTCCAGCAGGGTTTCTTTTTTTCCGCAATCGAACCAGTTCTGCACCCGGAAGGACTGGAACTTCACGCCGCTGCGGATCATACATTCGATGGCGTCCGTCAGGTTGTATTCCCCATAACTGGTGAGCTGATTGCGTATATTATTCTCCAGACAACCAAAAAGGGTAGCCGTCTCCCGGATACGATAGATGCCGACCAATGCCATATTCGACTTGGGTATCTGCGGCTTTTCGACCACACGCTCGATGCTCCCGTCATCCTCCAGTTCTGCCACGCCAAAATTCCGGGGGTCATCCACCCGCTTGATGCCGAGCAGACTACCGGGCTTGCCCAGCACCTCTCTTACGTCATACTCACAGATGGTATCGCCCAGCACGATAAAGATCTCATCATCCCCAACGATGCTTTTGGTGAGGAGCACCGCATGACCAATGCCATGACGTTCGTTCTGTACAACAAAATGCGCTGTGAGCTGCGGGTATCTCTGTTTAACAAAGTCCTGTATCTTTTCTCCCAGGTAGCCTACAATAAAAATGAATTCGTTGATGCCCGCCTCCAGGAGTTGGTCGACAATGATAGACAGGATGGTCTTGCCTGCAAGTGGTATCAGCGCCTTAGGTTGTGTATATGTGTGCGGTCGTAATTTAGTGCCAGCGCCTGCTACTGGAATGATGGCTTTCATCCGTATGTGTTTTTAAAACGAACCTGTGGTTCGTTAGGGCGTGTGAAAATAGTGAATTTTATTTTCCCGGCCCCATTTACATTTTTAGCCGTATATGCCTATTTTGTAGTTTCATAGCCCTAACTTTGCGCAATGAAAAAGGATACCTTAATATTTGATCTTATACAAAAAGAGCTGGAACGCCAACGTCATGGTATTGAACTGATAGCCTCGGAAAATTTCACTTCCTTGCAGGTGATGCAAGCCATGGGTACTGTGCTTACCAACAAATATGCCGAGGGCTACCCCGGTAGAAGGTATTATGGAGGCTGCGAGATCGTAGACCTGGTGGAACAGGAGGCTATTGACAGACTGAAAAAGATCTTTAATTGCGAATATGCCAATGTACAGCCGCACAGCGGCGCACAGGCGAATGCTTCCCTGCTGCTGTCCATCCTTCAGCCCGGCGATACCATCCTTGGACTGGACCTTAGCATGGGCGGCCACCTCACACACGGGTCTCCCGTAAATTTCTCCGGAAAACTCTACCGGCCCGTATTCTATGGCGTCAAAAAAGAAGACGGCAGGGTGGATTACGACATGATGGAAAAAGTCGCAAAAGCCGAGAAACCCAAGGTCATCATCTGTGGCGCTTCTGCCTATAGCCGTGACTGGGATTACGCCCGTATCCGCAAGATCGCCGATGAAACAGGCGCTTTTGTCATGTGCGATATGGCGCACCCGGCCGGCCTCATCGCCAAGGGTCTGCTCAACAGCCCTTTCGACCACTGTCATTTTGTAACTTCCACTACGCATAAAACATTGAGAGGACCTCGGGGAGGTATCATCCTCATGAAGAAGGATTTCGACAACCCCTTCGGACTAAAGGACGTGAAAGGGAATATCCGGCCCATGAGCAACCTCATCGACATGGCGGTATTCCCCGGCACACAGGGCGGCCCCCTGGAGCATGTCATCGCCGCAAAAGCCGTAGCTTTCGGAGAGATATTGTCCGATGATTTCACCGCCTATGCAAAACAGATCATTTCCAATGCCCAGGCGATGGCGAAGGTTTTTCTGGAAAAAGGTTATAATATTGTCAGCAGCGGAACAGACAATCACCTGTTGTTGATCGACCTGCGGAATAAGAACATCAGCGGAAAGAAAGCGGAGATCACACTGGGTAAGGCCGATATCACTGTCAATAAGAATATGGTCCCCTTCGACGACAAGAGCGCTTTTATTACTTCGGGCATCCGGGTAGGAGTACCCGCCGTTACCACCCGGGGTATGGAGGAGTCCCATATGGCTACAGTAGTCGACATGATCGACAAGGCACTGATGAACGCAGACAATGAAGCCGTCCTTGGCGGATTGAAAGGCGAGGTCAACAGCTTTATGAAGCAGTTCTCCCTGTACCCTGAACTAGGATAGATTTCCTACAATCCATAAAAAAAATCGTATGCTCCAACGTGTACAAACTATCTGGATGTTGCTGGCCGCCATATGCGCTGCTCTAACCTTTAAATTCCCCTTCTACTTCGGCAATATGAAGGTGGGACTCAACGGGATCGCTCCGCTGGAGGTGAAAGCATTGCCAACCTTTGGCGCAGGGGCTGTCAGCGCCGGCTCCGGCAGCGTCCTGATCCTGCTTGTCACAGTGATCATTATTGCTGGCATTCTTATCAATATCTTCAACTACAAGGTTAGGAAAAAACAGCTCTGGATCACGATCGGGCTCATCTTCCTGTCCCTGCTAAATATCCTTCTCTACTGGTGGAAGAGCGGTGTTCCGCCTTTCGAATCCGGTAGCTATAGTCTTGGTGCGCTGCTCTCCCTGGTTACACCGGTCTTGTTGTTCATAGCCGCCCGAAATATCCGCAAAGACGAAAAGCTGGTAAAAAGCGCTGATCGTCTTCGTTAAATCAATTAATTATCAATATTTTATAAAAAGCCTTCCCCCTTCTGAAAAAATCTTTTGGAAGATTATAAAATTTAGATATAACTTTGTCTAACGGTGTTAAATTATTTACGGCAGTAAAACATCACGCTAAATGGGGAGCAAGGAAAGAATACATAGGTTGAAAGAGAATACTAAGGTCAATATCATCAATGCGGCTCACGAGATCGTAAAGGAAGAGGGCTGGCAGGCACTGAGCATGCGTAAAATAGCAGAGAAGATCGAGTATACGGCTCCGATGATCTATGAATATTACACAAACAAGGAAGGCATCCTCCTGGAGCTGACAAAAAAAGGCTATTTACTTTTAGGTGAGAGAATGAAAGAAGCCAGGGATAGATATGAAACCCCCGAAGAACAATTGGACGCCATCTGGCTTGCTTACTGGAACTTCGCTTTTGACGAGAAAGAATATTACCAGCTTATGTTCGGAGTACAGGTCAATTGCTGCGTAATAGAAGACCTTCTCCCGCTGGAATCCACCCCCTATGGCATTGCTACGGTACCTATCATGCAATTGATGGGCATCGGCGACCCGGAAGACGACCGGGTTTGCACAAAGTACTATACCTATTGGTCCATCGTGCATGGTCTGGTATCCATCAACATCGTCCGGAAAGGCGCTTCGGACGAGATCAATCGCCAGATATTGAAAGATGCCATCACGGGTATAACAAGGTCGCTTAAGAATTAGAAAAAGATCCGAGAACAAAATTCAACACTCATCTGTTGACGCGGATGAGCCGGATCTGAATCCCAACCGAAGGATATACCCACCGGCCCACGCTGGAAGTTTGCTTGCTCTATATGGAAAAATGAGCATTTTTTTTACCTCTTTATTTAACAGTGGTAAATTATTTAGAGACGGTCGATTTTTTTATGGTTTTAAGTTAACATCATTAAACAATTTAATAACGTTATGAGAAGTCTAGTTTTCTTTCCCGCATTTGTCGTCGCCGCAGCCATCGTGATTTACGGCTGCTCTTCAGCACAAGGCAACCAGGCGCCGCCTCCGCCGCCCGCACTGCCTGTACTGCAACTGGATCCCGCGTCCACTACTACCTACACCGAGTTTTCCGCTTCGCTGGAAGGTAAGACCAACGTGGAGATCCGCCCCCAGGTCAGCGGGTACCTGAGCAAGATCTATGTAGAAGAAGGTGCGTATGTGGCTGCAGGTCAGCCCCTGTTCAAGATTGACGATCGGCCGTATGGCGAACAGGTGAACAACGCACAAGCTAATGTACTGGCAGCCAAAGCGGGTCTGGAGAAAGCCCAGATCGAGGTTAACAGGCTCCAGCCCCTGGTAGAGAATAAGGTTGTTTCCGATGTGCAGCTGAAAGCCGCACAGGCCGAGTACGAGGCCGCCAAAGCCTCCGTCAAACAAGCCGAGGCCGCAGGCAACAATGCCGGCATCAACCTGGGCTATACCCTGGTGAAAGCACCCGTCAGCGGCTACATCGGAAGGATCCCCTTTAAGACTGGCGCCCTGGTAGGTAAAGGAGAAGCACAGCCACTGACAGTCCTCTCCGACGTGAAAGAAGTGTACGCTTATTTCTCCATGAGCGAAAAGGATTTCCTGGAGTTCACCAGCCAGTCCACCGGCAAAACCATTACAGACAAGATAAAAGGAATGCCCGCTGTTGAACTGCAGCTCGCCGACAAGTCCGTCTATCCTTCGAAGGGTAAGATCGAGCTGATGGAAGGCCAGTTCGATAAGAATATGGGGACCATTCAGTTCCGCGCCATATTCCCCAATACTGAAGGACTGCTGCGCACCGGTAGCACCGGCAAGATCCTTATCCCGGAAGCTTCCGGCAACACACTGGCCGTCCCCCAGCAATCCACTTATGAGGTGCAGGATAAGGTCTACGTGTACATCCTGGGAGATTCCAACAAGGTCATGAGCCAGCCGATAGCCATCAGCGGACAGACTACCGCCTACTACCTTGTCAACAAAGGCCTTCAGCCCGGTCAGAAGATCGTATATGCCGGGATGGACCGCCTGCATGACGGGGCCGTGATCCAGCCGCAGGTATTGCCGGCAGACAGCATCCGCAAAGCGATGCCGTTGTAAAAGCGCCCAGGCAGGTACCCTACTATTTGAAGTTTCACCCTTAAAATGGGCTTGTCCAGGCCCGCAGGGCACTCATTTAACTATAACAAAGAGAATTGTATGCTTAAGAAATTTATCGAAAGGCCGGTGTTATCAACGGTTATATCTATCATCCTGCTTCTGTTGGGCGGTTTGTCCCTCTTTAGCCTGCCCATCACACTCTTCCCGGATATCGCCCCTCCCAGTGTCGTGGTATCGGCCTCTTATCCGGGCGCCAACGCGGAAGTGGTGGCCCGCTCGGTAGCCACTCCACTGGAGGAAGCCATCAATGGTGTGGAGAACATGACTTACATGACCTCCAACTCCAGTAACGACGGCTCCATGACCCTGACGGTGTTCTTCAAACAGGGTACTAACCCGGACATCGCATCCGTGAACGTACAGAACAGGGTAGCCAAAGCCACCAGCCAGATACCACAGGAAGTCATCCAGGCTGGTATCTCCACCCAAAAACAACAGAACAGTATCATCATGTTCGTCGGTCTTTATTCCAAAGACAGCGTGAATTATAATGAGACTTTTCTGCAGAACTACATCAGGATCAACCTTATCCCCAAATTACAGCGTATCCCCGGCGTAGGGGACGCACAGCCCTTTGGTTCCAAAGACTATTCCATGCGCATCTGGCTTAAGCCCGACCGCCTGGTAGCCAATAACCTTTCCCCTCTGGAAGTGACCGACGCCATCCGGGACCAAAGCCTTGAGGCTGCCCCCGGCCGCTTTGGACAGAGCAGCAAGGAAGTTTTCGAATATGTGTTGAAATACAAAGGCAAACTGAGTAAGAACGAAGACTACGAGAACATCGTCATCAAGTCCAACACCGATGGGTCAGTCGTGCGGCTGAAGGATGTAGCCCGTGTTGAATTCGGCAGCTACACCTATTCCTCCAACAGTAAGTTGAACGGGAACCCCACCTCCGGCGTGGCCATTTATCAGACAGCCGGCTCTAACGCCAACGATATCCTTACCCAGGCAAAGGCCATGCTGAAAGAGTTTGATAAAGACCTTCCCCGGGGCGTTGCGTCTACCATCATGTACAACTCCAAAGACTTCCTCGATGCCAGCATCGACCAGGTGCTGCACACGCTGGTGGAAGCCTTTATCCTTGTATTTATCGTCGTATTCGCTTTCTTACAGGATTTCCGGAGTACCCTGATTCCCGCCATCGCAGTGCCCGTGGCCATCATCGGTACTTTCTTCTTCCTCCAGCTCTTTGGCTATACCATCAACCTGCTGACCTTGTTTGCCCTCGTGCTGGCCATCGGTATCGTGGTGGATGACGCCATCGTGGTCGTTGAAGCGGTACACTCGAAGATGGAACATACAGGCATGGAAGCCCGCCCTGCCACCACCGAAGCCATGAGCGAGATCTCAGGCGCCATCGTGTCCATCACGCTGGTGATGGCCGCGGTGTTCATCCCTGTAGGCTTTATGCAAGGCCCTGCCGGCGTGTTCTACCGCCAGTTCGCCTTTACGCTGGCCATCGCCATCCTTATCTCCGCTCTTAACGCGCTTACCCTCAGCCCGGCGCTTTGCGCCCTGTTCCTGAAAACCCCCGAAGGCGGGCATGGAAAAAGAAAAGGGTTCATGGGCCGCTTTTATAATGCCTTCAACGCCGGCTTCCGCACTGTTACCAACCGGTATATCCAGAGCCTGCGCTTCCTCTTCCGCCGTCGCTGGATCGCCATCGGCGGTCTGGTTATCATCGCCATCGCGGCGTTCATGATGGCCAAACAGACCCCCACCGGGTTTATTCCCACAGAAGACCAGGGATTCGTACTCTATGCTGTCAACACACCTCCCGGCTCTTCCCTGGATAAAACCCGCAAGGCCATGGAGGAAATCGATAGCCTGGTAAAAGAGGAACCCTTCTCTGACAGAAGGTATAATGTTGATGGTCTGAACTTTATCTCCAGCGCGAATGCCTCTCCCTACGGCGCCGGCTTTATCCGGATGAAGCCCTATGACGAGCGTGGCAAGATGAAAGACGCCACGGAGATCTCCAACTACCTGTCAGGCAAGATCGCCATGCAGGTGAAGGATGCACACGCCTTCTTCTTTACCTTCCCCACCATACAGGGTTTTGGTAACGTAGCCGGTTTCGAGTTCATGCTCCAGGATCAGGGCAATGGCTCACTGGACAAATTAGGCCAGACAGCAAATGAATTTATCGGAGCTTTATTTGGCAGGCCGGAGATTGCCTACGCTTTTACTACATTTGCGTCAGGAAATCCCCAATATATGATGGACGTAGACTACAACAAAGCCAAACAATTCGATGTCTCCGTCAGTGATCTGATGAAGACCATGCAGGTGTATTACGGTAGTAGTTTTGTCAGCGACTTCAATCGCTTTGGCAAATACTATCGCGTCATGGCCCAGGCCGATGTGCCTTACCGTGCTAACAAGGGTTCGCTCGATGGCATCTATGTAAAGAGCAAGTCCGGTCAGTTGGTGCCTGTCAATCAGCTCATCAGCCTGAGAAGGGTGTACGGCCCCGAGACGGTGACCCGTAACAACCTGTACAATGCCGTTACGATCAACGGTATTCCCAAGCCGGGCTACAGCACGGGTGACGCCATTCGCGCCATCAAGGAGACAGCCGCAACGGCGCTGCCCAGAGGCTACCATGTGGAATATACAGGTATGACAAGAGAAGAAGAAAAGGTCGGCGGTCAGTTGATCTTCATCTTTATCCTCAGCCTCGTATTTGTCTACTTCCTGCTCTCCGCCCAATACGAAAGCTATATCCTCCCGCTGTCGGTGATCCTTTCGATACCCGTGGGTGTATTTGGGGTATTTGCTTTCCTCAAGATGTTGGGTGTAGATAATAATATATACGTGCAGGTGAGCCTGATCATGCTGGTGGGCCTCCTGGCCAAGAATGCCATCCTGATCGTGGAATACGCCGTACAGCGCCGTCGTCATGGCATGTCGCTGATCGATTCTGCACTTGAAGCCGCACAGCTGCGTCTTCGTCCCATCCTGATGACATCCTTTGCCTTCATCGCGGGCCTCGGCCCCTTGCTGGTGGCAAAAGGCGCTTCGGCCCTGGGTAACCGCAGCATCGGTACAGGCGCCATCGGCGGTATGTTCACCGGTGTCATCCTGGGTGTGTTCATCGTGCCTGTGCTCTTTATCATATTCCAATATTTACAAGAGAAGATCGGGCGCAAGCCTACAGCTCCCGCCGCTCCATCTGCACCTGCCGTTGCAACACCTACCACACCACGCCCCTCTTCCGGCGGTGCTATGCCTTCCTTAGGCATGGGCAATCCGCTGGTGCTGCTGGGGATCGTGCTTACCCTGACCCTGACGGCCTGTAAAGTATCGAAGGACGTAGCGAAACCTCAACCCGAGGTGCCCACCGACTTCAAACAAACAGCCCGGACAACGACAGCAGCCAGTACTGACAGCGCCGGTATCGCAGCCCTTCCCTGGAAGGACCTCTTCGCCGACCCGGTCCTGCAGCAGCTGATCGACAGCGCCATTGTCAGGAACTATGACATGCAGCTGGCCATAAAGAACATCGAATCCGCCCGGCTGACATACAGGCAATCCAAGCTGGGGTACTACCCCCAGGTGGACCTGAATGTGACAGCCTCAACTTCCCGTCCTTCGGACAATAGCCTGAACGGGAAATCCCTGGGCGCATTCTTGGGTCAAAAACACGTCGAAGACTATAACGCCAACGTAGGTCTTTCCTGGGAGGCGCCCATCTGGGGGAAGATAGAAAACCAAAAAGCAGCCGCGCTGGCCTCTTATCTCCAGACGGAGGAAGCCCGTAAGGCCGTACAAACAAACATCGTCGCGGGCGTCAGCCAGGGTTATTACAACCTGCTGATGCTGGACGCACAGCTCACCATCGCCAGGAGGAATCTTGCCCTGAACGACAGCACCCTGCAGATCATCCGCCTGCAATACAATGCAGGACAGGTGACCGCCCTGGGCGTCCAACAGGCCGAAGCGCAGGAAAAAGTCGCCGCAGCCCTGGTTCCCCAGCTGGAACAGGAGATCCTGCTGCAGGAAAACGCCCTCAGCATCCTGGCCGGACAGTTGCCCACCAGCATTGCGCGTAACACCACCCTGGAGCAGGTGCCCATTCGGGAAGATATCTCGACAGGCATACCCACAGCCATGGTAAGCCGCCGTCCGGACGTCCGGAGCAGCGAGCTGGCCCTCAATATCGCGAACGAGAATGTAGGCATCGCAAAAGCAAACCTGTATCCTTCGCTGACCATCACGGCTCAAGGCGGTCTTAACAGCTTCAAGGCAAGCGACTGGTTCCAAATGCCTGCCAGCTTTTTTGGCACTGTTGCCGGAGGGATCACCCAGCCCCTGTTCAGACGCCGTGAGCTGCGTACCCAATTTGAACTGGCAAAAGTAGACAGGGAGAAATCCGTGATACAGTTCCGTCAGTCTGTACTGGTAGCCGTAGGCGAAGTATCCGATGCATTAGGCCGGATAGAAAAGCTAAAAGAACAACAGAGCATCGTGGCGTCGAGAGTGAATACGCTGCAACAAGCTACCTCCAATGCCAATATGCTTTTCCGTAATGGTCTTGCCACTTACCTGGAAGTAATCACGGCACAGAGCAATGTACTGCAGAGCGAACTGGAACTGGCCACCTTGAAGAGAGAGCAGTTGAATGCCGTCGTAGGACTGTACAAGTCCCTGGGCGGCGGATGGAAATAAATGGACCGAGGGAGCTGCTTCGGCACACTCCGGTTCGTTCGGAATTTGATGGGATATAGTATAGGGGGAAGGATTTGAAATAAAGAATGGAATTATTTTATTTACCCTTTTCGGTCCCCGGGCGTATCGCTCCCCCAGCGAGCATCCGGCGGACCGAATTTTTTTACAGACCTTTGAAAAAATAAAACCGCATGGCAAAAATAACACCCGTATTCCGCGTCTTCGACTATGCGAAGGCCATCGAGTTCTATGTCGGCTGGCTGGGCTGTAAGATCGACTGGGAACACAGACCCGAAGGCCAGCCCTTCTATATGCGGCTATCCATACAGGGGGTAGGGTTTGATCTTTCGGAACATCATGGAGAGTGTTCGCCGGGCGGAAGGTTCACCATCGAAGACTTTCAGGGACTGACGGAGTATCACCAGCAGCTGCTGGATAAACAATACAAATACAACCGTCCTGGTCTGGAAAGAGTTGAATGGGACAACGCCACCCTGGAGATGACCGTTATCGACCCCTTTTCCAATCGGATCATTTTTAACGAAAAAACATAATGATTTCCCTGCTGGCCCTTACAAAAACTTCCCCGTATAGCTTTCCTTTACTTTCTTCAAACCCTGCGGCACGCCGGCATACACCAGACTGCCGCCGCCGTCACCGGCTTCCGGGCCCAGATCGACGATCCAGTCAGCACTGCGGATGACATCTGTGTTATGCTCGATCACCAGGATGGAATGCCCCTGGTCAATCAACGCATTAAAAGAGGCCAGTAGTTTTTTGATGTCATGAAAATGGAGGCCGGTGGTCGGCTCATCGAAGATGAACAGTATATGCCCCTGGGCGCGGCCCTTACCAAGGAAAGAGGCCAGCTTTACCCGCTGGGCTTCTCCGCCGGACAATGTATCAGAAGATTGCCCCAGCTTTACATAACCAAGCCCCACGTCACTAAGTGGTTTTATCTTTTGTAGTATATCTTTCTCATCCCTGAAGAATTCCAGCGATTCATCCACGCTCATCTCCAGCACCTGATAAATATTCTTTTCCCTGTAAGTGACTTCGAGGACCTCGTCCTTGAACCGTTTGCCCCCGCATACTTCGCAGGTGAGATGTACGTCCGCAAGGAATTGCATTTCCACTATCTGCTCCCCTTCCCCTTTGCAAGTATCGCAACGCCCGCCGTCCACATTAAAAGAAAAATGTTTTGGCTGGAACCCGCGCAGTTTGCTCAGAGGCTGTCTGGCATACAGGTCGCGGATCTCGTCATATGCCTTTATGTAGGTGACGGGATTGCTCCGGGATGACTTGCCGATGGGGTTCTGATCCACCAGCTCTATCTGGGACAAATAGTCGATGTCCCCTTTTATAGCCTTATGTATGCCCACCTTTTCGGCCGGCTCCCCTTTTATCTTTTGCAACGCCGGATAAAGTATCTGTTTCACCAGGGTGGTCTTACCGCTGCCGCTGACGCCGCTGACGACGCAAAGGACATCCAGCGGAAATTCCACGGTAATATCTTTCAAATTATGCTGGCGGGCGCCTTCCACCGTGATGGATCTTTTCCATTTCCGGAGGTTGGGAGGGGGTGCGATGGTCAGCTCCCCTTTCAGATATTTACCCGTCAGGCTATCCTCGTCGGCGATGAGTTCGTCGTACTTACCCGAAGCTACCACCTCTCCGCCAAGATGGCTTGCCAGTGGCCCCATGTCAATGATATAGTCCGCCTCACGCATCATCATTTCATCGTGTTCCACTACCACCACCGTATTACCCAGGTCGCGCAGCTCCTTCAACACCCTTATCAGTTTTTGAGTATCCCTGGAGTGCAGTCCGATAGACGGCTCATCCAGGATATACAGGGAATTGGTCAGGTTGCTGCCCAGGCTGCGGGTCAGTTGGATACGTTGGCTCTCACCGCCACTGAGGGTATTGGCTAGCCGGTCGAGGGTAAGATACCCCAGACCAACGTCCAGCAAGGTATCCAGCCGGTGCCGGATCTCGATCAGCACTCTCTTTGCTATCTGCTGGTCATGCGCCTCCAGCCGCAGTCCGTCGAACCATTGGACCAGGTCCTTCACCGGCATCTCACATAATTCTCCTATGTGCTTATCCCCGATCTTTACATACAACGCCTCCTTACGCAGACGATAGCCATGACAGTCCGGACATAGTGTCCGGCCTCTATAGCGGGAGAGGAGCACTCTGTACTGCACTTTGTAAAGGTTCTTTTCCACCTCTTCAAAGAAATCATTGATGCCATGGGCGTATTCGTTGCCTTCCCATAATGTCTTGTACTGTTCCTTGGTCAGATCGATGATGGGCTTATGGATAGGGAAGTCGAATTTTTTGGCCGCCTTGACAAACTGGTCCTTCCACCATACCAGCTTTTCCCCTTTCCAGGGGGCTACGGCGCCTTCATAGACGCTGAGCCGGCGGTCGGGGATAACCAGGTCCGCGTCGATACCCAGCACCTGGCTGAATCCTTCGCAGGTGGGACAAGCGCCGAATGGGTTGTTGAAAGAAAATAAATTAGGCACTGGCTCTTCGAAGAGAATACCGTCCATTTCAAATCGATTGGAGAAAAGCATCCTTCGTATACCGTTGATCTCCAGTTGCATTTCCCCTTCGCCTTCATAAAAGGCTGTGCCCACTGAGTCTGCCATCCGGTGGCGGTCGTCCTCATCAAAGTCTTTTACCACCAGTCTGTCGATAAGAACATAAATGCCAGGGGCCGCCGTTGCCGTTGAAGCTGCCTTGCTTTTCGTCCCAGATCTCGAACCCTTGCTTCCCTTTCCTTTTGGTGCTTCAGACTCTTCCGTTCCCGCCCCGGCATCCTGCGTCAGGACAGACAGCCTGCTTTTTAGCGCCTTTTCATCCAGTTCCAACAATTCTTCGATACGCAGCGTTTCTCCGGGAGGCTGACTGCCAGGGTTTGCCGTCACTGTAGAGTCCGACAAAGTGGGGGTAGGCAGGGAGGATAGATAGATCCTGGAGAACCCTTTTTGGAGAAGGATGTTCAGCTCCTCCCGTGCATTGCGGTGCTTATTTTGCCGGAATGGTGTCAGGATCAGTACCTTATCCCCGTGCGGCAAGACAGCGATGGCTTCCACCACGTCAGCTGTGTCGTCTTTTTTCACCAGCCTGCCTGAAACAGGAGAATAGGTCCTGCCGGCACGGGCAAACAGCAGCCGAAGATAATCATATACTTCTGTCATGCTGCCCACGGTAGACCGGGGAGTACGGGTAATTACCTTTTGTTCAATGGCGATGGCCGGACAAAGACCTTTTATATAGTCCACATCCGGCTTGTTCATACGCGCCATGAATTGACGGGCATAGGCGCTAAGGCTTTCCGCATAACGACGTTGTCCTTCCGCAAACAGGGTGTCGATGGTAAGGGATGATTTCCCCGACCCGGACACGCCGGTGACCACCACAAGTTTCCCCCTGGGAATGGAAACGTCGATATTTTTAAGGTTATGGACCCTGGCTCCTTTTATAAATATGTCGTCGGTATGCGACGGTGAAGGCTGGTGTCCCAATTTTTCTTTTTTCTGCTGTACTTTACCCGATATACCCATACATTATTATATACGCTGAACAAACCTACTACAATTTT
Source organism: Chitinophagaceae bacterium (assembly GCA_017307755.1). Classification (GTDB taxonomy): domain Bacteria; phylum Bacteroidota; class Bacteroidia; order Chitinophagales; family Chitinophagaceae; genus Puia. The sequence continues at coordinate 832,908 of JAFKGQ010000003.1, read as the reverse complement.
GTGCATTTGGCGCGGCTGTTACTAAAAATTTTATCTTGATCGCAACCCTAGCCATACCCGGCAGACCGCTAAAGCCGGGTGAAAACTCCCCGCTGTTCTATTTGGTAGAATTGAATTGTAAAAAGTTCTCCTGGCCCGGATTTTGAAATACTGCACGCGTTTAAATTTTCCAGGCGCCGACGAGAGACGAGAAGTAACGATTTCCCGAAAATGGACAGGCTGATAAGACAAAATAAGGGCTTACCTTATTGTTTTCTGGACGTTACAATGAATTAATTAACAAAATATTTCCCAAAATGTTGTTTTTTCCAAAAAATGTATATCTTTAAACCCGATTCGTACAAGAACTATTTGTACACAATCGAAGAAAAATTGTGAATTACTTAGGTTAAATTTTTATACACAAAAGCTTTCGCCTATTGACTGAACACTTCTACACAGAAAAACCAAACCATCTTTAAAATCCAAATATATATCCTATCACCTTCAAAAACCCGTAGAAGTTTATGACATTGCTACGCAAAAAAACAGACCATGAGCTTATCCATCAATTTCGTGATGGCGACCTGTATGCATTAGAGGCATTAATCGTCAGACATAAAGATAAGCTGTACACTTCCATTCTTTTCCTGGTTAAGGACAAATATCTCGCCGAAGATATTTTCCAGGACGTGCTCATCAAGATCATCGATACGATCCGTGGAGGTCGTTATACAGAAGAAGGCAAATTCCTTCCCTGGGCAATGCGTATCGCACACAACCTCTGCGTGGATCATTTCCGCAAGGTAAAACGCACTCCTGCTATCAAGACCAGCGATGACCGTGACATTTTCGAGGTATTGCACTTCACGGAAGAAGGCGCCGACACCAAGATGATGAAGCGTCAAAGCCATGACCGGGTAAGACAGATGCTCGACCTGCTGCCCGAAGATCAACGGGAGGTCATTATCCTCCGTCATTATGCGGACCTCAGCTTTAAAGAGATCGCCGCACTTACTAACTGCAGCATCAATACGGCCCTAGGTCGTATGCGTTACGGGCTTATCAACCTGCGCAAAATGATGACTGAGAAAAAAATCGCATTATAATCCAAGATTACATTTATTTAAATCCAATTTCGCAAGGATATATTTTGGAATGAAAAGATGGTAGTCATTTCGGGAATGTACGAATCCGGCGCTGAAGGATCATCGGAGTTAGTAACTTCTTCAACGCAGGATAATTTCGAGGTGGCGCAATTTTTTTAATTATCTTTAACTACTTAGGAAAAGAGAGAACGGACAGAACAGCATAACTTTACTACGTGAAGACGAACATTGAAAAGACATTTAGCACGGATGAAAAGATCGATTAAAAAAAATATTTGGAGTTCCTGCTCGTTAAGAGCAGGGACTTTTTTTGTTCATGCAATGGAGGATGTCTCCCAACAAAATATTGTCATTCTGGCTCTCCATCTGACGAAGACGAGCACTTGCCCTTAGTACCTGTCGGAAGGCCGGGACAGAATGACGCCTAATTCAAAGCCCCTCTTGTGAGGGGCTTATTTTTTATTCTCATTCATTTCATTCATCACATCATAAGGATCTATTGCTTCTTATAGGCCTCCAATCCGCACTCCAGCCATTTTGCATATTCCTTGGGGTCAGGTGTATACGCAACAGGCTTGGTCAGCAGCTTCTCTTCAGGACTGATCACCACATATAAAGGCTGGGAGGTTTTTTTGAAATTCTCAGATTGCAGCGTGGCATATTTATCTCCTATCGTAACGATCTTCTTTTTGCTGCCATCATAGGTAGTAAACATGAACTGTTGCTCATCCGGCAGTCTTTTCTTGTCGTCCACGTATAGAGATACCAGGATATAATCATTCTTTATCAGGCTTTTTACCCCGGGATCAGGCCAGACATTCTCTTCCATACGGCGGCAATTCACACAGGCCCAGCCCGTGAAATCTATCAGTATCGGCTTATGCTCCGTCTTCGCCAGCTGCAGGGCCCTGTCATAATCATTGATGACCACAGCCTCGACCCCTTTGTCATCATTGGGATCGTGTCTGTAAAGACTATAAGACAAAGGCGGGGGGAATCCACTGATAAGCGAAAGGTTCGCATAACGGGTATTGGTAAGCCCGGGCAATAGATAAATACAAAACGCAAGAAATAATAAGGCTATCGTAATTCTGCCCTTGCTGAGCTTCGCCGGCGGAGGGTCATGCTTGAATTTTAGAACGCCGAACAGGTACAGCACCAGCGCCAGATCAATGAGGATCCAGATCGCAAAGAACGTTTCCCTTTTCACCAGACCCCAGTGAGACACAAGGTCGGCATTGGAAAGATATTTTAGGGCCAGGGCCAGCTCGACAAATCCAAAAACGATCTTTATCGTATTCATCCAGCTCCCGCTCCGGGGCAATGACTGCAGCCAGTTGGGAAAAAGGGCAAATAAAGCAAACGGCAATCCCAACGCCAACCCAAAACCTGCCATAGCCACTGTCAGCTGGATAGCCCCTCCCTGCTGGCCCAATGCTCCTACCAGCAATGTCCCTAAGATCGGTCCGGTACAGGAGAAAGAGACAATTGCCAGCGTCAGCGCCATAAAGAAGATACCACCAAGGCTGCTCATATTGGATTTACTATCCACGGAATTGGAAAGGCCACTGGGCAGCGTGATCTCGAACAAACCAAAGAAAGACAACGCAAATCCCAGGAAGACCACCGCGAAGGTGAGGTTCAACCAGATATTCGTGGAAATATCATTGAGAATATTCGCATTATTGGCTTTGAGAAAATAAAAAGGCACACTGATTAGTACGTAGATCAGAAATATAAAAAATCCATATAGGAAGGCGTTGGTGATCCCCTTTTTCCGGCTGGCCGCCCTTTTTGTAAAAAAAGACACTGTCAACGGTATCATGGGGAATGTGCAAGGCATGATCAGACCTATTAACCCGCCGATAAATCCGAGGAGAAATATACCCAGCAAACTCTTTGATTCGCTGTCATCAGCCTCGGTACCTCCGCATTTGTTCACGGGATCATTTAGCTTGATAGTGGCCTTCTTTAGCTGATTGACACCTGCCGTAGACTCCTGCAATTCGGTGGACCTGGCCACCAGTTCCCCTCCGGAGCCCGGCACATATCTGAATGGGACCTCTGTCGGCCCCACCACTGAGTCTTTCAAAATAGCCATATAGGTCACCTTCCCCTTCAGGTCGGAAGTCACCCCCGGCTGTAGATGCACCACCAGCTCCACTTCCTTTTCAAAAGTGCGGGTTTCCGCATTGTCAAACAGCGGCTCTTTCTTTACTACCAGCGGACCTTTTTCATCGATCTTCCCGATGGCGGTCTTCGTCGGCGTATCAAGGAGGACCCTTGAGTTCGGCAGGTCGTCCTTCATAGTAGTGGAATACAGATGCCAGCCATCCTTTATTTTTCCATGCAGGATCAGCGTTGGACCGCCGGCATCTTTTCCGGACGAAAACTCCCATTTGACAGGAGCGCTGGTGTCCTGCTGCGCACTGGCCATCTTCAGGATCAGAAGACCAAAAAGAGTGAAGAGTAGAAATTTATATTTACTCACAATCATATTTGTCCTTTCAAAGGAGTTCGTGATTACTTCGTAATTCATATATACAAAAACAAAACGAGTTCAAAGAACCCGTTTTTTAATTATCTTTTTCGTCGCGTAGCCGACAAGACGGACCAAGGGTCCGGCGGCCGAAGGCCAATTATTAGCCAATATTGTGCGACGAGTTAATTTTCAGATAACGAGGAGTACAATATTATCCGCCAATATTAACTTGAAAGTTGGTTTCATCCGGAGGCAGGCACTCATGATCATTGCACACCATGAACTCTACCTTCCCTGTCACTGAAGTCTTTGCATTGCTCTTCACCTTTACCATCTGCACGAAATCCACGGTATTCTCGTAATATCTTACCTCAGCCTTAAAAGCATCCTCGTACTTCTTTACCATTTTCCCCGCTTCTTTGGGCACGTTGTTAAAAGCCACCAGGGGATTCTTTGTAAAAGTGAATTTTGTAGATATCGGACCTTCACCGCCTGCCTGTGCATACATGTGCCAGCCTGCCCCGATGCTGGCCGTCATATGTACCTCATAGGTCTTATCGGCTATTTTTTTGGCAGAATACGTCCATTTCACCTGTTTGCCGGATTGGGCCATCACCAACGTCCCCGTCAGCAAGGCCAGACTGAATAAAGCTAATTTTTTCATTTGTTTTAAAGTCTCTGAGATTAATGTTCGATAATTCAGATGGGGCTCCGGCAATAAAGTTCAGTTTCTAAATGTTAGGAAAACTTTAAATGTTGACCAGCCCGGGCTCTTTCCGTACAGACGGCTGCTTTTTATCAATAAACAAGGTTCTCAATATCGCCTTGCCGTCGATGTTGCCCAATGCATCGGAACAAGCCCTCTCGGGGTGCGGCATCATTCCAAATACGTTGCGGTCCTTGTTACAAATGCCCGCAATGTTCCGCAGGGACCCATTGGGATTCCCCACAGCGCCCACCACACCTTCCGCGTCCGAATAGCGATAGATCACCTGTCCGCCTGCTTCCAGTTCGTCCAGGGTCTTTTCGTCTGCATAGTATCTTCCTTCTCCATGTGCAATAGGGATCATCAGGGGTTTCCCCTGATCGCCTTCCCCGCGCAGATAGATATTTTTGCTGATAAACTGCTGGTTGGCATTCCGTAAAAGAGCGCCGGGCAGGAGGTGAGATTCGCAAAGTATCTGGAAGCCGTTGCAGACACCCAGTACTTTCCCCCCCGCGCCTGCAAACCGGATCACACTTTGCATGATAGGGCTAAACCGGGCAATGGCTCCACAACGGAGATAGTCGCCATAGGAGAATCCTCCTGGCAGTACGATACAATCCTGGGGAGTAAACATGCTGAGGTCGGTGTCCTTGTGCCAAAGCATAATAACCTCTTGTCCAAGGTCATATTGCAGGGCGTCTTGCATGTCTCGATCACAATTCGAACCCGGGAAAACGACTACTCCAAACTTCATGAGAAATGTAATTTTTTTTGAGCCCTAAAGTTACGTAATTATACCAGATAGTTGAACGCCAGTATATAAGCAACTATCAACCAATGCAGTATGAGAGGGACTGTCTTACGGGCCGGATAATACCAGGCTGCCGCATGGAAGGCTGCAAACGGGACGGCCATCACGATCCAGTTCTCATACGAGTCCGCCCTGTTGATAAGGATAATGACCACCGCTACCACCAGGTATAGCAGCAGGAGGCTCCAGCTTTTCCGGATCTGGATAAGCATCTTATTTAGGTTCTTCTGTACAAAATACCCCCCCACGATAAACAGCAGCACCAGCCAGAACATGCCCAGGATGGTCCAGACATAGGTAGGTCTGGCCGGAAGAGTAAAGACGATATGCGGCACCACGCTCTTCCAGTCCCAATGACTGGTGAGATACAGCACCAGGAAAAGAAAATAGTAAGGGAAAGTAAAACCCAGCAACCCCACCAGCCACTCTTTGATACGGAAAGGACGCATGGCAATCAACCCAAAAAGCACCAGGAGGAGAAAGGCCATAGCAGGTATGTACAATAAAGACACTATCCCCGCCCATATGCCGATGCCAAAAATAGAGGCCAGGGGGCGATGGCTGTTATACAGTTCGATCATCCTGTAAAATACCCAGATCATGATCGAATTGATCAGCAATGGCGCCGAAAAATGCCCCCAGTCCGGCAGCAGGGAGGTGATAAGTATATAGGACATGCCGGGAAGGAAATTGGGTTTGGGCAGCAGCTTGTCATAGTTGCAGATGCGGTTGAACAGCGTGGCCTGGGAAAGCAGGATGAGAAAGGTAAGGAGGGAATATACGATAGCCGAATGACCGAATACGCCGTCCAGTCCACGCAGTATGAGCCTATAGAGATAATTATCCTCGGGATGCAGGACTGGCGCTACGGGATGGAGGAAAAGAGGGAATTTTAACACCAGGGCATACACCAATAATATCAGGACATTGCCCGGGGTTTTTTGTCTGAATATACCGATCACCGCGTCTTATATATATTTTAGAAATCCACTTTTGCAAAACACAGGTAGTTCCTGTAAAGACAAGGGACGATGGTTTCCCAGCTGCTGACCTGTTTGCCATAGCGAGGCATAAAATCATATCCCTTATCCAGGTTCTTTAACGTAGGATAACGCGTAATCTTGCCTTCGGGAGAAATACTTTGATCATTTAGCAGCAGGTTCCTGCGCTCATATTGGTTGAACAGGAAATGGAGCTCCCCACCCGTATTCATCATCTCATAGGAAATAAGGTTCTCCGTCTCGTCGTCAAACTGGCTTTTGGGGATGATGTTGCTCCATTGAATATTACCCTCCTTGTCAAAAGAGAGGATCATGATGTTCTCCGCGTGGAACCTGGTGGCATAGTTCCCATAATTCCTGTTCCAGGGATTGTAATAAGGGCTGTAATAATAGGGGGAGTAGAAGCCGGGGCCAAAAGCAGGATTGTACATATAATCCCAGCGGTTGAACATATTCCCCCGGGAAGTCGTGTACAGTGACTCGCTGACAAGCAGAAAGCCCCCATCCTTTTTGACGATGATATTCTTGATAAAAAAATCATTGAAAGCCATTTTAAGGTTGGCATCGGAGCTTTTGGCCAGGGCCCGCAGCTCTTCGTTGAAGATGGCCACCGTCTCTTTCAGACGGGTGTTGGACCCCTTGTCCCAGACTACCGTATATAACCCCTCGATATTGCCTCTTTTCTGTTTGTAGTAAAATCCGGTGAGTATAAACCGCCGGTTGGTATTATCCACCTTCATCTTGATCTCGTCCAATATCCTATCCCCCGTGCCGAGGTCTTTTACGGAAAAGGTGTCGGCCGTCACATCCTTGGTGACCAGCATCACCCGGGAGATATAATCGTTGCTGCCGCTGCGCAGGTATTTCCCAAAGACCATCTCCCCTTCATTGTCCAGGAGAAAGTCGGTGAAAAGCTCGTTCTTTTCTTCCATGGGCAGATAGATCCTGTGCTTGTCCAGCACATTCAGATTGTTGTCGTACAGCAGCATGGTAAAAAGAAAGTTCTTCGAATTCTTGCTGTTGATCTTAAAGACCATGATCCGCTGTTTGTTCTCGCTCGTGATGGTGGTATATATCTTGTTGCTGGCGGCAAACCCTATCTGGGTAGTATCCAGCTCCATGGGTTCTCCGATGGGCTGGGCCATGCCATCCAGCTTCACGGCCGTACAGTGAATGATGTTCCGGTGCTGGTGTTCATAGATCATGTAGAAATAATCCGGATAGGCTACAAAGTCTACATTGATGTATTTATCCGGCATAAAAGCAAGGGGCACCCTTTTCACCAGCTTCATGCTCCCATCGTAGACACAAATGGCGCTGTTTGAGTTATTATTCTTGAAAACCAGGAAGTTACCATTAAGTTTACCAATAATCTCGAAGTTTGTGCGCCGGCTATCCTCCCGCTCGGGTTCGGAGTAGGTGATCTGCTGGGCAGACAACAGGCGGGGGGCAAGCAGGGTCGACAGCAATATTAAGGATGGCAGGATTTTGTTCATAATTGATGGTTTCCGCATTACCCATAATACGGAGGTATTTCTAAAATGGTATGTTAAAACTGTTTGTAAGATAGCTAAAAGTTTGCTTGATAGATGTTATAACATACAAAAGATACGCTGTACCGCCCCCAAAGGCTGCCGGCGGATGTTAATCCCGGATTAAAAATATTAAGATTTTATAAAATTCTGAGGCTGAAAAAAATGGTATACAGGGTTTATTTATTTCACTGTACTTTTGTCCTCATTTATAAATAGACTTTCTCAGTCGTGAGCAAACAGATCAACAAAGCAAGTTTTGCAAACCTCGTTATTGCATTAGGTATTATTTACGGCGACATCGGAACATCTCCCCTCTATGTTTTAAACGCCATTATCCACGGAAGGGTCATCGAAGAAAAGCTCATTCTGGGCGCTCTGTCCTGTATCATCTGGACACTGACATTGCAGACCACCGTAAAATATGTCTGGCTGACGCTTAAGGCGGATAATAGAGGGGAGGGGGGGATCTTCTCCCTGTACGCGCTGGTACGCCGTCAGAAAAGATGGCTGGTGTTGCCGGCCATGATCGGCGGCGCCGCTCTTCTGGCCGACGGGATGATCACCCCACCCATTTCCGTAACATCCGCCATCGAGGGTTTGCGGCAGATGCCCGCCTTCCGGTACGTCGACCAGTCCACCATCGTATACATCGTACTGTTTATCCTGGTGGTCCTTTTCTTTCTCCAACAGTTTGGTACAGAGTCGATAGGCAAGCTGTTTGGGCCCATCATGAGTATCTGGTTCCTCATGCTGGCAGCGCTGGGCAGCAGTCACCTGCTGGATGATCTGAGTATCTTCAAGGCCCTCAGCCCCCACTATGCCATCCAGTTGCTGACCACCTATCCCAAGGGCTTCTGGATACTGGGCGCCGTCTTTCTCTGTACGACAGGGGCCGAAGCCCTTTATTCCGACCTGGGACACTGCGGAAAAAACAATATCCGGATCTCCTGGATCTATGTAAAGACCTGTCTCATTCTGAACTACCTGGGACAGGGCGCCTGGCTGCTGGCCCAATACAGGGGACGGATATTCGACACCAATCTGGGCAACCCGTTCTATAATATCATGCCTGCCTGGTGGGTGATACCCGGCATCATCATCGCAACGGCGGCCGCCATCATCGCCAGCCAGGCTCTCATCACAGGCTCCTATACCCTCATCAGCGAGAGCATGCGGCTGAATCTTTGGCCCAAGCTGCGTATCAGCTATCCCACGGAAGAACGGGGGCAGTCCTACATACCAGCCATCAACTTCCTGCTCTTTATCGGCTGCTGCGGGATCACCCTGTATTTCCGGAGCTCCGCCCATATGGAGGCGGCTTATGGTCTGGCCATCACCCTCTGTATGCTGGCCACTTCCATCCTTTTTGCCAACTACCTGATATCCAGACGGACAAATAGCGCCCTTATCTATCTCTACCTGTCAGTGTACCTCAGCATCGAGCTGAGCTTTCTGTTTGCCAACCTGGAGAAATTCCCTCATGGCGGCTTTGTCACGCTCATCGTAGGCGGAGGATTGTTTGCCGTCATGTACGTCTGGTTCAGGGCAAGAAAGATCAAGAACAGGTATGTGGAATTTGTGCGTATGGAACATTATATCCCTCAGATCCAGGAGTTGAGCAACGACAGGAGTATCGCCAAGTATGCCACCCATCTCGTATACATGACCAGCGCCAACAATCCCAAGGAAATAGAGCATAAGATCATTTATTCCATCCTGAATAAAAAGCCAAAGCGCAGCGACATCTACTGGTTCGTCCATGTGGATACGTTGGATGACCCTTACACGGCGGAGTATTCGGTGGACCATATCATCCCGAATGACATTATACGGGTGGAGTTCAGGCTAGGTTTCCGCATCGAACCCAAGATCAATCTTATGTTCCGGAAAGTGGTGGAAGACCTGGTAAATAACAAGGAGGTCAACATCACCAGCCGTTATGAGTCGTTAGAGCGGAATAATGTAGTAGGGGATTTTCAGTTCATCGTCATGGAAAAATATCTGAGCCAGGATAATGAGTTGCCGTTCTTTGAGAGAGTGGTAATGAAGCTATATTTCTGGCTGAAGGAATTGAGTTTGTCGGAGGAACGGGGATTTGGCCTCGATCCCTCCAATGTGACCATCGAGAAGTTCCCCCTGGTGGTTTCGCCAGTGCCGAACTTCAACCTGAAGAGGATAGAAGCGGAATAGAGATGCTCCTGCATGACATTTTATATATTATAGCTGGCGCTGCCGTCCTGCTTGTCATAGCTTATTTTATCCAGGACAGGCTTATCTTCAAACCGGAGCGCTTGCCGGCGGACTTTCAGTACAAATATGATATCCCTTTTAAGGAGCTGTTCTTCGACGTGTCGGAAGGGGTACGCATCAACGGGCTGCATTTTTTCCGCCCCCATCCCGCCGGGCTGATCCTTTACCTTCATGGCAATACCCGCAGCATAAAGGGATGGGCTAAGTATGCACGCGACTTTCTGCGTTACAACTATGACGTGGTGCTGGTGGATTACCGGGGGTTTGGCAAAAGCACGGGACGCCGGAGCGAGACGGCAATCCTGGGAGATATTCAATTTGTCTATGAAGCATTGTTGAAACAATGTCCCGCCGGGGGTCTAATAATTTACGGCCGTAGCATCGGCAGTGGTTTTGCCGCCAAGATCGCAGCGGACAATACCCCACGCTACCTCATTCTGGACAGCCCGTACTACAACTTCAGGAAAGTGGTGGAACGATTTATTCCCCTATTGCCTGTGAGGTATGTCCTCCGGTATCACTTGCGCACCGACCTCTGGCTGCCACGTGTCCGCTGTCATACCTATATCCTGCACGGCACCCGGGACTGGCTGATACCGATAAGACATAGCGAACGTCTGCAAAAGCTCAATCCGTCCAGGATAACATTGATCCGCATCCATGGCGGAGGACATAATAACCTGAATACCTTCCCGGAGTACCATAATTTTATCCGGGACATTTTAAAAGAGTAATGTAGCTTGCAACCCAATGAAGAAAAAAATTCTCTTTCGCTGGGCTAAAGTGTTGATCCTGTTGTATTGTATCATCGGCATTGCCGTATACTATCTGCAGGATAAGCTGCTGTTCCATCCCGTGGCCGTTGACAGACAAACGGACTATCATTTCACCCAGCCCTACAACGAAGTAAACCTTACTTATAACAAAGAGACGAACCTCAACATTATCCAATTCAAATCCGACACCCCCAAAGGCGCCGTCCTCTATTTCCACGGTAACAAAGAGAACGTTAGTCACTATGCCGCCTATGCCGCCGACTTCACCCGTCACGGCTATGAAGTTTGGATGATGGACTACCCCGGGTTTGGCAAAAGCACCGGTAAATTCAGTGAGGAAGATCTTTATAAATATGCCCTGGTGCTGTATAAGCTGGCCCGCAGCCGGTGGGCGCCTGATCATATCATCCTGTACGGCAAAAGCCTGGGGACGGGTGTGGCGGCACAGTTGGCGGCCGTGCGTGACTGCCGGAGATTGATCCTGGAATGCCCTTATTACAGCATGACCTCGCTGGCCCGGCGTTATCTGTTCCTTTATCCCGTGGGCAGCATCCTGCACTATAAATTCCCCACCAACGAGTATCTACCGGCTGTTACCGCGCCCATAACTATCTTTCATGGTACGGACGATGGGGTAGTGTCATACAGCAATGCTTCACGGTTAAAGGCGTTGCTGAAACCCGGGGATGAGTTTATTACTATTGATGGGGGAGGGCATAATGATCTGCATAATTTTTCGGAATTCAGAAAAAGACTGGACGGGATTATGATAAAGTGAGTTTTTACCCTACATTGGGCAAACCTTATATACGGTAAGTTTGTGCCACGACTCCTTTCGGGAAAACTTTCACATCAACCAACTTCAGGTAAACCGGTATTTCCAGACCGGTGAAGATCGACAATCCCGAGCCTAATACAACGGGATGAATGGCCAGAAGGTATTCATCGATGAGCCCCGTTGCTATGAGACTCTGCATAAATCCCGCGCCGCCAATCGCTACCATCGGCTTCCCGGACCCGGCTTTAAGTTCCCTGATCCCTTCGGCAAGATCGCCATCAAAAACCCGCGCCTCGGCCCACGAAGCCACGGAGGACGACTGTTCCGCAGTTGTCGTATCCACAGGACCGATGCCCTTAAATCCTTTTTTTGTAAAAAGGGCCTTGGGAATATTGTTCATCGGCTCGGCAAACGGCCCTGTCGCAGTCGGCCAGTATGCGGCCAGTGTCTCAAATGTCTTCCTGCCCATGATAATTAGCCCAGCCTCCCTGATCTTCCCGACACTCCAGGCTAATGACTCCTCGTCCCCAGTCTTAAAGACCCAATCTTTCTGACCATTGGAACCGCTTACGAAACCGTCGAGTGAAACCGACATCTTCATGATTAGCTTTCGCATAATAAATTGATTGGTTTCACAAATCTACCCAGCACTTTTCGAAGCTATGAGGGGGAGAAACGTCAATCTGAGGGGGTGATTGCGCCCTACCCGATCAGATCCCTCAATTTCTCTTTTCGCCAGCCCGGAATAAAATAATGATTATGACTCACCGGAAAGATATCCCCGTAAATGTCCAACGATCTTAACCGCTCATTCTCCAGATAATACACCTCATACCCAAACGGACGTATCATCTCATAGAGCCTGATCCGCTCGTCCTTGCTCACCAGTTCGGCCAGCAGGACAGGCGTATGTTTTTTCAAAATTTCCATCATCGAGGAAAACACCTGTACTTCCAATCCTTCCACATCACATTTGATAAAATCCAGCCGGGGCAGATCGCGGAACAGATGGTCTCCTGATTCATTCTTTACCTTCACCGACTCCAAATATTGATAAGTATCCCCCGACCGCTTGATACGCGCATAAGCGAATTGCTTATTATCACCCACCCTGGGTATCCCCATCTCCACGTATTCACCCTCTCCGCCTAACGCCACCTGCAACAGTTGGACATTATCGGCTTTTTTACGCCGCAGCAGCTTTCCCAGCACTTCGTTGAACCTGGGTATGGGCTCGATGGCCACCACCTTCCCTTCCGGACCGGCCAGCCGGCTCATCTCGAGGGTATAATAACCCAGGTGAGCGCCGATGTCCACACAATAGTTGCCTTTCTCAATGATATTCTTTAGAAAATAGGCGTCCTGGTAGATCAGCCCCAGCTTGCCGGTGGGGAATAGCCGTTGGAAGGTGCCCGCCAGCAGCGTCAAATACCTTTTTTCCCCTAATATGTTGATCAACACCCTTTTGATACCCATTTTGCTTGGTTCAGGACCGCAAGCTACGTGCTTCCGGCGGAATTTCCACAGCTCATTCATATCGGCACTACATGCTGATTTTTATTCTGCCGTACTTTCTCCGGAATAGACTTGATGATCTCTTCCTTCAACGCTTGTACCAGCCGCTGTTTTACAAAGTCCCGGTGAACGACCAGGCTTACCTCCCGCATGGGGGCAGGGCGTTTGAAATGACGCACCAGCTGCGATTGCTTTTTTGTAAGGTCCATCGCCGCCAGCTCGGGCAGGATAGTGATACCGTCATTCAGCTCTACCATCCGGCGCAGGGTTTCCAGACTGCCCGCCTCATAATCGAAATGACTGCCTTCCCTGCTGGCCTTTCTCAACTCACAAAGACGGACGATCTGGCTCCGGAAACAGTGTCCCTCTTCCAGCAGCCATAGCTTGTCGGGATCGATGTCCTGTGCAAGCATGTATGTCTTTTTATACGCAGTGTTCTTACGGGAGACATAGATCAAAAGCTCTTCATAAAAAAGTACGTGTTCCTTTATACCATTCTCCTGGAGAGGCGTCACCAGGATGCCTACGTCGATACGCCCCTCCCGAAGACGGCTCACCAACGCTTCCGTGGTCATCTCACTCACCACCAGCTTGATCTGAGGATATTTGGCCGTAAAGCCCTGTATGAACAAGGGCAGCAGGTACGGCGCCAGGGTAGGGATAATACCGATACGCAGTTCCCCCGTCAACAACCCTTTTTTGACTTGCACGATCTCCTGGATGATCTCTTTTTCAGCCAGTATCTTTCTGGCCTGGTCTATCAGCTCCCGGCCTGCCTCCGTGGGAAGCACAGGTTGTTTGCTTCTGTCGAAGATCTTGATGCCCAATTCCTCCTCCAGCTTCTGCACCTGCATGCTCAGCGTAGGCTGCGTAACAAAACAATGAGCCGCAGCGGCGGCAAAATGACGATAGGTGTCAATGGCTACGATATATTCCAGTTGTACGAATGTCATAGATGTATTTCAATGATCTAAATAGATAAAATCTATACAAAGATAAAATTAATCAATCAAACCAATCAGAAAAAAAGCTTCACCTACACATTGCTGATCATTATCGTTCATTTTTAAAAATAAAATACCATGAGTGAAGAAAAGAAGTTAACCACCGCCTCAGGTATCCCTTACTATCATCATGAGGATACACAAAGCGTAGGACCCAGAGGCCCGCTGTTGTTACAGGATTTTATCCTTCACGAGAAGATGGCCCATTTCAATCGGGAGCGTATACCTGAAAGGGTCGTGCATGCCAAGGGCAGCGCCGCTTACGGCACGTTCACGGTAACACATGATATCACCCGGTACACCCGGGCAAAATTATTCAGCCAGGTCGGCAAACAGACCCGTACCCTCCTCCGCTTTTCCACCGTGGGTGGCGAGAAGGGCTCAGCCGACACGGAGAGAGATCCCCGCGGCTTTGCCCTGAAATTTTATACCGAAGAAGGCAACTGGGATCTGGTCGGCAACAATACGCCGATCTTTTTTATAAAGGACCCGAAGAAATTCTCCGACTTTATCCATACGCAAAAAAGGGATCCCCGGACCAACCTGAAGAGCCCGGCCATGATGTGGGATTTCTGGAGTCTCAACCCCGAAAGTCTCCACCAGGTGATGTTCCTCATGAGCGATAGGGGCACGCCTTATGGCTACCGTCATATGCACGGCTTTGGCAGTCATACCTTCAGTATGATCAATGACAAAAATGAGCAGGTGTGGGTAAAGTTCCATTTCAAGACCGCCCAGGGCATCAGGAATTTCACCAATGACGAGGCGGGAAGGATGAAAGGGGAAGACCCCGATTTCGCACAGCGCGACCTGGTGGAAGCCATCGACAGGGGTGATTTCCCCAAATGGCACCTGAAGATCCAGGTGATGACGCCGGAACAGGCAAAGACCAGCAAATACAATCCATTCGACCTGACAAAGACCTGGTCACAAAAGGAATTCCCTCTCATCGACGTAGGCATGCTGGAATTAAATGAGAACCCCCGGAATTATTTCGCCGAAGTGGAACAAGCCGCCTTTGCACCTGCACATGTAGTGGATGGCATCAGCTATTCACCCGACAAGATGCTGCAGGGCCGGCTGCTCTCCTATCCCGACGCACACCGCTATCGCCTGGGCGTGAACTATGAACAAATCCCGGTAAATCGATGCCCCTATGCCGTGAATAATTACGAAAGGGACGGCCTCATGCGGGTAGACGGCAACGGGGAAAGCAGTCCCAATTATTTTCCCAACAGCTTTGACGGATCTATCCGTCCCGACGAAAAATATAAAGGCCTGCCCACCGAGCTGGACAGCAACATCGCCGACTGGTATGATCGCAATGGGCAAGGAGAGAACGATCATTACAGCCAGCCCGGTATTTTCTGGCGCGAAGTGCTAAGCCCCGGGGATAAAAAGACCCTTGTCAGCAATATCGTGGGGGCGATGAATGGCATCACAGGCCCCAAACGCGGAGACATTATCCTCCGGCAACTATGCCATTTCTTCCGTGCGGACATCGGTCTGGGAATGGCCATCGCACAAGGGCTGGGTATAAATGTAGAGGACGCTATGAAGGGCTACAATCATACCCCTGTCAGTCATCCATCCGCACCACAACCTGCATAATAACTATTACACATGAGGACCAGGCCATAAAAGCCATCCAAAAACAAGACCGCCCAATGGGCGGTTTTTTTATCTTATCACAAATTTCCGCCGTTTGATCACATTTTACGTCTCATCTCAAATTTCTTTACAACCTTACATCCAGGTACACATGTAAATTCCCGAAGTCCCCACAAATCCGGGCACCTCTTCCAACTCATCATCCTGCTGACAAGATTCACAGGTCCTTCCTGTGGAAAAACTAAATTATTACATCTCAATAAAAAGATGGAAAATATCGCAAATACATCTAATTCTTATGTATATTTATCTTATGCAATCCTTAAAACGACCGATCCTGCTGCTGCTCATGACAGCCCTTACCCTGCCCGCTGTTTCTTTTGCTCAACCTGCCGCCGGAAAGATCAGCGGCACCATCCAGAATGCCGGCAGCCAACCCCTTCCCGCCATCTCCGTACAGCTGCTGCGGGCTTCCGATTCCTCCCTTATAAAAGGCGCTGCCACAGATGACCAGGGGAAATTCGAGTTCAGAAAACTTGACAACGGCGCCTATCTGCTGGTGGCGACAGGTCTTGGATATAAAAAATACGCCAGCATCCCCCTGACCCTTGACGACCGCCATGGTTCCATCCGTCTGCCCGCCATTATTCTCCAACGGACGGGTGCAAATACGCTCGCAGCCGTGGCCGTGACAGCAAAAAAAGCGTTGGTGGAGGAGCAATTGGACAGGACTGTCGTCAATGTAGATGCCATGATCGGTAATGCCGGCAGCAATGCCCTGGACGTACTATCGAAATCCCCCGGCGTGACAGTCGGCACCGATGGAAGCATCACCCTCAATGGCAATGGGACCACCGTACTGATAGACGGCAGACCTACCTATCTGTCCGCCGCCGACCTGGCGGCCTATCTGCGCTCTGTACCCGCAGGCGTCCTGGACAAGGTCGAACTGATGACCAACCCGCCCGCAAAATATGACGCCGCCGGCGCAACCATCATCAATATCCGTCTTAAAAAGAACAGGGCCGCCGGATTCACCGGCAATATCTCCGCCGGATGGAACCAGGGAACCTATGGCAGAAGCAATGATGCGCTCAATCTCAACTATCACAATGGAAAGGTTACGCTTTTCGCCAACCTCGGATACAGCCTGTACAAAAACTATGGTGATGAAGACTATCGCAGGTATTTCTACGACGACAACGGCTCGCTGAACAACGCCGTGCTCATGAACACCCGTTACAAGACCACCAGCAACGCCTGGAATGGAAAGTTGGGTATGGACTTCGCCGCCTCTTCGAGTACGACCTATGGCATCGTACTCACGGGTAACACCCGGCCCTCGGACGACCGGCTGGACTATATCAGCCACAGCTATGACGGCAGCATGAAGCTGGATTCCACCGGCCAGGGTTATACATCCGGCAGCTATAAATGGAAGAACTTCGGCGCCAACCTGAACTTCCAGCATCGGTTTGGATCAGGAGGAAAAGAGATCAGCGCCGACCTGGATTATATCAATTATGATTCAAAAGGTAACAAGCATTCGCCCAACTATGTCACCCTGCCTGACGGCACGCCAGCCAGCCAGCTGGACTTCCAGTATTACGCTCCTGCAGACATCCATATCTATACCGCCAAGACGGATTATACCCACCCGCTAAAAGGTCATGCCAAACTGGAAGCCGGGCTTAAATACAGCGATGTCAATACTGATATCGCCACTAACTATTATGATGTCTCCGGCAATATTTCTTTACCCGACTATGGACAAACGGATCATTTTATTTACAAGGAGCGCATCGGCGCCGCCTATGTCAGCCTTGGCAAAGAATGGAAAAGGCTTTCCGCGCAGGTGGGGTTACGAGTAGAGAACACACGATCGCAAGGACACCAGCTGGGCAATGCCGTCGTAAAGGACTCCTCCTTTTCCCGGAATTATACCGACCTGTTTCCCACAGCCTTTTTTAATTACAAGCTGGATAGCGTCGGCAATCATACGCTGGTGTTGCGTTATGGCAGAAGGATCAACCGGCCCGGCTATCAGCAGCTGAATCCCTTTCTTGTCTATCACGATAAGTATTCCTATAATTCCGGGAATCCTTATCTAAAACCCTGCTACAATTATCACATCGAACTTTCCTGGCGCTACAAACAATATCTCACCATCGGTGCGCATTACGACCACGTGGACGGTATCATCTTCTCCACTACTTCGGCGGAAGGCGACCTCTTTATTACCAGGCCGGATAATATAGCCCATGGTCATATACTTTTTATGGTAACCAACCTGTCCCTCTCCCCGACAAAATGGTGGAATTTTAATTTTAGCAACCGGTGGGGCAACCTGGTCAATAAAAGTACCATCAACGGGGTATACGTGAACAAAAGCATCCTGATAGGAGGTTTTGAGTTGCTCAATCAGTTCAGGTTCAATAAAGGATGGAGCGCGGAAGTACAGGCGATGGGCAGAAGCAGGATCCTTTCCGCACAGAATGTAACAAAAGCCGTTTGGTTTGCCAATACAGCCGTCCAGAAGAATATATGGAAGGAAAAAGCCAGCCTGCGTCTTACGATCGACGACATTTTCTATTCCCGGAAATTCCACGATCAGACAACCGACATCTCCCATGCCGCCGCCTTTCATAGCTATGTTGAAGACTCCCGACGGATAGGGTTGGCTTTTAATTATCGGTTTGGCAAGGAATCCGGTGAGCGCAAACGGCGGCGAAACAACTCGGGCGCGGATGAAGAGCAGGGGAGAGTCAACTGATCAGGTCCCTTATAAAAGATCTTATAAAAACACGATATTGTAGTATGAAAATAAACCTTCTCCCCCTCCTCTTCTTATTGTCGGCCTCAGCCGTCTTTGCCCAGTCAAAAGAAGTACAGCAAAAGATCCACGAAGTAGAAACCCATCTCTCCGGATGGGTGCGTACCCAGCACGACCAGGATTGGACACTCGCCGAACGTATGGCCCACTATCGTCTTAAAGGGGTTAGCATTGCCGTGATCAATAACTATAAGATCGAATGGGCCAGGGGGTATGGCTGGGCGGACAGCAGTGAAGGCCGGCCTGTTACCACAGCCACTCTTTTCCAGGCCGCATCTATCAGCAAATCCCTCAACGGGGTAGGTGCGTTAAGACTTGTACAGGACGGAAAGTTGGATCTGAACACCGACGTCAATCAATATCTCAAGGGTTGGAAATTTACTTACGACAGTCTGTCAAAAGGCAAAAAGATCACGATGGCCGAGCTCCTGAGCCATACGGCCGGACTTACCGTACATGGTTTTCCAGGCTATGATATAAAGGATAGCATTCCTTCTATCGAACAGATACTGGACGGGCAGCGGCCCGCCAATAGCCCCCGGGTACATGCGATGTCCGAACCCGGTCTCCGCTCGGTATACTCAGGAGGGGGTATTACCCTGTCCCAGTTAGTCATCACAAACATCGTCGGCCAACCCTATGACCGATACATGTACGACAGCATCCTACTGCCCATGGGACTAAAGAACAGTTCGTACACCCAACCTCCGTCAAAAACCAAAAGCGCCTTGCTGGCCACCGGATATCGTGGTAACGGCGCCCCCATCCATGGCAAATACCATATCTATCCCGAACAGGCTGCCGCGGGCCTATGGACCAATCCCACCGACCTGGCGCATTATATCATCGCTACCCAACAAGCCCTGGAGGGGAAAACAGGAGGCGTCCTCTCCCCCGCCATAACAAAGATCAGGCTCACACCCTACATCGACAGCAATGCCGCCCTGGGAGTATTCATCCAGCAAAAGGGAAATGATAGATATTTTTCTCATGGCGGGGCCAACGAAGGGTTCCGGTCCCAGTACTATGGGAGCCTTCACGGCGGAAGAGGCGTGGTAGTAATGGTCAATTCAGACAACGGCGCCATCATGGATGAGATCATCAACAGCGTGGCCACGATATATAAATGGGAAGGGTTTTATAAACCCCTGGTCAGGACGGAAATTGACGTCCCGTCGCCTTTAGAACAATACACAGGCGCATATGTGTTCGACAAGGACACGGTACACCTGTTTCAAAAAGACGGTAAAGTATTTGTTGACGTGGGCTTTGACCAATGGCAGCTCCACTTTACTTCAAAGGACGATTTCTTTCTGTACGATGACAGGAGCGACCTTCAATTCCTCCGCGAGAATGACCGTGTCAGCGGTATCCTCATCAATCACGGAAGGACTTATAAAAAGACAAATTAATAATAGGTATACACAGTTTTGTAGCCTGCCGCCCCGACCCCGTTGGGGGTAAGCTCGCTCACCCTGCCCGAGGCATCCGCATGCACCGTGTAGGTGATGCCGCCGGCCGGCAAGCCATCCACGACCCCGGTGATCTTATTTATTATGTTTTTTGAGATATAATCTGCATGTCCGCCAAAATTATAGACGGAAAGTACATGCAGCAATGGTCCCACTGCACCCGCGATCTCTGCCTTGTAGCCCGGGTTCGCGGCAGTGGCATGTCCAAATGTTGTCTGTTCCTGGTCTTCCCATTGTCCGACGCCATGGTCCCAACCCCACACCTTGGCGCCCGTCATATTTCCACCCTTTACGATCAGTGTATCAACAAAGGCGTCGCTGCTCAGATCGCCGGCAAAAAAGATACGGCAGATGATATTATCCCCCGCATAGGTATAATAAGTTACAAATTTGCTCACACCCGCGCTGGTGTCCTTGATGATCCTTCCCTGTCCGTCGAATGTCAGCACGTGCGTTTCGGGCGTGCCGTCATTCTGAGTATACACATAACTGTCAGGCAGGGGAGTATTCCCGGAAAAGTTAAATACGCTGGTCATGGTGCCGGAGTCGGTACCATTTGTTGCAATCTGACGGAAGGTCGCTACCCGGTGCTGAGCGTCATAAGCGAACGAGTCGATCAGTATGCCGTCAGGGCCGATCGTACGGGCTGAAGCCAGATAAGAATTGTTCACGGGGTTGCCGTCGGAAGAACCACTGTGGCTACAGGAGGAAAATATAACTGCAATAGAAAGACAAGGCGCAAGCGTGCGCAGTAAGCTGTTTTTGATGGGCATGATCGTAGGTTGATAGGAGTAAAAAATTTCTACAGCCTCAAAAATACACAATGACATCCGTATATGCAACCCATTCCGGACTGTCCCCACCGGACAATACCTGTATCACACACGTACAACCGGACGTACAAAAGCAACCCGTTTCTGCTGGCTGCTAATGCCTTATGTAATTGGCATCCCCCTTGTGGTTTTGGAAAGGATACATTTCTTTTCGCCAAAACCTTTATTATGTTCAGGAATTATCTGCTGACGGCCTTCCGCAACTTCCGGAAGAACAAGGTCTTCTCCTTTATCAACATTGTCGGGTTGACGCTGGGTCTTGGCTGTAGCCTTGCCCTTTTTATGGTGGTCCGTTATGAATGGAGCTATGACAGCTATCATACAGGACACGCCAGGACCTATCGCATCGTGTCGGACTTCCGTTACCCCGAAGGGACTGAATACCAGGACGGCGTCCCCTATCCGCTGCCGGAAGCGTTCAGACATGATTTTCCACGGGCCAGGGTCGCCGTCGTCAACGCAGTTTACAACAATCTGATCACCATCGACAGGGATGGACAGGAAACACGGCGGTTTAATGAAGAGCAAGGTATTTTCTATACGGAACCCTCTTTGTTTGGAATATTCGATTTCAAATGGCTGCACGGGGATGCCACCCTGCTCGATCGTCCCAACACTATCGCGCTCTCCAGGGAACTGGCCGAAAAATATTTTGGAGATTGGAAAAATGCTGTTGGCAGGACATTGCTAAATGATAATAGGGAGCTGCTCACCGTAGAAGGCATTTTTGAAAACCCGCCGGCCAATACCGATCTCCCCCTGAAAGCCGCCATCTCATTCGCAACGATGGCTCAAAGCGTAAAAGGCCACGGCTGGGGTTCCGTCACCAGCAGACATCAATGTTTTGTCCTGTTACCGCCCGATCTGTCCATCGAACAGGTGAACAGCCGGTTGCCTGCTTTCCACAGGAAATATGTTACCAATAAGACCGACTTTTATTCCTTACAGCCCCTCGCCGATGTTCACTTTAACGAGCGGTATGGGAATTTCACGGGCAAGACCATCCGAAAGGATACGCTTTGGACCTTGTCCATGATCGCGGGTTTCCTGCTCGTGCTGGGCTGTATAAATTTTATCAATCTTTCCACCGCCCAGGCTATCCACAGGCGGAGGGAAGTAGGCATCCGGAAAGTATTGGGTAGCCGGAGAGGTCAGCTGATCATCCAGTTCCTGGGTGAAACGGCACTGCTGGTGGTGACGTCCATGGCGCTGGCTATCGGGATCCTCACCCTCGTATCTCCTCATTCCTCCGGCTTTCTGAACAGCACTGTATCGCTGAGGCCCCTGCAATCCGGAGAAACCCTTTTATGGGCGTCCGCTATTGTCGTGCTCGTCACGCTGCTGTCAGGCTTTTATCCCGCCTTGCTGGCCTCGGGAAAGCATCCGTTGGATGCGCTGAAGAATAAGATGACCATGGACAAGACCGGAGGCCTCTCCCTGAGACGGGTGCTGGTGACGGGCCAGATGGTCATCGCACAAGCGTTGATCACAGGCGTGATCATAGCCATTACCCAGGTGAATTTCTTCCGTAACGCGCCCATGGGCTTTGACCAGCACGCCATCGTGACGGTGAACCTTCCCGTCGATAGCATCAGCAGGACAAAATGGGAAAGTTTCCGTCATCAGGTATTGCAGGCTTCCGGAGTAGAAAAGGTCAGCCTTAGCTCCGCACCACCCGCCGGCAAAGGGAATAGCTTTGCTACCTTCCGTCTCGACCAGCAGGTAAAAGACGAGAATTTCGAATTGAACATAAAAGTGGCCGATGCAGACTACTTTTCCACCTATGGCATTCCACTGATAGCAGGCAGATCCTACCAGCCTTCGGACACGATACGGGAATTTGTCGTCAATGAAACCTTTCTCAAAAAGAAAGGCATCCACACCCCGTCAGCGGTGCTGGGCAAACTGATCTACATGGGCAAGGAGAAAGGCGCCATTGTAGGCGTGGTCAGGGATTTTCATGAGCATTCGCTGCGGGACCCCATCGATCCGCTGGCTATCACTACGGACAAAGGCGGATACAGGATGGCAGGCGTTAAACTAAGCACAGCCGGTATGCCTGCCACCATAGCGCACCTTGAAAAGATATTTTCCACCTATTTCCCCAATGATTACTTTGAACACCGGTTCCTGGATGAGACGATCGCCCGGTACTACGAGCAGGAGCAGCGATTGTCGGCCCTGTTCACTCTCTTTGCGGCAATAGCGCTCACCATCAGCTGTCTTGGTTTGTATGGCCTGATCCTGTTTACTACTTCCCAACGGGTAAAAGAAGTGGGTATTCGAAAGGTACTGGGCGCCTCCGCCGCCCGGATCTCCCTTCTGTTCCTCGGTGAGTTTTGCTGGCTGACGGGCATTGCTTTCCTTATCGCCTCGCCGCTGGCCTGGTACTTTATGCACCGATGGCTGGAGAACTTTACTTATCGTATCCACATCAGCCCATGGATGTTCCTGGTTTCCGGTGTGGGCGCGTTCCTGACAGGTCTGTTGACGGTGGGCATAAGGACGGTGCGGACAGCCATGGGCAACCCGGTGAAAAGCCTAAGATCGGAATGATCAAAGATCCCGGACTATGCCCGGGACCTTATACATAGCCATGGCCGGATCTAGTTGTCTGAAGTAGAGCCCGTCTCCAATAATCTGTACAGTTCGTCCAGTCTGGGCGAAAGGATGATCTCCGTCCTCCTGTTCAACGCCCTCCCTTCCGGTGTGCTGTTGGTAGATACAGGATCATATTGACTATGACCGGAAGCCTCTACTCTCACAGGGTCCACTTTATAGTCCTTGGTAAGGATACGTACGATGGCATTAGCCCGGGCCGTACTCAGGTCCCAGTTGTCCCTAAATCGGGTGCGGATGGGCACCGTATCCGTATGTCCTTCGATGTTCACCGTGATGTCCGGGTTATTGTTTAACACTTCGGCCAGTTTGCCCAACGCCTCCTTCCCTTTGGGGTTGACGACGGCGCTGCCGGACGGGAATAACAGGTTCTCCTGTAAGGAGACGTATACTTTCCCGTTCTTGACGGAGACGGTCAGTTCGCTGGATTTGAACCCCACCAGCGCATCGCTCATTTTCTTACGGATCTCCTGGGTGGCCCTTTTTTGTTGATCCATCAGGGCCTGCAGCTGCTCAAGCTTACGTTGTTGCTCGGCCAGTTCTTCCCGGCTCTTGCCCAGCTGGGAGTTTTTGTTTGCCACGTCGCTGGACAAACGCCCTGTCTGACTTGCCAAGTCCTCCACTTTTTTATTCAGGTCCCCGATCTGTTGCTTTAATTGCCCAATAGCAGCCTCCTGGTCGGCTACCTTGCCGGCCAGCCTGGCGCTGTCATTCCTCGCGGACTCCAGCGCGCTTTGGGATGCCTTAAATTTTTTACTTGATACACAACTTGTTAGTAATAAAAAACTTGCGACAATGCTTAGGCCCAGGTGCAGGTTTCTGTTCATAGTAGTAAATTGTGGATATGATAAATACAATCATCGCGCCATAAAAAATCTTTCATAGGCGGGTGATATATGCTTCATTTTTGATACTATAGTATATATGAACCACGAAGATCAAAATCTGGAAAAACTTTATCGCGATGCCTTTCCACACATAGCGCGGTTGCTGCATAGTCTGGGCGCAGACCTTGACGCCGCCAGGGACCTTTTTCATGATGCCATGGTCATCTATCTGGAAAAGAAAAGGGATAACTGTTTACCTGTGCATGTGTCTCCACGCCAGTACCTGGCAGGCATCGCACGGATACTTTGGTTCAAACAATGCAAACACGAGAGACGGCAGACGGACATCCGGTTCGTCGAGGACAGCCTGCCGGCGGAGGAAGCCGTCGACCCTGAAAAAAAGTCCCTCCTGCTCTACAAATATCTAAAGGTCGCCGGCAACGCATGTTTACAGTTGTTACAGGCGTTCTACTATGAAAAGTTGTCCATGCCTGCCATCGCCGGAAAATTTCATTACGGGTCCGCTCACTCGGCCACTGTACAAAAGTATAAGTGCCTGGAGAAATTGAGGGAAAAAATAAAACAAACAGAGATATATGAGGAAGTCATTGCATGAAGTACAGGAGATAGATCGATATATCTTCCACCGCATGCCCCCAACGGACAGGCTGGTGTTCCGGGCGCGGATGATCCTCCAGCCTGAGCTAAAGGAAAAGGTACGGCTACAGCGAAAAACGCATGTCTTTCTCCGCTGGTGTTCCCGAAAAGAAAAAAAGGATGAATTGACGTCCCTTTATACCCGGCTCATGAATGATACGACATTCCATACCACCATACACGCAATCTTTTCCCGATGATATCTGATATGACATCCCTGATACCGACCGTGATCGACAGCTCGACACGGGGCGCCTTTGACATTTACAGCCTGCTGCTAAAAGAGCGCATCGTCTTTTTAGGGACGGGCATTGACGATCAGATAGCAAATCTCGTAGTGGCCCAGCTGCTGTACCTGGATAGTGAGAACCGGGATACGATAAAGCTTTACATCAACAGCCCCGGAGGCAGCGTGTATGCGGGTTTTGCCATCTATGACACCATGAGGATGCTAAAATCCCCCGTCGCCACCGTGGCGGTAGGCGCTACCATGAGCATGGGTACCGTCCTGCTTACAGCCGGCGCAAAGGGACAGCGATACGCCCTGCCCCATGCTACCATTCACATGCATCCCACCAGCAGTGGAGCAAAAGGTTATACGGAAGATGTGGGTATCGCTTACCGTGAACAGGAAAGGATGCAGCGGCAGGTCTACCGGCTAATATCCCAGCATTCCGGTCTTCCGATCGAAAAAATAGACGAGCTATTCCGGCGTGACAAGTTTATGAATGCAGTAGAAGCAAAAGAGTATGGATTGGTGGACGAGCTGCTGGGTGAGGCGCAACTGCTCTGACGCCGGCTATTCCGTCTGTCCCTCCCCGGATCACTCCACCAATGTGACCTTATGTGCGTCCACTTCCAGCGTATATTCCATTCCGTGTTTCAATGCATAGTTCTCCTCTCCATGGCTGACGGGAAACCCAAAACAAACAGGATAGTCATATTCTCGGGCGATGTCATGGACGATCTCATAAATGCTCTTGCCAAAAGGCCTCGTGGTGTCTTTCATATCTGAAAATCCGCCGATGACCAACCCCGCCAGCTTATCCAGCCGCCCATTGCGTTTTAGCTGGTACAGCATCCGGTCTACATTGTACAGGTATTCTCCCACATCTTCCAGGAAAAGTATCCTCCCTTTTGTCTTTATCTCAGAAGATGTGCCCGACAGGTGCGCAAGTAAGGAAAGGTTGCCGCCTACCAGCGGGCCCACTGCCTCTCCTTGCCTGTTCAACGGGTGCCCCCCGCAAACATACAGGGCTTTCCGTCCTTCCAGCGCATCCCGTAACGACCCCACAAACACACCTGCTGCACCTCCATCATTAAAAGCGCCTGCCATGGGCGCATGCAGGGTAGCGATCTTATAGTTGGAATAAATATGCGCGTGCAGCACTGTGACATCGCTAAAACCGATGATCCATTTCGGATGCTGCTTAAAGGTTGAAAAGTCTATCAGGTCAATGATACGGCTGAGCCCATACCCCCCGCGTCCACAGAGGATGGCTTTTACGGACGGGTCGTCCAATGCCTGCTGCAGGTCCGCCAACCTTTCTTCATCCGTACCTGAAAAATAATTCTCCGATTCACCTTTCATCGTATTACCTATCCGCACTTCATAGCCCCACGCCCGCAGTGTCTCAATACAGGTCTGTGCTTTTTCCGGCGGCATATAGCCCGCGGGGCAGACGAGGGCGATGGCATCACCTTGTTGTAAATAAGGGGGTATTCTTATCATGAACGTATATCCTCCAGGGTAACCTTATCGGCAGTAACTGTAAGCCGGTGGGGCATCCCATATTTCAAAGCGAAATTATTCTTTTGATGACCGACGGGAAAATCAAAGCAGACGGGGAAATTATAAGGCTTTATCCTGTCGGTCACAATATCTAAAAGCGTACGGCCGAATTCTTCGCCGGGGTCATCGGGTTTTATTTTAAAGCCTCCCACTACCAGGCCTTGCAGACCGGCCAGTTTGCCGGTGCGCTCCAGGTGCCAGAACATACGATCGATGCTGTAGAGGTATTCACCGGTGTCTTCCACAAAAAGGATCTTCCCCACCGTATCGATGTCCGAACGGGAGCCCGAAAGAGTTTCGATGGTCTTCAGGTTGCCGCCGACCAGGATGCCTTCGGCGACACCAGTCTTGTTTCTTCCATTGACAACAATAGGGTATTGCATGGGAGTGCCTGTAAGGGCCTGGCGAATGGATAGGATGGAATCTATCTGTATGGGTTCCGCCTTACTCCAATCGTCCGGGAAGCTGTTGCACATCTTCGAATGGATGGACGCCATATTCACATTGCGATGGATATGACAAAGCAGGACCGTGATATCGCTGAAGCCGATGACCCATTTGGGGTAATTGGAAAGCCCGCTGAAGTCCAGCCGGTCGATGATACGGACCACACCGTATCCCCCTCTTGCGCAAAGAATGGCCTTTAGGGACGGATCGTCCAGCATTTGCTGCAGATCTGCGGCTCTTTCCGCATCTGTACCGCCAAAGCTGCCGTCTTTCTTACCCACCGTATCGCCGATTTTTATTTTGAATCCCCAGCTTTCAATTTGCCGGCAGGCAGGCTCGATCTCCTTCAGGGTGATAAATCCGGCAGGGCAGGTGATGCCGATGGTGTCGCCCGTAACGAGATAATCAGGGATGCGTGGAGGAGGAGCTGCTTTCACATCAGTGGCGGATGCGCTCCAGGCAGGCAAGGCTGCTCCCGCTGCGAGAAAGGATGAAAGGAAGTGCTTGCGGTTCATGACGCCGAAGTTAAACAAACTTTTTTCGGATCATCTTAAATTTGCACATATCTTGCCGACTTATAAATTTTTGAAATAAATATACATGCGTTGGTTTTTGGCGATCTTATTGTGGAGTTGTGGATATGCATATACAGCGAAGGCGCAGGATCTCACTGGCCAATGGACCGGAGAGGTTATCAATACTGACCGGGCACAGAAATTGGTGCTGAATATTGCATCGGGAGATTCATCCTTTGGTGGTGTCCTGCATTGGTATTTCCCCGGGTCCCATTATATCCGGCACATCGTTGTCAATGGCCGTTTTTATGGAAAGGACTCCATCCTTACCGTCCGGGAAGATACGTCGACGGCCGGCCGGCCGGAAGGAGGGCAGGACCCTGTAAGTGAGGAAAAAGCGATAGGGCAGCCTCCTGGCGGATTTTATATCCTTTACTACAAAAGAATAGGCCGCCACGATATCCTTGAAGGGCATTGGCGCAACCCCGATAAGAGCAGCATGGGAAAATATCCTGACCTGGCCATCCGCCTGGAAAAGAAGATCCCGCCGTTCATACCTGTACCCGTCGTTTCTTCTCACAAGAAAAAAGACTCCGCCTTACAGCGACAATACGATGCCTTTCTGGGCCGGACATCCGTCGTGGTAGCCCATATCCCTGCCCGGGGGACCGACTCCGTCCGGATAGACCTTTTCGACAATGGAGAGATCGATGGGGATTCCGTCAGCCTGTATCTAAACAACGAGTTGGTGGTAGCGCATGTAAAACTTACCGCAGAGGCAAAAACACTGATCATACCCATCGATAAAAGCCTTCCCGTGAATAAACTGGTGTTGTTTGCCGAGAACCTGGGCACGTTACCCCCAAATACAGCGTTGATGCAGGTCACCATCCATGGAAAGACCTACAACCTCTTCCTTTCTACGGACTATAAACGCAACGCCTCGGTGGAGTTCAGTCTGCAGGAATGAGCGCCGTTGCAACAAACCTTCCGCTCGTCGGGAGCCCGAAAATCCGTAAATTTGCTGTCCTTAGCAAGGAATTAGTATGACGCAACCAAAAAGATACCTGATCACGGCAGCATTACCTTATGCCAATGGGCTGAAACACATCGGCCATTTGGCGGGCGCCTATCTGCCGGCAGACATATACGTACGATATTTACGAGCGCAACAGCGGGATGTGGCCTTTATTTGTGGCAGCGATGAACACGGGACAGCGATCCCTCTGCAGGCTATGAAGGAAGGCACTACCCCCCGGGCCATCATCGATAAATACCATGAGCTGATCAAACAGAACTTTGCCGACATGGGCATCTCTTTTGATATTTATCACCGGACCAGCGAGCCTATCCACCACGAAACCTCGCAGGAGTTCTTCACTTACCTCAATGACAGGGGCGAGCTGGAAATAAAGGAAAGCGAGCAATATTATGATGAAGATGCAAAGACTTTTCTGGCCGACCGTTATATCATGGGCACCTGTCCCGTCTGCGGGTATCAGCGGGCTTATGGCGATCAATGCGAGAATTGCGGCAGCACCCTGAGCCCCGAAATGCTGATCAATCCTCACAGCACACTCAGCGGCAAACCGCTGGTAAAGAAAAGCACCAAACACTGGTATCTACCCCTGGGCAAGCACGAACCCTTTCTGAGGGAATGGATACTCCGGGAACATAAAGACGACTGGAAGACAAATGTGGTCGGCCAGTGCAAGAGCTGGATAGATGAAGGGCTGCAGCCCAGGGCGGTCACCAGGGATCTCGACTGGGGTATAAAAGTGCCGCTGCCTGACGCCGAAGGTAAGGTGCTGTACGTTTGGTTCGACGCCCCCATCGGCTATATCAGCGCCACCCGTCAATGGAGCCTCAACACCGGCAAAGACTGGAAACCTTACTGGTACGACAAGGACACCAAATTGGTACACTTCATCGGGAAGGACAATATCGTATTCCACTGTATCATCTTCCCCATCATGCTGAAATTGCATGGGAATATATTGCCGGACAATGTCCCTGCCAACGAGTTTATGAACCTGGAAGGGGAAAAAATGAGCACCAGCCGGGGTTGGAAGCTGGAAATGCAGGATTACATCGACGACTTTATCAACAAGCCCAACGGCGGCACACAGCTCGTCGACAGCCTGCGCTATTACCTGACCCTGATCTCGCCGGAGACAAAGGACAGCGAGTTTATCTGGAAGGGTTTTCAGGATGCTAACAACAGCGAGTTGGTGGCGAAATTCGGCAACTTTGTCAACCGCACATTCGTCCTGATGCATAAACTTTGCAATGGAAAGGTCCCGCCGCTGCACAAGAGCCGCATGGATGCAACGGACGAGGAGATGATCACAGCCATCGGCGCGACAAAAGCAAAGGTTGAACAATTGCTGGAAAGCTATCGCTTCCGGGAAGCCCAGTTTGAAGTGATCATGCTCTCCGATCTTGCCAACAAATACATGCAAAAGAAGGAGCCCTGGATCGTAGCGCGGACCCTGATGGAGACACCGGAAAATCAGCAGCTGATAGACAACTGTCTGCACGTCTGTCTGCAGGTCACCGCCAACCTGGCCATCCTTATCAACCCCTTCCTTCCCTTCACCGCCAAAAAGATGTTGCACATGATGAAAGTGGTGGAGAAAATACTGGACTGGGAAAATGCCGGAAAGCTCAACCTGCTGAGTGTCGGCTATACCCTCCGGGCGCCGGAACTATTGTTCCGGAAGATAGAGGACGAAGAAGTAAAAGCCCAGGTTGACAAGCTACTGGCGGCAAAAGCGGCGATCGCTGCGCAGACATCGCCGGCCACCACACCGCAACAGGCTTCCGAACCTTCCCCGTCTAAAGAAACGCCGGCCCAAAAACCTACCATCGTCTATGACGATTTCGCCAAACTGGACCTGAAGGTGGGCACCATCCTACAGGCTGAAAAGGTGGAAAAAGCAGACAAACTGCTAAAGCTGACTGTAGACCTGGGCAGCGAACAGCGGACCATTGTCTCAGGCATCGCCCTTCATTTTAACCCTGCCGATATCATCGGCAGACAGGTGGTGGTCGTGGCCAACCTGGCCCCCCGCAAAATGCGCGGCATCGAAAGTAATGGAATGATCCTCATGGCGGAAGACAAGGGCGGTAAGCTGCATTTTGTAAGCCCCGGGGATACCATCGAGGCCGGGTCGGGCGTGAGCTGATGGAAATCTACTCTAAGTAATTCTACGTATGTAAGGGCAAGACCCCTTACATGGAAAAAAGAGTCAAATATGGAGGAGTGCTGCTCCTGTTCCTTATTATAGGACTGCTTCTATACGGGTATTTTTTTCATATCGCAGACACCTTCCCCCCCGTACCTCTGAAAACGTCCATCCACGTCAATGCGGACGAACTGATCAGGCTGTCAAATAAGAACGAAACCTTATTTGATCTTCAATACTTGTATAAAGTACTATCTGTACGGGGCGTCGTTCAAAAAGTAAAAAAGAATAAACATGGGATCACCGTCGTCCTGGGAGGCCCCCCTGCACTACCCGAATCCGTCAGCTGTAGTCTGGATACGCTGTACAATGGCCGGCAACCCGGTCTTCAGCCGGGAGACAGCTGCACCATACAGGGTAATTGCGCCGGCTGTCTGAAAGACATCGTTCTCCTCCAATGCATTGTAGAAAAATAGCAACTGTCATCCTTAGAAGGACAAAAAACTAGATATTTATACTTAGTTTTTTTGAATCCCATACTTAGACCTACGTATTCACGTTATTTATCCTGACCTATTCCATCAACAACCTGGTCGCACAGGATCGTCTCATTTAGGAAGCCGACTGAAAAAAACAGTTATTTTCTACTGGCCGTCCCCAGACTTGTATGAAGGAATATAAATAAATCTAATATCAACACAACCTTTTGTGTTATGAAACAAAACCTTCAATACAAGATCCTTCCGTATACGTATAACCGTTATAACAATTTCTACCAGGAGCGGGAGAGTTTTTATAGAAGTTTTATCAATCAGTATTACCTGGACTTTGCCCATCAGATGTTATCCCAGGAACATCTCTCCCCTTATCTGACCAATACGATCATCGCACCCCAGGATATACACTTCGGGGCATCCCCGAGGAAGGTCATCTGGAAGACAGGCATGCCCTCCTTTCAACTAAAAGATATCAACGACTTCAAAGATCATAAGATACTTTTTTATCGTACAAAGTTGTTGAAACAAAAAGTGCTGATCCAGTTCCATTTTATCCAGGGCACCTTTTATTATTCCCAGCTGAGCTTCCTTTCCTTTACGGAAAAGACAAGCGAGGTCCTCATAAATTCCATAAAAGCAAAATATCAATGCTCCGGCTCGTTTGAAAACTCGGACAGGGTTTATATGACGGATATCTGTGGTAACAAAATGATCATCGAAAAAGGGGTTTATCTTACCGTCAGTTATATCACCGGTGACAACCACCCGAGAAAACTTATGCAGGATCAAATGCAGGTCCGTGCAGAGCAGACCAATAAGTCTGATAATTTCGAGATCGACCGGTTGAGCAAGATCCTGTAACCTTTACATATTTTTAATAAAAAAAGAGGCTTTCAGCCTCTTTTTTTATTACCTTTAAACCCAATAGTTGTTTAGCTAACTAATTTTTAAAACCATTATCATCACCATATGAACCGGATCATCAAAAAAGTAGCGGTATTGGGCAGTGGGGTCATGGGGTCGAGGATCGCCTGTCATTTTGCGGGCATTGGCGTTCAAACCTTGTTGCTGGACATAGCACCTACCACCCTCACCGAGGCGGAATCTGCCAAAAAGCTGACCCTTGAACATCCGGCCGTCAGGAACAGGATCGTTAACGACGCACTTGCAGCCGCCATCAAGTCCAACCCTTCCCCCGTATATACGAAAGACGTTGTGAGACGGATAAAGACAGGTAACTTCACCGACAATATGAAAGACATCGCCGGCTGTGACTGGGTCATAGAGGTGGTGGTCGAGCGGCTGGATATCAAACAGCAGGTATTCACCGAGGTAGAGAAATACCGCAAGCCGGGGACGCTGATCACATCGAATACCTCCGGTATCCCCATCCATCTGATGACGGGCGGCCGTAGTGAGGATTTTAAAAAGCATTTCTGCGGCACCCATTTCTTCAATCCTCCCCGGTACCTGCGTTTGCTCGAGATCATCCCCACGCCGGATACAGACCCGTCCGTAACGGAGTTCCTCATGCATTACGGCGACCTCTATCTGGGTAAGACCACCGTGCTGGCCAAGGATACACCGGCTTTTATAGCCAATCGCATCGGTGTCTATGGGATCATGGCCATTTTCGGTCTGGTAGAAAAACTGGGTCTTACCATCGATGAGATAGATGCGCTCACAGGTCCTGTGATTGGCCGGCCCAAATCGGCCACGTTCCGCACTGCCGACGTCGTAGGCATCGACACGCTTGTAAAAGTGGCGAAAGGAGTGGCGGAGAATTGCCCGCAGGATGAACAAAAAGCCACTTTCGCCATACCCGCCTGGCTGGACAAGATCGTAGCCAATCAATGGCTGGGGGACAAGACGGGTCAGGGTTTCTTTAAAAAAACCAAGGGGGCCGGCGGCGAAAAAGAGATCCTCACCCTCGACCTGAAGACCCTGGAATATGGTGCGCGGCAAAAACCCAAATTTGCCACGCTGGAGGCTGCCAGGCCCATCGAAGACCTGAAGACACGCCTCAAGGCCCTCGTCCAGGGCACTGACAAAGCTGGGGAATTCTACCGTCACTTTCATTACGGGCTCTTCTCTTATATCTCCCATCGCATCCCCGAGATCTCCGACGAGATCCACCGGGTGGACGACGCCATGATGGCCGGCTTTGGCTGGGAGATCGGGGCGTTTGAAAGCTGGGATGTGCTGGGCGTAGAGGCCACCGTAAAAAAAATGAAAGAGGCAGGCTATTCCATAGCACCCTGGGTAGAGGAAATGCTGGCCTCGGGGGCCGTCACCTTCTACAAGATCCAACAGGGTCGCCGGCTGTATTACGATATCCCCACCAAAACCTATAAACCCCTGCCCGGTGGCGACGCCTTCCTTGTAATGCGGAACTTTGAGAACGAGACTGTATGGAAGAACAGCGCCTGCCGTCTGTACCATCTGGGACACGAAGTGCTGGGTCTGGAATGGTATACAAAAATGGGCAGCATTGGGGGAGAGGTACTGGAAGGCATCCAGAAAAGCATAGCGCGGGCGGAAGAACAATACAAGGGTCTCGTCATTGCGGGAGATGGCTCCAATTTCAGCGCCGGCGCCAATGTGGGTTTGATCTTTATGCTGGCCATCGAGCAGGATTATGACGAGTTGGACATGGCCGTCCGACAATTCCAGTCCACGATGATGCGGGCCCGGTATTCAGCTGTCCCCGTGGTTGTGGCGCCGCATGGTCTTACGCTTGGAGGCGCTTGCGAATTGAGCTTGCATGCAGACCGTGTCGTGCCGGCCGCAGAGTCTTACATTGGTCTTGTTGAGTTAGGGGTAGGTCTGATACCCGGCGGTGGCGGCACCAAAGAATTTACCTTGCGGGCTGCCGACGAAATGCACGAGGACGAGCCGGAAACCATTACGCTAAAGAACCGCTTTTTCAATATTGCCACCGCCAAAGTATCCACCTCCGCCTTTGAAGCCTATGAGCTGGGCATCCTGCGCAAAGGCCGTGATATCGTCAGTATCAACCAGGGACGGAGGATCGCCGAAGCCAAACAATCTGTCATTGAACTATACGACGACGGGTATGTACAACCCATCGCACGCAACGATATAAAAGTCCTTGGCCGCTCTGCCCTGGGCGCTTTGTATGCCGGCATCAACGCCATGTGGCGGGGTAACTATGCCACGGACCATGATGTACTGGTAGCAAAAAAACTCGCCTATGTCATGTGCGGCGGCGATCTCAGTGAACCCTCCCTGGTGAGCGAGCAATATATCCTGGATCTGGAGCGGGAAGCCTTTCTCAGCCTCTGTGGCGAGAAAAAAACGCTGGAACGGATACAAAGCGTGTTAAAAGGAGGCAAACCCCTGAGAAATTAGTGTAAATTGGCGGTATGATAAACAAGCGGTTCCTTGCCGGCGCTCTCCTGCTAATGGGTTATTGTTCCCCGCTGCATGCAGCAGGGCCTTCCGACTCGGCCTATACCCTCAAAGGAAAAATAGAAGGTATGAGCAAGGGGTGGGTCTATCTTTATCACAAACAAACAGATAAGATCGATTCCGTGCAGATAAAAGACGGTCACTTCATTTTTAAAGGTTTTGCAGCCCAGCCGGAATATTGTTTCTTTGGTACTCCCGGTCCCGATAACCAACGGGATCTTCCCCTGGAATTTTTCCTGCAGCACGGCGAGCTGACCCTCACGGCCAAAAAGGACTCTTTACGCAAGGCCATCATCACAGGCGACCCGGCACAAGACGAATTTGTCCGGTTCCAGACCGGACAGAAAGCGTTGGATGCACAGGAAGCACAGTTGGAAAAACTTTCCAACTCGGCCGGGATGAAGGGTGACAAACAACAGATGGACAGCGTGGATAAAGCTTTTGAAGCATTGGAAGCAAAGAGACAGCAATACGTAAAGGATTATGCTGCTGCGCACCCAGTCAGCTATATCAGCGCCTTTGGGGTCTACGTGACCTTTATTTTCAATCCCGACGCAGCCGTGCTGGAAAACCTCTACAAGGGATTGGATCCCGCCATACAGGCTTCTTATTTCGGAAAAAAGATCAAGGAAACGTGTGACATCGCCGAGCTGACGGCCATTGGAAAACCCGCTCCAACCTTTGTTCAAAATGATGTCGACGGCAAGCCCGTATCTCTGGACGCATTTAAAGGACAATATGTGCTGGTGGATTTCTGGGCTAGCTGGTGCGGCCCTTGCCGGGCGGAGAATCCCAACGTCGTAAAAGCCTATAAGGAATATCATCCCAAAGGTTTTGCCATACTTGGTGTCTCGCTGGATAACAATAAGGACAAGTGGCTGGCGGCTATTAAACAAGATCAATTGGACTGGACGCATGTCTCTGACCTGAAAGGCTGGCACAACAGCGTCACGGACCTGTATGGCGTAAGAGCCATCCCTATGAACTTCCTCCTGGACAAGGAAGGCAGGATCATCGCCAAGGGATTGCGGGGTGAGGACCTCGAAAAAAGATTGGCGGAGTTAGTGAAATAACTATGCGCCAGGAACCAAGAAACCCTAAAAAGAGAACATGGGCGAAGCTGAACTGTATACTTCTAACCACAAGCTTGTCATACGCAGTATATTATATCTCTACGGAGAAGCCGCAGACCAACAGCTGGCGATACAGGCAGCCGACGAGATTGCGCTTTACTGGAATGAACCAAAAGCACAGGTGAAGATCCGTAAGGATCTTTATGAAGTACAATTTGAGATCGAAGGCATCTACGTGCCCGACCTTACTCCCGCCACTGTCTGGCATAATACCAATCCCCGGCTCAATTACTTCCGGGTGGAAGAATATTCCTTACACGATATCTCGTTTGTCGATGGTCTGGGTTCGAATACGGGCTATTTCAAACGGGCCAATCTGCAGGTCAACTCCACTACGGCGGCGCACGAATATGGGCATACGTTAGGGCTGGATCACCCCAAGGTCCTGGACATCCGCGGTAAGGGACAGCCGGGTATCATGTATCCCCGGGGGACCTTATGTGACCCGGCTTTCCAATACGATCCGGCCGCGGCTCCCGGCAACAAAGGAGGGACGCTAAACCCCTTTACCCGGAAAGTGCTGGACAGCGACATACAGGCATTGAAATTGTCACGCCTTAGTTTTGACGATCGTAACATTGCCGTTCTTGGAGAATTTTCTTCCTTATATCATCAGAAGCATTTGGAGAATTAAAGCGAATGCCTATCTTACCTGACGATAACCTATTACCGTGAGCAGTATCCTCTCCATCCAGTCGATCACAAAGTTCTATGGCCCCATCCGGGCGCTGCATAAAGTGTCATTCGATGTCCCTCCCGGGGCCGTATTCGGAGTGCTTGGTCCCAATGGCAGCGGTAAGACCACCTTGCTGGGGATTGTCATGGACGTACTGAAAGCCAGTGAAGGCAGCTATTTCTGGTTTGGGGAGCGCCCTTCCGAAAAACATCGTCAGCAGATAGGCACGCTGCTGGAGACACCCAATTTCTATCACTACCTCTCAGGGGAAAGGAACCTGCAGATCGCCGCCGCCATTAAGGGAAGAGGGGAAGGCGACATTCCCCGTGTGTTGGAAATGGTAAAGCTCGCCGATAGAAAGGATTCCAAATTCAACACCTATTCCCTGGGCATGAAACAGCGGCTGGCTATCGCATCCTGTCTGCTGGGCAACCCCTCTGTACTGGTATTCGACGAGCCGACAAACGGCCTGGACCCCGTAGGCATCGCCCAGATACGCCAACTTATACGGGATCTCAGCAAAGAAGGTAAGACCATCATCCTGGCCAGCCACCTGCTGGATGAAGTGGAAAAAGTTTGCGACCACGTAGCCATCCTTCAAAAGGGTCAGTTGCTGATGGCCGGCAACGTCGGCGAGGTACTGACCAATGAGGATTTCATCGAGCTGGGCGTCGAAGATGGCGGTATGGAGCGGCTCCGCGCTGTCCTGTCCGGTCTATCCGGGATACGCCAGCTAAAAGAACAGGAAGGGCATCTTCAGCTGTATCTCGAAAATGGCGGTATAAGCCTGGCTGAGGTCAACCGGTATTGTTTTCAACAGGGTGTCGTGCTCAACCATCTGCAGCTGCGCAAAAAAAGCCTGGAATCGAAATTTATGGAATTGACCAAATAATACATTATGCTATCCCTGCTCAAAATAGAATGGATGAAGGTAAAGAACTATCGCACGTTCTGGATCCTGCTGGCCATTACCGTAGTGAGTATCCCTGGCATCAACTATATGCTGTACGACCTTATGGACAATAGCTTCCCCAAATCCAAGGGTGCGCAAATGATCCTGGGAAGCCCTTTCGCATTCCCCGACGTCTGGCAGACCATCACATGGAACTCCTCGCTGCTGTTTATCATCCCTGCCCTTCTCGTTATCACGCTTACCACCAATGAATTTACTTTTAAGACCCATCGGCAGAATGTCATCGACGGATGGAGCAGACGGCAATTCATCGGTGTAAAGCTGATGGAAATACTTTTGCTGGCGGTATTTTGTACCATTCTCGTTCTGCTCACCGTAATGGGCTTTGGGTTCATCGGTAACAAACTGGCGGAAAATGTATCCGTCTGGGAGCACAGCCGCTTTATTTTCTTCTATTTTGTACAGGCGCTCTCCTATTTGATGATCGCTTTTTTATTGAGCATGCTGATCAAACGGGCGGGACTGTCCATCGGCATTTTTCTTATCTATATGATCGTAGAGAACGTGATCGTGGGCATCCTGCGCAACAAGTATAAGGTCCAGGGCGTAAATTATATGCCCGAAGAAGTGACGGACAGACTGATCCCTTTTCCTTATGCCAGGGCGCTGCTGGCAAAGGATGTTCCTCTCTGGGAACATCTTCTCCCCTCTTTCCTGATCGTAGCATTGCTTTACCTTCTCCTGTATTGCTTTATCACAGGCAGACGTTTTATAAAAAGCGATCTTTGATTGCTGGGGCCTTTTTGATCAATAGGTTCGTGGTCACGCTTTTGTCCGCGCTGTCAGATTGTCCAGCGCGCTTTGAATGGAAGGGTATAGAAATTGAAACCCGCTCTGACGGGTCTTTACAGCACTGACCGTGGCGCTCTTTAGTACTTCGATGCTCAATTCTCCCACCACCAGTTTCAACACAAAGGAGGGGACATACACAGGTACAAAATACCTGCCTTTGATCCGTCTGGCCAGCTCAAGCGTAAGCGTCTTGTTATCCGCCGGCTGAGGAGCCACTGCATTGTATGCTCCGGACATCGAGCCGTCTTCCATGGCCTGCAAAAAGAGCCGGCAGAGGTCGTCAACATGTATCCAGCTCATTACCTGACGCCCGCTGCCCAGGACAGCTGCAACGCCCAGCTTCACCGGCCGGCGGAACTCAGCCAGAGCGCCGCCTGTATTGCTAAGGACAAGACCGATACGGAAGATCACCAGCCGTCGGGCTATGTCCCTTACAGGCGTAATGGATGCTTCCCACAAACGGCAGGTTTCTCCCAGGAAGTCTTCGTCCACCGGATCTGTTTCCACAAAAGGCCGGGGATTGGGAATGGCAGGGTCAGGGCCATACCATCCAATACCCGAGGCGCTGATGACGGCCTGTACCTTATTGGGTATCTCCTTTAATGCCTTTACCAACAGCTCGCTGCTGCGGGTGCGGCTTTCCACGATCTCTTTTTTCCGGCGGGCGGTCCATCGCTTATCGGCAACGCCCGCGCCGGCCAGATGTATGATAAAGTCCGCCGCCTTGACGGCTTCAGCATCAATCAATCCCTTATACGGATCCCAGTGAGCGATGGTGGTGGCGCCATTGGCTGATCCGGACTTTTCACGCGAAAATATGATCACCCGATGCCCTTTTGCGGTAAGCATCTCACTGAGTGCAGTGCCGATCATTCCTGTTCCGCCGGTGATGAGGATGGTGGACATACGGTAAAGTTAGTTTATTATTCCGGGCCGCAGGCGACCCGGGTTTGATTAGACGCTTACATATTGGGGGGGTTTTTTTGACCAACGCTGGCCAAAAAAATCCCCCCGGAGAACCAGGGGGAATAAAACAACTAAAAACAAACTATGATAAATGAATTAGGATACAAATCAATCCGGTCGCTTACCGTCCAGGAAGGTATTGATCGTACTGATCTCTGTATTGTTATTCTCATCCGTCTTTACTTCATAATTACTGTAGAAATTCTCCACATTGGAGATGGTGTTGTACAGTTCTAAATTACGGCGGATGTATGCCGGCACAGTTTCAAACTCATTATTCGGATCGGCGGCATTGATGTTGAACGACAAGTTGCGCAACTTGTTGATTCGTTCGGCCGCCCTGCGTTTGGGATCATCCGTATCGTCCTGCGCTGCAGGTTCCTCTGCGGGTGAGTTCGGCACCGAATGCGAGTGAGTTTGGTAGGCCCCAGGCTCATCCGCCGCTGGACCATTATCCCTGAACACAAGTTGCATTTCTGGTGAATGTTCATCTTCCCTGGACGGATCAGGCGCATTCGTGTTCAGGATAGGTTCCTTCAAAGGTGTGTTGTGTTCCGGCATAGCCTTCGGAAAACCTTCGGCAGCCGAGGGGTTGGATTGTCTTTCTGTTCTTGGCTCCTCTGCGTAGATATTGGATGGCCTTGCAAGGTATCCTCCGGACGCTGCAGACGCCGGAGAATTTTTTCCGGTGTTCGTGCTTGTGTTTGCACTGGACACCTTGATATTATTATTATTTTCCCTGGGAGCAGGTGCAGATTCAGACGAAAGTACCCATTCTATTCTGGGCGACTGTTCATTTTTTTCCACTGTCTTGTCCACCTCGGACAGAAAAGGAGACACGTCCGCCGGCTGTGACGCAGGGGCCGGCTCCGGCTCGGGGTTCATGTCCACCAGCTTTGGTAAAAGGTCTTCGGGTAGAGGAGCATGCACAGGTTGCTCCTCTACTGACGGACCCTTGGCAGTGGTAAGGACAGGCCGTATTTCGGTTTTTTGTTCTTCTTCAGGCTGACCCAGGGTCATGACGATCTTCTCCTCCTTCTTGGGGGCGGATCTTGTCTCAGCCGCCTTTGTGAATGGGTCCTTATGTTCAAATCCTGTGGCGATGAGCGTAATGCCCAGGTTGGCGCCCAGTGAATTATCATAGCCCAACCCCATGATGACATCCGTATGCTCCCCTGCCTGACTCAACAGATGGTTTTGGATGATCTCTACTTCATCCATGGTGAACTCGTGTTCGCCTTCGGAAGAATTGATGTTGATAAGTATCCATTTGGCGCCGCGTATGTCGTTGTCATTCAGCAGAGGTGAATTGAGGGCTTCCTCGATGGCCTTTTGCGCGCGATTCTCTCCATGCGCCGCGGCGTTGCCCAATATCGCTACCCCGCCATTGCGCATGACCGTGCAGACATCGGCAAAGTCCACGTTGATCTGTCCTGTACTGCTGATCACGTCAGTGATACACTTGGCAGCCGTGGCGAGCACATTGTCCGCCTTGGCAAAAGCCTCTTTCATCTTCAGATTGCCGAATTGATGACGCAGCTTGTCGTTGCTGATCACCAGCAGGGTATCTACGTATTGCTTCATCACCCGTATGCCTTCTTCGGCCTGCAGCTGTCTTTTCTTCCCTTCATAAGAGAAAGGAGTAGTGATGATCCCCACTGTAAGGATGCCAAGGTCCTTGCATATCTTCGAGATGATGGGGGCGCCGCCTGTACCGGTGCCGCCACCCATGCCGGCCGTGATAAAGGCCATCTTGGTATTGACCTCGAGGATGTTTTTGATCTCCTCCAGACTCTCTTCCGTCGCCTGTCTGCCGATGTCCGGGTTGGCGCCTGCCCCCAGCCCCTGCGTAAGGTGAGGTCCCAACTGCACTTTATTGGGAACCTTGCTGGTCGCTATAGCCTGGGCATCGGTATTACAAATGATGAAATTCACCCCCTCTATGTTCTGGCTGAACATATGATTTACAGCATTGCTGCCACCACCACCCACACCAATTACCTTGATGATGGATGATTTCTCTTTCGGTAGATCAAAATGGATCATAACTATAAGTGTTTACTACAAAAAACAAATTGATTATTACTATAAAGCATGATCTTCCTCTTCCTTGAAAAGGTCGATAATGCCGTCCTTGAACTTTCCCCAAAAATCTTTCATCCCTTTCCTACTGCGGACCTTTTCCTGCTGCAACGCTTCACGGTCCACAGGGGCCGGATCTTCCTCCTGCTGTACCGCCGTCCGTCTGAGGCCATCCGGTACTTCCAGTTTCCGGAAACCCTTGTCGAATTGCTTGCGGTTGTGCTCGTAATCGCTGTAGCCTTTCAGTATAAGACCGATACAAGTACTGTAAGTCGGCTTGGCCAGCTCCTCGATATGCCCGGCAGCCAGATGCTCCGTCGGATATCCAATACGGGCGTTCAGACCCGTGACATATTCTGTTAGCTGGATAAGATGCCGCAGCTGTGATCCACCACCCGTCATTACGATCCCGCCATTAAGCGCCCGGCTGTCGAGTCCCACCTGCTTAAGATGATAGGTGACAAAGTCCATGATCTCGCTCATGCGCGCCTGGATGATATTGGCCAGATTCTTCACACTGATCTCTTTGGCGGGCATCCCCCTAAGACCAGGTATGGTGATATAGGCATTCGCCTTTGCTTCGTTGGATAAGGCTGAACCGAACTGCACCTTCATCTGTTCCGCCTGTGTCTTCAATACGCCCAGACCCGTCTTGATATCATTGGTGATATTCTCTCCGCCAAAAGGGATCACAGCCGTGTGCTTCAGGATACCTTCATAGAATACAGCCAGGTCGGTGGTGCCGCCGCCGATGTCCACGATGGCTACCCCTGCTTCCAGGTCCTCTTGTCCCATTACCGCGGCAGCGGAAGCCAGCGGCTGGAGGACCAGGTCCTTTGTATGGAGATTGCTTTTCTCCACCGCACGGTTGATATTCCGGATAGCGTTTTTGTCACCCGTGATGATATGGAAATTGGCGCCCACCTTTACGCCTCCATAGCCAATGGGGTTGGGAATGTTTTGAAAATTGTCCACGGTGAACTCCTGTGGAATCACATCGATGATCTGATCGCCGGCGGGTATATAGGTCTTATACTGGTCGGCTATCAGTTGGTCGATCTCCCGGCGGGTGATCTCGTCGTCGGTGTTCTGTCGTACGATATCACCACGTGTCTGAAGACTTTTGATATGATGCCCCGCAATACCCACATATACCTCGGTTATCTCCAGGTTAGGGTTGGATGCGTAACAATTATCCAGGGCCATCTGGATGGCTTTGATCGTCTCATCTATATTCAACACTTGTCCGTGCTTGACGCCATTGGAGTTGGCACGGCCAAATCCCAATATCTCCAGCTTGCCGTATTCGTTCTTTCGGCCCGCAATGGCAGCGATCTTTGTCGTTCCGATATCCAGTCCGACGATTATTGGTTGCTCCTGATTCATAAGTTTAGTTTATTTTTTTCAGTTGTTTTTGATGTTGTTTTAA
This sequence comes from Chitinophagaceae bacterium, assembly GCA_017307755.1. Lineage (GTDB taxonomy): Bacteria > Bacteroidota > Bacteroidia > Chitinophagales > Chitinophagaceae > Puia. Next base: position 790,188 of record JAFKGQ010000003.1, on the reverse strand, counting down.
TGGGTTATCTATGGGGTTTTGTGTTTGGCATGATCGCTTTGGGTCTTACAGGCTGATTCCCTCCCGACGTCCCTCCCCGGACACTGTTCCCTCCCGACGCCCCTCCCCGGACACTGTCCCCTCCCGAAGAAGGGATCAGGTCATAGCCTGTCAGCGTCTGTTCCGTCTGGGTAGGGTTCTCCAGGGGGCGCATCTCCCGCTGGTGGACGGTATCCGATTGCAGATGTTGCGCTGCACGGATCATCTCCCGGATATTCCGCATACCTTGCAAAGAATCCTGCCGGCTGCCTTCACTACCTTTCTGCGTGCCGATCACCTGGCCGGCGTATGCGACGTCCACACGTGAATACTTATCAAACCCTACATGGCTCAACACTTCTTTATAAAAAACAAAGAGCCGGTGGAACTTAGCCTCATAATCATTCCCGTCCCCAAACCCAATCAGATGGTTTCCCACCGTCGGCACCAGCTCGAAGGTGCGCTCAGAAGTGATATCCAGCTGGGCTACCTGCGCCATCCAGAACGAATCGCTGCGGATGAACATGCCCAGTTGCCGGATCTGTGTTGTCAGCAGGCTGTCCCGTCCACGCATCCTTATTTTTGGACCAGGGTAATCCGTAAACACGGGCAGCCTGGTCGTAAGCTTATCCGATAAGGGCAATTGCATACAGCTGCTGTCGATGTAGAAGCTATTCCCCTCCACGGTAAAGATCCTCGCAACGGGCTCGCGTTCGGTGACATTCACCCGTAAGATCCCATTGTTATCAAAGAACAGTTGTGCGTCCTTTATCCAGACATTCCTCTTCAGCACCGCTTCCATACGGCGGAGATCAAAGGAGGCTGTGGGCTTATGCTCCCATTTTCCCGTCCCGATGGGCCCCGTCAGCAGGTCAACTATCTGTCGCTGGTCGATAAACAAGATGCCGGAGGGGCCTGAAATATCGATCTTGTACCCCTTGCAGATCTTGTTGTTCCTATACCCGATGGCTGCCACCAGCAATACCAGCACACCGGCGCCCATGGCGCACCACAGTGTAAGAGATAGTACCCTTCTGATATTTATTTTTACAGCCATTGATTACATTTTCCATCAAGTCATTCATCCGCGGCCAGTCTCCTTAAAGACCCGCCCGACGACCAGGTGGATCGTCAGACGGGTACAAAGGTGTCCGGGTAGATGAGTTCCCGTGCACAATCAGGTCTTACTTTTTGTCCAATATCTCCCGTATCGGATCTATCAACGCGTCGATATCTCCCGCCCCGGCTGTGATCACTAATCCCGATACATTATTTCTTATTACATCTAATAATTCCTTTTTATCTACCACTTCTACCTTGCCGGTCTTCATCTTATCCGCTATCAGCTGACTGGTAACCCCCTCGATGGGCAGCTCTCTCGCCGGGTAAATGGGCAGGAGGAGCACTTCATCCGCCAGGTCCAGACTTTCAGCAAATCCATCCGCGAAATCCCTCGTCCGGGTGAACAGGTGCGGCTGAAAGATCACCGTACATTTCATGTCCGGGTAGAGCTCCCGCGCACCACTGATCAATGCCCGCAACTCTTCCGGATGATGCGCATAGTCGTCGATGAATATCAGCCCATCTTTCCGGAGGATATATTCAAACCTCCTCTTTACTCCCCTGAAGTCATCCACGGCCGCCTTGATCTTATCATCGTCGATACCCAGTTCATGCGCCACCGCAATGGCGGCCGTAGCATTTTCCACGTTGTGCAGACCGCCCATGTTCAGTACGACATTGTCCAGCGTCCAACCTCTGCTCACGACCCTGAACCGGTAGCTACCGTCCTTTATTACAATGTCCATCGCACGGTAATCAGCTGCGCCTATCCGAAGGGAATATGTCATGTGTCTGTCTCCCTTCAAGTCCTTTGTCCGGCGCAGACCCCACTTGCTCAACAACAATCCCCCTGGCTTGATCTTCCCGGAGAAATCGATGAATGCCTGTTCCACTGCCCCTGCCGTACCATAGATATCCAGGTGGTCGGCATCCATGGCCGTGATCACCGCGATATTGGGGTTCAATTTCAGGAAGCTTCTGTCATATTCATCCGCCTCGACCACGCACACATTGCGCTCGTCGCTCCAGAAATTGCTGTTATAGTTGACAGCGATCCCTCCCAGGAAGGCGTTACAGCCATAACCGCTATGTCGCAATAAATGAGCGATCATCGTGGTAATAGTGGTCTTACCATGGGTACCCGCTACGCAGATATTAAAAGAACTATGAGTGATCAGACCCAGCACCTCGCTCCTCTTCATGATAGTATACTTGTGCTGCTGATAGTACAGCAGCTCCTTATGGTCCTTTGGCACGGCCGGCGTATATACTACCAGGTCGACGTCATGCGGAGCCTGCTCCGGATCATCTTCATAGTGTACGGGAATACCTTCGCTTTCCAGTTGACGGGTAAGGACCGTAGCCGTCTTGTCATATCCGCTGACGGCTGCCCCGTGAAAACGAAAATATCTCGCGAGTGCGCTCATCCCTATTCCACCGATGCCGATGAAATAAATCTTCTTTATATCCTTTAGTTCGAGCATTGTTTATCCGCCTTTAATCATTGTCCCGGTCGGGCCCGGTAAGGCAAGCTGCTCACCGGGGCCCGTGGGCCGGGTGCCCTAAATCGTTGTACATCTCTCCCGATCCAATCACCCCCGATACCTCCTGACCGTCATCTCTTCTGCATTCATCACAATTCGATTGCTCTCAATATTTCTCCGGCAATCACCTCGTCCGCATTTGTCACTGCCAGCTTGTCGATGTTCTCTTCCAGCCCGCGCCGCCTTGGTTCGTCTTTTAGTAACCCAATGGCCGTAGCTACTAATTTTTCTTTTGCCTCACTGTCCTTTATTAAAAGCCCTGCACCCTTATTCACCAGGTGCTGCGCATTCACCGTCTGATGGTCCTCTGTTGCAAAAGGGAAGGGTACGAAGATCACTGCCTTTCTGGCCACACAGAGTTCCGCGATGGACATCGCTCCCGACCTCGAGATCACCACATCGCCGGCGGGGAAAGCATATTCCATCTTTGTGATGAAGTCGCCCGTCCAGATGAGGGGTTTCCCTTTGCATAAATCCGCCGCCTGTGCGGCAAAAGGCTTACCTGTCTGCCATATCAGTTGGGTCCCATTTTTGCCGAACTCATCCACGCCCGCCGCGATTGCTTCATTGATCCCTTTCGCACCCAGACTGCCGCCCGTGACCAACACTGTCGGTCTGGCCGGGTCCAGACCAAAGAACCGAATCGCCTCATCTCTGCTCACGGCGTTCTTTGCCAGGTTAGCCCTTACAGGATTGCCCGTAATTTTGATCTTTCCAGCTGGAAAGAATTTTTCCATTCCATCACTTGCCACAAAAATGGCCGTCGCCTTTTTCCCCAGCCATTGGTTCGCCTTACCCGCGAAAGAGTTGGACTCGTGGATAAAGGTGGGGATACCCTTGGCCTGTGCCGCACGCAGCACAGGGAAACTGGAATAGCCACCCACGCCCACTACAGCGTCCGGCATAAACCGGCGGATGATACCCCGCACCTGGAAAAAACTTTTTACCAGTTTGAACGGAAGACCAATATTCTTTATCAAAGAGCTTCTGTTGAGTCCGGCGATATCGATACCTTCGATCGTATAGCCCGCCTGCGGTACTTTCTCCATCTCCATCTTACCCTTAGCCCCTACAAACAGCAGCTCGATACCCGGGTCTTGTTTTCTTAAAGCGCCTGCGATGGCGATGGCTGGGAATATGTGACCACCTGTACCGCCTCCTGCGATGATGATCTTTTTACTCATGCTGCCGCCTCCTCTTTTTCTTTTGCCTCCAACGCCTCCTTTTCTACATTACGGGCCACACTCAGTATAATGCCGATGGCCAGACAGGTGAACAGAAAGGAACTTCCACCCATACTCACCAGCGGCAGGGTTACGCCCGTCACCGGAAAAAGATTTACGTTCACCGCCATATTCGCGAGCGCCTGGATCACCAGGGTAAAGCTCAACCCTAATGCCAGGAAAGCGCCGAATGCGAAGGGACATCTCCTAAAGATCCGAATGCTCCTGAGCAAAAAGATCAGGTAGATAAATACGATGAACGCCCCGCCCGCCAGACCATACTCCTCTATTATAATGGCGTATATAAAATCCGAATAAGGGTGAGGCAGGAAATTCCGTTGCTGGCTATTGCCAGGCCCAAGTCCCAGGATACCGCCCTTGGCAATGGCGATCTTAGCCTGGTTGACCTGGTAATTGTTGTCGTCATTATCCTCTTTCCCGCCGCCGTATATAAATGTCTCCACCCGGTTGACCCAGGTACCCACCCGGACGGTGAGACGGCTGCGCTCTCCGGGCTTTGGCTTCTCCACCACACCACCGTCCGTCTTGTGCCGGATAACGGCCGCCATTACCAGTATCACTACTGGTATCAGTGCAATCCCAAGCGTCAGCAATAAATGCCGGGCACTCACCCGGCCGATGAACAGGAGCATCAGACTGGTGGCGCCGATCAACAAGGCCGTGGACAAGTTCGCCGGTGCGATCAGCACGCATACCACCGCCACGGGGGCTATCACCGGCAGGAATCCCTTTTTAAAATCCTTGATCGTATCCTGCTTTTTGCTCAGCAGACGGCTGAGGTACATGAACAGGGACAGCTTGGCCAGGTCGGAAGTCTGGAAGGTCATGTTGATGATCGGCAGACGTATCCAGCGGCTGCCTTCATTCAGCTTCACGCCAAAGAACAAGGTGTAGACCAGCAATGGTATGGATATCAGGAATAATATCCTTGCCACTTTTGAATAGACCGTATAATTCACCTGGTGGGCGAAATAGATCACCATGACCCCCACCAGAATAAAGGCAAACTGTTTAAAAAGATAGATCTCCGTATTGCCTTTATACATCTTATAGGCCAGCAGACCTGTGGAACTATACACGACGAGGAGAGACACTACCGCCAGCAGCACCACCGCAGTCCAGATGACCTTGTCGCCCTTGGTCCTGGACCCCAGTCCCCCGAAGGGATTTTTTTCTATCGTCGTCGTATTACTCATTCAATGTTTTTAGTCATAAATCCCTCACCGCCTCTTTGAATTGCCGCCCCCTATCCTCATAATTCTTGAACAGGTCGAAGCTGGCGCAGGCGGGGCTCAGCAACACGACATCCCCTTTCGTGGCAAAATGGAACGCCGCCTTTACAGCCTCTTCCGCGCTGGCTGTATTGACCATCAACGCCACGTCGTTCTGAAAGGCTTCGTGTATCTTCCGGTTGTCCACCCCCATACAAACAATGGCCTTGACCTTTTCCTTTACCAGGTCCCTGATCAGGGAATAGTCGTTGCCTTTATCCACCCCCCCCAGTATAAGTATCGTGGGTTTGTCCATGCTCTCCAACGCATACCAGGTACTGTTTACATTTGTGGCTTTGGAGTCATTGATAAACTCCACCCCTCTTACCGTGCTGACATATTCCATGCGATGTTCCAGGGCCTCAAAGCTCTGTATCGCCTCACGGATCTTTTGCTTACGGATGCCAACGGTGGCCGACGCGATACCTGCTGCCATAGTGTTGTATTGATTGTGAATGCCTTTCAACGCAAAATCATATATACTCATCTGCCATTTTTCGTTCCCCGTCTCGATGTTCATTTGTCCCTTGTTGATAAATCCTCCTTTGTTGGTTTCGTGTTGCATAGTAAATGGTAATGGGTTTGAATGAATGGGATATTGGTTTAAGTTTTCTTTTATTACAGGGTCGTCATCATTGTAAATAAAATGATCGTCTTTTGTTTGGTTCATCGTGATACGGAACTTGCTTCGGATGTAATTTTCGAACTTGTATTCATAACGGTCCAGGTGGTCTTCGGTAATATTGGTAAGGATGGCGACGTCCGGCCGGAAGGTGACGATGTCATCTAATTGAAAGCTGCTGATCTCCGCCACATACCATTGCTTCGGGTCCTCCGCCACCTGCCGCGCAAAAGAATAACCGATGTTACCCACCAGGGCGCAATCCAGCTCTCCGTGACGACAGATGTGATAGGTCAGGGCAGTAGTGGTGGTCTTCCCATTGCTACCCGTTATACCAATGATCCTGCTATCTCCCTTATGGCGATAGGCCAGTTCAATCTCACTGATCACCGGTATCCCTCCCGCTCTTATCTTTTTTACCAGCTCGTTTTTCTCCGGTATCCCCGGACTCTTCACAACCTCGTCTGCACTGAGGATCTTGTCGATCGTATGTCCGCCTTCCTCAAAAGCAATGTTCCGCTGCTGAAGGTCCTGCCGGTAGTTGTCCTTCAGGGCGCCTCCGTCGGAAAGGAATACGTCATAACCCTGCTGTGCCGCCAGCACAGCCGCGCCGACACCACTTTCACCACCACCCAGTATGACCAAACGTTGTTGCATATCTTCTCCTTTGCCGGTCTTTATTCAGGATAGCTCGGATCATCCCCGGACCATCCGACGGATTTTGGGGGTTCTTCATAAGTATGGACGTTTACTGCACCACAATTTCTTCTGTTCTCATACAGTTAGCAACAGTGCCACTTTGTGGCGGTTGTCTTTACGGGGCGGTTTTTCACACTCAGTTATCTGATCTTCAACGTAGCTATGGCAAATGCCACGCACAGTATCGTCACGATCCAAAATCTTGTTACGATCTTGCTTTCATGATATCCCAGTTTCTGGTAATGATGATGCAGCGGGCTTATCAAAAAGACCCTTCTTCCCTCTCCGTATTTCTTCTTTGTGTATTTGAAGTAAGTCACCTGTATCACCACGCTGAGGCTTTCCACCAGGAATACAGCGCAGAATATAGGTATCAGCCATTCCTTTCTTACGATGATGGCCAGGGCCGCAATGATGCCTCCCAGCGTCAGGCTGCCCGTATCACCCATGAATACCTGTGCCGGGAAAGCATTGTACCAGAGAAATCCGATACAGGCGCCGATGAGGGCCCCGATAAAGATGGACAGCTCGCCCAGGTTGGGTATATACATGATATTCAGATACTCGGCAAATCGGATGTTGCCGCTGGCATAGGCAAAAATGCCCAGACAGATCCCGATGACGGCGCTGACACCCGTTGCCAGGCCGTCCAGTCCGTCCGTGAGATTAGCCCCATTGGATACAGCCGTCACAATAAAAATGACGATGACGACATAAAGTATCCAGGTCCCCCCTCTTAGCGCCTGTGGCAGCAACTTTGAATAATTGAACTCGTGGTTCTTTACAAAAGGAATGGTGGTAATGGGCTCTTTTGCCGGCACAAATACCTTTTTCTCTTTTCCCAGCTGCACCGTTTTCCACCCCGTTGTATCCGCCGGAAGGGTCTGTCCGACATATTCTCGATACACTGTCGTATTGCTGTTGAAGTAGAGGGTTGCGCCCACTACGATGCCAAGCACCACCTGTCCGAGGATTTTAAACCAGCCGGCCAGACCGTCCTTATCTCCTTTTTTATAGGGGATGCCCTGCTCCTTTGCAATACGTTTGGCCCTGAGCTTTAAATAGTCGTCTATAAAACCTATCAGACCCAGCCAGACAGTGCTGAAGAGCATCAGACGTATATAGGCTTTGTGCAGGTCGGCCAGCAGCAGAGTAGGCACCAGGATAGCCAGGATGATGATAAATCCACCCATGGTCGGCGTACCCGCCTTTTTCTGTTGTCCTTCCAGACCCAGGTCACGCACCGTCTCGCCTACCTGCATTTTAAGCAGATAGTTGATCAGCCGCTTGCCGAAGATCATGCTGATGATCAGAGAGAACAGGACGGCCAGCAACACCCTGAACGTGATAAACTGGAACAGGGCGCTCCCCGGCAGCTTGATACCGGAACCTTTAAGCCATTCGAACAAATGATACAGCATGTTTATATATCTTAATCGTTCTTGCGCTGATGCTATTTTTCCAGCAACTCGAACATCTCCAGCAAAATTTGTTTATCGTCAAAAGGATATTTCACCCCTTTTATCTCCTGATATTTCTCGTGCCCTTTTCCGGCAATAAGGACAATGTCTTCCGGTCTGGCCAGGTTGATGGCCATGCGGACCGCCTCTTTCCTGTCGGTGATTTTACTGTACTTCCTCTTTGCCGCCGTGTTAAGCCCGGCCTCCATGTCCAACAATATCTGTTCAGGGTCTTCGCTCCTTGGGTTATCGGAAGTAAAAATGGCCTTGTCGCTGTACTCGCAGGCCGCCGCCGCCATCAGGGGTCTTTTCGTCTTATCACGGTCGCCCCCGCAGCCCACCACCGTGATGATCTGCTCGTGTCCTTTCCTCAGCTTTTGGATAGTGGCCAGCACATTGATCAATGCATCGGGAGTATGGGCGTAGTCCACGATGCCGATGATCCTTTCCCTGGATGATATCGTATAATCAAACCTTCCTTCGGCGCCTGTAAGCGTACTGAGCGTACGCAGCACTTCATTCTTATCTTCTCCCAAACAAATAGCGGCGCCATAGACGGCCAGAAGATTGTAGGCATTGAATTCCCCGATAAGCCGGAAGTGTACTTCCTGGTCATTGATCGTCATGACAAGCCCCGTGAGATTGTTCTCCAGGATCTTTCCTTTGAATTCAGCGAGGGTCTTCAGACTATAGAAATATTTCCTGGCGCTCGTGTTCTGCAGCATGACACCGCCTCTTTTGTCATCTGCATTAGAGATGGCCCAGCTGTCGGAGGGCAGGGAGTCAAAGAATGACTTCTTCACCCGGATATATTCGTCAAAAGTCTTGTGATAGTCCAGGTGATCATGTGTAATGTTGCTGAACAGTCCTCCCGCGTAATAAAGTCCGCTGATCCTGTGTTGATGGATGGCATGGCTGCTGGTTTCCATAAAGGCGTGGGTACAACCTTCATCCACCATTTCTTTCAGCAGCCGGTTGAGTTGCAGCGTATCCGGTGTCGTGTGGGTGGCTTCCACCACTCTGCCGCCGACATGGTTCTGTACCGTGCTCAGCAGACCGCATTTGTATCCCAGGGCCGTAAAAAGTTTATATAATAAAGTGACAATGGTGGTCTTCCCGTTGGTGCCCGTGACGCCTACCAGCTTCAGCTTTTCAGAGGGCTGGCCATAGAAATTATGGGCAATGTACCCGGCAGCCGCAGCGCTGTTCTCCACCTGTATATAAGTGACGTCGTCAGCCAGGGTAGACGGAAGATCCTCACAAACAATCACAGAAGCCCCGGCGTCGATCACTTGAGATATGTACCGGTGGCTGTCGGTATGAGTGCCTTTTTGGGCAATAAAGAGCATACCCGGTCCCACACGTCTGGAATCCGTCTGTATGTCCTGTATCTCGCGGTTCATGTTACCATGCACCGATCGGATGCTTACCTTATATAATATGTCCTGCAAGCTTGCCATTTCCTTGTACGCGAATAATTAGGTTAATTTAGTTGTATCGATATGGGTTCATTTTTTTTTAGTGCCGCCCCCGGCGGGATACTTTGTGTCCTCACCTTGCCCCTTCCTTTTGCCGCTACTTTCAGGTCCATGCTTTCCAGCAGGTATAATGCGTCTTTCAGCCCCATACCTTTTACATCGGGCATGGTTTGACGGGTGACGGTTTCGCCGTTCATCACGGACAGCTGTCCTGATGCATAAAGACGGCTCCATTCATTTTTGCCTGCCGAGTCAATGTACGATACGCCAAGGGTGCGCGTCACATGCTGCATGTCGCGGGTCGCGCCTGCATAAAAGAATTGAGCGCTGTCCCTGGTCATCGGACGGACCTCCGCTGTCATAGGGCCGGATTCGGTGCTCATCAGCTTGTCGGCCAGTTCTTTAAATACCGGTCCCGCAACCGCGGCGCCATAATATTTTTTTGCAAAGGGTTTATTCTTTATCACGACGATGCAGGAATACATCGGATGATCAGCGGGAAAATAGCCCGCAAAAGAGGACTGATAAATGTGGTCCGCATAGCCGCGGCTGCCGTTGGCCACCAGGGCTGTACCCGTTTTGCCGGCCACCTTGTAAAAAGAGCCTTTGAAGAGGTCCTTTGCGGTGCCTTCTATCACGACGCCGTTGAGACATTCCTGCAGCTGTGCAAGCGTGGCATCGCTGCATACTTTTTCGATCATCGTCTCCGGGGCATTTTCTTTCACTGTCATGCCCGACTCCTGGACCGCGCTCACCAGGTAGGGTTTCATCATCCTGCCGTTGTTTGCCACTGCATTATATAATGTAAGCGTCTGCAACGGGCTTACCAGCACTTCATAACCAAAGGCCATCCAGGGCAGCGTCGTGGCGCTCCAGGTACGTGACTTGGGCGTCTTCACGATCGGGTTTGTCTCACCCACCAGATCGATGCCCGTGGGATGATGGAGGTGCAATTTCTTCAGGTGTTCTACAAATGCATTAGGGTTGCCTGCATAATTTGCCCAGGCCAGCTTGGCCATGCCTACATTGGAGCTGATCTCAAAGGCCTGTTTTACTGTAAAGACCTTGTTCTCGTGTGGTTCTGAGTCATAGACAGTACGGCGGGCCACCTTCCATACGCCACCCTCCAGGTCGATGTTGTCCGTAAGCCTTACCTTATGATCTTCCAGTAAGGTCAGCATGGTGGCCAGTTTGAAGGTAGAGCCGGGTTCGGTGGCGCGGATGGCATAGTTGAGGTCCTCCCAATAGGAGCCGTCGGACTGACGGCCCAGGTTGGCGATGGCCTTGATCTTCCCCGTGGCGACTTCCATGACGATGCAGGTGCCGTGTTCCGCCTCGTTCTCCGTCATCCCCCGCAGCAGTGCATTCTCCGCAATGTCCTGGATATTCACATCCAGGGTGGTGACGATGTCCTTGCCATTCTCTGACTCGATCTCATACCCTTCCACCGGCACATACGTCCCTCCCGCGATGTAACGGACAAGCCGCTTGCCCATCTGCCCCTTCAGCAACGTGTCGTAGGTACGTTCCAATCCTACATTCTGGGCATTCGCTCTTGCCAGGCCAATGGTACGATTGGCCAGCAAGCCGAACGGATTCAATCTTTTATTATTTACTTCCGCGATAAAACCGCTTTTATTCCTTCCCTGACGGACGAGGGGAAAGTTCCTTAGTTTTTTATATTGGTCAAAGCTCAGGCCTGCTTGCAGCTGGTAATAGCGGTCCATGACGCGATAGCCCCGCTGCAGATCCTTTTTATATGCCTGTGCCGACTGATCGCCAAAGAGACCGGCAAGACAAAGGGATAGCGAATCCAGGTTCTCTGAAAAACGTTTGCCATTCTTTTCCCTGAGGCCATCCGCACCAAAATCGACGTAGATATTAAAAGTAGGGATAGAAGTGCTCAGCATGCTGCTGTCTTCGCTGTAGATGGTGCCCCTCTCGGCATCCAATTCGATAAATTTCTGGTGAAGGCTGTCGCTGAGACTTCTCCAGTAGGAGCCTTGTACGCGTTGGATGTAAAATGCTTTACCAAGCACCACCAGGCAAAGGGCGGTGATGCCGATGAAGCATAAGTACACTCTCCATAATATATCGCGTTTGACTTCCATGTCAGTTACTGGCGGTGATGGTCGAGTCAATCAAAACGACGGGTGGCCGCGTCAGCTCTTTCAGACCGAAAGGTTCGACGGCTTTGGCAAGTTCGCTTTGTTTGCTGCGGAACATCACTTCACTTTTCAAGGTTTTGTATTCGTATTGTAGTTCTTTTAATTCCTTATTGGTCCGGTTGATATCCCGGACGATCTTGTCGGCATAATGGCCGTTGTAGATATAGATCACTGCCAGGGCTGCCAGGAACAGGAAGAAAGTGACGTTCTTCATGATCCAGCGGTAGCCCATCCGTGGTTTCCAGCGGTGCTTGCCCGCGGCCTTGACCGAGGCTTTGGCTGCTGCATTGACCTCCTCGGGCGCTGCATCATGTTCAGCTGGTATGTGTTGATCTTTCTCTTTCATTTTCTGTCGTCTCTTTCTGTGCTTTTCATCGTAAAGTCTATGCCCGGGGTCTTCCTTCTCTTATCTTCTCTGGCCGGAGTATCCTACATGCGTTCCGCTATACGAAGCTTGGCGCTGCGGGACCTTGGATTTTGCTTTAATTCTTTTTCACCGGGTGTGATCGGCTTGCGGGTAATGACTTTCAAGAGGGGATTTGCCTTGTTTTGTCCGTAAGGGTCAGAAAGGTCTTCGTCTTCAAAAGACCCTTTCTTAAAGAAATTCTTGACGATGCGGTCTTCCAGCGAATGGAAGGTGATCACGGCTGTGCGGCCTCCTGGCAGAAGCAGGGCGGGCATTTGCTGCAGCATCTCTTTTAAAGCTCCCAATTCATCGTTGACTTCGATGCGTAAGGCTTGGAACACCTGGGCAAAGTATTTATTGGGATTCCCTTTCACCACGCTGCCCAGGGCAGTCTTAAAATTCGGAATGGTCTTCAATGGCACCGAGCGTCGGAGGTCTACTATCGTCCTGGCGAGCGTCTTTGCATTGGTAACCTCTCCATATTGTTCGAAAAGTTTATGCAACTGCTGTTCAGACCAGGTATTTACAATGTCTGCGGCGGTCAGTGTCTGACGCTGGTCCATCCGCATATCCAGGTCGCCCGTATAACGGGTGGAGAACCCCCTTTCGGGTTGATCGAACTGGTGACTGCTGACACCAAGGTCGGCCAGTATGCCATGGACTTGTGAGACATTGTGCAGACGAAGCATCCGGGCCAGGTGACGGAAGTTGTGCGGGAGGAAGATGATCCGTGTGTCGTCCGGCAGGTTTTGTCGGGCATCACTGTCCTGATCAAAGGCGAAAAGCCTGCCTTGTGGACCCAGTCTTTCCAGGATACCCCTGGAATGACCACCGCCTCCGAAAGTACAGTCGACATAAGTACCGTCGGGCTGTATGTTCAGTCCATCCAATGCTTCGTAATAAAGCACAGGGACATGATAGCCTTCGCCGGTCGAACCCGTAGATCCTTCGGCTCCTCCATGGTTGTCTGATGGGGTCATTGCATGAACCCTCCCGGGTTCATCACCTGCTTAGCCAGGCTGCTGAATGCCTCCGGTGAAAAAGATTCAAAGAACTGTGTATACTTACTTTTATCCCAGATTTCAATTTTGTCGACAGCGGCCACTAGCACTATATCTTTTTCCAGGCCGGCATGTTCTTTCAGGTTTTGCGGGATCAACAACCTTCCTGCGGTATCTAACTCCGTCATCGTCGCCCCATTCAAAAAGTATCGCCTGAATTGCCGAACTTCGGGGTCAAAATCATTCAATTGGCTTATTCTGGCGAAAATGGGTTCCCAACTTTTCATGGGATAGAGGCTTAGACACTTTTCAAATCCTCTGTTCACAACGAATTGCGTGGTCCCCTCTTCCGGCAACTGCTTTTTGAAGCCTACCGGGAGCAAGAAGCGACTTTTGGAGTCCAGTGTAGCTTCGTATTCGCCCAGAAAACCAACCATTTATGAGGAGTTGAATCAAATTATACTAAAACTAACACAAAATAACACTTTTTCCCACCATGTTGAGGGAAATTGAAAAATTTAATTTTTCCACAAGAGTGTATTACCTTGACGCATAGGTAGTGAGCGACACTTTTGTCTTTTTTGGTGAGCCCGCGTCTGTGAATTGAGTGTGAATTGCAGTGGAAAACCTGTTAATAAACCTTTTTCGAGTGTGAAAATCGCGATCTATGGCGACAGTTGGCTATTCCGGAACTCCTTTGATAAAAAAGCTGGGGCTTTCTCCGGGTCTGAAAATAAGGCTGATACATCCCCCGGACGATTACTTCCATTTATTGCAGACAGATATATCTGCTCAGTTGTGCTCCCCAGGTGACACACCCGACTGGGTACATCTATTCGCCGCCTCCAGAAATATATTCGAAAAAAACATGACCGCTCTAAAGCCGCTCTGGGGTAAGAACACCAGCATCGTCGTTTGGGTATCTTGGTATAAAAAAAGTGCCGGCATCGCCACAGACCTGACGGAGGATCTCATCCGGAACTATGCCTTGCGTAATGGATTGGTAGATATAAAGGTTTGTGCGGTCAGCGGACAATGGAGCGGGCTTAAGCTGGTAGTGCCCGTAAAGGACCGTTAGCCGGCTGCCGCCCCTCTCAATCATTTGGTGGCAGCAGCCACCAGGTAAACCCGTCGCCGAGCCACCGGAACCCGATCTGCTCATACATGCGCCGGCCGGTGGCATTCAATACCGCATAGTGGATGCCTTTTTCTTTTGCCTTCAGACAAGCGGCCAGCACCAGGGCTTTTCCAATACCTTTTTGTCTTGCCGACGGCACCACTGCCACGTCATAGATGCCGGCAACTCCATGGACGCCATTGGTGATACACATGGAGCTGTGCCCCACGATCCGCCCTTTTAGCAAGGCAACAAATTGCTGAGCCTGCTCCGGGTGATAGTGCAGCAGTTCCGGGGATACGGCACTATGGCGCCCTGTGTAGGGCAGGTCCTTTACATCTGACAATGAGATATCATTGTCCGCCACGATCCGGAGGCCGGCCGGATGATCATATTCCACCTTCATTTGCCCCAGTTCCAGGGCCATCCAGCAGGGCTGCCAGCCGTCCTGGAATCCACGCGCTTTTAATCTCGCCCCCAGGTCCGCCGGTTGCGGGGGGGCCAGGCTCCAACATCCCAGCCCCCGGGTGGGGCGGGAGGCATACCAGTCCATCATTTCGTCCAGCCGGCGATCGGCCACCGCTGCCGACAGTGAGGGAAAGGCGATCATCGACTGATAGTCCGGTCCTTCATATGTATACGTGAGATCCTCCATGGTCCTTATTTCACCGCCCCGGGCAAGGGCATTCCGGCAAAAAAGCTCCGTATGGTTATAGGCAGCCGCCTGTTCTAACTGTGAGGTTGTTGTATGCATTTATCCCACCAATTCAATAATTTTGCCAGATAAACCGGCGGCAGTTAGCCGCCCTCGTCACATGGATCCAAAACATATATCTATCGCCGACTACAGCTATACGCTGCCGGCAGGATCGATCGCCCACTATCCGCTGACCGAAAGGGACGCCAGCAAACTGCTGGTTTACCGTCAGGGGAATATCAGTGAGGATATTTATCGACATATCGTGGAATATCTCCCCAGCCGCTCGCTTTTGGTGTTTAATAATACAAAAGTGGTCGAAGCCAGGATCCTGTTCCGCAAACCCACGGGAGGACAGATCGAGTTGTTCTGTCTGGAGCCGCCGGTGGAATACGGAGGTGTCGCTGCGGCAATGGCACAGACGGGGAAAGTCCGCTGGAAATGTCTCATCGGAGGCGCTTCCAAATGGAAGCCGGGTCAGGTTTTACACAAAGCCATCCAAACTTCCACTCCTGCCGGATCGACATTTGCCGTCGATCTCGAAGCGCGCTACATCGACAAACAGGACGACGCCTTCCTTATCGAGCTGTCATGGCAGCCGTCGGACCTCAGCTTTTCCGAGCTGTTGCACCAGGCAGGACTGATCCCTCTTCCTCCTTATATCCGCCGGGCGGCAGAAAGCTCCGATGCCGAAAGATACCAGACCATCTATGCCCAATATGACGGGTCTGTTGCCGCCCCTACCGCCGGCCTGCACTTCACAGACAACATATTCCAGACACTGTCTGCAAAGAACATTCTACAAACCTTCGTCACCCTTCATGTGGGAGCAGGTACATTTCTCCCTGTAAAAACGCCCACACTGTCCGACCACACCATGCATGTAGAATGGATCGCCGTGACCACGGACACCATCCGGCTGTTATTGGAGTCATTGTCCAACCCCATCATCCCTGTTGGGACCACTTCCGCCCGCACCATCGAAAGCCTGTATTGGTTGGGTGTAAAAACCATGTCGGATCCAGCCCTGTCCCCTGAGGACCTGGTCGTGCATCAATGGGACGCCTATGAGCCTGTTTTGCCGGCGGCGACCGCTGCCGCAGCTCTCACCGCCCTGCTGGAATGGATGCAGCACCGTCAGTTTGCCCGGATCATCACAAGAACACAGCTCCTGATCACACCAGGCTACCAATGGCGGATAGCAAAAGGTCTTATCACCAATTTCCACCAGCCTGAATCTACATTATTATTACTGATAGCATCCCTTGTCGGGGAGGACTGGAAAAAAATATATGAATATGCATTGAGTCATGACTTCCGCTTTCTCAGTTATGGAGATGGAAGCCTGCTATTGCCGGCTCTTATGCCCCCGCCTTCAACGGAAATTCCAGCGTAAAGGTCGTCCCCTTCCCCACCAGGCTGTCCACCTTGATCTTTCCATGGTGGGCTTCCACAATGGTTTTGACATAGCTGAGCCCCAGCCCAAAACCCTTCACATTATGCAGATTGCCTGTATGGGCGCGGTAGAATTTTTCAAAAATACGCCGCTGTGTCTCCTTTGTCATGCCGATACCATTGTCCTCGATACGTATGACCAGGCTCTTGGAAGTACTGTGGGTAGTGATCTTGATCAGGAGGTTCTCTTTTGAATATTTCACCGCGTTATCGATGAGGTTGGACACCAGGTTGGTGAAATGTACCTCATCAGCATTGATCAGATCGTTCTTTGCGTTAAGCTGCAATTCCGCCCTGCCCCCTTTACCATCCAGCTGCAGCTGGAAGTTCTCCATGGCTTCCTGTATGATGTTATGGGCATGGATGGTCGCCAGGTTGAGCTGTTGTTCCTGACGGTCGAGCAGGGATGCCTGGAGGATCGTCTCCACCTGTTTGTTCATACGACGGTTCTCCTCCTTGATGATGCCCGTAAAATATTCCGACTTTTGTCGATCCTGGACCACTTTTTCGTTCTTCAGCGCATCCACGGCCAGGGAGATCGTCGCCAGGGGCGTCTTGAACTCATGGGTCATGTTATTGATAAAGTCATTCTTGATCTCACTCAATTTCTTTTGCCGCAGCAAGGCGTTTACCGTCACATAAAAGGCAGCGATGATGACAAGGGTAAAGAATATCGCCCCCCAGATCATCCAGCGCATTTGTCGCAGTACTATGTTCTGAAAGTCAGGAATGACCACCACCAGCACCTCATCTGGCAGGATGCTGCCGGTACTGAGGTTTTCCGGAGCCTGAAGGGGGTAATAGGCAGACCAGTTGTTCGCCGTGTCTTCCAGCTCTTTGAGAAAATTGGAGCTCCGGATCTCCGGAGGCCGGAAAGAGAAACCGGCATTATTCAGGTCCGCGGAAATGGAAAATTCAAATTTTGTGTCTTTTAATCCCTGGATATTGAGGGCCTTCCTCAATTTTTCATTGATCTCGTCCGCCGTAAATTTTTCCGCAATGGTAGGAGGACGCATAAGCTCTCTCATAAACTGATCTGAAGGCCGCCAACTAATCCCCGGCCTCAGGCGAAGGGTCTGGAGGTTGGCAGAAGACCCTCTCTGCTCCACCAGTTGATGGCCCACATCGTTCATGGCCAGGATAAGCTTTTGTTTCAGCAGCGTCTGCCTGCTTTCCTCCATGGTCACTATCCAGTTGATCTGTATATAGATAATGCCAATGAGTGAGAGGGTGATCAGAATAAAGATGACGGGGAAAATTTTTTTCAATCCTATACTTTTTCTTTTTATGCTAAAATTGGCCCATTTCAGGTCCAACTGTAAAGTTATTCAAAAGCTTAAAGGGGTACCTCCTTCTGCGCCCTGTCTGAGCGGCTATTTAACGAAGGTTTCACAAAGAAAGGGGATTTCGGGCTAAAATCAGCTTCCCGGGGGCGGATTTAAAGCCGGGCTATCCAACCAGGAATAATAGCATTTTGTTATCTCCCAGGATTACTTAATTTAGACTTTATGGAGAGCCCGGCACCTGGCATATTGTTGATTGCAGATCCTTTCCTTAAAGATCCGAATTTCATGAGGACCGTCGTGTTCCTTTGCGAACACCAGGACGAGGGAAGCTTTGGATTTGTCCTGAATAAGAATTACGATTATACACTAAATGAATTGGTCAGCGGTTTGGATGACCTGAAATTGCCCGTTTATCTGGGAGGGCCTGTACAAATGGATACTATCCATTTTCTGCATCAGTACCCTGACAAGATCAGCGGCGGTTATGAGATCATCGACGGCGTCTTCTGGGGCGGCAGTTTCGAGACAGCCATCGAGTTGATCCGCGCGGGAGAGGTCGATGTCAGTAAGATCCGCTTCTACATTGGCTATTCCGGCTGGGGCAGTGGACAACTGGCCGACGAGCTAAAGGAAAAATCCTGGCTCACAGTGCAGGCCAGCCGAAAATTGGTTTTTCATAAAAAGCCGGATGAGATCTGGAAGGATGCCCTGCGCCATCTCGGCGGGGACTATGAGATCATGATCAATTTCCCTATCGACCCGCAGTTGAATTAAGGAAATTTCTGTTGGGTGCAAAAAAGCCGGCTCTCAAATGGAGGCCGGCTAAAGAGTATGGATCAACTTAATTCGTTAGTGGATCGGCAACCTTATTCCTGCCTCGATACCCCATGTATCCAGGTTCTTTACCCCATCGCTGTTGTAGGGCATATAATTATAGCTGCCGCCGATCTTTATGGCTGTCGATGAATAACTGCTCAGAGGAATGTAGAAACCTGCTTCTCCTTTCAACGCCCACTTTGTCCTAGTACGCGGATCATCAAACTCCCCAAGATACTGATCGAAGGTCACAAAATTGACGCCCGCACCCGCGCCCACATAAGGACGTATGAACCCTTTCTTTACCAATGTATAGTTAGCCGTCAGGAGTAAGGGCAGCTGTTGCACCGAATTACTTACCACGGCAGAGATGGCATTGCCTTTTCCATCGTCATACACCTGGCGGGGATATTTCTGATAGAAATCATTGTAGCCGAAGCTGAGTCCCACCCTCAGTTGATCATTGATAGGATAGGCCAGACCTATCGTAAAACCTTTGTATCCGGGATGAGTGATATAATCTTTAAAAGCACCGGTAGGGATATTGACATTATACCCTCCGCTGATCTCCAATTGATCCTGTGCATGCAAGACGGGGCAAGCCAGTAAGACAACAATAGCCGCTATGCCACCATATTTTAGTATTGTACGCATTTTACACCTCCTTACTGTTTGTACAATGATGATTAATGTTTAAAATATGCCGATTGATCGAACAATGCCTGTACTTCTGACGCCGCATTGACCGTATGGAATACCTGTTCTCCTCTTGCCAGCCCCGTCCATATGGCGGTGATCTTATTGCCATGAGCGGCGGCATTTTTCAGGTCAAGCACATCGATCTCCAGACCGCCGGATGTAATAGAGTATACACCCACGGCATAATACGGGGGATAAAACCCATAGCCCGGATAACCCCAGTAGTAAGGGTCCCAGTAACCACCATAATAATCCCAGTAATCACCATAGCTGAAGATACCCGTAGACGTATTATATACTCTTGAAACGTTTACCGCCAGATCAGGCGAGGATTCCCGGCTCACTTGCTGATACCCTCTTTGCTGAAGTGTCTTTCCAACGGCATCGATCACGGTAGAGTCGAATGTAGATTTTTCCCTGCCGGCTAACTGATTGTCCTGGATGACGTCCACCGAGTCCGTAATGCTAAAAGTTTTGTAGCTGGAGAAATTGACGGTCGTGTCATAGTTGGATATATATATACGCGACTCATCGTTAGTAAGATTATTCAGGGGATCTTTCCGACAGCTTCCAAAGGCGATGATCGTCAGCAACGCTCCACCTGTTAACCATCCTATCTTTTTCATACTGTTGACGTATTTAGTTTATATATAGGTTAACGTTTACGCTCTTATAGACGCAAAATGAGTGCCCCTGGTTTAAGAGGGGTGGGAGCTTTAACAGAGGGCTAACAGTTCTTAAAATGGGATTAAAAAAAGAGTATTTTCCCAGTAGCAAACTACCGGGTCTGATTAGACTCTTATATATTGGGGGGATTTTTTTTGCCTCCGGTGACTAGTCCTAAAAAAAATCCCCCCGGCAAAAGCCGGGGGGGTAAAACTAACATTTTTGTTTCTTCGGGTGATGGACCTAAGAATGTCCGGAAAAAGGGTCGTCCAAAAATATAACCCGTTTTCCGGAAAAATCTGATTATTGAGAACTTCGTCGGAACATCGTCCCTTGAACTTTGTCAGAGCTGCTTCGCCACGAGGGCTACGCCCGTATCTTTCGTCGGCTCCAACACTGTTGGACCCTTCCTCGGATACCTTGTTCGTGACATTCGCCCTGCTCTGTCACTCCTCGTTTGTAACCTTCGCTACGCTCGGTTACAGACAACGAACCTCCGGTCCGTTCTGCGGTCCGATTATTTTGTGTCGACAGGTACTGCACCTTCTACCAGAACGGTGACCTTGTTACTTATCACTTCCACAAAACCGCTTTGGATCGTAAAATAAGCGAGGTGATTATTTTTATCCTTTAATACTTTCACCCTGCCCGTCTTCAGCGCGCTCACCAACGGAGCATGTTTTTCCAGTACTTCGAACAAACCTGTCACGCCCGGCAACTGTACACCGTATACATCGCCGCTGAACAATTTCTTTTCGGGTGTTAATATCTCGAGATTCATGATTTATTTTTTAACCTTGAGCCTGTGCCAGCAACTTCTTACCTTTTTCGATAGCATCGTCGATGTTCCCTACCAGGTTAAAAGCTGCTTCAGGATATTCATCCACTTCACCGTCCATGATCATGTTAAAGCCACGGATCGTCTCGTCGATGGGTACCAGCACGCCTTTCAGACCGGTGAACTGTTCGGCCACGTGGAAGGGCTGAGACAGGAAACGTTGTACTTTACGAGCACGGGCAACCGTCATTTTATCTTCGTCGCTCAACTCATCCAGACCCAGGATCGCGATGATATCCTGCAATTCCTTATAACGCTGCAGGATCAGCTTAACATTGTTGGCGCAATTGTAGTGGGCGTCGCCGACGATCTTCGGAGTAAGGATACGTGAAGTGGAATCCAGAGGGTCCACCGCAGGATAGATACCAAGGTCGGCGATCTTACGGCTAAGTACCGTCGTGGCGTCCAGGTGAGCAAAGGTCGTGGCAGGAGCAGGGTCGGTAAGGTCATCCGCAGGCACATATACCGCCTGTACGGAAGTAATAGAACCATTCTTGGTAGAAGTGATCCTTTCCTGCATGAGTCCCATCTCCGTCGCCAGCGTAGGCTGGTATCCCACCGCGGACGGCATACGGCCGAGCAGTGCGGACACTTCGGAACCTGCCTGGGTAAACCGGAAGATATTGTCTACAAAGAAGAGGATGTCACGTCCCTGACCCTTACCATCTCCATCACGATAGTACTCGGCGATGGTAAGTCCGCTAAGAGCCACACGGGCGCGGGCGCCGGGAGGTTCGTTCATCTGGCCGAAAACAAAGGTAGCTTTGGAGTCGGACAGTTCTTTCAGATTGACCTTATTCAGGTCCCATCCACCGTGCTCCATGCTATGTTTGAAGTCGTCGCCATATTTCATAATACCGGCCTCAATCATTTCACGCATCAGGTCATTCCCTTCACGGGTACGTTCGCCGACCCCGGCAAATACGGAGAGGCCGGAATAAGCCTTGGCGATGTTATTGATCAGCTCCTGGATAAGTACGGTCTTACCTACACCCGCACCGCCAAACAGACCGATCTTACCACCCTTTGCATAAGGTTCGATCAGATCGATGACTTTGATACCGGTAAACAATACTTCCGTGCTGGTGCTCAGGTTTTCAAAGGCAGGAGGCTTGCTGTGGATAGGACGGCCATTTGCTTTTGAGACGGCAGGGAGTCCGTCGATAGGATCCCCGGTCACGTTGAACAGACGTCCCTTGATGCCTTCCCCTGTGGGCATGGCGATAGCAGCACCGGTATCCGTAACAGGCAGGCCGCGAACCAGACCTTCAGTACCGTCCATAGCAATACAACGTACGCTGTCCTCACCCAAATGCTGCTGAACTTCCAGTACTAATGTTTCGCCATTGGAACGTTTCAGTTCCAATGCATTATATATTTCGGGAAGTTTTCCTTCAAACTGAACATCGATTACAGCGCCGATGATTTGCTTAATCTTACCGGTACTAGCCATATATTAGAAGCTTTTAATTTGGCTGCAAAAGTACGGGCCTGAACCGGAAAGTCCAAAAACTGTTTGAAGTTTATGCGGACCAGGGAGTCCGCTGATCACAATCCCGTAAAGCAAGACAAAAGTTTGCTGGCAAGGGTTAAATTTGCAATCCTATTATGCAATTATTATCTGTCAATACCCCCGAACTTGAACAGGACTTTATACGGGTGAATGTAGAACTGAACCGCACAGTTCCAGGCTATATCCGTCCCATCGACGCCGAGATAAGGGAAGTCTTTGATCCCGAGAAGAACAAAGCCTTCCGGCATGGGGAATGCGCCCGCTGGGTGCTGAAGGACGACGATGGCCGGCTCATCGGCCGGATAGCGGCTTTTGTAAATAGACGATACAAGAACAAGGGGGACGACGTCCCTGTCGGAGGCGTCGGTTTTTTCGACTGTGTCAATAACCAGGCGGCGGCAGATACGCTGCTTGACGTGGCCCGGCACTGGCTCCTTCAAAAAGGGATGGAGGCCATGGACGGCCCCATCAATTTTGGCGAACGGGATAAATGGTGGGGATGCCTCATCGAAGGTTTTGAAGAACCTCCTTATGGGATGAACTTCAATCCCCCTTATTACCAGCAATTGTTGGAGAACTATGGTTTTAAACCTTTCTTTTATCAGCTTTGCTTTGGCCTGGACCCCAAAAAACCTTTAAACGCCAAACTCATACAACGACATGCCGCCCTGTCGGCCGACCCCGCATTCAGCGCCCGGATGATCGAAAAAAAGAGACTGGAGAAATATGCGGATGATTTTGTCGCCATTTATAATGGTGCATATGCAGGTCATGGCGGATTAAAGGAAATGAAAAAAGAGCAGGTCATGGCCCTTTTCAAAAAAATGAAACCCCTGATGGACGAAAGGATCGTATGGTTCGCTTATCACAACGACAAACCCATCGCTTTTTTTATCAATATCCCCGACCTGAACCAATATTTCAAACACTTCAACGGGAAATTCGGGCTCCTGCAAAAGCTCCGGTTCCTATGGCTGCAATTCCAGGGCGCCTGCCGTCATTTCACCGGCCTGGTCTTTGCCGTCATTCCTGAATTCCAGGGACTTGGAGTGGACGCCTTTATCATCACCGAGTCCGCCAAAGTCATTCAGCCCAAGACCAATTATGTCCATTATGAGATGCAATGGATCGGGGACTTCAATCCGAAAATGGTCAATATCGCCAAGACCCTGGGAGATACCTTTGTAAGCCGGAAACTGGCTACCTACCGCTATCTTTTTGATAGGAGCAAGGAATTTAAAAGACACCCGATGTTGTCAAAATAAGCAGCCCTTATAATCGTAGTTTTACTAGCTTTTATCTCCGGAAAGCCTCTCCCGGTCGGAATATTTTCCCATTCGGGGAATTTCTTATAGTAAAAATCCTATATAAGAAATTGACTTTGAAGCTTGTTTTTTTCGGCATGCGCTATGCCATAAAGATAGTGTCAAATGAACATATAGGAGTGAAGATCCAATGCTCCGGAAAAACCGGTGAAAATCTAAAGCTGAATTTTGGATCCAATCGTCCTCGAAAAACCAATCCAATCCTGTGTTAAGACCGGCCGTCCAGCCTGTGGCGAACCATTGGTAAAAAGTCAGAATGATCCAATATCTGAGGAAACCAAGGACATCGTACTTCTGGACATTATTTAGAGGTGTCTGTAAAGACGCCTCTTTTATTGCTAAGCCTTCTTCAAACAGTACACCGCCCCCTCCGTGCTGCTGAACACGATATGATCTTTATCTATGGCCGGCGAACTATAAATAGCCCCGATCTTATTCAGGAATTCCAGATATTCCTCCTGCGAATGGATGATAGAGAAAATATCGTCCCGGTAGGTATCATCCGGTTTGAAATATTTCAGCCTGTTCTCTCTATACATGTCGGTGGTGAATTCCCAGTTGATAGCCCCTGTCCGCAGGTCGATGCCAAAGACCTTTCCCATCAGCGTAGCGGTGTAACACATATGAGTCGTCAGGACGCTGGACCCGAAAACGTTGAACTTCACATTGGCGCACCAGAGCTCTTTCCCATCTTCTGTCCGCACCTGCTGCAGCACCTTATCGTCAGAAGTGCCCACCAGCACGACAGAATCATGGTGCGTGGGAGTGATGACAGGCGCCCATCCACGCGGGTACTGTCTGTTCCAATGACAATAACCCTTTTCCGCGTCGATAGCATACAGGTTGAAATCACGGCTGCTGATGAGAACAAGACCACCGACTACCACGGGCGAGAACTGCATCTCTCCCTTTGGAAAAAAGCGCTGCCCAAGGGATTTCAACTTCCAGGCCAGACTGCCATCGCTGGTGTTCAGGGCATAAGCATAGCCGTCAAAAGAGCCTATAAATAGCCGGCCATGGTACAATGCAGCTTTGCCATGAACCACATTCTCTGTCCTGAATTTCCAGATAAGGGCGCCGGTATGGCTGTTCAACGCATATACATTCCCGTCACCAGACCCCAGAAAGAGGGTGTCGCCTTTTATCACCGGTGTAGACTGATAGTAATCATATTGATCATACATGCGCTCCCCTCCTGTCCTGAAAATCCAGTTCACCCGGCCATTGATCTTGTTGAGACAATAGACGCCGCTGTCACCGCCTATGAGGAACAAACGATCATCACTGATACAGACACCCGATCTCACCGGCCCCTTTGCAGGGAATTTCCAGATGAGCTTGCCGGAGCTGAGGTCAAGACAATAAAGGCTGCTGTCGTTATTCCCTACATAGACCCTGTCCTCATCTATCAGCGGCGAAGCAAAAAAGGGTTGTCCTGCCTTGAACTTCCATGCGAGGATGGGCTGCGAAATAAAATCCTCCGTTGGGTTGGGCACCGCCTGAGCAGTCGGCTGTAAAGGAGCCCTGGGTTGAGCTCGACTGATCCCGCCCAGGAACAGGGTTAATAGCAGAAGGGTAAACAGGCGCATGTTAGTTTTTTCGGAAGTTACAGAAAAGCGAGGGCATCCTTAGACAGTATAGATACCCTGAATGCTTCTTGGGATAGTAAATTTCAGGATTCAGGAAGAACCGGGTTCGAAATCTATTCTTTCCCTTCCAGTCCAGGACCGCTGTTCTGCCTCTCTCCCCACTCCAGTCCCTCCGGCAAACGGCGATTGCTAAACTCGATATGGACAATCCTTCTGTTCCTGGTATCCACCGTACGTGCGGAAGCATGCAGTAACAGGGGTTTCATGATCATCACTCCGCCTTTTTTAACTCTACATACTGTCTCTTTCAATCTATCCGCCAGTTCCGGCCGAACCACACCATTCCTATGGGAACCTGGTATTACCTTTAATGCTCCGTTGCCCTCATCCGTATCATCCAGGTGGATTCGAATAGTGTATATATTTTCCAGAATATCTACGGGAGAACATCCTCAAGGATATAAAACCCCTGTTCGGCGGTTTTTTCTTCCTCCAAAAGGCCCTTATCCTTTTTCACCATACTTCTTCAAAAACTCTTTTTTTGAATCCTTATACCAGGCAACCATTTTAAGTTTTCGCAGTGTATAGATATAAATCCAGGCCAGATCCAATTGACCAGGAAGAAATCCCGCGCGGGCGCTCCCGGGAAAGAGGTGATGATTATTGTGCCATTCGCCCGCTAACAGACCCGGTCTTGTTTGATTTATGGATAAATTGCTCCTGTCGAAATCGACTCCATCCTTATGCTTTTCTTTTCCACCTCCATGACCTGTATAGTTAAATGCTCTGATCCCTGTAAACCAAAGCAAGGCTGCTGTAAATATTGCACAGGCCAGGGCAAGGCCGCCGAATAGAAAAAATATCAGGAACCAAAAGCTCCAGTTTAACACCCATATACCGATGGCATAGGCAGGACTGGTGATCGAACCCCATTTTTGATATGCGGAATAGGAATTCAATTTGACCCCCGTATGTTCCATGAAATGCAACGCTTTCTTGTGGTCATTCTCGTTCAGATCGGGAGAAACCCGCTGATGATTGTACTCCGCCAGCATACAATATAACAGCCCCGCTTGTGAGTTGTATGGATCGCCCGGTTCATCCGATTTGCAATGGTGAACATGATGCGAAATGACATAGATCTCCTCTGGAACGGTTTTTATAACGAGGTTCTGCGTAATGATACGCCACAGCGGGTGGCTGAATCCATAAGACCTATGCGTACAGTACCTATGGAACCAGATAGTACCATGTGTGCCCATGATAAGCATGCTGTATACTACAATGGCGATCACTAAATACCACGAAAAATACCTGAATAGGAACAGGAAAAAGAATGGCAGCATGCCGGCAAGCATTGCAAAACTGACAAACGAGATCCAGTTTTTTTTTGATTTGAAGACATTGATACGCGAAAAAGCTTCCGACCACAGCTGTTTTGATGTAGGAATAACGAGTGCGTCGTTTTCATCTTTCCATCCATAAGAAGGCCTGTGAAGCAGGCTATCGATAAACGTTCCCTTTACCATGATAGTTTATTTGAATATTGGATTTTGTAGTTGAGCGCATAACCACCGATCACAGCTTTTTGCTAACACCCATCGCATTCAGCCCCTTCGGCCCTCTTTCTATCGTATAGGTGACAATATCTCCCTCCTTTACAGGATAGGTCGTCTGATTGATATGAAAAAAGAGCTTTACCCCATCGCTCTGAACGATGAATCCAAACCCTTTTGACCCGTTGAAATAATCGATTTTCCCCTCTTGCAACCTTTCCTTCCCCTCTTCCATCTTTGGGACACCTATCTCAATATCTTCTACGTTAAACTCTTTCTTCTTATTTGGATCAGGTGGAGTGGATGTTATATTTCCCTCCTCATCAATGTACGCCAGCATTTCATCCAACGATCTACCCCTTGTTTGATTGGCCCTGCGCTCCTCCATCTTTTCCCGCTTCTCCTGCTTTTCTTTTTGACGTTGCTTTTCCTTTTCCCGCTTGTTGGATATCCCTTTGGGTTTCGCCATAATTATTGTTTTTTTGACAAGATCGGATCTACCACCGGTTCTTTTTGAACCCGCCTCCGCCTCCACTTTTGCCGCGATTAGGCCGTTCCTCTTTTGGCCTGGCCTCCGCCACTTTAATATTACGCCCTTCGACTGTGGCATTGTCGAGCTCTTCTATCGCCTTCCTTGCTGCCGCATCATCGCTCATCTCCACAAAGCCAAAACCTTTTGACTTTCCGGTCGCTTTGTCGATGATGATCTTGGCCGACGTCACCTCTCCATAAGGTGTAAAAAAATCCCGAAGGTCCTCGTCCTGTACATTAAAACTCAAATTACTGACGTAGATATTCATGCTATATTAATTAAAGGATTATAAAAAAGAATTGTGGAAAGCAAGAGCAAAAATACTAAGATTTGTGGCAATTTATATGTACGAGCTGATGATAGGATAAACAGGCAGATCAGACAATAAGAAGCCGCTGGTAAGTTACGTTTTAATTTCGGCAAATGCTAATTATCTTTTAGGGTCAGACCCATGTCGGATAACAGCTCAGTCCGGTGAGATCGGGACAATATCTTAAAAGTAAAACCTCCGGAACAAGGTCCCGGAGGTTTTGCATTCGCCTATTACCGTTTGATATCGAACTATCTGACATCCGGCTTCGGCGCCAGCAGTTTATACAGCACTGGGGTCACCACCCGCGTAAGAATGGTAGAGCTTAACAATCCTCCGATGATCACAAGCGCCAGGGGTGAATACAAAGGGTTATTCTCCGCCACCAGCGGTATCAATCCACCGATGGCCGTCAGCGTGGTGAGAATGATCGGGACAAAACGGGTTTCCCCCGCCTCCTGGATAGCTTCATCCAACCCCTTGCCATCCCTCCGCAGTTGGTCCGTATAATCCACCAGGAGGATGGAGTTCTTTACTTCGATGCCCACCAGGGCGATGATACCGATCACCGCTACAAAGGAGAAAGTATTGCCCGAGAAGAGAAGGGCCAGCACGGCGCCGATGATACCCAGCGGCACGACGGAGAGGACGATCAATGTCCCTCTGAAAGTCTTAAATTCCAGGATCAGGATACCCAGGATGCCAAACACGGTGATCAGGATGATCGTGCCCAGGCCTCCAAAGCTTTCTTCCTTGCTTTCCACCTCACCGGCAGCCTTATACGAAGTCCCTTTCGGAAAACTCATCTTATCCAGCTGTTTCAGGACATCCGCCGTCACGCGGGTAGTGTTATAGCCATTCTGTACAAAGGCTGTCACCGTCGTATACCTGTCCTTATCATAATGATGGATGCTGGTAGGGCTGCTCTGGAACTGGACGTCGGCAAGCTGGCTCAGAGGAATGGAATTACCGTTGTAGGCGCCTACATAGACCTTATCGAGGGCGTCCAGGGTCTGGCGTTGCGCCCTGGGCAGACAGACATTGATATTATAGTCGTCCCCATTGTCTTTCCTGAACTTGCCGATGTCAAGACCGGTGACAGCCAGCCGGACCGTCCTGTCGATGTCATTCACAGGCACGCCGAGGATACCCGCTTTTTCCTTATTTACCTTTACCTTGATATCCGTCTTTAGCGTAGTAAGCTCATTCTTCACATATAATGTGCCCTGCGTCCTTTTCAACAGATCTTCCACCCGGAAAGCAAGACTGCGTAACGTATCCAGATCATCGGAGAACAGCCGGATGGCAATGGGCGCTTCTATCGGAGGGCCTTGTTCGAAGTCTTTCACCTCGATGCGGGCCCCGGGATAGTATGAAAATTTCTTCCGAAGCACATCTATTAACGCCCTCTTTTTAACAGGAGGAGTTTCCTTCAGCTGGATAAATAGCTGCGCATAGTTGCTGACCTCATTTTGTGGAATGACATTGTAATAGATACGGGGATTGCCTCTGCCGACATTCGTGACATAATTCTTCAGATCGGGGACCTGGTCGATCTCCCGCTCTACCCAACGGGCTACGGAGTCCGTCGCAGGCAGGCTTGTGCCCAGGGGCGTCTCGATATTGACAAGGAACATGGGTTTTTCCGAAGCGGGGAAAACGCTAAAACCCACCACCGGCACAAGGAACAGACACCCGACAAAGATCGCCAGGGCCACCAGCAGCGTAACCACAGGTTTTGTAATAGCGGCGTGCAGCAGACGACGGTAAGAGCCATTGATAAATCTTTTCAGACCGCGTAAAAAGAAATTACCTTCCGGGTGCTCGTGACCGCTGAGTATACGGCTGGATAGGAAGGGCACGATGGTCAGCGAGACAAAAAGGGAGGCCAGCACCGTGGTGACGACAGCTGCCGGGAGACTGCGGATAAAATCTCCTGCGCCTTCCGGCAGGAACATCAGAGGCAGAAAGGCGAATATCAGCGTGGCCGTACAACCCAACACGGCCAGCCCTATCTGCCGGGTAGCAGCCATGGCCGCTTCTTTCCGTCCATAGCCCATACGGAGGTAGCGTTCGATATTCTCCACCACCACGATGCTGTCATCCACCAACAGCCCCAGGGCTACGACCATCCCTACGATGCTCAGCTGATTGATGGTGATATGGAAGAGGTCCAGCAGAAAGAGTCCGATGGCCAGGGACAGGGGAATGGAGATCATCACCACGATAGAGGCGCGGGGCCCCAGCGGCAACAGGGTGAGCAATACCAAAAAAATGGCGATGACGAAGTCCATCCCGAAATGCCCCAGACGGGTGCGAACGCTCTCTGCGTTGTTAAAGCTTTTCTCATATTTAATAGAGGGGGGCAGCTCTTTCTGGAATTGCTGTAGTACAGGCTCCATCGCCTTCTCCACGGCAAAAATATTGGTCCCGGACTTACGGCTGGCGGTAACGAATACCGCCCTTTTTCCATTGAGACGGCCGATATAGTTCTGCTCTTCATAATTGAATTCCACGTCCGCCACGTCCCTGACATAGATGATCTTGCCACTGGTGCTGCTGACGATGGTATTCCTGACCTCTTCCACGTTCTTGTAGTCGCCGCTCGTTTTTATATTGAATTTCCGGGCGCCCATTTCGATGCTGCCGCCGGGGATATTCACGTTCTCCCGTTGTATGGCCCCCAGCACGGCATTCAGCGGTATATTATTCTGGGCCAGTTTTTCCAGGTTTAGTGATACCCGCACCTGCTGTGGGGGGAAGGCCCAATTATCCACGTTCTTCAGGGTTTTGACCTTCTCCAGTCTTTCCTTTAATTTTTTGCTCCATTCCTCCAGCTCTCTGTAGGGTGTTGTTTCACTGACAAGGGCCACCTGCAGGATATTCACGTCGGAAGGAGTGAATTTTTGGATCTTGATGCTCTGGACATCTGCCGGCAGGTCGGGCCGGATAGCGTCCAGTTCACGCACCACGTCCTGGTATTTCTTGTCCGGATCAGTCTCATATTTGAACTCTATCTGGATCACGGCAAGCCCGTCGTCGATGGTAGAGCGGATGCGTTTTATATCATCCATTTCATTGATCCTTTTTTCGATGGGGTCTACCACCAGCTCTTCCATGTCCTTGGGGCTGGTGCCTGGATAGATGACGATGGCAGAGAATTGAGGAGCTTGTATGTCCGGGTCCTCACCCCGGGGCATGTTCAACAAAGAGTTCACGCCGATGGCTGCCAGCATCACAAACACGATGAGTGTGAACTGGTAGTTCTTTACTGAAAAGTCGGTGATCTTCATAAGAAATTATTTTGAGGTAGTATCATTAGCTACTTTCACGACGGAGGTTTCCGTGAGATAACCCACGCCTTCCGTGATCACCCGGTCCACGTTGTCCAGGCCTTCGCTCACAGCTACTTTATCCTTTGACAAAAAGGCTATCCGGATAGGATGTTTACGCACCGTCCGTCCGTCGGTATTGACAGTATAGACCCAACCTGTCTTTCCATCACCTTCCACCAGCGCCTCGATTGGTATAAGCGTAAGGGTTTGTTGGGAAGAAGGTTGCAGTTGAAGCGTGCAAAAGAGCCCCGGAGCAAGCTTATGTCCGGCTGGAGATACAGTGACTTCAATAGGATAGGTGCCGTTGGATGGATCAGCGCCCTCTGCCATCTTGGTGATAATGCCGGTGAATGTTTGTCCGGGGTAAGCCTCGATATATACCGTCGCTTTATCGCCCTTTTTTAGGACTACCCAGTCACGGTCCGATACCCCGAAGCGAACCACCCAATCCCGCTGGTCCGTACCGTTGAATAAAAAGACTGCGTTACCGGCTGTTGCCAGTTCGCCTTCATTCATCAGTTTTTGCAGGATAGCGCCCCCGGAAGGAGCATGGATTTGGGCGTACTGCTGGTTGAATCGGGCAATGCGCAGCGCCTCTGTGGCTACGCTGACCTGTGTACGCGTATTCTGCAGTTGCTCGAGAGAGGCTACGGTATCCCTGTAAAGATTGCTGATACGGGATTCGTCCCTTTTGGATTTGTCCAGGTTTTGCGAAGCCTGCTGCACCTGTGCGTCGATCTCCGTCTGGTCGAGGGAGGCCAGCAGCTGGCCTTTGGAGACATGGTCCCCTTCCTTTACATATATCCTGGAGACGATGCCCCCTATTTTAAAGGATAGACGGGCTTCGGCATTGGAAGCTATCAGCCCCGAATACTGCAGGTTACGACTATAGTTTCCCGTGGTGATGGGTTGCAGTTTTACCTGGATGGGGTCTTCGCCGGTCTTTTCACCAGCGGTAGTGGCGGCTTTATTGTCGCCACATTTTACCAGGGCAAAAGCGAGGATGGCCGCGATGGGAAAACGAAGCGCCCGGAAGAAGTTAATGTTCATGGCTTTTAGTTTATAGTTGTCTTATTCAAAGTTTTTTCAGAATTTATAGGATGCCGTCGCGCGCTCCAGGTCGGCGGCCCTGTTGAGCACTGTGAGACAGCCCAACGAATAGCGGAGCTCTGCACTTGTCATTTGGGTACGGGCGTCGATGAGCTCTATCTGGATGGCGCCCCCTTCCCTAAACCTGCGCTCAGCCAGACGATAGGTTTCCCGGGCGCTGACAACCTCATCTGTCAGGGATCGCAGCGCTTCTACGGCTGAGGAACAATCGTTTGCGCTTGTCTGTACCTGCAGGGTCAATTGTTGTGTCAGCTCCCGGTACTGGTCGCCGACGGCCTTTATATCTATCTCCGACTGACGGATCCTGTATTTGTTGTCATTTGCTTTAAAGAGAGGCCACACCAGCTGAATGCCTCCCAGCTGATAGAATTGATCGCTGTTGAACTTCAAGCCGAAACCCTGGAAACCTATGTCATAAAAAGCGCTCAGCTTGGGGACGAGGTAATTGCGGCTATACCGTAGATTAGAAGCCAGTATCTTCCGCATGCTGCTCAATTGTACCAGTTCCTCCCTGCCCATAGGGACCCCGGGAGAAAGCCGAAGCGCGGAAGCATCCGCCGCCAGCCCTGTGGATCCACTGCCGGCCCCTGTCGTGTCCGTCTGCAGAGAGAACAGCCTTTCATCCGTCAGTATGTCCGTGTCCAACTGCCTGTTCAGTAAAAAATTAAAATAGGCGGTTGCATTGTGCAGTTGGTTCTTTGCTTCGATGAGCGAAGATTCCACCTGGCTCACCTGCGCTTGTGAACGAAGGACGATCTCCTTGGTGGCCATCCTGTTCTCCACGAATTTTTCGCTGACCCTCCTGTTTTCTTTCACCAGCCCCAGCGCATTCGTATAGATCTCCACTGCCTTCCCGGCCTGCAGGTATTGATAATAGGCCTGACGGATCTGTTTTACCAGCTCCCGCCTGTAGACATCCAGGTCGGCCCGCCGGGCATTGATCATTTCGCTGCTGACCTGCTTGTTATGCTGCAGGTCCGTATTGATCAGGGGCAGGGTGATTTCCATCTTCGTGTCATGATAATCGTTAGGAAGAAATTGGATAGATTGATTGCCCACCTGGGGGAACTTATTAGAGGCGGTCAACTGGTTGAGCGTGGAATAGACGCCGTTCAGCAGGTCGCCTACGGGGATGGACTGTGTGCGGCCGCCATGGGCCAATGTATACTGGCTGCTAAAGCCGGCCTGGGGATAAAAAAGGGACTGCGCCCGTTTGAGGTCCAACAAAGCCTTTTGAAGATCAAAGCTTCGCTGACGCAACGCCAGGTTACTATCCAGTCCGTAACGGATATACCCTTCCAGGACGTCGGAGCCGGTGGTTCCGGGCGCCATCTTTCCAGCGGGGGAAGGATCGGTCTGCGCCATCAGTCCCGCGGCTGCCAATAGTCCAAACAGCAGTTGAATGATTCTAAGTCTCATTGTTTAGTTTATTTATATCGTGAATATTATTAACAATGTTAAGTTAAGGTGCTAAAAAAATGCCCCCCCGGGCAGTTCTCACATACGGACTGGCCGTATCCCGATCATTCCCCTGATGGCTGGCCGCCCGTCCCCTTCCCTGAAATATCCAGGATATTTATCAGCCAGTTTAGCGAATGCATGATCATGGGCAGCACATTATCCTTCTCAGACACCAGTTTATCCAGACGTTGTCTTGTGGCCAGCGACACCAGTCCATGCACCGTACTCCAGATGGAAAGGCTAAGCACGATGGGATCGGTGTTTGCGATATACCCTTTTTCCATACATTCGACAACCGTATTCCTCAGCCGGGTAAGGGCCGCATCCCCATTTTCCCACTCACAACCCATCTCCGTCAATTTCTGCATAGGCTCCGGCTGAATGAACATCAAGTCATAATATTCCGGGTTCTCCATTCCAAAGTGGACGTAGTTTTCCCCCATTTTATGCAGACGCAGCAGGGGATTTTTTATATCATCCAGGTTTTTGTTCATCTCCTGCATCTTCTGAAAACCTATTTCATGAAGGTTGAAAAAGATCTCATCTTTGTCCTTAAAGTAAAGGTAAATAGTGGTAGGGCTGTATTCGATGATGTCGGCAATACGGCGTATGGACACGTTATTGAACCCCTCCTCGACAAACAGCTTCATGGAGGCATCCAGGATCCTCTTACGGATCTCGGTCTTCTGTTTTTCTTTTCTTTCGGCAATACCCATATGGAATAATTAACAGCACAAATTTAGTTAACACTGTAAATATTCCAAATTTTTTTCCTCATTTTTAAAAAAATTTCCGACCCCGGAGACATCGGTCATTGCCTGCACCGGGATTTGTGGTAGGTTTGCCATAGGAGCATATCATGGATAAATTCATTGTTTCAGCAAGAAAGTACAGGCCCCAGGATTTCTCGACTGTCGTGGGGCAGTCACATATCACTACCACCCTTAAGAACGCTATTAAAAACAATCAGTTAGCGCATGCTTTCCTGTTTTGCGGACCCAGGGGTGTGGGGAAGACCACCTGTGCTCGTATCCTGGCAAAGACCATTAATTGCGAGAATCCCTCTCAGTATGGAGAGGCTTGTAATAAATGTCACTCCTGCGTTTCCTTTAACGAGGGGACATCCCTGAATATCCATGAGTTGGACGCTGCCAGCAACAACTCAGTGGACGATATCCGGACCCTGGTAGAACAGGTCCGGTTTGCCCCCCAGGCCGGGAAATACAAGGTCTATATCATTGATGAGGTGCATATGCTCAGTTCCTCGGCTTTTAATGCATTCCTGAAAACCCTGGAAGAGCCCCCCTCCTACGCCATTTTTATTCTGGCCACTACAGAAAAGCACAAGATCCTCCCTACCATCCTGTCACGCTGCCAGATATTCGATTTTAAAAGGATCACCACGGCCGACACCGTGGATCACCTCCAGGAAATATGTGATAAAGAGGAGATCAAGGCCGACCGGGCCGCTCTGCAGGTGATAGCCCAAAAGAGCGAAGGCTGTATGCGGGATGCGTTGAGCATACTCGACAAGATCGTCAGCTTTACCAACGGGGAGCTGAGTTACCGTAACACCCTCGAGCACCTGAACATACTGGATGCCGACTATTATTTCAAGCTTCTGGAGGCTATGCAGCAACAACAGCTTTCGGATGCCTTACTCATATATGATGATATTAACCGGAAGGGCTTTGAAGGCGATCTGGTGATCAATGGCCTGGCGGAATTCATCCGCAACCTCCTGGTTTGCAAGGATGAGAAAGTGGCGGCTTTGCTGGAAGTGGTGGAGAGCTTTAGGGACAAGTATATTGCTGTTGGCAAAAAGTCGGATGCAGCCTTTCTGATCAGTGCGTTGAATGTGCTTAACGAAGCCGAGATCAACTATAGATCTGCCCGGAACAAACGGCTGCATGTGGAGCTGGCGCTCATCAAACTTTCTTATCTGGGACAGGCCCTCCAGCTGACGGGAGAGCCGGGGGGCAAAAAAAAAGCCCTTGACACCGTAAGACCTGTGTCTTTCCGCAATATCCCCTCAATGGAGCCTGTGAATCCCCGGACCATCGGTGGGCGTGGCGGCGCGACAGACGAAAGACCCGCTGCACCCGAAAGACCTGCAGCCGTCGGAACAGGGACAGCATCCGCGTCGGATGACACATCCGTCACTCCGGCAAAAACCTCTTCGCAAGGGGCCAGATTGCTCGTCGACACCGCCGTAAAGACAGCCTCCGCGCCATCGGCAACGGCACCTGCCCAGACCATGGCGCCGGTGGGTCCGCCGGCCGCTTCGCTGGGGTCCTTATCAAAGATCAGACAGCAATTCGCCTCCCGGCAACAACAAAATGTCGCCCAGGCACAGCCTCTTGAGCCCACCGCCCTGGCAAAAGCATGGGCGGCCTATGCACAACAGCTACGCGAGAACAAGAACCCTGCCGTACAAAGCCTCGAACTGGCCGAACTGCGGATCACAGATGCCCAATCCTTCACCGTCGTCACAGGCAACAACCTCGAACAAAAGTTTATCGAGCAGGAAAAAAGAACCTTATCCGAATTCCTGCAAAAGGAATTTGCCAATAAATCCATCTCCTTCACCGTGATCGTGGAGGAAAAAGCCGGTATCGAGGAGCCCGTTGATAGACCCCTGAACACCCGGGAACAGTTCTTGCAGATCGTCGAGCAATACCCCCTGGTGAAAGAGCTGAAAGATCGTCTAAAGCTGGAGCTGGATTATTGATGACCTATCTGACGAACCGGAAGTTCGTGCCATTTTATAAATCCCAGTTAAATCATATACCGGATTTTTGACATGTACCTGGTTGGCGGGAATTTTGCCAATACGGACTACAGTACCGGACATTAGTTATCTAATTCTATGACAGGCAATCCAACATCAGCATCTCATTCCAAAAGACAGATATTCCAGACGAGTTCCCCTGGCCGTTGGCAACGATTCAAATGGGGAGGCAGGGTGATCCTGTTAATCCTTATATTGGGTGTTGTTATTTTTACCATTGCCGTCAACAGAGGGTATACCCCTGATCTGCCCAGGATCAAAGAACAAAGCCAGTTGTATAAGAAGGTGCTGGATACTAACCGTATCCTGTTCAAGAGCAACAGCCTCCTGCAGCAGTACGGAGGGTTCCGCAAATTTATCAACGAAAAAGTGCCTTACAAGTCAGGAGCGTTTCCCGGTCAGGCCAGAAGAGACTCCGAAAGGTCCGTCATACAGACCTTTCGCTCCGACACCAGCTTCCGGAGCTTTTCCAAATTTCCCGCGGGCATCAGGGCTGCCTTCTATGTGGATTGGGATGCCCAAAGCTTTTTATCCCTGCAGGAATATATCTCCAAAATGAACCTCGTGATCCCGGAATGGATCTTTATCGACCCGACGGCGGACACGATATTCACCACCATCGACGACCGTGCCTGGAAAGTGATGAAAAATGCCGGCGTGAAGGTCATGCCCATCCTTTCCAACAACTACAAAGAGGTCTTCCGCGGTGACGGCGTGCACAGAATCATCAACGACCCCGCAAAAAAACAGCGCTTGATCGACGATGTGATCAAGATCCTGGAGAAGAATGATTTTGTGGGTATCAATGTGGACTTTGAAGAGCTCATGGAGAAGAAGAACGAACGTCTGGTGGAGTTTCAGCGGGACCTGTACAACCAGCTGCATGCCAAACATTTTCTTGTCTCCCAGGATGTGATCCCTTTTAACGAGGACTACAACTATAAGGAGTTGTCCAAATACAATGACTATATCTTTCTGATGGCTTATGACCAGTATTCAGACAACACAGGACCCGGGCCTATATCTCATCAGCGATGGATCGAAGGGGCCGTGGACAATGCCGTCAAAAAGATCCCCATGCAAAAGCTGATACTGTGCCTGGCGGCCTATGGCTATGACTGGAAGTTGGGCAAGGAGGTTTCGGCACGCACCGTCAGCTACCAGCAGGCGCTGTTCACCGCCAAGGACAATGATGCCAAGATCGATTTTGACAATGATTCCTACAATCTCCATTACGAATACGAGGACGACGATAGCGTCAGGCACCAGGTACAGTTCACGGATGCGGCCACCACTTTCAATGCGCTGCGTTTTGCTACAGAATACGGGCTTGCGGGGACGGCCGTCTGGAGACTGGGAGACGAAGATCCAAGGATCTGGTATTTTTATGACAAGGACATGCAGAAAGCTGCCATGAGCCATTTCAATTTCTCCGAGTTCAGTAAGGTAGACGCCATGTCCAATGCGGACTTTGTGGACTATGAAGGCACCGGGGAAATACTGGATATCATTGCAACGCCCACCAATGGACGGATCACGCCCGAAGTGAACACGGGCGAGATGCTGATCGCTGAAGAGTCCTATGACAGCTTGCCCTCCCGCTTTGTAGCCCGGAAATACGGTACCGATGATTCCATGAAGCTGGTGCTGACCTTTGACGACGGGCCCGATCCGCGCTACACGCCCAGGATATTGGATATACTTGCGAAATATCACGTCCCTGCCACTTTCTTTATAGTGGGTATCAATGCCGAGAACAATATCCCCATTGTCAAACGGATATTCAAAGAGGGGCATGAGATCGGCAATCACACTTTTACCCATCCGAATATCGCCAAGGTCAGTCAGAAAAGGGCCATCCTGGAAATGGAATCCACCCGGTTGCTGATAGAGTGTATCACCGGTCATTCCACTATCATGTTCAGGGCTCCCTATAATGCGGACTTCGAGCCTGAGAAATGGGAGGAATTGATACCCGTAGCCATTGCCCGTACAAAAAATTACCTGGACATCGGGGAGTCCATCGATCCGCTGGACTGGGAGCCGGGAACGCCGGCGGACAGCATATTTGACAGGATCGTCCGGCGAAAGAACGATATGACAGCCTCGGGCCTCAGCGGGAATATCATACTGTTGCATGATGCCGGAGGCGATGACAGGAGCGCCACCGTCGATGCGCTGCCAAAGATCATCGAATACTTCCAGGCCAGGAAATTCAAGTTCACCACGGTGTCCGACATACTGGGCAAGACACGGGAAGAGATGATGCCGCCCGTGCCGAAAGGCAGCGGCTACTATCTGCTGCAGATAAATTATTATTTCGCGGAACTGGGGTACTGGAGCGGTCATATCCTTTTCTCCCTCTTCATTGTATTCATGGTGCTGTCTGTAGGCAGGGTGCTCTTAATGGCCGTCATCGCCACCAGGGAATATCTGCGGGAAAAAAAATACGCCTTGACGCCTTTCTGGGGGCCAGATGGTCAGAATGCTCCGCTGGTAAGCATTATCGTGCCGGCCTACAACGAGGAGGTAAATGCAGTAGGCTCCGTGCAGAGTTTGTTGTCGGGAGACTATCCCAACTTCGAGGTCATATTCGTGGATGATGGCAGCATCGATAACACGTACGAGCGCGTAAGCGCGGCCTTTGTCGGTCATCCCAAAGTAAGGGTGTTGTCTAAACCCAATGGCGGCAAGGCTTCGGCCCTGAACTTCGGCATCGCTCAATCTACCGCGGACTTCGTCATTTGCATCGACGCTGATACCAAGCTAAAAAAAGACGCCGTTTCACGGCTGATGGAACATTTCGGGGAAAAAGAGAATAAAGGCATCCGGGTCATGACCGCCGAGGGAATGCCCGGTAGCGGTATTGTAGGTGCCGTTGCGGGAAATGTAAAAGTAGGTAATGAGGTGAACCTGCTGACCCGTTGGCAATCCATAGAATACATCAGCAGCCAGAACTTCGACAGAAAAGCCTTTGCATATCTGAATGCCATTACCGTAGTGCCGGGCGCCATCGGGGCTTTTCGCAAAACAGCCATCGAAGAGGCGGGAGGGTTTACCACCGACACGCTGGCAGAGGATTGCGATCTCACGGTGCGTATCCTTCGCTGCGGCTATATCATCGAGAATGACAACCGCGCCATCGCCATGACCGAAGCGCCGGAAACCCTGAAGATGTTCCTCAAACAACGGTTCCGCTGGAGCTATGGGGTCATGCAGACCTTCTGGAAGAACAGGGATGCCTTGCTCAACTGGAAATACAGATGGCTGGGCTGGGTGGCGCTGCCAAATATCCTCATCTTTCAATATATCATACCTTTTGTCATCCCCCTGGCGGATTTCTTTATGCTCGTGGGCCTGTTGACAGGAAATGCTTCCAAGATCGCAGGTTATTACCTGGTATTTATGCTGGTTGACCTTCTGGTAGCCCTGCTGGCCTTCAGCTTTGAGAAAGAAAAGCTCATCAAACTGGTGTGGCTGATACCTCAGCGGCTGATCTGGCGCTGGCTGACCTGGTCCGTATTGTTCAGGGCTGTTCGCCGGGCGCTGAAAGGGGAATTACAGCATTGGGGTGTCCTCAAACGGACTGGGAATGTAAAGGCAGCCTAACCAAAAATTCCGTAATTTCACGGCTCGTTTAAAAAATCTATTCTAAATAAGCGTTATGGCTGAAGTTATTTTGATGCCCCGGTTAAGCGATACTATGACCGAAGGGGTAATTGCCGCCTGGCATAAGAAAGTGGGCGACTCCGTCAAGAAAGGGGATCTTTTGGCAGAAGTGGAGACAGATAAGGCCACCATGGATCTGGAAAGTTATAAAGATGGTACTTTATTATATGTAGGAACAGATAAAGGGGGAAAAGTACAGGTCAACGAGCTGCTCGCCATCATCGGCGCGCCCGGTGAAGATATTTCTTCCCTGGTAAAGGGTGGGGGAGCATCGGCCCCTGCCGCTGATCAGAAAGCCGCACCTGCTCCTGCAAGCGCTCCCGCGGCTGCTGCAGCCCCTGCTCCTGCCGCCACAGCTCCAGCCCCAGCCGCACAGGGAGAAGATATTTCCAAAATGGAGGGTGTGATCCTGATGCCCCGGCTCAGCGACACCATGACCGAAGGCGTCATCGCCGACTGGCATAAAAAAGTGGGTGATACCGTTAAAAAAGGCGAGGTCCTTGCCGATATCGAGACGGATAAAGCCACGATGGAACTGGAAAGCTATAAAGATGGCAAGTTATTGCACATAGGTGCGCAGAAAGGGGAAAAGATCGCTGTAAATGACCTCCTTGCCGTCATTGGGGATGAATCCAGGGTAGATCTGCAGAAGGTCCTGTCTGCGTCAAAAAATAAAGGTGTTCCCGGCCCTGTTGCCGCCGGAGGTGCAACGGCACAGCCCCAACAGCCTGCCCAGACTGGACAAACCGCCCAGGCTGATGCTGCCAATGGAGCTGCCCCTGCTACGGGAAACCTCGCCGTCACCGCGGATGGTCGTATAAAAGCTTCGCCGCTGGCCAAAAAGCTGGCCGCAGAAAAAGGGATCGATATTTCACAGGTAGCCGGCAGCGGTGACAATGGCCGTATCGTGAAAAAGGATGTAGATAATTTTGTTCCCGGACAGGCATCTCCCGCTGCGGCATCACAATCCGCCGCCGCATCACAGCAACCTTCCGCCACCACGGCAAAAAGCATTGTTCCCGCTGCGCCTGCAGGCCAGGTAAGCTTCGAGGACGTTCCCGTATCGCAAATGCGGAAGGTCATTGCAAGACGGTTGTCCGAAAGCAAATTCACCGCGCCGCACTTCTATGTTACCATGTCCATCGATATGGACCGGGCGGTGGAAAGCAGGGCCAAGCTGAATGAAGTGTCATCCGTAAAAATCTCTTTCAATGACATCGTGCTGAAAGCAGTCGCTGTTGCGCTGAAACAGCACCCCGCCATCAACAGCAGCTGGCTGGGAGACAAGATACGGATCAATCATCATGTCAACATCGGTGTTGCCGTAGCGATAGAAGACGGACTAGTCGTGCCCGTAGTACGGTTCGCGGATACCAAGTCCTTGTCGCAGATCGCAGCCGAAGTAAAAGATCTTGCGCAAAAGGCCAAGGCCAGGAAGCTGCAGCCGGCAGACTGGGAAGGCAGCACGTTTACTATCTCCAACATGGGTATGTTCGGCGTGGAAGAGTTCACTGCGATCATAAATACGCCGGACGCCTGTATCCTGGCAATAAGCGCTATCCAACAGGTGCCCGTAGTAAAGAATGGGGCTATTGTACCCGGCAATGTGATGAAGCTGACCCTCAGCTGTGATCACAGGGTAGTGGATGGAGCCGTCGGTTCAGCCTTCCTGCAAACCCTGAAAAGCTTGCTGGAAGAACCTTTGAGAATATTACTCTAATCAAACCACCGGACCGTCAGGCCCGGTAAAACAAAAAAACATAACCACTCTAAAAAAACGAAGACAGCTCATAGACATGAGCTGTCCTTTTTTAAACCTTATCCTTTAAGGCGCATGTGTAGAAACACCGGCCTATCAGAACTGTGTCCTTGCTATTCCAACCAAACTTTAAATTTTTCCAATATTTTATGTAGGAATTACGTGAGCACCCCCGCAATGGGTAAAGTATGGATCCAACAAAACTACGGGGATACTGAGCGTACAATTCAGATATCAGAGTGGGCAAGCTTGAATCACTTGCCATGCGAATCTCTCTATTTTTTCATTTGCGGACCAACCTTTAAAAGCCCTAACCAGGAGGTTGTTTTCTCTGTCCGCAGCCATTAACAGAACAAATATATTGCGGCCTTTTTAGACCACAAAATTTTTTTATACGTTTCTCCAAAATAATTGATCACAATTGAAAATCAGGCAGAAATCCCCCCTTGGAGGGGAAATTAGGCCATTTCATAAAGAATACCTACCTTTGCATTCGTTATAACTCCATTCTCAGCTTTCGTGACAACCTTCGTGTAATAACTCCTGAAGGATATTGATGAGCAGACGGGTTTCATTTTTCATTTAAATGTATTTCAATTGTCTTTTCTTGATTTAAAGCTTATAGAGCCTTTAGTAAAGGCTGTACAGGAAGAGGGCTATACTACGCCCACCCCAATCCAGGCGCAAGCCATACCGATCATCCTCAATAGAAAAGACCTGCTGGGTTGCGCCCAGACAGGTACAGGTAAGACCGCGGCTTTTGCCATTCCCATGCTGCAGCTCCTCTGCGAGGATGCAGCAGGCCTCAAACAGGATGTTCCCCTCCGGGCGCAACGTCCCATCAAAGCGTTGATCCTCACCCCCACCCGCGAGCTGGCGATCCAGATCGGGGATAGTTTTGCCGCTTACGGCAGATATACAGGGATGGAACACCTGGTGATTTTTGGCGGTGTGCCGCAAAACCCGCAGGTACATGCGCTCCGCAAGGGCATCGATATCCTGGTAGCCACTCCGGGCCGTCTGCTGGACCTGATGGATCAACGGCATATCAATTTACAGAACATATCCTTCTTCGTTTTGGACGAGGCGGACAGGATGCTGGATATGGGATTTGTCCATGATGTAAAGAAGGTCATTGCCAGACTGCCGCAAAAAAGGCAGTCCTTGTTCTTTTCCGCAACGATGCCTCCCGAGATCCAAAAACTGGCGGGTACGATCCTGACAAACCCAGCCAAAGTAGAAGTGACC
Organism: Chitinophagaceae bacterium; assembly: GCA_017307755.1. GTDB lineage: Bacteria > Bacteroidota > Bacteroidia > Chitinophagales > Chitinophagaceae > Puia. The sequence continues at coordinate 747,443 of JAFKGQ010000003.1, read as the reverse complement.
CCCGTTTCTTCCACTGCGGAAACCATACAACAATCCATCTATTTTGTTGACAGAAAGGATAAGCGGTCCTTATTGCTGCATGTCCTGAAGACACAGCCGATACCCACCGCATTGGTGTTCACCCGTACCAAACACGGTGCGGATAAAGTAGCGCAGGGACTCACGCGTGCAGGTGTCCGGGCCGAAGCTATCCACGGTAACAAATCCCAGAATGCCCGGCAGCGGGCGCTCCTGAATTTTAAGACCCGTCAGACACGCATACTGGTAGCCACCGATATTGCCGCCAGAGGCATCGACATCGACGAGCTGACACATGTCATCAACTTCGAATTGCCGAATGTGCCCGAAACATATGTGCATCGTATAGGCCGGACGGGCCGGGCAGGCGCCAGCGGTATCGCCCTGTCCTTCTGCGACGCGGAAGAAAAAGAATATCTCCGGGACATCGAAAAGCTCATCGGTATGAAGGTGCCGGTGGTGGAAGACCATCCACACCCCATGGGTAACATGGCTGTCATCCAGCCCGTAGCAGCATCCATGCAGGGTGGCAATGGCCGTGATGCAGGCCGTGGCCGGCAAAACAACAACGGCCATTCAAATAATGGCCGCGGACGGGATGGCCGTGGCAACGGACAACAAAAAAATAATGCAGCTGGCGGAAGAGGCGGCCGTAATGGCGCTGCCGCCGGTCATAACGGTCATTCGCAAAGGTCCGGCCAGAGTGTCATCCGGAAAGGTGCGGTGACTTCCCTTGCTGAGTTGGAAGCCCTCGAAAGCCAGCCGCAGCAGGAAGCTGTCCAGCACGAGCCCCGAAAAGAGCATCAGCAACAGGTTCACAATAAACGTGAGCCCAAAATTGAGCCCGGACAGCAGCAGGATCACAACAAGCTTGAGCCCAAAAAGGAACACGGACACCAGGACCCTTCCAAACGCATATCCGGGAACCAGGACAAAAAGCGTCCCCCCAGAAGGGAGCCGCAGGCAGTCCCACCCGCCAAAGGTGATCCGCAGCAGATCAGCCGCCAGTGGGATGAACAAAACAATTTTGTCTCCAACCTAAAGCTCAATCAGAGCGAAGGGGACGAGAAATGGTAATATGCGAAGGGAATTAGCTATATACGAAAAAGGGACCGGTTGGTCCTTTTTTTGTATAACTTGGTCGTATGTTTATCATCGTCTTACTGCTGGCATTTATGCGCCCTCCTGTCGACCAGGGGCTGTCGGCCTTGCTGAGCCGGCAACAGTATGAACAATTATTTCCCCATCATAATGCCATCTATACCTACGAGGCCTTCCTCCGGGCCGCGGCAAGCTTCCCGGGATTTGCTGCGGAAGGCTCGCGGGAAATAAGACTAAGAGAACTCGCCGCTTTTTTTGCGCATGCCGGTCATGAAACCACCAGTGGATGGGCAGGAGCAAAGGGAGGGCCGTACGTATGGGGGTTATATTATACAGATGAACAAGCCTGCCTGGATGGTCATTGCACGCAATACAACACAGGCGGTACAAGTCCTTACAAGCCCGTGGCCGGCAAGTCTTATTATGGGAGAGGGCCGTTGCAACTGACCTATGCCTACAACTACGGATTGGCAGGGGAAGAACTGCATTTGCCATTGCTCGCCAACCCCGAAATGGTGAGCAGGGACGGTGTGGTAGCTTTTCGGACAGCTCTTTGGTTCTGGATGAAGGCCCAGGCTCCAAAACCTTCCTGTCATGAGGTCATGTGCGGCAAATGGCACCCCACTGCCGCCGATCTGGCGCTGCGGCGAAAACCCGGTTTCGGTATGACCATCAACATCATCAATGGAGGAGTGGAATGCAGGGATAACGGGCCGGCAGCAAGGGACGCAAGACAGGAAAGGATCGGATTCTATAAACATATGGCCGTATTGTTAAAAACCACCGTGGAGAACGATTGTGATTGCACGGGAATGGGAACTTATGGAAATTGACTATGCAAAAAAGCACCTTACAACTACTGCGCATCCCTTTCTCCTTTTTCCTGATGCCTGTATATTGGTTTGCCCTCGGCCAGGTAGTGGACAAACACTTGCCTCATGCCTTGCTGATCTTTTTTATATTACATGTCCTGGTATACCCCGCAAGTAATGGGTACAACAGTTATATGGACAGGGATACCGGCCCCATCGGCGGCTTGGAGCGCCCGCCTGCCCCTACCCGCCAGCTATTCTTCGTCACCATCATCATGGACATCCTCGCCATGCTGCTAAGCCTTTTTATCAGTGCCTGGTTCGCGGTGGGGCTCGCAGTCTATATCCTTGCCTCAAGGGCTTATAGCTACAGGGGCATCCGGCTGAAACGGTTGCCCGTCATCGGTTATCTTACCGTCATCATCTGCCAGGGGGCGTTGGTATTTTTCCTGGTGTATCATGGCAGCTCCATGAACAGGGACCTGCATATACCGCCGGAAGCGATGATCATCAGCAGTCTGCTGATCGGAGGATTTTATCCCCTGACCCAGGTCTATCAGCATGACGCAGACAGAAAGGATGGAATAAAGACCATCAGCATGTTGCTGGGCATCAGGGGCACTTTTATCTTCACGGCTGCCGTCTATGGTATTGCCATGCTCCTGATGGTTTATTACTTTTTAATTACGTTGCAGATAAAGGAATTTCAGGTGCTGGCAACCTGCATGCTGCCTATCCTCGTTTATTTTTTTATATGGGCAGCCAAAGTTTGGAAAAACCCGGCACAGGCAAATTTTACCAATACCATGCGTATGAACCTGTTGGCATCGGTATGTACCAACGCCGGTTTTATTGCAGTGCTGATCATGGGGTGAGCTGAGCGGTTTGTTCAGAGGTGGGGTGGCATAATCTTGGCATTGGTTTGGTCCGTATATTATTATAAATCTCCTTTTATTTTGAGTAAAATAATCTCCATCGGTACCGCAGTCCCAGCCTATGCACACCCCCAGCATGAGATCCTGACATTTATGCAGCGTGTATACGCAATGAATGAAGCCGGTAACAGAAAACTTCAATTCCTTTACCATCAGAGCGGTATCTCTACCAGGTATTCCGTTATAGGAGACTATACCAGGCCGGCGGGGGAATGGGAGTTTTATCCGCCTACGGAAAACCTGGAACCCTTTCCTTCGCTGGAGTCAAGGATGCGGTGCTACCAACAGCATGCCGCCCCCCTCTCCATGGCTGCGATCCGGAATTGCCTGGATGGGAAACTGGATGCGCAGGAAATCACGCATCTCATCACCGTCAGCTGTACGGGGATGAGCGCGCCTGGTCTGGACCTGGAGATCGTGGAATTGCTGGGGCTGCCCGGGACCATCTTTCGTACGTCCGTGAACTTTATGGGATGTTATGCGGCTATCCATGCCCTAAAGCTGGCCGACGCCCTGTGCCATAGCGACGCAAACGCCAAAGTATTGCTCGTTTGTACGGAATTATGTACGCTACATTTCCAACGGGATCCGACCATGAACAATATCCTGTCGAGCCTTTTATTTTCAGACGGCTCGGCTGCCGCGCTCGTGACGCAGGACGAACACCCAGCCCCTGGTCTCCATATTGACGGATTTTATTCGGAGATCATGACCAGGGGGAAACAGGACATGTCCTGGGAGTTGTCCTCTACGGGATTCCAGATGGGGCTGAGCAGTTATGTCCCTGACCTGATCGAGGAGGATTTTAGCTCACTCGTAACCCATGCATTGGAAAAACACCGGCTTCCCCGGGAAGCAGTCAGTCATTGGTGCATCCATCCGGGGGGTAAAAAGATCCTTGACGCTATATATAAAAGCCTGCATCTCACCAACAGAGGTCTGGACACATCCTACCGTATACTAAAAGATTTCGGTAATATGTCTTCCGCCACGATCTTGTTCGTACTGCAGGAGATGATGTCCTCTTTCGGCTATGACAGACCGAATATTGTTTTCGGGGCAGCCTTCGGACCTGGACTCACTATGGAAAGCTTTATAGCAAGTACACATTGACCTTAACTCGATGTCGACCGAAATTGAAGTAAATTTTAACAATTCAATTTCAGCTAACTTTAGTAGCCAAACCATTTATCCTTCGTATTTTGTTCAATGTTGTCATTCCATGATCACAGATCTGTCAAAGAGAAGTTATCAGAAAGAATTGCTGGATAGAGATGATATCCCTTTCAGGGATATTCAGCGGAATATGCTTGAACTGGACATCATCAATACGTGGTTAGGCGGACATGCTATCAGTATCAGTGGATTGGAGCGCCTGGCCGGCGACAGACGGCAGGTGAGCATCTGTGAGATAGGATGCGGAGGTGGGGACAACCTGCGGGCGCTTGTCCGATGGTGCCGCCGTCGGCATATACAAGCGCGGGTCACCGGCATCGATCACAACATTCACTGTATAGAGGTAGCAAGGGAAAAATGGCAGGAGGGAGAGGCCTTGTGGATACATTCCGACTACCGGCAGGTGGTTTTTGGACAGGAAAAACCCGATATTATTTTTTCCTCCCTGTTCTGCCACCACTTTACGGATGAAGAGCTGATAGCTCAATTGAACTGGATGGAGGTTAGCGCGGGGATCGGATGGTTTATCAATGATCTGCACCGTCATTTTCTGGCCTATCATTCCATCCGGTGGCTGACAAAATGGTTTTCAAGGTCCTATCTGGTGAAAAATGATGCGCCGCTGTCTGTATTGAGAGGTTTTACGCGGCGGGAGTGGCGGGGATTGCTTCGGCAGGCAGATATAGACAATTGCAGGATCCAATGGAAGTGGGCGTTCCGATGGCTGATAAGCAAAAGTTTCTCAGTTGAATAGTTCAAATGCATACGATGTTGCAATAGCAGGCGGAGGGCTTGCGGGCCTCGCCCTTTCCATACAGCTCGCCAGGGCGGGTTATACCGTCATCGTATTCGAAAAAGAGCATTATCCTTTTCATAAGGTCTGTGGGGAATACATCAGTCTCGAAAGCTGGAATTTTTTGGAAGAGTTGGGGTTGCCCCTGAGTGATTGGGGGTTGCCGGTGATCAAAAGGGTGTTGGTTTCAGCGCCCAACGGCGAATCCATCGAGCAGGAGCTGCCGCTGGGAGGGTTTGGCATCAGCCGGTATAAGATCGATGCTGCCCTTGCGGATATCGCCCGTGACTGCGGCGTGGTCGTAAAGGAGGGCGTCAAGGTCATCGACATCGCTTTTGGGCGGGCTATCGCCGATGTCCGTACGGATGCGGGAGAATATAAGGCAAGTATTGCCTGCATTTCGACGGGCAAGCGTAGCAATCTGGATATCAAATGGCGGCGACCGTTCACCCGGAAAAGGTCTGACAAGCTGAATAATTACATCGCCGTAAAATATCATGTGCAGACCGATCTTCCGGCAGACCTTATCGGACTGCATAATTTCAAGGACGGATATTGCGGCATTTCCAGGATCGAGGATGGCCGCTATTGTCTTTGTTATATGACGACGGCCGCTAATCTGCAGGCCAACGGCAATTCCATCCCCGATATGGAAAGGAATATCCTTTCCCGGAACCCTTATCTTTCCGGTATCTTTTCGTCAGCCGTGAAATTATTCGAATCGCCGCTGACCATCTCACAAATAAGCTTTGAACGAAGGAGCAGGGTGGAAAACCACCTCTTATTTATAGGGGACGGTGCCGGGATGATCCCTCCTTTATCCGGCAATGGTATGAGTATGGCATTGCACGGCAGTAAAATAGCTTTTCGTTGTATGGACACTTTTCTAAAAGGCCAGATCGCCCGTCATGAGATGGAGCAGGAATACGAAGATCAGTGGGCCCGGCAATTCGGGCGGCGGCTGTGGGCGGGCCGTCAGCTGCAACGCTGGTTTGGAAGTGAAAAACGTACCAACCTTTTGATCCATTCCTTAAAACCTTTTCCTAAATTGGTGTCATTTTTGATCCGGCAGACACACGGGCAACCATTTTGATAAGTCGTGCATACAAAAGCCAAGCAAATGAGATCCGTAGTTTATGGAATTTTATGGGTATTGATCTTTCCTGGCATCTGTCTTGCACAGAATTACCACGCCATAGAAGGATCTCCTTTCGCGGGCAGCCTGGGTGTAGCGGTTAATCCTGCCTCCATTCTCAGCACCCCTTATCCCTGGGATGTCACTATATTTTCCGTGCAGGAGCAGCACTCCACCAATGCCATAACCCTTCATAATTATTCTCTCCTCTCCCTGGGAGATACCGTCTCTTATCAATGGACCTCAGGTTACAAGCGGCGGTTTATCGCCCTTGACTTCAACGTGCATCTGCTGAATGCCCGCATAGCGCTGGATAAGAGGCAGGCGATTGCCTTTGGAGCCAATCTGCGGGGGTATGGGGTCGCCAGGACCGGCCCCGTCAATTACCATGACTCGCTGCGGAATATGAACCAATTCTTCGACATCAATCAAAACACGATCTACAACGGCAATATGACAACCAGCAGCTGGCTGGAACTCTTTGTCACCTATAGCCGGACCATCATCGACGACGAATACAAAAGGATAAATGCCGGCATTACGTTGAGGGGCATGCGTGGCATATCCGGCGCCTTTGCCCAGATGATAGGCGGAGGCGTGGGCCGTGGCGTATCAGGGACCCAGACCATCTATTTCATGAAGGCCGGCAGCGCCCGTTATGGCTATTCCAGTAATTACGACCGGTGGAAAAGCAGCAATAGCACCATGCAGAACCTAAAAGACCTCTTTGGCAACAGCCGGCCATCCGTATCGCTGGACCTGGGGCTGGAATATTGGGTGAAATCGCAGGCAGTGGTCAATAATATCGAAAAAGACGAGGCTTACTACGATTATGAATGGAAGATAGGCGTGGCATTGCTGGACATCGGGCAGAATGTTTACAAATTTGGGACGCAAAGCAGGATAGCCAGTCACCCCAGGTCCGATGTATCGGATTTCGACCTCAACCGAAAGTTCGACACCGCAAAAACCCTGGCCCAATTCAACGACAGCCTGGCCACCATTGTCGATAACATCGCTGCACTGAATGGCCTCTTTAAGATATGGAACCCTACGCGGCTGGTGATCAATGTGGACAGACCCATACAGGATAATTGGTCCATCAATGGCAACCTCTCGTTGAATATGCCGTGGACCAACACGACCAAAAGACTTGTTGTCAAAGACCTCAGCCTCCTTACCCTCACCCCCCGGTGGGAGAAAAAAAAGCTGGGAGCCTATCTTCCTATCCAGGTGACTACTGACGGAAAATTCTGGATCGGAGGTGCATTCAAGGCCGGCCCCCTGTTACTCGGCTGGCATAACTGGGCCAATATCTTCTCCAAAAGCAGGATGGCAAACGGGGGATTCTATCTTGCATTGGTAGTCAGACCCGGCGGCGGCCCCAAAGGCGAAAAAGAAGATAAAAGATACAGCTGCCCGCCGTATTAATGTCTGTAAAGACTTGAATGTATACGGATTTTTTACTTTCTTGTACACCTGGATCAAACTCCTTATTTATGAAGGCCCTAACCTTTGCCATATTGCTCCTTCCCGCAGGACTGTTGCAAGCCAATGCACAGACTGATAGTATCCGTAAAGTCATCGTGCTTGACTCGACAGTTACCAAAGTGGAGATCGAATCGGAATTTCCCGGCGGCGGCCCCGCCTGGCTCGAATTTCTCAATAAGCACGTAAGGTATCCCAAAAAAGCCTGGAAAAACGGGATACAGGGAATTGTCGTACTCCAATTCATCGTAGACAAAGACGGAAGTATTTCTGACGCCAAAGCCCTCACAGGCGACCCTCTTCTTCAGGAAGCAGCGCTTAAAGTACTCAGAGAGTCCCCCAAATGGATACCGGCGACCATTAACGGCAGGTCGGTTAAATCATACAAAAAACAGCCCATTAGCTTTAAGCTGGAGCCAGCAAAATAAAACTTTCAATAAGTTTTGAAAGTTCGAAAACAAACTCTACCTTTATATCATCAAAGGACGTAGATGCAACTGGCAGAAGCAAAAGCAAAATTTATAGCCGACTGGGGAAGATTTGGCACCAATTGGGGGATTAACAGGACCATGGCGCAGATACATGCCTTGCTGCTGATAAGTCCTGACCCGCTAAGCGCCGATGAAGTAATGGAAGAGCTGAGCATCAGCCGCGGCAACGTAAATATGAACATCCGGGAGCTTATCGATTGGGGGCTGGTGCAAAAGGTCATCAAGCCGGGTGAAAGAAAAGAATACTTCAGCGCAGAAAAAGATATATGGAAAGTGGCCCGGCAGATAGTAAAAGAGCGGAAGAAGAGGGAACTGGACCTGATGATACCCGTTCTAAAGGAACTCAGCGAAGTAGAAGGGGACAAACGCGATAAAGCAGTAAAGACCTTTACGGACACCATCAACAATATCCGCAAGTTCAGCGACCAGGCCGACAGGACCCTGGACACGATGATCCGGGCGGACGAACACTGGTTCCTGGGCAGTCTGATGAAACTCTTCGGAGGGAAAAGGGACTAAATACAGGCAAAGGAGCCCGCAACCACGATTATTCGCCGGTAAATGCCGCGCAGCCGCTATGCGGCTTTTATTTGGAAGTATTATTTCAATACTTATTGAAAGTTCGAAAAATAAAATCAATCACTATAAAACCGCCTTTTATGTCTTACATCCTCATCAGCTACATCACTTATCTTATTCTTACGCTCATCCTCACCATCTGGGTGGCTCGTACCTTGTTCCGCAACGGGAAGATCTTTCTTATCGACATCTTCCATGGCAACCAGGAGCTGGCGAATGCCGTCAACAACCTGCTGCTCGTAGGATTCTATCTCGTGAACATCGGCTATGCCGTATATACGCTCACCATCCCGGATAATATTGCGGACGTACGCCACCTGATAGAAAAGCTCAGCATTAAGGTGGGGGCTATCATCCTGATACTCGGTGGCATGCATTTCTTCAACATGCTCGTGTTCTTCAAGCTGCGCAAAAGGGCCTTGCTGGAAAGGAGACATTACCCGGTGAAATGAAGGGCATCTCAAAAGTTAAAATATATGAAACGCCTTAAGCTCATCGACCACTGTCTGCAAACGCTGCTGCTGGCTTACTTTGTAAGGTGTTGCTGCATCGATATAGAACACTTGCTCATCGCCTATCGTCTTGTCCTCGGTGGAAATGCGCTTAGCTGCCTGGTCCACGTCATTCTGGATTGCCGTCAGATAAAGGGGGCACGGCGGGACATCTTTCAAAAGATATTGTTGGTGATCATGGTGGTCGGCATCGGAGGGGTCTTTTCGCTGGTGTATCTATACATCCTGAGCTTGTTCCTGGTCTGGATCCTACCTTTCCTGGCCGTCTTTTACTGGTGGATCAGCCTCAGGGAAACTGTCTCCCTTTTTGAAACAAAAAAGATCACCGATCATGAAAGCCTTTAAACTCATCGACTGCTGCATTCAGGTACTTCTGGCAATATACAGTCTCATCTGGTTTTTTGCTGATCCTGGTAATTATGGCAGCATGTTATTTCGTAGGCGCCATCGGTGGCGGCGGGCTCTGCATCTGCGTCATCGGATTGCTCGTGGCCTTTCCTGTAACGGTCCTGCTCTACATAAAGCTTTGTCTTGACGAAACCATTTCACTCTTTCAAATCAAAAGATCATGAACAATAAAAAAATAGTCATTGCAGGCGGCACAGGCTTCATCGGTCAGGCTCTGGCCGCCTTCTTTGGAAAAGACAATGACATAGTGATCCTGAGCCGGCACATACCCGCCGAGCCTGATGCCGCCGACGGCTATCGCATCAAATACCTTTATTGGGACGGGCTGCGCGTAGAGAAACACTGGGCAGCAGCCATCGACGGATGTGATCTGGTGATCAACCTTGCCGGCAAGAGCGTCAATTGCCGTTATACGTCAAAAAATAAACAGGAGATCTTCGACAGTCGTACCGACAGTACCCGGGCCATTGGTCTGGCGATAAGGGATGCCGTTGTCCCTCCAAAAGTCTGGATCAATGCGGCTTCCGCTACCATCTACCGGCACGCTGAAGACCGGCCTCAGGACGAATACACCGGAGAGTTCGGAAATGACTTCTCCGTACAGGTGTGTAAAAAATGGGAGAAGGTCTTTGATGAGCAACGTACTCCCTTCACCCGCAAGGTAGTCTTGCGTACGGCCATCACCCTTGGTACAGGCGGCGTTATCGTCCCCTATCTCCGCTTGCTGAAATTCGGGCTGGGCGGCAGACAGGGCAGCGGCCGGCAGATGTATAGCTGGATACATATAGAAGATCTTTGCCGTGTTGTGAAATGGGTATATGAACGGGATAAGCTGGAAGGCGTATACAATGTCTGCTCCCCCCATCCTGTCAACAACCGGGTGTTTATGAAAAATCTCCGGAAGGCCGGTGGCCATCGCATCGGGTTGCCCGCCTTTACCTGGATGCTGAAGATCGGGGCGTTGCTCATCGGCACCGAAACCGAACTGGTGCTAAAGAGCCGTTGGGTATTGCCGACAAAGCTGTTGCAGACAGGGTTCATTTTCCGGTATCCCGATGCTGATGACGCATTAAAAAACATTATCGAAAAGATCCCCCGCAGGAAATATCATCTATTCTGATAACCCCATCAATCCACCGCCATGAGATTATTCAATGACGCACGGCTCAAGTCTATCCAATGGAAGGACCTGACCCACCTATCCCAGCTGGAAATGATCATCGAAAATTCCATCACCCTGCCCTGGCTGCTCATTTCCTGTCTGCTGGCCTGGTATCACTATTACCTTTTTGCACTGCCTTTCTCCTTTCTTTTTTTTCTCACCGGTCTTAGACAAGTACACAACGGGTTTCATCATACATTGGGTACATCCCGCTTCCTTACCCACGTAACGCTGCTGACCAACAGCGTGCTGATGCTGACAGCCATGCATGCAGTCCGCTATAACCACCTGCGACATCATAAATATTGTTTGCAGGAAAGTGATGTTGAAGGCAGCTGGGCGCACATGCCGGCCTGGAAGGCCATACTCTACGGTCCCCTGTTCATCATCCGGCAGCATAGCGCCGCCCTTCATTCAAAAGAGCGCCTCTTTATCTGGCTTGAACTGACGGCAATAACAGCCTTTATCATCATCGCATTTGTCCTGCCTGTATCCTTCCTGCGATACCACGTGCTCGCCATGCTGACAGGCGAGTTGTTTTCCGGATTCTTTGCCGTATGGACTGTTCATCATGACTGTGATGAGGAAATGTTCGCCCGCTCATTGAGCCGGAGATGGAAGAACAGACTGACCTATAACATGTTCTATCACCTGGAGCATCATTTATTCCCCGGTGTGCCCACCATCAAGCTTCCGGTGCTGGCAGCCCGTATCCGTGCAGCTTTGCCGGATATAACATTTAAAGAAGTATTTTAACCATCAGGATATGAACCCTAAATTAAGAACCTGGCTGATCATACTGTCAATACCCGTCGCTTATGCACTGGTAATCCGATTTTTCTTTGGGATATGGTTCTTCCGCTACGCGTTTACCGTAATGTCCGTCAGCTTTCTGCTGGGATTACCGTTCGGCGTGGGCTATCTCACCATTCTGCTTTCACCGATGGAAAGCGTAAGGAGCTGGGTCTACCGGATAGTCGCACCCATGTTACCCATCATTGTTTTTTTTATGCTCACCCTCGGGTTCGGCATCGAAGGATGGGCCTGCTGGTTGATGATCCTGCCGGTCTTCCTTATTCTATCCATATTGGGCGGCCTGACTGCCGGCCGCTATAAACTTCGAAAAGAAAAGAGAACGGGTAAGCTCAGAGTCAGCATCGTATTATGTCTTCCATTTCTGTTGTCATCCGTTGAACATTATATTCCCCATCCTTTTACACGCTGTGAAGCCTATACCAGCATCGATATCCATGCCCGTGCAGACACCATTTGGAACAACGTAATACGCGTAAAGGCTATCAGCCCCGCCGAGGACCACGGCACAGTCACCAGCTTTCTGGGCTTTCCCCGTCCCATCCGCGCCGAACTGAACTATGCAGGCGTCGGGGGAAGCCGCCAGGCTATCTTCAGTAAAGGGCTTGTCTTTGAAGAATTAGTCAAGGCATACGACCCGGAGAAAAGAATGTATTTCAGCATAAAGGCTGACCCACACACCATACCCTCCACCACCATGGATAAACACGTCGTCATCGGCGGGGATTATTTCGACGTCCTGGACGGAACTTACGAGCTCCGGCGGCTGGGTGAAAGACATTACCGGCTCCACCTATACAGTCATTTTATCCTAAAAACCAATTTCAACTTCTACGCCAGCTGGTGGGCAGGCCTGATCATGAAAGATATCCAAAATAATATTTTACAGGTCATCCGAACCAGGTGCCAGGGATAATTGTTGTATATTCACCGTGAACAATCTCACGGGTCATGCCTGCTCAAATGAAAAAAACGCTTGTACTGGGCGCCTCGGACAATCCTCAACGCTATAGCTATCTTGCGGTGAATCGCCTCCGCAGTAAAGGCTACCCTGTAGTAGCCATCGGTAAAAAGCCAGCAAAGGTTGGGGACGTGGACATCGATACGGAAAAAAAAGACTTCCCCGAAGTAGATACAGTGACCTTGTATCTCAATCCAAAGACACAGGAGCAATACTACGATTATATCCTTTCCTTACATCCCAAACGCATCATCTTTAATCCCGGTGCAGAGAACCCTGAACTACAGCGCCTGGCAAAGGATAATGGCATCGTACCCATGGAAGCTTGTACCCTTGTGCTGCTCAGCACGGGCCAATATTAATCCCAGCGCTGACTAAAACCCTGAGCCACAACCGATCGACACAAGACTTAACACTACAATAACCCTTATACAATTTTGTTTATAGCAGGTTTTTCGGTAAATTCGAAAAATCCTTTATATATGCTATGGCGAAAATTTAATGGCGACCCAATCGATCTACCCATCATTGAAGCTGTTGAAAACGCGATCAGACGTGAAACCGAAAAGGGCTATCGTCTGAAGGTCTGCATTGGCACTGACTCCCAGGTAAAAGGTCTTGAGACGGAATTTGCTACGGTGATTGTTTTTCTTCGTGAAGGACATGGCGGGTTTATGTTCATTCACAACGAGAAAACCAGACATCAGTATACGATCAAAGAGCGTATGCTGGTGGAAGTCGCCAAAAGCATCGAGATCGCTTACGAACTGTGCAACCTCTTTTCAAAGTATGATGTGGACATGGAAGTACATGCCGACATCAATACCAATCCGCACTTCAAGAGCAATGATGCGCTGAAAGAAGCAATGGGCTACATACTGGGTATGGGCTTTGCCTTCAAAGCGAAACCGGAAGCGTTTGCCAGCAGCAGCTGCGCGAACAAGGTCGTAAACTAACGCAGGTCCCTCTCTCCCTGCGTATTACCCACACTGACAGTCGTGACCCCATCACGGCTAAAGGAACTGTCTCCCCCATTTTATCATAACGCCGCCCGTACAATTAGCTCAAAAAGGGGATTGTCATTCATTTCGAAGTTTGTTCAATTTGCGCAAAACCTTTTTGCAATGAGCAGAAGTTTACTAACTGCGCGTCTGACATGTCTTTTTTTATTTGTAATGATAACCTTCACCCCTTCCTGTAAAAAAGGCGACACTGGTCCGCAGGGAGCACAAGGCCCCGCTGGCCCGCAAGGACCCCAGGGTATACAGGGCAATTCCAACGTCACCCAATACGACTTTGGCGCACAAAACCTTCAAACCGGTTTTGTTCAACTGCAGATAGCCACTACCGAGGATACCATGAACCGCTCGACATGGCTGGTCTACCTGTATTACCAGCCGCTGACAAGATGGTATTTTTTACCCGGTCCGGGTACAGGAGGGGCAACCCAATACCGGGTAAGCATGGGATATTCTTCCAATAAAGTGAACATATACATCGACAAGAACGGCCCGGGCGAACAGTATACCAAGGCCAGGGTAGTGAGGATCTACAATAACAACGTTATCACCAATGGTATGCGGAGCAGTTATGAGGCTGTAAGGACTTATTATGGATTGCCGGAATAGTCTGGCTAAGGCTGGTTGAACTCCCCATTCATCTCCCCGATGAGCGCCAGTATTTTATCCCTTCCCATTTTTTTCACGGCGCTGGTGACAAAATGCTGCGGCAGGAATTGCCAGCTTGCACGCATCCTGTCCAGGAAATCTTTGACATTTTTGCTCACCGTACGCTGGTTCTCCTTATCAGACTTGGTAAACACCAGGCAAAAAGGGACATTCCATTTCCGCAGCCTGTCTAAGAACTCCAGGTCTATCTTCTGTGGGCTATGCCGGCTGTCGATGAGGACGAACACTGTGATCAGGTTCTCTCTTTTACGAAGATAGTTCTCGATCATCTGCTCCCATCTTCTCCGCTCGGACTGAGAAACCTTTGCAAAGCCATAGCCGGGCAGATCCACGATATACCACTCGTCGTTGATGTTAAAATGATTGATCAGCTGTGTCTTACCGGGTGTAGCAGAGGTTTTGGCCAGTTTGTCATTGCCGGCCAGCATATTGATAAGGGAAGATTTCCCCACATTGCTCCTCCCGATAAAAGCATATTCGGGCCGGTCTGGCGCCGGGCTCTTCGTATGGTCGGGACTGCTGATGATATAGGCCGCTGAATGTATGATCATGATAACTCCTTAAGCCGGCAAGTTAGCATTTTTAAAAAATCCGTATATTCATGAAAACCTTAGTTATGAAAAAAACACTTGTCCTTGCAGTCACTTTGGTGGCGATCTTCAACCTGTCCGCCACCATTAAAGGGGGTCCCACCTCCTTCACAAAGCCAATTACTTCCGGAAGATTAGCCATCGGACCACAGGCGCTGATCCGTCCCTTTTGCGGCCCCAACATCCTTTACCAACAGATAGGCAGCGACCCTATCAGCTCCATCAGGATACAAGGCCCCGGCATGACCCCCATAATACATACCTCGCCCACTTTGCCTTTTTCCGAGGTATACGGCTCCTTTAACCTTACGATCATTGTCAGCTTTTTATCCGGGTCCGGCTCGATGCGGTTGACATGGGACGACCAGGGCGGAAGCCTCGTTGACTGCGAAACCTATTCCCCACCCCATTACACCCCTATTCCCGCCAGCCTCACCTGTGGCAACTATACGCTGACAATAACAGATAACGGGACCTGCGACTGAAATACCACCGGACCTTTCCTGCGGTTGGCGTACCTTTGCAGCCCTATGACGGAATTTACGCACGACAAGGTCGTCCCCTTTAAGGACTCGAAGCTGGGGAAAAAGCAGCAGGTGGCCGCCATGTTCGACAGGATCGCCTTCCGCTATGATTTTCTCAACCGCTTCCTCTCCGGCGGGATCGACATCTATTGGCGGCGCCGGGCTATCCGCGAGTTGTCCGCCCTGCACCCAAAATACATCCTGGATGTAGCTACAGGTACTGCCGACATGGCCATCTTTATGACCCGGCACCTGTCCCCCGAAAAGATCACCGGTATCGATATCTCCACAGGGATGCTGGAAATAGGCCGGCAAAAGATCGCCCGCAACAAACTGGAGGGGAAGATACTTTTACAGGAAGGGGACAGCGAAAATATCCAGGCGCCGGACAACACCTTCGATGCCATTACCGTAGCCTTTGGCGTCAGGAACTTTGAGAATCTGGAAAAGGGTCTTAAAGAAATGCTTCGCGTCCTGAGACCCGGAGGGCGATTAGTCATCCTCGAGTTTTCCCATCCCAAGACTCCCGGTATTCGCCAGCTATACAATCTCTACCTCAACATCGTGGCGCCCCGCATCGGGGGCATAATGACGCACAGCGGGGAGGCCTATCAATATCTGAATGACTCGGTAAAGGCATTCCCGGAAGGCCCTGCGCTTGTCCGGATCCTGGAGAACAACGGCTATGTCAATACCCGGCTCAAAAGGCTCAGCCTAGGCATTTGCTCCATCTATACAGGCGAAAAGACCTTTTGAACCACCGTTAACAACTCCCTAAAATCCCCGCTATGCCGCAATTAAAATCCCCCTTTACCGTTATTTTTACTTACCCAATTCATGCCTATTGCCAATATTTACCTTCCGGTTTTAATTTGTTGACTTTAAGACTCTTATGAATTTGAACATATCTATTTTGACCAGGAAGGGTATTTTCTCCGTCCTATTGATGGCTGGATTGATGATGGCAGGAGGCCGGGCATCGGCCCAGTTAAGGGATTATCTGAATCTTCCTGATCATGATAACAAAAAATACTATCTCGGGATTGGCTTTCTCTACGACAACTCACACCTGCAGGTAAGTGCGCACCCTAATTTTCTGGCAAGCGATAGTGTGTTGTATGTCAACCCCTTAAATAGTGGAGGTTTTGGCGTTTCCGGTATGTTCACCTTTCACCTTATGGACCACCTCGAATTCCGCTTTGCCTTCCCGGAGTTTATCTTCAGCAGCAACAGCATTTCCTATCATGTCAATTACCCTCCTGCCGGTGAAACGCAACTGGCAACCAAACAGATACAATCCCTTCTCTTAGGATTTCCCGCCCAGCTGAAATTCCTTTCAGACCGCATCGGGAACTTTAGGGTCTATATGATGGGAGGCATCAACTATAGGTATGACCTCGCATCCAACTCTTCTGCCCGTAAGGCGGAGAACCTGGTAAAGCTCACCTCTTCCGATCTGAGCATAGAGGCGGGCGTCGGCTTCCAGATCTACATGCCCGTGTTTATCCTTTCCCCCGAATTGAAGTTCAGCCAGGGGATCAAAAATGTCCATAGCCGGGATCCGAACCTGCAATACTCCAATGTCATCGACAAGATAAGGACCCGGCAGATCATATTTTCGCTGATATTTGAAGGCTAATGGATCATCATTTTTTAGCATACAACTTATAAAAGCTTATCACCGTCTGACCACCGGGATAAGGATAATGGGTATCCATATAGTAGATAGCTCCCGATCTGTCCACGCCGGCCAGGAACATGGTGGAAGACGGGAACATCACTCGTTTGGCCGGTCCGGTCGTACCAAACTGTCCGCTGACAGGCGCAAACATCCCGGCTTCCGCCCCCGCATAACAGTAGTCCGTCTTGTTCTGCAGATCCACCGCCAGCAGCGATTGATACCCGGTCTGCAGCAGGTCTCCATCCGGCAGGATCAGGTAATTGTTGAGCGTTAGCCCGTTGTTGGCATAGAACACAGGGTCCAGTTCCGTCGTATGCATGCCCGTGACAGAGGAAGTGTCGTAGGAGAAGAACCTGTATCCGGATGAGTTGAATCCCGTAGAGATCAGCAGCGCATCCTGGTTCAGATCGAAATAGCCCAAACTGTTGGTCATAAGATTCAGCTGATCGATGGCATAGCCCGTACTTCCGTCCAGGCTGACCAGGTAGTCGGTC
Organism: Chitinophagaceae bacterium; assembly: GCA_017307755.1. Classification (GTDB taxonomy): domain Bacteria; phylum Bacteroidota; class Bacteroidia; order Chitinophagales; family Chitinophagaceae; genus Puia. The sequence continues at coordinate 730,082 of JAFKGQ010000003.1, read as the reverse complement.
GTCTGAGCCACAGGATATCCCGGGATGGTGTACAGGGGTGGTCCAAAAAAAGGGCTATGCTGGGAAAAAAGCGACTTGACCCTACCGCCTGCGTCTGCCCGGCATATGTTCGAATAGACCTGGTTGTAACCGCCAAAATTGCTCCCCATCGTAAGATTGCCGTACCAGGTGCCCGTCATATCAAAATCCGTGCGGGAGGGCGCATAATTGTTGATGAAGTAAATGGCCCCGTTGACATCCGCCCGCAGGTCGGTGGCTACGATCTTCAATGTACCCATAGCGCCTTCATAAGGGCCGGGCGCTTCATTGACTGCTCCGGCCCCCTTCAGGACCGCCGTCCGGTTGATCGTAGTGACCCCGCGGGACGCCAGGTCCATCCTGCAAATACGGAAGATATATTGCGTAGCCGTATCAGGCGTGTCTTCCTTTACTTCCGCGGAAAAGGTAAGGCTGTCGCCTCCGAAGGAAAGTACGCTGCCCAGGATGCGGCTCACTGTGAAGGGATTTCCATTCTCCTGCAGTTGACCCCCAACATTCAGGTAGGGCGACACCTGACCGCTCTTGAGTATATATATACCCGTAAGATTGTTGAAACAAATGGTGCCATCCCCCGCAACACTGATATAGTTGAGTACGGGAATATAGTTACTTTGATAGTAGCCGACATCCCGCGGGCTCCAGGTTGTGATGCTGTCTACATACAAGGTGGTATCCGTCCTCCGGAGGACACCCTGGAATTGCCGGATGGAAATATCAGGCGCCTGGAGAGTGACCCCGTTTGCCCGGATAGAGACGTGTATATTATTTCCCAGCCCCATACTTTTGGTGATGAGAAATCGTATCATATCCAGCTGGTCCTGCTGGTGAGTATATTCATTTATCCCGGCAGGGATTTTCACTTTGGATAGTATCTGCGGGGTGTCATTCCCTACCCGGATCTGCGAGCCCGGCCGGTCCAGGAAGAACTTACCGATGAATGTGGCTGTATCCCCCACCAGGTAAGAAGTCTTGTAGCCCGGGTAAAGACCAAGACCGAGATTGTACAATCCCATCTCACCCGTGATCAGATAAGGCTGATCATTGACCATCTGCGCATAGTGGTCCGTTTTTTTACAGGAAGACAGCAGGAGCAATACGATCGCGAATAAATACAGACGGTTATTACGGGACATATACATCAATTGTTTTGGGTGAGCAATACTTTCAGGTCCGGGTTGAAGTTCAGGTACCTCCCCGTCACCGGGTCCGGGAAAGCCTGGCTGTTCGTATATCCCGTAAGTACCACATTGTAAGCATGACCCGGTGTTACGCTGAGCGAACCGCTCGCCACCACGTCCACGCTATCCCTTGTATTGTAAAAACGTATCTGCAGGGTGTCCGCCACCGGATTGGGCCACGCGACAAAAGGCGAGATCTGCCCATATTGTTGGTGGTCCGGAAATCCTGCCGCCGGCTGACCGCCGATGGTAAAGAATACATTACCCACGTCGGGGCTAAGGTCGATCACCCGCAGACGGACTGCTCCAGCCGACTCCGTCACCGTATCCGTAAGCACCCAGCTGCGGAAATGGCCCAGGCTATCTGCATAATAAACGGACACGGGACTGCCGGGTACCGTCGTCACCGCCGAAGTGATCAAAGGATGATGCCCTCCCGTATCCGTCAATGTTATAGAGTGCTCTCCCGGGTGTACCCGCATATAGCTGATCCAGGGCAATGTCTGCCGGGTGTAATAGAAGTAATTGGGGAATTGGTATTCTCCGCTGCCAAAAGATGGCGTGTTCGACACCGGGACGGTAACCCCCGAATGGGTGGTATCTTTCGCATCGATAAAGAGAAAGCTTTGACCGGAAGTGTTCAGAGTCTGGATCTGGATATATTCCGAAACGTTATAAAAGCTGATCTGGGAGTCCGGCGTGCTCGTCACCATCACTTTTTTTTGGCAGGCTCCCGCCAGCAAGACCATGGCGCCGCAACATGCGACCAGGTACTTTATCTTGGATATTCTCATTTCAATAGGTTGTTTAAAATGCATAGGTGAATGACAGCAGGAAATACCTGCCGGGTTTATACCGCGTATAAATGTTATCGCCCTTGTAATAAGTTTGGCCGAGGTTATCCTTCACCGGGTATTCCGGGTCATAACGCTGGTTGTAATTATGGTCTTCCACGATACGGTAAGACTGATCCAGCAGGTTCTGTATGCTGAACTTCAGCTTCAGCGACTTTACAATACGCTGGGTGACGCTGACATCCAGCAGGTGCATGGGCAGTTGCAGCAGGTCCGGCCGGATGCTCAGCTGATAGGCTGAATCGGTGGAGTTCCTATAATCGGGTGTGCCCAGCGACTTGGCATAAATGATAGGACCGCTGACATTATAGGTGACCCCGACCTTGGTCCCCATACCCGGATCTTCATAGAACAGACCGCCGTTGAACACATAGGGCGCCTGCCCCTGCAGGGGTCTGCCTTGCACCACCACCGTATCAGAAGCGGCGCCGGGGACACCGCCTGTATATTGCTTTGTCTTGCTCTTCACCAATGTCCCGTTCAGCACCACGCTGAGACGACGGAAAAGACCGCCGCCCAAAAATGAAAGGCTTTTTTTGATCTCCGCCTCCAGGCCGTATACTTCCGCGCTTTTTGCATTGGCGAAATTGATGGCTGTAAAGCTGCTGACGTCTATATAACCGCTCCTTTCCGTACGCAGACGTTCAATAGGGTCCTGTAGATATTTATAGAACACTCCCATATTGAACACTTCATTTTGTGCAAAGCCGGGGGGATAAAATTCCGCGCGGAGGTCATAATTGTCGATGGTGGCTGTAACGACCTTGGGATTGCCGATGATCACTTCATTGTTGATAAAATCAAAATCATTGTAGGGTGTGAGCTCTCTGAACTCCGGGCGGTTGACAGTCCGGCCGTATCCGGCGCGGATCACAAACAAGGAGTCGGGACGATAGGTCAGGTTCACAGAGGGAAGCACAGATGTCTTTGGATGATCCACATACACCACAGAAAAACCGCCGTTGGCGGAAGCATTGGCTCCGGCCAGCTTTTGCCGGTCATACTCCACCCGCAGACCTCCATTCAGGGTCAGCTTTTCACCGGCTGTCTTCCAGTCACCCATTACATACCCGGCATTATTCTGCTCGGTGGCTACATAAGCATCCACCGGTGTCGTAGCATCATAGATCTTCAGGCCGCTGTTGTCTTCCGGAAACCAGGCCGGGTTCCAGGTCTTATCCAGGTCCTGCAGGTGAAAATAAATAAGGGAAGGATTGCTGAGACCATAGCCCTGCGACCAGCCGTCGCCCGAGCCCTGATTGGCAGGCATCATCACTTCGTCGGGGGCCAGCCCGCCCCGGTTGACCCGGAAAAACCTGCGGCCTACGTCCCGGGTCTTGAAGAGCTGAAAAGTACCGGCCTTGACCTGGAGCCCCGGGCTCAGGTGGATCGTATAATCGGCGGAGCCATTGTAAATATGCTCGTTGTTCTTTACAAAAAGCCGGGAGATCATGCCTAAAAATCCGCTGTTATAATCGCCCATATTCGATCCGGCAGCGGTATAGACCAGGTCATGGGATTCGTACGGATAGTTGACATTGACAAAAGCCGTCTGGAAATGGCTGATCCGCTGGTCAGGCACATTCTGCAGGTCGTAGGTATAGCCGAGATTCCACTCCAGGTCCTGACGCAGACGCCTGCCCAACGTATGCGTACCGCCCAGGTTGCCGGAATACAGCAGCCGCTGCTGAAAGGAGAGGACGATATCCTTCTTCCGGTTGTTGCTGAAATTGCTGGAATCGTATCTGGGAATAACATTCGCGCGGATGTCATTGATACCGGTGAATTTCCTCCCGTCATTCACAAAGAAATTCTTCAGCTGCAAGGTATTCCGCCGATTGATCCGCAGCGTCAGGTTCTCCAGGACATTGATCTTCCCGATCTCCGTAGACTGCCGGCTCGTGGTAACCAGGTTCTGTGTACCCAGGTTCAGATCGCCCCCATCGGCGATGAACGCATCCGTATTCCCGCTCTGTCGGTACACATCATAAAAGGTCGTCTCCCCCGTATAGGTGACGGATGTGAGATCGTAAAGACGCACTTCCTTTCCCAATTGATAGGAATCATAGTAGTTGAAAAATGCCTGTATATCGGGCAGGCTGTGAGCGCGTCCATAGGTCAGTGTCGGGGAGAATGACTTCACCATGTCCGCCTGGCTGATATTGCCCGCACTGTGGTTGGATTGAAAATAGCCGGGGGAAAAGCCCGGCAGCTTGCGGGCGCCATCATCAACGCCCAGCCAGTCCCATTTGCTCCCCTTATAGCTGTTGATGTCCGTCATCGTAGATCCCGGCCGGTGGGCCAGCTGAAGGCCGATGTCAATATGTTTCACCGGCACCGCATTCCGGGTATATATTTTTACGGCAGCCCCCGCATACTCCCCACTCAGGTCAGGGCGAGGAGACTTATACACCAGTATCTTGTCGATAATGCTGCTGGGCAGCAGGTCATAGGCAAAGGCCTTGCTGTATAATTCCGTGGAGGGGGCAATATTGTCATTGAGATAGGTGAGGTTGTACCGCTCGTTCATGCCCCTGACGACGATAAAACGGTTGTCCACTACGGTTACACCGGATATCCTTTTTACCACCTCCGCGGCGTTGCGGTCGGCCGTCTTGTTGATCAGCTCGTTCGAGATACCGGAAACCACCCCCGTGGCAGTGCGTATCTCCTGGATGAGCTGACGCTCCGTACTGTGGGTAACTGATTTTATCTTATGTGCGCCGGACGCGATGACGAACGTATTGAGCAAGGCGCTTACCTGCATTTTTATGTCGATGGTCCTTTCTTTGTCGCCCCTGATACGGATGCCGGCGAGCTTATTTTCCTGATAGCCCGCATAAGTGACGGTAAGTGTGTAGACACTATCGGGCAGATGCATAAAAGCATAAAAACCTCTATCATCCGTAAGCTGGGTCCCTTTCCCCGACAAGCTGACCGTAGCGCCGGGCAGGGGTTGGGAAGTCTCGAAATCCACGATGCGTCCCTTGAGGGTGGCCGTCCCCGGAGCTCTCGTTGGAGCTGTCTCCCGGACGGGAGCGGCCTTCACCACCGTGATGGCGATGTTATTATCCAGCAATGTATACCGCAGGTGAGCTTTGTTTTGCAGTTCTTCCAGGGCCTTCCCCAACGGCGTCCTCACCCAGGCTATGTGCTGAACGTATACGGTAGACAACCTGACCTTATCATAGGAAAACACATAGGTCGTCTGCTGCTGGATGCCTGTAATAACATCGGCTATGGTGATCTTTTCCGCGCTGAAGCTGATCTCGCCCTTGAGATTGGATACCTGTGCCGATAGCCTTTCCGGTGGCCAGGGGCCGAATAAAAAAGAGAAGAGTACGAGTAAAGAGATGCCTGTCCGCAACGATCGCTGCGGCCGTCCCGGCTTTTTTTTCATCATTGACTTATGGTTGAATAATGGTAATACTGTCGCCCCGCTGGACCTTATAGGATAATTGATAAATAAATAGCAAATGTCTTAACACTTGCTGCCAGCTTTCTTTTTTATGATATACCGCTGTCACCGTCTTGCCGGCCAACAGGCTGGCGTCAGCCCGGATGGTGATACCATAGCAAACTTCCAGTTTTTGCAATGCTTCGGACAAAGGCAGCTGATCTAATACCAGGTCGCCATTAACCCACGACGCAATGTCCGGCACGCCGATCCTGCTCACAGGGATATCCCCCGATCGTCTGTCGGCCCTGACCATTTGTCCCGGAGAAAGGATGACAGCGGCCGTATCACCCGTATGCTGCACTTTTATACTACCTTTTACCAGGCTGATGTGGATGGCCGACTGGACGGGGTTATTGTCTATGTTAAAGGCGGTCCCCAGCACAGTGGTTTGCAGGTTGTCGGCCCACACCGTGAAGGGATGTTGTTCGTCCCTGGCCACGTCAAAATAACCTTCCCCTTTCAACAGCACCCTTCTCTCAACAGCATAGTTCCTGCTGACATATAATACTGCACCCCGGTTGAGCCATACCTTCGTCTGGTCCGATAGAGTGACCAGACGCGCCCCCGCAGCATTATTAGTGATGCTATCCCAGCGGACCTCAGACTGTACTGTACCCGGCTCCTGTGAGCGCCTTGATATAAAGTACGCGACACCACACAACACCAGGATCACCGATGCCGCGGCCGCCATCCTACGGCGGGCAATACTCCGCCAAAACACCCGCCGCTGAACACTCCCGCCAGCAGCCGGCTCCTTCTCCTGTACGGCTAACTCCTGCATCCTTTCTCTCATACGCATCGCCCTGTCGGAAGGCATGGGTAGACCCTTCCGTGTATCTTCCCTGACGAGCGTCATCCACTCTTCATCATCCGGCGACGATGACTGCAACCATGCTTTTAGTTCTTTTAATTCTTCCAGGGTCGCCCGGCCTTCCAGATATTTTTTCCACAGCGATTCGTATGATCCCATGCAGCGCTTTTCTATAAACTGTCATTTTCTCTCCTTTTCCTCCATGCCGGAATATGAACTTACTGTTAACACTTCTCGCGGAAAGTGCGAAAAAGGTAGTTTTGTGACCCTCACCAGCAACTGTACGATGGGAAAGATGAATGCCGCAGAATTTATCCGCGTCTTTGACGACACCAGGGACGGCCTGTTCCGGCTGTTCAGAAGGCATACGAAGGACGATGACCTTGCAGACGACCTGGTACAGGAATGCTATCTCCGCCTTTGGGAAAAGCGGGAAGACATACAAGACCCTTCCACCTATGTATTTGGTATCGCCTTTAACATCGTAAAAGAGTTTCATCGCCGGAGGATACAGACGGTCATCCGTCAATTGGAGGTGTCGCCGGAAATGGAAACATACCCGGAGATGCAGGACACTTATTCCCCTGATGAACAATATTATTTTAAAGAAACCCGGCAGATCGTCCGGGAGATCATCGATGCATTGTCCCCTGAAAAAAAGGCCGCTTTTATCCTGGTAAAAGAAGAGGAACGGTCATACAAAGAAGCTTCGGAAATATCCGGCGTCCCGGTCAGCACCCTTGAAAAACAGGTGGCGGGGAGCGTCCGCATCCTGCGCAAAGCTTTTTACCTCCTCATAATAATAAACCTCCGACCCTAGGGTTAGAGCCGGAGGCTGGTTACTCATAGCATACCGGAAATTCTATTTCCTGGAATACATCTTGAAAAAGCTGATGCTGGTGTTGCCATAGGTACAATAATAAACGGTCCCATGCGGGTCGATCCCCGCCAGCGCGGTCGTGAAGCCGGGATAGCCAGGTCTGCAGGGTGATAAAGAAAATCGGACATACTTGGCCAGTCCTGTTGTATTCACCTGTCCCGGGCCCGAATATTCACAATTGTTGACGTTGATAAACGAAGTGAACAATCCTCTCTCCGTCCCTGCATAGACATAGAACGTCCGGGAAGGGATATTCACAGCCTGGAGAGAGGGCGAGGGATAGCTACTGAAGTCATTAGCAGTGATGAGGTCGCCGTTGGGCAACGCCAGCCAGGAAGTGAAAGGTCTGAGATTATTCTTCCCGGAAGGCTGACCGGTGAGACTGGAAGTATCGAAAGAAGAGAAGTTGTATAGTATCTGCACTGTAGAGCCCGAAGAATAGGCCACGTCACTAAGTTCGATGTCATAGGCCAGTATATTCATGTCGATGGGCAATGAACTGCCTGTCTTATTATCCATCACATAGATCGTCTTTCCCTGGGGATCGATGGCGTACATCAGGGTGGTCATATGCAGGGCAATGCCCGGCACAGAGATGCTTTTCAATAACACCATGAGCGAGCTTATTTTGCCACTGATGTCCAGACGGCAAAAATTATCAAGATACTTGGTAAATATACCCAGCCCCGTACTCCGCATTCTGTTGTGGTAGTACAGGTTGCCGTTGACATCCGTCTTTAGCTGAGTGGCGACGATGGGGACCGAAGCCACATCCCCTTCAAAAGGTGTAGTGACGGCCGTCCCCGCCTTCAGGACCTCCGTGCGGTTGATCGTGGTCAGGGTACGGCTTTGCATATCCATCTTACAGAGCCGGTACACCATGCGGTCGGCGGGTAATACCCCATTCTCCTTTACGCTCATGGATATGTACAGCTGACCACCGGCATGGTCCGTAGTGCAGCCCAGTACCGTGACGGCTTTGTAAGTATTCCCGTTCTCCGTCACCGTCTGTGTCGTATCCAAAAGTTTCTCTACCACTCCGTTATTCAGCCGGTATACGCCCGTGCTATTGTCAAAATAGAGCGTCCCGTCATCGGTGGAGTTGATATCCAAAAGACTGACAAAGGCGCCTGGCGGAGGAGTCCAGCTGCCGATGGAATCCACCCACAGCGTCGTATCCGTCTTACTTTGTAATTGGACAAATTGAGAAATTGTGATCGAAGGGGCGTTGATAGAATGGCCGTTGGCAGTGATCGTCACAGGCCGGTTGGCGCCGACACCCATGTCGGAGGTGATCAGCACACGGACGATATCCTCGTCAGCTATGGCGGCATTTCCGGGTAATACAGAAGTAGCAACTACTTTTGCATCGGCATTGCCAATGTGGATGGTCGTCCCCGGCTCGTGGATAAACAGCACGCCCACCATGATCATCGTATCGCCTATCGTTACATTCGTGGGATAAGAATAATCGCCCACCCCCTGGATATGTACCGTGCTCAGGTTAAGGTGAGGGAGGCCGTCGATATAGTGGTGGTTATTATCGACCTTGTTACAGGCAGCCAGTCCTATGATAAACGCTATATAAACATATAATTTTTTCATCTTGCATTTTTTAAAAGCTTGTATTGGCGGTAAGGCCGATGTTGGCATTGATCGTAACGGGTTTGCCGTCCGGATCTGTAAAAGACCCTCCGCCATTGTTATATCCCTGGAGCAGGAGCGTATAGCTGCGGCCGGGGCTGGCGTTGAGGATGGTCCGGGCAAGGACCTTGGTGCTGTCCACTGAAGATCGCACCTGCATCGTCAGCCGGGCCGCGTCCTTCAGCGGGTAATTGACATAAGTGCTCACCGATCCGTAAGCCGCGCTGTAAAAAAAATGGCCGGTCTTATTCACGACAAGCGTTACCATGCCGGCATCCGGGCTCAGATCTACCAGCCGGATACGGATACTGTCCTGCAACAGTTTTTGTTCGTCCCGGGTGATGACTGATCTGAACACGCCCATGCTGTCGGAAAAATAGATCGTCCGGGGGACGTCGGTGACAGCATTGAATACCGTCGTGTCCAATATCCGGCGATGAACAAGATTAGTATCCAGCAGCAGCAGCCGGTGCTGTCCGGAGCTAACCCGCATGTACAATATCCAGGGCTGCAGGATACCCGCGTTCGTACCGCTGTTCGGAAATTGAAGACTGCTGGTTGCCCTGCTGTCGAAGGAAGGCAGCGTCTGTGAGGCGGCGCCCTGCGGAGGCGGCGTATAATCCGGGTCATCATTGTCCAGCAGCAGGGGCGCTTTGTGACTGCCGTGGGCGTCGCTGATCATGAGGGACAGACAATAAGAGGCATTGTAAAAACCGACTTGGGCATTGGGCGTCGTCAGCGGACCGTTCTCTCTCTTACAGCCTCCGGTCAGCAACAGGAGGCAGCATGACAAGGTATATATACAAAACATATTTCTCATCGTCGGATGGTTAAAAGGCATAAGTGAATGTTAGGGTAAAATATCTGCCGGGCTTATAGCGTTGGAAAATGTTGTCGCCGGAATACACGATCTTCGACACCTGATCGCGCCCTGACGGCGCGGTGGGATCGAGGTGCTCCGGCTGGTATTTCCGGTCGCCATTGTAATCTTCTATCAGTCGGAAAGGCTGGTCCAGCAGATTCTGAACATTCAGCTTCATCGTCAGGCTTTTTACAATACGCTGGGTATACGAAATATCTAAAAGATGCATCGGCAGTTCTACCAAACTGGGCCGGATAAACTTATAACCCGAACTGTCATGGTTTATCACCTGTTGCCTGGAATTAGGATTGGCAACAGACATGGCATAGATATTCGGACCGCTGACATTATAAATTACGCCCAGCTTAGTACCCCATGCCGGGTTCTCATAATAAAGTCCGCCATTCAGCACATAGGGGGCCTGTCCCTGAAGAGGCCGGTCAGTATAAGGACCGATATAATCCGGACCGTTGGCGCTGTCTCTTGAAGAAGAGCTTTTGATCCATGCGCCGTTGATAATGACAGACAGGTGACGGAACAGGTTGCCTGGAATAAAGTAAAGCCCTTTGCGTATCTCGGCTTCCACTCCATAGACCTTTGCCTGCGTGGCATTGTAAAAACTGATGATGGGAAAGGACAGGTCCGCGCCATTGTCGTCCTCTCGTACGCGCTGGATAGGGTTTCGGAGATGCTTGTAAAAAATGCCAGCGCTGAATGTCTCGTTCGCCTGGCTGCTTTTGGGATACCATTCTCCGCGAAGATCGAAATTGTCGATGGTAGCCGGGAGTGCATTCGGGTTGCCGAATATGTATTGGTTGTTCTGGAAGTCAAAGTCGGAAAAAGGCGCCAGCTCTCTGAACTCGGGACGGTTGATCGTACGTCCATAGCCGGCCCTGATAACAAAAGCCGAGTCGGGACGATAGCTTAGGTTCACAGAAGGCAGGACGTCCGTTTTCATCAGATGGACATACACAGGGTTCCAGAACTGCAAGTCACCTTTGGCGCCCGATAGCTTGATAAGGTCGTGTTCTACCCGCACCCCCGCGTTGATCAATAAAGAATGATACACGGTCCAGTCTGCCATTAAATAACCAGTGTTGTTCTGTTCGCTGGCTGTATAGCCGTCGACGGGAGTGGTAAGATCGTAGATATATAGTCCGGTGCCGTCGTCACGGATGTAATCCGTGCTCCATACTTTACCCAGGTCCTGCGGGCGGAACTGGATGAGGTTGAAATAATTGTTCCCGCTGCCGGTGGCCTCGTTCCCCCTGCTGGTGCCATTGAATCCAATGGCAAGATCCAGGGTTGTAAGCCCACCCCGGTTGACCACGAAATCCCGCCGGCTCACTTCCCTTGTTTTATACAACTGATAAGTGCCGGTCTTCAGCGTCAGCGAAGGGGTAAGACGGAATACATAGTCGGCCGAACCGTTGTAGGCATTTTCGATATTGCGTACGAACAGCCGGGAGATCATGCCTTGCTGTATATCACCCTGATCGCCCGTGTTCGATCCCGCGCTGACAAACTTATAGTCTCCGGATTCAGGGTCCGTTTGATAAAAGTTGTTGGCGCCTGTATAGCTGTTAAAATTCATGGTCCTGTAATCCGGGATGTCCTGCCGGATATAGGAATAGCCCAGGTTCCACTCCAGTCTTTGACGGTGGCTTCTGCCCCAGTCATGCTGACCGCCAAGGTTTCCCGTGTACAAAAAACGCTGTTGATAACCCAGCACGATAGCCCTTTTCCTGGGATAACCAAAGCTGCGGTCAGTGGCCGTATCCGTATTCAGCCGTGAATCATTGATAAAGGTCATGCTGCGTCCTTCCTCTACGACAAAATTTTTGAACTCAATTGTACTGGCGGGGTTCAGCCGGAGAGTAAGGTTCTCCAGCAGGTTGATCTTGCTTATCTGTGTGCTTTGGTCGCTGCCCCCGATCTTGTTCTTCGTATTAAAAAATCCGCCCCAGCTGTATAGATTTCCCGTTTGGTTATAGTACTGGTAATGACGGGTTTCCCTCGTATAAGTCACCGAGGTCAGATCGTACAGATGGGCATTCCCGATCTTCCAGTTGTCGAAATAATTGAAGAACACCTGTCCGTCGGGTGTGCTTTTCTGCGTCTGGTACTGGAGGATGGGTGTAAAAGCCTTTACCAGCTGGGATTGGGTCAACGGCGCCTGGTTGTTTTTTTCAAAATAACCCGGGACGGCGGAAGGTAGCTTACGGGTACCGTCATCAAAGCCCAGCAGGTCCCATTTGCCTCCCTGATAGGTATTGATCGTCGATCCGAAATTAGACCCGGGGCGATAGCCCAGTTGGACACCTACATCAAAATGTCTCACCGGCTTCGCATTCTTGGTAGTGACCTTGACGGCGCCGCCGGCGAAGTCCCCAAAGAGGTCCGCTTCGGGTGATTTATAGATCAATATCTTATCGATGATGGGTGAGGGCAGCAGGTCATAGGCAAAGGCTCTGCTATACAATTCCAGGGAAGGGGCCAGGTTGCCATTCAGATAGGTGACATTATAGCGGGGGTCCATTCCCCGCACCACGATAAACTTGTCATCCACGATCCTGACCCCGGAAATACGCTTGACGATCTCCGCCGCGTTGCGGTCCGCCGTCTTGCTGATCTGTTCATTGGAAATACCGGAAATGACGCTGGTAGCATTGCGGATCTCCTGCACCAGGTCTTTCTCCGTACTGAAGGTGACCGCTTTTACCCGGTGTGCATTGGATTGTACCACCACTTCATTCAGCGCCGTGGCGGTGGCTGCCGACATCTTCACATCAAAGACAAGGGTCCTCGTGATCCTGATATCGGGAAAAATATTTTTTTGATATCCGGCATAGCTTACCCGCAAGGTAATACTGCCTTCCGGCAGACCACTAAATACATAATATCCCTTCTCATCCGCCACCGTCGCACGTCCACTGCCTGCTATCTCGACTGTGGCTCCCGGTAAAGGCTGTGCCGTCTCAAAATCCACTACCCGTCCCTTTAGGACGCCTGATCCGCCCCGTCTGCCGTCAGATGTATCCGCCGGCATCGCCCCCCCTTGCGCTTCGGGTCTTACGGATATATTGCCATCCCGTATGGAGTAGCTGAGATGATACTCTTTTTGCAGCCGGCTCAATACTTCTCCCAGGGTAACATGATCGAATTGTATATGACGGATGCTTACGGCAGCCAGGCGCGGCTGCTCATACGTAAAAGTATAATTGCTTTGCTTGTCGAGCTCCCGGATCACTTCCAGGGCATTGGTGCCCGTAAGACGGAGCGTGATCTTTTCCGTTAGGTCTTTTAGCTGTGCGGAGGCCGCCAGCGTGTTCAACAATATGCATACCGCAATACAGAACCTTTTCCGGCTTATCACCGGAATTCTTTTAACATTGTGCTTCATAAATTAATAGATCGTTACAAGACTGTCTTTTGCTTTGTAATGTAAATCCTGCAGGAAAAGGATATTTGATAAGGCTCCCTGCCAGGTGGCGCGATAGAATGTGGCCGTCACTCTTTTGCCGTCCAGCTGCCGGGAATTGTATTGAATACGGAGGCTATGTCTTTCAGCCAATCTGTCTAATGCCTCCGCCAGTGGAATATTATTGAACACCAGACCGCCGGTGCGCCAGGCCGTCACGTCGTCCACGGCTATTTTCTGCACCTGCCGGCGGTGGCTTTGTCTGTCATAGCGTACCATTTGTCCGGGAGTAAGAATGGAGGCCCCGGTGCTATCTTCTCCTACACGCACCTTTCCTTCTACCAGGGATACACGGATCTCTTTCTGTCTTGCATAGGACTCGATATTGAAAGAAGTGCCCAGCACGATAGTTTGCAGACTATCCGTCGACACGACGAAAGGATGCTGCAGGTCCTTATATACTTCGAAATAAGCCTCTCCTTTCAGCTTCACCCGCCGCCGCTGTGACCCGAAGTCTTCGTCCCATTCCAGTGAAGAGTGCAGGTTCAGGGTCACTTGCGTACTGTCGGGCAGCAGGAGCCGCTTTACATGCAGACCGTCACTGACGGCCAGCATCGATCTGCCCGTTTTATGCCCCACGGATGGAGGCCATTGGAAGATGACGGCAGCGGATACCATCAGCAGCAGGACAACAGCTGCGCCAAACGCTATCCGCATCATACGCCTGTTACTGCCCTTTCCTATACGCGCCTGGATCGAGGCATGCATACGGTCCCTCGTCTGCTGAAGATGCGGGGTATCCGAAAAAAGCTCCTTTTCACTAAGGTCCAGCTGCCAGACCCACAACCAGAGAAACTTTTCTTCCTCCGGGCTGCAATTACCTTCCAGATAGGCAGTAAAAAGACGGCGGATATGTTCCTTGTCCGGGGGCATATACAGTAGTGCCGCATCCGGCAGGAAAGGAGTAATCGTCGAATGTTAACTTAATATGAACTATGTGTAAACCACAGTAGCACCAACAGGACGGTGGAGCCGGCGTCTGGCTGTCCGGCAGCCTCGCGGAGACGTTTCATGGCTGTCTGCAGGTGTTTTTTTACAGTCAGGGGAGAGATGCCCAGCTCATCGGCGATCTCGGACGTCGTCATCGATTGCCTGTAACGCATCAAGGCCACTTTCTTCATTTGCCCGGGCATACGATCGATAGTCGTAGTGATAATGTCCTGCAGCCGGCCAAATTCCGTCTCAAAGACAGCAGCTGAAAGGTCAATGCTTTCCATGGGAACGCCCTCCATCTGTCCGAGGAATTGGGCGAAGTTTTCCAGGTGCTTTTCACGGGCCCCTTTGTCACGAAAAAAATGAAAGATCTTATGATAGGCGGTAGAGACAAGATAGGACCTCAGGTTATGGATAATTTCCAGACGGGCCCTTTTATTCCAGAGATCGATAAATATTTCCTGTACGATGTCTTCTGCCTCCGGGGGGGTACCGGTCTTCTGGACGGCCAGCATATACAACAGACGCCAATAGCGGTGGTATAGTTGATCAAATGCCTGTTTGTCGGAAGCACGGATCAGTTCTATCAGCTCAGTATCAGTGTATATTCTCATTAGCGGGTGGACCGCAAGTTACGGTGGGGATCCGGGAATAGACAGACCTCAGGCCGTTATGAAATTGTTAACTGGCTCCACGGCACATCTAATAATCATACTGCCGCCGGAACACATTGAGTCTTACACCTGCCGTAAAAAGCGTGGAGCTAAAACTATGATACGTTTGGCTCGGATCATTGACGGACAACTTCCTGTATTGAACGGACAGATCGAAGGAAAGGTTCTCTTTCCACTCGTACGAAACAAAACCGGAGACATTTATACAATTCGCGGGTACACCGGACCCGATGCTAAAGCCATAATCGCGGGGCCGGGTAAGATAGCTTTCAAAAATATTGCTGCCGAAATTGACACCGGCGGAATCCAGCCCTTGTTTATAGTAGATAATCTTCCCTTCCAGGGTCCACTTATAGGCAGGCTGATAATGAACGATACCGATAAGTTCCGCAAAATTAGCCCCCAATGGATGGGCCAGTGGCTGGTTGTAATGGGTATAATTGGCGACAGAGTCGTCATGTTGATAGGTATACGGTCTTACGATGTTGGTTTCCACCTGCAGATCGAGGTTCTTCACCGAAAAAGCATCGATATATTTCATCCCCAGCTGCAGTCCTTGTTTATTACCCCACCATCCGCGGGAATAATGACGGATCTCTTTCAACACAAACTCGTTGAAGAGCAGTTGACCGTAGAACTGTGTGGTATGGCCGACATTGGCCTTGAAGTCCAGTCCCACCGTGCTTTTATCAGGACTACCCGCCTGTTGTTGCGCGGAAGGTAAAAAAATGACGGGGTTGAGATAGGAAAATTCATAATGATCCGGTCTGCTAAAGACAATATTCTCATAAAGCCCCAGGGTAAGCCAGGGCGCGGCATTGACGGTGAGGTGATGAATGGTGGCGTATTTTTTTGGATACTGGTAGTCGCCGAGGGTATGCTGGTTGATAAGCTCCATAAAGATATTCTGGTAATTCAGCTTCCAGATCCGGAGGTTGAATTTCAGGAAAAGGTACGGCGCGGCGAAGTCGCTGAGAAAAAGACTGCGATAGCCATTGCCGATGAAGTTCTTGTCATATCCGAACTGGAAGTCGAAATATTTCCAGGCGTTGAAATAGATGGAAGCGCGGTTGTCATAATAGTCCACCCCCGTCTTTTTGAACGTCTTGTAATAACCCGCGCCCGGCACGCCATGGAATTGGGCGATCCTGTCCATTACGTATTCCGGTCCCCGCTCCTGGTTGTCCGTAAGATAGGCCGAAAAGCCCAGTTTCCCCGCGATAAGCCCCCGGATAGTAAGACCTTTGGAATTGAGAAAGACACGTTCCTTATTGCCCGTTTCATAAGACTGGGTCTGCTGAATGACAGGGTTCACGGCCATAAAAAAGTCCTTTTCGTTCACCTGGAAGAAATTAGCCTTGTCCTTATAAAAAGTATTCCACCAGGGCTTTTTACTCTGAAAGCTGTCTTTGTTCCTTTCGACCCATTCCGTATTGTTCATCAGCAGGGACTGGAGGTTCTGCCTGTCCACCGGTGAAATATGATAAATATCGTCGTACGGATAGAAATGGTACATGCTGTCGGCCAGTTCCGAGATACGGACTGCAATACGACGGCTGATTGGTTTGTCGGTGGTGATATTCAGCTCGGCGTCCCGTTGCTGCAGGATCTCCATTCTGTCCAGAAAGTGTTCAAATTTGGAGCCCTGGGGGAGAAAAGTGGACTGGGCGGAGGTAAGGACGGGTAGACCCAGAATTATCAGAAGTCTTACAATGGTTTTTATAAATTGCATAGAATTAAAGGGATCGAACTATTTGTTATGCATAATTATCTGATCAAGAACATTTCCATAGTTAACGAAGGTAAGATCATTACCGCAGATTTGTTGCTCAAAAACGGCCGGATCGAAAAAATAGCAAAGGGGATCTCCCCCGGCTTTGCTGTAATCGAGATCAACGGCGAAGACAAGTATTTATTGCCCGGGGTCATCGACGACCAGGTGCATTTCCGTGAGCCAGGGCTAACCCATAAGGCTACCATCTATACAGAGGCAAAAGCAGCCGTAGCCGGCGGCGTTACCTCTTTTATGGAAATGCCCAATACCCTCCCCCCCGTCTTTACGCAGCAGCTGCTGGAAGATAAATACGCCATCGCATCGCGGAGCGCCCTGGCCAACTATTCCTTTTATATGGGCACCTCCAATGACAATGCGGAAGAGGCGCTGTTGACCAATGAAAAGAAGACATCCGTGTGCGGGATCAAGATCTTTATGGGCGCCTCTACGGGCAACCTCCTGGTGGATAATTACCTTACCCTGGACAGGCTTTTCCGGGAAAGCGAAGTACTTATTGCCACGCATTGCGAGGATGAAAAGATCATCCGGCAGAATCTGGAGAACATAAAAAAAGAAGGCAGGGAACTGGTGGCAGCCGACCATCCCCGCATAAGGGATGTGGAAGCTTGTTTCGAATCTTCGCTCACCGCCATCCAGTTTGCAAAAAAATACGGGAGCCGGCTGCATGTATTCCATCTTTCCACCGAAAAAGAGATGCAGCTTTTTAGTAACTTACTACCCCTGGAGGAAAAGCGGATCACCGCGGAAGTCTGCGTACATCATCTGCATTTCACCAGCGATGATTACGCGACGTTGGGCAATCGGATCAAGTGCAACCCAGCCATCAAGGCGCCTCATAACAGGGAGGCTCTATGGAAAGCCTTGCTGGACGACAAGCTTGACCTGATAGCGACGGATCATGCGCCGCATACATGGGAGGAAAAGGGCGATATCTACGAGAAAGCGCATGCCGGATTACCGTTGGTACAACACTCCCTTTTGCTGATGTTGCATTATGTAAAAGAGGGAAGGATCAGCCTGGAGAAAGTGGTGGAGAAAATGAGCCATGCCGTGGCAAAGTGTTTTCGTATTGCCGAACGGGGTTATATCCGGGAAGGGTATTGGGGTGACCTGGTCATCGTAGACATGAACCAGCCATCCCGGGTCGAAAAAAGCAACATCCTGTATAAATGCGGATGGAGCCCCCTGGAAGGGTTCGGATTCCCCGCCACGGTCACCCATACCTTTGTCAATGGACATTTGGTTTATGGAAATGAGGGCTTTGATGAATCTCAATGGGGACAAAGACTCGCTTTCGAACTATAAGACTTTTATGGACATCGACAATACGACGTATACCGACCTTTCTCTTTTCAGCCAGGAAGAAGAATTCTCGATCTTTCATAAGCTGGACCTTACCCGTACCCAGGGCGGCAGGGATCAGTTGCTGGACTATTTTAACAAGCCTTTTGGCAGCCTGGGGCCGATCATGGAGACACAGCGGATCATTTCCCTTATATCCGACCAGGCAGAACAATGGCCGCTCACCATCAGTAACGGCACCATTATGGTGATGGAAAGATTCTATGAGACGGCCATCGACTCGATACCTCATTCTCACAATTTACCCGGAGCGCTGGCCTACAAGATCTTCCACGCCCCGGACTATTCGCTGGTGCGTTATTCCATCGGTCATTTTGCGGATTTTGTACGGGGTATGCACAAGTTGATCGATCTTTTGCATACACCTGCATGTCCCCCTATGCTGGCCGCCCAGCTCGAAAGGGCCCGGCGGCTGATGGACCAGGAGGTATTGCAATCCCTGGCAAAGACCGAGCCCAACACGAAGTTCAACCCCATACAGGTCATCCGCTATGGATATCACCTCAAGGAGAGGTTCAAGACCCTCATACAGGGATTGATCGAGATCTACAGTCGTCTGGACGCCTGGTATGCCATGGCCATGGCCGTCCGGAAATACCGGTTGAGCTTCCCCGTTTTCACCAGCGGCGATGACCCTTATCTGGAAGCCAGCGCCCTTTATCATCTTTTATTACCGGAGCCCATATCTTACGATATACAGTTGGATAAAGCCACCAATTTCCTTTTTCTTACAGGTGCGAACATGGCCGGGAAGAGCACTTTTATCCGGGCCGTAGGCGTGTCCGTATTCCTGGCTCATCTGGGAATGGGCGTGCCCGCCCGGGAAATGCGGCTAAGCCTTTTTGACGGCGTTCTGAGCAATATCAATGTAGTCGACAACATCGCCAAGGGGGAAAGTTATTTCTTCAACGAAGTACAGCGCATCCGGGATACCCTGATCAAGATCAGCGGCAAAAAGAAATGGCTCGTGCTGATAGACGAGCTCTTCAAGGGTACGAATATGCAGGATGCCATGAAATGTTCCACCACCGTGATCAAGGGACTCATAAAGATCCCCCAATCCTTATTTATTCTTTCTACCCACTTGTATGAGATCGGGGACGAGCTAAAACAATATCCCAACATCTCCTTCCGGTATTTCGAGACGGCGGTGAAGGATGATCAGCTGGAATTCAGCTATCAATTGAAGGAAGGCATCAGCAATGACCGTATTGGCTATCTGATCCTGAAAAGGGAAAAAGTGGTGGAGATGTTGGAAAAGCTGTGAAACGTTCTCGTGGAACCTCAGACAATTTTTTATTTTTTCCATCTTAATATTCTCTAGCTTCACCGGCTAAACTTATCCGATCGTCATGCTGGTGAAGACTTTTGGCAGTGCCGTGTATGGAGTAGAGGCGATTACCATCACCGTCGAAGTGAATGTAACGGAAGGGTTGCATACATTCATCGTGGGTCTGCCTGACAATGCAGTAAAAGAAAGTATCCAGCGGGTGGAAAGCGCCATTAAGACCAATGGCTTTTACATGCCCCGCACAAAATTAATAGTGAACCTCGCTCCGGCGGGTATCCGTAAGTCGGGCGCCGCTTTCGATCTGCCTATTGCCCTGGGTGTGCTGGCTGCCACTGATCAGATACCCGGCGCTCAACAGCTGGAGAATTTTACCATCATGGGAGAGCTGGGCCTGGGGGGGAGTATTCATTCCATCAATGGGGTTCTTCCCATTACTCTTCAGGCAAAACGGGAAGGTTTTAAAGGCGTGATCATCCCTCCGCAGAATGCCCGTGAAGCGGCTGTTGTAAAAGACTTTCCCGTGTTTTCTTTCACCCATATCCGGGAGGTGATCGAATTCTTTCGTAACGAATGCAGACAGCCATCGGCTCCTCCCATTCCATCCTTCACTACGTCCCATCAGCCCGAAGACCTTGACTTCAGTGATGTCAAAGGTCAGGGATATATCAAGCGGGCGCTGGAGATTGCGGCAGCGGGGAACCATAATGTGCTGCTCATCGGGGCGCCGGGCGCAGGCAAGACCATGCTGGCAAAAAGATTGCCCACCATCCTCCCGCCCCTGACCATGCAGGAGGCGCTGGAAACGACTAAGATCCACAGCGTAGCGGGCAAGCTGACCGAACACAGCGCCCTGATAACGCACCGGCCTTTTCGTAGTCCTCATCATACCATCTCCGGCAATGCGCTGGTAGGAGGCGGCAGCATACCTCAGCCGGGCGAAATATCGCTGGCGCATAATGGCGTACTATTCCTCGATGAATTGCCAGAATTCAACAGGTCTGTGCTGGAAGTCATGCGGCAGCCGATGGAGGATGGGAAGGTGACTATCAGTCGTGCCAGGGCATCCGTCGATTTTCCCGCCAATTTTATGTTAATGGCCGCTATGAATCCATGCCCCTGCGGCTACTATAATCACCCCGAAAAGGAATGCAGTTGTCATCCCGGGGCTGTACAGAAATATCTCAACAAGATATCAGGACCGCTCCTAGATCGCATCGACCTCCATATAGAAGTCGTGCCGGTTTCCTATACGCATCTATCCGGGGACAGCAGCGGTGAAACGTCAGCCATCATTCGCGAACGTGTAACAGCGGCCCGGGAATGGCAGACCAGGCGTTATAAAGGCCACATTAACAATGCGCAGATAACGGGTAAGATGATCAGGAAGTTTTGCCGCATCGACGCCGCTGGCGATCAGCTTTTACGGAATGCCATGTCCCGGCTGCATTTATCGGCCCGGGCCTACGATCGCATTCTCAAAGTGGCCCGGACCATCGCTGATCTGGCAGGTGCGGAAAATATTCAGCCAGAGCATGTGGCCGAGGCGATCCAATACAGGTGTCTGGATAGGGAGGGGTGGGGAGGATGAGGTTAGGCTATAAAACGAAAACCCGGAAGCTTGAAATGAATCAGGGGCTTCCGGGAACTATACGAGTCTAAAGGTAGAATTATTTTTTATTATTTCTTTCAACTTTTTTGCGTTTGTGCGATACGCGGTATGTTTAATCACCGACATTGTGGCAAAACTCCATATATTATTTCCGATGCTCTGCGAAAGTTGACCCCCTACGCTCATTCGAGGTTGGTGGCACAAATGGATTTTGGTTTCTGGCGGTATGCTTTTGCCCGTCACCAATTTTTTGCAGGAGGTCAGTCACTTCTTGCTATATTTCCGGCCAAACCAATCAGCACCCCTACTCACAGATATGATCACAGCTATATTTTCGCAGAGCTGGAAAAGGTTAATTTGTTTCGAAATCGGCTTGCTCATCATGAACCGGTTTGCTTTCTACCAGGGCATCCTAGAAAAGATATCGCCTTTTCACTTCACCATTATACATTAATACGTCAACTCTTTAAATGGATGCAAATTGACGAAGCCGCTTTGCTCTTTGGAATAGATCACATCAGCAAAACCCTGAAAGATATTGATAAGTTGTGAACCGACAAGTTCACCGTTGTTGCAAATTCCCGCGAAAGCCCTATTTTTATGGTGTTATCAGATGATACTGATTTGCCAACCATGTATCCATACGAGAATCTTTTAATTAAATCCCTGAAAGGAGAGATTTGGAAAGACGTCAGGGGCTATGAAGGATATTATCGGGTATCAAATTTTGGAAGGGTCAAATCGCTGGACCGGACCATCCCACACCCCCGGCTTTACCAGCAATTTGTAAAAGGGAGAATGTTGAAGCAGAAGGCAGTAAAGGATTACAACCGGTATGCCGGTGATGATATGATCAGTTTGCAGGTGTCCCTTGCTATTGAAAATACAAATCACTATCACAACGTCAGACGGCTTGTTTATGCAGCATTTAAAAAGAAAATTGATTTTAAAAAAGACGGTCTTTATGTGATCAATAAGGATGGTAATGGTTATAACAACCGGTTATCTAATCTCGAATTGGTTTCAAAAAGCAGCAAACAACGCCGGTCAATAGGCTTGGGAAGACAGAATTTTGAATACCTGAAAACCATTGACCGCTCCGGCTGGAAGAAAAATACATCCCGGATGATCCCGGTAAACCAATATACGTTTAAAGGGAGATTGGTAAGGAAATATGACAGTATCCGGCAGGCAAGTCTGATAGCACGGATAGATGCAAAAGGGATCAGTAATGCCGCAAAAGGGTTTTATAATGGCATTTGGAGCGGGTATAAGTGGAAATTTCCGGCCAGGAAAGGCAAATGAATGGTCAAAGGATATTTACCGGAGCTTACCAATCATTTTTCAACTTCTCATTCGTCCTCTCCGGCGCTCCTGCCGGGACCTCCCTCCAACCCGGATCATAATATACAAAGAAATAGATCCAGATGGCCCTAGACAACCGCATCAGCACCGGCTGCAATACCAGCAGCAGGAGGGCGTTCACCCCCAGCCACCAAAATAGCCGGCTATCCTGCAGGGACATCCCAATGATCACCTTCCAGGCTATAAAGCTCGCCACGGAAACCGCCACGGCCAGCGCATAGCTTACAAAGCCTGTCCCATAATAAAAACCGACCTCTATTTCAAAGGGCTGACCGCATACAGGGCAGGTCTCCGGCATTTTCATCATGCGTTTGAGATCGTATGGGTTTTTGTAGGTGAACATATCGCCCCTGCGGCAACGGGGGCATTTATTACGGAGGACGCTCAGGAGCAGTCCGGGTTTATGATGGTCGTTTGCAGCGCACATAAAAAAGGGCTTTTGATTACCCTGCTGCAAAGGTACCATGGGGGGTGCGGCGGGAGTTGCACTTTTGGGGGGATTTGTGGTAATTTTTATTTCAGATACAGGCTAAAAGCAAAACCAAAGAAGAGTTGGAAGCTAATACGCTAAAAAACATTAAGGAAGTGAATAAGAATTAGGATATTTTGAAAATTTTAAGCTTTCAAGTGTTAGACCTGGATTTGCAACAAATCCTAATTTCGTAAATGCATCAAGACTTAACGAGTTATTATCAAAATATACGTTAAAATCATCTAAGAGTAAAAATATTTTATGCGTAGGGTATAGAATCCCTGGAACATAATATGGATTATACACACCATAATATTTGATCAGGATCCATTGACCATTATTATGCTGCCGAAGAAATTCACCCAGCGCTAAGGCTGTATAAAAACGATCTTTTAAAGATAGTTTTTTATCACTATGCTTCAATTGCTCAATTAAGAAAATCAGTTTTTTATTATCGGAATGAGCAGCTACTGTATCTCCATTAACTATTGCATTTAGAAGATTTAGAATTTGATAAATTCTCTCTTTAATATTTATTAGATCAGTCTCATGTCGCTCATATATAGCCTGTTTAGGATTGTCAATAGGGAATCTATCGTTTATAAAATACCTTCTATAACATTCCAGATTTTGAAATAAAATACCTTGCTTATTCTCTGTCATATTATTGGGAAGAAGTGCTACTTGCCCCGATTGGAAATAATAAATATAACATAGATTAGTTTTCAGTTGCTCGTCAAAATCGTTCCAAGTTCTTGAATCTTTTATCAGCAAACTTTTTAGTTCAGAGACATCCAATATTTTATAACAATTAGTAGACATTATATAAATAAACATACAAAGAATGTTCAATTATTGATAAAATCATCCAACCGATCCCCAAAACCCTGTCCAGCAATTCTAAATTGATATATACCGTCTTCTATTTTATACTGTACCCTTATTGGGTTAGCATGTATGTGAAACTTGCGCGCAGCCTTCTTAATATTTTTAATATTACTAATACCGTATGTGGATACCACTGTAAATATCGGGTAATATCCCATCGCTATATATTCCGATTGCCGTGAAGCTAAGTTAGAAATGTGTCCAAATATTCATTCAGAACATTCCACCCCGGAGAAGGACATACGAAGGACAACATCGTCGTGTGGTTTGAAAAGGAAAAAGTATTGTATGGCGGATGTTTTGTCAAAAGCGCCGAAACGCAGAACCTTGGCAATCTCGCTGATGCTGATACGGAAGCCTGGTCTGCATCCGTAAAGAAAACGATACAGGCTTTCCCCGACCCAGCCTATGTCATTCCCGGGCATCTGGGATGGACGGACAAGGAGGCATTACTGCATACATTAAAGCTGCTGGAAACATATAGACAGGCAACCCCTTAGCTTATTTCTTTTCTGCAACTGTGACGAGGGATAATCCCAGTTTGTGGAAGGTGAGTCGGTCTGCCAGGCGCAGCAGGGGCACCAGCTTGCTGTAAAGCCCTACTTGTTTCGAGGACATTTCCTTCCTGCGAAGGATAGTACCGATAAGCCACCAGCCAAATATTCCCGCCAGGTTAAAATATTTCGTCCTGACAATGCTAAATTGTCCCGACAACGCTTTTCGCATGGAGCTGGGTGTGTACCTGCGGAAATGGTCCAATCCTTTGTCCAGGCAGTTGTAGAGGGAAGGCCATGCCGGCACCAGCAGGATCAGGCGCCCGCCGGGTGTGAGCAGTTTATGACAATTACTGATGGCCTGGCTTTCTTCTTTGATATGCTCTATTACGTTCAGGGCAAACACTGTATCAAAAGTACCTAGCAGCTCTGCATAAGTAGTTCCAAATTGCCGGTCAGCCAGATCAATGGAATAAATGCCCTTTACATATGGCTCTGCGCCGAATTTCTTTTGCAGCAAATGGTAATAGACAGGGTCATAATCGCTGATGGATAATGGGATCTTTTGCCCGATACACAAGGTTGAAATATTACCGATCCCGCTGCCGATCTCAAGGATATTCCCTTTCAGATAGAGGCGGATATCCCCGAACATCCACGCATTAAAGTGACGCGCATGTTCAAGTGCAAGCAAAGTAGAGAACCCGGTCGGTATCTGTTCGTCGCTTATCGTATGTTTCATATCAGGCGATCTTTTTCGCCACGCTTTGCGCCTGCTGCCGGAATACAGGGCTGTCCACCGGTACCGGCTTATCCTTGTTGAAAAAAGAAGAGAACATCAGGACAACGGTTTTGGCCATGATCTTACAATCCAGTCTCAGGCTGACATTGCGTACATAATACGCATCCCATTGATAACGTCGGAAAATACTGTGAAATGTCGTGGCTGGTCCGCGATAACCCCTGACCTGGGATAACCCCGTGATACCCGGCCTTACAAGACTGCGAAAGGTATAATTGTCGATAACAGAAGAAAACTCTCGGATATCCTTCAGCATGTGTGGACGGGGTCCCACGATGCTCATATCTCCTCTAAGTACATTCAAAAATTGGGGGAGTTCATCCAGACATGTATTCCTTAGAAAATAACCCACGCGGGTCACTCTGGGGTCATTTCGTGAAGCCCGGCGGCTGTCGGCCGCATCATTCACATACATCGTACGGAACTTATAACACCAAAATGTCCTGTTGCCCAAACCCGCCCGTTTTTGTTTAAAGAAAACAGGGCCTCTGGAGGTCAGCTTGATCACCAGGGCCAGCAAAGGGAAAAATAGAGGATAAATAAGTAAGATAACAAGCAGAGAAGCAACGACATCCATTGCTCGCTTCATGAGCAAATAAGGAGTTCTTTCTGACATCTGCTCATAGGAAGCTTTCTGACGCTCACTCTTCCGGGTCACAGGACTATACAGGGCCGACTCAACCAAACTACTACGCATGTTACGAAGGAATGGGTTTTTACAATTTTAACACTTTCTATTACTAACAACACCTGCCGTTGGTCCGACCAACAAAACCACCCCGCAGGCCATGGATCTTACTCTTATTTATTTAATATAAAAGCAGATACAATAACAATGCCATGGAAACACGACAAAACTTTCATATGGCCTGGCAGAATCTTCGGTAAAAGAATAACAGTTCTGTGCTCTTTGACAATGTTTTGTTCTAAAACGTTGCTCGGAGTATTTAATTATGTGCATCACAATCCCTTATCTTTCACATTTCTTTAGCACACCCATTGTCAATTCATACACGGTTATAGGTCATAACAGCACGTTTATAGAGCAGAACGACATAGACTGAAAAATGGAGTCCGGGATTAAAAAGCGGTTAATTAATGAATTGTTAATTCATCGCCCCCCTGGGTTCCGCCCAATCTTGTCCCACCATGGCACCTGCATGTGCACCCAGGGTCACTGACTTCCCTGATACATACTTAAGTGTTTGCATGGCAGTGCAATGGATGACCCAAAGGTCCAGCAAAAAATAGGCATTGCGGACATAAAATGCATCCCACTGATACCTGCGGAAGATAAGATCAAAGCTCCGGGCAGGACCACGGTATCCCTTTATCTGCGCCAGGCCTGTGATGCCGGGCTTTACGAGGTGGCGAAACTTATACCCTTCTACAAAACGCGAAAACTCCATACAATCCTTATGCATATGCGGGCGGGGGCCTACAATGCTCATATGTCCCGCCAGTACGTTGAGAAACTGGGGCAACTCATCCAGGTTGGATTTGCGCAGCAGCCGGCCGATACGGGTAATACGGGGATCGTCCTCTGTAGCCTGACAGGTATCCGCCTCCGCATTAACATACATTGTGCGGAATTTAAGACACGGGAACGAGCGACCGAGAAAGCCGACCCTGCGCTGGATAAAGAACACCGGCCCGGAGGACTCAAGCCGGATCAATAAGGATAGTAAGGGAACAAGCCAGCTGAGAAAGAATACAACGATCAGTAGGGAAATAACGATGTCGAATATCCGTTTAACAAAAAAAAACGCATATCTGCCATGAAAATAGGCCCTTGACGCATTGTTATACCCTACAATTTGTTGCCTTTTCCATTCGATTGTTTCTGTATCAGCCGGGATTTCCATGTTAGAATCAGGTTTAAAGTATACAAAAAATTCTGCTACAAGTCTTTAACGCTTTCTCATGGGCTGGCTTGAAATCACCCTATAACTCTATCTGTATAATATTATTTTGTCAGCCGCTGAAAAAAACCTGTATTCACTCAATTTAACGCCCTTTTAAATGTCCTAAAGACACCGGTAAGCACCTTATTGCATAAATTGATATGATATTCTATTCTTAGATATTACAGGCAAGCGAAAAGCTTATAATGCTGATGAAACCTTGCTTTACAGGCGCAACGCAAAGGTAGGTATATTCAATTATATATTACCATTATTCACTAATATTGCATCCTGATCCATATATCACATCCGGTGATATGCCGGTGCCCTCTATCAAGGTATGATCCAAAAAAAATTCTTCAGAGACCTTTCCGCCACTACCTTACAGGTCGTATTCAATCAATTCTTCGGGTTATTGATCTTCTATCTGTTGTCCAGGCTGCTTGATAAATCCGACTTTGGAGAATTGAACTGGTCGGTGGCGGTGACCTGGGTAGCTACCACCATACTCAGCTTTGGGACCGATGTGCTCATCGTCAAAAGGATCGCCGACGGTAATGATGCAGGCAGGATGGGCGGTCTGCACATTAGTCATACATTGCTGGCGGCATTGGTCTTCTCGCTGGTAGTGCTGGTTTCCCGGTTGTGCTTCCCGGTTTTCTTCCGGCAACATTATCTGCTGATAGCCGTCTCGGTCAGTGCCCTGGTGACTTTTTTTTCCAGCCCTTTCAAACAAGTGGCCAACGGCAGGGAGGCCTTTCGTAACCTGGCCGTCATGACGGTCATGGGCAATCTTGCTAAAGCCTTTCTTCTCTCGCTTGCAGCCTTGTTGCATCTGTTCACTATCCGGAATGTAGTAGGCATATATATCATCGCATCCATGGCGGAATGGGCAACAGGCGCATGGCTTATTTTTAAGCAAATGGGCAGACCACTCAGACCCCATTGGGATAGCAGCAGTTATTCGGCGCTGTTAAAAGAGTCCTTGCCGCAGCTGGGCGTGATATTATTCGATTCCGCGCTCGCTCGCGTGGATTGGATCATTTTGGGGCTGGTAAAAGGCCCGGCTTCTATCGCCGAGTACTCCTTCGCATATAAAATATTCGAGATATCGAGATTGCCCATGCTGGTTCTTGGTCCTTTGATCCTGCCGAAATTCGTACGGTACTTCAATGACAACGGAGGCCTCCTGAGCACAAAAAAGGATGAACTGCGATTGCTGCTCAAAATAGAGATTGCCATTGCAGTGCTCATACCATTGTTCTTCAACATAACCTGGACGCCGCTGATAGGATGGATAACCGCCGGGAAATATGGGGCAGTGGACGCTCCTATATATATGTTACTGTCCTTTTGCGTCCCTTTGCACTATATCAACAACTTCCTGTGGACGATGGCCTTTGCTCAAAAGCAGTTGAAGTTGACCTTTTATATCACCATCGTCGTCTCCGTGCTCAACCTCGTACTGAACCTGCTGCTCATACCAGCCCTATCCACGCAAGGGGCTGCCATTGCATTTGTGATCAGTACTATCGTACAACTACTGTTGTACAAGTTTTTTGTGAACCAACAGCAATTATCCGTTCCCCTGGCCCCGTTATTCCTCAGCATCGGCATCGCCGCTGCCTGTCTGTATATCTCCTGGTCGGTTTGTCAAAATCTGGCAGGTAAATTGTTGCTCGGCATAGGAGGTTATATGCTGCTGCTGTTTTTCACAGGAATGCTGCGGATATCGGATATCCGCAAGGTTGGCCTGGTGTTGACGAAATAAGGAAGCGTTCTATGAACGCCTGATTGACATGAAAATATTATTGATATGTGAAGAATATCCCCCCGGTAAGAGCGGGGGCATCGGCACCATGGTCCAGACCCAGGCGCGCGAAATGGTACGGCAAGGTCATGACGTTTACGTGGTCGGGCTCTATATGCATGGATATGGTCAGTCCGGTTACGAAGAAGATAATGGCGTCAGGGTCTGGCGTCTCCGTTACTATACCGATATTGGTCTTATCCGCAATGATTTCACCGCCAGGGACAAATGGCGATGGCGGCTGTTGAAATGGTCGATGTTGCTGCAGATAGATACCCTGCTCTCTGTAAAGAGATTATTTCGTTTTATTCACCGCCTGATACGGGAAGAACATATCGACATCATTGAAATGCCGGACTGGAATACCTTCTTCCAGCACAGCTTTATCAGGATCAACATACCCCGGTTCAGCATACCGCTGATGGTCAAATTCAACGGCTCGCATTCCTATTTCCTGCAGGAACTGGGCCTGCCGGTGAAAAAATACGTATACGCTTCCGAATACGCGCTGATGCGTCGCGCCGAAGCGCTGAGCTCCGTCAGCCAGTACACAGCAGCTGTCACTGCCAGGCTCTTTCATATCGAAAGATCCATAAAGATCCTTTACAATACGATCCATCTGCCGGATGTCAAAACAGGACAACCTTTACCCAACATTATTTTTACAGGGTCGCTGATCTATAAAAAAGGCATCCATTCCCTGCTAAAAGCCTGGAATATCGTCGCAGCAAAATTCCCGGGCACCACGCTCGATATATTCGGGAAAGGCGATGTAGCCGGCCTGCATCCCCTTCTCTCCTCCACTGCGGCCGCATCGGTAAATTTCAGGGGACATGTGCCGCGTGACGTGCTTTTCGAAGCGTTTTCCCGGGCGACGGCAGCCGTATTTCCCTCCTATTCTGAATGCTTTGCATTCGCCCCTCTGGAAGCAATGGGGGCAGGCTGCGCAGTGATCAATACCTCCCGGGCTTCCGGCGGAGAACTCGTTACCAACGGGGTCAACGGGCTGCTGATCGATCCGGATGATATTCAACAGATAGCCCAGGCCATACTGCTCCTCCTCGAAGACGCTCCAAAAAGGGCGTCCCTCGCCGCAGCAGGCAAAAGAACAATAGCCGAACAATTCACCATAGAACAATCCGTTCCCCAACATATTGAATTTTATAAAAAAATCATCTCGGGGCAGGATCTTCATTCTTCCAAAAACCGATCATAATGAAAAAGACCTTACCCTTTGTTTTCGCAGAGCTCCAAAAGAAGCTCCATCTGCCGCTGCTGGCATTCCTGGTCACTTTTACCATTGACAAGGTGCTCTTGAAATTCGCCGGCATTGCGCTGATCTATATATTACATCCCGATTTTTCATTCCGGAAGAACATCCGTAAGATCCCAATGTTCTACCTGCTGCTGATAGCGCTGGGGATCGTACAATTCGTCCTTTTCAACAAGGATTTCAGCAAAGGACACTTCGTTGCGTTTACGCTTGGATGCATCTTCTGGCTGCTGGCATTCCTGGCCCTCCACCAGTTCCGCACCATCATCGACAGCACCGATGAACCCAGGATCCATCAAACCCTCCGGGTCTTTTTTATCATCAATGCCGTCATTTCGATGGCAAACCTGGGTGCCGCAATCTGGCATTCAGGTGTAATCGATCCCTACAGGCTGATCTATGTGCCGATGTATGGCAACTCTACAGGCGACCTGATCAAAGGTCTTTTTAGCGGCCCCTCCTTCCTCAACATGATGATCAATGCATTTCTTACCTTTTACTTCTTGTATAAAAAGGATTTCAGGATGGCCTTCCTGGCAATGGCCGTTACCTTGCTTACCACCAGCAATTTCTGCAACCTCATCTTCGTCCCTGTGCTCCTGGCCTGTCTTCTCTTTAATAAGGACAGACAAATAAAGCGGGGGGTAGCAGCCTGTGTCGGCATGATGATATTTTTTTATGCCGTAATAGCACCCAATAATTTCAGATATCTCGGCGACTCCCTGTTTGTATCCAAGGCACACCAGAGGGAACTGCTGGAGTATCTGGAAAAGACCGCTGCCTCAGATAGTTTAAGACGCGCCCTCCTTAGATTGGAAAATGATACCTCGATACACCTTACGCTGGATCAAAAATATGGCAAGGTGAAAGCCTTTAAAGAGACAGGCGCTTATCTGGTCAGCAGTCCCAGAGCAGCGCTCTTTGGCGCAGGCATGGGCAATTTTTCTTCATTCCTGGCGCTGCGGATGTCTCATATCAATAAGGAAGAAGGATCCAGGATCTTCAATGAGCTGCCCGTCTACATCGCACCTGAATTTTATAATAATCATTATCAGATATATAGATCCACTTATGCCCTTCCAAAGGAATTCCATTCCATAAAACATTTTCCAAACAGCTTTGTTAATCAATTGCTGGGAGAATACGGCCTGGCAGGCCTATGTCTGTTCCTCCTTACCTATTGCTGGTTTTTTGTCAGGCATTATCGCCGGCTTTCATATGGTAAATATCTCTTATTTTTGGCGGGTGGTTTCCTGTTATTTGATTATTTGTTTGAATATTTGTCGGTCATGTCCATCTTCGAGCTGTTAATGCTGTTGGATATGCGTACAACTAAATAATATGCATCAACCGCTGGTCAGCATAATCGTCCCCAGTTATAACTATGCACATTACCTTGGGCAGACATTGGAGAATGTCCAGGCCCAGGAATACACTGATTGGGAATGTCTCATTGTGGATGATGGTTCCACCGATGACACGGATAAGGTGGCTGCATCCTTTGTGAACACAGACCCCCGCTTCCGGTATATCCATCAGCATAATAAAGGATTGTCGGGTGCCAGGAACACAGGTATCGCCCATGCACGTGGCGCCTATATCCAGTTCCTCGATAGCGATGATCTTATTCATCCTTCCAAACTGAAGGAACAGGTGGCCATCCTGCAGGCCGGTGAAGACATCGACCTCACCTACGGGAAAAGCTTTTTCTTTCATACGTCGGATCCCGGCAAATTTTATCCTTCCAGGCGATTGTCTGACAAACACCCATCCGGGGGCCTGCAGGTCAGCGGTCAGGGACGGGAAGTGCTGAAGAAACTGCTGGTCAATAATATCATGGAAGTCAGCTGTGCGCTGCTGAGAAGACGCCTGGTAGAGCAGGTCGGTCCTTTCGACGAAACTTACAGGAGTTATGAGGACTGGCACTACTGGATCCGGTGCGCCCTCAACAATGCCCGTTTTGACTACAGCCCGGTGAAAGGAACAGAGACTTACATCCGCACCGGCCATCAAAGCATGATGTCCAATAAAAAAAAGCTTACCCAGCACGGTATCCGGGTCCGCAAATATCTGCACGGACATATCAATACAGCCATGCGGATCTATAATTTCGGGAGGCTTTTAAAGTTATATACCAGGAAAGCCTTTTCAATATACTGACCCTTCATGAAAAGCACCGCTATCATTATCGTTAACTGGAATGGTTGGAAGGACACGGTGGAATGCCTGGAAAGCTTCGACTGGCCCCTGACGGACGCAGATATTTATATCGTGGACAATAAATCCACCGACGATTCTGTTAAACAGCTGGAGAATTGGCTTGGAAGCCACTCACCCGGCTATATTGCCTGCACCCCGGCTCAACTGGACATACATGCCGACGCTCCGGCCCCCGTTACCCTGGTGCTCAATACTGCCAATCAAGGCTTTGCAGGAGGTAATAACGTCATCCTGCGATATTTGCTTCGGTCTGGTCACTATCGGTACGCCTGGCTGCTGAATAACGACACGGTCGTGAAAAAGGATAGCCTTCAACACTTGCAGGAATACCTGCAAAAGAACGATACCTTTGCATTCGCCGGCTCGGTGTTGCTGGATTACGCATATCCTGAGCAGATACAGTGCTGTGGTGTCAGGTACTATAAATACCTGGGGGTATCCAAGCTATATATGAAGGACAGGATCTGGAAAGAGGTGGCGGAACTGCCCCCCTCCCTCCCACATCCGACCGATTACTTCCAAATAGGGGCCAGCCTGCTGGTAGACCTTGCCCGGCTCCCGGAGATCGGGTTTATGGATGAAGCCTATTTCATGTACTCGGAAGAGGCCGACTGGCAAATCAGGGCAAGGAAAATGGGATATTGCAACGGTTTGTCCTGGAAAAGTGTCATTTACCATAAAGGCACCGTCAGCACAAAAGGCAGAAAACACCTGTTTTTTTATCATTATAACAGAAGCGCCATCATCCTGGCGAGAAAGAATTTCGGCAGGGTGGCGGCATTGACAGCAAGCTTCGCATTGACAGCAATAACCATGTTAAGGACCAAATTCCGATTAAAAGAATCCCTGTACGGCCTGAAAGGTATCCTATCTGGCTGGCAGGCAGCTCGTTAAAGCTTATAAAATCGAATGAAAAAAGTACCTCTTTTTGGGTTCGAATTCTGGAATGCCTCTGATGAAGAAGAAGTCGTGGAATTCCTCACAGGCGCCAGAAGACCCGAACTGTTCATAAGGGACAATATCAATTTCCTGATCACCCCTAATGCCTTTGAAATTGCGGAATACTATACCCGGTATGGACAAATGCTTCGCTTTTTCCAGGGCGCGGGTGTAGTGCTGGCGGATGGAATGCCCATCGTATGGCTTAGCAAGCTGAATAAAAAGAATGCGCTGAAAAACAGGATCACCGGCAGCGATCTTTTTCCCGTGCTGTGGGAAAGAATAAAACAGGATAATAAAAAAGCCTTTTTTATCGTTTGTGACCATTCCATCGGACAGAAATTGAAGGAAGAGCATCCACTCGCCGAATACATCGTACCAGACTTTTTCCCTGATAATGGAGATGCCTATATCGAAAAGTTTCTGGACAGCCATATCGAAGAGATCAGGGCTTTTCAGCCGGAATATCTCTTCATCGGTATCACACTGCCCAAACAGCAAAAGATCGCCATGCGGCTGCATCACCTGCTGAGCGGCAAAGTCGGCTTCAACTGTCTCATCGCCACCCTGGGCGCCTCTTTCGAGTTTTACTTCGGGCTTAAAAAAAGAGCCCCCGCCTTCTTCCAGAAATCAGGGACTGAATGGCTTTACCGCTTCTGGCAGGAACCAAGACGGACCTGGCGCAGATATACCATTGGTAATCTGGTGTTTATGCGCATAGCAATAAAAGAGTTATTCAAAAGACCCGAATGGAGCACACTTAACAGTAACAAAAATGGGATGGGTCAACCTTAATATCCGGGAAAAGATACAATTAACAGGCATTTGTTTGTTTTTACTTACCCTGCCTTACAACCGCGAGATCAACCAATTGTTCCTGGTCTTGTTCCTGCTGTCCAGTGCGCCGTGTATCAACAGGTCAAGCTGGCAAAGAAACAAAAAGGCCATTTTTATATTCACCGCTATCTTCGGGATAGTGCTACTGTCCTGTTTGTATGATCCCGACCTGACGCTGGCCTTAAAAAAGGTGGAGATCAAACTGGCGCTGCTGCTGGTTCCCTTCATTTTCGGCGCCAGTTACACACCGTCCAACTATAAGAATGACGCTATCTGGATCGCCTTTATCACAGGCGTCTGCTCCGCGCTCCTCTACCTCCTGGTCTACTTCATCATCCATATGCGGGGTCTTCACCTTCCTGTATCGCAATGGCTGAAACAACAATACCTCAACCATCAATATTCGAAACCGATAGATATCCATGCCGGGTTCTTCTCCTGCTATGTATCTCTTTGTCTGTTTGCCCTCATCTCCTTCCTGTTCAAAAAAAGCGATCGGTTTATCCGGACCGGTATCCTCCTGCTGATGGCATTATGCCTCATTTCCCTCTTCCTGCTCACCTCCCGCAGCGTGCTTATCCTCACTTTTGGATGTCTGCTTTGCTTCACACCATTCGTCCTGAAAAGAGTCAGCTGGTACGCCAGCGCTACGTTTGGACTGGCGGCAGCGGGGCTGATCTATTTCTTTATGACGAGGAGCAATTATTTTGAAGAGCGTTTCACTGGCGAGCTGAATAAGGATGTAAAGCTCTCCCAGCTGACTCATGCTGTGGAAGATCACTCCAACGATCTAAAGGGAAGCATTTTGAAAAATGATGGCACCAGGATCGAGCGTTGGGTGGCTTCCATGGAATTGATCAAAAAAAGACCGCTGCTGGGCTACGGGGCAGGGCAGGAAAAGCCACAGCTGTGGAAGAAATATGAAGAACTGGGGCTGACGGTTTCACTGGAGCAACATTACGATTCCCATAATCAGTTCATTTCCTATACCATTACCTCCGGCATATTGGGATTGATCGCCTTTGTTGTCCTGTTGGTCTTCGCCTTTATACATGCCTTCCGCGCCAGAAGTTTCCTGTATATAACATTCCTTATCCTCGTTACAGGCACCTGTCTGATAGACACCTTCCTCGAAGTCAACAAGGGTGTGTTCTTTTTCGCTTTTTTCAACGTTTTTCTATACATGACCAGCCCGGTAAGCCCAAAGGCCAGACCTGCAGGTCAGGAAGGCCTTTTAGTACCTTTTCATAGACCCTGATGGCCGCATATTCATGAGTATACACAATTATAAAAAATATATACCTGTCGCAGTCGCATTGGCCGGGTTTTTATTCGACGTGCTGGCGTTTTATCCCGGGTTCATGTCGCCCGATACGTTCGATCAATACAACCAATCCCTGCATTTTCATTATACGGACTGGCATCCGCCGGTTATGGCGGCTTTCTGGAGCTTGCTGAATTTTATTCACCGCGGCCCGCAGTTGATGTTTATCTTCCAACTTATTTTGCTGTGGAGCAGCTTTTACTTTTTGGCCAGCTCCTGGTTCAGCGGCCGCAAATCTTTCCTGCTGCTGCTTTTTGTAGTATTCCTGGCGCCCTATGTACAAAATTTTGCGGGTTATATCATTAAAGACGCGCAGATGGCGCTGAGCTGGTTGTTGGGCGTTTCCATTATCCTGTATGCCGGCTACGGGAAAAGACGGATGGTATGGTGGGAAGCCGCCCTGTCGCTCATCTTGATCTTTTATGGTTTTGCCGTAAGGATAAACGCCTTCCCCGGCGCTATACCCCTGTATTTTTTATGGGTCAGAAATATGGCCGGGCAAAGAAAAACATATGTACAATATGGGTGGACTATCTGCCTCCTTACGACAGGAATGCTATTGCAGGCCTTTTTGAACACAGCGGTGTTTAAGCCCGAGAAAACATACCCGGAATATAAAGCACTGCTTTTTGATATTGCCGGTATACAGGTTGCTACCGGAAAATCTTATTACCCGGAATTTATCACCCGTTACAAGGATTTCGATTCAGGATACATACTTCAGCATTACAATACCGCCACGTTCGACAATATATGGTGGAACCCGGAACAAAAAAAGCTCTTTCCCGATTTGAATAAAGAAAAAAGGGCATTGGTAATAAAAAGCTGGAAAGAAGCGATTGTACACCATCCGGGTGCTTACCTGCGAAACCGCTTCGATGGTTTTTTGTGTTACCTCCGGATAAAAAAACGGCCGGGGGTTGCTTTTTTCTATTACTTTTACCCGCTTATTTATCCCAACCCCAACCCTTATGGGTTTGTGTTTAATAAAAACATCCTCACGCGTGGCAGCCTCAGGATCTTCGAATACCAGCGGTATATGCCCTATATGGAGCCCTGGTTTTGGGCATTGTTATCCGTTGTTCTGCTTTTTCTTATAACGCGGTTGCCTGGCTCATCTCCTGTAAAAGTGAGCTGCTTTTGCATAGTGGCATCGGCATTTCTGTACCTGGCGCCACAGTTTTTTATATTCCAGATCGATACGGATTTCAGGTATTTTTACTGGATGTGTATTGCCAATGCGCTGCCGGCAGCCCTGCTGTTAAGGGACCGGATTTGAATATCTCAGGTCTCTCTTCCAGGCACTGACAAGGCTTAGAAAAAAACCCGCCATAATACAGCCGATGCTGCGATCAAGCCAGGTCTCGGTGCTCATGGCAGTAGTAAAAGCGAGAATGATAAAGAGTCCCAGTCCGTCATGAGCTCTGGAGCTGGCGAGCAAAGGCAGCAGACAATATCCCAGCACGAACGCCAGCAGCCCGAATATGCCCAGGTTACAGAGCACATCCAAATAGGTGTTATGCATGTTCAGGCGGGTCTGTATGGCATAAGTAAATTGCCGCTCTTTGAATATCTCTATCAGTTTGTCCTCCTTGTCCCCCAGCGGAACACCCGTCACCGGATGCCGGCGGAAAAGCTCCCAGCCGCAGTTCCATACGGAAAACCGGACATTGGTGCCGTTCAACTGATCGGAATTCCGCTGCGCACTATCCCGCGCCTCCCCCGCCCGGCTGTAATAATTGGCATTTTTTAGTTCCTTGAATCGGTTGGCTGTACGGGGGAAAGCCTGCAGCATCCAAAAGGTGCCCGCCACGAGCACGGCTATCAACATGGCGCCCCGCACGAATTGCCGCGATCGCCCGTAATGCCAGATGGTAAAAGCCACAAAACCCGCATACAGAGTAAGGATGGACGTTCTGCTGGCCAGCATGTAATGAAAGACGACCAGGAATGCAATGCTTAAAAAGACAAGGCCTTTATACTGTATGGCAAAAGACTGCTTTTGCAGCAGATATACATACGTGAAAAGAGACAGGTTGACAGCCATTGCCACATACACCGAAGGCCGGCCGATGGCCTCCGTTAGATTGTCATCATAAAGGTCCCCGGCATTCCCTGTCCGGCTATACTGGAACAAGGCATAGATCATACAGGCCGCCGCCGCAACGGTGGTAAAAAAACAATAGGACAACAATATCCTGTCCTTTAGCTCCTCCCTGATATACAGAGAGCCGATACACACGGGAAAGACCAGCAGGGGCAGCCGGCGCACGAGCAGAACCATCCCCTCCTGCTGATTGGCTGACAACAATGCGCTGACGGCAAGCCACACATAAAAAAGGAACATCAGCCATATCTCTTTCCTCTCCTTCAGCAACAAGAGCTTCTCCTGCACCGTATTGTAATACAAGCTATGTATCAATGCCGCACCAATGAGGATATTGTTGATCACTGGCATATCGGGAAGGAACAGGGATATATAAAATGCCGAAACCAGCCAATAAAAGATCTTTTCTTTCTTTAAAAAGACTCTGCCTGTCAGGTCCAGTAAAAGCAGCGATTTCATTAAATGGTTGACTTTTGGCGTTGGTAAGATTCCCGGCAAATGTACAGTCTAAACTTTACCTGACAATATGGTGTTAAAACAAGTGTTTGCCGCTGGTATCGTAACTTAGCGACTAACAAGATTAAAATAATTCCTAATAAAAGAAAAAGCCCGGTCAATGAAAATACTGTTGCTATATCTTAAACCCTACCGGTGGCTGGTGGTCCTGGCCCTGTTCATGGCCGCCATTAACCAGACCTTTTCCATGCTGGACCCCTTCTTTTTTGGCAAGATCGGCTTTGATAAACTGGCATTTCATCCCCACGAGACAGGGCATTTCGATGCGGGCAAGAAGTGGGTCAGGGAGGGTACAAGAACCCAATCCCAATTTATCTGGGATACGATCAAATTCCTGGGCATCATCATCGGCGTGGCCATGGTTTCACGTATCGCCAAGGCCTTCCAGGACTATTTCGGGAATGTCATCGTCCAGAAGTTCGGCGCCACCATCTTTACCGACGGGCTCCGCCATTCCATGGCCCTTCCCTTCAGCGAATTCGAAGACCAACGCAGCGGCGAAACCCTCTCCACCCTTTCCAAGGTACGCACCGACACGGAAAAGTTCATCATCGCCTTTATCAATACCCTCTTTGGCATCATTGTCGGGATCGTCTTTATCTCGATCTATTCCTTTACCCTCCACTGGGCTATCATGCCCATCTATGTCCTCGGCATGATCCTGCTGTCCCTGCTGACCAGTATTCTCAGCAAAAAGATCAAACGGATACAGAAAACCATCGTCGCAGAAACCAACGCGCTGGCGGGCAGCACCACCGAATCCCTGCGTAATATCGAGCTCGTAAAAAGCCTGGGATTAAAAGAACAGGAAGTAACCCGTCTCAACAACAATACCTTTAAGATACTGGCCCTGGAACTCCGTAAAGTAAAGAGCATCCGGGCCCTCAGTTTTATACAGGGCACATTTGTCAATTTCCTCCGGCAATGTATCATGTTCCTTCTTCTCTGGCTGGTATTCAAGGGCAAGCTGACCCCGGGCGAAGTGTTGACCATGGTATTCTATTCCTTCTTCATCTTTGGCCCCCTTCAGGAACTGGGCAATATCATCCTTACCTACCGTGAAGCCGAAGCCTCCCTTATCAATTTCCACAACCTGATGCAGAAAAAACCCGAGATGCCGCCCGCCGAACCCCGGCATTTAGGCCCGGTGAAGACCCTGGCCTTCCAGGATGTCGTCTTTCGTCATCAGACGGCCCATCATAACGCCATCGACCACATCAGCTTCGACGCCAGGGTGGGCGAGACATTGGCATTTGTCGGCCCTTCCGGCAGTGGCAAGAGCACCCTTATGAAATTACTAGTAGGGCTTTACCGCCCCAGAGAAGGAAAAATTCTCTACAATGGGATGGATGAGACGGTCATTGATTTTGACGACCTGCGTAGACAGATCGGGTTTGTCACCCAGGACACCCAGCTGTTTGCCGGCACCATTAAAGAAAACCTCCTGTTCGTAAACCCCGCAGCGACAGAGGCCGACCTGACGGAAGCCCTGGGAAAAGCCAGTTGTACGACCCTGCTGGCACGCGCCGAGAAAGGCATCGATACCCTCATCGGGGAGGGGGGGCTTAAACTTTCCGGCGGCGAGAAACAACGTTTGTCCATTGCCCGGGCGTTGCTGAGAAAACCAAAGTTGCTGATCTTTGACGAAGCTACATCCGCGCTTGACTCGCTGACCGAAGAAGACATCACCCGTACCATCCGGGAGATCTCTTCCAGGGGCGATCAGATAACAATTCTGATCGCGCATCGTTTATCTACCATTATGCATGCAGACAGGATCTATGTGCTGGAAAAGGGAGAGGTGGTGGAAACAGGCGCCCATGGTGAGCTATTGGAGGAAAAAGGCCTCTATTACGCCATGTGGAGACAGCAGATCGGCGAAAGGAAATATGCAACAATAAAAGCTACATGACAGCCCTATCCGTCGTAATTATTACTTACAACGAGGAGAAAAATATAGCACGCTGTATGCAGTCGGTAACGCCTGTTGCCGACGAGGTCATCGTATTGGATTCTTTTTCCACGGATAGGACGGCTGCCATTGTCCGGCAATTAGGGGGATGTCTGCACCAGCGGGCCTTTTCGGGTTACGGCTCACAAAAGAATGCCGCCGCCTCGCTGGCCTGTCACGACCATATCCTGTTTTTAGACGCCGATGAACTGTTGAGCGAAAAACTTTGCGAAAGCATCCTCCGGGAGAAGAGCCAGGGGTTTCCTCAGGATTGCTACCTGATGAACCGGCTCAATAATTACTGCGGACAGTGGATCCGGCATGGCAGCTGGTATCCGGACAGAAAGGTCCGCCTGGCTCACCGGCAAAAGAGCGCCTGGAGCCTTGACATCGTCCACGAATCCCTGGTCCCGGATAAGGATGCAAGTGTCGGTCTGCTCGCCGGAGATCTGCTGCATTATACCTATTCAAATTATGATGATCATGTGGAAAAGAACAATCGTTATAGCCGGCTTTCCGCGCAGTTGCTGTTTGAGAAAGGAAAAAATGTCAACTGGGTCAAGATCGTCATCAACCCTTTCTGGGCCTTCTTCACCAGTTATTTTCTCCGGGCGGGTTTTTTAGATGGGTTCAACGGTTTTGTCATTGCCGTCCAGATTGGCCACCTGACATTTCTGAAATATATTAAATTGCACCGCCTCAAGAGAAATATATGAGCTGGTTATCTGACCTTTCCCGTCTTATCAGCGGAAACGCCGGTGTCCGTCAGGCCTTACGGGACGGCGGTGTTGTCATCGATCTTCGGACGGCCTACGAATTCGACCAGGGACATGTCCCCGGCGCCCTCAACATTCCTATCGATCGTATCAAAGCAAATATTGCAAGGATCAGAGATCTGCGCAGACCCGTGATCCTCTGCTGCAGCGCCGGCGCCCATTGCCGGGAAGGCATCGAAATACTCAGGAACGCCGGTATTACACAGGTACACAATGGCGGGGACTGGCAGTCGCTGTGGCGGGTCATAAAAAATGCCTGATATTCCGGCATCGGTCTGTCATTTTCCGCGAGTAACTGTACCTTTGCGCCATGCCTATTCAAGAAAAGCCCAATTATCTTTGGAGCATCCTCACCATGAAATGCCCCCGTTGCCGGAGAGGACATATGTTCACCCAGTCCAATCCCTGGAAATTAAAAAAGACCCTTCAGATGCCTGAAAAGTGCCCTGAATGCGGACAGCCTTTCGAGCTGGAAGTAGGTTTCTGGTATGGCACAGGGTACGTAAGCTACGCCCTCTCTTTCGCACTCTCCGTGGCTACCTTTATCGCATGGTGGGTACTGGTGGGCCTGTCTACCGAGGACCACCGCTTTTTCTGGTGGATGGGTTTGAACGCCGCCCTGCTCATCTTTCTTCAGCCCTGGCTTATGCGCCTAAGCCGGGTGATCTACCTGTATTTTTTTGTCAGCTATGATCCTGACTACAAACAGACAGCCGTAAAAAGCTTTGATCACAAGACTGAAGACTACTACCGGGACAATCCGGGCTCCCCAAAAAGTTGAAAGCCACCCACCCGCCGGTGAATGGCTTTCCCGTTTATGACATCGGGTTAGTAAATAAATAACGCCCGAAATACAATATTATTTTGTATGCCGCCGGGCCACCCGGATTATCCGGCAGCTTTTGTCATGCTGAAATCCAGCGGAAAGCTCAATTTCAGGCTGATATTCCGCCCCATATTGTAGATGCCGTGCGTTGGATGTGTGTCTGTTGGAGAGAATAAGAAATACTTCAGCCGGCTGAGATGGTCATAATAAGCCTTATCAAAAAGATTATCTCCATTCAGATATACATTGACAATAGTCTTTCCTTTCTTATTGGTAAAGCCTCCTCCTATGCCTGCATTAAAAAGCGTATATCCCGCCGTAGGCGTCTCCGTATTATACGCCAGGAAGGCCCGGTTCTGCGCCGCATAATACTCCATTTGCACTTTCACGAACGCATGGACAAGGTGGGAGGATTTGGAGCTGAATTCATATCTCAGTTCCGAAAGCCCATGGGTAGGAGGGATAAAAGGTAGATACCTCGCGCTATCGTTGAGCGGCTTGCCTTTTACGCCCTCGTTCTTCCCGTAGACAAGGGAAAGACTGTTCTCGAAATGCAGGGCTTTTATAGGGTGGATGTCCACGCTGACCTCGCCGCCATACAGACGCGCGCGGGACGACACGAATTGAAAATAGGTGTTCTTCCCCGTTATATCCACGGAATCCGTTCCATCCGTACGCTGTAGTTTCTGGTTATAGATATAGTTGGATATAAAGTTATTGAACAGATCCAGCGTAGCCACTACGTATCGGGAGGAATAGACGAGGCCAAGGTCTTCCTGCAGGCTGAATTCGGGCTTGAAGTCCGGATTGCCGAGTTGATAGATATTGGTGCCGGGATGTACCCCGTTGGCGGAGATCTCCGCGATATTGGGAGCGCGGAAACCGCGGGCGATATTGGCCTTGACGGAAAATTGTTCGGAGAAGTTATAGGTGGCGCCCAGGCTGCCCGACCACCCGGTGAAGGTTTTTTTATAATCGTAGAACTGGCGGGTAGCCCCTGCCGTGTCGGCGCCGTACACCGGCTTATCAAAACCCGTCGCCGGGTCAGCGGCGGTGTAAAGGGCGGCATTGTTAAACCTTCTGGTGTCAAAACGGACCCCTCCGGAGATATCCAGCTTTTCAAAGCTGCGTTTGGCCAGCAGGAAGGGTCCCATATCCAGCTGATGATAGGAAGGAATGACAAACTCCGTCCCATCCGTGCTGTTATTCTGCTGATACATGCCATTCAAACCCACCGTCACATTCCAATCATCAAATTCCGGCAAAAAATATTTGACATCATAAGTATAGCTGTTCAGTTGCAGATAAAGACCCGGAGTTTTATAGGCGATGGGGTGGCTGTATTCCCGGCGGATGCTGCGCTGAAAACCCAGGTTCACCTGTAGCCGGCCGTATTCTCCCAGGATAAAGCTGTTGCCGGAATAAATGCGGTAGTGCTGCACATGCTGATGCAATTTCTCAATGTGATAGCTGCCCAGGTCGGCATCGCTGACGATCTGACGGACGGTGTCGGCATCCCCCTCATAAATCTGACGGGTGAAACGCCGGGTGGCGCTGTCGCGGCTGCCGTCGGGTATCTCCTGCAGGTCGTCGAAGAGCACAAGATCCAGGTGAGAATACCCCCATTTGCGGTGAAGACCCAGGGAAGCGCTGGCATCCGTCTCATTAAAAGCCGTACCGAAAACCCGGCCATCGATCTTATTCTTATAATCCACCGCCTGTTTGTGAGAGATACGCGCCATCCATTCCAAACCATTCCTGGTCCCGCTCAGGTAGCCGGAACCACCCAGGTACTTGTTGTTGGATTGGTAGTCCAGCATGATATTCCCTAACACCTTCCCATCAGGAGCAGGCTGCGTGGGTATAAGATTGACGACGCCGGCAAGGGCATCGGAACCAAAACTGAGACTGGCCGGACCCTTGATCACTTCCACTCTTTCCACACTGTACTGGTCAACCTCGATGCCGTGTTCATCCCCCCATTGCTGACCTTCCTGACGGATGCCATCGTAAAGGGTAAGTATCCTGTTGTAACCCAGGCCCCGGATAAAGGGTTTGGAGACATTTGGCCCCGTTGTCACAGCCCTGATGCCGGGAATTTTCGCAATGGCATCAATGGCATTCGTGCTCAGATTGGACACCAGATAGTCATGATTGATGGCTACGATGGGGACAGGGCTTCTTTTGATCTGGGTGGCTTTGGAAAGACCCGTTACCACTACCGGGCTTTCTTCCACATATTCATCGGAAAGCGAAAAATCCTGGGTGACAGGTCCGTTGATGCTTACTATTCTCGTAAAGGTCTTGTATCCAATGGAATGGACTTCTATCAGGTATCTGCCGGAAGGAAGGGAAGTAAATTTATAATAGCCGGCTGTGTCGGTGATGACCCCAAGCTTCAGGTCGGGGATGTAGACTGTAGCCGCCGCCAGCGGGGCTCCCCCTTTGTCTGTGACCCTTCCCGAAAGACTGCCGGTGCCGGGTATCTCTTCCCTTTTATCCCCCGCCCACGCAGGTAAAGTAAACATCAGGGCGACAACGACAAGATATAAAATTCGATTCATGTCTGGGAATGCCAAATTTTTTGCTACAAGGTTTCAAATTTAGGCCAGCATCGGCCGCCGGGCAAATTTTGGGCATTAAAAGATGTTAAGCAGTTATTAATGTGGGACAGACGTGTCCATTACTTTTTCAGGACCACCGTAAAGATGGACCCCTCTCCCAGCCGGCTTTCACAGCTGATCTGACCATTCAGCTCCTCGCAGATACGCTTGACGATGGAAAGACCGAGCCCGGTGGATGGCTCCCCGTTGGTAGGCTGAGAGGAGATCTTGCTGTATTTGGAGAACAGGTGGGGTAGTTCATCCTTTTCAATACCCACACCTTCGTCGCGCACCTTTATACTGATGGCATCTTTTTCCTCGCTGACGCTCATCCAGACATTCTTCCCTTGGCCTGTGTACTTGATGGCATTGGACAGCAGGTTTTCCAGCATCCGGCTCAACAATTGACGATCACTAAGGAAATAGAGGCTCTTTTTTGGGCATTCCAGATGTAACTGGATATTCTTTCTACCCGCAACAGGCTGGAATGTATCGATGACGGATTCGGAGAAAATGCGCAGGTCGACATTCTCCAATTGCAGTTTATGCTGGTTGGTCTGGACTTTCTCCACGTCAAGGATATGGCGGATCAGCTTTTCCCCATAAGTCGTGGCCTGCTCGATACGGTTAAGGGCTTTCTTTTGTTCCGTCGAGAGGTTGCCTGTATCCACCTGCATCAGCTGGGCCCACATGCCGATGCTGGCAAAGGGTGTGCTGAGGTCGTGAGATACGATGCTGATGAGGGAATTCTTCTCGTAGTTCAATTCGGACAGACGCTCG
The DNA here is from genome assembly GCA_017307755.1 of Chitinophagaceae bacterium. Taxonomy (GTDB): domain Bacteria; phylum Bacteroidota; class Bacteroidia; order Chitinophagales; family Chitinophagaceae; genus Puia. The sequence continues at coordinate 685,322 of JAFKGQ010000003.1, read as the reverse complement.
TTCTGACGGGTGACCAGGTCGTTGGTCGTCTGCAGCTTCCTGTTGACCTTTCTCTTGATGATAAAGGCCATGGCGGCCAGGATGGCGATGGCCAGCAGACTGATGCTCATGATCAGCATGATGCGGGTGTGGAATTTTTGCTGGGATATCTCCCCCTGCAGCAGCAGCATCTCATTTTCATGCTGCCTCGCCTCATACTTTTCCTCCAGTTCGGCAATGGCCTTGTAGGTTTCGCCATTGACGATGGCAGTATCCAGTTCATACCATTTAGACTGGTACTCATAGGCTTTTTTATAGTCGCCCTTGCGCTGCGCAAGTTTCGAAAGTACCTGGTAGGTGTCGGATTGTTTGCTCCTTGAATTCAGTTCGTCAGCCAGGCCGATGGCGAGCGCAGCATATTTTCCGGCCGAATCAAGGGCGCCCTCCTGCGTATAGGAGTCGGCAAGGTTAAGTACGTCAAACCAGAGGATGGCTTTACCGCTGAGCCCATGTCCGGAAAGATGACGCCTGTAGTTGCCCGCAAAGTACACGATGGACTTATCATAATTCTTTAGGAAATAATAGGTTTGGCCCAGGTTGTTATAGAGGTTCGAGAGGTCCTCCTTTCCCGCGTCCTCCAGCGGTTTGCCGATGCGCAGCCCTTCATTCAAAAAGATAAGGGCGCTGTCATAAATCCCCAGGTGATTATAGAGAGGGGCCAGATTGATATAACTGGTGACCAGACTGCTGGCGTCGCCCCGCTTCTTATTCAGGGCCACACATTCCAGGTACACTTCTTTTGCTTTCCGGGGCTGCTTCATTTCCGTGTACATGACAGCCAGATCGGTGAGGGCATTGATCTCGTGTTCAATATCATCGATCTCTCTGGCCTTATCAAGGGTCTGGAGATAATAATCGATGGCCCGTTTGTAATCCGCCTTATTCTCATAATAGAAGCCGTGCAGACGGAGCGCCAGCACCTTTGCCCTGGGGAAATTTATCTTTTCGATAGTCTTATCGATAAAGTCGGCATAGTAACCAATGGAGTCCACCTGCGCTTCGGTAAAGCTCAAACCTTTTTCATAAGCTGTGAATATAGCTGCCGTGTCTACCTGTGCAGGCAGCGCCAAATGAACGATCAGCAGTAAGAAGAGGAGTAGTGGCCGCTTCACGGATGTTGTTGGTTCTTACCTCAAGTTAATCATCTTTGGTGTATACGTGAAATCATTTAGTCTCAGTCTATGAGCTTGTTCCGGAGGGCAAATTTTACAAGGCCTACTGTATTATTCACACCCAGCTTGGCGATCAGGTTTTTACGATGTGTTTCCACCGTACTGACGCTAAGAAAAAGCTTCTCTGCTATTTCAGCGTTGCTGTACTCCCTGCAGATGAGCTTGAGCACTTCCAGCTCCCGGCGGGACAGTATTTCGTCGATCTGCTTGTCTTCAATAGTGATGGTGTTACGGAAGTCCTCATCCCTGTCGCCGATGTTGATGTCCTTGCTGAAATAGCTGCTGCCATTGTGGACAGTCTGCAAGGCTGCCACCAGCTCATCGAGCAGGACATTCTTCAATACATAGCCTTGTATGTTATGACGGGTGAGCTTATGGATATAACGGGTGCCGCGAAGCAGTGTGAGGTAAATGATCTTCAGGTCAGGCCTGCTGGCGCGGATGCTCTGCAACAGCTCTTCCTCACCTATATCCGGGAGGTAAACATCCAGTAGCAAAACATCCGTCTCTATGTCTTTAAGCCTCGATAACAGATCTTTTCCGGATAAAGCAGTCCCAACGACTTTGATTCCTTCTTGTTTGCCTAACAGCAGGGCCAATCCCTCCAGATAGATTTCATGATCATCAGTAATAAATACTCGAATCATGGGTTATAATAATAGTTGAACGCGATCCCAATAAATCACGATAAAAAGGTTGTCTACGGTTATATATCCTTTCCGCCAGCGGACAGACGTAGAGGACAACACACCCACAGCTCGTACCGCCTGTGACCAGCAAGCGTTTAACGACAAAGCAAGTTAAAACTATTTATGATATGACTCCGTGAAAAAATGACGGGCAGCCCCGCTTTTAATTTAAAAAGTACCCCTTATGCGCCCTATAGTACAAGGACGTAATACAGACAGACAGAATATGACAGTTTTGTAGAATTAATTCAGGCGCTCGATAATACCCGCGATCCCCTGGCCTCCGCCCACGCATGCAGTAACAATGCCGTACTTCTTTTTCAATCTTTTCATGTCGTGCACGAGTTGGATGGTCAGCTTGCAGCCAGAACAGCCCAGCGGGTGCCCCAGGGCGATGGCGCCTCCATTGATATTGACGATGGCTGGGTCCAGCCCCAGCTGACGTATCACAGCCAACGATTGCGAAGCAAAGGCCTCGTTCAGCTCTACCAGGTCTATCTGTCCCAGGCTCATGCCTGCCTGCTTTAGCGCTTTTGGCACTGCCTCTACGGGGCCGATACCCATAATACGGGGATGTACCCCGGCACTGGCACAGGCAACCAATCTTGCTATCGGCGTCAACCCCAGGTCCTTCATCATCTTCTCTCCCATGACGACGACAAAAGCGGCGCCATCGCTGGTTTGGGAAGAGTTGCCGGCCGTAACACAGCCGCCGGCCGCAAACACCGGCTTTAATTTGGCCAGCGCCTCCAGGGAAGTATCTTCTCTGGGCCCTTCATCCGTATCTACGACAAAACTTCTCTTTTGCTTTTTCCCTTTTTCATCAATGTATACTTCTTCAACCTGCAACGGCAGGATCCCATCCTTGAAATAACCATTCCTGATGGCATTGATCGCTTTCTGATGTGAATGATAGGAGAATTGATCCTGATCTTCACGGCTTACTTTGAACTCCTTTGCTACCGCCTCGGCCGTCAGACCCATATTCAGGAAATAATCGGGGTCTTCGGAAGCGATGGAATAGGCAGGCACTGTTTTCCAGCCCGCCGTCGGCACCATGCTCATGCTTTCCGTACCACCTGCAATGATACAATCGGCCATGCCTGTACGGATTTTTGCAGTGGCAATGGCGATGGTTTCCAGACCGCTGGCGCAATACCTGTTGACCGTGACCCCGGGGGCGTGGATCCCTACGGCCCGTGCGGCAATGATGCGTCCTACCTGAAGCCCCTGCTCTGCCTCCGGCACGGCATTGCCAACAATAACATCATCCACCAGTTTGGCATCCAGTTGTGGCACGGACGCCAACACCCCTTTTATGACATCGATGGCCATGTCGTCTGGTCTGTAAAAACGGAACTTACCCCTTTTTGATTTGCCGACTGCCGAACGATACCCGGCAACGATGTATGCTTCCTGCATAAAATTAGTTTAGTTGTTTATGCAACTGTCTATCTCAAAGGTAAGATTTTGTGTTCAAACCGAAAAACGGAATTCCAGGTTCACTTTGAGAGGCTATCTTCGCAAAATGTATAAGTTTTTTCGAAATCTGTTGTTCCTGTTCCCCACAGAAGAAGTCCATTATTTCACCATGAACCTGTTAAAAGGGCTTTGTCGCTGGGGATGGTCCAGACAATTGGTGATCTGGGCGTGCCGGCCGGAAACTTCTCCGACCCTTCACCGCAACGTCTTTGGTCTTACCTTCAGGAACCCCGTAGGATTGGGAGCAGGTTTCGATAAGAATGCCCGGTATTTGCAGGAATTGGGCGCCCTCGGATTCGGGTTTGTAGAGATTGGGACTGTGACCCCGTTGCCACAGGACGGTAATGATAAACCAAGATTATTCCGTCTGCCGCAGGACCAGGCGTTGATCAATCGGATGGGGTTTAATAATGAAGGGGTCAAGGTCATCGCACAACGCCTGAAACAATGGAGGGAAACTCCAGCGCCTTCCTCCGGAAAGGATGATCCCTTTCCTCTTCTGATCGGCGGCAACATCGGCAAGAACAAGGTTACGCCTAATGAAGAAGCCTGGAAGGATTATATTATTTGTTTCAGGGAGCTTTTCGCCTATGTGGATTATTTTGTAGTGAATGTCAGTTCACCCAATACGCCGGGTCTGCGGGCGCTGCAGGAAAAGGATGCGCTGCAAGGTATCCTGACCCGGCTCCAGACCTTGAACCTTGAGTTGGCGGCGGCCCATCATATCCGGCCAAGACCCCTGCTGCTAAAGATCGCTCCGGATCTTTCCTGGCAGCAGATAGACGACGTAGTGGAATTGGCCATGGACATCCGGCTGGATGGACTGGTAGCTACCAATACCACTATCAGCCGTGAACAACTGATCGCCACGCCCGCCCGGCTGGAAGCCATCGGCGCCGGCGGGTTAAGCGGCGCACCCCTGAAAGAAAGGTCGACCGAAGTGATCCGTTACATATCTCAGAAAACAGGTGGCAAACTGCCGGTGATCGCATCGGGAGGGATCTTTACAGGAGCGGACGGCAAGGAGAAACTGGAGGCCGGAGGATCGCTGGTACAGGTGTGGACAGGCTTCATCTATGAAGGGCCGTTCATCGTCGGTCGCATCTGCAGGAAATTATAACTGTACCCCAACGGGTTTCGACAGTGCTTTTTCGCATATCGCCCCCCGGCGTCGATTCCCTGCAATGCCTTATTTTTACGGCCTCTTAACGCAAGAATACTTATGGCGCCTCTTTTTAGCATCGATTCTCTGATCAGTCTGCTTACCCTATCGCTTCTTGAAATTGTATTAGGCATCGACAACGTCATTTTCGTATCCATCCTCATCGGCAGACTGGAAAGAGGCCGGCAGCTAAGTGCCCGCCGCATCTGGATGATCGCCGGTATCCTCATCCGCAGCCTGCTTCTGCTGGGGCTGGGTTGGCTGGTAGCCAATGGCAACAGGGAGCTTTTTTCCGTATTTGGGTTTGGCTTTAGCATACGCAACCTGATCATGCTGGCGGGAGGCCTCTTCCTTTTATACAAGACTGTAAAGGAGCTGCATGAAAAGCTGGAGGGTGACGGTCATGAACTGGAGTCCGTCGGTAAACCCGCCCAGCCCTTTGGCGCCATTGTCAGTCAGATCGTCCTGGTAGACACCGTCTTTTCCTTCGACAGCATCATCACGGCCGTGGGACTCGCCCGCCAGGTAGCTGTCATGATCACTGCCGTGATCATCGCCATGATCATCATGTTCTTCTTTTCCCAGAAAATATCCGATTTTATCAGCCGGCGGCCTACGCTCAAGATCCTTGCGCTGGCCTTTCTGCTCATGGTGGGATTCAGTCTTTTCTTTGAAGGGCTGGACCCTATCCATCATACACATATAGATAAGGGCTATATCTATTTCTCCATGGCCTTTGCTTTTGGGGTCGAACTGCTGAACAGCCGTTATAAAAAGAAGACGGTTTCTTCCCGGGAGAAGCATTAACACATACGCATCAGCGTTGCTGCAACCACACCCGCCGTCTCGGTCCGCAGACGGGTTTCGCCCAGAGTTACAGGGAGAAATGCATGCTCTAATGCCCTGCCGATCTCACTGCTTGTAAAATCTCCTTCAGGGCCGATGAGGACGAGCCCCTCACCTCCCTTCAAAGGCTCTTTTTTCTCCTCCAGACAATGTGCGATAAAGCGCCGGTCCTGGGTCGCTTTCTCAATCAGCTGCGTCACGGGGGTAGGGGTCCACAGGTCGGGCAGCCAGGTCTGCTGTGATTGAAGAAGGGCGCTTACCAGGATATTCTGCATCCTGTCCTGGCGAAAATGTTGTTTTTCCGTCCGCTCGCACAGCAGCGGGATGATGCCGCTGACCCCGATCTCCGTCGCCTTTTCCAGGAACCATTCGAATCGGGAAGCATTCTTCAGCAGGGAAAGGGCTATCGTTACTTTTTCTGGGGGCGGGGGTTGATGGGTTGAGGCGTCTACCCTGACCAGACATTTTTTCTTATGGTCGTCCTGGATGGTGGCGGTAAGCAGCCATCCCCGGCCGTCTGTCAGCTGCAACTGCTGGCCTTTCTGCATACGCAGCACCTGGACGATATGACGGGAATTGTCTTCATCCAGGATAAGTTCCCCGTCACCGGGATGATATTCAGAAAGATAAAAGAAAGGTAGCGCCATGGGCGCAAAAATGGTAAAAAATAATAAAAGCCTCCCTTCCGGAAGGCTGTTTATTTTATAATTAGCGAACCTCAGACAAAGTATTAGAACGGTACATCATCCTCGTCAACCGGCAGGTCCTTCATACGGCTGCCTGCCTGGATATACAATTTGGCGCCGCCGCCCTCATCGTCCTGAACGGGTTTCCAGCTGCCGCCGGCAGGCATGCCCATGCCCCCAAAATCATCCTCCCCGTATTCGGTGAACTTTTGTATATGGAGCAATGCGCGGAGCTTGACTGTATCCAATGAGCCATTACGGTGCTTGGCTATCTTCACATGGGTTTCTCCCTTGTTGCTTTCTCCCATTTCATTGGCCGTGATACCGTAATATTCCGGACGGTAGAGGAACATGACCATGTCGGCATCCTGTTCGATGGCGCCTGATTCACGAAGGTCACTCAATTGGGGTATCTTCTCCCCTTCCTTGCGGGACTCTACGGCACGGCTCAGCTGGGACAAGGCGATGATGGGCACCTGGAGCTCTTTTGCCAGGCCTTTCAGCGCGCGTGAGATCTGGCTGATCTCCTGTTCCCGATTGCCTTTATTGTCGCCGCCCCCACTCATCAGCTGCAGGTAGTCGATGATGATAAATCCGATGTTATGTTTATTCTTCAGACGACGGCATTTGGCGCGCAGCTCGAAAATATTGAGAGCAGGCGTGTCGTCGATGAAGATGGGCGCTTTTGCCAGTCTGTCGATACCTTTTTTGTACAGCTGTTTCATCTCATGGTCTTCCAGACGGCCACGGGCTATCTTTTCCATAAAGATCTCGCTCTCGGCGCTAAGGATACGTTGTACCAGCTGTGCCGAGCTCATTTCCAGGCTGAAAAAGGCCACCGGCGTAGGCCTGATATTATTCAGGGCAGCATTACGGGCCAGGTTGAGCGCAAAAGCCGTTTTACCTACAGCGGGACGGGCGGCCAGGATGATAAGGTCGGTTGGCTGCCAGCCATAGGTGATCTTATCCAGCGTGCTGAATCCACTGGGAACCCCGGAGATCTCATCCTTTTTGTTACGCAATTCCTCGATACGCTGGATAGTTTTGACCAGTACGCTGTCGATGCTGTCAAAATTCTTACGGAGGTGGTTATTGGTGATCTCAAAAAGCTTGCTTTCCGCGTCGTCCAGCAGATCAAACACGTCAGTGCTGTCTTCATACGCATCACCGATGATCTCTCCGCTAATGCGGATCAGTTCCCGCTGAATAAATTTCTGCAGGATGATACGGGCATGGGTTTCGATGTTGGCAGAAGATACCACCGAGTTGGTAAGTTTGGTCACATAATATGGACCACCCACCAATTCCAGTTCTTCCCGGACCTTAAGTTCTTCCACTACCGTAAGGATGTCGATAGGCTGGCTTTTTTGGGCCAGGGATTGCATAGCTTTATAGATACGCTGATGCCCTTCCAGATAAAAACATTCGGCTTTGAGGATCTCAATTACGGTGTCAAAAGCGCTTTTTTCCAGCATAATGGCGCCCAGTACGGCTTCTTCCAGCTCTTTTGCCTGGGGAGGTATCTTCCCATACACCATGGTGCTGAGGTCCACAGCGGGCTTGCGCCTGAATTTGCTGCGATCCTTGTTGAGATTAAGGTTTGTAAGATCCATGTATTCGTCCGTCCAAAAAATTAAAAAATAGGGTGTCCAGCCCGAAACGAACCTGTGGTTCGTCAATCTTTAGATATCCTCCCTTTCGGAAGACCGGGCTCATTGGGTTAGTGTTCCAGCCTCATTTTATTGTACAGCGGACTCGGGTCCGTTATTAAGAAATTGTTATGGCAGTATGAACAGAATGTTATCCCTTTGAGTCAGGAGGGCGAATATAGAACTCAAAAACCCGTCGAAAAAAATTTTTCTTTTTCTATATTTTTCCTTTCAAAATCCACCGCCTTATCCACAGGTAACCCCCTGTTATACACACTAACTTATGAGCTATCCACAATTTAAAAAAGTTTTCAGCCTTTTCCCATTTTAAATTCACACCTCCTGTGCACAAAGATTTCAGGCAAAATATTTTGCCGGGACACGGAAACACCAGAATGCAGTTTGAGGGTTTTGGGGGTAGGAAAAAAAGGCCCCAGCGGTCTGAAACACGCTGGGGACAATCATTTTAGGTAACCTTATTGTCTTACGGGCCTTGAGCTTTTATCCTCGTCCGGTTTGGGCGGAGGAGGCGTAACGGTGCGGGTCACTGGCCGGGCCTGTTGTACAGCAGGGGTTTGCTGTGGCGGGGCCGCAGGCCTTGTAAATACGGGACGGCTTGACGGCTGGAATGGCTGCTGTGCAGGCTGGGTCGCTTGTTGCTGTACAGGCGTGCGGGGCTGTATGGCAGGCCGTGTTGGCATAAAAGGCCTTATTACGGGCTGAGACGGCTGCTGTGCAGGCTGAGACGGCTGTTGTACAGGGCGTTCAAACGGCCTTTCCGGACGCGTCATGGGCTGAAACGGCTGCTGCTGTACAGGCTGTGCCGGTTGTTGCCCCACAGGTTGAGCAGGCTGCTGTACGGGTCGTGTTGGTACAAAGGGTCTTACCACAGGCTGGTTCACGGGTTGTGACGGCTGTGTTGCCGGCTGTGCAGGCTGTTGTACAGGACGCTCAAACGGTCTTTCCGGACGCACCGCGGGCTGAGATGGCTGTTGAGCAGGCTGCGTGGGGAAGTTGGAGACAGGGCGGCTGTTCACGGGAGTGTTCCCATTGCCGTACTGAGGCCGGGCGTTGTCATAAACCGTCGTATTCACCGGCCTGACATTATCCAGACGGGTCACCCGGGTAGGTACAGGCCTGGACGAACCGACGTAGCCGGCATTGTTCCGGGGACCTTCGTTTACCCGGGGACGGTAAATGTCCATTCCATTGTTATTCACCATCTGACCAGGCCTGTTGGTCGTCCGGACAGGCAGGGGACGGACAGTGGTATTCGAATATCTTCCCACTTCATTCGGATCGGGGCCGCGGCCATAGTTCACACTCCGGGTACGCGTACCATTGTTGATGATGGTGGTATTATTGATGATCGTGGTATTGTTGATGATCGTTACATTCCTCGACTCGTTGACATAGTAATTCCGTACATAGGGGCTGCCTACATACTGATGGGGTACAAAACACCAGTAATGAGAAGGAGGATTGTAGCCGCCGCCAAAAGACATATTGATACTGACACCGGGTTCCATGGGAGCCCAGCCATAATACTGATCGCTGTTCCTCCAGGTCACCCAGGCAGGAGCCCATTCATTACCGGGGACCCACATCCAGCCATAGCCGTTCGCAAAGAACCAGCGGCCATAGTGGAAGGGAGCCCAACCCCAGGAATAGTCGGATGCCCAGGTCCAGCCGTCTTCGGTATATACCCAGTGACCATTGGTAGCATAAGGTTTGAAGTCAGGACCTGCATTCGGCAGCCAGACATATCCATAATTCGGATCATCTATCCATTGCCCGTAGGGGCTCAGGTCGTCATAAAAGGACTGATAAGTCGCCACAGGCGGCTCAGGCTGGGGCTGATAAGGAGCAGGGGCCGGTTCCGCCACCACCGGGGGAGGAGGGGCCGGTTGTTGAACCACATAAGTAGGGCCGCAGGCAGTTAAAGCCGAAAAACCCAGCAAGGCAAAAATGTATAGGTGCTTTTTCATAAACCAGAATTTAAAGGAGCAATACATAAGTTACGTATATAGGACTGCACGATCTATGCTAAGTAAACTGAATGTAAAACTATTAACATTTGATTATCACTTTGGCTCCCGGCCGGCCCATATCCCCCCTTTTTGGCCTAATCTAACCTAAAAACGTAATTATCAGGGAAATATTTCCAAAATATCTGTCCTTTCGACAACGAACCTCCGGTCCGTTTGGGGCGCAAACCTAAACCGTTATCTTTGCCGTTCAACGGAAAAAAATATGACCATTAGCTATAATTGGCTGTCCGAATACCTTCCGGTAAAGATCGATCCGGAAAAACTGTCCAGGATACTCACCTCTGTCGGGCTGGAAGTCGAAAGCCTGGAAAAGTACGAGTCGGTAAAAGGCGGATTGAAAGGACTGGTCATCGGGGAAGTGCTGGAGACGGCCCCTCACCCCAATGCCGATAAGCTAAAGCTGACAAAAGTTAACGTGGGGGATCCCGAACCCCTGTCCATCGTTTGCGGGGCCTCCAATGTGGCGGCAGGGCAAAAGGTAGTGGTAGCCCCTATCGGTGCGACCATCTACCCTATTAAGGGCGACCCTGTTACCATGAAAGTGGCAAAAATTAGGGGTGTGGAAAGCCATGGAATGATCTGTGCCGAAGATGAGATCGGTCTGGGCGAAAGCCATGCAGGCATTCTTGTGCTGCCTCCCACGGCCAGGACAGGCACAAAAGCAGCCGACTTCTTCCATCCCTATACGGATCATATAATAGAGATCGGGCTTACCCCTAACCATATGGACGCCATGAGCCACCTGGGCGTGGCCCGGGACGTCTGCGCGTGGCTCAGTCTGCATGAGAATAAGGAATATCGTGCAAAACAGCCTTCCACGAACGCTTTCAAAACGGACAATAATAGCCTTCCCATCACCGTAAGCATCGAAAATACCAGGGGTTGTGAGCGCTATTCCGGCGTCAGTATCAAAGGCATTACCATTAAGCCGTCCCCCCAATGGATGCAGGACAGGCTAAAGGCCATCGGTATCCGGGTCATCAATAATATCGTCGACATCACCAACTACGTCCTGCATGAGATGGGACAGCCCCTCCATGCCTTCGATCTCCACGCCATCGAGGGGGGTAGAATCATCGTAAAGAATTTTCCCGGAGGCACTCCTTTTGTTACCCTGGATGAAAAAGAACGCAAATTATCTTCGGAAGACCTGATGATCGCCGATGCGAAAGGGCCCGTGGCCATAGCAGGCGTCTTTGGAGGGCTGAACAGCGGGATAAAGGACGATACGAAAGACATTTTCCTGGAAAGCGCCTGGTTCAACCCCATCGACATACGAAAGACCTCTTTCCGGTATGGCTTGCGGACAGATGCCGCCACCCACTACGAAAAAGGGATGGATATTTCAGGGACGATCACGGTACTTAAACGGACTGCCCTCCTGATAAAAGAACTGGCTGGCGGAGAGATCGCTTCGGAAGTAGTGGATGTTTACCCCGATCCCAGGAACAAAACCCAGGTGATCCTGAAACACCACTATCTCAAAAAGCTCAGCGGTAAGAACTATCATCCCGACACCATAAAGAACATCTTGCTGAGCCTGGGCTTTGAGATCATTAAGGAAGGCATCGACGATATCCATGTCGCCGTACCCTGGCACAAGCCGGATGTCAGTCTTCCGGCAGACCTCGTGGAAGAGATCATGCGCATCGACGGGCTGGATAACATCGTCATCCCTTCCAATATCACCATCTCCCCTTCCGTGGAGAAGGGCAGGAGCGCTGCTGCCTGGCAGTCTTCCGTGTCGGCCTGGCTGGTAGGTCAGGGTTTTAACGAGATCCTTACCAACTCCATCACCAACAGCGCCTACTACACCCGGGACGAACTGGAGACAGTGGTAAAAATGATAAATAATCTCAGCGCCGAGCTGAATATCATGCGCCCTTCGCTGCTGGAGACAGGATTGGAATCCATTGCGCATAATATCAATCGGAAGAACACCAATCTCCGGATGTTCGAGTTCGGTAAGACTTATCACACCAGCGGGGTCGGCCAGTATAGAGAGGAGCCCCATCTTGCGCTGTTTGTCACAGGGCAGCTGTATGACGACAGCTGGAAAGGCAAGGGGCCCCATGCAGATTTTTATTACATAAAAACGCTTTGTGACAGGATATTCCAACTGGTGGGTCTGACAGTGCCGGCCTGGGAGCCCCTGCGGTCACCAAAGTTTGCCGCGGGACTTTCAATTGCAATAAAAGGAGAGGTTATTGTAGAGGCAGGACGGGTCAACCCTTCCCTGCTCAGACAGTTCGATATCAAACAAGACCTGTATTTTGCCGATGTCCGCTGGAAGGAACTGCTGAGCCTCGCCTCAGGCAAGGACATCACCTTCAGAGAGCTGCCCAGACAGCTGCCTGTGCAAAGGGATCTGGCCATGATCGTGGCAAAGACCCTCACTTTCGAAAAAGTGGAAAAAGCCATCCAGAACGCCAGGGTGGAAAAACTCCGGGAAATAAAGCTTTTTGATATCTTTCAAAGTGAAAAGCTGGGGGCGGATAAAAAATCGCTGGCTGTCAGCTTTACCTTCCTGGACGAGGAAAAAACCTTGACAGACAAGGAGATCGACGGGATGGTCAGCCGTATTATGGGGGCACTGGAGAAAGAATTACAGGCGGAAATACGGAAATAGCACGAAATGTGCTGATCAAAAAAGAGCTCGATACAATTTCATGGAGGAACTCGAACTACAGGTAAAACGCATACATGACAAGCTGCAGCAGGTGCTCAGGCAGCGGGAAACCCTCTTGAAGGAAAACAGCAGATTGAAAGAAGAGCTACTCCAGTTACAACAGTCGGAAAGTCATCGGACAGAGCAGGTAGAGCAATTACGACAGCAGGTAGAAATCCTAAAAGCCAAAAAAGGAGAGATGCCGCTCGCGGAAAAGGCAGTCCTGGAAAAAAGACTTAACCAGTACATCCGGGAGATCGACCGGTGTATTGCACTCCTGGGAGAATAATGTCCTTCAAACTCTCTTGACCAGGCGCACTTTCATTTCATCCTTACCTTGCGAAACCTCGAGGGTATACACTCCATATGGCAGATCGTTGAGACCGCCCCAGTACAGCTCCTGCTGATCTTTTTCCATTTCTGTCTCCATGGCCCCGCAGACGATACCGGTATCATCTTTCAGGACGGCTTTCAGGAGGCATTTTTGAGGTTGGTCGACCATAAATGTCAACCTGTCGATAAATACGGGGGATTTGACTTTTAAGAACATGGCTTTCGTAGTTTTTAGATAGGGTATTGGTGAGCAAAAGTTTTGTTTTTATTAGGTATGAATGAATGAAGATTGAGAAAAATTGGAATTACCTTCGCTCAGATCGGGTCCTCTGTGTATAAGGTGTGGATAAATATAAAACAAGTATTCGAATAATGCAAGAATTGATACCAATAAATGTTGTGATAGGCGATCGCAGCTACCGGATAAAGATAGATCCCAAGGACGAAGAGCTGGTCCGCAAGACTTTGAAGACGATCAATGACAAGATCATCGCCTTCAAGACCGAGTTTGCAGGAAAGGATATGCAGGATTATATAGCCATGGTCCTGTTATGGTATGCTACCCAGGTGTCCTCCGGACAGGAGTCCGGACTGCCTCCCTCGTTGCTGGAAACCCTCGGCCGGATCGAACAGCAGCTGGATAAGTCGTTGTGACCTGCCGGAAGGCCAAACACCCCCCGGCCCGTTCGGCGGAAACCCGCGCCAGTGTGGATAATTTTGATGCTATTTCCCTATCTTCGCCAACTAACACATTTTCATGCAATCATGAACCTGAATAAGAAATATATGATTGTGAACATTTTAAATTCAAGATTCAATGTTATATACCATCATAGCGGGAATTGTCGCATTGGTAGTCGGTTTTGTAATAGGCAAGATCGTTTATGCTAAAAACACCCAGCAAAAGCTGGAAGAGGCCCAGGCTCAGGCCAAAAAGATCGTCGCAGACGCCCAGGTCACGTCGGAAAACCTAAAAAAGGAGAAATTACTGGAAGCCAAGGAAAAATTCGTCCAATTAAAGGCAGAACACGATAAGGACGTCCTGGAGCGTAATCGCAAGCTGAATGACGGAGAAACCCGGATCCGGCAGAAAGAGCAGAGCATGAACCAGAAGCTGGAGAACCTGGACAAGCAGGCCAAGGACAATGACGTCATAAAAGAGAATCTCAACCGCCAGATAGAGGTGGTAAACCTCAAGCGGACCGAACTGGAAAAACACCAGGAAGAGCATATCCGCCGTCTGGAAAAGATCGCGGGACTTACGGCGGAAGAAGCCAAGTCACAGCTGGTGGAAAGCCTCAGACAGGAGGCCCAGACACGTGCGCTGGCCCTGCAGCAGGAGATCATCGACGATGCCAAGCAAAAGGCCAATAAGGAGGCCAGAAAGATCATCATCCAGAGTATCCAGCGGACAGCAGCTGAGCAAGCCATCGAGAACTCCATCACCGTATTCAACCTGGAAAGCGACGAGATAAAAGGACAGATCATCGGTCGTGAAGGCCGTAATATCCGGGCCATCGAGGCAGCCACCGGTGTGGATCTCATCGTGGATGATACCCCCGAGGCAATCGTACTCTCCTCTTTCGACCCTCTCCGCAGGGAAATCGCCCGTTTGTCCCTTCAGCGGCTGGTAGCGGATGGGCGTATCCACCCTGCCCGTATCGAGGAGATTGTGGAAAAGACCCGCAAACAAATAGAAGAGCAGGTGATGGAGATAGGGGAGCGTACTGTCATAGAGCTGGGTATCCATGGCCTGCATAAGGAACTGGTGAGGATCGTAGGTAAGATGCGGTTCCGTAGCTCTTATGGGCAAAACCTCCTGATGCACAGCCGGGAAGTAGCAAACCTATGCGGCATCATGGCGGCCGAACTGGGGATGAACCCCAAACTGGCCAAACGGGCGGGATTATTACATGACATTGGCAAGGTGCCAGATGAAGAAACTGAATTGAGCCATGCCCTTCTGGGGATGAAGCTGGCTGAAAAATATGGGGAGAACCCAGCTGTGGTCAATGCCATCGGCGCCCACCATGATGAGGTGGAAATGCAGTATGTCATTGCCCCGATCATACAGGCCTGCGACGCCATCAGCGGCGCCCGCCCCGGCGCCCGGAGGGAAATCATGCAGCAGTATCTGCAACGAATCAAGGATCTGGAAAGCCTGGCCCTTGGCTATCAAGGTGTTGAAAAAGCCTATGCTATCCAGGCCGGTCGTGAGCTGCGAGTGATCGTGGAGGCCGACAAAGTCACTGATATGGACAGTGACAAGCTGAGCTTTGAGATCGCCCAGAAGATACAGACCGAAATGACCTATCCCGGCCAGATCAAGGTAACTGTGATCCGGGAAAAACGGGCCGTGAATGTCGCACGATAATCGGTAAAAAACTTTGTTTTTTACCGGAATCTTATTTACCTTTGCAATCCTTTAAAAAGATTTTTATGAACGCTGCTGTAGCTTTTGTACACGAGCAACTGACAGGAAAAAGAGAGTTCCCGAAGTTCAAAGCCGGTGATAACATCACTGTCAACTATAAAATTATCGAAGGTAATAAGGAGCGTATCCAGGGCTTCAAGGGAGACGTTATCAAACGTCAGGGTACAGGCCACACAGCCACCTTCACTGTACGGAAGATCTCCGATGGTGTGGGTGTAGAAAGGACCTTCCCCCTTTTCTCCCCCAATATCGAGTCTATCGAGCTGCATAAAGTAGGACGTGTACGTCGTGCCAAACTGTATTTTCAGCGCACCCGCAGCGGTAAGAGCGCCCGTATCAAGGAAAAGAGAATGGCGGCTGAATAAGCCCTATAAAATACTCAAAAAGAGCCGGTTCCAATGGGGCCGGCTTTTTTTTGATATCCCCTTGTTAATTATCCTCTCAAAAAGTCGATATCAATTCATAAAGAGTTAACTTTGACGTTCGACATTTAGTGGAACACAGTTCCACTGGCTGTAATCGAGCGAAAGCGAAGGTTACGATCGAGAAGGAGCGTGTCGAAGCAGCTCCTCCGAAGATCCCATCATCAGACGTGCACCGGGGATGGGTTATTTTTCGGGAAAACCATACCCGGTGCACAAATAAAGACCTTTATTATGTTTACCAATTTTCTGATTTCGATGCCTGGTGGAAGTGAGTGGTTCCTGATCATTCTGGCAGTGCTGGTATTGTTTGGCGGTCGTAAAATCCCCGAATTCATGCGTGGTCTGGGTCGTGGGATCCGCGAATTCAACGATGCCAAGAACAACGTAAAGAAAGAGCTGGAAGAGGGAATGAACGAAAAGGACAACAAGGCTCCCGCCGGCCCTACCACTACTCAGCACTAATTGTTCTTTCACCGCGATTGTCGTCCGAGCTTTGTTTCATCGATACAGAGATCGTAACTTCTTTTGTTTACATTTCATTCAATACAAGACTATCATCAGGCCTTATCGGAAAAGGTGTGTACCTGTGAGGATGCTGTCAGGCACTATCTTGACAGGATCGAAGCCGGCAGGCATCTGAATGCCTATGTCCAGGTATACGGGGAAGAAGCCCTGGAAAGGGCCCGCGCCCTGGATGCAAAAAGACGGGCAGGAGAAAAGCCCGGCCGTCTGCACGGCGTAGTCATCGGTCTGAAGGACGTCATTGCTTATAAAGACCATCCGTTGACAGCGGCCAGCCGCATCCTGAAAGATTTTACCTCCATCTATAACGCCACGGCGGTGGATAAGCTGATCCGGGAGGATGCCATCCTCATCGGACACCTCAATTGCGACGAATTCGCCATGGGCTCCACCAACGAGAATTCTGCCTATGGAAAGGTGTTGAATGCCCGTGACCTGAATCGTGTACCCGGAGGATCTTCCGGCGGGTCGGCCGTAGCTGTACAGGCAGGTCTTTGCATGGTCAGCCTTGGCAGCGATACAGGTGGTTCCGTTAGACAGCCGGCCGACTTCTGCGGTATCCTGGGGCTCAAACCCACCTATGGCAGGGTGTCCCGCTATGGGCTTATCGCCTATGCCTCATCCTTCGACCAGATCGGGATCTTCGGTCGCACAACGCCGGATGTAGCCCGGGTGCTGGATGTGATCGCCGGAGAGGACGACTTTGACAGCACCGTCGCAAAAGGCAGATCGGCAACCTTCCCGGATCTCACCGGAGAGCCGGATAAAAAGTACCGTATCGCTTATTTTAAGGAAGCCCTTACCCATCCCGGCCTGGACCCCGAGATCAGGGATACCTTGCTGGACTGCCTGGAAGGGCTCCGAAATGAAGGTCATACGGTGGAAGCCGTGGATTTCGACCTTCTCGACTACATTGTCCCCGCCTACTATGTTCTCACGACAGCCGAAGCCTCTTCCAACCTGGCCCGGTTTGATGGAGTAAAATACGGCTACCGGACCCAGGACCCGGACCTTGAATTAACAGAATTTTACAAACGGACGCGTTCCGAAGGCTTCGGCACTGAGGTCAAACGACGTATTTTATTGGGAACCTTTGTTTTAAGCGCGGGTTATTACGACGCCTATTTTACAAAAGCCCAGCAGGTAAGAAAAATGCTGGTCGATCGTACAGATCTGATATTTAAAGACTTCGATATAATTGTCCTCCCTACCTCCCCCACTACCGCTTTTCCCATCGGAGAGAAGATGGACGACCCGATTGCGATGTATCTCGCTGATATCTATACGGTTTATGCAAATCTGGTCGGAATTCCCGGTATTTCTATCCCACTTTTTACCCACACAAATGGCATGCCTTTTGGTATGCAGGCTATGACTTCTCGATTTAAAGAGTTACCTTTGCTGCAGTTCTCGCATCTGATAATGCAACAATATAAGTCCTACGAAAATCCTACTCTATGCGACTGAGAGATCGAAAAGCGAGCAGTTAACCGACTAAACTCAATTCGGCCGCCCATGGGCCGGGCGTTCTTCACCTAATCCGTTGACGACGCCAGCAACAATCTCCCGTATTCCGGTCCTATGAAAGATTGTAGACACCGTTTTTGGTAGTTTACCATCTTTTAAAGCGTTGGACATGAACAACAAAAGACTTTTATTGTTGGGCGCCACCATCATGGTTATCAGTTCAGGATGGATGTACCCTACTTTCCCAGACACGCCCGGTGCCTTGGGCGCTGTGACACCCGTTATCCATAATGCTATTGATACTGAGC
This sequence comes from Chitinophagaceae bacterium, assembly GCA_017307755.1. Lineage (GTDB taxonomy): Bacteria > Bacteroidota > Bacteroidia > Chitinophagales > Chitinophagaceae > Puia. The sequence goes on along the minus strand of JAFKGQ010000003.1, from coordinate 667,389 downwards.
GGGTTGTAGTAAAAATTACCGAAGTTTCCGCCGCCGAAGGCTCCAATTCCCAAAATGACCTCTATAAAGAGTTGTTTATCGCCGCCTCTGTGGGCAGCAGTAATGGTGTACGGTTAAACCCCAAAGCACTCAGTTTTATCCAGGACTATATTAAGGAAAACTGGGATGACTTACAGGAGGTCCGTACTACCGGCAAGGTCTATTTCAACCTGATTGAGAACATCTTGACCCAATATGGCCTGCCAAAAGAATTGAAATACCTGGCGGTTATCGAATCCAACTTAAAAAGTACAGCCCGTAGCAAGGTAGGCGCCGTAGGCCCCTGGCAGCTGATGCCCCAGACGGCCCGGGACCTGGGCCTGAAGGTTTCGAAGAACAATGACGAACGGAAGAATTATTACAAATCCACCCGGGCGGCAGCCCTGTATCTGCGTGACCTTTATGGCCAGTTGGGCGACTGGCTGCTGGTAATCGCTGCATACAACGGAGGCACCGCCAATGTCTACCACGCTATCCGGCGCAGCGGGAGCCGTGATTTTTGGAACCTGCAGTACTATCTGCCGACGGAATCCCGGATACACGTCAAGAAATTCATCGGCACACAATATACTTTCGATGGCCAAGGCAGTATCACTACCCTGACCCGGGATGAGGCTGTAGAGCAGTTGCCTGGTTCATCCATCTACGCTTCTGTCCGTAAACTGACCCCGGAAGAGATGGACAACGCCGAGACAGTATCCATTTCCGGCAAATACTGTTCAAATATCATCGCTCGCTACGTCGTCATGGATATCGCCGAATTCTCCCGTTATAACCCGAACTTCGACAAGGTGATGGCCAGCAGTAATAACACATACGAGCTAAAGCTGCCGGTAGATAAAATGTCTTTATTTGCTGCCAATAAGTATCAGATCCTGAATGAGTCGGTGCAACAGCTGATGAACAGCGCCGGCGTGGCTGTTAAATAATTTATTCCTTTGGGCGCTGGGTCTGAGGGTCCAGCGCCCTTCTTATACCCTCCGCCTTTACCAGGCATTCTTCATATTCCTGCTGTGGATCGCTATAAAAAGTAATACCCGAGCCCACCTGATAAGACAGGTAATGGTCCTTTTGGTTGTAGAACAGGCTTCTTATAACTACATTGAAGTCAAAATCTCCTGCGGGGGTGACATACCCTAACGCTCCTGAAAAAAGTCCTCTGGAAGTACGTTCATAGTGGTCTATCAACTGTACGACCCTTTTCTTTGGCGCCCCCGTCATGGACCCCATGGGGAAAGTGGCCTTTATAGCCTCTATAAAGCTGGTTTCCGGGGGTAATTCCCCTTCAATGGTGCTTGTCATCTGGAACACCTGCGGAAAGCTGTAGATGCCAAAAAGCTCCTTTACACGCACCGTGCCGGGGAGACAGATCCTGGACAGGTCATTCCGCACCAGGTCGACCACCATTACATTCTCGCTGCGGTCCTTGGCGCTTGCGCGTAATCCGTTGCCGGCAGCCTCATCCGCCTGGGGGTTGCCCGGCACCCGGGGGGCCGTCCCCTTTATAGGCTGGGAGATCAGCGTGTCGCCCTCGCGCCGGAGATATCTTTCCGGGCTGGCGCACAGCAGGTACCTTTCATCCAGACGGTAAAAGGCGGAAAATGGATTGGGAGAAGTCCTGGAAAGGGACAGCCAGATATACAATGGGTCGATTTGAGCAAGATGGCTGTAGAATTCCTGACAGAAATTGATCTCATAGGCATCTCCCCGGAGAATGTGCTGCTGAAGGGCCCTGATCGTATCCAGATATTCCTCCCTGGAGACAGCCGGTTGAAGCGCCAGGCCTTCTGTCTGACTTTCCGGTATATCTCCCGCCATCCCTGATATCTCCTCAAAGATCTCCCGGTGGTTATCCTTTAACGACCCGATACGGAGGCTTTCTTCTTTTAATTCGACAATGGTATCCGGAACAAAAAAGAACAGGTCGGGGAATCCAACGGGATTGGTCTTTCTGTGTAAAGACCCGCCCGGCTCTGCATCGGCGTCAAATGGTTCTGTCTCTCTCACCAGGTCATACGCAAAATGACCAAAGAGCCAGTCCTGGTGACGGCCGGCAAAATCCCGGAGATCATCAAAAGCATGCCCCGCGGCTGTCTGGATATGATCCGCTGCCCCTACAGCAAGGATACCCTCTACGCTATGAAGAGGAAGTTCATAGCCCTGATTGTCCAGAAAAGCAAAAATGTTGAACCGGGAAGCCCAGTTCAACATCTGTATTTTTATCCGTGGAAGGTCTGTTATAGGGAATGTAACAAAAGTGCGTGGTTGCATGCCCGTTAAAAATCATCTTCCTCTTCGTCAAAGCCCCGTTCGCCGAAAAGATCCAGATCTTTAAAGTCTTCGTCAAGCCCCAGATCGTCGTCGTCGCCGGCTTTGCCTTTCTTGGAGGTGCTGCCGCCCGTGCTCTTTTTTGTTTTTGATTTGGGGATGTCGAACTCATCGAAGTCGGGGTCCCATTCTTCCTCCTCCTCTACCTTTTCCCATTCGTCTACTTCATCCTCGCCATAGTCATCATCATCGTCGTCATCGTCATCCTTCTTACTCTTTGTAGAAGCAGAAGCCTTGGAAGCCTTCCCACGGGACGCCTTCGGGGTATCATCCGTATCATCGTCGTTATCGTCATCTTCCTCGTCATCCGCTGGTTTCTTGGATTTGGGGGAAGCTTTTTCCGGAGTTTCCTTTGGTGTCTGAGGCGCGGATTTCTTTGAACCCTTTCCCTCCTTATCAGATTTTGCTGCCATATTCCAATAAGATTATGTGTGTAAATTTTCGGCTAAGTTTTTAATTCGCCAAATTTTTTTTCTACTATTTTTTTAGGTGGTTTCAATAAGTTGATCCCTCCCCGGGCCGTTGGAAATATATGCAATTTCCACTCCCAGGAACTTATTGATAAACTGAACATATTCCTTCATCTTCTCAGGCAAGTTATCATATTTTTTCAAAGAAGTTATGTCCGATTTCCAGCCGGGAAATGACTCCAGAACGGGGTCGATTTGTAACCGATTCATTTGGAAGGGGATTTCGCTGGTGGTCGTATCCCCTATCTTATAGGCCGTGCACACTTTCAGCTCTCCGAACCCGTCCAGGACGTCCGCCTTGGTCATAACTATTTTTGTGACGCCATTGATCATGCAGGCGAACTTCAAGGCAACGCCGTCGATCCATCCGCAGCGCCGGGGCCGGCCTGTGGTGGCGCCGAATTCACTGCCCACTTTCCTGAGCTCTTCTCCTGTGGCATCTTCCAGTTCCGTGGGAAAAGGACCGCTGCCTACCCGGGTACAGTAAGCCTTGCTGACGCCGATGACATCCCTGATCTTTTGTGGAGCGATGCCCAGCCCCGTGCAGACACCTGCCGAAATGGTGTTGGAAGAAGTGACAAAGGGGAAAGTACCAAAATCTACGTCCAGCATGCTCCCCTGCGCTCCCTCCGCAAGAACGCTCTTACCCTGGGCGATCTTGTCGTTGATAAAATATTCTCCGTTGACGATCTTGAACTGCCGCATAAATTCCAGGGCTTCAAAGAACTCTTCTTCCCATGCGGATATGTCCTCATGGAAATTGAGGCTATCCAACAGCCGCTGATGTTTAAGCCGCAGCTTGATATATTGCGTGGTAAAACTCTTGTCCAGCAGATCGCCCACCCGAAGGCCATTGCGTCCTGTCTTATCCATATAGGCCGGACCGATGCCTTTCAGCGTAGAACCGATCTTTTCCTGTCCTTTTGACACTTCTGAAGCTTTGTCCAGCGCCCGGTGCGTAGGCAGTATTAGATGCGTCCGCTGGGAAATATAGAGGTTCTTATGATAATCCACGCCAAATGCCGCCACCGACTCGCATTCTCTTTTCAGGGTCACCGGGTCCAGCACTACGCCGTTGCCGATGAGGTTGACGGTCTTCTCATGAAAGATCCCCGAAGGTATCTGGTGCAATACGATCTTTTTGTCTTTTACGTACAGCGTATGACCGGCGTTGGGGCCTCCCTGGAAACGTGCGATCAGATCATAGCGGGGAGCAAAATAGTCCACTATCTTTCCCTTTCCTTCATCCCCCCACTGGAGGCCTAAGATTACATCAACCATGCAATGTTGTGTTTATAATTCAAATAAGGCGGCAAAAGTACGGTACCGGACGTGTAAAAGGAAATTAATTGCGGGAAATTGCTACGCTCAGGCGGCCGTCTCCGCGTCGTACCGGATGACGGAATGGATGCCGCTCAACTGCTTGAGCCGCTGGACCAATTCCTCCAGCTCCTCTTTATCATGAACATAGATCTTGATATTGCCTTCAAACAGTCCTTCCTTCGCCTCGATGGTCATGGCGCTGATGTTGATCCTCAGCTCCCCGGAGATAAGGTTGGTGATCTTATTGACGACGCCTACGTCGTCCATTCCTACGATGCGCACGCCTGTGAGGAACGAAATCTCTTTATTCTTGGCCCATTTGGTCTTTACCACCCTATGCCCGTAGTTGGCCATCAGTTTGGCGGCATTAGGGCAATTGGTACGATGAATGGTAAGCCCTTTCCCTATGGAAACAAATCCGAATACGTCATCACCCGGGATAGGCTTGCAACAATTGGCAAGGGTGTATACGATCCGGTCGCTGCTTTCCCCAAAAATGATCAATTCCGTGTCTTTCCGGGGGACGGCGGATGCTGCCCCTTCGCTTGGTTTCAGGTCTGTCGTCAGGGGCTTCACCGGACGGGGCGGTTCAAGCCTGTCGCCCAATAATTGGAATTCCTTCAGCTCTTTCAGATCGATGTTGCGCACCGACACCTGGTAGAAGAAGTCCAGGGAGGAATTGAGCTTGTAAAAGGCCGTCAGCACATCGATATTATGCTGGTTGTAAGCAGCCCCAAAATTTTCCAGCTTGCGCTGGACAACGTATTTCCCTTCGTCGGCTATCTTTCGCTTCTCTTCCTTCAGCGCATCCTTGATCTTGCTCTTCGCCTTGGCCGTCACCACGATAGCCAGCCAATCCTCATTGGGTTTCTGCTTGCTGGAAGTAATGATCTCCACCTGGTCCCCGCTGCGCAGCTTATGGCTGAGAGGCACCAGCTTATGATTGACCTTGGCCCCGATGCACTGCACACCGATGGCGCTGTGGATGGCAAAGGCAAAATCCAATGCCGTGGACCCCACAGGCAGCATCTTTACATCACCCTTCGGTGTATAGACATAGATCTCTTCGGCCAGGAAACTAGTCTTAAAATCCTGGAGGAAATCGATGGAATCATTATCCTGGGTATTGAGTACCTCCCGTATCTGCTGGAACCACTTGTCAAACCGGCTTTCGTCGGCAGCCCCCTCCTTGTATTTCCAGTGGGCAGCCAGGCCTTTTTCCGCGATCTCATTCATCCGCCTGGACCGGATCTGCACTTCCACCCACTTCCCCTGAGGCCCCATCACCGTAGTATGCAGCGCTTCATACCCATTGGACTTGGGATTGCTCAACCAGTCCCGCAAACGCTCCGGAGAAGGGTTATACTCGTCCGTGATCATGGAATACACCTTCCAGCAATCTTCCTTCTCTTTTTCCGGGGGGGAGTTCAGGATCACCCGGATAGCAAAGAGGTCGTACACCTCCTCAAATGCTACGCCCTTCTTGCGCATTTTATTCCAGATGGAGTGAATGCTTTTCGGGCGGCCATAAATATCAAAACTAAAGTCCCCTTTGTCCAGTTTATCCTTCAGGGGCTTGATAAATTCGTTGATATAGCGGGAACGCTCCCGTTTGGTTTCCGCCAGCTTGCGGGCAATCTCCCGGTATTCCTCTGGCTCCAGGTACTTCATGGCCAGGTCTTCCAGCTCCGTCTTGATATTGTATAACCCCATACGGTGGGCCAGGGGAGCATATACGTACACTGTTTCGGAAGCTATCTTCAGCTGTTTTTCCCTTTTCATGCTGTCCAGGGTACGCATATTGTGCAGCCGGTCAGCCAGTTTGATCAGGATGACCCGGGGGTCATCCGTAAGGGTAAGAAGGATCTTTTTGAAATTTTCCGCCTGACGGGACGCATTGACGTCGATGACGTTGGATATCTTGGTAAGTCCGTCCACGATGCGGGCAATCTCGCTACTGAACTCTCTTTCAATGTCTTCCAGGGTAATATCCGTATCTTCCACCGTATCGTGCAAAAGGGCGCAGATGGTGCTGCGGACTCCCAACCCGATCTCCTCAGAACAGATACGGGCGACAGCAAGGGGATGAAGGATATAAGGCTCACCGCTTTTACGACGCATGGTCTTGTGGGCCTCTGCGGCCATTTCGAAAGCTATGCGGAGGAATTCTTTATCGCCTGTCTTCAATTTGGGTTTAAGACTACGGAGCAAGGCACGGTATTCCCTCAGGATCAATTTCTTCTCCTGTTCTTCAGTAAGATTATATTTCGGTGTTGCAGCAACAGTTTCCATTTCCATACCTTACGAATTTACAAAAAAAAGCCGTAGCTTCGCACGCCTTTAAACCCTGGCCCCCGTCAGGCCGGGAAAGGGAAAAATAAATCCGCGGGCGTGGCGAAATTGGCAGACGCACTAGACTTAGGATCTAGCGCCGTAAGGCATGTAGGTTCGACTCCTATCGCCCGCACAATCTGACTGTCAATCCTTTGGGAAACAGTTATACCGTTTATTTCTGATCCGCGAAGAGCGCCGGTGCCGCAATAAGGGCATCTATATAGTTATGCAGTTTATCTGTGTGGGCATCTTCCTGCCATCCGCCGCGTCCCGCCTTACCAGCCGCATACATAGCAGCCGGGCAGCCGTCATCATCAACAAAATAAGTCATCCAGTTCAGGTTGCGCAATGCCATCTCCTTATATTTCTCACCCCCGCCAGCCGCATAAAAGAGAGCCGATACACCCCCCAGCTTTGAACAAACCCCACCCCAGGGTCCAAAATCATCGTCCTGCTCCACCATCAGCATAGCGCCGCCAGGGGCTTTAAGTGTAAAATGATCAACGGCAAATTTTATGCACTTCTCCGCCAGTTGCTTCCAATCGGGGGCAAGCGCTTCTTTTTTCTCGATCAGGTATCGGGCCATTTCCATTGGCGCCCAGGACGAACGGTTGTCAAATTTATCCTTATCCTCAAAAAACATTACCCACATCGTTTCCTGTCTTGTGTCAGGGACCCTCATTTGAAAATTTATGATCCAGTCCCACAACTGTTTGCGCGGCGACGCGAATTCGTTGTGCCCGTGTTCGATCAGTTTATCAAACAGCCGAAGGATATATACCATATTCGAATTCCGCTCACCCCAAAGCGCACCTGTTACAAAGTCAACCCGAAAAGGCCATGGCGCATGCCAGGCATCCCCCTTCCGCATGTTCTTCACCAGCACATCTGCCGTATGCACTGCCAGCTGCATCCATTTCCCGTTGCCATCGGTTTCGTACAACAACATCCATGCATACCCTGCAATACCTCCCTTATCAGGTTCTATAATATTGATGCCATAATCCAGATCTACCTGTGAACTCTCTTTTATAGGTAATACAGCAGCAGCGCCTGTTGAGCGTGGAAATAATGGGTAAAGGTTATTGTCGGGCGTGAGTGATTCCTCCGCCAGGAATTTGCCCATCAATTTTGCTTTCTCCAGCCAGCGCTGGTCGGCTTTTTTTGTGTAAGTGTAATATTTCAGGTAAGATATGATGCCCATTCCAAGTTGAGTGCAGGGGATAATTTCCGTTTTATACGGCTCGTAATTTCCACGCATAAAAGTAGAGTAGTAGAATACAGGATATCCTTTTTTTCCAACAGGACATTTTGCATACCATTCCATTTCCATTGCCATGGCCTTATCTAAGCTTACCCATGGCAGTATCTTACCCTGTGCATCAAACCGGGCTTTGTGAAATCCAATACTATCGGGTAAGGGCAACTGATCAAAAAAAGATACGGCCGCGGGTTGTTCTGTCCTGCAGCCGGATAAAATAAGGCTTATCAACAGAATTAACGATCCCCTCGCGGCCAGGGATATTATTGGCAATGGGAACCTTTTCAGAAAATACTGACGGGATTTTTTCACTATACTTTTTCTTTATAGAGGCCCCACAGATGATCTCATACTCACAGCCGGAGCTAATAAATTCAATAAATTATGATTGAATTATTTATCATCTTTTGTATAAACACCGGTTCCTATGCCAAACATGTCCTTTTGATTGTCGTAGAAATAAAATGAATTTCGGGTCACTTTTCCATTGTTGTACCTGAATTCTATGCTGTAACCATCCAGTATATAGGTCCCGGCACCGTCGCGACTACTCCATGCGGTGTTACTGCCGCTGACACCAGAATAACCACCACCGCCCACACTTTGAAAGGTAAATTGCCCATTGTGATTAAATGTGATATTTTTTGAAGACATGGCATAGCCGCCTCCACCAGCCCCACCGCCCACTCCTGAAATGGCTGTAAATGAACCGGTAATTTTATCTCCATTTGCCGCTGGCTCAGCCCAGTTCCACCAGGCTGAAGTCCATTCATTGGTCTTCTGTTCATTATTCCATCGTATGGAAATGGTTTTGCCACTCATGGCCCAGGTACCCCATTTTTTGGGTTGCTCGCGGTGTGAAACGGCGGAATTAATAGCATAAGGGTCGGTATCTAGCCAACCATAAAAAGTGCCGTCATTAAAGAGCAGATATGGTCTGTATACAGGATAGGCAATACCCCCCAACCCTGTCATGGTTTCCCGGTGCATCACTACCCCCTTGATGACTGATGAACGAGCCGCACCACTAGGGCTCGGGCTATTTTCATTGTCGGTATTTCCCTGCGCACGTGTGTTATTGCCGGCAAAATCATCGAGTCCTGTTTCATTTTTTTCAAGTGCCACAAAATGAGCAACAGCAGTACCAATATCGGCTTTGGAGTAATTATTCGCCGGATAAAGGATCTTGGCCCAACGGATTGCTTTATCCGGTCTTGCGAAAGCTATATACATGGCTACTATCGATTTTTTATTTTCATCGTTGACAGTAGTGACATAGCTTGATATACCCCGTTGGCTTTGACTCACGCCTGTTTTTTGCTCCATCCACGAAGCTGCCTGTATATCCTTCTGCGCCTGTTGTTTCGTCCAATTTTCCAGTTCTCCCATGTTGATGCCTTTTTGTAAAGGCATCACATAATAATCTAGTTTCGTGCTGCCGGATGCGGGGAAAAAATGATAAACCTTATTGTTTTCTGTATTGTTCCAGCCGGGAATGGAAAGAATATCACCGGTCTGGGAACAAGCTGTAAATGCCGCAAACAGGCTGATACAAAAAAAGCCTATCCGTTTCATAGTAGTATTGTTATTTATGATAAATCTAGCTATTTGCCTACCGCAGAACAATCCCGGTAATCCTGTATTTTTATTCCCCCTGCTTTCAGGTAGCGTTTTATCAGGTGTTCATCGATCAATCGCCCATTTTTCAATAATCACACCCGCAAATTGTTGATGGCGGCATGCCGCGAAAATATAAGAGGATTCTTCTTCTTTCCCGGTGATTAATTTCATAAATTAGAAATTAATACATATCTAAACGACTAATGATGAAAGATCCGAATAGAAGACGTAGCGAAGAGATCACCAATAGCTATTTCGTTTTTATTGAGAAGCATGTTGGTGAGGTTGTGAGTGGCGTTGCTCCGAAATTTATGAAACTGGATCAGATTGCCCGCGCTTTGTTTGTTTCGCACAAACATTTGACCAATACCGTTCAGAAGGAAACAGGGAATCATCCCTGCCATTTTTATGATCTGAAGATCATTGAGCTGGCAAAAAAAAAGCTGGCTGGAACAGATCTTTCCATTGCGGAGATCGCCAGGATATTTACATATGACCCATCCAATTTTTCCAAATTCTTCAAAAAGCTGGTAGGCCAAACACCCCAGCAATGGAGACTGGGAAATCCGGATAAATAAAAGAATCCGAAAAGTTCACCACAGCAGACAGGGTTGCCATGCAGACCTTTGCCACATCAAAAACTTAAAACAGACAATTTATGGCAAGGAATGACATTAAAGGGAAAGTAGTGCTTATTGCCGGAGGCGGCAAAAATTTAGGCGGACTGTTAAGCCGCGAGTTGGCAAAGCAGGGTGGAAGGATCGCTATTCACTACAATAGTGAAAGCACCAGGGCTGATGCAGAGCAGACATTGGCCGAAGTACAGCAACTGGGGGCTGACGCCTTTTTGTTCCAGGGCGATCTTACAAAAGTGGAGAACATCACCAAACTTTTTGATGAAACCGTTGCAAAATTCGGCGGCATCGATATAGCCATCAATACGGTAGGTAAGGTATTGAAAAAACCTTTTATTGATACCACGGAGTCCGAGTACGACAGCATGTCTGACATCAACTCAAAAGTGGCTTATTTCTTTATACAGGAAGCAGGTAAAAAGCTGAACGACAATGGTAAGATATGCACCATCGTGACTTCTCTACTGGCTGCTTATACCGGCCTGTATTCCACCTATGAAGGTATGAAAGCCCCGGTAGAACACTTTACACGGGCTGCGTCCAAAGAGTTTGGCCCAAGGGGCATCTCTGTTACCGCAGTAGCGCCCGGCCCAATGGATACGCCATTCTTCTACGGACAGGAAAGTGAGGATGCTGTAGCTTATCATAAGTCAGCCGCTGCCCTGGGTGGATTGACGGACATCAGGAACATTGCTCCGCTGGTGAAATTCTTAGTGACCGATGGCTGGTGGATCACAGGGCAAACCATTTTTGCAAACGGGGGATATACTACAAGGTAATCTGTGTGATGATCTATATATATGCGGGGGCGTGCCAGGATCTGGTACGCTTCCCTGCATCTGTCCGGAGAAGTAGTTATAATTGACAAATGTTATAGAGGTATCCTGCTCTCCCTCTTCAACGTATCCAGCACGATCACACTCTGCAGCCGGGCCACGTTCGGCACCTCCCCCAGCTTTTCCACAAAAAACCGTCTGTACGACACCATATCCGGAACGATGACCTTGATCATCATATCATGCTCTCCCCCGATGACATGAAATTCCACCACTTCCGGAAAAGCCCTGATCCTTTCAATAAACAGGCCACCCTGTCGTGAACCATGTTCCTTCAGGGTAATGTACACGAAGAATATAATGAACTGCCCAAGGTGGTTCGTGTTAAGCACCGCCGCATAATGATCTATAATACCCGTGGATTCCAGCCGTCGCAGCCGCTCGTGAATAGGCGTGGTGGAAAGCCCGATCTTCCGGGCCAGTTCCCGCACTGACAACTTGCCGTCCAGTTGTAGCAGGTTCAATATCTGTATATCAACGGGGTCCAGCTCATAGCCGCCGGATGCGCTTTGTCCTGTTTTCATGATAAAAAATCGTTAGAAAATAACAATTGAACTTTTTAGACCCTTCAAAAATACCAATTGTCCCAAATTTTCAAAAACTAAAAGACATTTGCGACGTATTCCTATTTTCATATGGTCAACACCCTTTTATATGTCACCCGGGTCCTTCCAGCGCATAACAACAGCAAAGATCACCAGCCGGCAGCGCCTCATCCTCTGGCTGGCATGCTCGGCAGTTTTCTTCGAAGCTTTCGATGTGTCCATTGTCAACCTGGCCCTGCCCGTGATCGCGGAAGATCTGCATATCTCTATTGCCACGGCTCAATGGGTGCAAACCCTGTACCTGCTTAGCTTTGGCGGCCTTCTGCTATTGGGAGGCCGCTTGTCCGACTATGCCGGCAGCAAACGTATTTTTCTCCTTGGAATGCTGACGTTCGGTGGCGCCTCGGCTCTCGCATTTTTTAGTCATCATGTCATCCTGTTGCTCATAGCCCGGGCCGTACAAGGCGTCGGGGCAGCCCTGGCCATACCGGGCGGCATCTCGCTTCTAGGCCGTCATTTCGCAGAAGGCCGTCCCCGCCAGACAGCGATGGGCATCTTCGGAGCCTTTGCCGCAGTGGGTTTCGCCGGTGGGCTCGCGCTGGGAGGTATGATCGCATCCTTCTATGACTGGCATTGGATCTTTGGCGTGAATGTTCCGGTCATCCTGCCTGTACTGGCGACAGGCTATTATCTTATCCCGGATGAGAAAATGAATGACGCCACTTCGCTGGGTCCGCTGACGGCCTGCTGGCTGACCGTCACACTGCTGCTGGGTTGTTATTGCATACATGAGTTAAATACCCTGGGCTGGCTTGCACTGCCCCTGCTCGTGACGACTTGTGTCTCCGGCGCCGCACTCCTTCGCTACGACCGAAAACAGACCCATTCCTTCTTTCCTGCCCGCATCTTTTCATCCCCGGCAGGCTACCGGGCCCTGGGAGCATCTCTTATTCTGGGGGTCAGCTTTCTCAGCTTTATATTTCTCTGCACCCTGAGTCTGTTTGAAGTGATGCGCTGGGGCGTACAGTCCATCGGTCTGCTGATGTTTCCTTACAGCATCGCCTCAGCGCTGATATCCAAGTTCTTTTTGCCCTGGTTATTCGCCCGTATGAAGGTGTCGGATGTAGCGCTCGTGGCAATGGTATGTCTGATAGCCGGCCTACTGTTACTGATAGCCGGTGTTGAAGCTCGTCAGATGGTCTGGTTTCTCGTGGCGCTATTCCTTGTCAACAGCGTCAGCATCTCCATCGCCTATCCTTCCCTCACCATACTCTCCCTGACAGACGTCCCTTCTGCGCGGCAGGGGATTGCGGCAGGACTGCAATCCGCCACCTATTCCATGGGCTCCAGCATAGGCTTGTCCCTGGTAGGGTTTTGTTTGCAATCTTCCACCCTGCAGGCAACAGCCTCACAGATAAGTCTTACCTGTATGGTGATCGTAGTCATCTGTTGCATAGCGCCCGTGCTGCTGTCCAGGCGGTAACGTGTATAAAAAAAGTGCGGTCCTTTTTTATTTTATAAATAAATTACCGCACTATGATACATCATACCCTTCTCTCAGTGCTCAGTCTCTTCTTCATCATGGCCGTGCTATACGTATTGAGCCAGCGGTTAAAGATCTCCTATCCTATTTTCCTGGTGATCGGAGGTTTGCTCATCAGCTTTATACCCGGCATGCCCCACATCAAGATCGACCCGGATCTGGTATTCCTGATCTTTTTGCCGCCTCTGTTGTTCGAAGCAGCCTGGTACTCGTCATGGAATCAGATGTGGAAATGGAAAAGGTCCATTCTGAGCCTGGGTTTCGGACTCGTGCTGGCGACCTCCGCCTGCATCGCCTGGTTCTCCACGCATATTATTCCGGGATTCACGCTGGCGCTGGGGTTCCTGCTGGGCGGGATCATTTCACCTCCGGATGCCGTGGCTGCTACTTCTGTGCTCAAAGGGCTGGAGGTACCCAAACGGGGCCTTACCATCCTGGAAGGAGAAAGCCTGGTGAACGATGCCGCTTCGCTGACCATTTTTCGCTTTGCGCTCGCCTGTATCCTTACAGGGGAATTTGTGATCCGGAAGGCTATGACGGATTTCCTGGTGCTGTCCGTCATGGGCATTTTCGTAGGGTTGGTCATCGCGCATATCCTTTATTTAGTATTGCGTTTCTGGGGGAAAGCGTCCAGCATCACCACCCCTATTACGCTGATAGCGCCTTACCTTATGTACCTGGTGGCGGAAGAGTTCCACTGGTCGGGCGTTCTCTCCGTCGTCAGTGGAGGGTTATTCCTCTCTTTCCGTTCAAACGACTTCCTCAATTTCAACACCCGGCTGCAGACCAAGGAAGTATGGGCTACCATCGGCTTTCTGTTGAACGGCTTCGTATTCATCCTCATCGGTCTGGAGTTACCCGTCATTATAGATGGGCTGGAAAACTATTCCATAAAGGAAGCCATTTATTATGCCCTGCTCATCAGCGCCATCATCATCGTCATAAGGATCATCTTAGTATACCTTTCTGCGTATATCCCCCGGGTTTTCAGCAGACGCATCCGCGAGAAGGAGAAAAGCCCCGGGTTGAAGCTTCCCTTTATCATCGGATGGGCCGGTATGCGTGGCGTCGTATCCCTGGCCTCTGCACTGGCCATCCCTCTGGTGACAGAAGATGGGAAAGATTTTCCTCACCGCAATCTCATCCTGTTTATCACTTTTGTGGTGATCCTGGCCACGCTGGTATTCCAGGGTCTGACCCTCCCTTTGTTCATCAGGCTGTTGAAAGTGGAAGAGATCGACGAGTATATCCCCGAGGAAGAACAGATAGAAGCCATTCGTCTCGAACTGGCCAAGCGTTGCATCACCTACCTCGACGACAATTATTCCTATGAAATGGACCAGTATGAAACCCTCGCCCGCATCAAAGAGCAATTGGCAAGAAGCATTACGGCCACCGAGAGCACAGGTCATCAAAAAGAGAAGAAACAAGCCCTGAACACTGTGCGTTCCCTGTACCGGAAGATCATGCTGGAGCTGGTCACGCTGCGCAGAGAGGGGTTAAATAGGTTCCGGCTGGAAAAACATTATGACGACGAGGTCATCCGGATCATGGAAAACAATCTGGACCTGGAGGAAGCCAGACTCAACAGGTTCTGATCTTTTTCCCGCATGGGTCACCAGGTATCCCGCTTTAAAAAATCCCGTATGAACAAATGTTTTATCCCTTCATAAGTATTCCCGTCAAAATGATCACCCGTGACCACCATCTTTGGGTAATTGTCTTTGATGCTTAACAGGTTTCCAAACTCACGGTCTACCGTTGTCTTTTCATCGAGACGCAAGGCTACCTGGACATACAAACGTTCATTATCCTTCTCACAGACAAAGTCAATCTCCTGTGCATGAAGAGAGCCTACCTTTACATCATAACCCGAATAAACAAGGTGGTTGTACACTACATTTTCCAATAGCTTGCCCCGATCTTTCAATGAGTATCCCACGACGACATTGCGTATACCCGTATTCTCAAAATAGAATTTGTTGCCTATCTCGAATATCCTGCGTCCTGCAATATCATAGCGGTTAACTTCATGTATAATGTACGCGTTCGCCAGATAGGTAGACAGCTGTTGGATCTGATTGGGTGCTATACGGGTATTTTGCGATCTTAAAAAATCACTGATCTTCTTGGCTGAAAAGAGACTGCCGGTATTGTCAGCCAGGAATAATACCAGCTTTTCCAGGAACCCGCTGTTCCTGAGGTTATATCTGCTTACGACATCCCTGTATACGATCGTTGAATAAACACTATAGATATATTCAAAAGCCTGGTCCGTCAGCGGCAGATTGATGAGATAGGGCAGCCCGCCGAACTTGATATATAATTCCAGGCTCTCATCTTCATCGGGGATATTATGAAATGATAAAAATTCAGTGTAGGACAAGCTGTAAACATTGCATTCTATATAACGTCCGCTTAAATAGGTGGCAAGCTCCCCCGAAAGCATTTTTGCATTGCTGCCGGTGATGTAAATATCATTGTTCGTATCCAGCAACAGGGAGCGCAGAGCCTTTTCAAACTCCGATATATCCTGTATCTCATCAATAAAGATATAATTTCTTACATCCTTTTGGGATTGAGAGATGACATGTCTGTTCAGGTCATCCGCATTTTTTATAAAGTCAAACTGAAGGTCTTCTTTGTTGATGTAAATAATGTTGGCATTTTTATTTTCCTGCCGGATGATTTGCATCAACTGGAAAAGGAGATAACTTTTTCCAACACGTCTCTGACCTGAAAACACTTTTATAAGGTTTTTAGCCATAAACGGCCTTATCCTTTCTATGTACACATTCCGGGGCTTTATCTCATCTGGTATCTTCATCCCAAAGAATTATAATCATAATTATACTTTAACCAAAAACCACAATACCTACAACCATACCTAAAACATATCACAAACATACAAAAACTTATAATTATACTTATAACTTTTTTTAAAGGGAAAAGAGAATACATAACCATCTGGTTTTCAAACTGTAATAATTATAGGTAAAAAGACAGGCGTTCCTAAGACCCTACATTCTGTCTGCCCGCCCGTAGCACTTTATTCCTGCCCGCATCGATGACATGATGCAGGTCATAGCTTAAAGTAAGCCGGAAATTACGGCTTTGGGTAGAACCATAGCTCTCCAGGTTGAACTGGGTGCCATAGGTGTGCGTAAGGCTATGCTGTTGTACAAAAGGATCCGTAACATTCAACGTTACGATAAATCTTTTATCGAAGAATTTCCGCTGAACCCCCATGTTCATGCTGACATAGCTGGAAGAGACGCCCTGGGGATTGGCATACCGGTTCAGCAGCAGGCTGCTCGTGACATTCCACAATCGTGTCGGCGTATACGTGAGATTGAAATTGGAGTACAGCGAGCCCCCGTCATGGTACTTATTGGTAACATGGTCGAAATCGCTGTACACATTGTAGTTATAGCTTGCCCCCAGGTTTACCCTCAGCTGTCTGGAGAAAGTATAGCCTGCCCAGGTGCTGGTGGAATACTCCTCGCGGTGGCTAATGTTCTCATAAGTAGTCTGTGTCACCCCGTCCGGCAAAAGGGTCTGTATCTGGCTGAAAATATCCTGGACCTTATTAAAGCCGACGCCATAGTTGAGATAGAACTTCGCGCTGTTCTTACCCAGGTAAAAGTCGAAATTATGAGCCGTGGATGCCTGCAACCCCGGGTTGCCAAAACGGACATTATAAGGGTCCGAATAATCCACACTTGGATTGAGCTCGCCCAACCCCGGTCTGCGGATCGTGCGCCTATACACCAGCGTAACGCTCCACTGGCTTTCCCAGGTCTTATTGAAGTTGGCAAAGGGCAGCCAGTTCCAGTAGCTGTTGGCCGTATCCTTTTTTAGTGAATACAGGTTAAAAGCTATGCCCGTCTTTTCCAGGGCGGTGCCGGCCGTCAGGGAGAACCCGTTGCCGAATACCTGGCGGAGCGAGCCTTTGAAGTCTGTAACGGTTTGTTTAAATCGAAGGTTGCTGCTAAGGGGGTCGCTGGTGGTGATCCAGGAACTGTCGGACTTATTCAGGAACCGGGTAGATACATCCACGAGATTGCCGCTGTAATTATAATAAGAGCCCAGGTACAGGAATGTCTTCTGGCCGATGAGGGGTTTGTTATAATCCGCCCGGACATTATATCCCTTTATCCAGCTGTTGTTGTCCTGTTGTTGAGTGGAGTCCATCCCTGTAGGCGTATGATCCGGATAAAAATAGGGTTGATAAAAATCCCGGTGGATAAGGTTGGATGAGTAATCATAGGAGGCAATGACCTGGAAGTCCTCACCAGGCGCATCACCCTTATGCCGGTAAGTGACGCTTACATTGGGATTGACATTATGACCCGTGCTGAGCTTGTTACGGTCGCTCAACTGGTAAATGCTGCCCGTATGGTCGATGTTTGTATACTCGGTAAAATTACGGTTGCGGAAGTCATTGGTATTTATCTGCGCCACGACATTGATAAAATCATTCTTATCCAGGTCGTAATCCACGCTCAGCCTGCCGTTGGGACGGGTGTTCCTGTTGGTATAGTTGTTTGTCGTATTTAAAAAGTTCGTGGAGTCGGGATAGATGTTCTGTCTTTTTGACCAGCCGTCCCCTGTGAACTCATTATACCCAACCCCTCCGCTGAGGTTGATGGCCAGCCGCTTGTCACGGTAGTTACCGTTTAAGCCCGCACCGGCTTCCCCTCTTGTGCCGCCATACACGCTGAGCCGGCCTCCTATGCCTATCTTCCCCTTGCGGGTAACGATATTGATCACCCCGCCCTCTTCGTTGGCATATTGTGGCGGCGGATTGGTCATCACTTCTATCTTTTCGATCATATTCCCCGGAAGGGCGTCCAGGAAGTCCTGCAACTGCCGGGCATTGAGATTGACAGGCTTTTCGTCGATGAGCACTTTTGGCTGTTTGCCCCTTACAGTGAGATTGCCGTCAGCATCCGTGCTAACCAGAGGGACATTCTTTAGTAATTCATTTGCGCTGGAGCCGGCGCTAAGGGGAGATTCCGCCGCATTGAAAGTTAGGTTGCCGTTCTTGCTCTGGACCAGCGGTTTTTCCGCATATACGACAGCAGCCGTCATCTCCGTGCTTTTAGCCGTCAACTTGAGGTCATTCAGACTGAAATCATTCCGTTCGGCACGCAGACGGATACTGTCGATAGAAAGTGTATTGAACCCTACGCTGGTGATCCTCAGGTGATAAATGCCCATGTCCAGACCCGAAAACACAAACTCTCCATTGCCGTTGGTAGTGGTGGACCGCCCCTTCCCGGGTTCAGCCGGATAAAGAAGCTCCACAGTCGCCGCGGCAACGGCCTTTCCGCTGCCTTCTTCCAGTACATTGCCTGTAATAATGCCTCCATTTCCGGAGTTCCGCTGAGCCACCAACGGGCTGCTGATCAATACAGCTGCACAGATCAGTAGGGTTCCTATCGCCTTCATAAAAGCAAAATAACCCGCCAAAAATTAATATCAAATTAATTTGTGATTAATGGCGGGTTATCTGCAATAAAAAGGTACTCTTTTTAGAAATTCTTTAGGTTTCTGCTATTTTTAGCAAGTTTTAGCAAATCGACGGGTTAAAAGCAATACCTGATGCCAAGACCAAACCGGGCAGCGTTGAAGTCGGAGCCATGTGTCACCTTGATCCCCGGCCGCCAGTCAAAAGTTAGATTGATAGGAACATCGTTGATCTTATAATCCAGGCCGGCCAGCGGACGTAATAATAAATCCGTTTGGCCGCTGCCAAATGCAAGACCGGGACCAAAACCGATCAACCATTTCAATCCCTCCGCATTCGGCACGTCCCCGTGGTATTGAATTTCAGGCTCCAGCAGCGTCACGCCATCGCCAAAGAGCAACATCAGTTCACCAGCCACATTCTCGTTAAAAAAATGTTTCCCGGAAAAACCAGCCCAGGTACCCCATTTGCTTCCGAACTCGATACGCATACCGACTGCGTTCTCATAAGAAGAGCCTTTCTGGGCAGATGCTTGCTTTACAAAAAGAAAAGAGAGGGTCATGCATAAAAAAAGGGTGCAACTTTTTTTCATTTTTGGATGTTTTTGGTTTCTACTAAATTCCCGCAAAGAGAATGAATTTCTTGCTATTCAACAATACTGCCAAACCGTGAAAATTTTCTACCAGTTTTCGGGTATTTTTTCCGTTAGCGCTCTTCTAAACGCAGAAACCCAATGTTTTATTGAACTCAGAGAAAATCCGCCAAATTGCCGTACCTTTGCCCCCCGATTTTAAATTAATTACAATTATATTATGGCTACAGTAACCAGGGAGAATATAGGGCTCCTGACGGATAAGATCACCGTCAACGTAGCGAAGGGCGACTATCTGCCGTCTTTCGAAAAGGCCTTGAAAAATTATGGCAAACAGGCCAATATTCCCGGATTTCGCAAGGGAATGGTGCCGGCCGGCCTTATAAAAAAAATGTACGGCAATTCCGTCTTCACCGACGAAGTGTTACGGACAGTAGAGAAAGAGCTGACAACCTATATGACCAACGAGAAGCTGGAGATCTTCGCCCAGCCATTGCCTCTGCCGGAAAATGACGCCCGCCAGATAGATATGTCCAAACCGGACGATTATTCTTTTGCCTTCGAAGTAGGACTCAAACCCGCATTTAACCTGGCGGACCTTGGCGCAGCCAGGCTCACCCGCTATAAAGTAGAAGTCACGCCTGCCATGATCGATGAAGAGATAGAGCGTCAGCGGACCCGCAATGGCAAAATGACGGAACCCGAGTCTGTTGCAGGAGATGAAAATGTCCTGAATCTCCAATTTACAGAGACGGATGCCGCCGGCCAGCCCGTCGAAGGGGGTATCAGCAAAGACAACTCCTTACTGGTGAAATATTTCAACGAGGCTACCCGTCCTAAATGGATCGGGCTGAAAAAGGATGACTCCCTTGTATTACAACCCTCCTCCGCCCTTGACGAAAAAGAACGGGAATGGGTACTTAATGACCTGGGTCTTTCAAAGGAAGATCCCGCCGCCGCCGATAAATATTTCCGGGCGACCATCACCAAAGTAGGATTAATAGAGAAAGCCGAATTGAACGAAGAGTTCTTTAAAGCGGCTGCTCCAAACAAGGATATAAAGACGGAAGAAGAATTCCGCAACTACATCAAGGACGAGATCCAGGCTTATTGGGACGGCCAGAGCGGCAACCAGCTGCAGCATAGCCTCTATCACGAGCTGCTGGACCATACCTACATCGAATTCCCCGAAGCATTCCTCAAACGCTGGATGCAAACGGGAGGCGAAAAACCCAAATCCCAGGCCGAAGTAGAGCATGAATTCCCCTCTTTTGTCAGCCAGCTGAAATGGACCCTCATCGTTGATAAGGTGTCACAGGAAAACAATATCGAGGTAAACCCCGACGATATCCGGGAATTTGCCAGGCGGCAGTTATTTGGCTATATGGGTATGCCCGCCGGCGGAGAAGAGCAGCCCTGGATCGCAGATTATGTACAACGTATGATGCAGGACCGGAAGTTTGTGGAAGAGACGGTTCACCGTATACGGACAGACAAGGTCTTCGGATGGGCGGAGACACAGATCCATCCAACGGAAAAGGCCATCAGCCAGTCAGAATTCCAGCATATGCAGGAAGAACACCAGCACCATCATCATTAGTCGGATCACACTTAAGATAGACAAGCCTGGGCCAAAAACCCGGGCTTTTTTCGTTGTATCCCTCCATTTTTTCAGGAGAATGGGGTATTTTCGGCCCCCCAACTGCTATACTGTCAGTTTTTTGGCAGTTTGAAAGTTTGGACGGAGATTTGGAAGGAACATACTGTCCTTGCACAAGCTTAGGCATTAAAACATTGAAAAATATAACTATGAATCCAGTAAATGAATTCGAGAAGTATGCTGTGAAACACCATGGAATTTCCAGTAATACGCTGAACGACTACAACAAATATGTTGTCACCAATCTCACTCCCAACATCATAGAAGAACGCCCGATGAACGTTGCCGTTATGGACGTATACAGCCGGCTGATGATGGACCGTATCATTTTCCTGGGATATCCCATCAACGACGAGGTGGCCAATATCGTCACCGCCCAATTGCTGTTCCTGGACAGTACAGACCGTCACCGCGATATTCAAATGTATATCAATTGCCCCGGCGGCAGCGTCTATTCCGGTCTGGGGGTTTATGACACCATGCAATATGTTACCCCTGATGTGGCCACCATTTGCATCGGTATGGCCGCCTCCATGGGTCAGGTGCTGATGTGCGCCGGAACAAAAGGCAAACGCACCGCGCTCAAACACAGCCGTATCATGATGCACCAGCCCAGCGGCTCCATCGGCGGACAGGCTTCCGACATAGAGATCACGGTGAACGAGATCAAAAAGCTGAGAAAGGAACTATACGAGATCACCGCTTACCACACAGGCAAAACGGCCAAACAGGTGGAAAAGGACAGCGATCGCGACTACTGGCTGACGGCCCAGGAAGCCAAAGATTATGGCCTGGTAGATGAAGTGCTGCTGCTCAATCCCCGTAAGGAGAAAAAAGACTAATGGCATCGGAATTATCTAATCATTTTTTTCAAAATACTAATATGAATTATTCGAAATATCTGCTAAAACCCACCCGCCTGGAAGACGAGCCTGATGAAAAGGAGCCCAAAGAAGAAAAAGGCCCCGAACTGGGCATGCTGGCAAAAAAGATGGAGAAATACTTCTTTGAGAACAGGACAGTGGAATTGTGGGGGGGTGTTGACGATAAAAGCGCCAGGGAAGTTGTGACCAAACTGCGGCTGCTGGATGCCGACAAGCCCGGAGAAGAGATCAGGTTCTTTATAAATAGCCCCGGCGGAGTAGTGTCTTCCGGTATGGTCATCTATGATACGATGAAACTATTAAAGAGCCCTGTGAGCACCATCTGTATGGGTCTGGCCGCCTCCATGGGCTCCATCCTTCTCAGCGGTGGCGTCAAAGGCCGCCGGTTTGTCTTTCCGCACTCCGAGATCATGATCCACCAGCCCAGCCTGGGAGGATATATGCAGGGCGTCAGCGTCGACCTTGAGATCACGGCTAAGCAAACCAGGAGAGTAAAGGACATCAGTGCCCGGATCCTGGCGGACAATTGTGGCAAAAAAGTCGAACAGGTGCTGAAAGACTTTGACAGGGATTACTGGATGGACGCCAAAGAGGCCATCGAGTACGGTATTGTGGACCAAATTATTGACAAAATTTAGCATAAACTATTAGCTAATAATCGTTTAGTAAAAAGGCCGTCATCTGTTTAGCAGAACGGTCTTTTTCTCCACATGCTGGCATTATTCAATAAGTTGGGTAACTTTGTAACTAATCTGAATAATAAGAGAAATGGCAAAAAACACATTACATTGTTCCTTCTGCGGTCGCAACAGGGACGAAGTAAAGATCCTCATCGCTGGCCAGGAAGGGCACATCTGTGAGAACTGTGTGGAGCATGCGCAGGAGATCATTCAACAGGAGCTCATGATCCGGGAAGACGCACCCGGTGGCAGTTCATTCAAGCTTACTGTCAAAAAACCGATCGAAATAAAACGTATCCTCGACGAATATGTCATTGGACAGGATGACGCCAAGAAAGTATTATCGGTAGCTGTATACAATCACTACAAACGGTTGCAGCAAAAAGTAGTAGAGAATGAGGTAGAGATCGAAAAAAGCAATATCATCATGGTCGGGGAAACCGGTACGGGCAAGACCCTGCTGGCAAAAACCATCGCCAAATTGCTGAATGTGCCTTTTGCCATCGTCGATGCTACGGTTTTTACGGAGGCTGGTTATGTAGGCGAGGACGTGGAGAGTATTCTCACCCGCTTGCTGCAGGTCTGCAATTATGATGTGGCGGCTGCGGAAAGAGGTATCGTTTATATCGATGAGATCGATAAGATCGCCCGTAAGGGAGACAACCCTTCCATTACCAGGGATGTCAGCGGCGAAGGCGTACAGCAGGGGCTGCTTAAGCTGCTGGAAGGTACGGACGTGCTGGTGCCTCCGCAGGGCGGCAGGAAACACCCCGAACAAAAGCTGATCAAGATCAATACCCAGAATATCCTCTTTATCTGTGGCGGCGCATTCGACGGTGTGGACAAGATCATTGCCCGCAGGATCAACACAAACGCCATTGGTTTTAATGTCAATAAAGAACAGCAGGAGCAGGCAAAGAAAAACCTCCTGCAGTATGTAAACGCGCCGGACCTGAAATCCTTTGGTTTGATCCCCGAATTGCTGGGTCGTCTGCCTGTAGTCACCCATCTGGACCCGCTGGATAAGACTACCCTGCGATCGATCCTTACAGAACCAAAGAATTCCCTCATCCGCCAGTATAAGAAACTGTTCGAACTGGAAGGCATACAACTGAGCTTTGACCTGGAAGTCCTCGACTTTATGGTGGACAAGGCCATCGAATATAAATTAGGCGCCAGAGGGCTCCGCAGCATTTGCGAAAGTATCCTCACCGACGGTATGTTCGAACTGCCTTCCGCAAAAGAAACCAAGTTCCATCTCAATCTGGAATATGCCCGGAAGAAATTCGACAAGAGCAAGATGAATTTGCTAAAAGTTGCTTAAAAAACCACCGGGGACCTGCTACGCAGGTCCCCGAACTTTATAAAGATATGCAGGAACTGCTCGACAGGCTGAAAGCCGCAGGCCTCACGGAAGAACAAGCCTACAAGGCCATCGACGTGATAAAAGGCTATACCAAGGAAAAATTCCCTCTCTTCGCCGGCGCCATCGACAAGCTTTTTGACAAATACGACAACAGGGCCGAAGACGACTTTATGCCTTAATCCATCATTTCAATGTCACCAGGGCCGCACTGCCGGCCGGAACCTTTACCAGGCAGGTATTGCCCGCGGTTATCGTTCCGTTTTCCTGCTGCAGAGACGTCCAGGTCCCATCGGTCTGTACGCTGCTGCCCCCTAATGTAATGTCTGTGTTGGCCGAGGGAGAAGGCCCCGTCAGTCGAAGCAGGGCGGCATTTATCCATCTGTGATCCCCGGCAGCCAGGGTTACGACTGCCGAATGTACAGTGTCTTTATTGATCAACGTTACCAACAAAGAGCCGTCTTGCTGTGCAGCGGCATGGGCCGTTATATTTATCATATCCGGCATACCACCCTCCGGCGTTACTTTTAACAATCTGCCGGCAGAAGCCATATGAAAGAATAACATACCATAATACATAGGTCGCGCGGTGAATTGTCTCTGCGAAAAAGCAATTGGGGTATAAGGCCCCGTCCCGCCTCCATGGAAATTTACGCCGGCCGCCCCTTCTTCCGCCAGGTTGAACATGTAATCTAACGTCCAAAGCGCCGAAGCCAATGTATTGCTGATACCGTTCTCTCCGCCGCCATAGACCGAGTTGCACTCGGAGATACGAAAAGGCAGATGTTCCTCTCCCGCAGCCGCCGCCATTGTAGCAGCCTGGCTGTTGATACCCGTATTGCCGTTTAACAGTCTTCCGATGGTTACACTAGGGTTACCCGCAGGGCCCATTTTATAATAATGTTGTGTCAACAACCCGATGCGGCTGTGCTCATCCCTGGCAAAAGGCACCAGCCAGGTATCGGTATGTGTGGCAGTAGTAGGGCCCGAGAATACAGCGTCCGGGGTCAACCGTTTGATACTATCATAATAGATATCGAATTCCTTTCTGAAATCCGTATAACTATATCCAGGGGGGCGGAGCCCATTCGTACCATACAGGTCCGGTTCATTACCGATCTCAAAATACAGCAGTCTGTCACTATAATGATTGTAGATATACGCAGCCTCCAATGCCGCGGCTCCGGGGGTTCCGGTGCCCAGGTTAAGTCCAAACATAACCTTCCAGCCCGTAGCGCCTGCAAAGCTGAAGAAACGATCGATGGCGCCGTCCGTAACAAACATCTTGTCCGACGTATTACCGCCGACCCGGATCACGCCCTGTCCCAATCCTCTGATCAGGCGGATGAACGTAGCATTGGAAGGATTAAAAAAAGTAGTGTCGGGCAGGCTCCCCGTTTCAAAGCTCAAACCCGTAAAATCTGCGGGAATGGCCCTTCCCTCCTGCAAAGGATTGATGACAAAGCCAATACTGACAGCAGTGGTATCCGAATGGGAATTGCTACCCGGCGGAGAAGATGACGATTTTTTACAGGCCAGCACAAAACTGATGATTGCGATAGCGGCAGTTATACGCAACATAGCAGGTGTTTACCCATATCAAGCCAAAACCAGACCTAACCCGGCGTATGGCGCCGGATTAGTATCTGGTTAACATTTAATGATACAAACCTTTCTTCTTCAGATACTGCATCAGCAGCACCGGGTAGTTGGTCTGTACGATACCCGCGCCACTGACCACATCCACGTCGAAAGCATCCGGGTTGGAGGCCGCCAGCTTATCCGCGTCATCAAGCGCATTGATGAACGCCCTTGCCCCATGGCTCCTGATCTTGTTCACCACGGACGCCGTATTGAAGTGGTTGTCGATATGCACAGCCTCTGTAGGAGTGACTGCAAACAAAGTGTCCACCGCGGCTTCACTATATGTGCGGATAAGGGTCCTGAACCCCGGGCTCTTCTCCTTGATCATCTTGCCGTAAATGGGTTCATACACAAGGGCGAACACCGTAGTGAGAGTTTTAGTACGGGCCACCACGGCAAGGATCTCGGGAAATTTGTTCACCTTGATGTCGAGGTCCACCAGGATCTTTCCTCTGGCGATGCTCAACGCTTCTTCCAGCGTAGGTACTTTTTCTTCCGTGACCATATCCCCAAACTTCAGGTGCAGCCTGCGGATCTCTTCAAAGGTCAGGTCAGCGACGGCGCCATGTCCGTCGGTGGTACGATCCACCGTCCTATCATGCATGATCACCAGTGAGTCGTCCTTCGTTGCCCGGATATCCAGCTCGAAGATATCTAATCCCAGCTCGATAGCCTTCCGGAAAGAAGCAAGGGAATTTTCCGGAACTTCATTATGAGCGCCGCGATGAGCGCATATCAGGACCACCTTCGAATTCGGATCCAGAAATTGTTTGTTTATTTCCTTGAATCTCGCCGTCTCTTGTGCTGCAACTGTCGAAATACCGGCAGCTGTCAGCGCTGTTATTACCATTTTTTGTAACATAGATCATTTATTTTTTAATAATATCCTGGATTCTGCACCTGCTCTATCGGCTGCTTGGGGTCCAGACGGTCGATAAAGGTCTGTGGGATGGGCCGGAGGACATGATAATCCCGGATATTGCCGGCATCCGGATTATATTTCTTTACCCTTTCGACCAGTTTCTCGCAACGGTCCAGATCCTCCCAGCGATTGAGCTCGCCCAGCATTTCCCGGCCCCGTTCTTCGAGGATAAAATCCACAAAATTGTTGCTGATGTCCCCGGCCGTGATCGTCATTTGCGCCACTGTGTTCTTCGTCCTGTCGTTAAAGTCCCCCCGTTCAATCGTCCACCATTGAGTAGTCTTCATCTCGCCCTCCTTATAAGCCGCCCGTTGACGGATCTGGTTGATATAGCCGGCGGCTTTGTCAAAGTCCCCTTTCCGGCCATATGCTTCTGCCAGAAAGAGAAGGGTTTCCCCGTAACGCATGGCCACCCAGTCCCGGGTGCCGTTGGTTTCGTTGGTAGTAGGGCGGCTGGGGTCCAGGTATTTGCGAAGACCCGGGAAGAGGAAATTGTAAGAGAAAGGCTGATAGACATTCAGGGGGAGGTAGTACGGATATTGTTTATTAGCCTGTACCGCCGAATCCAGGGATGTCTGCGTGTTGTAATACACCGGTGAAAAATACAAAGCCGTATCTCCCACTTTTACATCCACCTTATTACCGGCACGGGTAGTGATGCCCGTGGCAGCCTGGTTGGCGATATAGCCCCAGACAAAGGACTTGACAAACCGGGAGTCATACATCCGCGTAGCTCCAAACAGCCCCGTATACACATACGGCGTGGGTCTTACCCGGCGGTAAGGCCGGCCATAATCCACGGAACGTTGGAGTATCTTTGTATTGACCGCATCATACTGCGGCACATGATACAGGTGCATATTGTTACCGCCCCCGTTGCTGATGACATTCGTCGAGAATTGGACGGCGAATATGACCTCGTTGTTCACCTGGTTCTTCGGGTCCCACAGTTGTGCATAATCGGATACCAGCGCATACTTACCCAACTGCTGCCCCTCGATCTGCGAAGCATAGTAGATCACGCTGTCCATATCCGAAGTCTGCGTACCCCGGATGGATTGTTGCGTGGTGCTCGCAGCGCTCCCGCGGGCGAGATATACTTTGGCCAGCAAATGGGCGGCCGCGGCCTTTGTCACACGACCCTGCTGCGCAGGTGTCAGGGGCAGCTGACCATAGGCAAGCGTAAGGTCCGACAATATACTGGCATATACGTCTTTCGCCGGGGCGCGTTTGAAGTCCGTGACCACTTTGCTGGTGGAAGCCAGTACTAATGGGACACTGCCATAGTGCTGCACCAGGTCAAAATAATACCAGGCCCGTAAGAACCGGGCTTCGGCCTCGATCACCTTCTTTCGGCTGTCAGCCATCCCCGTTACCTTTGGTAAATAATCCAGGGTAACATTGCACTGCCCGATGCCCGTATAGTGATAGTCCCAATAATCCCCGATGCGGGTGTCCAGCGAGGACAGGGTGGCCAGGTATTCATTAAAAGTGGTATTGCCGTCCGATCCCACCGTAAAGAGATCGGTCCCCGCATCGCTGAAGGTAAGGCTTCGTTCGCCTTGTACGTCCAGGCGCAGGGTATTATAGGCGGACACCAGGGCGCCTTCGATGCCTGCCGGGGTTTCATACAGCTGATAGCTAACGCCTGCCACCACCGTCTCCTGCAGATATTTTTTACAGGCGGTGAACGTAGCGATTGCCGCTGTCACCATTATCCAGGTAAGTATCTTCCTCATTGTACTGTTTTTTATGCTTAAAAGATGATATGGGCGCCGACCAGGTAAGTCGTTACGCTTGGTTCGTTGAATCCTGTAGCTCCTTCCGGGTCTGTTCCCGGGAACTTTGTTATCACAAAAGGGTTCTGAACGCTGGCATAGATCCTGAATTTCTGCAGCGACATTTTTTGCAGCAGGCCGGGGGAAAGAGAATAACCTACCGAGATATTCTTCATACGCAGGAAAGAACCGCTGTAATAATCAAGCTGGCCGATGTAGTTCAGACCTGCCGTACCCAACAGCGGGCGGGGATATCTCGTGGCGGGATTATTCGGCGTCCAGTAATCCAGCTTGGGTTGGTTATAACGACCGTCAAAACGCATGTCCAGATCATGCTTCACAGTCTGGCCTACCATTGCATACATAAAGAAGGATGCGTCAAAGTTCTTCCAGCGGAAATTGTTGCCAAGGCTGGCAGTCCATTTAGGATCAGCCTGACCGATGATGTACCGGTCGGAAGCATCGATCTTATAATCATGGTTCAGGTCCAGGGGACGGATATCGCCGGGCTTGAAGGTCGATCCATTGGCGTTGTACTTCGCCATTTCTTTTAGGTCCCCATCCGTATTCTGCCAGATACCGCTCGTCGCAACGTCGTAGAACACCTGCACCGGCTTACCGATAAACCATTGTGCGCCTATATCGTCGTGTTTGCCATTGTACAGCTCCACGATGCGCTGGCGATTGACGGCAAATATCCAGTCGGTACGCCATTCGAAATCCTTCCGGGTCATATTCACCGTGTTGAGGGAAACCTCCACGCCACGGTTGTTGGTCTTACCGACATTGCTGAGAATGGACGTAAACCCCGATACACTGGGCAACTGGCGTTTGAGCAAAAGGTCATAGGTATTCTGGCTGTAGACATCCACTGTGCCGGAGATGCGTCCTCCCAAAAGACCAAAATCGACGCCTGCGTTGTATTGGCCCGTCGTCTCCCAGGTGAGGGAAGGGTTGAGCATATCCATGGGAGAGAAGCCCAGGGCAGGCGATTCACCAAAAACATATTGTACAATGGAAAGGGCGCCTTCCGTCTTATACGGGTCGATGGCGGAGTTCCCCGTCCTTCCCCATCCGGCCCGCAGCTTTAGATCGCTGAAAAAACCCACCCTGTCCATAAAAGGCTCGCTCTTTATCCGCCACGCCAGGGCAACGGAGGGGAATAGCACCCATTTATGACCTTCCGCCAACCGGGAAGATCCGTCGTACCTGGCCGATACCGTAGCAAGGTATTTATCCTTAAAGGCGTAATTAAAGCGTCCCATAAAAGAGGCCAGGGTCCAGTGGGAATAGTTGCTCCTGATGCCGTTGATCGTAAGGGCGCTCCCTACATTATAATACAGCTGTTGATCATAGGGCAGGTTGCTGACTGCAATGATGCTCGTATCCTCCGTCTCGCCCTGGACGGATTGCAGCAGGGTGGCATACAAACTGTGATCGTGGTTAATGGTCTTTCGATAGCTGAGGATGTTCTCCAGCGTATACATGCTCCGATGCAACCCTGAGTTGACTGCGCTCGAAGGAGCCTGACCGCCCGCGGAAGCCGTATTGGCCCCGTCGAAGTTCAGGTTTTGCTGCGTGCGGTAATCCAGTCCGAAATTGCTCCGGAAATTGAAGCCGTTCAGGAATGAAACGTCGGCAAAGACATTTCCCAGGAAGCGGTCCTGCTTTACTACCCTTTTCGTATGACCGAAATTTGTTACAGGGTTAGGGGTACGGGTATTGTTGGTGGGATAAAGCGCCAGCGTGCCGTCATCATTATAAGGTGAAGCGAGAGGGTTGAAACTTTTTAATCCATACCCGTCGAATACGTCACTCCAGCCTGCATCCTGTAAGGAATGGCTGTACACCGTCACCGTACCAAGCTTGATACCCTTTGTCACATTGGTTTCCGCGTTGATGCGCATGGAATAGCGGGTGTAGTCCTGGTCACGCACCACGCCGAGGTTATGATAATAGTCTCCCGACAGGAGGAAGCGGGTCTTGTCGGTACCTCCCTTTACAGTCAGCTGATGGTCGCGCACACTGCCTGTCCGGAGGCCAAAGGCAAGCCAGTCCGTGCTTTTCAGTTTGGAAGGGTTCCAGACGCCGCCGGCCCAGGCGTTCTCCATATTCTTGTACATATAGGGTGTGGCCACCAGTTGATCGTTCTTGAAGTCCAGGTCTTTATTGGGAGTGGGATCATACGTAGTCCCCCCCAGGGAATTGCGCTGCGCTTCCCGGGAGTATTCCACAAAGTCAGCGGCGTTCATCAGTTTGGGCAAGGGCCGGTTTTTCAGGAGCCCCTCATATCCGTTGTATTCAAGGCTTGTCTTACCCTGAACGCCTTTCTTGGTGGTAATGATGATGACCCCGTTAGCGCCCCTGTTGCCGTATATGGCGGTGGCGGACGCATCCTTCAACACATCGATGGATTCGATGTCATTAGGGTTCAGCTGGTCGATGGCGTCCACCGTAGGTACGCCGTCAAGTACATACAGCGGTTCATTAGAAGCATTGATGCTCCGATTGCCCCTGATCCTCACCTGGGAGGTAAAGCCCGGTTTCCAGGTCTGCGTTTGCACCATGACGCCCGCTACACGGCCCTGAAGCGCCTGGGTGACGTTTGTCACGGCGATCTCGCTGATCTTGTCCGATCTTACAGAGCCGATGCTGCCCGTAATGTCTTTTTTAAGCAGGGACCCATATCCGATGACCACCACCTGGTTGAGATCGGATGCTGTCTGTCGCATCCGGACGATGACGGAATTATTTACATTGGGTTTGATCTCGAAATGTTTAAGCACGTAATCCTCATACCCCACACTGGAAAAGACAAGATCGTACTTCCCGCCTACACGAAGACCCGTTGCGGTAAATACCCCTTTCTCATTGGTGGTAAGACTGTGTTTTTCCTTCGAGCCGGCAGCGGTCACCGTAATGGTTACACCCGCCAGCGCATCTCCTTTTTCCGAAGTGACGATGCCGGAGAGCAGCGTCTTCTGCTGGGCCGTAGCCGGCAGGGCAATGGACAATAAGATCCCGTATAGCCACCGGCGGACGGTGGATAGTCTGCGTGTTAGCATAAATTTTTTTTAATAATTGATATCCGGAAAACGGGTCCCCCAAAAAGTATAACCCGTTTTCCGGAAAGGCTTAATGATTGTCCTTCGGACAACGAACCTTTGGTTCGTTAGGGGCGTGTAGCGGCAACCACAATCGTATCGTTCTTTTCCGTAAAGGATAGGTCGTTTAGCGCACCCAGCATGGAAAGTACGGATGGCAAAGTGTCGGACGGAAGGAATTTTCCCGTCACCAGCACCTTATTGAACCCGTCGCCTTTTAGCTTAAATACGACTCCGTATCTGCGGCCAATGGCGTTTAGCACTGTCGTCAGCGGTTGCTGGTTAAATTCAAGGATAGAGGTATGGGAGGAGGTAGTCCTGACGGCAGAGGATGGTTTCCTGGCAGGATTGGCAGCCACGTGGCCGGCGCTGTCGTCATAGGTCGTCACGGCAAATTGTCCCTTGCTCCGGCGGAGCAGCAGTTGCTGACCCGGCAACAGATAAACGTCTTTCATGGCCAGGGCCTGATCCGAAGGCTGAACCACTACTTTTCCTTCCATCAACCGGACCTGTACACTATCCGGCGATAAAGTGCTTACCATAAATCGGGTACCCAATGCCGTTGTACGTACCCCGCCGGCATGGACTGTAAAAGGCCGGGCCCGGTCGGCCGCCACGCTGAAAACAGCCTTTCCGGAAAGAAAAATATTCCTATGACTGGGTTCGAATGCTGTATTGTACCGGACCACGCTCTTTGGCGACAGCTCGACAGTGGAGCCGTCGGACAGGGACAAAAAGATATTGTGATCGCTGTTGTTGTCGCGCAAGGTCATACCCATGGGGCCTGCTGTCGGTGTCGTACTTGCAACATCCTTGTACGAAGACTTCTGATGCCACCACAACCCGCCGGCCAGCAGGATCAGCATGGCAGCGGCAGACCATCTGAACCAGGTTGTTTGTAATAAGGGTACTGTTGCCTGCTTGCTGATAACGGCGTTCTCCTGTTTGTC
Source organism: Chitinophagaceae bacterium (assembly GCA_017307755.1). GTDB lineage: Bacteria > Bacteroidota > Bacteroidia > Chitinophagales > Chitinophagaceae > Puia. The sequence continues at coordinate 635,405 of JAFKGQ010000003.1, read as the reverse complement.
TGCAATAGCATTTTCCCGCTCACGGCGGGCACGGGCCTCGATCTCCGCATGCAGGGTCCTGAGCAGTCGTTCCGACGCCTCCGGCGGCAACGACTTTTTCCCCGACAACACTTCATGCGTAAATTCCTTTTCCAGGCTTCTGCGTCTTTGTCTTTCTTTTGGCTGCTTCATTGTTTCCGGGAGTAAATACCCTGTACCGGGAAAAAGGGGATGCCGGGGAATGTTACCGAATTGTTACGAAATTTCAGTTGAAAGACGAGCCTTATTTATTGCAGGAACACCAGCAGCAGAGGAGTTAGACCAAGGCTGGCTTCTGCGTAATGGGAGAAAATATAGTCTTTGATCTGGCGGTTAGCCTGTTTGAGATAGTCTTTTACGCTGCCGGGGGAAAGGTCGAGCATACGGGCCACTTCGTCACAGGACCTGCCTTCATAACGGCAGAGCTTGAACACTTGTTTTTTTCGCTCGGGGAGGTGGTTCACGGCGTCTTCGATCATGGAGACACGCAAACTATACAGATCTTCGCTGGTGACATCTTCCTGGACTTCATAAAGCGTGTCGTCGGAAAGATGCACAGCATTTTCCCTGCTCTTCTTTTTCAGGTATTTAAGAGACTTGTTATAACTGGTGACGAACAGCCAGCCGGCGACCCTGGCGGTGTCGAGTTTGTGCCGGCGCTCCCATAAGGCAAGGAATACTTCCTGAAGAATATCCTCCGCCGCTTCTTTCTGTCCGATGAGCTTGTATATATTGCTATAAACAGCGTGATGATACTGGTGATACAGCGTATCGAATACAGAAAGTTCTGCGGGGTCGACAGCTGTCAGTAGGGACGGGGCATAAGCAGTTTCTTTCATGCACATACGGTTTTCTGCGGGCAAAACTACCGATGCAGGAAAGATCAGAGATATTATAAAATTGTTATTTCAGCACTTCCCGGGCGATCACCAGCTTTTGGATCTCGGAAGTACCTTCCCCGATGGTACAGAGCTTGCTGTCACGATAGAATTTTTCCACGGGGAAATCCTTTGTATATCCATAGCCGCCAAAGATCTGGACAGCTTCCGTAGCGGTGCGGACGGCCACTTCACTGGCATAATACTTTGCCATGGCGGCTTCCTTGGTCATGGGCAAATGTTTATTCTTCCTGTCGGCAGCCTGGAATGTCAATAGCTCCGCGGCGGCGATCTCCGTTGCCATATCGGCAAGTTTAAAAGAGATGCCCTGAAAGTTGGAAATGGGCTGATCAAATTGATGTCTTTCTTTGGAATATTGTAAGGCGGCATCCAGCGCACCTTTGGCGATGCCCAGCGACAATGCGGCAATGGAGATACGGCCTCCGTCCAAAACCTTCAGGGCCTGTTTAAAACCCTCCCCTACGTTACCCAGCCGGTGGGCGTCGGAGATCCGGCAATTATCAAAGATCATTTCAGCCGTCTCGCTGGCGCGCATACCCAGCTTATTTTCTTTTTTGCCTCCGCTGAATCCTTTTGTACCTCTTTCTACGACAAAGGCGGTGGCATTGTCCTTTGTCCTGGGCTCTCCCGTCCTCGCTATTACTACGGCGATGTCGCCGCTGCGCCCATGGGTTATCCAGCATTTGGTGCCGTTGATCACCCAGTCATTTCCATCCTTCACAGCGACACAACGCATATTACCCGCATCGCTGCCTGTACCTGCTTCAGTAAGTCCCCAGGCGCCCAATGCCTGGCCGGAGGCCAGGGCCGGGAGATATTTCTTTTTCTGCTCTTCATTTGCAAAGGCGAGGATGTGACCGGTACAGAGAGAATTATGAGCCGCCAGGCTCAGACCGATGGACCCGCAAACCCTGGCGATCTCCTGTATGATGGTAACATATTCAAGGTAAGAAAGTCCCGATCCGCCATATTCTTCCGGCACCAGTACCCCCATCATACCCAATTCCCCCAGCTTTGTAAATAGCTCACGGGGAAACTCCTGCTTTTCGTCCCATTCCATGACATGGGGTCTGATATACTGTGCTGCAAAATCCCGGGCCGTATGGGCCACCTGCTGAGTGATCTCTTCTGTTGAAAATTCCATGTAATCTCTATTTTTTCAAAGGACTGTTCCTTATTTAATGTCTGTCCTTCGGACGACGAACCTCTGGTCCGTCCTAGAAAGAACCAGGCAACAACCGGAGGGCTATTGCCTGGTAACACTTTGGCAAACAATCATTATTAAAACGCAATACCTTGGCAGGTATTATTATGTGCAAGTTAAATAAAAAATTTGATAAATACTAACAATCGTTAGTTTCGTATAAATCCCGCGATCACAAAAAAAAGAGTCAGTAATATATTACTGACTCTCAACCAGATACGGATCACGCCCCCGTCAATAATAGTACCGGTAAGGCCTTGGACGGGCTGGTCGATAGTTCCTGTGATACACCTGTTCAGGCAATACTTGCCCGAGTCCTATGATCAGGCCTGCACTCAGGCTGAATTGGTAAATGCTGGAATAACCGTTGATATTGGACCCTACGCCATAATTGCTAAAGTAAAAGCCCCCTCCGGCCCCATCCACAGGAGAAAGGAGCTGCGCTTTTAACTGAAGCCCTACCCGGGGAGATACATAGACGTTCGTCCCCAGTTGAACTCCCATAGCAAATTTTGTGTCATTGGAATAGTTATTGGACGGATCGGCCCCAGGGGTAAGCACTGCGGCGCCAAGAAATGCGCCGATAAAAGGCCGGACGGTAGAATTAGGAATATTAAAGGATTCGACTCCGCCCAGCATAAAATAATCCAGCGTAAGATCCCCACCTGCCACTTTGTCCCCGCCATAGCCATATTGGTAAAGACCAGATTGCGTATTCATACGGCTATACAGCAGTTCGAGTCCAAAACTCCGGTTGAGATTGAATTTCAACGATCCGCCAAAATTAAGCCCGCCGTTGATCCGGCCATAAGTGTCATAAAAGTCAGTACGGCTCGCAAAAGTATATCCGGCTGTAGGGATCAGTTCCACCTGTGTCTGAGCAAAAGAGTGCATTGCCAGCAATACGGCCAGCGGCAGGAGGATAAGAATTTTCCTCATAACATTAAACATTTACGTACAACATAGACGGCCGGCAAAGTCAAAAGTTTAAAGCAATAGACGATTTACTCCGGTCAACGATTGTTAAACAATTGCAAATTGAGAAGGCCCCCTTTTGCCGCAAATACCCCCGCTCGTCCCTGAAAACTCCATACGCCAACATGGTCCTCCCCGATAAAATCGTTTTTGAAAAAAATATTAGTCTATAGATTTGGTAGACTAATAATCAGCTCGTACTTTTATGGCCTCGTATTTGCAAGGTATCTCACGCAGATCGGGGCTAAGGGTCGCGTGGCCGAGAGGCAAGGCACGGGTCTGCAAAACCTTCCACGGCGGTTCGAGTCCGCCCACGACCTCAGATTATTAAGTCTTTCATATGGCAAGCAATCGTTAGACGGCCTTCTGTTTCTACAGAGGGCCTTTTTCTTTCTTCCAAAAGTGTTTAGGAAATTCAAATGGCGACCACCAGCCCATCATATGCCAGCTCCATCCCACCGGGCAGACCATGGTTCACCTCCGTGTGAAAACCCAGTTGATGGCTGATATGCGTGAAATAAGCCCGGGGCACTCCTAACTCCTTCACCAGGTCGATGGCTTCCTGTAAGGTATAGTGCGAGATATGTTTCTCGTGACGCAACGCATTGAGCACAATGATCTCGCTGCCCCTGATCTTTTCCTTTTCTTCCTCATCGATGCGGTTGGCATCCGTGATATAAGTGAAATTCCCAAAGCGAAAACCCAGCACAGGCATTTTCAGGTGCCATACAAGTATGGGGCGAACACCAATGTCACCGACCATAAAGGGATCTATATCTATCCTGTTGAGCCGGATGTCTGGTATCCCCGGGTACCTCATTTCGGCAAAGACATAAGGGAATTCGCGGACAATGGTTTCCTGCGTCATTTCATTGGCATAGACATCCATGGGCCGCTGCTGAAAATAATTATATGCCCGCACGTCATCGAGTCCCGCCAGGTGATCTTTATGTGGATGAGTAAAGACGACGCCATCCAGTGTCCGTACATTTGCCCGGAGCATTTGGTACCTGAAATCAGGTGTGGTATCTACTACAAGGGTAGTGGTGGAAGATTGAACGAGGATACTGCTGCGGAGCCGCTTGTCCTTCTTGTCCGTAGACGCGCATATGGCGCAGGGACAGGCGATCATAGGTACTCCGGTGCTGGTGCCTGTGCCCAGAAAAGTGATCTTTAAGGATGGATAACTCACTGGCTAAAGGTAAGTCTAAACTTCCTAATTATCGCGCCTCAGGGATCCTCAACAAATTTAACCCTTCGGCGCGAAATCTTTTATGTCGGACCTTTGGTCAACGGACCTGTGGTCCGTTTTATTCGACGGAATGATGCATGGAGAGGACTTCTTCATATATCTTTCTGACTTCGGGGGTCAGGTCCTCAGGTGTGATCTTCAATTGAGGGATAATATCGACCAGGGTATTGATACGGCCTTCCAATTGGAGGAATTTGTTCAGTACCACCACCTTTTTCTGCTCCAGTATACAATATCCGCTCTGGAAGTTGCCTCTTTCATAGCGAACGATGTATTCAGCCTCATCCAGCACTCTTTCGATCTTATCTAATGTGGTTTGAGTATACTTCATTCGGAATTAACGTCTTTTTCAATGGTCGAATGCAGTCGCGTTCGCTCGTGCCATTTCAACCGTAAAGGTAATAAATACTGGTCCCACCTGTCAATTGGCCAATTCGATTTTATCCACACCACCACCACCGGATGTGCAAAAAAATCTGCCCCATCCCGGATAATCAGGTGGCCTTGCTGGTCATACGGATCACCGGAATGATCATTTCCTCCAGGCTTACGCCTCCGTGCTGAAAAGTGTTGCGGTAATAATTCACATAGTAATTGTAGTTATTGGGATAACACAGGAATCCGTCCCCACGGGCGAAAATAAAGGAAGAATTCACCGTAGGCACAGGCAGTCCAGCTTCCTTGGGGTCCCGGAATGCCAACACCTCCTTGGCTTCGTAGTTAAGGTTGCGTCCGTGTTTATAACGGAGATTGGTAGTGGTCTGTTTATCGCCGATGACCTTATACGGAGTCTTCACCCGGACGCTGCCATGATCAGTGGCAAGAATGAGATTGATCTTTTTATCCGCTATCTTTTTCAGCGCCTGGTGCAGGGGCGAGTGTTCAAACCAGCTGGCCGTGATGCTGCGATAGCTGATCTCGTCGCTGGCCAGCTCTTTCAACACCTCCATTTCCGTGCGCGCATGGCTCAGCATGTCCACAAAATTATAGACGATGATGTTGAGATCATTATTCAGAAGGTTATGGATATTGTTTACCAGGTCCTGTCCCGCCTGATAGTTCAATACCTTGGTATAGGAAAATTTCAGATTGTCTTTCTTCAGCCGCTTTAACTGGGCGCGGAAGAAATCCTCCTCGAATAAATTCTTCCCTCCTTCTTCGTCGTCATTCTTCCATTGGTTGGGAAATTGCTTCTCGATGTCGATGGGCATCAGTCCCGCAAAAATGGCATTACGGCTGTATTGCGTAGCCGTGGGAAGGATGCTGTAAAAACTATCCTCTTCCGCTATGCGAAAATTTTCCGAAAAAATGGGTTGTATGGCCTTCCACTGGTCGATACGCAGGTTGTCCAGTAGGATAAAGAAAGTAGGGGTGCCTTTCTCTACATGCGGCAGCACTTTGAAGCGAAAGAGCGAATGGGACATAATGGGTCCTTCTTCCGCCCGGGGGCTGACCCAGCGTGCATAATTCTTTGATATGAACTTAAAGAATTCTGTGTTGGCCTCCTGCTTTTGGGTCTGCAGTACTTCCCGCATTTCCGGGCTGTCCGATTTCTCCATTTCCAGTTCCCAGTAAACCAGCTTTTTATAGATATCCATCCACTCGTTGTAATCCGGGTTACTGTTGAGGGCCATAAAGAGGCTGCGAAATTCCTGCTGATAGGCAGTGGTCGTTTTTTCCGCCACCAGCCGCTTGTTATCAATGATCTTCTTCAGACTGAGCAACACCTGGTTAGGATTCACCGGCTTGATCAGATAGTCCGTGATCTGGCTGCCGATGGCTTCATCCATCAGGTTCTCCGTCTCATTCTTCGTGATCAGCACGACGGGTATCTGCTGGTTGACCTCCTTGATCTTGGCCAGGGTTTCCAGTCCCGTAATACCGGGCATCGTCTCATCCAGGAGGACTACGTCGATCGGGTGGTCTTTTACAAAATCGATGGCATCAAAGCCATTGGTCATTTCCTTTACCTCATAGCCCTTGTTCTCCAGGAAGAGGATTTGTGAGTGCAAACTTTCTATTTCATCGTCGACCCAGAGGATTTTACCAAGAGACATGCTTCTTATTTTGATAAATTTATATTATCCGCCCCGTATTTGTAGCTTTGAAGATTGTTTAAGATCGTTTTAACAAAACTCAAACAAGAATGGCCCAAATGCCCCGCAAGATCATCAACGATCCTGTATATGGCTTTATTACATTAGATCATCCGTTGTTGCTGGATATCATTGCGCATCCCTATTATCAGCGATTGCGCCGTATCAACCAGATGGCTTTTGCCCACCTGGTCTATCCCGGGGCCGTACACACCCGTCTGCATCACTCTTTAGGCGCTTATCACCTGATGTGCAATGCCCTGGACGAGCTTCGGCGAAAAGGCGTCCCCATCCTCCCTGAAGAGGACCTGGGAGCCAAGATCGCCATTTTACTACATGACATCGGACATGGACCATTTTCCCATGCTTTGGAAAATGTCCTGATACGGGACTTGCATCACGAGCAGATATCCATCCTTATTATGCAAGTATTGAACCAGGAATTTGACGGACAGTTGGAGATCGCCCTCCGTATCTTTACCAATGACCATCCCAAGCGTTATTTACACCAGCTTGTTTCGGGTCAGCTGGACACGGACAGGATGGACTATCTCACCCGGGACAGCTTTTTTACGGGCGTTTCAGAGGGTGTCATCGGGTATGATCGTATCCTGAAAATGCTTGTCGTCCACCAGGGCGAGCTGATGGTGGAAGAAAAGGCTATCTATTCCATCGAAAAATTTCTTGTCTCCCGCCGCCTGATGTACTGGCAGGTCTACCTTCATAAAACGGTGCTTAGCGCCGAAAAAATGCTCGTCCGGATAATGGAAAGAGCAGGGGAATTGTTGGCAAAAGGTTTGCTGATAAACTCATGTTCCCCCATCCTGGACCTCTTTCTCAGGGACGGGGGCGGCAGCGGCCTCATCACAAAGAACCTGGAGAAATTCTGCCTGCTGGACGATTACGACGTTACGACGACCATCAAACAATGGATGTTCCACCCGGATAAGGTTTTATCCCTGCTTTGCCGGTGTCTCATCGACAGGAGGCTGTTAAAAGTTCGATTGCAGGCAACCCCCTTTAGCGAGGAGAACGTAACGTCAATGAGACAACAGGTCAGCCGGCAGGAATCCATTACCATGGAAGAGGCACGATATCTTGTCTTTACGGGTCAGGCGGTAAGTACGACTTATGATCCTTCCGAAGAAAAGATCAACATCCTCTTCAAGAATGGAGAAGTAAGAGATATCTCACAGGTGGACAATGCATTAATTCAGCAAACGCTGGCAAGCCCCGTGAAAAAATTTTATATTTGCCATTTAAACACCGTCCAAACACCATGACTTTTTCCGCCGCACAAATAGCGATGCTCATCAACGGCCAGGTCGAAGGAGATCCCAACGCCTCGGTCAGTTCATTCGGAAGGATCGAAGAAGCCGTAAAAGGGCAGCTGGCCTTCCTTGCCAACCCAAAGTACGAAGAGCATCTTTATACAACAGCGGCTTCTGTCATCATCGTGGGTGAAACGCAGGAACTAAAACAACCCATCGAAGCCACCCTGATCCGGGTGCCGGATGCCTACAGCGCTTTTGCCGTGCTATTGTCCAAATATCAGGAGATAGAAGCGCAACAGCTCACCGGCATCCAGGAACCTTCCTATATTTCAAAGACCGCCAAACTCGGACAAAAGTGTTTCATCGGGGCCTTTGCTTATCTGGGAGAAGGCGTAGTCGTCGGCGACAATGTCAAGATCCACCCCCATGTTTACCTTGGTAACAATGTCAGGGTCGCGGACAATACCATTCTTCATGCCGGCGTAAAGATCTACCATGATTGCTCGATAGGGTCGCATGTGACGATCCATGCGGGCTCCGTCATCGGTGGCGATGGGTTCGGTTTTGCACCCCAGTCGGACGGCAGCTTTAAAAAAGTCCCCCAGATAGGCAATGTGGTGGTGGAAGATTATGTCGAGATAGGCGCCAATGTCACCATCGACCGGGCTACCATCGGCTCGACCATCATCAGGATGGGCGCGAAGCTGGATAACCTGATACAGATAGCCCACAACGTGGAAGTGGGGCATCACACCGTCATCGCCGCCCAGGCCGGCATCAGCGGCAGCACCAAGATCGGCAACCAGGTGATGATCGGCGGTCAGGCAGGTATCGTAGGCCACCTGCAAATTGCCGACGGAGCCAGGATCAATGCCCAAAGCGGGGTCACCAAATCCATAAAAACGCCCGGTGGGGCCGTCACAGGCACTCCGGCCTTCGACTATACCAGCGCCCTGCGCAGCCAGGCCCTCAGCCGCAATCTCCCCGAACTGGAAAAAAGACTAAAAGAGCTGGAAGAGCTGGTCAGACAATTGTTGGCGGAAAAGGTGTAATAGACTATCTTGGAGCTAACAACTCTAATAGTTTACATCTATGCCGAATACCGATAAGTTCCTCCAGACCATAAAAGACGGTTATACCTTCAAAGGCGATTCCATTCCAATGGGTGTAGGCATGCTGGACGGCCATGCCGTACCCGGTGCAAGCGTTTTCCTACCCCTCCGGACGATGAACCGCCATGGATTGATTGCCGGAGCCACCGGCACCGGTAAAACAAAGACCTTGCAGATGATCAGCGAGGCGCTAAGCGATGCCAGCGTCCCCGTCCTGCTGATGGATATAAAAGGCGATCTCAGCGGACTGGCGGCAACCGGCTCCCCCAACGACAAGGTAACAGAACGTTATAAGCTCATCGGCACGGACTATAAGCCGGCCGCTTATCCGGTGGAGTTCCTTTCTTTAAGCAAGGAAAAAGGCGTTCACCTCAGGGCAACAGTCAGCGAGTTCGGCCCTGTCCTGCTCTCCCGGATCCTGGGGCTCAACGATACCCAGGAAAGTGTCGTCGCCCTCATGTTTAAGTTTTGTGACGACAACAAGCTCCCTCTGCTGGACTTGAAAGATTTTATAAAAGTCCTGCAATACGTCAGCAATGAAGGCAAGGCAGAGATAGAAAAGACCTACGGTAAGATCGCCACCACCTCCACAGGCACCATCCTGCGAAAAGTGGTCGAGCTCCAGCAACAGGGGGCCGATCCCTTTTTTGGAGAAAAAAGCTTTGAAGTGGACGATCTCATGCGCATCAGTGACGATGGCAGAGGAATGATCAATATCCTCAGGGTTACGGATCTCCAGGACAGACCAAAATTATTCTCCACCTTTATGTTGCAGATGCTGGCGGAGCTCTACGCCGTATGTCCCGAAGAAGGCGATCCTGATAAACCCAAGCTGGTGCTGTTCATCGACGAGGCGCACCTTGTCTTCCAGGAAGCCGGGGACGCACTGCTCCAGCAAATACTCACCATCATCAAGCTCATCCGCAGCAAAGGCGTAGGCGTCTTTTTCTGTACACAGAACCCCACCGATGTCCCTGCCGGCGTCCTTTCTCAATTAGGTCTGAAAGTACAGCATGCACTCCGGGCCTTTACCGCAGCAGACCGCAAAGCGATCAAGCAGGCTGCTGAAAACTACCCCGAATCTGAGTTTTACAAGACGGAGGACCTTATCACACAACTTGGCATCGGAGAAGCTTTTGTAACTCTGCTAAATGAAAAAGGCATCCCCACACCGCTGGTCCATTGCCTGCTCTGCTCTCCCCGCAGCCGTATGGATATCCTCACGCCCGCCGAGATCGATGCCGTCACGGGCAAGTCGAAGCTCGTGGCCAAATACAGTGAAACCATCGATAGCGAAAGCGCTTATGAGATCCTCACCGCCAAGTTGGAAGATGCGGCAAAAAAAGACGGTGGCGATACAGGTGGTGACACGGGTGGTAAAAAATCCGCCAAGCCGGAGAAAAGCACCCTTGAGCGGCTGTTGGACAGCTCTGCGGCCCGCCAGGTAGGACGAACGGCCGCCAGCGTCATTACCCGCAGTCTCCTGGGGGCGCTTGGATTGGGCGGACGCAGCAAGAAGAACAGCCTGTTTTGACGTCGTAGCTGCTTACCGGTCCTGTCCCTCTTCTATCCGGCCTTCCTCCCGGCCCGCCGGCAATTGTCGCAGATCCCGCAATCTTTTGCAGCCTTATCGCCAAAGTAATTTGCGAGGCTTCGGCTTCTGCATTCCGTGGATAGTTCCATATACCGTATAACGGTCTGGATACGGGCCGTATATTGCTCTTTTCTCAGCCGGTGGCCTACCGGGTCGATATACAGGTCTTCCGCTGCCGGCCGGCCCCTGGCAAGATACAATTGCGGCGTATCTTTTTGCGGCGTATACTCGATGATATGATACGCCTGTAATTGCGCCAGTTCTTTTGTTACTTCCGGTACATCTTTTCCTATAAGATAGGCCAGTTGCTTCTCCCGGATAGACGTAGGCCTGTCAAATACTCCTTCATAATTACGGAGCAAGGCATGGATCAGGGGCTGCAGCGCCGGGTGATCATGCTCAAAGTCGTACAGCGCTTGCTTGGCCGTGGTAAACCGCGCCAATGAAGGCAAAAAGACCTGCTGCTGGAAGTTCATCAGCCCTTCCTGCTCCAACGTCTTTATTACATTCAATACAATAGAGGTATCTATGGAAAAAACATCTGTAAATCTCCCGAGATCAAAATCATAATAACCGCCTTCTCCGGCGCCCACCGGCAATTGCAGATAATTCATCAGTTGCTGGTACACCGGTCGTATCTTTTCCATCGACGGAAAACGGACGTCTGGCAGCATCTTCAGTCTGTCGCGATCCTGCTTGTCGCAGAGCAGGATGGCATACGCTTTTTCCCCGTCCCGGCCGGCCCGGCCGGCTTCCTGGTAATAGTTCTCCACCGACTCCGGTGGATGGAAATGGATCACCGTCCGGACAGACGCCTTATCGATGCCCATTCCGAAAGCATTGGTACTAACAATGACCCGTAGCCTGTCTTTGATCCATGCGTCCTGTATGGTCCCCCGCTCTTCCCTGGAAAGACCTGCATGATAGGCCCCGGCAGAAATGCTCAGACGGGTAAGCTGTTCCGCAATCTCCCGGGTTGTCCGGCGGGTATTACAATAGATAATGCTGCTGCCGGGTACTTTTTGCAGGATATCGGCGGCTTTTCCGATTTTCCCTTCCGTAAAAAAGTAGCTGTAAGAGAGATTGGGGCGGGTGAAAGGCCCTCTGAAGACGGCAGGCTCCCGTAGTTGCAGCTTGTCCTTGATATCCTCCAGCACTTCCGGGGTGGCCGAGGCCGTCAGCGCCAGCATAGGCGCCGACAGATGCTCCCGCAGAGCGGCTATGCGCAGATAGGGCGGACGGAAATCATAGCCCCATTGGGATACACAATGCGCTTCGTCCACGGCAATGAGGTTGACGGGTAAGGAAGGGAGGTACTCCAGAAAAAGTGCCGTCTCCAGTCTCTCGGGTGAGACATAGAGGAACTTACAATTGCTGTCGATGGCCAGCCGGAGGGTATTATCGACCTCTTTCCGCCCCATCCCCGCATAAAGAGCAAAAGCCGTGATATGCTTACGACGCAGACGGTCGGTCTGATCCTTCATAAGGGAGATAAGGGGGCTGACCACCAGGCAGAGTCCGGGCGCTGCCATGGCAGGCACCTGGAAACAAAGCGATTTCCCCCCGCCTGTAGGTAAAAGGGCTAATGTATCTTTCCCCGATAATACGCTTCGTATGATGTCTTCCTGTAAGGGCCGGAAGACCTCGTAATTCCAGTATTGTTTTAATATCGTCAACGGGGATGCGCCCATAGTTACACCCGAAACTACTCCACTTTTTTCACAAATAAGCGCAGGGAATTAAGCGCGAGCACAACATCGCTGAATCCCATCACCAGGGCGGCCACCGTAGGGGTAAGTAACCCTAATGCCGCCACCGGGATGGCGACGATATTATAAAACAAAGCCCAAAAAAGGTTTTGCCGGATAGTGATAAAAGTATATCGGCCCAGCTCCAGGGCGGCAGGAAGGCGCCGGAGGCCGTGCCCCATCAACACCACATCCGCCGTCTGCAAGGCAAGCTGGGAGGCCTCGCTCATCGAGATGCCGACAGTAGCCCTGGCCAGGGCAGGGGCGTCATTGATCCCATCCCCCACCAGGGCGGCAGGCGCTTCCGCGCTCAGCCTTGTGATCACATCCAGCTTCTGTTCCGACGTCTGTTCTGCAAAAACTGCATCGATCCGGAGGGATGCAGCCAGCCGGGCGCACCTGTCCTGTTTGTCGCCGCTGAGCAGCACGGTCCGCAGTCCCCGGTCCCGCAGCCATTTCACGACAGCACCAGCCTCCTGCCGAACCTCGTCCTCGACATCTATCCATCCCAGGAGCTGACCGTTGCGGACGATATAAACGTTGTGATGATCCTCGGTGGTGAGCCCCCCGGCGATCTTATAAGACCCGGCCATGTATACATCCCCCGTCCTTGTCTCCCCACGCATTCCTATCCCCCTGATCTCTTCTATTTTATGCCATCGCAAATCGCCTTTCTGACGCCACTCGCGGGCGATGGAACGGGCAATGGGGTGGTGGGAATACTTTTCCAGCGAGAACACGATCCTCTTGAACTCCCCCTCATCGACCCCAAGCTCCCCAATACGTACAATAGTAAATGCTCCCGTGGTCAATGTACCCGTCTTATCAAACACCACCTGCCGGATATTATTAAAAGATTCCAGCCCGGCAGCGCGTCGAAAAAGGATACCCTTGCGGGCGGCACGGCCTAATCCAACGGCGATGGCGGTAGGGGTGGCCAGCCCCATGGCACAGGGACAGGCGATCACCAACACGGCAATGGCCCGCATCAAGGCGGGGGTTAAATCACGCAGAAAAATAAAATTCACCCCCCACGTGACCACCGCCAGTCCCAGCACCACCGGGACAAAGACCGCGCTGATCTTATCGGCCAGTTCCCGGATAGGGGGTTTTTCCTGTTGTGCCTGCCGCACCATCCGAACGATGCCCGCCAGTACTGAATCTCCGGGATCCACCGTCACCTGACCCCTCACGGCGCCGGATACCAGAAGGCTGCCGCCCACCAGGAGATCTTTGGGCTTTTTCTCGACAGGGATACTTTCCCCTGTCAGGATCGATTCATCTACACTGGCCTCTCCCCAAAGGACCTTTACATCCGCAGGGACCCTTTCGCCGCTGCGTACCAGGATCAGGTCGCCGCTGCGCAGCTGGCTGGCCTCCACAGGGAACACCATTTCCTGCTGCTGGTCGTCATAAGCCACCATACTCGCCATCACCTTTTCAGCAAGGACAAGTTTATCCAATGCCCTTTGTGTGCTGTGTACGGAAATATCCTCCAGATAATATCCCAGAAAAACGAAAGTGATGATGCCGGCAGCCGTTTCATAAAAAAGATAGGCCGGTCCCCATCCCAACAGGGTGCCGGACAAGCTATATACAAAAGCAGCCGTAGCGCCCACTGCGATCAGCACATTCATATTGGGGCGGCCTTTGCGAAGGCTTTTAAGCGCGCTGCGCCCAAAAAAATGCATCCCGGTGATATAGACAGGCAGACAGAGGGTCAGCTGTACCCAGGGATCCCCCAGCCATTGGGAACCCACGCCCATCTCATGCAAAAAAAGTATTGCCGTAAAAGGCAGACAGATGATCGAATAACGAAGATGCTTGTTCTTTAACCCTTTGGTCATACCGCAAACTAAGTTAATTTTACAGCATGGAGATCTGTTTTCATTTGCAGGATATCCTGCCGGCGGCTAAAAGGTTCTGGCAGGAATGGCCCCTGCAAAAGGTCTTTGCCTTCCACGGAGCCATGGGGGCCGGCAAGACCACCTTTATCCACGCACTATGTTCCGTCAAAGGGGTCACCGATACGGTAGGCAGTCCTACTTTTTCCATTATCAATGAGTATGTATATCCGGAGGGGAAGATCTATCACATTGATCTCTACCGGCTGCGGGACGAAGAAGAAGCCCTCCGGGCAGGGGTGGAAGATGTTCTTTACAGTGGAGAGCTCTGTCTGGTGGAGTGGCCGGCACGGGCGCCTGGTATTTTTCCGCCGGCAACCGTCTCACTACAAATAGAGGCCATCGATCCCGAAACACGGAAAATTACGCAGGTTAACAGTACATGAGATGCCTGTGGCATCTCGGCCGAAGGCCCATTATTAGATTTTTGCAGAAGACGGGATAAATTGCAGAAAAACCCGTCTTCTGCACATTAACAGGGGCTTTAAATCCAATTTTAAATTGTAATTTGACGAGCACATGTCTCAGCAAAAACCAATAATCAGCACCTCCTTCAGTTACGAAACCTTGGAAGAAACCCTGGATGTGAAGCCGAAAGGCGTTCCCCTTCATATAGGCATACCAAAAGAGGTCGCCTTCCAGGAAAACCGCATAGCCCTCACACCGGACGCAGTTGGCGTATTGGTGAGCAACGGACATGAAGTCATCATCGAGCACAATGCCGGGGAAGCTTCCCATTACAGAGATAAGGATTATAGTGAGGCAGGCGCCAGGATCGTGTATGATAAGGCCGAGGTATTCAGGGCCCCCATCCTGGTAAAAAGCGCTCCCGTTATTGAAGAGGATTTACCGCTTCTTCAAATGAACCAGATCGTTATTTCCCCTATCCATCTTTCGGCCATGAAGGCGGACCTCCTGCAGAAGATGATGGACAAACGTATCACGGGTATTTCCTTTGAGAACCTCAAGGACGACAGCGGTACCTACCCCATCGTCCGAAGCATGAGCGAGATCGCGGGCAGCGCCGTCATGCTGGTAGCAGGCCAATATCTCAGCTCTGCCAACCATGGGAAAGGCGTACTGCTGGGCGGCATCTCGGGTATCCCCCCTACCAAGGTCATTATCCTTGGGGCAGGTATTGTCGGGGAGTTTGCCGCCCGGGCGGCACTTGCGCTGGGAGCTTCCGTAAAAGTATTCGACAACAGCGTTTACAGGCTAAAGCGTCTGCAGCACAACATAGGTCAGCGTATGTGGACCTCCGTGATAGAGCCCCGCATCCTGGCCAAACAGCTGAAGACCTGCGAGGTCGCCGTAGGCGCCCTCTCTTCCCAAACGGGACGGACACCTGTAGTGGTCACCGATGAAATGGTAAGTAATATGCGGCCGGGAAGCGTGATCATCGACGTCAGCATCGACAGAGGCGGCTGCTTTGAGACAAGCGAGATCACCACGCACGAACACCCTATCTTTATGAAATACGGGGTTATTCATTATTGTGTCCCCAACATCCCTTCCGGCTTTGCACGTACAGCGTCCCATGCCATCAGCAATGTACTCATGCCCCTGCTGCTGGAGGCGGGAGAAGAAGGAGGTTTTGAGAACCTGGTCTGGCATAAGATCCATCTGCGCAGCGGCATCTACCTTTTCAAAGGCGCCCTAACGAATTTCCACCTCAGCCAGCGATTTGACCTGAAATATACGGACCTGAACCTGCTGATCGCCAGTCAGCGGTGAGATCCTTACTTTTGACCATTAGTTGGTTTATACTCCATAATATTAATAATCTCCTCACAGAACTCATATTCCTGTCTGTCATTGGAACTGACGATCACCAGGCGGTCCTTGCAATGGCCGGCGATCAATCGCCTGTAGAGGGAGATCCCATCCATATCTAAATTCGTACAGGGCTCATCCAGTAGCACCAGGGGCGTATTGGAGAAAACAGCCTGAGCCAGCCGGACACGTTGGCGCATGCCGGATGAATAGAATCGTATCTGCTTATCTGCAGCTGTCTGCAGCCCTACTTCGGCCAGGATCTCCTTCACCGTCCAGCTCGGGAAGAAAGGTTTAAAAGAGGCATGGAACTTTAAAAACTCACCAGCGGTCATTTCCTCAATGACATCCAGGTAGGGGGCGGCAATAGAAAGATACTGATACACCTTGTCAGGCTCTATTGTCCGTCCATCGCCGGCATACGCTATTTTCCCTTCGCTGATGCCGATAGCGCCGGCAATAGCCTGTAATAGCGTCGATTTGCCTGACCCGTTGGCCCCTGTGATGGCGTAACTACGCCCTGCTATAAATTCGTAATGGAGATGACGAAAGATCCAGTCGCGATTGAAGCGTTTGCCGGCATCAGTCAGCGTAATCTTCATCCAAACTGCTTTTGCTATAGCGTTTAATGATCCCACGGCCGCTTTCGCGGATAAAGGCCACGATCTCATCCCTTTCATCGCTTGCCGGGAATTCTTCTTCCAGGAATTCCAGCGCCTGGCTGGTATTCATGCCTTTATTGTAGATCACCCTGTAGATATCCAGGATGTGGTTGATCTTGTCGATGGTGAAACCCCGGCGCTTGAGTCCTACGGAGTTGACGCCCGAATAGCTCAGCGGCAGACGGGCAGCCTTGATATAAGGAGGAATATCCTTTCCAACGAGAGAACCGCCCCCTATAAAAACGTGATTACCGATCTTTACAAACTGGTGGATAGCGCACATACCACCCAAAATGACCCAGTCACCCATCGTGACGTGGCCGGCAACCTGGCTGTTATTACTGAGGATACAATTGTCTCCAATGATACAATCGTGTGCGATATGGCTGTAAGCCAGGATCATACAGTTCCTTCCCACCTTGGTGGTCCAGCGATCCCGGGTACCCCGGTGGATGGTGACAAACTCACGGATGGTGGTATTATCGCCTATTTCTACGGTCGTTTCCTCACCATCAAACTTAAGATCTTGAGGGTCAGCGGCTACGACGGCTCCAGGATAGATCCGGCAATTTTTTCCGATGCGGGCGCCCTCCATAATGGTAACATTGCTTCCGATCCAGGTACCTGCACCGATATGTACATTGTGATGGATCATGGTGAAAGGATCCACGCGCACGTCGGGCGCCAAACGGGCGTCCGGGTGAATAGAGGTATAAGCATGGATCAAATCAACAGATTGATTTTCTTTTACTTGGATCATTATTGGATCTTCCTTATGGTTTAGCGCCTTCTTATTCATAGGCATATTAAAAAAATGCTGAGCTATACCCAGCATTTCACAAAAATAAACTTATTTGACACATTTACCGTAAAATAAACTTCCGGTCAACTTCTCTTAACTTCTCTTTACCAACTGGGCCATCAGGTCGGCTTCCGTAGCTATTTTATTCCCGACAAAAACAGTACCCCGCATTTCGCAGATACCACGCCGGATAGGATTGATCAATTCCATCCTGAGGATCATCGTATCTCCCGGAACCACCTTCGCCTTGAATTTGCAATTGTCGATCTTCAGAAAGTAGGTATCGTATTGCCCTTCCGGCATACTGTTAATACACAGCAATCCGCCTGTCTGGGCAAGGGCTTCCACCTGCAGGACGCCGGGCATGACGGCATTGCCGGGAAAATGTCCCGCAAAAAAAGCCTCGTTGAAAGTGACATTCTTGATCCCCACGATATGCTTGTCGGTCAGTTCGATGATCTTATCCACCATCAAAAAGGGATAGCGGTGGGGAAGCGTTTTCTCTATCTGGTGGATATTAAAGACAGGCTCCTGGTTGGGGTCGTATACAGGCACGTTCTTTACATGCTTGTTCCTGCGGATATATTGCTTGATCTTTTTGGCAAACTCCACATTGGAAGAGTGGCCGGGACGATTGGCAATGATATGTCCTTTTATGGGATAGCCAATAAGGGCCAGGTCGCCTATCACATCCAGCAGTTTGTGACGTGCCGGTTCGTTGGGAAACCGGAGTTCCAGATTATTGAGGTATCCTTCGCTTTTGATCTCGATCTTCTCTCTCTTGAAGGCCTTGGCCAGCCGTGCCATTTCTTCAGGCGTCACGGGTTTGTCCACGACAACGATGGCGTTGTTGATATCGCCGCCCTTGATCAGGTTGTGTTCCAGCAGCATTTCCAGCTCATGGAGGAAACAAAAGGTACGGCAGGGGCTTATTTCCGCTTTGAATTCCCGCATGGTCTTCAGGCCGGCATGCTGGGTGCCCAGCACGGGGCTGTTGAAGTCGATGAGGGTCGTGACCTTATATTCCATGGCCGGCATCACCACCATTTCCACTCTCTTCTTCTCGTCGTAAAAAGGGATGTTCGTATCGATACTATACCAGGACTTCGCCGCATCCTGCTCCAAAACACCCGCTTTTTCAATGATCTCCACAAAGGGCTCGGAACTGCCATCGATGATGGGGATCTCGGGGCCATTGACCTCCACCAGGCAATTGTCCACGCCCATTCCCACCAGGGCCGCCAGAATGTGCTCCACCGTGCTGATCTTAGCGCCATTTTCCTCCAGGGTAGTACCCCGGGACGTGTCAGTCACCAGGTCGCAGTCGGCCTTGATCGTCGGCTGCCCCGGAAGGTCCACCCGTTGGAACTGATATCCAAAACCCGGGTTGGCGGGCTTCAGCGTCATATTTACCTGAATGCCTGTGTGAAGACCCGTTCCGGCAATATTTGCCACTTTAGCTAATGTATGCTGTTTATCGGGATTAAAATTTGCGTCCATACTGATACTTGGATTCTATTTGTAAGCTGGCAAATATAAGGAATCATAAGCATAAGAGAGGTAATCGCTTAGATCTCCTCTTCCCGTTCGAGCATCAGGATGGCGCTTTGCGGAACAATAAAGTATTTCTCTCCCTGATATTGTACTTCCGTGGCCCCGCTTAGCAAAAAAATGGCAATATCCCCTTCACGGGTCTGGAGTGGGATATATTTCACCTGATCTTCCTCCTGCTTCCATGGTTCGTCGTCTCCGGGCATCGGAATTGCATACCCGGGTCCGGTCTTGATGACATATCCCTGCTGTACTTTTTCTTTTTCCTGGACGCCAGGAGGAAGATAAAGGCCTGAATTCGTGCGCTCATTTCCCCGGGCGGGCTGGATCAGCACCCGGTCGCCAATTACTACGAGTTTCTTAAATTTATTATCCGGAGTCAAATGCATAAATACAAAATTAGAATGTGGCGATAAAAAATTGAGCAAAAAATAATTTTTTATCGCCAAACCATAAATATCTGTGCTTTCGGCCTTTGGGCCTCAAGCAATAATTGGGCACCGCCCAATTATTGAAAACCAATTATTAACAAAATATTAGCCCCTGTGGTTGGCAAAGGGCAAATGAATTAATTTTATTTGTAACCGGAACCGCTGGAAGCGGTTCGACCAGAACCGAAGGTTCCGACCGAGGAGGGGTGTGTCGAAGCAGCTCCGACGAAGGTTTCTGACATTAGCTATTTGCGGGAAAAAGGCTAAATTTCAGAATGCCATTTTCCCGCATAAACAAAAATAATAATCATGGAAGGAAAGAAACCCAAAATATTATTGTGTGAAGACGATCAGAACCTTGGCAGCGTACTGAAGAACTATCTGGAATTAAGCGATTTTGATGTAACCCTTGAACGTGACGGAAGATTGGGGTTGGCGGCTTTCCAGCGCGAACGTTTTGACCTCTGCCTCCTGGATATCATGATGCCTCATATGGATGGCTTTACCCTTGCTGAAGAGATCCGCGATGTGGATCCGGATATTCCCCTGTTCTTTCTCAGCGCCAAGACGATGAAGGAAGATATCATCCAGGGCTACAAGCTGGGGGCCGACGATTATATTACAAAGCCTTTTGACAGCGAAGTATTGCTCCTGAAGATCAAAGCGATCCTCAAACGTAATGACGACCTCAACAAAGAGTCGGATAATAAAGAGTTTGATCTGGGTTCCTATCATTTCAATCCCAAGCTGCGGGAACTGAGCCATAAAGGTCAGACACAGACCTTGTCACCCAAAGAGAACGAGCTGCTGAAAATGCTTGCAGAGCATATGAATGATCTGCTGCCCAGGGAACAGGCGCTCAAAAAGATCTGGGGCAGCGACACCTATTTCAATGGCCGCAGCATGGACGTGTATATCGCCAAGCTAAGAAAATATCTGAAGGACGATAGCCAGATAGAGATTGTGAATATACATGGCAATGGGTTCAGGCTCGTTGTACCAGCAAAAGCCTAAAACAAAGGCAATTCCCCCGGTCTGCCGGGGCCTTTCTTACCAAGGTGCTCGTAAGCTTTGGGAGTGGCCTCTCTGCCACGGGGGGTCCGCATAAGGAAACCTTCCTGTATCAGGAAGGGCTCATATACTTCCTCAAGCGTGCCCGTCTCTTCGCCTACGGCAGTAGCAATGGTGGTAATGCCTACGGGCCCCCCTTTGAATTTTTCAATGATCGTCGAAAGGATGCGGTTGTCCATCTCGTCCAGACCATGTTCATCTACATTGAGGGCTCTTAACGCATGCTGGGTAATACCCAGGTCGATGACCCCGTTACCCAACACCTGGGCGAAGTCGCGGACCCTTCTCAACAAGCCATTGGCAATACGGGGGGTGCCCCTGCTGCGACGGGATATCTCCCCTGCGGCATCCGAGGTGATCCTCGTATTGAGTATGCCTGAAGAGCGGAGGACTATCTGCTGCAACGTTTCTGCTGTATAATATTCCAGTCTGGATTTGATGCCAAATCGGGACAGCAGGGGCGCCGTCAAAAGACCGCTGCGGGTAGTGGCGCCCACCAGGGTAAAAGGATGGATCGTCAACTGGATACTGCGGGCATTAGGTCCCGAGTCGATCATGATGTCGATGCGGAAATCCTCCATCGCCGCATAAAGATATTCTTCTACCACCGTGCTCAGCCGGTGGATCTCGTCGATAAAAAGCACATCATTGGGCTCCAGGTTGGTCAGCAGCCCGGCCAGGTCGCCGGGCTTTTCGATGACTGGCCCGGAGGTTTCTTTTATATGCACACCCAGCTCATTAGCTACGATCCTGGATAAAGTAGTCTTTCCCAACCCGGGAGGACCGTGAAAGAGGATATGGTCCAGGGCTTCCCCCCGCATTTTTGCTGCCTTGATAAAGACCTTCAGGTTCTCTATCAACTGGGGCTGACCGGAAAATTCTTCGATGGCGCCAGGACGTATATTGTTCTCAAACTCCTTATCAGAAGGGCTCAAAGTATTCTTATCCTTGTTGAGATTGAGATTGGACATGGAACAAATATACCGCAAAACTTCCACCAGTGCTCAGGGCATACGCTGCCACAAAATATCGGCAAACATATTTTTTGAATCGTAGAATTCATGCATAGAGCTGAATCCTGATTGTCTTGCGAGGTAATAAGTCTCTTCCAAGGAATATTTTTGAGAGATCTCCATATAGATGGCTTCATTCTCCCTAAAAGAGATGACCGTCTCATCCCCGATGTGCACCTGTTGGGCGATACGGCTGATCAGATAGCTCCTGCAGGCGCCCGTACCGGGATCATAGACGGGATAATGTTCGAACTGACTGATGTCAAAGTCGGCATTCAGCTCGCGATTGATCCGCTTCAGCAGATTGAGGTTGAATGCCCGGGTGATACCTTGTTTATCGTTATAGGCATCGAGGATGGTCTTGGGATCCTTTTTTAGGTCGAACCCGATAAGCAGCAGGTCGCCCGGCCGCATCCGGTCGTGCAATTGCCGGCAGAAAAGTATGGCCTGCTGCATGGTCATATTGCCAATGTTAGCTCCCATAAAGAGGACGATCTTCCTCCTTTGGGAAATATGTTCTACATACTCCACCCTGTCCATATACTCCCCGTTCAGCCCCTGCAGTTGCAGACCAGGCAGACTGAGCGGCAGCTTTTCTTCCAGCCACTCGATGACATTGGAGGAAATGTCGATGGGGTAATAAGTAAAGGGGACCCTGGTCTTTAACAGCTCACGCAACAGGTGCCAGGATTTGGTGGCGTCACCGGGTCCCAGTTCCACCAGGTCGAACGGTTCGCCCTGAAAAAGAGCCGCCATCGCCGGAGACTGATGCTGCATGATCTCCATCTCACAGCGGGTGAGATAGTACTCGGGCATGGCCATTATCTGCTGGAAAAGCTTATCACCTGCTTCGTCGTAAAAATATTTTGATTGGAGATATTTCTGGGATGCCTGCAGGCCGCCTGTCACGTCCTGATAAAAGACGGAAGAACGGCGACCCGTGAGCTTTCTGGTGGAGGTGACAGAAAACATAGCTACAATTTTAGTTAGACCTTTTATTACAACTCAACCCCGCAGGTGGTTCATCTGGCAAGACGTATGCCAGTAAATTGCCATCTCAGGGGCGGATGAAAAAAATTCCGGTATGTCTTCCGGCTGTGATGGGCGGGAGTGGCTATAGAAGCTCCCCTCAGCACCATTTGACTTACCATGAATTTGCCGTTATATTCCCCGATGGCGCCTTCCGCCTTCTTAAATCCCGGGTAAGGAAGATAGGCGCTTTCCGTCCATTCCCATCTTCTCCCCCAACTAAATTTTTCGGAAGCGGCTTCCCATTCTCCTTCCGTGGGGAGGCGCATACCCTTCCAGGCGGCATAAGCGACGGCTTCATAATAGCTGACGTGACAGACAGGCGCCCTCAGATCCACCGGACGAAGCCCCGCCAGCGTATAATAATGCCATTTACCCTCCATCAGGTGCCAGTACAAGGGAGCCTTGACATGGTTGTTCTTCACCCAATCCCAACCTTCCGCGTGCCAATACCTGAAATCATCATATCCCCCCGCCTTCATAAAGTCAAGGAACTCCGCATTCGTCACCAGCGAAGCGGCGATCTCATAGGCATCCAGGTAAACCTTATGCCGGGCCTTTTCATTATCGAAAAAAAATCCTTCGCCTTCAAAACCTATTTCATAAATGCCGGCCGGCATCCCGACAAATCCACCCCCGCCGTCCGCAGCCCCGTCATCGGTGTCCTTCTCCAACAGCGCCGGCAACAATGGGTTATGCCCGAGTATATATTTGATGTCCGTCCACAGCAGCTCTTGATGCTGTTGCTCATGGTTAAGCCCCAGCAGTAGAATGTCCCTCAGCACGTCACTTACGTCGCAGAATAACAGCCGTTCCATCGCCGCATCTACGTATTTCCGGTAAGTATAGATCTCCTCTACGGAGGGACGGCTCAGATTACCCCGGTCAGTACGTATGACCCTGGCGCCAACAGTCTCATAATAGCTGTTGAACACGTAGTTGTAGTCGGGATTGAAGACCTTGTAAGCCAGGTCATATTTCATAAGGACAAAGGTTTCCCAGAACCAGGTGGTATGCCCCAGATGCCATTTAGGAGGGCTGACGTCCACAACAGGCTGCACCACATAATCTTCCGTCCTCAGTGGACGACAGATAGCCTCGCTTGCCTGGCGAATGGTGCGATATTGTTCTAAAAGGCTCATAGCTTGTTTTTTTTCAGATAAATGGCAAGGTCCGATATGGTACGAATACCCAATTGTTGTGCCTGGCTTCTCCGCATCATCAGGGCATAGGCATTATTAAACCCGATGGGGTCCAGCCAGGTAAGTCCGTATTCCTTAACAAAATGTCCCTTCACATAGTTATAAACGCTATCTCTGTCTCCTCCCAGACGGTGAACATCCTCCGTCTGCGGGTGCAGGATGGCCAGCAGGGCTGTACCCGTATATTCCGGGTACATATCGATCCTGTTATTCACCAACGCTTCAAAACAGATTTTTGTTCCTCCAAGACCCGTCTTTGTATCTACGTGCAAACCCGTATACCCCCGGATCAGCATCGCATACATATTGATGAGGATATATTGCTCAGGAAAAATCTTGGACCCCAGCCTTATCGTGCCTTCGACGGTAGGAGCCGGGTCTTTGTACAACCCCTCCTTTATCAGGAAATCCCGGGCGCATTTTTCGGGCGTCTGTCCCAGGTGCTCTACTTTGTAGTTCAGCTCCGTCATGATCGAATCGTTGATATGGCCGGCTAATTTGTTCAGCACAGGCGCCAGCATCGTATATTTCTCCAGGATCTCTTGCCTGATGACCGGCGCCGCATAATAAGGAGGGAAGATCTTTTTGTCATCGTCGAGGGTCAACAGATCGTAAGTCTTTAATCTTCCATCTGTACTATAGCCGCTGATAACATCCAGCTTCTTTTCAAAGGCTGCTTTATACATAACGGCATCGCTGATGACGACGGTACGGATCTTCAGTCCATACACGACACGAAGTCCAATGTCCCCGTCACTGCGCCCCATAAATTCAGGGGTGAAGCCTGCCAACAACCGGGAGCTGTATCCCAACGGCAGTACATAAAAAGAAGAGAATAGCAGGAATATGAACGGCAATGCCCACAACATCGTCCTTCTTTTTCCTCGTCCCATCTTCTGAACAAGGGACAGCAGAAAATCCAGCAGGATGGCCAGCAGTGCGGCAGGTATGGCGCCGGCCAGGATCATATTCGTATTGTTGAGCGCGATGCCGCCAAAAATAAATTCGCCCAGTCCGCCGGCGGCTATATAAGCTGCCAGAGTACCCACCCCTACATTGATCACTGTAGCCGTGCGTATACCCGCCATGATGACGGGAAAGGCCAGGGGCAGTTCTACTTTGAACAAACGTTGCCGGCGGGTCATCCCCATGGCCACCGCTGCTTCCTTCACCAGGGGGTCTACCCCATTGATACCTGTGTAAGTATTACGGATGATGGGTAACAGTGCATAGAGAAAAAGGGCCGTAATGGCAGGAAGGGGGCCGATACCCAGCAGTGGGATCATAAAACCCAGCAACGCAATGCTTGGGATGGTCTGCAATATCCCAGCCGATCCCAGGACGGCGCCCGCCGCCCGTCTGCGATGGGTGATATAGATACCCAACGGCACACCGATGACAATGGCGATCAGCAGGGAAATAAAGGTCAGCCCGATGTGCTCGAAGGTCTGCTGCAGCAACTTACCGGATTCCTGCCGCATGAATTGCCAGAGGCTCTGCGTTTGCTCCATTAATTCCCCCTGTTCTTAAAGTGATTGAATGCGTCGATAAGGGCATCGTGATCCAAAGGATCCATCATCTTTACCTCCAGCAGGAAACGCTGGTCGTCAAAAAAATCTTTTACATATCCGTCGGCAGGGTGGGACAACAGTTCCCGCGGCTCTCCGGCCTGTATGACCCTGCCTTTGTCCATCAGACAGATGCGGTCCGCCAGTTCAAAAGCTTCCTGCACGTCATGGGTCACAAGGATAATGGTCTTGCTCTTTAGCTCGTCCAGCTCTTTAAAATCTTTTTGCAGACTGACTCTTGTAATGGGGTCCAGTGCGCCAAAAGGTTCATCCATCAACAATATAGGAGGGTCGGCTGCCAACGCCCTGGCCAGTCCTACACGTTGCTGCTGACCGCCGCTCAACTGATGCGGATACGAGGAAAGATACGTTGCAGGAAGCCCCAGTTTCTCCATCAGCAGGTAAGTACGCTTCCTGATCTTCTCTTTGTCCCAGCCGAGGAGCCGGGGCACGATGGCGATATTCCCGGCAATGGTGTAATGCGGGAAGAGTCCCGTATTCTGGAAAACATACCCGATCTTTTTTCGCAATTCTTCAGGGGAGCCATCCTGCGTACTCCTGCCGTTGATACGGATCTCGCCGGAGCCGGGTTCGATAAGACGGTTGATCATTTTCAGCAAGGTTGTCTTGCCGCTGCCGCTGCGCCCTAACAACACAAGGGTTTCCCCTTCTTCTACAGTAAAGGAAACATTGTCGACGGCGGTGTGACCGTCAAAGGTTTTCGTAATGTTGTTCACTTCTATCATCAGCAATAGCTATAATAATTGTGCGCAATTACAGGCCGCCGAAAAGATTGTTCAGGCTCTCGGCAAAAGTAGGGTGGGCAAATACAGCGTCCCTGATCCGGTCGTACGTGATCCCCCCCATCATGGCCATCTGCAATATACTCATCAATTCGCCACCTCCAGTACATAGCATGGCAGCCCCTATTATTTTTTTATCATCGGCATCCACCACCGCTTTCACAAGACCGCGGGTTTCTCCGCTCTCCGATGCCCGGGCGATCCATGCCGCCGGCATGGTGGCTACTTTGATATTGATCCCTTTTGCACGCGCCTCTTTTTCTGTAAGCCCTATCCTGCCCAGCTCCGGGTCGGTGAAAAGACAATAGATGGGGAGCCTGCCGGAGGTGCTTTCGCTTCCTTTTTCTATCAGGTTCTTATATACGATGAGATGATCGTTATAGGAAATATGCGTGAATTGGGGGCCGCCCTTTACGTCTCCCAGGGCATATACGCCGGGAACGTTCGTCTCCAGCCTGTCATTAACCATGATAAAGCCATGCTCGTCCAGGCGAATGCCCCCGGCCCCTGGATTGAGCGCTATCGTATTGGCGCTGCGACCGGCAGCCACCAGTAGATGGGACCCCGCAACGGAGTGAGCCGCGCTTTCGGGCGCATAACTTCCGGGCGGCATGGTGCAATCCACCCGAATACCCTCCGGGTCTGAAGACACCTGTGTCACCCTGGCATTTATCAGGATCTTTATACCATCGTCTTCCAGTATCTTCTTTAATTCCGCCGCAATATCCTCGTCTTCTTTCGACAGGAACCGGGGATTGCCTTCGATGACCGTCACTTCGCTGCCCAGTCTTCGGTAAAGCTGACCAAATTCCAGGGCGATGTAGCTGCCACCGACGATCACCAGGTGACGAGGCACTTCCAGCAGGTCCATAATGGTGTCCGAAGTGAGATAGCTCACCGTATCAAGACCCGGAATAGAGGGAATGACCGGGCTTGTTCCCGCATTGATAAAGATATGGTTTGCTGTAAGAGTGGATAGGGAGCCGTCCTCCTTGGTTATCGTAACTTCCTTTTCGCCCGTGAATACCGCATTACCAAATTCGATCTTTATATTCGGCTGCTGCAGCAGCCCCTTCATGGAAGATTCCCGGAATGCCAGCACCACGGCATTCTTACGACGGACCACCTCTTCCATATTGATGGAATACCCTTTCACATCGACCCCAAAACTCTTGCTTCTTTTAACGAGATAGGCTATGCGCCCCGATGCGATCATGGTCTTGGTGGGCGTACAGCCTGTATTGATACAGGTACCGCCTATCCATTTGCGCTCTATGACAGCCACTTTCCAACCTGCCCCGGCGAGTTTTTTAGCCAGCGGATTACCAGCCTGACCGGATCCGATAATGATTGCATCATATTTTGTCATAACATACATTTACAGCAGATGCCGGGTTGCAATAACCATACCCCCCACTTCTGACGACATTATATCCTGCTCAATATAAAACAAGTTTTACGCTGTACAGACTGTTATGGATTAGAACCTTCCTTTGGCGTCATTATCCGTATTTTTGGAACAATGTTTACCACCACTCAGGAATATTGATAATCAATGCAAGAGGATAGTTTTACAGAATTTAAAAGTAGTTTTTCCGAACGATTGATGAGGGATTAAGTGAGGGATTAAAATCATTATTGGCAATGATAGTCAAATATCCCGGCATACAAGCCAAAGATCTGCCCGCCTTATTGGAAAACAGGCGTATAAAAACAATAGAACGTCAAATAAAGGAATTGGTAGCGCAACATCTGATTCAGCGTCGGGGAAGCCGAAAAACAGGAGGCTATTGGGCTATTACAGGCTGATCAGCCATTCTGAACGCTGGCCGGAGGACCTTCTTCTTTCGCCGCTCCCACCAGATGATAAATCCTGTCACCGGAAGACTGGCGCAGATAAGACTGGCGATACAGGCTATGATCTTCCCCGTCAGCCCCCCAATAGCGCCCACATGTATATCATAGTTCATTTCGATAAGCCGCTCGCCCCTGTTCTTCTCCGAGTTGTTGCGTCTGTGCAGCAGCCTGCCCGAGTATCCGTCGAATTGCAGCGCATCGGAGCCATAATACGTCTCGCGGCCCTTATACCCATACGCATAAATAAGCCCTCCTTTCCCTGCCGGGGGGATCATTAGCAGGCGCCGCGCCTCCGGCAGCTGTTGCAAGGCTTCCCGGAGAGCTATATCCATGGGATGATCGGACGCCCGGGCCGAATCGACAGGCTTTACACTCACCTGTGCAGGCGGCGTCGCAGTACCCGCCGCTGTGACATACACGACGGCCTGGAACCATTGAAAAGCCCAGACCATCCCCGTCATGGAAATGATCAGCGCAGGGATAAGACTGTAAAAACCCGGTACATTATGAAGGTCGTAGTTCACCCGTTTGAAGCCGGCCTTCCATTTGATCTTAAAGCTTCTGTCGCGCATGGCCCTCGTCCATTTCTTTGGCCACCAGAGCACCAGACCGGTGATCAGCAGCAATACAAAAATGAAGGTGCTCCATCCCACAATGGGCTGGCCATAAGGAGTGTTGAGCAGCAGGCTCCAATGAATGTATTTGACAATAGAGAAGAAATCGTATTTGTAATCGCGGGTCCCCGTCACTTCACCCGTGTAAGGGTTGATAAACACCGACTGGTAATACCCGATGGCTCCAAAATAAGTCAGTGCCGTATCGTTCAGATGATAGGCCATAAACTCCCAGCTCCGGTCAGGTTGACGATGGATAGTGACATCGTTGATAGGTTTTCCCTGTCCCAGCACAGCCTGTGCATTCTTCTGCAATGTGGACAACGGCAACACCTCCGTTGAACCACCGGGCGGCGTTACGAAGTATTTGTCCTTCCACACCGCCTCGGAGATCTCTTTTTGAAAAACAAAAAGACAGCCCGTGATACTTACGATAAGCACTACAATGCCGGAGGCCAGACCTAACCAAAGGTGGAGCTGGCCGATCAAGTATTTTATGGTCCTGTTCCTCTTTCTCATCTTTAAAACTTAAAGGAGACGCTGGCTACCACGCTTCTCAGCTTCTGCGGGTTCATCGTCGAATAACCGATCCAATATTTTTTATCCGTCAGGTTATCCGTCTTTACGGCTACCCGGAACTTGGCATAATCATAAAAGACCGATGCATTCAGCACCGTATAGGCCGGCAGCGTAAATACCCCCACCGTCTTGCTGTTGATGATCTTGTTGTCACTGGCATAATTCCCGCCAAAACCAACGCCCAGTCCTTTGAGCGCACCTGCCGGCAGACGATAGCTTACCCACCAGTTGGCGGTGTACGGAGAGGAAGCCGTGCCGGGACGGCGACCCGCCACATCCGGGTCCGCTTTTGTGAATTTCGAGTCATTATAAGAGAATCCTGCCACGATATTTAACCCTTGTATAGGGTTCGCGATCACTTCCGCCTCAATACCCTTGCTACTCTGCTCGCCATCCTGTATCTGCGGGAAAGGAGGCAGACTGGGGTCCGGGACGACAGGGACATATGCCCGGACAATGTTACGCACCCGGATGTCATATACGCTCACCGTGCTCGTCAGTTTACCTCCCAGGAGGTCGAGTTTCACACCGGCTTCTGCCTGGTAAGCATTCTCCGGTCTGAAGATCTTGTTTCTAAAGTCAGTGCCCGTTTTATTGGTAAAGCCGCTTTGATAGTTGGCGAACAGCGCCACCTGGTCTTTCACAGGCTGGAAGACGATGCCGAACTTTGGGCTAAGCGCCGTCTGGTTGTACCCACCCGTCGTCTTACCCGTCGTCGCGTTATAATTCCCGTTGTTTACAAAATGATCCATACGGAGGGCTGCCATCACCAGCAAATTATCCGTCAGGTTAGCTACGTCGGATACATATGCGCTATAGGTATTGGTGACGACATCCACGGGATAGACAAAACTTACTCCCTTTGTCTGGTACATGTTTGCCAGCGCCGCACGATCGAAGTTCCCGTATGTCGGGATATCTCCGTGAGAAGCGATGGTGTCAAACGTATTGCCGCTGAAAAATTGGCTGGAGTTATGATTGAAATAATCCAGGCCGGCGACAACCCGGTTCTGTACGCTGCCCAGGTAAAATTCGCCGTTGAGGTTCTGCTGGATCTCCAGCATCCTGTCCCGGCTGTTGGCAGTGAACTGGTCGTTGCGGGAGAGATAATC
Organism: Chitinophagaceae bacterium; assembly: GCA_017307755.1. GTDB lineage: Bacteria > Bacteroidota > Bacteroidia > Chitinophagales > Chitinophagaceae > Puia. Next base: position 605,262 of record JAFKGQ010000003.1, on the reverse strand, counting down.
GCTGCCGACGGCAGAAGGGTTATGCAGGACAGAGTCGTTGGACAACAGGTAGAAGTAGGGGCCGGGGCCATCGGAGTAGCTGTTGGTCACCGTTACATTGGTCTGGGTGCTCCATTTGTCGGATATCTTGTATTGCAGCTGTCCAAAGAAGTTGGTATTGGCTGATTTTTGGGAGAGGTCGTCGCTAAAAAAGCTCCTGCGATAGTCGATGGGCAGCTGGTCCGCCCGGCTATATCCCATACGGGCAATAGTCTGTCCATAAGGGAAGAAAAAGATAGTCGGCATCAGGTTGGTACCCCTGTAGATCTCCGCGTCAAAGAGGAAGGACAGGCGATCGTTGATCTTATAGGAGAGGCTGGGGGCAAAGGAAAAGAGCCTGTTAAAACCATTGTCCTGGAAGCTGCCTTCGTCCAGATAGGCCGTGTTCACACGCAGTAACACATTCCTGGCGGAATCCAATGGCGTGTTGACGTCTGCGCTGATCCGGTTGTAGCCGAAATTCCCGCCTGCATAGGTCACTTCGCCGCCAAAAGAGGCATAGGGTTTTTTGGTCACCCGGTTGATCAATCCGCCATAGGAGGTCAGCGTACTGCCAAAAAGAGTGGCGGAAGGACCCTTGATGACCTCGATACGCTCGATATTCGCTGCATCGATCTTTGTGCTGATATTCCCCGCAATTCCGTTGCGCAGCATGCTTTGCAGGATAAAGCCCCTGGAGTTGTAATAGCTGCCGCCGTCGCCGCTGCGTCCTGTAGCCTCCCACATTTTCTGGATGCCCGTGGCATTGCGCATGGCGTCGTCCATCGAGAACACCAGCTGATTGTTCATCAGGTCCCTGGTGATAGTGGTATATACCTGGGGGTTCTCGATATTCTTCAAGGGCATTTTTGCTACATAGTCGCTGCTGTTGCGGGCAAACCGGTTGCGACCGCCCGATACCACCACCTCCTGCAGCTGACGGCCGGACACCTGCAATTGAATGGTAAGGGAAGTGGTTTTCCGATACTCTACAGTGACATGCTGGGTCACCGGGGCAAAACCCGTCAGGGATACCACCAGGTCATATTCTCCGGGCACAAGATTGCGGAGCGTGAAATTTCCGTCCTCATCAGTAAGGGTGCTCCGTTTGGAACCTTTTATCTGGATAGTTACAAAGGCCGCCGGCTGACCTTCAGCCGTGGTCACCTTTCCCTTGATAGAACCATTGTTCTCCTCCCCGATGCGGGAGGAGTCGGAGAGGATACCTGTAGCGTCACAGGATGCGGCATACATTTGTCCGTAAGGAGCCACGGTTGTAAGAACAGAGATAAGAAGGGTCGTAATTACTATATTTCTCAATTGCTTGTATTTTAGAGCCGCAAATTGCAGCGCACCGGACGGAAGCGCAGACGCTATCCGGAAAAATTACTTACGCAAAAAGGAAACACGGGTTAAACGAACACTTTTTCATACATTCAAAAGGCAAAATCTTTCTGATGCATTGGATCGCCGGCTTTTTCGATACCCTGATACTTTTGGGCGCCCTACAGGGGTTTATCGTCAGCGCATTGCTTTATTACAATAGCCGTCCCTCCTCTACCGATCAGTCAGGGGGATCCGGAGCTCTTTCCAGACGACTGCTGGCTGCCCTTATTTTTCTGCTGGCCCTTGCCTGTCTGGATATCTTTTTGATGAAACAGTCCTGGAGCACCTCTACCACCGCCGGCGCCGTCTTATCCGCCATCATCCCCCTGATCATCATCATGCCCGTGGGGCCGCTGATCTTTTTTTATATCAGGTCCTGTCTCGACCCGGAGTTTCGTATAAGCCATCGCCAGCGTATCCATTTCTATCCCGTGATCATCGATCTCTTCCCGTATGCGTTGGCTATCCTGTATATTTTGGGGATCCTGTCAGGCATTATCCCTAACAATGTATATCACATGGGGGACTTTATCGACACCTATGATGTATATTCCGATATCCCCCGCTGGCTTTCCCTTGTTATATACCTTTGGCTATCCGGAAGATATATTTCCGCAGCAGCCAGGGAAGGGCGGCAGGACAAACTGCAATGGCCAAAAAATTTCGTTCGCATCTTTAGCATCTTTGCGATTATCTGGCTTTTATTCCTCCTGCCCTATGTGATACCCCGATATAGCAATGCGCTGATCGATACGCTGGACTGGTACCCGATCTATCTCCCCCTGGTCTTTATGATCTATTGGCTGGGTGTAAAAGGGTACTTCATCAGCTATCAGCATACCGTCGAAAAAAAGATCACCCGCCCCCCTTTGCAGGAAGACACCGTCGACCAGACGATCCTGGTATTAAAAAGATGTATGGAAGAGGACCGCCTATGGCTCGACCCTGGGCTCAACCTCTCCCTGCTGGCAAAGCATAGCAACATCCCCCCCAAGACCCTGTCCGCCGTCCTGAATCAACACATGAACAAAACCTTTAATGAATTTGTGAATGAATACAGGGTGTCGGAGGTAAGGAAAAGATTATTGATGCCGGAAAGCAGGGCGCTGACCATCGCCGGCCTCGCCTACGAGTGCGGGTTCAATTCGCTGCCTACTTTTCAGCGGGCTTTTAAAGCCATACTTGGCCTCAGCCCAAAAGAATACCTCTCCCAGCACGGCGGTAGCATGCGAAATGAGTGATCAAATCCGGATTTGAATAGGCCGGCCTCCTTTTGATCACGTCATTTGTGCAAAAAAGCATATGAACCGCCGTTTGATCATCATCGTTCTTCTGTTCCAACAACTGACCCTATCTGCGCAAAAAAATATCCTGCCTGATGCGCTGGTGGGGGAATACCAGGCCGACCTTAATTTCCCCATCGTAGTCAGGGTCCTGAAAAATGGAGATAAACTTGTATTAAATATTGTGGGACAGGGTACAGTGGAATTGACCCCTCTGCGAGGTAATAATTTCAGACCAAATGGCATCAAACCCGAGGTTAACCTCGAATGTCTTAAAGATAGCCTGGGCAGGATCGAAAAATTACGGTGGACGCAAAAAGCCAGTTCCTCCAGGTGGATCAGGCTCGCCGCAAACACGGATACCCATGCCGGGAAATATCGGATGAAGGATAACCCTTACCGCCTCCTACTCATCACGGAAGAACAGGGAGGTTTAAAGGTCAGCCTGCCGGGCCGGCAGGTCCTTTTTATGTCTCCGCTTGGAAATGGCCATTACACAGCTAAAAAAGACGGAGAAATCTACAGACTGGACATCACAAAGGACGATCTTACCCTGACAGGCTATCCCCCTGTTGATTTTATAAAGGTATCCTCCATGCTGCCTCATCCGTCGGACCGGGCAAACGGTTTTACCCATGCCGACAGTCTGCAGGGGATGCTCACTCCCTTACGGACCTGCTACGACGTGCTGTTCTATGATCTCGATATCGCGGTACAGCCTGAACGGAAATCTATCAGTGGAACTAACGTCATCCGCTTCAAAGCCCTCCGGACCTTCGACAGGATGCAAATCGACCTGTTCGCCAATATGCACATCAAAAAGATCGTTTTTCACGACCGGGAGCTGTCTTATACACGGGAAGACAATGCAGTCTTTATCCAGTGGCCCCAACCCGTACAAGCGGGCAGCCAGGAAGAAATCACCGTCCATTATGAAGGCACACCCCGGGAGCCGGAGATCGACATGAACAAGGGGGGCTGGTTCTGGTTATGGAACAGGGGCGGAACGATGTGGATAGAGACGGTCAGCCAGGGAGTAGGGGCTAGTCTCTGGTGGCCATGTAAGGATCATCTTTCCGACAGACCCGACAGCATGAAGATCAGCGTAACCTTCCCATCCGGGCTAAAAGAGATATCCAATGGCAGGCTGCTGAGAGAAACCGTTCTTCCCGGCGGACAAACACGCTGTGACTGGTATGTCAGCTATCCCATAAATACTTATAACGTTGTAGTCAACATCGGGGACTATGCGCACTTTCAGGACACCTGTGTCGAAGGCCGGGACACGCTTGTCTTACAATACTACTGTCTCTCCTACAACCAGGCCATCGCAAAAAATATATTCTCCCGTGTCAAACCCATGCTGCGTCTTTACCGGCAGCGGTTCGGCCCCTATCCTTTTGCCGGCGATGGGTTTACGTTGATGGAATCCATCTACCCCATGGAACACCAGGGCGCCGTCAGCATCGGGGCGATCAACAATCCTTTTAACAGCACGAAATATGACTCCGTCGATCTTACAAGGTTAATATGGCATGAGTCCGCACATGAATGGTGGGGTAATAGCGTGGGCTGCAGGGACTACGCAGACATGTGGATACATGAATCCTTTGCCACATATGCGGAAGTGCTGAGCTATGAGGCCGCCGAAGGCAGACAGGCGGCCCTCAACTACCTACACAGTCAGACACCTGAAAACAAAGAGCCCATCATCGGCGTTTATGACGTAAACCATTTCCATATGGGAGACATGTACCCCAAGGGGGCTCTCATGCTGCACACTTTACGTAATATCATCGACAACGACAGCCTGTGGTTCAATATCCTCAGGGGTATACAGCAACACTTCAGGTACAGTACGATCACGACGGAAGATATTACAGGCTATATCAGCAGCGCCGCCGGGAAAGACCTGTCTTATTTCTTCGACCAATATCTACGCTACCCTTCCATTCCCGTGCTGATGTACTCGCTGGAACAGAACGGCTCGTCCTTAAAAGTAAGCTATAAATGGCAGGCCGACAGACCCGGGTTTTGCATGCCTGTAAAATGGGCCGCTTCCAGGGGCAAATTTGAATTCGTCTATCCGCGTACAGACTGGCAGACGATGGAGCTGAAAGGAATGGACCGCAAGGATTTTAAAGTGGATACCGATAACTTTTACATCCGGATGAAAGAAGTAACTTTACAACGATGACACTGGAACAATTTGAAGCTACTCTGGCTGGAGACAACCCGCCACAAAGCGTCACTGATAGCCTGGCGGCCATGTGGTACGATGGTAAAGGCGATTGGGAACAGGCCCATACGATCGCCCAGGACATACCCACCCGGGAAGGTTCATGGGTGCATGCTTATCTTCATCGCAAAGAAGGTGATGATTGGAATGCCAACTACTGGTATAACCGCGCCGGCCGGATTATGCCCGACTATCCGCTGGAACAGGAGTGGAAAGAGATGGTAAAGACCCTTCTCGGCACACTGAGATCCCGGTAAAACACAGTATATTACAGGACGTTGTCATTTCCCTATACCATACATTTCGGTAATGTCCGTCTGCCATTGCATGCTTTAACGGAGCCGATAGCCTTGTTTACAGGGTTTCGTTATTTTTTACATCTGCGTAAACGCAATGGAGATCCGATAGGTCAGACCAACCGGACCAGCATACTCATAGCCGCAATTTTTGGCGCCTTATTTGGCAGCCGGCTGGTGGGTGGACTGGAAAATCCTCCGGCCATGTTGCACGCCAAACATATCCTGCTTTATTTTTATGAGAACAAGACGGTGCTGGGAGGTTTCCTGGGCGGGCTTTTGGCAGTAGAGCTGATGAAAAGATATATTGGCGAGCAGCAGGCCTCCGGCGACCTCTTTGTCTATCCCATTCTGCTGGCCCTGATCATCGGCCGTCTCGGCTGTTTTAGCATGGGGGTTTATGAGGAGACTTACGGCACGCCTACTTCTCTGCCCTGGGGTATGGATTTAGGCGATGGGCTCCGACGGCACCCCGTGGCCCTGTATGAGATCATGTTTCTTATACTCCTGTGGGTGACGCTAAAAAAGGCCGATCCCCTGCTGACCCTCGAACAAGGCGCCCGATTCAAGATCTTTCTCATCGCCTATTGTGTATTCCGTTTGCTGCTGGACTTTATAAAGCCCCACTATACTTTCCCTTTTGGACTGTCCACCATACAGTTGGTAAGCATGGCAGGTCTTATTTATTATTACCCACCTATCATTCGTTATGCCCGAAAGACCTTACACTTACTATGACTTTACCGTGAGCATCTGCCCTGAGTGTCTTCGTCGTGTGGACGCAAAGATCGTCTTTGAGGAAAACAAAGTTTATATGCTAAAACATTGTCCTCACCACGGGTCTTTCAAAGTATTGATCGCCTCGGATATGGCTTATTATAAAAATATCCGTAATTACAACAAGCCTTCCGAAACGCCCCTGCGGTTTAACACACCCACCGTCTATGGCTGTCCCTATGACTGCGGACTTTGCTTCGATCATGAACAGCATAGCTGTCTTACGGTAGTAGAGATCACAGACCGGTGCAACCTCACCTGTCCCACCTGTTATGCTATGAGCAGTCCTCACTATGGACGCCACCGTACAGTGCAAGAAGTAGAAAAGATGCTGGACATCATCGTAGCCAATGAAGGCCGGCCGGATGTGGTACAGATCAGCGGGGGGGAACCTACCTTGCACCCGGATTTTTTTACCATTCTCGACATAGCCCGTAAAAAGCCCATCCGTCATCTGATGGTCAATACCAATGGGATCAGGATCGCAAAGGACCGTGAGTTTGCGGGGCAACTAGCCTCCTATATGCCGGACTTTGAGATTTATCTCCAATTCGACTCTTTCAAGCCTGAAGCATTGCAGCGTCTGCGAGGCAGGGACCTTACAGATGTACGGGTGAAAGCGCTGGAGCACCTGAACGAATTAAATCTTTCAACGACGCTGGTAGTCACACTGCAACAGGGTGTCAATGACGACGAGATCGGCAGCATCATCGAATTCGCGCTTAAACAACGATGCGTCAGGGGTGTCACCTTCCAGCCTACCCAGGTGGCGGGGCGTGTAGAGAATTTCGACCCTGCAAAGGACAGGATCACGATGACGGACGTCCGCAGCAGAATACTGTCGCAGACAAGCCTCTTCCAGCCCAACGATCTGATCCCCGTACCCTGCAACCCTGATGCATTGATAATGGGGTATGCGCTGAAGCTGGCGGGCCAGGCCTTTCCGCTCACCCGGTATATCGACCCTGCTCATCTGCTGGACAACAGCCGTAATACCATCGTTTACGAACAGGATACCGAGTTGCACAAGCACCTCATCGGGATATTCAGCACGGGCATATCCGTGGACAGGGTGGAGGATAATATGAAGCAATTGCTCTGCTGTCTACCTTTCGTAGAAGCGCCGGGGTTGGGATATGACAATTTATTTCGTATCATTATCATGCGTTTTATCGATGCATGGGACTTTGATGTCCGGGCTATCAAAAAAAGCTGTGTCCATATCGTACACAAGGACGGGCGTATCGTCCCTTTTGAAACGATGAACCTGTTCTACCGGGATGAGAAGGAAGAATATCTGAAACAATTGCAGCGGGAGAGAAAAAATAGTTTGGTGTGAAAACCCATTTTAAAATATCACTGGTAGTGGTGGCGCTTGCTACTTTGCTGGCTATTATTACGGCGGCCCAGACTGGTGCCGGAGCCATTGTCATCACCTTCGGCGCCACATGCTGTCTGGCGGGTCTGTTCAGCCTGGTCATCAGCGCCATTTTTGCCCTTAGCAAACAGAAAGAAGTGGCCAGGGCTTTCCTGATAAGCGCAGGCATCACTTTTCTCCTCGGTACAGGCGTCTGCAGCACGCTGTTGATATAACCTCAGACGACATACCGCATCATCCCGAGCACCAGGTCCGGGTCTGGACAATTCGCCATCCATTTCTCTCTTTCCGAGAATTTACAAACACCCGGATAGTCGCCTTTCCAGCCCTCCATGTCAATGATCAACTGAAAATGAAGATGGGGCGGCCAGTTGCCATTCTCAAAACGCATCCCAAACTCAGCGATCACCTCGCCTTTGCTGACACGCTTGCCTTCATGAAGGTTTTTCAGAGAATTGAGACTGAGATGACCATATAGGATTTGGAAACCTACCCCGCCCGCATGATGGGTTAGGATAAGAGTAGCCCCGTAGTCACTATCATTGTTGTTGAAAGCAAAAGAATGTACGATGCCATCCAGGGGCGCCATGACCGCCGTACCGGCGGGGCCCCAGATATCGATACCCAGGTGGAGACGACGGGGCTCCTCTCCCGTATCGAAATGCCTGCTGCGGGCATAGAGCGTACGGTGCTCCCCATAACCCCCGATGCCATAACGGGCCCCATGCGCCCGTAAGGTCTGGTTAATATAGTTCGCAAAATTTTCCGTGTCGGCTATCTGTTCCGGCCTGAGTTCCTTATTATCCGATGTAAAGTCAAATGGATACAGACGGTCCCGCTGAGGATCGAAAGGCACGACAGGGTGAAACGTTCCCTGGTGCTCCTTTAAAACTTCCCTTATGTTGTTTTGATCCGTCATTTCTTTATTGCGCCCAATACCTCATCGATCGCCCGGTCCAGCTGGGGGTCTTTCCCGCTGATCTTATCTTCAAAAGTATTGATCACTTTTATGTCCGGCGTCACACCCGTGGCTTCGATATCCTTGCCATCCAGGGTATAACAACCCCAGGAAGGCAGTCGTACGAACGACCCATCCACCAATCCCGCTCCACTGGTGAAAATGATCCAGTGATACGTCTCATTACCGACGATCTTACCCAGCCGCAACGCCTTAAACCCTGTCGCAGTCATTTCCGCGTCGCTGAGCGATTGTTCATTGATCAGCAGGACAATCGGCTTGTCCGAAGGGGTGAAATTACCCTGGCTGGTCAGTTCCCCGCCCCTGTATCTCCACTGCAGGTAGCTGCGTTGTTCCAGGAAGCGCAGCACCTCATCATGTACATTGCCCCCCGTATTATAACGTAGATCAAGGATCAGGCCATCCTTTCCTGTCAATTCCCGGGTCATATCCACAATGAAATGTTCCAGCTCCTCCGTACCCATGTTCTTCATACAAGTGTAGGCGATCCGTCCCTTGCTTTTTTCCGTTACCCGCCGGCGGCAATTGTCGATCCAGTCGTCATAGAGGTTGTTCCCCAGGCCGGACTGTGGATGGAGCGCCACTTCATTTGACGCGCCTTTCCTCATAAAGGTCAGTTTTATTTCTCTGTTCAGGGAGGGGTGTGTAAAATAAAAGCTGCGATCCCTGGTTTTGTCGACGGTTATGCCGTCTACCTTCACCAGTTCATCACCCGGCTGTATATCTACGCCCTTTCTATCTGCAGCGCTTCGGGAAACGATGCCCTTTACCTTGTAAGGATCGTCGTCCTCAAAGAGGACGCCCGTCTCCATCGTGCTGGCGGTATATTGCACATTCTCATCATCCCCAAAAGAGTAGAAACCCTGATGGGAGGAATTCAGCTCACCCAACATGTCGTTCAACAGCACTCGCAGGTCCGCCCTATTATTGAGATACGGCAGGAAGGTACTGTAGTGATCCCTGGCAGCCTTCCAGTCCAGACCATGGAATTTTTCATCATAATAGTTCTCTTCCAGCCTGGCCCAGGCCTCATAAAATACCTGGTTGAATTCCCCGGACAGGTTTTTACGGAAAGTAAAACTCAGGGTCAGCGGATCCAGTTTATTCTGGTCGAGGTTTAGCTTATATATGGTGCCGTTCAGTAGTACATAATATTTATCCCCTGCCGCCGCCGTATTGATATTCTGCCCTTCCGCCCCCTGTATCTTTTCCGTCTTGTTCTGTTCGAAAGGTTCGATCACCGTTTTCCAAAGCGCAGTCTTGCCCTGGTCATGATCGCTGAGATACAGCACACTTGTCTTTTCGCCTTTTTGTACGACGTCCTGGAGATATTGTGAGCCAAAAGAGGGGCCTATCTGTTCTATGCGCTCCATGATACGGTCGCTATCGATGATCTGAGGGGTAGACGCCGAATCCTTTTTTGTGGTGTCTTTTTTCTCTTGTTTGAACAGCTCGTCATATTTGTCCATGCGAAAAGGGGCATCGAATTTCTCCAGGGGCAGACGATATACCCGGGGGTCCTGCATACCGAAAGGATAAGAGGGTTTCAGCCGGGAAGAGGTAAAGTAAATATATTTCCCATCCGGGCTCCACACCGGAGCTGTCTCGGCAACTCCTGTATTGGTGAGATCGAAGGATTTTCCTTTTACCATATCATAGATGAACAGGTCTTCCTCAAAATTCCGGTGGGCAGTATAACAGATGTAGCGTCCGTCCGGTGACCAGCAGGGGTCGGCGCTTTGAAAGGCCCATATCTCGTCCTTTGCGATCGTCTTGTTTTCAAAATTTTTCAGGTCCAGCAGCCGTACTTCGTCACGACCGCTGAGATAAACGCCCTTCGTCTTTGCTTTGTTAAAGATAAGACTGCGGTTGCTGCGCGTATCCTGGGTCAGCTGTTTTAAAGGGGCGCTGCCGTCAGCGGCGATGGTATACCAATTAAGATATCCGCCCAGCGTCTGGTTAAATAGAAGTGTCTTGTTGTCATTGAGCCACTTTACTTCCCAGACCCTTTCTGCGGAACCTCGTTCTATCTTACGGATAAACTTCCCCTCTGCGTCACTGACGAAGAGTTCGCCCCGGGAGACAAATGCCAGTTTTTTGCCGTCCGGGGAAAGGTCCAGCGCACTGATCCTGCCCTTTACATCATAATCTTTTTCCTTTGGCAGAACAGTATTGCGGGTGATCGCAATGTCCAGCTTATGGGCGGCGCCTGCCGCAACATCGTATAGATAAAGCTGATAATCCTTCTCGAATACGACTTTGCCTCCTTCGGCGTTTACGATAGCATTCTTCACAGAGCTTTTAAAATTCGTCAGCGCCGTCTTTTTACCATCCCGGAAGGTATAGAGATTATACTCTCCATTCCCTTCATCAGAGATAAAATAGATATTGCCCTTTCTGTCAAGGGTAGCGCCAAAATCCTTTCCCGCGTAGTCCGTATAGCGTTTGTACTTATGCGTTTTGGGGTCATAAGATTGGATATCCGGATTGAAAGGGCCTTTGTAATGTTTGCGCTGCAGTTGGTTGCTGCTTTCCCAGGTATCATTGAAAAAGATCTCTCCGGAGGAAGGATGTTCGAAAAGGTTGTGATCATAGAGGAAGAAATAATCTCCAAAGACCCGTACGGGCGTGCCTCCGTCCACACTGACCTTATAGCCTGATTGATTGCCCATGCGGCCGGAGGTAAAGTAAATATACCGGGAATCCCAGCTCCAGGAATTGACTTCATCGCCCGAACTGTGCCAGGTCAGCTGGCGTATCTCTCCCCCGTTCACCGGCATGACATATACATCGGAATTACCATTTTGCCTTCCGCTGAAAGCTATCCATTTGCCGTCAGGGGAGATGCGGGGGTTGATCTCATATCCCTGCATGGCAGTGAGACGTACGGCCTGTCCGCCTTTTGTGTCGGCCCGCCACAGATCGCCTTCAAAGCTGAATATTACTGTAGAGCCGTCAGGGCTCAAACAAGGGTTGGAAAGAAAGAAAGGACCCTTGTCCTGAGAATAGCCGGGGGTTTGTATCAATATAAATAAGAACGAAAGGAAGAGTGTGAAATGTCGCATGCTCCAATGGTTTTGGGATTATCAAGGTACGATGGGTACCCATGATTACCAAACCACTCAAAGGCAAAAATGTGCGCTGAGCACACATCCCTTACCGGGGGCCGTATCTATTTGTATCTTACCCCCGAACACATTTACCCTGCTGATCATATTCGTGATCCCGATGCCCGTCCTCCGTTGGGTGCTGTCAAAGCCGACACCATTATCCTTTACTCTTATGCTTAACCGATCCACCTGCTGATGGACAAAGACATCGATCCGGCTGGCTTCCGCATATTTCATGATATTGTTCAGCTGTTCCTGCACGATCCGGTAGAGGGAAAGCCTTAGCTCGGGATGGATCGCTCCCTCGTCCAGCCCCTCGATATAGAGATGGATATCCTTCTGTGCTATCCGTATGGAATGGACCAGTTCTTCCAGGGATTGTCTCAGCGATACATGTCCCAAAGAGGGCGGCGCCAAGGACCTGGAGATACTATGCAGCTCTTCCATGCTTTTCACCAGGAGGTCTTTACCCAGACATACAAATTCCCGGAGATGAGTGTCGTCCTTTAATCCCGTGTCCAGGTATAGCTTCACGGTGGCCAGCATCTGACAGACGTTGTCATGCAATTCCTTGCCGACTTCAAACCTTTCTTTTTCTTGGGTGCTGAGTATGATACGTGCGATCTCCTGGGGGTGACGTTGATTCTCCTTAACCAATCCTGGATTGTTCATGTGTTCAGAGGTAAGCCTTTGTTTTGCTGCTTCGATTGTGCTACGACGGGAAAATAGGCATACCTGTTATACGCCAAGGGTATTTTTACACCCTTTAACGGCGCATTTCGTCTACAAAAGTTTAGCAAGGGCTACACCACTACATTGATCATCTTATTCTTGACATAGATCACCTTTTTAGGGGATTTGCCGTCCAGCCATTTTTTTACAAGGTCGTCGGCAAGCACGAGGTCTTCCACCTGCTGTTGGGTAGCATCCAGGGCGATGTTCAACTCCGTACGGGTCTTGCCGTTGATGGCAATGGGGTAGTTCTTGGAGGACTCGATCAGGTATTTTTCCTCGATGGCTGGATAGTCGGCATCCAGAATAGAGCCCTGGTTGCCCAGCTGCTGCCAGAGCTCTTCGCTGATATGAGGAGCATAGGGGGTGAGGATGACCAGCAGTCTTTCAAGTATTTCTTTTTTATGACATTGCAGGTCCGTGATCTCGTTGACGCCGATCATCATGGCGCTGACCCCTGTATTGAAAGAAAAGCGTTCCGTGGCTTCTTCTGCTTTTTTGATGGTCCTGTAAAGCACTTTCAGCTCCGCATCGGTGGGTTTCTCCGGGGTCCAGATCTTACCTTTTGTCTCGTCGAAGAACAAACGCCAGAGTTTACGGAGGAATCTGTGGACGCCTTCGATCCCCTTGGTGTCCCAGGGTTTGCTGGCTTCCACGGGGCCCAGGAACATCTCGTACATACGGAAGGTATCGGCTCCGTATTTGTTCACCAGGTCATCCGGGTTGACGGTGTTGTAAAGCCGTTTGCTCATCTTTTCCACTTCTGTGCCGCAGATATATTTCCCTTCTTCCAGGATGAATTGGGCCTGGGCATATTCCGACCGCCATTTTTTAAAGGCTTCAATATCTAGTTCTACGCCATCCACGATATTCACGTCCACATGGAGAGGCGAGATCGTATAATCCTCCAGTTCGATGGAAGGATCGTTAAAGATGTTGCGTATGGCCTGCGTTATCAGTTCGTGACCTTCGGGGGCGCCGGCCATGGCTGCAATCCCGGCGGATGCGAATAAAGGCATCTCCGAGGGCTTGCCCTTCAGCTCCAGGCGGTAGACAAACCTGCTGCTGCCCTGTATCATCCCCTGGTTGACCAATCGTTTATATGGCTCGTCGTGGCCGATCCATCCCCTGTCAAAGAGGAATTTGGTCCACATGCGGCTGTAGAGCAGGTGCCCGACAGCATGTTCGGTGCCGCCGATGTACAGGTCCACCTGTCCCCAATAGTCGGAGGCGGCGCGGCTGCAGAAAGTTTCGTCATTGTGAGGGTCCATATAACGGAGGAAATACCAGCTGCTGCCGGCATACCCCGGCATGGTGTTGGTTTCCAGGTGACGGCTCGTCCAGGCGGGGACATTGGCCAGCGGACCTTCACCTTCGGGGCCGGGACCATATTTCTCTATGTGCGGGAGCTCCAGGGGGAGCTCTTTTTCATCCATGGGTATGGCGACAGAACTTTGGCCGAGCTGCGCTCGTCCGCGTTCGGGGACTTCGCTTTGCTCATCCCCCTGCCAGGTGATGGGGAACGGTTCACCCCAATAACGTTGACGGCTAAATGCCGCGTCACGCATACGATAGTTGACCTTACGGACACCGATGCCTTTTTCTTCCAGTTTGTTGATGGCAATGACGATGGCATCCTTCATGACCAGACCGTCCAGAAAATCGCTGTTCTCCAGGATAGCGTCCTTGGTAGGGTTGGCTTCCAGGCCATTGAACGCATCCCCGATGATATTGGTGATGGGAATATTAAAATACTGTGCGAACTTAAAGTCCCGCTCGTCGCCGCAGGGCACGGCCATAATGGCGCCAGTGCCATAGCCCGCCAGCACGTACTCTGAAGTCCAGATAGGGATATGCAGTCCGCTGAAAGGGTGGATAGCATAGGCGCCGGTGAAACAGCCGGTGATCTTTTTCTCCGCCATCCGCTCCCGCTCGCTCCGGCTTTTTACATAGGCGAGATATTCATCCACCGTCTCCTTTTGCTCTGCGGGTACAATGCTGTTCAATATCTCATGCTCGGGCGCCACCACCATAAAATCGACGCCAAAAAGGGTGTCGGGACGGGTGGTGTATACCGTAAGCCGGGGCGCTCCTCCGTCTGTCCCACCCCTAGGAACATCTCCCCCGGCGGCCGCCGTCGTATGCACCTCAAAAGTAACCTCCGCTCCAAAGCTCTTTCCGATCCAGTTGCTTTGCATTTCCTTCATGGCATCGCTAAAGTCTACCTTTTCCAGTCCTTCCAACAGACGATCGGCATAGTCCGTAATACGGAGATACCATTGCCGCAGCTTCTTTTTAATAACAGGGTGACCGCCTCGCTCGCTAAAACCATTAATCACTTCATCGTTAGCCAATACGGTACCCAAGGCCTCGCACCAATTGACGTCACCATATCCACAATACGAGAGCCGGTAGTTCATCAGTATCTCTTCCCGGCGCTTTTCGTCAAAACCTTTCCATTCCAAGGCAGTAAAGCGCAACCGCGAATCACCCGGCGCGGGATGGGCCGCATTACCCTCCGTCTCCAATATCGTCATTAAGTCCCCGATAGGCCTCGCCTTTGTCTGTTTGCGGTCATACCAGCTTTTATACAGCTGGAGAAAGATCCATTGGGTCCATTTATAATAGGAAGGCTCGCTGGTCCGGAACTCACGGCTCCAGTCAAAGCAAAAGCCGATGTTGTCCAGCTGGCGCCGGAAATTATTGATATTCGTCTCTGTGGACACGGCCGGGTGGATGCCGTGGTCGATGGCATATTGCTCAGCCGGCAGGCCAAAAGCGTCATATCCCATGGGATGGAGCACATTAAAGCCTTTCAGGCGCTTGTACCGGGCAAAGATGTCGCTGGCGATATAGCCCAGGGGGTGCCCCACATGCAGCCCCGCCCCACTGGGGTAGGGGAACATATCCAGCACATAGAACTTAGGTTTGGCCGTATCGTTACTTACCCTATAGCTTCCTCGCTCAGTCCAAAGCTGCTGCCATTTCTTCTCAATGCTGGTGAAATTGTACTCCATGATTCGTGTTGGGAAAAAGTTAAAAGCCTCATTTTCTTTAAAATAATGCAGGCTTTCCATCGTTATCAATTGAGCATAATTGGCCTACCGAAAATTTAGCCAATTATGCCATATATTTAATATCTGTCCTTCGGACAACGAACCTTTGGTTCGTTCTGAGGGGTGTAAAAATACGAAAATGGTGGGTAATTCCAGCTCGAAAAGGCTGCGGAAGCCCGCAAATCCGTTAATTTTGTGTGTTCAAATGAAATTTTGTCATGGCGCAATTCGGTAAAGGATATGCTAAACGGAGTACCCCCTCTTATTTCATGGCTATTGTGGGCGTTTCACTGGTGTTGATCCTGCTGGGTTTGCTGGGCTGGATCGTGATCAATGCCAATAAGTTAGGACAGAATTTCAAGGAGAATATAGAAGTGCAGGTATATGTCCGCGAGAATGTGTCGCCTAAGGACAGCGCTACCCTGGTACAATATATAGCGTCCCAGCCATATACAAAATCTTACGAATATCTTACAAAGGAGCTGGCGAAGCAGCGGTTTATGTCTGATGGTAATAAGGACTGGGGGGCCGTACTGGACAAAAACCCCCTGCCGGCCAGCCTCAATTTTAAGATCAGGAGCGAATACGCCAATCCCGACTCCCTCAGCAAGATCAAAAACGACCTTGTCGGCAATATAGCTGTCAGCGAGGTCCAGTATAACAAGGCGCTGGTATCGAATCTGAACAATATGATCCGGAAGATCAGCCTTATACTGCTGGCTGTGGCTGTGGGCATTTCCATCGCTGTGATCATCCTGATCGACAATACCATTCGTCTGGCCATGTTCAGCAACCGCTTCCTCATCAAGACCATGCAGATGGTGGGCGCCACCCGGGGGTTTATCGCCCGGCCCATGGATATAAAGGCCGTGGTTCACGGGGCCATCAGCGGCCTCATCGCCATCGCGGTCATTCTGGGCGTCATCTTTGCGACGGAACAATTATTGCCGGAGATACGGGCCCTTAGGGACTATACCCTCCTATCCGCCCTGTTTATCGTCATCGTCTTTCTGGGTATCTGTATTTCCTTTATCAGCACCCACCGGAGCGTGATAAAATACCTCAAAATGAAGCTGGACGACCTGTATTGACCGGGCCTTCGGCCAGGATGCGCCGAATTGCCCCGGATTCTTTATATTGCGGCCCAATCATCTCAATTTTTTTCAATGGCAACGACAACGACCAAAAAGCCGGCACCCGCAGCAGCGAAAACCACTGCATCAGCGTCCCCCAGACAAACCACTCCCTTATTTGGTAAGGACAATTACAGGTGGATGCTGATCGGTATCGTCCTCATTGCCCTGGGTCTGATCCTGATGGCCGGAGGGAAGAGCAAGGACCCCAATGTCTTCAACAAAGACGAAGTCTACAGCTTTACCCGTATCACACTCGCCCCCATCCTTATCCTGGGGGGATTTGTCGTAGAGATCTTCGCTATTTTCCGTAAGGACAAGAAGAACGCTTAAACATCACTATGACTTCTATCCAGGCTATCATCCTCGCAATCGTGGAAGGGCTGACCGAGTTCCTGCCCATTTCGTCCACAGCCCACATGAAACTTACAAATCCCATCATCGGCGTACAATCCACGCCTTTTTCGGATATGTTTGAGATCGTCATCCAGTTGGCCGCCATATTGGCTGTCGTGGTCGTGTATTACAAAAAATTCTTCGATTTCAGCCGTATCCAATTTTATATCAAGCTGGTGATCGCCGTGATCCCCGCCCTCATTTTTGGCGCGTTGTTAAAAAAGCACATCGACAGTATGCTGGGCAACCTGTATGTCATATCCGGCGTCATGATCGCAGGCGGCATCCTTTTCCTTTTTGTCGACCGGTGGTTCCAGCATCCTTCCATCGAGCATGAGAACCAGGTAAACAACGGCACTGCTTTTCGTATCGGCTGCTACCAGGTACTTTCGATCCTTTTTCCCGGGTTGAGCCGTAGCGCCGCCACTATCATCGGGGGCATGAGCCTGGGTCTTAGCAGAAAGGCCGCTGCTGAGTTCTCCTTTTTCCTGGCCGTCCCCACCATGCTGGCTGCGACGGTAAAAAGCCTGATGGACCTGCATAAAGATCATCCCGAAGCACTGAATACGAGCAACCTCTCTCTCTTGGGCATGAGCAGTATCGTCACTTTTATCGTCTCGATCATCGTCATTCGGTTTTTCATCGGATTCCTGAAAAAACATGGGTTTAAGATCTGGGGGTATTATCGCATCATAGTCGGAGCGGTCATGCTCATCCTGCTCTGGAGGGGCATCATCTAATATGGAGACGGCCGGCAAAAAAGTCATTACGGGGTGGGGCTTTTACGATTGGGCCAACTCGGTATACAACCTGGTCATCACCACTACTTTCTTTCCCATTTACTTTACTGCTGTCACCAAAAAACATTTCGGGTCGGAAAACATCCCTTTCCTGGGACGGACCTTTATCAACTCTTCGCTCTACGACTATTCCCTGGCGGCGGCCTACCTGCTGATCTCGCTGGCCTACCCCATTCTTACCTCTATTGCTGATACAAGAGGCAATAAAAAGAACTTTATGCGGGTGTTCTGTTATATGGGCGCAGCGGGCTGTAGTCTCCTATACACGTTCACCGGCGGCAACCTGGGCTGGGGCATCCTCTTTTTTATTCTGGCTTCCCTTGGATATTCGGGCAGCCTCGTATTCTACAATGCTTATCTGCCCGAGATAGCGGCCCCTGATGACCGGGACAGGGTCAGCGCAAAAGGCTATGCCTATGGCTACGTTGGCAGCGTGCTGCTGCAGGTCATCGGGTTTATATTAGTGCTGGTGATAAAGGACGATCCTTTCCTGGGACCCCGTCTCACCTTTTTATTAGTGGGTCTCTGGTGGGCGGGTTTTGCCCAGCTGACCTTCAGGGTGCTGCCAAAACCCAACAAACCGCCTAAAAGCAAAGTCAACGTATTCACAGCCGGCTTTATCGAAATAAAAAAAGTATATGGGGAAATAAAAAAGCTGGCCGTGCTCAAAAGGTTCCTCCGGGGCTTCTTTTTCTACAGCATGGGGGTACAGACGATGATGCTGGCAGCCACCCTTTATGGCAGCAAGGTGCTTAGGTTGGAAGATACCAAGCTCATCGTCACCGTAGTGCTGATCCAGCTGGTAGCTATCGCAGGCGCCAACTGGATGAGCCGGTTGTCCGCCAGATATGGGAATCTTCGCGTGCTGATGGGCGTAGTGCTTTTCTGGATCGTCATCTGTATCTCAGCCTATATCACGGCAGGGATGGCCGAGCGGCTAAAACCTTACCACGAACGCATCGATTTCCTCAAACAGGAGCAATCAGTGTTTAACGAGCGAAAGGCTAAGGCCACCGCCATGGATTCCACGACCGTGGTGAATGCGCTGGATGCCGCGGAAGGCAAAGTCGAAGCTGAGCTGTCCCGTGTGTCGTTGACCCTGGCGCCCAAACAAGCGCCTATCGAATATTCGTTCTATATGCTGGCGTTGGCCGTTGGGCTCGTAATGGGCGGTATTCAGTCCCTGAGCCGGAGTACTTACTCCAAGCTGATGCCGGAGACAAAAGATACAGCCTCTTATTTTAGCTATTACGACCTGACGGAAAAGATCGCCATTGTCGTTGGTATGTTCACTTTTGGCTTCCTGGAAGAAAAAACGCACAGTATAAAGAACTCCGTGCTCTTCCTCGTCATCTTTTTCGCCATCGGTCTGATCTGGCTGTACTCCGCCCTGGTCAGGCAACGAAAGGAAAAGATGATCAACTCAATCTAATTCTTATGCAACTCTATTTCATCGAAACAGGGTTTTTCAAGCTGGACGGCGGCGCCATGTTCGGCGTAGTACCCAAGAGCTTGTGGAATAAGGTCCATCCTTCTGACGAGAACAATCTCTGCACCTGGGCCATGCGCTGTCTGCTGATACAGGAGGGGAACAAACTGATCCTGGTGGACAATGGCATCGGCGACAAACAGGATGCAAAATTTTTTGGGCATTATCATCTTCATGGGGACGCCACCCTGGACAAGTCCCTGGCAAAACATGGCTTCCACCGGGATGATGTTACGGATGTATTGCTGACACACCTGCACTTCGATCATTGTGGAGGCAGCATCGTCCGGGACGGCGACAAGCTGACGCCGGCTTTTAGGAACGCCGTGTATTGGAGCCATAGCCGTCATTGGAAATGGGCGACGGAACCGAACGAGCGGGAGAAGGCTTCTTTTTTGCGCGAGAATATATTGCCGATACAGGCCAGCGGACAGCTGAAGTTTGTGGATGAAGGGCGCCCCTCCCCCACACCCACTTCCCAACTGGAAACCATCTCCGACGTCATTCTTCCCGGTCTTTCTGTACGCCTGGCCAACGGTCACACCGAATCCATGATGCTTCCCCAATTGCAATATAAAGGCCGTACCCACATATACATGGCTGACCTGCTGCCTTCGGTAGGGCATATCCCGTTACCATGGGTGATGTCCTATGATATGTTCCCCCTGACGACTTTAAAAGAAAAACGCTCCTTCTGGGAAGAGGCGGCTACAGGGGGATACATACTGATGCTGGAGCATGATCCGGTGAATGAATGCTGTACATTGGAGAAGACGGAGAAGGGTTATGGCGTCAGGGAGATATTCAGGTTGGAAGCTTTATAAAGAGGTTAGACTAACACAAGACTTTCCACCTCATTAAAATGTTTATCATTGGTATACAAAGGAAGTTGGTGCTGTATAGCAGTGGCTGCTATCCATATATCATTTTCAGGGATAGGATTGCCTTTAGCGAATAAGGCAAGTTTGATGGCAACAAAGATATCTGCGGTGGCTGCATCGATCGTTTGCAGTTTACATTCCTGGATGGCGATGGCTATTTTACGTAAATGTTTTGCCGGATCAGCAGCGCGGTAAGCACCAAAATAAAGTTCTACAAGTACTATAGGCGAGAGATGCACTTCGTCAAAAGATTCCAGCTTTTTTGCAACGGCCTCATTACCCTTCATCAGATCAATAAAGATATTGGTATCGGCAATGATATTATTTCCAGTCATCAGGATTTATTTTCTCAAAATTCTCTTCAATGGTTTTCTTCATTGCGTCCGCCTCTTCGTTGGTAAGGGCTCCCAGCAAAGCGTTGAAACGTCCCTTGGTTCTTTTGGAGGGAACACCCGGCTGACCCACGATCGTCTCTATAGCTGTTAATACTGCTTCATTGTCTGTTCTTAATACAGCTTCTATAATATGAAGCTTCCTTGCCTCTGAGTGCATAATAGTGTATTTTACTGCAACAAATTTACTTTTAAAATTCTACTATACAAAGGATGGCATTTCTGCACCTCCGTGGTCTTTATCAATCTAATATACTGATAATAAAAGCTTTATGGGTGGATTTTGTATACTTTCTTTACTGTTATTTACAAGGTTTTCACGGGTTTCTAACGATCTTGCCTCTTCGATGAGTCATTGCCTTTAACTGTAGCACTATCCAATATGCTTTTCAGCTCGTGCAGCTTATGATAGAGCGCTCCGTTCAAGACAGAATCCCGCTGGCGGTTGGATATATACAATCCATATAGAATATCTCCGGCCTGATAATATCCCGTATTGCCCGTATCTGTTTTTATACTTCGCGAAATATCAACATACACCGTACCCAATAAATTTTGCCAGCATTTCAAGGTACAGGAGGCAGGTATCTTATCATTCTTTTTGATCAACAGCTCCATGATGATCTTATTCGTATCCAGTACCGTGGTCTTTCCAACCTCTCCTATCTCCTTTCCTTCCAGTATTACTTTTGACGTTTGATCCACCTTGCACCCCTTGTCTATGACCAGGTACAATGTATATGTCCTGCTGTTGAACAGACAGCCCTGTACCAGGGCTATTGATAAAAGGGGGAAAAGGGCCGGCGCTATAATCCGCATATGTTTACAAAAGAGGAAGAAGAATGGGAGTTTAGGGCCGAAGGTAAGGAGAACTCTTGTTCACGGTTAAGCAAATAGTTCATAATTTGGTCGAATGTATAGTTCATGTCGATCGATATATCTATCTAAGATAGTTAATACAGCTCACCTCTAGCTAGTAGGAATTTTTGGTAAAAAAGTAATTCTCCCTCAATGAAAGTCATCGTTAACCTCATACCCTTCTCATACATAACTCGCAGCCTCAATATGGATCAGCGGTAAAAAGTATTACCCATGTTCATCACTAAAAAATTAATGCAATGGGTGACTTCCGCTTGGAGGAATAACCCTTCCCCAATACTTTTTATGAATATCACTATAAAAAACAAGGTTCTCCGCCTCATGAAAAGCAGCCGTCGTCCAAAAATTTCCCTTTCCAAAAATCTCTTCCTCTGTATATATCTTTCTTATCTCAACTCCAAGCTTCTTTAGCCAAAACATTGATAAAAATTGTCTAATAGCCGCAGGTGAGCTATGCCTCCATAAGCCTAAATGTCTTATAGAACTATATGGAACACCAGCGATCGGGTTTGTATAATTGAAATCCGAAATAATTTCCCATGTGATGTTTGCCCAATCATAATTTTCAATCAATGCTAGTCCTCCAACCGGTTGTCGCAAATCTGGTATAAATATTTCTTCCTTTACATTGGATACTCCAATCCTCTTCCATTTATATGGACCACGCAACAATGGTCCATCCATCATCAAAAAAGGGTAACATAATTCTTCACAGTCAATTAAATTATCAATTGATGTTTCTAAAATCTTTGAATGATAGTTAAGGTTTTTTATCAATAAGTTTGGCATGTACCCGTTTGTTCCTGTGTAAACACATTGGACATAGGCAAATCCAAATTCTTTTTCTAACGGAATTCCGAATATATCATTCTTTTCTTTCATAAAAGCTATTGTTCTGGATAATTTGGACCTTTGGAAGTTTCCTTTTCTTTAAACCTTATCTCCCACCCAGGTTGTTGTAAGTTAAGCAACGCTTTTCCAAGCGGCAAACGCTTGTCTACCTTTACTGGATCGCTATTAGAATTGTATATGTAGTTTACAAAGTCAGCCGTTCAATCCATTTACTACTATTTAAAATCTGGGACAGGATGATCCGTTAAAACATTTTTCTAACTTATAGACAGAAAGTTGGTCAATTTTATATATACTCTTAATTGAATAAATAGAATTGTCGGAAAGATCCTTTCCATCTAGCAAGACAATATTCGTCGAGTCGCCATCATTATAAATTGTATCTAGCTTCAATCCGAACTTTGATATTTTTTTACTAGCCTTAATAATCAGGTGATTAATCGAATCAATCTTATCCCACTGATTATTGGCGAAAACCCTGCAAACTTCCATCTTACTAAAAGCTGACTCAAAATAAACGACAAAGTATTCGTTATGTTCACCATCTTCTCTATATGCTAAATAATAACAATCTCTTCTCTTAACAGAAACAGATGTTGGGTTAAGGTGCTTATCACCATCTTTTGCGATAATTTTTTTAATCTTTACCTCTGTTTCACTCACATTATCGCACGACAACAGAATTATTAGTAAACAAAAAGATATTCTTTTTTCTAAATACATTTAATAACTGTTTGTTCTAATTGTTTGCTCATCCTTATTAACGGTTATATTATATTCGTGATAACCAGGGTCATTTATTTTTTTTAATTAATAACCTGAACGAAATCACAGCAGAAGCAAGCATTATCGCTATTACTAAAATGTCAAAAAGGATCAAACCAATACTCGGCGTTTCAAAGTCTGTTAAATAGATATTTTCAGGGAAGCGATTACCATAATTTATATTTACAATCTTACTATTCCCCTCTTTAATTTTATTACCGTAGCTCTTTTTTACATTTATACTACAAGTCACTTCTTTCCCTAAATAATCATTAAAGTATTTTAAAGTAACCCTGTAAGGGATTTGTGGTCCCGGATTAGACATTTTCAGAATACTCGCAACTGTTTTTCTTTTACTAGAGAAATAGATTATATCCTTATTCATGTTAACGATGAACATGTATAATAAAATAGAAGATACTATCAAGGTCAGAATGGTCACATATTTATTTCGCATCTATTTTTTATTTTTATCTTTTATATCCCATACTCAAAAACCTCCCCGCTCTCAGATCATAAACCCGCATAGATTTCTACTCGACAAAATGTGGTTTTCCAAAGATAAAATTCAAAGCGCCCCCTTCCACTTCCACAAAATGACGCCCGTCGTATCCTTCAGCGGCACCTGCTGATAATGTTCCAGCAAAAAGGAACGCCAGATGGCATGGGCCGCCGGGTCAAGAAAACTTGGAGCGCGCTCAGTATTAAAGTCGATGACATAAGTAGTCTGGTGACGCAGCAGATCTTCTTCGATGGAACGTAAGATAGCCTGATCCTTATCCCAATCTTTATATGTTTCCCAAAAATGGTGGTACACCCACTTGGATGGCGCCAATATCCTGAACTCATTATAGGCATATACATAGCCTGGATTTCCCAATTCATATAGCTGATAATCCCCCGGGGGGTGTTGCCGGAGGTAGTTTAATGGCGGCGAAGCAATCACCGCATGTTTCTTTTTGGGGGTCAGGTGCGTATCGTGCTGCAGGGTAGTGTAACATAAGCTGGTGCAAACAAGAATGCCGAAGATTCCCTGCGCCTTTTTCTCCCGAAGAAAGGGCTCTTCCGTAAAGGCGAATACTGAAAATAGCAGAATGCTCAGGCTCGCCGATAACGGTATATAATAATAGTAAAAGGCAAACGCTCCGCCTATCCATCCCCGACTGCCCATAAACTCGGGGCTAATGGAGAGAACCACCGCCGCCAGAGATGTGGCTATCAGCCATTTGCTGTTGCTGCGAAACCACACCAGCGCACCAATGCCCAGGGTCATGGCCACCAGAAAAGGGAGCTCATAATTTCCCGCGTCGAGCACCAGCTTGATCCTCCTGAGATGATCTCCAAAAGATGATTTGATGGCAGTGGTATACCAACCGAAATTAAACCCAAAGGCATCACGGAAAAAAGGCTCCAGCGCATGATGAAATGCAAAATACAGGATAATAGGCAGCGTCACCAGCAAGGCGCCTGACACCGACCCAAGGATACGTTGGCCAACAGGAATATGATCATCTTTACGTATAAAAGCATACGCAAAAAAGGGGGCCAACGCAAGCACCTGCTCCTGCTGTGTAAAAAAGGTAAGCCCGGTTAAAATACCCAGCACGTAATAGCGCCACCGCCCCTCTTCCATCATCACACAAAAGAAGATGAGTAGCAAGACAGTGGTATACTCTCTTGTCATGCCTCCTGTTCCGCAGATAAGGATATCTCTCAGCATCAGGTTGAACAGCAAGGGCAGGAGCCAGGGATAAGCCAAACGGTATTTTCTGCCCAGCCGGAAGAACAGCAAGGTCGCCAGCATAGCTAGCAAGGTATTGATAAGCCATTGGAGCCAGCCGCCCAGGAAAAGACCCGTATAATTGATAAAATAAATAAGGGGAGGCTTGTGATCAAAAACATCCCGGTAGGGAACACCGCCTTTCTTTATCACCAACGCGACATACCGGTATATCTCTGTGTCACAGTGCAGAGGATTGTAATAAGGGGTATAGGGCAGGTTTAGTACGACGGAGGCCGCAAGCAGCCCCACCAGGTTATAATTGGGTCTTTGCATGATCTCGTCATTCCACTGCCGTCCCCTTCCATTTCCACAAGGTCACTCCCGTTGTATCCGTCATCGGCACCTGCTGATAATGCTCTTCCAGGAAGGCCCGCCACATGCCGGTGACTGGCTCTTTATATTCCAGCGCAGGGTTCCTGCTGCAGTCGATGATATAAGCGGTCTGGTGACGCAGCAGGTCTTGTTCGATGGAATGTAAGATAGCATAATCTTTGTCCCAATCCTTATACAATCGCCAAAAATGATACACCCACGTGGATGGCGCCTGGATCCCGAACTCGTTGTACGCGCATATGTAGTTATGATCTCCGAATGCATACAACTGATAGTCGCCCGGTGGATGTTGTCGTAGATAGTTTAATTCCGGGGAGATCACCACGTTATTCTCCCTCCTGGGGGTCAGGTGCGTGATATGCTGTAGAAACGTATAACATAGACTTGTACAAACAAGAATGCCGAATATCCCTATAACCTTCCTTCCCTGAAGAAAAGGTTCTTCTACAAAGGCAAATACCGTGAACAACAAAATACTCAGGCTGGCCGACAGCGGCAGATAGTAATGGGTGAAGCCCCCCATCACGCCATGTCCACCCATAAATTCCGCGCTGATGGAAAGAATGACCCCTGCCAGGGAAGCCAATATCAACCGCTGGTTGCTGCTGCGAAACCACACCAGGGCGCCGATGCCCAGCGTCATAGCCACCAGCGTAGGGACTTCATAGTTTCCCTTATCCAGCACCTGTTTGGCCCTTCGGAGATGATCTCCAAAAGAGGATGGAATAGCGGTAGTGTACCATCCAAAATTGAACCCAAAGGCGTCCCGCAAAAAAGGTCCCAGCGCATGATGAAATGCAAAATACAGGATAATGGGCAGCGTTATGATAAGCCCACCTGTCACCGACCCAAAGATGCGACCCCGGACGGAGACATTGTCTCCTTTACGCATAAAAGCATATATAAAAAAAGGGACCA
The DNA here is from genome assembly GCA_017307755.1 of Chitinophagaceae bacterium. Taxonomy (GTDB): domain Bacteria; phylum Bacteroidota; class Bacteroidia; order Chitinophagales; family Chitinophagaceae; genus Puia. The sequence continues at coordinate 579,387 of JAFKGQ010000003.1, read as the reverse complement.
GCGGCAGCGCCCCTTCCTGTTGTATGAAGAAAATAAGCCCGCTTAAAATACCCAGCGCATAATAACGCCATCTATTCTCCCCCATCATCACACAAAAGAAGATGAGTAGCAAGACAGTGGTATACTCTCTTGTCATGCCTCCCGTTCCGCAGATGAGGATATCTCTCAGCATCAGGTTGAACAGCAAGGGTAGAAGCCAGGGATAAGCCAGGCGGTATTTTCTGCCCAGCCGGAAGAACAACAAGGTCGCCAGCATAGCCAGCATTGTATTGATAAGCCATTGGAGCCAGCCGCCCAGGAAAAGGCCCGTATAATTGATAAAATAGATGAGGGGCGGTTTGTGATCAAAAACATCCCGGTAAGGGATACCGCCTTTTTTCATCACCAATGCGACGTACCGGTATGTTTCAGTATCGCAGGACAGGGGGTTATAATAGGGGATATAAGGCAGGTTTAGCACGACCGAAGCCACCAGCACCCCTATCAGGCCATAACTTTGTTGTCGATTCATGATCATGTCTTTCCTAAGGCGCCTCCTTCCATTTCCATAAAGTGACGCCACTGGGGTCCTGCAGTGGCACCTGTTGATAATATTGGTCCAGGAAGGCCCGCCACAGGCCGATCACCGGCTCCTTAAACTGCAATGCAGGATTCCCCGTACAGTCGATGACATAGGTAGTCCGGTGACGCACCAGGTCCTGTTCGATGCCGTGTAATATACTTTTGTCCTTGTCCCAATTATCAAATAATGCCCATAGATGATGGTATACCCATCTGGATGGCGCCAGGATCCTGAACTCATTATAGGCATACACATATTCATGATCGCCAAACTCATACAGTTGATAATCCCCGGGGGGATGTTGCCGCAGGTATTTCAATTCCGGCGAGGCCACCACCGGGTGTTTTTTTTGGGGCGTCATATGTGTAAGATGCTGCAGAGCAGTATAAGACAAACTGGTACAAACAAGGATGCCGAATATTCCCTGCGCCTTTTTCGCCTGGAGAAAAGGTTCTTCCGTAAAAGCGAATACCACAAATAACAAAATGCTCAGACTGGCCGACAGCGGCAGATAATAATCGTAAAAATCTCCCATTCCGCCCCGCCCGCCCATAAACGCCGGAATAATGGAAAGGGGTACAGTCACCAGGGCCGCCAGCATCAGCCGCTTATTGCCGCCCCGAAACATCAGGGAGGCGATGCCCAGGGTCATGACTACCAGCGCAGGCACTTCATAATTCCCCTTGTCCAACACCCGCTTGGCCCTCCTCAGATGGTCCCCAAAAGAGTCTTTGAACGTACTCGTATATACGCCGAAATTGAACCCAAAAGCGTCTCTCCAAAAAGGCTCCAGCGCATGATGCAATGCAAAATACAGTACAATAGGCGTCGCTACCGAAAGGCCACCCACCGCCAACCCAAGGATACGGTGTCGGGGAGAGACATTGTTCTCCTTCCGGAAAGATCCATAGATAAGAAAAGGAAGGAGCGCAAATATCTCTTCCTGTTGTAGAAAAAAAGTAAATGCCGCCAGGAAACCCATTAAGTAATAACGCCACCGGTGCGTCCCCATCATCGTGCAAAAGAAGATGACCAGCAGGAGGGAGGTATACTCCCTGGTTATCCCGCCCACTCCGCAAATAAAGATATCATGGAGCATCAGGTTGAATAACAGAGGCGGAAGGCAGGGGTAAGGCAACCGGTATCTTCTTCCCAGCCTGTAGAACAGGAAAGTGGCTATCATAGCCAGCAAAGCACCCGCGATCCATTGGGGCCAGCCGCCCAGGAAAAGCCCTGTATAATTGATAAAATAGATCAGCGGGGGCTTGTGATCAAAGACATCCTGGTAAGGGACGCCGCCTTTCATCATCACCAGGGAGACATACCTGTATGTTTCTGTGTCGCAGGATATCCGGCTGTAATAGGGGATATAAGGCAGGCTCAGTATGACCGAAGCCACCAGCAGCAAAAGCAGGCTATAATTTTGGCGTTGCATCATCTCATCCGGAATAAAATGGTTTGGAGTGCTGATCGGATAGCCCCCCGGTAGAAATACCAGCTCATTTTGCTTGGTCGCATCAGGCTGTCCTTCCTGCAGGACGTTGTAGTCGTAAATATCCTGCTTTTTCTCCGGATAAACCAGGCCGTGATAAGGATATTAGGCGCAAAGCTCCCTTTCGGCACCATTTCCAGGGCTTCCCGCAACTCGCGGCCACGCATGAGCCGATAGGGCACATTGACGTCCCTGACACCCTTGCCATACAACAGGCGGACAACGAGAAGGGAAAATGCGCTGATGATCCGCCTGCCGGAGGAAGCATTCTTATCCAGCCTTTGCGCCAGCAGCAGATCATACTGATACCTGTTCGTCCAGAGCGCGTCGAAGGCTGTTGTGTCCATCTGATTGTCCGAGTCTATCTGAAACACCCATTCGGCATCTACCGCTATCCTGTACCCGCTCAGAATGGCCGGGCCATGACCGGCATTCGCCTGGGTATATATCTCCAGGGTCTGATCATTCTCCCCGAGCGCTTTCAACAGCTGCGAACTGCCATCCCTCGACCCATCGTCGACAAGGATCACACGGTAAGGAACACCCGTGTTCTTAAAGACGGGCTGCCAGTCCTGCAGAAGAGGTGTTATATTCTTCTCTTCATTGTAAACAGGAATAACCACGGCCAGGACCGCATTAGACGGCATGGATCGTTCTGGTTAAGGGCAGTACACCCGTTTCAAATATCTCCAATGCCTTGTCGATGGTTTGGTGCATGTCATAATATTTATAATCGCCCAGGCGTCCGCTGATAAAGATGTTCTTTAGCATTCTGGCCTCTTGTTGATAAAGGGCCAGCAGCCGCTGGTTGGACTCGGAAGGGATGGGATAATATGGTTCGTCGCCCTTATCCGCCAGGGAATACTCCCTGAAAATAATCGTCTTGTCCTTGCGATAGGCCTTTTCCGGGTGCAGGTGCCGTGGTTCATGAATGCGGGTATAAGGAATGTCGGGGCCCGGGTAGTTAATGACGGCATTACCCTGGTAATCTTCCTTGTCCACGACCTCCTGCTCAAATCGCAGCGTGCGCCAGCTCAATCTGCCGTATTTATAGTCGAACAGACGGTCAATAGGGCCGCTGTAAATAAGACAGGCATCCTTTTTTAGCCGGTGTCTCAGATCGAAATAATCCGTATTCAGCATCACCCGGATCTTTTTATCCGCAAACAACCGCTGAAAAAGGTCTGTATAGCCTTTCTCAGGGATGCCCTGCCAGCGGTCAAAAAAGTAGTTGTCGTCGTAATTCTTCCGGAAAGGCAGCCGGTTAAAAATGGAGGCGGGAAGATCACGTGGGTCCGCCTGCCATTGCTTTACGGTATAATATTTAAAAAATGCTTCGTAGAGGTCACGGCCCAGCCGGGCGATGGCCTGTTCTTCAAAGTTAGACGGCTCACCGGCCCCGCCTTTCCGGACAGTGTCCATAAAAGCATCCACCTCATAAGGTTTGAGGTTGACGTTATAAAATCTGTTGATGGTTTCAAGGTTGATGGGGAACTGATAAAGGCGATCGTTATAACAGCTGAGGACCTTGTGCCGATAGCTGTTGAAGGTGGTATACCTGCGGATATAGTTCCACACTTTTTCATTGGATGTGTGGAAAATATGGGTACCATAGCGGTGGTATTCTATACCCGTAGCCGGGTCGACAGCGGAGTAGCAGTTACCGCCGATGTGGTCGCGCTTTTCAATGACCAGAACGGGCTGGTCTAACTGGCTGGCAATGCGTTCAGCGACAACAGCCCCTAACAATCCACTGCCTACTACCACGTATGAGTAGTCTGTTATGTCCATGCCACAAGATAAGAAAAGACTTACAGATCCACCAGCGAACTCAACGGATATCGCAAATTCCTGTAATAGCTCATATCCACCTTTACGCTTCCCACAGTAATGGGGCTCTCCACACGCAAGGCGATATGATTGGGATCGTCGCTGACCCATACAGTCATCTTTTCACCACCCTCGAACATTGTCCCTTTCACCAGCAGCGGCTTGAACTTGATAGCCCGGAACTTGGCGTACTTCGTGCGGATGGTTTCCTTCCCAAGGTAACGTACATACAAGTGATACACCTGTCTGTCCAGGAACATGTCAAAGGGGATCTTGTCTCCCGGCTTGTAATGATCGAAGTCGAGATTGCGTACATAGAAGATGGCGCTCAGTACATCCTGTATACAGGATGGTACTTTGTAGACGCCTTCGGAGGTCACCGCCGTACCGGTGTTCTTTACAAAAGTGACGTTCTCATAGGTCTTATATCCGCCCTCGTTTACATTCCGGATAAATTTATAAGGCTGGAGCGTTGCCGTATCGATGTACGTCTCATAGCGGTCCCGCACTTTATAGAACTTATCATAAAAGCTGTAGGTTTTCCCATCCGCCACGACATGGTACACATCCTTTCCATTAAAATGATCCAGGCTGGTTGTGAACGTGGCTTCACCGGCAGCTACATACATGCTGGCCAACGTATAGAAGACTTTATAAGTAAGAGATTCTCCCGTCTGAAAGGCAGTATTGCGTACAGTGCATGCATCATCTCCGTCGCCCGCGACCTGGGGGAAACAGACCCCTGTCAGCAATAAGATACAAACCGTAAAAAATGCTCTCATTTATTTCTAAATAATTTAATGCTCAACATTAACAAACTGCCTATCAGCGCCGGTATGATCAAATTGATCAACCATATTGCAAACGACGCGGCGAATATCCCAATTGTGTTGGTGCTGAATATTTCCAGCACCTGAATACTTGTTTCCCATCTCAGACCCAGCTCTGTCAAAAAAGTAAAGGTAGGCATGATCGCCATCACCAGGAATACCACACTCATACCACCCCATAATTCGCCGGCAGTAAGTATCACCCAAAACAGGGGAAATACCAGCCCATACTGCACGATAAATACAAGATATCTGCCAAAAGATAAGAACAAAATTCTCAATAAGAGCGTTGCATCAAAATTTTGTAAAACTTTTAAATACGCCTGGTATTTCGTAAGTATGGATACCCTACCCAATATCCTCAGCAACCATGAAAGCCTGAAATAAATAATTGTTAAACTTACCAACAGCACCCCGACCAGGCTCAGCAAAGCATTCAGCCACAGGCTTGTGTTCTGATGTGCAACGGTATGCCCCGATAACGCCCCACGCAGATAAAGAATACCCGCAAATCCCAATATCATCGTGACCAGCAGTTGGGCCATACTGCATACGATGGTAAGAGAAATGGATTCGATACGGTGCCCAGGTCTTACATACAGAAGACGTCCCACATATTCCCCCATTCTGTTGGGTGTAAATGATGCCATCGTGGTACCGGTGAGGACGGCTTTAAAAGCATTGACATAAACAATGCCGCCAATGGGACGCAACGCCAGCTGCCATTTTCTCGCTTCGATACCCCAATTGACAGGCATGAGCGCCACCGCCAGCCATAACCTCCAGGAAAGAGGGCCCGTCACTGCCTGGCGGATATGGTCAAGGGAAGCTTTCCAATTGGGTTGGTGTGTTACCTGCAGGCAGATAAACCAGGAAAGAAGCAGGAATACCAGGGGCCCTACTACATAGTTCAGTATTATTTTTATATTTGTTTTCAACGGAGCCGATCAATCGGTGTCAAAAATAGGTTTCCTCTTGCAAAAGCCATCTAAAATAATTTTGGGTATCGACCCTGGTACATTGGTAATGGGTTATGGGCTTATCCTCTGTACAGGCCACCGGGTTAGCCTGATCGAAATGGGCGTGTTAAAACTGCCTTCGAGTAAGGATGCTTACCAGCGGCTGCAGCTGATCCATAAAAAGGTTTCCGAGCTGATCCGGCTTCATCAGCCCCATGATTTTGCTATCGAAGCTCCCTTTTTTGGCAAAAATGTCCAAAGTATGCTAAAGCTGGGACGGGCACAGGGCGTGGCTATCGCCACCGCAATGACCGCCGGTATTCCCGTCTCGGAATATTCCCCCAAAAAAGTTAAACAATCCATCACCGGGAATGGTAACTCTGAGAAAGAGCAGGTATGGAAAATGTTGCAAAATCTCCTCCATCTGGAGGAGGAGATCCCGGCATATGACGCATCCGATGCGCTTGCGGTAGCCGTCTGTCATTACTTCCAGCATAAGCTTTCGGATCGTATGGCTGAAAATACAGACCGGACCGTGGGCAAAAAGGGTAAAAAAGTCAGCGGTTGGGCGGCATTCGTTCGGGATAACCCCGGGAAAGTACGATCACGCTGAGACTTCTATGATAAATCTTAAAAGATATAAGCTCCTCCATTGGGTATACAACCTGATGCACTATAAAAGCCTTTCCCATAACAAAGCCGCTTATCGTAAATATGCGATCCATAAGCCCGTGATCGCCTCTATCTCCAGCAAGGATTTCCCCGACAAGACCTCCCGGGCCTGGCTGGATACAGGGCATTCAAAAGATTTGGTCCCCGGCCGGCCGGAACTTGGCAGTTTCCCACCCCTTGTACAACGCCAGCTGACGGCCTGGAGCGATAATGGCTATCTCGTCTGGAATAATTTCTTTGATCACGCCACGGCGGGTGGTATACAGCAGGAGGTCGAACGGTTGGTGCGGAAAGGCAGGCTCCATCCCACACATGATAATAAGCTGATGTTTGCAGGCCGGCATTCAAGCCTGATCCGGGAGATCACCTATGAAAAAAGACTCACTAAGTTGTTGAGCTTTATCCTGGATAAAGAGGTCGTTCCTTTTCAAACCATCAACTTTTTGTATGGCAGCAATCAACGCGCCCATTCAGACAGCATTCATATGACCACCTATCCTCTGGGCTATCTGATAGCCGTATGGATTGCCCTGGAAGATACGCACCCTGACAACGGCCCTTTGTTCTATTATCCGGGGAGCCACCGTCTGCCGTATCTTTTAAACAGCGATTTTAATGAAGGCGAGACAGCCCTGCAGTTGGGAAAAAAAGACTATGTGGACTATGAGGATAAGATAGCAGAACTGATAGAGCGCCACTCCTTACAGCCGGAAGTTTTTTTGGCTAAAAAAGGAGATATACTGATCTGGCATGCCAATCTTATCCATGGAGGAATGCCTGTTAAGAACCCGGCGCTGACACGAAAAAGCATGGTCATTCACTACTATGCGAAAGATGTGGTCAAATACCACGAGATCACGGAACGTCCTTCCTTGCTGAAATAGCCCGTTATGGATCACTGAAGATGGCCGAGTATCTTTTCCTGCGCTTTCTTTAATTGTTCAGGGCTCAGTTTGAGCTTGCCTCTGGTGAAATTGAGGTCATCGGCGCTATTGATAGGTATCAGGTGCAGATGAGCATGCGGTACTTCCAGCCCCACTACCGACAAGCCACAGCGGTTGCAGGGGAAGGCCGCTTCAATGGCTTTTGCAATTGGTTTGGCAAACAACAATAGATTTGCCAGATAGGTGTCTGGTACATCAAAAAAATTGTCTACTTCAATTTTGGGCACCACCAGCGTATGCCCCTCCCGTAAGGGAAATATATCTAAGAATGCGAAGAACTGATCGTTCTCCGCAATCTTATAAGAGGGGATCTCTCCCGCGATGATCTTTGAAAAAATCGTCACACCGTAATATTTTCTATTTTGAATTGGAGTTTGCCCGCGGGCACCTGCACATCGGCCACTTCACCGATCTGTTTACCCAGAAGACCTTTACCGATGGGTGATGTCACTGATATTTTACCCAGTTTGAGGTCGGCTTCTTTTTCCGACACAAGGTGATAGGTCATTTGCTTTTTATTGGCCAGGTTGGTTACCGTGACCTTGGTCAATATAGATACCTTGCTGGTATCGATGCTGCTCTCATCGATAATGCGCGCATTGGCAAGATCACCTTCCAGTTTCTGGATCTTGGCTTCCAACAGCCCTTGTGCTTCCTTGGCTGCATCATATTCGGCATTCTCACGAAGATCACCTTTTTCACGGGCTTCTGCAATAGCTTTGGAAGCCGCAGGCCTTTCAACAGCCTTTAGTCTTTGCAAATCAGCCTTCAATTGATCCAGCGCGTCCTTAGTAAAATAAGTGAAACCAGTCATAGTTGCCTCCTTTGGTTTACATGGTTATGGTGGACCGTTGGTCCATCAGAGAAAAAAAATACAACGCCTTAGGGGAAACCCAAAAGCGTTGCACTATTCACGTCAAATTCAAAGGTAAGAAAATTTATATAATCCGAAACTCACTCAGATCCCCAGTTTTTCCAATATGACAGTGGCCATTTTAAGAAAAGCTTCGTGGCTATATCCCGCAATATGAGGAGTGATAAGGACGTCCGGCCGCTGCAACAGCCAGTCCAACTGCTGACGTTGGGTTTCGGTGTAAGTGTCCAGTTTCTCATTTTCCAGCACATCCAGGGCGGCGCCGGCGATCTTCCCTTTTTCCAGGGCATGGATGAGCGCCGCTGTATCATGGACCTTTCCCCTGGATGCATTGACGAACCAGGGTTTTCTCTCCAAAGCTTCGAAAAAGCCCTCGCCGGCCATATGAAAGGTTTCTTCTGTCAGAGGTACATGAAAGCTGACCACATCGGAATAACGGGCCACCTGCTCCAGCGAAGCCTCCCGGACATTTCCTTTGGCAAAACCGAATTTATACTTGTCATAAGCCAGGATAGTGACATCAAAGGCGGACAACAGCCTGGCAAAAGCGCCGCCCGCATTGCCAAAGCCTATGATACCCACCGTCTTGCCGGTGAGCTCCGTCCCCCTGTTGGCATCCCGGATCCATTTTCCTTCTTTTACCTCCTGATGGCTGGTATACAGCCGGTTCATCAACCCCAACAGCATGCCCAGGACGTGCTCGCCTACGGCATTACGATTGCCTTCCGGGCTGCTGACACATTTAACCCCTTTAGCCGCGGCATAATCCGTGTCGATAAGCTCCATACCACTGCCTAACCTGCCGATCCATTTGAGATCAGGAGCCTTGTCCAGGATCTCCCGGTCAATCTTTAGCCGGGTGGTGACGATCAGGCCTTCAACGTCCCCGATGATGCCGGACAGCTCTTCATAGGTGATCTGGGGGACATACTCAACAACATATCCTTTCTGGTTCAATCTTTCCTGAAGATGGGGGTGTACTTTAGCCGTAACAACAACCTTTTTCATTGATTATCAATTATCTATACTTTCATTTTCCATGTGAGCCGGGCGAAATCCCCGATGGACAATTGTTCCGCTCGTTTGTCAAATATAATATCCTGTAAATCAGTTTGTCCAAAAAGAGGCTTTACGGCATTGCGAAGGGTTTTCCGGCGTTGGTTAAACGCCGTCTTTACCAGCAGAAAAAAGCTCTTTTCATCCCGGAAAGGAGGTTCTTCCGACAGGGGCAGCAGCTGTATTACGGCGCTTTTCACTTTCGGAGGAGGTTGAAAACATTGCTCGTGGACCTCGAACAGATATTCCACCGAAAAAAAAGCCTGAATAAGGACGCTAAGGACCCCATAGACCTTGCTCCCCGGACCCGCGGCCACCCGTTGAGCCACTTCTTTCTGGAACATCCCCGTCATGCTTAACAGCTGGGTTTTCCAGTCCAGCATCTTAAAAAGTATCTGGGAGGATATATTGTAAGGGAAATTGCCAACAACAGTAAATTTTCCTTCAAAAGGGCTGTCGATGTCCAGGATACTTCGATGGATGATCTTCCCCTCAAGGCGAGGCCAGGTCTTTAGTAGATAGACTACTTTTTCATCGTCCAGTTCAACTGCCTTGAAATCAATCCCTTCTATTTCAATCAGATATTTTGTCAGGGCCCCGGCGCCAGGACCTACTTCCAACAGACAGGCACCCTCCCGGGGGAGGGTTTCGCGGACACAAGCCACGATCTTGCGGGAGATATTCTCATCCCGGAGGAAGTGCTGACCCAGGGATTTTTTGAGCGTATACATGAATGGGGGTAAAGTTAATAAATCGTACATTTACCCCTGAAAATTAAGTGAATGAGCCAACAACAAAGACCCGTCATAGGTATCTCCTCCGGAGACCTGAATGGCATCGGGACAGAGCTGATCATCAAAGCTTTCTCCGACCATCGCCTCCTGGAACTGTGCACACCCATCATATTTGCCTCGAACAAATTGATCAACTTCTATAGGAAGTCCATCCCCGAGATCAATTTCAACTATCAAAGCACAAAGGATTTTTCCCGGATCGCCCACAAACAGGTGAATATTTATAATTGCTGGGAGGAAGAGATCGCCATCGTGCCGGGGCAGCTCACCGACATCGGGGGCAGCTATGCCGTCAAATCCCTTGTGACGGCCGTGGAGGCTTTGAGGGATAAGAAGATACAGGGGCTGGTGACCGCCCCCATTCATAAGAAGAATACACAATCCGCCTCATTTAACTTCACCGGGCATACCCCCTATCTGAAACATGCTTTCAATGCCAGCGATGTGCTGATGCTGATGGTATCCGAAAACTTCCGGGTGGGACTCGTCACCGAGCATGTGCCAGTCCGGGATATAGCCAAATACATTACCCGTGAGGCCATCCTCTCCAAGCTGAATATTCTCCGGGACAGCCTGGTAAAAGACTTCGGTATTGATAAGCCCCGGATCGCTGTACTGGGACTCAATCCTCATGCGGGTGACGAGGGATTGATCGGTAAGGAAGAGGAAGAGATCATCAAGCCGGCTATCAAGGACGCCAAACACAATATGCTGGTGTTCGGCCCCTATAGCGCCGACGCCTTCTTTGCCCGCAATTATCAATCCAGGTTTGATGCCGTACTGGCCATGTATCATGACCAGGGATTGATACCTTTCAAATCATTGGCCCCGGGCGAAGGGGTGAACTACACCGCCGGATTGCCCATGGTAAGGACATCCCCTGATCATGGAACGGCATTTGATATTGCCGGCAAGAACAAAGCCGATAGCTCATCCTTCCTCGCATCTATTTATACTTGTCTCGATATTATCCACCAGCGGCAGGAATACGAAGAGAACAGGAAAAACCCGCTGAAAAAAATGGGCTCTGTTGTACTGGCTAATGCGGAAGATGAAAAGATCGAAGAAAACTAGCCGCATAATGACCTCCTATCCCAAAATTCCCCTATATGCTACAAGAAGCGACCAACCTCCCGTGGATCGAATCTCCTTTCTTTGAAAAGGAATTGAGGGAGTCAGATCTCAGCACGGCAGATAAAGCATTTGTAAAAGGCTTTGCCGATAATGGATATGCGATTTTCGACACCGGCTTTGACGATGTATTTATCGACGCTCTGAACCGAAGCATGATAGATCCGTTCAATAAGCTCGAAAAGGAAGAGGGCCGCCGGATACAAGACGCCTGGCAATTCAACGAGTATGTTCAGCAAGTCGCGGCCTCCGATGTGGTCCTCCAAAAACTGCGGCTCTTATACCAGCGGGAACCCATCCCTTTTCAAACGCTCAATTTCCCGGAGGGCTCGCAGCAGAAGACCCACTCCGATATGGTGCATTTCAATTCCATTCCCCAGCGTTTTATGTGCGGCGTGTGGGTAGCTTTGGAAGACATCACACCCGACAACGGCCCGCTGCATTATTATCCCGGCAGCCATAAGCTCCCTTTCTACGATATGATCGACGTAGGGGTAAAAGGCAGCGATAATATCGAGACAAAAAAGGCCATCATGTCTTATGCAGTGGACTATGTGAATTTTATACAGAAAATAATAGAGGCCCTGGGGCTACAAAAACAGATCCTCACCATAAAAAAAGGGCAGGCCATGATCTGGGCGGCCAATCTGCTGCATGGAGGGGAAAAGATCAATACTCCCGGGGCCACCCGGCTGACGCAGGTGTCGCATTATTACTTCGAGGATTGTATTTATTATATTCCCCGGCTTTCGGATATCGCCATCAACCGGCTTTACCTGAACGACCTCACCAATATCAGGACCGGCGAAAAGGTCGTCAACAAATACTTTGGAAAGACGATCAAGCCTTATACAAAACTTCAGTTCCAGCTCACCACCGTAAAGATGTTGAGCAAGATCTCCCATCTCTTTCCTAAAGAGCTGGTCAACACGATAAAGTCCATTGTCAAACGGTAAGATCGATCAGCGGAACACACTGTCCGGCACCCCCTTGTTGATCAGATAAGAGCTGTAGTCCAACTCTACTCTCCCTTTTGCATTCGCGGCCGCCTGCGGCTTTTTAGAGCCGTCGTCATAGTCAAAAGTGATGCCCTTGGGAAGTTTGTAATTCTTGACGTTAAAAGTAAAGATCACTTTGTCTGGCAGGGCATAGGCGATATATTTCCCATAAGTCATGTCCACTTCATAAGTGCCGTTGTCACGGGTGGTAGTACGTGCGTGCAGAATGACCTGACGCTGCTCGTCAACCCAAAAAGTGGATAGTACCAGGTCGGCATTTTCATCCTGGGGCAATAGTTTGATCACCCTTACCTTTTGTCCATGGGTCGTGTCGGCGCCTCCGTCAAGGACGGTGTAAGACCCTTTTAGAAGATTGTTCAGACTGACGGTGACAGCTCCTTTTGGCACCAGGGATATCCCTTTGTCATTTTTTATCTTCAGCTTATCGGGTTTTTTAAAATACACCGTGACGGCCGCCTGTGGTTCTTTCAGGAAGCTGACGTTTGTCTTCATGGTCCCGGCGGCCTGGTAATCACTCACCTGGTCGAGCCGGGCCCGGACCTTCTGCAAGAGATCGACAGCCGGCTGGCTGTAAGCAATGACAGCCGGCAACACAAACGATAACAAACACAAACTCTTCTTCATAACATATGCATTAGCTCAAAATATCTTTTTTCCGGAAGACCCATATGGCTGCCGTCACAAAGGCCACGATATAGGCCAGCAGTATCCCCAGACTGCGAAGGATGGAAGGCAGGTTCTCTACGGACCCATTGATGACGCCCCCTTGTCCGTCGGACCGGGAGTAAAAAAAGCCTTTCCACGCCAGCATATGGGAAGTAAACAGCCAGGGTTTGACGGTATTATCATAGATGGGTATACGCATTTCTGACAGGATCGTGAGGACGATGACGATGCTGATCGTGGCGACGATGGGTCCGATGGAGTTCTCGGCAAACACTGACAACAGGAAGGCCAGGGCGGCCACCGTGCTGAGAGCGATCATGGCATATCCAAAGGCCGCGATATAACGCCACATGACGTCCGCCGCACGGATATGCTCCAGCACCGTGTCACGCGCGATGAACATGTCATTGGTGCCAAAGATCCACATGCTGAGGAATAAAGCCAGCAGCGCCATCCACAACAACAGCAGGATAGTATAAATGACGGATGCGCCGAATTTCACCAGCATCAACTGGGTACGGCTCACAGGGCGGGTGACCAGCAGACGCAAGGTACCCATATTGGCCTCTCCCGCCACCATATCGCCGGCCACCAGCGCCACCAGCAGGGGTACTTGTATCAGCAGCGTGTTGAGGATGACGAATGCTACCAGGTAGCCGTTCAGCATAAGAGAAAAAGGCATATTAAAGGTGTCCGACAGACTGCTCATCAACAGCTCCATATAGGACAAACCATCAAATTTCAGCCCGAGCTGAATGATAAAGATCATGGCGGCGATGGCCACAAAAGGGATATAGGTACGGGGACGTCTGAATATTTTAAACAGCTCTATCTGTAAAAGCTTCCACATGCTGGTTGGCGGTTGTCAATGATAAAAAATAATCTTCCAACGGATGCCGGGGTCGTACCGCTTCAATCCGGATGCCCTGCTGCACCAGGTGGCGTACGAGGTCGGGAATAAGGGCCTTATCCATTTTTAAAAGAAGTTTCGCCCCCTTGCTTGTCTGCAAACAGCCCTCCCACAGACTGCCGCGAAGCGCCCCCTCCGTCTGTGCCGGATCCCCGGTATCCAGTTCTACCAGGGTCTGACCCGGATGGAACAGTTCTGTCACAGGCCCTTCCACGATCTTTTTGCCTTTGTCGATGATCAGCATCCGGCTGGCGATCAACTCCATTTCACTCAGCAGATGAGAGGAAACCAATAGCGTTTTCTTCAGATGGCTGCTGAGATGCAGGATAAGATTGCGTATATCCGCGATGCCTTGCGGATCAAGGCCATTTGTCGGCTCGTCAAGGATGATCAGGTCCGGATCATGGACCAGGGCCACCGCGATCCCCAGCCGCTGTTTCATCCCCTGGGAAAAGGTCCTTACTTTACTTTCCGCCCTTTCAGCCAAACCCACCTGCTCCAACTGTTGCATCAACAGACGGGAGGTAGGCCGGATACCGCTCATCCGCGCAAATAAGGAAAGGTTCTCATAAGCGCTGAGATATTTATAAAGGTCTGGTCTTTCTATGACTGCCCCCACCTTGCGCAGGATCTCACGGCGATGGGTTCGAAGATTCATCCCGAATATTTCTATTTCGCCTGCTGTAGGCTGGATGAGAGTCAGCAGCATACGGATGGTAGTAGATTTCCCCGCTCCGTTCTGCCCGAGGAAGCCATAGACATCTGCCCTTTGTACGGAAAAGGACAAAGCATCGACAGCTCTTAGCTCCCCAAATTGTTTGGTAAGGCCGGTAACCCGGATAACTGAAGACATACACCTGGATATCAATGCAATTTACAAAGGTTTATAAGGCCAGTCCGCAAAATCTTTCCCCGGGGCTTGCAAAACCCGAATGTCTTATCTATATTTGTCTTACCATCCTACGCAATCGCCACCTACATTAAATTTTATTATCCCCGAAAAACGCCTGGAAAGAAGACTGTAGAACAGTTTATCACTATATAGTTCCTTCCTTTGAATTGCCGTGTTTTCACAGCTTTAGTTTATCACCTTCTGAAAATTACAAAGATGAAAAGGAACTTATTCTCCTTATTGATCGCTTCCGCCCTGATCTCCGGTGTACAACCGGCTTATTCGGCCACTTCCGACAATTTCAATTCCCGTAAAGGTATCAAGCTCACAGAAGTAAAAGGTTTTCTGCAAGGCAATTGCTGGTTCTTCTCCGATTTTGACATCAACCGCGGCGGCTGGGTTCCCAATATGGAAGGGGATGGAGCCATGGTATCCGGAGCTGGCGCCAGCGCCACGGAAATGACCGGTATCTACACTCCCCTGCTGGATATCAACGGCCCTCTCAGCCTCTCTTTTATTTATAAATTCAACCTACCCGTCAAGGACAGAAGGTGGATAAAGGTATATGCCGCCGATGCCACAGGAAAGCCTCAGATCTTATTGGACAGCATGGAGCTCACCGGCCTCGACAACAGCCAGGTCTTTACCTATAACAAGATCTTGTCCGCTACCCCGGGTCAATATAAGGTCTATATCAACTACCAGGGCATCGACGGCAACGAACGGATAGCCATCGACCAGTTGTCAATCGACGCCCCTACCCATTATGCGGGCGCCTGTAATGTGTCCCCGGTAGCATCCCGTGATAAATTCATGGGCACTGCCAGTCACACCGCCAGCGGCAACGTGCTGAGCAATGACTATGACCCCAATCATGAAACCCTGACGGCTTATCTGCTGGAAGAATCTCCTGACGGCAATGTCGATCTTCAGAAGGACGGAAAATTCACTTTTACACCCAAAGAGGACTTTGCAGGCTCTTCCACCCATTTCACCTACAAGATCTGTGATAACGGAAGCCCCAGTCTCTGCAGCATCAACACTACTGCCACCATCCGATTTCCCTCCAGGAGCACGCTGACCAACTTCCAGGCGCTCTACCGGAAGGATGCCGTAGACATCAATTGGAATGCTTCAACCGACAATCACAGCACACGTTATGAGATCGAGAGAAGCATGGACGGTACATACTTCAAACAAGTGGGTGATGTGCCGGCCGGAGGAAAAGCGTTTTCTTTCACGGACAAGGTCAGCGACCGTACTGCAAGGGGCAATGATCTCTACTACCGCCTACGGCAGGTGGATGCGGCCGGCAAGGTCACCTATTCAAAGGTATTGATCGTACGGACCTACGGAACAAAGAGCGTGACAGCCGTCAGTGTTACGCCTGATCCCGTCGTGAATGATATCCAGGTGGGTGTACAGTTGAAGGAAAGATCTTTTGTAATAATGAAAGTGACGGACAACAACGGTAGCGAGATCATCCGTAAGACGGCCATGGGCGAAAATGGCGTCAATACATACGATATTGAAGACACGCATCAGCTGCAGCCGGGCATGTATCAACTGGAAGTGATCATTAATAGTAACGAACGGCTGACGATGCGGCTGGCGAAAAGTTAACAGAGCGGCCCACAGGGCCGCTGGCCGAAGGCCCATAATAAGCGTCTAAACAAACCCCGGGCCGTCAGGCCCGGGAATCATTTCTTAATATCCAGGTAAGACTGCAGATCCTTTACATATTGTTCAAAGGCCAGCACGCCCTGAGGTGTGATCTTACAGATCGTCTGGGGATAATTGTCCTTGAATTGTTTAGCTACGTCTATATATCCGGCCTCCTTCAGCTTGTTGATCTGGACACTGAGATTGCCGGCCGTGGCATTGGTCTTTTCCTTGAGGTAGATAAATTCCGCCTCCTTTACGCTGATGAGGATTGACACCAGCGCCAGCCGCAGTTGAGAGTGTAATATAGGGTCGAGGTCTTTAAACATTTTTCTGCCTTTCTTTCAGGTATCTTTTTCTTAGGATAAGCCCCGGTATGAACCAGGCCAACTGCGCGCCACCCGCAAGATACAGTATCTGCCAGGGAGAAGGCGTCAAAGAACTCAGGATGGCAAACACCCAGCAGGCCACTCCGCCGACGATCATAAACCTGAATTTCCTGCCATAGCCGATGGTGAAGGTCGGCACTCCGTACAGGGTCAGGTACAAGGGAACGGGCATGTTCAGGCCCCACCGGATATCGATGTAATTGGTAAGGATCATGGCTACAGCAAAGCTCAGCCAGATGCCGCCTATGAGACGATCGTCATGGCCCTTGTGTTTTCTTTGTTTCCTTTCCCTCCGTGCAATGACTATCTGTGGGATGATGGCTATAAAGGTCAGCAGCCATACTGCATTCAACCAATCATATCTCAGAAAGGATACGTTGACAAAGGTTACCAGAGCGCAAAAAGTGATGATAGCGCCCCACATCAGGGCGCTAACACCAGTCTCGATATAGTCATTCTTTGCCCTGTTGATCATCTGGGTGATCAGTTGCAGGCTTTCCTGACCAGAGAGTTCTTTTTCTTTCATGCAGCATATTTTGTAGCCGTCCACCAGCCGACAGACGGCTACAGGTTAATCACAGGTAGATCAATTACATTGCACCAGCATATCCTCGGCCTGTTTTTGTCCCCATGTGGGGGCCAGCGGCTCCGGATGAGCAGCTTTGTAAAGAGATACTGCCTTTTCAAACAAAGGCTTAGCCTTGTCCTTGCCACCGCCGAACTGGGGGGGAGTACCAAAAAGGCTCATCCCTTGCAGATAGTAGAGGCGGGGATTGTTGGGGTCGGCCTGCATGCCTTTCTGCAATGCCTCACCGGCTGTTTTTCCATAGGTCATCCAACGATTCTGCGGGTCTACTAGCATCTGCTGTGTGGCGGACATATTTTCTACAGCGTATAGCTCAGCATTCTTTTCGATGGCCTCGGCCTTTGCCAGATAGGCGTTGATCTTTGCCGAATTAGCATCCTTGTCCTTGGTGATGGGGTTCCAGCCCACCCAGGTCTGGGCCAATGCCGCATAATAATAGGGCAGCCACCTGGTCTTTTCCGCATCGCCGATCCTGTCGAATGTGCTGGCCAGGCTTTGCAGCTCGTCGATGCTCTTGGCGGAATCCAGCAGAGCGATGTTCTTTTGCATCATCTGCGTGTATTTGTCCGATTGAGCGCCGGCAGCCAGGGTGACCAGGAGGGACAGCGCAAGAAGTGCTTTCTTCATAGTTGTTAAATTTAGAGATTTTTAGTTATAAATTATTGTTGATGGCATCCTGACTGCGATCCACACCCCAGCTCAGGAAACAGCCGATGAAGTAAAATCGGTTGGCCGGCGGGGTAATGGGCTGTTTATACTGCCCGCTGTAGGAGAAATTATACCCATACACGGCATTATATCCCAATACATTGCTGACACTGGCAAAGAGCACGATAAAGGTCTTTGCCTTTGGATTGCCTATGCTGGGGACATACTCCGCACTAAAGTTCAGGGCCTGATAGGATTTTGTCTTCCCCTGTTCCGCCAGATTAAACTTGGGATCATTGCCGCCCGCCAGTTGGAAGTTGTAGTAGGGTCTTCCCGTGGCATAGCTGTAGGTCAGGTTGAACCCGGACTTGATCTTGGTAAAGAACTTTTTTGTCACGATGGAAGCCGTATGTTTTGCGGCAAAGTTCGGCACCAGCTGTTCGGTGTAGTTGAGATAATCCCGTTTCGTATCCAGGAAGGAATAGCTGATCCAGTAATCAAAGTCCTTGATCGTCTTTTTATCCCTCCAGAAAAGCTCGATACCCTTGGCATAACCGCTGCCGGAGTTATTGTACATGGAGTAATTATAATAGAGAGGCACCGTCTTGATAAGGTCCTCGTATTTCTTATAATAGGCCTCTACCCGGAATATCCTGTCCTTCGACATCTTTTGATAGTTGATGACATAATGGGTCGCTTTTGTAAAGCCGACATTCCTGGTATAGAAGAGCTGGCTATTCTCCGGTTTTTGATAGAATATCCCATAGGCCAGGGATACCTGGGCATCAGGCGCCGTCCGGTAAGCAAACGATACCCTGGGAGCAATGTCACTGCGGCTGATCACGGAGGAATGCTCATAGCGAAGTCCCAGCTTAGCTGCCAGCTCATTGGTGAGGAAGATATCCGACTCCACAAAGACGGCGTTGTAGTGATCCCTGAACTTATACAAAGAGTCCACGTTGTACAAAGGGCTGCGATAATGCTGATCGTTATAAGAATACCAGTATTCGCTGCCAAAACGGATGGAGCTGATACCCCCCAGCTTCTTGTCAAACACTGCCTTTATCTGGGATAACTGCTGGTTTTGATCGATGGCAAATTGTTTGCCTTTCATCCAGAATACGGAATCCGGGAATGACTTTGGCTGGTTATATGCATTCTGCACCTGCTGGCCCAGGTTGTCCAGGTTGGTGCTGTAGCTGGCGCCCAGGTCCATTTTCCAGCCATTGTTCAGATATTCCCGCCAGCTGAGGTTATTGTACCAGTTGTGGTTGGTAAGGCCAAAGGCATCCTTGGCGTACAGGCTGTCGATGTCCTGCCGGCGAAGCCCCAGCTCATTATACGCAAAGGTCGTATAGTATTTGATCATACCCCCATTTTTCGTCCTTATCCGGAAATTGGCATCGCCATTGTGAAACTGCGGCATCTTAAAATAATCCGGCTGCTGTTTGACAGCCTTAAAATACAGGCCTACATTGACATAGCTATAGCTAATGCCATAGGAAGATTTCTTGTCTTTTGCCAGCTGCTGGGTCCCCACGCCGACCAATATGGGAGAAATGCTGGCGTCGATCTCGGATTTCTCGGGTAGATCGATGGATTCCAGGAGTACGACGGAGGACAAAGCCTGACCGTACAGGGCTGAATAACCGCCCGTGCTGAACACCGTCCCTTTAAAAAGAAAGGGGGAGAAGCGACCCCTGGTGGCTATGTCGGGTATACTGGTAAAATAAGGATTGTTGACAAGCGTACCGTCAATGTACTGTTTTGTCTCATACCCCGCACCGCCCCGGACAAACAGCCCTTCGGACTCACCCACCTGCTGTGCGCCAGGCAGGGTCTTGAGAGCAGCGGTAATATCCGCATTGGAGCCGGCCGTAGTAGCCACATCCAATGAGCTGAGCACGGCTCCTCTTTTTGCATCCCCGGCGGTAAAAGAGCCGGCAGTGATCGTTACTGCCTTTAATTCGCTAAGCTGCTCTTTCATCATGATGTGAAGGGTGATGGCCTCCCCTGAAGGGGTGATCGGCTGTTCGATAGGATTATACCCAATATTTGTAATAGTAAGAGTATGAGCACCCGTCTCCGTGGTCTTAAAACGAAAAGCCCCGGTAGAGTCGGCCGTAGCCCCATCATACGAATCCTTGATAGTGATGCTGGCCCCCCGTACCGGATGGCCCTTGGTGTCTTTCACCGTGCCCGAGATTACCGTCTGGGCATGCAGGCCGCCGGCCAGGAAGGATAAAGTGATAAATAAAGCAGTCTTTGGTGTCATCAGTCACATAGATTTACAGTAAAACTAAACTAGTTTATAAAATAAACCAAACGTTGACAGGATTTCTCGGTAAAGCCGGGATCCAGGGTCGGCGAAAGGCGTTTTCCTGCCGGTGAAAAAGCCATATTAGCCCCAGGAGTGAAAAAGCCCATATCAGCCCCCGGAGCAAAAAAGGCCCAAAAAACAAAAGCCAGGCTTAGAAAAGCCCGGCGGTTGTTGATCGTACCCTTTAAAACTAAAATTTTGAATATCCTGGACAGCCGCAGCCTGCATCGGTAATGCACCGGGAGAAGGAGCAACGGCCATAATAGTATAATAATGACTAACTAGCCGACAAAATCAATAACAGTAAATAATTAAATGGCTTTCGTACGGATGATCAGAAGAAAAGAGATTGGAAATAATTGACTTGAATTGTTTTTCCGGGGACTTGGAGGATGTCGTGTTGACGTTGTAAAGATTGCCAAAAAATTTTAAATCTGCAAGGGTTGCAACATATTTTTTTCAGGTGCGAATACGGGAAATCACCTACGGAATATTACCAAATCGTTTACTTTCAGAAATGGATTACGACGATACCCTCTTCTACTTAAATTGTCGCGTATATCTGAATGAAGCGCGATACTGATACCTTATCCTTTTCTGCTCCTTCCGGCGGTCTACAACCGACCGGCAACCTTCCTGCCGGCCCAATTACATTGGATAAGAATCGGCCGCTACTTCCCTCAGTTTCTCCTAACCTTTTCAAAAAGTTTAACTATGAAAAAGATCTTTACGCTGCTGTTTACGATCGGCAGTTACACCCTCATGGCCCAGACTGAATGTGATCCTGGCCAGGTCATCACAACGGCGCCCGGCAGCGCCGTAAATACGCAAAAGCCGACTCTCGTGAACCATTTTGACTGGACCCAATCGAGCTTTCCGCTAAATGCGGAGCAATTGGCCTCTACCAGTATCACCAGCCCTTTCTATCAGGGTCCCTGGAATTCGAATGTTGCCAACCTGGTGGACAGCAAGGACAGGCTTCCGGCAGACGGGTGGGAGCTGATCAATGCAGATTTTGGGTACAATAACAATGGTACCCCGGCAAGCCAGCGGGTGATGGACCCCAAGCTGCTGTTGTATAACAAATACACCGGTACGCTGCGGCTGTTCTTTGCAAAAGGTCATACTACTACCAATGATTATAATTTCATAAAGATCTCCCTGTCTTTTTACACCACCAGCGGCGAATATGCCTTTAATACCTTTACGCTAAGCAACAGCGGTATCCTGACACCCCTCGATAACAGCGATTTTAAATCAAATCCGGGCAAATTCCAGTTCATGCAGGATTTTCAGCAAACCCCCGGCAACTGGGTCTATACGGATTTCCCCATGCATTATGACCCCTGTACCTGTCTTTTCAAGTCCAAGATCCAGATCCAGATCAGCTATTTGACAAAGGCCAATGTGGACCTGACGGGTACCTTCACCGGCAAGCTGGCGGCTATAGATAATGGTCAGGGCAGCATCACCGGGCCCTCCGCTTTCAACGTAGCCTTCAAGGATGTAGAATCAACAGGAAAAACTATCGCTAAAGCATTCAAAAGCATCGACGACTTCGCCAGCGATACAAAAAAAGGGAGCCCGAATGGCGCTGCACTGGACGCCCTCAAGACGGAGCTTCAATCCTCCAGTTTTCTCAAAGGCCTCTTTTCCAGCGTACCTTTTATTAATTCGGCAGTAAGCGTGCTCGACTTTTTTACGGGAGGCGGCAAATCGGCTGGCCCCCAGGCAGTAAAGTTGACGCCCACCTCCATCGATCTTTCCGGAAAGATCTCGGGCACTATCACCAGTGAAGTGATAAACACCACCGGGGTATTCATGACGCCGGGGAGTGATCCCACCGGGACTGATGATACCAAATATCCTTTATTCAACATACCTATGGGTGTATTGACGTTGACCAAAACACCTAAGATAAAATGGTATAGGTCCCTCCTGGAAAGCTCTTCTTCGGATTGTTGCTTCACCGATGTCATACGTAACGACATCGTATTTGACAGAAGTGCGAGCCCAATGTTTGAATACGCTTTGAATCCCGGCAGCGGGCTGCATGTTAAAGAAGTAGAAGCAGCGCTGGTCTTTGAATACTCCTTCTATCCTGAGGATTATCCGCCAGTGTCCTCCTATACTCCAGGCTGGAATAAAGGCTATTATGACAGAGCCAATCGTTTATACTATAAAACCTTTGTTTACGAGGCGTCCGATACGGCTAAAAAAACCCATAGGTACAGGACGGATTATCAGCCCATCAACTGCTGGGCCGGCAGCGTGCTGAACGTAGAAACGCAAAACTCTAACTTTTCTAATCAAGCGGACGTTATTCCCCATGTCTATCTGAAAATGAAGTTCAATCTTGAAAAGAATACCGGTACGGGGCAGAATGTGTTGTTGATCCAGACATATGACATCACTGGCGGCATTCAGTATTATGACTGGGATGCTATCCGTCATATAGATTACGTCCCCGATCCCAGTACGTGGAATTATAATGTCAAGCCGGAGCCTGTCCTGAGCACCTGCTCCAATACAGGCGCCAACAGCAATTTCAAGCCGGCGACCTTCGCTTCGATATCAAGTATTTGCAATTCTACCAAATACCACGACAAACACGTCAATACCAGCACGGCGAAGCCCTCCAGGACTGGCACCGCATCCAGTCTCGATCCCGCGCCCGAAAGCAGCAAGACAGGTGTCGTTTATCCCAACCCCAGCGTCGACCAGCTGACCCTAAGGACGTCTGCCTCCTTTACAAAGGACAAGGTTTCCGTCCTGGACATATCGAGCAGGAAGGTTACGGTCACCGCCTTACAGGTCAACCCGCAATCCAATGGGACGGTGCTTCAAATGAATGTCGGTAATTTGTCCGCTGGTGTCTACTTCATCGTAATTAAAGGCGCTGACGGCAAACCCGCCACTTATAAGTTCGTAAAACAATAGTTGCCGCCGGAAAGAGCAGAAATGAAAAGGGGCGTCCGATGGACGCCCCTTTTTTTATAATAAGGAGTTAGCTTATTTGTACTGAGGGATCAGCCCATTAGCCAATTCCACCATCTTTTTTACACCATCGTCGGGCAGGTTGCCTTTTTTGAACTCAGCCAGCACATCGGGCAGCTTGTTCTCCATTTCCAGCAGGAAATGGTCTTCAAATTCCTTCACCCTTCTGACGGGCACCTGGCGCAGCAGGCCCTGAGTACCGAGGTAGATGATGGCTACCTGTTTTTCTACAGGGAAAGGAGAATATTGAGGCTGCTTAAGGATCTCCACGTTACGGGCGCCCTTGTCGATCACCAGCTTGGTGGCGGCATCCAGATCGCCTCCGAACTTGGAGAAGGCTTCCATCTCACGGTAGAGGGCCTGGTCCAGTTTGAGGGTACCGGCTACCTTCTTCATGGACTTGATCTGCGCGTTACCACCTACGCGGCTAACGGAGATACCTACGTTGATAGCGGGGCGGATACCCGAGTTGAACAGGTTACCTTCCAGGAATATCTGACCGTCGGTGATGGAGATCACGTTGGTGGGGATATAGGCGGATACGTCACCTGCCTGTGTCTCGATGATGGGCAGCGCTGTCAGGGAGCCGCCGCCTTTTACGAGGTGCTTGATAGAGTCGGGCAGATCGTTCATGTTCTTTGCAACGCTATCATCGCTGATGACTTTAGCGGCACGTTCCAGCAGACGGCTGTGCAGATAGAATACGTCCCCGGGATAAGCCTCACGGCCGGGAGGACGACGCAGCAGCAGGGATACTTCCCGGTAAGCCACGGCCTGTTTGGAAAGGTCATCATAGATGATGAGGGCGGGGCGACCGGTGTCACGGAAATATTCACCGATGGCGGCGCCGGCAAAAGGAGCGTAGAACTGGAGAGGAGCCGGGTCGGAAGCCGAGGCGGCAACGATCACGGTGTAATCCAGGGCCCCGTTGTCAGCCAGGGTCTTCATCACACCGGCGACGGTGGATGCTTTTTGCCCGATGGCGACATATATGCAATAAACAGGTTTGCCTGCTTTAAAGAACTCTTTCTGGTTGATGATCGTGTCGATGGCAATGGCAGTTTTGCCGGTCTGACGGTCACCGATGATCAGCTCACGCTGACCGCGGCCGATGGGGATCATGGCGTCGATGGCCTTGATACCCGTCTGGAGAGGCTCTTTCACAGGCTCGCGGAAAATAACACCCGGCGCCTTACGTTCCAGGGGCATCTCGTATTTTTCCCCGGTGATGGGGCCTTTGCCGTCGATGGGTTCACCCAGCGTATTGACCACGCGGCCCAGCATACCATCCCCAACTTTGATAGAGGCGATGTTCCCGGTGCGGCGAACCTTGGCGCCTTCCTTGATCTCTCCACTCTCACCCATCAATACCACACCCACATTGTCTTCTTCCAGGTTGAGAGCGATGGCCCTAACGCCATTCTCGAATTCCACCAGTTCACCGGCGCTGACATTGTTCAGGCCATAGACACGGGCGATCCCGTCGCCAACCTGCAGCACGGTGCCTACTTCTTCCAGCTCAGCGGAAACATTGAAGTTGCTCAATTGCTGGCGCAATATTGCTGAAATTTCATCTGGTTTGATCTCTGCCATAATTTATATAGTTGTCTGTTTGATGTAATCTTGTTTCTACGATTACCTGATCTTATAGATAAAGTCGTTATTCTGGAATTGTTTCTTAATATTTTTCAGGTCGAAGGCGATACTGCCGTCCACCAGTTCATCCCCTATTTCCAGGACAAAACCTCCGATGAGGCTCTCATCGACGGCCGTCACGAGCTCGATGTTCTTCAGGTTCTTATCTGCGCTGATCTTGTCCATGATCATCTTCTTTACATCTTCGGTGACGGGGACAGCCGTCGTTAGCTTCACGGTATGAATGTCTTTCAGTACCTTATACTGATCTATAAATGCCGTAACGATCTCCGGAAGATAGGCTTCGCGTCCTTTGCTCAGCAACAGCTTATTAAAGGTAGACGTTATCGTGGAGATCTTCCCGGCCGTAATTGCATCCAATATCTTGTCCTTCTTGTCGGAATTGATGATCGGGCTCTTCAGCAAATTGGCCAGCTCCCGGCTGCCACGGATCGCTTGCTGAAGGAACAGCATGTCGTTATGCACGGCTTCCAGCTGGTCTTTTTCAAGGGCCAGGTCGATCAGTGATTTGGCATATCGGGCGGCTAAACGTGGGTTAGGCATTTTCTTTTCTTGTGCTTTGTAAGCGTCTTTTGTTCTTTAGTTCAGTTTCACTTCGTTGGCCAGATCCTTGATGTACTTTTCCTGTTCGCCCTTGTTGGTCAACTCGCGACGCAGGATCTTTTCGGATACTTCGATCACCAGGTTGCCCACCTGGTTCTTCACATCCGTGATAGCGGCCATTTTCTGCTGTTCGATGGCGATCCGCGCATCGGCGATGATCTTGCCGGCTTCCAGCTTGGCCTGGTCCTTGGCCTCGTTGATGATCTTATCCTTTGTCTCACGGGCTTCCTTCAACAGCTGGGCTCTTTCTTCACGTGCCTTGGCCAGCAGGGCTTCGTTCTCGCTCTTCAGCTGAGCCATCTCTGCCTTTACCTTTTCGGCAGTAGCCAGGGACTCAGTGATCCCCCGTTCCCTTTCGTTGAGGGATTTCAGGATGGGCTTCCAGGCAGTCTTGCGCAGGATCAGGAAGAGGATGAGAAAAGCCAGGAGATTCCAGATAAAGAGGCCTAAGTCGGGCGTTAATAAATCCATACAATCAGTTATTTAGATCAATTTCTTTTAGTGTCAATCCTCCCCGGCCTTGATTCCAATTTAGTCCGGTGCGGATTGACGTCCAATAATTGGCCTTCGGCCGTCGAGCCTCCGGCTCGAAAGGGTACTGCATCCTCGGCCCTGTGCTCCGGATGCAGTACGATTTTTACGTGCGATCCGGCCTATTTGAACACAGCCAGCAGACCTGCAACGGCAGCCAGAAGGGCAACACCTTCAACAAGGGCAGCGGCCAGGATCATGTTTGCACGAATGTCGTTTGAAGCTTCCGGCTGACGGGCAATGGCTTCTACAGCGCCTTTACCGATCTGACCGATGCCGATGCCGGCACCGATGGCGGCAAGACCTGCGCCAATCGCACCATAACCAGGCTGTACTTCCAACAGAATAGTCATCAACGTCATGATACTTGGTTTTATAATGAAAAAAGCGTTTGGTTTACACTATTACGGCGTCATCATGATGACCATCCCCGTGACCGTGGTCGTCATGGCTGCCTTCAAAGGCTTGCCCGATAAAGACGGCGGTGAGGTTGGCGAAGATGAATGCCTGTATAAATGCAACTAAGATTTCAATGAGATAGATAAAGACGGCCAGCGCTACAAAAAAAGGCGAGGTACCCCAGCCCAGGGCCGTGTTCATGGCGCCAAAGATGAAGATCAGACAGATAAAGCTGAGGATGATGATATGACCCGAGATCATGTTGGCAAAAAGACGGATGATCAGGGCAAAGGGTTTTGTAAAGATACCCATGATCTCTACGGGGATCATGATTGGTTTTACGCCCAGCGGTACGGGAGGGTTGGCGATATGACCCCAGTAATGCGAGTTGGCGCTAAAGAGGATGACGATAAAGGAAATGATCCCCAGCACGGCTGTAAAGGCGATGTTACCCGTAACGTTGGCCGTACCGGGCAACAGACCGATGAGGTTATTGATCAGGATAAAGAAGAAGACGGTGAGCAGGAAGGGCATGTACTTCTCATACTTTTTACCCAGGTTGGATTTACCAACTTCGTCCCGTACAAAAGTGATGACGGGCTCTATGGCGTTTTGGAAGCCGGAGGGGGCTGTCTTTACACCCTGGCCGTTCCGGTATTTACCGGCGACGCCGTTCATGATCCATATCAGCAGGATGACGGAAATGATCACCTGGACGGCATTACGGCCCAGTGAAAGGTCGTAGACCTTGACACTTGTGTCGGGCTTCCCGGAGGCGTCCACGGCAAAAATTTTTCCGGGTTTGTATATCTTTTCATCCAGCTTGTTCTCTTCGACATATTCCTCATTCAGCAGACGGTAGCCGTCATATACTTCTTCACCATGTTTGAATTCGGAGGACATGAATACGTTCCAGCCTTTGGCGGGGGAGTAGAGGATTACGGGGAGGGGAATGCTGACGGGATGTTTGCTAAGGGTAAAAAAGTGAAATTCGTGGGCGTCAGACACGTGCTCCAGGATAATTTTGGAAGGGTTGATCTTAGGCGCTTCCGGCTTATTTTCGCCGCTGCCCGGAGCATGCTCCGGCTGTGCGGACAAATTCGACGAAAGAAGCAAGCAAGTTACGCTGAAAACCGCGACCAATGTAGATTTGAAGCTATTAGATAACATACCCACCCTCTAAATTTTGCGCAAAGATAAGGGCGTGGGCGGACAATATGAAAAGAACATTAAAAAAAGGGTTATCCGGTGCTTTTCTAATGACAACAAATTGTCAATCAGGCTATCTTCTCCTGCTTGTCAAACTGCATCTGGTGCAATTTGAAATAGTATCCCTGCTGCTCCAGCAACTGCTCATGCGTCCCGATCTCCTTGATCTCTCCTTTATCCATAACGATGATCTGGTGGGCTTTACGAATGGTGGACAACCGATGGGCAATAACGATGGAGCTGCGCCCGGCGATCAGTTTGTCGATGGCCTCCTGTATCAGCAGCTCGGATTCCGTGTCGACAGAAGAAGTAGCTTCATCCAGGATAAGGATGGAAGGGTCGTACAGGAGGGCCCGGATAAAGGACAGGAGCTGGCGCTGACCCAGGGAAAGGGTGCTTCCCCTTTCCATCACATTGTAATGATATCCGCCGGGCAGCCGCATGATAAACTCATGCATGCCGATGAGTTTGGCGGCCTCTATGACCCTTTCCTCCGGGATATCGTCGTTACGCAGGGTAATATTATCCTTTACAGAGCCTGAGAACAGAAAAACATCCTGCAGCACGACCCCGATGTTCTTCCGCAGGTGATCCAGCTTATAATCCTCTATCAATACATCGTCGATCCGGATCTCCCCCTCCTGTATCTGGTACAGACGGTTCAGCAGGCTGATGATAGAGGTTTTCCCGCTGCCTGTATGTCCAACAATAGCTACAGTCTGGCCGGGATGGATGGTAAAGGAGATATTCTTCAACACGTAGCGTTGATCCACATAAGCGAAATTCACATTC
This sequence comes from Chitinophagaceae bacterium, assembly GCA_017307755.1. GTDB lineage: Bacteria > Bacteroidota > Bacteroidia > Chitinophagales > Chitinophagaceae > Puia. Next base: position 550,964 of record JAFKGQ010000003.1, on the reverse strand, counting down.
CTGAACTCCACCTTCCCCTTTATCCTGTCCGGGGCATAATTGCCTTCCTTATGGATAAAATCGTCGTTGTCAAGGACCCGGAATACACGTTCACTGGCCACCATACCCATCTGCAATACGTTGAATTTGTCCGCTATTACACGCAAAGGCCGGAACAGGAGGTTCAGGTAGAGAAAGAAAGAGATAAGTTTGCCGCTGAGCTCCCGGGCCTGGTCTTCCGGCAGGTGCAGTACCTGACGGGCGCCCCACCAGACCAGCAGGCCGGTGGATACTGCCAGGATGATCTCCACCAGGGGAAAAAAGATGGAATAGGCAAAGATGGCATTGATATTTGCATTCCGGTGCTCCCGGTTGATCTTATTGAATTTAGCGGCTTCCCTCTCCTCGCCGGCAAAGGCTTGCACGATGGACATGCCGGTGATATGCTCCTGGACAAAGGCATTGAGGGCGGCCACGGCATTTCTCACCCGTATAAAGGACTTGTTCACCGACTCTTTAAATATCCAGGTAGCCAGGATCAGGAAGGGAAAGGGCGTCAGACAGATAAGGGTCAGCCGCCAGTCTACCACAAACATGAACAACAGGACGGATACGATGGAGAGCAGGTCTGCAATGATAGGGATAAGCCCATCCGAAAAGATGTCATTGATGGCCTCGATGTCATTGATAGTACGGGTAGTAAGTGTCCCGATAGGGGTTTTATCAAACTGTGAAAGATTGAGTCCCAGCACTTTCTTATACACGCTTACCCTGAGGTCCTTCACCACCGTCTGACCCAGCCAGGCAGTTATAAAAGAAAAGTAGAATCGGGATACCGTCTCGATCAGCAGGAGCAGCACCTGAAGGACCGTGATCCAGATGACCAGCTCCGCCATCCGCTCTTTTAAGGAAAGACCAGGGGCGGCGCCTTTGCGGATATAATCATTGATCGTTACCTGGATCAGGAAAGGACGAAGAGGGGACAGGATAGCCAGCAGGATAGAAAGCGCGATGGAAATATACAGGCGTTTTTTATACGGTGCGGCATACCGGAACACTCTTGCCAGCAGGCTGAAATCGAATATCTTCCTTTTCTTTATCTCTTCCGTTGTCGTCGACATGATGGTTAGACCTTAGGCTCGGCTAGATAGCAAAACTACAAACAAGCGGGCAAATGGTTGTGGTTATTCACTATCCATCGCCTTCCGGTAAGCCTTTATAAAGATGGCGCCCAGGTTCTTATAGGGCGGTATATAGTCGTCAAATTTTTCCTTGGCCGCCGGGTCGTTGCGAAAACGGGCGCTAAGCTCCCGCCACATGGGCAGCCATTCTATGTCCTTGCCGGCCAGCAGGGTGTTATTGATAGCCTGCAGGATGGGTTCGTTCACGGTCTTGGTCCCCACCTGTTTGGACGAAATAATATGTGCATCCTCATTGATCTTCAGCACTTCGCTGAGGTTGTTATAACCCCCGCAGGAACCCAGTACCACGATACGGGCAGTAGGCGCCATCTGATAAATGGTATATTTTACATGATAGCTATGTCCGCGGTGAATGACGATCGTAGGTTTTAAATGACGGGCATCCAGGTAAGCGGCCAGCGCCTTCTGCGCCTTATCATCCGGATCGTCATCCCCCAACAGCGGCTTGTTGGCAAAAATGATGACTGGCTTGCCCTTCAACGAAGAGATGGTCACCCATTGGGGGTTCTCCGCGATCTTCCACTCTGGCTTGACGCCCGGCCGGGGGCGGAACATAGCCATGAAATTGGTAAAGGAATTCTGACCGTCCTTGTCCTGGTCGCCATAAAAGAATACCTGCTGGATCACCCGTCCGCTGTCATCCGCCAATGAATTGTAGTCCACGGAATAGACAGGAGGGATACCCAGCCGGGTTGAGAGATCGGTCTTATTAGCGCTGTCGGCCGACTCGAACAAGGTTTCAAGGAGACTGTAGATGATAATACCTTTTTTATTCCCGGCAGTGATATTCTTCTCGTAGTTGGCCTTTACCTCCCCCAGGATAAACCGTGCCAGGGCAGGGTTCTTTTCAAAGATGCTGCTGTAGGAATCCGCCACATCCACCGCCTCTTCCTCATTGGCCTTTTCCAGGTGGATAATGAACGACTTCATAATGGTGCCGGCATTCTGCTTGTCCATCGTACCCAGGAAGTGATCCAGCTTGTTGTAGGCGGCGGCCATCTTGATAAACTTGCGAAAATAATCCCCATGCACCTGCATGATCAGACTATCCCCGTAAGGGTTTGTCATTCGCTGAAAGATCCTCTCATAAACGCCCAGATAGCTGGAGGTATAGATCTCATCCTCGCTGAGAACGATGAGGTAATACAATTCTGCCGGGGTCAGCGGGTCCAGGATCTTAAATCTGATGGCCGGGTTATCCACGGTATGGAGCGCGTTGATCTCCCGTACAAAGATCTCTTTCCCCTTCTTCATGAGCATATCCGTCAAAGCGTTCATTTCCAGCGGAGTATCTCTTTCTGGCGGCAGGATCCGGGCGGCATAGTCCAATCGGGTCTTCACCAGCAGCCTGTAATAGTTCAGCTCATCTCCCTTAATCTTATCGATCTCATCCGTCGTTATTCTACCTTTTACCAGGTTGTCCAGGAAAGGAAAATACAATTGACCGCTTTTGCTGTTGGCCAGCATGGCCACTGTATGCACCAACGTGTCCTTGCAATTGCGGATATGAACCCCCAATTCGTCGTTGGCCGCCGCAAAATCATACAGCTGACGGATATTATGATGCCCTGCGATAATGATAAGACTGTCTGCGAAAGGCAACCCCGGATGATTATGTAAATAAGTGAGAATCAAGGAAGGGTGCATTTCGCAATAGCGCCGGACCAAATAGAGACGGGAGGGTTTGACCCCGATATTCTCCGTAGGATACAGAAAACATTCCACCAGTATCTTTCCTGCTTCATAGCTACCGCCCGTAATGACAGGTTCGATGCTCTCCCCTTTTCTATCCAGTTCCATCGCTTTTTCAAAGGCGGAGATAAGGGAGGGGGCGGCGGAAGCCTGTATCTCCCGGTTTGACCAGGACTGATGGAATCCTCTTAAAAGGAACTCTAACCCCCGTAGATATTTCTTTTTTGTATTTGTGTTGAGCGTTGAGTCAAATTCAATCTGCTGTTGTAGTTCGTCTACCTGACGGATCAGGGCATCCGTGACCTGCAGGTTCACCGTTTCATCTTTTGACAGCCGCATAAGGCTATCCCGGCTGCCACCGCCTGCCACCAGCAGCTTTTGCTGTTCTTTGTCCACATTATCATGCCAGAGCATCCTGTCCTGCGCCACCTTATAGGGGTAGGCGCTGGTTTGAGCAACCCCATCCAAAGAGAAGGTCATCATAAGTACAGATAGCACTATCTGGAAAGGAATGGATCGTAAAGGTATAATCATAGTTTGATCTGCTCTCCGAATGTAATGTATGCAAATTTACGACCAAAGGGGAAAGGAAGTTAAAAGGCCAAAAATACCCCAAAAAGACTACCCCCGCAGGACAGATGGGGCAATTGGGCATCGGCTGATGTTATTTATGTATTAACAAATTGTGAACTGATAACCCGGAAATCTGCCATAGCTTTATTTCCACTAGGTTTGCGTAAATTTTTGGTTTAAATGGAATCCAAAGGCAAGAAGATCCTGATAGCCGACGATGAGCCCGATATTTTGGAGATTATACAATACAATCTGAGCAAGGAAGGATATGATGTTGTTACAGCCAAAGACGGTGACGAAGCAGTAGGAAAAGCCAAGATGACACGGCCCGATCTCATCATTCTGGACATCATGATGCCGAAAAAAAACGGGGTAGAGGTCTGCGAGATCCTGCGGTCGCAGCCAGCATTTAAGGAAACGCTGATCCTGTTCCTCACAGCCCTCAGCGATGAAGGGTCCCATGTCCGGGGTCTGGAGACGGGAGCCGACGACTATGTTACCAAGCCTATCAGCCCTAAGATCCTCATCAGCCGTGTAAATGCGCTGTTCCGCCGGATCAACAAAGAGCCGGAAGAAAAGGTCCTGAAAATAGAGAACCTGAGCATCGATCCCGCCAAATTCGAGGTGACGGTGGACGGTAAGGATGTCACCCTGGCCAAAAAGGAATTCGAACTCCTCTACCTGCTGGCTTCCAGACCGGGCAGGGTCTTTTTACGCAACGAGATCCTTAACCAGGTATGGGGTAACGAGGTGATCGTAGGCGACCGCACCATCGATGTACACATCCGTAAGATCCGCCAGAAATTAGGCCTGGATTGCATCACTACGGTAAAAGGGGTGGGCTACAAGTTCAATCTCTGATTGGAGATCCGTAATTTTACAGGATGCCTTCCACTAAGAATTTATCGCCCAAACAACTTTCCGCGCTCACAGCCGGACTGTTGGCCTTACCCATTTCTGCCGGCATTTATTTTCTGACGGGGAACAGCTTTGTGGGGGCTATCTCTCTTTTTATCATCTTTTCCGGCAGCTACGGCCTGATCCAGTTCACCCTGGAAAAATTCATCTACAGAAAGATAAAGTTGATCTATAAGCTGATCCACCAGACAAAGGCGACAAAAAAAGAAGAGGTCTATTTCAAATATATCCTTCCACAGAAAAGCATCGACGAAGTACGGGAAGACGTAGAGAAATGGGGAGAAAAGCGCAACGAAGAGATCGAGTTGTTAAAAAAGAATGAAGCGTACCGAAAGGAGTTCCTTCAAAACCTTGCCCACGAATTCAAGACGCCTATATTCGCCATACAGGGATATGTGGACACCTTGCTCAACGGGGCGATGGACGATCCCGGCATACGGAAAAAATTCCTTGAGAACGCCGCCAAGAACGTGGATAGACTGGTGAACCTCATGAACGACCTGGATGAGATCTCTACCCTGGAGAGAGGGGAACAATTATTGTACAAACAGAACTTCATCATACAGGACCTGGTCAGGGAAATATTCGAGTCCCTTTCCATCAAGACCAATCGAAAGAATATCCGGACCTCTATAAAAAAGGGGTGCGAATCGCCGATCACGGTTTTTGCGGATAAGGAAAAGATCCGCATGGTGCTGATCAATCTGGTGGAGAACGCCACCAAGTACGGCAAATCAGGGGGTACTATCGTAGCAAGCATCTATAAAATAGACGAAAAGAATGTCCTTATCGAGGTCAGCGATGATGGCATCGGCATCGAAGAAGAGCATCTGGCGAGGATCTTCGAGCGTTTTTACCGTACGGATGCCGCCCGCAGCAGGGACAAGGGGGGTACCGGATTGGGACTGGCCATCTGCAAACATATTATAGAGGCGCACAGTCAGTCCATCCATGTCCGGAGCACCCCCGATGTAGGCACCACCATCGGTTTTACCCTCGAATCCAGGCGGGATTAGCCATCATAACGTTAAACTGTGTCATAATTGCAGGATTTTGGTAACTTTGCGGCTGAAAATCTAATAGGCAGTGACAACTACCACCCAAATCTTTGATTATAGCAAATGGACAAGCCAGCTCGACGAATTGAGTAAGACCTATCAGCAGGCAAACCCATATCCGCATATCGTATTAGAAAACTTCCTGAATCCCGAGGTATTGAACGATTGTATTGCTGAGTTCAATAAGCTCAATGAGACGGACGGCTGGATCAACTACAAGCACTATAATGAAAATAAACGGGGGCTTAATAAGCTGGACCTTCTGCCGGCAACGATCAAAAGCACGATCAATGAATTGAACTCTCCCGAATTTCTGCAATTTCTCAGCCAGCTGACGGGTATTAAAGATCTTCAAAAGGACGATGGCCTGGAAGGCGGCGGTATTCATCAATCCACCCGGGGAGGGTTTCTCAATATACATGCGGATTTCACCGTACACCCCCATCATCGCAACTGGCAACGCCGGGTCAACGTACTGGTATACCTGAATAAAGAATGGGAAGAGGCATGGGGCGGCAAGCTGGAGCTGTGGGATAAGGAAATGAAGGCCTGTGAAGAAAAGGTCCTTCCTGTATTCAATCGCTGTGTCATCTTCAATACAGACGCGGATTCCTATCATGGCCATCCCGAGCCGATGACCTGCCCCGAAGGTGTCTTTAGAAGGTCCATCGCCTTGTATTACTACACCGAGGAAGCGAACCCTTTCCGGAGGGCCACCTATTACCAGGCAAGACCGGGTGAGGGAAGCAAAAAGATCCTGGTCCGGCTGGACAACGCCCTGGTGTCTTTGTATACGGCTATTAAAGGAAAGCTGGGCTCCAATGATAAGGTGGTCAGCAATATGCTGAAATTCTTCTCAAAGAAGAAGTAGGGTCTATCGGCGGGGTATTTCTCTTTTCAAAAAGACAAATCCATTCTTACGGTACAATTCCTTTAGTTGAGGGAGCTTATAGTTCTGCTCTCTATCCACCTTCGTAACAAAATACACCGGCTTGTCTATATCCCCCGACACCAGCCATTGCTCGTCATAAGAATTCTGGTTGGCGGGTTTTTCCTTCATAGTATAGAATAGCTCTCCATAGCTTTTAAAACCCAGGCAATGTACGTAGCAATCTTCACCCTGACGGGCGATAAAGAAATCGATATTAGCTCCCTGGGAATAACGTTCCACCTTGGGAACGATAATAGCAGAAGCCAGGAACACGACGATGGCCATACCGCCGAATAACGTCCAGGCAGCCTTGTCAAACTCGCCTTGCTTTAATTTTCGTATCCCAACGATCAATGCGACGACCAGTATGACGCCAACGATACCTTCCCAGCCACCCCAATGCACATCCGCCTCCATATTTGCCCTTGCGAATACATCGTCCACGTAGGGCGCCAGATACCGAACCTTAAGTCCAATGACTGCCACCCCCAGGATCAGTACGGAAATAAGTCCTCCCAGGATGGCGGTGAGAACCCCGACATATTTTTTGTAGACCGCCTCATTCCGCTGCCATTTATAAATGGAATAGGCTGCCAGGAAAGTAACGGGAAACCATGCCAGCGAGGAATAGTGTATGATCCGGGACTGGACGATGGTGAACAGGATGGTTACTACCCAGAACAGAAAGATCATCCATTTCTTAAAGTCCTTGTCCCAACGACCGTTGTAATGGTTCCTGAAAAAAGCGGGGATCGCCAGGATGGAGGCAGGAAAGCATCCTATCAGCAGTACGATATAATGATAGCCAAAGAACCCGGCCTGGTCGGCGTCGTGGGTTGTAAAGAGACGATATTGGTATTTCAGGAACTCGTTGATAAACCAGGGCCCCCTTTTGATCGTCTCATAGGCGTACCAGGTAGATAATACGGCAACCGATACCGCCAGAAAAAGAAGGGCATGCCCCCAGTTGAAATAGAACTTGAACTTGTTGTAGATGAGGTACACGCCCAGCACCAGCAGGAATACCATCAGGGCCACCTGTCCCTTGGTGAGCACAGCCAGACCCATAAAAACGCCGGACCAGCATACGTAAAAATACAATGGTCTGGTCAGCCCTTCCTTGTCAAAGCCATTCCGCTTCCAGTGATATAATATAAAATAATACAGCGAGAGAAAGGTAAACAGGTTGAACCAGGGATCGATAATGCCCGATTTGAAATACATGTTGGGGAAAAGCGAACCTCCATAGGCTAATGCCCATAATATGCCAAAACGGGTGTCATAGATACGTCTGCCGATGCTAAAGACGACGATGAGGGTAACGATGCCACAGAGAGCATTGGGAAAACGGGCGGAAAACTCGTTGACGCCAAATAACTTCATAGCCGTACTCTGCATCCAGAAGAACATGGGAGGTTTTTCCCAGAATGGCTTGTAGTCCACATATACGCGGGTGTAATCATCCAGCTTGATCATCTCCCGCGAACATTCGGCAAAATTGATCTCATCCCAGTCAAATAAGTGCACACGGCCCAGGAATGGAATAAAAAAAAGAGCACCGAGAAGAGCGATGAGTACGATAGTGGAGGTTTTGTTCCGACGCATTACCAGCTTTTGGCCGTAAAAGTAACTAATTAAGTGGTTTATACATCTCTCTTTTCATAAGCCCCCATTTGCAGAGGCGATGGACAACAGACACCTGGAGAACGCCAAGTCCATATACTACGCTGCGCCGGAAATTGATGCTGGAAGCCTCTTCGAAATAACGGGTGGGACAGGTGATCTCCGCGATCTCATAACCCAGGTAAATGATCTGGGAAAGCATTTGGTTGTCAAAAACAAAATCCTCGGAGTTGATGCCGTAGTTGATCCGCTGGAGTATCTCTTTGGAAAAAGCCCTGTATCCCGTGTGGTACTCGGCCAGTTTCTGACGAAGCATCACATTCTCGAAGAAGGTCAGCATTCTGTTGAATATATATTTATACAGGGGCATACCTCCATGCAGGGCGCCTTTGCCCAGGGTCCTGGAGCCCAGCACCACCTGATAAACGTTATTGGCGATGAGCCAGGCCATGGAAGGAATGAGCTTGGGCGTATACTGGTAATCCGGGTGCAGCATGATGACGATGTCCGCGCCCAGCTCCAGAGCCTTATTATAACAGCTTTTCTGATTGCCGCCATAGCCGCGGTTCTTATCATGCTTGATGATATGGGAAATGCCCAGCTCATGAGCCACGGCCACGGTCCTGTCACTGCTGTTGTCATCCACCAGCACCACTTCATCCACGATGTCAAAGGGAATTTCAGCATAGGTCTTACGAAGGGTAAGTTCGGCGTTATAGGCCGGCAATACAATAACAAGTCTTTTACCTTCGATCATAAGACGTCAGCGAGTTGAATTGAGTTAAAAATAGACCCCAAACCTACGCATATCATATCAATACAGAAAATTTTAAGTGGAAATCCCTATGCGGCTGCCCGTGACCGGAACCTGTCGGCTAATATCCAATGTACGAGGATCGCTATCGTCACCCCCAAAAAAGAACCCATCAGCACATCCGTCAGGAAATGCTGCCCCAGGTAGATCCTGGAATACCCTACGGCGACAGCGATCAGCAAGTAAAGGACATTTATTTTCTTATTTCGCTCAAAAATAGCCAGCATGGTGGCAAGGGTAAATACGGAAGTGGAGTGGCCGGAAGGGAAACTACTGAAGCCATGATGCGTTATACCTTCGATAAAATAGGCATATTCCCCATGGTTAAAGACTTCCCGGGGTCTTGGCATAGAGAATACATTCTTTAATATCTGGGCCACCAGGGCCGAGAGAAGAAAAGCGATGAGCAACTGCCAGGCCTGGGGCCATCGACGCAATACCATCAGCAGGATGATCACCGCCGCAGCAAAGATCCCATCCCCCAGATAGGTAAAGGCGATAAAAAAATAATCCAGCGGGGTTGGGTGATAAGGGTTCAGCAGCAGGAAGCTGGCCGTTTTACCCTGCGCGAGCAGGAATATCAGTCCCACCAGGAAAAAGAACCCATAACAGAGAAGAAAATTGCGGTTGGCCACAATGATTGACCTCAGCTTATTCATCCCATAAAACTACTACAAACCTTCCACTAATTCCTCCGCAAGACCAAAAGAGAGGGTCATGCCGGCCCCTCCTACTCCATTGATCACATAGACGTAAGGCTCCGGAGAAAAGAAAAGGTCGGGTTCCCCATCTGTCAATTTTGTGTATATACCATTCCAGGTCTGGATGACCGACCAGTCTTTTACCTGGACGAACGTACGCAGATAATCCAGGATCATCCGGTTGATAAACTCTTTATCAAAGGGATCGTGTGTGAGTCCATACTCATGAGAGTCTCCGACGGTAAGCTCCCCCCTGCCATTCTGAGACATCATGACGTGGATGCCCCATTCCAGGTAAGCCGCCATTTCCTCCGCATAACGCTGTTTGAGCAGCGGCAGCGACGCGGCAGCTTTGAAACTATTATAATGAGTAAGAGAAAGCCCCCCACAAAGCGCCGGTCCTATCCGCCAGTCCGTTGGCTGTGAAGCCAGACGCATCATCTGCAATTTGCATTTTGTCACCGGCTTTTTTGAATAGATCTCAGGATACAGGGTTTCGAAGTCTGCCCCGTTGCAGATAAAGATAAGGTCTGCCTGGTGTTCTTCTTCGTTGCCGATGTACACTGTCTGGTCTGAGATGTAGGATACGCATTTCCCCCAGCAGAACTCCACCTTAAGCTGGCAGGACAACCAGCCGGGCAAGGCGGCAATAGCTTCGCGGGGGTCTACGATCAATTCATCCCTGCTGTAAAGTCCTCCAAGCAGACCATTGGGGACAACGGCGGGAGAAGCGGCGGTGACGGATGCTTTGTCCAGCAACTGCACTGGTCTGCCCTCTTTACGAAATATTTCGGCCAATTCCTGAAGGACCAGCCATTCATCAGGGTGATAAGCCACATGAAGACTGCCGGCCGGCTCGGACCAGAAATCCGCCTTTTGAGAAAGCGCTGACCATATCTCCCGGCTGCGGATAGCCCTGTCATACATTTTACCTCCCGGCTGGCCAATGGGCCAGATCATCCCAAAGTTGCGGATGGAAGCACCCACCGCCCTATCGCTCCGTTCGAAAACCTTTACTGAAAAACCTCTTAATGCGAGCGCCCTGGCGGTTGCCAGCCCGACAATACCCGCCCCAATGACAATAGCCGATCGAGATGACTGCATACTATTTCTTTTTGTATATTCTTCCAAAGAGGATCGCCCCCCATACCACCAGCACAATGCCACCGGCAGCGGCAACATAGAACATCCCGGTAAAAAAATCCACCCAGGTATAGCGTATCCTTACAAATTCCTTCACCAACAGAACGACTACAGTACCCAGATAGCCGAATGCATCGGCGAGATAAATAAGAAAACCCACATTCCCCGGTACTTTATAGGCAGCCAGCATCCTTTCAAAATAAAAACAGTTATAGGGCACATACCCCAGATAAAGACCTGCCGAAGCCGTAATGATCCAGACCACGGGAGAGAACAGTCCCAGATGATAACACACCGTAGCCCCTGCCGCCAGGATAAAGCCGCTGATGATGATGACATTATTCAGCTGAAAAGCTTTATAATTATCTTTTATTAAAAAAAAGCCTCCGATGACTGCCAGCACAATGAGCGAAACGATAGTGCTGGTGCTGGCAAATACGTCCGCCCTGCGTACAAAACCAGTCTCCGCCCACAGCTCATTGGCAAAATCCTCACAAAAGTCACGCAGGATGGTAAGCATCACATAGGAAATGATAACAGGGATGAGCGCAAAGCCGAACCTCCTCAGAAAATCCTTCCGCTGTTGTCTGTCCATGGGCAAACGTATGGTGCGCTGTGCAACATCGGCCGCGGTAGGAGGCGGTGTCTGGTTCAAAAGAAAAGTCCCCAGCAACAATGGTACAACAAAGACGGCGCCTGCTACAAAAGGCATCCATTGTTCATTGATGCCTGCGTAGAGCATCAATCCCTTGCCCACTGTCTTGGCCAGGCCGGACGCGAAGATAAAACTGGTGGCAAGTATGGCTCCCATCAGTTCGGTAACCCGCCTGCCTTCGAGGAATCCGAATACCAGCCCCCACACCATACCGAGGGGGAGGCCATTGATGAACATAAAAATAAAGTTATAAGGCATGGGTACCAGACCAAAGAGGAGCAGCGATACCCAAGAGATAAAGATCAGCCGGATGATATATCCCGCCCTCCGGGAAGGTTGCATGGCAGCGATAAAGCGAATGCCATAAAACTTACTGCACATATACCCGATGACCTGCGAGATAACCAGCACTACCTTATAAGAGATCCCGAACAGGTGAATACCGTCATAGGACGCGGCAGTGAAAGGTTTGCGAAAGCCATACATGCAGGAATAGACCATAAAGGAAGAGAAGGACACATAAAGGATAAATACCCAGGCAGGGCTAGCCGACAGCCTGCTCCTGAGCGTAATGGAACGCCCGGCAGGCACTGGGTCGGGCGATATGATCACCGTCTCAGGCATTATCGATGATTGGCATCAACTCTTCCAGGCTGTCGATGATAAAGTCCGGGCGATATTGCTCCAGTTGGGCACGGGTATAAGCGCCGGTAGTAACGCTGACCACTACGCCGCAGCCGGCATTGCGCCCTTCTTCCACATCCACTTCCGTGTCGCCTACTTTCAAAACGCTGGCGGCGGAAGCCACCCCCAGTTCCGACATCAACCGGTGGATCATATCAGGAGCAGGCCGGCCCTGCGGTACTTCGTCGCTGCAGATGACCTTGTCGATCCCTCCAGTCCCATTATCCCAATGGAGTCGCTGAAGGATGGCATCCGTGATAGCCCGGGTAAACCCCGTATTCAGCGCTATCTTAACTCCTTTCTCCCGCAGTCTGGAAAAAAGCTTTTCGGCATACGGCAGAGGTTTCAGATCCGGGTCCTGCCGGTAGAACGAGATCATCCCGTGGATAAAACGGTCATGTATCTCCGTAATAAGCGATTCCCGGTCAACGCCGGACGGATTGTCAGGAGAAAATTTGTCCAGCAGCAGCCGGACAGCATCGATCTTGCGAAAGCCCATTACCTTTTGTACTTCTTCTACGGGAAGCTCCACGCCGGTGGTCCGGAAGGCATCTATAAATGCGTCGGCCACCTGGCCATTGTCGGAGACAGTGGTACCCGCGATGTCAAAAACAACCAGTTGAATATTGTTCATAGCTATATAGTGATCAAATGTCGATACATCATTTCCCGATAGCGTTCCAGGTCAGGCAACGGCTGACCCTCGATCTTCGCCTCCTCGTCCCACAGCCGCATCTTGATAATCAGGTCGAAAAGGGGGTATTGCTCAAAAGCTATGGCCTCTTCTTCCGTCATCGGTCCTCCCTGATACTCCAAAGTACGTTTGCTGGCTCCCGAAAGCCTGGCATAATAAGCGGGGTCCTTTATTGTCAGATACCTTTTTGCTTCCACATGGGACTCCACCAGCCGGGCGACCTTCTTCGAAAACCCTTTCTCCCGGAGGAATTCTGCCCCGATGGCCTCATGGTCTTTGATACCGAAGGATCCCATCCTCCCCGCATCCGAGGCCGCCGCTTCGCTGATATGACCGATGTCATGGAGAAAGGCCGCCAGTATTACCTCTTCATCATATCCTTGTTCTTCCGCCAGTTGGGCGGCTTGCACCATGTGCTCCAGCTGCGAGACTTTTTCGCCCGCATATTCCTCGCCACCGTAATTCCTGTACATTTCGAAAATTTCGTCCGCTGTCTGTCTCGCTTGTTTGCTGTCCATGGAAGTTGTTATTTATTTTAATATGGTCAATACAGGTTCGGCGATTCCACGATCCGGCCGGAACTGGAGCCCCAGCAGGGCTGCCATGGTCGGCGCCCATTGCTTCTGATAAAGCTGGGTGTGCGTGCTGACCTCGCCCGCCGGAGGCGTATCAGGGCCTATCACCGCCATCCAGATATCACCGGATTCCGCTATCTCCTTCCCATGATGACGCCAATTATCTTTTACCTTGTCTCCCCTGCCATGGTCGCAGGTGATGATAAGGGTGGTCTTGTCCTTGTAGGCGGACATCGACTGCAGCGTATTCCAGAGGTCGGCGATCATCGCGTCTTCCGCATGGGCCTGGTCGATATACTGATCGTACAAGCCCGCATGTGCAAAGTCGTCCGTCTCGTCAAAAGCGATATAAAGTACCCTGGGCTGATAGGTCTTCAGATATTCCTTCCCTGCAAAATAAGTGATCACGTCTGGCCGTACTTCCAGCGGCTGCGGCGCCAGGAACTGCATCTCATTCACCACCTGTAATCCTTTATCGGAGAAACGGAGGCTGTCTACACCCGAATTTACGTAAAGTCCGCTACGGCCCGTGTTAAAAATATAAGGGAATACGTCCCAGGTAGTAAAAGCTGCGACCTTACCGGTGAATCCTTTCTGCCGATTGATAAACTCCAGCACATTGGTATTCTTATTCAGCACTTTGTCATTGGAATTGACCAAAGTATCGGGATAGCCGGTGAAGATCTCATTATAGCCGGGATAGGAAAACTGATAGGGATTGGCGACATTGACCAGGTTGCCGATGTTCCTGTTGCCATATAGCTGTCCTTTCGTCTCCACGGTGGTCCACAAAAAAGGAAAAAGTTTTTTTCTTCTTTCACGGATGTCAGGGCTATAAAATTTTTTATTCAGCCCGGCCTTGTTCCGCGTATATTGTTTGTTGTCCGTCAATGCAGGATCGAGGCCTCCGAATACCTCCTGCCAGCGCATCCCGTCCAGGGTGACGACGACAAGGTTTTCAGTACGGCGGGATACTGTTTGTGCGGCGCCCCTCCCGGCGCCGCACATGATCAGCATAACGATTGTCAATAACTTTACAATCTTCATGTAGCCATTATTTATTGAGCCATAATTTCTGATTGAGATCATCTGCGCTAAATCCCTGGCTTGTCAACGCAGCCTTATAGTTGGCCGGATTCACCGTCTGTTCGGATACAGGATAGGCCCACCTGACAGGTACTACGCCATTGTTGCCGACGCCAACGCCGTTGTCGAAAGCGGGAACACCTGTCCTGCGCCAATTGTAGTAGGCCTCATAACCCGAGTTCTCAAAAAAAGCAATGTACTTCTGCAGCGCGATCTGATTGATGGCGGTAGCGGGAGTAGAAGAAAGCTTTACGGAACCTTGTCCATAATAAGTGTTGAAATCAAAAGCCACCGGGTAAGGCTTCACGTCGGAAGGTGAGCTGCCCGTAGGAGGGAGAAAGTAAGCGTTAAAGCCAGACTGGGTTACATCGATGCCATAGAAAGCCATGGAGCCAGAGATCCCCTTCTTATACCAATCTTCGGCGTTTCCTGTGACCCAACCCCGGGTGATAGCTTCAGCTATATTGAAACACATTTCATTATACCCTACCAGTACGTTCGGGTCGCCTGTGAAATTCGAATAATACCTTTTCCGGTTGATAAAAGAATACAATCCGTTATTGGCATTATTGTACATGGATTTCAACGATTCACCCGTGCTGGCGCCGGCAAAATACTGGTATTTGGCAGGATGCAGGGTATCGTTGCCTACGAGGGCCCATGCCGGCTCGGAAGTGACAAAGACCCGGGGGTCGCTGATCCCCGTGCAGGCATTGATATAGGCCCTGGCCATGTTAAATCGGGTGGCGATGGAGCCGAAATTGCCAGGGTTAAAAGGATAGAGGCTATAAGTGTCCGTGCCACCGGGGTTGTAGAGGAACTTCAGATCCTCATCCGCACTGGCAAAAATGGGATAGGTGGAAGGATTGTTGATGATACTGGCGAATTGCGCCTGAACATTCAGAGTCGCATCCGTCGCCTTGCCGCTGAGGCTGATCAATACTCTCAGTTTAAAAGTGTTGACTAGTTTTTGCCAGCGGTCCAGCTTCCCTCCATAATAAATATCCTGATCAGCATTCAAAGGGTTTTTTACATCGTTCAATGCGATCAGGGTGGCAAAATGACTGTTGGCTGTATCCAGTATACTCAGTATGTACTGAAAGACCTTCTGTTGTGAAGTATAGACAGGCGTCAGGTTCTTCAGTCCCTGTAGATCGTTCCCCAGGGGGATGTCCCCGAACATGGAGGTCATATTATAGTAATAATAAGCGCGGATAAATTTCCCCACCGCCTCGTACGGATTGATCGCCGGAAGGCTGATCTTTACCGCCTCTGCTTCCATTTGCACGACATTCTTTAATACCAGGTAAGAATTGAAAGAACCATTGCTCCAGGAATAGACATTGTTGTCATAATAGTCGTAATTGCTGCAATGGTACTGGTTCCAGCGATGAGCGGCGTCCCATGCATTTACGCCTTCGTTAGAACCGGTGGCGCTCAACGAGCCGACGGGTATCGTCCCCGACAGGTTTGTCAATACTGCTCCCAGGATCAACCTTGGAGGAACGCTGGCTGGATTGTTAGGATCCACCTGTTTTTCCGTGATCTGCTTGTTACAGGAAGCGATCAGCATACCACCCATCAGGAGAAAGAATAAATATTTTATCTTGTTCATATCTTTTTCTTTATGGATTAGAAGGAGAAGTTTATGTTGACCCCATAACTACGCGTTGTGGGTGTTTGCAGACCGGAAGAATTGGATATAGATCCGAATTTCCCGGTGTTGGTCACCGAATAGGTGCCTTGTGTATATTGGTCCACGTCCAGGTCTTTGTACCTGCTGGGGAAGAAATACAATAGATTCCTGCCCACCAGCGAAATGCTGGCATCGCTGATAATGGACCTTTTGCCGAATACCTTCGACGGTACTTTATAGGTGATGACCACCTCTCTCAATTTAGCATATGTCTTTTTAACGATGTCCAGGTCGGGGATCGAGGCCATGCGGGTGACGAAGGGCTGGACCTGGCTTTTAAAGACATTGGGTATCTGATTCAGGTCTTTTATATTCGTGATCTCGCCGGTGATGGGATCCAGTTTCATGTCCTTGGGGTTGGTAAAATTAACACCCTCGCCCAGGTATGCGTCTACGTTGGCTTCGTCGGAGGGACGGGCCACGCCAAATGCACCGGTGGCGCTTTCGATATGACGACCGGCCTGCAGAGTCTTTTTCCTGACATTATCTTCTATCACCCCGCCTACTATTCCATCGAACTGGAAGCGCAGCGAGAAGTTCTTATAGCTAAAAGTATTCACGAGCCCCCATTGCCAGTCCGGATCGGCGTGACCGTATATCTTTTTGGCGGAAGATCCACCTTCCTCCTTAAACCGCATGTAAAGACCGGAACTATCGATCACGAACTTGCCGTCAGGCGTCCTGACAAAAGCATCGTCGTACACCAGGTCCACCCTGGAACCATTTTTCTCATAATTATCCGGGTTGCTGACAAACTCCTTCCATCTTCTGACATAGGTGGAGAAGTTGGCGACGATATTCCAGCTAAAGCCGTCCTTATTTGAAATAGGCGTGCCGCTGATCACTGCTTCCCATCCGTCATTGGTATAGCGGTCTCCGTTGACCAGGCTGGAAGAATATCCCGAGGAAGAAGACACCAGCTGGTTGACAATACCCGTATTCAAATAATGGTAGCGTGTGACATCAAGTCCGAGTCTGTTGTTCAGGAAGCGGATGTCCAATCCGGCTTCATATGCCTTCCGGTCCGCCGTTTGAACGGAATTACCGATGAGCGCATCCGCATAAGCGGCGCTGATCTGGGTACTGTAGGTCGGGCTCAGCGTATACGATTGCCTGAACTGGTAGTTCGGGCCATTGTAAGGCGACGCCCAGTAATACCCATATTGGGAAGCCGGAGTAGAGCTTACATTAGGAGAGAAGAATGCACTGGTCCCGCCGCTTTTGCTTGCCGCATAAGACCCTCTGACTTTGAGGAAGGAAATAAAGCTGGGTAAATGCACATATTCCGAAACGACGGACGCCAGGTTAAAAGAAGGATAAAAATAACTATTCGCGTTGCTGGGCAGCGTGGAAGATTTATCCACCCGGCCCGTGATATTGGCCGTTATATAGGATTTATATCCCAGGTCCACCGAGTAATAGGCGCTCAAAACAAGCATGCTGGAACGATAGCTGCTGCCCGTCAATGCATTCAGGGAATTGGAGAAGGCATAGATGCCGGGTATGTTGAGATAATTGGTGGATTCATAATTGGAATTGAAGCTGAAGGTTCTGGCCGTCGCGCCACCCAGGGCCTGGACGTCCAGGAAGCCGCCGATGGCATTCTTGTGATACCTCACCTGGAGGTCCTCGTTAGACTCGAACAAAGACCTTCTGTCCTCGCGATAATCTCCCTGACGAAGCAGCCGGCCGTATGCACCCGCGGAGTAAGGGAGCCTCTCTGTATTGGTCATATCGTAAGCTGTGAGGCTGGGTCTGAACTGAAAATCTATGTTCTGATTTAACTTATAATTCACCGATATATAACCGTACTCGTTGTTTTGATAATGCCCCCGCAGCCACTCGTAGGACATAAAGTAGGGATTGTTATAACGGTAGTACTCTGCATACTTCTGTTGGACGCCCGCTTTACCAGGCTGCCAGTAATCCTTCATGTCGCTCATGGCCCAGTCCGCTCCGCCCCAGAGGATAATATTGTAGATGATACTGTTGGGGCCATAATTCACGTCCGGTATATTGGGTGTCGACTGTCTGCTGTAATTAAAATAGGTCGTAACGCTCAACTTGGGGTTGAACCTTTGCACGATGCTGGCGGTAAAATTGGCATTGTTCAGCTGGGTGTTGGGTACGATGCCCCGTTGATAAGTATTGCCGGCGGAGATCCGGATATCCGTCTTCTCCGTGGAAGAGCTAATGGCGATGCTGTTGGTGGAAAGAAGCCCTGTCTGGATAAATTTTCTCAGGTTGTCCTTGCCCCGCGCTACCCAGGGTGTGGGCTTGACATGCCCCGTAAAGGGTTTCCCGCTGGCGAACGTCGTAGTATAAGTGGTGTTGGGATCATATTCTCCATCGTACTGAGGCAGCAGCTGTCCCCTGAACTGCGGTCCCCACACATCATAGTCGTAGTCGTTTACGCCGACACCGACCGCACCGGAACCAAAATAAGAGGCCGGGCTAGAGCCCCCACCAGCGAATGCATATTTACCGTTGTCGCCCGCCCCATAAGTATCCTGGTACTTGGGCAGGGCGATAAAACCCTTACTGATCTGCGTGCTGGAATTGACGGTGGTTACCACCCGCCCTTTTGTCTTCGAACCTTTTTTTGTAGAGATGATAATGGCGCCGTTCTTACCCTGAAAACCATACAGGGCGGCCGCATTGGGTCCTTTCAGCACCGTAAAGCTCTCTATATCGTCCGGGTTGATATTATAGGTGTCGGAAGCGATGGGTACACCGTCCACAACGAACATAGGACGGTCATCCGGATTGTTCTCACCGCGTATGATCACATCGGGCGAGTGCCCGATCTCAGAATTTATGTTGACGGCCAACCCTGCCGCATTCCCTTTTAAGGAATTTATCGGGTTGGCTTCCCTCGCGGTGGAAAGGGTGGAAGCGTCGATGGTCTGGATGGCGTAACCCAGACGTTTTGCTTCTTTTTTGATACCGGTGGCAGTGACCACCACCTGGTTCAGCTCTTTCAGGTTCGCGGCTACCGCGATCGTAATATCTTCACCTGTGACCTCCTGCTCCGTCTCCGTCACACCTATCCCTGTCACCACCAGCTTATCCCCTGTCTTGGCTTTTAAAGAAAAACTTCCATCCACTGCGGTCGAAGTACCGATGCGGGTGCCCTTGATCGTTACCGAAGCCCCGGCAATAGGGGATTGATCCGCTTTGGAAAGGACGTGGCCGCTTATGATCTGTTGTGCATAGGTCAGCAAAGGAAGAAAGAATAAGGATAACCAAAGCCCTGTTAAGAGCGTAAGTCTTCTTCTCATATACAGTAAATTTTTTGTTTAAGGAAAAGCAGCGTCATTGCGCGGCGAAATTATCCGGCCAATGTGAAGGAAAGGTTAGGGGTGGTTTAAGTAAATGTTAAGAGTTTACAAATACTAAACTAATGTTAAGTATTTATAAATTAACAAACGGGGGCTTGCACCCCTGGGAGTAAATGATTATCTTCTTGAAAATGGCCGGGAAATAACTTCCTGAAAAAGAAGGAGGGTTAAAAAAGATAAAAGATAAGGATCAGCGCTTCGGTAGCGCCTATATTTTTCAGCCTGTGCCGGGCACGGCCGTCAAAAAAGAGCGTGTCGCCTTCTTCCAGGGTAAATACCTCCTTGTCCACCTGGTATTCTACCTTTCCTTTTAATATATATTTACATTCATAAGCGTCGGTGCTGATCATCTGCTTACGACCTGCATTCTTTTTTAATTCCAGCAGGACGACGTCGGCCGCCTGGCTGGCAATGCTGCGGGTGAGTATACGTTTGTAGGAGAACCCTTTCACCGGCTCTTTTTCAAACATTTTCTCCTGTCCTTTACGAATGATGAGGACGTTCCCTTTATTAATGGCATCGTGCATGTCCTCGAAAAAGGTCTTCAGGTCCTCATCCAGCGAATGTATAATATTGAATAATACGGGGAGGGAAGGGACAGTGCGGTTATTCTCTATCTGGGAGATGAGGCCCTTGCTGACCCCGGCTCTGTTAGCCAGCTGTTCCAGCGTAATATTCTTTTGCGTTCTCTTGGTCTTGATCTTATCACCCAGCAACAAAATAAGTTCTTCATTCATACAGCGTGCCCTTTTGTAAGGTCCGGTCCGTTCCGGGGCAGCCAAGATAGGCAAAATGACATTAAATGCATATTAAAGTCCGTAAGCCTGCAGTATCCGGCGGAAAATGGCCGTGTTCTCATATACACCGCTGAAAAGCCCGGAGCGGGGGCCGTAGGCGAATACAGGAACAGGAATGGCCGTATGGTCATTGGTAGCAAACTGTCCTCCGACATATCCTTTCCCATAATCCCCATCCAATAGCGTGAGTCCGCCCGTCTCATGGTCGGCCGTGACGATGACGAGGGTTTCTCCATCCCTGTCGGCAAAACGTAAAGCTTCTCCCACCGTCCTGTCGAAGTCCATCACCTCGGTCGCAACATAGGGAAGATCATTCGCATGACCGCCATAGTCTACCTGTGCGCCCTCCGTCATAATAAAGAAGCCCGGCTTGTTACGAGATAGCAGGTCCAGGGTCTTGTTAAAAGCTTTTTGCAGCCAGTCGCCTCTGCCATCCAGCATCGAAAGGCCAGCCTTCTTCTCGACAACGATCCATTTCTTACCCGTTCCGGGACGAACGCTGTCCACAGCCGGGACGATGGAATACTCCGGCTGTAACTCCTGCAACATGCTGCCTGTCACGGCGGCTTTATCCCCCTCGTTCAGGATAGGGACATTACCCAGACTTTCATCCCCCGAACCCATCAGCACGTCGATAGGCGCGTTCCTTAGATCTCTGAGAATGGCTGAGGCATTAGCCCGCTCAGCCTGGTGCGCATAAAAATCGGCAGGAGTAGCATCGGCGATGTCACCACAGGTGACCAACCCTGTCCGGATCTTTCTTTTCTTTTCCAGGATCACGGGCAGCAAGGGCAGGGCCTTCCCTGTATGGTCGACACCGACGGCGCGGTTATTGGTTTTCTCGCCGGAAGAAAAGGCCGTAGAGCCGGGGGCGGAGTCTGTTATATAACTGTCAAAGCTGCTGGTCTTTGACAGTCCGATGCTGTGCATGTTAAAGATATTCAGCGCACCTTTATTGGCTGTATAACCCGTATATAGCTGTGCCAGGCCCGTGCCGTCGCCAATGAGAAGAATGACATTCTTCACGGGTTTATCGATCCCATCCGTTTTATAGGTGGGCTGGTACGGCCGGTAGGCCCCCCCGCCCGTATAGGATGTCTTTGGCAGATGATGTAAGAACCCGGACAACGCGTCGATGTGGTCCGTATTGATATAATCCACCTGCAGATGCATAAATTGATACCAGGCATTTATAAAATCGGGAGCGTCCCAGAAACGAACTGTCTTTTTCCATTGATGGGCTTTCCTTACAGCCGTCTCCAGCAAGGTCCATTCCTGCGCAGGTATGATGCCCTTACCATTCCACTTTGAATAGCTTTTAAAATCATCGCTAAGCATAATGATCTTATCCATCACCGCCGGATCGTATTGTTCAGACAAAACGCCGTCAAACCAGATCCATGAGGGATAGCCCGGCCAAAGAGAAGAGGCAGGCCGGTTGCCTGTTATGACAAACTTTATAGCCGGATTGCCCGTTAGTTCCGGATATTTTCCCAACACCTCCACCAGCCTGGCAAGGGTATGGATGGAGTCCGTCTTTATATCTATCAGCAACTGTAATGGAGCATCGGCATCGGGAAAGGGTCTGCCGCCATTCTTCCGGACACAGGCCAGCAGGTGATCTAAATAATATGTCTCCAGGGTCCTGCGAAGCGCCAGCTCTTTTTCCGAATGAGCGACTATCAGGGAGTCGTGACGCAGGAATATGTCGGCCTCGATGGAGCCAAAACCCTCATTATAAGCCAGCCAGAAAGGCACTTTCTGTTCGTAATCGTTGTGAGAATGAGCGTTGCTGACAGTGTACGCGAGAGGCTGCGCCTGCAGGCTGCAAACGGTCAGCGCCAGCAGGACAATGAGAGATAATCTTTTCATTCGGCAAGTATATGGAAAACCGTCGGCTCGCCATGAAAAAACCTTTTTTGCCATCTGTTAATATTCCGTTCATATAAACCTCACAATTACTTAACAACCAGGTAAAAGAGAAGTAATACAAAGTATGGACCTTTGGAAAACCACAATAATGGAAAAGCGACCCGTAGATGTAGTTGTTTTATCTGACGTCCATCTGGGAACTTACGGCTGCCGGGCTAAAGAGCTGGTGAACTATCTCAAGAGCATCACGCCTAACATCCTCATCCTGAACGGCGATATCATTGACGGCTGGCAATTCTCCAAACGATATTTTCCTGTTGCGCACATGATGGTCTTGAAAGAGATCCTCCAGTTCATCACCAATGGCACCAGGGTGTTTTATATTACAGGCAATCATGATGAAATGATGCGCAGATATACTGATATCCAGATCGGGAATTTCACCCTCACAGATAAGCTCGTGCTCGAGATCGACAACAAAATGACCTGGATATTTCACGGAGATGTTTTTGATAATACTACCAAAGGTGGTGCCAAAATCCTGGCCAAACTGGGGAGCAGCGGATACGAAGGGTTGATCATCTTCAACCGCATGATCAATTTCATTTTAAAATTATTCGGCAGGGAACGGGTGTCCATCTCCAAGAAGGTGATGGCAGGCGTAAACAAAGCCGTAAGCAAGATCAATGACTTCGAGCTGATAGCTGCGGAGCTGGCCATCGAGAAAAAGTACGATTATGTCATCTGTGGCCATATCCATCAACCTCAAAAGAAGATAGTAGAAACAAAGGAGGGGCAGGTCACTTATCTGAATTCGGGAGATTGGGTGGAGCATCTGACGGCCCTGGAATATCAGCATAATGAATGGACCATATTTGAATATGACGAGAAAAAGTTCCCGGCCACACCTACCATCGAGATGAAGCCATCCCTGAATGTGATCACCGATGAAATAAATTTTTATATCAATTCTTTAGCGGCAATATGAAGATCTTTTACGCAGTACAGGCAACGGGCAACGGCCATATCAGCAGGGCAATGGAGCTCCTCCCTTACCTGGAACGTTATGGAAAGGTGGATATCTTTCTCAGCGGGGCCAACAACAGCCTGGCGCTCGATGCCTCGGTGAAGTACCGGAGCAAGGGGCTCAGCCTTTTCTATACCAATGGGGGCGGCCTCAACTATCTCCAGATCGCAAGACAGTTCGCTCCCCTTCGGATCATGAAGGAGGTAAAAGAATTACCCGTCGAAAAATATGACCTTGTCCTCAATGACTTTGAAAGCATTACATCCCTCGCCTGCGCCTATAAAAAGGTGCCGTCCGTCAATTTCGGCCACCAGGCCAGCTTTGTCTCTCCCAAAGTCCCCAGACCCAAAAAGAAAGAATGGATGGGAGAATGGATCCTGCGCAACTATGCCCGGGCAACCCAATACATAGGTCTGCATTTTAAACAATACGACGACTTTATCCTTCCCCCTGTGATCAAACGGGAGATCCTGCAGGCTGAGTCGGTGGATAAGGGACATGTTACAGTATATCTTTCTTCCTTTAGCGATGCTACTGTAAGCCGGTATCTCAGCCCCCTAAAGGACCATTCCTTCCAGGTCTTCTCCAAAGAAGTAAAACAGCCCGTACAGCAAGGCAATATCCTCTTTATCCCTGTCAGCAAGCATGCTTTTAATAAAAGCCTTATCACCTGTAAGGCGATCATCACCGGCGCTGGCTTCGAAACACCGGCCGAAGCGATGTACCTGGGGAAAAAGCTGCTGGTCATTCCCATCCGGGGACAATATGAACAATTTTGTAATGCAGCCGCACTGGAGAAAATGGGCGTACCTGTCCTGAAAGGTCTTGATGGGGAATTCGCCGCTATCTTCCAGCGGATGATGGAGCAAAGGAAAAGACCCATCCTTCGTCTGGACCATTCCACGGAATCCATCGTCAGCTATGTCATGCATCACTGCACTGACAGGAAGAAACACCAGCTGGACCTGCTTTACCCCGAATTCATCTTTAATTAATCTTGGAGTAAACAAATCATAATGTGCCCCCCCTACCTTTACGCCGTATTAATTGGTTAGTCACCCGTTAATCGATGGTTTATATATGTAGAGTTGAATTTTCTCATGCAGAAGCCACTTCATTTCCATGATGGTGGCTTTATTTTTTTTCGCCGGTATGCTTATGCTTCAGCACTTTTGCTTCCATGTAAAAAATGATCTCCTCTGCGATGTTCTTCGACTGATCGCCTACTCTTTCCAGTTTGCGTATGATGGACAGGATCCATAGCGCCTGTGCGGCATCTTCCGGTTGCCCTTTCAGGTGACCTTCCAGGACCTTATTGACATTTTTATTGACATCGTCCAGCAGGTCGTCTCTTTTAAAGACACTGCGGGCCAGGGCCGTATCCTCGTTCTCAAAGGCCGTCTGGGTATCCTCCAGCATTTTTACAGCCTCTTCATACATGGGCAGGATACGGGTGCTTTCCAGCAATTCCCGGGTAAACGGGGCTTCCGCATCGATGATATACCGGGCGATGCCTTCCGCAATATCCCCTATCCGTTCGAGATTGGAATTAATCTTCAGTACGGCCAGGACAAACCGCAGATCGATGGCGACAGGGCAAAAAAGAGCGAAGATGTTCTCGCAATCCCTGTCGATCTTCAATTCGCTGCCATTAACCCTTTTTTCTTTCAGCACAACCTCCCGTGCGAGGTCTTTGTCAAAATGCAAAAAGGCCAGCCGGGCCTTGTTTAACTGGGAGCTCACCAGCGTCCACATGTTGACTGCCTCTCTTTTTAACAATTGCAGTTCATTCTCTATTTGTGCCATGGGTTTATTAAATTTTAGCTAAACCTGCCCGTAATGTAATTCTGCGTGCGGTTGTCCTTTGGGTTCGTAAAAACATTTTTTGTCAGGTCGTATTCCACCAGCTCGCCCATATAAAAGAAGGCCGTTCTATCGCTTACCCTGGCCGCCTGCTGCATATTATGGGTTACGATGATGAGGGTATAGTTGGCCTTTAGTTCGTGGAAAAGCTCTTCCACAGTGGCTGTGGAAATAGGGTCAAGGGCGGAAGTGGGCTCGTCGAAGAGGAGTACCTCCGGTTCCATAGCCACCGCCCTTGCGATGCAAAGCCGTTGCTGCTGTCCCCCTGAAAGAAAGGTCCCTTTCTTTAAAAGGGAGTCTTTCACTTCATTCCAAAGCGCCACCTTTGTCAAAGAATGTTCTACGATCCTATCCTTTTCCGCCCTGGCCAGTTTTATACCGTTGAGTTTGTAGCCGGCGATGACATTATCATAAATGCTCAGGTTGGGAAAGGGGTTGGGACGTTGAAAGACCATGCCGATCTTTAGCCGGACAAAAATAGGATGCATGGTGTAAATATCCTCATCGTTGATGGTCATGGCGCCATTACAGGTAGCGCCGGGTATCAGCTCGTGCATGCGGTTGATACATCGTAGAAAAGTGGTCTTGCCGCAACCGGAAGGACCCATTACGGCGATGACATTATTCCTGGGGATGTCAATGTTGACATTTTTCACCACATGGTTGATACCGAAAGAGGCGTTGAATTTTCTGCTTTTTATAATTGTACTTTCCATTTTGCGGCTATCAGCTTTGTAAAAACGTTCAGGAATAACACCCACACCAGTAATATGAGCGAAGCTCCCCAGGCCAGGTCATGCCAATCATTATAGGGGCTGGTGGCATAATTAAATATCAGCAGGGGCAGGCTCTGCATGGGCGCTGTGACATCAGCAGACAGATAAGGATTGCCAAATGCCGTGAACAGGAGTGGCGCCGTCTCACCGGTGATCCGGGCAATGGAAAGCATGACCCCGGAGAGGATGCCGCTGATACCCACGGGCAGGATGACTTTGAAGATCACCCGGTGAAAAGGCATCCCCAGCGCAAATGCGGCTTCTTTTAATGAAGGAGGTAGCATCTTAAG
Organism: Chitinophagaceae bacterium; assembly: GCA_017307755.1. GTDB lineage: Bacteria > Bacteroidota > Bacteroidia > Chitinophagales > Chitinophagaceae > Puia. The sequence goes on along the minus strand of JAFKGQ010000003.1, from coordinate 524,974 downwards.
GGTTTCCTCGGTCGAGCGGACGATGACAGGCAACATCATGATGGCCAGGGCTACGCTGCCGGAAAAGGCGGAAAACCCGCCCAGGGGTTTTACCAGCCAGAAATAGGCAATGATCCCAATGACGATGGACGGTATCCCTTGAAGGATGTCCACGGAAAGACGGCACCAATAAGCCAGACGCCCTTTCGGGTTCTCACTGAGATAAACCCCTCCCAGAATGCCGATGGGGATGGCGATAAGGGACGCCAGGGCAACGATGATCACGCTGCCTAATAAAGCATTGGCAATACCTCCTCCCTTTTCTCCTACAGGCCGGGCAATATTTACCAGGAAATGAAAATTTATCCTGGTGATGCCGGCTTTGATGATAAAGAAAAGGATCGCTACCAGGGGTATCATACAGGCAAATGCCAGAACAAAGGTCAGTATCCTGAAACCATTGTTTTTGCCTATTCTGTATCTTATGTGGTCGGTGCGCATGGGATCATTCATTGGTGAAACGGTCTATGATCTTCTTTCCGATGATATTGATGATCACGGTTACGAGAAAAAGGGCCAGTCCCAGCTCGATGAGGGCGGAGAGATACACCGTTTTATCCGCCTCGGTGAATTCGTTGGCGATGACGCTGGCCATGGTATTACCCGGTGCGAAAATGCTTTTGGGCAGGATGCTCGAGTTACCGATGACCATGGTGACGGCCATGGTTTCTCCCAGGGCCCTGCCCAGGGAAAGGAGGATGCCGGCAAAGAGCCCCGATCGGGTGTATGGTAGCACAACGTGCCGGATCACCTCCCAACGGGTAGCACCCAGACCATATGCTGCCTCTTTCAAATGTTCAGGAACCATCTGGATCATCGATCGGCCCAATGACGCCGCATAAGGGATGATCATGACGGACAGTATAAGAGAAGCGCTGAAGATACCTACACCCAGCGGCTGATCTATGCCGAGCCTTGCTTCCAGGGATCGCACCATGGGAACAAGCACAGCCAGCCCCCAGAATCCGTAAATGACGGAAGGCACGGCCGCTATCAGCTCAACGGCGTTCTTTAGCACGTCGGCAAACCAGCCGGATGGATAATACTCCCCCAGGAATACAGCGATGGCAATGGAAAAAGGGATACAGATCAACAGCGCAAGAAAGGACGTAAGCAGGGTGCCCAGCAAAAAAGGGAAAGCTCCGTAAACATTTTTTACGGGATTCCAGGTGCTGCCCCATATGAACTTCAATCCCAGCAGACGGATGGAAGGGAGGGACTGCGTGATGAGCGTGAGCAAAATGCCCAGGACCAGTATCACCAGTATTAGTCCGGCAATGACCAGGGTTTGTTTAAAAACGCTCTCCGTACGTATCTGACGGAATGAACGCCGGATCCTTTTGCGGATACCTACCGTGTCCCTCACGGCAGGGGATGGAATGACAGGGGCTTGTAAAGAGGTCTCCATATGTTGATCAGTTCTTCTGCGTTAAGATTGGATGGCCATCATAAGTAGCGCTTTTTAAGATACCTTCCCCTGCATGGACAGCGGCAGGGGACAATGGCGCATAGTAAAGGGCGCTGCTATATCGTTGTCCTTCATGTATCATCCAGTCCAGAAGATGCAGCAGATGGTCAGCCTTTTCCTGTGGATGATGTCTGTAGTCCTGTTCTTTATAGAGCAGCACCCATGAGAATGAAGAAATGGGATAGCCGTCAGGAGCATCCGTGTCCGCCAGGGACGCCTTGCCGTTGGCAGGCATGGGTATATCCGCGGCCGCACTGATACTGGAGATAGAAGGCGTGATAAAATGTCCCGTCCTGTTCCGGATCTTTCCAAAAGCCATTTTATTCTGCATGGCAAAGGCCAGCTCGATATACCCGATGGCGCCATGAGTCTGGCGGATAAGACCGGCAACGCCTTCGTTACCTTTTCCGCCCAGGCCCGCGGGCCAGTTGACAGAAGAACCTCTCCCCACCCGGCTAGCCCATTCCGGGCTGATCATCGAAAGATAGCTGGTAAAGATATTGGAGGTGCCGCTGCCGTCGGAGCGATGCGCGATAACGACAGGGAGGTCCGGCAGCCGTACACCTGGGTTTATCGCTGCGATGGCCGTATCATTCCAATGCGTGATGCGCCCCAGGAACAGTCCGGCCAATACCTGCGGGGAAAGCCGGAGGGTGTCTTGTAACTCAGGCAGATTGTAGCTGAGAACAACAGCGCTGACCGTAATTGGCACATGCAATACCCTGGCGGGAGAAAGGGAGTCCTGTTCCCCATTCATCGGGACATCGGAAGCCCCAAAATCGATGGTCCTGTTGATCAGTTGTGAAATACCCCCTCCGGAGCCGATGGATTGATAATTGACCTTTATTCCCCTGGATTGGAAATAGGAATAGAACATTTTTGAGAACAGGGGATTGTCAAAAGAGCTTCCGGCGCCGATCAGATGATGGCTCTTTCCGCTGCAGGACAGCAGGCTCAGTATCCCCAGCGAAACCATTATCCATGAGCCTTTGATCGCAGCCATTTTTTTTTAAACCTACAAAAAAACCCCGCTGGAGCGGGGTTTTTCAGGTTAATTCTATAATAAGTTTAGAACGTGTACTTGATACCTAACTGACCTTGCCAACGGGAGTTGATCGGGTCGTTGTAGTAATAATGGTTGCCATAGGTAGGCTGTGTGAACTGGAAGGTCGGAGTGTATCCTGTACTGGGATCGCCAGGCGCCTTGCCGGTGCCATCATTATCTTTCACAAACTTCAGGAAGTTCACCGTATAGTTGTTCAGGTTGCTCACAAAAGTGATATGCCCCCAATCGTTGTTGATCAGGTTCAGCACGTTAAAGATGTCCAGGCTGATGGCCAGGGTATGCTGTCTGTTGGTACTGCTGAGGTGGAACTCATGCATCAGCTTCAGGTCCAGCTCATGGTTCCAGGGCGTACGCATCCCATTACGCTCAGCATATTTACCCCTTCTTGTCTTCAGATAGCTGTCGGCATCCACAAAAGCGTTGAAAGCATCGCGGGTAGCGGACGTGATCATCGTCTGCGATTCAGCCACCGTCGGAATATATGGCAGCGCCGAATTGGGGTTGAGGATATTGCCCGGTACGCCGGCATAGATCACGGTGTAAGGGCTGCCGGACTGACCGGAATAGAAGAAATTCAGCGAAGTGGTATGCACCGGATTCCAGCTATACGCTCCACCCAGGGTAGCTACGATATGATGACGAAGATCGAAGTTCGAATAGCCCAGTTGGGGATTGTTGGAAGATATCGTAGGATTGTAATCCCAGTTACTCTGCATGGAGTTGCGGATACCATTGGCTACGTCCTTGGACATGCCATAAGTATAGGCAACAGACCAGTTGTAGATAAAGCCGCCGCCATGACCATTACGGATCATATCGGAGGTCTTGGAAATCTGGCCCGTGATGTTATACCGCCAGCCCTGGCTGGTGTTGGTCAGCAGGAATAAGTTCGCAAAATTTTTGTTGAGATTGCCGCCCACATACACGGGTGTCTGGGTGGGGCCAGTGGAATAGTACTGTACCGAGTCCTTCTTGTTGATCTGCTGGAACAGGACATCGTGTATCGTCTTGGTGTACATCGCTTCGAAAGTAGCCTTATAGCCATGACCAAACTTATAGTCTACGGCTACACTGCTGCGCCAGACGGTGGGCAGCTTGAACTTATTGTCCACCAGGTCGATCTCACGGGTAATAATGGAACCAGGGCTGACCGCGCCAATGGTAGATACCAGGTTGTCTGGTCCAACCAGATTAACCTGCGTACCCGCTTTCGGCTTGTAGTCTATGTTGTTGAAATTAGGTCCGCTCAGCGTATAGGCATATCCCAGCCAGGCAAAGGGGATACGACCGGTGAAGATACCGGTACCGCCTCTTACCACGACAGACTTGTCGCCCTTGACATCCCAGTTAAAACCCAGACGGGGAGAGAGGACAACATTGCCAAACCACTTGTTATCGAATTTTGAAAAGGGCGTATGCGTATACGTCGGGTTCGGGCTTACGTACTCTGTTGTAGCATTAAGCGCCGGGTCAGTGACAGGCTGATCACCCACATAAGAGTAATCCGCGCGAATCCCGGGGGTGATCTTAAAGCGCTTCGTGACAGCGATCTCATCCTCTGCATACACACTGATCAGACCCACCTTGAACTTGCTGCCGGGCGTGTTGGTCCGCAGCTCATCATAATTATTCTTGCCGGCACCGGGTTCATAGGCAGCCCGGATACGGCTGGGGTGGTCGATCAAAAAGCTGTCAACGCCACCATATTGCCAACGGCCATTCCAGCTATTGACGAACCCATAATTGAAATCATAGAATTCGTTGTGCGTGCCAAAAGTGAATTTATGGATACCCTTGTTCCAGGTGACATTATCCGTGAACTCAAAGGTCTTTTGCTTCTGGTCATAGATCGAAGCCTCACGCCAGGTACCCAGCCAGATGTTGGCGGCGCCATTGGTGATGTCCACATAAGGTGTTACATTATTAAAAGCACCGGGGAAATCGCGGTAGTCGTGGACATTGATATAACCGAGAATAAGCTGGTTATTCACCGTATTGCTGAACTTGGTCTTCAGTTCTGCTACGATATTGATATTTTTGCTGTATTGGGTAAAGTCGGTGGAACTGAACTGATATACGGCAGGCGTACGTTCCAGGTTGTTCCCCCAGCCCTTGGTATAGATGCCTCTCACTGTCAGCACGGTCTTGGGGCTGATGTTGTAGTCTACACGTCCAAAGTATTTATCGCTGTTGGTAAAGATCTTTCCGGGAGCATAGGAGCCGGGATCAAAGCCATGTGCCTTAAAGGCAGCCGTGATCTGGTCGGCCTGTGTCTGCGTCATCGCGGCACCGGCATCTCCTACATTATAAAAAGTAGGCTCCTGGCGGCGGGTAAGCTCAAAGTTGGCGATAAAGAACAATTTGTTCTTGATGATGGGACCACTGAGGGTGGCGCCGTATTGGTAATCATAAAAGTCGGAGCCGATGGACTTCTTGGCAGCATCCGGGCTTTTTCCCACCAGGGTCTGGTTCCTGCCATAGCCATATACAGAACCATGAAAATCATTGGTACCGCTCTTGGTAACTGCATTGACGGTACCGCCGGTGAAATTACCCAGCTTTACGTCATAAGGAGCCAGCTGCACCTGTACTTCCTGGATAACATCCAGGCTGTAAGGGTTGGTACGGGTGCCGGAGCCGGCCGTACCGGACTGGCCGCCGCCGCTGGTGCCGCCAAAGGAGTTGCTAAAGCCGATGGCGTCATTGTTCATAGCGCCATCCAATGTAATATTGTTATAACGGAAATTGCTTCCTCCAAAAGAGTTGTTATTGGATTGAGGGTTTAGCCGGGTAAAGTCGGAGAGACTTCTTCCCAACGTAGGCAGGGTAGTCAGCTGAGCCCTTCCTACCGTAGTGCCGCCAGTGGTCTGCACTCTTCTTCCGCCGACGACCACCACTTCCGTCAGGGCAGTCTCGTTGAGCTTCAATCCGACATTCAGATCAGGGTTGTCTCCCAACACCAGGTTCAGATCGGAGATCGTCTCTTCCTTATAGCCCGTAAAAGAAATTTTTACAGTATAAGGTCCACCCACTCTCAGGTTGGGGATAACAAAAATTCCTTTGTTATTGGTTTGGGTCCCTGTGGAATAGCCGGTAGGTTCATGTTTTACTACCACGGATGCGCCCGGAACAGGGGCTCCCTTGGAATCATAAACGGTACCATTAAGCGTAGCAGTCGTCTCCTGTGCACGGACAAGTCCGCCGGTGAGAAGAGCGATCATGCTGAACATAAGCAATAGTCTGAAACGCGACATAAACGAATAGTTAAAATTTGCTGCAAAGGAACTTCTGACATGTTACCGGCAGGTTACCCCAATGTTAAGAAATTGTAAACCGGGCGTAACAAAATGATGATATACAATTTGTATAGAATTTGTATATCATTTAAAATTAGCACCTTGTAAAAATAATTTTCCAAAAAGAGCGTTACAAGGCTTACTTTAGTAATTATTAGCGAATTGTCAGAGCAGGGGGTAAATATCACGGAAAAGTAACGCTCGTCAGGGGCGTATTAAGAAATCATTACCATATTAATTCCTGCTTATCCCGGGTCTATTGCCGTGTAATTTTAATAAAATTTCTCTCCGATGGGATTCAATTCAATCATGAAAGTGTTCATGCCAAAGGACCAGGTGTTCTATTCTCTCTTCGAGGAAGTCGCAGAAAATGTGTACGGCATGGGCAAAGCGCTAAAAGCGGTGGTTTCGGAAGTGGACTTTGACAAGCGTGAAGAGCTGATCGCGGGGCTGGAGAACCAGGAGCATATCAATGACGAGCTGACGCATCAGATCTATACCGAGCTGGGACGTAATTTTATCACCCCCTTCGACCGCGAAGACATCCATTATCTGGCCAGCGCCCTGGATGATATCTGCGATTATATCTATTCTTCCGCCAAAAAGATCAACTTCTACAGGGTCAACCCAAATGACATTGGTATCCAGAAGCTGGCCGATCTCATTGAACAAGGTTCCGCATCGATCCGGGAAGCTGTCCGGGAACTACGGAACATGCGGCACATGCGGAAGATCACCGACGCCCTGGTAAAGGTCAATAACATCGAGAACCAGGCTGACGACATCTTCGACATGAGCATCGACAGACTGTTCGAAGGCGAGCCGGACGCCAAGGAAGTGATCAAAAAAAGGGAGATCTACCAGGCAATGGAGATCGCCACCGACAAATGCGAGGACGCCACCAATGTGATAGAGTCCATTATTATTAAATACGCGTAGCTTATCCATCCCAAAAGAACCCGGATAGATGGTATTTGATGACCTTGCTGCTGCCCACCACACAACCAAAGAAATCCCCCAGGCTGAACGGATCTCCGACCGTGAGCTTAAGACAAGCCCGGAAATTCTGACAGAACTGGTAGGTTTCGAGAAGATATTCCCGGATGGTGTCGGGGCTGTTCCAGCCTTTTTTATCCGTGCGTAAGGTCTTGAATGTCTTCAGCAGCACAACATATCCTTTTTCCAACAGACGGATATATTGTGGATAGTTTTCCCGGATATTCCGCTCCAGGTTACTGCTTATACAAACAGTCCTTTCCTGCTTTTTGCTGTCGGAATACTTTATAGGCACGTCCTGCACCAGCAATGACGGCATCCCGGCTTCGAATACGGCGCCGTATTTTCTTTCAAACTCGTCCAGCGGGACAATATCGATACGATAGCGGAAGGCCAGCAGGGACTTATTAAATTTTAAGGAACTATAGTCCCCGCTGACGAGGATAGCGTACAATCCGAGTTGGGCAGTTTTGGTCCGGTTCATCATACAGATTTAAGAAGGGTTACTGGACGGGGGCCCCGTCCCTGATCTCATCGTTGGCGTTGACAATGATCTTATCATGTGCCTGCAGGTTGCCAAAAACTTCCGTGGAGTCATTTTTTGAATTGCCCGTGACCACATCCACCCAATGCGTCTTATCCTGATCCACGATGATAATATATTTCTTCTCCTGCGAGGTGACGACTGCCGAGGCCGGTACTACCAGGGAATGCGTGTTGCGTCTGACAGGCAGCTCAACCTCCGCATACATACCCGGCTTTAGCAGCCGGTCGTCGTTGTTTACGTCGACCTCGATGGCCTCGCTACGGTATTTCAGGTTCAGCGCCCCGGCTGATCGGCTGATAGGGCCCCGGAAGACCTTTCCCGGCAACGTGCTGACCCGAAAGCTGACGACCGTATGCCCGGTGAGCTGATTGCTATATAGCTCTGGTACGTCGATGACCAGGCGCAGTCTGTTCTCCTGCTGCAGGACAAGCATCGGCCGGTCATCCGCCTTGAGGTTGGGGCCTACCAGGGCTCCGGGATGGACATTGCGTTCCGTAATGACACCGTCAAAAGGCGCCGTCACGATGAGATAGTTCTTCATCGCCTCCAGGGCCTTGTAACCAGCCATCTCACCCTGGACCGTTGCGCTGTCTGCGATCATCCGGTCGCGGGCCAGTTCCAGATCGTGCGCCGAGACAGTGCCGGGCATCCTGCCCGCCTGCACCAGCCGCTCATAATTGTCCTTGCTGGCCAGTGAGAGTGCATAGGCCTGAAGATATTTGGATTTTGCAGCTACGTACTGCTGCTCGATCTCCGGAGCTTCCAACCGCAACAGCAACTGTCCCGTCCTTACCTGTGTCCCCCGGTCTACGGGGACCTCTTTTATAAACCCATTCACTTTGGGATAGATGTCCACCGACAGGTATGGCCGGAGCACGGCCGGCAAACGGACCGAAGCGCCTATCTGACCTTCGGTGACTTCTCCCATCGTATAGTGACTTCGGGCGGGTGCAGCATTCTCCGCAGCGCCCTTATCCACAGGCTTTGTTTCGGCCTGGTTACAGGCCGCCAGGAAGACCAGTGGAGCACCGAATAATAAATACTTTATGATTTGCATATGTTTGTTTTTTAAAGTTGATGATCCTCCGACGCAGCTGCTTGCGCAGTTTCTTGCGGCATCAGGGAGGGTGATGAAAAATCTGACCGGCGTTGTATCAGGGCATACACCTGCGGCAGGATCAATAGTGCCGCCAGGGTGGAGAACACCAGCCCGCCGATGACGGCGCGCCCGAGAGGCGCTGTCTGATCACCCGCTTCGCCCATGCCCGAGGCCATGGGGACCATCCCCGCGATCATGGCCAGACTGGTCATCAGGATAGGACGCAGACGGATAGAGGCGCTGGTGACGGCAGCACGGGTCGCATCCCTGTATTCCAGCCTCAGCTTTTCCGCATTGGTGACGATAAGGATGGCATTGGCCACCGATACCCCCGTGGACATGATCATACCCATATAGCTCTGAAGGTTCAATGTCGAGCCGGTGAGCAGCAAGGCGATCAACGATCCCAGGATCACCGCGGGCACGGTCGTCAGCACAGCCAGGGATAGCTTGAAGGATTGATAATTGGCTGCCAGTAAAAGAAAAATGACAACGATAGCGATAACAAGCCCGTTCTGCAAACCATCGAGCGTCTCCGTCAGCAGACTGGAAGTCCCTTTTATTTCGGCAATAAGGCCGCGAGGCGGAGCACCCAGGTCCCCGATCGCCTTTTGAACGGCTGCCGTGGCGGCGGCCAGATCTTTTTTATAGATGTTGGCGCTTACGGTGACATAGCGGCGGGGCCCCGCCCTGTCATATTCTCCGGGAAGACTATCCACCGAAAAGCTGGCGACGTCTTCCAGGACAGGCCGCGGCTGCCCTTCTACCAACGGTATCTCTTTCAGATCGCTCACCTCGTGCATGATATACTCAGGCACCTGTACCTGCACCTGGTAGGTATAGGAGGTCCTGTCGTCCAGCCAGAGGTTCTTTTGAGTATACCGGCTGGAACTGGTGGCCGCCGTCACCGACCTGGCCACATCCGACAGGCTCAACCCCATCTGCGCCGTTTTAAAACGGTCTACATTGATATTGATCACGGGAAATTTCAATGGCTGCGCGATTTGAACATCCCGCAGAAACGACACCTCCTGCAGCCGGCTGACCAGCCGGGCGGCGTACCCTCCTATCTGACGCATATCGCGGCCAGCTACCCTTACCTCGATGGGAGTGGATGCTCCCTGACTCATGATCTTCTCTGTCAGGTCGATGGGCTCGAAGGATAGTTTCATTTCCGGTATATCGGCGGCCACTTTCTTCCGTATCTCATCTTTCAGGTCATCTATATTCACTTTGTATTTTTCATCCAGGTTCACCTGGAGGATGCCTTCCTGCGTGCCGCTGTTGAACACATAAAGATTGCTGGACCCGAAATTGGTAGGCACGGGGCCGACAAAGGCCGAGCTGATGGCCACATGCCCATCCACTATCTTATTTACGATAGCCAGTACATCATGCAGCCTGTGTTCCGTCACCTCCAGACGAGTGCCGTCAGGTTCCTTGATACGCACCTGGAACTGGCCCGTGTTTACACGGGGCATCAGATCTTTGCCGATGGTCACAAATGCAAATCCGGCCGCCCCGAATACAAGGAGGAAATAAAATGTCACCGTGATCCCGCGCCGCTTCATCAGCCCTTCCACCCGGCGGGTGTACCACATCTTGAACCGCTGGAACCCGTCATTCTTCTCAGGCACCGTCTGTTCATTCCGGGTATGCAGGTCCACTTCGTCTACTTCCGCCGTATCCAGCGCCAGCCCCGCATGGGCATGTTGATGCCCATGCCGGTACATAAATTTCTCCGCCTTCAGCATCCAGTTCGAAAGGATGGGCACCAATGTTTGAGCAAGGAAGTAAGACGCGATCATGGCAAAACCGATGGCCAGGGACAATGGCAGGAACATCGCTTTAGGGACACCCGTCATGATAAGAGCAGGGGCGAATACAGCAAGGATACAGAGCAATATCAGTAATAGGGGAAAGGATATTTCTTCACAGGCATCATAGATGGCCTGCCGTTTGTCCTTACCCATTTCCAGGTGCTGATGGATATTCTCGATGGTCACCGTGGCCTGGTCCACCAGTATCCCAATGGCAAGGGCCAGACCGCTGAGCGTCATGATATTCACTGTCTGTCCGGCCAGTTTTAACAGCAGCACGGCGCTGAGCACCGAGACGGGAATAGTAATGATGACCACCAGGCTACTGCGCAGGTCGCGGAGGAACAACAATACCATCAACCCGGTGAGTACAGCCCCCAGGATCCCTTCCGTCATGAGGCTCTTTACAGCATTGATCACAAAGACAGATTGGTCGAACTCATAAGAGACATGCACGTCTTCCGGCAGCAGCGTCTGTATCTCCGGCAATCTGGCCTTCAACCCGGACACAACGTCCCAGGTGGAAGCATCCGCTGTCTTTACCACGGGGATATATACGGACCGCTTTCCGTTGACCAGCGCATAGTCGATGGTAATATCAGCCGCATCGGCCACCCGGCCGATGTCCCGCACAAAAATGGTGTTGTTCCCGGTAGCCACCACCGGGATATTATCAAAAGCTTCCACCTTTTGCTCCAGGGAATTCAAGGTGGTGACATACATAGTATTGCCTATTCTGATATTCCCGGAAGGACTCATGGAATTGTTTTTGGCAATAGCAGCCACCACCTGGTCGGGAGAAAGATTGTAACCCCTCACCTTATCAGGGTCTATATTGATGATAACGCTGCGGGCGTTCGACCCAAAGGGAGGAGGCGCGGAAAGACCTGGTACCGTGGCGAACATGGGCCGTACCCGGGTCAATGCCAGATCATAAATATCCTTCAATGGCCGGCTGGGGCTGCTGAACACCAGCTCTCCCACCGGGAGCGAGGAAGCGTCAAAACGTACCACCTGTGGCGGAAGAGCGCCGGGCGGGAAGAAGGCAGAGGCGCGGTTGACCTGCAAGGCCACCTGGGCCGAGGCTTCAGCCATATCCGTCGTTTCATAAAAAGTGAGCTTGATAATGCTGATGCCCTGGATGTTCTTGCTTTCTATGCTCTTAATGCCATTCACATACAGGAATTGATCCTGCATGCGGGTGGCAAAAAACCCTTCCATCTGCTGGGCGGACATCCCGCCATAAGGCTCGATCACATAGATGGTGGGCAGGTTCAATTTGGGAAATATATCGATGGGTATGGTAAAGATCGCCATCACCGAGAACAGCAGCACCCCAAGGGTGATCACGATCACGGCGATCGGCTTCTTTAAGCCCGAAGACACTAACGACATACCTGATTAATTTAAAGTGGATAAAAGTTGATAGATACCGTTTTCCGCATATGCTTTCTGTACAACCGCCCTCCATACGCCATCTTTGGTATTTATAAGATCGGTCTGGGCCCTGTTCAACACATACAATGCATTGGTAAGGTCGATGATGTTGGAAAGACCCGCATTGTACTGCGTGAGCCGTTGATTATAGGCATCACGCGCGGCATTCAGCTGCACAGGGATCTCATTGAATTTCTCGATGGCCGTACGCAGGTTGACAGAAGCCTGCAGACCGGCATTGTTCAATGTCCGCTGCTGCTCCTCATAGTTATGGAGCGCTACTTCCGTCTGGTACTTTTGAACATTCAGTCTATCCTTTTGTCTTCTCAGATCGAAGATGTCGTATGTCACACCTAATCCAAAAAGATAATTGTAACGCGAATAACCCAGTCCCGCACCAAGGTCTTTATTGATAGTGCCGTCAGGCATGATACTGGACCCTTTCATCCAGCCCGCCGCCAGCACATATAACTTCGGCATATAAGACTTCCTGATCAGCTGTTCCCTTTCCTTGCCGTTCACATAAATGGAATGGAAGTAATTAAGAAAAGGGTGACCTGTCCCTGCGCTGTCCTTATAGGTATTTGATCGCAATGACCCGAGCAACAGGCTGTCATTGCCGGTGTCCGGGCCAATAGCAGCCGTATCCAATGCTGTCAGCAGCGATAATTGAACTTTTGATTGCCGGAAAGTATTGTAGACATCCAGGTAATTGAGCTTTGCCTTGGAATATTCGGCTTCCGCCAGGCTGCTGTCAACCCCCGGCCGCAGACCACTGGTAACATAATTGCGGATAGCCAGCCGGATGGTGTCCGCACGCCGGAGATTCTCCAATTGCACCTGACTAAGCTCATAGTTCCTGATAAGATCCAGGTAAGACTGCAGGACGATGGAGGCGATATAGAACTTCTCCCTTTCCAGGTCCATCGTATCTACGCTCAGCCGGGAATAAGCCTCCCGTATACCGGCTTTATAACCACCAAAATTGGTTGCCTGCCATTGCAGGTAGGCCACGCCAATATTACCAGTGGAGACAGTCCCTATATTTTCAGGACGGGCGCTGACGCCGGAGACGGAAGGCACAATGCCACCGGAAAAATAGGCCGCCCCCAGGTTATTGCTGGTGCCTGCGTCCACCTGCTCGAAAAGATTCAGAGAAGGCAGGCGACGGTCCTTTGTTTCGATGACTGCCGCCATACCCGATCGAACCTGCGCTTCACGGGCCCGGATAGATGGGTAATTACGCAAAGCAAGATTCACCGCCTGATTCAGCGGCAGCACCAGCCTGTCCTCCCTGACCTGGGCGCAGACAGCCCCCGCCATAAAGAGAAATATCACGGTCCCTTTCAATTTATACACGATCATAATTGACTTTTATAATGTCCGGAAGACGGGCTCGTTAAAAAATTTACCCCGTCTTCCGGAAAGATCTAATAATGGGCCTTCGGCCAACGAACCTTTGGTTCGTTTCGGCCTGTAAAACACAGCCGTTGAGATAATGTAAGAGAAGAAAATGTCTTTCCGCCACCGGGTACAGTGGTCGGAAAACAGAGATAAAACGGGGAGTTAAATGATCGTGGGGGGACCGCGAAGCGGGAAATCGCCTATGAACTGATTGGTACAGCCCGCAGGAAGAAACAGCGAATAATTACGTTGACAATAGGTAAACCCAGGTCGAAACACCAATGGATATTCAGCTGCGATAGCCTGGCTTACCAGGGATTTGCCATGTCTCTTTTCACCATGTTTCCTGGTGGGGTCGGAAGGCTGACGGCCTTCTGACAGTTGGGCTAAAAAATGTCCCGGAGAAGCATGCAGGGAATAGGCCGTTGGGCAAAATTCTTTCCGGCCTGCGTCATGCGGGGTATGGTTATGCACACCCTTTACCAGGCTGGCAACCAGGACTAATAATGCTACTATAAAAGTATTCTTACCCGCTCGCATGGAAAGCTAAGGTAGAAAAAAATACGTTAACATACAGTTATTCCTCTTCGTCCTCTTCGAACTCAAAGTACTCCTGTTCTTCCGGAGTTTCCTCCTGGTAGAGGCGTTGAAACTGTTCAGCCGTCTCCTGATCAAATTCTTCCACCATCTTGAAGATGATCTCATCCTTATACTGGAAAAAATCTTCAGCCTGCGGCAGATAGCTTCGTAACAGCACAGTCTCTTTTGTGAAAAGGAGCACTGATACTAATTCGATATCAGACTCATCATCTACCTGGATCAGGTAATATGTGTCGGGCTTCAAATCTCCGAAGGTGGGCATAATGTTTCATTTTAGTTGCTATACAAAAATAATGTCCCGGCTCGGGCCGGGACATTACATAGTTTTAAATGATCATTATTTCTTTGTCTTTTCTTTCGCGGCTTTTGGGCGAGTCTTTTTTACTACTTCTTTCTTTGTGCGCTTTTTCTTACTGCTCCTCAGCAGATCACGACTAATGAGCTTGCTCACCTTCTTCACACGGGTAGCCAGCTTTTCCTCACCCAGCTCCTGCTTGTAATCTGCCAGCGCTCCTGTCAGCTTTTCCACAATCTCCTTTCGAACTTGCTTCTTCGTCAGAGTAGCTACGGTCTCTGTCTCTTGTTGACTCATACGAATAATGTTTTTGGTAATAATTAGATAACATAAAATTAATGATAAAATAATATTACCAATGTTAAGTTTTCGCCCCAGTCTCCTATTTCTCCCACCAGGCCTTATAAGTCGTTATTTCTGAACCTCCCATGTTGGATAGCTCAGCCTTGTAGTGCGTAGTATTGATGGATACTTCATCTGACGGGTAGAGAAATCGGGTAGGGATAGCGCCCTTGTTGAGACTTACGGTTCCACCCGGGTCCAGGGCGGGATAACCCGTCCGGCGGAACTCTATCCACCCTTCAAAACCATTGTTGATATTCAACAGCCATTTTTGGGTAATGATCTGCTGTAATGAGGCTGCTGTACCGGAATTGTCGAAGACAACAGCCGGGTGCAGCAGATAATTGGGTCCGGTGGCATCCGTAAAGGAGATCTCCGCAAAGGCGCCTGTGACGCCATTATTATAATAGGTTGCCGGGTCGCCGCTGATATATCCCTTCACGGCTGCTTCCGCCAGGATAAATTCCTGTTCGGCATACGTCATGAGACGGGCTTTGATAAGACCCTTATTGACGCCGGATACAAAGCTGGGGTTGAAATTTGACGAGGCGGCTGTCTGCGCGGTGTTTGCATCGATCACCAGCGGCATACCCCCATAATAGGCGAAATCAAAACCTGTCTGTGCCGCGCTATTGAGGTTTTTTACAAAATAAGCCTGCAGCCGGGCAGTGTCCTTTGTACTTACAAACGTATTGTACAACAGGCTGTTCATATATTTCACCTGGAAATCGCCCGTACGCTCCGTTAGACTGGGAAAGTTATACGGGGTCGTGGCGGGAAGAGCCAGTGCCGCGCTCTGCCCGGCGTTTTGCATAAGGGTTCCATCGTTTACGATGGCCCGCATCTCCGAAGATGGGTCCGCTTTTGATGCGATCCGCAGCAGATACCGAAGACGTAAGGCGTTGATAAACCTTCTCCAGCCGGCTGCGCTTGCATTGAATAGCAGATCGCCGCTCAATAATCCGGACGGATTGGCCTTTAGCAGGCTGTCGGCCCTGCGCAGCGAAGGGATAATGCCGAGCGAAGGGTCCGTATACACTGTCTGTTGATTGTCATAGGCGGGCGTATAACTTCCCGTACCCCCCTGCAGTGCCTGGGTGAAAGGTATATCTCCCCATAGTTCGGTCAGTTGGGCAAAAGCATAGGAACGTAAGGTGAGGGCTGCAGCCTGCAAAAAAACGCTCCCATTCTTCTGGCCCGCGGCATATAGGGTGTTGGCATCACGCGCCGCCTCATATAATATTGTCCAATACGGGCTGTTGGACACAGGGGAGTATCGGGTGGGTTGATTGTAATACGAGCTGCTGAACGTCATGTACTGATCATATCCATTGGCCAGCGTCCAGGATATATTAGCGTTGTTGTAAAACTCGCTGACAATAGTATTGGACAACAGCGTAGTCACATCTGGTTTCTCCAGGTTGTTGGGGTTCCTGTTCACAGCCTCCAGCTCTTTACTGCAGGAGCTCATAAAGGATCCCATAATCGCCAGTAATATAAAAAACATCGTATTCTTGTTCATGATCTTTAATTTTTTGTGCGCCTGCGATTAAAAATTTACACCTATGGAAATACCCATACTGCGGGTAGCTGGAATGCTCAGGAACTCCGTACCCGGCAGTATCTGCTGTCCGCGTAATGCGAGGGTTTCGGGGTCCACATCCTTATTTTGCGTAAACTCCAGCAGGTTTCTCCCGATGAGAGAGATATTAAGCCCGGCAGGCGACGATCTCCCAAGGAAATGCCGGAAAGTATAGCCCAGCCGCACCTCTCTTAGCTTGACATAGGTTTCATCATACATAAAGGCTTCATTATTGGTGGCATTATAATAGCCATTGTAGTACGTAGCGGCATCGACCTTGACATCGTTGGGCACATATTTTCCCGAGGCCGCATCCAGCTTGACACCTTTGCCGACGATGCCTGTCTCTCTTCCCGGCAGCGTTTCCACCGACATACCACCCGCCAATATCCCTAATGAAGTATATGAATAATATCTTCCCCCCTGGTGCCAGTCCCAGGTAAAGCTCAAATTAAAATCCTTCCAGGTAAACTCATTATACCATCCTACTATGAAATCCGGGTTATAATTGCCCAACAAGTGATGCTGGTCGGTAGTGATCTGTGGGATACCGTTCACATAAATGATATTTCCGTTGGGATCGCGTTGAAAATCGTTGCCGTACATATTGCCTATCTTACCTCCTGCCATAGCGTTGTACTGAATGGCGCGATAATAACGGTCATATTGGGTCACCTGTGCATACACATAAGTAGGAAGCCCGGCGGGCAGCGCTTTTACCTTACTGACATTGTGGCTGAAATTGACATTCATATCCCAGCTGAAACCGCCCGGTGCTTTTGGGCGAATAGCCGCAGCCGTCACCATTACTTCTATGCCCTTGTTATTGATGGTAGCTCCATTGACATAGGCATTTGTATATCCTGATGAAACGGGAATGGGTAGCTGAACGATCTCGTCTTTTGTCTCGGAATTATACACCGTCACATCCAGACCAAACCGGTCCCTCAGGAAGCGGATCTCCGCACCGGCTTCCTCCGTGGTAGTGGTGGAAGGTTTCAAATTATTGTTGGCCAGGACAGGATTGGCTGTTGTCAGGGGATTGTTGTTAAAGGGCGTATTCGTCAGATAGGTATTGTTGACGGAATAGGGGTCGGCGTCCCGGCCAACCTGGGCTGCGGAAACACGCAGCTTGAGAAAAGAGAAAGCATCCGGCAATGTAACCATATCCGAAATAATGCCGCTGAGAGAAGCAGAGGGGTAAAAATAGGAGTTGTGCCCCTTCGGCAATGTGCTGGACCAGTCATTCCGGGCTGTAATGTTCAGGTAGAGGATCTTCTTATAATCGATGTCGCCAAAAGCATACAGGCTATATATCTCTTTGTCGAACTTTTGGTATAAGGTAGGCAGTTGGTTCTGCGCATTGGAAAAATTATACAGACCGGGAGTGATCAGGGCGTTGGCGATATCGCGGGTATAGGTGATGTTCTGCGTGAACTTGTTGCCGCCCCCGGATATGTTGATATTGAACAAGGGGCTCACCTGGTTGTGGAAGTTCAGGAGGAGATCCGTATTGTTCTCGAAATAGGTGACGTTATCCGTCCGGAAACCTCCGCTGGGAAAACGCACTGTGGTAAAAGCCCGGTGCCCCTCCCGGTTGTCCGTATAATAATCCGTCCCGGTACGCACCATGAGGTTTAAATGGGGCGTGAACTCATATTTCAAAGAGGCATTCCCCAGCAGGCGGTTCTTTTTAAAGCTATTGGTATTGTCGAATAAAGTAACATAGGGATTGTCATGGTTATTCCAGTAACGGAACTGGTGCAGTTGATCCTGACCCACCTGCCATTGCTTCTTCAATGAGTTCAGGTCTATATTCATAGGCATGCCATATACTCCGAAAAAGGTGTACATGACACTCTCCGAACCATATCCGATGTTAGGGCGATTGCCGCTGTAGCTATTGATATAGTTCAGGAATACATCCGAGGTAAGATGATGGCTGAAGCGGTGCTCGCCTCTCAAAGAGAGGGAATAACGCTTTAAGTTAGTACCGGGCAGGATCCCCGTGTTGGACAGGTAGCCCATGGACATATTATAGCTGCCATTGTCTGTCACACCTCCGACGGACAGCGAATTTTGCGTAGTAAAGCCCGTCTGCAGGAATTTTTTAAAATGATCGGCGTGACCGACCCAGGGAGTGGGGACTATCTTATAGTTGGGATCTACGCTTCCCGGCGTGAGATCGCCGGCCTGCAGCCCATCGCCGGCAGGGCTGTCGAACTGATTTACTTTTACATTAGGGTCGAATTTAAGCCCCCAATTAGGGATATTATTCTCGTTGGAGCCGCCTCCATTGACAAATGCATAAGTATTGGGCGCCCCCGACAGCGGATAGGCATTCACACCAGCGCCATATTGGTTTTGCAGACGGGGCAGCTTCAGTGGGGTTTCAAAGGTTGTATTCGAGTTAAAGCTGATGCCCATGCCTTTACCGGCGCCTTTCTTCGTAGTGAGCACGATAGCTCCATTGGCAGCACGGGAGCCGTATAAGGCAGCTGCCGTTGCTCCTTTCAGTACCGTGATCTTCTGGATGTCGTTGGGATTGATCTCCGCGGCCCCATTCCCCCAGTCCACCTCCGCCCATGTCCCCTGGTTGGAAGAGTTTTCGATGGCATTGTTGAAATAAGTCTCGTTATTGATAGGTACGCCATCTACAACGAACAGGGGTTGGTTGGAGCCGGAAAAAGAATTCTCCCCGCGGACTACGATCCGCGATGTGGACCCTACTCCTGCACCACCGTTGGTAATGGTTACACCCGCGATCTTCCCGGAAAGATTATTGACCAGATTGGGATCGGGAGCATTGGTAAGCTCCTTATTGGTCACCGTCTGCACGGCATAACCCAATGACTTGGCGGGCCGGGTGATCCCCAGGGCCGTCACCACCACTTCGCTGAGCGCCCTGGTGTCCCGTTGCAATCCGATGGTTGCGGTTTCAGCGCCCGCACGGACTTCGGTCGTACGATAGCCGACATAACTAATGATAAGTATGGCATTGGAAGGCGCACTGATATGGAAAGCTCCTTCCTGGTCTGTGACTACCCCGTTGGACGATCCTTTCACCTGGACACCGGCTCCGGCAATAGGCGTTTTGTCCTGGGCGTCAATGATCTTGCCGGTAATTGTGACCTGTTGGGCCTGCAGCAGGCAAGGGCAACAGACGACCGATAATAATAAAGCGATAAAATAAAGATGGATGACTCTTTGTAGTCGTTTAGCAACACGCATACATGTTTGTTTTTAATTGAATAGTTAGTGAACACGATCTGGCTGGTATTGCCTCAGATCCTCAGTACCCTGTTGCGCAGATAGAGGGGTAAAACCCGGTGACGGGAGAAAAAGTAGGACGAGCTATTCTCATCCGGGCAGACCCCGGGAGCATCTGTAATCTCAGGACAGAATGGTAGTAACCGCTGAACCCGGGTAGCAATGGCGGTCCGGGAAAGATGGATCCCGATAGAGGAGATATTTTCCTCCAGGTAGGAGGACCTTCTCTTTTTTAAACGAATATGCTCAAAGGTTTCGGATGCATCCTTTACTTCCCCGATGTGCCATGCAAACCATGCAGGTACCAGGAACACCCGGAAAACGATAAGCAGAAAAAAAGATACAATACGAGGTTTCATTGCAGGATGAACTGCAAAACTATTTCGTACTCATGGTCTTAGCCGGGTTTTTAAGGTTAGCAAAAAATTAAGCAATTGTTATATAACCGTTACGCAATGCACGGTTCTGTCATTCCGGACCCGGTAAAAAAAGTTGTTTTGCTGCTGACATAAGGCTGTCACCCGGTGGTGGTTACTTTGAAATATCAACACAAAAAATTAAATACTATGTCCACCGTTAGAATGCTACTAAAAGAAATGGAACAGGAAGCGCTCACCACCCGTAGGATGCTGGAACGTGTTCCTTCCGATAAGTTTGACTGGCAGCCACATAAAAAAAGCATGACCCTGCAGCGCCTGGCCACGCACGTAGCCGAGCTGCCGACCTGGGTTGAAATGGCCGTGACCACCGACGAGCTGGACTTCGCCCACAACGCTTATGCGCCCGAAGTCGTGCATGATACGGCAGGACTGATGGAATATTTTGAACGTAGCCTCGCCAGAGGCCGGGAAAGCCTGGCAAAAACGTCCGAAGATGTCTTGCAGGAAGATTGGACCTTGCGCAATGGTGACCAGGTCTACCAGGTGTCCAGCAAGGGAGAGGTCGTTCGTTTGGCTTACAGCCAGATAGTACACCACAGGGCCCAGTTGGGCGTCTTTCTTCGCCTGCTGGATATACCAATCCCGGGGAGCTATGGCCCCAGCGCGGATGAAGGGGATCTTTAACAGATCGGGTATCGATGATCAACGAATATCGACACGTGCCAGTTCAAACCATTCCACGCTGGTCCCCCGGGTGCGATGATCCAGGAATTCGCCGGTGAGCTGGCTGACATGAAAATTGGGGAATTGCCGCAACCGCTCTACCCGGTAACCCATACGGCTAAGTGTATCCGAATATGCCTTCGTGATAAAGAACACTGCCGGCCCCCGGTCTAATACGGCGGGAAAACTATCCCGGGGCAGCCGTTGTACGGCGCAAGGGCTGTAAAATTCGATGGAATAATTATCGGGAGCTTTCTCCGGCATGTAGATGGTGCCACAGGCCGGGAGCTGATGACGCAGATAGTCGCCCGCGGCCATACCTGCCTGGTACCCGAGGATGGCCGGATACAGACAACAATTGATAAGTATAAAGGTAAGCAGGGCCATCCAGTAGCTGCGACCAACCGCCGAGACAAGTACATTACCACGGAACAACCGGAAAGGCAGGATCGCCAACCCCAGGATAACGATCATCACCAGCGGCCAACCCGGAAAACGATACAGCCAGCAAAGAAAAAGCAGTAAGACAGGCAAAAGAAAGGTAATGATACCCTGGGTAATACCGACGCCCCGGATAGTGATCCTGCGATGGATACGATAAAGCCAGCCGGCGGTCAGTATCGAGAAGAATGGGAATAGGATATTTATATAATGCGGCAGCTGGAAGCGGGACAGGGAGAACATGGCAAAACTGAGAGCGGCGGCGCCAAGGGCGATACGATCCCCCGTTATAGTCCGGTGGCCAAGATCCCTGATCTTCCGGAATACCGCCGCATATAACAACAATGACCAGGGCAAAAAGGCCCACAGCAGCGTGTGAAAATAAAAAAAGAGATCTCCATTTCCTTTGATGGGGCCTGTGTTGAAAAACCGGCCGAACTGACTGTCCCAAAAGAAAAAACGGATGCCCGAAACGCCTGTGCGGCCAAATATCCTTTTTTCCGGGTGAAGGTCAAATTGCCTGTATAGGCAATACAATTCCGGGGTAATAAAAAGACCGATAAGCAATAAGGCGATCCACCAACGGACATTGCGGAATTGTCTCCACTCTTTTCCTATGATCCAGTCCAGGATAAAACCACCGCCGATGGTCACCAGCACAAACGGCCCCTTGGTCATTATGGCGCAGGCGGCGAGCAATGACCCTGCTACCAGGTGCAGACCGGATTTTGACCGGGAAACTTTATAAAAATGATAGACGGCGCCGATGACCATCCCGGTGAGATATGGTTCTGCTCTTACATCATTGTTGGAGATCACCAGGTGCGCGGCGGAGACATAGATAAGTACGGACAGCTGCGCCGTAGCTTTTCCGTATATATCCTTTGCCATGCGATACGTATACCAGCCGCCCGCAGCCCAGAATAACAGGGCTGGCAATTTATATGCAAAGCTGCTGATGCCAAGGATCCGGAAGCTGATAGCCGCGGCCCAAAAAGGGAAATGAGGTTTGTCCAGCCAGTCCTTCCCTTCGACGCGAAGGTTGATAAGATCCCCGGTTTCGGCCATTGTGCGTGCGATCATCGCATAAAGGGCGCCGTCGGGTTCGATGATACGGATGAACACGCCGCTGATGTTTACCAGTATGGCGGGCAGCAAGAGCGGGACAAACCATTTGTTCAACCATGCTTCCCAGGGAGAGCTATGAGGATCGATCATCAATTTGTATTACCGGGCACTTTTTTAAACCATCCGACAAAATTCAGTCTGCCATCGCTTTTTCTGTCCCACAGATAGGTAAAGATACGGGACAGGCCATAGCCGGTAAGCCATCCGGTGCAGGAACCTACGAGGATATCGAAAGGATAATGTTTACCTACATATATCTGCGCATAACAGATAACGGCAGCCCAGATATAAAGCCCCCACCACTTTCTTCCCCCCATGGTACGGATGGCAAAATACCAGAAAGCGGCCAGGCCGAAATGATTGGCGGCATGGGAAGAAGGCATGGAATATAATCCACCGCAATCCACCAGGATCCTGATCGTTTGCGCCATATCAGGCTCATGACAGGGGCGGAGCCGTCCAAAAAAGGGCTTCATTATCTGGGATGTAAGGCTGTCGGTAACAGCAAATGTGAGCAGGCTTAGAACAGTGAACGACCATGCCTGTTCTCTGGCATATCGCAGGGCATAATACAGCATGAAAACATAGAAGGGTATCCAGGTGTACGGATCGCGCAGGATCGGGGCTACAACGTCCAGCACGGCATGATCCGAGTCATGTTGGATCAGCGTGAACAGGACCTTGTCGATATGATCCAGCCATTCAAAGAAGCTCATACAGACTGATTTAATGTCGGTTAAAACTAGCATGTCAATTTAACCACCAGGTTTCCGGGGTATTATGGTTCCGTTAAGGATGCCTGATAATATAGAATTAATCTTCCGTTAAACATGTGGTCATATGCCGGGGCTACCTTTGATAAACCCATTGTAATGAAGACTTTCTCAACCTTCCTGGTGGTCTTGTTCTTTCTCTCCGACGCAGTCGCCCAATCCCCGGGCGGGGGATCATCCCGGCATCTTTTTGTCATTACCATTGATGGGGTGCGATGGCAGGAAATATTTAAGGGAGCCGACTCACTGCTGATCTCCGATGAAGAATACGTAAAAGACACCAGTCTGACCCGGGAGCTCTACTGGGGTTCCGACGCTGACATGCGCAGACGCAGGCTGATGCCTTTTTTCTGGACCACGCTTGTTAGAAAAGGGGTTTTGCTGGGTAACCGCGCCTTCGACAACAAGGTCAATGTAAAGAACTTCTATAAGATATCCTACCCGGGATATAACGAGATCTTTACGGGACATACGGATGCTTTTATAAGTCCCAACCTGGCCATTAATAATAAGAACATCAATGTGCTGGAATATCTCAACTCGACCAGTGCCTATCATGGGAAAGTAGCCGTCTTTACTTCCTGGAGCATTTTCCCTTATATATTAAATGAATCCCGTAACGGATTACCCATCAACAGCGGCTATGAAAGGCTGAATGAAGAGCACGATTATGAGGCCGACCTTATCGACAGTGTACAGGGGAATATGCCGGAGACACATACCCGTCATGACCGGCTGACCTATATCAGTGCAAGGGAATATATCCGGCAACATCATCCATCAGTAGTATTCCTCGGTCTGGGGGAAACGGATGAGTGCGCCCATGCCGGGAGGTATGACCTTTATCTGCAGCACGTTGCCGATGCCGACAGAATGATAGCCGAACTATGGTATGCAGTCCAGACAGACCCTTATTATAAGGACAGTACTACCTTTCTTATCACCACTGATCACGGAAGGGGCTGGAAATCAAACAAATGGACTACCCACGGATTTTGGGCAAAGGGGTCCGGGGATATCTGGCTGGCCATGCTGGGTCCGGACATCGCCCCCGAAGGCGAGTTAAAAGGCCGGGGCCAGGTGTATCAAAAACAGCTGGCGGCCACTATGGCTGCCATACTGGGAAACCCCTCCGGAAAAGGGCATCCCCCGGGTAAACCCATCGTTCTCCCCCGTCCGGCAGAGACGCAAAGACTGGCCGGAAGCCCTGTAAATTTGGCACAATTGGGCAACTAAAACCTGGCCCAACAGGCCGGGGGAAGATCATAACTTAACATAAAGGCCTTATTGCGAACGGGTAAATAGCTTATTTTCGCCCAAATTTCTCTGCATGGGTTTTAATTCAATCGTTTCACTCTTTACCCCAAAAGACCGTGTTTTTTATTCCCTATTTGAAGAAGTAGCCGAAGGTGTTGGAAGGATGGGAAAACTGATAAAAGAAGTAGTGGCTGAACCCGATTTTGACAAACGGGCTTCCATTATCTCCCAGGTGGAAGACCAGGAACATGTCAACGATGATCTTACCCACCGTGTATTCACCGAGTTAGGAAGGAATTTTATCACGCCATTCGACCGGGAGGATATCCATTATCTGGCCAGCTCGCTGGACGATATCTGCGATTATATTTACGCCACTACCAAAAAGATCAATTTCTACAAGGTAAATCCCAACGATACGGGCATCCAGAAAATGGCCGACCTCATCGAACAGGGAACGGCCCAGATACGTATTGCCGTACGTGAGCTTCGCAATATGCGGGATATGCGCAAGATCACGGATGCGCTGGTAAAGGTCAACAGTATCGAGAACCAGGCGGATGACATATTTGATCTCAGCATCGAACGTCTGTTCGAGACGGAGGCTGACGCCAAGGAAGTCATCAAAAAAAGAGAGATCTACCAGGTCATGGAGATCGTCACCGATAAATGCGAGGATGCCGCCAACGTAATAGAATCCATCATTATTAAATATGCCTGATAGGTTATGAGCTTTCTGATCATTATTATCATCCTAGCCCTGGTGTTCGACTATATCAATGGATTTCATGATGCGGCCAACTCAATAGCGACCATCGTTTCGACAAAGGTCCTCACGCCTTTTCAAGCAGTGCTTTGGGCGGCGGTTTTTAATTTTGCCGCCTTTTTTATCTCCCGCTATATCATCGGAGAATTCAAGATCGGCAATACCATCGCCAGCTCAGTCAACCCCGGGTTCATCAACCTGGAGGTCATCTTTTCCGGATTGATAGCCGCCATTTGCTGGAACCTCCTCACCTGGTGGTTCGGTATCCCTTCCAGTTCTTCACATACCCTGCTGGGAGGCTTTATGGGCGCAGCGCTGGCCCATGCAGGGGCGCTGTCAAAGGATGGGGTCAATGTCATCAACTACGCCAAGGTGGTCCCGACCTTCCTTTTTATTTTCCTGGCGCCCTTCATCGGCATGGTCGTCGCCTTTATCATCACCATCATCATCCTGAATGTTTGCCGCCGGGCAAACCCATACAGGGCCGACAACTGGTTCAGAAGACTACAGCTGCTGTCTTCGGCATTGCTGAGTCTTGGACATGGCGGTAATGACGCCCAGAAAGTAATGGGGATCATCGGGGCAGCCATGATCTTTTATCAGAAAACCAAGGGGCATAACATGACATTTTTTGAATTTGTCAATGCCAACATGTGGGTGCCCCTGGCAAGCTTTACGGCCATCGCCCTGGGTACGATGAGTGGCGGCTGGAAGATTGTAAAGACCATGGGGACCCGGATCACAAAGGTCACTCCGCTGGAAGGAGTTGCTGCCGAAACAGCGGGCGCCGTCACCTTATTCCTTACTGAAAAGATTGGCATCCCGGTCAGCACTACCCATACCATAACAGGCTCCATCATCGGAGTGGGCGCTACCCGCCGTCTGTCTGCCGTACGGTGGGGTGTTACTATCAATCTGCTTTGGGCCTGGATCCTGACGATACCCGTCAGCGCACTGCTGGCCGCCATCGTTTATTTTCTCATAAGCCTCGTACGATAGGGATCGTCGTTCCGCCGTGCAAACGATTGATCGAAAGCATGAATAAATCATGGCTGGTTAACATTTCTTTGCTATTTTCGAAGGATTTTAGTGGGGGCCTCAGGTCCATATATAATTGATAACCAATAGAGCCAATCGACTATGAAAGGAATTATTCTGGCCGGAGGGTCCGGCACTCGTCTGCACCCGATCACCTATGCCATTAGTAAACAGATCATGCCTGTGTACGATAAACCCATGATCTATTACCCTCTTTCTACCCTGATGTTAGCCGGCATCCATGAGATACTGATCATTTCCACCCCTCATGATCTCCCTTTATTTAAAAAATTGTTCGGGGATGGGTCGCAGCTGGGACTGCAGTTCTCGTATGCCGAACAGCCCTTACCCAATGGACTTGCACAGGCCTTTGTCATCGGAGCGGATTTCATCGGCAGGGATCCGGTAGCACTGGTATTGGGAGACAATATATTCTATGGTGCGGGCCTTGGCAAACAACTGGAAAAGAACGCCAATCCCGACGGCGGGATCGTATACGCCTACCAGGTCAGCGACCCTGAGCGTTACGGCGTTGTAGAATTCGACCAGAACAATAAGGCCATCTCCATCGAAGAAAAACCCACAAAACCCAAGAGCAACTATGCCGTACCCGGACTTTATTTCTATGACAATACGGTAGTAGACATATCCAAAAACCTGAAGCCCTCCGCTCGCGGCGAATACGAGATCACGGATGTCAACAAGGAGTATCTCAACCAGGGGAAATTAAAAGTGTCCATCCTGGACCGCGGTACTGCCTGGCTGGACACCGGAACCTTCGACTCCCTGATGCAGGCGTCCCAGTTCGTACAGGTCATCGAACAAAGACAGGGCATCAAGATCGCCTGTATAGAGGAAATAGCCTACCGGAAGGGCTTTATAGACAAACAGCAGCTGGAAAAGATGGCGCAACCTTTGTTGAAGAGCGGATATGGTCAGTATCTTATCAATTTAATTCATCAATAAATTCCCTTGTAATTTACCCTAGCTTATGGAGAAAATTCTTGTCACAGGCGGATGCGGTTATATCGGCAGTCATACGATAGTAGACCTGATTGCAAATGGGTTCGAAGTGATTTGCGTAGATAATAATGTACGCTCATCCCCCAGAGTGTTGGAAGGGGTGGAAAAGATCACGGGCAAAAAGGTCAAGAATTACAAAGTCGACCTTTGTAACTACGATGATACGTACGCTATATTCCAGGAAAATGACAATATAGCCGGCATCATCCATTTTGCGGCTTATAAGGCGGTAGGCGAATCGGTGGAGCAGCCTTTGATGTACTTCGAGAACAATCTTCTTTCCCTGATCAACCTGCTGAAATGTGTACAGGAATTCGGGATCCCCTACTTTGTTTTCTCCTCCTCCTGTACGGTGTATGGTAATCCCGATGTGATCCCGGTGACCGAACTGACGCCGCCAAAGCCGGCCGAGTCGCCCTATGGGTACACCAAACAAATGGGCGAGCAGATCATAAATGAATTCTCAAAGGCCACGACGCATACGAAGAGCATTCTCCTGCGTTATTTCAATCCGGTGGGCGCCCATCCCTCCATCCTCATCGGAGAGATGCCCATCGGAAGACCGGCCAACCTGGTGCCCGCCATCACACAGACGGCCATCGGCAAACTGCCGCAGATGACCGTATATGGAAATGATTATCCCACACGCGACGGGTCCTGTATACGCGACTTTATCCATGTCAGCGATATTGCCCATGCCCATACCCTTGCCATTCAATATATGCTGGCAGGGAAAATGAACAAAGCCGCCGAGGTGTACAACCTGGGGACAGGTAATGGCGTCACTGTATTGGAGGCGATCAGGGCTTTTGAAAAGGTCAGCGGAGTAAAGCTAAACTACCAGATCGGGCCCCGGCGTCCGGGAGATGTCATCGCCATCTATGCCAACAATGATCTGGCCCGCCGGCAGCTTGGCTGGCATACGGAATTCGGACTGGAGGACATGATGTCCACCGCCTGGAAATGGGAGCAGAAATTAAAGGCTGACGAGAAGTTCTATAATGGAAAATTTTCCGAGCTGAACTAAAATTTTGCCGTTAATTTGCATCACCAAACAAGGGCGCTTGTAGCCCTTTAAATCTATTTCAATCATTTCTCAATCCTGATTCATGTTAAAAGAGATTCAAGTCACCGGCAATAAGGACACCAGAAGCGGTTTTGGAGATGGCATTGCTGAAGCAGCCCGTAAAAACCCGAATATCGTAGCATTGACAGCCGACCTGGCCGGCTCCATGAAACTGAATCAGTTCATAAAAGAATTCCCCGAACGTTTTGTACAGTGCGGTATTGCAGAGGCCAATATGATCGGCATTGCAGCCGGGCTGACCATCGGAGGAAAAATACCCTATACCACCACATTCGCCAATTTCTCCACAGGCCGGGTCTATGACCAGATCCGCCAATCCGTGGCCTACTCCGGCAAGAATGTAAAGATTTGCGCTTCCCATGCGGGCGTTACCCTCGGCGAGGACGGCGCTACCCATCAGATATTGGAAGACATCGGTATGATGAAAATGCTCCCCGGTATGTCCGTCATCGTGCCCTGCGACTATGCCCAGACCAAGGCTGCAACCCTCGCCATCGCCGACTATGTCGGACCGGTGTATCTTCGTTTTGGCCGCCCGGTTTGGCCCATTTTTACCGAAAAGCTTCCTTTTGAAATGGGCAAGGCCCAGATCTTCTCGGAAGGTACGGATGTCACCATCTTCGCCTGCGGCCACCTGGTATGGAAAGCAATAGAAGCCGGCAGGATATTGGAAGAAAAAGGCATTTCCGTAGAAGTGATCAACATACATACGATCAAACCGCTGGACACCGCCGCCGTGATCAAATCCCTTCAAAAGACCCGCTGTGCAGTGACGGCCGAAGAGCACAATATCATCGGCGGACTGGGCGACGCCATTGCGCAGGTGGCTGCACGTAATCTTCCTACTCCTATTGAATATGTAGGAACCAATGATACATTTGGAGAAAGTGGCACCCCCACCGAACTCCTTAAAAAATATGGCCTGGATACTCCGAATATCATAGCGGCAGCCGAAAAGGTCATAGCCAGGAAAAATAAATAAGACACCTATGGGGGTGATTATCCATGATGCGGAATTGCTAATTCAATTCAGGAGCCCTGACACCAAGGAGAAAGCCTTCACTGCTATTATAAAAAAATACCAGGAAAAGCTATATTGGCATGTCCGACGTATGGTAGTGGACCATGAGGATGCCAATGATGTATTGCAAAACGTCTTCATACGTGTATGGAATGGTTTGGAGAATTTCCGGGAAGATAGTCAGCTATACACCTGGTTGTACAGGATCGCTACCAACGAATGCCTCAGCTTTTTAGACCAGCAAAAAAGAAAATCGGCCTTACCCCTTGACGAGTCGGAATCGGGCTTGAGTAACAAGGTAATAGCTGACAAGCATTTCGATGCCAGCAAATTGGAGTGGAAGCTTCAATTAGCAATTCAGCAACTACCTGAAAAACAACGACTTGTATTCAATTTGAGATACTATGACGAGATGCCGTACGAAGAAATGAGCCGGGTCCTGGAAACCTCCGAGGGAGCCCTGAAGGCGTCTTATCACCATGCTGTGAAAAAAATTGAGGATTATATCCTGAATCATTAAACTTTAATTACCTCACCGGGTCTGAAAAGTACATGCAACTGAAGAAAGAAATATTGGAAGAATTGGGGCAGCTGAGCATGGTGATAGCCGGGATCCCCCGGCAAATGCCTTATGAGATCCCGGAAGGTTATTTTGAAGCATTTCCTGAGAAAATGCTTCACCTTCTGACGGAACCTGCGGATACTAAAGATGAGGTCTTGAACCCCGGATGGGGAAAGGAGCCTGTTTTTAGTGTCCCTGACGGTTATTTTGAAGGTTTTGCAGCCCGGATGATGGACAGGATAAAAGCGGGAACAACGGGGATGAGACAGGGGGAGCAGGCAATTTCCAGCCCAACACCCGCAGCAATGGAAGCCCGGGAAGAACTGGCTGGTTTGTCCCCTCTCCTGAGCCGGATTGACAAAAAAATGCCCTACCGGGCGCCGGAAGGGTATTTTGACGCGTTAGAGCCCGCTGTACAGGAAGAAAATCTTTCCCCGCTGATGGCAGGATTGAAGGGAATGACAACCTATCAGGTTCCTCAGGGGTATTTTGAAAGCCTTCCGGAGATCATATCTGCCAGGGTAGAAAGGTCAAAAGAAGCTTCTCCGGCCAAGGTCATTTCCATGAGCAGGCATAGAAAAGCCTGGTGGCAATATTCAGCGGCAGCCGTTGTTGCTGCTTTTGTCTTTACCATCGGCTGGCTGCGTCTGCATACCCCCGCCGGTAAACAGGGGTTAAACAATGCAGATGTAGCACAGGGTCTTGCCAGGGTCAGCGATCAGGACATCCAGAGCTATCTGGATAACCAGGACAACCATATGGCACAAGCACAGCAGGACGACGTTTTTGGTAAAAGCATAGCTTCGTTGGATTTCTCGGACAATGATATAAAAAGCTTTTTAGGGGATGTTCCAGACAATGATCTGACGCAGTATGTGGAGGAGCATGGCGATCTTAAAGATTATCCAACGAATTAAGAGCGATCATGATAAAAAGAATACTATCTGTATTGATCTTACTGGGCTGGTTCGCCCTCCCCGGCCTGGCCCAGGGAGGACAAGGAGGACAAAGGCAGCAGCGCCCCGGAGCTGCCCTGGAAGCCATGAAGATCGCTTTTATCACCAAACGGCTGGACCTTACACCTGAAGAGGCCGAGCGCTTCTGGCCTATTTACAACCGATATGCTGCCGAGGTCAGACAAGCCTATCTTACTTACCGTGACCGTCAGAATGAGATCGAGCTGGACGAAGCCCTCCTAAACATAAGAAAGAAATACAGCACTGAATTTTCCAAGGCCCTCTCTCCCGAAAAGACCAACCAGTTCTTTCGGGCCGAAAAAGACTTTGCCGGCTTCGTACAAAAGGAAATGCAGCGAAGACAAATGCAGCGAAGACCCTTCGGCGGTCAGTAATGTCCGGAAAATGGGCTTTTTGAAAAATTTACCCATTTCCCGGAAAAATCTAATGTCGGGCCTTCGGCCAACGGACCCGTGGTCCGTTCTGCTCAATAGACCGCTATTTTTTACTTATTGACCGATTAATTTTATTGGAGGGTAGTCTATTAACGATATTTGAACCTGGTGTTTTTCATAGGTTAGCAACGGCCGGCTCTTTCCAGGGCAGGCCTTTTTTACGGGCAGATGGCCAGGTCAACCCTGGGCAGGATACACCGGTGTCTTCACGTCATGATAGAACAGAAAGTTCCACCCTTCCTGCCTCCCCTCCTCCCACCACTGCTGTCTCAGCTCCATCGCCTTTTTACCGTCATAGTCATACTTCGCTACAAACCGGCTTTTCATCTGTTGCAGCTGAGGAGCTACATCCCCTCCAAAAAACACCTTCTCCCCTCCATCTACGATCCAGAACGCCTGGTGATAAGGGCAATGGGCGCCTGTCACCTCATATTTTATATATCCGTCCAACACGCCATTTCCATCAAGGAATACCACTTTGGGCGCATCTTTTAGCAGGTCCAGCTCTTCAGTGATATACGAAGTAGGTCCCTTTTCATACGCATATTCCAACTCTTTGCGCTGAATATAATAAACGGCATGGGGGAATGAAAGCTCCCGGATACCAGGACGTCCCTCCACCTCTCTGCTAATGCCCCCCGCATGATCCTTATGCAGATGGCTCATCAATACCTTGGTGACCTTGGCCGGATCGATACCTGCCGCACGCAGGTTGCGATGGATCTGTAATTCTCCGTCAATCTCAAAACCTAGTCCCGTGTCCAATACCAGGACGTCCTCGGCAGTGACAACGGCAAAAGGCTGCACCTCCACCAACAGGCTTCCTACAGGACGCTGCTGCAGATCGTCCTTCTCCGTATCAAACGGAACAAATAACTTGGTCTTATCGATGGTGAAAGCGCCTTCGGAAAGGGGGATGATCTTCATGTTGCAAATGTAGCCCTTACCTTAATACCATCTGTCTGTCGGCATCCAGACGCACCAGGATAAAAAGCATGACGCTAAAGGTCAGCAAACTCGTCCCTCCATAGCTGATAAAAGGCAAGGGTATGCCGATGACGGGGGCCAGCCCCACTGTCATACAAACGTTGATGACAATGTGAAAAAACAACACGCTCGCGACCCCATAGGCATAGCACCGGCTGAATACGCTGCGCTGTCGTTCGGCGACGGAAACGATCCGCATGAGCAACAAAATATAGATCCCTAAAAATATTATACTCCCGACAAAGCCAAAACCCTCCCCAATGGTACAAAAGATAAAGTCGGTCTTCTGCTCGGGTACAAAATCATAACGTGTTTGCGTACCTTTCAGCAAGCCTTTTCCAATAAGGCCACCGCTGCCTATGGCAATCTTGCTCTGCTTCACATTGTAGTTATTGTCCTTCTTCTTGCCTTTTTGCTCGCTCTCCAGGGCCGCCTCGGTAGCCCGGTCTTTAGGAACATAATCTTTTCCGATGGCGTCATAGATACGTTTGACCTGGTAAGGTTTGAACACATGATCAAAGGCAAACGGAACGACAAATCGCTGTACGCCTACACAAACAAACCAGATGCCCACGATCAGGAAAAGAATGCTGCGGCTGCGTTTTATCTGTCTCCGAAGAATATAGATGGCCAGCAGAGCGATAGCCGTAAGTATGATGGCCAGGGTATTGGGCTCCAGTAGCAGCGTCGCCACCACCAGGACGGCAAAGCTAAACCCGATCACCAGTACGGAAGGCGGGAGGCCTTCTCTAAACATGACGAGGAAGAAGGAGAAGTACACCAGTGAAAGCCCCGTCTCCTTTTGCATGATGCTGAGCATCGCCGGCGTCAGTGCGATGGCGGCAGCGATCAGCTGGCTTCGGGGGCGGGTAAAATTTGTTTCCACCCGGGACAGATATTTCGCCAGGGCCAGGTTCACAAAAAGCTTGCAGAGATCGGCCGGCTGCAACTGGAAAGCGCTGCCAAAACGGATGATCGACTCCGTCCCTTTTACTCTGGAGTGAAAAGGAAATACCAGCAGCAGTAAAAAAATACCAAAGGCATATCCCAGGTTGGCAGTGGCCGTAAAAAATTTACTATCCGTCAGCAGGATAAAGGTCCCGATAATACCGGCTATGACAAAGAACAACAGCTGACGGCTATAGTCCGTCTTGAGGGAAATAAAGCCCTGTATGACATTTTCACCCTCGTGATAAGAGGCGGCGAATATGCTCGTAACGCCGATGGCGCAAAGGATAAACCAGATCCACACCAGGCTCCAGTCAACTCCTTTTGATATGGTAGGGTTACGTTGGTTCATATTTATGGTTGGGTAGAATCCCCCTTCTGATCCGTAGGTTGACTAATAGGCGGGGCCGGGTGGCGGGGTACTCCTGTGTCCGTTTTGCGCCGGACAGCCTGCGTATCCTTCGCTAAAGACGTTCTGCGGCTGGAGTCCGGTCTTTGTCCGGATGCGGGGGCGGCAGGGGCCGTCCTCGGCAGGAGCGGTTTGTATCCCGGCATCTTCCGGATATTCTGCATCAACGGGTTTTTTGAACCTTCCGAGGTATCCAGCAGGAAGGCGCGGTTGGCACGGTCCAGGTATTTCAAAACCCTTGAGCTATCCCCTGTCTGACGCGTCCAGTCGGCAGCCCGGGTAGAATCGGTCAGGAACTGGACCCGGACAAGGAATTTTGGCATCAGATTCTGGCCCGCGATCCTGTTCACATCCGCCAGCCGTTCGTTCCGCAGTGTATCGTTGAGATATTTTTCCACGATAAAAGATCCGATAGGCGCTGCCCAGGTGGCGCCATAGCCTCCATTCTCAACGACCACCGCTACGGCGATCTTTGGATTCACCCGGGGAGCAAAACAAACAAACCAGGAGTGGTTACGCAGCTTGAGGACCCTGCGGTCTACCACCCGTTTGTTCTCTGCCGTACCCGTCTTACCACACATGGTGATACCGGGGATCCTCGCAGAACGGCCGGTGCCTGCCTCTATCACATCCTGCATGCCGCTGTGCACTACCTCAAAAACATCATTGGATATATGAGTCACAGGTTCGTGTTTGATATGGTAGCGGTTGAGGACCGTATCCTCTTCCGCCGCGCCTTCGATATCCTTTACAAAATGGGGCGTATAATAATATCCCTTATTGGCGACGATACACATGGCGTTTGCCATCTGTAAAGGC
Organism: Chitinophagaceae bacterium; assembly: GCA_017307755.1. Taxonomy (GTDB): domain Bacteria; phylum Bacteroidota; class Bacteroidia; order Chitinophagales; family Chitinophagaceae; genus Puia. Next base: position 490,940 of record JAFKGQ010000003.1, on the reverse strand, counting down.
GTCACATTCATTTTGTCCTGACCGATGCCCATGGTGACCATTGTACAAGAGTTCCAGCTGCGGTTGTAGTCCTTGTCATAAGCCGTTGTGTCCGGAATATTACCGCCATCCTCGCTGGGGAGGTCGACCCCAAGACGGTGCCCAAGACCAAATGCGTTGACATACTCCTTCCATCTCGTCAACCCTTTTCGGACACTGTGATATTCCGGGTTGTCTATCGTTAGGCGGAAAGTATTGCAAAAGAATGAGTTACAGGAGTTAGCAATCGCCAGTCGTAGGTTGGCTGCATGCCCCGCCCAATGCTCGTCGCATTTCACAGGCCTGTTACAACCATAATAATTACCCAGACAGCTGATACCACTGGCAGGAGTGATCACCCCTTCGTCAAGACCGATCAACGCCCCAATGGGTTTATACGTGGAGCCCGCAGGATATTGTCCCTTGATGGCCCTGTTCAGCATCGGACCCGCAACATCCAGCGCCAGATGGGCATAATTGGTCTGTTTATCCGGTCCTGTCAGCGAGTTGGGATCATAATTGGGTCCGGAAGCCATGGCCAGTATCCCCCCGGTGGAAGGCTCCAGGGCGACAATAGCACCCGTCTTACCCGCCAGGAGCCGCTCAGCCAGCTGCTGCAGTTCGATATCCATATAGGTATGGAGATTTTTACCGGCGATTGCCGGCGTATCCAGGTCTTTATTCCCATACTTCCTCACCAGCCTGTTCTTATTGTCTTTTAGCCAGAACTCGATACCACGCTGTCCCATGAGCTGTCGTTCATAGTACTGCTCCAGACCGCTGCGGCCCACATAGTCACCTAATTGATAATAATTATTGGATCTCCTCAAAATAGCCGAATCCACCTCTCCTACATAACCCATGATATGTGCGGCCGCATTATAAGGATATACCCTTATGGGTCGCTCCTGCAGGTTGAAACCGGGAAACCTCCAGATATTTTCCTCCAGGCGGGCATACATCTCGGGCGGCAGCAGATCTTCAAAGATGGTAGGTCGGAAGGGACCATTCTTGGCCTTTGCATCCAGGACCCGGCTGCGGAATTCGGCGGTATCGATGCCTACCAGCTGACATAAGTAAGCGGTGTCGATATTTTTCACCTGTGCCGGAGTGACCATCAGGTCGTAAAGGATCGTATTATTAAGGATGGCCCTCCCTTTACGGTCGTAAATGATCCCACGGGAAGGATAGATGCTTTTCCGGAACAGGGCGTTCTCCTGGGCCTGCTGTTTATACTTTTTAGAGATGATCTGCAGGTGGAATAATTGTGCCGCGATGATCAGGAACATACCCGCAAATATGAGGCGGATTATATTACTACGGGATTGGTTAAATACAGACATATTATTAGCGCCGAGACTACGATCAACGAGTTTACAAAGTACGGCATATTAACGTTGATGGCCTAATAATGATTGCGGATGCAGGATTATCTGTGAAAATATTTATCCTGCATCCGCAACCGCTAATGATGGGCCTTCGGCCGACAATCCTGTGGATTGTCTTGGTTGACCGTTAGATCGTATTTGTCCTAAATTTCTGTTTGCGGAAGAACAGCAATTCCGTCAGCAACACCAGCAGCAGGCTGACAGCTGTCGACGCGACTACCTTTCCCAGAAAGTAAAGAAAGGATCCAAAGCTCATCCATTCCAGCAATACCAGCCAGGCATGATGAAGAAGGGTCAGAACAAGGACATAGGTGGCATATGGCGCCCAACCCATACTGACGATGGAAGGGGAGATATAGTTCTTATCGGCGCCTTCCTGGGAAATAAGCAAGCCGATGACAAAAGGTCTGACATAAGCGATCAATGTACAGGCGGCGGCATGAAGCCCCGGCGTTTTGCTGAAATAATCCAGGCATAGCCCAAAAACGAAGCCCACCAGCGTAAGGCCGGCCCTGGATAGACTGAAAGGCAGCCAAAGGATAAAAAGATAATAGAGATAGGGAGTGATAAACCGGTGTAGGGGAGGCATCTTAAAAAGGATGAACACCTGTACCAGGATGAACAATATGAACCGGATGGTATTTTTCAGCAGCTCGCTCATTGTACTTTTTTACGGGTGGAATCCTCCAGACGTTTTTGTTCCTCATATTGCATGTTATCCACAACATACACGTACTCAATATTGAAGAAATTGGTAGAAGGCCTAACCTTCAACGTATAGAAATTGCTTGCATTGTCCGGGACAATGTCATAAACGGTGCCCACCATAATGTTGGCCGGAAAAAGGGAAGAGATCTGGTTGGTGAGGACCGTATCTCCTTTTACCACTTTGGCGCTTTTAGGAATATCTTTCAGGGTAACGAACAGCGGGCTTAGACCGTCCCATTCGATGGTGCCTCTTTCCCCACCGTTCTTCAGCTTGACGACCACTTTATAGTTACGATGGAGGAGGCTCATTACAGTAGCAAAGTTCTCGCTGACATTGACCACCGTACCTACGATACCCTGGGGGCCTACCACGCCCATATTGGGCCGGACCTGCTGGGCAAATCCCCGGTGGATAGTGAGATAATTGGCTTGCAGGGCCGTAGTGCTGCTGACGACCTTTGCCTCCAGATAGTTGAACTTAAGGATCGTCCTGCCCGAATCCACCTTGATGGTGTCCATGATCAATCTTCTGTTGGAATCCGGGGCTTCATAATTATCTTTCAGCAGTTGGTGGAGCCTGGTATTTTCCTTTACCAGGGCTTCATTGGTCCGTTTGAGCTGAAAGTAATATTCGATGCCGTTGTATTTTTCATTGATCCTGCCGGTGAGCTCAGTACTGACGTTCATAAAGGCGGCCTCGTGGAACTTATTATAGCGGAAAAGAAAGGAAAGGGCTATTATCTGCAACACCAGGAAGAAGAGGAAGTTAAAATGCCTTCTGATGAAGAGAAAAACGTTACGCACCGCTGTGTAAATTTATTTCGGAGTTCTTTTTCTGGTTTTTGTTCGGCAGGCCGTCTGGCTATCGCATGACAAAGGGATAGCGATCGTAGTTCTTCAGGGCAATGCCAGTACCCCGGACCACGCTTTTCAGAGGGTCATCGGCGATGTGTACGGGCAATTTGATCTTCTGGCTAAGACGCTTGTCCAGTCCCCGGAGCAAGGCGCCCCCACCTGTCAGGTAAAGACCACGGCGGTAGATATCTCCCGCCAGTTCGGGCGGTGTCGTTTCCAGGGCCTTCAGGATAGCTTCTTCTATCTTAAAAATACTCTTATCGAGCGCTTCGGCGATCTCCTGATAGCTTACCATGATCTGCTTGGGAATGCCTGTTACAAGGTCACGTCCATTGACAGGGATGTCATCAGGAGGATTATCCAGGTCCTTCAGAGCTGCGCCTATCTGGATCTTTATCTGTTCAGCGGTCCGTTCGCCGATGAGCAGTGAATGGTAGCGGCGAAGCGCCTCCATGATATCGGCCGTGAATTCATCCCCTGCTATCCGGATGGACTGGTCGCAAACGATGCCTGCCAGGGCGATGACCGTAATACCGGTGGTACCACCACCGATGTCTATGATCATATTCCCGACGGGCTCTTCCACATCGATGCCAATACCCAGGGCTGCGGCCATGGGTTCGTGGATCAGGTATACTTCCTTGGCCCCGGCCTGCTCAGCGCTGTCCCGGACAGCCCTTTTTTCGACTTCAGTAATGCTGGAAGGGATACAGATCATCATACGCCAACTGGGTGGGAACAATGGCTTCTTGGGGTAGATCATCTTGATCATTTCCCTGATCATCAGTTCAGCTGCATTAAAGTCGGCGATAACACCGTCCTTCAGCGGTCTCACCGTGCGGATGCTCTCATGGGTCTTTTCATGCATCATCAGGGCTCGTTTGCCTACGGCCAGCACGGTTTTCGGATTATTACGATCCAGCGCTACTATGCTCGGCTCATTCACCACAATTTCGTCGTTATGTATGATAAGGGTATTGGCGGTACCCAGGTCCATGGCTATTTCTTGCGTAAGGAAATTGAATAATCCCATTTTAGTATAAAGGTCAGATTTTTAAAAGTCGGCGTTTGTACACCCTCGGCCGGCAGGTCTTGGCCCACCCTGTCCTATTGGTCAGCAAAATTGAAGGAAATAATTTGAATTACAAAGGTGAAACCCTTGATTCATGCGATTATTTTCCACAAAACTTTAACTGCCAAATTTTTTTTTGAAGGCTGTCTTCAAAGGGTAAAACTTACTGTACAGAACGAAAAAAAAATCACTTACGTATGTTGCAGGTACATCCCCGGTCAAAAATTTTTTGAAACGCTGACAAATCCAAGCCGTCTTTCCACATCGGCATCCAGTTGTGGCAGTCTTTTCCTTTCAATGAGAAAGCTGGTGAGGGCGGCGATCTCTTTGAACAGATGATGTTTGTTCAGCGCCGCGCCAAGATAATCCTTGCCTGTGCTGCCTCCCGTCCCAATACGGGTGCCGATCATACGATGCACCATGCTCATATGCCGGTAACGCCAGGTGCTCAGTTGTTCGTCTATCTCCAGCAGTTGATTCAGTACCTGGAAAGGAAGCTGTAAGATAGGATACCCCCGGTAGAGCATGATGAACAATGCTGCCCGGCAGGCGGGAGAAGAAAGCGAGCGGCCTTCTCCGGATGGTCCCTCCGGTAAGGCGTCACCGAAGAATATCCTGTCGAAGAGTTCGAGGTTGGACTTTTCGTTGTCGGCTAAAGATTCCTGGTAGCGTTGTCTGTAACCCGTCCAGAATCCCTCGCCAAAAGGCATCCGTTCCAACCAGCTGTTCACCTGTTGCAGAAGGGAGGGTTCCCGCTCGGCCGTCTTGATGATATCGATCTCCGGCTGCCGCAGCTGCGAGATATAGTATTCCTGTCCATAACGATGCTGGAATTTAAGTCCCAGCCGGGCTTCCAGCAATTTGAACTGCCAGCTCTGAAAGCCCGAAGCAGGCCGGAGCATATCCCGGAAGTCCAGGAAATCCATGGGAGTCATGGTTTCCATGATGTCGATCTGGTGCACCAGCACTTTCAGGATGGTCCCGCAACGGGCAAGACGGTGGACGACGGTCTGTAGCTCGGGGGAATTGTCATTGAGAGATGGCTGCTGCATGATCCGGATGACGGACTCTGTCTCGAACAAAAGCTGCTTGAACCAAAGCTCATAGGCCTGATGGATGACGATAAACAGCATCTCGTCATGGGCAGGCTCCCCGCGCCGGAAGCTCTCGGGGTCCTGTGCGCCCAGGATCTTATTCAATTGCAAATAGTCGCCGTAATGGACTTCGTTAGACATAAGCATGTTTTGGACAAACTACAAAAATTCGTATCCGATGTCACGCCGGTAGTAGATACCTTCAAAATAGACGTTTTCCAATACATCCCTCGATTTGTCGACAGCCTCGTAGACAGTGTCGGCAAAAGAAGTGACGCACAAGACACGCCCCCCGCTGGTAACTACCTGATCTTTTTCCTTGCGGGTCCCTGCATGAAACACCAGGCTGTCGCCGGACAAAGGTTCTTCCAGTCCCGCAATAGGGAACCCTTTTTCATAGCTGCCGGGATAGCCGCCGCTGACCGCTACGATGGTACAACAGGTACGTGGATCCATTTCGATCTTCACCTTATCGAGCCTTTGTTCCGCCGCCGCCAGGAAAAGCTCTACCAGGTCATTTTTCAAACGGGGCACCACCACCTCCGTCTCAGGATCGCCCATCCGGCAATTGTATTCGATGACATATGGATCTTCCCCGACCTTGATAACCCCGATAAAGATGAACCCTTTATAATCAATATTCTCTTTTTCAAGACCCTCCACGGTTGGAATAATGATCCGTTGGGTTATTTTGGACATAAAAGTATCGTCTGCGAAAGGCACCGGGCTAACAGCGCCCATTCCCCCTGTGTTGGGGCCTTTATCGCCTTCGCCCACCCGCTTGTAATCCTTCGCCTCCGGCAGAACAACATAATGATGCCCGTCTGTCAGCACAAAAACGGACATTTCGATGCCCGACAGGAACTCCTCTACCACGACCTTACTGCCAGCCTCACCGAACTTTCCCTGCAGCATCAGCTCAAACTCCGCCACCGCCTCGATGTGGTTCTGACAGATCACCACCCCCTTGCCGGCAGCCAGTCCGTCCGCCTTTAATACGATGGGCAATGAATGTTGCTGCAGATAGCTGATGCCTTCTGCGGAATTGCCGGTATTGAACTCACGATAAGAGGCGGTAGGGATATTGTGACGCTCCATGAATTTCTTGGAAAAAGCCTTACTGCCTTCCAGCAACGCACCCTTTGCAGAAGGGCCGATGACGGGTATCGTCTGCAGGACAGCATCCGTTGCAAAGAAATCCACGATGCCCCTTACCAGGGGTTCTTCAGGTCCAACGACCACCAATCCGATACTTTGTTTGGAACAAAATTTCCTGATGCCTTCAAAATCCACGGGGGAAAGATCAACGTTGGTACCGCATGCAGCAGTGCCTGCATTCCCGGGAGCGATGAACAGTGAGGTGCAGAGATTGCTGCCGGCCAGCTTCCATGCCAGCGCATGCTCTCTACCACCGGAGCCTAACAGTAAAATATTCATGGGTCTATTTTGATTCCTAAACTTATAAGTCCTCTTCATAAGGTGGCGGGCGGGGCAAATTTAAGGTTTTGTCCATTAAATGTCTGTCAGGGCAGGAAGTATGGGATTTATCTGTATTTTAGGCTCCAATAAATCATCGAATGAGTTCACCGACCACCCGGACTGGCAGGCATCCCAAGGCACTGTACGTCCTTTTTTTGACGGAAATGTGGGAACGTTTTGCTTACTATCTTATCGCAGGTATCCTTTTGTTATATCTATTGGATGACAAGACGGGAGGCAAGGGTCTTCAGGCCAGCACTGCGGCTGACATCACCGGCAGCTTTATCGCCCTCATCTGGCTTCCTCCTTTTATAGGAGGTCTTATTGCCGACCGGTACCTGGGCTATATAAAGTCTATTTTTATTGGAGGCTCCCTGCTGGCCGCAGGATACCTGGGTCTGACCCTGCCGGGAGATACGGCCATGTATATTTCCTTGGGTTTGATCATTGTCGGCAATGGTTTTTTTAAGCCGAATATCAGTACCCTGCTGGGTAATATCTACAACCGGGAGGACCTGAAGCCGCTGAAAGACAACGCATACAACATCTTTTATATGGGCATCAACATCGGTGCCCTTTTTTGCAACTTCGTGGCTGCCTATCTCCGTAATAAATATGGGTGGGGATATGCTTTCGGTGCAGCCGGCGTGGGAATGATCATCGCCCTGATCACCTTCGGGCTCAATCTCTCAAAGGTCAGGGAAGGTAATGTCCGGAAACCGGCCCAGCCGGAGGATATGCCATTATCCAAAATGGCGCTCTATGTCCTGGTCCCAGCCCTGGTGTTTGCGATGATCGGCTATTTTCTACCCGGCCGTTTTCACATTACGATCATGGGCAGTCATGCCAGCGACGCCTTTATTTTTGCCTGCATACCCGTCATCTTCTATTTTATCTCTCTCTGGGCCAGGGCCAGGGGGGAGGACAAAAAGGGCATAGGGGCCTTGCTGTTCATCTTTGGCGCCTCCGTCATCTTCTGGGCATTGTACTACCAGAATTTTACGGCTTATACCCTTTGGGCTGAAAGACATACGGACAGGTCGCTCAATTCACCCGTGGTAAGAAAGCTGGCGGATTCGTGGGGTCTGATGCAGACGGTGAGCACCACCCCCAGGGAAACGGAAAAACTGGACGATCATCTGATGCCCGTGAAGGACCCCAGTGGTAATATCATAAAGACCATCGGACCGGACCCCTATTATAATAATGTGCCCCGGGAGCAATGGCCTCCGTCCGGCGAGGAACAAAAACTGGCCAATGCGGAATTATATCAGTCCATCGGCCCCTTCTTTATTGTTACCCTTACCCCTTTGCTGGTGCTGCTTTTCAGCTGGCTCCGAAAAAGGAATAAGGAGCCTACCACAGCGGCCAAATTCGGGATCGCGCTATTTACGTCCGGTCTTTCTTCGCTGCTGATGGTGTTTGCCGTGATCTCCGTACCGTCCATCTACCATTATAAAGTATCCGCGGGATGGCTGTGGGGGACCTATTTTATCATTACGGTAGCGGAGGTTTTTCTAAGCCCCATGGGTCTGTCGCTGGTGTCCAAACTGGCGCCGCCACGGCTGACCTCCCTGCTGATGGGCGGCTGGTTCCTTACCATGTCGCTGGGAGGGAAGATCGCCGGGCTGATGACAAGCGCCTGGGATAAATTCCCCGATAAAAAGTCTTTCTTTCTCGTATGGTTTGCGGCAGCTACGCTCGGGGGCATCCTGATCTTTAGCCGTATCAAATCTCTGAACCGCGTCGTCCGCGAAAAAACGGGCGAAGCCTAACCTCAAAAAATTCAAGTAATGGCTGAGAAGAAATTTCAACCCTTTGTCAGTGCCGAAACCCAAATGAAGGAATTTACGTTCAAGGCGTTGCTGATGGGCAGCATCTTTGGTATCCTCTTTGGCGCCTCCACCGTATATCTCGCCCTGAAAGCAGGTCTGACCGTATCGGCCTCCATTCCCATCGCGGTACTGGCGATCACGCTGGGCCGGAAATTATTCAAGACCACCATCCTGGAGAATAATATCATCCAGACCACCGGCAGCGCCAGCGAAAGCATAGCGGCAGGCGTAGTATTCACCCTGCCGGGATTCCTTTTTCTTTCCTCAGCGGAGTCCGGGGATTATTTTAATTACGCTGTCATCTTCATCCTCTCCATTTTTGGAGGTATCATGGGGACACTATTGATGATCCCCCTGCGACGCAGTCTTATCGTAAAAGAGCATGAAACCCTGCCTTATCCTGAAGGAACGGCCTGCGCTTCAGTGCTGATCGCGGGAGAAAAAGGGGGCACCTTTGCCCGGACGGCCTTTCAGGGTCTTGGCTTTGCCTTTGTCTATGCCCTGCTGCAAAAGATGTTCAAAATAATCGCCGAAACACCCATATTCGATACGGTGAAAAGCAAATCCCTGAACTCCATTTTTCCTTCCGCACAGGTTTCCGCCGACATTACCCCGGAATACATGGGTTTAGGATATATTGTCGGAGCCCGCATTGCCGGTACCCTGTTCGCCGGCAGCGTACTGAGCTGGCTGGTCATGCAGCCCCTGCTGGCCTCTTTAGTAAACCCGGTGACCATCGCCCTACAGGAAGTAAAGCTGGGATTTCTGAAGGATATATCCACAGCCGGCGGCCCGGGAAAATGGGATCCCATCACGAAGACATTTGCAGATCCTGCCACAGCGATCTACCGTGCCTATATCCGGCAGATCGGCGCCGGGGCTGTCGCCATGGGCGGGCTGATCACCCTGATCAAAACCATTCCCACCATCGTCTCTTCCTTTAAAGAAAGCATCGGCTCAGTAAAAGAAAAAGGTACAGAAAGCCGCATCCGTACAGAACGCGACCTGAGCCTGAAAGTGGTATTATTCGGCAGCGTAGGCCTGATACTGTTGATCGCCTGTCTGAACATCATCCCCGGAGATAATTTTTTCAGCCGTCTGCTCATCGGTGTGCTGATCCTGGTATTCGGTGCTTTTTTCGTTACAGTGGCCTCCCGTATCGTAGGTCTTATCGGGTCTTCCAACAGCCCCGTCTCCGGCATGACTATCGCCACCATCATGGGTACCTGTCTCATCTTCCTGGCCGTAGGCTGGGGGGGTAAAGGGTATGAAGCCATGGCCCTCGTAGTAGGAGGAATGGTTTGTATCGCCGCATCCAACGCAGGAGGTACTTCACAGGACCTGAAGACAGGCTTCCTCGTCGGAGCAACGCCACGTTATCAACAGTTAGCGCTTTTCATCGGCGTCATCGTTTCCGCTCTGGCCGTAGGTTTTACCATCAAAATATTGGATATACCCAATGCCGAGCTGCAAGCCCAGGGTATAAAGCATGCCATTGGCACTACCTATGGTGCGCCTCAGGCCACACTGATGGCCACACTCATAAAAGGCATACAAGGGGGAAAACTTGACTGGAACTTTGTACTGGCAGGCGCCTTTCTGGCCCTGGTCATGGAGCTATGCGGCGTTCGGGCCCTCAGCTTTGCCATCGGCGTATACCTGCCTATCTCTACTACACTGCCTATCTACATCGGGGGTATGATCCGCAGCTTTGCAGACAAGGCGAAAAAGAGAAGAGGGTTAGTGACCAAAGAAGGGGAAGAAGAACTGGAAAGAGGAAACCTGTTTGCCACAGGCCTTGTGGCGGGAGGCGCGTTGATGGGGGTCATTTTTGCCTTTCTGAATATTCCGGATAAAGTGGTCGCCTTCCTGAAAAAAGTGAGTGTGGAAGCATCCATGACGGGCGCGCTGGGAGAAACAGGGTATTACCTGCTCGGCATCGCCTTTTTTGCCGTCATGGGCTATGTCCTTTACAGGACGGCCATCAAGAAGGAAGAAGCTTTATAATTTGCGGATAGCTCGGACAACGACGATGCGAGGGCCGACGCTGCCCGGCAGCGCCTTCATGGTCATCGTCTGGCCTGTATCAAAGAACCTGACAGCTATATGCGCATTGACGTCCGTATGTCTGTACTCGGCAGGCAGGTTCTGCAGGCTGAGCGTCTCATGCGTACTATCTGTGGTCATATAATACCCATAACCGTCCGCGGCCGGACCTCCGCCATATTTCAGCTGCCCGGTGATTTCGCCGCCGGGAGTGGATAGCGTATCCTTCTTGCTGCAGGCAGAGAAAAGGAGCGTAAAGGCCAGAAGGGGAGTTAAAACTTTCATCACTCGGTGATTATATCCCCCTTTTGACAACCCGGGCGGGCCATGCGTTGCACAGAAAATGTTAATTCATCTTGTGTTAATTCATCTTGAAGGGGACGATCATTTCAAAAATGGGGATATTGACCTCGAAGCTTTTCTTATTATTGAGGTTCTCCATCGTATAGGAACCGTACATTTTTCCCATTTCCGTACGCAGGTTACATCCGCTGACATACTGATAGCGTTCTCCCGGATTGAGAATGGGTTGAACGCCAACCACTCCTTCACCCTCCACTTCTCTATAACTGCCATTGCTGTCAAAGATATGCCAGTGGCGCCGGTGCAGCTTTACAGAAAAATTGTTGTGATTTTCGATGGTAATGCGATAGGCAAACATGTATTCACCGGAAAGGGGGTTGGAGTAATCCGGTTGATAAAAGGTCTCAACGCTCACCTCCACGCCTTCTGAGATCTTGTTTGCCATCTAATCAATTTTATCTAAAATTAATCAAAATCAGCGGAAAATCTGGCTTAATTTTGCCCTTCAAAGTTACAGATATAATATAATAACATATGAAGATCGCAGTAGCAAAAGGAGATGGCATTGGCCCAGAGATCATGGATGCAGTACTTAACATTTTCAAGGAAGGAAAAGTTCCCCTGGAGTATATATTCGTAGACATGGGTAAGTGGGTATTTGACAAGGGCTTTTCCAATGGGATGACACCGGAGGCCAAACATACGATCGAAGAGTTGGGGATCTTATTTAAAGGACCGATGGAAACGCCCAAAGGCAAAGGGGTGAAAAGCGTGAATGTGACGGCCCGCAAGACCTGGAACACCTATGCCAACAAACGGGTATTCCAGACATTACATGGAGTTGATACGGTGTTCTCCAAAGCCGGTATCCCCATAGACATCACCATCGTACGCGAGAATATCGAAGATACCTATGGCGGCATCGAGCATATGCTGACCCAGGACGTGGCCCTCAGCCGCCGTTTTATCACCCGGCCGGGCAGTCTGCAGGTGATCAAGTACGCATTTGAAATGGCAAAGAAAAAAGGCGCCCGCCGTATTACCTGCGGTCACAAGGCGAATATCATGAAGCTGACGGATGGACTGTTTCTGGAATGTTTCCAGGAAGTAGCAAAAGAATACCCGGACCTGAAGGCTGATGATGTCATCGTGGATGATCTGGCCATGAAGCTGGTGGTACGTCCCCAGGAATTCGATGTGGTAGTGCTCACCAACCTGCAGGGCGACATTATCTCTGATCTCTGTGCCGGACTGGTAGGCGGACTGGGGTTTGCCCCTTCGGCCAACATCGGCGACCATATTGCTATTTTTGAGGCCGTCCACGGTACGGCCCCGGATATTGCAGGCAGGAATATCGCCAACCCCACGGCTCTGCTCCTCAGCGGCATATCCATGCTTCGTCATCTGGGTCTGATGGAAAACGCCGCTGTCATCGAGAATGCGCTGCTGTATACGTTGGAACAGGGAGTTCATACGGGAGATTTCGGCGACAAGCGTACGCCGTCCCTAAATACGACTGATTTCGCTGCGGCCATCGTCAGCAACTTCGGTAAGACGCCGGAGCACATGGCCCGGCCGCTGTTGCCCAACATGCCCGTCACTCAAACGGCTTTCAAACTCACCCGCAACGAGATGATGGTTTCCGAGGAGATGCAGAAAGAGTTCATTGTCGGAGTAGACCTTTTTATCGAAAGCTCCGAACAGCCCGAAACCATCGCCAAACGTTGTCAACGCCATGCAGGCGTGAAATTCAACCTGATCAACATCAGCAACAGGGGTACGCAGGTATGGCCTACCGGCTCCGTCTATACGAATCTCGTCAACCAATACAATGTCCGATTTGAGAGCATCGACGGATCACCGCTCAATCAGCAGGACGTGCTGGGGTTATATGTCAGCCTGAGCGGCGATTTTAAGATATGCTCGTCCGAGCTCCTCAACATGTGGAGTGATAAAAAGGCTTACTCGCTTGCCCAGGGACAATAGCCGTCCCCTTACCCATCCGTAAGATCATCCGGGGGGATCAATCGATCCGCCTGGATATTGCTATCAGGATCAGCACCCCCAGCACTACAAAGACGAACAGGGAAATAAAATGTATGGATTGATAAAGCCGTTCCTTCCGGAGGAGTTCCCCGTGTCTGCGATGACTATCGGGTCCCATCTCATCGGGGTGATCTCTTTCAGCTGTCCGGGCCTTTAGATAAAGCACAAAGCTGACTACGGTGGTCAACGCACTGGCGATACACAACGTGACCAGCAAGGCAAAAAACAAGGGATTATTCATGACATCTGATTACCCGGCTTTTTTCGACTGACTGTAGTCGTTCTTCAGCAGCCATTGCAGGATCTTATCCCGATGATCCCCTTGTACAAGAATGAGCCCGTCTTTTACGGAGCCGCCGGTGCCGCAATGGGTTTTTAATTTTTTACCCAGTTCTTCCAGGTCGGCAGTCGTGCCAAGGAAGCCTTCTACAAGGGTCACCGCTTTACCAGCCCGCTGTTTGGTATCCAGTTTTATACGCAGTTTTTGCTGACGGGGGGCCAGGGTTCCTTCCTGGGGAAGGTCTTCGTCCATCCTGAAGTCCGGATCAGTGGAATAAACAATGCCGGAAGAATTTGGTTTTCTCTTGCTCATACCGGTTTTGGATTGCTAACAATTGCTTTCATACTGAGGTCCAGGCTCCTTGCCTGGTGGATAAGCGCTCCAATGCTGACATAATCCACGCCTGTACGGGCATAATCCTCGACATTGTTCAGGTTGATACCGCCGCTGGCTTCCGTCTCAAAACGCTCGCCTATAAGAGCAAGCGCTTTGGATAACTGACGGGGAGTAAAATTATCCAGCATGATACGGTCCACCATCCCGATGTCCAGCACACGCTGTACTTCATCGAGGTTACGGGTTTCCACTTCTATCTTTAGGTGGGGACGGTGGGCCTGCCGGTATGCGTTGGCTTTTTCGATGGCCTTTTCCAGGCCGCCGGCATAGTCGATGTGGTTATCCTTCAGCAGGATCATGTCGAAAAGGCCAAAACGATTGTTGATGCCGCCGCCGATGCGTACGGCTTCTTTCTCTAGGAGACGGAAATTGGGCGTTGTCTTGCGGGTATCCAGAACACGGGTCTTATATTTCTGCAGTTTGTCGACATATTGCCGGGTGAGGGTAGCAATGCCGCTCATCCGTTGCATACAGTTCAGGATAAGCCGTTCGCATAGCAGGATGACATGAACGGATGCTTCCGCTTCAAAAGCGTCCTCACCGTCTCTCATAACATCGCCATCCTGTTTGAAAGGGGTAAAAATAACAGAAGGCTCCCTCAGCCTGAATATTTTTTCGGCTATTTCCATGCCGGCGAGAATTCCATCCTGTTTGATCTTCAGGACGGCTTTTCCTCTTGCATCGGGAGGGATACAGGATAAAGTAGTATGGTCCCCGTCCCCAACGTCTTCCCGCAAGGCAGAATCAACAAGGAATTGCAATTGTTCGTCAAAAGTATTGGGCATGCGGTAAAGATACAGGAATTCACCATTCAGTAAACTGGCGACCAAAGGTTGAGGAAGGGAAAGGGACGGAAATGAATGGGAGAAGGGTTACTGGGCGGACTGAAAGCGAAGTTCCTGTAGCAGGAGCTTATCGCCTTTTTGCTTGATAAAAAGAGTGGTTCTGTAGTCGCCATTGCGGGTTTGCAGGACACCTATGCAGAATTCCAGGCCGCTGTTCTCTCCTTTATGCTTGACCAGAAAATTACGGACCACATTGGTGTTGAAGAAATCCCGGATGATCATTTCCGCCTGGCTTTTGCTGTAGGTATCGCTTTTTTCCGGAAGAGAGATATCCACCCTGGTGTCAAGATAACGGGATAGTTGATTGATATTTCCGGATCGCATTGCCAGGGCAATGTCGTCGATGTTGTAATCAGGCCGAAATGAAACCAGGACGAGCGCGACAGACAGGACCGCTAATCCGAGTACGCGTTTCATATAATAGAATATTAGTCGTCTCGTTTAATACCAAATACATGCCAAACTGTCGTTTGGGGAGTAAAAATACCTTATTCTCCCTACCTTTGCCCCGCAATTCTCCGGGACGGGGGTTAAAGAAAATATACCCCCGTCCCTCCGAATATCTAATAATGGGCCTTCGGCCAATGCGACCGTGTCGCATTCAAAGCAAAAAAACTTATGTCTAAAAAGAAAGTAATCCTGGTCATCATGGATGGATGGGGGTTAGGAACAAAAAAAACGTCAGATGCGATCCAGAATGCCCGGGTTCCCTTTGTCAGCTCATTATACCAACAATATCCCAATACGACGCTGGTGACCTGCGGGGAAAAGGTAGGCTTGCCGGAAGGCCAGATGGGCAATTCGGAAGTAGGTCACCTGAACCTGGGCGCCGGCAGGATCGTTTATCAGGAGTTACAACGTATCAATGTAGCCATCCGGGAAGGGTCTTTTGCAAAAAATCAGATACTGCTGAATGCCGTCCGCGGCGCAAAGGCTAAAGGCAAGCCGCTGCATTTGCTGGGTCTTGTCAGCGATGGCGGGGTGCATAGTCATATCAATCACGTAAAAGCCATCGTCGATGTCTGTAAACAGGAAGGCCTGGAGCAGGTGTACATACATGCATTTACAGATGGCCGTGATACAGATCCGAAAAGCGGCCTGGGATTTATCCGGGAGCTGCAGGGGCATCTGAATGCGACGACGGGTAAAATTGCGTCTGTCAGTGGACGTTATTATGCCATGGACCGGGACAAGCGCTGGGAGCGGGTCCGCCTGGCTTATGATGCCATGGTAAAAGGTACTGGCGAGAAGGCCACGGATGCGCTGGCCGCGGTAGAACAGGCTTATGCGGCAGACATTACGGATGAGTTCATAAAACCCACGGTCATCGTGGGAGAGGATCAGCAACCTCTGGCCGTGATAAAGGACGGGGATTTTGTCCTTTGTTTCAATTTCAGGACGGACCGCTGCCGCGAGATCACACAGGTGCTGACGCAGACGGATATTCCGGAGCAGGGGCTGAAAAAGCTCTCGCTGGACTACACGACCATGACCCAATACGATCAAAGTTTCAAAGGAGTACATGTCATCTTTGAGAACGATGATCTGAAGAACACGTTAGGGGAGATCATTGCAGGACAGGGGCTGAAACAAATAAGGATCGCCGAGACGGAAAAATACCCGCATGTGACTTTCTTCTTCAGCGGGGGCAGGGAAGTGCCTTTTGAGGGGGAAAGAAGGATCATGGCGCCTTCTCCAAAAGTGGCCACCTATGACCTGAAGCCGGAAATGAGCGCCTATGAGCTGACTGAAGCCATTCTACCCGAGATCCGGCAGGGGTCTGCCGACTTCATCTGTCTGAATTATGCCAACGCCGATATGGTGGGGCATACCGGGGTCTGGGAAGCTGCCATCAAGGCCGCGGAAACGGTGGACCAATGCGTGGAAAAAGTGGTTAAAGCCGCGCTGGACAATGGTTACACCGTATTTCTCACAGCCGACCATGGCAATGCCGACTATATGATCAATGAGGATGGTACCCCCAATACCGCCCACACATTGAACCTGGTGCCATTCTTTATCATCGACAAAGAATGGAAAGGTAAGGTCAAACCCGGCAAGCTGGGGGATCTGGCCCCTACAATATTGACGGTCATGGAGTTGCCAATTCCGCCCGAAATGACGGGAGAGATCCTGATCTGACGGCTCGCCGCAGCGTGCTGTCAGCCGCTATACTTTTTTGCCCGGATGCAGCTTTGCGTCATAAAAATTGTCTAAATTACAGGGCAACCAATTCCGGTGACCATATGACCGAAGAAGCCATTTTACAAGGCTGCTTAAAAAACTCGGCGGCTGCCCAGCGGGAACTGTACAACAGATACAGCCCCAAAATGCTGGCGGTCTGTTACCGGTTTGCTCATAACAGAGAAGATGCGGAAGACATGTTGCAGGAAGGGTTCATTAAAGTTTTTTCACAGATGCATACTTTCCAAAACAAAGGTGCATTTGAAGGTTGGATCAGGAGGATCATCGTACATACTTGTATCAACAACCTGAAAAAGAATAAGCGCTTCAATGAAAGCCTCGACATCGTTCACGCCAGCGGTATTCAGGTGCGGGAAGAAAGCGTTCCTTCTATCGTACAGGCCAAACAGATCGTGGAATGCATACGCATCCTGCCCATTGGTTATCGCACTGTGCTGAACCTGTACGCCATCGAAGGGTACTCTCACAAGGAAATAGCAGATATGCTGGACATTGAAGAGAGCACCAGCCGCAGTCAGTACACCAGGGCCAAACAAATGCTGGAAGATATTTTGATCAAAAAGAAAATACTACCAAAACCAAGAGAAAAAACAGAGTGGCTGTTTGCTATCCGTTAATATAAATCCAAACCATGAAAATATCCCTAAAAAAGCTTGATAATGAAGGAGAGCAAC
Organism: Chitinophagaceae bacterium; assembly: GCA_017307755.1. Classification (GTDB taxonomy): domain Bacteria; phylum Bacteroidota; class Bacteroidia; order Chitinophagales; family Chitinophagaceae; genus Puia. Next base: position 473,696 of record JAFKGQ010000003.1, on the reverse strand, counting down.
TTCTATAGTGATGATTTCGAACAACTGCTAAGGGAAAAGACAGAGCAATACAAAATGTACCCCTCTGAGAAGGTATGGAAGGGTATCCACGGTTCGTTGCATACTAAAAGAAGATGGTTCATAACAAGCATGTCTCTGTTGGTCACAGGCATCCTGTTCTTTGCCGGCAGAGAGCTCCTCTCTCCTTCCAAGGCAGAATTAAACAAACGCGCGGTGGTCACCACACGTGACGTGGTAGATCCCGGTAGTAACGAGGAAGGGAATACCTCTCCGCTGGCAGCCCTTTCAGGCCAGCACCATAATACAAATTCTTCCATAACAGGCAGACGCAGCACATCCGGCGCCGATGATCGCTCTTATAAAGGAATAAACGTGAGGATCAGTGGTCCTGCGGAGAGCCATCCGGACATCTCCGGTATGCTCAGCCAGGTGGTCAGCCTTCCCGCACAGCCACCTTCGATACCCCTTATTACTGTCCTGGGTCATTCCGTTCCTCCGGCCGGAGGGGTGACAGAAGATGGATCTTCATCCTCTGTGGGGTATGTGGCCCAGACAGGCAGGAATGCGGGTGTCTCCGGGAATATTCCGGGAATGGGCGCTTCCACCGACAGATCGCTTACCATTTCCTCAAACGCCCCTCTGACTGCCGGGAACGTGGAAAATGCTAGTGCAAAAGACATTGATCTCCTCACGCATGCCGCCCGGAATAACGCTCATTCCAGGAATGCCCTTGCCGTGACCCGTTCGGCTTCGGGAGCTGTCACCGGCAGCGAAACCCTGGTCGACTCTACAGGCAAAACAGCCAGCGGAAAGGTCGTTTTCACCGATGCTATAGCCGATCAGCAGAGAATAAACTGGCTGTATGATTACGCCGTTTACAACCTGCCTGCCGCCGCAAAGAGAGGAAGGAAATACCTTCAAATGTATGTATCGCCCACTGTCACTTACCGGACCATCTCCGGTGGCATACCCACCTCCAAGAACTACTACCTGCACGGGGATGGAAAAGACTATGTCGATCATACTCCTTCCCTTGGTTTTGAAGTGGGCGGTGTGATACTCTATCGGGTCACCCGCAACCTGACGATCAAGGGAGGTCTGCAGTTCAATTTCAGCCGCTATACCATGAAGGCATATGCCAACCCGCAGCAGGCGACCGCGGACCTCAATACCTACTATGGCTACTGTCTCGACAGCGTCATTGCCCAGGCAACTTCCCAACCCTTTGTCAGTAAACCGCAGTCACATCTGACGAATGATTTCTACCAGTTGTCCGCCCCCATTGGCTTTGAATTGAGAGTAATGGGTAACGAACGGCTTCAGCTCCATATAGGCGCATCGATCCAGCCCAGCTACCTGTTAAATACTAACGCCTATCTTCTGACGACGGATTATGTCAATTATGTAAAAGGCCCTGCTCAATTTAGAAGATGGAATCTCACTGGAGGACTGGAAGCCTTCCTTTCCTACAAGCTGCACAATGGGCTGCGTCTGCAGGCAGGCCCGGAATTCCGCTATCAGCTGCTGTCTACCTTCAATGATGGATATCCCATCCGCGAGAACATGAAGGGATATGGCCTTAAGATCGGCATTGTCAAAGCCATCCCATAGTCTTAATTTTGCCGTATGAGACTACTTACGGTATCCTTTTTCGCCGGCTGCTGTCTATTATTTGCAAGCGCCTGCGGAAACCATCAGCAGCCCTCCCCTGCACCAGACAAAACTACCGCCAAAGCTGATACAACTTCCGAAAAATTCTTTCCGGTTGCAGATTATCTGCAATCGGAGATCCGCTATGTCGACAGCACTCCCCTGGCCATTATGAAATGTGAAACCGTCAGCTCCAGGACGGATTCCTCATTCCTTAAGCCGGATGAGTTCAACAGACTGGCCGCCGACTTTTTAGCTCCGGAGCTTAGTGCGGACAACCTGGAAAAGAACTTTACTGAGAACTCCTTTGGCGACAAGACTACAGGCTATCTCAGCTTTACTTATTCTCCCAGGGATAAAGACCAGTCCCTGCGGCGGGTGGATGTAGTAGTCTCCCCCGGAGAAGGGTTCAACAAGGTAAAAAGCATCTACCTGGAAAGGATAGCCCGGCAGTCCGACACTTTAATGATAAAAAAAATGTACTGGCAGGCCAGACATAGCTTTGTGATAATCACCAGTCTTCAGCCACCCGGTAAATCTCCCGAGGTCCGGCAGCTGAAAGTAGTCTGGAACAATGAAGAGTCTGATTAAAACATATGACCCAGGAACAGTTCAGTAATATTGCACATACTATACCCGTGGATCCGGGTATTTACAAATATTTCGATGAGAAGAACGAGCTTATTTACGTGGGAAAAGCCAAAAGCCTGCGGAAACGGGTAAGCTCCTATTTTACCAAAACCTTTACCACCTATAAGACCCACGAGCTGGTGCAGCGTATCCGCCGCATCGAATTCACCATCGTAAATTCCGAGCAGGACGCGTTCCTGCTGGAAAATTCCCTTATCAAGCAGTTCCAGCCTAAATTCAATATCAACCTGAAGGATGACAAAAGCTATCCTTTTATCGTTATCAAGAATGAGCCTTTTCCCCGCGTATTCCTCACCCGTCGTAAGATCAATGACGGCTCTGAATACCTGGGCCCTTTTACTTCGGTGGGGAAGGTACGGGAGCTGCTGGACTTTGTCAAGAGCAATATCCAGTTGAGGACCTGCCAGCTGAACCTTACGGAAAACAATATCCGTAAAGGGAAGTTCAAGGTTTGTCTGGAATATCATTTGGGCAATTGCAAAGGTCCTTGCGAAGGGTTGCAGACGGAGGAGAACTATAGGGAGGACCTCGTACAACTGAAGAACATCCTGAAAGGCAATCTGGGGCCTCTCATGCAGGGGTTTAAAAAGGAGATGCGCGAACTGGCGGAGAAAATGGATTTCGAAAAGGCGGAGATCGTCCGTAAAAAGCTCGAACACCTGGAAACCTATGAGTCCCGCAGCGTCATCGTCAGCCGGCATCTCAGTACCGCGGACGTATTCTCCATCCTCCGGGACGGGGACCATGCGTATATCAACTACCTGATGGTGGAGAACGGGACTATTGTACAGACCCATACCACTGAGGTGGAAACACATTTGGAGGAGTCGGATGAGGAAGTGCTAACCTTTTCAGTGGCGCAGCTGAGGGAAACCTTTAACAGCCAGGCCCGGGAGATCATCCTTCCCTTCCTTATAGAATATCCCGAGGAGGGCATTGTATTGACGGTGCCGAAAGGCGGGGATAAGAAAAAATTATTGGACCTCTCTGAGAAGAACGTAGGTTACTTCCGCGAGGAGTTGCGTAAAAAGAAGATACTTCAGCTGGAAGGCAAGACGCTGGATGAGCGAAAGAAAGTACTCTATCAGCTAATGGAAGACCTTCAGCTTTCGGAGCTGCCTGTACACATTGAATGCTTTGATAACTCCAATTTCCAGGGGAGCTATCCTGTGTCGGCCATGGTCTGTTTCAGGGATGGGGTAGAGAGCAAAAAGGATTATCGCCATTTTAATGTGAAGACCGTGCAAGGCATCAATGACTTTGCAACGATGAAAGAGGTAGTGCACCGGCGTTACCGGCGGCTGTTGGACGAACAACAACCTCTCCCTCAACTGGTGATCATCGACGGAGGCAAGGGGCAGTTGGGGGCAGCCATGGAAAGCGTCACCGAACTTGGTCTTACAGGTATGATGACCGTAGTGGGTCTGGCGAAGAATGAAGAGGAGATCTTTTTCCCTGGCGATACCGAGTCGATCAAGCTACCCTATAGCAGTGATAGCCTAAAGCTCATCCGTCGCATCCGGGATGAGGTCCATCGGTTTGGTATCACCTTTCACAGACAGAAAAGAAGCAAGGGCACTTTCACCAATGAATTGGAACAGATACAGGGCATTGGCCGGCGAACCGCCGACCTGCTGTTGAAAGAATTCCGGTCCGTGAATAAGATCAAACAACTGACGGAAGAGGAGATTGCCGCCGTCATCGGCAGCGCAAAAGCCAGACTGGTAAAGGCTCATTTTGATCCTGCAAGGGGCGAGAACAAGTAAAATCGCCCTTTTTTCTTGCGTAAATGCGCAGCAGGTTCATCTATAAAAAAAAAGGGGCCCGGATAGACATCCAGCCCCGTTTTTAAAATCCAATATCCTATGAAAAACCAGTGTAAAAATAGTAAAACAATTTTATTTAACAATACCCGCTTTTGGGTATTTTGGGAAAAAAGATATCCACACTAACTACTTAATTTTTAATCATTTATTAAGGTAGTTACAGCCGGGTACTAAGTGGATACCCCCAAAAGAAAGGGGTGTCGTATTTTTACGACACCCCTTAGCTATTTTGACTGGGTTTGCCTTGCGCGTCACCCTTTTTAATACGACCAGAGATCCTGTTCGTAATTGAATATTTTCTCTTTGATATTCTCGCCTTCCAACAGTTGGAGTATTGGGTCCCTGATATAGCCGGCAATGAACTGGTCGCCGGGATTGTCTACAGTGGACTTGATAATACGGCTGGAGAACATACGGCTTTCAAACAGCTCTTCCCAGCTCATGCGAGCGCCGAAGTTCTTACCGTTGTACGCCTCATACTTGGCGAGGATGGGCCGGATCTCGGGGTAGTATACCCAGAAGATGGGAAGCACGGCGCGGAAGCTGCCATCCGGATTAAGGATAGTCTTCTCCGGTGCGATACCCAGGATACGAACATGAAGACGGGAAGATTCTTTATCAAATACCCATTCTTCTTTGATCTGGTACCTCTCTACGGCATCCGGGTTGAATTCCTCCGTGATGGTGGTGTCTTTCATGATGCCTTTGGAACCATCCGGGTCAAGTACCGGGTCAGGGATCTGAAGGACCCTGGGCTGGCCTACAAGACCGTTGGCTATCTGCTGGAAGGTCATTGGCGTGGTAAACCGGTCGTCGACGTTCGCGTCGAAGGCCGTGATCTGACCCGCCTTGATCCCGTTGAGCAGAATATAAATGAAGCGTTGGTTACCGTTGTCTTCCGTCGCCTTGTATACAAAGGGGAGGTTCATTTTCTCATGAACGTCTATTTCCCTCCATACTCTTTGGCGATATACGGCATCATCCTCGCGGATATTCTCGTATGCGAGGGGAGTGCGGTCTTTTACCAGATTGCGCTCGATGATGGCGTCATTACGAAGGGACTTGCGGGGCGTGTCCAGCTTGATATCCGCCAGCGGAAGGGGTGCTGGTTTTACCGTATCCTTTACAGGGGCAACGGCCGTGTTGTTACCGCCTTGACTTTTCGTGGTGGTTTTGCCTTTGGTAGTCTTGCCTCTTACAGCTTTACCCCGCGGTTTGGATTTCGTCTGCGCATCAGCTGTCCCGGCTGCCAATGCAACCACGAGCGCCAGCAAGCATAATCTGATAAAATGCTTTTTCATTATTCTTTGTTTTATAGGACCTGCCCGCAAAGCGGGCAGGTCTTCAGAAAATCTTTATTTCAAATTAAACACCATTGGAGGCAGTTCTCTTGTTCTTCCGTCCTTACCCACAACCCTGATGGCGTCAAAGAAGATGTTCGTACCCGGGGAAGCGCGTTGTACAATGCCGGCCGCTTGTCCACCCCAGCGGGGGCCTTCGTTGACGGCTTCCTGATATTGGGGGATATTTCCGCCAATAGCTGCCAGCTTATAGCTGACGACCCTGAAGGCGGACTGGAATTCGGAACCTTCCAGCTTGGCCAGGAGTCCGCCGATAGCTTTGAATTCAGCGGAGGAAATGGCTCCCCCTTTCTTGGCGCCTACGAATCCGGTGGGGTCCGGCAGGTATCTCACCCGCATGGGGAACTCGGTGACCTTACCTTCGGCAGTCACGATGATCTTGCCTTCACCGGGGGTAGTGGGAACAACGTTCCAGCTATCGCCTTCGGTATGGGTGATCTCACCATTGGTGAATCGTACCGATACCTTTTCACGGCCTACGCTACCACCGGAGATCTTCACGGGGTTGTCTTCCTTGATGTACAGAACGTTCATCTTCTCCAGGAAGACGGAGGCGCCGGAAGGCTGACCTACGGTGTATTTTACAGCTTTGTCGATTGTTTCTGTAGAACCATCGGGCTTGGTATACTTGATCTTTACATTAACAGTGCCGGTAGCGCTGACCTTTGTTTTATAATCAGCAATACCATCTCCATTCAATGTCTGCGGAGCGCCATTGATGGTTATTTCAGGCCGGGCATCCTTGCTGTAGGCGCCGATACCGGCCGTAACTTCCAGCTCATCGCCTGGCATGAGGTAGGTAGCATTGGTACCTAACAGGGGTTTAAACTGGTCATACACCACCTTCACTTCACCAATCTTCTTATGCAGATAGTCGATGATCTGTGACTCGGAGTTCTTGACATCACTCTGAAATTTGCTGAGGATGGTCAGACCTGCGATGGTCGGCGTCATGTGGAAATAGTTGATCGTCCAGTCCTTGGGAATGTTGCCGGTAGCCGCATTACCCGATTCGGACTTGGGTACGCTCAGGTCAAGGGGAAGCTCTTTCTCAAACAGGGCCTTATCCTTACGCAGGTCTTCCTTTATATTATCCGGCTGGTCAGGATAATTGGAAGGGTCCAGCAGTTTGAGCAGATTGGTTTTATAATCGGCAAGGCTCTGATACAGCTTGGCGCCTTCACCCTTTGTATCCATGATACGAGTGGCGGCATCCAGGTTGCCTTCGGTGAATTCTTTCTTGCCGTCCTTCATCTGGGGGTTGGACTCCTCGATGAGCTGGTTCTTCAGACCTTCGATATAGCCGCACAGGTCAGCTGAGAGCTTTTGAGCGGCATAGGCCTTGGGGGCCCAGGGCTTAGCCTTTTCAGCCGTTTTCGGATCAGCTTCGGCGGCCTTGAATTGCTCGTACGTCTGTTTATTCTTGTCGGTTACAACTGCGTTGGAACCTTCTATGCTGTGATTCACGGTCTTGAAGGCGTTCAACACTTCCACTGATACATTCAGTGCCAGCAGGGCTGTAAGCACCAAATACATCATATTGATCATCTTCTGCCGCGGTTCTTTTGGTAAAGACATGGGTCAGTAAATTATTTTTTTTCCAAATTGTAGTTTTTCATAATGGTGCTCCGGACAAAACGGGCTGGTAGATATCATGATTTTAGGACTGGCGGCCTTGCATTGCGCTCAGCATGTTGCCATAAACATGGTTCAAGTTACCCAGGTTCTTAGCGAGCAGGGCAATTTGTTCCTGTGTTTTCTTAGCGTCGGATACGCTGCCTTGCATCGTCTCGGATGCTTTCACCAGGTTGCCATAGAAGCTGTTCATAGCTTTCAGGTGGTTATTGGTGTCCTGCAGTTCCAGTTCATAGATGGCGTTAAGGCTGCCCAGGTTCTTGGTCAGCACCTGCACCTGTGTATGGAATTGCTTTGTGCCTTCAGCGGCAGCGTTAAAGCTGGAAATGGTATTGGTAGCGTTCTGGTATGCGCCTTTCATGCTATCCAGGGCCAGTGCAGCCTCTTTTGTCTTGTTGGTGTAATCAGTCGTCGCGGCCAGAGCGCCGGATACATCGCTGATCTTTTCTACGGTAGTACCGAATTTCTTGAAACCTTCGCTCAGGCGATTGAGGTTAGCCGGAGTGATGTCGGCTTCATGCAGCATCTTGTCCATCTTGTCGAGGGCAGGATTACCGCTGGTGCCGCCGGCCAGTTTGGGCAGAGCTTCCACCAGGGCATGCATTTCACCTCCGGGAGGGGGTAAGAAGGCATACACGAGGAATATCAGGGCCTCGGTCAACAAACCTGCGGTCAAAAAGAAGTCGGCCAGTTTCGTGTGCAGGATCTTTTGCAAGGCCCCGAAGATTACGACAGCCGCACCTACGCACACTATAATGTTTATCAGTCTTTCGGTAGATTTAGATACACCAGCGCTCATAGTTTAAATTTTTAAGTGTTTTGAAAGGGATTTTAAAAGGGTTATGGAAAAAAAGTTCCTATTGATTTTTTAGGTTCTCAAAATCAAAACGAATTTTTTCTGAAAAAATTGCCAGTTTTACCTACGGTTGTTGGTCAATGTAGGCGGCAGATCGATCACACACCGGAACCCGATGTATGACTTGGCGGTATCCTGGTACTCATAAGTACGGGTACTCGTCTGCAGAAAATAACCTACATCCTTCCAGCTGCCGCCGCGTATTACCTTGCGTTTCATACGGGGAGGGTCAGAATCTTTAGCATTCCAACGGATATCCGGGTTCATGTCGTGCTGGAAGTTGTAAGACCCTTCATAATAGAAAGAAGAGGTCCATTCCGCGACGTTGCCAGCCATGCAATACAGACCAAAATCATTGGGCCAGTAAGCATCGGCACGCACCGTGTAGAATCCCCCATCTTCCGGGTAGTTACCACGGCCAGGTTTGAAGTTTGCCAGTAAGCAGCCTTTTTTATTTCTCAGGTAATAGTTACCCCAGGGAAACATCGATTGCGAACGGCCGCCGCGGGACGCATATTCCCACTCAGACTCCGTAGGTAGACGAAAGTCCGACTCGGTGGCCATATGCTTCTTTTCCAGGAACGAGTTCAGATAACGGGTCCTCCATTCGCAGAACACCGTAGCCTGGTTCCAGTTTACACCCACTACAGGATAATTTCCAAAAGCAGGGTGCGAGTAGTACCGCTTGGTCATCGGCTCGTTATAGGAATAGCTGAAATCACGGATCCATACCAGTGTATCGGGATAGACGGGCACATCTTTCGGGCGGATGAACTGCGAGCGGGGCTTGCCTTCATTGATCTTTTGGGCAGCCTCTTTCAGGTCAAATGTTTCAGAGTGGTATTTCAACTTGCTAACATTGATCTCCTTTTTGCCAAAGATCCGGTTCTCAGGCGTTACGATCAACTGATCGATCTTCTCGATCGTGGCCTTGTCTCCCCATTTGATGGTGGAAGCCCTCTTCCAGTCTATCTGGAAATGACCGTCGACATCCTTGCCATACTGCATCAGGGTAGCGGCAATAGAATCCCGCACCCAGTTGGTAAACTGACGGTATTCATTGTTAGTGATCTCCGTAGCATCCATCCAGAAACCATTGATGGAAGTCTGTCTGTTCCTGGCAGTATACGCGTAGTTGATGTCTTCATCACTGGGCCCCATGTGGAAGGTTCCGGGCGGGATATACACCATGCCGGGGGGCTTGGATAGATTATAGGCACTTGCAGGAGAAACGCCATGCAACTGCCCGTCATCGGGGAGTCCTTTGTGGGACTTTCCTATTTTTCCGCATGCGGCCATCAGCATAAGAGCGGACAAGGCCGTCAGAGTGGATAGGTTTTTCATTTTCATAATATTAAAGGGTATTGGGCAAAAAAAATCTTTTGACAACATCTCGCTACAAGTTTAAAATTAATTTTTTGAAAGTCAAAGCTTTCATCCGGATATTAATGTCTTTTGCCGCTTACCATTATGATCCCCAATGGCTTAAGCAGATATTTCGCATTTCAAAGGACGGATAAAACCTTGTCTTTTTTCTATAAAAAATGTCTTTTCAAATACAAGACGAAGTCTTCGATTTCCAAGACGCTAATAATATTAACGCCGGGCATGTTGGACTTATTGTACGTTCAAGGGCTGAATTTTTGCACATTTTCGAGGAGACGGATGAGCGCAGTCACTTCATTTACAGGGAGTTGACAAGTATACTCTTTACATAGGAAGATCTGCGGAAAGTCTTTCACCGACCTTTCCGACAATAAAGGGAACAGGGGGTTATTTACGCTGGCAGATTGGAATACCCGGTAGGGGATGAACTGTCGCAAAAGCTCTTTCCGGGTATTTTCCGGCTGCCTGCCGGTGAGTACGATCTCCGGAATATTATACGTAAAGGCCTGGTACAGGGTTGCCCAAATTCCAAAGCTCCCCGGATAGAGAGTTACGGGTCTGCTGAGTGACGCAGCCATCCGGATCGCCCGTTCTCGCCAGGCAGTCTCATTAAATATAATAGACATATACGCCAGGTTGAAGGCCATCAGGGAATTTCCCGAAGGCGTCGCCCCATCATAGATCTCCTTTTTCCGGACAATAAGATCCCGTTGATCCCTGTGAGAAAAAAAGAAGAAGCCCGTCTCTTCCTCGGTGAAGTTTTGGATCGTAAATTCCATAACTTCCTTAGCCTTAATCAGATAATCCGCTTCGCCTGTGATCTCTTGCAGTTGGATCAACGCAGCCGCCAGTCCTGCGTAATCATCCAGAAAAGCGGGGAATTTGGCTTGTCCTGATTTATATGAGTGATAAAAAAAATATAACTCCTTGCCTTTCAAATGTTGAAAGATAAAGTTCATGTTCTGTACCGCCCAGGCTTTATATTGCTCCTCCCCCAATGCTCCATAGGCTTTGCAGCAGGCAATATTCATCAGGACATTCCAGCCCAGCAGGATCTTGTCGTCCAACGCCGGATGCACCCGTCTCTCCCGGTGTTCAAGCAGGCGAAGCCGGGCCTTCTCCAACCGTGGATCTTCCGGCAAAAGGGAGCCGGGCCGGGTGAGGATGTTCTTTCCCTCCCAATTACCCTCTGGCGTAACCCCATAGAAGTCATTGAAGGCTGGGGCGTCCTCTCCCAGCACGCTGTCGATCTCCGCTTTATCCCATACGTAATAACGGCCTTCTTCCCCCTCGCTGTCAGCATCCAGCGCCGAATAAAAACCTCCATTGCCATCGGATAATTCCCGTTGGATAAATTCCATGGTCTGCCGGATGACCTCCCCATATACCTCCTTGCGGGTGAGTTGGTAAGCCTCGCTGAGTACAATGACCAGCAACGCGTTGTCATAAAGCATTTTCTCGAAATGGGGGACCAGCCATTTTTCGTCCGTGGAATAACGGGCAAAACCTCCTCCCAGTTGATCGTATATACCGCCCCGTATCATTTTCTCCAGGCTGAGACAGGCCTGCTGCAGGGCCGCCTCCTCCTTTGTAAAGTAATAGTAATGCAGAAGGAACTGGATGGAAAAGGTCTGCGGAAACTTGGGGGCTCTTCCAAAACCTCCTTCCTGTCTGTCGGCCATAGCCATCAGGCTCTCATAGATCTGGCGGAGCGTACCTTTATTGAAGATCCCCTCATCCGGATGAGATGCGCGTTCGCCCACGCCAAAAGAACCCGTAGTAGCCACATGGCTGGTGAGACTTTGAGCCTGCTGTTCTATCTCCTGTCTTTTCTCCCGGAAGGAATCAGTGATGGCTTTCAGAACATCCCTCCAGGAGGGTCTGTTATAGATGGCGCGGGGAGGAAAGTAAGTCCCCCCATAAAAGGGCTTAGCTTCCGGCGTAAGGAATACATTTAACGGCCAGCCCCCACTGCCTGTAATGGCCTGCACAGCCTCCATATAGATGTGGTCCAGGTCGGGACGTTCTTCCCTGTCGATCTTGATATTGACGAAATGCCTGTTCATAAAAGCAGCCGTCTCTTCATTCTCGAAACTTTCCCTTTCCATCACATGACACCAGTGACATGCAGCATAGCCGATACTCACCAGGATGGGTTTGTCCTCGGCCCTGGCCTTTTGTAAAGCTTCGTCACCCCAGGGATACCAATCCACCGGGTTATGGGCGTGTTGCAATAAATAAGGGCTGGTCTCCTGGGAGAGTCTGTTCATAAAATTGCTACAGCTTGCAATCTACAAGCTTCAAGCCAGAAAATGTCCGGAAAGTTGATTACTTCTTTTTCCCCACCACGGCCAGGTACTTCTCGAGGGCAGATACCATGGATGGCGCCTGTGGTTGTGGAGCTTTGATATCCAGCGTGAGCCCGGCATCTTCCACAGCCTTGGAGGTGTTGTTGCCAAAAGCTCCGATCTTGGTCCCGTTCTGTTTGAACTTCGGGTAATTATCAAAGAGGCTTTTGACGCCGCTGGGCGTGAAGAAACAGATGATATCGTACTCGCTCTGATCGAGGACTATCTTTACATCATTGCTGATCGTACGATACATGAACGGGGTGGCGAATCCACAATTATTGTGCTTTAGCCAGTTGATGATCTCGTTGTCCTGCTGATTCTCAGAACAGGGATAAAGGAATTTCTCGTTCTCCTTATGTTTGTTGATGACGTCGAACATGCTTTTGTTCAATCCGTCCGCGCCATAAAAAACTTTCCGTTTGCGATACAGGATGAACTTCTGGAGATAAAGGGCCACGGCTTCCGTAATACAGAAATACTTGGTATCCTGCGAAACGCTGACCTTCATCTCTTCACAAATACGGAAAAAATGATCGATGGCATTACGACTGGTGAAGATCACGGCAGTATATTGCGTAATGTCGATCTTTTGCTTCCGGAAATCCTTGGCAGAAATGGGTTCCAGACGAATGAATGGATGAAAAGCAAGCTCCACGTCGTACTTCTTGGCCAGTTCGAAATACGGCGACTTGTCTGTCTCAGGTCTGGGTTGCGTGATTAAAATCCTTTTTTTATCCCCGTTTTTAATCATTTGTGTTTTCCCCTTGGATTTGTAAAGTTACACTTTTTCCAAATAAGATAATAACACCTTGTAAATCAACAGCAGGGGTGCTATTTCGAAGGCGCAAAGGTACAAAAAAAAGTAAAACGGAGTGAGTTTTATTTCATTTCTTACAGGCCTGTAAGCCGCTATCACCCTGTAGATCAACATTATAAAAATCATTACAACTGAAATAGTTATAAAGATCTCCCGGGCCTGAGGTCCCGAAAAAGTGATCAGGATCAAGAAAGGCAGCAGGAAAATTCCCAGCATTTTATTTACGAGGAACACCACAAAAATATAGGTATCGCTGGCCCTGGAAATATTAAAAACCCAGCCGCAAAACTTCAGGATCAGGAATTTTCCCAGATAAATAACGGCCAGACCTGCGATGCAATCCAGATAAAGTATCCAGAAGTTGATGCCGGGCGTAAACCTGGAATAATACAATAGGAAGCAGGCATACAATCCGCCGGCAATGATAAACAGTATGTTCAATAGTAATGAAGGCAGTGGTGCTTGCAGCACTTGTTCCCGTATCTGTTGCTGTCGCAGCGACGCCCGGAAGAACAGCGTCATCAGGTTTGAAAAATATTTCTCGAAAAAAATACGTATCAATGCGAAATAAAAGAGGATCCCTACCAGCAGGTAGAAAAGGCTGTCCTTCGAATGAGGTTTGTACGGCTGGAAAGGTTGCTGCACGGGTTTGCCCGTAAAATTAAAATACGGGTTGACGGCAAGGGCATGTTTCCAATAAACAATGGCTTCGGGCCCCTTATCTTTCGCGGGCGGCGGTGTGGACGTCAGCGTGCTGTCGGGCCGGGGTGCCGCAACGGGTATGGCGGCAGGATCATGCCGGGTCATTGTATCGCGCCGCAGACTATCCCTTCGCAGGCTATCACGACGATGACGCCGTATGGCCCTGGCAATGGAATCCGCCCTGATCGCAGAGTCGGAGCGAACGGCCTGATGATGTATGGGCGCCAGAGAAGTGTCCCGGACCTGCTGTGCAGGGGGAACAGCCGTATCGGTTTGAGCAAACAAATTGCCGAAGAACAAAAGGCATGGAAAAAGGAGAAAAACAAGTTTCAAAAGCATATTGGTTATAACGGTCACAAAAGTATCATTTGATTTTAAAAAAAGCTCACATACCCCAAATGGATCTTTGCATCCCGGAAATTGAGCTTGGTGTCATCCCTCTTGCCCAGGGCATAGGATATATTAAAAATACCGGCTTTTGTCTCAAAGGCCAGCCCCAGACCAAACCCCAAAAAGCTGTTGTTAAGCCCATAGCCCGCCACTGCGTTCTTTGCCCAGCCTCCATCCAGGAAGGTGAACATATAAGAGTTCAGGCCGATGAGATACCGGTATTCAAGGGTCCCTACAACGTATTGCGAGGCCAGGATACTCTCTTCGTCAAATCCCCTCAGCAGCTTGTACCCGCCTATCCGGAAAAGTTCGTTCCTGTAAGTAGTAGGGCTATTATAAACACCGCCGTTAAATCCAAATTTCAGGGTAGAAGCATGGGAAAGCGAAAAATAATGCGCCGCTGACGTCTTTAGCAGGAACTGATAGGAATTGAGCTTGACCGTATCATACAAAGAAGCATAGGAAAAGGTGGTGTCAAAAGGGTCTTTTAGCCTTACGATCTGGGGGTTCTCTTTTATTTTTTTTGTACCCACCGATCCCATGAACTGCAGTTCATTGCCTTTACGGGGGTTAAAGCGATAGTCCGTATTATTAAACTCATAGGTCAATCCGACGCTGACGGCCCGGATATCAGCCATGGCAGGCAGGGCACGGGAAGATATTACCTGGAGGGTATCCACGTTTAGCAGGCTGGAGATCATGTCCCGGATGAACACTGCACCAGTCTGGTTTGCCGATAAAGCATACTGCACCCCTAACATCATGTTGACATTGATAAAGGATGAATCCTGCTTGTATAGATCAAAAGAAGTATTGATGCCAAAAGGCGAGTGGAACAGATAAGGCTGTTGGAATGCCAGGTTCAGCCGCGGCGAACCGGCCTGCAATTGCTGCCAGTTAAGCCCAATGGTTTCCCCGCCGCCTAGGGCATTCTTCAGGTTCACCGTCGCCTCGCCCGTCACCAGGATCTTGTTACCCAGCAACGGGTCGCTGCTGGGAAGAAAGCCTACCAGGGCATTGATCTGGCTGCTTTTTTTTGGCTTAAGATAGAGGTTCACGACGCTTCCCGTACCTAACATGGTCAGGTCCCAGGGCTGCTGTTCCTGTATATAGGGTAACTCCAGGATCTTTTTGCTGATGGCGTTAAGCCGCTCTTTTTTATAAATACTACCGTTGGCGAGGTTGAGATAGCGTTGCATGAATTCATTGGATATCCTGCCTGTGCCATACAGACGGATGCTGTCGACGTGATATAAAGGGCCTTTTTCAACCTTTAATTTCGCAGACACCTCCCCGTTGGCCCCCAGCATAACGCTGTCCAGGCTGACCTTCGCAAAAGGATACCCGTTGTTCTCCAGGAAGTCGAGCAGTTGCTGCTGACGGGCCTGGAATTGTTTAAAATCCAGCGGACGGTGGGAAAAATATTTATCATTCCAGGCGACGGCCGACAACAGGGCCGGGTCCACCCCCTTGACGTCGATCCGGGTCCACCGATACACCTCGCCGACATACAGCCGGATCGTGGTGCCCGTGGAGTCGTTGCCAATGCTGTCTACGCTGGCCGTCAAATACCCTTTGCTCTGAAGAAGAACTGGTAAGGTATAAATATACTCCGCGCAGACATCTTTGTTCCTGAAGGAGCTGGATAACCCCAGTTGTTTATGAATAAACAGCGAATCCTTATCTACGGATTGGATATGCAGGGGATATTGCGCCGAACTTTTCCAGGCGATGAATAATACGACCGCGATAAGGGCATATCCTCGTAATTTTACACTTCGCATTCGTCCGTTAAAGTTAAGCAAACCGCATGGCAGGAATTTATCTTCATATCCCATTTTGCAGGCAGGCCTGTCATTACTGCAACTTTCACTTTTCCACTTCTCTTCGTCAGAAGAACGATTTTATTGTCGCTTTATTGAAAGAAATGGAGACAAGGAAGGATTATATCGCCCGGGAGGAGGTAGACACCATTTATTTGGGGGGAGGCACCCCTTCCCTTCTTACGGAGGAAGAGCTGGGTCGGATATTGGATAGAGCACATTCCTTATTCCCGATAGCCAGGGGGGTGGAGATCACCCTGGAAGCCAATCCGGACGATATGACGTCGCCCGGAAAGCTGGCCGGCTGGAAACGCCAGGGGGTCAACCGGCTTAGTATCGGCGTTCAATCTTTTTTTGATGAGGATCTGCAGTGGATGAACAGGGTACACAACGCCCGGCAGGCGGCAGAAAGTATCCGTGACGCGCAGGAAGCAGGGCTGGACAATATCAGCATCGACCTGATCTATGGAACACCGGGGCTGTCGGACGCCCGGTGGGAAAAGAATGTCTCGATGGCGCTGAAATTGAACATTCCTCATCTATCCTGCTATGCATTGACCGTAGAGCCCCGGACAGCTCTGGATACAATGATCCGGCAACACAAAAAAGAAGATGTCAGTCAGGAAGACCAGGCTCGCCAGTTCCTCCTGTTGATGGACCTGCTGGCGGCAGCCGGCTATGAACACTATGAGATATCTAATTTTTCCTTACCCGGGCGGCGCAGCCGGCACAACACGGCTTACTGGCAAGGCAAGCCCTATCTTGGACTTGGGCCTTCCGCCCATTCATACGATGGCATGTCCTCCCGGCAGTGGAATGTGGCGAACAATGCTATCTACATACATGGCGATCCCCCTCCGTCGGAAAAAGAAATACTCACTCCAACTCAACAGCTGAATGAATATATCATGATATCGCTCCGTACGATGGAAGGCTGCGACCAGGATCATGTGGCGCAACGATTCGGGAAAGAGAAAGCCGTGGTGCTGCATAGACAGGCAGAACGCTACATCCATGAGGCAAAGATCATTGAGCAGGACCGCCGGCTCGTATTGACCCGGGAAGGCAAGCTGCTGGCGGATGGTATCGCCTCAGACCTTTTCTTTGAAGAACATACTTAGCGCGCAGTATCATTCCATCCGTAGGTGAAATATTCATTGTCAAAACTGCCGTCTACGTAGAGGTTCACCAACGCATATCCATTATCGGTGCGGAAATGTTTGCCATTCCACCAATTGCCGCTGACCGCTCCATTGCTGATATAAGTGACGCCATTGTAGGTCACCTGTTCGTTGAGATGGATGTGACCGCTCAGACAGAGACGAACATTGGGGTGCCTGTCAAAAAGACCGATGATCCGTGCAGCGTCTGTATGCATATTGCCTCCCCCCAGCACATACCCCTCTTCGTCCTTTACCTGCTTGTCCACGGCCAGCACGGCTGCCGACAGGATAGGAGCATGGGAGATGATCATCACAGGCCGGTCGGCGGGCGTAACGGTCAGATCGTTCTCCAGCCAGGCAAACTGCTCGTCATCCAGCCTGATGGTATACCAGCTGCCATCCTGTTTGGGATGGATGCTGTCCAGCACGATGAAATGCCAGCCGGCCTTGTCCCAGCTGCGATAAGTCTTATCAAGATGCATTTTCTCCAGGGCATACTTCTTTCCATACAGCGGATCGCTTTTTTCACCCATGCCCCAGCAGTCGTGATTGCCGATGCAATACTCTACGGGAAGAGAGTTTTCTTTTTTCCACACTTCATGCCATAACCGCCATTGCAATTCCACTCTGTCCTTTGTCGCCTTTAACGAATCGAATACGGAGTCCCCGCCGCTGAAGATAAAGGAAGGCGCATCTTTTTGCGATTGCAAATGGTGCAGACAGGCGGCCAGTCCCTCCGCAGCTCTAAGCTCCGGCTCGATATGGATATCTGTCAGGTGAGCAAAACGAAGGGCTCTTTTCTTTGGAACGCTGACGACAACGCCTTCAGGTTCGATAGCAAGGCTGCGAAGACCAGCGCCTGACAACCCCAGCAACCCGGCCCGCTTTAATAATTCACGACGGTTCATAGCTTTCTGTTAATAGTCCTAAAGCTAACCCGCCATAGTGGACCCGCTGTATTAAAAAATTGTGAACTGTCGCAAATACCCCTCCAGATCGTCCCAATCCCATCCCCTTACTCCTTAAAAACTATCTGAACTTTACGCTTACAAAAACAAACCATGGAAAAAGAATTCAGGATCACAATCGATGCCCCAAGAGAAAAGGTATGGGCGGCGCTTTGGACCGATGCTACATACAGACAATGGACGGCCCCATTCGGCGAAGGCTCAAGGGTAAAAACGGACTGGAAAAAAGGCAGTAAAGTACTATTCCTCGGCAATGAAGACTCGGGCATGGTATCCACTATCACCGACAACAGACCCAACGAGTACATGTCTTTCCAGCACCAGGGTATCATCAATAAAGGAGTGGAAGACCTCGACAGCGAGGAAGCAAAAAAATGGGCGACAGCCTCGGAAGATTATACGCTGCGGACCATCAACCAACGGACGGAATTGATCGTCCACCTGCGGGGAGATATCCCACAAGACTTTGTGGACTATTTTATGAATGCCTGGCCAAAAGCTTTGGAAAAATTGAAAGAAATAGCAGAAAAGAACTAACTGCTTATTTTCTGTGGAACCTGTCTTTCAGGTAATGTATGCCCTGCACCGCCGAGAGGATGAGCACCATTCCCAGAATGGCCATGGCTCCGAATCCCTGAAATGAAAGAGGCATATAATTAATGTTTACAATTGTTAGACAAGGTACGGTTCAATTTGTTTAAATCCATCCGCGGCTTTAACATTTTCCCAAAGGATCCGGTAGATGGTGGCCGCAATGGGCATTTCTGCTTTTATTTCCTTGTTTATCAAATAGATACATTTACTGGCATTATATCCTTCCGCAACCATGTTCAATTCCAGCTGGGCAGCTTTGACAGAATAACCCTTCCCGATCATATTCCCGAAGGTCCTGTTCCGGCTGAACAGGGAATAACAGGTCACCAACAGATCGCCCAGATAAACGGATGCCGCATAATTCGCGCTTTTCCGGTGCGATAGGGGGTCTTCTTCCGCATGTATGCCCACCTCTATATGCCGGATGCCTACCTTCAGGAGAAAACCAGCCATCTCATCCGCACAGTTGGCGATGAGCACACTGAGAAAATTATCTCCGTATTCAAGCCCGTGAGCGATGCCTGCCCCCAGCGCATAGATATTCTTCAGGATCGCGGCGTACTGTACCCCATATATATCATTGTTAATGACTGTATTGAGGTATTCCGTCGTAAAATAGGACGCTATCTCGGCCGCTGAGGTTTCATCCTGGCCGGAAAAAGTCAGATAAGACAGCTTTTCCGCAGCCACTTCCTCCGCATGACAGGGGCCCATGACAGTGTAATAATCAGCTATATCCGTATTAAACTCCCGTTCCAGGTAATCATTGAGCAGGAGGTTTTGCTCGGGTAGTATGCCTTTGACGGCAGAGATGATCTTTTTCCCCCGAAAGGCCGTCTTATCCAGCACTTGCAGGGTTTCCGCCACATAGGCGGAAGGAACGGCGATCACCAGGCAGTCGGATGCGGCCACCACCTCGCTCACATTATCATTTAAGGTCAGTAATCCCGTGTCAAAATAGACCGAAGGTAGATACTGGGGGTTATGATGCCGGGATTGTATATGACGAATGATATGCTGGTGTCTGATCCACCAATTAATAGAGTTCCTGTTGTCTGTAAGGATCTTGGCTAATGCCGTAGCCCAACTGCCACTACCTATCACTCCAAAGCGCATGCTTGCCTTCGTTTTAGTTCTTGTTGCCCTCGAACAACTTGTCCTTGGGTACTACTTTCACTTTCATTCCGCTTTTCAGCGTTTTGTTGACAATGCTGTAAGGACCGGTGATCACCTGATCACCTTCCTTAAGACCATCCACGATCTCGATGTAATTGATATCCTGGATATCTGTCTTTACCATGACCTTTTTCACCGTATCGCCAGGTTGCAATACAAAGGCCACCACATCCAGGTCGCCCAGCGCTGAAGTGGAGGTCTTGCTGTCACCGGCATCCTTATCATCCGTATTTTTATCCTTATCGTCAGTCTGCGCACTTTTATCTGTCCCCTTTTCCCGTGTAGCGACTGAGTTGATGGGTACGGAAAGCACATTTACATGCGTACGGGTCTGAATGTCCGCGCTTGCGCTCATTCCCGGACGGAAAGGAAAAGACTTAGGTCTGGCAGGGTCGATGAGGTCCTTGTAAGAGTCCGGGGAGAGACGGATATGTACCTTATAGTTGGTCACGTCGTTGGTGGATACGGTGGTCGTGGAAACACCGGCAGCCGTAGTTACGCTGCTGGCTATCTGGGTAACGACCCCCTTGAATTTTCGGTTATTGTAAGCGTCTATTTCCAAAAGGGCGGAGTCACCCAGATGCACTTTGGGGATATCGTTCTCGCCAACGTCCACGATGGCTTCGATCTTGCTCATGTCCGCTACCCGCATCATCTCGGTACCTGCCATCATTGAATTGCCCACCACTCTTTCCCCTCTCTTAATGCTCAAAAGGGAAACGACTCCGTCGATGGGAGAAACCACCGTGGTACGGCTGAGGTTCTTGGCGGCAATGGCAAGATTGGCACGTGCGCTCGCAACGCCCGCCACATTTCCTCTTGCTGTCTGCACGGCAGCCAGATAATTCGCTTCGGACGTTCTGTAAGCGCTTTCCGCAGCCTCATATTCGGACTGGGAGATCACTTTCTGGTCCAGCAGCTGTTTTTGCCGGTCGAAAGTCCTTTTAGCCGTCTCCATAGCCGTCTTCAGACCAGGCAGCGTAGCCGACACATTGGAGACGAGGGCCTCTTGCTGGCCCATCTGGGCAGCGGCCTGATCACGCTGGGTCGTATAAATATCCGCATAGATCTTGGCCAGTTCCTGGCCCTTGTGAACACTGTCGCCTTCCTGCAGGACGTTCAGTTCCACCACTTCGCCCGAAATATCAGGGCTGATCTTTACTTCCTTTTCCGGATATATCTTGCCGCTGGCCGTAACGATCTCTGTGATATTACGACGGGCTACTTTTTCAGCAGAGACTTTTGTCCCCTCTTCCTTACCTATCACACCTGCCTTTTTCAGCAGTACCAATACGAGGATCAACACTACTATTCCTATGATTATCCAAAGCGCTTTCTTTTTCATAACGAGTTAATGTCATTTTAAAGGAGTTATGCAGCCGCAAGCTCGCATCATAATACAACAGGTTATTCTTTTGATAGCTTTATCCCCAGACCTTTATAGAACTCCAGCACTTTCATCTTGAACACATAATCGTACTGGGAAGAAAGCAGGTTGATCTTTGCGTTAAAAAAATTATTTTGGTTGGTCAGCAGGTCGATGGTATTCAGCATGCCGACAGCATATCTTTTTTGTGCGAAGTCGGCACTTTTCCCCGATGCGGCCACGCTGATCTTGTTGGCTTCATATTTCTGCAGCGCTGTTGTGGCTGCCGTGTATGCCTGGTAGATATTGTTCTTTAAGGTAAGGTTGTCCTGGTCCCGCTGCAACTCGGCATAACGAAGGTTGAGCTTCGATTTGGCATAGTTGGTGCGGAGGGTGCCGTTGTTCAGGATGGGGATGCTGACGTTGATCCCTATCGATTGATTGAAGTAGGAGTTCAGCTGTTTGAAATAAGGTGTATGGGTGTCATGAGAGACGCTCGTGGTAAGACTATCCACCAGAACAGGTGTATTGGAGCCCTGTACATACCCGATCTTGACCGGTTGGGGTAATTTAACCAATGATGACTGATATTGCGGGACCGGGGTCGTATTATAATTCGTCCCCATGTTGCCTCCCAGCGATATCATCGGGTACATGGCCCCTTTATTTGCTTTTACAAGGTGACGGTTTGCTTCTATCTGAAAGGCATCCGCCTTTTGTTGCGGCTGGTTGGTCAGCGCAAGGGAATAGACTGCTTCCGGCTGTACGTCGGCCAGTTTTTCTACGGGTATTTCGTCCACGGGCGGACTGTCCACCTCGAAAGGGGTGCTGGCATCCAATCCCATATAAGCTTCCAAAGTCAGCACATTCTGCTGGATCGTACCCGTAAGATTGATATAGTTCGAGCTGTCCTGGGCCACCTGTGATTCCAGTTCCGCGGCATTGAGCTCCGGCAATGTCCCGGCCTTCACCTGTTTGCGGGTGATCTCCAGTTGAGATTGGGAAAGCGCCAGTTTTGCCCGGGCGGCTTCAGCCTGTTCACGGGCCAGCAACACCTGCAGATAGGCGTTGGCGACATTAAGTGAAATGTCATTCCTTGTCTTATCCGTAGTGGCCAGCGCCGCCTGCCAGGCAGCCCGATTGGCTGCAATGACATTCTGCAGGTTGAACCCATTGAATAGGACGACACTTGACTGAAGAGAGAAATTATTATAAAGAAAAGTGGTATTATTAACGGTATAATTGGTGGGATTGAGGGAGTTACCGGAATTGATCCCCACTCCCGTACCAAAAATAAGGGTAGGTATTTGTTGAAGCTTGCTTTGACCAAGCGTCAGCTTTGCCAGTCTTGCCTGTACATCCGCCTGCTTGACGGAGATATTATTGGCCAGCGCATAGCTCACGCAACGCTTCAAATCCCATTTATCCTGGGCCTGGCTCACGTGACTTAATAAGGATACTGGTAAAAACCACACCAGCAGCAATTTTTTCATGGTCATGCAACAAATTTAAAAGTACTTCTCCACCCCGGGACTGTTTTTTGATAAGCGGCCCCTAAAATACAGAATCCCCCCTATTTCCACTCTATTTTACCATGCTTTTAAGAAAGCTTGCTCCAGATCGGCTATCAGATAGCCGGGATCCTCCAGACCCGTATAAAGCCGCAGCATACGGTGTTCGTTATTGGAAGGGTCAAATTGCTCCGGGTCGAGAGAAGCACAGCGGGGAAGGATAAGCGATTCATGACCGCCCCAACTCACGGCCATCATAATATGCCGCAGGGATTCGCACAGGCGGACGACCTGGTCCATACGGGTAGCCCGGACATAAAAGCTCAACAGTCCGCAGGCCCCCTTCATCTGGCGCCGGGCCAGCTCATATTGTGGGAAAGACTCATCAAAAGGGAACAGGATCCTCTCCACCCGGGGATGTTGTTTGAGAAAATCCGCCACTTGCCGGGTGGTATTGGTTATACGCTCCAGCCGGGCCGGCATCGTCCGCAATCCTCTCAGCAGGAGCCAGGCATTGAAAGGCTGGATACCGCTGCCAATGTTGAGGTATTCGCTATCGAATATCTTCTTTATCATCGATGCCGAACCAGAGAGCACTCCCCCCAGCGTATCGCTATGACCGCCAATATACTTGGTAGCCGTCTGCATGGCAATATCGATACCCATTTCGATAGGACGCTGCAAAAAAGGCGTACAATAGCTATTGTCGATGACGGTGATGATATTCTCAGCACGAGCCAGTTCCGCTACGGCCCGAAGGTCCTGCAGCTTGAACTCCCAGGAATTGGGGGATTCCAGGTAGATCACCCGGGTATTGGGCAGGATCGCCCGTTCAAAGTGTTCGATCCGTGTACCATCGATATACGTGGTGGATACGCCAAAACGGGGAAGTACATTGTCAAACATCTTCGCCGCCCATGTATACGGCCGCTCTACCGAGACGATGTGATCCCCGGCGCTGACATTGGCCAGCACTGCGGCGAAAATGGCAGCCGCCCCGCTGTTGAAGACCAAACAGTCTTCCGCCCCATCCAGGGCAGCCAGCTTTTTACGAAGGATGTCTACGGTGGGGTTAAGCCCCCTGCTGTAGAGATAACCGCTGTATTCATCGTCGAAAAGCCCCTTCAGCTCGGCTACCGTCCCTACCCTGAAATTGCTGGTCTGGATGATGGGAGGGGCTACGGCATTGAAATATCCGCTACGGTCCTCTCCCAATTCATTGATGATATAAGAGATGTCCATGTTTACTTTTTCGATTTACTGTAATGTCCGGGAAAAGGGTCTTCTGTAAAATATAACCCTTTTCCCGGAAAGATCTAATATTTGTCCTTCGGACGACGAACCTTCGGTCCGTTCCTGCGTACAATAAAATACAGCACGAGGAACAGGATAAAGATCAGCGCCCCATAGGCAGCCGTGCGCGGGTCGTCCAGCACGATGCTGGTGGCGACGCTGATATAGGCAAGTATAAAGACCAGGGGCAGTAATGGAAAGAGCTTCATCCTGTAGATCTCCCCTTTCCCCGCCTCCTCGCCTACCCGTCTTTTGCGCAAGATAAAGATACAGGCGGCAGAGGTGGACATGCCGATGGAATCCAGGAAAATGGTGTAATTGATGATCTTCTCAACGGCACTGGTAAATAAAAGCGTAATAATGATGACAAGACTAAAGGCGGTCAACGACCATATAATGGCATCATGACGTTGGGTCCTTACCTTAAAAGCGGCGGGCAGAATGCCCTCTTCGCTCATCGCATACATCACCCGGGGATTGCTCATCAGCAATACATTGACATAGGCCAGCACGGAAAGGAACATCAGCACACGCAGGATATTCTCCCCTATCGGACCAAAAAGATGATTGATAAGAATCGCGGCGATGGAGTCGGCATGTTTGAGCGATTCAAAGCCGATGACCTTTACATATACAAAATTGATGGAGAGGTAAAGAATGATGATGATAGTGATACCATAGGTAATACCCTTGGGCATGACA
Source organism: Chitinophagaceae bacterium (assembly GCA_017307755.1). Taxonomy (GTDB): domain Bacteria; phylum Bacteroidota; class Bacteroidia; order Chitinophagales; family Chitinophagaceae; genus Puia. The sequence continues at coordinate 449,475 of JAFKGQ010000003.1, read as the reverse complement.
CGGGAAGGCGATGCCACGTCCCCTCCGAAATTGATGGTCTGCTGATACCCGCCATAGGTGAACGATACCGCGATGAGTCCCACCCCTAATGCCTTGAAAAAGGCTGGCATCGAGGTCACCGCCTCCGTCACCGGGGCAGCCCCATGCGCTATTCCCGTAGGGTGTGTTCCAAATGCGGATAAGAGCAGCAGCAGGATAAGCGAGATCTTGATGAGGATGAGCGCATTCTGTACCCGGCTGCTCATCTTGATCCCCAGGAGGTTGATAATATAAAAAACCGCAACCGCACCGATGGTAATCCCTTGCTTGAATATTTCCGGCGGGGGGCCTTCAAAAAAGAAATGTCCGATATATTCCGCGCCAATGACGGCCACCAGTGCGGTGGAGCCGGCATTCGACACCAGTATGATACAATTGATGGCAAATGCCAGGGAAGGATGATATCCGTACGAAAATATTTTATAGTAGCCTCCTGTGACGGGGTAACGTGAGCCGATCTCCGCATAAGTAAGGGCGCCGCAAAGGGCTACCAGGCCCCCGATGAGCCAGGCCAGGAAAAAGATCAGTGGAGTGCCCGTATTGGAGGCAGCCACCACGGGCGTGCGGAAGATACCCATACCGATGGTCAGGCTTACCACGATCATGGTAAGATCAAAAAGACTTAGCTTTTTGTGAGTCATCATGATTTTAAAGATAAGTTCTAACTTCGTAACCACCACGCTTAAATCCGATCAGAATGAAGAAATTCCTACTCCCCGTAATCCTTATGATCTATGGTTTTACATCGGCGCAGGAAACCGCATCCCCCGCTTTTCTCTCGGACTCGTCGGACACCCGGCCTTTACAGGAAGCCGTGGTCAGGGCTTATGAGCAAAATCGGAGGCTCGCGGAGGTGGGGGCTCCTGTGAACATCGTAAGCAAAGCCGCGCTCAACCGTTTTGGCAACAGCAGCATCCTGCCGGCCATGAATACCAATCCGGGCGTAAGAATGGAAGAACGTTCTCCGGGCAGCTACCGGCTGAACATAAGAGGCAGCTCGTTGCGCAGTCCTTTTGGAGTAAGGGATATCAAGATCTATTGGAACGAGATACCCCTGACTGACCCCGGAGGCAATACCTATCTGAACCAACTGGGTTTCTACAACTTCCAATCCGTAGAGATCATCAAGGGGACAGCGGGTAGTCTCTATGGCGCCGGTATTGGGGGCGCCGTCCTTATCAACAGCATGCCTGCCGTCTGGGAAAAAGGCGTCAGCGCGGATTATGGACGCGGCAGCTGGAATACCCAGAATATCAACCTGAATATCAGGATGGGTGACGGAGATCATCGGAATATCTTTAGTTATACTCACCAGAACAGCGACGGTTACAGGGTATGGACAGCTATGCGAAGGGACGTCGCCAGTTGGGAGACACAGGTAAAAACCAGTGAAAAACAGTCCATCCATGCCTACATCCTTTATAGCGACCTGTATTATCAGACCCCTGGCGGGCTGACCCTGGCGGAATATCTCAAAGATCCAAGACAGGCGCGTCCTCCATCCGGCACTCAACCGGGAGCCGTACAGGCCCGGGCGGCCATCTTTCAGAAGAACTTTACGGCAGGATTTAGCAGCACTTATCATTTCGACGAGCACTGGCAGAATACGACAGCCGTATATGGAGCATATACCGACTTTCGCAACCCGGGGATCAGGGTCTATGAAGTAAGACAGGAACCCCACTTTGGCGGCCGTACAGTATTTCAATATAAGACGCGGCTGGGGGACAACAGCCTCCAGGTGAATGCCGGCGCAGAAGCGCAGAAAGGGTTCTTCGAGACGCGTGATTACGCCAACAAACTGGGCATACAGGACACCTTACAGACAGACGATCGCATCGGCAACTGGCAATACATCCTCTTTGCCCAGGCCGACCTCAAACTGGACGCGGGCTGGACAATGACCCTGGGCGCCAGCTTTAATCGCAATACCATACAGCTGACACGGACGTCCATGGTACCTCCCGTGACAAACAATATACATTTCGCCAATAAGCTGGCCCCGCGGTTGTCAGTCATGAAAAAGATATTACCGGACCTCGCTGTGTATGCCAGCGCCGCCCGGGGGTTTTCCACACCCACCGCACAGGAATTACAGAAGACAAATGGGCTGCTGGGCCCCGCTCTGCAGCCGGAGGACGGCACCGATTATGAAGTAGGTACAAAAGGGAATCTCTTTCACGGCAAGCTCTATTTCGACATCAACGCATTTTTCTTTAAACTGTCCAATACCATTGTGCAAAGGATAGATTCCAACGGCATAGGTTATTCGATCAATGCCGGCGGCACCGATCAGCACGGCATAGAAAGCTTTGTCTCCTACCAGCTGGCCGATGCCCCCCGGAACTTCTTCCGGAACGTACGGCTATGGGTGAGCCACACCTGGCATGATTTTCATTACAAGGATTTCTCCACAGGCGGGCACGATTATTCAGGCAACCGCCTGCCCAGCGTGCCTCCGCAAACGGTGGTCGCCGGCGCCGACATCCTGCTGCAGCCCGGATTTTATACCAATGTCACATTTACCTATGTCGAACGTATTGCCCTCAACGATGGCAACACAGCCTATGCAGGATCGTACAATCTGCTGGGCGCCCGGATAGGCTATCGGAAGTTCTTTGCCCCCAGGTGGAAGCTGGATATCTATGCAGGCGGAGATAATCTTCTCAACACCCATTACAGCCTGGGGAATGACATCAATGCGGCTGCACCACCGGCGCGATACTACAATGCGGCGCCTACGGTAAATTATTTCGGAGGCGTATCGATAAATCGCCTGTTGTAGACTACATTTGCGTTGATGCTGGTTCCCCCGATGCGGATTAAAAGGGAAGTCCGGTGAAAATCCGGTGCTATCCCCGTAGCTGTAAATGCCATCTCCACTCCGGCAAACTTCAAACCACTGTCCGCCAGCCGGCGGACGGGAAGGTCAGCCGGAGAAGGCACAAGCCAGAAGACCTGCCAGGATCACTCATTTTATTCATGACTTTCGGGTGAAAAGTATGTATATAAATACAATGGAAAAAAATAAGCTTTTTTATTGCATTATTTTATTATTCGCCTGTTCATGCGGTCAGGATCAACAAGACAAACAGCATGCATCCCCCGTCCTTCAGCCGGCGGACAGCGACACTGCACAGGCAAAGGCTGTTATCAGATATGCGCAGGGCTTTACCATCGACTATTATGACGGTTACAAGCTGGTCCATGTTCTGGACCGGGAAGGCGGAAAGACGGATACTCTGGAATATCTCCTGGTCGAGCGGGGTCATGCTGTCCCATCCGGTCATCCCCATGCCCAGGTGATCCCCATCCCTGTGACGTCCATCGTCGCCATGTCCTCCACGCACATAGGGATAGCGGATTTCACAGGCGTCGCCGACAGGATCATCGGATTGGGCAGCCTTCAATATGTCAATTCTCCTATCGTCAGGGCAAATATCAAGACCGGCAAGACCGTGCAGGTGGGTATGGATGCCAACCTGAATAATGAGCTGCTCATATCCATGCATCCTGGCCTGCTAATGGCCAGCAGTAACCCCGATGCCAGCACCGGCCAGTATAAGGTATTGATGCGGGCAGGCATACCCGTTGTTATGAACGCAGAATGGCTGGAATCCACTCCTATGGGCAAGGCCGAATGGGTCAAGCTGATGGCGGCCTTTGTAAATAAAGAAGCGGTAGTAAATAAAAAATTCGACAGCGTGGCAAAGGCTTACGACGATCTGGTGCAGCTGGGCAGCAAGGCAAAAACGCATCCCCGCGTGATCATCGGAATGCCGTTTAAAGGCACCTGGTACCTTCCGGCGGGAGACAGCTATATGGCCCATTTTATAAAGGATGCAGGAGGGGACTATAAATGGGCCGGCATCAAGGGCACCGGAAGTCTGGCCCTTAGCTTCGAATCCGCGGCTCCGGAAGCATTGACGGCCGACTATTGGATGAATATAGGGCCTGATAACTCCCGGCAGGAGGTAGCGTCCAGGGATACACGCTATACCAGCTTCAAATCATTTAAGACAGACCGGCTTTACAACAGCAACAAAAGGACCAATGACCTGGGGTCCAATGATTATTGGGAATCCGGCGGGGTAAATCCCCACCTGATCCTGGAGGATATGATCAGCATCCTGCATCCCGAGCTCCTGCCTGATCATACTCTTATCTATTACAAGCAATTACTATGATGCCATCCCGGACATTAAGTCACAGAGGTTTGAAGCTGGCGGCGCTTTTCCTGCTGCTGTTGCTGGCATTCTTTCTGGATATAGCATTGGGTCCCGTGAGGATACCTCTCCCGGCCGTCGGTCGGATCATTCTTTCTTTTCCGGGCCAGGACAGCTCATGGCAATACATTGTCGACCAGATAAGGATACCCAAGGCTTTTACGGCAGTGATAGCGGGTTGCGGTCTTTCCGTCAGCGGTCTGCAGATGCAGACCCTGTTCCGCAATCCACTGGCCGAATCTTCGGTGCTGGGCGTTACTGCCGGCGCCAGTTTAGGCGTAGCCGCCGTCATGCTGGCGGGAGGTAATATCGCAACGCTATATACTATCCGAGAGCTGGGTATCTCCGGAAGCTGGCTGATCACCATCGCCGGCTGTCTGGGGGCTGCCGGCATCATGCTGCTGGTGGTAGTGGTTTCAAAGACTGTCCGGAATAATGTCATGATGCTGATCGTCGGTGTAATGATCGGCACCATTACGCTGTCCGTTATAAATATCTGGCAGTATTTCAGCGCACCGGAGCTGGTAAAGGATTATCTGCTATGGACCTTTGGATCGCTGGGAGGTGTGACGGGTTCGCAGCTCTATATCTTAGGGACTGTGACGCTGGCAGGTCTTATTCTTTCTTTCCTTTCCTCCAAGATGCTGGATGCCTTGCTACTTGGAGAGAACTATGCCCGGAGCATGGGAGTGACGGCGCAACGGGCCCGTATTATCATTATTTGCAGCACAAGTCTGCTGGCTGGCAGCATCACGGCCTTCTGCGGCCCCATCGGATTTATAGGTATCGCAGTCCCGCAAATGGCCCGCTCGATCTTTTCCACTTCCAGTCATCGCATACTGATCCCCGGATGCTGTCTGATCGGCACCGTCCTGATGCTGCTGTGCGATGTGATTGGGCAATTACCCGGCAGTCAGACCATCCTTCCCATCAATATCATTACCTCACTCATAGGCGCCCCGGCCGTGATTTGGATCGTCCTCAGTAAAAACAATATAAATATTTACGGATGAGCAGCGGTCTGAACTTATTGGAGACACAAGGACTTCAGGCAGGATACGGCTCCCGCCGGGGCCCTCATGTCATCATTGCGGGACCGCTCTCCATAGACATCCGGCCCGGGGAGCTCATCTGTCTCCTCGGACCAAACGGTTCCGGTAAATCCACCCTGTTGAGGACCCTTGCGGGATTGCAGCCCTCGCTGGGCGGGGCCATCGACATAATGGGAGAGACAGGCGGCATGCACAGGCGCCCGGCACAGCTGGCCAAAAAGATCAGCCTTGTACTGACGGATCCCATACGCAACAGCAACCTCACCGTCTATTCCCTTGTGGCGCTTGGGAGGTATCCTTACACAGGCTGGCTGGGAACGCTTAACGAAGATGACAGACGCATTATCGCATGGGCCATGGAGATGACAGGTATCGCATCGTATTCCAACAGAAAAATAGGGACGCTCAGCGACGGCGAAAGCCAGAAGGTGATGCTGGCCCGCGCACTGGCGCAGGACACGCCGCTGATGATGCTGGACGAACCTACGGCCCACCTGGACCTTCCTAGCAGGATACAGATCATGCAGTTGCTGCACAAACTGGCCAGAACGACGCAAAAAGGGATCCTGCTTTCCACGCATGAGCTAGACCTGGCGTTACAGGCGGCAGATGAACTCTGGCTTCTTCAGAAAGGCGGGAGGCTGGACCGGGGTATTCCGGAAGAACTGGTGATCAACGGAACCTTCGAAACCGTATTTGACAAAGAAGGTATTCTTTTCGACAAACATACGGGGACCTTTCATATGCATTCCGGTGGTTTGAAAAAGATAGGGTTCTCCGGTAATGGAGTGGCGGCTTTCTGGACAAAGAGAGCGCTGCAACGGGAAGGTTTTGAAGTGACGGATGAAGCTGGAGGCGTGTGTGTGGAGGAAGGTGATAAGACTGTGTGGGTATGGGAGAGCTTTTCGGGGGAGCAGAGGTTTACGGAGCTTTCAGAATTGCTGAAGGCGCTGCGGAATGGATAATCACTTTGGCAGAGGGGTTTTCAATTCACGCAGCAGCTTGTTTGCCTCTTCAAGTTTTTTGGCGACATAAGGGTCTTTAGTCCCTCTAGCTGGCCTATCGCTAATAGTGTAGGTAATTCCTCTTTCGGATACCCAGCTTTTTTCTTTTATCACCTTCTTTTTCATACGATAAATTTACGCTTTTTTTCTCTTAATCACAAACCCCTTGACTTCCATGTTCTTACAAAAAGGGACCAATTGCTTCTCCACAAAGGTACAAATCTCGAATCTGACCGACAACTCTTCCAGGTGCAACCCGATCGCCATGCGGTAAAGCCGGGTCCTGCTCTCCGTACTTCCTTGAAAAAGTATCCACCTTTCCGGATACCGGTCAGTATAGGATGTCACAATGTCCTCCACAGTGGCCAGCACTTTATTCCGGTCGCCATTGTCACTAACTGAGAGATCGTCGATCTCTCCATCCTCTCCCACATCTCCTAAAACCAGGTTGTAGACATTATCCATTTCTGTCGCAGTAAAGGCAACTCTTTTACGAATGGGACCTTTTTTTCCATTGCTGATAAAATCAAACTCACTAAGATCATCTAACGCTACAACGTCAGTATACACTTCATACTTCATTAGGAACTGGTTTAATCTACAAAAACAAGGCGGCAAAATTACCCAACATTTCCGCGTTAATTTTTTTAAATTTTCCTATTAACGCTCCACTTCCTACCTTTACGCCGATCACGGTTGATCCGCCTACTGGCGGATCATTAAAAGGGAAGTCCGGTGAAAATCCGGCGCTATCCCCGTAGCTGTAAGTGCCATCTCCACTCCGGCAAACTTCAAACCACTGCCCGCCAACTGGCGGACGGGAAGGTCAGCCGGTGAAAGCACGAGCCAGAAGACCTGCCGGGTCAATTCATCATTCAAGGCTTTCGGGTGAAAGGCTAAAAACACAACTGTAATGAGTAAAAAACATTTATGGCTTCTCATGCTGTCGGCAGCCGGCAGCAGTGAACTTATTGCCCAACAGGCAGCAGACACCATCACAAGACAATTGGACCAGGTAGTGGTCACCGCCACGAAATCTCCCAAAAAATTAAGCGAAACAGGCAAGATCGTCGCCATCATCTCGCGTCAGGACATTGACCACAGTGTCGGGAAAGACCTTGCACAGGTGCTGAACGAACAGACCGGTATCATCGTAAATGGCGCTAACAGCAATCCTGGTAAGGACAAAAGCATTTTTTTCAGGGGAGCATCGGACAAGTACACATTGATCCTGCTGGATGGTGTACCCTTAAATGACCCATCCCAGGTAGGCGGCCAGTACGATATCCGTCTGATCCCCCTCAATACGATTGAAAGAATAGAAATTTTGAAAGGCAGCCAGTCCGTATTGTATGGTTCCAATGCCGTGGCGGGCGTCATCAATATCATCACCCGCACAGCGGAATCAGCGCAAACAAAAGGCGCCGGCACCCTTTCCTACGGCACTTACAAAACCCTCAAGGGGGCAGCGGATTTCGGGCGTAAAGGAAAAATATTCGAATACGACCTGAACTATCAGTATCTGAATACGGACGGGATCGCCGAAGCCAGAGACACCAGCGGCAAGGGTAATTTCCCTAAGAACGGATATAACATGCAGGCCTTCCAGGCACGCACAGGGTTCAATGTAAATGACAACCTGAAGATATCGCCCTATTTTCGCTTTTCCGAATACAAAGGCAGCATTTCTGCCGGCGCTTTTTATGGCGGTCACGACCCTTATACGGCCTCTCTGGTCAACACAGGACTTACCGCACACCTGAAGTACAACAGGGGCACAGTCTATGCCAATTATGGGTACGATTATACGCAACGTAGCTATGGTGGGGGCTACCCCGTCACCTTCCAGGGGAGGTTCCACCACGCGGAGGCTTTTGTCACCCACCGGATCTTAGAAAATCTGCAATTGGTGGGGGGCGTCGCCTACCAAACCTATACGCTTGTCAAGCCGGACACCGTGAACAACATCATCAGCCCCTACGCATCTCTCTTTTATAAATACAAGGGCCTGAATGTAGAATTAGGCGGCAGGTATAACCACGACAATAAATACGGAAGTAACTCCACCTATAGCTTTAACCCGTCCTATCTCGTAAACAGGACGCTAAAGGTATTTGTCAATGTGTCTTCCGGGTTCAGGGCCCCTTCCGTCAACGAGCTGTACGGACCTTATTATGCCAACCCGAACCTTACACCCGAGAGATCCCATACCATTGAAGGAGGAGCGCAGTTATTCCTTTTGAGTGAAAAGCTTTCCATTTCGGCGGATTATTTCGATCGTGTGGTAAAAAATATGATCACCTATGCATTTGATGCGGGGTTGGGCAGGACCATTTATATCAACCGGGACAAACAGCATGACCATGGTGTGGAGGCGGAGGTCAGTTATGTCGTGGGGAACAGTCTCACCTTAAAAGCATCTTACACCTATGTTACAGGCGAAACCACCCAAAAGCTGCCAGGTAAGGACACAACCTTCAGCGGTCTGCAGTTGAGGCCAAAGAACAGCTTCCAGTTCTCCGCCGGTGTCCGTCCTTTCAAAGGGTTGTTCGTCAGCTCATCCCTCCAGGTGACAGGCCAGCGTTTTGACTATGCCTACGATGCCAGTTTCAATAAGTCCACCGTGATCCTGGGCAAATATGCGTTATGGAATGCCTATGCAGAATACCAGGTGCCGGGGGATGATCTCAGCATCTTTGTCGACGTTAAGAATATCCTCAATAAAACGAATTATTATGAAGTGTATGGGTACAGTGTGCAGGGTTCTAATCTGACAGCAGGGGTACGTATTAAATTATAACCATGAAAGCTTGTTCCTTCCTTCCCGCAGCCACTAAGATGATCTATGATATGGGTCTGCAGGACCTTCTGTATGGCGTGACCTTCGAATGTCCTCCGGAAGCAGCCGGCAAACCCGTGCTGGTACGTTGTGTGCTGGAAGGGAAAAATTACAGCAGCGAAGAGATCGACAAAATATTCTCCGCCTCCAAAGCGCAGGGAAAAAGCCTTTATTATGTGGAGGAGGCGCTCTTGCAGTCCATTGCCCCGGACATCATCTTTACACAGGATGTTTGCGACGTTTGCCAGATAGATACGGTATGCACCGCGGCGGCTATCGCCCGTCTGGAAAAAACGCCGGAGTTGGTACCCTTGACACCGTCCAGTCTGGAAGATGTCTTTCAGACGGCTGTACGCATTGCCGCCGCGTTGGGGAAAGAAGAAGCAGCCTATCGTCATCTTGCCGGGTTGAAGCAACGCATCGACCACATTATAGATGAATTGCGCAGACACAAGGCTCCTCACAGACGGGTGATGCTCATGGAATGGATTGAGCCTGTGTACAATTGCGGACACTGGATACCTTACCAGGTGGCTTATGCAGGTGGGATCGACATGCTTTCGAACCCCGCGGGGGACAGCATCGTCACTCCCTGGGAAAAGATCGTACGTTATGATCCGGAAGTGCTGGTGATTGCGCCTTGCGGGTTCCAGACCGGCCGTGCTGCGGAAGAACTGCATCTGCTGCAATCCAAAAAAGAGTGGCATGGCCTCCAGGCTGTAAAGAATGGAAAAGTTTTTCTGGCCGACTACGACCTGTTCACGCAACCAAGTCCCGGCACCCTGACGGACGGCATCGAGCTGCTAGCTGCCCTTTTCCATCCCGGCATATTCGGCATACCCGAAAGGCTACGTTCCAAATATCGCCCCATTGCCGGTAAACTTCCGCAGCATGTGTAAGCACGAAACAAACTATTGCCCTCGTTGTCAGTCCGTCTTCGAATGTAAAGTAGGAGACGTAACACAATGTCAGTGTTATGGCGTCCGGCTGTCGGATGAGGAACGGGTCTTTATAGAAGGCAGATACCAGGATTGTCTTTGCCGTAAATGCCTCACCGACTTGCAGCAACGGTATACTTTATTCAGGGAGAAATATTTTTCAAATGAAGGAAAATGATCAAACATCCCGGCTCATTTTTATCACCGGTGGGGCTCGCAGCGGCAAAAGCCGGCATGCCCAGGAGCTCGCGCTGCAATGGAGCAATAATCCTGTGTATGTAGCCACAGCCCGGCAATTTGACCTAGAGTTCAAACAGCGTGTCCGCCGTCATCAGCAAGACAGGGACCATCGATGGACTTCCGTGGAAGAGGAAAAACACCTCAGCCGCCTGGACCTGCGGGGGAAAGTGGTCGTCATTGATTGTATCACCCTATGGCTGACAAACTTTTTTATCGATCTGCGATATGATATCGATGCCTGCCTGGAAGTCTGCCGGAAAGAAATAGATGCGCTGTGCAGACAAGACGCGCTGTTATTGATCGTCAGTAATGAGATTGGCATGGGTGTACACGCCGAGACGGAGATAGGAAGGAAATTCACTGACCTGCAAGGTTGGATGAATCAATACATTGCATCAAGGGCAGGAACAGTCCTTCTGATGGTGAGCGGCATCCCGCTCACAATAAAAAGCAGCCATGAGCATTAAAGCATATATGAACTGGAGCGGGGGGAAGGATTCTTCCCTTACCTTGCACAGGGTACTGGAAGACCCGGCTTATAAGGTAGACAGTCTCCTCACCAGTGTCAATGCCGCATACCACCGGGTATCCATGCATGGTGTACGCAGACGTCTGCTGGAAGCACAGGCGGCATCCATCGGTCTTCCGCTGCAGACCATCGAATTGCCCGAACAGCCGGGCATGGACGAATATGAAGAAGCCATGCGGGAAAAAGTATGCTCGCTAAAAGAAAGAGGCTGTACACATGCTATCTTTGGGGATATATTTTTGGAAGACCTGAGACGCTACAGGGAAGAAAAGTTGGAAAGCATGGGGGTGACCTGTATCTTCCCATTATGGAAGAACCCTTCGCGGGCGCTGATGCAGGAATTCCTGGAAAAGGGATTTAAAGCCATTATCGTATGTGTAAATACGCGATGGCTGGATAAAAGTTTTTGTGGAAGGATCATCGATGAGGCTTTCCTGGAAGACTTGCCGGCAGACGTGGATCCCTGCGGAGAGAATGGAGAATATCATTCCTTTGTTTTTGAAGGACCCATTTTTAAATATCCTATCCCCTTTGAAAAAGGAGAGATTGTTTCTAAAGAATATAAGGGGCCGGAAGGACCCGTAAAATTTTACTTTTGTGACCTCAACTACTAAAACATCCACCGGGCTGCGGAAAACATTACAAGACCGCATCGACAACAAGACAAAGCCGGTAGGCGCCCTGGGACGGCTGGAAGATCTGGCGTTACAGATAGGCATGATCCAGGGGACTGCCCATCCCCGGCTGAACCTCCCGTATATCGTTGTGTTTGCAGGTGACCATGGTATCGCCTCTACGGGCCTGGTAAATCCCTATCCGCAGGCAGTGACGGCGCAGATGGTGCTTAATTTCCTGGATGGAGGCGCTGCTATCAACGTATTCTGCCGCCAGCATGACATTGCATTAAAAGTCGTGGATGCGGGCGTGAACTTCGATTTCGGAAATGCCCCGATGATCCACAAAAAGATAGGATACGGCACACGTAACTACCTGGAAGAGGACGCGATGACCCGGGAAGAAGCCGTAAAAGCCATGGAGGCAGGGAAGAATATCGTACGTGATCTGCACAAGGAGGGCTGCAACTGTATTGGGTTGGGTGAGATGGGTATCGGGAATACTTCCTCCGCCTCGCTGATCATGAGTTTTGTCACGGGTCTTCCTGTAGAAGAATGTTGCGGACGCGGGACAGGGGTAAATGATCAGCAGCTGGAAACAAAAATTGCAACGCTCCGCTCTGTTCACCGCAAACATTACCCTGCGGTCGTCGCCACACCCGATGTAACAACCATCCTGCAGCATGTCGGGGGTTTTGAGATCGCAATGATGACAGGGGCTTACCTGGAAGCTGCCGCTTTAAAAATGGTGATCCTGGTAGACGGCTTTATCACGACAGCGGCCCTGCTGCTGGCGACCATACAAAGTCCGGAAGTAAAAGATCATTGTATATATTCACACACCAGCGGCGAGCGTGGACATCAGCGGATGCTGGAATACCTGGATGCCCGGCCTTTACTGAACCTGGGCATGCGGCTGGGCGAGGGGACAGGGGCCGCCATGGCTTATCCCATCGTACAATCAGCCCTGGCATTCCTGCGTGAAATGGCTTCGTTCGAGTCGGCCGGTGTTAGCAGGAATGAATAGCATATGACAAAGCAATGGAAGATATTCCTGACGGCCATCATGTACTTCACCCGGATAAGGATGCCGAAGTCCATCGGTCATGAGCCCGGGTACCTGGAAAAGGCGGCTAAGTATTTACCCTTGGTAGGCTGGATCGTAGGAGGCATCTCCGTCCTGGTATTCCTTGTTTTTTCCCGTCTGCTGTCGTCGGACATCGGCATTCTCGCTTCCATGATCGCCGGACTGCTGACGACCGGGGCCTTTCACGAGGATGGGTTTGCGGACGTGTGTGATGGGTTTGGGGGTGGCTGGACAAAAGAAAAGATCCTGCTGATCATGAAAGACAGCCGGGTCGGCGCTTTCGGCGTCATAGGGCTCATCGTCATGTTAGGCGGCAAATTCCTTCTGTTACGCGAGCTGCCGTCATTTACACCCGAGCTCAATCACCCTGTCCGTCTGATCTTTTATAATTACAGATACTTCATCGGCGCCGTGATCACGGCCCATAGCCTCAGCAGGCTGATGCCAGTCGTCGCAGTCCAATGGATGCATAACGTGACAGACCCGGAACACAGCAAGTCCAAGCCGGTCACCAGCCGCAAGCTTCCGTTGGGCGAACTGCTGTTAGCCATCTTATTCGGTATCTTGCCATTGGTTTTTTTTCCCTGGCCTTTCTGGCTGGTGATCCTTCCTGCTGCCTGGAGTACCTATGAGCTAGCAAAATATTTTAAGAAATGGATCGGTGGGTATACGGGGGATTGCCTGGGGGCCATCCAGCAGGTGACGGAGATCACTATTTACCTGGGATGGATCATTGTCTGGAGGTACATTTTATGAGTGACATCTATTTGATACGGCATACTACTCCCGCGGTGGGTAAGGGCATCTGCTATGGACAGACAGACCTGGATGTTACGGAAAGTTTTATGGATGAGGCTACCGTCATCCGGCGGCATTTACCGGCAGACTTTGCCTCGGTGTATAGCAGCCCGCTGCAACGCTGCGCCAGGCTGGCGGCTCATTTGTTCCCTGAACATCACATCCAGCTCGATTCCCGGCTGATGGAGATACATTGCGGAGAATGGGAAATGCGCGGATGGGACGATCTGCCAAAAGAGGTGATCGATCCCTGGATGAAGGATTTTGTACAGGTGAGGATACCAGGTGGAGAAAGTTATCTGGACCTGCATCAGCGGGTGACAAAAAGCTTTCTTACTATATATAATGAGCGCACCCCCGACGACAATGCAGCCACCGCCATTGTAGCGCATGGCGGGGTCATCCGTAGCATTCTCTCTCATATCACGGGCACGCCTTTGATAAATAGTTTTAAAGTATTTTCCCTCTATTATGGATGTGTGGTCCGTGTATATGGCAAGCCGGAGGACCTGCGTTATGAGATATTATCCAATCTGCCGCCGCCTGAAAAAGAACAGCATAAGCCTAAGAGCTTTTATTAGTAAATTGGGGGATCATGCAGGGTTTTGACTGGAACCAGCTACTTACCGTGACTTTTACCTTGTTTGCCGTAATAGATATCATCGGCAGTATACCTTTATTACATGCCCTGAAGAAGAAATCAGGAGGGCTCCACGAAGGTAAGGCCACCCTGATCTCCGGGTTACTCATGATCGCCTTTCTTTTCGCGGGGGAAAAGCTTTTGCAGATCCTTGGGCTCGACCGGCGCAGTTTTGCCGTAGGTGGATCGATCGTCATTTTTATCCTGGGTCTGGAAATGGTGCTGGGGGTGGAGTTCTTCAAAAGCGAGCCCGACGCCAAAGCCTCGGTCCTGGTCCCCATCGCCTTCCCCCTGATAGCCGGGTCAGGTACTTTGACGACCATTATGTCCCTAAAAGCTAATTTTGACACCACCACCGTCCTCCTGGCCATCCTGATCAACCTCGTGATCATCTTTATTGTCCTTAAATCCCTGAATTCTATCGAAAAAATTTTAGGAGAAGCCGGTATGATTGCGATACGTAAATTTTTTGGCGTAATTTTGCTGGCCATTGCCGTAAAGATATTCAGCAGTAACCTCCGGGAGTTGCTGAAATAGGGATAATGGTAATTGGGTAATTTTTGCATCTGGTCCTGTAGTACAATGGATAGTATAAGGGTCTCCGAAGCCCTGGATTCCAGTTCGATTCTGGACGGGACCACACCTTTTTCAACCACCCTGCCAGCGCTGATTTATAGCCGCTTAAGCTTGCTTTTCTTGAAATTTTGTTAAAATATGTACATTTACATGCTGAAACAATGTCGTATTGCGTAGCAGACATTGTTTAAAATGTATTCTGACCCTATAGGAATCTGCTGTCAACATTCATTAACCAAACAAACTATAGTCACATGATAGTAACATACTCTCGTTGTCTTTAATTCACCTTTTTTATTGCAGCATTTTGGTATCTACCGTCGTCGGATAGATGCCGTGTCCTTTATTTCATTGTCAACTGTCAACATTTAAGTCATTAACCTAAAATCAGAAAAGCTTATGAGAAAACTCTCATTACTATGCAGCCTTATCCTGCTTTGCAGTCAGCTATGGGCGCAGACCCGGACTGTCACCGGCAAGGTTCAGGATGATCAGGGTAACCCCATTGCAGGGGCTACCGTGCAGGCAAAGGGTACCAACCTTGCCGTCGCTACCAAGGAGGATGGAACATATACAATTTCTGTTCCACAAAAAGTAAAGGCATTGATCGTTTCCTATATTGGATTCGATAGGCTGGAATTGAACATCGGTAGCCAAACCAGCCTCACTTTTGTGATGAAAAAAACCGATCAGTCCCTGGCTGAGGTCGTTGTACAGGTGCCTTATGGTACAGTAAAGAAAACATCCTTTACGGGTTCTGAAGGGACCATCACTGCTGCAACGCTTGACAAACAACAGGTAACGTCTGTCACCAAGGCAATAGAAGGACTGGTTCCCGGCATTGTGGTCACCAATGGCGGTGGCGCTCCGGGCAGCAGCTCAAACGTATTGATAAGGGGTGTCGGCTCTTATCAGGCATCCAGCGATCCGCTGTGGGTATTGGATGGTATCCCTTATGACGGGTCTATCGCAGCCTTGAATATGGACGATATCGCTTCTGTTACGGTATTAAAAGACGCTGCGGCCACCGCGCTGTATGGTTCACGTGCCGCCAATGGCGTTATCATGATGACCACTAAAAAGGGTATCAAAGGACGTAGTTCGGTGTCTGTAAAAGCTGTGCAGGGCTATATGAGCCGTGGGATACCGGAGTACGACAGGGTGAACCAGCAGCAATACTACGAGTTGATGTGGGAGGCCATTAGGAACAAAGGAGTTTATGCAGGCGGATATACTTTTGCACGAGCTGCGGACAGTGCCAGCGCCCAACTAACCACCCCCTCCAATGGTCTTGCTTATAATGCTTACAATGTTCCCGGTAATCAGTTGGTCGATCCCACCACAGGGAAATTAAACCCCAACGCCAAATTGCTTTGGAATGAGCCCTGGGAAAAGGCGCTATATCGTACAGCCCAGCGGCAGAACGTAACCCTGGGTATTACCGGCGCGGGAGATAAAAATGATTACCTGCTCTCGTTAGGTTATCTTCACGAGGATGGTATCGTGCGGTTTTCGGGTATTAAAAGGTATAATGCCCGCCTGAATGTAAATGCCACCCCTACTACCTGGCTTAAATCAGGATTGAGCATCGATGGATCCTATTCCAACCAGACAGGTCTGCTCAGTGGAGGAAGTTATACTTCCAACCCCTTCTATTATACCCGGGTTATGGGGCCTATTTACCCCGTTTACCAGCACGATCCTACAACAGGAGCATATGTGATCGATCCCGCTACAGGACAAAGAGCCCTGGACTGGGGCATACCCTCCCAGATGGGAGCAAGGCCTTATGCACCCAATTCCAACCTGTTGGGTTCCCTGGCGCTGGATGACCGCTCGGACAACATCTTCAATGGCAATGGCAACACCTATTTAGAAGCCAAATTTCTGAAGGAATTCACCTTTAAGACCACCTTTGGTGTCACCTATTATGATAATTACAACACAAGGTATCAGAATTCTCAATTCGGGGACGCAGCTAACGTATCAGGCCGGTCAACAAAAAAGTCAGATCGCCGCGTCTCTTATACGCTCAACGAAGTCCTTACCTGGAACAAAACGATCGGAGACCATAATTTAAGAGTGCTGGGTGGTCATGAGAATTATAAATACATCAATACCCAGGAATACGCTACCCGGAACGGCTTTGCCTTCCCTGGTTCATCAGAGTTGGACAATGCCGCCACCACCGAAGCCGCAAGTTCTTTCACCGACAACCTCCGGATCGAAAGCTGGTTCTCCAATCTGAATTATGATTATAAAGGTAAGTATCTCTTATCCGGCTCTTATAGAAGGGACGGTACTTCGCGGTTTTATCCCACCCACCGCTGGGGTAACTTTTATTCCGTGGGAGGCGCCTGGAGGATCTCAGAGGAAGATTTCGTAAAAAGTTTACGCTGGCTGAATGAGCTTAAGCTGAGGGTCAGCTATGGCGAACAAGGGAACCAGGCCCTGCTTAATCCCGACCTGCTCACTCAGAATTACTATGCGTATCAGAATCTATATAGCGCAGGAAATAATAATGCATCCTATCCGGGCTATATACCTGCCGGCTTACCCAGCCCCGACCTGGTGTGGGAAGGGAACAAAACCTTTAACGTCGGCGTGGATTTCTCCTTATTCGACAGACGTTTCCAGGGTACGATAGAATGGTTTAACAGGGTTTCCAACAACCTGATATTCCCCGTGAAAGTACCTGGCTCTACCGGCTTTACTTCTTTCAACCAGAATATTGGGGCTTTGAGGAACAGAGGGATCGAAGTTTCTTTAGGATATAATATCATTATGAAGAGGGACTTCGATTGGAGGGTCGATGTCAACTTTACCCACCTGACCAATAGATTCACCAAATTACCGCCGGGTCAAACCGAGATCGTTGATGGTGCCAACTACAAGAAAATAATGGTAGGTCGCTCTATCTATGATTGGTGGGTCAAGGAATTTGTCGGCGTCGATGCCGCCACCGGAGATGCTTTGTATTACAAAGATGTGCTGGACGGCACTGGCAAGGCCACTGGCCAGCGCGTGTTGACCAATAATGCCAACTTTTATTATAAAGGTACTGCCCTGCCCAAATTCACAGGCGGCGTAACCACCGCTTTCAGATATAAGAACTTTGATCTTTCCGTACTGGTGACCTTCTCCGAAGGTGGCAAATATTATGATGGGAATTTCCAGGTTATCATGCACCCCGGCTCAGTTGGTACCGCCTGGGCGAAGGAGATCCTGAACAGGTGGCAGAAACCCGGGGATGTAACTAACGTGCCCAGACTGCAAAAAGAGATATCAGGGCAGGATGCGTCCGGTTCATCACGTTGGCTGTACGATGCCTCCTGGTTGAATATCAAGAACATTACGTTGAGCTATAGGATACCCAACAGCGCGATCCGGAAAGCCGGCATCAGTGGCATACGTGTCTTTGGGAACGTGGATAACGCTAAGCTGTTCACCTCGCATAAGGGAATGGATCCCCAGTTTGCGTTTGATGGCGTAGCAGATGCCACTTATACACCCTTCCGCACAGTGTCCTTTGGTCTGAACCTTAATTTGTAATTCTCTAACTTGAAATGTTTACAATGAAAAATATTGCAAGATCAAAATATTTGCTCCCGGCTCTTTTAACCGCCCTTATATTTGGTGGTTGTAAAAAGAGCTACCTGGAGACTTCTCCCAGTAACCAGGTGACCACAGACGTGATCTTTAAAACGACGGCAGGCGCCCAGACAGCCCTCGATGGCATTTACCGGCTTACATATGTCTTTGGGATAGAATCCAACGGCAATCATGACCTGTTTGGTCAGAAATCCCATGACCTTATAATGGACCTCATGGGAAATGACATGGTCGTCAACTCAAGAGGTTACAACTGGTTTAATGGCGACTATCGGTATACCGCAGGGGCCGACCCTTCGGATGGCCAGCGTTCCTACACTACCTGGCTGTATTACTACCAGATCGTCAACAACGCCAATAATATCATTTCTGCCATCGATAAGTCTACCGGCCTCCAAGCCGATAAGGACAATATAAAAGGCCAGGCCTTGTTCCTGCGGGCCCATTCTTATTTTTACCTGGTGAATTTTGAGCAGCACACTTTTAAAGGAAATGAAAGCAAGCCCGGTATCCCGACGTATTCAGGGCCTACCAGCAAAGGCAATCCGAGAGGTACAGTACAGAATGTATATGATTCGATCGTCTCTGACCTTACAAAAGCCGAAACGCTACTCACCGGGAAGGCAAGAAGAGACGTCTCCAGCGTGGATGTAACTACTGTGCAGACACTGAGGGCAAGAGTAGCTTTACAAATGGAAGACTACCCAACAGCCGCCGCCTATGCTCAAAAAGTGATATCATCAGGAAATTATACCCTGATGAGCCACGCTGCCTATCAATCCGGGTTTAATTCAGTGAGCAACTCCGAGTGGGTATGGGGTGTAAAGGTCATCGTAGACCAGGCAACCGTATACCCTTCCTGGTTTTCGCATATGGACGCGGTACCTTTCGACTATGCATCACTGGGACAACAAAAGAAAATTACAAAAGCCTTATACGATCAGATAGCTGCCGGGGATATAAGGAAGACCGTATTCACCGCACCCGGCACAGGGACTGATCAGATCCCCGACTATACCCAGACAAAATTTCATCTGGCAAACCCTAAAAGTTGGGCAGGGGATTATTTGTATCTCAGCGTTGCCGAGGATTACCTGATCGCTGCGGAAGCATTGGCCCGCACCGGGCATGAACCGGAAGCTCATACGGTGCTGGAAACGCTGATCAAGAACAGGTATTCCGGCTATACTTCCGCTGGGCTAAGCGGTGCAAACCTGATCAATGAGATCCTTTTGCAGAGAAGGATCGAATTATGGGGTGAAGGGCTCGCATTATTTGATATCAAACGGCTAAAACAAGGGGTAAATCGTCCCACTGGCCCGGGTAATCATGGTTCTCCGAACTATGATGCAAACGTCTACACGTTGGCCGACCAGGATCCCAAGTTCCTGTTCAGGATTCCGCAGGAAGAACTGAATTCAAATAAGTCTATGACTGCAGCAGATCAAAACCCATAAAACGACTTATCCAGCACAATTAATAATTAAATTCTATCAAATGCGAAATAAATTATTAGTGATCATCGCCTGCCTGGTTGCCACAATTGTGACAATTGTCGCTTGCGATAAGAACAAAGCTATCCTTAAGGTACCGGCCTACTCCGAGTTTGCTACTCCGCGGGTGTCGTATAACCTGTATTTTGTCAAAAATGACCCGAATTCGCAGATCAAAATCCCCATTGGCATTACGAACGTTTCGAATGTCGACAGGAAGATCGTTATCAAAGATTCCTCTTATGCAGCGGTTGCAGGAACTCAATACACCGTCGCGCCTACTACCATCACCATTCCTGCCGGAAAAGCCTCCGATTCTGTCGTGCTAAAAGGTATTTATGCAGGTTATCCTATTGGCAGAATAGATACGGTATTTTTAAAAATAACAGGGGGTGATGTTCCTGCTAATGCTTACAATACTACCTATTCCGTCGTTATGCAGCGATATTGCGAAGTAGTTAAAGCGGAGCTTGTAGGGAACTATACCCATACCAATGACAACGCTAGCCCGCAAGGCCCATATATTGCCTCTATCAGTGACTGGGATAGCACCGGACCTACCAGCGCTACTATTAAGATCCATGATCTGGGGGCTACTGCAGATGTTGGATATGGGGATTTGGACCCCTCCGGTGCTTCCGCAGGATTTTTACCCACTAATCCTGCACATCTGGGCCTGACGGCTATGCTTGACTGGAGCGATCCTTCCAATTTTACGGTTACCGTTCCTTCACAGACCTATGTACTGAATTCATATGGTCATGGTCCCTCCAAGATCTTGGGCTCCGGTTCGTTTTCTTCCTGTAAACAAACCTTTACGATCAAATTCACGGTAACCGATGCTTCGGGTACCTACTCAGCGATTACTACAGTATTGAGGAAATAACAAACACTGCATACAGAAAAAGAAGCCGTCTCACAAAATGAGGCGGCTTTTTTTACTCCCGTTACCTGGATGGTTTTGTATATCAGAATGATACTCTGCAGTTCCTGAATCATGAGGAAGGGCGTATCCGTTATGCCAAACAATATTTTCAGAATAACGACAGTGCATACAGGTACTTTTATGACTACTTTATAAAAGACCATCTGGGTAATACCCGGGTAGTACTGACGGAACAGCAGGACACGGCAGTATATATAGCGACAATGGAAAACGCCTATCGGACGAAGGAAAAGGCATTGTTTTATAATGTCGACAGTTGTAGTTATGCGGCTTCTGCAGTACCGGGTGGCTATCCGACAGACAATACTACCATTCCTAATGATTCAGTGGCACGGGTGAATGGCAGCATTCATCCTATGGGACCGGCCCTTTTATTAAAGGTCATGAGCGGGGATTCTTTGACAATTGCAACGAAAGCTTTCTTCCGCAGCGGCGGATCGACTTCTCAACAGCAAAGCGTAGTACCCAACATCTTGGCAACACTGGCTGGAGGGTTAGCGGGAATGACGGGCGGAAGTCATGGAACCTTGGGTCAGTTGAACACGAGCGGCAGCCCGGTGGGCTTATCAGTAGATAGGTTTATCAACAATTATGATGCTACCCCGTCCACTACCCCCAAAGCTTACTTAAACTGGATGCTTTTGGACGACCAATTTAATTATGACTCTGCATCCAGCGGCGCCCGCCCTGTCACGACCCCTGATCAGTTGCTGTCATTGACTGCGCCACTGATGAAAATAAAAAAGAGCGGATATTTGTATATTTGGGTGAGTAATGAGACAAAAGGCTGGGATGTGTTCTTTGATAATTTAAGTATACGCTACTTCAGTAGCCCGATGGTGGAAGAAACGCATTATTATCCGTTCGGCCTTACCATGGCGGGAATATCCGATAAGGCGTTGAAGAGCCAGTATGTTGAAAACAAGTATCGATATAATAAGGGGTCGGAATTGCAGAATAAAGAGTTCAGCGATGGCAGTGGGTTGGAGATGTATGAGACGCAATTAAGGGAATTGGACCCTCAGTTGGGGAGATGGTGGCAGATAGATTCTAAGCCTGATTATGCACTGAGCCTTTATTCAGCGATGCAAAATAATCCCATATTACATAATGATCCGTTAGGGGATACATCCGCACCTTATCCTTCAAGAGTAAATCAGCCCAAATTTGATCCGTTAACGCCGTTAGGAGTTGGACCAAATAAAAGTCAAGAAGAAGAAAAATCCAAATCAACCAATGAAGGAACATCACCTCAAACGAAAAAAAACAAAAGTTCTGGTAGCGGTGAAGAACCGCTTATTGGTTCAACAACAACTCAAAAGGTAATAAAAGAAAAAGATATAGTTCGTACTCCACTTCTTGACAAGATAACAGTGTCAGGATTTTCGGGAAAGGTAGAGGGAAAGGAAGGAAAAATCGCAACGACAGACGTATCATACAGTAATGGCAAGTTTGATGGTGCGTCAATTTCAGCCGGCCCTCTAACTTTAGGAGTAAATAGAGATCTCTCGATCCAAGCTGGGCTTGGTGTGGATGGATACGAAGGTCACTTGACAGTGGGCCTCGGTGTGGGATTTGGTCAAGTAGGCGGTGGTGGTAGTCATAAAAGAGAAGATGGCACTATTTCTGGTGGCGACTTGACTATTCGTCCTGGAGTGGGTACCGTCCTTGTCACAGCCGCTGCCATTGTTCTTGTACCCCTCGCTCTGGCTCTTTAGAATAACAAACAAGATAATTTTCCATGAAAAAAAATAGAACTAGATTGAAAGTTTTGATCATAGCCTTATGTGTAGTAGCATTTTTACTTTTTGCAGGGATTAAAATCATGAACGGGTTTAATGATATTCAAGAATCTTTCACAAATGATCTTCCTATGACGTATTCGATCTTACCGGAAGACTCAACCTTGCTTGAAAAGAATTATTGGAGTAAATTGAAGGCTGATAAAATTGTAAATTTTAAGAATAGGGCGCCTATTTCAATTCTCTCTTTTGATCAAAAGTATTATCTTATTATTAATAAGATCGCCGTTGGTAAGGCAGTATCTTTGCAAAATATATTACATGAAACCAATAAAAGCACCGATCGGACCGTTGGAGAAGTTTATTCAGTAATTAATCTTAATGAGTCTTGCCAATTTCAATATCGGTCTTCATTTATTAAGCCTACTTCCGAAATCTTCCTTACGCTGGCCGGAGACTCCATACAAAGTATAAAAGGTAACAATGTTGTAAGTTATCATTTATTATGTAAAGACTTTTCCATAAGATATCTCGAAAAAGGAGCTATTGATATTTATGTTACTGGAAAAGAAATGGCACTGGGTACAAAAGCTAGTAAGCCAATGAGTATGTTGTTTTTAAAACGAGGCTCCAAGGTATACTTCTTATTAATGATACCGATTGACCCAAATGGTACTATTTCGCCTAATTTGCTCTATAGCATTGTCGACACTTCTGATAAAAATTGATATTAAATTAAAAAGGGGATGGCAGTTATTATCCGGGTAGACTCACGATGGCTGGAAAAACAATATTTCCCCAGAATACTCTATTGGTAAATTGTTTCTCATTCGATGATTCTACTAATATTTGTTTGGAAAGGGATTCAATAAACGATTTACACTACGCTGATAACGTAAAAGGCTTATACTTTATTAAATAGGCGCCCTTTTAAAAATAATGGAGATTGCTTGCATCAAAATTAGGTGATAAGCTTACAATTTTAAGATACAGTAAACAGTAGTGAACCCAGAGAAGGCAATTCTATTCGGCCGCTGTGTGGAGTACTTTACGATCGTTCATCCCCGTTGAAATTTATTGCCATTCCCCCAATTATCACTATTTCACACCCCAATCCAGGCATATTACATTGCCCATAAATCGCTGTTAACCAACTGACCTGTTAGCCACATGGAAGTCCGGTAGAAATTATTCCATTATTTACTGTCAAAACTTCCGGAAAGATAACTGTATGTCTTCGGACATACAGAATTTCCCGTTTCTCCCCTTTTCCCGGTCATCACCGACCGTTAGTTATTCCATTGTCAAATACACGCTAAACTTGAGCGCTTATGAGAAACATTTTACTACTCTTTAGCCTTCTCCTGCTCGTCATCGAACTGCCGGCACAAAGCAGGATCATCAGCGGGAAAGTGCAGGACGAAAAAGGCAATCCCATTCCCGGTGCAAGCATTCAAATAAAAGACAGCCGCCGGGGCACCAGCACCACCACAGATGGTGTCTTTAGCATTTCCGCCCCCTCCAACGCAAAAGTCCTTGTAGTATCTTCTGTCAATTTTGACGCCCGGGAGGTTCCGGTTGCTGAAAATATAACGGTAGTACTCAAACGGGCCGCCACCTCCAATTTGCAGGAAGTCGTGGTAGTAGCCTATGGCACCCAGAAAAAGTCCGAGGTCGCCAGCGCCATTTCCGTTGTGGACGCCAGGGCTATCAGCAGCCAGCAGGTGACCTCCGTAGGTCAGGTCTTACAAGGCACGGCTCCCGGCGTCATGGTGGTCAACAACAACGGACAGCCGGGTGAGAACCCTGTCATCCGCATACGGGGTATCGCCTCTATCGCCGCCAGCGCCGACCCCCTTATCGTCGTGGATGGCATCCCTTACAACGGCAACCTGAATATGATCAACCCAAATGACATCGAAAATTTTTCCGTGTTGAAGGACGCTTCCGCTGCGGCCCTGTATGGATCAAGGGCCGCGGGTGGGGTCATCCTTATCAATACAAAGTCCGGCCGGCGGAATGCGACACCATCCATCACCCTGTCGGCGCTATATGGCCGCAGTTCGAGGGCTGTCAGGGATTATTCCTATTTGAATACCCAACAGCAGTTTGAGCTCAGTTTCACACCTTTTATGGAACTATATGGATTGACCCCGCAGGAGGCGTCCGATTATCTTGCGCCATTCGGGTTTGGATATAACCCTTTTGGACCTTCTATCCCCAACCCGGTGGGACCCGACGGCAAGCTGACAACCACGGCAGCCAATGCCAAATTATTATGGAATGACGATTGGACAAAAGCCTTGACCAGGAGTAGCGCAGCCCGGCGGGACATCAATCTGGGCATCAGCGGCGGAACAGATCACAGCAAATATTTTTTCTCCGGCGGCTACCTGGACCAGGATGGGTATATCACAAAAAGCCAGTACCGCAGGATCACCGCCCGGCTGAACTATACCACTGATCTGACAGATTGGTTGCAGATAGGAGCAAGGTCATCTCTCGTCACTTCTCATCAGAACTATCCCGACCAGGGTACGGGTCACTATGGCGATGTTGTAGCCTTTGGCCGCAGCATGTCCTCCGTCTTTCCCATTTATGCCAGAGATGACAGCGGACGGATCATAAAGGACATCAGCGGCAACCCTACTTATGACTTTGGCAATGCTGATCCAAGCCGGGCCATCAACATAGGCAGACCTGTGCTACAGCTGGCAAATGCCGTAGCGACCACCGCCCTTGATGACTGGGTTTATCACCGGCTGCTGACCGACCTCAATGTATATGCTCAGGTGAATTTTACAAAAAATCTTTATTTTAAAACCAGCTTTGGTATCAACAGGACCAATGTAGATCAGCTGCGATACCAGAACAAGGACTACGGCGACGCCGCTCCCGTAGGCGGCCGTACGTATAAACAACAGGACCTCACCACTTCCTGGACCTTTAACAACATGATCGGCTATGACCAGCGTTTTGGCCGCCATCACATCGAGGCCATCGCCAGCTACGAAGCATATAAGTTCAAATTTGAAACCCTTTACGGGTCAAAGACAGGCTTTGCCTTTAGCGGTGTACAACAACCTATCGGTGGGGCCGTGGCGGAGAGTTTCGATGGGTACACCGTGACTAGTACGCTGGTGAGTTTGCTGGGACGAGTCCGGTATGACTACCAGGGTAAATATTTTGGAGAGTTTTCCATACGCCGGGATGGGTCTTCCAGCTTTTCACCCGGCAACCGCTATGGCGTTTTCCCCGCCGCCGGTGTGTCCTGGCTCATCAGCAAGGAAGGTTTTCTCAACAGGAATGCAACGGTCAACCTGCTGAAACTGCGGGCTTCTTACGGGGCCGTGGGTAATAATGGTTTGCTGGACGGCAACGGCCTCCCCATCTATTTCCCGTATATCGGCACCTATTCCTACGGCTACAACGATCTTACCCATCCCGGCGTCTACCTCACCCAGCTGGCTAACCCCCGTATCCAGTGGGAAAAACAGCTCAGCGCCAACGCAGGTATAGATTTTGAATTATTCAAGAGCAGGTTTACAGGCAGCATCGATCTGTTTACAAAAAACTCTCAGCATCTGATCCTCAACCAGCCCCTGACGCCTTCGATAGGCTTTGGATCGTTTATCTCCAACATCGGGAAAGTACGTAACCAGGGTATAGAGGTCAATCTCAATTACAGCATCTTTAGGAAAAGGGTCTTTACCTGGGATGTCAATCTGAACATTACTTACCTAAAAAATAAGATCATCAAGCTGCTGCCCGGCGTAGATACTTTTTCCGCTAAAAGCGCTTTCCGGAATGTGGTGGGTAAATCCATCTACGAATTCTATCTCCCCGTTTGGGCAGGAGTGGATCCCGCCACCGGCCATGGCGAATGGTGGATCGACGAAAGGGACGCCGGCGGCAACCTCACCGGTAAGCAGGTGAAGACAAATGATTATAGTACTGCGCAGAGCAGCCAAAAATGGGTAGGCTCGGGTATACCCAAATATACAGGCGGCTTTTCCACCCGGCTTTTCTATATGGACATCGACCTGAACATACTCTTCAACTATGCGCTGGGCGGAAAATACTATGACGGTAATTATGCCAGGCTGATGAACGGGACTTACGGTGGGTTTGGCGCACAGATGAGCACGGACGAGCTAAGGGCCTGGCGAAAAACAGGCGATATAACGGATGTGCCAAAAATGAACGCCGGCAACAACGACGAAGAACAGCTTTCGACACGATTCCTGTTCAGCGGCACCTATCTCCGGCTGCGAAATGTAACATTGGGGTATACGGTCCATACAGACAGATGGCAAAAGGCGGTAAAAGAGGCACGGATCTATGTACAGGTAGACAATATCCTCACCTTCGACAAACTCAAACACGGGTCCGACCCCGAGTCCTCGATCAACGGATATGCCGGCGGGTATGCATTTCCCTTCAAGACTTATTCAGCCGGCATCAATCTTACCTTTTAATTTAAAACATGAGTACTATGTTCAATAATAGATATAGACAAAGGATAATCTTCATCGGACTGCTCCTAGCCGTGTCATTCGGCGCTTGTAAGAAGAGCTTTATCGATGGTCAAAAGCCCACCAACAGTGGTTCTGCCGACCAGGTATTCGCCTCCGCATCGTCAGTTCGATCCTATCTCACCGGTGTTTATCGTAACCTGCGGCTACAATGGCAAAGTACGGACGGCACGGCCGGCGGAGGTGACGAAACCTACAGTTATAACTCCATATTTCTCACCCGCGACGTAAAAGGCAAGGACATTACCATGGCAAGGGCCAACTGGTATTTTTATGACTACCAGAATGACAACCGGGAGCCTGCCTACCGGAGAGTACGCTTCACCTGGTATTATTTCTATGAGCTGATCAACCAGGTCAACACGCTGATCGACGGCACACAAAAAAGCGCGACCATCCCGGCTGACGATAAAGCCAGGCTGATTGCCGAAGCGTGCGCCCTCCGCGCTTTCTTCTATTTTGAGTTGGCCCGCGAATTTCAATTGTCATATGGTAAAGATCCGAGCGCTCCCGGCGTACCCATCTATACCACTCCGTCTAATGACACCACCACGGGCCATCCCAGAGGCACGCTCCAACAAACATACGATCAGATAAACAGCGACATCGGTGATGCATTACAGCATCTCAGCACTCCCCGTACACTTAAAGATCAGGTGAACATCAACGTAGCCTGGGGGCTTGCGGCCAGGATCTATCTGGAGCAGGGAAGATGGGCGGATGCAGAAAGCGCCGCCGTCAACGCCATGAATGGCTATGCGCTGGACCCCGGTGGTTATCATAATAATTACAATGGACTGACTTCTTCAGAAGTAATATGGGGTCTGCCCCAGACCCTGGGCAATGGAGGGCAGTCCCTTTATTATGGCACTCCCAGCTCTCTTTTCGACCAGACGCCGGCTTCGGCATACCATGCATTCTGGATGAGCGAAGATCTGGTGTCAAAATTTTCACTCTCCGATGTGCGATTTACGTTCTTCCAGACGGGCCCTGACCCTGCCAAGCCGAATTACTGCGCTACCAATAAATTCGGTAAAGGCAACGGGACCGCCGTTACCCTGCTCAACGGGCAGACGGTAGAACAGAATAGCATCGACTTCGAAGAATCCATCAACATGATGCGTGTAGGTGAAATGTACCTGATACAGGCCGAGGCCCTTGCCCGGCAGAATAAGGAGGCGGATGCGCAGCAGGTACTGTTCGGACTGCAGAAAGACCGTGACAACAGTCTCGCCGGCTCATCCGGTAACACCGGCCAGGCGCTGATAGACGAGATCCTCCTGGAAAGAAGAAAAGAATTATATGGCGAGATGGGAGTGGACTGGCTGGATGCAAAAAGACTGCAGCTGCCCATCGATCGCACCGGGTCCAACCATACGCCGGCATTGGCCTATGTGATCCCGGCCAATGATCCACGGTTCAACTTAAAGATCCCTCAGTCCGAGATGCAGGCCAATAAAAGTCTGAAGCCGGGCGATCAGAATCCTTAACAAGAAAGCCGGTCAGAAGACCGGCTTTCTTATCTTAATTAAGTACCTGCTTTAATTTACTCTCCAGGTCATCTCCTCTTAACCCCTGTGCAATGATCTTCCCTTGCGGATCGATCAGTATATTGAACGGAATGCCATTGAACTGGAATACCTCCACGGCCTTGCTCTGCCAGAATTTAAGATCGCTGACATGTGTCCAGGTAAGCTTGTCGGATTTGATGGCCTCCAGCCAGGCATCTTTTTCCTTGTCCAGGGAAACACCCAGAATAGCAAAATTCTTATTCTTGAATTCACTATAAGCCTGCACCACATTGGGGTTCTCTGCCCGGCAGGGTCCGCACCAACTGGCCCAAAAGTCTACCAGTAAGTACTTCCCTTTATAGGAAGCCAGCGAAACCAAACGGCCTTCTGTGTCCGGCAAGGTCAGCGCAGGGGCCTGCCGTCCTACCCAGGTGCTATCTCCTTTTTGATCCATTTGCGACAACTGATGCTCGTAATCTTCTTTCAATCCTTTCAGTGTCATATTATCCGGGAATTTCTTCGTCAGGTTGCCAAGGGATGACTCGAACTCTTCCTTGGAAAAGCTGCGGGATGACCACCCCAGCGCCAGGGCGCAGAGTGTAGGGTTATTATTGGTATTGATAAATTGCCGGAGATACGTGTTGAGGTCCTGTATAGCGCTGTTTTTTTTGTTAGTGGCAGCCAATATGGTGCTGTCCGGGGCATGCGCTCCTTTAAGACTGTCCAGCTGCGCCATGTTTTGCTCCATCTCAAAATTCTTTTTTCCAAAGAAAGTGATAAGGTCTTTCAGCTGACTGCTTGCTTCGGAGCCTTTGATCTCGTAAAAATCATCTCTTTTTCCCAGGTCCACGCTGACATTGATGTCAGCCGCATCGTTCACCAGGGGGACGGCCAGCGCATTGTTGCCGAATACCAGCTCATACACCTGCTGGGCCCGCGCCATGCCTGAAAGGGAGATATGACCATTATTACCCGTCAGTTTTATGGAGTCCAGTATGACGGGAGCCTGCTCTTTGCCATAGGGCACTTCCAACAGATAGGCATAGCTAATAGGTCCTGCCAGCATCGACAGCTTGTCCGCGTTCTTATATTCCGCATCTACGGTGAACCCGCCTTTCTTTTTATGCTGACAGGCAGACAGCAGAAGGGCGACGGACATCAGGCCTATAACATATTTATTCAACAACATTTTTATCATAGTTTATCAGATTGAACTTAGTTTTCCAGTTTTTCCAGTAATAGTTGGTTGGTGAGCCGGGGGTCAGCTTTGCCTTTGGACAGTCGTTTTACTTCCCCGACAAAAAGGCCGATAAGCCCTTTTTTACCTTTCCGGTATTCAGTGACCTTATCCGGCATCCTGGCCAACGCCTGTTCTACCCAGGCGGCGATCTCGCTGGTGTCCGAGCTTTGCAGGAGGTTGAGTGTAATGGCAATATCAAGGGGGTCGCCGGTGGTGTCCTTCAGCATGACAGGAAATATCCTGGAAGAGGCAATAGAAAAACTGAGACGTCCTTCTTCCACCAATTGTATCAGACGGGCCAGACGGGCCGGCTGTACAGGGAAATCTTTTAGCGTAAAACCCTCTTCATTACGGGCGGACCACACCGGCCCCTGGAGCCAATTGGCAGCGGCCTTATAATGGACGGTTTCTTTGACCAGTCTTTCAAAATAATCCACGGTTTCTTTATCATCACAGATCACCCGGGCATCGTATTCCGGCAATTGCAGCTCGCGTATATAGCGTGTGATCAGTTCCTCGGGCAAGGCAGGGAGAGAAGAGCGAACCTCTTCCAAAAAAGCATCGCTTACATGGAAAGGCGGCAGGTCGGGATCGGCAAAATACCGGTAATCATTAGCCTCCTCCTTTGTGCGAAGAGAGAAGGTTGTGCCGTCGGCTGCATCAAAGCTGCGGGTTTCCTGTTGTATTGCCTTGCCTTCCCCGGCCAGGACGATCATACGTTTCGTTTCGAATTCGATGGCTTTTTTTACGTTCCTGATAGAGTTCAGGTTTTTTACTTCCACTTTTGTACCTAGTGTGGTGACACCTTTCGGACGGATGGAAATATTGGCATCGCAGCGCATGCTGCCTTCTTCCATATTGCCATCGCAGATGCCCAGAAAGCGTACGATCTTACGCAGCTCTGTCAGATAAGCGTATGCCTCGTCACTGCTGCGCAGGTCCGGCTCCGTCACGATCTCGATCAACGGTACACCCGCCCTGTTGTAATCCACGGACGTATTCGCGGGGTCGACATCATGCAGGCTTTTACCGGCATCTTCTTCCAGATGGATGCGGTTCAGCTGGATGTCCTTCTCTCCACCCGCTGTCCGGATATGCACAAACCCTCCCTTACAGATAGGTGTCGTATGCTGTGATATCTGGTATCCCTTGGGAAGATCGGGGTAGAAATAGTTCTTCCGGGCAAAATAATTGTTCCTCTCTATCTCCGAGTGACAGGCCAAACCCATTTTAATGGCAAATTCAACGGCTGTTTTATTCAGTTTGGGTAAAGCGCCGGGGAGCCCCAGGGTCACCGGGCTTACCTGCGTATTAGGGTTTCCCCCAAAGGCCGCACTGTCCCCACAGAACAATTTTGTCCGGGTGAGCAGTTGGGCATGCACTTCCAGACCTATGACCACCTCATATGCATCAAAATTTGTTGACATGTCCGGCAAATTTACCATATTCAGGGGGTATTTCCCCGCACCGTTTTCCGACATTTTAACAAAAAAAGGGCCCCTTATCGGAGCCCTTCATGCTTGCCCGCCGTAAAGCGGCTTATTATCTTAAAGGTCCGCTGTCTTCAATTTTTTTGGTATCCTCACTTCCAACTCCTGCGCCTTGCCGTCCCGGATCAGGCCCACCTTAATATTGGGTTTGTCCTTGCTCGCACGGGCCAGTTCGGCCAGTTCAGTGGCGCTGTTGACTTCCTTGCCGTCAAACCGGGTGATGATGTCCCCTTCCTTGATACCGGCCTTTTCCGCGGCGGACTCATCACCTATTTCCAGCACTTTCACCCCCTTGCCGTCTTCCGTATCCTGGGCCTTGATACCCAGACGGGGCCTGGCCCCCCCGTAAGAGTAACCGTAAGCCCGGGGAGCCATTTTATAATCAAAGTTAAAATCCTTCATATCCGGGATGGCCGGCATTACCGGCATCTTATAGCCTCTGCCGGCGATCCCCATCGGAGCTTTACCCAGGGGTACGGTCATCTTCTGCTCTTTGCCATCCCGTTTAAATGTAACGGTGGCCTTATCCTCTGGCTTGTACTTATGGATCGCCTCCGACAGAGACTCGGGACCGTCGATGGTCATCTCATCCACCCGGGTGATGATGTCCCCTACTTTAAGACCCGCTTTGGCGGCTGCACTACCCTTGGTTATTTCATGGATCTGGGCGCCTTTTTCGCCGTCCTTATTCGGCTTTTCCGTAGTAACTCCCAGGAAAGCCCTTTTAGAGCTACCCGACCATTCATCGCCGTCAAAGCTCCATGTGCCACCATGACTACGGAAAGGAGAAGGGGCAATGGAGATGGTGCCGGGTTCTCCATCAGGTGAAGAAAAAGAAAATGCCTGTCCATCCATCACCGGCACTTTTTTCTTCTTTACGGAAACATTGTCATCGCTGAACTCGGAAACAGGCTTGCCATTGATATAAACCTTGTTTTCCCTGATCTCCACCGTCACCTTGGCGTCCTTATCGCTCTTATGCTTAATGACGATCTCATCGTAATCGCGGAGCTTGTCCCCGGAGGTGTCGCTATCATCCTCATTTTTGTTCTGTGCAAAACCAGGAGCATGCAACAGCAGCAGGATCAAGGCTGCCAACCCGGAGGTCTTAAGGAGATATCTTTTCATTTTTATCGGTTTTAAAATTATCTACGTGTGTTTTCGTAGATCAAATATAGGGCTTTTTTCGAAATACGAAAGTCTTCGGAAATTTTTAGAAATGTTAAAACCTTTTTAGCGGTTGGAGTAATTTTTCCAGGCCATTGATCTTTATTTCATAAATAGTAGCGAGCAGCATGCCCAGCTTCCCCTTGGGAAACCCCTCCCGGTGGAACCACTCCAGGTAGGATACGGGCAGGTCGCATAAGATTGTATCCTTATATTTCCCGAAGGGCATCTTCATCGTGACCAGGTCCTTAAGAAGCTCAGGGTTGGGCTGAGGTGATGGATTCTCCAATCTTTTGATCTTTTTTGGCTTTCCCCATTTATATTTGTACGCTTTGTTAAAGCAGAAACTATGTAAAGGTACACTAAATCAAGCTGTTTTATCGTTGTCCTATCCCACCTATGATACCATTGTTCGCGGATGAAGAAGATCAAGTACTACTATAATACCAATACCCTCCGGTACGAGAAACTGGAGACGCCCCTGCGGGTAACCTTGCTTCGCGTGCTGGGATTTATGTCGGCGGCCGTTGTTACGGCCTTGATATTGGTGTCTTTAGCCTATAAATATTTCCCTTCTGCCAACGAAAAAAGACTGATGCAGCGTAATGAAGCCCTTCAGGATAACTATTATAGCCTGAATGAAAAGGTGCAAAAGCTGCAGGGACAGATGGCAGAGCTGGAAAAACGGGATAATAATGTATATCGGGCCATTTTTGAGGCCGCCCCCATTCCTGACAGCGCCCGGGCCAAAGCAGCGGAGCAGGAGCAGGAGATCAGACTGGTGCAGGGCATGGACCAGGAAAACCTGTATATCTCCGTGGCCACCACTCTTAACAGGCTCAGCGCCCGTATGATCAACCAGACAAAATCCTATACCCAGATAGATGGTTTTATCAAAAACAAGGAGCAGCTGCTGGCCTGCACCCCGGCTATTCAACCAGTGAGCAACAAGGATCTCAACCGTATAGCGTCCGGCTTCGGTTATCGTATCGACCCCGTTTATAAAACGACCAAGTTCCACGCCGGTCTTGATTTCGCCGCTCCCCAGGGTACGCCCATCTATGCCACGGCCAATGGTACCGTGGAGGTAGCCGGCAACACGGGCAATGGCTATGGAAATCACGTCGTCATCAACCATGGTTATGGCTATGGGACCCTTTATGGCCATATGTTCCGGGTAAAAGTAAAGCCCGGCGAAAAGGTCAAACGCGGGGAAATCATCGGCTGGGTAGGCAGCACCGGGAAAAGTACAGGACCACATTGTCATTACGAGGTACACCGCAATGGCGACCCCGTGGATCCGGTGTACTATTTCTACAACGATATCACCCCGGAACAATATGACCGGCTGTTGAAGTTAGCCGCGTCCAGCAATCAAAGTTTTGACTAATCCTGCGTATCTTCACGAGCAGAACGGCCAAAACGGCCCAGGGTCCGTTGACCGGAACGATTTTTGACTGAGTAATCTCCAATGAAGAAGGAATTTTCCCAAATGGCGTTTAATTTTCCCATGGAGGCGGAACCACAGGCTCCTCCACAGGAAACCATTGTTGCCCATAATGGGAATGTTCTGGGCTTGTCGGCGGAAGAAGAACAGGCTGTTCATGAAGAAGGACGCAGGGCAGGAGTGGTCGTACGCCTGAAATCACTAAAAAAGGTGGAGCCCCTGCTCCCGGCCACGGAGGCCCTGGTCATCCCTGCAAAAGAAATACCCGCGCCCGAACCGCCCCCTTCCTCCCCGGTGGAACCGATGTTCATCCAGATGGAGCTCCTGCCGGCAGCAAAGCCCCTGCCGATGTCGGAAGCCCCCCAACTGTCTGAACCTTTGCCAGAGCCGGGTCCTCTGCAAAGTCTGAAACCGGAGCCGCAGCACGCCCCGTTGCCGGAACCATTACTGGAACCTTTGCCGGAATCGCTGCAGGAACCAGATCCCCGGCCAAGGGCAAAACCAGCCCCCGTCCAAAGAACCGCCCCGGCACGCCGGTCAGCCCCAGCTGAAAAGCCGGCTCCGGCCCCTGTCGAAAAGCCCAAATCCAAAAGAGGACGCAAATCCCTGAAAGAAGTGGCGGCGGAAGCCAGTCTGATCAATATTCCCGAGGACGAGATCCTGTTCAGCAAACAGTATTATACCATGGGAGAAGTGGCTGAAATGTTCCATGTCAATCAATCCCTGCTCCGTTTTTGGGAAACCGAGTTCAGCATCCTCCAGCCTCGCAAGAATAAGAAGGGTGACCGCTATTTCCGGCCTATAGATATCAAAAATCTCCATCTGATCTATCATTTGTTGCGACAACGGAAATATACCATCGAAGGGGCCAAGGAGTTCCTTCGTAAAAATAAGACAGCCGACCAACGGTTTGAAGCCATTCAACGGCTGCAGCAGATCAAGGCCTTCCTGCTCGAACTGAAGGCACAGTTGTAAACCTTAATTATATGAAGCATCTTCTACTCATCGCGATCATCATCGGTCTGGGCATCCTCACCCGGGCGGAATCCGAATACACCGTCTCCACGGACGGCACTCATAAGATTCTGAAAGGGCTTATCAGCCGGGACATGCTGGAAAAGGATACGGCTTTTTCCTGGTTCAATCAGAACCGCCGTGCCTATTCGCCTGATGAAGCCCAGGCGGCCATCATCCGTGCAAAAGCCCCACAGGTGCAATTCCTTGTTTTCACCGGCACCTGGTGCGAAGAAGCTCAATATATCCTTCCCCGCTTTTTTGCCCTGATGGATGCCGCAGCCGTCCGGCCGGACCAGGTGACGCTGATAGGTGTGGACCCATCGAAGAAGGCCGTTCGTCATCTTGCAGAAGATATGCATATCACAACCGTCCCCACCTTTATCGTTCTAAAGAATGACAGGGAGCTGGGCAGGATCTCCCCGGCTTCCAGAAATAGCGCATGGGAAAAAGACCTCGTCAGGCTCCTGCAGGACCAGGATTGACGGGTGCGGTATTAAGCCCGCTGACCCGTATGTCTGTGCTGGCTCCCGCAACATCGATCTTTAATGTCTCCAGCAAACGCAGCGTGTCCAGGTTGATAGTCTGTTTGACAGCATTGAACTCATCCTGGGTAATGGGGGCCGTAAAATAATCCACATTTATAAGAAAGGAAGTGGATGTAATATCATTCAAAAAGGCGGTGCTTGCCTCCACCGTGTCCTTCTTTAATATCTGTTTCAGTCCTTCTATCAGCTTGTCCAGTTGGTCAGAGGGGGTGGAAAGACCAATCGATAGTCTCAGCTCTCCCTTCCGTTGCGTGCGAAGCGAGAGATTGTCCACGATGCTGTCCACCATCTGTTTGTTGGGCACCGTGACGTAGGTCTTCTGGTCCGTCCTGATCCGCGTACTGCGTAATCCTATCCTTTCAACAGTGCCGGAAATATTGTTCACCTTTAGTACATCCCCGGCCGTAAAAGGTTTGTCAAAGAAAATGATAAAACTGGCGATAAGGTTCTCGATGCTTTCTTTTGCTGCCAGGGCTACCGCAGCGCCGGCCAAGCCCAGAGAGGCCAGGATCTTTGACACGTCCACTTTGAAGGCCGAGTCAAGGATCATCAACGCTCCGATAATGCCGATGATCGCCTTGAGGAAATCCCGAAGGAACACGATCATCTGCATATCCCTGAGGCCCCTGCTGCCCCCCGACTTATTACGCAATACCAGGGCAATAAAATCCACCAGACGCAACAACAGCCGGATAAAGCTGACGACGATGATAATAACGGCGATGGACTGGATGATCGTCTTGAATTTAACCTCGTAAATGTCAAAGTCAAGATCCGGAGGAAGATGGAGTTTTTCGATGGAAGACACTGATACGAACACCACCAGGAAGTCGCCGATAGGTCCTACCACCAGGTCCATGAATGCCGACTTGTCCAGCCCCGACCCCATCCGGCGGATGAGTCGGAACATCACCCGGGCGATCAGACGCGAGATAAAGCGTTTGAGGAGAATGACGAACAGAATGGTACAGGCGACAATAATATAGGAGCGAAGAGGATTGCCAAGGACTATCTGGTTCCAAAAATTGTGCATGCCCAAAGGTACTAAAATGGATTACAACTGGCGGGTATACACTTCCAGCCCTGTCTTCTTCAGGACATAGATAGCCGACGGCGTGATCCTCACCTGCTGTGCGTCGAGCGCATAAGCGGGGATAGGTTCTTCCTGCATGTCCAGCGTCCCTTGCTGATAACGAAAAAAAGAATGGGCATCCCTGCCGAGCATGTTTTTATCCAGTACATCGAAGTCCTTCCAGCCGGGCAGAGCAAGATGGTTTTTTAAAGCCCCATAATGATCAAAGATATAGACGCCCTTTGCAGTGTCGTAGAGATAGACATATCCTCCCTGGTCGCGCAGGACGGAAGGGTCGGGTGCTGAGTCGAAAAGTAGCCGGAAATCTGTCGTCTGATCCACCAGGGACCCGTCATCTCCGATCCTCTTCAGTTTGGCGTCCAGTTCGTCATATACCCACACATTATTGTCGTAGCCAAGTCCTACCGCCTTGGCCTGGAGTATATTCAGCTTTCTCAGGTCAATGGTGTTGACGATATTTAGGAACCTGTCCAGTTCGATGATCATGGTAAACTCCCGGTAGTATACCACTATTTTCAGGGGATTGGTGACATCTACAAAAGACACCTTCCCAAAACGGCGGACATCATTAAATACAGCGAGGGAGTCCCCATTAGGGCTTAATTTTTTTAGCTGACCCACTTTATTCAAAACATAGATATTTCCCAGGTTGTCCACTGTAAAGCTGGTGAACTCACCCCGGAGGGTCTTGCTCAGTGTAAAATCGGAAGCCCGTTGGGCCGATACACCCTGCATGAGCAGCACGCCGATGACAAATAGGTAGGATATCCTCATTTTCGAATGATCTTTTGATCCATCTGCGGCGATTGCGCCAGCAGGGATAGCCGCTGTCCGTCGAATACCGCATAAGTGTTGTACCTGATCCAATCGCCCAGGTTGATATAACGGCTGTCGCCCAGCGTAAAATCGATGGGTAAATGCCGATGCCCGAAAATAAAGTAATCGAAATGTTCTTTTCTCAATACTTCCTTGCAATAAATGATCAGCCATTCGCCTTCTTCACCCAGGAATCGCTCGTCGCTCTGCCCTGTGACCGCCCTGCTGCGGCGGCTGGCCCAATTAGCCAGCCCCACCCCGACAGCCGGGGGCAGGATGCCGAACAGCCATTGACAGACGCGATTGCGGAAGATCTTTTTCATAAACTTATATCCATGATCCCCCGGCCCGAGCCCGTCTCCATGTCCAATGTAAAACTTTCGTCCGTTGAACTCGAATGTCTTCGGTTCATGGTACACCGGGATGTTCAGTTCCTGTTCGAAATAACCGCTCATCCACATATCATGGTTGCCGACAAAAAAATACATCGGGATACCCGAGTCGGTGATCTCCGCCATTTTCCCCAGTATACGGGTGTATCCCTTTGGCACGACAGTACGGTATTCATACCAGAAGTCAAAGAGGTCCCCTACAATAAAGATAGCTGCGGCATCTCCCCGGATGGATTCGAGGAAACTGACGATATGTTTTTCCCTTACCAGGCTGGTGGCATGGTCGGGAGCGCCCAGGTGAAAATCGGAGAGAAAATAAATCTTTTTTCCGGGTGGGATATCCATGTTAATGTCCATCTATCAAAAACAGGTAAACTTCTTTGGGGCCATGGACGCCGACAACGAGCGTCTTTTCTATATCCGCTGTTCTGCTGGGTCCTGTGGCAAATGTGATCAGGGAAGGCAGCTGTCCCTGGTATTTTTCCTTCAGCGCTGTCAGCCCGTCCCTGATGTCGTATACCAACTGGTCGGTGTAGGCGATACAGATATGCACCGGGGCATACACGCTGACGGTACGCCCGCTGTCCTGCGCAGCGCTCATGACGATGCTGCCGGTCCTTGCCACCAGCAACTCACAGGTGGTGACGGCCGCATCACAATCCTTCAGCTCCACGGTGGAAAAACCGTCGAAGGAATTATCTTTCAACAGCGTCTTCAGTTTGTCTTCGCGGCAATATAATTTCTTCCAGTTATTGTGCGTTGCCAGAGCTTTCAATTGACCGGCCAGTTCACGGTGGTCCATACAGAAGAGGAATTTCCCCTGCAGTTTGGTGAATTGTTCGGCAAATTCGATCTCCGGATCCTGGGTCGCCGGCTGAAAGACAGAGTGGTTGCCTTCACTTTGCGGAAAAGGAATAGGCGTTGATTGACTCAACGCCTGTCTTATCTTTTTAAGAATATTTTCCTTCGCGGAGGACACTTTCATATCGCAACGCTGTTTATTTAACTTCTTCCGCTGTCGGAGGGGCCACTACTGCCGAAGGCACCCCATTGCTATCACCCGGCTGCAGACCTTCACGGGAATGGTCATCGACATCCAACAACCGCTTTTCCTCAAAGGGGCGTTTGCCAATGAGCGCTTCCACATCGCTCTGGAACAGCACTTCCTTGTCCAGGAGCGCTTCTGCCAGAATTTTCACCTCTCTCTCTTTACGGGTGAGCAGGTCCTTGGTAGCATCATATGCCTTGTCTATCAGCTTGCGTACTTCTTCGTCTATCAGACGGGATGTCTCTTCCGAATAAGGTTTGGTGAAAGAGTTCTCCTGTTGAGGATCATAGAAGCTGACATTCCCCACTCTGTCATTCATACCATACACCGTCACCATGGAGTAAGCGATCTTGGTTATCTGTTGCAGGTCGTTTTGAGCGCCTGTGGATATTTTTCCAAAATTCAGCTCCTCGCTGGCCCGGCCGCCCAGCGTCATACAGATCTGGTCAAACAATTGGTCGGTGTTATACAGGTATTGTTCTTTTGGCGTGTACTGTGCATAACCCAGTGCCGCCACTCCTCTTGGAACGATGGTCACCTTCAACAGAGGGTAAGCGTGTTCCAGGTACCAGCCGCAGATGGCGTGGCCGGCCTCATGATAAGCAATGATCCGCTTCTCATCGGGAGAAATGATCTTGTTCTTCTTTTCCAATCCTCCGATGACCCTGTCTACGGCATCCTGGAAATCCTCCATTTCCACCGTTTCTTTCCCTTTACGGGCGGCGATCAGGGCTGCTTCATTACAAACATTGGCGATATCGGCCCCCGCAAAGCCGGGCGTTTGTTCGGCCAGTTTATGAATATCCAGCTTGCTGGATATCTTGATAGGCTTGAGATGAACCTTAAAGATGGCTTCACGGCCCTTCAGATCGGGCTTGTCGATGGATATTTGTCTATCGAAGCGACCCGGACGCAGCAATGCGCTGTCCAGTACGTCGGGACGGTTGGTAGCCGCCAGGACGATGATCCCGCTGTCTCCACCAAAACCATCCATTTCCACGAGTAGCTGATTGAGGGTGCTTTCCCTTTCGTCATTGCTCATAATAGCATTCTTACCACGAGCACGACCAATAGCGTCAATTTCGTCGATAAAAATTACGCACGGCGCTTTCTCGCGGGCTTGTTTGAACAGGTCCCTTACTCGGCTGGCACCTACACCCACGAATAATTCGACGAAATCACTTCCACTCATGGAGAAAAAAGGCACCTGCGCTTCTCCGGCCATAGCCTTTGCGAGCAGGGTCTTACCCGTTCCGGGAGGGCCCACTAGCAATGCGCCTTTTGGTATCTTGCCACCCAGGGCTGTATATTTCTTGGGATTCTTTAAGAAGTCGACGATCTCCATCACCTCCACCTTGGCTTCGTCCAGCCCGGCGACATCGTTAAAGGTAATGGTCACCTTCGTGCCTTTATCAAAAAGCGTAGCCTTTGATTTACCAATATTGAAGATCCCGCCCGGTCCGCCACTGCCGGCCTGACCGCCCATCTTGCGCATGAGCATCACCCATATCAGCACGATGATCAGCAAGGGCAGCAGGAAATTGAGCAAGGGGCCGAACCACTCGCCTTCCGACTTGGAGTTGATAGGCACCTCCAACTGGGGGTTCTTGTCAAAAAATTCCCGCAGCGTCTTCTCATACTCCTTTACATCCGTCACCTTGAACTCAAACTGGGGGCCATCTTTATTGACACCGCCCGGCCAGCTATTCTTCAGCAGCGTTCCGTAATAAGGTTTTTGCAGACTGTCTTTCTTGATATAGACCCGTACCACCTGTTTGTTGGATATAAGATCGAGCTTGGCTACGTCTCCATTGGCCAGCATGTTCTTCCTGAATTCGTATTCCTCCGTGGTATGAGCGTCCGGAGAAAGTCCCCCGAACAGGTTGAAGCCGATGAGCACGGCCGCGATGATCCCCCAGATCCAGTATATGCTGAATTTAGGGCCTTTTCTCGAACCGTTGTCGTCATCTCCCCTGGGTCTGAACCTCGGAAAGCCGGATTTATCATTTTGTTTCAAATCGTCTTGTGGCATTTGTATTTGTCCGTGTTGTTTTTGCTAATTATAATATAAAACCTATATGATGAAAATGTTTAAAAAAAAACCTGTAAACGGCAAAATATCCTGTTAAATTGTCGGTATCGTGGGCTTTTCTCAACGGGATTGCGACTCTGCATGCTCTTCCAGGGGAGCGTCGCTCCACATATCTTCCAGCTTGTAAAAACGTCGGCTTTCCGGCAGCATGACATGAATTACGATGTTGACATAATCGATCAGTACCCATTGTAAGGTCTGTTTGCCCTCGTGCTTGTAGGGGAGCTCACCGCAGTTGTTCTTCGTAAATTCTTCTATATGATCCGCAATTGCTTTGACCTGGGTGCTGCTGCCGGCTTCACAAACGATAAAGAAGTCCGCAACGGCTTCGGGTATCTTCCGTAAGTCAAGGGAAACAATATTTTCTCCTTTTTTCTCCTGAATGGCCTGTATTATAGTTTTAAAGATTTTCGAATTCCTCGTTAATCTGGCTACACTGTTGCGTTTCCGGGTAGCTAACATTGAAAGCTGTTCCAATAATCAAAACGTTTTTGTGATAAATTATATTTTAAATGTCGGCAAATCAAATTATTGTGAATACCAGGGTTTAAATTTGCCAGATCGCTGCCGGCACTTTTGGCAACCCGTTTTCGCTCATTGTAAAAATAGTGATCTTTTGTCTATCGGGCACTCTTTTATTGAATTACAGTCAGTGGATAGCACCAACAACTATGCCATGGCCCAGGCGCACGCCGGAACGGCTTCCCATGGGACGATGTTCTTCGCATATGATCAATGGGCGGGTAAAGGCCAGCGGGGTAAAGACTGGGTGAGCACCCCCGGGGAGAATATCGTTGTAAGTACTGTATTAGAGCCTGCTAATCTGCCTATTACACAACAATTTGCCCTCAGTGCCGCCGTTGCCCTGGCCTGTCATGACCTTTTCAGCCATTATGCAGGCCCGTACGACACCGCTATCAAATGGCCCAATGACCTCTACTGGTGTGACAGAAAGGCAGGCGGTATCTTGATCGAAAATACCTTCAAAGGCGATCGATGGGTGTATGCCATCGCGGGAACGGGCATCAACATCAACCAAACCCAATTTCCCGAAACAGCCCGCAATCCCGTTTCCCTCAAACAGATCACCGGGCGCACTTTTGATGCACCCGTCCTGGCACGCGAGCTGGGTATCTTTCTGGAGCAGCGGTATCAGGAACTTATAAAAGGCAATGCCAGCATCCTGCTGGAAGAATATAATCGTCGTCTGTACCGGCGGGAGCAGCGTGTCCGGCTTAAAAAGGACCAGGTAATTTTCGAGACGGTGGTAAAAGGGGTGACGCCGGCAGGCGAGCTGGTCACCCGGGACGTATTTGAAAGACGATTCGCCCACGGTACAGTGGAGTGGATCATCGAACCCCGGGACAGATAGTTGCTCATCCGGCAAGTTCCGCCCATGCTTTCACGATCTCTTCCGCATGCTGCTTGCTTCTGGGCTTGAGAAATATCTTACGTATCACTCCTTTTTCATCCACCAGGAATGTAGTGCGGTGAAGCCCCATGTATTTACGGCCATATAGCAACTTCTCCCCCCAGACACCGTACTTATCGATGATCTTATGTTCGGGGTCTGCCACCAATGTAAAGGGGAGATCATATTTCGCCTCGAACTTCTTATGTTTTTTTTCTTCGTCCGGGCTGATGCCGAGGATAGTGAATCCCTCCTTTTTCAGCAACGCATAATTATCCCGCAGGTTGCAGGCCTGAACGGTGCAGGTGGGCGTATCGTCCTCGGGATAGAAGTACAGCACCACCTTTTTGCCTTTGAAGTCAGAAAGGGAAACCTTGTTCCCGTCCTGGTCTTTCCCCGTAAAAGCCGGGGCTTTGTCTCCTTCCTGTAAATGGGTCATGTCTTATCTTGTAAATCGGTATTGTTTTACGGTGCGATTGCCGGCCACGTCTTCCGCCGTCACTTTCAGCACATGCCTGCCGGGAGGACAATGCCCGTCGAATATATAAATATAATCCAGGTACTTGTCATTGGTAAAACAAATCCAGCGGTCATCTATCTCAGCCCTAAAACTTTTTATCCCGCCGAGATCGTCCTTTACCCGGAAAGCGATCCTGCGGGCCTTGCTTAATACGGCGCCTTCGCGTATACCGATAGGTGTGATGACGGGGGGTTGCGTGTCCCTTACAAGCCGGAATTCCCCAAACTCCCGAAAACGGCCCGAAGCCCAGTCTCCCAGCCACTCCGGCCGCTGTACATCCTTTTTTATTCCATCGGTACGCAGCATCACCACCTTTTCCGTAGCAGCCGGCGCACCCGATTCGTCCGCCCTCTGGCGGAATCTGATACGTACCAGCAACGGTTCCTGCAGGGGTATAATAGTACTGCCGACGGCATAGACGGGCGATGGCATATTCGACGCACTGTCCGTCACCCGGCATCCTATGTGTACCGAGTCGTACAAGGCCCTTTCCCCCACATAAAAAGCAACGTCTCCGGCCTCATATCCATCCAGCATACCCGGATAGAACATTTTGCCCGCCAATGGGGAACTGACGACCGTGGCCAGGGGGGAAGGCCGATATTGCACCTGAAATGGGAGAAGGGTGAGATTCCCATTGGCATCCCGGACCTCGACACGGACACTGTGAATAACACCATCGCTGATATCGATGACACCATCCGTCGCGGGCCTTGCAAGCCCCCGGACAAGGTCACCCGGCACGGCCGCATCGGTCATGGGCCAGTATATGCACGGAGGGGTTTGCCCGGGTAGCCGGGACAGATGCTGCAGCCAGGGGCCGCCCGTCGCCCTTGTCTTATAATCGATGTGCCCGTTGATCTTGCGGGTGTCGTTATAACTGATGTTGTCCATCTGAAAGGCCGTCAGCCAACGCTCATCTTCATAGAAAGAAGCCTGGAAGATGCCATTGGGGTTGGCAGAGCCCGTCTGACTGTCGAAGGCCGAAATGGCAAAGCTGATACGTGTTGCCGTCACAAAAAGCACACTGTCCTTCAGACGATACGACCCTTCCGGGGCCTTGATCACGGGCCATATCCGCGGCGTTTGCTCATAGGTGCTGAGGGTTCTATCAAAGACGGCTAATCGAAGGACCACGGGCGCCACGTCGTCCGGCACCG
Organism: Chitinophagaceae bacterium; assembly: GCA_017307755.1. Classification (GTDB taxonomy): domain Bacteria; phylum Bacteroidota; class Bacteroidia; order Chitinophagales; family Chitinophagaceae; genus Puia. The sequence continues at coordinate 405,616 of JAFKGQ010000003.1, read as the reverse complement.
GCATACCGAACAAAAGGGGGTTCAGGTTGGTATCGTCTGCCGTGCGGCGGATCTCAAAATGCAGGTGAGGCCCCTGAGAGCCGCCTGTATTGCCGCTGTATGCGATCAGTTGTCCTTTTTTCACCGGGAAAAGGCCGGCAGGGATGTCTATGGCGGCCTGCCAGGATTCCGTTTTATACTGCCAGCTGCTGACATAGCTGGCAAGCGCGGGGAAGAACCTGTTCAGATGAGCATACAGCGTGGTATACCCGTTGGGGTGCCGGATATAAATGGCCTGTCCAAAACCCGCCGGCTCGATGACTACTTTGGCGATATAACCATCGGCAGCCGCCATCACAGGCAGGTTCTCCTTCTGCTGTGTACGGATGTCCAGCCCCATATGATAATGGTTAGCGCGGAGCTCGCCAAAATTCGCCGCCAGCTTGATGGGGATGTCCAAAGGATTGCGGAAATAGCCGGCGGGATAGCCGGCAGAGGAAGGGACTTGCGCGGGGGACAGAAGAGAACACAACACACAAAACGCCATTAACAAATACTTCATAGATGCAAATGTAGTCCCGGAACAAGAATTTTAATCCCAAAATGAACAAAAAAGCCCCGTTCCTGTTAAATCGGCAAGCCCCTATTTAACGTATATCCTTGGGGAAAGACCGGGTATTTGGGTACTAAGCAATTCTCCCTCAGTCAAGGTCGGCGCTCCTGAAAAAATACTACTAATAGGGAAGGATTTTTTTAAAGTTTGGTACAGCATTTGGCTAAGAAATATTGTCTTATAAACAGAATACTCTCCACTATATAAAGTGTGCGTCATGAAAGGGATAAAAAACAAAATGGTAATTTTCGCAGCCGTCACCGTAGGAGGTGTCATCGGGCTGTTGAAAGGTGAAGAAGCCAGGCAGAAATGGGTTTTCCGGCTGAGAAGCAAGTACGACAATCGTCGATTGATGGCTGAGCGGAAGTCTATTGCCCGTAAGGGCGGTGTGCTGCTGGATGACATCGAGCTGGCAGCTTACCACAACAACTAATTTTAGTTAGTACGATACATTCGACCCTGTCCGTCTCGAAGCGGGCAGGGTTTTTTCTTTCCTGCCGTGATTTAATACTTTTTTAATAGTTCAACGGGTTACATTTTTCGTAGGACCGTTTTCCAGACGCCGCTCAGAAGGAAAAGAAAAATAATCGGGAAAATTTGCCTCACTGCCGTAACTTCGCGCAATTTTATATTTTTCCCATCATGCCCAAAGATTCCTCGATCCGCAGTGTACTTATTATTGGCTCCGGTCCCATTATCATCGGCCAGGCTTGTGAATTTGATTACTCCGGCACCCAGGCCGCCCGTAGTCTGCGGGAAGAAGGGGTACAGGTGATCCTGATCAACAGCAATCCTGCTACGATCATGACAGACCCGATGATGGCCGACAAGGTATACCTGCTCCCTCTGACGGTGGAAAGCATCGAGCAGATATTGGAAGAAAACAAGATCGACGCCGTACTGCCCACCATGGGCGGCCAAACGGCCCTCAACCTGGCCAAAGAGGCCGAAGACCTGGGTATCTGGGAGAAATACGGGGTCCGGCTCATCGGTGTGGACATCAAAGCCATCGATAAAGCCGAGGACAGGGAAAAGTTCCGGCAGTGGATGATCCAGCTGGGCGTACCCGTCGCCACGGCCAAAACGGCCAACTCCTTCCTGGAAGGAAAAGAATTCGCCCAGGATATAGGCTTTCCGCTCGTAATCCGTCCTTCCTTTACACTGGGTGGCACTGGCGGCGGTTTTGTCCACGGTAAGGAAGACCTCGACGAAGCCCTGAACAGGGGTCTGCAAGCCTCTCCCATCCATGAAGTGCTGGTAGAGCAGGCCGTCCTGGGATGGAAGGAGTTCGAACTGGAGCTTCTGAGGGACGCCAATAACAATGTGGTCATCATCTGTACCGTAGAGAACTTTGATCCTATGGGTGTGCACACCGGTGACTCCATCACCGTGGCGCCGGCCATGACCCTTAGTGATACTGCTTTTCAGTTGATGCGTAATACGGCCATCAGGATGATGCGGGACCTCGGCAACTTTGCCGGCGGCTGCAACGTCCAGTTTGCGCTTGACCCCAAGACGGAAGAGATCATTGCCATCGAGATCAACCCCAGGGTAAGCCGTTCATCAGCCCTTGCCTCCAAAGCAACAGGCTATCCCATCGCCAAGATCGCAGCCAAGCTGGCCATCGGATTTACCCTGGACGAACTGAAAAATCAGATCACAGGCACCACTTCCGCCTACTTCGAGCCCGTACAGGACTATGTCATCGTAAAGATACCCCGCTGGAACTTCGACAAATTCAAAGGCGCCAACGACACCCTCGGCCTGCAGATGAAAAGCGTGGGAGAGGTAATGGCCATTGGCCGCAGCTTTACGGAGGCCGTACAGAAGGCCTGCCAAAGCCTGGAGAACAATGCCGTCGGGCTGGGTTACTATGGAAAGAGCCTCATGCATGCCGAAGAGCTGCTGGAATATATAAAGACCCCGAAATGGGACAGGATCTTCCGCATCAAGGATGCGCTGATGGCCGGCATTTCGGTAGGCACCATCTCCAAAGCCACCAACGGCATCGACCGCTGGTTCCTCTACGAGATCCAAAAGATCTGCAATATGGAAAAGGAGCTGGTCAAATATAAAATAGATACGCTCCCGCTGGAATTACTGCAATCCGCCAAACGGCTGGGCTTTAGCGACGACCAGATCGTCCGGATCATGAACTCCGGCACCGAAGAGGAGTTGTACGAAAAAAGAAAGGCCGCTGGCATTACCCGCGTCTACAAGATGGTGGACACCTGCTCGGCGGAATTCGAAGCAAAAACGCCCTATTTCTATTCTACTTTCGAAGGCGGACAGTCCAACGAAAGCAAGGTCAGCGACAGGAAAAAGATCGTTGTATTGGGTTCAGGCCCCAATCGCATCGGTCAGGGCATTGAGTTTGACTACTGCTGCGTACATGGACTGCTGGCCATCAAGGAATGCGGCTATGAGGCCATCATGGTAAACTGCAATCCCGAAACCGTCTCTACCGACTTTGACATAGCCGATAAGCTCTATTTCGAACCCGTCTACTGGGAACATCTCTGGGAGATCATCGAACATGAAAAGCCCGATGGGGTCATCGTTCAGCTGGGGGGCCAGACGGCCCTCAAACTGGCGGAGCGGCTGGATAAAAAAGGGATTAAGATCATCGGCACATCCTTCGACAGCATGGATATTGCAGAGGACAGAGGCCGTTTCAGCGATATGCTGAAAGACCTGAGCATCCCCTATCCTGATTATGGAACGGCCTACAACGTCGACGAGGCCATACAAGTGGCCAATAGAGTAGGCTATCCCGTACTGGTACGCCCAAGCTACGTACTGGGGGGACAGCGCATGCGCATCGTCATCAACGACGAAGAAGTGGAAAAGGCCGTGGTCAGCCTGCTAAAACATATTCCCGGCAACAAGATCCTTATCGACCACTTTCTCGACCGCTGTCAGGAAGCAGAAGTGGACGCCATCTTCGACGGAGAGAACTTCCATGTGATGGGCGTCATGGAGCATATTGAGCCGGCCGGGATCCACAGCGGCGACAGTAATGCGGTACTGCCCGCCTTCAACCTCAGCCCTATGGAGGTCACCACCATGGAATATTATTCGGAGAAGATCGCCCGCGCCCTCAAGATCAAAGGTCTTATCAACATCCAATTCGCCATCAAAGATGGAAAGGTTTTCGTGATCGAGGCCAACCCCCGCGCATCCCGGACGACACCGTTCATCGCCAAAGCCTACCAGATACCGTACCTGAACATCGCTACCAAGATCATGATCGGACAGCATAAACTATCCGACTTTACATTCGAGAAGAAGTTAAAAGGCTTCGCCATCAAAGAACCCGTCTTTAGCTTTAACAAATTCCCTGGTGTGAACAAGGAACTGGGCCCCGAGATGAAGTCCACAGGCGAAGCCATCCGCTTTGTCAAGGACCTGCGGGATCCTTACTTCCGGCAGCTGTACAAGGACAGGAGTATGTACCTTAGCAAATAAATCTCCGTATATTTAGGCATGGAAGAAATGGAAGTGCCTACCGAGCATCTCCACGAGGAGATCAAAGAAAAGGCTGAAGAGCAAAAGGAAAAATGGACCTTGTATGTCGCTCTTTCCACAGCCTTTATGGCCGTACTGGCGGCCATAGCCGGCCTGTTGGCCGGACATCATGCCAACGAGGCGTTGGTCGAGCGTGTAAAAGCTTCCGACCAGTGGGGCTACTACCAGGCAAAAAACCTCAAGTCGGAAATTGCCGGCAGTACAGACAGAATACTCCACACACTTGCCCCCAATGCCTCTGTCCAGGACCATCATGACGACCTTGCCCGTTACGAAAAAGAAAAAGAGACGATCAAAAAGACAGCCGAAGAAGCCGAAAAGAATTCCGAATGGCACCTGAGCCGTCATGTTCCCCTCGCCTTTGCTGTCACGACCTTCCAGATCGCCATCGCCGTCTCAGCCATTGCGCTGCTTACCCGAAGAAAACAATTCTGGTACCTTGGCTTGTTGCTCACCCTTATAGGAGCAGGCTTTTTTATTGCAGGTATCCTGCCCTGATATTTCTAGCAAGGAATTTGCAGTATCGAAGAAGCTAAAAGCCATCATACTTATGAAGCAACTCCTCATTTTTGCCCTTTCCCTCTGCAGTCTGACCTCTGCCATGGCCCAGTTGAAAGCAAAAACAAAATGCCCCGACCTTTCTATCGATGTACTCAATGGTACCGTGAACAATCAAAAACCTAATTATGGTTGGGCCGAGATAAAAGAAAATATCCCGTGTTTTACCAGCGCAGTAGCCGGAGAATCGCCGGAAGCCAAATGCGGCGCCGCCATATTCTACAAAGACAAGGACGTGGCCTTCTACACCGGCATCAGAAAACACTATATCGAAGTGGGCCCCAAATTCGTGGGCAAATGCAGCATTCCTATTCTGGGCACCAAAAGAGGCAGTCTCTTCAAAACCTTGGGTAATCCTAAGATCAAGGATGATCTATGGGAGGCTTACGACATGCAATATGGCATACTGGTACTCCATTATGATGTTGCCGGTGCAGCCGGTAAGGTGAAAAAATTCCAGATGAGCACGGAAAGCACAGAAACGATCGAACTGTGTCAATAGCCCGGGCGCTGCCCAAAACTATTTTGTTCTTCCCAACCACGATCTGATCAACGGGAATGCCAGATGAAACCAGCTGGTATAGGCTTCCGGCTGGACTTTCATATCGGCCCCGATGGCTTCGACAGAAAAAAATTTATAATCGCTGACCTCTTCAGCGTTGGGGTGAATCTCATCGTCATAATGCCCGACGAATACATGGTCAAACTCATGCTCCGTAAGTCCGTTCCCGAATGCAGCCTTGTAAGTGAAATCAAAAACCTTTGTCAGACTGACCGTAAAACCCAGTTCTTCCGCCAGCCGGCGCCTGGCCGCCTGACAGGTATCCTCTCCCGGTCGGGGATGACTGCAACAAGCATTGGTCCAAAGCCCACCGCTGTGATACTTTGTCATCGACCTTCGCTGTAAAAGCATTTCCCCTTTTGAGTTGAAGATAAAAACGCTAAAAGCCCTATGCAGAAGGGCTTTGCGATGAGCTTCCATCTTTTCCATAACACCCAGGGGCTTGTCGAACTCATTTACCAGGATCACTTCCTCCAGCATAGTACCCGGGGATTGGGATTAGAATCGCTGGATCTGCGACTTCAATAATTTACGAGCAAAGTGGATACGGCTCTTGATAGTACCCAGCGGCTCCTGTAACATATCCGCGATCTCATGGTACTTGAACCCGTCGAAATACAGCAGGAAAGGATTACGGAAGATCTCAGGCAGCTTATGGATGGCAGTCTGGATATCCTTTACCCTCAGGTTGCTTTCCACTGCACCGGGCACCGCCAGTTGGGCGGAGTTCAACAGGAAATCGTTCGGCGTACTGTCAAAAATGGTATTCTGCTTGGCTTTACGGCGGTAATTATTGATAAAGATATTCCGCATGATCGTATATAGCCAGGCTTTTATATTGGTGCCGACATTGTATTTATCCTTGTTAGCTAAGGCCCGGTATAAGGTCTCCTGGAAAAGGTCCTTGGCCGCCTCGGAATCACGGGTCAACGTGATAGCGAAGGGTTTCAAAAACTCCGCGTTATTGACCAAAAGTTGGTTGAATTCTACTGTGGCCATGTTTTAAAAATTGTTTAATGAACTAGTACCCAAATTTAAACAGAAAAGGAACGCAGGACAAAAAAACGTGTTCAATGGTTAGTTAAAAAATCAACTGTCTCAAAATCAATTATTTGCATAATCACTATTCTCTGATCCGCGGTCCATATACTTGATGATCCTATGCAAAAACGAGGCCCTGACGACCAGAAAGGAAAAGACTGACAGTTAAGGAAAAAAGACTGCCAAATAGAGTGTGGGAACTGACGGGAAAGAGATAAATGCTGACAGAGCTGCAGGGTGCTGTCACGCTGAAGGAGCAAGTCTGGCGACAAATTCCAGCACTTCTGTAATCGTTCGTTTAAAACTCACGCTGGGTGGTATCTTCCGTAAATGGGTACGCGCCAGCTGACCGGAGATGACCAGGGGAATATCGGGTATCCGCTGTCCTATCTGTGCAAGGAATTTCTCAAAACTAAAGCTGCCGGTAATGCCTGTAAGGTGGGTATATAGATAATCCGGGGCCTTGTACTTGCTGACGAATTCCACGTCCTTCAACGGCACATCGGCTCCCAGATACAGGACCTTTACACCATGACTCCGCAGCAGGTAGTGCACGTATAATAACCCCAGCTCATGATGTTCGCCTTCGGGAAGAAAAAGCAGGATTGTCCGGGGCACCTGCCGGAAAGACACCGCACCTTCAATACCCACGATCAGCTTCTGCCGGATAATATTGGACACCAGGTGCTCCTGGGCAGGGTGTATATGATTCGTAAGCCAGAGGATCCCGATGCGATAAAGAAAAGGGAAGACTATCTGCGAGATAGCCCGGTCAATACCGTGCATCAGCACATAGCAGTCCAGCTCGCGCTCAAAAGAAGTTATGTCCAGGTCGATCATATGAGCTATCAGCTCGTTGACCAGTCTCTCCTGACGGGCTTCTGTGTCGGAAAGAGCGTATATCTTGCTTTTCAGCTCCTGCTCGCTCATCTTGTCGATGTGCGAGATCTTGTAACCGTATTTGTTTAGCAGGGAAATATTGAGCACAGTCTTCAGCTCCTGGCTGCAGTAATAACGTATATTGGTTTCCGTACGACAAGGCTTCAGGAAATTATATCGCTGCTCCCATATGCGTATGGTATGGGCCTTGATCCCCGATAGATTTTCCAGGTCCTTTATTGTAAAGACGTTCATATACACAGTTAGCAACAAGGAAATCTGTATCCTTGTTTAAGTTTTGGGGGACAATATATGAACTTTTTCAGAAGGGAGGAAACAACTTACTGAGGGTCAAAGGGTGGCATTACGGATCAATCCGGTATCCAGGAGTTTTTTCACGGTTTCGGAAATACGGGGGCTGCGGAGGTTTTCGAGATGCTTTTGATGGTGAAGGTCGGTACCCAAAAGATCGACGTATTTCTTTTTGATGAGATATTGCGCCAATTCCAGGGAGCCCTTTCCATAATACCCCTTGATAGAGAGCAAATTAAGCTGAAAAAGACAGCCGGCATCCTTTAGCTGCTCATACCAGCCCTTGTTGGCGCCGAAATACAGGTATCGTTCGGGATGAGCCAGCACGGGCTGATATCCTTTTAGTTGTGCCTGGAACAGGATTTCCTTCAGGTTGATGGCGGGGACGGCAAAAGACAGTTCGATCAGCACCATCTTATCCTTTAGAGTCAGCAAGGGCTGGCCTGACTCCAGCAAAGTGATAAAATGGTCGTCCAGCAGGTACTCGGCCGCAGCCCGGAATTCCACTGTTATACCCAGTCTCTTCAACTCCGCCTGTACGGCATCGTATCCATTTCCGATGGTAGTGGGGGTATTGGGGTAATAATCTACCAGGATATGGGGGGTGGTGATCAGCTTACGATAGCCAAGATCGATCAGCCCTCTTATCAGTTGGAGGGAATCTTCCATATCCTTAGCTCCGTCGTCAATGCCGGGAATAAGATGGGAATGCATGTCGCAGCCTATCCCACTAAGATCTACAGCATCGGAACCGGCTTTTTTAAAAATTGTAAACACAGGTCATGATTAAGGATTATCCTTTTTGAAATCCTCGTATACTCTCCGGATGCCGTCCTCCAGGCTGATGGAGGCCTTCCATCCAAGCTTATTTAATTTGCTGACATCCATTAACTTACGAGGTGTTCCATCGGGTTTGGAAAGATCGTGTTTTATCTCTCCCTCATATCCTGTAACCTTTTTGACCAGCAGGGCCAACTCCCCGATCTCCAGGTCTTCTCCCGTCCCGATGTTGATAAAGCCGGGTTCATTATACTGTTGCATCAGGAAGAAACAGGCATCGGCCAGATCATCGGCATGAAGGAATTCCCTGCGCGGTTTGCCGGTGCCCCACAACGTCACGGAAGGTTCGCCCTTCTTTTTTGCTTCATGGAATTTTCTGATCAATGCCGGCAGGACATGTGAATTATTCAGGTCATAATTGTCATTGGGGCCATAGAGATTGGTAGGCATGACCGAGATAAAATTACATCCGTACTGCGAGCGGTAAGCGTCCGCCATTTTGATCCCGGCGATCTTGGCAATGGCATAAGGCTCGTTGGTAGGCTCCAGCTCCCCTGTGAGAAGCGCATCTTCCTTCAGCGGCTGCGGCGCCAGCTTGGGATAGATACAGGAAGACCCCAGAAACATCAGTTTCTTTACGCCCGCCCGGTAGGCCGATTCTATGATATTGTTCTGGATCATGAGGTTGTCGTACAGGAATTCGGCCCGATAAGTATTGTTGGCCAGGATACCTCCTACTTTTGCCGCTGCCAGGAAAACATGATCCGGCCTCTCCTGTTCAAAAAAAGCCTGTACAGCCGCCTGGTTTCGCAAATCCAGCTCTTTGGAGGTCCTTTGTACGAGATTGGCAAATCCTTCCTTCTTTAACTTCCGTGTAATGGCCGAACCCACCATCCCACGATGGCCTGCCACATAGATCTTGTCGTTTTGTTGCATCGTCTGAATATAGCTATTCGTATTGATTCTTGATATAAAACCCGGAGTCTTTCAATATTTTTTCTTTTCTGAAAAGCTGCACGTCCGCATTTACCATCTCCTTCACCAGCATGGGGAGGTCATACTTGGGCTTCCACCCCAGTTTTTGCTGGGCCTTGGTAGGATCCCCGATCAACAGGTCTACTTCAGTGGGACGGTAATAGCGTTCGTCTACGGCTATTACTTCCTTGCCCACTTCCACAATAAAATCGGGGTTGCTGCTGGACACTACAACGCCCACTTCCTTTTCCTCTTTGCCTTTGAATGCCAGTTCTATTCCCACCTCGGCAAAAGCCATCCGTACGAACTCGCGAACGGGCGTGGTAACCCCGGTGGCGATGACAAAATCCTCCGGTTCCGGCTGCTGAAGTATGCGCCACATCGCCTCCACATAGTCTTTCGCATGGCCCCAGTCGCGCTGAGCGTCCAGGTTGCCCAGAAAGATCTTATCCTGTAGTCCAAGGGCGATCTTTGCTACTCCGCGGGTAATCTTACGGGTCACAAACGTTTCGCCTCTCAAAGGCGATTCATGATTAAAAAGAATACCATTACAGGCATACATTTTATATGCTTCCCTGTAGTTCACCGTGATCCAGTAGCCGTACAATTTGGCTACCGCATAAGGACTCCGTGGATAGAAAGGCGTGGTTTCGCTTTGGGGAACGGCTTGTACAAGTCCATATAATTCCGAGGTGGATGCCTGATAGACCTTGGTCTTTTTGGTAAGTCCCAGCAGCCGCACCGCCTCGAGAATACGAAGGGTCCCGATACCATCGGCATTGGCTGTATATTCCGGTGTTTCAAAGCTGACATGGACATGACTCATAGCCGCCAGGTTGTATATCTCGTCCGGTTGTGTCTCCTGGATGATACGGATCAGGTTGGTGCTGTCGGTCAAGTCGCCATAATGAAGGTGGTATTGCACATTTTTTTCATGGGGATCCTGGTAAAGATGGTCGATCCTATCCGTGTTAAAAAGTGAAGACCTTCTCTTGATGCCATGTACAATATATCCTTTCTTCAGGAGCAATTCACTCAAATAGGCCCCATCCTGTCCTGTTACACCTGTGATTAATGCGACTTTTGCCATAACGTTACTTAATTATATATTGATGAATCTTTCTAAGGGGTTTGATATATAAGGTAAAAAAATACGGTTCTAATCCATTCAATTTCCAGGCCAATCTATCCTCTTTATTGGCTCTTAATCTATTTCCCAGCGAAGCATTGCTCATCCCCCCCGCCCGCATCCTGACAATTACCCGGGGGATGTAATGGGCGGTAAAATCATGTTTGAGTAACACCCTGAGCATCAGCTCATAGTCGGCAGCCGACCGGAGGCTGAGATTGAAAAGACCCGCCTGTTCATACACTTCCTTTCGCACAAAAAAAGTCGGATGGGGCGGCATCCAGCCATAATAGAAGTTCTTTTTGCGATAAGGACCCGAATTCCACGTTCGCAACACCCTCCCGGGGTTGTCTGCGTGAACATATTGCAAGTCGGCATACACCGTCATAATGTCGGGGTCGAGAAAAGCTTCCGCCACATGAGACAGGACCTGTGGGTCTGTATACATATCGTCGGAGTTCAGAATACCCACTATATCGCCCGTGGCCATACCGATACCTTTATTCATCGCATCGTAGATACCTTTGTCCTTTTCCGAGATGATCTTCGCCACATGGGGAAATTGTGAAACGACCTCCAATGTCTTGTCGGACGACCTGCCATCCACGATGATATGTTCGATATCCGGGTATTGCTGTCCGCGGATACATGCAAGCGTATCCCTCACCGTGGGGGCGCTGTTATAGGTAGCAGTAATGATGGATATCTTCATCGCGTTAAACCAAGAATAATAGCCAGTATTGAAAGCAACAAGGCCAGCCAGCCAACCCAGACGGCGCCTTTACTTTGTCTTGCGGACGGCTGCTGCGGCTGCTGCAAAGATACAACCTGCGCCTGTTCAGTCTTTGAAGGGACGGCGACTGCTGCAGCAACGCCTCCGGCATGGGAAATAGACAGGTGAAATCCCGGATATGAAGGCCGCCCTTCCGGATCATGCGTGATGCCAATGGTATTGAACGCCCTGGGCCGGTGTCTCCCGTCGGCCTTGACAATAGCTTCCTTGGCGCAAAACAGCCCGGCAAAAGAAGCATAAGGGTCAGGTTGAAGGACGCAGTAAGCTATTTCTGAAGGCGTGAAATTCATGGTATAGAACTCATCTTTCCGGAAATCATGTGTACGGGGAAGCGTCGACAGATCTTCGATGTCGATGCCGATGCCGATATCCCCCGAAGAGGGAGGGGGAGGCCTATCTATGGAAGATGCCACCGGCAGCGCCTTATTGTGGTTACCTACCAGATCGGAAAAGGTCTTTATAGCCGTATAGTTTTCCACTACAACCCCTTCTTCCGCCAGCCGTGCATACATACGGTGCAGCAATATAGAGCTTTTCACCGCCTGGCGGTCCACCAGTGTTGCCGGGCCGATATCTCCAACGGGCACTTTTGTAAATGCAGATACGATCTCTTTTATCTTCTCTTCCATCAAAATCCTTTTAGACAGCTCTGGCAAATATATCCATCTTTTCCTTCCGGTGTTATACAGCGGGCAAAGCCAACCCCTGAAAGGTCTTCTCCCAGGGTCTTCAGACATTTAAAACAGGTGACGCCACGCAACGCAGCCTGGGTGTCCACTGCCCGGTAGGATTCCAGCCGGTCTTTCAGCTCCTTTAGGAATTGGGCAGCCAGCTTGCCCTCTGTAACGCGATGATCAAAAGTAAGGCTCAAAGTGCAACGCTGCAGCCTGGCGTCGATAGCTGATATACCCAGGATAGAGCTGTTCATCTTATTCACCAGTGGACGGAAAAAAGCCACTCCTTCCGAGGAAAGATCGGTGATGGTGAAGGTGATGTCCGTCAGATCGTCAATATCCAGCGTATCATCCAGGTAGCTGCCCGACAAACGAAGGATCTCTTCCTCGATGGCGGGAATGGTTAGCTGTCCGGCTCTGGCTATCTTCAATACCTTCAGCCCTTTATCAATGTCGATGGCAAAACCCGGATTGACCTCCTTGTAATGGGCAATGGCATCCCCGGTGAAATAAGCATTCAACAAAGGGTAGTCCGCCAGCAGCCTTGCGGATTCGTAGAGGATCACAGGCAGGAGCGCATCCTTGAGGTGTTTTAGACTACGGTTGATATGTGTGAAGATACCGTTTGTCTCGACAAAAGTGTTGATCGTGCTGGTGAGGCCCGTGGATTGGATATCTCCAAGATATTCTATCTCTCTTTTTTTGGCGGAGCTGAGCTTGCCTACTATGACTTTCTGAGGATCTGCCGGCAGCGGAAGCCGGTTGGGAGCATTCCCTGCCCTGGTGACAGCCGGCTCACCCTTGGGAGCCTGGATGCCGGATGCGGGCTGTAAAAGATCCCGCACATCCTTCGCCGTGACAAAGTCCCTGCCTGTAAAAAGTGATGGAGCAACCCCCGCCTCAGTCATCAGCCGGGTAGCTTCACGGGAGAATAGTGTCTCCCCTTCCCAGACGGACGCGGGGCCGGCTTTTACCACGGGTGCAGCCGCCACTCCGTTGATGGCCGGTCTATGTACGGGTGGCGCCGCCGTCTCACCCGCCTCGCTGTATACCCTGGCCACGACCGTATTTACTTCATAATCGTGGTCAGCCTCGCATAAATACTGTATATAGCCATCCGAGGCCGCCTCTACGTCATAGGTGGTCTTGGATGTTTCGAATACCATTACTATGTCGCCCTTTTTTACCTGGCTGCCACTCGTGAAATTTATTTCCACCACGGTAAGACTGGTATCATTGACGGCGAGAAGTGGCACCTGTATTTCCTGTAATAATCCCATTACTGAAAGCTTGCTTTTATTTCATCCAGAATCCTGCTCTTGTCGGGCAATACGATATTTTCCAGGGATTTTACGGAAGGGATGGGCACCGGAAGGGCTGTTACCCTCCTGGTGTGTATCTTATGTGGTACTATTTCTGTAACTGCGGCGATCAGTTCGCTGCCGATACCGGCAAAACCGGAGCCTTCTTCCACCACCAGCAGGTTGCCCGTGCGGGAGGCGGATGCCGCCACCAGGTCCACCGGCAAATGCGAGATCAGCGAAGGAACGATCAGCTCAGGCTTATGATCCGCCTCGGCGAACACCTGCTCCAGCATACCTGCAACCATATCCGCCATCCCGCCATAAGCGACAATAGTAAGCGTAGGCGCAGAGACAGCCGGACGGATACGCACCACCGGAAAAGGGTCTTCGTTGTGCTCGTAAACAAAATTCTTCAGCTGCTGCTGAGCGATCTTTTTCCCGTAATCAGTCTTATTTTCTATCACAACGACGGGATGCTGTTCATTATATATGCTCTGGTAAATACGGCCGGGGTCTAACAGTGTATTTAATGCCACTGTCTTTACATTGTCGATGCCCACCAGGAATTTGTCCAGGGTTTGCGAATGGGTAGGGCCATACCCTCTCCGTCCGCCCATAGGAGTCCTTATCACCACCGGGCAGTTCACTTTTTTATTGAACATATGGTGGAATTTAGAGGCATGGTTGACTATCTGGTCGAACGCCAGGGTCATAAAATCCCCAAACATGATCTCCGCAAAAGGCTTAAAACCATTCAGGGCAAGACCATTCGATATACCCGTGAGCGCCGCCTCCGAAATAGGGGTGGAAAAAACTCTTTCAGGTCGCAGAAAGGAGAGCTCCTTTGCAACCTTAAAAGCGCCGCCATAAGGAGAAAGTACATCCTCCCCAAGGAATACCATCTTCTCGTCCGCCGCAATCTTTTCTTTAAAAAAAGCATTGAGCAGCTCGACCTGTCTTTTATTGATCGTTTCCAGGGGCGTCCATGCATTTCCGGTGTGATGTTCTTCATGCTGGTGATACCGCTCCGGTGAAAGCTCCTCTTCCAGCAGGATCTCTTCCACCAGGGAGTCAACTTCCTGGTCCACCACTTCTTTATACATTTGATAGTACGCAGGCGATTCGTTCCGGAAGATATTGAGAAAGTCTTTTTCAGCATAGCTCGCCACTTCTGCCGGATCACGGTCATCATCCCCTTTGGAATGGGCGTTCAGCCGGTAAGTCTCCACCAGGAAAAAACAGGGTTTTGTTTCGCCGCGCACATAGTCGATGGCTTGTTGCGCCTTGTGCATGAGCTCTTCCGGTGAGGAGGTTTCGCCCTGGCCAGTGCGGATACCAAAAGCCTTTGCCCTGGAAAGGATATCTCCGGCAAGGTTTATATGCTGAGGGGTGGACTGCGCGTAAAAGTTATTCTCACAAACGATGAGCAAGGGTATCTCCCACCTGGAAATGATATTCATCGTCTCGTACAGGGCTCCTTCGCCAAGCGTACCGTCCCCGATGAAGACCACACCGATAGCACCGTTTTTTTTTAATTTATTACCAAGGGCATATCCGGCCGCCACCGGCACTATACCCCCTTGTATGCCATTGGAGAAAAAATTATTATGACATAAGTGCTGGCTGCTTCCGATACCCCCGCAGGTCCCGGAAGCTTTCCCCAGAAGCTCTGCGAGCAATCCCCGCACATCGCCTGTGAACGCCATGTAATGACCATGACAGCGATGGTTGGAAAAAATAAAGTCCATCTTTTTTAGCTGCCCTGCAAATGCAACAGCGGAAAATTCCTGTCCGACACAGGTATGAACAGTACCATTTAGCTTACCCTGGGAGAACAGCTCCAAAAACTTTTCCTCTACTTTCCGGATCCTGAGCGCCTCCTTTATGATCCGGTGATTGATTATCGATTTGCTGCTAAGCATATCTGTTCTTTAGACGATGTAGATACGACTGCTGACCGCTGTTTAAACGTAAAAAATAATTTTCGTAATGTTTATAGGATAAAGAGGCGAGTACGATGGCTCCGCCCATAAGCGTAATATGATAAAGAGGCATGATCAGCAAGGGGTGACCGATCTTTTCCACGTGCAACTTCATAAGGGTAAAACGCAGCCCGTAATCCACCAGCATATGACACATGTACAAGCCATAGGAAATAGTACCCAGGTAGATCAACGGCCTCCGCTCAAGATTGACCACCGGCCGGTCTAAAAGATTGCAATTGATGATCAGCAGCCCGTACAGACTACACATACAGAAATGCAACAGGACCCCTTCCGCCGGAGCATAGCCGATGAGATAATAAAATACAATGACGGCAATTAACAACCATTGCGCTATGGGCGAAGCCAGGAAGGAACGCTTATACCGCTCTCCATATTTAAATTGGATCAAACCAAACGCCGCCCCTGTCGCCATTGCATAGAATTTCTGTGTTGATAAAAAAGCCAGTACTGTTTCTGAGAACGGCAGGTTCCCATACATTACCAGCCAATACCATACGTACGAAATTACAATAAAGCTTCCGATCAGGTATGGAAGTTTATGACGAAACTTTTTTACGACGGGCGCCCAGAAAAGGTAAAATTGTTCTTCCACACCAATAGTCCTTAAGGGAAATAAAAGCCCCGTGGCATACATGGACGTTGCCAGGTTCGGCAGGAAACAGAAGAACAGGACCATCCCCTTCCAGATCGGGAAATCGAAAAAAAGCTGACCGGTCAACCTTGGATATATTACTCCCAGGAAACCAAAACCAATGGCAACGACCAGGAAATACAGCGGCCAGATACGGAAGACACGGCGCATATAAAAACCCCTGATCGAGATAGTTCCGGTGCGCCCCAGCTCCCCTCTCAATAAATAGGTGATCAGGAACCCGGAAAGGACATAAAAAAATTCCACAGCGTCTCCACCTCTGTTAAAAAGGGCCAGACCGGAGAACTTATCGAATCCCAATTTTGTTATCGATTGCTGTCCATGACTGATTATGACAAAAGCAGCGGCTAAGAACCTTAACGAGTTAAGGCCTTTCAAATAGGCTTTATTCATTATTAGGATATTGGACTACACTATGACCCGTCGCAACACAGGCACCGCCGGATTGCCTTTATAGATCGTGTACGGATCTAATTCCTTCTCCGCTACCGAGTTTATCCCCAGGATACTATGCGTCCTGCAGATCACTCCTCCATAGACTACGGCTTTTGCCCCAATCCATACCCCGTCCTCAAGGACAATGGGATAGGATAGAAAGTCGAAACTGGTCTTACTATGATCATGTGTTCCCGTGAGTAGCAAACTCCCTTGCGAAAGGGTAACATTGCTGCCGATGGTCACATCCGATAAATTGTCGATCCATACTTCTTCCCCGATCCACGAATGGTCCCCAACCTTCAGCTTCCAGGGGAATTTTATGTTTACGGAGGGTTTGATAACCACACCCTTACCCAATTCAGCGCCAAACCACTTCAGCAGCCGCACTTTCAACGCCGAAAAAATATTAAACGAATTTTTGAAGAAAATAATATTTACAAAATACCAAATAATCTGCCTTCCACGGGAAGCACCAATGTCGATCGTTGTCCTGTAGGATGCATTATCCACCTGCCGGCGTAAAACCTCGCTCATATTATCTCCTGTATTTCAACGGGAAAACTGCAAAAACATTGTCCCATTCCGGGAATTTTTTACTTTCCGGTCTTTCTTCACCGGAATAGATCAAGGTATTGTTCTCTGAGTCCCGGACTTTTAATAAATGCATTAGCATAGGACCATGCAGCGCCACCCCATTGGTCGAACGTGGATTGATCCCAGTCTGCCGCTTCTTCAACGACCCGGGTAAACCCACCGGTGTCGGTCAACGGAAGGTCCCAGCCTGCTTTTCTCGGGACAAGACCCAGCCAGGGGGTCTGATCGCTGATAAGGACGGGTCTGCCCGCAAGCAAGGCCTCAAAGATAGAATGTCCAAAATTCTCGCCCGTGGTCGGCAGCACGAATATATGATGCTGCCGTAACAATGGCATCAGCTCATCATTACGCCTGGGCCCCAGATAGCTGACCTTTATGTTCTTTCCCAACCCGTCTATCGCCTTGCTGCATTCCGCCCAGTAAGCATTGTCCTCCGCAGGTCCGACAATGGTGAGCTCTACGTCTGCCTTTACTTTTTCCAGCGCTCTTAGAAAAAATAAAAGGTTCTTGATAGGTACGATCCTGGCGATAAAGATACATTTTACAAAACCTTCTTTTTTGGGGCAGCTCTCGTACGCTCCCTGATCGGCCTTTGGCAGGTTGTCCGCTATCTGCACCCTGCTGCCGGGGAAAAACCGGAGGATCGCCGTCTTCTCCCTTTCATTGGTGGCATGGAAAAGGATGCGTTTGTGCAGGGCCATCCATCTGAACATCTTTAAAAAAGGGGTTTTCTTCCAGGGCTTGACAGAAAGAGCGCTGTCATACAAGGCTCCCCTGGGGCACAGGACGACCTGGCCGCTGAATTGCCGGCGGTATTTCAACCAAAGAGGATATACCACAAAAAGAGGAGAAAAAAGATGATTCAGATAGATAAAATCGGCATTCAATTCCTGTATCTCCTTTTTTATCTGCGTCGCTTTCAGGTCGGCTTTGGGTAGATATTTCACTTTAAAATCAGGATGCAGATGGGCAAGCCAGCGACCCGTGGGTATCCCTTCATAAGGGGTACGCTCTCCGTGATCCGTATCTGTTGTCAGAACATAAATGTCGAATTCGTTCTTAAAAGAAAAGGCAAAATTTACGCAGGACTGTATGGGGCCACCCGCTTTATATCCGGGAGCGAACCAATCGACCAGAACCAATATTTTCTTTTTTTCCATACTATCGGGCGGTGAATACGATGGCATTTTTGGTTTTTCCCGGGGTACTGACCCTGGACAGATAGATATTACTGCTGCCGACCGGAAGATTCTTATACAGGACTGGGCTGCTCATTCTGTCAAAAGCAGTCTCTTTGTCGACGAATGTATTTATATCCTGGATATTCAGCTGACGGTCAGGGATAGAGATGATATCTTTACAAACAGGGCTATTCGGTATAAAGCACTGCGCATTGAGCCCCAGAAAGGCCCCCTTATAGCTGCCTCCATTGCGCAAGAAATCCAGCGGATCCATCTTGTGGTAAAAATGAATATTCCAGGCCAGGAGATTGAGGTCAGAGTTATTTCCCTGGGGAAGCAACGCTCCCTGCAGGTACATATTCATCAGGCTGATATGCCCTTTGAAACTTCCGATACGAATGGTAGGCGTGCTGTCGGCGCGATTGGGGGCGATCATGGCCCCGTCTATGCAGATCGTTCCATTGCCTTCCAGGTCCAACGGTACGCGTGTATCTCCCTCCCACCAGCAATCTTTTGATAAGAACCTTCCGTTGTTGTCTACCCTGACATGTTCGAACTGTCCGCCATAGCAATACAGACCGGCAGTGCCTCCTCCTCTTTTGACAAGGGGTCCGCCGGAAACGACATTGCCGTCCGTAAAAAAGGAATTGTCCTTCTGTACATACAGATTGTCCAATTCACGGAGCGAAATGGAGGTGTCCGCATGCGAATAGATTTGATCAAGATGCGCCTGCGAGCCGGGTTGGTCCACTCCCTCGAATTGTATACAGGGAGAATTATCTTTATCGCCATCCAGTCCGATCTGCAGGTCCTGAATGCCGGCATAACTAGGCCCTTTTACAAGGATGATCGGTTCATCAGTAAAAGCGCCGGCTTTTTTTATAAACACAGAAGCATAGAGCAGCCCATCCCCTTTCAATTGCATGTCGGTCCCGGCCGGTATGACCAGGGGCTTGTCAATCACATAATTTCCCATGGGAAAGTGTACGACAGGCCTTTGTCCCCGGAGTGCGGCCGCCTGATCCAGCACGGATTGAATGGCAGCCGAACTTGCACCGGTAGGGACTTCGAAGATCTTACGGCTGACCTTGGGAGGAAGCGCATCCATCTCCTTCAAAAAAGCATCGGCAGAGGCTGTCACGGATGAGGTCTTGTCTCCGATGGAATAGATCTTGTTGGGTTTGGAGCTGATAAGGATTGGATTGGCATAGGGATATGTATTATACAATGACATGACCTCGTAGATACCCTTGGCCCAGCTTTGGGTATATACTATGACCTTGTTCGTGTCCCTGAGAGCCGAAAACCTGTTCCCCCACAGCGTAAGCTTACCCAGATGAAAATACCAAATGGGAAGCGTTCCTGCGTTAACCACCGTATTGTCCTGGAATGTTCTTTTAAATGGATTGGCGCTGAGGGTCTCATCGACGGAAAAATTCCGGCAGTTGACGGAATAGCAGCCACGCACCGAATTATAATAGCCGTGGTAATTATGAACGTCGCATACTTTAGAGCCGGAGAAAAACGACCTGTAGACATGATACCCTCCGTCATGACATTCCACCCCGCTGCCACATTGAAGAAATTTACAATCCCAGATCCAATAGTCCAGGGCATTGAACCCCGTTATCAGGATACCGACTGTACAATTGTTAAAGACGCAGCGCCGGATGGCGATCTCCGAATCGTTGAAATTATACCCTCCGGATATGCCATACTTGAATCCGCCGGTGAAATAATTATCCGAAAGTTCTATGTTCAGAGAGGCAAAGCTTCTTGTCTTGCCGTCGTTCCACTTATTTTTCCAGTGGATGCCGACACCCTCCATATCCTTTCTGCCCCCGGCATCCCAGGTAAGACGGGCGATCTTGAAATAAGCCGATCCGTCTGCCCAAAACAGGGTGTCCTTATCCCCACCCGTCCATCTGATAATAGTACGGGACGGGTCTTCCCCAATGATGCTGACGCCGATCTTTCCTCTCAGCACCAGCGTAGACGAGATATTGTAAGTCCCTGCCGGCAGATAGATCACCATATAACCCTGAGGGCCGGTGTTGTATTGCATCACCGGGTTGCTCAACTCGTCGATGGCCCTTTGCAACGCCTTTGTATCGTCGTCCTTGCCATTACCTTTGGCGCCGAATTGCTTTTTTACATTGGCCCAGCCTGCAAAAGGTCCGTTAAACTCCTCTCTCCCCTGCGCCATAAGACCCGTTATCCGGCAAAGGACGAATAATAAAATGATCCCTACGCTACGCATTCGTTGTATTTTTATTGATTAAATGATCAATGTTCTCTACGTCGGAATGCCGATGGGGTACGTTATTCAGGAATTCTCCGCTGGATTTGATAGATGCCGATAATAATCTTGCCTGCTTCCTGATATTTCCCCAACCGGAGGATAATACTTCTTTGTTCAAAAAACCTGAACGGGCAAGTTGGAAAAGGTCGTTTGCAGACAGGGCGCCGGGAGGATGATGATGTATCCTGTGCCGGTAGGCCCAGGCTTTCATACATTTTTCGCGGGTGATCCAATAATCGGCCGTTCGCAGATCACACCCGCCGGGGATCGTCTCATCGTGATAAACCTCCACGGAAGATACAAAATACAAGGTAAGATTTCTTTTCTGCATACGCAGAAATAGTTCCTGGTCTTCTGCCGTCCGGGCGAACTCGAACAATGCGGGATCAAACCCGCCGGTCTTTCTGAAGTAATCCCTCGTAAAAAAAAGAGCGGCGCTGATAGTATCCGTGATCGCGAATATATCATCCGGACCTTTGAAAGACGCCGTATATTTTGTCCCCGCCTGTCGCAAAGCTATGTCCTTCCCTTCCGCATTGTATACCAGGGGCGAAAAACATCCGATCTCCGGATACATCCGGAAAATGTCGAGGGCCCTGATACAAAAATCATCTTCGGGGATCAGGTCATCATCGATAAAAAGGATAATCTGGCCCCGGGAAGCAAGAAAGCCGCTGTTCCTCGCGCTCGATGCGTTTGCCACCGGTTGTACGATATGCCTGATCGACGGCGCTGAAGGCAGCACCCCATCCAGGTAACCCGCCGGATTCTGATCGACCACGATCAGTTCAGGCTGTACGCCCTTTTGGGCCAGCAGGGCCTCCAGAAGACGACGCAGGCTGTCCGTCCGGCGGAACGTAGGGATTATCACGGATAAAATGGGTGTCATTCGTATTTTGCTGAGATAAGTGAGTTATAATACGCTTCCATCTCCTTTTCGATCTTT
Source organism: Chitinophagaceae bacterium (assembly GCA_017307755.1). Classification (GTDB taxonomy): domain Bacteria; phylum Bacteroidota; class Bacteroidia; order Chitinophagales; family Chitinophagaceae; genus Puia. The sequence continues at coordinate 384,370 of JAFKGQ010000003.1, read as the reverse complement.
AGTACCTCTGCCGGCATGACCGTCAGTCCCGGGATCGAAGGGACCGAAGGCGTCCCCAGAAGATTATAGTCTACATAATCCATGCCGCTGATAATGGAATTACTCCGGAGTGATAATTCCCCCCGGCGATACCGTCCTTTTAGCTTGACCGCCATGGCGGGGAACCGCATTAACACATAGGTTTCTAATAACGACCTATAGGGCTTGGCCAGGTTAAGACATCGTTGAATAAGCCCGGTCCGACCCTTTTTTTTATCCTCTCCGGGAAAATATTCGACATGCGGCGTCAGACTATAGTAATGGAGATAGTAATCATATAATTCCTTCAGGGTCCATTGCGGATTCGCCACCAGCGTGTAGAGTCCCGGCTGATGCTTACCCTGTATACACCGGACAATGGCTTCGCATAACGGGTGGATAAAGATGACGTTCGCAGGGTCCTCCGCATGGCCGTCCACCAGCGCTATATTGGTGTCTGAAAGTTTCTTCCGGAAGGACCCGTTCACCGACTGCAGAAACCCATGCACCTGACCAAGGCGAAAATTGAACACTTTTATACCAGACCTTTTCCCAAGCCTGAAGGTGTATTTTTCTATGGATCTTTTTATATAAGCATAAGACGTCCGTGGCAGGCGATAATGACGGACCCATTTTTCAGTTTCAGGCATCCCGTAAGCCATAATACTGCTCATATAAAAATAAAGACTCCCCGGTTTCAACGCCTTGAAGACCTTCCCGATATTGTCCTTCGATCGGCCGAGGATCTCGTGCAGCTGTCCTGTCGGATAGCCAAAATCCAGTATGACATCCATCTCGCCGATGTTTTGCCGGAGGGCGTTCTCATCATTCGTATCGACCTGCCGGTACGGTATCCCCGTTAATTCAAAAAAGACTTTACTGTACGAAGATCTTATAAAACAAATGACTTCTGTTTCCGGGAATTTCCTGAGAAAAAAGGCGACGGAAGATCCTGTTTGACTGCTGGCCCCCAATATCCCTATCCTGGTCATATTTTTATTCTCTTGTAGATGCCTTCCAGCCACGAAGATGTCAGCACGCTGCTGGATGCGCTGGTTAAATTTACTTCCTTTTTTTGCAGACCAAGTACGAACTGCTGCCAAAAGATCAGGAATGCTTCATTGATGCGGGTGGCCTGGCATTGCGCGCTCTCATACGAGCCCTCCCCTGTCAAAGAGTATTCGATCGAACTGTTTACCTTGTTACGGAGAAATATCTTCCCATCAGGCGAAAGGTCACAGGTCAGCAGACCATTGTCAAACTCCAGATAAAGGCCGCCCGCAAGATTGCGCAGCGTGGATATTTCACAATGGACCGGGATCTCGGCATCCTCCGTCGTGATAAGACTATCAAAGACAGAATCATAGTCCAGGCCATCCTGATGCAGACTACGTATTTCAAGCAGACGGACGTTTTTTGCCCCAGTGATCAAAAGGATTATGTCAAGGATATGACTGGCGCTTTCGGCGATCACTCCGCCCCCTGCCAGACTGGCGCTGGATAAATACCCCGATCCCCCCTTGAGCGTAAAATTACCCTGTATGAAGCGGACGGACCGGAGATGTCCCAACGGCCGCGTGCGGTTTATCTGCCTGAGAATATCCACCGACCTGTAAAAACGTCTTTGAAAATTTACAGCGATCGCCCAGTCGCTAAAACCCTCACAAACGGCCAGGTGCTCCTCTTTTGAAAATGCAAAAGGTTTTTCTATCACAATGGCCTTACTACCTTGCCTGCACAGGTCGACATACGGCTTCCGCGTTCCGTAAGGAATGCCCAGTAAACAAATATCCACTTCTCCGATGGCACGGTCGAACGACGCTTCTTCAAGAACAGGCACTCCATACATCTTCGAAACCATTGCGCTCCTTGCCGCATTCTTATCATAGATCCATGCAAACCCCACCTGTGAAAGAGAAGCAATAGCCGGGAGATGATTGCTTTCCACGATCGATCCGGCCCCGATGATCCCTATCCTGTAATCCTTCATGAATAATCCGGTTGCTATTTATCGATTTATCATTCTATTCCATTCTTTTCCAGCCAGTATTCCAGCACGACGAACAGCCATATCTCTCCCCATCGGATGCTGTCGTCGCCGGCCAGGAATTTCTTCCAATAATCGGTCAGTTTTGCTCCGTCGATGAACGGCCGGCGGGCCGCATGGTTGATCCTCTCTTCGCAAAAGGGACGGAGCTCATTCTTCAGCCATACGTTCCAGGGAAAGAGAAACCCCTGTTTCTTTCGATGTACTACTTCGTCCGGCAATAAGGGTTTAAGGGATTCCACCAACAGGCTTTTGGGATATACTGGTCTTTTCAGAGAGTCAGGGATGGCCAGGACGAACGATACAAGGTCCAGGTCGAAAAATGGTTCACGCACTTCCAGGGATACGGCCATACTCATCTGGTCCGTGTCCTTTAACAAGGTGTGCTGCGTATACCCGAGATATTCCGCCACCGATACCTGGCTTAGCAGGGGAAGCAGGCCGATACAGTCACGCCTTCTTGCCAATTCCTGTTGAACTGCTGTCGTAAAAGTCTTTCCAGGAGCCAGGGTCGTAAGTTCCCTGATAAGCGACGGTGACAATAGCTGACGAAACACCGGGTAGAGATCCTCTATCGAGGATGAAGAAGATTGCAGCAACTGTTTGATCCGTCCCTGCCTTCCCCGTGATGATCCCGGCAACAGACCGGCCGCCATTTTTCTTATTGCCGGAGGAAGCCCCCATAAAAAGTTTTTTCCTTTCAGACCCAGGTACTGGTTGAAAATGGGATAGCCGGCAAAAAGCTCATCACCTCCTACACCGGACAACGCCACCGTCATCCCGTTCTTCCGGATAGCCTTCGACACTACATAGGTATTGACGCCATCCCCGCTAGGCGTATCCATGGCGTCAAGCGCATTTTGCAGCTCATCCAGAAAATCAGCTGGCTTCAACAGCAGCCGGGTATGGTTGGTATTAAATTTCTTTGCTATTATTTCCGCATAGTGCGATTCATCAAACTCCTTTTCCTCGAAAGCGATATTAAATGTATTGGGCCGGTCAGGTCCGGCTTCAGCCATCAATCCTACCACGACGCTGGAATCGATACCTCCCGAAAGAAAAGCCCCCACGGGAACATCGCTCACCAACCTCCGTCTGATGGACTGCAGCATAAGGTGGTTGATCTGCTTTTTTACGGCCGCATGATCAGCCATATCAAAATCCACCGCATTCCTGGCGACATCCCAGTATCGCTTACTTTCCGTCTTTTTTCCCTTCCATCTCATCCAGGTGCCGGCCTCTAGCTGACTGACCCCTTCGATCAATGAATCGGGAGAAGTGACGGACTGATAGCTAAAATAGTCCAGCAGCGCTCCTGGGTTCAGCCTCTTCGTCATCGCACCTGTGGAAAGGATAGCCCTTATCTCCGAGGCAAAGATCAGGCGATCATTATCCTGATAATAATAAAGCGGCTTTACCCCCATCCCATCCCTCGCTATAAAAAGCTCTTTAGCGTTCCTGTCCCAGACGGCGAATGCAAACATTCCTCGCATGCGCTCCAGACAGCGTTCGCCCCATTTCAGATAAGCAGCCAGCAAAACCTCCGTATCGCTGGTAGTATGAAAAGGATAGTCGGGCAGTTGTTGTTTTACTTCCCTGTAATTGTAGATCTCTCCGTTAAAGACGATGACGTACCGTCCGGAATGGTCCGCAAAGGGTTGATTGGCCGCAGTGGAGAGATCGATGATGGAGAGGCGCCGGTGTCCAAAGGCAAGACCTTCCTCTTCGAAAAAGCTCATAGCATCCGGCCCCCTGTGAGCCATGGCTTCCGTCATGCGACGGATCATTCCCGGCGGAACTGAACTATTAAACTGCAAGATGCCGGCTATTCCACACATTCGTAAATCCTGATATAGTTTTTAATGATGGTTTCAATCTGAAAACGTTTCACGTTTATCCGGCCATTGGCGATCAATCGTTCCCTCAAGGTTTCGTCCCGTATTATTTTCAGAACGGCGTCCCGAATAGCGCCGGCGTCATAAGGGTCCACCAGGATGGCCGCATCCGCTGCTACTTCCCTCAGCGGAGAGATGTCGCTGGTGACCACGGGCCTTCCTACCGCATTGGCTTCGACGATCAGCATTCCGAATCCTTCGTACAGCGAAGGGAACAATACAAGATCGGACTGAATATATTTCTCCACGATCTCAGCCCTCGACAACCCATAGGAGACGCTCACATCCAGCTTGTTGTTTTCGATAAAGACCTGCTGCGACGCAGACAGCTTCCCGACGATATCCAGCTTGCAATCGACGCCTGCTATTGCTTCCAGTACCTTGTCCAGATTTTTATTCGGCGTAGACCCTATAAATAAAAATACAGGTTTTGTCTCTTTGAATTTTCGGGGAGTATACGTAAAAACAGGGTCCACGAAATTATTCACTACCCGGATCTTCTTCCTTCCCGACCAGATCCCCTTTACCAGTTCATTCTTCGTCTTCTCCGAAATGACGGTCACAATGTCCGCCTTGGCCATCGGCCATTCATACCACAGGATCCGAAAGATCCAATAACGAATATCCCATCTGCGATATTTTGTAAGGATCACGCAATCATGAATGGTCAATACATTGAGGTTCTTCCGGCTGCAGCCCAGGATGGCATAGTGGATATCCCCGGTGATATGATTGATCTCGCCCTGCCGGCGTCTCACATAAAAGATATTCCTGAAGAAATTCATCGGGCTGAAATGAAAAGGGACCTCGTCCAGTTCACAGTCCAATCCCAAATCCGGTGATCCCTTCAGGTGACGGCAGATGGAAGAAAATATCTCTTCTATGCTAAAATAACCCGTTGTCCTCTTCCTGATAAAATACCTGATCTTCATGGTAAGAAATGCGGCTATGCGCCTATTTGGCCGGTTGCCGGTGTGCCGCGAGGCACACGGCGCCGGGAAACCCGCTTGACCCCGAACCAATGTGGCTGTATCTTATACACCAGCCAGACAAAAAGAGCGGATTTAAGAATAGAATTGAACAGCGTCAGGCTATCTGTCTCCGAAGAGCTGATCACTTGGTAAAACAATACAGGAACCCAGCAGACCAGCAGAGGGATCCGCCTGGCAATATGGAACACCCGTGCATAGGCCCATCGTATAAACAACCCCAGCAGGAACATATAGATGATCCCAATTCCCGGACCAAAGCTGCCATAAGCCTCTCCCAGCGGCCCGACATTCATCGAAAACCCTTCGATGTTATATCCTGTATAATATTTCATATTGAATTTTCCACCTGCCTCCGGCTTATCCGGCCAAAGGAACCGGGGAACAAAGGCCGAAGCGAAGTTCTTCGCAAGTGTAGCCCCGCCGTCAAAAGGCCGGGACCTGGGTATCCTTGTCATCACCAGGGACACGATAAACCCCTGGTTAGCCCGGGTATACACAGGGAAAAAAGCATCTGTATTCGTTATGAGCTCCCCCCCTTTTTGGAGATTCTCCCAAAAAAGGCTGGCAAACAGCCCGACCCTGCTGCCCTGATAGTACTTGGTTGTCCATAGCTGGCTGCGAAAGGATACTTTTACATTCTGCAAAACGATAAAAAAGACGGCTGCCAGCAGGAAGATGCCCGCCTTTTTCAAAAAGCTGGTCTTACGACCCAACAACATGAACGAGGCGACATTGATACCCATATAGGCGACGATGGTGAACATCCCTCCACTGATGGCATTATAAAGGATAAAGGCGACAAATCCTCTTATGATCCATTTCTTATTGCGGAAACCTTCGGAAAAATAAAGATATAGCAGTCCGGCAAAAGAGCTGAAAAAAATAAGGGTAGCGAAATATTGAAGACCCAGGGGAAGGTATTGGACCAGGTAGAGGACGACGGTCCCTGTGATAAGCAGGATCATCGCGACATTTTTATGGGCCGGCAGAATAGCCCTGATCCTATCCGTCAGCATTTTTATCCCTTCTCCCTGTTCATAGTCCCTGGCCGCGGGAAAAGGCAGTGTGAGGGCCAGACAAAAAAGCGCTATGGAGGGAAATGCAAAGGAAAAATAGACGGACTCCGGCACCCGCATATACTTAAACCATAATCTTGCCAGAAAATTAGCCCTTGTGTACCACGTATATCCCACAGAAGGCATCAGCAGACAGGTGAATGCATAAAGGAAGGCAATGATCTCCCTAAGAACGATGCCACGGCCCATTTTATCCAGCAACATCACCAACAGCAGTATGGTAAAGCTCACCGAAAGGGCTTTGTACATGTCCGTGACCAGGGATAATATGAACATCACCAATATCCCTATTGAGTATATATACCTTTTCAATCAGGTTTACTTTATACGATGGATCAGTTCAGTTGACAAAATTATTTAATTTCCGGGAACTTCCCGCCTGGTAGTTTAGAGGGGCGCTTTCAACAATTGGATCATCCGGTCGTAAACCAGGGCTGACCGGTCACGGTAGCTATACCCCGACTCCAGCGACCTTTCCCTGGCCGCCGCCCTTATTACCTCCGCCTCCTCATGACTCATATCTATCAGTTGCCGGGCCTTGTCCGCCGCCTCCGGAAGGCTCCTGTAGAAAAAAACCTCCTTATCCGCCTCAAAGAACAACGCATGCTCCTTTGTCAGGGGCGCCAGCATGATGCCGCCAATACCAGGGACCTCAAAGGTCCGCATATTGTGGGAATCCGGGTTATGCGGTCGCATCAGGTTCAGCTGTACCCTGTATCTTCTAAGCACTTTCCAGAAATCGACCCCATATACTGAATCGAAGATCTGTATGTTCTCATGTCTGAGGAACCTCTTCCAATTATTGCCGTAAACATCGATGGGGAGGCCGGACTCAGCCATCTTTGTGATAAAAGAAGCCCGTATTTCATCCGGGTTGCCCAAAAAACACAGCTTCAATACTTCCTTTTCGCTCACTGCCTGCTGATAGACGGCCTCCGGAATATCAAATCCAAAGGGAAGGTCCGCGACAGGCATGCTGAACCGCCTTTCAAACTCCTCCTTCACACCTTGATTATAGGTAAAATGAAGATCGAACAGACCGATGCTGTTGGTGACGTTCTTATTACCGCTGCCCCTGCCGGAAAACAAAAATGGATTATCGGGATTGTAATTCGCCAGCCGGATACCTCTTTCTTTTGCCCAGTAAAGGGTAGAAGGAAATACTTCCATCCCCTTGAAGACCCATATGACATCCGGCGTCAGCGCCCCGATCCTTTCTTTTAGCTGCTGGTTTATCCGCCGAAGCACGCCCGAGATCCCCAGCCGGTAAGTCAGCTTGTTCAGTATGCTTTTATTATAATAGGCATGGAATTGGGTTTGGGCAGGAAAAACAGCGACTTCTGCACCCATTTCCCTGATATATTGTACATAAGAGTTTTCCAGGGCCTCTATTTTATCAGAGCCGACGACAAGTATCTTCATGCTAAGGCAACGTTGCGTTATTGGATGGGCTGAAGTTCCCTGACAGAGCTGAGTATATGAGCGATCTGTAATTGATCCTCATCAGCAAGCTCGTAAAACATGGGCAACCGCAGGAGACAGTCGGAGAACCTGTCGCAGTTAGGCAAGTCCCTGCCATCATGCCGGCTGTGGAAATAGGGGCTTTTGTGCAGGGACAGGTAATGAAAAACAGGATGTATATTCTGCTTTTTGCATTTATTGATCAGGGCCGTTCTTTCCTCCAGACTATTACAGACGATATAGAACATATGCGCATTCTCCGTAGCATAAGGGGCCAGCGTAGGCAGGTCAAAATAGTCCTTCATAGGTTCCAGATGCTCCCGGTATTGTTGCCACAGGAAGGCACGTCTCTTTTGTATCCTGTCGAGATTTTCAAGCTGCGCATATAAAAATGCCGCTATAATGTCGGAAGGCAGGAAAGAAGAACCTATATCCACCCAGCCGTATTTGTCTACCTCTCCCCTGAAAAATTGTGATCTGTTGGTGCCTTTTTCCCGGATGATCTCCGCTCTTTCGATAAAATGCTCGTCATTGATGACCAGCATGCCCCCTTCCCCGGAAATGATATTCTTGGTTTCATGGAATGAGAATGCCGCCAGATGACCGATGCTTCCCAGGGGTTTCCGGATACCGTTAGCACCCGTATAGTAACTGTCGATAGCCTGCGCCGCATCCTCCACGACAAATAACCCATGCTTCCGGGCGATGGACATGATCAGGTCCATATCGCAGGCAGCACCCGCATAGTGCACCGGCACGATGGCTTTTGTCCTGGATGTGATCAATGACTCAATCTTTGTCGCATCGATATTGGGATGCCACGGATAACTGTCCGCAAAGACTATTTTGGCACCTCTCAGCACAAACGCATTTACCGTGGAAACAAAAGTATAGGATGGGATGATCACCTCATCTCCCGGCTGGATATTGATAAGAATGGCAGCCATTTCCAGGGCATCGGTACAGGAAGTCGTCAGCAGCACCTTTTTAAAACCGTACCGGTTTTCAAAGAACTGATGGCACTTTGCAGTAAACATCCCATCCCCCGAGATCTTTCCCGCAGACACCGCTTCCTGGATGTAGACCGTTTCCTTTCCGGTCAGATATGGCTTGTTAAATGGTATTACTTTCATGACTTTGAGTGGATAGTGGCTTAAGTGTATTTTCCGGCGCCTTCGAGGCATTTTCGCCGCTGATGACCTCCGAAAACCTCGCTTTCATTCTTATATATTTCTTTTCAAAAAATTCATATGACACTGAAGAAATGATAATAGCAAAAAGTATGCTCACGGCATATTGTATCACCCCAGAATGAATACCCGCACTGCTTAGCAGACGTAACCCAGCGACGATTGCGATCGCGTGATACATATACAGGCCGTACGATATCGTACCCAGATAATTGAGCCATGGGGTGTCAAGACTGAACAAACGCCGGGGATTGGCAGCCAGGTTGATGATGACAATACCAAAAAGCAGGGCATACACCTCGAAATGAACATGAGGTACAACTGTTCCGGTGATCAGCAGTAAGACAAGCAATAAATAGGTGCCAAACTGGACGCCCCTGTTAAATAATATCTTCAATGCCGGCGCGTTACGGAACAGCAGTAAAGCGTAGATCCCGCCGATGGCCATGCAATCAATGCTGAAATTTCCCCAAATGCCGTATACCAGCTCCACGTTACTATTCGAAGCAAATTTATGAGCCAGCTGCAATAAGAATTTCACCAAAAGATAGACTGCCAGTACACCGAACAACGCCCGCTTCTTATTCTTTGTCTTTTTCATCAGCCAAGGCCATATCAGGTAGAACTGCTCTTCTACGCCCACCGACCAGGATTGGGAAACAAACGGCACCGGCAGAAAAAAAGCATATGCTATATTAGGGAGGAACAGGACAAACAATAAAAGTTTCGGCCAGCCATCTACCCAGACAGCCCGGGACAGATCGCCGACATTCAGCAAGGATAGATGGTTCAGCAAAAAAAATCCTGCCAGTACAATCAGGTAGTAGAGAGGCCATATCCGTAAAATCCTTCTGATATAGAATTTACGTATCGCGATGGTGCCTGTCTTCCGCTCTTCCGCCATTAACAGGTAAGTGATGAGAAAACCGCTTAACACAAAGAAAAGTACCACCCCCAAAGGACCGACGATGGATACGAATGGGTTTTTCCAGTTGTTCGGCAACCCGAACATGGATTTAAACTGCTCCAAATGGTGAATGATCACCAGAAAGGCAGCAATAAAGCGCAGACCATTTAAATTCGGAAAATATACTTTATCCATTTCCCATTCTTATCTGATACATCTTGCAGGGTTCCCAACATATACCCCTTTTTCAAGCAAATCCTTGATAACCACCGTTCCGCCTCCTGTTTGAACGTCATTGCCAATAGTAATATTATCGATAATGGTGGTATTTATTCCAATATTACAACATTCTCCAATATGAACAAACCCGGCAATTGCCACCCTCGGCGAGAGAAAGCTATGATCTCCGATAGTGGTATCGTGAGCGATCGTGGAACCTACGTTGATCAACACATTGTCGCCTATACGTACGTTATTGTCAAGGACGCATCCGGGAAGGATAAAACTTCCTTTTCCAATGACACAGGAGCTTGCCATCGAGACATCCTTGTGTATGACTGTGCCAAAGGGAACCCTCCCCTCAAACCGCAGGAAAAGGTTTTTCCTGGCTTCAAAATGCTTGTAACCTATCCCGATCATCAACTCATCAAACCTTCCTTCCTCAAAGATTTCCTGGACGTGATCAACACCACCCAGGATAGGAGCCCCATCCACCATTGCGCCGGCAGACATAAAATCATTGAAAAAGCCGGCAATCAAGTAACCTCGCTGCCTGGCATGAAAGGCGATAAGCATACCCAGATCGCCGGAACCTATAATTGCGAGTCTTTTCATAATTGCTTATTACAAATAGCCGCTATCTCCGAAAAAGAACCGATCCTTCTATCAACGGCCCGGAACCACCCATCCCTGTCTATCAGCCACGCCTGCAGGCCGCATGCCATGGCAGGGATCACATCCAGCTTAAGCGAATCGCCAATATATAATATCTCACCGGGATCCACCCCAATCGTCCGGATAGCCCCCTTGTAAAATTCCGCAGCCGGCTTGGCAACCCCCACTTCTTCAGAAACGATGATGTTTCGAAATCGGTCGCCAAACAAACCTTTTATATGCGTCTGTAAAGACTTATTGAAATTAGACAATATCCCCAGCGGAAGATCCAGCTGATCCAGGAAAACGGTGTCCTCATACTTATTCCATTCAAGATAAGTACAGGCGTCAAATATATCCTTTAACAATTTCTCCCCCGGAATGATACCTAATGAAAGCAATACTTCCGAATTGAAATACGCATAAAATGTCTCGGATGTCCTGTCCGGGAATTTCAGGGCTTCGCTAAGCAGCTTGTGATTCCTTCTAAGGTCATGGGGGTCTACCGAAATACCATTCTGCTCAAGAGCAGCTATGTACCGGTGAAAAAGCCCGGGTTTCCAGATCAGTGTATTGGCTGCATCAAAAAGTACATACTTAATTTTCAAGCTCATCATTAATAAATAAAAAATGGGGTTTGGTTGTCTGTAAGACCCTCCGAGCCTGTTTGTCCCGGATAAATGACATCCATCAGTATCCTTACGGCAACACCGTCGGTAACTCGAACGGGGGTTGGCTTTCGGCCATACAGCAGCTCTTCTAGCGTATATCTCACATCCTCAAACCCAAAATTAGATCTTATAGAGTTGGTCCCGGATATCCTGCAATTGACCTCAAAAGGGATTATTTCCCCTTTGTCGGTGATGATCGATTGAATATTGGCCGCGCCTTTAATGGGTATATGGGCCGCCAGGTTTGTGAGCAGTTCCTGAAATTGATAGTCATACGTACGTGTCACAGCGCAATAGGTAGTAGTTCCGTTCTCAAGGGACCTTGACATGGTTATATGACCATGCAGATGGTTGCCGGCGTCGACATAAAACGCAGTTGTCACCTCCTGCCCCTTGCAGAGTTCCTGAACGATGTATTCTTCGTCGGAAAATTTTGATATATTCGGAGGGTTGAAAAAAAGGCCTCTTGACCCTCTCCCTTTTCTGGGCTTTACAATAAACTCTTTGAACCGGTGATCATAGGCCGACGGCAGGAACGTGGCAGCAAAAGGCACACCAAATTGACCATGCAGGTCCGCAGTCAGATATTTGTCAAGATAAGCTCCGGCAACAGCAGGTTCAGATGCAGCCACTTCGCAGCCTAATTCTTTCTGATGGGCCGACAAATAATAAACCTCATAGTCTGTGGAAGGAATGATCAGGTCGATCCGTTCTGTTGCTACGATCTCTTTTATTTCAGCAATAAAGCTGCTTTCATACGCATAAGGGACCTTATAAAAGCCGTCGCAGAGATGGTTGCCGGCTGAAAAATTATTTATGTTCGTTCCAACGACACGTATTTCGAACCCTGTTTTGCGGATATTACGGACGATACCCTGCCCCACATTACCACCTATCCCTGTGACTAAGACATTTTTCTTTTCCATTCTATTAATTCTTTAATACCGGAGATCAACCCGATGTCCGGCAAAAACCCGGTGAGAAATCTCGTCCTTTCGTTATTATAATAGGAGGACGGGGTAGCGTCCTCACCTTTGAAATTGATCGAGCAACCCGTGATCTCCTGTATCGTGGAGGCGAGTTGAAGGTTAGTGACAGACCCCATCGCTGTGGCAAGGAAAATCTCATTTTCTTTTGTCTCGGAAGCCAGATACAAACATTTGGCAACATCCCTCACCTGGATATAGTTCTGTGCCCTGCTGCCGTCTCCCAAAAGGTCTATTGCATTCTTTTTCAAAGCGCTATTGATAGCAAAGGGGATAAAGGTCGTTTCTTTCATCCCTATCCCATACATGGAAGATATCCTGACAATAGCATAATGGTCATGGCTACCGACGATCTTTTCCCCCCAAAGTTTGGATACTCCATATTCCGTTGCCGGATTACAATCGCTGTGTTCGTCTTTGACGCATGCATTTGCACCATAGACGGAAACCGACGAGGTATAAATGATCCTGGCCAACGGAAATTTTTCGCAAACCGAATTTATCAATGATACGTTGACATCGAAAAGGGATTGAGAAAGCGCTGCTCCTTTCACATGCGTCCGGTCGGGGATAAAAGCGCTTATAATAAAGACCTTGTCAAATATTGTCTTTATTCCGTCTAACTGGTCGCTCCTGTAATGATCAATGCCTTCGACAAGATTATTCCGGTGCTGATGAAAGACCCCGCTTACCTGCTGACCTTTCGATAACAACAGGTCGATGAGTTGCCTGGCCAATATGCTGTTTGCACCGACTACCAGGTTCCTTATAGGTGTAACGCTTTCCATTACTCATTGAAATTCAAAAGGTCCTTAGCAACATACAAGGGTCTGTTCTTTACTTCCTCGAAAATCTTCCCCACATACAGACCCACCACTCCTAATACCGAAATGATCAGGCCGGTGGAAAAAAAGATAGAGGCTATCAAGCTTGCCCATCCCAGGACCTGGTGTCCATGCAGCAATGATCCGACGATCTTATATGTCATGAATACTGCAGAAACGCAGGATAGATAAAACCCCAGCCGGATAGCAAGACGTAAAGGTTTATCCGAAAAGGTAAGAAAAGTGTTTACGGCCAGTCTGATACGTTTTTTGAAGTCATAAGAGCTCTTGCCTGCAAATCGCTTATTATGGTCAATCTCGATAATGGCTGATCGAAAGCCCGCCCATTTTAGAAATAGAAAATGTACCTGGTGGTGCTCCTTCATCGACCGGATCACATCGACCACCCTTCTATTGGCGATATTCATAGAGGAAAGCGACTTCTCGATCTTCATTCCCGTCAGATAATTATAGACATTATAGAACATCTCCGAAGTCAGCGCCTTGAAATAAGGCTCTTTTTTTTGCTTTATTTTAGTAAAAACGACATCGTATCCTTCTTTAGCCTTTTCATATAATTTTATGATCTCCGCGGGGTCACATTGAAGATCGCAATCCATAACGATGACCCAATCGCCTTTGGAATGATCAAGCCCCGCCCTCAAGGCATAGTGTTGTCCGAAATTCCGGGACAAATTGATGCCTTTAACCCTTTTGTCGCGTTGAGCCAGGTCTTTGATCAACTCCCAGGGAGCATCCGGACTGGCATCATTTACGAGGATGATCTCAAAGCTGTCAGTCAGACCTTCCAATGTTTGAACCAATCGTGCATGCAATTCATCCAGACAAGCTTTGCATCCATAAACAGGTGAAACCACAGAAATTAACATAAAAGGGGGTATATGTTTTTATCTAAAATGAACCGATCTTATATATCCATTTTGAATCTTTCGACTGAAAAAGGATGGAATCCGCCTCCAGTTTGTTGAATTTTTCCTTATTGACAGGCGTGGCGACCAATGCATCCACACCTTCTCTTTCTATCCGCCGGACAATATCCAGTTTCTCCTTTTTGTCAATCGTATCACTTAGCAGGTTCTCCAGCAAAATATTTCTGTAGTTCGATTTCAATGTACAGACATATCCAAGGTCAGCGCCTCTTTTACTACAAGTCCACCAGGGGTACACCCCCTTTGTCATCAGCGACTGACCGGAATAATAGAAATTAGATATCATGCCCATCTGTTTCGGGCGGTCACGACGAAAATCCGCCTCGACCTCCGATTCCCATTTTCCATCGGCATAAGACTGGCCGGGAGCTTGCCGCAGCAGCATGAGAAAAGACGCAAAGGCAAAACCGAACCAGACAAGCACCACCGCCTGTAACAACCGCTTTTTGATCCCGGTTTGCATCCCCCACAATAATAAGAGGCATACCACGCCAACAGCCGTACAAATAAAAAAGCCTGCCCTGGAAAATTGTCCCGTATCAAAGGTGTCATCTTGCAATAGGACGCCCTTTTCGTCGACCATTGATATTTTTATCAAAAATCCGGGAAGCAAGGATACCAGGACAGCTCCTAATGCGGCGATGATGATAGGCCAGGTCCCGGTGAGATAGGTCTTCCTGCTAAAAAGCGCGCTCGAAAAAAGGACCGTTTTCAACCCCATCCACAAAATAAATGTAAAGGAAAAGAACAGCAATAGATTGCCCGCAGTAGGAGCGCGATGGAACTTCTCGATAGCCCGGCTGAAAAGGACCGTAAAATATCCTTCATGCAATGTAAGGCTGTTCTTGATCATCCCCCCTGCATTGCCAAAAAAGATCTGCATGATCAGCATTCCGCCGATAAACGCCAGGAATACATATACGATACGTCTGTCCTTCCGGTCTTTTATCCAGCTGATGATGGAATACAGTCCCAAAAAAGCCAACAAGGGGAAGAACATCGCCGTCTTAACGGCGGCAATGGAAGACAAGAGAACGACAAAAACCCCTATCTCCGCATAATTCTTTTTTTCATCTGAGAAAAAAAAGAAATTAAGAACGCCGAATAAGAATACGGCGAATGCAAAGCCCATCACTCCCAGGGGCAGGAGATAACCCTCTCCCAAAAAGATAGTATTCTTTATATCGAGCTTTGCCAGGTACAAAGGATGAAGGGGCGCGAGAAGAAGAAGGGCTGTCGAGGCAGCTGCATAGTACTTCCAGGAATATGCCGGGGCCTTTTCCTCGCTTTTTACCCACCGGCACATCTGTACGATGGACGCGCCCAGCATGGAAAAAGACAACACCTTCATCATGGGTGAAAAAACGCCGTGTAAGGCCACATGGGCGGAAATACCAGTGGCATAGGACAGCGCCGCAGGCGAAAAGAATGTCAGACTCTGGTAATTCATCGGGATGCCTGTGTGGAACAAGGCATTATAGATGGAAAGGTTCTTACTCAGGGAAATGACCAGCACATTATAATAAAAGTAATCCCCGGGAACATCGACAAAGGTCGGTGAAGACGCCAGCCGGACGTCCGTGGTATAAAAGAGCAATACGCAAATGGGTAAGACGGCCGCCAGGCCTATCAGGTCAAAGGTTCGGCTAATCCGGCTTTTTAAGACAAACAAAACTACCATGAACCCGGACAGGACATAAAAGAGAATGGGATAGGGCAGAAGGACAAAGACAAAGAAAAGTATATAAGTTCCCATCGTCATTAAAGCGCCCGTCCTCAGGAGAGGGGGGATCCGCCTGATGAACGGCAGACTTCCGAGTGCAATCTCGCCCGCGCAGACAGAGCAGACCAGGAAAAGGCCTGTCTTGACAAGCGAAGCCGGACCGAGGGTCCCATACGCCAATGGAAAGATCAACCCGATAAAACACCAAAACAGGACTCCGGGAAGATCGAAGTTCAAAGTCCAGCGGTTTTTGAGCAATGCCATTTTATTAAAAATTTAACTGCGCTTATGAGGGGTTATTGTGCCCAGGATGGCTTCGATCCTTTCCAATTGTCGTCCATAGGAATTATCTCTTGCAAACCT
Organism: Chitinophagaceae bacterium; assembly: GCA_017307755.1. Lineage (GTDB taxonomy): Bacteria > Bacteroidota > Bacteroidia > Chitinophagales > Chitinophagaceae > Puia. The sequence continues at coordinate 368,394 of JAFKGQ010000003.1, read as the reverse complement.
GATCCGTTTGGTTTGCAGATCGGGGGAGTTATGGTAAGCCAGTTCACTGGTCACTTTCCTGAACAATGCAGGCAGCTGACGGTTGTCCTCTCTGCTCTCTACCATCTGCACAAGATCTGGTTGCTGTCTGTAAGTAGTGACATTGTTCGAGATGATTACCTTACCCGTGCTGATATATTCCATCACTTTATGATAGTTGGTCCCTTTGCTTTGATCTTTTTGAACATCATAGCATATCAGGAATCCATCCATCCGATGGATCTCCCCGGCCAGTTTTTCTGAAGAAACGGGACCGTGGAGCGTAACATTGTGAAGAGCAAGTAAAATCTCTATAAATTTTTGGGTATCATTATCCGCCGATCCGCCAATATTGGATTGTCCGTCCTTATAGCTGCCCCAGCACTCGAATAGGATGGCCGGGTTTTCCTGGACGATCTGCAGGAAGGTGTCGCGGTCTACGTCGCTGCGTAAAAGATTACCGGAAAACCCTATCCGTACAGCGTCTCCACCGGCGCCATCGGACGGCGCCTGCGCCAGAAAGTTTTCGGAAACGCCGTGGTTGATAAAATGACTGGGAATACCGAATTTATCATACTTCTCCAGGATCTCTGTCGTGACAGAGAAAATGACATCGGCGCCCCTGGCCGATTCTATCGCCTGAGGGATCAATGGTTCATCCACGGGATGAAAGATCCTGCGTTCCACGCCTCCAAAGAATTTGAAAGGGTATAGGTTGCCGAGGTCGAAAGACCATATGATGTCAATGGGCTCGCCGATGGCCTTAAGAACTTTTTTGAGATGCAGGCGCATACCCGCATGAAAAACAGGCATCGCATGGAACTTCAATACATAGGGGAACCATAGTTTATGCCTGATCAGGAAAAGGTTCTCCGCATCCGGAAGAGGTTTTATCTCGATACCTGATGAAAGGTCGGATGCCCCCTGCTCGGGAGGGTCCAGAAAGAATACTTTGTTGCCCAGCCGGGCCAACCCGACGGCATAATGATGTTTGGAAACGAACATCCGGCCCCAATTCTGAGGGGATAATATAAGGATATTCTTATGCTGTAACGCCGGCATAAAATAACTTGATCTTTTCTGCTATATAGCCGATGGAGGATTCCGATAGCTCAGGGTACATCGGCAGTGAAAGGATCTCGGACTGTAGTCGTGTGGCCACGGGGAAGTCCGAAGGCGCATATCCAAGATATTTATAAGCAGGCAGATTGGGTAAGGCTACGGGATAATGGATGGCCGTTTCAACTCCCTGCTCTTTCAAAAAAGCCATCAGTTCGTCCCGGCGATCGGCACGGATGACGTATAAGTGAAAACTATGTCTCGAGGCCGGACGTACCTTTGGAAGACATATCCGGGGGATATCCTTCAGACAGCTGTCGTAGATACCGGCGTTTTTGATCCGGGCATCGGTCCACCGCAGGATATTGGGCAGCTTGGCGCTAAGGATCGCAGCCTGTATGGTGTCCAGCCGGCTATTGATCCCCTCCATCCTGTGATCCGGTTTTTTTAAGGCCCCATGGTTCGCGTACATCCGGCATTTCGTGGCCAGTTCATCGTCATTGGTAATGATACAGCCGGCGTCCCCATACGCTCCCAGGTTCTTGCCGGGATAAAAACTAAACGATCCCGCTACGCCCGTCAACCCCGCACGCACTCCTTTATACTCCGAGAAATGAGATTGAGCGCAATCCTCCAGCAGGAACAGCCCATGCTTGTTGCATATGGATTTGATCTTCTCTATATCACAGGTCTGACCCTGGAGGTGTACCGCGATCACTCCACGTGTACGGGAATTGATCCTTGCTTCCAGCAAGGTTTCGTCAAGGCTGTAATATTCCGGGTGTACGTCGACGAACACCGGTCTGGCCCCCGCCTGCGTGATCGTCTCCGAACTGGATATCCAGCTGTTCGCCACCGTAATGACCTCGTCGCCCGACCCTACCCCCAGCATTTTCATTAATATATAGAGCGCATCCGTACCATTGGCACAGCCGATGACATGCTTTACGCCGTACAATGCGGCAAAATCTCTTTCAAAATCCTTTACAAAATGCCCCCCGATAAAGGAGGTTTCTTCGATCACGTCGGCTATCGCCTTATCGATGTCTTTTTTAATAGATAGGTACTGGGCTTTCAGGTCTACAAAAGGGATCTTCATATTCAAATATTTCTCAGCTTTTTTGCCGGGTTTCCTGCATAGATGCCGGGCTCTTTTATATCTTTTGTCACCACGGACCCGGCGCCGATGACGACATTGCTGCAAATGACGACAGGGAGGATGGTGGCGTTGGATCCGATGGAAACATGATCGCCAATCTTCGTTCCCTTCCATCTGGAAGGGTCTCCGCCCGCGGGGCCTCCATTGGAAAAAAGATCGTTGATGAACATGACCCCGTGTCCTATAAAACAATGATCACCGATCTCCACCAGCTCGCAAATGAAAGAATGGGACTGCACTTTACAGAAATCGCCGACCCTGGCGTTTTTCTGTATCTCCACAAATGGACCGATAAACGTGTTGTTGCCGATGGTGCAGCCATATAGATTGACGGGCTGCACTACCGTTACCTGGTCTCCGAATTTTACATCGTCGGTAATCCCCGACTGCTTATATCGAACGCTCATACCGCCTTTGTATTTGAATAGATCTTATCGATGATCTCCACCGTCTTTAGACCCTCAAAGCCGTTGGTGGCGATAATACCGTTGCCACCCAGGACCTCCAGCAAATTCTCATACACCTTATCATGATTGGACATGGATCCCTGGTACTGTCCATAATTGTTAGGAGGATTCCCCGGAGGAAGATCCTCTATCTTATATCCGTCGATATTCTGATACTCCAGCTCATTCAGGTATTGACCACCGATCTTCACAGTCCCTTTTTCCCCAAAGATGGTAAGCGAACCTTCCATATTCTTCTGGTGACTGTTCACCGTATAATTCACCGTTCCGATGGCCCCATTGTAAAACTTCAGGCTGATCACGCCGTTGTCCTCAAATTCAATGATCCCTTCATGCCCCATATTACCGGTGAACCCCGATACTTCCTTCACATCCCCGATCATCCAGTACAGCAGATCGATAAAATGGCTGAATTGCGTGTACAGGGTTCCCCCGTCCAGCGCCTTCGTACCTTTCCATGAATTCTTATAGTAGGCCTCATTCCTGTTCCAAAAACAGCTGAGCTGTACACTATATATCTTACCCAGCCGGTGTTCATCGATGAGCTTTTTGACAGCCGCCACGGGAGGGTTAAACCTATTCTGTTTAACGATGAACAACCTTTTATTGGCCCTCTCCGCTGCATTGATCATGTCGCCGCAATCCTGTACCGACAACGCCATGGGCTTTTCACACAGGACATGTACGCCCGCCTGCAAAGCTTTGATCGAATGCTCTGCGTGCAAGCCGTTGGGGCTGCATACAGAAACCACATCGATCTCTCCTGATTCCCGGCGCAACAGTTCGTCAACGCCTGTATAGGACCTTGCTCCGTATTTATCCCCCAAGGCTTGTGCCCTATCCGCCTCGATATCGCAAACTGCCACCAATTTAGCTAACCGTTGAATATGCTCTGCATGACGTTGGGCGATCCGTCCGCACCCAACAATGGCGAACCTGAGACTTTTGCTCATCGAGATAGTATTTTTTTGACTTTTTTTCTGATAGGAGCCGTCTTTATAAGTAAATTCATATAAGAATCCTTCAGCTTCCTGTCACTTTTGTATTCCTGGTGTCTTTTCACCGGCAAATCCATGATCTTTCCAAACTCTTCTTCGGAAAGCCCCAGCTTCTTTTCCACATACTCCTTATCAGACCTTAATTCCACCGGGTTATACAACGGCTGCGCTAATTCGGCCAGCGCTTCTTCCCGGGAGATCTGTCCTGAACAGATCAGAGTAGATAAATGGGCCTTCCGTTTATCGATCCTGAACTTTTCCGGAAGTATATATGCCTGGTAAAATTTGGTAAAGATAGACTCATAGTGTTTGCCCCCATAATCCCTCCATCCAAGCTCCCGTTTGATCACCTCTTTCACCTCTTTCTTGTTATAAGGCACGTAGTTAAGGATAGACACCGGGGTCAACCGTAAAACGGCAGAATAGTAAACATATTTTTTAAAATCAAAACTGGGGTAGGTTTTTAATTTCACTTTGCCAAAGCGGTTGTGGATGTCTTTGAGGTTGGCAAAGTCCATTTTCTGGTAAAGCCAGCCGGGAGGCATGATATATTCCGTTACGATATTCGTACCGCTGATGATCGACCCGATGTTCTTCTCCCTGGCCAACTTGTACATGGTGGAAAAGATGGCATGGTCGGACACCACCTCTATATCTACCACCGAAGCCCGGAGATAAGATAATTGGATATCTTTGAACTCCTCCCAGTTCACCACCAGGGTATAAAGGTCAAACCCAAGTCGGGTAATGATATTCTCGACATTCTTGACGGCCAGCTCCGAATTCCAGCCATTGTCCAGGTGCACCGCCAGTGGCCTCAACCCCAGCTGCTTGACCAGATAGGCTACATAGGTACTGTCGACGCCGCCGCTTAACCCGATAAGACAGTCATAAGGTTTACCTCTTCCCTCCCTCCTGATCTTATCCACCAGTGCGGCCAGCTTATCCTCTCCCTGCTTCCCGGGAAAAACTCCTTCCTTTGCAGCTACCTGATACTCATGATAATAATTACAAATACCATCCTTATCAAACTTGATATCAGGGTCAGCGATGTTGTCCATCACCGTAATGGCGCACTGCCTGTAACCAGGGTCTTTATCTGACAATATCATAGTTATCAATACATTTATGCGATGATCATAGTAAGGAATACAATTTTTCCTTAAGGTCCGGCTGAGAGGGATAGCTGATCAGGACAGCCCGGTGCGGACGCTGGAATACAAACATGCTGCCCGCTGCAACGGCCGACGCCCCATGTTGCACAGCCCGTGCAAAATCATCGACTGTCGATGCTCCCCCGATAGCCACTACCGGAATGTTCACACTCTTACTGACTGATTCGATCAATTCCGTATCGTACCCCCCAAAAGTTCCATCCCGTTCTATGGAATTCAGGATAAGCTCTCCGGCGCCGGCTTCTTCCATCTGTCTGGCAAATACAATGGGATCAACACCGGTATTCTTCGAGCCGTTCTGCACAAATACTTTGTGTTTTCCCCAAACATTCTTCTTTACATCAATGGAAACCACCATGCTCTGGCTGCCTATATACCTGGCCCCCTCACTCACCAGCTGCGGGTTGACGAACGCCGTGGTGTTCAATACGACTTTTTCGACGCCCGCGGAAATTAACTCCCTTATCTCTTCCAGCTTTGTAATTCCTCCACCGTACGCCAATGGCATAAATGCCTCCCCGGCGATCTCTTTTATCTGCGTGATATTGGGAGGCCTGTTCTCTGCCGTTGCGGAAATATCCAGGATGACGATCTCATCTACTTCTTTTTCGTTAAAGATCTTCACCGCATTGATAGGATCTCCCACATACTTGTGATCTTTAAACCGGACGGATTTTACCAACCCTCCCTTTTGTATCAATAGCGCCGGTATTACTCTTACTCTTTTCATTAATAGTTCTTCACAAAGTTCGCCAATAGCTTCATGCCGAATTTATGGCTTTTTTCAGGATGGAACTGGACCCCTATGATATTTTCATGCTCCATCCCCGCCTCAAAAGTATATCCATAAGTCGCGCTTACCAATGCATCTTCCGGGTTGGTCAGCACCGGATGGTAAGAATGGACAAAATAGAACCTCGGCTCTTCATGCATATCCTGAAAAAGCCGGGAAGCCTTATTTAATACTACATCCGTCCAGCCCATATGCGGTACCTTCAGCCCCGCAGGCAATTGCTGCTGTCTGAACTTCACTACCCGCCCCTTGATCCATCCAAGACCCGACAATACCCCTTCTTCACTACCTTCTGTCAGTAATTGCATGCCGACGCAAACCCCAAGCACCGGAGTCTTTTCCTCCAGCACCTTTTTATTAAGTATATTGACAAGTCCCGACCCCTGCAGCTTTTCCGCACAGGCATCAAAAGCCCCTACACCCGGAAGAATTAATTTATCTGCTCCTGCGATGATGTCTCCGTCTGATGAAATGACGGCATCGCAATCCACTTTCTTCAGCATATTCCTGATGGACGAAAGATTCCCTACCCCATAATCAATGATTACCAACATGTACGCCCAGTTAATTATTCAAAATACCGGAAACCAGGTTCCCGCAGTTATTATAATACTCCTTTGAATATAAATAATCGCTTAATTCCGCTGTCTTTTGCAGGCTTTCCCGGTAATAACCCTCATCCGTGACGGCCTTTTCAAGCAGGTCCGTCAGCTTTCCGGGATCGTCATAAGCCACCGCCCGGATCGCATCGGCTAATTCTTCCGCATCGATAAGCGATAATATCCCTTTGGGCGCAAACGGAGTTGTAAGCGTAATACACGGACGCCCTAAGCTTACGGCTTCCAGCAGAACGGTAGAATCGAAGCCAAGGATAAGTCGCGCCTGCAGGATCAGTTCATATACATTGACATCCTTATCAGCAAAACCTATAATACCTTTCTTGTCTGAAGCCAGGTTCCTGTAGTATTCCACATAGGCCTCCGGCTCCAGCGGGTGCAGTTTAAGCATGACCTTAAACGCCGGGGCGTCCATTCGGGCAAACGCATTTAGTACCGCTTTTGTTTCTTCAAAACAAGTCCATTGAGTGGGTAGCAGGATTAAATTATTTGCTGTGTCTGTCCCCGCAAACGCGTTTCTGTTCATTTCGACCTTGCTGCTCCCCAGGATGGGGATCTCATTACTATCCCAAAAACCATTTTTAAGCAAAAGGTCCCTATGCATCCGGCCAAAAACACCCACATACGCCGGTATCACCAATTCGCTTTTCACCGATCGCATGACAGGATTATATACATATTGAGGGTGATACCGGTCGATCAGTCCGTGCTGCAGATCGATAAAGGGTATCCCCAGCGAAAGCGCGGCAGCCATAAAGCCGGTGCCGGGTTTTTCGGAAGAGATTATCAGCGCAGGCCGTAATGACCTTAATAATATCTTCCAGCATTTATACTCGGCATCAAAACGCTGCATCGTACCAGCTAATGATGCGGCGTTTATCTTCAGGTCTTCGCCGGACCGTTTAAAATGTTCATTTAGCAGACCGGCGATCTCTCCCGCAAGCCGGACCGTATCTTTTTTCCGGCAAAAAAAACGTTGATACAATTCAATGATAAAATTAAACCGGTCTGTCTTAAAATCCGCTCTTACAAAGGAAGGCTCTTTAAGATCACCATTCAATGATTGTTCTGCATACACAAAACGGTCGAGCATATTTCCCGAAATAAAGGGATCGACAAGGAAGTTAAAATACCTTCCATCCTTTAACTTGCTGGGTTTGTCCGCCGAATAAGCGGCAAGCAAAACCAAACGTTCGCTTTTCTTGAAGGAAAAGCGGACCCAGGAACCCAGACTGTATAATAGATTTGTCAGTATACCATACAGCTTTCGAAAAAGTTTCCCGGCGATCCCTGCGGACCTCCGGTGCTTTGCAGCGGCAGATCCCGTATCTGCCCGGATCAATTCAAAGAACAAGGGGGCTTTAACTATTTGCCATGCATTGAATTTCCCTAATTTTTTGCCTTTGATATCCTCGAAATAGGCACTTTCGAAATTGTAAAGCTCCTGTGATATGACATTCCTGTCCAACATTCATGAAAACTCCCTTAATCTTCTGTTCCTGTTAAATTGACGTTATGCCGCAGCTTCCAGCCGTTGTTATTAACCCATAAATGGGGCGACCGGAATTTATCGCACAATTGATGGAAATGATCCGGCTTCATCTCTATGTATTCCATGATCTCGTTGAAATACCTGTCGGGGAACTCGCCGTCAAATTTGTTCACCAGCGCGCACCCTTCTTCGCGGGTAATATGATGGTTGCGGATCTCCTGTGAAGCATCATAAGTGGCCCGCCCGATGCCGAACTTGATAAATGTCGTATAATAATGCAGGTCATCGATCTTGTCGTCGATGCTGTTGTATTTGCTATAGGTGCCCTGGGTCCGGAAAGGACGCGCTTTGAACCCTGTATTTTCGACTGCATAATAGTATACTTCCTGGGGAGTCCACCTGAGATAATATCCCAGATAATGCACCTGTATATTGGCTTTTTCCAGCTCGTCCGCGCCCGCGGGTAAAAAAGCCATCAGATCCGACAGCCCTACCCCGTATTTTTCCCTTAGCTCTCTCACTGACACTCCGCCAAGATACAGCTCGTCGATATTTTTAAAAGTATAATAGGACTTATCCCTTAAAGAAGATGAGTTGTCGGCTATCGGGTTGCCGTACTCCGCTTCGTTCTCGCCATAAAAGACAAGAGGTATACCGAATTTTGCGGCGATCTTGGGTCCCAGGTTCTTTTGTCCCAGGATAAAAGTCTGGAATGGATGTAATAAATTCTCTATGGCGAGCCTGGTAAGCAATTTCATGACACTCCCGTTACGACGGAATGAAATATTGTCAAACCCGCCGATATCGATCCAGTTCTTCCAGTTCTCATATCCGTATTCCGTATATAAGATAGGAGGCCAGGTCACCGTGAGAGGGTGCATGCCATATTTATGTTTAAGGATATGAGCCTGATATGCACTGTCTTTCCCACCGCTGCCCGGAACAAGACAATCATATGACCCGTCCTTACTCCGGTACTTATCCAGTAATTGTAATAATTCCTCTTCCCGTTGCCGCCAGTTTATTTTTTCCTTTTGCTCATTTGCCCGGCAGGCATCGCAAATACCCTCCTCATCAAAGGTCATCGTCTTTTTCTTCGTTTCGATGGTATGTTTGAACTCCACCTCCGACACCGGGCGCTGATTGGACATGACACATCGCCTGCAGAATTTTATCTCCCGTGGTAATCCATATTTTACTTCTAATTCCGTCGCCATACTATTTATTATTTGAATAATTTGTTAACCAGTTCTTATAGATCCCGACACCATGATGCCCGCTCTTCTCGGGGTGGAATTGGCATGCGAATAAATTCCCTTGAAGCACGGAAGAGCAATAGGTCGTCTCCCCATAGGTCGTAACGGAAAGGACCACATCAGGGGATTGCGGCTGTACGAAGAACGAATGGACAAAATACATATAGTCTCCGCTCCGGCAGCTTCCCAGCGGCGTGCTCTCCCATCGCCTGTCCGCCCTTTCCCATATATTATTCCATTCGATCTGGGGGACTTTTAGTACTTCATCGTTAGTTTTTTTGGGCGGGAATTTTTTCACCGTGCCTTCTATCAGGTTCAAACCTTTGTGAGAGCCGAATTCATCGCTTTCAGTAAATAAGAGCTGCAAACCCAGACATACTCCCATAAAAGGCCGGCCGGCCCGGATATAGTCCTTTATCGGACTGATCAGATCCAGTTTTTCCAGGTTATTCATCGCATCCCCAAAAGCGCCTACTCCGGGAAGGATAGCAAAGTCAGCCTTCATCACCTCGTCCTTTTCAGAAGTGACCACCGCATCGTATCCCAGATATACGCAGGCCTGTCTTACGCTGAAAAGGTTGCCCAGTTTATAATCGATGATCGCTATTTTCTTTCCGCTCATAGTATATTTTTAATTCCGGCAGGGAATATTGCTTTCTTTTAAATATTGTTTGATCGCGATCAGACCCGCAGGAGCTATTTCACCAAAAGAGCTGCGGCCGCTCTTAAGAAAGGACACATTGCCCTCCGAACGGTTTTCCATATCACTTTGCTGCTGCGCAATAAGATCATAGTGGATCATGGAAGCCACCGCGATCGCATCCGCCTTCCCTTCCAGAAGAACGTCGGTAAAATGTTCTTTCTTACCCGGGCCGCCATGGGCGATCACCGGGACGCCGACTGCCCTGGCTATGCTGCGCGTCAAGGCGATATCATATCCTTTGCCGGTCCCTTCCCGGTCCACGGAGGTAATGACGATTTCACCAGCGCCCAGTTCCTCCACCCGTCGTGCCCAGCTTATCACCTCAACCCCGGTATGCTCCCTGCCATTATCGACAAAAGCCATATATTTTCCGTCCGGCTGCCTGATAGCCTCTATCGCCACTACAATGGTCGAGGATCCGAACTTGTTTGCCGCGTCCCGGATGAACTCCGGGTTACGGATAGCCGCCGTATTGATACAAACCTTGTCAGCGCCGGCCCTTAGTACCTCCCGGATATCATCGATAGACCGGATACCGCCGCCGACCGTCAGGGGGATAAAGCTATCCTTAGCCGTTCTTGAGACTATATCGTGCAAACTGTTCCGCTCATACAGGCTGGCTACGACATCCTGATAAAATAGCTCGTCAGCGCCATTCTCATAATAATACCTCGCAAAGTCTTCCGGCTTTCCCAGAACCCGCAGGCCTTCCAGGTGAATCCCTTTTACCAGGTTAGGCCCTTTAATATCCATCCGGGCTATTACTCGTACATTTTCCATTTTTGTCCTTATCGTTTTTTACGGATCAGATATTCTGCGTATTCCCAGTCGTCGGGAGTATCCAGGTCAATACTATATTTCTCACCCATCACATATTTGCGGATGGCGCTGAATTCCACAAAGCTCTTCACCGATAGCAGGGATTTTATATTGACGATATAAATAGATCCGTTATATTCATAAACTTTTGGCATATCCTGCCGGCGGTTAAACCGGCTGCCCTCCTTTGACAAAACCAAAAACCCCCGGCTATCCTCTTCAAACAGGTTGAAATACGGATTAGCGGCGGATTCCTTCACGCTTACTACCATGTCCACTCCATCGTTGTACATGGCCATAGCCTCCCGTAAATGCATTTCTTCACGAAAGGGGGATGTAGGTTGCAATAATACCAATGCATCGTAGGTCCTGCCATTCGACTGGTAGAACGCAATGGCATGCTGCAGCACTTCAAGAGTTCCGGCATTATCGCTGGCTAGTTCAGGGGGTCGGAGAAAAGGTACTTCCAGACCAATCTTGCTTACACAGGCCGCAATTTCCTGGCTATCCGTGCTTACGCAGATATGTTGGTCGGAAGTAAACAAACGGGCCAGCTCGATACTATAGTATATCAACGGCTTGTTATCGAATAATTTAATATTCTTCCCGGGAATTCCTTTTGATCCCCCCCGTGCAGGTATTACAAATAAAAAATTCATATCACCATCCTATGTGCCGGATATCCTCCTGGGCCTTTTGATAATCATTCATACGGCCAATGTCAAGCCAGTATTTCAGGATTGGGTAATTGATAAGCTTCTTTTTCTCCGCGATTATTCTTTCCATCAGATCAGTCGCATTGTAAAACTTCCCTTTGGGGACGTAATCGAGCACGTCTGTTTTGATCAGGTATATGCCCGCATTGGCAAAATACGTATAGCGGGGTTTCTCCTGTAAAGAAATGACCCGGTCTTCATCCAGCTCGAGAATGGCATAAGGCAGGTCCACATGGTGCGGCACCGTAGCAACGGCCATGTCGGAGCCGGATTGTATAAAGTCATTAAAAAAATCCCCGTAATCGATGTTGGTAAGCAGGTCGGAATTCATCAGCAGAATGACGTCTTCCTTGAACTGGTTCACCAGGCCTATCGCCCCGATGGTGCCTAACGGCTGATCTTCACGGATGTAATGTATGTTGATGCCTTTATGGCTTCCATTACCCAGATAATCTTCGATCTTATGGCCGAGGTAGTTGATGCTGATATGAATGTTCTTCACGCCATACTGTGCCAGCCTGTCGATGTTGTGCTCTATGATCGGCTTTTCTCCGACCTTTAGCATCGGCTTGGGCAGCTCTTTGGTAAGCGGCAGCAATCGCTCTCCTCTGCCACCCGCCATGATCACCGCGTCCACCGGGATGATCTCCTTATATTCGTCCAGGTTCAGCACGTCGACGATCACTCCCTGTCCGTCTATAACGGGTACGTACCTGATATCCAGGGCACGCAATTCCTTGAGTACTTTATTACTGATCTCACTCGCGGAGAGTCTCCGGCAATTGCGATTCATTACTGCCGTCGCATTGTCCCGTATAGATACCTCTTTTAATAAATTCCTTCGGATGTCTCCATCTGTTATAGACCCAAGCAATTTGCCGTCGGCATCCGTTACAAACAACACATTGGATACTACGCCCAGATCGTTCAATACGGATAATGCCTGGCGAATACTAAAATCGGTCGGGATAATATGTTGTTTCCAGTTTTTCATGACGTCAGATCGTGGAACGTTTTTTTGACAGATGCCGGCTTTCCTATGCGTTGAATGATACGGAGGATCTTCGGGGCCGTATCCCCCTTGCCGTATACATATGATTTCTTCTTACTACTCGTGACAAAAGAAGGAAGAAAAGCCTTCTGTATACCCTCCGTGATGGCCTTCACATCCGTGCCTGTATCGATCACTGAGGGGGGCTTTAGCCTGCCTGTCTGTCTGTCTCCGATATTGACCGTAGGTATTTTGAAGTAGGGCACTTCAAGGATACCGCTGGACGAGTTGCCGACCACGACGCTCACATATTGAAGGGCGGATAAGTACTTCAATTGCCCCAGACTCGTAAAAGCCCTGGCACGCGCACTGTTCTTTTTTACATATTCTTCAATTAACTGAATGATCGATCTTCCTCCCGCATCAGCATTAGGTAACGTAAACAGAATGCGCATATCAGGGAATTGATCCAATGCCTTCAGCAGGTGCTGCACCTGTCGTGTTGCCGTATCTTTTTCAAGGGTGATCGGATGATACGTTACCAGGGCCGTCCTATTGCCGAATGTAAAATCCAGTTCTTTTTGCAATTCGCTTTTGGAAAGCAACTTTAGCCCCTTGATATTATCCAGTCCGATGGCGCCTACATTAAACACCCGTCGCGGGCTTTCACCCAGTTGTATCACCCTTTTGCGGTAAGGTTCCGCAGAGGTAAAATGCAAAAAAGCCATTTTTGTAATGGCATGACGCATCGCATCGTCCGTGGCTCCTTCCGTTAATTCTCCCCCATGTAAGTGGGCAATGGGTATTTTGGCAAGATGGGCCGCGGTGGCTGCGGCGAATGTCTCAAATCTGTCGCCCAGGACGACTATCCAGTCCGGCTGCAGGCGATGAAAAGCATCCGCAAAGCCGATCATGCCCAATCCCGTGGCTTTTATGATCGCCGTATCCGTATCCCCGGATAAGAGCATTTCCACTTTCTCCTGGATACTAAATCCATCCGCTTCAATCTGACGGAAGGTCAGCCCGAATTCAGGCGACAGGTGCATGCCGGTGACCAGCAATTGCAAGTCCATCGAAGGCTCCTTCTGTACCAGTCGCATCAGCGGATACAACAATCCATACTCGGCCCTGGAGCCGGTGACAATACAGATCTTGAGGCGGGATCCTTTCATAATTAGTCAATCAATTCGTCTTCGTCGAAATCCCTGGTTGCAGTCTTACCCAGCAATTCGTTCCATCGCATGGGGCTAATCCCTGTTCCGGGGCGCTTTACGGCCAGGTTCTCTTCCGTAAATTTCTCACCCTTGCGTATCCGGCAAGCCGCAACGATACTTTTACGGGCAATCGATTTGTTTTTTATTTCAGAAGGAGATGGCTGTTTTATCGCCACGCCCAATGCTTTTTCAATGTTGCGGATGGATCCGATCATTTGTTTCAGTTCCTGCGGTTCCAGCGATGCCTTATGATCGGGCCCTTCCATTCCCCTGTCGAGGGTAAAGTGCTTTTCGATCAGCACGGCTCCGAGCGCTACCGCCGCCACCGGAACCTCTATGCCGGGGGTATGATCGGAATAGCCCACCTGCACATTAAACTCCCGCGCAATACTGTCCATGGCCCTCAGGTTCACATCTTCAAACGGCGTCGGATATTCTGTATTGCAATGCAGTACGGTAATTTTTTCTTTATCAAACCCTTCTCCCGTGATGACCTCCAACGCTGCTCCTATCTCCTGCATATCGGCCATGCCCGTGGACAGGACAAGCCGATCGAAGGTTACTGCCATCTTGCGGAGATAGGGGAGATTTGTGATCTCTCCCGAAGGTATTTTTCCCAGTCGTATCCCCAGGTCCTTTAAAAGGTCAATGCTGTCCATGTCGAAAGGAGTGGAAAGGAATTGGATATTGCGTTGCCGGCAATAAGCTATCAGTTCCTCATGATCCGCCTCGTTAAGCTCCAGCTTCTTCAGCATTTGCAGCTGACTCTCGCCGGCGTCCGTCGTTTGCTGCTGATAGGCCGCTTTTGCGGCGAATTTACTGGCGATCTTGCTGGCTTTGAAGGTCTGAAATTTCACATAGTCGGCACCTGCCGCGGCGGCAGCATCAATAAGCTGTCTGGCCAGGTCCATGCTGCCGTTGTGATTTACCCCCGCTTCGGCAATAATAATAGTATGGTTCTTCATTTTTTTATGCGTACGCTGCTTGGAATGTTCACGATCCTGTCCGCCAGCCTCCGGGCCGATGATAAATCGCCTGCCGGGCAATCTTTATACATAGGCAGCGTATTTACCAATTGCCACGCAGGCCTGGTCATTACTTTTCTCTCGTTGCTAAAGGACAGAAAATCATCTCTTTGGGTCTGGTCCCGCAACAATATCGTCATCAGCCAGTAATTCGCGCTGGCGCCTTCTATTTCGCTTACAAAGGGAATCCCTTTGCTTTGAAAAAAATCTTTATAGATCAGGGCAAGCTCCCGTTTGTTCTCTACAAACCCGCTCAACTGCTCCAGCTGTGCGCAAGCCAGTGCCGCATTGAGGTTGGGCATCCGGTAATTGTACCCCACCTCGTCATGAACAAAAGCCCAGGGGTGAGGTAATTTAGCCGTAGTGGTCAAATGTTTGGCTTTTCTGGCAAGATCCCCGTCGTTTGTCAGGATCGCGCCGCCACCGCCACAGGTGACGGTTTTATTTCCATTAAAACTCAATGTTCCGAGTACGCCAAAAGTCCCTGTATGTTTGCCCTTATAAAAGGATCCCAGGGACTCCGCCGCGTCTTCCACCAATGGTATATTATATTTTTCACATATCGCGGCGATCTCGTCGATGCGCAAGGGCAGACCAAAGGTGTGCATGGGTATGCAGGCGGCAATCCTTTTGCCGGTGCTTTTATTGTAACACCTGCCGTCACGCAGTACCGCGATAGCCGATAAATGCCGTTGCAAACGTTCGGGGCTCATTCCCATCGTGTCCTCGTCTACATCGACAAAATGGGGAGTTGCATATGCATGTCTGATCGCATTGGCTGTGGCGGCAAAAGTCAACGGTTGTGTGATGACCTCGTCACCAGGTTCAACGCCGGCCAGCAGAATGGCCATATGTAGCGCACAGGTGCCATTGACCACGGCTATTGCATGTTTAGCCCCCGTGATCTCCGTGACCATTTCTTCAAACCGGGTCACATATGCGCCAACGGAAGATACAAACGTGGAATCGATGGTATCCAATACATACTTTCTTTCATTACCCGTAAACCTGGGCTCATGCAGCGGAATAAAGCCCTCCGGTGTATGGAATGTTTCCCTGATAAAACCGATGATCTCGTTATACATTATAAATTCCCGCTTTGTATTGTTGTATGTTAGCCGGATCGGTAAACCACCCGATCGTCTCTTTTAACGCTTCGTCGAATGAGTAGCGCGGTTTCCATCCGGTGTGTTTCGTCAGTTTGCTCACATCCCCGCACAGACGGAATACCTCCGATCTCTCCGGCCGGATCCTTTCCTCATCTTTTACCAGCGTAGCCAGGGGATTGATCATTTTGATCAGCTTTTCCGCCAGGTCCCCGATGCTGATCTCAGTGCCGGTGGCAATATTAACATCTTCTCCGACCAATGTGTTGCATTGAGCTATTTCGATAAATCCTTTCACGGTGTCCTTTACATACAGAAGATCGCGGGTCGGGGTCGTGTCCCCCAGCCGGATCGACTCCATCCCATTCATCAGCTGGGTAATGATCGTGGGGATCACCGCCCTTGCCGACTGGCGGGGGCCAAACGTGTTAAAGGGGCGAACAATGGTCACAGGCAGGTTGAAAGCCCGGTAAAATGACTCTGCCATGCAGTCGGCCGCGATCTTAGTGGCGGAATAAGGCGATTGTGGCTGCCTTGGATGCTTCTCATCGATGGGTACATATTGCGCAGTGCCATATACTTCGGACGTGGACGTGACCAACACCCGTTCCGTACCCAGATCCCTCGCAGCCTGTAAAATATTCAAAGTACCCCGGATGTTTGTATCAACATAAGAATCCGGGGAATGATAAGAATAGGGAATAGCTATCAATGCCGCCAGGTGAAATATGACATCGACACCCTGCGAAGCCGTTCGCACGCCGTTGGGGTCCCGGATATCCCCGGTGAAAATCTCGACTTCCTTTAATACGTTCTTGGGAAGACTATCCAGCCAGCCCCATGAATTGAAGGAATTATAGTAGCAAAAAGCTTTTACCCTGCATCCTTCCTCCAATAATGCCTCTACCAGGTGGCTGCCGATAAAACCGTCTGCGCCGGTGATCAGTACTTTTTTATTCTCCAGGCTCATTGCCGATGACAATTTTTTAAAGGTTCTTATTTATAATTGTTAGAGAACGGATTTCTGACGAGATCCATTTTCAACAGGTTCGTGGAATTATATTCGCTCATATAGGACTGATCCCGGACCGCCCCGAAATATTTTTTTATGTCCCTCCAGTCCCAACCCAACGCCTTTATCAACGTAATGGAGCGCCTCCATTGCAGCTTAAGCAGGTCCTTCACGATCCGTCTCGCGGCAGGCCTGAGAACATTAGCCAACGCCTGCCTTCTATCCTCCTCATTTAAAGGGCAAAGTGGATCCTGGATAATATCCCTGTTCATCAAAAGCAGTTCTGTAAACCCTTTTGGCGTTCCGATATTGGAAGATGCCTGACCAGGCGTCGAGCGGGCCCACACCGGGTTGCCACCGATGATCAGACATTTATGACGCAGGCATATCTTCAAACGCATATAGTAGTCGCCGGAGATCAGGTTGATTGGAAAACCGCCCTGCTCTTTGAGAGCAATCGTTCGGAACAGGTTCCCCACCATACTATAGCCCAGGAAGCCATGTCCCATGAACTGGAATTTATAGATCTCCGCCGGAGTAAATTCCAATGGGTAAATAAAATGATTGCAATCGTATCCTACGATTGCCATGGCTGCATCGGGAAAAGCCTCCAACATAGTGACCATGTAGGTGAGCCCATGCGCCAGAACCATATCGTCCCCATCGATAAAAAGAACGTATTTACCACTGGCCATGCTCAGGGCCTTATTCCGATTGGGATACTCCCTCATATTCGACGGGTTCCTGTAAGCCTTAATACGCTCATCCCGGTATTCTCCGATGATATCCCAGGTATCGTCCGTGGAACAATCATCCCCTATAATATATTCTATGTTGCTGTACTGCTGATGCAATACGCTTTCTATTGCATCCCGAACATATTTCGCCGAATTATAAGTGACGGTGATGACCGTCACTAAAGGAAATGTCACTACGCGTTATTTGAATTTTTACCAATCTTTTACCACATTTGATAAAGGGTTTTTCCAGCCATTTATAAACGAAATAACTGACCAAAATAGTGGTGATCCCGGATAAAAAAGCCAAAGACAAGACAGACAGCCCGGTAAACTTCAATTTTGCAACAAGAGGCCATACCAGGGGGTGTAAGAGATAGATCGAATAAGATGCCTCGCCTAAAAAAGTCAATATCCTGTCAGGGATACCGGGAAGTACTCTTTTCTGGTGGTAAAAACAGAAGCAGATCAGACAGCTGATACAAAAAAAGAACACCCGGTTGAACCCTGTAACGATGTGGATACTATCGCCTGTCACCGGATAAAATGCAAAAGCCAGGATACTTAATACCAGGAGCGTAAAGATCGGGGTCTTATACTTCTCCGGATTTATCCATTGTCCTGTATAACCAATGAGGATACCGCCGGCAAAGAACAGCAGCTGATTGAACGGGTTGATATAGTATTTCCATTGAGAGGCAAGATCAGTCTTCGTATTCAGGACATGGAAAGCAAAATAAAGACCCGCGACAGCGGATAATGCCAAAAGCAAAAAGAACAATGCCGGCCGCCGCTTTGACAATATCAGGAACAGGGGAAAGAACACATAAAAGACCAATTCATTACCTATCGACCATTGTCCGACCGCCAGGTAACCCCCAATGTGGATAAACCCGAAAAGGCCGCTGTAATTTAAAAAACAGATCCTCCACCCTACATTATTATTATAAATAAATATCGTAGCCGTGATCGTGAGCCAGAGGAGGGGAAATATCCTGAATATTCTTTTAATAAAAAATTCGGCGATAGATCTGAAGTCCGCGCTGATCGAACGATTGTAGACAATGTACAGGGTCAGTCCGCTTAAAACGTAAAATATTGAAACGCCATATATTCCCAGTCTTCCCAGAACAGTCCCGGCATCCACATGAACATCGTTCCAATAACTGTAATGATATACCATTATGGACGTCGCCATCAAACCCCGCAAATAATCCAGCGGCTTGTTTCTTTGAAAATGATCCGATGAACTCCTGACCGATGCGCTCATTATTTAAAAGTATAGTTATTCTCGTAAAAACTTTTTATATTTTTCCTATACTGTTCTGCGCTGTAATATTTTGCGCATAGGTCGAACTGCACCTGCTGATAGTCTTTATATAAGTGCTCGTTGTCCAGCCTTTCAATATCATTTACGATAGTTTCCAATAAGAGATCATATGACCGGTATACGGTGGGAAGCTCTTTAAAGTCAGGCGTAAAAAATTCTTCATTGTACACCGCGAAGGCGACGGCGCCGCTGAATATGGGTTCAATGATGTATCCGTCGAGCCCTTCGCCAAAGGTCAATGCCCATTTTGCCCGTGCGATCGTACTCTTGTATTGTTCATAGGTTAGGTTGCGGATGATCTGTACACGAAGCCCCGGTATGGCCGCAAGCTTATCCAGGACCTTCTCTTTCATGGGGTGTTCGTCCGGGGATACGACGATCAGGTTCTCTTTTTCACCGTATTTTCGGAAGGTATATTTCTCGGGGCTGATCCATACAGAAAGTTTGTGCAGTGGTATGTTGTACACCTGCCGGTAGTGCGCGCTGCAATAACGCTGATGCGCCGTAGTTGCCGTGACCACCTGCGCCAGCTGTTTTAACTGACCTAGCTCCGCCGGGGACGGCATCAACAATACGTTCTGGTTCATTACATTGATATGCACCTTTTCCAGTCCCTCTATCCATTGTCTGTCATTATCCTCCAGGTATTCCATAAAATAGGTGCATGTGAACTCCGGCAAATGAAACAGCACTTCTTTTGCATCGGAGAAATACCTTCTTAACTGGGCGAACCTGAATACATCCGTCTGGTTGACAAAAAGCTTATGCCTGAATAATAGATATTCGTTAGGGAGGGTGCACATAATGACCTCGGCATGGTGAACATCCTTTAGCAGAGAGGATTCTTCACGCAACGAAACGATCGAAATAGTACCGCCGGATATTTTCTCGGCACCGGAAACCTTATCCGCACCCGGGATCAGAAAAACAACAAGTTTCCGCGCCTTCCTGTCAAAACTATGGATGGCTTTATCCTGCTGCCGCCTGATCCTGGTTTCTTTCATCAGTCTTTTCCAGGCCCGGGCTTTAAATGACAATCTTACCAGTCTTGTAACAGAGCCTATCGCATTCATAATTCATAATTTCGCCGGAATTCCTTTTATCTTGGCGCCATCCGGCACATTTTTAGTTACTACAGCGCCCGCGCCGACCACCACCCCCGTGCCGATGGTCACACCAGGCAGGATCACTGCACCGCTGCCTATGGAAGACAAGTCCCCTATCTGCACCTTGCCAAGGATGTGACATCCCGGCGACAATTCACAATAACTGCCCACTCTGCAATCATGATGGACAGTCGCATTTACATGTATCAGGGTGCCTTCGCCGATGACGATGTCCTGTGTGATAATGGCGCCCGTCATTATATTCAATCCCTCTCCGAGCAACACATTGAATCTCCCTATTCGGGCAAACGGCGATACAGCTGAAACCAGTCTGCCTCCCCATGCCTTAAATTCCAGGGCCAGTTTTTTTCGTACCGCCGGTTTTCCGACGCCCAATATAAAATCAGGGTCTTTTTGCAGGATCCGCTTTATTTCCGGCTCACTCTTTATGATAGGGAACTGTTGGAACAGCATGTCCGGCTGGTGCACGGAAATATTGTCGAAAAAACATACGCCCTTTTCCTGCCCCGATTCGGCAAGGATACCCAGCACTTCCTTGGCATGCCCTCCGGCTCCGACGATGATCATACATTAATATTTGAGGACTTCCGCGATAATATTGCAGATACGCCGGATAACGTCCTTTGTCAGACCATGATACAATGGAAGACAAAGCACTCTGGCGGCAATAGCGTTTGACACAGGAAGGACTGTTTCCTTTTTCAGATAAGGCAAAGTGTCTAATGACGGATAAAAATACCTGCGGGGATATATATACGTGGCATTCAAAACGTCTCTCACGGTAAGCAGCTGTTTTTCATTTTCAAAGATCACGGGATAGTAGGCATAGTTGTACTCGGTGTCAGCGGGTAGCACAGGGCGGGTGATCTGCGCATCCAAACCCTTAAAGGTGCTGTCATATGTTTCGGACAACTCTTTCCGTTGTGCCAGAATATCTCCGATATGCGGGAAAATACACAGACCCATTGCTGCATGGAATTCGCTGTTCTTGCCATTGACACCCAATCCCCAAAATTCCTCCTGCCCTTTGTGACCGAAATTCCGCATATAGGCCAGCCGGTGCATAAGCTCGGCGGAATTAGTAACCACGCCGCCGCCTTCAACGGTATGAAATAGCTTGGTAGCATGAAAGCTGAGGGTTGAAACATCCCCGAAATTCAGGATCGATCGCCCTTTGTATTTCACCCCAAATGCATGCGCCGCATCGTATATCACTTTCAGATTATGTTTTTCCGCTATGGCCTGTATCTTTTCAACGTCACAGGGGATACCGTATACATGGGTGGCGAGAATGGCCGATGTTTTCTTTGTAATAGCCGCTTCGATCTTCCCGGCATCGATCGTAAAGGTTTGGGGATGAATGTCAACAAATACAGGTTGCGCGTTCTCCCAGACGATGGATGAGGTGGTTGCAACATAGGAAAAAGGAGTGGTTATGATCTCGCCCTTCAGTTCAAGCGCTTTGATGGCAAGCTGCAGCGCAAAGGTCCCGTTATTGATAAAGAAAAAATGATCCACGCCGAGATAGCCCTTCAACTTTTCTTCCAGCTCATTTACCAGCGGCCCATGGTTTGTCAAATGACATCTGCTCCAAATACCTTCCAGGTATTTTACATAATCTTCAAAAGGAGGAAGAAAAGCTTTAGTAACGTTTATCATAATTTTTTAAGATGAAAATGCTTTAGCAGCATTTCTGTACATATCTGTAACGGATGTTTTTATATGCTCATATTCCAGCTGTTCACTGATCTGTATTCTGTTTGCAACCGCGGCCCGGTCGACAAGCTCATCGTTTAACAATGCTTCCCGGATCGCCCTTTCGATGACATCAGGGTCTTCCGGAGGTACCAGCATACCCGTCTCGCCACTCCTGATCCATTCATTTGCCAAAGAAGTATCCGACTGGATCGGGAAAGCGCCCATCAACATCGCTTCCAGCATGGCGTTGGGTAAACCGTCGCTTATATTCACGCAAATGTTAATACGGGCTTCGGCATTTAACTGTAGCATACCGGCATGATCCACACCTTCCAGGATAGTGATCTGCTTACCCGTATGACCAGTAAATAACTCCGCAACGGCCCTGGTTATTTCATTGGAACTATATAAAATAATTTCATACTCATCCAATAAGTCTGCACAACGTTCAAGAGCTCGCAACGCAACAACCCCTCTTCTTATAATATCCTGGGTGCCTTTCACCAGTATTTTTTTCCGTGAAGATGTTTTAGCAGGCTCGCCATCCGGGATATGGAACCCTCCTCCGACGCTGGGAAAAATCCGGACCTTCGACTGATAACCCAGCTCTCTTGCCAGCGTCTCGTCCCTTTTACCCTCTACCAACAATATATTTACTCCCGCCAGGGTTTCCCTGATCAATGGAATATGCTTTTGCAACCGCCCAAAAAAGTGAAGGTCTATCCCCCAATTTGAATGTATCCACACGGGGAACGGGAATTTGCCGGCTGTCTTTTTTTTTGCCTGGGTTACCAGATAGCCCGCATGCTGCGTCTCCAGAGAATGAATAATATCCGGTCGTATCTTTTTGATCAATTCTGCCAGCTCATCCGCGGGATCCGTTTCAATGCCGGTGATATGTGCGAGTTTCCTTATAACTTTTTTTGGCAGCCTCCCCTTTATAAAGGAAAGATATGGCATATGCGAAGAGGAATAGGTATTTCCGGGCACCGGCCCGTATAGATTGTCATAAAAATTCTCGTGATAGACAACACCCCGCATCTCCGCATGCAATGGTTGGAATTTCATGGAGGGGAACAGGTGCAGGTCCCAGCCGGTGTCATTGATCTGCGATATCCATCGGACGGTATGAATGCTGAAGGGCATTGCAACAAATAATATCCGCATGAATACTGGTTTATAATTTTACGACCATTGCCAGCGTATGGTGGAACAACGGTGACCGCTTTACCAGAAGACGTTCCCAAAAGCGCAATCCATAATAAGAATTACACAATACGAAATCCTCGACCTCCAGGCCTGCAGCGGTAACGATCCTGGACAGCGTATAGGGGGTAAACCAGAATTTATGATCGGAATTTATACGTTCTATACGGTTAAAAACGGATCGCAATGTGATAAGACCAAACGCATTAGGTACAGTTATGATCATGCGCTTTATATGGTTGCCGTAGTTCTCCCTGATCCTCTTTAGAAAATGAGCGGGGTCGGGAATATGTTCCAGCACTTCGCTTAGGATCATATAATCCCAGGTGTCCTGCAGGATAGGCTGCAATAACTCAGCGCTGGTAATATCATGACAGTAAACATCCGTAAAGTCAAATTTTTCTCTCACATAATCGACTGCTTTGGGGTCGACGTCTATCCCGATGATCCTGGAACTCCATTTGCGAAAACGGGCATGTACCCAGTCATTGCTCTTTATACGCGCGTCTATCAGATCGTAATGATCTGCAAAGCCGATGTCTATCACTTTCTTTCCCTCGATCAGCCCCTGTATATAATCCATTTTTCCTACGATCTCCTTCTGCACCGGGTATTGGACGCTCAGGTCGGAGGAAAATTTCCGGTCGTATAAAAAATCACTGTACTGCGATAAGTTCATCATACAAGTTTTTAAAACTAAGAACGCACGTGTCTGTTCCGCGTCAGGGTTTAAAAATTATGCCTTGTCCTGTAGGCAGAGATAGAATATTCACTTCTTTTTCTTTAGCCCACCGGTCAAATGCTTTTTTTTGTTCGATATGCATGGGAAAACCATAGTCGTCAAGGATGATGACCCCGCCCTTTACCATCTTATCCCAAAAATAATTCGCCGCGGCTATCTCCGGCTCAACGACATTCATGTCAATCGACAAATAGCAGACCTCTTTTGCCAGGCATTGATCCAGGGTGCCGGGGATGGCCCCCTTGATGATTCTTGCGGGAAGGTCTTTAAAAGTTTCTACCACCTGCGCATAGTTGTTCTTATAGTTTTGAAGGTATCCGCTGATGCCTGCCTTTTCTTCCTCCTTTGTTATTTGCCCCGGGACAAGTCCGTCGTAAGTATCCATCAAATAAAAAGATTTATTGATGGATTTGAGATCGACGTACTCCATGACCGACCGGGAAAAAACGCCTGTACTGACCCCGCATTCCACGAAATCTCCCCGAAGCCCTTTGACCATGTCCGCCAACGCGCAAACGATGTAAATACGCCACGGCATAATGTCCGAATCTACGTGAGGCAAGGTTGCCCTGCCGGCATTATAGGCGGCCTTAAACTTCGCTTCCTGCAAAAAATCGCAGTTATTGCTGGTAACGATGCTATCGGTCATATAGGTGATGGGACCATGGAAGACATTGGGGATCAGTTCGACGCCAGGTTTGATCTGACGGTAATGACCCAGGAACCAGGCTAATCTCCAAAATTGACTCTTTATTCTTTTTAACATGTCCGCATGATTTATATATATCCTGTTGCTTGATCTTATTTAGTTGCCCAGTTCGCGTTAATGATCACATTCCCATAATCGTATCCTTCATAAATAGCATATTCGGTACCGGAATCATGTATTTTGACAGAACATATATTTTCAAGGTTATCATATTTCGACACGTCCGCATCCTTTACCCAGATCTGGAAAACAAATGAATAAATGTTGGGGGCGATCGTAGACGAGGGCAAGGTCACGGTTCCCCGGTACCTGTTGGCGGAGTAATTGTCGAAAAAAGTCACCGGTTTTAAAATGGTAAATACCCTGCTTTGAAATTTATTCAGCATGGCTATCCCGATCTGTAAGTTCGGTACGATCTCATTCAGCGTAAAGTCGAATTTCAGCCTGATCTCCTCATCAAAGGAGAAGTCCGCAATAACCTCATCTGCGGCGTTTACAGTACAAATTTTATTGAAATAATTCGTTTTATTATTAACTGCATCTTCCGCACGCATATAAGAATTCGTATCCGCATTCCCGCTATTGCTGATATATCTGTCCACGATAGTATTCACTGAACCGTTGGCTTCGACAGTACCCTTATTAAGCAATATGGCGACATTGCATAATTGAGCGATGACCCCCATATTATGGCTTACGAACAATACCGTGCGGCCTTCATTTTTGCTCACGTCTTCCATTTTCCCAAGACACTTTTTCTGAAATTGGGAATCTCCGACCGCCAATACTTCATCTACGATCAGGATCTCCGGCTCCAGGTGAGCGGCGACGGCAAAGGCAAGACGCACATACATACCGCTGCTATAACGCTTGACTGGCGTATCCAGGAATTTTTCAACTTCCGCAAAACTCACGATCTCGTCGAATTTCCTGCGGATCTCCGCCCGGCTCATCCCAAGGATAGCGCCGTTCAAAAAGATATTTTCTCTTCCTGTGAGCTCAGGGTGGAACCCCGTACCTACTTCCAGGAGACTCGCCACTCGTCCGGTGATGGAAATACGGCCGCTGCTTGGCTCCGTAATCCGGCTGAGGACCTTCAGCAAGGTGCTCTTACCGGCCCCATTGCGGCCGATGATACCTACCCGGTCACCGGCCTGGACATCGAAGTTGATGTCATTTAACGCATAGAATACCTCCCGGCGGGCCTGATCCTGTGCTTTGCGCCGGCCCATCATATTGCTTGCCTTCTTACTGATCACATCCCGCAATGAGGTGTAGCGTTCAGGGCTTTCATGGGAAATAACGAATTTTTTTGAAACCTGCTCTACTTTAATAACGGGCTTGGCCATTTTTCTTATATATTATCTGCAAATGATTTTTCGGTCTTTCTGAAATAGCTGACGCCCAACCATAAAAAAAACAGGTTCACGCCCAGGGAAAGACAAAACCCGGGCCAGTACAGGGGTTCGCCCATAATGGACCAGCGAAAGCCGTCGATTACCCCCACCATCGGATTCAACGAGAACCAGAAACGCGCTTGTTCGGAATACTTTTGCGCCACCACCGTACTGCTGTAGCCTACCGGTGTAACATAAATGCCTAATTGAACGATAAAGGGGATGATATAACGGAAATCCCGGTATTTCACATTGAGCGCCGTCACGTAAAGCCCGGTGCCGAACGACGCCAAAAAGGCCAGGATGACAAATACGGGTAAAAATAATATCTGTAATGGCGGGAGATACCTGAAGAAGAACATGACCAGGACAAGAAGGGCAAAAGTAATACCCAGATCGACCAGGCTGACAATGATCGAACTTGCCGGGATGATCAACCTCGGAAAGTAAATCTTTGTGATAAGGTTGGAATTGCCGATGAGGCTGTTACTGGCTTCAGAAAGAGCAGAGGAAAAGAACTGCCAGGGCAAAAGACCGGCGAATACAAGGATAGGATAGGGCACCGGGCCCTTTTGGTCCAGGTTGCCTAGTTTACCAAAGACAAACGTAAAAATAAGCATCGTAAGGAGGGGTCTGACCACTCCCCATGCGGCCCCTATCACAGTTTGCTTATAACGTACCTTAATATCCCGCCAGCTAAGGATATAGAACAATTCCCGGAAACGCCAGAGGTCCATCCAGTAATTCTTCTCCGATTGTCCCGATTCTATGATTAGTTCTTGCACTTCAGGTTGTTTTGTAGCCATCTTAGTCCTTTGCTCTTATAATTATGAAAACCATCGCTTCCACCACCGTTTTAGGAAGAATACAGGTTTTGCCTTTTTCTCTTCTTCAAAATATCCGGATTTAGCCCCATAGGAATATCCGCCATAATAACCATATCCTCCGTAGTTGCCGCCGTAATAACCCCCTGTCGGTTTTACGTCGTTTAGCAACAGACCCAGACCGGGTAATTTCTTTTGTCTGTGCAGCTCATCTATATTTACCAGCTGCTTGCGGAATGTATAGCCTTGTCTGACGATATAAAGCGTACAATCCGCAAAACGCCCCAAGTTGACGGCATCGCTTACAAGACCTATGGGCGCCGTATCCATGATGACAACGTCGAAATGCTTATTTACCTCTTCCATCAGTTGCTCTAATTTCCCATCCAGCAATAATTCGGAAGGGTTCGGAGGAATAGGGCCGCAAGGGATCACAAAAAGATTATCTACTTCATTGACTTTCACCACCAGGTCTTCGAAATTGCTCATACCGATGATATAATTGGTGATGCCCGCTTTTCGTTTGAGGTCCAGACCCGAAATGATCTTCGGTTTACGGATATCAAATTCCATGATCACCGTCTTTTTGCCCGTGAGGGCCATGACGGCGCCCATATTAGTACTGATAAAGGACTTGCCTTCTCCGCTGAATGAGGAAGTAACCATAATTACCAGCTTTTCCTTTTTCCCGGTGATGTATTGCAGGTTGGTCCGGATAATACGGAACTGCTCGGATATAAAGCTTCGACTATTCCTGGATACGATCAGCGTTTCGCTGTCGCCCGAATGTCCAACCTCACCCAGGATGGGGGCATTGGTCCGACTCTCGATCTCACTTCGGCTGTCCACCTTATCCCGCAAAAGCTCGATAACCGCAATTATACCGATGGGTAAAACCAGACCCAGCATCATGTAAAACATATAGATCTTCTTGCCGTCAGGGCTTACCAGGTTGCCGGGGATTGTGGCAGACTCAATTACCTGGGAGTTGGAGATCGTACTGGCGGAAGAGATCGATGTTTCCAGTTTTTTTTGCAGAAGAAACGAATAAAGCTCCTCAAATATTTTTTGCTGGCGCTGAATATCGAGCAATCGCATAGATTTACCGGGGAGTGCCTGGATCTGCCCCTTTAAAGAATGCTCCTGTTTGTTTATGTTATCACCCGCGATAAGGTAAGCCTGTTTTACATTCAGCAATGCCTGGTAAATATTCGACCGCACTTTTTCAAGGGCCCCTTCAAGACCGACGATCATCGGGTTGCCGGGCTGCGTGGTTTTCAGGTTGGCATCCCTTTCCAACTGCAGTTTGTTATACTCTGTTATCAATTGAAGCAAGGCAGGCTCTTCAATCCCCAGGTTGGTAGGTACTGTATTGAATTTATTCTGCGAATCTTTAATATATGCCAACAGCCATTCCACGACATTCAATCGTACTTCCCGGTCATTCTTTAGTTTCTCACCATCACTCATGATACCCAGGTAGTTCTTTGATTGCGCTTCCAGATCAAACACCTGGTTGCGAACCATGAAGTCTTCCATGTTGTTTTGCACACCATTGAGATCATCCTTGAGATTCTTCAACCTTTCGTCAATAAAACGCAACGTATTAAATGCGATCCGGTTCTTACCTTCTATGATCAGGGAATCATACACGGCCATGAGTGTGTTTAATACGTCCCTTCCAAGACTGCTATTCTCATTTTCAAAGCTAAGGTTCAGAATAGTGGACTCATCATTGAGGTGAACGACTTTAAGGCTTCCCGCCAGGCCGTCTGCAACCGCAGGTAAAGGCTGCCAGTTCACTATAAAATCAGGGCTATTATAGATTTGCAGGGAGATACTGGTATCTCTTACCAGCTTGAAATAATCCAACCCCACCCGAAAATATTCTCCGAATGCAACAGGGGTCTTACTTCCGTCGAGAAGAAATTGTTTATCATTAATGACCTGGACCTTGAAACTGAAGGCCCGCGAGGAATCCGAAATTCTCGCCATATCCAGGCCAAAAGGTACGTTAAGATAGAGCAGGCTTGATCTGACCGTCCCTTTACTATAGCAGGAGAACTGGAGCCCAAGATCTTTTGCCACCCGTTCCAGTACTATCCGGGATTTTAAGATCTCCACTTCGTTACTCAGATTCACCTGTTGCTGGTTCATGAATAACTCGTCGAATTTCCCCCCCTTGTCCCCTATATTATTGTGGTCGCTATTGATCAACAGGGAGGATTGAACGCGGTATATCTGCGTAGTGTACCTGATCTTGACATATGCCAGGATCAGGAAGAGAACAACGCTCATTATTATCCATGGCAAATATCTAAGATATTTCATCAAAAATTCCTTTGGACTAAACGCCCAGGAATTATCCTGTTGTGCAAATGTTTCGGGCACAGAAAGCTCTTTGATTTGTTCAGGCATGGAAAAATTTGAGCTATTTATTTCTAATTATGGTATACAACAAGGCAATCACACTCACCAGGCTGGTGCCGATGGTAATATTTCTATAGGTGACCTGATCGTTCGCGGCAACTTTTTTCCTGTTCTGCTCGACATACACGACATCATTCTGTTGCAGGTAAAAATAAGGGGATGCCATGATCTCCGGTTTGGTAAGGTCCAGGCGGGCATACTCCCGTTTGCCGTTATTGACACGGATGATCAGTACGTTGTCCCTTCGCCCGTAAAATGTAAGATCTCCGGCCATGCCGATGGCTTCCAGGAGATTTACATGATCTCCGGGTATGCTATATACCCCTTGCCTGGCGACCTCCCCCAACATCGTAAATTTATAATTGAGAAAACGAATGGTGTAATAGGGGTTTTTTAAATAGTTTTTTAAGCTCGAGTCCAGGAGTGCTCTCACCCCCCCTCTGGTCAAGCCTTCAACGTGGAGAACACCAAGGCTCTGGAATTGAATATTTCCCAGCTCATCCACTAAATAACCCGGAGTCGTAGGAGATGCCCCCGAGAATCCTCCCGAAGATCCGCCACTCTCTTTCGAATCCCCGCCGCCTGCGGACGGAGTGATAATGATGGATTGATTGTAGAGGGCGGTGGCCTGCGGATTATCACTATAAACGATGATACTCAGTATGTCTCCTTTCTGAATAATAGGATCGCTGACATTTATCTGACTGAGACGGGCAGTGTCAAATTGTCCCTGCATGTAGGTCAAATGCCTGGTATTTCCACAGGAACCGAACATAAACGCCAGGAACACCAACCCTGGACCACACAACCAAAAAACACTCCGGACTGAACGATTTTTTAATGCCATTCAAAAGGGGTTATCGTTAAAATTTACTATTTCTCGACCATCATTAAATTGGATTTATCGACAACGGCAACCAGTGAATAACCGATGCATCCTATGATGACCTGGACTTTATTATTGATAATTTTCCGTACGACGCCCTTTTTATCCATAAAGGCACCCTGCAGGATCGTCACCTGCGTATTTTCCCGGAGGTCAAAGGGTACGGCCTCGACATCCCTGTAATCATGCAGGAACTTACGAATGGTCTCGATCTCTTCGCGCTTGACCACAGCCGGCTTTCCCAGCCAGTACACGAAATTCACCACGCCATTGATCATTCGTACAGCCGTCTGATCTTCTTCGGCTACCAGGACAAATACATACGACTTAAAAAGGGGCTCTTCGATCCATTTCACCCGGTCACTCCATTTCTTCCTGGTCCTGTTCAAGGGACAATAGCCTTCTATTCCCTTCTCTACCAAGAGATTGTACACTTTTTTCTCCCACCGGGGTTTCGTGTACACTACATACCATTTCTTTTCTTTTATAGACATAGCTTCGCCACCTCAGTCACATGAAAAAATTGCAACTAATTGATTATAAACAGAGTACATTTTAAAGGGTTGGGATTGGTATAAATGAAAAAAGGGCACAGGGACGCATCGGTGAATAGCCCCTATTACCCTTACTTATTCATTTAACAGTTCGATCAACGAATTCTTCACAGGATTATAACAATTTAAAGAGAATCTGAGAGTTACGGACACAAAAACTAATTCCGGCCTGCATTTATTGTCCTATACCGTCACAATTCTTGGGGAGCAAATAACGAACTTTATTGGTCCCTTGCAAATATAGGAGATTTTAATATTCAATAAACTTAATTGCAAATTGAAAAACAGTGCGTTAAGGATACATGAACGTTTCGGGAAAGGATCATTTCACCGTACCTTCCCCCGCCATTTTTCCAATCACCCAATAAAGGGCGCAAGCCAGTATAAAAAGAAGACAAACGATGACAATAGAGAACTTGATCCTGGCCAGATTGTAGGCCAATAGCACATTCACATGCGAAATATGCCCGGTCAATGTCCTGGATACAGCAATATTCTCAATGATATCACAAACCGTAGCGACAAGGATCAGCCAGGCAAACCCCCGCCCTCCCTTAATAAGGATCTCGTTGCCTGTGCAGGCGGAGATAAAACGGCAGCCCAGCCCTATCGCCAGGGTATACAGCACCATAAACAGGTAGGCCAGGGAGGTGCTTTTAACGCCTTGATCATATTTTCCCGTACTTTTCCATTCCTGGATGATGGATTGTGCTTTGGAGACAGTTTTGGCTACTTCAAACTGTACGATCTCGCCAGCGCTCAATGGGGACAGGTAGTTCCGGGCCCAGATCATATAGCCAATGGTAAGCAGCGTGAACAACCAGAATAATTGCCTTAGACGGTTAAACCGGGCAGACCATGAAGGAGGTTCCATGCTGTTAAGTTAGAGAAAAAAAATGGCCCGAAGAAATAACTCCGGGCCTGTAGGTATTGGCTCCTCCTTTTTGAACCCAATCATTTTATATAATAATACTTTCTATATTTTCAACCCTCACCGTCTCGCTGTCCAGCGCCTTCAGCACGCCGAAAACCTGTTCATTCCATCCTGCTATCAGACATACTCCATCTTCCAGACATTCCAACGGTCTTTTACCATAGCCTGCCAGATCAAAAAGATAGAGCCTTGCCTTGGGCGCCAGCTGCCGGTACTGTCTCCAGAGCCTTCCCAGATCGGCGCCTGCCGGTTGATTAAAAGGCCGATGATCCCAAAGCTGACAGTCCGTAAAGATCATCACTTTGTCCACTATATCTCCTTTTCGCAGCAGATCCTGGATCACAAGGTGCGCATTGATGGCGTATCCGGCTTCCCCCTCTCTCTTATGCAACCTGTCCAGCTCATGCAGGATCAGATAGGACGGCAGTTCGGCATGCTTCCAGGTATTGCCGATGACACCGGTGTGTACGCTGCCGCCAAGACTTTTTATCAGCATTGCCAGCAATGGCGCGATATCAAACCGTTGTACCAGGCTGCCTTCCCGTACAGGATGCCGCATGCTGGGGCTGACGTCCATGGCGATCACCGTATTTTCATTCTCACCCAGACCGAGGAGATGGCGGGCGCTATGATGGACCGCCAACTCCAGGGCCTCCTGTAATGTGACGGCCCCGCCCTGATGCGATTGCTGCAATTTCCGGTAGGCCCCCACCAATCGTAGAGGTGATTGACGGCTGCCGGTGACGGCAGCTGCATTGCCCAGGTATTCGGCCGCCAGTTTTAGCACCTTCCCGCTTACCCCAGCCGCCAGTATATTCGAAAGGTTTTCCAGCAAGGCCGTATAGCCCATTCTGAAAGTAGAGATACCTTCCTTCCATTTTTCCCGGAGAGCGGCCTGTCTTAGCTCATGACTGTCATAATTCTGTTGTCTCAGCGTCTCATATTCCGACAGCCAGGCATTACGCGCCGGCAGCTTGTCCTGCAATATCCTTCGGAATAAGACCTGCTGCGCTTTTCCCGCCGCCTTGGGTTGCACCAGCGACAAAGCATATCGCAGTCTTACCTGCTGTACTTTTGTAAGCCGGACGAACCGGTAGGTGTCCAGGCGATTGAAATGAATAGCCAGGTGCTTCCTCAGGGCCGAAGTTATCCGTAAGGTCTTCCCGGGTCTTTTTCCACCGGCTTGTACATAACAGTCCAGCCACCGGGGGATCTCACCTGCGTGTTGTATTACACGTCCCGCCAGCCTCCCGATAAGCTCCTTGTCCTTGCAGACCCTGGACAGTTCTGCCGCCAATATAAAGGACAGCGTCCGGAGACGAAGGTTCTCCCGGAGATGGACCGCCAGCCGGGCAACGAACAGCGGGTCGTTGTCCTTTATCATTTTACGCAGCTCGTCCAGCTGTTCGGACGGCTGATCATAGAAGGATTCATACAACGACGCGGACAAAAGGGCCATATACAGCTCCCATTGTTTGTCCATCGTCCATGTCCTTACAAGCGCATAGCGTTCGTCTGTTTGTCTTGGTTTCAGGCTAAAATTTAATTTCATCTTGTCCTCCTTTTGATATTTTTTAAACAATGAGCCCGGCACATGGCCGGGCTCACTTCGATATTTACTACTGCTTACGCAGATCATATCTGGGCATGTCCCGGCAATAGGGCCCTGGTCACCTTCTTTGTGATGAGATCAGTATAAATGGATATCGGCTGTATCATGTTCTTCCTGAACGAGAAAGCCCCGCTTTTTGCGGGGCTTTCGTATGCTGAACTCGTTTTTTTGTTAGTTATGCAGCAACTCATGCCCCGCGGATATAGGATTCTTCACTGATGCAGACCAGCGAATCACCTGTTTGTATGTAATAGATTGTCGAAGCATGGTTATTGTCTTTGTTTATCACTACAAAATAAAAATCTTTTTTTCTTTTGACCAACTATTTAAAAAAATATTTCCAAAATATTTTACGTGCAGTTTGGGTTACGCTGTACTCAAGAACGAACCACAGGTTCGTTGTCCGTAACCGCAAGGTTACGACCGAGAAGGAGCGTGTCGAAGCAGCTCCGCCGAAGGTCTCAATAATTAGATCTTTCCAGAAAACGGGTTATATTTTCGAGAAACCCGTTTTCTGGACATTCACCAATATCGATATCTTCTTATGCAATTCCTCGGGCCGGAATGGCTTTGGCACCACTTCCATAAAACCCTTTTTCATCAGATCGGCCCGCATATCTTCATATACCGCTGCGGTAAATGCAATGGCCGGGATGTCCCTGTCCACTTTCCTGATCTCGGATAAAGCCGTCACCCCATCCATCTCCGGCATCTCCAGATCTATCAACACCAGTTCATATACTCCTTTCCTAAATTTCTGTACGGCCTCCCTGCCATTGACGGCCTCGTGTACCTCGATCCCCCATTTGTTCAATAGCTTCCTGGCGACAGACATATTGACGGCATTGTCCTCCGCCATCAGGACCCGTATCTGGCCGAAGGAAGGTAGCTTTTTTGCCTTCTCCTCATTGATATAGGTCTTTCCATTCTCGTTTATCTCCAGCTCCACCGAAAAATAAAAAGTACTGCCCAGTCCCTCCCTGCTGTCCAGCATCAATTCGCCGGAGAACAAGCTGACAAGCTTTTTCGTAATGGCAAGCCCCAATCCTGTCCCGCCATACTTCCGCGTTGTATCCGTATCGGCCTGTGTAAAGCTTTCGAATATCTCCTGCTGCTTGCCCGCGGGAATGCCGATGCCCGTGTCCTTGACCATAAACTGTACAATGGACTTTTTACTGGAGGAAGACACTTTCCGGGCGCCCAGGGTAATAAATCCTTTATGCGTGAACTTGATGGCATTGGACAACAGGTTGCTCAGCACCTGGTTCAACCTCGTTTCATCGGTGAGAAACTCCACTTCCAGCTTTTCATCGACATCAATGAGGAATGCCAACCCTTTCTCCTGTACCTGCATGGAAAATTGCGTTTCCAGCTTTCTCATGAGCGCCCTGATATTTACAGGTACATTCTCCAGCTCCACCTTTCCGGACTCAATTTTATTAAAGTCAAGTATCTCATTGATAAGGACCATCATATGCTCCGAGGAAAGCTTCAGGACGTCCAGGTTGGACTTCTGCTCCGGCAAATAATCCTCTTGCAACAGCAGATTGGAAGTACCTATGATACCGTTCAGGGGGGTACGCAGCTCATGACTCATATTGGAAAGGAAACGGGTCTTTGCCTGCGAGGCGACCTCTGCCTTTTGTTTGGCTTTCATGAGCTCGAACTTTGTCATTTTTATTTCAGACAGGTCCAGGATACTGATCTTCCAGAAATGATGGGTATCGTCGACAAAGGGGACTACATTCACATAGGCAAACACCGTATTATCTTTTTTTGAAGTAAAGGATAACTCGCCCTGCCATCCTTTGCCCGTCTCCTCAGGATGCTGCTCTATATTCTTAAATATTTTGATATGCTCCCTTGTAAACAAACTATCCATGGGCGCCCCTACAATATCCTTCTTGTCCCCGATCTCCAGCAGCTCGACTGCCCGGCTGTTACAATCCGTAATGACAAGGGCCTCTGCATCCAGGATGAATACGCCATCCAGAGAGGTGTTATAGATCGTGTCGACAAATTGTTTTTCCTTTAATATCGCGAATTCATTGTTACGGTTGATACGCATGATAGCATAGGAGAAAAAAGCGGTAAGCACCATAGAGATCACCAGGTTGCTGTCATGCAGCTTGGTAAACATCCCCGTGATATGCACCTGGTAATGATTCTCCTGGGGACACTGGGTATAACAGAACCACAACGAGAGAATGGTGACGGTATACGCAAAGCTCAGTTCCAGAAGGCTTCTTCTAAAGCTGACGATAAAGGTGATGACAAGAAAATACGGCCAGTAGTAAAAGTATTCCGCAGCCTTCAGCCCTTCCATATAGTTCATGACCGCCAGGTAAAGGTTCAGGTTCAGTACAGACAGCATCCTGGCTGCCAGGTAATGCCTTCTCAGGTTGAGCTGATAGGCCATGATAAAGATATAGGCGGCGCTGAGATTGGTCAGCGCACTGATATACAGCCCATAACAGAAATAGGAAATTACGCAGACAAAGTTGGCAACGAGTATCAGCAGGATAAATTGGTTAAATCGGACGATCTGTTTACGCTTGGGAATAGACGGCTCTTTTCCCAGGCCGGTATAAACGACATCCTCATAGAAGGATTTGCAGGTTAGAAGTAAGTAGTTGTTCAAGTTCGGATTTAAGGATTTCTATTTAGACAACGACCCGGATAATAAAAATATTACATTATCCGTTAGGATAAAACCCTTATTCAACTATGAACAGCAGCACCAACGACAAATATTTCGTGTTTAGCGGCCAATTCAATGGGCAATATATCAACGAGTTATACGACGGTGATTATGCCTTGATGGCGGAAACGTTCACGGATGTGGCGGGAGAGTATAACCCTATGCTGCAAAACGTATTTTTGAGTTACAGATCAGGCGATATCCCTGCGCTTAAAAGTGCCGTACATAAGCTAAAACCATTGTTGGGTTATGTGGGTCTGACTTCCCTTCAAGCTGATTGTCAGAAGTTTGAAGACAACTGTCAGCAGGATAGCTTCCCCTCTCTACATGATGATTTCGCCCAGCTTTCCACGGGGCTCTCCACAGCGAAGAGTTGGATCGATGAAGAAAAAGGAAGACTGACGGCCTTTGTCCGGACGCTGAAATAAGCACCGGGCGCCGTATGGCGCTGCAATCCTTACTTCTGGCCGGATGCCCGCAAACATTCGGTAATACTTTTCAGCCCTTCTTCCAGTTTGTCGACAGCAGGCCAGCCGAACCCGATACGCATGTAATGGTCCGGCATTTCAAACCAATGTCCCCGGCCAGTGTACGTGCTATATTTTTCCAGCAGCAGCCTGTGGAAGCCGTCGACGTCCTTTTGTTCCGGCCGTTTCATCCGTGGAAAGCAGACACACCCACCTGCCGGCTCCACCCATTCCAGGTCATCCTGTCCTTCCATCCAGGTCTTTACGATACGGAACTTTTCACGAATATCACGGGTGATCCTTTGAAAATGCGTCTCCCTTTGCTGCATATAGCGGAAAGCCACTTCTTCGTCCAGCGGTGAGCCACAAATATGGATTTGTTCTTTGGCGGCCAAAAAGGTTTCCATCAGGTGTTGGTTGCGACAGATGATCCATCCCATGCGCAGACCGGGCAGACCGTAGGTCTTGGACAGAGAGGAGATGCTGATCACGTTGTCCCCATAAGTTGCCGCCAGAGGCAGCGGCTTACCGAATACCATATCACGATAGGTTTCGTCCACCAACAAGTGGATATGATGAGCTTTTGCAAGGGCGGTCAATGTCTGCAGCTCTTCATGGCTAAGACAAACCCCGGTAGGGTTGTGGGGAGTGGTGACGGAGATATATTTCGTTCTCGCCGTTATAGCTTTCTCCACTGCCCGGAGGTCCAGCGAAAACCCTTCTTCAAAGCGAAGGTCGATATAATGCAGACGGGCGCCGATGGCCCTGGGCGTCTCCAGGTTAGTGGCATAGTTAGGCCGTATGACAACCATTTCGTCACCGGGCTCCAGAAGCGTAGTGGCGATGATAAAGAGGCCGGCCGCGGCGCCCATGGTAAGCAGCACATCTTCTTTTATAAGCAGCGCGTTGTCTTTTACGATGAGCTCCCGCAGCCCTTCATGACCTGCATGTGAGCCATAGCATAGTACGAGGTCTTTCAGTACAGGGGAGAGATCACCGATGTCCCTGAGCATTGCATCAGTGTATGAACTTTCGGAAAGATTGTTCCTGATCCTGTCATACCCCATCTGCTCGGGGGATTCGATCTCGATGGGCATTCGTTTGTATTGCATAGAGAATAGTTATCCTCCGGCAAAAAGGGCCTTTTCTACATCCGCACCTCTTTTATCCTCTCTTCTATAAATTGCTGTTTATTCTCCTTATCCAGCAGGCCCTCTTTCAGCAGCTGATTGAACCACAGGGAGAATTTCCTTGCACCCCGGAAATTCAAATGTTCCAGGTCCACGTAATCCGCATTCGCCAGGGGGAATGCATTAAAGTCCAGGTATTCGACGCCCACAAACGCAGTATGCAGGATCTTTTCATATTCTGCCTCATTACCCAGGCCGGGATAAGACCTGTGCAGAGGAGACCTGATCAAAATGACCCTTTTATGCTTTTCTTTCAGATATTGTACCAGTTTGGTAAGATAGACCACATTATAAGAGGATATATGGTCCTGGTTTTTCCTGACCCTTTCAAAGTTTTCCTTCAAATTGTCATGTTCCAGGAAAGAATCCACTTTTTCACGGGTATTATATACAAATCCACCCATCTCATTTGAATAATCCAGGTCATGATGCACGACGCGGATCGCGTTATCCTTTAATGACAGGGGCAGACAGTTGTTCACCCCGGAAAAATTGTTCAACAACAGTACCTTGTTCTCTTCCATACCCATGAATGGTGAATAGATGGGATATCTCCAGGAGAGCACAGCCGATCCCCATATCCATTTATTCCATTCCGGAAGCAGGTCGGTATTGCTGAACTCGATAAACACCGTTTCTATCTGCTTATTTTGTTCGAATATTTCCTTTGCTTTGATAAAAGTGTAGAGATAGGTCTCAGCAGCCTGGGCAAGGTTTTGGAAATGATCGAGCAGAGAATCGTTGTAAGCCTGTTCGGGGTGAGAGTTGCCCAAAACGACATATTTGGCGTCTGCCCTGCATTTAAAGCTGGCCTTTCTGACTATATAAGCGTCCATTACAACCGTAACAATCGCTATTAATCCAACGGCAATGGAAAGAAAGATGAAGGACTGGATCAGAAATCGTTTCATATTTTCAAAATTGGAAATATATAAAGGCCAGCGGTTTCCCCTGGTACAGGAAAATAACAATGAAGATCGCCAGATAAAAGGCCCATCTCCCGGTCTTGCTCCAGTTGAGCCCTGTTTTTTCGATCGCATACTCGCTGTTCCTTCCTATCCATTCCAGCAACAGGAAGATACCCGCCAGCAGAAGCAGGGATACGGATATTTCCGGGCGGGCCACCGGCCACAGGTGCAGGATCCTCTTGTAATAACCGGCGGCATCAGACACGGTATCCGACCTGAACAGAATAAAGGCTAGCGATACCAGGATAAAGGTCAGGATCATATTGAAGAACTGAGAAAAGGAAGGCAGCGCCCTGTCCTGTATCTTTTTCTTTTTCTTCGTCATAGCGCCTGTCAGGATCAGGGGGATATAATAGCAGCCGTGGACAAAGCCAAACAGGACATAGGTCCAGCTTGCGCCATGCCAAACGCCGCAAATCGTGAAGGTTATAAGGATGGCCAGGACCAGACCCGTCTTGCCCCAATTTCTGAAGCTGATGCTTAGCGGGGTGAACAGATAATCCGTTAGCCAGGATGTCAGCGAGATATTCCATTTACGCCAGAATTCCGCGATATTCTCGGAAAAAAATGGAAAGTCGAAGTTCTTGGTGATGTGAAAGCCGAGCAGGCGTGCAATGCCGAGCGCCATGTCGGAATATCCCGAAAAATCCGCATAGATCTGGATCGTGAATATAATGGCTCCCAGGATAAGGGTGATGCCGTGGTAGTTTGTATAATTAGTGAAAATCGTGTTGGCGAATTCCGCGCAGCGGTCGGCAATGACCATCTTTTTGAACAAACCGTACAGGATCTGCCGCAACCCGTTCACACCTTCGGAATAAGTAAAAGATCGTTGCTTTTCCAACTGGGGTATGAAAAGTTTAGCCCTGTCTATCGGCCCTGCCAGTAAGCTGGGGAAAAAAGAGACATAATTGAAGAATACGACCCAATCCCGTGTAGGTCTTGTTTTCCCGTTGTTGACATCAAACAGGTAGCTCAATACCCGGAAAGTAAAAAAGCTGATGCCCAAAGGAACAATGATATGAAGGGTTTCCAGCTGTGAATGGATACCAACGCCCCTTAGCAGATCATTGAACGAGGCGGTAAAGAAGTTGAAATACTTAAAAAAGGCCAGGCTTCCGATACTGAGGGTAAGTCCAAGGCTAAAAAAAAGCTTTTTGAGCGATGCACGCGCTGTTCCCTCTGCTTTTTCCATCCCGATCGCAAGGAAAAAGACGGCAGCTGAAATGCCGATCAGCAAAAAAAGAAAACGCCAGTCCGCAAAACCATAAAATACATAGCTTGCCGTCAGAAGCAACAGGTTTTGAAGGTGCTTTCTTACACTCCAATAGATGGCAAAAAGCAGTGTAAAAAATACAAGAAAATTGAGTGAATTAAATAACATATATATTCTTCAGCTTATTTAACGTTCATCGCCGCATTCAGCAGTATATCGACGCCATTCAATTGAGGGGAGGCCTTTGCCAGGAACAGCACAGATTCCATCACTTCTTCCACGGTAAGTAATCGTTTCAGCGGATGGCTTTCCGTCATCTGACTGACGATCCTTTCATCAAAGCTGGCAGTCAGATCAGTCCTGAGAAAAGAAGGGGATACGGAGTTGGACGAGATATTGAACCTTCCATTCTCGGCCGCCCACACCTTCGTCAGCTTTTCCAGATAGGCCTTGCCTGCAATATAAACGGCAGAACCCATCGGGGGGACATTGGTCAATGCCGCCGTCAATATCGTAATGATCCTACCTTGCTTCTTTTTCCGGAAGCACTCGATGGCCGCCTGGGTAATTTCTATGACAGGGATTATATTATCCCTGAAATTAGTCAAAAAATCTTCCGAAGAGGTCTTATGAAAATGAGCATTCAGAAAAGTTCCGCTATAAGCGTTGTTGATAAGGACATCCGGATCAAAGCTCCTTATACTGCCGGTTAATTGCTTTCGCTCCTCCCCATTCCGGAAATCACATTTGATCGCAATACTATTGCTGTGATCTTTCAGGATCTGTTCAGCTTGCTGGTGGGATCTGTTATACGTAAAACAGACGGTGTTGGAAACCTCCTTTGCAAAGGCCCTGGTGATCGATGCCCCCAGACCGGAGGCTCCGCCCGTAATTACGATCTTCATGGTAATATCCCGATTTGAAATTTTCCTTTTGCCACGACCTTCGATCCGGAATTCCTGAACTCATACTTAAATTCCACCGCATTCACCGATTCATAAACCCCGGTGACCACTGCTTTGAAATCCAGCCTGTCGTTTAAATAAACAGCATTTTTGTATTGGATCTCCTGGGAATGAATGATCACATTTTTTTCCGGAAGAGATTCGCCAATAAAAAAGGAAAGGAATCCATTTAATATATTGCCGTACATTACAACGCCATCGAATCCTTTCTCCCGGGCAAACGAGTGATCGACATGCAGGGGGTTCCTGTCCTTGAACAGCTGGGTAAAACCGTGGTAGACTTCATCTGCAACAACAAAGACCTCATTATACACATCCCCTGGATTGAATTTCATATGCCTTTTTGTTGAATGCAATCCAGCATTTCTCCCACGTTGTCCCAACTTTGGATCTCTTTGGAAGTAAAACGTATCTTGAAATGCTTCTCTATGGCAACCACCAGCTGTATATGCGTCAAAGAATCCCATTCGGCGATGTCCGGGGCCCTGGTGGCTTCCTTGATGACAATGTCTTCGTTTTCCAGCGTGTCGGTGAATATTCCATTCACCTGTTTTAATATTTCACTTCTTTCCATACGTCATTTTTTATACCCGATATAGTTTTTTCTTTTCTCATATGCATTGACGTCCAGCACCCAATAGTCACCGGCTTCTCTAAAGCCAAGGTCCTGGTAATGGCGCCTGACCATTTCATTCTTGGCCGTGGGGATATATTCTCCTTTCAGATAGGCAAATCCTTGCTGTTTTGCATGTCCGGCAATCGTATTGAGCACAAAGTTCTCCATTCCCCGCTTCAACACCCGGCAGCTCATGAACCAGGATTCTATGAACAAGGTGTCCTTGTTCTCGTTTTTGAGGATGACCACGCAGATCAGCCCGTTGTCTCCGAATTTATCTTCCAGGGTAAAGGCAAAGCTGTGATAAGCATCCGAAGCGGCGATATCCCCGATCTCCCCTTCAGAATAGCGAACCG
This sequence comes from Chitinophagaceae bacterium, assembly GCA_017307755.1. Taxonomy (GTDB): domain Bacteria; phylum Bacteroidota; class Bacteroidia; order Chitinophagales; family Chitinophagaceae; genus Puia. The sequence continues at coordinate 327,109 of JAFKGQ010000003.1, read as the reverse complement.
TCCGCAGGTTGTACTGGTTCGAGCGCTGTGAAAGTTGCGCAACCCGGGGGGTATTGAACTTATTAAAAGGCTCCACCAGCGAAAGCATATCCAGGCTTTTCAAAAAATCGTCTTCATTCGCGAATGCCTGCTGAACGCTGCTTCGTTGCGCTTCGATCTGGTAAAGCCGGGTCCGCTCGGCATCTTCGCCGGAAACGACTGTCGTCTCAAAGAGGTTCAGGCTGTATAGAAATTCAAGATAATCGGCCGGGTCTTCCGGAAGCTCCGGTACGCAGATATCCGGGATATTCTCCCTTACCATATTCCGTTCGAAAGGATTGTCATCCAGGAATACCATCGAATCAAAACCGATGTTCAGAACGCTTTGGATGTGCCGTATATTGTCGGCCTTGTTCTCCCAGTTTGCACGAAAGACGGCGATATCCTCCAGGTGCAGGACCATTTCGGGATGCTTTTCAAAGGGCTCCCTGGCCACCGAATCGGTGTTTTTGCTGCAGACGGCAACGATGATTCCCCGGTTCTTGAGCTTTTTTACCCAATACTGGAATTCGGAAAAGGCCTTACCGATACCCAGGCTGCCTATTTGAATATTCTCGATGCCGTCATCCCCAATAACACCGCCCCACATTGTATTGTCCAGGTCCAGGATCACGCATTTTCTCAATCTACCCTTCAGGGCATTGATCAGGGCGATGGTCCTGGCTGCTACATACGACAGGGCATCCAGGCTCAGGACCATTTCTGTATTTACATAAATAGAAGGCTGGAAAAAAGCGTTTTTTCCAATCTGGTTCTGAATAGTGGAGATATCACATATAAAAAAGTCGGCATTTCCTACGGCAAAGGCCATTAGCTCATAATTCAGCTTTCGCAGCTGAAAGAGAAAGGAAGACTCAAACTTGCTGGAGAAATTTCCGAATACGGCATCGTCGATCTCCGTGTAATTGTAATAGATAACTTTGGCCTTCAGGCCATTTTGCAGGGTGTCATACATACGTCCGATGGACGCCAGTTCGGATGCGGCAAACCTTGTATGATCTTCTTTCTTTGTCTTATTGAATTTCTGGAGAAGCTTATGTGAAGATTGGAATAGTATGACTATTTCGGGTCTGTCCGCATATAGTTCCGAAGATGGATCGAAGATCTGACGTTCGATCTGGTTGAAATCTGACTCCCAGATATGCAGGTCCATCCCGGCGTCATACCCTGCGCCCCGTAAGGCCTTAACCAGGAATTGGGTGGAAGAATCGCCCAGGACGGCCACCTTTACTTTTTGAAGGGTACTAAAATCACACTTTAGGTTTTTCTTTAATTCAGGAAAAGTTTTAATGGGGGCCATTTTATCAGACATTGGTTTTTCTCGTATCAGGCTGTTAGCTATAGCTTTAGGGCAAGATTACGCACAATACATCGCTCGTCCAAAAAATTTTAATGCGTAAAAATCCCACAAATTAACGGAATGGTTCCTGGATTATTATGTATCCCTCTCATTTACAGACAGTAGATAACAATCCGTTCATCCGGTATTCCCATTTTCGTAAGCTCCTTTCGGAAAAGAAGGGCTATATTCTTGCGTGCTGCCAGGTGAAAAATGCCGTCTTTCCACAAATTCCATAATTCCGGCTCCAGCGTATGAAGGAAATGGATAGAAGATTCCGCAGTTTCCCCCTTTGGGGGCGCTATGTCCAGCAGCAGACCCAACTGCTCGGGAATGTCTTTATAACATTCCTCCAGTTGCAGAACCCCGATGTATTTTTTTTCCGGGTAGCGTATCTGTCTACGGGCGCTATCAAAAAATACTATACTTGTCTCATCGCCGAAAAAGAAATGATATTTACCTTCTGTCAAAATCATACCTATGATTTTAGCCATGCGTTACCTTTACGAAAGTACGGCGGACGCTCTCTGGAATTTTTATACATCCCGGAGCATTTTTTATATAAAATGGAGTTTCGATGGAAGTAGCATTTTATAACAAACAAGGTAAAAGGTCGGAGCTGGATTTTTCCGCCCACTTTATTCTCCGCGACGGGCAGCCGAAGGTGCGCGAGGTGCGTAAAAAGGTCGATCTTTCTTTTATAAACGCGGAATCCGTTCAGCTTACCGTACAGGACATCGATGTGCTGTACGGAGATATGCTGATGAAGGAATCTCAGACCGCTCATTTCAACGACAGCAAAGAGCCCGAGCATATTGAAATGCATTTTACACTGGCAGGCGAAGGCCATTTGAACAATCACGCAGATGGGAAAAAATATCCCTTTTCATCCAACCAGCAAAACATCCATTATGTACCTCATTTTGTAGGTACGATTCAGTATGATGAGGGGGCGTTCCATAAATTCTTCGAGGTCCGTCTTGCCAAAAGGTTTTTTTTGTCTCTCGCGGAAGACAGCAGTCCCGCGCTGATGGACTTTGCGGGTAAAGTCGTGGACAATACGGCTATATCGATCAACATGCAAAACCTCCCCATTTCCTTTGCCATGCACCAGTGCATCCATGAGATCATGCATATGCAGGTGGATGAAGGCTTAAAACGGATGTTCCTGCAATCCAAATGTATTGAGCTCCTGACCTTACAAGCACAGGCTTATGAACATGCCGCGGGCAAGGCGGTGCAAACCTGCAAGACCAGATATGATAAGGAACGCATTTATTTTGCGAGGGACTATCTGGTCGATCATGCAGCCTGTCCTCCTTCGTTGACCGAGCTGGCAAGAATAGCGGGATTGAATGAATTCAAGCTGAAAAAAGGTTTCAAAGAAGTTTTTGACACTTCTGTCTTTGGGTATCTCAGTGATTTCAGACTGAATAAAGCCCGGAATGGACTATTGTCGGGTGCTGTTGCTATCAAGGAGGTGGCGGAGCAGATGGGATATTCTTCCGTACAGCATTTTACCAGGGCGTTCAAGAAGAAGTTTGGGATGCCGCCGGGGAGGGTTTAAAACAACCTCATCTGCTCCCCCGGCCTTCTGAACTGTGTACAATCCAGTTCCCAACGTTCAGCGTTCAACCCGTATTTCTGCGTATACCTCGCATACTGCTGTGCCACCAGTTGTGCGATATTCCCTTCGCCCCGCATACGTATTCCCCACCGGCTGTCATTCACCTTCCCGTCGTGGCTGGCCTCTATCAGGTGCCACACCTTATCGGCCCTGTCGGGGAAATTCTTGTACAGCCAGTCATGAAATATCAGTTTGATCGCCCCATTGAGCCGGATAAAGGTATAGGCGGAAAAAGTAGCGCCGTTCTCCGCAGCCGCCTTCATAATCCGTTGCATCTCATGTTCATTAAGACCGGGGATCATGGGTCCCAGCATGACCCCCATCCGTACGCCCGCATCGCTGAGCTCCCGGATCGTGCGCAGCCTTTGCTTTGCTGTAGTGGTGCGGGGCTCCATCACCCTGCGGAGATCTTCGTCAAAGGAGGTGATCGACACCAGTATGGATACCAGCCTTTTTTTCGCCATGTCGGTCAGGATGTCCTTATCCCGCAAAATGCCCGCATTCTTTGTGATCATGCCCACCGGTTGATTAAACTCCCGGCAGACCTCCAGCAATCCGCGGGTGATACCGAACTTCCTTTCTGCCGGCTGATAACAGTCCGTATTGCCGCTGAGGGAAATGGGCAGACATTCCCATTTGGGATTCATCAGGAATTTACGAAGGAGCTCCGGCGCATTTTTTTTTACGATAATCTTCTGCTCGAAGTCCAGGCCCGCGCTATACCCCCAGTATTCGTGCACATTACGGGCATAACAGTAGGTGCACCCGTGTTCACAGCCCTGGTAAGGGTTCATGCTATACCACATGCCCACATCCGGACTGTCTACCTTATTGACGATGCTCTTGGCATGCTCTTCCAGGTAGATGGTTTCGGGATTGGGCTCCAGCCATTCGTCGATGGCCTCGATATGCTCTTTTACACGCTCGTTCCTGAGAAACCTGTTCTTGGGATTGAACTGGGCGCCTCTTCCTTTCAGGTATTGATCCGGGTCAGTCATAACGACAATTTTCAGGGTAAAACAATACAATGTCGGGAGGGGCCTCCTACCCGAATAACGCTCCCTGACGGGTAGTCACCGGCAGATTTTGAAAAGCCAGCCGCTCGGCGATCTGCCAGGCTATGTCGCCTTGCCGGCGTTTGAGCAGGAGCATGCTGTCGGCGATAAAGCGACCGGTAAAAGACTTATGGCTGTACTCAAGCCAGCCCTTTTCGTATTGGAAAGGCAACAGCTTTCGCGCGACAGTGATATACGGCTCATCGATAAAATGAGGTTTATGGTCCTTGTCCAGCTTCATCAGCCGCTGTATATCCTTTATTTCCGTCACCAGGCTCCGGATGGGCAGTTTGCTGGTGACATTTATAAAAATGGTATGAGAAGGGAAACTTCCAAAATCCTTTAGCTCTACCTTGAAAGGACAATAGCCCATGGCAATGGTCCGGAGGCGCTGGATGATCCGCTCTTCCATCAATGCCAGCTGCGTAAACCGCACCAGGGTCACCTGAGGCTTGCCGCCGATGGCGCCGGAAGCTTGGTAGGCCTCGGCAAATTCTTTTTTCACCTGTTGGATCCTCATCCGCAATTCTTCACGGGGTGAAAGAATGACGAGGTATTCATTGGTAGCCAGCTGCTGCTTGTAGTTCTCATTGAGAACGGCTGCTACAGGTTTGATCGCTTTCTGCATGGTTTCTGTTTTAAAGAGTGTCAGCATATGGCAGACGGAATACATTCACTGTACGACAGGCATCAAAACTGTGCTCCCTTTTTAATAGCACCAGCTCTTCCACCTGGAAAGACTCATGAAAGGTTTTTTGAGAATAGTCGGCCATCGCCTTGTTATATACCTGTTCTGTCAACCCGCCCGCGATGCTCAGATAGGGCCGGCTGATCAGGTTGACGGGAGGACAGCCCGAGCTGCGGATAAAATCATCGATAGCCCTTAGCTGTTGCATCAGCTGCCGGAAAGGCTGGGGGTCCTGCACCCGCAAATAGATCGTATGCGGTGGAAAGCCGCTGTAATTGTTCAGTGTGACAGAAAAACGTTCATGCCTGCGACAAATGCGCTGTATCCATCGGATCAATGTCTCTTCCATCTGTTCGCCGGCCTGGAAAGCAGCCACCGTAATATGGGGCCTGTTACGTGCCTTCATAGACAGACCATAGTCGTTGAGGAACTGCTGCTGCTCGTCCAACAGCTTGTCATTCAATTCTCCATAAGGGTAGATGACAAGCAGGTATTCCGCCCGCCGCGCCACCGTCGTACTCCCGGCAACTGTCTCCATGGGAGCAAAAAAAGAGGAACGTTTTACTAACCCGGTATCCATAAAATAAATTTTAAATGATCAGAAAATTAGTATAAATTTACTAAATAAATTAGTATTTGAAAATTATTTTTCTCCTCCTCACGAATGAGATAAAAAGATCCACATGGAACTCGAACAATTCTTCGGCATAAGCTACAAGGGATCCAAGCGTTTTACGCAACAGGAGATCCCTACTGCCAATGCCACCGGATTCGGTGCGGCAGCGGATGATTATATGGAACGGGGCGTCGATCTCAACGAACAGCTGGTGCGGAATAAACCCGCGACCTTCTTTATGCGGGTGAGCGGGGATGCCATGACCGGAGCCGGTATTTTCAACGGGGATGTGGTGATCGTGGATCGCTCTATCAAAGCCGTCAATGGAAAGGTCATCATTGCCACTCTCAACGGTGAAATGCTGATACGCCGTCTGGAAAAAACATTTAATAAGATCAGGCTGGTGCCGGAGACGCCCAGACTCTCCGCCATCGATGTGGACCTCTCAGGGGCGGAATTTTCCATCTGGGGCGTGGTAACCTATGTGATACATTCCTTATAAAACATGAAGGCCATCGTAGACTGCAACAATTTCTACTGCTCCTGCGAGCGGTTGTTCCGGCCGGACCTCTGGAGCAAACCCGTTGTCGTCCTCAGCAACAACGATGGCTGTATCATCTCCCGGAGCGATGAGGCCAGAAAGCTCGGCGTCGGCATGGCTATTCCTTATTTTCAGACACGGCATATCATCGACAAACACGATATCGCCGTATTCTCCTCCAACTATCACCTGTACGGCGACATGAGCTGGAGGGTGATGGAAACCCTGCGAACCCTGATGGGCCACGACGCATCCCGTGTAGAGGTCTACTCGGTGGACGAAGCATTTATGGACCTGGATCACATTCCTCTCGAAGACCTCCCCGCTTATGCCCGGCATATCAAATATACTGTGGAGCAATGGACAGGCATTTCCGTTTCCATCGGCATAGCACCTACCAAAACCCTCGCCAAGCTGGCCAACCGGCTGGCAAAAAAGAACAAACAGCTCTCCGGCTGTATAAAAGTGCTCCTCACGGAAGAAGAACAGCGGCTGGCCCTCCAACAGACCCGGGTAGACGATCTCTGGGGTGTAGGCAGGGCCTATGCCGTCAAACTGATCAATTGGGGTATCACCAGCGCCTGGGAATTATCCAACATGCCGGAGGAATGGGCCCACACCAATATGGGCGGCGTCACGGGGGTACGGTTGATCCGCGAATTACGGGGACTGCCCAGCATCGAAATGGAAGAAGAGCTGGTAGATAAAAAAATGATCGCCACCACCCGGATGTTCGGACGCCCCGTCAGCGAGATCCGCGAGATCAAGGAAGCGGTGGCCACCTATATCTCCAGGGCCGCGGAAAAACTCCGGCGACAGCACAGCGCGGCCGGCACGGTCAGCGTCTTTATCGTATCCAAAGAACAGGATCATCTGACAGACTTCAAACGGGGAGCCACCATCAGTAACCATACCACCCTGCCCCGGGCCACCTCCCTCACACATGAACTGATCAAGGCCGCCACCGGACTGGTGGAAGTGCTCTACGAACACGGTAAGGAATACAAAAAAGCCGGCGTGATGCTCAGCAGCCTGGTGCCGGACGACTCCATACAAGGCAATCTCTTCGCACCCCACGCAGAGAACGAGCGCCGCGGCCTGATGCATGCCATCGATAATATTAACTTTAGCATGCGGGACGACAGCGTGAAATTCGGATCCTCCGGGATGAACAAGAACTGGAAAATGCGGCAGGAACTCCGGTCCAGCAGGTACAGTACCCGGTGGGAAGACCTAAGAAAAGTGCAGTAAATCAACCTCTTACAAAAAGACTATATTTTTTTCGGGAAAATTTAAAATATCCGCCCTGCTCATCCGTCTACCTTATAGAATGAAGGAAGCATTGACGATATCGCCGGTCATGAGTTCATCATCGAGAAAAAATATCACGACGGTCATCAGCCAGTTTGGCAAGCGATTGCTAAGCTTCATCCGCCAGCGCGTATCCAATGACGCCGATGCGGAGGACATTTTACAGGACGTCTGGTATCAATTCACGACGACGGTGGACACGGAACCCATCGAACAGGTCAGCAGCTGGCTGTTCACCGTGGCCCGAAATAAGATCACAGATCGCTATCGGAAGAAAAAACCCGACTCCCTGGACAGCTTGCTGACACCGGATGATGAAGACGGAGGACCGGATTTTTCAGACATATTATTCGACAAAGGCAATAACCCCGAAACCGTTCACCTGAGAAATCTTTTCTGGAAGACTTTACGCGAAGCCTTGCAGGAACTCCCAGAAGAGCAACGAAATGTATTTATATGGAACGAAATGGGAGACGTCTCCTTCAAAGAGATCGCCGACCACACAGGAGAGAACGTCAACACCCTGATCTCACGAAAAAGATATGCCGTCCTCTATCTGCGGGAAAGACTAATGACTTTATATAACGAAATCATACATCATTAAAATAAATAGATCATGAAACCCTTTAGGAGAAATATTCCTTTTATTATTATAATGGTCCTGTTGGCTATAACGGCCGTAACCACCATTGTTATGCTCTTGTGGAATGCACTGCTGCCTTCCCTCTTTCACCTCCCCGCCATCACATGGCCTCAGGCCCTCGGATTGATGATACTTTGCAAACTGTTGTTCGGCGGATTCCGCGGTGGCGGCGGTCCCAGACAGCACTGGAAAAACAAAATGAAACAACGTTGGATGAACATGCAGCCGGAAGAAAGAGAAAAATTCATGCAGGAATGGAGCCGCCGCTGCGGGCCTTTCAAATCCGGCGGACCTTTTGGCCCTAAAGGCCCCTTCGGCCCCGAAGGACCTTTTTCGACGGAAAAAGATACCCCTGCCGAAAACGCCTCTTAATAAAACATTACTCAAAACCAACCATTATCTTAAGGATCATTTATGTCAGCTAATCTTATCACCAATACATTTCCAGCGGTCAGCCTCACCCGGCTGACCAGCTGTCTCCCGGTACAACAGTCCCACACAAGCGAATGGACATTGGAACAATTGAATATCCTGCCTTATCAGCATTTGCTGGAAATAGGATACGGACAGGGAAGGATCACCCAGGCAGTAGCCAGAAAATTGAAGACAGGCTTTATCGCAGGCATCGACTGCTCCGTCGCCATGTATCAACGCGCCTCCAAAAGAAACCGGCGGGCCATCGAACAACAGCTGCTGCAGCTCCACGTAGGCAACCTGTACGAGCTACCCTATCCCGCCCATTATTTTCATACCATCTATGGCACCAATGCCCACATGTCCTGGAAAGACCCGCAGATGGAGTTCATACGCCTGGCCGGTCTGTTGAAAAGCGGCGGCCGGCTGGTGATGATCCTGCAGCCGCAATGGCCCCGGCAGGAAAAGCTCATCCGCGAAAACGTAGAGAAAATAGAAGAAGACTATCTCGCGGCAGGCCTGACAGACATACGCATACGTTATAAGGACACCGATCCCATCACCAGTGTCGCTGTCACAGGTTATAAGGCCTGATTTGTTGCAAAAATTTCATTATCAACCATTTAACAATTTATTACAGAAACTTTAACAGTGGGGGATTAAATCTACGAAACCGTTTTCGTTCAAAGATACAAGGATGCCCAACTGACCTTGGAAAAGCATCCGGTAACAATTAAAATCTACGAAAATGAAATCGAAGATTCACGAACACCAAAAAGAGACAAATATGCACGTGAGTAAAAAGCTATTTGTACTTGCCACGATCCTCACCGGTACCCTGTTTGCCACTACCGCTTACTCGCAGGTATACGTTCATGTAGGTTTCAACCTCCCTGTCCGCAGGGTGTATGTTGCACCTCCCCCTCCTCCTACTGTAGTTTATCAACAATATCCCGCCCCTGTATGCCAGGATGGCTATGATCAGAATGTTTATGCACCGGCGCCCGCTACCGTTGTCTATGAAAATGAGTTCCCGGGGTATGCTTATTACAACTACCCTGTTTGGAACGGCCACTACCGCGACCGGGTCTATTACGAACACTATCGCCCCTATTTCAACAGGGACTATAGAGACTGTTTTGACAACGGACGTTTCAGCCGTGAAAGGTTTGAACGCAGAAGGTATGATCGCGACAGGGACTATGATCACGACAGGGGTGAACACCGCGGATGGTATAAACACGACCGTTGGTAAGACTCAAAAAGATCGAACAAATGCCGCTCTCCTCGAGGGCGGCATTTTTGCATCCATCCCCTTTATTCCCTTCCAGAGTATCTCGTTGAACTCATTGTCGGGTATCCTGTCTTCCTTTGTAAGATCAAGACCGGCAGACTTTTTCGCCATCTCATTCCAGGCCACATTCTTTTCACCGAGATCTATATTCGCAGGCAGCGCTTGAAAACCAGTGGCATCCGCCCTATCTGAAAAACATCTCCACATCGGCGTCGCCGCAGCATCATACTGCGTCATCGGCGGAAGCCCCAATATCAGCTCCATAGTTCTGAGCACCGAAGTAGTAGAATACATCGTATGATCCACATAACCCCGTTTGACAAACCCTCCTGCCAGGTACACCGGGCTGCGATGCGCATCCACATGATCCGGACCGTTCTGCGCATCGTCTTCCAGGATGAATACAGCACACTCCTTCCAGATAGGACTCTTACTGAGATATTCTATAAATTCACCCACCGCCAGGTCATTGTCGGCCACATGAGCAAAAGGTGTAGGCCTTCCCTTTTTCAACCCTTCCGTATGATCATTCCCCAATCTGACGGTGTTAAACCGGGGCAATACCTGCGCGGCCAGCAGCGAATCGAAATCCCTCTTCCACTGGCTCACACGCACAGTATCCCTCACTTTCAGGTCCCAGCCCGTATAATAAGGACAATAATGCCCTTTTAAAGTTTGTATGTTGGGTTTATAGTCATCCGCAAACTCGCCATACGTCCTGTAAGAGATGCCGGCTCGCTTACAATGATCCCAGATAAACCCACCTTTATTATTGGCAATTTCCCGGTTGCCTTCCGAGTCATAAGAACCACCTCTCCCTCCATAATACGTAGGCCATGTCTTTTCCAGGTAATCCGTCGCATAAGCCCCCATGCTCCAGTTATGGCCGTCCGCGCTTACTTCCGCATCCACATAGAAGTTATCCAGCAACACAAACTCCCGGGCCAGGGCATGCAGATTAGGAGTAACCCGCTCACCAAACAATACCAGACTACTGTCTCCATTCCCTTCTTTCATATCCCCCAATACCTGGTCATACGTGCGATTTTCTTTTATGACATAGAAAACATACTTGATGGGAGAGGGATCGCCAACTTTCATCGGCACCGGATTACCCGGCCAGCCCATAGCCGTTAATTCACCCTCCTTTGTATACGGCGTATTCTGGTATACCTGACGGGAATAGACGCCCAGCTCCCGTTCATCCGGCTCAGGGATGATACTCATCGTACCTTTGAACAACCCCGCAATATATTGTACGGTCCTTGATCTTTTCAGATCGCCTTTTTGGTAGTTGACCTCCTCTCTTCTGTTCACGGGGCTGGGTCCATCGGGATTGGCCATGGACGAAAATCCCTTTCCGTTGGCAACCCATAGGTTTTTCCCTATCGTTCTTACGGCTGTGGGATACCAACCCACGGGGATAAAGCCCCTGGACTTGCCTTCGCCCGGCTCGTGGACATCAAATACTGCCAGGCAGTTATTGTCCGCATTAGCTACATACAGCGTCTTTTCATCCGTACTAAGCGCCAGTGCATTTGTCGTCGAGCCGGGCGGCGCGCCCGCATACAAAGCTGCATTCAGGGTTTCGATAACTTTCCGCTGTCGCAGATCGATGACCGAGACGGAATTGTCATTGGCATTGGCTACAAACAGCCAGCGTCCGTTGCGGGTGATACAAAGATCGTTTGGGTTGTCGCCCACGGGTACCTCTCCGACAAAAACCCTTCGCTCTGTGTCGAAGATCAACACCTTGTCACAACCCCAGCAGGTGATATAAAGCTCTTTTCTGTTACCGGAAAGTTTACAGGTGTATCCTTCTCCACCCAGTTCAAATCTTTGTACAATGGCTTTGGAAAAAAGATCCACGACGTACAGGGAGTTGTTCTCCCTGGTTACTACATATAGCAGGTGTCTTTTATCGTCGATGTCAAATCCGGCGGGAGAGATCTTCTCCGGCCATTTCTTCCCAAGGAAAAAGCTGTCAGCCAGCAACAACCGCTGACTTTCAGCCTCTATCTTATATTTCCAGATACAGTTGTCATTGCCACCCGAAGCATACAGATATTTTCCGTCGCCGCTGAATTTTAATCCCAGCCAGCTCCGGCGGATGATCACACTGTCTACCACCTTTTCCCGGACAGCATCGATGAGTTGCAAGGTCTGGGTGCTTTGACCGTTGTTGGTGACTGCTACCCATCGCCCGGTGGGTGCGACGGCAATATTCAAGGGAAGGTCGCCCAATGTAAGACTATGGCCGGCTGGCGTAAGGCTCCAACCATTGGATAATAAGACCCTGGAATTGGTGTCTGCGCCCGGCCACCGCACTTGCGACTGCACCAGGATGGGGCCTGCCAGGCAGGTCATTAAAAAAATTTTCCTCATGTGAATAGTTTTTCAGCCTGTTCCACGGACTCCGGCTTGCCAACATCTATCAACCTGGACCCGCTGTGATCAAAGCCCCGCACCGGATGTTCCGCCGCCACATCCAGATAGACATCCACGATGGAGAGTTTCCCGTCCTTCTTCATCAGGGGAAAAAGCGCCGGATCGATGACATGGACACCGCTGAAAGCTTTCTCAGCAAGCGCCATTCCCGAAGACGTGCCCGCCCATCTTTCCTGGCCCGTTCTCACATTCCTCCAGCCGCGTAGCCGGCTGTCCCCATCGAACAGAAAATACCGGGAAGTCTCCCTATCCGTCACCGCCAGCGTAGCCAACGGGTGATGTTGAAAATGATCACGGATCATTGATCCCAGGTCCAGGTCCGTCAATATATCCACGTTCATCGCGACAAAAGGGGCCTCCTGTAGCCAGCCCATCGCTTTCTTTAACCCTCCTCCCGTCTCCAACACCTCATCCGTCTCATCGCTGATGGTGATCCTGCTGCCCCACCCCTTGTTCGCGTCAAGCGCATGGACTATCTGATCCGCAAAATGATGCACATTTATGATGACATCCCGGATCCCGTATTGCTGCAGATATTCGATATTCCGTTGTAAAAGAGACTTACCGTTCACGGGCGCCAGCGCCTTGGGATGATTGTCAGTCCATGGTTTGAAACGCGTGCCCAGCCCGGCAGCAAAGATCATAGCCCTGGAGATAGAAGTGGTGCCCGTATGCATAAGGGGAATTATAAATTTTACAGCACAATATTCTGTATCAGATTGCTCTTCTCCGGATAGTCTGTATTATAATGAAGACCCCGGCTCTCCTTGCGGAAGGAGGCTTCCTTAACGATAAGATAACCTACGGTGATCAGGTTCCTTACTTCACATAATTGCGGTGATACTGCCGTAGTTTCATACAACGATTCTATCTCTTCATGCAACAGATCCAGTCTCTTCATGGCGCGCTGAAGACGCATGTTGGTCCGGACGATACCCACATAATCGCTCATCAGGAGCTGCAGCTCTTTCAGACTTTGTGTTATCAGGATCATCTCCCGGGGCTGCATCGTTCCCTCTGCATTCCAGTCTGGGATGTTTTCCTTAAAGTCGATGCCCGCTACCCTTTCCACAGAGTCCAGGTAACAGCGATGGGCGAATACCAGCGCTTCCAGCAGGGAGTTGCTGGCGAGGCGGTTGGATCCATGGAGGCCCGTGGATGAACATTCCCCGCAGGCATAGAGATTACCGATGGAAGTACGTCCCCACTCGTCTACCTTGATGCCGCCACAGCTGTAATGTGCTGCCGGGGCCACCGGGATCATATGTTGTGCGACGTCGATGCCGATGGATTTACATTTCTCGTAGATATTAGGGAAATGCTCTACGAATTTTTCCTGATCCATATGACGACAGTCGAGGTATACGTGTTCCGTACCCGCTTTTTTCATCTCGCTGTCGATGGCCCTCGCCACTATGTCGCGGGGCGCCAAATCCTTCCGTGGATCATAATCTTCCATAAAGGCCTGGTCGCGACCATTTCGCAAAATGCCTCCATCTCCTCTCACCGCCTCCGTGATAAGAAAAGAAGGGCTGACACCCGGCTCATACAAGGCAGTGGGATGGAACTGGATGAATTCCATATTCTCTATACGACCCTTGGCGCGGTAAACCATCGCTACCCCATCGCCTGTTGCGATCTTTGGGTTGGTGGTGCTGCGGTAGGCCTGGCCATTGCCGCCCGTGGCCAGTAATGTGATGCGGGATAATATCTTTACGATCTTGTTGGTATGCTGATCCAACGCATAGACTCCGTAACATTCGATGTCGGGTGTGGATTTTGTAACGAGATATCCAAGGTGGTGTTGGGTGATCAGGTCCAGGACAAACCAATGTTTGATGATAGTGATATTTGACTGTTTACCTACCGTCTCCAGCAACGCCCGTTCGATCTCCTTACCGGTGACATCCTTATGATGCAGGATACGAAATTCGGAATGTCCGCCTTCTTTTCCCAGCTTGAATTCTCCTTCCTGATCCTTGTCAAACCGGGTCCCCCAGTCAATGATCTCCTGTATGCGCTCAGGGCCTTCCTTCACGACTATTTCCACCGTATGAGGATTGCAAAGGCCATCCCCGGCTATCAATGTATCCTGTATATGCTTGTCAAAACTGTCGTTCTCCAGGTCTGTCACCCCGGCAATCCCACCCTGTGCATACTTTGTATTGGTTTCGTCCGCCCTTGTCTTTGTAATGACCAGTATCTGTTTGTCGGGATGATGTTGGGCTATCTTTAACGCATAGCTCAGACCAGCTATACCAGAGCCGATCACCAGAAAATCTGTTTTTATCATAGGGTGTAAAGTTAGCTCATGCAGGTCATTTATCGTCAATATTCGATGTTATACCCGAACTGCTCGGGATGCTCGAACACATTCACTAAATTGTACCTGATCATCACCGTCTTTTTATCATCCGACAGCTTGGCCAGCGTATTGTCCACCTTTTTCACCGTCCGGGGTAACGTGATCGTAGTGGTGTACAATATTTCCACTCCCATCTGGGCAGCCTGTTTCATCTGGGCCAGTTGGGGGTCGTTTGTCAGATTCTTCCACTTCTCCATGTTCAGCTTCTTGCTCATAACCCCATCCTTAACAGTGAAATCGTAGATACCGTTGAATTGGTTGATATCCGGACTCCCGCCGCCAGGTCCATCCTGTCCTCCCAATCCACCTAGGAGATTCGTGCTGCCCAGCGAGCCATCGCTCATAGCCTTATATAAGGTCTGCAGCTGGCTATAACTGGTAAAGGGGAATTGCATATGGGTCTTGAAGACCTTTTGATCGAGGTCCATTTTTATATGTACGGTGCCATTACGCAAAGCGGCCTTTTTCTCGGGACTGAGGGATTTGACGGTGTCTATAAGGTCCTTCATTAAGAGGGTCGTATCCATCTTATCCATCCCTTTTTTTGCCAGCTCCTCCTTCCCCATATAAGTCTGCAGCATCTCGATCATCTGACTCATATCCATGTCCATGGCCATCTGGCCGCTGCCATCCTTTTTTATATCCACTTTTTCGTCGATGTCCAGACATCCGGCCATCAACAGCACAAAGGATAAAGGGAAAAGGTACTTGAAGAATTTCATTGATTGTAAATATTAATATTTTGGCAAATTAGTCGTTTACTGAACGCTGACCTTATATCGGGTTGTAAATATTTGTGAATGCCCGGGCGGCAGCAAGGTGAGCCCCATTTTATTATTGAAGCAGTCCGGCGCTCCGCTGAGATTCTCCACAGCAATGCTCTGCCTGGTAGGAGGGGTATAGATCTGGAGATAAGGATAGCTGGCGTCCGGATAAAAAGATACCCGCAGCCCATTTGCCGGGTTAAAGAGCTCACAAGCCGGGCTTACAAGCTCCTGTTTTAGTATAAAACAATTATCAAGGAAAGTATCCCCCAGCATACGGGGATTGTCGAATATGTTATATTGCAGCAGTTTACCTGTAGGAATGAGTCGCTGATCAAATTCCACAATGGCCGATGCATGGAATCGAACGTGCCAGTCATCTATCCTGCCGCCCAGTTGAAAATAGGGATGCCAGCCATCCGCGATGGGAATGACCCGGTCATCCAGGTTGGTGACGGTCGTCACGACTTCCAGCAGACTATCCGGGTGCAATATATACCTGACACCACAGGCATAGTTAAAAGGATAGCCACCATCTTCTTTATCATAATAATATTCCATGGAGAGGGCAGCAGAAACTTCGCTGATATCCTCCTCCAGTACGGTAAAGGACTTGCCCGCTAATAATCCATGGATGGCATTGCCGTCTTTAAAGAGCTTGCGGAACTGGTATTGTTTGCCTTCAAATTCATATTTACCATCCCGGATCCGGCAAGGAAAAGGAGAGAGCTTGGGACTTTTATAAGATTGCTCCATCTCTTTCTCCACCTGGGCCAGATCGTGGTAATTATCAATCACATTGAACAGGTCGTTCCCCGTAGTCATCCGGACCTTAAAAGCATGTAAAGAAGCCCCATAGTCAGGAAGGAGAGCCACTTCGGTTGCCGTAGCTTCCTCTTTGAGGATCACAAGACGCAGACCATTCTCTTCCAGATGACAGATAGAAAAATTCATCATATCAGCGGTATATTACCGCAATATAGGACCTCCTACTCAAAAAAAGACATTACATCTCCACTGCTGAGGTATAGCTCTTTCCATTCCTGGGCTTTTTGGTCATCAAAAACCCCGAAGGTCCTGAGAAGCTCATAGGCGAATTCTATGACAGCCACTCCGTTGGCGGTGATAAGATCACCTGTATTGACACAAGGTATGGCCTGGTAGAGATGCATTCCGGAATAATCAGGGCAATAGTGCTTTAAAAAGCCGGGGAAATTGCTGGTATGGGATACCTCGTCCAACAGACCAAGGTCCGCCAGCGCCAGGGTAGCACTGCTAATGGCGGCAATAGGTTTCTTCCCGGCAGTGGCCTGTATCAGGGGGAATATTTCCAGGTTGTCCCCCTCCTTCCACTTGTCCCCTCCTGGCAGCAAAAGGAGGTCGAAATCGCCCAGCTCCATTATTTTCAGACTGGTATGCGGCATCACCTTCATCCCGCTCATGGAGGTCACCGGCTGACCATAGGTCGAAAAGGTTTCGACGGCAAACTCGCTGCTGTTGCCCCCCAGCCAGGCCATCGTAAGAGCTATCTCCTGGTCGGCAAACCCGTCAAAGATGAACACAGCACAGGTCTTTTTCTTACATTTTTTAATGATCAGGCTCATAAAGAAAGTTTTTTGTAATCACAGTCATCAGCCTTTACAAAAGAACGTCCTTGGAGTGACAGCCCTATGTCAGTAGTTGCCATGCCGGGCCATTAATCTTTCCGACAGCTCTTTCATAAGCTTTTGTAAGGCGATGGGGGATTCCACCATGGCGCAGTCGGCGTAGGTAAGTAGCCAGTGACCGAAATAATGGACGGAGGAGGTCATGAATTTCATGCGCACGGCGTCTCCCAGGTCTTCCTCGGATACGAATCCATTGAGATATTTCTCTTCCCGCAAATATTTTACCACCTTTTTGTCAAACTGTACGACCACTTCCTCAACAGTATGACCGGCAGTTACTTGTCGTATATATTCCTGTACGGAAGGATGAACAGTAGCGTCAAAGAACTCTTCCAGGAGGATAACCTTGAGCATGCGGCTCAGCCGGAAATCCCGGTAACCTTTACGCAGACGGCACCAGGCGATCAGATGCCAGGCAGTTGAATAATACAGCAATCCGATGGGTTCCACCTGACGACGGGTGGTTTCTTCCTTGGTGGACGAATGATACTGCAGGTCGATGACCTTTTTCTGTACAGCGGCCTGTTGTAATAAGGACAGGTACTGGTGAGATATCTCGGTGACAGGGGACGGACGCGTAAGCACGGCAATGTGCTCTGTCAGATCTTCCACATAATCTTTGTCGGAGCCCCTCAATACGGCCTTTATCTTGTATAATGCAGCGCTGAAATGTTTTTGGGCGGCCTCATCCGCAAACCTTTCCGCCAGTTTGGAACCCAGGAGCAACGCGCCTGCCTCTTCCCGGCTGAACATCACGGGTGGCAGACGGTAACCTTCCATAATGGTATAGCCCGTACCGGCCTCCCCGATGACAGGTACACCCGATTCGTCCAACGCCTTTACGTCACGATAGACCGTCCGCAGACTGATGTTAAAGCGGTCTGCCATCTCCTGGGCCGTCACCAACCGTTTGCTCTGGAGATGTGTAAGGATGGCATGCAATCTGTCGATCCGGTTCATGCGCTCACCCTCCCTTCGCTGACCACCGGCTCTGGCTCTATCCAGGCGTCGCTCTCTTTTAACAAGTTAATGAGCTCCTGCACAGCGATGGCACTGTCGACCCCCCGCTTGACAACCTCCTTGCCTTTGTACAGCGTGATCTTACCAGGTCCGCTGCCCACATATCCAAAGTCAGCATCAGCCATTTCCCCAGGACCGTTTACGATACAACCCATGATAGCGATCTTCACCCCTTTGAGATGATGGGTCACGCTCCTTATCCTGGCCGTTGTCTCCTGGAGATCGAACAAAGTACGCCCACAGGAAGGACAGGAAATGTATTCCGTCTTGGATATACGGGTCCGGGTGGCCTGCAAAATGGAAAAAGAAGTATTGTTGATGAACTGATAATTATTCTTTGTTTCCAGGTATGTCCGTCCGCTGACCCTGTCGTTAACGATCTTTTTCGGATCGTTCATTAGCCAGACACCGTCCCCCATCCCATCCAAAAGAAGGGAGCCTGCCTCCGTTGAGAAATGGATCAGCTGTTCATCGATGGTCCTGTCCGAACTCTCTACGGCAAGGATCACAGGACAGTCGATACCCTTATTCATCAGCTCGATGACCAGCCGGCGAACGGATAACATCGGTTGCGGATGGCTCGACCAGCAGCACAATACGGCAGATGCGTCACTACGGACAGCCTCCAGCAGATCAGACAGATCATCGTCAGCCGCATTTATAGAAATAAAATTTAATATAGATGATCGCTCTGCCGCATTCAGATATTCCCGGCCTTGATACAAAGGCAGATAGCACATCCTGTCAGTAGAAAGCCAGACGGCATGATCACAAATGACACGCAGCGTACCAGGCAGATCGAAATCTATCAGCTTTTTGGCTGTGTACAGGTAGTCCGCTGCCGCATCGCTGATATTCCATTTATCGCTGGCTGCATCATAGCTATAACCCACCGCCTGCAGGTCCGTCCGGCTGACGTTCTCCGCCTGCATAAGATCTGCTACCACAACAGGTACATGATGATCGCCGATATTTGCTACAGTCTTCGAAATGCGCCGCCGGTATTCAAAAGGAGAGTAGGGGACCTTGTCGACAGGAGGTATTGCAGGCGCCTCTGCCGTGACGTGGCCATCATATCTTTTTACCAGGTCTTTACACACGGGTATTTCAAACTCCGGGTCTTCTGTCAGAGAAACGCGGATGGTATCTCCAATACCGTCTTCCAGTAAAGTGCCTATCCCGATGGCCGACTTGATACGACCATCCTCGCCATCCCCCGCCTCCGTCACTCCCAGATGCAGCGGATAGCAGACGCCAAACTCATCTTCCATCGTCCGGACCAGCAGTCGGTAGGCCTGCACCATTACCTGTGGATTACTGGATTTCATGCTAAGGATGATATTGTGATAGTTCTCATCCCTGGCCACCCGGAGAAATTCCATGGCGCTCTCCACCATGCCCATGGGCGTGTCGCCATAACGGCTCATGATCCTATCGCTCAAAGAGCCATGATTGGTGCCAATGCGCATGGCAGTGCCGTACTCTTTACAGATCTTTACCAGGGGTGTAAAACGCTCCCGTATACGATCGATCTCCTCATTGTACTGCCCATCGGTGTATTCGATGAATTCGAATTTCTTTTTGTCTATGTAATTACCGGGATTGACCCTCACTTTCTCTACGATGCGGGCCGCTATTTCGGCAGCATTGGGTGTAAAATGAATATCCGCCACCAGGGGGGTAGTATAACCCCTTCTACGCAGCTCGTTCCTGATGTTCAACAAATTCTCCGCCTCTTTTTTGGAAGGGGCCGTGATACGCACCAGTTCGGCGCCGGCTTCAATGCAACGGATGGATTGCTCGACAGTGGCCAGCGTATCCATGGTGTCGGTGGTGGTCATCGTCTGTATCCGGATAGGATGAAAATTGCCCAGTAGCAGATCGCCGATCTTTACTTCCAGGGTCTTCAGCCGCCGATATTGCGTAAGGGAATGACAGTATAGTTGCATAATGTAAAGTTAGCACATCCAAGGTTACCGGTCTATTACCAGTCCTTCTCAGGCTGGTTGGGTGCTTTTGCCTTATTTTGGTTCATCTTGTCCTGGATATCTTTTTCTTTCTGCTCAAGCGTTTTTAGATACTGCTCTACTTGCTGTTTGGTAAGACGGCTGGGCTGTGGCTTGGGTTGTTGCGGCTGTTCCTGTTCTTTATTTTCTTCTTTTTTGTCTTTTTGCTCTTTTTTCTCCTTCTGGTCTTTTTTCTCTTTTTCCTGTTGGGACTGCTGTTGCTGCTTCATCTGCTGCAGGGCCTTCTGCAGGTTTTCACGGGCGTCTTCGTCACCTGCATCCAGCTTTAGGGCGTTCTTCCAGGCATCGATACTCTCCTGAAGCTTTTGTTGTTTGACCAGGGCCACCCCTTTGTTGTACAATCCTTTCTCCTGCATGGCTTTGTCAGTAGTGTGTTCCACGCTGGCATTATAGGAATTGGCGGCATCGTTGTAATTGTTTTTCCGAAAAAAAGCATTCCCGAGATTATAATTGGCGGTAGGGTTACCAGGCGCTTTTTTGACGGCGTCCTCATATTGTTTGAGGGATTGGTCTACCTGCTTTTGTTTGTAATAACGGTTGCCGCTGCGGATCAGGGCATTTTCTTTTTGTGCGGAAGAAGTAAGGGAGCAACAGAGAAAGAGGAGTCCCATGCCCATTGTAAGACGAAGGTTACGCCGCCGGCGTTCAGGAAGGAAATATTCCGCCAGCAGTAATACCAGGGCAATACCCAGGAACCATTGGAAATAGCTGATATAGTCGATAAATGCTGTGTCGTTAAGGGATTTCTTTTCAACACCGTCCAGCTGCTGGTTCATCGTGATGAGGACGTCATCCAGGTTGTCCAGGCGTATATACCGGCCATTGGTTGCATCGGCCAGTTGTTGCAGTTCGGCCTCATTGAGTTTGGAGATCACCGTATTGCCTTGCTCGTCTTTTTTTAGCTCGTTGGTAACAGGATCTACGATGGGTGAGCCTTCCGCGGAGCCGATCCCAACGGTATTGATCATAACGCCATTGCTGGCCAGTTCCTTTGCAACCTTCAGCGCTTCCGGATCATGATCTTCTCCGTCCGACAGCAGGATGATCGCCTTGTATTTTCGCTCCTTGCTGTTAAACGCGGTATTAGCCATCCTCAGCGCTTCACCGATCACCGTACCCTGCGTGGGAACTATGTCGGGGGAGGCATCTTGTATGTATATATGGGCGGCCCCATGGTCCGTGGTCAAAGGCATCTGAAGATACGCCCTGCCTGCAAAGAGCACCAACCCGATGCGGTCGTTCTCCAGCCTATCCGTCAGCCTGATCAACAATTGTTTAGCCTTTTCCAGACGGCTGGGCTTGATATCCCGGGCCAGCATGCTCTTGCTGACATCCAGCACCAGCATCACATCCACCCCCCGGCGATTGACATTCTGCATGGCCCCCGGACGTTGAAAATTGGCGGCCCCCAATATTACGCCGATAAGGGCCAGCAAGACAAGCCCAACCTTTATCCCAAACCGGAGAGGGGAGAAGTTCTTTACCAGCTGTCCTACCAGCGCAGGATCGCCGATGCGGGCCTTCGTTTTTTTCTTCCATCGCAGCAGGGTATACAATAAGAGCCCCAACAAGGGAAGAGCGCCCAGACCAAACAGATATTCAATATGTTGCCATTTCAACATAGGTATGCAATTTAAGCAACTTCATGTAACGGGGGTGCAAAGATTTGGCCAATTCAATAAAGGCTAATCATTGTCCGGCCAATGGCCCAATAGGATGCTTTTTACTATTTCTTGCCCTGGAAGAACCCCATCTGTTTAAGGATATCTTTTAGAATATTCAATCCATTGGATTTCAGATCCTTAGCGACGTCGGCCGAATCCAGGTTCAAAACGAAGAAATAAGGGTGTTTATTCTCTTCCACCCAGCCCAGGATCCAGGTAAGACTATGCCCGTCCTTTCGGATGCCTGTACCTGTCTTATAGCTCAGCAGATAATTCGAATTGCTTTCTCTCAGCATCATCCTCCGGACGATCTTTTGGGGACGGGCATGGAAAGGCAGCTGGTCGAAATAAAGTTTTTTTACCAGACCTAATTGTTCGTCGGCAGAGACGGTCAGATGATTGTCCAGCCAGAAAGTGTCCACTGCGCTGCTGATGTCCTTATTGCCATAGCTGAGGGAGTCGATCCATTTTTTCAGGGTGTCCTTTCCGATCCGGTGGGACAATTCCTGGAAAGCCTTTGTGCAGGAAAACCGGAATGCTTCCGATAACATCATCACAGGAGCACGGCAAAGATCGTTTTCGGTAGGCATATGGCTCGCCTTCATCCCCGCGCTGTCCACCCAGGCGCCGGTCTGTAGATCGCCGATAAGCGCGCTATCGTTATTGACTACTCCCGTTTGTATCCCCACCAGGGACTGAAGTATGTCGAAGGTAGCCGCCGGCAGGTACGCACTGTCCCGGAAACGTTTCAGGTTATATATGGTAAAATGACCCTGTCCGTTGTCAAACATCCCAAATGTGCCGGTCACACCCACGGCATCAAAATATTGCTTGAGACTATCGTCTTCTGTTACATTGTTCTGTGCACAGGATGCCAGCAGGAATGGCAAGATCAAAAAGACAAAAAAACGCTTGGACATGTGAGAAATTTTGCGCGAAGTTACTCCTTCGGCAGATTATATTTCTTTATCAGCTTCAGCAGCACCCCATTGGTCCAGCCAAAACCGTCCTGTCCGGCATATTCACCACCACCCGCCTCTTTGTTGATATCTTCCACATTGTATTTCTCCATCAGCTTACCCGTCTCTTTATACACTTTCTCATTCAATTTCACCCAACGCCCCGCAACATCGGCCGCAAGGTCTTTCTGACCACAGCGGTCCAGCCCCCAGATCACCATCCATTCCAGGGGGGCCCAGCCGTTGGGCGCATCCCACTGTTCGCCCGTATTGAACGCAGTGGTGACAATACCTCCTGGTTTTAACAATTTCTGCCGAATGACCTCAGCTACCTTGGTTCCCAGAAAACTCATATAGTCCGGATGTTCGTTGATAAAACAGAAAGGATACATCCCGGCCGGGTTGATATGATTGCTTTGCTTCCCGGTCTTCCAGTTGAAGTCGGTATAAAAGGACTGTAGCTTATTCCAGCAGTATTTGTCGATAAGTTCCCCCCTCCTGACGGCCTTTCGGCGATATACACGCGCGGTAGAATCATCCTTGTTCATCAGTTTGGCCTTGGCAATGGAGAGCTCCAGATGATACAGCAATGCATTCAGGTCCGGTGGTGCCATATCTGTCGTCCTTATCGTCACCAGGTTCTTTCCGTTAGCGAACCAGCGGCTGCTGAAATCGATACCGCTCTCGGCTGCTGCCCGTAGATGATGATACATCTCTATCTTGTCCCTTCCGGAACGTTGCGCCGTCAATACGTCTTCCCGCCAGCTTTCCGGACGGGGTGTAGTGGCATCGTCCCAGTAGCGGTTAAGGACGTCCTCCCCTTTTAGACGCACCACCCGTCTGTAAGCCTCTCCCGGCTTCAGCTTATCGCTACCGTCCATCCAGAACTGATATTCCTTTTCCATGGCGGGAAGGAATTCCTGGTAGACGCTGTCGCCTCTGATTTCTGAGAGCAGCTCCACCATGACGGAAAAGAAAGGAGGTTGTGAACGCCCCAGATAGTAGGTCCTGTTGCCGTTGGGTATATGCCCATAATTTTCGATGAGATAAGCAAAGTTCCTTATCATGTCATACATGATCTCCGTCTCGCCGCTTTCTTTCAATCCCAGCATGGTGAAATAGCTATCCCAGTAATATACTTCACGAAAACGGCCGCCCGGTACGATATAAGGATAGGGCAACGGCAAAAGCGAGCTACCCTCTACTACCTTGTCGGGAGTCCTCTTCAGCACGGCCCAGAGGTTTTTGATATGGGTGACCACATCCTCCGTGGCATTCGTCTTATAATTATCGGTAGGATTCAGAGGCAGATCAAAATTATCCTGTACGAACTTTTTCAGATCAAAGCCGGCCGTGCCCTTTCCGGCTTCATAGTCCGCCACGATGTCCGCCGGTCTGCGTTTGGGAACGCAATCCACAAATGTCTTCCCGTCGGCAAATACTTTGTTCATTTGCACATCCACGAATAGACGCCCGTATATCTTGTCGGGGGGCGTGGTGACGACAGGCTGCGCAAACGACAGCGTGCATAGGAACAGGAGGAGTAAGCCGGCAGTTCTTTTCATGTTCATATTCCACGGTTATATTCCATATAAACCTACACCAAAATAAGGAATATGCAAAGAGAGGTGGCCGGTTGACTAGATTGTAAACACGGGGGCGTCAAAATATCCTTGTCAGTGAAACAGTATGCGAGCAGGAGTTGTTGGATACTGTCCCGGTAATCGTACTGCCGTTCGAGCCTATGGCCAGCGTACCCGTCTCATTGTTATTACCCCCTGCAATGACCTGTACCTGACTGCCGCTGACGGTGCCGATAAGATCTCCATGATCGCCGTTAGCTGCCAGGTAAGTGCCCCCTGCCGCGCTGCCCGATATCCAGGTGGTCACTACTGCGTCAGAACAGTTGCCGCCATTGGTGCTGCTGGCTTTTGCGACTCCCTGGTAGACTTTCACCTGATTGGTGGACAACTCCTTTGCGATCATCGCATACACCGGGCCGGCATGAGAAGGAATATAAATAGAGTCGATGGACGGGTTGCCGCCATTGGCGTCTACGGAGAACCAGAATTTGGACCCGTCGGCTCCCAGAAATAAAGCTTCCTCGATAGCCTGACCGCTCTGCCAGTTGCTCAATGAGGTCGGGAACAGCGTGTCAATGCTGCCTTGCGGGTTAGTCCACTGATAAACGATAAAAGGTTTGCCGGTCTGAAGATTGACCTCAAAATAACCGTTGGAGCCGGTGATCGCCCCCTTATAAACACCTCCGCTCTGGTTGTCATATGCGGCCTGGGCTGTGGGTGTCGACGACAATCCATTGTTGTTGCTGCCTGAATTGGAGGATTTGCTGCAACTTCCGCCGACATACAAAAGAATGGCTGTAATAATAATGGCATTAACGGCCAGCGTCAATCTTTTCATGGTTTAGCAGGTTTTTTTAGTTTAAAAAGTACGAAAACGAGTGGGTGAAATTACAGGAGCAGGCGATCTTTATCAATACCCCGAATTCGGGATTTGTATTAACAAACAAATTTGGTAAGCGCTCCTATAATTTCAGCCCCAGCGACACATAAAAGGTACGGCCATCCGCAGGCAAAATCCCTGGTCCGGGATACATATTGATCCGTCTTGTAAAATAATGCGTACCCGCCAGGTTATTTACGCCGGCAGAAACATGGTAATGTGTCAGGAATGCCCAGTCGGCGCTCCAGTCCAAAAGATGATAAGCGGGTACGATGCCGGTTGCGCCCGTAGGGTTGGACGCTGTATTATTCGCATCGCTGAAGCCCTTGCCGACATAACTGTATTGCAGGGTAGACCGCAACGAGCCCGACTGGAAGATCAATCCGGCCCTGTCGATGTAATCCGGTGTACCTTCCGTCCTGTTGCCTTTCAGTGATACATTGTGCCCCGCATTGTTGATCTGTCCGCTGATATAGCGTCCGTGGGTATAAGAGAATGAATTGAAAACACGGAGGTCGATACGCCCCCCCGTCAATAGCCCTGCTCCGGCCAGGCTGACTTCCGCATAAGCTTCCACGCCCCTGGCCACGGCATCCCCGATGTTGGTAGTATAGAGATAGGTGCTGTTATCCGGTTTGGTGAGGGTGAGTTGACCGGCCCTGTTGCCGTAATAGACATAAAAGAGGTTGACGTCGAAGTGCAGCCAGTCACCTACCCGGCCCCGGTAACCGAGATCAGCATCATATCCTTTGCTATCTTTCAAATGAGGGTCGATGACACCTACCTGGTCAGCCGGTGTAATACTGGCATAGATATATGGACGATATGCCTGCGAAATATTGCCATAAAGTTGTGTCCCATTGCTCACCTGGTATTGAAGACCCGTACCCAGTAAGGGGAAGTTCCTTTTACCTGTGTAAGCTACGGGGAAGCTGGCATTGTTGATCACTCCTTTCAGGCTGGATTCGATGAGCTCCCATCGGATGCCTGGTGTTATGGAAAAGCGGGATGTCACACGTAACAGATTTTCCGCAAAAACAGCATAGTTATTCGTATGCAGGCGGAGGTCGATGCCATAGGGTTTTACCAGGTTCAGATCAAAATCATTTCCTGTAGTGCCTGTCCCCTTCTGCTTCCGGAGGGTAGTTTCTGTGAAGTAACGGATGCCGCCCGTAATAACCGCGATCATCTTACCCAGTGTATAACGATGCAGCAGCCGGGCTTCCGTGGTAAACCCGCTGTAGTAGTCCCTGTCCACCTGCCGGGGGTTATAAGTGCCGAGCGCGGTATTGATCGTGTCGGCAATATTGGGGGTATTGATGAACTGTACGCTGTTCCGTTGTCCGCCGAGATAATGAGAGGTGACGGATAGCTGTGTATTGTGAGACAGCTCGTAGTTGAACAGCAGTGCGGGGATATTGATTTCGGGATAAAAGAAATTGCGGGTGCGGGTGGCCTGTCGGGGATCTTGTTTGAACTGTGCGTCGGTAAGACCGCCTGCAATCTGCTGGCGGTAGTTCATACGGGAGAACTGAAACGCAATACTGCCTTTCCGGTCAAACCGGTAGGTTACTCCCCCATACATGGCCTGGTAAACAAATGCCGAACCGGGCCTCCAGCCGTCGCCCTGACGTTGATCAAAATATGCATAGTAATTGATCTTCCCTACCGTACCGCCTACAGCATTGAAAGAATTAAAAAATTTATTCGAGCCCGCTGTCTGTTCGCTTTCCAGCACAAAAGGACGTGAGCTATCTCCATTTTTCATCACATAGTTCATCATTCCTCCGAACTGGCTCCCGAACTGAAGAGCGGCCGACCCTCTTACCAATTGTATCTCGCTGATCGCCTGCATGGGCGGCGTATAGTGATCTTCCGGATAACCAAACATGTCGGAATTAGTGTTGTACCCGTTTTGACGCATGTTCATCTCGATACTGCGGTGTGTGTCCGTCCCCCGGGTGCCAATGTTCACCTGTGTACCGGCGCCGTCCATGTCCCATACGTTGATACCGGGTATCCTGGCGAAGATCATGCGGGACACATTCCCCGCCAGGTTGGCGCCGCTGGCGTCAGGGACAATGTCATTGGTCTTTTTGCCGGAGAAGATATAGACGCTTTGTACCTCGGGAAGATGAGGCTGTATGGTACTCCGGATAAGGACGCTGTCAAGCATACGCGCCACCGGCTTCTCCTGAGCATATGCGCCCGTACAAAAGATGGTGAACGCAGAAAAAAGAAAGGTCTTACGCATGTCAAAGAAGTTACTTTTCCAAAAACGAAGGAGAAAAAACAAAAACCCCACGAAGAATCGCGGCGTTTTACTTTTGCTTATGATCCAATTAAAGCGTTTATTCAGCACCGTCGTGCGTTGCACGTTGAACGGCGTAATTACCTACATTTTGCCCCACCGTTAACCCTACCTCGCAATCCACTTTATAGTGGATACCGCCGATGAACCTCGAATTAGCGGCTTCCTGCGCCATTGCCATATAAGCGGAAGCCCTCTCCGGAACGATATGTCCAAGGATGGCGGCAGCAGCGCCGCTAAACATAGAGTGCCCGGATACATAGGATGGGAAATTCGGCACACCCGTCAGCGTCTTGATATCTCCGTTTATTTGTGAAGGACGGGGGTTGAAATAAAAATATTTGATATCCCAGCAGACGACGCCTGCATCCATCTCGGCACAATTCAGCAAAGCAAAATTCCGTGCCCATCGTACTTCGCTCCAGTTCTTCTTTATAAAATCCTCCGCGGCAATGGCATTCCAATGACCGGGAGGTGTATACGTTCCTACCCCATCAGCCCAGAACTGTACGATCTTCATTTGATCGCGGGTAGGGTTTTTTACCTTGGCATAAACCTCCGAAACATCCGATCTCATCTCGTCGCTGCCGGTGGAAGGAGGCGGGCCGGGACGCAGGGACACCATGGTAGCCGAATCAAATAAAAAACATTTGACCCTCCCGAACAGTGGCAGCATAGGAGGACGCGACGGTGTCTCAAGGCTCAGCCAGGGCACCTGGTTCTTCGCTTCCGTGTTAGTGACTAAATTATTCCAGTCGGTCGGGGTACCAACGGCCTTTCCGGCATTGTCACCACGGGCACGGGTGATAAACATTTGAGCCACCTGTCTGCCTAACGCCTCTCCGGCGGTGATATCGCTGCGGGTAGCGGCGCCCGACATGATGGCGGCTAATTCCGCCTCCTGAAGCCTTTGTTGGATGGCACCGATCTCCCCGGGAAATAACAGCTTCATCATCTCAGCCGTTACGCCCGCCAATACAGCCGCCTCGGAAGGATAGGAAGGCAGGGTTGTCTTCGGCACAAAGGTCTTGATGGTCGAATCCACTTTGTAAGGAGCTGGTCTGTTATAGAGTTTTTTATAGTACCAGCAGGCCACCAGCGCGTCATACTGGGCGGCGCCGACATATCCATAGGCCCTTGCCGCATAAGGAGGGTTGGCAAAAGGAAATAAGGGGTACGCGAAGGGGTTGGCGGCACTGGGAATAGGATAGGTCCCATCTGGCAGCTGATAAGGCGGCAGATTGTATTTCGCCACCAGTTCGCGCATGATCTCATTCCATCTTAATACGGCCCCGGCACTCCAGTACTTTACAGCGGCAGCCTGTGCGCCCGTCATGTTACGTTGATAGCCTTTCAGCTCCAGGATGTCCGCCGCATAGCCCGTTGAGTTGGTGGCTGCGGGAGCAGCCACTGCAAATGAATCGGGCCGGGACAGCAGGATAGTCTTCCAGCTGCCGGCATTCAAGTCCTGATCCGCAGGGTTCAGAGCAGGCAGGTTGGCAGTGCTGTTCGAAACATCCTTATTACAGGCGGCCATTGCCAGGCAGGTAACCAATACAGGTATCAATATCTTACTACGCATAATTATTTCTTTTTCTTTTTTGGAGAGAAATCCAGGATATAAAAGATGCCGATGTCGAAATTGGTCGACTGTCCGACATTCCTGCCGGCAACAGTATAGCTGCCGCCGCCCGTCAATGAAAGCCCTTCCGGCTTTGAAAAGTTGTATTTGAAATGGGCGCCCACCATGGTGGCATTCATCTTGTTGCTGGGAAAGGGCATATCGTTCTTACGGATATCAAATCCGCCGATGGTTGTCATTTTTGTCGCCACGGCTTCCAGTATCCAGCGTTCGCTGCGATAGCCCGTCCTGAAATTGAAAAGGGTCATATCCGGCATATCCACTTCATTGGTATTATGCAGTTCCGTGGTATAATAAGATGGTCTGTCGATCTTGATATTATCCCGCCAGGTATAGGAACCCGACAAGGTCGCAAAGAATTTCCCCAACTGGTAATCCACCATCAGCCTGCCGGAGAGTGTTTTGCTCTGCAGCCCGATAGCAAGGGGCAGATAATCCGCGATATAATTTGTCAGGGGAATAGATCCGCCTCCCATGGCATATAGCGACAGCACGCCGCCACCGACGTTCTGCTCCAGCGCCAGCCATTTCAGCCAGACAGTAAGGTCCTGAACGCCATGCTGGTCGTGCAGCGTACCCCTCGTAACATGGGTCCACACATACGGCACATTGAATATTACATTAAACTTTTTGCTAACCCCGTAAGTACCCATCAGCCCGATCATTTGTGTGGACATGGTGCCGATGTTCTGGTTATTACGCTTAAAAGTCCCTTCCCAGTAATGATCCCAGCTGCTGTGCATATAGGTGCCGCCAAGACAAAAGTTCTTCTTTGTCATCATGATGGCGTCTTCGTCCGTTTGTGCCCGCAGGATGGACATCTGCAGCAGCAGCATACCCATCAGAGTAGTCAATCTTATAAAATATTTTTGTTGCATATACATTCATTGCCTTTTTAAAACCTGAAATTGACACCAATATTTACGGCATAATCGGCAAAGGCTGCGTCACCATGGGCCGTCTTTCCCGTCAGACTGGTGCTTATCTTATCCGGAACACTTTGGGTACGATTGCGCACCACTGCAACAGGAACAAAAGCATAGAATGACATCTTCTTCAAATTATATGTAACCCCAGGTTCAACGGAGATGATATACCCCGGTCTTCTAAACCCATTGCTCCCGCCCACCAGGTCGTGTACAGGCAGACATTCCTCTCTGGCGCCTGCGGAAATAACAAAACGGTCTACCGCGACATTGACGCCGGCCCTGGCCATCCATTGATCCGGCACGCTCATAACGTCGCTGCCATTCTTTACAGCACTGGCGGATGCCGTGCCGCCACGGGCAGTGGATGTACCGTTGACCTCGCGGGGATTGCTGAGATAAAAGAAATTGCCGTAAACGCTGACAGCGGAAGAAAAGTTATAAAAGGCGTTTAACTCCAGGGTTATGCCCGTACCGCCATCGCCCAATTGGATGGATTGATCCACAGGTCCCAGTCTCTTGGTACTGTCGGTGAGACGGAAATAGTCCATGTAGTTGTAGTTGCCGGTAGGCAGTTTGATACCCAATCCCACCTGTACGTTGCCCTTCGGCATCTTTACGGGGTCGAGTATCCAGCTATAGACGGCCAGGCGAATATCGCCGACACCAAAGGAATGTGTTTGAAAACGCCCCAGGTTGCTGTGTTCATAAAGGGATGATCGGGTATTGGCCTCGATAGGCATGTCCAGCATCACGGACCAGCGGGGATTCAATATACGGTACAGCGCCAGGTCAAGGGTATACTGGTGATTGATCACTTCCGTTTGATTGGCCATCCGTTGTTTCTGTTCGTCCGTACCGACAAAATGCCGGAAGGATTTGAAATAACGGTTGTTGGCGCTGAACTGCCATTTGCTGGCCGTATCCATATGCCCTTCCCCTCCGGCCGAGCAGAACCCTCCTACGCTTTTAATGGCCACACAGCCCTGCGCCTCCGTCTTTTGAGCAGCCGTCATCGTCAGCAGCAGGATCAGCATCGATAAAAATACTTTTCTCATTCTTAGTTTAGTTTTGGTTTTTTTATAATCTGCTTATTCTTTTTTCATTTTTAATTTTTCCACCACCAGCTGGCCTACTTTCCTTCCGTACTCTGTACTCACAATGCAGGAGTGATGGAAATGGATCCCACCGTAAAACCGGGCCCAGTTGTTCTCCTCTGCCGCAGCCCGGAAAGAAGGAAAACTCCGGCTTTTGATGCCGAACTCCAGCTCTGTCGTATCCGTATAGCTGAAATTGTCTCCAAACACGCTGGTGAGCGCCTCAGCAGCAGCGGAAGAACAGGTGGAATGTCCGCAGGTATACTCCGGGAAGGGCGGGGTCTGGAGATGTGGACGCCAGTTGGGGTCGACATATTTATTGATCGCCGTCTCCGGCCGCATGGTATTGTGCCGGTATTTTTCATCCCAGCATTCTATAAAAGCATCAAAAAGAGCGATGGCTGTCTTTGCGTAGGCACAGACCGTGGTGGGCACGTCGGTTTTTGCTTTTTTGGCTGCGATCCCCACAATGCTCATCCAATGACCTGGAGGAGAAAATTTCTTGGTGCCGAACATAAGGTGACCGGACACATTCAGTTTAAAGGGATTGTCGTCCCAAAAGTCAGCAATGTGCGCCTGCTCTTCTGTCAGACTATCCACCGCATTTTTGATGCTCATCATCTCTTTATAATAATCGCTTTTCTTATCCGTCACATTAAAAGGATAGGGCGGAGGAGGCGTGAACTGGGAAGCGCTGGCCATCACGGCGGGGCGGATGGTATTCCAATGCGGTTCCATAGCGGACGTATAGGCAGGCGGGGTAGGTATCCAGCGGCCCGGGGAGTCCATAACGGTATATTCCGGCGCACCACGGGTTTCCAGGTAATTGTCCTTACGGCTCCATCTCATAATAGCGGCAGACACTGTGTCCGCATAGGCAAGGGAATTGGAGAACATGTCGTTAGGCATGCCGTGGTCCGTTGCCAGTTTTTTCAGACTGTCCACATACTCCTTCATGCTGCCGGCGGGAAAGGTGACGGCTTCCCCCAGTTTACAGAAAGCCAGCAGCGCTGCAAATTCAACATTGATGGGCTTGCCGGCCGCAGGTTTGGCAACGGGCTTTAATCCATTAACCTGGCCTGCCAGCGAAAAATACTGGTCGGGGTAACCGCCTGCTATCACTTCATAGGCGGCTACATTGGCATAGAGATAGTTACGGGAAGCCACGATGGGAGAAAAATTATTTCCCATCACCACCGTATTCAACTGATAAACGGTGGCGCAATACAGGTTAGGGTCCTTAAAGACGACGTCGTAGTCCTTTTTGCTATTACATGCTACTAAGCCCGTCAACAAACAGGCGACGACCAGAGATCTATACATATTTAATTTTTAAACACCAGGGACATCCACGCATAGGTTTAAGCGCGGATTTGAACGGGCAAACCGTTCAATGATCCTTGCACATCGTGCGCAAGGCATGCATGATTAGCAGCAGGAGAGAAGGTCGGGAGGTTGTTCTGCCGTTAAATGATAGGAAGTAGTGAGAGAAGAAGCCTGCCCTTGTTCCATGGGCATGTTGATAACAGTATAAAGCTGTTCGATTGTCAGTCCATGTATCGCTTCATAATCAGTAGGAAAGAAGCTCTTTGTTGTATGATGGGTGTCGGACTTCTTACTGTGTCCATTGTGTTGCTGGATATCGTTCACCAGCTGGAAGAATTGATTACGCGCCGTTTGTAACTTCATGGCGTCGTGATTGGGGATACACAACAGCTCCAACGAGTCATTATAAAGACGGCGCTTGACATATTTATATTGTATGCCTTTCACCTCGATCTGGCCATCCACGCGCTCGAATTGGGTATTGCTATTGTAATAAGAGAGATGGGATGAAGGGACTTTAATAGAGATCAGCTGGGACTCATCGTAGCGGTCCTTGTCCAGACTTGCCTCCAGTCTGCGGTCGGCCCTGTCTTCCAAATAGAAAGACAACAGCTTGTAGCCGTACCAGTTGAAGAACAATATCCCCATTAGCAGTATAGCAGCAATCCTCTTCATGTATGCTTTACGCAACCCAAATTAGGGAATTTTATTAAATCAAGAAAAAAGTTTGCAGATCGACCGCCCAAAAAACTAACAGTCATTAGTTTTTTTAATTTAATTTTGTCTGTCTGCCAAACATTAATGCCATGAGTTACACTCCTTTACATAAAGTACGCATTGTTACGGCCGCAGCCCTGTTCGACGGTCACGACGCCGCTATCAATATCATGCGGCGTCTGCTGCAATCAAAAGGAGCAGAGATCATCCACCTGGGACACAACCGTTCTGTGGCAGAGATAGTGGAATGCGCCATCGAGGAGGACGTCCAGGGCATCGCCATCACCTCCTACCAGGGCGGCCATCTGGAATTCTTCAAATACATGAAAGATCTGCTGGATGACAACGGCTGCGGACATATCCGGATCTTTGGCGGCGGAGGGGGTACCATTCTTCCCCAGGAGATCCATGAACTCCATCAATATGGCATCACCCGCATCTACTCCCCTGATGACGGCCGTCACATGGGTCTGGAAGGAATGATAGAGGACGTAATAAAACAATGCGACTTCCCCCTCAATGGAAATCCCAACCATTTCAAGGGCGTACTGAAGCTGGGCGGTGAATGGAAAGACATAAGGAAGATCGCAAGGGCTATCTCCAATGCCGAAAATGGAACACAAAACAAGCTTAACCCAATCCCTGAGAACCAGTCAAAAAACCGGCCAATTCCGGCAGATCTACCACTTGTCGTCGGTATCACCGGGACAGGCGGCGCCGGCAAGTCCTCCGTTACGGACGAGTTGGTACGACGCTATCTCAATAATTTTACCGATAAGACCATTGCCATCATTTCAGTCGACCCTTCGAAAAAAAAGACAGGCGGCGCCTTATTGGGAGACAGGATCCGTATGAATGCGGTTGCCGGCCCCCGTTGCTATATGCGCAGCCTGGCGACCCGGGACAGCGACAAGGCGCTGAGCGACCACGTACAGGAAGCCATCGACATCTGCAAGACGGCCAGCTATGACCTCATCATCCTGGAATCTGCCGGGGTAGGCCAGAGCGATGCCAGCATCCTCGATCACGCCGACCTGAGCATCTACGTGATGACCCCGGAATACGGGGCGGCCTCCCAGTTGGAGAAGATCAATATGCTGGATTATGCCAACCTGGTAGTACTCAATAAATTTGACAAGGCCGGAGCTAAGGATGCTCTTCACGATATACGAAAACAGTACAAAAGAAATCATGGGCTGTGGAATGCGAAAGACGCTGAGCTTCCCGTCATAGGTACTATTGCCTCGCAATTCAATGACGCCGGCATCAACGAGCTTTTTGAAAAATTGATGGCGCTGGTGGGCGAAAAGAACGCGGGGAAGTTCGAGCCTGTCGAACAGCATGCTCATCTGCAGGACACCACCACGCAATCTACTATCATACCACCCTCTAGGGTACGCTACCTTTCCGAGATCAGCGGGCAGGTGAGGGAATACAATCAGTTGACGGAAGAACAAAGCGCCATCGCCACAAAACTTTACAATCTGGCGGGTGTGCTGAAAGACCTTCCTGAAGGATCTCCGGCAGCCGCGCCTTTGGAGGAGCAAAAGTCCAAACTCGAAAAACAGCTTTTCCCGGTCTGCAAAAAGCTCATCGACGAATGGGAGGGCACAAGGGCCCGCTATCAAAAAGATTTCTTTGAGTACGATGTAAGGGGAAAGGTCATCCGGCAACCACTGTACACGGAATCTCTCTCCCATCTCAAAATACCCAGGGTCGCTGTGCCACGGTACCACGATTGGGGCGATATCCTGCGGTGGAGGCTCCAGGAGAACTTCCCGGGGAAATATCCTTTTACAGCCGGCAGTTTCCCATTGAAAAGAGCTGAAGAGGACCCGACCCGGATGTTTGCGGGAGAAGGTAGCCCTGAAAGGACCAACAAACGATTCCACTACGTTTCCACGGGTCAGCCGGCTAAACGTCTCAGTACCGCTTTTGACTCCGTCACTTTGTACGGTGAAGACCCCGACCCCCGTCCGGACATCTATGGCAAGGTGGGCAATTCCGGCGTGAGCGTCGCTACTGTGGACGATGCAAAAAAATTGTACAGCGGTTTCGACCTTTGCGATCCCCGCACGTCGGTGAGCATGACCATCAACGGACCGGCCCCCATCCTGCTGGCATTTTTTATGAATGCAGCCATCGATCAGCAATGTGAAAAATATCTGGACGGCGCCGGCGAATGGGATAAGACAGAACTTATCATTCAAAACAAATATAACCGCTCCGGCAGACCGACGTATTACAATCCTTCCCATCCGGGCCGTCTCCCCGAAGGAAATGACGGGCTGGGATTAAAATTATTAGGGCTCAGCGGCGATGAAGTGCTACCCCGGGAGATTTATGACAAAATAAAAAAAGTGGCGCTGTCCCAGGTGAGAGGCACCGTACAGGCCGATATCCTCAAAGAAGACCAGGCGCAGAATACCTGCATCTTCAGCACGGAATTCGCGCTGAGATTGATGGGTGATGTACAGGCCTATTTTATTGAACAGGACGTACGTAATTTCTACAGCGTGTCCATCAGCGGCTATCACATTGCGGAGGCCGGCGCCAACCCCATTACCCAGTTAGCCTTTACCCTGGCCAACGGCTTCACCTACGTGGAGTACTATCTCTCCAGGGGCATGAATATCGATGATTTTGCTCCCAATCTCTCATTCTTTTTCAGCAATGGGATGGATCCCGAATACAGCGTCATCGGCCGGGTGGCAAGACGCATCTGGGCCAAGGCCATCAAGCATCAATACAAAGGCAACAGCCGGAGCCAGAAATTAAAATATCATATACAGACCAGCGGTAGGAGCCTGCACGCCCAGGAGATCGACTTCAACGATATACGCACTACCCTGCAGGCCCTCTACGCCATTTATGACAACTGCAATTCGCTGCACACCAATGCCTACGATGAGGCCATCACGACGCCGACGGAGGAAAGCGTGCGCAGGGCGATGGCCATCCAGCTGATCATCAACCGTGAGCTGGGCAGCGCCCGGACGGAGAATTTCACACAAGGCAGTTTTGCCCTGGAAGAATTGACGGACCTGGTGGAAGAGGCTGTCATGAAGGAATTCGACAGGCTGACAGACAGAGGTGGCGTACTGGGCGCCATGGAGCGTATGTATCAGCGGAACAAAATACAGGAAGAAAGTCTCTATTACGAAAGCCTGAAGCATAGTGGCGAGCTGCCTATCGTTGGCGTCAACACTTTTCTGAATAAAAAAGGGTCCCCCACCGTACTGCCGGGAGAGGTCATCCGGAGCACCACGGAAGAAAAAGACCAGCAGATCCACAACCTCCTTGCCTTCCGCAAAAGAAATGAGGCTCTCAGCGAAAGGATGTTGAACAGACTGAAAGAGGTGGCTGTAGCCAATGGCAACCTGTTTGCCGAATTGATGGAAACTGTAAAATATTGCAGCCTTGGCGAGATCACCCATGCCCTTTATGAAGTTGGCGGACAGTATCGTCGCAATATGTAACTTTATGGCATGAGGATCCCTATCGCATTCAAAAATGATAAGACACTTTCATCCAATATTCTGGCCGGTGACGTCGGTGGTACAAAAACGAACGTTGCGCTGTACCGGGTTGAGGGAGAAACCTTCACTTTATTAAAGGAAAAAAGATACGCCTCAAAAGACTATCATTCCCTGGAGGACATCATCCATGATTTTTCCGGCGATGCCTTACCCGATCGCATCTGTGCGGCGGTAGCAGGCCCTGTGATCCAGGGCAAAAGCAAATTGACCAATCTCTCGTGGACATTGGACAGCGAGGCCCTGGGCAGATCGCTGCAACGCCCTGTTGTCTTTATCAATGACCTGGAAGCAACAGCCTATGGATTAGCGGGCCTCGAAGAGAGCCAACGGGCCGTCATTGCCCCGGGAGAAGCAGGGGCAAAAGGCAATATTGCCATCATTGCGCCGGGCACGGGGCTGGGTGAAGCAGGCCTGTACTGGGACGGACAGGCTTATCATCCTTTTGCAACGGAAGGCGGGCATAGTGATTTTGCCCCACGTACCGAGATGGATATCGAATTGTTCCGCTATCTCCGGCAACAGTTCGGTCATGTCAGCTGGGAAAGAGTGGTATCCGGCATGGGCATCAAGAACCTTTATCGCTTTTACACCGAAGCGCGGAAAGAAAAGGTCCCTGATTGGCTGGCGGAGAGACTCCAAAAGGAAGATCCTGCGGCAGTCATCAGCCAGGCGGCATTAAACCACGAAGATCCCATCTGTTCCGAAGTAATGGACCTCTTTGTTCGTTATCTTGCTACAGAAGCTTCCAGTCTTGTCTTAAAAACGATGGCCACCGGCGGACTCTACCTGGCCGGCGGTATCCCTCCCAAAATATTACCCCTGCTGCAAAACGAAAATTGGGAAAAAAACTTCGATAACAACGGACGCATGCATGACCTCTCGGAAAGAGTTCCCGTATATGCAGTCCTCAATGATAAAATGGCATTGTTAGGTGCGGCTTATTACGGAGCTTACAATATGTAAAAAAAACCATATCTTTATCCCGTTACCGTACGGCAGACTCTATCCATTCATTATTCTTCTCTCTTCCATCATTAGGGTTTAAGGCCAATAGCACATCCATAAGCAACCTCTCCAATCCCGGATAATGACGATCCGGCAGATGAATCTTTATTTTTTAACTAAATAAACTTTCCCCAAAATGGATCCATTATTGGCAACGATCTTATTATGGCCTGTTAGCTTCAATCCCACCGGATGGGCTTTCTGTCAGGGACAACTTCTGGCCATTGCTCAGAACACAGCGTTATTCTCCCTCTTAGGCACCACCTTCGGCGGGAATGGCCAGACGACTTTTGCACTGCCGGACTTCAGGGGACGCGTCCCCGTAGGCACAGGTCAGGGCCCCGGCACCAGCAATTACACGCTTGGCCAGTCAGGAGGCACGGAGAACGTAACGCTCACCGTCAACCAGATACCGGCACATACGCACAGCGTTTCTGTTACGGTGACGATAAAAGCATCCAATGCGCAAGCCACCAGCAGCGCGCCTACCGCCACCGTCAATACGCCGGCTGCTCCTTACGATACGTTGAATGCCAATCCTATCGCAGGCTATAACAACCAGGCGCCCAATACAGCCCTCAACGTCGGCGGCGTGGCCACGGGTATGACCGGAGTTACGGGAGGCAGCCAGCCCTTCTCTATCATGCAGTCGTATCTCGCCGTAAATTATATCATCGCGCTGCAAGGCGTATACCCCTCGCGTGGTTAGAATAAAATTGGGGTGGCTTTTCCCCTACTCAGGGATTTTCAAACACCTGAAAAAAGACCTTGAGCAAGGGTTAGCCCTTGGCTGGGAGACAGGCGGCGGGGACCAGGTCCTCGTCTCCTGTCCGGCCTTCATCCAGACCGGAAGCCTGAAGGATACCGAGGATGCTTTAAAAAGACTTTTGCTCTATGAGGAGGTCGATTTGGTCATCGGGGTCGTTAGTACCAAGGTAGCGCTCAATATTATTCCATTAGTGGAAAAACAGCAGATACCTCTTCTGCTGCTAAACCTGGGCGCAGATATTCCTACCCGGACGCTACAATCTCCTTATCTTTTCTATAACAGTCTGCATCTCTGGAAAAGCGAATGGACGATGGGTAAATGGGCGCAGCAGAGATATGGTGGGGAGCCCGCTATCAATTTGTCGCTTTATGAGGCAGGATATGGACTTCATGAAGCTTTCAAATGCGGTGCTGCCGTATCCGGCGCGACAACGGCAAAGCTGAATATCGTCAAAAATTTTTCACCTTCTCCGGACGTCAGCCCGCTGATCCAATATCTCCACCTGCAACAGCCCGCCCATGTGCATGCCCTGCTGTCGGGAAAAGAGGGGGAGTTGTTCCTCCAATTGTTCCATGAACAGGGGTTTCATCACAAAATACCCCTGACAGTCAATCCTTTCATGGTAGAAGACGGAATGCCATGCGAAATAGAGGCCGGGACAACTATTTTTAATGCCTCCACCTGGTCCCGGAACCTGGACAGTGCGCACAACCGGCATTTCGTAACAAACTACCAGGCGCGCAATAATGAATATCCTCATGCTTTCACCCTCCTGGCCTATGAAGCAGGGCTGGCATTAGCCTCCGCTGTAGGGACCATCCAGGGGAGAATAGACAGCGCCAGTATCGTCGGCGCTCTTGAACAGGTCTGCCCGGTCGGCCCCCGGGGGGAACTCCACTTTTCCACCCGCTGCCTTCAAACCCGTCTGCCCGTATATATACGTCAGTCAATGATTGCTCATTCTTCCGGCCTGTGCGAGAACAGGATTATGGCAACAGCCGACGGAATTGAATGGAACGACCCTTCCCTGGACGGCGAACAACCCATCTCCACTGGGTGGCAAAACCCATATCTGTGTGTTTGATAAAGATAAAATACCATGAAAAGATCATTACACTTCGCGCTTACCCTCAGCTGCCTGATCGCTCATCTCTGCCATGCCACGACACCTTCCACAGGCACCACGGATTTTAACTCCCTTACACAATCGAATCTGACAGGAGGCAATGTTCCAACGCCTGCTACAGTGACTAATGTAGGCTCCCTTGGATGGGACTTTACAGCAACCGCGGACGGGGGGATGGTATCCCTTAGCGCTGCCGGCGCAGGTGTCACCGGCCCTACAGACGTATGCATCCGCTTCAACCGTGCTACAGCTGGGTTCTTTATCATCAGCGCAGGCATCCGTAGCAATGACGCTTCGGCGTTTAAGCTAAATCATGTTTACCTGAAGGTCAATCTCTTCACAGGCGCCACGGCGGATATGACGCTCACGGGCTATCGCAATGGGGTAGCCGTACCAGGGGCAACCAAAACTATCACCGGCATCACCACCAACCCCACCTGGACAATCTTTGATGTCAGCGGCATCCCGGCCTTCAATAATGTGACGGAATTCAGATTCACCCAGGCCGGCAGTTCCACCGCACAGATCAGTTTTGCCGCAATAGACGATATAGATATCGCCTCGGCAGTACCCCTTCCTCTTACCTTCGGCGTCTTCAGCGGACAACGGCAGGAAAATACAGTCATTCTGAACTGGACCACCCTGATGGAACAAAATACGGCTTACTTCGAGATACAACGCTCCGCAGATGTAAACAACTATACCCCGGTGGGAAAGGTACCCGCAGCCGGCAACAGCACATCGCCGATGCGCTATGTCTTTAACGATGATCTCCCCGTTCCACCTGCGGCCCAATATTATTATCGTCTCAAAATGGTTGACCTGGATGGTCATTTCACCTACAGCCCGATCGTCGGAGTAGGGGGGGCCGTCACCAGCTTTGGTTTGAACGCCTTCCCTAACCCGCTGACAAGCAGTACCACCCTGGCCGCTAGTGCCACAGCCGAAGAAGATGCGATGCTTACGGTAACGGATATGTTGGGGAAACAGGTGCTTATACGACCCGTTCATCTGCAAAAAGGGAATAATATACTGCCGCTGACATTCTTTAGTGGTCTGGCAAAAGGTGTCTACCAGCTCCGGCTTGTCACTCAGCATACGACAGCGGCCATCCGGTTGCTAAAGACAGATTAAGACAGGAAGTATTCGTCCCCGTACTACAACTACCTAAAGTTTTGATAAAGGGTCACCCTAAATAAAACCATTAAACTTTTAAAACGATGTGAAAAGGGATGTCCAAAACAGGTCGCGTCTTCTTAATTTTAAGGCCTTATCTCTTAGATCACTGGTTAAAGGTTTACTGATTATGTTTGACACCCCTGAACAAAAAGCAGCGAAGGCCAAGGTATTGAAAAAATTGATGTCCAAATGGCTTTCCGTACAGGCCACGGTTGGCAAGGCTAACTTGTTACTTTCAAAAAATCCGGAAATAAAGCCGGTAAAAAAACCGCGTAAGGATATTCCCCGATAATCAAGGCGCGTACATACTAGAACAATCGCAGCTGATGGGTTTTCTTCTGCCCTTCAGGCGGCCGGGCTTTGCCAAAAACTGTTCTGCCGCCGTGCATCCAGGATTCCGTACGTTCTTTTTCTATCAGCTTGTCCAGCCCTTCTGTAGGAGTAAAATCCTTTTCCGCCGCCCGGGCCAGTTCACTCAGCTTTCGGATAGCTTCCTTTTTATCAGTCTGTCCGACCTTTGCTTTTTGTACCGCCGTTTGTAAAATACCGATGGTTTCATCATATACCTTTATAGGCACAGGGAAAGGGTGACCGTCCTTTCCGCCATGTGCAAACGCAAATCTCGCGGGGTCCCTGAATCGCACAGGTGTCCCATGTATCACTTCGCTTACCAGCGCCAGAGATTGTAATGTACGCGGGCCAACCCCTTCCAACAATAATAATTCCTCAAAATCGGAAGGTTGCCGCTCATGGGTCAGCCATAGTACAGCGCCCAATCTTTTCAGGTCTACGTCACTTTGACGTATGTCATGGTGGGAAGGCAGCACCAATTGCTGTACGTCCTGCATCATATGTTCCGGCTTCTCCCGGCTGATGGTAAGGATACCCTCACGGGCAGGGTTGGCTGCTGTATCCGTCATGTTGAGGATCATGCCCTGGTTAAGGCCACAGACAGCCGTATGCGGGCCGTTCACAAAAGAGGCTAAATTGGCCGAATGCCAGTGATAACGCCTCGCCATGGAATTCCCCTCGCTCATACCTTGCTGTATCACTGTCCATTG
This sequence comes from Chitinophagaceae bacterium, assembly GCA_017307755.1. Taxonomy (GTDB): domain Bacteria; phylum Bacteroidota; class Bacteroidia; order Chitinophagales; family Chitinophagaceae; genus Puia. The sequence continues at coordinate 285,467 of JAFKGQ010000003.1, read as the reverse complement.
TCCCTCGTCAGTGAGCACAAAACTGTGCATATACAACTGAAACCCGTCCTGGACAGCTGTATTGTCAACTTTTGCGCTGAGCTTGCTGCACCTTACCAGGTGATCGCCGTCCAGACCGGTGCTTTCACAAACATTCCGTATCTCCTCCGGCGCCTGCCGGGAGAATTTTCCTTTCCCGCCACAGATATAGATACCCAGCTCCCTGGAATGGGGATTGATCGCCCTCTTTAAGGCTCCCATTACAGACGTGGTGACACCGGAAGAATGCCAGTCCATTCCCATGACAGCCCCCAGACTTTGAAACCAAAAAGGGTCACTGAGCCGCCGGATAACCTCTGCTTTCCCATAATCTGCGATCAACGCTTCCGTAATAGCAAGACCCAGCTTGGCCATACGTTCGGCCAGCCATGTGGGAACATAGCCATAATGTAAGGGAAGATCTGCTGCGCCACTCCGGTTCATACTAACGAAATTAGCAAAAATTAACGAATGATTACCCTCATCCACCGGTGTAAATGGTCAAAACACCTATATTTACGGGAACGGGTGAATATCGGGCACGATCTGGCCTACCCTTTGCAGACCCCCTTCCTGTCATATTATGCTGGTCACAAAACCCGGAAATATGTGGAAACACAGGGCTATTCTATGTTTTTTTATCCTTTCGGTTGTTACGATCCCGCTAAAAGCGCAGACAGACGCAACGGATACGGCCTTGCAAAACCTTCCCTCCCGATGGACGCTTCAGGATTGTCTGGATTACGCGATCAGAAATAATATTACCATCAATACCTTCCGGCTCCAGCAACGTTCCGCCGAGCAGGACCTGTTTGGCGCAAAAGCCGCCGTGGAACCCGATCTGGCAGGCGCAGCATCCGGCTATCTCACCTATCGCAAACAATCCGACGGCACGGGCGGCTATGGCAGCAGAAAAGTGACGGAGAACGGTAATTATAGCCTCAACTCCTCCATTATTGTCTACCAGGGTGGGTATATCCGCAACAATATCCGGGAAAAACAGCTGTTGACACAGACTGCCGGGCTCAACATCCTGCAGCAGGAGAATGATCTTACGCTCAATGTTACCCAGGCCTTCCTGAATATCCTGCTGGCCCATGAGAATATCATCTATCTGCAGGACCTGGTCAATACTTCCGGCGAACAGGTGAAACAGGCCCGGCAGAAATATGAAGCCGGTACCATTGCGCTAAAAGACCTGGCGCAATTACAGGCGCAGAATGCCAACGATAAATATTCTCTGGTCACCGCACAGAATACCCACCGCCAAAATATCATCTCTTTAAAACAATTGCTGCAGTTACCCTCCGCCGTTGATTTCCAGGTGCGGGAGCCCGACACCGTCATCGCCCAAACGCTGGTGCCTGATCTAGGCGAAGTACAGCAGCAGGCGCAGGCCATCCGCCCGGAGGTCAGGATCAGCGATATCAATGTGGACATAGCCCGCACCGACCTGGAACTGGCAAGGTCCGGCTTCCGACCCACGCTCACCGGCTCCGGCGCCATAGGCGCCAGCCACTCCGGCGGCGACCCCGGCATACTCAAACAGCTCGACAATAGCTTTTACCAGCAGATAGGTCTGGCGCTGTCCATTCCCATCTTCACCCGCCGGGTGGTACGCACCAATGTGGAAAAAGCGAGGATACAGGTGCAACAGGCGCAGCTGGATCAAAAGAACACAAAGAATAACCTTAGCCTGCAGGTAGAACAGGCCTATGTCAACGTAGTCAATGCCCAGGGTCAGTATGACGCAGCCGTAGAACAACTGACGGCCACAAAGGAAAGCTACCGGATCGCGGGTGAACAGCTAAAGGTCGGGGCAGTGGCGACCGTAGATTACTTAATACAAAAAAATCTGTATACGCAAGCCTATCAGCAATATATACAGGCAAAATACAATGCAGCCCTCACCATCCGGATCTACGACTTTTACAAGGGCGTGCCGATAAAATTATAACGAGTATGAAGCCAAAGGTTATTATCATTATCGTCGTCTTCCTCGCCGCAATCGTAGGGGTTTGGTTCTACTTCTTTCGGAAAAAAGAGACGCGGGTGGTATTGCAGACGGAAACCCCGCAAATGGGATATATCTCCGAAAGCGTAACGGCCACCGGTAACATCCAGCCTGTGGATACAGTAAGCGTAGGTGCTCAGGTTTCGGGCATCATCAAAACCCTGTTCACAGATTTCAATGCAAAGGTTAAAAAGGGACAGCTGCTGGCACAGCTGGATAAATCCCTGTTCCTGGCTTCGGTAGATCAATATAAGGCGCAGGTGGCCTCCGCGCAGAGCCAGTTCACCTACCAGCAGGCCAACTACGGCCGGCAGGAGCTTCTTTACAAAACAGGCGCCATTTCCAGGGCTGATTACGACAACGCTACCTATACGTTGAATAATGCAAAGGCACAGGTGGAAAATGCCAAGGCGCAGCTGGCCTCCTCTGAAAAAAATCTTTCCTACACCGACATCTATTCACCCATGGACGGGGTTGTGCTCACCCGCAGCATCAGCGTAGGCCAGACGGTAGCGTCCAGCTTTAATACTCCCACCTTATTCACCATCGCCAAGGATATTACCAAGATGCAGGTACAGGCAAATGTGGATGAGGCCGACATCGGCAACGTACAGCATGGTCAGCGGGTGACCTTTACCGTGGATGCATTCCTGGACAACGTATTCCAGGGATCCGTGGAAGAGATACGTCTGAAACCCATCACTTCCGCCAATGTGGTGACCTATACCACCATCATCAATGCGCCGAATGACGATCAGAAGCTCAAGCCGGGAATGACGGCCAATGTGACTATTTATACAAAAGAGATCGACAATGCCCTGCTCATCTCCGCTAAGGCCCTGAGGTTCGATCCCGATCCCTCGCTGGCAAAAAAGTACAATATCATCGCCGATAGTTCGACAGAAAGGAAGGAGTCCCGGCGCCGCCCATCCGGCGCCGATAGCACCACTCGCGGCAGGCAGCTTGGAAAAGGCGGCACCACCATTGCCAGGATAAAGGACAGCTCCAGGGTACAGGCTTCGGAGATCGCCCATGTATGGGTGTTGGCGGATAGCACGACGCTCGTACAGAAAAAGATACGTACCGGTCTGAACAACGACACACAGGTGCAGGTGCTGGACGGGCTCTCCATTTCAGACATAGTGGTTACGGGTGTCGAGCAGGCAGCCGCCGGTAAAAGTAGCCCGGCCGCCAAGAGCCCCTTTATGCCGCAAAGACCAGGCAGACGTCCGGGAGGTGGCGTAAGATGAGCAATGCGATCCTGTCCATACAAAACATTCGCCGTGAATTCCACATGGGTACGGAGGTCGTCAGGGCCCTGAAAGGAGTGTCCTTTGACGTGTTCCCCGGAGAGTTCGTTACCATCATGGGTAGCAGCGGTTCGGGCAAGACTACCTTGCTGAATACCCTGGGCTGCCTGGACAAACCTACCGATGGCACCTATCTGCTGGACGGCGTGAATGTAGGCTCCCTGTCACGTAATGACCTGGCCCGTCTGCGGAACAGGAAGATCGGCTTTGTCTTCCAGGCTTACAACCTGCTGCCCCGTACCAGCGCCCTGGAAAACGTGGAGCTGCCCCTCTTCTATAATTCCGCTATCACTGCCACCCAGCGGCGTGAACGGGCTGTAAAGGCATTGGAATCCGTCAAGCTGGGCGATAGGCTGGACCATCTGCCCAACCAACTATCGGGCGGACAACAACAGCGGGTGGCCATCGCAAGGGCCTTGGTGAATGAGCCGGTAATGATACTGGCTGACGAAGCCACGGGGAATCTGGATACCCGCACAAGCTATGAGATCATGGCCCTGCTGCAGGAGCTCAACCAGCAACAAGGCAAGACCATCGTCTTTGTAACGCATGAGCCGGACATTGCCGCCTTCAGCAGTCGTACAGTGATGCTGCGGGATGGAAAAGTACAAAAGGATTATAAGAACGAAAATGTCCGTTCGGCCCGGGAAGCGCTGGCCGCGCTGCCCGTATCGGACGACTATTAACAGCGTACTATGCATCCATTGAACCTCATACGTGTAGCCTTAAGAGCATTGCAGCGGAATAAGCTGCGCGCCTTCCTCACCATGCTGGGCATCATCATCGGCGTCGCAGCTGTCATCGCCATGGTAGCCATCGGCCAGGGGAGCAAGCAAAGCATCCATGAGCAGCTGTCCTCCATGGGTTCCAACATGATCACCGTCCAGCCTGCCAGCAACAATATGGGTATGCCCGGAGGCGTCCGCCTGGGCGCCAGCAGCCTGCAGACCCTTACCATCGCGGATGTAAAGGCGCTCCAGAGGAAAAGCGAATTCCTCAGCGCCGTCTCTCCCGTATCCTCTACCAACGGTCAGGCCATCAACGGGGCCAGGAACTGGCCAACCCAGCTGCAGGGCGCCGCACCGGAATACTTCGACATCCGCAAACTGACATTGAGGGACGGTATCATCTTCTCGGACCAGAACGTGGCAGAGGCGGCCAAGGTCTGCATCCTGGGACAAACTGTTGTCAACAACCTGTTCGACCCCGGGGTCAATCCCATCGGGAAGATCATCCGCTTTGGAAAAATTCCCTTCACAGTTATCGGCATCCTCAACGTAAAAGGCGTGAGCAGCTTTGGACAAGACCAGGACGACGTGATCATCGCCCCCTATACCACCGTGCAAAAAAGAATATTGGCCACCATTTATTTCCAGAGTATCTATGCTTCGTCCACCAGCGAAGCCACGTCCGACACGGCGACCAAAGAGATCACGGACATCCTCCGGACCTCTCACCGGCTGCGGAGCGACGAAGACGATGATTTTTCCATCCGTACCATGCAGGAGCTGCTAAATACCCTGAACTCCACCAGCCAGCTGCTGACCGTCCTGCTGACGGCTATCGCAGGCATATCCCTGGTCATCGGGGGCATCGGCATCATGAATATCATGTACGTCTCCGTGACGGAACGCACAAAGGAGATAGGACTTCGCATGTCCATCGGCGCCCGCGGGATCGATATCCTCATGCAATTCCTCATCGAAGCCATCGTCATCAGCGTGACGGGAGGGTTCATCGGCATCGGCCTTGGTATCGTATCCTCTATCCTGATCACTGCCCTGCTGTCCTGGCCCACCCTTATTTCCGAATCCTCCATCGTGCTGTCTTTTTTGGTCTGCGCCGTCACCGGCGTCTTTTTTGGCTATTATCCGGCCTTGAAAGCCAGCCGGCTGGACCCGATCGAGGCACTGCGGTACGAGTAATATGTCACTGCGTTCGTACTGCAGTTTGTAATTCATGCCGGCAGGGTTAAACCAGTTGCGGATATTATTTCAATTACGTAAATTGTGAACCACAAATAGCCATTTTCCTACCCTGCGCAAACACCCGATCCAAAAAATCCTGCCCCCATAAATGCAATTTCTTGTCCTACCTTTGCCATATGAACCGTAAAGAAGAACTCTTACAGGATGTAGTCATAAAATTCGCCGGCGACTCTGGGGACGGCATGCAGCTGACGGGAAGTCAGTTCACCAATAACACCGCCCTCCTCGGTATCGATCTTGCCACCTTCCCCGATTTCCCTGCCGAGATACGCGCCCCCCAGGGTACGCTTCCCGGCGTCAGTGGTTATCAGCTCCGTTTTTCCAGCGATAAGGTATTTACTCCCGGCGATGAATGCGACGTGCTGGTAGCCATGAATGCCGCTGCTTTGAAAGCCAATCTGAAAGGCCTTAAAAAGGGCGGAAAGATCATCGCCAACACCGAGGGCTTCGACACCAAGAACCTCCGCCTGGCCAACTATCCCGATGGGGTCAATCCCCTGGAAGACAACAGCCTGGACAACTATACGGTCATCAAGATGGATGTGACAAAAATGACCCGGGAAGCCCTGAAAGATATTACGTTAGGCACCAAGGAAAAGGATAGGGCCAAAAATATGTTCGTCCTGGGATTCCTGTATTGGATGTACAACCGGGACATGGAGAGCACGACCAAATTCCTAAAAGACAAATTCGGCAAGAAACCCGAGATACTGGAAAGCAATATAAAAGCCCTGCAGGCAGGATATAACTTCGGCGATACGACGGAGACTTTCACCACCACGTACCGGGTGGAGAAAGCAAAAATGGCCCCCGGGGTCTATCGTTCTATCATGGGCAACCAGGCCCTGGCCTATGGTCTGATCGCCGCGTCTCAAAAAAGCGGCCTTTCCCTGTTCCTGGGTTCTTATCCCATCACCCCCGCTTCGGACATATTGCATGAGCTCAGCCGTTACAAGGCATTTGGCGTACGCACTTTCCAGGCGGAAGATGAGATCGCAGGCATCACCTCGGCCATTGGGGCGGCCTATGGCGGCGCCCTGGGCGTAACCACCACATCAGGACCCGGAATGGCCTTAAAGACAGAGGCTATGGGACTTGCTGTTATGTTGGAAATTCCTTTGCTCATCATCGATGTACAACGGGGAGGCCCCTCCACCGGCCTGCCCACCAAGACCGAACAAAGCGATCTGCTGCAAGCCTATTATGGACGCAACGGGGAATGCCCCATGCCTATCATCGCGGCATCCACGCCAAGTGACTGCTTTGATGCCATTTACGAAGCGGTACGCATCGCCATCCATCATATGACGCCTGTCATCTTTCTCAGCGACGGATACATTGCCAACGGGGCCGAGCCCTGGAAATTCCCCAAAAGCGAGGACCTTCCGCCCATTGAAGTAAAATTCAAGACAGAGCTGGGACATGGAGAAGAAAAATTCCAGCCTTATCTCCGTGACGACAAACTGGTACGTCCCTGGGCCATCCCGGGTACGCCGGGCCTGGAACACCGCATCGGCGGCCTGGAGAAACAAAATATCACCGGCAACGTCAGCTACGATCCGGAGAACCACCAGCTGATGGTAAAGATCCGCGAAGAAAAAGTAGAAAAGATAGCCGACCATTTCCCCTTACAACGACTGGACAGCGGTCCCGAAAAAGGCGAACTGCTCATCCTGGGATGGGGCAGTACCTACGGGGCTATCAAAAGCGCCGTGTCGGAGCTGCAGCATGAAGGCTTTGCCGTCTCGCATGCCCATCTGCGCCATATGCGTCCCTTCCCAAAAAACCTGGGTGAGATCCTGAAGAACTTCCGGCAGGTGCTGGTTCCCGAGATCAACAACGGGCAGCTAATTAGGATCATACGTGACAAATACTTCGTGGATGCGAAAGGCTACAACAAGATCATGGGAGTGCCTATCACCAAGACGGAATTGGTAATGAAGGTCCGGGAAATGCTGGGAAGCAACAACTGATCTTCTGATACAGGGTTTACCTCGCACCGCCCCCCAGCTCCTTACTGAGCCGTTCGATATTGACGCTCACTTTGGCGATGAAATTGAACTGATCGACAATGGGCTTTAATCCCGACAGTTGTTTCCGCGTATCGCTGTCGATAATGTTCCGGCCCAATTCCGCCTTGCGTCTTTCCACCAGGCTATTCACCCTGTCATTTAGTATACGGAGTCCTTCCCTGGCAACATCTGCGGTAGCCGTGGTAGTATCCCGGCCTTCGGCAATCTCTCCCTTCAACCACAGGATGGTATTCTCCAACCTCGCATCGATCTCACTGACAACGGGTTGATAGACGGGAGGATCGGCTACTTTCGCCGGCTCGGGTATGGCATAATAGGCCAGGGTAGCTATATGAGAAGTAAGCATATGGTTGGAAACGACAAACTGGTGCATCTTGCCCGCCTCCTCCCGTTTGCCGCGAGGCTCCGACAGGATCCTCCCAAAGGCGTCGGAGAGATTGGCCAACGCTACGAACGCCTCTTTGCGGGAAAGTTTGTATTGGGCCATCTGCGCGGGCCGGCCGATAAAAGCGCCGGCAATATCCCTGAAATAAGCCGCATTGGCCTCGATGACCTTGATCATATAATCGCCGATCTGTTCCCCTTCCCAGGAAGGCACGATAAAAATGTTGGCCAGAAAAGCAAGCACGGACCCAATGGCCGTATCGATCACCCTGTCCGAAAGAATGGACCTGAAATCGGTGGGATAAAGCAAATGGAACAGTAACAGCACATACGGCGTCATCACTGTCACACTGATAAGGTAATTTGTCCGTATAAAAACGTACGTCCCGATCATGAACAGGATCATCAGGACGAACAACACATCTCTGTCATGGATAAAATACAGGATGAGCAAGCCCGCCAATGCACCGGCCAGCGTACCCATCAGCCGCTCCCAATTCCTTTTCTTGGTAAGGCTATATGCGGGCTTGAGGATCACAATAATGGTCAGCAATATCCAATATCCGTGTCCAAAAGGTAAAAAAACCGAGATAATATAGCCCGCGATCGTCGCAATGCCTACCCTGAGAGAATGCCGGAAAATATGGCTGCGCAGGGAAAGATTATCAAAAATGAGTTTTTTATCGATGTCCTGGTGTGTGATGAACTGTTCATAATCAAGGGTCGGAGGAACGTCTTTTCCCAACCGCCGGTCATAGGTGGTATATCCATGCAGGGTATGCAGACGGTCCCCAATGTCTTCCATACTTTCCAGTATATGACGGAGCCCGATAAAACCTTCCACATTTTCCGCATTGCGATGCTGGTCGCGGTAGCGGATAAACGACTCCCTCAGTTGTTTGAGACGGGAAGAGAGATGGGGCGTTTCCACCGAAGGCTTGCCGCTCTTGACAGCGATACCGATCTCATCCAGCTCGATGGCCATATCCAGGATCAGTTCCCGGAATGCTGACAGCAACCCGCTCTCGTCAAAGGTGTGGTGCAGCATCTGATAGTCCTGCTGCGAGGTCATCACCCTTTCAAAAAGATCCACAATGTCCAGGAATATCATGACGAGCACCCGCCCTGTATGCGTGGACTCTTTTACGATGTCCCGGCTTTTGAACAACAGCTCCCTCAGGAGCTCCTGTTTCCCATGCAGGTCGATCTGCCGTTCGACCAGCTGCCGGTAGCTTTTGTCATAATCCACTTCTCTTCCATAAAAAGAAGCTTTGATACGGAGATAATCGGCCGTGGACTCGATACAATCGCCCAGCGCCTGTTGTATCAGCTTGTAAGGACGGAAACTATACAACAACAGGCTGAGCACAGTATACCAGGTCCCCCCGGCCAGTATATACAGTGCATTGATAAGGCTCTCCCATCCGTGATGAGGTCTGTCGATATTCAATACCATGACCAGCAAGGCATTGACACCGATGGAGCTGGCCCGGTTGCCGTAAATGCCCATCATGGAAAAGATAAAACAGAAGATAAAGACCAGGATGCCTGTAAGCAGACCCGAGCCGGAAACCAGCCCTGTCAGTAAAGAAGCGATAAAAATAATGATCACGCAGGCCACCATGCCGTTGCGGCGATGATGTATCGGCCCCGGGTTATCCGTATTGGCTACGCACATAGCGCCGATGGATACAGCAATGCCTGCGGAAAGATTGTTGAAATAACCCAACAGGATAGCGGGAAACGTGATCCCCACCGTAATGCGTATAGCCCCGTTGAGGTTATGGCTATTGATAAAGCTTTTATATTCCCTGATATAATCCATTGCCTGACATAAAGATAGCATGTTTCATCATTCTATATTGTCCCTAACGAACCTCCGGTTCGTTGGCCGAAAGGCCCATCATTAAATTTTTCCGGAAAATGGATTATATTTCCCGATATCCATTTTCCGGACATTCTCCCCCCGATGAGTATATTAAAAAAGGTAAATGCAACTCATCGCTCTTTTGATACCATTCACCGAGTATTTTCTTCCGCTCACCGTAAGACTCTTTCCAGGGCTGTAACAACAGGCTAGCTTTGTGCGACTAAAAACAAAGATCCTTCCCTTTAAGAATATGCATAGTGAACGGGACCTTGCCATGAAACGGGAATATAAACTAACTTTCAAATGAGAACACTAACACTTTTGCTGATCTCCTGTCTGACGTGTGCCCTGGTGCGCGCACAACAAATAAATGGAACTTCACAAGATGATCAGGGACGGCCATTAGCCGGATCATCTATCGCCCTTAAAAAATCAAAAGATTCTTCCGTAGTAAAATTGGGTGTATCCAATGCATCCGGGAAATACGAATTCAAAGATATCCCCGCGGGTAACTATTTTATCAATATCTCTCACGTAGGCTACACCCCTCAAAACACAGCCACTTTCGCCGTCAGCGGAGAAGGCACGACCAATGCGCCTGTGATAAGCCTTATCAAGGCCGCTGCAGACCTGAAAGAAGTCGTCATTACCTCCCGCAAACCTGTCGTGGAAGTAAAGGCTGATAAGATCGTGCTCAATGTAGAGGGTAGCGTCAACGCCGTAGGACAGGATGCGCTGGAATTACTCAGAAAATCTCCCGGTGTCACGGTGGATAAGGACAATAACCTCAGTGTCAGCGGGAAGAATGGAGTGCAGGTCTTTATAGATGGAAGACCCACGCCCTTATCCGGCACAGACCTGGCGGAATATCTCAAAACCATTCAATCCTCCTCCATCGAATCCATCGAGATCATCAGCAATCCCTCGGCCAAATACGAGGCGGCAGGCAATGCAGGCATCATCAATATCCGGCTGAAGAAGAACAAATCATTCGGCACTAATGGTACCGTGAATGCAGGTTATGGTGTAGGTATTTACTCCAAGTACAATGCGGGGTTTTCCCTTAATCACAGGGATAAGAACATCAATGTATTTGGTAACTACAGCTATAACGACAATCCTTCTCAATGGCACCTCTCCCTGTATCGTAAACAGCTGGATACCTTATTCAATCAGTATTCCGTAACAAAATCCACTACTCACACCCACAACTTCAAGGCAGGCATGGATTACTTTGTAAGTAAGAAAAGCACTCTGGGGGTCATCGTCAGCGGAACGTACGCTGACCCCGGCAACCAGGTTTCCAGCAGCACGCCGATCACATATATCCCTACCGGAGAACTTTACCGGACATTGAATGCCAACAACTCCAGTAAGGGTAGAAGGGACAATACCAACTTCAATATGAACTACCGGTACGCAGACACCAGCGGTCATGAGCTGAACGTAGACGCCGACTATGGGCTTTACCGTATAACAAACGATCAGCTCCAGCCGAATATCTATACTTATCCCAAAGACCCGGGCAGGAAGGACAGCAATATTTACGAGATGCTGTCCCCCAGCAAGATCGATATCTACAGCCTCAAATCCGACTATGAGCAAAATTTTGCCAAGGGACGTTTGGGGTTGGGTTTCAAGGCTTCTTATGTCACCACCAGCAACGACTTCGAGCAGTATACTATTCGCCATCTGGTAAAAGTGAAGGATACGCTCCACAGCAATGACTTTGACTATAAGGAGAATATCAATGCCGTCTACGCTAATTACAACCGGACTCTAAAGGGCTGGGTATTCCAGGCCGGCTTGCGGGTGGAGAATACAAATATAAAGGGGACCTCCACCGGATATTCAAGCACCGGGGGCGGCTTCGTCACCTACGACTCTACCTTCAAACGTAATTATACCAATTTCTTCCCCAGCGGCGCCGTTACTTATAATAAGAACCCGATGAAGCAATGGACCCTCAGCTACAGCCGGCGTATAGACCGGCCGGCCTACCAGGACCTTAACCCCTTCGAGTTCAAACTGGACGAATATACTTTTCAAAAGGGCAACACTGAGCTGAGGCCGCAATATACCAATAGCATAGGTCTTACGTATATGTATAAGTTCAAGTTGACCACCACCCTGAACTACAGCCATGTAAAAGATGTATTTACTATGCTGGTGGACACCACAGAACTGTCGAAGTCCTTTATTTCCAAGAAGAACCTGGCTACTCAGGATATCACCAGCCTCAACATCAGCTATCCATTCCAATACAAATGGTATAGTGTGTTTGCCAACGTAAATACCTATTACTCCCTGTACAAGGCCAATTTCGGGAAAGGCAGGACAGTAGATGCGAATGTTTTCGCCTGTAATGTATATGCACAGCAGACCGCTCGTTTTGCAAAGGTCTGGACGGGAGAGATCAGCGGCTTCTTTACTTCGCCATCTCTCTGGCAGGGTACTTTCAAGACCAAGAGCATCTGGAGCGTGGACGCCGGTCTTTCCCGGACCCTGCTGAAAGGTAATGCCACCGTGAAAGCGTCGGTCAGCGACATCTTCGCTACCCTCCGCTGGACTTCTACCAGCGAATTCGCCGGTCAGTACGTCCGCGCCAGCGGCGGCTTTGAGAGCCGTCAGTTCAAGCTGAACTTCACCTACCGGTTTGGAAACACCCAGGTGAAAGCAGCCCGTCAACGAAAGACAGGGGATGAAGATGAAAGCAAGCGGGTGGGGACCCAGGGGGGAGGTCTGAGTCAGTAGGTTTTCCGTCATAATAGTTTTATTTTTACGCCCCAGAAATCTATTATGACAACAACCATCGATGACATCCGGGAATTATTCCGCACCTACGATCCTTCTCCCATCACCGGACTGGAAAAGATACCCCAATCCGGCAGCAACCGGATGTACTTTCGCATCCGTACGGCCGAGAGATCATATATCGCTACTTATAACGACAACGTGCGGGAAAACCGCACGTTTGTTCATTTCAGCCGGCACTTCCGGGCCAGGGGCTGCCCCGTTCCGGAGATCTATATAGTAAATGAACCTTACACCATCTATTTACAAGAAGACTTTGGGGACGTTTCCCTCTTGAACGAGCTGGAAAAGCATGGACGCAACGATCATGTCTATGCCTTGTTCCGACAAAGTCTGCAGGAGCTGGCAAGGTTGCAGATAAAAGGGGATGACGGCCTCGACTACAGCTGGTCGATCACTTCCAGGGAATTTGGCAAACAGGCTATACTCAGCGATCTGCTGTATTTTAAATATTATTTTTTAGACACCCTTCAGATACCTTATGATAAGGAAAAGCTCATCGACGACTTTGAAGCGCTGAGCACCTATCTTACACACGTGGATCATAAATATTTTATGTTCCGGGATTTCCAGAGCCGGAATATCCTCATCCGGGAAGGACAGGCGCATTTCATCGATTTCCAGGGGGGGATGAAAGGCGCCCTTCAGTACGATGTGGCCTCCATGCTGTGGCAGGCCAAAGCCGAGCTGCCGGATGAATGGAAGAATAGCCTGCTGGAGCACTATATGGACTTCGTGGAAGAGCTCCTGGGGAAAAAGATCGACCGGCTGCGTTTTGTCAGCCAGTACAACGGCTATGTGCTGATACGTCTGCTGCAGGTGCTGGGCGCCTATGGGTTCCGGGGCCTCTTCGAACGAAAAGCGCATTTTCTCACCAGCATTCCGCTGGCCCTCCGTAATTGCAAGTGGTTCCTCACGCATAAGCAGGTGGGTATCGTCCTGCCGGAATTCGAACGTCTGCTGGGGCTGATGGTGGAAGATGATGTGATCAAACGTTTTGAGCCATTGCGGGCCACGGAACAGACCCCGCTGGTAGTGTATATCAACAGCTTTTCCTACAAAAAAGGAGGGATACCCGTGGACCCCAGCGGGAATGGGGGAGGCTTCGTGTTCGATTGCAGGGGCATCCTGAATCCCGGACGGATCACGGAGTTCAAGGCACTCACAGGCCGGGACAAGACTGTAAAGGACTTCCTGGAACAACAGACAAGAATGCCCGAGTTCCTCAACAGCATCTACGACATTGTAGACATAGCGGTAGAGGACTATATAAAGAGGGACTTTGACAGCCTGTCCGTCAATTTCGGGTGTACGGGTGGTCAGCACCGGAGTGTCTACGCCGCGGATGCGCTTGCCAGGCACCTGCGGAATAAATTTCATGTAAAGATCGACCTTCATCATATCGAACAGGAAGCAAAAAATTGGATTAATACACCGTAGATCGCTGTTTATGTATTATGTAGTTTATGGAATTCTATACGGCGTTTCCCTCTTGCCCATGTGGCTGTTGTACCCGATGGCTGATGTACTTTCCCTGTTACTGTACTATGTCATAGGCTATCGCCGTAAAGTGACAAGAAGCAATCTCCGGATGGCCTTCCCGGAAAAGACGGAAGAGGAGATCATCCGGATCGAAAAGAAATTCTACCGCAACTTCGTCGACAGTTTTATCGAAACCATCAAGCTGTTGTCCGCCAACCACGCCTATATTAAACAGCGTTTTGTCATCGACAACCCCGAGATACTGGATAATTTTTATGACGAAGGACGCAAATGCCAGTTGCATCTGGGGCATACCTTCAACTGGGAAGTCGCCAACGTAGCCATGCCTCTTATCTGCAGGTATCCTTTTATCGTGGCCTACATGCCGGTGGAGAACAAGATATTCGAGCGACTTTTTCTGCATTTGCGGGGACGCACCGGCAGCATCCTTCTTCCCTCGACCCGTATGCAGCGGGCCATCATCCCTTATCGAAATACCCAATACCTGCTCACGCTGGTGGCGGACCAGGCGCCGGCAAACTCGGAACAGTCCTATTGGCTGAACTTCTTCGGTCGTCCCACATCCTTTCTTCGCGGTCCTGAACGGGGGGCACGTATCGCCGACATACCCGCCGTATTTGTAAAGTTCTATAAAAGCCGCAGAGGACATTACCGGGTATTCCTTACTACCTTGTCCGATCATCCCGCCGCCTTACCCGAGGGCGAGCTGACCCGTCGTTATTGCAGGATACTGGAAGATGCCATCCGCGAGTACCCGGACCTTTGGCTTTGGAGCCACCGGCGCTGGAAGGCCGTATGGAAAGAGGAATACAGGGACATGTGGATAGATTAATATATCTTAGCCTCAACAACCCACCCCCTACAATGTACTATTTCTTTTATGGACTTCTCTATCTGGTTTCCCTCCTTCCCATGCGTATACTATACATGGTGGCCGACGGTATTTACGGCCTGGTATACTATGTATTCGGATATAGGAAAAAAGTAGTGATGGCCAATCTGCAGCGCGCCTTCCCCGAAAAAACAAATGCAGAACGCACCCGTATCGCAAAAAAGTTTTATCGCAATCTTATCGATTCTTTTATAGAAGTGATCAAGCTGTTGTCGGCGAGCCGGCGCTTCCTGAAAAAAAGATTTACCATGGATACCAGCGTTCTCCATGAATTATACAAGACGGGGGCTAGCTGTCAGGTGCATCTGGGTCATACTTTTAACTGGGAGTGGGGCCAGTTGGTGCTGACAGATCTGACGGACTATAAGATCATGGTCGTATACCAACCCATTACAAATAAATTCTTCGAAAAGCTATTCTACCGGCTCCGTACCCGCAGCGGGAATGTTTTTCTGCCGGCCACCAATATGCGCGAGGCGATCCAACCTCATCTAAATTCCCAATACCTGCTGGCATTGGTGGCGGACCAGGCGCCGTCAAATCCCGCAACAGCCTGGTGGTTGGATTTTTTTGGACACCCCACTCCATTTGTCAATGGCCCCGAAAAAGGAGCCCGTAATTGCGGATTACCGGTGGTCTTTGCCTATATCGAAAAACCCCGGCGTGGTTATTACCATGCTACGCTGACGCTTGGGTGCCGGGAGGCAAGCTGTCTTTCAGAAGGGGAGCTAACCCACAACTACGTGCGTTTCCTGGAAGACGTCATTCGCCGTAACCCCGACATGTGGCTCTGGAGCCACCGGCGGTGGAAACACACCTGGAAAAATGATTACGCAGCTAAGTGGATTAGTAAAAACCCTCCGACGGAATAACATCAAAATAGGGTGAAATAACGGGTGCAGATCGGGTGCATTTCTCCGGCCGTTTGTCCTTACATTCACACTCTATTTGTTAACCATTTAAACCTTCATTTTATGACATCCTCCACTAATGGCGGAAGCAGGATCACTGCTGCCGTCGCACAACAACTTATCGGCACCTATAAGAACGAAGAGGGGTGGCCCCCCGACAAAACGAGAGCCGTCTGGTTCTCCCTTGACGCCATCGCCGACATACAGGCCCTGATCTCAGCATCTGCCGGCGATGGTATCCGGATCTATTTCGGGAAGTATCCTTCCGACGTGGATATCCCAGGCACGCCCGACCCGGCCTATAAGGGAAAAGTGACCCTCATAATGATCCCGACGGTGACAGGGTCCGACGGCAGCCACAATGATATTTTTCCGCCTGTCGCTCCTGGTACCATGGTTGCGCTCGATGATGGCGGTACAGGTTATGATCACGGCAGTCTGTGCCCGCCTAACTGTCCCACGGAACCACCACCCGGATCCTGATCCATTCGTAGTATAAAATTCACCTATGTCACATCTGCCAATTTTTATATATTTCGAGCTGGCTGCTTTTATAGTAAGTATCCTGACATGGCGATATCTGAAGGGAACGGCATTCCGCCTGTTCCCTTTCTTTCTTTTTTTTATTGTGGCCGTAGAGTTGATAGGAAACTATATGGCCTGGGTACTGCATCAAAAGAACAGCTGGCTGTTCAATATCTCCACGACCCTGGAATTTGTCTTTTATGCCTATATCTTCTCACTCGCACTGCGTAATCCAGCCTTTAAAAAACTGGCGCTCCGGTTTATGGCTGTCTATCCCATATTAGTGTTGTTAAACCTCCTGTTCATACAAGGCTTTACTCAATTTCATTCCTACACCGTCGTGGTAGGCAATTTATTCATGATCGTTTTGTGTTGTCTTTTTTTCTACGAGTTGCTACTCCACCCGCTGGAAGGAGAGTTGAGCAGGGAACCTATGTTCTGGATTGGAACTGGCATCCTGTTCTTTCATTTGGGCGACCTGTCGTTTGACCTATTATTCAATCTCCTGAAGAATGACGCTACAGGCAAGGATTTTTTCCTAAGCATTAATAATAATCTTATATTAATACTTTATTCCTGCTTTATAATAGCGTTTCTATGCCAACGGAATCTCGTGAAATCATTATCACATTGATTGCAGGAACGAGTACATTATTGCTATTAGGCGCTTTGATGATCTCCTTTTTATTTCTTTATCGAAATCGTCATCGCAAACTGCTACGGGAGAGGGAGCAGCTTAGGCTGTCATATGAGCGGGAATTGTTGAAGAGCCAACTGGAGATACAGGAACAAACCTTCAAACATATCTCCCTGGAGATACATGACAACATCGGCCAGATGCTCAGTCTGGCCAAGCTGAACCTCTCCACCATGGACCCTTCTCAACCGACCAGTCTGGAGCAAAAGATCAGTGATTCAAAAAAACTGGTGGGCCAGGCCATCTACGATCTTCGCAACCTGTCCCATGGCCTCAGCACGGATTATATAGCCGATATGGGACTGACAAGGGCCATCGAACATGAATTGGAAATGATCCGCAAATCAGGGGATTATGACACCGTCCTGGACTCGGATGGGAAAGCCTACCCGCTTGATAAACAACGAGAACTGATCGTTTATCGCATTATACAGGAAACTTTGAACAATATTATTAAACATTCTGCATCTCAAAAAATTATAATACATTTACAATACAGTCCGGAAGAATTTACACTTACTATAACAGACAATGGAAAGGGATTTGATCTTACTCCTCTAAATCACGACACATCTTATGGCCTCGGTATCAAGAATATGTACAACCGGGCCAAGTTGATGGGGGCAGGGTTCCAGATTAGCAGCACACTTGGCGAAGGAACAAGTGTCGTTCTCAGCGTGCCTGTTGAAAACGCTAATACCAGAACCTAAACCTCATTCGGAATGAATCTCAAACCCTCGGTCGCATTAGTTGACGACCATGTACTGTTACGCAACGGATTAGCCAATCTTATACGGAGCTTTGGAGAATACTCCGTTTTGTTTGAAGCCGGCAATGGCAATGATTTTATCCGGCAGCTAAAGCCACGTACGCTCCCTGATGTCGTCCTGCTCGACATTAATATGCCTGATATGGATGGATATGAGACGGCCTTGTGGATACGGCGGCACCACCCGGAAATAAGGATCCTGGCGCTCTCAATGTACGACACGGATAATTCTATCATCCGTATGTTGAAAAATGGGGTAAAAGGCTATATTCTTAAGGACATCGACCCGGCCGAGTTGAAGGTGGCCCTGGAGTCCATCGTCACAAAAGGTTTCTATTACTCCGAAATGGTCACCGGCAAATTGATACACACCATCAACACGATGGAAACTGTCGATCATCAGGTGCGTCATGTGCTAAGACTGAATGATCGTGAGCTGGAGTTCCTAAGACTGGCGTGTACGGAATGTACCTATAAGGAGATCGCCGAACAGATGTACCTAAGTCCGCGTACCATCGATGGATACAGAGATACCCTCTTCGAAAAGCTGAATGTAAAGACAAGAGTGGGGCTGGTGCTTTATGCCATCCGCAATGGCATCGTAGCGCTCTAGTTCAGCACGCTGTTCTCCTTTTCGATCTCGATGCCCTTCTGATCCTTGATCTTGCTCCAGCCGCCGGTTACATTGCGTATATTATGGATGCCCTGGCGTTTGAGCAGCGACGCCGCTATAATACTGCGATAGCCGCCCCCGCAGTGCACATAGATATTGTAATGTTCCTCCAGGTTGGCCATATTACCCGGATCTGTCAGATCGTTCAAAGGCAGGTTAAGCGCGCCCTTGATATGCCCATCCGCAAACTCCGTCTCACGCCGCACGTCCACCACCAGCAGGTTCTCATCAAATGGGATATCCATCGCCAACTCATCGGCTTCTACGTCGATCACCATATCGATGGGTAATCCTGCCTGCTGCCAGGCGGCAAAGCTTCCGTCGAGATACCCTTTTATCTTGTTGAAGCCTACACGGGCAAGTCTTACTACACTCTCCTTTTCTTCTCCCGGGGTCGTCACCAGCAGGATGGATTTGTCAAAAGGCAGGAGACTACCAGCCCACTCGGCAAAGCGGCCGTCCAGTCCGATGCTGATAGCGCCGGGAATGAACCCATCGGTAAAGTCAGTGGCCTTTCTCGTATCCAATACGATGGTATCTTCGTCTTTTGCCAGCTGCTGAAAGGTCGGGACATCCAGAGGGGTAAGCCCTGTCTTCAGTACATCGTCCAGGCTTTCGTATCCTTCCTTATTGATCCGTGCGTTGATGTGAAAATAGCTGGGTGGCGCATCCAGCCCCTCTGTCACTGCCTTGATAAATTCATCCCTGGTCTGCTCCTTCAAAGCGTAATTACTTTCCTTTTCATCCGCGATGGTGCTGTATGTGTTAGGACCAAGGTTCTTCCCACAGCTGCTGCCGGGCCCATGAGCAGGATAGAGGATCACATCGTCAGGCAGTGGCAATATTTTACTGCTGAGAGAGTCATATAACATTCCCGCCAGTTCTTCTTTATTCAGATTTCCGCTGCTGAGATCGGGGCGGCCCACGTCACCTACAAATAATGTGTCACCGCTGAAAAGGGCATGGGGTTTCCCTTCCTCTGTCCGTACCAGGTAACAGGTGGACTCGATGGTATGACCAGGCGTATGCAACACTTCGATGGTGATATTGCCCAGACTAAACTTCTCTCCGTCCTTTGCAAGATGAATAGGGAATTGCGTCTCAGTACGGGGGCCATATACGATGGGCGCACCGGTAGCCTTGGCCAGGTCCAGGTGGCCGCTTACAAAGTCAGCATGAAAGTGGGTTTCAAAAATGTATTTGATCGTTGCCTTTCTCTCCTTCGCCAATTGAAGATATGCATCGATATCCCGCAGGGGATCAATGATGGCGGCTTCTCCTTCGCTGTCGATATAATAAGCTGCTTCACTAAGACATCCGGTGTATAATTGCTTAATAAACATAGCCATAACTTGTATTATGGCTACAAAATTAGCGATTATTTGCCGATAAGAGGGTCAGCAAGCTGACGTTAGTCGATCAGCTCATCGACGCATTTCATGATCTCTCCCAGCCTGTCGTGGTTGATGATGTAGTAGATGAATTTTCCATCTCTCTGCGTCTTTACAATGCCTGCCCTGCGCAGGATAGCAAGGTGTTGGGATGCTACAGATTGTTCAAGGCGGAGATGAACATAGATTTCCGTTACGGTTAACTTTTTGTTCTCATCCAGGAGGCGGATGATCTGCTGACGTAATTTGTGATTCAGCGCTCTAAGGATCAGTGCCCCTTTCTTAAGATTCAAAAAATCAACTTTTACAGGAGCCCCGTCAGAGCCTTCTGCATTTACTACCATCCAATAGTTATTGTTGTTCATCGTTAAACTCATGAGCGATTACCATTTTAAGGATTTCAAGAAGATACGAGACGGATCAGACAAATTTAGGTGCTACTATTTAAAAAAAAAGGCCAAATTTTGTCAATATGATAATATAGTCATTTTCTTGTATGAGTGTAGAATTCCTTTGTATAAGCGGGCTCACTATAGGCCAGTCCGGTGAATTCCTGTTGTAAATATCGTAAAAAAGATAGAATACCCAGATACCCGGGATGATAATTAATTTCAATGAAAGCCGCGCTGGATGCAGTGATTATAGGTTTACACTTATAACTGCCACCGCCAAAAAACGACATTTGTCTATTTGACAAATATGAGGAAAATGAACGCTCATCCACGATCATGGCGACAGTAGGCATCACCTCTTCCAGATCATTTTGGTAGACTGCTGTAAACACTTCCATACGGCGCGCATCGATCATCGGGCATAATAGCCCATCGGACGGCGTCTGTTCTTTTGCGGCCAGGGCCATTACCTTCAACGTATTCTCGGTGATCAGCGGAATACCCAATGCATAGCAAAACCCTTTAGCAGCGGCCATTCCAACGCGCAGGCCCGTATAAGATCCGGGCCCTGCCGTAACAGCCACCGCCTGCAGATCCTTCATTCCATACCCCGTATCATGCATTATTTTTTCCACTGCAGGATGTAACCAGGACGCATGATCTTTCTGCTCAGGGTTCACAGCCATTGCTAATGGCTCGCCTTTTTTAGCAAGACAAATACCTCCTCGTTCCGTCGCCGTGTCGATGTTCAGGATCAATGCCATGGGCTTATTCCTTCAATTATTTTTTAATCACATTTTAATACAAAAGTGCTTCTTTCAAAGCCCTCGCAGGCGTATACCGCTTATCTGTCCAGCTCAATTTGTTAAGAAGATCATAAATATTTTCCAGGCCTATTCTTTCACTCCATTCAAACGGGCCAAACGGGTAGTTTGTTCCCAGCTTCATCGCGATATCGATCTCCTCTTTTGTGCTGACCTCTTCCTGTAGAGTGTAGTACGCTTCATTGATGATCATCGCCAGTACTCTTCCGCTGATCATGCCGGCAATATCCGGTACGATTCGATAGGAAAGTTGTAGCTGCCGATATAGCGCCTCCATCTTTTCATGTGGCTGGGATGTCATTACCAGCTCATGAATATTTCTTTCCAGCATCCCGGGCCATGCATTGATCCGGATAAAGGGCTGGCCGATGTCTTTCAAAGTTGGTATGACGGCATTGACCATTACAGGAGCAGGCAGCAGCCGGCTCAATTGCCGGATACGAACTTCTTCCGTCGTGAAATCCAGATCCATGAACAGGTCAGCATCTCCATGCTGCTCGAGTTCGGTCACATCCTCCGCCCATATACATTCCCACTCCGACCCCAGCCGGGGGGGCAGCCATTCTTTTGCCTCGGTCTTCCCCGCAATGACAACGATTTTACCCATACCTGCAAATATAAGCCTTACCTTGCAGCCCTATGGAAAAGCAAATCATCACCACCCCCAACGCCCCGGCCCCTATCGGTCCTTACAGCCAGGCCGTCCTGGCGGGCAACATGCTGTTCATCTCCGGCCAGATAGCCATCGACCCGGCCACGGGTAACGTAAAAACCACGGATGATATCATTGCGGAAACACACCAGGTCATGCATAACCTCAGGGCTATCCTCTCCGCGGCAAACATGGATTTTGGTCACGTGGTAAAGACGACCATCCTGCTCAGTGACATCGGCCATTTCGGGCACGTCAATGAAGTATACGGAAAGTATTTTACAGGTGATTTCCCGGCAAGAGAAACCTATGCGGTCAAAAGCCTGCCAAAGAATGTCAACGTGGAGATCAGCATGGTGGCCTTCTTGCGCTAGTTCTTCAGCACCCCCAATTCCTTGCCGATCTTGGCAAAGGCTGCAATGGCCTTATCCAGGTGCTCCTGTTCATGACCGGCGCTCAGCTGCACCCTGATCCGTGCTTGCCCCTTTGCTACGACAGGGTAGAAGAAGCCGATGACGTAGATACCTTCATCCAACAGCCTGGCGGCAAAATTCTGTGCGACCACTGCATCATACAGCATAATGGGTACGATAGGATGATCCCCGGGCCGGATGTCAAAACCCGCCTCTGTCATTTTTTTGCGGAAATATTTCGTATTGTATTCCAGTTTATCCCGCAATTCCGTCGTTTCGCTCAGCATATCGAGCACCGCGATGGAAGCCCCGGTAATGGAAGGCGCAAGGCTATTGGAGAAAAGATATGGCCGGCTGCGCTGACGCAACATCTCAACGATCTCCTTCCTGCCGCTGGTAAATCCACCGCTGGCGCCGCCCAGGGCCTTTCCCAGTGTGCCGGTGATGATATCGATACGCCCCATGACGCCGCGATATTCATGCGTGCCCCTGCCAGTCTTTCCTAAAAAACCGGAGGAGTGGGATTCATCGATCATGACGATTGCGTCATATTTGTCTGCCAGATCACAGATCTTATCCAATTGAGCGATGGTGCCATCCATGCTAAAAGACCCGTCCGTCACGATGATCCTGCTACGGGCGCTCTGCGCGGCCTTCAATTGCTCTTCCAGGTCCTCCATGTTGTTGTGCTTGTACCGGAAACGCTGCGCCTTGCAAAGACGTACGCCATCGATGATGGACGCATGGTTCAGCTCATCGGAAATGATGGCGTCCTCTGCCCCGAACAATGGTTCGAAGACACCTCCATTAGCATCAAAAGCAGCTGCGTACAAAATGGTATCCTCCGTTCCCAGGAAAGCCGCGATCTTCTGCTCCAGCTCTCTGTGAATATCCTCCGTCCCGCAGATAAAACGGACGCTGCTCATGCCATATCCCCTGGCATCGATAGCCTTATGGGCGGCCTCGATCACCTTGGGATGAGAAGAAAGCCCCAGGTAATTATTGGCGCAAAAATTCAATACTTTCTTATTATTTACCATTATCTCCGCCCCCTGGGCGCTGGTGATAATGCGTTCGGATTTGAAAAGACCGGAAGCCTTGATCTCTTCCAGCTCTGCGGCGATGCGTTTGACAAAGGAGGAATTCATAAAGGATCTTTTTTAAGATGCCAAAGGTAAGTAGTTGAGTTTTCACGGGTTGCACAACTAAGAGTATTTTTTCCTGAATTGTAACAAATTAATAATTACCTTCGTCTTATAAGAGAAACGGGCTAATTATGAGATCCAGAACCTATCTCCGGCTTTCCCTCCTGATCCTGGTAACAGCAGCCAGCCTCGTTCTCTTTTCCTATTCCCGAAAAAAGGCCGAGCCGGAAAGTGAGCGCAGCAGCGAATGCGGGGGTAATAAATCCTGCGAAAAAAAGGCCCAATCCGAGTTTATCCTCTGGGAATCGCTCACACGTAACTTACTGTCCGCCAGGAATTAACAATCTTTTTTCCTTTTTGTAACATTTCTCCCGCTTGTTCGTACCACAGGTATGAATGAATGTAACTTTACCAGAACGGACCGAAGGTTCGTTGTCCAAAGGACAGATTTTAAAGATTTGGCCCAATTGGCCTAAATTTTTCCAAAGGCCAATTGGGCTCAATTAATGATAGATACTGTTTATGACCGAGAAAGAATTTAATGATTGTGTGACAAATTATGCAGATAATGTTTACAGGTTTATCCTGAAAAATCTCCGTCATGAAGAAGACGCCCGGGATGTAGTCCAGACCGCTTTTGAAAAGCTCTGGAAATGCCGGCATGAGGTCGATGCAGTAAAAAGCAAATCTTATCTTTTCACCATCGCCTATCACCAGATGATCGACCATATCCGGAAAGTAAAAAGAGTACAGTTGCGGGAAACATTCAGTGAAGGATCAAAAGTGGGGACGTCCTCCGCGCAAGATCTGAAGAAGGTATTGGAGCGAGCCCTGGCCCGGTTGAACGAGACACAGCGATCCCTGGTGCTGCTGAAGGATTATGAAGGGTATTCCTATGAAGAGATCGGGCAGATCACCGGGCTCAACGAAAGCCAGGTAAAAGTATATTTACACAGGGCCCGTATCCAATTGAAAAATTATTTAGTCAGCCTGGAAAACTTAATATAAACCTGATGATCACACGTAATAACTATGAGGAGTTCTTCCTGCTGTACGTAGACAATGAGCTGTCTCCGGCAGAGAGGGAGGCCGTGGAGGGATTCGTCGAAGCTCATCCTGATCTCAGGGAAGAATGGGAATTGCTGCTGCAATGCAGGATACGCCCCGACGAGACACCTGTTTTTGCAGGCAAGGAGTTGCTCCTACATGAGGAGAGCCCTTCACTGATCACATTAAATAACTACGAAAGCTGGTTCCTCTCTTATATCGACGGTGAATTGGATGAGCCTGCCAGACAGGCTGTGACCCAATTCATACACCGGCATCCTGATAAGAGCGTCGAGTTGCAGCGTCTGCAACGGACGGTAAATATTCCAGACAAGACCATCGTATTTCCCCATAAGAAAACCCTCTACCGGAGGGAAGAAAGGAGGACAGCCTGGCTGCCGTTCGTCCGTATAGCTGCGGCAGCCCTGGTCCTGGGCGCCATAGGGCTGTTGGTCTTCCACCCCTTTCGGAACGCTGTTACTCCCCCCATAGCCAAGGCCCCTATAGTTCCTTCTGCTTCCGGCAAGATAGCCTCAACTCCTGATAAGGCCGCTACCCTTGCTGACGCGACCCGTCCCACGGAGGAGCCCATCCGTATCTCTGCTGATAAAAAATCATCTCCTGTCCAGCCCGCTATAAAAAAACATCTTGTGGCTGTAACTCCCCATACGGCTGATACGTTACACCTGTACAAAAGCAAACAGCCCGATGATGAGGAGACAGCATCAGCAACAACAACAGCAGAGCCGGCGCTGGCAAAGGTTGACCTGCCCGCGCCCGACAAAGCAATTGCCAGCGTAAAGGTGTCACCGGCGGTTAACACTTCCATCGGCAATCCCGATCTACCCAAAGTGATCACCCGGGACCCGAAAACATCTTTCGCTACCGAGGCCCTGCTGAGCCATGCGGTGGCTTATACGGAGGACGGCGCCATAGAAGAGCCCCTTTCTCCAAGGAAAAATAAGCTTCGCGGCATCTTCCGCAAGGTAACCAGGGCCCTGGAAAAACCCGCCAGCAGGGCAGAGGATGACGACCGGAAAGTGCTCATCGGAGGCTTTCAGTTTGCACTACAATGAACCAATAACATTTCAAAAAAGCAAAATGTATGAGGCGACTCTTGTTAATGGCAGGCCTGTGCCTGACCCTATCCGGCTATGCCCAAAATGACACCACAACGGTCCTGAAAGACACGGCTGCCCCCCTCCACGGAGATACCATCCGTGTCGGTAGCCTGATCATCGTTAAGAGCGGGAAGATCGACAGAAGCGATCACAACACCATCCATATCTACCACAGACGCAGTTTCTACCGGCCTTCTAATATCAGCACCAACTGGGGGATCCTGGATCTTGGTTTTGCTAACTACAACGATCAAACGAACTATTCGTCTGCCTCCGCCCAGGCCTTTGCCCCCGGGTCCACCAAGGACTGGTTCCGCCTGCGGACAGGCAAGTCCGTGAATGTCAATATCTGGGTCTTTATGCAGCGCCTGAACCTCATCAAACATGTGGTAAACCTGAAATACGGATTGGGCATCGAACTGAATAACTACCGCTATGAGGAAAATATTAAATTCCATACTAATCCGACCATGGTCGTCATGGACACCATCAACTATAGCAAGAATAAATTAGCCGCAGATTATGTAACTGTCCCTTTTATGCTTAATTTTAACTTTACGCCACACAGAAGACAGGATTATGGGTTCAGTGTAGGCGCCAGCGTTGGATATCGATATTCTTCCCGCCAAAAATTCAAGAGCAAGGAAACCGGTAAGTATAAGACATTCGACGACTTTGATATGGATCCATGGAAGATATCCTGGATCGGGGAATTACAGTTGGGATGGCTGAAACTGTACGGTTCCTATGCCACTAAAAGTATGTTCCTGAAAGGATTGGATCAGCGGCCCTATACCGTAGGCCTGCGGTTTGGCAACTGGTAACCATCATCATAAATGAGCTGAGAATTCTTTTAGAGTTCTCATGTGTAGTAGTAACCGGTGCCATTCCTGGCACTGGTTTTTGTTTTGTGGCCCCAGCCCCCGGTTGTCCCCTACCCCCCTTTCATATGTTAAAATTTTCCACATTGGAAATAAACCAACTGTTGCAGTCGTTGTCCAACGGTAAAATTGCCGAAAATGACGCTGCGAAAGATCCTCCTTGGAAGTTTGTTCCTGTTCATCCTTTGTGCATTTAAAGACACCACCCGTACAGTCCGCAAACGCTTCTTCCACCCTGATCCCGAAGGGGAGGTCTTTATCCTGGTCGTAAAAAGCCGCTATGAACTGCAGGTTTTCGACAGACAGGGGTGGTATGCCACCTACCCCGCCGTTTTTGGCAACAAATCCCTGGGAGACAAGATGATGCAAGGCGACCGCAAGACGCCCGAAGGTATTTACCACATCGTCCGGAAAAGACCGCATGAAAAATGGGATAAGATCATGGACCTGGATTATCCCACCGCGGCGGATATGGTCAAATTCAATGAAAGAAAGGCAAAGGGATTGATACCCAAGTCCGCCAGGCCTGGCGATGGCATCGCTATCCATGGGACCTGGCCCCACGATGAGATCACGGTGGACAACTATCAGAACTGGACAAATGGCTGTATCTCCCTCAAATGCGAGGACGTGGACGAGCTATATAGCATTGCCCCCATCGGCACAAAAGTCATCATTCAGTATTAACCGGAAGACTATAATTTCCCAGCCTTGATCTCCTCTACGACAGCGGGGTCCAGTAGGGTGGTAGTATCCCCCAGGTTGCTGGTTTCCCCCTCCGCTATCTTACGCAGAATACGCCGCATGATCTTACCGCTGCGGGTTTTGGGCAGACCACTGACCAATTGTATCTTATCCGGCTTGGCAATCGGGCCGATGATCCGGGCCACCGTCTGTATAATAGCCTGTCTGACACGGGCTTCATCGCTTTTATCCCCGTTGAAAATAACATAGGCATAAATACCCTGCCCTTTGATATCATGCGGATAGCCCACCACAGCGCTTTCTACTACCCCTGTATGCATGTTGATGGCATTCTCTACTTCCGCCGTACCGATGCGGTGACCGCTGACATTCAACACATCATCTACCCTTCCGGTGATCCTGTAATTACCCTCCGCATCCCTCAGTGCGCCATCCCCGGTGAAATAAAGCCCCGGATAAGTGGCAAAATAGGTTTGCCGGCATCGCTCGTGATCACCATAGGTCGTCCGTATAATGGCCGGCCAGGGGAATTTGATACAGAGATTCCCTGCGGCCTGCTCGCCAGTTGCCCCCGCGCCATGCCATACGCCATCTTTAGCGGCATCACCCCCCGGTACCGGCTCCCCTTTTTCATCCACCAGCAAGGGCTGTACGCCCGGCAGGGGAAGGGTGGCATGTGCAGGCTTATGAGGTGTGATCCCGGCAAGATTGGAAATAAGGATGCCCCCCGTCTCAGTCTGCCACCAGGTATCCACAATGGGGCAACGCCCCTTCCCGATGTTCTCATGGTACCAATGCCAGGCCTCTTCATTGATGGGCTCACCCACCGTACCCAGCACCTTCAACGAGCTAAGGTCTTTATTCTTCACATAGTCCAGCCCAAAGCCCATCAGACTACGGATCGCCGTTGGCGCCGTATAGAGGATATTTACTTTGAACTTGTCTACAATGTCCCAAAAACGGCCCGCATCCGGATACGTAGGGATCCCTTCAAACATTAGCGTGGTAGCACCCGCGCTCAGCGGACCATACACGATATAGCTGTGTCCCGTAATCCATCCAATGTCGGCCGTACAGAAGTATACATCGCCCGGCTGATATTGGAACACATTTACAAAGGAATAATTGGTATACACCATATATCCGCCACAGGTGTGCACAACACCTTTTGGCTTACCCGTCGACCCGGAAGTATACAGGATAAAGAGCATGTCCTCCGCCTCCATTGTCTCGGCCGGACAAGCAGGATTCCCCTGGGTTTCTACTTTTCTGACCTCGTCTTCCCACCAGGTATCCCTTCCCTTGATCATGCTCACCGGAACACGGGTACGGGTCAGCACGATCACTTTTTTTACGGAAGGACATTGCACCAGGGCATCGTCTATCACGGACTTCAGAGGAATAGCCTTATTCCCCCGGTGAGCGCCGTCCGAGGTGATCACGAGATTACACTGCGCGTCCTGTATCCTGTCGGCAATGCTCTGGGCGGAAAAACCTCCGAATACCACGGAATGAATGGCCCCGATACGGGCACAGGCAAGCACGGCAATGGCCAGTTCAGGCACCATCGGCATATAGATACAGACCCGGTCGCCCTTTTTAACCCCATTGTTCTTCAACACCTGTGCAAACTGGCATACTTTGAAATGCAATTCCTTATACGACAGGATACGGTAGTCTTCCTCCGGGTCATTAGGCTCCCAGATGATCGCAGGCTGGTCGCCTCTTTCAGCCAAATGTCTGTCAAGACAGTTTTCTGTAATGTTCAGTTGCGCCCCGGAAAACCATTTTACCCTTGGATCGGTGAAGTTCCAGTCCAGCACCTTATCCCATTTACGGCGCCAGCTGAAATTTTCGGCAATCCCCGCCCAAAACGCTTCAGGGTCCTCGATACTTTTCTTATACTCGGACTGATATTGCTCCATCGACCTTATCTGATAGGGATAGCTCATATGACGATCGCAGATTTTGTAGATAACAACTTATTAAATTAAGGGCCATAAATTTAGAATTTAATCGCCAACTATTTACATTTACTTTGCTTTTTGCGCAAACGGTTTCAGCAAAAGACGACACAGTCGTCTTGGCCGAAGGCCCATTATCAACGCCTTGACCTGGATGGATTAAATTTTACGAATATCCATCCAGGTCAACAATTTAATATTCATCTATTCATCGAACAACCATCTAACGAGCACATGGCATCCACATCCACCAACGGGATCCGCAGGATCATCACAGCCTCTTCATTGGGAACACTCATCGAATGGTATGACTTTTACATTTTCGGTAGTCTGGCCTCTGTCATTTCCACTCAATTCTTTCCCAAAGGCAATCCTACGGCAGCCCTATTGTCTACCCTGGCAACTTTTGCAGCCGGATTTATCGTACGCCCCTTTGGAGCCCTGGTCTTCGGCCGGCTGGGCGATATGATCGGGCGTAAATACACTTTTCTGCTGACATTGATCATCATGGGCGGCTCTACCTTTGCCATCGGGCTGGTCCCCAAATATGACACCATTGGTTTTGCGGCCCCCCTGATCGTGCTATTACTCCGCCTTTTGCAGGGCCTGGCCCTGGGTGGTGAATACGGAGGCGCCGCCACCTACGTAGCAGAACACTCCCCTCAAGGCCGCAGAGGCTATTTCACCTCCTGGATACAGACCACAGCCACCGTGGGATTGCTGGTTTCCCTGGGCGTGATCCTCCTCGTCCGACACCTGCTGGACGCGGACCCGGCCCGGAGCATCGAGAAATTTAATGATTGGGGCTGGCGGATCCCCTTTCTTATTTCTATCATCCTGGTAGTCGTCTCCATCTACATACGTCTGAAGATGAGCGAATCCCCCCTATTCCAGCAACTGCGCACGGAAGGTAAGACCTCCGCCAACCCTTTGAAAGAGAGCTTCGGCCATAAGACTAACCTGAAAATGGTCCTGCTGGCACTGTTCGGCGCCACCATGGGACAAGGCGTTATCTTCTACACCGGTCAATTCTATGCTCAATCCTTTTTGGAAACCACCTGTCACATCGACTTCGACCAGGCAAAGACCATTCTGATCGTGGCCATCGTACTGGCCACTCCTTTCTTTCTGCTGTTCGGCGGATGGAGCGACAAAGTTGGGCGTAAATGGATCATGATCACCGGCATGGCCCTGGCCGTTCTATCTTACCAGTACCTGTTCCGCCAATTGCTGAACATCTCCGATCCGGCAGGGCGGACAGAGGTCACCGCCAATAAAGAGATCCGTAGCAGTGCAGCCTTTGTCGGCAAGACCCGCAACCTTCTGCGCAGTTCCTCGACGATCCGGTACTATGAGGATGGGATGATCATTACCGAAACAAAAAAAGATACCCTCTACGAAGCCGGGAACACCAGCCTTAAGCCAGTGACGGAAGTCAGCAAAAAGCTGGGCACGGCCGATTATTGGAAAATGATCGGTATCATCTTTCTCATGATCATCTATGTCACCATGGTATATGGACCGATCGCCGCCTTCCTAGTAGAATTATTCCCGACCCGCATCCGTTATACATCCATGTCCCTGCCTTATCACATCGGCAATGGCGTATTCGGGGGATTGACCCCGTTTATCGCGGTGTTGCTGACAACCATCAGCGGTGATAAGCTGTCGGGGTTATGGTATCCCGTGGTAGTGATAGCCGTCTGTCTGATCATCGGGGCTGTTTATATTCCGGCCAAAGCCCAGCCGGTGAACGAATAAATCAATCGATATGAACGCAGTCAAAAGAATATTAGGCGTACTTTGGATCATCCTGGGAATAGCAACCCTTATTTATCTTATAAAGATGGGCATTTCCGAGATCGCCCGCAATCCCCTGCCCGGCACAAAGGTCCAGTGGGGTACCTTTATCGTGATCTTTATCCCCATTGCCATTGGCCTTGTTTTGTTTGGTTATTATGCCCTGAAAGGGGAATATGACACAGAAAATAGGGTGGATTAACCTACTTTTACGGGGTAAATCAAGCGCATGTCGATTGAAATAAAGGATCTTGTAAAGATATATGGGGAACAAAAGGCAGTAGACGGGATTTCTTTCAAAGTAGATCAGGGAGAGATCGTAGGATTCCTTGGCCCGAATGGGGCCGGCAAATCCACTACCATGAAGATCATCACGGGCTACCTGGGGCAGGACGGGGGGGAGGTTTCCGTCTGTGGCATACCCGTAAAACAACGTCCTCTGGATTCCCGGAAAAAAATAGGCTATCTCCCGGAAGCCAACCCACTCTATCCCGACATGTACGTACGGGAATACCTGGACTTTATAGCCGACGTCCATGCCGTTGCGGACCGCCGGCAAAAGATCGAATCCGTTATCACCACAGTGGGACTCACCCCCGAAAACAAAAAACGGCTGGGGCAGCTGTCAAAAGGTTACAAACAACGGGTAGGCCTCGCAGCCGCGCTGCTGCACGACCCCGAAGTGCTTATCCTCGACGAACCCACCAGCGGTCTGGACCCCAACCAGATCATCGAGATCCGGGATACCATAAAAAAATTGGGACAAAACAAGACCGTATTATTCTCTTCGCATATCCTCCAGGAAGTAGAAGCTCTCTGCGACAGGGTTATTATCATCAACAAGGGTAAGCTCATCGCCGACAGCCCCCTTGGCCAGCTGAGAAAAACCAACCAGGGCAATGCCGTCCGCGTAGCCTTTAAAGAGACGCTGGATGCGGCACAGTTACAGACGCTGAGAAACGTTACAGCCGTCCGGCAGCTATCTGTCCACGAATGGGAATTAACCTCCGCAGAAACAGGCGAACTAAAAAAACAATTGCTTGAGCTGGCTTTGCAGAACAATTGGAACATTGTTTCTTTGCAAAGTGAAAACAGCAGCTTAGAGGAAATATTTCGGCACCTCACGACCTGAAAACTATGAACCAGGCGAATCTACCAAACACCAACACAAAACAAAAAACTAAGAACCAATCATGAGCTACATCGCTGACATTCATGCAAGACAGATTTTAGACAGCCGGGGCAATCCAACGGTTGAAGTGGACGTGGTCACCGAGAATAACCATCGCGGTCGTGCTTCCGTACCCAGCGGCGCCTCTACAGGTATCCACGAAGCCGTTGAGCTCCGGGACGGGGACAAGAGCGTCTATGGCGGAAAAGGAGTGTTAAAGGCCGTTTCCAATGTGAACGATATCATTGCCGATCAGCTGATAGGCTTTCCTGTGAACGAACAGGCCTCCCTGGACGCCAGGCTCATCGAAATGGACGGCACGGAAAATAAAGGGAAACTGGGCGCCAACGCGCTGCTGGCCGTATCCATGGCTGTAGCCAAGGCTGCCGCGCAGGAAAGCAAACTGCCGCTCTACCGTTATCTCGGTGGAGTGAACAGCACGGTACTCCCCATGCCCCTGATGAATATCCTCAATGGCGGTGTACACGCCGACAATAAGATCGATTACCAGGAATACATGATCGTCCCTATCGGCGCCGATACCTTCAGCGATGGTCTGCGCTGGGGCGTAGAGATCTTCCACCAGCTGAAATCCGTTCTGAAAAAGAAAGGCTATAGCACAAACGTAGGGGATGAGGGTGGTTTCGCACCAGACATCCAAAGTAATGAAGAAGCCATCGAGACAGTCCTTCAGGCCATCGAAGCAGCAGGCTATAAGGTCGGCACACAGGTAGCCATCGCCCTGGATGCAGCCAGCAGCGAAATGTACAAGGACGGTAAATACAAGTTCTATAAAAGCACCGGCAAAGAGCTTTCCAGCGATGAAATGGTAGCCTATTGGACCAGTTGGGTAAATAAATACCCCATCATTTCCATCGAGGACGGAATGGCCGAAGAAGATTGGGACGGCTGGAAAAAACTGACGGACGCCATCGGCAATAAAGTACAGCTGGTAGGCGACGACCTGTTTGTCACCAATACCAAGATCCTCCAAAAAGGCATCGACAGGGGCGTGGCCAACAGCATCCTTATCAAGGTCAACCAGATCGGCACCGTCACGGAAACCATCAACGCCGTTCAACTGGCCCAAACACATGGCTATACGACCATTATGAGCCACCGCAGCGGCGAAACGGAAGATACCACCATCGCCGACCTGGCAGTAGCCCTCAACTGCGGACAGATCAAGACCGGCAGCGCCTCCCGTACGGACAGGCTGGCTAAATACAATCAGCTCATCCGTATCGAAGAAGAGCTGGGAGACAGCGGTATTTATCCCAAAGGAAGGATCAAATTCAAAAAATAATTTGTAGTTTGTGCTCCGGGAAAACCTTTGGATTTTCCCGGAGTCATTTTTTTTATGAAGTTTCTCGCCCATATTCCTGCCTGGTTGAAGAACAAATACGTGCTGACGGCCCTGGGGTTCACCGTATGGATACTGTTCTTTGACGCCCGGGACTTCATCACCAGTCATTTCCGGGAAAAGGAAGAGCTGAGAAAGCTGGAAGCCAGCAAAAAGTATTACGAGCAACAGATCGCTACCACCCGGCAAGAGCTGGAACAATTAAGATCCAACCCCGCCCTGTTGGAAAAATATGCCAGGGAAAAATACCATATGAAAAAGGATAACGAGGATCTTTTCCTGATCCGGGAAGCCAGTCCATCCACAAAACACTGACAATTAGAGTCTTACGCTTTAAAACTAGCCTTTCTATCTAATTAATTCCCGTGAAAAGACAATAACGCGTACCCGAACGTCGTTTAATTAGC
Organism: Chitinophagaceae bacterium; assembly: GCA_017307755.1. Classification (GTDB taxonomy): domain Bacteria; phylum Bacteroidota; class Bacteroidia; order Chitinophagales; family Chitinophagaceae; genus Puia. The sequence goes on along the minus strand of JAFKGQ010000003.1, from coordinate 251,790 downwards.
GGACGTTTCACTTTTACTGCTTCGGAAAACAATTAGGACATTAAATGGTTTTGCCTATGCCACTCTTTACACCGGAGGATCTTTTGCTGTATTTGTACAAAGAGTCTTCCCCAGAATTGACGGTTGCTATAGAGACTGCACTCAAGGAAGACTGGATGCTTCGCGAGAAACTACAGGTATTACAATCCTCAACTGAAGGCCTCGATAAAATTACGGTATCGCCCCGCACGGAAGTGATCTTAAAGGTCATAAACTACGCCCGGGAAACTTCCACAGAATCTGTACAGCACTGATCGAATTCCCCATACCTTTACGGTCATTGAAACCCAATGACAATGACCAGGAAGGAACGCTTTCAATTTGTACTGGCTTACTTTTCGGAACATAATCCCGATGCTGAAACAGAGTTGATCTATGACAGCCCTTATCAGCTGTTGGTAGCAGTGATCCTCTCGGCTCAATGCACCGACAAAAGGGTTAATATGACCACGCCCGCGATCTTCGAGAGATATCCCGATGCCGAATCCTTGTCTAACGCTACTTTTGACGAGCTGTTCCCCCTCATAAAAAGCATTTCTTATCCCAACAATAAGACGAAACACCTTATTGGTATGGCGCAAATGCTGATGGAAAAATTCCATGGCGAAGTGCCTTTGACCGTCGATGAGCTGGTGGAATTACCCGGTGTTGGACGCAAGACAGCCAATGTCATTACCTCCGTGGTGGATAACCAGCCAAATATGGCCGTGGATACCCATGTATTTCGTGTCTCCGCCCGCGTCGGCCTGACCGTAAACGCCAAAACACCCCTTGCTACCGAAAAACAACTGTTGGAGTTTATTCCCCGCGAGCTGGTGCATGTGGCCCATCACTGGTTGATCCTGCATGGGAGATATATCTGTGTAGCGCGTACACCGCGTTGCGAGGTTTGCGGGTTACAGCCGGCCTGTAAGTACTATAAAAAGAATGTGGAAGGGAAGATACCGGAACCAAGGAAAAAGGATAGAGCTTAGTCTTCGCCGCGTGCTCTTTTGAGAAGCCATTCAGGGGGAGGGTTCTTACGCAATGCCTCTAATGCGTCTTCTCTTTTTTTGACAAAGAAGGGGTCATTCCTGAGATCAGGCATGCCCTTGACCACTTCTATGGGTTCATCCCACCACTTTGCTGCTTTGCTTTTCTTCTTTGTTTTCATGTCATTATAAATCTACCTTATTTTCTTGAAAACTAGAAATCCAGTATAGTTCACTCCTTTCTTAAAAGGTACCCAATCTCCATTCAGCTCTCCCAATATATCAACCTCTTGACTAATATCAAGCCAAAAGGCCCCTATTCCCATCTGATACAACCTCGTACGGGATAGGGTATTCCCCTTTACCTGGATGATCGCCCTTGGCCAAAAGTTTATAAAATTCAATACGACCTTTGCAACTGTGAGTAGTACTTTTTGGTAATCTCCGTTATTAGTTATCGGCTTGTCATTTAACCCACCTGTATGCTCATCTACATCTCCAAAAGCGAGATTAAAAAAATCTTTTCCATACTCGAGCATATGTTGGAACTGTATCGTCTTGATAATTTTTCCCTTTGGCCCTTCGCTATAAAACCAATAGATAAAATTCCCTTCCTCTCTTTTTATCTTATATCCTTCCAGTTCCATTGCTCACGATTTACCCTCCATAAAAAAAGTGCCGCCAAAACTAGCGACACTTTTTCTCAAAAATTTTAAAACTTTTCTACTAAGGGTTCTTACCTACATCTAACAGCACCTCTTCTTCTTCCCCCTCTTTGCATGCCCACGCCCCACATCCCGTCCATTCTGCGGCCGCCCCTCATCCACTCCCATCGCCTGATACACCGCCTCCTGTATCCTCCCTCGTATACTCAACGACGATAGCCTGGGGTTTGCCTCCACCGGGTTTACCCTATTTGATAGAAAAATAAAGATCAGGTCATATTTTGGGTCCACCCATACGCAAGTGCCCGTGAACCCCGTATGCCCAAAGGTCTGCGGAGAAGCCGACAGACAGGGATACGGCTCCTTCCTCGTCGCATTGTCTTTCTCCGGCTTATCAAATCCAAGTCCCCGCCGGCTTATATTACTGTGATAGGCCGTAAAATAATCGATCGTCTCCTTTTTAAGAAAAGTATGCCCGTTGATCCTGCCTCCATTCAGCAGCATCTGTTCCAGGATAGCCAGGTCATAGGCATCGCTGAAGAGCCCCGCATGTCCCGCCACGCCGCCAAACATAGCGGCTCCTGGATCATGCACATCGCCCCTGATCTGCTGCTGCCGGAAGATGGGTTCCAGCGCGGTAGGAGCAATACGTCCCAGGGGAAAACGCTCTCTTGGTTTAAAACCAGTGGAACTCATACCCAAGGGATCATAATACGTCTTCCGTACGTACTCATCCAGGGGCATACCGCTGATGGCCTCCACGATCTTACCCATAAAGATAAAATCATTGTCGCTATAGACATATTTATCAGACGGACCTAACTTACTGTCCAGGATACGCTTGTACAGTGTATCCTCCCAATCGTTGCGTATGTACATATTCTCCGCCACGCGTATACCATGCGTACTATCCGGCTTTGCCGCATAGATCCCCGGCAATGGAATACCCTGGCGGGTACTGTCGATCGTTTCTTTATAGAAGGGGATAAAAGCATTCAGCCTTGCCTGGTGTAACAATACATCAAAGATCCTGAGCGACTCCTTATTGCTTCCCCTTACCCAGGGCAGATAATCCCCCAACGTCTTTTGCAGATCGAGTTTGCCTTCATCGTATAATTTCATCACCGCCATGGTAGTGGCGCAGATCTTGGTACAGGAGGCCATGTCATAGATAGATTCCGTATACACAGGCTCTGTCTTGTCATAGCTCATATAGCCAAATGCCTTTTCATAAGCAATCTTACCGTCCTTCGCCACCAGCACCACGCACCCGGGCGCCGCCTGCTTGTCGATGGCCTCTTTACAGACGGAGTCGATCTTATCCAGCTTTTGGGGATCCAGCCCCAGCGTCATGGGATCAGCCGCCGGCAGTACATGATTCGCGGGGAGAATGCCCGCACCGGCTTTATATGCCTCACAGACGGATACAGGCAGTTGCCCCTTTGCCGTAAACCTGCCGGCCAGCCAGTCCGCGGCAACACCTTGTGTGATCTCGTCATCTTCGTAACATGCCATTAGATTTCGGGCATCGCAATCATTCTTCATTGCATAAGGGTTCCCGAATGCAAGCAGGATAGCTTTGTTCTTTTCCTGCAGCTGTCGTAATAACCAGGCAGCGGGCCGGCTAATGGCGAAATTACGTGCCGGAAAACGGGCATAATTATGCAGCCCGATCACCACCGCGTCATAACGATCGTTCAACAACTGAAGCGCCGCCGCAGCTTTGACGCTGTCCAGGGAATAATCAAAGAAATACACGTGGGCATTATAATCAGCGCGCATCCGCCGGCTGAACTCATTATCACCCGTCAGCCCCATGCCGACATAGGCGATCTTTTTCTTTTGTACGGATGCCCGGGGGCCAATGCCGTCCGGGGCAACCAGGCTGTTTACAGCCGGCGAACCGCTGCCCGCCGGGGTCTGAAAAGGGAATACGCCGGCATCCTCATTTCGCAGCAGCGTAAGTGCACTCTCCGCCACCTGACGCCGCATATTTTTTACCCCTTCGTTGAGGTCCTCCGTGAGATGCGCCGTATCCACAGGCTTGTGCCCCGACAGCCCGTAATAATATTTTGCATACAACACCCGCCTAACCCTCGTATCGATGTCCTTCCACTTTAGTTTTTTGCTCGCCAATGCCTCGTTGATCTTTGACAGGCTGGCCGCCACATCGCCCGGCAGACACAACATATCATTACCGGCGACCAGGGACTGCACGGAAGCCTCCCCATCCGGATAAAATTTTGCTACCCCTTTCATTTCCAGGGCATCTGTAAAGCTTATACCCTCATAATGCAGCTTTTTACGTAGCAACTTCGTGACGGCCTTATCCGAAAGGGAGGTAGCCTGATTGGGCGTATTATCGATGGAGGGAATATAAAGATGCGCGATCATGACACTGCCGACGCCGGCCTTAAAAAGCTCCCTGAAAGGATAGAGCTCCAATGAATCCAGCTCCGGCTTGCTTTTATTGATAACGGGCAGGTCAAAATGGGAATCCACGGATACGTCGCCATGCCCGGGGAAATGTTTGGCACAGGCCATCACGCCTTCGTCCTGCAGTCCCTTCACATATTGAATACCATATTGCGCCACCTTGAGCTTATCCTCCCCAAAACTGCGGTCGTTGATCACAGGGTTATCCGGGTTGTTATTGATATCCACCACGGGAGCGTAATCCACCTGGATGCCCATCCGCCGGCATTGGGTTCCCACCAGCCTGCCGTATTGGTACACCAGCGAAGGGTCGCCGGTAGCCCCCAGCATCATCTGCCGGGGCAAGCCCATCACGCTGTCCATCCTCATGCCAAGACCATTCTCCGCATCTATGCAAAAGAGGATAGGAGTCCTGGCAATGCTTTGAAAATAATTGACCCTGGCAGCCTGGGCCTGCGGCCCTCCCTGAAAAAGACAAATGCCGCCCACATTGTATTTCCGGACGGCGGCATCCACCACACTGTCATAAAAGATGGGTCCGCGTGTCGCCGGATCGATGGCTGACATCCTTATTACCATCAGCTGGGCGATCTTTTCATCCGGGGATAAAGTCCCGAACACGCTGTCTACCCATTTCTCCGCGGAGTCCCGCGATACAGACTGGCCGAATGTAGCAACGCTGCCCAGCAGCAGCAAAAGGATCATTACGTGTTTTCTCATATTATCTGGATAAATACTGGTGTCACACCACCTTGCGATTATTCTGTAAATTGCAGCAAATTAAGGTAGAATTGCCAGACATCATTCATTTATTGCCGGACAACATCGCCAATCAGATCGCCGCAGGAGAAGTGATCCAACGCCCCGCCAGCGCAGTGAAAGAGCTGTTGGAAAATGCCGTCGATGCGGAGGCCTCGGAAATAAAGCTCATTGTCCAGGAGGCAGGCAAGTCCCTCGTGCAGGTGGTGGACAATGGAAAAGGAATGAGCGAGACGGACGCCAGAATGGCTTTCGAACGGCATGCTACCTCCAAGATCAGTAACATCGATGATCTTTTCCAGATCCGTACCATGGGCTTCCGGGGCGAGGCCCTGGCCTCTATCGCAGCCGTAGCGCAGGTGGAGTTGAAGACAAAAAGAGAAGAGGACGAGACAGGCACCCGCCTGGAGATCGAGAACAGTAAGGTCATCCGCCAGGAACCCGTTGCCTGCCCCCGGGGCAGCAACATCGCCATGAAGAACCTTTTTTTCAATGTGCCTGCACGCCGGAACTTTCTGAAAAGCAATGCCGCCGAGATGCGGCATATCGTAGACGAATTCACACGGGTGGCACTGGCCTTCCCATCCATCTTCTTTTCCCTCAGCAACAACGGGCAGGAGTTGATGCACCTGGAAAAAGGCAGCCTGAAACAACGTATAATACAAATATTGGGCAATACCCATGCTGCCAAGCTGGTAGCCGTACAGGAAAATACAGACTATCTCAATATCCATGGGTTCGTCGGCAAGCCCGAGACGGCGCGCAAGACAAGAGGGGATCAGTATCTCTTCGTCAATCAACGTTTTATCCGAAGCGCATACCTGAACCATGCTATCATGAATGCCTATCAGGATATGATCACCCAGGATAGCTTCCCTCTATATGTGCTCTTTATCGAACTGGACCCGGCGCAGGTGGACATCAACGTACATCCCACCAAACAAGAGATAAAATTTGAGGATGAAAAGATCGTCTATGCTTTTGTTCAGGCAGCCGTAAAACACGCCCTCGCCCAATTTAGCGTTACCCCAACCCTCGACTTTGATCTGGACCCTTCCATCCAGCGGCTGGATGCCGTCAGCAAGCCCGTCAGCGAAGAGAAAAAGGCTTCCGTCACCTCCTCTTCTCTTTACCAGACATTCACCCAAAAGAACCAGGCCCATTTTATCGAGCCCACAAAAAAGAGTGAATTAAAGCACTGGAAGGATTTTTACGAAACCCCTTCCGCGTCTTCTTCGACATCCATCCCTGGTCTTGCCGAAGCTTCTGCTATCCACAAGGTTTCCCCACCGGCAGAGGCCCCTTCTCTTCCCGGTATGCCGCGACCCGGTAATAAGATCCAGCCCATCGAAGGAGCGCCCCTTCAACAGCTGCTCAACACCTATATCGTTGCATCTACCAACAGAGGCTTTGTCCTGATACATCAACAGTCGGCACATGAGCGGGTGTTGTACGACCGCTATGCTACAGCAGCTGCCGGGAAAGGCGTCCCCAGTCAAAAAAGTCTTTTCCCTGTTACGCTGCAGCTATCCCCATCCGATGCCATCCTCTTACAGGAACTAGCGCCCGATCTGCAGCTGTTAGGTTATCAGGTAGAACCCTTTGGAAAAGACAGTCTGATCGTACAGGGCACGCCTGCCGATACAGGCCAGGGTAATGAAAAAGCTATCCTGGAAAAGTTGCTGGAACAATTCAAACATTTCACCAGCGACATGAAATTCTCCCGGCGGGAAAAACTGATACGCAGCATGGCAAGACAACAAGCCGTCAGGGCCGGTTCTCCCCTTGAGGAGTCCGAAATGAGAACCCTGGTGGATGGACTGTTTGCCACACAGCAGCCCAATGTTACTCCGGGAGGCGAGCCCACCTACATCGAATTCCGAAAAGAATATGTGGAAAAGCTATTTGGTAAATAATTTTACCTTCCGGGCATCCCATAGGATATAACGGAGATACACCTGTATAGAACTGTTCCTCGCTTGCGTTATCTCCGTACTGGAGATCTTGACATTCAGGAACTTCGATAACGCCTGGTTATAGCGCGCACCCACAATGACCCTTTTGTAATTGTACTGCAGGTCCAGCAGCAGACGGAATTCATCGGTCTTTATTCTCCGGTAGAGTGAATCCCCTTTGATGCTCCCGATCTTGGTAGATACTATCGTGCTGTCCCCGCCGGCAAGATTCAGCAGCTTGTTCTGCACCAATCCAACCCCGTTTGTCAGCCGGGAGTATTGTATACCAGTGCCTACATATAAGTTTTTCAGCGGGCTGAAATGAACGCTCAGCGGCACATTGAAATAAAAAAGCTTTTTGATGAACAGGACGCTTTGGCTGTTTATTCCAGGGATGCTGTTATCCACCGCGGACTTACCTGCCAGCAGATCGTTCTTTACATATTGCGGCGTATTGATCTGTGCTTCCATCTGCACAAAAAGCTTGCGGCTGAAATAATAGCGCACCATCGGCACCGGAATATAATCGCTCAATCCACCCGAAGTGCCATTGGAGTTATAATCGGATCGCTGCTGCTGTCCAACCGTAAAGAATTGATTAAGACCAATGCCGGCTACCCAGCCTTTGACATCCGGCAGTGTGTCGGACTTCTTCCTTTCCTTCGCAGTCGTACTATCGTCCCCCTTCCGGGAAGCCGGCTTTCGTGCCTGTGCAGTTTTTTTGACCATCGTCACGCTATCCTTTCCCTTTTGGAGGTCTGTCAAAGTATCTCTCTGTTTTTCCTGCTGTCCCGTAGTGTTCTCCTGCTTTCTGGTACTTCCCTGTTTTCCTGACCTCATCGTGGTATTGCCCGGTTTCTCTACATTCTCTTGTCTCCCAGCGCTGCCTGGTTTTGGTTTCCCGGCATTCCTTCGTCTTCCCCCGGATACAGCCGTAGGCTCTTCGTCGCCCTTTCTCACACTTCTTTTCTTTTTCCGGACCTCACCGACCTCACCTTCCGTCTGTACCAAATTTTTGACACTATTTACGCCATTACTGTCAGTATTCGCATCATCACCGATCGTACTCCCGCCGGCGCTGTTATTCAGTTTGTCCCCGCCGGATACGCCCCTTCCAGGCTGTGGGTGTTTGTCGTCCATCGCCCTGCTGATCGTATCAAAGCCCGGATGCCGGCCACGCCCCGGACAGTTGCATATCCAGGTCAGCAATAACAACAGAAGGATCAACAGAGCCCAACGCCGCCTGTCCCAGTTGCCCCGGCGGGGCATTTCCTCATCCAGCAAGACTTCCATAGCCTTCCAGGCATCATTCACATCGGGGATCCGGATGTCCTGCAGCTTGTCAGCCCATGGGTTGTTATGATCGCGTCTTGCCGTCATGGGTTGTTTTCCATAGGGTGGATGAGTACTTTAAGTTGTTTTCTGGCTTCACTGAGATGCCACCGGCTCGTGCCTTCGCTAATGCCTAACAAAGTCCCGATCTCCCGGTGACTGAACCCATCCACGGCATACAGGTTGAACACAAGCCCGGTGGCAGCCGGCAATTGCCGGATCATCTTCAGTAATGCTTCTCCGCTGAGCTTATTCAGCGCCTCATTATCGATAGCAGGCTCATCAGGACCGGCGTACAAATCTTCCGTATCCGGATAAGCCTGCTGTTTTCGCAAATGGTCGATCGCGGCGTTGATAACGATCCTGCGGATCCACGTATAAAGGGACGCCTTGTCAGCCCGGTAAGTCCCTATATACTTAAACACTTTTAAAAAACCGTCGTGCAGCACTTCCATCGCATCCTCCGCATTCCCCATATAACGGGCACAAAGGGTCATCATCGCATGATAGAACCTCCTGTACAGTTGTTCCTGCGCCCTACGGTCGTTCCTAAGACAACCCCTGATCACTATTTGTATGTCGTCCTCTCCGGATGGCAATGGTATAATTGATCGTCTTCTTTCAAATACGGTATTATAGCTTTTGGATCTTGCTCCGTTTTGTCACGCCGCCATACTCCACCTGCACATAATAAACCCCTTTCGGCAGCCCGGCTGTCGGCAGGGTGATATGGTTCAGTCCCTTGTAACCCGCCTCTTTCCGGAAAAGCACCAGATGCCCCATGCTGTTGAAAATACGGATATAGATCGTATGGTCCTGGTCCAGACGTACATCGATGTTCGACAGGCTGGGAGACGGGTTCGGATAAGAGACGATAAAGTTACTTCCCGGCAGGCTATCGATGCAGATCCACTGTTCAGTATACCCCTGGCATCCCGGATGCCTTGTCACGTACAATCCCACGTGGTAACAGCCGGTGTCGGTGAAGGTGCGTACAGCATCGCGCCCATGGAGGACTACTGTATCTGAAGACCTGGAAATGACCCAGGTAAGCGAATCTGTCAACACACTGTCCCGGGCATGGAAAAAGACTTGGTTGGTCTGTGCCGGGTTAAAAGTATAGGTAAAGGATATATTGCAGGTATCTGCCGGCGGAGGAGGCGGCACATGGGTAGTATCGGAAGACGACGTATCCGCAGACACATAGATATAGGTGCAGCTTACACTGTGGCACCCCGCGGCGGTGTTTCGCCGGGCGCAAATGGAATAATAGCCGGGTGAAAAACTCCTGTTCCGAAGACTGTCCCCCGTCACCGTCAACGAATCATTGATATACCATCTTACCGTGTCGGCAAGACCCGACGCCGGATAGGCGTAAAAATTATATATATGGGGGTGATGGATGGAATCCACGGATTCCCCGATGTAGACGGGGCAGGAAGGAGGGACGCCGACTGTGATCGTCTGTATCACCGAATCATGACATCCCCCGCCCAGGGAGTCCTGGATGTAATGCACTACCGTGTAGGTCCCGGAAGCGCTATAATGGTGCTGTACTACTTTCCAAAGGGTGCTGAGCGTAAGATATCCGCCATCTCCGAAAGACCAGGCATGCTGGATATGAGGCAGCGTATCATAGGCCCTGAAAGTAACAAGTCCCTGATTGTCCGTGGCTTGGAAATAAGCGTTACAAGAGGTGCTGTCCTGTGCCCGGGTAGCTCCCAGACAAGTAAGGAATAAGGCTGTGAAAAGCGTGTAAAATTTGGTTTCCATATAGAATAGTTTTAGGCGAAACCCCTGTTGACAAGGCGATCTCTGCCTAACACTTACGGGCATAGGAAAAGCGACGTTGGGTCGTTATACTAATATTTTTCCCGGATCCCCTCCAGGAACCGCTCGATCTTCCTGCGCACAGCCGGGTCGCTGTTGTTATTGATAAGAATGGAAAATATCAGCAGGCGGTCCTTTTTTGTCATCAGGTAGCCGCTGAGCGCCACGACGCCGGAAAGGCTTCCGGTCTTGGCATAGATATAGCCGCTGTCTTTTTTGTAATAATTGGATAGCGTACCCGTCCCGCCGGTGGGAAGGATCCTTTTTAGTCTGGGTAGGCCAAATTCATCTTTCATCTTATTCAGCAGCCAGACAAAATCCCGGGGTGTGAAAAGATCATTACGGCTCAATCCGCTGCCATCCACCCAATAAGGCCGCTGGGGAAGGTCTTTCAGATCGGTGTTCAGCAAAGTATCGATGATCCTGGCATCATCCATTTGTCCAAACCTTTCATTACCCGCCATCAACAGCGTCTGCTCTGCAAAAAAATTATCGCTGTGCTGCATCATGGGCCGGAAAAGGCTGTCGACGGGACGACTGTGAATGACGTGTATCGCCCCCCAACGGCGATCGGACACAGACAACTCATGCCTGGTAAACACGGTCCTGCCCACCGTATCCTTCAGCAGGATAGCGGCTGAAGCAATACCATCGGTGATAAAGGGAACATCCTGTACTTTATGCGACGCAGCCCCCTCCGTGATCTCAAAAGCATTCCTGTGAAGGTCCCGCTCCACATAGAAAGACCTTTTCAGCGTGTCTGCTGAAAACCGCACCCCCCAGTTGATATCCGGTATAGAGTAAAAAGAGGATGAGGCTGAATCCTGCACCCAGCGGATCACATTGCCATAGACAGGCAAAGCGCTTCTCTCGGGCATATAATCGCCATTGTAGTCGTCCCAGGCCCAACCCGCTCCAAGGGCCTCTTCATGCCAATTGGCGTCCGTAAGCCACAAAGACTTGTCCGTCCGTTTTAAAAAATCCATCACGGGCTGGCTGGTATAAACGGGGTGTAGAAAGGTGGGGTCCCCGGAAGGTATCAGCAACAGCGCTGTGTCCGTCTCCCTATAGCGTAAGCCGACCAGCGAATCGCCAAGATACTTCAAGCCCGCATACAGGGAAAAAAGCTTGGTGTTGCTGGCTGGTATAAAATATTTATTACTCTGCTGCTCGTAAAGGTAAGCGGCTTTGGCCGGATCGTACAGACAGATGCCTACCTGAGCGGATACCAACCCGGGGTGAGAGAACGCTTTCCCGGCGGAAGAGCCTATTGAGCGGGCAGGTGAACAGGCTTGCGCTGCGAGGGCGGCAAAAAGGATCCAAAGCAAATACTTCATACCTCAAACCTACCTAAAATAATATTAAATCTCTCAATTCACACCGGCACCGGGTCTGTGCGTATAATGCTCCCCGTGCTCAACCTCTCTCTTGCGCCCTCAACCACCTTTCGGGGATCTCATTGCTGCTGGCGAGCAAATAATCCTGGTAGGAACAGGCAATGTATTTATTATCGGGCAGCTGCATCCACCAGCGTTGTGTCTTCTTACTCTGCAGAAAGGTCGTCTCCACTTCCGCAAAAGCCGTCCGGTACTCTACAAAGAGATCTCTATCCGTCAGGGCTGCTTCCCTTCGTCCGCGGCTCTTGCCGTCGATGAGGTACCAGAGCATATGGCTGATCTGACGGGCCGTCAACCCATCCCGGTCCCTTTCCGGCATATAACCATAGACCCCGACAGTATTGACATTATGGCTCAGCCCCGCATAGCGCATCAGGATACAGGCTTCCTCCCCATTAAAACCATTGGGGGATACCCGGTTGGCTGGGGCAAATGCATTGGCGATAGCAGAAATGTCAAACGTAAATAGATGGGAATTCCGGATGACCGGCTCCATCTCTTCTATATTATCCTTCACGCTACCCAGGCGGAAACAATCAAAACGCAGTTTGTCCATGGTTTCCAGCATATGAGGATGCACATAATAGCTCTGAAACCCGATGTGATTGTAATGATGGATGTAATTGGGCTCGCCCGTCAGCATTTCCATGAGGAAATTCTCGCTGCGGTGCAGGGAATGTATGTCCAGGTCGATCAGGGCATCGACGCAAGTGGCCTCGATAATATGCTTTTTATCCGCATAAGTGTAATACTGGGAGAGGGTAAGGTCATGGGACCCGCCTAGGATCAATACGGTCTTCCCGACGTCGGTGAGCGCCCGTATCACTGTCTTAAGCGCGGCATAGGTGTCGGCCAGCGTTGCGCCGGCGCGGATATTTCCCACATCTGCCAGCCGGATGTCAGGATGCCAGTAGTACAGTTGGTAAAACTCCGCCCGGATGGTATCAGGCGCATGGGGACGGCGGCGGTCCCGACCTATGCCTCTTTCTTCATCACAACCGACGATCACCAGGTTAGCATCTTCCAGTTCCGGGAAGTATTCATCGTGCACATCGATAAGCTTACCGATCTGCCCATCCTTATATCCCTGATCCTGCGATAATTCTGCAAGATTCACCGGGTCCAGGAAATCGCCTATATGCAGGTTTGACGGCATGGATTCTCTCATTTGGGAGCAAACCTACGTATATTTGCGGCATGGAGCAATTGTTACAACAGATCGAGGCCTATCGACAGGAAATAGGGTCCACTCAGCCCGACGGAGCAGAAGCCCTGGAAGCTTATCGGATCAAATTTCTCGGCACCAAAGGGATAGTGAAAAACTTATTTGCCGAAATGAAAAATGTCCCGGTCGATAAGAAAAAAGAGTTCGGACAGGTACTGAATGAGTTCAAACAATTGGCCGAAGCCAAATATGAAGAATGGAAAAGCCATACGTCCGGCGCCCAGACTTCCGACGGACCCGGGATTGATCTTAGTCTGCCGGGCGATCCCCTGCCCCTGGGCACCCATCACCCCATTACCCTGGTGCGCAATCAGATCGTGCATATTTTTGGGCGTCTAGGCTTTTCCGTGGAAGAAGGACCGGAGATCGAAGACGACTGGCATAACTTTACCGCACTCAATCTTCCTGAAAACCATCCTGCACGGGATATGCAGGATACTTTTTATATCCACCAGAAACCCGACTGGCTACTGCGTACCCATACCAGCAGTGTGCAGGCCCGGGTAATGGAAAGACAAAAACCTCCAATCCGCATTATCTGCCCCGGTCGGGTATATAGGAATGAAACCATCAGCGCCCGCGCTCATTGTTTTTTTCATCAGACCGAAGGGCTATACGTGGATGAGAACGTATCTTTTGCCGATCTTAAGCAAACCCTCTATTTCTTCGTACAGGAGATGTTTGGAAAAGATGTAAAAGTAAGGTTCCGCCCGTCTTATTTTCCCTTTACCGAGCCCAGCGCGGAAATGGATATCAACTGCCGCATCTGCGGAGGCAGCGGGTGTAATGTCTGTAAACACACTGGCTGGGTAGAGATCCTGGGCAGCGGCATGGTGCATCCAAAAATGCTGGAGAACTTTGGCATCGACCCCAATAAATACACAGGGTTTGCTTTCGGCATGGGTATCGAGCGGATATGCCAGCTCAAATACAGGGTCAACGACCTGCGTCTGTACTCACAAAATGACGTACGATTCCTCAGGCAATTCACCGGGGCGGTGTAAATTGCTCAACTACAGCATATGATCCACACCATCTGTATTTGCGGAGCAGGCACCATGGGTAGCGGTATTGCCCAGACAGCCGCGGCCGGAGGTTTCCGGACAATTCTCTTCGACGTCAATATCGAAGTCCTGCAAAAAGGCATGACGGCTATCGAAAAGAACCTGAAGAACCTGACAGAAAAAGGACGCATCACACAGGAAGAACAGCAGGCGATCCTCGGGCGGATGATCCTCGCGGAAAATATAAAAGATTGCCATGCAGACCTCATCATCGAGGCCATCGTGGAAAAACAGGAAGCCAAGCTGGATCTTTTCCGCCGCCTTGCACCCTACAACGGCGACCAAACCATATTTACCTCCAACACCTCTTCCCTTTCCATTACAGCCCTTTCAGAACAGCTCCCTCACCCGGAGAGATTCGCCGGTCTGCACTTCTTCAACCCCGCCCCCATCATGCGGCTGGTGGAAGTAGTACGCTCCCCTCATACAGATGACAGCACCATACAAACGCTGCTGGATATCTCAAAAAAAATGGGGAAAACTCCTGTCCTTTGCAAGGATGCACCCGGCTTTATCGTCAACCATGTCGCAAGGCCTTATTACCTGGAGGCGCTGCGGCTGGTGGAGGAAGGGGTCGCCGGCTTTGATACCATTGACGACATAATGGAAGCCTCGGGTTTTAAAATGGGACCTTTTCGACTGATGGACCTCATCGGCAACGATATAAATTATGCAGTGAGCTGCTCGGTCTATGAGGCAATGAACAAACCCTCCCGGCTACGGCCTTCCCCCATCCAGGAAAAGAAAGTAAAGGATGGTGAGCTGGGGAGAAAGACCGGAAAGGGATATTATACCTATCTTCACTAATCTATGGATCCCATTACGTTCAACTCTCCGGGTAGGGGAACGGTACTCGTCACAGGCGGCACGGGCTTTCTCGGAGCTTATATTCTCAGGGAATTGGTTGAAAAGGGTTATCCTGTACGGGCCATCCGTCGCAGCGATAAACAACCTTTTTATATATCCCCTTCGGTCCTGGAAAAAGTAGAATGGGTTCAGGGTGATATTATGGACACTTCCAGCCTTGAGGAAGCGATGGAAGGAGTTGATGCCGTCATTCATGCCGCCGCAAAAGTTTCCTTCGCAGGCAGTGATAAACATGAGCTTTTTGTCACCAACATCGAAGGGACCGCCAATGTTGTGAACATCGCCATCGAACAAGGCATACGACGTCTGATACACGTCAGCTCCGTGGCAGCCCTGGGCCGTACAGGAAAAGGGGAAAAGGTGACGGAAGAGAAGAAATGGGAAAGCAATAAAAATCAAACGACTTATGGGATCAGTAAATTCTACGGTGAGCTGGAGGTCTGGAGGGGCATCGGTGAAGGTCTGCCGGCCGTCATCGTAAATCCCAGCACGATACTGGGTTATGGCGATTGGAATACTTCCAGCTGCGCCCTCTTCAAGAACATATACAGGGAATTCCCCTGGTATAGTAATGGCATCAATGGATTTGTAGATGTCACGGACGTAGCGGACGCTATCGTCCTCCTCCTGGAAAGTGATGTCATCGGGCAACGCTTTATCCTCAATGGCGACAACTGGTCTTTCAGACAATTGTTTAATACCATCGCCACGACGTTTGGGAAAAAACAACCGCATCGGGAAGCTACCCCGTTCCTCGGTACTATAGCCTGGCGGCTGGAAAAGATAAAGTCATTGTTCTCCGGCCAGCGTCCCCTGCTGACCAGGGAAAGCGCCCGCATAGCGCAGAGCAAGACCTTTTTTGACAACAGTAAGATACTCCGGCAGCTGCCGGACTTCCGTTTTACCCCCCTCGAAGAGACGATACGGGAGGCCTGCAGGGAATATCTTTCAAATTCCGCATAACCTGCCTATCTTGTAAGAAGAAAAAACGATATCCATGAATGTGCAGTTCCTAAGGCCCATCCTTTATAGCGCCCTTTTCTTTATTTCTTTATCCCTCTATTCACAAGAAAAGACCTTCAGCGTAGCCGGTAAGGTAATAGATGTAAAGTCCGGACAAGTGCTGGCCGGCGCCAGCGTATTCTGCCAGAACACGACGATAGGGACGCTATCAAAGAATGACGGCACCTTCTCCATGCGGCTGGCGGGCGGGGGATACGATCTTATCGTGTCTTACACAGGCTACGAAACACGCAATATCCGTATCAATAAGGATACAAAGGATAAGGATTCCCTCGTAGTCGAAATGAAAGAAGAAGATAAGAGCCTGGGGGAAGCCGTAGTCACCGGTAGCGCGGAGGTAGAGGACGGCTGGAATAAATACGGGCAGTTCTTCCTGGATAATTTCATCGGCACCACCCCCAATGCATCACAGTGTACCCTGGAGAATAAGGACGCCCTGAAATTCTACTTTTATAAAAAGAGGAACAAGCTGCGGGTAAAAGCAAAGGACGCCCTCGTCATCACGAACAATGCGTTGGGCTACAAGATCAAATTCCAGCTGGACTCCTTCGTATACGAGTACAATACCAACGTCAGCACCTATGCCGGTTATCCCCTCTTCGAAGAATTGCAGGGAACGCCTGAACAACAGCAGACCTGGAAGAACAACAGGGACTATACCTATGCCGGCTCCCGTCTTCATTTCGTCCGCAGCTGGTATGACAGCACGCTGACGGACGAGGGGTATATCCTGGAATTGGCTGACAGCAGCAATAAAGGCAAATGGACTACCCTCAAAGACCCTTACGATGGAAAATTCTATTCCGTGGACAGCGGGGATGTGATGATCAATCTCACCGGCCGTCTCCGGGTAAGTTATACCAATCAGCCGCCCAGCAAAAAATACCTGCAAGAGCATAATTTCCCCCTCAATACCAAGGTGGAGATCTCCGCATTGGATATCCTCAATGGCTTTGTCATAGAAGAAAATGGGTATTTCTACGATCAGACGGACGTGACCAACATAGGTTACTGGGCCTGGAAAAAACTAGCGGAGACGTTGCCGTATGATTATGTTCCGGAATGATTTTCGGGTCAACCCATCACCTTCTTCCAAAGTTCGGGAATACGCTTGATCCAGACGATCTCCCTTCTCTTTACGGCGGCATCTTCCGCAGGATAGCCAAAATATACTTTGCCGGCTTCCAGGGAAGAAGGTACCCCGCTCTGCGCCAGCACCACGGTATTGTCACCGATGGTAAGCGTTTTACTGACACCTACCTGACCCCAAAGTATGACGCCATTGCCAATGTCCACAGCACCGGCAATACCTACTTGACCGGCAAATAAACAGTTTTCACCGGTGACTGTATCATGACCGATATGTACGAGATTATCCATCTTCGTCCCGGCGCCGATGCGTGTGTCATGGCTTACGCCCCTGTCGATAGTACAGTTCGCGCCTACTTCCACCCCATCCTCCAGCACCACCCGGCCGCAGCTTTCCATCTTTTTATACCATAGCTGCCGGTCCTTCCTGGTATTGTAGTAGAATGCATCACTCCCGATGACGGACCCCGCCTGTATGATCACATTGTTGCCGATAACGCAATGATCGAGAATAGTTACATGGGGATGAATAATACAGTTATCACCGATGACCACATGATGACCGATAAAAACACCGGGGGCGATATATGTGTTTTTCCCAATGACGGCCAAATCGCTGATCATCTTCACCGCCGGCTCGAAAGGACGGAAATGCCGTACGATCTTCAAATAAGCTTCGAAAGGCTGATCCACTACCAACAACGCTTTCCCGGCAGGCAGCTGATCCACCGCCTTGTTAATGATGATATAGCTGGCGTCGGAGTTGATACACTTGTCATAGTATTTCGGATGGTCCACAAATACAAGATCGCCTTTCTCAACCTTATGGATCTCGTTAATTCCAGTAGCCTGGCCGCTTTTATCGCCTATAAGCTGAGCTTCCAGGAACTCAGCGATCCATTGAACAGAGACGGGAGAAGGAAATTTCATGATCGAAAAATTTATGCGAAGTTATGCCGGAAAGCTTGCGAAGACCGCAAGGAAATGTTCCCTTTTCCACAGGCCAAAAAAAAATGTGAATAAAATTTATGGTAAAATTTTTTTAGATAGAAAAAATTATTTTTAATATTGTGTAGGGAAATTTATTTCCCGGTACTTACTAACCCATCCATATATTCAAAGTCCCGCCTTCCGGCGGGATTTTTGTTTACGGAAAACCGTTGATCCATCAACCATTTCGATTCAAATTTTTCATGCATAGTGCCTCAGTATTTCATCGTATATAAGCCTTTCAACGTGTTGTCCCAATTCACTTCTCAGGAAGGCAAGCCGACCTTGAAGGATTTCTTTTCCGTGCCTGCGGACGTCTATCCCGTTGGCCGCCTGGATTTCGACAGTGAAGGACTTTTAGTGCTTACCAATGACAAGCAGCTGAATCATCGCCTGCTGGATCCCAAATTTGCGCACGAGCGGGAGTACTGGGTAC
Source organism: Chitinophagaceae bacterium (assembly GCA_017307755.1). Lineage (GTDB taxonomy): Bacteria > Bacteroidota > Bacteroidia > Chitinophagales > Chitinophagaceae > Puia. Next base: position 233,712 of record JAFKGQ010000003.1, on the reverse strand, counting down.
AGGTGGACGGACTCATTGATGAAGCGGCATTACAACACCTGCGTTCGGGCGTCACCATCAAGGTCGATGGCAAACCCTATACCACCCGCCGCTGCCAGGTGGAGCGGTTCGCCGGAGAGCCGGAGGTGCCGGTGAGAGATCCCCCCATCCGTTATCGTGCCCATATTCCTACCAGTTGGATAAAAATGATCTTACAGGAAGGGAAGAACCGGCAGGTGCGGAAAATGACGGCAGGGGCTGGTTTTCCCACATTGAGACTGATACGCCACCGCATAGGAAACATCAGCCTGGCAGGCTTACAGCCCGGAGGCATGAGAGAAATCACTAACTTTCCATTTTAATCAATAGCAGAACTCACAAAAAACAGACATTATGCTGAAATCAATGACCGGCTTCGGACGCGCAGAACAGGCAGTAGGAGACAAAACTTTCCAGGTGGATGTCAAATCCCTGAATGGGAAACAGTTTGAGTTGCAGTTGAAACTACCTGCTTTTCTGAAACCATTCGAGTTCTCCATCCGCAAGCTGTTGTCCGAAAAGCTGGGTCGTGGCTCGCTGGACTGCACCATTAGCCTCAAAGGGACAGGCAACGCCAAACCCGTCAGTATCAACACCGACCTCGCCAAAGCCTATTACAATGCACTGGCAGAGCTGTCGAGCGAGCTGAATCTGGACCCTACGAACATCCTCAGCACCCTCGTAAAGCTGCCGGAAGTGATCACCCCCACCAGCGACACGCTCACCGATGAAGAATGGCAGGAATTTGAAAAAGTGATCCTCAGCGCTATCGATGACCTCAATGCACACCGTCTCAATGAAGGGGCTTCCCTGGAAGAAGACCTTCTCTTACGCATTGACAATATTTTAAAACACCAGGAAGAAGTCATCCGCCTGGAACCCCTGCGTCAGGTAAAGATCCGGGAAGGTCTTACCAAACTACTGGAAGAGCAGGTAGGAAAGGAAAACTACGATGCCAACCGTCTGGAACAGGAGTTGATCTATTATATTGAAAAGATAGACGTCAGCGAAGAACAGGTGCGGCTGAAGAATCACTGCGATTATTTTAAGAATGTCCTGCAGGAGCCGGAAGATAGCAAGGGTAAAAAGCTTTCCTTTATCTTACAGGAGATCGGCAGGGAGATCAATACCACTGGCAGCAAGGCCTATGACTCCACCATCCAGAAATGCGTGGTCCTGATGAAAGACGAACTGGAAAAAGCAAAAGAACAAGTACTCAATGTGCTATAACCTGCGTTATAGCCCTGTACATTTTCATTACTTTTGTATAAATCGAATTTCATTGAAAAAGCCCCTTTTGTTTTTCCTGGCCGCCTGCAGTCTCCAATGGATGGCCTGTTCTCTTCCCTCCGATTTCTTTGAAAGGGACGTGGTTATCCCCGGTCAAAAATGGGCCAGCAGTTTCAAACCCAGGATAGATTTCACCATCCAGCCAAAGGACACCGCCAGCCAGTACAATGTCTTTGTGGTCCTGAGACACACCGATGCCTATGATTACAACAATATCTGGGTACAGGGTACCATCCGCAAGCCCGGGGACACTGTCGGTCAAAGCGCCCGTTATGACCTTACCCTGGCCGACAATAATGGCTGGAAGGGCGGTGGTATGGATGATATTTATGAACATAGAGTCCGGATCCTGGACCTGGCAGGATTTTCCAAGCCCGGTACCTATTCGTTTACACTGGAACAAATCATGCGCGATGACCCCCTTCCTCACGTGCTGAATGTAGGGGTCCGCCTGGAAAAAGTGCAATGAACCTCTTTGGAAAAAAACGATTGGCCATCGCTACCACCGTCTATTGGGTATTGTTGGCCTATATCATTGCCGGCCTGGTCTGGTGGTTCATCGACCTGCAGAACCAGAACAGGCAGATGACCGATTATAAGCTCCAGGAGCTGAGAAAGGATGACCCCGCCTATGAATCCCGGTTGAATGCCATCTTCGCGGAGGCCGACCTCAAAACAGCCCAGCACATCGGTGAAGGCAGCACCTTTCTCCTTTTGATCCTCGTAGGGGCTCTTTTCGTCTATAGGGAAGTGAGAAGACAGATACGATTACAACTGCAGCAACAAAATTTCATGATGGCGGTCACCCACGAACTGAAAACACCCATTGCCGTCACCAAGCTCAATCTGGAAACCCTCCAGAAACATCGATTGGACGAACAACGACAGCAAAAGATCATACAGGCCGCCTTGCAGGAGACTGGCCGGCTGGATACCCTGGCCAATAACATCCTGGTCGCTTCACAACTGGAAGGAGGCGAGGACACACGCTCAAAAGAGCTGCTGGACCTCTCGCCTCTGGTACAACGTATTATACAGGATCTCCGGCGCCGTTATGCCGACAGAAAATGGGCAGATGACATCCAGCCCGATTGCTCCATCCTCGGAGATCCCCTCCTCCTGGAAATGCTGGTCAGCAACCTTGCGGAGAATGCCATCAAGTACGCTCCCAGGGAAAGCGTTATCACTATCCTGCTGCGGAAAGAGAAAGGGCATACCCTCCTCCAGGTAAAAGATGAGGGCCCCGGTATACCGGATGAAGAAAAGAAAAAGATATTCAATAAGTTCTATCGTATGGGTCAGGAGAGGACAAGGAGTGCTAAAGGCACCGGCCTTGGTCTTTACCTCTGCCGCAAGATCGCCCTCGATCATAAGGCAACAATCAAAGTCACCGACAATTCCCCGGTGGGTAGTATTTTTACAGTAACGTTTAAGACGCCAAAGGCATGAGTTCAAAAATTTCCATCCTGCTGGTAGAAGACGAGGACAACCTCCACGAAGCCTTAAAGCTCAATCTGGAGTTGGAAGGCTATGAGATCACTTCTGCATTCGATGGGACCCAGGCACTAAAAGCTATCCAATCGGAATATTTTGACCTCATTATCCTCGATGTCATGTTACCTGGCATCGACGGCATCAGTGTTACAGAGACCATCCGTGTCCAGAACAACGACGTGCCCATCCTGATCCTCAGCGCCAGGAATGCCAGCGCTGACAGGGTCCTCGGTCTAAAAAAAGGGGCCGATGACTATCTCACCAAACCCTTTAACCTTGAAGAATTGCTCCTGCGTATCCAGAAGCTGGTCGAAAAGAATAAGAAGATGCAGGAAAAAGACTCCGCCGGCGACGTCTACTCATTCGGGAAGAACACCATCGACTTCAAAGCCCAGGAGGCCGTTACAAAAAAAGGCGAGCGTATCCAGCTGAGCAAAAAAGAAGTTATGTTGCTAAAGCTGTTGATAGAAAACAGGAATGAGGTGGTCACACGGGAAAAGATATTACAGGCTGTATGGGGTTATAACGTCTATCCCACCACCCGCACCATCGACAATTTCGTACTTAATTTCCGGAAATATTTTGAGGACGACAGCCGTAACCCTAAATACTTCCATTCTGTAAGGGGGGTGGGATATAAATACACGGAATAGCTTAGGCCAGTCTGTGCATCACCGGCTCCGCCTGCCGCAGCAGCAGCTGCATGTTATACGTATCGTATGCCGGCGTATACAAATTCATCTCGCATTCATTCAGGATGCTTTCCAAAGAAAGAATATGTTCCTTGTCCCAGCCTTTTAGTTCCAGCTGGCGGGCTATATTATGTTTGTTCAGCTCGCTGGCGGGCAGTTCCATCTTTTTCGAGAGCGCCTTCCAGACAGCCCGGTTAAGCTCCCTGTAAAAGCCCTTATAATCCCCCTGCTCGAATAATTGACGGACCTCCAGCAATGGATCCGCCACAGGCATAACAGTCATTTGTACCGAAGCCGCCATGGCCTGACGGGCCTTTTCAGCCAGCAGATCTTCAGCTTCTTTTTTAGCTGCGGCCTCTTTCTGCTCCTGCTTTTTCAAACGCCTGTTCTGTCTCCACAGATAAATGGCCAGAAAAGAAAGGATCAGCACGGCGAATATCCATTCCAAATGGTCCTGGATAAGCTTTTTCAGCTGACTGTTGCTCTCTTCCGCGGGAGGCGTGACTGCCGTCGGGGCAGGTGTCTTTTTCTTTGCGGAAGCTATGGAAGCCATTACCTGGAAGTCCAGCGGTTCGGTGCCCGCTGTCTTATAAGATTGCGAGGTAGGGTCAAAATACGGGAAGCTTATAGCAGGGATGGTATAATGTCCCGGGTCCCGGGGTACGAAATGAAAGTCGAAGGACTTCGAGCCTGTCATAGGGGCTACGGTCTTATTGATATCTTCCTTGGCGACAGGATCGAACGCATCGACGCCGGAAGGCCATATTACCTGGGGAGCATTGATCACAGGCAGATTGCCCTTCCCTCTGATGACCACATGCAGGGTTGCTTCATCCTGCGCCGTTATATTGCGGTTGGCCAGGGAGGCCTGGATAGAGAAGCTGCCTACGGCCCCGTTGAAGTTAGCCGGCTTGTTCTCTTCCGGCAGGGGTTTGATGGTGATGGAGACAGGTTTGGTGTTTAGGGTCACATTTTCATCTACCTCCGGTCCCAGGTTGTCGTCATCCGACATCTGGTCAAAAAAATCGCGCAGGGGGTTCCCGCTGCCACGTTTTTCCTGTTGCTTTGTTCCCTTGACAAAATGAACGGTATTCTCCACTTCTACGGGGTCCAGGTCGATGGTGCCCGCCTGCAGCGGTATCAGCTGTGTCTTCCGGATGGTATGTACCGTATAGGCCTTTCCGTTGAGCCGCTCGACAGTAGGAGCGTCTGCGGTTGGATCTACCATGTCGTATACGCTGAATCCATTCAGGGACGGACGCTTCGTAACCCTGGATTCGGAGCTCAGACGGGAATACAGCTTATAGGAGGCAACAATAGGCTCGCCTACGTAACAGGACGTTTTATCCACCAGTACCTTCAGGAAAAGGTTCTTGCGGATCTTATCTTTTACATTTTCACCCGGCTTAAGTACAATGTCCCGGTCAACATCCCCTGGAGGTCCCATAGGGTCAGTAGGCCAGTTGACGGAAGGAAAAGGATTGACAGGACGGCTGTTACCACCACCGGTGCCGGAAGAGGATGAGGTCCCGCTCACTATGATGGTGACTGAATTGGATCGCATATGTTTGCCGTCCACCGTGGCCGATGCTCCGCCGATGATAAACTTGCCCGTCTTAACAGGTTGTAAAACAAAAGAAAGGGACTTGTATTGGCTCATGTTGCCATTGACAATGCTCATCCCGCTGGATTGGATAGGTCCCTGAACGACCTGGAAGCCCTGAAAATCAGGCGGTGTCAACTGATCTATCTGACGGGCATTCTCTATGACGAATTCCACCTGCAGATAGTCCCCCCTGCCGATGTCCTGGCTGCTGACAACAGTATTAAATTTCGCCTGGCCGGACGCAAAAAGGCCCGTGGATACTATGACCAGGATCATTAACGATGGACGTATAAATTGACCGATAGTCGATGGTTTTATTGATTTAACAGGGTCCATACCTCACTACTGTAAAAGTACATTTTGATTGGCAGGCAATGCTGCTCAGCCAGGGTTAAATCTTTCCTAAAAACCCGCAGCCCGAGCACAGCAGCCCGAGCACAGCGTAACCCGAGCACAGCGAGGGTGTCCGAAGGACAATAGTTTAGCGTCTAACCAGTCCCGGACCGTCAGGTCCGGTAACCAATCATAAATCACCTAGTTGAGGCCTCAAAACAATCTCTTCCACTGCCGCCTGCGGCGACAACCTACTGGCCGCATACACCATTTCAGCAATATCCCCGGCCTCCATTATCCGCACAGGATCAACACCGCTGCCCGCCCAGGAGTCCGTATACGTCGCCCCGGGATACAGAGCCGTCACCTTGATACCATAAGACTTTAGCTCTTCCCGGAGATTTTTCGAAAAACCCGCCAGGGCAAACTTGCTGATACTATAAGATCCCCCATTAGGATATGCCTTTAGGGACGCGATGGAACAGAGATTAAAAATATGTCCCTTTTTTTGCGCCATCATGCCGGGCAGGAGTACACGCGTAAGATGATAGGCACTGTAAAGATTGACCTCCATCATTTTTTCCAGCGCCCCATCCGCCTCATTATGAATGCTGCCGGGAATGAACTGTCCCGCATTATTGACCAGGATGTCCACAGGATCGCCCAGACCCAATATCCAATCCCCGCATTGTATGGCCTGTTGCTTGTCCCCAAGATCAAAGGCATGTGACGATATCCTGATAGAAGGAAATTTTCCGGCCAGTTCATCCGTCGTCCGCCGCAGGGCCTCCTCACTGCGGGAAATAAGACACAGGTTATAGCCGCCTCCGGCAAATTTTTCAGCAATGGCCTTACCCAATCCCCGGGAAGCGCCTGTGATGATACAGTTCATAATTTGTAATTTGCGCCATGCAATATAAACACCTTTTCTTCGACCTGGACCATACCTTATGGGATTTCGAAGCCAATAGCCGGCAGACCCTGGAAGAATTGTATCATTCTCTGAACCTATCCGAAAGAGGGGTACATGATTTTGAACTTTTTCACAGGTGCTATATTGTACATAATGACAAATTATGGGAGCGCTATCGCAACGGGTATATCAAAGTGGATGAGTTACGGTGGAAGCGGATGTGGCTTACCCTCCTGGATTTTAAGATCGGTGATGAACCGTTGGCGCGAAAGATGGATGTCCTCTTCCTGGAGGCCCTGCCCACCCGGAAGATCCTGTTCCCGCACACCCTGGAGGTTTTGCAATACCTGAAAGATAAAGGATACGTCCTGCACCTTATTACCAATGGCTTTGAGAAGACCCAGCATAGCAAGCTGCAACATGCCGGACTCACCGGTTATTTTACGGAAGTGATCACATCAGAGGGTTCGGGAAGCCTTAAGCCGCACAAGGAGATCTTCGAATATGCCCTCCGGAAAACCGGAGCGGATAGGCCGGGGAGCATAATGCTGGGAGACAATGTGGAAGTGGATATCCAGGGAGCCATGAATGCAGGCATCGATCAGGTGTATGTCAATCACCTGGACCAGGAGCCCGTCATACGGCCAACTTATACCGTACGTTCATTAAAGGAGCTGGAGCGCATTTTTTAGCTTTTCTTGCCACATTCTTTACCCGGGCAGGTCTTGTGGGTCTTTTGTTTCTCCTTTTTTTTGCCTTTATCCTTTTCTGCGTGAGCGATGCCGGCAAAAAGGAACGCAGCCATAGACAGTATTAATATCTTCTTCATATTCTAAATGTAAGGAATTTTATCCATAATTCCTATCCACGTTACCACGTGGCCAACACCGTCACTCCTCCCTGCACTGCCTGGTTAAGCTGTACGTTCACTTTTGTTCCGACAGGCAGCAGCACGTCCACCCTGGAGCCAAATTTGATAAAGCCATATTCCGCGCTTTGTTCTACCTTTTGACCTACGGTAAGGTAGTTCACGATACGTTTGGCCAGGGCGCCGGCGATCTGTTTTACCAGTATCTCTCCGTGTCCGTTGCGAAGCACTATGCTATGTCTTTCATTCTCCGTGGAGGATTTAGGATGCCAGGCCACCAGGTATTTCCCCTTATGGTATTGATTATATACCACTTCCCCGCTCATGGGATTGCGGTTTTGATGGACATTCGCGGGGCTCATAAAAATAGACACCTGCAGACGGCGGTCCTTAAAAAACTCTTCGTCAACGATCTCTTCGATAACTACCACCTTGCCGTCCGCCGGGCAAATGATCAGGTCTTCCCCCTTGGTGAGCTTCCGGTTTGGCACCCTGAAAAAGGAAATGAGAAAGAGCAGCAGCGCCAGGGTGACAATAAAGATGATATAGCTGAGCCAGGGTACATGCGCGCTGATGAAATAGAACGATAAGAGATTGATCACTGCAAAGATCACTGCGCTGATGGCGATCGTCGGATAACCTTCCCGGTGGATTGTCATTGTACAAACTATTGAAAGTCAAAGTTAGGAAATTACTTGTGCATCGCCGCAACCGCCTGCTGCCGGCTCATCCCAATAACCACATGATATACAGCCACACGAAGGGAGTAGCCACCAGCAGGGAGTCAAACCGGTCCAGGAACCCTCCGTGTCCCGGCATGATATGACCGCTGTCCTTTACGCCGGCCATACGTTTCAGCTTGCTTTCCAGCAGATCGCCGGCTGTACCGGTGATAGACGCAATAGCCGCTATAGCAGCCCACTGGAGGATCCATCCCCAGTCTATATAGTCCCTGTTGGCATAACGGGTAAAGAAATATCCGATGACCCCGATGACGACGACGGACAGGATAATACCGCCCAGCGTGCCCTCCCAGGTTTTTTTGGGTGATATTTTGGAGAAGGGTGTCTTGCCGATCAATGATCCCACGATATAGGCCATGGTATCATTGATCCAGATAGAGCCGATGATGATCAGCACCAGCAAACTACCCCAAAAGCTGACGATATTGCCATAGAACATGGTCCGTATATGCGTCAGCAGGGCCAGGCTAAGGGAAATATAGACGAGGCCTGCGGCAGAGTACAATATGTTCCTTACATTGAGCACACGGGTGAATATGATCTCTCCCAGGGGCAGCACGAACAGGAATACAAGACCCGCCCACCATCCGATGACATGAAAGGAAATCGGCCCGATACGATACCCTTCATTGGTGAAATACCACATGAGACACCAGCCGGCGATCATAACGCCATAACGATGAAAAGGGGAGATCGTCGCATATTGTCCGTCGATGCCGGCTATCAGCCGTTGATATTCATACCAGGCGCCAAAATGGATGATGGAAAAGAGAATAAAAAAACTCCACTGGTTCCATAGCAACCCGGTAAGCATGACGATTACGAATACGGCAGCCGTTAGTGTCCGGGTCTTAAATATAGTAGGGTTCAATGCCATTGTCAGCTTTTAAAGAATGTTCTGCCGGCAGGCGGACCAGTCCGCCCCTTCGTTATGCGTAAGCTCAATCTGCAAATCCATCGTACTGGTTCCGATGACCCCCATATACCTCTGCATAACTGGCCGTGCTGCGTCTGCGCAGGACAGACAGCAAACCTATGACAATTATCAAAGAGAGCAAGGCCCAATAAAAAGGGACAGACGGGTCTTCTTCGATCATTTTGGGATAGTAAGTTGCGGCCAGCACCTGTACCGCGTTGGTAAAGAAATGCCCCAGGATGGGCACCCACAGGCTTCCGCTGTACCAATATACGGCGCCCAGCAATATCCCCAGGAACATGCGGGGCAAAAAACCCTGGAACTGCATATGAAAGGCGGAAAAAAAGATCCCTGTAACAATGATGCCCGCCCATGGATTTTTGAACATTTCGATAAGGATGCGTTGCAATGCCCCGCGAAAACAAACCTCCTCGAAAATGGCCGGCAACAGCGCAATGACAAATACATTGACGACGACATCCATAATGCTGTCAGCTTTCAGAAAAGCCGATATCTGTTTGTTGGCCATCTTCTCCATATTGACCAGCTCATGAGGCAGCGGTATTTTCCTGTTCAGCTGTCCCAGCCAGCCTTCCAGCGGAAAAGACAACAAAAGAAGCAGGACGCCCAAAACATAGAACACGGGAAGAGAGGCAGGCCGGAAACCAAGCAAACGCAACGGTCTTTCCCTGTTCATTATACGGGCATATCCATACGCGGGAATACTGAACAGAAGAATGCTGGAAATACCCTGCACCAGCTTGAATGCCCCCGTATAGCGGGGGTTTGTTACATCCAGATCACGTATATTGTTGATCCCCACCTGGGATAAGAGGATTGCCCCTCCGACCAATTGCGATAATATCCAGGCGCCGCCCAGCAGAGCGAGAAAAATCCCCAGCTGGGACCAGGGAGAGCGTTCCTTATTCATATAGAAAAATCCGCGATAAGTGTGTAAATTTGCATCCTTCATGGCCATAAACATCGGCAATATACAACTTCCTGCATTCCCGCTCCTCCTGGCCCCTATGGAAGACGTGAGTGACCCTCCATTCCGCTATGTCTGCAAACAGAATGGGGCCGATCTCATGTATAGTGAGTTCATATCCAGCGAGGGATTGATCCGGGATGCCATCAAGAGCCGGCAGAAGCTGGATTTTTTTGAATACGAGCGCCCCTTCGGTATCCAGATCTTTGGCGGCGATGAAGAAGCCATGGCCATGAGCGCACGCATCGTAGATACGGTACAGCCCGACCTGGTGGACATCAATTTTGGGTGCCCCGTAAAAAAAGTGGTGTGTAAGGGGGCTGGAGCGGCCGTGCTGAAGGACGTGGAGGCCATGACCCGGCTGACGGAAGCCGTCGTAAAAGGCACAAAACTACCCGTAACGGTAAAAACACGTCTGGGTTGGGACGATCAGTCAAAGAACATCGAAGAGGTGGCAGAACGCCTCCAGGACGTGGGGATCAAGGCCCTCACCATCCATGGCAGGACCCGTGCGCAGCTGTATAAAGGCGAGGCCGACTGGACGCTCATCTCCAGGGTAAAGGAAAACCCCCGTATCCATATTCCCATCTTTGGCAACGGGGACATCGACTCTCCTGAAAAAGCAAAAGCTTACCGCGACCGTTTTGGCATAGACGGCATTATGATCGGGCGCGCTGCCATCGGCTATCCCTGGATATTTAATGAAATAAAGCATTATTTACAGACAGGCGATCACCTCCCGCCTCCCACCATCGAACAACGTATCTCCGCCATCCGCGACCACCTCCTCCGCTCTGTAGAATGGAAGGGTCCTGTCGTAGGCATCCTGGAAATGCGCAGACACTATACCAATTACCTGAAAGGGTTCCCCTATATCAAAGAGTTCCGCAATCAGCTGGTGCAAAAAGGTTCCGTAGCGGAGATCGAGGAGATACTGTTACAGGTGCGGCAACGTTATGCGGGTTTTGTTCCCGAACGCATTGTCACCGGCTTTACGGCCGGTCAGCTGGAAGATTGCGCATACTAACCCGGACATTTACCTGAAGAAAAATCTGAACCATTTTAGCTTTCCTTTATAAGGAGGGTATTTTATAGAAGGGTCGATCCATACGGGTGTCCTCATCACGGATTTGGCATGCGTAAAGACCTCGAAACTATATTTCCCATGGTAGGCGCCGATGCCGCTGCTGCCCACTCCGCCAAACGGCAGGTAATGGTTGGCAAAATGCCATACCGTATTGTTGATGCACCCTCCACCAAAAGTAAATTGCTCCATCCAGGCCCTTTGTTTTTCTCTATTCTGCGTAAAAAGATAAAAGGCCAGCGGGTTCGGATGCTGCCTGACGATAGCGAGCGCCTCTTCCATATTCCGGTAGACAAACACAGGTAAGATTGGCCCGAATATCTCTTCCTGCATCAACGGGCTTTCCGGCGGGACATCCTCTATCAATGTAGGTGCGATAAACAGCTGCTGCCGGTCATAGTTCCCTCCGGCGATTATCCTTCCCTGTGACAAATAGTTCACCAACGTATCGAACCTCTTTTCATGAATGATCTTTGCATAGTCATAACTCTCTTCCGGCGTTGGGCCATAAAAGGCGAGGAGGGTATCTCTTAATCCGGCGAGCAGCCGCTCCCTGACATCCGCATGCACGAGGAGATAATCCGGCGCAATACAGGTCTGTCCCGCGTTGATGAACTTTCCGATGACAATGCGCCGCGCGGCGGTGGCGATGTCGGCATCATGCTCTACTACCACCGGGCTTTTCCCTCCTAACTCAAGGGTTACAGGTACGAGGTCTTTTGCCGCAAGCTGGTAGACACGCTGCCCCACAGGGATGCTGCCTGTAAAAAAGATATGGTCAAACCTGAAGGATTGCATCATGCTGGTGACTACTGCCGCCCCATCGCCTTGTACGACCCCGACATATTCCAGCGGATAGATAGCGGCAAGCATTTTTTCCAGCAGGGCCGATGTCGCAGGGGCATATTCAGATGGCTTTACTACGACGCAATTACCGCCGGCGATGGCTCCGATGAGGGGCACCAGGGCCAGTTGCAGGGGATAGTTCCAGGGAGCGATGATCAGCACGACACCCAGCGGATCGCGGTAGATACGGGAAGAGGAGGGGAGGTTCACCAGGTTGGTGCCTGCACGGCGGGGCCGCATCCATTTCCGGAGGTTTTTCAACGTGTTGTTCAGCTCCGCCAGCACCAGCCCCGTCTCTGTACCGTAGGATTCTTCACGGCTTTTCTTCAGGTCGGCATGGAGGGCCTCCGCAATGGCCGGCTCGTGTTGCAACAGGCTTTCCTTCAACAGCAATAGCTGCTGCCGTCTTACAGCGTAGGGTTTTGTGGCCCCTGACTGGAAATGACGGCGCATGGCTGGCAGATCGATGGACATAAGATTAAACTGGTTTAATGTGGTAACAATTTCCTCAAATTTCGGGGGATTTACTTTTTAATTTTGCCGAAAACTATTACCTTATGTCTATTATAAAGCATCCGTTATTATACGTGGGGTCCAAAGGTGAAAAAAACCTATATACGCTGTTCGACAGCGGGGCGAATTTGTCATGCATTAATCCGGATTTGATCGGGGATATCGAGAAACCCATATCACTGGGAAGGATTAGAAAACTTGCAACAGCAAGCGAAGGACATTTCATTGAAGTAAAAGAAGCAGTCAGATTAGACTTTTACATTAATGACATCCTTCTATCCGATGAATTCCTCCTGGTTCCCGGCCTCAGTGAAGAGGCTGTAATCGGTGCCGCCACTTTGCAAAAATGGCGCATCAAGCTCGACTTTGAACACGATCAGGTGATCGTCGATCCCAAAGTCGCGAAGCTGCAACTTATCTAACCCTCAAACATATATTGACCGTAAATTCTAAATATGGCGAATTCGCCATATTTTTTTATTATCTACCTTCACTATCATGACCGACGAACATTTTATGCAACAAGCTCTCAAAGAAGCCCGCAAAGCTTACGACGACGAAGAGATCCCCATCGGCGCCATCATCGTCATGAATGACAGGATCATCGCCCGGGGGTACAACCAGACGGAAAAACTGACGGACAGCACCGCTCACGCGGAGATCATCGCTCTTACCTCCGCCTTCAACTTTCTGGGCAGCAAATACCTTCCGGAAGCCTCCATCTATATCACCGTAGAACCTTGTCTCATGTGCGCAGGCGCCTTGTACTGGAGCAAGATAGGCAGGGTTGTGTTCGGCGCCGACGATGAAAAGAATGGCTATCGCCGGGGTATTCACCTGTCATCCGCTGCCCCTACGGCCATCAACGGTACCCCCGAAGTTTACACCCCCGGCTGGCCCTTCCATCCAAAGACTACGCTTGTAAAAGGCATTCTGAAAGAAGAATGCGCTGCGCTGATGCAGGACTTCTTCCGCGAACGCCGACGGTAACTTTGGCCCGTAAGCGAACATCTTCGTGGTCCGGTTGTTGCATACACTGTATTCCGGCTCGGCAGCCGGTTTGGCCGGGTGGCCATTTTCCTGTAAATTCGCTACCCCGTTAACACGTTAATATTTTAAAAACATCGTTATGGCATTTACACTTCCTGCGTTGCCGTATGCATTCGATGCATTGGAACCGCACATCGACACAACTACCATGCAAATACACCATGGTAAGCACCATCAGGCATATGTTGACAATCTGAATAAAGCCGTCGCCGGCACTCCTAACGAAGGCAAATCCCTGGAAGAGCTGGTTGCCAAAGCAGGCAGCATCAGCCCTGCCGTCCGTAACAACGGAGGAGGACACTGGAACCATACTTTCTTCTGGGAAAGCCTGACCCCCAAGGGTAAAGGCGCTCCTGCCGCCAAGCTGGCAGACGATATCCACACCACCTTTGGCAGCTTTGATGCCTTTAAGGAAAAATTCAGCGCGGCAGGTATGGGTCGCTTTGGCAGCGGCTGGGCCTGGCTGATTGTAAAGGACGGCAAGCTGGAGATCAGCTCTACCCCTAACCAGGACAACCCACTGATGGATGTAGCCGAAGTAAAAGGGACACCGCTGTTAGGCGTAGACGTATGGGAACACGCATACTATCTGAAGTATCAGAATCGTCGTGCCGAATACCTGGGAGCTTTCTGGAACGTCGTCAATTGGGATAAGGTGGCAGAACGTTATGCAGCCGCTCTTGGTAAATAGATACGTTCTTCATAGATAGTTTCAAAAATTTTTACTTACTTGCAATCCCGACATGGTGACCTACCGGTCGGGATTCATTTTTCCGGTTATTTATTTTTTAAAACTGTTATATGAAGAAGCTTTCCGCCACAGCATTGTCACTTGCCGCTCTCCTTTCCCTCGCAGCCTGTAAGGGTCACCATAAAAAAGTCATCGTCTATGCCGGCAGCGATATACAGGTAGACAACACCAAGACCAACATCACCGTTGGCGAAGGAGGCCCTCTTCATCAACAGGACCTGGATTTCACCGGCGGCGACCCGGTAACGCTGAATGTACAGACCCCTTCGGGGAAAGTAAGCCTGGAGGCGACGGACGACGGACTGTATGTACTCAACCTGAAAGGCGACACCATTGTCGGAAGCTACCAGCACACCGGAACAGAAGCCGGTGAGTCCCGTATCACCCAGGAAATGCTGAGACAAAAATATGACAGCGTCCAAAAACTGGTTCGGGGAGAAAATGTCAGCGAAGCCAACCGGAACTTCTTCATCCTGCCCAACCATATCCAGAAGGTCAGCACGAATGCCGAATCAAAAGTATTCGGGCCGTATACTACGATCCCTTCCGCCTTTGATGCAGGTCAGGTCCCCGAGATCTATAAATTTTATAGCATAAAGGAATTGCGCGATGTCCTCACCAAGATGGCGGTCATGATGGGAGGGCCTACGACGGCGCCGGATGTTAAGAAAGAAGCAGAAAAGAAATAACACCCTGTCAGGGAACAGGGTCTACGCCATGTCCTCCCCAGGGATGGCAACGGGATATACGGCGAAGGCTCAGCCAGCCGCCTTTCAAAGGGCCATACTTCTTCAACGCCTCAATGGCATATTGCGAACAAGTGGGGGTAAAGCGGCACTTGGGTCCTAATAGAGGGGAAATGATCCATTGATACAGCTTGATCAACGCGATGAGAGGTAAGCTTACTATACGCCATAAGGTCCTCATGATCCTATCTCCTTCATTATTTTCTCCAAAGCTACGGCTATCTTGTCGGAGACAAGCTTGTGATCCGGTAGCTCTTTTCCTGTATAAATAAAAAATACGGACAGCTGTCGCTGTCTTTCTTTCACAAAAAGGCTCAACGCCTCCTTTTTAAGCCGGTAGGCCTCACGGATAAGCCGCTTGATCCTGTTCCTGTCCACCGCCTTCTTAAAATTCCGCCGGCTGGCGCCCATGCCGGCCTGTAATGACTCACGACCTTCCGCCAGTGGCTGTATGAGATAATATACCCTAAAAGGAAAAACATTTATACTTTTCCCTTCGCGGAATACCCGCTCGATCAATTTACGGCTCTTGAGCCGCTGATCTCTGCCTAGTGTGAAGCGTCTCATACCCTATATCTAAGGGGTGTCAAATATAAAAAAAGCGAATTAGCTCGCACTAATTCGCTGTAATATAAGCTCAATGCCCGGATAAATCCGGAAAATGCTATTTCAGCTTAGATTCGTCGGAAACAGTCAGTTTCTTACGACCCTTCTTACGACGGCTGGCCAATACTTTACGGCCATTGGCAGTCTGCATACGCTTACGAAAACCGTGAACGGTCTTGCGGCGACGTCTATGAGGTTGAAATGTACGTTTCATTCTTTTTTGCTAATTTTTTACGTTACCGGAATTTCATTCAAAGACCACGGGTCACCATACCCGTCGCCGGTGAAAGGGAGGGCAAAATTAGGGAAAAAAAGGCTGCCGGCAAACAAAATTGTCCGAAGAAACTCCTATTGATACGTGATGGCAAAATAGCCCTGGGTTATCTGGCGGGGTGTCGTTTGCAAACCCAGCGGGTCCAACGGGTCCACCGCCTTGAATGCAAAATTCCCCCTGACCCGCTTGCTGGTGGCATTATTTTCCAGGATCTCCAGGGTATCCAGGACGTCTCCTGCCGAAGCCAGCCCGATATTAGGACCGGGAATATAGACTCCATAATAAGTGAGTTGCTTATAATCCAGGGGGTATTTTCCGGTAGCTATGTCAGCCGGCATACTCAATCCGAGGGATTGTGTCCCGGTGAGGTTTGACCCCGTGATAACCAGCTGGTTAGAAAGGGCTACCGCGCTAATGGACTGGGCGGACCAGTTCACTCCGTCGATGGTAGCCTTGAGGGTATCATTTCCATTGGCAGGGGGCGCATTAGTGGTATAGGGCAGTTTTAAGAAAACTCCGTCTGTAAACTGCTCCTGCTTGCCGTCGACATCACGGTAGACTTTAAAAGAAAAAGTTCCGGAGAGGGTGTGGTTGACAGGGTCGATCTGTGTCACCATCACCGTCCCACCCGCCTGAACACTGTCGCTACCCTGGTTGGTGCTATATACATAGATGCCGGAAGAGTCGACAAAACCGAAGTACGCCGCCGACGCAGAGCTTCGGTTGAGCGTATAAGAGCCCGGGATGGTATCATTGAGGGTGATGATCAATTGTCTATGATCCGCGCTGATGCCGGCAAGATTGATCTGCCCATCCAGGATATAGGCGCTTTTCAGGGTGTCGGCGGCAATCCATTGCGATCCGTTGACATCCGCCATAAAAGTGCCGTTGGTGCTCCCGGGCCTCTCTATGCTGGTTTCTTTCCGGCAGGAAAAAAGCACCAGCATCGCCAGTACAGACACGATATGAATAAACCGTTGATTCATCATTTACAAACCTTAAGGTAGTACTATATGCGTTGATTTTAAAGGTTTCCCATAAAATATGCTGGCGTGGTTGTCAAAATCCTCTGCAGAGTCTGTCGTAAAGAACCGAAGGTTTCCATTTTTGCTGCACCGGCTTTCTATCTCCGGATGACGCTGCAAATAGTCAGCCAGACTTGCCGCCACAATCTCTCCTTGTACTATCAGCCGGCTGCTTTGCGGAAGATAACGGGCGATCTTATGTTGCAGCAGGGGATAATGGGTGCAGGCCAGTAAGACGGCATCGATATCCGGCGATTGCGCCAATAGCTGCTGTACGTATTCTTCGACAAAATAATCAGCACCGGGTTTATCATGTTCATTATTTTCCACAAGCGGCACCCAGAGAGGACAAGCTTGCTGGAAGACGGTTATATCCGGGTAGAACTTCGCGATCTCGATAGGGTAAGACTCTGACAGCACTGTCCCTCGGGTAGCGAGAATGCCCACCTTTCCCGTCTTTGTGAACTTCCCTACCACTTCCGTAGTAGGTCTTATCACCCCCAGGACCCGCCGGTCCGGCGCAATGTTAGGAAGATCATGCTGTTGGATAGAGCGGAGCGCCTTTGCCGAGGCGGTATTACAGGCCAGTATCACAAGAGGGCAGCCCTGACGGAAAAGCCATTGGACACATTCCAAAGTATAATGATACACCGTCTCAAAGCTTCTTGTCCCATATGGCGCGCGTGCATTATCCCCCAGATAGGTATAATCATACTGTGGAAGCCGGGCTGCCAGTTCTTTTAGAACGGTGAGCCCGCCATAACCGGAATCAAACACGCCGATGGGCTGGGAAGAAGACATAGTATAAATATAGAACGCCGGACCGTCTGGTCCGGCGTTGCATTAATATATTTAAGTTATTTCAGTCCGAGCTTCTTTTTTACCAGGGGCAGGAGGTCATCGGCAGGAGGAGAGGCCAGCAGCGCTTCCTTGGTCAGCACATAAGCATATCCATTTTCCTTTGCCACAGCCTGTACCGTCTCTACAGCCTTCTTTTGAATAGGGGCAATGAGGTCCTGCTGTTTCTGCTGGTACAGCTGCTGAGCCTGCTGTTGCCATCCTTGCAACTTGATCAGCATTTCACCCATATTCTTCTTCTTCAGTTCCAGTTGCGCCTTTGTATATTTCGCAGTGTCCTTGGAGTTCAATAGGCTATCCTGCTCATAGTATTCCTTTTTCATATCCTCAAAGTTCTGGCCCAGGGCATTCTGGTAATCGTTCAAGGCAGTGTCCGCCTTTTTGTACTCCGGCATGGCAGGGATCAGTTCAGCCAGGCTGATGTAGCCGATCTTGCTCTGTGCCTTTGTCGAATTGCCCACCATCATCAGGCCCATAACCACCACTACTACGGTAAGAATCTTTTTCATTTGTTCGTTGTTTGTTTTTGTTGAACATGAAACATAGCAGAGTTTCACGATCTTATTTGGTTTTGCTGTTTTTTTAACGTCCTGTTAACTATTGGAATTCTATCGGAATTATTTAATCCCCAAAGCCTTTATAATATCCTCGCTCTTGTCCAGCTTTGGGTCGGCAAATATAACAGTAATTCCTTCACTTTTATCCAAAATTAAATCGTACATCCTGTTTACAGCAATCTGCTGGATAGCGTTGTATACCTTGTCCTGTATGGGTTTGACCAATTCCTGCCGCATCTTGAACAGGTCGCCCTCGTATCCGAACCGTTTGCGCTGCAGGTCCCGAACTTCCTTTTCCTTGTTGAAAAGCTGGTCCTCTCTTTTCTTTTTTAATGTATCGCTCAGCATCACCTGTTCTGCGTCATAATCCTTGTACATTTTGTCCAGGGCCGACTGTTTGTCGTCGATCTCTTTTTGCCACTGCATGCTGATCTGGTCAAGCTTTTTCTGGGCGTCCTTATATTCCGGCATTTTATCCAGAATATACTTGGTGTCCACCACGATGATCCGTTGTGCTTGTCCTACCAGGACAAAGCCCAGCAACAGACAAACTGATATTAATTTCTTCGTCATAGGTCAATACATTTTTGGGTTTGAAATTTAGGATTAATCCGGCTCATATCCCAACATAAATGTAAACCGGGTGGCATCTTTCAGAGAACCATTCTGGATACGGTCCAGCCCTATCCCATAGTCAAAGCCCAGCAAGCCGAACATGGGAAGGAAGAAACGCATCCCGACACCCACGCTCCTGCGAAGGCGGAAGGGGTTGTATTCGTTGTAGTTATACCACCCGTTGGCCGCTTCGAAAAAGGTCAGCCCGTAGATAGTACTGCTGGGGTTGGTTGTAAAAGGATAACGTAATTCCAGCGTATACTTATTAAACATGGTAAAGAACTGGCTGGCTTGTTGCTGATCGGGATTATATTTCGGGTCCGAATTCTCATATACGGGATAGCCTCTCTGGGAAATGATATCATAACCCAGCAAGCCGAAGTTATTGGTCAGACCCGCATCACCCACCTGAAAGCGCTCGAAGGGCGAGAACCCAAGCCGGCTGTTGTAGCGCCCCATAAACCCGAATTTAGCAGAGGCCTTCAACACGAACTGACGGCTCTTGTCGGCGCCCATGGCGTTCCCGATCGGCAGATACCAGTCGCTGGTAAACCGCCATTTATGGTACTCCGGCAGTTTATAGCTGTCTCCCTGGGTAATCCCTTTATCAAATGCAGAATATGGCGGCGTAAACTGTACGCTCAGCACCTGGTTGGCCCCGCGACGTGGATAGATCGGCTGGTCCAGGTCATATCTGCTCAGCGACAGCTTAAAACTGAAGTTGGTAGAATATCCGTTCCGGAAGGCGGAGGTGAACAACGGATAGTTATTCAGGTTATACTGCGTATAGTTTACCGCATAGGTCAGGGTGAAATAATCGTCCGGCCAGTGTAGTTGCTTACCCAGAGCGACAGAAACACCAAAGTTCTTCAATGAGTTGGTATCACTGAAAGAGTAGGTATTTGTCCGATAGTTGTATCCACCCGTACGGAAGACGCTGCGATACAGGCTGATCGTCAGCGAATTCCTTTTTTTACCACCCAGCCAGGGCTCGGTAAAGGAGAAGTTATAGGACTGGTAGGCCTTACCGTTGGATTGGATACGCAGACTTAACTTCTGTCCATCCCCGCTGGGTAATGGATCCCAGGCCGACTTATGAAAAATGTTTTTGATGGAGAAGTTATTAAATGTAACCCCCACGGTACCCGTCAGACCGATGCCGCCGCCCCAGCCTGCGGACAATTCCAGCTGGTCGGCAGATTTCTCTTCCACGCTCCAGTTAATGTCAACCGTACCGTCTTCCTGATTGGGGTTGACGCCCGGGTTGATCTTTTCCTGGTTGAAGAAACCCAGGTTGGCTATCTGCCGCTGTGAACGGATCAGTTCCTGACGGCTGAATTTATCGCCGGGTATGGTAAACAGTTCCCGGCGGATGACATATTCTTTTGTCTTCTCATTACCGGTGATGTTAATATTCTTGATGGTGGCCTGGGGACCTTCCGTCATACGGATCTCAAAATCGATGGTATCGTTGTATACCGCCGTCTCCACCGGGTCGATACGAAAGAAAAGGTACCCATCGTCCATATACAGACCGCTGATATCGCCCCCTTCCTGGGACATTTTTAGTTTCTTGTTCAGGATGTCCAGGTTATAAACATCCCCTTTATGGATACCCAGCGCAATACTAAGGACAGAGTCTGAGTATTTGGTATTTCCTCTCCAGGAGATATTCCCGAAATAATACTTATGTCCTTCCTCCAGTTTGATGTCGACATTCATCTTTCCTTTGTTCACAGGCGTTTTGTAGTCCAGAATGGCGGCATCACGATAGCCCTGGGAATTGTAATACTCGATGATCTTTTGCTTATCTGTCTCAAACTTGGTAGCATTGAACTTGGCCGAGCTGAATAGTTTGAACCGGAACCAGGGATCCAGGAATTCTTTTGTTCCCGTAAAAGACAAAAAACCCCATTTATCGAGGTACTCTTTAAAGGTCATCCGGGGATTGGGGCCAAAGGTCGTATCTATCGGCGGTGGAAAGAGAGTGAACCGGGATTGCTCATGCGTGTCCTTCATCTGCTTTTTCAACTTGCTCTCCGAGATAGCCTGGTTGCCAAAAAAATTGATCTCGCTGATGCGAACCTTCGGACCTTTTACGATGTTAAAGTAAAGTATTTCTGAGTTGGCTACAGAAGGGTCTTTTGCTTCGGAGATAGTTATCTGTACATCCTGATAACCCTTTTCAGCATAGAATTTCTTGATAACCTGGATGGCTGAACGCTTCATGTTCTCCGTTACCACCCGGCCTTTTACCAGCGCGGTCTTTGTGGTAAGGTCATCTCCATCCCCCTTTTTTACTCCTTTAAAATAAAAATTGGATAGACGAGGGCGCTCTGTTACATCGATCTCTATATAAATATTATTACCGACGATCTTGGTATAGTTGATCTCAATGTTGGAGAACAGGTTTTGTTTCCACAGGTTCGTAATAGCCTTGCTAAAGTTATCACCTCCTGGAATGGTCACCTTATCGCCTACGGTAAGCCCTGAAATAGAAGTAAGCAGCGATTCGTCCAGGTATTTGGTGCCGGAGATCTTGATGCCGGCAATGATATATTCGCGGGGTGGGTTTTTGGGGTTGGTAAGGTTGATCAATTCAGGGTCGATGGAAACTGGATGCGTTGTGTCGGGTGTCACCTGGGCTTTTGCAGCAGTTAGATCCAATAAGCAGTAAGATATTAGTAAAAAAACACAAATCAGTGATCTTCGTTGCATCCAGTCGGTTTTTAGAGCGGCAAATTAAGGGGATTTATTAAAAGTCTTTGTTAAAAAGTAGTCTGAGAAGCAGACGGTTCCTGTTGAATTTGAGCACTTGTCTTCCCAAATCGTCTTTCTCTTCCCTGGAAGTCGAGGATGGCTTCATATAGGTTCTCTTTCCGAAAATCGGGCCAGCGGACGCCGGTGAAATACAATTCAGCATAAGCGAGTTGGTATAGCAAAAAGTTACTGATGCGGTATTCTCCGCTGGTCCGGATCATCAGCTCCGGATCAGGGAAGTCCTTTGTGGACAAGTATTGTTGCAGGGTATCCTGCGTAATGGCGGCTGGATCGAGCTTGCCTGCCTTCACGTCAAGGGCAAGGCTCTTGACGGCTTCGGTAAGCTCCCAGCGGGAGCTGTAGCTCAACGCCATGATCAGGTTGAGCCCCGTATTCTTCGCCGTTATCTCAAGGGCTTCTTTTAGCTCGTTGCGGGCATATTCCGGCAGCATGGACATGTCGCCAATGACATGTAGTCTTATATTATTCCTGCTGAGGGTTTCCGCCTCTTTGCGGATCGTCTCCACCAGCAGCTCCATCAGACCTGTCACCTCATAGGCCGGGCGGTCCCAGTTCTCTGTGGAAAAAGCATATAACGTAAGATAGCCGATACCCAGTTCCGCACAGCCTTCCACGATATCCCGCACACTTTCAACGCCATGAAAATGACCAAATAGCCTATCCTGCCCCTTTTCCTGGGCCCAACGGCCATTCCCGTCCATAATAATGGCTATATGGCAGGGCAGCCTTTGCAGATCTATTTTTGCCTTTTCAGACTCCAAAATCAGTTTTTAAAGGGCTCAAAGATAGTGAATTCAAAATTACTACAGGCCGCCGGGGTTGGGACACTTATAAGAAGTCAAATTAAAGGAAAGCATGATCTCCGCAAACAGGTAGCTATCCTTCTGGTTGGAATATCCCCGCTGCCGTCCCTTGATCCCGATGGGCGTCCCCAGCTCATTGCTCCTGTCCTGCATGGCATACCAGAGGGTCGGGGATCCGTCAGGGAGCAGATGTGGCTGTGCATCAGGGGCATATGTAGTGCTTACATCATCAATATAATCGGTGGAGGTAAAGCGGTAAACTACTTCAAAACCCAGGTTCATGTTCCGGTTCAGATTGTATTTAACCCCCACTCCCAGGGGGAAACACACAGCCATAGTCCCGTATGGCTTCCGGTTAGGGTAGGCGGCCGAGCCCTGACCTTCCGTACCCAGCTCCCGCAGATACACTTTCTTACCCTGATAATAAGCATAAGGATTATAGTTGAACACCCCTGCTCCCAGCGTGATATAAGGGGTATAGCGGTCGTACAGGCTGCCCGGTACGAACTTGAAAAAGTTGAAATCTCCCTGCAGGGTCAGTTCCCAGATATTGGTATTGAAACTAAGATTCCTGCGCCGCATGAACTCATTACTGGTATTGTATTTATCAGAATATCCCAAAAAAGCATAATGCCCCGCGATCCTAAGGGCCACATAATTGCCGAATTGTCTGCGGAAAAAAGCCCCCAGGGCTATGTTGGGGCGGTTAAACCGGGGATTGGGGTTCAGATCCCCAAAATAATGCGAAGCTCCGGCCGAAATACCATATTCCCCTTCCTGTACAATAGCCTCTTCCTGGGCACTTCCCCTTAAGCAGATCAGCAATAAGAACAATACGGTCAGACTCGGCAATTGCTTCATATAATATTATAATACGTTGATCCTACTTACCAGGTAAACGAAATTTGAAATTTTTTCGTTCCCTGTTCACACAAGAGAAATGTTAAAGTTACAGGTCATTTGCAAAAACCAGGCCGTCAGGCTAATTCCGGGTATCCAGCCCCCAGGAAAGCTTCCCGCGAAGCGTCTGTAAGAAGTTATTTTCGTTCAGACGTATCAGGCTAAGGGTAAAAGCTTCATTACGAACGGCCAACTGCACCTGTTTGTCCACAATTTCCTTCCTCGAATCCAGGACACAGATGAAATTTTCCGCCCTGCCTTCCACTTCAAAAGAAATAATATTGTCATCCGGCACGATGATAGGACGGACATTCAGATTATGCGGCGCCACCGGCGTGATGACAAAGCTGGCCGACTCGGGAAATACGACAGGCCCCCCGCAGCTGAGCGAATAACCGGTGCTGCCCGTAGGGGTGGACACGATCAGGCCGTCAGCCCAGTACGTATTCAGAAATTCCCCATTGAGATAGGTGTGGATCTTGATCATGGGAGAGGTATCCGTCTTGTGGATGGCAAATTCATTTAAACCATAGGGTACATCCCCAAACAAGGGCTTATTGGCATCCAGGTGGATCAGACTGCGTTTATCCACTACAAAAGTGCGGTTGACCAGGGCAGTGACAGCCGTCGTTAGCTCTTCCTTCCCGATGCTGGCCAGAAAACCCAGCCTTCCGAAATTGATCCCCAGCACAGGGATATTCTTATCTCTTACCAACGACACCGTATCCAGCAGCGTCCCATCCCCACCCAGGCTGATGAGGAACTCGATAGAATCGTCCAGGTCGCTGGACTCCCGGAAACTGGCGACATTGGAAGGGAGTATAAAAGAGGACCCGATCTTTTCCAGGAAAGGCTGGTGGATCACGGGTTGAAGCTGTTGTCGTACCAATTCGTCAAATAATCTCTGTACCCCGCTCTGCTGTTCATATTCGACCACGCGACTGTATATAGCTACTTTCATTTTAATTAAAAATCATTTCTGATGTGTAAAAATAACCCGTTTTGTCCTAATTGATTAAAGCTATAATCCAGACGGAAATTCAGATCGTAAAAGGTAACGATGTCCACACCTACCCCCGCCGTATATAACATACGGTTGACCAATGAATTGGATTTAAAATCACGATTGTATGCATACCCATAGTCGGAAAATGCTGTAGCATAAATACGGAAAGGTATCCGGTCATGACTGCGGACATGCATGAAGGGTATGCTGAAATTGAATAGTTCCCGGAAAAGCGTATTACGCAGCACCACTCCGGCCGTACCGTCGACAACATAACGGTCCAATCCCCTCAAAAAGAAATCGCCATACCCTAGTAAGGACTGATTATAAAAAGGCTGGTTCAGCGGCCACTTCAGTACATTGGTGTTCTCAAGACCAAACCAGAGTTTTCTTGCCAGGGGCCAGCTGCGGGTCAGCTTGGTATAGAATTGCCAGAAATCTATATCCTTCGTAATGCCCCGGCGGGTGAGCCCCGCCTCAAAAATGATCCCATTCAGGGGGTAGGCGACATAGTCCACGTCTGTATAGGTGAATCGGTAGGCCAGCTCGGGATAAACCACCTTTAGCTTATCATGATTAAAATAATGGGGATTCCAGACCGCCACGGCACTATCGATATTTACACTGGTCATGGTGAATCCTACAAAATGCCTCACTTTCAGCCCAGGCCGGTAAAAATAACGGAGGGATGCGGAGAATGTCTCGCTGAGATATTTTCCGGCAAAGGGGATGGTATCCGAATTGATAAAATTTTGCTGATTGTGAAGCGTTAGTGCGTCCACTTCCTTCATCTGTGCGTAGGTAAATCCACCCCCAAAACCATGCTTTAGCGTCTTGTCCGCATAAGGCTGGTTGTAGTATAATTCAAACTGCCGGGCATAGCCGGTGATCAGCCAGGCCGTCAACTGATCGTTCCTTCCGGTGAAATTGAAATGGGTGAATTTTGCCCCGTAATTCACCCGGTTGAAATTATAATGGCGGGCAGCCCAGGCCGAAAGATTACGGTCCACCGGTCTGAAATAAGGCACCGGAAAAATGTACCACCGCTCTTTTACGTCAATTGCTACATCCGCCACATAACCGTGGAACTCCTTGAGATAGATCACCACGTCGTTGAACAAATGGGTATTTATCAGCCGGTCATGCGCCATTTGGAATGCGGTGACCAGGTCATGCAGGCTGACGGAGTCGCCTGTTTTGAAAGACAGTTCCCTTTCGACGATATAGTTCTTTGTCTTTTTGTTGCCGGAAATAAAGATCCGTCCAACTTTATATGGACGGGATGAGTCGGCAGCATCGGGGTCGGACTGGGCAGCAGCATATGAATAAAAGAGCAGAAGGGCAGGGATCATCCAAAAATATGTACGGTCCTTCTTTAATGTCCGCATAATGTCGAGGGCAATCAGGTCTTTAAGTTAGCAATGCAGATCCTCTGAACACTAAATATTCAGGTAATTCATCAGGTGGTCGTAATTGCTGCGCAATTCATTCTCGTACAGCTCTTCCCCGAAATAATACTTAACCTGGTATTCATATCGCTGGAACGTGGCGATAATATCAGAGATTTCAAGCTTATTGATCCGTAAGATAATATAAAAACTCCCGGAAGAAGCATCCGGATAGGTATTCAGTTGTGTGATCTGAGCGTCATTCGTTTCCACCAGTTTGCTGATCTCGGAAAAAGAGAAGCTGACCTTTTCCATTTCCAGCACGATGATACCGCCGGTGTCACTCACGCCGCTGGTCCGGCCCAGTTGTCTCAGCAGGTCCGTAGCAGTGATAGAGCCGATATATTCCGACTCGCCGGCAACCACAGGAACCACCGTCAGGGCAGATTCATTCACCATTTGTACCGCCTCGAAAAAGAAAGCGTCGGCATGAGCGGCCGTCTTGGAAAAACTTCCCTGTAACTGGGATAACCGGATCGAATCATCCTCGACATTCAAAAGAGCATCCTCACTCACCAATCCGGCCAGTTTATCTTCTATGACGACAGGCAGATGGGTGACATGAAAATCCGCCATCAGATCCAAAGCCTGGGACACCGGGTCATTCAGGTGCAAGGATGGGATAGAGGCCGATATGATCTCTTTGTTTAACACTTTATTTATTAAAAGTAAAGAATCCCTCTATACTAAGACGTAATAAATCAGGCTACCGCTGCCGGCTCATTCAATTTTCGCAAAAATTTATGAAGTATCCCATTGAACTCCTCCGGCCTTTCCATCATCGGAGCATGCCCGCACAGATCTATAAAATGCAGCTCACTGTTCGGTATCAGCTTATGGAACTCCTTACCGACGAACGGCGGGGTGATATTGTCATTATTTCCCCAGACAAGCAGGGTCGGCTGTTTGATCTGACTCACTTCTTCCCCCAGGTTATTCCGGATGGCACTCTTGGCCAGCGCGATGATCTTAATGGCTTTCAGCCGGACATTTACCGTTTCATACAGCTCGTCCACCAGCTCCTTCGAGGCCATTTTTGGATCATAGAAGGTTAATTCGGTCTTTTTCCGGATATACTCGTAATCCCCTCTTTTAGGATAGGTGTCCCCCATACCATTCTCAAAAAGACCTGAACTGCCTGTAAGGGTAAGCGATTTGATCCTTTCAGGGTGACGGAGGACATACATCAACGCTACATGCCCCCCTAAAGAATTACCCAAAAGGTTGATATTCTTATAATCACGGAGCTCAATAAATTTATGGACCCACTTCTCCAAACCTCCTACCGTAGTATGCAGGATATCCAGGTCCAGCAAGGGCAATAGCGGCACCACTACTTTATACTGTGTGCGGAAATAACTGATCTGGCCGGTGAAATTGCTCAACGCGCCGAACAGACCGTGTAATAACAACAGCGGTTCGCCCTCCCCTTCCTCGATGAATCTGAACTTTTCTTCTTGTTTGATTTCGTATTCCATCAGCTATTAAATTCTATCCCGGTAATTAATCGTAAAAATAGCAATTTACCGCAAAAAAATACCTCTCCCCTTAAAATAGCCGCCCCCCCGCTTTCCCCCTCCTCCCAGACCGGGAAAACCGTCTATCAGTCTATCTTTACTGTAGACTGTTGTTCAGACGGCCGAAAAACTCCTCCAACTGCCCGAACATACCCTTAAAGAAGGGGATAAAACTGCCAAATCCATCGATCACCACCGGTCCCCAGGGTCGGACAAAGGGGTAAGTTATTGAAGAGGACAGGGTGCTGCCGGCTACTAGCCGGAGCTGGACGGCATAGAACAATAGTACGCTTAAGATGATCGTATAAACTGCCGCATATAACAGGATACCTCCCAGTTTGTTCAGCCAGCCCATCATCGTGAGCTCCACTGCCGCCTCCATCAGCCGTCCAATCCATCTTACCAGCAGTACAACGGCCAGGAATACCAGGATAAAAGCCAGTGCCGGCAGCCAGCGGCTCGATAGGGAAGTATGCACCTTCAAATAGCCGGCCAGGGAAACCGACAGCTTCATGGCAGCAGCCAGCCCGATGATAAAGGCCAGTGTCGAGACGACAGCAATGATCAACCCCTGCCGCAATCCTTTGAATACAGCCCATAACAAAAGGATCAGGAACAGGACATCGATCCACATATCATTTTGATAACAATTCTTTCACTGCTGCGCTGATCGTCTTGCCATCCGCCTGGCCAGCCAACTGCTTGGTTGCTGCGCCCATCACCTTCCCCATATCAGCAGGGGAGGAGGCGCCCGTCTCGGCAATGATCTTCGATAAAGCCGCTTTCAGCTCTTCAGCACTCAATTGCCTGGGCAGGAATTCCTCGATAACGGTAATCTCTTCCTGCTCCTTTTGAGCCAGATCAGCCCTTTGCTGCTGCTGGTAGATCTCCAGGGAATCCTTCCGCTGCTTGATCAATTTCTGAAGGAGCTTCGTCTCATCCTCTTCTTTCAGCTCTCCTCCTGCCCCTTCGGATGTTTTAGCGAGAATGATGGCAGCCTTGATGGCCCGCAGGCCCCGCAAGGCCCCCTCGTTCTTTGCAAGCATCGCTGTCTTCAGCGCTGCCATTACTTTTTGTTCTAAACTCATGCCAAAGAAATTTTTGTTGCGATTACGCTTTATTGCTTTTTAATTGCTGCTCCCTGAATTTATTATAAAAATCCTTTGCAAACTGTTTCATGTCGTTTGTCAACCCCTGGTCCTGGGTAGCCCTATGATAGGTTTCAGCCATCGTCATAAAGGTCTGATAAAAAAAGTCCGCCATCTCGTCCACCATCATGTCCTTGGTCCATAGATCGATGCGCAAGGCCGTCTTTTCAGCGCCATCCCAAAAGGCCAGCATCATCGCCTTTGCCTTACGGGCCGACTCGGCAGTCGTATCCGTGGCGTTCCAGCTGATCTGTTCAGGTACTCTGTCAGCGTCCAGCATTACATCGATATTGATTGAAGATCTTCCCATAAAAAGAGTTTAGCAAGCCGCAAGTTAACTAGTTTCTCCCGATTGCCTCCCAAATCATAGCCACCGACTGCCGCAGACTGAGATCCGCTGCCCGGAGAGCAGCCTTTCCGATCAGCTCGCCCCGAAAAGCTTCATCTTTATAAAGTGATTTCAGACCATCCGCCAGCGGCACAGGATCGCCCGCGGCTACCAGATGAACAGCCTCCCCGGCCCCTGCCTCCATTGTAATAACAGGCACATGCGCCGTCCAGGCATTCAGCACATCCAACCCAAGACTATCCCGCCTTGCCAAATGCACGACCCCATATGCCCCTCCAACCATTTCACCCCTTCCAACAACCGGATCCAAACATACATCCTGACGATATTTATAGGAGTCCAGTTTCTCTATGACACCGGGATGACCCTTGCCCATGAGCACCAGCTTCATATTCGACATCTGCCGCTTTTTAAATAAAGAAAAAGCTTTCAGCAGATCTACCACCGCCGGAACACCAGCGCCCGTGATATCCGCAAGAAAATATTCTTTCCCCCCCGCAATTGCCCCTTTCACCCTTTCCCTCTCCTCCATGGCCAATGGCTCGACACCCCCATCAGCCGTCAGTGACACCGTCACAACGTCCCCGGAAGACAGACGAAGCAAAGATCCACCCGGCATCCAGCTGCATTGAGGGACCGACGACCGCACCTTCCGGCCATCAGTCATCATAATAAGGTCCGCTTTGTACTTCCGGACAGTCCGCGACACCAGCCAAAAAGACCTCCGGGCCATTATCCTCTCCCCCGCCGGCAAGGATAGATCCCCCTCCCGCCCGCTGAGCAGGAACAACCATTCCACACCCTGATAAAGGGTAAGCCCGGCCACACAGGAAAGAATAAAGCGGGTCCTTTCGCTGTCAGCCCCTGCCTTCTGAAGAGCTCTGCAATCTAAAAAAATTCGCATTAGACAAAGGTAAATGTTTAGGCCAGCGGTTCCGCTAGTCCGGGTCATTCCGGAGATGAGAGGATGTGCATAAAAAAATACAAAATAAAATTACTGATTATCAACATACTACAATTTATTCTATTGCCTAAAATGTGGTTTTTACGGTGCAAACCGGTCCAAAAAGATCGCTTTGGCCTCATTATTGCACCTATGTGATTAATAATTAATCCGATTCCTCACGAAAATCCGTGCTTATGAAACGTGTGTTTACCCTTACACTTGCTATCTGTATAGGCATGATGGCGAGTTTTCCTCTTTCTCTCATGGCACAATGTACCTGTGCTAATGGTTCCGCTGCCACCCCTATCACCAACACCCTTACGCTTAGCCCTACAAATGCATCCAGCGCCACCCTTACCTTTCCAAAAATGGACCCGAGCATTGGAGACCTGGCTTGTTTATCCCTTGCCTATAATTTATCAGCGTCCAGCATTTCAGGCGCCCGCAACCTGGCCCCCTCCACGGCCTTGCTGCCAACGAGCAATCCGCTGTACACCCCTACAGGCAAGACGGAATATTCCTTTGACCTGCTCACTTCGGCCACTATCAACGGACCTGGCTTCAGCGTAGTCAAACCATATCATACCTACTATGGCCCTGATTCGCTGGGTGCTTATGGTCAGCCGGACGATACGATCACTTACGGCCCGGATAATGTTTTGAACGGCATCTCGGGCACCAGGAACTTCGGCGCCAATCCCGCTTATCTCGGATCTGGCTCGATCAGCCTGTCTTATTCCATCAGCGGCGGTCTGACGACCACGGAAGGGGGCCTGAATTACGTTCAAAAGGTTCAGACTACCTACTGGGGGGATTTTACTCTTACCTACTATTGGTGCCCCTCCACGCCCCTGGCCATTTCCATAGAAGACTTTACCGCAACCCCGCAAGGCCATTCCATCCTTTTGCAATGGCTGGCCAATATCAACCCAAACAATTCAATTTATGAAATCCAGATCTCAACAGACGGGAAAAACTTTACCAGTCTTACACAAACGACAGCTGACCCTGATGCAACAGGTCCTACAGCAAAATACCAGTATCAATATAACCCTGATCAGACTAATGTGGACAAACTCTATTTCAGGATCAGGGAAACTACCGCCACGGGAAAAATAGGCTACTCGCAAGTGCTGGTGGTCAACAAGAACGGCTCTGCCGAGGCTGCCTTCATCAGTTACCAGGTCTATCCAAACCCCGTCACCAACAGCCTCTCATTCCGCTTTAATTCGGCACAGAACGGCAGGTTCAGGTTGGAACTGGTCAACACGGCCGGACAAGTAGTTCAGCAAAAAGCAGTCACGCTCGCCGGCACCAGCGAAATAGGAATGGACCTCAATCCCAGGCCGGTGAAAGGCTTGTATTTCCTACGTACCACAGACCTGACGCATGACAGACAGTATACCAGTAAGGTTTATGTAAATTAACATCCTGTCTTATACCTAAAAGCCTGCCTAAGGCGGGCTTTTTTTATTCGGGATTTGCCGTTTTTCCTGTAGTTTTGACAAAATGGAACACATGGAATACAATACGACGCGAAATCACCTCATCATGCGTGAATACGGTCGTCATATCCAAAAGATGATCGAGTATCTCGTGACCCTGGAGGATAAAGAAAAAAGACAACGCAACGCACACGCAGTTATAGAGCTGATGGGCTTTCTCAACCCGCACCTGAAAAATGTAGAAGATTTCCGGCATAAACTATGGGATCACCTTTTCCTGATCTCCGACTTCAAGCTGGAAGTTACCTCACCGTATCCCATCCCCACCCGGGAAACGCTGAGGGCACGTCCCAAGCCGTTGAAATACCCCAAGCGTTATCCAAAGTTCTCTCACCTTGGAAAAAACCTGGAGATCGTTATCAACAAGGCGCTGGCCGAAGAAAATCCGGAAAAACGCAACGGCTTTGCCAATGCGGTCGCTTATTATATGAAGCTGGCTTACAACAACTGGCATAAAGAAACCGTCCATGACGACGCCATCCAAAGCGAGCTCACCAACCTCACCAATGGCCAATTGGAATTCACCAACACGCCTTATGTGAAGAGCTTCCGGCCCAATGAAGGCAGGGACAGGGATCGTCAGAACTTTTCCGATTACCGTGGCAAACGCAATCAGAAATTCCAGCAGCGGAACAATAACAACCGTAATGACAGGAACAACGACCGCCCCGGAAAATTCAAAAAGAAAAGATATTGATATTTACTTATAAAAGCCAAGCGGACCAATGGTCCGCTTGGCTTTTTCTATTCCAGAAAAATGAACTCATTCGAAGTCATAGGGGGTAAAAAGCTCAAAGGAGAGATTCTTCCACAGGGAGCCAAGAACGAGGCCCTGCAGATCATCAGCGCTGTATTGCTCACACCCGAAAAAGTTACGATCACCAATATCCCGGACATCCTGGATGTACGTCTGCTTATCGAATTGTTAGGGGAAATGGGCGTAAAGGTCCAGCGGACAGCGCCCGACACCTGTATCTTCCAGGCGGATGCCGTAGACATCGATTATCTCCGTAGCGAGACTTACCGCCAGAAGAGCGGGCGGCTTCGCGGCTCAGTGATGATGGCCGGTCCTATGTTGGCCCGGTATAGAAAAGCATTTATCCCCAAACCCGGAGGGGATAAGATAGGACGCCGCCGCCTGGATACCCATATCATCGGCTTCGAAAAGCTGGGCGCCAAATTCAATTACCATCCCGAGGAAGGCCTTTTCCATCTGGAAGCCCCTCATCTAAAAGGATGTCATCTGTTGCTGGATGAACCTTCCGTCACCGGCACGGCTAACATCATCATGGCAGCAGTCATGGCAGAAGGCATTACCACTATTTACAATGCCGCCTGTGAACCCTATATCCAGCAATTGTGTAAGATGCTGACCCGTATGGGCGCGAAGATCAGGGGCATCGGTAGTAACCTCCTGCATATCGAGGGCGTAGACTACTTAGCCGGTACCGAGCACCGCATGCTCCCGGACATGATCGAGATCGGTTCTTTCATCGGCCTGGCCGCCATGACCCAAAGCGAGATCACCATCCGGAACGTCAGCCTGGAAAATCTGGGTGTCATCCCCGATAAGTTCAGACAGTTGGGAATTCAAATGGAGTTCAGAGGGGATGATATCTATATTCCCGAACAGGACATTTATGAGATCCAAAGCTTCCTGGATGGCTCTGTGCTGACTATTTACGACCATCCATGGCCGGGCTTTACCCCCGACCTGCTCAGCATCGTGCTGGTCGTCGCCACCCAGGCAAGAGGGTCTGTATTGATCCATCAAAAAATGTTTGAAAGCCGTCTCTTTTTTGTAGACAAACTCATTGATATGGGCGCGCAGATCATCCTTTGCGACCCTCACCGGGCAGCCGTGATCGGACAGGCCCGGGAGCAGAAGTTGCGGGGCATCACCATGAGCAGTCCCGACATCAGGGCAGGGGTAGCCCTGTTGATCGCCGCCCTCAGTGCCGAAGGCAGGAGCGTTATCCAGAATATCGAACAGATAGACCGCGGTTACCAATATATCGATGAACGGCTGCGACGCCTGGGCGCCCAAATCAATAGGATATGAGTCAGGGAAAGATCATCATCATAACAGCCCCTTCCGGGGCAGGAAAAACATCCATTACCCGTTATTTATTGGGAAAATATCCTTCTCTGACCTTTTCCGTCTCGGCAGCCACCCGCAAACCCCGCTCCCATGAGAGGGACGGCATAGACTATTATTTCCTCAGTCTGGAGGATTTTAAACAAAAGATCCAGCACAACGAATTTGTGGAGTGGGAGATGGTATACGAAGGGAAATATTACGGCACTCTGAAAAAAGAGCTGCAGCGTATCTGGGACGCCGGTAAGACCCCGCTGCTGGACATAGAGGTCAAAGGCGCCATTCATATCCGGGAACAATATCCCCATTCCACCCTGTCCCTGTTCATAGAACCCCCTTCCGTCGAAGAATTGCGCCGGCGCCTGGAAGGCCGGGGTACCGAAACCCCCGAAAGCCTGATGGCCAGGGTCAACAAGGCAGCCTATGAGATCTCTTTTAAACACCATTTCGACCAGATCATTGTAAATGATCACCTTGAGAAGGCCTGCCGGGAAGCCGACGAAGCCGTCAAATCCTTTTTAGGGCTATGATTTTCCGATTTTTACGACTAAATTAGTAGCCTCTATGATGATCAATACGAACACCCTTATCTGGATTGTGATAGCCTGGCTAATGATCGCTTTTTTTTCCGGGATAGAAGTTGCTTTTGCCAGCGCTAACAAACTGGCTATTGAATTGAAGAAGAAACAAGGGCACGGCAGCGGCATCATTCTCTCTCACTTCGTGGATCATCCGGCGCAGTTCCTCGGCACCAGCCTGACGGGGTTCAATGTATTCCTCGTCATCTTCGGTCTGATGGTAGGAGAAACCTTTTTACCGCTGTGGAATTTTCTTATAACCAAATTACATTATTCCGGCAGCTATGTAAACGCTTTTCGACTTTTCCTGGAAACCCTGGGCGCCTCCATCTTTATCCTTTTTTTTGGTGAATTTATTCCCAGAGCCTTCTTCCGGAGCAAAGCAGACTCCATGTTGAGCTTTTTCGCCAGCACCATGGATTTCTTCAGCCGTCTTTTCTCCCCTCTCACCAATTTTTTTGTATCCATCTCGCAATGGATCCTGAAATATGTCTTCAACGTACGGATGGACGAACGTAGAGGCGTTTTTTCCACCATCGACACAGACCATTTTATGCAGCAGACAGGCGAGGCGGAAGAAGAAAAGGACCTGAACAAAAACCTTTTCGAAGCAGCCCTCCGGCTGCCAAAAGTAAAAGTGCGGGAATGCCTGGTGCCGAGAAAGGAGATCGACGGTATCGATCTCAACTCCCCCATCGAGGAAGCCCGGAAGAAATTTGTCGAAACGCGATTGAGCAAACTCGTTGTATACGACGATAACCTCGATCATGTTGTAGGCTATATACATCAACTGGACCTGTTCAGGAAACCGCCGTTTATCAAAAGCATTCTCCTTCCCATTCCCGCCGTACCGGAAAGCATGAGCGCTACAGACCTCATCCGGAAATTCAGCCGCGAAAGAAAAAGCATTGCCTGGGTCGTGGACGAATTTGGCGGCACAGCCGGCATCGTTACTATGGAAGACCTCCTGGAAGAGATCTTTGGAGAAATAAAGGACGAATACGACACCGAGGAGTTCGAGGAAAGAAAGCTCTCCGCCGACGAATTTATCTTCTCAGGCAGACTGGAATTGGATTATCTCAACGAAAAATATGGCCTGGAGCTTCCCCAGAATGGCTCGGAAACCCTCTCCGGCTACATCATCAATCAACATGAAACCATTCCCCATCTGAAAGATCGCATCATCATCGGGGATTACGAATTCGAGATATTGAATGTCTCCGACACTCGCATAGAAATGGTCCGTCTCAAAGTGCTGAAATAGCCCCCATCACCCAGGCACCCGCCCACCCCCATCTATACAGTTAACGTATGTTAACCCGTGGTTAAACAGCCCGGAATTCTTTTTCATCCTGCAATTTTTAGCCACCTTTATTCCCGTAAGGCAAACGACAAAAACCTCCTCAAAAGATATTGTTCCTCTTACATAGAGGGGAATTTTTTCATAGGTCAGTTAGGAGTAAACAATGCACTCTGTAATGGAGTGCTTGTTTTTTTATATATACCCGTGTCAGAAAAGACATTTTCAAATTAACTTCGCGGTCGTCATTGGGCTTCCGGCTGTTCGTAAAAGTCATAAATGACTGTTTTTAAGCATCTTAAAAATGGCTCTTAATCTATTTAACAGGGATCCGAATCAGGACGAGATGTCCTTTGTAGACCATCTGGAGGCGTTGCGCTGGCACATTGTCCGCTCAGCCCTGGTCATCGTTGCGGTGGGTATCGCCATCTTTATCAAGATAGACTGGGTGTTTTCAAAGATCATAATGGGTCCGATACGCAGCGATTTTGTCAGCTATGTAGGCTTGTGCAACCTGGGTAAGACACTGCACATGGGAGACGCCCTTTGTCTTCAATCCGTCAAGGGCCTGAAGCTGCAGACCACGGAATTCGGATCACAGTTCATGACGAGCATCAATGTCGGTATCATTGGAGGGTTTGTCGTGGCCTTTCCCTATGTATTCTGGGAATTATGGCGCTTTGTCAAACCCGCCCTTTCTCAAAAAGAATTAAAAAGCAGCCGGGGAGCTATTTTCTGGGTGAGCTTTTTCTTTATGCTGGGTATCGCTTTTGGCTATTTCCTGCTGGCGCCTTTTACATTCAGCTTCCTGTTCAACTATACCATCGGGATCCCCGGCACTATCGTTACCCAGCCTACGCTAAGCGATTATATCGAGAACCTCATAGACATTATCATCGGATCGGGGCTTGCCTTTCAGCTCCCCCTGGTCAGCTATGTACTCACCAGCATCGGTCTGATAACACCCGGTTTCCTCCGGACCTACCGGAAATATGCCTATGTGGCGATCCTGTTTATTGCAGCCATCATCACCCCTTCCCCCGACTGGATGAGCCAGACCATCGTGGCGCTGCCGCTTATCCTGTTGTATGAACTGAGCATCCGCATCTCCAAACGCGTTGTAAAGCGTCAGGAACAGCGGGATAAAGAGGAATGGAGCTAATCCCCGATAAAAAGCATAAAAAAACCCGGTTAAACCGGGTTTTTTTTATATTCCTTTGGCCTTCTCAGGAAGCCGAATATTTCTTCGCGATCTCCGTCTTCATTTCGACCCTTTCGATGTCGTTGCGGTAGTCCTTGATCTTCTCGTCATTCTGGCTGGCCAGGATCGCTTTCTCGAAATAATAAACGGCCTTGTCGTAATTCTTCTTCAGCTCTTCGGACAGGGCATAACGGCCATAGACCCATGATTTATCGATCGTGCGTGTACGCAGACATTTCTCAAGGTGCTGTTCCAGCTCGTCAAAACGTTCCATGTCCATCAGCAGGGCTGCTATATGGAAATAAGAATGCGGATACAGCGGGTCACACCGCATCGCAGTGAGAAAGTGGTTCTCCGCCTTGATATAATCGTCGAATTGGGTCTTGTACAGCCATCCCATCGAATTGTGCGCTGGCGCACTATCCGGCTCTTCGTACAGTATGCTCTCGTATTTCTTGAATGCTTCGGCGTAATTATTATTCTTGATATCCGCCTCGGCCTCCAGGTACAGTTCTTCTGAATTTGTGTTCATAAATAACGGTATTAATTTATTACACTACACCCTTTACCACCCCAGTATCCATGCGAATATCAGCGGCACTACAATGGTAGCGTCACTTTCAACGATGAATTTTGGTGTATTGATATCCAGCTTGCCCCAGGTGATCTTTTCATTCGGCACCGCCCCGGAATACGATCCATAAGAAGTCGTGCTGTCGGATATCTGGCAGAAATAACTCCAGAAAGGCACATCATGCCATTCCAGGTCCTGATACATCATTGGTACCACGCAGATAGGAAAATCCCCCGCGATACCTCCTCCTATCTGAAAAAACCCAACCCCCTTGCCTTCCGAGTTCTTACGGTACCAGTCCGCTAACCATACCATATATTCAATGCCGCTGCGCACCGTGGACGCTTTCAATTCTCCCTTTATGACATAGCTGGCAAAAATATTGCCGGTGGTGCTGTCTTCCCATCCCGGCACGACAATAGGGATATTCTTCTTCGCGGCAGCGACGATCCAGCTGTCTTTCGGGTCTATCTCGTAATACTGTTCCAGCTCCCCGCTGAGTACGACTTTATAGAGGAACTCATGCGGAAAATAACGCTCTCCCCTGGATTCAGCCTCTCTCCACACTTTTACCAGGTGTTTCTGCAGCCGGCGGAAGGCTTCTTCCTCAGGTATGCAAGTGTCTGTTACACGGTTGTAATGATTTTCCAGCAAGTTCCATTCTTCCTGGGGTGTAAGATCCCGGTAATTGGGTACTCTTTTGTAATGGCTATGGGCCACCAGGTTCATGACATCTTCTTCCAAATTGGCGCCTGTACAGCTGATTATCTGTACTTTATCCTGGCGGATCATTTCGGCAAGAGAGATGCCCAGTTCCGCCGTGCTCATAGCGCCGGCAAGGGTAACCATCATCTTGCCGCCCTCCTGCAAATGCGTTTCATACCCTTTGGCGGCATCCAGCAACGCCGCTGCGTTGAAATGCCGGTAATGATGCTGAATGAATTGCGAGATAGGACCTTTGTTCATGATTTACGTCTGTTTTTTTTATTCAAAATTGGGGATTATCCCCGTTCGGTCAAGAGGGCAAAAGTAACGGTTTTTTGCCGCTCCACACCCTTTCGTTTTCGTACAAGTTCTCCTGTCCGGGGCGATAGAACTTTGTTTAAAAAAATTTAACATTATGACAAACGCAAGCATCCTCATCACAGGCGCCACCGGCAACGTAGGCTCCGAACTGGTCAGACAGCTCTCCGAAAAAGGCATTCGATACCGTGTCCTGGTGCGTCCGACGGATAAGCCTCATTCCTTCCCCGAAGGCGTCGAGGTCATCCAAGGCGATCTCGCAGATGAGGCCGGTGTTCATAAGGCTTTGCAAGGCATCGAAAAAGCTTTCCTGCTCACCAGTTCATCCGAACAGGCGGAGCAGCTGCAATCCACCTTTGTCGACATCGCCCGTAACGCCGGTGTACGGCATATCGTAAAACTCTCACAGTTGCACGCCCGGTCCGATTCACCCGTCCGCTTCCTCCGCTATCACGCAGCCGTCGAACAAAAGATAAAGGATTCAGGCATGACCTATACTTTTCTCCGTCCCAACCTGTACATGCAGGGTCTGTTGGGCTTCCGTGAGCTTATCGTCCACCGGGGGAAATTCTATGCAGCCATAGGTGATGCGCACATCAGCCTGGTGGATATCCGGGATATCGCCGCCGTTGCCGCAGCCGCACTGTTGGATAAAGAACATGAGCACCGGACCTATGACATTACGGGACCGCAATCTCTTTCACACAAAGAATTGGCGGCCATACTCTCCACCGCCATTGCCAGGCCGGTGCAATTCGAGGACGTCGCCCCGGGGCAAATGCTGCAATTCCTCCTGGCTGCGGGTTTTCCCCTATGGCAGGCAGAAGGTCTTATCGAAGACTATGCACATTATGCGCGGGGGGAGGCGGCTACGGTCAGCAGCACAGTACAAGATGTAACAGGTCGCACCGCAAGGAGTTTCAAACAGTTTGCGGGGGATTATGCACAGGCATTCTCTTAGAGCCTTGGGCGAGTCGTACGCAGCCGGTGCAGGACTGCTATCAGCGCATCGATATCTCCGCAAGTGTTATACAGGGCCAGGGAAGGCCTTACGGACGACTCAACGCCAAATCTGCGAAGAATGGGTTGGGCGCAATGGTGACCGGATCTGACAGCTATACCCGATTGGTTAAGCGCTGCGCCCACTTCTTCTGTCCGGTAGCCATCCAACACAAAAGATAGTACACCGGCTTTATCCGGAGCTGTGCCGATGAGACGCAAACCGGGGATATCGGTCAGCAAACGGGTGGCATACTGTAGCAGGTAATGTTCATATTGACTGATAAGGTCCATGCCGATGCGCGTGACATAGTCTATTGCCGCACCCAGACCGATGGCATCGGCGATGTTGCCCGTCCCGGCCTCAAACCGTGCAGGCGCCTGCTGGTAGGTAGTATGTTCAAATGTGACATCCTTGATCATATTGCCGCCCCCTTGCCATGGGGCCGTTTCATTCAGCAGGTCTTCCTTTCCATATAGCACCCCGATACCCGTGGGACCAAATACCTTATGTCCCGAAAAAACATACCAGTCGGCGTCCAGTGCGCGAACGTCCACGGGCATATGCGACACCGCCTGGGCGCCGTCTACCAGCGCTTTGGCTCCAACGGCATGCGCCATTTCTACTATTTTTGATGCGGGCGTGATGGTCCCCAGCGCATTGGACACCTGTGTAAATGACACCAGTTTTGTCCTGGGACCCAGCAAACGGGAATATGCGTCCAACAGCACCTGCCCTTCATCATCTACCGGGATGACCTTCAGCTTCAGACCTTTCGCTCCTGCCAACTGCTGCCAGGGAACGATGTTCGCGTGATGTTCCAGATGACTGACGATGATCTCATCCCCCGACTGAAGGAACTGTTCGCCCCAGCTTTTAGCTACCAGGTTGATCGCCTCCGTAGCTCCGCGTACAAAGACGATCTCATTCGATGATGAAGCATTCAGGAAATGTCTGACCTTATCGCGCGCCCCTTCGAATGCATCGGTAGACCGCGCCGCCAGTTCATGGGCGGCCCGGTGAATATTCGAATTCTCCTGCTCGTAATAATGGCTGATACGGTCGATCACTGGTTGAGGTTTCTGTGTGGTGGCGGCGTTGTCAAGCCATACCAGGGGGCGACCATTCACATATTGCTGAAGGATGGGAAAATCCTTTCTGACCAGGTTGACATCATAGGGCGCTGCAGGAAGAGCCGCATGTGTTGGTAATGCCGGCTGTGATCTTACAAACGCATTTTTTTCGCTGATGAAATAGAAGGCTGCGTCCGTCGAGAAAGGCCACTGCTCAGTGGGCCTCTGGACGCCGGAAAAGGCTTCCGACCCCACACTCCCGGCCATTTGGTCCGCCGAAGGCGAGCGGCCGCTGCCGGCAACAGAGGCGGGGACATGCCCGGCGCCGGCAAAGTGAGGATCGGGAAGGCTCGTCATAGGATCTTCCAGATCGACACTATTACCTTGATGGACAGCGGAAGGAGAGATGCCGCTGCCGGCGACCGAGGCAGGGATACCTTCCACAGCGCCCATCGGCACAGGAGGCGAGGTAAAAAATTTATTGGCCAGCTCCTGTAGCCACCGCTCATCCGGTAATCCGTCCGGCTGGCTCAATCCAAATGTATCTGTATTCATGATGGCCATTTATATTCGTGATAACGGTCGATCGCCACCTCATCCAGCACCGCCAGCGCATCATCCACCAGCACCGCCAGCGAACAATATAAAGACACCAGGTAGGATGCGATAGCCTGGTGA
The DNA here is from genome assembly GCA_017307755.1 of Chitinophagaceae bacterium. GTDB lineage: Bacteria > Bacteroidota > Bacteroidia > Chitinophagales > Chitinophagaceae > Puia. The sequence goes on along the minus strand of JAFKGQ010000003.1, from coordinate 192,998 downwards.
TTGATACCCATAAACCGCACGGATAGCCCCGGAGACTGTTCCCCCGGCAGCCCCGGCTGATAAAGCCCTACGACCCCCTGCCGGCTTTCGCCCGTACGCAACAGCAATATCTTCGATTTGCCATTCTCCACCGGCACTTTATCGGAAGGTATCAATGGCAGACCTCTCCATGTCAGGAATTGAGAGCCAAACAATGAGACGGTGGGCGGCGGCACCCCCCTCCGGGTACATTCACGGCCAAAAGCTGCAACAGCCAATGGATGCAGGAGAAAAAAACCCGGCTCCTTCCAGACCTTGGTGATCAGCTCGTCCAGGTCATCCGGCGTAGGAGGCCCCGTACGGGTGTTGATCCGCTGCGACCCCGTGACACTATGAAGGAGGCCATATTCCCTGTTATTGATCAGCTCGCTTTCCTGCCGCTCTTTGATCGTCTCTATGATGAGCCGCAGCTGCTCGCTGATCTGGTTATAAGGTTTGCTGTAAAGGTCGGATACGCGTGTGTGGACGTCGAGCACCGTATTCACCGCGCTGAGGTTGTATTCCCTCGGGTTCTCCACATAATCCACAAAGGTCTGGGGCAAAACCCGCTCGTCCCGGCCCGAACAATCGACTTCCACATTACTGGCGTCCTTAACCTTGTTTAGACGATATACACCTGATTCTACCGGGATCCAATTCAGCAGATGCGTCAACCAGCGGGGAGTGATGGTCGACATCTGCGGCACAGTACGGGTCGCAATAGCCAGCTGTCTGGCGGCGACATCCCCAAGGGCGGTTTGCTTTTTTACTTCTTCAGCCATGGAAGTTGTGTTTTTATGTGTTCTATAAAGGAATAACAGGGAATAGATAATTCCTGGCAGGTGGTACTTAAAAGTACTAAATTTATTCCATGGCCGAAAATTATAACAATTACATCAGCCGGCAGATACCTGTCCCCCCGGCATTCGGGGAAGTGTTTACTCACTTCTATGTTGCGGAGAATCACGAGGCCAGGCCGGTACACAAAACCCTGGTCCCCACCTTCCAGACCATCCTGGTATTTAGCTTTGGCACTCCTTTATTATGTACGGCTTCCCCCTACAGGACCCTGTCGGTCGATGAATGCAGTATCCTGGGTCCGGTGAAAAGATCTTTTGATTACACCTTGCCGCCCGGTGCAGAAATGCTGGTAGCCAATTTCAGGGACGATGGTTTCTTTCGCACCTTCGGCCCGCTCATCCGGGATATCCGACCCGTCCATCCCGATGAATTGCTGCACGATAACTGCTTTTCTCATCTCTGGAAAATATTGAAAGCCCTCGGTACGATGGAGGAAAGGGTCAGCCGTATCCTGGATTTCACTCTGCCTTATTTACGACCCCGTGATACTGTGATGGCACAAATAGAACAAGCACGGAATGAAGGGGCGCCCGGTAGTACTGGAAAAGAGGTCGCGGAGAGCCCTGTAAAGATAGTGGCGCGTCATACGGGTCTTACAAGGAGGAGTATACAATTGAGGCACAAACAGCGGCTGGGTTATAGCGAGAAGGAGATCACTCGTTATGGGCGCTTTCTCAAAGCCCTGGAAATGGTGAACCGGTCTATTGCCGACGCACATAAGGTCGATTGGTTCGACATCATCCATGACTGTGGTTATTACGATCAAAGTCAGCTGATCCATGACTTCAAGCGCTACCTGGACCTTTCACCCACCCGCTACCTCAAGGTCCAGCAGGACATCTGCTGTGCCGTCCCGGCCTGACAAAGCCTTAATGGATGCATAAAAGTCAATTTACTTTATAAAGTGTAGCCAGGTCTTTCAGCTCGATAACATTCCCTGTATTGGTCTTCTCGAAGATCCGGTTCTTCACGGTAGAGATCGTGTTCCATTTCAGGTTCAGCGCGCTGGCGATCTCATTGGTGCCGGTGCCTTTCAGCATATAATGCAGGATCTCGAGCTCGCGGGGCGTAAATTCCGAGAATGGATTATCCAGGTCAGGCATTTCGGTGTGATCCGGGGCGGGAGGTTCGTTTTGAAGCCACCGGCGCAGAAGTTTTATGGTTTCATCCTCATGGATCGTCTTGCTGACATAATGCTGGATACCATACTGCCGCAGCGCCTTTGCATAGATCCCGGCAGGCTGCATGGAGAATATCATGATCCTCAAGTCCGGATACAGCTTCTGAATGGCAGGCAGCACCTCCAGGCTGCTGCCGTCGGAAAGGATAATATCCAGTACCAGGTGGGAATATGTTTTTTTGGACAGCTCTTTCATCAGCTCGCTGCAGGTGGATACCTCACCCATTTCCGGATAACCGAAATATAGTTCAAACAGCAGCTTTAGCCCTCTTCGTGTAATACTGTGGTCGTCGGCCAGCAATATATTCGGTTTTCCCATGTCAATTCAGATAAATGGACATATTTATGCAACATAAAGTTAGTCTCTTTATCATAAGAGTACCCTAAGAATTAACAAATAGCCGGTCCATCCGGGGAACTATTTTCTCCACCGGTGAAGCCATTGGTATATAGACGGTAACGCTGGTGCCTTCCCCTTTTTTGCTATTGACCATTATTTTCCCTTTTAGCGTTGCCACCAAATGTCTGGTGATATGCAATCCCAACCCGACTCCTTCCCTGTTCTGATCACTGTTCTTTTCTGTCACGAACGGCTGTTCAAAGATCCTGTCCATTTTTTCGCTGTTCATTCCTTCTCCGGCATCTTCCACATTGATCTTCCAGTAGTTGCTCTCTTTTTCGATCCGGACCTGGATACTACTCTCCCGACGGGTGAACTTTATCGCATTGCTCATGATATTGGTGGCGATCTGTGTAATTTTCAGCCGGTCGCACTCGACAAATTCAGGAATATCCCCGGATACAAAGAGGTCGATATGCACCATCTTTTCCGAAGCCGAATACTGTCCGATATCCACCAGGTTGCGGATCAGCTGTCGGATGTTGACAGGCTCAGGATAGATCTGGTCATGGATACCGGACGAATACTTTGAGTATTCCAGGATATTGTTCAATACCATTTTCAGGTTCTCACATGCCGACCGGAGGTTGAATATCAGTTTCTTCCAATCCTGCAATTTTTCCATGCCCTCCATTTCGCTGAGTATCTGGATGATGACAAAGACCCCAAAAAACGAACCCCGGACCTCATGATAGGCGTTGCTGATAAATATCGTTTTCATCCTGTTTTCTCTCTCCTCTTTTTCCAGATTGACCTCTATCTGACCCGAATAATCCTTCAGTCTGTTCAGCAGCCGGCTGTTATTCCTGGTATACAGGTAAAAAATAAGTATTACAAGAAAGATGATCACCGCATAAGCGCTCCAACGCATAATGTCCCTCAATGGCTCTGCAATCTCGACGGGCTTCACGAGCTGGTACTTGAAATTCAATTCCAGCAGGATGAGCACCATTATGGTTGTCGTGATACATAATATCCTCAACGCTATCTTTTCGAAAATAAAGAGCACGCTGCCTATTAAAAAGACGATCATCAGCTGCGCTTCGATCGCCCTTCCCATAAGACTGCTGAAATAAAAGGTGGCGGCATTGAGAATAAGATAAAATCCTATATTGGCTGCATTATACATCCTGCGGTAATTCAGCCATATCAGGAGGCTCATAAGCGCGGCTCCGAGATAACTTCCCAGAAAGACGGCGAATATTCCGCTCAATAGATAAAAGACAAGCCCGAGGCTGAGGTTGATCAAGGCGATCCAAAGGCTCATAAGGTTTAAGCCAATACAAGTACCCCGTTGGGGATTATGGTCGGCCAATCCTTCAGATCCCGCATAAACAAGGGAGTTCCAGAGCTTTTTTAACTTATTCATAGATTGGGCTTAAAGAGTGGGCGGAGGGGGAGGATGCGTCAGCGTCAGGTGATAGTCCTGTGAAAATAACACTTATTTTTTATAATAAGCTATTCCTATGAGAACCTTAAGATCCTTACCTACCAAGGTTTTATGCAAATAAAACGTTATGTCTAGACATAATTCTATGGTGGAATCTATAAGAAATTATACTTTACAGATCTAAAGAATAAGGTTTAGGGTACAGGCCCTTGATAGAAGTAGCCAAATCCCCCTGGCATGGTGGGGGCTGAGAAGCCTTAGCCAACATTAGCATGTTGAGTTAAAAATAACATTACAAAACCGCCTTATTCCTAGGGCGGTTTTATTTATCTTCGGACACCTCCTCTAATAGCGACTTGTAAATCTGGCAATTTTCATTATGTGCGGCTTTTCTTTCGGAAAATGATATATGCCTGTGCTGATCATTGGGGAAACAAATTACAATATTTTTTACCTAATAATCCATCCCGCCCATACCGGGAGCGCCGCCCGGGGAAGCAGACCCATCTTCCTTCTTAGGCTTGTCGGCAATGACACACTCGGTCATCAGCAACATGCCGGCAATGGATGCAGCATTCTCCAACGCGATACGGGTCACCTTCGTTGGGTCAATAACACCTGCCTTCAAAAGGTTCTCGTACTGTTCAGTGCGGGCGTTGAAACCGAAGTCGGCTTTACCTTCCCTCACTTTCTGAACTACGATGCTGCCTTCGATACCAGCGTTGGCCACGATCTGGCGCAGAGGTTCTTCCAGCGCACGTTTTACGATGGCGACACCCGTGGTTTCGTCCTCGTTGGCGCCTTTCACCTTGTCCAGGGATTCCATGGCGCGGATGTATGCGATGCCACCGCCGGGTACGATACCTTCTTCCACTGCAGCGCGGGTAGCATGCAGCGCGTCGTCCACACGGTCTTTCTTTTCCTTCATTTCAACTTCCGTTGCAGCGCCTACGTACAGTACGGCTACTCCGCCACTGAGCTTGGCCAGCCGCTCCTGCAGCTTCTCCTTGTCATAGTCGGAGGTAGTCGTCTCTATCTGAGCCTTGATCTGGCCCACACGGGCAGTGATGTCTTCCTTCTTGCCCTTGCCCCCTACTACAATAGTATTATCCTTGTCGATGGTCACGCTGGCAGCGGTACCCAGATAGCTGAGATCGGCGCCCTCCAGTTTGTAACCCTGTTCTTCGCTGATGACGATACCCTTGGTCAGGATAGCGATATCCTGCAGCATTTCCTTGCGGCGGTCGCCAAAACCGGGGGCCTTTACGGCTGCCACCTTGATGGTGCCACGCAGCTTGTTGACCACCAGGGTAGCCAATGCCTCACCTTCCAGGTCTTCTGCAATGATCAGCAGGGGACGGCCGCTCTGCGCTACCTTCTCCAGGATATGGAGGATATCCTTCATCGCGGAGATCTTTTTGTCATAAATGAGGATATAGGGATCATCCAGCTCCGCTTGCATCTTTTCGCTGTTGGTAACGAAATAAGCGGAGAGATATCCCCTGTCGAACTGCATACCTTCTACCACGTCCACCGTGGTTTCAGTACCCTTGGCTTCTTCCACCGTGATGACGCCTTCCTTGCCTACTTTACCAAAAGCCTGGGCTATCAGTTTGCCGATGGCTTCATCATTATTGGCGGAAATAGAAGCCACCTGACTTATTTTATTGTTGTCGTTGCCGATGGTCTGGGACTGCTGTTTCAGGCTCGCAATGACAGTCTCGACAGCCTTGTCGATACCGCGCTTCAGGTCCATGGGGTTGGCGCCTGCCGCCACGTTCTTCAATCCTTCGCTGATGATGGCCTGGGCCAGCACAGTGGCGGTAGTAGTACCGTCACCGGCGATGTCTGCCGTCTTGGAGGCTACTTCTTTTACCATTTGAGCGCCCATGTTCTCGATGGGATCTTCCAACTCGATCTCCTTTGCTACAGTAACCCCATCCTTGCTAATGGAGGGGGCTCCGAATTTCTTTTCCAGCACTACATTACGTCCCTTGGGGCCTAAGGTTACCTTTGCGGCATTTGCAAGGGTATCCACCCCTTTCTTCATCTTATTGCGGGCTTCGATGTTGAAGAAAAGTTGTTTTGCCATAGACATTCGAGATTTAAGAATTTTCAAATAAGAAGACAGATCGCCTCCCGCTTGGGACAGCTTTTTATACATTCCTGGGGGAGTAGGGTCCGATAGGGTCTATAAAGATAACGCAAATGCCCGGAAAACCACAGGTTTGCCCGGAAAAAACAAAAAGCCGCAGGGAAAAATCCGCACGGCTTTTGTCCAACTAAAAATCAAACGATAAAGCTCTTATACTTACTTCTTTTTAAATTACTCTGCAGTCTTCTTTGTCTTGGAATATACTTCCCAGCTGTCGATACCGCTGCTGCGCAGTACGATCTTCTTGTCCGCGTTCTCCAGTGTCACATAATAATTTGTCTGATCATTTGATGCAATTTCAAAAAGATCCGAGATCCAAAATGTTGTGTAATCGTTCTTCAGCGAGGTAAGCAGGCTGATGGGCAACTGATCCGAAACGATGTTGCGGACGATCGCGGTCATCTGACCGTCATTGTTGTAGTACGCGAAGAGTACCTGGTCATTCAAGGTAAACTCTACCTTTACATAACCCACTTTCTGTTCCCACTTTACATTTTTTGCATTGACGAACTCCCGATGGAAGGACCTTACAGCTTCTTTGTTTACGTCGGTTTCATCATTCTTAGCGGCGAAAGCGCTAAGCCCCATCATAAGCACGATAGCGATGGATAAACTAATCTTTTTCATGTTCTTGTTTTTATAATTTTTTTAAAGTTGATTTCGCCAGAACCGAAGGTTCGCTGACATTAGATCTTTCCGGAAAACGGATTATATTTTCCAGTTGATCCGTTTTCCGGACATTTTCTCTGTGTAAAGACGGATCTGTTCCGCGGGTTTATCCGTCTTTTCTACTGTATATAAGACGCAGGCTTTTCCCCAATGTTGCAGCTGTTTAAAAAATTTTTTTTTAGCCTGCCTTTCTTCATTATACACCGTTGTAAAGAACTCTCGAACCTTAGACGCAGCAAAGCTATTAAGGTTACACTCCTCGTGCAATACAATCTACACCAACGGTGGCCTGTGTGAAGGAATTATGAACGTTTCAACGGCAGGGGTTTTTAACGCCTCCTGAAACCCTTGACAGCACTGCATTAGCGCCGATTTCTTAATAAAAGTATAAAATCGCCGGTCATATTGTTAAAGCATGCGAACGGTTGGTTGCCCGCCAGCAACCGCTCCCGGCGATTTATCCCGGGGATAAATGTTAGTCAAATTCAGTAAATTGTACAGGTGAATTATCTGGCACATGCATACCTGTCCTTCGGCGTACCCGACATAGCCGTGGGCAATCTGATCAGTGACTTTGTAAAAGGGAAAAAAAAGCTGGACTACCCAGAAACCATTAGAAATGGTATCGATCTCCATCGGGCCATCGACACTTTTACCGACACCCATCCCATTACCCGGGAAGCCAAGCATTTTTTCAGGGCAGACTATGGCCTCTATTCCGGAGCGCTTGTCGACATTATATATGACCATTTCCTCGCGTGCGACCCGGCCGAATTCCCTGACCCCGGCAGCCTTCGGGCCTTTGCCGTCAGGACCTATGAGCAGGTGGGCAACAGACAGGCGCTTTTCCCCGGCCGGTTTGCCCGTCTTTTCCCGTATATGCGGCAGCAGGATTGGTTGTATAATTATCAATTCCGGGAAGGCATCTACAACAGCTTTTTTGGCCTGGCGCGCCGGGCCGCCCACATGCCCGACCCTCTTCGGGCTTTTCACATTTTCGAAACACAATATGAAGACCTGAAAGCCTGTTATAATCGTTTTTTCCCGGACCTGAAAAATTTTGCATTTACCGAGCTGCAACGACTGTCCGGGTAGTAAAAATTGAATAATTTTACAATACATAATTAAGGTTTAACCAATCATTAGACATCTATGACCTTTCGCCATGTAGTCCTTGCCGCCGCCTTGATAATCAGTCTGGATCAGATCCATGCTCAATCCAAATCCCCTTCGTTGGATAAATCACCCATGGATATGTGCTATTTTCCAGTGGATTATCCCGTTCTAAAGATCCAGGATAAAGTACCGGGCCCCCTCATTGCCCGGGCCATCTACAGCCGTCCGCAAAAAAATGGACGGAGGTTGTTCGGCGATCTCGTGGAATATGGGAAAGTATGGCGGTTAGGCGCAAACGAAGCCACAGAGCTTGAGTTCTTCAGAGACGTGAAGATCGATAACAAAAAAGTAAAGAAAGGGCGCTATACATTGTATGCCCTGGTGGATACAGACAGGTGGACGATCATTCTCAATAAAGAAACAGACACCTGGGGCGCCTTTCGTTATGACATGACCAAGGATGTGCTGCGTACCTCTGTTCCGGTAGAGCGGCAGTCCGAAATAGCGGAAGCCTTCTCCATGGAATTTGAAAAAGCTAAAACGGGCGCCCTGCTGATCATCAATTGGGATGACGTGCTGGTAAAACTCCCCATCAGCTGGTAACATGTGTGGTATTACAGGCATTCTATCTCCCGATCCGGCAAACATCAGCCGGGAGCGTTTGAAAAAAATGACAGACGCCATCGCTCATCGTGGTCCTGATGGAGAAGACGCCTGGATAAACCTTTCGGGTCAGGTGGGATTGGCCCATCGCAGGCTGGCGATCATCGATCTTAGCCCCGCGGCCGCACAGCCTATGCATTACCTGGGCCGTTATACCATCCTCCACAACGGAGAGATCTATAATTATCTCGAATTGAAGAGCCTCCTGCAGTCGAAAGGATATGCGTTCTCATCGGCATCCGACACAGAGGTCATCCTGGCGGCCTATGATCACTATGGTCCGGAATGTCTACAGTACTTTGACGGCATGTTCGCCTTCGCCATCTGGGACGAACAGGAAAAAAAATTATTCGCCGCCAGGGATCGTTTTGGCGAAAAACCGCTGTTCTTTTATAAGGATGCTACGCAATTCCTCTTCGCCAGTGAAATGAAAGCCCTTTGGGCGGCCGGCGTCAAAAAAGACATCAATAAAAAGCTCGTATTCAACTTTATCACCATTGGCTATACCCAAAATCCGGCCAATGGCTTTGAAACCTTTTACAACGGCATTTGCAAACTGCCCGCAAGAAGCTTTCTTGTATACTATCCGGCATCGGGCGAACTGACCACCTCCCTTTATTGGGATATCAAAATAGGCGATAACTACTCCCCCGGAGAAGAGGACGCCATCAGACAGTTCACAGGCCTTCTGTCCGCCTCGGTCCGGCGACGGATGAGAAGCGATGTTCCATTGGGCACCAGCCTGAGCGGGGGCCTTGACAGCTCGTCAGTGGTCGCCACCCTCCTCGCGCAAAAAGGGCATCCCCGCCGACTCCAGACATTTTCTGCCGTCTTCCCCGGCTATGAAAAGGACGAATCCCGTTTTATCAACCTGGTACGCGATTACTTCCCCATCGACAACCATACGATAGAACCCTGTGCCGCCGATCTGGTACAGGACTTTGAAAAGCTGGTCTACCACCAGGAAGAGCCATTCCTCTCTTCCAGTATCTATGCCCAGTTCAAAGTATTCGGACTGGCAGGCCGGCAGTCTGTAAAAGTACTACTGGACGGGCAGGGTGCAGACGAATTGCTCGCCGGCTATCATAAATATTATCACTGGTATTGGCAGGAATTGTACCGCAATGATAAAAAAGCCTTTGTTCTGGAACTGGAGGCCGCCAGGGAGTCCGGTGTCGACGATCGCTGGACCTGGCGCAACAGGCTGGCCGCTAACCTGCCGGTATATGCCGGTATATTTCTGAAGAAAAAAAGGACGGCCAGCCAACGCAGCAGCAAGGACCTTTCCCGGGACTTTGTCGGTCAGTTCGGCGTCTCTTATTATGATATCCCGCATTTCGACCGGCTCAGCGGTGTTTTGTATTACAATACGTTCATGAATGGAATGGAAGAGCTGCTGCGTTACGCGGACCGTAATTCCATGGCTCATGGAGTAGAGGTCCGGCTTCCTTTTCTGGACCATGAATTGGTGGAGTTCCTCTTTTCCCTTCCTTCTCACTTTAAGATCCGGGAAGGCTGGACAAAATGGCTGTTGAGGACGAGTATGGAAAACGATCTTCCCAGGGACATCGTTTGGAGAAAAGATAAGACAGGTTATGAACCTCCCCAGCGATCCTGGATGCAACACCCCGTACTACAGGAATATATCCATGAAGCCAGGCGACGCCTTGTCCGGGAAGACATTCTGCGACCGACCGTCCTGCATAAAAAAATTCAGCCGCAAGATGCTCATGCGGCTGAAAACAACGATTGGCGATACCTTGTCACGGCAGCTTGCCTGACATGATTACATACTATATAAACGAACGACAGTGAAAAACAAAACTTAGGGAGCTTTCCTGTATTTCTCTACTACCTGCATATTCCCATCCGAATTCGACTTGACGGTGATCCAGTTCTGATCATCTTCCAATTTGATATAATACTCAACCGTCGCTTCCGATGTCATCTCCGTAACGCCAAATACTTTTTTATCGGCGTATTTCTTTTGCAGACGGCAAAGGATATTGATGGGTAGGTTCTTCTCCGTATAATAGCGAAGGCTGCTGATAAAATTCCCATCCTTGTCATAGTCGATCTTGGTGAGAATGCCATTCTCCTTGAAATTGACCGTATACCGATCAGCCTGCTCCAGCCATTTTACCTGCTCGGCATCGGGGAACGTTTGCTTGAAAGATTTAAGGATCTTTTCATTGATGGTAAATCCATCGGTAGCGAATGCTCCAGCCGTCAGCGTCATAGCGCAGACGAGAGTTAAGAGGGCCTTTGGGAGAAATACACGCGGTGTCATAGATGTTATTTTTAATTTTTTTCGAAGCCAGTTGATAATGTAAAACTATATTGACAATGCACCCAAGTCAAGCTAAACTTTACGTCCGGTGAAAAGTTTTTTTCTATCGTTATACGTTCAATACTGATTTGGGTTACTCAACACCGTAAAAAAAAGGATGAACAGCCCAAAAGAACGCTCGAAACCGTATTTAGGACATGTTGCACCTGACGGGTTAAGCTTTTGTTAAACCGGATTAATGGTTTTTGGTATCTTTACAAATCAAGAGATCACAATGAAGCTTTCGACAAAACTCATCCACGCAGGCATGGAACCAGACCCTTCGACGGGCGCTATCATGCCACCCATCTATCAGACTTCTACTTATGTACAAGCCGCACCCGGAAAACACAAGGGTTATGAATATGCCCGCTCGCAGAACCCTACCCGGCAAGCGCTGGAGACAGCCATGGCCGCGATAGAGAATGGAAAACATGGTCTTTGTTTCAGCAGTGGCGTCGCTGCTACGGATGCCGTATTACGGCTGTTGCTGCCTGGCGACGAGGTCATAGCTGCCAACGATATGTATGGTGGCACCTACCGCTTGTTCACAAAGATCTTCGAGCCTGCGGGGATCAAATTTCACTTCGTGAATATGCAGGACCCGGCGAATATCAAGCCCTACATCAATGCTAAAACCCGGCTTATCTGGGCTGAGACGCCAACCAATCCCCTGATGAATATCGTCGACATCGCCGCCGTCGCCGCCCTTGCCAGGCAACATTCCATCCTGCTTTGCGTAGACAATACCTTTGCCTCACCCTATCTGCAAAACCCGCTGGACCTGGGTGCGGATATCGTATTGCATTCTGCTACCAAGTACCTGGGAGGGCATAGTGACGTCATCCATGGCAGCCTTGTAATGAACGATACGGGTCTGCGCGATAAACTATATTTTATTCAGAAAAGCTGCGGGGCGGTCCCCGGCCCGCAGGATTGCTTCCTGGTATTGCGGGGACTAAAGACCCTCCACGTAAGGATGGACAGACATTGTTACAACGGGGAAAAGATCGCCCATTTCCTTCGCAGCCATCCCAAAGTTGCGCAGGTATACTGGTGCGGCTTTGAAGATCATCCGGCATATCCCATCGCACGCCGGCAAATGCGTGGCTTTGGAGGCATGATGAGTTTTACCTTAAAGGACGACAGCATAGAGACTGCTACCCGGGTGCTTTCTTCCACCCATCTTTTTTCATTGGCCGAAAGTCTGGGAGGCGTGGAATCATTGATCAACCATCCCGCCAGCATGACCCATGCTTCCATCCCCAGGGAGGAAAGGCTAAAGAATGGGCTCAGCGATTCCCTGATACGGCTTAGCGTAGGCATCGAGGACGCAGACGATCTGATAGACGATCTCCGGAAAGCCATAGGGTAGGACTATGGGCAATACCACTACACATCAGGATATTCGTGCATTTCTGGATAGAAAGGTGGATGAATACAATCGTCCGTCTTTTATTACAGATGATCCTATCAGCATCCCCCGGGGGTTCGTCCTGCAGCAGGACATTGAGATCTCCGGCTTCTTTGCCGCCATTTTCTCCTGGGGCAATCGTACCACCATTATAAAAAAGACCCGGCTGCTAATGCAGCTGATGGATAACGCCCCTTATCAATTTATCCTGCAGCATAAAGAAAAGGATCTCATAAAACTGCTGGACTTCCGGCATCGCACTTTTAACGCCACCGATCTCTTGTATTTTATAGCATTCTTCCGGCATCATTACACAAACCATGCTTCATTGGAAGAAGCGTTCCTGCGCACACCCGATCATCTCTCCGGGTTTTATCATTATTTCTTCTCATTGGAGTCCGCACCTCCCCGCACCTACAAACATATAGCCACCCCGGAAAAGAATTCCAGTTGCAAGCGGCTGAATATGTTCCTGCGCTGGATGGTGCGCAACGATGACAGGGGCGTAGACTTCGGCATCTGGAAAAAGATCCCTGCCGCCCGGCTGATCTGTCCCCTGGATGTACATGTCGCAAGGGTCGCCCGGCGGTTTGGATTGATGACGCGTACACAGACGGACTGGCAGGCAGCCCTTGAGCTTACGGATTATTTGATCACTTTAGACCCGTCAGATCCGGTGAAATATGATTTTGCCTTATTTGGTCTGGGCGTAATGGAAAAATTCTGATCCGATCATTGCTTGGGCTGCTCCCTTGCTTCTTTTATAGATAAAGAGGACGGCAGCGTGACAGCCGGTTTATCCTTTGTGGCTTTGTTCTGTGCTCCCCCGGCTGCGGCCGGCGCCGCCGGGTTTGTCTTACGGATAGGTACCACAGCCGGCTCCAGCAGCTTCGATTGCTGCGCGCTCTCACCGCTTTTCAGAGGTAAGGTCGCCGTTTGCACGGACTTCTGTTGCCGGACAATATCACCACCGCTCTTTACAGGAAGCGCGGGCTGTATCATCACTGTCTGTCGCAGCGAGGGATCGCTGGTCCGCATAGGCATCTGCTGGGGTTTTCTCGTTTCCTGCGCCTGCGCGGTAAAGGCGATACAGACGATAAAAAGCTGGAATAATATATATTTTGTCATGATCCTTTATTTTACGTTTACCAATACCTTGATCTTTCCAATGCCGCCATCAAATGTCTCCAAGGCCTTGCCGATGGCCTGGCCGGGCTTCAGTTTCTCCAGGTCGGCTTTCATGGCATAGCCTGGTCTGGAAGATGTCACCAGTATGTCGCCCCTGTGGATAGGACCATTCTCATCACAGACCTTTGTAGGGATAACGCCTACCACGCCCATGGGGACCTTTCCGATCAGGACGCTGCCCGCCGACTCTTCTTCCGTCAACAGGACGCCAGGTTTGGTAGCATACACCCCGGCTACCAGCGGTGAATAAGCCTCCCGGCATTTGACCACCGTCCTGTCCGTAGTAGTGGAGATCAGCAGGACATCCCCCGGTTCATAATCCTTTGAGGACCCCTCCACGTCAAAGGCTTCGGCCACGTCGGCGCCGGAGTTCTGCGTTCCGCCGTCAAAAAACCCTTTGCCCGTCTTGTCTACGCGTGCCACATTGAACCCTGCTGACTGGAAGATTGCCACATCCCCCGACGTCCCTTCATGATCTACCACCATGGCGGTACCGAGATCATTGGTTATCACCTGGAGCGCTATACCAAAACCCGTTGTTTCCGTATGCTCGAAATACCCGGCATAACCACCTGTCCCGGAAGCTACCCCATAAACGCCGGCTGTACCGCCATTACCAAAAATGGAATTCACTTCTCCCCGAACACCGGCAGCCACAGCAGTGGTGTTGTTGACAAAGAAGTTACCCGCATTCCCCTGCGAATGATCCGCAATCACACCCGGGCCATTGGTCGTCACATTCAGGATATTGGAGGTGTTGGTATTATTCGTATTGACGATCGTAGCCCCATTCCCCGTACCATTCGTGACCACCTGTATGGTCGGCTGCGTATTGCTCGTCGGCACCGTCTCGAAATGGCCGACCACGCCCTGGCCGCTGGTATTCGCATAAAGGGCCATCCCAAATCCCGTGGCATTGCTATGCTCGAAATAACCCCCATAGCCGCCTGTCCCGGACGCTATCCCATAGACCCCGGCCGCACCGTTGTTGCCAAAGATGGAATTCGTCTCTCCCCGGACACCGGCCCCTACACCGTTGGTGTTGTTGATAAAGAAATTCCCCGCATTCCCCTGCGAATGGTCCGCGATCACACCCGGACCATTGGCCGTCACATTCAATATATTGGAAGTGTTGGTATTATTCGTACTCGCGATCGTAGCCCCATTCCCCGTACCATTCGTGACCACCTGTATGGTCGGCTGCGAATTGCTTGTCGGCACCGTCTCGAAATGGCCGACCACGCCCTGGCCGCTGGTATTCGCATAAAGGGCCATCCCAAAACCCGTGGCATTGCTATGCTCGAAATAACCTCCATAGCCACCTGTCCCGGACGCTATCCCATAGACCCCGGCCGTACCATTGTTGCCAAAGATGGAATTCACCTCCCCACGCACACCGGCGCCCACACCGCTGGTGTTGTTCATAAAAAAATTCCCCGCATTCCCGTGCAAATGATTCGCAATCACACCCGGACCATTGGCCGTCACATCCAATATATTGAAAGTATCGGTATTATTTGTACCCGCGATCGTAGCTCCGTTGCCCGTACCATTGGTAACGACCTGTAAGGTCGGCTGCGAATTGTTCGCCGGCACCGTCTCAAAATGGCTGACGACACCCTGGCCGTTGGTATTCGCATAAAGGGCCATCCCAAATCCAGTGGCGTTGCTATGCTCGAAATAACCTCCATAGCCACCTGTCCCGGACGCCGTCCCGTAGACCCCGGCCGTGCCATTGTTGCCAAAGATGGAATTCGTCTCTCCCCGGACACCGGCGCCCACACCGCTGGTATTGTTGATAAAAAAATTCCCCGCATTCCCGTGCGAATGGTTCGCGATCACACCCGGACCATTGGCCGTCACATCCAATATATTGAAAGTATCGGTATTATTCGTACCCACGATCGTAGCTCCGCTGCCCGTACCATTCGTGACGGCTTCCAATGCCGTGCCTCCATTACTGGCGTTCAGGTTCTCGAAGTGACCGGCAATACCGGTACTCCCGCTGATGCCTACACGACCTAATACGCCGATGCCGGTGCCTGAAGTGTTTGTCGCGATAAAACCGTAGACGCCATAACCAGGTCCGTCATTACGTCCCACGACGGCGCCTGTCGGAGTGCCGCTGCTGCTGGTCCTGCCCGTCACGGCTTCACCACCGTTGAGATTGTCGCCCAGCAGACCTGCTCCACTGATCGTACCGGTCGCGCCATACATCCCCGTCGTCCCGGTGCTTGAACCGCTGATCGCCATCCCACTGCCGGTGTTGGTAAGGGCAAATAAAGTGGAGACAGAATTGAGGGTGGCGGCATACGGCAGGATCAATGCACCAGAGCTGTTCGGCATTTGCTGCCAGCCTGTTCCCGTCTGGTAATACCAAAAGTTCTTGGTATCCGTATCATAGACCCACAAGCCGTCAGCGGGCGATGCGATGGCCGTACGCTGCGCCGTAGTCAACCTGGGCGCCAGCAGGCCTTTTGTCGTGCTTTTAACATCCAGCATCGCGCTTGCATCCGGAGAGCTTGCGTCGGTGTTAATGGCCACTTGTGCCTGCAGAAGAACAGGGCCCGCCAGTAGCAAGAACAGGAGGGATAGAACAGATCCCTTGATTTGTGTCATATTCGTAGATTTTAGTTGATATGTGGTATATTGATTTATTGTTTAGTGATCTTGGCCTGTACCATCACATTATTGATCTGTGTCTCCACTATATACATCCCGGACGATAGCTGAGAGACGGGTAATATATATTGGTTGATCCCCGGCCGCAGGTTCCAGACGCCGCTGTACAACACCTGTCCGCCCATGTTCATCACCCGTATGATCGTCCGGGAAGCTTCTCTCACGGACACCTGCGCCACCGCCTCCGTCACCACAGGGTTGGGGTACACGGAGAATGGCAGGGCAATATCCGAGCAGCCTCCCCTGAATACAGGAGAATAACCATTGCTGCCTGACCTTTCGATGATCTTCAGCCTGTAGAAAACTTCAGCCCTTCGTCCCTGATCCTTATAGCTGTATGAGGAGCCGTTGGGGTTGTCGGTGGCGGCTACTTTTCCCAACAGCGTCCATGCAATGCCATCCGCGCTCCACTCTATCTCAAAATGATCGATATCCGCCTCGACGCCTGTCTGCCATTGTATCTGCGTATAGCTATCCTCGCAGGTGGCCTTGAAAGACACCAATATCAATGGCAAGGGATTGACCAGGTCCGTCAGGGTCCAGTAGCTGAGATCGGCAAGACCGCTCTTCTCGACATACTTGCTGACGGTATTCCGGCTATCAGCTCCTATCTGCATCCAATTGATCCCATCGCTGCTCTTCCACAACGACAGCGTAGAAGGATCATCCCCATTCAGCTCGGCATTCAGGTAGTAGAATCTCAGCGTGGCATTCAGCGCGGTGTTGTTCGTCGGTTGGATCAGGAATGTCCTTTGTATGCCATGAAGACCTGAATAGACCGAATTCGTCGCAGGTTTACTGCTACGGCTGACCGTAAGATTACCAAGATTGGCCCCGCTGGTCAGGACAGCGCCCAGGTTGCCCGGGTTCAGCTGGAGAGGATTATTTACACCCGTTGCGGAAACCGTCACCGCCCCGCCAGTGACCCCTGTAATACGACTGGTTTCGCTTTCACCCTGTAGTACACCGCTGCCGGTAAGTTGCAGCTGATGATTGTTCAGATCGATCAGCCCGTTTTGGAATTGCAAGGTATTTGACACCTGCAGCAAAGTATTCAGGGTCAACGTGCTGGCAGCAGACGTATTCAGGTTTAACACGCCTATCAATGGCGAACCGGCCCCGCTTACCGACGTGCTGTTGCTACCTGTGACCGTGACAGTAGCATTCGAAGCATTGAATGTCCCGTCACATTGCAGGTCAGTATTATTTAATACCATGTTGCTGCCGGATACAGAGAGGGTCGTCCCCCCCGTAATTATAAGCCTGGTATTTTGCGCCGGTAGAACACCGGGGTCAAGCGATAGACCAAGACAGATCGATAAGCCAGGCAAAAGATGAGCTACGCGCATGCGGATGCGTACAGGAATACCCATATGTTTGTATTAATAAATGACAATAACGATGCACGACCCTTGGTCAGGAGGAGTAAAGGGCGGACATTGTCGGATGGTCAGGATGGTCTTGTGGTCTGGATGATTTGGATTGTAAAGGAAGCTCAGGGTTGCAAGATAGATAAGGAAAGATGGTTCGGGTATCCCACAAATGGGGGAGAGCGAGTGGTTATTCAGGGGCCTTTATCAGGTGTTAATACAAAATTTGAATTAATTTTCTGAAAAGTCAAATGTTTGACAAGAAATATTATAATAAAAATTTATCTCAGTTATGAAACCAGCCCTTGTCGCATATATATCAGCGACCCTTATCCTGTTGTATTACCCTTGTTCGGCCCAGCTTATGCCGCAACAACAAAAGAACCTTACCGCCTTCTCCCGTCTATATGGTTATGTGCGTTACTTTCATCCTTCCGATGAGGCATCAACCCTTGACTGGGATGGGTTCGCCATTTACGGCGCCGGTAAGATGCTGGAGCCAAAAGACGACAAGGAACTGATCAGTACCCTGCGGCAGTTGTTCCACCCTATCGCTCCTACAGTCGTCATATACCCTGAAAAAGAGAAATATACATTTTCCATCGCCTCCATCACGCCCCCCGATACCAGCAATTATAGACCCATCGCCTGGCAGCATCTCGGCGTAGGTATCTCGAACAATATTTATAAAAGCATCCGGATCAACCGACCCGATGTGCAAAAAGAGAGGGCCGTACAGAGCTTTGCTCCCCTCGGACAGACATTTTCAGCCAGCGGCATCAGGGGGAAAGAATTCCGTTTCAGCGGATGGATGAAAGTAGATAGCACGCAGGGCGGCGCCGGTCATTTCTGGATACGGATACACAAAAACAAAGAAGTGGTCTTCTTTTATAACATGGGCAACCGGCCCGCCACCTCACCCACCTGGAAAGAGTACAGTTTTACGGGACGGGTGGATAAGGATGCCGATACCGTCGTGCTGGGCGCTTTTCTCGCAGGAAAAGGCAGTCTGCTGGTGGATCACATACGGCTGTCTGTAAAGGAAGGGGGTGAATGGAAAGACATTCCCCTGGAGAACGGCAGTTTCGAAAAAAGTGACAGCGCCGCAGCCAATGGCTGGCGTTATAATCAACATCTTGCCGGCTATCGTTACGCTACGGAGACAACAGATGTACAGGACGGCTCTCTGGCCCTTTCCATTATCAGCATACAGGAACCCAAACGTCCGTCGGATAAACCCATTGTGCAACCCTTGTTTGGCCATTATCCCCGACCGGGGGAATATGTAGCGCCAGACCTTGTCCCGGGTATTGCCTGTCTGGTACCTCTCGCCTTATATGGGAACAAAGAGCATACCTGGCCCAGCGGCGATACCGCCGCCCTCGCCCTCCTCGAGCATCGCATACAAACAGCGCACCCCACCTCCGTAAATGGCGACTCCCTGGCTGTGCGATTGGGCGACGTGATCATCGGCTGGAATATCTTCCGGCATTTCTTTCCCTACTGGGAGGACGCATCCGCCACGCCTGACCAGTTGCTGGAAAAAGGTATGGCAAAAGCCGCAACGGACAAGAACCGATATGATTTCCAGCAAACCCTGCGGCTGATGACAGCTCCGCTCAATGACGGACACATTAATATCTTTTTGCAAGGCGACACCGTCCGCCAGGCCTATGTCCCCCTGGTTTTTGCCAAAGCCGAAGGCCGGCTGGTGATCGACCAGGTGCTGGACAGCAGCCTTCGGCCATCCCTTGCGCCTGGTGACGTCGTAAAGACGGTCAATGGACTGCCGGCGGACAGCTATCTGGCCAATATTGACCTCACCACATCCGGCTCCCCGCAGTTAAAGGTATTCCGTGATCTCGGAAGCCTGACAGTGGGTCCCCTGGACAGTACGCTGACGCTGGGCATCCTCCGGCCGGATGGTATACGCATCGTCCGGGTGAAAAGGAACATGGAATGGAAAACCTGGGATCACGCGCAGACCCGTCACCCCTCCGGCTGGATCAGACCCGGCATCTTCTTTATCGATATAGACCGGGCCCCGATGGACTCCATCAACGCCTGGATGCCGCAGTTGACAAAAGCAAAAGCGATCGTCTGCGACCTCCGCGGTTACCCCAATAACAACCACGAACTGATCAGACACCTCCTCGACAAAGACGAGAATACAAAATGGATGTTCGTACCCCGGATCACCTATCCCGATTATCAAAGTGTGACCTACAACAGCGGGGGCTGGCAGATGACCCCGGATTCACCCCGTCTGCATGCACAGATCTTTTTCCTGACGGACGGCAGCGCCATCAGTTATGCGGAAAGCTATATGGGTTTTATAAAAGACTTTCATCTGGCTACCGTGGTAGGGCAGCCGACCGCCGGCACCAATGGCAATATCAATCCCTTCGTATTGCCCGGCGGGTTCCACGTCAACTTTACGGGGATGCTTGTAAAAGATCACAACGGCGGCAAACACCACCTGAAGGGGATCACACCCGACGTACCCACGGAAAGGACCGTCAAAGGCATCCGGGAAGGCAGGGACGAATTTTTGGAAAAAGCCATTGAGTTATCAGAGAAATAAATCGTAAATTTCAAACAATGCACTCTTTTTCGATGTTAAAAAGCTGGTCTTAAAAAGCTGTTATGGAGGATGCCGAAGCGTTGATAAAAGACCTCAACGGGTATGGTGGTCTGAATCTCCCCGAACATACCCCGGACGACAGACTGGAAGCGCTGTTGGCCGAAAAGCTGAACGCCCTGATCCAATCCGATTTCAACGCCCTGGTACAATTTCTGTACAAAGTCGATGTCAGCGAATCGAAACTGCGAACATTACTAAAGACAAAAGCAAACGAAGACACAGGTATGCTGATAGCCCGCCTGGTCCTGGAGCGGCAGCAACAAAAGATACTCACACGCCGGAAATTTCAGGGAGAGCCCCCTGCATCAGGCGAAGAAAGATGGTAATATGAAGACGGTGGAAATAAAAGATCCGGTTACTGCAAGACAATTTATCAATCTGCCCCGGCGCCTGTATCGGAACGACCCTCATTGGATATCCCCTCTGGACAACGATATTGCCGCTGTATTCGATCCCGCACGCAACAGCTTTTTCAGACATGGCCTATGCACGCGTTGGATATTGCTGGATGACGACGGGGGTATCATCGGCCGCATCGCCGCATTTATCAACCTGGAAAAAGCATATAAGAATACACCCCTCACGGGTGGTATGGGGTTTTTCGAATGCATCGACGACAAGGATGCTGCCCACCGCCTGTTTGACACCGCCCGTATATGGCTGGAGGCAGGCGGTATGCAGGCAATGGAGGGGCCCATCAATTTTGGAGAGAACGATAAATACTGGGGCCTGCTGGTGGAAGGCTTTAAATCCCCTTCCCTCGGCATGAATTATAACCCGCCCTACTACCGCCGGCTGTTGGAATCCTACGGTTTTGTCGGGGTCTACGATCAGCTGACAAACTTTCTCGATGCCACGGTACCCTTGCCGGAACGCTTTACAAAGATCTCGGATTGGGTAATGAAAAAGCCAGGCTATTCCTTTGCACATTTCTCTGTCCGGAGCAGAGAAAAATTTTTTTCCGACTTTGCCGAAATATACAATGACGCATGGAGTGATTTCGAGAACTTTACTTCCCTCGGTCTGGATACCATCCGCGAATCTTTTCGCCAGATGCGGCCTGTCATGGATGAGAAGATCATCTGGTTTGCTTATCATGAACAGGAGCCGGCGGCATTTGTGCTTTGCCTGCCGGACGTAAACCAGGTGCTCCGGCATATCAACGGCAGGCTGGATCTCATCGGCAAACTGAAATTCCTCTGGTATACCCGCACTCGTAAAGTTGATAGGTTGCGTATCACCGTGATGGGTTGTAAGAAAAAATTTCAGCAACATGGCCTGGAATCCGCCCTGATACGTTGTCTGCAAAATGAAGTGTTACCCAGAAAGACGGTGAAAGCGGTGGAACTGGCATGGGTAGGCGATTTCAACAAAAAAATGCTGGCTCTGCACGAAGCCACCGGCGCAAAAAAAGAAAAGGTCCATAGGACCTATCGATACGTATTTAATCCGCTGCCGGCCGGAACAGGAGATCTCAAAACATCAACTCCTTCACTTTCTCCTTATCTTCCTTCTCCTTTTTCAGATCGAACATAGTGCCGAAAACACGGTCCCAGATCGTACTGCTCACGCCGAAACCTTTATGATCATCTTTATAATGATGAAGGTGATGATTGCGCCACAACGGCTTCATCCACTTGAAAGGAGGATTCCAGGCATGGATGGCATAATGCATGGTGCCATAAAGAAGATAACCAAGGATAAACCCGGGGAAGAACATAAAGACGTTGTTCCCCATGATAAGGTACTGAAGACCAAAAAGCGCAGAAGCAATGATCAGGCTGGGTACTGGAGGCATGAACAAACGCTCCTTATCCCGGGGAAAATGATGGTGATTGCCATGCATGACATAAACGAACTTCTTTGCCCGCTCGCTATCAGCCACCATATGGAAGGCCCAGCGGTGCATCAGGTATTCAAAGAAGGTCCAGAAGAACATTCCGCTTAAAAAGGTCAGCGCCACCCTTGCCGGAGAATACCCCAGCGTATTCCAGCTGTAATAAAGAAAATAGCTGATAACAGGGATATACATCCCCCAGATCACCAACGGATGCGTCTTGGTAAGCATTTCCAGGTACTGATTCCGGAACAACTGCGCCTGCCCCTTATTATGTATCTTTTCGAATTTCATGGGATTCTAATTTTTCGCCAATTTCGACCTGTAAAGATACGGATCTCCCGGGAAACCAACATCGTTTCAATGATAGCTCATCCTGAATTTATCCAGATCAGGGAAGAATTTTCTGGGCCGCGCCAGCTCATATTGGTAAATGATGTTCCCCACTTCCTTGAAAAATGGATAGCCTGTCTCTTCGTACTCATACTTATCGTCATTCAGCACCCCATCCCGATTTACGTAAATCACCCCGGAGAGCATAAATTCTACTTTGTGTTTAAAATCAACGATATAGGCCACGTCTGTCAGGAAACCGTAAGACCAGCCCGGCTTGTTGAACACACGTATATAAGGAGGTATAGGTGTCCTGCCTGACTTGAAAAGGAAGAATTTGGTATAGCTGTCAAAATATTCCGCAGTGTCATAACGAGGATGCTCCTCCTCTGAAGGGTATTTCGACATATAGCGATAGAGAAAAGAATAATCATCCGCGGTCAGGTGAAAGCGTTTTGCCGGGACCACCGACTCGGGGAACAGTACAGACTGTAACAAGCTTTGTTCATCCTCCAATGAGATGTTGTTATGACGGGTAAAATCCATAGGCGTAAGGATCAGGGAATCGTTCCGGTCCAGGTGAGCATTACCGATAAACACCTGCCGGCTGAAGTCGAAATGAGCCTTACTCTCTGCCGCAGGTTGCGTATAGGCCACCTCCCCGTCCGGGACCTGCCCACCCGGCGAGGGTGTCACGCCCTTCCGCAAAAACCGGATAGGGTTGGTATGCTTGTTCTCCTCCTCCGTCATGGGGACAAAACGCCGGGTAATGCGTATATGAGAGTACCCCATCTGCCAAAGCCGCTCATTGAGGTACTGCTGGCCTAAAAATTCATACAGCCTGTTATACGCATCATTGTCACTGACAAGAAAAATTTTTTTAATATACTGGGCCAGGGAAGGCAGCCCATTCGCAGCGCTACTGTCGGCGTAGACAGCATGTTGACCGCTGAAAGCGCTGTCCGTCAGCATGGGACTGTATTTGTCGATACCAGGACGGGTAAGGTTGTTCATCTTCTCCAACGCAAGAAAGGAGAGAGGCATTTTCACCGTACTGGCAGGGTTAAAATATTCCAGGGGGTCCACTCGTAAATAATAACTGTGAAAATGTGGCCGGTTCCGGCTGTCCCGGTTTATCTGTGTATAGATCAGCTGATAGCGAAAAGAATCGGGATGCATCAATATCGTCCTCAGCTGTGGAGAGGCGTGGGTCTGAAGCAGGTCTTTCAAAAAAGGGTCCGTTCTCTGAGCCCGGACTGTACCAAGCAGTATAAATGCAATGACGAATAGCCTTATTACCTTCATAATCCGCCAAATCTATGAATTTTTACACTCCTCGGGTTCTCCTCAAAATATACCCTCGGAGTGTAAAATATCTAATGATGGGCCTTCGGCCAATGGACCTGTGGTCCATTTTACACCAATTCCATTACCTTTGGCCTCCTTCAAATCAATCCCAGATGAAGATCGTAAGCTATCTGAAAGATCAGCAAGAACAATTAGCCATCCTGGTGGACGGATGGGTGTATGATATGGAACTGATCCACCCCGACATCCCCAATACCATGAGCATGTACCTGAACTATTGGGACGAGCTGTTCCCTCTCGTACAAGCAGGCGAGCTGGCTATACTCGACGGCCATATCGGTCGCGGAAAAGCATCGCCGGCAGGCAGCGTCCGGTTGCTGGCCCCTGTGCCTTTTCCCTCTTCCTGCCGGGATGGATATGCGTTCCGTCAGCACGTCGCCGCGGCAAGGCGCAACCGGAATGCACCCATGATCCCTGAATTCGATCAATATCCCATTTTTTATTTTACCAATCATCATAGCATCCAGGGGCCCGGTGAGATACGGTGTATGCCCGATCATCTGGAAAAACTGGATTTCGAGCTGGAAGTGGCTATCGTCATCGCCCGTCACGGGAGGAATATCCCCGCGGAGGAAGCCGATGACTACATCGGGGGATTGATGATCATGAATGATATGAGCGCCAGGCGGTTGCAGATGGAGGAAATGCTGCTGAACCTGGGTCCCGCAAAGGGTAAGGATTTTTCCACCGTCATCGGACCCTGGCTGGTGACCCTGGACGAGCTGCAGCCCTTCGAAGTTCCCTGTAAGGAAGGACATACGGGTAAAAGCTGGAACCTGCGGATGCAATGCCGGGTCAATGACAAACAAGTCAGCGACGGCAACCTGGCTGATATGGACTGGACCTTTGCGGAGATCATTGAACGTGCTTCCTATGGTGTGGACCTCCATCCGGGGGATGTCATCGGCAGCGGCACCGTCGGCACAGGATGCTTCCTGGAATTGAACGGCACCGGCCGCCTGAGTGACCCCAACTATACGGAACAATGGTTGCAGGAAGGGGACAGGATCGAGCTGGAAGTGGACGGACTGGGTACCCTTAGCAATACCATCGTCCGGGAGGAAAGCAATTTCTCCCTTCTGGCAAAAAAGAAGCATGTATGATCCTCGATCTCTCCGCGCTTACCCCCGTCCTGCGGCAGAATTACCTTCAATATGCGGTGGCGCCTCGTCCCGTGTGTTTTGCCAGCACCATCGATAGCGCCGGCCAGGTGAACTTGAGCCCTTTCAGCTTTTTTAATATGTTTTCCACCACGCCTCCGATACTGGTCTTTTCCCCATCCCGGAGAGTGAGGGACAATACTACCAAACATACCCTCCACAACGTACTGGACGTGCCGGAAGTGGTGATCAACATCGTCGAT
Source organism: Chitinophagaceae bacterium (assembly GCA_017307755.1). Taxonomy (GTDB): domain Bacteria; phylum Bacteroidota; class Bacteroidia; order Chitinophagales; family Chitinophagaceae; genus Puia. The sequence goes on along the minus strand of JAFKGQ010000003.1, from coordinate 168,018 downwards.
TATGACATGGTGCAGCAGATCAGTCTGGCCAGCTGCGAATACCCCAAGGGCACCAACGAATTTGTCAAAGCAGGCTTTACTGAAATACCGGCTACCCGTGTACGGCCGCCCATGGTAAAGGAAAGTAAAATAAAGATCGAATGTAAGGTCATCGAAGTAAAACCCCTGGGTGAAGAAGGTGGCGCAGGTAATCTTGTCATCTGTGAAGCGCTGTGCATGCATATTGACGACGCCATCCTCGACGACGAAAAAAAGATGATCGATCAGCGCCGGATACACCATATTGCCCGTCTGGGAGGCGATTGGTATTGCAGAGTAGATGAACACAATCTCTTCCAGGTGGAAAAACCCAATACCCGGCTGGGCATCGGCATCGACATGCTCCCGGCGCCTGTCCGTAACAGCTCCATTCTCAGCGGCAACGACCTGGGGCAACTGGCTAATGTCCACGAGATGCCTGTGGTCGACCCCGCCTTTTATGATGACACCCTGAAAAATATCTTTCAATATTATTCTGTCAACCCCGAGGAGATGGAGAAGGAACTACATACGTACGCCAAACAGCTGCTCCGGCAAGGCAAGGTCACCGAAGCCTGGCAGGTGCTGCTGGCGCTATAGGTCGGATCACAGACCAATTCTTACACACTCCCTTTGCCGGAGTTTGTTTACCTTTGCCGCATTTTCTACAATCATCTGGGATTATGACCACACCAAATTTGTCAGAGCAGGAGATCATCCGCCGGGAAAAACTGGAAGAGCTGAAAAAACTGGGTATCGACGCCTATCCGGCCCCTTTATATCCCGTAAATACGACTGCGGCCTATATCAAGGAACATTACCAGGGAGAGGCTAATGCTGCTGATGTGTCTGCCGGAGCCGGGTCACCGTCAAATATACCCGTCTCCGGACAGACGGCTAATGATGGCCCTTCGGGCAAGACACCTGTGGTGTCTTTTGCTGATGTATGCGTGGCCGGCCGGCTCATGAGCCGCCGGGATATGGGAAAGGCCTCTTTTGCCAGCCTGCAGGACAGCTCAGGGCGTATCCAGATCTATATCAAACGGGATGACGTCAGCCCCGGAGAAGATAAGACCCTCTACGACAAAGTATGGAAGCACCTGCTGGACCTGGGTGACATCGTAGGTGTAAAAGGCTTTGTTTTCACCACCAAGACGGGAGAGATCTCCATCCACGCCAGGGAATTCACCATCTTGACCAAGTCCCTGAAGCCGCTGCCGGTGGTAAAGGAAGTAGAAGGCGCGACCTTTGATTCGGTCACCGACCCGGAATTCCGTTATCGCCAGCGTTATGCTGACCTGATCATCAATCCCCAGGTAAAAGAAACCTTTGTCAAACGCAGCAGGATGATCAATGCTATCCGGGATTTCCTCAATGAGCGGGGAGCCCTGGAAGTAGATACGCCCGTATTGCAGAGCATCCCCGGCGGCGCCGCTGCCCGGCCCTTTATCACCCATCACAATGCATTGGATATACCCTTCTACCTGCGCATCGCCAACGAGCTGTATTTGAAAAGACTTATCGTGGGGGGCTTCGACTGGGTATACGAGTTTAGCCGCAATTTCAGGAATGAAGGTATGGACCGCACCCACAATCCCGAGTTCACCGTCCTGGAGTTCTATACGGCCTATAAAGATTATTTGTGGATGATGGAGACGACGGAGCAGCTGTTAGAGACGGCGGCCCTGGCCACCAATGGCAAAAGCACAACGATAGTCGATGGGCAGGAGGTCGACTTCAAAGCCCCTTATCGCCGGATCAGCATGTATGATGCTATCAAAGAATACACAGGGGTAGACATCAGCGGGATGAATGAAGCGCAGCTAAGGGATGTCTGTCATAACCTGCGCATCCCCGTGGACAATACCATGGGTAAAGGCAAGCTCATCGATGAGATCTTTAGTGAAAAATGCGAGCACCATTTTGTACAACCCACTTTTATCACCGATTATCCGGTGGAGATGAGCCCGCTTACAAAAAAACACCGCAGCCGCCCGGGGTTGGTAGAGCGCTTTGAACTCATCGCCAATGGAAAGGAAATAGCCAATGCGTACAGCGAGCTCAACGATCCCATCGACCAGCGCGAGCGGTTCGAGGCACAGCTCCAGCTGATGGAAAGGGGCGATGACGAAGCCATGTTTATCGACCACGATTTTCTCCGGTCCCTGGAATACGGCATGCCCCCTACAGCGGGTATTGGTTTTGGCATCGATCGCATCGCCATGCTCCTCACCGGGCAGAACAGCATCCAGGATGTGCTGCTATTCCCGCAGATGAGGCCCGAAAAGACAGCTGAAGAGCCACCTGCGCAGGCATAGACTTACGCTCACGCCCATCCATGTGCAAAATTCTACGCGGCGGTTACCCGAATTTTCGTTAAATTGTAGGTAATAAAACGATTGCCATATGGATAATGCAACCATCACTAAGATCGGGGTCATTTTCTATGCCCTCGTTATTGCCTTCTTCGGCATCAATCACTTTATGTACGGCACAGGCATGGCAAAAATGGTTCCCAAATTTCTCCCCGGTGGAGAGTTCTGGGTATACATCACTGGCGCCTTGCTTCTCGCGGCAGCCATTTCCTTTCTTACCAACAAGTACACCCGCCTGGCGGGATTGCTGTTGGCCCTTTTCCTGTTACTGATCGTTCTGACCGTGCATCTGCCGGCTGTTTTGAATGCCCCTGATGACGGAGCCAGGAGATTCCCGCTGGTAAACCTTATCAAAGACACCGGACTGGCAGCCGCCGCGTTATTGGTGGCCGGACGAACGCCCTATCGCGCGTAATCCAACAAGACGGCCCCGCGATCCTTCGACGTAGCACAAAAACAAAATCGGACCACAGGTCCGATCGCCGAAGGCGCATCATTAGCCATTTTTTTTGCCCGAGCTACTTTTCTTAAATGCGAGGGCAAAAAAAATCCTCCCGCCTTTGAACGGGAGGAGGATGTTGCCTTTTACCCAGGATTAAAAATGAAAAAATTTAATGGGTCCGCGTCTTGTTGTTTTATAGAAATAGATCGTTCATTAATTTGTTCTCGGGATTGATCGCATACTTGGAAAAGTCTGTAATCCCTTCTGCTATAAGAACGTCCTCATCTATAAAAAAATTGCCCGTGCTCTCAAAAGAAGGTTTTTGTAATATGTAGAAGGCCGCGTCTGCAACAATTTCCGGCGTACGGCTTCGCTGAATCAAAAAATCCCCGCCCAACAGGTTCTTCACCGCAGCCGTGGCAATGGTTGTCTTTGGCCATAGTGCATTGGCAGCAATCCTATATTGTTTTAACTCCTCAGCCAGCCCCAGGATCACCATGCTCATGCCATACTTACTGATGGTATACGCCAGGTGAGGGGCAAACCATCGGGGGTCCAGATTCAGCGGAGGTGACATATTCAATATATGCGGATTGTGCGCCTCTTTCAGATAGGGTATACAGGCCTGGCTCATAAAAAAGGAACCCCGGATATTGATATTATGCATCAGGTCCCATCGTTTGACCTCCGTCTGCTCCGTAGGCGCGATATTGACGGCGCTGGCATTATTCACAAGAATGTCGATCCCTCCAAAGGCATTGACGGTTTCCTGGACGATGTGCTTAATGCTGTCTTCATAGCGGATATCCCCCTGGATAGGCAGGACCTTCCCATCTCCGGCAGCGGCGATCTCCTCCGCTGCGGTAAAGATCGTCCCCTCCAGTTTGGGGTTTGGTTCCACTGTCTTGCCGGCTATAGCGATGTTCGCTCCCTCCTTTGCCAGACGGATGGCAATGGCTTTACCGATGCCCCTGGTCCCGCCTGAAATAAGTACTGTTTTGTTTGAGAAACTTGTCATAGATAAGATAAAGATGTAATTTCTACACTTTTAAGAACTACAAAATAGGCTAATTTATGCGCTATCCCAAATCCTGGGCCGGCATACCAATAACGTATATCGTAAATTTACGAAAGTGTCAGTATTTACTGCATCCTTTAAATATAGCGTTTCTTCTCTTGCGGTAAAGGTCTTTCGATTGTATGTTTGTATCGTTAAGTATGATTGATACGCGGGTTCAGAAAAAGTCCAAATTATCCGAAGAAAGACCTGAATGAATGAAAATCCAACGAAAAACCAAAATCCAATTGTTCTAAGAAAAACCAACATCCAAAAATCCTGAAAATCCGAAAAAGAAATCAACATCCAGAAAAACCCTGAGTCCTTGATCAATCAAAACTTATCCGTTTAAAAAATCCAAAATCCGAACAGATCCAATCCTACGAACAAGCCGTAATTAAAATTTGTACCTATTGATGGCCGCGAAAATGTTGGTTAGGTATCGTACAAAAATGTTGAAACGTCCTGAAGAGATTCAGGACGTTTCTTTTTTCTGTTGTTTCTTTCTTCTATGACTTTTGTTACTTTTCCAGGCTTTATTTCTTTTTCCGCGAGGCCCGTCCCCGAGTAACCTCGAGGACAGGCTTGACGCGGCGCATGGGACGCAAGGGCCTCTCTGATGGTTCATATTTCCTTTCTGTACGAATCTTCCTGTCTTAACTCCGCTCTATTGTATTAAGCCCTGCTTATATATATCCAGTCTAATATCTTTTAATGCGCATCGGCGGGCATAGCGACATTCTTCTTGAACTTCTGTAAATAAACTATCGGGATACAGCACAGTACAAAGATTCCAATGATCAGGTACATGTTATCATAGGTCAGGAGCATGGTCTGCTTGATAATCCTCCCTTCCATAGCCATGTTGGCCATCTGGATGGCGTCCAAATGAGATTTGCCCTGGGCCTCAAAGTTCCTCACCATGCTATTAAAATTGTCATTAAAAGGCCCGTCATATGGATTGATATAGGCCAACAATGCTGTACGCACCTTACCCGACTTGATATGGATCAGGGTGGTGAGCAGAGCAACCCCAAAAGACCCACCCAGCTGCCGCATCATATTGTTCAGACCCGCCCCCTGCCCGATCTCAGGTCCTTTTAGGTCCTGCAGGGCCAGCGTAGTCAGCGGCACGAAAAGGATGGCCATGCCGACCCCGCGAATGACCAGGGGCCAGAAGAAGTCCGACGTGCCGGATGAAAGCGTAGAGTTGGATAGCATCCAGGTAAAGACAAAGAAGAGGAAGAAGCCGCCCGTGGCCATAAATTGGCCTGGCACCCCTTTTTTCAGCATGACCCCCACAAAAGGCATCAGCATGATCGTAGCCACCCCGCTGGGAAAGAGGATAATCCCGGTTTGTTGGGCATTAAAACCCAATAAACTCTGACAAAATACGGGAAAGATGAATACGGATCCGTACAAGGCAAAGCCCAGCACAAAGGAAGTGATGAGGCCAATGGCAAAACTTCTGTTCTTTAAGATCTTGAAATTCACGACAGGATGATCTGTGCTCAGCTCTCTCCAAATAAAGGCGATCCCTGCCAGAATAGTCGTTAAGGTTAACGCAGATATATAAGGCGTTTGAAACCAATCCTCTGTCTCACCCTTTTCCAGTACCACCTGCAGACTGCCTACACCGGCCGCCAACAAGGCGATCCCCCACCAGTCGATGGGCTTGCCCTTGGCATACCGGGGGGATTCCCGCACGAACACCGATACAAAAAAGGCGGCAATGGCGCCCACCGGTATGTTCACATAAAAAATATAAGGCCATTTAAAGTGCTCAACTATATATCCCCCGATGGTAGGTCCTACGGTGGGTCCTACGACGGCGCCCAATCCAAAGAGAGCCGTAGCCATACCCAGCTCTTCCCTGGGCCAGGTTTCCATCAGGATGGCCTGTGCCGTGGACAAAAGACCGCCACCAGCCAGACCTTGTAGTATACGGAACACCACCAGCTCGCTAAGGCTATGCGCCTGTCCGCAAAGAAAGCTGGCAAAGGTGAAGACCAGGATGGAGGTAATAAAATAGTTCTTACGGCCAAATCTGTCGCCCAGCCAGCCCGACATGGGCAGGATGATCACGTTTGCCACGGCATAGCCGGTGACGATCCAGCCCGCATCTTCCAGCGTGGCGCCCAGATTACCCATGATATCGGGCAGGGCTACGTTCACGATAGTGGTGTCTATCAATTCCAGCAGCGATGCCAATATCACCGTGATGGTAATGATCCACTTTCTAAATCCATGTTCAGCCATGACTGAAAATTTTTAATTATTTCGTATGCACTACAACCAGCACGCTCATCCCCGCACGCAGCAGACCCAATGTAGAAGAGTCCGTCTCCAGCCTGATCCTCACCGGCACCCGTTGTACAACTTTTACGAAATTGCCCGTGGCATTGTCCGGAGGCAGCAGGGAGAACTTGGCGCCCGTAGCTCCCGAGAAGGATTCTACCTCCCCCTGGATGATCTTGTCGGAATAAGCATCCGGCTTAATATCCACCTTCTCACCGACCTTCAGGTGTTCCATTTGCGTTTCCTTAAAATTGGCCGTCACATAGATGCCCTTGTCATTAACGATGGCAAAAAGGGACTGTCCTCCTTGCACCAGCTGGCCCAACTGTATGTTGCGTTTGGAGACGATGCCGCTGGCAGGGGCCGTGATAACAGTATAGGATAATTGCAATCTGGCAAAGTCGATATCAGCCTGACGGGTGGCGATGATGCTTGCTGCGGCGCCCACCTGGCTGCGGTTGGTGCTGACACGTTTGACTTGTACAGGCACCTGGCTCTGCGCTACTACAAGAGCTGCTTCCGCAGCATCCTTCTCGGCTTTCGCATCGTCGAACTGCGCCTTGGTGATCGCATGGTCGTTGTAAAGATTTTGATAGCGGTTAAAATCCTCATTTGCTTTCCAAACCCTTACTTTGGCCGCCGCTACATTGGCCTGCGCGGTGGTGATGCCCGTCTGTGCTTCCGACACCTGTGTTTGGGAGACATCCACATTTTGTTTGGTAGCAGTAAGGGCTGCCTGCGCTTGTTGCAAACGGACCTGATAGTCCCGGTCGTCAAGGACGACGAGGGTATCGCCTGCTTTAACAAATTGGTTGTCCGCAAACCGGATCTCTTTGACATATCCGCCGACCCTGGCTACGACGGGACTGATATCAGCGTCTATCTGGGCATTGTCCGTCACCTCATGGCTTTGGTAATAAAAATATTCCTTGGCCGAAAAGATCAGTGCACCCACCAGCACCAATGCCAGGATAATGGGGAAGATGAGCTTTTTGCGACTTTTCTTTGGAGTGTTATTTTGTTCCATATACTTATATAATACAGTTAATTATTTATTTTTCTGTGATCCGCTTAGAGATTCGTTTTTCCCGCGCTGTGCTGCAGGTCATACCAGGCAATAGTGGCGTCCGACTTGGCCAGCTCCAGGTTGACCCGGGCCTGGTAAAGCAACGTCTGTGCATCTATACGATCCGTCGTATTCACCAGGTTGTTACGGAATTTCGACTCGGTGATCCGCTCGTTCTCCTGCGCCTGGGTTACGGCATCCTGTAAGACCTTGATCCTTTCCAGGGCCTGGTGGTAGAGAATAAAGTTCTTGTTCACGTCCTTATGTATCTCGTCCACCGCCTGGTCCTTGACCGTATTCAATTCCTGTCTTTGCAGCGAAGCCTCCTTCTCTTTGTTCTTGTTCGTATAGAGCGTCCCTATATCCCAGCTGGCGCCGATGCCAAGAGTAACAGGCGCTATCAGATTATTACGGGTAGGGATCACCTGACCGGTGGGGTTGATATAATACATCCCCGCAGTCGCCGACACGGTGGGCAGACGTTTATCGTGTATCTTTTTTACATCGATATCCGCTATTTTGGTCTGATAGGAAATGTCCTGCAGTTCGCGGCGGCTGCCCTCAGCCTGCTGCAACAGGTCGGCAAATACAGGGTTCTCGTTTAGTTTGTACGAAGGCGCCGGCAGGATCAACTGTGTGGAGTCCGGAAGCCCCAGCAGGACGTTCAGATTATAGTTGGCGATCCTCCGGTTGTTCTCCAACTCTATCTCCGTCAGTTGCATCTGGGATTGTTGCAGCTGATAGCGGAGCACATCGTTCTTCGTGGCCAGCCCCTGCCCTTCATATTTCGTGATCTCTTCCAGCTTGCCTTGTATATCCTGCATATTCTGCGCCACGATCAACTGGTTCTGTAATATCTTATTGTAGTTGATATACGAGCTGATGACCAGCCAGGTGATATCGTCCTTGTCCTTATCGGCGTCCAGACGGCTCATCTGCACCATGAGGTCGGCAGACTGGCGGGCATATTTGAATTGATTGCCGGCGAAAATAGGTTCCGACACAGATAGCGTACCCATATAAGCCGGGAAGTCAAACGGGAGCTTTATAGGCTCTTTTGTCAGACCGGGAATGTCGATCAGACGGGACAGCATCAGGGCATGAAGGTATTGAAAGCTCACCTTTGCGCTGGGCAGGGCAGCATCCTTAGCCTGCGCAACGCGGGTCAGGGCCTCGTCGATCTTGTATTGGCTCCTTTTCAACTGCTTGCTGTTCTGTATCCCCAGCTGCACAGCCTCATCCAGGGCAAGTGTCCTGGTTTGCGTCTGGGCAGACAGGTTATAGACAGAAAAGATCAGGAGGCTAAAGGCCACTGAAAATGTCTTAATCGCGTTCATCAGTTTATTTTTTATTTTATGCTTCTACTCTGCATTTTTTATACTCAGGTGCGCCCGTAACAAACTTTTAAGATGGGCTTTCAACCTGGGGGCAAGCTTGGAGCGGTATTGCTCATCGTTAGAATCGTATCCAAGGGCAAGGACCTGGCAGCCATAGGCTTTAGCCTGTGTATAAGAAGATATGGTCCCCATCAGGGTGCCCACTGTCATGGGAATATCTACTTCCCGGAATAATTTCTTTTGCTGTCCGTCCTGGATGATCTTGGTGATCTGTTCCAGGTTCCGGAGCTTGATAGCGATGATCCGATCGCGGATCTCCTCGCTGCGAAAATTAGTAGCTTCCCGATACATGATATTATGGAAGCGGAGGTTGTTCAGTACTCTGTCCACATAAAAGTCCACCAGCCTGTCGATCTTGTCCCACGGGCTAAGAGACTCGTCCTTATTCAACTCCTCCAAAATGCCGTAGGCGTATTCCGCCCGGAATTGTATCAAAGCCTCCAGTAACTTCTCCTTGGAGCCGAAATAATAAGAGATCATCGCCAGGTTGACCCCGGCCTTATGGGCAATATCCCTGACGGAAGTCCCGTCAAACCCATTCTCCCCAAAAAGCTCCTCCGCCACTACAAGAATATGTTCTCTTTTATCTGACATATCAAAGAATTGATGACACAAAATTAAACAAACGTTTGAATTAAACAAACGTTTAATTGAGGTTTTTTTCCCTGGCCTCAAAAAAAACTTCAAAACAAAAAAGCCGCTCCATATAGGGCGGCCTTTCTAATACTATATAAATCAATCTATTGCAAATCCAACACCGGCTTATTTTGCAGTATTCTCTCGATCTCCTCCAATACTTCCGCAGTCAGGATCGGTAAAACTTCCAACGCTTTCAGGTTCTCCAACAACTGCTCGCGATGCGTCGCCCCCAATATCGCCGTCGTCGTCGTTGCGGCATCCCGTATAGTCCATGCGATCGCAAGGGCGGGCAACGAAACGCCCAGCCGGGAAGCCAGCGAAGCCAGTTTCTTTGTCTTCCCGATACGCTCCTCCTGTAGCCACCGTTTCACCAGCCATTCATATCCGGGCATGGCAAACCGCGAATCTTTGGGGATCCCATTGAGATATTTGCCGGAAAGAAAACCCGCCGCCAGGGGACTCCAGATGGTGGTGCCCAACCCTACGCTGCGAAAAACAGGCAGATAATCCTGTTCCATCTTGAAACGCTCGAACATATTGTACTGGGGTTGCTCCATAACAGGACCGATCAGGCAATATTGCTGAGCGACCTTGTGCGCTTCCATGATCTCAGCCGCACTCCATTGGCTGGTGCCCCAATAAAGGGCCTTCCCTTGCTGGATAAGCGTATGCATGGTCCATACGACCTCCTCGATGGGAACATTTGGATCAGGCCGGTGACAGAAATACAGGTCCAGATAATCCAGCTGCAGACGCCTGAGCGCCTCATGACAAGCTTCCACCAGGTGTTTGCGGCTCAACCCGGTCTGGTTGGGTACGGGCTTATCACGAGAGCCAAAATAAGCCTTGGAGGAGACGATATAGGACGTCCTGTCCCAATTCTTCTTTTTCAACACCCGCCCCATCATGAGCTCACTCTCCCCATTAGCGTAAGTCTCCGCATTGTCAAAAAAATTGATCCCTTTTTCATACGCGATCCCCATCAGTTCGTCTGCCGTCCTGTCCTCCACCTGCCCATGAAAAGTGACCCAGCTCCCAAAAGACAGCACGCTGAGCTGCAAACCCGATCTTCCTAAACGACGATACTCCATATTTTTTTGATTGAATGTACAAAGATTGCAGTGCCGGCGCTATGGCCGGTCCGCTCACAATTTACTTATTGCTTAGGCATCCCGCCCTGAGAGGTAAGGACGCTGCCTCTGAAATGCGTGATCGTATACCATCGGAAGTTTTGATCCGCTTCCATGCCCTTTCCAAAAAGGATGTCATTTTTCCTGTATATCGCCACAGAATCATCCGTAGTGAATTTCTGCGTCTGTTGATCCCACCACAATGACCTGCAATGCAGCGTGTCTCCCTTGAGGATGTTTTTTACGACAACACTGTCCCGGAGAAAGACCTTATTCTGGTTCTGCAGGTATTTCCCGTACTTCGCATCCATTTGACTCTCTATGGTCAGACTATCGGTGTAAAAATCCACATGAAGCGTGCGTGGGAATTCCGAATAGGGAGAATCGACTTTTTGATAACGCAGCATATACGGAGAGGTGAGCTTTCCCTTTACCTTGGCGCCTTCGCTTAAATAGCTCTCGATCTTTTGCCCTTCCTCCGGTGCCGGCTTCCCCTGGACGGAAGAGGGAGTGGTCTTTATATCGTTCTCACAAGATGACAGCAGCACCAGCGCAGCCAGCAAGGCGGCACATACACCATTCATCGGAAATGCTTTATTGATCATTGTATTCGCTGATGACATATAGCCCCTTGTAAATTAAATACGGGTCTGTAAAATATTGCTTTTTCAGATGACGGGTGAAATAGGCTGCATCACCGCCGCTTAAAAGCACGTTAAAATTGGCATATTTTTTCTCATAGGCCTCCACGATACCGTCGATCTCTCCCGCCATGCCCAGGATCACGCCGCTGAGTATATTTGTCCGGGTGTCATAGCCGGCCAGGGGAAAATTCCAATCCGCCTTCACCAACGGCAATTTAGCGGTGAAAGCATGTAAGGATTTGAACCTCATTTCCATACCCGGAGAAATACCCCCTCCGATGAACTCTTTATATTTATTGACAAAATTGTATGTGATGGCCGAACCAAGCCCGATGACAAGATTGTTCTTCCCGGGGAAAAGATGGCTGGCGGCAACTACCAGGGCCAGACGGTCAGCTCCGATGGTTTCCGGCTTACCTACAGGCGTAGTGACAGGCAGACGGGAAAGATGACCTAATTTGTGAAACCGTGTATTCGCGGCCAGCAAATGCTCTATTTCCGGATTATGTTCGACCACGGAAGAAAGAATGGACCTTGCGGGATGATATGCATCGATCAGCGACTGGATGGTAGACGCCTGGTCATTATCCAGCACATGTTCGCGGACAAATTCACCATCGGTGAATACAGCACATTTCATTCGGGTATTTCCAAAATCAAAGCAGAGGGTGGTCGACATATGGATTTAATCTTCGAATTGGAACGAAGATAGGTTTTTGAAATGACCATTCAGCTTTACTCTTTCCTTTAAGGATTCCATCTCTGCAATGACGGGCAATACCTTTCCCAAATGACGTTTAAGGTATTCCTGTCGCTGCTCTTCCCGCATTAGCCCCAGCAGTTCGTATTCTTCCTGCAGGGAAAGTCCCGCATGATGGGCGATGTCATAGGCGGCCAGCTCTTCATCAGGCTTATGAAAATCCTTCGTAATATTCAACAGCCGGTGTAATTCCCGGATGGCATTCACCACTTTTTGCATAAGCTCCCGTTTACCCGGCCCTTCGACATTGTCCGGATAATTGACAATGGCGCCGCTGAACAATTTATCCGGAACGGACTTTATCATTTCCAGGACCCTGAAGACCCGGAGGCCCTGCGTCCGGATATCCATCTCACCATTGTCATACACCTGCACCATCTCGGTGATCTTCACCAGCGTGCCCATCTCATTCAGCTTATTGTCGATGACAGTGGGGATACCAAAAGGCTTGCCCTCCGTATAACATTCATTGACCAGTTGTTTATATCTGGGCTCGAAAATGTGCAGGTTTACCTTTTCGCCGGGATAAACTACGATGCCCAGAGGGAATACAGGAATAAAATTCGTCATGGTTGTAGTGGTCCTTTTGCTTAAACTGCAAATTTAAGTATGCCGATCCAATCCATTGAGGCAATAAATACGCCCGGCGGCCTTTTTCTCTTTTAACAAGGCATAGCCCACAGGAGCATCCGGGGAATAATGCGCGGCATGGTGCAGATGATAAACGATCGCCCTGTGCTTCATAGACTGCAGTTTTACCCCGCCCGCTATCAACCGCCATTCTATGTCCACGTCTTCGCCAACACCCGCGGTGACATAATCTTCATCATAGCCGTTGATCTCCACCAAGTGTCTTTTCAGGATGCCCCAGTTACAGCCCATGATCCCATTGTTCTTACTGCTCTTACGAAAAAAGGGAAGATAGATGCCATCCTCTTTTCGCTCGGACTTATGTCGTATCTGGCTAAAAAAAGACAATAGCTTCCGTTCGCCGGAGGCCACCAGCTTCCTTGTCAGCAACTCGCTCATCATTACCCTTCTGCCAAAAAAAGCGGAACCCGCCTTTGCCACCGATGCATACTCCTTCAGACAACGACTGTGAGGTATACAATCCTGATCAAAGAATACAAGGAATTCCCCCTCCGCCGCACGGACCGCCGTATTCAATATCCTGTTCTTGCGAAAACCTTTATCCTCCTGGTAGACATGCTTTAAAACAAAAGACACTTCAGGGGACCGCCCCGCTATATACTCCTTTGTTGCGGCCGCATCATCATCTTCTGCAACGATCACTTCGAAATCATCATATGTTTGTCTTTGCAGACCGGAAAGGACGAGATCGAGAAAGGGCAGATTCTTATAAAAAGCAATGATGACCGATATCTTCATAGTTGTAAAGATCGGTATATTTGTTCTATCCAACATGACTGACAACGTATCACCTCTTTTTCGGGACATACAGCAGGGCAATTTTCGGGCGCTGGCCCGGGGCATTTCATATATAGAGAATGAAGTGACTGATTTTTTCTCTCAGTTGAAGGATCAACCTCCCTTTCCCGGGACTATCGTTGGCGTTACAGGACCTCCCGGAGCAGGAAAAAGCACCCTGGTGGATGCGCTGATCGGGGAGTTTATCCAGACCCAAAAAAAGGTCGCCGTACTTTGCGTGGACCCTTCCTCTCTTTTCCATTCCGGCGCTTTATTGGGTGATCGCATACGTATGAGCGAATGGTACAACCATCCCGACGTATTCATCCGCTCGCTTTCCTCCCGTGGGATATTAGGGGGTCTGCATCCCGGCATCCTCAATATCACAGAATTACTAAAGGCAGGGGGCTTTGATCACATATTGATAGAAACGGTTGGAGTGGGACAAAATGAGATCGACATCGCCTCTCTGGCCGATGTAACCCTGGTGGTGCTTGTGCCGGAGGCAGGAGATGAGATCCAGGCCATGAAGGCGGGCCTGATGGAGATCGGAGATATCTTCGTCGTCAACAAAAGCGATCGGCCCGATGCCGACATTTTTGTCCGTACCCTGCGGCAAATGCTCTCCCGCCCCAGTCATGAAACACCCGTTGTAAAAACCATCGCCTCCGAAAAAAAAGGGTTGGAAGAATTGATGAGGCAGATTGACGGACAACTTCAACACCCTGCCGCGGCGGATAAAAAATACAGGCTGCTTACCGAAAGGGCCCTGCACCTGATCAGCCGTCGACGTATGCAGGACATCGACCGTAACGAAATGACCCAAAAGATCCGCCAGCTTTCCGAAGCCGGCACATTCAATCTCTATCAATTCATCGCCGGATACTGATGGACAAAAGATACTCCTTCAGCTTCACTGGACTTATATTCTGCATACAGACACAGTCATGTATTCCGGGACAACCCTTACACGGCAGTTCAAGACAAAAGACCATCGCCTTGGGCCCCAGCGGAGCCCAGCGTTCAGGATGAATAGGCCGCAAAGGAGGGAATAACCCCAGCGCATGTATCCCAAGGGCTGCAGCTACATGCAACGGACCGGTACCGCTGGCCAGCAATCCATCCGCCCGGGCAATAAACGCCATGAACTGGGGCAAAGTGAGCTTTCCCACCATATCCACCACTTGCGGGCATTCCCTGAACAGTGGCTCCAACGCCTCTTTTTCGGCCGGTGTTCCCGTGACAAAAAGCTTAAACTGCCCGGCAGGGAGGGAATTTGCCAGCCGTATAAAATTATCCAAGCCCCATTCACGACCATGTCCCCTGGATTTGGGGTGCAAGATGAGGTTGAACTTCTGCTCATCCTTCAATGCCGCCAGGTCCGGCGGTAAGGATACCAGCCGGGTCAACCCATAGTAGCGGGGGATCTCTTTCAATGAATACAAAGGTCTGGCGCCAAGCACCGACAACAGACGGAGATTGAGTTGCGCCTCATGATAAGGAGATCTCTTGCGGGAAAGTCTCACCAGCTTGTTGCAGGTATACCAATGATAAGCCCGGTTGGTAGTACCGATACGAAATGGTATATCGGCTTTTTTTGCCAGCTCGGCAATCTCTATCATGGGAAGGACATGTATGATCGTATCGGCGCCTGTCGACGTCAACGCCTTGATCTGCGCAGCTTCCTCCATTTTTTTCAACTCGTCCCAGTTAAGGAATTCATCCACATATTCACAAGCCCTGATAACTTCCTGCGCATAGTTGCTGCCAAGGAACAGGATCCGGGACCCGGGGTATAATTCCTTCAATACCCCCGCCACAGGCAGAGTCAGCACCACATCTCCGATGGCATCGACACGGCTTATGATAAATGTTCTGTTTTGATGGGACATATCTACGCTTCCTTTCGACTGTTCATACGGTCCTGGGAGGAGATTTTTTGCCAATACTCTTTCTGAACTTCCGGAACCTTACGAGAGCGCCTCTCCACCACAACAAAAAAGCATCCTGCCAGTCTGTCGTAAATGTCCCTTCTTTGTAATAAATGGTGTCCGTACGATTGATAAACCAACGCTTGTACCCGTTGGCGGCCATCCAACCGTCGATCTCGGACAGATAGGGATTGGAATAGGTCTTTCCGTGCGTTTCCAGCGAAATGACGGCAGGCCGGCTCTTCATGTATTTCAGGATATACCATTCACAACCCTCCGTGTCTACACTCAGCAGGTCGATGGAGCCATCATCTATCTCATCAAACCGTACGCATTCCACGCTAAAAGTATCTTCGTTCTTTACGACGTATTGATCATTGACCATCGCGGGGCTGAAAGGCAGGGTAGTGGCAAATGTGGATTCGCCCCGCTGCGCCAGCTCCAGCGTTCCATGATAGTCGTAAATGGCAACAGGAAAAAGCTTGACATGCGGGTATTTTCCAAAAACCTTTTCAATGGCGGCAATACTATCCGGCATCGGTTCCACCAGCGTGGTCCGGGTATGGTCCCGGGTAATAAAATCCAGGATATTGGATAATTCAGGCGAATAGACCCCTACCTCGCAAACATGGCGGATCGGGATCTTTTTCGACTTGCTCTTATCGTATAGTTCATTGGATACCATGCCGTCGATTTACAAAAAATGATAAATATACAAAAAGGACTGCCCACTTGTCAGTGGGCAGTCCGCATCCTATCAAAAAAGTTAATCTGCTTGATTATGTTTCCACCAGCGATAACCGACGAAGCCACAAATGGCCAGGGGAGCGAAGGCCAGGTAAATGATCCCTTTGTTCAGGGCCCTGGCAGGCCTTTCACCCAGTTGCTGCGCTGTCCGGGTACATATGGAACACTGCGCCTCTACACGGACAGCACCCGCCGTCAGTAGAAAGAACAGAAAGATATACACAGGAAAGAGCCTTCTCATAAATACCTTTTGAACTGTAAAGTTACGATATTATTCCAGAACGAACCTCCGGTTCGTTGTCCGAAGGACAGTCATTAGATACTTCCGGGAAATGGGTTACATTTTGGGAAAAACCCATTTTCCGGACATCTCCTTCCGCAGCCAGCCTACTTCACTTCTTCAGTCTTCATAGCCGTCTGGCGTCTTTTCCGCTCGTTCTCATCGAGAATGGTCTTACGCAGACGTATTTTCTTCGGCGTCACTTCAATACACTCGTCATGCTGAATATATTCCATACACTCTTCCAGGGTCATCTGCTTTTTCGGGATGATACGGACAGAGTCATCGCTACCGCTGGCGCGCATATTCGTCAGCTTTTTACCTTCCGTCGCATTTACGATCAGATCACCCGGCTTGATATGCTCGGCAATGATCTGCCCGACATACACATCCTCGCCCGGATCGACAAAGAAAGTCCCACGGTCCTGTAATTTATCGATGGAATAGGCCGTCGTCTTCTCCTGGTTCTTGGAAAGCAATACGCCATTGTTTCTGCCGGGGATGGGCCCCTTCCAGGGCTTGTATTCCAGGAAACGATGGGCCATAACGGCTTCACCGGCGGTATTGGTCAGCATGCTGCTCCGCAAACCGATGAGCCCCCTGGAGGGGATCTCAAATTCCAGGTGTTGCATTTCACCCTTGCTTTCCATTACGAGCATCTCACCCTTGCGCTGGGTAACCATATCGATCACCTTGCCGCTGTAATCTCCCGGAACATCCACTACCAATATCTCATAAGGTTCATGCTTTTTGCCATTGATCTCCTTTACCAACACCTGGGGTTGTCCCACCGTCAACTCAAAACCTTCCCGGCGCATGGTTTCGATGAGGATGCCAAGATGAAGGATACCGCGTCCATATACCAGGAAGCTATCCGCACTGTCCGTATCTTCCACCCGCAACGCCAGGTTCTTTTCCGTTTCTTTTATCAGACGGTCACGGAGGTGGCGGGAGGTTACGAACTTCCCATCCTTGCCAAAAAAGGGAGAGTTATTGATACTGAACAACATGCTCATGGTGGGTTCGTCCACGCTGATCACAGGTAATGCTTCCGGATTCTCCGCATCGGCGATGGTATCCCCGATGTTGAAATCTTCCAATCCAACCACGGCACAGATGTCACCGGCAAAAACCTCAGCGGCTTTCTTCTTGCCCATGCCCATGAACGTATATAATTCTTTTATCTTACTGCGCTTGATCGTTCCATCGGCCTGGACCAATGCCAGGTTCTGATTCTCCTTGATGGACCCTCTCGCCACTTTACCGACGGCGATACGACCCAGGAAGGAAGAATAGTCCAGGGAAGTGATCTGCATCTGCAAAGGACCTTCCATTACCTTCGGAGCCGGCACATATTCCAGGATACCATCCAGCAGGGGAGTGATATCCGCACATTGTTCATTCTTACTATTAAACCAGCCATTCTTTCCGCTGCCATAGAAAGTAGGGAAATCCAATTGCTCTTCGGAAGCGTCCAGGTTGAAGAAAAGTTCGAATACAGCATCATGCACCTCATCCGGGCGGCAGTTGGGTTTATCCACTTTATTGATCACCACAATGGGCTTCAGGTTCAGGTGAAGCGCCTTTTGCAACACAAAACGCGTCTGCGGCATGGGGCCTTCAAAGGCGTCCACCAACAGCAGCACCCCGTCCGCCATCTTTAATACCCGCTCTACCTCACCTCCGAAGTCGGAGTGACCTGGCGTGTCTATTACATTGATCTTAACACCTTTATACTCTACAGCCGCATTCTTGCTGAAGATGGTGATACCTCTTTCCCTTTCCAGATCATTATTGTCCATGATCAACTCCCCTGTCTCCTGGTTTTCACGGAATACGTGGGTAGCATGTAAGATCCTGTCTACCAGGGTAGTTTTCCCGTGGTCAACGTGTGCGATGATTGCTATATTTCTGATTTGCATAATGTTACCTTTCTCCCAACCAGGGAGCTCTCCCCCCGGTTTAAAGCCGCAAATGTACGCCAAAATGGCCGGATTTCCTAGCTTGAATGCTTCTTAGGGGAGAAATAACATAAAAAACACATAGTATTCCCGGCATCCGCCTGGGGGTATTGCCAGACATTTTATAAATTCAGCCCAAATTTGAGTCATGCGTAAAAAATGGCTGTTGCTCATCCCTGCCCTGCTGATCATTCTTTATCTGCTCGGTCCCAGTCCCTCAACGCCCGTTTATAAAAAAGATATGCCCGTCGCACCGGCGGCACCCGCAGCCCTGGAAACCTATATCCGGGATAATGAAGCCCACCATAAGCTCAAGACGGACAACGAGGCCCGTATCGTATGGGTCGATGATTCCGCAAAGTCGATTACGGAATACGCCATCGTATATCTGCACGGGTTCTCCGCCAGTCAGGGAGAAGGCGATCCCGTACACCGGTACATCGCTCATCGTTATGGCTGTAACCTCTATCTTTCCCGTATGGCGGAACATGGCATCGACACCCCGGAAGCCATGGTGAACCTCACGGCCGACGAATACTGGGAGTCCGCCAAACAAGCCCTCGCCATCGGTCAGCAGCTGGGTAAAAAGGTGATCCTCATGGGGACCTCCACCGGCGGAAGCCTTGCCTTGCAACTGGCCGCCGCCTATCCGGACAAAGTAGCGGCACTGATACTTTTATCACCCAACATCGCCATCAACGACCCCAACGCCTGGCTCGTCAACAACCATTGGGGACTACAGATCGCCCATCTGGTGACAGGCTCTCCCTACATCATCAGCAAGGAAGACTTCGGCCCTCTTTACCAGCAGTACTGGTATACCAAGTATCGCTCGGAAGCCGTCGTGGCCCTGGAAGAATATCTGGAGACGGCCATGGTCAGGTCCACCTTTGAAAATGTGAGACAGCCCGTGGCCATGTTGTATTATTATAAGGACAAGGTCCACCAGGACAGCACGGTAAAAGTGTCGGCCGCCCTGGAAATGTTCGATCAGCTGGGTACGCCCGCCAACCTGAAATACAAACAACCCATCCCGGAAGCAGGTACGCATGTATTATCCTCCGGCCTCCGCTGTCATGATATCGAAAGCATAAAAACCAATATTGATCATTTTATGACATCCATACTCCGCCTGTCCCCCGTCCCAAACACTCCGGACTTGCTGGCGAACAAACCACAGGCGGCCCCCGCAGACAAGCACTGATCTAATTGATAGGAATTTTCGATCTTTGCCCCGGAATTACGAATTGTACGAGCGGCATGTCAAGAAAAATAATTTACCTTATAAATCCTATCTCCGGCACACGGGGTAAATCCTCGTTAAAGGAACTCATAACCCGGAGAACAAAGGAAGAGAACATCGATTTCCAGATACTTCCCACCAACGCGGAAGGCGATTATAGTTTTTTACCCGAACTTATCTCAAAAGAGTATGTGACAGACATCGTCATCTGCGGAGGCGACGGGACAGTAAACGCCGTAGCGGCCAACTTACAGGGAAGCTCCGTAAGGATAGGCGTCATCCCGATGGGTTCGGGCAACGGACTTGCCTTCGCCGCAAAAATTCCTAAAGATCCTTCCAGGGCTTTGAATATAATTTTCGCCGGCAAAGCTTCACTGATAGACGGTCTTATGATCAATGACAGGTTTTCCTGTATGCTATGCGGCATCGGGTTTGACGCACTGGTGGCACACACTTTTGCACAGGAGCAGACAAGAGGCCTGCAGACATACGTCAAGGTCACCTTCAGACATTTTTTCTCGGGTAAATGCTGGCCCTTTGAAATCGACGTCCCATCTGCCGGCCAGCATTTTCATACCGATGCCTTCTTTATCAGTATCGCAAACGCCAATCAATTCGGCAATCACTTTACCATCGCACCCCGGGCCCGGCTCGACGATGGGCTGCTGGATATCGTCATCGTAAAAAAAATGAATAAACTCCGCACCCTGCTGTCCGTCCTTCGCCAGGTAAGAAGAGGCCATCCGGCAAAGACCATCCGGGATAACGGTCATGTCCTCTATTTCCAAACTCCTTCCCTCCGCATTGTCAACAGCCGGCTGGCGCCATTACACATCGACGGAGACCCCCAGGCCACCGCCACAGTATTCGACATACGGGTCCTGCCAAAGATCTTTCAGCTGATACAGCCCTGATCAGGGCTTTACATATTCGTAACCATAAGTCTGTGTTATACCGTTGTAGGTGATAGTGGACGATACAGGCGCACCATCAGCATTGTATATATAACTATACGTTTCGTAAGGGTTGGATAGCTCATTATTGACATTAGGCAGCAAGGTGAAAATACCATTTACAATTCCCTGGTTGGATGGATTGTTTGTACTGGTATTGAATATTTGCTGCGTATAGAAGTATTGCCAATAGGGTAGGGTACTGGCAATACTCACCTTGGTATCATAAATACTGGTAGCGCCGGTGTATTCGTAATTCCCATTCTTATCGATCGCAAAATCTGTTGCGTACGTCGATTCTATTATTTTATTTAAATGCCCGTTTTGGTAAAAAAAATAATAAACGCCAAAAATGGCGCCGCTGGCCAAATAAGTGTTGATCCTGTATATCTCGCCGCCCTGATAGGTTACGTCTGTGGATACGATCCTCGAATTACTGATGCTGGCGGCATTGAAGCCCGCAGGGTCTGAATACTGAATATTTGATCCTGTCAATAATCCCGCGTTATTGTACGTAAAAGAATGTGTTTCCGTGAACAATCCCTTGTTGTATGATTTAGTTCGGAACTGCGAATAAACATTGACGAGCTTTTCTCCATTATAGACAAGCTGGGCTTTAGCTTCTCCGTAGTTGGGATCGTCAGGAATAAGATTGATGACCTTACTGAGCAGGATGCGAGGTGCGGAAACCCTCAGAACATGATAGGAAGTGCCAAATATGTTTTGCAGCCAATTGACAAGATTTTTTGAGATCACAGGGCCATGAGACTGATCTGAATTTTTTGAACAGGGGTAAGAAAATCGCCCCAGGGAATTCAGGACCGCCAGGCTGCTGCCATTATTGACCACCATCCCCATATGGACATTTGGCGCTACGATAATATCCCCTGGTTGACATTCCGTGGCAGGCAGAGAGGACATGTCGGTCATTTGCAATCCGGCAAACGATGGAGAACTTTTAAACGCCTTATTCCAAACGGCGGTATCCACATAGTCCGCCGTACCGCCGGCAGGAAGTTTAAGACTGCTGGCAAGCCCCATCTGATAGATCATACCTGAACAGTCGAGCCCATGAAGCTGTTCCTGACAGGTGGCGCCCGGATAAACAGTGGCATTTTTAAAATCTTTCGCACCATATACATATGCTATCCTGGGTGTTTTCCGCGTCAGTATAAAGCCGGTCTGCGTCATCCGATCTATAAATAATTTCTTTTTATCAAGCACAGATAAAGATGACGGTCCTGTTCCAAGAACATATACATATCCGGAATCCGATTGGTGATCCCAGTCGGCAATAGAAGTGCCATCCGGGAAGACAAAGTCGCCGAATACAGACACTGTATCGACGCCGGCCATCTCAAGACCTTGTATTTGTGCATCGGAAAGCTGGTCGTCAGGGTTTTTTTGGGAAGTCGTATTTTTTTTGCAACTGGCAAGAACGACGATAAAAGCCAATACGATAAGCACTAACTTTTTCATGGTGAGGTAAGTTGAGTGCGTAAGATAGTCTATCTCTTTCCTCCCGCATACTCCCGGAAGACATTAAACGTTTTCTGATTCTCCCGGTTGTCCAGGCTGCTGATGATATTTAGTTTCTCTTGCGTTGTGAGGTGAAAATTGAGTGCGGCGCCCGCATCCTCCGACTTGGGTGCATATTGGAACACCAGTTTGCGAAAAGGGAATCCCATGCCGCTCTGCGCCAGACTTAGCAGATCATCCTGGTTATATTCCTGCATCTTGTACCAGTTGTCCTGCAGCAGCAACAGGGGCTTGGTGATGATCTCCGTGACATTCACCGACTCATAGGGGTTCTCCCATCCGCCCGTCTTACGGTCCCGTATCTGCAACAGCACTACCCCGCCCGTGTTCGCCTGGATCCACTCCCGGAAAGCATTCAGGAAGCGTATTGTATTCAGCTCGCCGAAATTATCCCGGAAACCCGCATCCATGACATCGATGACAGGAACAGTAGGCAGCCAGACATTGGGCAGCACATAAGGAAAGGTAGCATTCATCCGCAAGGCTGTCAGCAGCCGCAGGTTTTCAGGTTCCTGCCCGGCAAACAAAGCGCCGAAGTCGACGGCATCCGGGTCCATACGGGGGATCTTTGTGCTGTCATATCGGGGACGCATTAAAAAGCTGACGGGTTGGCTGCTGATGATCAGGGCCCTGCTGTCACGGGTGATCACGGGATTGAAGAACATCAGCGGCATCCTGGCCGCCGCCTCATCAACGGCAATATCCTTTAGCTGCCGGTTCAACACCCCCCTTGTATTAGCGTTCAGCTTTTGCTCGAACGCGTACCCTCTGTCCTTGATATATTCATAATTGCCTACCTTGAACTTCTGGGCGGGGGAGGCAAGATCACGGGCTACAAAAGAGGAGAACAACGTATTTAATAAGTCCCCGGAAATATCGTCTACAAATCGTCTGTCCTGCAGACGGATGGTCGTGTCACCGGCCTCCTTCAGACGGGACAGCTCCCTGAAATAAGCGGCTCCCAACATTCCTCCCGAAGCGCCAGAGATCAGGAAAGTCTTCCGCATCAGCCGTCCGCCGCAAAGACTGTCCAGCCGCTGGAGGATACTCATGGTGAAGGTAGCGCTACGATTACCGCCCCCGCTGGTATTGACAAGAAAAAGCACCGGTTTGGCCTCCGTCTGACGCGCTTTCCATTTTTCCAGGATCTTCAGCATATTCGCTTTATCGGTAGCCACTTTTTCTTCCGAGCATAATTGCAGCAAGGTTTGCTTGTCGTACAAAGGCCGGTTCTCCTCCTCCGTATAGTTCAGACCATATGCCTTATTGGTGGGGTCGATGACGTTGGTTCGGTAAAGGAGGTTCAGCACCAGGAACACTACTACAAGAAAAGGCATGCTCCAGCTCTGAAGAAAATAGGTAAAGGCGCCGGACAGGGAAATAAGGATGGCAAAAAAGATAAGGATACTGGCAGCAGCCGGCAACTGAAAATAGCGGCTGTCCATAAAGAACCCGACGACGATCAAAAAGATAAAAGCCACAAAGATGGAAAGCACCGCGGAAATATGATGCCGGTTGAAAATACTTTCGATAAAATCTTTACTGTAATGTGAGACGTCTCTGGTCTTTTTGATCGTCCGGAGAGAATTCAGGTACCATTGCACCTTCATCAGCCGGCTCTCGTTAAGCTTTACTTCTTCTTTACGGAATTGGGATTTGAAAAGCTTGGGGTTGCTGATCACCGGGGTCATTCGCCGGATAATGGTTTTGTCCGCACGAAAAAAATACAACAATGATACGGCAACAATAAATCCAAAACCCAGCAGGAACCCCACGCTGAGCCAAAGTATCCTGCCCGCCGGCAGCAATTCTTTTGCAGTACTGAATTGTACCGCCTTTACACAATAGAACACGAGGAATATCAGGGGTAGCCCGGCGTTGTTGATACAATATTTCAGAAAAGGTTTGGTCGTGGTGGCCAGGAACCGGAAGTGTCTGCAAAAGAGGATGAACGTAGTGATATTCCAGCTCATGATAAAGATGCCCGTCGCCGCCCCTACAATGGCAAAGCTCGCGGCACTCACCTGGCCCAGATATTCCGGGGAAAGAAATAGGGCCGCTGCGCCATAGTTCTTCATAAATCCCCCGTTCAGCGTACTGAAGAGGATCAGCCAGAATACCAGCAAGATCTGAAATTTCTTTATATGCAGCAGCAACAGTTGTACAGGGAAAAACTGGTAGATCGATTTAAGCATGCGCATCATACGGTTACAGAATGTCTTACAGGTTTCACAAGGTACAACATCCCGACTATTGTCAGTAAAAAAAGCAACCCCGTGATCTGGTGCAGCTGGGCCAGCCAGTCAAAAGCCACCCACCTGTTGGGGATAATACCCGGGCTGGTCAGCAGACTGGTGATACCCAGGATGATCTGGACCACGATCAGCAGCAGTGGGAGCCAGCGGACCTTGCGGAATGCCGCCGACGAATGGGGTACCCGGCAGGCCAGAATGGTCCATATCGCCACCAGGAGAAGGAGCAAGTAGGCGATGCCACGGTGAATAAAATGTACGGTGATCGTATTGCCGATGATGTCCTGTAGCAAAGGCCGCTGACTGAACAGACCGGGAGGTATCCAGTCCCCATTGATCGTCGGCCAGGTAGGCGCTACGGCTGCCGCCTTATTCCCCGCCATCAGAGCCCCGTATAATAACTGAAAAAATACCACGACAAGGATCAGGATGGTAAGCGGGCGGACACCGGAGCCCTTGCCCGCAACAGGCGTCCGCACAATGTCACGCTCGGGTACCAGCAGCTGGAGAGCAAACCAAAAAGCATACACGATCAATCCCAGGGCAAAGACAAAGTGCAAAGCCAGACGGGTAGGTCGCACATAGATAGCATCCCCTGTAAGGCCACTAGCCACCATGATCCAGCCGACAGCTCCTTGTAAAGCGCCCAATAAAAAAAGTATCACCAGGGGGCGGATCATCTCCTGCCGCATCTTCTTCTTCCACAGCAGCCAGGCAAGTCCGACTACAAATACCACGGCGACCAGACGGGCCCATAAACGATGGAACCACTCCCAGAAAAAGATAAACTTGTAATCTGACAGCGTAAAATCCGCATTGATCAGCCGGAATTGGGGCGTCTGTCTGTATTTGTCAAAAGCATCCATCCACTGCTGATGGTTCAACGGAGGCAACGTTCCCGTAACAACATTCCATTCAGTGATGGAAAGGCCCGAGCCGGTGAGACGGGTAATACCGCCAAGGACTACCTGTATCAGCAACATGATGACGCCGGTCATGACCCATACGGCCACTGCCCGGGAAGAAGATGATGATCGCATAGCGCCGCAAAGTTAAACCCTCCTGGCTATCAATGCGGTAATTTTTCCCGCAGCGTTCCGTATACATAAGTGCCGGCAATAGCGCTCAGCAAGGTCACGGCCGACACAGTAAAACCCGCTCCTATTTGTGCGAACAGCGGCCCGGGGCAGGCGCCTGTAATAGCCCACCCAAAACCAAAAAGCAGTCCGCCGAATATCTGCCCTTTGTTGAATTTTTTCCTGGGAAATACGATCCGTTCGCCGTCGAACGTCCGGATATTGAATTTCCTGATCACCCACACCGACAACATGCCTACCACTACGGCTGATCCGATCACTCCATACATATGGAAACTCTGCAGCCGGAACATCTCCTGTATCCTCCACCAGGAAATGATCTCTGCTTTTACCAGCACGACGCCAAAAACCATCCCGGCGATAAGATATTTCAGTTGATGCCGCCAGGGCCCTTGCTTCGCCGGCTGGTCCTGGTCCGGCAACATAGTATCCAGACTGCGCACCTCAAAATCCGTATTGACTTCCATGACTGATCTATAATTTTAAAATAAAAGGAAGGATTACGTTGGCCATAAGAAAGCCGCCTGCCATAAAACAGACGGTAGCCACCAGCGATGGCCACTGCAGGGTAGAAAGCCCCATAATGGAATGACCGGAAGTACAACCACCCGCATACCGGGTACCAAAACCCACCAGAAAGCCCCCGGCCACGATCAGGAGCCATCCTTTTAAAGTCAATAAAGCCCCCCAATGAAAGAGACTCGCCGGCAGCAGCTGTCCAACGTCCCGGACCCCATATCCACTCATCTCACGGACCAGCGCAGGCTCTACCCGTACAGAGTTTGGGTCCCGCAGCAGATGACCCGCTATCCATCCACCCAGCAGAATGCCGCCCACAAAAAAAAGATTCCAGACCTCCTTTTTCCAGTCATATTGAAAAAAAGGCGCCTTCACGGGCAGACAGGCGGCACAAATATGGCGGAGGGACGAAGAAACACCCAGACGCCGGTTACCCATCACCAGCAGGGCAGGGACAGTGAGCCCGATCAGTGGCCCCGCCACATACCACGGCCAGGGCTGTCGCAGCCATTCTATGATTTGCATAAGATCGTTTTCGTTTTTAGTAAAGTTATCGCCATGTGGACAAAAGAACCCGGTCAATTTTATCCAATCCCTGTATTTTTGAAAAAAAACGGGATTGCTGAAACAATTCTATCAGGAAGGAGTCTTGGAAGCCGGCTGTGACGAAGCTGGCAGAGGCTGTTATGCCGGCCCCGTATTCGCGGCCGCCGTCATCCTCCCGGAAGGTTTTTTTCATCCGCTGTTGAACGACTCTAAACAGGTAAGCCCCGAAGACAGACAGGAGCTCCGTGTTTTTATAGAAAACAATGCGCTGGCTTATGGCGTAGGCATGGTGGATCACGAAGAAATAGACAGGATCAACATACTTAAAGCCTCCTTCAAGGCCATGCACCTTGCCCTGGATAAATTAAAGACAAAGCCCGGGTTGCTGCTCATCGACGGCAACCGCTTTATCAAATACAAACGTACCGCTCACCACTGCATCGTACAGGGGGACGCCACCTATGCCTCCATTGCAGCGGCCAGCATTTTGGCAAAGACCTGGCGGGACGAATATATGCAGCACCTGCACAAAGAATTCCCCCACTATTGCTGGGACAGCAACAAAGGATATGGCACCCGTGAACACCGTGCCGCCATCGAAAAGTTCGGACTCTGCAAATACCACCGGAAAAGCTTTAATATTGACCCTTCTTCACGACGGGTCGCTGAAGTTTTACCCCTCTAATCCGCCTCCACCTCCCATTCTCCCAATCCCTTTCTTATTACCTCCGGCGCATCTCCCGTACAATCAACCACCGTGGAAGGAATGATCCCGCCGATACCTCCATCCACGACAATGTCTACGACATGTTCGAACTTATCATGGATCATCTCCGGATCAGTGTATTCCTCCACCGGAAGCGCCTGTGGCACTTCGGCCGAAGACCCGGGGTCGCGGGTAAGTACGCCCGGCAAAGAAGAGCTGAGTATCGGATGCCCCAGCTCCTTTATCAGGCTCCGGGCGATGACATTGTCCGGCACCCGCAGTCCAATGGTGTCCTTCTTGCTTTTCAAGATCCTGGGCACCTGCTTGCTGGCAGGGAGGATAAACGTATAAGGTCCTGGTAAATAGGTCTTTAACAACCGGTATAATGGAGTGGAGATACTCTTTGTGTAATTGCTTAGATCACTGAGGTCATAACAGATAAAAGACAATCGGGCCTTGGCGGGGTTCACTTGCTTGATCTGGCAAATACGCTCGACGGCCTTGTGCTGGAAGATGTCGCAACCCAGGCCATAAATGGTATCCGTGGGATAAATGATGACACCGCCATCCAGCAAACATTCCACTATCGTCTTAATATTCCTGGGCTGCGGATTATCCGGATGGAGGTGCAGGAGCATGCGGTAATATAACGAAAACCCATCAAAAAGACCCCAATAAAATTGTTAAGCAAGTTGTAACAATTTAACAACGTTCTGTTAACCTGAATTTAGTATTATTTTTGCGCAAATTGGACCCCATGCAACTACACCATGTAGACAGAGTGGATAGCATCAGTCCTGAAGATTTTAGGGACCAGTACTACGCCCCCATGAAGCCATTGGTGATCACCGGATTGTCAAAAAAATGGCCGGCGCTCAATAAATGGAATTGGGATTTTTTTAAGTCCATCGTGGGGAACGTGGAAGTGGGCCTGTATAACAATGTAAAGAGTGATGCTTATACACCCATCAATACAGCGGACGATTATATGAAATTCGGGGATTATATCGATATGATCCTGAATGGTCCGGTAGGGCTGCGCATCTTCCTTTTCAATATTTTCGAGCATGCTCCCCAGATCACTTCGGATTTCGAGTGGCCGGAGCACCTGATGAAAGGCTTTGTAAAGCGCTATCCCATGCTGTTTGTCGGCGGTAAAGGGTCCGTCACCCATATGCATTTCGACATCGACCTTTCCCATATCATACATACCCAGTTTGGCGGCCGTAAGCGGGTGCTTCTATTCCCGTTTGAGGAACAGCACAAACTTTACCGCAAGCCCTGGGAAGTGCTCAGTTTTGTCAATTTTGAGCACTATTTTGATGACAATAATAACAAACTGGAGCTTGATAGATACCCTGCCTTGCGGCTGGCAAAAGGGTACGAAGTGATCCTGGATCACGGGGATACCCTGTTCATGCCTGCAGGATATTGGCACCATATGGAATATCTCGACAATGGTTTTGCCATGAGCCTGCGGGCTTTACAGACCTCTCTCTCAGGCAAATTGAAAGGGGCCTGGTACCTGCTGGGAATGCGCAATATCGATACCCTGATGAAAAAAACCGCCCCGGAATGGTGGTTCAACCGTAAAAAAGAAAAAACCTTTAGGGCGGCTAACAAAGAGTTGGAAACCTTTGCTCCTTAACGGATTTAGGTGTCTTCCGGAATGCTCTAAGACGGGAAACCCTTACTCCCGTTTAAAAAACTTTAAAAAAAATATTGCTTTTTAACGAAATCGTCTTTATTTTTACCCCGCTTATACTCTGAAAGCGTTAGTCTTAATAACGCCCATACTGCAAAGAATCTGATCCGATCCAATTTCCGCATTCCGACTATCCAATTTCCGTCCCAAGATTCCAATTTCCAAAAATATCCGGGTTTCCAATGATTGTGTGAAGGGATAACATCTTTCATGCCGCCTGATATACTGATCCTTCTGTCCTATCATATACTACTTAATCTATACCCTTTTGAAATAATGTCCATGTTGTAAAGGATACCTATCCTCTACACAATTGATCTAGCCCTCGGTTTTATTGTACTTGTTTTCACGGACCAAGACTTATCCGGATAATATGCGGGTTGAATGAGTCTCATATTTATTACGGAAAGGCTTATGCGGGACAGGAGAATTTTAGAATAAAAGATAAGCGTAAAGGAATAGAACATGCGCGCAGTAAAAACATATTCGATCTCTTTCTTTTTGTGGTTTCAGAGGTAAGCACAGGCCGGCGATGTCTATCGCTGGCTCTTTTTTTACAGTGATCCCGTACTTACGCACCTCGTTCGTCTGTGCAAAAAGAGAAAAGATTTCACTGTGAAAAAACCAAAATGCAAAAAGAGGCAGGCTCTTCGACCCGTAAAATAGAGCCGCCTCTTTTTTTATTATATTTTGGGAACTATTCCGCGCCTATGCAATAGTCCAGGTTTCATTCCCCCGGAGCAGCTTATCCAGATCACCCTTCCCCTTGCTGCGCACGACCTCTTCGATCTGCAGGTTTAACATATCCTCATAACAGGGGCGGTCCGTTTCATAAAATACCCCGAAAGGTCTGGGCAGGTGCCCTTCAATACGCACATCGTCAAATAAGCGTACCAGGATCTGCGCTTTATAAAAATCCTTTTCATCGTGTATCCAAAGGTCATCCTTGCTAAAGCCTTCGCCAAGCGTAACCACCGTAGGCCTGAGCCCATCCAGACGGATACCCTTGTCCTGCTGAGCGCCAAATACCATGGGTTGACCATGCTCCAGGAAAAGGGCCTCCATCGGCTTGGTGCTTTTCTCCGTAAAGACCTCAAAGGCGCCATCATTAAAGATGTTACAGTTCTGATAGATCTCCAGGAAAGAAGCCCCCTTATGTCCATGGCTGCGCACAAGCATCTGCTGAAGATGTTTGGGATCGCGGTCCATACTGCGGGCTATAAAGCTGGCATCAGCGCCCATAGCAAGCGCCAAAGGGTTGAACGGATGATCGATACTCCCAAATGGCGTGGACTTGGTTACCTTGTTCTCTTCAGATGTAGGGGAGTATTGTCCTTTTGTCAATCCATAGATCTGGTTGTTGAACAAAAGGATATTGATATCAAAGTTCCTCCGCAGCAGATGAATGGTATGATTCCCCCCAATGCTGAGACTGTCGCCGTCACCCGTGACGACCCAGACGCTCAGCTCGGGGCGGGTAGCCTTAAGCCCGGAGGCAATGGCCGTAGCACGCCCATGGATGGAATGCATCCCATAGGTATTCATATAATAAGGGAACCGGCTGCTGCAGCCGATCCCCGATATGATGACGATATTTTCCCTGGGAATACCCAGCGATGGCATGACCTTCTGTACCTGTGCCAGTATGGAGTAGTCACCGCATCCCGGACACCAGCGTACTTCCTGGTCTGTGGCAAAATCTTTTGCCGTGAGGGCCTGTGGAGAAGTAGTAGTTGCGCTCATAATACTATAAAGGTAATAATTTCTCCCGCAGCCGGCCTTCTCCTTATTAATGTAATCTTATTTCCACCCCCAGCTGAAATACCCGGTTGGAATAGGTATACCTGTCGACGTCGTCAGGGGTGATGTCGGACAACCCAAGGCCATACCGCATGTAGGCCCCAGCCGTCCGGTTGAAATAATAGCCCATGCCAAAGTTCAGGGTGGCATCCGCTTTATGCGCACGATCTATGATATTCGCATTATATCCATTCGGCCCTTTGTTCCGGGCAGCGACCAGGATACCCAGCTGAGGACCTGCTTCCAGGTAAAACCTGTGCACAGGATAATACTGGAACATCAACGGGATATTGATATAATTCAGGGCCCAGGTATACTGGATATCATTGTTGACCCAATACTTCTGTCCTTGTCCGCTGTACAATATCTCCGGCTGGAAAGCCCAGTCCTTGGCGATGCTTGTATGGAGGAATAGCCCAATATGTCCACTGATACGGTTGTCCCCATATAGATTGGAGACATTGGCTACGTTCAATCCCCCTTTAAAACCGGGGATCACCTTTTGAGCCTGGGTCAGGATACAAGTCAGACAAATTAGGGTCAGGCAGCTTAACTTTTTCATCTTGTAGAGATTTTACCCCTTAAAAACAAACGATATGCCACACTGCCCTTTCAAGATCAAAACTTGGAGATAGCAGATTATCAACTCATTGCACCCTGCGGCGTCATAATGTACCCCCGCAGGATTTTTTCGTAAGCAGAAACCTTTAATCCATCCTAATTCATAGTCCAAAACGGTGCTTTTTCCGCATTTTCTTTCACTAATTTTCGTTTTCCCTTTGTTATTTTATGGCTGGAATGCTGATAATTAATATCTTCAAAATCCAATATGCCCTTAACCATGTACAACCAGATCTCGCTGCATCATTTCGTAGATGAACTAACCCTGGGATTGTTACCTTTGGCCGTAAATCGCAAATCATTAATAATCAATCAAATAGATAGGAATTTGCAAATAGGGTCCGACGAGAACATGTTGGCCTATATTTTATGGAACCTCCTTGACAGGGTGATTAGCACCACGCAAAACGAATGTATCCACATCGAGTCGGTGATCGAAGGTGATAACACCCTTATCCGTGTCCGCAATGCCGGTACTTATTTCTATCGTACTGTCTGTCATGGTTTCCGCCAGGTACAATATGCCGCCGAAAAACTGGGCGGTTCCATCAGCATCGATTATACCAGCAGTACCAGCACCACCATCGCTCTTACCCTAGGCCGACCCCAGGTCGGCCGCCCGAAGGGCAATATATTAGCGGCCTAAACAATCTGCCCGGACCGTCAGGTCCGGGGCAGCACTTAGCCCCACATCCAACACCTGATTAATCCATATCAAAAGCCAAAAAGAAAAGGGGCCCTTTTGGACCCCTTTCCCTTATAGGAAAAACTAACTATTAATATCTGCTGTTGCTATAGTTATTGTTCCTGCGTTGGAAAGAGCCGCCGCCCTTGTTGCCGCCGTTGCCGCCTCTGTCTTCCCTGGGCTTAGCTACGGACACGCCAATGGTCCTTCCATCGACAGATGCGCCGTCCAGCTCCTGGATAGCTTTTTGAGCAGCCGCGTCATCAGGCATTTCCACAAATGCAAATCCACGGGATTTGCCGGTGAATTTGTCCATGATAACCTTAGCAGAAGATACTTCACCGTACTCTGCAAAATAATCTTGTAAGTCCTCGTCAGTGACGTTGAAACTTAAATTCGAAACGTAAATGTTCATAAATTAACTAACTGGTTAAAAAAATAAATAATACCAATCTGAGAAAAATAGCAGGGAGTAAAGAAAACTAACGACACCGGAGATGGTTTAGCGGAAGCGATCATTCAATTACTAATGCTGTAAGCTCAAATTTACCATACAAAGATACTTCATTTTCCCCAAAAAACAAGTAGAAATACCTGGACATTGGCTAATTAGTAATTTCTTAACGACGAACACCGCTTCCGGGCGGACAAGCGGCGATTATTGCAACACCGGCTTTGCTTTCCGGGATGTTGCGGAAAATACTAAGAATGCCAGCGAAGCAAGGACCATACCCGCTATACATACCCCTTTCCAGCCCGCTCTTTCCCAAACATATAATCCTATGAACGACCCCAGGGAGGTCCCCATAAAGCTCACGGTCATGTATACTGTATTTAGTCGGTTGCGGGCCCCGGGCAGCAGCGCGTATACCCTGCTTTGATTGGATACATGCACGCACTGCATGGCCAGGTCCAGCAGGATGATCCCCGCAATAAGACCGATCACCGAGGTGGCGGATATATAAAAAAGGACAAAGGAGAGGAATAACAGCCCGAGCCCATAGCCAATGGCAATACGGGGATTGCGTTTGTCCGCCGACCCGCCCACCAGAGGGGCCGCCAATGCACCCGCAGCGGCGGCCAGCCCAAAAAGACCGATGAGATCGCTATGGAAATGGAAGGGAGCCCCGGCCAGATGTAACACCATGGTGGTCCAGAACATGCCAAAAGTGGCAAAACCCAATGCATTGATGGACGCTGCCTCCCTTAAAACAGGCTGCTCGCGGACCAACGTCCCCAGACTGCGCATCAGCGATCCATAAGAACCCGTAAAAGCAGGCACGCTCCGGGGAAAAGCTTTCCGCATGATCAGCAGCAGCATAAAGCTCAAACCCGCGGCGACCCAGAACATCCCTCTCCAGCCCAGCCATACGCCAACGAGCCCGCTCAGCGTACGGGACAACAGGATCCCGATGAGCAGTCCGCTCATGATCGTACCGATGACCTTTCCCGTCCGGGCAGGACTTGCAAGGGATGCGGCCAACGGCAATATCAGCTGCGGTATGACAGACGTAGCTCCGATCAGCAGGCTTGCGATCTCCAGGCACCACAGGTTTGGGGACAATGCCGCAAAAGATAAACATACCACTGCACATGCCGTCATCCATACGATCTGGCTCTTTCTCTCAACCTTGTCGCCCAGTGGAACAAAGAACAGCAAGCCAAGCGCATACCCGGCCTGAGTAAAAAAAGCTACCCTGCCGGCTTTGCTCTCCGCCACGCCAAAACCTTTGCTGATAAGTACGATGAGGGGCTGACAATAATATATGTTCGCAACGATCAACCCGGTGCAAACCGCCATGATCACAATAAGTCCTTTCGATAACCTGTCCTTCTCTGATGTTTCCATAATGCCGGCAAAGTTAAGCCGCTCTCTCTGTTCTGTCGATTGTCAAAATATTGTCAAAAAAACAATTTTTTATACGGTCGATTCCCTAAATTCGGCTCTCAATCTATTTTCATTATGTTGCACGGTAAAAAATTCGCTGTCGTACTTTCGCTGACGGCTCTGATGATCGTAGCTATGGCTGCTACCCGTCCCGTCCTTCGTCCCCGGGATGACCCCAAACCCAAAAGGAACCTGAAGGTCCTGCCCAAAGACATCAGCCATGAAGACCTGGACAAGGTCATGGACGAATGGAAAGCCGCCTTGGGTGTAAAGTGTAGTTTCTGTCATGCTCCTTCCAAAGACAGCACGGCTCACAGACTCGATTTTGCCAGCGACGCAAAACCCGAAAAAGAGATCGCCCGTCATATGTTCAGGATGACGGCGAAGATCAATAAAAAATATTTCAGTTTTAATAAGAACGAACAGGGCGCTGTCGTACCGGCCATCTCCTGTATGACCTGTCATCATGGTACGCCGCATCCGGAAGAAAAATAACCATTTGTTCATAATTCATAAAGGCGTGCATCCTCAGTGATGTGCGCCTTTATATTAAATTGCCTAAATTTACCGACTCTTAAGAGGACTTAAGGTCCACAAATCACTCATATCATGGCAAACAATTCATTTAAATTCGGCATGATCGGCCTCGGTGTTATGGGTCGCAACCTACTGCTTAATATGGCCGATCACGGCTTCGCCGTAGTCGGCTTTGACAAAGACACACAGAAGACTTCCACGCTGGAATCTGCCGCCACGCCCGGCACCACCGTAAAAGGAGTTAATACGCTCGCTGAAATGATACAGGCGCTGGAAAAACCTCGCAAGTTGATGATGCTGGTCCCCGCCGGCAAACCCGTAGACGACGTAATTCACGATCTTATCCCCCTCCTCGACAAAGGCGATATCGTCATCGACGGAGGCAACTCTCACTATACAGATACGCTGCGCAGGGTGCAGCTGGCGCAGGAAAAAGGCTTTCACTTTATGGGAATCGGCATCTCCGGCGGTGAACAAGGCGCCCGGACAGGCCCCAGCATCATGCCTGGCGGAGACTCCGAAGCCTATCCGCACGTGCAGCCCATCCTGGAAGCCGTGGCGGCAAAAGTAGGCGGTTCACCCTGTGTCGCCTACCTGGGCAAGGGAGCTGCCGGTCACTATGTAAAAATGGTGCACAATGGAATAGAGTATGCCATCATGCAGCTGATCAGCGAAACCTACGACCTCCTGCACAGGGGGCTGGGCCTGGATAATGACGAGCTGCACAAGATATACAAGAACTGGAATGAAGGCGAACTGCAATCCTTCCTCGTAGAGATTACCCGCGACATCTTTCTCAAACAGGACGATAAGACGGGCAATCGTCTGGTGGATATGATCCTTGATAAGGCCGGCGCAAAAGGTACGGGTAAATGGACGTCCCAGGATGCCATGGACCTTGGCCTGCCCATCCCCGTCATCGATATGGCCGTCTCCATGCGCGAGCTTTCCGCCTATAAGGACGAAAGAACAAAGGCCGCCGCCATGTACAAGACTTCCACCGTGGATATCCCCGTCCCCCAGGAAGTATTCATCCAGCAGGTGCAGGACGCTCTCTACTTCGCTACCATCATCAGTTATGCACAGGGTCTGGCCATGCTCCACAAAGCTTCCACCGACCTGGACATGCAGATACCCCTGCCGGAAGTGGTACGCGTCTGGAGAGGCGGCTGTATCATCCGCTCCTCCCTCCTGGAGGTCTTTTACCAGTCCTTTACCAAAAATCCCGGTCTGCCCAATATCCTGCTGGACACAGATATCTGCCAGCTACTCTCCGCCAAAAAACAGAACATGCGCAATGTGATCATCCACGCCATCCATATGGGCTATCCCGTAGCAGGGCTGATGGCCGCTCTCAGCTACTTCGACGCTTACAGGAGCGAACGCATGCCGACCAACCTGATCCAGGCTCAACGGGACTATTTTGGCGCCCATACTTATCAACGCACCGACGAACAAGGGGTCTTCCATACCGAATGGAACAAATAAATATTTAATTAGCGGATCAACAGATAGTATATGCAAAACCATAAAAGACCGCCAGCCTCCCTCATCTTCATTTTCGGGGGCAGCGGTGACCTGAACTTCAGAAAGCTTTCCCCAGCTTTATATAATCTCGCCATCGATGGTTGGATGCCCGAAAAATTCAGCATCATCGGCATCGGTCGCAGCAAATACAACGACGAGGATTACCGCAGCCGCCTCCTGGACGGCATTCAGCAATTCAGCCGCCGGAAAGGCGAACCCAACGGACAATGGGATGAGTTTTCCCAGCACGTGTCCTACCTGCAGATGGACGCGGAAAAAGAAGACGACTACCAAAAAATAGCCGAAGTGGTAAAAAAGAAAGAGGAAGAGTTCGGCGAACACCCCAATGTGATCTTCTATCTCTCCGTGGCCCCTCAGCTGATGCCCGACATCGCAAAAAAACTGGGCGGTCTGAACCTCTGCTCCGATACGCGCCAGACACGCGTCGTCATCGAAAAGCCATTTGGTCACGACCTGAAGAGCGCCCATGAACTGAATGAACTGTTGATGACCATGTTCAAGGAAGAGCAGATCTATCGCATCGACCACTACCTTGGGAAAGAGTCGGTACAGAACATCCTCTCCCTTCGTTTTGCCAATGCCCTGTTCGAGCCCATCTGGAATCGCAACTATATCGAGTCCGTCCAGATCACGGCCGCCGAAACAGTAGGCGTGGAAGGCCGGGGCGGCTATTATGAGCAGTCAGGCGCCCTCCGGGACATGGTCCAGAACCATATCCTTCAACTGATGTGTATGGTCGCGATGGAAGCGCCCGTCTCCTTCGAGGCCAACGAAATCCGTAATAAAAAAGTGGACGTGCTCAACGCCATCCGCAAGATCACCAAGGAAGACGTCAACCACTGCGCGGTACGGGGGCAATATGGTGAAGGCTGGATGAAAGGACAAAAAGTCCCGGGTTACAAACAGGAAAAAAGCGTAAACCCCAATTCTTCCATCGAAACATTCGCCGCCGTCAAGTTCTACATCGACAATTGGCGCTGGCAGGGCGTCCCCTTCTATGTCCGTACAGGCAAACGGATGAACCAGAAGACGACCAATATCACCATCCAGTTCAAAACAGCGCCAAATTACGCATTCCCTCCGGAAGCGGCGGACACATGGCGTGCCAATCGGCTGACCATCAGCATACAGCCCGAAATGGAAGTCCGTCTGCGCTTCCAAGCTAAACGTCCCGGCCAATCCATGAACCTGGACCCCGTGGATATGATCTTCAAATCCGACTCCACGCATGAGCCCGAGGCTTATGAAACATTGCTGCTGGACGTCATGGAAGGCAACCCCACGTTGTTCATGCGCGCCGACCAGGTGGAGGCCGCCTGGAAGATCGTCATGCCTATCCTGGAAACCTGGGAAAGCCGCCCTCCCGTGGATTTTCCCAACTATACACCTGATAGCTGGGGACCCGAGGACGTAGAAGCCCTTATCGCGAGGGACGGACATAACTGGATCACCGTGCCGGTGCAATAAGCAGGCAGTATAATAACATATAAAAACATCGCTCGTGGAGCTACACAAATACAAGGACGCCGAAGCGCTTAGCGAAGCCGTTGCGGGATGGATCGTGGATATCATCGCCGATACCCTGCAACAACACCCCAGGTTTACCATCGCCCTCTCCGGAGGCAGCACACCGGAGCGCCTGCACAAACTGCTGGCCGCAGCACCTTATAAGGAACAGATCGACTGGTCAAAACTGCATATCTTCTGGGGCGACGAACGGGCCGTCCCTTTCCAGGACAGCCGTAACAACGCAAAGATGGCTTACGACACATTATTAAACTTTGTACCGGTGCCGGCAGCGCAGATCCACATCATGCGCACCGACATCTCCCCGGAGCAGTCTGCCATCGAATATGAAAAGATACTGCATCAATATTTTGGAGAGACAGGCCCCAGCTTTGACCTTGTCCTGCTGGGCATGGGCGATGACGGCCATACGCTCTCCCTCTTCCCGGGAACAGCCGTGGTACACGAAGAAAAAGTCTGGACAACCTCTTTTTTTCTGAAAGCGCAGGATATGTATCGCATTACCCTGACCCGCCCCATCGTCAACAGGGCCGCGCGCATCGCTTTCCTGACCACCGGAGCAAAAAAAGCCCATGCGTTAAAAGAAGTATTAAACGGGGAATATAACCCGGACCTATACCCGTCGCAGACCATCAGGCCCCAGGCAGGGGAGCTTCATTGGTTTGTAGACGATGCTGCTGCTGCGGAGCTGGCTTAAAAACACGGTCCCACCACCCACCCTCCACTGACCGGCGACGGCAGCGTCCGATCCTGCCCATATGCCCGAGCGTCCGGGAAGCCAGCACAAAATGATACCTGGACAACGGTATGTTTAACGCACATACGGCCAGCACTGCTCGCATGCCATGCCGTAATGTTCGGCGAAGGACAAAAGCACGATACCCTTTCCGGCGAACATCACACGCCCATATCAGGATACGTACCCACTCTTTTTTCATTTGCTGTGAGAGAGTGACAGCTCCGGAGCGCGACTCCCGGCCATGCCGGATCCTGGCTCCCGTAAAAACGCCTATCCCCATATCCCAGTACCGCACGCGCTGCGCATAATTGTCGTCCTCCCCATAATGAAAGAAGATGGGGTCGAAGCCCCCCGCTCTTTGCAGCGTGCTGGCCGTGACCAGCCAGGCTGCCGCATTGACAAAGTCCGTCCGTATCAGAGAATGTCTGTCCTTCTCCAGCAGGATCGCTTCCACCCATTCTCCCACAGCGCTTCGAAGAAAATATTCCAGGAAATTGGCGTCCATGCCATTGCCCTTGCCATTGAGATGCAAAGGACTGATAATGCCCAGTGAAGGGTCTTTAACATGCGCGTCTATCAGGGCGCCGATGGTCCCCGGCTCTACAAAGGCATCCTGATTCAATAAGAACACATAGTCAACGCCTTCGTCCAGGGCCTGCCTCATCCCCAGATTGTTCGCCTGGCCAAAACCCAGGTTGCGGGAAGACAGCGTCAATTGCACCTCAGGATAATGCCCCCGGATAAAAGCAATGGTACCGTCCGTCGAACCGTTGTCAATAACATGTATACGGCTGGGATAAATACTGTCCTTCACACTTTTCAGACAGCCGTCTATCCATTTGAGACCATTGTAGGTTACGATGATGGTTATTACAGTTTTCAAACATCCTCAAAAAAGCAAATATTAAGCCAGCCTGACCTCAACGGTCTTCACAATTATTTAATCCATACCGGGGAAATAAATAGTTATTTTCAATAACACTCCCTTAAAGAATGAACCTCCTATTTACGCTTTGTTCAAACAACTACCTGGCGCAGGCAAAAGTCCTGGCCGATTCCGCCCGGCAATTCCAGCCGGATTGGACCTTTCTCATTGGCCTCGTCGACAAAAAAGACCCTTCCATTCCCTACCAGGACTTCGGCTTTGAAATAATAGAAGTAGCGCAGATGGAACCCAGGATAAATATCCTTTCCCAAAAGTATTCCATCCTCGAATTGAGCGCCTGTGTAAAACCATCCTTCTTCGAATATCTTTTCGGGCAGCGAAAAGCCGAGCGGGTGATCTATATGGACCCTGACACCCTTATATATAGCCCTCTCGAAGCCGTAGATCATCTCCTCTCCGAACACAACATTGTACTGACGCCACATATTCTTTCCCCTATTCCGATGGATGGCCTCTCCCCGGACGAGCCTTTGTTCCTGAATTATGGGCTCTACAACCTGGGGTTCCTGGCATTGAAAAAAACCACCGAAACACTACGCTTCTTAAGATGGTGGCGTGAAAGGACCTATCAGAAAGGTTATGACAATCCCGCCCGGGGCCTCTTCACCGACCAGCTGTGGATCAATTTTGCACCTTTATATTTCGAGGGAGTCGCCATCCTGAAACACCCGGGTTATAACATGGGTCCCTGGAATCTTCACGAAAGATCTCTTCGTGAAACAGAGGGCCTCCTCTACCTGGAATCAGGAGAGCCGTTGGTCTTCTATCACTTCAGCGGCTTTAAACCCGCTGTTCCCAAACTTCACTATGACTACACCCGCTTTACGATGGAGCAGCGGGTGGATCTGCAAAACCTTTATCGCACTTACGAACAAAGGATACTGCAGACCCAATACACGAAATATTCCGCCATGCCCTGTCACTATGTCGCCGCCCACCAACAGTTTCTTGCCGCCCGGCAACCCCCTCCACCCCCGATGCCCTATTATCAAAAAAAGGTCCGGCAATTCAAAGACATTCTGTCC
This sequence comes from Chitinophagaceae bacterium, assembly GCA_017307755.1. Taxonomy (GTDB): domain Bacteria; phylum Bacteroidota; class Bacteroidia; order Chitinophagales; family Chitinophagaceae; genus Puia. Next base: position 127,969 of record JAFKGQ010000003.1, on the reverse strand, counting down.
GTACGATTGAAAAAGATAACTTCTATAAACCTCAAAACCTCTTTGAAAAAATGGCTACCGGAAAAACAGGCCTGAAGCCTTTGATCACGGTGATCATCCCCTGCTATAACTATGGCCGTCTGTTGGGAGAGGCGTTGCAAAGCCTGGAGGAGCAGGATTGCACCGACTGGGAATGCTGGATCATCGACGACGGATCAACGGATTCGACAGCCGCCGTCGCACGTCAATATACTGCACTCGATCCACGTATCAACTACTTCTATCAGCGTAACCAGGGTCAACCTGCGGCGCGCAACAGGGGATTGGAACAGGCTAAAGGTGATTATATCCAATTCCTGGAAGCCGGCGACCTGCTGGAACCTTTTAAGTTCAGCCGGCAAAAAGCATATCTGGAAGAACATACCGGTACCGACATCGTCTATGGAGAAGTGCGATATTTCATGGACCACGAGCCAGGGGAACTTTTTCTCAATCGCTGGGATGGACGCACTGAAGCCTGGATGCCCAAAATTTCCGGCAGCGGACTTCCCATTCTCATGGCCCTGGTGGAAAAAAATATCTTTGAGCTGGGTTGCGCCCTGTTCACCCGCCATGCGGTCAATACACTCGGTCCTTTCCGGGAAACCCTGCAAGGAGTGGAAGATTATGATTATTGCCTGCGGGCCGCCGCCCAGGGCCTTTCTTTCGCCTGGCTGGACGCGCCGGAGACACGTGTCCTCATGCGTCACCATAGCTCCAGCTTTAGTAAAAGCCTCTTTTATATGTATAAAAAAGAGCTGATGCTGCGCCGCCTATGGAAAAACAAGCTGCGCCAGACGGGGTCGGAACACCTGGTCCTCCTCAATGATTACAGGTACGACGGCTGTCTTAAAAAGCTACAGGACCTCGTCATCACCCAGGTGCAAAAGGGAAACACCTCTTATCTGAATCCAAAGGAAATGAAATGGCTTTGGACACATGCAGGCAGCCGGCAGAATTTGTATTTCTTTCCCCGGGTACTGAAGGCGCTTCTGCAGCGGCGGAAAACATCTTCTTATATTAATCATACCAAAACTTATATCAATGACTTTTAAAGAAAAGATGACCTTTCTGCGTTCGAACGTGTTCTATGGCAGAACGATCGACATATATCCATACGGCATAGAATACCTGGATGATATTATCCGCAACTATTCTGAAGAGCAGATAGCCTGGTTAAAAAAATATGAGGAAAGAGAAGACGAGGCCGGTCTTATCATAAAAAACAAAAGAGGCGAGGTGATTGGGATCAATTTCTTTTTTGATTATGACCCCGCCACCAATTCTATGGACTATGGCAGAGGTACTTTCGACCTGACGAGGATCATCGGGATGCCATATGCGATGGATACTTTCACCGTGGTGATGGACCTCTATTTCAAAACCCTGAAGTTCGATCTTCTACGAACCTTTGTAAGAACGGACAACCACAGGTTATTGAAATTTTACAAAAAAATGAACTGGTCCTTTATTAAAACCATCATCGTTAAAGGACACGAATATCAATACCTGGAGCTCCGGCCCAGCCAAAGCATGCACAAGGTCTACGCACACCTTATCGAGCATCGGGAAAACAAGGTAGCCGGATGACCCCGCCGGGGACGGCCCTATTCTTCTACACGTCTATCGAATCGTACACTACCACTTTGTTCCATAAGGACGAGCACTCTTTTACAAACTGGAGATGGATAGAGTCCGTCTGGTAGCTGTCCTGGTCTTCCGGTGTATCGAACTTCAGCATCCAGCTTACAGAATAACTGGTATCGATGACATCCCTGTTGGTCCCCGCCGGCACCCCGATATGGAATTCGCGGATCGTGCTCACCTTTGACAGCTTTCTCAATCCGGCTATCAACGCGTCACGGTCTTCTACACTACCGGGGTTCTTTAACCAGAAATAAACATGATGTATGAACATAATTATATAACATTAGAACAGTGACTTGATCAATTCATTCGTCAATTTTCGCCCTCCTTTTGTCCATATACTGTTAAGGGGAGGGAATTCATTGATATTATAACCGCCCTGTGCGGCAAAATCAAAGATCGCGTGGCAATATCCATCCAGCACCAGCGCGCATTTCAACCAGTCCCTCGACCATACGATCTTAAGGTTGGTCTTGCCGAATTCCGACCCCTCATAAATATGCAGGGCATCCAGGATCCTGTACCCATCCCCTTCCTTTTCCATTTCTATTGCATAAAAATAGCCGGTTTCCCCATTGTCCTCAAAGACGACCCCGAACTGGTTCTCAGGAGAACGGCTCTCTATAAAATTATCCTCCCCTGCAACAATATCCGCTTCCTGCATCAGATATCCGTTCATAGTTTTAATTGATTTAACCAGTCCACGATACCGAGATATATCTTGCCTGCAACGGCTTTACGGAATACAGGGTTCAATATTTTTTTCTCGTCTTCGGGGTTGCTGAGAAAAGCAACTTCCACCAGGGCATTCGGGTAATCAGTGGGACCGTTGAGCGAAAAATTGAAATTTCCTACATTCCCGTATTCTTTTAGCTTTAATGTAAGCATTTGGTTCAATATCGCTATGCTCAATGGTCTGAAACCGATGTACCTGTAATAGGTACTTGTCCCCTGCACCGTGTCCGAACTGGCGGAATTGAGATGAATGCTTATCAGCAGATGGGGGTTGAATTGTTTCAACAGTTCCATCCTCTCCGGCATAGAGAGCGAAGTGTCCTTTATCCGGGTCATAAAAACGTGCTGAACGCCCATTTTCTTCAGCGTCTTTTGCACCTCGTTTGCTATCAGCAGCGTATAGTCCTTCTCCAGGATATGACTGGTGACCCCGTCAGCCCCGGGGTTGTCGCCCCCATGACCGGCGTCGATGGCGATCCGCAGCTTCCTGATATCCAGTGTCGGCGGCTGTCGTTTTACCTTTACCATCAGCCGCCGGCCCGTACTGTCGTACTCCAGGCCAAAACCCCAATGCTGGGTATGTTTTAGCTGGATATATACCCGCAACACATCGTCCTCCACCTGTTCATACCAGGTATTTTTTATCTCTTTGACCGTACGGAGTTGGGTGATCCAATTCGTATTGCTGGTGACGCCAAAAATATCCACCGCGATCCGGGAGGGGTCTATCATTTGAAAAGCATGATAGGGTAGCCGTTCATCCAGGGTGACCGCGACGACATCGACAGCCGTATCCCCATATACTTTTATATTGCCGCTGAGATGGGTATTGTGCGCTATGCGGCGGGCCGCTTGTTTGTGGAAAGGTATGACACTGGTCTTGGCAATATAGGCGGTATGGGCCGCAGATAGCTGGATCTTGTAATCAGTGGAAAAGCTATCCACAATCTTCACCAGGACATTCGAATCGAGGAACCCCAGTTTAGCGCCGCCCAGCCTGTCCTCTCCGATGCCATATTCCATAAAAGGAAATTTGCCGGTGGTCCGCGCCCACCAGACACTGTCCTGGGCAGAGACGGACAATCCGGGGAGGACAAAAACAAGATACATTACGATTCGCCGCATCTTCAAATATAGCACCTGTAAACGAAAAAGGCCGCCCTACTTTATTTGGTAGGGGGCCTCCGCGCTCTCATGTTTGACTCGTCTATGGATCCCCTCAGGGGTCGTGTTGACTATAGTGGATACTTATTGTCTGCCGTCAGCCTGGCAGCTATTCTTCTTTTTGCCTCCTTGCTGTTAAAAGGGTCTACCTTGGTAAAACGTTTTAAACCCAGCAGCATCATACGTTGCTCGTCCCCATCCGCAAAAGCGTTGATGGCATCCTTCCCGGCCTTATGGATCAGGTCGGCCGCATCGTACAGATGGGTCCGCATAATATCCAATTCAAAAGAGCAGGCAGCCTCTCCCCGCTGGTCCACCAGCTTCTCCGCCCTTAATAAGGCGCTCTCCGCCACAAAGGTCGCTATAGCCATGTCCGCTACATGCATCAATACCTCCTGTTCACCTTCCAGCTTGGCCATCAGCTTCTGCGCAGCCCCGCCGGCAGTCATCAATATGGCTTTTTTAAAATTGCGGATCGCCTTCTTCTCCCTGGCAAACGGGGTTTCATCATCACTGCCGAATTCCGGGATGCTCATCAGCTCTTTTGATACCGCCATGGCAGGCCCCATGATATCCAGCCTGCCTTTCATGGCACGCTTTAACACCATGTCCACCGTCAACAGCCGGTTGATCTCATTCGTACCCTCATAAATCCGGTTGATCCGGCTGTCCCGATATGCTTTCGAGATAATGTATTCATCGCTGTACCCGTTGCCGCCGTGAACCTGTACCCCCTCGTCCACCACAAAGTCCAGCGCTTCGCTGCCAAATACTTTCAGGATGGCGCATTCAATGGCATATTCCTCTGCAGCGCCCAGCAATGCCTCGTTAAAAGGTTTGCCCGCGGACACCAGTTCCACCTCCTTGTCATCGATCCATTTGGCCGTACGGTACAGCGCGCTTTCCGCCGTCCAGATCTGGATGGCCATCTCCGCCAGCTTATTCTTGATGGCGCCAAAATTGGCAATGGCCGTCTTGAACTGCTCGCGCGTGGTGGCATACTGGATGGTGGTCGAGAGTGCCCGCTTGGCTCCGCCGAGCGCAGCGGCACATAATTTCAGCCTGCCTATGTTCAATATGTTGAATGCGATGATATGCCCTTTCCCTATCTCTCCTAAAAGGTTTTCCGCCGGCACCTTGCAGTCCTGGAAATACAATTGCACAGTACTGCTGCCCTTGATCCCCATCTTATGCTCCTCCGGCCCCTGGGTAAAACCCTCAAACTCTCTCTCCACAATAAAGGCGGAGAACTTGTCTCCGTCGATCTTGGCAAACACCGTATAGATATCCGCAAAGCCGCCGTTGGTTATCCAGCATTTCTGGCCATTCAACAGATAGAACTTTCCATCAGCGGATAATTTGGCCGTGGTCTTGGCGCCCAGCGCGTCACTGCCGCTGTTCGGCTCCGTTAATCCATAGGAGCCTTTCCATTCGCCGCTGGCCAGCTTGGGAATATATTTCTTCTTCTGCTCCGGCGTACCAAAATAAAGGATCGGCAGGGTGCCGATACCAGTGTGGGCGGAAACGCCGACGGAAAATGAAAAACCACCGCCGAGCCCCTCGTTCACAAGAGTAGCCGTGATAAAGTCCTTCCCCAGTCCCCCCAAATCCTCCGGAACAGCCACTCCCAGCAACCCCTGCTCTCCCGCCTTTTGAATAAGAGAAGGCATCAGCCCTTGCTCCAGTTTGTCGATGCGGTCGATCACAGGCAGCACTTCCGCATCCAGAAAAGCATTGCACATGTCCTTTACCATTCGTTGCTCTTCATTGAAATCCTCCGGGATAAAGGTTTCAAAGGCATTGCTTTCTTTTATCAGCCATTCAGCCCCTTTGAGGGCTTGTTTTTTGTCGGTTGAGGCACTCATAAGAAAACAGTTTATAAATGAAAAAAATTGATTTTTGATCTATCGCAAATTGTCATACACTATCTGCAAAACCTCCTTACATATCTCGATCCTGTCGGCAGGCACACCTTCCAGGGCTTCGTTCAACGTGGCCTCCGCCAGATCCATCGTCTCTTCCTGCAGCTTCTGCGCCTGACGGGTCAGATAAATAAGATTGATCCGGCGATCATTGTCGGCCGGCACCCGCTTCACCAGCTGCAATCTCTCCAGGTTATCCACCAGCCGGGTAATGCTGGGCTTATCTCTAAAAGTAGCATTGCACAGCTCCTGCTGACTCTTGCCATCCTCTTTCCATAAATGATATAATACGCTCCACTGCTCGATGGTGATCTTCAATCCCGCTGTATTGAATTTCTTCTGCAGATTGCGGGCAATCGCCGTACTCGCCTTGCCCGTTATAAAACTATATAATTCGCCTTTCTTAAACTGGTTGTTTGGCATATAGTTAGTTAAACAACTAAATAAAAATAAGATTAATTTTTCTATCCGGCAAGAAAAATTTTCAGTCGTAGATTAGCCGGATAATGGCTATGCATTATCACCGCTGGGGGAAGGGCGACAAGTTACTGCTGTGTTTCCATGGTTATGGCGAAACCGCGGCCACCTTTGCTTTCCTGTCGGAGGCGCTGGACAACGAATTTACCATTGTAGCTATCGATCTGCCTTTTCACGGACAGACCGAATGGAACGACTCCTCCGGCCAAACGCTCCCTTTTACGGTCAACGAACTCCTATCCATCCTGGAAACCCTCTTGTCCACGCTGGGCATCCCGGCGGCAACCCCTTGGTACCTAATGGGCTATAGCATGGGTGGCCGGATAGCCCTCAGTCTTCTGGAGGCGGTCCCTGACAGGGTAGCCCGGCTGGTCCTCGCCGCCCCCGACGGCCTCAGACTCAATCCTTGGTACTGGCTGGCCACACAGACGCTCCCCGGCCGCCTCTTATTCCGTTACACCATACACCATCCCGGCTGGTTCCTTTTTGTCCTCCGGGCCGGCAATACGCTGAAGCTGGTGAATCCAAGCATTTATAAGTTCGTCGCGGGCTACGTTGACAACCCCGGCATAAGACATGACCTTTACATCCGTTGGACCGGCCTCCGGAAGTTTCGGCCCCATCTCCCGGTCATCAAGGACATTATCCGTCGACGGCAACTCCCCGTCCGTATCCTGTACGGCCGCTTTGACAGGATCATCCGTGTAAAAAGGGGAGAGCAATTCCGTAAGGGAATTGAACCATATTGTCAACTGACGGTCCTCCCTGCCGGCCACCAGCTCCTTCGGATCAGCAATCTTCCCGCCATTCTTTCTCTGCTGAAAGAATAAGTACATTATATTCGCCATTCATGTTGGCGCTGACACTCATATGCCTGCTGTTGATGACCCTTTACGGGGGATTGATCGTATACTATCGGTGGGCATGGAAGACGGTCCCTGCCTGGTCGCCGCCGGCTGGTGCACAACCCTTCCGCACCCATATCACCGTCCTGGTGCCCGCCCGTAATGAGGAAAAGAACATTGGCGTCTGTCTGGCAGCTATTTCCCTTCAAACTTATCCCAGGGAATTGTACGAGGTCATCGTCATCGACGATCATTCCACAGATGGAACAGCCGGGTTGGTAAAAACATTTGCCGCCACAGCTCCCTTTTCGCTTATTACCCTTTCGCTTGCAGACCACACCATATCTGCCGGTGCCGGTGATCCTCCCATCCGTGCCCACAAAAAATTCGCCATTGAAACAGGCATCGCAGCCGCGAAGGGCGATCTTATCGTGACCACCGACGCCGATTGCTGGTCCGACCCCAACTGGCTGGCCACCATCGCATCTTATCACGAAACCACCGGCGCAAAATTTATCGCCGCCCCGGTCCGCATCGGCCCCGGCCCGCGAAACCTCCTGTACTTATTGCAAACCCTGGACTTTATTACGTTACAAGGCATCACCGCCGCATCTGTATCCCGGAAATTCCATTCCATGTGTAATGGCGCCAACCTGGCATACGAGAAAAAAGCCTTTTTGGAAGTGGAAGGCTTTAAAGACATCGACCAGCTGCCTTCCGGAGACGATATGCTGCTGATGCATAAGATCTATAAAAAATACCCCGGCAAGGTCTTTTTCCTGAAAAGCCGGATGGCCATCGTATCCACACAGCCGGAAAAGACCTGGAAAGGTTTTGTCAACCAACGCATCCGCTGGGCCAGCAAGGCCGCCAACTATGACGACCGGCGCATCTTCTGGGTATTGCTCCTGGTATACCTGGTCAATCTGCTATTCCCCCTGCTGCTGCTGGCCTCCTGGTGGAACAACTGGTATCTGTGGAGCCTGCTGATGCTGGGTCTGGTAAAGACCTTTGTGGAATATCCTTTCGTCCGGTCGGTAGCGGGCTTCTTCGGACAGCAGCGCCTGATGATCTACTTCCCGGCCCTGCAACCGCTGCACATAGCCTATACCGTTATTGTGGGCTGGTTAGGGCAGTTTGGGAGCTACCGCTGGAAAGACCGAAAAATAAATAAATGAGCGCAAATCGAAATATCGGGCGTCGCCTGCTCCGTAACAAAGGTGCCTTTTTTGGACTGATCATCATCGGTGCGGCCCTGTTTGTAGCTATCACAGCCTATTTTATCGCCCCCGACCCTTCTCCCGATGCCAATCGGATGATCGTGGAGATAGGAGGGCGGAAGCCGGGTTTTCGTCAACAGTTCCTGTTGCTGGAAAAGTCTCATATGCCGGATCGCCCCTCATTTTTTCAACAGCTGTTTTCCGGTAAGCCGGATGAATACTACTATATTCCCATTAACAGCTATACCCGGCAGGGTGACAGCCTCATCGTGGAGAAATATGTGGACGAGGATGTCTCCGAAAGACAGGCCTATCCCCTGAGCCTCCCGTCGGCAAATAACAGTTCCCCCTATCCTATCCGGACCCGCACCTTTCTGCTAGGTACGGACAAATATGGGCGCGATATCCTGAGCCGATTGCTGGTGGGCGTTAGGGTCAGCCTGGCCGTAGGGCTCGTCACCGTGCTGATCTCACTCAGCGTCGGCATACTGCTGGGAGCGCTGGCCGGCTATTTCCGCGGACGGGTGGACGAGATCATCCTCTGGCTGATAAATGTCATCTGGAGCATCCCCACTTTGTTGTTGGTCTTTGCCATCACACTGATGCTGGGCAAAGGTTTCTGGCAGGTATTCATCGCTATCGGACTAACACTATGGGTAAATGTAGCCAGGATCATACGGGGCCAGGTCCTCGCCGTAAGAGAAAGGGAGTTCGTGGAAGCCGCACGTGCCTTAGGCTATTCTGATCCCCGCATCCTTTTTCGTCATATTTTACCCAATGTCATGGGGCCCATATGGGTGGTATGCGCATCAAATTTTGCCTCCGCCATCGTCATCGAAGCTGGCCTGAGCTTCTTAGGCGTCGGTGTACAACCGCCCCAACCCAGCTGGGGTTTGATGATAAAAGAAAATTACAACTTCATCATCACCCACAACCCGGTGCTGGCCCTGGCGCCTGGCCTGGCCATCATGCTGCTGGTGCTGGCTTTCAACCTTCTTGGGAATGGACTACGCGATGCGCTGGATGTAAGGACCTGAATTATTTGGCTGAGTATCGGTAGCTGCCTGACCACGTATTGGAAGCCTTGGAATTAGAAGTCACCGTGATATAGACCACATTGACCACGGCTACTTGCTGTCCAGAGACAGTAAAATCATTGGAAGCCGTCGTGGTGCTTTGGGATGTATTAAAAAAGGCGGTGGAGCTGCCGTCCGGTGTCGCCTTGACGGAAATAGTAACCCCTTTCGCAGGCATAGCGGACGTTATCTTTACATTCAGAGGAAAAGTGGGACCTACAGCAGGCGCCTGTGTACTACCCGACGCCGGGTTGGTGGTAACGGAAATATTGGCTTCATCTGTATTTTTTCCGCCCCCGCAGCCCGATAAAAAAGATGAGAGTGCAAAGATCGATATAGCTAATATATAAGGGATAGCAATGCGTTGTCTCATACAAATTTTGTTGGTCATACAATGATACCGACTATTCTTTAAAGACCTGTACATTCCGGCTAAAACTTTCATCCAGGGAAATAAAGGTTTCCGTACGCTCGATGCCCTTTATCTTCTGCAACTCATCGTGCAGTACGTAACGCAACTGATTGATATCCTTACAGGCTATCTCGGCAAACATACTGTAGTTGCCCGTGGTATAATTCAGTCGTACGATCTCGGGTATTTTTTGCAGCTCCCGGGCGACACTGTCATACAAAGAGCTTTTTTCCAGGTAGATACCTATAAAAGCAATGACATCATAACCCAATTGTTTTAGATCTACATGTAATTTAGTACCTTTAACGACGGACAGTTCCTGTAATTTTTTGATCCGTACATGGATAGTACCTCCCGAAACAAATAGCTTTTTTCCTAATTCCGCATAGGAGATTTCCGCATTATCCATCATTTCATGGATTATCTGCAAATCCAATTTGTCGAGATTCAATTTTACCGCCATCTTGAATAGTGTTTTTAAATTTTCTCTACAGCAGAATGCAAATATTTGAATAATTTTGAAAACATAAAAATTTTTATTGGAAAAACATAAAGATTTGGGGTATTTCTTTAATTTTACTTTAAATATAGCTCTTTACAAGGTTCCTCGATACTGCCTTTAGCACCGCTGGTGCACAACTATACTGTGGAGTGATGAAACTTGGCAGACATGCCCTCTTGTCTCGGGGGTGGGGATACAGGATAAACATAGTGTAATGCCAGACCCGGCCTAAACCGGGTCCGACTGGGGTTGACCACCACAGATTGCGCTACGGCTAACTGCCCCGTGGAGGTTCGAATCCTCCCTCTACAGCTTAATGAAAGCCCCGCCCGAAATGGCGGGGCTTTGCTTTTTCCCCAAAACCTTTCTATTTTCCCATCTCAAATGCAAAACCCTATATGGGATATAATATTGTCCTGTTCATCGGAATAGGCCTGCTTATCGCCTCCATCATGGTCATCCGCAAACGACTCGCATTTATTCAACAATGCGAAAAAACCACCGGTACGGTCGTCGAAATAAAAAAGGAGGTCGACGATGGAACAACTTACCGGCCAATATTCAAATTCAAGACAAAGAACAACAGGGACATCTTCCTGGAATATCCCTTTTCGGGCAACCCATCACCTTATAGTGTCGGAGACGAAGCAACCATTGCATACGATCGTTATGATCCGGATAAAGCTAAGGTTTGCAGCTATTTCGGCATGTTTGGACTGGCTGCCGTGCTAATGGCCGCCGCCATGCCCTTTATTATCATCGGGGGAGGCTATCACCTGGCCAACATGATCCTACATAGATTTAATGGTTAAATAATCTTATCTTAACTAACGATTCTACTTTTTGACCAGAACTTTGCGGCACTGCTATGAACCAGGTGAAGGAGATAAAAGAAGGTAACAGGCTCGTCTACGGTGAAGTTTTCGAAGAATATCATCAGAAACTTTACCAATATATATATAAGTATACCCAATCCGCCTATCTCTCGGAGGAAACCGTCCAGCTCACCTTTATCAAAATATGGGAAAAAAGAGAAAGCCTTTCAGAAGCATACGATATTTCCACCCAACTATTCAGGATCGCTAAAAGCACAGTCATCGATCTCCTGCGAAAAGAAAAGGTCCGGGACACACAGACGCTTTCCGACACTTATCTTTCAGCATCGGAACATGAAAAGCTGATCCATAAAGAGACGCTGCAACACGTCCTTACCGCCATAGAACAGCTGCCCGCCCAAAGCAAACAGGTGTTCACCCTCAGCCGGCTGGGCGATCTTTCCCACAAAGAGATCAGCACCCATCTCTCCATCTCCCCCAAAACCATCGAAGGCCATATCACCAAGGCATTGAAATATCTCCGCAAAAGCCTCGCTTCCCTTTTTTAAATGTCCGGAAATTTTTTTGCCTCCCCGACAGGGGATTTTTCATTTTCATACGAATACTTTATATATGAGCATCCCAAATCACTTAGTGGAAAGATTTTTTCAGGGCGATTGCACAGAAGAAGAAAAACAGCAGGTCCTTGCATATTTCAGGGACAACCCGGAAAAATTGGCTCAATACCTTACAGAAGGCAGCTGGGAGGACTTCATCCCCGATGCCCGGCACGAAGTGCCGACAGCAAAATTGCGTCAGGCCATCGAAGAAAACGTCCGGCAAATGGATCCTTTCGGCCGGCCGCAGGCCCCTGTGAGAAGGATCAACTATGGTTGGGCTGTGGCCGCATCGATAGCAGCATTAACCGTACTCGTCTTCCTGTTGTTCAAAAAGACCGCCGACAGGACAAAGCCGGAAATCGCAACAGTAGCTACAGCCCCGGTGAAAAAAGAAGCTCAAAGATTAAAAGATATCCGCAATATCTCCTCCAAAACGGTCATCTGCTACCTGCCCGATGGTAGTAAAGTGGGTTTATCCGGCAACAGCCTGATCTCGTTCGACAGCGCTTTTACCAATGGCAGGAGAGATATATTCCTGGAAGGGCAGGCGGTTTTCACCGTAAAAAAAGATAACGCAAGACCCTTTATCGTCCATTCCAAAGGGATCACCACTACCGCCCTAGGTACGGTTTTTAGCGTCAGTGATAAAAAAGGCGATTATACTACGGTCCACTTGTTCAGCGGCAGGGTCGTCGTAAAAAAAGAAAGACAGGACAGATCGTTTAAAGATATTTATCTGATGCCCGGTCAGCAGCTGGTCATCAATAAGACGGACTTCTCCGTACAGATAAAGGACGCCAGGCCTTCTACCAGGATAGAAGAAGAGCCGGCAACGACACCGTCCTCAACGCAGCAGGTCCTGCATTTCGCAAGCCAGCCGCTGACAGAGATATTCTCTTTATTACAAAAAGAATACAAAGTATCTATTTCATACGACCCGGCAGCCCTGAAAAATATGACCTTCACAGGCTTGCTGAACAGGGATAAAGAATCACTGGAATCATTCCTGACTACCCTTTGCGATCTCAACGACCTGTCCCTTAAAAAAACCAGCGACAACAGTTACTCTATACAAGTAAAACAACCCTAACACATCATCAAATGAACCTCAAAAAATCGCATGACACCATGCGACAGGCACTCTATTGCTTATGCTTAAACTCAAAACAAATCTTTAAAAACAACGACAGCTTATGAACCGGATGCTAACATGGGTCTTTTTATTCATCGCCTGCTCGATGCAGGCCTTGGCCCAGCCCGCAACCAACATCGCCACGGGCATTGTAAGAAATGACAAGGACGAGCCGGTGGAAGGGGTCACCATTCTCATGGACAATGCTTCCAATGGGTTTAGAGGCGCTACCACCACCAACAGCAAGGGCATCTTTAGTATTGGCAAAGTACCGGCCGGCAACAACTACCGCTTTATCATCAGCGCGGTTGGTTACACCAGCGACACCTTATCCGGCTATGAAATGAAAGAGAATGGACGCATCTCCCTGGGGGTCATCCTTCAGAATAAAAAGACCGCCCTGGATGAGGTAGTGGTGATAGGTTATGGCTCCGTACGTAAAAAAGACCTCTCCGCAGCCGTATCAGAAGTGCCGGATATGGACCAGATCAAAGAGAGGCCCGTAGTGGATGTGCCCAATATGATACAGGGTAAAGTCCCAGGCGTCACCGTGATCAGCGATGGAGGACATCCCGAAAAAACACCGGTCATTACCATCCGGGGTAAAGGCTCACAAGGACCGGAAAACCCTCTGTTCGTTGTGGATGGCGTACCAAATGCGCCTTACAATCCGGCGGATGTGGTTTCCGTCACCATCTTAAAAGATGCCGCCTCAGCCGCCATCTACGGGGCATTCTCCGGATCTTCCGGCGTCATCCTGATCACTACCCGTCAGGCCCAGGCTACCCAGGGGAAACCCAGGATAGAATATTCCGCTTTTGCCGGGGCCAAGACAGCCTGGAGGCTGCCCCAATCCCTTAGAGCGGATAAAACAGCCGAAGTGGCCAACCTGGCCTATACCAACGCAGGCCTCACGCCGCTGGATGGTTGGAATCCCGCCAAAAACCCCTATGACATGGTAACCCGCACCGATTGGGTCCATTCCATCTTCCGCACCGGCCTCGTCCAACGGCATAACATCGTCATCAATTCCGGAACGGAAAAATTCTCCACTCTTTTCGAAGGCAGGTATGAGGAGAACCAGGGCATTCTCCTAAATACGTATAACAAGAATATTTCCGGCCGTTTCAACGCTCTCTATCAGTTCAGCTCCAAAGTGAAATTCAAACAGGACGTATTCATCAACAATAATGATAACAGGGGTACCCTCACCGAAAGCGGTTATGACGGCACCATCCTCTCCGCCATCTACATGCCCCGTTCGGCCACCGCGTACTATCCCGATGGTACCTTTGGAGGCACTGTCCCCCGGGATTCACTCACCTATGCAGGTATTCATGGCGATGCGGTCAATCCTGTGGCCACCCTGCTGCGCAATAAGCCCTATAACAAGTCTACGGACATGCAGTCCATTTCGGAATTGAAGATCTCCAATATCATCACAGGGCTTTCTTTCCTCACCCGTTTTTCTTACCGTCAGGGTAACACTCTGTTTAAGAACTTTATCCCAAAACGCACAGAACCGGGTAAACCCAACAACAACAACGAGCTGGACTACGAGACGCATAAGACCCACAGTTGGATATGGGAGAACACGATCAACTACAACCGCAATTTTGGAAGACATAGCATCGGGGCGATGGCCTCCACCACCGCCCAGGAAGTAGCAGACATGGGATTCAAAGCCTCCGCCAAGACCTTTGACAACGAAGCCGACTGGGCGCAGTTCTTTGTCAATGCGGGTGATTTTACGTCCATCAACCCCGATGATTGGGATAAAAAGGACCGCAATATGTCCTATGTCGGCAGGTTGTCCTACAGCTGGGCCGACCGCTATTTCCTCACAGGCAGCTATCGCTATGACATCGCTGGAAGGCTGGCCCCTGGTCATCGCGGCAAAGGACTCCCCGGCGCCACCGCCGCCTGGAAAATAAGCTCGGAACCTTTCTTCGACGTGCCGATGGTAGACCTGTTGAAGATCAGGGCCAGCTGGGGTCGCATCGGCAACCTGGGCTCCATCAACTATTATTATGGCTACCCGACGCTTACATCGGACTATACCTACCAGGTGGGAGACGCAGCGCCCCACACACGGGCCTTCTATATGGCGCAAGCTACGAACCCCAACCTGACATGGGAAACCTCCGAGCAAAAGGATCTGGGTCTGGACATCAGCCTGTTTAAAGAACGGTTCCTGTTCACAGCGGACTATTTTAACAAGCTTACCTACGACCTGATACACCAGCTGCCCAATTGGCCCGGAACGATGGGCTTTGCCCCGCCGTTTATCAACCAGGGAAAGATCAGGAATACGGGTTTCGAGTTCACAGCGTCCTGGAAAGGTAACTATGGAAAACTGGCGTATGAGATCAGCGGTAATATCGCTACGTTGAAGAACAGGGTAGAATATATCAATGGCCAGCCTGATGGATATTGGGCGCATGATGATTCCTGGAGAAGTGGTTCCATATTGCCTTACCGTTCCACCGTAGGACAACCCTATTATTCTTACTGGCTCATAAAAAGCGCCGGTATATTCCAGACCGACAAGGAAGCCCAGGATTACGTCGGCCCCAACGGAACACCCATTCAACCCAACGCCAAAGCAGGTGATCTGAAGTTTATCGATCAGAATCATGACGGTAAGATCAGCGACTCCGACAGAGTATACATGGGCAACGCTTTTCCCAAATTCACTTATGGATTTACGCTTAATCTCAGATGGCAGCGCTTTGATCTCAGCATGTTCCTGCAAGGCGTGGGTGGTTTGAAATTATTCCATGCCTTCAAGGAATCCACGCTCAACGGGTCAGAGCAGGGGTACAACAGATGGGATAAGATCCTGAGCGCCTGGTCCCCTTCCAACCCCCACTCCAATATCCCCATCATTTCAGCCAGCGACCACAACAACAACTTCTCCACGGCCTCCGATTGGTACCTGGAGAATGGGGATTACCTGCGGGTAAAGAGTCTGGTCATCGGGTATAATTTCCCTCAGCTCCTTCAGCATTGCAACCTGCGTGTCTATGTCAGCGGAGACAACCTGCTCACCTTTACCAAATACAGCGGGATGGACCCTGAAGTAGGCGGGATTGGATTGGACGGAGGGCAGTTCCCCGTGTCGAGGGTATATGCCGCCGGCGTAAAACTTACTTTTTAACTCGAAAATTTAATCAGGTTATGAACCGCTCGATATTAAATTACTTTTTCGCTTTGACGATGCTGGGTCTGTCTTCCTGTAGTAAGAACTGGGTAGACACAAAACCCAATGGCAATGCGTCAGCTGCCTATTTGTGGGATAATGAGTCCGATGCAACAAAAGGCACTGCCGCCCTATACGTGGCAATGAAAGACGAAGAAACCTGGGGACGCAACCTCTTTTGGATGCAGAACGCCAGCGACGATCTCATCGTAGGCAGACCAAAGCCTGCAGGCGAGAATATCAAGAATTTTGTCTGCACGGGTAATGAAGGTTATATGGCCGGCGCCTGGAGCGATCTGTACTCCATGCTCAACAAGGCAAATGTAGCGGTGGCCGGGATCAAGGCAGCTACCAACTTGTCAGCCGACTTTAAGAACCGCAGTCTTGGTGAAGCTTATTTCATCCGTGGGTTCGCCCATTTCTGGATCGCTTACCTCTGGGGCCATAAAAACCAGGGCGTCCCCTATGATAGCTCAGAAGACGCCCAGTTCGGGCTGCGTGTCGCACGACAGCTGCCCTCTGTCACGGACGATTACGCCATTATTGCCGCTGATATGCAAAAAGCGGCCAGTCTGCTGCCCTTGTTCAGCACCTATGGAGACGCCGATAAAGGCAGAGCGCATAAAGCAGCTGCCCTTGGCTACCTGGTAAAGACCTATGCCTACTGGGCTCAGTACGACCCCACCAAATGGGCGCTGATCCCCGATCTCTGTGACAGGATAAAGAACGAGTGCGGCAGGGCGCTGATAACAGGCAACGCCAACCCCGCAGACAATTACAAGGCCGTTTTCAAGATCGCCAACAACTGGAGCTCCGAATACATCTGGTCAGTCACCTCCGGTACTCAGGGCGGCTCGGAGTTTATGGGTGTGGTGCTGGAAAATACGGGCTGGGGACTCTACAACGGTTGGGGTTATTTCCAACCCACCGAAGAGCTATACGACGAATACGAGGCGCATGACCCCCGGCGGGAAGCCACTATTCTGAAATTTGGCGACCAGTTCACCTACTTCGGGCAAAACCGGAGCTATTATTCCACCAACAGCCTCTCGGGTTTCCAGATCAATAAGTATATGGAACCCTATAGTTATGGCACCAATGGGAACGCAGCCTCCAACCCCATGATCAACCAGGACGGCAACTACCCCACCACCCGGCTCAACCTGCCCCTGATACGATATGCCGAGATCTTGCTTTTTAAGGCCGAAGCGCTTATCCAGCAAGGTAAGAACACCGATGCCGCCGCCCCGCTCAACGAAGTACGCGCAAGGGTAGGCCTCGCACCCATCGCCAGTCCAACCATGACCGACCTGAAACACGAACGCCGGTGCGAACTGGCCTGCGAATGGACAGACAGGTTTGAGGACCTGAAAAGATGGGGAGACTTCGCACAGATCAACGCCCCTCTTCATGGCCGCAACTATTTTACAAAGACGGACCCTGCGTCCCAATGTGACACCGTAGTGGTTTGGCCCGCACGTCATTTCGACCCGGCCAAACATATGGCATGGCCCATCAACCCTGATGAGATCTCTCTTAGCAGCGGGCTCTATAAACAGACCCCCGGCTGGTAACCCTTATAAAGGTCCCCTGCATCAGCAGGGGATCTTTACATTTCCTACTAACTTCCCCGCATCATCCGGCAGATGCCGGGTCCTTATCCGTCTGATAGTCGAACATATCTCCATTGAGAAAGACAAAATCCTTTTCACCTTCTCCCTGATACTGCATGTGATTCTTCATATTTATTAATTGGTATACCCCTTATTCTGTGTCAGTTTGGGGTTCAGATCGATCTCCGACTGCGGAATAGGCCACAGGTACAGCGCATCCGTAAAGTGCCATATATCCAGCTGCTGACCGGAAATGTTCCTGATGACCCTGCCGTCCATCAACGATTTGGCAATGCCCCAGCGACGGATATCGCTGTAGTAATTGCCTTCAAAAGCAAACTCTATCCGGCGCTCATGCCGGATCACATCACGCATCTCACTCTGGGATTTACCTGCGGGTATGGGAGGCATATTCACTCCCGTCCTGTTCCGCACGGAGTCGACGGCGTCATACACCGACGCATCCGGCCCAACCGCTTCATTCTGCGCCTCGGCATACATCAGCAGCGCATCTGCATACCGGAATACGATAAAGTTCAGCGGAGAATCGCCCCAGTTATTCCCGTCGACGGTCAATACATGCTTGCGGGGGAGATACCCCAGATAGTTGGCGCCGCCCGTACCGATGGCCAGGTTGCTGTAAGGGATCCCCTTCCAGCTGGCGCCGGGACGCACCAGCGTATAATCCATCCGCGGGTCCCTGTTGTCATAGGGGTGTGCAGGATCATAGCCCGATGCCGGATCGGAGATAGACAAGCCCGTGGTTTTCATCTCATAGGCGTCCACCAGGTCCTGGGTGGGGAATATCTGGTCCCACCCTTTGCTAAAGGAACTGAGCGGCGCCATCAGACCGTCCAGGGGACTGCCTTCGCCCACGCCCTGTCCTAAATACTGCACGTCAAAGATCACCTCCGCATTATTCTCCGCAGCCACCGATGTGAACATCGCGGCATAGTCGGTATATAAAGTATATTTCCCCAGGTTCCTCACCTGCATAGCAGCCGCGGCAGCCTTATCAAACTGCTTGCCCAGCAAAAAAGCCTTCGTCTTTAGCGTCAGCGCAGCGCCCAGCGTTGCGCGGCCGACATCCGCAGCTCCATAGCTTGCAGGAAGATACCGGGCCGCCGAATCACACTCATCCGCTACGAATTTCAGGACATCCGCCACCGAATCCCTGCCGGGCAGTTCGGCGCCTAACGCCAATGTATGACGGATGATCGGTACTCCGCCATAATAGTCCGCCAGGTTATAGTAGAACAGGGCCCGTAAGAACCGCGCCTCCGACAACAGCCGGCTCTTCAACGTCCCATCCATCGTAACTCCGGGGATCTTCTCCATCGCCAGGTTAGCCCGATAGATGCCGGTATACAGCTGTTTCCATTTATCTGCTACAGGAGTTGTGACCGTTGGCAGCAGGTTGCCTTCGGCAATAGCCGAATACCCGTTGAGATAACCGCTCCAGATCCATCCGTTGGGCGTTATCCCATCCGTCTCGGGTGTAAAAGCATAGATCTGATAAGCGCGCTGCATCTGGTCATAGACGGCCGTTACGCCGGCAATAGCGTCCGCATCCGTCTGCCAGAAACTGGCGTCGGACACCTGGTCGGAAGGAACAGTGTTCAAAAAGGATTTGGTGCAGCCCGTAACCCCAAAAAATAAAATACTGATATATAAAAGCTTTTTCATGACACATTAGTGTTTAAAATGATGCATTTATCCCCACCGTAAAAATGCGTACGTTGGGGTTTTCCAACTGGTAGTTCGTCGTCGTCCCCGTTTCCGGGTCCAATCCCTTGTACTTCGTCCAGGTGATAGGGTTCTGCGCATCGGCATATACCTGCAGCCCGCTGACAAACGCCTTTCTGATCCATTTCGCAGGTAACGTATACGACAGCTGCACATTCTTCAACCGTAAGAATGCGGCGTTCTGTACCCAAAAAGAGGAAGCCTGGGTATTATCACCATTGTTGTCGTTTGTAAGCCGGGGAATATTGCTGTTTGGATGATCCGCGGACCAGGCGTTGAGGAAGTCGGTATTGATCTCCCGTCCCGGTCGTATGGCGCTGGTATACCAGAGATTGTTGAAGTACCGGCTCACGCTTCCGACACCCTGGAACAAGGCGGAAAGGACGATACCTCTATAGCCCACTTCGGCATTAAACCCATACGTGTATTTCGGAATTACAGTGCCTAGGTATGTCCGGTCACTCCCATTGATGACGCCATCCTGCTTGATATCCACGTACTTCAGGTCACCGGGCTTATTGCTGCCGGAAAGCTTTTGTTTCGCCCACTTGTCGATGTCATCCTGGCTCTTGAAAGTCCCGGCGGCCACATAACCATACAGCGCATTGATGGGCAGTCCCTGTTTGATAATGGAATTATTACCGATGGCCTGGATCACGTCCGGGTTGCCCTGGAAATACAACACCTTATTCGTGTTGTAGCTCAGGTTGCCGCCAACGGAATAGCTGACATCGCCAACCTTGTCTTTATAGCTCAATGCGACCTCCCATCCCCGGTTGCGAACAATACCTACATTCTGATAAGGCGCCGTTAGTCCGCCGTACAGTGAAGACAAAGGCAGCTGCACGAGGATATGGTTGGTCCGGCGGTCATACCAGTCGAAGGTAACTGACAGCCGCTGCCGCAGCAACAGCACATCCGCGCCCGCATCCGAGGTAGTTGTCGACTCCCAGGTGATATTGGGATTAGCAAGTTTTGTCGGCGCCAGACCAGCGGACAAGGCATTTCCAAAAACATAGTTCTGACCCGCGGAGTAGAGGTTCATGTACTGGTACAGATCAATATTCTGATTACCCAGCTTACCCCACGATCCCCGGATCTTGATATCATCCACAAAAGAAAGACCCGCATTTTTGAAAAAACCCTCTTCGCTCAACCGCCAGGCAGCCGAAAAAGAAGGGAACAACCCCCAATGGTTGTCGCTCGCGAAACGGGAAGACCCATCATACCGCAGATTGCCCTCTACGATATATTTACCCTTGTAATCATAGTTCAACCGGCTGAAATAAGATGACAAGGCCCAGCTGTACGATGTCCCTGTAACCTTGGGCTGCGACAATCCCGCGTTCAACTCCCAGGTATTGTTGGACGGGAAACCCTGGATAGAGCCGGAGGATGTCTTGTACTTAAAGTACTCCCGGCTGACGCCCGCCAACGCGCTGAGATGATGTTCACCGCCGAACGTGTGATTATAGTGAAGGGTGGAATAAAAGGTCAGATAAATTTTGTTCTCATTATTCTGAGAAAGCACGGAAGGTACACTGGCGTTATTCACCGTGATCTGGTCCTTCTGGAAGTTCCAGAGGTTCTGAATAGGGCCTGACAGCTTGTATTGCTTGCCGTCCTTATTAATGATCTCCGCGCTGCCGTTGACATCCCATTGCAGGTCTTTTAGGATGCTCCATTGACCAAAAAGCTTTCCAAAAGAATATTGGCCTGTCTGCGGATAGAACCAGGTACGCATGTACTGCAGGGGATTGCTGACATTGTTGCTCTCGTCATCCGTATTTCTTCCCCCATAACGCAAAACCCCATTCTTTACCTGGTACGGCGTTGTGCCGGGGGTGGAGTTGGCGCTGTAATACAACAAGGTGCTGACATCGTACGGCTCGTTGATCTTGTTATAATATGCCGCGATATTGGCCCCGACCTTTATTTTATTGCTAAGCTTATGGTCCAGGTTGAGACGAAGGCTGTATTTACGCGCATCCGTTGTTTCCATGATCCCCTTCTCATAGCGGTAACCCATGGAAAGATAAAAGTCGGTCTTATCGTTGCCGCTGCTGATGGACACATTATGGTTCGTTACAGAACCCTTGTCGAATATGATATCTATCCAGTTGGTGTTGGGGAACAGGGTCCGGTCCGTGGCGTTCTGCCAGGCCGCGATGGTGGCGGGTTTAAAAAGATCCGTATTTGCAGGGTTGTCCGCCTTGTTGATCCCGTTCATCAGCTTCATGTAGGTGGGATAGTCCGTCACGGGTTTAAAAAGACGGGTGGCCTTCTCGATGCCGGCATAACCGTTGTACCGGACGATCGCCTTGCCTTCTTTCCCCCGGATCGTGTTTACCAGTATGACCCCACCCGCGGCGCGGGACCCATAGATAGAAGCCGAAGCCGCATCCTTCAGGATCGTGATACTGGCGACATCATTGGGATTCAGATTGTCCAGGGAGCTAACGACGCCATCTATCAATACCAGCGGATCGGAGCCATTCAGCGTGCCCACGCCCCGTACCCGGAGCACAGCGCCCGAGCGTCCCGGTTGCCCCGTGGTCTGGGAAACGCTTACGCCCGCAGCCACACCGGATAATGCCTGCGATACATCCGTGATGGGCCGGTTCTGCATCTCCTGGTCATAATTCACCGTCGCCACCGAGCCGGACAGGTTCACCTTTTTCTGCGTGCCATAGCCGACGATCACCACCTCGTTCAGCCGGCTGACCTTCGCTGTCAGCGTGACTGCCAGGTCTGTCTGACCATTGAGCCGTATCTCATAGGGCTCCACGCTCACGCCGGAAAATTCCAGGATAGCTTTCCCATCCACATCCGTCAGCGTAAACTCGCCGTTGTCATTCGTAGACGCCATTTTCTTTCCCCCCTTCACACTGACCGTCACGCCCGCCACCGGCTCACCCTTCTGGTTCAGCACCCGCCCGCGTATAGTAATAAGATTCGGAGGAGGTGGGGGCGGCAGATCGTTCAAACTCCCGGCTGGCGGCGCCTGCCGAATACTGATAACAATGGTGTTCCCCTGGATAGACCAGGTCAAAGGCTGCCCTTTCAGACATTCCTCCAGGGCATGTTCCAGCGGGACATTCTTTAGGTCTATATCCACCCGCCCGGCGCCCGCGATGTCCTGGCTGTGATAAAAAAATACAAAGCCCGTCTGATGCTTGATCACGTTAAAGATCTTTTCCAGGCTTACGTTCCTCGCCCTGTAGGTGACATTCTGCGAAATGCCTTTTGCATTCACCTGTAACAGGGCCATTGTAAGTAAAAAAGGAGTTATCCTCATAGCAAGCCAGATTTGGCGTGTCATCCCGCAAAATGCCGGACGGCAATTTGGAATTTTCATACTTTTGTCAGTGTTTGGGTTTTACGATAATAGATCTCTCTCGATTTTATATTCGGGTAACCCAGACCATTTGGCCGTTCCGCCTGGTACGCGGAGCGGTTTTTTATACCGGGTCACCTTAGATACGCTCTTTATCCGGATGCGCTGACTTATGGAAATATCACGATCCGCTTGTCCTCCTCGATCCTGAAATGCACCCTCGTCTGCTCCAGGATCTTCAACACCTGGGCCAGTGTCAAACTCCGTCCGATCTCTCCCTTGAAATCGCCCGTCGTCGGAGGCACTCCATTAAATTTCACCTCCACATCATACCAGCGGGTCAGCTGCCGCATCACCGTTTGAATATCCGCATTGTCAAAGTGGAAATAACCGTTCTTCCAGGCCACCACGTCCTCCGTATTTACTTCGGCCACCGCAATGCCGGCAGCAGACGGGCCCATCGATGCCTGCTGTCCGGGACGAAGGACCACCTGGCCGGAGGCACGGCTTATCTGGATCGCCCCTTCCAGCAAAGTGGCTTTTTCAGCCGGCTCATCTTCATACGAATTGATATTGAATTGTGTACCCAGGACTGTGACCTCTTCCCGGTGAGTTTTCACGATAAAAGGCATCGCGGCATTGGCCGCCACTTCGAAATATACCTCTCCCGTGATCTCCACCAGGCGATGTTCACCCGTAAAGCTGGTGGGATAATGAATAGAAGAATAGGCATTGAGCCACACTTTCGTGCCATCGGGAAGAACTACCCTGAATTGTTTTCCCTTTGCCGTAGATAACGTATTGTACAAAACCACATCGCCCTTTCCCGCGTCCTGGTACACCAATTGTCCGCCGGTCTGTTTGATCACCTTTGTATTCCCCTGGCGTGACACTTCTCCGTTGCCCACGCTGTCCAGGACGATCTCCGAGCCATCTGACAGCCGGAGAACAGCCCCATTGACACCCGGCGCCACATCATTCTTATATACCTTCGCCTTGACGACGGCTGGCTTACGCTCCTTGCTGCCCAACAGGTATGCCCCGGCCATCACAGCCATAACCACGGCCGCCGCAGCCACGACCCAACGCCATGTCGGGGTACTGCGCTCCTGAGCGCCGGCCCGCATCCGTATAGCCAACAGCATCTTCTCCCGCTGTGCTTCATCGGTAAGCCCTTCATGCCGCTCGTCAAAACCCTGCTCCCGGATCATACTCTCGTCCGGCAGCAGCCCGTTCTCTTCTGCAAGCTGAAAAAATTCCCGCAGCTCGTTTTCACTCAGCGAATCCCGCAGATAGCCATTTAATAACTCTTGAAATCTCGACATAATGATTGTTTGGATCCGGTTTGGACCATTAAAGACGAAACAAAAAGCCGCATGTACCAGTGGGGGATAAAAAATTATCGACGCAGTTTCTCCACAGCGGCTATCCACGCCAGCAGCGAGACAAGCTCTCCTGAATGCGCCCGGAGATAGGCGCGAATAGTGCCCAACGCCTTATTGAGATGGTTGCGGACAGTAAGCCTGGAAAGATTCATCGCAAAAGCGATCTCATCCAGCGGCATGTCCTCATTCCGTCGAAGCCGGTAGATCGTTTGCTGTTGCGGAGGCAGCATGGCCACCGCCTTCTCGACTATTTCTCCCGACTCCTTGAAGATCAGTTGCTGCTCGGGAGTGAACGACACTTCCCTGAAGTGTTGCATCAACTGCTGCTGGTATTTCTTTTCCCGCAGATGCTTCCTTAAAAAGTCGATGATATGATTACGTGTGATGATAAAGAGATGGTCCGGGAAGCTTTGTATCTCCCGGAGCTTTTCCCGCTTAAGCCATAGCTTCAGAAAGATCTCCTGTACTACTTCCTCCGCGCTTTCGGCCGTCTTGGTATAGAAAATGGCAAAACCATAGGCGACATCTGAGTAACGCTCAAACAGTTGTGTGAACGCCTTTTCATTGCCGTCAGCTACCCGGGATAACAGAGCCCTTTCTTCCAATGTAGAAAAACCTTCCATTTCGCGGCTTAAAAGTATTCATTTTCCGCAGATAAGGCGGCATCGGAATATTAAACAATTTTTACCTTTGCCCCATGGGCCAAAAAAAGCTGATCCGTTTTGCAGCGATCCTGAACTTTCCCAATGTCCTTCAGTACCCGGAAGGCATGGCTGGACAATGGGCCGGGTTCTTTAAGAACAACCACCCGCTCACCCTCGAGCTGGCCTGCGGTAAAGGCGAATACACCGTTGGACTGGCGGGCATGTACCCCCAGCGCAATTTCCTGGGCGTGGACCTCAAAGGCAATCGCATCTATGTCGGCGCAAAAAAGTGTCTGCAGGGAAATATCACCAACGCAGCCTTCCTCCGCACCCAGATCGATCGCCTCCCCACCTATTTCCAGCCTGGTGAAGTGGAAGAGATCTGGCTTACCTTCCCTGATCCACAGCTGCGAAAATCCAAAGCCAGAAAAAGACTCACCCATCCCAAGTTCCTCCGGCTGTACCAGCAGATCCTTGTTCCGGGGGGACGCATCCATCTGAAAACGGATTCGCCCGTCCTGTACAATTTCACCCGCCTCGTCATCGACATGTACGGACTTACCCTCCTGGAAAGCTCGGACGATATTCATGCAGGTCCCATGAAGGAAGAGCTGACAATAAAGACGCATTACGAAAGCCTCGACATCGCTGACAGCGGACGTATACATTATCTCCTCTTCACGTTGCCCTCTACACCCTTACCCTCACTGGATGAAGTCCTTCAGGAAAAAGTAAGAGAGATGGAGCCCGATGCTCCTCAAATCGCGAGGTTATGAGACAGCTGCAGGAAGGCATAGACTTTTATTACAACGCTGAAGGCCTGATGGTCCTCACGGAAAAATATCACCGGGAGAGAGGATATTGCTGTGGCAACGGGTGCAGACATTGTCCTTTCGGATACCAAAACGTGCCCGAGCCCCGCCGGTCGAAATTGCTCGCAGAACGAGACAGGGACAAGTCAGAAAAAGGATGATCCGTTAAAAAGCTCCTGACATAGGGTTGTCACGGTACCTCCCCATCTTCGCAATATAAAGGTCACCACTAAAAAAACGTTTATGACAACACAGCAAGTCGCCGCCCGCTATTACGAATTAGCCATCCAGAACAAATGGAACGAGATCCATGAGACATTCCATGACGAGAACATCATATCCAAAGAGTCTGAACATGGCGTACCGGCCGGTATCGACACCATCACCCGGGGAAAAGCAGCCGTAAAAGCAAAGGCTGATGCCCATCGTACCATGATCGAGGCGATCCATAGTCGCTATACCAGCGAGCCGCTCGTCGCGGGTGATTTCTTTAGTATCGTCCTACAAAGGGATGTAACCTATAAAGGCAAGCCGCGGGAAATTTCAGAGGAGATTGCCGTCATTGGGGTAAAGGATGGCAAGATCGTTTCAGAAACCTTCTTCTATTGAATCGAACATCGATTGTATCAAAACCGTACTTATTTATTTTCTCGCCCCTATACAAATATTTGATTTTAAACAAGTTGCGCGATTGGCATTTTTTTAGCCCTGTATATGTCTTATACTCCGCTAAAGCAACTGCTATGTTCAAAAAAAATCTTTTTATCGCATTCCGATCACTAAAAAAAGACTTATCCTATACGGTGTCCAATATCGCCGGACTAAGCATAGGGATCACTTGTTGCCTGCTCATCCTTTCTTTTGTGAAATATGAATTGAGTTTCGACAGTTTTAATAAATATAAGGAGCGCATCTATCGGGTCAATTATGACGTATTAATGGGAGGAAATCAAATGGTATCTCCCTCCGTTCCGGTGTTTGTTGGTCCCGCGCTAAAAAGCAGGTTTCCCGAAGTAGAAGCCATGACCCGCTTTTCTCCCGAATGGACCCCAAGGACCATAAGTCACGGCAATGTCCTTTTTGATGAAAAGAATTTCTGTTATGCCGACCCTGGTTTTTTCAAAGTGTTTGACTTTAAACCTGTAGCCGGCGATCTCCAGACAGCGCTGGGTAAGCCGAATAACCTGGTGATCACAAAAGCAATGGCTGAAAAATATTTTGGCAAGAGCGATCCCATCGGACAGGTGCTATTGTTCAATAATAAGAAACAATTTGTGGTAGCTGCCGTAATGGAAAATGTACCCGGTAACTCGCATTTCACATTCGACTTTCTTACTTCCTTCTATAGTGATCCGGGGTTTGACAGTCTTGAAAAAAAGGAGATCTGGAACAACCCCAACTATACAACCTTTCTGTTATTAAAACCAAAAACAAATGTCGAAGCGTTGTATAAAAAAATAGATGCCTGGGTAAACCCCGTGTCGGACAAAAATACAGCTGCATCAAAAAACTCCCTCCATTTAAGACTGGAGGCCCTGAAAGACGTTCATTTCAATACCCAGGTATTTAACTACAAGAATTTACTGGTGATTACCGACTTTAAATACATTCGGATCTTTATCACCATTGCCATTCTGATACTTTTGATTGCCTGTGCGAATTATATAAATCTTTCAACGGCTAAAGCATCGGTTCGCGCAAAAGAAGTAGGTATCAGAAAGACCATCGGAGCCGGTTTTTCACAATTATTTACACAGTTTATTGGGGAAACTTTTCTGCTTACCCTTGTTGCGGTGATTATTTCTGTTCTGGCAGTGAATGCATTATTGCCTTATCTGAATAATTTATTGGGGAAACAAATTCCTTTCAGGATATTGGACAGAGGCTTCTTACCTTATATCATAACGGGGACGCTCCTGGTTTCATTGCTTGCGGGATTTTACCCTGCATTGGTGCTTGCAAGGTTCAAGCCGGTAGATACATTAAAAGGAGATTTTGCAAAAACCAGGAGTTCCGGTGTGTCGGTAAGAAAAGGACTCGTGATCCTTCAGTTCACTATTTCTGTTGCATTGATCCTGGGGACGATCATAGTCCGCTCTCAGCTGGAATTTATGCAGTCCAAAAAATTAGGCTTCGATAAAGACCATGTCCTGATCATTCATGGGAACGCAGATATCTATAAAAAAATGGATGCATTCGCTACCAATCTCAGTAACATCAGCGGTGTGCAGGATGTAGCGCAAACATGGCGTTCGCCCTTTGAGACAGTCGTAGGGAATGGGTTTTCCATAAAAGAGCATCCTACATCGGACGATGATTGGAACGTAGTAGGAGGCATTGCGGGCAATCAGCATTATCTGACCACCCTTGGCATTCCTTTAATCGCCGGAAGAAATTTTGACCCGATAAAGATAAAAAAGGACAGCACTGTAAATGAGTTTATAGTTAATGAAGCCTTTCTTCGTCATTATAGGCTAAAGCCGGATGAGGCGCTCGGTAAACAAGTGATCCTCGGTCTGACAGGGTCAGGGGCTATCGTGGGGGTGGTAAAGGATTTCCACACCAGCTCCATGCACGATATGATCCAGCCCATCGTGTTGTTCAATAACCCCCAATACTTTGGGAGTATCTTGTTGCGCATAGGGCCAGGCAGGTTATCCTCCGTACTTCAGAAGATCGAAAATGAATGGCATGCTTCAGCTCCCGCACGACCATTCAATTATTCTTTTCTGGATGAAGAATATGACTCCTTATATCGCACGGAGCAACGACTGGGCAAGCTAATGTCTCTTTTCTGCGGAACTGGCATCCTGGTGACCTGTCTTGGTTTATTGGGGTTGATGGCTTATATAGTATCTCAGCGGACAAAGGAAATCGGCATCCGGAAAGTGCTGGGCGCTTCCGTTTTGAATATAACTACCATGCTTTCATCGGATTTGCTGCGGCTGGTAATGATAGCTATCGTGATCGCATCTCCCATTACGTGGTATTTTATGCACCATTGGCTACAGGACTTTGCTTATAGAGTTAACATCAGTTGGTATCTGTTTATAGCTGCATCTGTCATAACAATATTGATCGCATTTGCAACAATAAGCATCCAGGCTATCCGCGCAGCAGCGGCAAACCCCGTTAAGAGTTTGAGAAATGAGTAAGCCCTCCCCCAAAAAGCCGGCTGGCCGCTCTCGCACACCCATCCGCGAAAAGCTCACCACCGTCCGCCCCTCCGGCGAGAAGGATGACAATTTCTTCGAGCTGGTGCATGCCGTCGCCCGTCAGATACCAAAAGGCCGCGTCACCACCTATGGCGCCATCGCCGCCGCCCTGGGCGCCCGTGGCTCCGCCCGTATGGTTGGATGGGCTATGATCAGCGGGCATCTGGTCGAAAACCCCGTCCCCGCCCATCGCGTTGTCAATCGCACCGGTCTGCTGACAGGGCGCCATCATTACAATCCCCCGGAAAGGATGCAAAAACTACTGGAAAAAGAAGGCATCAAAATAAAGGACAACCAGGTCGTGGATTTTGCCCGTCTTTTCTGGGACCCATCAAGGGAACTCTAATAATACTTACTGATCATTAAATAAACCACCACACCTGTGACGGCCACGTAAAACCAGGCTGGCCAGGTGATCCTTGCAAGGCGGCGGTGCTTGTCGAACCTCTCCTGGAATGCCCGCTGCAAAGTAAACAGCACGAGGGGGATGATAATGCCGGAAAGGATAATATGACTGCTGAGGATAAAATAATAAACATACCGTAAAGATCCTGCCTGTGCTTTTTCCTCCGCACTGACCACCCCGTCATGGTTCACGTCACCGTAGAGTGTGGACGGATTGGAAGAATGATAGATCACATAGGAAACGAGAAAGATGCTGCTAAGCACGACGGCGGTAAGGTTTGCCCGTTTATGCGCCTTTATATTCCCATTGCGGATAAAATACAGACTGGCCAGCAGGAGGATAGCCGTACTGGAGTTCAGGATAGCATGCACCAGCGGCAGGAAATGCGTATTGAAACCAAAATCTATTTTTACTTGCGGCACCAGAATCAGAAAAGCGACGGCAGCGGGAATGGCAATACTGACGATGATAATGGCGGTGGTAAGATTACGTCCCTGGCCGGATATCTGTTGATTCATACAATTTCATTTTTATTCTGTTTACGAGAGAAATAGATCACGCCGGCAATGGTCCCCAGCACAATAATGGCAAACGGGATCATCAGCGGCTTTAGCTCCGTAAAGATGGATTTTCTTTTCTTATCCTTTTCCAGCATGATAAAAACAATGTCTTCCGCCAGCTTGCCCAATTCGGCCGTGTCCGTTCCATGATAATAACCCCTGACGACACGGTCCTTATCCAGCAGCGCCACATAATCCGTATGCACAAAATTCGAATCCACCGTGACGCTGTCCTGCAATCCCAGCTTCAGCTCGTTCAACGCAAAATCGTAAATAGTCTTCTTGGGTCCCGTCAGCAGCCACCAGACATCCGGATTGACGCCATAATGATCGGCGTACTTCTTTATCACAGGCACTGAGTCATGTGCGGGATCCACCGTCAGGGATAGGAATCGGACAAAGGTCGTATCCACCCGCTTTACCTCGTTCCTGATCTTCAGACGATCCTGCAATTGTCGCATGTTGCGGGTAAGTATCGGGCAGATGCTGGCGCAATGCGTAAAGAAAAAGTCAACGATAAAGACCTTCCCTTCTTCCTGGTCCAGGGATACCTGCTCGCCTAATTGGTTCTGGAGCCGCAGATTGGCCACCTGATGCCACACGGTGTCGGTCATCTCTTTGCCATTTTTGATGGTAGTGATCACCGTATCCGGGTAATATCTCCGGGGCATGACAACATTATACCTGCTGGCCACCGCATAGAACACCAGGGGAATAAATACTGCCACCGCAATCGCTACCCATGCTTTCTTACTCATACACTTATAATAAAAAAGACCACCACTATAGCAGCGATGGTCCCAATAATTTATACATCAAACATCGCCGGAAGCTTACTCGGGCACTCCGGGCTTCTTTGCCGCGGGCTCATGCTCTCCTTCTGCCGCGGGCGCCTTCTCCTTGCTCATCTCATAATGGTGCCTGTCATAACGGTTACGCAGCTCCTTATAGGAAGCGCCATCCCAAAGGAAAGAGATGATGAACCATATGAACAGCGTAGCCGGTACGGCAATGGTCATGATCAGATTTTTTATCTCATGACGCAGGTGCATGAACTCGGCAATGATATAGAACGCCTTGGCACAGGTGAGGATCAGATAGATCCCGTTGAGCACCAGCTTGGGAGGGAACCCCGTTTTCAGGTGGATAGTCGCCAGTACAAGCTCGACAAGGGTTATGCCCAGCAGTATCCAGAACGTCCTGATAATGGGTTTGGTAGAAAACTCCGGCTCATGATGGCCTGTGTCGATCGAATGAACATTTTCCATACAAATATTTTAATCTTTTACGCTAATCTTTTTTACAGCAGATAAAAACAGGTGAACACAAATACCCATACCAGGTCCACAAAGTGCCAGTAAAGACCCGCCTTCTCGATCATCAGGTAATGTCCGCGCTTGGCAAAATCACCCCGGATATTCTTTATCAGCATGATGATATTGATGATCACCCCGGAAAATACGTGGAAGCCATGGAAACCCGTGATAGTAAAGAAGTAATTGGTAAAATTCGTGGTAGCCGCCGTCCCGTCCGAATTCAGGAAAGGATTCCTTCCCCACCAGGCGCCTTCGCTATGCAGATGCGTCCACTCCCAAGCCTGGCAGCTAAGGAAGGCAATGCCGCCCAGGATGGTCCAGATCATATATGTAGTCACCTTTTTCTGATCGTTATTATGACCGGCAGCCACTGCAAGTACCATGGTGACAGAGCTGGCGATGAGGATAAATGTCATCAGGCTCACAAACACCAGGGGGAGGTGCGTATCTCCCATCAACGGGAACGCCCTGAAAACCTCATTGGGGTCGGGCCATCCGTTGGTGGCAAATCTGATAGAGCCGTAGGATATAAGAAAAGCGCCGAATGTGAAAGCATCACTCATCAGGAAATACCACATCATCAGTTTGCCATACTCCACATTGAACGGACTCTTCCCGCCGCTCCACCATTTTTGTCCTGCTGGTACACTATGTGCCATGTTACTATTTTGTTGGTTTGTAAAAGTACTTAACTATTGACTAAAACTATTTTATACCGATAAAGAAAATGAACAAATAGATCCATAGCAAGTCTACAAAATGCCAATAGGTAGCCATCAGTTCTATCGGAATGCTGTTATATCGCCGGACCTTTGATGCAAAAGCCTTGATAAACATTACGATCAATGCTATGATCCCACCCAGTACGTGCGCCGCATGCAGGCCTGCAATAATGTACAGGAACTGCCCGCCGCCTGACCCCTTGAGCGTAACGCCGCTGTTCCAGATGGTCTTGAACCCCAGATACTGAAATACAACAAAAGCCACCCCCAGGACGGCCGTCAGGGTTACCAGATTGCGGTACCGCATCATTTCCCGCTCCTTAAAAGCCTTCAGCGCCATCTGTATCGTTACACTGCTGACCAGGATGGTCGCCGTGGAATACCAGAAAGCACGGGGGATCGAAAAGGTCGTCCAGTTTGGCTGGTCACGCTTGACGATGTAGGCACTGGTAAGCCCCGCAAACATCATCACAATGCTGCCCAACGCCACCCATAACGTAAATTTATGGGGATGTATTTTCTTTCGCTGTTCGTTCACTTTTATGTTTGCTTCAATCACTCAGGAAACTTTATTCGCTAATAAAGCCAGTAATACTACTGGTAAATAAATATAACTACTGAACATTACCCGTCTTGCCGCCTTCACCGTCATCTCTCTGTACAACCTTACACACTGCATCACCATGAACAGGTTGGCTATCAACACCACCACCAGCGCCACTATCCCGCTCATCCCGCCGCCGTCCCTGCCTCCCAAAAAGTAAGGCAATACTCCTACAGGCAACAGCAACAAAGAATAGATGATGGCCTGTATCGCTGAGTACTTTGTCGGACCCTCATTGGACGGCAAGAGCTTAAAGCCGGCCTTTGCATAATCCGTGTGAGCTATCCAGGCAATCGCCCAGAAATGGGGGAATTGCCAAAAGAACTGGATGGCAAACAGTGCCCAGCCACCGGCGCTCAGATCGTCATTGCCTGCCGCCCAACCGATGAGACAGGGCAGTGCGCCGGGTACGGCCCCCACCAGCACCGAGATCGAGCTGACCTTTTTCAGCGGCGTATAGATAAACGCATACAGAAAAAGACTAAAGGCAGCAAGCGCGGCTGACAGAAAATTGAACTGCCACCACAGGATCGATACCCCGGCCAGACCCGCAATGACCGCAAAGGCCCAGGCTTCCTGTACGCTCATCCTGCCGGAAGCCACTGGCCTGTTGGCCGTCCGCTTCATCAACGCATCGGTGTCCTTTTCCACCACCTGGTTGATCGTATTGGCGCTGCCGGTCACCAGCATCCCCGCTAAAAAGAACAACAGCATCGTGTCCAGGTCATAATCCCTTATTTTCGGCGCCAGCAAATAGCTGATCAGCGCCGAGAACACCACCATAAAGCTGAGGTTAAACTTGACCAGCAGCTTGTAGTCCTGCAGCTTCCCGCGGAACCCTCCGGATAATTTGAAAGAACTGGACGCACTCATTAGTGTGCGCTTTCATTACTGCCCAGCGGCTCGGTCTGGGGGATAAAATCCCTTCCGTCCTTGGCATAATCATAAGCCCAACGATGTACTTCGGGTATCTCACCAGGCCAGTTGCCATGTCCCGGACGTATCGGCGCTGTCCATTCCAGGGTAGTAGCGCCCCAGGGATTCTGGGTGATCACTTTTCTTCCCTTGAAAATGGAATAGAAAAAGTTGAATACAAAGAGCAGCTGCACGGCAAAGACCACCATGGCTACCGTGGAGATCATCCTGTTCAGACCTCCAAACTGGTTGAACGAAAGCCAGCCGCTGGTATCGAGATAGCGGCGGGGCATCCCTGCCAGCCCTTCATAGTGCATGGGCCAGAAAATAAGATACGCGCCGATAAGCGTAACCCAGAAATGGATATAGGCCAGGGTATTGTTCATGTACCGGCCGTACATTTTCGGGTACCAGTGGTAGATCCCGGCAAACATGCCCAATATCCCCGATACGCCCATTACAATATGGAAGTGAGCGATGACAAACATGGTATCATGTAATTGGATATCCAACGTCGAATTACCTAAGAAGATCCCCGTCAGACCACCGGAGATGAACATGCTTACAAAGCCGATGGCAAATAGCATGGCCGGGGTAAATCGGATATTGCCTTTCCACAAGGTCGTCAGCCAGTTGAAAACCTTGATAGCCGATGGTACGGCGATCAACAGCGTCAGGAGTACGAACACCGATCCCAGAAAGGGGTTCAGACCCGTGACGAACATATGGTGCGCCCACACCAGGAAGGCCAGGATGGCAATGGCGAACATGGATCCCACCATGGCCATATAACCAAAGATGGGCTTGCGGGCATTCACCGACATCACCTCGGATACCAGACCCATCGCAGGCAGGATAATGATATACACTTCCGGGTGACCCAGGAACCAGAATAAGTGCTGGTAAAGGATGGCGCTGCCGCCTTCATTGGGCAGGGCCTTATTGGTGGATGCGATAAATATGTCGGAAAGATAGAAGCTGGTGCCGCCATGACGGTCGAACAACAGCAGGATAAAGCCGGACAACAGTACAGGGAAGGACAACACGCCCAGGATGGCAGTAAAAAGCAATGCCCATATCGTCAGCGGCATCCGGGTCATGCTCATACCCTTCGTACGCAGGTTGAGGATCGTGGAAATATAGTTCAGGCCGCCCAGCAGCGAGCTGACAACAAAGAGGGCCATCGAAATGATCCATAGGTCCATCCCCGTCTTTGAACCTTCCGAGGCATCTCCAAGGGCGCTCAACGGAGGATAAGAGGTCCAACCGCCGCTGGCAGGGCCCGTTTCGATAAACAGGGAAGACAACATCACCACGCTGGCCAGCCAGAAGAACCAGTAGGACAGCATGTTCAGGAAGGGAGAAGCCATATCCCTGGCGCCGAGTTGCAGGGGAATAAGGAAGTTAGCGAACGTACCGCTCAATCCACCCGTCAACACAAAGAACACAAGCACTGTACCGTGCATGGTCACCAGCGCATAGTAAAACTCCGGCTGGATCTGACCACCCTTCGCCCACTTGCTGCCCAGCAGATCTTCCAGTATCGGGAAATGCGCATCCGGGTATCCCAGCTGCAGACGGAACAACACCGACATCAACCCACCCAGGATGGCCCAGATCATCCCCGTGATGAGGAATTGTTTGGCGATCATTTTATGGTCCTGGCTGAAGACGTACTTAGTAATAAAAGTCTCTTTGTGATGATGGCCATGCTCATCATGATGTACTTCCGCACCATGTGAAGTAGCTGCATGTCCGTGTAATGTTGCTTCGTTGCTCATGAGAAAAAATTTAATTGATAACCCGGTCGCTGCTATTGCTGTGATATATTTTTTTCTTTACTGCACCCCCGCCGTTGCAGGGTTCTTTGGCAAAGTGTCGATCTTCGGCGCATTGGAGGGGTCCTTGTCCGGGAACACCTGCGCGTAGTTCGGCTTTTGCTTGGCTCTCCAGAGAATGAATTCTTCCCTGGTTACCACCTTCACGACAGCACGCATGGTATAGTGCCCTTTTCCACACATCTGGTCGCAGGAAAGCTCATACTCGAATTCAGGATTGCCCAACTTCTTCTTCATCTCATCCGTCGTGTACTTGGGGATAAACCACAGCGTGGTGGGCGTACCCGGCACCGCATCCATCTTCTGACGGAAATGTACCAGACCCACGTCATGCACCACGTCACGGGAATTAATGATCAGCTTCACCGCCTGGTCCTTGATGATATATACCTCATTGTTTACGACAATGTCATCATGGGCATAGGGATCGTCCCAGATCAGACCCAGCGTATTGTTTTTAGCGTCATCGATGTTCTTATAGTATTTCTTACCAAACGTATTGTCAGACCCGGGATAACGGAAGATCCAGCCGAATTGCTTGCCCGTTACCTCTATCTGCAAGGCATCCTTGGGGGCCTCGCCCGTGATGCGGAACCAGTAGAAGAGACCAAAACCCACCAGCACCGTCAGCGCGATGGCAGGCACCACCGTCCAGATGATCTCCAGTCTGTTGTCATGGGGAAAGTAATACGCTTTCCTTTTTTCTGAGTACTGGTACTTGTAGGCAAACCAGAACAACAGCACCTGTGTGATAACAAATACTACGCCCGTAATCGCGATCGTGATATACAACATGGTGTCGATCTCCTCGCCGTGCTTGCTGGCGGATTCGCCGAGGATCTTACCCCTGTACAGTTCATTGCACCAGTACACCCCGATCAGCCCTAAAACCAGGAACGCTATCATCAGGAAGCCATTGATACGATTGTTCTGCTCAAAATTTTTCTTCTCGCCCTTCAATACACCTACATATTCACTTGCCTTCGCGATCTGAAAGGTGATGAGGAAGCCTAAAAACAGGATCAGTAACAGAAAAATAGTTGACATGATAATCTATTAAACGATTTTTAAGTATGATGGATGATACTTTCTTTCAGGAACGGGTGGTTTCTTGCCAGCAGCGGGTACTTGGCGAGTGCTGTACCCGTTGTCCACATGATCAGCCCTACAAATCCTGCCGCAACACCAAAATCGAACAGGTTCATGGGAACATGGTCGGGATAATGATGCGGGAAGACCATCTGGTAAAAATCCAGCCAGTGCCCGAAAATGATAAGTATCGACATAAAGGTCACTGTCGCATAGTTACGTTTGGAATTCCGGCTCATAAAGATCAACAGGGGAGCCAGGAAGTTGATGATCAGGTTCAGATAGAAAATCCCCGTATAAGCGCCGTCAAAACGGGGTTTGAAATAGATCGTCTCCTCTGAGATATTCGCATACCAGGTCAGCATGAACTGGGCAAACCAGAGATATGTCCAGAAGATGGAGAAAGCGAACTGGAACTTACCAAGATCATGCAGGTGCTCCTGGTTCACATATTCCAGGTATCCTTTATTCTTCAGATAGACCACAAACAGGCTGATCAGCGCCATCCCTGATACAAAAGTGGAAGCGAAGGTATACCAGCTGTACATCGTGGAGAACCAGTGTGCGTCGATGCTCATCAGCCAGAGCCAGGGCGTTACGGAAGCCACCGTGAGGGCAAACCATACGATATAGATCGCTGCCCATACGGTATTGGTAAACATGTATTTCTTACCCTGCTCCACGCTCAGCGGGGTATTGTCAATGCTACGGGAAAGATTGCGCATCTTCATTCCCAGCACTGTCCAGAGCCCGATGGTCAATATGCTCCATACCGTAAAGAACCCGGGGCTGAGAAAACCGCTTTTACCCTTCAGTATCTCATCGTGCATCACATGGTCCTTGTTCAGCCATTCGTAGATCGTTTCCTTGCCGCCAAAGACGATACACATCAGGATCACAAAAGTGATGATGCCGATGGGGATCACGCTGACGGAAATAGCTTCTGTCACCCGGCGAAATGTCATCTGAAAACCGCCCCAGGCCAGGGTGGTTGCACAAAAGAAGAACATAGCCGCATTGACGATCAGCAGGAAGTAAACGCTATTCTGCAGCAGGGTCGCCCAAAAACGCGTTCCGTGATCGGCACTGCCATACATAATGAATCCGATGATCAGAGAAAGTATACCCACACCCATCAGGATCATGGACCATTTTCTGTATCCGCCGGGTATTTCAAAATGTTCTTTAATCGATGACATTCGGGAATGATTTAATTATTCTTTTAATCCTTTATTTCTTCACAGTTGTATCAGATGCTGTTGCTCCGGACTTCACGGGCTTTGGCGCAGTAGCGCTGGCAGCCGTGGCCTTGCCGCCGCCTTGTTTCGCCTTGATATAGGCGATCACCATCCAGCGCTGATGCGTATTCAGCTGCGAGGCGTAGCTGCCCATCTTGTTCTTTCCATAGGTCACAGAGTAGAACATC
Source organism: Chitinophagaceae bacterium (assembly GCA_017307755.1). Lineage (GTDB taxonomy): Bacteria > Bacteroidota > Bacteroidia > Chitinophagales > Chitinophagaceae > Puia. The sequence continues at coordinate 90,554 of JAFKGQ010000003.1, read as the reverse complement.
TGTCCTTCCGGCATCGCTTCATACCGGGCGTCTCCCACCAGCTGGGCCGGTTTGGAAGGGAAGGGCCCATCGCCGCCTTTATACAAAGGACCATTGCCGTCCAGCTTCGTTCCATGACAGATGCCGCAGTTCACCAGGTACAAACGCTGGGCCTCCACCGTATCCATCGAGACGAGCGGGTTCTTCACCAGTTTGGAAGCCACATAGTTTGTCGTGTCTCCATCCCCGTCCTTCAGGATCGGGAATGGGAAAAGCTCCCCCCTCTTGATGGTACCGGGCACCGGCACATTGCTGAAATGGATGCCTTGCTTTTCCAACTCTTTTTTTGCCTCTTCCGTGACGGAGTAAGTCTCATAAGCACGGCTGTAGGCCATATCGGGCATGTAAACTCGGCCGGGCTTGCGTCTGACACCATCGCAGCTGGCTGCGAGCACTACTATGGCAACAACTAACGATAAGATGGATAATTTTTTCATTCTATGAGAGTTCAGCTTTCTTTTTCAATTTATATCTTAAGCCAGTTCTATCCCTTCCGCACGATCATAGGGTCCTTTGTCCTTACCATATGATCCCAGCCACCAGCCCGTCTCTGCCACCTGGGTATTAATACCCTTGGCGCCGATGGAGGCCAGAAAAGCCTGTACGTCCGACTCATTGGCCTTGCCCGTCAGCTCGATCACCATCGTGAACTGGTCGTCCGTGCTCCGCAGGTTGAAATGATGCTTGCGGACAAATGGCGCCAGATTGCAGAGATAACAAAATGTCAACACCATCCCTACTGCAGAGAACAATACGGTCAGCTCGAATGTAATAGGTATCCAGGCAGGGAGGGAGAAATGCGACTTACCGCCGAAATTGAGGGGCCAGTCGGCATTAAAGATCCAGCCGATGCCGCTCAATGCCGTAGTAGTCCCGGTAATGCCGTAGATAAATCCCGCCGTATGCAGACTCGTATCCCGCAGACCCATCGCCTTGTCCAGACCATGGATGGGCATCGGCGTATATACGTCATGGATCTTATAGCCTTTCTTACGGACGTTTTTCACCGCATCGAACAGCTCTGGCTCGTCCTCGAAATACCCTACTACAAATTTTTTTACTGCCATAATCTTTTATTGTTAATGATCGTCTTCTTAGTTTAAATTCTTCCATCAGTGCGCTGCATGGGCCGCATGCTCCTGCTCGTCATGATGAGCATGCTGTTCCGCAAACTCTTCCACGGACTCCTTCTCGATCCCACCCATCTTGTTCTTGTAAATGGCGCCGGACTTCTTCAGGATATGTTTGATCTCGGCGATCGCAATAACAGGGAAGAACTTCGAGAACAGGAAATAACAGGTGAAGAACAACCCGAAAGTTCCCAGGTAAAAGCCAACCTCCCAGATAGTGGGCCGGTAATACGTGGACCAACTGCTGGGGATATAGTCACGATAGATGGAAGTAACGATGATCACAAACCGTTCGAACCACATCCCGATGTTCACGATCACGGACATAAAGAAAGTGACGGTGAGGTTCCTTCTCATCTTCCTGAACCAGAAGATCTGGGGGGACAGCACGTTACAACCCATCATGAGATAATAGCTCCATCCATAGGGGCTGAAGATGTTCACACGGTTTTGCATAAAGGCCCAGCCTTCAAACTTGTTCTGGCCATACCAGGAGATAAACAGCTCCGTCAGATAAGCGACACCGACGATAGAGCCGGTGAGCACAATAACCTTATTCATTACTTCGATGTGCTCCAGCGTAATATATTCTTCCAGCTTCAGCACCTTTCTGGTCACCAGGAGCAGCGTTTGCACCATGGCAAACCCGGAGAAGATGGCGCCCGCGACGAAATAAGGGGGGAAGATGGTCGTATGCCAGCCGGGAATAACGGATGTAGCGAAGTCAAAGGATACTATCGTATGCACGGAAAGTACCAGCGGTGTGCTAAGGCCTGCCAACACGAGGGACAAAGCCTCATGACGCTGCCAGTGTTTGGCGGAACCCGTCCAACCAAAAGACGCAACGCCATAGAAAGCCTTTCTCCATTTCAGCTTGGCCCTGTCCCGCACGGTGGCCAGGTCGGGCAACAGACCCGAATACCAGAACAGCAGCGATACGGTAAAGTACGTCGAGATGGCGAACACGTCCCACAACAGGGGGGAGTTGAAGTTCGGCCACAAAGGACCGCGGGTATTGGGATAAGGCATTACAAAGAACGCCATCCACACACGACCCATGTGCCAGATGGGGAACTGACCGGCACACATGACCGCAAAAATTGTCATGGCTTCCGCGGCACGGTTCACACCTGTACGCCATCCCTGACGGAAGAGCAGCAGGATCGCGGAGATCAGGGTTCCGGCGTGACCGATACCGACCCACCAGACGAAGTTGGTGATGTCCCAGCCCCAACCGATGGTCCTGTTCAGGTTCCACTGACCAACCCCGTAGATCACCTCATGGGTGACGGAGATGATCCCGAATATGAGCAGACCCACAGAGATCAGAAACCCGACCCACCATGCACGGGAAGGAGAGGCTTCTATAGGACGCACTATATCTTCCGTGACTTCGTGATAACCTTTCTGACCTTCTACCAGGGCTGGTCTTACTTGTGATTCGTACCTTAATAATGACATAGTTCAATAAATTCGTTTTTTTTAAGCATGTTTCTCTTCAACCGCGCCCGCGGCCTCTTCCTTCACACCTTTGATCACATCCGTATGACGGACCTTGGCCAGGTAGTTGACATTCGGCAAAGTATGCGTCTCTTCGATAACATAGTACAGCCGCTGTGCATTTTCCTTCCTCGTGCGGCTGACCAGGCTGGTGTGGTCATTGACATTGCCGAATACGATAGCGTCGGAGGAACAGGCCTGCTGGCAGGCGGTCCTGACGTCTTCCAGGTCTTTCAGCGGACGGTTTTCCTTCTTTGCTTTCAGCTTGCCATCCTGCAGACGCTGTACGCAGAAAGAACATTTTTCCATTACCCCGCGACTGCGGACAGTAACATCCGGGTTCAGCACCATACGGGTGAGATCGTCGTTCATCTGGAACACTGTGGGGTCCAGTTTGCCCACCGTCGTCTGGTCCTGGTTGTCGGGGAAGCTGTCGGCGCCCGTATAATCGGCCCAGTTGAAACGACGTACTTTATATGGACAGTTGTTGGCGCAATATCTTGTACCGATACAGCGGTTGTAGGCCATCTGGTTGAGCCCTTCGCTGCTGTGGTTGGTGGCTGAAACAGGACAAACGTTCTCACAGGGAGCATTGTCGCAATGCTGGCAAAGCATGGGCTGGAACACCGTCTGGATGCTGTTGGGATCATCCAGTTCGCCGCTGAAATAACGGTCGATCCGAAGCCAGTGCATATCGTGCCAACGCAGTACCTCGCTCTTTCCGACCACGGATACGTTGTTCTCGGCATGACAGGCTACCACACAGGCGCCGCAGCCATAACAGGCGTTCATATCGATGGACATACCCCACTTGATGCCCGGCTTATCGTAATAAGGGTACAGCGTACCGTCTTTGTCGAAATTTTCAATGCCGCCAAAAGGTTTCAATTCGGCTTCCCGCTCTTCATATATCTCTGCCGGATTTTTGATGAACTGATCCAGCGTCACTTCCTTCACCACTTCCGTACGGTTTTCATAGCTGCTGTGGGTCTGTGTCTGCGCGATCTGGTAGCTGCCTTCGGCTTTTTCCACGCTGGCGATGGGTGCGCTCCACTCCACCGTTGTTCCGTTGAAGGTCAGCAGAGGGAATGCATTCCATCCGGCGCCTACGACAGACTTTCCGATAAAGTCGGCGGTATTCTCCGCCTTGGCGCTGCTGCGGCCATAACCCACGGCGATCCCGATGACATTGTTGTCCGTACCGGGGATGATCACCACAGGCATGGGAGGCATCTCTTTATTACCGACTTTTATTTTGAGCAGCTGCTTTTCAGGATGAACTTCATATGCGTCGGCCTGGCGGCGGTCAGCAAGGTCCAAGTTCCAGTTGTCCTTGGCGAACTTGGGAGAAACCACCAGGTAGTTGTCCCAGGTAGCCTTGGATACAGGGTCGGGAAACTCCAGCAGCCAGGGGTTGTTGGCCTGAGCACCGGTGCCGAGGGCGATCTTCTGGTACACCACCAGCTCAAAGCCGGCGCCTTTCTTGGTATTGCCGATGGCAGCTGCCGCTTCGCTGAGCTTGGCGCCATTAAAAGATCCGCCTGTGGCGGCAGCAGCCGTAGCGGGCTCTACCACGCCTTCCTGCAGGGCTTTCTCATATCCTTCGACACCACCCAGCTTGCTGGTCCAATATTGTTTAAAATAATTTTCGTATGTGGTCGTGCTGCCGATCCATTTCAGCAGGGAATCCTCAAAGGCCCTGGTCTTGAACAGCGGAGAGATCGTAGGCTGTATAAAGCTGAAATGTCCGGGCTTGGGTTCGGCATCACCCCAGCTTTCCAAAAAGTGAGGAGCAGGCAGGACGAGCTTCACCAGCTCGGATGTCTCATCCAGACGATCGTTAAAGGAAATAGTGGTCTTCACCTTCTGAAGACCGGTCTTGAATCCGGCAGCATCATAATAGTCGTAGGCCGGGTTGACGCCATAGATCAGCAGGGCGCCCACCTTTCCGGCATTCATATCGGCCACCAGCGTATTCATCTCGCTGTCGATACCCTGGCGGGTTTGCAGGGATGCCGACCAGTCGATGGTCGTTCCACCCGCACCAATGGCTTCGTTGATGGCATTCACAACCACCTGTATATCAGGATTATTGCTACCGCTGACCACCAGGGCTTTACCCTTGTTGGCCAACAGGTCCTTGGCAGCTTTTTTAATGCCCGCTTTCAGTTTTTCGTCCAACGCAGGGGCGGTTACGCTTCCGCCCAGTTCGGCCAGCAGGGCCAAAGCTACGGCGCCGGCCTCGGAAGGACGATGGGTATAGCGGTCGTCGGCATTGGCCCCTGTCATGGACAGCAAGCTCTCGAACTGATAGTGCTTGCTCATGGACGGGTTCTTCGCGTCGATCTTCCTGTTCGTGGCATACCCCAGGCTGTATTCCAGGTGAGCGCCCCAGGTACCGAGGAAGTCCGCCCCCAGGCTCACGATAACCTTCGCATTCTCAAAGCGGTAAGAAGGAATAGCCTTTTTACCGTAGGTGGCTTCATTGGCCAGCAGGATACCGCTGTAGCTGTCGGCATCGTATTGTACATGACGGCTGCCGGGATATTTTGCTAAGAATTCGGTAATGATCTGTTTGGTGGTGGGAGAAGTGATGGTCCCTGTCAGGATCACCAGCGGAGCGCCGGCGGCTCCGGCAAGCGCATCGCCTGCCAGTTTGTCGAACGCTTCAAAAGTGCTTACCTCCTTGGGTTTGCCATCCACCATCTGTACGGGGAAGCGGAGACGGGCCGTATCATACAGGTCCAGGACGGATGCCTGCACCCGGGCGGAAGTAGCGCCCCTGGTAACGGAGGACATCTCATTCCCCTCCAGCTTGATGGGCCGGCCATCCCTCACTTTTGCTACCACAGGAACGATATCCCCGCCAATATTGTAGGTCGTGGCATAATAATCGGCCACACCCGGCACCATGTTCTCGGGTTTGTTCAGATAAGGTACGACCTTCTTTACAGGGATCTCGCAGCTGGCAGCCAGTGTCGCGGCAGCCGTACTGAACCCTAAATATTTTAAGAAATCCCTCCGGGGAGTTTTCGCATCGAGCAATCCTTTTCCATCCAGGCCTTCCAACGGGAGATCTTCTCTGAATTCATTCTCCGTTGATTTCTGAAACGCTTCACTGTTATTGCGCTCTCCGAAACTTTGCCAGTACTTTTTGTCGCTCATATTTGAGAAATTTCACCCCGGACTCCGGACCATCCGGACAACTTCTAAGGGGCTTGAATTTTACGGTATATATATTTACAATCTTGGTATTAATAATGGCACTTCTGACATTCGGTACCACCGATGTTCTCAACGGTGACGCTATCGACCTTGCCCGTTTTCAGATCTTTATGGAACTTCTCGTAGATGCTGTAGAACTTGTTGCCATTGCCGGTGGAGTCGCCAAAATTGACCTTGGTGGTACGGTGGCAGTTGATACACCAGCCCATGCTTAGCTCGGCAAACTGTTTTACCTCATCCATTTCCTGGATAGGACCATGACAGGTCTGACACTGTACCTGGCCGGCACGGACGTGCTGGGAGTGGTTGAAGTATACATGGTCGGGGAGATTGTGGATCTTTACCCATTCTACGGGCGTCGCTTTTGCGATATTGCTGTAACGCTGGGTTTTGGGATCATAGCCGGTATGTTCGTAGATCTTCTGGATCTCGGCCGTTCCATCCACCTCGCTGCCGTCCTCACGGTAAAGCTTCGGACCCTTGGTGTAATCGTTGATCGCCGCATGACAGTTCATACACACATTCAGCGAAGGCACGGTAGCATGCTTGCTCTCCCAGGCGTTGGTATGACAGTAAAGACAGCTGATCTGGTTGATGCCGGCGTGCACCTTGTGCGAATAGAAGATAGGCTGCTCCGGCTGATAATTCTTCTGACGGCCCAGCCCGATGGCGCCCTGGACAACCCAGTAGCCGCCAAGGATGAAGAGGATGAGTATGACAAAGGTGATGTAGACCTTGTTACGATAGAAAGGAATGGGCTCATGCGCAGGAATGCCCTCTTTGTCGTCGGAGAGTTTCTTCAGGCTGGCGTTTACCTGCAACAACACGAACATGATGATGGCCAGGATCAGCGTGAGGATACCATACAGCAGGGTGCTGTCGCTGTCCTCCTTCTGTTCCCCTCCGGGAGTAGGCCCGGAAGTAGTTTCCACCTTATAATCCTCCACATACTTCAGGATCGCATCGATCTCCTTATCCGTCATAGAGGGAAAGGTGTTCATCTGCGTCTTGTTGAACTGGTTGTACAGTGCCGTAAAATATGGATTACCTCCGGCCAGCACCTGCTTGTTGTTCTTGATCCAGTCATACAACAGCTTCTTATCCGGCACTCTCTCCTCCACTCCTTTCAATGCCGGGCCAAGGATCTGCTTCACCGGATTATGACAGGACGCACAGTTCGTCTGGAACAGTGCTTTCCCATCTTGCGCATAACCCGTAAATCCCATTGAAACCAGCGAGGAGAGGAGGATACTGAAAATTAATGTCTTTACAATCGGCCTTTGGTTGATCATATATACAATCTGTTGTATAAATGTGGAAAAATCTCCTTAACAGGTTGCAAAAATAAGTCAGGATTTTAACAAAATATCAACATGGTGGAAATTTTTTTTGCCGCATCTGGCGTGGATTTCAGCGGATTGTACAATTCGCTTATGACCTTCTGTCATATTACTGTCAGCAGAATTTTTGAACAAAGATCAGTGTTCAAATCAGGCGGGGGAGCGGTGCGATTTTTATACCTTAAACCCTATAAACGAACGTATATCATTTTTATTTTCTCCCTGAATCCTACATTTGCGGATGCAGCAGATCGCCATTTTCGCTTCGGGGGCCGGCTCCAACGCAGCCCGTATCATCGACCATTTTCGTCAGCATCCTACCATCAAAATAAGCCTGATCGTTTGTAATAAACCTGGCGCCGGCGTGTTGAATATTGCCGCGCAGGAGCACATTCCCACACTTCTCATCGAAAAAGAAAGGTTCTTCCGGGGCGATGCCTATTTACCCCAGCTACAAGAGCTAAACATTAGCTTTGTCGTACTGGCCGGCTTTTTATGGAAGATTCCTTCCGCGCTGGTACAGGCATACACCCGCAGGATCGTCAACATCCACCCGGCGCTTTTGCCAAAATATGGCGGAAAAGGCATGTATGGACACCACGTACATGAGGCCGTCATCGCGGCAAAAGAAAAACAGTCCGGTATCACCATCCATTATGTGGATGAATTGTACGATCATGGCCAGACCATCTTCCAGGCCGTCTGTATCATAGAGGAGGATGACACCCCCGAAACCCTGGCGCAGAAAGTGCACTGGCTGGAACACGAACATTTTCCCCGGATCATAGAGGAGGTCCTCTCAAAAAAACGTTAAACCGCCCTTTCGGCACCCATAATTTCCGGATTTGGTAGTAATATCACTTTAAAAATTGACTTCTTGGCCCATTCTACCCATAAAGCATTACTGGTCCTTATCTTATCCCTGACATTCCTGGCCTGCGGGAAGGCCTGGGGCCAGCAGGTGACGATCCATGGGACGGTGTACAATATGTACAGGACCCGACCGCTGGAAGGGGTCAGCGTCATGACCAACACGGGAAAGGGTACGGCGACGGATTCCAATGGTAATTATTACATCGTAGTACCCTATGAAGATTCCATCTCTTTCTCTTACCTGGGCAGGTCCACACAGAAATTTCCCGTCAAAGACATCAACGCCATGACGGGTTTTGACATTGCCCTCCATGTCGACCCCCTCGAACTAAAGGAAGTAAAGGTCATGCCCCGCAACTACCGTATGGATTCGCTACAGAACAGGAAGGATTATGCCAAAATTTTCGACTTTAAAAAGCCCGGGTTTAAGCTTACCAGCCCTACCACCAGCGGAGGCCTGGGAGCAGGGGTGGACCTGGATGAGCTGATCAATGTCTTCCGGCGGGACCGCACCCGGCGTATGCTGGCCTTCCAGGGCCGGCTGGTGGAAGAAGAACAGGAAAAATATGTCGATCACCGTTTTAGTCCATACATCGTCAAAAAACTCACCCATATGGACGGAGAAGAACTGGACAGCTTTATGGTAAAATATAGGCCCTCTTATGAATTTTGCAGGAAAGCCACCGACTACGACTTCTTCGATTATATTAAAATAGCCTTCAAACAATACAAGGCGGATAGGAAAGACAGGCCCTGACGCGCCAGGACCCGTCACTGGCAGCAGCCTTGCATCGGTCCAGGCCCAGGTCTTACATGCTAAACCCCGGAGGCACACTATGCAGCCCGATCCGGTTGCCTTCCGTGTCGATGAATATACCCATATGCCCGTACTCAGGACTGATCTCTGTCTTCGGAACAAGGACCTTCCCGCCGGCAGCCTCTACATTATCCAGCACCCGCTGCACATCCGGGTTGGCATTGAGGTACACCAGCGGACCTTCCGTGGCGGAAGGTTTATAGATCCCTTCGGCAAAACAGAGCGCCCCGGCAACAGAGGTGGGACTCTCCACCGGGAACATCCTCATCTTGACATGAGACATATCCAACGGCACCATCTCGATGTCGAAGATCGCCTCGTAAAACTTTTGAGCTCTTTGCAGGTCGGTGGTAGGAATTTCCACCCAGCTGATAGCGTTTTTGAAAACCATAGGTGAGTATGAGCGCCGGGTATGGTTTGCTCCGAATATAACCCATACCCGGCGCACGGTTAATGATGGGCCTTCGGCCAGCGAAACTGTGTTTCGCTCTGTCCATAAAGGTAAAGGAATATATTTGCCGCAAAAACCCCGCGCTTATGGATCAATTAACGCTTGGGATAGGCACCCGTCTCCAGCATACCCAGTACGGACCCGGCGTCATCGTTGGCATCCGCTATGCCACCTATCTCATCTCCTTTATCAATCATGGCATCAAAGAAGTGGACAAGAACGACAACCACCTGGACGAGATCATCCCCGAAAACGTAACAGAAGAGATCGAAACACACGCCGATGTGGAAAGGTCGCTCCTGAAGATACTCCGTCTCTGGGGAGGATTTACCGAGAACGTACCGCTGGGTGACAAATGGAGGGGCGGTATCATGGTGCTGAAGTCATCCGACGGCTCCATCAAACCCAAGGAAATTCCCATCGATGTCTTCTTTCATAAGATCGTCATGGCCCGTGACAGACTGCGGGTCCTGGAACAACAGATCAATGGCCACAAAGGATTGAGCGATGAAGAAAAGGTCAACCTCCAGCAATATATCACCCGTATCTACGGCAGCTTTACCACCTTCAACGTACTGTTCCGTAATAAAGAACAATGGTTCGTGGGAGATAAAGGAAGTGGTGAATGATCAAACAAGACTGAAAACAAAAACCTCCCCGGAGGGAGGTTGCTCTAATCAGTTCCATTACCATTAAACCTTATCCTATTTATACTAAAGTAGGAAATTGCAAGAAAATTTCAATAAGTGTGCAAGAAAGGTGCAAAACTTCTGACTTATTCCCTGATCACGCAAACGTTTGCTTAATTTGATCGTTTGAAAAACTTAAGTACATGACCAGATCCTTCCTTCCCCTTTTAGTCCTTTTATCCCTGCCCCGGCTCCTCCCGGCCCAGCCTTACCAACGGTTGCACGAAAAGGCCATTGTCGTTGATACACACAACGATGTATTGTCCGGCGTGGTCATGCACGGGATGAATATCGAGGGCGATCTCACCGGCAAGGCCCACTCTGATCTTGCCCGGTTCCGGAAGGGTGGCGTGGATGTACAGGTGTTCTCGATCTTTTGTGACGACCGTTTCGGCAAAGGCAGCGCCTTCAACCAGGCCCTCCGGGAGATCGATTCCTTATATGCCATCGCCGGTCGTAACCCGGACAAAATGCAGATCGTCACCGACCCGGCAGGGTTGCAGGACGCAGTACGGCACCACAGACTGGCGGCGATGATGGGTGTGGAAGGAGGACATATGATCGAGGATGAAATAGATTATCTGGACAGCCTCTTTAAAAGAGGAGTCCGGTATATGACCCTCACCTGGAACAACAGTACCTCCTGGGCTACCTCAGCCAGGGACGAAACCAGCCATGCATGGACCGTCACGCCCTATGGATTGACCGAAAAGGGCAAAAAGATCGTACAGCATATGAACGAGCTGGGCATGCTGATAGACCTTTCTCACGTAGGCGAACAGACCTTTTGGGATGCCATTCATACAACCACAAAACCCGTCATCGTATCTCACAGCTCCGTCTATGCGCTGTGCCCCGTCTTTCGCAATCTGAAGGATGATCAGATAAAAGCCATCGGCAGGAATGGAGGCGTTATCCAGGTAAATTTTTATTCCGGCTTCCTGGACAGTACCTATGTCACAAAGCTGAATGCCTTTACCACCTCGCACAAAAAACAGCTGGATTCACTGGAAGCCGCAAATACACCCGGCTATGCCATCAATGAATTTTTCGCCCACGCTTATCCCGAAGCATCCAATGCCCTCCGGCCGCCCCTTTCCCTGCTCATCGATCACATCGATTATATCGTAAAGCTCATCGGCGCAGACCATGTAGGTCTTGGCTCCGACTTTGACGGCATCGAATCCACCCCCCGGGAGCTGAACGACGTGACCACTTATCCCCTGATCACCCGGGAATTGCTCAAACGGGGGTATAATAAGACTGATATAGAAAAGATCCTGGGAGGGAACTTTATAAGAGTGTTGAAAGAGAATGTGCGCTAAAGAGCCCTGGCGGGAAATGATCAATTCCTAATGATCCGTATCATCGGTCTTCCCCCTTTACCCGCGGGACCGAACTGCTCTTCCATCATTTTCTGAAATGCCGCCCGGGTGATCTTTTTACCATCCGTGGGCGCCTTTACAAGCCCCTTATCCGACCCCTTGGTATCCACCTCCACCGCCATATACACCATTTCCGCATCATTGATATTCAACTGAAGGATCAGCCCGGGAAGTCCGCCGTAGACTTCGGGGCCGGAAGGCGATTGGATATCTTCCGTATACCAGGCGATGACCGCCCCGCCTGCCTTGGCCGTCGTGGTAGCCTTCTTACAAAGAAAGCCCCGGATACGCTGCGTATCGGGCTCCAGTTTCCAGCTCTGGTGCGGAAAGCTGTCCTCGATGATATATTTCTTGGGGCCCATTTCCCGCTGCTGTATCATCTTTTGGGCCGCATAATCCTTGTACGACTGGTCATCACCGCCGCCAAACCGCATGCGGATGACAGGGCGATCATGGTCTTCTCCCGCCTGATCACGGATATCCTCTTCTTCCCTGATATCCCGCCACAACGATTCATCCGAGGAAAAAAGCAGTTCGGCCCTGGAAACATTGAATTCGGGCACCATGTTTTTCATGCTTTCATCCTCCAGGTGGCGATGCATGTTCATCTTTCGCTCGTACACCACACGGCCGTCTCTTATCTGGGCATAAAGAGAAGACAATAAGCAAAAGGACAGGGCAGTCGCCAGGGTGTGCTTATAATAGATCATACCTTATCTTTTTTGTCCAAATCTATCCCGCCCCTCCGGGAAAGGAGGTTAAGGGTCATTGGTCTAATGTTAATTAAGGTTAATACTTTCACAATGGCAGCCCCTTTTTTCTATTTTGCGGATAATTGACACCCGTGAACAGGCGGAGGATATCCATAACGCTGATGGTGCTGACGATCACCACGATCGCCCTTTTTCAGGCATACTGGCTGCGTAAGAACTACGTGGAAGCGAACAGGTTGCTTACGCTGCGCACCCATTTACTTTTCCGGGAGACGCTTTTTAAGCTGCAGGCTACCAAACTGCATCTCGATACCTCCTTTACTTTCCGGCTACCGGAACCCACAGGTGCGGGTGTCATGAACATGGTGAGGATCGTCCAGGATAGACTGTCGATAGACTCCCCGGGGCAGCCGCCAAAGAATGCCGTGGTCGTCAGCGTAGCCAGACATGCCGGAGGAGAGCCTTTCCCGCCTGACAGCGGTCTGCAGCATACCAAATTCTATAAAACATCCGCCAGGGTCACCGAATTCCTCACAGGAGTGGATTCGCTACAGGACTCCGTGACCGTAAAAGAGATCGATGTTAAGTTCAGACAGGTGCTGGCCCGGGAAGGCATCCGGACGCCTTTCAACGTCACGGTGACCCTCCTTGAAAAGAAGAAGGATTTTTTATACACGGACACCGGGGACGATCAGGTGATCCTCGGGCTCTCCAACCCCAGATTGTACAAGCTTCAACTAGGGAACACCTTCTGGCTGACGGCCCGGCGGCTGGGGCCACAGGTGCTGTTCTCGCTGGTGCTGGTAGGGGTCACTATCCTTTCCTTCCTTCTTCTTTATCGCAACCTGCGCCACCAACAAAAGCTGACGATATTAAAAAATGATTTTATCAGCAATATCACCCACGAATTGAAGACCCCTATCGCGACGGTGAGCGTGGCGGTCGAGGCGTTGAAGGAGTTCGACGCGCTGAAAGACCCTCTCCGGACAAAAGAATATCTCGAGATCAGCACACATGAGTTGCAGCGTCTCTCCCTGCTGGTGGATAAGGTGCTGAAGCTGTCGCTTTTTGAAAGACAGGAGATAGAGCTGAGAAAAGACGACTTTGACATGAAAGCGCTGATAGAGGAGGTCATGGCCTCGATGCGTCTGCAGTTCGAAAAACACCAGGCGAGTGTGAGTTTGTCGTCGGGACCCGCCGGGCCGGAAACAGGGTACGCCAAATTTCGCCTGCGCGGGGACAAACTGCATTTTACCAGCGTCATCTTCAACCTGCTGGACAATGCGCTGAAATATAGCAGGTCTAATCCCAAGGTGCTCATCCATCTGCGTGAAGAACAGGATTTCCTCCAGCTCAATGTCACTGACAACGGGATTGGTATCCCCGCGGACTATAAGGACAGGATATTTGAAAAATTCTTCCGGGTACCCACGGGTGATCATCATAATGTAAAAGGATATGGGCTGGGCCTTAGTTACGTGGCCTATGTGGTCCAGCGTCACGGCGGGGAGATCAGTGTCAGCAGCGAAGAGGGTTACGGAAGCCATTTCACCATAAAAATCCCCCGCGACTATGCCTAAAATAAAGATCCTGTATGTCGAAGATGAATTATTTCTGGGCAAGATCGTAAAAGAAAGTTTGGAGAGCCGGGGGTTTGAAGTTCTTATGGAAAATGACGGGGCAAAAGCGCTTTCTTCCTTTACGAGATTATGTCCCGATGTATGTGTGCTGGATGTGATGCTGCCGAATAAGGACGGGTTCGAGATCGCGGAGGAGATACGCAGTCTTGATAAAGAAGTCCCTATCCTTTTTGTCACGGCAAAGGGCAGGACAGAGGATGTCGTGAAGGGGTTTACCCTGGGCGGCAATGATTATATCCGGAAGCCTTTCAGTATGGAAGAAATGATCGTCCGTATCCATAATACGCTCCGGAGCAAAGAGGCTCCATCCACCCTTGCGCTGGCGGACGGCCCCATCAACATAGGCAAATACAGTTTTGTCTGGAAAAGACAGCTCCTTGTACTGGGCGAAGAGCAACGCAAGCTCTCCTTTCGGGAGAACGAGCTCCTCAAATACCTTTACGTCTATCGCGACAGGGTCATCGATCGCAAGGACATCCTTCAATTATTATGGGGCAATGACAGTTTTTTCAACAGCCGGAACCTGGACGTATACATTACCAAATTACGCAGTTATCTGAAAGCGGACGGTTCGTTGGAGATCATTACCATAAAGGGCGTGGGCTATCGGTGTATATTGTAAGCTACAAACTATACCACCAGGGTATAATTGCGGAGCACTTCGTCGATCTCTTCCAGACGGAAAGGTTTTGAGATATAATTATTCATGCCGGCGTCCAGACATTTTTCCCTGTCGCCTTTCATCGCGTCGGCCGTGAGCGCCACGATGGGGATATTGCAATAAGGCTCCGGCATTTTACGGATGGCCCGGGTAGTGGTATAACCGTCCATCTCGGGCATATTGACGTCCATAAAGATGATGACAGGCTCGCAGTGAGGCAGCCGGTCCAGGGCTTCCCGTCCATTGCTCACCTGTATGACCTCGAACCCCATCCTGCGCAGCACCTCCGAGATCAGCAGCATATTGATAGGGTCGTCGTCGGCCACCATCACGCTGGTGGGCTCGGAGATCTTTTCCACGTTGCCGGGAAGAGAAGGATGAAGGCTGTCGGTCTGCATGTTCTTTTCAAACAATGTAAGCAGGGTGGCATGCAGCTCGTGCATTTTCACGGGTTTGGAAAGAAACTTGTTGATCCCGGCTTTTATGGCCTCGCTTTGATAGATATTTTTTTCAGGCGAGGACAACATGAGCATGAAGGACAATTCCTGGCCGGAGAAGGTCTTTTTTATTTCCTTTACAAGAGCGATGCCATCCATGCCCGGCATGAGATGATCCGTGACGATGAGGTTGAAAGGGTCCTTGCCGGCAATAGCCTCTTTTATTTTTTGCAGCGCAATGGACGGACTGGCCGCCGTCTCGGTCCTGATATTGAAATACCCGAAGTTCTCTTTCATGAGCTCCAGGTTGGAAAGGTTATCGTCTATGATCAGCACTTTTTTCAACAAGGGTTCCTGGGGCAGCAGAACCTCGGATTGTTCGTTCGTCACTTCAAGGGTAAGATGCAGGGTAAAGCTGCTGCCTTTTGCCGGCTCGCTCTCTACGGTAAGATGGCCGCCCATCAGCTCTGAAAGGCTTCTGGAGATAGTAAGCCCCAGACCCGTACCGCCGTATTTGCGGGTAGTAGAGGTGTCGGCCTGCGTGAAGCTTTCGAATATCTTTTGCAATTTCTCCTTGCGGATACCAATGCCTGTATCCTTTACCTGGATGGCAAGCTTCATATACTGTTTCCCATCCCGCTGGAGGCTTTCTCCCGCTTTTTGAATGGATACGAGTATCTCTCCCTCGCTGGTGAATTTGATGGCATTACCCAACAGATTCACCACTATCTGCCGGATACGGACAGGGTCGCCCAGGAACTGGGAAGGGATGGTGGGATCTACTCTATACAGCATTTCCAGCTTTTTCTCAAAGGCCTTCAGGGTGAGCATGTCGATGGTTTCTTCTATCAGCTCGTCCAGTTTGAACAGAGTATGATCGATAAGTAATTTGCCGGCCTCGATCTTTGAGAAGTCAAGAATATCGTTGATGATGCCCAGGAGGCCATAGGCGGATTTCTTTACATTCTGTAAATAATCCCGTTGCGCTTTATGCAATTCAGTGGTCAGCACCAGGTCGGTAAACCCGATGATTCCGTTCATAGGCGTACGCAGCTCATGGCTCATGTTAGCCATGAATTCGCTTTTGGCCTGGCTGGCGGACTCAGCCAGCTCTTTTGCCTGCACCAGTTCCACTTCGATCTGTTTGCGCTCGATGGCGGCTGCCAGGGACGAGGCATAGGAGCGCAGGATGGAAAATTCCGCCTCCGTCCACTCTCTTTCTTTTTTCAACTCGTCAAATCCCACAAAACCCCAGAAGGAATCCTTTAGAAAGATGGGGAGGGCCACCGAAGACAGGACAGTGCTTCTTTTATAAATCTCCACCAGCTGCGGGTCTTCCTCCTTGCTCTTATAACTGACAAAGGGCCGTTTGGCCATCAGAGGCTCGATGATCTTTTTTATATCGTCGAAGGGGATATTCTTGATCACGGGTCTGTCGATGCGCAGGTCGAGGGGATCTTCCGTCCACTCATACGTCTCAGTGGTAAGCCATTTTTGCGCGGCGACGTCGAAATGGTTTTGAAATACATAGACCCTGTCTACCAGGGCTTTGCTGCCAAGGGTCTGTATGGACTCCCTGATGGCCTGGTCCAGGTTGGTATTGATCAGCAGCGAATGTGTGGCCTGTGCTACGGCGTGCAGCAACTGGTCTTTCTTCTTTAACTTTTCCTGTGCGATCTTTTGGTCTGTGATATTACGGGAGGTACAGATGAGCTTGACCAGCTCCTCCTCGTCCACGATTGGCTTGATGATCGTCTCCAGCCAGACGTAGCTGCCGTCCTGGCGGAGAATACGATAGCGGACGATAATGCTGTCCTTACCTGAGAAGGAAGGCATTTGGCCCGCCTTGAGGAACTTCTGACGATCGTCGGGATGAACATACTGTTCAAAGCTGCGGCCGATGATATCGTCCACCTCATACCCCAGGACCGTTTTTACGCTGGGCGAGAGATACCAGATCGTGCCGTCGATGGCATGGACACTGATGATGTCTTCGGAGTTCTCTGCGAGAAGCCGGAATTTTTGTTCGCTGTTGAGCAAAGCATTCTCAGACTCTTTTTGCGACGTAATGTCCTGTGCGATACCGAACTCCACCTGCTCATCTACTACCTTGCCTTTTATGGAGAGATAACGCATCCACCCCTGCTTCGTGATCACGCGGCAGGAAAGAGAGGTTTCATATCCCGTGTTTTCCTTATGCTGGATGGCCTTGGCAAATTCGTCTGATACCAGGTTGAAATCTTCCGGCACGATGTAGGTGTGTAAAAAGGTTTCCAGGGAGATCTTGTCGGGGTCTTCGTCGTCCATGGCCAGCAGGGCTTTGAACTCCTTGCTGAGGGACAGTTCTCCCGTGACGAAGTCCAGCTTCCAGGAGCCCATTTTAGCATAGGTCATCGCATAGGAGAGGGTGCGGATGGCGTCTTCCTTCACTTGTTGCGTTTGCAGCTTCTCCGAGACATTGAGCCCGATGCCCTGTATCTCGTTCACCTGTCCATCCTCATCCTGCAGCGCCAGGAATTCCCATTCCGTCCAAAGGAACTGGCGGGTTTGTCCGATGGGTTTTCTGATCAGCAGACGGGCGACCTTCCCCGGATTGTTCCAACACTCACCCGCCACCTGCTGACAACGTGCGAGGTCCTTGGGAAAGATAGTGGTGTAAAAGAGAATATGCTGCAGCTCGTGCTCATCATATCCAAAAGTTTTCAGGAAGGCCGGGTTGGCATAGGTAAAATGACCTGCACGGTTGATACGGATGACATAGTTTGTCTGCGACTGAAGGATGGAAGCCAGGAATTTCTTCTCATTCAGCAACTCGTTGCGTGCTTTTTGCAGATCGTTGTAGTTCCTTTCTCCCTTTTTAAAAGCCGGCTCCAATACGAGAAGGGCCAGACAGATGATGGCTATCACCAAAGAGATGAATTTGCCTGTATCGATGGTGGATACTTCGCTGTTCTTCTCATTCACCATCTCCGAATAATAAAAAGCAACCTGTCCCAGCAGAGCGCTGTATTTCTCCTCGCTGTGTAAAAGATCGCGTAGATACAGCTGTCTGTTGATCGCCACCAGGGAGGAGTCGCCCTGAGCCAGCTCCTGGCCAATGGCCGTTATAGATCGGAAAAAGGACTGAGAACTGGATAGTAACAGTTTGATTTGAAATATCTTATCCGGCACGGGTGGTTTGGCCGCCTCCGCCTGTTTCAGCAGAAAATCCTGTTCCGTCTGGAAAACGCTCAGATGCCGGGAAAGGGAGTCCCTCAGGGAGCCGGCAGTCTTTTTCTCCGGATCGTTCAGCAACAGGACGGATTCTTTGGCAATCAGCTGGCTGAGCGCCTGCTGCTGGGCGGACTTGTTGATAGCCTCTATTAACTCCTTGTTCTCTAAGGATTTAAGATGATTTATATAGTACCCGAAAAAATTAAACAGGAGTACTAGGGCAAACAGGATGACCGATATGCGTATAAGTTTGCGGAACGGGCTTTTCATTGATATTGTAAGGGTCAATACTACAATAAGAAACGTAAAATCGCCCGTTTAAGTTTCCGGAACTACAAAAAAACTAGGGTAAACACTTATGATTGATTATTAATAGTTTATAATCTGTTCCTCCATAGCTGCCGGCATTTCCCTCCATTCGTACTGCTGGTTGCGCAGCTGGGGTTCAAACCCGGCTTCCCGTATCGCCTCCTGGATGCCTTTGGCTGTAAAGCGGTGGGGAGCGCCGGCGGCGCTCACCACATTTTCTTCCAGCATGATGCTGCCGAAGTCATTTGCCCCCGCGTGCAGACAGAGCTGAGCCGTTTGTTTGCCCACAGTAAGCCATGATGCCTGGATATTCTTCACGTTTGGCAGCATGATGCGACTCATGGCGATCATACGGATATATTCTTCGGGGGTTGTGAGATTGTGTACGCCCCGTATACGGGTAAGCAAGGTATCGACATCCTGGAAGGTCCAGGGGATAAAGGCGAGAAAGCCCTTTGCTTCCGCCGGTTTCCTCGACTGTACTTCCCTGATCTTTACCAGGTGTTCAAAGCGTTCGTGCAGGGTTTCCACGTGCCCGAACATCATGGTTGCCGAGGTGGTGATATACTGTTTGTGGGCTTCGTGCATAATGTCCAGCCATTCCTGCGCACCACATTTCCCTTTGCTGATAAGACGTCTTACCCTGTCTACGAGGATCTCCGCTCCGGCGCCGGGCAGGGAATCCATTCCCGCCGCATGCAAAGCAGCCAGCACGTCGCGGTGGCTCATTTTCTCTTTTTTACAGATGTGCGCCACTTCGGGAGGTCCCAGGGTATGGAGTTTCAGGGTAGGATACAGCTCTTTTAATTGACGGAAGAGCGTCGTATAGAATTCCAGCCCCAGCTCAGGATGGTGTCCCCCCTGCAGCAACAGCTGATCGCCCCCCCAGCGGAACGTCTCTTCTATTTTTCTTTTATAGGTGTCGATATTCGTGATATAGGCGTCGGCATGACCGGGGATACGGTAGAAATTGCAAAACTTGCAATTGGCGATACAGACGTTGGTAGTATTGACGTTCCGGTCTATCTGCCAGGAAACCTTTCCATGAGGCACCTGCATCTTGCGCAGTTCATTGGCCAGGTACATCAGCTCGGTGAGGGGAGCGTTCTGAAAGAGAAAAACACCTTCTTCGATGTCTAAAAATTCGCGGTCGTAAGCCTTTTTATACAGGTCCGGTAAGTTCATTGTCGGCGATTGTGACTGTAAAGGTAGCACAGCGGTGCGGAATAGCAAGCCATCTCTCCCCGTAGCTGGTCCGTCCATTTGGTCCTTATATCCATTGAAAAGGGCCTTTCGTAGAAAATCAGGTCCTGCGCAAACTCTGTTGAAGGTAGGAGCAGCCTCGTTGAAAGACTTTTTATGCCCGTTTAAAAAGGATGAATGGACTTGTGATAACGATAAAATCGTGATAACTTTAGTATGTTGAATTTTACGATATGCCTTGCCAGAAAAAACACCCTCTCATGTCTTACCAACCCTTCCGATTCCTCCGGTACTCCCTGCTTTTGATGATGCCTTCCATCCTCTTTACCAATCGTCCTTTGGCGGCATCGGCGCAGGAGAAGTTCGTGGCGCCGCAATCCAGACTGATCACCAGCTTCCCCTTCACCGTATTCACCGGCGGCGTGATCCTGGTGAGGGCATGTATCGGCAATTTTCCGGACAGTCTGAACTTCATCCTGGATACAGGCAGCGGGGGTATTTCCCTGGATTCGGCTACCTGTCAGCGTTTGCACCTGGCCGCCCTGCCTTCCGACAAGACCATCCTGGGCATTGCCGGGGTACGGCAAGTGAAATTTATTTATAATGAAACCCTGCACCTGCCGGGTCTTCAGGTGGACAGTCTCAACTTTCATGTAAACGACTACGATATACTCAGCAGCGTATACGGAGAGAAGGTAGACGGTATCATCGGCTATAGCTTTTTTTCCCGCTATATCGTTCACATCAACTATGACAGCGCCAAGGTGTACATCTACAGCAAGGGAACTTTTAAGTATCCCAAGGGCGGCCATATGCTGAAACCCGTCATCGCCAGTCTGCCGATCCAGAATGCCCTCGTCAGGGATGGAGAGAACATCGACGCGCGGTTCTATTTTGATACAGGCGCGGGGCTTTGTATGTTGTTATCCTCCGACTTTGTCAATGACAGCAGCGTTTTCGACCCCAAAAGAAAGTTCTATCAAACCCAGGCACAGGGTCTTGGCGGCAAGGCGAATATGAAGCTCACCACGCTGAAGGAGGTTAGGGTCGGACCGTACAGGTTCCGGAAAGTCCCTACCTATGTTTTTGACGACGATTACAACGTAACCTCTTATCCCAATTTGGGAGGACTCCTGGGAAATGATATCCTTCGCCGCTTTAATGTGACGCTGAATTATGACCGCCGGGAGATCTATCTGCTGCCCAATTCGCATTACCGGGACCAGTTCGACTACTCGTATACAGGACTGGGCATCTACTGGGTGGACGGAGAGATCAGGATTGGGGATGTGATGCCGGAATCCCCGGCGGAAAAGGCCGGATTAAAGCTGGACGACGTGGTGATTGCGGTGAATAACAACTTCAGCAACAATATCCAGATATACAAGAATATCCTTCAGAGCGTCGGCGAAAGGGTAAAGATCATTATCAAGCGGAATGGGGACCTGCAGGAGCATATTATGCGGGTGAGAAGTATTCTTTAAACTTTCCGTAAATTTGTCCTCCCCCGAAAGGGAAGGGGGTCAATTTATGATAAAATTCGACAGATTTCAGCTGTCCAATGGGCTAAGAGTATTGGTACATGAGGATCATTCCACTCCTATGGCGGTGGTAAATGTGCTTTATGACGTAGGAGCCCGGGACGAAGATCCAAAGAAAACAGGCTTTGCCCATTTGTTCGAGCACCTTATGTTCGGCGGTTCCGTGAATATCGAAGATTTCGAGACGCCGTTACAGCTGGCCGGAGGCGAGAATAATGCCTACACCACCAACGACTTTACCAATTACTATATCCAGCTGCCCGCCGAGAATATTGAGACGGCCTTCTATCTGGAGAGCGATCGGATGTTGTCCCTCGCCTTCAGCGAGAAAAGCCTGGAAGTGCAGCGGAAAGTGGTTTGCGAGGAATTCAAAGAGCACTATATCAACAAGCCTTATGGGGATGTATGGTTCAAAATGCGGGAGCTGGCCTATAAAGAGCACCCCTACCGCTGGATGACCATCGGCAGCAAGCTGAGCCATATCGAGGAGGCGGAGCTGGAGGACGTCCGGCGATTTTTCTTTAAATATTACCGGCCTGTAAATGCCATCCTCGTCGTTGCGGGTAAAGTAACGACTGATCTGGTGCGTCAGCTGGCGGAGAAATGGTTTGGAGAAATCCCTTCCGGCGAAAAGTATATACGCAATCTCCCGCAGGAGCCCCGGCAGCAGGAGGTTCGCAAGCTGGAAGTGACGGCCGATGTTCCGCTGGACGCCTTGTACAAGTCCTATCCCATGGCATCCCGGAAAGAGCCGGGCTACTATGTAGCCGACCTGATCACGGAAGTGCTGGGAGGGGGCGGATCTTCCCGTCTGCACCAGGCGCTGATCAAGGAAAAGAAATTGTTCAGCCAGATCGAATGTTATCATACGGGTTCCGTGGACCCCGGTCTGCTGGTCATCGAAGGCAAACTGATAAAAGGAGTAAGCCTGGAGGCGGCGGATAAAGCCGTGGAAGTCGAGCTCCAAAAGATGCAATCTGAAAAGGTTTCGGAAAAAGAGCTGACAAAAGTGAAGAATAAAACGGAGTCAGCCATCGTATTCGAGGATATGAGCGTGATGAACCGGGCGAATAGCCTGGCCATCTACGAACTGCTGGGCGACGCCGACATGATGAACACAGAGCTGGGAAAATACCAGGCCGTCACTGCCGATGACATATTGGCCGCCAGCCGTCAGCTTTTCGACCCCATCAACAGCAACACACTTTACTATCGTAGTGGACAACCCAAAGAAGGAGATCCCCATGTTAAATAGGACGATCGCACCGCCTATCAAGGACGCGAAGGAATTCGATCTGCAATTGCCTTTATATAAGAAACAAGTGCTCAGAAATGGCATAGAGGTATACACCATCGACCTGGGTAACGAGGATGCGCTAATGATCACCTGGATCTTTGACGCCGGCAATTCTTATGAAAAAAAGAATGGTCTTGCCGCCGCCGTCAGCGCTTTGCTGAAGAACGGCACTTCCTCCCGCACAGCATACAATATAAATGAACACTTTGAATATTACGGCGCCTATCTGAGCCGGGCCTCTCACCACGAAACGGCGGATATTACCCTGCACTGTCTTAACAAGCATGTCTCTCAGCTGCTGCCGGTGGTAGCCGAGTTGATATCCGACTCCGTATTCCCCGAAGAGGAACTGGCCATTTATAAAAAGAATGGGCAGCAACGTCTCCAGGTAAACCTGAAGAAGAGCGATTTTGTCGCCGGACGCCTGATCGAGTCCTATCTGTACGGATTCGAACATCCTTACGGCAAATACAGCATGCTGGAGGATTTTCAACATTTACAACGGGAAGATCTGCTCAGTTTTTTCCAACAGTACTATAGCCATGGTGCCTGCCGGATGATCGTAGCGGGGAAATTGCCGGCCACCCTACCCGAGGAATTAGACAGATACTTTGGCGGTCTGCCTTTACACGCACCCGTTCCACAAGACCAGTCCACACTGCCGAAGATCATCCCCGCGCAGCAAAAGAAATATGACATCGTCAATGATCCCGATGGCGTACAGGGTTCTATCCGTATCGCCCGGAATTTTCCCAACCGGCATCATCCCGACTTTCAAAAAGTGCAGGTGCTGAATAATGTGTTCGGAGGATTCTTTGGCTCCAGACTCATGACAAATATCCGGGAGGATAAAGGATATACCTACGGTATCTACAGTTATCTGTTGAACAATCGGCAGGAGAGCGCCCTGCTCATCACCACCGAAGCCGGAAAAGAGGTCTGCCGGGCAACAATCGAAGAAGTATATAAGGAAATGCAGCTATTACGCGAGGAACCCATCGACGAGGAAGAGCTGGCAATGGCCCGTAACTTCACCATCGGTACCATTTTAGGGGATCTGGATGGCCCTTTCCAGGTGGCCAGCCGGTGGAAAAACCTCATTCTCAATGGTCTTGATGAACGCTATTTCTATGAGGGCATTCGCATCGTAAAGACCATCACCCCCGAAGAGCTGCAGGAACTGGCACAGCAATACCTGGATCCCGCAGCTTTCTTCGAGTTGGTGGTGATATAATTCTATTGCGCCCCATCATTCCCCCTCACAACAATGTAATTTGTTTCTTTGTGCTTAAATATTATCTTTGTAAGCTAAGATACTTATTAAGCAAAGGTAAATAATGAACCTCCCTCCAAATAATACGGAGATACTTGGCGCTTTCAGGGCTGCAAGCAGGTTATATTCAGATAACTCAATCTTAATGCATGAAGCGATTGCCAGGAAAGCCGGACTGTCTGGCACTGATCATAAATACCTCGGGTTAATCATCCAAAACAGTTCAGTTACAGCCGGAGAATTATCAAATTTGACCGGACTAACAAGCGGTGCAGTCACCGGTGTAATTGACCGTCTTGAAAAAAAGAAACTGGTAAAAAGGCAGTTTGACAAAGACGACAGGCGCAGAGTAATAATAGTTCCTAATACTAAAGCGGTATTAAAAATTTTAGAGCCCCTTTTTACTGAGCTGCAAAAGAAAACTGAAGATCTGCTTTCATCATTTACGGAAAAGGAAATACAGGCTATACGACGCTACCTCACTGAAGCATCGGCCATAATGAAAGAAATAACCAGCCAATTAAACAATGAATAGAAAAGTAATAATAATAGGTGCAGGTGTTGCAGGGCCAATACTTGCTTTACAACTGAAAAAAATAGGTTTTGCCGCTGAAATATTTGAATCGAGATCAGAAGATAACACAAAAGAGGGAGCATTTTTGGGGCTTACTCCTAATGGTCTGAATATATTCAAAGAATTTGTTGATTTGAGGCTGCTCAAAGAAGATTATACTCCTGGCTCAATGAAGTTTTTTAATTCCAAAGGAAAGCAAATAGCCGAACTGGACACAGCTTATCAGAAGCAGCAATATGGTGTAGAGACAATTCAGATAAAAAGAGCAAATCTTAATAAATATGCCCGGATAGCGGCAAAGGACGCTGGTATAAAAATATGGTACGATAAAAAATTTGTCAGGTATCATGAGGCGAGTGAGCAGGTAACCGCATACTTTGCTGACGGAACTACAGCCAGCGCTGATATTATGATCGGTTGTGATGGAATGTTTTCCGAGGTTAGGAATCAATTATTTCCAGAGGTTTTTGCAATTCAATATACAAAACTCATCTCTACCGGTGGTTATGCAAAGATCCCCGAACTTTCAAAACCGCTTGATTCAATAAGAATGACATTTGGTGAAAGAGGATTTTTTGCTTATTCGGTTTCCAACCATGGTGAAGTTTGGTGGTTTAACAACTATTTTAGGGAACAACAGCCAAAGCCGCACGAAATAGAGAAAACATTAAAAACTGAAATTCAAGACTACTTAGCAAACGTTCATAAGAACGATGATCCTTTATTCTCCAAAATAATCAAAAACAGTCACGAGATTATTGCATATCCTATTTATGATGTCCCCAGGCTTTCGCATTGGTATAAAGGCAGGGTTTGTCTTATTGGGGATGCTGCACATGGTATTTCTCCTCATATTGGGCAGGGGGCATCATTAGCATTAGAGGATACGGTTGTAATTGCTGAATTATTAAAATCACATAAAGACTACGGTACTGCGTTTCAGATTTTTCAATCCAAGCGCCAGCCTAGAGTAGAAAAAGTAATAAAAAGTGCCAGAAAAGTAGGTGATACCAAAACAAAAACGAATCCAATAGCAGCATGGTTCCGTGACCGCTTAATTGGCTTCTTTATTGGCAAACAAATTCAACAACTTGACTGGATTTATGGTTGGACTTATTCAAAATAAGAATAGAATTCGGGCAGCCTTAAACAGATAAACGGTTAAATTTTCGACATGGTTTAAGACTTTCCCATTGTCCAAACCTTGAGCATCACTTCCCAGGCCGTCATTACGGCAGGCCGATTTCAATAATTTGAAAATCAATCATTTGTATTGTATTTTTTTCATCCCGCCAAAATCCTTGGAGGAATATTGTCTACAAGTCTTAAATTGAATGCATAAATAAAATTTGCATGAATTTTCTTCTCCGCATCCTGATCACGGCCGTCGTTGCTTTTGGCCTGTCTGCGGTGATGAAGGGTGTCTATATCGATACCTTCTGGACGGCACTGGTATTTTCACTTGTGCTGGCCATCCTGAACGCATTGCTAAAGCCCATCCTGATCATCCTTACCTTACCGATCACGATCTTTACTTTCGGTCTGTTCCTCTTTGTCATCAATGCTGCCATTGTCCTGTTGGCCGGGAATTTTGTACATGGGTTCCGGGTCGACGGTTTTGGATGGGCGCTTTTATTCAGCCTTTTACTATCCATTCTCACATCCTTTTTGTATAAGGACGTGCGGAGGGAAGGGGAGGAGGAATAGATTGTCGTGGAGGCGGGAGATATCTTTTATATTATAAGTAGTATGAATTTCGATAGAAAGAACTTTAACAACGAGGAGCTTATTCACTTTTACAGGAGTATTTTACTGCCGCGGATGATAGAAGAGAAGATGTTGGTGCTGCTGCGGCAGGGAAAGATCAGCAAGTGGTTTAGTGGTATTGGGCAGGAGGCCATTGCCGTTGGGGCCGCCATGGCGATGGGCGCCGACGAATGGATCATGCCGTTGCATCGCAATCTCGGTGTATTTACCACCCGGAAAATGCCACTGGCAAAGCTATTTATGCAATGGCAGGGAAGCCGGGACGGATATAGCAAAGGCCGGGAAAGGAGCTTTCATTTCGGCAGCCGGGAGTACGCCATCTGCGGGATGATATCGCACCTCGGGCCTCAGCTGGGTATTGCGGATGGGGTGGCGTTGGCATATAAGCTGGGTAAAAAAAAGAAGGCGGCCCTTGCATTCACGGGAGAAGGCGGCACCAGCGAAGGGGATTTTCACGAGGCATTGAATACAGCATCCGTATGGGACCTGCCCGTCATTTTCCTTGTGGAGAATAATGGGTATGCGCTGAGTACACCCGTTTCGGAGCAATATCGCTGCGAGAGTCTGGTTTATAAGGCCGAGGGTTATGGAATGGAGGGGGTACGTATCGACGGGAATAATATCCTTACCGTTTATGACACCTTGAAAGGTGTAAGGGAATATTGTATAAAATATCAGCGCCCCTACCTGGTGGAATGTATGACATTTCGTATGAGAGGTCATGAAGAAGCCAGCGGCGTTAAGTATGTTCCGCCGGCCTTGCTGGAAGACTGGGGCCGTAAGGACCCGGTGATGAACTTTGAGAATTTTCTACGGGAGCAGGGGGTGCTGAATGATGAGCTGATAGGGAAAATACATGAAGAGATCCGGCAATATATAGAATCAGAGCTTGCCGCCATGCCGGATACGCAGATGTTGACACCCGATACGGAGGAAGAATTAAAAGACGTCTATGCGGCCCGTGAAGAACCGCCGACCGACAACCACGAGCCGTCGCCAATATTCATCCCCACAGCTGCACCGGCCGACAACGACATCCTGGCCGGCGGGGTACCCGTGACGGACGAACCTGTTTCGACGCCAACCGATCCCTATGCCGTGTCGAAGTTCCGGAAAAGGGTGCCCCATAGTCTGGCAAGACCGGCTGCGTTACCCGCCGTTGCCCCGGCTACGCCATCCACCAAACCCACGGCGCCTGCTGCCGCCGGGATTCCTCCCGTTCCTGTGGGCCCTTCCTCCGAACGACGCCTGCTGGATGCCATTAGGGACGGGTTGCGCTGGTCCATGCAGCAACATCCTCAGCTGATATTAATGGGGCAGGATATTGCCGAATACGGAGGCGCCTTCAAGATCACGGAAGGATTTTTAGATGAATTTGGCAAGGGGCGGGTACGCAATACCCCCCTTTGCGAGAGCGCCATCATCGGTTGTACATTGGGGTTAAGCCTGGAAGGATATAAAAGTGTGATGGAAATGCAGTTTGCGGACTTTGTAACGGCAGGCTTCAACCAGATAGTCAACAATCTCGCCAAGATCCATTACCGGTGGGGTCAAAAGGCGGACACAGTGATCAGGATGCCGACGGGTGCGGGCGTAGGGGCCGGACCATTCCATTCCCAGAGCAATGAGGCCTGGTTTGTGCATACGCCGGGGTTGAAGGTCGTATACCCGGCTACGCCGGAAGATGCCAAGGGGCTGCTGATCGCTGCTATCAACGATCCAAATCCCGTCCTTTATTTCGAGCATAAGGCGCTGTATCGCGGCGTCAGCGGCATGGTCCCGGACGGGTCTTACGAGACGCCCATCGGCAAAGCACGTCGTGTGCGACAGGGAGAAGACATTACCATCATCACCTATGGCGCCGGCGTTCATTGGGCGACCGATTACGCGAATGGGCACCCGGACATCTCCTTTGAGATCCTGGATCTGCGGACACTGTTGCCAATGGATTATGATGCCATTCGTACTGCGGTGTCTGAGACGGGGAAGGTGCTGGTGTTACACGAAGATACCCTTACAGGAGGAGTAGGCGCGGAAGTCGCTGCCTGGATCGGAGAGCATTGTTTCTCCTCGCTGGATGCGCCGGTGCTGCGATGTGCGTCACTGGACACACCGGTGCCGTTCAATATAGAGCTGGAGAAGAACTTTTTGGCTAAGTCCAGGTTGGATGCGTATATAAAGAAATTGATGGAGTATTGATTGGGTATACCCGGTTGAATTAAATTCTGCAATAATCTTTATTTTTTACATTATGGCCTCACCCGATGTTGAAGATTTTGAATTTAATATTACTCCGGAAGAGTTTGAAAAGCTTGTCTATGAATATCTTAAAGAAATTGGAAAGAATTTATTTGACTTTGAGGTGATCCATAACACACTAATTGAAACACACGACGGGAGTTTTCAAATAGATATCAAAGCCACATTTGAGGCGCTAAATTGTTATTTTTTGGTACTGATCGAGTGCAAGCGCCATAAATGGCCGGTTAAAAGGGAAGTAGTACAAATTCTTCATGACAAAATTCAATCTACCGGAGCACATAAAGGAATTATCTTTTCAACGTCTGACTTTCAGTCTGGGGCAATCTCTTACGCATATAGTCATGGTATCTCTTTAATAACAGTCAGGTCGGGTAAAACAGGTTTAATAACAGACGACCCTATAGATTTCCGGTCACTTAGATATTCATGTAGTACAGTTTTTAAAGAACCGATTTTGTATGGCATGAAAAATATGGATATTCGTAAACCAAACAATGATCCTGAAGGTCACAACCCTGGTCAATAAACCAATAAGCATGAAAGAGATCGAATCCTTATTTGACACTTACAAGACCTCGGTCCTCCGCAAGGACCTCGACGCCTTCCTTTCTATATTCGATGACGATGTCCGCATCTTCGACATGTGGGAATGGACCTATGACGGTCTTACTCCCTGGCGGAAAATGGCGAGTGACTGGTTCTCATCCCTGGGGACAGAACAGGTCGTCGTCACCTTCGATGACATCCGGATCCGGGTCGCCGGCGAAATGGCTGTCGCCACTGCTTACGCACGGTTTGCCGCCGTGTCGGAAAAAGGAGAGGAGCTGCGTCATCTGCAAAACCGTCTGACCTGGGTAGCCGAAAAAAAAGAGGGCGCCTGGAAGATCGTCCACGAGCATACTTCCGGACCGGTGGATGGAGAGACGATGAAGGTGCAGCTTCAACGATGATCTACCGTACGATCTTGATATCCGGCCCCCGCCGGTCAATACCTCCCTTCACCGCCCGTCCGGCAAATCGGTTGATGCTGTACGTAAAGCTCAGGAGCCAGTACCGATTCAAAACCTTGTAAGATACGTCGTCGATATAGTTTTGACTGGTGTTCCGGGAAAAGCCCGTATTCTGCCGGAGGATATCGAACACCTGCAATCGGAACAGCCCTTTCTTATTCCGGAATACCTGTGCCGCCAGACCCGCATTCCACACCAGGGGGCTGCTGTTATAGCCCGGAGGGAGTCCACTGCGATGGGTATAGTTTAAATCGCTGGCAAAGCTTAACACCCGCGTCAGATACCAGTTGATATCAAATGTATATGTCTCCGTCCAGTAATGCTGGTTTTGTCCCGGTTGCAGCGAATAACGGGCGTCATTATACTCAACTCTCCCACCGCCGCTGATATCCAGCAGCTCTTTATAGGAGAATTGCAGGTCGGCTCCCTGGCCGGCCGTCCAGGTATTGCCATTGTTCCGGGCGCCGTTGACCAGGCTGGCATTATGATCGTATTGCAGCTCGCTTTTTAGATTTACCGTGCTTTTGAGCGCCCGTATGGGAAAATCCCAGGATATAAACCCGCCCGCCTGGTAAAGACCGTCCAGGTTCACGGACCGGGAAGTCCGAACTCCGGCACTGTCGAACTCGTCGTCATTTACGATCCGATGCCGTATGCCGTTGTAGTTCAGCATGGCAAAAAAACTGGTTCGTCTGAAAGGGTCAAAGGCGATGTAGTTCATCTGTAGGGAGTGATAATATTCCTGTTGCAGACCCGGATTGCCCGCCTTGATATTTAAGGGGTCGGAATTGTCCGGCACAGGTTGCAGCTGGGTAAGGGATGGCTGGTTGGTATAGGTCGTATACTGGAGACGAAGGTTACGGTATTTATTGATCTCGTATTGGATAAAGCCGTTCGGCAGCAGGTTCCGGAAAGTTTGCCGTAGCAGGCTGTCCTGGCCGATGTAGTTAAATGCGTTCAGGGACGAAGCCTGCTGCAGCGTAAGGCCTGCTGTAAAGCTCAGCCCCGCCAGCTGGTGACGAAAAGCCAGCCCTTCCCGGTGATAAGTATACGTATTACGGAGATCACTTGTCTGTTGCTGATTGGGTACCGTAAATTTTCCGGTTATGTCCGCGTCAAAAGTCTGTTTGCCCGCCAGGGAGTGGCTCTGATAAAAATTATAGTTCGCCTCCAGCAACGACCTTTTGGACAAGGGTTCGGTGTAGGTGATGACGGCCGCGTAATTGTTCCCGTTCCCTGACTGGTCGTACACCTGGTTGAGGGTATCCGCTGTCCCTGCTTTATAAAAATGATTCACCGAATACAGCTTCCCCCCGCCGGAACTATTGTTCAGACCAAAGGAGAGGTTGGCGGACAAGGTCCTCCCTTTTTTCAAAAACTTGTGTCTGAACAGCGCATTGTTTGTCCAGTTATACCCGCTGGTATGAGACATTGTATTGGAAGCGCCCGTATTCAGCAGCTCGTTGCCGTCCCTGGAACGTGAGCTGTCAATGGCGGACGAACGACTGTTGCTGCGCTGATAGGTAAAAGAGCTGGTAAATTTCACGGAATTAAGACTATCCAGACGGGTGTCGGTGAAGAGATTGATTCGCTGATTCTCATTATTCCTGTCGGTGGCGCCCGTGTGATCCTGGTTAAAGGAGTTCTGGGGGGAAAGGTATTGTTTAGCGTCAGTTTGCCGGATATGGTCCTCTGCCTGGTTGTAGAAATAGTTCCCGCCGACCTCCGTTCCTCCCTTCCACGTGTCGTTAAAATTTATCCCTCCCGCCCTGGTTGTGGTGATCGCCTGGTTGTTTTGCGCCAGGTCCTGTATCGGTATGGTCTGGTTACCGTCTACTGTTATCCTGCCGCCGCCGGTCCCGCCACCCATGCTTCCTCCATTGTTAAAGCCCAGCACATCCTGAAAGGAAAAGCCCTGTTTATTAGTATTGTTCCACATACCCAGGGCCGATAGCTGACGGTTGTCCCGGAATTGGTTGAGATTGAATTTCGATTCGTACCGGCTGTCTCCACCGCCGGCCGTCAGTTTGCCAAAAAGGCCATGCTTCTTCTCTTTTTTGATGGTGAGGTTGATCGTCCGCTGGCTATTGCCATCATCAAATCCGGTAAACTGGCTCTGGTCTGATTTTTTGTCGAACACCTGCACCTTGTCCACCACGTCGGCCGGAAGGTTCCTGGAGGCGATCTTGGGGTCATTCCCAAAAAACTCCTTTCCATCTACCAGCACTTTTTTTACCTGCTGGCCATTAGCCTTGATATTGCCATCCTTGTCCACCTGTACGCCGGGGAGTTTTTTTAAAAGGTCTTCCACCACTGCCTCGGGTTTCGTGCGGAATGAGGCGGCATTGAACTCGATGGTGTCATGCCGGATAGTGACAGGGGGCGCCTCCTGCCGCACAGTGACGGAGTCCAGCACGCTGCTGCCCGCCGGGAGGACGATCTCTCCAAGGTCGACGTCCTTTACCAGGTCTGAAACGACAAAACTCCGGCTCACAGGTCTGTAACCCACATGGGATATCAATAGCCGGTAGGTCCCATTTCCCAACCTCGATACCAGAAAAGCGCCAGTGGCTGTACTTCGGCCAAACCCCGCCAGGGAAGAGTCCCGAGTGTACAGCACCGTTACAGTGGCATCTGACACGGGTGCATGCGCTGCTGTATCCTTTAATTTGCCATGGACGTTGCCGCCGGACTGTGCAAGCGCTTGCAGCCCTGAAATACAAAGCAAAAGAGCATAAAAGTATTTGGTTGCCATATAGACAACGAAAATACCTGTACACACCGGCCCGGCAGGTTAATCAGCTTGGATGTAAGGTTAACCAAGGTTAAAACTTTGAATAATTTCAATATTTATCTATTTTGATCCCCATGGAATATCGTATTGCCAAAGGCTGGAGGATCACTGTCGCCGTCTTCGGGGCTGTCTTGATCATCGGAGGGGTCTTCTTTCTTATAAAAGCTTTCACGGGCCCAACCTTTCCGGCTGGCCTGGGTATTTTCCTGGCCATCTTTTTAATTAGCCTGGGGACGATCACCTATCTCGACACCATTCGCACGCTGTTCATTATCGATGGGTACAATTTGAGGATCGTACGACTGCGGAAGACACGTTCGGTCTTACTAAAAGAGATCGACGGCTATCGTACAGGAGATAAGAACACCTTTTTTATCGTATTAAAAAAGGGGGACAGATCCATACAGCTGCCTCAGTATCTCGAACGGAGAGAGGAGCTGATCGGCTGGTTCCAGGAAAAATACGAAGATGTCGACGAACGGGACAAGGCCAATGAGACAGAGGCCCTGCTGGACAACGATCAGTTCGGTCTGACAAGAGAGGACCGCGCATCCAGGCTGGCGACGGCTAAAAGGATCAGTTATATCGCCACCGGTGCAGGCGCCCTGCTGTTTTTCTGGGCATTGTTCGATCCGGAGCCTTTTGACCTAATAATGATCATCCTGCTGGCGGCGCCCTGGATCGCCGTATATATCACCTGGTATTACAAAGGTCTGATGAAGCTGTACAAAACAAAAAGCAGCCCCTATCCGTCCCTGGTGTACCTGATCTTTTTGACCATCCTCGCCGCCCTTGTAACGGTGCTGAACGCTTACAGCCTGTATGCGTTTGGACAACATGCCTGGTCGCTGTTGCTGGGAATTACCCTGACGGTCACGGTCATTAGCATCACCGCCTGCAGACAGGCAATCGCCACTTCGGGCAAAGTATTAGTATATGGTATTGTCTTTGCCATTGCTGGTATGTATAGTTATTCCCTGCTGATCTTTTCCAATTGCCGGTATGACCGGTCATTCGACCACGCCTATCACGTAAAGGTCACGCACAAACGGATCAGCAGCGGCAAGTCCACCAGCTATTACTTGTCGCTTTCCCCCTGGGGCAAGTATGCGGACGGGAATGAGCTGTCCGTGTCAAAAAGTTTTTACAATCAGGTAAACACACACGATGACCTGACGGTATTCTTAAGAAAAGGACAATGGGGCGTACCCTGGTATTTCCTAAAAGTAGAGGATGTTAAGATCAGTCCAAAGTGATCGCCCCCAGCATGGGATCATGATCATTCACGGATAGCAATATCTTATACCCCTTATCTTCCTGTCGCAATAAAAGCTCTACCCGCAGCCTCTTCAAATCGCCGACGCCGGGCAGAAGGGAAAAGACGACCCGGGCGGGTTTTTTGTCCGGGACGGGGTCTTCATATTGACCGTTTAAGATAAAGGTCTTTTGCGTACCTAACGTGATGATGCTGTTGCTCAGTTCTCCATAAATGTTGTGAAAACGTTCGCGCGCCTTGTCGAAGCTTTCTGTTTCCAGGACAGTACAGGTCCAGCTATAGCCTTCACTGGCCGCAGCTCCCGTATTTCCTGTCAGCACCACCATAGAGGAAGGACTGCCGGGCAATTGTAAGGTTGACTTGTATTCAGCCATCTTCTGCGCCTGGCTGATCAACTCGCCCCTGATGTTATGAAAATGATTCGGATAATCCTGGATGACTTTTTCAAGTACGGATTGGGTCTTATTGGAAAAAACCCCCTGCGCCGAGAGTGCACCCGAAAGCAACATGGTCGCAATCGTGATAGTAGCGTTTCTCATAGAAAGGATTTTCGGCAAAATACAACAATTCATGCCCCCTTGCAATAGGAAAATTACGTGGTTTAACAAAGTATTGTGGATAACTTGTACAATATTTTTGTACATTCACGTTATATACTGTTATTATACTCTGATTACTACTTAAAACAATCTAAAACCCCAATGTCAAATGAATAAGGACCACATGTCTTTCGACACACGCAATGCAAAGATTTACAAGGACATATACAGGCCCTCTTCAAAAATTTCCCGTTTCCTGGGTACTATATTGTCCGTCATCCTAATGGGCCAGTCGCCGGTGACTCATACAGATTATCACCACATGCGCAGAAAATAATAATTATAAAAAAACCGCCGTCTGGCGGTTTTTTTTTGCTTTTTACTCCAACGGCCCTCCCCTGAATCCGCCTCCACTCCCATCACGGAACCCGCCCATGCCACGACGGCCGGGGAAGAAGCCCGGCATCCGCCGCTGATTAGCGCCGGCAAAATTGTTGAGGTTATATGTAAAGGTCAACATGGCATAGCGGGTCAGCACATTGGTCCGGTTGTAGGTGATCTGTCCCTGGGCATTCACCGACTTGGTCACAGACACATTCTGGTTCAGCAGATCGAACACCGTCAGCCGCAGCTCCCCATTCTTTTTCTTGAACAGCTGTTTGGCGATGCTGGGATTCAACAGGGGTACGCTGGCATTATACCCGCTGGCCTGGTTGTCGGTATACGTGTAGTCGAAAGTGGTCGCTATCAGCCAGCCGCTGTTTGTGTAGGCCGTGATCTCCGCCGAAAGCACCTCCGTAAAATAATTCAGGTTATTGTTGCTCCCTGTGGTCGGGTTCTTTTGCGTAAGGGCCGACTGTCTTCTGGCGATATTATATGTGGTGGCGGAGCTGAAGTTCATATCGAAGTTCTTTTTGATATTCGTCGTCCAGCTCACCGTCTCTGTCATGGTTGTATTATGCACAAAAAGGTGCTGATAGTTCCCGGCTAATGCCGACAGGGAATCCTGCGACCATAACGATTGGCTTTGTGAATAGTTTACGTTGGTGATAAAGTTCAGATTTGATTTGGGCTTCTTCAGGGGGAAGCCGTAATTGAAATAGCCGGACACATTCCAGGTGCCGTTCAGGTTGACATAAGTGGTTGTCTGCCCCCCCTTCGCATTGTACCAGAAAAGGGTCTGGATGTCGTTGACAGTCGTGCTGGCGTTGAGCGTAGCAAAAAGCACCCGCTGGCTCGCCGGCTGAAAATTGGTGTACAGGACCCGCAGGCTATGGGTGAACTGGGGCCGCAGGTCCGGGTTACCCACTGTATAGCTGATCTGGTCCCCTGTAGTGGTCAGCGGCTGCAGCTGCGAGGCAGAAGGCTGACCCGTCCTGCCGGAATAGAACACCCGGAGATGAGAGGTCCGGGACCACAGGTACTGAAAATTCACGGAGGGTGTGAGATTTACATAATTGCGAGCCACCGTAATGCCTTTTGTAAGGTTCTGGCTATTGTAATTGGTGAATTGTACGCCCGATCCGGCGGAAAAATTAAACTTGGGATTCTGGATCCGGTAGTTTAGGGTAAACCTGTCCGAATTGGAGAGGAATTTATAGGAGTTGCTGAACAGGCTGTCAAATCTCGTATAACCTTGCGTCGCCGGGGAAAAATCAAAAGTATTGTTCAGGGTCTTGTTGTTGGTATAGGAGTGATTATAATTAAACTCCAGTATCTGGTCCTTGGCGATAGGTTCAGTATAGGATAAGGTCGGGCTCAGGGTCGTACCATGATAAGAGTTGGTATAGTACTGGTTCAGCGTATCCACCCTGCCCAGCTTGTATAAAGTATTGATGGCATTGTTAAATCCCGTGCCGGTGTTGACACTGGACGTTATATTCATGTCCAGCGAGACGGTCCGGTAAGGTTTTTTAAACTTGTGCCGCACCTGGAGGTTGGTGCCATTGATATTAAAGCCTTGCGTATAGCTATTGTTATTGGAGATCGACTGGTTGATATTATTGCCAAAGTTATCCACCGAATAACTGGAAGAAGACCCTTTGGGTGAGCTGTGCTGGAAGGTCACATTGGGCCGGAATACAAGGGAGTTGCTGCTGTCAAAACGTTC
Source organism: Chitinophagaceae bacterium (assembly GCA_017307755.1). Lineage (GTDB taxonomy): Bacteria > Bacteroidota > Bacteroidia > Chitinophagales > Chitinophagaceae > Puia. The sequence continues at coordinate 54,486 of JAFKGQ010000003.1, read as the reverse complement.
TTCCAGGTTGGCAAAGATCCGGTGGTTCTCGCTTCTCGACAGGCTATAATTGTTTCCCGCACTGGTTTGGGTAGTGTCCTGGCTGGTCGGTTTGATGATGCTGTCCTGCTGGACGACAGAGACATGCTGCTGGTTGTAAAAATAGCTCGCCGTCAGGTCCGTCTTGGAGTTCAGCGCATTCCGGTAATTGGCCCCGCCGGCCCAGACAGTGGTGATGCCGCTGCTGCTGTTTCCGCCACCTCCGCCGCCACCATTAAATCCTCCCCCACCGCCGCGACGTCCGCCACCCGAACCAAAAATATCCGCCTGGGTGAAATTCTGCTTATTGATGTCATTGGCCTGACCCAGAAGGGAGATCTGTTGTTCGCCGTCAAATCGATGCAAGTTGACGACCTCATCATAGTTCTCGTTCGTTCCGGCGCCGGCGGCAAGTTTACCAAAATAGCCCTGCCGTTTATCCTTCTTTGTGACAATATTGATGGTCTTGACACGATTGCCATCGTCAAATCCGGTGAATTTGCTCTGGTCGCTCAGATCGTCAAATACCTGGATCTTATCGATAATTTCAGGAGGCAGGTTGCGTGTCGCCATCTTGGGATCATCGCTAAAAAACCGTTTGCCGTTGACCATCACCCGCTGGACTGTCTCACCCTGCGCCGTGACCGTACCGCTTTTGTCCACCTGTATACCCGGCATTTTTTTCAACAGGTCCTCCGCTACCGCATTGGGCTTGGTGGCGAACATTCCGGCATTGTACTCCACCGTATCCTTCTTGATGCTGATAGGAGGCCGCTGAACAACTACCGCCTGCATCATATCATTGCTGCGCTGCATATATAATATGGCCAGATCATGGTCAGGGGACGTAGCGCTAATGACAATGGTCCTCCGGATGGGGTCATACCCCTGGTAGGAGATCTCCAGGTGATAGGTCCCCGAATCCAGCCCCTTGAAAGCAAACGTCCCTTTTTTGTCAGTAATGATAAAGTCCGTGTCGGTGGAATCCCCCTTGGCCGGCATAAGCGCAACCGTGGCATTGCTAAGGGCCTGTGTACCCCCCACGGTGTCCACGACAGCGCCCTTCAGAGAACCTTTAATCTTTCCCTGTGAAAATGAGTAAGTTGCATGAAAACACAAAGCTATCGTAACAAAGAGTACATACTTTACCATAATATCGTTTTTGAACAACGCGGTGTTTTCCCATGGACCTCAAAAATAAAAGGGGGTTTATTCCCCTGCAATCGGGGATATATCAATGGTAAAATAGGGGGCCAGCAGGGTGAACCTCGCCCGTACCTTCCAATTTTTACCGGTGAATTTTTAATCTGGCTTTAATGCTCGCGTTTACGAGAACAGATATTCTACATCCGCCCTGGTCAGACTCTTCACAAAACCATCATCGTCGGCGATGAGGTCTTTGGCGAGTACACGTTTCTTTTCCTGCAGTTGCAGTATCTTATCCTCGATGGTGTCCTTACAGATCATGCGATAGGCGAAGATGTTCTTGGTTTGACCGATACGATGGGTCCGGTCGATGGCTTGTTGTTCCACGGCAGGGTTCCACCATGGGTCGACAATATATACATAGTCCGCGGCCGTAAGGTTGAGACCCACGCCACCGGCTTTTAATGAGATAAGAAATACCCGGCAGGAATCATCTGTCTGAAAGCTTTGTATCGCCCGCTCTCTTTCCTGCGCCGATGTGCTCCCGTCAAAATACTCAAACTTGATGTCCAGCTCCTTTAGCCTTTCGCGGATGAGGGCCAGCATGCCCAGGAATTGAGAGAAGATAAGGGCTTTGTGGTCGCCGATGTTCTCCGTGATCTCCCGCGCCAGCTCATCCAGCTTGATGGAATGATTGGGGTATCGGTCCTGTTCGTTGAGGATCGCCGGTGAATCACATATCTGCCGCAGCTTCATCAGCCCTTGCAGGATAGTGAGCTGGCTTCGTTGAATGCCCTGCGTCTCGATCGTACCAAGGATCTTATCCCGGTAGTCGTTGCGGTAAGCATCGTACACTTTCCGTTGTTCGTCCTCCATTTCGCAGAAAAGGATGGTTTCCGTCTTTTCGGGCAGGTCTTTGGCCACCTGCTCCTTGGTCCGTCGCAGGATAAAGGGATAGAGCAATTTTCGCAAATGGTCCTTCCTGTCCTGTTCGCCAAACTTATCGATCGGTACGGCAAATTCCTGCCGGAAGAACTCGATGCTGCCCAGCATGCCCGGGTTGAGGAAGTTCATCTGGGCGAATATGTCAAAGGTATTATTCTGAAGAGGGGTACCGCTCATACACAGCCGATGCTTTGCGTGCAGGAGACAAGCCGCCTTCGTCACCTTGCTGCCCGGGTTCTTGATCGCCTGGGACTCATCCAGCACGGCATAATCAAAGGCCAGTTCCAGCAGCAGCTTGATATCGCTGCGTAGCGTGCCGTAGGTGGTGATGATAACGTTGTACTCGCTCAATGCCTGCTTATTACGGGTACGGTCGCCTCCATGGTGAATATGATAGGTGAGATCGGGAGTGAATTTCTTTATTTCATTTTCCCAGTTGAACATCAGCGTGGTGGGGCAAACCACCAGGGCGAGGAGCCGGCCATGGGTTTCCTTGAAATGATGCAGGAAGGACAACGCCTGGATGGTCTTACCAAGACCCATGTCATCGGCCAGGATACCACCCCAGTTCACTTCCTGCAGATAGTTCAGCCAATGGAAGCCATGTACCTGGTAAGGTCTGAGGATAGGTTCCAGGTGCGCGGGCGCCGGCACTTCCTTGATACGGTTGAACTCCCGCAGCTGCTCGTATTTCTCCTCCAGCCGGATGATCAGTTCCTCTTCATTTCGATTGTCATACAGCTCATCAATGACGCTCATATGATATTTCGACAGACGAAGCTGGTTACGTTGACCTTCACCGACGCGGAATAGCAGAGAGTATTTTTTTATCCATTCTTCCGGAAGAACCCCTAATGTACCGTCATCCAGGGGGACGAATTGCTGGCGGTTTGCTAGCGCCTTCTTGACATCCGCGATGGTCACTTTCTGATCGCCGAATATAATATCCACACGCGCGTCAAACCAGTCGGTATTGCTGCTGATATGTATCTTGGTCTGCGGTTTGGCCGTGTTGAACCGGAAGTTTTTCAAGGCCTCAAAACCATATACAGGCACTTTCATTTCCTCCATGGCGTCCACAAAGAGGAAGAACCAGTTATTCTTTAATACGTCCGCGCCCTTGAGGGCCAGGCTATGCGCGCTTTCCGGGTGGAGGAATTGAGAGTGAAGGGATTCCAGCTTGCGGAAGAACTGCAGTTCGGCCTCCCTGTTCCTGTGCACGATGAGCACCTGGTTACCGTCGGGTACAATGATCTCGTCCTTCCCGCCTGGCCGCGTTTCGAATCCCTTATAGGTGAACAGCGGCTGGAATACCAGGTAATCGCCCTTCTCCTGTAACAGCAATTTCTTATCGGGCTCGCCGTCCTTCACCTCCTTTACCAGGGTATTGTCGAAGTCCACGTGATATTCCCGTGTGAGGGGAAGGACAAATTCTCTTAGCTGTTGAGCCCAATTGGCAGCATCGATGACCCTTTTTTCTTTTCCGGAGAACTTTTCCACAAGCGCAATATCTTCCGGCCTGTTCCAGCAATACAGGTTGTTATTATAGAAGAACAAAAGACTGCTGTTACATTCATTTTGAGAAAGCTCCACCGGCTGACCGTTGATCTTTACAAAGCAGGTAACCTCAAAACCGTCCTTTTCCGGAGATACGCTGAAAAAAGGCGTGACAACATCCGACGAAAGCCCGATGGGCTGGAGATTGGTCGTCTTAAAAGGTTTGTGCCCGTTGAGAAAGAAAACAAAGGGATTGGCATTTACTTCCGCAAACAGCTTCTTCAGCTTGGGATGCAGGTACTCCACCATCAGCTTTTTTGTTTCTTCCGGCAGATCGTCTTCTTCATGATGGATGATATTCTCCCAGATGCCGCTGAAAGGGGAATTGCGGTTGAGGTATTTGCTGATCTCCGGTCCCTGCATCTTGCGAAGAGAAGGGATCAGTTGTTTGTCAAATTCGGAGAACGGGTCCGTATTGACAAATTTACTAAGGTCCATCTTCTCCACCTTCCCTGTGTAGGCCGATTGTTCTTCATTACTTTCGCCCGCCACCGCATCCAGGGCAAACCCGGGAAAGTTGCCGTAATTGAAGTTGAACACGATACCCAGCCGTTGAGCAATGCCGATGGCCTTTTCCTCCTCCGTCACCAGCGTGGCGGGCTGCTCGGCCTCGACAGGCTTGGGACGGCCTGAAGCCACAGGGGCCACGCGTTTGATGGAGGTATCCAGCACACGCAGAAAAGGCTTGCCGTCCTTATAGGTAAACTCAAACTTCCCTTTCAGGTCATCGGAGAGAGAATAGCCGTATGCTTCTAATAATTTGTTCTTTTCTTTATCCCAGTTACGGATACTGTCAAAGTAATGAGCGCCATGTGCATGCAGCAGCTGAAGAAAGACGATCACCTTGGGCAGACATAAGGGATGAGCTGTGTCCGGGTAATCACTGCTGGTGTCAAAATTCCGTTCTTCATTCTTCCGCAGCACCACCTGGTAAACCTTTCCCTCCAGCTCGACAGACGCTTTGACGATCTCATCCTTGGCATACTCAATATTCGCCCTTTGTGTCCGCAGATATTTTTCCGCCTCACCAAGCGTTTCCGCACTACAGAGCAGACGAATACTTTTCAGGTCGATGAACTTCATCTTAACCACGGTATGCTGCTGATCGTATAACACTTCCTCCGCTTTCAGCATATTCCTGTCCAGCAGCTCCTGCAGCTGGATAAGAGCAGCCGCTTCATGACGGCATATATCACCCAGATTATAGGGACAGCTGCAGCGAATGGACAGCGTCTTGGCGTCCTTGAACTTCTGCACGTATACCTTATAATAGGTCGTATAGCTGTCGTCCTTCACCCTGAAGGTCACCGATTCAAACAGCTCATCGTATTCCACCAGTTCGACATAGCCAATGGCATGGATCTTTTTTCCCCGACGGATCACTTCGTCGGTCCCATTGGTATATACATACTTAATAAGGTGCGGTAATGCCATACTTTAAATTGACAATATACCCTTTTTTCCTCCGGAAAACACCCCATCCAATCCGGCAAGGGCAATCTGCAAAACTAAAGGAAAAAAGATGAGTGTAGAAAAGTTTTAGCCAATTATTAATCATGGGTTAACCCAGAAGCCCCCCGGACCCCTACCTTTGCCATACCGGATGGAATCCGGTCCGTCTTGTTAAACCGATTTTTATGATCCTTCGTATCAAGATTGTCATACTTACCCTGCTCCTGCCTTTCCTGACCCTTTCTGCTCAAAAACTAAAAAAAGCCGATAAGATCACCCTTGCCAACCTGGAAACCCACATCCGCTTCCTGGCCGATGACAAGCTGGAAGGACGCCGCACAGGCACCCCCGGCGAACAGTCTGCCGGCGACTATATCAGCATCGGTTTTTCCAGATCTGGTCTTCAACCCAAAGGGGACAACAATGGTTGGAAACAGTCTTTTGAAGTCAATGAAGGACGTCAGATCAGCAGGGAAACGTTCTTTATGATCGACAATAATTCTTTGGTTATCAATAAAGAATTCTTTCCTCTTGCCTTCAGTGCCGTAGGGTCCGCCGCCGGTACGCCGGCCATAGCCCTGCAGGAAAAAGGCGATCCCTGGTTCCTGGACCTCAAAGATCTGCTGGAGGCTAATAAAAGCAACCCGCATTTCGATCTGCCCGGCGCCATCCGGTCTAAGGCAAAAGAATGCGTCAAAAAGGGAGCGACAGCCCTGATCCTGTACAATACCTCCAAAATAGCCGACAACCTGGCCTTTGATCCAAAAGACCGCTCTGAACCGGCTGTCTTTCCCTTGTTCTATATCACCCGGGAAGGCCGGAAAAAATATCTTAAAGACGAGTCCGCCAGCCTGGATATTAAGCTAAAAGTAGGTTTTACCGAGAAAAAACGCACCGGTCACAATATCATTGGCTACCTGGACAATGGGGCAGCCTCCACGGTCGTCATCGGAGCCCATTACGACCACTTGGGATATGGAGAGGACAGCAATGGGCTCTATCGGGGTCCTGAAAGACAGATATTCAACGGAGCCGATGACAATGCCAGCGGAGTAGCGGCCATCATCGAGCTGGCCAGATTATTAAAAGCTTCCGGTCTGAAGGGAAATAACTATCTGTTTATCGCTTTTTCCGGAGAAGAGCTGGGCTTGTTTGGATCGAAATACTTCGTAGACCATCCGACCATCGATCTCAGCAAGGTGAATTATATGATCAACCTGGATATGGTAGGCCGGCTAAAAGACAGTACACATGCCCTGAACATTGGCGGCTATGGCAGTTCCCCCATCTGGGCGGAGGCCTGCGACAACGCTCAGAACAAAAAATTCTTTAGCCTTCATTATGACAGCAGCGGAGTAGGCCCCAGCGATCATACTTCATTCTACAGGAAGGATATCCCCGTTCTTTTCTTTTTCACGGGACTTAATGCCGACTATCACAAGCCGACGGATGATCCTGATAAGATTAATTATATAGGTGAGCTCCAGGTGGTAAAATACGTGTATCAGATAGTGGAAGACCTCAATAAAAAGGGCAAGCTGGCCTTTACAAAAACCAAAGAGATGCAAATGGGAGGTCCGCGGTTTACCGTCACCCTGGGCATCATGCCGGACTATACCTTTTCCGGGAATGGCGTCAGGGCTGATGGGGTCAGCGATGGACGGCCGGCACAGCGTGCCGGCCTGAAAGCCGGCGACGTCATTGTCCAACTGGGTGATTATCCGGTATCTTCGTTGGAAAAATATATGGACGCCCTGTCGAGGTTCCAGAAAGGAGATACCACAATAGTGAGATACAAACGTGGTAACGACACGCTCCAGTCACCTGTGCAATTCTGAAATGAAGCTGAAACTCAACATAGACGACATGACGGAAGAGTTCTTCGAGGGCACCCGCCTGCTGGGTGTAGTGGCGCCCGTGAAGGACTACCAGTTCTGCTGGCAGTTGAACCACCGGCTGCGGTTTGATTTCCGCATCAATCACGATATCGAGATACAGCTTACAAAAAAACAGCGGAAATATTTCTTCGGCGTTTATGAGTTCCACGAAGAAAACAACTCCCTCCAGCACTTCCTTTACAACAATCATTTCGACGGAGAGTACCTTCTGCCTGAGTTCAAGCACCTGGATTTCTTATGGCTGCTCAAGGGAGATATGGTGACGGACGAGAAGCTGAGCGATCTGATCAGTTGCATAAAGACCTTGCCTGCCATACAACTGGTGACAGAACTGTTACAGGATAAAATCCGCAATAAAGGGCATCTGATATTTTAGGATCCGCAATTTGCAAATACACCATAAAAATCACCTATATGTGGGAGGAAAAAAATCATCAACTCTACAGAAAGTTCGAGTTCAAAACATTTTCCGAAGCCTTTGGTTTCATGACCCGGGTGGCCCTGGCCGCAGAAAAAATGGATCATCATCCCTTATGGACTAATGTCTATAATAAGGTGGAGATATGGCTTTCTACCCATGATGCGGGGAACGTCGTTACAGAGAAGGACAGAAAGTTGGCTAATAAGATCGACGCCCTTGTCCCTTGATCTTTCATCCATTCATGCTGGCCAGGAATTCCTCATTGCTCTTTGTTCCGCGCATACGCTTCAGGAGCTCATTCATGGCTTCTTCCGCATTCATATCGTTCAGGTAGACGCGCAGGAGGTTCATTCTTTGCAATACATCCCTTTCCAGCAGGAGATCATCCCGGCGAGTGGAGCTGGAAACAAGGTCGATAGCAGGATAGATCCGTCTGTTAGCCAGACGGCGGTCCAGCTGCAATTCCATATTGCCGGTACCCTTGAATTCTTCGAAGATTACTTCGTCCATTTTAGAACCGGTGTCGATCAGGGCTGTTGCCAGGATCGTGAGCGAGCCGCCATTCTCAATCTTACGGGCGGCGCCGAAGAACTGCTTGGGTTTCTGCATAGCGTTGGCTTCTACACCACCGGATAATACCTTTCCGGAAGCAGGAGCTACTGTATTATGTGCGCGGGCCAGACGGGTAATGGAATCCAAAAGGATCACTACATCATGACCGCATTCCACCAGGCGTTTGGCCTTTTGCAGGGCGATGGTGGACACCTTTACATGCTTTTCAGCGGGCTCGTCAAAAGTAGAGGCGATCACTTCGGCTTTTACGCTACGCTCCATATCTGTCACTTCCTCAGGGCGCTCGTCCACCAGCACGATCATCAGGTAGCATTCAGGATGATTGGCGGCGATGGCGTTGGCCACGGCTTTCAACAGCATGGTCTTACCTGTCTTGGGCTGTGCTACGATCAATCCGCGCTGACCTTTGCCGATGGGCGTGAAAAGGTCCATGATACGCGTGGAATAGTCGCTGGGGGCCGTAAAAAGATTCAGCTTTTCAAAGGGGAACAGCGGCGTCAGGTAATCGAAAGGCACACGGTCACGTACTTCTTCAGGGCCCTTGCTGTTGATCGTCTCGACTTTCAGAAGGGCAAAATATTTCTCGCCTTCCTTAGGGGGACGGACGGCGCCATGCACAGTATCGCCTGTCTTCAGTCCGAATAATTTTATCTGGGAAGGACTTACATAAATATCGTCGGGAGAGGAGAGATAGTTGTAGTCGCTGCTGCGCAGGAAACCATAACCATCGGGCATCATCTCCAGTACGCCTTCGGCCTGGATAACACCGTCGAATTCGATATTAAAAACTTCATTCCTGCGCTGAGGATAGAGTTTGCTGGCCTGAGAATCTCCACCACGGCCCTGATCCTGCATCCCTTCGGAGTCCTCCTGCAATAGCTGGCGGGAAGGTTCTTCTTCACCTTCTTCTTCCTCTTCTATCAAATGTGGTTCAGGAACAGGTGGCGGCGATACTTTTACGGGTTGTGCTTTTGCAGCGGGCACCGGAGCAGGAGCAGCAGCTGCTTCTTCGGCTTCTTCTTTCTTACGCCCTACTTTTTTCAGAAGGGGTTTTTCTTCCTTTTTGCGGGAATCCTTCTTCGCGTCTGTCTTTTTGGGTCTTTCTTCCAGCCCGCTTTCGACAATAGCTTCTTCAGTGCTATTGGCTGTCGTTGTTTTTATAATTCGTTTGCGTTTGGGTTTGTCATCGGCCGCTTCAGGCTTGCTATCGCTGGTCAAAGCCTGCTTGTCCAGTATCTTGTATACCAGCTCTTGTTTATCCAGCTTTTTAGCGCCTGTGATTTTTAATTGCTCAGCGATATCGAGCAGCTCAGGAACGAGCATATCGTTCAATTGGAGAATATCGTACATAAAATAACTTGAGAGTTGAACACCATTCTCAAACAGTCCGGCCTGTCTAATTGAAAATGTGAAAAATGAATTTTGATTATTATGATGAACGGAATGAGTTAAAACTGATGAGCTGTGAGCATTGGATAAGAGAAACTGATCAGCTTAATTCCACTGCAATTTTAGCATAAAAAAGGAAAAATCAAAAAAAATTTTTAAAACCACCTGTCTTACAGGGGGTTTCGTAAACAAAAATAGCTGGTTTTTCTTTTCTTCCGCCCCGAATGACCTTTTTATTTTACAAATAACCCCATAAATACCGACATACTGCCAGTTGTCCCTGTTCCCTGGTTATTTTACTAAAACATCGAATATATGTGATACACTTCCGGTTATCACCTCAGGAGAAGGCAGATACTTCCTAAATGCGTGAGGTAATTCGGCGGTCACTTTGTAAGACGCTACTCCCATCGGATGGGAGGCCTCCTTCAAGGCATATTCCACGATGGTCCTGTCCTTATCCTTGCAAATGATAATACCGATAGAGGCCGACTCATCTTCCGTTTTAACTTTTTCATTAAGGGCCGTCAGATAAAAGCTCATCTTTCCCGCATATTCCGGCTTGAATTGGTTTCCTATAAAGGCAAAATCTCCGCCCATTTCACTTAAAAAATGGCGCATGTTCATCATGATGGCCAGCTCAAGCTCCTTTTCATTGTGCTTTTCAGTCAACTCCAGGAACTCGAGGTTATACTCGTCTTTAACAGCCAGTTTAGCCTGGTGTTTATACTTATCTGGTAATGTTTTGTCAAAATTAGTTTGACCCAATAGATATTGCTCATAACTCCGACCTTCAATATGGTGGATCAAAACATCTCTTGTCCAGCCATACTTTCTCGTCATTTCCATATAGAAATGGCTCTCTTCCAAACTCTTGCATTTATTCATGATAGCAATATTATGTCCCCATCCAATTTCTCCAACGCTCCGTTGGAGAATTGGGTATCGCTTATAAAACTTCCGCATATACCAAAGATTCTGCGAGGAAAACCCATTGACCCCGGGAAACTCATTTTGAAGATCCTTTGATAAATTAGCCACTACAGATTTCCCCCATCCATGCTTTTCCTGTTTTTCGACGATGCGCTGACCTATTTCCCAATAAAGACTGATCAGCGATTTATTCACCTGTCTCAGCGCCTGGTGCTGCGACTCGTAGACCTTCGCCTTTATTTCAGTGATAAAGGCTTTATATTCAAGATCAGAAAAATTCTTTTCCATACAACAAGGTTTCCCAACAAATTTAGCAAAGCCCCAAACACGACTTTCCAAAACTTTCACCCAACGTCAATCCCCCGCTTGCTTTATCTTTGCCGTCCCTAACAAAAACAAATATGTTCAACACAAGAGTCAAAGTGAAAGAGCTGCTGGCCACTGCACCGGAAAACCAGGAAGTCACAGTCATGGGATGGGTAAGAAGTTTTCGTAACAACCAGTTTATCGCCCTCAATGACGGCTCTACCAACAATACCCTTCAGATCGTAGTAGAGTTGGGCGCTTTTGACGAATCATTACTAAAGAGGATCACACCCGGCGCGTCTCTGAAAGCCACCGGAACATTAATCCCTTCCCAGGGTAAAGGACAAAAAGTGGAAGTAAAAGCACATTCAGTAGAGATCCTGGGAGATTGCGACCCCGAAAAATATCCATTACAGCTAAGAAACAGACCCAGCCTGGAATATCTCCGGGAGATCGCCCATCTTCGGTTTAGGACCAACACTTTCGGGGCCATTTTCCGCGTACGCCATTCCCTGGCATTCGCCATTCATAAATTCTTTAATGAAAAAGGATTCGCCTACCTGCACACCCCCATCATCACGGCTTCCGATGCCGAAGGGGCGGGAGAGATGTTTCGTGTAAGCACCATACCCTTTGACAATCCACCCCGCAAGGACGACGGTAGCATCGATTTCAGCGAAGACTTCTTTGGTCGCGTCACGAACCTCACCGTCAGCGGCCAGTTGGAAGGCGAACTCGGCGCTATGGCCTTGAGCGAGATCTATACTTTCGGTCCGACCTTCCGCGCGGAAAATTCCAACACAGCCCGCCACCTGGCCGAGTTTTGGATGATCGAGCCCGAAATGGCCTTCTATGACCTGGAAGACAATATGGACCTGGCAGAGTCTTTTATCCGGTACCTCATACAGTATGTCATGGAGCACAACCGGGAAGACCTGGAATTTCTCGCACAACGCCTGGCCGAAGAAGAAAAACAAAAGCCACAGGCCGAACGCAGCGAGATGGGGCTGATAGAAAAACTGGAATTTGTCGTCAACAACAGGTTCGAGCGCATCAGCTACACCGAAGCCATCGATATTCTCCTCCAATCCCCCGCCTATAAAAAGAAAAAATTCCAGTACGAAGTGAATTGGGGTATCGATATGCAAAGCGAACACGAGCGCTACCTGGTGGAAAAACACTTTAAAAAGCCCGTTATCGTCACCGGCTATCCCAAGGATATCAAGGCTTTCTATATGCGTCAGAACGATGATGGCAAAACCGTCGCTGCCATGGATATCCTCGTTCCCGGCATCGGTGAGATCGTAGGCGGCTCGCAGCGGGAAGAGCGTTTGGAAAAACTGGAGGCGCGCATGAAGGAAATGCACATCCCCGTGGAAGAGATGTGGTGGTACCTGGATACGAGACGGTTTGGTTCCGTCCCTCATGCCGGGTTCGGATTGGGTTTTGAGCGCATGATGCTTTTCGTTACAGGCATGACAAATATCCGGGATGTCATCGCTTTCCCAAGGACGCCAAAGAACGCAGAGTTTTAGCATTGCCTTTATGGAATTCCCGTCTTTCGGGCTCTCTATAGAAACAACATTTTATGGCAGAGCTCGACAGCACGGCACCCCACTCCCGGCGACGGGGAGTGCGCCGTAGTAAAAAACTATCTACCCGTGTAGACCTGACACCCATGGTGGACCTTGGCTTCCTCCTGATCACGTTCTTTATGGTGTCGACTACCTGGTCCAAACCAAGAGCCTCCACGCTGCACATGCCGGCAGATGGCCCTCCCATGACGCTGGGAAATAGTGCCGCTCTCACCCTCATCGCCCTCAAAGACAATAAGATATTTTATTACAACGGCGACCTGGACCAATCCTTCAAAGAGGGCAGCTACGGCGTTACAGACTACCGCCAGCATGAAGGCATCGGCGATATTATCCGTCTCAAGCAGCAGGCAATGGACCACGCTTACAAAGGCGGAAGAAAAGAAATGATGCTATTGCTCAAGCCTTCCCCCGAATCCGACTATCAGAACGTCATCGGCCTGCTGGACGAAGTCCTTATCAATGACGTCAAGCACTATGCGCTCCTGGACCTCCAGGCGACAGAACAAGCAGCTGTAACGACAATGGCGACAAGCCCCCGGTAAAGGTTACATTGCACAAACCCTGTTTTCCGGACATTTTTACTGCATTCTCACTGCATAAAATCCCGCTCATGGCCCCCGGTAGCCCAACAGCTCCGGGGCCATTCATTTACCCCTGCAGGCTCCTCAATGCTCCATAAAGTATGCTCCCCGGCCCTGCCACACCCAAACTATCATCCGACCGCGGAAAAGCATTCTGTCATGTGCCAAAATGTTTTAATTTTACCCATACACAAATACACTGATCATAAACCTTCATTCTAAACACAAACACATTTGCCATGGCTATTCCGGTAGTAGATCTCGCTGAATTTTCTGGTGACGCAAAACAAAAAGCATCCTTCGTGGATGCGCTGGGCAGGGCTTATGAAGACGTCGGATTCGTAGCGGTAAAAAATCACGGTTTAACAGACGAGATGATTGATGCGCTTTATTCGAATACAAAAGAATTTTTCTCCCTCCCGCTGGATGTAAAAAAGAAATACGAGATCCCCGGACTGGCCGGTCAACGAGGCTATACCTCTTTTGGCAAGGAACATGCAAAAGGCAGTAAAGCTGCCGATCTGAAGGAGTTCTTTCAATTTGGACAGACCGTAGTGGATGGCGACCCCATTGCATCGGAATATCCCGCCAATGTAACCGTAACGGAAGTCATAAATTTTACGCCCACTTTTTTTAAAGCCTACCGTTCCTTCGAAGATTCCGGCAGCAAGTTGCTCAAAGCCATCGCCCTATACCTCGGTCTTGAGGAAAAATATTTTGATCAATATGTACACAACGGGAACTCCATCCTGAGAGCTATTCACTATCCTCCCATCACCAGCGAACCACGATCTGCCATTCGCGCGGAACAACATGAGGATATCAACCTGATCACCTTGCTCATAGGCGCTTCCGCTGATGGTCTGGAGATCCTTTCCAAACAGGACGAATGGGTACCTGTCACCTCATTGCCTGAGCAAATCGTTGTAAACGTGGGGGATATGTTACAACGGCTCACCAACAACAAATTGAAGTCAACTACCCATCGGGTGGTGAACCCTCCCCGAAAGCAGTGGGGGACAAGCCGGTTCTCCATCCCTTTTTTCCTGCATCCCAAAAGCTCGATGAGCCTTACTTGCCTTCCGGGTTGTATCGATACAGCTCACCCCAAACAATACCCTGACATAACAGCCGGGGAATACCTGGATGAACGCCTGAGAGAAATAGGTCTGAAAAAATAAGACGTTTATAAACCCAAAACCTTAAATAATAAAAAGGCAGACAAGGCGCCTGCTAAGAAACAGAGTATCAACTTTGCAATAACAAGGAGCTTTTCCTCGACAGCAAGGCTTTTGAAGTTACTAATCATTTGTTTAGGGTCAATAATGTGCAGTGTATCTATTTAAAAAGCTACGGTCCTACGAAACTAGGGCTTTTTGGTTATAATTTTTAATTGATTTTTAATCTCTGCGGTTTATTTGCAGCTTCTCGTCACAACCATCTACCCATAGGGCCAGTTTTCCCTTATTTTCCCTTTTTCAATACCATTCATCAGACGATTTTCACCACTCTTGTAATCCCAGGTTTTCTCCGTTTTAGTCATTTTGTGCCCCAAATCCGCACCAGTAGCGGCTTTCATTTATCCCCTATTAGTAGTTTATAAAGATTACCTTCCTTAGTTCAGTACTTTGTGTTGCATAGTACTAAAATTGTACTTATCTTTGGTTTGTCAAGATGATTATATCACTGTACAAGCATAAAATCGAAGCGTATGAATATTGAGAACACCCAGAGCCAGATGCGAAAAGGTATCCTGGAGTTTTGTATTCTCTCGGTTATTCGGCGCGGCGAGGCCTACCCCTCGGATATTGTGGAAGAGATGAAGGCCGCCAACCTGAGTATATTGGAAGGTACCCTATACCCCCTGCTCACCCGGCTGAAGAATGCAGACATGCTCACCTACCGTTGGGTGGAGAGCAATTCCGGACCTCCCCGCAAATATTTTTCCCTGACGCCAAAGGGAGAGGCCTTCTACAGCGAATTGGAAGCCACCTGGAACGAGCTGGCGAATGCCGTCCACACCCTGGCCAACAAAAAAAGCTGAAGAACCTATAACCCCAGTCTTTCAATTTCAACCTTCAAATACAACTCAAATGAAAAAGATCATCAACATAAACTTTCATAGCCGGGTGGTGCCGATCGAGGAAACCGCCTATGAAATACTGCAGCAGTACATTGAAAGTCTGCGCAGGCATTTCGCTAATGAAGAAGGTAGGGATGAAATTATCAGCGATATAGAAAATCGCATTGCCGAGCTTTTCTCTGAAACCCTGAAAAAAGGCGCAGCCTGTATTACGGACGATGACGTGAACGCCATCATCACGAGCATGGGAAGACCCGAAGACTTTGGAGATGAAGAACCCGCCGCTGCCGCTGCAGGACAGGGGACCTACTCCCAGGAACAACAATCCTCGCAATACACCAGCAGCGAACCCCGCAGGCTTTACCGCTCAGACAACGACAAGATCTTAGGCGGCGTGTGCGCCGGTCTGGCCAGTTATATGGGCATCGACTCCGCCATCATGCGGATCATATTCATCCTGATCACCTTTGGCTGGGGAGCCGGCTTCTTACTGTATATCATACTTTGGGTAGTCCTGCCTACCAAGACCTTACCACCGGCTGCCCGCAAACGGCTGTACCGGAACCGTGATGACAGGGTTATTGCTGGTGTAGCCAGCGGTCTGGCAGCCTATTTTCACATCGATGTCTGGATCCCCCGGCTCATTTTCGCCCTGCCGATGATATTGAGCGTCCTTACCTCTATTTTCCGTCATATCTGGTTTGATTGGGACAGTCCTGCATTCATTACAGGCGGCTTTGGCGGCACTCTGTTCATCAGCTATATCATTTTATGGGTAATTCTCCCCGAGGCGACCTCTGCCTCTGAAAAGTTGGAAATGCGTGGTGAAAAAGTAGACATTGAGTCGATCAAGAATACGATCAAGAGCGACCTGGACAGTTTTGCTAAAAAAGCGGGAAATGTCGGCGCGGAAATGAAATCTACCTTTCAAAAGACAGGCGAACAGGTGAAACAAAGTACCCAGAACTTCGCTTCTGAAGCATATCCCGCCGCCCGCAGGACCGGCAGCGGCATCGGACGCGCCATCGGAGTGCTGTTTAAAGCGTTTTTCCTGTTCATCGCCGGCTTGATCGCCTTCTGTCTGATCATGGTCCTGATAAGCCTTGTCTTCCGGGGCCCGGGCATCCTTACGATCAAGAATTATATACTTACCGGGTTCTGGCAGAACTTTCTGGCCTGGGCAAGCTTTTTCCTTTTCCTCGTGATCCCTGTGATCGCCCTCCTGACCTGGTTGATCCGCCGCATCACCGGTGTCCGGTCCCGTCAGCACTACCTGGGTTATACCTTCTTTACCTTTTGGGTCATCGGTCTGTTCTGCACCATCGCACTGGCCGGCGTGATCATGAACAACTTCCGGTCCCGTCAGCATGTGGAAGAAGAACTGACCCTGTCGCGCCCTTCCCATAATAAGCTTATCGTAAAAGCCACGGAAGGAAAACACGATTATTTCGACGGCGACTGGTGGTTCGATTTCAACTGGGATAGGGATACCCCGTTCTATAACCTCAATGACGACAGCTTTGTCCTCAATACCGTACGGGTAAACCTGGTGAAAAGTGAAGACTCCAGCTATCGTGTCAAACTGCTGAAGTTCAGTCATGGAAGCGATGGCCATATAGCCAGGCAGCTGGCTGAGCAAATCCGGTTCTCCGTACAACAGACCGACAGTATCCTCTATCTCCCCCAGGGATTCACCGTTTCCCGCAATCAGAAATTCCGTAATCAGCAAGTCCTGGTGGTCGTCTCCATACCGGTGGGAAAAAAGATCTATGTCAGCCACACCGTCGATCAATACTCCTGGTTCAACGTGGATGTGCACAACAGTCATATCCGCTGGAACAAACGTAAGAACTGGGACGACGACTGGGGCCGTGAATGGGAAGACGACGTCAACATCGGCAGCCAATACGGATGGTCCAAGGACGTGGAATATATCATGACGGGTGACGGACTCGTCCGCACCGATAGGAGAAAAGTGGATAATGATGACAGAGACGATCGAAAGGAAGAAAAAAAGAACGACGAAAACAAGAATTCGGACGAAGATCCCGGCTATCGTTACCACACTCCCAAATCCACCCGCCCCGCACCCACAGCCGACACCGTAAAAAAGACGGCTGCGCTGCACGCTGTCACGGACGCACATTTATATCTGCTATCAGCACTATTTCAATAGTTGGTTGAAGTTGGAACACAGGCCTTCCGGCATCCGCCGGGGGCCTTTTTTGCTTGCCCGAGCACAGCAGAGCCGAGCACAGCGAGGCTGTCCGAAGGACAATAGTTTAGCGTCTAACCAAACGCAGGACCGTCAGGTCCTGCAATCAACCCTTTCTATCCCTGTTAATTCAAACAACCAGCCAAATCCCCTACCTTTGCCGCGCTAAAAAAACCTTCGTATGAAGTCCACTCCTTTCACATCTTTCCATACTGCCCTCGGCGCAAAAATGGTCGAATTCGCCGGATACAACATGCCTATCAGCTACAGCGGTATCAATGAAGAACATCAGACCGTCCGTAATAACGCCGGCATCTTTGACGTAAGCCATATGGGCGAATTTATCCTGAAAGGAGATCATGCCCTGGACCTGATCCAGCGGGTGACGACCAACGACGCATCCAAGCTGACTGCTGGCAAGGCCCAGTACAGCGCCCTCACCAATGATCAGGGCGGCATCGTGGATGATCTCATCGTATATTGCCTGGAGCCCAATAATGTCTATATGCTGGTGGTAAATGCCTCCAACATTGAAAAGGACTGGAACTGGATCTCAAAACATAACACCCATAAGGCAGAGATGCATAACATCTCCGATAAGACCTGTCTGTTGGCTATCCAGGGACCCAATGCAACAAAGATCATGCAGGCCCTCACAGACATCGACATCCTCAACCTGAAATATTATACTTTCGAAAAAGGCCGTTTCGCGGGGGTCGACAATGTACTCATCAGCGCCACAGGATACACAGGAGCCGGCGGCATCGAAATATACTTCGAGGACAAGGACGACGCAGCAGCCACCATCTGGAATAAAATTTTCGAGGTCGGCGGCCCCCAGGGTCTTAAACCCATCGGCCTGGGCGCCAGGGACACCCTTCGTCTGGAAATGGGCTATTGTCTCTATGGCAACGACATCGATGATGCTACCTCTCCATTGGAAGCGGGTCTGGGTTGGATCACCAAGTTCACCAAGGATTTTACCGCCCGACCCATCCTGGAAAAACAAAAGACAGAAGGCGTCTCCCGGAAACTGGTTGGCTTCGAAATGATAGACAAAGGCATTTGCCGGCATGATTATGAGATAAAGGATTTTTCCGGCACACCCATCGGAAAAGTAACCTCCGGCACCCAATCCCCTTCCCTGGGAAAAGCTATCGGCATGGGTTATGTCAGCACAGCATTCTCCAAGCTCGATACTACCATCTATATCAAGGTGCGGGATAAGCTGCTGCTGGCCAAGGTTGTAAAGCTTCCCTTCAGCTGATCACCCTCCGGGTAGTGGTCGAATCCGCCCCCGGCATGGCTTTTTTCAGGCAAAACCAAACCTTGGAATGATTTTTTCTTGTTTATTATGCCATGCCCACTATTCACCTGACAACGTTTGTTGCCGCCCCTACCGAGCGGGTCTTTGATCTTTGCCGAAGCATTGACCTCCATAGAAAATCTATGGCACACACCGGGGAAGAAGCGATTGCCGGTACTGTCTCCGGCCTCATCGGACCCGACGAGACGGTGACATGGAAAGCCCGGCATTTCTTTAAGACCCGAATACTTCGCAGCCGCATTACAGCTATGAACCGACCCCTTTCTTTTACTGACGAGATGGTGGAAGGTGACTTCAAAAGCCTTAAACACGAACATCACTTTAAAAGCATCGGTAATGGAACGCTCGTTATCGACCTCTTTCATTTTGAGTCCCCGTATGGAGGGCTGGGCAAGCTCGCCAACCGCCTTTTCCTTACCGATTATCTAAAAAAACTACTGGAATTACGCAATCATATGATCCGGGAATACGCTGAGTCGGAAAAATGGAAGTTTATTTTGGACAAATAACCGTCTTATAAAGCTTACATTTGCAGACCATTCCGCTATGACAAATTCCAGACCCAGCTTATATACGGCTTTATCACCAGCATTACTGCACCTGTATGATCTAAACCACGCCATCGTGGTGATCATTGACGTTCTCCGGGCCACTTCAACGATCGCAACGGCATTACACAACGGCGCTAAATGCGTTATTCCTGTAGATAGTGTTGCAAAATGCATCGAATTAGGACGGCAGATCGATGGCATCACCGCCGGCGAGCGGGACGGCAAGATAGCTGAGGGGCTACAGCACGGTAACTCTCCTTTTGAATATCCTACCGATTTCATCGGCGGAAGGACGCTGGTACTCACCACTACCAATGGGACCAAATTATTGCATATGGCCCTGGACAGAGGCGCCGGACAGATCATCACAGGCTCCTTTCCTAATCTAAGCGCAGTCTGCGACTACCTCACAACCCAGGGTCAACCTGTCGTACTGGCCTGCGCTGCCTGGAAAGACCGGGTCAATATTGAAGACATGCTATTCGCCGGCGCCGTCATCAATAAGGTAAAGAAGCATTTTTATATCAATTGCGACTCCTCACAGATCGCCGAAACGCTATACCAGGATGCAAAAAAGGACCTGTACGAGTTTATGAAGGCAAAAAATGCCTCTCATTATCAACGGCTTTCGGGTTTTGGGCTGGAAAAGGACATACGCTATTGCCTAACGCCCGACGTAGCGCCGGTGCTTCCATTATATGAGAACGGAAAACTAATAACACTTTAAACCCCGGAATCCCTCCCGATCTCGTAAACCACAACCGTAATTATCACCTACATTTGCAGGCTGAATTAGTCGGGTGGAACAGAAAAAGAACAATCTTCATATCGCGCTGGTAGGCAATCCAAACTCTGGGAAAAGCTCGCTTTTCAACGCCCTCACCGGTCTGAACCAGAAAGTAGGCAACTTTCCTGGCGTCACTGTCGATAAAAAGACGGGTTCCACGGAACTCTCACCCGGCCACTCCGTCCAGATCATCGACCTGCCGGGTACCTATAGTCTCTATCCCAAACGCGCCGACGAATGGGTCACTTATAAGGTACTGTTAGGCCAGGACCCGGGCATCCATGCCGACATGGTAGTCCTGCTAGTAGACGCCTCCAACCTGAAAAGAAACCTCCTCTTCTGCAGCCAGATCATCGATCTGAAAATACCCGTAGTGGTAGCGCTCACGATGATGGACCTTGCCGCTTCCAAAGGCATCGACATCGATGTGGAAGGGCTGGAGCGGGAGTTGGGCATTCCCGTCGTCTCCGTAAACCCCCGGAAGAACAAAGGCATTCCGCAACTTAAAAAGATCATCGAGCTGAGGGCCCGTCAGCTTCGCCAGGCGCCGCCAAGGGATTTTATCGCAGGCAATGCCCTTGCCACCGGTGCGATAAGGGACGTAAAAGCGCTTTTCAATGGAAGGGATATCAGCGACTACACCGCCATCCACTACCTGATCAACCACGAAAGCTTCGACTTCGACCAGGTAGTTCAGGATAAGATCGAGCACATAGAAAGCATCCATGCCTTCAACCATACCAGGATACAGGCTGACGAGATCATGCAGCGTTATAGCCGCATCAAGAATATCATGCAGCATACGGTGTCCGAGCCGGACCCCTTGCAGAAGACCTTGTTCACTGAAAAACTGGACAAATTATTCCTGGACCGTACCTGGGGTTACATTATTTTACTGGGAGTACTCTTCCTCTTGTTCCAAAGCGTATTCTGGATAGCTCAATATCCCATGGACGCCATCGACTGGAGTTTTTCCCGCTTGGGGGCCTGGCTGAGTCATATGCTCCCCGAATCCTGGTGGAGCAACCTCCTCATCAATGGACTGCTGGCCGGCCTCAGCGGTATCCTCGTTTTCGTACCCCAGATCATGATCCTTTTCGGATTGATCACTGTGCTGGAGGACACTGGTTACATGGCCCGAATCAGCTTCCTTACAGACAAGCTCATGCGAAAAGTGGGGTTGAATGGCAAGAGTGTCATGCCGATGATCAGCGGTTTTGCTTGTGCCGTACCCGCGATCATGAGCACCCGTAATATCGAGAATAAAAAAGAGCGGCTGCTTACCATCCTGATCACGCCCCTCATGAGCTGCAGCGCCCGGCTGCCCGTATATACCATGCTGATCGCCGTCGCCGTTCCCAACCAACGTGTATTGGGTATTTTCAGCCTTCAGGGGCTCGTCATGATGGGACTTTACATGCTGGGGCTCTTTATGGCCATGATCGTCTCCTACGTGGCCAAGACGTTCATAAAACTGAAGGAAAAAAGCTTTTTTATCCTGGAGCTGCCCATTTACCGCGCCCCCCGTTGGAATAACGTGCTCGTCACCATGATCAATAAGGCGAAGATCTTCGTAGTGGATGCGGGGAAGGTGATCATTGTCATCAGTCTTATCTTATGGGCGCTCAGCTCCTTTGGCCCCGGTCAGCGGATGAACAGGGTGGAGGAGCAATACGCCGAACAAGTACGGCTGCATCCCGATCGGGCAGCGGACCTGGATAAAGAGCGGCAGGCAGAGCGTTTGGAAAATTCTTATGCCGGGATCCTGGGTAAAGTAGTAGAGCCCATTATCCATCCCCTGGGATATGACTGGAAGATCGGCATTGCCCTTATTACTTCCTTCGCGGCAAGAGAGGTGTTCGTGGGCACCATGGCAACCTTGTACAGTGTGGAAGGCGGTAAGGACGCAGACCCGCAGACCCTGCAGCAGCGGTTGCGCTCTGCCCGCCGGCAGGACGGCCGGCCTGTCTATACCCTGGCTTCAAGCCTTTCCCTGATGGTATTCTATGTGCTGGCCATGCAATGTATGAGCACGCTGGCCGTCGTACGCCGGGAAACCCGCAGCTGGAAATGGCCCGCCATCCAGTTGGTGTATATGACAAGCCTTGCCTATATTATGAGCCTTATCGTTTATCAGCTGTTGAAATAAGATCATCCTCATTCCCGGGTCCTACGGACCGCTGGCCGGCTACCACACCCCCAGCATTGCCAGCTCCTGCTGGAATTGCGCCGGACTTTGGAAATGAATGCCCCAAAACCCCAGTTCCCTGGCAGGAAGCACGTTCCGGAGGTTATCATCCACATAGACGGCCTTTTTTGGATCGATATCAAACCTTTTGATCAGCAATTGATAGATCTCCGGTGAGGGCTTCCTTATTTTTTCCGCGCCCGATACCAGCCGCCCGTCAAACCAGTGAAGGAACTCATATAACTCCAACGCTATGGGAAAGGTTTCCGCGCTCCAGTTAGTGAGAGCATACAGCCGTACTTTGCTGATCTCTTTCAGGTGCCGGAAGATCTCCACCGTCTCATGCAGCGGGCCGCCAAGCATTTCCTGCCATCGATCATAGAAAAGCCGGATATTCTTTTCGTGTTCGGGGAATTTGCGTACGAGATATTCCGTCCCTTCCTGCAGCGTCCGGCCTGCGTCCTGCTCTTCATTCCAGTCAGGCGTGGTAATATTGGAAAGGAACCAGCGCCGCTCAGATTCGTCCGGAAAGACCTCCCTGTAAAGATATTCCGGGTTCCAGTCGATCAGTACGCCGCCCAGATCGAATACGACAGTGTCGATAGTAGCCATATAATTATTTTTTTGTTTTTCAGATCAATCTTTCCATACATAGTAAAGAACCCCATTCTTGTCATCTGTAAAAAAGAAGGACCGCGCGTCATTCATCATCACATCGCAGGGTCTTCCCTTACGGTCCGCTTCTGTCCGGCCAGTAAGAAATCCATCCACAATGGGTACATACCGGCCGGATGCATATACTGCAACGATACTATTGCCCCGCTGCCGGGATACTGTAGTGCTGCCATGCAATGCCACCAGGAAGACATCGCTCAGCAGACTGTCGGAAAAATGAGAAAAATGATCAAATCCCAATGGCGCCGAATGAGCGAGGAAGCCGCACTGGGCCAGGGGAGGCGTCCCGGGTATGGCCTGGCCTGCCTCTTTTGCAGCTCGTTGCATCGCCGTATCATCATAAATATGACCCCTGAACTGAAAATAATACGGCCACCCGTAATGGATATTCCGGCTGACGGTCTGGAACAGGTCTTCCGGTCTGTCGGGCCCCAGCAGGTCCCTCCCCATGCTGGTAGCCCACAGCTTGTTACCCACCCATTTGATCCCGACACTGTTGCGAAGACCGGTAGCAAAAGTATGCCGGTCGCTGCCGTCCGGGTTCATTTCCTGGATGGTAGCCCGCACGTCCTCCTTCTCGATACAGACATTACAGCTGCTGCCCACACTGACATACAGTTTCCCCTCGTGGAATGCGAGGCTCCGGGTAAGGTGCCATCCGCCATATTTATAGTCCAGGCCGTAATCAGGCCAGGCAGCTATTTGCTCCGCAGGACCCGAAGGCACAGTATCCCCGGCATGATAAGGGTACCTGCTCAGCTTTCCTGTTTCTGAAACATAGATATAATCCTGTCCTTTATCATTATAAAAAGCCACTTGATTGGGATTATGGAGTCCGTCCAAAAAAGTACGGATACCCCGATAGGCATGGGCCGCACTATCCCAGTCTTCAAAAGCATACACACGGCCTCTCTTGTTGTCGCTGGTATTGAACATATCCGTGGCGAACAGACGTCCGTCCGGACTTTTGGTAAGGAAGCGCAGTCTGCGCAATCCCTCATAGGCAACACAGATATTGAATCCGCCCGGCACCTGCAGGCTAAGGTCCACGCCTTTTTGCAGATGAATGGAGTGAGCCGTCAGTTCCGGTGCGGCTGGTATATCGTAATAGGCAATGACCGCCGCCGTATCGACGCCGGCTACCGTATCCGTCTCTGCCCCCGTGTAGACTGTCGTGTCGGAAACCGTGATCTTCTTATTTTCTTCACCACCACACCCTATCATAAACAAACAGATCAATATCCCGCCGCATATCCGTATCATACCTTATTTTATTTTGATCAGGCGTTCCACAGCCCGCTGCAACGTCTCCTCTTTTTTTGCAAAACAGAACCGCACAACTTTGTCATCCTTTCCTTCCGTATAAAATGCCGACACCGGGATAGCTGCCACGCCGTACTCCTTTGTGATACGTATAGCAAAATCCTTGTCGCTCTCATCGCTGATCCGGTCGTAGCGGTACAGTTGAAAATAGCTGCCATAGGAGGGGAGGGGGGTAAACCGTGTGGCTCTCATCAGATCCTGGAAATAATCACGCCGCCCTTGTAAAAAAGGGGCAAGCTCCAGGTACGTGCTCCTATCCGTGAGAAATTCCCCCAAAGCTACCTGTGAAGGTGTATGACAGCTGAAGCAGTTGAACTGGTGGACCTTCCTGAACTCAGTCATCAGCGCGGGAGATGAGATGCTGTAGCCCAGCTTCCAGCCTGTGCAGTGGTAGACCTTGCCAAAGGAAAACGAGACAAAGCTCCTTTCCAGCAGGTCGGGGTAGCGCAGGATCGATTGGTGGGGTACCCCGTCATAAATTAAATGTTCGTATACTTCGTCCGATTGTATAAATATCTGGCTGTCTTTTACCACGTTCCGCAGCTGGGTGATATCCTCCTCCCGCAACACCGAGCCGGTGGGGTTATGGGGCGAGTTGAGCAGGATCATTCTTGTCCGGGGCGTAATCCGCCGGCGTACCTCCTTCCAGTCGATATGATAGTCCGGGAAACTCAGCGGTATCCGTACAGGGATGGCGCCGTTGATCTCGATGTTTGGGATATAGCTGTCATACGCGGGCTCAAAAACGATCACTTCATCTCCTGGTCGTAATATAGTAGTAAGAGCGGTATATATAGCATATGTTCCACCCGGTGTAATGGTTATCTGTGTGGCAGGGTCGACGGAAGTCCCATAGAGGAATTCGATCTTCCCGGCCAGCACTTCCCGAAGGGATTGTAAACCATGCATATGCGCATATTGGTTGAACCCATTGCGCATCGCTTTGTCCACCAGCCCTATTAACTTTTCATTCATGGGAAAGTCGGGGAACCCCTGCCCCAGGTTCACAGCGCCCAGCTCGGCGGCCAGGGAGCTCATCACAGTGAAAATGGTCGTTCCCACCCGGGGCAGCTTACTGGAGATAGATGGAGAGCTCATGATGATAATAATACTATTTGAGTTCGATGTTCTCCTCCCGGATAAGGGATTCGCCATGTATGCGAAGATAGACTTGCGCTACGGTGATAACATCTTTCTGACAATAAGTGACGATCCTTGGCAGATCATGCTCCGTCCAGTATACTTCTCCCACCTTGCTGCCGTCGATATCGTCCTTTGGAGTAGGGATGCCCAGCGTACGGGCCAGGAGGTTGAGAGAGACAAAACTTTTGTATTCCCCGAATTTCCAGAGGTCCATGGTATCGATATGTTGTACCTCCCAGGGTTTTTTTCCTGAAATATTCAGGACGGCGGGGATGGTCACGCCATGTATGATCATACGCCGGCAGAGATAGGGAAAATCAAAGTCCTTACCGTTGTGAGCGCACAGATACTTCGAGTGATCCGGGGCCCACTTGCGAAGAAGATCGGCGAAACCAGTAAGCAACGTTTTTTCATCGTCCCCGGAAAAGGACTTCAAAGATAGCTTCCTGTCCGCAGGCATGCCGGAGACGATGCCGCAGCTGATGCAGATGATCTTGCCAAATTCGGCATAAATGGCGCTGCGCCCGTAGATCTCTTCGGGTGTAGCGGGCTGTTTGTCCCTCAACAATGATTCCGCCTTATGCCGCCACAGGTCTTTCCATTCGTCCGGCACGTCGTCGAACGAACGATATTGGGACACCGTTTCGATATCCAGGAAAAGGATATTATGGAGAGGATGGGGGGACATTCAACGAATATACAAAACCTTCCTTACAGGTACTGATCTCCTTTGCTGCGTTTCAGTTCAGCCACGTATTCCTTGATATCCTGCTCTTTCTCACGTTTGCAGATCAGCAGTACATCCTTGGTATCCACGACGATAAAGTCATCGAGGCCCTGCAATACCAGCAGTTTGTCATTGGGCGCCTTTACCACGCATCTGGTGGCGTCGATCACCACCACGTTGTCACCCGCAACGGCATTGGCCAGATAGTCTTTTTCAAGATTTTCGTACGCGCTGTTCCAGGTACCCAGATCGCTCCAGCCAAAAGAGGAAGGGATGACATATACATTGTCTGCCTTTTCCATAATGCCAAAGTCGATGGAGATATTGGTACAGAGAGGGTAGATATGTTCCAGGGCCTTTTTTTCACCAGGCGTGTTGAATTTATCCTTTTCGGCAGCAAAGACATCGTACATCTCAGGGAGATATTTCTCAAAAGCCTGGATGATATTCTTTACCTGCCAGACAAAAATGCCGGCATTCCACAGGAAATCACCGCTGGCCAAAAAAGTCTTGGCCAGTTCCAGGTTGGGTTTTTCGGTAAAGGTCTTTACCTTATAAACATTGTCTGATACGGAATGCTGTTCATGCTGGATATAACCATATCCGGTATTGGGATAGGTGGGCTTTATCCCTAATGTGATAAAAGCGTTATGTTTACCCACAAAGCTCAGCGCCTCCAGGCACACCTTTGTGAAGGCTTTCTTATCCAGGATCAGGTGATCGGCGGGTGCGACGATAAGGGAAGCTTTCGGGTCTTTCTGCTGCAGTTTGAAAGAGATGTACGCAATACAGGGGGCGGTATTCTTCCGGGAAGGCTCTCCAAGTATATTCTCCTTGGGCAATTCCGGCAGCTGTTCCCGTACAATATCCTTGTATTCATTGGATGTCACCACGTAGATATTCTCTACGGGGATAAATGAGGCAAAGCGTTCAAAGGTCCATTGGATCAGCGTCTTTCCCGTGTTCAGAATATCCAGGAACTGTTTGGGAAAGTTTTGGCGGCTCATTGGCCAGAAGCGGCTGCCGATACCACCCGCCATGATGACCACATAGTGATTTTTATTCATAAAACGTTTTAAATGATCCCTTCCCGGATCAGGTCGTGCAAATGGATAAAGCCCATATAGCCGGTGGCTCCGGTAACCACCAGTTGTGTTATATCATATGTGCGCATAAGGTCCAGCGCTTCGATGGCCAGGGCCTCGACTTCCACCGTCTTGGGTCGGGTGGTCATAATATCCCTGGCGGTCATCCCATCCGTATTGATATTTTTCTCCAGCATGCGGCGAAGGTCTCCGTCCGTAACGATGCCCAGCAGGGCGCCCTCATCGTCGGTGACGGCCGTTGCGCCCAGACGTTTGGAGGTGATCTCCATGATCACTTCCCGGAGAGTAGCGGATATAGGGACCCGAGGCCGCTCGTTATGAATATATAGGTCCTGTACGCGTAGATACAGTTTCTTCCCCAGCGTACCTCCGGGGTGGAACCGGGCAAAGTCCTTGCTGCTAAAACCCCGCATCTCCATCAAGGTCACGGCCAGGGCGTCTCCCATCACCATTTGCGCGGTAGTACTGCTGGTAGGAGCAAGGTTATTCAAACAAGCTTCCTGGTCCACCGTGGTATTTAACACAATGGCGGCTTGCTTGGCTAATATAGATTGCAGGTTGCCCACCATGGCGACAAGCGGGTTGCCGAAGTTGCGGATAAAGCTAAGGAGCATCTTGACCTCCGGGCTCTCCCCGCTTTTGCTGACGATGAGCACGATGTCCTGTTCCTGTACCATGCCCAGGTCACCATGGATGGCATCCGCGGCGTGGAGAAAAATGGAAGGCGTACCCGTTGAGTTGAATGTGGCCACGATCTTTTGAGCAATAATGGCGCTCTTCCCGATACCGCTGACCACCACGCGGCCTTTACAGGCAAAGATGAGCTTCACCGCTTTCTCGAATGCTTCATCCAAAAGCCCCTCAAGGGCGGCTACTGATGCTGCTTCCATTCGAATGGTGTTCCTGCCTGTCTCAAGAATATTGATGCCCTTGCTCATAAAAAGATTTCGCAAACCTACGTCATATCCACGTATTATCCTTCGTTTTTACCGTCATCCGCGATCCTGGTCATCCTCTAAGAGTTTACTTTTATCGCTCGATAGGGTTTAACCAGGTTTCATATCATTACAATCTGAATGCCAAATAATTATGTTGATATTTTTTTATTACAAATACATATTATTTTTTCTTATATTTATGAAAGTTCGTTCAATTTTTAACAAAGACAGCTCGCGCCTTACCCCGTTTTTGTGTAACTTCGCCAACCCTTAGGCCGGGCTCTGAGCAACATTCGAACAGAACGCCTTTATTCACCTGTTAATCATAACTCGTGAATAATTACTTCCGGCTGTTCGGGGTATTTTGGTTATCGTAAACCGTGAGGAGGAAAACATTCGAGCATGGCAACAACCACAACTAAAAAAACCGTTACCAGAAAAACAAAGGCCGTCAGTAGCAAATCCGTAAAAGCAAAAACCAATCCTTCAGATTCCCTACAGGCCCAGTTACAAGAGTACTTCGGCTTCGACGCCTTTAAAGACAATCAGTCTGCTATTATCCAATGTCTGCTTTCCGGGCAGGACACCTTCGTCATCATGCCAACCGGCGGCGGAAAAAGTCTCTGTTATCAGCTGCCCGCCATGATCAGCGAGGGGGTGGCCATTATCGTTAGCCCGCTCATCGCCTTGATGAAGAACCAGGTAGATCTGGTCCGCAGCTATAGCAGCAAGGATAACGTAGCGCATTTCCTGAATTCTACATTGAATAAAAAGCAGATCCGGGAAGTCCATGAGGACCTGCTCAACGGGCACACCAAAATGTTGTATGTAGCCCCCGAAACCCTCACCAAGCAGGAGAATATGGAGTTTTTCAGCGATCTGAAAATCTCTTTCTTCGCCGTGGATGAAGCCCATTGTATCTCGGAATGGGGACATGATTTCAGGCCGGAATACCGTCGTCTGCGGGAAATGATGGACCAGATCAACCCCGATATACCTGTCATCGCCCTGACGGCCACAGCCACACCCAAAGTGCAAAGCGATATCGTAAAGAACCTGGGACTACGCAACCCCAAAATATTCATCTCTTCCTTTAACAGAGGGAATCTATATTACGAGATACAGCCTAAGATCAAAAAAGATCAGACCATCAAGAGTATCGTCCGCTATATAGTACAGCACAAGGGAAAAAGCGGCATCATTTACACACTCAACAGAAAGACCACCGAAGAGCTGGCCGATATGCTGGTTGCCAACGGTATCAAGGCCGTGGCTTATCACGCAGGCCTTGACAGCAAGCTGCGGGCCGAAAGACAGGACCTTTTCCTCAACGAGGATGTACAGGTCATCGTGGCCACCATCGCTTTCGGAATGGGCATCGACAAGCCGGACATTAGATTCGTCATTCACTACAATATCCCCAAATCCATCGAGAACTATTACCAGGAGACGGGACGGGCCGGTCGTGATGGACTGGAAGGCAACTGTATCCTGTATTATTCTCATAAGGATGTCGCCAAGCTGGAACACCTGATGAAGGACAAGCCGCTGAGCGAACGGGAGGTAGGCGCACAGCTTATAAACGAGACGGTTGGTTATGCCGAGACGGGCGTTTGCCGCCGGAAAGTCCTCATGAGCTATTTTGGCGAGGAGTATACCACGGAAAATTGCGGTAATTGTGACAACTGTCTCCATCCGAAGGAAAGGGTAGAGGCAAAAGACAATGCCGTAAAGGTCTTAAAGACGATCAAGGCGCTGGACGAACGTTTCGCTACAGGCTATGTCGTTAACATCCTGACAGGAAAACTGACCCCCCAGATACATATGTTCCGTCACGAAGGCATTGCAGAGTTCGGTATTGGCAAGGAAGAGCCGGAACATTTCTGGAATTCTCTGATACGGCAGCTCCTGCTGGAAGACCTGCTAAAAAAGGATATCGAAGAATATGGCGTTCTGAAATTCACAAAGAAAGGCGAGGATTTTCTGAAAAAGCCCCGTTCTTTCAAGATCGTTCTCAACAACCTGTTTGAGGAAGCCAACGCAGACGACGAAGAAGAAGGCGAACAGGCTTCCGGAACTACCTCCACGGACGAAAAGCTGTTCGAACTGCTAAAAGACCTGCGTCAAAAAGAAGCCAAAAAGAAACAGCTCCCTCCATTTGTCATCTTCCTGGAAACCTCCCTGCAGGATATGGCCACTCTGTATCCTACGACGACACAGGAATTGGAGAAATGTCAGGGCGTCAGCAAAGGCAAGGCCCTCCGCTATGGCAAACCCTTCATCGAGCTGATAGCCAAATATGTGGAAGAAAATGATATCGAGAAGCCGGATGACTTCGTAATGAAAAGCGTCGTCAACAAAAGCGTAAACAAGGTATACATCATACAACAGGTGGATAAAAAGATCCCCCTGGAAACCATCGCAAAAAATAAAGACCTGCGTCTGGACGCTCTGCTGGAAGACATGGAAACCATCGCCGCCAGCGGTACCAAGCTCAACCTGGACTACGCCGTCGACGAAATGCTGGACGAATACGAGCAGGAGGAGATCATCGATTATTTCAAAGGTTGCGAAACCAGCAGTCTGCAGGTTGCACAACAGGAACTCTCCGACGGCAACTTCACCTGGGAGCAGTTGAAGATCATGCGGATCAAATTCCTCAGCGAATACGGGATGTAGCGATGGTTAACCCAATGGCGTACAAATCTCTATAAGAAATCCATCCGGATCTCTTACATACGCTATAGTCTGACCCCAGGGTTTTGCTTTTGCTTTCTCGACAGCAATGGCGCCCGCCGTCACGGCTCTTTGGAAGACAGCCTCCACATCTTCGGTGGCAAAGGCTATCTCTACCCCGAGCGGCTTCTCCCTGGTGTTGCTTTCGATAAATCCCCCGGGCAGGTTTTTTTTAGCCAGCCAGAAAGCCGCAAAGCCAAGAGCTGTATCTCCTGTGCTCAGCTCTCCATACTCGCCGCCAGGCACGACAAATTTCCGTGTAAACCCAAAAGCCTGTTCGTAAAAGGCGATCGCCTTTTCTACATCCGCTACATAGAGGATGGTGTATGCAAATTTTATCATAATAGTAAAATTAATTCTGACCCCAGTACCCCGGTTTGGAAAAATACGACAAAAGTATCCCTTATAGTTGCGAGGGCATCGTACCGGAATATCTCCTGATCTCGTTGGAGAGGTGTGCCTGATCATAATATCCGCAGGCAAAAGCGATGTCGGCCAGATCTTTCCCTGGCTGTCTGTGACGGATAGCCTGTAGCGCATGCCGGAAACGCGCCTGGTTGATGAACTCCTTCGGACTGATACCGGTGTAGTATTTAAAGCTCCGCTCTAGCTGACGCGCTGTTACAAAATGCCGTCTGGTCAGTTCTTCCACCCGGACCTGCCCGTGACGACGCTGTATATCTTCCAATATGGGAAAAAGCGCATGTCCGGGTTCAGACACCTTTTCCAGGAAAAACTTATTCCATCCCTCCGTAGGTGCTTTCATACACGCGAGTGCCGGCGCCAATCCCTTTTCGCATTCGATAGCACGGTCAGTGATCTCATGCAGGGAAGAAAACTTGTAAAAAACAGAAAAAGCTGCGGGCTTAAATCGTACCCCTACGAGGTGTGTATCCGGATTTACCATACTTTCTATGGTACGGGTCATCGTACCGACAAGGTACGCTTTACCACTCTTCATGACCTGGTCATCTTCTCCCACATTAAAAATGATATCCACACATCCATCCGGCAGAATCCTGTTGGTCACCGTGCCATGCCCGGCGCCGTTCACAGACCAGTAGGCGTCGATATATGGCGTTAGTGCCGGGTGAGGCGGAGTGGTGATGTATTGCATTAATATTTTCCTGTCAGCTTGAGGTAGATCTTTTTCAGTCCCTTTGGCTTCTTGTATTTCGGTCTCCCCGCATCCTGGGGTCTATCCTTGAACAGCGTAAGATGAGTCTCGTTCTTCTCTTCTTCCGGTCTGCCGTTGGTATAATAATATAGCGCCAGCGATTTACGGGTCCTGTCCGGAGGGCAGGTCAGGGGATCGGGATGCCCATGATAGGAATTGCTGGTGGTGGAAAAGATAGCCATCCGATTAAATACGGGCAATATCCGTTTTACGTGACCTTTCATTTCAATATCCCAGAGTTCGAAATGTCCTCCATAAGATTCTTCCCAATCCTCATTCAGATATACCAGTACATTCAATCTTCTGTCCAGCTTTGTCGCGGGGTGTGTATTGAAATCCGCATGGATGGCCAGTTTGCCGCCAGGCAGGATCTGGTGGCATCCCCCTCCTTCAAAATGAGGGTCGGGGATGAGGTTCTCGATCCCCGTGAGTTCTTCCAGAAATTCCAGGAAGGGCTCTGAATTCATATAATGCATAAACTGCTTCGTCTTCTCCCCAAACCTCGCTTCTCCCCGGGAGGCTCGCTTGATCTGGTTGTCATCATTGAACCTGATATCAGGCTTTTTTGTCAGGTCTGGAAATTCTTCCAGGATCTCTTTTAGCTTTTCGGGAATAAAAAAATCGTCAAAAATAATACTGGGAAAGGGGGCAGCATGGGCATATTCCTCGCTTTTCTTCTCCCCGAATTTTTTCAGATCTGCGGCTGATTTATCGATAAAGCTCATAAGGATATTTACTTTAACCGCATCCAAATTATAAAGAATCAGGCATTTTTGGTCTTAAAATCCGGTAATTCTTTCGGTGTGATTTTCGGAGAATACCTTGTAGAAAAGGCTGCAAATCAGGACCCATAACATCAAGGACCTGTTTCGCATTTTTTTGAGGATTTCCTGTTGATAATTCGGAAACTTGCGGGGAATGCCTTACTTTTGCTACCCCAATCGGGGAACTCCCTTCCGGTAAGGAAGATGAGTCAAGCGGTGCGGTAGCTCAGTCGGTAGAGCAAAGGACTGAAAATCCTTGTGTCGGCGGTTCGATCCCGCCCCACACCACAGCTAAAAGGTCACAGAAATGTGGCCTTTTCTTATTGCTAACACCGTGATTGTCAGAATATGGTGGATCATAGAATAAGGTTGAAAATATTCAATCCATAGTATAGAAAAGCCAAAGTGGATGCTCTTTAGCCTACCAAAAGTCGCTTATCGTGTAAGGCATTATTAGTAAGGCCAGCTTATCTAATTGCCATGTACAAAACCACGTCCCATGAGATAAATAAACAACATATAAAATGCCAATAAGGCAATAACAGCTACTACTATTACGATCAAAAGAATTTTCAGGATTTTCTCCATCTAAGGTCCTTTAAGTATCCTCGAATTTATCACAAGTTTTTTGAACAAAGGGAAAGGGTTGCAATCCTAGATGGAAAGCAGCCCATCGATTTTCTAAGGCTTTCCTATTTCTATCTGAAATCGCTCTATGAAGGCTTCGACGGCCTGGACATCGACTCCATCCAGGTTCGATATCTGGGGGTTCCAGTCCACGCCGAAAGGTCGCAAAGATGTGACCTTTCTTTTTTGCAACGCATTAAGCAGGTCGCAGCAATGCGGCCTTTTTTTATGCTCTTTTTCCAAACCAATGGTGCATTGAAATAACGAGTATAAAAAGATCGTTATTACACCTCAAAAAAGCTGTAATCCCAATTATACCTATGCCTAAAAAACCGATTTTTTTAAGAATGTATTTGCCAGCCCTTTTTATTTGTAATGCGCTGACCTTGATTCTGTGCATAATAACTGCATTACTGAATCGGGACGCTTTTTCTGCGGGCATATTATTATTGAGTTCTTTAATAACATCAGTTCTAATATTCCTTCCTTATTTCCTGTTATATATTGATAGACTTTCATCTACGGTACAGGCAATAGTGATATTTATTCCATTTCTTATCTCGTTTTCTTTACTGGTTTATATGTTATACAATTTGTGGACAGGGCACTGGGCTGAGATGTCATTTGGAGGAGTGCGGCGTATAAAATTCTGGCAGGTAAGAGTGATTGAATTATTGATTGTACTAGCTACTTGCTGCCGAGGGTATAAGTATTATAGAGTCTAACAAATTCACGAAAATGTCGTGGAGGTATTTCTGCTTATACAATTCGTCGTAGGCGGTCACAGGTTATTTATTTTAGTCATAAATCGTTTTATGAACTCCTCTACCGCAGTAATATCATCCGGGCTTAGGTTCGATAAATTCCGCAGTACCCGTGTGGAATAATGCATTTTAGCCGTCTCAGAAAACCCCGGCATCATCCCGGTTACCTGCCTATGCTAAAAAAATTGATCCGACGCGGCCTAAACTTTCTCCTGATACTATTCCTTTTGACGTTCCTTCTGTATTGCTGGACATACTTTCCTATTATATCGGGATATGCTGCCCAAGCGACTTGCTCAGCCGTTTTTGTCTCGGGTCGAAATCCGAACGACATCAAAAAACAAGACTTTTACAGATTTCCCTTCTGTCTCGCAAGCGTCGAGGTCAATATCCATGATAGCTCTGTCTCCGCATCTATTTTCTGTCTGGCCGGAAGAAAAGCTATCTACCGTCAGGAGCTGGGTGCCACTCTCATCAACGGGATAACGGAGGGACAGTTACGCAGTCAACGTTTCGCTCTCGCCGCCCCTCCCGAAGCTTTGCAGGATACCCTACCCTGGCCGCGGGGAGAACGGCTCACCGGTACATTGCCGGTGGACATCGATACGGCAAAGCTGAAGGCCGCGGAGGACGCAGCTTTCTTCGATTCCGCCCGTAACGAGGAATGGGGTACAAGAGCTTTCGTCGTGGTTTACAAAGGACAGATCGTAGCAGAAAAATATGCCGCCGGATTCACGTCGCAGATGCCTCTTTTAGGTTGGTCCATGACCAAAAGCGTTATGAATGCCCTTACAGGCATTTTGGTCAAACAAAAACGATTGAATATTTGCGATCCTGTCGCGGTCCCCGAATGGCAAAAAGACGAACGCCGGAATATTACCGGTTTCCTTATGATCAGCTGTTCTATAAAATAGGAATGCGGCATACCCTGCTCGAACCCGATGCCTCCGGCTCTTTTGTTGGGTGTTCCTATTGCTACGCGACAGCCCGCGACTGGGCGCGCTTCGGCCTCTTATACTTGAACGACGGTGTATGGAATGGTGAACGCCTATTGCCGGAAGGATGGGTGCGATGGACGGCGAGCCCTTCCGGTATACATAATATCGAAGACTTTAACGGTGAGTACGGTGCGTTTTGGTGGGTCAATACCACGGGCGGAAGGGGCTCTCCGGCCTGGCGCAATTTGCCTGATGTACCTCCTGATTGCTTCTCCTGCCGGGGCCTCGATGGCCAATACATATTTGTCATCCCTTCAAAAGATCTGGTCGTCGTCAAGCTGAGTCAGGATCGGCGGTTTCAAGATCCCAATTTGATGCTATATAGTTTGCTCAAGGCTTTTCCCGTCAGGTAAAGGCATCAACTGCCTGGATATCGGCCTCTTTTTGTGCCCTTTAAGTAGCCTGAATGACCGTCGATCAAATCCATGCTTCCTTTCTTGCTTTTTAATTTTAGTTTCGAGTGGCCGGATATGTTCCAAGCTTACGTCTCATGAAAAAATTTAATTTTCGCTTCACGACCTTGCTGCTTGCAGCAGTCCTACCTTTCCTCAGCATCCATTCCGTCGCTCAAAAGCTCGTTCCACTACCTAATTTTCAGCCGTCCTGGATACAGGAATACAAGCCGTTTCGTATTGCCGGCAATCTCTACTATGTTGGAAGCTATGAACTTGGCAGCTATCTTATCACCACCCCCAAAGGTCATATCCTGATCAACACCGGGATTCCGGGGTCGGATACGATGATCCGGCGGCATGTGGAAGAACTGGGGTTCAAAGTTTCGGATATCAGGATCTTACTGACGAACCAGGCACATTTCGATCATGTCGGCGGATTCGCGGCCATAAAAAAAATTACCGGCGCCCGGGTAATGATCCAGCAAATGGATGCGCCCGTACTGGCTGATGGCGGTAATTCGGACTTTTTAATGGGCGGTCATGGGATGATTTTCCCGCCGGTAAAAGCAGATCGATTGCTGCACGAACAGGATACCATAAGATTGGGGGACATGCAGGTTGTAGTATTACACCATCCGGGTCATACCAAGGGGGCCAGCAGCTTTCTTTTCGATGTGAAGGATGAGGTTCGAACGTATCGTATACTCATCGCCAACATCCCAACGCTCCTTAATGATACAAAATTCCCGAGCATGCCCACCTATCCCCGGGTTGAGAAGGACTATGCCTATACGCTGGCTGCAATGAAAGCCCTGCAATTTGATCTCTGGTTTGCCGCTCACGCCAGCCAGTTCGGGCTGGATAAAAAGCACAAACCAGGCGACGGCTATCACCCGGAAGCCTTTTCTGACCGCGCGGGATATAATGAGGCCATTGACAATTGCTATCAGGACTATTTGAAAAAGCTCAACAAGAAAGTTAGCACGCCCTGATTTGGTTCTATAGGTATGGGGCAAGGTGATCCGCGCTGAATACCAACGCCCCCCCATAAACATGGGATAACGTCATGCCGGGAGAGTAATTTAATTCATATTCCTGAATTCCTTTGGTGAATGACCTGTCTTGTTCTTAAACAGTTTGGTAAAATGCGAAGGATGCTCAAACCCCAGGTCGTACGCAATTTCGCTGATCGAATTTTCCGTACTCCACAACAAGGATTTTGCTTTGTCTACCAGTTTTAAATGGATATGCTCTTGCGTTGGTTTCCCCGTGTACTTGCTCAACAGATCAGAAAGGTAATTAGCGGATAAATTCAGACGTGAGGCAAAATACTTTACATCGGGTACACCTGATTCAATAAGCGAATCTCTGGAAAAATAATCATTTAAAAGTTTCTCAAACTTTTCCACAATATCATTTCCTGCTTTTACTCTTGTCAAAAATTGACGGTCGTAAAACCGTGAACAATATGACAGGAGCAATTCAAGGTTTGTCAGGATAAGATGATAAGAGTGCTTATCAAGGTTCGACGAGATCTCTCTTTGAATATGTTTAATACAATCTTCAAGCACATTTTTTTCAGGTTCGGAAATGTGCAGGGCTTCATTGGTATCATACCCAAAAAATGAATGCTCCGTTAATTTACGTCCCTTGTTGTTTGCATTCAAAAAATCAGGATGAATATAAAGCCCCCAGCCTTCAACTTTGTTCTCTATCCCGGGAGATAAGACCTGGTAGGGGGCCGTGAACATTAATGTGCCTTCGGAAAAGTCGTAGGTGGTTCGGCCATATTTAAAAAGCCCTTCTACTTTTTTGCAAGCGACAGAGTATAAATCCAACCGATATGCTGCTCCCGGTTTTCTATGAGAACGGTCTACTTTTGACAGGTCTACC
The DNA here is from genome assembly GCA_017307755.1 of Chitinophagaceae bacterium. Taxonomy (GTDB): domain Bacteria; phylum Bacteroidota; class Bacteroidia; order Chitinophagales; family Chitinophagaceae; genus Puia. The sequence goes on along the minus strand of JAFKGQ010000003.1, from coordinate 17,252 downwards.
ACAGTTATTAACGGGTGCAGCGGTTTTTCGTAATGAAAAAAATCATGCAACTCGGAGATTGACTTAATATCTACATATTCCATTGTGTAGTTGTTTTAACTCCGTTGAATACAAATTTATTAAATATTTCCCTGTTTAGATCATGATGCCACCACCCACTTCAATGCGTTGCGCGTTTACAAACCGGCTGTCATCTGAAAGAAGCGATGCAACGAATACGCCTACATCTTCCGCCTCGCCCAAACGGCCAAGCGCCGTCATATTGGCTACGGCCTGACGGTGAGCCTCATCACCCTTTCCTCCGCCAAACTCGGTGTCGATTGCCCCAGGGGCAACGGTATTGACGCGAATCCTCCTATCTGAGTACTCTTTTGCGAAATACCTGGTCAGTCCTTCAGTGGCTGCCTTGAGCGCTCCATAAACGGCAACTCCGGGGAATGCAAACCGGGCAAGCCCTGACGAGATATTAACGATCTGGCCGCCATCCGCCATTAAAGGGATCAATTTTTGTGTGAGAAAGAATACCCCTTTGAAGTTTACATTGACGAGCTGGTCAAAGATCTCTTCGGTTGTGTCTTTAATAAGTGTACGCTGGGCTATGCCCGCATTATTGACAAGGTAGTCGAAGTTTTCGCGGTTCCATTCTTTTTTAAGGACCTGTAAAACCAGGGCGATGAAGTCGTCGAAAGATCCCATGTCGGCTGTGTCCAGTTTTAGAGCAACGGCTTTGCCGCCATTGTCGTTGATCTCCGCAGCGACGGCTTCGCCTTTCCCGGGATTGCTATTGTAGGTGAGAATAACTCCCAACCCACGTTTTGCCGCATTGAGCGCGATACTTTTTCCGATGCCCCGGCTGCCGCCGGTGATAAGGGCGATTTTTGATTGTTGAGCTGGTGTGTTCATAATAAATAACTTTATGACACAAAGCTCCGCCCGCTGTCTGGAACCTATTTATACATTTAAGGGCATCATTTATATATTCCACTGATTATATGCCTGCGGCTGTTTCAACCTGTATCTAGTAGAAAGCCGGTTTGCCGCCTTCAGTACCCGGCTTATCGACGCCGACACTGGCTTTTACTTCCCGCTCAGGATGCACAATAATATCTGCAATAAATGAGGCAACACTTTTCCTGGAAACTTCAGTGCCTTTAAAAACCTCGCCTTTTTGCGTCAACTCATAGTCGACTTCATCATTATCAGTCAACCAGGCTGGTCTGACAATAGTGTAATCAAGATTCGATGTTTCAATCTTATCCGCGGCTTTTCTGTACGTCACCAGGGATGAGCCTATCATCTTATTGTTCCATTTTCCAAAAGCTCCTGGCACCTCATTGTATATACCCAGGGAGGTAACGAAAATCAGTCGTTTGACACCATTCGCCTCCATGGCGTCTACAACTTGCTTTGCCATCTTATCAACATTCCCCGCAAGATTGGCATAGACGATACCCTGACCTTTCACTGCGGCATCAAGCTCATTCTTATTTAACACATCCCCTTCTATAATATTTATAGCTGAACCTTTGGTAGTTTTTATCTGTTGGGCATTTCTCAAAAACAATGTAAGGTGTATGTTTTCCTTCTCTTGCAGAAATTCAATAACATGTTTGGCGATCTGTCCACCGGCGCCCAATATTAAAACATTAGTTTTTTTCATTTTTTTTATTCTTTTTTAATCATGCCGTTACAGACTCTTTCCTGGTTGCTGACAGGCTGTCGCTGGCAATATTTTTCTTAAAGAAAAGCGTCAATACGGATACTGCTTCATCGACATAATTTAACTTATCATACAATGACATATGATTAGCCCCCTCAATAATGTGCATCTTTTTATCCTTTGTTGCGGCACGTTTCATTAAGTCGTCGCTCATCCATTTGCTGCCTGCGTTGCTACCCACTATAGTTTGCAAGGGTTGTGTAAAAAAAGCTTCCGCTTTATTGTAAGCGTCGTAAGAAATAATTTGTGTAAGACTTCTTGCCGTAGCGTAACCCGGGGCTGTTGGATATTGGCAGCGGTCCGTGTGATAATATTCCCAGGCCTCTCTCAGTTCTTCATTAGGAGCGTCTTCCTCTTTCATCGGGGCCAATGGTATAGTGGCAATGGCGGCTCCGCTTGCATCATTTGTCCTCGCATTGGAGCCCGCTATCAGAAAAGGAAGTGCATCCGCATCTTTTACATTATTCTCCCACCCGTTGCGGAACATAGAACCGATGTTAACAGCACTTACTGTTCCGACAGCTTTTATGCGGTGGTCATTAATGGCCGCATTGGCGGTATACCCTCCGCCTGCGCAGATACCCATTGCTCCAATATTGTCGGTGTCGGCGTAAGGAAGGGTTGTTATATAATCGATCACCGCACTCACGTCTTCTGTCCTGATATATGGGTTTTCGAGTTGGCGAGGTTCGCCGGTGCTTTCTCCCTGATAAGAAGCATCGTAAGCGATAGTTACAAAACCTTTTTCTGCTAATTTTTTGGCATACAAGCCTGCGGCTTGTTCTTTTACACCCCCGCCCGGATGGCTGACAACGATAATTGGATACTTTTTCTTCTCATTAAATCCTTCGGGAAAATTAATAACCGCTGATATAGTGATGTTTGCACTGTTACTGTTTGAAAAGTTCACTTTCTGTCCCATGGTTTTACCTTTTAAGATGTATACAATGATTTTAACAAGGCAAAGCTATTGGTCAGCCGTGGTCGACCTGGAAAACAATTCATCTGAAGAATGAAACAATTTACTGATTTCGGAAAATCCTGGGTGTAATACCCGTTTCTTTTTTGAAGAACCGGGTAAAATAAGTAGGGTATTCAAAACCAAGACTATAGGCAATTTCCCCCACTGTCAGATCAGACTGTCGCAGTTTATTCTTTGCTATTTGGATGATATATTGATGAATGTGTTGCTGCGGTGAATTTCCGGTAAAATGTCTGATAAGATCGCCAAAATAATTAGTGGACAGATTCGCCTTCCGCGCGAAATAATGGACTGATGGAAGTTCGTCTATTTCTTTTGTTTCGTTAAAGTATCGCTCCAAATGCTGGTAAAAGTTGGCCACGACTTTATTGTAAATTTTACTCCTTGTTTCGAATTGCCTTTCGTAAAATATTTGGGTATAAGAAAGTATTAGTGATGCATAAGAAACGAGCACATCTTTGGAGAATTTCTCTTTTTTATATTTCTGGTGAGCCTTGGTAAATAGGTCTTCTATAGTAACTTCTTCTTCCTTTGTAAGAAAAAGGGCTTCATGGTTATTGTAATTCACAAAGTTATAGTCCTTTGCGAACTTATATAACAAGTCCGCGCTTACAGCTATGCTGTACCCTGAAACAGGAGGAGCCACATCCCACTCTATAACATTACCAGGGCCATCAAAATATAGATACGAATCCGAAATTTCTTCGTTCGACCGTTTAATATTTACATTTGTTTTGACAGCCAAAAAATAAAAATCGATACTCACCGGACCGGAACTTAGTAAAAGATCTTTTTGTTCATCGTAATTGGTCACATGGATGATGTCGCTCTTCGAACCGCGAATGTTCAAATACTTCAAAAATGACGGTATGTTATAGGTCGTATTCACTTAACCAGCAGAGAATGAATATACAAAATTAACATTTCATGGCTAATAAGAAAAGCCGCCCCTTTGAGACAACCTTTAAAGGGGTAGGGCGCTCATATACCTAAAAGTGACACTGATCAAATTTTATAAAAAATTTTTTGCCTGTGCAAATAGGTTGCACATATCCATCGCAATATTTGACAGAGCTCAAGCCCCAATATCCCCGCGAAATTATGGATAGAAGGGGAACACGCTAAATCCAAACCAAATGAACAAGTACGAACGTTTAAAAAATGAGCTAGCTTCAGCCGGCACTGGAAAAATGAAGGCTTTTGGCAATTCTATGTTGCCCCTATTAAAAAGCGGAAGCCTTTTAACCTTCGCCCGGGCGTCGGATTATACCATCGGTGATATCGTTTTCTGCAAGGTAAAAGGGCGCTATATCGATGCGCATAAGATCATCAAATGCGAAGCCGGCAAAGGATTCCTGATCGCCAATAACCATGGCTTTGAAAATGGCTGGACGAAGACGATCTATGGTAAGGTGATCCGGGCTGAGTACCAGGGAGCGGTCATTTTCCAGGGATAATAGTCGCTCCCCTCCTAAACGATTTATGCTCGTATTGACGCACATACCCCAGTTGATTCGTAAGCATCCTCGTTCTCCCGATATTAAACTCCGGTGTATTTACATGGTGATGACCGTATATCCAGCAATCAGCTCCCGCATTTGTAATAAGGTCAAATAGCTCTACCGCAAATGCTTCAGTCAGCAGACTGTTCTTATACACCTGTGGATAATTCATCAGAGACGGGACATGATGGGTAATCACAACAGTCGGACCCTCCTTTTCTTTGTAGAGCGCTTTGATCAAAAAGTTCAAGCTATCTTCATGAAGAAGAGAAAAGCAATGGGCTGTAAATTTTCCACCCTTGTACCTGATAGCTGAAAAATCAGAGATGCTTCTTTGGATGTCCCATTCGTAATGCGGGCTGATCCGACTCCATAAAGTAGAAAACACAAGGGTGACATTGTCGTGAATGACAGCATGATTATTGACTAAATAAAAATTTTCCCTTATCCTCTCACAAAGTGGATTGGGCTTATCCGTAATATCAGACCCGTAGTATTCGTGGTTGCCCGGCAACCAGTATACGGCGGAATAATGATCGCAAACGAAGTCGAAGAATTCATGGGCTCTCTCAAAATCGTGAAATGTGACGACATCGCCCGCCAATACAAGAATATCCCCTACAGGCCGCAGTGGATTTCTGGTTAGAAGTCTTCGGTTTTCCGGAAATTCAAGATGGAGATCAGAACAGTACTGAATTTTCATCGTCGATGGATTTGAGGAACAATATTTCCCCATCCGAAGGATACCGAAGTTACCACAAATTAACATCATGCGGTAAATGAAATTTTCAGTCGCTTTTCCGCGGTCCGGAAATCAGGGCCGAAAAATGCTCCTCTTTCCGCTGTAAGGGAGTAACCAGGTAGCTCTTTCCCCGAAGAGTATCGATATAGTCCGTCCGGGCATAGGTAAAGAAGACGTCTTTAGAACCCTGGTGTCCTATCAGGACAGGCTGGTAGAGATGCATAAAGACAGAGTCTCTGAAAATGCCTTTAAAAAGGATTGATTGATAGTTTGTTTTGTCAAAATCCGGTCTGTTCTCCGGTAATTCGAACTGCCCGTCCGCTCCAACGAATTCCCCTTCCACAAAATCCGGATGCAGCTTATAAAAGGTTGCCTTATCAAAGGAGGCATGATCCTTGACACCGACCTTCACACCATTGGCATGTGCCATCAACGTATTGTTGAGGCCCATCAGATCGACGATAGAGCCATCGTAACCGAAAGCATAGCCGCCTGCCGCGATGCGGCCAATAGATGGTTTTGGATAAAAAGGGAAAAAACTATCCAGCTCCATGCTAACCTGGCGATAGGATTGAGCCATGGAAAAATCGCCAAGCAGAGATACTTTAAACGGGACGTAGTTACTGTCCACAAAATATTTCGGCATATTCATCAGGTAGAACACCGGCAGCAAAAGGGCCACCCACGCAAGACGGGGAAGAGCCCCACCGGAGGGCTTTTTGGATTCCGTGTCAAAAAAGCTTTTGCGGATAAAATCCCTGTTGAAAAGGGATAGCAGGAAAATGGGGGCGAATGGCTGATACATGCGGAAAAGAGAGAAATGGTCCCCGCCCACCCCCATCGGCAGGATAAACGCAATAAAGCAGACCAGGGCAACACAGGTCTGGGCAAGTTCATCATTCCTGAAAGTAAGAAAGGTCCTCCACCCGGCAAATAGAAGTCTGAAGCGTATCCAGAAAGTGGCCAGGATCAGGATTACGGGCAACCAATACACAGGATAAACGAACAAAAATTTAGAAAGATACAGCGTCCCTTCTTTAATATTGTCGTTGAGATTACTGGACACTTTGGCGTAAAAGGTATTCGGGAAGGGGTAGCCAAAATAGTACAGGCGAAAAACTACTAAGCCCGAAAAAGTGACGATAAAAAAGATCGCTGGTAAAAGGAGGGTCTGCAAGGCAGGAAAAAAAGAATGTTTCTTTTGCCAATAGATAAGCAATCGGAGGATCAGGAAAACAACACCAAGCAGAAGGCTTTCCGGCCTTGTTAGGGCGAGGATCATCAGCAACAGGCCAAATACAAAGGGTTTGGTCCTATCCGGGGTGCTATAACAGCTTTCAAGAAGATGAACCACGATCAGTATCAGACAGGAGCTCCAGAGGCCTGTTTCCAGGAGGCTCAGAACGACCCAGTCCAGATAACCTTTTATCACGAAGAGGATAGAGAGAAGGCAAAGTGAAAAGATGGAGGGGAAAGCCGTCGTCTTGCCGGCAAAGCGCCGGTCTATAAAGTCGGTCAGGCGGAACAGGGCGAAACTGATCATCCCAATATTCAATACCATTAGCGCCTGCCGGAAATGAGTTTCCGTAAACCACCGGTAGGTGAGGCTACATATAAGGACCCAAAGCATCGATGTAAAACCTTCTACCCGCTCTCCGCCGACATTGTATACAAAGCCGTGACTGCCCGCCAGGTTCTTGGCATAAACAAAATAAATATACGCGTCATCAATCCCGAGGTATGGCTTATAACTTAAAAGAACGATCCAGGAGGCAAAACTGACAAATAGCAGAATAATAACAAATTTTACAATTTGTTTCATACAGGATCAGGTTTAGGGTTATAGTATGGGGTTAGAAATTACTGAGTAATAGGTGTACTTAATTTACAATTAAATTTCCTGCCGGGGAATTAGATTTTTTTACAATAAGCAACGGGTTTAAAATCAATGTGCTGTTTGGCTATTGAATAATCCTTATTTGCTCAACGACATAATAATGCAGATCCTTGTCGTAATAGCCGTAGTATTGATTTTTCCCTATGGAGAACTGATTGGTCGCCTTTGCTTTACTGTCTACACCTTCCATATAATCCTTTATTTGATCCGGTACGGACACCGGCACCCGTCCTCTCACATTTTTAAAACTCTTTGGATCCAGCAGGATCTTAAAAAAAGTCGTGTTGTAATAACGAGCGCTGGTCGTGGTATACCCGGGAGTGCCCGGTCGGTAATACATTGTAGGATTCCAGACGCTGACGGAGGAGACGGTAGCCCCATGATTCACGATGTTGGGTGTAACGGGCATGGAGCCTTGTTGCCAACCGCCTACATAACCGCCGCTGCTGCCACCCGTACTCAGCGGTATGAGATCATATGTACCTACCGTTAAGATCAGCTGACCTGCTTTATTCTCTGTCACCATCAAACCCTCCGTACCACGTGTAAACTCCCTGATCAACTTCTTTACATCCGAAATATCCTTTGCGTCCGTCCGCTTGCCATAGCGCCTTTCTGTCATTGGCCCATCGGCAAACATATCCAACCCGGCGTCATCGCTGATCTCTATCTTTCCCAGCTGCGCTCCGCTGCCGACCTCATTGATCACTATCCGGATGCTTTTTTTATTCAATACCAGCGAGTATAAGCGATCCCCTTTTAAAAAGGAGCTTATGTACACTTTTCCCTTTTCGTCCTTGGGTATCAGCGTTGCGTAATCTATCTTTTTCTCCTGCAATGTCAGATCCGGCAACGACAAAGAAACAATATCTGCGGGATTATCGCCGTCATTGATCAGGAGCATAAAATTGTTAGGCTGTGTGAACAGCTTCACCGACTTTACAGCATTCGACAGATCGGGATACTCTCCGCCCTTTATGACTTTCAGCCCACCCAGGTATTCGGATAATTTGCGCCTGTGTCTGCTTGCTTCTTCCGGCACAGGAAAAGATAAACTTTTTTGCGTCAGTTCACCGGCGCCATTCACCATGGAAACAGTCAACGTCCCGGCTTTGTCATTAGTGGTAAAGGCATAAAATACGTTGTTGTCGCTGAAAGCAGCCAATGGCTTTTCTTCCTTGGGGATATCGATCAATTTCTTATGGCTGACGGTTTTGGCGTCAAAGTCCGCTGTCTCCATTATATATGCGGTGCTTGCCTCCGGATAAATAAAATGATATTGATGTCCATTTGTCGTGCCGCCGGTGCAATCCTTGAGGTTCTTAATACTAAAGGCAGAGGCATCCTTGTCGGAGCTGATCTTGGAAATTACTTTAAAATTCTGATCCAGTAATACATATTCCACCTTCTTATTGTCCTTCAACACAAGGGAGAATGTATTATTAGATAGATCGTCCAGAAAATAAGTGTCGTAATCTCCCCTTGCAAGAAAACTCTTTTCAAACTCAAAGGGATAACTTAGTACTTTCTTTTGGGCATGGCTTGTCGTTAAGGCAAGGCATCCGGCTAGCAACAACAGTGAACGGAGTGACATTTGGGAGGTTTTGGGGAATATCAGGCAAGTATACAAAAAAATATTTATGCTCTGCACAACTTAGCAGCCCCCTCCGGATAAAATTGATCAATATGCCCGGAACACCTCTCCCGTATGGCCTCCAAACAAACTCTTGTGATAGGCCGCGGCCACCTTCTGCATGCTTACGGGAATATGGCCGGGGAAATAGGGGAATAACGCGGGGGCGTCCTCCACAACCCCCGGTGCGACCGCATTGATCCTGATACCGCGCTTCAGGTCGATAGCTGCGGCCCTTACAAACGCATTCACCGCCGCGTCGGTAGTTGTACAGGCTGTTCCTTGCGGTATCGGGTCTTCCGACAGGATCCCGGAAGTAAGTGTAAAACATCCGCCATCGTTGATATAATGTTGTCCGATCAATACCAGGTTGATCTGGGCAAGAAGCTTGCTTTCTATTCCTATTTTGAATTCCTTGTCGGTGAGTCCTGTTATATCTCCCAAATGGGCGCGGCCCATAGCCGCCACCAGAGCATCAAAAGGTCCAATCTCTTTGAAAAGCGCTTCAATGGAGGATTTGAAGCTGGTGTCCACTTTAAACACTCCATTCCTGTTACTTACTTTAATGACCTCATGCTCCTTTTCCAGGGAGGATGCTACTCTTTTTCCAATCGTTCCCGCTCTCGCCGATGATGATAATTTTCATATTATTCTTCTTTTGTTTTGCAAATTTCTCTTAGGTAAATTTGAAAGACAAGAGCAGGGGAAATTGTCTGCTACGGACAAAAAAGTATGTAATGAAGAGAAAAGAGAGTTCTACCAACCGGCAAAATCAGATTGTCATAAACGATAAATGCAATATTGCATATACCCTGGGCTTTATAGAAGGTCGATGGAAACCCACTGTCCTATGGCTGCTGCTGCGGAACGAACCGTTGCGTTTTAGCCAACTAAAAAAAATGATGCCGGATATTTCCGAAAGGATGCTTACTTCGGCCTTGAAGGAGTTGGAGAAAGATGGTATATTACAACGAATAACATACCCGGAGGTGCCTCCCAGGGTCGAATATTTGGTCACTCCGCAGGGGAAGTCGCTTACTCCCGTACTGGAAGAATTGGAGAAGTGGGGAGCACAACATAAAAATGGATAATGAGCTGTTTGCGTTATAAAAAAATAAATATTTACATAGCTATTGTTTTTTAAAAATATTTCCTCTTACTTTTGTTGTAGGTAGTTCTCCGTATTCTTGCATCTTACTCAAACCCACTCTCTGATTAGTTAACAACGATTAGTCTACTGACCGTAGATGTATGGCTTAACCATGCGTTAACCCCTAAACTGGCTTCTCATGAAAGGACCCCAGACTGCAATTCTATTGCTGTGCTGTATACTGACACTTTCCTGTTTTGCTCAGGACCAGCCTGACAAGGCTACGGCCATTATTGATCTTTCTTCCAAATTCTTCAACCGGGTACAACACAAGACAGCCCAACTGGACGAGCAGCTCACCCGTCAGACGGAAAAATATTTACAAAAGATGGCCCGGCGGGAAGAACGTCTCCGCGGAAAATTATCCAAAGTCGACTCCAACGCGGCAAAGATGTTGTTTGCAGGCTCGGCAACACGTTATGCAGCGCTTTCTCAAAAACTCGCCAGCGACACAGGCAGAAGTGGTAGCCTGGCGCTCAACGGCGAGTACCTGGCCTATACGGATTCGTTGCAGGGTATGCTCAAATTTATGAGCAACAACCCAAAAGCCCTCGCCTCACTCAAACAATTGCAATCCCTGCAGGCGAAGATGCAGGACGCGGAACAGGTCAAGGAATATATCCGTGAACGGAAGCAACAGATATCCCAATATGTTCAACAGCATACCAACCTAAACAACCTCCTGGGCAAAGATTACCAGGCCATGAACCGCGATATTTATTATTATTCGCAACAAGTTCGGGAGTATAAGGAAATGTTGAACGATCCCGATAAACTCACCAAAGAGGCGCTCACCCTCCTCAATAAGTTGCCTGCCTTCCAGACATTTATGATAAAGAACTCCCAACTGGCTGGATTATTCAGTCTCCCAGCCAATTACGAGAACCCGGCCACACTAGCAGGCCTGCAGACCCGCGACCAGGTAGCAGCGCTGATCAATCAACAGGTGGCGGCAGGAGGAGCGGGCGGACAAGCTGCCCTCCAAGCCAATCTTCAATCCGCTCAGTCACAGCTGGATGGATACAAGGACAAGCTGAGCAAGCTCGGCGCCGGCAGCGGGGACATCGACATGCCGGATTTCAAACCGAATAACCAAAAGACAAAAAGCTTCTGGCGCCGGCTGGAATACGGAACAAACTTCCAGACCACCCGGAACAACTACTATTTTCCCACGGTGTCTGACTTCGGACTCTCGGTGGGGTATAAACTCACGGACCGCAGCACCATTGGTATCGGAGCCAGCTACAAATTAGGATGGGGCAATGGTATTCAACATATTGCCTTTTCCAGTCAGGGGGCAGGGTTGAGGTCCTTCGTGGAAATAAAGATCAAGGGGAGTTTTTCGTTTTCCGGCGGCTATGAGCTCAACCGGACCCTTCCTTTTTCCACCTATCAGCAACTGCGGGATTGGGACACCTGGACAAAGAGTGGGTTGGTAGGCTTGACCAAGACCGTGTCGATGAAGAGTCGGGTGTTCAAAAAGACAAAGGTACAGTTGCTCTGGGATTTCCTCAGCTACCAGCAGGTGCCGAAGACGCAGGCGGTAATATTCCGCATTGGTTATAATTTTTAATTGTACACTTCAAAGAATATCAGCATGTTGAAGAAAATTTGGTTAGGCAGCGGGTTTACCTTCATTTTGACCGTCATGCTTTCTTTCAGCAGCTTTTCGCAGGAAGCCGGCTATACGGATTATACGCGCCCTTTCAATATCATCAGCCCTTCTCCTGTAGCAGCAAGCCTTTTTAAAGATGTGAATGTCCCGGTGAGCTATTACACGGGGACGCCCGAGATCAATATCCCTTTACATGTCATCACAGGTGGAAAGTTGAAAATGCCTATCAACCTTAAATATACTGCCTCGGGTATAAAGGTAGAGCAGGAGGCGGGCCTCGTAGGGCTCGCATGGGACCTGCAGACAGGAGGGGTCATCAGCAGGGCCGTTGTCGGCAAGGCAGATGAGATCCCCGGCGGTATAGGGTATAGAAGTGCGGCCCTGGGTGTAAACCTTCCGGATCCCGGACATGATGATTCATTGTCGACATGGCTATTCAATGTCTCTACCTGTATATTGCAAAACCTTGGCGAGGGCAAAAAGGACCTTGCTCCTGACAATTATTTCCTGAATTTCAACGGGAATGCTGCCAAAATGGTCTTCGATAAGTATGGACAGCCTTACTTTTCTCCCTATAAGAAATGGAAGATCACCGGCAATGAGATGAATGGATTCACCGTAGTTACAGAAGACGGCACAACCTATATTTTCAATCTTGTCGAATCCTCCCAGGATATGATCGAGACAGAACCGCTGGATCAGACATCCACCACTACAAACAAGACAAGTTGGTTTCTGACACAGATCATTTCAGCAGACAGGGCAGACACAGTAAGGCTCAATTACACGCAGATCTCCTACCAGCCCGCCAGCTATCATCCCAGCGAGAGCAGGGGTTTTTTGATCACAGGGCAACAATTTCCCTACACAACCCAGCCCAACACTGATTTTGAAAGCACTACGACGTATACACATCAGATTGGCGGGTATATTCTATCGGATATCACCACTCGGGATGAAAAAGTGCTCTTCTACAATAGTATGAGCCGCGCCGATATTATCAATGCAAATGCCGGGATGCCTTACAAACTGGATAGTATCCGATACTATACGATCACCCCGGACGGTGGCATGACGCTATTGTCAACGGATGTATTTAATTATGATTATTACAATCCTACCCAGCCGACCATTTCCCAGCGGCTGCGGTTGTTGTCGGTAAGCCAGGTTGGCGCAAACGCCGAAGCGGGAAATACCTATCGATTTCATTATGACGGGAACAACCAGCTTCCGGCCAGAGACTCCTATGGAGAAGATTTTTGGGGCTTTTATAATAAAAAATCCAATAATACATTAATACCCTCATTTACGGATGAAAATGGGTATTTGTTTGCCGCGGCCAATCGGGATCCGGATGGTGACGGCTCAATTATGGGTCTTTTAACCTCCATTGAATATCCTACGGGCGGCACCACTTCATTTGAATATGAAGGGCATATGTATAACACCCACGCACCGGGTCAACGCGATTCGGTGGCGGTGACGGCATATGCGACGGTACATACAGGTCCGGTGACCAGCACCAGCCCTACTTTTGATTCTGCCAGTTTTTATATCCCTTATTCTCAGCAGGTCACCATCGACTATAGTAGTGAAGCAAAGGCCGGACAGGAAGGCGATGTGACAGCCTGGCTGGTCGAAGGTCTTGGCACACAGCTTAATCCAAACTTATGGGAGTATGATGCAGGCGCATTATCCCAACACGGCACTTCCACTATTACCCTTGGCCCGGGGACCTATACCATCTGTGTGCAGAAGTATCATTTCACCGGAGAATATGGGTATGCCAGCGTAACGTATCAGTATCATAAAGTAGCTCCTTCCGTCGGAACGCCGGCCGGTGGCGCCAGGATCAAACGCATGGTACAATCAGACGGCAATACACAGATCATAAAAAATTTCAAGTATCTGGCAGATAGCGTCACCTCCTCTGGCAGACTGCTAAGTACGCCCGTGTATTCAGGGTTCCAAAACGTTCCAGCCATGTGTACCTGTGCGGGAGGAGGACAAGTCGGTAACTGGCGTTACAAGGTCTTCCATTCCATGCCTACTGCGGAACTAGGTAGGACGCAGGGCAGTCATATCTGTTACACCCATGTGACGGTGATCAACGGTGATCAGGGTGAGAATGGAAGAGAAGAATTTGACTATCAATATACGCGAGATAAGGGCAGCGATGGTTATCCCTATGCTCCCTGGGGTAGCATGGATGATTTCAGAGGGCAACTGTTGACGAGACGAGTGTATGATGCATCGGGCAAACTGGTAGAGCGGGAGGAGAATACGTATAACCTTTTTGATAATTGGGGATACCCCAATTTTAAACAGATATGGGGCGTAAAAGTAGGCATTACCAAAAAAGGGGACCTATCCTCCGGTGGCTGTCCCTTCTGGGACAGTTCTTTGGGCGGTTGGGTTTTTGATGTAGCCTTCTACCCTGTCCTGCAGCTTTGGCCAACGCTGGCAAGTACCAAAAAAACATTGTTCAGCACAGCCTCTAATGACTCTATCGTCACCATCGAAAGCATGGCCTATGACACGCTGAACCTGCAACTCTCTGTCAAAAAAACCTGGCTCAGCAAGGGAGATTCATTGACGGACTATTTAAAATACCCGAATGGTTTTGCCGGCACTGCTGTTTATGATACGATGATCGCGCGTAATATGCTCACGCATGTTATTGAGAACGATCAGTACTATAACACAACCCTGCGTTCGAAAGGAGTACGTAACTATCAATTGTGGTCCGGCACCGGCGGTACCGTCCCTTTGCCCGCCAATACGCAACTGCAGATCGGCAACAATCCCATAGAAACCCGTCTTCAATATCTGGGGTATGACAGCAACAGCAATCTCCTTTCACAAAGCAAGTCGGGTGATGTGCAGCACAGCTATATATGGGATTACTGGGGTCATCGGCCGGTGGCAGAGGCCGTTAATGCCGCGACGGGTGATATTGCCTACACCAGTTTTGAATGGGATGGTACAGGTGGCTTCTCCCTTGCTTCTGCTCAAAGAAATACGAATTATGCGCTCACCGGCAACAAATCCTATGATCTATCCAATGGGAGCATCAGCAGGGCAGGGTTAAACAGCACAAAAAGTTATATCGTTTCTTATTGGAGCAGCACAGCCAACAGCTATACCGTAACCGGCAGCACAGCCGTCACCAAAGGAAAGGCTATCAATGGCTGGACCTATTTCCAGCACATCGTGACGGGTGTGACGACTTTGAGCATTTCAGGCAGCGGCAGCATCGATGAGTTGCGTTGCTATCCACAAGGAGCGCAAATGACAACCTTCACATTTGACCCCCTGGTCGGCATGACCAGCCAGTGCGATGCCGCCAGCAAGATCATTTATTACGAGTACGACGGTTTGCAAAGACTGCTGCGTATCCGGGACATGGATGGCAATATTGTCAAACAATATGCCCTACATTACCTTAATCATTTAATACAACACTATCATAACTACAGCCCTAAACATGACATATATGAAGCAATTACTTTGGCTCCTATTACTTTTAATCTGCCTCGGCGCCGGCCGTCTCTCTGCACAAACCACCAGCTTTAATTTTTCTTCCGCCCCGCGTGCCGCATCGGGTTGGATCAATGTGTATGGCAATCCGGCCCTGGCCAGCACCCCGATCACCGCAACAGACCCTTCGACGGGTATCACCATCAGCTCTGTTGCCGCCGCCAATTGGGCAGGCTTCGGCGCCGGCCATACTACTTCCGCCGATGGCGGCGGTGCTGCCGGGGGTACTTTCTTTCCGGCTGCCGTTATGATGAACGAGTGGTTCCAGTACGGTGATTATCTGGCCGTCTATAATGCTGTAGTGCCCCAGTTGGAGATCCGGGGCCTTAATAAAGACAGCGTCTATACGCTGAAGATGACCGGCAGCTTTTCCCTCAATGTCCCCAATACCTATAATTTGAACCCCACCCGGTATACCGTGGCGGGGGCTGTCCTGTATGGATACAGGGACGTGAATGGTAATTTTAATACCGCCGATGGCGCCGTCTTTACCAATATCTCGCCCGATACCAACGGAAAAATAAGGGTGTATGTGAATACCTACAACGGCTCTAATCTGGCCGGCATCAGCGGCCTGCAGATCATCCGCGGCAGCTCCTCCTCGCCTACGCCCAATGTAACGATCACCCACCCCATGAACAATGATGTACTCGTGGAAGACGGCAACTTTGTTTTCTCGGCCACGGCGTCGGAAACCAATGGCACCATTACCAAAGTGCAGTTTTATATCAACGATACAAAAATGGGTGAAGATTCCACGGCGCCTTATGCTTATACCTGGGTAAACCCCGATGAGGGACATTATACCCTGATGGCACGGGCCTTTGACAGCCAGGGCAACAGCAGCTCGGCTTCTATCAATGTCAGCGTGGAATCCCTTTCCTCTTTCTGGAGCATGACCGGTAATATCGCCGCCAACGCAGACAGCAATTTTGTGGGCACGGTCGATACCAACCGCCTGGCTTTCCGCACCAACAACCTGGAACGCATGAGCATACTGGGGGATGGGTCCGTGGGCATCGGCACCAAAAACACCTATGGCTATAAGCTGGCTGTCAACGGCAGCGCCATTTTTACCAAGGTAAAGGTAAAGACCGCGGGCACCTGGCCGGACTATGTGTTTGACAAAGGGTATAAGTTACCGGACCTGGCATCGCTGGAGCGCTACCTGGCCGAGCACAAGCACCTGCCGGAGATAACACCGGCGGCCGAAGCCGAGCGGGAGGGTATCGATGTAGCTGCCCAGCAGGCAGCCCTGCTCAAAAAAGTAGAGGAGCTGACCCTTTATCTCATCGAGGAGAACAAGCAATTAAAAGCGCAGCTGAAAAAGAATGCGGAACAAAACACCAGGATCCAACAGCTCGAGCAGCAGCTCAACACGCTGGAAAAACTGATCCGTCGGGAAAAATAGGCTTTTATCAATCATCATGACCAATGCTCAATAAACATACTGTTATAGCAGGGCTGATCGCAGGAGGCATAATAGGCGTCTCGCTGCCGGTGATGGCGCAGACACCCCCTTCCAATAAACCCACCACCGCCACCCAGGCGCCGGCGCCAACAGGAGCCGTAGCGGCTGTACCTGGCAGTTACCTCGTGAACGGACAGGCGCCCCTGGTAAATTATGTAAGGGAACGGGCCGGACTGGGAAGGATCACGGATACGGCCGTCTTTGCAGCGGCGCCTTACACCGATGTAAAAGAAACGACCCAATACTTCGACGGGCTGGGACGCCCCCAGCAGACCGTAAGCCGCCAGGCGACCCCGGGCAGCACTCCCCTTGACCTGGTCGCCCCTGTCCTGTACGATGCGTTTGGCAGGGAAACCTATAAATACCTGCCTTACGTACCTACTACAGGCAACACCAGTGACGGCGGATTCAAGCTGGATCCTTTTAATGATCAAAAGCAGTTTTACCAGAACGTATATCCCACCGAACAACCCGCCTACACAGGCGAACAGGTGTACTACAGCCAGGTGCAGTATGAAGCCTCGCCGCTGAACAGGGTGCTCCAAACCCTGGCGCCGGGTAACAGCTGGGCGGGTAGCGGCAAGGGTGTCTCCCAGGGGTACCTGGTCAATGCCGCCACCGACAGCGTGGTGATCTGGAACATCACCAGTGACACTCTGACCTATATGGGTAATGATCTCACCCGGAATATACCCACCACCGGGGGATACTACTCCGCCGGACAGTTGTATAAAAACCTGACGGTGGATGAGCAGGGGCATGCTGTGGTAGAATACAAGGATAAGGAAGGACAGACCGTACTAAAGAAAGTACAGCTGGGTACCGTAGCTACGGACTACACCGGCTACCAGGGATGGCTCTGTACTTATTATGTATATGATGAGCTGAACCAGCTGCGTTTTGTCCTCTCCCCCAAGGCCGTGACCATTGCCTATGGCAATGGCTGGAACCTGGCAGCTGATACGACAACGATCAATGAACTTTGTTTCCGGTACGAATA
>JAFKGQ010000038.1 GCA_017307755.1 Chitinophagaceae bacterium | reverse complement strand
GCACCATACCCACATTTGTCGTAAGCCCTGCATCGTTGACAAAATTGTTCCATATCATGTTCGTCAGCGGTGGTGTGTTCAGAACATTCCACGGTGCACCTGGTTTTGGTGTCAACGTGCCGTCGCTAAAGCTGACCCACAGCTGCGATAAGTAGGTATAACCCTTCACCGTGTTGGTATAGCCGGAATAGGTACCGTTCTGTACAGCCCGGACCGTATAATAGTAGGTCCTGCCGGATGTCAGACTGCTGTCTTTATACGTTGTCGTACCAGCTGCCACGGTCGTCAGCAGACTATAGTTGCCGCTGCCATCCACCGCACGCCAGATCTCATAACCCGTCTCCGTACTGCTCCTATCCTGCCATTGCAGACTGATCGAAGTCTTCGTCTGATCGATCACCCGCAGGTCTGATGGCGACATCAAAGGCACTACAGTCGGATCATATGTCTGGATCACCAGGGAATTGATCATCGCATAATCCTGTCCGGCAGCCTTCTGTACTATGATGGTCACCGTACCATTCGCATCCGCCGCTATGCTGTTGAACTGAACAGTCTTGTTGGAATTGTAGGCCGCATCCAGCGATAGGGTCTGACCATTCAACGTAAAGTTCGTCAGAACCTTCGATCCCGCACTATAACTATTGAACAGGACAAAATTGTACCGCTTGGTGGCGCTCAGACCCTGTATCAACAGCCGGCTGGTACCGGTACCGCTGGCAAAGAAGCCCGACTTCAACACACTCGCAGGATATACATTCGTTCCATTATTCGGATTGGTCCCTACTTGCAGGTTGCCCTGGAAGCCGTCCTGCAAGGTCACAGACACGCCCGTCGGTGTATTGGTGTCATCCCGCAGGTTGCTCAATACAGTGCCGGCAAACGGTATACCACTCATGTTGTTCCACGGGCGCGGCGCCAGCGTCGTGTCGGTAAAGTTGATGTACGTAGATCTGACGTTCGGCTCTCCGACAAATATATTGAAGGTAAAAGAGCTGCTGGAATCGCTCAGGTCCGTCGCAGTGATGGTGCCGGTGTAGCTGCCGTTCGTACCAGCGCCCGGCTGGATTGTTATCACGCCCGTGCCATTGCCATTGTCCACAAAGGTGACAAACGAGGGCAGACCACTCGCCGTCAATGTTACATGATCCGTCGCATCATCCACCGACGTCACATTCACCGTCACGGTCTGTCCCGCACTGGTCGTCACATCCGCTATCGGATTGATCTTCGGTATCCGGTCCGCCGTCGTTATAGACACAGAATCCGTAAAGGCCGATACACCATAACTATTCGATGCGCGTACCTTATAATAATAGGTCACACCGCCCGATACCGTGGAGTCTGTATAGGTCGTCGCTCCGGACCCTAAGGTTCCTATCTGGCTATAGCTGCCGCCAGTACCCACGCTCCGGTAGATCTGGTATGCCGTCTCATTATAGGCCGCATCGATCCAGTTCAGCTGAACGCCCGCACCCGAGACATTCTGCGCCTGTAGTTGGCGTGGTGGCGCCGGTGCCGTACTGTCATTGAACAACTGGGTGATCACCAGCGCATTCAGATAACCCACCGGCGTAGCCGCATCCGCACGCTTCATAGTAAAGGTGATCGTCCCATTCGCAGCAGGTTTTAGACTGCTCAGGGTCACCGTATTCTTAGTATTGTTCTGCACCTTTAACGTCACGCTCTGATTACCCACACGGTAGTTCGTCGATCCATTGTCCGATGCACCCGTCCATGCGCTGCTCGCAAAGAAGGTCAGGTTATACAATTTGGTCGTATCCATCCCCGTGATAACGGCATTCACCGTATCAGGTCCGCCATAGTATGCAAAGAAATAGTAGTCCTGCAGTACCGCATCCGGGTAGACGCCGGAATTATTGCCCGTCGTAGGACCAGCAGAATACGTAGCCGGCCACCAGTTGGGCGGCAGGTTCAGACCCAGACCGGTGTTGACACCGCTGGCATCCTTGAAATTCGTGCTCGTCACACCCGTCACGCTGTTCCACACACCGCCGATGGTATGAGAAGCCTGCATCCGTACATAGATCCTCCGCGTCGGATCTTTGTCCAGCACAGTCAAAGTGAAAGTACGCGTTGCGCTCAACGTATTGGCATCATTTACGGTCACCAGCACATTATAGACGCCTGCCGCCGCATAGCCGGGACGTAGCTTCAAAGTCGCCTGACCATTGGCGCCCGGTACGATGGTATAGTTGTCCGGCAGATTGCTCACCGTAAAGCTCAGCGCATTCGCGGGATTCTGCTCGTGTGCGCTCAACGGTATGTTCAACGTATCCCCCTCGTTTAGGGTATAGTTGCCGATGCTGTCGATCACTGGTGCGTAGTTATTGTTGACATTCAACGCAAACTTCGTTGTATCCGTTCCGCCAAACGCATCAGCCACTACGATCGTAAGACCCGGATAATTGCCCTGGTCGGCAGCCGCGGGCGTCAGCACCAGCGTACCCGTCCGGTCATGGTTATCCGTGAACTGGGCAAAGGACGGCAGATTGATCGTGCTAAAGGTCAAAGCGCCCGCACTCACCGAAGTAGCGCTCACCCTCCGCGTCGCCGTCGTCCCATAACGCATAGACGTATCGGACAGCTTGGTGATCACGGGCGGCGTATTCTTCGTGGTTGCATTCACTACAGAAGAATACGGGGAATTACCGCCTACGCCGGTTGCCAGCAGTTTATAATAATAGGTCTGGTTGGAGAAAAGACC
>JAFKGQ010000037.1 GCA_017307755.1 Chitinophagaceae bacterium | reverse complement strand
ATCGGTTGTAGTTGAGGCAGTGGTAATAGGTGACGGTTGGGTAATGGTGACTGGTACAGTGATGGAGCACCCATTGGCGTCGGTGACGATAAAGGTATAGTTGCCGGCGGTTAATCCAATTTGAGCCGGAGTAATGGTGTAAGGGCCAGTTCCCCCGGAGGGGGTAATGACGACGGAGCCATTGGATCCACCGTTACAGGATACATTGGTAATAGCAGTGGTCGCTGAGAGAGAGGTAGGTTGAGTGATTGTTATTGTAGCTGTGGCCGTACACCCATTGGCATCCGTTACAGTAACGGTATAACTTCCTGCCGCCAGACCTGAGGCTGTGGCGGTTGTTTGTGTCGGAGTAGTGTTCCAGGAATAAGAATAAGGAGGTGTTCCCCCGGAGGCGGTCACAGTAGCAGTGCCGGTAGATGCCCCATTACAAGCAACGTTGGTTGTAGTTGAGGTAGTGGTAATAGGAGACGGCTGTGTAATGGTGACGGGCACGTTAATGGAGCACCCATTGGCATCTTTGACGGTAAAGGTATAGTTGCCGGCGGCTAACCCAGTTTGAGCCGGAGTAATGGTATAAGGGCCTGTTCCCCCGGAGGGCGTGATAACGACGGAGCCATTGGATCCCCCGTTACAGGAAACATTGGTGATGGCAGTGGTAGCAGTAATAGGAGTTGGCTGAGTAATGGTGACGGGCACATTGATGGAGCACCCATTGGCGTCGGTGACGGTAAAGGTATAGTTGCCGGCGGCTAACCCAGTTTGAGCTGGGGTAATGGTGTAGGGGCCAGTCCCCCCGGAGGGGGTAATGATGACGGAGCCATTGGACCCTTCGTTACAGGAAACATTGATTATGGCAGTGGTAGCAGTAATAGGAGTTGGCTGTGTAATGGTGACGGGCATAGAGATGGAGCATCCATTGGCATCTTTTACTGTAAAGGTGTAGCTACCGGCGGCTAATCCAGTCTGGGCCGGGGTAATGGTATAAGGGCCAGTCCCCCCGGAGGGAGTAATGACGACTGATCCATTGGACCCTCCGTTACAGGATACATTGGTAACAGCAGTGGTGACAGTAATAGGAGTTGGCTGTGTAATGGTGACGGGCACGTCAATGGAGCACCCATTGGCGTCGGTGATAGTAAAGGTATAGCTGCCGGCGGTTAATCCAGTCTGGGCCGGAGTAATGGTGTAGGGGCCAATCCCCCCAGAAGGAGTAATAACGACGGAGCCATTGGATCCACCATTACAGGATACATTGGTGATGGCAGTAGTCGCTGAGAGAGAAGTTGGTTGAGTGACTGATACAGTAGTCGTAGTCGTACATCCTTTAGCATCGATGATCGTAACAGTATAGGAACCAGACGCCAGATCAGTGGCCGTAGCAGTTGTTTGTGTCGGAGTAGTATTCCAGGAGTAAGAATAAGGCGGTGTTCCCCCGGAAGCTGTCACAGTGGCGCTGCCAGTAGATGCGCCATTACAAGCAACGTTGGTTGTAGTTGTGGTAGTGGTAATAGGAGTTGGCTGGGTAATAGTGACAGGAACAGAGATGGAGCATCCATTGGCATCTTTGACGGTAAAGGTATAGTTGCCAGCGGCCAGTCCAGTCTGAGCCGGGGTAGTGGTGTAGGGACTAGTCCCGCCGGAGGGGGTGATGACGACGGAACCGTTGCTCCCTCCATTACAGGACACATTGGTGATGGCAGTGGTTGTGGAGAGAGAAGTGGGTTGAGAGATGGTCACTGTCGCAGTCTTTGTACAACCCTTTGCATCGGTGACCGTAACCGTATAGGAGCCGGCAGCCAGACCTGAGGCCGTAGCGGTTGTTTGTGTCGGAGTAGTATTCCAGGAATAAGAATAAGGAGGTGTTCCCCCGGAAGCGGTCACAGTGGCACTACCGGTAGCTTCTCCATTACAAGCAACATTTGTTGTAGTTGAGGTAGTGGTAATAGGAGTCGGCTGTGTAATGGTGACTGGAATGTTGATGGAACACCCATTGGCGTCGGTGATGGTAAAGGTGTAGTTGCCGGCGGCTAACCCAGTTTGAGCCGGAGTAATGGTATAAGGGCCAGTCCCCCCGGAGGGAGTGATAACGACAGATCCGTTGGATCCCCCGTTACAGGAAACATTGGTGATGGCAGTGGTAGCAGTAACGGGCGTTGGCTGGGTAATGGTCACGGACACGTTGATGGAGCACCCATTGGCGTCGGTGACGGTAAAGGTATAGTTGCCGGCAGCTAATCCAGTCTGGGTTGGGGTAATGGTGTAAGGGCTAGTTCCCCCGGAAGGGGTGATGATGACGGAGCCATTGGATCCACCATTACAGGATACATTGGTGATGGCAGTGGTAGCAGTAATAGGAGTTGGCTGGGTGATGGTGACGGGCACATTGATGGAGCACCCATTTGCATCTTTGACGGTAAAGGTATAGTTGCCGGCGGCTAACCCAGTCTGGGCCGGGGAAATGGTGTAGGGGCCGGTTCCCCCGGCGGGGGTAATAGCGACTGATCCGTTGCTCCCTCCATTACAGGATACATTGGTGATGGCAGTGGTTGCTGAGAGAGAGGTAGGTTGAGTGATTGTTATTGTAGCGGTGGCTGTACATCCATTGGCATCCGTTACAGTAACGGTATAACTCCCTGCCGCCAGACCTGAGGCTGTAGCGGTTGTTTGTACGGGTGTAGTGTTCCAGGAGTAAGAATAAGGAGGTGTTCCCCCAGAGGCGGTCACAGTGGCAGTGCCAGTAGATGCCCCATTACAAGCAACGTT
>JAFKGQ010000036.1 GCA_017307755.1 Chitinophagaceae bacterium | reverse complement strand
TTCCTGGGACAGGAGGAAGGAAGGATACGGCGGATATCCGACACCACGGGGGGACAGACAAAGACCGTCTTTCAATACGATTACTTTATCAAGGACCACCTGGGCAATACCCGGATGGTGCTCACCGAAGAGCAGCAGGTAGACCGCTACCCCGCAGCCACGATGGAACTGGCCGATGACGCGGTGGATACATTATTCTACAGCAAGATTGCTGCCACCCGTGCTGACCTGCCGCCCGGCTATCCCACGGACACGACCACCAACCCCAATAATAAGGTAGCGCGGCTTAATGGCGCCGCCGGCCAGCAAAAGCTCGGCCCCGGCATTACCCTCAAGGTCATGGCAGGTGACCAGTTCAGCATTCGGGCCAGCAGTTGGTACCGGCTCAACGGCACTACCCCCGGAACACCCGTGAATCCTCTGAACGATCTTTTAGCCGCCCTCATCAGCGGCGTAGGCGCCCTGCCGGGTGGAGGACACCCATCAACGGCTGTTTTACAGGCCAATAGTGTGCCGCTGAGCGATAATATTACCCAGTTCCTGGGCGACACCAGCGCCTCGATCAACAGCAGCCGCCCCCATGCTTTCCTGAACTGGGTACTTTTTGACAATCAGTTCCATTATGTGGCCGAAAGCAGTGGTTTTGAACAGGTGGGAGCCGATCAGGAATTTAAACGACACGTAAGGGTCAATATGCCGGTGACAAAATCAGGATATTTGTATATTTACGTCAGTAACGAGACACCCAATGTCGACGTGTTCTTTGATAATTTGCAGGTAACCCATACCCGGGGACCGCTCCTGGAGGAGACGCATTATTATCCGTTCGGACTCTCCATGGCAGGAATATCCGATAAGGCACTCAAAGGCCAATACGTTGAGAATAAGTACAGATATAATAGCGGCAATGAGCTCCAGAATAAGGAATTTAGTGATGGTAGCGGATTGGAGGCATACGATGCTAATTTTAGGATGTATGATCCACAGATTGGAAGATTCTGGCAGATTGATCCATTAGCAGAAATTAATGAAGATTGGGGGCCTTATACATTTGCAAGCGACAATCCAATACTCTTTAATGATCCACTAGGGTTAGATGATAGTGCAGCATCATTTCCGGTGGGACCAAGACCTGTACCGGTACAACCACCTGGATGTTTGACTTGTCAATTGCCTAAGCCAAACCCCGGAGGAAACGTTCCGCCACCGTCCTCGATTAAGCCATTGCCGATAAATGATCAGCATTCTACATTATGGCATTTATGGAATGATCACAATGTCGTGACTGATATTGCATACCAGATAAATACTTTTAACCCTTTAGCTAATGCATGGAATGGTGTTGAAACTTATTTTACAGGTCATGATTCATATGATGTTCAGCAAAATAACACTCAGGCAACAACCCAAGTTCTTTCGAGTATTCCATGGGGAGGGGCTGCCTCAAGAGGATTGGTGCTTGCTGAAGAAGAAATTAGTTCTCTACTACCTCAACTTGGGAACAAGTTAAAATACCTTTTTGGCAAAGCGACGGGTAGTCTTCACAATCTTGAGCGCACAGCGGAAATGAACAGACTTCTGAACAGTATTGGCATTTTTGATAACGCTCAAGGGCAAGCCCTAATCCGGGCACACTTGGGAGAGATTCTAAATAGCACCAAAGGGGTAACTCAATCGACTGGAAGAGTTCTTCGAGAATCATTGTTGGCAGGCCCATATGGTTTTTTGAAGGTTGAAAGTGTCTGGGACGGGGCTAAATTAATTACAATAAAACTATTTGGATCGCGATGAGGCAGATATTTAAGAATAAATTTATAAAAGCATATGTATTCAATTCTTACGAGGAGTCATTGACTTTTAAAAACAATCAGTCTCCTGATAAGTTTTTGGTTCTTGACAATTCTTTTGGAGACAAGTATTTTTATTATGTATGTTTTGACTCACTTACACGGGAGAAGCTGTTTTATATATCTTTTTGCAGTGACATGAGCGAGGATGAGTTGATTTTTTTTTCCTGGCATGAGAGTAAGCTTATAGTTGTAGACACTGGGAAAGAGATTTATTTAATAGATAATGAATTAAGAATTGTAACGTCTTTTGATATAACCTCTCCCTTAATTGGGCTTCATTTGACAAATGAAAACAAGCTACTAATTTTAGAAGAGGCTTCACTGAGGTTGATCGATTTTGAAGGAACTATTTTAATGAGTTGCTTGTTTGATTTAGTAGAGGAATTTAATATCAAAGAGAATGTTTTATCAATTAAGACTGCGGAAGAGCGGAGAAGTTTTGAATTATGAGTTTTAGCTGCTCATTACTTTGCAATATTGCTCAATGCAGCGGTTCCTGGTACGTGTTGAAGACACGAAGGATATTGACGGAGTGGTTAGCGTCATCGATGGTAAAGGTGATGAGGTAAGGGAACCGCTTCATGGGTTTACAGCGGACATTCCTGTAGCGAACAGCCGAGGCGGTGGGTAGCTCAGCGATGCGATCAAAGTACTCTGCCACCAGGTCAGCAAACCGATAGCCCAGGTCAGTGGCCAGGGCATTGTAATACTCGATGGCAGCTGCAATATCGTCGGTAGCAGTAGGGGTAACGAGAATCGTGTAGGGCATCAGGGCTTTTTAAAGCGGTGTTTGACGTCATCCCATTTTTGTAAATATCCCGGGTTGGCGGCGATAGCGGTCAGCTCTTTATCCAGGGCTTCTTTTTGCTGAGGGGTCAGTTCAATAGCTTCATCTTCCTCAACAGCTTCTACCGCATGTACTTTGATCAGATCCTCGATCAGAGCAGCG
>JAFKGQ010000027.1 GCA_017307755.1 Chitinophagaceae bacterium | reverse complement strand
ATATCCAGGTGGCGGCAGGAGCAGGTCAGACCGTGACGGGCGGCGTCCTGACACTCTATACAGCAGGGACCACCCGTACCAGCGCCTCGGATGCGGCGGTGAGCGCCCTGCTGGCCAAGGGATGGACACTTAATCTCAACGGGGTACAATTACACTAAAACACCTTATTCATTTTTCAAGCCTACAGCATGAAAATAATATTCTTACAAGGCCTTTTTCTGACAGGAGCGTTGATGGCCCTCTATAACAGCCAGGCCCAGGTAACCCCTCCGGCGGCCTATCCCAACACCATAAAGGTAAACTATGTAAGGGCCTGGGATGCCAAGGCCCCTGAGCAGGACCCCGCAGCCCTGACGGCCTTGCCGGTGACAGGCGTCACCCAAACCACGCAATACTTCGATGGACTCGGCAGACCCTTACAGACGGTGACCAAACAAATGAGCCCGCTGGGGAAAGACCTGGTGGCGCCGGTGGTCTATGACGCCTTTGGCCGGGAACAGTACAAGTATCTTCCCTTTGTCTCCAATATTGCGCAGACGGGTGATGCGGTTAGTGACGGTAATTTTAAGCTGGACCCCTTCCAGCAGCAGGCGGCTTTTGCCACCGGTCAATATCCTGGTGATACCTATTACTATGGGAGAACCGATTATGAGGCCTCTCCTTTGAATAGGGTACTGACGAGCTATGCACCCGGCAATAGCTGGGTAGGCAATGGTCATGGTGTATCGAGCCAGTACCTGATCAATACAGCCAGTGACAGCGTACGCATTTGGAATATCGCGGCCGCAGCCGGCAGTCTGCCTGCCAGCACCGACGTGTATGTCGCCGGTCAATTATACAAGAATGGGACCACCGATGAACAAGGCCACCAAATATATGAATACAAGGACAAGGAAGGGCATGTCATTTTAAAGAAAGTACAATTATGGGCTACCCCTGCGGCAGGACACAGCGGCTGGCTCTGTACGTATTATGTATATGACGACCTGAATAACCTGCGGTTCGTGATCCAGCCGAAGGGGGTAGAATGGCTGACGGCTAACAGCTGGAATTGGGGGCCCGGTGGAGGGGCTGCTATAGCGAAAGAGCTTTGTTTCCGCTACGAATACGATGCCCGCAACCGCCTGATCATAAAAAAGGTGCCGGGTGCGGAAGAGGTACGGATGGTATATGATATCCGTGATAGACTCGTGATGACCCAGGATTCGGTGTTGCGCAGCCAGCAAAAGTGGCAGGTATTCTGCTATGATGCGCTGAACCGTCAGGATACCGTGGCCCTGATGAAGGATGTCGCCCATTATAATGACCACGCCTGGCATCTATCCCAGGCGGCTTCCAGCACGTTCTATCCCCCTACGGCCAGCTTCCCGACAGAAGTGGTGACCCAACTCTACTACGATACCTATGATTGGGTGACGGCAGTGGGATCGCCGCTGACAGCCACCATGAACACTCCCTACAATAACAATACGACCTATTTCTTCACCACCTATAATACCGCGCCCAACTACGCCGTCCGGATGGAACAATATCCCATTGCTACGGGTATGTCCACGGGCTATCGCACAAAGATCATCGATACCAACCAATTCCTGTACTATATCCCCTTCTACGATGACCATGGACGGATCGTAGGCACCCAAAGCACCAATTATTCCAAAGGACTCGACCAGGAGTGGACACAGTATGACTTTTCGGGTAAGCCGCTCCGCAAGCTGCTGTACCATAAAAAGAACCCGCCCATGCCCATGGGACACCTGATCACGACCAAGTATGCCTACGATCCTGCCGGACGGCTCTTGAGTACCCGCAAGATCATGGACGGTCCGGAGGCGCGCATCGATACGATGATGTACGATGAACTGGGACAGTTGAAGGCTAAATACTTCGCAGGCAACCTGGACAGTCTGGTCTATGATTACAACATCCGGGGCTGGGTGACGGGGATCAACAGAAAATACCTGATCGGTACAGCAAATAACTACTTCGGTATGGAGCTGGGGTATGATAATTCATCTTCCGGGATCACCAGCTATAGCACGCCGCAGTTCAACGGCAACATTGCAGGGACCATCTGGAAAAGCGCCGGGGATGGGGTTAGCCGCAAGTATGACTTCTCCTATGACAATGTGAACCGGCTTACGGGAGCAAACTTTACCCAGTACAATGGAACGAGCTTTACCCCCTCATCCGCCATCGATTTTGGGGTGCCCAGGATCACCTATGACGCCAATGGGAATATCCTTTCTATGACCCAGCGGGGATTTAAAATTGGCGGGTCGTCTGCCATCGATTCATTGACCTATGGGTATTTCCCGAATACCAACCGCCTCCGGTATGTCTATGACCAGGCCAATGACACGGCCTCCAAACTGGGGGATTTTCATTATAGTCAGCTGACAAAAGACACGATAAACACCCCCGATTATGCCTACGATCCTGATGGCAGTCTCATCTCCGACAAGAACAAAGGCATCCGGCGTATCCATTATAATTTCCTCAACCTGCCAGACACGATCAGCATGACAAAGACGGACGGCAGCTCCAAAGGAAATATCGTATACAGGTACGACGCCCAGGGCACCAAATGGGCCAAGATCGTTACAGACAGCACGGTAAACCCCGTGAAGGTGACGACGACGATGTACATCAAGGGAGTTGAATACAAGAATGATACCATCCAATTTGTAGCGCATGAGGAAGGACGATGCCGTTATTTCTGGCAGCACTATGTGGCAGGCGACAGCAGTTTCCGGATGCGGTTCGACTATTTTGAAAGGGACCACCTGGGTAATACCCGGGTGATCCTGACCGACCAGCGAGATACGGGGGTATACATGGCAACAATGGAGGCAGCCTACCGGGCAAAGGAAAGGGCATTATTCTATAATATCGATAGCAGCAGCTATGCAGTTTCCTCTATCCCGGGCTATCCGTCGGATGGCACCACCAGTCCCAATGACTCTGTAGCGAGAGTAAATGGCAGCACCCGACCCATGGGTCCCGCCCTGCTGCTAAAGGTCATGAGCGGGGACTCCGTAACCCTCGTCAGCAAGTATTTCTACAAATCCTCGGGGACTTCTTCCGGCAACCGAGATCAGACAACCAATATCATTGCATCCCTGGCACAAGGATTGGTCGGTATGACGGGCGGCATGCATGGATCCACGGGTACCTTCACGGGTAGCAACAGCCCCATATTCCAGGGGGTTAATGATTTTATCACGGATTATGATGCAACCCCTCCCTCCAAACCCAAAGCCTATCTGAACTGGATGATCCTGGACAACCAGTTCAAATATGATTCGGCTGTCAGTGGCGCACTTCCCGTGACAACACCCGATCTGCTGGGAACCATGTCCAAACAGATCAAGCTCAGAAAGAGCGGATATCTGTATATTTGGATAAGCAATGAGACGAAGGGATGGGACGTGTTCTTTGATAACCTGAAGGTGACGCATTATGTAGGGCCGATGCTGGAGGAGAATCACTATTATCCGTTCGGACTCTCCATGGCAGGGATATCGGATAAGGCGCTGAAGGGGTGGTATCCGGAAAATAAGTACAGGTATAATAAAGGGTCGGAGCTGCAGAATAAGGAGTTTAGTGACGGAAGTGGGTTGGAGATGTACGAGACGCCATTAAGGAGCCTTGATCCGCAGGTGGGAAGATGGTGGCAGATCGATCCCCAAATAGATCAGGGATATGAAGATGTGTCACCATACAGTGCCATGAATGATGATCCTGTTCGCTATAATGATCCTTTAGGAAACGAAGGTGAGGACTGCTGTAAACAACTGTGGAATTCAGTAAAGGAATATGTAAGTGGTAGAATAGAGAATTTTAAAACTAATACACAAATTGAGGTTGCCTGGGTTGCGGATAACGTTTCATCTGCAGTACGTCAAGCCGGAGAAAATTTTACCGCACGCTGGAATGCCGGCGTAGATCCAGTTCACCAATTTATCAAAAATCCACTGTCTGCTGTAACTGGAGTCAGTTTGATAGGATCAATGGTATCTACAGAAGTGAACATTCTTGGTAGCACCGAATCGCAACTATCAAAAAATATAGCTCAAGGAAAGGCATTTGAAAAAGAAACCCTTAAGGCAGCCGAAGAGACACAAAATGGGGTAGTTGAACAGCTAACAGTAAAAACTCAAAGTGGAACGAAAACAAGAATTGATATAGCAGGTATGCATAAAGAGACAAATCAACCTGTGCTAACTGAGGCCAAATCTTCACAAACGGCTCCGTTAACCAAGGCTCAAAAGAAAGCGTTCCCTGAAATTGCAAAAACGGGTGCTGTTGTTGTTGGTAAAGGAAAGCCAGGGTTCCCTGGGGGAACAAAAATCCCGCCAACAACAGTAAACATTGTTAGGCCACCTAAAAAACAATAGTAAAAGATATGTCTATCGAACAACAAAATACTATTGACGTTATTGGTATAGATAAGAAAACCAATCAAGTCATTTTAACTATTTCTGACCATCTTGACTGGCAAGAAAATAATCATCTGATTATTTTACAGGAAAAGCTAAATACCTACTTAAGATTTATCGAAAGTGGTGAAATTAATGAAAGCTATCCTGATGCTAAGAATAAAAGTGTTGTTATTAAAATTCGTGCATTACATAAGCCAAATAGCGAGGCAAAATCTTTTTTGGAAAAAGTTAAAAATATTATCGAAGATGCGGGCATGAGTTTTATTTTTGAGCACTCTGCTATGAGATAGTATTTATTTTTTAATTAAGAATTTCTTTAAGGCCAGCAGCTCTTTGAACCTGTAAAAATCCGAGTGCCAGGGAATAGATGAGCCGATTAAAAAGGGTATGGTAGTTATTATCCGTTTGGACTCTCCATGGCAGGCATATCCGATAAAGCCCTCAAAGGGTGGTATCCGGAGAATAAGTACAGGTACAATAAAGGGTCGGAGCTGCAGAATAAAGAGTTTAGTGATGGGTCTGGGCTGGAATGGTATGATTCACATGCAAGGTTCTACGATCCTCAATTGGGAAGATTTATGCAAGTTGACCCCAAGCCGGATGATGGTGATCAGGAAGCGTGGGGAGTGTATCAATTTGGTCTGGACGACCCTGAATTAAAGAACGATCCAAATGGCGATTGTCCACTTTGTGCGGCGGCCGGTGCTCTCATTGGAGGAGTTGTAGGTGCTGCAGTTGAAGTTGGATCGCAGCTCTATCATAGCGGAAAAATCACCAGTTGGAGCGCAGTAGGTGGAAGTACTGTACAGGGTGCGATAACAGGTGGCGTAGCGGGGCTCACTGGGGGGTCAAGTTTGCTCGTAAGTGTTGGTGCTAATGCCGGTGCAAATATTGTTGGAGGTACGATTAACAGAGTCATTCAAGGTAAAGAGACAACGTTAAAAAATGTTGTTGTAGATGGAATAGTCGGTGGAAGTTTCGCTGCTGCTGGTAAACTTGCAAATGTTGTGGTTAAGAAAGGGCTGGATAACTTGTCCAAACAAGCGAAAGGTGTCGTGGGTGAGACGGTTACTAAAATTAAATTCCTGGCACGTGGTAATGTAAGTAAAGGTAAAGCTATTGTTGAAACGGGAGGTACTACCCCCACTGGAAGAGTGCAAGTAGCTAAATACGATCATTTCATGGAAAATATATTTACAGGCAAAAATCTGACGGTCGAGAGCAAATTTAATACTTCACCCCTGACTTCAAATCAAGCAGCGGCTGCATCGAATGTGACTACTCCTGGCGGATTAATTGTTGATCGAACAACTAGTGACCAATTAGGGCGTGTGACCCAAAGCATTGTAACAGGCAGCGGTGGACAAACAAAACGAGACTAGTATGGGATTATTTTATCATGTTTCACCTAAAGAACTTCTTAAGATAAGAAATGAAATATTCATTACAGAGGGGATTCCCGCACTTAAAAAGAATGGCTTTGATCGAGCTCCTTTTTCAGAGTCGTTGTTTGGGAGAAATAATTTAGGGGATTTTACATATGAACTATGCAGATTAAATACAGACTCAGTATTGGATTTTCTCCAGGCTCACATTGCGAAAGGCGACAACTGGATACAGATTTATTTGAATGTTTTTAAGTTACATCCTCATCTTGAATCACTAGTGCAGCTGAAGAATATAAATGGTATGCAATTCCGTCTTCGCCCAAATAGTGAAACTAAAATGCGTCTACGTATGGACGATTTTAAAGGAATGCCACTTTTCCGTACTGTTGAACATAAAATAAAGACTTATTACACGCAAAAAGGGCTTCAAAAAAGAATAAATGAGTTGGCAAAATTGATTAACAGTGATTTAAGCAATATCAATTCTTTTAAAAAAAGGTGGCATGAGCTTCATGAGCCGATGAAAACTGATTGGGAAGGTAGGAACGTTAATAAAGATGAATAGTCGCTTCGTTATGGAGGGAGGTTGTCTATCACCCATCCGAAGAAGGCAGCAGTAAAGCCTGAGCAGGTTAAAAAGGGCATGATAATTACTATCCGTTCGGGCTGACCATGGCGGGGATATCCGATAAGGCACTGAAGGGTTGGTATCCGGAGAACAAGTACAGATACAATAAAGGAAGCGAGTTACAAAGCAAAGAGTTCTCTGATGGCGCAGGCTTGGAAATGTATGAAACACATCTACGCGAGCTAGACCCACAGTTGGGAAGATGGTGGCAGGTCGACTCAAAACCGACTATGGCGGAAAGTCCGTATGCTACAATGGGGAATAACCCTATTTTACATAATGATCCTTTTGGCGGCACTTTGGATGTCCACGGGAAGAAGGATGCTGCTGACGTTTTTAAAGGCGTTGTTAACAATGGACTAGGCAGATTCTACACAACTAATATCAATAACAAAACAGGTGAAGTGAGCTTAATTTCTACAGGCAAACAAGGAGAAATGACAAAAGAACAAAAGACCTTTTACAAGGAAATTAATGGGGTGATCACCGACACGAGAGGTGTTGTCAACGTATCATTTCTGTACAACCCAAAGCTAAATGGATAGAAATGAGGCTTTTTCAAACGAGGTTGTTATCTCGCTATCCGTGAGATGGAGTCTTAGTTATCATATTCCAGATAATAACAGTCAGTTTTCTGGCTGTGGCGGTAATGACGGCGTTTCGGCCTTTTCGATAAGCAAGCCTTTTGAAGAAAGAGGTAATGGAACATCACAAACCCGACAGAACAACCGCCATCATTAACAAGACCATTACATATAACATTCGCCCATAATGCTTTAAACAAGCCAAAAAACCCGTTAAAAAGCTTGCACAAACCCGGACCGGCGATTACTTTTGTATTGATTCAGATCAACAACTTTCTCTGACCGTACCCCAATCTCCTCGAAATTCCATCGCTTTAGATTTTTCACTCAGCCAGATTTTCATCAATCCTCCCATCCTCTGAATTTCCTACAATCCTTTAGGCTATGAACTACTACAGGTAGTCAATCCTAAATCACCCTATATGACAGCGCCCGTTCATTACGTCGGTAAGCTTCTGTGCCTCTCCCTTTTCATCATTCCTTCACCCCTGGTGGAGGCCAAAAAGGTGAGCCACTCCGAGATCTCAACCACCTGTTCATATTATCATGCCGAAGCTGCCGGTAATAAAACCTTCGCCCGCTCAGCCAGATCAAAGGCTGTCACCGCCCGTCTCGCCGCCGCTCAACGCGCCGCCGCACGCAAAGCCGAACTAAAGATGATCAGCCTGGAAGCCAATATACTGTTTGCAGAAATGCAGCTGGCGGATTCCGGTCTTGATGAAAAGGTATTGGAATACGCATTGATGGGTTATCACAGACTATTAAAAAAACACACCCTGCACAATACAGATATACTCACTATCTGTGATTTCAGCCAATCCTCCAGCCTCAAAAGAATGTATGTCATTGACATGCGCACGAGGCAGCTGCTCTATCGCAACTATGTCGCCCATGGCATCAGCTCGGGTGGAGAATTTGCCAACTCATTTTCCAACGCGCCCGAATCCCACAAGAGCAGCCTGGGCTTCTATGTCACCCGTAACACTTATTACGGCGAGAATGGTCTTTCACTTCGCATAGATGGAATGGATAGAGGTTTTAACAGCCTGGCCGGCGAAAGAAATATCGTGATCCATGGTGCTCCTTATGTCAGCGAACGCATCCTTCACAAATATGGGGTAATGGGGACGACCTTTGGCTGCCCCGCGATCCCGGAAGAATTGACAGACCAGCTCATTCCTTTATTAAAAGATGGCAGCTGTTTCTTTATCTATTATCCATCAAAAAGATACCTGAAAAATTCTTCCGTTCTCAACGGTTGATGACAGATCTCCGGAAAATATGGATATTCGTACATGGAATTTCAATTCGCAGCGCACAAGGGATTTCACTTTGCAAAGGCCTTTGCGGGATTTCTTGACGTGCCCGTCACAAATGACTGTGTGATCCTGCCGCCCGTATTGGGAGAAGGATTTATCCGGGAGGTGTCCCTTGATAATGCCCTGTCCTTATGCATCCATCAGTACAAATTGCACCAACCCTTCATACTCAGAAGGGTGGAAGCCGATGTGCCGGAAATACTTACGCTGAAATTTGACGGGGCTCATCCTTTATTTTTAGGGGATGGGGGTCATGCCGTAGAGATAGGTACCAGTAACTTATTCACAGAGCTTAGACTGTCTGGAAAGCAGACGGTCAACTTTCTTGTAATTACCACGACCCGCAGCGCATTACTGGACCTGTTGCACCTGGATACCGCCGATCACCCATTGGAGATGATGCTGAAGGAAAATCAGTCATTTGTCTTGTATGAAGATCTTACAAGGGAGATGGCGCGGACTTTAGAGCAGATCGCTGAGATCGATGGATCGGCAAGACTGGCGAAATTGTTATATCAGGCCAAAGTACGGGAGCTGATCTATCTCCTTTTCCACAAATTGCTTACCCGCACCGTCGATCCTGCCGTCCGTGTTCACAAGGAAGATGCTCAGAAGATATATGAAGTGCGTACAAAGATCCTGCTCGATCTTAGTGTACCGCCCCATCTGCCTGGGCTCGCCCGTGGCATCGGTATGAGCGAGTCAAAACTGAAGCATCTGTTCCGGCAAATATTTGGTGAAAGCATTTATAATTATTTCCAGGCTGCCGGGATGGATGCGGCTGCCCGGTTGTTAAAAGAACTCTCCGTCTCTGAGACAGGATATCAATTGGGGTTTACCAACATGAGCCATTTTACCCGCCTTTTTGAAAAACATCACAACATAAAGCCAAAGAAATTCAAGGACACCCTCTAGCGGCTGTCGCCGGACCGGACTATTCTTCCACCGGATCAGCCTATTTTTTTGCACCCCACCATCCGAGCTTTATATAATGAAAATAATACTCGTCACGGGAGCGACCGGCCACCAGGGAGGAGCTGTCGTTCGTCATTTGCTGCAGACCGGCGAATTTCTGGTCCAGGCATTAGTTCGGAACAAACAAGGGGACAAAGCTCAGGCGCTGATGCGTGCGGGAGCTTTTCTAAAACAAGGCGACTTTAATGACCGGGCATCCCTTGATGCCGCATTGCAGGGCGTTCATGGCGTTTTTTCCATACAGGACTTCAGAGAGGGACCTGAAGTAGAGGTACGACAGGGCATTACGCTGGCAGATGCTGCAAAAGCGGCCGGTGTCAGTCATTTTGTTTATAGCTCAGTTGGTAGTGCGGAAAGAAATACCGGCATTCCGCATTTTGAAAGCAAATTCAAAATAGAAAAGCATATCCGGACCCTCCAATTACCGTATACGATCATACGACCTGTGTTCTTTATGTATAATTATGAAAGTATGCGTCAGATGATCGAAGGAGGTACGCTTTATCTACCGCTAAGCCCGGATACAGTACTGCAACAGCTTTCGGAGGACGATTTCGGCCGGATGATCGTAAAGGTCTTTCAACAGCCGGAAAGCTATAAAGACCGTAGCATCGAGCTGGCCAGTACAGCCATCACCCTTTTGGATGTTGCTGCCGCCTTTAGTCAGGTGATGGGGAAGAAGACCTCCTACCAGCAAATTCCCTTTGGCGCTTTTGAGCAAAAGGCCGGAGAGGAAGTGACCACGATGTTCCGCTGGTTTGAAGAAGTGGGATACGACGCGGACATAAAGGCATTGTCGCAGGAGTTTGGGCATCTGAGCAATCTTGAAACATATTTACACCGGCATGACTGGGCGCCCCCGGTATTAGGAAATATTTCTACCGTATAGTTTAAACCGAAAGAGTCGTTCATCCGTTACGATCTGTCAGCCCTCCTTTTGACCGACCGACAACACGCTCACCATTAAAACGGAAAACGATGAAACGCAAAACCTTTTTGTCGACCCTCCTGATCACTATTCTCCTCCCCGCCGGCATATATGCGCAATGGACGGCCGGCGCCTTTGGCGGGATCAGCATTCCCAACCTGACTGCGGGCGGCTCTCAGAATAACCCGCTAAACACGGGATATAGCTCCAGGCTGGGCGCGGATTTCGGCGTATCCGGCAGTTACCGGTTCTCCCCATTGTTCTCATTGGAGGCCCGGATAGAGTACGCCGCGGAAGGCGGAAAAAAGAATGGGTTCCAGGCCCTGACAACCCCTGATCAGGTAGCTCAGTATTTTCAATCCCAGGGGATAACCCCGCCACCATATCTCTATGCCGACTATAAGAGCACGGCAAAGTTGAACTACCTGATAATTCCCGTATTGGCCAATCTGGGCTGGGATCTGGGACACCGGTCCCCCTGGCGGTTCTATGTAGATGCGGGTCCCTATTTTGGGTACCTGCTTTCCGCCAAACAGGTGACCAGCGGCACCAGCACTTTGTATGCCGATGCCGGAAAGACACAGGAGATACCGGGTGGTCCCCAGTCCTTTGATACAACCTCTGATATTAAGGATCAATTACATAAGGGCAATTTTGGGATAGATGGCGACATCGGGCTTTCCTATGGTTTTGGGCCGGCAAGACAACATAGCCTCTTTATTCAGGCCGGCGGCAACTATGGGTTCCTCAATATTCAGAAAGGTACCGCCAACGGGAAAAATCATGTGGGCGCCGCTGTTGCCAATTTGGGGTATGCTTATCGCTTTGGCGGCGGGAAAGGAAAAGATTAAATACTCATTAAATAACAAACAGGCAACTTCTCTGTCTTTTATACGTACCTATTTTCCGGATAGGTATGCATTCATCAGAACTTCTGCTAAAAAAGCTTTTTTTTATATGCGCTTTTGTCCTCGCCGTTCAGGCTGTTATTGGACAGGTGCAGATCAACGGGACCGTATATGACAAAAGCCTGCAATATGCTATGCGGGGAGTGAGTGTCATGGGCGCTTCCGGCGCCGGGACGATGACGGACTCACTGGGACACTATCATATCAGACTATCCACCGGCGACTCCATTTATTTTTCTTACCTGGGGCGCTCTACCATGAAGTTCCCCGTGAAGGACATCCCCGCAGGTTACCCCTTTGATATGAGCCTGGAAGTGGCGGTGGATTCTTTGCCCACCGCATTTGTACAGTCCAGCAACTACCGACTGGACTCGTTGGAGAACCGGAAGGAATATAAAAGAATATTCGAGTACCAGGCTGATTACGTCGATAACATGAGAGCCGGTCGTCGCGGCGGGTTTGGCGTGGGCCTCGACTTCGATCTGTTGCTGGATGGCGCGAAGAACCGACGTATGCTGGCCTTCCAGGACAGACTGCAATGGGAAGAAAAAGAAAAATATGTGGACCACCGTTTTACAAAGGCCATCGTAAAAAGGGTCACGGGTCTTGAGTCTCCAGCCCTCGATACCTTTATGCGGCAATACAGGCCGAGCTACGACCTTATCCAAAGCTGCGAGACGGAGTACGAATTCTATAAATATATTTTAGAGTGGAGCAGATTCTTTGAAAAGGATTGGAAGGCGACGCATCATGATTAGCCTACTACAAGATTTGCTTTTTCTTTGGCAATACCGATGGTAGCGACATTCCCCGAATTGAATTTTAAATAGTCGGTTTCAATGCCATCTGAAAAGATTACGCCATTGGTTGGCATCAGCGATTCTATAAATAGGTTTGTCCCGCTTGTTACAATCCCTGCCTGAATATTTGTTTGGGTTTTCTTGCTTGCAAAAGGCTCACGTACCGCAAATAAAAGCTGATCCTCTTTAAAATGGGGATATCTCTTCTTTGAATTATCTTTTTCGATAAACTTATGTATTCCAAAAGACATATTGAAGAT
Source organism: Chitinophagaceae bacterium (assembly GCA_017307755.1). GTDB lineage: Bacteria > Bacteroidota > Bacteroidia > Chitinophagales > Chitinophagaceae > Puia. Next base: position 40,686 of record JAFKGQ010000027.1, on the reverse strand, counting down.
CGAGCTTAGCCATCCCGTGGATCCGGCTTGAGTCGACACAATAATACCTGAAGAAGAATGCTCCTCCGTCTTATTTTCAAAAGAAACCCTGTATCGGGCAGATACATGCGTTGCGGCGCCGATAAACAGATCATTAAAGGCCAGCAGCCGTTGCCCATCGTTGAGTCTTGCTTCCGCAAATGGAACAGAGCGTAGACGGAACTTATTTTTGATCACGTTTTCAACTGCAAGGGCAAAATTATTGGGAGTAAAAGGAAGCAATACGCCATCATATCTCTCTGCATCCGGGTTTACCGCAATTATTGGTATCCCATTTACATACTTGGCGGCGTTGGCAACCAGACCGTCCTGGCCGATAACAACGGCCAGCTGTTTTTCATTGAACAGGAAAGAAGGAACAAACGTACGTTCGATGATCTTATTTTTTACGATCGTTGAAAGCTCCCGCTGGACAAGAGAGAGCGAGCGGGTGAAGTTCTCATGCTCTATTTCATAATCCTCAAATTTGCCACCCAGCCGCTCGATATAAAACTTTGCCTGTTGTTTTGTGTTGAATCGCTCGATCAGCGATTCCAACCTTGTTTTATTCTTGATGAGGATTGCGTACTCAATGCTCATTTTTTGCTTTCTTTCCTGTCGGTCAAAAGGGTTTCAAGCAGGTCGGGGCTGATATTCAGGTTGCCGATCTTGTCCGCATTTTCAGCCAGCTGTCTGAAGGCAAGCGCAATATTGAATTTCGCATCATCTTTATTTGTTAAAGCCATCAGGGTTTTCCAATCCAGCTCTTTATACGGTTTTAAAGTGGTTTCAAGAACGTATCCCCGTGTCTCTGCTTCTTTTCTTTCATTGGCCGTTTTCTGTTCAATAAGCCCCTTACGTTGGTTCTCTACAGAAATATCAGCCTGTACTTTCATTTCCCTGAGTTTTCTGTCGTTCTCTGCCTGCTGTATTTGCGCCTCCATCTTTTTTTCAGAGATCTGTTTTTTCTTTTCCTCCACCGCGATCTCGGTGTTTAATTCGCTTTCCTTGATCTTTCTTTCCTGCTCGACCGCAAAATTTCTTCTTTCATATATTGCCTGATCGGCCTCCTGCTGTAATTTCTCTCTCGTTTCTGTCTCGAGCGCCCTTTCCATTTCAGGTGTCGCTCTAATGGCAAGCACATTTACCCCCAGGATCTCGATGCCAAGCATTGAAATGGCTTGCGAATCCCTGACTCCCTCTGAAACCTTTGCTTCTATGGATTTTGCTGAGCGGATGGATTCTTTTAAACCAAGCCCATGGATAAAGGAAGATGTGGCGGTTTGAGCCTCGCTGATAATTCTTTGATTCAGTTTTTCCGTATCGTCTTTTTTATAACCCCCTTTTTCGTTTACCGTAAAATCGAGCAATTCAGCCAACTGCTTTGGGTTGCCGATCTTATAGGTTATTTGCCCTTGTATACTTACCGTCTGATAATCCCTGGTTGTCTCACTAAAAATGAATGGCAGATCATTACTTCCAATGGGAACCGCGGCGATGGATGTCGTCGGTGAGAAATAAAAAAATGAAAGCCCACGTCCCTCTTTGGAAACCGTTCCATTTTTGGACTTAATGACATAGGTCATCGAGTCGAACTTAATATATTTAACTCCAAACATAGCTTTTACAATTTTGTTTGCGTTATTTTGACGCAAACTAAGAATTTTTTCCGGACTGTGCAACTTTATCTTTAGGTTAAGTCTTGTTCTCACAAATGCTTCCCCCTATATTTGCCGCATATCTTAAGGCTTTACGTGCGTGCGTGACCCACTAACATATAATGAACGGGAATTGCTCTCCCGCCTGTCCAAAGGCGACGAGGCCGCTTTCACGGAGATTTACAATATCTACTGGGATAAACTATTTGTAGTAGCGGCCCATAAATTATATAATCCATCCGAGGCGGAAGAGCTGGTACAGGACATTTTCCTGGATGTATGGCATCGCCGCGAAGAATTGCAGATCAACTCCTTGAGCGCCTATCTGGCGACGGCAGTAAAGTACAGAGTGATCAATCAACTGGCAAAGAGGAACCGTCAGCTTCGCTATGAGCAGCACGCCGGTCAAACCACAACCGAGGCGGACCTTTCTACGGAAGAGTGGCTGTGCTTCGGAGATCTTAAGGACAAGTTGGGGAGGCTCGTGGCGGATCTTCCCGAAAAGTGCCGTATCGTCTTTCAGCTAAGCAGGGACAAAGGCTTCTCGCAGAAAGAGATAGCGCATGAATTGGGCATTGCCGAAAAAACGGTGGAGGCCCATCTCTCAAAGGCCATCCGCACCTTGCGGACCCACCTGGCAAAACTCATCATGTTCCTTTTCTGAATATTTTTAAAACTTCACTAAGGGTTTTACGACGATCGCTTGACTTATCTGTAAAAGCCGTCGCATGGCATCTGAAAACCCTGACCATCGATATCTTGAACTGGCGGAAAAATGGTTGAACGGAACCATTACCCAGGAAGAGGAGAAAGAGTTTGCCGACTGGTACAACGCCGGCCAGGATGAGACTGTTTTTCTACCTGCTGCATTTGCCCCTGGCAGGGAGGCGCTGAGAGAAAGAATATTGCAAAAGATCCGGCAACGTAGACGAACAAAGACCATAAGACGGCATGTATATTGGCGAATGGCAGTGGCGGCAGCAATCCTCCTGGTAGTCGCGGGTATCTGGGTATGGTACAACGGACGTACCACAGGCGTCTCCCAACCGCTGGCCGTAAAGCCAAACTCCATGAACGACAGGGCGCCCGGGGGATACAAAGCACAGCTCACGCTCGCCAATGGCTCCGTTATTCTTCTGGACAGCAGCCGCAATGGCAGTCTTACCAAAGAAGGTAACACGGATATCAAAAAGCAGGGTGGCCGGCTGATATACAACACGCTTGCTGTCGCACCCGAGGCAGACAATACGCTTTCTTTTAACACGCTGACGACCCCGCGTGGCGGACAGTACCAGCTCGTCCTTCCGGATGGCAGTAAGGTTTGGCTCAATGCCGTTTCATCATTGCGATATCCCACCGCGTTTACAGGAAGCGAAAGAAGGGTCCAGCTTACAGGAGAAGCCTATTTCGAAATAAAGCCCATTGCGCATGAGGGTGGCAAGCTCCCTTTTATTGTAGAGGTAAATACATCGTCCAATGCGGGAACGTCAGGCATAGAAGTGGAAGTCCTTGGCACCGAGTTCAATATCAACGCGTACAACGACGAGAACATGATAAGGACCACCTTGCTGCAAGGCAGCGTGAAGATAAGGAAGGATGGTAAGACAGGGTTGCTCAGACCTGGGCAGCAGGCAGGGGTTGCGGCTCATGGGGACATAAAGATCTTTAACGACGCAGATCTGGAAGCCGTGGTCGCCTGGAAGAACGGTTACTTCAAGTTTGACAATACCAACATAGCGGACATCATGCGGCAGGCGACAAGATGGTATGACATGGAAGTAGAATACAACAAAGGCATCATGGACGAGAATTTCTCCGGGACTCTCCCAAGATCGGAGTACTTATCCTCTTTATTAAAAATATTGGAGCTGACAAAAACAGTAAAATTTACGATCCAAGGTCGGAAAGTTATGGTCGAACCTTACCGATGAAAAGCAAAGGGCCCGCCTGTATACGACGGAAAACAAGACCAGGAGTGATCTCACCCACCCCTGGCCGACAGATCCGGAAACCGGACAGGTTTGGGTAACCCTTTGTAAAAAGAGTAGTTATTATTCGCTTAACAAAACCCAAACAAACCAAAGGTATGCCAGTACGTGTTCCTTTCAAAACCCATTTTTCCAAAGGTTTTGCATCAACCAAATTGCTGCTGATTATGAAGCTGACAGTTTTATTAACCATGGTGGCTTTTTTGCAGGCAAGTGCGCACCTGGAGGCGCAGAAAGTAACAATCACGGGAAAAAGCATCCCTCTTTCCCAGGTGTTTAAGGAGATCAAACGGCAGACAGGCTGCAACTTCTTTTATAACAACAAGACATTGCGGTATGCAAACAAGGTGGATATCGATGTCCACAGCATGCCCCTCCGGCAGGTGCTGGATGAATGTTTTAAAGACCAGCCACTCTCCTATGTCCTCCAGGACAATATCATCGTCATCAGCGAAAAGACACACACCCGGGCCGGTGACGAAGAGCTGGCCGTCATCGATATCACAGGCAGAGTGACGGACGCCACCGGCAAACCCCTGGAGGGCGTCTCCGTCCGGGTAAAAGGCATGAGCAGGGGAACTTCCACCGCCGCCGATGGATCATTTACCTTAAAAGGGGTAAAAGAGAATGCTGTGCTGGAAATATCCTATGTAGGGTATGCACCGCAAAGCGTCGCCGTCAGCAAACGAACAAATATCGACATCACCCTTGCTCTGGAAACCAGGGTAGAAGAGGCCGTCATCGTGACGTACGGCACGCAGCGCAGAAGAGCCGTGGTGGGCGCCCTGACCCAGTTGAACGCCAGCGACATGAAGGACATGCCCACCGGAACTTTTGCGGACAGGCTCCAGGGTAAGGTGCCTGGCGTACAGATCAACAATTCGACGGGAAGACCCGGACAGGGCATCGACTTCCGCATCCGTGGCGCCGTCTCCTTCAACGCCAGCAACCGCCCCCTGTTCGTCGTCGATGGTATACCCATCAGTGGAGAGACGGACAATATCAATTCCATCAACCCCGACGAGATCGAAACCTTCACCATTCTGAAAGACGCTTCCGCCACGGCCCTCTATGGCTCGCGGGCATCCAATGGCGTCATCCTTATTACTACTAAAAGAGGAAAAGCGGGACAATCAACGGTTGATCTCAATGCCTACAACGGCATCGCTACGTTCCCAAATGAGAGGAGGCCAAAATATATGAATGCCACGGAGCTGGCCACCTATATGAAAGGATTCTATGAGGACAAGATCAAATATGAAGGCTATACGGGCGGTGTGCCGGCAGCCTATCAAAACCCTGAACAATATGGGAAGGGCACGGATTGGCTGGGCCTCATGCTGAGGAACGCCCCAGTAAGGAATTTCAATATTACGGTGACCAATGACAAGGAAAAATCTTCCACCAGCCTGATAGGCGGCTATCTCGAGCAGCAGGGCATCATGAAGAACACCTGGTACAGACGGTTTTCAGTACGGTTGAATAACGAGTACAGACCTAACGAATTTGTAAAGCTCGGCGTAAACCTCGCCCCAACCCTGCAGCTGGATCGTAACACCCGCGTCGCCAACGTGGATGGCCAGCGTCAGATCGTAGCTGCCGCCATCTATATGCCCCCGATGGGTGCGTATAAGAACCCCGACGGAACGCTTACCACCACCGTCACAGGCTTTCCCAACCTCTTTACTTGGCCGAATATGTACCGGGTACTGCTGCAGCAAAATGACGATTACACACGCTACAGGCTGCTGGGAAATGCTTATATCGAAATTCGTTTTTTAAAGGACTTTGCATTCAAGTCGGTGCTCGACGTGGATGTCAATGGACTCACCAGAAAGAACTTCCTGCCTTCCACGGCGCAAGGGACGTTTAATAATCTTCCCCCACAGCCGGCCACGGGTATTTCTGCATTCAACAACAACTATACCTGGACAAATGAGAATACTTTGACCTGGCAAAAAACTCTGGGCGACCACAATATCCAGGCACTGGCCGGCTATACTGCCCAGCGATTCAACGACTACCGGAATAATATCAACGGCAATACCTATCCCAATGACAACATCCCTTACCTGAACTATGCCGCCGTCATCAGCTCCTATGGCAGCAGTTCGGAAGTCTGGACGCTGCTGTCCATGATCGGGCGGGTGAACTACAGCTACAAGAACAAATATTTCCTTCAGGGCGCTGTCCGCCAGGACGGCTCGTCCCGCTTTGGCACGGACAAACAATATGGTTATTTTCCTTCCGTGGGGGCCGGTTGGGTCGTCAGCGATGAGAGTTTTATGAAGGGCATCCGCCCCGTGAACTTCCTAAAAGTAAGGGCCAGTTATGGGATCACGGGTAATAATTCATTCAATACGATCGGGAGTGTTTCAGGCAACTATCCTTCCATCGCCCTGACATCCCCCGCCAACTACGTCTTTGGTTCCACGCTTGCACAGGGACTGGTGCAATCCACGCTGGGCAACTCCCTGCTCAGCTGGGAAAGAAACAAACAGCTGGACCTGGGTTTGGACATCAGCATTTTGAATAACAGGATCAGCCTGACATATGATTACTACCACAGGATCACGGACGGGTTATTGTACCAGGTCGACGTGCCCAGGGGCTCCGGTTTTTCCAACGTGCCCGCCAACATCGGATCCGTCAAGCTCTGGGGGCATGAGATATCTGTCAGCTCCAGGAACCTCGTAGGGGCATTAAAATGGAGTTCCACAGTCAACATATCATTTGACAGGAATATCGTGACCAGACTGGGTACCAGCAATGCACCCATCTCTGCCGTAGGGTCCAACACATTCTCCGAGTTCACGGACTTCAGGACAGAAGTGGGAAAACCCTTGGGACAGTTCTATGGATACATCTTTGACGGAGTTTTTATGAACCAGGCGGAATATCAGAAAGGGCCCAAATATTATACGGGCGTTTCGACGGTAGGCACGGCAAGGATGAGGGATCTCAACGGGGACAATATCATCGACCCTACCAACGACAGAACCTTTATCGGCAACCCCAACCCAAGTTTTGTGTTCGGGATCACCAACAACCTCTCGTACAAGGATTTTGACATGAACATCGTCTTCTCCGGTACATATGGCAACAAGATCAAAGACGGTATGGCGGAGAGTGGCTATAACCTGGACGGTGTTTTCAACGGTCCAAAGGAACTATTGCATCGCTGGCGCTCCGAGAGCGATCCGGGCAACGGGCAGGTGCCCCGTACCCTGGCGGGCACTACCGCGTATTTCAGGGCGGACAACTCCAAGTTTATTTATGACGGTTCGCACCTTACCTGCAATAATATTACGCTGGGGTACACGCTGCCCATCAGCCCGTCCTTCAGGTACGTAAAGAAACTGCGTTGCTACGCCAGCGTTCAGCAGGCATTCGTGCTGACCAGCTATCCCGGCATGAACCCCGAAGTGAACCAGAGCGGTCTGAATGGCACCGCGCAGGGACAAGACCTGGGAAACTATCCCATCCCCAGAACATTCACTTTCGGTATCAATGTCGGTCTGTAAAATTTCTTTTAACACACCAAGCTTAAAAAATGAAAAAAATTAGCATATATATCATCTTCGCTTTGCTGGGGCTGGCTTCCTGTAAAAAGAGCTTCCTGGATCAAAACCCCTTGAGCCAGGGCAATGCAGCCGGGTTTTATAAGACACAGACCGATTTCGAGCAAGCCCTGAATGGCGCTTACCAGGGTTTAAGGGCCAGCATAAGTCTGGGTACCGGCACATCCTATGTCACCGCCCCCTGGCTGATGGGTGAGATGCGGTCCGACAATACCTTTTATGATTATAAGGCATCTGATAGAGCAGTGGTGAATGTCTATCGCGAAAACATCGACAATTTCCTGGACGACAAGTTCAATACCGAGACGGCCGGCATGTGGAATAACAACTATGTCGTCATCAGCAGGGCCAATGCCATACTGGATCGTATCGGCGGCGTCACGCTTGCCGACTCCGTAAAGAACAGGTTCACAGGCGAAGCGGAATTTCTGCGCGCCCTTTCTTATTTTTATCTCGTCCGTTATTATGGAGGCGTACCACTGTACCTCCATGCCGTGCAAAATCAGACACAGGCCTTCTTAGCCAGGTCTTCCGCGGACTCTGTATATGCGCAGATCATCGCCGATGCGACGGACGCTGTGCAAAAACTCAATCCACCCGCTTTTCCTCAGGTCGGACGCGCTACAAAAGGTTCCGCGCTGACCTTGCTGGCGGATGTATACATGACGCAAAAGAAGTATGCCGATGCCGAAGCCGCCCTGGAAAAAGTGACCCAGATGGGCTATCAGCTGCAGACTGACTATGCCGCCGCCTTTGCCACGAACAATAAGAACAGCAAGGAGTCCATCTTCGAGATACAATACTCCATGGCCATTCTCGGTCAGGAAAGCTCCTTTATCTACTGGTACATTCCCAGGATGGCCAACTGTACCATCGTCACGGGTGATATCGCTAATACCATTACCACTTATGGCGGTTGGAACACCCCTACTCAGGACCTCATCGGCGCTTATGAGTCTGGTGACAAGCGTCTGGATGCATCCATCGCCGTTGTCGAAGGCACCTGGAGCTCCAGCTCCGACTTTACGCCATCTGCCGTAAAAAGCATCGTGGGTTATACGCCATCTCCGGGCAAAGCCGGCCGGCCCTTTAATAAAAAATACCTGCATGCACACACGCTCCCGCAAAAGACGGACGACAACTGGCCCGTATACCGTTACGCAGAAGTGCTGCTGTTACTCGCGGAAAGCCTGAATGAACAGGGCCGGACGGCGGATGCCCTTCCCTGGGTGAACCAGGTGCGCGGCAGGGCCGGTCTTGCTCCCCTGACGTCCACCGACCAGACTGTGCTTCGTGATTCCATCCTGCACGAGAGAAGAGTGGAGCTGGCTTTTGAGAACAAGCGGTGGTTAGACTTGGTAAGAACAGGCAATGCCATCACCGTCATGAATGCGCAGGGCGACATACTCCGGCCGGCAAACGATTATCTGTCTCCCAACTCGTATAAGCTAACCACCGACAGATTGCTTTTCCCCATACCATATTCAGAGACACAGTTGAATACCAAACTTACGCAGAACCATGGGTATGAATAGGACGCTCCTGTAGTTTTATCAAAACCATAAAAACCTATAAGCAATGAAAATGAGATTCTATTTTCTTGCAGGTGCTTCTATTGCACTTGCCGCTGCTTACATGGCCTGTAAGCGCGAGACGGCCATCCGAAAGCCCGCTGCCGATACGGAGGGATCAAAGACTTCCGTGGTGCAGCCACTCGCCACGCCTTGCGGTTGCTGGATCGCAACCACCAACCAGGACAGCGATCACCAGATCGAGGTCTATGATCCGGCTGTTTATGATTGGAATACCGCTGCCGCACTAAAATGGAGTTGGAAGCCGACGACGGCCAGGGGATACAGCAGCTCCGAGGTCAGTCTTTGGGACGATCCGACGGATGTAAAGCTGCGCAATACTACCGTATTCTCCGGCACCAGCCAGGCCATCGTAGCCAGCGGTGGTGTCATGGCGACGATCGCCGCCTATCCTTCCGGCGCAAGAGTGTGGATCATCGGGTTTCATCAGTACACGGGCGTGCACTCCGTAGAATTGCTGCCCAACGGGAATATCGCCGTCGCGGCCGCGGGCACGACAGGCCAGCCCTATGGCAACTGGATAAGGGTGTATTCCTCTTCACAGGCGCCTCCCAACCATGCCAATTATGACCAGTTCAATCTTACCTCTGCTCATGCCGTCCTGTGGGATCCGGCTATTAACCGTCTTTGGGTGACAGGCTACCTTGTTTTGCCCAACGGCAACAAGCACGTGCTTACGGCCCTGATCGTGGGAGGTACAGCCGCCAACCCAACATTGACGGAAGACTCACTCAGGAGAAGCATACTGCCCGGCGCATGGGGACATGATGTATATCCTTACTACTATGATAACAACAAACTCTGGGTAAGCATGAACACCGACTTCAACAACGGCGGCGTCTATCTCTACGACAAGACCTCAAAAACCTTTACCGCCGCACCCGGCGCTTCCAACCGGGACTTTGTCAAAAGCATCGGCAACCAGCCCTCCGGCCAGATAGTAGAGGCCCGTCCCCGCCCCAACCCGTCCACCGGCTGGGTGACGGACACCGTCGATTTTTATGCTCCCACAGGTGCATTGAACGCACAACGGGCGGTAACTGGCGCCAAATTCTATAAGGCCAGGGTATTTGACCCCGATTATCAATAAGCACCGACATTATGAAAAGCCCGCGTATGCGACCCATGTACAAACTATTTATCAAATTAACATTCCTCTCAACCCTAATCACATCCGTATCCGCCCAGCGACGGATACCCGCGCTCATACCCGCCCCGGCCTGCCTGAAAGAAGGCCGGGGTGTTTTTGTCCTCAGCCGGGCCACAGTAGTCATGGCCGATGACCCGCAGGATAAGCTCCTGGTCTTTCTCCGGCAACAGCTCCCGACCACCCTCCGGCAGCAACCCCTACCTCTTTCCCAAACAGGCCCGAAAGACACCATCCTGCTGACACAGACATCCACGGAAAACCTTCCCCCGGAAGGATACAAGCTCGAGATCCGGCCGTCGCGTATAAAGATCACCGGCAGAGACGCTGGGCTTTTTTATGGTGTACAAACTTTATTACAGCTGATCCCCCCGACAGACAGCCTCCCTCTCCGTCTTCCCGCCATGACTATCGAAGACCATCCACGCTTCCCATACCGCGGACTGATGCTGGATGTAAGCCGTCATTTCTTTACCGTACCGCAGATAAAACAGGTATTGGACCTGATGGCGGCCTATAAGCTCAATCGCTTTCACTGGCACCTGACAGATGACAATGGATGGCGTATCGAGATCAGATCATTACCCCGGCTGACTGACATCGGCGCCTGGCGCGTACCACGAAGGGGGCGGTTTGGCACAAATGAGCCTCCCCGACCTGGCGAGGCGCCAACCGAAGGCGGCTTTTATACACAGGAGGAGATAAGAGAAGTGATACGATATGCGGCAGATAGATACATAACGATCATACCTGAGATCGACATACCTGGTCATTGCATGGCCGCGATCGCGGCTTATCCGGAACTTTGCTGCACAAAAGACACCAGCATAAAGGTCAACCCCGGGACTGCCTTTGGGGTATGGTTCGGGAAGGGACGTTTTGAAATGCACATAGACAATACCCTCAACCCCGCGAGCGAAAAAGTATATGAGTTCCTTGACAAGGTATTTACAGAGATCGCTGCCCTTTTCCCATGCGAATACATCCACATTGGCGGCGATGAGTGCTATAAGGGCTATTGGGAGAAGGACAGTTCAGTACAGGAGTTTATAAAAGCAAATAATTTCAGGAACATTGAACAGCTACAGAGCTATTTCATCCGCCGGGTGAGCAGGATCCTGGAAAACAAACATAAAAAGCTGGCCGGCTGGGATGAGACGGTGCGGGGTGATGCGGCGCCCGGGGTTGCGCTGGCTACTTGTCGCTGGACGGATAGCGCTTTTTGGACTGCTGCCCGGCAGCATGATATTGTTCTGACCCCTGGCGCCAACGGTTTCTATTTCGACTATGCGCAAAGCAGATCTGTCATGGAGCCGGTCAGCCATGGCGGGAATGCGCCCATGCAGCAGATATATGATTACAATCCCGCTCCCGATACATTGCCTCCCGATATACGCCGTCACATCCTGGGTATCCAGGGCTGTCTCTGGACCGAGCACATCCCCAGCATGGCGAAGCTGGAGTATATGATCATTCCCCGGATCTTTGCGCTTGCAGAAGTCGCCTGGAGCCCGGAAAAGAAAATGGAGTATCCTGATTTCCTGGAACATCGCGTAGGGGAGCACCTGGCAAAAATGGAGCGATGGAATTTTAATTACAGGGTTCCCCAGGTACTGCCGGCGGTAGATACCACCCTCACCGGCGCAAACTTTCATTTTAATTTCAAGCCTGTGATACCTGGCGAAAAGATATTCTATACATTGGATGGACACGATCCCTCTCCGGAGGATTGGATGGCCGACGGACCATTGTCCGTCGACGTGCCTGCTGGTAAACAGAAAGAGTTAAAAGTGATCAGGATCACACAGTCCGGGAAAAGAAGCGTTGTTAGCAGGGTAGTGATGGCATCGAAGTAAACATATCCATCAAATTCCCTTCCATTTGTCCTGCAGATACTTTATTGTATATTGGGGTTTATTCTCCTGCGACACTATGCACATTAAAAAATATTTACCCATCGGAAAGTACACGTTAACAAGCAGGTTGCCGGTTGAAGAGGTAAAAAGACGTTTAGCTGACAACATCGATCCTAAGAGAGGATTGAGACTTTCCACTTATAGGAAAAATTCAACTAAACCGTACGAAGGAGAGATCCTGGGGAACACATTTACAATAAGCAGGGTCATAGACTACAAGAATTCATTTTTACCTGTTATAAAAGGGAACATTTCAACATTCTCTGGCAAAACAAAAATAAACATAAAGATACGCCCGGTGCTTTTCGTATTAATATTTATGACAATTTGGTTGGGCGTTGTAGGGCTTGTTTGCTTAGGCATAATTTTCACAGGACTTGCTCAAATACGTGAAATTTCCCAACATAGGTTTTCACCAATGCTCCTCATTCCATTTGCCATGTTTATTTTTGGCTGTTTGTTGATAACGCTCTCATTTAAGACAGAGAGCGAAAGATCAAAAAAATTCTTGCTGCAGCTATGGGAAGCTCAGGAAACTCAAATTTTCCAACAATAACACTCAACCCTATCTCTTGCTTCATATTGTGTAGGAAGAGCAATTAGGGATCAAATAACCCTTTTGGCAACTACTTCATGTATGAACGCCACGGAACGCTTCAGCACCATTTCCTTTGCCTCTTTGTGAGGCGTATGGCCAGCTGTGGGGACAACGTACTTGTATGCTTTCCCGGTGACCTGCCGGACGATCCGATTAACCTGCCCCTGGCTGCCGGCTATTTTTTTGAGGATCAGGGCAGGTAAAATATCCGGAGCAATCAACTGGCGGTTATCTCTTGCAGGTACAGTATTGACGGGTAACCTACTCCAAATTGGAAGCTTTCAATTTTCAGTTGTGGGCATTGGGATTCGGGATTGCTTAAATGGGGATTCTTACTGGCTGCGTTCGGAACGGTAATTCCTCCGGTGATGTTTACGAAGGGAATGCCAAAGATCGGGGCCGGCTTAAGCTCTATACTCCTGACGGTGGAATTGCCTGTCGCCGTCCTTTGCGCTCACTTTATATTGAAGGAGGAAATCTCTACTATACAGGTGGTTGGCATCGTAATAATGCTGGGCGCCATAGTGTATATGAATATCTATAAGGAAAGAGCAGGTAAAAGGCGGCAGCAGAGAAAGTTCTCTCCGGCTTGTTGACTTCTTTATATACGATTTAGAGCTTTACAAAAGTCTGTGTATACTGAAAGGCGCCCTGTGCGTCCGCCAGCTTCAGGAAATAGTTGCCGTTGTTAAGCTGTGCAATGTTGATAGACTGTTGACTGATGCCTGTGGAAAGCTGTACACGACTGCTTAGTACCATTACCCCGGCTGTATTGTACACCTGGAGGATGACGGTGCCTGCTTTCTCACTCGTGATACGATAGTTCAGCGTAGCAGCAGCCGGATTCGGATAGACCTGCATGTTTCCGCTGTTGCTGGCGACAGCATTATTCAGCACGATAGTCTTTGAGTAATACACCGCATTATCCAGGTCTACATGCCGGAGCCGGTAATAATTATTTCCAACGGACATAGACCGGTCCGTATACTGATATGTATAAGCCATCTGTGCATTCTTCGAACTTACCACCCCGATGGAATCGAAATCAATTCCATTCGAGGAACGTTCCACGACGAAATACCGGCCACCCGTTTCCTTTTCCGAAACCCAGGTCAGCTGAGCGTTGTTGCCTGCCATTGTTCCTGAAAATCCGGTGATATCCACAGGCAGGGGGATTTGTACCGATACTGTTTTAGTGTAGGTAGCCATTGTACAAACGCCGTTTGAAACAGCTACACTTACAGTTTTTGATCCCGTACTCGCCCATGATACGGAAGGGTTGGCATTCGTAGATGAACCAGGGCTGCCGCCGCCGGAAAAGGACCAGTTGTAAGAAGTGCTGGCAGGGGCATTGGTCAGGGAATAACTATTTAGCACTGCAACTGCCGAGCTCGAAGGTCCGGATATGGATAGCGGACTGCCTGCGGCAGGCGCCAGCTCGATGTCCCAGATTATAACGCCATAGGTAGTACTATTGTTAGTCGATGAAAATTGAATATTCAGTCTTTTGTCTGTGGAATTGGCAGGTACAGTGATAGAAAAAGTCTTTGTTTGCGGATTCCAGGTGGTACCACCATACAACTGGGTACTGTTCACATAGTTCGTATTTGAAGTTGTGCCTGTCACTTTTACCACCATGCCGGGGTTGGCCGGCGTTCCGGTTTGGGGTCTGCGGGTAGCCTGGTAAGTAAAAGTATATGTAAGTCCGGGCAGGATACATACCTGTTGATTGATAGTGCGCTCGACATCTATCTCTGTAACATAGATGCTGGACGAGGGCCCTCCGTACGTGGTTTGTGGGTTGATTTCTATGCTCGAGCTGGTGCTCCATCCGGTGGAAGAACCACCGGCGAAATCGGAGTTCGTAACCAGGTTCTGTGCGTGCAGACCTGCAACACCTGTCAGCTGCAAGGTGGCAGCCAGTATCAGGCTATTGAAAAGGGTTGCGGATTGTTTTAAGGTAATCATACGGTTGGGATTCTGGAATAAGATACCAAAAGAATCAGGCCAAAACAATTTCGTATTGATCCTTAGGCACTAATACATTCTGCATCTTTTATTTTTTTCCAAAAATGGGAGTAAATTCTCCCGGAGGGCCTGATACCAATACGATTCTACTTCTTCCTATCCTCATCAACGACACCCGCGCATTTATAGTGCATTTGCCTTCAGAAAGCCGGAGCCCCTTGTCTAAATCCACCCGCTATAAAGTCCAATTTTCACCCTGAATAAGAAGTATTTGGACAATAATTTTATAACGTGAAATACATTGAAATTAAAATATACTGATCACAAAAAATTAAAACCATGCAAGATCAAAATTTCACTACCTCTTTTTTGGTGGACCATTCTCCGAGAGAAGTCTTCAATGCCGTCACGAACCCTCGCGGATGGTGGTCGGAAGAAATTGAAGGTAGTACAGACAAGCTCAACGATGTGTTTTTTTATCATTACCAGGATGTCCATCGTGCTGAGATGAAATTAATAGAGGTCGTCCCTGACAAAAAAGTAGTTTGGCTGGTGGTCGATAGCTATTTCAATTTTACAAAAGACGAGAAGGAATGGAAGGATACAAAAATCGTTTTTGAGATCTCCCAAAAAGGCAACCAGACGCAGCTGCACTTCACCCATGTAGGATTGGTTCCTGCACATGAATGTTTCGATGTTTGTAATGACGCCTGGAGCAATTATATAAGAGGCAGCTTACATGATCTGGTCACTAAGGGGAAAGGGCAGCCAAATCCCAAAGAAGGTGGTTTCAATGCGCAGATCGTCGAAAAATATGGATTGCAGCAATAAAATTAATTGTACAGAGGCAAACTCATATGATAAAAACATTCCTGATATTTGGGAATGGAGAAGATTTATATTGTAAAAGAACAGATCGATACCAGGATCATCGGCAGAAGCTACCCGCAAGTGAGCAGCGCCGATGATCCCCTCCTGGATAAGGAGAACATGAAAAGGGTAAGAGAAGACAAGTTCACGGAGGTGCCTGTCAATGGGTATCATGTCAGGATACAGAAGAGCACCAAACTCACGGACTATATCAGCAGTTTTCTGGAGACGCATACGCCCATCTTGTCGCAGCGGCTGCTCCGGCTGCTCCAGACTTTCCGGCTGCCATCACATCAGCTGGTACCCGTGCAGGTGTACCGGGGGAAGGAGCAGGTGGAGGAGGCGGTCTATCGGATCGTAAACTTCTCCGGCAACGATATACAGAACATTAATTTCCCGCAGTCGACATTCGACTATTTCACCGGGGGAGCTACGCTTGACAAGTCATTACTGCATTTTTCGAATTATGAGGATTACCGGAATAAGGTTGCGAAGGATGACCGTGTTGAAATGGCGATCATCCAGAAAGTGGTCATGAAGCCGTCGCTTCCGCACGACCTGTTCTTCCTGGGTATTTTCAAAGCTTCAGCCTTCTTTGTGCGGCAAGGATTAAAAGAGGCCATGGACCAGGAGAAGATAACGGGCTTCCGGTTCGACGAGGTTGGCTATATTGCGGAATGATGATCAATACTGGTATGAACAAAGCAATCCTTACATTCTTATTAATCTCAATCGCATTAACACCTTCATTCGGGCAAACTCCAAAAGGAATTGTTATTCATGAAAAATTTTTAGCAGCATCAATCATAGGAAACCCAGGTGGTGAGGATGCGATAAGAAGAGTAACAATTTATTTGCCACCAAATTATTACAAAAGCAAGCAACATTATCCTGTTATATACTTCCTGCATGGGTTTAACGGAGAAGACAGCGCCACAATGGATGCCTTGGAAATAAACAAATTACTTGACACGGCGATTTCAAGCAAGCACATAAGGCCTGTAATATTTGTACTTCCCAACAGCTTTACAAAATATAGAGGGAGTTTTTATACAAATTCAGTATTAACAGGGAGATGGACGGACTACATTGCAAAGGATGTTGTTAATTACATCGACAAACGATTTAGAACAATTCCAAACAAAGACAGTAGAGGTATTTCTGGCGCTTCGATGGGTGGCAACGGTGCCTTAAAATTGGGAATGCTTTTTCCTGACGTTTTTAGTTCAGTTTATGCAACTACTCCGGCGACACTAAATTGGTCGGATGGGATCAATACTAATATTGAAGCATTCAAAAAATTGAGCGAAATAAAAAACGACAGCGAATTACTTAAAACAGACCGCCCTTTATTAATGGTTGACTTAGCCAGAACGTACTCACCCAATTTAAACAAACCTCCTTTCTATGCAGACATGCCGGCATACTATATTGGCGACAGCCTGGTTATTGACACAACTGCTGTAAACAAGTGGACTGCAAACTTTGCGACCAACATGATTGAATCACATCTAACCGCTTTAAAAAGTTTGAAAGCGATCAAAATAGATTGGGGCAGAAATGATGCGGGCAGACATGTGCCAGTTACTTGTCTACAGTTCAGTAAAAAATTAGAATGGTATGGCGTGCATCATTTTGCCGAAGAATACTTAGGTGGCCACGCTGAACATTTAGAAGGAACTGATGGAAGACTTTATACAGAAATACTTCCATTTTTTGACACCTACTTAAACTTTAAAGAATAGACGGCCTATAATAAGGGTATTGCCGGCAAAATGAAAAAATCGTCATGGGCGACTTTGTAAGAAGTTGATTATCTGTTTCCCCTGATGGGAGATGTATTTAGCCAGTAGTCGGGGAGGGTGCATGAACTACATAAATTCGTACGTAAAAATGTAATTCAAACCACAAACTCGTACGAATTTGTGTAAGGCTTAAAATATGAATAGGAATGAATTAGCTCATCTAAAAGACAGGGTCCGATCAAAAGATCGTAGGCCATTAATAATCAAATGAGCTCGTCAAACAGGAAAGACCTGGCTTATCAAAGATCTGGGAAGAATAGAATATAAGAAAGTAGCTTAGATAAATTTTGAAAGTAACGCTGCTTTAAAAAACATGTTTACAGGAAGCTTGACATTCAGCGGATCACACTGACACTTGAAATTCCATCCCCGCACAAATTGCAAAAGATTATG
The DNA here is from genome assembly GCA_017307755.1 of Chitinophagaceae bacterium. Taxonomy (GTDB): domain Bacteria; phylum Bacteroidota; class Bacteroidia; order Chitinophagales; family Chitinophagaceae; genus Puia. The sequence goes on along the minus strand of JAFKGQ010000027.1, from coordinate 23,152 downwards.
AATTAGCTATGTCCTGGCTGATAGACTACGGCTTAACCCATAAGGTCAACAATATAACAAAGCCTTAGGTACCTTTGGCCATTATATGCGATTAACGAACTAGTCTCGTAATTATTTTCTGCAGAAGGGCACTTCTTCGTATATTTCAATATCGGAACGGTCGGAAAGTCTATCTAAAACAGCCTAATGAACTATACTCTTCAAGATCTAACCATTGATTTTCAAGACATCGACCTGGAAGATATTTGCTCTTGCTGGCAATGGCGCCTATCAACACTTAAAAACCTTGTGCTAATCTCCAAAATGGGAGATATGTTTTTGCTTGGAAAAGATGACGGCGTTTATTGGCTACAAACTGATTCGGGAGAGTTAACAAAAATTGCCCAAAGCCTCGATCATTTTGAGCAACTTCTGGCTGATGAAGCAAATATTGACAATTGGTTCCTGCCGTTACTACTGGAAGATCTTATTGTAGCAGGAAAAGTACTAAAAGAAAATGAAGTATATAGCTATAGAAAATTGCCGGTCATCGGGGGTGAATACTCAATAGATAATATTGATCCAGTTGATGTCAGTGTTCACTTTGCATTTTCCGGGCAGATCTGTGAACAAATTCAGAACCTCCCAGATGGGACAAAGGTTAAAATCACTTGTAAAAAAATATGATGATATTTGTTAAAGGTACCGGCACTATCCCCATCGGTACGGATGAATTTCTGCTAAGATGCCCTTCTTGCGAAGCCCATTCTCCGGCCGAAGCGCTGGTATTGAGCAAATATTATCATTTTTACTGGATACCAATGATGCCTGTCGCCAAGGAAGTAACGTTGGTCTGTATAAGATGTGGGTTACAACGACCGAATAGATCTTTCGACTCCGACCTTATCTCTAACTACAACGAAATAAGATCAAAATTTAAACATCCTTTACTTTCTTATCTGGGCATATCAATAATTGCCCTAATTGTCATTTGCGCCATTTTGAGCGCATTGATAAAATAACCTCAACTTTCTAGTTACTTTGATTCCGTTCGAATTGTTAAATATTTTAGACCAATACCACGATGACGAGCTGAATATTGGCGTCAAAAGCGTCCTATTTGAAAATACTACGGTCAGGCTGGTTATTAATATACGTTCGTTGGATGCTGTTCTGAATGAAGATTGGTTGATAAAAGCTGTTGGCGTGAGGGAGAACAGGATTGGTTTTAGCTATGGCGGAAGTATCGATATCGAAGAAGACCATCCTCTACTATGGAAATATAAAGACACGCTATCTGGTTTATATTTTACCGGCGTATGTCAAGATCCGGTGGGGCTTTTCTTTGATATGTATCAAATTCATTATAGCTTATATCGGACATACATTTCTTTCGAGGATTTCTTAAACATCAATAAATTCAACAAGCTCTTTGAATTGGAATTTGGCTTGTTGGCTAAAGGACCAATAAAACTTCTGGATCAATATGCAGACTGTGCAAAAAAATATGGACTGGATGTTTCTATACCCGATGGCCGAACTCCAACATATTGGAACGGCTCTGCTCATGTGCCCGAAGGGTCAAACCTAAAGATCTTATTGATAGGGGACACAAATACTTATATCATCGCCGGGGATTTTCATTTCGAAAAAGTAACCAATCGGTGAGGTGTAAACAATTTTTTCTACCTTGTGCCAGCTCCTAAATCGTTCATCTTGAAGTACGCCCTGTTTTTTTGAACTACCCTATGCTGTTACGCCCCTTGTTTTTTCCAAACCTTTCAATGGACCTTACAGAGGCACTTGATAAATCAAATGCGCCTACTAAAGTCGCATTTGCCCCCTTAACTTGTCGTTTTTGCCCATTCGCACGTACGTAGCGTTACTATACCTTTGAATAAACAAAACTACTTATGGCAACTCAAATTTTTGTGACCCTACCAGTCAACGATCTCAATAGATCTGTAGAGTTTTTCACCAAACTTGGGTATACGTTTAACCCGAAATTTACCGACGAGAAAGCAACCTGCATGATCGTCAGCGATACCATTTACGTAATGCTGCTGACAAAAACTTTTTTTCAGACGTTTACAAAAAAGGAAATTGTAGATGCCCACAAGGCGGCAGAATGCTCTATTACCTTATCTGCCGATAGTAAAGATGCCGTTAACGAAATGGTAGAAAAAGCAGAAGCAGCAGGCGCCACGATACCCAATCCGGCCAGCGATTATGGCTTTATGTACCAACACAGTTTTGAAGACCTCGATGGCCACCATTGGGAATTTATGTGGATGGACCCTAACGGCGTGCCTGAGCATCAGGGGTAACAACTGGTAACTTAAAAAAAGTAGGCAAACCTTTGGTGAGTAAGATTGAAATATTTTTTATCTTGTCTCCATGAGAATAACATTTATAGCAGCGCTCTTTTTCTCTTTGGCTGCTAATGCTCAACAATATTTATTAAAAAACGAAACGATAATATTTTCATTTGATGCCCTGAATGGTAAGCATGTCGTGCTGGCCAGGGATAATGACAACTCTTATATTGTATACAGGTATGGAACCAGGGACTCAATTGAGTTCGAGTACCCGGAAAAGAACACGGATAGTTGTAAAAAATTTAAGTATGCCTATTATCTTAGAGGGGGAGGTGTCCAAAATGAAGGCATGGACCTAAACTATTTATACTTTATCAATAATGGATACAAATACATTATCTACGATGTCTATTATGCAGTAGGTAACAGATCGGGCATTGGCATCGGTGTTACCAATTTAAAGACCAATAAGACAGTAACTATAAAGGGATCGAAAAAGACCATCAAGGGAACAATTACAGACCTAAGGGATAACAACTTGGTTGGAAGGGACGAAGAGTTGATAGAGGTCGAGGACATTAAACTCTAAACCGCCAATGTCACATGTCGATTTCTATGAAATAATAAAGCCCACAAGGTAAATGTCTTGTGGGCTTTTCGCCCCCCTGCTGAGGAGTGGCAGGTATTCAAAATCAATCACTTATAGGGTTATGTGAAGAAAAATGTAAGGAAACCAATACTGGCAAGGGTTTTACATCATTATGGATATTGAGAAGCTGCTGTAGTAGCACTAGCGGAAAGCGGAAACCGCCAGGTCTGAAAAAGAATCGTCAAATTTTTGTTGGCAGTCTTGCACGCCGCCAAAAAGAAATTGTCAACTGCGTCTTGTGTCGTTCCGGCATCCGGGCGCAGCGCCACGTTCTTCCAGATATTGTACATGAAATTGTTGCCGCCGTAATCACGCTTCAGTCTCATGCACATCGATGTAAATAAGTCCGCCGCGTTGCAAACTCCAGGCACACCGCTATTGACCGCAAATGTGTTGCCCCAATTGAGAGTTGAATTGGCGACGTACTGATCAACATAGCTGGCAAACATCGATTTAAATTGTTGGTACGTTAGTCCATTGTAGGTGAACCCTGGAACGCCAACGGCATCTCTTCCCTCTACCGACCCCATCCAGACGGCAAAGGTTCCCGCAACTGGAAAACTAGCTGTTTCCTTATAATCAAGCTTGCTTCCATAAAACCAGAAATTTCTTCCAAATTCATAAAAACATAAATGGTCAAATTGATTATAGTTATAGATTGCGTTATAATTAAAGTCAAAAAATCCATTCTGCAATTCAATTCCGGTGGATCCAACATAACTGCACCCTGCGCCACATGTGCTTGGCACATCTGAAATGGTCGTGTGATTTTTTATGTATGTGGGTGAATAAACGGCTGGATCTCTTCCCGTACAGGCTTTGTAATAACTATAGGTGGTATCCATCGTCTTTAACCATTTGAACATGATTGTCCTATCCAAGTCGCGATTTCTTGATAAGATCATTACTTTGTTTCCTGGCCAATCGCCTTCCCACGCGAATAAGTTCAGCAGCCCTGCCGAAATACTTGAATAGGTTTGCGGATAAGGCGAAATTCTCAGTTCCTTTGTGATGCTGTCGCTACCGCTTGCATTAGTCGCTACTAACTTAATATTGTAAATACCTCCTGATGTATAGGTGTTTATCGGATTGATTTGGGTTGACGTACCGTCTCCAAATGCCCATGTGTAGGTGACATTGGAACCTACAGTTGTGTTTGTAGTGGTTAGAGTGACCGGCAGCACTTCAAGATTAGACGTGGTAAAATTAAAACCAGCAATAGGTTTGTTGAGTGTTACGCTTATCTGTTTAGTGATGCTGTCGGTGCCGTATTGATTAGATACAGCCAACTTAACGTTGTATGTACCAGACCTGGTGTAAACGGTTTGAGGGGTGGCCAGAGTTGATGTAATCCCATTGTCAAAGTCCCATCTTAATGAAGCCCCGTTTGTTGTCGTGGAAGCAAAGCTGACCGTGTCAGGCAGTACGCCTTGATTTTTTATAATAAACGTGAAATCGGCTTTGGGCTTGTTAGAGATGCTCCCCGAATCTGTTTTCTTGCAATTCAATCCAATATATAAAACAACTATTGTCCAGATCATGAACAAAATAGGTCTGACAGTTGGTTGTTTCATTGTCGTTTATTGGATAACAATTTTCCTGATCCTATAACCGACTTCGTCCGTTGTATAGATAATTCCATGGCTATCAATACAGATTCCATAAGGTTCATCGAACATCGCTGTCGATGCATCTCCATCAACGGTGCCTGTGGTACTTCCGGCCAATCGACTAACAATGCCGGCAGGTGTGATCTTCCTGATCTTGTTATTAAAATTATCCGCCACATAAAAATTTCCTTTACCATCGAGGCATACTGCGGCTGGCCAACGGAACTGCGCCGTCAGCGCATTTCCCTCCGCGTACCCATGACTACTTCCGGCAAGAGTACTTACCACGCCGGACGGCGTGATCTTCCTGATTTTGTCATTATTCATATCCGCTACATAAACATTGCCCAGGCTGTCGGCCAATGTCCCCATAGGCCCATTGAACTGAGCCACGGCTCCATTTCCATCGGCGAATCCCTGGCTGCTCCCTGCTAACGTACTAACAACGCCGGCAGGTGTGATCTTCCTGATTTTGTTATTATAAAAATCTGACACGTAAAGATTTCCTTTCCCATCAATACATATACCTGAGGGGCGATAGAATTGTGCCGTTGCTGCGCTCCCATCGGCATATCCCAGTGTTCCCCCGGCCACTGTACTCACTGTGCCTGCGGGAGTGATTTTTCTGATCCTGTTATTATCCGCATCCGCCACATAAACATTCCCCTGGCCGTCGACACATACGGCCATTGGGTAGTTGAACTGTGCTGTTAGCCCATCCCCATCAGCATATCCCCGTGTACTTCCGGCAAAGGTGCCTACTCCACCGGAGGGTGTGACTTTTCTAATCATGCTATTTCCATAATCCGCTACATAAATGTTCCCATCTTTATCGACACAGATCCCCTGAAGAAGACCAAACTTGGCCGCCGCCCCATTCCCATCGGCATATCCCGGAGAACTGCCTGCCAGGGTTGATACTGTAACCGTATAGGCATAATTAAAAGTAGGTCCCGTCGCCGTTTTCCCACCCACCGTAACACTCACCGGTCCCGTCCCGGCCGATACAGGCACTTTCACCGTCAACTGAGTGGCAGAGGCACTGGATACAATGGCAATGCTGTCATTGAATTTGACCAAGTTGTCCCCTATATTGGCCGAGAATCCCGAGCCACTAATGGTCACCGTAGTTCCCAAGACGCCGCTATCGGGTGATATGGAACTGATCACAGGTGGTGGGGGCGGCGGCGGCGGAGTAGTTGTCGTTGCACCCGAATTACTTTTGCTACAAGAATAAAAACAAGCTCCTCCGCCCAGCAGGAGGCATATTAGTGCCAGATTAAACGTCTTCATACGTAGATTTTATTGCTCAGCCGCGGCTTCGCTATTAACCATATCCGATGCAAAATTTCCCAATCTTTTCGAGCGGCACAATAGCCTTTTATGGCTATATTGAGCCAAATGCTTGTTTTATGCCTACCCCCCAAACCTTAGTAGTAGACGGCCAAAAAATCGCTATCAACGTCAGCGGTACAGGTAACAAAAATATTGTCTTTGTGCATGGCGCTTCCATGTCGGGAGAAACCTGGCTACCTCAATTAAACGACGCTGCCTTGAAGGAGAAATACAGGATGTTTGCTATCGATTTGCCCGGGCATGGCGGCTCGCAGTGGTTAAGCCATCCCGACGCCTACAGCTTGAAAGAACTTGCTCATATACTCAGGAAGACGATAGAGGCGCTGCAGATAGCCCCATTCATACTGGTTTCCCTTTCATTTGGGACCTGCCTGGCAGGCGAAATAACACCTCCGCCAGCCAATTGTCTTGGCATCGTACTGGCAAGCCCCAGCGTACTGAATCATCAGCTCGATTTGAGCGAAGTTTTGACACTGGGCCCAATGGGCCATGTAATAGCAACAGAAAGTCCCAGTGACGATGACTTGCGAGAATATATTCGACATAGTACGACGAGTGAAGCTGTTGCACGTACTTTTTATCATTCCTACAGGAATACCGATCCTGCATTCAGAAAAAGTATCGGCAATATAATGATGAACGGCGCATGGACAGACGAACTGATGAATATCAAAGAATGGAACGTACCTGTTTGCGTGGTTTTTGGAAAGGAAGAAAGGCTGGTAAATACGCATTATCTGGACCATTATGATCCATTGTGGAACGGGAAAGTTGTCATGATTGAAAATGCCGGGCATGTAATTAATGAGGAAAATCCCGACGCCTTTAATGGAATGCTCGACAATTTTGCATCCGCAGTTTTCAAAAATTTCTAAATAATCAAGCTCCCAACTCCTTATGCCTCCTAAAAAACTCATCACTTACAGCGGATTATTAACGGACATTTATTACCGTCAGAAAGACATTGGTAATAAGGAAATAATCCAGTTATTGAGGCAGGCAGAAGCGATCCCCCGGGTACTATTGCCATTTAAAGGCATTATTCATGTAATTGACTACACCCAACGCAGGCATGTGGCCTTAAGTGGTGACAGTAGAGGTATGATAGGTTTCGATGCCAGGGATGTCATTGAAAATGGATTGGAATTTGTTATAAGCATCTTTCACAAAGACGATTTTAAGATCTATGATCAAAGCATCTTCGGTCAAGCGATGGATTTTTTGCGTCGAACCCCTCACGAAGATCATGTTCAATACCTTTTTACCTATTCTTATAGGATGAAGAGGGCCGATGGCAGATGGATACAAATATATCAGCAGGGAAGCTATATTACGGACCCAAAGACCCGGCTGCCTCTCTATGGGATCGCCCTGGTTACGGACATATCACCGTTGAAAAAAGGCACCTCTATGATCTTTTCCATTGACAAGAAAAAAAATGAGGAAAGCAGGTTTGATCATATTAATGTACTGACCCAGCATTATTATCCCGATCCTGAGGAATCGAGGCTATCGAATAGAGAACGGGAAATACTGGGACGTCTTGCCGATGGACTCAGCAGCAAGCAAATTGCAGACAAGTTACATTTGAGTGAGAATACCATTGTCAACCATAGAAAGAATATTTTGCGGAAAACAAATACAAAGAATGTAGCTGAACTGATCCGTTATGCGATCAACAATGGAATTATTTGAAAAGGACCCCGGATTTTGGGAGCCATTTGGTTTGATGCCGGTGAGTTGAATTTAGTGAATTGCCAGGCTGAATAAACCGGCTTACATAATCATTTTGTATCCTTTACCATGCACATTTACAATCTTAACAGACGGATCAGCGCTTAATCTCTTCCGGAGTTTGGATATCAAAACGTCCACATTGCGGGTGATCACAAAAACACCGTCATCCTCCCAGATTTCTTTCATCAGCAGGTCCCTCCCGACTACCTCGTTCTGGTTTGACACAAGTATGCTTAGTGCTTTCCCTTCTTTAACGGAAAGCTCAATGGTTTCGTCATTAAGGCTAAGAATTCCTTTTGATTCAAAGAATACAAAATTCCCCACCCTTTTATAATCAGTGATAGCCGGAACGGATTTGGTTTCAGCTGGTAGCGATTCATCAACCTTTTCCTCTATAAATTCCTGGGATTCTGAAATTCTATTCCGTCTGCCAGCGAAATAAAGCCCTGCAAAAACCACCGGGATAAATGCAAGCAGAAGCCAACCGTAGTTAAATGATTTTTTTGCGGGGAATGAAATCTCAATTACATAGCAGCCTTTTTTCAGTTTGCGCCCGCGGCAGGGTTTCAAATCGCCACGGGCTGTATTTACTTCATAGGCAAAAATGGTCTGGTTTTGATCACATTCATTTACGCTTACCGTATAATCTCCCAACCTGTCCGTTTTTGCCAGTTGCTGATGCACTATGCTCATTAACGTATCGGGGGTGAATCCGAAACTGTTCTCAAAGGAAATCCTGTAGGTGTTATCATTGACTGTTTTAACCGGCAATACCCGGGATGTCGAATCGTTGGAATGAAGCAACACCTGGTGCCCGATTGTACGAAGCACAATTTCCAGGTGCTTATCAGGACGCTCATTATCCATTTTTACAAAAGCCATGGCAACCACTACCATGGATACTGAAAGGACAACGAGAAAGATATATTGCTTCATACTGATAAAGCTAAGCATTGACCACAAATGTAAATCGATTTTTAAACAGGATTTACAATGTTTTACAGCTTTTTTACACTCTTTCAGACTGTACCAATTCCTGCGGTCACCAATATTTTAGATGGCCGGGCTCCTTTCAACACGGAAGCCGTAAGATCGTTGTTTTACAAACGTTTTACGCATCTTTTACATCTTTTTACCGCTAAAAATCTTCCTGGTAGTTGATGCCCGATATCTTTACTTTATTGTTTCACCAACATAATTTATACCATGAAATTTTATATCCTTGCCTTTTTGCTCCTTTTCACGGTTTTCTCATTTTCCCTTCTCCCGGATAGCCATCCAGACCCAAAAACAGAGAATGCTGGAACTGCAAAGATCGTTTTTAGATCTACAGATGGCGGACAAACCTGGCAGGGCATCGGCAAAGGGCTGCCCGAAAATTTGCGGGAAGATGGTATCCAGAGAAATAGCTTCTTTACAAATGATAAAGGGCTGTTTTTAAGGGTTGGAAACGAACTCTATCACAGTACACCAAATGCCACAGCTCCCTTTTGGACCAAAGAGATTTTGCCTGACGAACATAGCAGCATTACCCCCGGTAAGCCCGGGATATTTGCCTACAATTACTGGGGTGTAAATTTGAAAACAACAAACGGAACGAGTATATGGTCGCCGATATTCGACAGTTCTTCAGAGCCACGAATACGCAGCGTTTTTGAGACTGCCGGAGGTACAATTTTTATCGGTACCGACAGAGGCTTTTTTAAAACTGCTAACGATGGAAAAACCTGGGAACATGTCTATGCCGGAGGCTGGGCAGGGAATTTTGCTGAGTCGAACGGCGTACTGGTGTCGACTAGTATGAGAAGGATAATAAGATCTACCGATAATGGCGAAAACTGGGCGCTGGTGGACAGTGAGGGCGGTGTGACTTGGGATGTAAAACAGATCAAAGGTGGATTCGCTGCTATTACTTCTAGTTCAAAGTCGAATACCAGGAGGTTAAGGACATCCTACGACGGCGGTAAAACCTGGCAGCCCACGGATGCCGGCCTTCAGGACAAAGTTTTTATTGATTCAATATGGCGGACCTGGAATGATCGCCCTCGTGTGAAAGCCTTCATGACTTCAATTATCCAGGTTGGTGAAAACTTCTTTTGTACTCATCCTCACGGCATTTTCAGATCATCAGATAAGGGGAAAACATGGAAATTATTACTGCCTTCTGTACAAAAGAAGGTCTTCAATTTATTTGTTTCAGGCAACGTGATCTATGCCATACCCAGCAAGGGTGGATGTTGAAAACTCAGATTAACATTCATGGATTTCACGTCTGCTCGGGGTCTTGCCATTGATATTTTCGTATAGCTAAACTCTTGCAGGCAGACCCTGGGATTCAGATGACGAAAAAAGTAATGGGAAATATTCTGTTTTATTTCTTTAAACCCGGTCAACAATTGCAATTGCCTGGTCAATTACCATAATCAAACTCTGCTTCCAAGTCCCGGATTCTGCCCGTCAAGATTCGAATTTGTCAAGAGCTTTACCGCCGGGCAGACACAATCTTATGTAAAACGGATCTGGATTTTTTCGACACCATTTTTTTAATATATCGTTATGACTAAACACATAAAAGCTTTTACCCCATTTTTTTTATCTCTATCCTTTTGTATCCAAACAAATATTCTGCTTGGACAAAATAATACAACCTATTCTAAAGAAGTACAAGCAAAAATTAAGCAGTTCGAAAACAATTTAGGTTTATGGGTGCAAATAGGAAATCAGCGATTTACACTTGCCGACAGAATGAAAAGTAATCATGTAAACGGAGTAAGTATCGCATTGATAAAAGATTATAAAATCGAGTGGGCAAAAGGATATGGTTGGGCAGATAGTGCGGAACAACGGCCAGTTACAACAAATACATTATTCCAGGCAGGTTCAATCAGCAAATCATTAAACGGGGTTGGTATTTTAAAATTAGTACAGGAAGGCAAACTGAACCTTGATTCAGACATTAATATTTATTTGAAATCATGGAAATTTCCTTATGACTCTCTGTCAAAAGGGAAAAAAATAACGATAGCAAATCTGTTAAGCCATACAGCAGGATTAACAGTACACGGATTTGACGGGTATGAAAAAGGAGATACCATACCTGCGCTGATACAAATTTTAAATGGCGAAAAGCCGGCTAATAATAAAGCGATTCGGTCAATGTATGAGTCCTCTCTTAAATCTGAATATTCAGGTGGGGGAACAACCATATCGCAGCTAATATTGCAAGATGTAACAGGGCAACCTTACGATACATACATGTGGAACAATGTATTAAACCCAACGGGAATGAGCAATAGTTTTTATACCCAACCGCCGCCTGCGGGTAAAGAAAATTTATTAGCAACAGGTTATTATAATGATGGGAAAGAAGTGAAGGGGAAGTATCATATTTATCCCGAACAAGCTGCTGCGGGCCTATGGACAACCCCTACAGATTTAGCTAAATATATTATAGAAACACAACTATCATTACAAGGAAAAAGCAATAAAGTACTTTCCCCGGAAACAACCAGGCTTAGATTGATCCCTTATATTGATAGTTCTGCAGCGTTAGGAGTGTTTATTATTAAAAAGGGAAATGAAAAATATTTTAACCATGATGGTTGGGATGAAGGCTTTGTTGCTTCATACTACGGCAGCATGGAAAATGGGAATGGCGTAGTAGTAATGGCAAATACGGATAATGGAAGCCTGTTAAGCGAAATAGTCAATTCGCTGGCTTCTGTTTATAACTGGAAAGATTTTTATACTCCGAAAATTAAAAAGGTTGTTACCGTAAATAGCGAAATATTGAAATCATACGTAGGAAACTACAAACTACATAGAGATACACTTAATGTTACGCCGGAAAAAGAAGTGTTGGTGATAAGGTTGAACAGTAAAACGAAATACAAAATCTATTTTACTTCTGATACTGATTTTTTTATGTTGGAAATGGCTGGATCGGAACAAAGATTTACAAAAGACAAAAACAAAAAAATAAATGGCTTTGAGATTAATGATAAAGGGTATAAAATGCAAGCCGTGAAAATAGAATAGCTAAGCCACCGCCAACACCGGCCCGTCATACGTCATTGTAATAAACGAACCTTCAGCGAAAATTTTCAGTTTATTGCCCTGCGGGCTTTACCCAAACCGACAGTTTTCGGCATCGACAACCAGGCTTACTTTTTCATAGGTAAACTTGCTCAATAGTTAAATTATGAAATACATACAAGTATATGCTTTGCTCCTGATGCTTGTTTTTACACTTCCTGTGGACAAAACCAAACAAACTCACCTAAAGAAAATATCAAGTCCGAAACAATAAACATAGTCAATTCCCCAAGATCTAATGATCCTAATATTAATCCCCTGGAATTGAAGATTGACTTTCCTATAAAGTCATATGAGATCCCGTCTTTACCTGGTAAATACTATAAAATATTGGTTCCCCCCGACACAGTGACACTTGATAAATTTCCCTTGTTTAATTATGGCCTGACAGATTTGGACTCTTTTTTAGATAGGAATATTCATAAATCGTCTTCGTTGAGAAGATCAATTAATCCAAAAGAATCCAGTGGTTTTTATGTCGTAATGCTCAGCCTGGTTGAAGGAGCAAAGGGTACCATGCGGACAGGACTTAGCCTGAAAGGGCAAAGTCTTTTTTATAGAATTAAAGTTGATGGATCAAAAAGTAACAGTAAATCAAGCGAAAAAGAAATTCCTTGTGGAAGTATTAATTTAAAAAATTTCATGTTGCGGAAATAAATATACAGCCAGCGCACAACAAAAATGTATCAGAAATAGCCGGGTTCCCCTGCCATGGCTCGTGTCTTACGAGCCATTCATTATATAAAACAAAAAACCTGGCATTACTGCCAGGTTTTAAAGTTTGCTCCCCCTGTTGGACTTGAACCAACGACCCTCTGATTAACAGGCCCGTCCGGGCCTTAATCGAGGTAAATTAGAGCGAACTTGGTTTAACTTAACCATTTAATTATCAGTCGTTTAGGAATTTTGGCCTAACTTCGGGGAAACCCGCCGGAGGGCCATTAACTGCCGTTTACTGGCAAATTACTGGCAAATTTTGAAGCGAGAGTTATTGTGAATCAGATAAAAAGCACTCCATGTCAGTATCAATTAGCATCACTCTGGACACACGCAGGTTAAAGCAAAAGACCGGCAAATACCCGGTTAAACTCCTGCTTATCTATGAAGGTAAACCACAACGTTACCAAACCACCTATGACCTGAGCGAAGCCGAGTACAAAAGCCTTTCCGCCTCCCGCGTATCGGAATCAACCATGAAAATCCGGGACAGCCTAAAAATGATCCGGCGCAAAGCGGAAGACGCGGCAGCTGCGCTCGATCCATTCACCTTTGAGGAATTTGAAAAGACCTTTATCCTGAACAACCCATTATTCAGGCAACGGCAACAACTAAAGACACGGGCCGTTAAATCATTTGCCACTTCGGAGGATTTCGATTATAGTCCTTATTTCAAAAAATTCCCCATATTGACCGCACTCCCCTCAGAACCGGGAACATTTGGCTTTACATACCTCTCCTATATAAAGAAGCTAATCCAGCAAGGGCGGTTAGGAACGGCTATCTCCTATCATTGCAGCTATAGCTCTCTGATGACGTTTCGGAGTAATATTCGCTTTACCAATATCACGGTCAACTTCCTTTACCAGTACGAACAATGGACCAAAGAACGCGGTATCGCCAAAGCCACCCAGGGTATTTACCTGCGGAATCTGAGGGCCATTTTCAATGAGGCCATTGCAGACGGCATTATTTCCAAGGAAAAATGCTATCCTTTCGGACGGCGTAAATATCAGATTCCCACCGGCAGGAATATTAAGAAGGCCCTGAAGTTGGACCAAATTGAAAAAATCTATTTTTATGAACCGGCATGCGAAAGTGAGCGCCGGGCGAAGTCGTTCTGGCTGTTTTGTTACTTTGGGAATGGGATGAATCCTAAAGACGTCGCGTTGTTGAGGTACAAGAATATTCACGGCGAATACCTCATATTTGAGCGGGCCAAAACAGAACGGACGGCCCGCACCGATCCGAAACCCATTACTATTTTTATCAATCCCGATATGTGGGCGACTATTGAGGAATGGGGCAACAAGGACAAGAACCCGGAAAATTTCATTTTCCCGATTTTGCACGAAGGCATTACTCCTTTGAGGCTGTACGATTTGGTTCAGAATTTTATCGGCACCATCAACAAATGGATGGAGATAATCGGGGCAAAGTTGGGGATTGACAAGAAACTGACCACTATCGTCAGCCGACACTCCTTTTCGACAGTTATGAAAAATTCCGGAGCCAGCACAGAATTTATCCAGGAGGCGTTGGGCCATACGGATAAGAGAACCACCGAGAACTACCTGGACAGCTTCGAGAAGGAAATAAAAAAGGAGTTCGCGGGAAAGCTGGTTCCATTCAAAAAGCCGCCAAAGGAAACGGATGATTTGGCAAAAGTTAGTTGATCGTCCATATTCCCCTTATTTGAAAGGGTCGCTCCCTAGCGGCCCTTTTCCATTTTATGATAATTCTGTAAATTACCGTTAGGAGCATCATAATACCTATCCCATGAGTTTAAAGCAAAAATTATTTTCGAACATAGTGCTGAGGTCTATGTTTGCCACCTTCGGGAGCCGGTCCGCTTACTCAAAGACGCCCGGATCATTTGTACCTTATTTTCAATATAAAGTCGGCCCCTATCAATCCGACCAATATTTATACTTTCCCAAAGAGCCGTTTGCGGTCCTGTACAAAAATGAAATTTTTAACAAGCTGCATGAATATTCCGGATATGACATTATCCGTTATTTGGAGTTCCATTACTCTGCTTTTCCCGATCGGATGGATTTTTTGCGTTTCCTAAACTATGAGATTTTCGAGCGATTGAAGAAAAGGCCCAAAGACGCGGGGTTGCTGTCCGCCCAGGCTTGGGTAAGCGAGAAAATGCAGGAGGTAAAAAAAGCAGAGCAGGAACAGCTGAGGCAGGATGTGGCGGAAGTGGTTCAGGGAATTGTTAACACTCCCCCAACGGCTACCCCCCAGGAGATTGAGCACTATGTATCTGATTTGGTGGAAAAATTCAACGGGCACATGGAGCGGGTTACAACCGAAATGGAACACGGAATTAAGCATCTTACCGGCGCCTTTGTTAGAGGTAGTATCGAGCTAAATAACCGGAACCACGAAGAAAAGTTGATGCAGCTTTTTATTTTGCTCCAAGACGTAAAGTCACCTTCCCAGGCAGCAAAGACGGAGCAGTTGTTTAAACAATTTACTGATTCCGATCTTGCGGTCATCCTTCATTTGCATTTTGGAGCCTTTAAAGACAACAAGATTAATACCCTACAGCACAAAATAGGCGATCAGACCCAACGGATTAAAGCCAGTAATCCCAAAGTAAGGAAGCTCAATGAGGCATTGCAGGAGTTTTTTTATTGACGCCCATTCGCTTTACCCACTATAACCTCCTACAATTCAATCTTCTAAAATACACGGAGTATACATCATTGACTTCGGCAAAATTCTAACTCATCTTGCGTTCATAAAACGAATTTTATGGACACGTTATTTATTCCTAACGAAAATGACTTCAAGAGATGGGTTAAGGAAGCGGTTCAGGAGGCCTTGGACAAAGCAGCCACTAAAAATCTATCCACCCCACCGACAGAGGAAGAGCCGCTACTGAGCCGAAAAGAGATTGCGGCTATATTTCGCATTTCCCTTGTTACTCTTCATGACTGGATGAACCGAGGTTTACCCTGCCACAAACAGCGGGGCCGGGTGTACTTTATCCGCTCCGAGGTCATGGAGTACGTCAAACAGCATCACCGTAAGGCATCCTAACAGGAACGCTACTTTCCCTATAATTTTCTTTTCACCAGCAAAATAAGTATATGAAAAAAATGTCGTGTGCGCAAGCGAAGGAGCTGGACTTGGTAGATTATCTAGCCTCATTGGGACATGAACCGGCCAAAGTAAGGAACCAGGATTATTGGTACCTCTCTCCGTTCAGGGAAGAAAAAACGCCATCCTTTAAAGTAAGTCGATCCTTAAAAGTGTGGTATGATCATGGCACGGGGCAGGGTGGTGATCTCGTCGACTTCGGCATCTTGTATTACCGGTGTACAATCCCGGAGGTTCTTGAAAAACTTTCTCAATATAAGCCGGGCACCTC
Source organism: Chitinophagaceae bacterium (assembly GCA_017307755.1). Classification (GTDB taxonomy): domain Bacteria; phylum Bacteroidota; class Bacteroidia; order Chitinophagales; family Chitinophagaceae; genus Puia. Next base: position 7,306 of record JAFKGQ010000027.1, on the reverse strand, counting down.
CCTTTCCTTTCAACAGTCGTCTCCGCCCAAGTCTTTTTTTGCGGGTGAAAAGAAAGATTCCCCTGACAGCAAGATCGTTGTCCTGGACACCCGCACTCTTATGGACCACGACCTGGTTGCTTACCTGGAAAAGAGAGGCATCCCGCTGGACCTTGCACAAATGTCTTGCCGGGAGGTTGATTTCCGTCTTTACGGCAAACAACAAACTGCAATTGGATTTCCGAATCGATCCGGCGGGTACGAGCTGCGCGGCGAATATTTTAAGGGCAGCAGCGCACCCAAGGACATATCCTTTATCGATAACGGTACCGCTGAGGTCGTAGTCTTTGAAGGCTTTTTTAACTACCTGTCATTTCAGACAATCAACAAGGACAAGCAGGCCCCACTGACAAATTGCCTTGTTCTCAACTCCCTCTCTTTCCTGGAAAAGAGCCGCCCACTGATGGAGAAACACGACCAAATATTCCTGGCACTGGATCGAGATGCTGCCGGCATGAGCCACACGCTAAAGGCTTTAGAGTGGGACCGGGACAAGTATATAGACCGTAGTGATTATTACAAGGGCCGCAAAGACCTGAACGAATGGCTAACCCACCGACACACCCTAAACCACAGCCAAGACGAGAGCCGGAGGAAAGGGAGGCGGCTTTGAAGTTCGGGTAGCCAGCTATGTTTCGGTATAACCGAAACGCTGGCCCCCTCATGCTACGCATTCGGGGGACCCCATTTTTTCTCATGCTATCGCATTCAAAAAAATAAGAGGAGCACGATATGGAGGAGCAAAAAACAATCACCAGGAACAAAGGAGGCCGCCCCAAAAAGGCCGTTAAGAAAGACCAGATACTGGCCGTCAAATGCAGCTCGTTTGAACGCAGAGCCATTGAAGCCAGAGCAAAAAGCACCAACCTCACGGTCTCGGAATATCTGCGGGAAATGGCGCTAACCGGAAAAATTGACATACGTCAAAAAGCCTTCCCGAAACAAGTTTTAGCCCTTAGCGGGACCTTTAACCACATCGCCGCCAACCTCAATCAGATCGCTAAAAAGCGAAACAGCGGCGAAGAATTGAATGCCCTCGAACGGGCGGAAATCAAAGTACGGTCGGGCGAATTGAAAGCACTTGCCGTAGAAGTAAAAAGCTATTTACAATGATCGGACACGTTTCTAAAGGCGCTTCTTTTTTCCATTGCATCAGTTATTGTCTGGAAGACAAGATAAAGCTGACGGAAGAAATGAAGCGGCAGCTTGCCCAGGCGGACAGCCTGCAGCACAAGGACCGGGCGGAGGTCCTCGAATATAATTTATGTTTTGGCGATAAATACGAGCTGGCCGAACAATTTCGGGATGTAATGAAACTCAGCAGGCGGGTTGAAAAACCCGTGCTGCATTTGTCCCTGCGGCTGGCTCCAGGAGACAGCCTTACCCGCGAACAATGGCTGGAAGTAGGCCGGGAAGCCGCCAAAGAATTTGGTGTTGCGGATCACCAATATATCTGCGTATTGCACAAAGACACCAAAGAGCAGCATATCCATATTGCTGCCAACCGGGTCGGGTTCGACGGGAAAGTCGCCAGCGACAGCAATAGTTATAAAAGGATGGCCGCGCTTTGCCGGAGATTGGAGAAGCAATACAACCTCCAAGAAGTATTAAGCCCGCGTGCTTTCCAGTCCCCGCAGGAGCGCTTATTGCCCCGACATGACCAACGGAAGGATCAGCTCCGGGAAGATATCCGGCGGACTTTAATGGAGGTAAACCACTTTTCCGAGTTTCAAAAGAAAATGGAGGATTTGGGATACCAGATCCTCAAAGGCCGCGGGATCTCCTTTGTCGATGATAAGAAGGTCAAAATAAAAGGCAGCGAGGTTGGCTTTTCCCTGATGAAAATTGAAAAAATCCTAGCTCTTAAACAGGAGCTGGCATCGAGGCAAAAGGAGCATTTACCCAGGCAGCAACCGGAAAGAGTGGTGAAGGTAGGTCTCCCTGGTTACCGGCCTACTGTCAATTCTTTGCCAAAATCGGCAGAAAAGCCCGGCCCGATGGTCCAGACTGAAAAGCAAATCGTGTCCCTATTGTCCAAACTACTGGAACCAGAAAAGGAAATGGGCGGAGGTTTGCCCTATGAACTGACAGAGGAATATTTAGAGCGAAAAAAGAAAAAACGCCCCAAGATTTCACATTAACCTGATAAAAACAAAAACTAATGGATACTACAAAAAAACCAGACACGGTGGAAAAAGAGACCCTTCAATTAGTTTTGGAGGAAAATACCCAGGAGCAGGTAAACAACACGAAAGCCGTGAACGACCTGGTTGTCGCCGTTAATTCCTTAACCGGAAAATTCAAGGAATTTGATGAAAAGCTGGACAAACCAAAACAGGTAAACGTTTCAACCGACACCCGGCCTATCCAGGAAATTATGAAAAAAGGCGTGATCGATATGAAATTCATCGTCGGGACCAAACCTGTTCCGGTTGTTAAAAAATTCCAGATTCTGCTTTTCCCAGAACAGGATGCAAAACTGTTCTACAAGGTCGTTTTCGGACGATGGTTTCTTTTCCTTGTCCTGATGCTCCTGATAACGAACCTATATAATTTTTCCATTCATTGGAGCGACAACCAAAAGGAGGTCCAGCGGCAGGAATTAGAAAATGACCGGAAAAAGAGGGCATGGGACTATTTGTACTATAGAACAGGAAAGGCAGGCAAAAAAATCATGGATTCGGCTCTTTATAAATCCAACCTGAATATCGGCAACCAATAAGGTTCTTCTTTTATTAATTATCATTTATTATTATATTTACCTATCTCGAAACCTAAATCCCTTAATATGTTTGAAGGTCAATCCCCAGAAAATTACGAACAAAAATGCCTCTGCGTATTAGTTGTCGATGTATCCTCATCGATGGCCGGTGAACCATTGGACCAACTTAATATCGGCTTACAAAAATTCCAAGAAGAGGTGGCGATGGACTTCACCGCTTCACAGAGACTTGAAATCAGCTTAATATCCTTTGGGAGCTCCGTCCAGTGTATTCAAGAACCCTCCCTTGTTAGCAATTTCAAAATGCCAATCCTTACCGCTAATGGAACTACTAAACTTGTTGAGGCTATGCGTCTGGCAATGGATTTATCAGAAAATCGTAAGAAATGGTATAAGAGTACTGGCCAAAAGTATTTTAGACCGATGATAGTATTAATTACTGATGGGGAACCGGATTCCGATCAAGACATGTACGGATTGGCAAATGAAATAAAGGATTTTACCAACGGCAAAAAAGCCATTTTTTGGACTATTGGTGTGAAAAACTATAATCATGCTAAGCTCGCCCAAATAACCCCACCCGATGCTCCACCACGTCCATTAGCTGGATTGGCTTTTTCAGAATTTTTCAAATGGCTAAGTGACAGTATGGGAGCCATTGTTAATTCAAAAGAAGGTCAAATTTTAGCCTTACCGCCTACAAATGGCTGGTCTCAAATTCAAATGTAGATGAGAAAATCAGAATGGATTTTTGCCTCTGCATCGGTAATTGGTAAAGCCCATATTACACGTAACATCCCATGTCAAGATTATTCAAAAGTTCAACGTTTTGATAATTTTAGTATAGCTGTTGTAAGTGATGGCGCTGGTTCCTCCGAGAACTCGCATATTGGTTCCAATAAGGTTTGCGAATATAGCCTCAATTATTTCGAAAATCTTGTGTTAAACCGGGGATGGAACGAACAAGATAATTTACCGCCAAAAGAATTATGGCACGAGCTTGCTAAGCAAACACTTTGTTTAGTTAAAGATGATTTAGATAAGTTTAGTATGAGCAATGATTTGGAATACAAATCATTGTCCTGCACAATAATTTTGGCAATCATATTGCCCAGCGGGCTGTTAATTACCCACATCGGTGATGGCCGTGCTGGCTACTGTGATTCAAATTTAAATTGGAATCCCCTGATTACCCCATTTCATGGGGAATTGGCAAATGAAACTGTATTTATTACATCTGATATTTGGGATGAATCGGTTATCGATGAATATATTCGGAGTGAATCTATTGAAACTGATATTAAAGCATTTTGCCTCTTAACCGACGGGTGTGAAAATGCTTCGTTTGAATGCAACTTATTTGATCAAGACAAGGGTATTTATTTTGACCCCAATAGACCATTCCCATTATTTTTTAACCCGAATTTAAAAATTTTAGCGCAGCTTAACGATCAAGGTATGACCGAAGCTGAGATTAATAAATTATGGGAAAAATTCTTGGAAGCCGGGAATGATCGTTTAAAAAACGAAATGGACGATAAAACGATGATTCTTGCGATTTCTGTATCCTAGACCAAATGCCTTTAATTATAAATGCGTAGGATTGTTCAGCTAAAAAATGGCACCACTTTGCACCTGGAGCAAAACGCTTTTGCCAGTGGCGGCGAGGGGGAGCTATTTAAAATCGTAGAGCCAGTTTCCTTTCAAAAGCAAGTCGTTAAGATTTACAAACCTGAAAAAAGGACCGAAGACCGGAAATCGAAGATAGAATATTTAGTAGCCCATCCTCCTACTTCGATAAAAAATAATGATGGCCATTATTCTGTAATTTGGGCAGAACAAGTTATCTACGAAAATGGGAAGTTTGTAGGATATTTAATGCCTTTGGCAAAAGGCGAAAAATTAGAAAAACTTTGTCATCCAAAGCTCCCCCCTTCGCTCAATTCCGATTGGCACAGATTTGAATTTGGAAACTCGCAATCAACGGAACTAAGATTAAAACTTTGTTTCAATATTGCAGCGGCGCTTTTTCAAATTCATACTACAAAGCATTATGTTTTAGTTGATATGAAGCCCGATAACATTATGGTTCAACCAAACGGCCTAATATCAGTTATCGATGTAGATAGCACAGCAATTGTACATGAAAATAAAGTTCTATATAATGCCCCGGTGGTTACTGCTGAATATGCTCCCCCCGAATATTACAGAGACCAAAAACTGAATAAAGAATTTGTCACCGAAAACTGGGATAAATTCAGCATCGCTATAATTTTTTACCGTCTATTATGTGGGATACATCCATATATTGGAACATGCATCGCGCCTTATGAAAAGTGCGATGGGATTGGCGAAATGATCGAAAACGGTTTGTTTGCAAATGGATCAAAAAGCTCACTGTTCAAAATCATACCACCGCCCCATTCCAGATTCAATAACATAAATTCGAGCCTTAAAGAACTTTTCAAGCGAGCATTTGATGACGGCCAAATGCGACCTGATATTCGACCTTCGGCAGACGAATGGTGTAGAAATCTTTTTCCTCAGCAGCTTTATCAAATTAACAGACCTTTTCCCTCAGCCCTACTTACATTCCCGTCCTATCCTTTTTCAAAAGGGATTGGATATAGACCTAAGATCGTCGTTAGTTTCCCAGCGATTGGATATATGAATCCACCTGCGTTGAATCCGATAAGAGCCATAATTGCAGGCATAGTCGGCAAAACAGATCAGCAAAAATCCGCCGAAGCTATAAGGAACGCGGAGACACAATTAAAACTCAAAGAGAATAGCCGTTTACAGTTTGAAGATGACCTAAAAGCTATACTCAATAGCTACACAGAGAAGGAAGCATTAATTCTTGAACAGGAAAAGCAAAGAGTGAGCAGTTTTAAAAATGAGTTTTCTTCTGAGCTCTCAAAACTAGATAAGGAGGCTGTTGAACTTCAGACTATGGAAAGCAATGAAATGAAAAATTTCCATGTCCAGTTGTCAAATACTCTTTCTGATATCGATGTAAAGATTAAGAAGCTGCATATTGAAATTTTTGGCGATGAATTTCATATACACGAATCTCAGAAGGCGATCATTTACAAACAGGTAGAATCTATAGAATCAAAGCAAAAGGCCGAGATTAACGGCTTAATTCAAAATCCTAGCAAACTTTCGAAATATAGAATTGAAAATGCGTCTTTACAAAAATTTGGTCAGGCTACGATTCAATCATTAAATGTCATAGGCATCTTTACTGCGGCAGACTTTGTAGATATCAGTGCAGAAGGTTATTTGAAAAACAGATTAGGCCAGTGGGTTAAAGCAAATAATGTAGGGTGGAACAAAGCCTACTTATTAGAAGAGTGGAGAAAACGATGTGATTTGAAAGAAAATCAGATAATTCTTGATACCACCATCAGAAAATACGAAAGGGAAATCGCCTCTCTGAACCAAGCTATAAACGACCTGGAATCAAAATTTCGTTTGAGTATTAAACCTCGTCAATTAAGGTACGATCAAGAAAAGGCAAGAATGACAGATGATAAGACCAAACATACTGAAGAATATCAAAAGAAGGCGGATGAAATAAAGCTAAAGTACGATCAACTTAACGCGGTTCTACTTACAAGAGGTAATGCAATTAAAGAATCAGTTAATTTTAAGTTCGGGACACTCATGGAAGACATAGGGAATCAACTGAATGCAAATGTCAAGAGTCATACTGTAGCGTATACCTCAAAAAAGCAAGAGATTGATAGTTTCATAAACGACATGAATGATGAAATTGAGCATTTATCCGGATTGCAATCGGAGTTAAAAAAAATGCAACAAGTGAATTAGATATATTCCCCGAAGTCTTCCAGAGGTTCATCGAAGTTCGGAGTAAACTCTATTAAACCTTTGGCGCAGCCAATTTGACGCGCTTTTAAATGGGGCTTAGTTTTTGCCCGCAAATGTTTAATTAATTCCACTACTTCCTTTCTGAGATCAGAAGGCAGAGACAGTATAGCGGAATATAGCTGGGCGTCGGTCATGGTTAATATCAGACGGTTAAAAGGGGCTTTTTACTGTCAGCGTCCCTTCGATTAGCTGTCCATCGTGTAAATCCTCGGAATACAATACTGTACAATTACTTTCTAAGGCCGCGCTGATTATCAGACTATCATAGAAAGAAAAGCGGTAGCGGTCAGCTATTTGGCAGGCCCGTTTAATGGTCATTTCGTCGTTAATGTGGAGGTTGTTATTGACCGTCACATCGGACAGGACCTTGCCAATATCTTCCCAGGAATGTTTGAATTTTCTGTTAAGGGTATTCGCTAGTTCCTGTAAGACTTGGGTACTAACGAAGGACGGCCCCTTCTCCATTAATTTTTGAGCGGCGGCCTGTTTAACCGTATCGAGGTGTATATTCCTACGCATCGTGACCACCCATTCCTGTGATGCTGACCAGCTGTTCTCAGCATGCTGACCAGTGGTCCGAGGGGTTGTATTCTCGCGATATTGACCACCTGCTGGCTCAAAGCGCAGGATCATTCCTAGCATGTTGACCAC
>JAFKGQ010000012.1 GCA_017307755.1 Chitinophagaceae bacterium | reverse complement strand
CCACGCGACGATAGCACCGCCGACAGCTTGCCGATCGTCTGATACAGGAACAGATCCCGCGGCTGCAGCTCGTAACCCTGACGACGCGCTCGGCTCACCACCTGGATCGAGATGATCGAGTCGCCTCCTATCTCAAAAAAATTATCGTTCACACCTATCCGCTCACGGCCCAGCAGACCACTCCAGATCCCCGCCAGCACCCGCTCCGTCTCTGTCCGCGGCGCCTCATAACCACGACTACTCTCGGACAGCCCAGGATCCGGCAACCGCCGCCGGTCCACCTTCCCATTGGCCGTCAGCGGTATCTCCTCCAACTCCACCAGCTGTGACGGCACCATGTACTCCGGCAGCTGGCTCCGTAAATATTGCTTAAGCAACTCAGCAGAAAAAGGCTCCTTGATCCGGATTTCGCCGCCCGGAAAGACCTGCCGGTAAAATGGATGGCCGCCAAAGGCAGTCTCCTGTCGCCTGGACAGAAAATTAAAAGAGATGTTTTCCCTGCCCGGCCGGATCACTTCCCCATCGATATAATAATCCGGATAAACGTCTCCACTTGGGATCATCCTTCTGATCCGTGCATGGATTTGATCTCCCGCATGAACTTCCGGAGCTACGTTGAACACCGGCAAGTAGATCGGCAAAAAGCTCTTTTGGCTTTGAAATATATCGTTCAAAATGGAAGGCCCGGTATAAAGGTTCAGCCATACAAGAAGTCCATTGATCCTGCAATCAGACCCGACTTCCAGCACTATATCATGCTCATCATCGTGAGCCAGCTGCTTAGTAAGGTCCAGATCTTCAAAAATATCCCAACTGCTTACCACATGACGACTATCGACATTCTGCAGTCCAATCCGCAGATCAAACGAACGGCCAGATAAGCTGAATATGTTCTCTATATAATAAGCACCCGTTTTTGTAAACGCATACTCGATATCTCTTTCCTGCCAGGATACGGCAGCGATCTTTACTACACTCCGGCAAGGGATCATCCTGGCAGGGTCTTTCAAAAAAGTACGGGCCCTGTTCATAATGGGGATACAGCCATCCGAGCTACCCATATTGCCAACAAGAGCGCAGACACATATGTCCACCTTTTCGGGAAGTTCGACCTCCATCACATCCCCCAAAATAAGAATGATCCTGTCCTGGAGACCGTTTGCCTCGATAACTGCCTTTGCCCGATGATACACTTCTTCAATGATTTCAATGGCATATACTTTCGTCGCTCCTTGTTCAAGACAATACTGAGCAAGGATCGCTTCAGGTCCCGTGCCGACATCCACTACTATCTTACCCCGCACGGCGCCTGCAATAGCCTCCTTATAGCTATTCGCCCGCAGCGGATCATTGTTCATGGCCAAATAGGCGATATCATTGTAACCCAGATATTCGGAAATGGAAGGCCAAACCTGGATAAGGGACCGTTCAGTAAAATACCCGATGATCGATCTACCCGCATTACTGGTATTGAACGGCATTACAACTGCATCCGTTACATAGCGATGCTGCCGGATGCAATATTCGATCTCGCCCGGTTCGATCCGATATCCGTTTACTTTGATTTGGGCGTCTTTACGGTTCCGGAATTCCAGCATTCCGTCATTTTTCCAGCGCCCCACATCCCCGGTCCTGTAAATGCGGCTTCCCTGCCTGAAAAGATTATCTGAAAACTTTTCCTTATTTAGATCAGGATGCCGCCAATACCCCCCGGAGACGCTGTCTCCACCAATACATATTTCCCCGAAGACACCCACGGGGCAAAGACCGGAATGCTCATCGGCTATATATATTTCCGCACCGGCTATTGGCCGGCCTATAATGCTCCCATCTTGTGATCCGCCGCCAACATAATCCAGCTGGGTGCAAAAGATCGTTGCCTCCGTTGGGCCGTAAGTCACCGTGATAATGGCATTGGTAAAGATGCCGCCCAGTCTCCCAAGCAGATCATCCGGAATACTATCCCCGCCGATAAAAATGCGCTGGACATGCCCGAATGATGAAGTCAGATTTGTTTCCTCGATATGATTCAGGATCATTCTATACATGCCCGGAACAGCATCTATTACGGTTACGCCGCGCAATGTCTTTAACAATCCATCCAGGTTCTGCAATTGCTCTTTATCCACTGTTTCCGTTGTTCCACCCAACAACAATGGAAATAATAATTGAAAGAGAGAAATATCGAACGCGCAGGAAGCCATGAAAGGAACCACCGGCCGGGACAAGTCCGGGCAGGCTCCCTTCAGATGAGAGAAGAAATGGTTGACATTCCCATGGGTTACCACCACTCCTTTCGGGGCCCCCGACGAACCGGAGGTATAGATAATGTAGGCTTCATCGGTATCTTTCCATTCCGTCCGTTGCTCTTGCTCTTCGCAAATAGTGCAAACAGGCTGCCAACCTGCTAATCCATCAGGTGTTATTGCATGGTATCCATGTCTTTCCACAAACGCCAATAGCGTCTGTTCAGTGATCACCAGGGCAGGCTGGACATCGTTGAGAATAAATAAGATCCTTTCCAGGGGAAAACCGTTGTCAACCGGGACATACACCGCACCACATTTCCATATCGCCAGCAGCGAGATCAATATCCATTCGGACCTGTCCACAAGTACAACGACCCTTTGACCGGCGACTGCAGGGGACTTTTCCCCTATATACCGCGCCAACTTGTCCGTCACTTTGTCTAACTCATGGTAACTCGTCTTCTGGTTTTTATATACTGTAGCAGTGTGACCGGTTTCCGTACGCAACTGCTGAAATAAAAAAGCTGCCATGGAAAAACGGACCGCAACACCACCTGGCCTCGCCGCCGCATTGCGGCCACTTAAATCATCAGAGAGATAACGAAGCTCCTCTTCACTAAGGAAGACCAGATCGTCTATATTTTGTTCAGGATGCCGCATCATCCGATCCAGCAATGACTCATAATGTCTCAGCATCCTTCTGATCGTCTCCTCCTCATACACGTCGGTACAATATTCCACTCCGCCCTGGATTCGGCCATTGCTTTCTTCAAGCGAAACGCCGATGTCGAACTTGGACGTGGTGTGAGAGAGAAGATACCAGGAAGTCAAAACCCCGCCCAATTGGAAATCGATCATATCCTGGTTGCTTTTCAGGTCGAACATTACCTGGAATAGCGGACTACGGCTGGGGTCCCGCTCTTTAAGCAGCGCTTCCACAACCTTACCGAAAGGGACTTCCTGGTGGTCATATGCTTCCGCTGTAGTCTGTCTTATCTTTTGTAGCAGCGCTCTGAAACAGGGATTACCCCCGAGATTATCACGCAATACCAGCGTATTTACCAAATAACCGATCATCCCCTCCAATTCCTGGCGGCCCCTTCCGGAAACCGGTGTTCCGACGGCAATGTCATCCTGCCCACTATACCTGTGCAACAAAACCTTGAATGCCGCTAGCATGGTCATGAACAATGTCACCCCTTCCTGTTTGCTAAAATCCCGGAGTCTCTCGGTTAAACCTTTGTCGAGATTGATCTTCATTCCCCGTCCCCGCATACTTTTCACGGAAGGCCGTTCATGATCTGTTGGCAGATCCAACGGCCCGATTCCTTCCAATCTCTCTTTCCAGTAGGATAGATGTGCCGCCTGTCTGTTTTCTTGCAGCTGTCGTTTTTCCCAAATGGAATAGTCGGCATATTGGATCGGTAAAGGGGTCAGCTGAGGTTGCTCACCCTTTAGGAGCGAACCATAGATCACGGTAAGCTCCTTTAAAAGGATACCGCTCGACCAGCCGTCAGCGGCAATATGATGTAATATCAATAACAGCAAATACTCGTTATCGTCCAGCACGATCAGGCAACCGCGCATTTTATGATCTTTCGAAAGATCAAAGGGCACGCTGCTCCGCTCCTTTGCCAGGGCGTGTAGTTTTTCAGGGAATGTCTTACACATACTTCCATCAATGACCTCAAGGGACCACTTATCTTCCCCAAGGATAGACTGAAATGGCCGCCCGTTTCCCGGCAGGATCACCGTACGCAGCGCCTCATGGCGATTTACAATGATCCGGAGTGCCTGCTGCAACACCCCCTGGTCTAACTTTCCTTTCAGCTCCAACGCCAGTGGGATGTGATATTGAACCGAACCTTCCAGTTGATCGGTAAACCACAATTGTTCCTGACCGAATGACAACGGTACATCGGCAGGCCTGACTTCCGGCTGGATGGTATCAGCCCGGTCAGCATGGATTTGCCCGGCGATATAGGCCGATAACCCTGCAAGCGTGGGGTAATCGAATATGCTCCCAATCCCTATCTCGATCCCAAACACCTTCCGGATACCGGTAACAAGCCGAACAGCAAGAAGTGAATGTCCGCCAAGATTAAAGAAATCATCTTTTGCATCTATCTTGTCTATCCCCAGCAGTTCGACCCAGATTTCGCTCATTTTTTCGATAAATGGATCACCGGGAAGAATGTCGGGTTTGGCCTGACGGACCACACCTGCCTGCTCCAGCAGACGACCACGGTCGACCTTACCGTTTGCTGTAAGCGGCCACGCATCTACCTCCAACAGTTGATGGGGTAACATGAACGGCGGAAGCTTTGCCGCCAAATGACTTTTCACCATGGCGGGATCCAACGTATCCCGGACCCTCGGCGTCCTATCTGGCCCAAAAAGCCGCAGCTGCAAAAGGTCCTGGCCATCGGCAACAGCCACGTGACAGCTGGAATAAGAAAAATTTTTCCGGATCCGCCCATCCTTGTCGGTCACCGTTCCCATTACGTGGTAATCCGGGTGTACCCCATCCATTCCCGCCGACCGTCTGAAGGTGAATTGGATCTTCATCCCTATGCCGACTTCCATCGGCTCCTGTAAAACCGGGAAATACACAGGCAAATGATGTGTTTTCTTTAGACTGTCGATAACGAGCTCATCGGCTGAAAATACATTGATCCACAGGAGCAGGCCATGGAAGAAGCCAGCTTTATGAATATCCAGCACCACGTGCCGGTCTTCAAATTCCGGACAGGGTGATGCATAAGTTATCTCTTCTGCTACCGCAGCGGAGGAAAGGATATATTCCGCTGAAAAATGCCGGATACACATCCGGATACCCGTCGCAAAACCGTACTTCTCCCGAACTGCCCGGATATGGTGCGCACTTAATTCGCTAAACCCCGCTTCATAGATGGTTTCCGGCAGCTCAACCGCCGCAATCCTGGTCAGGTAACGATCCGGAATGAATACGATGCTGCGTCCAAACCTCGTCCTTAGCTCGGTCATCATCCGGATACACCCATCGGAGCTGGCAATATTGCCGGCGACTGCTGAAACGATTACATCTATCGGCTCGGGTAAAGTTACATCCCTGGCATTACCATGGACCAGTATGATCTTATCCTGCAAGCCAAGCTCCACCAGTCTGTCTTTGGCATGTAAATAAGCGTCCTCGAGAATTTCTACCGCATAGACCTTAGCCGCCCCGGACTCCACGCTACGTCTGGCCAGGATCATTTCCGTCCCCGTTCCCGGATCGAGTACAACTTTATCTCCTACCTTATCCCTCAATGCCGCCTTATATCCCTCCACCCTCATCGGGTCCTGCGCCATTGAGCGGTATATAAATTCATCGTAAATGTCATGTTCACCAAGGGACGGCACGAACTCCATATCTTCGCGGAGCTTATAGAACAAGGTCAGGCTCTTGTCAGGCCGGTCAGGGAGAGAGACGGGCAGCGCCACGCACTGCTCGATCCGGGGATGGGCCGCCAGCGCCTGCTCGATCTCCCGCGGTTCTATCCTGAACCCGCCGATCTTTACCTGATCGTCCGCTCGCCCTGCGAATTCAAGGTTGCCGTCCGGAAGCCATCTTGCGAGGTCCCCGCTCCTATACATTTTCGCTCCGCCAAAAGGATGATTGACAAAGCTTGATGCCGTCAATTGCTCCTGATTGAGATACCCTGACGCCAGTCCTGTTCCCGCAATGCATAGCTCGCCCACTACGCCCGTAGGAGCTAATTCGTTGCTGTTTAGAAGTATATAAAGCTCTTTATTTGCGCTGGGCCTCCCTATTGGAATAATAGCATATTGTCGCTCGGGGTCGACTTTATAAAGTGTCGTGTTCACGGCGCCTTCAGTAGGACCATACCCGTTATAGAATTGCCTGGTCCGGCTATAATACGTTGCATCTTTCACGCGGCAAGCTTCGCCTGCAGAAACCAATATCCTGACCGAAGGCATCTCCGCTTGCTCTAACAAACCAAGATAGGACGGCGTGACAGTAATTATGCTTACCCGATGAGCTTCTATATAAGATAGGAAAAGCTCCGGCTTAAGGATCGTTTCCTGACGTACAAGCACCAATGTCGCACCCGACAGCAATGCGGTGAATATATCCAGCAGAGAACCGTCAAAAAAAGGCGACATAAATTGGAGGTACCTGTCATGTTCAGTCAGCCGGAATTCCTGAATGTGATCAAGGGCGACATTCACCAATCCCGCATGCTGTATAATGACGCCTTTGGGATTGCCGGACGTTCCGGAAGTATATATACAATAGGCCCGGTCTTCAGGCGATAACAAACCTGTCTCTGGTGAAACTTCCTTCCGGCCGGACAAAACCTCATCCGTCGGTACAAATTCAATCCCGCTCTCCTGGTACTCCTTTGGCAAAAGATCAATCTCTGCCTTTCTCCCAAGCACAAGGCCCGGCTTACAATCCGCTAAAATGAACAAGATCCGCTCAGCAGGGCTGGACGGATCAAGCGGCACATAGACGCCACCGGAAGTCATAATCGCAAGAATGCCAACAACGGTATCGATACTCCTGGTGCTGAATAAAGGCACAAATTCACCTTTTTCCAGCCCTGCCCGCAGTAACCTTGAAGCCAGCAGATCGCATCTACTGCCAAGTTCACCGTAAGTCATCCGGTCATCGTCTATTTCTATTGCTATTCTCTCCGGCACAGACCTTACCATCTGCCTAAAGAGCCCGATTACCGTCTGATCGCCGAGTTCTATCTTCCTGCCCGCTTTGAAATCCGCTTCTATTTTCCGGCGTTCCTGCGACGGAATGATTTCAAACGTGCCGATCTTATTTAACAGGCCATCGGAAAACTGCTCTATAAGGAATAGAATTCTCGCAGCCAGCAGTTCCGCCTCTTCCTGACTGAAATATTCATACTGAAAACCGATGCAAAGCTCCAATGCCTGCTGATCACCATATTCCTTCCACCATACCTGCAAAGGATATTTGGAATAATCGCTGTTCAGCTCATGAGTGGTCGCCTTAAGTTCAGGTCCAAAATCGAGACTAAAATCCAACCGCTCATAATTGACCATCAGGTCCATGAAATTCTCAGCAGCCCCCACCTTGTGATATCTGAGCAGGTCCCCCATTAGATAACTCTGATGACGATAGTCCTCCTTCTGATCTTTGGCTATATCCCGTAAAAAGTCCTTCAATATCGTATCGGGGTCATACCAGGTCCGGCAGGGAAGTATACCCGAGAATACTCCAACCGTATTCCGGCTCCTTTTAGTCCTTCGCTTATGAATATTTACCCCAAAACAAAGCGTCGGACAGGATGACGTTTTCCCGAAATAGATGCCCAGTGCAGCTATCGTCAATTGCTGCAGCCCTGCTTTTGTCACATCCCCGGACTGCCGCAAGCGGTCCTGCTGCTCCCGGCTGAGATGCAATACATAGTTACCAACCTTTTTTACCGGCGGGCCCTCTAAGTCGTAGTTCCTTCGCAGGAATTTGACCGGCTTCTCCCGGAACTTATCCTTCCAATAATCGCCATCGATGGTATATTCGGCCGATCGGTAGTAGTCTCCGGCTATGTCACATTCTTCGAAATAGGCGGGATATTTTATGCTCTCCGTATCTCCCGCATTCAACTTCGAATATTTTAACGCGACATATTTCGCCCAGATGGCAAATCCAAACCCATCGGTAATCAAATGATGATACTTGTTGAAGAACCAATGCTCGTAATCTGATATCTTCAGCAAATAAAGCTCAGTCGGCCGTTCTCCTTTTCCCAGTCTGAACGGTATGTTGAACTGGGCCCGCATCCACTCCCGGGCATGGACATGCGGCAGATCGCCGGTGCTGAAATCAAGTTCCTTAAATTCGTGATAATCGATACCTGATATATAATAAAAACAGGGATGATCCCCATCGATATCGAAACCCATGTGAAACGCGTCGAATACCTCCGGAACGCTCTTAAGCGCCATCTTGAGTATATCCTTATCCAGTCTGCCTGTCAATCTGATATAGCCACCTATATTATAGTGCGGACTATTGCGCTCCAGCAACTGATCCAGGTAAATGTCCTGTTGCGCCGGATGCAGCGGGAATCGTTGGGATGCCATCTGGGATAATCTTGATTTTCCTGATAAATTAGGCTGGCTTATCTTGCCTCAAGTACTTCTGTCGCTTTGGGCTTCCGATGATAGAGGAGCTCCTTTTCGCCAAATAAACGCTCAGCGATTATCCCTCTGTTCTGACAAAGGTTTACCAATCGGTTGGATTGTACGATGGGATTCGACTCGTCTGTATATTTGATACTGCTGATGAATTCCAGCCAAGGTTCCTGCCCCATGGCATAGACATATACCTCACGGGGACTAAATATTTCTACCAGGGACATACCCTTTGCACAATCGGAGCCGGCCAGCCTCCGGCTGCCATCCTGATCCCTGGCCAGTCGTTTAGGCATCAATGGCCCGTAAAGCCAGGACAATGGAGCGCCATCACATTCCATCCCAAGGAACATGACGTCGACATTGCCAATCTGCCGCTTGATGTGTTGATATAATCTGGGTTCCATGATCCTCGAATCGGCGAGGAATAAAAGCTTGAACCCGCTGACCTCGACCAGATAGCAGGTCTTGGTAAGAATATCAAGATCACTGTGCTCCCCGGTAAACGGCAGACCTGTAATGGTCGTATCGGCGAATTCTATTGATTCCATCTCATCGACAGCTATCACATTATTGAACCCGATATTTTTGAACATGAGCTTAAGATCCGGGTCCTGCAGCTTGCCGCTGCATGTACGCGGAACAATGACGTTTCTGATCCTGGGCCTAAGGGACAGCAACGTCTCAAAAAGAATATGATCCTGATGATTATGCGTAATAAGTACATAGTCGATCACATCAGGAAGGTCCATTTCTGAAAAATGCTCCACGTCCGAGTGGTAACCGTAATAGCTGACCAGCGGGTCCGCAAGTATGCTTACTCCATTTGTCTCGATCAGGATACAGGCATGGCCGAAATATCTCATCCGGATTTTGTCACCGGAATACCTGGCATATTTTGGCGGCGCCTCTTCCGTAAACAGGTTGTCAAAAACAGGCTTTTGTGATTCAGTAACCCCTAACCTCTTGCCCAGAAGGCTTGGAAGGCCGGCCGTCCTTCTCATTTCTGCCAGTTCATCCAAAGCAGGATCATCAAACGGAGTGTTTAAATGTAAAATATCCGGCTCGTCCAAACGCGGGGTACTCAGACAAAACGGCCTGTGATCATTATTCGTTATCCATAACGCAATGCTCTGGGATCGTTTGTCGTAATATTCGCTCTGATAAAGTAAAGATTCGAAAAATCTGAAACCGGCATTATTATTCCTGTCGTAGAACAGCTCCACATACCCCCTGAGAATAGCCGGCACCTTTTCATATAGCTCCTCCAGGCCGAACCCTTTCGCCTCTGTAAGCAGCATTTTGTCCAGGCTTTTTATGGCTTTCGAGAACTCCACCTGCCGGGCTTGTAACCGAAGCGTGTCCTCAAGCAGCTTCCGCACCTCGGGAAGCTTTCCTCCCTTGAAATCCATGAAGGGGCCTCCACGCATCTTCGGATTAAGGACCGATTGCGCATGAATTTCAGGGGCAGCCAGATACGACTCGATGATCGAGATATGCCTGTCGGTTATATTCATGGCAGCCGTTGCGGGAGAGATCAAATGACTCCACGCATACCAGCGGCCATACAGCGGCTCGATGACTACATTCGGCTTAAGGTATTTTTTCTTCTCTTCCATGATGGATTACCTTTTTAGAGTAAAATAATTTATCCCACATGAGCTGCACAATGCTCCGGGCATGATTAAATATGAAAAAATGACTACCCTCCATCCTCCTGAAATCCACTTCCAAAGCTGAACAACGTTGCCAAAGCAGGACCTCTTCACTTGTCAGGTCTTCCTCGGTTCCGGTGATTACCGTAAATAGTACCGGCAATGGCTCCTCTGCTTCATACACATATTTTTCATTGATTGTAAAATCGGCTCTCAATATCGGCTCAAAATAATCCAGCAAGTCCTTATTTTCGAAAAACTCCTTCGGAAGACCCTCCAATTCCCTGACCTTATCGAGAAATTCAGTTTTATTCAGCAGATGATAATTCTTCCTTTCTCCCAGACAGGAGCCCGGTCCGGGAGTCCCTGTAATAAAAAGATGTAAGGGGGGATTATGCCCATTGCTGATAATCTTTTTGGTTAAAAGATAAGCGATCACTCCCCCCATGCTGTGGCCGTATATCGCATAACTGCCACTATCCAGCTCATCTTTGATCCGCCTGTACAGGTCATTTACCAGGCTGTGAATACTGTCGGCAAAAGGTTCCCTTACAAGCGCCCCTCGACCGGGATAGTCCAAAGGGATGAATTTGAGATTGGGGAACCGATACTCTTCATACAGTCTATAGGAATACTTACTCCCGCCGGCAAATGGCAGACAGAACAATTTCACCAGCCCGGTCATCATGCCGTTGCTGTTGATTCGACAGGCGAATCTATTTTGGTATTCTTTTCCTTTTCTTCTTTACTGAACGTCACACGCCACGCCAAATCCGATAGCTTTTTCTCCGTATTAAGCCTATAGCTGAAATTTTCATATTCCGAAAGAGCATTTTCAATCTCTGTAGCGGCAGCTTCGCTATCAGCCGGTGTGACAAAGAAAATTGCAGCAGTCACCCTGGTAAGAAGGTTTTCATAAGGGAGTTCCCATCCTTTGATAACGCCGCTTGATTTCAAAGATTCTAACGTTTCCTTGACATCGTTAATTGCTTTTACGAACATAGAATTGAGTTTTATAGTGTGAGTTAATAATCGGTTACTCTTACCTGGCGATGGTACATTTTGGCGGCAATGCCAATACTTCCGAATCCGATGGCATTAGGTCGCTGGTATGTATATTTACCCCAATCGCGCTCTGCAAAGCTTCGATTTGAATGATAAGCCTCATGTTGCCGTTCTTCCGCACGACCACACCTTCGGCCCCGGCAAAAGGACCTTGAACGACCCTGACAGGCATGCCGGGTCTGGCCATTTCGTCTAATGAAAGGGGCACGTCCTTACTCAAAATGAGCTGCAGCGTATCTATGATCGAACTTTTGATTGTCGCCGGCCGGCCATCAAAGCAAACATAACGGACGATCTCTCTTACGCCGAATGTCTCATGTCTTCTGGCAGACTCCACATGAATAAATACATAATTGGGAAACAGCGGGACGTATAATCTCTTTTTCCGATCGCTCCAATCCCTGGTCTTGTAGTACATGGGCAGATAGGACGCAACTCCGATTTTACCAAGTTTGGTCTGAACTATTTTTTCTGATTTGGGAAAAGTGTAAGCAACATACCATTGCTTCACATCGCTGTGAACTACGCGGATGTTTTTTGGTGCTGGATTAGGCATGGTTAATGTTTGGAATTTGAGGTAAATAGGTATAAGTTGATTTGAGACGACGTGCGTTCAGGACATAGGAAGTCCAGGTTGATGCCCAGCGCCTTCACGAGAACACAATAAGACGCTTAACATCAAATAAATCACCGCAAACAAAACCAGAATGTAGCCTTAACCAAAAGCAGAATATAGCCTTAACCAAAAGCAGAATGTAACCTTAACCAAAAGCAGTAAACAGTAGGGAGAAAAAGGCTTCGCCGAACGAAAGTTCCAAAACCATCGAGGAAGAAAACAAAAATCCGGAAATCTTTCAGGGGTCGTAATCCAACCTGAGCAATTGGGGTTGCTTGAAGCAGCTCAGTGATATAAATGTAAGGATGAAATCCAATAAACCAAAAACATTTTTGGTTTTTTTTCAGTGTTGTCGTGATAAAGCCGTGCTAAAAATTTTGTACCCCTTTGTTGGGAGGCGTTGTCAGTTTTTCTCCAGACTTTGCAGGTGTCTTTGATAAAGTCCAATAATCTTACGTAACTGGCTAGATGCAGCCGGATAACGGAGGGACCGTCTGGCCGCTTGCGGCCTACGCCACGCTGTAGGGTTAGCCGACTTTTGAAGGGCTCTCGACCAATATACCCATAAGCACTAGTTGTCTTAGCTCAGCCAGGATGATCTCGTCTATTTGTGCTACGAAATGTGCAATGTCGGTGGTAGTCGTCCAGGCTTCCACGATGCTCTTCAACATCCCCGAAGGGAGCGACATCATCCGGTGTTTTATATTGTTGAGTGCCTTTTCCACCGAATTCGGTTCTTTGAACTGGTCCAGCAGCATCAACGCGTCTTTTTGCAAGGTATTCTCCATTGCGTCCATCCTTCCTACAGGCTGTAGGATATTTACCGTCGACGCCGGTGGTAAGTTCACTCCATTTGGTCCACCCAATCCGGGAGGTAACCGCTTTATCTGGGTCCAATCCCATGTTGGATATAAGATCGATATCTGCCGGGAAAGCGATAACGTGACTTTCATCAGCCAGCCATGATCTGCATTCATTTTTGCAAGCGCATTGCCCTGGCGTATCTGAGCCTCCAGGAATAGCTCGAAAGGAGTCCGCTTCCCCGAAAGGAAAAAGTCTATCGCCCCCTTTTCCAGCTTGAAAATATCCAGGATGTATTCCGTCACCGGATCCGCAGGCCTGGCCTGGCAATAGGCCTGTACCGCTGCCGCAAACCGGTGGACGTCGGATTTAAAAGCATGTTGGCCTGATAGCGCAAAGTACTCATTCGTAGCATCCGGGCGTGATTGTTCCAAAAAGAAGACACTCTTTGGAAAATATCTTTCTACCAGTGCCCGGCTGACCTTTGCACTGCTAATTGAAAGTCTGGTTTCCATCGCGGAACTCCCTGCCGGAAGATCCTTAAAAGGGTAAAGTATATGCCCCTGCGCCTGCTCTTTCCTGCTCAGGCTGCAGATAAGGCTATACCATATCCCCACCCCCCCATGCATCAGCCCTCCGCTCATCCCGGTATTTGTAGCGGTCCTTAATAGATGCAGCTGTATTTTATGGGTTTCCGGATATTCAATATACGGTCGCAGCCCCATGCGACACATTTCCACGCCGGCCCATCCATCATATAGACAGTCCTTGCCCATATCCCCGGGCAAGAAGCCCTCCATTAATTTTTGGGCTATCCCCCTGCTATTCTTATCCGTAAATGGTGCCGAAGACAAGAGAATACCCGCCGCGCCGTTTGCCCACCCATAGTCATTTCTGGCACTCAGGAGATCCGGGGCGCCATCCACATAGTCGGCCATGGCCCTCTTTAACATCGATTCATCTGAAATGTTCCTTCTGAAATTTCCCCAATTGCCAAATTCTTCGATCCAGCACGAATCCAAATACTCATTCAGTCCCTCAACCACTTTGTAAACAGCCGCATTGTCCGTCAACTGGTTCACTTTTCCAAGCACGGATGCAATTCCGGCAGTGCCATGTGCAAACGAACAATCCGATCTCAAATTCGTCTCAAAGGGGGCGTTGTAAATGAGACCATGAGCCGAACAATCGAGATCGCTGATAATCTTGCTGACGAATTGATCGATATATCCCCATAGATGACCGGCTCCGGTAAGCTGATAAAGGTACAGGATAACCAACAGCGTCCCTGCCCGGCCATTATACAGGCTATTTGCAGCATGAGGGTTGTTCAGCGTTAAGCCTATTGTTGGCGTCACGAGATCCAATGCCGATCCTAATAAATCCTCTTCGCCTGTAAGTAGATAGTAGTCAACCAGGGCGTAAAGAACGCCTCCTCTTCCCTCGTACAAGGAATAATCTCCGGTCGGACTCTTTTTGCAAAAAGCAATCACTTCGGCCACCAATCCTTCGATAACCTTCAATAACCGGGCATCACCGGAAAAACGATAAAATTCCAAAAGGAATAGGATCATTCCTGACCTTCCGCTTTCAATATTCTCAGGATGTTCCGGCATTACGTCCTCAATGCCGCCCAGCAAAAGATGGTCGAGCTCCTCTCGGACACG
The DNA here is from genome assembly GCA_017307755.1 of Chitinophagaceae bacterium. GTDB lineage: Bacteria > Bacteroidota > Bacteroidia > Chitinophagales > Chitinophagaceae > Puia. Next base: position 641,550 of record JAFKGQ010000012.1, on the reverse strand, counting down.
GTCCGCAACCTGTTCCGGACTTTCATTATTATTAGCAATCATCCCACTCAAATATGATTTTTTCGAATCAAGTCCAATATCTTGTAATAGTTATCCGGGTAGTCGGTCATCAGCCTGTATTCCAATTGCTGCAGGACAGCCCTGTTTTTTTTAAAGGCGCCGATCAAATGAATATATTTCGTGCGGCTCGGCACCAGCGTAAAATCTGCGATATCAAATCTATACCGTATAGGCTCCTTCCTGTAATAACCGATCTTTAGATTTTTTTTCTCGGCAAGTGCATGGAATAGGACTTGCTCGAAAATTGTGTTAAAGTCTTTTACATTGATCCTGTTGATCTTCGAAGAAACCTTGTCGACAAATTCGAATGCCTCCCGCGTATACAGCTTGAAGAAATCCATACTCGTCCCGCCCAGAATTCCGGCATTAACTGCCAGGATCCTGTGGTTCCGGTCAAGCGAATCATTGAGCACGTCGGGGTAATATCCTATTTTGTCTACCAATTCGAAAAATATCATCCGGTAAAACCGATTGTAAAGGTCACCATCTTCTAAATTCTGACCGATCAAGGCAGCAGACACCAGTTGATCGGAGAATTTTTCCCAGATAAACACATCGTTATCAACGTGGATAAAAGGATGTTCCTGAAGTCGGTAAGCATAGATCTTGCCAAGAGCAAAGAGTTCAGGGTGATAATCATTCAGTTCATCCAAACATACCCGGGTAGAAGTATAAGGCAGCTCGAGCTTCTCGACCAGAAGATTGTACCCTTCCTTATCGGTAACCAACTCGACTTCGGGATAATATTTCCTGAATTGCAGCAAGCTCAGGGTCCAGGCAAAGAAATTAAATTTCCTGTCGGGCCAGCCGAAGTTGTTGAACCCATCGCCCTTTTTTCCGGGCTTGGACCAAAAGCTTTGAACTATCTTCATTCCTTAGTTATATGTTGAGGTTGGGGGGAAAGGCTTCGCCATTCGAAAGTTCCAAAACATTCGAAAATAAAAAACAAAAAACAGAATTTGTTGAGTTATAAATCGACCTGAGGGAATATCTTTAATATGACAGGTTAACTAAATTAACAATCAGATTTAATAAGGCAAAGAAAATTCCAAAATATTTTATCAGATAACCTGCTTTAGCTGAAGTCTCCTCGAAAAATCGGACAGTTTAACCCGATACAATTAAGTAAACTTAAACTGTTTAAGTATGAAAAAATCAACATTTTCCGAATCTCAGATTTTGCCGGTGCTACAACTTCTACCCGACTACATACTGATTACGCCGAAAGATCATTCGGCACGACCTCAATGATCTCAAGCTATTTCAGGACGAGACAAAAATTTCATTTTTTATTTTTTTCTCAATAACTTTTCATTCTGCTACTGTTTTCGAAAATCATAAATAACCATTAAACTGGATCTAATGAATAAAATCTCAATTTGCACGGTGTGCATGAATAGATTGCCTTACCTGCGCCAGACGCTTCCCGTGAACATCAGCGAAAACCTCCATTACCCGCAGATCGAATTCATCGTCCTCGATTACAATTCGAAAGACGATATGGAAAATTGGATCAGACTTAATATGAGTTACCATCTCGAATCAGGCGTTCTCAAATATTATAAAACCTACGAGCCGGCTCATTTTTTGTTGTCCCACTCGAAAAACATGGCCATGCGGCTGGCTTCCAACGACATTGTCTGTATGGTCGATGCGGATAACTACGCAGGTCCTGATTATGCCGGCTGGATAAACACTGCTTATAATTCCACCGGGAAGGACCGGGTCATTACCACCTTGCGGCGTGATGACATTCCTCACCGGGATCAGGGAGGGAAACTGGCATTTCACAGGGATTTTTTATATGCCGCCAAAGGCTTTGACGAGGCGTTGATAGGTTATGGCTTCGAGGACATCGATCTTGTCAACCGACTTGAACAATTAGGTTGCCAGCGCATGTTTATCGAAGACATGGAATATTTAAAATATATCAGCCATTCGGATGAAGAACGGGTGAAGAACTTTCACCTGATCAATAACCTTCAGACGCTTTATATGCGGATTTCGGGCCCCATAAATATCCAGAACAGGGTCATGTATCTACTAAAAGACAATACCTATTTCGATATGTTCTACGAGTTTGACGAAACCTTAAACACTAACCCGATCTTGAGTTATTCCGGATGGGTGCTTAACGAAAGCGACAGCCAGAAAGGACGCTTTAAACGTGAACCGGGTGTTCTGTCTCTGGCATCGAACAATGGAACTCAACAGATCTATAAAGAAGATAGCCGGGGCGCTCTTATTTCGATTGGAAAGGGAGAACCCTCTGTATGGAAACAGATCGGCGAGGACAACAAATTGTTTACCCGGCTGCTATTAGCCTTTGGCGAATGCTTTAACCGTGTGAAATCCAGGAAAAATGAAAACGACCTTAACTCGGTAAACCACACCGGATGGGGTAAAGGAACGGTTTACCTCAACTTCGACAGGCAAAGCCCCATCCATATCAACTGAGGCCGCAGCTCAGGCTGCATAAAACGAAAAAAGGATCGCATAGTTGCGATCCTTCCATCAGAGGTTCCGAGCAGATTCGAACTGCTGTAGAAGCTTTTGCAGAGCTCTGCCTAGCCACTCGGCCACGGAACCATTTTACCCATCATTCACCCCGGTCACCCGAAGCTACCTTTTTTTTGGGTAGGCGCGAAATTACGATAATTTTGAAGAAGTTGAAAAAAAACATGACAATTTATGCAAGCAATCGCTGAAAGTGAACTTATTATCAATAGCCGGGGCGCCATCTATCACCTTGACCTCCGTCCCGAAGAACTGGCAAACACCATATTCACCGTAGGCGACCCCGACCGGGTTTCCACCGTCAGCAAACACTTCGACTCCATCGAACACAAGGCCCAACACAGAGAATTTGTCTCCCATACAGGATATATAGGCAAAAAAAGGGTCACCGTCGTCAGCACCGGCATCGGCACGGACAATATCGACATCGTCCTCAATGAGCTGGACGCCCTGGCAAATATCGACCTGGCTACCCGTACCGTAAAACCCCAACCCATATCCCTTACCATCATCCGGATGGGGACCTCCGGCTCCCTCCAGAAGGATATCCCTGTCGACAGCTTTGTCGCTTCCACCCATGGACTGGGTATCGATAACCTCCTGAATTTCTACAGACATGACGACAATGAAGAGGATAACGCCCTCCTCCAGTCGTTTGCCACCCAGACACAGCTCCACCATCGCCTGGCCCGGCCCTATATCAGCGGGGCCAGCCCCTCTCTGTTACGGCACTTCGTAGAAGGCTTTCACCAGGGTATCACCGTCACCTGTCCCGGCTTTTACGGCCCCCAGGGAAGGGTATTACGCCTGGGGCTCAGTCAGCCCGAGCTCATCGACAGGCTGACCGGCTTCTCCTATGGTCCGCATAGGATAACAAATTTTGAAATGGAGACAGCCGGTATCTATGGATTAAGCCGCCTCCTGGGACATCACTGCCTGAGCCTCAGCGCAATCGTGGCTAACCGTATCAGCAGGACATTCTCCCCGGACGGCAATGCGGCCGTCGAAAAGCTCATCGGTAAGACCTTGGCAATTGTCGAGCAATTGTGATACTTTTGTCCATCGTATTTTTACCCATGAGCAAGATGCATTTTTATAAATATCAGGGCACAGGCAACGACTTTATCATCCTGGACAACCGCAACTGGAGCTATACAGCCCTGACTGAGGAAAAAGTAAAGGCCCTCTGTGACAGACGTTTTGGTATTGGCGCCGACGGCCTGATGCTGCTGAATACCAGGTCAGGTTACGATTTTGAGATGAAATATTACAATTCCGACGGCCGGGAGAGCAGCATGTGCGGCAATGGCGGACGCTGTCTGGTCAAATTCGCCTACGATCTGGGCATACATAAGGACCAATATTACTTTATAGCCACCGATGGCCCCCACCAGGCCGAGATCGACGACGGGATCATACGGCTTAAAATGAAGAACGTGACGGGTATCCGGGAGTACCACAACGATTTTATCCTGAACACAGGCTCCCCCCATTATATAAAAATGGTCAGCGATGTCATGGACTATGATGTCTTCCACAAAGGCATGGAGATCCGGTACAGCGGTGAATTCGCAAAAGAAGGTATCAATGTCAATTTCGTCGAACAGAAAAAGGTGGACGAGATCATTGTCCGTACGTACGAGCGGGGTGTCGAGGACGAAACCCTCTCCTGTGGCACCGGCGTCACGGCCAGCGCCCTGGCCTGCTACCATAATGAAGTGGGATACAACGATGTCCGTGTCATCACCAAAGGCGGCAAACTAAGGGTAGAGTTCGACCGCGTAGGCGACAATGCCTATGAGAACATCTGGCTCTGTGGTCCCGCTGTAAAGGTATTCGAAGGAGAGATCGAGGATTGATCGCCATTTGAACTATTATCATGATCCAGTTTTTTAAGAATATCAATCACCAAACCGTAGAAGTCGAGCACGCCGAGAGTGGTACCTGGGTGAATGTCCTGCCCCCCCTGAAACAGCAGGAATTTTCCAACCTCTCCTCCGACCTGGATATCCCCCTGGATTTCCTCACCGACTCACTGGACATCGACGAACGGCCCCGCTTTGAAGAGGAGGATAATGTAAAACTCATCGTCATCAAGACACCGACAGAGAACAACTCATTCAACGAAAGCGACGCCTATTATATCACCATTCCTATCTGTATCATCCTCACGCATACCCAGATCGTGACGGTGAACTCGTTCGAGAACGGAGCTATCAAAAAATTCCTCAATACTTTCCAGAACAGGCACCCGGACAAAAAGAATATGATGGTCCTGAAGGTCATTGAAAAGATCACGCAGACCTATCTGGAGTACCTGAAAGAGATCAACCAGCGCCGCAACATCATCGAACAAAGACTTTATGATTCCAACAGGAATGAAGAGCTCCTCGAATTGATGAAGATCCAGAAAAGCATGGTCTATTTTGTTACAGCCCTTCGCAGCAATGAGATACTGCTCCTGAAAATGGCCCGTACCAATTTCCTGGGGCTTACCGATGAAGAAAAAGAATTTTTGGACGACCTGGCGGTCGACATGTCCCAGGCTTTGGAAATGGCCAATATCTATACCAACATCCTCAGCAGTACCCTGGATGCCTTTGCCAGCATCATCAACAACAATATGAACAATGTCCTAAAAAGACTCACCTCTATTACGATCATCCTTTCCCTGCCCGCCCTCGTATCGGGTATTTACGGTATGAACGTTCCTATCCCCGGCTCCAACTCACATTATGCTTTTTATATACCCATCGTACTGTCCCTCGGCATCTCCATCGTGATCAGCTGGTATTTTATGAAAAAGAAGTGGTTTTAATTCTGTACTTTTATCCATGAATGAAATGGGCTGTTTACATATTGCTGATGGCAGCGTTGATCTATGTCGGAGAGACGATCCGTATGCCTTTTCAGCTGGCGGAACAGCAAAAGATAGCCATGCGCTGCCACCAGGGCAAAGAACAAGAATGTCCCTACCGTCATCAAAACGGATCATCCAAAGGCAATGACGGTAAAAACGGCAATTGCAATCCCACAGCCAATTGCAGTAACTGTCCGCTTTGTTATACAGCAGAACTTTCCACAACCTATACATCAGCCGGCATTTCCACGACCATCACAAAGCATTATCCGGAGATCCCGGATCAACAGCTGCCTGATTATACCGCATCTGCCTGGAAACCGCCCAATGCCTGACACCATCCCGAAACAATATTTTACAACTACCAAAAAATGTATATGAAAAATATCTTTTTATTGGCGCTGGCTACCGTATTGACCGTCGGCCAGGCCGTTCAAGCCACAGACAAGCCCAAAAATGCAAAAAAAGCATGTAAGGCCTGTACGGAAAAAGTTTGTACGCCCGCCTGCAAAGACCAATGTGGTCAGGGCTGCTGTGCAAAAACACACTAATCTTTTATCACACCCCCTCGGCCTGGCCGGGGGGGCTTCACAAATACATGGCATGTTCAACATAAGAGTATACGGTATTTTGTTCGGAGAAAATAAAAAGGTCCTGGTCAGCGATGAGTATATCCGCGGCGGTTATTACACAAAATTCCCCGGCGGCGGCCTGGAGTTCGGAGAAGGTACCAGGGATTGTCTGAAAAGAGAGTTCAAAGAAGAGATGGACCTGGATGTACGCATCGGGGATCATCTCTATACCACCGATTTCTTCCAGATGTCCGCCTTCAACCCCGAACACCAGATCATCTCCATCTATTATTTTGCGGAAGCGCTGGAGCCGATAAAGGTGCCGTTACGTACAAAACCGTTCGATTTTGACGAACAGCAGCTAAAAGTATATGCGGAGAAAAAGGAGACGGAAACCTTTCGCTTCATCGACTGGGAGGCCTTCAGCGAAGAAAGCGTCACCCTGCCCATCGACAAGGTGGTGGCTCGGCTGGTCAAAACCCTCTAACCCCCGCTTATGTGGTCATCCCGACAAAGAACGCTTGAAAAGCTTCGCAGCCGATGGGGCAAACCCAGACAAGCCCCCTTCTACCCGGCCATAACAGCCTACGCTGAGAGCCGGGCCCGCCGGCACTGGCATCGCCTCAGCCCCCAAACCTTATCCGACATAGACATCCGTGACCTCTTCCTCCACATCGACCACACCAGTTCCCGCATCGGACAGCAATACCTCTACGACCAGCTCATCTCTCCCACTGATAATACAGCCTCCTTAAAAAAACTCGATGATCAGGCCGGCTACTTCCTCAACAACCGCGACCAACGGGAAAAAGCCCAGCTACTGCTGACCCGTCTCGACAGTCCCGACGCAATTTATGTGCAACTACTATTACAGGATAAACTCTTCACCCGACCAAAATGGTACAGACTGGCCGTCCTCGATACGTTCATCGTTGTCGTGTGGCTGCTGCTCTCCTTTTTTTATCCGGGGCTGCTCACCGGGCTGATGCTGCTAATGGCTGTCAATCTGTTCTCACACTACCGGAACAAGAACAATACCTACCGCTTCATCAGATCTTTTCCCCAGCTCAACCTGCTGCTGGACGTCACCAACAAACTAATAAGCCTGGGACTGCCTTTTGACCCCACGCAGGCAAAAGCCGGCGCCAGCCGGCTAAAAACCTTCCAACGCCGTTCAGCCTGGCTCTCTTTTGGCGAAACCAGCGGCAACGACCTGGCGCTTGTCTACTACTGGCTGCTGGAGCTGCTAAAGGCCCTGTTCCTGGTGGAAGTCCACGTCTTCTTTGCCCTGATCCGGGATCTCGAAAAAAAACGCGCGGACATCGATACCGTCTTCAGATATACGGCATCGGTAGACGTTGCCATTTCAGTCGCCTCCCTGCGGGCCGGAAACCTCCCTACCTGTACACCCGAATTCACGACTAAAGGTCTTCACGTAAAAGACGGCTATCATCCCCTCATACCCGACTGTATCCCCAACTCCCTGACCATCGATGCCAAAGGCATCCTGATCACCGGCTCCAACATGTCGGGGAAAACCACCTTCCTCAGAAGCATCGGCATCAACACCCTCCTGGCCCAAACTATCTACACCTGTTTTGCCGCGACCTACCAGGCCCCTCCCCTAAAACTGTATTCGTCCATCCGCATCGACGACAGTGTCCTGGAAGGGAAAAGCTACTATTTTGAAGAGGTTAATGTGATGGGCGCACTGATTGCTGCAGCACAGACGGTCGGCAGCACTAATCTTTATCTGCTGGATGAAGTGTTCAAAGGCACCAATACGGTAGAACGCATCGCCGCGGCGGGAGCCATCCTCTCGTGGCTCCGGAAAAAAGGCCACTTCGTCATCGTATCCACGCATGACATCGAACTATCCGGATTGTTAAAGGAAGAATATAACCTCTATCATTTTGAAGAAACCATCCTGGACGATCAATTGACCTTCGACCACCTGCTCAAACCGGGCCCGTTAAAAACGCGTAACGCCATTCGTATCCTCGAACTGGCCGGCTATCCCGAAGAGATCACCCGCGAAGCAAGACAAGCCGCGGACATTCCATTCACCCCTCCACCGGACGGGCAGGGGTATCCAGCAACAGCTCCATAAAAGTAAGACTCAGCCATCTGCCAAACTTATAGCCCACCTGTTTGAAATGCCCCACTTCCTCGAACCCAAATCTGCGGTGCAATTGTACACTGGCGTCATTGTCCGCGTCTATCACCGCGATGATCGCGTGCATATCCTTTTCCCTGGCGCTCTTTATCAGCGGGGCCATCAGCAGCGCCCCGATCCCCTTACCCCGCTGCCCTTCCGCAACATACACAGAATTCTCTACGGTGTATTTATAGGCTGGCCAGGGACGAAAAGGGCCATAAGAGCTAAAGCCGACCACCTTCCCCTCCGACTCGGCGACAAAGACGGGAAAACCGCCCTCTATACGAGCGTCATACCAGGCCTTACGCATTTCTATCGTATGAGCCTGGTAGTGATACACGGCTGCGGTATGAAGGATGATGTGGTTGTAAATTTCCAGGATGACGGGCAGGTCTTCCTCCCGGGCAGTTCGAATGGTTACCATGATCTCTCAAATATTTAATGGCGAACAGACAATTTTTCCACCATCTCCTCTCCCATCTCATCGGCAGACACCCCAAACCCGTTGACGAGCACGCCCTTCCGTCCATCTCTGGACTCGATGGCATAAACCACCGCCTCGTCGGCCGGATCGCTGTCGCCTTCGAAACGATAGACTTCTGTGATCTCAAACTCGGAAGGCCGTAAGGCCGGCTTGATGTCGGGGCAACTGATACTGTCCGCTTCCAGGTTGAAATCGATGGTATATCCCCTCTGTTTAAGCCCTTTGACGGCTTCGGCGACGGTGTCGTATACGTACATAAAAAATGAGTTTTGTGAGCCTTGCAATTTACGGATTTCTGCCGTCACCTGATCTGCTGGTGCGTCTGCTTGATGACACCCATGACAAAAGTGCTTTGGACATGCCCGAGGTTCTCCACCTGTCCCAACTTGTTCACATGAAAATCATAATAGTCGTCCATATTGTCCACCGCGACCTTCAACAAAAAATCAAACTCTCCTGAAATGATATAACATTCCACCACTTCCGGCAGTTCCTGGATGGTTTTGATAAATCTTCCACCCGATCGTTTGTTATGTTCTTTCAACGACACATAACAAATGGCCATCAGTCCTTTTTTAACCTTGGAATGATCTACAAGCGTGGCATAACGCATGATCACTCCCGTATCTTCCATCCGTTTGATCCGCTCGTGTACAGGAGTAGTGCTCAGATGTACCTTTGTGGCGATCTCCCGTACCGTGATCTTGGCGTCGGCCTGGAGCAGACGCAAAATGGCCTTATCCTTCTCATCCAGGATCACCGGCTCAACAGCCGTTTTTTCTGTTTCGGATACTTTTTCCATAACGTTCTATATGTTTATTCTATAAAAATACCATTTTTTATACTTTTGTTCCAAATTTAGCATTCTTAGCATCATTTTTGTTCTACTGTTCTACATTTGTACAAACTTTTAAAAAAGCACATCGATGTCTACAAAAACACTTGCGATCGACCTGAAACTCCCTTATAAAGTGAAGGATATGAGTCTGGCTGAGTGGGGCCGGAAAGAGATCCGTCTTGCAGAAGCCGAAATGCCGGGCCTGATGGCCATCCGTGCAGAATATGGCAAACAAAAGCCGCTGAAAGGAGCCCGCATTGCCGGTTGTCTCCACATGACCATCCAGACGGCTGTTCTTATCGAAACGCTGGTGGAGCTGGGTGCAGAAGTAAAATGGAGCTCCTGTAATATATTTTCCACCCAGGACCAGGCCGCTGCCGCTATCGCCGCCGCCGGCATAGGCGTATTTGCCTGGAAAGGTCAGACCCTGGAAGAGGCCGACTGGTGTATCGAACAGACCCTGTTCTTCGGCAGCACCGACCGTCCCCTGAACATGATCCTGGATGATGGCGGCGACCTCACCAATATAGTATTCGACAAATACCCCGAGCTGGTACAACACGTAAAAGGTCTTAGCGAAGAGACGACTACAGGGGTACACCGTCTCTACGAAAGGATGGAAAAAGGTACCCTCCCCATTCCCGCCATCAACGTAAATGACTCCGTCACCAAATCCAAGTTCGATAATAAATACGGTTGTAAAGAATCCCTCGTCGACGCCATCCGTCGTGCCACCGATGTAATGATGGCCGGTAAAGTTGCCGTCGTTGGTAGCTATGGGGACGTTGGTAAGGGTTCTGCCGCCAGTCTGAAAGGCGCCGGCTGCCGTGTCATTATTACGGAGATCGACCCCATCTGCGCGCTCCAGGCCGCTATGGACGGATTCGAGGTAAAGAAGATGGCGGATGCCGTTAAGGAAGCCGATATCATCGTCACTGCCTCCGGCTGCCGCGACCTGATCACGGAAAAACATTTCCGTCTGATGAAGGATAAGGCCATCGTTTGTAACATCGGGCACTTCGACATAGAGATCGATATGGCCTGGCTGAATGCCAACTACGGTCATACCAAGGACACCATCAAGCCCCAGGTAGACGTATACAACATCGATGGAAAAGATGTCATCGTCCTGGCAGAAGGCCGTCTGGTGAACCTTGGCTGCGCCACAGGCCACCCCTCTTTTGTGATGAGCAACTCTTTCTCCAACCAGACCCTGGCCCAGATAGAGCTCTGGACCAACCACGGCAAATACGAAAATAAAGTATATGTGCTGCCCAAGTTCCTGGATGAGAAAGTGGCGCGTCTGCACCTGGCCAAGATCGGTGTAGAACTGGACGAGCTGACGGACGCCCAGGCCTCCTACCTGGGGATCCCCAAGGCAGGTCCTTTCAAACCCGAACATTATCGCTACTAGAATATTATCCCTCAAAAAATCCGCCCTTAGGGGCGGATTTTTTTATGTTGTGCAAACCGTACAAACAGCTCCGGCAGCGCCCCTTCATCCCCCTGCAGCCGGGCAAAATAAAAGCTTCTCTCTATCTGCAGCCCCTTCACGTCGATGATACAACATTCATTATTCTGCAGTTCCTTTAGAATGGCATGGACGGAAAGAAAAGCCATGCACGGCGCATTCAATAAATAGGATTTCATCACCTCCGTACTATTTAGCTGCATCTCCTTTTTCAGCTGCGAGAGCTTGATACCAACTCCCTTCAACGCATGCGCCACTACTTCCAGGGTACCCGAACCCGGCTCACGTAGCAGCAATGGTATCTGCTTTAGCTCTTCCGGGCGTATGCTTTGCTTCCTGGCCAGCGGATGGGATGGATTGCTGACAAGTACGATCTCGTCTTTTATAAATTCGGTATAATGGATGCTCCTGCTGCGGGAATACCCCTCCACGATACCCAGATCGATCTCTTTTTTCTCCAGGGCCTGCTCGATCTCACCCGTATTACCCGTCATGAGACTCACCTGTACCTGGGGATGACGATGATGAAAGGCCGCCAGGATGGGAGGAATGATGTATGGCGCCGCCGTCATGCTGCCGCCCAGGTACAGCCGGCCGCTGTGCTCGCTGGACAGGCTGTTCATGTCGAATTCCAGGTTCCGGTATACCGCAAACAGCTTTTCGGTATGCTGTAGCAGCCGGCTGCCCGCCGCCGTCAGTTGGATACGGGTGCCGTTGCGATCGAACAGTTTCACCTTGAATTGCTGTTCCAGCTTATGGATATGTTTGGTGACGGCAGGCTGACTGATATATAGTTCCTTTGCCGCCTTGGTAAAATTCAGACGACGGGCTACAGTATGAAATACTTCAAAATCGAATAACATAATACTACTTTATTCAAGGCATGACGGACGCCCTGAGCCCCGTCATATATTTCCATCTATCTTCGGGATCGATGCCATATTTCACCGTTTCCACGGATTGAATGGAGGCCGGGATATTGGCGCCATACCAATGCTCATCCTCCTTTTGCCGCCAGGTGACAAGGGTCAGCACCGAATGGGCAGGATACGCTATTCCCTTGCGGGCAGCCGCCACGGCTATATCATTCCCATATAAAGTGGACATCGTTCCTTTGGACTTATCAATACGGGAAGTAATGACCTTTTCATCTCTCACCTCCACCGGCATAGTAAAGACAAGATCACGGTCATGCATGGGCTGGTGACAATGCATACATTCCGAGACAAATGACGCATCCTTCCCATAAGGCTTTAACTCATCACCTTTCCATCTCCCCCACCCCCAGCCCCCTGTGGTCGCATATTTTTCCTTGTCTTTGAGCATAAATTCCACCTGCAGGAACTGCCCGGGCATGATCTCGCCGGATGGCCTGAGCAACGCCTTCCACGCTACTTTGGCAAAAGCCGTCCCATCCGGCCAGGGGTTCGTACGCCCTTCCCGGATAGCCTTCACGGCCGCAGGGTTGCCCATGATCACCCGCATGGTGCCGTTGTCCCATCGCTCGGTGCTGCTGATGGCTTGCCAGCTGCTGAAATCAGATAGATAAGCGAAGCCGTTCGGCTCCGGCTTTACATCCGGCCCCGCACCCGTAGCAGCGATCCATTTTGCATATTGTTCATCGGCAGACTGGACTGCCGCGCTGTCCGCAAGTTTTGGCGGCGCCAGGGACGCCAGGTATTTTCGCAATATCCTGATATCCCCATCCGAAACACGGGCGTCGCCATGAAAGGTCGTATACTGACTGAGCGGCATCTCCTTAAAGACGATCTGGTTCAGCGATTCAAAAAGCTTCCCCTTCTGCTGGTCGACGCTCAGACTGTCCCAGTGAGAGAAATTCAACAGTTCCCTGCCCTCCTTTACATGGGTAGTCACCAGCCAGATGGCGGGCGCCGGCTTGTCAAACCAGGCCAGTTTCGTCTCATTGGAATGACAGTCGTAACAAGCTCGTTGTAAAATGGACTTTACTTCCGGCGGAGCCTGCAGATCACCCGTCACAGGAGGGTTGCCCAACGGAGGGCGAAAAAATTGTATTAAAACAAAACAAGCAAGCAACAGAATCGCTACGCGTGTTATCCTCCTTTTAAAAAAATTTTTAGCCATACCATCTGTTTATTTCTTCAATACTTCAGGATTGATGATCGAGGGTGGATGGCCTGCATGAGGCCCCAGGCCAAGGGCCGCGATAAGGTTTTCTGCCGCCAGCATGGCCAGTCCATGTTGCGCATCCCAGGTGCCTCCGCCTATATGCGGGGTCATCACGATGTTGGGTAATCCCAACAATCCCGGATAGACAGAAGGCTCTTCTTCGAATACATCCAAACCCGCAGCAGCGATCTTTTGTTCACGCAGGGCTTTTGCAAGGGCTGGTTCATCGATAAGGCCGCCCCGGGCGATATTAAAAAGCATAGCCGAGGGACGCATCAGCTCCAGCTGCTGCTCGCCAATGATATGATAGTTCGCGGCATTCAACGGCACGGCCAGCACGACAAAATCTGAAAGACGGAGCAGGTCTTCTTTTGTAACATAGGCTGCCTGACATTCTTCTTCTATCGTCTTGTCCAGGGGACGCCTGTTGTAATACAACACCTTCATCCGGAACCCGACAGCCCTCCGGGCAATGGCCTGGCCGATCCGGCCCATACCGATGATGCCAAGCGTTTTATCGCAAAGGTTAGTCCCAAAAAAACTGCTACCGACAGAACCCTTCCAATTACCCGTACGTATCCAACGGTCCCCTTCCGCCAGACGACGGGCCGTCGCGATCATCAACCCCCATGTATAATCCGCCACCGTCTCATCGGCAGGCCCCGGAGAATTGGTGGCGATTATGCCCGCCCGGGTGATCGCCTCGATATCTAAATTGTTAAAACCCGCCGCCGAAACACAAATAGCCTTCAGACGGGAGAGCCCTTCCAGCGTGGCTGCATTGATCTTCTCGCCCCCCGCCAGTATAACGCCGTCCTTATCATGTAAAGCATTGTGCAGCTGTTCAGGCGTGTACCGGGCGCCTTCATTTACTTCTACATCAAAAAACTCACGGGTACGTGCAATAACATCAGGGAAAATAGGTCTGGTAATGAGGATCTTCTGTAGCATAACGCTTTAGCATTTCTTTAATAAACTTCTCAGGCCCCCGGCCGTCTGATATATAAAGCAACAAATTTTACGCAACCTTAAAAAATAAAGTTATGAAGCTGTTAATATCTATCCTCCTGCTGATCTCTGTTGTTGTATCCGGTGTAACCAGTTTTAACTTGTTCTACCAGTTTGATTACAACACCTCCGCTGTGCTGACCATCGCCAGCTACCTGTCCATCGTCTTCTGCATCTATGCATTGACCATGGGCAAAAATCGACCACAGGACAGAACTTCGTCGGAGCTGCTTCGACACGCTCCTTCTCGTTCGTAACCTTCGCTTCGCTCGGTTATCCGAAGGGTCATCATTAGCCATTTTCGGCCCGAGGTATTTTTTCTAATAACCGAAGGGCCGAAAACAAAAGACAGCGATCGCTAAATCTAAATAACTTATCTCGCGGCCACGAAGGTTTGAAGAAGGACGGATCCGGCTGCCGAAAGGCGCCGGATCATTTTTTTCAGAACGACCCGGACATTTTTCTTAAATTGTCATCCCCTTAGCATCCTATCGCCCAAACGAAACGTTGAATATGAAACTACCTGTCTTTAAATGGTACAGAAATGTCTCCATTGCAAAGAAGCTGTATTTCACCGTGGGTATTATGGCCTTGCTGATCGCATTCGAATTGGTCGTACTGATCTTCTCCATTCATACCCTATCTTCTGTCCGGGCATATGTCAATGGGGAAGGATTGTGGTCAAAGGCCCAGAAGGATGGCATCTACCAGTTGCTGAAATACACGCGTACGCATGACGAGGCCGATTATATCAAATTCAGGGAATTTCTGAAAGTGAACCTGGGCGATCATAAGACGAGGATGGAGCTTAGCAAACCCAATCCCGACCTGGCCGTTGCCCGGCAAGGCTTTATCGAGGGGAAGAACCACCCCGATGACATCGATGGAATGATCCGGTTGATGCAAAGGTTTCATAATAACTATTACATAGGCAGGGCGATCACCGCCTGGTCACAGGCCGACAACGTCATCTCCGGCTTTGTGGAAATTGGCGAACAGCTGCACGCCGAGATCAGCGGGGGAAACCCTTCACAACAACGTATAAATACACTCCTGGAAAAGATCGATCCGTTGAACGCCAGGCTCACCCCCTTTGAAGACGAATTTTCCAATGCCCTGGGCGAAGGCTCCCGTTGGTTGGAGAACACCGTTCTTCGCGTGCTCTTTATCGTGGCGCTGACCGTAGAATGCACGGGTCTGACCCTGGCTATTACGGTGAGCCGGGGGATACAAAAAGGTTTGAAAGAGATCCTGCTCTCCTCGCGGGCAGTAGCAAAAGAAGACTTTAGCCGCAAGGCAAAGATCTTCTCAAAAGATGAGATCGGCATCCTCGCAAGCGACTTCAATAAGATGGCCGCAGAACTGGAAAGGCTGGGCAGGGAGAACCAGGAGGTCAACAGCTCCCTGGAAAAGAAGGTACATCAGCGCACCGCACAGATAGAAAGCAAGAACAAGGAATTGGAACAGTTTGCTTATGTGGCCTCCCACGATCTGCAGGAACCATTGCGGACCATCTCCGCCTTTGTTGAACTGCTGCAACAACAGTATAAGGGGCGGCTGGATGAGAATGCGGATAAATTTATGAACTATCTGCTGCAGGCGTCGGAGAGGATGAAGACGCTCATCAAGGACTTGCTCGATTACTCCCGCATCGGACGTGAAAAAGAGCCAAGACAAGTGGATTGTAACCTCCTCGTACAGGAAGTGACGGCAGACCTCGATAAGATCATCGAGGATACAGGCGCCACTGTCCACTCCAGCCCCCTGCCCGTCCTGCAAGCCTACCCCACCGAACTGAAGCTGCTGTTCCAAAACCTCATCAGTAATTCCATCAAATTCCGTAAGGCGGATCAGGCGCCGGCCATTGACATCGGGTCCGTGCGGGAGAATGGTTATTGGAAATTCTTTGTACAGGACAATGGCATCGGCATCGAATCGGAATTCCTGGAAAGGATCTTTATCATCTTCCAGCGGCTGCATACCCGCAGCGAATATGAAGGCTCCGGCATCGGTCTGGCGCATTGTAAAAAGATCGTCGAATTACACGGCGGGAAGATCTGGGCGGAGTCGACCCCCGGCAAAGGCAGCCGGTTCTTTTTCACCATCGGTAATGAAAATGAGCTGACGTGATATCCATAAAGTCGGGAAGAATTCAGAAATTTGCAAAAACAGGAGCCTTTCCATGGATTTCATAGATTATTATAAAATATTGGGAGTTAATAAGAACGCAACACAGGACGAGATCCGCGCAGCCTATCGTAAACTGGCTCGTAAACATCATCCGGACCTAAACCCCAACGACAAAGAAGCCAATAAGAAGTTCCAGCAGATCAACGAGGCCAATGAGGTGCTCAGCGACCCGGACAAACGGAAAAAATACGACCAGTACGGTAAGGACTGGCAGCATGCCGAAGCCTTTGAAAAAGCGCAGCAATCTGCCGGCAGCAAGAGCCGCCGGAGCCAGGGCCAGGGCGCCTACTCTTCGGGCGGAGGATTCGATGGATTTTCCGGCGGGTTCGGCGGATCTTCGTCCTTTGAGGGAGGCGGGGAGTTCTCCGACTTCTTTGAATCGTTGTTTGGCAGGGGCAACAGTTCCGGGACGAGTCGCAGCCGCAACAGGTTCCGGGGACAGGACCTCCAGGCGGAACTACATCTCACCCTGACGGACGCCTACCGGACACACCAGCAGGTGCTCACCGTCAATGGGAAAAATATCCGTATCACCATCCCCGCCGGCGTGGAGAACGGACAGATCATCAAATTGAAAGGACATGGCAGCCCCGGGATCAACGACGGCCCCGACGGCGATCTGTACATTACTTTCGTCATTGAAGAGGACCCCCGTTTCCGTCGTGAAGGAAATGATCTCTATGAAAAATTCTCCCTTGACCTCTATACCGCCGTGTTAGGCGGGGAGATCACCATCGACACCCTCGGCGGAAAGGTCAAGCTGAAGATAAAACCCGAAACACAGAATGGCACCGTCATGCGTCTGAAAGGAAAAGGATTCCCCATCTATAAGAAAGAAGGACAATACGGCGATCTCTACCTCACCCTGGAGATCAGGATGCCGGGAAACCTTTCGGATAAGGAAAAAGCCCTCTTCAGGGAATTGGCCAAATTAGCGGAAAAGAAAGGGTGATCCATTACATACAAAATAAAGGGAATTATTTCCACATCCAACACCCGTCTCCGCCTTGCAGAGGGCTGGCATGATTTTACTGCCGGTAGACATGAAACCTCATTATTACATCCAATGTTTAAAACGTATTGTTATGACAAACAACAAGGAAACAATTGAAGTGCTGAATGATCTTATCCAGATCAATAACGATCGTATTACAGGCTATGAGAAGGCCATCAGGGAGACAAAGAGCGAGGATGAGGATCTGAAGGTCCTGTATGCTTCTATGATCGCCGAAAGTCATAGAAATAAAATCGCCCTTGCCTCTGAGGTGCAGGCCCTTGGAGGAGAAGTCGAAACAGGTACCACTGTCAGCGGTAAGATCTATCGCGCCTGGATGGATGTAAAAGCTGTATTCGGCGGGCACGATCGTCACAGCATATTGTCCAACTGCGAGACAGGAGAAGACGCAGCTCAGCGGGCCTACAAGACGGCGTTGGAAGATGCTGCGCTTCCCGCATTTATTCGCGATCTGCTGATGCAACAACAGCAAATGCTAAAAGAATCCCACGACGAGATCAAATCTCTCCGGGATCAATATGCTTAACCTCAAAATAAATGCGCGGTCATGGCCGCGCATTTATTTTGTCAGCTACATCCCTCCCGCTGTCAAGCGCCGCCTCCACCGTTGCCAGCGCCGGCCCCTCGTATAAAGCCTCTCCGGCAAAGAACAAAGTATCTTCCAAAGGTTGACGAAGAAGAGCCCTGGCAGTCCCGCTTCCCACCGTCTCATAACTATAACCCCCGCGGACATACGGCTCGTCCATCCAGTCATGAACATGATACGCTGCCAGTTCTCCCTTTAAAAAATCGACATTTACCCCAAAAATTGTAGCCAGCGAATCCATACAGGTCTTTAGCCTCGTCTGCTCATCCAGCGCCCGGAAATTCCTCATGGCCGTAGCCGCGATCCAGGCAGTCAGCAGACGACTTCCATCCGGGTGCTGGGTCCACCAGGTAGGGACAGCCTCATCGCTGAGTATAAAGCCGGTGTCCTTTCCTTTTTTCTCCCAAAAAGAGGATTTGAACTCCATCAATACTTTGATGACGGACCCATACCCCATGGCAAGCGCCGCTTCCCGGTAGGCGGGGATATCCGGCGCAAACCGCAAGCCCCCTGAAGCTCCGGCAGCCAGTTGCAGGACGCCAAGGGACACCGTAGTGATCAGCTTGCTGCCAAAAAACGTCTGGCCATCGGCGCAACGAAGCTCCACCGCTCCCTTCTGCCAACGGACCTCCTGCACCGGCGCCCTATAATGGATCTTACACCCACGGGACAGACACTGCTGCTCCAGATAATGGATGAGCCGGCTATAGCCCCCCTCCACACGAAACTCTCCCTGCCCCTCCTCCTGCCACTCCTGGTACAACGCCAGGGTGCTGGCCCTGGAAAGGTCCGCCAGGTCATACCCTTCCGCAAAGCCCCGGACAGCATTGCAAAGCAATGCGTATCGATCTTCGGCAAAATAGGTATCCAGGAAGTCCCCGAGCGGCATATCACCCGGCAATTCCCCCATTTTCGCCATCAGTTCCGACCAGCCATCATCCGAAAAAAGATCCTCCCGGCCCCATTCTCCTTTCCGCACCCGTACCATTTTACCTTTCACCGGCCGGTGAGCGATATCCGCCAGCTTTAACAAACCCAACGTAATGGGCAAAGAGCCATGCACAAATTCCGCTCCTGCCTCCACAGGGAAAGAAAAACCATTATCCTGCAAGGTCAATATCCTGCCTCCGGGCCGATCCGCCGCCTCTACGATAGTAACAGGCAATCCGGCGCCGGATAGTTCATAGGCAGCCATGAGGCCGGCGGCGCCGGCGCCAATGACGAGTAACGATTTATCCATGATCAAAAAAATATAAAATTAAAGAGGAATCCAACATCGGCTGTCTAACTTTGTTCCTTCTTATGAACGCACCAAAAAAGAACCCGGTTTTTGTTGTTCTCATTCTGGGGGTTCTCTCGGCCATCGGTCCTTTTTCTATTGACATGTACCTGCCGGGCTTTCCCGACATCGCAAAAGACCTGAGAACGACGACAGCGGAAGTAGCCTTGTCCCTGTCCAGCTTTTTTATAGGTATTTCCGTAGGACAGTTCCTGTATGGTCCCCTGTTGGACCGTTTTGGCCGTAAAAAGCCCTTGTACGCCGGTATCGCCTTGTACCTGGTGGCTTCAGCCTGCTGCGCAATGGCCCGGTCAGTGGAACTGCTCATCACCCTGCGTCTTTTCCAGGCAATAGGGGCCTGCGCCTGTCTCGTCGCATCACGGGCATTGGTACGGGACCTTTTCCCCGTGGAGCAGAATGCCAAAATATTCTCCCAGCTGATGCTGGTGATAGCCGTATCCCCCATCATCGCCCCAACCCTGGGCGGATATCTCGCCGCCGGGCTGGGATGGAAATATATTTTTATCGTCCTCACCTTTATTGCCGCAGCTATTCTTATCGCCGTCCACTTCGCCCTGCCGGAAGGAAGACAGCCCGATAAACAGATGTCCCTAAAACCCGGCCCCATCATCTCCGGCTTTTTGCATGTCCTGGTAGAACCACAGTTCTATACTTATGCCTTTACGGGGGCTATCGCCTCGGCCGGGTTATATGCCTATATTGCCGGCTCCCCCTCCGTGTTTATGGAGCTGTTTAAGGTGACCGAACGGGAATATGGATGGATTTTTGCCGTGGTGGCCCTGGGACTCATCGGTTGCAGCCAGCTCAACAGCGTGCTGCTCAGGACCTATAAAAGCGAACAGATCATACGGGTAGCCCTTATTTGCCAGTCGCTGACGGGTATCTTACTGTTCACCGGCAGCCTCCTGGGCTGGCTGGGTCTGTTTGGCACCGTGGCCTTTTGTTTTCTTTTTCTTTGCTGCCAGGGCTGTATCTTCCCCAACTCCTCGGCCCTGTCCCTGGCCCTTTTTGGCCGGACTGCCGGGACGGCCTCAGCCCTCCTGGGCGGGATCCAGATGAGCATCGGCGCCCTGGCCTCCGCCATCGTAAGCTTTCTTACCAATCATACCGCCCTGCCAATGACAGGGGTTATGGCCAGCTGCGCCCTGTTAGCGCTGATGGTCCTGATGACAGGGAGCCGGCAGGTCCGGCCCCGGCAACCCGCCCCTCCGCTAAAATTTCCCTAAAAGAGTGGTAAAAAACCCAAAATGGGGACAACTAAATTGGTTATCTTGTATAGGGAAAATACGATTTTTAGTATTTTTGTAGTCACCCTCCTATCCCTGCGTAAAAAATTCACTATTCTTTAAGAAGGCCGCGGACATCACGAGCAAAAAGAATTGATAACTTAAAATTCTAAAGTAAGCCTTATGCAAATTCAATTCATCCGGAACATTCAATTCACCAAACTTATCAAAGCCGAAGGCCGGCTGCGGGAATTCAATTTTCGTAAATCAAATGGATTGCAGGAAGGATTGTTCACAGTGGATGTGAGCGACGACCGGGGCAACCGCATTGTGTTGAAAATGGAAAAAGAAGATGGCGTGTGGAAGATCATCAAACAGCAGCTGCCGGCATGGATCTGGGAAAATGAAGCCGTTTTTCATACCTTGATCGAAGAGGAGCTTGCGTCGGCCGGTATCGTAAAATAGAACCAGCTGCCCTTTCCCCACTCGCTGTCGATGCGGAACTTTCCTCCATTTACTTCTGTGAACTCCCGGCATAACAACATGCCAAGGCCCGTGCCTTTCTCCCGGGCGGTACCATAAGTAGTTATACTTTCTTTCCGGCGGATCTTGCCAAGAATTTCCTCTTTTATACCAATACCCGTGTCAGCCACGCATATTTCCACACCATCTGCCGTCCGATGGCCGCTGATCGAGATCGTATCTCCCGTCCGGCAAAACTTGATGGCGTTGCTGACCAGGTTGCGCAGGATCACCTGGATCATGTCCTTGTCTCCATAAGCCGTCAGCTCCACATCGATCTCATTCTTTAGCACAATGTTCTTTTCCCCCGCCTGCCGGGTGTACAGAGGAAGGATGTCATCCACCAGTTTGCGTAACGTAAGACAGACAGGCATAACGACAATCCCATTCAGCTGACTGCTGGCCCAGAATAAAAGGTTGCCCACCAGTTCAGAAGAATAATCCACATTCCTCCGCAGCTCATCCATCATACCCCTGATCTCCCCATCCGAAAGTCTGTTCTCTTTCAGAAAGTCCATTAACCCCTTTAGCGAATTCAGCGGCCCCCGTAGGTCATGGGCGATAATGGAGAACAACTTGTCCTTTTGCTGATTGTTCAGCAGCAGCTGCACCGCCTGGAGTTCCATCGCCTCCTTCTGCTGCTCAATCTCCATGTTCTTCTCGGAAAGCTCTTTGTTGCTTTTCCTGCTGGCAGCCCTGCTGCGTTGCAGCAAAATGGCCACCACCAGCAGAAAGAGGATAAAAATGATGGCACTGGATATCTGTAAGGTATGATTCCAGGCGACATGCTGTTGGACGATCATCTGTTTGGCAGCTGCCTGCCGCATGGAATCCGCCTTTCTCTCATATTCATATCGCGCCTCCAGGGAAAAGGATTGTTTGCGTATCTGCTCGCTGTAGAGGCTGTCGGAATAATCCTTATAAAGCTGAAAGTATTGCAAGGCCGTGCGATAATCTCCTTTCGCCTCATAGGTTTCCGCCAACACCTGTCCAAGCTCTTTGATATCCTTTTTCCGGTGCAGCTGACGGGCCAGCGAAAGCCCCTGAAAGGCATACTTGAGCGCTGCAGTCAGGTCTTTGAGGAG
The DNA here is from genome assembly GCA_017307755.1 of Chitinophagaceae bacterium. Lineage (GTDB taxonomy): Bacteria > Bacteroidota > Bacteroidia > Chitinophagales > Chitinophagaceae > Puia. The sequence goes on along the minus strand of JAFKGQ010000012.1, from coordinate 619,510 downwards.
CAGACTGGTACGAGCCAGATGATAAAAGCTCTCGGTTTGGCCAAGCTTATCATCCGTACGGAGATAATACTTCAGGGAGGTCTGGTGGGCGACAAGCGAGGCCTTGTAAAGCCCCTTGGCCGCCATTATCCTTCCAAGACCATTGTTAAAAGAAGCAAAAGCCACCGAGTCCTTTATCTCCAGCGCCACCTGGATTGCCTTATGAGCATATTCCAGGGCTGAATCATATTGCTGCCGGTGAAGACTGACGTCAGAGAGATGGGAATATACATAGGCCAGCTGCGTACGGTCCGTGGTGGCCTCATAGACAGCGCTGTCCCTTCCTATTTGCTTAAGGGCTTCATCGTAATCCCCCATCTGCTTGTAAAAAAGAGCGATATTGACATTTACCATGGCTGCGAGCGCGGTATTGCCGATGCTGTCGGCGATCAGCCGGGACTGCCGGTAAGCAGACAGCATCTCCACATAGTTCCCGATCATCTCGTAGGTATTGCCGATCATCCTCCAGCTCTCCGCTTTGCCTTTACCGTACCCGGTGGAATCGGCATATCGCAGGGCTTTCCTCCCATAATAAAAAGCGCTGTCGGCGTTGACGCCATAATAACGATGTGCCAGGAGATCGAGGGCATCGACATAGGCCGTATCAGGTCCCCTTCCATGACCCACCGGGCCATCCTTGACCAGGTCCTGCAGTTTGCGGACAATGGTCGACTGGGCAACCCCCTCCCCGGCAAGCGATAAACAGAAACCTAACCAAAGCATAATACAGAGGCCCTTCATCTTCAACAGCGTATTTAGATTAATTTTTTTATAATATCCTCAGGCGAACCGTCGTTAAATAAAAGAAAGCTACTTACGAACAAGAGCGTAAGAACCTTTGTTATTCTTTTTAAGGATCATGGGAGAGCACGTTCTGAATGAGTCGTCCGTCAAGCCGGCGTAGCAGGTGTAGAAACCGTAAAACTACAAAAAAAAGCCTTACAGCAACAGAAGATCGAAAGAATATTCACATCCTGTTAATAAGTAACTTTAGGAAATTACACTGCAGCTAGGCTATATTTATAGAAGAAAGCCACATGATCCCGATAGGTAAAAAGTACCCATTTTCAGAACTTTAAAAGACTTGAATTTGACTGAGACTATCATCAACCTGGAAACCGTTAATCCCATTGAATTTTTCGGCGTAAACAACGGTAAGTTAGATATCTTGAAGAAAAAGTTTCCACTCTTGAAAATCCTGTCGAGAGGCACTCAGATAAAGTTGAGCGGATCGCCCGAACAAGTGGAAACAGCCAAGGAAAAAATCGACCTCCTGGTGCAATATTTAGAACGCAACGGCCATGTCAGCGAGAACTATTTCGAGCAGATATTAGGTGGCGACGATGCCGAGACAGTAGATCATTTTGTAGACAGGCATCCCAACGACATCCTGGTATTTGGTCCGAATGGTAAGACTGTTCGCGCCCGTACGGTCAACCAGAAAAGAATGGTGGCCGCGGCGGAGAAGAACGATATTGTCTTTGCCATTGGTCCGGCAGGTACAGGTAAGACCTACACAGCCGTTGCGCTCGCGGTAAGGGCCTTGAAGAATAAGATGGTCAAAAAGATCATCCTTACCCGCCCCGCCGTCGAGGCCGGTGAAAGCCTGGGTTTCCTGCCCGGCGATCTGAAAGAGAAGATCGATCCTTATCTGCGCCCCTTATACGACGCCCTGGACGATATGATCCCCGCCGATAAGCTGGGCTATTATATGAGCACAAGGACCATCGAAATAGCGCCTCTGGCCTATATGCGGGGACGTACGCTGGACAACGCCTTTATCATCCTGGATGAGGCCCAGAACGCTACTGATCTGCAGTTGAAGATGTTCCTCACCCGCATCGGCGCCAACGCAAAAGCCATCATCACCGGTGACCTCACACAGATCGACCTGCCCAAAAATCAAAAGAGCGGACTGGCAAAAGCCTTGTATATCCTGAAGGGCATCGACGGCATCTCTCATATAGAATTAGACGAAGAAGACGTGGTTCGTCACCGCCTGGTAAAAGCAATCATCAAAGCATACGAAAAGGACAAGAAAGACAACGAGGACATTGGACGTCCCGAGCGATAAACACCATGATAAAAAGAATTTTTTTCCCTTCCCTGCTACTGCTGGCAGCCTGCAGTGACTCCCATTCCTATAAAAAAGCTGAAGACGCACAGGACGCCGGCCGTGAGTTTATCCGCGCTTCCCTGGACGGCGACTATGACAAAGCTAGCTTCTATCTGTATGCCGACAGCACCAATCAGATGCTGCTCGACAAATGGAAAAAAGATTACGACAGGATGGACCATGAAGAACAAAAAAAGTACAGGGACGCCGACATCCGGGTGATCACCCTCCAGACCGTCAACGACTCCGTGACCTCCTATACATATGCAAATACTTATAAAAAGGACACTACTACCATACGGGTCATCCGTATCAACGGGAATTGGATGGTCGATCTGAAAGAGATCCTGCACCCCGGCAAATAAGTCAGCGCTTCGGGTTTGCTCCCATCTTCGGTACAGTTACCCGCTGTGCGCGATAGATACCCGAGTGACCGCTGAAATAATAAGCGGTAAAACAAGCCACGGCATAATACAACACATGGTTTCCTCCAAATAGCTCCACCCCCATCAACGTACATGCGATCGGCGTGTTCGTAGCGCCCGCAAATACAGCGATAAAACCCAATCCCGCCATCAGGTCAATGGGAGCGCCGCTGATCATGGCGATGGTATTGCCCAGGGCAGCCCCGATAAAGAACAACGGCGTCACCTCGCCCCCCTTAAAACCCGTCCCCAGCGTAATGGCCGTAAACAACAGCTTCCAGAACCAGCTGAACCAGGTGGCGCCTCCCGCGTGAAAACAGGATGCGATGGTCACCGAATTGCTGTACTTACCAATAACGCCCAGGCTGAGATAATCCTCGGTCCCCAATGCATAGGTAAGCAGAATGATCACCATACCACCCATGACAGGGATCATCCACTGACGGCTGATCAGACGAAGACTATAATGCTTGATTGCACGCGAAACACTGGCAAAACCATAGGAAGCAAGCCCGAATAAAGCGCCCGCAAAAATGACTTCCAGCAGCAGCAGCCAGTTGAAATGAAATATGGCGTTGCCGCCCGTTTCGACAAAACTTATCCGGTAATGCGTATGATGGATCCCCCAGGCCGAACAGACGATATCCGCCATTACACTGGCCATAAAACAGGGTATCAGCGCATTGTGCATGATCCTACCCATCGTCAGCACTTCCAGGGCAAAAATTGTCCCCGCGACAGGCGTTCCAAATACAGCCCCAAATCCCGCGGCAATACCCGTTGTGAGCAATATCCGTGTATCCTCCCGGGATAGACGGAGCTTTCTGGCAAAAAAGCTCGCCAAACTCCCTCCTATCTGCACAGCCGTCCCCTCCCGGCCGGCCGACCCGCCAAACAGATGGGTAATGACAGTGGTAAGCAGGACCAACGGGGCCATACGGGTAGGGATACTCCCGCCCGGCTCGTGTATCTCATCCATGATCAGGTTATTACCCGCCTCTGCATTTTTACCCCAAAACTTATACAGAAAATAGATCGATACGCCGGCTGCCGGCAGAAAGAACAAAAGCCAGGAATGATCAAAACGTACATAGACCGCCCTGTCCAGCAGCCATAAGAAAAAGGCCACCAGCGACCCGGCCGCAAGCGCCACGGGTATAACCAGCAAGGTCCAGCGAAATAAATAAACGATAACAATAGATGTTCGGTCGAAAGAGGGTTTTAAAAATTGCATGCCTACAAATTAAGTCGAACGGACCTCGGGTCCACTCTGTTTATGAACAATCTGTAGGCGTCATCAGCACCGGCATCACGATCGTCGTCCGGACCCGGGCGGTTCATTAGGTGGAACACCATCACCTTGATGTAAAGATAATGCTTGAAATCAGATAATTGGCAAAAAAATTGCAAATCCAAGTAGTACATTTGTTATACCAATTTTTTTAATATATGATGACAGTTTCACATCCCTGGCATGGAGTACCGATAGGCGACAATGCTCCCAGAGTGGTCAATGCGATCATCGAGATACCCCAGGGATCCCGGTGCAAATACGAGATCGATAAGGACAGCGGACTGCTGAAATTAGACCGCGTGATCTATTCCTCTTTCTATTACCCGGTGAATTACGGCTTTATCCCCCAGACCTATGGAGATGATAAGGACCCCCTGGACATCCTGGTGATCACTTCCCTTCCTGTGCAAGCGCTCACCCTGATGGAAGCCAAGGTCATGGGTGTGATGCAGATGGTGGACAGCGGAGATGCGGATGACAAGATCATCGCCGTCGCAGCCAAAGACCCCAGCGTCAATCATTACAATAATCTGGAAGAGCTCCCCAAGCACTTTTTTGAAGAGCTGCGGCACTTTTTCGAGGAATATAAAAAACTGGAAAATAAGACCGTCAAGGTCGAAGAGTTCGGCGATAAGACCACAGCCCTGAAAGTCATCGAAGACGCCGTCAAGTTATATAAAGACACTTTTAGGGCGTCGTAGCAGGCAACAGCCGCTTGATGATCCGCAAGTGATGGGTACGCTGGAAATCGTCAGACCGGACAATACCCATATTGTCTATCTTATCGATCCTCACTTTCACGGAAGCATGAATAATCTCATGGGAATTCAAAAGAATGCCGACATGGGTGATCTTTCCTTCTTCGTTGTCAAAGAAAGCAAGGTCCCCCGTCCTGGCCTCTTCAAGGAAGCCCACGGCCTCGCCTTGTGTGGACTGTTGGTAAGCGTCCCGTAGCAGGGGAATATTCAGCAGCTTGAAGATGGTCTGGGTAAAACCGCTGCAGTCCGCGCCAAAGACAGTCTTGCCACCCCAGAGATACGGCGTATTTAAAAATTTGTAGGTTAATTGACGAATGGACTTGGGGTCCCTGGCAGCGCTCGCCGGCTCCCAGGCCATGCCTTTGAAATGGACCTGGTTCTTCCGCCATTTGGCCCGGCCATTCTTCATGGCCGTTAGACTGCAACCGATGGGCACCATCATGGGATGGCCATTGTATTCAAGACTATTGACCCAATCAGGGGTAAGCGCAATTCCCCCCTTTTCATACTCAGGTTCGTCTATCTCTGTCAGTTGGCCGGACTGACACCAGCCCTCATATCCGTCATAGCTGCACCGGACCCGCGTCCAGTTGTCCTTCGCCTGCTCCAGTATTTCGCAACATTCGCCAAATACCTGCTGACTGATCATTTCACTCCGGTGAGAGGGTTCTGCTCGTAAGGGGCTGACCGGGACACAACAAATGGCTCTGATCATGCCGGGAAATTATGAATTTTGTCCGAATCTGCATCTTAACAAATAGGAAATTCCTTATTTTACCAACGTTAAGCGCGACCTATACCAACGTGAACCGCGATCCTGATAACCATATGACCGACCAGGAACTTTTAGACCGTTATTATGCGGACGGCAACAACGAATGGCTGGGTACCTTATTGTCTCGTTATACGCTGCTGCTGTTTGGCGTCTGCATGAAATACATGAAACAGGAGGATGAGGCCAAAGACTGCGTCCAGCAGATCTTTGTCAAGATTATTACAGAGCTGCCCAAATACAGGGTCACCTGGTTCAAATCCTGGATCTATACCATTGCACGTAACCACTGTCTGATGAAACTGCGGGATCAGCACGGACGACAGGTGGAGCTGTCCGAAACCATGCTGGCCGACTGGGACGACGAGATGATGAAACACCGGCACATGGAAAAAGATCAGCTGCTGGACCTGATGACCCGGGCCCTGGAAGAATTAGGGCCGGAACAAAAACAATGTGTAATTTTATTCTACCTGGAAAAAAGATCCTACCAGGAAATCACCGATATCACCGGTTTTACTCTTATGCAGGTGAAGAGTCATATACAGAATGGTAAAAGGAACCTGCGGTTGTCAATCGAGCGCAAAACCATAAAATCATGAAGGACGACCTGCTGAAAATATTATCCAATAACAACAAGGACATCGATCACGAACAATTGATGGCCTACTTGCAAGGGCAGCTTTCAGCCGAAGAAAACCATGAAGTGGAAAAAATGATGGCTGAGAACGAGCTGTTGAACGATGCAGTGGAAGGATTACAAGGCATCCGGGACAAAAGAGACATACAAACCTATGTAGAGCTGCTCAACAGGGACCTTCAAAAAGGACTGACAAAAAAAAGACAGCGCCGGGAAAAACGAAAGCTAAAAGAAGGCCCCTGGGGATACGTAGCTGTCATCGTCATCATCATGTTGTGTATCGCCGCCTATTATGTCGTCAGAAAAGCAATGCTGTCGCATTAATCCCCATTTTCCGGACAGATTGCGCTACCTTCATCCTCATGAAAAAATGTATTGCTTTCATGGTCCTGGTCTGTGTCATACAGACCGTATTTGGACAAAGGATCAGCTATATTGTATCCTTCCCCAATCTTTCCCACCACGAAGCCCAGATCTCACTGGTGGTAAGCGGCCTCTCCACCCGCACCGCTACCTTCCGGATGAGCCGCAGTTCCCCGGGCAGGTATGCCACCCATGAATTCGGTAAGAATATATATGACATAAAGGCTTTCGATCAGCAGAACACACCGCTCACCATCCATCGTATCGACGGGGACCTATACGAAGTGCCCCGTCACAACGGCTATATCCGGGTCCAATACACACTATATGCCAATTATGCAGACGGCACTTATGCAGGCATAGACCCCGACGGCATTCATTTCAACATGCCCGCCGTCTTTCTTTGGGTAAAAGGGCTGGACAATATTCCCATCAATATCCATTTCTCCGTCCCCGACAGTCTGCACTGGACCATCGCCACACAGTTGCAGCCCACCAGCGATCCCTGGACCTTTAATGCACGGGGCCTTCAATACTTTATGGACTGTCCTGTAAAGATCGGCAACCTCCGTTACAGGAACTGGACGGTGAAAAACCCGGATGGTAAAGCCTACGAATTCCGCATTGCCTTCGATGGGGCCGCAGACGACACCGCCCTTAACACCTTCTCCATAAAAGTCCAAAACATCGTACGGCAGGCGCAGGCCGTATTTGGAGAAACCCCCGCCTATGATTACGGCGCCTACACCTTCCTGGCCAGTATCAACCCCTGGGTGCATGGGGACGGAATGGAACATCGCAATTCCACCATGATCAGCATCCCAACAGCCTTCCACGGAGAAGACTGGATGCTGGGTGTCTTTGCGCATGAGTTCTTCCACTGCTGGAATGTCAAACGGATACGGCCAAAGACGCTGGAACCATTCAATTTTGAGAAAAGCAATATGAGCAATGAGCTGTGGTTTGCCGAAGGCTTTACACAGTATTACGGCAGCCTGCTCGTACTACGGTCGGGTGTAGGCACAGACACCGGGTATGTTGCAAATACGGTGGGAGGCCTTATCAATACCCGGATGAACAGACCCGGCGCCCGTCTTTATTCTCCCGTAAATGCCAGCCAGATGGCCGTATTCGTGGATGCAGGCGTCTCCGTAGATAAAACAAATTATCCTAATATTTATACCAGCTACTACCCTTATGGAGGAGCAATTGCCCTCGCGCTGGACCTGGAACTAAGACAGCGTTTTCACAAGACACTGGATGATGTAATGACGGCTGCCTGGAAGAAATTCGGAAAGCCCGAAGTCCCGTATACCATACCAGGTCTGGAAGATGTACTGGCTGACGTCACGGGCGATAGACAATTCGCAAAGGAATATTTCCAAAAATATATCTATGGCCATGAGCCGGCCGATTATAAAACACTCCTGGCGCCGGCAGGCTTTCTCCTCCGAAATGCATCGGAAGGCAAGGCCTTCATAGGCATTCCTTCCTATGACGAGAGCCAGGGACTGACGATCACCGGGAATACCCTGCGGGGGACGCCACTGTACGAGGCTGGGCTGGACATCGACGATAAGATAACAGCCCTCGACGATCAGCCCGTAAAAAACCTTGCGGACCTCAACCATATATTGGCAGACCGGCGCCCGGGCATGACCGTAAACATCCGCTATCTACATCACCAGGTCGAAAAGACAGCCGGCATGGTCCTGCAGAAAGACCCTCAGCTGGAGGCTGTTCCTTATGAAAAAGCCGGCTTGCCCGTGACAAACGATATATTACAATTCCGTAAAAGCTGGCTGGGAGGTAAATAGTATGAGCATACGCCTGGCTACTACCCACGATTCAAAAGCCATCTCCGGATTATTGGAGCAGCTGGAATACCCCGGCTCAGAACAATTCATAGCCGGCCGGATCCGGCAAATGATCGAAGACCCCAGGGAAAGACTACTTGTATATGAACAGGAAGGCCGCATCCTGGGTTTTATGTCCCTGCATTTTATTCCACAGATCGCCCTCCAAGGAGATTTTGCCCGCATCAGTTATTTTGCGGTGGATGCCACAGCCAGAAGTGCGGGCATAGGTCGGCAAATGGAGGAATATTGTACCCAGCTGGCCTCCGAAAGAGGCTGTCACCTGATAGAGGTCCATTGCCATACGCGACGTTCCCGGGCCCATGAATTCTACTATCGCCAGGGTTATAAAGAGTTACCTAAATACCTGATAAAGAGGCTGAAGTGAGTCTCCTGGCAGAGGCATATAAATTGCTGTACCTTAGTAGTTCAAATCATTTTTTATGGACACTTTAAGGAGCATCCGGCAATGGAGCATTACGCACCATCCCCGCTGGCTTATCTTCCCACGGCTTATACTGGGCGCCCTGCTCTGTATAAAAGGTATCGCCTTTATGAGTAACGCTACCTTACTGGAGAACCTGCTTTCCGGCAGCTATTGGGCTGCGAATACACATGTATTACAGATCATCGTTAGCTGTGCAAATATGTTGGGCGGGTTCTTTATCCTCATCGGGCTGCAAACACGCCTGATGTGTTTGATACAGTTGCCCATATTGGTCGGCGCCGTCGTATTTATCAACGCACAGAAAGGAGGTTTCGCCCCCGAGTCGGAACTGGGACTGGCAATACTTGCATTGCTGTTGACGATCTTATTTCTTATAGAAGGGAGTGGACCGATGTCATTGGACGCTTATTTTTCCAGAAATAAACACCGGGATTCACAAGGAAGGAATTTGCCGTGAGCGTGGGAAGAACGAGGGCAGGCCTGGGCCCACCCTCGCATATTTCTTTATTATTGATACTGTATATAAATGGGACTCGGCTTCTGCTTCAGCACTTCCGGAGGCGTCAGCAAGCGGCTTCCTGGTTTTCTTTTATCATTCTTATAGAATAATTTGAAACCCGTGAACTGTACAGGTTCCAGCGAAATATAAGACTTATAGCTGTCGTATTTCAAAGTGGGTTCTCCCCAACCGTCCATGTCCATGACGATCTGCACTTCGGGATGTTTCTGGATACCTTTATAATTGGTGATCATGGGCCGGGTAAAACGGTGAACTACCAATATCTTCGGGGGCAGGTTGTTCGCCTTCACCAGACCCGCAAGATAGTTTGACACAAAGTTCACGTCTGAAGCATCCATGGTGCCGATGACAGTCCCCGGCTTTTTTCCCGTCTTCATAGAAAATTCAGGGTCGATACCCAGGTGTACATGGGGCATCTTCAGGTATTTCTCCAGTTGCGGGATCTCGGCCTGGACATTGCTAAAACCTACCTGGACATCCAAAAAGACCAGGGCATTGATACGCTCGGCTATATGCAGGATGGAATCGATCTGTTTAAAAGGCATACGAAGACGGTATTTCCCGTCTTTTCCGGGGCTCCCTTGAGCCGTCACGGCAATATAGTGAAGGGCGGGGATCACAGGTGTGGCCGGGTCGGCCTCAGACCAGCTCTTCAACTCGACCTTCAGTCTCCTCAACATTTCATCGGGCGGATATTCCCCCAATATACCCATGTTCTTGGAGTAAAGATTCCCATAATAGGCTACTATCCGCTTGAAAGGAAGAATGGCGCCCGCATTGGGGTACACCGCACGCACAGGCCAGCGGCCGGAGGAATCCCCATTGGCCAGGAACTTGATCTTTTGGTTGTAAAGGGCGGTGTCCACCGGAGTCATCGGGATGACGGTGGGTCCCACCGAATCTTTGGGGGGCTGCGCTTTTGTCGTGGCAGCCGCAGAATCGCCTTTGCCGGAGGCTTGGGATTGCCCGCTGTTACAGGCGCTCAGGAGAATGGCCAGGCTGCAAAAGGCAGGCAGACAGGTGGATTTAAGGAGATGGTTGATTTTTCGAGTGCTGGTGTCTTGATGATGCTGGTAGCGCATGTTGGCAAATAGTAGTTTTAAGAAAATACGAAATATTGAAAAAATCATGCAAATGTACCTCATAACGAGGGGCCTCGAATTTTATTTTCTAACAAAATCTTAAAAGTGTGCACAATTCAGGTGTGTACAATCCACCCCACCCCTCTCCGGGTTTGCCGGGATTTTTTAATTTATTAGTCCACTAATTTTGTAGACTAATAAATTTGACCTATTTTGCCGCATGCTTTTACTCCTACTGATAAGAATAGTTTATGAGTTACGTGGCCGAGCGGTGAGGCGGAGGTCCGCATGACCTTTTACGAGGGTTCGAATCCTTCCGTAACTGCAGGCAACGGGACCCCGTCCCGCCCGCAAACTTTTATAGCAACAATGGTTAGACCTTAGCCGGGTGGTGTTTCTACACCGCCCTTTTTTCTTGCTTCCCGGCAAGAAAAAAGCCCCTAACGGGGCTTTTGAAGATATAATATTTTATCAAAGACCCTTACTTCTTATAGGGTTTACTCGGTTTGCTGGAATTTTCTTTAATTAAGGTAGGGCCGGAATAAAGCACTTTAATTCCTTTCATTCCAGGCAAATTTGTGGTAATTACTTTTATAGGTTTTCCATCTAAATCCTTATCGATAGACATTATATTCCAATTTTACTCTAAAATTAAGAATTTTCTCTTTTACTACTTCCATTTTTTGCATTCTATCCTCCTTCTTCGAAAGATGAAAACCAAGGCATACAGTATACGGGACAACAGCCAGTAATGCAAAGGTCAATGCATTGAAAAAAAAGGAACTCTTCCGTCTGAATATTGTTCGATTTACCCTTATAGCTTCCTCAAGATCAAATATATAGGAAGATTTTAGAGAATCATTTACTGTTCCTTTTTCATCCGGGTATATCTGCTCCAAGCGATCTCTGAAAATAGCATAATATTTCTCGGGAGGATCTAAATAGGCAACCCTGGCCGGCAAAAGCAATCTCACAACATATATTACTGAGCATAAGAGACACCCGACAAATAAAATAAAGAACAGGTAGAACCATATACTTTTTATATCTACTGTCAATACGTGCTGAGTCAATGGTACCAAAAATATCCCAAGCGCGGAATAAACGAGGATTATATTGGTAAGTCTCTCCAATACCTTTTGATACAACACAGTATACTCCGCCAGCCTCTTTTCACTGATCTCAATAATATAGTCTAAGTCATAAAACGATTTAGACATACAATTGAATTTCCGGCAAAGTAGGGAAAACCAATGTCATTTTTTTGACAACTTAATCTGGATGCCGCCTCGGTGCAATCTCCACCCACGGCACCCCATTGGGCACCCCATTCGGCATGGGCCTCACCAGCCTGCTATCCAGCTTCTTGATAGGCATCCGCTCCGTTGCGGCCAGCGAAGGCTCCAGACAAGGCATATTGTCCGGCGGCATTACCCGCACAGAATTACCATTTAACCCTCCTCTCGCCGGCACAGCCCATATGTTACCATGGCCGGAAAATACTGCTTTACCAGGCCGCACACTGCCCGGTAAAGGGACTACAGGCGAAGGAGAGGTATGTAAAAACTCTTTCAGCGGCCGTCTGACAACAGCGCTATCCCTGGCCCTCTGCCCATAAACAAAAACGTTGCCGGCGACCCCTGCCACCAGCAACGTTATACATAATATATTCTTCATAAAACCCGGTTTTCAGGACAGGATGCCCCCACCGGGAGGATTACATATGCCTCTATCGCATTTTTTTATAAGCATTGATCAGCCCGTTGGTCGAACTGTCGTGGGCCTTCACCTCCTCTCCACCCTGCAGCTCGGGCAGGATCTTGCCGGCCAATTGTTTGCCTAATTCCACCCCCCACTGATCAAAAGTATAGATATTCCATATCACCCCCTGTACAAAGATCTTATGCTCGTAAAGGGCAATAAGCTCACCCAGGCTGAACGGAGTGATCTCCTTTATAAGGAAGGAATTGGTAGGACGGTTGCCGCTGAACATCTTATAAGGTATCAGGGCCGGGGGTACCTTTTCCGCCTCCAGCTCCTGGCCCGTCTTGCCGTTCATAAGCGCCTCCGTCTGGGCAAAGAAATTGGACATCAGCTTCATATGATGGTCGCCAATGGGATTATGACTGATGGCGGGAGCGATAAAATCACAGGGGATCAGCACCTTACCCTGGTGTATCAGCTGGTAAAAAGCATGCTGGCCATTGGTGCCCGGCTCGCCCCAGACCACTGGTCCCGTCGCCCATTCCGCAGGCAAACCATTACGGTCCACGCTCTTCCCATTGCTTTCCATATTCCCCTGCTGGAAATAAGCGGCAAACCGGTGCATGTACTGGTCGTAAGGAAGGATGGCCTCCGTCTGTGTTCCAAAGAAATTGGTATACCAGAGCCCCACCAGCGCCATCGTTACAGGAATGTTCTTTTCAAAAGGCGTACGACGGAAATGCAGGTCCGCCTGATGAGCACCCTTTAACAAGGTTTCGAAATGCTCATATCCTATTGTCAGCACTATGGAAAGACCGATAGCGCTCCACAGGGAATAACGCCCCCCTACCCAATCCCAGAATTCAAACATATTGGCCTTGTCGATCCCGAACTTCACCACTTCCTTCTCATTGGTGGACAGGGCCACAAAATGTTTCGCCACATGCGCCTCGTCCCTGGCCGACTGGAGAAACCAGTCGCGGGCCGTATGGGCATTGGTCATGGTTTCCTGGGTGGTAAAAGTCTTGGATGCCACGAGGAACAGCACCTCTTCAGGGGTCACTTTCTTCAGGGTTTCGGCGATATGGGTGCCATCCACATTGGAGACAAAATAGGTCTGTATGCCTTCGACCCAATACGGACGCAAGGCTTCTGTGACCATCACCGGGCCCAGATCGCTGCCGCCGATGCCGATATTGACAATGTATTTTATCTTCTTGCCCGAGTATCCTTTCCACTCGCCGCTGTGTACCCGGCTGCTAAAGGCCTTCATCTGCGCCAGTACCCGCTGTACATCGGGCATGACGTCCTTCCCGTCACTGTAGACAGGCTCGCCGGAAATATTGCGCAGCGCCGTATGCAGCACACTGCGGTTTTCCGTCTGGTTGATCTTCTCGCCCGTAAACATGGCTTCGATGGCCTCCTTTACTTTTGACTCTTCCGCCAGTTGACGCAGAAGGCGCAGGGTCTTATCCGTAATGATGTTCTTGGAAAAATCAAAGAGGATATCGTCCAGCTTGAGCGAATATTGAAAAAAGCGATCGGGGTTTTCTTTGAACAGCTGCCGCATATGAAGATGCTTGGCAACCTCCTGCTGATAGTGCTGTTGTAATTGCTGCCACGCTGCTGTACCGTTGGGTGTTACTTTCGGGAACATAATGATTAAGCTTTTTGAGATTATAAATTTACAGACTCTCGATGACTTTAATTACCCGGTCTGTCATCTCCGGTGAAATATCCAGATGGGTGACAAAACGTAGCTGGTCAGCAGAAATGGCGATGGCAAGGATGCCTGCGTCTTTTAATTGCGTGGCAATGGTCCGGGCGCAATAGGACTCTTCCACCTCAAAAATGATGATATTGGTTTCCACGGGCAGGATGCCTTTTACAAATCCCTTCTTCTCCAGGGCCCTCCGGATAGCATCGGCATGGGCATGGTCCTGGGCAAGTCTCTTCACATGGTGCTCCAGGGCGTAAACCCCGGCAGCAGCCATAAAGCCGGCCTGCCGCATACCACCGCCAAAGACCTTCCGCACCCGTCTGGCTTGCCGGATAAACGCAGCCGGTCCTATCAGGATGCTCCCGATGGGGCAGCCTAGCCCCTTATTGAGACATACGGAAATACTGTCAAACAGCCTTCCATATACTGTTGCCTCCTGTTTTCCGGCCACCAGGGCGTTGAATAGCCTGGCGCCGTCAAGATGAAGCTTGAGATGATTGTCCTGGCATACCTGCCGAACCTTTTTTATCTCTTCCAGGTCATAACAGCTGCCACCTCCCCGGTTGGACGTATTTTCCAGACAGACCAGCGAGGTGCGGGCCTTATGCACATCGTCGGGATTGATCGCCGCCGACACCTGCTCCGCAGTGATCCGTCCCCGGTCGCCATCCAATGCACGCACCTGCGCACCGGCATTAAAAGCGATCCCTCCCCCCTCATAAATGTATACATGGGCATTTTTTTCACAGACAACCTCGTCCCCCGGCTGGGTATGACATTTTATGGCGATCTGGTTGGACATGGTGCCGCTGGGACAATAAAGGGCCGCCTCCATGCCAAATAACCGGGCGGCCATACCTTCTAACTGATTGACCGAAGGGTCCTCCTCAAAAACATCATCTCCTACTTTGGCCTGCATCATAGCCTGCAGCATGGCGGGTGTGGGTCGCGTAACAGTGTCCGAACGGAGGTCGATGGGTGTCATAAACCGCAAATTAAATACAAATAAATACAAAAAAGGCCACCCCAAAATGAGATGGCCACATCTTTTTACCAAAGTCTATCCGCTTATGACATCGCCTGTTCCTTTATATGATTGCCCTTCACTTTAGCGGCTTTGATCAGGTCCAGCACCCGGGAACGGACGTCATCCTTTAATCCATCCGTTTCTTTTTCAAATATCTCTTTCAGCTCGTCCAATTCATCAACGGTGAGCCCCCTCAAATGACGCAGCTTTTTCTTGAGGTTGTCAGCTGTGTCTGCAATGCGTTGACGGGTTTCCCTGCCTTCGGCGGGTGCGGTCAAAACACCGATGGCGACACCGGCGACCAGGCCGGCCAAAGCTCCTATTAATACATTCTTGGCGCTCATAATTATAAATTTTTAGATGAAAAATAGTTAATGGTATATATCCATTTTTTCAAGAACCCTGCCAGAAATTTTCCGGCCTCCCTCCCGTCCCGTTCAGCGGCCTGCTGTGTAATTTTCTCCACAGCTACCTGCCATAGTATTTTTCCGTCATCCAGTAATAGGCCTCGAAGCTATGATGCCGGAATATCTTGTGAAGGTCTTCAGGGAACCTTTTATAATACTCCCCATCAGGCTGCAGCACAATGGGCACGCCCGCCCGTTGATAATTATTGCCTTCTGCATACACAGGCGCCTTCAACTGAGGCAGTGATTTCTTCACCTGTTTGTTATATATCATATCTCCCAGCACGCTTTTAAAACTTCGTTGCGCCCTGCGGGTAGTCCTTTTGAGCTTATTATATTTCCCTTTTATATACCACCGGACAAGAAAAGATTGCTTTTTTAGCATGCCGTCGACATGGATAAAGGGGTTGGTGCTGTTAAAGTCGGACAGCGTTTGTACGGAAAAAGGCGATTCCGGCACCCAGTCCGCGGCATTCACCACATTGAACCCCCATCCATTGCGGGTGATAAAATCAAAGTCATAGGCATAAAAAAGGTTGCCGGGCTTGGGGCCTGCACTGCAATAGGTCTTAAACACGATGTCCTTTGGCAGTTCGCCATTCTCCACCAGGTAATGCAGATAGCTGCTGGTCAGATAAGAGATGGCCCCCCCCTGGCTATGTCCTGTAATGATAAACTCCCGGATGCCTTCCTGATAAGCTTGCCGTATCTGCCGTAGCATTGTAGGAGCCAGATAACCCAGGCTTATCAGCCATCCTACATGGACCATGGCTTTTTCGTCGGCCGCCAGATGATAGGAGAAAAGGTTACTGTCGCTTAGCTGAAGGGTGCCATTGGCGGGGACCATGGCGGCATAGAAATTAGCCAGCCAGCTGGCCGCATCCGCAACAGTACCGCGAATACTGATGACGGCGAGTTTTTGATCCCTCCGGTACCACATGGACCAGCGGTTCTTAAACCCCACCTCCGGGCTTTGAAAATGTCTGACATACCCTTCAGGGGGATTGATCTTGAACCCGGTGTCAGGTAAGGGATGAGCATCATCTGCGGAATCCTGTCCTGTAAAATCCAATCTCAACATGGCCAGATATTCAGAAGCATTAAATCCTGGTTGGAGCACCGACTGCGCCCTCCCTGTCAGACCTGTGACAGTCAACAGAATAAGGTTTAATGTATACAAGGTATTTCGCATGCTTAAAGTTAGGCAAACAGCCCCGTTCCACAATTTTTTGTAGTTTTGCGCCCTATGACACAAGAACAGATCAAAAGTATGAGGGACCGTGTGGTCGTCCTGAGGAGGTTTCTTTGACGTCGAGAACCGCCGGTACAAGATAAACGAAGAAAAACAACTGTCGCTGAGCCCCGGATTCTGGGATGACAACAAACGTGCGACAGAGATCCTTAAGAACATCAAGCTGAACGAATACTGGGTCAAACTATACGAGTCCGTCGAGACGGCCGTAGAGGATTTTGCCGTATTGTTCGACTTCTGGAAGGCCGGGGAGGCCACGGAGGAAGAAACCAGAGAGGCCTATGACAAAGCCCTCCGGCAAATAGAAGAAGCCGAGTTCAAAAGCACGCTGAATCAACCCGAGGACGAACTGCCCGCCGTAATGCAGATCAATTCCGGCGCCGGAGGCACGGAAAGCCAGGATTGGGCAGAGATGCTCCTGCGGATGTACCGTATGTACGGTGAAAAACAAGGCTGGTCCGTTACGGAGCTGGACCTTCAGGATGGAGAAGGCGCCGGTATAAAAAGCGCCACCCTGCAGTTTGACGGTCCTTTTGCCTATGGCTTCCTCAAGGCGGAAAGCGGAGTTCACCGGCTGGTGCGCATATCCCCTTTCGACAGCAATGCCCGCCGGCATACTTCCTTCGCTTCCGTATTCGTATACCCCCTGGTGGATGACAGCATCGAGATCGAGATCAGTCCTGCCGAACTGGAATGGGAGTTTTATCGCAGTGGCGGTAAGGGCGGACAGAACGTAAACAAGGTCGAGACAGCTGTACGGTTGAAACATATCCCCAGCGGTATCATCGTGGAATGCCAGCAGGCCCGCACCCAGGGCGAGAACAGGGAAAAGGCCCTGAAAATGCTGAAGAGCCGGCTTTATGAGGAAGAGCTGCGTAAACGGGAAGAGCTGAAGAATGCCACCAATTCTACAAAAAAGAAGATCGAATGGGGCTCACAGATCCGCAGCTATGTATTCCATCCTTATAAAATGATCAAAGACCACCGGACGGATTATGAAGTGGGTAACGTACAACCCGTAATGGATGGAGAGCTGGATGGCTTTATCAAGGCCTACCTGATGAGTGAAAAAGAGAACGCTTAGTCAGAAAAAACATAAAGACACACATGAACCTAGGTTATTTCAACTACCCTGCACCAGCCAATGAACCCGTACTCAGCTACAGTCCGGGCAGCAAGGAAAAGGAAGTGCTCAAAAAAACCTTACGGGAATTAAAGAGCACCCCGCACGATATTCCCATGTACATCGGCGGACAGGAAGTGAGGACAGGAAAAAGGAAGACGTTCCATCCTCCGCACGAGATCGCCCATACGCTTGGTTCCTTCCACGAAGGCGATGAAAGCCATGTACAGCAGGCCATCGACGCCGCGCTGAAAGCAAAGGATGCATGGGCCGCCCTCAACTGGGAAAACCGGGCTGCCATTTTCCTGAAAGCAGCCGACCTCATTGCGACGAAATACCGCAGCTATATGAATGGCACCACCATGCTGGGCCAAAGTAAGAATGCCTTCCAGGCCGAGATCGACAGCGCCTGCGAGATCATCGACTTCCTTCGCTGGAACGTTCATTTCCTCAACGAGATCTACAGACAGCAGCCCGTCAGCAGCGCAGGCGTTCACAACAGGCTGGAATATCGCCCGCTGGAAGGCTTCGTACTGGCCATTACACCATTCAACTTTACCGCCATCGGGGGCAACCTGCCTACGTCAGCTGCCATGTGTGGCAATACGGTAGTGTGGAAGCCGGCGGAAACCCAGATCTTCTCCGCCCAGATGTTTATGCGTATCCTGCAGGAAGCCGGTCTGCCAGACGGGGTCATCAACCTCATCTATGTAGACGGTCCCACCCTGGGCAAGATATGTTTTAGCCACCCGGATTTCGCAGGTATCCATTTTACAGGCTCTTCCGCCGTATTCAATACCATCTGGAAAACCATCGGTGAAAATATCAGCAAATACCGCAGCTATCCCCGCATCGTCGGCGAGACAGGCGGTAAGGACTTTGTCCTGGCGCATGAGAGCGCGGATCCCGACGTGCTGGTGACAGCCCTGCTCCGGGGCGCTTTCGAATTCCAGGGTCAAAAATGTTCGGCAGCCTCCCGGGCCTATATCCCCGGGAACCTGGCGGCTGTAGTAAAGGAAAAGCTCATCGCTGGCATCGACAGCTTTAAAATGGGCTCTGTGGAAGACTTTACAAATTTCATCAACGCCGTCATCGACGAAAGGTCCTTTGACAAGATCCGGTCGTACATCGAGAAAGCAAAGAACGACCCCCGGGCATCCATCTGGGCCGGCGGCAACTGCGATAAATCAAAAGGCTACTTTATCCAACCTACAGTCATCGAAGCAAAAGACCCGAAGTTCATCACGATGTGCGAGGAGATCTTCGGTCCCGTACTGACCATCTATATCTATGAGCCTGCTGAGTTCGATCAGGTGTTGGACCTGGTAAATACCACCTCCCCATATGCACTGACAGGGTCCATTATCTCAAAGGACAGAAATGCGGTGGAGCTGGCTACAGAACGTTTACGCCAGGCGGCAGGCAATTTCTATATCAACGACAAGCCCACGGGCGCCGTGGTAGGCCAGCAGCCCTTTGGAGGGGCCAGGGCCTCAGGCACCAATGACAAGGCAGGGTCGATCCTGAATTTGTACCGCTGGCTCAGTGCGCGGACGATCAAGGAAACCTTCGTACCTCCCACAGACTATCGCTATCCTTTCCTCACAGAGGAGTAGGAGATACTCTTTTATAACTAACACCTAAACTCACCATTATGAAAAAACTCGCGTCAGTATTGACTATTTTCACCACATCTGTATTCTGTGTAAACGCCCAGGTCCAGTTTGGCCTGAAAGGGGGCGCAAACTTCGCCAACGTCACCAACAGCTCCGGTGGTAAAACGATGGTAAATTTCAACGGCGGCGCCCTGGTAAAGATCCCCCTGGCGGATGCCCTGAGCCTTCAGCCCGAGGCCGTATACTCCCGGCAGGGTATCAAAGCCGATGACGGTAAGCTCGCGCTGGACTACATCAATATCCCCGTGCTGTTGACTTACACCCTGCCTGTGGGCGTATTCTTTCAGACTGGTCCCCAGCTCGGCATCCTGCTCAGCGCAAAAGCGATGCCCGACTCGGGAAGTACCCAGGACTTAAAAAGCTATTTTAAATCCACTGATTTCGCCTGGGCTTTCGGCGCCGGCTACCTGATCCCCAACGTCAATTTCGGGTTCAATGTGCGCTATAACCTCGGCATTTCCAACCTTGGCAAGTACGGCGGTACCAGCAAGAACTCCGTCTTCCAGGTGGGCGTGTTCTACCTGTTTAGCGAAGGCAACAAAAAATAGGTGGTGATAATTCCCAACTTTTGGGAGGGTATCTACCTATATCGCCAACGAATAATTTCGCAAGTACCCCAAGGACAAATACGCATCCCTTTAGGGAGTAAATACGCAGACAAAATTGCCCTTCCCATTGCCGGAAATCAATTTCCGGCAATTTTTTTAGTCCTATTTCGTATTTTTTTCTATATTTTATTACATTATATATCAACTATGTTGTTATACATATTGATCTGATAATCATCTTATATTACAATCTTTTCCGTATATTTTTAGTATCGCACAATAAAAAAATACTCTTTTCGTGGTATTGCGCATTACAAATCAAGCGATTAGATTTGCGGCAAGTTTTAAACCAAATACCTAAATTCTCTAATTATGAAAAAACTCGCGTTAGTATTGACTGTTTTCACTGCAACTGTTTTTGGTGCGAAGGCTCAGATCCAATTTGGGATTAAGGCCGGAGCTAACTTTGCCAATGTCAGCAACACCCCGGGAAGTAAGACCCTGGTCAGCTTCAATGGAGGCGCCCTGGTAAAGATCCCTCTGGTGGACGCCTTGAGCCTGCAGCCTGAAGTCGTGTACTCAGGACAAGGCGCCAAGTTTGATGGTGGTAAGATCACTTTAGGTTATGTCAACATCCCCGTGTTGGCAAAGTATACGCTGCCCGTAGGCGTTTTCTTCGAGACAGGTCCCCAGCTTGGCATCCTGCTGAGTGCAAAACAAAAGGTCGATGGTGGAAGCGACACAGACATCAAGAGCTCGCTGAAATCCACCGATATCGCATGGGCTTTCGGCGCCGGCTACGTGATCCCCGACATCAACCTGGGTGTCGATGTTCGTTACAACCTGGGTCTGACAAACGTTATTAAGGACGGAGGCAGCAGCAAGAACGGTGTTTTCCAGGTGGGTGTATTCTACCTGTTCGGCGAAGGCAGCAAAAAATAGTTTGTTTTAGTGTTTTGAAGAATGTTTGTATAGTTTGTAAAGAGAGGCCAGCTACGCTGGTCTCTTCTTTTTTGCCTATTTTTATAAAATGAAGACGATCCTGAACGAACAGCAGCTGGCCATCACCATACAACGTTTGAGCCACCAGGTGCTGGAAAATCATCTCGACCTTGAAAATACCGTGCTCATCGGCATTCAACCCCGCGGCATCTATTTTTCCAACCGTATTGTCCAGCAGCTAAAGACACATGTACCCGCCGGGACCATTCATTACGGCAAGCTGGACATCACTTTTTACAGGGATGATGTACGCAAAGGCCTGCACGAACTGAACCAGACCGATATCCCCTTTTCCATCGAAGATAAAAATGTCATTCTCATCGACGATGTCTTGTACACAGGACGCACTATCCGGGCTGCATTGGATGCTTTGCTGGATTTTGGCAGACCTGGGAAAGTCGAGCTCTGCGTGCTCATCGACCGCCGCTTTAGCCGCCAATTACCTATACAGGCTGATTATACGGGAAAAACCATCGACTCCATCATCACGCAAAAGGTCAAAGTATTCTGGAAGGAAAATGACGGAAAAGAGGAAGTGGTTTTATTGTGATTATTTTACCTTAATTTCGCCTCCTAATGCAACTAAGTACCAAACATCTTCTTGGCATTAGAGATCTCCAACAGGGTGATATACAGCTCATTTTAGATACGGCTACCCAATTCAAAGAAGTCTTGCAACGTCCGATAAAAAAGGTCCCCACCCTGCGGGACGTGACGATCGTCAATCTCTTCTATGAGAACTCGACAAGGACACGCATATCCTTCGAGCTGGCGGAAAAACGACTGTCCGCCGATACCATCAATTTCACGGCATCAGGTAGTTCCGCCGCCAAGGGCGAGACGCTGCTGGACACGGTAAACAATATCCTCTCCATGAAAGTGGACATGGTAGTGATGCGGCATAGCGCCAGTGGAGCCCCGCATTTCCTGGCCAAACATATCCCGGCAGCCATCGTCAACGCAGGGGACGGGATCAACGAGCATCCGACCCAGGCCCTGCTGGATGCATTTTCCATCAGGGAAAAACTTGGCGGCCTGGCAGGGAAAAAAGTTGCCATCATCGGGGATATCATGCATTCCCGGGTAGCGCTGAGCAATATCTACCTCCTGAAAAAAATGGGCGCCGAAGTGATGCTGGCAGGCCCTCCAACCCTCATACCCGTATATATCCGCGAGGCTTTTGACGTACGCGTGGAATACAATCTGAAAAAAGCGCTGGAATGGTGCGATGTGGCCAACGTGTTACGTATCCAGCTGGAAAGGCAAAACCAGCCGCTGTTCTCCTCCCTCCGGGAATACAGCCTGGCCTACGGAGTGAACAAAAGTCTGCTGGATAGCCTGGATAAGAAGATTGTCATCATGCACCCGGGACCGATTAACCGGGGCGTGGAACTGGACAGTGACGCGGCAGACAGCAAGCAGTCCATTATCCTGCAGCAAGTGGAGAACGGTGTGGCCGTACGTATGGCTGTGCTCTATCTGCTGGCGGGAGGCGGATCGGCGGCAGAAAAGAACTAACATCAACGCCATATTTATGCAACGCATCGCCCTTTTTCCAGGTACCTTCGATCCTATCACCATCGGGCACCTGGATATTATCAACCGCAGCCTGCCCCTTTTCGATAAATTGTACATCGGCATCGGGCGCAACGCGAATAAGGTACCGATGTTCTCCGAAGAGCAAAGGCTCACCTGGATCAAACAGATCTTTAAAGACAACCCCAAGGTAGACGCCGTTGTCTATGAAGGGCTGACCGTCCGGGCCTGTCAGGAAGTGGGCGCTCATTTTATCCTGAGAGGCATCCGCTACGTCAACGACTTCGAATACGAAAAGGCTATCGCCGATATGAACCGCAGTCTGGACCACAACATCGAAACCGTCTTTCTCACCTGTCTGCCCCAATACACATCCGTAGCCTCCACCCTGGTAAGGGATGTATTAAAGAATGGAGGCGATGCCCTGCAATTCCTGCCGGAAGTGGTCGCCCATTCCCTCAACCATCCGCAAAACGCTTAAGCAATCCTATATGGCCATCTGGTTTGACCCCACCATCACAGTCCCACAGTTGCAACTGATCGCCAGGGACACAATGGGTGAATATTTGGGTATCGAGTTCACAGAGATAGGTGAAAATTTCATGAAAGCCCGCATGCCCGTGGATAACCGCACCCGCCAGCCATACGGGCTGCTGCACGGTGGCGCTTCGGCAACACTGGCAGAGACATTGGGCAGTGTCGCCTCCGCCTTTGTCATCGACCAGCAACGATTCTATTGTGTAGGACTGGAGATAAATGCCAACCATATCCGCAGCGCAAGGGATGGCTATGTATATGGAACAACGACGCCTCTGCACCTGGGCAGGACTACCCATGTTTGGGATATCCGTATCTATGATGAAAAAGAAAAGCTCGTATGCGTAAGCCGATTGACCGTAGCTATTTTGCAACGCCAGCCTTGATGACATCCACGATAGAGGGGAATGTATTGGCAAGCAGAGGATCGATGTCTTTCTTTTCCACCCACCTCAGTTCAGTGATCTGTTCTTCCTGCTGTGGCAGGAGGGATTCGTCGCTCTTGGTTTTCATTCTGAACCAATGCGTCTCCTTGAGGATATGTTTGCCGCTGTCATCGTAAGTATGCCAGGTCACCAGCAGCGGGCCGTCCAGCCGTACGTCCTTTAATCCCGTCTCCTCACGCACTTCCCTGACCGCACACTCCTCCAGTGTCTCCCCCTCATCCAGCTTCCCCTTGGGCAGGTCCCATTTCCCCCGCCGGAATATAAAAAGGACCTCCCCTTTTTCATTTTGCACCAGTCCGCCGCCCGCCCGGATCAAGATGAATTTCTTCCAGAAGGCCTTCCTTAGCTCCTCCAACGGGCTGTGTACAAATATACCCGCATGTACTTTCTCCTGCCGCATCTCGTGGATCATGGAATTGACGGCGGGCGGGGAGAACTCGTCGATAAACACGGCGTCGTCATGACGGGCATAGTGATGGATCTCTGCATTGGAGTGATCGCAGAGGAACAAAGGCTTGTCGGAAAAGTAGATCTTGTAATACATAATCAACGGGGGCAATTGAATGTAAGATACGAGCTAATTTTTATTTACTTTCGCACCATGGCCGAACAAATCATCACTACCAACGAAAAGGCAGTCGCCGAAAAACTACTGCAGGTACAGGCAATACGCCTCAATGTAAAAGAACCTTTTACCTGGGCGTCCGGCTGGAAAAGCCCCATCTATTGCGATAACAGAAAGGTCCTGTCCTTTCCCTATATCCGGGATTTTGTCAAGTCGGAAATGTGCAATGTGCTGTTCTCCCAATTTCCGGCAGCAGCCATGCTGGCAGGCGTAGCAACAGCAGGTATTGCCTGGGGGGCGATGGCGGCCGACCAGTTGAAGCTGCCGTATATCTACGTACGCAGCAAACCAAAAGAACACGGCCTGGGCCAGCAGATAGAAGGGTACTATGAACAAGGACAGCCTGTGGTAGTCATCGAGGACCTCATCTCCACGGGCAAAAGCAGCCTGCAGGTAGTAGAGATCCTCCGGCAGGCCGGTCTGGAAGTACTTGGACTGGTATCCATTTTTAATTATGGTTTCGAGGCTGCCCGTCTGGCCTTCGAAAAAGCAGGAGTCCCCTATATATCCCTGTCGAACTACCCTACCCTGATCAAACTGGCCATCGAAAAAAACCTGGTCGGCCCGGAAGAAGAAGCTATTTTGTTAAAATGGCGCGAAGACCCAGCAAATTGGAAAGGTGTCTATTAATTTAGTATCTTTAGAAGTACCTAAAATCGCTTTATATATGAAGAAAATCAAATTTCTTGCCTTCCTGCTGGTAGGATTTGTCACTGTCTCCTTCGCACAGCAAAAGGCCGTCAAGACCGTAGTGATCAAGACCCCTACGGTACAATGCGAATCCTGTAAAAAAAGGATCGAGAATTACATGAGCCACGAAGAAGGCATCCAAAAGGTAAACGTAGACTTCAAAAAGAAGACCACTACCGTCACCTATCTCTCCGATCGCACCAACCCCGAGAATATCAAGGCCCTTATCGCCAATGTAGGATATGATGCAGACGATGTTACCGCAGAGCCCGACGCATACAAAAGGCTCCCCACCTGCTGTAAAAAACCCGAAGACGGGGGTGGCGGTGAGAAAAAGAATTAAAAAAAAAGCCCGGAGGATCAACCCCGGGCTTTTTTGTCTACAGTCCGAAATCCAAAGGGAAATCGATCTTAAAAGCGATATTTCTCCCCATATTATGAATGCCATGAGCTGGGTTGGTATCCGACGAAGAGTACAGAAAATATTTCAGCCGGCTCATGTGATCGAAGTATGCTACGTCAAACAAATTGTTCCCCATAATGTACAGGTTGAAAATAGTCTTCCCCTTACTATTGGTGACCCCTGCACCTACACCGGCATTGATCAATGCATATCCGGGTGTAGCCGACTCCGTATTATCAGCAAGATAAGCCCTGTTCTGACTGGCATACCAGGCCACCTGCACTTTCGCAAACCCATTGACGATGTGATGGCTCCGAACCCCCCAATCCAGACGCAGCTCGGATATACCGTGTACGGGTGGTATAAAGGGTAGGTACTTGTTGTCATTCGTTCTCAATTTTGGATCAATACCTTTATTCAACGCATATACAGCCGAAATGGAATTCTCAAAATGCAAGGCCTTTACGGGATGTATGTCCAGACTGAACTCGCCGCCATATAATTGAGCCTTACCCTGCTGAAATTTGTAGGTAGGGACACCCGCGCTCAGTGAGTCCCCTCCATCGACGCCTTTCAGCCGCTGATTGTATATGTAATTAGATATCTCATTGTTGAATACGCTCAGTGTCGCTACAATATGACGGGAAGTATATTCTATCCCAAGATCCTGCTGGAAGCTGAACTCAGGCTTGAAATCCCCGCTGCCTATCTGGTAGATGCCCGTTCCGGGATGCACGCCATTGGCCGCGATCTCGGCGATATTCGGGGCACGGAACCCACGGGAGATGTTTGCTTTGAGAGAAAATTGTTCTGTGAAATTATACGTAGCGCCAATGCTGCCCGTAAAACCCGAGAAAGTATGGCTATAATCGCCAAAATGAAAATTCCCTCCGGCGGTATCCGCACCATATACAGGCATTTCGAATCCTGTGACAGGGTTCGGCTTGGTATATAGTTGGAAGTTCTTAAAGCTGCGGCTGTCAAACCTTGCCCCCCCGGAGATATCCAGTTTGCCAAAAGTCTTTTTCAGCAGCGCAAAAGGACCGACATCAAATTGGTGATAAGAAGGGATTACAAACTCGGTGCCCTTTGCCACATTATTATCCTGATACATGCCGTTGACCCCCAGGGCAAGGTTCCAGCCGTCAAATTCGGGCAGATAATATTTTACATCATACGAGTAGGTATTGAGCTGCAGGTACAGCCCTGCCACTTTCTGATAAGGTACTTCCGGGTGGCTGAATTCCCGGCGCACGCTTCTTTGAAAACCAAGATTAACAGCCAGGCGGCTATTGCCCAGTATGAAATTGTTTGTCAGGTACGCCCTGTAATGCTGCACATGCTGATGCAGCGGGGTCATGCTGTAAGACTTCAGGTCTGCGTCGGATACAATACGAACATCGCCCGCTTCAGTGATCGTTTGGGTGAATTTCCCGGTAGCAGAATCCCTGCCGCCATCCGGGATCTCCTGCAGATCATCAAAAAGGGAAAGGCTCAGATGGGAATAACCCCACCCGCGGTGCAGACCCAGGGACAGGTTGGCATCCGTCTCGTTGAAGGCTGTATTGAAAACACGTCCATCGACCTTATTTTGATAATTCGTGGCCTGTTTATGAGAGATTCTCCCCATCCATTCGAACCCGTTCTTTGTGGCGCCGAGCATTGCCGAACCTCCAAAAAGTCCATTGTTCGTCTGATACTCCGCCTGTACATTGCCAACGATCCTGCCCTCCGGCGCAGCCGGCGTAGGTATCAGGTTCACTACTCCTGCCAGCGCATCCGAGCCATAGGTGAGGCTGGCCGGCCCTTTGATGACTTCTATCCTATCCACCCCATACTGGTCCACCTCAATGCCATGCTCATCACCCCACTGCTGACCTTCCTGCCGAACCCCATCGTAAAGAGAAAGGATCCTGTTGTATCCCAGCCCCCTTATAAAGGGCTTTGACACGTTGGGTCCGGTGGTAAGCGCGCTTACGCCAGGTACTTTGGCAATAGCATCGATGATATTGGTGCTGAGGTTGGTGGCGATATATTGATGATCGACAGCCACAATAGGCACGGGACTTCTCTTGATCTGCGTGGCCTTGGACAGCCCCGTGACCACTACCGGACTTTCCTCTACATATTGATCTGTAAGGACAAAATCCCGAGTTACCGGACCGCTGATAGAGACGGTCAGGGTGACAGCCTTGAGCCCGATGGAACGTACTTCCACAAGGTAAGAGCCGGAAGGCAGGCTATTGAACTTGTAATACCCGGCGCTATCCGAGATAACCCCCAGCTTGAGATCCGCAATATAAACGGATGCGCCCGGAACACCCACCCCCTTGTCCTTCTCCGTCACCCTCCCGGACAGAGATCCCCCGGCAGGGGTATCACGAGCAGCAGCAGATAAATGAATACCCGGGAAAAAAATAAAATATAAAAAACAAAAGATCGAAAAGAATTTGATCTGACGCATAAATTGATTCCTTTGGCTGATGTAAGACAATAATGAAAGACAACAGACACCGGGACATACATCACCGGTGACACATTATCTGGAGAATTGACAGAAGATTAAACAACAGCCGGAGGACCGCGCAGACCAAAAATGAAATGATCGGGAGAGTAAAATTGAGGAGCTGGTCTTGTCTGATGATCCCGGAATACCCGGGGAACTTCCAGTTGGAAAGAAAACGGGCAGTACAGATAGGGCAGTTCTACGACCAGGTTTTCTACGTCGCAATGAAAGCTGGCCTTATTCAGCTGGTCCGTCCCCTCCTGCCCTATCGACAGGTGGACATCCTTGTGACCGGCTACCAGGGCATGCACAAAGATCTTGGGCGTAATGCTGAACATAAACAACAGCAATAGCACCCCGGCCGACAGACGTTTTATGGTAGAAGCCTTGTACAAACCTTGCAACTTGGTTGCAAATTAGTGATTATTTTTGAAACCCCCTCACCTTCTGTCCATCGCCCGCAGGAAATCTTCTTTCCTCCGCCGGGCCACATCCAATATCTTCCCATTGTTCATCACCACCTGCCCTCCTTCACCTTTCAGGTATTTGCTCACCTGGTTCTTATTGATGATACAGGAATGATGTATCCGGATGAACAAATTGGCCGGCAACAGGTCCTCAAAATCCTTGAGCGTCTTTGAAACGGTGAGTTTTTGACCATCCCGTAAATAAAGAAAGGTATAATTGCCGTCCGCTTCGAGATAAATGATATCGTCGATCCCGATGTACTGTAAACAGTCCTGGGACGGGACAGCTATCCGCCGGATGACGTTGCCCCCTTCGACCAGGTTGTGGAGCAGGTTCTCTATCCGCTGATTGGTCACAGGCTGCTGTCTTTTTCGCATGGCCCTTTCCACGGCGGCCCTGAGCTCATCCACCTCAATCGGCTTGACCAGATAATCCAACGCGCTGAAACGTATCGCCTCGATGGCATAATGATCATACGCGGTGGTAAATATGAGCTCGAAATCCTTGTTGATGAGTTGTTGTAACATGACAAAACCATTCATTCTCGGCATTTCCACATCCAGGAATACGATATCCGGATGCAGGTGCTCAATAGCCACAATACCCTCTTCCGCGGACAGACATTCTCTCATCAATTCTATTTCGGGACAGTGACGGTGCAATTTTGCTTTCAATGCATGCAGGCTGCTCTGCTCGTCGTCGATAATGATAGCCTTTAAGGATGGCATGTGTTAGTTTTGATGGTTTAACCAGACTTCTACCCGGGTGCCGGAGGGCCGGCCTTCAGCAGTAAAAAGATCCGTGATGGAAATAGCATTGCTTTTATACGCATTGAAATAATCGATCCTGTTCGCCGTGATCTGCATACCCATCGATTGATACAAAGGCCGGTTCCTCTTTTTATAGGCGGCGGCCCTGGCCCTGCCTACTCCATTGTCTTCCACAGTGAACCTGATATATCCCTCTTCGATCCGCCCTGAGATATTTAACTGCTTATCCCCCTCCACTTTATTCATCAACCCATGATGAATGGCATTCTCCACATATGGCTGAAGGATCATCGGCGGCACCTTATAATCTCCCTTCATGATCTCATCCTCCACCGAAAAGGAATAGGAGAATTGTTTATCCAGCCGCAATGCCTCCATTTCAAGATATAATTTCAGCGCCTCCAGGTCCTTCCAACAGGGAATGATCTCCTTTTTCGAGTTCTCGAGGATGGCCCTGATCAGTTTTGCAAACTTGGCAAGATACCGGGTAGCCCGCTCTTTCTGATCATTCTGTATCAGGTTGTCGATAGAGTTGAGACAGTTGAAAATGAAATGAGGGTTCATCTGGGCCCTTAAGGCCATCATTTCACTTTCCGTTATTTTCTGCCGGAAAGCCGCCTCCTTACGGATATGATGGACCCTCCTGGCGGCAATCAGACTGATGATGGCGATGATCGCGGCAACTAATGATAATTTAACCCATGTCTTCTGCCAGAAGAACTGTTTCACTGTAATGTCCAGCCGGTCGGTGGAAGGCAGCAGGTTGCCCGACCGGTCCCCACCCTTCACTTCCAGCCGGTAGGTACCGCTGGCCAGGCCGCTGAAATTAAGATGCCCGTTATCATTTTGCTCAAACTCCTTCATCAAAGGCGTCAGTCTGTAGTAATACCCGTTCTCCGGGGCATTCTGATAGTTCAACACGGCGAAGTCTACGGTAAAATAATTCCCCTCCGGATTGATGATCAGTTGCTTCACCGATGAATTGTTCAACGGGAAATGGAGACTGTTCCCCGAAGCGACGGCCTCTGTAATGATAACAGGAGCATTCGTGGAAGGCATTGCCAGATGGTCCGGGTGAAATCGTACCACGGCGTTCTGCAGACCACACCAGATGTCCTGGTGACTATCCCTGGCAAGGAATCCTTCAAAGTCAGGCCCCGGCAGACCATCCGAGGGAGTAAACTGTATCCACTTTCCCTTTTGCTTCAGGTAACACCAGATACCCGACAGTCCATTCACCCAGGTATTCCAATATTTGTCGAAGCAAATCCTGTAAGCCTCCCCCATCCGGCCTTTCTCGGAAAAAAAACTATCCACCCGCCGGGTAGAAGTATTATATACATAAACCCCGCCCAGACCACAGATCCATAGCCTGCCCGATTCGTCCTCGTCGGCGCCGAACAAGGAGCCTGCCTCACTCCAGCGACCGTCGTGTTCCACGCCGATCTTATGTCGTATAAACCGACCCCGTTGCCGGTCAAACTGCAATAATGTATTCTCTGCCGTGACAAAGATATTCCCGTCCCTCGTCCTCAACATCCAATTCAGGTTGAAAGGAAGACCGGCAATGCTGCTGTCGCGATTACTGTACCACCTGACGAATTTCCGTTTGCCCGTGTCAAATACAAAAACTCCGTTGCTGAACGATCGTATCCATATCTCATTCCCGTCTCCCGGCACAATGGTCCTGCAATCCGCCGTTTTACAAAAGGCTGACGGAAAATACAGACGGCTGGAATGATCCTTCAATCCGTATTCCACCAGCCCGCTGTCGGTGCTCATCCAAAGCTCATCACCCTGTCTGAAAAAAGAATAGCATGAGCTGGTGGGATTCATCACCCGACGGTGAAGCGGAAATACCGACCCATAAAATTTATTCAGCCGCATGTCCTGATCCACGACATACGTACCCGCAAATCGCTTGTTAAACCAATAAAGGCTGTCCGTTTGTACAAACCCGAAAAAGATATCGCTGGGTGTCGGGTTTGTTCCATCATCACCGGGATTGTTGAGCGTGTATACATCGAACATCTTCCGGAAAGCCCCCGTCATATTGATACCCCGGTCGGAACAAACCCACAGTTGCCCGTTGTGATCGATGCAACCTTTATAATAATGCAACCCCTGTATGGACAGGCCATTCACACCCTCGGGAAAATAACGCCTGTTCTGCCGGTTGTCGGGGTCCGCCAGGTACAGTCCGGAATTGAGATCCGTCATTACCATCCATTTCTTACCATTGTACTCCCATTCCCGTAGCATGGAACAGATGCCATCGGGCGGGATACCGAATGCCTCCAGTCTTCCATCCTCCGGAAAAAACCGCCATAGCCCTTTTGCCCAGGTCGTGACCCAGCATCTTCCCCTATCGTCGATATAGATATCCGTAATAGCCTTATCCCCCAGCTGAGAAGAAAAATCATATACCCGGGAGATCTTCTTTGTCCGATGGTCCAGCCGGTAGATCCTGTTGCCCATATAAGCCCATTCTCTTCCCTCCTTGTCGGCAATGATAGCGGAATACCCCCACCTGCGTCTGCCCAGGAAGAACAGATGAGTACTATCCACCACCGGCTGCTCCAATCGCATATGACTGTCCAGGTGGTAAACGCCCGCTTCGTACAGGACGATCCATATCTCCCCCTGCTTATCCTCATATACCCGGGGCTCCCCATCCAATCCCAGGTGGTAAGGAGGCGCCTCGTTTATTGAATAATTAATAAACTTGTTACTATCCGGCAAAAAACAGCTGATGCCCTGGGGCGTGCTTATCCACAAGCGGCCCTTGCCATCGGAGAAAAGGGTATTGACAGAATTACTCGGCAGTGAGTTCCGGTCATTGGGATCGTGGTAGTACTGCTTTACCCTATAGCCGTCCCACCGGTTGAGCCCATTGACGGTGCCGATCCAGATAAACCCCTGTTTATCTTCGGTGACACAGGTAGTAATATCGCTGCTCAATCCCTCCCTGGTAGTGATATGCGTAAAATTCAGGTCGGGGAACACCTGCGCCCGTAAAGCGGTCGGTAAAAAGGTAAAAATTAATATGATGAGTCCCCCTATTTTCAATCCGGCAGTCAGTTTGCATAAAAATACCTAATATTTACTATTTCGGGTCCGGTATCGACACGGTCACGGGCTCGCTCATGCGGGTCCTCCCCCTTTCATCTCTAAAAAGCACCTGAATGGCATAACGGACAACTCCTTTTTGTGAGCCGGCCACCGGGTCCGTATACCCGCCGGCCGTGGCGCTCTCAGAACGAAATCGTCGCAGAGGCTCGTTGCCTGCCGCCTTGTACAACACAAAGAAGTACTCTCCCTCGTCCCTGAACTGCCAGGTCAGACGGACAGCATTTTGCTTTTCATTGTAGCTGGCGGCAAAGACCTTTACGGGTGGCTGGTCAGGCACGGTCTTCACGGCGGCCTTTACGGTGGTGGATTTTGCGGAATGCAGACTATCCTCGTCCACCGCCTCCGCGCTGTACGCATAATCGACAAAGGGCTTCACCCGAGTGTCGGTGAAATGAAAAGTCGTCTGCGTAGTGTCCTGCCTCAGCGTCCGCAGGATCTCCCAATCCTTATCCTTCTCCTTCCGGTAAACAATATATTGCACGACATCGGAACTGGCGCTCCGTATCCAATCGATCTGTACCCCGCCCGTATCCACGAAGATCTTAGAAGCCAGCGGCGGCACGGGCGGAATAATATCCGGCTTTCTCAGTTTGACGGCTTCGGAAAATGCTGAATGGTTATTGCTTTCATCCACCGCCGCCACCTTATACCAGATGTTCCGGGTGAGGTTTTTCAGGGAGATGCTGTCCACAAATGCCGTATCGGCATACGGGCTAAGCGTGATCTGCGAGAACACATGGTCAGGACTATTGGCAAAATATACCTTATAGCCTTTCATATCCTCTTCCCCATTCCTGTTCCAGGAAAGATGCACCCGGCCATTCTTTTCGATATATCCCTTCAACCCGGCAGGCGCAGACGGCGGCGTCTTGTCGGGCACCAAGCCCATGGCAGGCGCCGACGCTCCCATATTGTTCGCTGTATCCACGGCTATTACCAGGTAAAAATTCTGCCCATGTATAAATGCCGACGTGTCCGTGAACTGGTCTACCGACGGGTCCAGCAATTTTCCCGAAATAATTTCATACGGGCCGTTGACGTCATTATGCGCCCGGCTGACCATTAACCCTTTGAGGTCCGGCTCTTTTATCTTCTTTTTCCATTGGAGCTTCATTCTTTTCCCCCCGGCAAACTGTACCTTTTGCATCGTCGGAGGCACAGGAGGCGTCAGGTCCCTTCCCGAGGTGGATAACGTATCGGAATAATCGCTCCATTCGGCAAATGCATCGATGCCCCTGACCCGGTAGCTGTAGGCTGCATAGTTACGAGGCAGACTGTCGATATATACCTGCTGTTCTTTTAACAACCCGTAGAGCCGTCGCAGAGAAGTATCCTTTTTCACCATCATGGAATCAGGCAAGCCCGCAAAAAAGGGGTCCTTATTCAGGGGAGTGAAATGCCGGCCATCCTCACTCCGTTCGATAACAAAACCGCTGTAGGATTCTTTCTGATGACGGAACCAGTGTACTTCTGCCGTCATATCCCCGCCGGAGATCGATGCCAGCGCAGGTCTGGTAACCCCGCCCCTGCCCTCGTTGCGGATCAATACGCCTCCCGTGTCCACCTTACCGGGATGAGCAGGTGCGGCGGGATACACTTTATATACATAGACGGCATTTTTTCTCACCGTCTTGTCGGTGATCCGCAGCCCCTCGGCCCATGCTACCCCGGCGTCATAGTCGGCCACCATGACGGCAAAGGCATAACGGTCTGTAAATACAGCGGACTGATCGCCAATGCCGGCATAACCCTTTCGCACATTGCTCGAAAAGTTCTTTCCATAGAGACATTGGGCGGCGGCCGCGGCATATTTGTTGTTGCGGTCGAAATGCTGTTTGAACTGTTCGAGGGTCAAGGGTTTGACGGCGGCCGGTGTAATGATCTGCCTCACTGGTTTCTTCGGGTCGCTGATGTCGATCCGCTCCACAGTATACCCCGCACTGTTCAGACTGTTCCAGGCCCAGGCCGCCGTCGGCGCCCATCTTACTACCACTGAGTCGCCGTATGATCGGGCAATGACCCGTATGCCCGCTTTGTACTGGGCGGCCGCAGTCAGCGACAACAAGCTGAAAAGTGCGGAGAATCCTATATGTGTTTTAAGATGGCCTTTCATACCGGATACTTAATAATTAAAGGTTTTAGAAACATTGCCGCCCCGCATACTACCCGCCTGATAGCTGAACTGCATCGTACGGCTCCCCCTGGGATAGCCCGTATATTGCATGTCCATAAGCTTGTGGAACATGGTAATATTAGAAGGGGTCTGATACAGATGATAGAGCATATTCCAGGGAATGCTGACACTTCCGCCCAACTTGTTCGAAATAAACGTATAGTCACCGTCAAGATTGCCAAAAGCCTGATCCGCATCACCGGGTGACATTTGGTCGATCTTATACGCCCCCTCCGTCAACAAGGCCATAAAACCAAAGCCCTTCATCATATCGAAGTCGCTCCAGAGGTACTTTTCCCTGTTCCAAAAGATGGTATTACGGGGGTTGATATTCACGGCGGCTGCGCTGAACATACCTGCGGAGGATAACTTACTGGCAAACGGAGCATATAGGGATATGCCGCCGGAAAGCCGGGTGGAAAAGGTCGCCTTCGGATCCTGGGATATCGGATTTACCGAACTCTTTATCCCGGCCTCGCTGTTATTCAGGGGTGGCTGAACGCTCAACCCGCTCCACCAATCGACAGCGCCCACAGGCTTGAAAGCATCATCCAGGCTATTGCCCCTGATCTCACGGGCGCCGAAATCGCAGGTCACCCGGAAAAAAGCCATCACAAAGGCATTCCCATATAAATTGTTGTCGGCAAAAGCATCGTTCTGTCTATTCCTGTCCCAGGGAACATTCACCTGGAACATAGCCGGGAAAGTAGTCCCATCCGGTGACTGGAAACCCCTGGCCTCAATCTTATCAAAACTTTCAGGCCCGCTGCCATCACCGGCGATAGCCAACCCATTTTGTGTGGCTGTGGCCGTCCAGTTACCAAAAGCATTGATCTTATCAGAGAAAGTGTTGTACGCGCTGGTCCGGAAATAATACGTATAGATGGGCCGCTGTACAGAGACATTCAGCTTCGCCATCCCGGCAACGGAAGTTTGCCGTATCTGGGCGGCTGCCCCGTTGTAATTCCGCGTCGTCTCTCCTTTCAGCAATGAAAGGTTCAGCTTCATATTCATGTCACTCTGCACGGACCAGAATTCCGCCCTGTAGGTGGTATTGTTTTTAAGACCCGCAGGCAGTGTATAGCGTAGGGTGTTGGTGCTCCTGTCAGGCGTAAAGTTCGTCTTTAGCGTATCACTCCCGTTCACATCGATAAAATACACATAGGAGAAGTTACGTACGTTGATGTTGAATTTATTGGCGTCGTCCTTCAGGATATTATCCTGCCATTGGTTGACGGCAATGACGGCTGCGCCACCCATCTCCTGTTTTAACACATAGCGCTGCCGGTCTACGGGATACGCAAAATGGACATTGCCGTCGGGTATATAGTCCGGAGCAGGCCCGGTGACAAAGCTGAACCGGGTGATCTCCTGCATCGCCTCCTTCCTTCCATCCTTGTCATTGTACGGATCTTCCCAGACATACGTGTTGGGATTCAATTGCCGGACATTACAGACGATCTCCGCATCATACTGTGTCCGTCCTTCCAGCATCGTAGTACGTTTCAACGTCACGGTCTGGTTACCATTGCTGTAATCGGTACCCCCCTGCACTTCCTGTCCGTTGCTGTGCTTTCTCAATTTGAAGGAATAGATGTCAAACCGGTAGGTCCTCGTCTCTCCATCAGGATGCGCCGAAGTAGGTGGTACGAGTATATCGAAATTGACATTCAGCGGCACATTGGCTGCGGCAAACGGCAGATCGAATACATCGCTCTTATCCTTGGGGCCATAGTCGCTGATGATCTTGATATCCTTCAGTGGGTCCGGGCTGGGATAACACTTGTCCCCGATGCTAAAATGCGCACTGGTATTAACTTTGACCAGGCCGTCCAGCACACTGCCCTGTACATGGACGCTTCCATCCAGCCAGGTGGGGTTGGGTAATCCTCCGGACAATACCGCGCCTGCCTTAAACTGCACCAGGGATAGATCTCCACTGTAGAACCATACATCCACATGGATACCCACGTCCAGGTCGAAATAAAAATACATTTGTCCGAGTGCGTACCAGTTATTCCAGCCGGCGCTCTTGCCGCCGCAGGTGAAATTGGAAAAGTTTTTCAGGGCCAGGTCGAAACCAAGGATGGCTTTTACTTTCGCATACAGAAAAGCAAAATTGAAACCCACGCTGCCGTCCACACGGGCGCCAAACATGAACCCGGCCCCGTCAGCCTTGTTTAGCGAGTTGACAAATTTATCCACCGACGGGTCGCGCTGCACCCCAAAGGAAGTGAGCTCCACGGGCAAGTCAGGCAGATTGGGGTTGATGAGGCTGCCCATCATCATATAGGCAGTGGCGCCGATGTGGGCGGAAAAGAGATCGCCTTGCGCATCTAAAAGGGTAAAGGAAACCCGCTTCCCAAAAGCATCGCCCAGTTTGAAGTACCACCCGTCGGGGCCCGCATACAGCCCGATGGGGATATCCACCTTCACCGTGGCCAGGGCCGCCTGTATATCCGCATTCAGGTTGAACTTGTTATGCGCAAAGTCATAGGTTATATCCACTACTCCATGTACGGTGGCGTTGCTATTATCCGGGAAATCGGTCATGACGTAGATATCCCCGTTGAGGTCCAGTTCCTGCAACGCTCCATTCTGTATCTGTCCCGTCATGGTGACCTTGGCATTCATGACATCGGGAGAAGAAAGACCGATACAGACGGTGGCCCGGATACCGGCGCTGTTCAGTTTTGGTACAAAGGTGACCCCGGACAATGTAGTGCCGGGCGTATGATTGCCGGGTGCGGTGGCTGCGGTGAGATGGGCCGGGTCGGCCGGCAGGTTGCCCGTCATTTCCATATTATAATAAGCTCCTCCTCCAAAGCCCACGATGCTCACCATTCCCGCCCCTACGGCCAACCCCGGCGGCGGTAGTGTGACGCAGCCGTCCACGTACCAGTAATTATAATTATTTACATTCCCGAACTGCACGGTGGCTTCGGCGGTGAGCAACGGGAATTTTGCTTCCACATGTCCTTTCAATCCGTCCCCATAGGTGTTGTCACGTTTGTAAAAGGCGATATAACCGTCGATGTTCACAGGGCCGACGTCCCCCTTTACTTTGACGGAATCCACGTCGATGCCAAAGCCGGCCAGGTCGATGGAAGGGGCCTTCCCGGCCATGCCCACTTTTAACTTACCGTAAATACCGATGTTTGTCCCGACACTGATAACGGACTTATCACCAAATCCCAGGTCCAGGTTCAGACCGAATTTGACGCCCATTTTCAATTCGCCGTTGTCATTGCCCATATACGGCGTTACGTCGTTCAGAGAAATGGGGAAGCCGCCCACCGATTTTTGAGGGCTGGCCAATGCCCAGGTGCCCGCACTATACCAGAATTCGTCTTTTTTTGTGGAAGGGTTTCGGTTAGCCATCCCCAGACTGTCGAATTTTATCGCGTCGAATTTTATCGAGGGGCTGCCGTCGGAAATATCAAACCCGATGGTGCCGTTGAGGATCACGGAGACAGCCGCGCCCTTGTCATCCTTCTTCACCTGGAAAGCGGAATTCTTATTCAACTGGACATAGGCCTTCCAGATATCGAACTTCATATTGTCGGCGGGCTGAATAACAAATTCATATTGCAGGGAATCCTTGTTGACATGCAGGTCACCCTGGTAAGCCAGCGGCGTGCTGCTGATGGGCAATAAGATCTGTCCGTTCAATCCTCCGCTTTTGAACGTGTTCTGTACGATAAGGACGCCTACCGAGTCCAGCGAAAAAGCCCATCCGCCCAGGTTGCCCGTCGAAAGGTCGATGATCTTGGATCCCTGCAGACTGGCGCTCACCCCCTTGTCATCGATGATAAAATTATGCGCGTCAAAGGATGTCCGGGTCGTAGAATTGTTGAAAGTTTTAAAGTCGGAAGGCAGCAGGACCTTTAAGTCTTTTATATACAATCCCTCAAAAGCGCCGCCTGCCGGCTTGGTATATTGATCGGGTACTTCAAAAGAAGATGCGTCCCGTTTGGAAGAGTGATCATAAAATATGGTGCTTGCCTGAAAACTGAGCCCGCTGACCCCGGCGATCTGAAAATGCGGGAGGTCCAGCGAAGCCACCCAGTCTTCCCATTCATGAAAACTGAAAAGGATCTTCGCTACCACGGCCCCACCCTGTATCTCTCCTTTGGGGTCTTCCGGGACAACGGCATTCCGGGGAAGGCTCATTTCCGCATGCACGACGATCTCCGAGAGTTTGTTATTGGCCCAGCTCACATATGTGCCGCTGGTCGAGTCGGCGCTGGGACATCCCTTGAATTTTATATTCAGATTGTTCCCTCCGCTGCCGATGTTAAAATCCCGGTCAGCAGGCAGGAATAAAGTTCCCTGGCTGAAAGAAGCCCCGGCCGGCTTTACGCAGATGTTCGTTCCAGCCAGGGACAACCAACCGTTGGCTTCAGGGATATTCACATTCATGAGCACGGACATGGTAGCCCCTTTAGGTCCGAATACCATACTCATGATCGCCAGGGTAACAGGCGTTCCGCTCATGTCCTGCTGGTTGAGCCCGATGGGGAAATCGACAGGCGTGGAACCCGTGATCTGGCTCACGAGATGCGTCGCTGCATTGTTATTGATAAAATCCTCCACATCATGCGATAATTTATCCAGGGCCGGCCCCGTCTTGCCCGCGACATCTTTAAAGCTGCTGAACGTCGCATTCTGGAACTGGGTCCTGTTCGTGGAGCTGGTCACCACCCCGTCTATCAATTCCTTCGAGCTGTTGATCTTTATTTTGTCATATACTACGGAGAGTTTGATAGATCCCACCCCCAGCGGACTCCATTCAATGGTGCCGTCGCCGCTGAACGTCCCGTCATTACCCGCCTTGATCGTCCCCGGCACTAACGTGAATTCCCCCACCTTTACAGACACGCCCGAAAAATTGGTGTTCTTATCCAGCAAGGTCGTGTTCGAAGGAGACACCAATCCACAGTCCGCCCCCGTAGCATCGATAGGCGGGTTGTTATTCGGCGTGTTCCCTCCCTGCAGAGGGGGTTGTCCCTGTACAACGCCGGAGTTGCCGTACTGGAAGGCTTCGATCCGTGAATAGCCGGAGTTGTCGAACTCCACAGAGGAGTTGCCGTTGGTATAAGCCCTGACACGGATGACATATTGCTTACCCTGCTGGAGAACGTTCCTATTGAGCAATGTATCCAGAAGGAAATTGGGCGTATTCAACTGGGTCTTTTTATACAAAAAAGGGTTGTTGATCGCGTCCGTTACTGTCTGTGAGGACAGCAGCTCATGGATCTCCAGATCATAATTCAACTGGGTGAGGATACCACCACAGGTGGCGTTAGGAGCCGTCCAGGAAAACAACATCGGGGAGCCCGGCATCACCGTCGCCACAGAGCTCGAAAGGGAGAAATTATTGACGGGTTGTGTAAACTGCGGAGCGGATGCTTTTGTACAGACGGTGAAAGTGCCGCAACCCAGGTCCCGGCTCGATGCATCCCCTCCCAGTCCGTTGGGGGTTACATAGCGTGCATACAGACAAAGACGGTAAGTCCCATCCGGAAGCTTCAGGTTGTTGTTGGGGTCGGTCAGACTGTTGAGCGCAATGCCGCTGGACACCAGATTGGCCTGGCTGAACTGACCAAATGCATCCAATAGCTGGGCGGCGCTCAGCTGGAGGGGAACACCGGGCGTTAAGGTGAGAGCCGCTTGCTGCTGATAGCCAGGGTTCAGGGATAGTGTGAAAGGCGAAGGGGAAAGACATTCGATCTTCCCAAATAGTTTTACCTGGGTAGGCCCGCCTCCCGGATTATTGAACTGAACCAGGCTGCGAACGCCGCCGCCCAATATGCTACGGAGGATAACGGCGTTCGCCGGCGGAATGGCCTGGGTAGTGATGATAACACCTCCGGCAGGCTGCGTGGCGCCGATGGTAAATGTTCCGCAGCCGTTGTTGGGGTCGGATAGATAACTGCCAGGACCACCCGTAACGCTGTATGACATGACGGCAAAACAGATGCGGTAGGTCCCGGCAGGTAAGGTCAGACGATGATTGGCATCGATCACCGTCGTCAGGTCGATGCCGGTGGCAACAAGATAATTAGGGTTGAAATCCGCAAAGGCCGCGGAAAGCTGGGTAGCGTTCATTTGCGTCGGGACGGCCGGCGCCAGGGTCATAGGCGGTACCCGCGTGGCGAATGTCGGGTTCAGCGCAATAGAAAAAGGGGAAGGAGAAAGACACTCGATCTTACCGAGCACTACCACCTGCAAACTCCCCGCCCCAACGACATTGTTCAATAGCATGGTATTGATCTGACTGGACAGGATGGCCTGGTTGATCATGGGGTTTACGGGAGGAATGGCCGTGGTTGTTACGATCACGCCATAAGAGTGGGCAATCAGGCATTTTACTGCGAATTGCAGCAAGATCAGGGCTGCCCATCGTTTATTCCTTTTGATCATATCTTAATAGCTTTTCATCAGAATGAGTAATTATAGGAAATCCCTCCCGCGAAATTCTTAGTGGCCACGGCGGAAGGCGTTTGTTTGTTGATGATAGTAACTATCGGGTTATAAGGTGTATAGATATAATTGGCATACCCGTTCAGGGAATGGTTCTTCAGCCGGTAGCTTACATTCCCGGAAAACGTGAGATTGTCTCTTGCATTCCCATAGCTCGACTTATTAAAGAGATATCCGACAGTACCCTGCAGGCTAAGCTTTTGTTCCTTCAACAGCTGTTTGGAGACGCCCAGGTTGACCCCATTGGAGGAATAGCTGTTCGTATCCTGCTTGTACAGGTTGTGAATACCGCTGAGAGTAAGGTTCAGCGCTGCTCTGGTAAAGCCTAAAGTGTAATTCAGGGAGAGGGAAGTATTGTTACTACTGGTATAGGGAGAAGTAGCAGGGTTATGATCCTGGAGCATCATATAATTACCGCTGGCGCTGATGCTGTGCATCAGGCTGTTCTTCGAAATGGTATAGACGGGCGTAAGTGTAAATTGATGGATATCCTGGCTCAGCCGGGTGGAGTCTTTCAAGGTGCTGGTCCCGTCTTTTTGCCGGAGGATATAACCCGAATAATTGAAGTTGAGTATAAAATGGGGGGAGAACAGCGCATTGAGCCCAGCCGTGCTGACAAATGTATTCATCCTGGAGGGGAGTTTTCTTTCGAGGTCGTTATGCTGATTGGACATGCTCGTATTGATATTGAGCTTCCCGGCCAGCAGATTGAAATTATTCAGCCAGCTGATCAGCTCGATATCGTTCAACATGTACGGAGTCCCGAGCGATTTGAAATCCGGCTCCACCCGCCGGTAGCCCAGGGTCGTATTGTATCCTCTCAATATAAGGGAGAGGGAAGTCTGTCCGGCATAATTGGCGACGGTAGAGCTGTTGCTCCGTACCAATTTCCCCATAAATTTATTTAGCCCTGTATGTACGCTGTCGGTGGACGCACTTCCCAGGGAAATGTCCTGGGTGAGGCCGCTCAGTGCTATGTCGGTGGTCCAGGTCATTCTTTTCAGGATGGTCAGCTTAAAAGAGGAACCCAGCACCGTATTTTCCTGTGGCCGGAGATATCGTTTATTAATCACAGTTGCAGAGTTGCTGTCGTCCCGGGCATGAAAATACATGAGATCAAAATAATTGGCGGCATTGCCGACACCGATCTTCACCCCATAGCCGATACGCGAATATTGCGGCTGGGCAAAACGCCCGCTGGTGGTGTCCTCATTCACCTTCCTGTTTAGCCTCCCGTAAAAGGCGGCGAACCGGAATCCCTTAGGGTTGAGTTCCAGTCCTGCCCCGAAAAAGCTTTGCCCATCAAAGGTCATCGGGGAGAAAGCGATATTCCTGTATCCCAGGTGGACCTTGATCCATTTATAGGTGGGACTGATCCCGAATTGAGCAAAGGGGTCGGTATAGCTCTTGCTGTATTGTGTAACGACAAATGAAAAGGGAAGGGAGACATTGTACACGGAAGGCGTAAAATTCCCATAAATGCTCCAGGCAAAGGGCGGCCGTGTGGCAATGGGCTCGTTGGAAGAATAAAACCCGGAGGAAGCTCCCAGACTGCCATGGAATGCAAACGGCTTTTGCTTTCCGATGTTTTCCAGGTTTTGGGCGCCGGCGGGTATAAAATATCCCAATGGTAATAATAACAGGACGATCTTTTTCAAAGGAGGAGGATTTTAGTTCATCACCCGGTAGCCTTTGGTGGAAAAATTGTATTGCTTATCGGTGATGCTCCTGGTAACAATAAATGTAGAACGGGCGGTGCTATGTTCATCCGCTGCCGCCGCCTCCACCAGCAGGAGATCGGGTTCGTTCAATGTGGGTGCTCCCACGCTTTTCCCGATGGATTTTATCAACTGGGTGTTAAAGCCGGTCCTGGCGTACCAGCAGAAGACTTCCTTTCCCCTACTGTCCTTTTTCTTATATTCTTCCGCCTTATAACCGAGCATCTTTTTTGTTTGTCCGGTCTTGACAAGTTCTGTCCCGGGCAGCTTTTTCTTACCAAAAACAGACAGATCGCCCGCCATATCCTTCATCTTCAAAACGGAGATCGTCTTTTCCCGGAGGTCTATAAATACCGTGGCGCCGTCCTTTGTATAGACCACAAAGTGATCGCCCCCATTCTCCCGCGCCCCTACGGCGGCATAGTCCCCGCTTTTGGTGAAATAGTAGTGCATCTCCGCAGTATCCGTTGATTCCCTGCCACGGGTGACG
This sequence comes from Chitinophagaceae bacterium, assembly GCA_017307755.1. Classification (GTDB taxonomy): domain Bacteria; phylum Bacteroidota; class Bacteroidia; order Chitinophagales; family Chitinophagaceae; genus Puia. The sequence continues at coordinate 576,758 of JAFKGQ010000012.1, read as the reverse complement.
ACCTGGACAACTTCATAATCAAAGGTGAACTTGTCAGGCAGATGATAAGACGAGGAAGAAGGCTGGGCTGAAACAATCGAGGTTTGGATCAGCATCCATACAATGACGAGGGACAGGATAGTTTTTCGCATATATCTGAATGTTTGAATAATGATGAGCCTTAACCGGCGGCTAAACTATCTATCCTATGGCGGAAAATCGCGGTAACTGAGCAGGTGGCAGACTTGGGTGTATAACTGGCCTGATTTGTATCAAATCCGGACATCTCCCGTCCGAAATCGTTCATGCTGATGAGGAAACAATACGCAACAATATGAAAATTAACCAGTTGTATTTTGGATCAAAAATGGCATCTTTACGTCTATAATCATTGCCCATGCTGTGGACCTATCTGAAGATCGCTTATCGTAACCTGAAGAAAAATCGTTTGCTGACCTTTATCAATTTATTCGGACTTGCTTTCAGCATGTCGGTAGGCATGATGCAATTGATCATCCTGCAAAAAGAATTCGACTACGACAAATTTCATCCGTATCCCGAACGTACCTATCGTGTCCTTAGCGATTATACGCAAAAGAATGGCAATCACTGGAAATTAGCCAGTACGCCCATCCCCATGTACAACCTCCTGCTGACTGATACGGCCGCCATCGAACAGACCGTAAATATTTATCCTGCTTTAAAAGGTATCGCCAGTATTGATGGTAAAGAATTATATCTCAATGGTGCGTTTACAGAACCTTCTTTCTTTAAAATATTCGGTTTTTCACTCGCACAGGGAAATCCTCAAACTGCTTTACAACAACCAAACACGCTTGTCCTGTCCAGAGCTGCGGCCGTAAGATTCTTCGGCGGTGAGAACCCAATTGGTAAATCCCTGAATATACAAGGGACGGGACTGTTCCTCGTCACCGGCGTATTAAGTGAACCACCAGGTTCATCACATCTCGATTTCGATGCGTATGCGTCGGCAAGCACTGTGCCCGTGCTGGAAAAGAACAAACTACTACCGGCTAGGTCAGCCAATTGGAATGAACTAATGATCAGCTATACCTATATACTGGCAAAAGAAGGGACGAATAAACGGCTGTTGGAAGGACACCTGCAGATGGCGACACAGCGGTTTAATGCCGGAGATCAGAATGGGAATGCCAGGTTTGAGCTCCAGCCGATTGAAAAGGTACGGCCTGCGGATGACCACCTGTATAATGATATTGGCGGAGGCACTGCATGGTCCAAACTATGGATAGGCATCGATATAAGCCTGATCATTCTCATCGCCGCCTGTTTTAACTATACCAATCTCACCATCGCAAGGGCGCTTACACGGGCCAAGGAGGTCGGCGTAAGAAAGATCGTAGGCGCCCGGAGATACCAGATATTCACACAGTACCTGATGGAATCAATTCTACAGGCATTTCTTGCGCTGGCCATTTCCTGGCTGTTGCTTTCCCTGATCGTCCGGTATGCCCCGTTCAACGATGGGTATGAAATGGTCCCTTCTTCATGGAAATACAACCTGCCGTATTTCTTTTATACCATAGGTTTTGCCTTATTCACTGGCCTGCTGGCCGGCGTGGCACCGGCGGTGATCCTGTCGGCATTCCAGCCTGTAAGGGTCCTGAAAAATCTGTCCACCGCAAAGATCTTTGGCAAAGTGGGTTTGCAAAAGAGCCTCATCGTCTTCCAGTATAGCTTATCCCTGGTGATCATTATTTTCCTGACCACTTTTTTCAGACAGTTCTCTATGTTGTCGGCGGCGGATCCGGGCTTTAAAAAAGACAACGTATTGGTGCTGCCCCTGGAGGGAACAAATGCCTCATTGGTAGCGCCAAAACTTGAGATGATCAGCGGCGTACGTACGGTATCCCCGCTGTCAGTTCTATTCACCCCACACTTTTCCGGTACGCGTTCAGATGCAAAGCTAAGCCGCGATAGAAATGACGCCGTATCCCTCAATAATTTTTTTACCGACAACACTTTTATTCCTTCCATGAACATACAACTGCTGGCCGGAAGGAATTTTGGGACCACATCCGACACCACGGGAGAAAGGGAGATCATCCTCAATGCCCGCGCCTTAAAAGGCCTTGGCATTACCTCCTATGAAGAGGCGCTGGGGAAGAAACTTTGGCTCAACGACTCCACTTCGCTGGAGATCATCGGAGTGGTAAATGACTTCAAATATGAAAATGCCGGCAAGCCGGTGGACCCCATCGCCTTTAGGAACAAAAAAGGCGCCTGCAAATATTTATATGCCACCGTTAATGGGACGGATAGATCAGCCCTTCTCCAGCGGGTCGCCGCCATGTGGCAGTCGGTTGCACCCAAAAAACCATTTTCCGCCTCCTGGCTGGATGAAGTAATAGCGGACAATAATTCTCAACGGGCTACCATTTCGCTCTTAGGTTACCTGGCATTTATTGCGCTAAGCATTGCCACGCTGGGCTTATTGGGCCTCGTCATCTATACAGTGGAAACCAAACGCAAAGAGACGGGTATCCGCAAGGTCATCGGCGCCAGCAGCAGACAGATCATCAGCCTGCTGTCAAAAAAATTTATCTGGCTTCTGGCTATCGCAGGCTTTATTGCTATCCCCATCGGTTATACGATGAGCTTTCTCTTTCTGCAAAACTTTGTCGATAGGGTAGGCAATGGGTTTTTCAGCGCCATCGCTTGTTTCCTGTTCCTGCTATCCATTGGTCTGCTGGTCATCTTTTCCCAGACCTACCGGGCTTCCAGAGAGAACCCGGTCGCCAGCCTGAGGACGGAGTGACCTTTTTCGCCGGAACCAGAGTATCAACCCTATCATCACTAATATCACCTGCATCAATACCCAGAACATGGTACTGGCGTCCCTGGCGGTCTTACCGCCCCAATCCATAAAATGATGTTTGTGGAATACCGAAAAGCTATACCCTTCCACCACCATCCTGTCATCTACTTTGGAAGACAGCCGGCCTGAACACGTCTCCACATACCATCGCTCATGCCCGCCGGCGTCATAGCTCACCTTCCACACAGGCAGACGTTTGTCTGTAAAATTATACTCGTCCCCAAAGGCCGTCACCGGACTCACCGACCGGATCTCCCCGGCTGGCCGGCGACTGAACTGGGTAGCCATCCACGCCGCATAGTGTTTGTCGCCATCCGCTATCACCGAATAGTCCGTAGTACGGACATACGCCACCGGCGACAGGACAGCCCCGCGATCCTTCATCAGGTCCTTATGCGTCGCCGTCTTCTCCGGCAACATAGTCACCCTCCAATAGGCAGCCCCATCCATCCCGACCAGGCTAATATTTGTGACAGGCCGGGGACACACTCCCTGCAGACGCGTCAAATCAAAGCCCGTCACGTCGGATGCAAAATGAGCGGCAACGAAATATTCGTCCCGCGCATCATCCCTTAATTTGGAAAAAGCATGAAAACTCCCGCTAAAGGTCCACATCAGGGTGAATAACGCAGCAACAATGGCGGTATAGCGATGATTGCGCCGGGCCTTTACCATACCATTGCGGGCAACCCGCGGACCCCGCGTGGTAAAAAAGATATAAATACCCAATACGGTGGTGAATAAGGCCGTCAACGCCACCAGCATCTCCACGGCCAGCCGCCCTTTGCCAAGAAAATCCAGCCACCCCCAGGTATGGAAGATCCGGAATATCTCGTCAAACACAGCCCGGCGGTTGTCCATGGCAAAGGAAAACCTGTCCTGGGTGGTTTCTACATACACGCGGATGCCGTCAGGTCGATCAAAAGATACCCGGTAGACAGGCAGCAGCCGGTTGATACTCTTATACTCTTTATCATAAGCATGCACCATGGATACATTGGTGACCTTAGCGCCTTTAACAGGATTGAGCACCGTCTCGGTGGCAGCCCCGCAACAGTCGTGCGTACCCGACCCCGCGAGAGATACGGGTATGACCCGCACCTCTCCGGGCTTCGCCCGCATCCCCTCCATTGGCCCCTCCAAAAACTGCCGCGCCAGATATTGCGCATATAACCAATCCCCCGCCGTCAGCACATTCCCGTTGGTGCAGCTGATATAGATAGGTGCGCCCGCGCTTCCGGGGACCGCATTCCCACCCGCTCCGGCAAGCTGCACCTGGTAGAACCAATTGGTATCGATATGCACCAGCCGGAAGTTCAAACAACTGTCTATATGATGCTTCCGTAGCGCATCCGCCAGGGAAATATGTATCCGCGTAGGATCGACAGGTACAGACAGAATGCCCTGCGTGGCAATAGCAGGACGGATATTGGTCATGATAGGATGCATAAAGCCGCTGATCGCCCATAGCAGCACGGGAATGGCGATGATGATGGACAGACGGCGATGCAGCTGATATATTTTTTTTCGCATGATCTTTACAGTTTTCCAAAATGCCAGGCTAATCCAATGGTGACCTCTCTCGGGTTACCCAGATTGTAGCTGTACCCATAGGATGATTTGCTGGCCAGTGAAGCATAATACTCGTTAAACGCGTTCAAGGCGTTGACCCATATTTCGCAAGGGCCATACTGATAACCCGTCCGGAAATTGACGATGTCAAATCCCTTGTACTGTTTTGTATTGGCGTTGTCCATCCAATACTTGCCCAGGTGCTGCCCCTCGACAGACAGTCTGAGCCCTTTTAGGAAATGGGGTCGCCAGGTGACCTCTGCATTGCCGATAAAACGAGGCGCGGCCGACATCTGGTTGCCACTGTAATTCTTACCGCTTTCATATTGCACAACGAATACATGATCCGCATTGCTGGCGCCGACCCGCAGACTCCATTCATCCGAAGGTCTGTATGTGACGCCATACTCGATGCCTTCATGCCGCGTCTTGCCTGCATTCTGATTGAGGAATGTTCCGTCCGGTTGTTTGACGGAAATGATCTGGTTGGTCCCGTTCAGCCTGTAGATACTCCAGTCTGCATACAGCTTGCCCTTCAACAGCGAAAGCCAGCCTCCCGCCTCATAATTGTAAAAGATCTGTGGCTGCAGATACGGTACTTTTACGCCATTATACAACTCAGTCACCTGGGGCGGTACATATCCCTGGCTATAGTTGACATAGAAACCTACGTTCCTGTAGTTATAGGTAAGCCCCAGCTTTGGCGTCGCCCGCCGGAAATCATTCCGGGTATCGGCAGACCCTGTGGAGGCGGAAGGCGGCAGATGGTTGCGGAAGTTATAATGGTAAAGATCATACCGCAAGGCAGCCACCACCCGCAGTCCATTGAAAGGCGTCAACTCATAATGTACATAAGAAGCCAGATTGGTGATCCCCGTGGCGTAATTGCTCAACAGGGAATCCGTCGGCGTATAGTTCAGGTAATTGCCTTTGCCGTCACGTTGTATACGGATATAGTTGGCAACATAGGTGCTGGGGCTGACGTCCGCACTGACCCCGGCAATGAGCTTGCTGCCCAGCCATTTCAACTTCTGCTGATGCTGCACCAATGCCAGATAGCTGTGGAACGAGCTGTTGTTGATCTGTCCGTCGGCAAGAAGAGGATTGGTCTGGTTATTCCTGATATAATAGGATGGGTTCTGCCCGATGCTATTGTCCCGGTAAGCCAGCACCAGCTTTGTCGAACCATTGTCATTCCACTGGTAATCCAGTTGGGTCTTCACCCGCAGTGAACGAACCTTCCTGTACGTAAAGGAATAAGGCGTGTTATAGTTCTTCTGCGCAAAATGTGCGCTGTCCAGCGATCCGTACATATCGCTGTAATAATTGACATAGGTGAGACTGTTGCTCCAGGTAAGCCTGTCGCTGGCTTTGTAGTCCGCCCGGAGTGTGACGGCCGTCTTGTGAAAATCGCTGTACTGAATAGGGCCATCGGTCCGGCGTGCGTAATACCCGCTGGCAACGACACCCCATTTGCCCAAATGAAGTCCGACCTGACCATCAGCCCGTCGATAACCATTGTTGTTCCCCTGCACACCGACATATCCATTCGATGCGGCAGGAGGCGTCTGTGTGATGACATTGACGGCGCCCCCGATGGCTTCCGCTCCATAAAGGGAAGAGGCCGGCCCCCTGATGACCTCCATCTGCCGCGTAGCTGCCATGTTCATCTCCAATAGCGCATTGTGATTATAGATACCGGTGGTGCGGATGGGAAGGCCATCCTCCAGATAGAGGAAGAGGCTTTGTGTGCTCATGGGCATGCGGATGCTCATTTCATGCTGCTCGTTACCAAGGTCTACCATAAATACGCCGGTGACCTTGTTCAGCAGTTGGTCCAATTGATTGGCTTTGGCGTCCCTGATCGTTTGTGCACTGAGTATGCTGATGGCAATGGGCGCTTCCGTTCTTTTCTGTAAGGTGCGATTACCCGAGACGATCAGCTGTTGTAATAAATTATAGGATGCGGCAGTGACCGTGTCTGACTGAGCCCCCTGCACGCCCTGCTGTGAAAATGATGCACAGGCATGCAGGATCAGCCAGGCCGTCAGGCCTGCTGTGTAATACTTTCTCATTAACGTTGGTTAAAAACTGGAATAGATAGGCGTTTCAAGGTTGACAACTATCAACCTCATTTGGGCCTAAAAACAGAAATTTGATTTGGAAAGGGTATATGAAGGGCTTTAAATTTGTGGAGGGTGATATTGAGAGAGAGAATAGTCCTGTGTAGAGGGTTCGATATAACGAGCAGCGTGAACACAGATGATCTCTGTAAGGGAAGGTTGTGGAACTATATTTTTCTGAAGGAATAATTGCAAGGGCGTCTCATCCCTTTGCCCACTTTTACCTGGGGACTGCTGCTGCGATTCGTCGCTGGCCATTTTCTTATTGAGGTAACATTTCCCTTTACAGCAGCTTAAGGGCTCTGCGCGGTTGATACAAAGGTTTTTGGCGATAAAATCCTTATTGACCTGGTATTCGACGATCAGGCACCATTTGCTGAAGGTTTGTACGGCGATCAGCAGGATCAGTAGTATTGTGACTGGATACTTTATCACCGGGTGCAAAGTTATAAGTATTTTTTGAGATTAAACTAGTTTAAGGATGGAATATGTAACTAAAAAAAGGCAATTCAATTATTGTAATTTTCAAGAGAAGAGGAGGATATATGCACACGATTTCTGTTACCCAACTATACGAGCAACTGACGAAAGGCATGGGAAAAGAGACTGCCGAAAACCTTTGTTCCTATATTAATGGTAAAATAAAAGAAGAATTGGAAGATCAGACTAAAATATTGGCGACCAAGAAAGATATCGATGATCTTCGGTTGGCAACCAAGGCTGACATCGCAGATTTAAGATTGGCCATTGAAACCCTTAGATCAGACACGAAGGCTGATATTGACAACCTTAGGTTATCCACGAAGGTTGATCTTGACAACCTTAAGTCATCCACGAAGGCTGATATTGACAACCTTAGGTTATCCACGAAGGCTGATCTTGACAACCTTAAGTCATCCACGAAGGCTGATATTGACAACCTTAGGTTATCCACGAAGGCTGATCTTGACAACCTTAAGTCATCCACGAAGACGGACATTAATGATCTCCGTGTAAAAATGAGCGACACCAAAGCAGAAACCATTAGATGGATGTTCATCTTCTGGGTCGGACAAGTTGCTGCCACATTTGGGCTGTTGCTGATGTTCTTAAAAAGATGACCGGTCCGGCGGATCAGTCTTATCTTTTTCTTTTTTATCTTTTAGCCTTCCCGCCTGACGAAGAGAATGATGCAGCATCCATTCTATCTGACCATTGACGCTGCGAAATTCATCCGCGGCCCATTTCTCGATAGCCTTCATGGTATCGGCATCTATCCGTAAAGCAAAAGACTTTTTTTCTGCCATCCATTTACTGATTTAATGTCCCCGTATTCACCACCGGCTGACTCTCACGGTCGCCGCATAACACCACCATCAGATTGCTCACCATCGCAGCCTTCTTATCCTCATCCAGGTCGATGATCTGTTTGGTAGACAACAAATGTAATGCGCTTTCCACCATACTGACGGCGCCCTCCACAATTTTGTGCCTGGCAGCAACCACCGCCGAAGCCTGCTGTCTTCTCAACATGGAATGAGCGATCTCCGGCGCATATGCCAGATGAGATATGCGCGCCTCCACGACTTCAATACCCGAGATCACCAGTCTCTCCGATATCTCCTTCTCCAACGACCGGTTCACCTCGTCAAAGTCTGTGCTGAGTGTGACGGCAGCCCGCTCATCCTCAAAATGGTCATAAGGATAAGAGGCCGCCAGCTTACGCACGGCAGAATCCGTCTGCGTCATGATGAACTTCTCATAATTGTCCACTTCAAAAAAAGATTTGAATGTATCCTGCACCTTCCACACGAGAATGACACTGATCAGGATAGGATTACCCATCTTGTCATTGACCTTTACCTTATCACTCTCGAAATTACGGGCGCGCAATGATACGGAAACCCGCTTATAAAGCGGGTTGATCCAGAACAGACCGCTCTCCTTGATGCTGCCTTCATACTGGCCAAACAGGATAAGTATCGCACCGAAGTTAGGATTGACAATAACAAGCCCCTTGGAGATGAAGATAAACACAATGGTCATGATCACCCCCCACCCCGCCTGCCCACTCGAATAGAACAGGATCATGACAATGAACAGGGCTACGACCATCATCAAGGCAAAATAGCCATTGCCGGGCTTGAGTATTTTTTCAGTTTGCATAAATATTATTTTGATATCATTATGATATCAAATGTACATCAACAATCCGATTCCTGCAAGTTTTTTTGGCCGCCCGGGGCCGTCAACTTTTTCCCGGGAAAGGATGTTATTCCGTATACCATGCAAATAAGACTTACTCTCAGCGTCCTGGACCAAACCCCCATCCGGAATGGCAGCGACGCACCCGGCGCACTACAGGAGACGATACAGCTGGCGCGATTGGCCGATAAACTTGGTTATCAGCGCTATTGGCTTTCAGAACACCATAATACTATTACGCTGGCAGGGGCGGCCCCCGAGATCCTTATCTCACGTCTGGCGGCGGAGACAAAACATATCCGGCTGGGCTCCGGCGGCATCATGCTCCCCAACCATAGCACCCTGAAAGTGGCGGAGAATTTCCGCCTCCTGGAAGCCTTATACCCTCATCGTATCGATCTGGGTTTGGGCCGCGCTCCCGGTGGAGATCGCATCACCGCCCAGCTGCTGAACCCATCCAACACATTCGACCCACAGGAATATATACAGCAGATAAAAGACCTGGACGCCTTCCTCTCCGACGCCAGCACACCAGGTACCATCGGGGGCAAAGTACGGGCCATCCCCCACATCGACACCCGCCCCGAACTTTGGATGCTAACCTCCAGCGGAGAGAGCGCATACCTGGCGGCTCATTTCGGTATGGCCCTCTCTTACGCCCAGTTCATCAACCCCATCGGGGCCGCAGCCGCCATCCGGGCCTATAAAGACAAATTCCGCCCTTCCGCACAGTTGTCATCCCCCAAAGCCAGTGTAGGCATCTTTGCTTTCTGCTCGGACGATCCCCAAAAAATAGAGGAAGTACAGGCCGTGATGGATTACAGGTTGTACAATTTCGAAAGAGGGCGGTTTGATGAGTTCCCCAGTTACCAGCTGGCAAAAGAGCAAAAGTATACGGATGCGGAATGGCAGCGGGTGCTATTCAACAGACAACGCATGGCGGTAGGCACTCCCCAACAGATGAGACAGCGGCTGGAAACATTGGCGGAGGAAACAGGTGTGGACGAACTGGTGATCAGCACCTTCACCGAACACTTTGCAGATCGGCTACGCTCCTATGAATTATTAGCAACGGCCTTTGGTCTGAAGCCCCGGACAGCTGCCGCCCCGGAACACCAGTACCAGCGAAATAGTTTGTAGCGTATCTCAAATAGTGGAACTGCGGACCTCTAATCTGGCAGGCAATATGACACGGTCATCCGGCACGACGATATATTTCTTCTCCAGGCGTCTGAATAAGATAGTAGCCGCCTCTTTACCCATCTCATAAGCCGGCTGTGAGATGGTCGTCAATGCAGGGTTCAGCAGACTTGCCGTCACCAGATTGGAGAACCCAAGGACCTTTACATCCTTCGGAATATCCAGCCCCAATTCACGACAGACATGATATACCTGGACAGCCAGCTTCTCCACTGATGCGAATATCCCATCCGGCCTCTTCTCTGAAGAGAGTAATGCGCGTATCTTCCTGTAAATGCTCTCCTCATCATCCTCGCAATGAATGACCATTTCCTCGTCAAAAGGCAGATCATAACGGAGAAGGCCATCCGTATAGCCCTTCATCCTTTTATGGGAAATGGACAGGTCCATGGAAATAGTGAGATGGGCGATCCTGCGGCAGCCCGCTTTGATCAGGTGCTCGGTAGCGACAAACCCGCTTTCGTAGTCGTTGGTGACGACCTTCGGAGCTTCGATGCTGTCACATACACGATCAAAAAATACCAGGGGAACATTCCGCTGCTGCAATTCAAGAAGATGCCGTACATCCCTCGTCTGTTCGGAAAGAGAAAGGATCACGCCGTCCACACGGCCGCTTTGCAGATTGGCTGCTACCGATACCTCCTCACCACAATCCTCATTTGTAAGATAGATAAGGACATGATAACCCTTCTCCCTCGCAATGGTTTCGATGCCCTTGATCGCAAGCGCAAAAAAGTTATTGGCAACTTCAGGGATAACTACTGCAATAGTACGGCTCCGGTGCTTACGGAGACTGCTGGCATAAGGATTAGGCTGGAAATTCATCTTCTTGGCCAGGTCGAAGACCCTTTGTTTTGTCGGCGTGCTGATCTCCCAACTATCCCGCAGGGCCCGGGATACAGTGGATACTGAGAGATTCAGTTCTTTTGCAAGTTGCTTCAGATTAACCGTATTCATTGGCAGGCAATAACACTTGTTTTGAATGGCATGGACACCAGAAAATTAGTCAAACTTCGCAGGCATTTCAATTTTATTTACGAAAACGTTGTAGTTCAGCTTCATGCAACCGTTTCCGTAAATAAAGTACCCCTGCAGTAGCGGGTATGATCGCAATTTTCTCCAACTTGACAATAGTTCTTACGACATAAAACAAAACCCTTATTATATGAGACCTCAACTGCTTAAAGTTTCCAGGGAACCCGGACACTCTTTCAGCGTACGACGGGATCTCGTTCCATATGTCAACAATCGTTGGCATTTTCATACGGAGGTGGAATTAATACATTTTAAAAAGGGACAAGGCACCCAGTTCGTAGGTGACAGCATGCGGCGATTCAAGGCCGGGGACGTGGTGCTGGTGGGCCCCAACCTTCCTCACTACTGGCGATTTGACGACGCTTATTTTGAAGAATACACGGATGTTTCGGCCGACGTACGCGTCGCTCATTTCTGCGAGAACTTCTGCGGAGAAACATTTATGCATCTGCCGGAAACACTTCACCTGAAAAATATGCTGGAGAAGGCAAAAAGAGGGTTGCAGATAGAAGGAGAAGCCCGCAGGAAGGTAGCCGATATCCTGGAGAGGATTATAGAGGCGGATGGGATGCACCGTCTGCTCCTGCTTATGGAAGCCTTGTACATCATCGCCGCATCCGAACAGACAAAACCCCTCTCATCCATCGGCTTCCGTCATAACTTCCAGGAGGTGGAATACGAGCGGATCAATACGATCTATGAATATAGCCTAAAGCATTTCAAACGTCCTATACAACTGGAAGAAATTTCGGCAGTGGCAAATATCAGCCCAAATTCCTTCTGCCGATTTTTCAAATCCAGGACCAGAAAGACCTACTCCCGATTCCTCATCGAGATAAGAGTGGGCCACGCCTGCAAGCTGCTGATCGAAAACAATCTCAGTATCAAACAGCTGTGCTATGAGAGCGGGTTTAACAATTTCACCAGCTTTTACAAGTATTTCAAACTGATCACAGGCAAAAGCCCACTGGGCTATCAACGGGAGTTCACCACAGCCTGCACATTGCAAAAAATGAGTGTGGGGAAAAGAGGAAAATACAGGGCCTGAGGTTAAATTTATATTGAAAAAAAACGGTAATGAACAAACAACTTGCCATCCTGGCTATTCTGAGCCTTTGTCTGCCTGTCATCATACAAGCACAAACCCCCGCACTGGAAAAAATATGGGAAACGGATACGATCGTCGCTGTTCCGGAATCCGTGCTTCCTGACCCCACAGGGAAAGGGCTGTACGTATCCCTCATCGACGGAGGAGGATGGGACGCGGATGGTAAAGGAGGCGTAGGCCGGCTGGGCACAGACGGCAAGCGCTACAACGGCGACTGGATCACAGGGCTCAATGCCCCCAAAGGCATGGGTCTTGTCCGCAACAGGCTATTCGTAGCCGATATCACAGAAGTCGTGGTCATCAACATCACACACGGTAAGATCGAAAAAAAGATACCCATCGAAGGGGCGCAGGGACTAAACGATATCACGGTAGATAAAAAAGGCGCCGTGTATGTGCCGGACTCAAAGACGGGAAAGATCTATAAGATCGAAAATGATGTCCCGCGACTGTATATGCAGGACCTCAACGGCGTCAATGGGCTAAAGGCCAGCGGCGACAACCTGTACATCCTGGCCCGTAAGGAAGTGATCATTGCCGATGCCGCAGGCAGGACCCGCACGATCACCACCCTGCCCAATGGCGGCGATGGCGTGGAAGAAGCCGGCAATGGCGATCTCATCGTTTCAGAATGGGTAGGTTTTATATATTACGTACATGCGGACGGCAAAAAAGACCTTCTGCTGGATACGCACCTGGCCAAAAAAAATACCGCCGATATCTATTATGACAAGTCCGCAAAGATCCTGTACGTGCCCGGCTTCAATGCAAAAACCGTGGCCGCCTACCGGCTGAAATTCACCGGAACTACCGGGACGGCGAAACCCAACGTGCTCCTGATGGACGCAGAGACGCTCGCTCAACTAAAAGAAGGGGCTGCCTCCCAAAACCCCGGCGCCGTAGAATATGTTACGCAGATCCGTCAGCAGGCCGACCAGTTGCTCGACATGCAGCCTGTCTCCGTCATGTTCAAACAACGCACTCCACCCAGCGGCAACAAGCACGACTACATGAGCCAGGCGCCCTATTTCTGGTACGACAGCAGCAAGCCGAATGGTCTGCCTTATAAAAGTCTTGATGGACAGCGTAACCCGGAGATTTACAAGATCACCGACCGCACCTACATCGGCAAATTAGAGACAGCCTCTCAAACCCTGGCGCTGGCCTGGTATTTCACAGGAGAAGAAAAGTACGCCGCCAAAGCCGCCCAACTGCTGAGAAGATGGTTCCTGGAAGACAGCAGCCGTATGACCCCCCATCTGGAATACGGACAGGCCGTCCCCGGCGTCAATGACGGAAGGGGCATCGGTATCATCGAAACCATCGCCCTCATGGGTATCGCCGACGCAGAGGGATTGCTGGAAGGCGCTCCCTCCTGGACAGCCGCGGATGCGGCAGGGGTCAAAAGCTGGTACAACGGGTACCTCCAATGGATGCTCACCAGCCAGAAAGGTAATGAAGAACATCATGCAAAAAATAATCACGGCGTCTGGTTCCTCGCCCAGGCATCCGACTACGCCCTGTTCATAGGCGACAAGGTCAAAGCAAAGGAACTGGCCGAGGAAGGCAAGGCACGCGTAGAAAGCCAGATCGAGCCGGATGGAAGAATGCCGCAGGAGCTGCGCAGGACCAACTCCATGCACTACAGCGCCTACAACCTCCAGGCCTTTTTCAATCTGTCAAAAATTGCCTCACGGGTAAACGTCGATCTTTGGAATTACCAAAATAAGGGAGGAGCCGGCATCCACACTGCACTGGACTGGCTGCGCCCCTACGCCATGGGGGAGAAGAAATGGGAATACCAGGAGATCTCACCATACAACAATAAGGATTTCTCCAAACTGCTGATGGAAGCCTGGGTGGCATACAAGGAACCCCAATACAAGGAATACGCAGTTACGCTTGCAGGCGGGCAAATTCCCCATTTCCCCTATTAGAAAATAATGTACCTTATGCGGTGAGCATTAATCATTAAACCCACTGCATATGAACAGAAAACTACTATGTCTTACTGTATTGGCCTCTGTTACCTTCTCCTCCCTCTCTCTCCACGCTCAGGTGAAAGGAGACCCTGAGGCAAATGGAACAACGCCCATCCTGATACCCCCGAAAACATCTTCTAAACTTAGTCCCGAACTGAAAAGACTGTACGACGACAGAGGAGCCCGCGCCAAGGTCGTACAGTCCACCAGAAAACCCACTTTACCCGAAGACGCCATGAATGCCTATCTCCAGATAAAAGGAGATAAGATAGTAGTGGATGTGACGGTAAAAGGGGACGCCCAGGCCACCCGGACAGAGCTACAAAAAATGGGCTTTGAATTCAAGGCCGCCTATGGACGGGTGATCTCCGGGCTGATGCCTATCAACTCCCTGCCCCAGATGGAGTCGGCCTCCACTATCCGCTTTGTAAAACCCGCCTACAAGCCCTTGCATGTCACCCAGCCTGTCAACACCCTGGGCTATCTACCCAAACCCAAACCAGCCCCGCCCGTGGGCGACCAGGGCGATACAGCCCAGCGGTCAACACTGGCGCGAAAAAAATACAAGGTGGATGGCTCCGGTGTGATGGTCGGTATCCTGTCCAACAGCTATAATAACCTCGGCGGCGCCGCAAAAGGCGTGGCCGCCGGCGAATTGCCCGGCCCGGGGAACCCCTTTGGTTACAGAAAACCCGTACGGGTGCTGAAAGACCTGGACTCGGGCGGCGACGACGAGGGAAGGGCCATGGCGGAGATCCTCCATGACGTAGCGCCCGGCGCCCAACTGGCCTTCCATACAGCCAACGACGGACAGGCGGATTTTGCCCAGGGTATCATCAAACTGGCCGACGCCGGCTGTGATGTCATCACGGACGACGTGCTCTACTACGCCGAACCTTACTTCCAGGACGGCATCATCGCCCAGGCAGTGGACCAGGTGAAAAGCCGGGGAGTAACCTATTTCTCCGCCGCCGGCAATTCCAGCATCCGCTCATACGAAAGCGAATACAGACCCACCACCGTCGAACCCCTGGGTCCCGGCAACGGCACAGCGCATAACTTCAGCGGCCCAGGTACGCCTGCCCGCTATTTCCAGCCCATCTATATCCCACCCGGCGGATCGATCATCTCCTCCTTTCAATGGGACCAGTCCTCTTTCTCCGCCAGCGGCGTCGGATGCACGACGGATTTTGATATCTATCTGCTGAACAGTGACCTCCAGGTCGTTGCCGGCGGCACTTCTAATAATATCCTCAGCGGCGACCCCATAGAAGTGTTCGGCTACTTCAACAATACCAACAACCCTACTTTCTATCTGCTGATCGTAAAATTCACCGGCCCTGACGTCACCCGGCTGAAATATATCCTGTACAACGACGCGCTCTTCTACCTGACAAAAAACCCCATCCCGGGCATCCTCTCCCCCACCCTGGTGGGCCACGCAAAAGCGGATGGCGCCATCGCTACGGCAGCTGCATATTATCTGGAAACACCCGCATACGGGGTAGACACCCCGCGCGTGGAAGGCTTTTCCTCCAGAGGCGGCGTAGCAAACTACTATGATATATCCGGCAATCGTATCGCCCCGCTGATCCGTAAAAAACCGGACATCACAGCACCCGACGGGGCCAATACCTCCTTCTTTGGCCAGGTGCTTCCACAGGCTAAAGATACGCTGCCTCATTTCTTCGGGACCTCAGCAGCCGCCCCCCACGCCGCCGGCGTAGCCGCGCTGATGATCGATGCGCAAAAACTGCATACGCTCAAGCCAGCACAGATAAAAGGCATACTCGGCGCCCACGCAGTGGATATGGACGACCCGTACACCGATGGCTTTGACAAAGGATTTGATTTTGCAACAGGCGCCGGCTTTATCACAGCTGATAAGTCAGTGGGAGATGTGAAATTCCCCCATCTGTTTGTAAAGAACCTGGAAATAGAACCACTGTGCTCCGACGATCCGACCCATACCCGTAACTGGAAGATCGTCAACCCCAATCCCTTCGAAGTAAACGTGGATTGGATATTAATAGGGTCCAACCAGCACGGCAGCCTCCTAGCCCAGCCCGGCGAAACAACGTTCTCCACCGATGCCTTGTCGATAAAAAATATACCACTGCCCTCCATCGCCATCATCGACTGGGAGGATAACTTCGGATTCACAAGACTGGACCTCGCCTACGGCAGCGGAGCTAAATGCGGCAAGGATGTCGTCTCCGCCGCCAACAGCGACAAACTGATCGGCGGGGAAACAGCTAGGATGATGACACCCACCGACAAACCCCTAAATGTTGCGGAAGTGTATCCCAACCCCTCGCCCAATACCTTCCGTCTGTACCTCTCGCTGGCCGGACAGCAACAGACCCGGCTGGGACTGTATAGCGCCGACGGACGGCAACTACAGGTCAGACTGGTGGCACAACCCAGCGGTGTCATAGATATAGATGCCGGCAGCTACAAACCGGGCGTTTACTTCCTGAAGGTGGAACAGGGAGGATTTACAAAAACGATCAAGCTGATCAAACAATAATAAAAGACCTCTACATCAGCCCCCGGCAATGCCGGGGGCTCTTTTTATTTCTTATGCTGCAAAAGCTGTACACTTATTTTATGGGGGTCCTTACCTTTTACCAGCCCACCCAGATATAAGGTGAAAGTTTTTCCTGCTTCTACTTTCACGGGAGAAATATTCAACAACAGCGTATCAGCGCCGGTCTTTGTTTTACCTTTTACTTTAACCCTGTAATCACCCGCGGCTATCTTGCTGAAATTTGATAACGCAACCGTGTTTGGTGTACTGCCGATATATGAACCGCCTGTGACCAATCGCAGACTGTCAGTTCCCTTAAAGATATCAATATTGACCAGCGACGCATCAGGAGAAAGATGCAAAAATCGAATGCTGCTTTTCCCTGTGCCCGGATCAGGGAGAGTATCTTTCAAAATGATATACTTTACTTTTTTATCGGTGCTCAATGTATCATACGCAAACACGGTGTAATACTTGTCCTTATCAAATGTGTATTTCCCTTCCGCAATTGTCTTTTTATCCGGCCCTGTTATCTTAAAAGGGATATTATCTTTTGGCTCAAACTGGACATAGCTGTTGGGTTGACTATGGTATGCAACTTTCGCAACGATCGTCTTATTATCAAGCGACACCTCCAGTTCACCCGTTTTTGGAGTTGCATTGACCACCTGGATAAATGATTTTTTCTTTTCCTCAGGAGGTGGTGGCGAAGACGATTTATCTTTCTTACAAGCGCTTACTATGACCGCCGGGAACAAGATAACGACGACGGCTTTGAATGAGATTCTCTCAAGTCGCATAACATTATTGTTTTATTATGGTAAAACAGCAAACACCCCGTAATTCCTATCCGGAAGGAAATTTTTTTAAGAAAAAAAACAGACCTGCGGCGTCAGCGCCATTCGCTTAGCCATTTTTTGAAGAGAGGCGCTTTGTCTTTACTGACAAGAACTTCCTTGTCAGGAAATTTTTTTAAGGATACTTTCAATCTGCCATTAAAATGATTGTGAATGGCTTCGATACTTTGGACAGTTATTAAAAATTGTCTGCTGGCCCGAAAAAAAACGCCCGGGTCCAGCTCGCCTTCCAGGTCATCCATGGTTTCAGTCAGGATCTCAATACTCCCATTGGACAAAACGAGATGGCTTATTCTTGATTCCGAGAATATAAAAGCGACATCGCTCACTTCAATTGTTTTGTATTCATCTCTATGAGCCAACAAAAATCGCCTTCTGTAACTAACAGCCTTATCCTTTATCAATTTCACCAATTCCCTTAACTCCTTTAACGAGGAATACCGGCTATTCTCCGCTTTCTGCAACGCTGCCTGCAACTCCTCTTTTTCAACCGGCTTTAATAAATAGTCGATCCCATTTGCCTTAAAAGCTCTAACCGCATATTCGTCATATGCTGTGGTAAAGATCACAGGACAGCTGACATTCTTTTGCGTAAAAATGTCAAAGCTCAACCCATCCGATAATCGTATATCCATCAGGATAATATCCGGTTCGGGATGAGTATTGAGCCAGTTGATGCTGTCGGCTACACTCACCAGGATCCCGGCAACCTCTATTTCCGGGTTTATCTCCATTAATATTTTCTGCAGCCTGTTGGCATTTAATCGTTCATCTTCAATAATAAGCACTTTCATGTAAGGCTGATTTAAAAATCCAACAAAGGAAGGCTTACTAAAAACACCTCGCTTGTCTCTGTTATTTCCGGCAGACGCCCCGACAGTATCCGGTACCTGTTGCTGATGTTTTCAAGTCCGATCCCCGCCGAAGGGATATTATAGCTAATACGCTGAAGACTATTGACCACCTGCAGTCTGTCCCCCTCGATGCCTATTGAGATATGTAAGGGACTATCCTCTGTCGCTATATTGTGTTTGATCGCATTTTCGATCAGCAATTGTAAGGTTATGGGTGGTATCCCTTTCAGGAGCGCACGGGCAGACACATCAATATTGATACAGACAAGATCGCCCAGCCTTATTTTTATTAAGTAGATATAAGCCTCCACAAATTTTATTTCATCCGCAAGTTGAATGATATGTTTATTCAAATTAAGGATCATGTACCGGTACACCCTGGAGATGTTCTCAAGAAAAACGATGGCCGTCGCTTTATCCTCTGCTATCAATTCAGACAATACGCTAAAATTATTAAACATAAAATGCGGGTCAAGCTGTAGCTTGAGAGATTGCAATTCGGCCTGCATAGCTATTTCCTTTAACTCAAGCGCCCTGACCTTTAACTCCATCGCTTCCTGCTTTAAGTCCGACGCCTCCGTCATTGACGCTTTCAAACCCTCTAAAAAGGAATAGGCGGTGTGTATGGCGCTTGACAATATGGCTATAATTATGCTAATGATAAAATACTCTCTAAAATCGACTTCTTCCTCCCTGCTAAAGGACTCAAATCCCCAGAAAAAGCTCTCTATTAAATGCTGTATATAAAATAGTGCGCTTACCCCGATGATTAATAGCAATACCTGAACGAGAAAACGCAATAAGGGCTTTCTGGTCCATGGCAATCTCCCTTCCAGCAGATGGGCGCTGACAAACCCCGCTTCGATGATCCCCCACGAAACCAGCAGCCCTGACAGGATCTCTATCAATAGATCTTCTATATCCGTAGATTGATATGATTTCCACCATTCACTATATGGATTTATGAGATAAGACAGCGCATACACCAATAGAAAGACCAGGGGGACAAGCACCAGCCGCAAATACAACCTCTTTCTGTTATTTTTAAAAAAGTTCATTCTTTCAATGGTGTAAAATACGATTTTTCTTGTCCATTACATCCGGGGTGGAGCCTTTCTCCTCACTTGCATCAGACGAGGGGATTTTGTTACCGCCCATACCCTTCCGGCCGAAATGCCAGCTGAGTGTAAACTTGACGATCCTGGACTCATAACGGCTATTCACCCGATAAACCCCCTCTTTATCAGAGAGCACTTCGCTTTTAAACCGGTTGGTGTAAAACACATCGGATAGCGAAATACCGGCATTCAATTTTTTATCAAAAAAGTCCTTATTGAGCCCCATGCTCAATTCACCCATCGGCTTGTACCGCATATTACCATATGACCCGCCAAGGTCGACCCATCCATTTACCTCCAGGGTCAGACCACCGGGAATAGTAAAACTATTCTGACCATACATGCCAAAAGTCGTTATACGCTGCTCAAATTTTTCGCCGGCCAGCGTCGTGTTAAATGAATTAAAGTTAAAATAGGCGCCATAATAATTCTCCCACCAGTCAGCCAGCGGCACCGGGAAAGACAGATTAGTATACCACTCCTGCTGCTTACCGATATTGAGTGTAGTGTATTTTGACTGACTGCTTCCATTCTCCTGCAACAATGTAAAGAACAGAGGGTTCGTGATCAAATTAACACCCGTTGTTACGTTGACGATCCCATATAGCTGTTGTTCCAATTCTATAGTATTGGAAAATTGGGGTTTTAATAATGGATTGCCCCCTTCCAGGGTGAACGCATCCAGGATCCTTACCGCCGGGTTCAACTGCTCAAAATCCGGTCTTTCGATCCTTCTGCTATAGCCAAACCCGATCTTATAGTTGTTGCTCACCTTATATCCTATATATAAGTTAGGAAAAAATGACAGATAGCTTTGTTTGACGGCAGTGACGGTATCGCTGACAGAATTGCCTTTTACATGAGTATATTCCGTCCTTAGCCCGCCGCGCAGTTCCCAGTTATTCCTGTTGATCTCGACAGACCCGTATAAAGCATGTATGTTCTCCAAAAAACGGTTCCTCAATGGCTTGTTACCGCCAATCCCGGGAGGCACCACACCATAAGAAAGCACCTGTTGCCTGTTGCTTAATTCAGCGATATTGCTTTTAAACCCCGCTTCCAGTTTGCCGATCTTTTTGTCATGATAAAAAAGAAGCTCGGTATAATCTCCTTTTAAGCCAAAGTTCAGGGTTCGGGAAGGATAAATATTCTCATAATTCCCGGTGACTGCGGAAGAATGGGTATATAGAAAAAATTTATCAGACACGCTTGTAGAAAGACGAGCTCCCGAAAAAGACAAAATAAAACTCTTTTTGTCGGTAAACTTATGTTTGTATTTCACCGTAGATTCCAAGTTATTGATCAAAGACCCATAGGTTGAAAATTGCTTCAGTATAGAATCTGTCATGCCGGAGGTGATAAATCTGCTTTCCGACATACCGTGACCAGGGCCGGGGGTACGGGTATAAGACAGCTGAAAACTAATTGTATTGTTGTCGTTAAAATAACGGTCGACGCCGATCTGGGCTAAATAGGATTTATTGATATGTTGGTCGTTATTTATCTGTTGCATTTTCGGGCCGCCCTGTATTTCCCGGTATGAGCTGTCTGACGCCCAGGTATGATCATACCCATAGGAAAGTAGTGCCTGCAGGTTCCATTTACTATTCCCATAGTTGATGGTAGCGCTATGATCGGTTTTGAAATATCTGCCCCACCCTATACCCGAGCTTACAGACCCGTCCAGCCCCTTTCGGGGTTTTCTTTTAAAAACGATATTGATCACTCCTCCACTCCCGGCAGCATCCATACTTACAGGGGGATGATCCAATACTTCCATGGATTGCAGGGAATTAGAGGGCATGGCGCTGAGAAGCGCTTTTAACTGATTGTCCCCGATCTTCACCGGCTCTCCATCGATCATCACCTGTACGCCGGATCTCCCTTTCAGTTTGATCTCTCCCTGTTTGCTAACCGTCACCCCGGGTAGATTTTTGAGCACCTCAAACGCCGACTGGCTCTGGGCAAGCTTGCTTTGTTCAATGTCAACAGTGACTTTACCCGCCCTGTTTGTAATGGCTTTTTTTCTTTGTTGTACGGTCACCTCTTTCAAGGCTTTTACATCCATTGATAACTGGAGCAAAAGCGTCTTCACAGACGCTGATCCATCAAGCGACAGCGCCACAACAGTGTCTTTATACCCCAGGACCGAAACAGCCAGATAATACGTCCCCCTTTTTAACCCATAAAAAGAGTGTTTGCCAAGACTGTCTGTAAAGCCTGACCCAATAAGCAGGGAATCCGGCAGGCTGTGTAGCTTAACCGTGGCATAGCGTATAGGGGAGTTGTTATTATCTCCAATAAGGCTGCTTAATGTTATCTGGCCATAACTATTCATCCTCATGATCAACAAGGTTATCAACAGGGTATAATATTTCATTTCCGCAAATTGAGCAATTGATAAAAAGGAAGCTGAAATATCCTACCGAATCGGAAAAAATGGCTTCTGAATGGCTCCACCCTCTTTCTGAATCGTTTTAACAAATAATTTATCGATGACCGATAGGTAGACATTCGGGAATACTGTTTTACCCCTGGTATCAAATTAGCGTCAATGAAAAATTTAATGGGTCTGTTTACTATCCTTCTTCTTTTCAATTCATGCGTCTCACATACAAAACAGGCTGCAGAGTCTGTTTGCGTATTTAAAGGCGACACTTTGATTATTCCTCAGGGAAATGCCCTGTCGGAAAAGGTAAAAATTTATGCTGCGCAGGAAGGTCTGCATACGCCGGAATTATTTACAGCAGGTGTTATAAAAGCAATCCCCTATCAATATGCGGAGATTGCGTCTCCGTTTTCCGGAAGGGTCATAAGATCCCACATAAAGCTCGGGATGAAGGTGCTCCCGCAAACGCCTTTGTTCGAGGTCAGCTCTCCCGATTTTATGTCGGCGCAGAAGACATTCTTTCAGGAAAAAGAACAGTTGACGCTTGCGGAAAAGAAATTAAGCCGGCAACGCAACCTGAGTGTCAATGGGGTCGGCACCCGAAAGGACCTGGAAGAGGCTCAATCAGCGTATGATATAGAAAAAAAAGAATTTGACAACGCCAGGCTGGGGATAAAGCTATTCAATGCCGATCCGGATAAACTGGTGCTGGGCCAGCCGCTGGTCGTGTTCTCTCCGATCCCGGGGGAGGTTATCGACAATAAAATAGTTGTAGGCCAATATATAAAAAACGATGCGGGAAGTGTTGCCATAGTTGCCGACCTGACAAAAGTCTGGGTCAGCGGGCAAATAAAAGAAAAAAATATTGGTTCGCTGCAGTCTTTACGGGACTGTAAGATCCATATAGATGCCCTACCGGGACAGGAGATCAGGGGCCGCATCTTCCATGTAAACAAAGTAATGGATGAATCGACCCGCAGCGTACAAGTGCTTATTGAATGTGAAAATAAAAACAACCTGCTTAAACCAGGTATGTATGCCACCGTCGATTTTATAAACACCGCTGTCAAGACGATTTCCGTCCCGGAAAAGGCCGTTCTGCAGCGCAGCAATGAACAATATGTTTTCAAACAGCTAAAGCCAGGTACCTATATCCGGCAGCCTGTGGAAACAGAGATCTCGACCACCGGGATGACGTTTGTGTCAAAAGGCCTGTCAAGAGGCGATATTATCATCAGCGATGGCGCCTATCTGTTTACAGGGATAAGATAGCCCTACCCTCAATACATCTACATTATGACAAGACTGATACTGACAGCCATAAAAAAAAGATGGCTTTTACTAACCCTTTTTTCCCTACTTGGCCTTTTTGGATATTATTCATGGAAAAGCCTGTCACTTGAAGCCTACCCGGATATTGCGGATGTCAGCGCCCAGGTGATCACCCAGGTCCCGGGCCTGGCGGCAGAGGAAATGGAGCAACAGATCACTATTCCTATCGAACGTGTGTTGAATGCCACTCCGGGACTAAAAGTCATGCGTAGCAAAAGCACATTTGGGCTTTCCATCGTAACGCTTGTATTTGATGATGACCGGGAGAGCTATTGGGCCCGGCAAAGGGTTTCAGAACGATTAAATACGTTGGTGCTTCCCTATAATGCAAAACCCGGTCTGGATCCGCTGACCACCCCCATCGGAGAAGTCTACAGATATATTCTTGAAAGCGGAACCCTTGATTTAAGGGCATTAACCGATCTGCAAAATTGGGTAGTTATTCCCAGGATCAAACAAGAAGCAGGGGTAACCAATGTCACTAACTTTGGCGGTATTTCAACACAATATCAAATTGAGCTTCAGCCGCAAAAGCTCGACCAGTTCAACATATCCCTGTTCGATATCCAGTCTGCTATATTGAGCAACAATGCCAATGCAGGAGGGAGCGTGCTCTCGCAGGGAGATCTGGGGTATGTCATACGGGGGATTGGCCTGGTAAAAGACATGGAAGGGTTAGGAGACATAGTGGTCAAATCTGTGAATGGACTTCCGATACTTTTGAAAGATGTTGGAGAGTTGAAATATGGTGCGCTTGAAAAAAAAGGAATACTCGGATTTACAGACAAACAGGTTGATCATAGCGAAAGCATCGAAGGGGTTGTGCAGTTGCTGAAGGGTGAGAACCCGTCAGCCGTATTACAACGGATACATCGTGCAGTAGACGATCTGAATAACCATATCCTTCCCGATGGCGTCACCATCCGTCCTTACATGGACAGGACCGAATTAGTAAATACTACATTAAATACCGTAACACATACGCTGCTGGAAGGTATGGCATTGGTGATAGTGGTGCTTATTGTTTTTCTGGGAAGCTGGAGAGGCGCTTTTATCGTGGCGATTACAATCCCCCTGGCGTTACTGGTCGCCTTTATATTGATGTATTTTACAAACATCCCGGCTAATTTATTGTCTTTGGGCGCCATAGATTTCGGGATTATTGTCGACGGCGCCATCGTTATGATGGAGACGATCCTGAAAAAAAGAGAGGAAGATCCCGGGGAAGAATTAGCCGAACAATCCATTGCCGCGAGAGCTGCGCTGGTGGCAAAACCCGTTTTATTTGCGACCATTATTATTATTACAGCCTATTTACCCCTGTTCGCGTTTGAAAGGGTTGAACGGAAATTATTTACCCCGATGGCTTTTACGGTAAGTTTCGCCCTGGCGGGAGCATTGCTTGTTGCATTGTTACTCATACCGGGACTGGCCTACGCCGTCTACCGAAAGCCCGGAAAACTCTATCATAATAAGTGGCTGGAAAGACTTTCGGCGTTTTATGCGAAAGGAATGGGGAAAGTGCTGGCCAGACCAAAAAAGGTCCTGTTTCCGTTGACGCTGGTATTGACAGCAGCAATTTGCCTTTCTCTGATGGTGGGTAAAGAATTTCTACCAAGCCTGGATGAAGGCTCTATCTGGCTACAGGTTCAGATCCCGCCAGGGTTATCCATCCGCAAATCGCAGGAAATGAGCGATACCCTACGCAAAAGAACGATGCTGCATGATGAAGTGTCCAATATCATGGTGCATGCAGGTCGCAACGACGATGGGACGGATCCCTGGTCCGCATCGCATTTTGAATGTTATATAGGACTACGGCCGTATAAAGACTGGCAAAAGGGAAAGACCAAGGCCGATCTTATTAATGAACTGGCAAAAGAATACGCATCAATGCCCGGTTATACGGTCGGTTTCAGCCAGCCTATGATAGACAATGTCATGGATATGATCTCCGGGGCGCATAGCGAACTGGTTGTAAAAGTATACGGGGATGATTTTGCGGGCACCCGCAGGTTGACGGAAAGCGTACAGGGCGTGCTAAAGTCCATTCCCGGTTCGGCAGATCTGGCAATTGACCAGGAACCGCCATTACCACAGCTCCAGATAAAAGTGGACAGGGACGCCGTGGCCAGGTATGGTTTGAATATAGGTAATCTGACTGAACTGATAGAAGTGGCCATTGGAGGAAAGGCTATATCCCAACTGTTTGCGGGCAATAAAGTCTATGATATCATCTGTCGCTATAAAGAGGATGCCAGGAACTCACCCGAAAAAATTGCGGGGCTGCTCCTCACCTCCAGCACCGGCGCCAGGATCCCGCTTTCGCAAATAGCTACCGTGACAATGACCACAGGGGAGAGCATCATCACGAGGGAAATGAACCAACGGCATCTGACAGTAAAGCTAAACCTGCGTGGGAGGGACCTTTCTTCTTTTTTACACGAAGCGCAAGGAAGTATTGATAAAAATATTCAATACGACCACTCAAAATACAGGATCGTATGGGGAGGGCAGTTTGAAAATCAGCAGCGTGCTTATGCAAAGCTTGCAATAGTCATTCCATTAACGCTTGCCGCCATGTTTCTTTTATTATTTGGTGCATTCGGCCGGTTTAGACAGGCAGCCTTGATCCTCAGCGTTGTCCCCCTGGCGCTTTTTGGGGGTATGCTGGCCCTGAATATCAGGGGAATGACATTGAACGTCTCCTCCGCGGTCGGTTTTATCGCCTTGTTCGGTGTCGCCATACAGAACGGTGTGATCATGGTATCCAATATCAACGACAGACGAAAGCAGGGAATGGATCTAAAAATGGCGGTACTGACAGGCGCCGTGAACCGGTTCCGGCCGGTGCTGATGACGGCCACGGTTGCTATTCTGGGGTTATTACCGGCTTCGCTCGCCACGGGCATCGGGTCAGATGTGCAGCGCCCGCTGGCTACAGTAATCGTATATGGCTTGCTTGCCGCTACAACGATCACATTATTCGTTTTGCCGGCATTGTACTACCTGGTGGAAAAAAAATCATAAAAAAACAGGCATGACCAGACGCTATATAATTACGATGATCTTTCAATTGATCGTCACTTGTTTATCCGCACAAACCCCTTTAGACACAGCTTTCAGGGTCACACAGGTTACCCACGCACAGTTCTTGTCAATGGTGCGCAGCAGTAATCTTTCTTATGCAGCCGAAAAATTCAATATCCAGCTTGCGCAGGCCGCTATTGAAGCCGCTAAAGTTTTCCCGGACCCGTCCCTTACATTTAACTGGGTAGACAATGGACAAAAAAGAATGAAAATGGGTTACGGTTTTAATTCCTCCGTCAACTGGCTCTTAGAGCTGGGGGGTAAAAGAAAAGCGAGAGGCGAATTAGCCTCCAGTCAACTAAAACTAACAGGCTTTCTTGTTGACGATTTCTTCCGGAACCTGAGAGCTGACGGGACCATCGTCTATTTACAGGTGCTTTTACAGCAGGATATTTTAAAAGTGACAAAAGGGTCATATGAAAGCATGCTGCAATTGGCCAGGGCTGATAGCATCAGATATAAATTAGGGGAAATAAAGGAGATCGACGCACGTCAAAGTAAGCTGGAAGCCGCCGCTTTTCTGAATGATGTATACAAGGCGGAGGCAAACTGGAAAGCCGCGCTGGTAACCCTGCAAACGTTCATGGGAAAACATTCAGACACGTTGTATTCCCCCAAAAATAACATCGTCATGCCGGAAAAGGACTTCAGTCTTCATGATTTGCTCAATGTAGCCGCCCAGAACAGGTCGGATATAATGGCTGCCCTCAAAAACAAGGATGTTGCAGGTAATATGCTCCGGCTGGCTAAGGCAGACAGAATGATTGACCTTGGGTTGAATATGGGACTGGCAAATAATGCGGCTGTCCTGAACCAGGTATCTCCTACCCCATCTACCTCTGTTGTAAGCGCCGGCATAACTATACCATTAAAATTTTCCAGCAAGTATAGGGCGGAACTTTTAACCGCGCAGTATTCCATACAACAGGCCGACCTGAGATATCGACAGGCTGAGGTACAGGTGAAGGCCGAAGTAACTGCAGCCTACTATAATTATGTCTCGGCAAAACAACAGGTACAACATTACAGATCAGGTCTTTTGGAGGATGCGCAGAAAACACTGGATGGGAAAATATATAGCTATGTTGCCGGGGAAACCAATTTATTAGACGTGCTCAACGCCCGGAGGACCTACAATACGTTGATACAAGGTTATCATGAGTCGCTTAATAACCTGGGGGTGACATTGGTGGAACTGGAGAGGGCCGCCGGGATCTGGGATATTTATTTATAATTTAATTTATCATACTATGCTGCATAAAATATTGCCGGTCTTTCTACTGGTGTGTCTTTGTGAAATTACCTTTGGCCAACAGGACAGCTCTTCTATCGCAAACCTGATAGCCGCCAGGATCAACACTACCTTTGGATTGAAGGCAGGCTATACAACCAATTGGCTAAAGGGTGATGACATCCATTTTCTATCGCCTGCGGGGAAAACGGTTCCTCTACAGGGCTTCTTTGCGTCAATAGCAATATATACCAGGTTAACAGAACATTTCGGGCTCAGTTCAGAGATATCGATAGCCCAAAGTGGTGCAGTGTTGCGAATAAAAGACAGTTTATCAGGAAAGCAGTTTGACAGTAAATTCAAAAGCCTGTACCTGACGGTACAACCCCTCAGTCCAACCTTATATTATAAAAAGCTACGTATCCATGCAGGGCTTTTTGCCAGTGCGCTGATCAGGTCCAGTATCGAACGTATGGGACCCAATGGGGATATTTATGTCGATAAAAGTATCTTTGGCAACGCAGTATCACCGGGAGGGTATCGGCAAAAATATGATGCGGGCTTTGTCGCGGGAGTGGAATATGAATGTAAGAATGGTATTACCATCGGAACTTTTTTTAAAAGAGGTTTCGTGCCGGTGATGGAAGATACACGTCTGCAGCAGCAATGGAAGATTTATAACCAGAGTTTGATATTCCATGTAGGGTTTCACTTCCGTTGAACCCTCATTCCGCCAACAAAATGAAATTACATAAAATTATAGCAAAGTCTTCTCCGCCCTGTCGAGATGTTTGTCTATCATATAGATCCCCGCCGTCTTCTGCGCACGCACCTGCCTCAGGTCAGCCCCTTCTACATCATCCAGGATAAATGCCGGTCGTTGTTCAGGGCTCATAAAAATGATGGCCACATCATGCATCCGTACGTCCTTTACATGGCGTATAAAAAATCCATAAGCCGGCATCTTCCCCCAACGGTATGGCTCCGGATAGTCTTTCTCAAATTCAGGCACCTCACGGGTAGCCATATCTGCCGTACCACCCCCTTTGTAATAAATACGGATATTACTCATCTCCAGGTCTTCGATGGGATGGCCTGGCAGCCCGCTGATGATGGCCCCATGCCGGTAATCCGCATTGTAGACGACGATATTGCTGAGGGTGATCCTGCGGCAAACCCCGATGGGGATGGTGTCGGGTCCCCGCATCCTGGCGCCCAGACGTATAAAAATGGGCGCGTTAACGATGTCCCGCATGGTGATATTGGTGATGGTGACGTCTTCCAGCAATCCGCCGTCCACAGTTTCCAGTGCAAGTCCCCGTGAATAATCAAACACACAGTTGGAAATAGTGACATTCTTAAATCCGCCATTGGATTCCGTACCCATCTTGATGCGTCCTGTCGTGGTGCTGTCGGAGTATTTTTTATGCTCCCGTTTAAAGGTCCCATCCAGCAACGTGCCTTCATCATACCCGCTGACCTGACAGTTGGTGATGGTGACATTCTCCGTCGCTCTGGCATAACCCAGACCAAACGAGCTCTTTAAACAGATGCCGTCGTCGTATGGGGAATTGACCGTGCAGTTGGAAACCCGCACATTCTTACAACAATCGATATCAAACCCATCCCTGTCCGTATCCACCTTCATATTGTCGATGGTGAGGTTGTCCACCCCCGTGGCAAGGATAGCAAAGTGCCCTCCATGCAGCACCGATATATCCCGGATGGTGACATTATGACAAAGCTTCAGACTGATGGCCTTATTACCTCCGCCTTCAGGGACATTTGAGCTCCTCGTCAGGTCCTTACCCCAGATGAGTCCTTGCCCCAGAATAGAAATATCATGCAGCCCTTCACCATAGATCAGGCTGTTCCTCCAATGACTGTGACCGTAATCCTGGTACTTATCAAAAGGGTTGGGTTCCGGCTTGTCATAGCCCGTCTTATTCACAGGCGCCGCGGCAATGATCGTAGCGCCCTGGTCGATATACAGCGATATATTGCTGGCCAGTCGGATGGTATACGTGAGATAGCTGCCGGCGGGGAAAAAGATGGTGCCGCCACCGGCCTTGGCCGCCGCTTCAATAGTCTTGTTGATCGCATCCCCGTCCGGCGTTCTTCCATCTCCTTTAGCGCCATAATCAAGCACATTGTAGACAATAGGGGCTGCTGCTTTTAATTCCATCAAATAACCGCCCCCGGCTTCCAGATCGAGACTGACCTCATCCGAGGGTTTTAAAGAAGCCTGTTCCACCTGCATCGCAGCAGGATTACCGGGCGTATCCTTTACAATAGATGCGGTGACAGGCGCGCCAAGGAATTTCAGCGGTATTTTTATTTTCCGGGGCGTACCCCCATTCATGACGGCTACAAACCATTGGGAGCCCTTCCTGCGGGCAAAAGCCGCTATCTCTCCTATCTCCGAAGGAGGAAGGACAATGGTTTCGTCCCACTGCGCAGGAATATCCTTAATAATATTTACGGCAGGACTGGATAAAAGATTGGCGGGATTGGCAGCATAGGTCAGCATAGGTTCGCCGCCCATGATCACGGCGCTGGCGGCCTGGTGTGTCCAACTGGTGTTACGGCGTCGTTCGCCAAACATCACAACGGTGTATTCGGCAGGCCCTGCCAGCATCCGTGTAAAAGGTATCGTCGTCTGAAGCGTGGCCCTGTCCATCAGCTTGCTGGCTTCCATACCCTTCACAGCCTCCCTGGTCATCTCATTAGGCCAGGTACGGGAAAGCCCCGTGGGTTTATTGCTTCCATGAAAATCCACCAGCAACTGCTGCTCCGCGGATTCCTTTAAGATATCATCATAAAGATCGATAACTTCCTTCGCCTCATGGTCAAAAAAATCAATCTTCAACCCCGCAATACCCAGGTCGTGACAATGTTTAAAAAGGGATGCGCGGACAGCCGGGTCATGCAGCTCTTTTGAATGCACCCAAAGCCAGATACCGACGTGCTTTTTTGTGGAATAATCCACCAGGTCCTTTATCTGCTCGTCTGTCCATTTCCTCCAGAACCCTTCGAGGATATTGTACTCAAAACCCAGCTCAGCCGCCTGATCGGTGAATTTCTTCATAACCTCGACGGTCCCGTCCCCTCCTCCATCGAGATATTTCCAGACAGCGCGGCCGGGGCGTATCCAGGGGGTCTGGTTCCCCTGAGGGAACAAGGAAGGGTCAGGTGCGGGACAAAGGTTATGAAGGATATCGTTATTCACCATCGCATTCAGGTCCTTTCCTACCATTACCACCCGCCAGGGCGTGGCAATAACCCCTTTTACAACGGCAGGCTGGGACAGCCGGGCGACATCCTCGGCGCTGTAACGCAACACATATGGATGGGAGGCAGGTTGATGCTGTGCCATTCTCAACACCAACCCACTTTTCCCATCTGCCTGCAAGGCCATCCCACTATAGCGCTGCAGGGCTGCTTCTGTAACAGCAACATATATTCCTTGCGGTAACTTAAGGGTGGCGGGAGGGGCTACCCATTCTCCCGCCTGCACCTGTGATAATTCTTTTTTTACATGCACGCCCTCATAATGCCCTACCATATCGTGGTACCATAGGGACGAAGCGCCGGGAAAGTTAAATACCGTGGCCTCATCGGGCACCCGTGCGTCGGACTCCGCGCCAGGCACAACAATGCGAAACGCCGCCCCGTCATTAAATACCCGTATATCCAGCGTATAGGCTACGGCGCCATGCACCACCTGCAGCTCCAACCCATTATATTCATTCACAGCCACCGAATGCACGCCCAGCCAGGGGTATTTCTCGCTTAGCTTATACTGCCGGTTATCCCGGATAGCGGCCCCCTCCGTCAGAGAGACGCCGTCCAGGGAAAAACGCAACGGGGAAAGACCTACAATGGTCAATTTTCCGGCATGGACGCTAAATGTCAAATCCTTATCTCCGGGAATAAGCTCAAAGGACAGCGACCCATTCGGGCTTTTTACGACGTAAGAAGGTACAGTAGCTGCCAGGGGCAGCAGGCGAAAGGCCAATAGGGACAAGGCCAGGAAAATGATCTTCTGCATATGGCTATAGATAGGTGACAAACACCAGTGCAATAGAACACTATTTTCGAGGCGTTTACTTTATATAATTAGCAAAATATTCAACTATCCTGGCATATGCTTCCTGATATTTCAAATTTATCGGAATATTATACCATGTATACATTCAACCGGCCAAATAAATATCTTCCGCTGCTGGCAACAGCCATACTCATGTCCTTTCAGCCCGGGACATCCAACTGGGAATCAAAGCTCCTTCATCTGACCACAGATGGCAGGCTGCAATATGTCCCCGATGACAAAGGCAATACCATCCCCGATTTTAGCCTGGTGGGGTATGAACAGGGCGACAAGCCTGTGCCTGAGTTGACGGTGGCAAAAACAATATCCCCTTCCGATGGGAGTGACGCACAGCAGGCCATTCAATCCGTTATTGACGAGGTTTCCGCAAAAGATCCTGACGCCAATGGGTTCCGGGGTGCCATTCTCATAAAAAAAGGCGTATATAAGATACCGGGTACGCTTCACATCCATGCCGGCGGCATCGTACTGCGCGGCGAAGGGAATGAAACAAAGTTAATAGCCGCCGGAAAGGGCCAAAGGGCCCTCATCGACGTCTCCGGCAGCGGCGGCATCGAAGAAGAAGCACACAGCCGTGTACCTGTCCTCGACGATTATGTACCGGCCGGTGCCAAATCCTTCCAGGTACGCGACGCGACGAGCTACAAGGCAGGTGACAGCATCATCGTCTTCCGTCCCGGCACCGACGCATGGGTACACGACTTAAAGATGGACGTCATCGAAGAACGTCAGGGCACCAAACAATGGCAGGCCGGTGAGTTCGATTTCCGTTTTGAACGGGTGATCACTGCCGTTAAGGGTAATACCATCTCTATCGACAACCCCATTGTAATGGCCATGGACAAACATTACGGTGGCGGGGAGATCTTCAAATACCATTTCAAGGGTCGTATCACACAGGTGGGTATCGAGCATCTATATTGTGAATCCGAATACGCCGGTGATACCGACGAAGACCATGGATGGGACGCGGTATCCTTCAATAAGGTGGAGAACGGCTGGGTAAGGGATGTAACGGCAAGATATTTTGGCTATTCCTGTGTAAACCTGGAAAGCCTTTCGCGCAATATATCCGTGCTTCGCTGTAACTGTCTCGACGCCAAATCACAGATCACCGGCGGCAGGCGCTACTCCTTTAACAACACAGGACAGATGAACTTATTTGCGGACTGTCATGCCACGGAAGGACGTCACGACTATGTGACGGGCGCCCGGGTCTGCGGCCCCAATGTATTCTATCACTGCAGCGCGGAGAGGACCCATGCAGACATCGGGCCGCATCATCGATGGGCGATGGGCACCCTTTACGACAATATCACCACGGATGGAGAGATCAACATACAGGACAGGGGCAATTGGGGCAGCGGCCACGGCTGGTCCGGCGTATCGCAGATATTGTGGAACTGTACTGCCAAACAGGCGGCGGTACAAAACCCCTGGGTTTCCGGCAGGAACTATTGCATAGGATTGAAAGGCGGCAAGGTTCAGGGACGGCTGAAAGACAGGCCTGACGGAGAATGGGAAGGACAGAATAAGGATGGGTTGCAGCCTGCGTCGCTATACATCGCCCAACTAAAAGCCCGGCAGACGTCTGTAGCCACAGACGCCGAAGCGCTCGTGCGTAAGGTAGCCGATCATATTATTCAAACCACCAGCTTCCGCTTCGTCAACAGTAAAACGGGAGAAAAATTCGAGTCCCTGAAAGGGGTCGCATCCTCTCCGGATGTCAGGGCGGAAAGCAGGTATAACAAATGGGCCTATGTCAACGGCGTGCTGACGGTAGGCATGGTACAGACTGCTGCCGTGCTAAAAGACTCAAAATATTCCGATTACTCCCGGAAGAATTTCGATCTTATTTTCAGCAACCTCGACTTCTTTAAAAAACAATTCGACGCTGGCGCAAAGAGCCCGGAATACCGGCCTGTGTTCCGTATAGGCTCTCTGGATGATTGCGGCGCCATGTCCGCAGGGTTGCTGGATGTATATGGTTTTGACAAACGAAAGGATTATATGGACTACCTGGAGAGAGTAGGCGACTACATCCTGAACAAACAGCTCAAACTCTCCGATGGCACACTGTCCCGCAACCACCCGCATAATATGACACTCTGGGCGGATGACCTGTATATGAGCGTCCCTTTCCTGGCCCGGATGGGCAAGCTCACAGGCGACAGGAAATACTTTGACTTCGCCATCCGACAGGTGGAAAACTTTAACCGTTATTTATACGACAGCACCACTGGTCTTTACTTTCATTGCTATTACAGCGATGAGAACATGAATGGCGTAGGCCGCTGGGGACGTTGCAATGGCTGGCTCGCCCTGGCCCAAAGTATGTTATTGGATTACCTGCCCGCCGATCATCCCAAACGGGCTGCACTTACCCGGCTCCTGCTCCGCCAGATAAAAGGTTTCTCCCGCTACCAGGACAGCAGTGGCCTCTGGCACCAGGTATTGGACAGACCCGACTCCTATCTGGAATCCTCCGTCACGGCCATGTTCACCTATGCCGTGGCGCATGCCGTCAACAAAGGATGGATAGACAAAAGCTATATCACCATCGCTCAGAATGGCTGGGAAGGCCTCACAGGGAAAGTGACGGCCGAAGGCGAGCTGCAGGACGTCTGTATAGGCACCAATATCTCGGAAGACATCCGCTTCTATTACACCCGCCCGCGGGAAACGAATGACACACACGGGTTGGGCGCCTTCCTCCTGGCAGGGACGGAGATCGTGCTGGCAAAAGATAAAATGGTCGATCTTACAAAAAAACGATAATGTCATTAATTCCACAGCGGGTCCCCCATCGGCCCATACGTCGGACCGGAGGTCACCGCATTCATCTGTGTTTGAGGAATAGGCCTCAACGTATCCTTCGGGACGATATTGGCCCTCCCGTCGGAATTGTGCGCAATAACACGGGGTAGTAGCTGACGCGTCCTCACCAGGTCCCACCATCTTACCATCTGCCCGCAAAGCTCGCGGCTGCGTTCGTCCAGGATAAAGTCCAGCGACAGATCGGCTTCCGTCACATCCATCAACGACGCATTACCCGTGGGATAAGCAGCCCTTTCACGAATGGTGTTGATATACCCCAGGGCCGTCGTTGGCTGACCAATCATATAGGCCGCCTCTGCGGCGATGAGATATGTTTCCGACAAGGTCCATACAATGACAGGGCGAATGGAGGGTGCATTCATATCCGGTCGCTTGGTATCCACATATTTTCGCATATAAGGGCTCATCTGGATATTATATTTCCGTGGAGGCATGAGCAAATAGCGGGCGGTCTTGATCGCGGCATCCGGCGTATCAATACCCGGCATGTAACAGGCGGTATCTCCCAGCTTAAACTTTGGCTTGCCGGCCAGCGAAGGATCGATACCCGGGGGGACGGGGTTGGACCACACCGGGATGCCTGCTGCATTATTGCAATACCAGACAGTCTGGAAGGTCTTGTTATACCGGGTGTCGTTGGTCTTGTCCCTGAACACCGTATCCGTCAGCCAACGGGTGGGTACGGCGCGTATATAGGGTCTTCCGTCTAAAATATCCCGCTGCATGCCCTGAACAAAGGTTTCATACTTGGGCACCCACATATGCACCAGCACATTGTCCGGACCACTGCTGTTCTGGGTGGGAGATCCGTTATAAGCAAGGTTGGAAGTATGCTGGACGGTCCAGAGTACTTCCTGGTTGGCTTCGTTACCCTCCTGGAATACACTGGCAAAATCCTGTAACAGACCCAATCCCAGAGAAGCCCTGTCATTGATCAAACCCGAAGCCATCGCATAGGCATTCTGATAATCGTCCGGGTGACCTGCATTGGAACTGGCCCTCGTCAGATAGACCTTGGCCAGCAGATGCCGGGCGGCAGCCGCGGTCGCTTTACCAGGCAATACCCCGCCCTTCACCGGGCTGGCCGGCAATACGGTAATGGCGTCCTTCAGATCTTGGACGATAAGATCATACACATCGGCGCGGGGGTCGCGTTGTGCAGCTGTAGTGGGTGTGCTCTGAAAGTGCTTGTTCAGGGTGACATTACCCCAGAACTGTACGAGCGCAAAATAATAGTTTGCCCGGAGGAACTTGGCTTCCCCCAACATCCCCAGCTTCTTTGTACTGTCGATCCCGGTAAGAGCAGGACCAAAGTCCACCAGCCCGTTACAGGTGTTGATAAAGGTGTAACAGTTGTTCCAGACAGCTGTGGTCTTGCCGTCGGAAGGCAGATAGCCGCTGCTGTAATAGTTGATATTATTCCCTGTCCCGTCATTGCCCGTAATAAATTCATCTGTGCCGATGCAGGTGATGGTAAAGAGGTTTTCCGTACCCCAGAGGTTCCGCATGCCGGCATAGGCCGCGTCCAGCCCGGACTGGAAGCCCTGGGCCGACTTAAAGAAGTCGGGGGTTAAGACAGATTGGGGCTTCTCCTGCAATTGCTTGTTACAGGACGGTCCCGCCAACAGGACCAGCAATGGCAGTAAATATGTTCTTCTAAGCATAAGTGTCTTCATACAATAAGTTTACAGACATTAAAAAGTTACGTTCAGACCAAAAAGCATTGACCAGGAAGGAGGCGTATCCAGGTTTAATGTCACCGTCGGGTCGGTGGATGACTTGGGACCGCTGGCCTCCGGATCCAATCCATGATACTTGTTCCGGTAAGGAGAGAAGAGGATGAACGGATCCTTTGCAGTGGCATAGAACCGTACGCTTTTCATACCCCATTTTTTTGCCAGACCGGCAGGAATGCTGTAGCCCAGACTCATACTCCTGATCTTCAGAAA
This sequence comes from Chitinophagaceae bacterium, assembly GCA_017307755.1. GTDB lineage: Bacteria > Bacteroidota > Bacteroidia > Chitinophagales > Chitinophagaceae > Puia. The sequence goes on along the minus strand of JAFKGQ010000012.1, from coordinate 540,419 downwards.
AGTGGCGTCGAAATATCCAAAGGTGGAAAGATTGGTCGGATTGGTTTGCGCAGAGTTGGCCTTTGGCCATGCATTGGTGGGGTTGTTCGGGGTCCAGTAGGCGACATTCAGGTTATTATAATTGGCCTGCATAGTATTGACAAAGCCTGCGCCAAACATAGCGGAGGAGATCATTCCTCCGATGCGGGCAAATGCTACGATGGTAAAGTCAAAATTGCGATAAGTGATACGTTGAGTCGTACCGCCTTCCCATTTAGGCTGTGGCGTGCCGATGATGTATTGATCCCCCGCATCGATGACCTTATTGCCGTTGCGGTCAGCGATCTTCGCCTGACCGATGACGGACTTGGTGCCCGTAATGGTCTGCCCTAGGGCCTTGGCGGCGGCGGAGTCCGCAGGAGTTGCCTGCCAGATGCCTATCCGCTGATAATCGTAAATAGAGCCGATGGGTCTGCCCACAAACCATTTATTGGCAAGGTCCGCCGGACGGCCGTCCACGGTAGTATTGATGGTGGGCAACAATTGGGTTATCTGCCCCCTGTTGATAAAGAAGTTGACATCCGCCGACCAGCCCACCTGATGACTGTTCCTCGCCTGGATGATCTCGGCAGCAATATGCAACTCGACCCCCTTGTTCTCGCTCTTGCCGATATTGGTGAGGATCTGGTTGGGGATACCCGAAGTGGCGGGAGGCGTAACAGGCATGATCATGTCTTTTGTCCAGGCATGATACAGCTCGATAGACCCGGAAAGTCTGTTCTGAAAAAATCCGAAGTCTACGCCGATATTGGCCGTGGCGGTATATTCCCACGAAAGATTGGGATTGGCCACAGAGGTGGGATAAAGCCCCGTCGTCACTGTGGACCCATAGTTATAAGGCACGTTGGTCAGCGCGCCCAGCGTCTGATAGGGATCGATGGCAGGGTTCCCCACCGATCCATAACTTGCTCTCAGTTTGAGGTTGGACACCGCTCTTACACTGTACATAAAAGACTCCTTGATAATATTCCAGGCCGCTGCGGCAGATGGGAATACGTGGTATTTGTTGCCGGGAGCCAGACGGGAGGACCCGTCTGAACGCATGGTGAGTGTCAGTAGATATTTATCGTTGTAGCTATAGTTGATCCTGCCCATATAAGAAATGATAGCCCAGGGCAGCAAATTCCCTCTCCCTGTAAAATTCGAACCAAAGGCCGGGTTGAAGTACTGGGCTTGGTCTGACAAAAGATTACTGTATTTGAAGTCGGTACCCTGGGGAGTATAATTCTGAAAGCTATAGAGCCCCGTAAAATTGATCTTATGTTTTTGGGCGATGGTCTTGTCGTAAATGATAAGGTTCTCTAACGTATAGCTGGTGGATTGAAAGGAAGAGTCCTCTGCCGTGGACATGACCCCCAGGTTGTTGGTGGTGTTCCTGGCATAAAAATTACCATAGGTGCCAGACCTTACTTCAGCCCCGCCGTTGAACCTGTACTTCAAACCTTTCACAGGACTGACCTCCACGTAGAAGGTGGAAAAGGTTCCCAGCCTGCTGCCCTTCTCTACGGAAGCGCCCGGTAAAAAGTCGGCCAGAGGATTCCAGACCTGGTTGGCGCTGCCCGGCAAAAAACCGTTGATCAGCTTACCAGTGGAATCATAAGGGGACACCAATGGGCTGGCCCGTAAGGCTTGTCCCATGGGGTTGACACTGGGTCCCTTCGTGACGGCATAAGTATTGAGAGAGCTGAGCCCTATCTTGACATAATTGCCCAGCTTCTGGTCCACACTCAACTTCAAAGTATACCGCTGGAAAGATTGACCAGGATAAATACCAGTCTCGCTATAGTAACCCGCACCCAATGCGTACTGGGTATTATCCGTACCACCGGAAACGCCTAATTGATGATTGGTACTGACTCCACTCTTGTACACCAGCTTCTGCCAGTCGGTGCTGCGTCCCATGGCTACACCTTGCCTTTCTTCAGGCGCCAGCGCAACGGTGAGCAATGCCGGGTCGTCGGGTGAAGTATAGGTCCCCGGATTGCCAAGAAAGGTAGCCCATTTCTTTAGCTGCAGATATTGCGATCCGTTCATCATGGGATATTCCCCCAGCCACTTGGAAAAACCGGCATAGCCACTGTAGGTCACCGTTGGTTTTGCACCTGCCCTGCCCCGCCTGGTAGTCACCAGAATGACTCCATTGGCGCCGCGAGACCCATAAATAGCAGTGGAAGAAGCATCCTTTAACACTTCCACCGAAGAGATGTCATCCTGATTGACATCGTTTATATCACCCTGAAAGGGTATTCCATCAATGACGATGAGAGGATCATTGCCCGCCTTTACACTCCGGGCGCCTCTGATAAGGATGGTAGGAGACTGCCCCGGCTTGCTGTTCCCGTTCTTTTTCTGTATGTCTATACCCGCCCCCTGACCCTGCAACGCCTGGCTGAGGTTCGCTGCCGGCACATCCTGGATGGACTTTTCCGAGATGGAAGTAATGGAGCCCGTGACATCCGATTTTTTTCGGGTGCCATATCCTACTACGATCACCTGGTCCAGGTCGTTCTTGCTTTCAGTCAGGGCAATGCTGAGGTCGTGACGGTCCGTTGCGCCGAGCCTTATCTCCTTGCTGAGATAGCCTGTGTAAGAGACGACAAGAGTGCTGTTGGGTGGAACGCTGATCCTAAAGCTCCCGTCAGGACCCGTGGCGCCACCCGTGTTTCTCGATTTGACGAGGATTGAGACGCCCGCCAGGGGTTCGCCCGACGGGCTGACGACCTTTCCCTGGACCGTTATAGCCGGAGCCTGCGCATACAGGACAGCTGCACATAGAAAGGAAAGACAGATACATAGTATTTTCTTCATAATGGCAGTTTATAGCATGTAATGTTATAGCCGGCGCCTATTGAGACTTATACGCTACACAGGCATCCACCACCTGGATAGGCCCGTTGGTGCTCAATATTCCACCCGTGCGTACGTCCACGTAATTAGCCGAGTTGACAAAACCATTGATCCTGATCTTGCCATTGCCATCCCCACCCTTTATCCTTTCCAGGATCATGATGCTCTGCGGGTTCAGGGTATCCGTCCCCGGAGCCTGCAAGGTGTTCACCGTCACTTCGACGGGGGTTAGGTTGTCGTAGTTATAGGTCCCCTGTAAAATCAGGTATTGCAGCCAGCTCTTCACCTGCGCGGGGGTATATTCGCTCCATGAGACAGCAGGACGAAGGGTATCGCCCAGCGGGTCCTTCACCTGGTAATATGCCCAGTAGCAGACGGGGTTGATCACAAACGTAGGCGTCACGCTGGTATAGCTGAGGACGGCATTGTTATGCAGAAAAACAAAGGTCCTGTCCTTCCTGGTGTACTCATTCGTGTCGATGCCGGAATAGAGCACGGCCTGGTACATCTGATAAAACACCGAATCTCCTCCCGTGGCGGTTTCCAGACCACTCCTGTGTCGCAGATATTGCCACGCGTTCATCCTGACATTCGGGTCCAGCAGATAAGGGTGGTGTTGGGTGTCTTCCTGGAGGCTTAGACCGGCAAACTTCTTACATCCGGCAAACACCACCAGCAGGGTAAAAAAAATAATGGATCTTTTTAGCATATAAATATTTTTAATTGTAAGGTTGATTTTGAACAAGCTTGGGATTGGCGTTGAGCACAGTAATACTCAGGGGCCATAGGATGGTGCGCATGTCGATGGCAAAGCCGGGAGCATCGGGTTTACGGATCTTGATAAGGGGGTCCATTACCTTCGCCACGACCCCGTTGCGCACCAGGTCGAAGAACCGGCGGCCTTCCGCAAAAAACTCATACTGCCGCTCTTTCAGGATGGCATTGCCCATAGTAGCGGAGTCCCGCAATGTTGTGTCTGCATAAGCGGTTAGTCCGGCGCGTGTATGCACCTGGTTGAGCAGGGTCAGCGCCGTAGTCCGGTCATTGAGATCATTGGCCGCCTCGGCACGCAGCAATATCATATCCGCAAAACGATAGATAGGGAAATATACATTGGCCTGGTTGTTGGCCGGGTATATCTGCGCGCCTTTTGCATCCAGGTTGACGGCATAATACTTTAGTGTCTTATCGTGCGCCTTTACTTTCAGATCGATGGATTGGGCGCCACGGATGTCCTTTGAATTGGCGGTGGCGGAAAAATAGTTCCAGATGACATCGGATATCTTATGTGTGCTGTTGGTATTGCCGGCGCCGATCTGACCGGAAATGCCTGCGCCCCCGTCAGTCGTCCAGTCCCAATAAATGCTCCAGATGTTCTCCACGGTCTTATTGGGCGCGATAAAAAGATTTTTCCATGTGGCGGTAGGTTCCAGGCTATATCTTTTCGACGCTACCAGTTTGTCATACCAACTGATGGCTCCGGCATTATCGTGTCTCCACATGCAGATATCTATCAACATGGCATAGGTGAGCCCCAGGTTGGCTTCCCACACCGTCTTCTGATTGGGGTCCGACAAGGACAGGGCCATCAGCAGATCGGGGATGATCAGACTATCCAGCAGGACATTCACGGGGATCCTGGTCTTATAGGGATCGATGCCGATACTGTCGAAAGGTATCGTCCAGAGAGGTGCATCCCCCCATACCTTCACCAGTTGGAAATAACAATAAGCCCTTACATTCCGGGCTTCGGAAAGATAGTAGTTGATGGCTTTGGGGTCGATGCCGGGCTGCAGCGCCTTCACCTGGGGAATATGTTTCAACAGGTCGTTAGCCCGGCCGATCACCGTATACAAAGGGCTCCAGTCGCTGCCGTTGATGGCCGAAGTAAGGCCATTCGTACAGTAAACTACATTCCCGTATTTGGGGTTATCGACAAAATTATCGCTGCGGGAGTCCCCCCAAAAGAGGAAATTGGTACTGCAGACATCCTGCATGCCGCTGTACATACCCGCAATGGCAGCCTTGATATCGTCTTCCGTCTGCCAGAAGGCGCTGGTCCTGATCTCGGTCTGCGGTTTCTTATCAAGGAACTTGCTGCAACCTGAAAAAGCGATCGCCGAGGTTAGGATAAGAATATAAAATGATCTGTTCATGTCAATATTTTTATTGTTAGAAGTAGAAGTTGAGCCCCAGACCTATTTCCCTGCGACGGGGATAATTGCCGCCGTCCTGCCCCAATTGCAGGGGGTCCGAGGACGGGAACTCCGGATCATACCAGGTATAGTTGGTCCAGGTCAAAAGGTTGCTGCCATAGATATAGGCATTGACGCTCTGCGCGAACATTTTCCTGGATAAGACAGGCGGAAGCGTATAATTCAATTGTAGATACGCCAGACGGATAAAGGACCCGTCCTCGATAAACCGGTCGCTCACGCGTACATTGCCCACGCTGCTGCTGCGGTACACCGGTACGTCTGTGACATCCCCCTGCTTCCTCCACATATGGTAGATGACATAGGGCTGGGGGATGATATTGGAAGTACCATAATCGTCCAGCACTCTCGCGGCATTGTTGTAGATCTTATTCCCCCACTGGGTGTTGAAGGTAAAGGAAAGTGTGAACTGCTTGTAACGCAGGGTGTTCATGATAGCGAAGTAAAACTTCGGCTGTGCATTCCCCAATACGGTCCTGTCCGAATTGTCGATGACGCTGTCCTTGGTCAGATTGGCAAATTCGGCATCCCCACCCTGCAGTTTTGTCGATCTGCCGTAAACGCTATGTACTGTGCCCGTGTAGGGTTGTCCTTTAAAAGTATATCCCAGGAAATTTCCGCTCTTGTCAAAATTTGGCGTCAGCCGTTCCCAGTTGTCATTGTAGGCATTGGACTGATCATAAGCATAGACCCCCAATTGCCGCCAGCCATAGAAATCGCCCAGTGCGCCGCCCTCCCGGATGAGCCAGGCGGCATTGCCCGCATCGCTGCTGTTACCCGAGATAAAGGACTGACCGCCGTTGAGCTTTTTCACCACGCCTCTTTCGATGGAAAGGTTGTAGGTCACCAGCCAATCAAAGTTCTTTTTTACCAACGGCCGTCCCGTCAAGGCAAGTTCAAAACCTCTGTTCTGTACGGTGCCTACATTTACCCGGGCGCTGGCATATCCCGTCTCTCTCGGCAGGGGCCGGCTGTACAACATGTCGCTGGTGGTCTTGATATAATAGTCGGCCACCACAAGCAATCTCCCTCTAAAAAAACTCAGATCCATCCCAACATCGCTTTGCAGGGTGCTTTCCCATTTCAGGTTGGGATTGCCGATGGTAGTGTTGGGCGCTACACCCGACTGCTGGTTGTAAAAAAAGGTGCCAAAATCATATTTGCTCTGGGCATCGAAATCGCCGATGCGCTCATTACCCGTCTGGCCTACACTCACCCGCAGTTTGCCGTCATCCAGCACACCGCCTGTCCAGCTCATAAATCGTTCGTCGGTGAACCGCCAGGCCAACGCCCCTGAAACAAAATTCCCCCAGCGATTGTTAGCGCCAAACCGGGAAGAACCATCGCGCCGGACAAGCGCATTGACAATATATCTCCCTTTATAGCTGTACGACGCCCTGCCAAAAAGAGAAGCCAGGGAGTTGCCGGTGGCGCTGGTGGTCGTGCCGGAAGGTACAAGCGTACCGGAATTGAGGGTCAGTATCTCCTCGTTGACATAGTTCACGTCGGCAAGGGAAGCTTTATTGGTTTGCGTATTCTCCGCACTGAAACCCAACAGACCCGTAATGGAATGATCCTTGCCAAAAGTCCTGTTGTAATTGAAGAAGGCCTGGTACTGCCAGTTCACCGTCCTGGAAAAACCTTCGCTCCCGCTGTTCGTCAGCGGATTGTTCGAACTCAGCAGCTTGGGCAAAAAACCTTGTGTCCTGCCCTCCGTATAGTTGACCACCGCATTTGTGGTAAACCGCAGGGAAGGAATAAACTGATATTCTATCTGGCTGAATAAAGTGCCCTGGTAATTCTGAAATTTGTTGACCTGTAAAAGCGCGACAGAGAGTGGGTTCCGGCGGCCGCTGATATAGCCTGTCAACGTACCGTCAGGATAATATAAGGCATAGTTGGCCGGCCGCTGGAAAGCCTGGAAAATGGTATTGCCTTCATCGATCCTGTTACCCGTGGAATACCCAAATTGGAGCCGGCTGGTGTATTTGAACTTAGGAGAAGGCGAGAACTCGATATTTGACCTCACCAGCAGGGACTTGGCATAGCTGTTCAACACCAACCCCTGATCGTCCAATGCCCTTATGCTCGTAAAGTAATTCATGTTTTTTCCACCTCCGCTGACCCCAAAGTCCACCTGGTTCTTCCGGGCCAAACGGGTAAGCACATCCTGGTAGTCATTGTCTGCATTGAAGTTGGGGTTAAGAGAGTCCATATTGCCTCCGGCTGCAGGATTGTTCGGGCTCTGTTCCTGCCGGTACATCCGCACCTCTTTAGAATTGGCCTGCGGCAACTTGTGGGCAAGGACACCGGATGTATGCAGATACTGTACATTGATCCTTGGTTTGCCTTCCAACCCTCTCTTTGTAGTAATGATAATAACGCCGTTGGCCGACCGTGAACCATAGATGGCGGCAGAAGCGGCATCTTTCAGGATCTCCACGGACTGCACGTCGTTGGGATTGACCCAATCCATATTATCCGACAACACCCCATCTATGACATACAAAGGGTTATTGCCGGCGCTGGAGAAAGTAGAATAACCACGTATCCGGATATTCGGCTGCGCCCCCGGTACGGAACTGGTAGTCACCAGCACCCCCGCCGCCATGCCCTGGAGCGCATCTCCCAGGCTGGCCGGATGGCGCTCTTCCAGCTGTTTGGCGGAGATGGAAGTGATGGAACCGGCAAGATCTCTCTTTTTGGCCGTTCCATAACCAATGACGATGACATCGTTCATGTTGTTGCCGGACTCGTTCAATGTAATAAGCATCTTCTGCTTCCTGCCGGCCACTTCCTCTCTGTTCTCATAGCTCACCGATGAGAATACCAGCACGGACTCCGGGCCGGGGACAGAGAGGCGAAATCTGCCGCTGCTGTCCGTGGTGGTTCCCATACCCGTCCCCTTGACGGTGACGCTGACGCCGGACAAGGGATTGCCCTTGGCATCCTGTACGGTACCTCCTACCCTATGACTCTCCTCGGGACCAGGTGGAAGACTCTTCTTCTGGGCATTGGCAATAAAGGAGAATAATAGAAATAGGATAAACAGATGACAGGAGAGAGGGAAAGGTTTTTTTTTCATATAGCCGTTAGTTTATAGTATTGACGGACCATGGGTCCGTCGCTGCAAGTAAGCATAACTTACCCCTGTGTCATTCCGTTTAATTACCCTACTAACAAGCAATTTTGGCTTTACTTTAAACCATTTACCGGGCCACCCTGTCAGAAATAATTATCTTTTTCATCTGAACGCCGATGCTGCCATTCATATCACTGCCCTGGATAATGACCGTATAATAAACACGCCATTCCCGGATCTGGTGGTAATCTCGATAAAAGAAAATTCCGTATTCAGGTTCACCTGCCGGGAAGGAGATAAAAAGGCGCTCCGGTAATTGCTGTTATGCCGCACGTTATCGATGATCTGACGGGCATTCTGTACCCGCTGCGCGCCCGCACACAGACAGGCCGCGATACAAAACATTAACAGGATAAGGCGCATGCGTGCGTATTTATAATGTTCCGCTCACTTCAAGACGAATGACGGTGGCTATCGCATCCGGCGCCTTCTCCGGCACATTGATGACAAAACCATCCGCGCCGGCGGACGTAGTAAGGCTTTTTCCGTCTGACAACAGCTGCGCCCTGATCACAGAATTTTTCAACCCCGGCACGGTCAGCTTGCCATTGGCCGGCCAGTCAAATACGGAGAGATAAAGAAGGGTATTCCCCCCTTGCGCTTTTTTTGTACAACGTCCCCACGGCAACAACCCAAAAGGACTGGCCTTCGTACCATAAATGGCTTCGCTGTTCACCTTCATCCAGGCCCCAATGGCCTTCAGCCCCTCGATGCTGCCCTGAGGGAATTCACCCTCGGCAGTAGGCCCTACATTGAGCAGGTAGTTCCCCCCCTTTGAAGCGATGTCCACCAAATTATGGATCAATGTCGTTGGGGTCTTCCATTTGTTGTCATAGCTCTTATATCCCCAGGTGCCATTCATAGTCATGCAAGTCTCCCAATCCTTACCGTCAAGATCAGCCAGGTTGGGTATCTTCTGCTCAGGCGTCTTGTAGTCGCCGGGAAAATTGGGGCGCTTCAGCCGGTCGTTGGTAATGATCTTTGGCTGGAGGGATAGCACCGTCTGCAGCTTCTCCGCCATAGGGTCCGTCATATTTGTCGGCGTATCCCACCAAAGCACTGCCACATCTCCATAATTGGTCAACAGTTCCTTTACCTGGGGGACAGCCACTTTATCGATATAATCCGCCATGGAGTCCGTCGTCTGAGCCGGGTCCCAATGCCCGCTGTTCGCTTTTGTGTAAGCGTCTATACGGGTCGAGTCGGGATTTGCCCAGCCTTCCGAAGCCGCCTTTCGCGCCGCGGCGCCACCCGGGTTGTTCCAGTCCTGCGCCTGCGAATAGTAAAAGCCCAGCCTGATGCCGTATTTGCGACAGGCCGCCGCCAGCGGCTTTAACAGGTCCTTGCCGTAAGAGGTGGCATCCACTACATTCCATTTGCTGGCGTTGGTCGAAAAGAGGGCAAAGCCGTCATGGTGTTTGGCCGTGATGACGATGTATTTCATGCCTGCTTCCTTTGCCATCCTGACCCACGCTTCAGGATTGTATTTTACAGGATTGAATTGCCGGGCCATTTGCTGGTAGTCAGCGACAGATATCTTCCCCCTGTTCATGATCCATTCTCCGCCATGTCCGATCTGATGTCCTTGCCAGACTCCGGCGGGAACAGCATAAACGCCCCAGTGGATAAACATGCCGAATCGTGCGTCCCTCCACCACTCCATTCTTTCATCGCGGCTGATGGTTTGCGCGAAAACCACCTGGTGGAAAAACAAGATCACTATTAGTAACTTCTTCATATGTAAAACAATTTTATTTTGATCTTAATAATGCTTCTAAATAATAATAGTCGGCATAGTTCAACGGCACATCCACCTCCGAATTAGATGGCTTCGAGCCCGTGCTGTGCAGCAGGATAAATCCCCTATTGGCGCCTACAGCTGACCGGTAGCCATTCGTCAGACTCTCCAATATCAGGTCGGCCGTCTGCTTGTACATATTTCCCATAAAGCTATAGCCGCTGAGCTCATAAAGGGCGGAAGCCATGACCGCCGCCGCCGACGCATCCCGGGGTTCGTCGGGGAAATTGGGCGCGTTAAGATCCCAATAAGGTATTTTGTCCGCCGGCAGCCTGGACAGAAGAAAGGACGCGATCCTTTCCGCCTGCTGCAGATAACGGGGGTCGTTTGTCTCCCGATAACACATGGTATAGGCGTATAGTCCCCAGGCTTGGCCCCTGGCCCAGGCAGAGGAATCGCTGTAACCTTGCCAGGTCATCTTCTTCACCACCTTGCCAGTGATAGTATCATAATCCACTACATGGAATGAACTGTAATCGTTACGGTAATGGTTCTTCATCGTGGTATTGGCATGCGTCACGGCAATCTTATAGAACGAAGAATCTCCCGTGAGCTTCGTAGCCTCGAACAACAATTCCAGGTTCATCATATTGTCGATGATGACGGGGAATCCCCATAAGTTACGGTGATGATCCCAGCTCCGGATACACCCGATACGTGGGTTAAATCGGGTAGCGAGGGTCTTTGCCGACTGTATGATCACCTGTTTGTAGGCTTCGTCCTTTGTCAGCCGGTAACCCGTGCCATAGCTGCAGTATATCTTAAAACCCATGTCATGGGTAGTGGCATTGAATTTTTCTTTTTCCATACGGGCGGTGAATGTCTGCGCTTCCTTCTTCCATTCTTCTTTCCCCGTATATTGGTATAGCATCCAAAGCTGTCCCGGGAAGAAGCCGCTGGTCCAGTCCCTGGAGGCCACCAGCTTCAGACGCCCATTCTCCAATGTACGGGGAGAAAAAGGACTGTCGGGCGCAGGGCCGGCCCCGGCTGCACCAGGACCACCCATGGCGGCAATCTCCTGCAGCATCAGACGGGTCTGTTGCTCCGCATCGGCCATGACCGCGGAAACAGAAACTCCTCCTCTCCGCCACGACCGCTGCAGGTCGACTTCCAACAACCTCATCAGCTGACGACCGGGTATGTCGACAGGCCTGATGCGCAGTTCATGCACACCCGCGCTCAACGAGACAGCCCCCAGGTCTGCGGTAAGAACTCCCATGTCCTTGCCTCCCGTATCGATCCTGCTCTCACCTTGAAAGCCATCCAACACCCATTCATAAGTTCCGCCAAAACCTTCTCCCGCCCGGTACTTTATAGTGATGTTAAAACTGGCCGCAGCCGCCGTACGGAAGTTCCAACTCAATGCCTGATCTTTATTGCTCCACCCTTCGACATAAAAACGGCCTGCTTTTCCGTCGCCAAAACCAAAACCCTTACCATGCTGTCCGGCATCAAAGGCCAGCAGACGGGTCAGAGGGATATTGGGTGCGATATAGCTTACAGTGTCCGTCTGCCAACCCTTTTTTAACGCTACCACGATGACAGTGTTGACGGTATCCGGCGCCTGACGGGGAATGTCAATAACGAGGTCCTTCCCATCGACAGCAGTCGCAGACAGGGACCGCACAGGATCGGACAACATATACACCTTGTCGGCGGCCCCTTTCAACCCTCCTACATACAGCCGCCCGTCGGCAGGCCAGTCAAAAACATGCAGGTATAGTTTGTCGCCCTTCAGGGTCGACACCCCCCAGTTTTGCAGGGGCAACGGACCCGCCGTTGTACTATAGATACTTTCACCGTTGACATCCATCCATTTTCCAATACCCCGGAGAATGCGCAGGTCCCTCCCATCAAAGGTCCCGTCGCCCTTCGGGCCAATGTTCATCAGCAGGTTGCCGCCCCTGGAAGCCGCCTTTGCCAGCAGCTGTATAAAAAAGCCGGAAGGTTTATGACTGCTGTCATACTTATGATAGCCATAGGATTCGTTGGTGGTGGGAATGGCTTCCCAGTCGCCTGTGACAGGATAAAACTCCGCAGGTCTGTCAGCTGTATTCTTATAATCCCCAAAACTGGTATCCGCCCTTGCCAGCCGGCCGTTCACCACGACATGGAGATCCACTTCCCGGATAGCCTGTAATATCCGGAGGTTCTCGGAAAAAGGCAGCTTGCCGGGTGTATCGAACCAAAAGATATCCGGATGATATTTTTGTATCAGCTCTTTTATCTGCGGGATGGCCTTCTCGTCAACATAATGCCGCGCCCTGGCCAACAGTTCCGGATGCAGGTCATACCAGCGGATACCACCATACAACCCCTTATCGCCCCCGGGATTGCTGTATTCCCAATCATTTCCCGGGGCCAGCGGATGCTCCCAGTCAAACGCATGCGAATAATAAAACCCGAATTTGATCCCGTACTTCTTACAGGCAGCGGAAAGCGCCGCCATGGGGTCCTTCTTCCAGACAGTCTGCCGGACGACATTGAAGTCGGAAACTTTTGAATCATACATAGCAAAGCCGTCATGATGCTTGGAGGTGATGATCATATATCTCATACCCGCTTTTTTTGCATCAAGGACCCACTGCTCCGCATTGAATTTTGTGGGATTGAAACCATGCGCCAGTTCCAGATATTCCTTTCTGGTGATCTTTTCTTTACGCATCAGATGCTCGGCATAGCCTTCCACCTTATGTCCCCTCCACTCGCCGCCCGCACGGGAATATACCCCCCAGTGGATAAACATGCCAAACCGCGCCTCGCGCCACCAGGCGATACGCTGATCGTGGTCCTTCATAGAGATGGGCCACCATCCTTTTAGCGCTTCATCAGCCGCCTGTCGGTCACGTTCACCTGTCTGCGCCTCTCCGGATAAAGAAATAAAACAAACAAAAAACAATAAAAGACATTTATTCATATCAGTCAGTTATTTAGCCATATGATGGGATGCCTGACAGGCAGATTGCGGATCACCTCCTCATTCCCGGGCGCATGGTTAAGACGCTGCCAGGTGCGAAACCAATCTTCCCGCCTCAGCGCGCCTGCGCCAAATACAAGCGCCGGCTGCGCCACAGGCCATTGGTCCCAGTACATGACATCACGGGACCAGGGCCATTTTCCTTTATCCGCGATCAGCGGCTCCATAAATGAAATACCTTTTTCTATACCCCTGCCATCCGCCATCCGGTAATGCCACAGGTCATCCCTGGGTGTAGACAACAGCTGACAGATCGTCGCCATGGCATCCAGGTTGAAAAGAGAATATCCATACGGCTTGGTCCTCTTTAGTTCCCTGGGAAAGCTGCCGTCCGCATCCATCTGCCCCGGCAACAGCACTTCCTTATACCGCCGGCTGCAGAAACCCATCAAACTCGTGTCACCCGTAAAACGGGCAAAGGCCGCCACCTGCATGACCCAGCAGGTGCCGTGATTATTGGCCGCATTCATCTCATCCTTTCCGTAAGGATGCGTGGTCAACCATTGCAGGTACCTGGTAAACCATTCCCGTATACGGACCAGTAACGTTTTATCCATAGCGTCATCATCTTCCATTGCCTCCAATCCTTCCACCACCTCCATCAACTGTATCGTGTCAATGATCCCAATGCCTCTGCCGGTGGCGCGGCCCTTGATGGCCTGTGCATATTGCAGGTCGGGGTTCATACAAGTGGCGGTGTCCACAAACCAGGCCCTGCAATGCCGTAATGCAGGACCGATATACTTCGCATCGCCGGTGAGCCTGTAAGCCGTGGCCAACGCCCCTACGATCCGGCTCAGCCGGATCATGGCCTGCCGGTGAGCCGTAAAGTTGGCAGGGTTTGTCATGCCGTCCCGCTGGATATAAGGGCTGTCGGGGTGCTTGGGGTCAGGCCACCAATAATCCCCTTCAGAATAAAAATCATGCGGACCTCCCGCACTGCGCGGACAATGACTGGCAGTAACAGTGACGGGCGCCTGCTGCATAGCCCGGCCGGCTTCTTCCAAAGATTGTTTTTCCAGGGTCCGGATCATCTCTCCGTAAAAAGGACCATCATCCGGGAGGATGACATAGGTGGTCCCTTTCACCGTGTTGAACTCGATCGTGTTCCCCCCAAGCCTGCGTACTTTCCCCTCTCTCAACTTTAGCGGCACAGTCGCGTTGACACGGCAAACACCACCCGAACCCGAAGCAATAAGCGCCTTTGTCAACCGGCCCTTCTTCCATCCGATGTCTACTGTAAAATTGCCGCGCGCCCTGAAACCCTTAACAACACCATCCGCCCACGCGTCCGGAAGAGCCGGCAAAAGCCGGATCACTCCATTGTGACTCTGCAGCAGCATTTCCGTCATACCCGCCGTAGCGCCAAAATTGCCGTCTATCTGAAAAGGAGGATGGGCATCAAAAAGATTGGGATATACCCCGCCCCCGCTCATCTGCCCTTTCTCTACCGTAGGGTCTATATAATTGAAGGCATCATGCAGTATCTTATAGGCGTGGTTGCCGTCCTGCAGCCGGGCCCACCAGTTCACCTTCCAGGCCATTGACCAGCCCGTGGAAACATCCCCCCTCAATAGCAGGGATTGCCTGGCGGCGGCTGCCAGGCCGGGGGTAGAATCCGGAGTGATCTGGCTGCCGGGGTAGAGACTAAATAAATGCGAAGCATGTCTGTGCTTGTCATTCGGATCATCCCAATCCTTAAACCATTCCTGCAGTTGACCGTATTGCCCGATATGAAAAGGATATAACAGATCCTTCATCATCGCCAGTTCCTTTCCATACGGGGCATCGGTATGCAATAGCTGTCCTGCCCTGATCACGGCGGTGAACAGCTCGCGGATGATGGACATATCCATTGTGCTGGCCATGCTCAACTGATATTCCTTGCCCTTTATTTTGATGGTATTCTCGGGTGAGGTAGAGGGATTGGTCACCAGCAGGCCGGTGGCGGGATCTTTTATCAGCCAATGCTGCATAAACTGCGCGGCGCCTTTCATCAGGGGGTACGCTTTCCGCAGGAACGACGTGTCGCCGGTAAAAAGATAATGCTCCCAGAGATGCGTGCAAAGCCATGCCCCGGCCATCGGCCAGCATGACCAGCGGGGCATACCCCTGGGATCCCGGTCATAGCCTCCGGGCGGAGAGGTTTTCGCCCAGGCATCCGAATTATGGTGCGTCACCCATCCTTCCTGTATCCCATAGTTGACGCGGGCCGTCTGTGCGCCATTCACAGCCAGCGCCTTTATAAAATCGAACAGGGGCTGATGACATTCGGAAAGATTGGTATTCTCCGCCAGCCAATAATTCATCTCCGTATTGATATTGGTGGTATAATTGCTGCCCCAGGGCGGTTGTACCATCCTGTTCCAGATCCCCTGCAAATTGGCCGGCAGAGAGCCGGGACGGGAACAGGAGATCAGCAGATACCTGCCATATTGATAATATAATGTCTGCAGCTGATGATCATTCCCCGTACTGTCAAAACGTTTGATACGAAGGTCCGTGGGTAACCGTACAGCCGCCGTATCCAGCCCCAGGTCCAGGGTCACCCGCCGGAAGAGACGTTGATAGTCGCCAAGATGCTCCTGTAGCAGCGCACTATACGACGCAGCCCACGCTCTCCTCATACTGGCGCCCGCCGCTACGGAAGGATCCCTGCCGTCATGACCGGGAGAACGGAAAAAACCATTATAGCTGGTGGCTTCCGTCAGATAAATGGTCGCTTCATCCGCCCCAACTACCCTGAGCTGGTCCCCCTCAGCCACAACTTTTCCACCCGACACACGCACTTTCACCTGCACCTCGAAATTCATCCCCTCCCCTTTTGGGTCTTCATCGTATACCACCTGCTTTGGTTCATAATCCCTGTTGGCCACAAACTTCGGCGCCTTGCCCTTTAATACCAGTAAACCTCCGGGAGCGACAGCAACACGATAGTGCAGCTGACTACTGAGCCCGATGGAAAGATCCAACGCCTGCTTCTTGCTGGCCGTCATACGCACCACCATCACCTTGCCGGGATAGCTGATAAAGCTGGTCCGCTGAAAAACGACTCCTCCCTGTGTATATCGCACATGGGTAGTTGCTGTATTCAGATCGAGATCGCGGGACAGGCCGGTCGCTTCACCCCGGGCCTTGCTCATCCCGATCCGAAGGTCGGCCAGGGGGAGGAAACGGGCCGAATAAGGCCCCTGCATCTTCTTCCACAAGACGGCAGCACTGTCATAATCCCCTTTGAAGATGGCTTCACGGACCATGGGCAGGACAAGGGGCCCCCGGGGGTTATTGCCGGGCTCAGGGGCGCCGGACCAGAGGGTATTATCGTTCAGTTGATACAATTCGTCCAGAGGGCATCCAAATACCATCGCCCCTGTCTTGCCATTACCCAGGGGAAGGGCTTCTTCCCAAACCCGGGCGGGATGATCATACCATAATTTAAGATGATTATCTCCACCGGCAGTCTGCGCCCGTACGCCGGTGAATAAGAAAACAACGATACCCATGCGGAATTTCCGGAAGATGCGATCCTCTATAGCCATAAAAGTGTAAAATGGGGATTTTCCCGCTTTTTTTATTCCCCCTGGCTGCCAAAATACTAAGCAATTTTGGCATTCCTGATCAGTCGCCTATTACGATCAGCTTCTTTGTTTCGATGTGATCTCCATCCGCGGGGATCAGCCCTATAACATAGGCGCCTTTTACATCCAGGTACATTTCTATGAGCCCGCGATTATTCACCTGCTGTCTTAACACCAGCCGTCCCACGATATCCCATACCAGGACCTCCCTCACGGCCGACGGCCTGCTGATGCCTACGAAAAACCTGCCGGGTGTAGGATTGGGCCAAAGCGTCCAGCCAAAACCATCCGGCACTCCCCCCACAGCCACAATGTTGGAATAGGAGATATTGCCATTGTAGTCCATCATCTGCAGACGGTAAAAGCTGGTGCCCGCATAGCTGTTGGAGTCGTCGATATGATAATCCAGGTAATTAAAGCTCACGCCGCTGATGGCCCTGGAAAGAAGGGTATCCCGGTTGCTGAATGCCGTCTCCGTACTCAGCCTGCGCTGCACCACAAAATATTTATTCCGGATCTCGGGGTTCGTGGTCCAGTATACATATACATTCTCCCTGCTCGTACGATAAGCGCTGAACCAAAGATTTGTCCTGTTGCGCGCCGTATCGTTATAACCCGCAAACTTTGTAAAATAGGACGCCTGGGACATGGTGTACCGGAAGCTGCGGGTATTGGTCCCACCACCCGCCAGGGGCATGCCGGTGGTGAGGAACCCAGGTCCGGGTCCGCCTTGTGGATACCCGATGTCCCATGACCCGTTGGCATATTGGGAGACGTAGGCCGTCTGTCTGTTGCCTATGAATTGTAAGCCCTCATCCTGCAGATCGTGCTGCAACGTGATCTCCACGATGTCTTCGCCCGGATGCTGCAGTTGTCCTATCTGCCAGGTCTTGTTTACACTCCACTCGGACAGGTCCTGTCCCTCCGTCAGACGCCCCTTCACGCCGTCGGATACACGCACATAAAAATCGTCCGGCAGCCGGCTGTGTACCCGCAGACCCGCGGGAGTATAGTGCCCCGCCGCAGTGCCCACAGGGAACACCACCACCCCGCCCGCCGCCGTAAGCCGCTCCCGCAAAAGGAACCCTCCGTTGGAAGAAGTACCCGGTGTGATGACAAAGTTCTTATCGTTATACCCCGTGATCATGCCCGCGTTATTATCACCCACCACCAGGATATTGTCATCCACATCCAGCGTCCCGGCGACAAAATTAAGCCACCGGCGAACCTTCATGCTGCTGGAAAGCAGCCGGACCCCCGAAATGTTCTCGATGGTAAGATTGGTAAAAACAGGCCCCGTACGCGTGGCGGCATTGTACCCGGAAGTGATGGATTGCTGCTTTCCCCCCGAGTCAGGAGAAAGAAAGCGGATCATACCGCCGAGGCCGCGGCCTCCTTTTTCATCCGTAATATCCGCGGCAGGTGCGCTCACCCATTTGCGTCCTTTAAAGTTTACGGTAGCATTCCTCCCCACCCCCAGCTGCCCCTGCAGGTTGACGTCGGAGAAGATGGTGGACGTACTGCCCGTGAAAAAGACCTTTCCCTGCTGAGGGACATAAAAGCCCGTCTGAGCGTGGATCGTTCCGATAAAGCCGGATGATATCAACAGAAAAAGAACGGTATGTTTACATCTCCTCATGATGGTTTTTAAAACTCGCAAATTGTAATGTACAGGTTCATACCCGCCGGCAGGCTGGCAGCTGTAGTGCTGTTATTTAGAAATCGTATCCTCACGTTGGTGGTGGACGTAAGCCGGGCGGATGCTATGGAAACATAACCCGGCAGGTCCTGGTCCGTGGACACAGTCACCGTCGCCCTTGCAGAACCTGGCAAATTGGAGGTGAGCGTGACATTTACATCTGTAACGCCCGCGTTAAAAGTAAAACCCAGGATACCGGCGACACCTGTCTGTATGGCCTGCGCCGACGGAAGGGTATAAGCGACGTTGATGACATTTTTTCCAACTGTGCCTGTAGCCCCCAGTTTGAAAGTGCCTGCCACGTCCAGTTGAGCCGCCGGCGTGGTGGTGCCGACCCCTACCTTCCCACTGCCGTCGATCCGCATCCTTTCATTCGAACCGACGCCGCCTGTAAAAAAGATCAGCGACTTGGCGCTGGTGCCGTTGCCTATCGCAAAATCATTTCCCGTACTATACAGATAGGCGTTATTGGCGCCGCCAATGACACCTGTACCCGTAAAGACGCTGGAATTGATACCAAAGTCGACATAATTCACCGTCTCAGTCCCGTTATCCGCCGTAGCCACCAGGTCCGAGCTGGCGGCCGTGCCGGCCGAATCATTCTTGATATTGAGCTGTAAATAATTGTTGATCTTCCCATGACCTCCGATGAGATTAACGGACGAGGTGATACCAGCCTGTACCAGTAGCTTCTCGGGGTTGGTGTTGTCGAAAGTAGAGGCGCCGATACCTACATTGCCCGTGCTGGTGATACGCATCTTTTCCGTATTGTTCGTAATAAAAGGCAGGTCAAATGCATCCACAGTACCAAGGTTCTTCACAGCCCCCACCGTATTCCCATTCAATGCCCAGTAGTTGCCTGTAACCGGGATCTTCCTCACCAATCCGCTGGTAATGGTCAGCAGACTGTCAGCGCTGGTGCTGGTACCCGTCTGCACACCCGTGAGCGTCAGCGGGTTTGTACCGGCCACGTGCAAGGTCGTAGAAGGCGAGGTAGTGCCGATACCGACCTTACCGCTGCCGTTGATCCGCATAGCCTCGTTGCCGGTGGCCGTCCCCCCCGTAAAAAAGATCAGGTTCTTTGAAGCCGTCGAGTTTCCTATCACAAAATCCTGTGCAGCGCTGTACAGGTAGACGGTATTTGCACTACCGAGTATTCCGCCGGTGCCATTATTGTAGCCGCTGCCGTTAATACCCAGGTTCACATAATTGGAAGTTTTGCTGGTCCCATTGTCCGCAGTGGCCACTATATCCGTACTGGCCTGTCCTTGTGAAGACTGGTTCTGAATATTAAATTGGAGATACCCATTCTTGCTGCCCTTTGCAACCAACAGGTTGTAAGAGCTGGTGGAGCCTGCACTGATCAATAATTTTTCAGGCGCAGTGCCGTCAAAGCTGCTGCTGCCAAGACCGAGGTTCCCCGTGCTGCTGAGCCGCATTCTTTCGGTGTTGCCTGTGATAAAGGGAAGATCAAATGCATCTACTGTGCCAAAGTTCTTTAACGAGCCTACGGTATTACCCCCCAGCGCCCAGAAATTGCCGGCCGAAGTATAGGTGGAAGTCGGTATCTTCCGCACCAGCCCGCTGGTGATAGTCAGCAGACTGTCCGTACTGGTGCTGGTGCCCGTCTGCACGCCCGTGAGCGTCAGCGGATTCGTTCCCACCACATGGAGGGCCGTGGAAGGCGAGGTAGTGCCTATGCCGACATTACCGCTGCCATTGATCCGCATGACCTCGTTGGAGCTGGCGGTGCCTCCCGTAAAAAAAAGCAAGGACTTGCCCGCGGTCGCGTTGCCAATGGCGAAATCATTTCCCGTACTGTACAGGTAAGCATTGTTAGCGCCACCGATAACACCTGTACCCGTAAAAGCGCTGGAGTTAATTCCCAGGTCAACAAAGTTTGAAACTTCATTGCCATTGTCGGAAGTAGCCACCAGATCCGAGCTGGCTGAAGTCCCGGCAGAATCATTTTGGATATTCAACTGGAGGTAATTATTTATCTTCCCATGCCCCTGTACAAGATTAAAGGAAGAAGTAGTGCCTGCCTGCACCAGTAATTTTTCAGGATTGCTTGCATTAAAGGATGAGGCTCCGATCGCTACATTCCCTGTTGCGCTGAGACGCATCTTTTCGGTATTATTTGTAATAAAAGGCAAATCGTTGTTGTCAATGGTACCCAGGTTTTTTGCCGTAGTGACGGTATTTCCTCCCAGCAGCCAGGCGTTCCCCGTGGAGACAAACGTGGAGATGGGCAGTTTACGTACCAGCCCGCTGGTGATAGTAAGCAAACTGTCGGCACTGGTGCTGGTGCCCGTCTGAACCCCCGTCAGCGTCAGCGGATTCGTACCCACCACGTGCAGGGCCGTGGCTGGTGATGACGTACCGATGCCCATTCGTAAATTGGTGGCATCCCAGAACAGGTTGGCATTATTCTGCGACAACGCGCCTCCTGTGCCGATGTAAGGGATAGACCCGGACGTAAACGATGAAAATACAGGCGACGACGATGTGGTAAGCGCTTGCCAGCCGCCGTTTGACCTGATCATCAGTTGCCGGGTAGGTGTAAAATATATGATCATCCCATCCGGCGGCGTATTTGCGTTGATCAGGGTAGTATCCGTGATCCTGGCTAATAATAACCCCTGGTTAGTGGAATTCAACTCCAGCAACGCCGATTTTTGCACCGTATAAGGGTTTAGCCCCAGTTTCAACTGCTGAGAGAAAGCCGTATTGCCGGATAACAACAACGCGACTCCTGCCAACAGCAAGAAGGCAATGCGCATGACGGTATATTTTGATCAGGAGTCAGATTATTTCTTAATGACATACCAGTTGGTCCCATCCGTCTGTAGCGCCACATACGTGTAATCGTTATAAATGATATAAGATGTCCCCCCATCGATGGTGCCGGAAGAAGGATTGATCGTAAGCGCATTATCGATCCCGCCATTACCTATCTTCTTGATCGTATAAATTCGGCCGCTGATATTGGCCGGGGAAGGCAGCGTGATAACAATGGCGCCTGATGAAGTATTGGCAAGCACCGTATTGTCCGCTCCTGTTATCGTATATGCGCTCGTCACCGTCTTGATGGCAAGCGACAACGACCCGTTCACCTGTACAGTAGAGTTGGCAGAGCCGGCGGCGCCCACTAACACTGCTTTCGCAGCCGTAACGCTGTCCTGGAAACTCTTGTTCCCGCCAAACGTTTGGGCTGCCGTCGTAACGACCCCTCTTGCACCTATGCCGGCGTCCGGCACATTCAGATAGACGGAGTCGTTGTTGCTCGTGCTCACAGTGAGGTCCGTCCCGGAATTACGATAGGCGATAAATTGCGCAGTATCCGTATTGCCGTTGATACGACGGATGGCGTTGCCAAAGGCGGCAGCGCTCACCTGTCTTTTTTGTACCAGACCGCTGCTGTTGATCAACAGCACAGTGTCCAGGTTGCTATTGGTCGCGACATTGTTCAAGGTAACAGCGCCGTTGAAGGTCTTATCCCCGCCAAAGGTCTGTGCTCCGGCAGTGACGATACCAGGGTTGGTGGCGTCCGCAGGATGCAATATGATCGTCCGGGAAGTAGTGTCCGCGACGATCGTTGCGCCATTGGCATTGGGAGTGGTTGCTACGGCGCCGATGGCAATGGTCTGCACGGAGCTTTGGATCTTGTTCCAGTCTGTCAGCGTAAGAAAACCATAGGGCCTTGTCGCCGAAGATCCATTCTGCACAGGCAGATTGATGACGATCGTGCTATCCGCGGCGGTATTGACCACCGATACGCTGTCCACCGTCGTATTGGCGGCTGCATTCAGCGTCAGCGCCTGTTTCTGGATACCGTTGATGGCACGGATGGCATTCTGAAAGACGGTGGAAGATACAGTACGTTTGTACACAGATCCGTCCGGAGCCAGCACCAGCACCTGCTGTTGCGTCGTGTCGGCTGCCAGGTTCTCCAATTTCACAGAACCGTTGACATCCAACGCAGCCGACGGCGTGGCCGTGCCGATGCCGATGTTCCCATTAGCGCTGATGTGTAAACGCTCGGCATTGTTGGTCCGCATGCTCAAAGGCTTTCCATCCACCGTACCGATGAAGTTCAGCGCCGAGTCCGTGCCGCTGTTGCCGCTGAGACTCCAATTGGCCGTGGCATCCGACAGATCGGCGATCTTTTTCCAACTGCCGTTGCTGCGCAGCCGCAAACTTTTATCCGACGTAAGAAAAATGATCATCCCATCAGGGGGCGTCAGTAAATTGATGGCTGCCGTGTCCGTCAGACGAGGTAAGAGCAGACCCTGGCGGGTGCTCTCCAGTTCCAGGACAGACGACTTCTGGATATTGGTGGGATTGTCGCCCACCTTTAATTGGGCCTGGGTTAAGAGGGTTGAAAAAAGGAGGATCAACGACAGGGTAAGTCCTTTGGGTTTTCGCTGGGTAAACAGGTGCATACTAACTGGATTTTAAAGAATAAGTAATAAGATTACAAAAACTGGAAACGAGCGATAATAATTGTACGACAGGAGTCTAAATAGAGGGAATAATCACAATTTAATCATTAATTCTATATAAAAAATAAATAATATCACCTAGTTTTTTCACATTTCCCGCTATGGCCGGCCCACCTCATTTTGGCCAACTAATAAGCAATCTTAGCATCCACCCGTCCGGGCCATGATATTTGTTTATTTTGCCCGTCACAAATTTCTATCGACGATGCTGCTTCGATCTTTTTGTATAGCAACGATATGCTGCATGATAACCACTGGCGCCCTGCAAGCGCAAACAAGCGAACCAGTGTATAGTCAACTTCCGGACACGATGGCCATCCTCACCCCCAAACCAGGTCCCGCGCCACGTATCAACGGACCCAAAGTATTTGGTGTGCGACCGGGACATCCCATCCTTTTCACCATCCCCACCACCGGCGCAAGACCCATCGCTTTTTCCGCGGACAAGCTGCCGGCCGGTGTAAAGTTGGATAAGAACACAGGCCGTCTTTCCGGCGCCGTCGATAAACCTGGCGAATACACCCTCATCCTCCACGCTGGAAACAGATCGGGCAATACCTCCCGGTCGCTGAAACTCATAGTGGGTGAGCATATCTCCCTGACCCCACCCATGGGTTGGAACAGTTGGAATATCTATGCCACAAAGATCACGCAGGAGTTGGTGCTTGCGGGTGCAAAGGCCATGGCGAACAGCGGACTCATCGATCATGGATGGTCCTATATGAACATCGACGACTGCTGGCAAGGCCGGCGGGGCGGAGCTTTTCATGGCATAATGCCCGACAGCTCGATCTTCCCGGATATGCAGACCCTTTGCCGTCAGGTACATGACCTGGGTCTGAAGATCGGCATTTATTCCACACCCTGGGTGGAATCCTACGGCCATCACATCGGCGGTTCAGCCACTAATGAAGAAGGCATTTTCGAAGCCACAAAAGAAAAGATCCCCCGTAATAAAAAACAACTGCCCTATGCCATCGGCAACTATACATTCGTTGCCAACGACGTCCGTCAATGGACAGCCTGGGGTTTCGATTATTTGAAATATGACTGGAATCCTATCGAAGTGCCGGAGACGCGCGCCATGTATGAAGCATTGCGCAACAGCGGCAGGGACATCATCCTCAGCCTGTCCAACAGCGCGCCCTTTGCAGGAGCGGCCGACTGGGCGCAATGGTCTAATTGCTGGCGTACAGGCGGCGATATCCGGGATAATTGGAACAGCCTGAAGAGCCGTCTGTTCACCCAGGACAAATGGGCCCCCTACGCCGGCCCCGGACATTGGAACGACCCGGATATGATGATCGTCGGTTATGTAGGTTGGGGCAAAGGCCCAAGACCTACGCTGCTGACACCGGATGAACAATACACTCATATCAGCGCCTGGTGTCTGATGTCAGTGCCCTTATTGCTGGGTTGCGACATGACAAAGCTGGACGACTTTACCCTGGGCCTGCTCACCAATGACGAAGTACTGGCCATCAACCAGGACCCGCTGGGAAAACAAGCCAATGTCATTTCCCGGCAGGGGGAGGCAGGTATAATGGCCAAGGACCTCGAGGACGGCAGTAAGGTGGCGGGACTTTTCAACCCCGGCGACAGTGCTGTACAACGGGTAACGCTCCATTGGTCTGATCTGGGCATCAGCGGCCGGTATATTGTACGGGATCTGTGGAGACAGCAGGATATAGGCGTTTTCGAAGGGGAGTTTATCGCAGATGTACGCAGGCACGGGGTCGTATTGGTAGGATTGAGGAAAAAATAATATATTTGGCGCTCTCTCAGGACCCTACCCAGCCGAAAAACGTCGCCCCTAACGTATGAAAAAGTTTTTCCCGGCCAGTATCGTCCTATCCATCATCGTATCATTGCCTTCCTACCGTACAAGGATCAACGAAAATTCACTACTGGTGCGTGGCAGCAACCGCTTTGCCTTTACCCTGATGCACGCCATGCTGAAGGACGACACTGCCAACCGGCTGGTGTCTCCCGTAGGCGTCTATCTCAGCCTAAACCTCCTGTACAATGGAGCTGCCAGGGACACCCGCGATTCCATCGGACAGGCCCTGCAGGTGATCGACATGGACATCCCTCAATTGAACGCCCTGAGCAAGAACCTGGTCCAGCAATTTTCAATGGCGGACAAACAGGCCCGGTTTTCCATGGCCAATGGCATATGGTGCAATCGTAAAAAATTAAAGCTTGCATCCGCCTTCGGAGAAGTAGGCGAAACCTACTATTATTCCACCGTCCAGTCCCTGCCTTTCAACGGAAAGTCCGCGGCAGAAAAGATCAACCGCTGGACGATGCAAAATACGGATAGACGATTTCCCTTCATGCTGTCAACCACCCGCCCCAATGACCTGATCTATCTCACAAACGCCTGTAGCTTTAGCTGCGGATGGCTGCACCCCTTTGACGCCGCCAATACCCAAACGGATTTTTTTTACTTACCGGGAGGTCAGCGGACCGCCGTTCCTTTTATGCACAAACTCTTGCCGGCCAAAACATACTCAGATACCTCCTTTACAATGGTAGAGCTCCCTTACGGGAATGGCAACGCATATAGCCTGTACCTTGTATTGCCTGACGATATGGGGCAGACAATCCGCGCCTTTACATCCTCCCTGCAACAGGAAAAATTATACGACGCCATTTCGCGGATGAATACACAATGGGTGGACCTCTCCTTGCCCCGGTGGGAACAGACGTACGATACCACGGATATGCGGCCTGTCTTACAACAATTAGGTCTGGGTGTCCTGTTTAATGAGGGCGGATCTTCCGACCTTTCGAATATGTGCAGCCGGTCAAAAAAAGGTATGCAAAACACCATCGATCTGCTGATGGGGAAGTATGACGAACCTGCCCGGCAGAGCACCCCTGTTTCAAAATATTATCATAAGACATGTTTCAGCGTCGACGAGAGAGGAACGTTCGCTGCCGCCAGAGCCGTCCCTGACAGTGCGGGCCTTATGAGCAACCGACGCTGCCTGAGCTTCAAGATCGATCACCCCTTCCTGTACCTGGTAGTGGCCAAACAACAACAGGTGGTGTTGATGGCGGGGGTCGTCAACAATCCTGCCAGGGTCACAAACCCTCTATCGCACCCCGTACGGAAATGATTGTCTCATCCAATACCCACCCATTTTTTTAATATTTTCAACAATGCATCTTCTATAAAAGGTTTTGATAAAAAATCATCCATCCCTGACGCAAGACACTTTTCTCTTTCACCCACCATATTGCCGGCAGTCAACGCTATGATAGGAAGCTTTTTCGATGGGTAGAGGTCCCTGATCCTGCGGGCCGCCTCATAGCCATTCATTTTTGGCATTTGTATATCCATCAATACCAGGTCGGGCATTTCTTTATCAAAAACAGTCAGCGCCTCCTCCCCATTCCCCGCCTCGATGATACGAGCCCCGGGGATGATCCTTTTAAGGATCGTTTTTGCCAGCAGCATGTTGACATTGTTATCTTCCACCAACAAAATAGTGGAAGCGCCCGCCATCGGTAGTTGCCCGCCCGCACCCTGTTTTACAGGCGCCCCTTTCTCCTTCCTGTGAAGCCGGGAAAGCGAATGGTAAAGCTCCTGCATCTTCACCGGCTTGATCAGCCGCTGCTCGACCTTCAGCTCTTCGCAAGCCCTGATCACCTTTTCATCGTCCGAAGAACTGTATAGGAGCATTATTGGTTGAACGACCGTCCTGTCACTGAACATCTGCCTGATCTTCCTGA
This sequence comes from Chitinophagaceae bacterium, assembly GCA_017307755.1. Taxonomy (GTDB): domain Bacteria; phylum Bacteroidota; class Bacteroidia; order Chitinophagales; family Chitinophagaceae; genus Puia. The sequence goes on along the minus strand of JAFKGQ010000012.1, from coordinate 513,877 downwards.
TGGTTTCCAGACCATCGATGATCGGCATGTGATAGTCCATCAGGATGACATCGTATTCCTGTCCTCCCGATAGTATCTGCAAAGCCTCGAATCCATTCTTTGCCTCATCCGCGTTTATATCCTTCAGCAAGAGCATCTGCCGAACGATGATACGGTTGTTCTCATTGTCATCCACGATAAGCGCCCTTTTTATCTTATCCAGCTCCTTCTTGACCAACGCCTCGCCATGGGCCGCCTTAAAAGCGATATCAAAGAAAAAAACACTCCCCTTTCCCGGTGTGCTTTCCAATTGTAATCTGCTGTTCATAAGGGCCAGCAGTTTGTTGGATATGGTGAGCCCCAGTCCCGTCCCTCCGTACTTTTTTGTAATGGATGAATCCTCCTGTGAAAAAGCTTCGAATATATTATGCTGCCGCCCGGGCCTGATCCCGATACCCGTGTCCCTCACCGAGAACCTGATGTTTATCTCTTCCCGGGTCATTTCCGTCAACGGCACGATCTTTAGCTCCACCTCTCCTTTCTCGGTAAACTTCACCGCATTGGAAAGCAGGTTCACCAACACTTGTTTCAGCCGGACGGGATCTGTCCAGATAAATCGCGGGAGCTCCGGCGAAACATTATACAACATCTCCAGCCCTTTGCTCTGCGCCTGATATTTTACGATATCACTGACCTGGCTGCTGATCTCGAAAACATCGGACTGCTGGATATCCAACTCCAGCTTTCCGGCCTCGATCTTGGAAAAATCAAGTATATCATTGATGATATTCAGCAAGGTGCCGGCACTTTGGTGCACCAACGTAAGATATTGGGATTGTGTCTCGGTCAGGTCTGTTTTGAGAACAAGGTCCGTAAATCCGATGATCCCGTTCAGCGGGGTACGGATCTCATGGCTCATGTTGGCCAGAAATTCGGATTTGGCCACGCTGGCCTGCTCTGCAAGCGACTTTGCCAGCCTCAGTTCTTCTCTTTGCGTCGCTTTTTCGGTGATGTCTTCGGTAAGTATCATGATCCCGCCGATAGAGCCATCATATTGATACCAGGGTCTTACCTCCCACCGCAGGTAGCGGTCGCGATCCGATCCCTCCCGGCGCCATAGAAATTCATCGTTTTTCTCTACACTGCCCTGCAGGCTCCGTTGATGTATTTGTTTAAACTCCTCCGACACATCCGGGAATACCTCGTAGATCGATCGTCCGTACAGCTCCTTCCCTTCGAGCTTATAATCCAGGAGCCATCTGTTACTGTAAGCGATGAACCGCAGCAGGTTGTCGAACATGGCCACGGCAGCCGGCGCATTATCTACAAACGCGGACAGCATTGCCTGCTGATGCATCAGCAACTCCTCCGTCTTCTTTTTTGCGGTGATATCCGTGGCAATACCCAGGTACCCGATGATCTCGTCAGCCATATCCTTCATGGCCGTCACTACAAGCGAGACGGTTATCCGGGTACCGTCTTTTTTTATATAGGTCCATTCTCTCCGCTCAGCCCCCGTATTCGAGGCCTCTATTACAAAGACTTCATTCCCACTGACGGGTCTGCCATATATCTCCGACAGCTCCCCTCCCCTTTGCTCTATCTCCTCCGCGCTATGAAAGATGACGGGCGTTTGCTTTCCCACCATTTCTTCCGCCTTATAGCCCAGCATTTTCTCGGCCCCTTTATTGAATACGGTAATAAGACCGCTTGGGTCGGCGGCGATAATGCTCACCTCCGAGGCGGACTCAAGCACGTCTTCCAGCAATTTCCTGGATCGCTGCATGTTTTCCCGGGTGATCGCGAGGTCCATCTCCAACTTGCGCCGCTCTGTTATGTCCCTGCCAATGGCAAAAATACTGCCGGTGGCTGGATCAGCCGCCGCCGTCCATTCCAGCCACGCATACGTTCCGCTGTTTTTTTTAAACCGATTGACAAAATTGACTGTGATGAGCCCCTCATTCAGTTTTTTAAGCTCGTTTACGGAGGCTTCAATGTCATCCGGGTGTATGAGGTCGAATACGCTGGTTTGTAGAATATAAGAGGACTGCCATCCCAGCAGCATCGTAAAGGCGGGATTTACCTTCCTGAAATTGCCCTCCGGACCGACCAGACAGATCAGGTCATTGGAAAGCAAAAAGAGTTTCCTGTACTGTTCCATTTCCTCCTGATTACGGACAGTAACAAGCTCCTCAGGGTTTTCCATAACTGATATTATCAATGACAGGTATATACGGAAATCAGGGTATTTTAGTTTTCTCCTCCATGGGTTTTCGCTGAAATACTTATATTAGCCACCGCTTACCTCGCTACAATGTATCAAAAAGCTGATCGCCTGCTGTTCATCGCATTGATGCTGGCCATCCTGTTACATGGCTCCGCGTTGCTGTACAACATCGATAAGACCTACGACGCCTTTGTGCACATCTTCTTTGCCGACCACTATGCACGCTGGTGGTTCGACCCCTGGGAGTTCAGATGGTACACAGGGTTTACCGTCACCAGCTATCCTCCGTTAAGCCACCAGCTGATAGCCTTGCTTTCATTTATAGGAGGCCTTAAATTCGGGTTTGCCGTGGTCATCCTTTCCGCGCTGCTATTCTTCGTCATCGGGATCTACAGGTTCAGCCAGATCTGGGTATCCAGGCGGTCCGCAGCCTACGCCGCCGTGTTCGCCGTACTGGCTTCCTCGATCATTCAAACGATACACATCTATGGACAGTTGCCGACAATGGTAGGCATTTCCTGCCTGATCAACGCCCTGCCGGAGATCTATGCTTATTTCCGCACCAGCAGACGACGTCACTTGCTGATGGCCCTCTCTTTGCTTGGCGTCACCGTGGCATCCCATCATGTCACGACGATTTTCGGCATTGTCTTTTTCATCGCCCCCGTAATTGCCACCGCCCTTCTCGAAGAAACCGGCACTGAAGGCAGGTTCTTCGATGTTGCAAGAAAAGTATTCCTGACAGCGTTGAAAAAGATCAGACTCTTTATCATATTTTTTCCACTGCTGATCGGAGAGATCGTCATCATCATCTTTCCCTATTGGTACTGGTCAAAGACCGATCCCATCAGCCAGGTGCCCATACCCCACGGCTCAAGAGATTCTTTTATCAACGTACCCTCATCCGGGCTTATGTTCTTTATCATACCGTTGGGGTTTACGCTTCTTTTATTACCGTATATCTTCAGGAGCCTGTATACAAGAAGAAATATCTTTCTGGCGCTCTCCTTCTCCATCCTCCTGCTGCTGGGCACCGGCGGCACTACCCCTTTACCAAAAATGATACTGGGAAAGAATGCATTCAATATCCTCACGCTGGATAGATTTACTTTTTGGGCCTCCGTAATAGCCATCCCTTTTGCCGGGGACTTCTTTAGAAGACTGGTGGAAGGCGACATCCGGGAAAGGATCATCGGACGCTATGGCAAAAAAATTTATCACGCCGTATCACTGCTGCTCTTCAGCGTCATCGCTTTCCAGGCCCTTTTTGTGGTCAACTTTCACAAATATCGTGCGCTACAACCCGCCGAGATCGATCCACAGCCGATTTTGAACTTCCTCTCCCGGGATCAGCATGACCGGTGGCGGTTTATGACACTCGGGTTTGGCGACCAGATGGCCTGGTTGTCCTCCCAGACAACCGCCTTCTCCATCGACGGCAATTATCATTCTGCCAGAAGAGTCCCCGAAATGACCGGGCAACCATTGGAGAGATTGGAAAATTCAAAGTTCAAAGGCATACCCGGACTCGGCTCTCTACAGCAATTCCTCACCATCCCGGAAAAGTATTACCTGAAATTCATTTTCTCCAATGACAAATTCTACGACCCCATCCTTTATTTTACGGGATGGGAAAGGGTTCAGCGGCTGGAGAATGGAGTTATGGTATGGCAAAAAAGCGATGTCCCTCCCCTTCCTGCTATTCCAGGAAGGAAATATATATCGCACATACAGTGCATGATGTGGGGCATATTCCCCCTGGCGGCGCTTACCCTCATGCTCCTTTTACTGTTATGCTACCGACGCGCCTATCTTATCTTTCCCTTTGTCGAGTACGTCGCATCCGGCTTTAAACCCCACAGGGGTAACAGATGGTTATTCACATGGATGGGCTTCGTGCTGACGATCACCACCGTCATATGGATCAGACAGACCACCCTTTCTTATAGAAAGGACCCGGACATGCTGATCCGCGCCTACTATCATGCGCTGGACTTCAAATATTACCAGGAAGCCCATAGCTATTTTGTCCCGGGACGCATCGATTTTGACGACTATACGCTCCAACTCTCCGTAAGGGACGGCCTCCTGGCCTCCTATGGCAAACTGGATAGCATCGCCATCGCCGTAAGCCTAAAAAAAACCGACAGCGCTATCGCCACGGTCACGACCCAATGGGTAACACCCCTGGAAGAATATACGGTCCATAGCTCCATCTCTTTGATAAAAAGGTCCAGCGGCTGGTATATTATCCCCCCTGCTTTCGATAGGCCCATTACACCTGACGAACACATCGAGAAAGGCACAGTTGTCTTTCATAGCGCCGGCAAACGCGTCATATCCACCGGCACCGTAAGACACGATGATATCCTGGACCGGCCTTCTTTACTCATCCTATCGTCCAGGCTGGTGAAAAAGGACAGCCAGTATGTGGTCGTAGGTGAGATCATGAACACCGGCTATCTCCCCGCACACCTGACGGTGGAAGCTCAATTATATGATGCGTTCCAGCGAAAACTGGTATCCTATAACGCCAGGTTCAATACCATCCATAATATTCTTCCATATGAAAAAGCGCCGTTCCGGATCGATTTCGAAAAGACAGCTTGGGTGAAGGAAGATGACAAGCAGCCTTTGAGGTTCAACCCCCGGGAATTCTCCGCTTTTAACTTCGACGTAGCTCCCGTGAGTTTTAAAGTGTTTGCAAGGGCGGTAGTATGCGACAAAGACCTCTACAGAGATGAGGGCGTGGAGCAGGTGAAAATAGACGGCGGCGACAGACAGTTGGAGGGAGCAGTGTGTAATTATGGGGCGGATGAGATCACGGTTCCCCAGGTTCTGGCGACCTATTACGACAAGGACAGCACAGTAGCATGGGTCGATCACCAATTCCTGCAGGATGGTATCCGGCAACAGGCGGCGGAACACTTTCAAATGCCGTTGATCGATGCGCATGCTTTTACCATCGTACGCAAAGGGACACCGGATGTCTTTTATACCAATGGCTTGCAACAGGAGGGCGGAACATCCCCCCCAAAAACGTTCAGCCACCGGCTGATCCCTCTGCCCGGTGATCATCAATTTGTGGATTTAAAGGTCAATAGTTACATCGGAAACCCAACTGTTTATTGATGAGGTCCATCGTTCTTTATATCATCCTGACAGCCTATATCATCGCCTCCTGCCACAGACGCTCTCAAAAAGTGTCAGAAGATACTACTGCAGTGCTGGAAGCTCCGGCCCGTATCGCGGCCGGTGAAGAACTTGCTCTGCATATTCAAAAAAAGAGCGCCGGCGCATGCTACCTGATCTGCAACGGCACGTCCGGCGTAAGGGTCATCGCATTGAATGCGCCGGTGGATACGATCCTGGTTATGCGGGAGAAGGTCAGTGGCTGGATGGAGTTGAGATTGGCCTCCGGCGACCGCTTGCTGGCATCCCATAATGTCTTTATCGTACCACAGGTGACGACAGACCTCCCCGACGCCTATATGGGTCCAAAAGCCATTGTTGCCGGCAGATCGAATACCGCGCTGCTGACAGCCCTGCCCGGTGATATTTTCAGCAATATGCTGCCGGATGGCACAGCGATCCTATTCTCTTTACTCTACCCAGACAACACCCGGACATCCATTTGCCGACGGGTACGCAACGGCATCGCCTTTTATGAGATCCGGCCCGGAAAGAAAGCCGGGAAAATATTCGCCTATACGCAGGCCGGCAACAGAACAAGCGAGGAAAAGCAACTGCTTGTTGTGGCCGGCGCTCCAACCTCATTTAATATTCATCCTGGCGTCTATAGCCGGCAGGCGGACGGCGTCCAGACCTTTACGGTATACACCGACATGCTAAAAGACAAAAATGGGAACACTATCCCCGACGGCTGTCATGTTATCTTCGATTGCCTGGATGCCGACAGAACGACAAGGAACATCGACGCTTATACCATCTCCGGCGTAGCAAAAACGGTCCTTCGAAACCCCTCGGTACCCGGCCCTCTGATGATAAAGGCCACCGTCAACAGCGGAGGTTCCAGCCCTCCACTTGTGCTTGTTTTTAATAAGATACGACCATGAAAAGAAAACCCGTTAAATATTATAGGATCTATTTTGCCGTATCAGCCATTACGGTATTGTTGCTCCTGATAGGCCTACTCGCAAAAGGGCTTGCATTTTTTGGTAGAGGGGCCGACCGGTCTACCGCGCTTACCCTGCCTTCACCGGCGCCGGACCTGCACGTTCCCAAAATAGAATGGCTGCCTGATGACACTGCCACAGGCAGAAGGATGGATGAGTACAATCGGGCCGAGATTGCTCATGAATATCTCCAAAGCTGGTACCACCGGCAGATGTGTTATGCCACGGGCGATACCAATGGGCTAAAAGACTATTTTACGCGCGAAGCAATGGGCAGGATCATGGACGGTCTGCACAATGCGCTGCCCCCCGGCTGCACCCTGCAACTGGTAGACCTGGAACATCGTCTCCGGCTGCATTATTTCTCCGCGGACGGACAACTGGTAGCTTTTTCAGATGAAGGAGCATGGTTGAAACAAAGGATCTATGATAATAACAGCGGACAACGCATATACGCGGGGGACTATACATCCGACTACGACGTGGTAATGCTGCTCCTGGATGCTCATTGGCGGATCAAAGTACAGGAGAAAAAATGGCCCGCCGGCCGCTGGCGCGCCGATACCATCGCCAGGTCTGCGGAAGGTATGGTTACCATCACCGGGAAACATTTCCGGCTCGACGGTCATCCGTTTACCCCCAAAGGAGTAAACTACTACCCGAGCAATACCCCCTGGGACCTTTTCTGGCCGCAATATGACAGCAATGTCACAAAAAAAGACCTCGATGTCATCCACAACCTCGGTTTTAATACATTTCGGATCTTCATCGGGTTTAGCGACTTCAACAAAGGAAATGTGACGGCTGTCAGATTGTCCCAATTGCACAATCTGCTTGATCTGGCAGACAGCAGACACCTCAAAGTGATCGTCACGCTCTTCGATTTCCTCGGCAACTACCATCTACTCAATTTTCCCGCCACCGACAGACAGTTGGAATCCCTTCTCACCACATTCCATAACCACAAAGCCATCCTCGCCTGGGATATCAAGAACGAACCCGACCTGGACTTCTCTCACAACGGGCAGACGGAGGTAAAAGAATGGCTTGCATGGACCCTGGAAAGAGCCCGGGCCTACGATCCTAACCATCTGATCACCATTGGCTGGTCGAATGCCGCCAATGCCATGCTATTCAGGGATAAGATAGACTTTATTTCCTTTCACTCCTATCACGCGCCGGAGCAGTTAAATACCGACTTGGATAAGGTCCTGTCACAGGCGGATGACAAGCCGGTCGTACTCGAAGAGTTCGGCATGTCAACCTACAAAGGCATCTGGGCCCCATTTGGGAAAAGCGAAAAGGGACAAGAAAACTATTTTTCGAAAATACGGGATATACTGCACCGTCACGGAGATATTCCCTTTCTTGCCTGGACACTGTACGACTTTAAAAATGTCCCTTCAAGCGTAGTCGGCAGACTCCCCTGGAGAAAACAGCCACAGGCGGCATTTGGCATCCTGAAGGAGAATGGTGTTCCCAAATCCGGTGCGGCCATCCTAACCAGGTAATTTCTTCAGGACGCCGAGAAAATGGATATAATACCAATCGACGATCTCTTTCATAGGTAGTGACACCGCCGCAAAATAATTCTTAATGCTCAGCGATCTGCGATAACCGTCGTCTTCAAGAACGCGCTGAAGCGCAATGCTCAGACTCTCCGCATCATCCGGTCTGAAAAGTTCGCCGGCATATCCCTCCTCGCGTATCAGCTCTCCCAGATCGCCGATGGCAGGCAAGATAACAGCCTTCGCATAATTACCCGCCTGATGCAATACCCCCGAACTACCCGTGGTGCTGGTGTAGGGGAATACTACCACAGCGCTTTCGGCAAAAAGAGCAGGCACAGCCTCCTCCGGTACATAACCCGTAAACGTAATACCCGGCACTTGCGCATACCGTTGCTTTACCTCTTCCAGATACCCCTTCCTGTTGGGACTATCGGTCCCCGCCACGACTATCTCCACTGGGATATTGCACTTCTCACGAAATAATATAACGGCCTCGATCATCACTTCCACTTTCTTGTAAGTCCCGAATTTTCCAAAGGTCATCACTTTAGCCGGACCAGGAGGAAGATCCAGCGACGGCATCGGCGCGATCTCAAAGCTGCCGTGCGGAACCAGCGCGACATTCTTTGCCTTATACTTCCCTTCCAGTACCCGCACATATTTGGAAATGGTGACCGCCACCAGGTCCGCGGACAAGACAAATCGGCTCAGCATGGTCCCGATAAAATTGTAAATGGCGGCCAGCAGCCTGTTTTGAGTAATACCTGCATGCTTGAGGTCCACCTGCTCCAGGATATTGTGCAACAACAGCACAGAGTGGTACCCGCAAAGACGCAGGAAAAAAGGGGTCAGTAAACCCAACGCTGCCTGTACCTTTCCGTCTCCAAAGGACAGGAACTGTATGTTAAATAATACAACGTCCGGCCTGGCCTTCCGCACCGACCTGATGATCTTCCATGGATTTAGCCAACCATTGAACCGCCACGCCTCTACAATGGAGACTTTACAGCCTTCCCCCGGCTCCAGTTCATACCTGACGCCTTCCGGCAGCCGGTCGGCAATTATCGTCAGCTCGGAGATACAGGGATGTTCCCTCAACGCCCTGACCAGGTGATAGCCATATTCATTCAATGTCCCCTGCCCCGGGGGATAAGTGGAAACAAGGGCAACTTTTAACTTGGTCATCATATTACGGTGATTTTGAAATACTGTAATAAAAGCATACCAGGATCAGGCTAAGCATACCCGCGCTCATACCGATGACGATAAACTGGCCCACCAGCTTCTCATTCGGCACCCCCAAACACCAACGCACAACGTCCAGGATGACTGTAAAAATGGATATCATAAGCCAAAAACGCAGCAGCTCCCGGCGCGATAAAGTTTGCACCCCGGCGCCGGCCGGCATGCGATAAATAAAAAAAAACAGTATTACCATCCCTGCGATGCTGCTGAACCCCTGCAATAAAGAATGCAACGGAAAGGAAAATCCCGCGATATGGATATCCATCAGCAACAACGGTATATATCGTGCAACGACATATTCCTCATCATGCGTAAAACCATCCCACAGCAGGTGAGTCATGATCCCTGTCAACAGCGACAAAAGTATCAGGAGAAAATGTCTTCGGGAATAAGTCTTCCAGTCTACATCAACATCATCTGAAAATTTCGCATACAGATGCCCGGGAAGATGGCTGATCAGCTGACGACGAACTACGGCATGATAGAGAAAGTAGAGCAGAACCCCCATCGGCATATCAAAGATCAGTATCCCGGAGAACGTATGCCCATAATGACCGTACAATGTCATCCTGGCAAAGTATTCAAAATCCGGGACCATACTGCCGATGATCAGTCCCGTAAAAGAGAAGGACTGCGGCGTCCTTTTCTTAAAAGGCAATACTGCTGCAATATGGGCAACTGTAAAAGGCATCCGGATTACAATATTAAAGAAGTACAATTAAAATTATTTCTTATATTTGTCATGCCCACACTTCCTGTACTTCCCAAATAAACAACCCGTTCTACGACTCTGATCCCAATGCACGCTTGCATAAGCGTGACAGGTGCCCCATTGCAAAACATACCCGGCCATGAAAATTCTAATAGCAGACGATCAGGCATTTATACGCAACGCCGTAGTTGCCGAGCTCAAGCAACAGGGACATGACGTCTTTGCTGCCCCCAACGGCTCAAAAGCCATCGAACTGTATGATCAGCTTCGGCCCCAGCTCATCCTGGTAGATCACCACATGCCTGAGAAAACAGGATTGGAAGTGCTGGAATACATCCGTCTGTCCAAAAAAGATAATGTCCCAGCTATCATTATGTCCTCCAACGAAGACGAGAACATTATCGTGCGCTCCTTCGATATAGGAGTGGATGACTATATAGAAAAACCCGTCGGAATACGGGAAGTGATGGCCCGCATCCAGCGGTTGCTGCACAGGCATTATGGCCATGCGCCGGCGTCCGTAGGTGAACAACAGGCAAAACAACGGCTCATACAAAAAAAATACATAGGGGTGGTAATCCCATGTTACAACGAGGCGGAGCGTCTGTCGGGTAAAGAATTCACCGATTTCACAGATATAAACCTGGGCTATCATCTCTGTTTTGTAAATGACGGCAGTAAGGACAATACGCTGGCAGTGCTGAAAGAGCTCCAAAAGGGCCGGGAAAAGTATATAAGTGTGTTTGATATGCCAAAGAATGGCGGCAAGGCGGAGGCCGTACGGCAAGGTATCCTTCAGCTTGTGTCCGATCCGGATTTTGATTACATAGGCTATTTGGATGCGGACCTTTCGACGGACTTCCGGGATTTTGACGACCTGGTAAATACCATTATTTCTTCGGACTTCAAGCTGGTGAGCGGATCCCGCATCAGCAGGGTGGGCGCAAATATCACCAGGGCCGGCGCCAGACAGATTATCAGCAAGGTCATCAACCTCCTTATCCGGAAAATACTGGGCATGAGCTTCCAGGACACACAGTGCGGGGCTAAAGTAATGGAAAGGGAAGTGGCGGAGAACACATTCCAGGAGACGTTCATCACCCGCTGGCTGTTTGACGTAGAGATCTTTTTAAGGATGAAAAAATTCTATGGAAAAGATTCCGTAAAAAGCCTCATCTACGAACAACCACTCAAAAGATGGATACACGCGGAAGGATCGAAGCTCTCGATGAAAGACTCACTCAGGATCGTGGGGCAGCTGACCAGGATCGCCCTTCATTATAAGCATTATCAACCCGGAAACCAATCTTCCAAGTCCAATGCATAGCACACTCCAACGATCGACATCACACGCCATCCCATGGGTCCTCCCCATAATGGGCAGTTTTACGGCTCAGCAGGCCGTACGGGCAAAAGAGCAGGCCCTATTGTTTATAGACAATGGACGCATCCATATCATCATAGACATGACGGCGGTGTCAGAGGCGGATATTGCAGGTATCAATGTGCTCATACAGATATACAAATTTATCCTGGAGAAGGGCGGCAGCATGGAGGTCCGGCTTCTCCCACACGGCAACCTTGCGCAAATGTTACATCTCACCAAATTCGACCAGCGGTTTAAGCTGGTATTCATGGAATAAATGAGCCATCAAAGGAAGAATATATTGGTAAAACAGGGTTCATTGCTGTTTTTTTCTACACTTGTCGTAAACCTGGGAAATTATCTGATCAATCTGTTCCTGGGACGCTGGATGGGCCCCGCCGCATTTTCGGACATCGGTTTGCTGGTGACCTTGATGTTGATGTTATCCTTTATCGCACTGGCATTTCAGCTGACAGCCGCCCGGTACACAGCCTTGTACCACAGCGGAGAACAGGATAAACTGGGCCCCTTGCTTGCCTGGCTAAGACGGATAGCTTTGTATACAGGTCTTATCATGGCCGCCGGCTCCATGCTATTTTCCTTTTATCTGCAACACTTTTTTAAAACATCTTCCTTGTGGCTTTTCCCCATATTCGGCGCCGGGATGCCGCTGTACCTCATCATGAGTATGAACAGAGGGATCTTACAAGGCAGGGAACGTTACGGAAAGCTGGCGCTCACTTACCAGGTGGAAATGTGGTCGAGACTGGTCTTCAGCATCGTTGCGATAAAGACAGGCGCCGGCGCGACAGGTGTTTCAGTCGCCATTACACTGTCTTTGCTGGCGTCCCTGCTGGTATCAGGCAATCATTTACGATTAAAAACCGATTCCTCGCCGGAACGGTCCTCTCTGCTGCGATTCCTGCTGCTGATCCTGGTTTACGAATGCAGCCAGATATTGATCAACAACAGCGATACGATGCTGGTAAAACATTTTTTCCCGCCCGATGAAGCAGGATTGTATGCGGCCCTTGCCTTGATAGGAAGGATTGTCTATTTCGGCACCTGGACAGTGGTGACCCTGCTATTCCCCATAGTAATCCGGCTGGAAAAAGAAGGCAAGCCTCATCTCAGCTATTTTGCAGGAGGATTGACCGTCGTAGCCCTCTTGTCGGGCGCCATCGTCGCCTTTTCTTTTTTCTTTCCCGAATGGATGGTGAGGATATTATTCGGTCCCGCCTATATTTCCATCGCGCCGTTGTTATGGAGATATGCATTGGCCACTGCACTCTTTACTTGCGCCAACGTATTCGTATATTACAATATATCCCTCGAACGCAGATTGCCTGTCTGGATCACAATCGCGGGAGGCGTGCTGCAAATTGTTCTTATCTGGAACTGGCATGACAGCTTTCAGCAGGTCATCAGCATACAGATATGGTTGATGACGGCAGTCATCACAGTGATGCTTATCCTGCAAAAAAAATACACCAGAGCCGGATTGGTCAAAGCAATGTTGCTGCTGGCGATCTTCTTCTGTCCCTACCCGGGTCGTGCACAGGAAGCGCTAAAACCCGGGTTTGCTATGCTGGAATCCGGCCGGTTTCAGGAGGCTGTTCTTTTTTTCAGGAACTATCTGGCTGCCGACCCCTCTAACAGGACCGCCCTGCTTTGCTATGGCCGGGCCACGGGATTATCCGGTAATGTTGCCGGGGCCCAACAGATATTCGCAGGTCTGGAGCAACGATATCCGGGCGATTTTGAAATTGGACTCAATGTTGCAGAGGCCTGTATGTGGGCAAAAGAATACGACCTTGGCAGACAGAAATACGCCCGGCTTGTCACCCGGCAGCCGGGAAACTTCCCCGCCAACCTTGGTTATGGAAATGCGTTTTCCGCCCTGCTGCAATACGATTCCGCCCTGTTATATATCAATAAAGCGTTGACTATACAACCCGGCAATGCCAACGCCCTCCTCAGTCTTAAATACACCAGGCTGGGTCTGGCCGACCAATACGCAAAAAAACAGCAGTTCCCTCCTGCTGCAGGTTTGCTGGAACAGAATCTCTCCGACTTCAGGGACGATAAGGAAAGCCTGTATGCAAAAGGACAATTGCTGATCATGCAGAAAGAATACACCCCGGCCATCCATCTTTTTCAGGCTATGATCACCCGTAAACAGGACGTTGTGAACGCCTGTCTGAGCATCTCCTACGCCTTTTATCTAAAAAAAGATAAAAGGGCCGCGATGGAATATGCGGACAAGGCGGTGGCGGCAGCCGACACGGGCGCCTATCTCAAAGCCAGGCTGGGAAGGGTCACGGCGCTTGGATGGAATGAACAATTCAAACAGGCTTTTAAAGAGCTGGATTCCCTGGAAGGTCAATACCCCAACCACCCGGATGTCAGCCTCAAACGTGCCATGTTGCTGGCATGGGAAAGAAATTTTGGCCATTCCCTGGCGCTTTTCAAATCCGTCCTGACCCAACGCCCCTCCTCCTTCGACGCCAACCTGGGCACGGCAGACGTACTGTTTGCCCAGGAACTGGATGAAGCCTCCAGGGAATATGTAAACGCCACGCTTAAATATTACCCGGGACAAAAGGATGCCAGGGACTTCATGCAACGACTGGCCCTCCGCCATGCCCCCTCCATATATACCCAGGACTTTAGAAGCAGCGACCAGGGCGGCAATGTGGCCTGGAACTATGCTGCAGGAGTCGCCTTCGACATCATCTCCCCACTAAGGATCAGCTTCGATTACAGATCAAGGAACGCAAAAAATAAGTACGACGGCACTAAGGCCGGCAACGATAATTATACAATAGGAGTACGCTGGCGCATCCAGCCGTTTTGGCTGGTGACAGCCGCACTCAATGAGGCTGTACTGAAAGGAGATACTACCAGGAGTCATCTGCTCATGGACATCGCGACAGAGTTTAAGATCGCCAGATGGCATATACTGGAGCTACGCTACAGATCGGACATCCAAAACTTCACCGCCGGGCTGATCAACAGCAATATCAGTATGGATAATTTTATCGCTACTTATAACCTGAGCACCCCCTTTAAGCTGGGACTCTATGCCCAGTACTACTATAGCGCCTATTCCGATGACAACAAACGCAGCCTGCTGTTCGCTTCTTTGTATTACAATCTCCTGAACGACCCTGTAATAAAGACGGGCATCAATGTCAACAACATGCATTTCACCCGCCAGATACCGGAGAAATATTTTAGTCCTGATAAATTTAGCAGCTATGAACTATTTGCCTCTATAGAAAACCTCGGGCTTCCTACAAAAAAATGGCTGTACCAGGCATTGCTCGCCGGTGGGTTTCAAAAGATAGACAATGCGTCCACGCAGGATATCTACAGGTATACGCTGTCGCTTGGATACAGACCGGTGAATAATTTCGAGGCATCCGTCTATTATCTTCACAGCAATAGCGCCAGCTCCACCGTCGCAGGCTATGCCTATTCGGAAGTAGGTCTAAAAGTAAAGTGGGTCTTTAAAAAACTCTATCTTAAAAAATAGATCGCAAAGTCGCCGTCCCGGACTGCAGCCCCTCGCCTTCTGCGCGAAACCCGACGTCTCCGGAATGAGCCCCGGACTGACCGGCGCTCCCGGACTGAATAATGACCTGGCACTTGCCGTTGAACAAACGCCGCTGCCAGCCGCCCGTGGTGTATTTATCCGGTTCATGACTACTGGGATCTCCATTCCCGACCCCAATGATGTGCGCATTGCCGGTGACGGAAAAATGCACCAGGTTCGACGCGTCGGGGACTTCCAGCCCCAGCTTGTCCACTACCGTGATATTAAATACAGCAGCATCGCTGCCATCGGCGGTCAGACTGTTCTTTGCCGGCCGCACCACGATACGGTACGGTTCGCCGGTGGTCTGCACCACAGCAGTAAGTTTCCGCCCCTTCTTATAGGCCACGGCTTCCAGTCTGCCGGGGGCATAGTTCACCATCCACTCCAGGTGCCCGTTGCGGGGCATATCTTTTTTCCCCAGGCTCTTGCCATTGAGCAACAACTCTACATTATCCGCATTTGTATTGACCCATACGGGTATGGACTGTCCCTCCCTCCCTTTCCAGTTCCAATGGGGGGCGATGTGCAGCACATCCTTGTCCGTCCACCAGGATTGGTAATAATAGTAGACGGTCTTGGGAAAACCACACATATCCATGATCCCGAAATGGGAGTTGATATTCGGCCATCGATAAGGAGTAGGTTCTCCCCGGTAATCAAAACCCGTCCAGGCAAAACCTCCCATGAACCATTCCCGCCCGGCGGCGATGCGCCACCAATACTCGGCTGTGCTGGCCCAGGGAGGAGCGACACTATCATAATCCGGCACATAGGCATTAACGGTATCCTTATAAAAGATCCCCCGGCTGGAGACGGTACTGGCCACCTCCGTACCCATGATGGGTTGATCGGGGTGCTCCTTACGGTACGGGTCCAGACCATTGAGATTGTAATTGAATCCACGAACAGGTATGACCTCATTCACCCCATGCCATACATTACCCACATTCGCAGCATAGGTGGACGTACGGGAAGGGTCCAGTTCCTGTTGCTTGAGCACCTGGTTTTGCGCGATCCGTTTGCCCCAGTTGGAAGTCTGGATCATCCACTCCTCGTTGCCTATGGACCACATAAAAACACAGGGATGGTTCCGGTCGCGCAGGATCAGCTTTTCCCATTCAGCGCCATATTCAGTCCCGCTGTTGAGCAGACGCGTCTCATCCAACACCAGCATGCCCAGACTGTCACAGGCGTCCAGCAATTCGGGCGTAGGAGGATTGTGGCTGGTGCGATAGCCGTTCACCCCCATCTCCTTTAACAATTGTATCCTGTAATATTGTAAATAATCCGGCAGGGCGCTGCCTACCCCCGCATGGTCCTGGTGACAACATACTCCTTGTATCTTCACGGGTTTCCCATTCAGAAAAAGCCCCTTGTCCTTGTCCACCGTGACCGTACGGACGCCAAATTTCACGGTCAGACTGTCGACGGTCTTGCCGCCGGACCTGATCAAAGCTACACATCGATACAAATACGGGTTCTCCAGCGACCATCGCTCAGCACCCGTCAAAGCCATCGAATCCTCGATCTCCCCTTTCCCATTTATCGCCAGCGACAGGGGCTGCTCCTTACTTTGCGCCAGCCTCTTCCCGGTCCTGTCCGTAATATATGTCATGACAGTAGCCGACACCGCCTGTATATTTCTGTTCTCTACTTTTGTAGTCACGGTCACCGTCGTCTTGTCTCCCATGGACGAAGTACGTACATATACTCCTCCATCCTGCGCAATGTGAAGGTTGTCGTACACATTCAACCAGGTATGCCGGTAGATCCCCGCACCTTCATAGAACCACCCCTCATACTGACTGGCATCGACACGTACTACAATGGTGTTCTTTCCGTCGAACCGTACGAAATCGGTGATGTCATATGACGAGCCGCTATAGCCGCTGAAATGACCACCGAGATAACAGTTGTTGATCCATACCTTGCTGTCGCGGAAAACGCCGTCAAACTGAACGACAAAGCGTTTGCCCGAGTCGGCCCGGCTGATGGCAAAGGTCTTCCGGTACCAGCCGATGCTGTTCTCAGGGAAAAGGCCTCCGACAGCATGATAACCATGTGCATCCACATCACCGTTGGCTACATGCGCAAAGGGAAGAGTGACGACCCAGTCATGAGGCAGCCGGACGGAGTCCCAGCCCTTGTCATCAAGATCCATGCTGATAGCAGTATGGGCGGCGTCTCCTGTTTTTGCAAGGATATTTCCTATTCCGTAATTAAAGTCTCTGTGCGGGTCGGTGGCATGACCCAGGTGGAATTTCCAGCCCTCGTCGAAATTGAGATGTTGACGGGCAACGGGTTGTGCAATACAGGCGCCCCCCAGTACCAGGGCGCAGAAAACCAAAATATATTTCATCGGATCATCAATTTGCAGGTTGAAAGAAAAGGCCATCTGGCACGGGACGTTTAGTCTGTCCTTCCGTCCCATATTGAAGCAAAAGACCGCTGTCGCCTGCCCCATTGAAATAAGCCAGCTTTATGACATGAAATCCTTTTTTCAAAGGGATACGCACGGAAGAATGTTCTTCCATCCCATGCAGGCCATCGTTGTCGATAGCAGTCTGCCCGTCGATCCACAAGCCGCTGCCATCGTCGGAAGAAAGATAAAAAGTATAGACACCGTCCGCAGGGACCTTCAAAAACCCTTCGAACACAGCACCGGCATTTTCCTTCCGAGTAAGCGCTTTTGTAGAAACACCGGCAATGGAGCCTGCACCGGCAGGCGACAGCCCTGACAGATCCTGGATGGAATGAAGTCCGCCGGCAGGACCTTCAAAGGCCGTATAATTCAACCCGGGTCTGGTGGCGCCCGGCTTGATCGCAGGCGTCCAGCCGAACACCTGCAGCGGGATGACCGCCACCGCACCGGGCAGCCCTCCCTGCCTAAAACCCCTCACCGACAACGTAACGGTCTTGTCCACCGTAAAAGGCTGCGTATATATAGATGATGTTTCTGTAGGGATTGTACCATCCAGTGTATAAAAATATTTTGTACCCTCCCGCTGACCGACGGTGATCAAAGGTTGTATAGCCTTGCCGGGATAGCTCACGTTGACGGTGGCCCGGGGTGCAAAAGCCCCGGTATTGGACAATTTAATAACATACGCATACGCGCTCTTCATGCGGTTAGGGTCATAGGCGGGCAGCTCAATGACACAGTCATTATCCTGCTGATGCCATCGTAACGCTTCGTGCGTCTCCATTAATTCGATCCTCGTACCGGGCGCAGGCGCCAGATCGTGGATGGTAAAGGCGGCGCCGGGCCATCGGGGCAACAGCGCATACAGATTGTTGTGTTCGGCATTGTAGGTAAAAAAGCATTCCTTCACCGCATAGCCGGGATCTGGGTCGACCGTAAGCTTCAACAGCAGATCGCCGCCGCCGCCTGCGGGCTTGTAATCCTGCCGGCCAGCGCTCCATTGCGAAGGCGTCCTCCAGCGGGTGGTCCCATAGATGGCCTCCTCATTGTACTTCATCCAGTCGCCTATCTGTAACAGACGCTCTTCCATGATAGGAGGTATCTTGCCATGCTCATCCGGTCCGATGTCCAGCAGGAAGTTCCCTCCCCTGCTAACCTTGTCTATCAGCTGCAGCACCAGCGATTGCGTCGAATTATAGTCCCAGGAATCCTCCTCTCTGTTGTACCCATAGGAAAAACCCATCCCTCTGCTCTCTTCCCACGGGTGATCCTCAAAGTCTGCATTGGGTTGATATTCGGGTGTATAGACACCTCCGTGGTGAAATCGGATGCCGGCGCCCCAGCGATCATAGGTCACTACCTTATCCTTTACCGGACTTTCATTATAAAGCCACGCCAGAAATTGCGGGGACTTCCACAGCGTGTCCGGCCCGTCCCAGTCACCATCTGTCCAAAAGACCTCGGGACGGTAAGTATTGATAAGGTCCTTCATCTGAGGCCACATATAGGTAGCGACATAGGTCGGCTTATCTTTCTTCCAGATGGGGTTGAACCATTCGTAAAGAGAATAATACATACCCGGGTGCACCGACGTCTTGCGTATAGCCGTAAAAAGATCGCCCAGCAAATCGCGATGAGGCCCAGCCACCCCGACATTCCAGGGCATGCTCCAGGCTTGCGCCGTCTGTGCGCTCGGCCAGTTGGCCCAGCCATCATGATGTTTGGAAGTCAGCACCACATAACGGGCGCCCGAGCGCTCGATGATACGGGCCCATTCATCGGGATTGTACAGCTCCGCCTTGAAATCATCGGCTAATTGGTAATAGCTGCGGTCCCCAAATTTTTGCTTATGATATTTGATCCGGGGAGTATCCCCATTCATCAACCCCTGCTGATACCATTCCGCATACTGCCCCTTGCTGCTCCATCCCGGTACGGAATACACTCCCCAATGGATAAAGATGCCGAACTTGGCGTCCTTGAACCATTTAGGTACAGGACGCTGGTCAAGGGACTCCCAGGTTGGCTGGTAAACTTGTGCATGAAGGAATTGTAAAGGTAAAAGACAAGCCATCAGCAATCTGAATCTTCTCATGAAAATCTCATTTTAAATTGAGCGCGATTTGGCTTTTGGAAAATTTAGCCAAATCGCGCCAAACATCTAATATCTGGCCTTCGGCCAACGAACCCTTGGTTCGTTTTTAAACAAAGCAGGAAGGTAACCAAATAGTATCATATTTTTGTAACCAGAAAGTTACACAAACGTTTGACAATGAGAAGAGATGTTTTTCAGGCGATAGCCGACCCCACCCGAAGAGAGATCATTCAATTGCTGTCAAAGCAATCCCTCAATGTAAATGCGGTGGCAGATAATTTCGACATCAGCCGGCCGGCCATTTCCCGGCATGTGCGGATCCTGACGGAATGCGGACTGCTGATCATCCGTCAACAGGGACGTGAACGTTATTGTCAGGCCGATCTGCGGAAGTTGAAACAGGTGGCGGACTGGACGGAGAGATACAGGGAATTCTGGACCAAAAAGCTGGATGCGCTGGAAGACTATCTGGAAAAGGATAGCAGAAAGAAAAAATAAGGGCCCTTCGCATCACGTCCTGATTGGCTTTGCCAATCAGGGATAGAGGGCCCTTCCAACAATATCAGAATCTCAACGTAGCCGGCAGGTATTTGGCCACCAGGTCCTCATAATAAGGACGTAGTTTGCTCCAATCCGGAGGGGTCGGGTTCTTGGAATAAAGATCATAGGGATTGAATAGCTTCACCCAGCGGAACATCTCCCTGTCATGGTCATCCATCAGGTGGTCATAGCCGTTCTCCCGGTGCTGAGAATAGAACGAATGGTAACGCAACATATATAATGCAGGCTCCGGAAGATGGTCCTTCATCATGTTGTATACATATTCATCGTGCCCCCAGGACATGTCGACGTTGCGAAGACCACATCCATGGGAATACACGCCATACTTTGTTTGATATACTTCGTTGTTGTAGTCGGGATTACTTACAAAGAATTCCGGATAAACGATCTTGTCGGAGTAAGCGCATCCCACCGGGAAGGTATCCCCTACGACTGCCCA
The DNA here is from genome assembly GCA_017307755.1 of Chitinophagaceae bacterium. Classification (GTDB taxonomy): domain Bacteria; phylum Bacteroidota; class Bacteroidia; order Chitinophagales; family Chitinophagaceae; genus Puia. Next base: position 493,583 of record JAFKGQ010000012.1, on the reverse strand, counting down.
TTGAGGCTCGTCAAAAAGACAAAGCACCTTACCCATATCATGGAACAGACCGGCGAGCACCATCCAGTCAGGATGGCCATCGGCACGGATAGCCTCGGAGGTCTGTAATAAATGCTGGAATTGGTCCAGGTCAGTATCCGGGTCCGAATCGTCCACCAGTTGGTTGAGAAAGTCAAAAGCTGCCCAGACAGACATTTCCTTCTTATCAAACTTCAGGAAATCCGCCTTCTTCTGTTGTACAAAATCATACGTCTGATACGTGTGGTTCAGACGATAGAACTCACGGACAGAATCCCTGGCAGGAGCTTCATAATTACGGTATTCTTCCTTGCTTTTTTCTTTTGCAATGGACTCGGGGTCGGGATAGCGTTGTAACAGATCGTCTTCCCAAACATCGAGAGAGGTCAGCGGATTGTTCTCCGGTAGATTGCTTGCATTCATGGCATTCTAATTTAAATCGTTATGGCGTTCTCCCAGTAAATTTGATAAACTTTTGACGATTGTACGAATAAGGAGTTATCTTTATTTACTTAACCGTTTTCGTAACAATAGCCTGCCATAGACCCCATGGGAAACGTGACCATACGCATATTAGCCCGGCATTTGCAGCTGTCCGCAGCCACCGTCTCTAAGGCATTGGCGGATAGCCATGAGATCAGCGGACCCACCAAGAAAAGAGTGTTGGAAATGGCAGCAGCCCTCAACTATACCCCCAATCCCTATGCCAGCAGTCTGCGCAGAAAGAAAAGCAGGACGATTGCCGTGATCCTGCCCGAAGTAGCCGATAGCTTTTTCTCCCAGGCCATCAATGGTATCGAAGCTATCGCCCAGGATAAGGGCTATCACGTCCTTGTATGCCTGACACACGAACGCACCCTGAAAGAACAGGCCATTCTTCATGAAATGTTGGGAGGACGGGCAGACGGGATCCTGATCTCCGTCACCTCCGAAACAACCGATCCCGCATCCATCCTGGAGCTTCAGGAAAAAGGCGTACCCGTGGTTTTTTTCGACCGGGTCTGTGAAGGCATCGATACCGCAAGGATCGTGACCGACGACGCTCAAAGCGCCTATAAAGCCACCGACCATCTCATCCGGCAAGGGTGTAAACAAATAGCGTTCCTGGCCATCTCTGAAGGCCTCTCCATCAGCCATCAGCGTATTGAAGGATACAAACAGGCCCTGACCGCCCATGGGATAAGATTCAACGGCTCAGACATCATCCCCTGTACACACGATGCAGAGGAGAACCTGCGATCGCTGAAAAAAATAATGCGCCAACAGCACCGGCCGGATGGGATCATCGCGTCCGTAGAAAAATTGGCAGTACAGGTCTACCAGGCCTGTCGGGAAGAAAATATCCGCATTCCCGAAGATATAAAGGTCATCGGTTTTTCCAACCTCGTCACAGCCGCCTACCTGAACCCCGCGCTGACCACCATCACACAGCCGGCCTTTGAAATGGGACGGGCAGCAGCCTCCCTCCTGTTCAAGGCGCTCGGTAATAAAAGCTTTAGCCTTTCTCAAAATATCCAGGTCATTCCTTCAGAATTGCAGGTCCGGGACTCCACTCACTGAGCAACAGATCACAGGCCAGGAATGTATACGTAAAAAGCCAGATCAGGGGGCCTATCTGGTAACGGAAAACATTCGGAACGGCAAAAATGCTAAAAGCGGCATTGACCCCCAGATAAACAGCTGCCAGCAACAGCCCTTTTTGAAAATCCTTATACAAACCCCGGAATTTTGCGCGTCCCCGAAGTAAAAAAATGATCCCGGCCAATATGCCGGCGAAATTGAGAAAAAGCCAGAAAGGCAGGAAGGGGATAAGAATATAACTCTGCAGGTCTGGTGACCAAAGAGTCCTGACCTTTGTACTGTTGTAATGGAACCATTCCTTAGCCGTCTCGTCCACCTCGCTTTCCCCCTCATTATAGCGTGACAGCACATCCAATGGGGGATACAAAAAGATACGAGCGCTGGGCGAACCATATTCCCGCCAGAAGAGCCAGGGATGCCGCGTCAACAAATAATACCCATATTGGGAAAATACTGGTCCTACCCTATTCCAGGCCGTAAAATAATCCGTGTGCTCCCGCCGTTGACGCAAGCGCATATATGTTTTCAGCGGGCCATGCGGGTCCCACATATACCAGGTGTCCACAGGCGGATTCGTCCGGTCTATCTTTGTCCTTACCACACTGTCCAGTTCCCTGCATTCCGGGGAAGGCAGCCGTCCGGCATCCACTTCGATATAAGGATACACATACAACGCATTGTTGGCCATCTGCCAGCCGCTGAACGCGGAAAAGGTCCTGACACCCGTTTGCCGCCAGGTCATCTCCCTGACCGCCATCGCCCCCAGGGTAAGCGTCATGACAGAGGCTATGATCCCCGTAAGCTTATATGTCAGACTTGCACGCGTCATCAAAAAGACGGCAGCCGCAATGACAGGGTAATATAACGCCGTATAACGTATATTGAATATAAGGAACAAAAGGACCAACTGTAACAGCATACGCCACCAGGTCGGCCGGTGCATCAGCCACAACAACTCTGTTAGCCAGATCAGGGTCAAGCCGGTAAATAAGGCATCGCTGGACACTGCATTGGCCAGATACAGGTTCACCGGGTTCAGCAACAGAAAAAAGAACAGGATATTTCCGGTGATTTTCCGGGGACGGTACAGCCTGTCAAGAGAAAAATACAGGTAGACACCGGCCATTTGCAGCAACGCATATTGTATAAACACCAGGAAGGTGTCCGATGCCCAAATGCCATGCATAAGAATAAGGAACCAGGAATACCCGATGGGACGATAGCTGATGGTGTGTCGTTCCATGGCCGCATAGATATAGCTATAGCTGTCCTGGAAAAATGAAGCAAAAGGATAAACCCACTTAAAAATAAGGAATTGCAGCAGGATCAACAGAATGGCAATCAGCCATTTTCTTTTTTGGCCCATCATACCATCAAAAATAGGATGAACCGGTAAAGATAAGAGGCCGGCCTGTAAAAAAGATTACCTGGTCGACCTCCCTGGCATGATGATCTAAAAGGAGGGAACTCCCTTCAGGAAGACTCGCCGTGGCAAGTCTTGAACAAAGCAAATTATTCAAACCTATATTAGGCTTTAACCGTTGTTAAGTTAACGACAAATGTCTCACAGGGTCGTATGACTTTACAAACGTGCATTTTTAGCAACAGGCGTGTCGAATCCGGCCATAACCGTGCAGCCGGCGACTACCGTTCGGGCTCGTCCAAAGGACTTTAACGATGTTTTGACAATTGGGTTATATGGGTTTTTTCCACCCGTACGTTTATTACCCGGATTTCCCTCCAACATCCCCTTGAATAGCTATCGATCCAATTTGTACATAACATCTTATTTAAAAAAATTTACATGAATGCCGACTATGGCCGCCGCCGGCCCATGATCATCGTGTTGGTGTTGTTTGTGATCTCGATCTTATTGGACAGATATTTGATAGCCGGGCTTTGCCCCTGGGTATCTTCGTTGGGAGGCACCAGTCTGATGGTCGTCTTCCTGGATATTCCCCTGGCCTTACCGATGATCGACCCGCTACCCGTGGCAGTGCTTTTTTCGTTGTTCTATTCCATAGCGCCAGCCGGCGACCGGCTCAGCCGTTTTTGGGGAGGCGTCATCGTCCTGGCCTGCTGGATGCTGGCCGGAGGGCTGATCTATCACTTTGCGCAGGAATTCCTGCCCCGGCAGATACGTAATGGCATCGACTCTTTCGGTATCCATGCAGATATCAATACCCCTTTCCAGGAGTATGGCACGCTTCATTTAAGGGGTGGCTTTATCCTATTGCTATGTTTTATCATCGGCGGGCGGGTCCTTGTTAAAAGGATCAACCGGGTGGCCATAGCTCACCCGGTGCCCGGGATGATATCACAGGAGGAACAAAAGACAGCTTCGGTAACGGAATCCCCTGTATGCACGACGATATCAGCCCCGCCTCCTGTACCAGTCAGACCCAGGACAGCCGTAAAAAGCGTGACCATCGTTGCCCCCCGCAAGGTCGATATTATCAGGGAAGAAGCGTCTACTCCTCTATATTGACCACTTCATAAGCCGGCTGACCATCTATTTCAACTGGCTGATAATAGTCCCCGTTATATTGCAGATAGGTAATGCCTCCCGCCTTTATCTGGGTGCACCCCTCCGGCAAATTATAAACGATGGCGCCTCCCGGGGCCTGCACTACCTGGTACCCGTTCTGCACAGACAGATAGAATACGCCACCATAGTAATAATACGTGTCATCACCTACCTGTACAGGCGCATTGCCCGGAGGTAAGGCAGACACAATAGCGCTGGCAGGAGGAGCCACCACCTGGTAGCCTCCATTGTAAGGCTGATAGAACACGCCCGCGTCATAGTGATACTGAGCATTATTGATCGCCACTATCGTAGCGGTAGCCGCTATAGCACCCAGAAAAAAGCCCACGGGATGCCATGCCGGGCCATATATATATGGTCTGTATGGGTGATAATAGTATCGGTGGTAGGAGTAATAGTGACGCCCTTCCCAAAAATGAGGTGGACGGGTATAGGGCGGGCGGTGAGGCCCCCAACCCGGAGGCCGGTGACTGATAGGCGGACGGGGTTTATGATGCGGAGGCCTGTAATTGGGCGGCCGGGTGCCGGGGGGACGAGTGTGACCCGGTGGCCGTGTATTACCCGGTGGACGGATACCCCCGGGAGGTCGCGTAACAGGCGGTCTGGTCACAGGTGGTCTGGCCACCGGAGGCCTGGTCACCGGAGGTCTGACGCCCCCGGGAGGTCGCTGGGCAGGAGGGGTCGGACGGACAGGGCGGACAGGTTGCGAGGGCCGGCTGGACTGTGCCTCTATGATGATCGGAAGGGCTATCGCCAGCATCACGGACAAAGGTATCCACCGCTTCATGCTCTTGAATTTTAGTTCAATGTAGGAAAAAGTCTTCATTCCACCCGCAATACGACAGCAGCAGTGCGCGCTCGCACCCCACCATAATCAAAAAACCATCCGCCGGTTGGCAGATGGTTTTATAATCTTCTGGATTTTTGCTGATTAGCTATTTTCTTGAAATCACAAAGAGTATTACGGCATTCGCAATACCGATGACCCAATAGATGATCTTTATCTCATTGCTGACCTTATCATGTACCATTTGAATTTTGGATTCCAGTCGCTTTATTTCAGCTATCACCTCTTTCATATCATTATTTATTTTCGTGTCGATCAGCTGTAACACTGCTTTTCTTTGATCTATAGGTAAAGAGATGTTTTCCAGGCTATTGTTTACTTCCGATATATCCATGTTTGCGAAGTTTCTCCGTTTTAGCCCTTTCAAACAACTCAAATGTACAAAAAGAAGGATTTTCCTTTTTAACTTATTTTGTAAGGCCCTCACCATATAGACCTCAATGGCGTAAAGGTCAATCCCCGTATCTCCCAGGGCTCTTTCGAGCCAATACGCAGCCGGGTTAGAGGGCTGTCGGGAAAAAATATGGCCGTCATTACGGTAAGCCCCTTATCAGCAAATACTTCCAGTGAAGAGACATCCATCACCAGCGTCAGATCCAACGCCGGCGTGACCGCGACCCTGGGAGCAAAGATCTTTTTGGGGAACTCTTTATTAAAATCCGTCTTGCCGGACAGCGCCCGGTCGATATACCATCGGTTGGAGGCTTTCTCATATCCCAGGATCATCTGTTGCCCCTGCACATTGGAACAACTGATAAAAAAGTCTTTCAGACTGTCGGCATGCACCTCCAGTCTGTACTGAGGCCCGGTAGCAGGTAGTCTTCCCGAGAGGTCTGTCAACGTGTCCACCTGCATTTTATTGATCACCACCGGCTTTCCCGACAGCCCGGTCAGCTCTTTCACGGGTAGTGAGCTGAGATACGTATCTTCACCCGCATGCGCCAGTTTCAATTCCCTGGGCAGGGTCATGGCATTACGCCATGCTGTCGTGGGTACCTGGTTAGCGTAGATCCAATTGCTCATCCATCCCAAAAAAATTTTTCTTCTCCCCGTATTATTCCAGGTAATACCGGCATAATCATCCGGCCCATAATCGATCCATTTCACAGTGCTGCCGCCAGTGTAAAATTTTTTTCCGTCAAACTGCCCGATGAAATATTGAGTTCCCGACCCCCCATTGGGCCCGCCCGGATTGGTACTCACCAACAACACCCAATACACGGTATCGCCCATCTGCATGGGAAAAAGATTGGGACACTCCCATACCCCGTCATGCGCCCCTTGCCCCTTCCCAAATTCACTTTCCTTCGTCCAGTTTTTTAGGTCGACAGAAGAATAAAACGTTACCCTGTCCTTTGTCGCCAGGGTCATCACCCATTTTTTGTCGGGCTTATACCACATTACGTTCGGGTCCCTGAAGTCTACAATACCGGGGTTTTTCAAAACGGGATTATTCTTATACTTGATCCAGGTCCGCCCTCTGTCAAGACTGTAGGCAAGACTTTGGGACTGATAGTCTATAGTCCCCTTTTTCTCCCCGGCAGGATCATGATGTGTAAAGATCGCCACCATCGGTACCTGCCCTCTTTTCCCAAAACCGCTGGTATTGCCCGAATCCACCACGACAGAGCCGGAAAAAATGTATCCTAAGCTATCGGGATAAAGCGCGATGGGCTGCTGTCGCCAATGGATAAGGTCGTTGCTGACAGCATGGCCCCAATGCATAGGCCCCCAGATGATATCTCCCGGAAAATGTTGAAAAAAAAGATGATAAACTCCCTGGTAATATACAAGCCCGTTAGGATCGTTCGTCCATTTCTCCCGGGGAGAAAAATGCAATTGCGGACGAAAGACTTCCTTGTACGCAGTTACGGACGATTGCGCTCCGGCATACAACATGGTTAGCACCAATCCACCGGTGAAGGTCCATTTGGCAAGGGGCATTGTCAAGAAGTTTTGCTTTTAAATATACGAAGAACCTGTATAAATTTGCATTGATGAATATCCCTTTTTACCAGGTAGACGCCTTCACCCATCAGCCCTTCAAAGGCAACCCCGCCGGCGTCTGTCTCCTGGAGACACCCATGACGGATCGCTTGCTACGATCCATCGCAACCGAGAACAGTCACCTGGAGATCGCCTTCCTGCTCAACACACCCGACGGATATAACCTCCGCTGGTTCTCTCCCCGTATAGAAATGCCGCTTTGCGGACACGCAACCCTTGCCACCGCACATGTCCTATGGGAACTGGGGCTGGAACCAAAAGAAAAAATACTTCAATTCCATACGTTGAGCGGTACCCTCACTGCCACACAGCAAGACGGATGGATCGAACTGGATTTCCCCGCACGCTCCAGCGAACCGCGTCCCACACCGGCGGAATTACAAACTCTATTCCCCAGCCGGAAAAACGTTGTCTACAGCATGGACAGATATATTGTAGAGCTGTCTTCCCCGGCTGAAGTAAGGAATTTTATCCCCGACACCCACCTGTTAAAAGACCATCGCTGTGTTATCACCAGCAGAGGGGAAGAAGACTCTCCCTATGACTTTATATCCCGTTATTTCGCCATACCCGTAGGCTTTGTCGAAGATCATGTCACCGGCACCGCCCATTGCAGCCTGGCCCCTTACTGGGCGGAACGATTGGACAAACAGGACTTCTTTGCTTACCAGGCATCGCCCAGAGGCGGAGAATTGAAGATCACTTTGACAGGGGACAGGGTTTTGTTGAGCGGTGAGGCTGTAACGATCATGGAGGGAAAGATCAATATATGACCCTGCCATTCAGTATCTTTATGCGCTAAACAGGAACTCAATGCGCAAGATCATACTAGGAGTAGCCGTCAGTCTGGATGGATATATAGAAGGTCCCAACGGAGAATACGATTGGTGCTTTACAGATCAGGATTATGGTATGTCGGATTTTTTTCAGCACGTCGATGCTTGCTTTTATGGAAGGAAAAGCTATGAGCTGGCGCAGACAATGGGAGACATGCCGGCCAGCTTTCCAAAATTGAAAGAATATGTTTTTTCCAATACGCTGGATACGGTAAAACCAGGAGTAATATTGGTAAAGGGCGATATCAAAAAAGAGGTTCTTGCCATCAAGGACGGTCCAGGCAAAGACATCTGGTTATTCGGAGGGGCCTCGCTGACATCCTCCCTGATGTTATTGGGGCTGGTGGATGAACTCTGGCTGGCGGTACACCCTCTCCTGCTGGGATCAGGCAAGACGCTATTCAGTCATCTGCCGGACAGAGTGCCCCTGCAACTCCTCGATACAAAGACATATGACACGGGGTTAGTCTCGCTCACCTATAAAATATCCTGATGAAACTGCTGCCGAAGACAGCCTTGATCTGTCTCATTATCCTGCAAGCCCATAATACCTCGGCACAGGATGATGCAGACTCCATCGTCGTGCCCTTTGGCGGCAATGCATGGAGCCAATCCCACGCACTCCACACCGTCTATTTTCGGCTCAGGCACACCGGCAGGATACGCGTCACGACAGGCCCGTTCAACATATCTACATTCCTTATAAAGGATACAGGCTATCAGACCTTGCATCTGACAGGCCCGGCCGTACAGAACATTACCCTAAAAGGCGCAGCCGTACGGGATGCCGCCTATGTCCCCAACGATGAAGGCAATTTTTTTTATTGGGGCAGACGAGGCCCTTCCGTACACCTCAACTATTTCCTGCCAAAAGACATTCACGCAGAATGGTTCTATAACGAGGTCTTTGTACCCTCGGGACAAGATGTGCGAGGGTCCTATTTCATGGCCGATGGTTTCAGGGAAGGATATTTTGGGATGCAGGTCAACTCATCAAAAGAACGGCGCATACTCTTTTCCGTCTGGAGCCCTTTCAATACGGACGATCCGGCCGCCATACCCGATAGCCAAAAGATCATCCTCGTAAAAAAAGGCCCGGACGTCCATGCCGGTACATTTGGCAATGAGGGGGCCGGTGGTCAAAGCTATCTTATCTATCCCTGGAAAGCGGGCAACACCTATCGCTTTTTAATACATGTCCAGCCAATGGACCGTAATCAAACAGCATTCACGGCCTGGTTCTATGCCCCCGAAGAAAATAAGTGGCTCCTGATCGCCAGCTTCCTCCGGCCTCAGACACATACCTGGCTGACAAGCCCTCACTCCTTCCTGGAGAATTTCGATCCTGAGGAAGGCGACAAGACACGCTACGTCATCTTCGATCACCAATGGGTCAGGGATGAAAAAGGCATATGGATCGCGCTGCACAAGGCGCTTTTTACAGGTGATAATACAGCGGGCAAAGGCTACAGGATGGATTATGCCGGAGGTATAAAAGGCAAGGCATTCTTTCTGCAAAATTGCGGGTTCTTCTCAGATTATACACCACTGAACAGCCAGTGGGAAAGACCCATGGATACCAAAGAGACACCCCCCAATATAGACTTTGATCATTTGGGCAAATGATAGTCGATGCCAAAGTACCGGGCATACGCTTCCAGGGGCTCAAGACCAACAGTCGCCCGGCGTTTGTTTACATTACGCTCATCCGCAATGGGGAAGAATTCGTACTTACCCGTCTTTGTCACCCGTACCTGGCTGCCATAAATCTGCGGCTTCCCCTGATCCGCCAGAACCCTGTCCTCCAGCAATGCCAGCTGGTTAGCTTTGGCTTTTCCATCCTTCACCGCCTGCCGCATCATGGGTAGGTACTTCACCTGTTTCGAATGGCCCGCATGCTGAATAACCATAAATAATGCAGTATTGGCTTTCTCCCCAATCTCATCGATCCCCAGCCACCCATATTTATCCAGGATGCCGATCACCTTTACCTGGTTGATGGAATCATTATCTCCCATTATCCCCATCAACGAATCCATCTGACGGGAATGCGCCCCGTATTTCTTTAGTATGCTTTCATAATCCATGCGGCTGGACTGATCATTGTCAAACACGGTATCGAGCCTTGCCTCGATGGTATGATACAAGGTCCAGGGAATGGTATCTTTTTTTAATCCGGTGGAGTCCTGACCATGTACGGCCAGGGACAGAAAAGCCAGCAGAACAGGTAGTGATATTCGCATTTACGGGTCGATATACCCGCTAATATAAGTATTTAGGTGCAAATCAATGATTAATAAATCCAAATGAATTAAAAATTCGTATATACCAGTTGCAGCAAATATCTTATATGGAAAACTTGGCGCAGCTTTCACCTGCCTGCGGAAAGGAAGAGATGGAGCAATATAGAACGCTCTTTCTACTCTCCAATGATCTGCTATGCCTGGCCGGCATGGATGGCTCCTTCCGGAATGTGAACCCTGCCTTTACAAAAACCCTTGGCTGGGAGGCTGATACACTGCTTAAAACAAATTTGCTGGAACTGGTGTATCCTGACGATACCGCAAAGACGGAGGAAGAGATCCGTAAGCTGAAACAAGGCATAGCCACGGTCAACTTCGTCCACCGCCTTCGGAAAACAGATGGAAACTATGTCTGGGTGCAATGGATGTGCACACCGGAGCCGGCTTCCGGAAATCTCTTTGCCATCGGACGCGATATCACCCAGACCAGGATACAGGAGCAATCGCTACAGGAGCGGGAACTCACCTTCCGGACTTTTTTTGAGAATTCCCAGGGCTTGATGGGTATGCATGATCTGGACGGCGTATTTCTCTCCGTCAATGCGGCGGGAGCTAACAGTATGGGATATGTGCCGGAAGAAATACAGGGAAAGACCCTCTATGACATCGTATCGGGAAAGTACCGGGACGGTGTTACAGAGTACCTGAATAATATCCGGGAACAGAAGACCATGAGCGGGATCCTGTATACCCGCCACCGCAACGGCACTACCCGGATCTGGCTCTATAACAATGTACTGGAAATCTCCGTCGGCAAACCCTATGTAATGATAAATGCGCTGGACATTACCGAGCGGCATACGCTGGAAGCCGACCTGAAGGTCGCCCGGGAGATGCTGGAGCAGACTGGTAAAGTAGCCCGTATTGGCTCCTGGCAGCTCAATGTCCCCCAACAAAAAGTATTCTGGTCGGAGTCCACCCGGATGATCCATGAAGTTCCGCCCGATTATCAGCCGGACATGGAGAAGACTTTTTCCTTCTTCAAAGCAGGAGAGAGCAGGGAGCAAGTCCGCACTGCCGTTCAGAATGCCATCCTGTCGGGAAGACCCTGGGACCTGGAATCGGTGATCATCACCGCCCGGGGAAAGGAAATATGGGTTCGCTCCATCGGCGCCGCAGAGTTTGTACAAAATAACTGCCGGCGGCTATATGGCACCATCCAGGATATTGATGAGAAGAAAAGGTTGGAGATCGATAGGGATAATGCCCAGGAAGAACTGATCAACCAGAAGGCCATCCTCTCCGCCTTCGTCCGGCATACCCCGGCAGCGGTCGCCATGTTCGACCGCGATCTGCGCTATATCGCCTACAGCAATAACTGGCTGACGGATTACGATCAGGGCAGCGATAGCCTGCTGGGAAAGTCCATCTATTCCGTATATGCGGAAATATCCAGGGAGTTCGAACATATGCACCTCAACGCCCTGATGGGTAAGATCGAGAACATCGATGCATTTGTCTGGCGCCCCCCGGGATGGGACCACGATCAGCACCTCCGCTGCCAGTTCCGCCCCTGGTATCAGTTTGATGGAGAGATCGGAGGCATTATGATCCTCTCGGAAGACATCACGGTCAGCGCCACACAGAAAGAAGAGTTGAAGCAGGCCCGGGTACTGGCAGAAGAAGCCAGCAAGGCCAAGTCTGAATTCCTGGCCAATATGAGCCACGAGATCCGTACCCCGCTGAACGGGATCATCGGGTTTGTGGACCTGATATTAAAGACCCATCTGAATGAGACGCAGTTCCAATACCTCTCCATGGTCAACCAGAGCGCCGGCACTTTGCTGAATATCATCAACGATATCCTGGATTTCTCCAAGATCGAGGCCGGAAAGCTGGAGCTGGACATTGTGCAGACGGATCTCTTTGAACTCAGCGGAGTAGTCACGGATATCGTGAAATATCAGGCTCAGAGCAAGGGCCTGGAAATGCTCCACAACGTATCTCCGGACCTGCCCCGCTTTATCTGGACCGATCCTCTCCGCCTGAAACAGATCCTGGTCAATCTGCTCTCCAACGCTATCAAGTTTACGGAAAAGGGGGAGATCGAGCTCCGGATCACGCCACTGTCAAAGCTAACAGAGGAAGTCATCGGTCTGCGTATTGAAGTCCGGGATACAGGGATCGGCATTCACCCGGACCGGCAGTCAAAAATATTCGAGGCTTTTTCCCAAGAAGACTCTTCCATCACAAAAAAATACGGAGGCACCGGCCTGGGGCTGACCATTTCCAATAAGCTGCTTGGCCTGATGAACAGCAAGCTCCAGTTACACAGCGCACCAGATCAGGGAAGTATATTCTTTTTTGAGATCGCCTTCCGGGCAGAATACGGTGATCCCCTGGAAAAAGGGGACTTGAGCCGGATCCGCAAAGTACTGATCGTAGACGACAATGAGCATAACCGTGTTATCCTGGAACAGATGCTCCTGTTGAAAGATATTGAAACACATAAGGCGGCCAACGGCTTTGAAGCATTACAGTTGCTGACGGAGGGAGAGCAGTACGATGTGCTGATCGTAGATTATCATATGCCCATCATCGACGGACTGGAGACGATCCGGAAAGTCCGGGAAATGCTGTCGAAGCAAAAGCCCCTGCAACCCATTATCTTCCTCTACAGTTCCTCGGATGATGAAAAAGTGATTCGCGTCTGTGATGAGTTCCAGGTGGATCAGCGGCTCATCAAGCCTGTGAAAATGCAGGACCTCTATACAGCGCTGGCAAACTTGTACCGGACAGAGAAGCCGATGGAAAAAACACCTGGAGGCGACCGGCAATTTTATTCCACTTCCGGGCTGGTCATCCTGCTGGTGGAAGACAACCAGGTGAACCTCCACCTGGCCAGGACGATCCTGGGCAGGATACTCCCGGATGCCGCCATACTGGAAGCAAGGAACGGGGCAGAAGCGCTGGAGCGCATTGCCGCACAACAACCATCCCTGGTGCTGATGGACATTCAGATGCCGGTGATGAACGGTTACGAAGCCGCCCGCAGGATCCGGGACCAATATCCCTCCGATATTATGCCCATCGTGGCGCTGACCGCCGGTAATGTCAAGGGCGAGCGGGAGAAATGTCTGGCAGCAGGTATGAATGATTTTCTGGCAAAACCCTTCGTGGAAGACACCTTATTTCGGATATTGGAAAAATGGGTCGGCCCCCGTATCCCCTCCCCTGACCCGCCCGTCCTGGACCTGGAAGTTCTTCAGCAGTTCCTGGGAGTAGAAGCGCCTGATGAACTTGTACAGGAAACCCTTGTGCTCACTTTGCAGGATTGTACCCAATTTCAGCAGGAATTGGATAAACCCGGTATGCAGGAAGATCCGGCTCGCATCCGGCAGATCGGGCATAGTCTCTATGGCATCGCCGCATATATAGGTCTCCGCAGACTGGCAAAATGCTCCCGGGATGCAGAACTGTCCAAAGAAGAACCCATCCCGCCAGAGATCATAGTTGCACTTAGACAGGAGTTAAAGAGATCGGTCGTGTCCCTCGAAAACACCCTGAAAGGTCTGTAGTAGCCAAGTACATCCGCAATGCTAACGTTAAAAACAAAATCCCATGCGTATTGCTGTTATTGGGAACTACCTTCCGAGGATCTGTGGTATAGCAACTTACACCGCAAATTTTGTCAACAGCCTCACTGCCGCAGGAGTCAGTTCCGGGATAGATAATGAAGTATTTGTACTGGCCATCAATGACCCGGAACGTGAATACAACTATCCCGAAGAGGTCAGATACTCCATCCGCCAGCAGCATCCGGAAGACTATGCCGCAGCCGCGGCATTGATAAATGATAGCAGGGCGGATATCTGTGTGCTCGAACATGAATTCGGCATTTTCGGAGGAATCAGCGGGGTCTTTATCCTTTCCCTCCTTGATCACCTCCGGATTCCGCTGATCACTACCTTTCACACCGTGCCGGAGAACCCTTCCTTCCATGAAAAACATATCCTGGCAAAGATCGGAGAGCGATCAGCCCTCATTACGGTGATGAGTAGCCCCGCTATTGACATGCTGAACAGGATCTATGGCATAACTGGCGAAAAGATCAGGCTGGTCCATCACGGCGTCCCGGATTTCAGCGCCACACCTCATGAGCCAACGCTGAGAAAAGCCTACCCCGGCAAGATCATCCTTTGTACCTTCGGGCTCCTGGGGCGGGGCAAAGGCATTGAGACAGTATTGAATGCATTGCCGGACCTGCTCCGGAATTATCCCTCATTCGTCTATATAGTGCTGGGCAAGACACATCCCATCGTGCGGCAGCACAGCGGAGAATCCTACCGGGAGCAATTGAAGGCGCTTGCAGTCAGGAACGGCCTGGAACAACACGTGGTTTTTATGGATGAATTTCCCGACGAAGACAGACTCCGGCAATATCTGCTGGATGTTGATATTTATATCACCCCTTACCCCAATAGGGCGCAGATATCCAGCGGGACACTTTCCTACGCGCTGGGGGCCGGAACATGCATTGTCTCTACCCCTTATTGGCACGCCGCTGAACTGCTGGCCGACAGCCGGGGGATATTGTTCGACTTTGGCGATAGTCAGGCCCTTGCCGGGACACTTTCACGCCTTTGCCAGGACCCGAATGCTCTGGACCTGGCCAGACAGCGGGCTTTCGCTTTTGGAAGACAGATGTACTGGCCAAAGATCGGGTGGCAATATGTAAAATTGATGCGGCAGGTATTGGTCCCGGTGATGACAGCCCCCCATCCATCGACGCCGGCCGCCAACAGTCATTTACCGGCTTTTAACTTCAGCCATATCCAACGGCTCACCGACCACACCGGCATTCTGGAACACAGCTGCTTTTCCGTCGCCAGTCTTAAAGAAGGCTATTGCCTGGACGACAATGCCCGGGCCCTGATCCTGGTGCTCAAAGCCTGGCGCCAGGGGTTGGGTAAAGGACTGCTCGATCTGACCGACACCTATCTTCGGTATATTAAGCTGATGCAGAAAGAAGACGGCTCCTTTCATAACCGGTGTAGCTATGATCGGCGGATTAATGCTGAAGGAAATTCCGAAGACGCATTTGGCAGAACAATATGGGGTCTGGGTTACCTCATTGAATGGGCGCCCCATGATGCTTACCTGCAATTTGCCAATGAAGCCTTCTTCAGAGCATCTGCACATCTCACGAACCTGCGGTCGGTCCGCGGCATAGCCTATAGCATCCTGGGGGTCTGCCATTTTCTGAACCGTTATCCCGGTAATGAAGAAATGATCAATGCACTGAATTGGTTATCCAGCCGGCTGACCGGAAATTATACGATGCACGCCGATACTGCCTGGCAGTGGTTTGAGCCTTCGCTGGCTTATGACAATGCAGTCCTGCCCCTGGCCCTGTGGTGCGCTTATAATAACAGCCGGAACCAGGAGCTGCTGGCCCTGGCAGAAAGGACCACCGAATTTCTGACCGCCCAGACCCTGCACAACGGCCGGTTCTCCCCGGTCGGCAACCAGGGCTGGATGCAAAAAGGCGGAACAAAGGCTGTATTCGAGCAGCAACCTATAGAGGCGGCGGGGATGATCCTCCTGCTGGAAAAAGCATTTGACCTCACTGGTGAAGAGACGTTCAGAAAGAACATGCTGGTGACGCTTTCCTGGTTCCACGGAAATAATAATCTTCATATCCCGCTATATGATGAGCAGACCCACGGTTGCTGCGATGGCATCGGGTTCACATGTATCAACCGCAACCAGGGAGCGGAAAGCACCATCTGCTATTGGCTGGCCCGTCTGACCGTAATGCCTTATACAACCCGGCCTGTGTTCTCCCAAAAACAGTTCCCAAAAAGATCAGTACCGGCTAGATCCTAAGCCTGGCCAGTTTCAGCAGAAGAAGCTCCGCGTCGACAGGTTTACGGAGATAATCTACTGCACCCAGTTCGAGCCCTTTCAGCTCATCCTCCCGGCTTTCGCTCCCGGACAACAGACACACAGGCACATTGATCTTTTTATTTTTCATAAACTGCACCAGCTGGTACCCGGAGAAATTAGGCATATTGACATCGGAAAGGATCAGGTCATAGGAACACCTGCCGATCTCAACCAGGGCCTGAAGACCGTCGGCAGCCATTTCCGTTGCATAACCGGCCCCCTCCAGGATCTGCCGGATCAACTGCTGGCTGAAGGGATCATCCTCTACAATGAGTACCTTTCGCACTTTTTCGACGGCGCCGGCCGTACCGGAAAGCATCTGCTGCAGTAACTCGGAAACAGATATACTGGCAAACCCCGATCTGGTGTCGGACATAGCATAAGGAAGGATCAACTCTCCATGGTGGATCAGGGCCCCACAGGAATATACGACATTGGGCACATACCCTTCCCTTTCTTCCTCATTGGCTATCAGAAGAGGCTCATTCAGCTTTGCGATGATCTTTCTGGGATCATGAAGATCCAGCAGGATCGCCCCGAGACAATATCGACGCATGGGGCCGACACCATGAGTGATGACAAGCCACCCTTTTTCCGTCTCCAAAGGAGAACCGGAATTGCCCAATTGTACAAACTCCCAGGGGTACTCCGGTTCCTGCAACAAATAAGGTTCCTCTTCCCAGATATTCACCTGATCCGAGAAAAGGATATAGTTATTCTCCCCATCCACACGGGCAAGCATAACATACATGCCATTGATCTTTTTGGGGAACAAGGCCAACCCCTTGTTTTTAGCATATTTCCCATAGATGGGCATCACCTTGAAAGTGCAGAAGTCGATCGTCTCGATCATCTGCGGCATGATACTTTGTCCATTATAGGCCGTATAAGTTGCGAAATATTTGGGTGGACTACCTTCTTCATCGAATTTGACAAACCGGGCATCCTCGATCCCCTTGCGCTCCGATTCCGTCACCGGGAATATCACCCGTTCAGCAATCATGGAATCCAGTGAAAAACTGACCAGATATTGAGCATCCGCCATCCATTTCAATGCATACGCAAGGCCCCTTTCCGTTTCGTCAGGTTTCTTTTCCTCCTCGTATTGCCGGATACTGTTTTCCAGGTCCTGAAGGGTAAAAGTTTCCTGCAGCCTGTGGAAGATACTGTGGATCATGTCCTCGTGCCCGTATCCCAACTCCCGGATGCGGCTGATGAAAAGTTGGCGGTCATACAAGTGTATTTGTATGGTCTCGGCCTCATCCACAAATTTCCCCGGAGAGCTGAAGGCAAGATCACCATTGGCGTCCAGTACTCCGTTGCGGAAAACAATAGAGGATACATGTCCCTCGCCGGTAGCCCGGAAACTGACGATGACGCGCTTATGACCGGCGGGTAAATGAGATTGATCCGGATCCTCTACAATGGAAGGATTAAAAAAGGCCGCCGACTCGATCGAGTATTCGTGTGAGAAATAAGCGCCGATCAGCAATTGCCGCTCCATCGCCAGCTGCTCCGCTCCATAACCCAACTGTTTGATGATATCTTCCACCTTCTCATAGTGCTTCAAAAATATCCGTGTGACATTCCTGTGACGCGAAGAAAAATCCCGCAGGATCTGGTTAAGCAACTGTAGGGCATTGGATTCCGGTAGTTCCATCACACGCCGGATAACCTTCTTCGCTCTTTCTCTGCCTCCCGGCATAAAAGGCCGGACAATGACACGGGACGGATCCGGCGAAAAATGAACGGATTTGCGCTTGATCTGGATGGGCATACTATTAATAGCCGATTTGACGGGGAATGAATGTATGCAAAAAATAAGTAATACCAAAATATACCCCGTCAACGCTCCGTCAACCCCAAACCAGGCTTATCTGGTATAGACATGATACCATCTTTTAACAGAAAGCCCCCGCTAACCACGTCCTTCGCAAGGTCCAGGCTGCCGTCCAGATCGATGAATTTTGTATGGCCGCAGGCAAAGGCCGTGTGCAATGCGGCAGTGATGCTGATGATACTTTCATCATTACACCCCCACATGAGCCAGATGGAATGCGCGGCAGCCGTATCCGCGATCCTCAGCGCCTGGCTGATACCGCCGCATTTCATCAGCTTGATGTTAAAGAATCCGCAGGCAGGGGGAAGCGTCGCCAGTTGTATGGCATTGTCCGGCGTCACAAGGGATTCATCCGCGGCAACGATCCTTTTGATCTGATCCGGCAGCCGGCGCATCTCATCTTCCTGCCCCACGGGCAGGGGCTGCTCGATCAATCCGATTTGCAGACCCGCGGTTTCGGCCGTAAACCTCGACAGTTGCCGGGCGTTATATCCCTGGTTCGCATCGATGATGATACCGACGTCATATCCAAAGCGCTCCCGTAATCGTATCAGTCTTTCCAGGTCTTCCTCCAACGAAATGCCCAGCTTGACCTTTAATATCTTAAAACCCCGGCTGGTGTATTCTTTCGCCTCTTCCAGGGTTTCGGATACGCCTTTGATCCCGATGGTGATGGAGGTGGGCATGGAGGTGATCTTCTGACCAAGCACCTGCACCAACGGCAATCCCTTGCCCTGTGCAAAAAGATCATACAACGCGATCTCCAATCCGGTGCGGGCGGTAGGACTTGTCTTGAAGGTCTTTTGTACAAAGGCGCAGAGCGCATGTATATCATCCAGCTCCTTCCCTACCAAAGAGGACAGCCGCTCCTCATCAAGGACAGCCAGCGCATCCTCCAGGTGCTCCCCTACCACAAAATAGCTGGGATTGAATGCCCCGTACCCCTTCATCCCATTGTCCGCAATGATCTCGATAATACCGTTCTCCACCGCGTCCACCGTTTTGAACGCAATGGTATAGGGTCTTGTGAGCAAAAGGTTCTCTTTTCTGACATTGATCTGACGGATCTTCATGATGGATTGCTTTTGAAGGTAATTACATATTCCTGTACGATGCCGGAGAGCCTGTCCATACCTTCTTCCAGCGGCAGGATAACAGGCAGGCCATGTTCTTTTTCATATTGCGCTTTCCAGGACCTCGCTTCTTCCGGGCTGAGCTTCGCTGTATTCAACGTAATGGCCAGTACACGCGAACCATAGAGCCTGATCAGCTCTAATTCACGGGCCAGGGAGATCCTGACCCCAGTCTTCTCTTGTCCCTTATAAAACACCCTGGCCGGGTCATGCTGCAGGATCACCCCCTTGCTCCTGGCGGAGAGCAGCAATTCAGAACCGCAAGGCCCGCTGGGATTACAAAGGGCGGACTGCCCTTCTATAAAGATGACTTCGGGATCAGCTTCCTTCCAGCAAGTGACGACGGCATGCTCCAATTCCCCGGAGATAAAATCATTGTAAGTACTGTCCAGGACAAATCCGTAGCGATGTCCCTGCAGCCAGCCTGTCTGACCAGTAAAGACCATCTCCGCCCTTGCGCCTTTCTTTTGTATGGCTTCGGTGATCATCACAGCCGTGGTCCGTTTACCCAGAGCGCAGTCGGTGCCCAGGACGGCGATCACAGGCACAGGGACCTGCATGATCTCCCCACTCCAGAATTTTAGTTGATCTTTGGGACGCGGCTTGCGTATATCCAATAAGGTTACCCTCTTTTCCGCAGCCAGCTGTACCATTTCCGGCATATCGGAAAGGAATTGGTGGGCGCCAGACACGATGGAGATACCCGCCTGTATAGCCTCTCTTATCTGGGTCAGTATGGGCATGGGTATCTTGCCGCCGGCAAAAGCGACGCCGACGGCGGCATATCGGGGTTTTTCAGAAGACTGCTGAAGAAACATGCCCACGGTGGAATACATGGGTATCCCCCTATTCACCTTATCCAGCAGCACACCCGCATCCTGCCCCTCGACCGCAACGTCCCCAATGACCCCTACGATGTTATAACGCGATGTCTTTCGTATCAACCCATGCGCCGTCTTGGCATTGTCACCGGAGAGATCGCCGCCGAGCACTATTGCCTTGTCCATCCTGTCTATTTTTTATCTGACGAAAATACATATAAATATTAATTAAAAATAAAAAAGCAATATTAATATTGATTATCAAAAAATGTTATATTTACGTCAAAGCGGACCAAATGGATTTTCTCAAATCACTCGACCTGGGATCTCTTCCCAGAAAAAAACACATGGTGATCAAGTATATCCTCGATCACCCCGATGAAGCGATCCTGATGAACACGGCCGACCTGGCCCAACGGCTGAAGGTAGACCCCGTCACCATCATCAAAGCCTGTCAAAGCATCGGGCTGGAAGGTTTTCACGACCTGAAGAAAAGGTTAAAACAGACGGTTCGCGAGGGCAACGCACGAGGCTCATTCAGTCAGGTACTCAGCGAATTCGAGGTAAACACCAGCACGGATGAAGCTATCCGTAATGCGCTGTCACGGGATGTAGAGATGTTGACCAGGACAATAGAGAAAGTATCGTTAGAAAAGATCACGCAGACCTGTCAGGCGATGGCAGCGTCCAGACAGACGTATCTCATCGGACTGGGCTATATCGGCGCCGTAGCTACATACCTTCAAAGCCTCCTCCGCAGCCATCTCCCCCAGACCCACGCCATCACGGAATACAATGGGATGCTGTTCGACTATATGGGTCATTTTGGCAAAGGGGACGTCGTACTGGCCATTGGCTTTGATCAATGCCAAAGCCAGACAGTCAAAGCCCTGAAAAAGGCAAAAGAAAAAGGCGCGACGACC
Source organism: Chitinophagaceae bacterium (assembly GCA_017307755.1). Lineage (GTDB taxonomy): Bacteria > Bacteroidota > Bacteroidia > Chitinophagales > Chitinophagaceae > Puia. Next base: position 472,837 of record JAFKGQ010000012.1, on the reverse strand, counting down.
ATCGCACTGACGGACAGCGAATACTCACCCCTATGCGCCCACAGCAAACATGACCTCTTCGTATATACCGCACCAAATTATTTCCTCAGCCCCCTCATCGGAGCCTTCAGCATCTGCAATGCCATCAAACATTGCATCGTGGAAATAACCAAACCACAATCCACCCGGCAGTCCAGGGCTTATCAAAAGCTGGTGGAAGAAGAACATGTCTATTACAACCATACATCATGAAAAGACAAACGTTGATCATCCTGCTGCTGCTCGTCGCAGGCCGTGTCCCCGCACAGAGCCTCGAAGCTGCCTTCCCCGTCATCGACAGTCTTTACAAAGACTATGCGGAAAAAAACCATATCCCCGGCCTGGCCTTTGCCATCGTGGCGAACGGCAAATTGGTGCACACCGGTACTTTCGGGTACACCGACGTTCAAAAAAAGACACCGGTGACGGCACGTTCCGTATTCCGCATCGCATCGATGACAAAGAGCTTCACCGCCATGGCCATCCTTTCCCTGCGGGATGCGGGCAAACTCAATCTGGACGACCCCGTTTATAAATACATCCCTGAGATAAAAAAAATACACACCCTCACCGATGACAGCCCTCCCATCACGATACGTCACCTGCTGACCCACTCGGCAGGATTCCCGGAAGATAACCCCTGGGGCGACCGGCAGTTGCAGCGCACGGACGAAGAGCTGATCAGCTTCATCAAAGGCGGCGTCTCCTTATCCAATACGCCCGGGCTGGCTTTTGAATACAGCAACCTGGGATTTGCGCTGCTGGGGCACATCGTCACCAAGGTTGCCGGCGAGCCCTACGAACAATATATCCGCCGCACCATCTTCCAGCCGCTGGGCATGGATCATACGTATTGGGAGTATACGGAAGCGCCCCCTGAAACACTGGCGCATGGTTATCGCTGGTTGAACTTACAATGGAAGGAAGAGCCCCTGCTGCACAGCGGCGCCTACGGGGCGATGGGCGGCATGCTCACCTCCCTGGAAGACTTCAGCCACTATATGATCTTCCATCTTTCCGCCTGGCCTCCCCGCAATGAGACAGATGCCGGCCCCGTAAAACGCGGCACCATCCGCGAGATGCATCAGCCGGGAAAGATCAGCGGCTTTTACACCCAGGCCAGGAACGCGTCCGGTGACCCCTGCCCCCGTCTGACCGCCTACAACTGCGGGCTCGTCTGGAACAAGGATTGTACGGGAAAGGAGGGCATCGGCCACAGCGGCGGGCTCCCCGGCTTCGGCAGCCATTGGATGATCGTGCCTGACTACGGCATCGGCGTCGTTTCTTTCTGCAATCTCACCTATGAAGCTACGCCGGCCTTGAACGTCCAGGTATTACAGCGACTGATCGATATAGCCCGGCTAAAACCCCGTCAGTTGCCGGCCTCGGATATCCTGAAAAAAAGACAACAACAGTTGATGGCCCTCCTGCCCGACTGGAAAGACGCCCCTGCCAGCGGTATCTTCAGCGAGAACTTCTTTGCCGACTATCTCATCGACTCCTTGCGGAAAGAAGCAAAGACATTTTTTGACAAGGCCGGTAAGGTCCTGCGCGTGGAAGATATCGTACCGGAAAACCAATTGAGAGGGACTTTCCGCATCGTTGGGGAAAACACCAGCCTCCAGGTACGGTTTACCCTGTCGCCCGAAAACCCGGCCCTGATACAAGCTTATTCTATACACGAGACACCCCAGCCCTCCACCAGTCAATCAACCCCTACCCCCTCGACCCGGAGCAAATACGGGCTAAAACCCGTCTCCTCCCTCTCCGACTACCGGCAACAAGTATCCGCCAACCCCCGGCAGGCCATCGTACCCCTGGATAAATTCATCCCCGGTATCCGGCTCGATATCCGCTATGCCACGAACAAAAATATCATGCACCGGCCGGTATACAGGACAGCAGCGGCCTTTCTCCGCCTCCCGGCCGCAGAAGCTTTAAAAGACATTCAACAAGAGCTGAAACAGCAAGGCTATGGATTAAAGATCTATGACGGCTACAGACCATACAGGGTGACCGTGGAGTTTTACGAGGCCTATCACGATTCGAATTTTGTAGCATCTCCCTATACAGGATCCCGGCATAACAGAGGGTGCGCCGTCGACCTGACCCTCGTCGATCTGAGAACAGGAAAGGAGCTGGACATGCCGACTCCTTATGATGATTTTACTGAAAAGGCCTCCGCTACTTACACTCATATATCTGAACAGGCCAGAAAGAACCGGCAGCGCTTACAGGATGTGATGTTAAAGCATGGCTTTGTCATCTACCCCAGCGAATGGTGGCATTTCGACTTCGATGGCTGGAAGTCCTATCCCGTGATGGACCTCAGCTTCGAGGATCTTATTTCAACACAGCGCTAAAAAATTAAGAAGCCCGCACGTGCGGGCTTCTCAGAAACTGAGTGACTCAGGTCACACCGGGTCGGAATGCAGCCGGAATTCAAACTCCTCCAGGACGATGTTCACCGTCCCGTCGGAAGTGGTTTCCAATCGCATCTTTTTAGGATAATAACCATCCGCCTGCACCTTGGCAGGACGCGGCACGGCCCTCTGATAGGTGTTGTGGGTCCGGATAAACTCTTCCGTGATCATCGGTTCATAAAAAATAACCTTTGAATTATAAGACCCCATCAGAAAGGTCTGGGTAAAGGGTTGCCCATTGAGCTCAGGCGAAGTAACGTCAACCCAGTGTGCACCCATCTGGGGTACTCCTCCGGGGATAGCCATATAGTTCTCCGGCATAAAACTTGGATCAGGATAGTTGTCAAATTCGCCCTGCGCCTCTTCATACGTAGGGATGGCGCTTCTTTCAGCCTCACTGATCATATAGAAATGGAAGTCGAAATGGGGTTTGTCATAGACGCCTGCCGGCTCATGCCCATGCGGGTTCCAGTCGAGCCCGAAATGAAGGAAAGGCACCGTGTCCTTCGCCTGGGAAGGGAATAACAACGAGATCATATTCTCATGGTTGTGACCGGGGCCTTCCGGGCTGCTGGTGTCCAGCGACCGCATAGCCGCCTTGTCGATAGACGCCCCAAGACGCAGCGGCTTGTTCTTAGCGTCCACTTCATACCAGGTCCAGGCGGACCCATGCTGAAATCGTATTACGGAGCCTTTATAAATTTTTGCCTGCGGATGGTCATGGTCCTTTTTACAGGACACGATGGCCATCGATGCCACGATGGCAAATAGTAATGCCTTCTTCATTGTAGAAAAATTAAGTATTGAGTATTTTTTAATGATGACGCGAAGCTAGAGACGCTTCCTCAGTTGGAAAATGGAAGGACGAATGAGTTGCGTAGAATGCCGGATGAACTGCCAGACCCGTGAGAGGGTTGAAGTGACCATTATAAGTTGAAGTGATCGTTATAAAAGGTAAGGGTGGATCAGTTCTTGCTGATCAGGTTCCCATTCTTATAGTGCTCCTGCTCCAATACACTACCCGTCTCCGAGTAGACGGTCCAAACACTATCCTTCTCATCATTTTTCCAATAGCATTGGCTGCGCACTTTATTTCTTTCTAAAGAATAATATTCTGTTCTCGATCTGATCATACAGCCGCCAATGGAATCGATCCTCTCCCTGATGATATATTTTATACTGGCCGCGTTCGCCAGATCCCTAAAGGCCGATAGACCCAGGACAAGAAGGATAAGACAATTGGCAGCCCAAAAACGCTTGAATTGTTTGAAGTATACGATACTTGCCAGAATGCCCAGCACAAACAGGCCGTCAATGGCTATCCTTACTGAGGACGCCAGGAAAGACCATAATGTCTGCTCCCCGACGATGACATGTAGATCAAAGCAGGGAATGGCGACGAGGTCTATCATCACTATAAGCGAGATCCACCATCCCATTATTTTCAGGGGATTGTAATTGCGCATGACAGGTTAGCTTTAGGGTCAAGAAAGGGGTATTACGAAGTACGGGAAGTTTTTTTAATTGTCCAACATAATTTTGACGCAAATTTAAAGCGCTGATAATTAACAACTAATATATTTATTCTAAAAACAATAGCCCTATGGTATGGAATTTGTTTACTACTGGTCAGATAAAGTAAAAATCTATAAATCTATGAAATCGAAAATTTGTTTAGTTATTTCCTTCCCGTTTGTTTTAGCAGCCTGTCAAAACAACGCTTCCAAACAAGCCGAAATAGAAGCAATGAGACAGCACACCATTGACTCTATGAAACAGGCCGAAGTGAAACACCGGCATAAGGAAGCCAGGGAAACCCAATTCGATGCCGCACAGACCACAACTACAACACCGGCGACATCAACAGCAACACCCACACCGGAAGCTCAAAAAAAGAAGAAAGGCTGGAGCAATACCGCCAAGGGAGCAGTCATCGGTGCAGGCGCTGGCGCAGTAGCCGGTGCAGTAATCGACCATAACAACCGTGGTGCAGGCGCCGTCATCGGCGGATTAGCCGGCGCCGCCGTTGGCGCAGGCACAGGCGCTGTCATCGACCATAAGAAAAAGCAACAACAGCAGCAAAGCAATCAATAATAAAGAAAGGGGCTCAGTTCATAGGCCCCTTTTTTTATATCATCACTTTTTTTTCAGAATAAAGGCAGGTTAAAAGGAATAGTCTTCGCTGGAAGGCACTTCTCATTGGTACACACTTCATAAGTGATGCTACCATGAATATTGGCTTTAGCCTTCGACCTCAGCAACACCAGCTGAACAAAATCTACTTGTTCTTCATACTGATAAGCGCTGATCCCCACCTCCCTGTTCTCAAACAGCTGTTTGTTCCCATACTCGCTGATCCCTCCGGAAAGCCTGAATAACGGGTTTTTCATAAACACGATCTTCGTAGGCTCGGCAATAGCATTTTCCGGCTGGATACCGGCATACAAATGCCACCCTGGTTTCAGCTTTGCCAGCAGGTGAACTTCCACCTGCTGGTCTGCTGTCTTTTTTGTGGTAAAAGTCCATTGCACCGGCTCTTGAGCCATTGAACCCATGTATATAACGCAAAGTATAATTGCTATGTGTATTTTCATCATCCGCGCATTTTAATTTTTACAGTCCCGGATCACCAGCACCTGCATATCCTTTTCACCTTTCACCAGGTCCAGCCCATTGGCACGTAGCGCCTGTTTGACAGAATCAAAATCCGTAAGTACGCAATCCATCGTGATATCGAGGTTACCTTCAATACCTGTCTCATCGATGATGGGCCAGCAGTCGGGTTTGACTTCACGTGTTATCTGCAGCAGGAACATGGGCATGGAAAAGTTCTTCGCTGTAAAGCCCGTGTCGACACGGCCGACAGGCCAGACCGTTTGCCCTTTTGTCCTGAGCTTAATCCGGGCCTCTTCGGTGGCAACCAATCTCCAATAAGGCATTTTCCTCGTCTCGATGCCGGCATCAAGTCGAAAACAGTTCTTAAGGTCGCGTTGGATCATCTGCATGAGCGTTTCTTTTGCAACAGCAGGGGGAGGCACTGTCAGGCTATAGGAAAATAGACCTATCTCCTTGGAAAAATCACAGTAAAACAAGCTAGTGTCCTTCATTTCCAGCAGAGGCTTCGGCCAGAACCTTCCATACAGCGAATCCCTGAACCCAATCCAATCTCTATCCGTATAAGCCATCAGGTATAGTTCCCGGGCCGTGATGGAGATGGCCTCAAACTTTCCATGCTCCAATATGACCCTTGAAGGATGCCCGTATCCCGCCTCCGGATTCCATTTCGCCCACATTGAGCGATAGAAATAGTCCGTATCGTTGCCTCCATTCCCCTTAACCAGGAAAGGCAATTTTGGATCATATATTGAAATATGCTTCTCGTGCTCTCTGTAGACCTTAACCAGTCTCGGCGATCTGCCTGCCAAAAAATCAGTCATATCCTCTGCTTCCAGCCTACCAGTGATACCCTGGACCACTCCCCGGGGATCGATGACGATAATATAAGGCACCCCGGATACGTCCAGCCGGGTGAAAAGTGTGGAGTCAAAGGCGGCGGAGACGGTCAGATTAAGTTTCTTTTGAAACCTCGCATAAATAGCACGTATGCCATTCTCACGATCTTCCCGGCCGACAACGATGAACTGTACTTTATCTCCAAACGTTTTTTGCATGTCATTGATCCGTGGAAGAGCAGAGATGCACCCCCCGCACCCTTTGCTCCAAAGGTCCAGCACCAGCCATTTGCCTCTAAAATCGCTGATCTTCGCCTTCTTCCCCGGATAGGCAGTGATATTATTGATCACAAGGTCAGGGCAGGGTTTTCCCACCTCGGGGTAGACTGGCTTTACAGGGGATCCCGCATAAATAGTTGAAGTAATAATTACCAGGGTCATTATCAGAAATGACTTTTTCATATTTTTAATTTAGAATGAGCAAATGATCTCAACAGGCAGCCGACGATGGTCAGTACCCGGGATTTTGTTTCAGATTGATGCTGTTTTTTATATCTGTACGGGGAATGGGGTATAGCTGTTGATAACTTTTCCAGGTGTTGCTGCCTTTCAACGGTGTAACAATGGTCATCACCAGGTCTACGGTATTAGTCCTTTTAAGATCCAGCCACCTGTGGCCTTCTGTAAATAATTCCACTTGTCTTTCATGGAGAACAGCGGTCAGCAGTTCAGCCTTCGTGCCTGCTGTAGTGCCCGGGAGACCGGCCCTGTTGCGAATGAGATCCAGGTCGGCGGCAGCGTCAGCCGGCCGGTCCTGCTGCGCCCTCGCTTCCGCCCTTATCAGGTATAGCTCCGCAAGACGGATCACCATGCTGTATTCGGTGATCGTACTGCCAGTGCTGACCTTATATTTATAAGGAAAATAGTATTCCGTTCCGCTTACCGTGATGCTATCCACCCAGTCCGTCCTGCGGCGGTCGCCCGGCTCAAACGCGGCCAGCACAGGTGTATTCAGGCTTACTCCATAAGCGCCGTTCGGGATATCCGTCAGGATAAATTTTTTGCCTTCATCGGTATTATATCCACGTTCCGGAGCAGGCTTAAGCTGCCAGATCGCTTCGGGACTGTTTTTCAGAAACACGCTGTTGAGATCCGGCGGTAATGAAAAAGCCGGGGAATGGGAGATGACAGCACTAGCACGGTCTTCGGCATTTGCCCAGTCACCGCTGAAAAGATAGACCCTTGCCAGCATGGCCATTGCCGCCCATTTTGTGGGTCTTACCCGATCGACAGTCTCCATGTTGGCGCCATCTACATATTTTTCGCTCAACAAATCCTGCGCTTCTTTTAAGTCGGCTATAATTTGCTGATACACTTTTGACACAGGAGAGCGGGGCGCAGCCAGATTCGTTTTGTAATCCGTACTGGTAACGATAGGGATATCACCATAAAGGTTCACCAGGTAGAAATGCCAGAAAGCGCGTATAAATTTTGCTTCGCCCAGCAGCTGCCGCCTTACATCTTCCGATACGCCTGTGGAGTTCCGAAGTCCCTCTATCAGCGCATTTGCCTGGTAAATAAAATTATATTGGGCGGTCCACACAAAGTTGACCATTCGATCACCGTCATTTTCGATCAGGGCATTGGCATATACATTGGCATACGGCAGCGTACCATAGTTGATGAATTCGTCGGAAGACATCCCGGTAAACCAACATATGTCGGCCATAGAGGACATTTGTGCATAAATAGAGGTCAATGCCGCGATGGCAGTGCTATTATTGGAAAATACGGTAGCAGCCACCAATTGTGTCCGGGGCGGGTCGATCTGCACAAATTTTTTGCATGCTGATCCGCCTGTGACCAGTATAAAAAGATATGTCAGGGTCCTATTGGTAATTTTCATTTCTTTATGTTTTTATAGTTCGTCCTAAAAACCCGCCTGGATGCCAACCGTGAGCATGCGCAACGGGGGTAAGGAAAGGCTTTGCGTTTCGGGGTCGAGCCCTTTATAAGAAGTAATGGTCAGCAGGTTCTGAGCCTGGAAATAGAGCCGTGTAGTTTTAAGATGGACCTTTTGACACCAGCCGGCCGGAAAACTGTACGATAGGGACAGGTTTTTCAGCCTGATAAAAGAGGTTTCCCTGATTATGGCATCACTCCCCAGGTACCAGCCGCGGGCCTTATCCACAGCATTCGATCCGGCAGAAAATTTTTGAACATCGGTCACATCGCCCGGCTTCTGCCATCTGCGCATAACCTCGACAGGTACATTTTGGTTGTAATAACCGGGTATTATCCGGAACAGACTCAGATAGTCCTGTCCTGTCTGTTTAACAAACTGAAAAAAGACATCCAGCCGCAGTCCTTTATAAGAAATGCTGTTATTAAACCCTCCAAAGAAATTCTGTGTGATCTGCCTGGTTAACTGGTAGTCATCTGCATTGATGATATTATCCTTATTTACATCCTGTACGGTATATAGCCCTGTCTGGGGATCAAGACCTGTATAATGATAGTATTTTTGGGCAAAGATCGATTGCCCGATGACAAATGTGTTACGGTAATTAGACCCTTCCAGGTTAGGATAGGAAATAAGCTTATTACGGGGAATACTCAGATTGGCCGAACTGGTCCAGCTGAAGTCCTTTGTCTTGATATTAACGGTGCTGATATCAAGTTCCAGCCCCGTATTCTGTACGACAGCAGGCAGGTTTGCCTGCACGCTGGTAAAGCCGGCATAGCTGGGCAAGGCAAATCCCACCAGCTGATTGCCTGTACGATTACGATAAAAACTTACATTAAACAGCACCCTATCCTTAAAAAAACCGGTCTCCAGACCAAATTCCAATTTCTTCACCGATTCCCAGCCAAAAAAAGGATTGGGGATCTGTGTAGGATAAAGTCCCCTGATATCCTGGTAAGTGTAATAATAAGAAGAATAAGCGCTCAGATACATGTAGTCTGGTATCTGATCATTACCTGTGGTGCCGTAGCTGGCCCTCAATTTTCCAAAATTTAGGAATGGAAGGCGGTCCCGGATCCATCTTTCTTTAGCAAAGAGCCAGGCTGCGCCTAATGCTCCAAAATCGCCAAATTGGTTGCCCGGTCCGAAGCGGCTGCTGCCGTCCCTCCGGGCCGTGAAATTAAGAAGGTACTTATCCAGCCAATTGACTCCCAGGCGTCCAAACACGGCATTATAATTATATTGGGTATAATTGACACCCACGATCCGCTGCGTAGCCGCTGCCGCAGGGTTTTGGATCAGCACATCACTTGTAAAATCCGTGGCGCTGATGCCGCTGGCGTTCTGCACGGTTTGGCGAAAGGTAGCTCCGGCCAATACGTCCAGCTTCAATTGGCCGATGGTTCTTTCAAAGCTGAGCTGAGGCTCGATATTCCAGGTCTTCTGATCAGTTGACCCAAAGTAATTGCTTCTGAGAAAGGTATAGGCGCTATAGGACGGAGGGAATGAACTTAAAGGGGATTGATTGGACTGATTGTTCTGGATATGGGTATAGCCAAAAACGCTCTTGGCTTTTAGTCCCGGCAGCAATTCATAACTCACCATCAGATTGCTGATGAGATTGTCGGTCACCGATCCTGCATGTTCCCTGGTGCGGCTCATCGGATTGTCAAATGTGTTATTCTGCCAGTTAAGGCTCCCATCTGCATTGTATAATGCCGGAGCATCCGGCGCCAGTATCAGTCTTCCGGTGAAATCAATAGCCGGCAGATTGCTCTTGTCATTGATATAGCCGGCCGAGAGCTCTGCATGTAGCTTCTGGTTCACAGATACATGGTTCAGGCTGAGATGCGCCGATATTTTCTCATCGGCATAATCACCGGGGAATACAGTACCTTGCCTGTTATATCCTCCGCCAATAAGGAATTGAATATTACTGTTGCCGCCTGAAAGAGTACCCTGTACATTTGTGAAATGAGCGGTTCCACCTGTCAATTCCTTTTGCCAATCCGTATAACGGGTGGTATCCCAAGCTCCATTAATGTCGTAATCCCTCGTGCCGGGAGCCATTCTACCATCATTTTTTAAAGCTTCATGCCGCATCTCAAGGTATTGCTGCGTATTGAGCAAATGCATCTTGCCCGCAACCTTCCCCGCGCCGGAGTATACATTCAGGTCGAATTTTGTAAGGTCCTGCCTGCCTTTCCTGGTAGTGATCAGGATCACGCCATTGGCTCCGCGGGACCCATAGATGGCCGTGGCATCAGCATCTTTTAGCACCTCGATACTTTCGATATCCGAAGGGTTCAAATTAGCAAAAGGGCTCATTCCTCCCCCATCATTCAAGGCTCCGCCGCCGACAAACGGATTGGTCATAGTGGTGGATGTAAAAGGGACCCCGTCGACAATATAAAGAGGATCATTCCCATTGGCTATACTATTCTTCCCTCTAAGCCGTACAACTAAACTGGCGCCGGGAATACCGGAAGTCTGTGAGATATACAGGCCGGGGACGCGGCCTTCCAATGCCATCATTGGATCGCTGACGGGCTGGCGTTGAATTTCCTCCCCTTTGACAATACTTACATTACCCGTGTTATACTGCTTTTTAATATTATAGTATCCCTTGTTCACCACAACGTCCTGCAAGGATACCGGTGCTACAGTCAACGTAATGTTGAAGGTTGAATTTCCGTTCCACCGGATCTCTCTTGGCTGATAACCTGTGTAAGAGATCAGCAGGACAGTATTACCTTCTACGTCCGGCAATATGAAATCACCGCTTGCATTGGTGATCGTCACTTTATTTGTCCCCCTGACAGCCACGGTTGCCCCGGCCAGGGCATTGCCTGCGCTGTCGACAACGTGACCGCGTACATCGCCGGGTGGTCGCAGGGACTGAGGATCGCCGCCTGCAACTGGTTTTGCCATGATAAACACCAATCGTTCTTCCTGCTTGATCGTATAGGTCAAAGACAGGCCGGAAATGCAGCTGTCCAAAGCCTCATTTAGTGTAGCATTGGTAATTATCAGATCCATTGGCCCGGCGCCCTCCAGCAAGCGCTGCTCGCAAAGAAAGGAATAGCCGGTCTGTTTTTTGATCTGGCCCAGGGCCTGTTCCAGGCTCATGTTTTTGGCATGAATGGTCACCCGTTGGGTATAGGCTGTCGCAGAGACATGCAGGGAAGTGACGAGCAATATAATAGCCGTTATGCGCATAATCAGGAGCATTTTAACCAGGATTCCGGGCCAATTCCGAATATATCGTTGCCCCGTAATGGATACTTCCATACTTTTGTCGTGTTTGGGTTGATAAGTGAATGCAGTTTTTGTAGAACAAACAGGTATTTACGCGTGACCCAGACATTTGGCCGGGAATGTGATCAGACATTTCCGGTTTTTTTTCATCGGGTCATGCAAGCGGCAGTCAATCTAATCGGGGTAAAATTTGTACGCTTGTTGCATATTAGTTTTGGTTTATTGTTTTGTAATTATAAGCTCGTCATCCTTGTTAAGGGCTCACTGTGATAACCCTTCCCTCCTGCTTAATATGGATACCATTCGCTTGTAAATATTCGAGGATCGCCGACAAATACACATTCCGGTCCAATAGTCCGAAAAATCGCTTTTTCGGAACAGCGCCCGTATAATGTACATCTATATCGTACCAGCGTGAGATCTGTCGCATCAGGGAAGAAAAGTCAGCATTTGTAAAAGCGATCTGCCCATTCTTCCAGGCTACGACCTGCTCTATATCCACATTGTTAGCTACCGATAGACTTTTCCCTCCCGGGAACTGTGCCTGCTGCCCGGGTTTTAGCATAACTCCGGCGCCAGCGGCATCGGAGGATACCGAAACCTTTACCGCCCCTTCTATCAATGAGGTCCTGGCCATGTCTTCATCCGTATAGGCATTGATATTAAAGGCTGTACCGATATCTTCTACGAGCTGTTGTCCCACCTTCACCCGGAAAGGCCGGGATGCAATATGTTTTACTTCAAAGTACCCTTCACCTGTCAGCTCCACCTGCCTGTCCTTTCCGGCAAATGCGGTGGGGAATCTCAGCGAACTGGCTGCATTCAGCCATACATGGGTACCATCCTGAAGGATAAGCTGGTACTGGCCGCCACGAGGCGTTGTGATCGTATTAAAGACAACCCCTGCATCCCCTCCCGCATCTCTTCGGTATGCCAGCAACCCACTGTCCAGCTTGATGACATTGACGCCTCCCTGGCTGGCAATATTCCCACTCCCGGCATCATCCAGTATTACATGGGTTCCATTGGCCAGCGTCAACCAGGCTTTATTCCTGCCCGGCGCAATCGGCATCGCTGCGGAAGCCGCTGTCTGCCGGGAATCTTTTCCACCGGAAAAGAGAATATAGCCACCGGCAATCAACAAAAGCAGCACTGCCGCCGCTGACCACCATAGCCATCTGCGACGGGGCAGCCGAATGATCCTGGCAGGTCCTTCTTTTTCAGCAGCCTGGTCCGGCTGTTCAAAACATCGTGCTTTTACCTGACTCCATATCCTGGCCTCACTTGTCTCATCCCCTCCTTTATGATCAGTCCCGCTGCTGAAAACCTGACGCATATCATCTTCCAGGGCATCCTCCCAGGAACCTTCCTGCAACGCAAGACGCATTTCTACCCATTCACCTTCTGTCAGAAGGTCAGTTTTATACTTTTGGAGCAGTTCATCAAATCGCTGAGTGGTCATGATAATATTTGTCCTTGTAATAAAGACTCCGGAGAAAAACCGGCGGCGTAATGGATGGAAAAAAAATTTTAACCCTGCTAATCTTTAAAAAAGCCCAGGACAAAAGCAGGCAGGGCCAACAGCTGAATATCGTCTTTCAAACGCAGGTAAATATAGCTCCGGACTGCTTTCCGGGCCAGCTCCATATGCTTTTTTACCGTCGATCGCGAGATCTGCATGTTTGCTGCGATCTGGTCGTAATTCAGCGCATCGCGCTCCGTCAACAGATAAACTTGCTTTTGCTGAGGAGGTAATTGCTCGATTGCCTGCCCTACCAGTGCATCATATTGACGCTGTAACACCAGGTGGTCAGTGTCGTCCACGATCTCAGTCTGCCCGCTGCGGACATGCTTCATAAGACGGGAATGCCGGGCAAGACGGTTGAAATAGCTAAAAACGCTATTGCGGGTGGCAATAAAAAAATAATCCCGGAAGCTTCGTACCCCTGCAAGAGAGCTTCTGTTCTCCCAAAGCTTAACAAATATTTGTTGTACGATCTCCTCCGCCTCAGGGACATCTTTTACATAGGTCATGACAGTATGATAAACCGTCTTGTTATATTGATGAAAGATCTGGGAAAAAGCTTCTGCATCTCCATCCGAGATCCTCTTTACCAGTACGGGTTCATTATCGGGTGAAAAGTCAGACAAAAGCTCAGGCTACTTTAGATGGCCTAAAATTAGGGGGTTTTCCCTTATATACTTACTGGATTTTTATCTTATAGCTATATTCCCCTGCACTGAGCTGTATCTCCCGCACCGGCAGGCCGACCTGCCCCGGTAGCTGCAACGTAGCCGTACTATTCGGAGGAACGACCGCCTTATAAACAACTACTTTTCCTTCGCGCTTCCACGATGAACGGATCATCCCATACGGCCCTTCATGGGATGCCTCAAAATGATCCAGCCCGGGTACTATGTGCGGACGCAATAAAATATGTTTAAACCCCGGCTGGGCGGGATCGGGTAGGATACCGGCCAACCCCTTATACATCCACGCACCTATCTCCCCGAACATGATATGATTCATAGAAATATCGCTCTTTGCATCAATAGGCCAGTTCTCATATAAGGTCGTAGCCCCATTCACGATCCACCATCCCCAGGAAGGGAAGGTTTCGCTGGAGGCAACCCGATAGGCCACGTCGGCATAACCGTTCTCGCTAAGCGCATTTAGCAGCGCCTTCGTCCCCAATAATCCCACATTGAGATGATACCCGTCGGCTTCTACTTTCTTCGCCAGGTTGGCAGCCACCTTGATCTTCATATCATCCGGCACAAGCCCCCAGTTCAGCGGCATACTTAGCTCCGTCTGCAACCCCTGGCCATAGACGCCCGTCGTTCTGTCCAAAAATTTCTCATTAAAAGCGGCTTTTATCTTCTCCGCCAAAGCCGTATATTTCACGCTGTCCCCACCCCTTCCCAGCAACGCAGCCGCCCTGGCAAGGATGGAAGCATCCACATAAAAATAGACCGAAGAAGTAAAGATCACAGGCGGCTTGGTGCTAACAGGTATCCAGTCTCCCAATCCCCAGGTGGTAAGCCCGGAAGGACTGATATCATAGATATGGTCCACATAACGCCGGATATTGTCATAACAATCCGTGAGTAATTTCCTGTCACCATAAAAGAGATAGATATTCCAGGGTATCAAAGCAATGGTGCTCGTCCAGTCAGGGCCGTTGCCCCATTCGTACCCCCAGCCGCTGGTGGGGATGATGGAAGGCAACACCCCGTTTGGCTGCTGCTCATCACGATGGTCCGCAAGCCATTTCTCATAGATCGTGATCCCATCGAAGTTGTAAAGACCCGTCTCCACGGCAATATGCGCATCGCCTGTCCACCCATTCTTCTCCCGCTGCGGACAATCCGTAGGATAACCAAATAGATTGGATAAATAGGAATTATTCGTAGCCTTCCAGATCTTGTCGAGGGTAGGGTTGGAAGAGCTGACGGCACCCGCCGCCGGCACATCGCTGTGCATAAAATACCCGGTCAGGCTCTCACGGGTCAGTTGCACCGCTGGCGAGGTGATAACCTCAACATACTGGAACCCTTTGTAATTGAACTTAGGCATGAACTCCTCGATCCCGTCGCCATTCAAAACATACATATCCGTCCCGAACGGGTCCGTGTCATCCGTAGGCCGGTAGTGAACAGAAATATTTGATTGATCCACTCTTCCACTGGGGTACAGCCGCTCGCCATGTTTCAGCACCAGCTTCGTGCCCGCAGGACCATGCACCCGCAGCTTACTGACACCAGCGATATTCCTTCCCAGGTTAAAGACCCACACGGAATCGCTGAGATGCGTAACCGACACAGGTCGTACCTCTTCCACATTCCGGATAGGATGCAGCGACTGGGCCAGCACATGAGAAGACGGCGCGGGGCGAAAGATTACTTCTTTCCAGCTTGTGTCGATAAAGCCCGTGTTGTCCCATCCATCCTGCTTCAGACGGTCATCCACATGCTCGCCTGTGTAAATACTGTTGAGTACAATAGGACTAAGCGAAGTCTTCCAGTTCTTTCCCGAGCTGATAGTCTCTACGGCGCCGTCTTCATACACAATACGTAAATCCATACAGAAGGACGGACGGCTCCTCCAGGGCGCCTGGTGAAAAAACCAAACGGCTGTAGACTGATGATTGTACCAGCCATTGCCCAACAGGACGCAGACGGCATTATCCCCCGATCGCAGATCGGCGGTCACGTCGTACGTAACATATAAATTACGTCTGTCAAATCTCGTATACATCGGGTCCAGACGATGGTCGCCGATCTTATGACCATTGATATAAAGCTCGTACAACCCCGCAGCGGCTATATATGCCCGTGCCGTGCGCACCTTTCGGGTTGTCTGGAACGTCTTCCGGAAATAAGGCGCTCTTCTCAGGTCCCCGTCACGGCTGTCGCTGATCCATGCACCCTTCCAGTTATCCATATCCATCATGCCTGTCTCAAAAGAGGCCGCCTGGCTGACAGAACGCTGTCCATCTTTATCCCAAACCTCTACACGCCAGTAGTAACGGGTGAAAGGTTTCAACGCCGGGCCGTCATACGTCACCAGTTGATCGGCAGCATCACGATGTCCGGTAGACCACACGCCGGTGGCGCTATTGGCCAGTGAAAGCGAGTCGGTGCTGATGGTAAGCGAATAAGCCTTCTGGATAGCCCCCGGGCGTTTATCATCCAGCCGCCAGGACAGACGGGGATGAGAGACATCGATACCCAGCGGGTCGACAAGATATTCACATCGCAAATACACAGGCTGACAGGGAGGGACGGCGGCCAGGATCTCACTGGTAACCGACAGGGAAAGCAAAAAAAGCAGGGCATATCGTATCATGGACCTAAGATAGAACATCTTACCCGGGATCCGTCCTGTACCTCCCTGCCCTGGTTTTGCCGGCATAGGGAATTTGCGTAATTTAGTCCACCCCCCGTATCGGCAACTATATGAGTTATGAGAATTTTTCGCGAGAACATTGTAAGTCCAGACAACCTGCTGGTCATTAAGGAAGAAAGTTTTGAATACAATGACTTTCCCTTCCATTTCCACCCTGAATATGAGATCATCCTGATCCTGGAGAGCAACGGTCAAAGATTCGTCGGCGACAGCGTCACCGACTTTACAGCAGTAGACCTCTGTATGTTCGGGTCCAATCTCCCGCACAAGTTCTTCTCAAAAGGACTGAGTAACAAGGATGCCGTCAGCCAGGTGGTTATCCAGTTCCATGAGAATTTTCTGGGCATGGGTTTTTTCGACAGAAAACCCTTCCAAAAGATCAGAGAGCTGATGAAAAGATCTTCCCGTGGCATCTGCTTTACAGGCGCTACCAGACAAACGCTGACGGACAGGATAACCGGGCTGCCTTTTCAAAACCCCGCAGAGGCCATTATAGAGGTATTACATATTTTACACGTATTGTCACTCTCCCATGATTTCTCCCTTTTATCCAGTCCCGGGTTCATCAATAATTTCGGCTCAGACGAAGAGAGCGCCAGGATGGCAAAAGTATACGACTATATTTCGCAAAATTTTAAAAGGGATCTGACATTGGACGAAGTGGCCGCTATCGCTTACCTCTCTCCTTCCGCTTTCTGTCGCTATTTTAAAAAGTTCACCCGCAAGACCCTTTCCGAATTCCTCTCCGACTTCCGGATAGGACATGCCTGCAAGCTGCTACAGAACAATAACATGGGTATCTCGCAGGTGAGCGCGGAAGCCGGGTTCAACAACGTCTCCTATTTCAATCGGAAGTTTAAGGCCATCAAAGGCAAGACCCCCATGGAATATCAGCGACATTTTATAGTGAGCAGGACGCATTGATAGGGCGGCCTTAGTTCACAAACAGCTCGTCAACAAAGAACCAGCCTTTGTCATTCACCGGCTTTGGCTTTTCTTTTTTCTGCGCCGGTGACGTAGCCTTTTCATCTTTCTTTGGCTGCGGCGGTGATGGCGGCAACATGGACGCCGGCAGTTTGCCGATGGGCTCAACCATTACTTTGATAAATTTCACCGTCACCGTCGGGAACTTACATTCGTAAGGAATGAGATAGTTGGAAGTAGATAACGTATCCCGGGGCGGAGAGAACTGATATAATAACCGCAGGTCCGCGGGGTCATTCCCTCCCATGATACTGATGTTCCTGGGAGGGAATATCATAGCGCCTACATTCACCAGCGAGCTGACGGTGATACTCCGGGCATGTACGGGTCTTGAAAACTTCAGTATACACTCCATCCGATTGTTCCGGTACGCTATCCATTTCCCGTCACCAAAGTTTTGCGATCCCTTTTGCAGGTCCTTCAAAGTTGTCCCTCCCTTCCCCTTATAAAATGAATCGGTGGGCGTTATCAAAATGACAGTGTCCGGTTTAAAAGTAGCCCTGAAGAATTGGTACTGTACTATGTCACTAGGTTGCCACCCTTTTCTAAACGCCCTCGCCTTCATCAGCACCTGGCTGTCGATAAAAGTCCGGCCGTCGTAAGCAATAGAATGGATACTGTCCGGCTCCGTACCGTCCAGGGTATATCGGATCGTTGTCCCGGGGACAAAGTGTTTAAGCCTCAGTTGTACCGGGGTATCGCTGATCACCTGCGCGCTGGTTTGATTGATGGGAGGATTTATCTTCAGGAACATGGTATCCGTACGGGAGCCCGCATGGAGATCCAACAGAGGATATTTTCGTTTGATCTCATTTGCATCGGCAAAGCTCATACCTGTGTTCCAGACATAGATATGGCGAAGCGTTTTTAACACAAACAATTTTTGGATATCCTCTCGTTTGACGGCCGTATTGGTCAGCGAGATCCGCTTTAGATGATGAAGATTCCCGAGAGCGGACAGACCGCGGCCCATCACCCTGGTAAAAGACAGATCGAGGTTCCGCAGATTAGTAAACTCACCGATGACAGACAGATCATCGTCGGTGACGGGCATTTTGGTAAGGTTTAAAGAAACAAGCTGTGTCTTTACGGCCAGAAGGTCCTTCAACTGACCAGGCTTGTAAAAAGCCGCACCAAAAAAGTCGGCGGCAACTGCCGGGGAGCCCGTTGCCAACGGGTAGACTACCCGGTAATCCGTATTTAACTGCCGGAGCTTTTCCTCGCCTGCCGGAGCAAAGTCATAAGTTTCATCTTCAGCGGAAGATCCGAAAATATTTCCCGCGATCGTACGTAAGGTATCTGTAGGTTCCAGAGAGTCTACCTTCACCGTAAAATTTGCTCCCCGCCTGATCCAGTTATACAAAACGGCGATCTCCTGGTCGTTCAATTGCGGCTTACCTTTCGGCGGCATATGTTTCGTGTCATCCTCCGGCAGATGGACGCGTTGTAGTAAGAGGCTCATATTGGCATCGGACGTATCGAGTACCGGTCCGTTTTTTCCGCCTTTCAGCAGTAATGCAGCCGTCGTCATCACCAGCCCGCCCTTTGCTTTATTACCATTGTGACAGCCGATGCATTTTTCATCCAGTATCGGTTGTACCATGTCTCTAAAAACGATGGCTTCCTCAAACGGCACTTTTTCCTTTACCCGCCCCTTATACACAGGGGCCAATAAGTAATTATCTCCATGCGTAATGGCCGCACCCTGGTGACCCGCGATGATCAGCATCAGGAGGCTGAGCACACTCACCACTCCCAATGACGTCCGTGACCTGTTCAGCCGCCGGAAAAACGCATACCAAAAAAGAACGATCAGCGACAGACAGGCGCCACTCCACTTATGCCATGCAAGCGACTCCTCGTTATAACCCGCCTCTTTTGAGAGCAGGATACCCATCAGGGCAGTAATGACAGAGGTGATCGCCACCAACAGCAGAAGCCATTCGCTGACTTCTTCCGATAAACCGGCGGCATACCATCGGCGTTGTGGAATAGCCCATATCCAGGCAATGAACAATGCGAACAGGACGATGGGGAAATGGAGGAACAGCGGATGCGCCCGACCCACCACCTGCAGAAGGGAAGGAACGACCAGGTGGTCATAAAAAAGCAAAAAAAAGCAAAGAAGACAATTGGCAGCGATCGTCAGGCTGTAAAGGATATTTTTCCAGTTCATGTACATCGTTAAGCAATCAATCCATTGACTACCTTACCCGCCACATCGGTCAGCCGGTAGCGCCGTCCCTGGTGTTTGAAGGTAAGTTTTTCATGATCCAATCCCATTAAATATAAGGCGGTTGCATGAAAGTCATGCACATGAACAGGGTCCTTGGCTATATTGTACCCAAAATCATCCGTTTCTCCGTATACGCCGGGCCGTACCCCTCCCCCTGCCATCCAGACCGTAAAACAACGGGGATGATGGTCGCGGCCATAATTATCCTTCGTAAGCCTGCCCTGGCAATAATTCGTCCTTCCAAACTCCCCACCCCAAATGACCAATGTCTCATCCAGCAAACCGCGCTGTTTAAGATCGGTGATCAGGCCGGCGGAAGCCTGGTCCACATCCCTGGCCTGCCCCTTTATCTCACCGGGAAGGTTGTTGTGTCCATCCCACCCCTGATGATATAATTGAACAAATCGAACTCCGCTCTCGGACAATTTTCTTGCCAGCAGACAATTGGCGGCAAAAGTACCTGGTACGAGACATTCCGGTCCGTACAGCTTCAGCGTATCTTCAGGCTCCTTGGTGGTGTCAGTGATCTCAGGTACGATGGTCTGCATCCGGTAGGCCATCTCATATTGCTGGATCTTGGTGGCGATCTCCGGATCGCCAAATTCTTTATAGGACTGATCGTTCAGCTCGGCGATCTTATCGAGCATCTTTCTCCTGTCCTGCCGGGTCATGGAAGCAGGGTCATTCAGATAAAGGACCGGGTTCTCTCCGCTGCTGAATTGAACACCCTGGTAAATGGAATCTAAAAATCCGTTTGACCATAGTTTGGAATAGACGCCCTGGCCATTCCCCTTCCCTTTTGAAAGCAAAACACAAAAAGAGGGGAGGTTCTTATTCTCGCTGCCAAGCCCATAGCTAAGCCAGGAACCCATACTTGGACGGTTGCCCTGCTGTGCCCCTGTTTGGAAGAACGTCAGCGCAGGATCATGGTTGATGGCTTCCGTATACATGGTCTTTATAAAACAGATATCATCCACCACCCGGGCCGTATAGGGTAAAAGCTCGCTCAGCCACGCTCTCGACTGTCCATACTGATTGAACTGGAACACCGTGCCTGCCAGGGGGAATTTAGCCTGGTCGGCCGTCATGCCGGTAAGCCGCTGCCCCTGCCGTACGGAAGCAGGCAGGTCCTCTCCCTGCATCTTCTGTAACAGAGGTTTGTAATCAAATAGGTCCAATTGCGACGGCGCCCCGTTCTGAAAAAGATAGATGATCCGTTTAGCACGAGGGGCAAAGTGGGGCAGACCTGTGATCACGGCATCTTCTTCACCACCCTTAAAAAGGTCGGGGATAAGCAATGACCCCAGGGCGATGCTGCCGATGCCAAGGCTCAGCCTCGATAGGAACTTACGTCTGTTGATATGCAGGGCATGCTCGATGATCTCTTTTTCCATGTGCACTGTCAGGTTTTTGTGATGGTCTCCTCCAGATTGTATATTATGGTGATCAGTTTCATCAGGGCGGCAGCGCTGTTCTCATCGATACTCTTCTCCTGTCTGTATTCTCCTACGGCCAACGTTTGATGGGCATCCAGTTTCCGGCTGGCGAACTGCTGCAACTGGTCGTTATAATAATCAAGCAAGGTCTTTAATTCGCTGTCTGCCGGCCTCCGGCAAACTATCATGCGAAAAGCTTTTATGATCCTGTCCCGGACAGTCGTCTGCTGAGGAGACAGCCGCTCCGCAAGCACCCGCGCGGCTTCCAGCACAGTTGGGTCGTTCAGCATGATCAAAGCTTGCAGAGGGGTATTCGTCTTCAATCTTTTTACTTCGCACTGATCCCGGTTGCTCGCGTCGAACATAACCATCGACGGCGGCGGCACAGTAAGTTTTATAAATGTATACATACCACGCCGGTAGAGGGAATCATGATGATCCTGTCTGTAAGTGGCAAGTACGCCCCGGCCCGAGGTCGCCCCCTCCCAAAGCCCTTCGGGTTGATAAGGTTTTACGCTGGGTCCGCCGATGGTACGCACCAACAGCCCGCTGCTGGAAAGTACAAGGTCCCTTATAAATTCGGCCGGCAGTCTGTTACGCGGCCCCCTGGACAAATAAATGTTCTCCGGATCTCTCGCCAGTTTTTCAGGCGTTACGACCGCGGATTGCCGGTAAGTGGCTGACAGTACGATCTGTCTCACAAGCCGGCGGATATCCCACCCATGATCCATAAAGTCCACGGCAAGCCAATCCAGCAACTCAGGATGTGTCGGCAGTTCACCCTGCATGCCAAAATCCCCGGCGGTCTTTACGATCCCCCTGCCAAAGAATTCCTGCCAGAGTTGGTTGACAAAGACCCTTGCCGTCAGGGGATTATTTCTGCTAACAGTCCATTTTGCAAGCCCCAGCCGACTCCGGGGAAAAAGAGTTGTGTCGAACTTCATTACAGCGGGCAGCGCATTGGGTCGCACCTCGACGCCCGGGGCATCATAACGGCCCCTGTTTAACAAATACGTCTTTCTCACCGTATCCCGCTCGCCCATCACGGACACCGAAAGAGTGCCCGTGTCTTTATTATACATAAAAGAGAGGATGTTCTTCCGGTCATTGCTGTCTATGGATAACATAGGCATCTTGGCAGGCTTCGATACGCTGACATCCCCTTCATAGCCTACCTCCTTTGTATTGTTAAAAAAAGCCAGCAGGCTGTAATAATCTTTTTGGCTAAAAGGGTCATATTTATGGTCATGACATTGCGCACATTCGATGGTCACGCCAAGCATGCCTTTCCCGTACGTCTTGGTCTTGTCGACAAGATACTCGATACGATATTCTTCCGGCACGACCCCGCCTTCTTCCGTGTATTTATGGTTTCGGAAAAACCCGGT
The DNA here is from genome assembly GCA_017307755.1 of Chitinophagaceae bacterium. Classification (GTDB taxonomy): domain Bacteria; phylum Bacteroidota; class Bacteroidia; order Chitinophagales; family Chitinophagaceae; genus Puia. Next base: position 450,767 of record JAFKGQ010000012.1, on the reverse strand, counting down.
GGCAATCATCTGCTCTTTTGTTGCATTCGGCAACATATCACCAGCTATCTGCCATAACAGGAATTGATCGTAAGGCAGGTTTTTGTTAAATGCATGGATCACCCAGTCACGCCAGGGCCATTGCGTCCGTATATTGTCATCCTGGTAGCCGTAGCTGTCCGCATAACGCGCCACATCTAACCAATGCATGGCCATTTTTTCGCCGTACTGATCCGTGCTTAGCAAACTGTCGACCATCTTTTCGTAGGCGTGCTCACCGTTGTCGGCCAGGTAACGGTCCATCATTTCAATAGAGGGGGGAAGACCCGTGATATCCAGACAAACTCTTTTGAGCAGTCGTTCCTTGTCAGCCTGTTGGTTGGGTGCGAGCCCCTCCGCTTCCATCCGGTGAAGGATAAAATGATCGATCTCGTTCTTTGGCCATGTCTTGTCCCGGACTTCGGGAAGAGGCGTTGCGACGGGCAGCGTAAAAGCCCAATGCCGCTGGTATTTGGCGCCCTGTTCGATCCACCTCGTGAATAGCTTTTTCTCATAGTCGCTCAACATCCCCAAATGTGCGTCAGGAGGGGGCATCATATAGGTGAGGTCGGTGGAAGTGACCCTTTTCACCAGTTCGCTCCGGCCGGGTTTGCCAGGTACGATGGCAAATGCTCCCTTCGAGTTCTTCAACGGTGCATAGGCGCTGTCAGCGATATCCAGTCGAAGGTCCGCCTGCCGGTGGCTCGCATCAGGCCCGTGACACTTGAAACACTTGTCCGAAAGAATAGGGCGAATATTGAAATTATAACTTACGATGTCGGGTAAGATCTCCGTACGTTGTACGCTTTTGTCTCTGTGCAGACAGGAGGAGGCAATACATATCCCAATCGTTATAGCGGCAAATATCGTTAGTATCCTGATAGGCATGTTCTATTGTATGAACATAGCGAATGTAGTAAAAATCCGGCAATTTCCAGCGCTTAGTTTATCAGATAACAACTATACCAATCCGGCTATAGCATATCTTTAAATGCCTCCAGGCTAATAACATTAATTTTGGGAAAAGGGATAGAGCTAAGCACATTAAAATGCTTATCATTTGTAACGAGATAATGTACATTACCGGCAAATGCACAATCTGAAAATTTATTATCGTCTTTATCCTTGTCTATTAAAAAAAGCTGAAAATGAATATCTGTTTTTTTGACATTAGGCAGTAGCGCCAAGGCGCCTAATATTAATTCGGCAGTCTCTTTAGAAAAAATATCAGATACTTTTTCCTCATATTCCAAAAGGATATCATTAGTAACCCATAATTCGAAACCACCTTCATAAAGTTTGTCCAGGATCACAGAGAAGGGAGAACGGCGGGAAATGGAACGAAGTAAGGCATTGGTGTCAAGCACTACTTTCAGTGGAGTCATTACTTTTTATCAAGTATTTGCTGCAATTTTTCATCGGAATATCCATTCTCATCCCAAATGGCATCAGCCTTATCCCTGGCTTTGTCCAACAGAAATTTAGCCATGACCTTTTTAAGCTCAAGTAAATGGCTTTCTGGAATTTCAGCGGAAAACAATTTGAGCAATTCGGCTTGAACATTACTCAGAGGCGGTTGGACAGAAAAATTTGCCATATTCTACTAGTTTACCATTCGAAGTTACAAATAATACTGTATTTCCTGAAATACTATTTCATTGAAAACCAAGGGCCCCGGAAGTGGTCGTCCCGTCCTCCGGCAGCCGGAGACGCCGGCTTTTCCCATCGATGGACACGGTGACCTCCCCGGTCACATGCGCCGGATTGCTGATATACAGCCTGCCGCCTGACAGCATGATCAAACAAGGGGTATCCACAGCTAAACTTCTATGCCCACCCAGCCTCACAGCCGCACCCCGCCAGAATGCGCACATGACAACCCCATCCCGGAACTGCACCGCCTGACAGGAACTGTCATTACGGAGAATCTTCCAGGAAGGCTTTTTAGCCAGGACCTTCGCCTCTTCCGCCCGGTCACAGGCCGTCAACACATAGCCGGTGGAAAAAGGTCCCTGCCCGGCCGGGTGGTTTATCACAGGAAGGAATACACGCTCTGTCACTGTAGAGTCCGGCAATGACAGATTGATCCCTCGCCAGTTGCCGGTGACCTCGCCGGTATCTATCTTCACCGCATCGGGTTGTAAAAATATATAGGCCAGTCCGGAATGCCAGATCCACCGCTTGTCCGCTGCAATATCCCCCCTCCACCGGCATTGATCCAGGACAGTAAATGCTTTCATGGACGCATCGCTCGTCCGCAACCCCGCCACCAGACAAACGACCACGCCGTCACGACAAGCCCAATATTTCTTCGCCCTCAGCCAACGGCCGGCGGTATCTTTTAACTCGTAATCCATCACGGAAAGACCGCTGACACTGTCCATCACCCCTCCCGTAAAAGGATGACGGACGACCCTGTCGGCCCCGTTAAAACTGGTGATCCCCGGAAGCTTTTCCCAATCCCATACAGGCATCAGGTTGAAATACTCCTTCCCGTCCCGGATAAGATAAGCATCGCCGCTGTTCATCAAATGGCCCTTAAGGTTCTCGCTGTTGATGGACTCCGCCGGCAGCGTCCTGTCCGATAGGGTTTTTACAAAAAAACTGAACCCCGGGTCATGATAGGCGGCAAAGTCGGAATATGGATAATAACGAAAGCCGCGTGGTGGCTGCATCTTCTCCGCCAGTGCAGGGTACAACCCGTAAAAATAAGGTAACGTCCCCCGTATATCTGCACTATGCAAAGCATCTATCCGGCTTACACTCCGATCTATGGTGCCAGGCACCGTATTGCCCTCCCTGCACATCCATTGCCACCCCCGCAGGATAAAGTCAGCCAGCAGTTGTATCTTATCTTCCGGGTAAGCCCAGCGGGTGCCCTTCAACTGCCAGGCCAGACGGACATTCTGCTGTAAAAAGGCCGCACCGTATTGATACATCTGCAGACGTGCCAGATGCTGATGGAAACTATAGTCGGGCTGCACGCCGTCTCCCGTGGTGATATGGATCTCCTTTGCCAGCAGGCTTGCACACTGCTGTATCAACGTATAGTCTCCCGTCAACGCGCCGTAATGAAGACCCAGGTCCGCGCTCCATACAAGGTTAGCGCCATTCCCCGGCCCTTGTACACGCAGTTGCCGCAGCACCTGGAGGGCGCCCTCCCTCCTGGCGGGGGTCAGTTTGTCACCCACCAGCACGAGGATGGTACGCATACATTGCGGAACACCGATCTCGTTCTGCCACCAGTTGGAGTTATGATAACGTTTCTCAAGCCAATGATCCAATGCGTGGTTGATCACAGACCACCATGTGCTATCATGATAATGGCCGGACCTGGGGTCCGACCATTCCAGCGCAATCATCCCGATCCTACCCAGGTGATTCAGCAGCTGCCAGCCCGCCCGCTGCTGATCTGCATAGTCGACGTCAGGCCATTGCTTTACGGGGTCATACATGGATACCAGTTTGGCTACGGCCCTTTCGTCCATCCGGGGCCCATGATACAAGAGCCGTCTGTATCTCTCCAGGATACTGTCAGCCTGCGCCTGCGCAGTGGACGGCGCCGTCTGCTGCCATCGAAGCATCGCTTCTATAAAATAATAGTCGGCATAAATGATGGAGACGTCTATATCGGAGTTCTTTGGATGATTCCCCACCCCATGCTTTAAAAGAAATCCACCTTCATCTTCGCCGGCAGCGCTGTACGCAGGCGACAACAGACTGCGCAGCATGGCCTCGGCCGTTTGCCTGTAATCCCGCGCCAACGCAGGGTCGCCCGCCAAACCCGACAACTCTATCAGCGCCGAACAGATGATGGAACCCGCGGATACATCTCTGTCGGCATGCGGTATGCCCGGCGCATCAAAATCCCAATAAGGGATCTTGTCCAACGGCAGACGGGGCAAAATATAATTAGCAATATGCTCGGCCTGCTCCAGGTAAGCTCGCACCCCCGTCTCCCGGTACATCATCGTATATCCATAAAGACCCCAGGCCTGCCCCCTGGCCCAGGCAGAAGCATCGGCCGCGCCCTGTACAGTCTGCTTCTTCAGCACCCCTCCCGTAACAGGGTCATAGATCACCAAATGCCAGGAACTATAATCCTGTCTGAAATGATTCCTGATGGTCGTATTGGCATGGGCCACAGCTGCGCTGTAAAAGGAAGAGTCGCCGGTCATCCGGGTCGCCTCCGTCATCAATTCCAGGTTCATCATATTGTCGATGATCACCATAAAACGTCCCGGGTCGGAGTTCCATGACCTGGTACAGCCCACTTTCCCGTTGAACCGCGTAGCGAGCGAACGGGCGCTGTTCAGCAGGATACGGTCATAAGCCGTATCGGGCGCGATACGCCTGGCATTGCCAAAGGAACAATACATCATAAACCCAAGGTCGTGCGTGTCCCTGTTGTATTGTTCTTTTTGCAGCACATCCAATTTGCGAAGGGCTTCATTATATAAAGATGAATCACGTGTTGCTTCAAAAAGATAGAGCAGTTCCCCCGGGTAGAAGCCTGACATCCAGGAAGAGGTCCTTCCCATTCCGAATCTTTTCGTGCGGGAGTCGAACGTCTCGGGAAAACTATCCCGCGCCGTCTTTTTCATCAGCACATGCATCTGCCCGGCAGCCTCCTGCAACCGTACGCTTATCTGTTTGTCCAGCGTCGCCGGAGAACGGCTGACCAGCCGGCCCAACTGCGCCGGGGTAAGCTCGACAGAGGGACGAAAAGCATCCCCCGACATATAGCGCTCCAGGCTATACCTCAATTGCCGGGCTTCCGGCCGATGCTCCAAACCATGCCGTATATCCGCCGATACAAGGATCAATTTGCCCTTGTCTACCCTTGCCTCTATCACCGCCGCCATCTTCCTGTTCTTAAAAAAGTTATCGATGACCCTTACGATAGGATCGATGGCCGGAAGGGAGTCCAGGATGAGGGTCTTTGAAGACGTGACCAGGTCCCACCATTGCCAGTCCGCATACGTTGCTGTAGGGAAATCTTTCAGGGCCGGATGGCCCGGATGACATAATAGCCCCATGGTGCCGGGCTGGTTGGGGAAATGGACAGGGCTCCAGAATACGGGGGCAAACCTGCCCGTGACCCCATTGAGGTCAGCCGTGTCCGGGTTTAGCAGGACATTCTTTCCTTCCTGTAAATGCCGGAGCGCATCGTCGATGACCGTGTCAAAGACCATACCCTGCGCAACGTCCGGCGCCTGCTGCGGGTACACCCATATGTTCCATTTATTCTTATATGGAGTTCCTTTCAACCGTAACGTAATGGTCAGTTCCGCCGCCTGACGGATGCCCCCCAGCTCCAGGGAAAAGGACCCAAGCGCATGCCCGTTGCCGGTGGCGATATCCTGACGTGACAACACGCCGCCTGCCACACGCCGCCCGGCGCCGTCTTCTACGATCCATTCCGGCACAACTCCCTTCAACACACCACGGCTGAAATTAGCCGCTTCCGCCGTAGCCATAAACCGCTGGTCATTCGTATAAACGGCCTTTTCAAAACGTATCAGGGGCACCACGGCCGAGCAGTACATACGGTGCTGGTCCGGCGTCACCAGTCCTTTGCTGTCCCAGAAAGCGTCCAGGATGCCGATAAGGGCTGTGCCCTGGCCCGGGAAATCATGAAGGTCCAGCAACTGAAACCCGCTGGTGCCAGGCGTTCGAAGCACCCGCTCGACCTCCTCCTTATAAAGACGGGCTGAGAATTTTCCGCTTGCCAGGGTAAAGGCAGGCGATAGCGCCGACATATCCTTTCGCTCAAGGTCCTTACGGATAGCCTTAAAATTCAACGGCTCCAGCACGCCCGTATACTTATTGATCTCCCCCATGTCGGGGTAGACGGAATACTGCCCCATTTCGTGGATGATCAACGGCACGGGCAGGCTATCTACCGCCGTGGTATAATCGCTTTTAAAGTCGGGCGGGTAGGTATTGAATATACCCTGCCCCCTCACCCACCCTTTCCTGGTGTATTGCGTGATATAGAGGTCGTCGCCGGGTTCGGGCCATTTGCCGTGCCCGGGCTGAAAAGTAAAAGTGGTGGAAGTATAGAGATGACGGGCATCCGACTGCCGCAGGGAGCTTACCATGCCGTGCAGCCAGTTAAAGTCTCCCTCCAGTTCATTGCCCATCGACCACAAACAAAAAGAAGGGTGATTGCCGTACTCCCTGCTGATGCGACGCGCTTCATCTTCCAGGAACCTGTCCATCGCAGTATCCTTGCCGGCATTCTTGTTCCAGAAAGGCAGTTCCACCTGTAGATAGAACCCCATGGAGTCGGCTACGTCAAAGGCAGCCGCGGGAGGACACCAGGAATGAAAACGCAGATGGTTCAGCCCATAAGCCTTCGCCGTAGTGAATTCCTTCAGCCAGCCTTGCCTGTCCATGGGAGGGTGACCGGTCAGCGGAAAGATATTGCATTCCAGCGTACCTCGCAGAAAGAGCCGGCGGCCATTGATCCAGAGAACGCTGTTCTCACCGCCGGATGCGCCCTGCACCGAAGACATTTCTTTTCCAGTACTTAACTGTCGCATCCCCCAGGTCGCCAAAACCGTATCCCTTCCCCGTCCGGTGGTCAACTGTACCCGCACCCTATACAGGCGGGGCGTAAATTCATCCCATTCCTGACAGGTAGGAAGTGCAATGCTGCAAGACTGTACAGACTCCCCTGAACCCAACGTCACTTTCCCACTCCAACTGCCGAGTACCTTCTTATGATCATCCATCACCTCCACAGACAGGTCACCCTTCCCGGATGCACCCACCAGCGTCGTAGTCATGGAGATCTTCTTATCCTTTACCGAAGGATACACCTGCACCGACCCTATATGATCCGGACTACGGGCTATCAGTTGCATCTTGCCGATCACGCCGTTCCAGATGATCTGCGTTCCCTCCGTATATGCATGCGCCATATCCTGGATGGAAATATCATACTGTTTACTGTTGTCCACCCGGATGGCAATGGTATGTTTACCTGGTGTCAGCAAGTCTCCAAGCTCATAGGTATGGGGCGCGGAAAGGCTTTCACAGGAGCCCGCTTCCCGCCCATCCACCCGGACGCGGGTAGTCCACAAGACCCGTTCCAGAAAAAGCGTGATGCTCTTACCCTTCCACTGTTGGGGTATATTCACCTCCCGCTCGTACCAGGCAGATCCTATATAGGTGTGCTTGCGTGTAAGATGTAGCAATACGTCTCTCGTCAGGTGTTCGTCCGTCAGCGTGGGTGGAGCGCCGATGCCCGCGTCATCCAGCGTGCCGGGCAAATGGATCGTACGGGCCACTCCCGTCTGCTGCTCACCCAGCCGCACCCCCCATTGTCCGGCCAGCGATATCGTCTGTTGTGCACGCAGCTGCATAACAAATCCCCCAAAAACAATCAACAAAATGTTTCTTATCATACTTTATCGTATTGAACTACCATATTCAAATGTATCCTGGCGCCAAAATGCATATTGTCAAATGTCAGCACTTTTTCCAGACAGACGGCAGCCTCCTCTTTATTCCCCAGACCCAGATGCCCCAGTCCTATCATATAATGACAATGCGCATGATGACGGGCCTTCCCGTCATCCTCAAAGATCAGCAGGTCGGGAAGAGACACCGCAAAATAGTCGATGCGGATATCATCGTTCATATGCTCATGCCCGTATTCGATAAGACCGGTAAAGATACGGTTCGCCTCCTGTCGATCTCCCAGTTTCTCCCATGCAAGCCCCTGGTAGAATATTTTATCCGGCTGCTGATCGTTGTAGAACATCGCCGCCGAAGGCTGGGAATTCCCCTCCGTAGCCCGTTTGAAACAAACTTCCGCCTCCAATACAGAGGACTGTCCTTCCAAGGCAATACCCAACCAATAATAAATATCGTTTTCCAGGGCCCCGAATAATTTCCCCTCTCCTAAATTATGAGGATATACCCGCGCCTGTTCCAATAACCCGACGGCTTTTTGCCAGCCCCCATGGCGAATGTGCTGTTTAGCCATCTCCACCAGACTAAACACATACTGCCCGGACACCTTCCCTTCCCCGCCTTCCCAGGGATGGAACTTCCGGCCCATGATCATGTCAAAAGCTGCGTCATACCTGCCCAGGAAGTTATACAAGGCTGCGCGCTCGAGATAAAGATCGTCCCGTTGCATCACCGTAGACAAGTGCTGATCGAGCATGTCGAGCCGGGCCGCGGGGTCCCTGTTCAACCTTCGCGACAACTGATCCAGCTCCATCAGTACACGGGCATCCATAACATCCAGGGAAAACGCTTTTGCATACAGCTGAAAGGCCTTTTCCGCATCCCCTCTTTTATTGTAATAAGCAATACCCAGGTTGCGGAACACCGTTGGGAACCCGGGGTCCCTTGCCGCCGACAGTTCCCACTCCTCGATGGCCGCATCATACTGCCGCTTGGCATACCATAGGTTCCCGAGATAATAAGGGGCCCGCGCATCCTTACGCCCCGCCCCTCCGGCAAAATGTAATACGGCGATATCCTCCAGCCTGTCGGGAAAGCAGGTACCCGTGTCGGCGAGTGCCCCTTTCTCCAGACAGTCGCTCGCAGCCTCCTCGTCGCCGCAACGGTGATGCCACCATGCAAGGTAATACCAGGCCATAGGATATGCCGTGTTTTCGTTGTCCGTAAGATACAACCACATAAGCTCGATGGCTTCCTCGTACAAGCCCGCGGCGGCATAGTCCAATGCATATTCGATGTAGTTCTGCACCTCGCCTCTCGCCAGCCGTCTCAATCGTCGCAGACTCTCTTCAGCAGCCTGCACCTCTCCCAATATTTCACGGACCAGGTACTGTTCGAAATACAGTGACAGGTTGAACTCATCCGTTGACAGTACGGAAGAGCAAAGCGCCAACGCAGGCGCGTATTGCTCCGATTTTCTAAGGATCATCGCCTTCAAGGCCCATGCCTTGGCATTGCGGGTATTCCTCTCCAGCCCCCGACCGACATGTTCCAACGCCTTTTCCCAATCGCCCCGCGCCATATCTATCCTGGCCAGCGAAAGATAAGCGCTGTCCTGCCAGGCATTGTTCCAGCATGCTTTATACAAGGCGTCATATGCTTCTGCCGGCCGGTGCTGCCATTGCAGACAAAGCCCCAGGTTGTAGTAGGGCTCGCCGTCATAAGGATTCGGATTGCGCTGGGTCAATGTGACAATGGCCCTGCGGAAAAAGGGCTCGGCTTTTTTAAACTGTCCCCTGCGCATATACCATAATCCCATGGCATTGTTATTTCTTATATCTCCCGGGTCCCGCCGGAGCGCTTCCCGGTAGTAAGGCAGCGGACTGTAAGTAGCATGACGGTACTGTTCCAGGTGAAGCCCCATGAGATACAGCTGCTCGTTATTCTCCACCATTTCGGGGGGCAAGGCAGCCTTTGCCGGTTGGGGATGATCCTCTCCCTTATTGTTGGCAGGTTCATACCGCAACAGCTCCCTTCCTTTCTCATCGACGATAAGAATGGCCGTGCCGGCGGGGAAAGTCTGTGAAAAAATGTGCTCGGGTGAGATGTCGAACGTCTGCCGGGCCAGAAGATCGTCGCCGCGGAGGAGCCGGATAGATACCCTCGTCCTCGCCGAAGTCGCAAACACCTTTACCAACCACTCCTCTCCCCTATCTTCCACACCTACCAATATATCCTTTGTCGCATTCTTTACCATACCCAGCTCCCGGTAAGGCAGAAAATACTGTACGAACGATTTCTCTTCATACGGCATCAGCCAGGTGAAGTCGGGCTGGTTGTCCGTAAACACTCCTGTCATCAGCTCGATATAAGGGCCGTCCTCATCCGTAAGGTTCCTGTCCCATGCCTGACCAAAATCACTGTGCCCCCAGGTCCACTGCTTTTTGCCGGGTGAGATCCGGTGATCCGCCACATGCAATACACCGGCTTTTGCATCATGCTCATAACCACCCATAAAATCGTATTCGCTACGGATGGCCATATAAGAAGTTGGCACGGGGATGTTCTTGTACCGGCTGATATCCGTGCCTGGTGAATAATCTACTTTATAGTACGTGCCGGTGGCAATGGGAAAAGAAGACACATCCCGCTTGCCGTGATCAAACACCGCGTGCACATCCGGCGGAAATACAGACTGATAATCTGCGTTGACCTTGACGGCAGGATTGGCCCACCATAAAAATGTCTGTGGCAGGGGCGTCCCATTGTAGAGTCTGGCCCTGATCTCCAGGTAAGCTTTTCCCGGACGTAGGGTAAAACCCGTCAGGCTCCTGGTGTGGGTCATGCGCTCTATTTCATTTATCCATACTGTCGCACTGCCGTCCGCATGCTCCTCTATTGAATGGTCCACGGGAGAAAAGGTGCTTGGCCGGTGATGCTGAGGCCAGTTGAACTCGATACCGCCGGAGATCCAGGGTCCACACAGCCCCACCAGCGCGGGTTTGATCACCTGGTTGTAATAGATAAAATGACGCTGCCCGATCTTATCATATGCCATTTGCACCCTTCCTCCCAATTCCGGCAGGATCATGATCTTAAGATAGGCGTTCTCCAAAAAAAGCCCTGTATACGCCGCATCCGTCTTTTCATCGTGGATCTTTTCTATCACCGGGAGAGGATATACGCCCCCGCTGCTGCCCTGGTAAACACGCTTTTCGAAAAACATAGGGTTCTTGTCCGGAGCACCGGTGTGGTAGGTAGGGATAACAACCTTCTCCTCCCACACACGTACTGATAAATCACTCATAGAAACACTCTTTTTATGGTTGAAAATAACGCATGATCTCCGCAGCTATCAGCGCGTGCCCCATTGCGTTGGGATGGTTGGACTGCGCCATGTAGACGTGTATGTCCTCCCCTTTCTCTTCTACTTGTCTGAACATGCTGTAGCTGTCGGCAAGACCGACGCCATACTTCGCCGCCAGTTGCCTGATCTGGTCTGCGAATTGCTCAAGCTCATTATGAGCCTGCAACAGGGGAACATTGACATCGGCGGAAGGGGTAAGCAGGATCACGGGGATGTTCTGCTGTAAGGCCTTATGGATCATATCTTCCATATTCTCCTTCGCCTTTTGCAGTCCTATTTTTCTGTCGTTTAACGCATAGTCGATGAACAGGACGTCGGGTCTGTGGATCAGTACCTCTTTTTCAAACCGCTGCGCACCCTGTGTCGAGTTCTCACCTCCGATGGCGGTGACGATAACATTGATCACCGCATAAGGGTATAACTGTTTCAATCTCCGCAACACCTGGTAGGGATAGCTGTCAAATATGTTGACCTCTGGTGTCCTGCCATAGCCGGCCGGAACGGAGTGTCCATGGAACACCAGGTTGATGGTCCTGTTTGCCGGCCATTTCTTTTGCAGCTCGATCCTGATATCCCGGAGATACCCGGCAGTGTCCGCATGGGCCGGTTGCGCAACAACCCCGATACATGAGCAGACCAGCCATACTAAAAAAACAGATCTTGTATAATTCATTTTACTGATAGGTTCCTGTCAAAGTTACAATCGCCTTGGGGGCAATGACAATACTTCCCGGGGATGTCTGTGACCGCTTCAGGCTATTGTTATTGTCCGTGAGATATTGGTCCAGCCTGGTCACCCCGTTCACACCCGACAACTGCAAGGTTGCCGGCTGGGTAGTGACATTCACCACTACCATGACGAGCTTTTTGGCCGTCTCGTCCTTGTAGGCGGAAACCATCAGCGATCCCGCAGCCGTCACAGGATTGTCCAGCCCCTGGATAGCGGCCGATACTCTCTTCATGCCCGGACGGACAAACCTGGAATAATTGCCCAGCGACCACAGCTGTTTGGAGTCCAGCACAGTGCCGTCCTGTTTGCAATTGTCTACATTAATGTTCCCGGAAGGATCGTTGATATACACCAGTCCATCGCTGTAATTGTACGGACTGACAGCCAGCCACCATTGCCAGGAAGTGACACCGGCGATCGTAAGATCATGATGAATAGTCTTGGCCACATAAAGCCCATAGTCGATGTTGGTGGTACGGGGGCTTCCGTTGTAGATATTGCAAATATTCCCCAGGATGCCAAACTCCGATTGCCATGCTTCCAGAGAGGGGTCCACCTGTTTGATCCTGGCGGCCGTCTGCTGCCGGATGCTGACCATATTGTCGTCGGGACAGGTAGTATAATAGCTATGGGCGGAAATGGTATGTAAGGTATTGGAGAGATTCCCGATATAGTTGCTCGAAGAAGCGCTAAAGAATTGATTGATCTGATCCCCTCTTCCATCATTATTCCTCCCGTAGAGAAAATCCCATTGCCCGGCTTCCCCCACAACAACCCTGGAGGCCGGCGCCAGCGTAGATAATTTGCCGGAGAGAGCCTTCACCATGTCCGCGATCTCTGAATTCTGGGCCTGGCTCCCTTCCTGGGAAGCAGACGTACCCGCCGTCCCCCAGGTCCATTGCGGCTCGTTGACAGGACTGATATAGTCCAGCTGCAGATGCGCAGCCACCTGCGCCAGGAAATCTGCATAATCGCCCATCCTGCCGTCCGCGATATTAAAGCTGGTGGTTCCAGAGGTATTAAAAGCCCGTCCGTTCCTCGTCATCCATACGGGCGGGGAGAGCGCAAAACCAAGACTGTACTTCACCCCCCGCTGACGGGCAGCCTGGAGGAACCATTGACCGCCGGCCTCTTTGTCCCAATTATAGACGCCGTCCGAACCAAGAAAACACTCCTCACGCCGCCAGTCAGTAGTGATCTGACTGGTATCACCCTGTTCAAAGCTGCCGGCGCCGATATTCATCCGCCAGAGGGAAAGGCCAATGCCCTTGGGCGTTCCATCCGCCAAAGTATCCACGCTAAACAGCAGATCGGCAATCTTATTTTTTTTATTGAGATCGGCCCATTTACCGATGAACTTACAGGTCCACCCATCGGATGCTCCCCAACTGTGGATGGTCTGTTGTGTCTTGCTCAGGTCCACGGTAAGCGTAAGCTTTCCCTGTGCTTTATTACAAGTGTCCACCCCATTGTAAAAACAGCTTTTGCCGTTGTCGGGTGGCGGCAGCGCCCCATCGGACTTTTTACATTCGCCCACCAGTACGGCGGCAGGCAGGGACAGGACGGTAAAGATAAAAAAACGCATATTCTTCATTGAAAAAATGATTTTAATTGTACCCCGGATTTTGTTTTATGACCCCGCCCGAAGCCACAATCTCACTGTTAGGTATAGGCCACAGCAAATGGATCGCCGGATCAAAACGAATACCTTTATTCTGTGGTTCCAGCGTATTATTTGTCTCATAATAATCCGTACTGGTCTGCGTATTATATTTTACAAAGCTCCCGTTGGGACCCAGGATGCTGCTGATGACGGGTTTGCCGTTCTGGTCCTTCCACCGGCGGATATCATAGAGCCTATCCCCTTCAAAAGCCGTCTCCAGCCTTCTTTCCGCCCGCACCGCGCCTATCAGGTCCCAGCCTGTGAGGGACATATCCGTCGTAAGGTTGACCCTGTCCCGGATCTTTTTAAGAGAGGTCAGCGCATCAGCGGTCTTATTCTGCATGGCGCAAGCTTCCGCATGGATAAGCAGCACGTCGGCAAATCGCAGGATGATATCGTTACGGGAATAAAGACCATTGGCCGGCCGCTGCGCCTTGGGTACATACCATTTCCGGGAGAATCTCCCCGACTTGGATTGATTGGCAGGATAACCCCCGCCATTAAAGTTGTTGTTATTCGGATCTCCGGCCACCGGCTTTCCCTGACGGTTGATGGTCCATACCATCCGGATGCTGTCCCCCGCGGCTATATAGGCGTTTTCCAGATCGCTGGTAACGCCATAATAACCCCATCCCCCGTCGGAGACGGCATTGATCATATACTGCGCGCTGGAAGGTAACGGCGGGTTCCTGGAAGAGGCGCATTGGATCTCAAAGACGGACTCCTGTCCATTTTTATAATTATAATCCCACAGGGTTCCAAAACTTGTCTCCAACTGATAGTCCCCCATGCTAATGACCTGTTGGGCCGTGGTCGCCGCATTAGCCCAGTCTTCTTTATACAGATAAACCTTTGCCAGCAGGGTCAGAGCGGCGCCGGAAGAGGCCCTGAACTTATCAGCCGCGGAATAGGCTGACTTCAGCGGCAGTACGGCAGCACATTCCTTCAGATCCTTGATCAGCTGGTCGTATACTTCCGTCGCCGTATTACGGGGCAGATGGGTATTGGCAGGATACGTTTTTAGCACGATGGGCACCCCGCCATAATTACGTACCAGGTCAAAATAGCACCAGGACCGCAGAAATTTCAGTTCGGCAATGAACTTCGATTTACTGGCCGTATCGATAGGTGCGCCCTGTATGCCTTCGATGGTGTTGTTGAAAATACCGATGCTTTTGAATAACATGATCCATTGGCCCTCGCACCTGTCGTTCCCCGCATCCAGCACATACTGAGCGACGGCGTCATACGTGGCGTGGGTGGATTGATAGGTATTGCTGATCCAGGCATTGTCGCTGGCAGCTTCGCCTGCCAGATAGCGCCAGTTAAATATCTGCCACCAGCTGTCATAATCAATGTAGCGATAAGCCACCTGTGTGGAGGTATTACATTGATCCAGGTTGGTAAAATATTGAGAGGTTTGCACCTGGCCGGTGGTGTCCACCTCGAGCAGAGATTTTTGACACCCGCCGGTCATCACCAGCAAAGCCAGACCTCCTATAAGAAAAAGATTACGTTGCATATGAATATTTTTTTCAACAGAGTTTTTATAAATTAAGATTGATACCCACCAGGAATAGCCGGGAAGGTATCGCCTGGAAATTGTCCACGCCATTATAGGTCACGTTATTATACCAGGGCAGGTCAGGGTTCAATCCGGGATATTTGGTGATGGTGAACAGGTTCTGCACAGAAGCATATAACCGCAGGTTATTCACACCCTTGATCCAGTTGGGGAAAGTATAGCCCACCTGCATCAGACTGCATCGTACAAAATTCGAAGTGGCAAGGAAGAAGTCGGACATCTTGCTGAAATTCCCATTCTGATCAGGATAGCGCAGGATGGGGAATCTATTGCTGGTGCCCTGACCATGCCAGAACTGGTCGGCCAGCCCAGACTTGAAGTTGAGGTGACCCGTGGGGTTCATGTTGAGAAGGTAGC
Source organism: Chitinophagaceae bacterium (assembly GCA_017307755.1). Lineage (GTDB taxonomy): Bacteria > Bacteroidota > Bacteroidia > Chitinophagales > Chitinophagaceae > Puia. Next base: position 435,622 of record JAFKGQ010000012.1, on the reverse strand, counting down.
TCTGGAAATATTTGGCCCCGAAAGAACCATAGAATTCAGTGCGGAAATCCAGCCGTCCATAACTGACGGACAGGGTCAGATTGCCCGTATACTTTGGCCAGGGTGAGCCCAGGTCCGTCAGGTCCTTGTTGTCCAGGACGGTGTCCCCATTGACGTTCTTATACTTCAGATCGCCCGCCGTGGCCTTTGGCTGCAGTCTGGTGCCATTTTTATTGACATAGGCCGCGGCTTCCGCGTCGGTCTGGAATACACCTTCCGTGACAAAGCCAAACCAGGCGCCGGGCTCATGTCCCTTGGTCACACGGGTGCGCCCGGTGGAGATGACATCGTTGGCTTCCCGTCCAATGACGGGGTCCGCCGTGCCCAGGTCATCCACGATGGACTTCGAATGGCTGACGGTAAGGTTCACGTCAAACCGCAGCTTCCGTGTGATATTGTCCTTATACCCGACGGAGAAGTCCCATCCATTGGTGGTCATTTTCGCGATGTTGGCCAGCTGTGTGGGATAATACCCCTGGGGATAGCCCAGTACATAATCCACCGTGATCTGCTGCAGGAGATTGCTGGGATTCCGCACAAACTTCTCTGCCGTAAAATTCAGCTTGTTGTTCAGCAGCGTACCCTCCAGTCCAAAGGTATAATCCTTCTGCACCTCCCATTTGAGCGCGGGATTGGCGATATTGGAAGGAGCAAACCCGGAAATGACGCCACCGGTGGCCGTAGGATAGGTGGTGGCGCCAAGGACTGTCAGCCAGCCACCCGTCTGAGGAGGCAGATTGCCCCCGGACTTCCCCCAACTGGCCCTCAGTTTCAGATAATTGATCACACCCGGCTTTATATTTTTAAAGAAGGACTCTTCCGAGAGCACCCAGGCGCCGGAGACGGTAGGGAAATAACCCCAGCGATAGATGGGGTTCACCAGTGAGGAAGCATCCGCCCGCATCGTAGCGGCCAGATAATATTTTTGTTGATAGTTGTACCGGAGGGACCCGAAGTAAGAGACCATATTCCCCCAGGGTGCGGTGGTAGAGCTTGCGCCCGGCTGATAGGTGCCGCTGCCGCCCGTGATGGTGCCGGTAGCCCCCGGGATATACTGGAACCCAGGAATGTCCAGGGGGATGGATGCCGTGTCCGACCTGGCGGCACTGGTGCCTTTGACGGTGTATTTATCGGTGCTTTCACCCGCCAGTATGTCGACGGAATGATCCCCGATGGAAAATTTATAGTTGGCCGTATTGGTGATCTTCCACCGCGTATATAACGTGGTGGAAGAAGACAGGGTCGAGTTCAGGTTCACCGAATTGGGAGCCAGAAAATATTTCGGCGTATAGTCATTGGTCTGGCCCACATTGACAAACCCTTCCACGGTGGTCTTGATCACCAGGTTCTTTATGGGCATGATCTGCAAATAAGTGCTATACTGTGTCCCAAAGAAATCGTTCTTATTGAAATTGGTCAAAAAATAAAAGGAAGGGTTGACAATGCCGTTGAACGCGCTGCGGTTGGGCTGGCTGTAATAAGGATTAAAAGCGGAAAAGTTCATTTTAGAGCCGGCGGCGGCAAGGGCCCTATACACCGAATCCGTGCTTTTGAAAGGCGCCGTGGTAGGGTCCATGGCATAGGCATAGTAGGTGACATTGGGTGAATTCAACCATGTCTCATAACGCGGCGCCAGGTTGAACCCGAACTTCACCGACTTGCTGACCTCCATGTCGGCGTTAAAACGGGCGGTGTACTTCTGCCAATTGCCGCCATTGGAAGTGGCGTTATAGGAATCCTCGCGGTAATAACCAAAGCTTCCATACAGGGATGTCCCGTTCTTGCCGCCGGAAGCGCTCACGATATAGTTCTGCGTACGACCGTCGTCAAAAGTATTCTTCCAATAGTCGGTGTTCTGCACCTTGGAGAGGTCCGGGAATGGCAAGGCGCTCCCGCTGGCCTGCGCCTCCTGGTTCATGATCCGGGCATACTCGGATGCATTCGCTAGCTTCAGGCTGGGTAATTTATTGATGCCATAGGACCCGGAAACATTGATGGTAGCTTTGCCCCTGCCTCTTTTGGTGGTGACCATGATGACGCCCTGGCCGCCCCGCGCCCCATAGATAGCCGCGGCAGAAGCATCTTGCAGCACATCGATAGTGGCGATATCCGAAGGATTGATAAAGTTCAGGGAGTTGATATCCGACTCCACCCCATCCACGATGATCAGCGGGTTGTTATTATAGTTGATACTGCTGAGCCCATGGATCAGTATCTTCGGCTGCGCCCCGGGCAGCCCCCCGCCGGACACTACCTGCAGACCCGGCACCTTCCCCTGGAGGGTATTGGCCACATTGCCCGTCGTATAGGACTCTATGTCCTTAGCCGATACGGAAGAAATAGAAGTACTGACGCTCTTACGGGAAGCCGTCTGATAGCCGATGACCACAACATTCTCCATCTCTTTATTTACGCTGTCCAGCGACACTGTGATATTGATCTGGCCTTTTAAAGCCATCGATTTTGTGCTGAAACCTACGTGTGAGATGATGAGTGTGGCCTTCACCGGCGCCATAATGGAAAAATTCCCGTCGTCATCGCTGATGACGCCCCGGGCAGAGCCTTTGACGGTTACGTTGGCGCCGGAAAGAGGAGTATTCCCCGAAGTGGTGACGCGCCCGGAAACCTGCACGGACTGCGAGAAAGCAGCCATGCTTGACATACAGGCAAAAAGGATTATAAGCAGCAGTTTTTGTTTCATACGCTGGCAAGTTTTCGTTGATCAGTTTGTTTTATGGTGCAATTTTAATCCGATAAGACGGGAGGCAGGATGGAGTTTTTTATTAAATTGCTGGACAATTTTATTATTACCAGGAGATCACACTATGCAACTCCATCGCCTACTCAGAAAAAAAGAAGGATTCGCCGGTCAACGTTCGGTTGTTCTTCCCCGTAAGATAATTGCGGGACAATGCACCAACAACCCGGCGGTAGAACGGCTGTATATTACCGACATCGGATACTACCCAAAGGCCCAATATCACTATCGTCAACGGGTACACGGCAGTGATCAGCACATTCTCATCTATTGCGTGGAAGGTAATGGTAGCGCACAGGTGATGAAGAAAAAATATCAGCTGCACCCCGGCTCCTTTATCATTATCCCCGCGGGCGAACAGCACAGCTACGCCGCCAGCGAAGAACATTCCTGGACTATTTACTGGGTCCACTTCAAAGGATCGATGTCCTGCGGGCTGGTGGACACGCTGATCCAAAAAATAAATGACCACCAGGGCTCGGTCGAATTCCAGCCCCGGCGTATCGAGCTGTTCGAGGACATGTACGCTTGTCTTGAAAGAGGATACAGCAACGACAACATCTGCTATGCCGGCGTCTGCCTCCATCATTATATCGCCTCGTTCATTTATGCTGAGAAGTTCAACCTGTCAGGCAGTAAACAGCCGGACGATGCGGTGGAGCTGTCTATAAATTATATGCAGGAGAATATATCCAGGTTGCTGACCCTGGAAGACGTAGCAAGGTCCGTAAACTTTTCCGCCTCGCATTATTCGGCGCTCTTTAGAAAAAAGACGGGCTTTGCCCCCATCGAATACTTCAACCACCTGAAGATCCAGAAAGCCTGTCAATACCTGCTGTATACGGAGCTGCGGATAAAAGAGATCGCCGATAAGCTGGGCATCGAAGACCCGTACTACTTTTCCAGGATGTTCGCCAAGTTGATGGGACAGTCGCCTGCTCAATACAGAAGCCGGCGCTGACAGCGCGCCGGCTTCTCTTAGGACGGTCTAAACGACTCACCACCCCGGGTTTTGCTGCAAGGCAGGGTCGCGTCCCAGCTCTTCCTGCTGGATAGGGAAAAAATAATGTGTGGGGCTTGCAAATACCCATTGCGCTACATAAAACCGTTGCATCCTGTATTTCTTTCCGCCAACGGTGATCTTTCCATTAACCTCGTCTTCCACGGGCCGCATACCATTGACCATATTTTGACACCTGGGATACGGCCAATAGTTCTGTGCACGGCTGTCATTATCCGCACCGGAAGCCAGCCAGGCCTGCTCCCTCGCCAACTGGTCGGGGCTGCTGGGCTCCAGGTAGAGCCGGGCGGTAAACCAGCGTTTGTTCTCATAGAAAAGCTCTATCCGCCTTTCCCTTTGAATATAGTCGTTCGTTTTTGCCTTGTCCCCTGCGATAGATGGCGGTACAGGGACCATAAAGCTCCGGGCCCTGATCGTGTTCAGCATATTAATTATATCTCCCGAAGCGCCGCCCGTCTCATTCAATGCCTCTGCATAGATAAGCATGATCTCCGGCAGCCGTATCAACGCAAAATGGATCTGGAAACCTACCCCATTGCCGGGTCTATAATCCTCGCGATAATATTTACGCAACCAATAGCCCGTAGTGGTCGAATTGGTGGCATTGATCTTATCCGACCCATCCGCCGTATTCTTGATGGAGTTGCGGAACGTGGCGCCATGATAGATGATATCCCTGTAAAACCGGGGATCCCGTTTGATCCCCTCATAAGGGTTGGCATCGTCATATCCATCGGCTACGGCATTGGGCCCATAGACTGGATAACCGTAACCATCCGGAGCGATATATTCATATTCATCCACCTGCTCCTGCATGGGCTGCTGACGGGAACCGCCTCCTTCCGATGGCGGGTAATTGTCCCCCTCCCATGCTTCATACTTGTCATTCATATTCATCAGACAGGCTTCCTGCTGAAAAGCCTTGAAGTCATAGAACATCTGGAATAGCCGTGAGTATACTTTACCATTGCTGCCCGGCACAAAGTCCGTAGTTCCATAGCCGGTGTACAGGGTAAAGCGGGGCTGACCATTGTCCAGCTTCAGATCCAGCACGGCCTTGGCGGCATCCCTCGCTGCGGCCCAACGCTGATCGTTGCGGGTGGTATACTCGGCCTTGCCGACCCGGTTGTCATTGGGTAATGTACCGCCATTGTACAAAGGCGTAGCCGCCATCCAGCGGACAATAGCCTTCAACGCGAGCGCGGCCCCCTTGTCAGCCCTCGCAAATTGTACATCCGGTTGCGCCACCGGCAGCAGGGCGATGGCTGAATCACAGTCCTTACAGATCTTCTCGACAATGGCATGAAAAGACTCCCGCTTAAAGTTCATACTTCCATTGGGGTCCACCGTATGGTCCATATACGGTATCTCCCCATATAGCCTCGCCACGAGATAGTGATAATAGGCGCGCATAAAATATACCTCGCCCAGCCGGATATTCAGGTCGCCCGGGTTCTGCGGGTTATCCGGCGTCTTGTATTTTCTTACACCCTCCAGGATCAGGTTGGTCACCCGGATGGTGCTGTAACAGTCCGACCATTTGAACCCGCCGCCCGGCTGCGTACTGGGGTTCCAGCCGCCCGTATTATAAGTCCGTGATTCTCCATTTTCCACCGTCGAACCACGACATTCATCCGTGATGGCGCTGAGAGAAAAATTCTGCAAAAAAGCGAGTCCCCGGCTCCGGGAATGGAGGTCGCCATACAGGTCTGTCACTTCCTTGTTTACTTTATCATAATCGGAGTACACCTGCTGTTCCGTCATCTGATCATCAGGCTTTCTGTCGAGAAAATCTTTTTTACAACCAGCCGCCAGCAATCCCGCGGCCAGCAAAAAGTAGTTATATATCTTGTTCATGGATGTTACTTTATAGGGTGATGTTAATACCGAAGTTGACGACCCTTGCAACAGGGTACCAGTTGCCGTTGGCTTCATTGAGCTCAGGGTCTACGTCGGCGTCTTTCAGTCCATCGAAAGTGAGCATGTTCAATCCCTGCACATAGAGGCGGGAACGCTGCAGATGCAGCTTCTTCATCCAGCGCGCCGGCAGGTTGTATCCTATCTCGAAATTCTTCAATCGCAGATAGCGCATATTGTAAAGAAAAAGACTGCTGTTGTACTGCTTATTGTTGTCATATTTCCCATAATGCAGCGCAGGATAAGTAGCCGTTTGGGCTGTAGCCGGCGTCCACCGCCGCAGGTGCATGGGCTTTACCTTACCGATCTCGTCATTCTGGTAGATGGGAAAATCATAAGTAGCAGGCCCGCCCAATTGGAAAGAAGTATGCAGGGCCCCCTGCCACAGGATACTAAAGTCAAACGATTTGTAGCTGACGGTAATGGGCAGTCCAAATTGGATCTCAGGTATCCGGGGGTAACCCATGGGCACCCTGTCGTTGAGGTCGGTGATCTGTCCGTCCCCATCGATGTCCTTGTATTTTGCATCTCCCGGCACCATTGTACCCCACTTCTGGAACCCCGTACCGTTATTGGCCTGGTTCAGCGCATCCGCCTCTTTCTGATCCGCGACAAACCCGTTAAAGACATATACAAAGGGTTGACCCACGGGACGGCCGGTGTGCTTTTGCCAGGAATATTGACGGGGGATCTCCCGCTCATAAACGATCTTGTTACGGGCAAAAGAAAAATTGGGCCGGAGGCTATACGTAAAATGCTGCCCGATCTTGTCACTCCATGTCACTTCCAGGTCGATGCCATGGTTGTCCACGATGCCGACATTCAACAGCGGAGCCGACGCCCCTACCAGCGATGGGAAGCCTTGCTTATCCACATCATCCAGGTTCGTGATGACATCATAACGATGCTCCTGGAATACATCCACGGAAAGGGTAAGCCTGCGTCGTAACAGCTCTATATCGACACCCACGTTGGTCTTTCTGGCCTTTTCCCAGGTGACCGCGGTATTGGCAAGCCGTCGCTGACGGATACCGCCGGGATTGCTGTTATTCTGGGTCCCGAAATTATAGCCGTCATTGCTGTTCGCATAGAATTGCAGATAGAAGAACCGGTAGTCGCTGGGATTCGTACCGAACTGATCATTACCCACCAGACCATAAGACCCCCTGAACTTCAGCAGATCCAACCAGGGCAGCGCCCCCTTCATAAAATTCTCGTTGCTGACGATCCAGCCGGCCGAGACGGCAGGAAAGGTGCCATAGCGACGCCCTGGAGCAAAGTTCTCGGAACCGTTGTATCCAATGTCAAACTCGGCAAGATAACGGCTGTCATAATTGTAGGTCGCCCTGCCGGATAAACCCTGGTAACAAAAGGGTATCTCATCGTTCTTGATACGTATGCTGCGATTGCCCAGTAACAAGCCCGAAACCGAATGCTTTCCAAAGGTCCTCGCATAATCCATTTTCAACTGGTAGTAAGTACGGCCTACATCGTCATCCCGGCTATAAGAATTGACGATAGTATTGTCCGTAGTCCTCCTGGGACTGGTATAGGCGCCTGTATAGTGGCCGCCACCTTTGTACACATCCACGCCATCCGAAGGATAGAACGTAGCATAGCCGCCGTAAACCCTGTAACCCTGTGTTTCCTGGGGCACCGTCCTGGAGATCCAATATCCGCCCTGGCGATCATAGGAAAAAGCGCCTTCTATTTTCAAGCCCTTGGTAAGCGCATCCAGTTTCAGACCCAACGTAAATGTACCATCCAGATAATTATCCCGCTGGTCGAGAAACCCCGTCTTGGTCATCTCTCCAAGGATATTGTAACGATAGGTCTGCGTACCGAACAGCATTCCGCCGGGAAATCTTTTTTGATACACCTGGTTGGCGGGATTATCATTATTCTCCACGATAATAGGATAGATGGAGGGTTGCGTATTGGCGATCTCGATGATCCTGGCTGCCGTGGTACCCGGCGCATTACGGTCCGTGATACGGGCGCCCAGGTCCAGCTTGGCATAAAACGCATCGGTCATATTGACATCCACATTGCTCCGGAAGTTATAGCGTGAAAAGATCGCCTGGGTGTTATAGGAATCATGCAACGTCTGCTTGTAGTTGCCATTTTGCCGGAAATAATCCCCCATGATAAAATACCTGGCCCTGTCGGAACCACCCTGTATGGTGAGGCTATAGTCCTGCTGAAGATTGGACTTGAAGGCATAGTCGAAATAATTGAGATTGTAGCCCAGCCCGTCGGAATTATCGCCCTTGGCTTTTTTGTAGTTATCGATCTGCTGCTGGGTAAAAAGGTTTAGATTAGCCGGCGGCACCCCCGGGTTATCATTGATGATCGCCTCGTTATATAATTGGGCATAATCCGCGGATCCCAGGTATTTTGGGAAATGTACGGGCGAATTGATACCGTTGGAGATCTTGAAATTCACGGACGGCTTTTCCGATGCCTTCCCCCGCTTGGTCGTAATGACAATGACCCCGTTGCCGCCCCGTATACCATAGACGGCCGTGGAGCTGGCATCTTTCAGAATGGTAAAACTTTCGATCTCGTCCGCGCTCAGATAGTTCAACGAACGTTCGACACCATCGACGATGACAATGGGACTGGCATTGTTGTAGGTACCGACACCCCGGATATACAGGGAACTAAGATCCACCCCGGGCTCGCCTCCGGAAAACTGGTTGACATTGAGCCCCGGCAGACGTCCGGCGAGTGCGTTGGTAAGATTAGCCGTGGGGCTTTGCTGCAGCTCCTTGGAAGAAATGGCGGATACCGCCCCCGTCACCGTCACTTTCTTCTGCGTGCCATAACCCACGACCACCACATCCTGCAGGTTTTGCGCATCCTCCTTTAATTTTATCACGACGCTTGTCTTTCCTTCCAGCGGGATCTCCTGGGATTGATAGCCGATGTAAGAAAAAACGAGCGTTGCTTCCGAATAGGGCGCCATGATGGAAAAGCCCCCGTCATCCCCCGTGACAACGCTGGTATTGGTACCCCTGACAACCACGGTGACGCCGGCCATGGGAATATTGTTGTTGCTCAATACCGTCCCCTTGATCCTTACAGGAGGTGCAGCCGGGCGATAGACGACATCCCCGCCCTCCGGGGACAGCGCCCCATCCTCCGGATCAGTGTTGTACAACAATACCTGCCGGTCATCAATGACGGCATACGAGATACCCAACGGCTTCAGCACAAAATTGAAAAAATCTCCCAGCTTCTTGTTGGGTAATTTACAGGCCACTTTTTTATTGACCTTGACGACATCGCTGCTGTAAATAAATTCCACGCCCGTCTGTTTCTGCACTTCGCGGAGCATCTTTTTCAGCTCTATTTTTTCCGTGACAAGGTCCACCTTCTTATCCAGGATGCTTTGCGCATTGGCATGTGCGTGATGGGAAAATGTCATCAGGAAAAGGAATTGCAAAGCAAGGACTCTCAAACTGTGTAGGTTCGATTTCATAAGCAATCAATTTGGATTGTTGTGCTCCGAGTATGGTTTTCTCCGAAAAATAACCCATCCTCGGAGCACGTCTCACGATGGGCCTTCGGCCAGCGGACCTGTGGTCCGCTCAAAAGTTCAGACATGGCTATCGCAATGGCCGCGCAAGCGCATGCGATGCCTTCAGGTTAACTATTATTTTTGGGGGATTTACTTTTTTCTCAAAACGATCTTCTCTCCATTTACTTCGTAGGTACACTTCGTGCTGCGACAGATGATCTCCAGCTGTCTGTACAGGTCATACTTCGAAATATTTCCCGTAAAATGCAGACGGCCCAGTTTCTCCGATTCCGCCGTGATATCGAGGTTGTACGCCTTGCTCATGACCTGCAGGACTTTTTCCAGCGGTTCGTCCTCAAAGACGAACCTGTTGTCGGAAGCCTCCGGCCCGGCCTTGACATCACCACTCTGCGGCGCGGGTTGCGGCTCGTCCACAAGACCCGTAACAAAAGAATGGGTGACGGCATTGAACACCACTTTCTTATTGGGTGTAAGAATGATCCTGGCCGTGGCCTCGCCCGTCTTCTCCTCAGACTGCACATGCTGCTGATATACACATACCTTCCCTGTTATTACCTGCACTTCTATCTTGTCAGTAGCCTTATGGTGTATGATCTGGAAGCTGGTGCCCAGCACTTCGGTCGTAAGTTGATCGCCCGTATAGACGATAAAATGTTTTGCCGGATCATGCTTCACCTGGAAAAATGCGCTGCCGGAGAGATACACCTCCCTTGTAGCGCCGTCAAACCGCCTTGGATAACGAAGTGTCGCATTCGGTTGAAGCAGGATGACGGTGCTGTCCGAAAGAACGATCCGGGACTCTTTAAGGGTCGCGTTAACCTCCTGCGCATAAGCATCCGGCTCAGGTACAAGGACCATACGCTCCGGAGAAGACCCGGAATGTCCCTTCCTGTAAAAGAAAGCGATCCCTGCGGCAACTACCAGCACGATGGCCGCGGCTACCCAGCCCAGGCGACGTCTGAACGGAACCACCCGCCCCTGTTGCTCATCAGGGTCCACAGATACCCCCTCTGAAACAACCTCTTCTTCCACATCCGTGGTGTTCGTCCGGATAGACGCCCACAGCCTTGCTTCAATAGTATTACGCTCTGCCTCCGACAGGTTGAGATCGGACTGGTCGATAAGTTTTTCATACCATTCCAGGATGATTTTTTCCTCCTCCGGTGTACAATTGCCGGCAAGATATTTCTGTAACAAACTATCAAACGTAGATTGGCTCAACCTGTAGGTTTTACTATATAGACGAAAAAATAAAGACGATCCCTAAAAAATAGTGAAAAAAAAGTTAACGAAATGCCGGAGATGGTGACGCAGTAATTTGATCGACTTGGTGATATGATATTCCACCGCCTTTTCCGTCAACTGCATACGACCGGCTATTTCCTTCACCGACTTGTGTTCATAACGGCTCAGCTTAAAAATGGTCTGCGTCTTTTCGGGCAGCTCTCCCAGCACATTGTCGATGACCGTCTGCAACTGCTGTTTATCGAGACGCTCCTCCGGCATCTCGTGGATGCCTGTACCCTCGAATCTTTGAAGGAATTTTGCTTGTGCGGCCTTTTGACGTTGGAGGTCGATGATCATGTTCCTGAGAGAAGCCGCCAGATACGCCCCCCAGTGTCTGACCGACAGCACCTCTCTGTCCTTCCATATCTTCTCGAACAGGGCCTGTACCAGCTCCTCCGCGTCATGCGGCGAGCCCGTCTGCTTACAAGCGATGCAATACAGCTTGTACCAGTGCTCTTTATACAATGCTTCGAATGCTTGTTTTCGTGAAGGATCAGCAAGCATGGCAGTCGTGTAGTTGATTGTAGTAGGTCATACCAGGTCCATGAATGACAATCCAAATAAAGTAATTTTTTTACAGATACAGAGAATTTTCTGATAATAGTGTACATCCATTGTATCAAAAATGTACAGTCAGCGATGAAAAAATATTTGTTATATTGTTGGTTTTAAACCATTTACCACTCTGGCATTGCCTGTGTATCCAAATGCTCATGTTAAAGGACCATCTCAAACTTGCCTGGCGCAATCTCGTTCGTAACAGGATCGCCTCTCTTATCAATATCATCGGCCTCTCCGTCGGTCTGGCGACCAGCATCATTTTGATATTATGGATCGCCCATGAATACGGCATGGATAGTTTTCACACCAACCTGCATGCCATCCACAGGCTGATGCTCAACCAGCAGCGGGGCGGGGATATCCATACAGGAGACAATGTCTGCGGTCCCCTGGGGCCCCTCCTGCGCCAGGAAATACCTGAGCTGAAATATGTAGTACGCACCACTTCGGAAAGTTCGCAATTGATACGGGCGGGAGACAAAAGTCTCTACGAAGAAGGTATATACGCCGAACCCGACTACTTCAACATGATGACCTTTCCCGCCCTGACCGGCCATCCGGCAGCAGCCCTTCAGGACGCCGGCTCCGTGGTCATCACAGAAACCACCGCCCATAAGCTTTTCGGGAATGAAAACCCCATGGGCAAGGTGATCGTGCACGACAATATCCATACGTTAAAAGTAGCAGCCGTCATACGTGACGTGCCGGAAAACAGTACTGTCCGCTTTGGCATCGTACTTCCGTTCTCCCTTTTTGAGAAAGAACATGACTGGGTTGGTCATTGGGATTACAACGCCCTTGCCGTCTGGATGCAGACAAAACCCGGCGTCAGCACAGCGGGGTTGAATAAAAAACTAAAGGACCTCTTAAAACAGCATGACCAGGCTCAGGAAGAATTGTTTGCCTACCCGCTGACAAAAAGATACCTGTACAGCGAGTTCAAAAATGGACAACCCCAGGGTGGAAAGATCATACTGATCGTTCTCTTAGGCGCCATCGGGCTGTTCGTCCTGGTGATAGCCTGCATCAATTTTATGAACCTCACCACTGCCCGCAGCGAATACCGGGCACGGGAAGTGGGTGTACGAAAAACATTGGGCGCCTCCCGGCCACGGATCATTATCCAGTTCCTCACCGAAGCCATGCTGATGACCTTTATCGCATTGTTCCTGAGCATATCCTTTGTCTCCTGGTTCCTTCCCGTGTTCAGACAGCTCACAGGCACCCGTCTTTCTTTCGATATATCAAATTTTTTCACCTGGGGCAGCATCCTGGCCATCGGATTATGCACCGGCCTGATAGCAGGCAGCTATCCCGCCCTGTTCCTCAGCAGCTTCAAGCCCGTAAAAGTTTTAAAGGGAGTCATCGGCGCCCGCAAGGGCGGAGCCTTTATCCGTAAAGCCCTGGTGACCTTCCAGTTCGTCATTTCCATTTTTTTGATCACCGGCACCATCGTGCTTTACCTGCAGGTAAAACATGTAGAACATCGCCCCATCGGATACGACCTGACCAACCTCATCGACATCCCGGCACGGGGAGATATGTCAGGGAAGTTCTCCCTGGTGAAAAATGAATTGCTAAAAATCCCCGGCGTGACCACCGTTTCCGGAGGTACGGATAACCTCACCCGTTTTGGCGGACAGACAGACGGCATTCAATGGCCCGGGAAGACCCCTGATCAGAATTTCCTGGTCTTCATCAGCTGGGTACAATATGATTGGGTAAAGACAGCGGGCCTGCACCTGGCGGAAGGAAGAGATTTCAACCCCATCTATGGGACAGACACGAATGCCTGTCTGCTGAACCAGGCGGCGGTAAAAAAGATGGGACTAAAAGCGCCCGTGGTTGGCACTAAGCTGGGGAATACCACCGTCATCGGTGTGATAGATGACTTTGTGTTTAACAATCCTACCCGCGCATTCCAGCCCATAATGATCAACCTCAGCAGGGGCAACATGGATCATTTCTTTGTACGCCTGCAAAATGACGCTTCGTGGCGCGAGAATCTTGACCGCATCGGACAGGCCTTGAAAAAAGTGGATCCTAACTATCCTTTCGAGTTCCATTTTGTCAGGGAAGAATATGAAAAGAAAATGGAAGACGGCCGTTCTGCGGGACTGCTGTTAAATATAGCGGGAGGATTCGCCATTTTTATATCCTGTATGGGACTTTTCGGGCTTTCCGCCTTTTTGACCGAACGGCGCACAAAAGAAATAGGCATTCGCAAGGTACTTGGCGCCAGCGTGTCAAGGATCTGGTTCCTGCTCACCCGGGAATTCCTGGCGCCCGTCCTGCTGGCCTGTCTGATCACATTCCCCCTGGCTATATTGGCATTGCATGCCATGCTGCAACAGATGGATTATCGCATCACGCTGGCCTGGTGGATGTTTGCGGCCGGCGGACTGTTGTCCATCCTCATCGCGCTGGCCACTGTCAGTCTCCAGGGCATCAAGGCTGCTGTAGAGAATCCTGTGAAGTCATTGAGGACAGAGTAAGGGACGACTGCTCCAATGATTCCTCCAAATGTACAGGAGAAGACCGCACACTGTACTTATCACGGTAGCTGCTGGGCGTCATACCCACCGTCTTCTTGAACAGTTGACGAAAAGTTTTCTCATCATTGTATCCGGAGGCGATCATGGATTCCAACACTCCTCCGGAAGCCTGTTCCAGCACTTTCTTGGCAGCCTCGATCCTCGTCCGCTGCAGATACTCGATAAACGTAACGCCCGTGGCCTGCTTAAACCTGCGCGCCAGGTTACGGCGGCTGGATGGGATATCATTGATCAGTTCTTCGATGGTATTTACTTCCGCATAGTCCCTGCGTATACGCTGCTGCAGCTGGCTCACCAACTCATCATGATGCGCCTGCGAAGGCCGGAAAGTTGCAAAATAAGTTTGCTGCTCCCTGTCCATATCGATGGCAAAATACTTAGCCGTGCGAATAGCGATCTCCCGCCCACAATAATTCTCGACAAGCAACAGGAGCAGGTGAAAACTATTGGTAGACCCGCCGCTGGTGTAAATATCCTGGTCCTGGGTTACCACGGCATGGGCCTGCAGCTTTACGGCTGGAAAGGCCGCGGCAAATCTGCCGGTAGCATCCACATGCGTAGTAGCCGTCTTATTATTCAATAGCCCCGTTGCCGCCAGCAGGAACGCCCCGGTACAAACACTGGCAATAGCAGCTCCCTGGCGACGCTGAAAACAAAGCCACCTTACAGACTCCTCATTGTCCCGGATGGCCTTCTTCATATCGGTGTTGGCAAAGGCAGGAATAAGGATCAGGTCATAACGGTTCTCCCCCTCCAGCCTCTCCACCTGGTATTGACCATAGCCAGAGGAATAAGCTCCGTCACTCAGCACATGTATCCTGAAAAAAGGAGGATGCCCCTCCTCTTCATAAAAACTATTGACCGTCTCGAATACATCCAATATGGCCGCCACACTCAACAGGCGGTGATACTGCGTTAATAAAACACCCATCTGTACCATCTCAGTCGTTTTAGCAGTTTTAGCAAATTTTCGCAACACGCAATCCTACGTTATCCGTATTTGCAATTTAATTACATTGTCCTAAATCCCCCCTCCACCCATCATTTTCTTGCTTATCGGTGTGGTTGACAATAGGACTGCCATTTCTGTTGCACGAGATGGAAAGTTTTCAACGGATGACCGTTATTCGTCTATGAATGGTAAGTTCAACGGACCAGGATGACAATACCCGTACGGGTGACCTGTCCACAAAAAGACCTGGCCCTGATAACATAGACATATCCGCCAGTGGGTTGTATCTCGCCGTTGTAAGTGCCATTCCAGCATTCAGATGGGTTTTTTGTGGAAAAGACCCGGGCCCCATGCCGGTTGAACACGGAAAACTCTTCTACAGTCACCTGTCCCCAGCGTTGTATGCCAAAACAATCGTTATGTCCGTCTCCATTGGGTGTAAAACTATTGGGGACAGCCAGGACAGTCTTGCTATTCACCGGCGCATTGATCACAACGGTATCCAAAGACGAACATCCATTGGAGTCCGTCACCTGAGCAATAAACATAGTGGTACTGTCCACCGTTGCCACCGGATCAGGCGAGGTTGCATCGCTCAACAGGAATGCAGGCGTCCAGCTATAACTGTTCCTTCTCCCGGTGCTACCCGCGGAAATACGGATAGGCGTCCCACCACATACATCGATCGTCTGGGCCGGCGCCACAGGAGGCAGGGAATAAACCACCATCGGCGTACTGTCAGCGCCGGTACATCCGTCATCCGTGGTGTAAGTATAGATGAGCATATGCGTACCAGCGCCGGCACGTAAAGGCTGGAAGTTACCTTGTGCATCTATACCGGCGCCACTATAAAGACCAGTCCCGGCCAGACCGGAAATCTCTTGCCCAGCAGTGATCATAAAGGGATGCTTATTATAACAAACGCCTTCCAGGGGAGAAAATTCCACGGTAGGGGATGTATACAGATGAAGATTGACCGCGGGAGACGTAAACCCCGATGTACGGATACACCCGGTGGAGTCGGTGATCGCCAGCAGCGAATAGTCGGTGGATGCGGACAAAGGCTTCAGTTTTATCTGCCCGTTACCTTCCAACGTTTTAGTATAAATGCTTACACCGTCGGAGAGTTGAACTTGAAAAGGCTGGATGCCGCTGCCGGCCGTAAAGTAAAGGACGGCGGAGTCCGCGCTGCAAGCCCTGCTCCCGGAAATACCACCCTGGGGCAACGGGTTGATCACCAGCTTTGAGGAAAGATTACTGGTTGTCTTACAGCCATTGACGTCCGTAATAGTATGAAGTTTGAATGTCGTAGAGCCGGGGGTTGTCAACGGATGTGGCAGGATCATCGGTGAATGACCATCCAGGTTGTTCTGCGTATAACTGTTGCTGCCGTCATCGTATTCAACGGAAAAAGGAGCTGTCCCATCGGTGGTTGCAAACAACAGGACAGGACTGCTGCCATAACATACAGTATCTCCCTTAAACATGCCAAGAGGAGCCGGATCTATCCTCACCTGCCTGCAGAAAGAGGTTTGGGTAGGCAATCCCAGATCCACCAGTAAATTGATATTATAAAGCCCGGCCCGCTGATAAGTCACAGGTGACGGGTCTTTTACATTGGAACCCGGAATATCCTGGCAGCCGGCAAATCGGATGCGTGTCAGCGTATTATTGGAGTTATTGAGGATAAAAGCATAGATATCATTTCCCACCCTAAAAAGATCCGATATTGAATGAGGAAAACTCAGGTTCCCCGTGTTACCCAGGTTGGTAGCCGCGGGTGCGGAGGTTATATCTGTGCCGAAATTCAGCTTCACCAGGTCATTGCTTGTCTCATTGACGACAAATCCATAGACCCCATCACAGGTGGTAAAAAGGGACACATCCCGGGGAAAGGACAGCATCCCTCCGGGGTTTCCGATATTCACCCCCACCGGCGTATTTTGAAGGGAGGCTCCAAAGCTCAGCCGTGTGAGAGAATTGGTCACCCTGTTGGCGATAAGAGCATACCAGTTCTGTTGGTAGTTGACAAAAGTGAAGCCAGCGGGATAGTTGATATTACCGATATTCCCCAGGTTAACACCCGTGGGTGGGTTTGTAAAATCCGGGCCAAAGCTCAGTTGTGTGATCGTATTGTCATTCACATTGATGGCGAATCCATAGTAATTACTGCCTTCCTTTGCCACAAAAAGTTCATGTGGAAGATTGAGCCCGCCCACATTGCCCCAGTTGGTAGCCGCAGGCGTACTCGTAAGCGAACTCCCGAAATCAATCTTTACAATCCTGGGACTGGAATTGACCGCCTGGTTACCTCCACCCACAATAAGAGCTGTCCACCTGCCATTCACCCGCAGCAGTTGTATGCCTTCACACTGGTTGGGCAGCGCATCGTTAAAGGTACCCAGATCTTCTGCCGTAGGGTTGTTTAACAGGCTGTTGCCGAAATTCAGCCGGATCAGATGCCCGCTGTTATAGCTGCACACCAGTCCATAAAAGTTTTTATTATCATCCTGGGCATAACAGCTGAATACAGGCGTAGAAAAAAGCCCGCCGGGATTTCCCAGGTTGATGGATTCGGGCGTCGAGTTAAAATCCGCGGCGCAAAAGCTCCAATAATAATTGGCGCCCCCGACGGTGGTATTCTGGATAATGACGGGCGTATTGACACAAGCGTGTTCCACGGTGGTAAAACCTGCCGTGACTTGCGGATAAAGAGGATTTATAATAAACAACAATAATACGAATAAGGCGGATCTCATAGCAGCTGGGGCTTAGCCACAAGATAGGAGGAAATCCTTATCACAGCAAATACCAGAAATTGTTGTACCCATTGTGCGCCGGCTTCAATGCAGCGTTATCTTACGAATTCGATTGTCCGCTCCCGACACATATACATTACCCTGTGGATCTACGGCCACACAGATAGGATCGTTAAAGCTGGCCTCTGTAAGGCTGCCATCGGTGGATCCCGACACACCGCTGCCGGCCAGCGTAGTGACCGTTCCGTCCGGTGCGATCCTGCGTATGCGATGATTGCTCAGGTCCGCCACATAAATATTATTACTATTACCGACATCTAAGGCCAGCCCATAAGGTAAATTAAACCGGGCTGCGACACCGGCGCCATCCGTATAGCCCGACGTCACGTCCCCCGCCATGGTGCTTACAGTCCCACTCGGGTAAATGGCCCTGATCTTGTTGCCCGGGTAATAATCAGAGACAAAGAGGACGCCCTGTGTATTGATGATGATGCCACCCATGGAAGCAAATCCCGCCGTGGTAGAGGACCCATCGTTGTCCCCATATGTCCCATTGCCTGCCACCGTGGTTACTGTCCCATCTGGAGTTATCATCCGGATACGGCTGTTTGACACATCGGCAACAAAGATATTTCCATTTCCGTCCGCCACCAGGTCAGTGGGTCCCGAGAAACGGGCGGCGCTGCCTTTGCCATCCGCATATCCATGGGCCGTATCACCGGCCAGGGTAGTGACAGTTCCCGTCGTAGATATCTTCCGGATACTATTGCTGTTCAATTCCGAAGTATAGAGATTGCCCTGGGCGTCGATGGCCAGACCTTCAGGAAACTCAAACATTGCGGCGGCAGCCGGACCGTCCCTGTGGCCATATGTTCCGTTGCCCGCAACGGTAGTCACCATCCCATTCGGAGTTATCTTCCGGATGCGGTTGTTATAGCGGTCGGCCACGTAAAGATTCCCCTGTGCATCCGTCACCATGTGACGGGGGGTATTAAATAATGCAGCCGTGCCCTGTCCGTCGGCAAATCCTCCCGTACTTCCTGCCAGCGTGCTGACTGTATTTACCGAACTGGTATTCAGGATGTACCAGAAACTGTTGATCCCGAGGGCTTCTATAGCCCCCACTTGCATGGTAAAACCCATCCCCGCCCTGTCACCCCAGGCCGGGTTGGGCGGAATATTGGAATAAGCCGGCACCTTTACACTTACCTCCGTATTGGACCAGGAGAGTATCAGCGGCAAAGGAGAAAGAGCATTGCCATTATAGAGAAAGGTTACTTTAGAGTCCGCCGTCTTAACACCAAAAAAATGCCCGCGGATGACCATCGTATCACCCGCACGGTATACGGTCTGATTGAGCCCGGGATATCTTGGAGGTACCTGATAATGGAATACATCGCTGGATACCCCCGCACCCACCACTATTATATCCGCAAGATTCACGGGGATATGATCCTCCCACGAAGCATCGCTGCATCTCAGTTCGACAGGCTTCGAAGGATCAGTGGGCCGTATGATATCCGATATCACTACCTCGACCCCATTTACCTTTAGATGGATATCGCTATTCTGCGGAGGGACGTAATAGACGAATGCAGAATATCCGCTGCCGTCGGCCCATCCCCGCTTTGCATCGACGATACGCGGTTTGCTGCCGACACCCGTGCCACGGCCATACGTAAACACCGGGCCTTCCCCCTCTCTGCCATCCACAGTGACATGCACTTTTCCCGTACCGGTGGTATCCACCAGGTGCACCAGCAGCACCGTACTGGTGGAAGGCGAGTCCACGACGAACGCCACGCCATTGACGGTGACCTTATTGGCGGATGGACTGACGCTAAAACCGCTGCCATACAACCGTATCTGATCACCGATGACCCCCGAGGCAGGATACAGACTGTCGATGACAGGGTGATCCGGGGGAAGATCAAATACATTTTTTTTGGCGCATGTGGAGAACAGCAGACACAGCGCCCCAAGAAACAATATGGTAATTATATTCTTCATAAAACTCATTTTCTGCGGATGCTCTTTTCACCCCCTTTGCTGCTTTCGACGTTCTGGCTGCGGACGCTGATGGCATAGACATACAATTGATCAGGCATCACCGCCTTGTCGATATACACCGGGTGGTCTGCCGGCACCTCTCCTATTTTACGGTATTGCTTTTCCTTCAACGTCCGGCGATAGAGCAGGTACTTCGTCTGTGTGTCCATGGTATTCACCGAAGACGGCACGCTGACCTCGATCCCCTCCTTTATATTCCTCAGACCAAAGACAGGAGGCGCTGCCATAACATCCGTCCCCGAGAGATCCACCTGGGCCAACGTGGAGAGGATGCTTTGATTCCCCCAGGCGTCAACTGCCGTACATCCATATTCATAAACCCCCGCCGGGATGTTCGTAGTGTCGACAAAAACAGTGGACTGCCAGAGACGCATGGTCAGCGGCTGAAAATATGTGTCTCCCTTTTTTCTTTTATAAACAAGATACCCCGTAACGCCCGCATCGCTTAGTGAAACATCATTCCAATGCAGTCTCACGCCTTGCGGTGTAGCCCTTGCCGTAATACCCGCCGGCGAGGTAACAAGCCGCGTCCCCGGCTGCACCATGCTCACAGGAGCCGATGTATCACCCCATTGCATATCCATATTCATGGCGCTGACGGCGTATACATACGTGGTCCCCGGCTGCAAATGTTCGACGCTATCGATAAACACCGTGTCACGCACAGCGGGAGAAATTACCTGTAGATTTTGCTGAGAGGTGCCCCGAAGGATATAATAAGCAAAGATATCCAGCTTGCCGTCGGCCTGCCAACTCAGACGGACATCCCGGCGTTCCGTAAAAGAATATGCCAGCCCTTGCGGACGCGAAGGACGCCCCTCTCTTTTTTTGGTGGTCACCGTCACCAGGGCAGGCGTAGTGCGCCCCCCCTGGGGTAAATGGATCAGGATAGGCTCTACTCTATAATAATATTGCGCACCCCCTAGTACCCTCCTGTCAAGATAAGAGACTGCCGAGGCAGGTAAGGTATCGGCCACTATATAGTCGCTGGTGGCCGATCGGGATTTTAGCACCAGCAGACCGCTGTAATAGGCTTTCGCCGGCAGGCTGTCCCAATGCAGCTCGACACGCCCAAATGTATCCCTTGCCGTTAGATGAGTGACGGATAGGGTATTATTCATATTCAACGCCAGCAGACGTACCGTGTCGGAGGAAAACCCCGCGTTACCCGCTATGTCCTCCGGTCTGACAAACAGCTGCAACTTGCTACCCGGCACGGTAGACATGCTATACATGGCAAAAAGCGTATCCCTCCTGGAGTAGACCATCACACGCGCGCTTGCGTTCCCATTGTAAAAAACATTGGCATAAGGCGCTTTCCCTTTTACGGCATACCAGGTGACCATCGCCGCACTGTCGGACACATAAACATTGTATTTTTTAAATACAGGCATCGGGCTGTACTGGACCTCTCCCAAACCCATCTGGTACAAAGTACGCGTGCCGCCCTGTTCGGCCACTTCCATTCTATAGCTGACGCCTATATCCCGCCGCGTCGCAGTCCTGTCTATATATAACACGCCTAACGCTTCCAGCACATTGGAGGCGCTGCTGTACAGACCCAACGTATCCAGCTTGCCGGCCTTTAGCTGCGTATACAGGTCTTCCACAGACTTGAGCTTTTTTCTTTGCAGTATCTCTTGCAGCAGCTCTCCGTCGAGCTTTTTTGCCAGCTCGGCGGCGCTTGCCGGAAAGTTCATGGTCGTCAGTTTTCTAAACCCACCGCCCTTCTTATCTTCCTTATACAGGGTAAAGGTCCGTCCCGGGGCCGGTCGCTGCATATGCTGTCCCTTGACATAGGCAAAGAGATAAACGCCCGAAGGTCCCGGCATTACGGGTGAATCGAATACGCCCTGGTTGTCCTGCTGCGCCCATACAGCAGATGATAGTATACAAAATATTGTTGCTGTTATTACCCGGTTCATTGTCGTTTTATTTAGAAGCAGGGGGTCGTGTCCCCTCCCGTCCTTGCCTTAAAGTTTAGTCCATCCCTTTGCGAAAAGCTGAAGTCCAGCGAAGCATTGCCACAGATCTTAAAAGCTCCGCCGAAACATCCATCCCATACAGTTACAATTTCATTACAGCCGGCATCACAGTCACCCGCGCCAAGCCCCGCGCCTAATTCAAACCTGCCGGTGGCCGTAGCCCCAAAATTCCAACCCAACGACGGACTACGCCCGCCTTCAACAAGATAGCACAGCCCCGCATTGACGCTTATACAAGCGATCTTCGCCACACAAGCCTCCGCACCCGCATCGAATTTGCCGCCAAATTTTATACGAAAGGCCCCTTCTTCCAAGTTGAGCAATAAGGAGGCCTGAAAACCCGTCTCCGCCCAGATCTTCGCGCTGGCGATATACAGGTCAAAACCCACCGGATTGTCACGGGGGATACCCACATGGGTAGCGGTATTGATATAGACCCCGGAAAACCGCTGCTGCATATATTCATCGGGAGCATACTGGAAATATTGGGATACCAGACCGCCGCGGGTCTTCGGGTCTTTTACCCGTATACCTATCGCCATCTCGCCATGGTTATCGATCAGACCCAATAATTTCACCTGTATGGCACAACCAAGAAAGGCAAATTCATCATCCTTCTTGGCGCTGATGATCAATGCTCCGTCGATGGACTGCTGCGCCAGCCCTTCCAGCGGCGACATATCCGAATGCACTTGGACGGTGAAAGTACGTTCAGGTCCGTTGAACACAGCCTCTGCATGGGCCGCTTTCAGATAGCCGCCGATGACGACATCTCCGTAACCTTTCAGGATCCCGGCGCTGGATACCGTGATACCAACGGGATCGAGCGCTACCAGGGGACCTGTCCCCAGGAAGGAGAGCTTGCCCCTTATGTCCACGGCAAACCCGCCGTTGGGTCCACCGGAAATATAGTTAAATCCTCCCCCGATGCCGTCCAGGGTCACCAGCACGCCTATCGGTATGGGAGGCAGGTTGGTAAAGAAGTTGGCGCCCAGGTCCGTCACGCCATTACGGTTGAAATAATGAAAGTCGATAGACGCGTTGATAGGCGTCCCCGTTATTCCCACGCTGCCGGCCCCTGCAAAACCATTGTCCTTAAATTCGACAAGGGCCGAGGCCTGCAAGACAGGTACATCCAGCTTTACACCCAGCTTGTCCACGGTAAAGACGGGTCCGCCGGCGGATCTTTTTACCTTGATATCTCCTATTTCAAATTTCAGGATGGAGAGATCCGCCTTAAACTCTCCCTGGATGCCGATGTACGGCGTATTATCCTTCATATTCAGATAGAGATTGGAGACAGCAAATCCAAAAGGCCCAACGGTCGTGCTATAATTCACGGGTGTCTGCAGAGAAAAATCCCCATTTGTCAGCACCTCGAAAGAGGGTATCTTAAAAGGCTTGTCAAGGATAGGCACGTTGACCTTAAAACTTGCCCGCCCTCCGATCCTGTAGACATTGCTGTTGCCAACCCTGCCAAAGCTCAGCGGCACGCCGTCGGTGCTGAGCGACGCCAGCGACATGATATTTATTCCTCCGTCCGGGATCAAAAAGCTCCCGCCAAATACCCCATCCTTTGTCATGGCCAGGTCAGTAAAGGACACCTGCGAAACATCCGAACCGGGAATGTTCAATGCCAGCGCGCCGCCCAGCGTAAAGCCATCCTCGTTAAATACGAGTGCACGGATAGCTGCCTTCCAACTGCCGATGCCCAGATCGGGAATATTATCCTGTTTCAGCAGTACCGCGCTGACAGACAAGGCGCGATTGATGGCGAGTTTGTCGATACCGATGGACAACGATTGGATAGGTCCCAATGCAGGCGTCCCGATGGAGCCGGAACATTGCAATCCATCCTTGTCTACGGCCACAGCCTTGCCCAGTTGTACGGCAAACCCATATACATGCGCGTTGACAGCGGCACTTTCAGTGACGAGGTTATAGCCTTCGGCAGTCTGCTGCGCACCGGCACTACTAAAGAGTGTTAACGGCCCCGCAGTGGTCCCACCCGCCGCAGCCAGCCATAGGGTGGATGTATTATCCAATGTCCAGCCGCGATAGCCTTGTATCGCCGCTGCGTCCAGCTTCATCTTTCCGGCAAGTTTGCCTGTCCCGCCGGCGCCTGTAAAAGTGAGCACATCGTCACCCGTCAGCCGCAAGGGAAGATAACCCATCAGTTTTAGCGGCAGCTCCGTCATATCTGTCGCCACTTTATTATCCTTGGGAAGGGCATTGCCGCCGGCATCAAAAGAGACGATCAATCCGCTGAAAGGAATGGAAGTCTCCGCCGTAAGAGATATATTCCCATCCGCCGGCCGGAGGTTGACAAAACGACCGCTCCATTTCTCCTGTGCGGAGCCCACCGGCGTCGCGTCGGAGAGTTCTATTTCAAAACCCAGCAGTTTGCCATAATTCTTTCCATTCCCTCCCTTGAGATTGAAGTCCACCGGACCGTCGGCAGGCAGGGTCTTATCAGGGTACTGCTGTCCTACATAGTTCGTTTTACTTGCGCTGATCGTATGCTTCCCCGCAGGCGCCAACATGGTATAGCTGCCCGTTATATCAGAAACCACGGCCGTAAATTCCTGGTCATCCAGCATGATCCGCGCACCCGCAAGGGCCGAGCTCCCCGAAAGGACCTTGCCCGTCACCTTTACGCCTTTTTTCAAAGAAATGGTGATCACCTGTTCCTTCCCCGTCTCCGTGAGAGTCATGGACCGTTGGTCGGCCGCACAGCCTGATCCTGCCGGAGGTACCAGCGTCACTACCGTGGCCCCCCCAAAGCCTTCATAGTACCATTCTCCATTCACATCCGTCTTATTGGTGCTGTCAAAGACGGTGATACGCGTATCCGGGATACCCTTCCCCGTGCTTTCATCTATGACACGAAAACGGGCTTTGCCCACTATTTTATCCAGGTATCCCACGTCTTTTAAGTCCACCGCAAACTCCCGGGGTGTCTCATATTGCGACGACGGAGATGGAGTGGACAGACCAAAGGCTGCGGCAAGACTGGCATTGAAAGTGGTTGCCGCCAGCGCTCCCTGCGGTTTGTTTGCCGGAGCAAGACCAAACATCTCCGCGGAAAATTTATTGCCCCGCGCTACGGAAGCGAGCACCGTCTGGGATTGACTGACACGGGAAAGGGTCATCTGACTCTTTTGCATGGTAGTAAGCACGAGCCATTTAGACTGGTAGGTATTGTCCTTATTATTTGTCAGCTGAGGGACATTGATAGTGATATCCTTCACTACAAAGCCTTCTTTTTCCAGGGTAACCGTGTGCGTTCCAGGGAAAATGCTGAACTGGAATAGTCCATCCGGCCCCGTCCGCGTAATGGTATTGCCCCTGACACTGATCACGGCGCCGCCCAGCGGCTTGCCAAGCGCGTCCACCACTCTTCCCACTACATCGGCCACATCCGCCTTCACCGAGAAATCGACAAATTTGGAAGCTCCCTTCGCCAGCTTGAACGAAGCCTGTTTATTACCATCCGTATACAACACGGAGAATTTCCTGAACTCGGCAGGCGTATTGATGACATCCACGATGATGTCCGCATTATCCACCATCGCGGGCAAGGTGACATAATATTTACCCAGCTCGTCCGTCGTCGTCGTAATGGCCCTATAGCCATCAGGCACAGCGCTCACCTCCGGCTCAGGCGAAAGCAAGTCGGTCAATCGCTGCACTGCGATCACATTATTATTTTTTGCCTCCAGGACCACGGGCTTGGCAGCACTTTGCCCGGCCAGGTTGGAAACAAGATTTAACAGGGACTTCGAGCCAAGACCGCCACCGCCGCCACTTGCAGACAACGGTGCCCCGCCTGCGGAAAGTTGCGGTATGTTCGTTGCAAGGTTCTTTACACCCACGAACGCATTCGGGTCCAGCGTGCCGGGCACCCGCTGTTTTATAACATACATGACACGCACGGTAGCGCCTTGTACAGGTAAAGTGCCTCCTTTCTCACCCAGCGGGAGAGATACTTTACCTTCGATATGCGATGGTTTTTGAACAAGCTTGTAAGTAAGCTGCGCCTGCAATATCTTGTCGGCAGGCAGCGGGACATTCAGCACGCTGACACTGGAACGCAAATCCCAGAAGCTGGCGCTCGCTGGTATGAGCCGGACATAGAGGTTGCCGCCCAGGAACACCCGACCGGCGCCCACGGCTTCCGTCTTCGAGATCGTGAGAAACGACTTGTCGGGCGCAGTGGCAATGATCGTATCGGTAGCAATCTCCATCATCTGGATGCCATCGATCATTACCATACTCTTTTTTGCAGTCCCTGTCTGCCCTTCATTCACCAGCCAGGGACGGGCCTGTATATCGTCCGCACGACGATAGATATGGACACCGTAACTTTTTTCTTTGTCCGCCGCCTGATCATCAAAGATTGCTTTGGGGAAAAACCGGATCGTCCTGGCCAGCAGCGTGCGGCTGCCGATGTCATTATTGGTTGCCGTGAGTACAGACACGGGTAATGAAAAACTCGGATTCTCAAAGTCGGTGGTACTGACGGACAACGTCAGGGAAAGCAGCCCATTGCTCGCGTCAAAGGCAGGGTCCAGGAACTGCAGCGTATAATTGCCGTCCGCATCCGTCTTGCCTGTTGCCAGCAAGGTGCTATGTTGATTACCCGACGCAAAGGCCCCGGTCAGCGTGACGGATAGGCCGGGTATGGGGAAGCGATCCGTAGCCGAGTCCGGTGTCACCGATTGATAGGTGCATTCGGTGGCGGGATTGCCTGAGCCGGAGACGATGTCGGTGGGCAAGGGTGGCGGCGGCAAGGTTATCACACGGTCGGCTACCCGTCCGGCAAGGTTGCTGACGGCAGACGTGGTTCTCCGGAGTGTCGGGTCGGTGTTCATCGCCGCAAGCACATTCATTTTGATAAGGGGCGTCACCGTTTTTTGCACCGCAAAGGCGCTGCTGGAAGAGAGGGCGCTGACATAAGTGGACGGAATGGGAGCCTGGGTCACGGCAAAGGAAACCCCGGTCCTGCTGGTGATGGCAAGACTACCCTGTTCCGACTTTTTAAATGTCCCCAGTAACCTGCCCTTCAATGTATGCGTGGCATATTCCACTTTCCCGCCACTGCCCTGCCCTTGCCCCTGCTGTGCGCCGGGATCGCTTACCCCCGGAGCCCCATAAGTGAATTGTACTACCTCGCTCCGTCCGTTATTGCGAAAGGTGCCCCCGCCCAGGGGGTCGGAAGCAACGACCATCATGGCATACGTACGCCCTTCCTGTAATCGAGGATGCTGGATGGAATAAAGGAACAAAGGGGTACCCCTCACCGTGGTTTCGAAAAAAGGCGTCGATGCGGAAAGGATGGCGTCATAGGGGTTACGTTTTTGAAATATCTCAACGATCCGAACCAGGTACTCCGTGGAAGGAGGGGCTCCGGCAGGCGTCGTCCACCGGATGGGGATGCTCTGCACCGCCATTGGCGTGATGTCCTGCTCGTCATAAGGGTTCAGGATCATCGGCGGCTCCAGGAGCGCTACCGTAAATATATTGCTGCACCCCAGCGGGTCCTCCTCCGATAAAGGTTTACGTGTGGCGGCGTCAACGGCACGGACACACAGCTGATACGTACCTTCGGGCAAACCCTGTTCGCCAAAGACGGAGGGCTTGATGCTGGCGCTGCCGGACAGATAGACGAGGTTATTGGCATCGAAGAGATAGGAAGACTCGATGGCATTCAGCCTCCTCGTCTCAAAGGGCTTCAGATCAATAGTAGTAGGCGGCTGATAATTTTTCCCCGTCATGACCGTCACGCCATTATCGCCTGTAAGCTTACCCGTCAGGTAGACGGAATGCGGTACTTGTTCATGGTTCACCAGGGTAAGGGTCACCAGTCCCGGGTTGTCCCTGAACTGATAGATCTTGGTGGGATATCGGCCGTCCGGCATCCGGCCCACCTGCACGCTGACCCCGATCTCCTGCTGGGCATATAACGTTGTGCCAGCCAGCAAAAGACAGACGGCCAGTGATATCCTGAATAATATGTCCTGTGATCTCATTGACATGTTATGTATGATTTGTATTATATCAGAAAGAAAGACCATAGCTTATTTCTCCCCTTGACTCCGAATATTTGGGATACACCGTCGTCGGGTGATCCGGCGTATTGCCCGTATAAAAACCCGTGATCCGCAATTGGTGTCTGCCATAAAAGTTATAGCGCCCCTGCAGCGATCCGGTGAGGATCGTCCCCTTCTCCCCGTTGCGCTTGCTGAGCAGGTATCCCCCGCTGAGCGAAAAGACAAGCTTATTCTTCCACCAGCTTTTGGAGCCGCCTAATGTCACCCCATCGTTGCCGTCTGACAACACCGGGCTTTTCATCTTGGTATGATTCAGGGAAAGGAACAGGGATGCCTGCGAAGGCACCAGGTTCGCCTGGTAGGTAAAAAGATAGTTGCCGGTGTTGATGTCCCCATTGAGACTATCCGCTCTGCCGGGATTGAGCTCCTTTGCCTGGCTGAGGTTCGCCGAAAAAATAAAAGAATGGGAAAGGACGGCTCCCGGAATCATATACCTTGGCGTCACCGATATCTGGGTGCTGGATTGCACCACTTTCAACGAGTCTGCAAAGCGGATGGTCTTTACGGTCTGGTTGACGGAATAATTGCTGTAACTGCCGTCGATGCCAAAACGCTGGCTAAGGTCTGCGCTAAGATTGGCTGATCCGATGACCTTACTCGCCTTCGCCCTTTTGCTACTGGTGAGATCATCCCGCTGCAGCCCCAGACTGCCGCTGAACCTTATCCTTCTTTTCCACGCCGTAAAGGCCGGCGCGATCGTATAATTCTCCAGGTCATTATTCAGAAAATAGGCTCCCATGGATTGGAACCCCGGATCCACACGCCTGTACTGCAGCTTTACAGAAAAGAGTTTTGATTTCCAGCGGATGGCTGCGTCCACTGCGCTGAATAATTCGGAGCTGGTACGGACATGCACGAGATCTGCCAGCTTTTTGACATCCTTTTCATAGGAAGAGTCCTGGATCAACGGCGAGTTGATATTGTTGGTATAAAGACTCAACGCTCCATTACTTTCGAAAATAAGATGCTGCCGCCAAAAGCTCATCCGGAAATTGTATCCCGTCACCGTATTCTCGGCGGGCGTGATGCCGGAGGAATCTGCCAGTCCCTTGTATTGCCGCAAACTGTTGGGGTCGTCTTTTGCTTTCAGGGCAATGAGGTCGAAGAAGCTGCTCTCCGTACCATACCCGATACGTACGGCCATACCCGTGCGTTTGTAGGTAAAGTTGGAAAAATAGAGACTTTGCGTAGTATCCAGGGCGGTCGCCTTGTTGAGCTGCCCGTACATGGCGGCAAACCGGAATTTGCCCGGGTTCAGCTCCACTCCTCCCCCCAAAAAGGTATGACCCGCCAAAGTATAGGGAGAAAAGGTAAGGTTCCTGTAGCCGGCATGGACCGTCACCCATTTGTAGGAGGGGCTTAGACCAAATTGATTAAAAGGTTGATTAAAACTACTTTGCTGCTTGCCGATGACAAAGGATACAGGTATCTGCATGCCATAGAGCGAAAGCACAGGCGACCCCGTAATGACATAATTAAAAGGCAGGTACCTGTCCGGTATGCCGTCGGCTTTATAAAAAATAGAGGTCAGACTGATATTACCCGAAATAGTGACGGGTTTTGCATGCAACATTTGCTCCACTTGCTGCGCATAAACACCGCCCCACAGACAAAATAGGGACGCGCAGGTGAGAAGCAGTAACTTTCGGTACATATGGGATGACTTTAACAACGGCCGGGGTAAAAGTACCGCTCGCGTTGACGCTCCGGCATACCCTTTTTGAGTGAACAACCGATAATAAAGAAGACATTTTTTCATACTATGCCAGTCAGTTGAGCGTAAAATAGTGAAGGCGTTACGGACTTTTACGCTTTGTATCCGTAACGGACGGTATTGGTTACAGACGACCCAATCTGGTAGTCTAACCGTCTAACAGCGCTGTTTTATACGCCCGTCTACGAAAGCGTGTCGTTTGTCGATGATTTTTTTATAATATTCGGGAAGGTGTACAATTGTTTTAAATTTGAAATATCATGGATCCGGCATCAGCATATTTCAACTGGGGGCGGCTGGGCAGGAAGCTGCTAAAACATCTGCTTTTCTGGGTAATAGTAACCACCTATTTTGCGTGGGGCTTTGGTTTTGGCTACAAATACAAGGACTCTTTCCTGAATGCCGCCCTATACCTGCCGGGTTTTATGCTGGTCGTATATTCGCTGATCTATTTTCTCATTCCCCGCTATCTTTTTAAAAGAAAATATACCCCGTTCTTTATCGGCCTCTTCCTCGTGCTGGCGCTTTGTTATACTTACAACACCCTGGCGCAGCTGACATTGATCAATATGAAAGGGCTCGGGTTCACCATGCTAACAGGCAAAGGTATCCTCCCCTATATCCATGTGGCGGGTATCGCCATCTCCATCAAGCTGCTAAATCATTGGTATCAGCAGAAACAGCAAACCATCGAAGCGCAGGAACAACGGGCCGTTGCTGAACTTGCCCTGCTGAAGTCACAACTGCACCCCCACTTTTTATTCAACACATTGAATAACCTTTATTCCCATACTTTGGAACAATCCCCGCAAGCGCCTGAGATTGTGCTAAAGCTATCCCATCTGCTGCGGTTTATGATCTATGAAAGCAGCGTTTCCCTTATTCCCCTGCGTAAGGAAGTATCCTTATTAAAGGAATATATGGCGTTGGAGCAGCTGCGCTATGGCGACAGGCTGGATATATCGATCACCATTACAGGAGACATCGAGCGACACCGGATCGCCCCGCTCCTGCTGCTTCCATTTTTCGAAAATGCTTTCAAACATGGCGTCAGCAACCAGATAGAGCAAAGCTGGATCAGCTTTTACCTGACGGTCACGGAATCGACTCTCCAATTCAAGCTGGTGAACAGCAGACAAGGCAAGGAAGAGGAGATCGGGACCAATGAAGCCGGCGGCCTCGGCTTACAGAATGTAAAAAGACGGCTGGAACTGCTGTACCCGGACAGGCATATGCTGGAGATAATGATGCGGGAGGAAGTCTTTATAGTGAACCTCGATCTGGTATTGGACGAAGAGGCCATTAAGAACTCCGACAACCCAATCACTACTTTAAAAAACGCTGAACATGATCTGGAAGTGCTTGATCGTTGATGATGAGCCGCCCGCTATCAAGGTCATCCGCAAATATGCGGAGATGGTGCAGCAGTTGGAAATTGCCGGAACATGCAATAATGCCTTACAGGCCATGGAGCTCCTGAAGACAAAAAAAATAGACCTGTTGTTCCTGGACATACAAATGCCCAAATTGTCTGGTACGGGTTTTATAAAGGCCTTGCAGCACCCGCCAAAAGTCATCTTCACAACAGCTTATAAGGAATTTGCCGCGGACGCTTTCGATCTGGACGCCGTGGATTATTTATTAAAGCCTATATCATTCGAGCGTTTTCTACGGGCCGTCAACAAGGCCACCGGATCGGGTATGCCCGTTGATACACCGGATAAAAATGATGATATCCAGCAAAGCTTTTTATATTTCCGGTCCGAGCGTAAGATGGTAAAAGTATTCCTCAACGATATTGTCTATATCGAAAGCCTGAAGGATTATATCAAGATCTTCCGGCAAAATGACAAACCTTTAATCGTAAAACAATCTCTTACCACGCTGGAAGCCATGCTGCCCAAGGACCTTTTTGCCCGTATCCACCGGAGCTTTATCGTCAGTCTGGCCAAGGTGACGGCCTATACCAATCACGACGTGGAGATCGGCGATATCGAGCTTCCCTTCGGGAGACAGTACAAATCCATCCGGGCTTTACGATCTGATGATAAGTAAATAACAATCAGCCTGATGCGCAGGGCTTGCATTTCTCAGGGAGATTGTGTATTTTGTCGCCGTCTTTCGTCCTTTCAATATCCCTCTTCAATATCCCCTTTTGTCCAATCCTGTTTTGTCCAAACCTCTGGATCTCCTCTCCACGTCTTAGAAAAATCTTGCGATCCGTAAACCCTATAAGCAAGATATATGAACGCCTTTTCCATCTCCGCGCTGCTGCTTACATTGATTGCATCGACACCTGTCCGCGCACCTCGCGAGTGGGTAAAAGAGGAAGATCATGTCAATGGACGTATCCCCCGCACAAAACTTGCAAAAATGCAGAGCGCTGCCGACGCCATGGTAGCCTTCCTCCAGGATTCCTGTTTCTCGGAGGCAGACTTCTCTCCTCTATGGCACGGCGAATATTTCCCGGAAAAGTTCAACATAACATGCAGATCGGAAGACAACAAAAGCCGGCTCACCATCATGGCGGGTGACCTAAGCCCCCTGTTGCGCTACCTGACGGTCAATGGCAAAGAGATCGCCGGTCTTCGTCCCGCTGATGGCGTACAAAAAGATTGTCCCTATTTTGAATACGAGAATGAAGAGGGTCAGCATATCATGACCTGGCTGGTGACCGGCAGGGACGGACAGTTGCCCTATATCCCCGTTACCAGGAAAGAATACTTACAGGAAGCCCGGGCAGAGCTGACCGCCATAAAGAACAGCATCATCGCAAACATCAGGTTAAAGACCCCCATCCGTCCCACAGCCATACAGACAGCGGAAAAACAAGCCGCCATGGATCAACTGAATAACCATTATTCCGGCACAGACCTCCAGGTAAGGATGCGGCTCTTTCTCCAGGACTATCAGAGCGATGAGGCCTACCTGCAGGACAATATCATAAAAGCTACCGCAGACCTGGATAAAACCCTGCGCCTTATAGATAGTCTGACCTTACGCAGCACCCCCGCAGAGCTAAACAAACCCGCCATGGTATCCGTGACAGCCGACACCTTCCGAGGATTCGAGGATAATGCCGCCGACAGGAATATGCTGGTACGCATGAACCCCGGCTACTTCAAGACACATCCCACGAATGAGAACGCCCGGCTTTTTCTTGTCAGCTGGAGCTATGATCCGTCCGTATCCGCCATCGCAAGCATCGACCGCCAGGTCCGGGAGAACATCGATTTCAGACAGCTGCAGGACATGCTGGGTAAATAGGTAAAAAATCTTTACCTTTTACCAAACAACGCGCTATGCCAAAGTTAACCCATGTGCTCCTGGCACTAACGGCCTGCCTGTTACTATTCAGCAGCTGCTACTCCTACCGCGTCGCCACCCACGCCCAGCCAGGCGCGGAAATGAATTCCAGGACAGCCCACTCTTTTTTCTGGGGCCTGGTCCAAAAACCCAAAGAGATCTCTACACCCATCTGCGACAGCCTCAACGCCAATGGGGTGGCCGTAGTACAGGTGAAGAACAACTTCGGCTATTCCCTTATTACCGTGCTGACGCTGGGGATCTGGGCGCCGGTGAGAATAGAATGGCAATGCAGCAAACCTTGTCAGATCAACGGTCACCTTTAAATCCACTATCATGAAAGTTATCAAAACAGGTTTCAGTACCTGGGAGAACAAACATGAAACCTTTGTACAAAAGATCAGGGACCTTTACGAGCTGGCAAACGATAATTCCCTGGGCCCCCTCGACAGCTATAACGACACGACAAAAGGACTGCAATCCCTCATCGGCGAGGCCATTACAAAACAACTACCCCTGCGGGCATTGGGATCCGGCTGGTCCTGGACAAAGATCGCCACAGCCGAGGAAGGCCTCATGCTGGACACCAAACCCCTGAACATGATATTCGACATATCAGGCGCCAGCGTAGCGAGTACCTATACAGGTGATCCTTCCAAACTTTTCCTGGCCCAATGCGGCAACGGGGTCTGGGAGCTCAGCAGGTTCCTTAAAGGGCGCAACCTCTCCTTAAAAACATCCGGCGCCAGCAATGGACAGACCATCGCGGGTGTGACAGCCACAGGGGCCCATGGCTCCGCCTTTGACGTAGGAGCCGTACAGGACTTTGTCGTCGGTATGCATATCATCGTCAGCCCTACCCGGCATATCTGGCTGGAAAGAGCCTCCGCACCTGTAGTCTCGGACACCTTTATACAACATTTACAGACAGAGCTGATACGTGACGACGATCTTTTTTACTCGGCCCTGGTCTGCTTTGGCAGCTTTGGCATCATCCACGGGGTCATGATCGAGACAGAAGACATCTTCCTCCTGGAAGCATCCATGTCCACCATGCCTTTTGACCCCAAGCTGATACAACTGATGCAAACCCTGGATTTCAGCAATACACAGCTTCAATTGCCCTATGGCGTCGAACGGCCTTACCATTTTGCCATATCCCTGAACCCTTATGATCTGGAGAAAGGCGCCTATGTCACTACCATGTACAAACGGCCCTACCGGCTCGGCTATAAGCCTCCCGTACGCAACCTTGAAGGTTTGGGACCTGGCGATGACGCCCCCTGCTTTATCGGCAAGCTTACACAAGGGATACCCGCCCTGGTGCCGACGCTCGTCACCAAACTACTGGCGTCCAACCTCACGCCCTATTCAAAACAATTCGGCATCCTCGGAGAGATATTCGACAATACTACCCTGCATGGCAAACTGCTCAGTGCAGCTGTCGGTATACCCATCAGCTATATCAAACAGGCAACGGACGTGCTGCTGGCCGTCAATAAGACCGACGGGCCTTTTGCAGGACTGTTTGCCTACCGGTTCGTAAAGAGGTCCGGGGCAAAACTTGCCTTCACCCGATTTGACTACACCTGCGTGCTGGAGCTGGATGCGGCATTCTCCGATGCAACCTATGCTTTTTATACGGCCGTATGGAAGAAGTTCGAAGAAGAGAAGATTCCTTTCACCTTCCACTGGGGGAAAGTAAATGAGCTGGACTTCACCCGCATCAGCAATATGTATGGGGACGATGTCAAGACCTGGCTGGCGTCCCGCAACAAGCTGCTGGACACGGACACCAAAAAAGTATTTACCAATGCTACGCTAACCAAATGGGGTTTGGATGTATAGGCTATTATTCGTCATAATACTCAGTGCACAAGTGGTGCGTGCCCAGACACCAGATAGTCTTCTGCTTGAACTAAAGACGATCAATACGTCGTCCGCCGGCGCTCTGCTGTCCCACCGGGCCTTGAATGTCTTTCTTTCGGAAGCCGCCGGCTACTATATGTCCGACCCGGACAACCTCACCCTCTATAAGAATTCCGTCATAGCAAATTCCGCGCAAGGCACCCTCGCGATCTATCATAATATGCGGCAGTCCCACGGCATCGACGAGCCCCTTCGTTCCTTCCTCAGCATCGGCGTACAGGCCAACGTTGCAGACGCCTTTGCCGCCCGCAGTGAGAACAGACCCTATAACAACCAGTTCGGGGCCCTGATCAAACAAACCTGGGTCGGCCGTCCGCGGGTAACAGCTGCTACGGCGCAGATGCAGGCCATGGATACCGTGCGCGCCGCCATCCTCCGCAGTATGGAAAAGGACATCCGGGGCCGGCCGGATGACTTTGTGTACGATGTAGACCTTTTTAAAGAGCTTGAATTCGACTACGCGCATAAACAGGCCGAACATCTTGCCAAATCTTTTAACTATGGCGTCTTTGCGTTCCACTGGACGAGCATCAGTCTGTATATTCCCCTGGTCACCGAAAATTTTCAGACCCTACCCACCCCGGGCGCCGACCCCATGAGCCGCCATGCGTGGCCCCTGCATTTCAACATCAGCCATACCAGGCTATGGGAAGGTAGTAAATTTGGAAGGTTCTTTGCCACGCTGGCCGGAGACGTTACGTTGAACAACGCGCGTGACGGCTTTATGCTGACAAAATCCGGCAATCAATATATAGGCGACTACAAAAACTTTATTACCCCATCTATAAAAGGACAGCTGATCTACTTTCCAAAAGACTCGCACATCGGCATCAGCTTCCATCTGGAACAGGCCATCGGGGACTACCATGCTATGAATGGCATACTGGGCGTACCCATCGTGCTGATCAATAAAAAGGCGGAGGCAGCCATGAACTTCGAGTTCCAGGTCCGTTTTTATGATATGGGACATTCCATCGACGCCGGCAAGGGACTCAATGGCAGGACAGCCATCGGGGTGACGGCAGGAGTCCCTTTTAGTAAGATCTCGTTTTGAGTTCTCCGGGATGAGAATTTGCTTTATATTTAATACCAATATGAAGTATATTTTAGCCCTAACCCTGTTTTCTATATTATTCTCAGGGTGTAATACTCCAAACTCCGGCAAAGGATCAAATACAGATACGCTGCATATCTACCCGACAGTAAGCTACCTCGATATAAAGCTGGACTCGAACGGGCAGCTCCCTTCTAATCCCTATATCCTCGAGTTTGTGAACGGGAATAAAAGAATTGTATTCTGTGGGGTAAATCATCTCACAGATGACACAGACACCGGGAATCCAATGTTCAAAAAGATTGAAGATAAATTTTTTGCATATAAGCCGGATATTGCTGTCAATGAGGGAGGTGATATCTCAAAAAAGACGTACGCCTCAAAAAAAGACGCCTTATTAAAAGATGGAGAGATCGGGTTGACAAAAATTTTATCAGACAGCCTAAAAATAGCGACGGTTAATGGCGACCCTTCCACTCAATATGAGTTTAGTGAATTACTAAAGACCTATTCAAAAGGAGAGCTTTTAGCTTATATAGTTACCGAGCGGCTTATGTGGGGGCTTAAAGGGCAACAGATCACAGACAGTTTACAGATAGAGAAGAAATATGAGTCATTTATTCAGCATTACATCACCGGGGAAGGCGGTGTGGAACTGACAAAGAACGAACAGACCTTTGGTTTCTATAAAACGAATTATGAAAAGTTGCTGAATAGACCTTTTGACATTGCTGAACTTGAACCCACCAATCCATTTGAACCAAAATCAAAATTTCAAAAAATTGGGAGAACCTCAAAAGAAATAAGGGACCAGTTCTTAATTCAAACTATTGACAAATTATTAGACGCTTACGACAAGGTATTTGTCGTATTTGGCGGCTGGCATCTTTTGACTTGCAAACCAGGGCTGGAAGAGGTTATACAACGAAAGAGATAACAACGTCCACATTTTAGTAAGGTCGCGCTTTGATAGAGATCAGGTTATTCTGTAGCAAACTATCAAATAACGCCATGCCAGCCACCGTATTTTCATAGCCCTTTCGTCTCCAATATTCGTCGTTATCGATCTCACGTTCCTGTGGAGCAGGCAGGAGAAAAGAGATGTATTCATACGTCTTATCTCTGAGTGTCGTCTCATTTTTTCCCGAATATCTTGTATATGCGGTCACCTCTTTTCCTCCTTCGTACACTTCGACCACATTGTCATTTTTGAGATCCAGGTGCGAAACAGGGACGTACGCCACCCCATGGGAGTCGATCTTGTAAAGTCCGCTTTTCCTATCGATCTCGATCAGCCGCGAAGTGTCCGGGCTTGGCACCACATAACACCATCCAACATAGCCTTTTGGTACTTGAATTCGGGTGGTTGGAAAGAAAAGCGAACAGCTGCATAGACAAAATAAGATATTCAGCAATAAAGTCATAGCCATTATCTTTCTATTATTTACCATGGTATCTTGGAATAAGTTCTCGGATCCACCGGTGCAGAGCTGAATCCGGCAAAATGTATATAAGGCGCCTGTAGAGATCGGAAGATTGTATTCATTTCATCTGATCTTCTCTGCGCATCATTCGCTATCACCGTATTGGAAGGATCATGTTCCATGGTCATACTATGCGAAAATATAAAAGAATGCTCCCAAAAATCGTAGACTTCCTGTTCGTTGACTCTCATCTCGACAGATGGATAAGTCCCATGCATGATATCTACTTTTAGCTTACCGGAATTGTCGATCGTTAAACGTAGATCCTGAGCGACATCGACAGCTCTCCCGTGTAATGCTTGCATTCCCCATAAAATAACTTTATTTAATGTGGTATGTTGCTCAAATCCTCCGACATAAGTCCCATCTGAAAGTTGTTTTATATAACCATTCTGGTTAACCTGTCCTTCTACTTTATCCTGACCTTGAAATAGACCAAAACTTTTCCCTGTTCTCCTATCAAATTTAGTAGAAAAGCCGGAAAATTTTCCGTCTTTATCATAATTACCGGTGATCGAATAAATATTCGTGAGTTTTTTTCCATCGGCAAATGGCATTAGCAGATCATGACCTTCGGGAATATAACTATTAACATAAAAAGTTAGGGTCGAGCCGATGTTCCTATATTCAACACCGTCTTTAATAAGCTCATTTTCCCTTGAATTGTTCCAGATAATGTTCTCCTCTTTGTCCTGGAACCAGTCTTTTCCATCGAGATCTACCAGGTTGGTGGGATTATTGCCCGTGTAGCTGTAAGGGGACCAGGGATAGTACCGGTCGGCATGCGCATCGATGCCTTTCCACCTTCCGAGTTGCACATCGTAAAATCTTGCCCCAAAATCGTACTCCTGCAATCCGCTGCCATCACTAAATTCCTCTTTTTGCAACTCTTTCCCGGTATATCTGTAGTTATTCTGAACAACGGATAATACCTACCAACCCCTTTTTAACGCCAACCCGTTTTCGCTGGCGCTCAGATTTTATACTGTTCAAAGAACTGCTATACCCCTCCAAGATAATCGATTTTTCCTTTCAATTGACCTTTTCAATTGAACTCAGATGAAAGAAAAAAATTCGTCCGTTGCGGTCATTCCGCCCCGGCGGCCCGGAGTTTTTGCCCGGCAAAAACACATCCTGCATCAGCTGGGCTGTTGCACGGATGGGATACTAACCCTAGTATCCAGGGCCGCAGCCGGGGCCTATTGCATTAACTCGACATCATTCGAGTATTAGATGCACCTGACCCGCCTTTTACATAACGGAGCTGCCGCCGACCAGGAGACTTTTGTATAGACAAAAGTACATCCTGCTTTACAGGAGCTGGGCCACGGGGTGAGGGTAGCAGGATGGAGTAAACGGGAGGATTCCCTGGGAAGGGCTGGGTAAAATTGCGAACGGCTGTGTAAGATTGGGAACGCCTGTGAGGTCTTGGGAGATTTTGTGTAAAGCTGTTTTTTCGCCCCCTCCCGTCCCCCTCCGGGGGAGGCGGTTTTTATAGGATATTACAGGGAGGGCATTTTAAGGCGTTTTACGGGGTGCAGGTTTCGAGTGAGGGGGAAGGCTTCCCTGATCGGGGATCGTCGCTTCTGGCCCGGCATTTTGGTGGACATTTATACATCTTGCCGGGCGCGACGGGCGCCCTCATTTGGGTGATCCGGGAAGGTGTAGCCAGCTATGTTTTGGTAGAACCAAAACGCTGCCTCTCTCATCCGCCAGGGGCGGATTCGGGGAGGGAGATAAACGCAGCAAGACCGGACGCACTCGTCCAGCCTCACCGCACTCTCAGGGTTTTCGTCTTAGCTTCCTGAACCATTTTTTAAACCAGAAGTTCTGGTATCTTTCCTTCCAGCGGGCATGTCGATGGATCAATTTGATCCCGCCGTTGTCCGGCCAGAGCGACCCGAT
Source organism: Chitinophagaceae bacterium (assembly GCA_017307755.1). GTDB lineage: Bacteria > Bacteroidota > Bacteroidia > Chitinophagales > Chitinophagaceae > Puia. Next base: position 396,669 of record JAFKGQ010000012.1, on the reverse strand, counting down.
GGCATCCAGCTCCTTGAACATTTGGCGGATCTCGGCCTCGGTATACCACTTCTGACCGTAGCCGCACAGGACAAAATAATCGACCAGAGCCTGCCGGACGGCATCGTTTTCCCGGCGCTTCCAGCTTTCCTGCCCCAGGTCGTTCATGAACCGGTCTATTACCGTATCCGGTGTTACGTCGGTCAGCTTACACATGAACAGGAACTGCCAGGGTAAAATTAACCGGAGGGTCTGATCCCTGGCATACTCGCCGTTGTCCCAGCTGTACCGGGCTTCCAGGGTAGGCTTTTTCTTTGGTGGTTTTTTGGCCTTTTGTTGTTTGCTCATAACTACATGCTTTAAGTGACGAGAAGAACCTCGTAGCCCTTCGGATCACCGGCATGCGGGTGAAGAAAAAAACATCGTCCAGGCGGTAGATAGGGGCATTCGGGAGACACTTCTACAACACTGTTGCCGCCCCTATCTATCCGCATGGATGCACCAACGCCGTTACTACTGCCCGGCTTTATTCCCCTGCTCATCGGCGGCGGTTGCCTGCACTATGGCTTGCTTTCGAGACTGTCGATCTGGTCGGCATAAATCGTGCAGGTCTTCGGGTCTTTCAGGCTGGGGTATTCCTCCTGAACGGCCAGGACTTCGGCTTCCGTCAGTGGACGGCTCTTGCCGTTGTCGTCGTTATGGATGGCCCAGCAGTCGGCGTATTTCTTGACGTAGTACATAGCTGTATGGTTTGATGATTAAGAATGTCTTTTGTATTTGTGGCAGTGGCGCACTCGGGAGAGGAACGGACGAGTGTGCAGCGCCCGCCACCACCGCCATGTGGCCGGCCGTGTGGCACGGAGGAAGGCCGAGGAACGAGGCCGCCGGGCCACTACCAGCCGGATCGACCTTGGTTGTTTGGCCGCAGCGGAGCGGAGGCTTATGATTAGATAAAGCGGCCGGCCACCGGCAGGTGGCGGACATCAATGAGGAGCGGCCCTGACGGGCCCCGGCCCGGCAGAGATGGCCGCGGAGGGCAGCTTCGCGGGCCCCTGGTAAAACCGTGACAGGTGCGCTCTGCCACCTGGCGCGTGTTTTTTGTAACAGGGTGCGAAGACTGCCCTCCTATTTTCCTGCTTGCAGCGTGGGTCTTGTGCGCAGGGGGTCAGCTCATGGGGTGATGTTGCTGTAGCTCGCTTTTAAGATCGTCCAGGGTGGAGAGCTGGTAACGCTGCGTCGAGCTAACGTATTTATGCCCGGCCATGTATTGCACCTGGCGCAGGTTGTTAGCCTTCAGCCAGTGGGCGATGACGCTGCTGCGGAACTGTGCTGCATTGATAACCCTCGGATTCAGCTGGCGCAGCTGCTTCATCATCTGCTGCATTCGGTTGTTAATGTTAGTAGGGCTTATTCGTTGCTTCCGGCCAGTGACCAGCAAAGACCCTGTCTTTAGCCTGTTCTCCTGCATATACTCTCCCAGCAGGGTCACCTGCAGAGCAGATAAGGGGAGCCACCGTTCGCCCGTCCGCTTCATGGCGCGGATAAAGAGCCGGCCTTCCCGCAGGTGTACATGCACAGCCTCCAGACGGGTGATCTCTTCAGCAGCGAGGCCCTGGTAGATCAACATCCCAAGGATCACCTTGCTCACCAGGGGAACGTTTAGCTGTATGCTGTACTGCCGGTAAAGCTCTTCCATCTCTTCCCAGCTCAACAGATTGGACGGCAGCTTTCGGATGACCCCCTTCATGAAGACGCCGGCAGCAGGATTATCGCTTCGCTGCTTTTCAACAGTCAGGTAGTTGCAGTAATGCCGAACGATGCCCAGCAGATGCTGTATCGTTTTTCGCCTCTTGCCCTGGCCCTGTAGATACTGGATAAAATCCAGCAGCTCGTTGTAAGTGAAGGCTCCGGCGTCCAGCTGTTCGGCAGCGAGCCAGTCGGTAAACGTCTGGATATAGATCGTATACGTCTTTACGGTAGCAGGGGTGAACCGCTTCTGTTCCAGGTATTGGCTAAACGTCATGGGTTGAACGGCTTTGTTCGTTAACTAAATGGGTGTAGAGTTGAGTACTATCTACGCAGCTGTGCCCTAAAAATTCGCTGATCCGTTCCAGTTTCATACCGTTTTGCAGCAGGTGCGTCGCAATGCTGTGCCGCAGGGTATGGGTGCTGATCCGTTTCGTCAGCCCCGCCACACTCACCAGCCGTTTGACCCGGATGTACAGGCTTTGCCTGTCCAGCGGCTTACCGGTATTAGCACTGATAAATAACCGGTCGGTAGGCCCTTGCAGCAGCTGTGGCCGGCCTTCCTCGATGTAGAGCTGTATCTCCCGGTAATTTCGGCCGGCCATCGGCACATAGCGTTCCTTGTATCCCTTGCCCTGCCTCACATACACGAGCCGCCTGCCCTCGATAATATCCGGCAGGGTTAATGCCGCTCCTTCGCTCAGGCGCAGCCCACAGCCGTAGTACACGGCCAGCATGGCCCGGTCTCTGATCCCCAGCACGTCGTCGCTGATGGCCGCATACATGCGCTGCACCTCTCGGGGAGTAAGCCAGTCGGGCTTGTTTCGTCGGTCGTCCAGCAACGATAGTGTAAAACCGATCCCTGTGCGGCCGGTCTGCCGGATGTATTGATTAAAGAGCTTCAAGGCGCGGATATACTGATTAACGTAGCTGTTGCTGTAGCCCCGCCCGCTCCGGGGGCCGATCTTGACTTTGATCGCCTCGATGAAGGCGCTGGCATCCGGGGCGGCTAACATGCCCAGGCTGGGTTTGCCGCCCTGCTCCTGGTAGTGAAGGAACTCCTGTAGCAACCGGGGTAATGCTGTGACAGTGACCGGCGCATACCCCAGGGTCTGTAACCACTCTGCGAAGCCTTTTTGCAATAGCTGGTACTCCGCGCTGTGAAGCATGTAAATCGTGTCCATAAAATTGCTATTATTATCTTTTCACTGAACTACTGAACCACTGGCGTAAAGTGTAGGCTGGACAAGCGTTTGAGTGGTTCACTGCCCTTACTGAACCACTGGTGAACCACTGAACTACTGCCGGATATTTCGGATGGAGACGAGGATGGCTTGCAGGTGCTGGTCGATGCTCGATTTCAGCTGCTCGTACTCCTGCACGTTGGAGATGATATATTCGTAGTTGCCCCGGTAGCGGTTGCCGCTGCCTTTGATGTAGCCGTAGCGTTCCAGCTCCACCAGGTAGCGCTTCAGGTTGCTGGGATTGATCCGCAGCTGTTCGCGGATCTCCCTGGCGGTAAAGCTGGCTTTGCCCTGCTCCCGCACAATTACTTTGAGCAATTCTAAAAACCCGCGCGTCGCTTTCGTCAGCTCGTCGCTCTTGCTGAACAGGACATCCTTTAGCAGGCTGAACGCAGCTTCGATATCGTCCACCGTAGTTTCGATGTAGGGCTGGTGATGGCTGTCCCGCTTCACTTCCCGCTGGTACTGATGCAGCAGGGTAATTGCTTCGATAAAGCTCAGCAGCAACCCCATCGTCCGCCGCGGCTTGAACACCTGCTCCGGCAGCTGGATGTATTTCGCATAGGGGTTGACCACCGCCACCGGCTTTAACACCCGCTGCATGTTCTGCAAGCTGTTCTTGATGACCTGCTCCCGCTCCTGGTCAACTTCTCCGCCGCTGATCCGCGCCTGGTATTCCATGATTCGTTTATCCTGCTCCTTGCTGGCATCGATGTAGACCAGCAGGCAGCGGTTGGCGTTATCCTCGTATATCTTCTCTCTCGTCGTACAGCCGCTCACGCTGACCGGGCCTTCCACCGTGAGGGTGATCGTCTTCAGGTTGCCTTTGGTGTCCTTCAGGGTAACGGTCTTGCTGATCCGCCGCTTGCTTTGCAGCTCCCGGAGTGGATACATCGAAGATTCTGCGCCGTCCAAGTCTTCGATCAACAGCAGTTTGTTCCGTAGCTCGTCCTGCCGGAAGTAGTAGAAGGCGTTCTCGGTGATTTGTGTTATTTCGATCTTGTCCTCCTTTGGGATGAGCTCCGATACCTTTTCCTGCAAGTAGGTCTTACCGCTGCCGCTCGATCCCAGGAACATCAGGTGTAACGGGTTTTGGAGCTTGCGGCTGGTGTAGACGATAAAAGCGATCAGCCGGTTTACCGGTTCCCCTACGATGCCGCTCTCACCGATCAGCTGATTAATTCGGTCAAGCAGGTTCGGGGTCTTCCACTCCTTTATGGCTGCGGCTATTTCCACCGGCGTCAGCTCCGCTTTTGCGGCAGGCTTTGCTTGCAGGTGCTCGATACGCTGCGCCCGGTAGCTTTCCAGGGCGCTCGTCAGCGCCGCAATGGTCTGCATCGTGGACTGCGTGCTGGTATCGAAGTTCTCCGCGATCTTGCCCACCAGCTGCTCGGTATGCGGATGGTTGTACAAGTCCAGGTTGTGACGCAGCGGCAAGGCCCGTGCCGTCTTGTGTTCTACTTTCACCGTCACCCGCATCCTGTCCAGGCCCGTGATCTTGATGCCGCCCAGCACCGTGATCCGCAGTTCGCAGTTGTCATAGACCAGCAGCTCGGGGTTGGTGGTGATCAGCTTGGTATCTATGGCTGGTGAGACCTGCATAGAAACAGCTTCAGCAGAGGCCGGCTTCTCCGGTGCGGGTGAAAGAAAAAATTCCTTTCGGTGCTCTACCAGGTCGGCCAGTACGTCCGGATCATCATGGGTCTGTAACAGGCTGTTCACGTCCTCACCCTCCGGTACCGCTACTGCCGTGAACTTTACCCTCGGCAGCAAGTTACGCAAGGTAGCATAATGCTTACCAGTAGCCGATCTGCCGGCATCATCACCGTTGAGTAGAAAGATGATCTCTTCCAGGTGCTTTAGCCCGATGATCGCTTGGCTGTGCTCGTCGGTCAGTCCGTTGGTGCCATAGAGCGCCAGCACTTCATAGCCTTCTTTGATAGCCGGCTGTTGTAGCAGCGACGCGGCATCGATGATGCTCTCCACCAGGATCAGCCGCGTCGTCGCAGCCTTCGGATAACCCGGATACAAGCCCTCGCGGCCGGCCAGATAAAAATGCCGCTGGTCGCTGTCGTTGGTGATACTCCTGCCATAGAGACTAACGATCTTATGCTCGACGTTGCGCAAAGGGAAGATCACGCAGTCCCGCGCCCATACGCTGTGGCCTCGGATGGCTAGGGGTTTCAGCAAGCCGTACTTTTCCATGCTGGCCACCAGGTGATGGTTCTTGCTCTCGCCATGCAGCCCGCCGCTGTTGTAGCCGATCTCATGTTGCGTATAGTCAATGCTGCGGCCTTGCAGATAATCAACAGCCTTCTTTGTCAGCGGCAGCGCCTTTTTAAAGTAGCTGAACACCTTGCCCATCAGCGCCGCCTTTTCCAACTCGTCCGCCTCCGTGAACAGCCTGGCCGCCGACGCGGGGGCAGTGGGGGAAGGATGCGGAGTAACTACAACCAGAGATGCCGCTTTCACCAGGGCTTCATGTTTGTTACATTGCTCCATCAGCTGGATGAACTGGATCACATCGCCGGTGCCGGCGTTGCAGTTGCTACTAAAGCAGCAAAACGTATTCGTCTTCGGATAGATTTGCAGGCTCGGCGTTTTGTCCGGGTGGAAGGGACACAGCAGCCGGTCATGCTTGTCCGGTTTCAGGCCATAATGCCCTAACACCGTGGTCATCGATAGCAGCGCTTTGATCTCTTTTAGCTCCATGTGGAAAAAAATTTTGATCGACTTGGTTAAGACTTATCCGTCACAAAACTACACGATTCGTCCGAATAAAACCAAATCTATTTGTATTGTTTATGACCAATCGATCATCTAATTTTGTAAAAGCACTGATTTTACAGGCTTTTTCAATACTTATCATTATGAGTTTAAGCGATAATATGCTCCTGATCCGTAAGAAGAAGGGGCTCTCCCAGGCTGACCTGGGCAAGATGATCGGAACCTCGGGGGATGTGGTTGGCCGCTATGAGCGGGGGGATATTACGCCGTCCGTAGAAGTGGTGTCTAAAATTGCCGACGCCCTGGAAGTGTCGGTGGATTACCTGCTCGGCAAAACAAAAATGGAGTTGGATAAACAGGCCCTGAAGCGGCTGGAAGATATTTCCACCTTAGCACCGGAGAACAAAAAGTTTGTGCTTAACCTGATCGATATGGCCCTGCGGGATTTCAAAACTAAACGTACCTATGCCGGTTAACCCTCTCTCGCTATGACGCGGGCTCAGCTGCGTTATCGAACGACCGGATTTTCTCCTGGCATAGCCTCTCCGCTATCACCTGTAATTTGCCTACCCGCTCGATCAGTGTGGTTAATTCCTCCGCCGTGATCTCATAGCTGTCTTTGTAGCGGGTATCGATGTAGCCGCGTTTCAACAGATCAAACAAGTGCTTTTCCTGTGGCGTGTTGTCCGGGAAGACGGCGTCCAGCTCCTGGGAGAAGCGTTTCGAGTAACGTTTCAGCTTGTCCAGGTTGTGGGTCTTCGGCTTGTAGCCGGTATGCACCAGGATGATGGCATTATAGATGCGCTCGGTCGCTTGGTGAAGATAAAAAGCAGCATTTTTATAACTTCCCCGCTGGCATGCGTTCTGCGCATCGATGTAAAATTCCTTTGCCCCGCCATACCACTGCTCGAAGTATTGCTGCGCAATAGCTTTTGCCTCCGCAGTACTTAGCGGCTTGCGCTCCGCCAGTGGCGTGTTGCCGGCATCATACAGCAGGATGCCTTCTTTCTCAATATCGGTAAAGAAGTACTGGCCTTCCCTGAGCATCTTATTCACAAAATCAATATCGTGGGTAATCACCGTGACTGGCGTCTTGTACACGCAGCGGTTCTCGATCAGGTCTTGTACCTCATAGTCCTTGCGGCTCTCCCCGGATTTGGTGATGACCAGGATATCGTAGTCGCTGATATACTCGTAAACGATGCCACCTTCCGTATACCGGTGCTCCACCCACCGACCCGTGGCGTGACTGCCGAACAGGATCACCTTCTCGGGATCCACCGCCTTCACGATGATCCCGGTGATCTCTCTCAGCTGCTTTTGCTTATGCTCCGGTAAATGTTCCAGGGAAGTGTTCACGGTCTAACTGTTTGCTGTACCGTAAAGCTAGGGAAGTTTCGATAACAAAATTAAAAAAGCCGCAGTTCGCACTGCGGCTATCTCTTTCCCTCCCTATATCGTCAGTCTTTCTTTACACTTAATTTCCCATCATAGCCACCCTCCAGAGATACACCAACGCCAACATCAGTTAAAGGAACCGATATGCTATAATCAATCGTTATACCTTTTTCAGAAAAAGAAAGGTTAGGATACAATAAGGCTCCATACAATTTTTCTTCCTCAAAGGTTCTGTCTTTAAAGATTTCCTTAGTAATAACCGTATCGATTATTACACTCTCTCCTGAGCTGATTTTTAGAGTAGATTTAAAATTGTGTGTGGTAAATTCCTTAAGGCCATACACCCCGACATATTTACTTGGCAGATGAAGCGCGCTATCGTAGGTGCAATAGTGCTTAAAGACAATGTTTAATTTTTTCCCATTATAGTCAAAAGAGGTGTCAACCTCAATAGTGTTCTTGTACCCTTTAACATAATCCTGTAAAATCTTAGGCAGATTCATTGGATTAAAAGCTCCTGTATCAGCTTTCTTACTGACAGGCTTTATTGTATCAGAGGTTATGCCAGCAGGTTGAGCTGGGTTCGAGTCACTCCCTTGGCTATTACACCCGACTATATATATACAGAAACTAATTCCTGCCACTAATTTTAAAACCACCTTCATTATGGATAAAATTTAAAAACTGTTACTGTACAAAAACGCTTTTAAAAATTTGATTGGCCTTATCCTGATAATACGCAGCTACGTGGGTATTTCCATTTGCCCGCGCATCACTAGCCATGTCTGAATATTTTTGAATTTGATATAGCGCATTTCCAACTTTCACCGGGTCAAGCATATTCGTATTTAAATTTCCCGATGAGTTCTGATCTGGCTTACTATCCCATTTATAATACCCTGCAATATTACTACCCAATTTTCCTTGACCCACTGTTACAGTTGTCTCATTGGGGCCAACGCCGCTTGATGATTGTATCATGGTAAAGCTTGTAATCTTGCCATTCTTGTCTTTAACAACATCTTCAATGAGCCCTGTATGATATGGGTATCCTTCAGAAAAGTAAAAAGTAACAATATTGCCTGCCACAACATCCTTATCATCGAGTTTCGTTGTATTGTTTTGGATATTAACTACTCCTGAACCACCATCTCCATGATTAGGATTAGTCTCTCCGCCCGCTACTACACACGCCCCCACTAATCCGGAGCAATCGACTTTTTCTCCTGGCTGACCCTTCGCGCCCATCTGATACTGATTCCCATCGGCCTTTTTGTCTACATACTCCTTTCCTTTTTTAACAGCTTTATCTCTCTGCCCTTTATCAAAATTTAAGCTACTTAGAAAAGATTTAATTTCATTCGGATCGCTGGTAGAATATCCATTTGCATCTTCAGTCCACATTCCATCAGGATCTATAAACCTTATCGGGTTATCCATTGCATAGTTATAAGGGCTCCATCTCCTGCCAGCTTCAGCTAATGGATCAATCCTTTGCCACCTCATAATTTGTGGATCGTACATTCTCGCTCCATAGTCATAGTCTTCCAACCCTGTCCCATCTCCGAACTCTTTATTTTGAAGTTCCTTCCCGTTGAACTTATATTTGTTCTCAGCGTAGTTTGATTTCAATGCTTTGTCAGAAATTCCGGCCATCGTGAGTCCGCCCGGATAGTAATGGTTTTCCTCTACCATTGCCCCACTGTAATGTGTTATTATCAGGTTATCAAAGAATACATCCCACCCCTTTGTTTCGTTGCTCACCCATATATATAAATAACCGCTCTTTTGAAGCTTGAACGCGGCAGGCAAGGATAGCAATTGATCGGGTGTGACGACGGGAACTGCACCGCTTTGACCTCCATCTGCAACATATTTAAACTGTTTGTCCAGTAGCATCCAATTGAGATAGGCCTTGGGAGTTGTAGCCGGCGTTCCGTCATAGGTATTCATAAAAGAGGTGATCGAACCCGCCACCGGGCTGGAGCTTGGGTTGTTCAGGTCGGAGAAGCCACCGTGACTACCGCCTGTCATGCCTACCAAGCCACCTGCCAGGGAGGCAAGTATACTGGGAAAAGCGCTCTGCGTTTGAGATGTCGGGCCACCACTCCGAAAGAATGCTTTTGTTACTATAGTCACCGAGTCGCCGCTCATGACCTTCAACAGAATGGCTGGCCCCATGGGGTGTGTGCTCCCATTCACTTTCGCCACAAAGTTATTGGGGTTTGTAGTATTGTCCGGCGGATAACCACCCGGCACAGAATCGACAGAATAGCTGCAACTGTCGATATTGTAAAACAATGCTTTCTCTTTTGCCCGGGAACTCATCTCCATAGTCGCTCCATAGACCGTCGTATCCAATTGCTCTGTCAATACCATACGGGTGCTGCCCAAATGGTCCCGGATAAAATAATCAAAGAAGTATTTGTTAGCGCTATCTCCGGATTTAAAATATTTCCGGGTATATCGTATCCTTCCCTCCTCCGTGCCAATGGATTGAAGTTTATTGTCCTGATAGATGGTACCGCCTATATATTGTGTTCTACTATCCGGCCTGGCTGTTTCCTGGACGAGCTTTGACAGCTTATTCCCTATAGCATCATAAGTAAAAATGATCATTCCCTTATTTTTGATCCGGATGGTATCAGGCAGGTTAAGAAAATTGTACGTCACCGGAGCCCCGGCGGATGTGTCGATGTCCTTATTCAGATCCCGTATAAGGTTGCCGTTGCCGTCGTAATTATAATCCACCGTATTGGCATCTTTATTCTGGACAGGGGCCAGCGCCGAGGTTCGAAAATCACCCAGCTTTGTATTGGGATCGTTGTCGCCATCGATCACATTCTTCAGTTGGTTGCTGTTGGAAGAAGTATAGTGGTAAACCAGGCTATCGATAAGCGAACTGCCTGATATCTTCCATCCTTTCTGGCTCATGAACTGGATATTCCCGTTGGCGTCGTACGCAGTAACGGGATTGGCTCCGTCACCGAGCTTTGCGCTGAAGTCAAGTCCGGCACTGGTATTCCAAGCCCCGTTGTTCTGTGTAAAATCCGCCCTCAACAGCCGCTCGGCTGTATCATACAGGAATCCATAGGCACGCTGTTCTCCATCGCCCTTGCTACGCCAGCGAACACCGGCGATATTGCCATTATAATGCCCATTCCCGGGCACATTGAACCCAAAATCATAGCTCAATTGCATGCCGAAATAGCTACCATTGATGTTTCCAGTGGCAAACGACCTGTTGATTCCTGTAAGCCAGTTCCGGATGTTGTAATCGTAATTCAGTGACTCGATAGGATTGGAGGAATAGGCATTTCCATTTAACTGTTGCCCTAATTTCTTCTGCAGCCGTTGGCCCAACTCGTTGTATGTGTTTCGTGCAAGGCTGACTTCCGGAAAGCTGTCCAGCGTCTTTTTTGTTTCTACTAATCGGCCGGCATTATCGTATAAATATTTCGTCAGTATGACAACAGAATCCGGACTTAGCCCGGGGAGAGATTGGTGGACCCTTGTCACCAATACCTTGTTGTCAAAGCTATATTGAGTGGTAGAATAATCGACGCCTCCTGCCATATTCGTGCTTTGGGTCTGAATTATCCTGCCAATTTTATCATAGAGATTCAGTTTGTATAGATAATTGTTTGTCCCCAGGATAAGCGCGCGTGTGCCAGTGACCAATCCTTTTGCAGAGTCGGCCCCAGGGCCTACAATTAATCCTCCCTGCAGACGGAAAGGATCGGGATAGGGTGCTGCCGTACTGGAAGGGTCTAAAAAGCCGGTGGTGGTTTCTGAAAGCTTGAAGGACGCCGACAGTCCGCTGCCACTACCGCCGACCCAGCTATAGTCATCATAGTACGTTTGGGTCAGTAAGACATACGTTCCACTTAAAACAGGGTAAGCGACGGTGTCGGCGGCAAGGGCTGCATGGCTACTCCTGCTTTGGGAATTATTCCACAAATAAGTCTTCACGGGACGATTGAAAATATCATATTGAGTGATCAGCCATTTCCCCTGAAAGGTGAGGTTGCTGTCCCGCGACATTACCTGCCTGTCCCAGGCATCATAAACCGCCTCTACCTTCCCGGCTCCGGGCACCTTTCTCACTATAATACGTCCCCTGCTGTCGAATACATAGCGAAAACAAAGGTTATTAGTCAAGTCCGGGTCGCTATTGAGGTCCCAGCCATGTGCAGTGATATACTCAACCGCCTTGGGTGGGATCACAAAACGTAAATTCTTAAATACGTCATACACATAATACGTGCACAGCCATCCTGTATGACTGGTCTTGTCGGTGCCGGTCATTTGCACCTTTTTCAGGATACTATTTCCCTGCTTGTCCCTATATTCTATTGTCATATGCCCTTGCTCATCTGTGGAAACAATCCGCTGTAGCTGCCCTTTGCTAAAAAAACGGGTACTGGAAGGAACCGCCTGTTCCGTAGTATCAATCTGCCAGATCCTTACTTCATTGTCACCGTTGGATTCATAGCTTGTACCAGTCCCTCTTCCATTGCCCGCCCAGCTGTTACCTGGAGAGGTCGATTTAATAACAGGACCTCCCGGGTAGGCGTCGTATGTCGATGTTCCATAGAAAAACCGCTCCCCCGAAGGATCATTTCCCGGATTGTAAAAGTTGTTCCCAAAGCTTTTTTGTGCGTTAAAGGGGTCTCTTTTCATACCGCCGCTGCTATCTGTAGCTGCATATGGCAAATATTTGAAGATTATCCTTTCCATACTGTCATATTCCACGGGAGTAACAAGATCATAGCCGGAAGAACTAATGCTTTTATCTACCGTCTGAAATACTCGTCCAAGTCCATCAATATATTGAGTAGATATCTTTACTTCTTTGAGCTTACGCGAAGTGTCCATCACCTGGGTGCCAAACGCAAACGGCCTTGAAGGAGTATAGGTCCGTACAAAACTGTATTGAATACTGCTGTCATAAGCAGCAGGCATTGTATGTAATGCCTGCGTTGTCCCGTATGATGTGGCCTGCGTATTAGGGGTAATGGTTTGGGCCATTAAACTGTACCTGGAAATGCCCGATAAAAATATAAGGTATATAAATATTTTCTTCATTGTATGTCAGTATTAATGTCCTGAATCATATTAATTAATGGGAAACGAACAGTTTTTAATGGAGTCTAAGGATCCGTCATTATTTAAAATGTAAATCTTCACACGGTCACTTATACAGCCAAATCCAACAGGTGTTGTTCCTGAAGAGTCGACATAAAGAATATCACCTATTGCAATCGTATTTGATGTACTCCTGAACCAATAATTAGTGCCACCGATAAACCTGCAAACATTTCTACTACTGGTACTGAAATTACCAAATATGCTATGCCATGTAAGCTGAGGAGGGTAAAGTGTCGAGCACAACAGCGCGCTATCTACCACTCCATTCCTGACATGATAGACAATCCTATTATACAAATAATAACCAGTAACCACCAAAGAAGTCATTGAACGATCATTATACAATGCCCTTCCGATGGCAGGTGTGTCATTGTTCCTTATATATACATTTTTGGTAGGATAGACAGAGTCGCAGATATTATTCTTCCTAATGGAATCTGTGTACTTCAACAAAAATACTACGGGACAGGTCACGGCACTATCGACCAGTCCGTTTTTCGTATGATACGTTTTCTTATTATACAAGTAGTATCCATCAGGTACCGGCGTGTTTAACATAAAAGTATTGTATAAAGTCCTTCCCAGGGCAGGCGTGTCATTGTTAACTGTATACACATACTTTGTAGGATAGGCTGAATCGCAAATATTGTAACTCTTAATTGAATCTGAATATTTTAATGAAAAAGGAGGGACTCCGCCGCTGCAGACCCCTGTATAAAATATCCGCCCTCCACTAACATAAAAATTACTGGGCACCCCTATTGCAAAGGTCTTTGTGTACACATAATAACCATCGCTTGGACGGGATCTTAACTGATCATCTCCAAAGAATTCTGTAAAAGGAGGAGCATATGGAGAAAATATGTTAGCGAATGTATATAAGTTAACCAATGCCACCGATGCCTGATGATGGGGAATATCACAAATGGCCGTACGATCGAGCGACCAATAATACTGATAGGGTTGCACATCGCTGTTGATAAAACAATGAGCAGGCTGCCCGGCATAATCATAACAATATTGTTTAACCACAGCGCCATTCGTATTCCTGACAGTACTTAATCTTCCCAATAAGTCATAGGTATAAGTAGTCGACATCCTCTTCGGGTCGGTTTCCCTGGTAAGACCGATCAAAGGGTTGTATTCGTAAGTAGTGATCATCGCTCCGGTCAATGATGTACTGGTGCGAAGAGCATTATCCAGGTAGCTGACATTGGCGTTTGGTTGATTCGCCATATTGTTAACCTGGGTGGCGCCTCCGAGGGCGACAAGCACAGAATCATAAGAAGCGTTCACAATCTTGGCTACCGGGGATGACCTGGCGTATCCCCAGACATAATTGGTTTTCACTCCGCCCGGCTGCCATGAGCTCAACAGGTTTCCCAGGCTATCGTATTTTTTGTAGCGCAGCCTTGTTTCCGGTGTCTGGTTCCTGTATTGAGCGCTGATAGTAGAAGGTAATATCAACAATGCGTTGTCGGATAACCCTTGCGCATAAGCATTAATCTGCCGAAAAACCTTTATTCCATTGACCTGATCTTCCATTTCGATCACCGGTGATACCTGGTGCGCATTGACCATGGTTTGATAAGGAGTTGTTTGCCCCAAAGCAACCATGTCAGGAGGGTACCTATTGATAGTAGTTCGAATACTACTATCGCTCTCTATTGTCGTCTGCTGCACAAGGGACCGGTAAGTGCTGTCATAAACATAACTTTTCACCGAGACAATGGAATCCGTTGAATTTATATATTCATAAGCTATTTGCTTTTTCAAGTAAGGGTAATAAGTATATATCAGATAAGCCAAATACCTGAGGGTTGGAAAATTTTCCGAAAAGGCGGGATTGGGTATAGTCTTGAGTACCCGAACATTGCTGTTAAACCGCAAGGGATTGTCATTATACTCAAAGGTGTTCTTCATTCTCAACACCCCTGTCGTATCGTACCTGTTTTCCGACAACGTTTGTCCCCTTTCAAGGTCGAGGTTGTTGACATCGTCTTCTCCCCAGGATTTACCTATGGCCGGATTGTCTACCAGGATGTTCTCCGCAGGTCTATCCTGGTATCCGTTGTCATAGTTCTTAAATTTATATACTGTATAGCTCCCGTCCGCATACTTTTCCGTTACTTCAGAATAAGTAACAGGGCTGCTTCTCGCATAGGTGGCGGGATAGAGAGGATCAGTGCTGAACTGCGTATAGTTAATAGTAGCTCCTGTATATATCTGATTGGTTTCAACTCCTGCTATATGAGGCGCTGTAATAGGGCCATTATAATGTGCGTAAAATACAGGCTTAAAGCTTAGCACCCCGCTGGAGGTACGCCCCCCCGTCGCATATCCATTGTAATAAAAATATTTTTTTTCACTGGCTTTGTGGGCAACGAAGTCATAATTCGTAATTCTCTTAATACGTAATCCACCTCCAATAGAGTCACCCGTATTACTCACAACCGTAACAGGCCAGTTACTCGTAAACTTTCCATATCGATTGTTCTCATACTCATACACAGTATACCCACCCGTAGGATAAATTACCTTATGCAATATTTCTGCCTGGGTAAACGCAGAGTCGGGCTCTCTGGACCGGATATAAGCATTCAGTTGGGAGGTATCGTTCAGGAAACCAACGTAATAATTAGCATTAGTCGTCAGCGTCAATAGATTCCTTCCATTATAATAGCCATACTTATCCGTCTTGAAACTCCGGTAGGGAGGCAACCGCAAGGTGTCATATTCAAAATTATACACCTGACTCCCATCGATGCCGGAAGGACCTTGTATCCTGACTGAAAGCAGTTTAAGCCGGGTGGTTGTATCATTTGTGTAGTTAAACTGAACGGCTTTGTTTGTTGTCCCTGTCACGTCAGAAATTACAAAACCGTCCAATTTATTGGAAAATTTTTTATCCATATGGGTAGTGTTGGCTACATCAGCATAAAATCTAAACACATATGGGCTAAAACCATTGTAGTTATCCGACAATGTATTATCTATTGAATACGGGAGTTGTCCGTTTGCTTCGCTCCAATTGAATTTGGCGATACTCACAGGTGTAATGATACTATCCAAATACGTCGGATTATACAAAGTACCGGATACCATCTGTGAATAAGGCATAGCCGTACTACCCGCAAATACATTGGTAGTTATATCTTTATTAGAAGTAATGACCATCCCTTTTACGTACGATGTACCGATGGTATAGAGCTTCCCTCTTTTATACACCAGTTTTATGATAACCCCGTTGGGAGATTGGATAGAGGTCAGGTACCATGTAGTCGGAATGGTGTTTTGGTCCAGCATGTCGGGATAGCCTGCCCTCACGCCGGACCTTGTAAATTCTATGGATTCATCGGTACCCCCGAAAGTATATTTTACACCCCGGCTGTCGGTAATGATAAATGAATAGGTCAGTCCATTTTGAAAAGTAGTATCCCGGTAGTGATTGGCCCAGCATCCTGTACCCAGGCATTCAGGAATCCATTGCAAAAAATCATTTGGCCCCTGCTCTTCCACGGGGAGCCTGATCGGTCTTTTCCCCCCATATATTATTTTTTGTACGGTGAGGTCTTCTCCCTGGGTAGTTTTTATATGTTGATAAGGCCCCTGATGGTAGACCAGCGTATCATTATAATCACTGTAAAATGTTCCTGAAGACCCTCCGAAAGTATACGCGAATTCATCATATCGTCTTCCGGCATAATCATAGAACATTTTCTTCCCATACATATCTGATGACAGCGTGCTGGAATCTTTCCAATTGGCGTCATTCGTGGCATAGGGCAATACAGGAATAGATTGGGAGGGTCCTATATCCGCCGGGGAGATCCCTTTTGATATCAGCGTTATGGCCCCCCCGCATGTCAGAAGCCACCCATTCCCATAGTACCCCGGAAAAGCATCGGGCTTATTTCCCGCTGTATTCTGATACATCAAGGTAAGATTCACACTCAGACCTTTGTATTGAATGCCTGCCAGCGGAATGCTGATCTGAGGTGTCCCTGTAAAGTAGTTCACGGCTGTCTGCCCAAAAACACCCAGGGAGGCAGCCGAAGGGGACTGTGGGTAAAGTTCCTTACTGAGAATTTTATTTACTTCTATATTCTGCCCAAAGACATTTCCAACCTTAATAGAAAGAAACAGGCATAGTAAAAACGCCCAAAGAGATCTCTTCATAGAAAAAAGTTTAAAAATCATATCCTATTCTGAACAGTATCGCCTGCGTCCTCGGCGCCTGCTGATAGCTGAGAAAATCCCAGAGTAACGCCACCTTTGTCTTTTTGAACACCCGGCTCTTCATCGACACCGTCTTGGTCACCCCGACAAGCCCGCTCTTTGTCCAGTCGTCCCAATGTCTCAATTGCTGATAAGCGCTGAAAGGTGTTGTATGGTTCAGCTCCATACCTCCTGATAATGAGAAACTTCCCTTGATCTTTACTTCTATAAAGGACCTTATTCCTACCCCCTGACTGGAAAAAGCAATATGCTGAATGCCATTTCCCCATCCCAATTTGTAGCTGGCGCCGATGCCGAGAGTGCTGCGGTCACTGAGTTTATAGCCCACCGACAGCCCGAAGTCTAACACCGTAGGGAAATAATAATTGTTGCGGGTCGTCTGAAAATTAGTTCCATACTCCAGCCGCCGCCAAAAGCTCTTTGCCTTTTGGTTATTCGGCTTGAAATCCGGCATATCGATATCCCCGCTGCCGGCACCCAGCTTGCTCAGCTTATCCTTGTATCCATCCAACTGTGACTGGGCCGATTGAAGATTGGCCTGCAACGCTGCCTGCCCACCCGCACCGCCGGCTGTCACCTGCTGGTTGATCAGGGCCGCTACCTGGTCACGAGTCTGCAGTCCGGCCAGCGATGCAGTAGAACCATAATTAGCCGGCAGGCTAAACAATCCGGCCAAATAAGAATTTTCTTTCATAAATGCCTGGAAGGCAGGCAGCTTCCCCAGCACAGCCAATGTCTCTTTTGTCAACTTATCCGGGTCGTTTAACATTTCCCTATACGTTCGGACCTGCTGGGAATAGTAGTAAACATCCTGGTTAAATCCCTGGTAATCCTTGCCTAATAATCCAATCAAATTCGTATGCTGCTGAATATATTGCGAGATTTGTTGTTTACGTTCACGGGTATATTCCTTGACCTGGTCGGCGTCCTGCATCTTCGCCTGCAATGCCTGCAGTTGCCGTAACGAACCAGCCGCTGCCGGGTCAGAACCCATAAACTTCAGCATTCCCTGCAGGGAATCCGTATAGGCTTGGTATTCACCCTTCAAACCGAAACTGCCGCTGCTGCCTGTATCGCTGACCAGCTTTTGAGACAATGCAGTATACCGCTCTGCCGACCCGGCAAACATAGACTTTGCCGCGTTGGAATCAACTTTATATAATTTCCTGCGCAGACGTTCTTCCTGCTTGGCCGTTTTTTTTAAATATTTCTCTGTCTGACGGGTGAGTTGTTCGTCCAGGCTGGCCGTCTTGCGTTGAATTCGATTGAAGAATTTGGAAGGGAGATTAAGAATAGCATTACCCTTGTCAGGCTGATCCTGAGCAAAACAGGAAAAAGAGAGGCTACATAACAGCAATAGGATTGCGGTCTGGGGTCCTTTCATAAGAAGCCAGTTTAAGAGTCTGTGTACGACAATGTCATACACCTAAGGTCAATTACTAATTGTTGCTAATCAGAGTAGGTTGGAATAATGAGATAGATATACGGTTACATGCCTGTAACGAAATAAAGAAAAGTTTTTTTTAAAACCTATAGCCGTTCAATATTTATTTTTCTATAACATATTGCTCTATCGCGGAAAGAACCATGATATCCATGTCTTCGCATCCGTAGCCAGCACCATATCATAGGTCTTATCGCCCGTCTGCACAAGATAAAAACCCGCAGGATTATACAGCGTCTGTTGCGACAAATCCACAGGGCCTCCGGGCGGGGTCGTGCCTATAGTACCCAATTCGGTGAAGATGACCTTTCCGCCCGTAAATGAGGGAGGGAAACCAGGAGCAGTAAAATAGTTATTGAGAGACAGGCTATCTTTTTTTAGCATCAATGGCGCAAACGCATCC
The DNA here is from genome assembly GCA_017307755.1 of Chitinophagaceae bacterium. Lineage (GTDB taxonomy): Bacteria > Bacteroidota > Bacteroidia > Chitinophagales > Chitinophagaceae > Puia. Next base: position 378,338 of record JAFKGQ010000012.1, on the reverse strand, counting down.
GCGTCCGGATTATTGGGTGGGCCGAAAAGATGGGGAAGATACCCATAGTAATAAAAAGTCCCCGACGCGTTGGACAGTGTTGTTACTCCAAAAGCATCATCTACCCCATTGACATGAAATCCATTCCAGGAAGCCCAGTACAATCTGTTATCATTGGCATAATTCCACCACCTCGCAGGAGCGCCAGCATCCGCAATGACAGGCGTAGTCGCACCGACCACCTGCCCCTGCTGCCCATTGATGGTGACGGTAAAGAGCGTAAAGGAGCCGTTCCAGGTAATATTGTCGATGGACGTAATGGTCTGGCTGCCATTCACGATAGGAGTAAAAAGGTTGATCCCTGTACCGGAGACATAATAGTTCACCGTCTGCGTCTGGAAATTACCAGACCCATCCTTCCAGGTAAAAGTGATCGTCCTGTTGACTACATCCACCCGTAGGTCATAACTTACACTGCCGACAGTAAGGCGTTTGAAATAGTTCAATATATTATTCAGGTTGCCCAGCCCGACCATATTGCCCTTGGTCTTCCCCTGCAGATAAGCATCGCGCTGCGCCTGGGTAGCCTTGACCAGCAGCCCGCCGGCGCTATTCAGGTTGCCCGTCAGCCGGAGAGTGTCTGCCGTTACAGCAGGCACCCTACTGTCCGAAAAAGAATATTCAAAATCCGTCCCCCATCCATAGCCGGGGCCAAACGGGCTTTTCGAGACAGCATCATTCGGCTCGCAGGGTACATGGAGATAACTGTAAGTATCAAAGATCAGCGCTGGTCTTGTCAGCGCCTTGACCCGATAACCCGAGGTCTTGGGTACCGTCGTCATCGACGTATCGAAATCCGAGATCATGGTCACCTTGCTGCTGTCGACAAATTGCATATAGTAACCCAATACGATCTTAGGCCCTGTCTGGCTCACACCCTGGTTATAGGCGATGCCCGTGGTGCTTTCCACAAAGATCCAGCCGTAGGGCGCCCCCATCAGTATTTTCTGATAGGTGGCCAATGCTTCGGAGATGCGCTGGTCCGCTGTCTTACCGCCGACGGTGTCGTCATATGTTTTTTTACAACCGGCGCCTACAACCATCACCGCGAACGTAAATATGATTACTCTTTTCATTTGCATCGATTTAAGCAATTTTATTGCAGATAGTTCACAAAGGCCGTACGGCATTTCGCCCGCAGGGCATAGAAATCTATCTTCCATACCCTTTGGAAATAGTCTACCACGACGGCTTCCTTCTGTTTGATAGTCGCATATCCCGGAGAACCGGGACCACCTGTTTGGGTCAGCAACGCCTCGTATTCGTCATATCCGCCGCTGGGGCCGCCTTCACCACCGGACAGCATCGTGCTGATCATTTCCACAAAATCCTCATCGGGCGCGGCCTGGGCATAAGAAGTGATAAAACCCAGTTGCCGGGCTGTTGAGTCGGGAATATTGTACCAGTTGCCCGTATAGCCCGTGGAAATGGTCTTGAAGGATACGGGATAGAGTACGTTCTGGTGAAGGATATGCCCAAATTCGTGGTGCATGGTATGCATCATTTGTTTGAACGCATTCGAGTCGGCCTTTTTCCGGCTGAAATAGTTCACCTCATACAAGAGCATGGCGGTCCCTCCTTCTGCCTGTCCAAGAAACCGGGCCCCGTTCGGCAGGTATTCGGCGCTGCCTGCCATCTCCAGCGTCTTGGGGAGATAGCGTCGTAAAAAAGCCGTACTTCCCGTCTGCTGGTTGTAAGGCGCATAAGCCACATTCAGCAAAGCTTTCAGCACAGGCACTACCTTGGAGGCGTCGGGAGGCGTGATGTCGCTGGGGAAATCCAGCTGACCGGGTTGCCATTTATAATAGACGGCTACGTTGTAGGGCACCGTCATACTGTCGTAGATAAATTTATCCACGGAATCCTGTGGCCACGTGTCGCCTCCCAGCCCAGGCGGAGGCGTGGTAAGAGGCGTAAATTTCTCCTTTTTACAAGCCACCATGCCGGCCAGCAAGCCGATACATAGCAGTGAGAGGATATTTCGGATCGGTTTCATTTATTCAAACTTTTTATCGTTCAACATTTTTGGTTTCATTCGGGCTTTATCTTGGGTTCAGTTCCAATCCCGCGGCCACGGCTTCCGGGGGCAGCTGTAATACCCTTCTTTTGTCACTGGGGAGAATGGAATCGATGGGCGATGAAAAATTAGAGCCGCTGAATCTGTATATCCTGGCCCCAAGCCGGATGAGGTCAAACCATCTCAGTCCTTCCTGCATATACGAGTACCGTTTGAAGTCCAGGGCCGCTTCTATAAGGGAGATGCTGGTGGACTGACCGTAAAAACCCGTTGCCTTTGACACCGTGACGTTATGGCTGGCGGGGTCATAGTTCTTGATATTCCTGCTCACCCATGCATTCAGATCAACCAGGGCGGCAGTGGTATTATTCATCCAGGCATAAGCCTCTGCCCTGTTCATCAATATTTCCTCCATGCTGAATAAGGGAACAAGACCATATCTGGCGCCCCCACCGCTGTTATAAGGGCTCCATTTAGGGAAGTTAAACACCTGCGGCGTGGCGCCGTAAGTAAGCATGGCGAGGTTCCCCCCGGTGACATTCGGGGCGTTGATAATATTGAAATAAATGCCCTGGCCATACCCGTACCTGTACTGGGCATAATTGTCGAAATAATTGCTTTGCGCTTCCTGCAACAGGATATTGGCGTTCTCCGAAGAGGAGACATACTTGATCGCCAGCTGCTGGTACTGCAGGTTGGCATAGTCGGACGCCGTATTGCGGATCAGGTTTGCAGGATCGGAGCTGCCAAAGACAGCCGACGCATGGCTGATCACCTGGGCATAGTCCCTTTTGAACATATAGAACCTGGTAGCAAATGCATGGGTCGCCTGTATTGTAAAATGAAATTTTGGCGCTGTTCCATAGATCTTATCCTGGATAAGGGACAGCCCCCGGGTCAGGTCGCTTTCTATATTGTTGTACACCGACAGGACAGTCCCTCTCGTATATTTTTCGAATACGTTGTTTATTGGTTTGGTGACATAAGGGATACCAGGATCGCTGCCGGCCGTAGTAGGATCATAAGGTTTGGCAAACAGACATACCAGCATAAAATGAGCATAGGCCCGGCATACCAGCGCTTCGCCTTTCTGGGCCGCATACAGGGCGGAGTCCGGACCATTACAATAGGTCAGCGCCTGATTGGCTACGGCTATGGCCCTGTAACAGGAGTCCCAATAAGCAATAGGCGAATCAAATTTTATGCTGGTGACATCCTGGAATCTATAGGACTGCGAATTGATCTGATAGGATTCCGGATCAGCCGTGGCAGGCGCGGTGCCCTTGTCCTCCGCATTATCGCTCATCGGCTCCGTGAAGGACATATACACCGCATGAGGGTAGGCGGATGTCAGCAGCTGCGTCACCTGGTCTACATTGGTGATCACCGCCCTATTGTCAGGCAGCTTGTCCAGCTGTTTATTACAGCCCACAAGACAGACACCAAGCAATACAGGATACCATGTTCTCTTCATACCAAAAATATTTTGAGATTAAAGCCCGAGTTTTAATGAAAAAGTGATCTGTTTATTCACTGGCAACGCTACGCCGCCCGTGGTAAAGAATTCCGGGTCCTGCCCATGCAGACGGCTGTCGGAATAGATCAGCCACAGGTTGTTCCCTGTCACCGAGACGGAGCCATTCCTCATCCCTACCCTGGTCATAAGCGCAAGTGGCAGCTGGTACGCAAAGGTCGCCGCTTTTAGCCTGACAAATCCGCCGTCTGCCACCCTATCGCTGGAATAATTGTAATTGTTGTAAGGGAATGCAGACTGTTGCTGTAAGATATAGCCGGCCTGCTGGTACATGGCAATAGAGGGAATATTGGTCAGTTTCCCGTCACCAGGCAATTCCCACCTTCTTTTGAACTCATTGGGCAGTGCGTCCAGGTCTGAATAAGATGTGCCATAGACAGGTCTGAGCCGCACCTTGTTGCCTGCCTGATAGGTGAACAGGATATTCAGGGAAAAGGCCTTATAACGGAAGTTGTTTGACCAGCCGCCCGTAATAGTCGGATCAGCGGGGCCTTCGTACTTCAGATTGGAAGTGTTCAGACTTAACAGGTTTACCCGCGGACTTACGACACCGCTGTCATTGAGAAAGACAGGATAGCCCAAAATAGGGTCCAGCCCTCTGTTGGCAATGGAGAACAAACCGCGTACAGGATACCCAAGGTTCGGCCCCCCGCCTTCAGCCACCAATGACCAGAGATTGATCGTGTTCTTCAGGTTGGTGATCTTTGTGACATTCCATCCGAAATTAAGCGTACTGCTGATGCCAAAATCCTTTGCCACAACCAACTTGCCGGTGATGGATATATCCAGACCGTGGGATGCCATATCAGCATAGTTGGCATATTGATTCACTTGTCCCCCGATGCCGGCTGTACGTACGAGCCCAATAAGGTCAAAGCTTCTGCGACGGTACCAGTCGACGGTGAGGCCAAGCCGCTCCTTCAGAAAACCGGCGTCCACACCCACATTGAGTTCATATTTCTTCTCCCAGGTGAGGTCCTTGTTCATCAGGTCCTGTATGTTAATGGAGGTCTGCTGATCCACCTGGTACTGTCTGTTGGTAATCTGGGACTTTAAGATAGTGGTGCCGTTGATAGCATTACCTACGCTGGCATTCAGCCCATAGCTGGATTTGAGCATCAGGTGGCTGATCGTGTTCCCCACATTCTCCATAAATTTTTCCTGATCGATATTCCATACGCCCGCCACCGTCCAGGTAGGCAGCCAGCGGGTGCGGGTTGAATTACCCATCTTGTTGGATCCCTCTACATGCAACGTACCCATAAGGGTATATTTGTTGGCATAGGTATATTGAGCATTGGTAAAAAATGACGCTGTCCTGTCATACTCATAGAACATGCCATAATAGGTATTGTTGCTCTCGCTCATTTTCTTGAAGAAAAGATAATTGACAAAAGGCGTCCCCCCTGTATTATACTGATAACCCACGCCTACACTATTGGAGCTCTGCCTCTCCACATTCCGGTACTCCTGCCCTATCAATGCCGTCACCTGATGCCGCCTGTCGTCAAAACTTTGGGCATAGCTGATCACGTTGCGGAAGGTATAAGTGGGCATGGTCCTGTCAAACCGTTTGTAGAAGCCACCGTAAGGCAATACAGACACCGCCTGGTTAAATGGCAGAGTTGGGTCCTGGTAGAGACGGGGATTGGAAGAATTAAGGATGGTATTATACCCCGGCTGGTTCGGGTCCCCCGCCCGATATGCATTGGCTTCGTTGGCATTATCCAATATGTCATGCTCCTCGGTGGTCTTGACATAGCGGAGGGAGCCGTTAAATTCATAGGTAATATAAGGCGTGATCTTATAGGTCAGCCTGCCTTGGAGCCTGCCGTCCAGCAGGTTTAATTTGGTAAAATTGTTCTTTAGTTCATAAAGGATATTGAAAGGCGCATAGTCCTTGGTCGAATAGTTGTAGGAGCCGTCGTCATTATAGGCGGGCAGAGTCCTGGAAGTATTCAATGCAAAGCTGAATGGATTGATATCGAAATCCCTCGAATAAGCCCCGACAAGAGGATCTGAATTCCTGTTCTCCGTCCCTGCAGTCCTTTGCTGGCGTACGTTGCCGTTGATCGTAAAATCAATGGACAATTTATTGTTGATGATATAATTCTGCCTCAAGGTGAGGATATAGCTTTTTACATTGTCCACGACGCTCCACCCCGGGTCGTAGAAAAAGCTGGTAGAGAGATAGGTCTGTGCCTTTTCGCTACCGGAAGAGATGCTCAGGGTGTGCTGCTGGTTGACGGAATTCCTGAACAGCAGTTTGAACCAGTCCGTATTGACATTGGCATATTTCATCAGCCATGCCTGTCTGGCCTGGGGTGTATTGGCTACCGCAAAATTCCCGCTGACATCGGGGGTCTGCAACAGTTTGGCCAGCTCGCCATATATCCCCGTACTGGAAGCATTCACCAGCTGGGGGTAGATAAGGAGCCCTTTCCTTTCCAGCTCGGCATTCACCGACATCTGATCAGCTGAATTCATGATGTCAAAAGTGGTATAGGAGGGTCGTAGCTGAAGACCGAAATTCCCCGAGTAGTTAATGGCCGGCGCACCCGCCTTCCCTTTTTTGGTGGTGATCACGATAACTCCATTCATAGCACGGGCGCCGTATAGCGCGGCGGCGGAAGCGTCCTTCAGGATGTCAAAAGTCTCTATATCATTGATGTTCAGCCCGGCCACGGAAGAACCCAGCAAGGTGCTGGCATCTCCGCTGGTCAGCTGTTCATTCGACACGTTGACAATGTCTTCCAGCACCACCCCGTCGATGACCCAAAGAGGTTTGTTCTCCCCGTTGATGGAGGTGGCGCCACGGATACGGACCTTTGGCGCCGCGCCAAAGGTACCGGACACGTTCTGTATGGAGACGCCGGCCGCACGGCCTTCCAGCATCCGGCTAATGTCATTGACACCATCCAGTCTGATGCTGTCTGCTTTCACCGTCACCGCCGACCCCGTAAACTTCTTACGGTCGATCCGTTGAAAACCCGTTACTACTACATCCTCCAAAGCAGCCACCTTTCTCTTCAAACGGGCAGTCAGCTCCGTCCTGCCGTCCACGGCCAGCTCGATGTCCTCGACATTGACACCCGTAAAGACAAGAAGTGCTCCCGCCGGGACATTGTTGATCGTCAGATCCCCGGTGACATTGGTGACATATTTTCTCGGCGTTCCCTTCACCTGGACGGTGATCCCGGCAAGCGGCTGCCCCGCCTCATCGGCAACATGTACTTTTACAGTCTGACCAGGAGTCTGGCCCGCCACATGTAGACAGAACGCAAATAAAAGTAGTACGGTTGCTCTGACAGTTCTCATATGCTGACAGCAGTTTTGATGAATGATTGATCGCTTATAAAAACAAAGAAAGGCGACCTCTTTATAAGAGGCGCCTGAGCTTTTCTCCGCTGCATAACATTATTGCAGATGGTAATATTTTTTTACTTCCTCGTAGTTCCTGAAGTCGATATTCGGAAGGCCTTGCCTGTTGCCAGAGCCGCCGCCGGTGCTGTTGGTAAAGAGATTACTGAGCAGGACGCGCACGATCCTTAATCCGTGATACACTGCACCGGGACCTGTAGGCCGGGTGATAATAAAAAAGGCCGAATCAAATGGCGCGGTAACATCCGAATATCCATATGTAAGGGAGTAAGTGCTGGAATCATACAGACTTTCCCCGGGAATGGCAAACCAGGCGGGATCATGGTAGAGGTATACGAACCAGGCGGACTTGTCCAGCGTGTCGTTAAGAACTTTAAAATCGATCTCAATGCCATTATTTGGCTTCGGCTGCGAAAGGTCTACACCTGTGAAATTACCATTACTCATCGGGAAATAGTCATATGTCATGACATTGGCATTGCCGGACTGCCCGGTAGGTCCTACTGGCCCCTGTGGTCCTGTTGGTCCCGCAGGCCCCGCCGGCCCTGCAGGTCCGGTGTCGCCTTTCTTACAGGAAATAACACTTACCATGGCTACAGCGACTGCGAAGACAGTCACTAGACGGGATATACTTTTCATGTTCATTCTCATTTTAGCAGTGAATAACTGGATGGGCAATCAATTTAAGCAAATTTATTCACATAGCCCTTCCCTCCGTCAATTTTTAGCTTACGACGCAAAAGGTTGGTCGATGGACGGACTGGGTTCCGAAAACCACCGGGGACCATCCTCCGTCATATAAGCGCAATCTTCCAGCCGTATACCGAACTCACCATAAATGGCAATGGTGGGTTCTACGCTAAAACACATACCCACTTGCAGGGGTTGTTTATTCCCCAACACCATATTTCCCCATTCATGACCATCCATGCCGATGCCATGCCCCGTACGGTGGGGACAGCCCGGTATCTTGTACCCAGGACCAAACCCCGCGTCTGTCAACACCTTCCGCGCCGCAATATCCACGTTCTCGCAGGGGGCCCCCAGCCGGGCCGCCGCAAAGCCTGCCGCCTGGGATTTTTTCTCGATGTCCCATACCTCCCGCTGCCGCTGCGTAGGCGCCGCACCAAAAACAACGGTCCGGCTGATATCCGAAGAATACCCCTGTACCTTACACCCCCCATCCATCAGCACGATATCCCCCTTCTTCAGATGCTGCGGCTGAATACTCCCGTGAGGAAAGGCCGATGCCTGCCCGAAGTTTACCCCGATCTCCCCATCCGCCCCCAACCTGGAATGCGCATCCGCCGTGATAGCGCCAAAATCAGCAGGCGTCATCCCCTCATGCAAAAGAGCCACTCCCGCCTTGTAAGCGGCAATGGTGATATCATTGGCTTTCTTCATCAGAGCGATCTCGGCAGGGGATTTTATCAGCCTGCAGGACATGGTGACAGGGTCCCCGCTGACATAATTAAGATGAGCAGCCTCTTTTCTGATCCCATCGAATATAAAGAACCGCACCCGCTCTTCTATCCCGATGTTACCGGTGCGGATACCCATGTCCTTTAGCGCCAACGCTATCTGTTTGTACGGGCTTTCATGCTCCTCCCAGACCCGCAGGTCCGTACCGATCTTTATCAGTTCATGCAGCCGCTGAGCCTCAAAGGCCGGGCCGACATACTTTATCTCGCCCTTCGCCGGGATAATGGCTACCATCGTCCTTTCGCTGGGCCACCAGCCGACACCCGTAAAATATTGCATGGAAGTGCCCGTGTCCAGGATCAGGGCCTCGATCTTATTCTCCGCCATCAGCCGCTGGGCCTTCTGAATACGGGATAACCGCTCCTCTAAAGTAATAGGGGCCACATCGTCCATCATGGGGCGTAGATCCTCCAACCCCCTTTTTGTAAATGATGAAAAAACATGAAAAATTACGGCGCCCGCAGCCGCACTACCCGCCGTCAGACGGATAAAAGATCTTCGTTTTAAGCTCATGAGACAGTCGTTTGACTAAAAATACTACTTTTTTACCAGCATGTCCACCATGTTCATCACCAGGTTGGCAGAGTTACGCGCGGCTATATGATAAAAGGCCTGCATATCCATATGAGCATTGCTGCCCGCCTTATCGCTCATGCTGCGAATGACCACAAAGGGGACCCCCTGTTGCCAGCACGCCTGCGCTACCGCGCCGCCTTCCATCTCCGTGGCAGACGCCTGCAGCTGTCTGTACAGCGAGGTCGTAGCCGCTTCCGACGAAATAAACTCATCGCCCGTGACGATCCGCCCTTTAACGACCAGGGGCATCACACTATCCTTCCTCCACCCCGTCCCTTCCAGCTTCGTCTTCTGCGAAGCCGTATAAGCCAGCTCCACCAGTCGCGTATCACAAGGGAAATACAAGGGATTGGGCTCATTTGTAATAGGGTTGCGGGTACACCAATGCTCCAGACTATCCGGATGTAACGCGCCATAATCATGATAGCCCACTTCTGTACCGATCACAAGATCACCCGGAGCAAGCGCAGGGTCCACGGCTCCTGCAATGCCCGTGAAAATGACCTCCGACGGATGAAAATGCTCCAACATCAACGTGGCGGTAATGGCTGCATTCACCTTACCGATGCCGGAAAGAGCCACCACCACGGGACGTCCCCTCAACAACCCTTGTGTAAAATGTATCTGTTGTATAACGACCTCTTTTTTCTCTCGCACCTGTGTCAATACAAGCGCCGTCTCATCCCCAAAGGCCCCAAGTATCCCCGTCACCTGCGCATAACCTGCACCAGTAAAGAGCAATACCGCCGACAATAAGCAAAAAGCTTTCCTCATATTTTATAACATTAACGCCAAAACACAGAAAATATCGATCACCCATAATGCAGGGCTGATCGTACGTCCTCCTCCGGCCAGCAGTTGCATGACCGTCCAGGCAAGAAAACCCCAGGTAATACCCTGGGTGATGGAATAAGTAAAAGGTATCAGTACCATGGCCAGAAAGGCAGGAATGGCTTCATCCAGCCGCAGCCAGTCGATCTTCACCACCGGACGGATCATAAACACACCCACCAATACCAATGCCGGGGCCGTGGCAATGGCAGGCACCATGGATAAAAGAGGGGCCAGGAACAAAAATGGCAGGAACAACAGCCCCGCCGTCACCGCCGTGAGTCCCCTGCGTCCTCCTGTCTCGATCCCCACAGCCGACTCGATATAGGCCGTACCGGGGCTGGAACCTACAAGCCCCGCCAGCGTAGTCGCTACGGCATCCGTGATCAGCGAACGCCGTATATGCCGCGGCTCGCCATGCTCATCCAGCAGCTCGGCCGCTTCCGCCAGACCTACAAAAGTGGAGAGGCTGTCAAACATATCCGTAAACACAAAGGCAAAAATTACAGGCGCCACCGACCATCGCAGGGAATGCACCAGGTCCAGCCTGAACAGCAGACTAAGATCCGGAGCAGCCATAATCCCATGCCCCGTGACAAGCGCCTCCGTCCCCCACCATCGACCCAACGGCCACGCCAGCAGCGTCGTTATAAGGATCCCCAACAGGATACCCCCTTTTACTTTTTTCAACACCAGCCCCGCCGTGACCAGCAGCCCCGCCAAAAATGTCAACAAGGCCGGCGTTAGCTTGCCGATGCCTACAATGGTAGCAGGACTGGCAATGATAAAACGGGCGTTCACCAGCCCTATCAATGTTATAAAAAGCCCGATGCCGGCTGCAATGGCGTACCTCAGCGGCCGGGGGATAGCACGAACGATATATGTGCGTATATTGAAGACCGATAAGAGCAAAAAGATGATACCGCTCCAAAAGACGGCGCCCAGCGCCACCGGCCAGGGCACTTTCATCCCGATGACGGCCGAGAAGGTAAAGAAGGCATTCAACCCCATGCCCGGCGCCACCAGGATTGGGTTGCCGGCATAGAGTCCCATCATCAGGCTGCTAAAACAGGACACCAGCACTGTAGCCGTCAATACGGCGGAAAAAGGCATACCCGCCTGGCTGAGGATGGAAGGGTTTACAACGATGATATAGCTGGCGGCCAGAAAGGTGGAGATCCCGGCCAGGATCTCGGTAGAGTTCTTTGTATATCGTGCAGTATTCGTCACTGCGCTAAATATACAAAGTAATATTTACTCCGACCTCAGCTTGTCCACCGGGTTGGCCGCAGCCGCCCTGATCGCCTGAAAGCTAATGGTGACAAGGGTCAGCGCCACCGCCATCACGGCGGCCATGATAAAGACACCTGCACCGATGCTGATACGATAGTCATATTTAGCCAGCCAGCCGTCAAGAAAATAAAAAGCCAGGGGCGATGCCAGGACACAGCTGAGGATCACCAACAACAGAAAGTCTTTGGAAAGCATTAGCCATATCTGTGCTCCCGATGCACCCAGGACTTTCCGGATGCCGATCTCTTTTGTCCGTCTTTCAGCGACATAAGCGGACAGACCAAACAATCCCAGACAGGAGATGAAGATGGCAAGACCCGCGAACAGACCGGAGAGTTTCCCGATCAGCGCTTCCTGGAAAAATTTATTAGCATAGGACCGATCCTCGAATTCATATTTGTAGGGGAACGAAGGACTATATTTATTAAAAATAGCCGTCAGCTGCGTCAAGGCCTCCTGTGTCTTTATATGGGGCGCCAGACGATACATTACGACGCCCTGCACCTGCCGGCCGCAAACGAACATCGTGGGGTCGGGATGCGAAAAAGGGGACAGCATCAACGCGTCTTTGACGACACCAACGATCCTGAATTTGCTATCTCCCCAGGTTATCACCTGGCTGATGGGGTTTTTAAGCCGCATTCGGCTGATGGCCGCCTCATTAAATATGACGCTGGTGGAATCGTCCCTGCCGGTGAAATTCCGTCCCTCCTTCAACGTCATCCCCAATGTGCTGAAATAATCTTCGGTGGTCCGGATCGCACCCATTTCAATGGTCGCGCCGGCGGATTTTCCGGGCCAGCCGATGTCTGTATGCCAAAAGATGTCGGTGGCGGGGCTGGAAGACGAAGTGACCGTCGATGCAATGCCCTTTTGGATCAATTCATTTTTAAGCGCCGTGAAGTTCTTTTCAAGGTCGACGTTGCTATAGGTCGTCATCAGTCTGTTGAGATCATATCCACTCGACCTGTCCTTGGCATATTGGATCTGCCGGTAAACGATGATCGTGCTGATGATAAAAGCGACGGAGCAGGTAAACTGCAGCACTACCAGTATTTTTCTCGGCAGGGATGCCGTCTTGCCGATCTGTATATTCCCCTTCAATACTTTCACAGGCTGGAAAGAAGAAAGATAAAAGGCCGGTCTGCTGCCCGCGATCAGCGCCGTTATGACAACGCAGGTCAACGCGAGTACCCAAAAACCTATATTTGAAAAAGGGATGATGATCTTACTGCCTGTCAGAGCATTGAATGGCGACAGCCCTATCTGTACCAACACCAGCGAAAAGAAAAAGGAAATAAGGGTTAACAAAAAGGATTCCAAAAGGAATTGGAAGATCAGGTCCTTCCGTTGGGAGCCGATGGCTTTCCGCACCCCCACCTCCCTGGCCCTTTTCTCACTCCGCGCAGTAGTCAGGTTGATAAAATTGATACAGGCGATCAGCAATACCAGCAGACCAATGATAGAGAACATTCGCACATATTCCAGGAAACCTGCCGTGTCCTGGCCGTTTTTGTAAATGGAATACAGGTGCCAGCGCACCAACGGCTGCAGCGTCACATAGGACAGCATGGCATTCGTATTGTTGGTTTCCGTATGCTCGATATTCCTGATCTTGGGATAGACCTTATCATATTCCACGCCGGGCTTCAATTTCACGAACGTCTGATAACCATTATTCCCAAAGCTGCCTGCCCTGTTTTCCCTGGTACCGGGATCCGTCTGGTCCAGGTAACTAAAAGGAATAAGAAAGTTGAAATTAAAAGATGAGTTGGCAGGCAGGTCCTTTAATATCCCTGTAACCTTCAGATCATTTTTATTGTCAAAACGAACAGTCTTATTAATGGGGTCCTCGTTGCCAAAAAGGGCAATGGCCGTGGATTGGGTAAGCACGATGGAATAAGCATCTTTCAACACGCTGCCGACATTACCCTGCACCAGCGGGTACTGGAACATTTTTAGAAAATCACCGCCCACTATACCGCCATCGATATACAATTTCTTATCTCCCACCATTAACCCATGAGGATACATATAATCGCCTTCGGCGACATACTCGATCTCCGGCACCTGGCTGCGCAGCACATCCCCCAACCGCAGGGAAGTGCTCCGAAAGGTCAGCGTATCTCCATTACTGTAAAAGTTCCGCTGGACACGGTATAACCGCCCATAGTCGGGCAGGCTCCTGTCATAAGAATATTGATCGTACACCCACAACCCTATAAGAAGCGCCACGCCCATGCCAATGGCCAGGCCAAGGATATTCAACGTGCTGTATCCCGGTGTCCGGGCGATATTCCGCCAGGCGGTCTTTAAATATGTCTTTAGCATAAAATAAACGCCACCAACAGGATGCCTTTTTTTCAAAACAATAATAATCAATTATTTACAACAAAAATCAACACACTCATTTGTTCGCTTACGATACACCGGGTGTTCCGCTTTGATCAATAATCCATATATTTATATACCTCCCATTACAACCTAAAATCCCTTATGTATGTCCGTTAAGACCATTCAAAGACTAATTGTATTGCTGTTATTTATTGGCTCCGGGGCCCATCTCGACGCCCAGGGTACGCGTCTGTTGCGCCAACCCAATCTCAACGCCGCACAGCTGGCGTTTGTTTATGGAGGGGACATCTGGGTAGTGGATAAAAATGGAGGAGAAGCCAGACGTATCACCAGCACGGCAGCCGTGGAAAGCGATCCTCATTTCTCACCTGACGGCCGGTGGATCGCCTTTACTTCCAATCGATCGGGTGTAGCTGCCGTATACGTCGTTCCCGCAGAAGGAGGCGCCCCAACCAGGTTGACCTGGTATCCGGCCGGATCGAACGTTCGCGGATGGACGCCCGATGGGAAAAATATTATATATACCTCTACCCGGGAAACGGCGCCCGTCGGGTATGCCAGGCTTTGGTCCGTACCCGTCGCGGGCGGTCCATCAACCCAGCTGCCCGCACCCTGGGGCTTTGACGCATCCGTATCTCCCGACGGCAAAAAGATAGTGCTGGATCGCGTCGGTCGCTGGGACAGCGAGTGGCGCCATTATCGCGGCGGACAAAATACGCCTTTACAGATCATGGACCTGGGTACCCTGGCCGAACAATCCATCCCTAACGCACGCACGATGGACCTTCATCCCGTTTGGATGAATGACAATATCTATTTTCTTTCCGACAGGGATTTTATCATGAATGTCTGGATGTATGACACACAAAATGGAGCGCTAAAACAAATTACCACCTCGACAAAAGGCGATATCAAATGGCTCACAGGCAATGGGAAGGAATTGGCGTATGAGCAGGAAGGCTATATTTATCTCCTGGACCCTGCCACCGGCAAGAGCCGGCAGATAAACATCACCGTTCATGGCGACTTCCCCTGGGCGGAATCGCATTGGGAAAATGTCACCAGCCGCGCGGTAAATGCATCCCTCTCCCCCACAGGCAAAAGGATCCTGCTGGAAGCAAGAGGCGAGATCTTCACGGTACCGGTGGAGAATGGCAATTCCCGCAATCTTACCAATAGCTCTGGTGCAGCCGACAGACAACCGCTGTGGTCGCCGGATGGCCGGCAGATAGCCTGGTTCTCCGACAAGGAAGGGACCTATGCCTTGTACCTGACGGACCAGGAAGGCAAGGGCGCCCCGCGCAAGATATCCATCGGAGAATCAAAAATGGCCTGGGAGCCTGCCTGGTCACCGGACGGTAAATACATTGCTTTTGTAGACAATGCTGTAAGGGTAAGGGTCGTTGAGCTGGGCTCAGGCAAAGTGAGTACAGCGGACGTGGGAGGCGCCAATATAGAAAGAGGCAGCATGGACCTGAACTGGTCGCCTGACTCCAAATGGCTCGCCTATTCCAAAACCGCTCCAAATAATTTCAGAAGGATCACCCTCTGGTCACTGACGGCAGGAAAGACCTACGCATTGAGCGACCCTATGGCGGATGCTGCTTCGCCCGCCTGGGACAGGGACGGCCATCATCTGTACTTCCTGGCCAGCACGGATCTTGCCCTTGGCTCAGGATGGGCCAACACCAGTGCCATCGCGGCAAAACCGACCTTTGGCGCCTACGTCGCCGTGCTGCGGGCAAATGATCCCGCACCCTTTCCATTGAAAAGCGACGAAGAGCCCGATACCGCAACCAAAAAGAAGGACACCATATCAAAAAAGAAAGACTCTGCCGACGGGAAAACTGTCCTCATCGACTGGGACCACCTCGACCGCCGTATCATTGCCTTGCCCATCCCCATCGCAGACTACGATCTGCTGATCAGCGGACCCAAAGGGTCACTGTTTATCCGGACAGACCAAACTCTGAGCAAGTTTACGCTGGAAGGAAAGAAATTTGATGAATTTGCAAAAAATGTTTCCGCGGCCTCCGTATCCTCCAATGGAGAAAAGATCCTGTTGCGTTCGGCAGGCAGTTGGAAGGTGGTTTCCACCGCAAAGCCCCCCAGCCCTGCGGAAGGCGCCGTCACAGTGAATATACGCATGGAGTTGAACAGACTGGAGGAATGGCGACAGATCTTTACAGAAGCGTGGAGATATGAACGTGACTATTTTTATGACCCATCGCATCACGGCAGGGACTGGCAGGAAGTATGGGATTATTATTCCCCGCAAACACCCTTCATAAGACATCGCAGCGACCTCACCTGGCTCCTCGATCAAATGGGCGGAGAGTTGTCCGTGGGACATAGCTTTGTTTTTGGCGGTGATTTCCCCGCCCTCGATACTTTACGGACAGGCGTGCTGGGAGCCGACCTTGTACAAAAGCAAGGCAGATGGCAGATAAAAAGGATCTATACCACCGAGAGCTGGAACCCCGGATTATCAGCGCCCCTGGCCCAGCCCGATCTAAAAGTGTCGGAAGGGGATTTTATCCTCTCCGTCGATGGAACAAACCTCACAGCGGACATGGATCCCTATCAACTGCTGGATGGAAAGGCCGGCATGCAAACCGTTCTTACCATCAGTCACCAGCCTTCCCCTGAAGGGGCCTGGGCCATCCGTATCGAACCTATTCAAAATGAAAACGCCCTGCGGCAGCGGGGCTGGGTCGAGGACAACAGGAGAAAAGTGGACGAACTCTCCCATGGCAAATTGGGTTATGTGTGGG
The DNA here is from genome assembly GCA_017307755.1 of Chitinophagaceae bacterium. Classification (GTDB taxonomy): domain Bacteria; phylum Bacteroidota; class Bacteroidia; order Chitinophagales; family Chitinophagaceae; genus Puia. The sequence goes on along the minus strand of JAFKGQ010000012.1, from coordinate 362,056 downwards.
TGCCCAACACGGGCGGCCCCGGGTTCGTCAGTTTCAACAGGTATTTCTTCGCCCAGCAGGACAAGGAAGGCGCCGTCATCGACGAGCGATTCAACGGCGGAGGGTCACTGGATGATTATATGGTCGATCTGATGGTACGACGTCTTCGCGCGGCCATCACCAATGAAGTACCGGAAGGCAGGGCCTTTCGTCTGCCCGCGGGTATACTGGGACCAAAAGTGCTATTGATCAACGAACTGGCCGGCTCCGGAGGAGATTTCTTCCCCTGGGCTTTCAGACACCAGAAAGTAGGGCCGCTCATCGGCACGCGCACCTGGGGAGGATTGGTAAAATCTTCCGTACACTATTCTTTTGTCGATGGAGGGGCTATGACCGCACCGGATAACGCCGTATTCGACCCCCTGCAACATAAATGGATCGCGGAGAACGAAGGAGTAGCTCCCGATGTTGAACAGAAGCTCGATGCCGTCTCTCTCTCCAAGGGCATAGATCCGCAGCTGACAAAAGCTGTACAGGAATGTCTGCGCTTACTGGAACAAGAGCCGGCGCCCGTAGTCGAACATCCCCCCTACTCCACACCGGCAAAAAAACCGTAGACGCTAACACTCATATTTGGTCATGATAGGTATGTTCAGCTTCTCCATCTGACCCTTTGCCCAACCGCTCAACAGCTCGATGGCCGGCACCAATTCCCTGCCCGTGTCGTCCAGGCTGTACTCCACCCTGGGAGGTACTTCCAGGTATACCTGTCTTTTTATAAGCTGGTCTGCTTCGAGCTCCCGCAGGGCCTGCGTCAGCATCTTGGGAGTAATGTCCCGCAGGTACCGTTTCAACTCTCCATATCGCTTGGTGCCGCGAAAAAGATACCAGAGGATACGCGCCTTATACTTGCCGCCAATCCGCTGAAAAGCATAATCAACAGTACACTGCTCCACCTGGCTCACTGTTTTTTGCATCTTATAGTTTTTTATCTCGTTGGTTTTCAGCATTAGTATACTTTTAGTATGTAAGTATATAAATAGTGCATACTTGTCATAAAGATACGAAGTAAATAATTTTGCCCCCACATCGTTTCAAATCCTGACCGGTGAAACCGGGAGAACATTTTTTCAAAAAAAATTTCTCCCTGATCCTCAACAATAGTATACTTCTGGTACCCAGGTTACTATCCAGTGCATACTTGTTTCGATTATACAAAGACGTTAGCTTTGATAAATATTTAAAATTTATGCAAGCGATCGTTTTTGATAAGCTGGGGCTGCCGACCGAAGTGTTGGAGCTCCGCGACGTAAAGAAGCCTGTTCCCGCCAGGGGTCAGGTGCTGGTAAAAATGCTCAATGCCCCCATTAACCAGGGAGATTTTCTTTTTATCCAAAACCTTTACCCCGAGCCAAAGAAACCCTCCCTGCCGGGCCAGATAGCCGGCAATTATGGTACGGGGATCGTCATAGAAAAAGGGCCAGGCGCCAGTCTGGCCGAAGGCACCCTGGTTTCCATCATCTACTACAATACCTGGGCGGAATATGCCGCCATCGCCGAAGAGTGGCTGATACCCCTGCCTTCCGGCTTTCCTCCGGAAAAAGCCGCGCAGATGATGCCCCTGATCACAGCATGGGACGTCGTGGAAGGATCAAAAGCAAAAAGAGGAGATTGGATCGCCGTCACCGCCGCCAATTCCGCCAACGCGCTGTTCATCATGCAGCTGGCGGCACACAAAGGCCTCAGGGTAATCGCACTGGTAAGAAAGCTGCCTTCCTTAAACCTTCACGAATTTGGAGCAGAGGTCGTGATCGATCTTTCTCTCGATGGAGATGACGTATCCTCTCGTATCCGTGAGATCACTGCAGGTAAGGGCATCAGCGCAATCCTCGATGCCGTAGGCGGCCCCCTCCTCGCTGACCTGATACACACCGCCTCCTTCGGCGCCAAAGTGATCATGTACGGCGGGCTGAGCGAGCAACGCTTTCAGTTGCACAATAACGACATCTATCTGAATGGCCTTACGATCGAGCCGTACATCTATCGCCATTTTTTTACACCGCCCGTCCCGGAAGAAAGATCAACGATCCAAAAGATCATTGATATCGCCGGCGCCCCTTCTTTTATAGCGCCCATCAGCGGACGATACAAGCTCGACGAATACAAGACAGCCGTCAGGAACAGCTTTTCTTCCACTCCTGGAAGCTCTTCCGGCAAAGGACTTTTTATCATCGACTAATAAACTTTTATGAACAGAAGAACACTGCTGAAGAATGCCGGGCTGCTGGCCGCAGGAGCCATCGGTCTGCCCTCTTTTACCCATCACCCGGCACAGGATATCCACAATACAGGCTATTTCCGCTTCCCATTCGGAGATATAGAGCTTCTTATCGTTACGGACGGACATGGGCTATTCAAACCCGCCCAGCCTGTATTCGCACCTGGCATACCCGCCCCGGATTTCGAAGCCATCCAGAGAGCTAACTTTCTCCTACCCGATGCCATCGACATAGCCTTCAACGTGCTGGTAGTAAAGACAAAAAAAGATATCATCTTATTCGACACAGGCTGCGGCGCCAGTTTCGGCCCTGCATCCGGTCGTCTGCCGGAAGGCCTGCGCGCGGCGGGCATCTCCCCTGATGATGTCACCGCTATCCTGCTGACACATGCACACCCCGATCACGTCGGCGGCTTGCTCGACAAAGAAGGACATCCCGTATTCCCTCGCGCTTCTTTACACATAGCAGCCCCGGAGTATGATTTTTGGACAGGTGAGAAACCGGATTTTTCAAAAAGCAAATTCCCCGACCACACGGCAACAACATTCTGGGTACAACTGGCGACAAAAGGATTTGCAGCGTACCGGGACAGACTCCACGTCTTTCATGACGGCGATCAACCCTTCGACGGCATCCGTGCCAGGATCGTCCCCGGACACACCCCGGGTCATTCTTTATTCACGATCACTTCCGGCAGCGAATCCATCACCCACATGGGAGACACCGCCCACGACCATGTGATATTGTTGTCTCATCCGGAATGGGGCGTGGGTTTCGATACGGATTTTATACAGGCGGCACAGGCACGTAGAAAGATGCTGGAAGAGCTTGCGGCAGGACGACATCGCATCTTCTCCTGTCATCTGCCATGGCCCGGTCTTGGACATGTACGGACCAGGGACAAGGGCTTCGAATGGGTGGTGCAGCCGTTTGCGACAGTGTAAAAAAAATCCCTCGCCAAGCGAGGGATTTTTTTTAAAAATTCGGCTTATCCAGATCCCACCAAACCCTCGTCCCGCCATTGTCCGCCGGCTTACTCAACAATTGGATAGCCTTTTGCACCTCCGCATTATTTGTATTGTACTCGTTCTGTGAGAACGGCAGTCTCCTGATCTGAACAGTCGAACTGATAGTTCCCCCGCTGTTGTTCTGCACCACAGGGAACAGCTCGGGATAACCAGTACGGCGGAATTCGCTCCAAGCCTCCTGCCCTTCCGGAAAATTAGCAATCCATTTCTGCGTGATGATACGTTGAAGCTTCTCCTCATCACCGGCCGCATCATTCCACATGATGGTGATCTTCTTTGTTAGAGAAGCATCGTTCGCCGTATTCAACGGGTCCGTATAATCGTCGGGTAAGCTGGTAGCGTCATTCACATAAGTGGAAGAGGTCACACCCCATTGCGCAAACGAAGTATTGATCCCCTGCTCATACAGTTGTTGTGCAGTACCGCCCGCGTTGTTCCACCCTCTCAACGCAGCCTCGGCCCGGAGGAAATAGACTTCCGCAGCAGTCATCAGCACCGGCGGGGTCTTCAGGTTAAAGGAAGGGACAGTCCCGTCCTTGAAATTGATAGTAGAGTATTTGCCGTAGCTGAACGACCCAACATTGGAGCCGATGCGAATACCTTTATATTCACCCGCCGAAGCCGCATCGGTCGACTTATCAAAATATTTGCCCAGCCGCGGGTCATTATAACCCGTCATATAGCATTGAATAGAAGCGCCGATACAGATATTGGCCCAGTTGATCGTAATGGCGGCCAGGGGATTACTGAAATTCCCGCTGGGAACAGTGACCCTGGGTATCTGGGTATTGCCGGTAATGACCCCGCCATTGGCAGGATCTAATGCTTTTTCACCTTGTGTCCTTGCTGTAGCGCCATCGACTTTCACCAGACGCATGGCCAGACGCAGCCTGAGTGAATTGGCAAAGTTTAGCCAGTTTTGAAGCTCTGTACTTTTGTCGCCGCCGTATATAAGGTCCATAGACGGGAAATCAAACGGTAAAGTCCCCACACCCCCTGCGGCAATAAAAGACTTCAACGCAGCCGTGGCTGCGTCCAGCTGCTGGAAAAAGAGATTATAGATGTCCTGCTGGCTGTCATATGGAGTACCTGTAGCACCAGCCGGCAACGGACCTGCCTTGCTGTAGGGAGCAGGACCATAGATGTCGGTCAGCCGGCTCATGGCTTCCACCTGTATGATCTGGGCAATGGCCCATATGCCGGGGTAGTTCTTGTCCGTACCCATGTCCCTGATCACAGCCACATACCGCATGATGTCCAGATAGCCCACCTTGAAGGGCTCTCCATTCCACCCCCCTACCAGAGCGTAGTTCAGATTATTATTGCCGCTGTTAAAATTAATCTGGCTCATAAAGTAACCCGAATAACAGTCTGCATTCAGGTTTTGCTGTAATTGATAAGAATTGGGATCGCCGCCACCGGAAAAATTAATAACGCCCATTGCAATGTGCTGATAGGCGGCAGTAAGGGTGATAGCAGTGGCTAGATTACTGGTATTGTAGTCATCGAATTTTTTGGTACAGCCGGTGGCCAGCAATATAATAGCCGACCCCGCCATTAAAGAGCGAAAACTTATATATCGGTTGATTAAAAATTTCATGGCAAATGTTTTAAATAGATGTTGTTAGAAACCTGCATTTACGGTGATCCCAAAGCTGCGGGTGGCAGGCGGCATAAAAATATCCACCCCCGCCATTCCGTTGCCGCTGGACATGGTAAGCTCAGGATCAAAAGGCGCCTTCTTGCTAAAATAAAACAGGTTCCGTCCAATCAGGCTGACCCTAAGGTTTCTTATGACATTGCTTTTAAAAGGGATATTATAACCAAGGGCGGCTTCGCGCAGCCGTACCACCGTGGCATCATACATATATTCACCCGTGACGCCGCTGCGTCCCCCGGTAGTCGTATACCACGTCTGTGGATCGACGGAAGTAACAGCCTTGTTATTCTGATCGATGCCGTTCACGGCAACGCCACCGGCCTTCCGGGCAGCACCCGTCTCTGCAGAGACGCCATAGGAGTCCAGCAGCTGTTGTGTCACGGAAAGCACCTTACCTCCGAATTTTCCGTCTACCAGGAAGGAGAGGACGAAGTTACCGTAGGTAAAGCTGTTACTCCATCCCATCTGCCACTTCGGATTGGGGTTGCCCAGGTACGAAGTATCGCTGGTCGTAGCCAGCGGCGTATGGGTCACCACGTTATTCACATCCGTGGTCGAGTTGATCAGGATACGGCCCGATCCGTCGCGTTGCAATACGGTGCCGTAAATATCCCCAATAGCTCCGCCTACTCTGACCTGGGATACATAGTTTGCCCCCGAAGCGCCGCTGATAACGGCCTGCTTGACACCGGGCGCCAGCTCTATCACTTTATTCTTGTTAAACGAATAGTTGATTCCCGTGTTCCACCTGAATTTCTCCGTTCTCATTACCTGGTAGTTCAACATCAGCTCGATACCCTGATTTTCGATATTGCCCGCTCTCAGATAGCCATTGTCATAATAGCTGGCCTGGCCTAGCTGGATCTGTATGGTTTGATTGTGAGTATGGGTATTGTAATACGTAAGGTCAAGACTCAGCCTGTCATCTAAGAACCGCCATGCCGTACCTACCTCAAAGGATTTTGTGCGCTCAGGTTCCAGGTCCGTAAAAGGAGATGTATTATTGAATATCGGGAACCCGCCGGGTCCGACGGTGAACCGGGCCGGATTGCTTTGATAGGCCAGCGGCGCATTACCTACTTCAGCATAAGAAGCACGGACCTTGGCAAAGGTGACCACTTCCGGCAGACGGACCAGTTGGCTCAATATCGCATTGGCCCCGATGGACGGATAGAAAAATGACACCCCTTTCCTGGTATATGTCAGGGGGGAAGCCCAATCGTTGCGTCCCGTGATGTCCAGGTACAATGCATCGTTGTATGCCAGGCTTACGCTGCCAAACACAGATTGGAATTGAGTATGGTTCTGCGGCAGATCAGAGGAATTGAGGGGATCCTGTACAGTATTCTGCAGAGTAAAAATATTGGGGAAATACAGCCCTGTACCATTTCCGGAAGATCCATAAAAAAGCCCCTCCGTCTTGTTGTCCCGGATGCTGGTACCCGCCAGACCGGATATCTTTAGCTTGCCGATGGCAGGCACATTGACATTCGCGATCACATCCCCATACTTCTGCGTATTGACGCCATTCGAGTAATAATAATTCCCATTGGACTTCGAGACATACTGAGAGGTCGTAGCATATAGCTTTTGGGTATATATGTCATTGATCCTGTCAATGCTGCCCCTTGCCTGGATATTCAGCCAGGAAGTGAACTCATATTTTACGCTGGCATTCAATAATATCCTGTTGCGATTGAGCGCATTCACGTTCCTGTTGACAATCCACCAGGGATTCTGCTGAATGTCATCACTGAATGTTTGCGTGCCGTCCGCATTCCGGGTAGTGCCGATCCATTGTTGCTCCATCAACACCGTTTTCGGATTGAGCTTTTCAAAACCAGACTTGTAAGGCGAAATATCTACGCCCCGGGGGAATAGATAAAGCCCTGTCAACGGGTTAAAATAAAATCCCGCCATGGGGGTATTATCTATCCGCTGCGTGATGTAATTCGTGTTCACATCCACCGTCAGCTTATTGTTCAGGAAATGACCGATCTCCCTGAAGTTGAAGTTGTTCCTGCCCAATTTATTACCGGGCTCCACTCCCCTTGCGGTCGTATTGGCATAGGAGAAATAGCTCTGCGCGATGGATGAGCCCGCGGAAAGACTGACGGAATTCGTAAAGTTATCACCCGTTTGGAAGAATTTGCCCAGGTTATCTCCAGCCCCTGTGATCGCGCCCCCCCAGCTTTGCAGAGAGCTCGGCGTCGCCGGTCCGTACGCATTTTGGAGCTTTGGCTTATATGCCACGTTATCAAGGGCCGAACTGGAAGAGAAATTGATCTGGGGTTTGCCGGCCTTACCGCTCTTTGTCGTGACCAGGATCACACCGTTGGCGCCCTGACTGCCATACAACGCGGCCGCAGACGCCCCTTTCAGCACCGATATGTTGTCGATGTCATCCGGGTTCAGATTGGAGATAGGATCACCGCCGTCATATGCGATCGAACCGCCATATGCCGTCGTAGGCTGGTTGGTCGTCGAGTTGTTTACGGGTACCCCGTCTATTACATACAATGCCTGATTGTTGCCTAATAAAGACTTGGAACCACGCAATATCACTTTTGCGGAGCCGCCGATGCCCGATCCATTGGAAGAAATGGTCAAGCCGGCCACCTTTCCGCTGAGAGAATTGATCAGGTTGGTATTCTTTACCCTGGAGAGCTCGGCGCCGTCCACCTGTTGGGTGGAATAAGTGACAGACTGCGCCGCACGTTTGATACCCAGCGCCGTAACAACCACCGCCTTGATCTCCCTATCATCAGGCACCAGGGTAATATTCAGCTCCGACTGGCCCGTATATTTTATCTCCTGTGTCACATACCCGACAAAGGATATAGACAGCACGTCTCCGGGCGTGACATCGATGGAGAAATTACCGTTGTCGTCAGTAGAAGTCCCTCTGCCACGTGCACCGTCTTTCCTGACGGCCACCGTAGCGCCTATAGCCGGCGTGTTGCTACCGATAAATACCTTTCCCCGGATGGGTGTGACAACAAACCCGGCCGCCTTTGTCGTCTCCGGCCTCCCGACAGACGGCGCGTCCTTGTCCTTTATTACGATGTTCTTTCCGATGATCTCATAAGTAACGACCTGATCCTTAAAACAGGCCTTTAATGCTTCTTCTATCGAAACATTCTTTACATCCATCGTGATCGGGGAGGTCTTTTCAAGAACACTTTGGTTATAAAAGAACTGATAACCACTCTGCCGCCTGATCTCCTTGAACACAACCTGGAGGCTTTTGTTCTTCACCGACAAGGTGATGTTCTGAGCAATGCCGCTGGCGCTTACATGCAGGCAGGCTACGATGAACAACATTGTCAACTTCATAATTAGCAGCACTTTAAGACTGATAGTTCGTTTTCTACACGGTTGCAAAGGCAAACCTTTGCAATTAGCAATCGAATGCATACATTTGGGTTGTTTGGTTTACAATGGAAATTCTACGTCAATTTTATTTTTATTGGACAGCCAACATTATAGCCGGAAGTGTCGCAACCACTTTCGGTTTTTTATTAGCCGCCCTTACGTGAACACAATTAATTTTTTCCCTTCCAGCCTGAAATGCACCTTACTCGCCTGTAATATCTTTAACACCTCCATCAGGCTGGACCCGCGGGAAATACCCCCATAGAACAGGTCGGCCGGCTTATTCCCCTCATAGACGACCTCTATGTCATACCATCTTTCCAGCTGACGCATAACGATAGTGATATCCGCGTTGTTAAAGCTAAAGGCGCCATTCTTCCAGGCCACCGCCTCGTCCACATCGATGTCCCTGATAACCTTGATGCTGCCGTCCCTTTCCACCCGGGATTGCTGATTGGGTGAAAGCCGGATACGATCATTGATGCTCACCGAGCCTTCTAGCAGGGTAGTCCTGACCATCAGCTCATTGTCATACGCATTGATATTAAAGCTGGTCCCCAGTACCCGGACTTTCATATTTCCCGAGGCGACATAAAATGGTTTGGATGGATTCCTGGCCACTTCAAAATACGCTTCGCCGACGACCTCGACCTTCCGCTCTTTCCCCGGGAACTGAATGGGAAAACGCAGCGATGAAGCCGCATTCAGCCAAACCCTGGTCCCATCGGACAAAGTGACGCTGTACTGCTCCCCCTTCGCCGTGCTGAGGGTATTATAAGCTAAGGATTTGCTTTCGCTATCACCCCGGTAGGTCAGCACGCTGTCCGTATTCGATATGCTGACGCCGCTGTCATGTCCCAATACCCCATTGGAAACAGGGTCGAGTAAGATAGTCTTTCCATTGCTGAGCGTAAGCGTTGCCCTCGTCTTGCCCGGCGCAATATCGTGGGGTTGCTTTGACGCCGGCGCCTGTACGAGCTCCAATGAATGATGCGTATCTCTTTTATAGTACAGATAAAAGCCCGCTATTAACAGAATGAGCGTAGCTGCAACGGCAGCCACCCGGTAAAGCCGGACTGTCGCCGGCACTGTCCTCCCCCGCCGCCTGTTGATACTTTGCAGGATCCGTTGCCGGTGATTATCTTCCGAGGTTGCAAGATCTTCTGGGATCCTGACAGGCAGGTCCTGACCCTCATTGTACCATCTGGCATACTCCCTCTTTTCCTCCTCGGTGATCGTGCCATTTAACCACTTGGCTTCCAACTCACTCAGCCTTTTTTCATCCGGAATTGATGGCATGGGCTATATTATTTTTTTATTAAGTCGATGGAACAATGAAAATCCCTGCATCGACAGAAAAAAAAATCTCCGGATTAAAAAAGCATTAAAAGATATGTGTCAAAAAATTCTTCAACCCCAGTCGAAGGGTTTTTACCGCCCTGGCAAGATGGGACTCGACGGTCTTTTCGGAGATGGAGAGATGGTGGGCAATCTCTTTTTGGGAATAACCCGCTTCCCTGCTGAGCTTATACACCAGCTGGCATTTTTCGGGTAGACTGCTGACAAGGGCGGAAAGCTCGTGCTGCAGCTCATCAAAACTAATTTGCTTCTCGGTGGACGTATCCCCAATGGTCGCCTGTGCGGCCAGGTTCTCGGTATAGGCGGCTATCCTCTTTTTCTTTAGTCTTGCATCGATGACTTTATACTTCATGGCCGCCGCCAGGTACAGCGACAAACTTACCCTGATATCGAGGATCTCCCTCCGGTGCCAGAGATCGAGGAAAATATCCTGCACCAGTTCCTCGGCAAGCTTCAGATCATAATTGAGCTTATTGGCCGCGACAGAAAAAAGCCTGTTCCAGTATCGGTGGTAGATCTCGGTAAATGCGGCATCATTCCCTCTCTGTAGTAACTTTACAAGCGTATCGTCATCGAGCTTTTGCATCGTATAAAGGATAAAATTAAGGACAATTACTTATACAACGCAAAATTCCCTTACAACATCCCTTGCAACGGATTGCTGGTCAGCGGGTCGATCACTGTTTTTACTTCGGAGATGGTATTTACGGGAAATTTTCCCAACCTGGCATGCTCGCGGACAACTTCTTCGCTTTCGGCTATATGGATGCAGTAGATCTTATCCTCGGTGACAAAGGATTGTATCCAATAGTAAGGTTTTCCCAGTTGCTTTATGGCTTCAAGAGAGGCTTGAGAGATAGCCTGTAATTCTTCGGCCGTGAGGCTGCCCGCACCCGGGAGGTTTCTCTCGACAACGAACTTCTTCATACAAATGTATTTTAAGGTCAAAATGGTCTACAAATTTGAGAATATCCTCCCTATATTATGACGGAGATATTCCCTATTTAAGATATAAACGTTCCCTATTTTAAGATCCCCAGCTGTTTGGCTTCCTGGACGGCCTTCAAACGGGTGCTTACATCCAGTTTGAATAGTATAGCCGATATATGATGATCGACTGTTTTAGCCGAAATAAACAGTCTTGCCGCAATTTCCTTGTTCTGCATACCCTCCTTTAGCAATTGTAATACCCCCAGCTCCCGCTCAGTCAGCAATGCCGGATTGGATTGCGTACTTTTCCTGATGCCGCGGGGGATGCTCCTGATGCCCAAAGCTCTCATTTCTTTCTTTAGCTTTTCATGGATGGCATTAGCACCCAGTTTCCGGACGGCCTGAAGGGCCTTTATCTTGTCAGCTTCCTCTCCCTCAAACAAGACCAGGGCATGTTCATAAGGACAATCCTTCCACAGCTCGCGCATATCCACTCTCTGCCCGAGCTCTACCCGCTGTCCTCTTGCCTTTTGCAACCAGAAAGCAAATTCACTATTTCCATACATACTGCCCATGCATCCGACCATGCCGATCACATGGTCGATGGACTCCTGTTCGACCAACGCCTTCCCTACGATCCATTCATATTCAAAAAAAGCCACCAGGACAGGAATGACCCTTTGCAGCTCCATGGTATCGAATGCCTTTTCTTTTGCCTCTGCCAACAGGGGCAGCACACCCATATCCCCTCTTCTCATCCTGATCCTGGCAACAACGACAAGGGCGCCGATCTTGACAATGGACGTCTGGGTTTCATTCCTGAGCAGGTTGCCCGCAATACGACAGGCCTCCTCCCAATCCCCTGTTTCTAAATTTAGCCGGGCCTTACACGACAACATATAGGCCGTCCAGGAACCCAGGTCCCGTTCCTCACAATATTGGATACCCTCATCCAGCATCTCTCTGGAAAGGGTATAATCTTTTAATTCTATCCCACAGCTTCCTAAATTCGTATAAGCGCGGGCCGCATGTTCGTGAAAAGAATTTTTCAAGGCTATGTCCAGGCTTTGCCGCAACAAACCGATGCCTTTTTCCTTGGATGACACCAACTGCATGTAAATGATGCCCACATTGTTAAGGGCATGAGAGAGGACTTCTTCATCACCCAGCTCCTTTGCAATGGCTATCGCCTTCTCACCCCAGGTGATGCCTTCATCCGCCTGCTGGGAGAGCATCTTCAACTGCGACATATTGCTAAAGGCCATCGCCTTTGCCGTACTGGAAGGTTGATCACCCAACACCTCGATCGCCTGCAGTCCATAACTTTCCGCCTGTCTGCCATTGCCGTCAAACCACCACAGTCGCGACATAAAACGCAAACCGCTGCCTATTTTTTCCACTTCATTCCGCTCTTTCCACAAACGTAATGCTTTGCCCTGGTAGATAATGGCTTCTTTTACCCGGCTGGTCAGATAGCATTCGTAAGCATAGGGTTCGTACAACTGTAGCAGCTTGTCCTTATCGCTGCCCTGGTAATATTCGATCGCGGTATAATACAATTTGGACGCCTCCGTATGAGCGCCTACAGCTGCCGCCTGTCTGGCTGCCATGGGAGCATAGCGCCCCACCACTTCGTATTCATTGGCGTTTTTTCCATGGTGGATGATCCGCTCAGTCTCGGGGTTTTGCTCCTGGTTGGCAAGAAGTACATCCAATACCCTTTTGTTCAGAACTACCCGCAGCAGAGGCGACAGGGAACCCTCGATGGTCCTCCTGTACAGCTCGTGCTTGAACCTTATCAGACCGTTCTGCAGCAACAGTATCCTGGCATTCAGACAAGGCTCGATGGCCGAAATGTACGATGGCTCCAGCTTTTCCAGGTACCTGACCTCACAGCCCGTAGGCAGCACCGATAATACCTGCCATACCTGCTTCGTCCTTTCACCCATCCTGCTATAGACGGACAATATGGAGTCTTTTACATTGTCGGGGACGCCCGTACTATAGCTCGCCAGTATCTCATTTATATAAAAAGGATTCCCTCCTGAAATGCTGTACACATCCTCCCCGCTGTATCCCTTTTGTTCCGCCATTTTTTCAACGGCTTCCCTGGATAAAGGCGTCAGCTGCATGCGGGTAAATGAGTCGGGAGGCAGCTGACCCAGCACATTTCTCAACTGATGATAACCATACATCTCATCATCACGATAAGTGAGAATAAAAAGACAATGGGTATGCGCGATACGTCTTGCCAGAAATTTTATAAAATCCAGGGTCGCCTCATCCGCCCAATGTACATCTTCAAAAACAATGAGCGATCTCTTCCGCTGACCACACAGCTCATGATAGACCTTGCTGAACAGACCGGCCCTGTCGGCCAGGTTCTCGCTGCTCGTCCACTTCTCGCTGCCCAATTGCCAGACGATGTCATACAGCGGCGCCAGCGGTCTGGGGGTGAACAGGGCATCACAGGTGCCCTGGTAGATAGGATACTCGCCCTGCTGTTCCTTACAAAAAGCCCTCACCAGCGAGGTTTTGCCGATACCCGCCTCACCACTCACCAGGATGCAGTGGCCTTCGCTGTCAATAGCGTCAAATTTCGACTGTAGCAGGGATAAGAACCCGGCACGTTCGATCAGTTCCATGGACAATTGCTTGTAAAATGAGGTGGAGGTGATGCTAAAATAGGGAAATTTCCCCATATCCAAGAGAAAAATAGCGAGTTCCTTTGTCTTTGAATATCTTTTTAATCATTATTAAACCAGTTAGTTATGAAGGTTTTACCCGTTTTTTCCATTATTACTGCCGTTCTTCTTCTCTTCTCATCCAGACTATCCGCACAAACGAAAAACTATTATATAGATGTACATCACCTGGGAGCCGGAAAAGTGACTGCCGCGGCAGTCGCGGACGCTCACGCCAAAGACCTGGCCACCGAGAAGAAATATGGCGTTGAATTTATTAAATATTGGGTGGACGAAAAGGACGGGGATGTCTATTGTCTTTCTTCCGCCCCCGACACGCAATCCATCCGTAAAACGCATGGGGAAGCGCATGGTCTCCTGCCGGACGATATCTACATGGTAAAGGCCGGAAAAGAGTCACCCATACAGGAAGGGAAGGATTTCTATCTGGACGTACATGAACTAGGAGCCGGGAAGGTCACTGCAAAAGACGTGGCAGGCGCTCATGAAAAGGACCTGGCCGTACAAAGCAAATATGGGGTCAATTTCATCAATTATTGGGTAGACGAAAAGGACGGTCGTGTAGTATGTTTGTCACAAGCGCCCGATTCCAGCGCCGTGATCAATACCCATAAAGAGGCGCATGGGCTGGTGCCGGTGTATATAGAAAAAGTAAAGCAGGGGCAATAGCCCGGCCGCCCGGCCAGCCGCTGGTGGCTGGTTGGGTTTTTTCAATAACTTTAACCCTATGCGTAAACCCCTTTCCTATCTTTTCCTGTTTATTCCCATCCTCACTTTCTCCCAGTCCCGTCTCACCACCAGACTGGACTCCCTCTTTCACGCGTATCCCTCCGGTGATCCGGGATTTGCCGTATCTATAGAGAAGAAAGGTCTTGTCCTCTATCGCAACGTGACCGGCCTCGCCGACAAGACCACCGGCAGGCCACTGGATACATCCAGCGATTTTCGCATGGCATCCGTTACCAAACAATTCACGGCTATGGGAATTTTCCTCCTGGAAAAAGAAGGCGTCCTATCCTTTGACGATCCCCTCAGCCGTTGGCTGCCCGGGCTGCCGTCACAGATTGGACATACGGTCCTTATCCGCCACTTGCTCACCCATACCTCCGGCCTCCTGGACTATGAATCGCTGATCCCCGACAGTCAGACCCGGCAGGTGCTGGATGCCGACGTGTTGCGGCTCCTCATCCCACATGACTCCACTTATTTCCAACCAGGCGCCAGGTTCCGTTACAGCAACTCAGGTTTCTGCCTGCTGGCGCTGATCATCGAAAGAGCCTCCCGCCAAAGCTTTGCCGCCTTTATACGCGAAAAGATATTTTTACCCCTGCATATGGATCATTCCACGATATATGAGGAAGGACATATCATCGATGATCGCGCCATGGGATATGCACAAGACGGCGCCGGACATATCTATCCCTCCGACCAAAGCGTCACCAGCGCTACCAAGGGCGACGGAGGCATATATACTTCAATAAGCGATTACGCTAAATGGGTCAGGTCGCTACAGGGCAACACATTAATAAGATTGGCTCCCATCCTGCGACGTTTGCGTATGCCCATTTCCGGTATGCCCGACAGCTATTATGCGGGAGGATGGTTTATGACAGGGACCTCTCCGCTGATGCTCTTTCATTCCGGCAGCACCTGCGGCTTTGCCAACTTCGTGATCCAATTGCCGGGGGACCAATGGAGCATCGTCTATTTCTCCAATCTGGCGGGAAATACTGCTCCATTCCGGGCAATGGTTCGCATCCTGCAGGAAGAAAGGGTGGCCGATCTTTCGGCGGTGTTCAAACTGCATGATCTGACTGATTAAAATTACTTCCGGACAGCCACCTTCGACGGCTTGTCCACCTTCACTGCCCCCCCTCTTTTCTCTACCAGCTCCGGGAAGATATTACCCGGCACGTGCAGGATGCTCTTTGTCCGGGTGACCGCAACATATAACAGGTTGACCTCCTCCGATAATTTTGCCACATTGATCTCCTCTTCCGCCCCCACCATGTCCCTGATCTTCTCCTCCGTAATAAAATCACCAGCCAGCGTCACCTCATCGTATTCCATTCCCTTACACCTGTGCACCGTCGAAAAGATCATATCCGCCTTATCCTTATCATCATGATCCAGGTGACATTCTTTTAACTGTTTTATATAGCCCGGGATCTTTTTACCATATTCCTTGACGACGTCCACCAGCATACGCAGCTGCGCATCTCCCGTTTGCTCAATATATTCTTCCAGCTCATGCATATCCTTCATACCAGCGATCATGCGATCCCTGATCCTGTCCTTCTCATCGTTATACAGGTTCAACACATCATAAATAGACGCCCCATCACCCGCATAGGTATAATTTTCGATCCTGCCCTCAAAGTAAACGGACCCGATCTCTTTTCTATGGATCAGGAGCTCGATGGCTTTCACCAGCAGACCCGTATTTGTCCTTGCGATAACAGCCCTTGTCCTGATCCGCCCTCGTTTCCCCGCTCCTGTTATCCGAATAGTCGATGGGATCTCCAAATGCCGCTTCCAGCTGACTGCCTGACGGGCTAATTGCGCGATCTCCTGGTCAAGCCGGAAACTGGCGCTTAGATCAAACGAAGGATAATCCACCTTTTCCAGGGAGTTCACCGCATGACGCCATCCATAAATCTGCTGATGGCTGTCGCCAACGATGACCTTTACCGCCTTTTGTGAAAGAAAAATGTCCAGCATAGCCGCCGACGCATCCTGTCCTTCGTCAAAAAGTATCACATCATAAGGAAGGACAGGTCTGCCGAGCTGGAACTTTTTAAGATAAAAATCATGTATGAGAGGGATCTCCCCCTTGTTCATCTTATCCAGAAAGACCCTCGTCTGACGTACTATCTCCGCTTTGAAATTCACCGCAAACAGCCTTGCCGTAGCATCAGCGACCACATCCTCATAATTCAATTCCTGTACTTTTGTCTTATCGCTATTGCAGAAATAAGCAACAAATGCGTTGATATGGGTCGCCAGGATATATTCCGTATGCCGGTCTGAAAAACCGCCGAGCCCCAGTATCCCTACTGTTTCCTGCGTCTTATAACCTTCGCTCTTAACCTCATACCCCGTCCCCCTGACCACCCGGGAAAAAGCCAGTGAGTGGGCGGTTTCGATCTTTACATTCGACACCCCTTTCCCGGCAAATTTCTTTTCCGCCTCTAGTTTCACCGCCCGGTTAAAGGCCAGGTATAATATCTTTTGACCCGGCCGGGCCCTGGCATACTCAATTAATGTAGTCGTCTTCCCCGAGCCCGCTACCGCATTTATTTTTATATCACCCGAGCTATTGATAATGGCCACCTGTTCGCTTGTCAGCATAACGTCCGATTTTCCCTGATTTACACTGCAAAGAAACAGCCTGGCGGGATAAAAAATAGCAAATTTTTTGAAACAGTTCTGCAAATTTTTTGCAAACTGAACAATAAAAAATAAATTTGACCAAATCAAACTAACATGCACCGCAGAGATATTCTTAAAACACTTTCCCTACTGCCCCTGGCAGCAACATCCATCCCCGCCCTGGCCGGGGGATCCACAGTCACTCCGGTACCAGGAGAATCTCCGATCAACGGGCTTTCACCAGACACATCGGGAGCCCCTCCCGCAGCTCATCGTGACCTCTTTGCCGAACTGGGCGTCACAAGGGTGATCAACGCCAATGTCACAATGACCTTTCTCTCCGGGTCGCTGATGCTGCCGGAAGTGCTGGAAGCCATCAATTCCACCTCCCATGATTTTGCCAACATGTTCGAATTACAGGACAAGGTTGGGGCAAAAATTGCCGAAATGCTAAAGGTGGAGGGAGCCATGGTGACCTCCGGCGCCGCATGCGCCATCCTGTTAGGCACAGCCGCCTGTATCACAGGCGCCGATAAGGACAAGATCAAACAGATACCAAACCTTCCCGGTCCCCGGCCCGAGGTGATCATGCAAAAGAGCCACCGGTATCTCTTCGATCAGGCAGTAACGACCACAGGAGCAAAGATCGTGGAGGTAGAAGGACCCGACGAAATGGAAAAAGCGTTCAACGACCAGACAGTGATGGCCCTCTTCTTCAACGCGGCGGAAAAACATAGCATCCCCCACGAGCAATTCCTGGCTATCGCAAAAAAACATCGGACCCCCACCTTCCTGGACGCAGCCGCCGACGTGCCGCCAGTAGAAAACCTTTTCAAATACCAAAAGATGGGCTTCGACCTAGTGACCTTTTCAGGCGGCAAAATGATACGGGGACCGCAAAGCGCAGGACTGCTCTTCGGCAGAAAAGACCTCATAGAAGCCGCCAAACTCAACCACAGCCCCCACGAAGCCCCCATCGGCCGGCCGATGAAAGTAAATAAGGAAGAGATGTTCGGTATGTATGCCGCACTGAAAGCCTATCTGGAAAGAGATCACGAAAAAGAATGGAACGAGTGGCTGGCGACGGCAAAACATATCGCCGGCATCCTGGCGCCCGTGCCGACCCTCAAGACCGAGACGGTAGTGGACCCCGGCCCTGCCAATGCATTCCCCAGTCTCGCAGTCGACTGGGATCAGCAGAAAGTAAAGATCACACCCAAAGACGTGCTCAAGACCCTGAAAGAAGGTAATCCCAGCATCGTCGCCGGTAGTCATAATGACAGACTGCTGATCGGCGTGGTCCTGTTGCGACCCGATCAGGTGGACATCGTGGCCCAACGCATAAAGCAAATCCTGGAACATGCCGTGTAAGGATCACCTATAGATGGCCATCTGCTATGCCCCAAAAAGACTTTTCGAAATAACATATCGTTAATAAAGCACTCCTGATATATCGGAAAAGTTGTATATATTTACACCCCTGTCATCTTTATACTGCGCAGTATTATTCCTGAAGACCTCCTCTGATTTGCGGCACTCTCTTCTCATCACCACTATACGCCTGTCGCTAAAGGCGAATGCCGAAAAGCCTTGAACAGAGTAGGCTAATAATTAAATCATAATACTATGTCAACGACCACGCTTCAATCCCGAAAAGGCAATGGCAAGACAGCCTCTACGGCAGTAGGAGAAATAAGGACCATACAACAAATGTGGGATGCCGCCATCCAATATTTCCAGGATGGAGAGTATGATACAGATGCTATCTACCTTATCTACAAGAGTATGAATCCAAAACTGACCTTCCAGGACATTGCCAATGTCGTCAGCGCGGTGTATGGAGATACATATTGGACCGGCACGTACATGGATTACAGTATCCTTTCGAAAAGTCTTGTACAGGCACTGGGCATCGACAGGAGCCTCGGTGACCAATATGCCCAGACCGCTTTTTCACAATGGAGAGGCGCCCTGTGTCGTAAGAACATCAACGACATCGGTCTGATCCCCACCCCGGGCTCGTATACAGAAAGCCTGGATATCGTGTGTAACGAGAACACACCTTTGATGCCGCAACAGCTGATAGAGAACTGGAACAATGAATTCTGGAAAACGCCCGTTGTCGGCAAGAACTATATTTATGCGAGGACACAGAACATGGCTTTCCTGGGAAATATCACACCAAAAGTACAAATGTTCTACACCACTGCCGGCTTCAATCAGCCGCCGTCTTCCTGGATCCAATGTTATACAGATAAGGACCCCAGCAAAAAAGAAGGGAGTATCCTGCTGATCGATGGCAAACCTGGTCCGATGGGACAGGGAACCCGGGGCGCCTCGGAAGCTTTCTCGTTCAATCCTACTTCTCATGATCATATATGCGTTATCGCAGTACTGAACTATGAGTATTTTTTAACAAATGATCCGTTGAAAATAGCGCCCGGTAACTGGAACTCCCAGACCTGGATCACCCACAACGGGGCTGCCGCCTGGCACAATGTAGACCCCGTGAACAGCACGGAAGAAACTTTGAAATTCTATAACCAGGATGGTACGGAAGAGCAGTTTGCATTCATGGTACAATGCAGGAATGTTCCTACGGGTTCGAAGATATCGTTGCGCTGCGAAGATCCCATGGCCAAGTTCGATACAGGACTTATCGAGATCGCCAATCCCGCCCAGCATATCGAAAAGATCATCACGTTACCAGCCTATTACAAAGGGGACCTGAAGGTAAAGCTGTTGGGCCCCGATGGTAAACTGTTGCCCCATCCTGCTGCCGTCGAGATACAAATGGCCTGGGTGCTCCGCCATGGACACCGCAGATATACAGAGGCTGTAGGACGCCAGAAAGCATATGATACCCTCCGGAACGGTCAGGACCTCTACCTGCCGACGGGTAGCTTCACCTTCATCGGTGCAGGAAGTAAATAACAATTAAAAGAGGTCCGCCGGATGGCGGGCCTCTTTGCCCTTTATAATATCGACGATCCCCTCATTCTCAATGATCATCATCCCATGTCTGTCGCTGGATATGCCATCCTGCAGCCGGTAAGTATACCGCGGCACACCCTTATCCATCACCGTGGGAAAGTAAACAAACTTCATATGAGGACAATGTTCCCGCAGGTGCTGGCCCGCCTCGGTAATATGAGTGGAAACGATAAAACTTCCATTCCTGTTCTCCGCAAAAGCCTCCGTAACAGCCACGGTGGCGTCATAGGCGTCTTTTACATTGGTGCCCTTGAATAGTTCGTCAAAGATGACTACCAGGTTCTTGCCCCGGCTGATCTCTTCCGCTACATATTTGACCCGCAGCACCTCCGCATAAAAATGGCTATACCCCATATCCAGGCTGTCGGCGACATTGATGGAAGTATAGATCCCGTCCTGTACGGAGAACATCATACCTTCCGCTGCCACAGGGAATCCCATATGCGCCAGGTACACCGCAATACCAAAAGATTTCATAAAGGTGGACTTACCCGCCATATTGGCCCCGGTGAGGAAGATCATATTACGCATATGATCTGTACGGACGCTGTTGGCAACAGCGCCCGGCAACTGGGGATGATACAGGTTGATCATATCTATCCGGTTCTCCCCGTCTACAAAGTGTGTAGCCCAGGCATAAGAGAACTTACGCTCCTCTGCAACCCTGGAAACCGTAGTATACACATCGATCTCGTACGTCACCTCCATCACCCGTCTCAGTTTCTCCCGGTACACCTGCCGTAATAAGTGGTCATACTGAACTACCTTCAAAAAAGACAGTTTGGCCGTCCCCTGTTCTGCCATCACTTTCTTTAATGCGGGGCTATTAAAGATCTCTTTCACCTCCAGGATGGTTTCCCGGTAAGGATAATCTAACATACCCGATCCCAGCCCGGCAAAAAAACCATTCAATATATGCATGAACCTGATGAGGGACAATATCCCCGTATGGATCATTTCATATTCCTTATCAGAGGCGATATCACGCAGCAATCTTTTTCGTCCGACGGTCAGCGCAGACCCGATGGTGCTGCCTCCCCCGACGCTGCTCAAGTAATGCTCCACGTCGTCGCACAACTCCTTGCTCACAGGGAATTTCACAGCCTTTGTCTGGAAATACTGGAAGATGCTGCTGCGGGCATTGATCGCTTCCGCCTCCGTCAGCGGATGAAGGAACATCGACTCCAATAACTGTGCGCCGCCGCGGGTATGTGTGTGATCAAATAAATTAAAAATGGAATTCCCTTTATACTTTCCTACCAGGTTAAGGTCATCCAGGGTCTGCTTATCCACCGCAAAACCCGTCGCCTCCGGATTTCTTTTACGCTGCCGGTCCCCGATGATATCGATGATCTTCTCATTCCGGACGATCATCATGCCATGTCTGTCATTGGTAATGCCGGATGTCAGCCGGTAGGTATACGTGGGAATACTTCCGTTCATCACAGTTGGGAAATAGACAAAATTGATATTATCGCACTTCTCCCGCAACGGCTCTCCGGCTTCGATGATATGCGTGGAAATAACGAACGTACAATTCTTCTTTTCGGCAAAAGCTTCTGTCACAGCCACCGTCGCATCATAGGCGTCCTTTACGTTGGTGCCCCGGAACAGCTCGTCAAAAATAACCACCAGGTTCTCCGTACGACCTGCCTGCTCCGCTACTTTCTTGAGCCGAAGGACCTCCGCATAAAAATGACTATACCCCATGTTCAGATTGTCCGCCAGGTTGATCGTGGTGAACATGCCGCTGCGCACGGAGAATCCCATCCGCTTTGCCGGTACGGGGAAACCCATATGGGCCAGGTACACCAGTATACCAAAGGTTTTCATAAAAGTGGACTTGCCCGCCATATTGGCTCCCGTGAGAAATATGACATTACTGCTGCTGTCCACCCCTAGGGAATTAGCCACCGGATCTTTTAGCAAAGGATGGTACATCCCCTCGATCTGCAACGCATTCTCGCTTGTTCCCAAAACATGCGCAAACACAAAGCTCCGGGTACGGGCCACATGGGCGACAGCCATGTATACATCCATATGATAGATGTAATACAGCAGCCGCCGGATCTTGTCCCTGGCTGCAAAACGAAGGATCTTGTCGTACTTTGCGACAACCGCGTACGCCAGCTTCCTGCTGTCCTTCTCCCCATACATCCAGCTAAGCTGCTCATCCGACAATAAGGCCCGCATCTCCCTGACTTCCGGCCGGAAAGCACGCACTGCGTGTTCCGCATCCATCGTAACCAAAAGGTCATGAAGACCGTGGAAGACTTCGATACAGGAAACCACCCCCTTATGCAGCTGTTCAAATACAGTGTCTGACCCCACGAATCCGCGTAGTTTCCGCTGTAACGTGTCTTCTTCCGCCGCGAGCATGGTCCGCTCATCCGTATTTTCCAGATAATATTCGAGGACGTCGAATGCCTCGTTCCTGAATGGGAAGGTGAGATCCTTTTCCTGGAAATATTGTATGATCTCGCTCCGCTGCCGGATCTTATGCTCATCAGCTAAGGGGTATTGAAACATCTCCTCCAGTATCTGTGCGCCGCCCCTGGTACGGGTCGTATTGAACAGGCGATAGACGGACCCTCCCCGGTGCCTGCCCAGGATATTCAGATCATCCAAAGTCTGTTTGTCTATGATAAAAGCCATGATAGTCCGTTTTTATGTTATCTTCCTCTCCTCCGGATCCAAAGCAGGATGGCACACAAGGCCAGGATGCCCGGGAATACCCACATCAGCATGATCTTTGTGGTGGCCATGCTCTTTTTGTCCAGCGATATCTTGTCATCGGGTAAGGGTGGTCTGCGGACATCGATAGGCACTTCATTATCCGACATCCAGTAAAAAGCCCCGGTAATAACGGAGTAATTCGCAGCCTGTATTCCATTCCTGCCAATGCTGATCTCTCCGTTGCTGATACAGTCCGCGTCTCCCAGGAGCACGATCTTCTGCATCTTCTCACCGACCTTCCTGGACAACGCCAGCCCCGTGGCATAGGATTTCTGCACCTCTCCGGCCGCCGGGTGCAATCGCGCCGTATCGTCGATAAAATCCGTCGTCTCTACCTCATTCCAGCTGGCGGAGTCGGACCTGAACAACTGCGTCACGTCAAAACCCTTGTCCTTTGTATATTCCAGACCGACGGCGCCGGGCATCGTCACCACCCGGTGGTTCTTATACATCTGCTGATAGATATAGATCAACTCCCCCGCCTCCTTTGTTGGCTTTGCAATAGTAAAGTCCGCCAGGTAATTTTCGCTGGGATGCACCAATGTTCCCGGAACAAAACGTACGCCCAGCGGCTCGACCAGTTCGTCCATGGCATGCTGTCGTTTGGTTTCTCCCGCTATCAGCATATTCCCTCCCCTGGCAATATACTTTTCCAGGTTGGATTTTTCAACATCCGTCAGCGCGTTCCTCATGTCGGCGATGACGATGATATTGATGTACCCCGGTACTTCCTGCTCCAGGGACACATCCGTCACATCAAAACCCTGGTTGATCAATGAATAACGGAATGGTTTGTCCTGGGCAAATCGGTTGTAGTTCCTGTCGCCTTGTTTGTGGTTGTCCCGCTCTCCATGCCCCCGCAGAAACCCGATCTTTGGAAGATGCATGGTCAGGCGTTTCAGCGCAGCCGTGATCTCCGTCTCTCCCGGTAATATCGCCGGGTCATCGAACACCCGGAGAAAGGTCTGTTCCCCGCTCTCCCGCTGAATGGACCGTACAAAGACATTCCCTTCTCCCGAGAGATCGATCTCCTTTCTGATCTCCGCCGGGGACTTCACCAGGCTTTCCTGCATATCATAGATATCGAGTATCTTCTGTACACGCTGTTTGTCTGTCAGACGTGGATAACGCGCAGCCAGCCCCGGGTTATTTATCGTGTCATAATAATATACATACTTCATTTTTATCTCCGGCTTGAACCGCAGGTACTGTTTAAACCGGTCGAGGTCCTGGTTGAAAGCACGGGGTATCCCGATCCATAGATGACTATCGTCCAGCATGTTCGTATAGGTGGTGATCGTCAGACCGCCCTTGAGCTCGCTGATCACTTTCTGGCTGTTGACCGTAAGCGTATTTGTCTTCGTCGACGTCGCATCATAGTACTTTTTCAGCATGGGGCGGGAGGTGGCATACCCCAGCAGCATGGCCGCAGAGATCACACACGCATACTTCCAGATGGACGCTGTCCATCGGCTTTTTTGCCGGGCAGCCTGCAGACGATAGGCGGCCAGCACCAGGAACAACGCTACCACGATAATAAAGTATAGAAAATCGTCACTGCTGAACAGACCGGCGAGGAACGAGGTCGCTCTGCCGGAAATAGACAGCCAATAGGTGATGTCCCGCACAAATGCAATATCCTGCCACAGACCGCCGACATAGTTCAATACGGCGAGAATAGCCAGGGCCCCCATCGCAGCCACTACCTGATAGGACGTCAGACTGGACATAAACAGACCGATAGCCGCATAAGCGCATATTAAAAGGTAGATCCCCAGCAGCCCCATGAGCACCGCTTTCAGCTCGAAAGAGGGAATTAAATACCAGTCCGTAACCACATACACCAACAGGATCGCGATCAGCATCAACGCATAGATCATCATCGAAAAATATTTCCCCAGGATGATCTGGCCATTCGTCACGGGAGAGGAATATAATAGTTTGATCGAACCGCTGGCAAACTCCCGGCTCATCAGACCCATGGTCAGCAAGGGTATATACAGGTACATATATCCCAGCACGTTGGTAAATACACCATACTGCGGATTGGCAAAAACATCCAGGGAGATACCGGCCTGCTTATACCCCTGGGAAAAAAACTGCACCCAGCTATCCGTCGCCGTGGAGAAACTCATGCTCACCTGGAAAGTAAAAATGACGAGGATCAACCAGGCCACGGGTGAAAAGAATAAGGTTTGCAACTCCGTTCGCGCTATCGTAAATACAGTCTTCATGTATACTGACTTTTCCTGTTTTAATAATTTACTTTTTTGACAATTCGGCAAAAATGGCATCCAGCGAGCTCTTTTCGGCAAAGATCTCCGTCAGTCGCCAGCCCCTTGCAACGCTGGTTTCGACCACCCGCTCCTTTACATCCTGTCCATCGGAGAACCTGAGCCTGTATTTCGGTCCTCCCAGCTCTTCCACACCTACCACGCCGGGTATGCTGCGCAGTTCCTCTGCGGGAGGCATCGAGATCATGGATACGATCAGTGTGTTTGGGACGATATAATTGTCAAATTCGTCTACCGTGCCGGCAAATACCACCCTCCCCTGCTCGATCATACGGATGTAATCACAGGTAGCCTGCACCTCGGAAAGGATATGGGTCGAGAGGATCACCGTCCGTTCGGCGGCGATCTCCCTGACAAGACCCCGGATCTCAATGATCTGGTTGGGGTCAAGGCCATTCGTCGGCTCATCCAGCACTACGAACTCAGGGTTGTGGATGATGGCCTGCGCAATCCCCACCCGCTGCTGATATCCTCCGGACAGGTTCCGTATCAGACGCTTCCTGAAATGAGCGATGACGCAGCGCTCCATTACGGCCGAGATCGCCTTTTCCATCTCCTTACCCGGAATATGTCTCAACTTCGCGCAATACTTCAGGTACTCTTCTACCGTCAGGTCCGTATGCAGAGGGGGCTTCTGAGGAAGGAAGCCAATGCGACGTTTGGCCTCCACCGGGTTCTCCCGTATATTGATACCCCTGATATACACATTTCCTTCCGTCTGTCGCAATACCCCACACATAATATTCATTGTCGTGGATTTGCCGGCCCCGTTGGAGCCCAGCAATCCGTAAATTCCATTCTTTCTGATCTCGAAGTCAATATCCCGAATGGCCCACTGGGTACTGTACCTGTGTGATAATTTTTCTACTTTTATGATTGGTTCTTCCATATGTCTTTTTACTATAATCCTGCGTTGCCGATGGCCTGGAGGTCTACGCCAAATGTGGTTTTGAAATAATTGATCATGATGTCGTATTTTTTCCGGTACACCCCCTTGGTGTCCGTGTCAGGGGACAATATATATCCCGGAGAGGTCAATACATCATAGGAATTGGATACGATCGTTTCCATAAATTTGTCCCAGTCCTTGTAAGGAGTGCCGGCATAATAATAATCGATGACACCCATGTCCTGGTAATTGGACCAGTTTAGGCTGGAATAATCGGTGAGCCCGGTGAATGCGGCGCTGACCCTGACAGCACCCTGTTTGTGCGCAAAAGCCAGAAATGCCGCGTTCAGTCTTGCTTTTAATGTATACTTGTCTGTCTGCGTCATGCCCGTGATCCGGGTGCCGCCCCAGGTGGCGACGATAAAGTCCCCTCCCGAAAAACCGTCCCCGATGTAATCCGAGTTTATAAATCCACTTGGTTTACCATGTGCCGTATAAGGATAGGGAAGAGCGGCAAAATAAAGACTGTCCAGCAGGTACACTTTCTGTGGCAGCCCCTTCCGTAGTAATGAATCAGGATAGTATTTCAGCCATATGTCTTTCAGCAGGTCCAGCTGCATGCCGACGTACTGCTCATTCGCGGGCACATCGAACCACCCGGGCTTGGTGATCTGGTCGGCAGCCGTGTCATAAGTACCTTCCAGGTTTTCGCTGACATTATAATACAGATCGCGGTGCTGATACTTATAGAGAAAAAGGGTACGATACTTCTGGAATAGTTGCTGTATATCCGCGTCATAGGGATGATTGCCCTGTGGCAGGGTCGGATCGCCATAAACATTTTCCGGCTTTGTCGTTGGCGTCAGCTTTGCTTCCTTTTTGCATCCCGTCATCACACCCGACGACAGCGCCATGATCAGTATATATAGTAATTGCTTCATGATTATCTGTTTAACATGTTAAGGATTCGGCTGCATGGAAGGGTTCTTCAACAGCACTGAACGGGGTATGGGCAATACGTACCGCTTGTCTCCCTGGTGCAATACATAATCCACCGGGGACTGGCTGGACGTCATCTGGAAGATATGGTGGATCTCAGGCATGCCATACCGCCGCAGGTCGAACCAGCGATGGTCCTCAAAAGCCAGCTCCCGCCGCCGCTCGTCCCGGCAGAAATCCAACAGCGCCTGACCAGTGTAGTCCACATTTACATAAGGCACATTGCGCGTATCATAACGATAGCTGCGCAGATAGTTCAGGTCCGCCAGGGCTGCCGTCCGCATGGACTCGTCCCCATTCTTCAGGTATTGCTGAATATAACTTTCGGCCCGGTTGAGATACAGCTCGGCCACCCGCATACCCTTGATGGGACTGCTGGTAGTAAGGGCGTTTGAATACCTTGATCCCGAGATAGGCGCAGGTATCGTCCAATCATAATCCTCATAATCCCATGAATAGAAATACCGCATACGAAGATCGCCCCGGTTGGTGGTGTTCGTCCTGGTAAAGTCGTATTTGCTTCGCAAATCCGATGAGACACAGAAGGGAATAGGTCCATAAGGTCTGGACGTGTTCAAGCCGGCATATTCGTACATGTTCGCATAGCCCAGCCAGATGGCTTCCTTGCTGTTGATATCATATACGCCCGTCGCAGGTACCTGGTATGCATACGAGGGGTAGGATATGCTTGCAAGGTTCACCAGGTTGGGGTTTTTCTCCAATCCCTTGGTGGCAAATAACTGCGCCGAATCCCATTTTTCCATGTACAGGTACATCCGGGAAAGAAGCGTGTACACGAACATATCCGTCACCTTGAACTTGCTGTTATCCGTCCCATACTGCTCCATCAGAGGCAGGGCCTTTAACAGGTCTTCCTCCACCTGCTGATAAACTTTTCCTACAGACGCCCTGCTGGGATAATCATCACGCACAGTAGAAGAAAGGATCAGCTCCACACCGGGACTGGTGGAAATATCCACCCCCTTTGCATTATAAGGCTGTCCGAATAAATTCACCAGCATAAGATAGAAGTATGACCGCATCGCCAGCGCCTGGCCCCGCACATTCTCCCTGGCATCCACATCCCCCCGCACTTTGTCGATCAGGTCCAATACGGCATTACAACCCATGATCCTCCGGTAATAATGTTCATACGTGTCTATCGCATTCGGCGTCTGTGCCGCCGTCATGGACTCGAACATATCCGCCTGCCAGGTGAACGGCCCGGCATAATATTTATACAACGTTATAGTCTTGACATCAGGATTAAAATTGCTGGTTATATCATCCGTCATCATGTCCACATAGGACTGAAAACTCGTATTCTTTTGGCCGGCAGGATAGACAGTACCCATCAACAGCTCCTGCAGTTCAGCGACGGTGGTGGGTTTTACCTCATCTTGGCTCTTTTCATCCAGGAAATGCTTGCTGCATCCGGGTAAACCCAGGGAGAGCAGCACTCCTATTATGATCCTATATAGCTTGTTCATTGTAATATCTTTTGAGGATTAAAAACTTACATTTACGATGGCCGAATACACCCGAGGTATAGGCTGGCCGCCCGTAGCTACCTCAGGGTCCATTCCTTTAAAATCCTTGCTTACGATGATAAAGGGACTCGCTACCGCACCCGTCAGTGAAACGTTCTTCACCGCGTGTCTCAACCATTTTTCAGGCACGTTGTAAGTCACTGAAATATTATTGCATCGCAGGAAAGAAGCGCTCACCACCCGCGCATCCGAAAAATTGTACATGTCATACAGGTACTCCGTCTCATCGATAGTGCCATTGGGTACGCCAAGCATATACGGCGCTTCATACATATTCTTTGCCGGGTTGTATATCAGCGAGGGGATGCTGGGAATATTCGTCTTTTTCTCGTCTCCCGGCTGCCGCCACCTGTTCACAAATTCCTTGGGTAGGTTGGAATAAGCGCTGGGCAACTGCCCATAGGGCAGATTGAACATCTTATACAAAAGCTTTTTACCGCCCAACTGCCAGGTGAAGGAGGTGGATAAGGTCAGCGACTTCCATCGTACTGAGCTGGAGATCCCTGCCTGGAAGTCAGGATCCAACTTGCCGGCATATTTCAGATAAGAGGTAGGATCGCTGTCGATATTGGGGTTTTCAGCCTTGGTAGGCATATGGAATACCGGGTATCCATTGGCCGGGTCCAGCCCCTGCAACGGCCATACCCAGAAAGAGGACACCGCATACCCCTTCTTATACCATTTCCCCGCCGCCGCCGTCTGCCAGGTATTCGTGTTCTCCACCTGCGTGTTCAGCGAATTCGTATTCCGGGATGTGTTCAACGACATATTCCATACGACATCCTTGGTGCGGACCAGGGTACCGCTGACCGTCAGCTCCACCCCCTTGTTCAACATCGTTCCGGCATTCACGGGCAGGGAAGGTATACCATAGGACACCGGTATATCCTTATAGATGATCATGTCATCCGTCCGCTTGTGATAATATTCCACAGACATGATAAACCTGTTCTTCGCAAAGCCCAGATCAAGACCCAGGTTGACCGTTTTTGTTTTTTCCCATCGCAGGTCGGCATAGGGCAGCGACTTGATCGTCAGTTCATACTCCCCGGTGGTGGGATTTACCACGCTGGACGGAAGTTGCGCGATCAGGTCCGGACCAAAATTTTCAGCCACATTTCCCTGCCATCCATAAGAAGCACGGAGATTTAACTCGCTTATCCAGGTTTGCTCCTGCATCCAGGGCTCGTTGTGGACATTCCAACGTACCCCCGTAGCCCACACGGGCAAAAAACGATGCCGCTTGTCCTGGCCAAATCTGTTGGAAGCATCCGAACGCAAACTGCCCGACCACACATACCGCTCGTCATAGGAATAGGTAAGACTTCCATAATAAGAAAGGAAATTGGACTGCCGGTCAAGGATCGTCGTTCCCATGTTATCATAGATGGGATTTGCTATCACGGCCCCATATCTCGTTATCGTTCTCGGAGGCAGCGTGATATTCCTGCCCCTGTCGGGGAAATAGCCATAGGTCAGCGTTGACACGCCGTTCTGCTTGACGCTGCGTGTCTCTTCTCCCACCAGGGCGCCAAAACGATGACGACCCCACAGTTTGTTATACGCCAGGCTATTCCTCCAGTTGATGGCAGTAGTACGGTTCTCCGTGGATTTGAATTCGCCGCCATGCGGCAGTCTGGATTGTTGATATTCTACGCTTCCTACTCCATACGCCCCGTATTCATACTCGCGGAAAAACCGGCTGATATAATAGCTGTATTCCGATGCAAAAGCCTCCCCCACCGCATTGGTGGAATTCGCGCCAAACAAACTCTCAAAACGCAGACCGGGCAGGATCGTATAGTTCAGATTGACATTCCCGTTAAAACTGCGCTGATCATTGGTATTGCCCGTCTCCGCCAGCTCGTTCTGGATATTGAACTTCATGAAATAACCATTATAGTACAAGTCATAGAATACGGGTTTGCCCTGCGCATCAAAAGCGGGGATGGCCCGGCTCGTCTCCTGTGCATACGTAAAAGGGTCCACCGTATAAAAGCCATCCGTCTTTGTATAATTGGTGTTCAACCGCATGCCGACCGTGATCTTATCGCTCAGCCGCGCATCCAGGTTGAGAGAAGCGCTCAGGAGCCGGGAATCGTTGCCCTTGGCGGTACCGAATCTTTCACTGCCGGAGACGGATGTATAGTAGGTCACTTTATCCGTACCTCCGGAAATACTCAGGCTATGGTTGTGGCTAAAAGGCGTACGGTACAGTATCTTCATCCAATCTGTATTCTGCACCTCCATCTGCTTGACCATGCTGTTGAACTCGTCATAGCTGATCTGCTTGTTCAGGTATTGGCGAAGGGCATACTCATACCCCACGCCGCTGGGATCGGGAGAACCCAGCAGCCTTTTCTCATAGATCTCCCGGGAAACATCTATCCTCTCCTTGGAGTTCATCAGGTTCAGCCGGTCATAATTCAAACGTTCCGTTATAGCCATCCCGCCGCTGTAGTTCACGGACATACGTCCTTGCTTACCCTTCTTGGTCTTGATCACGATGACGCCATTGGCGGCCTTTACACCATACAGCACCGTCGCGGCCGCATCCTTCAGTACCGTAACATCCTCAATGTCGTTCGGATTGAGCCAGGCAATCCCATTCCCGATGTAATTCCGGATCATATCGAAATTATTCCCAAGGTCATTCAAACCCTGCGCATTAAAAGGGATAGGGTCCTCCTGGATAATGCCGTCCACCACCCATACAGGCTCCTGGTTGCTCAGCAAGGTAGAGGTACCCCGCACCCGCACTTTCTGTCTTGTGCCGATCTCGCCGTTTTGATTGGTGACCACCACTCCCGGCAGTTTGCCCTGCAGCATCTGCTCCAGCGTATTCGTACCGTCATAAAAAAGGTCTTTACGGTTCACGGTATTCGCAGAGCCAACCATCTCCGATCTGCGAATGGTCTGGTATCCCGTCACCACCGCTTCCCCCATCTCCGCGGGCGCCGTCTGCATATGTATGTTTTGCGTTACAACGCTCGCACCTTCCCCCCGGACAGTCACCTGCTGCGGCTTCATACCTATATAGGTGATCTTCAGAATAGCCCTGTGACGGACCAACAGCGTATACTTACCGCTTGCGTCCGTAATGGTCGACCTCCCCGATGTCATATCCATCACACTGGCCCCGGACAAAGGGCTGCCGCCGGGCGACAGCACAACACCGCTGACATGGACCGTCGAATCCGTCAGGGGCCTGACAGGGACCGGGGAAGTCTTGTGCTTGATGACCACTGTACTCTTTTCGATGGAATACTGCATGTCCGTGCCTGCCAGCAACAGGTCCAGCACCTCGGACACCTTTTTCCTGCTGACATTGATCGTAACGTTGGGATACTTGTTCAGGTCGTCGACACTGTAAAAAAAGTTCATGTCCGTTTGTCTCCTGACTTCTTTCACCGCGTCTGAAAGACGGGCATTTTTTAGATCGAGGGACACCAGTTTCTCCGTGTCCTGGGCTTTCACCGAAAGCATAAGAAGGACTACCACAGCCAGCAGCAGACTGCGTAGCGCCCCATGCACAAGATTGTTCATGAGCGTTTTGTTTAGTTTTGGTTGATTTATTTATATAGAGCCTCTCCTACAAAAATGGTTTTCTCCTTGATGCTGAATTGTACCTCGCCTACCTTTCCAATGACGGCAAGAATGTCTTCAATGTGCTGCGTCTTTCTAAGCCTGCCGCCAAATCTACGTCCCTTCAATTGCGGCGTCATAAACTCCACTTTAAAATCATACTGCCTGGCAATGCTGCTCATCACATCTTCCAGTGAAGCCTCTGTAAATATCATCTGCCCTTCTCTCCAGGCTACATACGGCTCTACATCGACGTCCATCCTGGTAAACCCTCCTCCGGTGTACACAGCCTGTTGATCCGGCCGCAGCAATGTCCCTGCGCCACCGGCGCTCACCCTTACAGATCCGTTCACCAGGGTCGTTGCATATTCCCTTGTATAAGTATTGATGTTGAACTCCGTTCCCAATACCTGGATATCCATACCGCCTGTCCGGACCACAAAAGGTTGCCCGGCATTCGGCGCCACCTTGAAATAAGCCTCGCCGGCCTCCAGAAAAACCTCCCGCTTTGCCGATCCGCCAAAATGAGCAGGATAACGCAGCTGCGTTTCCGCATTCAGCCAGACCTCGGTCCCATCAGCCAGTTGGATTTTATATTCCCCTCCCCTGGGGATGATTAGCGTATTAAAGCCCGCTGGATGTATGGTCCCTGTTCCAGCAACGTACCTGAGCGAACTCGTGTCGGCATTGACGATCTCGATCTCCGCCTGTCCCTGCTGTATCCTTGAATCAGGGATCTTGTCCAGTTCGACACGCCGGCCGTCATCCAGCACCAGCATCGCCCGCTTGTGATTGGCCGGCGGTGTAATATAAGTCCCCGCGATCACCGGCCGTGGCGCATCACTCTTCCGAAGAAAAAATACGGCCCCTGCTCCCAGCACCACCACCCCGGCGAATATGGCAGCATAACGCAGCAAACGCATACGTATGACCCTACCGGACAACTGTGTTGGCAGACGGGCGGACGACTTCAGCCGCCGCCAGGCCCGATCTTCATCCACACGCCCCATAAAGGCCACCGCATCGGACGTCAACGCCTGCTGCCGTAAGCTCTCTATCAATTCCCGCTCACCCGGCGTCAAACCGTGCCATTGCGCTTCGGTCGGCTGCTGTCCGTTGTTCACGGCCCTAAGCACTTCTTCCCATATTTGTGGTTGCTTATCCATCGCTTAATATTTAAGTCGCAGAAGTATGCCTGCAGGGTGATCGATTTGGAAATTTTTTTTAAAAAAATTATTGGCAGCTGATTATCAGACGACTAAAAATCACGAAACCATATTGAAAGCAGAATAATACCTAAGGTGTCTCCAGACACCTGCGCCCGGATAAAAGCATAAGCCTTTTTCATCTGGGTCTTTACGGTATTCAGGGAGATATTGTTCTTTTCAGCTATCTGGGCATAGCTGAGCCTGTCGATGACATGCAATAGAAATATCTTTTTTCTTTCCGCAGGCAACGATTCCACCACTTCCATTACCCTTGCGGTGATAGTCTCGCCGGAAAGAAAGATCTCTTTTTCTTCCAAAGGGTCCGGCTCATCCGCGACAACACGCAGATGCTCATCGGATAGTGTCTGTTTTTTGCGAAGATGGCTGATAGAGAGGTTTTTCACCGCCCGGACGGCATATGCCTGGAAAGAGAGAAGGAGTGTGACCTCAGCGCGACGCTGCCACAAACTGAGGAAAAAATCCTGCACAATGTCTTCAGCTGCATCCTCGTCCTTTAGTATACCATAAGCTACCACACAGAGGAATTTGTAATGCCGCCTGAACATGAGTTCATACTCCTTTATTGTAAGTACAGATTCCAAACGGTGAAATTAAGCAAAAAAAACCTTCCCTCCGGCAGATAAAGCGATACCATGCACTGCCGTCAGGCAACTATACCCCTCCCTTCAACGTATAGTCCCGATAGTAAGCGTACTATAAAAAGTAGTACCTTCATAAACTTAAAATCGGATCTGGATATGAAAATCATACTGGCAGGCTTACTGCTCTTCACTTCAACATCGATATTCGCACAGGCCACCGTGACTGATCAGTTTAAAAGCATCGGCACCGTCCAACAGGCGCAATCCTGGATGGATGCCAACAAGGCCCTCAAACCTGCCCTGCTCCGCCTCTCCGCAGGAAAAGACACAACATTGATCGACAAGCGGTTATTACGTCAGAACAAGGGGGACATCTTCTCCGTCGGCTACGTCACCTATAAAGTCCTGGAACATACGGAAACGGTAAAATACCGCGCAAACTATATATTCCTGGACGGAGGTTCCCTCTCTAACTCCCAGATAGACAGTCTCAAAAAGATCGTCGTTGAAAAAGCGAACGCAGGCGCCAACTTCGAACAACTGTCCGACCAATATACCATGGACGGCAATACCACCCATGGCGACACCGGCTGGTTTTTTGGCGAAGAAATGATGCCAAAGGAATTCCAGGACGCCGTCGCCGCCCACAAAAAGGGCGATGTCTTCTTTGTAGATGTGTCTGAAAAACAATGGCATTATGTCGTCAAAAAGACCTACGACGACGACGATAAAAAGGACATCACCGTCCTGCGGGCCAACGGACGATAGCTATCCCTGGAAGACGCTCAGCGATAACCCGCGGCCTGCAACTCGAACAGTTGAGCATAACGTTTCCCAGCGCGCAGCAATTCTTCGTGACTGCCAAGTTCCGTCACCTGCCCATTATCGATCACAGCGATACGATCGGCGATGCGTACGGTGGAAAACCGGTGGGAGATAACGATACCGATACGCCCCCTCAGGTTTTCTTTCAGCTCCGCAAAGATGGCTGCTTCCGCCTCGGGGTCCAGCGAAGAAGTGGGTTCATCCAGTATCCAGACGTCGGCATCCCTGTACATGATGCGCGCCAGCGCCAGACGCTGCCACTCTCCCCCGGAAAGGTCGTGACCGCCTTCAAAAAGCCGCCCAACCTTTGATTCAAGCCCCTGCGGCAATTTTTTCACCAGCCATTCGCTGCGGGAATCTTTTAAAGCCTTGGCTACCCGTTCGTCCTCGATATCCCTGTAAGGCCAACCCATGATGATATTCTCCTTCACCGACAGCTCATAGGTAGCATAATCCTGGAACAGCACGCCAATACGACTGCGCAATACCTCCGGGTCTATCTCTCTTATGTCGGTGCCCCCGATGCGTATCGCCCCTTTTTGTACATCATAAAATCGCAGGAGTAATTTCACCAGGGTGCTTTTACCAGCCCCGTTCTCTCCCACCAACGCTATCAGCTCTCCGCTACGAATATGCAGGTGGAGCCCCTCCACCGCCGGTCCATTCCCGCCCGGATAGGAAAAACCGACATTGTCAAATATAATATCCCCGATGATCCCGGGAGGAATTGGACGGGGATTGGCCGGAACAGACAGCAAAGGTTCGATGGCCAGGAAGGAAAAATAATCTTCCAGAAAAGTCGTATGCTGATCGACGGCTACAAAAGTGCTGGTGATCTGTCCCAATGTGCCTGAGACAGCCGCAAAGGCGCCAATAACAAGCACGACACCTCCGGGATCGATAGCCCCTGAAATACCACGGATAGCCACAAACACATAGGCAAGCCCGAGAATAGTGCCCGCCACAATACCGCTGACCATCGAGATCCTGGTGCCGCTGCGATAGATAACCTCTCTTTGTTTAAAAAGGCCCTCCGATAATTTACGATGCCGCTCCAGCAAATAATCCCCCAACACAAAAGCCCTTATTTCCTTGATGGAACGGGATTGGACAAACATATCGCCAATGTATTGACGTTCTCTTTCCTCCGGCGTCTCTTTGTAAAAATATTTGTACAGTTTGGAGGTGATACGACTTTCGATCACCAGGGAGAATACGGCGGCCGCCAGCGCAAACAACACCAACAGATAATGCAGACTGGCCAGCAGCCCCGCCATTAAGATAATGGTCACGATATTTCCCGATAACCCCAACACCGACCAGGTGAGATCCCCCGGCCTCCAGGAAACATCCCGCCTGGCACGGGCAAGCCTGTCATACCAATCCGAATTATCAAAATGACCCATATCGATCTTCGCGGCTTTGGCCAGCAGGCGCCGCTCGGCCTCCAGCTCCACCCGGCGGACAAAGAGGTTCCGGCCATAGCCGATGTAAGCACCGACAGATCGCTGTATAATAATGGTGATCCAAAGACCTGCTATCAAAGGAAGGATGTCCTGCAGATGGGTAGCATGCAAACGCGCATCAGCGATCCTGTTTACAAGCTGTGCGCTTAGATACACAGATACAGGCGGCATAACGGCATTGAACATGTCTAATAAGGTATAACGCAACAACAGACGGGGCGAAGCCGCCCAGGCAAGAGCCATGCCAAGCCGTAGATTTTTTCTTACCCTATGGATGCGACTTGCCATATACCCCAAAAAAAAGAACTGTCCACCAATAGGCGGACAGTTCGGAAAAAATAATTATCACTTCGCGTGCTGCCCTACGATCTTCGCCAGATCAAACATGGATACCTGGCTCTTGCCTCCGAAGAGCACTTTCAGTTTTGCATCCGCATTGATGTTGCGTTTGTTAACCTTGTCCTGGAGATTGTTCTTCTTGATATACTCCCAAATTTTTTTGACGATCTCCGTACGCGGAAGCGGCTTGCTGCCGATGACATCCGCAAGTGCAGGACTCGGTGTGAGCGCAGCCATAAAGGCGGCATTAGGTGTTCTTTTTTTCTTCGGCGCAGCTTTCTTTGCGGCCTTCTTTGGTGCAGCTTTTTTAGCGGCTTTTTTTGGTGCAGCTTTTTTTGCAGCCTTTTTAGGCGCGGCCTTTTTCTTGGTCTTTGCCATAATAAGTACAATTAATGGGTTAGTAATACAATAAATATACTAATTCCAGTAGATACCACAACAGGATTTATTTTAGAATTAATTTGCAGAGGTATTTTTGGCATAAAGTTGGTGGCAGGGAAAAGACGCCACAACCATTGGCGCGAGTCCAATAGAAATGATAATTAATAAATTCCAATTATCCTTTACAGCATGACAGCAGCACGTCTCAAACCCCTTATGCAAAAAGTGTGCCTGGGCCTTTGTGCAGGGGTTATCCTCCATGTTTCTTCAATGGGCCAATCCGCTCCAAATGACAGATTATCAATGCTTTTGAGCAAAACTTACGACACCCTCGTCACCGGCAATGGAGTGGGTGATCATCAGCTTAATTTTGCTCAATGGGACCCCAGCCAGGGTGACCTGGTGGCTGTCAGGATCCAGGCGCAGGCTTCCGTACGCTACGGCTATACGCTCCGGAACGTGGCGGACAGCTTATCGGACACCTATACCATCACCGTAGGGCGCCAGAATACCATCAGCAGCCCCACCCTGACCACCGCCCATGACAGCGTTGACAAGGATATCGTGGACTCTTTCTCTTTGGAGCATGGCAAATGGCAATGGAAGGACCCGGCCTTATTAACCAACAATTATAACTATAAGGACAGCATCACGGACAATATTGAGTCGTTCAAAGGCACAGGAAGATTCCTGTTGAACTATTCGCCCATGACCTGGTCCACCGTAAATAGTACGAATAATACAAGCTACCATTACGACGCTACATTTAAGGACTCCACTCTGCTGTCCGTCACCTATTTTTATACCCTAACAAAAAGCGTCGCCCAGCCCAAAACGACCCGTCCCGGCAATGATAAACTAACGCTTTATCCCAATCCCGCACAGGACTATATCCAACTTACCTTTAATACCCTGACAGGCAGCAACTGGCAGGTGGATATCCTGGCAGCCGACGGGCACAACATACAGAGCAACAGATTTAATAATGCGACCCAGGCCAGGGTGAACTTCACCACCAAACTGGCCGCAGGCGCTTATTTCGCCCGGGTCACGGATATCTGTACTTCCCAACATTACACTGTCACGTTCACTGTGCTATGAACACCTGCCGTCTGGCGATGTCGTTAGCCATTTAAATTAATTTTTTCCGTCAAAAGGGGTAACATGAAAACATTCACAATAGTATTAGTATTCTTTCTTTCAGGCGTCTTATCCGCCCGGGCCACTAACTATTATTTTTCAAGCTATACAGGTGATGACGGAAGAAGCGTCCAGCAAGCGCAGAACCCGTCTACACCCTGGAGGACGCTGGACAAGCTGAACGCCATTTTCCCCAGCCTAAAACCCGGCGACACCGCGTTCCTCCAGCGCGGCAGCTTTTTCGTAGGCTCGATCCGCGTCACACAATCCGGCGTAGCCGGCAATCCCATCGTGATCGCTGCCTTCGGGACAGGGTTTGCGCCCATGATCAGCGGATTCTCTACATTGAAGGGCTGGACATCCGCCGGCGGAAATATCTGGCAGAGCCCCTGCGGCAGTTGCGGGCTTAGGGTAAATATGGTCAAGGTAGGCGATTCCCTTCAACCCATGGGACGCTGGCCTAACAGAGATGCCGCCAACGGAGGATACGCCAGAGTACAATCCCATGCCGATACCACCAGCATTACGGACGCCAGCCTGAGCAGCGGCCCCAACTGGACGGGTGCAGACCTTGTACTCCGGAAATACACCTGGGTAATAGAAAGAGATTCCATACTACAGCATTCAGGCAATACCATCCGGTACAAGACCGGCTCCAGTAACCAGGCCACCGACAAATTTGGGTACTTTATCCAGAACAGTTTGCAGACACTGGACAGGAATGGGGAATGGTACTATGACCCCAGGACAAAAAAAATGAACATGTACTGGACCTCCGACCCCTCCGGCATCTCTATCAACGCCACCGCAGTGGACACGTTGATCAACATCAGCAAAAGACAATATGTATCTGTTCAGGGGCTCTTCCTGCAAGGCGCTAACCGGGTAGGGATCTATGTTATCCAGTCCGGCAACATCAGCTTTTCAGATTGCACCGTCATTTTCAACGGGGTCAACGGTGTCAAGACCATCCAAAGCAATTATATCTCCTTCCTGAGAGTGTCGCTTGACCGTTCGGGCAACAACGGGATGGAACTCGACGGCTCCAACAACCTGGTACAGGACTGCCGTATCAACCGTACAGGCACCATCCCCGGCATGGGCAATCCCATGCAGTCCTATATAGCCATTACCCTCCGCGGCGACAACAATACCGTCCAGTATAATAAAATAGATTCGTCAGGCTACAGCGGTATAGACTTCTTCGGGGCCAACAACAACATTCTGAACAATGTCGTCGATTATTTTGCCTTTGTAAAGGATGACGGAGGCGGCATCTATACCTGGTCAGGCGATATTTCCACCACCACGAAAAGGCCTGTAGGAAATATCACCGGGAACATCGTGCAGAATGGGACCACCTGCCCGGCAGGTACGGACAGCGTCCATGCCGGCATCGCCCACGGCATCTACCTGGACTACAACTCCGGCTATGCCACAATCACAGGCAACACCGTCACCAGATGTACAGGCGGGATATTCATACAGGACGCACACTACGTCACCGTTCAGCAGAACACATTCTTTAATAACAATAGCCAGATCATACTCCGGCACGCCTTCAATCCATCCCTGTTCCAGAATAACGACATTTCAAACAATACAGCGGTGTCGCTCACGAGCACCCAGCCCGTGATGGAAGCCAGTTCAGTCGACGCCGTCAACGGCACGCCTCCCCTCACCTCCTTTGCTTACATGCACGATAATAAATATGCCCGGATCGACGGCAGCAGCCCCTTCTTCCGGCTTGGCATGAAAGGGCTCAACACCACCGGAAGCCTGGGAATGTGGAAAAGCACCTATCAGATGGACCAAACCTCATCGGAAACATCCCTGAATTTCCCTCTTTACACTATTAACAAATTGATTGGCAGCAACTTATACACAAAGGGGGCCCTCATTACACCTTTTGCCACCGCAACCGTCAATACCAGGGTGGTCGCCTCTACAGGCGTAGGCACGATCTTAGCCGGCAAGTCCTATGTCACGCATTTCACCATCCATGCACCCGACGACACTCGCACTATGCTGGTATTTCTGCAAAAGAACCTCTATCCCTGGCCCTGCATTAGCGACGTGATCAGCGTTGGCACTGCATCGCCCTCTACTAATAACACTGTCGTCTTTGAAAAGACCACGGATGGCGACCCTATATGCGGCCTCGTCTTCCAGATGAACCAGATCGATCCCCGGATCTATGTCGATAATATCGATCTGTACCAGGCCGATGTTACAAAGAACGACCCCAGCAAAAATTACCTTTTCAGAACCAACCCATCCAAATCCGCCATCACGGTGGGCCTCACCAGCACTTATCAGGATGTCGGCGGAAAGGTCTACCAGGGGAATTTTACGCTTCAACCCTTTAGTTCTATTGTATTGTTTAAAAAATAAGCCTATATTTGCATCATAATTTTACAACTACACCCTTCAAAGTCCTACAGAAGAACGACCCTCAACCCCCGCTAAGATCATCAATTGCCTAAGCCAGGTATCGATATCCCATGGACATTCCGGCGTCCTCACTTCCTATGATTCCATTTAGGTAATCATTTATTCATCAATTCAACTCTGTATGAATCTGTCACCCCGTTGGTCAAACAAAGGCTTGCAACTTGCCGCCCTAAGCCTCGTCATTCTATGCGCCTGTAAAAAAGATAAGTCTGCTCCCTTGCCCTTTAAATCTCCGGAAGCCTACCTCGC
This sequence comes from Chitinophagaceae bacterium, assembly GCA_017307755.1. Taxonomy (GTDB): domain Bacteria; phylum Bacteroidota; class Bacteroidia; order Chitinophagales; family Chitinophagaceae; genus Puia. The sequence continues at coordinate 321,658 of JAFKGQ010000012.1, read as the reverse complement.
ACAAAACGTAATGCCTACTGCGTTTACAGCTGATTGGGAGAAGGTCGCCGCCATCAGCTACCTTCTTTATGTAGCCACGGACAGCAATTTCAACCATCCGCTGACCGGGTACAATCCGCTGGTGGTAAAGACTGACTCCGCCCGCCTTACCGGACTCACATCCAAAACAGATTATTACTATAAAGTCATGGCCGTAGGCGTCCAGGGAGACACCACCCTGCCGTCGAATATCATTTATTCCCCCACGCCGGATCCCAACGACGACCGATTCGTATACATCGGCAGCCAGGACACCTATATGTATTGCTTCTACGCAGGTACGGGCGCCAGGGTCTGGAGATATAAAACCACCGATGTCACCGGTGACATCGAATCCTCCGCCACCATCAGCAGCGACGGTATATTATACTTCGGCGGCACCAACCAGCGGCTATACGCCCTCGATCCCATTTCAGGCAACAAACGCTGGGAATTCCGCACAGGCGGCCCCATCATCGCCAGCCCGACGGTAGGTCCCAATGCCATTTACATATCCACCTGGTCCACCGGCACCCTCTATGGCGTCAATAAGAACGGCAGCCAAAAATGGTCGGTCGTGCCTTCTCCCAATAAATACCTCTACTCGAGCCCCACTTATTCCAATGGAGTGGTCTACATCGGCAGCCAGGACGGGAATATCTATGCATACAATTCAGAAACAGGTGCAAAAGTCTGGAGCGCCTCCGCAGGCGACACGATCATTTCCAGCCCAGCCGTCAGTAACGGTATCGTATATGTGGGCAGCTTCGATAGGTACCTGTACGCTTTCGACGCGGCCACCGGTGGCCTCAAATGGAGATCAGCCACCAGCGACAGCATTGGTTCCAGCCCCACCATCAGCAATGGAGTGGTCTATGTAGGCAGCTACGATGGATACTTATATGCTTTCGATGCCGTCACCGGTGCAAGAAAGTGGAAATCACCCACCACAGGCAGGATTGGCTCCAGTCCCACCGTCGGCAATGGAACGGTCTACGTAGGCAGCTTTGATAAAAAGCTCTATGCTTTTGACGCCGCCACAGGCGCCTCCATATGGAGCACGGCCACAGGCGGACGCGTCTATTCAAGCCCCTCCGTCAGCAATGGAACGGTCTACGTAGGCAGCTACGACAAAAACCTGTATGCTATGAACGCCGCTACAGGCGCCATCAAATGGACGGCAGCCACAGGAGATTCCATACGGATGAGCTCTCCCACTGTGCTGACTTTCCCGGGAAAAGTGGTCCTGCCCAGCATCAGCGGCGACGCTCAATAATATATTTCTAACGATTGCTGCCATATACGCTAAATAAGACACTAATAAATTAAGAGTATATTTACGGCAATATGGTAAAGAACGAAAAGCCATTGCGGGTACTGTGGTTTTCCATCACTCCGGGGCTAAGTCAACATCGTGGCAATAATTCATTCGGTGGAGGAGGATGGATCGCTTCACTCCAGCATGCCGTGGAAAGCTCTCCGGATGTCGAACTTGGCTTCGTTTTTTATTCCGACGATCAACTGGCCCCGTTCACAGCAGGCAAAACACATTATTACCCTGTCCGTAGAATAGGTTACAGCAAAAAGACGAGACTGCTCAACAGGGTCACCCGCAAGACGGAATATGAGGAGAATCTCCCTCATTTCCTTCAGATCATACATGACTTCAAACCCGATGTCATCCATGTTCATGGAACGGAGTCCCCCTTCGGCCTGATCGTTAAACATATACGGGATATTCCCGTTCTTATCTCCATCCAGGGAGTTCTTACCGTCTATGAAAAGAAGTATTTTGCCGGTCTGGACATGCCCAGCCTGCCACAGCAGCTAAAAGCAGGTTACCCTTTTTTCGGGGTCGATTATACCATATGGAAAAAAAGAGCAAAGACTGAACAGGAGATACTGAAAAACGCAAAATACGTTGCCGGAAGAACAGACTGGGACAGACGTGTTTGCCGGGTCATGGCCCCGGACGCACATTATTTTCACGTCGATGAAGTGCTACGGAAGCAATTCTACGATATGAAATGGGAACCCCGTCAGGATGCACCTCCTATCTTTTTTACCACCTCCAGCCCCCCCTTATACAAAGGTTTTGAAACGATCGTCGACACAGCCCGCATCCTCACAGAAAATCGAATCCCCTTCACCTGGCTGGTGGCAGGTTTGAAGGAAAAAGACGCGTTGGTACGGCTGGTCTGCAAATTGAGGGACGTCGACAGTCTGGAAGGGCTGAACATCCGGCTGATGGGCGCTTTGTCCGCGGACGAATTGGCCAAAAATCTTTTGCTGGCAAATGCTTATGTCCAGGTGTCCCATATAGAAAATAGCCCAAACAGTCTTTGTGAAGCGATGATGGTAGGTACACCGATTATCGCCTCCTTTGCCGGAGGCACCGCCTCCCTGCTGCAGGACAGGATCACGGGGACACTGGTACAGGACGGTGATCCCTACTCACTGGCAGGGGCTATGATGGAGATCGTCAGATCCCCCGAAGACCATTGGCTGATGGCTGCAGCAGCCCGTCAGACGGCGCATAAAAGACATGATATCCCGACGGTCATGGACCAGCTGCTGACCGTCTATTCCACTATGACCCGTTTGAACAAAGCATCATATAGCCGGGAGATCCCCGTCCACTGATATTTCTCCACCAACGCCTCATAAGCCCTGGTCGCAAAGACCTTCATCTCATCGGGATGCTGCATAGCCCAGCTGATCTTGCCGGCCAGATCTGACGCATCGTCCGACCGGAAGAACAGCATCTCGTCGGGGTTGAACACATCCGTATTTTGAACGATATCCGAACAAATGACGGGTACTTTTAGCGAAGCTACCTCCAGTAACATCATCGACATGGCCTCATGGGTGGAAGGGAAAATAAACAATTTGGCATTTACTATATATGAGTTTAATACCTGCTTATCCTTTATCAGTCCCCGGAACTCGATGTCCAGTCCTTCCGCCAGCGAAAAAAGCTCCTTCCTGTAAACTTCCACCTGCGTATAGTCCCCCAACACGATGACCTTGCCTTTATAACCGCATTTATGCAAGGCCGCCAACAGGATATGCAGCCCCTTTAGCGGGATGATCCTGCCCGCCGCAAAAAGGATATAGTCTTTTACATCAGGAGCCGGATGCGTGACAGGGACGACAGTGATGCCATTGGGTATATGCGTTATTTTCTTCTGCGATACCACCCTGGCGTAATGGCCGACGAGCGAACGGGAAACCACCGTAAGGTGGTTGGACAATCTTGCCTGCATCCATTCATTAGCTTTAAAATAAGGGTACAGCAGCTTGCTCCATTTGCCATGCAGATATGGCAGGCCATGGCTGGTAGCCACTACCTTATACCGCCATCGCAGCAGCAGCAGAATAAACGCCCCATCCATATGGTGCAGATGCACCATATCATAATTTCCACGAAAGACGGCATGGAAGGCCGACGCAATATAATGGTAAAAAACATTCAGCTTCTTTATCGGAAATTTACGGAATACGATCTGTTGCGCGCCCTTGTATTCCCCCCTCACGGAAGTATGCGTTTCGGTGGCATAGACCGTGAAATCATATTCCTCCGCCAACTGCTGGATGATATTATCCCCTACATTTGCAGCTCCGCCAAATGGCGGCAAGCCTTTCAGCCCAATGATCGCTATCTTCTTCTTTTCTGTCATTTATTGCTCTTGTTTGTATAAACCTACGTATGCGTCATATACCGTCCGCCAGGAAAATTTTCTAATTGTGAACTCCCTGATCACGCTCCCATCCGGCCTCCCGGACCGCATATCTTCCAATAAAAGACCATTCAACTTGTCGATAAAAATGCAGTGCGCATCATCCAGGTAGTCCGTGATCCCCGGAATACGGCTGGTCACGATGGTCTTGCCCATCGCCATTGCTTCCAGCACGGAGTTATTGGCCGTCGCAAAGGTCAGTGGTCTGATCATGAAGTCCGCATCTGCGTACAGACGCCGTAATTGCTCGTCGGATATTCCTTTGAAATAAATGACATTCGGCGATTCGTCCAGCTTTTTTTTCAGTCCAACGATAAAAAATTGCACCGATGGGTTGGCAATGATGAACTTTGTCAGCAACTCCCTGTCCAGGCCATGTGCCCCGACACACAAGGCCCTGGTGGTTACAGACGCTCCGGCAGAGTCACCCGGTAATCCGGGAACACCGGCCCCGGCTGCCAGCGCAGGGTCCCAGAATTCCGTGTCAACACCATGAGGAATATAGCACGCCTTATATCTGTACTTCCCGGGAACTTTCTCCAGTAAATTAGTGGAAACACAGACGATATGCCGGGCCCTTCTCATAGCCCTTTTCTGCAGCACATTATATTTTAAGAACATGAATACTTTCTGTTTCAGCTCATGGTATACGGTGATGCCGGGCAGTACATGAAAGGTGACGGTAAAGCTATTCTTTTTAAGAAAAAAAGTACAGTCCTCATACAACGCATGCACGGCGTCGAAGTCCTTTGAAAGCTGTCTGCCCTTCCAGGAAATACCGATCCTTTTCAAAAAAAGAAAGTCCCTCTTCGCAGCCTTGATAGTCACGACCCGGACACCATGCTCATCCGTGTAGCTGCCGGCTTCACTACCCCAGGTGACAAGCGTCACCTCATGCTGACGGGCGGCATGAACCACCATCCGTTGAAATCCGCTGTATTGAGAGTGATGGGAGTTGTTCGTCCAATGATGGGATAAAAACAAAATCTTCATGCCTTATTTTTAACCTTGACTTTGACAAAATTCTTGATGATCCCCATTACCCTGAACCCGGAAATAAGCCATCCGCTGACAACACCGCGATGCTTGACGGAATAATAATGTATTTTCCTCAGCGAGTTGATGGAATATTTATTCTTAAAGCTTTTGAAAAGAGAACCCACTGTCGGATTGTTATACACCGCACCCGATGAGGTCAATTTTACATTCTCGTATACTTTCGCGTTATAGGAGATCATTACCTTATACCCTTGTTTGGAGGCGTTGTAGGTAAAATCCGTCTCCGAACTGTATTGCACAAGCTTTTCATCATAAAGGCCCCACCGGTGAAATATCTCCATTGGGTAGAGTATCCCCCGTCCGGAAAGAACGACGGATGGTTTCACCCCGGATATCTCCGTTTCCTCTATACGGGAGAACTTTGGCAGGTAATTGTATTCCTTCAAAAGGAAATCTATCTTTTCCACACCCGAAAAAGTGATCAGGCGCGGCTCTCCCGACGAGAGGGACACGGACCCGATGATCGAGTTCTCTCCACCCGCAAGCTGATCGCCCAGGATCGTACCTATATAATCCGGTCCAAAGGTGAGATCATCATTCAATGTCAGCACAAAATTACAGTCCAGCGTCTGGGCCTTCTTTATCCCTTCATTGATGCTTTTTGTATACCACCAGTTACCATCGCCCTGGACGATCTGTACCTCCGGAAATTCATTTTCCAGCATGTGCAGGGTGCCGTCCGTAGACCCATCCACCACTACGATGATAGCCAGAAACCACGGTTTTTCTCCCTGCACCTGACTTTGCAGACATTGCAGGCATTTTTTCAGACTCTCCTTTCTGTTGAAAGTAGGAATAATAGCGCCTATTCTTATTTCCTTCATATTATATGAACCAACTTATGCTTTTATTGTGACACCCCGATGCCCAACTGCATTTTCCGGCTCTTTTTACGCACGTTTACAGGGACGAAGGTCACGCCGCAGTATAGTACCAGGGCGATAAAAAATATTTTAAAAAAATAATCTTCCGAAAAGCCGATGATTAATATCAACAACACACCCATCAGGGCATTTACCTTATCCGAAACGGCAATGTAAAATGTTTTATACAACAGCACCAGCCATAGACAAAAAAAGATGACGCCATATGTCGAAAGCAATACGCCCAATCCATTGTTACGGTGCATCTCCCTCGCGCCTACGTTGTAGAAGTTCTTCCCGAATTTCATCTCGATGTTCCGCCCCGTCCCGATGAGAGGATGCTCGCTGAGACTCTTTATGTCCACAAGCAGGCTGTTAAATCGGCTCTCGCCGGGCAGTCCTTTATTTGAGTATTCTATCTGTTTATTGATCTTCTTATTCAGAAACTCCAGATTATTGTATAATAAGAAGGAAGAGGCCGCCAACGCAAGGAGGATAAAAATTGATAGTGCCGGTCTTCTCAAAAAGAATTCCTTCAGATAGACAAGGATGACAAAAAAGACAGCTATGTAGGTTGTGGTGGATAAAGTAGTCAGAATGGTGAGAAGGAAGATCTTATTGTATCTGGAACCCAGCGCCTCCTTCCTGCAAAAAAGGTTCAGGAACATCGCCAGGAGCAGAAACCCTCCATGGGTACCCGGCTCCCAGTAGAATCCCGAATTTCTGTGGAGGTCGATCTGCCCAAAATTAAAGATAATGATGTTCTCTCTGTTGACATACAAACCTTCGTAATTGTTGACAAAGGGGGCCAGGGTATGACTGGCTACATTTTTGATCATAAAAGGCGCAAAACCCTTTATTAGCAACGAAGGGATATAGAAACAAAGACTGATGATGGCAAAGACGTACACGAACCTTACAAACATCTCAAAAAAACGCTGGCCCAGCATCGTGATCGCCAGGACGGCAAAACCAATGCGTAAATACTCGCCAAAAAAGGTCTTCAGAGGAAACAGATGACTCTCCATGGCCTGCACTCCCTGCAACGTCACCAGCAATCCCATATAAATATAAAAGTACTTGTTCAGACGAACCTGTCTTTCTTTTTTAAAGAAAGACAATACAAAAAGAAAAATAAAAGAGCAAGTGATCGTTTCCACACTCCGATAGAAAAAGGGGTTGGCCGAGTTCCCTATCAGCAGGAAAATGGTGATCCAGTCAATATAATTCTCTCTCTTATCGTAGGTCGTGTCTGTCATACTACCCCGGACACTGAGGCCCGTCTGCGTGCATTGTTTTTCTTGAATAACAAAATGTATAGCGCGTCCCTCCAGAACCAGGTTTTTTTTGTCAGCACGTGATGTCGTGCAAAATGATGGCCGGAAAAGAAATATTTTGGTATCAACGGCCAGCGAAGGTCCTCGATGGTCAGTATTATTTCATCCCGGGTCCACCGGTCGCCCAGTTTGTCCGCTATCAGGGCAAAGGCCATTTGTTCAGGGAAGTTGTCCTCCGCAAACAGCTTGAGAAATGCCAGTTCCTCGTCAAATCCCGGATGATGGTCGTAAACCGAGCCATACATATACAATACCCCGGAATTCAAAGGCCCTTTTTCCAACATATCCTGCCGGCCAAAATATCTGATCGTAGGCATGTGATAGTAATGTGCATTATCGCTGGACATCCTGAAAACAAAACCTTCTTTGGAAGAAAGTGCCGGTAACCTTGGCTCGCCGAACCACAGCACATCCGTGTCGCAATAGAGGGTGGGTCTGTTCTCCGCCTCGGGCACCATCGCAAGAAGCTTTCTTGCATATACATTCTGCTCTGCGAACTCCACCAGGTTGTGCCGGCCTTTGGCGCGTTGGACAGCAGCCACATCCTTCCATGATTTTACCTGGTAAGGATAGGGCCAGAATTTCATGGCCTGTTCAAAATATTCATTGGGCGTACCGTCCGTAACAATGGTGACATAAGGTACCTTTTCCCAGGTGGTATAGATGCTCAACAATACAGCCTTTAAAGATTTTAGCCCTTTCGCCCCGGAGAATAGCAACAGGTTCAGATCTGAAACCTCTCTTTCCCGGGATAGTTCTTTGGGGGTAAGAAACTTAAAAAGGATCTTGAAGGGCATACACATCCCTATGTAGAATTTTTCTACTATAATGCCGATGATGGTGATCTTCTTCTTCTTTGCCATGCTTGCTTTTATTGGTTCCAAATCCCCTTTGCCTTCCCCGAAATGATCTTGTCATACTGGATCTTGTACAATATGGACACGGGGAGGGTCGTGCAGATCATCGCCAGGATCACACCCGCCGGGCCTATCCCTAATACTTTGCAAAACAAATATGCCATGGGGATCGTTATGATGATCGTTATGACGGCGGAATACAGCTGTAGTCTTATTTTTCCCGACCCATTCAGAAAAATATGCTGGGGGGCGGCAATCAGACTTATCAGGGCATAGATACACATGACAATCTGGATCGTATAAGGCACTTTCACGGCCCCTCCCAGCCATAAGTAAAATACCCAGTTTGCGACAAGGGTTGAAACAATGACCATTCCCATCAGCAGATATGTCACCTTTTCCATTCTTTTGATCGTACGTTTGATCCAGTCATATTCCCTCCTTACATAGGCGTCTGTAAATGCCGACCAGTAAGTAGCCGTTATGATGCCGTTGATCATCAGCGCAATGGTGAAATATTTATACGCGATATTGTAAATGGTGACTTCCTCCGGCCCAAATAATTGTATCAGAACGATATTGCTGCTGGAGTAAAGGACGATGGCCGCTATCTGGATGATAAAGAACTGCAGCCCCAGACCGAACAGGTCTTTCGAGTGTCTGAACTGTATATATTTATAGCTGGGGGCGATCCTGCGGAATTTTCTTCCTAAAAAAATGATGTTGAACAGCAGCAGTACGACAACGGGACTGATGCTAAAGACGACGGCTACCCAAAACAGGGACCCCGGGACCGTGAGGGTCAATATAAATATGACTATCAGCGACAGGACATTTGCCAGCGGGTTGATCAGGTTGCTGAGCGCAGGCTCCTGGTGCGCAAAAAGGATATTGCCGATGAGTCCCAGGATGAACTGCAGACAGAAAAAGGAGAATACAAAGAGCACCATCCGGGTCAGTTCGGCGCTCATTGCAGGCGATGTATTCAGAATACGTGACCAGTTGAGCAACGGCCCTACGATCCAGAACAGCACCATCAGCGAGAGAAAAATGGAGGCTACCAGCGCATAGGACGTGCTGACATATGTCTTCGCCAGCCGGATGTCATTATTGGCCAATGCCTCGGAAAGTTTATTACGCAGCCCATTGCCCACCCCGATGTCAAAAAAGGAGAACCATCCCACCAGCGAAACTATGGTAAGCCAGATACCATACCTATCCTTGTCCAGGTAATGCAGGGTCAGGGGGACGAGGGCGAATTGACAGGCGATGCTGCTGCCTTTGATCAGGAAAGAAAAGAGGACGTTTTTATTGGCCTTATTGGTCCGTGCGTGACCGCCGAAAAGCTGGTCTTTAATTTTTGTCAGCTGGATCATGTTACAAATGGTCAGATCAGGATTCTGTAAAATAACCGGACTTCTTTTCCGCGCCCCGCCGGTGAGGAATATCGTTGAGGACAACGGCCATGTTCGGGATCGTCTCTTCTTCCGCCGTCCTGTTGATATCGGAAAGCTCTTTGACCGTACTGAACCCCATTTTCAGAACAAACAGGTTCACCTCAGCATAAGAAGCGATGACCTTACCTTCACTCAATATTCCCACAGGGGAATTGTCTACTACTATATAATCAAAGGACGCACGCGCCTCTTTTATAAATCTTTCCATCGGAGGGGTGTCCATCAGCTCGGCCAGGTGAATGTCCGGCTTAACAGCCCGTACAAAGGATAGGCATTTCACCTGCGTAGTCGACACGATCTCCCCAAAGGACGCTACCCCATTGAGGTAATCGCTCAGGTCCTTTCCCTTGCCTGCACCGATGAGGCCTTCTACCTGGGAAGATCTTTTATCCAGCTCCACCAGTAATACTTTCTTGCCACTGAGCGCGAGGATACTGGCTGTGTTCACGGCGATAAAGGATTTGCCTTCCGCCTGTTTCATGGAATGCACAGCTATTACAGCATTGGACTTACCTTTTAGCAGATGGCGCAGATTCGTCCGCAGACCGCGAAAGGATTCCGTGATGGCCGAGTCCGGGTATGCCGTCACAGGCAAGTCTGTCGATGATCTGTTATGAGGTATGATGCCTGCCACGGACAGCACCAGGGCTTCCTGTACGCTTTCCGGGTCTTTCAGGCGCTTGTCCGTGTATTGTCTGAGCAGGATGATCCCCAGGGTCACCAGGAAACCAAGCAAGGCCCCAATGGCGAGATTGAACACTGGCTTTAGCCCTATCGGTTCTGTCGTCTCGGGCGCCGCCTGATCCAATATCTGTACATAGGGACTATTGGACGCCAGGGCGATGCCTGCTTCTGCCCGCTTTTGCAGCAGGAAATTATAGAGCTGGCTGTTGACATCAAACCCTCTTTTGATGTCCAGCAGTTCCCGTTCTGTCTGGGGTATCCCCGACAGCCTGCTGTTGGTCTGGCTCTTTTGCTGCTCAAGACTATTCAATTCGTATTCGGCATTGGCCTGCAGGCCGTTAATGTTCTTTCTTATCAGCTGCTGCGTCAGCTCGACGTCATTGTTGAGGGCGATGAGCTTGGGGTTCTTGGCCTGGGCGGTCAGCCGGAGGGCTTCCCGCTGGCTGAACAGCAGGGTGAGCTTTTGGACAAGGGCGGAGAGATCAGGGTCCGGGTCACCGATGGCGGGAGCGACAAAACCTTTCAGGTCCTCTCCGGTGCCAAGATGGTTGTTCAGCTCTTTGTAATAATTGATCTTCAGCTTCAACGCATTTTCCTGTCGCCCCACTTCCTCCGCTTTTTGAAGGACCAGGGTCCCTTCCTGGCTGAGATCGACGATCCTGTTATTTGTCCGGAATTTAGTAAAGCGGTTGCCCGAGGCCTGTAGTGAGTCGGCCACCCCTGCAATCTGGTTCCGGATGAATTGTATGGTATTGATCGCCGACTGATTTTTCTGGTCCAGACCGAATTTCCGGTAAGCCTCACCCAGCGCGTTCAGATAATCGACGTTGCGCTGAACATTCGCCCCTTTTAGCTCGACCGTGAGCACATTGCTCTCCGGCGCCGGGATCTTTGCCGCCAGCTGTGACTGATAATCGATGGCCATTTGAGGTATATCATTGATAATCAAAACATAATCACTACCTACCTCGGGCTGGCCTCCCATCGCTGTAGTGTCAAGAGTAAAATGGAACCAATCATTGTTAAAAGGCGTCCCCAAAGCGCCCTTTCCTGTGAATTGGATGACCTTCTCCGAATCCGCCTCCTTGTAATGGTAATCGCAATCCGCTGTATAATTGCCACCGGGAAGTACATGTATCGTGACAGGGACATTTTTCTTCTGCTCCTGCCCGTCGGGCAGCACCACCCTGAAAGGCTCGTTCCTGTAAAGGTCTTTTTTTCCAAAGCCGATGAGGGACTTTTTATAAATGCTTGTTTGCCAATTGAGGTTTTGAAGGGTCTTCAATTGAAGGCTATAGGCCGAGACAATTGTCTGTTCGTCCTGAATATTGATGGTCTTCTCTTTTATATTCAGGTTGTCCAGGCTCGAGTTCATCGGCGACTGATGCGGATCGTTCTGGATCAGCAGGGTCATCGAGTTCCTGTAGCTGCGGTCAACAAGTTTATTAAAAGCCATCGCCAGGCCCAATCCCAGGGCGGCTGCTACGATAAACCAATACCAGTTCCGCAGGATTGCGGGGAACATCATTGATTTTATATTCGTCTCCATTCGTATGTCAGGAATTTAATTGCGATAATGTTTCAGACAGATCGGGTTCCTTATTTATGCAGATAGTTCAGCAACAGCAAAATAGCGGATGCTGACCCAACGAGCACTCCCGCAAATGGTAGCTTTTGCGCCAGCCCCTTGTTCTTTCCAGGCTGAAGGAGAACGACGTCGCCAGGCTGAAGATAATAAGCGTCCGATGCAAGCGATGATTTACTGTTCAGGTTCAGCGAATAGGTCCTGGCGCCAGCCGGGGTGTTCCTCACCACCAGTACGTCAGCCAGCTTAGCAAAATCCGTAGTTCCCTGGGCAAGCCCGATAGCATCAAAGATCGTTATATAGCTGTTGTAGTTGTAAAATACTCCCGGCATCTTCACTTCTCCCACGACCGTGATCTTGTAGGTCAGCACCCGCACCTTTACGGCTACTTCCTTCAGATAATCCTTTGCCGCAACCCTGATCTGTTCCTCAGCCTCGCTGATGGTCTTGCCTTCCACGGCCACCTTCCCCAACATCGGCAGTTGGATAGTCCCGTCCGCATGCACGATATTCCCGTTCAGCGCCCTGGACGCTCCCCCTTCATAAGTCAGACTATTCTGATTGCCATTCGCGGGATCGACGATCTTATTCATTTCCGGGTCCTGGGAAGTAATGCTGACAAACAGGTTGTCCCCCTCCTTGATCTTGTACACCGGGGGGGCCTTGGGCGCACCCTTGACGGTCTGATTAGGAGTGGCATCCCGTAAATAAGTAAATTGTTTGGCAGACGTGCAGGAAGTAAGGGCGGCAATAAAGCATAGGGCATATAGGGACACCTGCAGCGATGATCGATTGCTATTTTTCATTTATGATTGTATGTATTTACGGTTTTGGGGTTGATTGCGGGTTTATTAAGAGGTTAATAATTTATAATAAATCGATCAGAATGCTGTCAGAATTGTCTTCTTTCTAAAGGCCGTGAGGAAGATAATGTATAGGTCCAGGAAAAAATTCCAGTGTTCGACATACCACAAGTCATGCAACGTCCTTCCATAATATTGCAGCTTCGTGTCGGTGGGTCCTCTCCATCCATTGACCTGGGCCCATCCCGTAATACCGGGCTTTATCGTATGCCGCAGCATATAACGTCCCATCTTTTGCTGCAAGTCTTTGTTCAGGTTGATACGATGAGGCCTTGGACCAACCACCGACATCTCATTGGTCAGTACATTCAGCAATTGCGGCAGCTCATCAAGACTTAGCTTTCTCAATATTTTCCCGATACTGGTGATCCGTTCGTCATTCTTTGAAGTGGACTTGTGCGTGGAAGCGCCGGTGGGATCATGTTTCATCGTCCTGAACTTATAGATCTTAAAAGGTTTCCCGGTCACGCCCAGCCGATTGACATGGAAGAAAACAGGGCCTTTGCTTGTCAACTTGATGGCAAGCGCTATCAACAACCCCACCGGGAATAAGAGGACGATCATAACACTTGCAAAAATAATATCAAAAGCTCTTTTTAGAAAACGGTTGGCATAAATATCCAGGGGGAAGGAGCGCATCTCCAGCAGGGGGATCTCGCCCAGGTTCCCTACCTTGAAATTTATCTTATTCATTCCCTGGTAATAAGGCACAATATGCGTCCTTACCCCATTCCTCTCCGCTATTTTTATCAACTCCGCTATCATGTCCCCCTTGGTAAGGGGTAATGCAATAAATGCATCCTCAAAAGGCCGGTCGTCAAAGACTTTTTGAAAATCTGCCAGCGATCCAAGGACATTCCTGTCCTGCGATTGCACCGGGACTTCCGACAATACCCCAAGAGGACGGATCCCGAGATATTTATTGATGCTAAAATAATTCTGCAGATGGTTGCCTAATTTATTATTGCCGATAATGACGGTAGGTCTGCGGTATAAATGAGTTTTGAAAGAATAACGGTAAAAATACCACGAAGATAAGGCCAGCTTGCCCAGAAAGAAAACTACGAATGTAGCTAGGAACTGCCGCTTCGGACATGATGGCACTTGGTCAAAACAGATCAGCACAAGCGCATCAAATGCAAAATAATAAACAAATCTCCGGATAAGCGAACGGACCATCTTAGGGTAGTCTGTTTTCATGTTCCTAAGATCTTCCACGAAGATAGGGCTGATAACCAGGTAGCCCACATTCAAAATAATAAGCAATCTTCTCAAACAGTCCGGATCATCACCTTCCAAAAAAAACTTTACCACTTGGAAGCTAAGGTTTAACATAATCAGATCGATCGACAGTAGGAGAAGATGGATTTCTCTGGGTCTCAATCTCATTAAAGTAACATTTTGTGTTCAGCTGTCATATACATTACCAATTCCATGTAGAAAGCAATACGTCAAAATTTACCATGGTTCCTGCAGATTTGTCAGGGAGAATGATAATTCTACACTTTTAAACAGGATATCGAACGTCCGAAGAACCTCAGACAGGGTTGGGAGGCTAACCTATAGAACAAACAGTGTTCTAAAAAAATGTTACGATTGGCCTTAGGGGGGTGAATTGCGCTGCAAAATAGTTAATTTTGTTGGTACTGCCTAGCTGTCCGCTCATTTTTTTTACACAAATCCCTTCTATGCGATCGCTGTATATATTATTTCTATTTACGGCATTATCTGCCAGCGGCAATACTTATTACTTCTCTTCCAGCACTGGCGACGACTCCCGAACGGCGGCCCAAGCCCAACACGCTGCTACACCATGGAAGACACTATACAAGTTAAATGCCTATTTTTCCAACCTGCGTCCCGGGGACTCCGTACTGCTCCAACGGGGAAGCGTTTTTATCGGGCCCCTTAAGATTATACAATCGGGTGCAGCCGGCCAGCCGATCGTACTTTCCACATACGGCGCCGGCGATATGCCGGTTGTCTCGGGCCTGTCAAAACTTACAGGCTGGACATCTCAGGGAAAAGGGATCTGGACAGCCCCCTGCCCTGATTGCGGAGTGGCCGTAAATGTGCTGACCATCGCCGGAAAGACAATGCCTATGGGACGAACACCCAATGCGGACGAGCCGAATGGCGGCTATCTTACCATTCAAAGTCACGTAAAAAATCAGTCCATTACAGACAATAGTCTTGCGAATGGACCGGATTGGACGGGCGCTGAGGCCGTCATTCGCAAAAACCACTATATTCTCGACCGGAACAGGATCATTTCCCAATCGGGAAATACTTTGAATTATAGAAGCGGCAGCTATGCAGAACCCACCGATCAGTTCGGCTATTTTATACAGAACGATATACGCACCCTGGACAAAAAAGGAGAATGGTATTATGATCCAAAGACCCGGACCATGAACCTTTATTTTGAGGGTGACGACCCTTCAGGCACTACCATCATGGCCGGCAGCGTCGACAACCTTGTCGTGATAAAAGATCAAAGCCATCTTGTTTTTAAAGGCATCGCCTTCGGGGGCAGTAATTTCGACATCTTCGATCTTACCAATGCCTCCGACATACATATCACCGACTGCAATATTTCCTTTGCCGGCCGCAATGCCATAAAAGCTGTAAAGGCTGCTGACATCGCCGTCGAACGTTCGGAGATCAGGAGCACCAACAGCGACGCCATCAAGATGGAAGGTACCGGCAGCCTTATCCAGGATAACAAGATTTCGCTAACAGGCGCCATCCCGGGACTGGGCTCCTCAGACACCTCCTACACCGGCATTTACGTGGCGGGATCCAACCATATCATCCGATACAACCAGATAGACAGCACCGGCTATAGTCCCATCTTTTTTAACGGGGACGGCAACACCATCCAAAATAATGCGATCCGGTCTTTCGCTTTTGTCAAAGACGATGGGGGCGGGATATACACCTGGTCAGGGAATGCCGATACGCTCGCGCAAAGGGACACCTCATCCATCATCGGCAACATCGTCCTGGATGGTATCACCGCTCCGGACGGCACGGACAGAAAACATGCGTCCATCGCCTACGGCATTTACCTGGACCATAATAGCGCCAGGATCAACGTCAGCGGCAACACCGTCAGCCGCTGTACAGGAGGTATTTTTTTACAGGACGCCCATGAAGTGACGGTTAGGGGAAATACGCTTTATGACAATGGATTTCAGCTATCTCTGCGTCGTGTACTGGTCAAGGGCACCGTACGCAATAACAGGATCATGGACAATACCGCGGTAGCCAGATCGGACAATGAAACTGTGCTCGAGCTCAGTTCAGCCATCACGGGGGACATCTCATCCTATGCAGACTTCGATGACAACAAATATGCACAGCGCGCCAACGGAAAAACCCCCTTTTTCAGAGTGACGACAAGACCCGGAGGAGGCAATCAGGTACAGGTAAAAGGCGATCTGGGGCAATGGAAGACAGGCTTTGGGAAGGATAAAAGCTCAGTGGTGGCCCTCCCGGGCGACCAGGTATTGTTTGAATATAATTCGACAAAGGCTAACCGGTCTGTAACCCTGAATGGGACCTACGCCGATCTTTCCGGCCGGACCTACCAGGGCAAGGTGGATCTGCCCCCCTTTACGTCCGTACTATTGTTAAAAAAATAACAGAACAGCCGCCCCCCCACCCCGGAACAGACTATTTTTTATATAGATTGAGGGATAGCCTTTCAAATTGGGGAAAATCATCCACAGTTTGGTCCCTAACTGGTTTTTTTTTAGCTTTGCAGCCATTTCAGCCGGGGCCCCCTCCGGCGGATGGTATCCCTCCGGCAGATATTGACCCGGTAGCTCAGCTGAATAGAGCTCTTGCCTTCTAAGCAAGCGGTCATTGGTTTGAATCCAATCCGGGTCACGAAAACCCTCGGCATACGCCGAGGGTTTTTTGCGTAAGGGACGCGGTGCGAACTCGTTCGCAAGAGCGGACCGTCGCAAAAAACCAGGCCCGACGGAAGGAGGGCCGTAGGTTTTCGGGTAAGCCCCTCGCAGGTGTATTTGGATCACTGAAAGTAATCCAATCCGGGTCACGAAGCCTCGCACGATAGTACGGGGCTTTTGTGTTCATGAGCGGTGCGAACTCGTTCGCCATCCCTGGGAAGAACTGCCGGTTTTAAGGCAAATTCTTAAATTCGATTATGCAAACCGTCCAGCAAGTCAATACAATTCCTCTTTATAGTTTTGAGCCCAAAGCATTATCTGGTCATAAAATGTTCAGAATAGACCGGGTCTTGGATACGGATAAACCCAATCTTTCTCGCTTTCTGGTGCCGCACCGTAAAGATTATTATCTAATGGTGTTTGTAAAAAAGGGCTCCAGCAGACATTGGATTGACATGAAATCTTATGACTCAAGAGATAATTCCTTTTATTTTATCGTCCCCCATCAAGTGCATTTAAAGGAAGAAATCAAACCTATGACAGGAATCATCTTAAGCTTTAACAAAGACTTTCTGGCTTCCGATAGTGAAAACATATTGAAAACGCTACCCATTATCCAAAACCCCAAAAATGGCCATGAATTGCTCCTGGGGGACCGTGAGGTCATATTCGTAGAAGATCTGCTTACCAAACTCCTGATTGAGTTCGAATCGAAAGAGAACTGGCGCCATACGCTTTTGCTTTCATATATGAAAATATTGCTCGTTTATTTGAGCAGGCTATACGGGGATCAGTTCAACGAACATAATAATGCCGATGAAAGTAAAATGCTGCTAAACAGGTACCTTTCCAAAGTGGAGGAATCTTTTTGTCAGGAACACGAAGTATCTTCTTATGCAGGCATGTTAAATATCTCTGCAGGTCATTTGAGTGATGTTATCAAGCAACAGAGTGGGAAGCCCGCCATTATTCATATCCATGATCGATTAATGCTGGAAGCCAAACAGCTTTTATTTCACACGGAGAATTCTATGAAAGAGATCGCATTCCAACTTGGATTTGAAGATGCATCCTATTTCAACCGCTTTTTTAAACGAATTAGCGGACAAACACCCATGGATTTTAGAAAGAATTTCCGGGAAAAGTACCATACCAACCGATAGGAGTTCCACTCTGGAACCTTATGGTCTGTTAATTTTGCATTCAAAATAGACATATCGATAATGAAAACAGCATTAGTCACGGGCGCTAATAAAAGCATCGGATTTGAAACAACCCGGCAATTATTAAAAAAGGGGTACTTCGTATATTTAGGATCCAGGGACCTGCTTAAAGGACAGGAAGCCGCAGAAAAACTCAATAAAGAAGGGTTTACAAATATAGCAGCAATCAAACTGGATGCGACCGATCAGCAAACGATAAAAGATGCCTATCAACTGATCTATGACCAAAAAGGTTCATTAGACTTATTAATTAACAATGCCGGTATATTTGGCGGCTACCCGCAATCTCCCAGTTCGGTGGATATTGAGACGATAAGGACAGTATTTGAAACCAATTTTTTTGGAGTCATCCAGGTCACTCAGACATTCCTAAGCCTGCTTAAACAAGCCTCGGCTGCATCCATTGTTAATGTCACCTCAGGCTTAGCGTCCCTGACATTACATAGCGATCCATCCTGGATATACTACAAGATTAAAGGAGCCGCATACGGCCCCTCCAAAACAGCGTTAAATGCATATACTGTTGCCTTGGCGTATGAGTTGAAAGATACCCCGATAAAAGTGAACGTCGTGGACCCGGGATATACTGCCACTGATTTCAACCAACATAGAGGTACAGGTTCAGTAGAAGATGCCGCGGCTTTTGTTGTATCACACGCTATACTGCCCCCGGATGGCCCAACCGGGAAATATTTTAGCAAGGACTATTTGGAAGAAGGGAATGAGAGTCCCTGGTAATGGAGCGAATCGTCTGGTGTCGCTTTTCACCCTAAAATTGTCGCAGTGGAGGCTTTTCATGCTTAAAAGTATGTTCTAATTTTGAACGAAGACGATCATCACATGAAAATTCTTCTCACTTCAGCAGGCATCAGCAACACGAGCATTCGCAATGCACTGGTTGACTTTCTGGGTAAACCGATTGACGAGGCAACTGCTCTTTTCATCCCCACCGCAATATACGCCTTGCCCGGCGGTGCTGATATAGCACGAAGAGTCATTTGCGGATCACTGGGAGCCCCCTTCTGCGAATTGGGATGGAAGTCTTTAGGAGTGCTGGAACTTACTGCGCTGCCCAGCATCAAACAAGAGCTTTGGCTACCCATGCTTCAAAAGACTGACGCCTTGCTCGTAGGAGGAGGCGACTGCCAGTATCTGTGCTACTGGATGCAGCAGTCCGGACTGGCTGACCTTTTGCCATCGCTGCTGCGTAATACGGTCTACGTTGGCTTAAGCGCCGGGAGCATGATAATGACCCGTTTTGGAACTACCTATGGTAGTCATACTCTGCCAGCCGAAAGCAATAAATCGCTGGGATTGCTTGATTTTGCGCTGCATCCGCATCTGGATCATGAATGGTTTCCGGAGAACTCCCTGGCTAGCCTGGAAAAGTTGGCTGCAACGATACCCGTGCCTTCATATGCGATTGACGATCAGACAGCCATTAAAGTGACCGATGGTACTATTGAAGTCATCTCCGAGGGACAGTGGAAGCTGTTTACCCCTGCAATAACTGGCGCCATATGCCCGACCTGTTTGATACCAACAACCTTCCCTTGCTCCCATTCAGAACGGACAAATGGCAATGATTAACCATCTGTAATTTCTTTATTTCCGTTGTGTTCCTGGTTTGAAATTCTGCAACTAATATCTCACGTTTGCAAGGCTGTCAAGTGAAGATTGGATAGCTATCAATCGAGTATGAACGGCTCCATCCAGGATGTGCTACGGCAGTTCCATGAATTGCCATTGGTTATCAATGATGGGTGGTGACCCGTCATTTAACGGAGGAAGGCGGGAGGCGCCTTCCTCCGTTTTTTTCATTTTTGCGCACCGCCTTTTGCCGAGTCTTCAAATTGAACATCAATGTAAAAAGTGAATCCATGCGAAAATGCCATCGCCTTCAAACCTCTTAACCTGCTGTTCGGATATCCGAACGACTGATTGTCAAAGGACTGTAGAGGTTGCTCTGGAGGTTGCTCCCTATATATCTTCATCAAAATGCTTTTCTAAAATGGATGAACGGGGCTTTAAGTGTTCAAAAAAAAACCTTTTCCATAAATCAAGTACCCCTTCATTTCAGAGTCAAAATCATCAATATCTTTAGACTTAAAAACCAATTCAGGATTCTTTTCCATTAGTTACCAGCTTTTTTATACTTAATTTGATTTAATAACGATTGAAACTTCTCTTGAGAAATCTGAGTAGTAGGCACAATCTCAAAATGTCCCGGATCTTTTCCTTGTTGTACTATCTTTAACCCCTGCGGCATATCGGTTATTTTATAAGCAGCACCTCTGGCATTAGTTAATTTTGCAGCATCAACATGAACTGATACTTACTGCTGAAAATGATAATTATTTAAGATTAATGCCTGTTGATAGTAGATATTGGCAGAACTGGTATCCCAGACATAATTTTTATGCAACAGATTATCATAAACTCCGGAATGTCCGTTCGCCGAGTAATAAGCAATAGCAGCAGTGTTAGGAATATTCTTGACCAGGCCGTACTGAAGAAATTTATTATATTGAATAGACAAATTGTACCCATGCGGCTCGTTACTATTATCGTAATTATCATGCTCCAGAAGGTATAAACCCGAATTATTTTCTGCGGCGGTTTGTATGATGGGAATTATACAACCCTGAAAAGCATTGTACATTTCAGGATAGAGTACACTCATTAGATAATCCTCGTTTACTTGTGTGATCTGAGTCCTGTGGGGGTACCAGTAAGGCATGATGATGTCCCAGGCATGGTGTGGGGTTAAAAAATCAGATGGGAAATTTGGTATAAATTCTGGCCGGATGTAATAATGATAGCTATTGATAGAATTCTGACCGGCCGGATCAAAGCCAAGTGTAACGATAATCTGTTTAGATGGGGCAAGATCCATATGATAGGTATTACTTATCCCCGTGATAATAGAGTCATTCCGAATCATATGGTAGTACCAGCGATACTTCCATAATGCGGTAGAATCCGTCCCCACGGCTCCGGGATAAGTAGACGTAGTCACATCGTCTTTTAGCATAAAACCATAAATACGAGGATTGTTGCCCCATTTGTAAAGGAACCGTTCCATCCCATCCGTATCAGACCAATTCTTCGCCAGAAAATTGTCAATGGGTAGCACCAATTGACTGCCAGCAGCCATGGCGTTAATATTTTGTTGAATGAACGAATCCCTTTGGGTGGATGAAAGCGTTGCATAGTCAGACCTGTCAAGAAAAAAAAGGTTGAACCTGATTTTCTCCAGGGCATTGATATCCTGGGGTGAGGTCACATACCATGCTGCGGACAAATGCGTAGTCGACAATGTACTTTGCAATAATTGACGGGGAGGGGAACTGACAGAATTATTTGCTCCCCCATTTGTAACAGACAAAAGGTTTTTGTTGCAACCTGTAAGACTGAAACCTCCTACACAAATCATCCAACAGATGATGTCTGTGCAAATTGAATTAATAATACTTCTCATAATTAATGTTTGTAATTAGCGTTATTTGAAGCCACATTAAATGTGTTAAGATGAGCTAAGGCTACATAGTCAGCGTGAAAAGAATGCCTTCCCCCGGGAGGAATGAAGCGGATAACTGGTGCGTCGCAGAGTTAAAATCAGTGGCAGCAGCATCCCCGGTTGTTTTTGAAATCGACTGAACATTTGTAATAGTGTTATCTGTTGAGAACGTAGCATTCAACCCGGCAGTCAACGATTTATTAACTACCATCACATATTTCTTTCCATCAGCAGGGTTTACAAAATAAGTCATAATAATATTTGCAGCGGCATCTACAGGTTTTACCATAAACGAAGCTGGAATTGTCTCAGCTCCAACTGGCAACGTAGTTCCTGAATGATATACGGCCATTGCATCTAATTTAACAAGCGTTTTTCCCACCTTCCTAAGCTCTCCATTTAAAATCTGGAAAGGGTTATACAGGTCTGTTATTCCGCCGGCAGGGTCTACAATAGCGTTTGTAAAGGTTTCGGCACCAGCTGCCGGGGTCCAATAGGTAAACCAAACGGGGATTTTTATCCCATAAGCCAAAATGCTGTAAGCGCTAAACCGTAACTCATTGGCATTGGGTCTTCGGAGATTATTAGCACCACCTCCTATAGATTGCATGTAGGCCGAGGTTTTTATATGATATTGTAATCCAAGCCGCCGGATTACATCTAAAGAATAATAATATGGATCCTGCTGAAATTGTCCGTTAGCAAGAAAGGGGTAATTATCCATGGAAATATACTTCAACTTTGTAGGTCCAACCATGTTAATCCATTTTTTTACATAGTCATTTTCATAGTCAATATTACCCAATGCCCCGGTTGCGTAGCTGGAAAGAAGATTAACATGAGGTGCTTTAGTACTATCGTAATTCAAGACTTTTTTATACCTGATAGCAGCATCATTCAATTGTGAAACCGTTGGTTCGTCTTTGATATAATAACCTATCACTGCCGGATGAGTTTTATACGTATCCACCATACTGACAATTTGTGCATCCGTTCCATCCATCCGGTTATCTGCAACGATAATTTTCAAACCGACGCTGTTGGCCATATTAAGCATGGTTAACTTGTTACCCGCTGATTCCTGGCCGGATATATCCTGGATAAAATCAACATTGGCATCCTTTATCTGCTGGTAATTCGCCACGGAAGTATACGCAAAGGGAGGTGCAACATAAATGCCAATCATCATTGAAGTATCCGATAGCCTTTTTACCGGAGGCGGTTGTGTATTGCGTTGTGCGGAGGCCTTCTTGCCGCAACTCAGGAAGCCGAGGCTTCCCATACAAGCTACGCCAATGATTACATATGTGTAAATCGAATTGATCATTATTCGCATAATAAATAATTGATAATATTTGTATTTATAAAATTGTTCAGAAACGATCCCCTGCATTTTAGTCAATTGCTGCTCTTGTATAAGAGGCTGTTTGAGTTGTTGTTTTTTCCCTTTTACCACAGAGGACTTCTCCTTTTATTTGTGTGAATTGCTTTGTTAATACTGTGGTCACATTTATTCATAACCATCTTTATTTGTTAACTCAAACAGCCTCTAAATGTTGTAAATAATTAATAGCCGGGATTTTCTACTAAATTTGGATTTGCTGCTATACGTCCTTGCCCAATAGGGAAATAATAATTCTTTGCGGGGAAAGTAGGTGTCTGTACATTGCCATCTATATTACTGGTGAAATCCAGTCTGTACTTCCCGGTGGCAGCATCATAGATATACCGTAAACCTGTATAGGTCCGTGTAAGGTCTGTAACAGCAGTCCTCCATCGCCTTAAATCCCAGTAACGGTGGTTTTCAAAAGCAAGCTCCACTTTTCGTTCATGGCGGACCCTGGCGCGATCAATGCCACCAAGTTTGGCAACCCCGGCCCGGTCACGAATCTGATTCACAGCATCCAACGCTTCACCAGTCTTCCCCAACTCAAAAGCAGCCTCGGCATAGTTCAGCAGGACCTCGGCATAACGAAAAATAATATAATCCGTGGTTGATTCGCTAAACCAAATAAAATTATTCGCAGTAGAATCAAGATATTTCATCACCCCGAAACCAGTATTTGGAACATTGCCTGCCTTGAACAACGCCAGCTGGTCACCAACCGCAGCATTCCCTTCGTAGGAATCATATCGTCCATCGACCAAAGTACCGGTTTGTGTCATAATCCCATTGTGCATATCAACCCTGTTTGCTCCTAATACCCCACCAACGGCGCCGGGCCATGATGTGCCATTTGTCCATATAGATGCAAAAAACCGTGGGTCACGATCTCCCCATAATTCATCCATCGTCCACAACCGGCTTTTTGCATAAGCCTGGTCAATAATACCCGGGGAACCATCTTTATGTTCAAACTCTTCTACCATTTCCAGATACGGGCCATCATAATTGCCAACCCCCCATATATTCGGACGAGGGCACTGTATTAAATCCCAAGACCATCTATTTGAACCACCGCTATTGAAATCAGGCCCTGAATGTAGCTTTACCATAATGGCTTCGCTATTGCCTTTTTTCAGAAATATATTCTTGAAATTCTGCACCTTATCTGCATCACCAGTATAGAGAGAATACCCCCCCCTGGTCATAATCGAATCACATGCATCATAAGCAATCTGGTAATACTTAATATCATCTCCCGCGGGGAAGCCTAACAAGCCATTCAATTGTTGCGTGCCGAATCTGGCAACACTTGCAGCATATAATGCGGCCCTTCCGCGAAGCGTAAAAGCTGCCCATTTATTCGCACGTCCGGATTCATTTGTAGCAGGAAGTATCCTGGAAATTGAATCTGTTTCACTCAGTATGAAATCATAGACCTCTTTCTCGGTATTACGTTTAGGGTACATCGTAGAGGAGTCAGCATTCAAAGGCGTCATTTTCGTAATCAAGGGTACTCCTCCATATCGTTTTACCATGGCGAAATAACAAAATGCTCTCAAAAACCGGGCTTCAGCTACACGCTCACCCGCATTGCCAAGAGGCGACTGAGCCGCCCGCTCAATAAAAGAGTTCAGGTTCCGGATGGTATAGTAGGCGTTCCCCCACCATTGCAATTGAGTTCCATTTGCCTGGATCCCGTTCATTTTTACGCCCAGCAGCTGAGCTTGTCCGCCCAAATTATACTTCGCCTCATCCGTTATTTCAATAGTGCGGACAGTACCTTCCATTTGTTCACTAAACCCTATCATAGCATTCCAGCTATTATCATCTACATTCATTGTAGCACCACTCCAACCATTCATTAAGGTCACCGCATCCTGAACCATTACTGGTGTACAAGCATAAAGTTCAGCCAAATATGAATCTAATAACTTGGGGTCATTCCAAACCACACCATCATTGTATTGGTTTGTAGGCGTCTGATCCAATACCTTGTAACATGATGTCATTATCGTTGCAGTCAATACTGCTATTAGTATATTAATTTTCGTCTTCATTTCCAATAAATTAAAAAGTTAGATTACAACCAAAGCTCATGGTATATTGTTGCGGGTAATATTGTCCTGCAGGATACCCTTCCGGCATCTCAGGGTCAACGCCATATTTCGATAATGAGCTTACCGTAAATAGGTTTGTCCCGGCTACAAATACCCTAAGCTTACTTATCTTCAGCCTATTTAGAAGTGGTGCAGGTAGCTGGTAGCCCAAAGACATATTCTTTAACCGTACATACGTTGTATTGTGGTTTCTATAGTCTGAATAAAAATAGTTTGTTGGCGAACCAGAAGGCCGTGGCACTAAAGCATTTGCGTTGTTCGTCCTATCATTCCAATAATTATTATAAAGAAGTACAGTTTGAGTGCTTTCAAAATCTATATAGGTAGTGTAATCAAAGGCGCCCTGAAATAATGCGGACAAATCAAAGCTTCCGTATTGGAAAGAAGTATTAAGTCCGAATGTCCAATGAGGAGTTGCGCCCTTGCCAATTACAGTCTGATCCCGCCAATTGATTATACCATCACTATTCAAATCCTTGTACTTTACATCACCCGGTCGGAGCGAGGTATTATCGTTGTTTAATACATCAAAAGTTAATGGCCATTTGTTTACATCCTGTTGGTCGGAAAACAGCTGGTCATATCTATAGCCAATTCTTCTATCAGTGTATCGGCCAGAATTTTTATACAGTCTGATCTGATCAGGATCTGTATATATGGGTTCATCATAATGGATCCATTTCGACCTGGAATAAGCAATATTGCCAACAATATCGTATGACAGTTTGCCGGCATGACCAGCACTACCCAAACGCAATTCAATACCGCGTGTACCTGTACTATTCAGGTTCTCCAAGGGGAGAGTGGCCCCAAAAGTTGATGGAAGAGAATTCCAACGCGTGCCAGGTATACCGTTGCACACCCGGTAAAAGTACTCTACGGCGCCATAGAGTTTATTCCGCCATAATGAGAAATCAAGGCCAGTATTATAAATGGAGATCTTTTCCCAGGTTAAGTTTGGATTTGCAAGACCTGTAGGAATAAGCCCGGAAATCAGACTGTTGCCCAATGTATAAGTTGCGTCGTACTGATACCCCGCCAGATAGGCATAATTGGCAATCCCATCATAACCGGAAGCGCCATAGCTTGCGCGAAATTTCAGCATATTGAAGATTCCAGTGCTCTCCAGGAATTTCTCTTTAGCGATATTCCATCCCAGTGATACGCTTGGAAAATAGCCCCACCGGCCTCCGCTTGGCAAACGAGAAGAGGCATCGGCCCTCAAAATCGTTTCTAACATATAACGATCCTGATAACTATAATTCAGTCTTCCAATATAAGATATACGCCCATTCGCATAACTTGATGAACTATTGGTAGCCGTTGTCGGATCGCCGGCAAATAACTCCTGGAGCGCCATTGTTTTGAAGCCTGTGCGGGAGGTGCCCAATGAACTGCCGGATTCATTCACATATTCGTACATCAACATTCCGGCAATTTGATGGTCGTTATTGAAAGTCCTGTTGTAATTCAATGAATATTGCTGAACCAGGCTTATATCCTTGCCAGCCCCCATGCTTAAAAGAAGGGGGTCTTGCGAACTCCGGATATAAGTGTACTGCTTCGTACTGGAATCGTACGTATAGAATTGCTGTTGTTTATACGCAACTTTTGAATCATACGGACTATTCCTATAAATTACTGTTCCCTTCAGGTTTAAGCCGACAACCGACTTAACATCATATCTGAGTTCACCTTTGAACTGAGTAGTATTATTATAGCCGGCATTAGCGCCACTGAGGTCTGAATTAGTGGCAAATAGTGGGTTGCCATAAGCTACTCCGGCATAAGATAGTTTAGTTTTATCAGGCAATGTTAAGGGATATGAAGGATTGGCATCATAAATCACGCCTGACCAGAAATTATGGTTATTATTTACGCTACCGGCGCCGGAAGGATAAAATCGTGTTTCGTTGATATATTGTACATCCATTGATGCAGAAAGTTGTTCATTTACTTTCGCATCCACATTGACTTGGAAATTATAGCGTCGATAATAACCTCCATTTGTTTTTAATACTGTTTCCTGCCTATTGGCGCCAAAATAGCCAAAATACTTAATCTTTTCAGTGCCACCGGATAGAGATACGTTATTATTCAATTGAGGAGCATATCTCCGGATGACAGCATCATACCAATCCGTATTTAAATATTTGGGATCAGTGCCATCTTTATATTTCTGTATTTCTTCCGGAGTATATGGCACCTGATTAGCCGGTTTGCCGGAATTCAACCACTGGTCCACCGCGTATTGTGCGCGCTCGGCTGAAGTCCCCTGTCTGATGACATTTGTAGAACCCTGCAAGGTATATGAAGCATTGGCTGTGAGGGTTGTTTTTCCATTTTTACCTCGTTTGGTCGTGACTAAGATAACACCATTACCTGCCCGGGCGCCATAAATGGAAGCTGCACCATCTTTTAATATTGAGACAGACTCAATCTGATTTGCATCCAGCTTATTTATATTGGCTTCAATGCCATCCACAATAACCAAGGGACTGCCAAAACCACGAATATTTAAAGAAGCATCATCTGCACCTGGAATACCAGAAGTTTGTTTAGAGATCAAGCCGGGTAATTGACCGGCTAATGTATTAGTAACATTGGTTAGAGGGGCCACTGTTATCTTATCTGAATTGATCTGGGAAACGGATCCCGTTACTGTTGTAACTCTTTGCTTTCCATATCCCACCACCACGCTTGTTAATTCATTGACTTTTGTTTTCACCTTAATAGAAGACAGGTTGGATTTTCCGGCAACTTTTATTTCGTAGGTTTCAATACTTATGCCACTGATAACCAAGGTTGCATTGTCCTGAACCCCCTGTAATACAAAATTCCCTTCGGAATCTGTAAATGTGCCTTGGCTTGTACCCTTTACATTAATACTGACCCCGGCAACGGGCTCATTGCTCTCATTTACTATTTTTCCCCTGACTTCAATAGGTGGAGGCGGTTCTGCAGCGTTTGTTTCGTTGGCAGCAAGCTTTACAATGATGGTTTTACCTTCAATTTCCCAGGTAAGCGGTTGATTAGTAAAGCATGCTTTGAGTACCTGGCCCAAAGGGGCGTTGCGTACTTCGAGGTCAACCTTGGCGGCTTTCTTTATTATTTCGCTGGAGTATAAAAATGAATAGCCGGTCTGTTTTTTAATTGCCTGGAAGATCTTTTCCAGCGGTGCATTTTTTTCCGAAAGGGTAATGTTTTGTGCAACCCCTTTTGCGCTTACTTGAAGGCAGGCCGCTAATAGCATGATCGAAGTAAACCTCATAATTAATAGCAGTTGTTTGGTAAGTGGAGTACGGCATATTGATGCCATACTCCCACAAAGACAATTTTCCATACTTTTGTGTTAGTTTGGGTTTTACGTTAATAAACAGTTCCAGACAGATTGTATTTAGCGGGTTAGCCCAAACGCCGGCCAGGAATGTTCGCACCATTTCTGGCTTTTTATTTAGGACAACCTAAAGAACTTTAATACTTTTTTACCAGGATCTTTTTCCCGTCAATAGAAAACCGAACACCCCCCGTTTTTTCCAACATATTTAGTATTCTGGAGACATTCGCCTGCCGCGGAATCGTTCCATTGAAATGCTGTGTAAATGAACCTTCAAAGACTACTTCCACATCGTACCATCTTTCAATTTGCCGCATAACGGATTGTATATCTGTTTCGTTAAATTCAAATGTTCCGTTTTTCCATGCCATTACCTCTTCGATATTCACGTTGCTTGCTACCTCTATTCTGTCATCCTGAGTGGAGCGGAGAATTGCCTGCTGACCCGGCGCCAGCTTCGCCGACTGATCTGCTCTGCGTACGTTTACTGCTCCTTCCAGCAGGGTAACCTTTATTCCCGGCTCATTTTCATAAGCATTGACATTAAAATGTGTGCCCAATACCTCGGTAGTGGCGCCATTCGCTTCAACAAGGAACCCTTTACCCGTAACTTTTGCCACTTCAAAATAAACTTCCCCGGTAATGACTACTTTTCGAGCGCCGCCATTGAAAACATTAGGGAACCTTATGCTGGATGCCGAATTTAGCCATACTTCCGAGCCATCGGCAAGGTGCAATTGCATAGGTCTGCTTCCTTTTGGCACATTTAGCGTATGATACTCCAACTTCATTTCAGTATTGGGTGCGTAGACCAATTCACCCTCATTTAACTTGCTGGCATTGGCTGCTCCTTTGTTAACCAGGGAACCCATACCGGCACTATCGAGAATAATTACTTTACCGTTGGCAAGTGTAAGTGTAGCTTTGTTGCCGGCAGGAGGGGCTACATCTTTATGAAGGAGTTCCTGCCGTTGTGTTTTGGCAACCGTTTGCCGTGACTGCTTCTGCGTTAGTAAAAAATAACTACCGGTAGCAATTAACAACAATACAGCTGCCGCCGCCGCAATACGGGGCCATCGGATATGTCTGGTTTTTGGTTCGGGAGCTATCGAAAAAACCTTATTATTCTGCGTAATGCGGTCAAACATCCCATCCCAGTTTACATTGCTGAAATCCGTTTGGGGTCTGTATTGATCCCAAAGGTTTTGAACATATATCTGCAATTCCGAATTTTCCTGCGCTTCCTGCATCCATTCCATCAACTCCTGTTCTTCCTGGGCTGTGGCCCTTTGGGAAGTATAGGCTTCCAGTAAATAAATAATTCTTTCTTTTGGTAGTGACATGTTTTTTCTTTAAAGGATAATAATTCTTATCAATCCCGGGATCCGGGTTTCATAGACAGATACCTGAGCAAACCGTTTGTACTACTCAGATTTTAAAAAAAATTCCAATGTTGGGGAAATCACGATCCTAGAGAGGAATGTGCCAATAACAGCAGGTAGATCAATGCCACATGATTGAGATATGCCTTGATAGACTGAATGGCATCAGAAAGGTGATTACGGACGGTATTGGGGGAAATATGCAGTTTTTCGGCGATCTGCTCCCGGCTCAGCCCATCTTGCTTGCTTAACCGGAAAACGATTTGTTGCTGCTTGGGCAGCCGGGTTATGGCCTCATTAATCAATCGTTCACTTTCCTGTGCCAATATGGTTTCATCCGTGATATTCCGGAAAGTAGGAGACTCTGCGATGAGCTTAAGAAGCCTCCGTTCCAGCGCAAGCTTTTTGTAATGCCGGTATATTTGCCGGTACAAGGCGGTAAAAAAATAAGTATCAGGTTTGGTTATTCTGTCAAGGAAAGCCCTATTTTGCCAAATCTTCATAAATATATCCTGCACCATCTCCTGCGCTACATCGTCCGATCGGGTCATTTTCAACGCCACTGCATAAAAGCGATCTCTGTATCGGTCAAAGAAGATACGAAACGCTCTTTCATCGCCTTTGGCTATGCGGAGCAATAGCTCCTTGTCATTGTATAATTGATAATTTTCCAAAGCCTTAATCGGGCGAAAAGATAATGAAAATTTAATATATTCATTTACACTGAATTTTTAGAGCCCTTTGAAGGGCTTAACAAAAATTTTTCATCGGGAATACATCTTGCCGGGAAATGATGTTTTTAATACTGCGGTCGCCAGATTTAATGACTGACCTGGCAGTGAAAGCCATAATAAATACTAACGGAATAAATAAATGCCTGTTACGTTCTACTGTGACAGGGTTAATCTCTTGATAGAATTAAGGTAAACTTTCTTTTAAGTCGCAGGAATGGTTTCTCAAAAAAACTGTATGACAACATGGCAATAATTGTAGTTGAAACGAAAGCAATTATGAAACCTACATCATTTCGCCACTCATACGCACCAATCATTTTGCTGAAGGCATCCAGTTCTTTCTTATATATTTGATAAACAAACCAGAACATCGTTATATGGAAAACATACATCCCATAGGATATACGACCCAAATAGGCCAAAGCCGACGGCATAAACTTTTCTTCGGCGCCATAGAAAGACAAAAAGAAAAGTATTACGCCTGTAAGAATCAACCCCCAGCCGCTAATTGCCTGCGGGATAGTTGAAAGATGTGGGGAGTCCGCATGGACCTCACAAACAATAGATGCCGTTAACCAACAGGCTACTCCTGCAATGAACATTGCAATTCGCGCCATAACAGGCCATTTAGGTTGCATCCCCTTCAAGTAAAGGGAGAAAAGGATGCCTGCCGCAAAAAATTGAAATTGCACAAAGCTATTTGTCCATTCGCCGGAAAACCCTCTCGTGGGCCTTTGCGCATAATAAATGACAGCTACATACGCTATGAATAGCGCCAAATAGGAAAAAATCAGCAATCCCCGTTTGCCTGTATAAAAAATAACCAGAGGAAGCAGAATGTATAGTTGTTCTTCGACAGAAACACTCCAAAGCGGATTAATGGGATAAGACCAAAGCCACCCCTTGAATGTAATATACCAGTTGCCGGAAAACAGACTAAATGCAAGTTGTGTCCCGGAAGAAATATGTCCAAATTTGTCTGTAATCTGTGTAGTTAACACCATTCCAAAAAAGAAAGTGAAATACAATGGCCAAATACGTAGTATTCGTCGGATGTAAAATGACTTAACATTGATTTTTCCCAATAACTCCTGCTCCTTAGTAAGTAATTCTGTGATTAAAAAAGCACTAAGAAAAAAGAAAAGCGGCACTCCGAAAACACCAACCAGGCTAAGATGATATCCCCAATAATATTCTACCGGGTCGATAGGTGCGAGGTCCAATCTATGGGTAAAAAAAACGAAAAGAAATGCGCAAAAACGAAGAATATCCAGTTCTGGCTTATAATATCTTGTCATTATCACCTAAAAGTACAAGTTTAATCACCGGAATGACGCGAAAAATAGCCTTCAATAAACCCATCCTGGACGAAGTGAACTATTTTTACCCATGAAATGCGAGAATTATACCCCAATGCTAACACTTTAATACCCCCCATTTGTACGTTAGCCCTCCCTTTCTCCCAGGGCAACAGTCTATTTTTCGTAAAAAATGCAGCTTGTATCCCTATTGTTATACGTTAACGACCCCTATTAAACGTAGGGCTTTTTTGTTGGTCCTAATGACCAAATCTCATCACTATGTCAATGCCAGCGCTAACCCGGTTGCTCACACTACAGGCCGTTTTATTTTATCTATTCATCCTTCCGTTGTCTGCACAGCAACTACCCAAATTTCAGGAGAGTAACTTTTTCTTGTATAAACAAGACAACGGCGCCTATGCCGCCGAAAGCAATAAATCGCTGGGATTGCTTGATTTTGCGCTGCATCCGCATCTGGATCATGAATAGTTTCCGGAGAACTCCCTGGCTAGCCTGGAAAAGTTGGCTGCAACGATACCCGTGCCTTCATATGCGATTGACGATCAGACAGCCATTAAAGTGACCGATGGTACCGTTGAAGTCGTCTCCGAGGGACAGTGGAAGCTGTTTGCCCCTACGCCATCTGTTTAACAAATTCTATTTGCCACTTTTTCTGCACTCTTTAAAACCCGCTCTGGTTTTTTGTTTAAAAGAGTTTTAAGTCAAGCATAAGTTACTCAATTCTATCGACGTTTTCTTCGGGAATATCTTTCCAGCCGTTCAAAAATTTGACAGGAGTCTTTTCCTATTCAATTGCCAGCTTCCGGGATCTTACTCAATTCAGCGATATACCATCCTAAGACATTGATACCATTGGTTTCCTCCCATTTGCCGGAATCCTTAAATTTTTTCAATTCTTCGATCACTTTCAACCTGTCTGCCCACTCGTGCAAATGCTTCCTTGATAAATGGGTAAAATTATATTGATGGAGAAATTCGGATTTATCCGAAGTCAGGTAGCCGATCCAGATATGATCCTCCATTTGGATTATCTTTTCCCCCGATATGAGGTCATACCGGTTTGCCGGACTCCCCTTTTGGATAGCCAGATCCGCATATTCTTTCGCCAGGGGAGCCAGTTTATGTTGATCAAGGCAATCTGAATGAAAACAGGCATCATGGAAAAAGTAAAGAGGGTCCTTGGGGTTTGCCACTAAGGCCGGAAAGCCATAATATTTGTCTCCTTTGTAAATAACCTTTCGACAAATTGGGCATTGGGATTTTCCTAAGAGCAAAATAGCCATCCACTAACATTTTTTCAACATGTGATACAGTTCTGGGACATTACTACTCTATAAAGCAGAACTGTAATCAATAAAAGTTCTCTTACCCAGGTCAGAGTTACTTATTGGTCTACCATGTATTTGTATTAGACTGTCTGAAAGAGGGTATTCAAAGACACGATAAGTGAACGAGCCCCATCCTTTTTGATTCGGATAAATTTCAATTGGATTAGCATAAATTTCCGTGGTTCTAATCCAATCACACTTGATCCTGTCTAATTTTTCTGCTATTTTTTTTGCTGTATCTTTTGTCCAGCCGAGAGATAATAACGCTGTATCTAATTTAGCGGAGCCTAATTCCAAATCCTCTCCACCTATTATTTTACTTGCAGGGTCAATAACTGTAGGTTTTAAAACCAAACTGATCCTACCACCATTACCTAAACCAAAGGATACATTATACTCCTTTTTCTTATAAACATAAGTATTGAATAGCATTACTAATTCAGTAAAATCATTCTCATGCTCATTGAAGTTCTTAACTAACTGCTCTCTTGTATATTTTTTATCCAACTTCCCGGTAAAATATGAACCTCGATAAAAGTAATATATAATACATAAAACAACTATTAAAACAAGAATGACTACAGGCTTATTCATCTCTTTTCAGTTTAAATGCTATTGATTTCCAAGTAATTCATTTTTGTGAGCATCATAATACTTAAATCCTCTTTTTATAAAATCGTGGTCGGTTGGATTATCCCCATAAGGAGCCCCCATTATTTCATGAGTTAACTTCAGGCCATGCTCACCATAATATGTATGAACAGCAATAATTGGCCGCCAACTTGGTGGAACTTGAGGAGTATGTCTTTTCCCAGCTTTATAATCT
The DNA here is from genome assembly GCA_017307755.1 of Chitinophagaceae bacterium. Classification (GTDB taxonomy): domain Bacteria; phylum Bacteroidota; class Bacteroidia; order Chitinophagales; family Chitinophagaceae; genus Puia. Next base: position 288,102 of record JAFKGQ010000012.1, on the reverse strand, counting down.
TCAGCCCATTTTTCCATTTCAATGCTACCGGCTGTTCTTAGCATAAATTCTTCTGAGAACACATTATATGCTTTGCCAACAACGCCGAAATGATAATTGTTTAAATCTTCCGCTCGTCCTGTATTGCCATCGAACGTAAACATAGTTTCCGGCAAATCGCCAACTCCGTTCTCTTTATCTTTTCGGTAAAACGCAATGCCAAGGATATGGGATGGCATTTTATTAACTATACCATCTTCGTCTTTATTAGCGGGGCTACGATATTTGTAATCCCATTTGCCATACTGTCTCACTCTGTTTTTAAAGCCCCATAGATTAATTGTCCAAATACCTTTTGATTCTTTCGAATTATCTGCAAGCAGGTTTTTAAACCATTCACTTGACTCAATTGGTTTGTCTTTATTTCCTAATTCCCCAAGTAATGTCAATTTCCCATCCTGCTGCATAAATACCCGCAAGTCTTTATCTTTAGCATCATAATGGACAATGTACCCTCTATTATCTATAACACTGCTATCACCCAATTTATCATTAAACCAAATTGGGTTGCTATTAAATGTTGCATAAAAGCTGCCTAACTGATTAGGCTTAGGGTCGATATTCCACCTTCTTCCGATTCTCGGGTCATACTCCCAAAATTCCGCCGTATACGAGTTTCCACTGCCTTTAATTTCGTCAGACTTCTCTTGTCCATTAAACCCATACCGATAATTTCCCGCATTATAATTCCTCGACGGCATCAACATCCCGAATGGATAATAATCACTCGCCGATGCAATATCCGCCGCATAGCTGTCCACCGTTACCCCCCCAGCGCTATTCTGCTGCCGACGGTCCGTCACCGTTACCAGAACATTGCCCAAATGATTGGATAATTCAAAGAGCTTCTCCCCTCTCGTAAATATACTCTTTTTTCCCAATCCAAAGCCCCCCGTCAGGATCAATGCAGAATCCGGTGCAATGTGCTGTGTCACCATCCCCAGCCGGCTGCTACCGTATACCGGCACTTGCGTTTGAACTAAATTCCCCCCGGGCTTTTTCTCGTAGATACTCAGCACATTACCCGTTGCATCACGTACATAGATCGTCGTGTCGGCTGACGTCGCTTTCAGTATACGATTGCCCGCAGCATCGTAGGTATAATTGATAACTTTTCCGGAATCTGTAATGCTTTTGATCTTCCCATACACCGTCCAGCTGATATTCGTTATACTGGCGGTGGAGTCGCTCACCAGATTGCCGATGCCATCGTATTTATAGTTGTTATCGAGCTGCCCCTGCTTGATATCATTATACTGACTGTACGTCCCTCCACTCGCATCCGCCGCCGCATCGGTCACCTTGTGCAGCCGGTTCGTCCCTGCCGTATAAGAATAGCTCAGATTGTCCATCGACAGCCGGCTCGCGTCCCCATTCCGCTGGTAGGTCAGGATATTCCCATTCGGATCATAGGCTGCCCGCTCCTGGTAGTCGTTGATGCTCACCGGCGTAAACGTGCCTGCGCTTCCATTCAACCCATTATACGTATCCATCGCCACCAGCCGGTTCAACTGGTCATAATGATAATTATAGACCTTTGTCGCCCCCAGCTGCGGAATATTTACTCCCATCGCCGCGATATTTCCATTGTACAACGGCGCCGCCGATGCCCCCAGGCCGCCCAATACCGAGGTCCCGGCCGGGGTATACCCTATCGCTTTATAATCCCCATTGTAATAATGCAGGCTAAAGCCATACACATCCTGCGCCACAGGGCTCGCCTCCGTTGTATCCGTGCCATTGGCCAGCGTCCCCCCTCTGGCGGGGTTTACGCCCTTCAGCCAGCCCTGTAGCGTATAGGCGTAATCCAGCCCCTGCACACGCAGTTGCCCGATGTCCGTACGAGCCAGCGGTCCATGTTTGTAATAGGTATAATGGGCCTCTCTTTCCGGGAACAGATACAGCATCACACTGTCCCGGCCGGAATATACATCCGTAACCCGGTTCTCCGCATCGTACAGATAGCGATGATAGTATTGATCGGCCGGCGTCAACCAGGCATTTTGCGTCACATCAAAATACGTAGGCTGATACACCACCCGGTTGACCTTCCCACTGATGAGGTCGTACTCATACTGGATCCGTTTGAAGCGGTTGCCGGTTTGGTTCATGGCATTGGCTATGCCGGCGCTGTTGCCGAAGTCCTGTAACAGGGTGTCTACATTGCCATGAATGTCATAGCTGTAATAAGTGGCGCCGGCCGGGTAGGCGTCCGTGGCATTATTAACCACCTGGTTAAAGCTGACCCGGTTGCGCAGGTTCTGCTGGCTCAGCACCACCCCGTTAATGGCCGGGTAAGCCGTATCGTATACTGTCTGCGTGATCTGGTTCCGTGTCGACGTCGCTGCCGTGAACCAGCTTTGCAAATTGGCGTCATTCTTTGCTGTGGTGTCCGTCATGGCCGATCCGCCCGTCAGCTGTCCCACCTGCGTAATCCTTCCCAGCGAATCATACCAGGTATAGCTGTAAGTATTACCTCTGCCAGCCTGGTTGGCATTCTGGCTCAGCGTCAGCCTGCCGAGACGGTCATAGTAGAACTTACCCACGCCCCCATCCGGAGTCTTCTGGATGTTGACCTGGTTCAGGCTGTTGTAACAATACCTTGTAGCAAGGCTGTGGACGGGTACCAATATCGTGCCGTTGAGCTTGGCGGCCTCCACACTGTCGATCCATGTTTGCCGGTAAATGGGATTCACTCCTTTTGGCGGGATGGTTTTTATCAAATTACCCGCCTGATCATAATAATATAGCGTGTAATGGTATTCCTTAAGGGTATCAGTTACCTTAAAGGTTTCACCAGCGGCAAGGCACTGGGCCAGATAGGCCGCCTGGAAATTGGCCATCACCTGTTGCTGCAGGGCGCTATACACGAGGGCGGCTTTCGCCGTGGCCCTGGCACGCACCTGCTGGCAGGGCGTTTGAGGCTGCAGCAGACCCGTCGTATCGGTGAGCACCGTATTGTTCAGGCAAATGGACAGCCCTGCGCCTGTTCCCGCTATGCCGCCCACAGCACAGCCCGTGGCATTGAACTGGCTGGCATAATACATCCAGCTGTACTGCAAACCCGTTTTAAAGTTCACATACCTGGCAAACAGACTGTTGTAGGCAATCGTCGTGTCATTGGTGATCACGCCGGTAAACACGGGATGTCTGCCGAATATGGTAAAGAACGAGCTGTCGAGGCTCTGGAATTTGCTGCAGGCATAACAACTATAGGCTGTGCCATTAAACCCGCAGGTGAGGAACTGCGGTAAGGGCTGCGGGCTGCTGAGCGGCAATGCATACAGCGTATCGTACCTGGCGGTATATGTATAGCAGGTGGGCGACACTTTTACATACGCGGTGTTGGAAGTGTAGGTGGCACCGTTGGAGCAGGTAGCGTTCAGGCGAATATATTTAGAAGTGGAAAAAGTAGTACTGTACGAACTACCGGTGGCTCCGCTTATATTAGTCCAGGTATTGCCATCAGCAGATGATTGCCACTGGTAAGTATAGCCTCCGGCACAAGTAAAATGAGGGTCCGGATTCAAGGTGCTGGTAAACGCAACATTTCCACCGGTGGCCACATAAGCAGAGTCCAGGGAAATATCGACGACGCCGATGGGAGTATGAGGTACTGTCCGGCAATTATATAAAGAATCCCTCCGAATATTTTCCAAATACACCTGCCCGCAGTTTTGCAATGCCTGGAATAATACGGTGGTAATGGTATCATGATACGTTTGCCACAGATATGTATTCATGCTCGACAAAGAACTTATACTATAACCCGCATTGGTAACTTCTGTTTTCAGCTTCGCAAATTGCGAGCAGGTACAGGTGTCGAGGGTCGACACCTGCTGCCGGGTAATAACGGCGTTGTAACCATAAGGCTTGGGATAGGTGATGCCATACGGATTGCAGTATTGGTCGCGGGGGATGCCCAGGCTGTCCATTACAAAATTCACCGCCTGTTCAAAGCTGGTAAAGGCGGCGCCCGAATAGGCTGGAGCCACGGTAGACGAGCCATAAGGGTTGGCCCCATCCGTTCCGTTTTGGCAAACGGCGAGCATTTTTCCTGTAATGGAATTTAAGATCCTGGCAAGCGTAACTGAATCTTTACCGGCAAGGACAGGGCATTGCAGAAGTGCATTTTGCCAGGCCGTGATATAGCTGCTGCAATGACCGCTATAAAGGGTCGTGGAATCTTTCAGGCTCACTGTGGGGTAAGTACCGCTTTGTGTTGGATACCAGGCAGACATGCCGGAATTTTGCGCCTGCTGAACGTTGCTGTACGGGAAATAAATATGGAAACCCTGGGTGATCAGGTTTTGAACATCCGGATATTTTGTGTACGTGCTGTCGGCATGGGTGGCAATGTAGAGATTCACCATATCGCTCCGCACCTGCGAGTAAAATCCTTTATACATATTCCAGGCCTGTAATTGCATCGCGGTGGTTAAGGTAACATTGCCGCCGGCGCCGGTATTCACCACCGTGCCGGTTGTGGTAAACTGCGATGGCATGTTCGTATAGCAGGTTTTCCGGTTGCCGGTATCGCTGATCACTTTGCAGCCAAAAGCATCACCATACGCCATCTTCCACATGCTGTAACCGCTCTGCCATGTCGTGTCGCTGTACCTCGTCATAGTCTTCTTATCCGTCGCATTGAGGGTAAAATAAGGATCAGATCCTATAGGGCTGAAAGCCGTACTCACTGTTTGGTTGAGACTGTCAATAAAATTGAAGGAGGATTGCAGGTTATTTTGTGCGTATTGCAGTTTCGAAAATTCAGGGTGGTAGGCAAGCAAAGAGTTCGTCCAGGAATTGGCAAAGGCGCCTTCAAAATCAGCCGAAGTCATTGTGCTGAGCTTTGCCAGCGTCACCGTGGTATCCGTTCTTCCAAAAGCATCATAATAGGCATCGATCTGCCCCGCCCGGTTGCGCGGCGATTTATAAAAAGGCTGGGTATAGCTGGTGCCGCCGCCGGTGGCAAAAATATTGTATTTGGAATACATCGAAACAGTCCCTGTATCTCTCGCGTATTGCCCGGCATAAGGAAGCATGTCCGCCAGCATTTGCCGCTGTATGGTTTCTAACGTGTGCGATGTATTCGTATTGATGGCCATGCAGAAACTGGAATCACTTACATATTGGTTACGGATATCCTGTTTTTGTGTTAAAGTAAGTTGTGTAGTGTCGGTAATGCCAATGCTGCCGGCATAGTTATACTGGTAGGTGGCATAATTGCCGATGCCCGCCAGGCAGCTGCTGCAGGTAAGGGCAGTTGGCGGCACGTTACAACCCGATGCGGTGGAATCAGCAGCTGCTATCGAATCCACCAGGCTTTGCTGTGTTTTGCAAAGGCCTACTCCATAGGTATTGTACTGCTGTAAAAAACTGGCCAGCGAATCCTGGTTTATGGTCAACGTCTTGCGCACGCTATAGGAACCCACCGGCAGCGTAATAGGAATCTGTACATTAATGGTATCAATGCCCGGGTATGTGTACACATAGGCTGTAGTGTCGCCCGCCTCATCACTGACAGAGATCTGCAAATCAAATTTACAGACATAGAAGACTGTCCCACCGCTGCAAGTCGGCAACTTTAACGTATCCCTCATCAACCGGTAATTGAAATTATACAAGGTGGAAAAAGGAACGAGTATAGTATTGATAGATTCAATGCTGTTTCCTTTCAACACATTGGAGCCTTTATCCAGCAGGTTCCTCGTCATCATTTTTCCTGCCTGGTTCTTATATTGCGTGGTGTCCGAAATAGCCAGTGCCTGCAATGCATTGGGTGATTGTCCCGCAAGGGCGGTAGCCACCGTTCTTCCATGCATATCCACATAGCTCACGCTCATTTGCCCGTTGGCATCCTTTACCATGTTTTTAAAATAGTGGGTATAGTTGCCCACCTCCGTACCGAACAAAGCATCCAGCTCCTCTTTTGCCGCGGATCCATAATAATACCTCGTGGCATGTGTGCCTCCTGTTTGCATTGAATCTCCTACACCGCTTTGCATCATGACCCTTCCGGTGGCATCCGGGGTATAACGGGTAACGGCATAAGCGTACCCATTGGTGGAAGGAATGTTTTTATTGTAGCTGGTGTTATTCATCTCCGGGTTCTGGCTGCTGTAATAGAGGCCCGTACCGGCATTGGAACTCAAAGGAGATGTGGCATATTTGCCCTGGGTGGTGGTGGTAAAATCAAAATAATCCAGCATGCTCGTATTGTCCGGCTGGCTATTGAACTTGTTTAGGTTTTTGTTATAGGCGATGATATTATTAATACCCGGAGCAGGCAATATCTGCACGGCGGGCCGCCCTTGCGCATCATACATGGTTTCAGCGACAACAACGGTCCCGGTTGAATTATCCTTTGTAACGGTTTGTCTTGGACGCAACGAGCCGTCAAAATACCGGATCACGGTTTTGCGTTTTCCTTCCTCGGCAAAGTTGGTGGTTACCTGCCAGTTCAAGTTGGCATTATGGCCATTAAAGGCAAAAGTTTGCACGCCGGACCAGGGGCCCTCACTCCGGCTTCCCGAAGGCATCATATTCATGGCCCTTGCCCGTATGTACAATACGCCGGTGTCCCCATACAATAACGGTATATTATAACCGCCGGCTGTCGTACCTCCGGGGAGATCGATGCGCGTGGCGTTATATTTAAAGAGCAGCGTGGTGTCAAATACGCCGCCGGCATTAAGATAGCCGGCATTCATGCCGTTCGGAAGCCATGCCCATTCCAACTGGGTATAATTATTGTCGGTATGTACTGGATAAACCCAGGTTACAGGCAGTTCGTCCGGCACGGGAGCCGACGGCGTGGTATAGGTCAGCACCGGCTTTTGGTTGTCTGTTAACTGATAATAGCGGGTAGCCATCAGGGAATTGGTCAGTTGCAGCACCTGTTTGGTATCAAAGCTCACTCCGCCCACCGTTTGCGGCGCATCCACCCGTAACACGGTCACCCTGGTAAACTCCGCGTTGTTAAAACTAAAATAGCTGATGGCGTTGTATTTATTTCCCCCGTTTTTGGTAAACGTTACGGTCAACTTGGTAGAGTCCACCTGGTAAATATCGTTAGGCGTATGGCCGTATTCCACTTTCACGACGGCAGTGGCGCTAAAATCACCCGGAATATACTTGCCTGTTTCTTCCACCACCCGCAGTGCCATCACATTTTTTATGGAATGGGCCGAAGAATACAGGGTATCCTGCTGATACTGCGTGGTTTTAATGGTACCCGCCACGAGTGAGATGGTATCCGTGATAATGGGATCCGGTATCCCCCTTCCCAAATTGGCAGCATAGGTAGACAGTGGAACGACCGTCATTCCCAATTGCTGAGAGGAAGTACCGCAAGTATTGGTCACCGTATAGGTCACTGTAGCCGTCCCCGGACTCACGCCGCTGGCAATGCCGCCGGCATCTATTTTTAGTACGGACGTATTGTTGCTGCTCCAGGTGCCGCCCGCCGTCGCATCACTTAATGGGGTGCTGGAACCCAATACACAACTGGTATTACCGAGAATAGACGCCACAGCGGGGGTGCTTAATGCAGCGATGGAAACCTGGTTGCTGGGACCTGAAATGCCATAGGTATTCGCAGAAGTTGCATAGTACGTGCCGGACGCCGTCGTATTATACGTGGCGCCTGTTCCCACCTGTGTATTGGAACTGTTATACCATGTATAGTTGCCGCTGCCGCCGCTTGCCGTAAGCGTAGCGCTTGCCCCATTGCAAAGTGTGGTAGCGCTGGCGCTAATGGTGGGCGCCGTAGGCATGGTAATGCTTACTATGTTGCTGTTGCTGCTATATGTATTGGATGTCACCGTCACATAGTACAGTGTGTTGGAAGTAACAACTCCTGTCGTGTACGTAGGAGCGCCTGCTCCGGTGATCAGCTGGTAGGTACTGCCCGCATTGATCGAATAGTACCACGCATAGGCATAGGTACCATTGCCCCCGCTCGCGGTACAGGTAAGTGTATTGATAGAGCCATTGCCGCTCCGGGTGGTCGAGGTAACAGCCAGGCTAGCTCCAGGCGCATTACTGACGGTAACGGTTGCCGTATTGCTGGTGGCATTTGCGCCATTACTGGTAGCAATGAGACGATAATATGTGGTAGCTGTCACGCCGGTGGGAGTATAGCTGGGGGTGGTGGCCACATTCGTCCAAGTTGTTTGATCCGGTGAACTTTTCCATTGGTAGGTATAGGTGCCGCTGCCGCCGCTCACGGAAGAGGTCAAAGTTGATGCATTCGAGCCGCTGGTAATTGTTTGGGAAGAGGGGCTGATGGTGCAGAGCAGTTGCGGATAAACGTTCACTAACACCGAGGAAGTATACCCGATCGTTGAGCTGTTCGTTTCTGTCACCTGCCGGCGGAAATAGGTGGTGGCATACACCGTCGGAGAATAGGACACTCCGGTGGCCCCCGATATATTTGTCCAATTGACATTATCAGCTGAGCTTTGCCACTGATACGAATAAGAAGGCAATACAGAGCCCCCGGTGGCATCCGTTCCGGTGATCGTAGCGACTGCACCGTAATTGATAGTTTGCGTGGAAGGAGACAGCGTTCCCGGCTGAAGGGGTGCTGCGACAAAGACCCATAAGATAGAGTTGCCGAGGTTGCTGGAAAAATTAATCGAACCGTTGGAACTCCATGTCACGTTTATGGCGATATTATACAAATAGGATGTAGAAGTGCCCGACACGACGGTAGTACTTGTCCCGGTAATGACCCCGCCGGAAATTGTCCAGGTATAGGGGCCGTTATAGAGATAGGCGCTTGTCCCATTATAGGTTACATTGTACGTATAGGAATTACCCTGCACCTCGCTTCTGCCATCGCCGTCGATCTCCAACTGCCCATATCCGGTTTTGCAAAAAAACAGCCCAAGTCCCAATAAGCCCGCCATAAGATAGTGGCGGTAAGCGTTTTTTATATAAGCTGTCAGCATAGTATAATGTCTGTTAGAATGTTCTGTTATTGATATTCTTTAATGGCGCCTCTTAAAAAATCTCCCTTTAAAAATCGTACTGTCATTTTATTTTAAAACTGGTCTGTCAATATATACTCTTCAAAACCTTTTGCAGGCTTATAATTTCCATCGGCCATTCTCTCTATCCTGTCTGCCTCCGTCACGGGCGGGCGCTTTAGCTCATAATCTATTTTATCAAAACGGCAGGCAATCGTCAGCTGCTTTGTCAGGAAAAACAATTTTCCTTTGTTCGTCGAACTGGAAACCAGCTTCCCACGATATGCCTGTTCCTTTTGCAAACTGTCAAATACCGCAGCATCCACAGGCACCAGACTGGTCTTGATCTGTTTAAATTCCACCAGGTCATAGGAAGACGGACTATAGATTGCCCTGACGGTTTCCCGCGGAATGTCCGTGCCATAAACAAGCTCACGGCTGGTCAACGTAAGCTGCTTTTTCCCGCCGCTGGCATTTTCTATGGTGGAATTATATCGTTTAGCCAGTGCCTGTATGGACGAATCCGGCACAAACATCGAAATGGTCCTTTCAATACTACTGCTGACCTGATGATCATGCCGGGACACGATCATGCGTTTAGCAGGTCTGTTCACCATCACCAATACGGAATCGTTGCTTATTTCTTCCAGCCCCTCTGCATTCATATAAAAATCAGGTTTACCATAATACAGATCCATATCCGTTTGCAGGCTGTCCGTCGTTCTGGTGGGGAGGTTGGAGGTCTGCTCCATATGGATCATCAATCGCACCGATGGGTGATGGTACATCTGCCCCAGATGGGCGAACTCCTTTAATGCAAGCAGGCTGTCCGGGTCTTTTTGCTGGGCCTTGACAGCCGTAATCCCAACTATCGATGTCAGCATCCCGATCATTATCCAACTTTCTGTTCTTCTCATGACTTTAAAAATCAGGTTAAAAACTATTGAATTGCTTTTTGCAGCGCGCTCCTGGACTCGGTCACCGTTTTGATGCCTTCCCTTGTTTCTGCCTTTGTTCGCACCAGCGTGCCTTCTTCGTCATACTCATAGAAAGCAGCATAATTATTGGCATCCAGTTCCGCTACCAAACGAAGGTTCACCGGATCGTATATATAACTTTTCAAATTGGCATTAAAAGGCTGGATGCGGATATCGTCAAAATACACCGGGTTCGTACCGCTGTTCACCAGGTTAAGTGTCATCGAAGTGGCTCCTGTTGGAACCATAAATGCTCCCTCATAACGCTGCCACCCGTCAATGATCGGCCCGGTAGGATTAAATGTGTTGATCGTTGAGCTGCCGGCAAACTTTAACTGCACCTGGTCATGGGTAAAAGCATTCACTTTACAGGAAATGCCGCTGGAAGGATTTCCGCAGGTTTCATGCACCCATCCGCTGAATACCATTTTCTTGTATGCCGGCACATTGAAAACAGGATTTATCATCGTCGTGGAAGCAGGCACGGCCCGGGTGAAGAAACAGCCGTAGGTCTTGGACAAGGTTTGATAATCCGGGGAAGAGGAATTGGTACACCACCAGCTATAGAAGCTATTGCCGGCTGCACCGATATTGGGGCCGTCAAAATATTCATTGCCGGCAAAAGAAATATTGTAGATCCCCGGGCACAAAAATACATTGTAAGAGCCCGAAATGCTGGTGCTGCTTGTCGGATAACGAACACTGCTAATTGTGTTGCCGAAAGTGTCGGTAATGGATATATCCCACTCATTGGTAAAATATCGCATGGGGCCATCCAGATCATAGGAAGCAATCTCCGTATAACTAAACGAATAGGTGCCTGGTGTAGTTATATTGATATAAAAGTTCCCGTTGAAACTATAAGAATGGATCTTGTTGGAGGTAGCGCCACCGCCATACGCTGAATCAGCCGTATAGATCTGTACCTGTATGCCAGGTTGCGTGGTGTAATAGGTCGCGCCCCCTTGGTATATGGGAGGTACAGAAGCCGGGATCGCCGTGGTAAAGGAATAATTCCCACCCAATGTATTCAACACCATGGTAGTATCCTTTGGGAATGTGAATGTTGGCACGGGAGAATTATCCGGCTGCCCGACAATAGGAATAGACAAAGAAGCCGTTGCATTGGCATTTACGCCTAAAACATATTTACCGCTGTGGGCCTTAAAATTGGCAGTATCTGTCAGCACCAGGGAGCTGCCTGGGATGTTCCTGAAATTAATGTGGCGGTTGAAGAAGTTATACGACGTATTATCAATGCTTTCTCCATATCCATAATCCTCAAAACCCTCCGCGAACATTTCATTGTAACGGGAATTGTTCGCAATAGCCACAGGCATGGTTTTGTTGTATCCGTATTGTGCCGCCGTAAATATTCCAAGCGCGTCCTGCGTTTCCAGCTCCAGCCCCTTAGCGTTGGTTTTGTTGAGCTTTGTATTCCACACCCATTGCGTGCTTAAAGTATCAGGCACCAGGTTATTAGAGGTATTGAAATCCCAGTACAGTTTGAAGTTATTCAAAAATCCATTGGCTGAAATATTGGTGCTTGCCGTGGTGTCATATTCCTTTCGGGTATCATAAAACACCATATTTCGATACGATTTGAAATTGCCGGCCAGCCCTTTACGATAAGGATTGATCGCTTTTTCCAGATAACCCAGGCTGTCCGGTACTTCTGAGACGATACAGGTAGTTGGGTTCTTCACCAACCTGAACCTTCCAAATACATCATTATCGACCTGCCATTTTTCTTTATACTCTATTGCCGACGCGTTCGTCACCCTGCTGGACGAATTAAACAATAGTTTTCCGCTGGCAATTGGGTTGTCCATCCCTGTTATTGTGGCTACCTTTGCGTCCAGCATATTGCGGTGACCGCTGCGGATGATCCGGAAACTGACACTCGCCATCGAATAAGGGTTGCCCTTCTGGTCGATGAAAATAAGATCAGGCGTGGTGACGAGGGAAGTAGTATTCTTATTCTTATCCAATGCCCATATGATCGTCGCATTCGATGCAAACTGTGCATCACAGCCGGATCCTGGACTTGCACCCATGATCAACAGCTCATCGCCGCTTTCGAAAACGGAAAGATCAAAACCCGGTGTAGTTAATTTGCCGTCGCTAAAGGTAATGCCGGAATACGTGGCATTGATATTCTTATATGCCGACCCCATTCCTCCGTAAGCCCAATAAGCAGGGTAAGAAGTGTTATATACGGGTTGGTTGAATTCATTATTCGTCCTCGACACCAGCACTTCTCCCGTCTGCGCGTCATAAGCCAGATTTTTGGTAGTGACGACACTTCCTTTATCCATTACCACCATACTATCCAGCACACTGTGGTAGTTGACAACTTTTGTAGTCGTCACTGAACGGTAAATATTCTCCGAGTTGCCGTTGACCGGCCAGATAGTGGGTATGGGAATAGGGATGATAAAGTAAAAAATATCTACCTGACCCTGTATTTCCCGGCTGCTGCTTTTGACGGAGAACTCTCGCGCGTCCGTCATCAGGTCGACATCTATCCCCATATTACCCGGATACACGGTTCCGCTGCTGTCCTTATTGATAAAGGAGAATTTATCGTTCAATCCGTTCACGCCCGTATTCCGGTAAAAATTTTCGGTATAGCTGATCCTGGTGGCGGTGTCACTTTCCGCATACGAGGACTGGGATCTCATTTTCCCATGCATATCATTGGTGGCAACCAAAAAACCCTGTGACTGCGCCTTGTAGTCATACGCATACTTGTTAAAAAAAGCAAGGGTCGAAGCCTGATGAAACTCCTTTATGCTTCCCGCATCAAAGGGAGTGTAACTATACGATACAGGATAATCTTTTGCCGTGTAAAATTCCGTTACCTGCTTGCCGATGCCTGATCTCGATTTTTTTGCGGAGGAGGTATCCATTTTTATGGAAGTGACCGTCACCTTGCTATAACCAACCACTGGTGAAGGGAAAAAAGCGTCGAGCACCGGCATCTCTACCGCGCCGAAAGAAGAAGGTCCGGCCGGTAAATTATCCTGCACCTGGATGATGGACTGAAACGGGTTTTCTTCACTGCCGATGGAAGGTTCATAAGAAGCCACCCCGCTGCTGATCCTGCGAACAGTGCCATTGAAACTTTCCGTTGTCGTATAGTCATATTTCTGCCCGTAGGATGAAGTGTACTGACCTGTCATGGCATTCCAGTTATCCCGGAGAATAACTGATCTCACCCGATGACCGCCCCCGTATTTAAACCCGTCAGGGTCGTTCAGCCGGACAAAGCATTTCGTTAGATCCGTATGCATGGCTTTGCCGTCTTTTCGAAAAGCGTTCACCGGGTCGGTGAATGCATCCCTCAAACTCTGAAGCATCCCTACAAGCATGTCGCCTACCTGTTTCAATCCCGGCTCACCCGATATATCGTACCCTGTGAATGCCTGGCCAGGCAGCTGTTGCCGGAGGTATTCCAGCGCCGTCAGCGAAACAGGACTTTTTCCGGCAAGCCTGTCCATCTTTACCCAGATAATACTCGAGTTATTGGCATCCACCCCATAATTCCCATTACTAAAATTAGCATAGCAGGTGATATACTCAGGTCCTTTGGGCATGACAACCCAAAGCTTAAAGGCAAGTTGGCTAATACCCTGCAAATACCTGTTATATACCTCTGTGGCATTGGCACAGGCAATAGGCACCTGGACAAAAACATAATCGTTCTCTATCGCAGACGGGTACTGAAAAGGGTAAAGCCTGTCGCTGGCGGCGCTGTAAGAGGTAGTGCTCCCAAAACCTGCTACCTTCATCATCTCTGTGGCTCTCTTGTTTTGTACATAGCCGTAATCATCGGCCTCATAGCTCACTTCCATTTGTCCGCCGGAAGGAAGCACGATCTTTTTCAGCATCCAGGCGCTGACATTCTGGTCGATTGCCGTTTTTTGAGCAGCATCCTGGATCACGTATGGATAATCGCTGTTTTTCAAACTCCCGGGGTTCATAGCTGGCGGTTTATAAGAACCCCATCTGTCCGCCGAAGAGGGGCTGTAAGCAGGATTGTCCGCTGGATTATCTGTCCCTGTGGAGTTGTAGGTGAAACTGTAGTTGTTTTTGAAAGCCCTCGTTTTACCATTATAGGTGAAATAAATATTTTGCAGGGTGAGTTTACCCTGGCTTCCGGTAGTTGTGGAAGTATTATCGGGCGTGTTCTGACAAAGCAAATAAGAATATACAAAATGAACGGTCTTGACGGGTTTTGCCTTTGCCAGACCGTTGGTTCGTAGATCAGCCTTGTTATAAAGCGCAATGCTGTCCAGCTTCTTTATAAAATGATCGCTCGTATCGATTTTACCGGTAGGGCCCACCGCGCCTTTCCCGTCCAGTCGGTTGGAGACATAAAAGAGCGCAATCATCGCCTTGGACTCGATCGACTGCAGGTACCAGGATTCTCTGGCCCCATAGGAAATGATCGCTTTATCGTCTTTCGTTTCAGAGCGTAGCCCGGCATTAAAATTGGCAGAGTCATTCATGGAGAGCGGCGCCCGCCATATATGCCCCTGCCTGCTTCCGCTTTGTATCCTGGTATAATTGAACTTAACCGCCTCCCCCAGATCGTCTTCACTGATGCCATTACCGGTGACATCCACATAGTCGGGCGACAGTATGCCTGTCAGCAAAAATGAATGCGCATACGGAGGGGTCGTTGTTACCTGCACATATCCATCGGTGTTGAAGGAACCTGTCACCAAAGGGGAGTTGGCGGTCATCTGCGTGCTGTCATTCACCAGAATTTTATCCGGCACCTGTGAATACGCATTATTTACGGAAAATGTAAGATCCTTCTGTAACAGGTTATATACAGGGATGCCATATACATATCTCCGTCCGTTGTTCTCCGTAACATTGATCTGGGAAATATGATGTGCCTTTCGGATCATGCCATCCACCCTTGGGAAGGGTTGATAGATAAGGGTATCTGCTACATTGTCCAAAAACACCGTGTTGTCGTAACTTTTAATCATTGTATCCAGGCCCGCTTTGCCTGCCTCTGCGGCCGTGAGAAAATTAATCACCTGGGTTCGCTTATTGCGCAGTTGGTTAATGGGCTGTTTGGTTAGATCGATCAAGGTAGTATTCGCTGCCAATAAAGAATTGTACGACTGCAATTTTGGTTCGATCGTGGGGGAATTGCCGCTGCCGCCCAAAACAAACCGGACAAGATCGGTTCCCCCGATCTGCGCATAGCGGTTGGAATCAATAACGGCATTTTCCCCGGGATTCCGGAAGTACACATTTTCAAAGGTCTTGCTGGCCGTAGTAAAAGGAATAACACTTCTCAGTTTATTGCCGGTGTTCCACTCGCCAATGGTAGAAGGGGTTCTCACCGTGTTGAAATTACCGCCATAATGGGCCGGTGGGTCGATGTCTACGCCAAGGCTCAGATTTTTATCTTTTGAAGTAGTGATGTTATCGCGCACATAACCCAAATCATTCCTGTAGGCGCGAATGCTCCCTCCGGTGCCCTCCCCTTGAATGGAAAATACATCATAACTGTATTGAGGAGCTGAAATAACGGGCGTGTTCGGCGTCACCTCGCGATCGTTATATCGGGCGAGATCCATCACATAGCCCGGATTGCCAACCGCATTCTGATAATAGAGATACCCTACCATCGGCTTTTTTTGCAGGGTATCTGCCGGTGCTACTTCCGACTTTTGCCCATACACCTCTGCCTCCACATCCGCGGCTACCCCCCAACTCCCCAACCCCAGCTGAAAATGCCCGCTCCATGCCGTATTGGTAAGAGGCATCCGGATGGAAGGTAGATAACTTGGCTTTACAAAAGTGATGCTGGTAGAATATTTAGATGCATTGGAAAGAAAATTATTTGCATAGTAGTTGGCGACACCGTTTTTTGCAAGATTAAGATTAAAAGTAGTTTGTTCGCTGATCTGCAGCGCCTTGATCCCGCTGCGTGAATTATAGCCGGTGGATAACCCAACCCCAAAACCAGCGCTGTTTTCTTTCATCTTGGCATTGGCCGTCAGCGATACGCTGCCTGAGAAAGACGTGCCGCTGCGGGAATTAATGTCAATTCCGAGATTGAGCCCGGCGGAAGCCGAGGTCTTTTCGCTACCTGCGATGCCCCCGATCTTATATCCTGCAGTACCTCTCAGCGCCAGATCCAATGAAGGCCCCAGGTAATTGTTGAAAGCTACGCCCAAACTGGCATTTATCGGAGCTTTGATACCCAATAGCTCCAGGTCGGCGCCAATACCCAATCCCCATGTCTTATTCGGCTTCATTACCTGGAGCTGCTGAAGCGTATCCGTCCCGTTAAAATCATCGGGTACGCCCCGCACATTCCGGTTAATATTTCCTGGGTTGACATTCCATCCCAAACCTACCCAGCTCGCTTCCTGCTCAGGCCCAATTCCTCCGTCGTAATAAATATTCACCGGATAACCACCCACATCCATGAGCGGGATATTGTAGTTAAAATCGCCGGTAAAAAGGTTGACCATATTATTGGTGCCTACTGACTTGAAAGAAGACATTTCAGGCTGGCTCGGGCCTCCGATGCGCACACGTTTGGGTGCTGCCGGGGTTGAAACGCCCTTAAGTTTATCACGGTGATCAATAGTGGACGAACGTCTGTCGGAGGCAGGGGCGGTTGGCGAATATCGCCGCACAGACGGTGTTTCACCCCTGCCGACAATGGGCAGCACCCAGGAAAGATAAAATAGCGTAGCATATAATGCGGCGATCCGCCGGCCATAGTGCTGAGATAATTGCAGGATCATGTTGGTTTCGTATCGGGTTTACATATTTATTGTGCCATCCGGAACGATGTCCGGTAGAGATTTTTTTGCAGATCGGATACCTCTGCGAAATAGGTAGCTCCGGGCTTGAAAGCACCTCCCAACGCTACGACGATAAGATTGTTCCCATACTGCAACGTTCGCCGAAGCGTTTGCAGCGTCGCACCTTTCTCGTCCGTCAGCCGGATCTCCGTCTCATGTGTCTTGTCGTACGAATAGTATTGCAGTCCCAATATATTATTGGGCAGGATGCCTGTGCCGATGGCCGTGCTATTGCCTTTCAATTCCAGGTAGGTCCCGTTGGCAGGGGCCAGGGGGGGCACAGGGAGTTTCCCGAGCCGGAATGTCCATACCTCGCTCTGCGCGGCAAACGCTTGTCCATTCTTGGCTACCACCCTCCATGCATATACTTTACCAGTGTCCAGCCCTTTATACGAGGCAGCATAGGAATGGAACGCTTGCGCCAGGTTGAGTCCGGAATAGATCGGAAGATTTTCCTGGATAGCCGATTGAGGCGTTTGTCCTGCTTGTACTTCCGTCACCAGCAGATCGTACTTGAGATCGCTGAACAGGTTCATTGGGACGGGGGGCAGCCAGCTGAATTGTGGATAAGGAGTCTCCACTACGGCTGTATCCGCCGGCAGCGATAATTGTGGCGGACTCAACGGCTGGACTTCCACAGGGATGCATTCCTCCG
Source organism: Chitinophagaceae bacterium (assembly GCA_017307755.1). Taxonomy (GTDB): domain Bacteria; phylum Bacteroidota; class Bacteroidia; order Chitinophagales; family Chitinophagaceae; genus Puia. The sequence goes on along the minus strand of JAFKGQ010000012.1, from coordinate 270,608 downwards.
CCAGCACCACTTCCATATGACGCTCGCCATGAAAGGTATAGAACGTGTAACAGGCACGGTAATTCCCCACCGGCAACAGGCCATTACCTGTGCCTAACCGCGCAAATGCGGGCGAGAGATAGCTGTAGCTCACCGAGGAAATATCCATCGGCTTCAGCTGCCGGACACCGCGCGTCAGCAACACCGGCTGTGTCGTGGCCGTTAGCACCGGCTGGTTCGTGCTATTGTCCACCAGGTTCAGACTAATGGTTACTTCCAACGTGGACGCTCCTGAATTGATCAGGGCCATGTTCCACAGCCCGCTTTGCTGGATAACACCGGCAGGCGGCCCCTGCAGGGACACGGAAAGCTGGCCAAATCCGGAATGCCACCAGCAAATAGCCATCGTCCAAAAGACTGCTCGCATATACATATTAGTCATTTAAAAAGTTTTTAAATAGGTCAGTCGCCCCACCCGGTTTTCCATCAGCGCCTTATGAAGCCCGGGCAGATAGCCTTTATCCAACACGCATTGGATATCTCCCAGCTTTGGGATATGTAGCACGACATTTCCGGAATACCCCCATAACACTGTATTGAATTCCGTTTGCATTATTCGCTTTACTCCCGCCCCTATCGATATCCACCGGCTAAGGGCCACCTCCTCCGTATTTTCCAACGTATACAGTGCATATTCGGTCGTACGGTTTGCCGACCAGCCCAGGGTCGCGGTAAGAATACCAACCATCAGCTGTTGATTGACATACCAGTTCTGCGCATTGTAATACACGAAACCTGAATCCGCCGAGGCGTTGTAAAATCGACTGTAAAGGACATAGCTGGTCATCATCACCGAATGAAGCCGGTAGGCGTAGCTGACATTACCCACCAGGGTATAGTACCGGCTTTCTCCATAACTGTTGCCGCCTATCTTCGTCAGTTGGTAGCTGGGATAATATCCTGCGGATACCACCGGCCATTTGCGGATGCGCAGCGTAGCCTGTATGCTGGCCAGTATGGATGAGCTGTTATAGGCCATGGTGGCGTACGGGCTGGTATAGGCATTCTGCTGCACACTGGATACGATCGTCAGCTTACGCTTGAAAAATGGTTGTTCCAGCCGGCCCAGCCAACGGGTTTGCGCCGTGCCTGTGGTGAACGTGCTGAACGATTGGAAGTTAGCGCCCAGACGACCAACCATTCCCGTAAATCTTGTCTGTGTCTGCGGCCACCAGCCTTCCAGCTTGAAGGAATAGGCTTCATTGGTCCGGTTGGAAAAACGGGTGACGTCATGCAGCCAGTTCTTATTTTGGCCGCTGTCCTGGCTGTAATAGGGCATCGTGGACTTTGCTACCTCTCCTATCAATGAGAGATTTCGATTCAGCTTCAGCTGCGCTTCGACCGTGACACCCGCCAGCCGGTATTCAGGCGTCGTGACACCAGGGGCCGTTGCCGCCACCTGCGTGAAGAACTGCCGCTTGCCGGTATAATAGGTAAGAAAGACGTGATTGCCATTCTTTGTCCCGATGCCCGCTCTTACCAGCACCAGGTATTGCCCGGAAGACATGGCGTTCGGCACGATATAGTCCCTGAAACGATAGTCGATCTTACCTACAGCAGCCGCATAATAGAGATGAGGGCGGTAGGCGGCCTGTATGCCATTGATAGCGATGTCCTTCACCGACAGTTCTGAATAATTCGCTATGCTTCGGCCAAGGCTCACCGATTCCAGCGCATACAAGGTCTTATACCCTTTCGGAAGCACCGTGTCGGGTACACCCAGCTCATGCAGCGCCCGTTCCAGGGCAACCGCATCTTTGGCCTCGTTCACCGATGTTCTTCCCTGCTCCAGGGCCAGCTGGCGGAGGGCGCTCAGGCTATCATAGACCTTGCCCAGTTGCTGCAGCTCAACATCCAATGAGTCCCGCTGACGGCGCCGCTTTTCTAATTCGGCCTGCGCACGTGCAAACTCAGCGGAATCTTTATTGATATATTTCGCGGCGTTGCCACTTCCCTTATTCCCACCGTTGGGAAAATTATACTTTTCATGCCATCCGGAACGAAAGTTCAAGGCATCTTCCTCCCAACTGCTATCCGGTGGTGGTGTCCCTCTGTTCGCAGCATGAAGACTCCGTTCCCTCTCTTCCACCAGCTTTTGCGAAAAGTCTGTCCGCAGCAACGATCGGTCCAGCGTCATCCGTTTCACCCGCGCCGAATCGATCAGTCTTCGTAACGAATCCATCCGGCCGGTGCGGGCAGCGACATAGGTTTCTATAGCACCAGCCAGCCGGCTCTTTATCATTCTCGCAAAATCAGCCTGGTTGTACCCGAGATTCATATCCGTATATTTCCGGAACAGCGGGGAATTACTGAAGTGGGTAGTGAGATAAAGCCGGAAAGGGTACTGACCTTTGTATACAAAATTGAGTCGTGTCTGTAAGGTATGTTGATAGATCTCGTTTTCGGCATAGGGCGTATCCAGCCGTGATCGGTAGCTGACGTCGTATAATATGTTGCCGGAAACAACCAGCAGCGGGGTACGCTTCGGCATCAGACCATCGACGCTCTGCCCGGGAATATGTTTTTTTTCCAGCGAAACGTCTGTCTGTTGCACGACCACTCTGTAGCCCTTGCAGGCTTCCCGGATGATAAAGCCGTTCGGCACTGTCGGGAGTGGCGGATCACTTGCTCGTCCCACCGTCTGAGCACGCAGTTCGATGTGAATCGATAAACAAAGAAATAATATAGTCAGCAATTTTATCATGGATAGGTCCTCTTGTACAAGTATGCACACAGCTATTTCTTCACTATACAATAGTGCATCAGCAATTACGATAAATTGGCAGGATGGGACTTACATGAATGGAGGTTCTTTGAACACCGGGAGGGAACATCTGGCTGGATAACAGGCAAGGTCAAATAGTATCATGGTTATAAGGTTTTGTAGGATCCAATAAATGGGGGGCGGATATAAAACAGATACGTCAAATAAAAGCTAACTTATCAGAGTGGGTGGATGAAGAAGTATCAGAGGGTAAACGTATATTGTTGGAACTAAGATGAGAAAGTTTTCCTGCTATTCCAAATTTGATAAAGTATTTTTTTATACCCTCCCGTTTTGTAAGTTAGATACCGCCGCTGCTAGTACTTTGATAACGTCAATAATCAACCTTTTATATTGCTAAATTTTTTTCAATAATGCTGCCCATTCTTAGCGTGACCTATTTCTCTGCCGGCAAAAGCGCTACCGCAGCCTCTGTTGTCAGCAGCCGGAAGGTGAAACTTTCCTGCAGATAGAGCCTGACGCTGGTTTCAGAATGACTAAGATACCCGATGGATATGTCCTGGCCGAGATCCAATTCGAAATCACCCCCCCGCGTACTAAGCACAAAACCACCCCTGATTGCCGGAGCCCAGATAATATCCCCATCGATAAGGGGCTGGATATGCTTCAGGACAGGGTATCCTTCGTCGCTGCCTCCGCTGACAGCCGTGTAGGGTTCGGAGCCTAGTACGAGTGCATAGGGTCCATTGACCCCGGCAATCCGTAATTGACTCACCGCCTGTGCAACGACATCCGGGTAACCCCGCACACTGGAAGGAAGCGTCAACACCGGGTTGCTGTTACCTTGCCGGATACCCTGGATCCCCGCTGCGTCATATCCTTCGAAGACCGAGTTGTCTTCTGCAAATGCTATCTTGGCCGCCGCATCCTTCACCGACGACCAATCTGAATCTGTTGCGCCGCGCTCAACATCGTCAATCGCCTGGCGTGTGAGCTCGAATGGAACCCGAAGCTCCACCAGTGCCTTTACCTCGCGCCGCACCGCCTGGATCCCCTCGCCGGGCGCCGGGATTCCCTGGGTATGCCCCGTGCCGACCGCTGAGAAGTCAAAACCTTTTGGTCCTTCCACATCCACCACCCGCCGCGCCGCCAGATGACGCTTGAGGGTGCGCCGTGCCTCCTCTTCTATTTCCGCCCAAGCCGCCTCCGAAACCGGGGCTAGCTCCCGATAAAGATTATTCATATCCTGCTTCTTTTTTTAGTGATCCGATAGATAATGACCCATCGCCCGAAGACGACCGTGATCCAACCTCAAGAGCCGGCGCCCCCGATGCTATATTCTTCAAAAAGGACGCCGAAGGAACAAAAAAAAGGCTCCCTGTCTTTGGCGTGCTAAAATCCAGCAATCTGTCGTAATTTCCTTCCGGTGAACCGATAAACATATTATCCAGCATCTTTTTCACCGTGCTGAACGTACTCGCATACGCGATAAAATAAGTACCCATCTCATTGGTCGACATATTCCCAAAAGGCATATTGTCCCGGACGATCTTGAGATCGTCACCGACATTGGCCAAAGCAATATGAGAATTGGAAGGCTTTTGTTCATCAGACATTTCAACGTCATTCTCTTTATATCTTCCGAATACCTTTTCCTGCTCCTCGACAGACAGCGCCTTAAACGCCTTCAGATCATGAATGTATTTTTGAACAAACAGATAACTTCCTCCCTTATAAAGAGGGTCATCATCTCCGACCAGGCCAAAAAAGGCCCGTTTTTCACCTTTGGGATTTTCGGTACCATCGACAAATCCCAAAATAGACCGACCGTCCCAGTATCGGAATCCATGAACCTCTTCCACACTTACTGCCACCGGGTCCAGAACTTGAGCCAGAGTAGCTGCCATGTCGTAGCAAATACTGCTGGAGGTTCCCTTGATATGAAAATGCAGGTCCCCCCTGGTAGACACCGCTATATGTTTCTCACCGACGATGGGTTCAAAATTCTTCAACTCCTTTGGCAGCGGGGCGGGAAGAGCAAGCCGCAACCATGCATCATACCCAACGCCCATCACACAAGCTGCGCCGGAGTCGGGAAACCGGGCCTCACCAGAATTATTAAGATTGATAACTAATGCACAAATCCTTTGAAAAACGGCTCCTATCTCCAGGTCCTTCTTAAAATTCCAGACCAGGAAGATAGTATTGTCACCACGATAATCCAGTACGTTTTGCGGCTCTGCGTTCATATTTTGACTATGTAAATCGACAATTATTTGTGAATTTACGTTTTCTTTTTAAGATTTGGCATGTCTCCGCCTATCGAATGCCGGGGTCGATCTGTCACAAATAAAGAGTCTACGCATAACAATTTATTAATAATGAGACAATGCCATGTCATGAGTAGGACCTTAGTTTTGCGGAAGTCATTCTCATTCCATGGCAGACTCTCGCAAATTAGACCAGGACCATCAACTATTCACTGCTTTATTTCGCCGATATGCCGGAAGGATATTTGCCTATTTTAAAAAACACGTCAAAAGAGATGACCTCGCGGAAGACCTGCTCCAGGAAGTGTTTGCCAGCATCTGGCAAAAAAAGGATACGGTCCTCGGCAATGACACCGTAGAAGCCTATCTTTTTGTAGCCGCCCGCAACCAGCTGTATAATTTTTTGGCTAAGGAACGAAGGCTGGGACAGACCACGCTGCCCCTGGAAGACGCTCTTGCCGTCAATACGATATCTTCTTATTCTGTCGAACAACACCTTGCCCTAAAAGAAATCAAAGAGAAGTACCGGGTAATACTGGATTCCCTCAGCCCACAACGAAAAATGGCCTTCGAGCTCAGCCGGGAATATGGATTGTCATACGATGAGATTGCCGGCAGGATGGATATCGCCCCCCGTACTGTGGAAAAGCACATCTCGGCTGCACTGCAGTCGCTCCGTTCCGGATTGGCGGAAGGGGCCATCATTTCCCTGTTGTTCATAATTTGGTAACATCACTTCATTACGGGTAAGCGCCCGGAATATTGTACTTGTTTGTATAATATTCCGCAAGTGACTATCAACGAAGCCAGGATACTGACAGAAAAAAAATTAGCCGGTCTGGCCAGCCAAGAGGAAATTGCTGCGCTGCAAGCCTTTATCAACGAATACCCTGATAAAGAGGCATTGGTCGAAGCGCTCCTTCCCGTCAGGGAACTGTCCGATATCCCGGACCAGACGCTCCCCGCCGGCATGGAACAGCGTATATTGTCCAACATTCTCGATCCCTCCAAGCAGTCAGCGGCACCGGAGCCCCACACCGCCGCACCAGTCATTCCACTAAGGAGATTACTTTGGCGACGGGCCCTCCGGGCTTCCGTCGCAGCCGCAGTGATCATCGCCATCTGCATTGCAGGTTATCAAAAATTGACCAAATACACGCAACAGCCTGCTGAATCCTGGTTAAGCCTGAGCGCTCCGAATGGGATGCAGAAAAGCGTTGTCCTGAAAGATGGCACCCATGTTCAGCTCAATGGCGGCAGCACCATCAGGTTCACGGAAAATTTTTCTGCCGGCAAAAGAGAAGTCTTTCTGGATGGGGAAGCATTTTTTGAAGTAAGCAAAGACAGCTTGCGTCCCTTTGTAGTCCGCACTTCCACGCTGTCGACCACCGTCCTTGGGACCTCTTTTAGCGTCCGGTCCTACTACGCCGAACCAATAGCGCAGATTGCCGTCTCCACCGGTAAAGTAAAGGTAGAGGTACAAGGTATGGAAGCCGGCGGACACCCCACAGCCCTGCTGACACCAGGGCGGATGGCGACCTATGCCCTTCACGACCAGGCGGGTCTTCGGGAGCAGGATACCAATGTTGAAACCATCGGGGCCTGGAAAGATCATATATTCTACTATGACCGGACCAACCTGAAAACAATACTGGCTGACCTGCAACGATCCTATGATCTGCACTTTTTCGTAAAGGATCCCGAAATACTCGACCTGAAATACACCACCACCTTCAGGAATATGCCTGTAAATGCCATATTGAAAGCTCTGGAACGGATAAGCCCGGTGGCTTTTAATAAAAAAGACCATTTCATTGAAGTAAGCGCAAGACCTTCCTCCATTACTCATCATTAAATCTGCTTTCACCAATGTTCTCTCACAGACAGAATACCAAAACTCACCTGGTGCTATTCTTTTTACTGGCAGGGATGATGTTCCGCTCTATTGAGGTACTTGCACAGGATGCCAGGACCACCCTCGTTACCCTTTCCGTCCGGGACATGCCCGTGAAAGAGGTGTTTAAACAACTGGAAAAAAGTACCGGTCTTTCCATCAATTATCACGACAATACCCTTGACGTTTCCAGGATAGTAAGTATCGGGGTGGTCAACAGGCCGCTGTCCGACGTCCTCGGGGAGCTGTTGGCGGGTACGCACATGCAATTTACACAGAATGGTACGATGATCCTGATAGTACCCGTCCCTCCTGCTCCGGCAAAGACGCCGGCTGCCGGAGGCATATTGAAAGGCCGCATCGTCGATTTCGAAACTTCCCAACCCTTGCCTGGAGCAACCCTCACGCTCCTGGAAAACGGGCTGACAGTGCTTTCCGATGACCGGGGTTACTATATGCTAAAGGGGGTCCCCGAGGGACGTTATGATCTCACCGTTTCCTATGCCGGCTACGAAAAGAATTATTTATCGGGGATCCGTGTGATCGCGGGGAAGACGCAGCTCGTCGATGTAAAAATGCAAGCCGGCAAGACCTTAAATGAAGTGGTCGTCAAGTCGGGCGCCCACCGGATCAAGTCGGTCGCCCATAGCTCGGACCGTCAGCTGCTGGCGGAGATCCGCAACGCCACGGGAGTGGTATCCGGTATATCCAATGAACAGATTGCCAAATCCGCCGACCGGAACGCGGCAGAGATTGTAAAGCGGATCTCAGGTGTAACGGTAGTGGATGACCGCTTTATCATCGTCCGGGGCATGAACGAGCGCTATAACCTGACCTATCTCAACGACAATATCGCACCCTCCACGGAGCTATACAGCAAGGCCTTCGCCTATGACCTGCTACCCAGCAGTGTGATCGACAGGATACTGGTGTATAAGTCCCCTGTGGCAAATCTTGTGGCCGACTATGCCGGCGCCGCCATAAAGGTCTTTACAAAGAATGCCATGCCCGTGAAGCATCTCGACATCGGCATCCAACTGGCCCACCGGCCGGGATCCACGCTAACGACGGTGAATGGTTATAAAGGGGGCAAATACGATTTTCTGGGCTTTGATGACGGGGGTCGTAAATTGCCGCCTTTTCCCCCCTCCTATCTGCCAGGACCATCCCTGTCACAAGCCTCCATGCTATCCGCCTTCTCTCCCAACCTTGACTATGGCGCCACGCATAGTCTTCCGGATATGCAATTCTTTCTAAATTATTACAATGTCTGGAATACGGGGAAAATATCCCGACTGTATAATCTCACCTCTGTAACCTATACCCACGAGACAAAGAATTATGCGGTGACCCACCAGACGGGCAATACCTATGCACTCGGTCTGGGTAATGACGGATACAATTATGGCCAGCTGGCAAAACTGTCCCAGATTCAGCAGACGACGGACATCGGCAAGATCAATGTCCTGGAAAACCTTACCTGGAAATGGAATCCCCGCAATTCGATCGAATGGAAAAACTTTTTCGTGAATGAGGGCCGGAGTTACACAGGTATCACGGATTCCAGGTCGAATGTACTGCCGTCCGTATTGTTGCACGATGGGGGATTTCAGAAAAGGGATATTATCCTGTCCTTCCAGCAGCGATTATTGTATTCCGGGAACATCGGCGGTTCGCATCAATGGGGTAAACGATATCCGCAGGAATTAAAATGGAACCTGGGCTATACCTATGACTGGCAAAATGTGCCCGACCAGCGGGGGATTCATCTTGGCACCTGTTGCGGCCTCTCCTATTATACATCCACGGGAACAAACACCGGCAGTTACAGCGACGCAACTCTTGGGATGATCAACCGGCTCTTCGTCACTAATAAGGAGCAGGTATACAATGTTTCTCTGGATTACAACATCCACATCAAAGGTCCTTTTACCTTGCAGGCAGGCGCCTATCAGATGTATAAGGTCCGTGAGGTTAACCGGCGCTTTTTCCGGGTCAACCGTGGAGGGCTGGCGAATGGAGAGTCGGGAGCGATTGGCAATATGCCGCTGGGTTACCAGGACGGGTATGGTCTCAGCAATGAGAATCTTACTGTCTTTAAGGAATCACAATTACCAACCATCTGGAACCCCGCCAATTTTCCCGATGATAATACGGGTCTGAAATTATATGATGTGACGAGCCCTAAGGACAGCTATGTGACCAGCGAACAGAACAATTCGTTCTACGTCATGGGGGATTGGAAAATGGCACATGATCGACTGGTCTTTAATGCCGGAGGCCGCATGGAATTTGACCGCCAGAAGTCTTCCAGTGCGTCGGCTAATAATGGTATCATCTATCCTCAATATGCCAATCACCCGATAACATCCTGGCTGCCGTCTGCCAATATCACCTGGCGGCCCAGGGGTATTTTCGTCCTGCGGGCCGGCGCGGGCCGTACCGTCAATCGCCCGGAATTCAGGGAGATCTCTGCCTATCAGGATTTCGATTTCCAGAACAATGAGTATATACACGGAGATCCAAAGATCGTTTCGGCGATCGTTGACAATTACGACCTGCGCGCGGAACTTTATCCAAAAAGCCTTCAGCAGAATGAAGTGGTGAATGTCGGCGCATTCTATAAATATATAAAGAACCCGATAGAGCGGTTACGCGCCGAACTGTCTTCGGATGCCGGCGGGGACAACTTTACCTCTATTACTTTTTGGAATGCCGTGGAGGCGAAGGTCTATGGATTAGAAGCTGAAATAAAAAAGAACCTGTCGTTTCTTGGCGGAAGACTGTTCCATGATCTTTCCCTGTCGGTGAATGGAGCATGGATCAAAAGCACTACCGTGCGGCTTTACCTGGATAGTGCGGGGAATTTTACGGAAAGAGGGGATGGACGTCCCTTACAGGGGCAATCCCCCTATGTGGTCAATACCGGTATCTTTTATGAAAATGCCGGATGGGGTACCAGGATCGGGCTGATCTATAACGTGAGCGGCCCCCGTATATACGCCAAATCAATTGCTTCTACAAGAGAGAAGGACAGTCACACCGCATTCTATTACAAGAATTATAGCCCGGACATCGTACAACTGCCCGTCAAGCTGCTGGACTTGTCCGTAACCCAGCGGATCATAAAATCCCTGCAGATGAAATTTACCATCCAAAATTTGCTGGACCAGACTACCCGGCTTATCGAAGACCATAATTACAACCAGCGCTATGACCCGGAATATGCTGTACCCGCTCCACCAAACCCTGTTACAGGCATAAAGAAGGGAGATGTTTACTACAAGGGGGATAATATCTATAACGCTTATAAGACGGGACGGTATTTCCTGGTTCAATTTACTTATGCCTTTTAACACAAATGACAATAATAAAATTATATGATCCGTCTACATCGCCGTTTGGCAAGAGCCGCTGAAAGCGGTCCGATCTCTATATGTATCCCCGTTAGTATTTGTCTGGCGGCGCTGTTGATCACAGCCTGTACAAAACAGATCAACCCAAGGATCAATGCCGGTGGTGCGGGAGGACGTACCGCTTATTTTAATCTCTCCGAAGATCTTTTGGCCCAGTTGAAGAATACACAAAATACGATCTATGTATTGATCGATAGTTCGGATACCTCCATCGGGAAACTGCCGCCACCCCCTTTTTACCAATCGCCCATGCCTTATTTCAACGCCTCCGACGGCTTTTTTACGCAATTCCCTACTGATCCCATCAATAATATGCAGCCCCAACCCTGGGTCCGCTATAATCCTCTATCCCCGGGAAATCATACATTAATCCTGATCGACAGCGGCCAGCACCCGATCGACACAACCATGCTGGCAACCTCTTCGTCGGATACGCTGTCCATATTTTATTCGGACAGCCTGGGGAACTACCGGACATTTCTCGTCCGGGACACGCTGCGGCCTCAACCGGCTGTCACGGGCCTGCGGATTATCGATCTGAGCCCGGATGCCGGCAAACTGATCTTTACCATCAACCGCGCTCCTGCCACAGGCTTTCCGGATACGCTGCAATACGGGACCATCAGCCCCTTTGTCAACAGGAACGCATCTGCGGCAGGAGATACGCTGAAAATAAGGTTCTATAACCCGGCGGATACAACGACGGCCCTGGCCAGAACCACCCTTTATACACAGCCGGGACATGGGTATACCGTAGTGCTTGCCGGGTATGCCCAGTCGGAATCCTATACCAATTCGTACAGAGGCCGCCAGGTTTCCATCGCGACAGACCTGCGTGTTATGCTCTATCAAAATTATTGATCGATCCATTTACTCAAATAAATTAACTATATGACTTCCTCCGATCCTCGTCCGTCTCCCCGGGTTCTTTATGGAATACTCCTGGCGATGCTTTCCTTACCGCTCATTTTTTCCTCCTGCAGGAAAGTGGATGCCCATGATGACATGATCCAGAACTACCCGTTCCTGGCCACTACCGGAGGTCTTAGCGGTTTATACAATATACACGAATATGCCTATCCCCAGATCCTGCTGGTGGGAGATACCTGTACCCTCATAGGAAAGATGTTCCTCGACCGGCCCGGCACCAGCATACAGGTGGGCCAGGCAAATGCCGTGATCATTGCAAAGGCAAAAGTATGGGCTGCCTTCACCAATAGCCGCACCGGCCTCCCCGACTCTTTCGACGTAGCCCGGTTCATCATCACCAGGGACATGGGGGTGGGCCCCCGTATCTCTGTCACGCTCAATGCCAATGGCTACAGCATACAGGGAGAGCCAATCGCCATCCGTCTGCTGCCTGCCGGCAACCACCAGACGGATACGAGCCTGGTAGTAGACAAACTGGCTTCCTGGCTCCCCGCCAACGCGGCGACTTTTCCCGGTGCATTTGTCAATAATAGCTCGGTTTCCGGGGATGGCGTCATTTACTTCGACAATCCCACCGGAATTTACCAGGTGAAAAACTCTTCGGTATCCCCGATCATCAGCGCCGGTGATAATATAAAAGATCAAAACAATTCAAACTTTGCCATCGATGTAATTATTTCCAGCGTGATCTCCCCCGATGGGAATACACTTACTTTTTCCGCTACGGTAAAAGAAAATATTCCCCGGACCGATACCTTGTTTATCACCCGGCTTTGTCAGATGAATATGATCACCCGGTCCGTGACGACCCTGAACCGCAGCAGTTTCCTGAATAGCCCGAACAGCCCGGCCTATAACGAGGACCCCTCTCCGTACAATGGGAAGGTGGGACAAATAAAGCTGACCGCTTCCCGATTGCAAACGGACGTCAATGGCAATATCTGGTTTATCAATATTTATTTTCCTGCCAATACAGGCGCGTCCGATTTCAACGGCCCGTATATTGCCTCCCAATATTTTTATCCCTTTATCGCACAGGGGCAACAACCATTCAGCGGCTGCCTGTTCAATCTTTGTCAGTTGACCGCGGACGGTAAAGTACAGTCAATTGGCCGTTATGTGCAGGCCTATGACCCTACATCCAGCCCATACGCTACTCCCGGCATCCTTTATGATGATGACTTAAATCCACCTGTCTTCTTAGTAAGCAAGGATGCCTCCATGTTGCTTGGATTTAAATACAATGTTAACTTCTTCCCCGCGGGCATCTATCAGATGGATGTAGCTGGCGAGGAAATTGCCAATACCATCCTGCCCCCATCGACGCCATGGAAACCCACCGCATTTAGTTTTAAATCCTATGATACGTCGGCCCTGACCCGGAAGCCCAATACCAATTCCTTTTCTATTAGATCTTCGGCGAATTCTGTGTTCAATCGCTTTCTCATCCTGCCTGATAATGAGCTGCTATTTTGCGATATCAATTCCATATTTTCATACGATCTCCAACATCTGAGCGCATATTGTTATGCGGGAACGGAAAATCAAAACACCAGCCTGCAAAATCAGGAGACAGGTAAGGCCAAATGGGTGAATTTCGGCGATATTGGTCCATTAAAAAACAACGCACTTATCTTTTGCGGCGTCGACCGGCAAGGCGCCATTTATTATTGCAAAGGCGGATCTACGGAACCCTTCCTATACACGACGGTTGTCAATGATATTACCAATGGGGTGAGATTTTATAAGCTGCATCATTAGGCCAGTCAGGGCTGCAGGGTGATTGTTTCTCCGGCTTTCATATCGACAACGATCTGACCGTTGGCGATATCGATCCCTTTCTTAGTCTCAACGACCTTTGCCATTTTAGGCCAGGGCGAAAGGAGCCGCAGCTTCCCTCCTTTTTCACTGGTGACGACGATCTGCTGTACCTTTCCCTGAGCAAGCTTTGCACTCAGTAAAAAGGCGCCCCTGGCGCGCAGCTGGTAAAAGGAAGCGTCTTTTGATCTATCCCAATTAGGAAAAAGCCTGATCATACCGTCGTAGCTCTGCATCAAACATTCATTGATCACTGCCGGTAAGGCAAAATTTTCAAACCAGACACCCATTCTTGTCATATAATCATAATTATCCTGATCACTAAAACGTCCGAGCGTCTGCATCACCATATTTGCGGCTGTTCCATTAGGCATTAATGAGTATTTTACCTGTCGCGAAAAACGTTCCAGGTCCAGCAGCCCAAGCCTGGCCGCCTGAAGGTTTATAAATACCAGGTCATTCCCCCCTTCATTTTGCTGGTTATAATAGGTATTCTTCAATAACTGCATGGTGGCGGGGTTCACATGCAAGCCATCATCTTCTCCCGGGAATACGGGCATCAGGGGTAATGGTACATTATAAACGACCTGATCATGCTCACCAGGGACAGCAACAAACACCTCTCCATATTTTGAGGAAGCTGCCCGTGGATAAGACGGGAAATGAAGCAGGATATCTTCTACTGCGCTCAGCAATGCAGCATCTTCCTTTTCAGTATTTAGCGCTTTGGTCATCTGAATAAATGCTTTAAAAAGGAATTTGGTCAGGGTTAGATCGGCAATGCAATCATGGTTGTATTGAAACCCCGGCCGCAAGGAATAGAGTTCCGGGGGAGCAGTTGGGAAAATATGATAATTACCGTCTTTCCAGCGATTGCCATTTCCTGCTTCCGGGCGCTGGATATAGGCAACCAGGAATTGTACCGCTTCTCTTATGGGAGTAGCAGCTCTTTGCCGCAGAAAAACGGTATCCGCGGAGTAAAGATAATGCCACCAGAGTCCCTGGACGGTCCAGGGAGTTTCACAAATCTCCCAACCCCAGTCCGGAACAGGGTAAGGGTTCATTGTCATCTCCACAGGGTAGGCGGAATGGGGGAAATAAGCGCCCGGAAGGCCATAGTATTCTTTTGCCCAACGCCTGCTGACATCCATCAGCCGTCCAACAAGGTCAACATACGGCAGATTTTTCTCAAGATGGTTGCTGGAAAAAGTCGCCCAGTACGGCTGTTGGGTATTATAATTCATGTGATAGTCTCCATGCCAGGCCGTGCCGATCTTATCGTAGCTCCAGTTAGCGAACAGACCGGGTGGTACTGCGTCGGATTTGGCAGCACAATTAAAAAAGTACAAATTCCTGTACCATACTTCTTCCAATAGAGGATCACTCAATTGCACACCCGATTTTGACCAGTATTGTTGCCAGATCTCCCTTGAGGTCCTTTTTGATTGCTGGAAATCCGCTGCTGTTGCCCTGTCTTCGGGCGCGCTTCTGCTGACATCACCGGCCATCCCTTCTTCCAACGATACGGCGGCTACCAGGCTCTCCCTGCCCGGCTCAAAAGCGGCCTCCAGCTGTTTCATTTCTTCTTTATTGCCATTCCAATCGATCCTACCCGTCTTTTTAAAGGCGATATTGCTGGATACGGTAAGACGGAAAGCTTTATCCTTGGCGTTTACCCTGGAGGAATCGTATTGCGCAGGCTCTTTCGAGGGGAGTATCTGCCGGAACGACAATATTCCCCGCGCCAATAATTCCGTGCCTGCGTACTTCGGGAATTCCGGAGGCGTTGATGGGTCCGGAAAGACACGTATACGGTTGAAAATATTTGGTACCGGATGGCCTTCCATGTCCACCAACCGCATCCACAGTTTGTCTTTGATCATATCGGTAAATACCTGGAGTTTGATCCTATTCCTGGCGCTGTCCAGCAAGTATACTTCACAGACGCCTTCGGCAATATCGAGCACGTGTCCTAGCAATTCAGCTTTTCTGCGATCGAATCCCAGCAGTACCGATCCGCAGGGGAATGGGCGGGGGTAGGGTTTGCTGTAATTGTCCTGCGCCATCTGGTTGTACTCCTCATACCAGGGATCATCCGTCAGCACCTTCAGGCTGTCCGGAATGTTACTCACCTTCCCAAACACATATTTAAAGTCGCCTATTTGCCGGCGATGGTTTTCCGCAATGCGTATATCCCAAACATTGTTGTGACCAAAGTACAGCATGATGCCATCGGGCCTGGTGGTCACTACCACACCCATGCCGCCATTACCCAGCAGCGCCCCTTCAAAAAAGTTAACGGCAGGCTTATCATAATGCAGTGTGTGTTTTTTGGCCCGTTCAAAGGAAGAGAAGTTGCTGCTACCCACAAATCGCTGAGGGTATCCGATTGCTGTGAAGCAAAGCAATATGACAGTTTGCGCAAATATTCGCATTCACGTTGGTTTTATGGCTGTGAAAATGGAATGACATGGCAAATCTATCAGAAATGACCCGGATATTATTTAACAAAAATCCCATTCACCTGGTCGGCCCCGGGCAGCGACGTAAACACCCCATTCTTCCAATAGCCCACTCCAAGGGAAATAGCATTTCCGGCTATGTACACATCCGACCCGCTGCCCGTGATGGAGATGGCGGATTCATAGATGCCGTTGCCAGGCGTGGTTGTGGTCAGATCAACCATGACCCCATTCTTCCAGTATTTGGCTAGGTCCCGGTATATACCGGAGACATACACGTCACCGGCAGGCGAGACGTAAATACCCCATTGAGAACAATCAAAATTACCGGGAGTAGCCAACGGGACCGCAACGCCATTCTTCCAATAGACCCGCTGTACCTGGCCCTCTATAAACCCGGATACATAAACTGCCCCACCTGCAACCGTTACACCCGTGGCTTCCGCAACGCTCGTCCCGTCCGTCAGCGTGGTGGGGGCCCCATTCTTCCAAAGAGTGGCAATAAGATTCCCGGTTGCCGGTCCCTCGGAACCCGCCACATATACATCGCTGCCGTCGACCCACACGGAATGCGTATATCCCAGCACGCTGAAGGTCATGGGCAACGCCACTCCATTCTTCCAGCAGCGGGGGACGCCATAAGCACCATTGATCATGTCATAGCCGGCCACATATACATCCGTACCCGAAACAAAGACGGAAGTGGCTCTCCCGTCGTTATGGCCTGACGACATCGGCAGGCTGACCCCTACCCCATTCTTCCAATATGTGGGGTTACTGGCATTGTCCGTCCCCGCGACATACACATCGGTACCGGCAACAAAAATCCCTCTTACTTGAGCGCAATTGGCTGGCAAGTCGGTTCGTACACCATTCTTCCAGTAAGAGTGCCCGTAAATAGAGGTCCCTACCACGTAAACATCAGGCACCGGCACATACGTAAAGGTCGGCCCCGTTGCCGTTCCGTCGCTGGTAGTAACCGTTACCGCCCCGGTAGTCCCCGAGACGGGAGCCAGCACGGTAAGCACCGTGGCCGTGGCTGTCTGCACCGTTGCGGCAGTTCCATTGAATTTTACCGTGTTGTCCGTTGCCGTGGTTTTAAAATTGGTGCCATTGATGGTCACCGTGGTCCCGACGCTCCCGGAGACAGGAGAAATGGAGGTGATGGTGGGTGGCGGCGGTATGACCACATAGGTGAAAACAGGGCCATTGGCGGTACCGCCTTTCGTAGTGACGGTCACGGACCCTGTAGTGCCGCCAGCGGGAGCAACCACCACCAGGGAATTGGTCGAAGCGCTGGTAATACTGGCAGCGGTCCCATTGAATTTGACCGTATTATCTGCCGCAGTAGCGCCAAAATCAGTGCCCGTTATAGTAACCGTGACACCGGCGCTCCCCGAATTAGGGGTGATGTTAGTGATAGTAGGAGGTGGCGTTACAGGAGGGTTGCTCTTATTGCAGGATGCCGAAAGCAGTAATAAGATCATTACCAGCGGGCATTGCAGCAGTTGTCGTATTGTTTTCATTTCCAGCTTGATTTTTATGTTACTGGAACAAACCTACTCCAGGAGAATCCCCCGGAAAAGAGCGAATGGGTCAACGACAATTTAAATTGGTCAACGACCTATTTTGCATTATTATTATTTATATTTGTAAGGAACCCCCTCAACCCTAATTCTGCACCAAATGACCCATAAAATTTCTTGCATGGTAGTGGATGACGATGAGGTGGACCTGCATACGATCATCTCTTTCCTGGAAGGCTATCCCTATTTAGAAATAACAGGCAGCTATAATTCAGCCGCAGCTGGGTTGGCAGCCGCACAAAAAAAGGCGCCAGACGCTCTCTTCCTGGATATCGACATGCCGGGCATGACCGGGCTGGAGCTAAGGGAGCGATTGCTGCATATCCCTGCCTGTATCTTTATTACTGCCTATCCCGACTATGCATTGGAGAGCTTTGAAATGGCCGCGCTGGACTTTCTGGTAAAACCCTTTTCGTCAAAGCGGTTTGCAAAAACAACGGCCAGACTGCAAGACTATTTTATCATCCGTCAAAAAGCGGAATTACTAAACCACACCCTGGGCGCAGATACCATCTTTATAAAAGACGGGACGAAACAGGTAAAGCTGCATCTGCATGAGATCATCTACTTCGAGGCATTGAACAATTATACCAGCATCGTGACAACCAGCCGGAAATATGCGGTGCTGTCCACCCTGGGCAATCTCCTGAAAGAAGAGCCATTCCGCAATTTCATCCGCATCCACCGGAGCTTTGCCGTACATAAACACTTTATTGAAAAGGTCAGCGCGGGTGAAGTGCTGGTCGCAAACGTCCCTTTGCCCGTAGGAAGGAATTATAAAGATTCACTTAATTTTTTAAAGCCCTGACCCCTTACGATGCGATACACAATTTTCCTTATCCTCTTGCTATATAGCCTTTTCGCAGAGGCCCAGAAAGAAGGACAGGCCCTGGTCGATTCGGAAGTATCCGTCCTGCCCGGGGCCAAAAATGATTCGATGAGGGCCAGGATCTGTAATAATGTCGCCAACTATTACCAGGACGTAAATACCGACTCGGCTTTGAAATACGCAGATATGGGCATGGGATTGGTAAGCCGTATGAATTGGATCAGGGGTATCGCCGTTTTCAATACGGCCTATGCAAATATTTTTACGACCAAAGGACTGTTGGATTCCGCCCTGAACAGACATCGCAGAGCGCTGGACCTTTTTATAAAGATCAACGATAGCTTCAACATTGCCGCCTCCAGTAATAATATGGGAACCATTGCCAAGGCCAAAAGCGATTTTGTCGCGGCTGCCCGGTACTTCCTGAATACCCTGGAAATAGGCAAGGCGCTGAAAAACAATTATCTCATCGGCCTTGGCTCAGAGAACCTGGGCCTGGTGTATGAATACCAGGAAGATTATACAAAAGGGCTCGATTATGCCAGGCAATCCGTTGCCGCCTATACCCTGAATGATAACCAGGACTTTCTCCCTGGTCCACTGTCCGTGATCGGGGGTATTTTCCAGCGTCTCAATAAGGGGGACTCAGCCATCTATTATTACCGCAAGGCCCTGACCTTTGCCAGGGTCAGCGGGAACAAGGTCAAGGAAGCAACGATGTTGAACTTCATAGCGGACTATTATTCCAGCCTGCAGGACTATTCCAATGCTATAAAAAATGGCCTGGAGGCTAAAAAAATATGGGATGTTACGGGACCTTCGGCTGAAGATGCCATCAATAATACGGGCATCCTCGGCTATTACTATTTGCAACTTGCAAAACAAAGCCAGGTTGGTAACAGGGAGCAACTATTGCATCTGTCTACCACTTACCTGGAGGAGGCCGTCCAAAAGAGCGGGACAAGAAGCATTAAGACATCCCAATCGGAATTTCAAATCTCCCTGGCCGAAGCCTATGCCCTGGCTGGGAATTATAAAGGCGCTTACCTGAATTATAAAAGCTACCAGGAGATCAAGGACTCCATCTACTCCCAGGAGAACAAAAACAAGATCGCTTCCGCCATGAGCAAGCTGGAGCTGGATAAAAAGAATGCCGAGATCGCGTTGAATCAGGCGACCATCGTCAATCAGCACAGACAACAATTATTCCTGACGATCGGCCTGATCTTACTGTTCGTCATCGGGGGACTGCTGTACCGGCAAAGTCTGATACGCAAAAGGACCAACACCACTTTGCTGGTGCTCAACAATGAACTCGACGAAGCCAATAAAGTAAAAGCAAAATTCTTCGGCATTCTCAGTCACGACCTGCGCAGTCCTATCGCCAACCTCATCACTTTCCTCCAGTTGCAAAAGATGCGGCCGGGACTCCTGAGCGAAGCACAAATTGCCCACCGGGAAAAAAAGATCTCCGATTCTGCGGAATCATTGCTGGAAACGATGGAAGCCATGCTGCTATGGAGCAAGGGACAGATGGAACATTTTAAACCCTCCCTTTCCGTCGTCCCGGTGGAAAGCCTGTTTACTTACCTGCGGAAAAACTTTCCAGACACGGAGCATGTTGCTATCAACTTCCCCCCTGCCGATGACCTGGACCTCCGGACCGACGAGAACTACCTTCAAACCATCATGTACAATCTGACGGCCAATGCCATGAAGGCATTGCAGCAGAAGACAGATGGACATATCGCCTGGAAAGCCTGGCGCCAGGGGGACAACCTGTTCCTCTCCATTTCGGACAACGGCCCCGGCGCCAGCGACCAACAATTAAAAGCCTTATACGACGAATCAGCCCCCAGCGGGGCGAGGACTGGTCTGGGTCTGCATATTATCAGGGACCTGGCAAAAGCCATCGGATGCACGGTGACCTATAACGCGAAGAATAGTGTGGGGGCGGAATTTGTTTTGTGTATGTCTATGAACATAAAAGGCCTTCACGGTGAAGAAGCCTGATTATGAAACAAAATTCCACCAGGCCTTGAAATAAGCTTACATTTAACATCTCAATACACTATTCATGAATATTAAGGTCTCCAATATCAGCTTGAACACCACTGACGCCCAACTAAGAAAGCTATTCGTTCCGTACGGCAGTGTCGATAATGCAATGGTATACAGGAACTCCTTAAATGGCAGGTCGTTAAAGAGCGGAGAGGTCAGTATGCCTGTATTGGCACAGGCAAAGCAGGCAATCGCCTCTCTCGATAAGACGATCTTCGAAGGAAACATTATTTCTGTAAGCGAACTTCCTTCAGAACTATACTGAAACAATAAAAAGAATCAAATGGCAAGGTCAACAATCGTAGCCATAGCATACTGCATTGATGTTCATTCCTGCGCCAACAGAAGCAAAAAGAAGAAGATCCCCCTTTTTCAATTCGAATCCGGGCAATAATGACTTCCTGACAAGATCGAATAACGTGGGAATGGTGGCGACCGAACTGTTGCCCAACCACTGAATACACATGGGCATAATATTTTTAGGTGGATCGGCGATGCCATATAAACCATAGAAACACTTTACGATTGCCTCATCCATTTTTTCATTGGCCTGGTGAATGAATATAGCCTTCAGGTTTTCGATGGGATTGCCAGACCGGTCCAGGCACTCTTTCATCGCTGCGGGCACATGACGCAACGCGTACTCGTAGACTTTTCGGCCTTTCATCTTTAAATATTGGGGGGTAGCGCCTATTTCGGGATTTTGCGAGTTTCCCATGTGAATAAAACTGGTTTCATCTCCGCAGTCGGAACGAACGCTTGTTGACAGCAGGCCGACAGACCGATCCTTTACCCCCTTACACTCCAGGACAATGGCCCCGGCTCCATCGGAAAAAATCATGCTGTCACGGTCGTGCGGGTCCAGGAAGCGTGATAAAGTATCTGCACCAATGATCAAGGCTGTTTTCGCCATACCGGCCTTAAAAAATGCATCGGCGTGTATCATTCCCTGAAGCCATCCGGGACAGCCGAATATGAGGTCATGAGGTATACATGCAGGATTGGATATCCCCAACAGCTTTTTTACTCTGGAGGCAAGCGAAGGAACGATGTTGGGGAATGACTGACCATCCTTCATGTCGCCGAAATTATGGGCTACGATCAACTGATCGATAAATTCCCTGTCTATGCCGCTGTCCAGAATGGCCAGTTCGGCCGCTTTTGCCGCCATATGTGAAGCAGAAAGCCCTTCCGTAGCATATCTCCGCTCGAGAATGCCCGTGATATTACTGAACTTCTCTATAACCCTGGCCGACGTTTTTCCACCAGGGGTGATGTCTTCCGTGTAAAATTCATGCGACAAAAAATCGCTGTTGCTTACGATGTTCTCCGGGATGTATGCGCCGGAGCCAGTGATAATTGAACGATACATATTTGACTGTGTTAAAGAATAAAGCTCAATGACGTTTATATTGCTTACCTTTAACCACATTAATTTACATGATTAAAAAAATTACAGGCATTGACCTCCTAAAAAGGAATTTTGATCGGGTTGAAACAAAATTCATCGATTTCTTCGAAAAAGGGCAGCCACGCTGGCCGTCTGAAAAACACGATCTCCTTCGAAATCATCATCAAAATCTTGCGCAATTTATCCCGGAGACAATATCCTGGGAAAAACTAAAAGTGAAAGGGCTTCCGGACGACATTTTACAGGAAGCATACGCGGCCTTCGATGCATTCAAACGAGGCGAAGATTACGTAATATCACACCAATAACACATCTTCCTTGATCGCCATTTCACCGTATTTATTAAACAAATACTTCAAAAAGTAGAAGAAACGAAACCAAGACAGAAAAAGAAGCGAATCGAGTACTTAATGTTGTATATCCCAATATGGCTTAAAGGTACTCTTTAATATCGGGCCGGCCTAATAGATAATTTCTAAATTTCAAAAGGATAATTAACGTTTTAGATAGAAGATAATAAACCCCTTGTCAAAATAAAGATGTAACTTCCTAGTATTGCTCATCCGGCTACTTTATTGTCTGATCTGCCAGTTAGCCCTATCATCAGCTCGCACATATAAATTGCCATAATTTTTTTTATGCAGATCTATATTGGCAACTTAAATGAAATGACCACCGCCCGTCATCTGGCTGATTTGTTTTTACCCTTTGGCTGTGTGCTGCTGTCCCATATTGTCCGGAATGAAAAGACTGGGAGGTCTTTAGGCTTCGGATTTATCGAGATGGAGGCAAATAGCGCCAAAAAGGCGATTGAACGGCTGAACCGTCGTCTCTTCATGAATTCGTATATGGAAGTGAAGGAGGCGCGATAAGATCATTTTTCAGCTTGCAATTCTATTTTGTAGAGGTCCTGTAGAGGTCCCCCGGGATGGGAATAGAGGGGGCAATACGCCGCCTGGGTGATCTATAACAGGTACTATCTCAATCACTTTACTATCAGCGTACATAATCTGCCTGAAGGCTATAACACGGTAGCCCTCTTCAATAAATTCCTGGAGCGGCGCGTCTTACCGCAATTCGCCCACCTGCCCGCCGGCCAGGTCACCCGCTCTCAAAGAAGGGAAGGCTTCGAGGCCGGTAATGCTGATAAGATCTTCGAAAGCACCTATTCCTCCCAGACGGGGAAAACATAGGGGTATTTATTTGTAAACCAATCTGTAACATTTAGCAGCACTGGTTCGTAGTAGGGCTAAACAATTGTTATGAAGCGATTAATAGCCATCCTCACTGCTGGCATGCTGGTATTGATGACCTGCCCAACCTATGCCCAAAAAGTCTCCGTTGATCATTTTCACAAAGTCATTATAGGCCCATACATACAGGTTAATTTTGTGCAGGGAGATGAGGAAAGCGTAACAATAAATGAGATTAAAGTAGACAACAGCAAATTACATGTGGGATCATATGGCGGTACATTGAGGATTTACCTGGACGGAGCTAGAGATATCCCGCATAATCGAAAAGATTATAATAGTGACGGCAATCATCACCTGTACCCTGCTCATGCAGTGGTCGCTACCGTTGTGTACAGAAAACTGAACGCCATGTCCTTACGCGGGTCTGAAACCTTCCTTTGTCAAGGCCCCCTGTATGCAGACAAGTTTACGCTTGGCTTGTACGGCGCATCGATCATAGTTTTTGAGGAAGTACATATCAATCGGATGCATGCTACGATGTACGGTGAGAGTTCGCTGGACATCAAAGCAGGAGCCGTAAATAAACAGCATTACATCTGCTACGGGGAAGGAAAGATCAATACGACCGCCATTGCCGGGCAGGAAGCCAGGGTCACCGCTTACGGCGAGTCCGAATTTGCGGTAAATGTCTCTGACAGAATTAAGATCACAGCTTTTGGTGAGGCCAAACTTCGCTACATGGGCAATCCAACTATTGTGAAGGGCATCCATGTTGGCGAAATGGACCTGAAAAGAATTGACTGATCCGGTATCGTAATAAAATAGTCCATTATTCTAATAAGAATCTCCATCCGCTGTCTTTTGTAAATCGGTAGCATTGTTATTCGTTCTTTTTAACACACAAACCTTCAAAATGAAACGACTAACGATTGCTGCCGCCATGCTCATAATGAGCCGGCTCACTATTGCACAAAACTATATTGCCATTGACCCGGAGCTGCGCTACCAGACGGTGGAAGGATGGGGCAGTTCATTATCCTGGTGGGCCAACCGCGTAGGCGGATGGGCCACTACGGCACAGGTGGACGAGATATGCAACTGGATCACCAGCCCCGGCGAATTAAATATGAATATATTCAGGTATAACATCGCCGGCGGGGACGATCCAACCCATAATCATATGCGATTCGATGCAGCCATCCCGGGTTTTAAAACAAGCGCCGGCGGGGCGTATGACTGGTCAAGGGACTCCAACCAAAGAAAATTTTTGCTGGCATTAAAAACAAAAAGAACGGATTGTATTTTCGAAGCCGCCTCATACTCCCCACCCTATTGGATGACAAACAGTGGTTGTACAGCCGGAGGTGTAAATGGTGCTGAAAACATCAAGACAACACAATATACAGCCTATGCGGATTATCTTACAGAAGTAGTAAAGAACTACAGCACACTATATGGAGTTCAGTTCAGAACACTGGAGCCTCTGAATGAACCGGAGGTGGCCTGGCCCGCCCAGGGGCAACAGGAAGGCGCCTATGTAAACTGGGACCACCAGATTACCCTGATCAATGCCTGCAAAAGCCAGATCGCAGCAAAAGGGATGACATTACAAGTCTCGGCCAATGATGCCAATTCCATCGATGGCTGCGTGTCCGCATTAAATTATTATGGCGCTGCAAATATTGCAAACTTTAGCCAGATCAACACCCATAGCTACGGAGGCACACAGCGCAATGAACTGTACTCCATTGCCAAACAATATGGTAAAAGGGTATGGCAATCAGAAACAGGTCCGCTATGGATCACTCCCCCGGATGGAGATAATTCAGATCTGGCCTATGACCTGGTGATCGCCTCACGCGCTGTCCAGGATCTGCATGACATGCACGCCAATGCCTGGATAGACTGGCAATTAATGGATAGTTACACAAACACCTGGGGCGTACTGCGGTATAATGATAGCGCACATACCTACACAAAAACAAAAAATTACTATGTCCGTATGCAGTTCTCCCGCTTTATTAAACAGGGCTATACGATCATCGAAAGCAATCAGGCGGGTACGCTGGCTGCCATTAATCCGGCTACAAACGAAGTGGTAGTAGTGGTAGTGAATGCTACACATGCCGATGCTGCCTACAAGCTGGACATGAATTTGCTGGCTGGCGTAAGCGCAGCACAGGTCTACAGAACTTCCAGCACAGAGAATTGTACTCCGCTGGGGAGCATGAGCTTTACAAATAATATCATCAGCTACACTGCTCCCGCCATGACGGTAACCACGTTCGTCATTCCCGTAACGCTTGCAGGAAGTCCTGTTGCCGACGGCCTGTATACCATACAGGCCAAACACAGCAGTAAGTATTTGTCCGTGCAGGGCTGGTCGTCAGACAATGGCGCGCAAATTGAACAGTGGAGCTGGGTTGATCAAAGTAACTTGAAATTCAATGTGCAAAAAACAAGCTATGGGTATAAAATAGTACCCTCTTATAACAACAAGGTCTTCTCTGTAGACGCCAGTTCAGGCGCAAATGGCGCATTGATAAAACAATGGAGTGAGTTGTATGCGCCGAGTCAGCGGTTCAATATCATCGATGTAGGTAGCGGGTATTATAAGATCGTGGCACATAATAGCGCCAAATGCCTGGCTATCATTGGCAATGGCATGAACAACGGCGATGACCTGGTACAATGGGAATGGCTCAACCTGGATAATTTCAAATGGAAGTTTAGCACAGTTACAGCAGCCCGGCAGATGAGTAACATATATGATACCACGACGGCAGCAACGTCAGGCGGCAATATATCCATTTATCCCAGTCCCGCAAGTGATGTATTATACATCAATTTAGGTAACTATGTTCCGGGAGGTTCCACTATTACACTTTATAATGTAGCAGGGAAACAGGTAGTTCGTCAAAAGGGCAATGCGGGTGTGGTAAGTATCCCGGTAAAAGACAGACTACCTGCGGGACTATATATAGTAACCGTACAAAACAATAAGCAAACCACTAGCCGAAAAGTTGTCATCCGGTGAGATTGGCCGGATATTTCCCAATATCTCAGCCATTACCGCTCCCGCCGATGCTCATGCCCGCCCTGCGGCTCACCATGAGGTGCAGGGCGCTGCTGTTGGTGTTGCTGCGGATGCTGCTGTGGGTGCTGTTGGGCCATAGGCTGTGGGCGCGACTGTGCACGCTGTTGAGTCATCGGCTGTACATGCTGCTGAGCCATCGGCTGTGCATGAGGATGATTTTCCGGCATTGACTGGGTGCGGTTCGCCGCCATTGGTTGAGAGTGATTCGCCGCCATTGGCTGGGGCTGCGCTCTCATGCCTGTAGCAGGCCGGGCCACGGCAGTGGGAGCATTTCGTCCCTGCTGGTTAAAACGGGCGCCGCCCACCGAATTCATGGCAGTGGCTGCAGGCCGGCCATTATTGACGGAGGCAAACTGGTTACGATCCTTGCTGGCTGCCTGGTTATGGCTGAACTGTTCGGAGGTGGGCTGAACATGGTTCTCTCTCATGGCCACCTGCTCCTGTGGGCTCGGCCTGGTGGTGGTGCCACCGGGGCCGCCGTTGAAGCTGGAACGGTTGATCACCGTAGTATTATTATTGACCGTCGTATTATTATTGACCGTAGTGTTATTTATGACAGTTTGATTGATATAAGTATTGTGAACCACCGTTGTATTTACATTTACGACAGCAGTATTGTAATGATAAGAGTTACCGCGCCATTCACCTCCGACAAACCCTGTTCCGCCATATCCATAACCATAGTTAACTCCTCCATAAAACCCTACATGGACGCCCCAATATCCTGCATGCCATCCGTAGATGCCGCCCGAATAACCCCAATACCCTGGCGTCCAAAGATAACCTTGCATGGGAGGGCGTACCCAAACACCGGGTACCCAATAATATCCGTCGATCTCGTCATAAGCCCAGTAGCCGGGACACCACAAGTAACCTTCCACAGGGCAGGGAGGCTGTGTATACACCGGCAGCGCAGGAGGCGCCGTCCGGATATTTACACCTATGGATAAGCTGAACTGTGCTGATGAAGTTATCGTAAGAAAAGAAAGTACAGATGTGACCAGGACGACTGCAAAAGTGTTTTTCATAAAATGGGTGTTTTTGGTGATGGACATGTGACCAAAAGATAGAAATATGGTTTAAAACGCCTTGCCCCTTACTTGTTAATGGTATGTTATCCGCCCCGGGCTACTTCCCGGATAATCAGTATTTTTGATCCACATGGAACCCCGGGAGATCTTAAAAAAACATATTGCCCTGACAGCTGCATTGACAGATGAGGAATTCGCCCATTTCTTCTCCCATTTCCAGCCGCTGTCATTCAAAAAAGGACAGGTCGTGATAAGAGAAGGTGATAAGGTCAACTACGAATATTTCGTGATCTCCGGCTGTCTGAAAGCGTTCTATATAAATGACGAGGTCAAAATGCACATCCTGCAGTTTGCCATGCCGACCTGGTGGACCTCCGACTATAATGCGTTGTATACACAGACCAAAGCAAGTATCAATGTCGATTGTATCACCGATGCAGAGCTGCTCGGCCTGTCCAATACCGACAGGGAAAAACTTTGCAGAGAGATCCACCAGGTGGAACATTTCTTTCGCTGGCGTACAAACAAAGGCTATGTGGCCGCACAAAAACGTTTGCTGTCCTTGATGAACAACGACGCGAAGACACGTTATGAAGAACTGATGACCTTGTACCCGCAACTGTATAATATTGTCCCCAAACACCTCATCGCCGCCTATCTGGGCGTCACGAGAGAAACCTTGAGCCGTCTGTACAACTCGCATTAGCGCCAAAAGAAACCAAAAATTTATGTAAATTGCCCGGCAACCATATACTGCTGAATTTGCCGCTGCTCCCCCATAATAATAACGTCCCTGTAGTCCGCATGCCCGATGAAACCGCGTTGGTCCGTCTCGCTGCCGATGGCGATCAGACCGCCTACGGCCGGTTGTACAGCCACTATTACCCCCAATTATACACTTCTCTCGCCTTTATCGCCAAATCCCATGAAGACGCACAGGAAGTCATCCACGAAACATTCCTAAAGATCTGGAAAACAAAAGAATCCCTGTTCCTGGTACGATCATTCAAAGACTATGCCTATACAATGGCCAAAAACCTTCTCTTTGATCAGTTAAAAAGAAAAAAGATTGGCCGGCGGATCATACAATCCTTCTCCGATGAATCCGAAAGACAAATGGCGCCTACCCCTGACCAGGAATACCTGTATAAACAATACTATCAAACAGCTATCAACGCCATCAACCAACTGCCGGAGCAGAAACGCCGGATCTTTTTGCTGCGCACCCAGGAAAGTATGACACTGGAAGATATAGCAAGCGAAATGGGGATCAGTGTTTCGGCCGTAAAAAAACACCTGTATGCAGCCCTTGCATCCGTAAAGGAAGCCCTCCGGCAAAATACAGGGGATATCCTTCTTTTTCTTATGTTGTATTTTTTTTAAAAAAAAGGCGCTTACGGGTGTCCATTTTATTTCCTCAATAGTCAGTAATAAGCCGAATATATATGGAAGATGAAAAGATCATAGCGCTGATGGAAGGCTACGCAGCCGGAAACCTCTCCGAAGAGGATGCTGCCGCCTTCTTTCAATGGTATAGTCAGGCCGGTCTGGAAGAATTTCACAGGGTATATACCCGGTGTGCCCTTCCACCGGACAGTCTTCCAGGCTCCCCGGATATGCCGGAGGATTTCCGGACAAGATTGGAGCAGGCCATCCGGGATCACGAAACAAATGAGTCTGCGGTGCAACGCCCTATTCCATTGTTCCGCCGTTACAAATGGGGCTGGGCAGCAGCGATACTCCTGTTAAGTGTGGGAGGATATTTATTCTATCATCGCACATCGACCGATCAGCCGGAGATCGCCCATCGTACTACCCCTCCTAATGACGTAGCGCCCGGGACGACAAGAGCCGTATTGACCCTGTCGGACGGGAGACAGGTGACCATCGACGGCGACCGGTCAGGTCAACTGGCCATTCAGGGCAGAACAACAGTGCAAAATGATCATGGCGCCATTACTTACAACGGTCATAGACAGGAAGAGATACAAAAGAGCGTTAAGGTTCTGTTATTTAATACGCTTGCTACCAACAGAGGCGAGCAATCCCCGCCCCTAACCCTATCCGATGGTACGAAGGTCTGGCTCAACACCCTTTCGTCAATCCGCTTCCCCGTTGCCTTTACGGGCAGCTCCCGCGATGTGGAGATCACCGGGGAAGCCTTTTTTGAAGTCGCAAAAAACCCATCCATGCCCTTCCATGTAAAAGGCCCGTCCGGTATGGAAGTGGAAGTGCTGGGCACGCAGTTCAATATCAATGCCTATTCCGATGAGCCGGATATCCGGGCCACTTTATTGGAAGGCAGCGTAAAGATTGGCAGCCTGATCCTGACGCCGGGGCAGCAGGCCCGGATACAGGAAGGAGTCAGTCTTGTAAAAGACCCGGATATAGCCCAGGCCACTGCCTGGAAAAATGGGCTATTCGATTTTAGCCATGCCAGCCTCCAAACAGTGCTGAGACAACTAGCCCGTTGGTATGATATTGACGTAAAATTTGAAGGCAATATACCCGTACGCTCTTTTCATGGAAAGATCACCAGGGACCTGAACCTCTCCCAGGTGATACAATTACTACAAGACGTAGGGATCAAATTTCGTATAGAAGGAAAAACCTTGATTGTCACGCCATAGTCGGTTCATCAATATTCATAAACCTTTTTCCGTCATTAGCCACCGGACATTCAAACAAAACCGGAAGCGTTGGAAGCACTTCCGGCGGCGTCTGGGTGACCGGTCAATAAACATGTCCCGGCAGGACTGCTTTCCGCCTGATAGGCGGAGTAACCATTGTGTCACCCAAACCGTGCAAATGTATGCATTTTACCAAAACTCTGTTAGTAATGAGACTAACATCCATTCTTATGTTGAGCACCTGTCTGCAGGTGTCGGCCCGGGTACATTCTCAAACCGTTAGCTTTTCAGGTAAGAATGTCCCCCTTGAAAAAGTTTTCACCTCCGTGGAAAAACAAACGGGGTATGTATTCTTTTTCGACGAGGCAATCCTAAAAGATGCAAAGCCTGTGACCATCCGGGCAGAGAACTATCCTCTTCAGTTGTTCCTCAGCCGTGTGCTGGATGGACAACCGCTGAAGTTCTCCTTTCAGAACAAGACCATCGTCATATCCCGTAAGGAGCTCGATCCCGCCCCTACCCCGCCTGCACCGGATACCACGGCCCGTCCGCCAGTCCCCCCATCCCTGGTCGGTCTGGTGATGGATATCAGCGGCACACCGCTCCAGGGTGCATCCGTCACGATCAAAGGGTCAGGCAAAAGCGCCCTCACCAATAGCCAGGGCGCCTTCCGCATCCCTGCCCCTCCCGCAAAAAGTAAAGTGATCGTCAGTTTCATCGGCTATACGACCAAAGAGGTCGCCCTATCGGAGAACCAACGGGATTTGTACGTCCAGCTTGCCGTAGCCGTCAATTCCCTGGATGAGGAGGTTGTACAGGGCTATGGAAAAACGAGCCAGCGTCTGGCAGTCGCCAATATCATCCAGGTGTCCGGAGAGGAAATTCAAAAACAGCCTGTGATGAACTCCCTCCTGGCCCTCAATGGTAGGGTCCCCGGCGTGGTGGTATCGCCCGTTACAGGGTATGTCAGCGCCCCGGTCAAAGTAGAAATACGAGGAAGAAATACCCTCGATCCGTCGTTGGTATCCGATCCGTTGTATGTCATCGATGGTGTCCCGCTGACCATCCTGGATCTGAGCAGTACCTCATTTTATAAAAGCAGCTATGCCAATGGATCTACCGGGTTTATCCAAAGCGGATTGACTACCAACACCCGGGGACAAAGCCCTCTGTTCAGCATCAACCCGGCGGATATCGAAAGTATTTCGGTGCTGAAAGATGCGGCGGCCACCGCGATCTATGGCTCCCGGGGAGCCAATGGGGTCATCCTCATCACCACCAAAAGAGCGCAGCCGGGAAAAACCCGGCTCAATATACAGGTACAGCAATCCGTCAGCAGCGCTCCCCGGCACTGGGATATGCTAAAGACACCGCAATACGTGCAAATGCGCCGGGAAGCCCTGAAAAATGACGGTCTTGCTCTCACATTGGCCAACGCACCTGATCTCGCCGGCTGGGATACCACCCGCTATACAGACTGGCAGAAAAAAATATGGGGTGTCGCAAAAAGTACAAACGCTTCGATGAGCTTGTCGGGCGGAGATCGCAATACCGCCTTCACCCTAAATGCGGACTATACCAATTCCAAGGATATTACTACCCTCAACGGCACCAACCAACGGATCAGCCTGTCCTCCGGACTGACACACCATAGCCCGGATCAGAAAATGACGGTAGATCTCAGGGCCACGTACAGCTATACCTATGTGAGTGCTATAAACATGCCCAACCTGACAACGCTGGCGCCCAATGCCCCGCCCATCTTTGATGCAAAGGGCAATCTGAACTACAAGGAGTGGAACGCGGTCGGGATAGGAGGTTCCTTCCCCTTTAACGTAGTCCTCATGCCTACCATCGCCAGCAGTAATTTTATCAACGGAAGTTTAAAGGTCAACTATATCCTTGCAAAGGGTTTGACCCTCGGTGTCCTCGGTGGCTACAGTAACGCGCAAACCGCGACTTCCAATTTCACACCCATCGCTGCACAAAATCCCTTCAGCGCCTTTAAGCCCACCGGAATAGCCGGATTCGGCGGTTCAACCATCAACAACTGGAATGTCGAACCACAACTGAATTACACTTTTTATATCGGGGAGGGTAAACTCGATTGCATGGCCGGTGGTACCTACCAAAGCTCCAGATCCACCGGTACTTCAATAGTGGCTTATGGTTATACCAATGACGCGCTGATACAGTCTCCCGGCAATGCCCCCTATCAATCTTCCAGTATGGATGTCGCTCAAAAAAGATATGCCAGTGTACATGGCCGTATCAATTACAACTGGCAGAACAAATATATTTTCGAGCTGGCCGGCAACAGGGACGGGTCTTCCAACTTCGGCCCGGGAAGACAGTTCGGTAATTTCTGGTCCGTTGGCGGCGCCTGGATCGCCTCGGAGGAAGAATGGGCAAAACGCATCCTGCCTTCCTGGTGGAGCTTTTTAAAGATCAACGCCAGTTACGGCGTCACGGGCCTGGATGCAGGTGGAGCTTATAAATATCTCTCGCAATGGAGAACCCCTAACGCCTCCTCTATCCCTCTGTACAACGGCGTCGCACCCCTGATCCCTCAACAGGCGGTGAACCAGGACTACCAATGGCAGGAGAACCGGAAAATAAACACCGACCTTACGCTGGGCTTCCTAAAGGACAGGATCAACCTTACCCTCACCTGGTACAGGGATCGCTGTAACAACCAGCTGGCAAATATGCCGACCCCCGTATTCACCGGCTTCTCCACCGTCTTTGCCAACTCCCCCGCCAACGTGCAGAACGACGGATGGGAAGGGCTTATCAATGCAAAACTGATCGCTTCAAAAAACTTCTCCTGGTCACTCGGCTTCAACATCGGGATCAACCGCAACAAACTCGTGAGCTATCCCGACTTTGAACGCTCACCCTATTACATCACACAGAAAATAGGCCGTTCACTAAACACCGTCTACCTCTACCATTACAAGGGGATCAATCCTCAGACTGGCCAGCGTAGCTATGTCGATTATAATCATGACGGCATCATTTACAGCAACAGCACTGTCCCTCCCGGCACGGTTAATGATGACAGGTATATCGCCCTGGACATCACCCCCCGGTACAGCGGAGGGATCTCCAGTCAGTTCACGTACAAACGCTGCATGCTAAACCTTTTCTTCAATTTTAAAAAACAATGGGGGATGGACCCCTTTGTCACGGTTCCGGGTGGCATGGGAAATATACCTACGTACGTATTCAATAACCACTGGCAAAGACCGGGCGATCAAACCCGCTATACCCGGTTTACAACCGTCACCCTTGGAGGGCTGAATGACGCCAATTTTGCCTATTCGGATGGCGCCTATACCGACGCCTCCTACCTGCGTTTGAATAGTCTGGCCTTCTCTTATTCACTCCCCGAAAATGTCTGTAAGAAAGCGCACATGCAGGGGTTGACCCTCTCCATCAACATGTCGAACGTATTTACCATCACCAGCTACAAAGGCATCGACCCGGAGATCAATGCATTCGGCAATCTTCCACAGGCCAGGGTTATAGCCGGAAGGATTTCATTTAATTTTTAATTCTTTTATCATGATCATTCATCCAAAATCAATACTGCCTGCCATCGTCAGCCTGGCCATCGGCCTCTCTCAGCTGTCTTGCAGGAAAATGGTCACAGTACCCAATCCGGTACTCAGCATCACCACAAATGCGGTATTTACCACGGATGCACAGGCGAGTTCCGCCATGGCCGGCATCTACACCCAACTGGTCAACGGATCGTTGTCTTTCAGCAACGGGTATCTCACGATCCTCGGCGGGATGTCCGCCGATGAATTATATTATTATGGCGTCGGGGATGCCCAGATAAAGGCCTTTAGTCCCAACCAATTGTTATCTACCAACAGTTATTCGTACATCATCTGGACCTCCGCTTATAAAGCCATCTATGGTGCGAATGCAGTCATCGAGGGTATCGTAGCCTCTACCTCCACCGGTCTGACCGACAGCGTCCGGAAAGAGTTGACTGCCGAAGCAAAATTTATCCGGGCGTTCGCCTATTTCTATCTCACCAGCCTTTTCGGAGATGTCCCCCTGGCCATGACCGTGGACTTCAATAAGACCCGGTACATGCCGAGGACACCGGCAAAGGACGTGTACCAACAGATATTGACAGACCTGAAAGATGCACAGTCTGTATTGCCGCCGGATTATTCCGTTGCCGGGGCGCCAGATTATGAAAGGGTCATTCCCAACAAGTGGGCTGCCACTGCCCTGCTGGCAAGAGTTTATCTCTATATGGGAGACTATACCAATGCAGCCAACCAGGCCACCGCCGTCATCAACAATACGTCGCTGTACAGCCTGGCAACCGACCCGGCTAAAGTATTCCTTACAAACAGCAGGGAAGCCATCTGGCAACTAAAACAAGGCACCGCCGTCAGCCCCTATTGGAATGCAACCCTGGAGGGATTCGCGCTGATCCCCTACCCTAAACTGACGGGCCGGGCATTCTACTGTATGACGGACCAGCTGCTGAATGCTTTTGAGCCGGGTGACCTCCGCCGAAGCGCCTGGGTAGATAGTACAAATAATACCCCCTACGGCGGCGCTTCCGCCGGCCTGACCTTTTATCCATTCAAGTATAAGATCGGTTCCTACAATGCCATCAACGGAGCGCCATCCACTGAATATTACATGGCGCTTCGCCTGGCCGAGATCTATCTGATACGCGCGGAAGCCGAAGCCAATGGCGCCGCCGGAGGGTCCGCAGCAGCCATCGGCGACCTCAAGCTCATCCGCAACAGGGCGGGATTGGGTGATCTG
The DNA here is from genome assembly GCA_017307755.1 of Chitinophagaceae bacterium. Lineage (GTDB taxonomy): Bacteria > Bacteroidota > Bacteroidia > Chitinophagales > Chitinophagaceae > Puia. The sequence goes on along the minus strand of JAFKGQ010000012.1, from coordinate 236,410 downwards.
CCTTCCTCCCTAACTCCCGCGGAAGTCGTCGCCGCCGTCGCGCACGAACGGCAGGTGGAACTTTTTGCCGAATGGGGCCACAGGTGGCTGGATCTCAACCGCACCGGCCAGGCGCATAACGTGCTTTCGGGCATACCCGGAAAACAGCCCTGGGCAGGGGACTACCAGCTACTCTATCCCATTCCGTCTGCCGAGATCCAGTCAGACCATTTCCTGACACAAAACACAGGTTATTAATTCATCAACATCAAACAAACATCATGAACAACATATTTCTCAGACAGCTCCCGATATGGTTAGCGGCATGCACTATGTTGTCCTGCGCAAAACAAAGTTCCCCGCCAGGCACGGCATCCCTCACCCTGTTCAATGCAGTCCCCGGTAGCAGCCCTTCCCTGGTGACCAACTTCAGCGATACAGCAGGCCCCATCACCTGGTACAACAGCGCGTTAAAGCTCACCTATGGCGGATGGACCACCTCCTATCAGCAAGGGTCCTACAGCGGCAAACAGCCACTGGCCATCTATCACATCCCCGATACAGGGGCCCACAGCACACCCCTGTTCAACCTGATGCTTGATCTGCCGGCAGGAACCATCCATACCCTCTTCCTCACCGGCACGATGTCCGTCCCTGATACCTTGTTCACCACCGATATGCCACCTTACCATCCCGCCTCCGACAGCAGCATGGGACTAAGGTTTGTCAATCTTTCGTCCGGCAGCACACCCGTCAGCATAAATATCACCGGCGGAGCCAATGGATCGGAAGTGAACAGCCTGCCCTACAAAGGCATCACCGGCTATAAAAATTATCCTGCCACCGCCGCCGTCGTTCACTACAAATTCGAATTCCGGGATGCAGCTACCGGTGACTCCCTCACGAGTTATGATATTACCAATATCAACACGGCGCCTGCCGTCCCCAATACCCGGCGTTATCGCAACCTTACCCTTGCCCTCATCGGTCTGCGTGGCGACCCCGTCTCGCCGCAAAAAGCAATACTGATCGATTCTTATACATCTTATTAACTATTAACCCCTAACAAAATGCCCGGTATATTAAAGGTCGAAGGGCTTTCGCACAGGTACAACAGCAACTGGGCGATACGCGATATCAATATAGAAATAGATCAGTACGGAGCAGTGGGTTTGCTGGGGTCGAATGGCGCCGGAAAATCCACCACCATGAATATCATGTGCGGAGTATTGAGACAGACGGAAGGTCATGTTTATATCCGGGGCGTGGATATCCGGAAAGACCCGGAGCTGGCCAAACGGGAGATCGGCTTTCTACCCCAGGACGCCCCCCTGTATACTGACCTCACCATCGATGAATACCTTACGTATTGTGCCGAATTACGGCTGATACCAAAAGAAAAGATAAAAAATGCCGTCGGAGAGGTAAAGGAACGATGCGGCATCGCCCACTTCAGTCACCGGCTGATCCGCAATCTGTCGGGTGGGTACCGCCAGCGCGTGGGTATTGCACAGGCTATTATCCATAAACCCAGGCTGGTGATCCTGGACGAGCCGGCCAACGGGCTGGACCCCAATCAGCTGATAGAGGTCAGAAAACTGATCAGAGAGATCGCACAGGAACATGTCGTGCTCATCTCCTCTCATATATTATCGGAGATACACCTGCTGTGTAAAGAGGTCATTATGATCGAAGCCGGGAGGGTCGTTTTTGCAGACTCGATGACAGCCTTTAACGATTATATACAGCCGCACAGCTTATCCATGCGGCTGGAGAACCCACCCCCGGCAGCCGGTATGCTGGCCGTCCGGGGCGTTACAAGGGTTGAATTCCTTACTGACCGGCAGGTGCGCGTCTATTTTGACAGCGACGAGGAAATTACGGAAAGACTGGTGGCAGCCAGTATACAGCATGGATGGAGACTGCGGGAGATCCACCTGGACAAGGGCCTGCTCGATGACGTTTTCAAACAATTATCCACCCAATCGCAACCATAAGACCAATGAAGATGATATTCAAAATTGGAAAGAACGAGCTACGTAACCTCTTTTATTCCCCTGTGGCATGGTTCCTGGCTATCGCATTCACGATCCAATCCGCCGTTTTTTATACAAAGGCCTTGTACGGCAGCGCCAAATGGCAGGATCTCCTGTTCAGGAACAATCCAAAGTTCAGGGATTTCGGCCCTACATCACTGACATCGCACGTGTTCCTGAACCCGGACGGCATCTTTGCCAATGCATTGCAGAACTTATATTTATTCGTTCCACTGTTGTCCATGGGTTTGATCAGCCGGGAGATCAACAACGGCACCATCAAACTGCTGTATTCCTCCCCTGTCAAGGTACGGCAGATCGTCCTGGGGAAATACCTGTCAGTGATGATATACAATCTATTGTTGATGATGATCATGGGTATTTTCATGGTAACGGGGGCATTCAACATCCGTTCGGTAGACTATGGTCTGCTGCTCGCCGCCTCGCTGGGTTTTTATCTGCTCATATGCGCCTATTCAGCCATCGGTCTGTTCATGTCCAGCCTTACTATTTACCAGATCGTGTCCGCCATCGGCAGCTTTGTGATCATTTTTATCCTGAGCCGCATCGGCGGCTTATGGCAAAAGATCGACTTCGTAAGGGACCTTACCTGGTTCCTTTCAATGTCAGGACGAACAAACAAGATGCTGAGAGGACTGGTCACCACCAACGACATCATTTATTTCCTTGTCATCATCTATATGTTCCTGGCTTTTACACTGCTCCGGCTCAAAGGAGCAAGAGAATCCAGACCATGGTACCTGAAGACCGGACGATACCTGGCAGTGATTGTGTCGGCCCTGCTGGTCGGCTACGTCTGTTCACGCCCCGTCTTCACCCTCTATTGGGATATGACGGCGGGTCATGACAATACCATACATCCACGTACGCAGCAGATCGTCAAAGAGCTGGGGAACGAGCCGCTGGAGGTGACCTTGTATACAAATATCCTGGGCACCGGCGTCATCAAAGGACTTCCCGAAAGCCGTAACCAATATTTGTCGGAAGTCTGGGATCCTTATTTACGTTTCAAGCCGGATATCCAATTTCATTATGCCTACTATTATGATTATGACAGCAGCATCGACGACGGCGCACTCCGCAGAATGCTGCCAAACAAAACCACCCGGCAGATGGCGGAACAAATGGCAGACGGTTACGATGAAAAATTATCTCTGTTCCAATCCCCGGAGACAATGCGTAAAAAAGTGACCCTGCTGCCGGAAAACCTCCGGCTGGTGATGCAGCTGAAATACAAGGGACGGACCACATTCCTCCGGACATTTGACGACAACGTCTTCTGGCCCCTGGAACAACAGACGGCAGCAGCCTTCAAACGGCTGCTACAGGCCAGGCTGCCAAAGATCCTTTTTATCACCGGTGACCTGGAACGTAATATCTACAAAAAAGGCGAGAGGGAATACAACTTTCATTCAGTCGCCATCGAAAACCGTTTTTCATTGATCAACCTGGGCTTTGACGCGGACACGATCTCACTGGACAACAGAAACATCCCCTCCGGTATCACCGCGTTGGTGCTGGCCGATCCCAAGACCGCCCTGAGCAGCGCCGCTCAGGTTAAGATCGAACAATACCTGGACAATGGCGGCAATATGCTGATCCTTGGAGAGCCGGGTAAACAGTATGTGCTCAACCCCCTGTTGCATCGGTTAGGCATACAATTGATGGATGGCACCCTGATCGAACCCTCCAAAGATGAGATGCCGCATATGATCCGGCCATACGTAACATCGGTGGGCAGTGATCTGGCGGAAGAAAAGGCGTTTCTGGATATGAAAAAGTCCGGGGACAGCCTGAAGATATTGATGCCGGGAACAGCGGGTATTGCCTATGACACGCACGGCCCTTATAATATAAATCCTTTGCTGATGACCGTTGGACAACAGACCTGGCTAAAAGCGGGCAGACTGGTGACAGATTCCGCTCCGCCCGTGTTCAGTCCTCAGGAAGGTGATATCAGAGGATCTTTCCCAACCGCCGTCGCACTCACCAGACAGGTGAACCACCGGCAGCAACGTATCGTCATCTGCAGCGATGCGGATTTCATGAGCAATCTCCGCAGCGGAGGTGGTTTTTTTAGCAGGGCGCTGTACAGTTGGATGGATGAAGGGAAATTTCCGATATACACACCCAAACCCGATGCCAGGGATAACAAACTGAGCATCACTTGTGCGGGTGTCGAAACGCTCAAAGTAGCATCTATCTGGATACTTCCCGGTCTTATGCTGCTGCTGGGGTCTATCTTATTGATCCGACGTAAAAGAAAATAAAACATGTTCCTTCAGACAGATGAACAAACAATAGCCGACCTTGGAATATTCGGCCGGCGTAATGATGGCGGCATCTATGATCTGTACAACCGGACACATACCCGTGGAGGGGAAATTATCCTGAAAGATATGTTCCTGCACCCTTTGTCGGATAATGAGATGATCCGCCGGAGGAGTAGTCTCATCGGGCATTTTGCCCGGCTGCAGATGGCCTTCCCATTCGATGCCGCCATGATCGATATGGCAGAGAAATATATAAGGGCCCCGGAAGATCATACAGGTCACAGCCGTGGACACGGTACGCTCAGCGAAAAGGAGATACAGAATGGCGTGACGGCCGTGATTGCGCTGCTGCGGCACACGGGAGCATTCATCGCAACAAAAGAGGTAAAGACTTCAGCCGCCTATGCCGGTGATCGGGAAGCTTTGTCGTCGCTGATCGCCGACCCTGCATTCGAACCTGCGCTCCGGGGCGAAGCCAAACTGTCTTATACGGCCATAGCAGCCTATGATATCCTCTTCAGGGTGCGTGAACGTCATAAAATAGAACAATTGCTCCAGCATATCTATTACCTGGATGTCTATCTGTCCGTGGCAAAAACGGCCGTGGACCTGAAGTTCGTCTTTCCGAAAGCCCTGGAGAAAAGACAGTGTTTTTTGAAACTGGAGGGAGTATACCATCCCGGGCTAAAGACACCCGTTGGCAACGATCTTTTGATGAACCCGGATCAGAGCGTGATCTTCCTCACAGGAGCCAATATGGCCGGCAAATCCACTTTTCTCCGTTCTGTAAGCACAGCCATATATGTGGCGCATATGGGGTTCCCCGTTGCTGCCGTCTCTATGGAGTTTTCCGTCATGGACGGCATCTACACGACGATCAATCTGCCGGATAATCTGGGTATAGGAGCCAGTCATTTTTATGCGGAAGTGCTGCGGGTAAAAAAAGTGGCGACGGAACTGAGCCGGGGACAGTCGCTTTTTGTCATATTTGACGAACTGTTCCGCGGCACCAACGTAAAGGACGCGCAGGAGGCCACCGTCGACATTACCCATGCTTTTGCCCGAAAAAAAAATAGTATGTTCATCATTTCCTCGCATATCGTAGAAGCAGGGACCGCTCTAAAACAACGTGACAATATCGGGTTCTTCTATCTGCCCACCCGTATGAACGGGCATCAGCCAGCCTATACTTATACCTTGCAGCAGGGTATCACGGATGACAGGCACGGCATGGTCATCATCAGGAACGAAGGTATTCTGGATATGCTAAAAAAAGGGCTTGCCAAAAAACAGGGACAACGATCATGAGCTTTATTACAGATACGCAAACAGTAGAGGAACTGAGCCTGCTGGGGAAATTCAGACAGGGGTCGGTGTACAGTCTTTTCAACCAGGTAAGAACAAGAGGTGGCGAGCAGCTGCTGGATAGCATGTTCCGTACGCCACTGGACAATGCGCCCGCCATCAATGAGCGCAGCGGTATATTCCATTTCTTCCAGCAGGCGGCGCCCGTCTTCCCTTTTGATGTACAGGAGGTCAGCCTGATGAGGGAATACCTCGACACGGGCGCCGGCGCCGGTATGCTAAGGGCATGGGTTGGTACGTTTGTAAAAAAATGTCTTTCCGGGCTGACCAGGGACGACCGATATAAAAAAAACATCCAGGGACTACAGGCCACTATCACTACACTAAAAAAATGCCATACTTTCCTGGAAGGAATGTCATCGCCGTCAGGTCCCTATACCGCCCGTATACAGATCATCAGGGAAATATTGTCCGACACAAGACTGGAAAAACTGCGAAATATCGATATATACCAGGCGCTGCCGGTGAGAACGCTGGCTTTTTATGAGCATGTCCTAAAGGGCGCACTACACGAAAAGATGGAGGGCATTTTATCCTTTATTTATGAGCTGGATGTATTTACTTCGGTCAGCGATGTGGCGCGCTCCAGGGGATTTGTATATGCCGTGGCGCAACCGCAGGAAAAAAATATCCTTTCGGCAAAAGGTCTTTATCATCCGGGCATAAAAGGCGCTGTTGGCAATGATCTGTCCTTACATGGGGACAGCAATGTCCTGTTCCTGACAGGCGCAAATATGGCCGGCAAATCCACCTGGATGAAGTCGGTGGGCATCGCCCTGTACCTGGCTCATATGGGTTTTCCAATAGCCGCCGCCGCGATGGAATTCTCAGTCCGGGATGGGCTTTACTCATCCATCAATGTGGCTGATAATATCAGCCTGGGTTATAGTCATTTTTATGCGGAAGTGATAAGGGTAAAGCAGGCGGCGGAGGCCGTCAGCCAGGGGAAAAGGCTGTTGATCATGTTTGACGAGCTGTTCAAAGGCACCAATGTAAAGGATGCTTATGACGGTACCCTGGCAGTCACTGAGGCGTTCTCCGGCTACAGGGATTGTCTTTTTATCATATCCACCCATATCATCGAGGTGGGAGAAGTCCTGAAAGACCACAACAATATCAATTGCGTCTTTATGCCTACAATAATGGAAGGATCACGTCCCCGTTATACATATACATTGCAGGAAGGCATTACTGCCGACAGACAGGGGATGATGATCATACGAAATGAAGGAATACTGGAGCTCATTTCATCCAGCTGACCAGCTGCTGCACAGCTGCAAGTAACACCAAAAAGGGAACGATCTTTTTGGAAAGCTCTTTACGCAGGTGTTTCATGGATAAATGCATCTGCTGCTCCACAGTGTCCTTGCTGATATTGAGCAGCCCCGCTATCTCTTTATGACTGAGTCCTTCCTCCTTGCACAGGATATAGATCCTTCTTCTCCTCTCCGGCATTTGGGCCAGCATTTTTTCCATTATTTCGTTGGAATCTTTGTGACGAAGATAAAGCTCGGTGCTGTCACCGGTGGAGTCAGTCTGCATACGCTGCCACTCCGTTTTTCTTCGCTGATCGACCAGCATCTTCCGGTGGGCATTGATAAGAAGGTTCTTGGAGATGGTGTAGAGTAAAGGGAGGTAGTTAACCCCTTCATCTGGTGTCTCGATGGTATTCCAAAGTTTGACATAACAATCCTGGACGATGTCGTGGGTGAGCTCCTTATTGTTCCAGGATAACTTCAATACAAAATGATACACCTTGGAGTGGGTGGATTCGTAAATTTTCCTAAAAGCAGTATTATGAAGTCCGGGTGTCATAATGCTACCGCGAAACTACTACCAAAACGTCTGTGGGTATGTTAACAAATGATGAACAGAAAAAAATCTCTTCCCCGGCCTATAAGGTTTTTTCAAGCAGTCTTGTAAATATTAGTGACATGAATAAAGACCTACTGGAAAGATATTTTAAAGGTGAGCCCTGTACTCCGGAGGAACTGGCAGAGATAGTTGAATTTCTGGATAATACCGGTGAGTCCGAGGCCTTCTTCTTCGGACATTGGAAGACCGCAAAAGGTGAAGTGGAGGCCCGGGAGCGTGAGTCGATGTGGGTAGATATTGAAAAAAGAACACAGTACAGAAAGATACGGCATATAAGTCTTAAGAAATGGTGGGTTGCTGCGGCCGTGGTATTGATCATACTGGCATCGGGCGGTATGTATTGGATGATCCGTCAGGCTACCCCGTCCGAAATAGCCTGGAATAAAATAGAGAACACATCAAAAGATATAAAATATATAAGAATGACAGATGGTACGGAAGTATGGCTGAACGTACATTCCTCCTTGTCATATGGAGATCATCGACAGGTAAAGTTGGAGGGGGAAGCTTTTTTTGAAGTAGCAAAGGACCGGCAATATCCCTTCACCGTATATACCCGGCAGTTGAAGACCACCGTACTGGGCACCTCTTTTAATGTGCGTTCATGGCCGGCGCAATCCAGGGTACAAGTGGCATTGGTGACCGGGAAAGTACAGGTCAGCACGGGTATCACCGGTGTCGCTTCGACGGTATTGCTGCCAGGACAGGTATTGAACTACGACAGTATCACGCATCAGTATGAAGTACTGGAAAAGGCCGTGCGGGGTGATATGACGGGCTGGGTAAAAGGCAAGATCGTACTGGACAATACACCCTTGCCGGAAATATTGCAGCAACTGGAACAGATCTATAATGTCACTATCATTTATGATACGACAAAACTGGCGGCGGTGAAGCTGTCCGGGCAATTCAGGAGGGACAAGATCGAAGACGTCCTGAAAAATGTTCTATTCCCACTGGACCTTACCTATTCTTATGAAAATGGAAAATATCTCGTTCACAAAGTGACCGGACACTAAATTCAAGTAACCTTTATGCGACTTTGCACACGTGGCTATCCATGCCCTGGCATTCTATTGCCCCTGCTGTTCTTTTGTTGTCTGATGGCGATGGCGCCAAAGGCAGACGCCCAGCAATATTCCTCATTAAAAGAAAAGGTATCCATCGGCTACTCGTCTGCGACCGTAGATATACTGTTAAAAGACCTGGGCGGGCAAACCTCTTACGATTTTGTTTTTCAAAAAAGTGAAATGGCGCGGCTTCGCCTGAATGAGCTGAATTTTAAAAACACTTCGCTGGGTGCGGTGTTAACTCATCTACACAAAGAACTTGGGCTCGAGTTTTCGATCAACAACAGGACGATCTCCGTAAAACCCGCCCCACCGCGCCCGGCGCCAAAACAAGTACGGGTGTCGGGACAGGTGACGGATGCAGCCGGTAAGACGCCGTTGTCAGGCGTCAGCATACAGGTAATGAACGCCCGTGCCAACGCTGTCACGGATGATGCCGGTAATTTCTCGCTGGTCACCGACAGTAGTCACCTGGAATTGATCGTCACCTACATCGGGTACAAGGGCCGGCAGGTAAGAATAGACGGGCCTTCGATGGAGATTGCGCTGCTGCACACGGGGCAGTCCCTGGGGACAGTGACGGTACAGGCAAGAAGAAAGATAAATACAGAAGCGGCGCTGCTGGACGAACGGCAAAAGGCGGCTACCGTTTCCGACGGCATCTCCGCCCAGCAGATCGAACGTACGGCGAGCATCACCACCACGCAGGCTTTACAACGGGTGTCGGGCGTGACGATCACGGATGAAAAATATGTGGCCGTGCGTGGATTGGGCGACAGAAGCGTGATAGGTGAATTGAACGGCATCCGGTTGTCCTCATCCGACCCGGACCGCAGTACTATTCCGCTGGACCTGGTGCCCGCCAATTTACTCGATAATATTGTTGTCTTCAAAACCATGACCCCGGACAAGCCGGCGGACGCTTCAGGCGGTATCGTCGAGCTGAAGACCAGGTCCATACCCAACAAAAGGACACTTTCCATTACAGCACAGACCGGATACAACACCAACATTGGTATAGGCGGAAAGGTCAACAGCTTTTACAACAGCGATATGGGTTTCCTGGGAAATAAAGTAAAGGATCATGATCTGAAGCCGGATTTTGTCAACCTCGGCAAACAATACCCCCAGGGGTTGGGCCAGATCCAACAGCTGGTGTCAGGCGCAAATAATGACCCTACTCTGGTGCAGGAAGTGGCCCGGGTCAACAGGATCATGCACGCCTTCGATCCCGTACTTACCACTCGTTATAAACAGGCGCCGTTGAACGGCCTCTACAACGTGACATTCGGGAATTCTTACGAGATCTTCGGACATCACCAACTAGGACTTATCCTCAGCGGCAGCTATTACAGCCGCAGCACGGATATCAGCAATGGCGTGCTTAATCAGTACAGCATTTACCAGGGGATAATGACAGGCAACCCTTCCATCGATGAGTCCAGGGTGGTGCCGGCCTATATCACGCCTAACACACCCAACCTGGGCAGATATGTGGGATACAGGGAGAACACAGGCAGTCAGTTGCTGAACTATGGAGTGTTGGGCGGGCTTAGCTACCGCCTGGACGCCAACAACGAAATAAGCTTTCAATACCTGGGCAGCCGGGGCGCCGAGACACAGGCCACCAGCCTCTACGGACAGTATGATTATACCACGGGATTGAACGGGCCGGTATACAGTTTTATTTATTCGCTGAAACAGACATACCGGACATTCAATACATACAACCTGCAAGGCGAACATAAGTTCGGCAATAGAAAGTACGCACCACGGCTGAGCTATAACGCCGCTTCTTCAAAGAGTACACAGGATGATCCGGACTACCGGTTCGTCAACCTCGCAGACTATCGTCCGGTGGGCGGCGGATATGTGGCCGTACCTTCCCCTACCCCAAACCCTCAATTTCTGGGCGTCACCGATTATTATGCCCTCGTCTCCGGCTATGTCAATGGATATGGACCATATGGAAAGATACAAGCAGACCCCAACGGTCGCAGGTTCAGGAACCTGGAAGAAACCAATTATAACTACAAGGTAGACGTCACACTGCCGTTTGGATGGCATGGCTGGGACCAGGCATTCAAAGCTGGTTACAGCTATCTCTACCGCGACCGGACCTTTGGTGAATATGTGCTGTCACTGCCCGGCTCTAATTTCAGCGTGACAAAACAGCTGCCGTTGTACCAGGTAAATGGCGATCTCGATCAGTTGGTAGGTTATAAACAGATCGGGATTCACACGGTGACGTCTTCTACGACGGAAGGCGCCCCGCTGGTAAGCGGCTTCCTTTACAACACACAGAAATCGCCTAACAACTATAAAGGCTTCTATGAAACCAACGCCTTCTACGGCATGCTGGATCTGCATCCTATAAAAGACCTGCGGCTCACCGGCGGCGTCCGGTTTGAAAAGACAAATATCCAAAGCCGGGTGGACACGTCCAATATTTACATCGATCCTTCCGTTTCCACCGGCGGCATCAATCTGGTCTACATCAATCCCGTCTCGAAATACATTACAAAATACAAACCTTATTATTCGGCCAACATCACCTATACCCTCACCCGTCAAATGAATCTCCGGCTGGCCTATAGCACCTCCCTGGCAAGACCCGAGATAAGAGAGCTGACAAATGTATTCGAGTTCGACCCCTTCCAGCAGGCATTGGTAGTAGGCAACCCCAACCTGGTGAACCAGGAGACACGCAGCTATGATTTCCGGTGGGAATGGTTCCCGCATACGGGAGATGTCCTCTCGGCCTCCTTCTTCGCCAAGGAAATAGATCACCAGCTGGAAAAAGTGTTTATCCAAAACTCGGGGGGCGTAAGCGCAGCCTATCCCGAGTTCCCCACCGTGGAATACCGGAATGATCCTAACAAAGGTCATTTATGGGGTATCGAGCTGGAAGTGGTCAAAAACCTGGGGGTGTTGTGGAAACCTTTACGACGCTTCTTCATCGGCAGCAACGTCACCATCGCACAAAGCAGCATCATCAAGAATAAAGAACGTCTCGATGCATCACATATCATCGACAGACAGGCGCCTTCCAAAAGCCCGTTGTTCGAACAGGCCCCCTACTCCATCAATGGTTTCCTGAACTACACCAATAACAGGATCGGGACGGACATTACCGCCTCCCTCAATGTGGTTGGCGAACGGCTGGTACAGGTGAACATGGATGGCGGCCCCGACTTATACAGCCGCCCCATGCCCGTGCTGGACTTCGTGTTCAGCCAGAAGATCACAAAAAAACTCTTGTTGAAAGGCTTTGCCAAAAATGTGCTGAACAGACCTTATGAGGAAACCTATTCAAATCCCGATACAGGCGGAAAATACTATGGCGTCAGATATATCCGTAGAAGTTTCCAGAAAGGTGTTGAACTGATGATCGGCCTTACCTATGATTTATTCTGATAAACTTACAATCATGAAACGAACAATACGATTTTTACTGGCCGGTGCTGTACTTACCACGTCCTGCAGCAAATCGAAGAACGATGTCACCGCCGGCCGCCAGGTGACTTATGAGAACCTGGCGCCCTCCACCGTACGGATAGTCCTGGGTACAGGCTGGGACCTGGTGGTGAACAATGATACGCTCACCAACTTCCTGGCAGTCCCTTTTGCCGGAACAGGCCCCACCAGCCTTCCCAACCCTACAAAATATTTCCCTACCACGGGGAAGCTGACGGATGGTTATTATCTTCCACAGCAATTCCTCGATGCGGGCGGCAGGGCGATAGTTAAGGTGATGGCAGCACAGTTGGCCCCGGCAATGCCATACCTGCTGGATTCATTCCAGGTACAGGAAGACTATTACCATCCTTCCGACTATTACCTGGCCGGCACGCAGCTGCAGACCAACAATAGTACCGGGGTCACGCAAATTCCCCGTGCGGTGACCCCAGCTGGCGATCCTACGCATATCCGGATACGGCTGATCAACCTGGGGGTTTCAAATGCGGGTCTTGCCCCGGGAACACCCCTGACACTGACGCTGGCGGACGGCACGCCGGTAAGCCCCGTTACATCGGGAATAGCCAATGGGCAATGGTCCGACTATGTGGAGCTGCCTTACGGCACTTACTCCTTCCGGATACTGATAGATGGAAAAGGGATACAGTTGCCGGCAAAAGCGCCACAACTGATGAGCGTCACAAGCCAGGCGGACTTCACCATCACAGGCGGTCAATATTATATCCCGACCCGGACCTTTCAGCCGGGCGGCGCCTACAGCGTAGTGGTATATTATTCAGGCGGCTCTTATCAATATAAGGAATACCCCATACCCACCAACTGTTTTTCTTTCGAGACGGATATCCAGCCGTCGGCAAACCTCACCTACGCCAGGGTACAAGGGGTAAATACGGCAGAGGAAAATGGGTTGCACCTGCAAATAGATGGAATGGACAGCGTCATCGGTTATGGTCTTTCCAGCGGTTATACCACGCTGATAGCAGGAAGTCATACTGCAAAAGTAACAGATGGTACGGGGAAGGTGGTCGCGGAAAAGAAATTCAGCGTAAAAGGCGGCGACAACCTGACGCTGTGGGTGTACCCGACGGCCGCAGGGCCGGATAGCGTGGCGGTCGTACAGAACAATATGGGAGGGTTGCAGTCCACAGGAACGAATGCGGACGGCTCCGACGCCGGCGCACTGTTATACGATCCCCTGAACTTCGACATGATCGTACAAACTCGCTTTCTCAACCTGTGCCCCGACCTGGACTATGTGACATTTACCCAACCCAACGGGGTATTGTTCCCAAATACACGTTTCTCATCTGCCCTGGCAGCCCAAAACCTGCAGCCTGGACAACCCGCAGATGCGATAGCAGTCTCCTACCCGTATGTAAACCTTATAAGCGGCTCTGCCACGAATATCGAGGTCTACCAGTCCAAACCCCGGGCATTGCCGGGCAACAGGCTCAACGGAGTAGCCGACCTTACCCCCACCAACTTTGTTCACCTTCCCGCGGCACAATATCCCAGCCAGCCGCCGGGGAAAGAGCCGGGAGTATATACGGTGGCGCTAATTGGCAGGAGCATCGCAAACCAGCAGCCAAAAATGATCGTCGTAAAGCATAATCTATAAGAAGATGAAAAACATATTTATCACAACTGCATTGTTACTGGTCCTGGGCAGTTGCCGCAAGTCGTCTTACACATCCGTACCCGATGCCGCCTATCTCCGGGTATTCAACAGCCTGCTCTATACGGTGGATGTCACCAATAAAGATCAGCCGCAGCCTTTCCTGGCGATGATCATCGATCCCGGGTATGATAAATCCGGCCTGATCACAAGCGGAAAGATACTGGGCGACTTCCTGGATAAGCGGGCCCCTTATGCGCAGCCTTACCCCGCCAATGCCGGCAACACCGATTATAAGAACACGGAATATCCCGGCAGCGCCAAGGTGCCGGTAGGTCCCATCCTGAATGGTATCAACCTGGCCAGTTGGGCGCAGGTGCCTTCAGGCAGGCACCGGATAGTGTTCTATACGCGGCCTGTCAGCCCCACCCCATTCTTCAGCCTGGATGATAGAGACAGAAAAAGTCTGCTGATCGATACGACAGTAGATCTCACCTCCGGAGAGATCTATACAATGGAGGTTTTGCAGAAAAACATGAGCACACAGCTGCCGCTGCCCGTAAGTCTCTATATCCGTCAGGAACAGTTTGCCAGGACAGCCTTTGACGATAAGACCCTGTACGTGAATTTTTACAACCTGAGCGCGGAAGGCTATGCGGCAGCCAATGGCTCCCCCTTGACCACCCAGAACTATTATAATGCTTCCAACAGGACGGTAGGTGTAGGAGATACGATGCTGCTGTATTACAACCTGTACAATAATGACTTGCCTTACCCCTATGTGGACGGTAACAAAGGGGACATTAACCTGATACCCGGGTACAACAATGTCTGGCTGGGGTCGGTCATCCGCAGCCAGACGGCAGGAGTGGCGCCTTACTACGGCATACCTATGTTCGCGGACGTGGACACCACGGGAGGAGTGTTGAGCAGGGAATGGCAGCTGTTCATATTGATGGCCCCCGGAATGACCCCCCTACCGGGTCAGGTCCCAACGCCGGGTGGATTAGCTTCCGCAAGCAACCTGCTGGCGGCCATCGGTTGTTCCAACGTCGCCAATGACGGCAAATACAGCACTACCCCCGCCGGCAGACGGAGCGTACCCAGGCCCGATGCCACCACCCAACTGGCCAGTTGCTGGCTACCCAACCTGATCAGGTATACAGCATCGGGGATGCATAGACAGCAGTCGTTCGCGACCATCAGCTCCATCGAGATCATCAACGGGCGGATGTATATGATGAGCGTGCAGCGGACCTATCCTCCGCCCACGTTCTAATAATCACAAACAACATCATTACATGAAACGAATATATTCTTTTCGGCTACTCGCAGTGACAGCGCTTGTTCTTGCAGCCTCCTGCAAGAAGCCTAATTTCGATGTGGCGCCATCCCTGGGCAGCGTAGGGACGATCAGCAACTATCTCAGCAACAATTTCGATCTTTCGCTGTTCTTTACCGCTGTTAAGAAGGCCGGTCTGGCAGACAGCCTTGACAGAACAGATGCGACCTATACGGTGTGGGCGCCGCTGAATTCGGCCCTTAATAAGGACAGTATCTACAACCCCTCCGACTTTGACAAATGGTCGCCTGATAGCCTTAAATATTTTGTCAGGACCCATATCCTGCCGCGGAAGCTGTTCTATAGTGATATACCCGCCACGTCGGATAACAAGTATACCAACCTCAATGGGATAGACCTGTATATTTCAAAGACGACAAATGCCGCCATGACTCAGCTTTTTCTTATTGTCGACGGCGTCCCGGTACTGCCGGCAGGTGCGCTGAGCGCTAAAACGGGCACTCAATATGGCGCCACCCAGCTAAATGGAGTTGTGTACCCATTGAATAATAGCTTGAAGGTGATCAGGAGTACTGTGCAGGGGTTTCTGTCTTCCAGACAGGACCTCTCGCACCTGGTGACCGGATTGAAAAAATTCGGCTTATGGGACAAACTCTCCGGGGACGGGCCATTCACCATCGTCGCTCCCCAGGACACAGCATTCGAAAGATATGGCCTGACAACCGACAGCATCCTCCGGCTGGACCCTGCCGGGTATGATATTGGTCTGTTCGGCGGTTATTGTATGGCGCCCAGCCACGTCTTTTTAGTGGACGTCATGCAGCTGAATGGACAGTCACTTGTCTCCTTTCATACCTTGTCCGACTCTCTCGACCTGACGATGGGCGTCTCTTCTAATTCCATGACCCTCATGTCTTCCTGCTTAAAAAAGCGATACAGCGGCTCCAATCCCCAATACATAGGCCCCGGCAGTATAATCAGTTTAGGGGTGATCCTGGGATCCCGCTTCCTTGGGGAAACCCAGCCAGCGGGCGTATACTTCATCACCTATAATTCGCTGCCTTTTGGAAGATATATCAATTACGCCTGTTCCAATGGGGTCGTGCATTTATTATCCACCATACTCGCACGCCCATCGGATGTAACCAAATAATTATTTCACGATCAATCGGATAAACTTATGAACGTATATTCTTTTCAAAAATGGCTGCCCGCGATAATAGTGAGCTTGCTGTTGATAAGCTCATGTACAAAGACGGAAGACCCGCCCCGGAAGGTCGGAGAGGAATTACCTTATCCGGCGCCCGCTAAAACGCTGGGGCAGTTACTGGACTCCCTCCCGGACTGCACCATGTACAATGCGATGTACAAGCGGTCAGGTCTGAAACCCTATATCGACAGCGCCAACGGCAAAAACCCCAACACACCCTTTACCTTATTCGTCCCTACAGACAAGGCGCTGTCAGCTGCCGGGTATACGATGGATATCATAAACGCCGCTGCACCGACAATATTGGATTCGGTAGTCCGCTACCTGGCTTTGTCGGGCAATTACAGGACAGATCCCCATGTGCCGTCGGGAACGACCATCTTCACCCTGATGCAACCCGATCCAAACCTGGTAAGGACAACAATGCCGACGGTATTCTCGGCTTATCAGCCCTATGTTTATCTGCTGACACCGGATTTTCAGGACAATGCATTATGGTTGAATGGAAAAAAGGTCAGCAGCACAACGACCCCACTCTCCGCCATCAATGGGTGCCTGTACCGCATCGACAGCCTGGTCCAAAAACCATTTTATGAGATGTACCAGTTGATAAACACAGACACAACCCTCAGCTACTACATAGCAGCGCTGCGCATCAACGATTCCCTGTACCAGGCAAAAGGGATCATCGGAAGCATGTACTCCAACATACAATATAACGATACACTGGGGCTGATGCTGGCTCCTGCCGACGCCGGACAAGCCATGTTCGAAGTCCTGCTGGCGCCGACCAATAACGCATTTCGCAAAGCAGGTTTTCAGTCGATAGACGACATCCGGACTTATATCAATAACTCCGCCCTGGCATCTTCCCCCGGGGGTACACAAATGCTGACCAACCTGGATTCCGTGCTGAGCTTTCACCAGCTCCTATACGGATATTACAGCACATTTGGCTGGATAGGGCAAGGCGCTGCGTACATATACACGTGTGACATGCTGAATAACCCCTATATGGCTCAGCTATGGGTTACCGGAGTAACCCCACGGGTATCGTTGAACAACGTTTTCTTCCAGGACGCAGGCGGCCGGATAGCGGTCCGCCGGATAGATGCTCCCACCGGCAGAGCCGCGGTTATCACCAGCAACTCGGACATCCCTACGCTGAACGGCGTGCTCCACCATGTGGATGATCTGCTCCTTCCCAATCCTTAACATGCAACCAACAATTATGAAATCCTCTTTTATTATTTCCCTGGCGATACTGCTGCTGGCAGCCTGCAGCAAGGACAAAAGCAACCCCGGGAATGCGCATCAGAACAACGGCATCGTCCAGGTGGCTTACAATAATTTTAGTCTGTACTTATATTATACTGCACTGACGTCTACAGGTTACGGCGATACGTTGAATGGCACAGGGCCATATACGGTATTAGGCCCTTCCAACTCAGCCTTCCAGGCCGCGGGCCTAAACTCGGGAACCGATATTATCAGGGCGGCGGACTCCATGCGTACAATGATGCCTTACCTGGTGCTGAAGCAGCGATTGGCGATAGATTCCACACCACTGGCTTTCGACCAGGAGCTCACCGCCGCCAATGGAAAAAAGATCTACCTGACACACTGGATAAACAAACGCGATACAGCTGTGGTGGTCAATGGCATCCGGATCAATACGCTGAGCAAGCCGGCATCAAATGGGCTGGTGAATATCGCCGATGGGCTCATCTATCCTTCGGTATTCAGCGATGTGCAGACGGCCGTTTCAGGAAATCCCGGCCTGACCTTGTTCAATGCCGCGCTGATGCAAAGCGGTGTATATAATGACCTCCGTACGGGCGGCCCCTATACCGTTTTTGCTCCTGTCAACACGGCTTTTAATACAATCGGGATCACCACGACCGATAGCATATACAAAATGGACCCCGCTCGGCTGAAAACGCTGGTGCTGGCCCATGTAGCGCCCGTACGCAGCTTCGTCTACGACTATATCCTAAAGGCGGACGAGACGACAAATACCTATACAGAGACAGCAATGGACGGCAGCACGCTGACAGTCACGTTGCTGCCCAATACAACACAACCCGGCCGTTTTAGAGGCATTACATTGACCCCGAACGGCGGTCCCGTCGTGGGTTTGACACGCAGCAACATACTGGCGGACAATGGCGTGGTACACTCGATCAACACACTCTTAAAAACGAATTTCTGAACATGAAGATCATATATACAATTTTGTTGCTGGCGGCCTGCCTTTACCTCGCCCCGTCCGCTGTTGCCCAGGAAACCAGCGGTTCTCTTACGGGAAAGATCCTGGATGAAAAAGGCGAACCCCTGGAGGGCGCTTCCATCCGTCTGGTCCACGAACCTTCCGGTACGACATATACGACGACAAGCACAGGAAAAGGATATTATAATTTATTCAATTTACGGGTAGGCGGTCCTTACCACATCGAGGTGAGCTACACCGGCAGGACCACATTGACAAAGGAAGACCTGACGATCACATTGGGCGAACCGCTGGCCTTGAACTGGAAGCTGGCGCCGGCAGGACAACTGACGGATGTGGTGGTAAAAGCCACACGCACAACCGCCCCCCGCGCAAACACATACGGAGCCGGTGAGAACATCTCACGCGACCAGGTCCGGAACATGCCCACTGTCTCGCGAAGCATACCCGATATGACAAGACTGGTGCCCCAGGGCTCAAAAGACAACAGTTTTGCAGGCACAAACTTTCGCTATAACAACGTCACCGTCGACGGCGCAATCAACAACGATGCCATCGGCTTTAGCCCATCTCTCGGCGGGATCACGGGCACTTCCGGTATGCCGGGCAGCAGTACAAGGACCAACCCAATTTCCCTGGACGCGATCGAAGACATGCAGGTATACCTGGCGCCGTACGATGTGAAGATCGGAAATTTCACAGGCTGCAGCGTAAACGCCGTGACACGCAGCGGGACAAATACAGTCACGGGCTCGGTGTATGGATTCGGAAGGAATGCAAGCCTGATAGGTAAAGACCATGCGGGTGGACAAGGCAAATTACCTTCTGACTTTCATGACTATCAGACAGGGTTCAGGGTCGGACTGCCCATCATCCGGAACAAACTGTTCTTTTTTACAAATGAGGAAATAACAAGA
The DNA here is from genome assembly GCA_017307755.1 of Chitinophagaceae bacterium. Lineage (GTDB taxonomy): Bacteria > Bacteroidota > Bacteroidia > Chitinophagales > Chitinophagaceae > Puia. The sequence goes on along the minus strand of JAFKGQ010000012.1, from coordinate 217,036 downwards.
AGGGTCGACCCAATTCAGCAGGAGGCAGGAAGTCCGGGCTCCAACGGTATCCTGAGCCTGACGGACGCACAGAATATAAGACAGACGACGATAGATAAGTATGGCTGGGACCCGGGGACATATGGGCAATTCGCAGCTTATGCGCGATCCAATAAGTTCTTCAATCGTATAGACTGGAATATCGATGCTCATCATCAGCTGGCAGTGAGGAATAATACGATCACATCAAAGGCCATCAACCTGGAACGGGACCAACAAGACTTCCGTTTTGGAAGCATCGCTTATCAACAGGTGAACAACCAGACCTCTACCGTGGCGGAGCTGAAGTCCCGGCTTTCCGGCCACATCTCCAATAGTCTCGTTGCAGGGTATACAGCTATTCATGACAAGCGGAACCCGCTGAGCGATCCCTCCCTGCCGCAGGTGCAGATACAAGGCCGGACACCCGGTACGACGATCTTTATGGGTACAGACCGCGAGGCGGCTATCTTCGATCAGAAACAACATACCATCGAGATCAGCGACAATCTTACCTGGGATCTTGGCAAACATAAGTTCCTGTTCGGGACACATAACGAGCTGTATAATATAACTTATGGATTTGTCAACTCGTGGAATGGAAGGGTGGACTACCTGAGCATCGATGATTATTTGAATGGCAATCCCTACCGGGTAAGAGGAAGCTACAATTATACGGATAACAGCAGAGCATATATCCTGTCGCACCCATCGGCAAAGTTCAATATCAATTTATACAGCCTGTATGCCGAAGACGAGATCCGGGTGACAGACAAGTTACGGCTGACACCAGGCCTGCGCGTAGACTATACCCACCTACCGTCAAAGCCGGCCCTGAGTGAAAAGACACGGAGCGCATACGAGGATGCTTATTTCAATACTACTTACTCCTATACTCCTTTGAACAGGATAACGGGAAATTATTTCGGACGTCCGCAGCTGTCACCAAGACTGGGTTTTCGATACGATTACTTCGGTGACGGAAAGCTGATCATAAGGGGCGGCGTAGGGTTGTTTACAGGCAGGATACCGTTTGCCTGGTTGGGATACGCGTTTTACAATAATGGCGATACTTACGGGTCATTCGATCAACGGGCGGATAAAAAGGCCTTTCTACCCGGTACAGACCCGATGAAGCCGGGGAAAAACGGGATCTCGGATTTCGTGGCCGCAAACAGCGGGGTCCTTACAAACAAGAATGCTGGTCAGACACAGGTAGATGTAGTAAATAATCACTTTGTAATGCCCAAAATATTACGCAGCAGCGTGGCGTTGGATTATACAGTCGCCGGGTGGAAGCTGGGACTGGAGGCAATATATACAAAGACGATAAAGGATCTGTTGTTCCAGCAGGTGAATACTATCGATAACCCTACCTATTATGGATATGATGTACAACACCAGCAGCCTGTTTTTCCATCAGGCGGCACAGACCCCCGTTTTGCCAATGCCTATGAGCTGAGTAACACCGGTAAAGGCTTTCGATATAGCCTTACCGGTACGATCAGCCGGAATTTCGCATGGGGATTTGGGTTCTCTGCGGCCTACACCTATGGCCAGAGCAAGGATGTATCCAACGGCATCCGCAATTCCATGGAAAGCAACTGGCAGCTGAACCAGGCTTTAAACCCCAACAACCCTGATCTGGCATATTCCAATTTCGACATCCGTCACCGGATAGTGATGACGGTTAATTACAGAAAGGCATGGGATCGTGTATGGATAAGCAATTTCAGCTTGTTTACAGGTGCACAATCAGGAAGCCCTTTTACCTATGGGTTTGTAAACAACAGTATACAGGGTACCGGCCAGCAAGTGAGCCTGGCCTACATTCCAGGGACGGATGAAGCTATCAGGTTCTTCAAGGACGGAGCAGAGACGGCGGCAGCACAGGCGGCGGCATTCAATGCATTCATCGACGGGAATGCCTATCTGCGCAGCCGCAGGGGCCGGTTTACAGAACGTAATGTAGCGCATACGCCATGGAATACCCAAATGGACTTTCATTTTGGACAGGAGATCCACTATTCGGGCAAACATCCTGCACAGTTTGTAACGCTGACCCTGGATATTGTAAATGTCACCAACTTGCTGAACAGGAACTGGGGCCGTCAGTATTTTGTACCAAATACCTATAATGGTACAGCCAGTGTAGGATTGACGCCGGTCTTGTTTCCGGGAGAACAGACAAAGGGCAGCTACCCCGTATATACCTTCCGTGATCCGGGCAAACCATATTCAGTGGATTATCTGAACAGCCGGTACCAGATGCAATTGGGGTTGAGATACTCGTTTTAAAGCTTCCAATCCGGCCGTACATAATGACAGGTATACCCATAAGGGTGCTTCTGCAAATAATTCTGGTGTTCTTCTTCCGCCACCCAAAATGGCCCCGCGGGAGCAACCTCTGTAACAATGGGGCCAGGCCATATACGCGATGCCGTCATTTCAGCGATCAGGCTCCGTGCCGTCTCTTGCTGCTCTTCATTGAGATAAAAGATGGCGCTCCGGTAGGACGTACCCACGTCATTCCCCTGCCTGTTCCTGGTGGTGGGATCGTGTATCTGGAAGAAGAATTCCAATAACTTTCGATATGACAACACCTCCGCATCAAATTCGATCTCGATACCCTCCGCATGCGTGCCATGATTACGATACGTCGCGTTTGGAACATTCCCTCCTGTGTAACCGACCACCGTAGAAATAACGCCAGGCAGACCGCGTATGAGTTCTTCTACACCCCAAAAACAGCCGCCTGCAAGAATTGCTTTTTGCTTGTTCATATGTTTTACTTTTTTATCTTTCCAAAATCCTCCGGTCGCTGAGAGGTAAGATTCCCATTCTCATCCACATAAGCCAGCATGCTTTCCAAACCATGCTTACCTTTGTCAAGATGCTTCCGCTCCAGCCTTTTTTGGATCTTCTCATTCTTTTTTTGTCGCTTGTTTCTTTCTCGTTCTCTTTTGTTCCATGTTTCTGACATATTTAATTTCCTTCTTTTTTCCTCTATAATGGCAAAAAGCCCTCCCGATTTTTCCCCTTCTCTTACCACGCTGATTGTCAATGCGTGTCAAAAGCGCATGATCTCCACACCTGACAAAATAGCACTATTTCCCTCTGCCTGCTGACAAAGATTCTCCCATGTTCATGGTATTGACTAGCCCCTGTTTTTAGACAAATTTTGCTGGACCTCAACTACAATTCCGTACACTACTTATGACGGTACTGGATCCCGGCGTTGAAGGCAGCGCTGTTACGGGTAAACAGCTTTCCCTGAGCCGGGTCTTTTATACAGGTAATAATCCTTAATTTCCCGTTATGCTAAGACCTGATTGCTGAAAAAGTTGCCCCTTATACAAACCCTGTTCCTATGGCTCCCCCTACTCGCGGCGGGACAGCACACCCTTTCCTATACCCGGCTGACCGTAGAAGATGGCCTCAGCAACAATTCCGTACAATGTATCCTGCAGGATAAAAATGGGATACTTTGGATAGGCACCAACAGCGGATTGAACCGTTATGACGGCAGCTTCCTTATCCAATACAGTTTGCTCAGCCAGCCGGCGCTTACCAACAGCAGTATCACATCGTTGCTCCAGGATGAAAAAGGACAGATCTGGATAGGCACGGAAAATGGATTAAATATCCTTGATCCTCTCACCAATACCATCCGGCAGTTTGTACACGACGATACGCACCCTGCTTCCCTGCCACAGGGCCCCATACGCGCCATCCAGCGGGCAAAGAATGGGCATAACTGGGTGCTGTCGGAAAAGTGGCTGGCTGTATTCATCGACACCGCCCGCTTCCTCCCGGTGACCATCGACACGGCTTTATTACAGACGGACATGGTGCTCACGGGTATCAGCGAATATGACGATCATAATGTATGGATGTCATATCTCGACCATGCAACTGCCCTGGCAATGATCTCCCATACAGGTGAAAAGATGCAGATAAGCTCACCTTTGCTGCGTACCGGCGATTATTCAAAGATCTACACCGACGCCAGAAGCGCTACCTGGGGCATCTCCTGTTACGGTATCAATCGCTATGATGAAAAGACCCATCGTTTTTATAGCTGGCTAAGTAATAAACAGACGGTTCCCGGCCCCAACCTCCACCTGCATACCTGCTATTGCATCGATGCGGATGGCAATATCTGGCAGGGCAATGATCGCAACGAGCTGTTGAAATACGACATGCACGGGCGACAGGTGACAGACTACAGTTGGCTCCTCACCGCCATCCACGCAACCATGGTATATTGCGTCTATAAGGACAATAACAACACCATCTGGGTAGGTACGGATAATGGCATTATAAAAATATCTGACCGCGATGCTGTCTTTACAAATATACCTTTTATCCTGCAGGGAAAGGAGCTGAAAAATATCCGGAGCCGTCGTATAATGACCGACCGGTATGATCGTCTCTATGCCGCCACAGAAAATTATGGCCTGCTAAAAAAGATGCATACCCGGCAGGGAACAGATACTACCATCGCATTATCATGCTTTGGAGCCACCCCCGTATCAGCACTGCCGGTGATCAATAAGTCCATCCGTCTGCTACTCGACGGCAAACATGACATAGGATATATTTATGACATGTGGTATGACGGAAATGACATCATCTGGCTGGCGGGTTTTGGCATTGGCCGCTATGACACCCGCAACGACTCGTTGGAAATATTCCTGGCGGAAGGTTCTGAAAAGGAAAAACAGGAAAGCATCAACCAGTTCAGTATTGGTTATGACGGACATCTTTTCTGGACAGCCGGACAGCACAATGTGTACACTTTCGATCCGCAGACCCGCAGCATGCTGCCTTTTAAGGACGATAAAGGAAGTATGCCGTTTTATGGAATCCCCTGCTGGAGCCTTTTTATAAAAGACGGATGGGTATGGGCTGGCACCGCCAATGGATTATATAAGATAGATCTCCGGACAAGACAGGTGATCAGGATCTCCCTTAGCCGCGCGCTGGATTATGGCATCAATGACATCGCGCAGGATGGAGATAGCTGTTTTTGGATAAGTACGGCCGGCAATGGTGTCCTCCGGTACAACCACTATACAGGGGAGATCAGACAGTACACACACAAGGAAGGACTCAGCAATAACACCGTGTGCGGACTCTTACAAGACAAGAATAAGGACCTTTGGATCAGCACGTATGCCGGGCTTAGCTATTTCAACAGACAAAACGGACAGTTTACAAATTTTTATGCCAGGGACGGTTTGAATACCGATGAGTTCAACAGAAAGGCCTTTTACAGATATAAGGACGGCCGTATGATCTTTGGAGGCTTGAATGGATACATGATCTTCGATCCGGACCATGCTTTCACCCGCAAGGAACCGGTGACCATCCTCCTTACCCGCTTTAATAAGATCGGTAGCAATGGCCGGGCGACAGAATCTGTTTTCAACGGACAACTATTAAAAAATGTAGTCATCGAGCCGGATGACAAATTCTTTTCGTTTTACTTTATGCTGTCCGACCTGTATGACCCGTCAGGCGATCGCTTTTTTTATCAGCTGCAAGAGGTCGACAATGCCTGGCACGCTATAGACAACCAGCATTTTGTTTCCTTCAACGGGCTGGCGCCCGGCCGGTACACGCTGAAGATCAAAGGCAATACAGGCAACGGAGCCCGCAGCATCAATGAGCTATCCATCGACATCCGGGTAAAACAGGTGTTTTTTAAGACGGCATGGTTCATATCCCTCATCCTTATCGCATTTACGACCGCCGTCTGGTTGGTGGTGCGTTACCGCATCAGACAGGTGAAAAAGATCCAATACCTGCGCACCCGTATCGCCAGCGATCTTCACGACGATGTAGGCAGCTCACTGGTACGCATCACCATATTGGCGGACGCTATAAGACGAAATGGTATAACGAATGACACAGAGCAACAGTTGGGTACGATCTCCGGCATCAGCCGGGGAGCGGTGTCCACTATGAAAGATGTGGTATGGAGCATCGATGCACGCAATGATACAATGGGAGGCATGATCCAGTACATGCAGGAACATCTTCACCACATGCTGATGCCCGCGAATATCGATTTCGAACTGACACACACAGGCTTTGCCGAACAGGAAAGCCTGACCATGAACTTTCGTCAGAACGTATACCTTACTTTTAAAGAGGCCATCAACAATATAGTAAAGCATTCGCGCGCAACCCGGGTGACCGTGATATTAAAAAAAGACCATGGCGTGTTCATCATGCAAATAAAGGATGACGGAAAAGGGTTTAGCAACGACAAGACAGTCAGCGGCCAGGGTTTGGAAAATATGCAGCTGAGGGCCCGCAGACTAAAAGCAAGCCTTTATATCCTGTCGGACGATGGCGTAACGGTGATCTTAAAAGTACCTGTTTAAAATATACCCATATGATCCAACTGGCATTGATAGAAGACGATGCGGTGGTAAGAAATCACCTTGCCGCCTTTTTCTTCCGGCAGGAAGGGGTGAACTGCAGGATCGCAGCCGCTTCGGCAGAAGATTTTTTTACCCAGGCGGATAAGACCGGGCACCTGGACATCATCCTGGCCGACATCGGGCTACCCGGCAAGTCAGGGATAGAAGCCATCCCCGAGATCAAAAAAAGGTTCCCAGATGTGGCAGTCATCATCCTTTCCGTATATATAGACAGCGACAGGATCTTTAAAGCCCTTTGCGCCGGCGCCGTGGGCTACCTGCAAAAAGATACAGCCATGGAGGAAATACTGGACTGCATCAATATCATCCACAAAGGTGGCGCAGTAATGTCCCCCATCATCGCCCGCAAGGTAGTAGAATACTTTGCGCCAAAAAGGACTTACAATGAGCCGCTGACCGCCAAGGAACAACAGGTCATCGCCGCCATGGTGGATGGATTGAGCTATAAGATGATCGCCGTACGCCTGGGTATAACGTTGGAAACCGTACGACAACATATAAAAAATATTTACCGGAAGTTGCAGGTCAACAGTAAGACCGAAGTGATCGTAAAATCGCTGAAGGGAGAAATATAAGGATATTTCCGTAACTTAATAGGAAATTCGCTTGCCATGACTAGCTTCGACACCTCTCACGTCAAGAACATAGTCCTGTTAGGCCATGCCGGCTCCGGCAAGACTACCCTCGCCGAATGCATGCTCTTCGAAGCAGGACTCATCACCCGCCGCGGTTCCATCGAGGAAAAAAACACTGTCAGCGATTTCTACGAGCTGGAACAACAACGGGGTAACTCCATCTTTTCCAAACTCCTCCATACCCAATGGCGGGGTTATAAGATAAATATCCTCGACACCCCCGGCTATGACGATTTCGTGGGAGAAGTGGTGTCGGCCCTGCGTGTGGCGGACACCGGGGTCCTGTTGCTCAACGCCAATTTCGGAGTGGAAGTAGGTACTGACCTCATTTGGGAGTATACGGAGCGGTTCAGAACACCCATGTTGCTGGCTGTCAATAAACTGGACCAGGATAAAGCCGACTTTGACACCACGGTCCTCCAGGCGCGGGACCATTTTGGTCCCAACGTGGTCGTCGTCCAATATCCGCTGAACCAGGGCCTCGGCTTCGACAGCATCATCGACGTCCTCCGCATGACCCAATATAAGTTCCCCCCGGAAGGAGGCAGGCCGGAAAAACTGCCGATCCCGGAGGATGAGCGGGAAAGAGCCGACCGGCTTCATAAAGAGCTGATCGAAGCCATCGCCGGCAATGATGAAACCCTCATGGAAAAATATTTCGATAAAGGCGAACTGGACGAAGACGAAATGCGGGATGGACTAAAAAAAGCCATGATCAACCACGATCTCTTCCCTCTCTTCTGTCTTTCCGCCAAAAAGAATATGGGCAGCGGCCGCATTATGGGCTTTATCGACAACGTATGCCCCTGCCCCGCTGAAATGCCTCCACAACAAACGTTATCCGGCAACCCCCTGCCCTGCGACCCCGATGGACCGCCTTGTATCTTTATCTATAAGACGATCTCCGAAGCGCACATCGGGGATATGAGCTTTTTTAAGGTCTATTCAGGCACCGTCAAATCCGGAATGGAACTGGTGAACGAATCCAACGGCGTCACCGAAAAACTCAACCAGCTTTTTATCGTGGAAGGCAGCAAACGAACAGCCGTCAACCAGCTCTCGGCAGGAGATATCGGCGCCACCATCAAGTTGAAACATACCCATGTCAATAATACGCTGCATGTCAGAGGGCATAATCTCGAACTGGCGCCCATCGACTTCCCTCCCCCCTTACTAAGTGTCGCTATTGAGCCTGCTCAAAAAGGAGACGAAGAGAAACTCTCAATAGCTCTCCACCAGGTACAGGAAGAAGATCCCACCGTCATCGTGGAAGTGTCCAAGGAGCTAAAACAAACCCTCCTGCATTGCCAGGGCGAGCTGCATCTCTCCGTTATCAAGTGGAAGCTGGAGCATATTTCGAAAAACCTCCACGTGAACTTTGAAAGACCCCGGATCCCTTATAGGGAAACCATCCGGAAAATGGTACAATCAAGCTACAGGCATAAAAAGCAATCCGGGGGCGCCGGTCAGTTCGGTGAAGTATACATGCAGGTGGAACCCTGGTACGAAGGCATGCCCGATCCAAAAGGGCTTTCCGTGCGTGGAAGGGAAGAATATGCCCTGGACTGGGGCGGCAAGCTTATCTTCCTCAATTGCATCGTCGGCGGAGCCATCGACCTGCGCTTCCTCCCTTCCATACTAAAAGGCGTCATGGAGAAAATGCAGGAAGGACCGCTGACAGGCTCCTATGTACGGGATGTACGGGTGATCGTTTATGATGGGAAGATGCATCCCGTAGACTCCAATGACATCTCTTTTAAAATAGCCGGACTGATGGCCTTTAAACAGGCCTTCCAACAGGCTGACCCGCAGATACTGGAACCTATCTATACCCTGACAGTACTTTGTCCGGACGACCAGACCGGTGGTATCATCAGCGACTTGCAGACCCGGCGCACCATCATCGAGGGCATGGATGCGGAAGGACATTTCACCAAGATCATCGCCCGTGTGCCGCTGGCCGAAATGCACGATTACTCCTCCTCCCTGCGAAGCCTCACCCAGGGCAGGGCCAAATTCAGGATGCAATTCCTGGAATATGCTTCTGTACCTTTCGATCTGCAACGGAAGCTTATCGACGACTACAACAAGGTAACCGCACACCATCATCAGGAGGTTTAGGGAGATTGTCCTATCTTAGGCCCCTAAACACCCATGCATGGATGTAAAAATCGAAGAGAGCTGGAAAGAGGTGCTAAAACATGAATTTGAAAAACCTTATTTCCTCCAGATCGCCACGCATCTCAAATCTGAAAAAATGTCCGGGAAAACCATCTACCCTCCGGGCAGTCTTATCTTCAACGCCTTTAATACCACCCCCTTCAGCAACCTGAAGGTCGTTCTCCTGGGTCAGGACCCCTATCATGGTCCCGGACAGGCGCACGGGCTGAGCTTCTCCGTACAGAAAGGTATCCCCCCGCCTCCCTCACTGATCAATATTTTTAAGGAACTGAAAAGCGATCTGGACATACCCATCCCCAATCATGGCAACCTGACCCATTGGGCCGAACAGGGAGTGATGCTCCTGAATGCGTCCCTGACCGTCAGGGCCAATGAGCCGATGAGCCATGCAGGCATCGGCTGGGCCGAGTTCACCAATGCCGTCATCGAAAAGATCTCTACATTAAAAGAGCACTGCGTTTTTTTGTTATGGGGAAAATTCGCACAGGAAAAACAAAGCCTGGTGGATGAGACACGTCACCTCGTACTAAAAGCAGCCCACCCCTCCCCTTTTTCCGCGGATAAAGGTTTCTTCGGCTGTAAACATTTCTCAAAGGCCAACACCTGGCTGGAAAGCAAGGGCATCGCCCCCATCGACTGGAAGCTGCAAAATATATGAGAAAAAAATTTTCGATCGGTGATATTATCTGGCGCCTGTGGGCCCTGTGGGTGATGATCCTGTTCATCGTCACCATGCTGCTGTTCATGATCCCCTTCCTCCTCTTCTCCTATTTCCGCACAGACCCTCAAAAGACCCGCATCTTCATCCGGATGGCGCGGGTATGGATGGGCGTTTTCATGCCGCTGGCAGGCTGTCCGCTGAAGGTCAGAGGAAGGGAACATTTTAAAAAAGGAAGTACTTACGTCGTCGTGTGCAACCATAATGCCCTGATAGACGTACCCGTTTCAACCCCCACCATACCAGGTGGCAATAAGACCATCGCCAAGATCGAAATGGCCCGCATCCCCATTTTCGGCACATTCTACCGCACAGGCAGCGTGCTGGTGGATCGTAAGGATGACGACAGCAGAAGGGAAAGTTTTACAAAAATGAAAGAAGTGCTGGACATGGGCCTGCATATGTGCCTCTATCCCGAAGGCACCCGTAACAGGACGGATCAACCCCTGAAGGAATTCCACAACGGGGCCTTCCGGCTGTCCCTCCAAACCGGCAAGGCCATCATCCCCGCCCTTATCTTCAATAGCAGGAAGATCATGCCGGCCGGCAAGATCTTTTATTTCCATCCCCACCGGCTCGCTATGCATTTCCTGCCTGCAATTGCACCGGCGCCGGGCGACACCGTGGAAACGCTAAAACAAAAGGTCTTCGACGTCATGCGGGATTATTATATACGTAACGCCTATTGATTGTAGAAATACTTCGTCCGGTTGATCTTCAGGTCCTGGAGAATCCCTGACTTGGGGCTGATGGTAAAGTTGAAGAAATGGCTATAACCCACCGGTGTAACATTTATCGACATCTGCCAGCAGTGCATATCCCGGGAAATGGACATGGTCAGCGACTGCATCTTCGAATACCTGACATCGTAATACCCGTTGAGCCCTATCTTCCATTTTTCGGTGAGGTTGAAATCCCCGCTGTAGTTGATGGAGGAAGATACGATCGTTTGAAAGCCCGTATAGTCCGGTTTGGGGCTGCTCGAGAAATTTAGCGAAAACGAAAGGTTCAACGACCAGGGGATATTGAAATCCGCAAATTGCGCCGGGTTTTGACGGATATAGTTCAGTTGGGCCTGCTGTTCCTCCATGGTCATAGGTATCTGATCCTTTTGCAGCGCCTCTTTATCTTTCTCCAGTTTATCATCCTTCGGCTTGCTTTTAAAACTGGTGGAAATGGCCAGGTTGCCCCCCGTGATCCGCCCCAGGCTCCGGCCCTTTTGCCAGGCATAGACCTTTGTATCCCGGCCCGTAGAGTCAGGGACATAGGGGTCCAGGGTAGCTCCCCCCGTGATATTTATCTTTTGGGCCAGCGTGCTCCGGAAATAAAAGGTGATCTGGGACAGCTTCATACTGTCGGCCAGGTAGTTATAGCTGCCGTTAAACCCGATCCCATCGATGATGGTGGTCTTCTTGACACCGCCGTCCGAAGTATCTTTCTTCGAACGGGTCTTTATCTCGAAATGGTTGTCCAGACCAAAGGATATGCCCCCAAAGACCCCCTCCCCAAAGGGGCCATAGGTTGCCCCTTCAAAAACGGACACACGCTGCTTGCCAGGTACGCGATGCAAGGTGTCCGTCCACGGCGTATTCAGCCAATAATAAGCCCCGCTTGCCAGGTCCGGCTTATAGCTAATGCTAACGGTGGGCCGGATGACATGCCGGATACCCATCAGCCGGCTGTTCTTCCCAAAATGCTGAAAGGTACCAAAGATGGCCGTGGCCAGGCTAAGGCTGAAGGACACATCCTCCATGGACCAGATGCCTTTCTCTATCCCGAGGGTATCCACTTTATTCTTGATAATATTATATCGCCTTATCAGCTGGCGTGAAAAGATCCTGTTGGAAAAGCTCATCCCTGGGGTGACCTGGACAGCCCCTTTCAGCGGTAATGCGAGGCTGATAGGTATACTGTTCTGCACACCCCATTGGAAGGTATCGATGATCTTTTTGAAATTGGCGGCCGAATCATAGAAGGTAGCCCCGCCCGAGATATTGGTGGTGAGTCCGATCCCCAGCTTTTCATACCACTTTGGCGTACCAACAAAATCCTTTTGCTGCAGGGGATAGATCGTGGGGGCCGTAAACGCCAGATTGGGGAGGCTCACCTGGATCTGACGGGTCTGGTTGTTCTGACTATGGGTAGCGCCCACCGTCAGGTTGTACTTGCCGTCCCATGTCTTGGAATAAGTGACGGAAGACCCCAGCTGGTTGTTATAGTTGGCCGTGGGGTTATTCGGGATATAGGAATTGTACTTGGTGGACATGATATTGACATTGGCGGAAAAATTGGTTCCCGGCCGCGCCTTGGCATCCACCGTATGACCCCAGTTAAGACTCCAGGTCCTGCCAGTGGTATATTCATCCTTGCCCGCAGAGGTCAATAGCCGTGTATTCTGCAGGGCGAAGTTCAGCTGACCGCTGTACCTGTACCGCTTTCGATAGGTAGGCGTGACATAGAGGTTCCACCCTCCATAAGAGTACAGGTTGGTCCGGAAAGTAACGTCAAAATAATCATTGATCACCTTGTAGTAGCCAAGCCCCTCCAGGCCAATACCGGCCTGATCGCTGGCCGTAAACTGGGGGGGCAGCAGTCCGGAATGCCGGCCCGTGGAGATAGGGAAAAAGCCAAAAGGCAGATAGACAGGTATCGGTACCCCCTCAAATTCCGGGTGGACAGGCCCCGTAATGGCAAACTTCTTATTGATCAGCTTCATCTTATTCGTACGAAAGGCAAAGTGGGGCGTATCGAGGTTGCAGGTCGTAAAGATGCCCCGGTAGCCGTAGTATTCGTCCGGGCTGATCTTCTTCATTTTTTCCGCGTGAACGAACATGTCAGATCCCGCGGTTGTATAAGTATGTTGGGTGAGACCTTTCTGGCTTTTGATATTATAAACGATGGTATCTGAGGTCATGGTTTGGTCCTGCTGTACCATTTTGGGAAGACCCACGGCATTCCCCGCAGTATCTTTTGTAGGGGTGGCGATCACCAAGTTCCGCTGCTGATCATACTGGATCTTGTACGCTGTAAGGTCCGCATCCTTATACTTGGTATTGGCTTTATTGTAAAGGGTGATATTCTTGGTGGGGATATCCATGACCACCGAGTCCGAAGCCTTATAGTCAATGGCCGCCTCCAGGGTATCCTTGCTGATCTTATAATCCAGGGTATCCACCCTTCGATGGAGTGAGTCGGGGATGGTGTCGTTGCCAGACCGCAGGGAATCCAGGCCAGTGGTATTCCGCCGATGGGGAATGGTATCCGGACGAAAGAGGGGTCTGATAGTATCCCGGGAAGTCGTTAATATTTTACAAAAACGTGTTGCGGACGAATAATTTGCAGGACTATTGAACGTTACTGAAAAGAATATAGCAGTAAAAATCAATGTCAGTAAATATTTTGAGCTAATTTTGCGTCCGTTCATATTCATACAACCGGGGTGCGTCCTGTTGGCGGACGCACAAAAATAGTCTTTACGCCATTAAGATTATGTGAAGATTGGAGAGAAAAAGCAAATTAACAATGACCATGATGAAAAAGATTGTCGGTTTTTTAGTTCTAACGGGAATTATATGCTCTATCAGTGCATTCGATGCTCGTCCTGGACAAAAGCCGGTGTTACGTACGATCATCATAGATCCTGGTCACGGCGGCTTCGACCCTGGTACCGAAGGGCTCTTTTCAAAAGAGAAGAATGTAGCCCTGGCCATCTCTCTCAAACTGGGCAAAGCGATCGAAGAAGAATTCCCCAATATAAAGATCGTCTATACGCGCACGACGGATATCATGCCGGGTAATATGCCTACCAAGAACCAGGGTCTGCACTATAGGGCCGAACTGGCCAATAAATCCAAAGGCGACCTCTTCATCTGTGTACACGCCAATAATGATGGGCATACCCCCGGCACCTATGCCGTCAGGGATGTCATCGGACACAAAATGGTTGGCAAGGGCAAAAGAAAAAGAAGGGTCCCCATCTATAGGACACGTTATGTAAAAAATACCCGGGTAGGCACAGGCACCTATATATGGAAGGCCGATCGTAATGTCTTTAAAGGCGAGGCCATCAATCAACGGGAAGGCGGCGATGTGGAAGCAGGCATGGGTGACAGTACCGAGGCAGCCTTCGATATGAATACCCCCGAAGCCAGGATCAGGGCCCAGTTGTATGAGAAAAAATATTTCGCTAACAGCGCCCTCTTCGCCACACTGGTGGAAGAGGAGTTCGTAAAAGCAGGCCGCCACAGCGACGGAGTGTTGCAAAGGGACGAAGGCATCCAGGTGCTGCAGGCGACAGGTATGCCCAGCGTCCTTATCGAAACGGGCTTCCTCAGCAACAAGGAAGAGGAGATCTACCTCAACAGCGAGGAAGGACAGGATGAGATCGTCAGGAACATCATCCAGGCTTTGAAGAGATATAAAGATACCCTGGAAGGACATACGAGCAGCGGGGCTCCCAGTGGGGCCAGGACCATACAGGCCCGCACCGCAGCAATAGCCGCTGAGCTCCGGAAAAAGCCTTTGAACACCCCCAGATCCGTCCGCTAATCTTAACTTTCTCTATAAACGGCTGTCCTTTGCCAATTGGGCATATTAATGTAGGTTTGTCACCGGAGACTAAACATAACTCATACTGATCAAATTTTACAGATGAAAATTTCCAATGAATTTAAGATCGGAGTGTTGGCCGTGGTGGCCATTGCCGCGCTGATACTGGGGTTTAACTGGCTGAAAGGCAGCAGCCTCTTCCAGCATTCTAAAAAGATATACGCCGTCTTTGACAATGTGGAAGGACTGGATCTCTCCAACCAGGTGCAGATCAATGGACTACAGATAGGTAATGTATCGGCCATCAACGAGGCGGATAAAGACTTGTCGAAAGGCATCCTGGTAACCATTACCCTTAAAAAAGATGTAAATATCCCCAAAAATTCAGTAGGGGTGATTAATTCCGGATTGCTTAACGCCGCTACCATCGTTATCTCCAAAGGAGACGAAGCCCAATATCTTGAGAATGGGGACACCCTGTTTACCAAAAAGAAGTCCAATCTTCTCTCACAGGTACAGGAAAGCGTAAACCCCGTGATCCTGAAATTAGGAGGTACGCTGCAATCGCTGGACTCGCTGATACAAGCCGTTGGGTCCATGTTCGATCCCCGGCTGAAAAATAACTTCAGCGCCATCATAGCAAACCTGGCGGCATCCACGGCCCAGTTGCAGATAATGCTGAATCAACAGACAGGCGCCCTGGCCCAATCCCTGAAAAATGTCAACACGTTCACTGCCAACCTGGCTAAAAATAATGACCATATCACCCATACACTGGAGAATGTGGAAAAGACCACTTCCAACCTGTCCGCGGCCAGGATACCCGAGACAGTGGAAAGCCTGCAAGGCACTGTCAACGAACTGAGAGGCACGCTCGCAAAAATGAACAGCACCAACGGCTCGCTGGGCCTGCTGCTTAATGATAAAAAGCTTTATCAAAACCTCGAGGGCAGTACCCGCAGCCTGAATATCCTGCTGGATGATTTCCGCGTCCATCCAAAACGGTATGTCAACATCTCCGTATTCGGCCGGAAAGACAAGAGCGGCCCCCTCATGACCCCCCTGGACTCGGTGACGGTGAAACCCGCTAATAAGTAAAGATGAGAACAAGGGCACTTATCTATGCCTGTCTGTTTTTGGGGGGACTATTCTTCGGCCGGGAAGCTTTTGCACAGCTGCCGCAGCAGAATGGCATCCCCTTCCGGAAACCCGGCAGCGACTCCATCAAGTTGGTACAGATCCTGAATGCAAAAACGTATCATTCCCAACAGATAGACTCCACCACTCAACTGACAACCCTTGTAGGGGACGTACGCATCCGGCAGGAAAAGACCCTCATCGACTGCGACAGCATGGTCCTCAATCCGACACAGAATTATATAGAATCTTTCGGTCATGTGCATATCAATGACGAAGACTCCACCAACATCTACTCCGACTATATGAAATACGAAGTGGATAAAAAGATCGTCCACTTCCTGAAGAATGTCAAGCTGACAGATGGCAAAGGCGTACTCACCACCGAAGAGCTCCAATACGACCTGAACGAAAAGATAGGCGTCTATGAACATGGAGGAAAGATCGTAAACAAAGGCTCCATACTCACCAGCGAACGCGGCACCTACTACGAAGGGACAAAGGACGTCCTGTTCGAGAAGAAAGTAGTGCTCCGGGACCCTCAATACGACCTCTCCACCGACAGCCTGTTATACAATACGAGTACCCAGGTATCCACTTTCGTCACAGAAACCTTTATCATGTTCAAGGACAGTACCCGCCGTACCGTGCATACCCGGTCAGGATACTACGACCTTCAAAACCATAAAGCCGAATTCGGCCGTCGCCCTATCATCACCGACGGCTCTCAAAGGATCACAGGCGACAGCGTCCGCATCGACGACAGCACAGGTATCAGCACCGCCGTCGGTAAAGCCGTATATACGGATACCACAGAAGGGGTCGTCCTCAAAGCCGACTACATGATCTCCAATAAAAAGAAAAATACTTTCCTGGCCACCCAAAAGCCGCTGATGATCATCAGACAGGACAAGGACTCCCTGTATATCACCGCCGATACGCTGATGTCGGCCAGACTGATAGACAGGCTTGCCGCTTTAAGGAAGTTGGCGATCATGGACAGTCTCCATAAGCGCTATGTCGATAGCCTCGACAAAGCGTCGGCGGATAGTCTTCACCGAATGGCCACCGATAAACTGAATGCCCGAGACACCCTCGATGTTAGCAGTCCGGACAGTACACACCCCATGGTAGTAAAAGTCAGGGGAGACAGCCTGATCGCCCGGCCGGACAGCCTGCACATCGCCAAAGTCCCTGATACATTGGCCGGGAAACCTATCCCTGACAGCCTTTCCCAAAAACATATCCCCGATACTCTTTCCCGGCAGCACCTCCCCGATACCCTCGCCACGGCCCATCCACCCACCCCGCCCCTCAACCCCAAACGTCTTCCCCCTGGCGGGCGTCCCGGTCTAAAGCCGTCAGGCGCACCACTACCCGTACCCGCAGACAGCACAAAACCCACACCCCCCATCCAGGCAGCCCGCTCGTCCGACCCTGACCATGAAAAATATACCGACACCGCCAGGTCGCCCATTACAGATAGCACCCTACGCTATATACTGGCCTATCATCACGTACGGATCTATTCCGACTCACTGCAAGCCGTAGCCGACAGTATGTACTACTCCGGCCAGGATTCCATCTTCCGGCTGTTCTATAACCCTATCGCCTGGGGCAACGGTAACTACCAGATCACAGGCGACACAATGTACGTCTACACAAAAAATAAAAAAGCCAACAGACTCTATGTCTTTGAAAACGCCATTGCCGTCAATAAAGTAGGCGCCCGGTTTTTCAATCAGATAAAAGGCACCACCATTAATGCCTATTTCAAGAATGGACAGGTAGACTATATGCGCGCTAAAGGCAACGCCGAAAGCATCTATTATGTCCAGGACGATTACAAAGCCTACACAGGCGTAAATAAAGCCCATGCCGACATCATCGATATGATCTTCGGAGAAAAAACAGACTCCGGGAGAGAGCTGAAAAAGGTTATCATGCGTAACGACGTGGAAGGCAGCATGATCCCCTTTAAGAAAGTCAACTTCGACGATATGGTCCTGCGCGGGTTCAAATGGCTGGAAGCAAGACGCCCAAAATCCAGGGAAGATCTGTTCGAGTAGCACCCTCCGCCCGATCTATTTTAAGAAACTTCTAACAGAGTATCATCAATACTTTTGCCTCCTTTTCGTTCAAAGAAGGTAAAGCACCTAACATGAAATCCATCACTCTTTGCCTGGTACTCCTGGTAGTTACCAGCGTATACAATCGTTTGTCTGCACAGGACTATAAATTGGCGATGGGTATCCGCTTCAGCTCAGCCTCCCCTACGCTGAATAATTCCATCAGCGTAAAATATTTCAGGAACGAGACTGACGCCCTCGAAGGACTGATCTCATTTGGCAGCAGCCGCTTTGGTATCGGCGGTCTTTATGAAAGACACCAGCTCATCGGAGGTACTCCCGCCTTTACCTGGTTCTATGGCGGCGGCGCCTACCTGGGCTTCGAAAACCGTACCGATGCGGGTCATATTCAAAGCCATACCACCTTTCTCGGCCCCACCGGCATCGTAGGCCTGGATTACAAGTTCCAAAATGCCCCTATCAACCTGTCCCTGGACTGGAAACCCGAACTGGACATTATCCCCAGCATCAATTTCGTCCCGGACGCTTTCGCACTGACCGCACGTTTTACCTTCTAACGTTTCCCTCTCATCCGCTCCCCCTGTTTTTGCCCCGTTTATCAGTTTTATAAACCTGCAAAAATCCGCATCCCATTCTTTTTATGGTAGTCTTACGGATTAAAATCTCGTAAGACTACGTTTTTTTTAGGTTATTTTTAACCTTTGTGCGCTTTTTTGCGGTTTTTTGCACTAATTTCAAATAGTCTAACCCAAGTAACCAAGACTACCATGCAAAAACCGGCGTTGCTCTCCTTATTGTTTTCCATACTAATAGGCACTTCCACATCAACAATTGCCCAACTAGCCGCAAATCCCGACAATATCCCGCAACTTCGCGTCGCCTTCCTCACAGACATCCACGTCTCACCCGGCGCCGCCAGCGAACCTAACCTGGAAAACATCGTCTCCGAGATCAATGAAGGCGGCTACGACTTTGCTGTAGCCACCGGCGACGTCACCAACACCGGATTGGATACAGAACTCATCACCGTCCACCGGATCCTAAGTCGCCTGAAGATCCCCCTGCACATCATTCCCGGTAACCATGAAACCAACTGGTCCGAAAGCGCCTGTCAAACCTTCTCCCGTCTGTGGGGTAATGACCGCTTCTTCTTTTCTTCCGGTAACTATCTCTTCATCGGCTTTGACACCGGTCCCTTTATGAAAATGGGTGACGGACACGTAAAGGAAGAGGACGTGCGCTGGCTGCAACAGACCCTGGCCAGGGAAGCAGGAAAGGATAAGACCGTTATATCACTCTCCCATTATCCCCTGGGCGACGGACTCGACAACTGGTATGAAGTAACTGACATCCTCAAACGATACAATACCCGGATGGTGCTCTGCGGACACGGTCACCGCCTGTCACTGCACAATTTTGACGGTCTGCCCGGCATCATGGGACGCGCAGCCCTCATCGGTGGCTCCGATGTCCCGGGCTATAATATCCTTACCCTCCGCCACGACAGCGCCTGCATCTATGAGAAAAGGTTGCATACTCCCATCGGCGCGCCTTTTGTCTCTTTTGCCCTCGCAGATCCTTCTCCTGTAATAAAGAACCGCCCCTCCGTCCCCCGTCCCGACACAACTATTAATACCGCCTATCCGTCCTCGGTAATCTCTTTCCGGATGAATGACAGCGCTACTATCTTCACCGGCGTATTACCCGTCAGCAAACATATGATCGTCTACGGCAACTCCCGTGGACAGGTGATCGCCCTGGACCCCGTTACAAAAAAAATGATCTGGCGCCGGGAATATCCCGGGTCCGTTTACTCCACCCCCGTCCACGGAAAAGGTATCATCGTCTTTAGCACCATCGACGGTCTGATACACGGTCTTGACGCCCGGACAGGCAAAGAAAAATGGAATATATCCACAGGCGAGCCGGGCATCAGCGAAGGACTGGTAAAAGACAACGCAGTTTATATTGGCACAGGCAGTCATTTTTATAAGCTCAGCCTTTCAGACGGGCGACTCCTGTGGAAGAACAATTCAGCCAAAGGACAACTGCAGGCAAAGCCTGTCATAACACCAGGAGGAGACGCCCTTCTCTTTGGCGCCTGGGATCGCCACCTCTACTGTCTGGATGCCGCGACAGGTGAGGAAAAATGGAAATGGGACAATGGAAAAACCAACCGGCTCTATTCCCCCGGCAATACGGTGCCTGCCGTCGCAGAGGGAAAAGTATTCCTGGTGGCGCCGGACCGCTATATGACAGCCATCGATCTGGCCAGCGGCAAAACCCTATGGAGGGACAATAGCCGCCACGTCCGTGAATCCATGGGCATCTCCACGGATGGCCGCCTGGTATATGCCAAACTAATGAACGATACGATCATCGCCGTTAGCACACAGACAGACTCCTTCCACCTTGTTTGGGAAACCAATGGAAAATTCGGCTACGAACACAACCCCTGCCCCATTATAGAAACGGGCGGCGTAGTATATGCGGGTACAAAAAATGGGGTTCTCATCGCCGCGGATGCCGCCACGGGAAAAATATTATTTGAGCACAAGGCCGGCAATTCTTCCATCAATGAGATCACAGCCGCCGGCAACGGCAAGGTCTGGATCAGCCTCATCGAAGGCAGCATTCAACAATACATCCATCCATATACAAACTCAACTTCAACCGGGAAAAACTAAAAATCAAACATTATGAGAAATTTCAAAGCTTTGTCGCTCCTCGCACTGCTTTGCTGGTTTACCAGCCATGCATTCGGGCAGCAGATCAAGGGTGAGGTCGTCGATAAGAACACCCACTCTCCCCTGGCCGGGGCAAGCATTACGTTCACAGGTTCCAAAGGCGTTACCACGGACGTCGAAGGTAAATTCGCTTTCAATGCCAAGGGAGCAAATTCCTTCACCGTCTCTTCCGTGGGATACAAAGCAAAGGTCGTCACCGTCACCGACGCTGCATTTTACCAGGTAGAACTGGAAGGATCCAACCAGGCCCTGGACCAGGTGGTAGTAGTGGGATACGGCACACAGAAAAAAGCCGACCTCACCGGCGCCGTCGCCACCGTAGACGTCACAAAAACATTCGCCAGCAAACCGCTGAACGACCCTACCAGGGCCTTGCAGGGCATCGTACCGGGGCTGACTATCCAATACGGTAATGGAGGTCTTACGGCAGGCGCTGATATCAAGATCCGGGGCATCGGGTCTATCAACGGCTCAAGCCGGCCCCTGATCCTCGTCGACAACGTGCAAACAGATGATCTGTCCGTCATCAACCCGCAGGATATCGAAAGCATCTCCGTCCTGAAAGACGCAGCCTCCGCCTCTATCTATGGCGCCCGCGCCGCTTTTGGCGTAGTGCTGATCAAGACAAAGACAGGCAGAAAGAATCAAAAAGCCGTCATCTCCTACAACAATAACTTTTCTACAAACACACCTACCGTACTCCCGGATTTTGCCGACCCCGAATTCGAATTGCTGGCCCTCAACGATGCCGGCGTACGCAGCGGCACCTCTTCTCCCGAAACCTTTGGTATGAACATGCTAAAGCTCCAGGCAGGGGTCGTCAACTGGAAGAAACAATACAAAGGCAAGAACGGGAAGGAAATGGTAAAAGGGGAAGACTGGAACATCGACCCCACCGACGGCCGTACCTACTTCTACAAGGTATGGGACCCCAAAAAGGAAATGCTGAACAAATACGCCTTCTCCCATCAACATAACCTAAGCATCTCCGGCGGCAGCGATAAGATCGCTTACTATCTCTCCGGTGGGTACAGCTACGACGGCGGTATATTCAAGATGAACCCGGACGATGTAAAGAAATATAATATTACCGCATCCGTCAACGCTAGCGTCACCTCTTGGCTGGACGTCAACGTTAAAACGCTTTTCCGCAATTATCAATACGACTATCCTTATCAATACCAGGATTACTGGTACTATTTCTGGCGCTGGGGCTCTTATTTCCCTTATGGCACCTACCAGGGACATTATTTCAGGGTGAACTCCGCTTACATGGATGCCGCCAGCAAGGCCAACCTCTCCGACAACTATTCACGTATTGACCTGGGCGCCACCGTCAAGATCCTAAAGAACCTCAACTTCCGCGCCGACTATACCATTGGCCGCGACAACGCGTTGCGGCACGAGTCCGGCGGCCCGGTGACAGCCTGGGACTTCTGGACGGCAGGCGCACTAAGCCTGACCAATATCGCCGGCGCCAGCCAGGATTTTGTCCAGTATACGACGGGAAGGATGTTGGTAAACACCTTCAACGGCTATTTCACCTGGCAGCCCAATATCCTGGCAAACCATCACACCAAGTTTATTGCCGGTGTCAACGCGGAAAGCGACGAGAACATCAACTTTTATGCAGCCCGCCAGGGACTGCTGGATCCTACACAGCCTGAGCTGGGCCTGACTCCCGGCACCAACACAAGCGGCCCTACGTCCTCGGGCGTGCCCACCGGATGGAGCCAGAACGGGCATGGTAAAAAAGCCTTTGCCGGCTATTTCGGCAGGATCAACTACGGCTACAAGGATAAATTCCTGGTAGAGCTCAACGGCCGCTATGACGGCTCTAACTACTTCCCTCCGCAAGACCGCTGGGCCTTCTTTGGTTCCGCCTCTGCCGGCTATCGCATGAGCGAAGAAAACTTCATGCAACGGCTAAAGCCGGCGCTCTCCGACCTGAAACTGCGCGCCTCCTATGGCGAACTGGGCAACCAGGATGTCACCTCCAACGGAAGTAATATTTATCTGCCCATCATGAACGGCATACCCACCACCTGGGTAAACAGCTCCGGTACGATCTCGCAGAGCGTCAGCCAGCCGGGTGCGATCGCAAGCTCGCTGAAATGGGAAAGAGTGGGCACCCTGGATTTTGGCGTCGACGCCCGGTTCCTGGACAACCATCTCGGTTTTACTTTCGACTGGTACCAGCGTGATACAAAAGGGATGATCCAGCCCACCAGCGTACCGGCGACCTTTGGCACCGCAGGCCCCAATATCAACGCAGGCAATTTCCGCAGCCGCGGCTTCGAGCTGACCATCGACGCCAACTACACGATCGGCAAGGACCTGCAGTTATATGGATCGATAGGGCTTTCCGACGCAAAAACAGTATTCACCAAATGGAGCAACCCCAATATGTCCATTGCTTTTGATCAGAACTACCAGGGCAAGACCTATGGGGAAATATGGGGTTTTGAAACAGAGGGATATTTCGCCAGCAATGCAGACACCGCCGGGCACGATCAGACAGGTTTGAGAACTGGTAATTTCCAGTTTGGCGCAGGAGATATCAAATACAAGGACATCGGTGGCGGCCCGAATGGCAAGCCCGACGGTAAGATCACCGGCGGCGCCATGACCTTGTATGACCATGGCGATCTGAAAAAGATCGGTAACAACCAACCCCGCTGGCTGTATAACCTCCGCCTGGGCGGCTCCTGGAAAGGCTTCGACCTGGACATCTTTATACAAGGCGTGGGTAAACGGGATTACTGGGGTACTGGTCAGACCGTCCTTCCCCTGTGGCAAAGCATCGACATCCTTTATGCCAACCAAATGGACTTCTGGACGCCCCAGCACACCAATGCCAAATATCCAAGACCATTTCCGGGTAATACGACAGGGACCATCGCCGGCCTGTACAGGGGTAGTAATAACTTCTATCCCCAGACGAAATACCTGCTGAACATGGCCTATTGCCGGCTGAAGAACGTGACCCTGGGCTATACCGTTAGCAACAGGATACTTACCAGAGCCGGTATCACAAAACTGCGTTTTTATTTCAGCGGCCAGAACCTGGCTACCATCTCCCACGTAGGCGTGCCCATCGATCCGGAACTCACCGATGGATTTGTAACGGGTGGTATCAGCTTCACCGGCAGGACCTATCCTTTCGACAAAAGCTATTCCGCAGGCCTGCAATTGACATTTTAACCAGTAACAACTTCAGAATATGCAATCAATAATAAGATATTTACCGCTGGCCCTGCTGATACTGTGCATGGGCACGGCTTGTAAGAAATACATCGATGTCACCAACCCCGATACGTTGGTAGACCCGACTTTTTGGAAGACAGAGAACAGCGTACGCACATATGCCTGGGAATTTTACAACTCTTTTCCCGGCTTTGGCAACAACGCCAGCACCAACGGGGATTTCTATTTCCCCACGCTGACGGATGACCAGGCGCCTCCCAGCTTTACACAATTTCCCCTGACTGTCCCTACCACCAGCCTGGATTGGACCATAAATACCACTTACCTGGTGGGTAGCACCTGGAACTATGCCTTTGTATCCTTCGGCTATATCCGCAAAGCCAATATCATGCTGGAGCGGGTAGACCTGGTGCCTATGGCCGACGAAGCAAAGAACCACTGGAAAGGGGTCGCCCATTTTTTCCGCGCCCTGCAATATTTCAAGCTGATACAGGAATTCGGTGGCGTTCCCTGGTATAGCCATTCCACGCAGATCAGCGATTCGGGACAGATCTACAAACCCCGCGACACCCACCAGCTGGTGATGGACAGCGTACTGGCGGATCTCAACTTCGCCCTGGCCAACCTTCGTCAGACAGACCAGACAAACACCATCAATAAAGACGTCGCATTGGCATTGAAGGCGCGCGTCTGTCTGTACGAAGGCACCTACCGGAAATATCACACCGAGCTCACCCTGCCCGATGCAAACAAATATCTGACAGAGGCCTACAATGCCGCCCAAACGCTCATAAGCGGCGGCACTTATTCCCTCGATAAGAGCTACCAGACAGCCTATAACTCCGAAAGCCTGGCGCCAGACAAAGAGATCATTCTTTACAAACGGTACGAGCCCACCGTCCTCCAGCATTCTCTCATCGCCTACCTGTACAGCAGCACGGCCATGAATGGTCCTTCCAAATCGGCGATTGAATCCTATCTGTGTACGGACGGCAAGCCCATCAGCATTTCTCCCTTATATGGAGGTGACGACACCATCACCCATCTGATCGCAAACAGGGACGGCAGACTGGGCATCACCATCGACACCAGCTATTTGTATTACATCAATCATGTAAAGAACGGTCTTTCGTCCAGCACGGGCTACCGGCCCATCAAGTTCCTGCCGGATACCGCCAGGTTAAAAGCATACCCGACGAACATCAGTGCCAATACTTCCGATGCGCCCCTGTTCTGGCTGGCTGAAGTTTACCTGAACTATGCCGAAGCCGCGGCCGAGCTGGGCAATATCACACAAACCGACCTGGACAATACCATCAACAAACTCCGGGACAGAGCCGGTGTCGCCCATCTGACCCTGGACCCTGGTTTCAATGACCCGAAAAGAGACGCCGATGTCAGCCCCCTCATCTGGGAGATCCGCCGGGAAAGACGTGTCGAGCTGATGATGGACGGGTTCCGCTTCCAGGACCTCATGCGCTGGAAAAAAGGCATCTACATGGACAGCCAGAAGAATCCCGACAGTTTCCTGGGTGCAAAGGTCCCTGACAATGGAAAGGTAAAACGGAATGCGGATGGCTATATCATGCCTTACCCCGCCACGCAGCAACGGGCATTTGTAGACCCGAAGAATTACCTTTCCCCCGTCCCTTCCAGTCAGATACAGCTATATCCATTGAATATGCAAAAGGATATGCAAAATCCCGGCTGGCAATGATATCAGTGAAAGAAAAAACATTATTTTAGGGTGAGAATCAGATTCAACATGCTCAAACAGGAACGGCAGGCCTACATATTACACCAGGTGAATCTCCATAACCAGGTGCTGTCCGCGAACCTCAGCCTGGACCTCAACGTCTCGGAGGACACCGTCCGCCGCGACCTGCAGGAACTGGCCGATAACGGCAAGATCATAAAAGTGCATGGAGGCGCCCTATCCCTTTCTTTCAATGATTTCCATTACCCGTCCACAAACGTATACGCGCATCCGCAGAAAAAGTTGATCGCCCGTAAAGCGATCTCCCTCATCAGCAATGACATGTTCGTGATGACCACGGGCGGTACCACCCTGATCGAACTGGCCAAGGCGCTTCCCCAGTCCCTGAAAGCCACTTTTATCTCAGGCAGTATCCCCGTTGTAATGGAATACACACACCATCCGAATATCGAGGTGATCCTGATCGGCGACAAGGTTTCCAAGAATTCCAAGATCACCGTGGGTGGCGAAGCTATCGCCAGGATCAGACAGATAAAGGCCGACCTCCTTTTTTTAGGCGTCAATGCCATCGACGCCGAACATGGCATCACGGACAACGACTGGGACGTGGTACAGATAAAAAAAGCCATGATCGAGTCGGCAAAAAAAGTGGTCTGCCTCTCCATCGCCGAAAAGATCAATTCCTGCCAGCCCTTCCATGTCTCCCCCATCGAAGACGTAGATACGCTGATCACGGAATTACGGCCTGACGATCCCTTATTGGAGCCTTACAGAAAAAAGGGTATACATATTTTATAGAGTCACATGAGAGCGGACCACAGGTCCGCTGCCCGAAGGGCAATAGTTTAGCGTCTAATCAAACAACCCCCTCGCCTGCGAGGGGGTTACTCATTTAAGCAAAGAAAAGATAGCCCAGAAAGATCGACACGACAATACTCACCAGGTCTGTCAGCAGCATCGCCCCGATGGAATAGCGGGTATCCTTTATCGATACAGCCCCAAAATACACGGCGATGATATAGAAGGTTGCATCAGAGGAGCCTTGCAGAACGCCTACCAGGTGCGAGGTAAAAGAGTTGGGGTCGGCCGCCATGGTGCTGACCATCATCCCGCGGGCGCCTGCGGCACTCAGGGGCTTGATCAGTGCGGTCGGAAGAGCATCCACAAAACGGGTGTCCACCTTCATGGCGGTAAAAATATACCGCAGACCATCGATCATCGCCCCAAAGGCTCCGCTGTTACGCAGGAGATTGATGGCCACCAGCATACCCACCAGGTAAGGGATGATCCTCACCGCCGTCTCAAATCCGCCTTTCGCCCCTTGTACAAAGGCGTCAAAAATATTGATCTTCTTATATATGCCTCCGGCGACGATCAGCAAAAAAATGAGCAGGATCAGGCCATTCCCCAATACACTGGAAAACGCTTGTACATCTGCCGGCTCCAGGCTGCGCAAGTACACCACCAGGCTTCCCACCAGCAGGGAGAGCCCTCCCAGCCACGCCATGATCACAGGCTGGAAGATATTGATCCGTTGTTTGAACGAGACGATGAGCATAGAAGCCAGCGTGGCGACAAAAGTGGCGATGACAATGGGAATAAATACATCCGTAGGATTAGCCGCGTGCATGGATGCCCGGAGTGCGATGATGCTCACGGGGATCAATTGCAGTCCCGACTGGTGCAGGCAGAGGAACATGATCTGGGAATTGGAGGCCCTGGACTTGTCGGGGTTGATCTCCTGCAGGCTTTCCATGGCTTTGACGGCAAAGGGAGTAGCCGCATTGTCCAGCCCCAGGAAATTGGCGGAGAAATTCATCAGCATATGTCCCATGGCAGGATGATCCCTCGGCACTTCGGGAAAAAGTCGTGAAAAGAAGGGACCGATGATACGGGCCAGTACCCGGATGCCGCCTGCCTGTTCGGCAATGCTCATAAGGCCCATGAACAGGGCCATGATACCGATGAGTCCCAGGGACAGGGTGACGGCCCCTTTACAGGTCTCGATGACGCCGTCCGCCTCCTGGATCCTGTAAGGCACTACCGTCGCCCCCGGCATCGCCGTTGACACCGGCCCGGATACCACCGGAGAAGCCACCCTGATCGTATCCTTTGCCTTCCCAATGACCATAGCGCTGAAAATATCCTTGTCAGCGGGGGAAAAAACATACTTTATACCCGCCACGAGCACGGAAATGATGATAAAGGCCGCCCATATCCTGCTTAATGCCATTACGTTGTGTTTAACAATGCCCAAAATAGCACTTATTGCCTATAAATTAGCTACCTTCGCGGCCGAAAAAATGATATAATGGGTTTACAAGCAGGGATCGTAGGATTGCCCAA
The DNA here is from genome assembly GCA_017307755.1 of Chitinophagaceae bacterium. Taxonomy (GTDB): domain Bacteria; phylum Bacteroidota; class Bacteroidia; order Chitinophagales; family Chitinophagaceae; genus Puia. The sequence continues at coordinate 189,237 of JAFKGQ010000012.1, read as the reverse complement.
TGTAGGAAAATCGACTTTATTTAATGCCGTCAGCAACAGCGCCAAAGCACAGGCCAGCAATTACCGCTTCTGTACCATCGAGCCAAACACAGGACTCGTGGATGTGCCGGACGAACGCCTGTCCAAACTGGCAGAACTGGTAAAACCCCAGCGTATCGTCCCTACCCAACTTGGGATCGTAGACATCGCCGGTCTGGTAAAAGGAGCCAGCAAAGGCGAAGGACTGGGCAATAAATTCCTTGCCAATATCCGGGAGGTGGACGCCATCGTACACGTCATCCGCTGTTTTGAAGATGAGAATATCCTCCGTGACGAAGGAGCCATCAACCCCGTCGGCGACAAGGAGATCATCGATACAGAGCTCCAGTTAAAAGACCTGGAAAGCGTAGAAAAAAAATTCAGCCGCACCGAAAAGATGCTAAAAACAGGCGATCCCAAGATCAAGATCGAATATGAGATCCTAAAGCGTTGCAAGGAGCACCTGGAAAAAGGTAAAAGCATCCGCGAACTGGCCCTTACAAAGGAAGAGAGGCCGGCTATCGCAGACCTTTTTCTGCTGACGGAAAAACCCGTGCTATATGTAGCCAACGTGGACGAAGCATCCATGCATACGGGTAACAAATACTCCGAAGCGCTAAAAGCCGCCGTCGCAGGGGAAAATGCCCAGGTCATCGTGATGAACAACTCCATCGAAGCGCAAATCGCGGAAATGGAAGACCCCGCGGACAGACAGCTCTTCATGGAAGAATACAAGATGAACGAGCCCGCCCTGAACAAGTTGATCCGCAGCGCATACAAACTCCTCAGCCTGGCCACCTACTTTACGGCTGGCGAACAGGAAGTACGGGCCTGGACCATCCATGAAGGCTGGAAAGCCCCTCAGGCCGCCAGCGTTATACACACCGATTTCGAAAAAGGGTTCATAAAGGCCGAGGTCATCGCCTATAATGACTTCATACAATATGGCTCGGAAGCCGCCGCCCGGGATAACGGCAAGCTGCGGATAGAAGGAAAGGAATACGTCGTAAAGGATGGAGACGTGATGCACTTCCGGTTTAACGTATAAAAAAGAGCCCGGCATCAGCCGGGCTCTTTAGCTATTATCGCATCAGTTCGTCGAATGTCAGTGACAAATAGTAACAACCTCCTATCATCGGATTGCCAAAAGACGTCTGGTAATAATGGTTCAGTATATTGGACCCACCCAGTTTGATCATCGTTTTCGCCTTCGATATCTTATAGCTCACCATCGCATCCACCGTCCCAAAGGCGGGCACATTGCCCGTGGCAAAGCTGGAGTTCCAGGTAAAAGCATCCTGCCAGCGATAGGTCACGTTAAAACCTATGTTCTTATATACATTCCTGTTGGATAGCCCCAGGTTAAATCTGTATTTCGGAGAGTTAAAGCTGTTGGCCAGCCCTTCATCCTTGGTGATATCATTGTAGGAGAAGTTCCCGGACACGGCCCATTGATTCACCAGGTAATCCAGCCCCAGTCCGCCGCCCTGCGTGGTCACCCTGTTGGGGTTATTGACATAGGTGGCAAAAATGTTGGGATTCGCCAGACCCGCGCTGCCGGGCTGTATCAACACCAGGTAAGAAAGGAAGTCCTTATATCGGCTGTAATAGTAATACGCATCGATAAGCAGCCTGTTTGCAACAAGTCCTTTATACCCGATCTCATACGCATCCACCGTCTCGGGTTTGAACTTCCCAAACGTATATTGCTGCAGGTCCGCGGGGTTACCCGTGCTCTGGTATTTTGCCACGCTCGCCTGCGTATAGCCTTTGTTTACATCCAGATGATATTTATCGTAGATAAGCGCCGGCAATCCGCCGATAAGGCGGGTATTAGCCCGGATAGGCAGGTCGATCCACTGATCCTGGTTGGTAGGATTGCGATAGCCCGTCTGGTAAGACAGACGGATATTATGCTGCGGAGCCACCGTGAACACAGCCGCGATACGAGGGGTAAAACGACCGTCGAAATTCTCATTCTTGTCGTACCGGATAGACCCGATCAGGTGGATGCGGTCGTTCACCAGCTTTTTACCCACCTGGACAAAACCGCCGACCTCATTAGTGCCGATACGGCCGGAGCTATCCGCGAAGATAGTCCCGTTGGAGCCAAGTGAATAATGGCGAAAAGCGCCGCCCACCTGCAACTCCAATACCTTTATATGATCCGTGAAATCATACATGCCCTCGTATTGATAGAGGTTGGTCTTATCGTTGAACTTGGCGCCGTTGCGGCCCTTGCCATACCCGATATAGCTGCTGGTGATGGCATTCTTTGCCGCAATGAAGGGTGCCGAGCCGGGCTGCAGCCTGGCCCTATCCGCATAGGCCCGGGCGAGGAAATGCGATGTCGCATCATCTTTCACACCGGGAGCACCGGCAAATACGCCGGCTCTCGCCTGGTTGTATACCGTCGCATATTCCGCGAACCAGCCCCCTATTACCTGGCCGGAACCATTATACACCGCACTGGGATTATACGCTTCGTTCAGCAGCGTACCTAACGCTGTGGCATTGTACGCATCGCCGGAACGCTCCTGGGTCGTATAGATCCTGGCATAAAATCGTTTACCCCGTACTTCTGCTTTATATTGCCCGATATTGAAGTTGCGCAGCGAATAACGGTCGGAACCCGTATACACGGTGGTGCCGGAGCCATAGTTACCCTGGATGATGCCCTCTATGTCGTTGGTAAACCGGTAATGGACCGCTGCCGTTCCTTTAAAATTCTTCGTCCGGTAATCCACCAGGTCTGACTCTTTATAGCCCGTGCGGCTGACCGTCACCCCATTCAAAAGAATGCCTGAAGCGCCAAAGGTGGTATTGATCTCATCCCCATATACGTTGATCCCATCGTAATTGGGGTCCGTGGCATGCGAATAACCCGGCTTTACTTTTAGGTTCAGCCGGTCGAAATTGGTGGAATCATTGGCCTGCCAGTCATCCGCCTGTAGCCAGCTGACACTGACCTTAAAAGCAAACTTCCCAAAAGCCTTGGCATACCGTGCCGACAGGTCAGGTATAAAACCTACGCTGGACTGCTGTTTCTTATCCACATGATTGATGCCGCCCTGCAGCTTGACACTAAGCCCCTGGTATTCAAAGGGACTTTTACTATTGACCAGGAGAGTACCATTCATACCACCCGCACCGTAAAGGGCGGAACTGGCTCCCGGCAGCAATTCCACGCTGGCGACATCCAGATCGGAAGGCCCCACGATATTGGCCACAGAAAAATTCAGCCCGGGCGCCTGGTTGTCCATACCGTCAATAAATTGGTTGAACCGCGTATTCCCGTTGGCGTTAAAACCCCTCGTCGTCACACCTCGAAAGGTGAGGCTCTGCACGCTGGTTTCCACCCCTTTCAGGTTGGGCAACGCATCATAAAAGGTAGGCGCCGCTATCTGACGGATAGCTCCTGCATTCATCTTTTCGATGGATACAGGCGATTCAAGGATATTCTGGGGGACGCGACTGGCCGAAACCACTACTTCCGTGCCTAAAATGGAACCCGGCTTTAACTCCACATGGAGGTCGGAAGTACTGGTGACACTCATCTCCACCGATTCAAATCCTACGGAAGAGAACACCAGCACAAATGGCGGTTGCTGAGTGGTCGTAAGCCTGAAATTACCCTTGTCATCGGTGGTAGTCCCGGATCCGCCACCCTTGACAGCGACGGATACGGAAGGGATACCCTCCTTCGACTGGGAGTTTTGTACATGTCCTGAAATAGTAACGGTGGTTTGGGCAAAGGAGGGGAAGATAAAGGAAAAGACTGCCAACAATAAAGTGGCGACTTTAGTTAAATAGTTTCCCATAGCGCAAGTTTTCGTGATAAAGTTTAGAACGTATTACTAAAAATAGTGATTGTAATGTAGGAATGAAAATTTAATTTTGCGGCCATGAAGACGCTCCAGTTCCCCCATCAGACAAACTTCTACCGCGGCAAAGTACGGGATGTCTATACCATTGCCGACAATTGGCTGGTAATGATTGCATCCGATCGCATTTCCGCCTTCGACGTCATCCTCCCCCGCCCTATCCCCTATAAAGGACAAGTATTAAATCAAATCGCTGCATATATGCTAAAGGCTACCAGTGATATTTGCCCGAACTGGCTGGTAGATACCCCGGCCCCCAACGTAGCCATCGGCCGGAAATGCATCCCCTTTCGCGTAGAGATGGTAGTGAGAGGCAATCTGACGGGCCACGCCTGGAGGACCTATCAGTCCGGCCGCCGGGAGCTTTGCGGCGTACCTCTACCCGAAGGCATGAAGGAAAATGACTACTTCCCTACCCCCATTATTACCCCCTCCACCAAGGCTGAGGTGGGACATGATGAAGACATTTCCCGCAGCGAGATCATTCGCCGGGGTCTGGTGGATGAAAAAGATTATAGCCAGTTGGAGAAATATACGCTTGCGCTCTTCCAGCGGGGAAAAGAGATCGCCGCAAAACAAGGTCTGATCCTGGTAGACACCAAATATGAGTTTGGAAAGATAGATGACACCATCTATCTTATGGATGAGATCCATACCCCCGACAGCTCACGTTATTTCTATGCGGATGGCTTCGAAGAGCGTCAGCAAAAAAGCGAACGCCAGCAGCAGCTGAGCAAAGAATTCGTCCGGGAATGGCTGATCGCTAACAATTTCATGGGAAAGGAAGGACAGACAGTGCCTGAAATGAGCGACGAATGGATACAGACCATCAGCAACAGGTATATCGAACTGTATGAAAAAGTGATCGGACAGCCCTTTAAGCCACAGGCGCTCAGTAATGAAGAGACATACCAACGGGTGCTGTATGCATTAAGCAATCTCAGCTAGATCATCCCCTTTCGGCAAAGTGAAGGAAAAAATGCTGCCCTTGCCAGGCTCGCTCTGGACATGCATGCGGCCGCCATTTTTGGAAAGGAACTCTTTACACAACATCAATCCCAGACCTGTCCCGGCCTCACCGCCCGTGCCCTTGGTCGTGTAATAGATATCTTCCATCATCAGCTTCTGGATAACCTCTTCGGTGATCCCTGTGCCCGTGTCCTGTACATAAACCTCGATATGACTACGCATTTCCCTGGCCTCAATACAGATAGTGCCTTCTTCCGGCGTAAACTTTATGGCATTGGACAACAAGTTACGCAGGACCAGGTTGATCATATCCCTGTCGGCATATACGAACACCGGCCTCTCCAGTTTGCTGCGGATATAGATCTTTTTAGCCTCCGCCTGCAGCCGCAAAAGCTGCAGCACCTCCTGTGTGATCTTGGAAATGTCCAGCAGCTGAGGTTTTACCGCCTCGGCATACATCTGGCTTTTCGCCCATTGCAACAGGTTTTCCATCAACCCGGTGGTATAACTTAGCTCGTTCACCATATCCGGCATCAACATCTTGATCTCATCCCCGGGAAGCTCATAACGCTGGATATTGCGAAAAAGGTTCCGCAAGGCATATAGAGGATTCTTCAGGTCGTGGGCAATGATTGAAAATAACTTGTTCTTTAAGGTATTCAACTCCGTCAGCTGCTGGGTCTGCTCCTGCAGCAGGGCGGCTTTTTCCGCAATATCCGCCTTGTGACGGAGTATCTTCAGATTGCTGCGGCGCAACTGGAAGTTCTTCTCATAGCTTTGCTGCTGAAACCTGCTGTTCTCAGTCTTTATCAGCAGCAGACCGCAGAAAATAAAGAACAACGCCAACAGATGGTTGGCGATAAAGAAGTAATAATGGGCATCTTCCAACTTGTAAGTGTAGCTGTTCCAGAAAGTATCTACCGCAAAATAACAAGTCATGGAAAGGGTAAAGCAAAAAATGATATTGTAGATCTTCTGAAGGAAGAACACAGACAACACGCCATAAAGGACGAAGAAAAACTCGATCCCCAGATCGATGTGAATGGCATAAACCACACTGGTCATTACAGGATAAAGCGTAAAATAACACATGCGGGCCAGTTCGTACTGCTGATAATGGGTCAGGGCGAATACAAGAAGGCTGATAAAAATGGGGCTGCAGGCGATCATCCAGGCATATGCCGGCATTTGTTCCTTTTTCAGCAGAATGACAATGGGAATGGCGACCCCGGCCAGCAAACCAACAAAATTCATGAGGTTGAATATCCCAAGCTTTCTTTTTTCGTAACTACCAAGGGAAGGCTTATATCCAATGTTTTTTACATGGGACTGAAAAACGGAGATTTTTTTTACAGCCGTGTGCATGGTTCAGAGCCTTGGGTTTTATCAGTCGGGTCCAACTGGTTACCGCCCGGGAAATCGATTTAGCGCAAATCAGACAGATAAGAGATTAAACGTACGAATTACATTTTTATTTAGATTATCCCCTATGAAAAAAATAGTTAGCGGATTTCAATGTTGCAACTCTTATATATTAACATATAAAGTAATGCATTCTTGTCGAATAAGACAAAATCTGCTATGTATAGTTTTTTTACGAATATGAGATCAGATGTTGGATGATGGTCCCGATGGACGCAGCCGGGCTTTTGACTTATTAAAGATATGAGCGCCTTTATCATGACCCTGCCGTCTGGCTTTTTGCTCCATCCCGGGAAGATGGATGGTTTCCTGACAGACCTCACTGCAGCAGCCTTCATATCGGGTAGCGCAGTCTGCGCACTGGATAAACAGCAGGTGACAACCCTCATTCCGGCAATTGGTATGAGTGTCGGCGGGTTTTCCACATTGATGACATCGGGCGATGATCTCGTCGCTGATGCGTTCCCCCAGTCTGTCGTCAAACACAAAGTTCTTCCCTCTGAACTTGTTTTCCAGTCCCTTTTCCTTTACGGTATTGGCATAATGGATGATCCCCCCTTCCAGATGGAAGACATTGGTAAAACCTTTATGCAGGAGATAAGCGCTGGCCTTTTCACAACGTATCCCCCCCGTACAATACATAATGATGTTCTTTTCCTTATTGTCCGTCAGCAGATGGGCAGACATAGGCAGTTGCTCCCTGAAAGTATCCGAAGGCACTTCAATAGCCTTGTCAAAATGCCCCACCTCATACTCATAGTGATTCCTCATGTCCACAACGATGGTGTCCGGATCCTCCGTCAGCCGGTTGAACGCCTCCGCATCCACATATTTCCCCTTTTTGCTCATATCAAAAGAGGGGTCATCGATGCCGTCTGCCACGATCTTATCCCGCACCTTTATCTTCAACACCCAAAAAGACTTGCCATCGTCGTCCACAGCTATGTTGAGACGCAGGTCTTCCATACCGGCATGTCCCCGGAGATAACCGGCCAGATCTTCAAAATTGCTTTGAGGTACGCTGATCTGGGCATTGATGCCTTCCGTGGCGACATAGATACGGCCAAAGACCTTTTTCTCCCGCAGAGCTATATATAGCTCGTCACGGAATTTTTGAGGCTCGGGAATGGGAAAATATCGGTAAAAGGAAATGGTGGTGCGAGGTTCCGTCTCCTGGTATAACAGCTCTTTCAGCTCCTTTTGGGAGACACGGTTATGTAATACGGGCATTTTTTAAGTTTTTAGGACACTTACAGGGTGAACAAAACTTTGTGGCCGCAAAGATACACCTTTTTCCTGGGCCCCCTGCTCCCTACCGACCCCTCGCCCGGAATCCCGACCCGATCAATCCCCCAAAACCTACCCGAACCCCTGTCTGCCCATAATGCCCGTTTAAGTAGCTGGCGATCACATCCACCCTGAAGATCTTGAAGATATTCTCCAGCCCCCCGAATACCTCTACATAGTTATTATCCCGGTTGACATAAAAAGCATTGCTCCCCGCCACGAGGTGCCAGTTGAGCCGGCGAAATAAAGGTATCTTATTCGTTAACAGACCGTTGAAATGATGCTCTGCATGCCCCGTAGCATAAAAGGAGGCCGTCGTACTGTTAGCATAATAAGGCGCCAGTTGGAACCCATTGAGGTACTGGTTGGCAATGGCCGTCTGGTTACCGTTAAAATGCTGGTAATCCTGGATGAACACGCTGCGGTCATTGATAAATCCACCGATGCCTAATCTATAACGTAATACCCCCTTCAACCTGAAATTAACATCATCCCAAAGGGAAAATTGCCATTTGTCGAAGTTGACATCGCTGCCCAGCACGCCGCTCCAGCCCCTTTGATAAGCCAGCGAGAAAGTAGGGTATTCGCTGCCTATAGCTACCTTACGCCGGGGGAATTCGATAAAACGTTGCCCGGGCTGATACTCCAGGGCTATATCAGATATCACCGCCTGATGACGGGGGAATTGCTCCGTCAGCTTTTCTGAGGGATAGTTCGGTGTAAACACCCTGTCTTTATAATGGATGAGAGAATAGTCAGTGGTATTGTCGATAGGCAGCCTGTCTTCGTACGCAATATCCGCCTTGATCACCAGCCCATTGTCCATCCGGATGTCGTATGCTATACGTCCAAACCATTGTTCATAGATCTTCATATAATTCCGCCGGAACAAAAGAGTGTACAGGCTATTGACAAGTTCTGTTATAGGCTTGTCCTGGTTGAACTGCACCACCCGCTTGCCGCCTGACAGGCTCCACGTCTGTCGGGTAGAAGAAAGCTCCTCCCCTCCTCCCGGGATGGAACGCTGATATAGCGTAATAGCCGCCCAGGCATTCAGCCGGGTATTATGAAATCCATATCGTATATGAGGGTCAAAGGCCAACACACGTGCACCCTGATCAAATGATTTGGACAAAGTCCCATGTATATTCGCATTGATACCTTCCACCGTATTATATCCTATGTTGGGTAACAAGGGGTCCATGGAATACCGGAAAGGGGAAGGCTGCCGGAAATTGCTCCGGCTAAAGCCCGAGTACATCACCTGTCCGAACTTCACATGTCCTTGTCTTTTCAACAGGGAGTCACGGTTCCTCCTGGACCCTGCGGAATCCAGGGTGCTCCTGTAGATACTGTCCCGTATCGTATAGTTAGTGACTTCTTCCGGTTCGAGAGGCAGGGGGCGGATGGAGTCCCAGTAAGCTCTTGTCTTTTTGTTGGCGGCCGTATCGTATTTCATCAATACGTTGTTGAACCATCTTTTCCGCCAGCGGGGCGCCACATCATAATTATTATATACGTTAAGGAAGTTTCCTATTGCGTCAAAACCCATGATATTAAAAGTAAAATAAACTACCTGGTCCTTCACCTGCCACACATTCCCTCCGATGGGGGCATGTATCTGACGGATGGACAAAGTGTCCAGTATCTCCAGTTGTGACTGCTTATCTAACCGCAGATCGAGACTATGTATCCGCCAATCTCCATCCACGATGTCGATGGTGCCGGAGAACAATGGTTCGTATTTGCGGCGGGGTATCACCTGGATCTTATTTATTTCTTTCCCATCCTCGAAAAAAGAGCCGAGATATTTATAGCGATAGTAGTGCAGGGCAGACGCTGCGATAGGAGAGATAAAGCCACGGGGGTTCAGCTGCGGAGCCAGTACATATACGTTGTTGTTATAAAAATTGATAAAGGTCGGCAAGCTAAAGCCGTAGCCATTGCCACCGCTCTCCCGTCCGGAGAGGACTTCCAGCTTGATATTCTCCGGTCTTTTTTTGTAAGACAGCTTCGTGAGGGATTCCGAGAGATAGAGAATGCCCTTACCCGCCGAGTCTACTCCCATCTCCTGTTTATCCTTTTCCTCTATCTTCTGGCCAAATACCCTTTTGGGCATTTTCCGGCTCTTGATCAGTGTCTTGATATACGCCTCGCAGGTGAAGGAATCCAGGGGCGACTCATAATCCTTCCTTTTTTTAATGGCATGCCGGATGATCTCGTAAGCAGGATCTTCCCCACCGGGACGGACCACGACATCCGCCATGGACAGCTGAAGAAGCGAAAGCCGGAAGTCGACTGTCAGCCCCTCCTGACCTACCGTGATCTTCTTCTCTTCACGGGCATATCCCACGTATTGACAAACCAGGGTGTAGGTGCCGGGAGAAAGGTCAAGAAAATATTTACCCTCGTTATTGGCGGTCACGCCCCGGGTACTGCCTTTTACCAGGATGGAAGCATAGGGCAGCACATTTCCCTTGTCATCCGTGACAGTCCCTATGATGCGGGCGGCCTGTACGGTAATGTATCCAAGAGCCGTCAGGAACAATAGACAGATATGTTTCATTATTCCTCCACCACTCTTTTCTTTTGGAGATAGCTTCCGGTGAGGGCCGCACCCCCTCCAACCAATGCCCCTACAATTGCGGTGATGAGTATCAGCAGAAAGGACGAGCCTCCCAATGGCAGGATCTGGGCGATCTTCGCGGACAGGATGCTGTTATTGGACGCATCCATGCCCCAGGCCAGCAAGGCCCATAATATGAAAAGGGCCAGAAAGCCGGACAGGAAGGACAGCCCGGGACGCTGTGGCACCAGGACGCTGACAAGAAAAGCCGCCAGGGCAACGCCCCACCAGGGCAGATAGAGCCCTGAAAGAAAACTAAGCAAGACGATCAGCAGTGTACTTATCAGAAATTTCATTGATTACCGGGTTTTAAGTGCATAGTCCATTTGATCCTTTTATCCCTTATCTCCCCCATATCCATTACCCACAGGGGGTAATATTTACCGGCGGCCCAGCTGTCGACAAAAGTATCGTAAAAAGGGCTGCCGGGATTACCGCTCTGACCGCCGGGATATACCCCATAGGCTTCTGTTCGGTCGGTGAGCTGTACGATCATCCGCCAGCTGGGGCCATGGAATTGTTTGGCTGCATTGATACAATGGGTGCCGCCGCCGATGGGCAGATGCATTCGGCTTAATGCTGGCAGACGCAGCAGATGGCGTGCCCAGGTGTCCTTAAACTTACCCCAGGCAAGCTTGTCATACTTGCCGGCATTTATAAGGTCAGGGACGCTCCGCAAAAAGGCCGTCGTTACGACTTGTTGCAGGGTTTCTTTTTCAGGCGTATTGACATTGTCGATAAAGGAATAGGCTGTATCTTTTAGCAACGCCTCCAGCAACGTGCTTTCAAACGGGCGCATCAGAGGCAGGGAGCTCTTTGCAAACTCGTCGTCAAAAATCTCCTCCTGCAGATGGGTCCACCAGTATTTGAAGATCACAGGCCCCTGTTCGCCGGGATCGTTACGCAGCTGCCAAAGCTTGAACTGGTTGAGATACCCCTTGCCCGTTTCATCCAGCTTGGACTCCTGTATATTCCGCAGGAGGAGCGGCTTGGCCATCTCCGCGAATACATCGTAATTCTCCGTCTGCAACTTCATCATATCGGCCGGCGTGATGGAGTTCATTTGAGCCAGCTTGCGATTGATCAGCAGCCCCCGGTAAGGAGGGAAGTCGCTGCCCAGGAAATAAGAATAGCTGGTATCCACAGGCACCTGGTTGGCGCTGCTGACAAATCCCCTGTCGGGGTCGATCATGTTAGGGTTCTCGGTCGAATCGATATTCCCTTGCCACATATAGGAGCTGTCCTCTCCCGGCATGACATACAGCCCCTGGCCTTTCCATTTTGCCGGGAACTCTCCCTGCTGCCAGATCGCCGTGACACCGCTTTTGGAGGCAAAGACAAAATTCTGTCCCGGACACTTGAAATGACTCAATGCGCTTTTGTAGTCGTCATAACTGGTGGCGGACTGCAGTCTTCCAAAAGTAGCCAGCTCGTTAGAGGAGTCGGCCGCCTTCCAATGCACGGCATAGCTATGGTCGGACGTGGCATTGGCAAAACCATTAAAGCTCGGGTCATACATGACGGGACCAAAAACTGTATAAGCCACCGTGTCGTATACATCCGGCCGCCCCTTGATCCTGAAGGTGTCGATCCTCCGGCGCTCCGTCGTTCTCCATGCATTGTTGAACCAATATTCCTGGCGGGTGTTGTCCTTGAATTTTATCGCGTAATAGTCACGCACATCCCTACCCGCATTCGTGACGCCCCAGGCGCAGCTGTCGTTAAACCCGATGACGATATAAGGCGCTCCCGGGAAGGACACCCCGTAAACATTATAACCCGGCGTCCTTATCTGCATCTGGTACCAGATGGCCGGCAGATTCGTGCTTAAATGCGGGTCGTTACAAAGGATGGGTCTGCCGCTGAGCGTCTTTTTCCCGCTGACAGCCCAGTTGTTGCTGCCGTTGCTCTTCTCCGGCTTCATCTCTCTGGCCGTAAGGGTATCCCTATTGTTGAAATACAGCGAGTCGGCCGTCGCGGGCGGCTTAGGCTGAAAATGGGGAGGCAGGAAATGCGTCCCCTTGGGGATAATGGGATCCGCGCTGTCGATGACGGCAGGATACAGCTTGGCAAGGTCTTCCCTGCTGAAAATGCTTTTGGCGTTGGTCATCTCAAAATCGTTGTCGGCGCCTGCCAGATCAAATGCCATATATTTTATAAAGAGTGCAATCTTCAGATTGCTCCAGGGCTCCGGACGATAATTCAGCAGCTTGTACTCCAGCGGTAGCTCGCCGGCCTTCATATGCCGGATATAGTCGTTGACCCCCTCCGTGTATGCATCACAATCCTTTTTGGTAGTTGAATCCTCTTCTATCTTCGCCAGGGCTTTTTCCGCGGCATCTACCATACCCAGCCTGCGCATGCTTCGGTCGTACCTCAGGATACGGTCATCCTCTCCCGGACCTAACACCTCACTCAACCTGCCCGCCGCCGCAAAAGTTTGAAATTCCATCTGCCAGAGACGGAACTTCGCATGCAGGTACCCTTGTATATAACAGGCATCCACTTCACTGTTGGCATAAACATGGGGAACAAGGTACTCGTCAAAATAGACGCTGGCCCTTTCTTTTAGCCCCGGTAACGAAAGATCGTCGGTATAACTTTTGTCAACAGGCTCCGCATTTTGCCAGATACCATGCTGGGGACTTAAAAATTTGCCGAGAGGCGGCAACTGGCCCCACTGGTTGTCGAGAAAGAAAATAAGGGCTGCGGTAGACAGTAATGAAAGTAGGAAAGGGATTATTCGCATACCTTAAAAGTAGTATTTTTTTGAATTGTAGACACTGAATGGGTTACCACTAGGTGGTAATACCACAAAATGGTATTGTTCATATCCCTGCGATTAGCAACATTTGCATTCATAAACGTCCCCTACTAACGCAAACAGCCCCTTAATACCCTAACCTACAACTTAGTTCAGGTGGTTCAGGTAGATAATAGGCCGGACTCAGTGGTGAGCCGGCTTATTTTTTTACACCCTCCCCTCTCTATCTTCCCCCAAATGGATTACCCCGCCAGCAACCCGATCAGCTTCTCCATATCTTCCATCGTATTGAATGCATGCAGGACGATACGCAGCCTCTCTCTACCCTTTGGCACCGTAGGATAAAGGATGGGGCGGATATCCAACCCCTCAGCTTGCAACCCCTGAGCCAGGGTTTTTACGGCCTCATTCCCCGGAACCACAACACCCTGGATAGGAGTAACGCTTTGCAGCCTTTCAAAACGCAGCCTGGCACCCCGCAGCCGGTCGATCAACGCTCGCAGGTGCCCCCGTTCCCTATCCATCCCCGGGAACAATCCATACGCCGTCTGAATAGCCCTCACCGCCGACGCAGGCAGGGCTGTGGTATAAATAAAGGGTCTGCAATAGTTCACCAGGTAATCCCTGAGCCGGTGGCTGCCCAATACAATGGCGCCATGACAACCTACCGCCTTGCCAAAAGTATGCACTCTGGCCAAACATTCCTGCTGGAGCCCCAATACCTGCACCAATCCCTCCCCTCTTTCCCCTATGACACCCGTGGCATGCGCTTCATCCACGATGAAATGCGCCCCATAACGCCTGCAGACAGCTGCCATTTCAGCCAGCGGCGCCTGATCCCCATCCATGGAAAAGACAGACTCCGTCACGACGAACTTATTGCCTTCCGCCGACGCCAGCTTCCTTTCCAGATCAGTCAGGTCGTTGTGCCCAAACGAAAAGGCCCGGGCAAAAGACAGCCGCATCCCGTCCCGGATGGATGCATGGCTCAGTTGGTCATAAAGGATGGTATCACCTCTTTGGGGGAGACAGCTCAACAGCCCCAGATTGGCATCGTAGCCTGAGTTAAAGATAAGACCCGCTTCCGCGGCATGAAAGACGGCCAGCATTTTCTCCGTCTCTTCGACCAATGGGTAATTGCCGGCCAGCAGACGGGAACCCCCACTGCCATGCCGGTCCCTTGTCTGATCAAGGACACGCTCGATCAGACCGCCCGTGGCAATGCCCAGATAATCATTGGAACAGAGGTCTGTCTTGCCATCTGGCAGCCGTAGCCGGCGAAAAGCATGCTGATCTTCTCTTTCCCGCAGCTTTATATCAAGGAAGTCTTCGTTCAAAGGTTTCTGATTTCCGGCAAACCTACATAATTTCGCCACATGCAATCGCTGTCCCAACAGAAGAATATCCTTGGCCTTCAGTTGCCCACGGACCCCCGCTGGGTAGACCTGGCAACTATCTCCCTGGAAGATATCCTCACCGACCATGCCTGGTGCGAGCAAAAGGCCGCCACCAGCTGTATATCCCTTATCCAACGCTATTCCGCAAAGGAAAAGCTGGTACAGGAGCTCTCTCCCATCGTCACGGAAGAGTGGGGACATTTCCGGCTGGTGCTTGCTGAACTGCATAAACGGGGACTAAAACTGGGCCGGCAACGAAAAGATCTGTACGTAGGCAAGCTGATAGAATTCGAGATAAAGGGAGGCGCCGAAGAAAAACGCTTTCTGGACAGGCTGCTGATCTTCGCGCTCATCGAGGCTCGCAGTTGCGAGCGGTTCAAACGTTTGAGCGAAGGGCTCGAAGATGAGTATCTGCGGCAGTTCTATCGCCGCTTTATGGAGAGCGAAGCAGGTCATTACCACCTGTTCATAGAGCTGGCAGAAACCTATATAGACAAAGAAACCGTACGCCGGCGATGGAAGGAATGGCTGGAATATGAGGCCGGGGTGATGGAGTCACAGGAGATACGGGGTGACCGGATCCACTAATGCGTCCTCAATTTTTCTACATATAAGGCGGCATATTCTTTCACCTGCTTCCTCCTGTATTGCATGACCCAACGGGGATGAGGCAACGGAATAATCTCCCTGAAAAACCCATGCTTGTCATTTATCCGCCGGAACTGTTTGTAATTCTCCCCTTCTCCCAGACAATAGCATTGTTCAGAGGTGGTCGGGATCATATCCAGCTGCTGACGGATACATTGTAGGATGAACGGCTCAGCCGCCTTCAGAAGGTCCTTGTCGTCATAATAGTTCAGGTTCTTCCCATTCCAGGTATAACCCAGGGGAGAAAGGGCGGTAAAAAGATAATCCCCGTAAAATTCCTGCACCCCTCCATAAGCATCGATCATTTCATAAATAAACAAAGAGGACAGCTCCGGCAGCCTTTTCAGATCACTGTGTATCCCGCATTTTTCCTCCAGCCGGATAGGATCCGTAAAGGGTACGCCGGTGACGCCCGCTCCAAACCTGCCCGGGTTGATGCCAAAGATCAATCGCCGGGGACGCGTATCCGAATAAAATTTCTCATAAAAAGTTTTTGACAGCTGCCATGCCCGCACATCCTTGAAAGGGTTCATGATCGCAATCCCTGCCGGCATGGGAAAGGAAGGTGTTAATCCTTTATAAAAGCTCAGGATGGCTTCCGCCTGTGTGGTAAATGGTTTTGACATGTGATCATGCTAAGATCGGAAACGTTTTCCAAATAAATAGATCAGTCGGATAGATCCCGGAAAATACATCGGTCCGGGGTTCCTGGCATTCTCGATGGCATTGACGTCCTTCGATGCATGAAAATTCCTGTATTCATAACCCTGCGGGACATCTTCTCTCTCGATATAAACCTTACGAACACCCAGGCCGGCCACCAGTTCCACCTGAAGTTTGCCGTCCCTGGTAAGGGGCTCCCGGCCTCCCACCTGCAAGCCCGCTCCAAAAAAATAATGACGGCTGAAGTTGGAGAA
Source organism: Chitinophagaceae bacterium (assembly GCA_017307755.1). Lineage (GTDB taxonomy): Bacteria > Bacteroidota > Bacteroidia > Chitinophagales > Chitinophagaceae > Puia. Next base: position 173,305 of record JAFKGQ010000012.1, on the reverse strand, counting down.
ACTACGCAGGCTGTCATGTGTAGCCGGGTTATAAAAATCCTCCTTGTCCCGGTACTGGAAGTTTTTGTACCGCACTTCTGCCGCCACAAAAAAACTCCCGTCCTTATAGATGAAATATTTTGTCTGTAGGATCTGACGGATGCCGGCAAGGGGGCCTTCCGTCTGAAAAAGCCCGTTAGTAAGAAAGGATGTTTCCGACCAGAGCTCTACTCTTCTGCTAAAGCGGTAACCCACACCCAACCCAATAGCCGCGGGCGGTTCCACCAGGCCAAAGGGGTTAAAGGACAATGTCCACCGGGATGGGGGTTGCGCCCGCAGGGACAGACCGGCAAGGGTAGCCGCAAGCATATAAACAGCGGTTTTGGGCAGGGTCATAGACGAGGTTTTTATACCAGACCATAATGCCGGCAGAAACGCAGCATCGCAAAACCTATAGAATTGTTAATCCATGGGAATAAAAAAGCCGTCCGCTCACGCGGACGGCTCAACTATTGTAGGGATGGTAATTTAATGAACTTTCAAATCAGCCTTTACTTCGTTTACAAATTCCACTGTAACGTCGACCAGGGATGCGATTTTTTCATCGGAGAAGTTTGACTCTTTCAAAAGATTTCTGACGAAACGGCGATTGTTACTTTCACGTTCATCCTCCCTCGTTTCCATTTCTATGTACTCATCTATACCCATAATTTTTATGTTATTAGGTGTGTAAATCTGCTCTGTAAATGTACGATTCATTTCCGGCTCTTCAAAGAGAATATAATTCTCCAGGAACTTCATGATTGCCTTCAGTTTCTTTACATGAAATCCCTTCCTTAATAACCTGGTGGCAATTAATATTTTTCGGTCCAACAGTTCCTTCCCTGGTACTTTTTCCTCAAGCAGGGCCGTCTTCGCTGCCAAAACCACCTGTGCAAACGGGTTGGGACTGTTCTCCAGTTCCTCATCCGAACAATCCAGAATGGAAAGCGTATGATATTCATATACGAGGCGGGTTTGCCGATAGTCATATTCAAACCGGCACGGCATTTTCCGGCCATCCCGTCCAGTGAATACAGCAATAGCAGAGACAGGCCTCTTATAACGGTCAAGTATTCTGTAAAAGTACCGGAACATCCGCTCAGAAAACTCCTGCCGCTTAGACGTGTCCCCCTGTATCTCCACGTGTATAAGCACCCACTCCTCTTCTCCATCCCGATGAAATACCTTCACCAGTTTATCAGCAAAACGCGTATCCGGCCCTTTATCCGGCTCAGGATACATTTCTGCCAATTCCTTTTCCACAAAAAAAGAATTTTCAGTAGCACCTGCGGCTAACCGCACGTACCGCCAAAATACTCCAATTCCTCCCGCAGATCCAAAAAAGGACAACGCAGGGCCAGTTCCTTTGTTCTTTCCAGGTGGTCCTGCAGGAATCGTTTATGCGCCTGCGTGGAAGGCTGGAAAGGCTTATGCCGGCGGGCTGTCACGATCCTCTTCACCTCCTCCATGATCGCCTGGGCTCCTTTGTCAATGTAATGACGGGTAAACTGTTCCAGCACATATTGAGTGGCAGGATAATTAGGATGCACCATGTCGATGTCGTAAAAGCGGTAGTCCCGCAGCACATCGATCACCAGCTCATAGGCCGGAAAGTAATACAGACGATCGAATTTGTTCACCAGGTGGTGCACAGACTCTATCAGACGGGCCTTGCTCCGGTTATTCTCTATCACCCCGTCCCTGATATGTCTGACAGGGCTAACGGTAAAGATCACCTGTAATGAAGGGTTGAACTGGAAAAGCCGGTAAAGACACCCGTCCAATGCAGTATTGATCTCTTCAATGGTCATCAGGTGCTTATGGAAGATCTGGCCGGGCGCCCTGTGACAATTGGCCACCGCCATTCCTCCCGCTTCCTCCGCCCCCCGTCGCCCGGGTTGGAACTGTACGGGTGCATCCGGCGCCAGCCTGTAAGAAAAGGCGCTGCCTAAAGTAATGATGAGCCACTTAGCCTCTTTCAAAAAAGTATGTGCCCTGGAAAGCGATTCATTGATACACGCGAGGGCCTCTCCCTTGTCTATATGGGAGAATTGACTATGATGCTGCCAGCTTTGCCACAGCTCGTTGAAATAGACGAGGTCCTTTTCCTCATAAGGACGGCCTTCCATATAGGTGATGATACTGGACGCTACGCTGGCCGGATCGAATAAGATGCCGTTGGGGTTTTGCAGCATATCGAATTTCCAGTCGCGGAGAGCGTTGCCGATATGCTCTGTAAAACAGCTGCCCGTCAGCATGATCTTATCCGGGTAGCCGATGGGTCGGGGAAGAGGCTCTATCTGTATAGGTAATTGAAATTCCATCAAACAAAGATTTCGGACGCCAGCCTCAACGACCGCGCCAACGCATGTTCGTCGAGCCCTGACAAAAGACCCCGGTGCTCGAAATAAGGTATCATCAAGGAGCTGTCCATATTGCCTACCAGGTGATCTCCCGCCATCGGGCAGCCACCGATGCCCTTTAAAGCCCCGTCAAATCTCCGGCAGCCGGCCTGCAGGGCTGCGTCGATCTTAGCCTTCCAATGGGTCGCAGTGGAATGTAAGTGCACGCCGATGGTATGGTCCGGCAGTTGCCGCACGAGATACTCTGTTACAGAAAACACCTGTTCAGGCGTCGCCAGCCCCACTGTGTCTGCGAGGGAAATGATCCGGATACCCAGACGGGTGAGCGTATCCACCCATTGAAATACGATCTCCTCCGACCAGGGGTCGCCGTAAGGATTGCCAAAGCCCATGGAAATGTATACCACCAGCTCTTTTTGTCTTTTGACACAAAGCTCCTGTATCTCTTCGACGGTAGCCAGCGAGCCTTCCACGGTCTTGTTGGCATTACGCAGTTGGAAGGTTTCCGATACGGAAAAAGGAAAACCGAGATAACTTATCTCATCATAGGCTGCGGCCTCTTCGGCGCCCCTGAAATTGGCAATGATGGCCAGCAGACGGGTACGCCGGGCAGTATGTTCGCTGCGCTCTCCCGGCGCCGCTATCAGCCCCCGGTCCAGCCCTTCCAGCACCTGCGGCGTGTCGGCCATCTGTGGAATAGCCCTGGCCGATACAAAGCTGCCAAAATCCAACGTATCGAAACCCACCTTTAAAAGGGAATTGATGTATTCGATCTTTTTCTCCGTAGGAATGATGTGCGGCCATCCCTGCATGGCGTCCCGGGGACATTCAATGAGGGAGATTGCTCCATTTTTCATATGGCGAAATTACTTAAATTACCTTTCTAAATTAGCCCCCATGACAGAGGCCTCCACCCCCATCCAACAAGTGCTCCTGGAATGCGTCGGCGGAAAAGACATCGGCAGACGAATAATAATCGCCGACAAACCCGTCAGCCTCGGGCATATCGTCTATCACCCGGACCTGGTCATTGAAACGCTGGGCAGAGATGATGGCTATATCACAGCCTGGATAGAAGGTGACGTACTCATCATCGACGGCTCCCCCTGCAATTTACCCCTCATCGTCAACAACGACTCAGTCAGCATCAGCCCACTACTTGAAAAAGACACCCTCCGCCTGGGCGATTCCATCTGGCAGGCCCGCTATGACCATAAAGAACAGACAGGCCACCTCGGCGATACCTTCAGTGATCTGATAGGATTGGAAGAGCTGCAGGATTTCCGGCTGTCACACATCTTCTCGGAAGTATTTAAAAGACACACGACGGAAGAGATGGAGGAGCAGCTGATCACAGGCACTACAAAACACACGCCTACGCTGGCAGAGCTGAAAGTGGAATGGGCAAAACCCTGGCTCTTTGCACGGCTGCTGGGTGGCAGCGCTCTGCTGACCTTTATCCTCTACGCGGGATTTGAAATGTTCAACAATCTCAATCTCATACCGGGTATGATCTTCGTGGGGTCCTTTGCCGTGCCCGTTTCTACCCTGATCTTCTTCCTGGAGATGAACGTCCCCCGGAATATCTCCATCTTCAAAGTGACACAGTTGTTGTTTGTCGGCGGCATCGCCAGTCTGATACTCGCCCTGATCTTTTTTAGCAATTTCAACCCCTTCACCAGCTTTCTGGGCGCTTCAGCCGCGGGTATCATCGAAGAGACGGCCAAGGTGCTGATTGTGGCCTGGCTCATGGGCCGGGAAAAACGTTATAAGTGGATATTGAATGGCTTGCTTCTGGGCGCGGCCGTGGGCACCGGCTTTGCCGCATTCGAAAGTGCGGGGTATGCTTTTCGCTTTATCCTGGGTGGAGGCGTCACGGCGGGAGGAGAGATCATCATGCTGCGTGGTCTGCTGGCGCCCTTCATGCACATCGTCTGGACAGCCAATGCCGCCGCAGCCCTATGGATGGTAAAAGGTGATAAACCCTTCTCCTGGGAAATGTTACAGGCGCCGGCCTTTCTGCGGGTCTTCTTTGCCATGGTCATCCTGCATATGATCTGGAATGCCCCTTTCGGGCTGTTGCGATTGCCCATTGTACAGGATGTCAAGTTCGTCCTGTTGGGCATATTGGGCTGGATCATTTGTTTCCGGCTGGTACAGGCAGGTTTGCGGCAGTTGAGCGACGCACGCCAGGCGCTGCAATTGCCCGCTATTGAGAAGTCCCCAGCCGGTGCTTAATCGCTTCGTAGAGAATAATGCCCGCCGCCACCGACACATTTAAAGAATCGAAATCTCCCGCCATGGGAATGGAAAAATGCAGGTCAGCCGCCTTGTGGATATAGGGTTGTACCCCTTTGTCCTCGCTGCCCATCACAATACAGCAAGGTTCGGAAAGCGGCAGGTCGAACACCTTCTTTGTAGCCTTCATCTCGCTGGTGAATACCTGTATGCCGTTGAGATGCAGACTATCCACCGCCTTTAGCAGACTGTTTACCCGGCAGATATTGATACGTTCCAACGCGCCGGCCGAAGATTTCATAGCCTCCTCATTGAGTGCGCCCGTGCCTTTGTCAGGGATGATCAGCGCCTGGGCGCCACAGCAAAGAGCTGTCCGGGCAATGGCCCCGATGTTACGGACATCCGTAACGCCGTCTAACATGACAAACAAGGGCGTCTGCCCCTGCGCTACCACATGATCGATCACCTGTTGCAGGTCAAGGTATTGTACCAACCCTGCAAATGCCAGTACCCCCTGGTGATTAGCCCGTGTCAGAGAATTCAACTTCTCCACCGGGACCACCTGGACAGGGATATTGTTCTCTCTGGCCAGTTGCCGGATCTCCACAATGGCCTCCCCGGCAGTATTGCGTTGCAGCAATATCTTATCGATGGCCCTCCCTGAGCGGATAGCCTCAACGAGAGGCTGCCGGCCGATGATGAGGGATGATTGCTTCATTCAACATGATTTTTACTTTCAAAATGGCTGCGACAGACATGGAGTCCGTGATAACCCCTTCTTCCACCATGCGATAGGCCTCCGCAAACGGTACTTTGCGCACCACCAGTTGTTCTGTTTCCTCAGGCTCAGGCTCTCGTTGCTCCAACTGCCGGGCCAAAAAAATAATGGCTTTCTCATCGCTGACGGAATTGGAAAGATGCAGCTCGATAAGAGGCGTCCACTCTTTTGCTACCAGACCAGTCTCTTCCAGCAGCTCCCGTTGGGCCGATTCCACAGGTGGAATGGCAAGATCTCCCCCGCCTTCCGGTATCTCCCAGCTATACTGGTCCAGGGGGAAGCGGTATTGACCCACCAGCCAGGTATTCAAATCTTCGTCCAGCGGTAGAATGCCGATGGCAAGGTTTTTAAAATGGATTTTGCCATAGATGCCCTTACCCCCTCCCGGGTTGATGACATCGTATTCCGTCAGACCGATCCACTTATTGTCGTAGACCTCTCGTTGGGAAAGTATTTTCCAGGGATTATCTGTCATAACAAAAAACCTCCCAGTAGGGAGGTTTTGCTTTTAGTTGTTTAAAATTATTTGAGGCCAAAGGCTTTCTTCACCTTGGGAACATAATCCAGTTTTTCCCAGGTGAACAGCTCGACTTTCCTCTTTACTTCCTTGCCGTCAGGAGAGACAAAGGTCTTTTCCACCAGCTCAGGCTTACGGCCCATATGACCATAGGCAGCCGTCTCGCTGTAAATGGGATTGCGCAGCTTCAAACGGGTTTCGATAAAGTAAGGACGCATATCGAACAGCTCCATCACTTTTTTAGCGATCTGGCCGTCCGTCAGCTTGACCTTGGCCGTACCATATGTATTTACGTTGATGCTGGTGGGCTGGGCTACGCCGATAGCATAGGACACCTGTACCAGGATCTCGTCGGCTACGCCGGCTGCCACCAGGTTCTTGGCGATATGACGCGTGGCATAGGCGGCTGAGCGGTCTACCTTGGAAGGGTCTTTCCCGCTAAAAGCGCCGCCTCCATGCGCCCCCTTGCCACCGTAGGTATCCACGATGATCTTACGACCTGTAAGACCGGTGTCCCCATGAGGACCGCCGATGACGAACTTGCCGGTGGGGTTGATATGGTACTTGATCTGGTCGTTGAACAGACGGGCGTATTTCTTGTATTTTGCCTTTACACGGGGGATCAGTATCTCGACGATATCCTTCTTGATTTTTGCCGCCATCTTGGCTTCCGTATCAAAATCATCATGCTGGGTAGAAACCACGATAGCATCGATCCTCACAGGTTTGTTATTATCGTCATATTCCAGGGTGACCTGGCTTTTTGCGTCGGGGCGGAGATATTTGATCTGTTTGTTCTCTCTTCTCAGGGCAGCCAGTTCCAACAGGATCTTATGGGCCAGGTCTAATGCCAGAGGCATATAATCCTCCGTCTCGTTGCTGGCATAACCAAACATCATCCCCTGGTCGCCCGCCCCCTGTTCTTCCTTTTTCTTCCTGTCAACACCCTGGTTGATATCGGAAGATTGTTCATGAATGGCGGAGAAGATACCACAGGAGTTGGCTTCGAACATATATTCACTCTTGGTGTACCCGATCTTGCGGATGACACCACGGGCGATGTCCTGTACATCCAGATAGGCCTTAGATTTTACTTCACCGGCCAGCACCACCTGACCAGTGGTAACCAGCGTTTCACAGGCTACTTTTGACTGGGGGTCAAAGGCCAGGAAATGATCGATCAGTGCATCAGATATCTGGTCGGCCACTTTATCGGGATGGCCTTCAGATACGCTCTCGGAAGTAAATAAATAAGGCATGTAGTTTTAAAGATTTAATAAAAAAAATAATGGGTTTTTCTTATGCCCGCAAAGATAGATGTCAGAATCGTAATTTCTTCATAAATTATTGCCTGAGCACAGAGTTATTTGCTCAGGTCGGTATACAATTGCAAATAATCACTCAGGTCAGATTCGGCATTAAAGGAAAGCACTTTCTTACCCCTGATCTTACCAAACTCGTCCACAAGCTTTTTGTCTACCTTTTCCGCACCAAAGGTAATGGCGTCGGCATAGGTGGCCCCACCCCGGAAAAGGCCGGTATTGTTGGCTTCCTTATAGGGCTCCAGGTCCTTTTCCTTGATGTTGGCGTGTATATTGGCTAATTTGAGAAAGTCATTCCCTAATTTTTCCTTAAAAGTGTTCTGCCCAATGGTAAAAATGCACTTGCTGTGGGCAAAAACCGGCTCTTTTTTATAAACAGTCTTCAAATACAGGGGGATAAGTCCTGTCATCCAGCCGCTGCAATGGATGACGTCCGGCGGCCATCCAAACTTCTTTACAGTCTCCAGGGCGCCCTTGCAATAGAATACGGTACGGAGGCCATTATCTTCAAACCACTTCTCCTGCTCGTCATGAAAGATGAACTTTCGCTTAAAAAGATCCTCATTATCCAGGAAATACACCTGCAGACGCGCATTGGGAAGACTGGCAACCTTGATCTGTAATGGAAAATCATCATTGTCTACTGCTACATTGATCCCCGACAAACGGACTACCTCATGAAGACGATGCCTGCGCTCGTTAACCACTCCAAAACGCGGCATAATACAACGCACTTCAAACCCACTTTCATTTGATTTAATTGCCAGTTTGTTCACTATCTCTGCAAATTCTGTCAACTCTAAATAAGGCGACATTTCGTTGGCAATAAATAAAATTCGCTTTTTTTGTAGCATTATTTGAATTAATTGATGAGACGAACCTTAACAAAATCCAGTTTGTAAGAGGGGCAATCCCCCCAAATTAGTTTGCAAAAGTACGCAATTTTATTGTAAAATCGTTGCTGTGGCCCATCCCCACGGCATTAAAAGCTCATAAATGATCTTATTAAAGAAAGTGGCCGACCTCTCCCGATGGCTTGAAAAACAACGATTGGCAGGTAAGTCCATAGGTTTTGTCCCCACGATGGGAGCCTTACACGCAGGACATATATCACTTATTGATATATCTAAAAAAAACGCAAAAGCTACTATTTGCAGCATTTTTGTCAACCCAACCCAGTTCAACGACCCCAAGGATTTCCAGAAATATCCTATTACGATAGAAAAAGATATCCTTCTGCTGGAGCAAGCGGGTACGGATGCCCTCTTCCTTCCCGAGGAGGCCGAGATTTATCCCGAAGGGGTAAAAGGGTTGGAGAAATATGACCTCGGAAGGTTGGAATCGCTGTTGGAAGGCGCTTTCCGTCCCGGACATTTCCAGGGGGTCTGTCAGGTAATGCGCCGGCTGCTCGAGGCCGTCCGGCCCGATCATCTTTTTATGGGCCAGAAAGACTACCAGCAATGTATGGTGATCCGCAGACTATTGGAGATCATGGAACTCCCCACCCTGTTGCACCCCTGCCCCATCGTCCGGGAGGAAGATGGCCTGGCCATGAGCAGTCGCAATATGCGTCTGTCGGAAGATCAGCGTAAAAAAGCGCCCGCCATTTACCAATCCCTGCTCCACCTGAAAAATGGTTGGACCATAGAAAAGACCGTTTCCTTTTTGGAGTCCAATGGTTTCCGGGTGGACTATGTGTCTGTAGCCGACCCAGTCACCCTCGAACCTCAACCTGCACAGGTGCGTCCATCCATCGCCCTGATCGCAGCTTTTATAGGTGAGATCCGCCTCATCGATAATATGCCTTTGTAAAGCCATAGGGGTCATTAGTGTAGTTAAGCTGCACCGTGAACCTTACATTCGGTGGAAATGTTATCTTGCAGAAATTATGGACATAGAAATCCTTAAATCAAAAGTACACCGGGCCGTCATTACGGAGGCAAATCTGAATTATGTGGGAAGCCTGACCCTGGACGAAGACCTGATGGACGCCGCAAACATGATTGAGAACGAAAAAGTTCAGATTGTCAACGTCAACAACGGCTCACGCATCGAGACATATCTTATAAAAGGTAAAAGAGGCTCGGGGACCTGCTGTCTCAACGGGCCGGCTGCCAGACAGGGCGCAGTAGGGGACATCGTTATCGTTATCTCTTACGCCCGTATGGACTTCGAAGAAGCTAAGCGTTTTACTCCCCGTATCGTATTTCCAAAAGAAGGAAATAAGCTGTAATTTGGTGCAGTATGAAGAAGAAACTCCTGGCAACGATCGTTCAATATCTTTTCTTCGCTGCATTGGCAGCGTTTTTTGTGTGGCTGAGCCTGAAAGATATGGATCGGGAGAACTGGGTAAAGCTAAAGGATGCCCTTCACCGTGCGAACTATTGGTTGCTGGTACCCGTGCTTCTTCTTTTACTGGCAAGCCACTGGGTAAGGGCCCTTCGCTGGCGGCAGCTGATAGAACCGTTGGGTCACAAGCCATCCCGGATCAATCTTTTCCTGGGTGTGATGATCGGGTATTTTGTTAACGTAGGCGCCCCACGCCTGGGAGAAGTGGTAAAATGCACCGTTCTGGCCCGATATGAAAAAGTACCCGCAGATAAGCTGGTAGGCACTATCGTGGCGGAAAGGGCTTTTGACGTCCTTTGCCTGTTGCTGGTATTTGGTCTGACGCTCATCTTTCAGTTCGACGTTATCCATTCCCTCACCGCCGATAAGTTCAATGCACTTTTTCAAAACGCCAGCGGCCAGATATCTTATCTAAAGATCCTCGCGCTCCTCGGCGGTCTGGTAGTGTTGTTCCTTATCATACGTTTCCTCCTCCGCCGCTTTGGCCATATCAACCTGGTGCAAAAGATAAAGGGTATTGCCGTCAACATCTGGCATGGGCTCACCAGCGTAAAGGGCGTAAAGAATAAACCCCTTTTCTTTGTATATACTATCAGTATCTGGGTCTTATATCTGCTCAGCACCTGGTTTGGCTTTTTCGCCATCAGCGAAACCCGGCATCTCTCCATCGTGGATGCATTGAGCGTCCTGGCAATGGGTAGCGTAGGTATGATCGTCTCTCCGGGTGGCATCGGCGCCTATGCTTTATTGGTAGAGAAGACGGTCGCCTTTTATGGCGTCGCAGGCAATCCCTACGGCGAGGCGCTTGGCTGGCTCCTCTGGTTCGGACAGTTACTTAGCTTTATCGTATTCGGCGTGACAAGTTTTATACTCTTACCAAGGGTAAACAGAAGAAAATATGAAGCAACCACAAATTATTCAACAGAAAATACTTGACCTTCCTGTCCTCCTCCACCAGGCACGCCGCTGGCGGCTCCTTGGCAAGACCATTGCTTTTACCAACGGATGTTTTGACATCCTGCACAAAGGACATATATCTTCTTTATCCGACGCTGCCAGAGAAGCCGACTTTCTTATTGTCGGCGTGAACTCCGACGCATCCACCCGCCGACTGAAAGGCGATCAACGTCCTATCAATCCCCAGGATGCCCGCTCCACCGTCCTCGCCTCCCTGCTCATGGTTGACGCAGTAATACTGTTCGATGAAGATACCCCCCTGGAACTGATAAAAGCCGTACAGCCGGATGTGCTGGTAAAAGGAGGAGATTATACATTGGACCAGATAGTAGGCGCCAGGGAAGTCATTGCAGCCGGGGGAAGAGTAGTGATAAATCCCATCGTACCCGGCTTTTCCACCACGGGCCTGATCGAGAAGATACATAAGCTGTAGATCAGTCAGACACCTTCTGCCGTGCCGGCAAAAACCCTACCCATGATACATCCGCTCCACTTCCATGACGATGCTTTCGATGACCTTGTCGTCTCCCTTTGGATCGTAGGGCTGCTTGAGATTACTGCCGAAGAAAAAAGCCACCGTCTGATAAACCCTGGCTGTTAGCCCCCCTTTATATTCCTTGATAAGATTGTAACAGTTGTTGCCCGTTTGACGGTTGATCAGCTTCATAAGCACCTTCCCCTGATATACGGATAGCTTCTCCAATGGGTCGGAGAATTCCTTTTTTAACTCCTTTTCCCGGGATTCCAGGTAGGCCTTTCGATCCGCGGGTTTGTCCAGCAGGGCCAGTTTGGCATTCATTTCATTGATGATCATGCCTGCCTTGCGGGCATATGGATAAGTGACGTAGACCGCATTACGTAAGCGTGTCCATTCTTCCCACTTTCTGCGGGAAGCCGCGGTCATCCTGGCCGTCACCCATACCCATTCTTCCGTATGGGCCGGCATCCATTCGCCTCCATATACTTTGGCTGGCACAGGTATAGTGTCGTAAGGACCTAACTCAGGACGGGGAATGCTACTTGTATCTTCCTGCGCATACGCACCATGCACCGCCATCATGAGTACGAAGACAGTCAGCAGTGGCAGGTATTTTTTTGTGCGGCGGGCCATGATAGTCTTAAAATTAACAAAAAGCCTTCACAATTTATACCCCTCATACCACCATTGTAACCCTTTGGAAATGTTAAATTATTGTGCGCAATTGAACCTCAACTAAATATAGTTCAATTGCGCCGAATATCTAATATCTGGCCCTTCGTCGGAGCTGCTTCGTCACGCTCCTCCTCGGGCATAACCTTCGCTGCGCTCGGTTACGGCCAACGAACCTTCGGTCCGTTCTAGCACCCTAGCCTGCCGCCTTCTCCATACCAGGCTCATAATGAACCCGATGATCATGATGATCGTCCCGATCCAGAGGATGTTGATCTGCGGGAATTCATAAACTTTTAAAGCTACAAAAGGGATCATGGCGCCGGATTCCTTTACACCCAGGTCTATCTTACGGCCTCCGGCCAGCCCGTTAAAGCGGAATGCCAGATTTTGAGCAAAGACGGTATCCTGGATAAATTGAGCCTGGTTTCCTTTCACCGAATAGACAGGAGTGGCGGTGTAATGCATGCTATCCTTGCTTATCACCCTCAACTTGGCCATAAATGCGGTATCTCCGGGACCAAAATGATATTTTTCCGGGTTAAACACAACGGAATCCAGGATGATCAACCCCTTGGAATAAAAGATGGTATCGCCGATGGTAACAGGATGGCTCCTGAATTGAACAGTATCCCCCCTGTGTTGTTCCGGATTGTCGGCGGCCGTGATATAGCTGAAAATGTCCCTGTCAAAATAATGGTACTTGTCCGGGTTGGCCGAGATTTGTTGTTGTCCCTTGCTCGACTTCAGCCAATGTGGATACAGATCAAAATTCCGGGAACCATCTTTCTTCTCAAAACGCACATGAAAGTATTGCGCTTTACTGCGGGGATCCACGGAGTCGCCGTCGATGAACGTGGTCCAGTATTTTCCCATATCGGTGCGTACCCCCTTCAGCAGGGTGATATTCTCCAGGGGATCCTGCTTGGACTCTGGATCAAAACTGAGCAGGATGCCCGTAGTGTTATGAGATAGCACCTCCTTCTTGGCGGAAGAGAACAAAATGCCTATCAGCATGAGCCCGAATCCAACATGCGCCACGGAAGCACCGGCAGCCTTCAGCTTGCCCCGCATACCGCTGTAGATATACGCGGCATTGGCCACGACAGCATAGATGGCGGCGAACATAGCCAGGTGAATAGCCACCATAAAGCCCGCGCCATACTTATCATAGTTGATACCCCCAAAAACACTGACAAGAATAGAGCACACAATGGCTATCACGGTAGGGATCCCTATCTTTTTTACCAGGTATTCCCTGGAGGTTTGTTTGTATTTCAGGAATTGCGTAATGGCAGTTAAAAGCCCCAGCAGCACAGCAATAAAGATCACTACCCGGTTGTAAGCAAAGGTGGGGTCGTCGTTTGTCGCCAGCTTTTCTTTTTTGAACAGATTGATCACTGGCAGGGAAGTAGAGACGATCACAAATATGGACGTAAGAAAAAGTATCAGCGAACCGATGAACATCCAGAATTCCCGGGAGCTGGAGTGCTCCTCTTTTGCGATAAAGGGGATTTTTTTATAACGGGCAATAAAGAGGATATACGCCGGAAAAAGAAAGACAAGGACAAAGAGCCCCAGCTGCACATTCATCCCGGAGTCCACAAAAGCATGCACGGAAGTATCACCCAATACCCCGCTGCGGGTAAGGAAGGTGGAATACAGGATCATGATAAACTGGGTGATCAGGAAGAAATATGTAGCCCGCAGCGAATGGCCCGTTGCATTGTATACTACCTGCGTATGCAGCCCTGCCACCATGATCAGCCAGGGCACCAGCGAGGCGTTCTCCACCGGGTCCCAGGCCCAGTAGCCGGCAAAACTGAGGGATTCATAGGCCCAGGCGGCCCCCATCATGATACCCGTACCCAATATACAGGCGGAAAAGAGGGTCCAGGGCAACGCGATCTTTGTCCATTCGCCGTATTGCTTCTTCCAAAGCCCTGCGATAGCATAGGCAAAGGGCACGATGGTAGATGCAAATCCAAGAAATAGAATAGGCGGATGAATGACCATCCAGTAATTCTGTAGCAGAGCGGAAAGCCCTTGCCCATCCTTCATCTGGGGAAAACTGAGATAATCCGCGCGTTGGAAGATGGGTGCACCGGTCATTTTTTCACGCAGCAGGATAAAGGGATTGATGCCGATGTTATGCCCGAATACATAGATCCCGAGGATCATGGTCGCCACACAGAACAAGGCAAAGGTCATCACTGTCATTACAGGCGCTTCCCATTTGCCTGCTTTCCGGACAAGGATGGCGCCGAGTACGCAAAGCCAGATGGTCCATAAGAGAAAACTCCCCTCCTGGGCCTCCCAGATACAGGCCAGCAGATAATTCAAGGGAAGGGCCCGGCTGGAATGCTCCCAGACAAAATTGTACTCGAAATAACGACTGGATACGATATAGATGATGGTGAACAATACGGCGAAAACGGCCAGCACATCAATCCCAAAAGCGATCCTTCCCATTTTCCTCCAGTTCCGCTCTTCCTCCGGCGTCTTTGCATTGGTGGCTTTAAAATAGGCGATCATCGCAACAAAACTGGCAGCCAGTGAAAGGACAGCGAAAAAGTGCCCGATCTTCCCGGGCAAAAGGTGTTCACCTATATATTCCATGATGGGACATTAGTTTTGAGTCAGTTCTTTCTTGGCCGCATTTGGATCATCCTTGTATTTGGAAGGACATTTCAAAAGGATACCGTCCTTACGGGATATCTCAAATACATCCCCGTTCATCTTTCCTTTCAATGTAACCCTTTCTGCCTTTTCCAGATCATAGGGCTTCTCGAAATGATAAACCACCTTCGCCGTACCCCCCAGAGTGTCGGTGATATGAAAACTGACGTAGTTGGGATTTTTCACCGGGTCATACTCGATGGGCAGTTTGTTGTCCAGGTGAGCGATGATCGTGACGGTTTTACCAGGTTTCTGTCTGGCGGAGGCAATAGTCTCGTAGGTAGATAGATTACCCATAAAGCTGATGAGGGTCGCTACAGCCACGGCAATTGCCACAAGTATGATGATTTGTACCTTTTTCATAACAGTTGGCAAAGTTAGGTCAACTCCGATCAACTCAGGCCAAAAACTCGTATCTTTTTACGTGCGGCAATACCGTCCTAATAAAATGTTAAGACTTCCCACAGGATTTTATATGAAATCGCCGGAATTTTGATATTTTTATAAGAACCATCTGCTTTTTTGACGCCAAACACTAACGATACCGGCACTGAACTGCTTTCCCGGCTTAAGGCAGGCGATGAGCAGGCTTTTACTCAGATATATAACTTGTATTGGGAGAAGTTGTTCTTCATTGCACACAAACGCCTTCAGTCGGCCGAGGATGCCAAGGAGATCGTACAGAACGTGTTTTTTGCCCTATGGCAGAAACGCCAACATCTTGAGATACAAAACCTTCCCTTTTATCTCGCTGCGATGACAAGGTATGCGATCTACAGACATCTGGCCAATGAAAAAAGAAAGGCCGGATTGCACCGCAAATTCTGGGGACAAAAGCAGGACGCAGGAGATTTCGATCTGGATAACAAACAACTGCTTGATCTTCTCATGCATTTTTCGGAAAGCCTGCCGGAAAACTACAGGATCGTCTTCCTCCACCACAAACTCATGGACGAACCTCTGGCATCTGTGGCTGAACAGTTAGGCGTCTCTCCCCGGACTGCCGAAAGATATGTAGGCAAAGTAATGAATATCATGCGCCACCGCCTGCAAAAACTGGACTCACCCCTCTTTTTTATATTTTTTTAAACTTTCTGCGTACCACTTCATGTCTGGTGTCTCTATACTATTGTGACCAGAAAAAAACTTACGGACAGCGAGATCAGAGAACTTGCAAAAAAATACCTGAAAGGCACCTCGAGCGCCGAGGAAAATGCCATGCTGCATGAGTGGTATGATACGGTCAATCCCGGCGAAACCGAGACGATACGGGTTGATGTCCCCACTACATCCGAAGATATCAGAGAAGAAATTTTTGCCAGTCTGCAGCAACGGATAGCGCAGGAGAAAGGCAGGGTGCTGGATTTACCCCGCCGGTCCGTTCAATGGTGGCACGCGGCTGCGGCGATTTTACTACTGCTTTCAGGCGTCGCGGTTTATCACAGTTTTTCGTCCCGTAACAAAAAAGATCAATTCTCTTATGCAGCCCTCAGCGTCCGGGAAGTACAAGCGCCACAGACGGCCCGTGCCCTCATCACGCTGACAAATGGCGAAAAACTATATCTGGACAGCATCCCCGATGGTACCATCGCCTTTGAAGGAAACACCCGGGTAGTAAAAGAGGCGGACGGCATAGTGTATGAGTCTGTGGCAGACGCGAAGGAGATCCGGTACAATGTGCTGACTGTTCCCCGGGGAAGCCGGATAGTACACCTGATCTTGTCAGACGGCACCCGGGTCTGGCTGAATGCGGAAAGCTCTATGCGCTACCCGGTGGCGTTTACTGGCTCTGCACGGAACGTGGAGATTACAGGCGAAGCCTATTTTGAGGTTAGTAAGGATCCCCATCGGCAGTTTTATGTGTCTTCGCGCGGATTGACCACCGAGGTCCTGGGCACCCATTTTAACGTTAATACCTATGCGGACGAGTCGGCTATGAAGGTGACCCTGCTGGAAGGCAGCGTGCGCGTACGCGATGCCCGCGGCCGGGCGGCTATGCTGAAGCCCGGCGAACAGGCCAGTGTCAGCGGCGCTTCGGATATCCGGGTAGAGGAAAAGATCGACACAGAGGCTGTAGTCGCCTGGAAGAACGAGTATTTTATGATGAAAGGCACGGATATTGGCGCTTTAGCAAGGCAAATGGCCCGCTGGTACGATATACAGGTAGTGTTTGAAGGGAATATGCCCGACCGGAAATTCGGGGGGTCGATCAGCAGGAACGTGAATCTGTCGACTATGCTGAAAGCGCTTCAGGAAAGTGGAATCAAAAGCCGGCTCGAAGAAAAGAAAGTAATTATCCAGTGATCCAGGGATAAATACACATCTGCATCTATTCACCAAACCAAAACTTTGCAATTTTATGCAATTTACGGCTTTATGCGGGAAACTGCCGCTCTTCCTGCTCCTTTCCCTTACCATGCAGGCCAATACAAAGGGGTTTACCCAGAATGTGAGCTTGAACTTTAAGAATGCCCCGCTGGGCGAGGTATTCAAGGAGATCAGAAGACAGACGGGCATTTCGTTTATGTGGGATGAACAAACGCTTCGGTCATTGAAACCCGTTACCATCAATGTGAAAGGGGTTCCATTACAGGAAGCTTTGAACGCTTGTCTTAAAGGTCAGCCATTGTCGTATTCCATCATCGACAATGTGGTGCTGATCAAGCTCCGGACCGCAGCGCCGGAAGTCCGCCCTTCCGCGGCCGGGGTAGAAACGCCCGACCCCATCGTGATCAAAGGGCGTGTACAAAATCAACGGGGCGAACCGCTGGCGGGTGTTACGATCTCCATAAAAGGGAAGAGCACGGTCAGCCTCTCCAACGATGATGGCACGTATACGATTTCCGCAGAGCCCACCGATGTACTGATCTTTACTTATACAGGCCTGGTCGCAAAGGAAGTGCCTGTTAATCGTCGCACTTCGATCGATATTTCGTTGCAGATCTCCGCTGGCGACCTGAATGAAGTGGTCGTTGTGGGATACGGCACGCGAAAAAAGAAGGATCTCACCGGCGCTGTAGGCGTGGCTACTGCCAAAGACTTCGGAGATGTATCCACCAGTAATGTATCACAGTTGATACAGGGCAAGATGGCCGGCGTCCAGGTGCTGGACGATGATGGAAGTCCCGGCGCCGGATCCAGCATCGTGATACGGGGAACAGGCAGCTTCACCAATACGTCACCCCTGTATGTGATCGATGGGATCCAGAGCAACATCGGAGTTTTCAATTCCATCAGCCCTTACGATATCCAGGATATCACTGTGCTGAAGGATGCGGCTTCCGTGGCCATCTATGGCGCGCAGGGCGCCAATGGGGTGGTGATCGTCACTACACGCCGCCCGAAGAACCGGAAACCCGAAGTCGCTTATGACGGATATGTGGGCTTTTCCAGACCCTGGAAGACTTTCCACCTGATGAATGCCGAACAATACGTCACGATTGTCAGAGAATGGTTTAAGAATAATCCCGATGTCAGCCTTCCCGCTTACCTGAATTCGTCCGACGCCCTGGTGACCCGGACGAATTGGCAGGATGTCATGTTCCGCACCGGCAAGATACAGGAGCACCATCTGAGTCTCGGCGGCTCTTCGGAAACGATGAACTACAATATTTCGGCTGGATATACCAAGCAGTCCGGGCAAGTCATCGGAAGGGATTTCCAGCGATTAAACCTCCGGGTGAACCTGGAAGAAAAAGTAGGTAAAATATTTAAGTTCGGCCAGCAGCTTAATATCCGCTATCGTTTGAACAGAGGGCAGGCAGCCAATCTGGTAGATGGGTTGCGGATGCCGCCGTATATTCCGGTGTACGATTCCACCAATCTTCTTGGCGGCTTTGGCATCGCCACCAGCGCAAAGGATGCGAATGACAGCCGGAACCCTCTGATCCAACCTTCCCTCCGGGACGTCAAGGATCGCGGATTCAACAACTATCTGCAATTGTACGGCGAAGCGCAGCTATTCAGCGGGCTGAAGTTCCGGTCGCAAATGGGGATCACCTACGATTTTGAACAAAGCTATAATTTCAATCCCACCTACGCGGCAAACCAACTGGTCACACAAAGCCAGATCAGCGAATCCTATTTCTATACGCTCGGATATATTTTCGAGAACTACTTCAACTACGACAAGACCTTCGGTATACATGGCTTAAGCCTCACCGCCGGCATGTCCTACAACAATGCCGGCCTTTTACGGTCGGTAAACCTCACCGGCAGCGATTTCGCCAACAGTGATATCCATCAGATCGGTGCGGCGAAGACCTCAGCGATCAAGCTTGCCAGCGCCAATTCATCCGAACGGTTCATTTCCTATTTCGGCCGTTTGAACTACACCCTGAACGAAAAATACATTCTCTCGGGAACAATCCGGAAGGATGCCACTTCCCTGTTTGCACCCAGGTACCGCGTAGGTTATTTTCCTTCAGTTGGCCTGGCCTGGCGGTTATCCGATGAACCTTTTATGCCCAAACAGTCCTTTATTTCCGAGCTAAAGCTCCGCGGCAGCTGGGGTAAGACGGGTAACTCGAACATAGACGGATATGCCTATCAGTCGAATGTATGGACGGGCGCCAACAATACCGTGGTATATCCCCTGGGGCCCAACGAAACCCTTGTAAACGGCGCTACCGTGGCCATTCCTTTCACTCCCAACCTGAAATGGGAAACTACCTATTCCACCGACATCGGCATCGATGCGGGATTTCTCAAAAACAAGCTTATGCTGAGCGTAGGCTATTACAACAGGGACAACCGCGACTTGCTGGTGAAGGTACCTCTGCCCTATTCCACCGGCTATGGAGGTGTTTCCGGTGCGGGCAACCAGCAGCTGATCAACGCGGCTTCTGCTTACAACCGGGGTTTCGAAGTCACAGCCGGGTTTGCCAACCGTGCAGGCGACTTTTCCTACAACGTCAGCCTGAATGTCTCCTATAATATCAACCGGGTTACCTCTCTCGGTACGCAAGGTGCAGTGCCTATTCATGACGGCAGCTTCTTCGATGTTCCCAACTCCACTATCACCGACGTAGGCTCTACTATCGGAGCGTTCTATGGGTTCGTATATGACCATGTGGCCATCGACGACAAAGACATCGAGAAATACAACGCCATTGCCCGGCAAAAAACAGGAGATCCCAATGCGGTGTATCAGAATGGTCTTGCGCCTGGCGACCGGATCTACAAAGACATCAACGGGGACGGCAGAGTAACCGATGCGGACCAGACCGTCATCGGCAATCCCATTCCGAAGTGGAGCTATGGCGGCAACATCGGCCTGTCCTGGAAGAAACTGGATCTGATGATCGGCCTCCAGGGCCTGGGTGGCGTGGATCTCATCAACGGCCTTAACTACTATATGAAAGGATTTGCCCTGCCGTTCAACGGGAAAGTGGATATACTCGATCGCTGGCAAAAACCCGGCGACGTCACGGACATTTCCCGCATCGGGCAGCATGTACCCAGCAATCTGCAGCGCGTCTCTTCCTGGTATGTGGAGAATGGGGCCTATCTCCGGGTACGGAATGTGACCCTGGGTTACACCTTCCCTTCGGATAGGCTGAAGCTGACGACCCATAATACTTTTTCCAGTCTCAGGATCTATGTCACGGCTCAAAACCTGTTCACCTTTACAAAATACACCGGGTTCGACCCGGAGGTAGGGGGAGGTATCTTTACCCGCGGCGTGGATGTAGGCGGTTACCCTCACTCACGCAGTTTCCAGATAGGCGCAAGAGTTATATTTTAACCATCCATTCATGAAGATTCAGCCAAAAAATTAAAAAGATGAAAACAAAAATAATTTCGGTTCTCTCTGCTGCCCTGATCCTCTCCGGGAGCTGCAGCAAGAGCCTGCTGGATACAAAAAATGAAAATGCGTACGACGCAACTACTTATTTCAAATCGAAAAAACAATTTAACGAAGCGATCATTGCAACGTATGCTGTATTCAACAACGGAGGCATGATGTCCCGCGAGTGGTATTTCAACTTCGATCTGCTGGCCAACGACGCTTCGCCCGCATTCTCGCTGGTGGGTACGGAATTGCAGCTGGCCGATTACAGCTTTACCAACAACAATGATGACATCGTCATGATGTGGGCATCCTTGTACCGGATGATCTTCCGGGCTAACCTGGCGCTTAAAGTAATGGATGAGAACTGGAAGCCCGACGGTGCAGACGAAGCCGCTCTGAAAAAACAGTACATCGCGGAAGCACGCTGGCTACGGGGCTTTGGCTACTACTATCTTGTATCCTGCTGGGGCCGCGTACCGCTAAAAATGGATTTTGACGCATCACTTCGCAATGCGGAGCCCCGGGCTTCGGTACAGGACGTATGGAAAGTGGTAGAAGACGATTTTACCGCGGCGATCCCCGACCTGCCTGTGGTATATACGAATGATGCCGAAGATCGCGGCCGCGCCACACAGGGGGCGGCTATAGCCTTCCTGGGAAAAGTCTATCTCTCGCAACATAAGTACGATCTCGCCGCACAACAGTTTGAAAAACTGACCCAACCTCCCTTTAACTATAGTCTGGACCCCAGCTTTGATCATCTGTTCTCGGAAGACAATATCAATTCCCCGGAAGTGGTATTCGCGGTAAACCATGTATATACAACACCAAATACCCAATATTATATGTTTGGCGGATGGGAAGGGGCAGATGGGAAGACCGCACATACGGGAAGGGCCCAGGAGTATGGTTTTAACGACTGGTATAATGTCGTTGTTTCCGATGCGCAGGTGTCAGCCTATTCATATCCCAATCCTGTATCCGGCACGCCGTACCTGGATCCACGCGCTCCGCTGACCTATTATGGCTCTCCGGGCTCGGGCGGTGACGAAACCATCTGCGATCATTGTGCCAGCGGCCCAATGCTTTACTCGGACCAACAGATATTTCAAGGCGTTCCCCCTCCCCTGCCTACCACCTGGAGAAAATATGAACCTTACGAATTCCAGCAATTTACGCAGGCTCCCATGAGCGGTATCAACACCCATGTAGTACGCTATGCGGATGTAAAGCTCATGCTGGCCGAATGTTATATCGAACAGGGTATCAGGCTGCCGGCAGCGATAGGGCTGATCAATGACGTCAGGAACAGGCCCTCCGTCATGGCAGTGAACTACCCTATTTCACTTGACCAGGCCGATGCCCGGGTTGCGCTGAGGAGAGAGCGGCAGATCGAACTGGCGGGCGAACAGTCAAGGTGGTTCGATCTCAGGAGATGGGGCATAGCCAAACAAACGATGAATACAGAGCGTCCGCCATCGGGCTCGGCTCAGCATGCTTTCGAAGACAAACATGAACTGCTGCCCATTCCATTGGGCGAAAGACAATCCAACAAGGATGTGGCTAATGACGTAGCAAATGACTGGAACTAATAAATCCCAAAATAACGTATGAAATTTAAATGGTGGTTGGCGGGTTGCTGTGCTCTTATTCCGGCGGTCTGCATGCCACAGAGGACATTGCCTGTTAAAAAGGGTGTCCGGTATGAACTCAGCAGCCTCAAGGGGCAGTCGATGGGTATCGATCCCTCCAACGGGGGAAGGATCACGCACCTTACGATAGAAGGTACGAATTTTCTCACCGACAGTATGGTGAACAACTATAATTGGGGCTCGACCTTTTGGCCCAGCCCGCAAAGCGACTGGAACTGGCCGCCACCAGCGGAGTGGGACAACAAACCCTACACTACACGGCTGGAAGACAGCAAAATAAAAATGGATGGTCCGGCCGATCCCAAAACAGGGTTGGCCGTTACCAAGATATTCTCGGCAGACCCCAAAAAAGGGCTTTATAACCTTGTGTATGTCATCAGCAACCATTCCGGTGCTGTCAGAAAAGTGGCGCCCTGGGAAGTGACCAGGGTGCATCCCGGCGGCTTTGCGTTCTTTCCCATGGGTAAGGACACCCTCCGCGGCGGACTGATACCCCAGACCCGGATCGACAACGGCATCTGCTGGTATATCTACGACCAGAAAAAAATACCCGCCCGGGGTGATTCGCAGATTTACACGGACGGCGGCGAAGGCTGGTTTGCTGAGGTCAATGGAGATATCATTCTTATCAAAAAATTTCCCGATATTCCTTTTGGATCGACAGCCCCGAAAGAAGGCGAAGTGGAATTGTACGCCAATAGATCCGTTCCCCAAAAAAGTTACGTGGAGATCGAACACCAGGGCGCCTACACCGAACTTCAGCCCGGGCAATCATTCTCATGGACTATGCAATGGTTTTTAAGAAAACTTCCCGGCGATATTAAACCAGCGTCCGGCAACCCGAAACTAATCGAATATGTACGCGAACTTATCAAATAACTATGTTTGTCTTCTCCTGGCAGTGATCCTCTGTTCTTCCTGTCAGGAGGAAAAGGACAGGTCGTGGGGCGCCTACAAAGCAGATGCTGCCAGCACCAGCTACTCGGCCTTTAACCAGATCAATCCCGACAACGTGAACAAACTGCAGGTGGCCTGGACATTTTATCCCGACGATGCGGCAGGAGGCTCACGCTTCAACGGCAGCCAGTGCAATCCCATCATCGTGGACGGAGTGATGTACACCGCGTCCGCCCGGCACAGGATCTATGCCCTCGACGCCAGGACAGGCCGGAAGATATGGGGGTTCGACCCCTTCGATGGCGGCCCCGGCGGCGGCTCCTTCCGGGGTGTGACCTACTGGGAGGACTCCCTGGGCAAAGACAAACGGATCCTTTTCACAGGAGGCGACCGTCTGTTTGCCGTCAATGCCGGGACAGGCAAGGTCATCCCTGATTTTGGAGACAGCGGTTGGGTAAGCATGAATGTGGGTATAAGAGATGATCCAAAATTAATTTCAATAAAACCCACTTCTCCCGGCATCATATACCAGGACCTGATCATCATCGGTAATGAAGTGTCGGAACTCTATGGCGCACAGCCCGGATATGTAAGGGCTTACAATGTGCGCACGGGGAAACTGGTATGGACCTTCCACACCATTCCCCTGCCGGGCGAATTCGGCTATGAAACATGGCCGAAAGATGCCTGGAAGTACGCGGGCGGCGCCAACGACTGGGGCGGCATGAGCGTGGACGGGAAAAGAGGCATGGTATTCCTTGCCACAGGCTCACCGGCCTATGATTTCTATGGCGCCGACCGCGAAGGTCAAAATCTCTTTGGGAACAGCGTGGTCGCGCTGGACGCAAAGACAGGTAAATATATCTGGCATTTTCAGACCATTCACCACGACCTGTGGGACTATGATCTGCCCGCACCTCCCAACCTGGTGACCCTGACCCGCGATGGGAAGAAGATCGATGCAGTGGCGCAAACCTCCAAGGTGGGTTTTCTGTATGTGCTCAATCGCGAAACCGGCGAATCGTTGTTCCCCATAGAGGAACGGCCGGTGCCGGCCTCCGATGTTCCAGGCGAGAAAGCCTCTCCTACACAGCCCTTCCCCCTAAAACCCAAACCCTATGCCCGCCAGACTTTGACGGAAGACGACCTTTCCGGCTTTTCACCTGAAGCGCACGACTCGCTGGTACAGTTACTCAGACGTTCAAGAAATGACGGCCTCTTTACACCGCCCTCCCTGAAGGGTTCCATCAATTTTCCCGGCACCATCGGCGGCTCGGAATGGGGCGGCGCCGCTTACGACCCCACCACAGGCGTGATCTATCTGAAATCAAACGAATCTCCCGAGATAGATCATCTCGTCAGGATCGACAACTCCAAATTGTCCGGTAAAGAAGAAGCGCACGTGGACGGAAGGGCAGTCTATATCACCTATTGCGCATCATGCCACAAGCCGGACAGGACCGGCAGCGAACCCCTGTACCCGTCGCTGATCGGCTTGAATAAAAGGATGTCGGAAGAGCAGGCGCTGAAAAGGGTACGCGAAGGCGGAGGTAAAATGCCCCCATTTGCCCGGATACTGAACGGTAAGGAAAAGGCTGTTATCGACTTCCTTTTTGAAAAAAGAAGGGATCCTTCGATACCCAATGACTATGATCTGAATGAAATCCGGCATAACCGTACGACGAACTCACTGGTCAAAGACGACACATCACATAAGGACACCAGTGTAATATATCTCAACACCCTCGCCTATTATCAACTGCGTGACCTGCAAGGCCGTCCCTCTATCAAGCCGCCTTACGGCACCTTGAATGCCATCGACCTGAGTACCGGGGACTATTTGTGGACCGTTCCCGCAGGCAACCTTGAAGAGCAGCAAAAAAAAGGCGCTCCTTCTACGGGGTCCACCGGTTCACCAGGCCCGATCGTCACCGGCGGAGGGCTGGTCATCCTCGGCGGCGGGCATGATAAAAAGTTGCAAGCCTACGACAAGAAGACGGGCAAACTAATATGGGAGTATACGCTGCCGTCATTTTCATCTTCCTCGCCGTCCTCGTATATGGTAGGCGGTAAACAATACATCGCAGTTTCTGTAGCCGGCGATAAAACCCATCCTGCCGGGATGATTATGGCCTTTGCATTACCGGACTAAAATTCTTTTCCATGACAACTATACAACATTTTATTACGCTTACGACGTTCTCGCTTTTCAGCGGACTGGCCGCTTGCGCCCAGCAGACTGCTAAAACAAAATTGTTCACGGCGTCTGCATTCACCCCCGTGGGTAGCTTCACCAGCGATGTGGAAGGTCCCGCGGTGGACAAAGATGGGGTGCTGTATGCGGTGAACTTCCAAAAACAGGGGACCATCGCCAGGATCCTCGACGACGGTACAGCCTCTGTATATCTCAATCTTCCCGAAGGAAGCACGGGTAATGGGATCCGTTTTGACAGCCATGGGAATATGCTTATTGCCGATTACACCGGGCATAACATTTTGAAGGTTGACCCAGCAACGCATGTTGTCACCGTGCTGGCCCACGAACCTATCATGCATCAGCCCAATGATATCGCCATCGATGGTCAGGACAGGCTGTATGCCAGCGACCCCGATTTCAATTCGAACACCGGACGTATCTGGAGAGTCGACCCGAATGGTAAAATGACCCTGCTCGACTCCGTGAGTGAGGGCGCGGCCAATGGTATTGAAGTAAGTCCCGATGAAAATACACTTTACGTAAATGGCGGCAGGTATATCTGGGCCTACGATCTCAGGGACGGTAACATCAGCAACAGAAGAGTGCTGATCAAATTCCCCGACTTTACCGTGGATGGTATGCGTTGCGATATTAAAGGGAATATCTATATCGCCCGGTTCGGGAAGGGGGTGGTGGCGAAGATCTCTCCAAAAGGCGAGATCCTCAGGGAGATCCCGACTGCCGGTAAACGTACGACCAATGTAGCTTTTGGCGGAAAGGACGGGCGCACGGTTTTCGTGACCCTGATGGACAAAGGCAATATAGAAAGCTTCCGTGTGGACGAACCCGGCCGGGAATGGAAAATGCTTCGGGGTAAATAAGTGTAAAACATAAAAACTTTACTATATGAAAAGAAGAGACGTAATTAAGAAAGTGTCCCTGTTGCCATTGGCAGGGGTCCTTCCACTGCAAGCCGTGATCGCTGCGCCGCCCGCGGCAGGTTCTCCGGTGGTAAACTCCGCCGGTGAAAAAGTTGACCTGTTCAGCGAACTCGGCGTAACGCCAATAATTAATGCGCTGGTAACGATGACCTTTTTATCAGGCTCCCTGATGCTTCCGGAAGTTTTGGAGGCGATCAACACTACCTCCCATGACTTTGCCAATATGTACGAACTGCAGGACAAGGCAGGCGCCAGGATCGCAGAGATGCTGCACGCAGAAGCCGCCATGGTTACTTCGGGTGCTGCTTGTGCGCTGACCATCGGCACAGCCGCTTGTATCACCGGCAACGACCAGCAAAAGATCAGACAACTGCCCAACCTGCCCGGCCCGCAGAAAGAAGTGATCATGCAGAAGTCGCATCGCTATCTGTTCGATCAGGCGGTAAGGAACACAGGCGTAAAGATCGTAGACGTAGAAGGCGCCGGGGAGATGGAGAAGGCCATCAATGAGAATACCGTCATGGCCCTGTACTTTAATGCCGCGGATAGTTCGAGCATTACCCATGAAGATTTTGTAGCGGTAGCCAGACGCCACAACATACCTGCTTTTATCGATGCTGCAGCTGACGTCCCTCCCGTGGAAAACCTGTTCAAATTTCAGAAGATCGGGTTCGATCTCGTTACTTTCTCGGGAGGCAAGATGATCCGCGGCCCACAGAGCGCCGGACTTCTTTTTGGAAGAAAGGACCTTATCGAAGCCGCCAAGCTCAATCACAGTCCCCATGAGTGTCCGATTGGCCGCCCCATGAAAGTGAATAAGGAAGAAATTTTTGGAATGTATGCGGCATTGAAGTCCTATCTTCAAAGGGACCATAAAAAAGATTGGCAGGATTGGCTGGACCGTATAAAATTCATCGGCAATTACCTGTCGGGTATCCCAACCATCGTTTCGGAAACCCGTATTCCCAAGGGGCCGGCCAACGCCTTTCCCAGTATGACAGTAACCTGGAACCAGACAAAGGTAAAAATTACGCCGGCCGAAGTGGTAAAGCAGTTGCTTGCAGGCAAGCCAAGTATTTTTGCCGGCGGCAGGGATAAGTTGTCCATCGGTGTCGTCTTACTGCAACCCGAACAGGTGGAGATCGTGGCAAAAAGAGTAAAGGAGATCCTGACCCCAGCGATCCAATAGCCGGATACTTTTTTTATTCATCCTTTTAATTATAATTTATGGAACAACAACGGAGATCCGTATTAAAGAAATTATTTGCTTCGATAGCAGGAGTAGCCGGCATCGGCGTAGCGGCAAAAGCAATGGGCAGCCCCGCATCCGCAACCACGCCCGGTGAAAAAAAGGGCGGGAATATTACCTATGAGCAGGATGTCCCTCTCTTCTCCGGTCATACCAAATATAATGGTTTGGTTTATATCGCCGGTAAGGGCGCACACGTTGCGCCATTCGAGATCAAGGCGCATACAGAGATCGTGCTGAAAGAATTGGAAGCCGAACTGATCCGCGCAGGCTCTTCGATGGATAAAGTACTTAAGGTGACTGTATACCTCAACGATATCGCTGATTACAAGGGTATGAATGAAGTGTACAAAGGCCGCTTTGGCAACAACCCTCCCGTACGTACCACCGTTGCCGTCGCCAAAGGGGGTGTCCCCGGCGATTCGCTTGTTGAGATGGACTGTATAGCGATAGGCTCCTAAGTCCCTTTTTTGTTAAAAAAAACGATTATGACCCCATCTGTTTTCAGGACAGCTATCTGGCTGTCCTTTGCCCTTCTGTTGGCAGCGCTTGCCATCAGTGTCTGGGTGAATACCCGGAGTGCAGGGCCCCTGTACATTCTTTTTTTTATTTTGCTGGCTGTAGGATTCCAGGGATACGGTACATTAAAAGGCTTCTCGTATACGGCAGTCATTTTTGCGGCAGTCGCTACGGCGCTCTGCTACCCCTATTATTTCATTGAGCTCAATGGATTTAAATTTGCCGTACTGATATCCCCGCTGATCCAGGTCATCATGTTCGGGATGGGGACTTCCATGAGCTTTCATGATTTCGCGGGTGTGGTAAAAATGCCAAAAGGAGTACTGATCGGCGTGGTCAGCCATTTTATCATCATGCCGCTGATAGGATTTACCCTGGCCAACCTAAGCGGGTTCCAGCCGGAGATCGCTGCGGGGATCATCCTGATCGGCTGCTCGCCGAACGGCATGGCCTCAAACGTGATCTCCTACCTGGCCAAGGCCAACCTGGCCTTGTCAGTGACCATTACGGCGATCTCCACCATGCTCGCCCCCCTGCTGACACCCCTGCTGATGCACCTGCTGGCGGGCGCTTTTATTAAGATCAACGTAACAGACATGATGTTCGATATCTTCAGGATGGTCATCATCCCGATACTTGCCGGTCTGATCTTCAATAGGCTATTCAGAGGCAGGGCTGCCTGGGTCGACAAGGTCATGCCGTTCATATCGATGTCGGGCATAGCTTTTATTATTGTGATCATCACCGCAGCAGGTCACGACAGCCTGCTAAGCATCGGCCCGGAACTGGTCCTGCTGGTGCTCCTTCATAACATTTCCGGCTATACGCTGGGTTACTGGAGCGGCCGTCTCTTTAAAATGAACGAAAAAGATTGCCGCACCATCGCCATCGAAGTGGGTATGCAGAATGGAGGTCTTGCTTCCGGCCTGGCAAAAGCCATGGGAAAGATCGCCACCGTGGGCCTGGCGCCCGCCATTTTCGGCCCGCTGATGAATGTCACCGGGTCCATCCTCGCCTCTTACTGGCATCGCAAACCGCCAGTTAACAGAGCTATAAAAATAGGCGTTTGCTTTTTGCTTGGCAGCCTTTTGACGGGACAGATACATGCACAGCAGATCGTTATGCCAAAAGATCAGCTGATCGCACTGACGGCCCGGTGGAAGGGCCCGCGGTATGACGACGGCAGACCAAAAGTGTCCGACAGCCTGATAGTACGGCTGGCAAATATTTCGCTGGAAGACGCCTGGCAATACCTGCAAAACCAGGGATATAACAATCAATTCGAGTCAGGCTGGAAGATCATCCACCCGGAAAAGGCATTGGTAGGCCGGGTGGTTACCGCACAATATATGCCGTCACGCCCTGATGTGGATAGCATCATCCGGGCAAAAGGCAAGACGGAAGGTCGCATCGGAGCAAGTAATTCCTGGCCCATCGATGTGCTCAAAACAGGAGATGTATATGTGGCCGACGGCTTTTCCAAGGTGATCAACGGTACATTGATCGGAGATAATCTGGGCAATTCCATTTATGCAAAAACACACACAGGCGTTA
The DNA here is from genome assembly GCA_017307755.1 of Chitinophagaceae bacterium. Taxonomy (GTDB): domain Bacteria; phylum Bacteroidota; class Bacteroidia; order Chitinophagales; family Chitinophagaceae; genus Puia. The sequence goes on along the minus strand of JAFKGQ010000012.1, from coordinate 144,128 downwards.
TCTTCGATGCAGGTGTCCGCGACCTGCAAGGGCTGGAAGCCATCGACGGATTCAAAGGCTTTGTCAGAGGCTTCGACCCCTCCTTTCTGAAAGATGTAACCATGACGGGGATCAATTACCCCATTCGCATCGGAAGAGCAATCGCCCTTCCCGGTGACCTGGTCCTCGGAAGGGAAGAAGGTGTGGTGTTCATTCCGGCGCATATGGCCGAAAAAACCATCGTATACTGTGAGTTTATCGCGCTGAAAGACGAATTTGGCCATGCCCGCCTAAGATCAGGCATTTACACGCCAGGGCAGATCGATGCGTCGTGGACCGACGACATTCGCAACGATTTTTTACAGTGGCTAAAGGACAACCCTTCAAAAGTGCCGATGACCAAACAACAGCTTGACGACTATATGAAGGAAAGGACATGGTAATACAGCCAGTTCCTCATCATATCTTTTTAAATACGACGATCCCGTTATGCCCTCCGAACCCAAAAGTATTGCTCATGGCCACTTGCACCGGATGATCGACCGCCTCTCCCAGTAGAATGTTGAGACTGCGCGGAATAGCCGGGTCCAGTTCCCTCGTGTTAATCGTGGGAGGAATAACACTGTCCCTGATGCTGAGGATACAGGCAATAGCCTCGATAGCGCCCGCGGCGCCCAGGAGGTGCCCGGTCATCGACTTGGTGGCGCTGATGGTCAGCCCCGAAGGCGCTTCCCCAAACACGGATATGACGGCATTAATCTCGCTGAGATCGCCCACAGGCGTGGAAGTAGCATGCACGTTGAGGTAGTCCACTTCCTCCTTGTTCAGGCCGGCATCCTTCAGCGCGTCCGTCATTGCCCTCCGCGCTCCTGCTCCTTCCGGATGAGTAGAGGTCATATGATAAGCGTCCGCCGTCATGGCGGCTCCCGCTAGTTCGGCATAGATATGCGCCCCCCTTGCCCGGGCATGTTCATACTCCTCCAATATCAGGGCTCCCGCCCCTTCTCCCATGACAAAACCGTCACGGCTGACATCAAATGGACGAGATGCTCCCTGAGGATCGTCATTGCGGGTGGATAAAGCCTTCATGGAGTTGAATCCGCCGATGGAAGCCTCAGTAACAGGCGCTTCAGATCCGCCGGCGACAATGACCTTCGCCTTTCCCAGACGGATATAGTTCAGCGCGTCCATAAAGGCAGTATTGGATGTGCTACAGGCAGACACAGTGGTATAATTGATCCCCATCAGACCATACTTGATAGAGATCATGCCGGAAGCCATGTTGGCGATCAGTTTGGGCACAAAGAAGGGGCTAAAACGGGGTTGTAGTTCGCCACCTGGTGCAGTTGCGCCCGTGGCATATTCGCGTACCTGCTCCTCGAACGTCGCCATCCCCCCCTGCCCGCTGCCCCAGATGACCCCCGTATCAAACGGATCCATTTTGCTAAAGTCAAGACCCGAATCCTTTATCGCCTGACCCGCTGCCGCCAAAGCATATTGGGTAAACAGATCGGTACGTTTGATCTCGTTACGATCCAGACTGGCGGAAGGATCAAATTGTTTGACCTCGCAGGCAAAATGGGTCTTAAAAGCAGCTGCGTTAAAATGGGTGATCGGTCCTGCGCCGCTGACACCTGCCTTCAATTGCGTCCAGTAAGATGCGGGATCGTTCCCTAAAGGAGTGATGGCGCCTATACCCGTGACAACTACTCTTTTCATGATCTGTTATTTTGGAGATGAATATCTTTTAATAATTGGTCCAGCATACTGTCAAATACCTCTTTACCCAATACCCTGGATAATAACAAAGAGGACAACAGAGCCGACATAACCAACAAGGCCCTGCCGGCAGGCGTCCCTTCGAATTGGAGAGTACCGTCCTCAAGCCCCTTCTCCAGGCAGGCCGTCATCCAGTCCAATACTGCCTGACACATGATCTTCACCTTTTTCTGTAAAGGATCGGGTAAAGTGAGATAGTCCGGCGTCAGCGAGCCGTTGAGACAGATCCAGCCCTTGCGGCTGCCCGTATAAAAATTCTCTACTACCTTTCTCAACTGCTGATCCGCCGGCAAGGTAGCCCATTCCACCCGGCTTTGGGCGATCTTTTCCAACTCTCTGTCCACCACAGCAACACCCAGGTCCGCCTTGGAAGGAAAATAGTAGTGAATAGCCGCATTCCGGATATGCAATACCCCGGCAATATCCCCATAGCTAAAAGCATTATATCCCTTTGTACGGATCAATTCCTCCGCCAGGTCGATGATATGTTCCCGGGTATCCATTGGTGACCGCAATTTACTTACTTACTAGTAAGTAAACAAATGAAATTATACAATCGCATATAAAGAAAATATAAAAAACCTTTCAAATTTGGAGTTTAAACATTCTTTTTCCGCACATATTTTGTGTATATGATATACTGGTGCTAACTTGCGCTGCGTTTTCGTAAAGATTTCTTTCGACCATGACAGATTTATCGCATTTTGATGCCAACGGAGCCAGTAACCCAAAGAACAATATTTTTGGCCTCCCATTTTCTGAAGAAGATGCCCGCCTTGTGATCCTTCCTGTTCCCTGGGAAGTCACCGTCAGCTATGGCGCGGGCACAGCCAGGGCGGCTGAGCACGTCTTCCAGGCCAGCATGCAGGTGGACCTCTTTGATGGAGAAACCAGCAACGCCTGGAAACAAGGTTTCTACATGCGCCAGCCGGACAGGAAAGTGCTAATGAAAAGCGATTACCTGCGCAAGGAAGCCGAGCTTTATATCGACTATACCTCCAAAGGCGAAATACTGGAAAAGAATAGCTTTATGTGCAAGTCCCTCAAAGAGATCAACGAGGGCAGCGCCAATCTGGTCAAATGGGTATATGAGCAGACCCGCAATTTACTCGACAATGGCAAACTGGTGGCCTTATTGGGCGGCGACCACAGCACCCCTCTGGGCTATTTTAAGGCCATCGGGGAAAAACATGGGGATTTTGGTATCCTGCAGATAGATGCCCACTGCGATCTCCGTAAATCATATGAGAACTTCGTGTACAGCCATGCAAGCGTCATGTACAATGCCCTGCAGGAGATCCCCCAGCTGAAGCGGCTCGTACAGGTGGGTGTGCGGGACTATTGCCAGGAAGAATGGGATTATATCCACAACAGCGATTACAAGGTCATCACCTATTTCGACAAGGACTTAAAAGAACGTGCTTATGAAGGTCAGAGCTGGAAAAGTATTGCAGATGAAATAGTGTCCCATCTCCCCGATAAAGTATACATCAGCTTTGACATCGACGGCCTCGACCCGAAATTATGTCCTCACACTGGCACACCCGTACAGGGCGGTTTTGAGACAGAGCAGATCTTCTATCTCATCAAAAAAATCGTTCAGAGCGGACGTAAATTCATCGGGTTTGACCTGGATGAGATAGGCGTCGGCGAGACGGATTGGGACGCCAACGTAGGCGCCCGGGTATTATGGAAACTTTGTAACTTGCTCGTAGCAAGCAATTCCTAACATGCACTACCAGTATGTAGTTATCCTCAAACGCGATAGTGAACACGCAACAAATGTCCTGAGCTTCCTGCTTTGTCTCCTGTCGGTCGTTTTTTTCCTCTATTCAGCCGTCTCCTCAATAGGCGGTAACCAGGGTCTGGCCTATTTTCACACAGGCATCTCCATTATCCTGATCATAGGATTGATCATCAGCCTGCTAAGCAGACGGGCAGGCCGAACGCAGACGCGTTACCGTTACCTCCTCCTGGCAGCCGCCCTTGGCTGGTTTGCCAGCCCCCTGCCCTGGCTCGCAGCCCTTTTTATCTTACTCGCCTTCCTGGAATACCAGACCAAACGCCCCCTGGAGATCGGCTTCGACAGCGACAGGGTGGTGATCAATACATTGATACGCCGCAGGTATGACTGGTCCGCTTTTTCCAACATCGTTCTCCGGGATGGGCTGCTGACCATCGACTTTAAGAACAATCGCCTCCTGCAAAAAGAGGTAGTGGATGACCCCGAAGATGACGACGATGCCGATGAAAAAGAGTTTAATGATTACTGTCAGGCCCGCCTGTTGGATGCCTCCCAAAAATAGTTTATGGAATTTTGAGTTTTTCGCATCCCTGTAAAAAACCGCTGCTGTATGGATTCGATATCACTCCCCGTCATCCATCCAACATTTGAGAAATTGAAGCGCTCCGGCAGATGGCTGCACGCCGCCGCAGGCCTTCTTATCTTGTCTCATGCCCTCAGTCATATCCATCGGCAGGAGGCCCCTCCCCTCTATTTCTGGTGTCAACTGCTGATCTCCCTTGATATCTTTATCCTGGTAATGGCCGGCAGGGACCTGCTCCTGCTCCCAAGGGTCAATCTTTTCTTCCGCCTGGTGGAGATCATTTTCTTCCTGGGCATCGGGCTGCTGATGCTGCTGGCCGGCAACTGGCTGATAGCCGCCGTTCATCTCTCTCTCAGCATTGGATACAGCTATCTGTTCTACTGCGAAAGAAGCCTTCGTAAAAAAGAGCTGCTCAGCCTGCATCACATCGGGATCTCCGTTCCCGGACTGCCCGCCGGTCGCTTCTTCCTATGGAGCAATATCAACGACATCCAGCCTTATTACGACTCCATCAGGATCAGCACTTCAGATCGTCAGGAACTGACCTTTGACCTGCAAAAAAATCTAACTTTCTCACAACTGGAACAAATTCACGAATTTTGCAGGCATTACTTAGGAAAATGCTGACAAGATCACCCTACATTCTCTATTCAGACGGAAAAGGGAATATTTTTGAAGATACCAGTTTATACGCCACAGGCCGCAGTGGATGGGATGCCTTACCCGTCCCGGAAGAGGATTGGATAGAATTGCCCGACGGAGGTTCCCTTTATGAATTGCCCGGCCGGAAAGGCATTGGCATCGATGTACATACAGGGGAAATGCGCCTTTGCGAAAAAGGATGGGCCGTAGCCGCCTTTATACCTCCTGCGCATACAGGTCTTTACCTGGCAGCCTATGAGACGGAAAAGGACGCTCCTACCCTGCCCCTGTTCTGTTATACCGCCGCCGCCTGGCTGGACGCCAAATTCTATGTCCCCGCCGTCCGCATCGAGCAGGACATCCGCCAGGACTGCGCAGGATACGATTGGGATATCATCAATAATGGGGTGGACCGGATCCTAAAGGCCTACCCACACAACAGGCTGGTCAATCACCTGGCCAACAATTGCGCGCTGACCTATCATTGTCCCGCCGCCCGTAATTATTTTATGGGACGCTGGGAATGTCCGGTACCCAGTTCACCCGCCTGTAATGCCAATTGCATCGGATGCATCTCCTTCCAGCCACAGGAAGAATCCATTCCATCTACACAAGATCGACTAACCTTCAAACCATTGCCCGAAGAGATCGTTGAGTTCACGGTCCCCCATCTGCAAACAGCCCCCTATCCCATCGTCAGCTTTGGACAGGGCTGTGAAGGCGAGCCGCTGCTGATGTGGGAGACGATCCGGGAATCTATCCTGGAAATGCGCAAACACACCAGCCGGGGCAGCATCAATATCAATACCAACGGCAGCAAGCCCGCCGCCGTGCGGGCGCTCTGCGAAGCCGGACTGGACTCCATACGCGTGAGCATGAACTCCGCCAGGGCGCCCATCTATGAGGCATATTATCGTCCCAATAACTATCGCTTCGAAGACATCGTGGAAAGCCTGAAAGTAGTACGCGGCTTTGGAGGCTGGGCTTCTATCAACTACTTCACTTTCCCTGGCATGACGGACAGCGTGGAGGAATACGAAGCCCTGCGCAAGCTCATCCTCGAAACAGACCTCACCATGATCCAATGGCGCAATTTTAACATCGATCCGGACTGGTACATGGGCCGGATAGCCGCCGCCGACACAGGAGAGTTCCTGGGGGTCAAACAAACCATGGAACTCATCAGGGAAGAATTTCCACGGGTGAAATTTGGCTATTTCAATCCTCCCATGGAGAGGATCAAAGGAAAGTATGATATAGATTTCGCACATTGATCCCAGGACTATGCAAAAGATCATTATCATCGGCGCTACCTCCGGCATAGGCAGGGAATTGGCCCGCATCTATGCTGCCGAAGGACATCTGGTGGGTGTAACAGGCCGTCGCCGGGAACTGCTGGATTCCCTCCGGCAGGAATTCCCCGACCACATCCTCACAGAATGCTTTGACGCGACTGCCTCCGACACACCACAATACCTGACCACGCTCACAAACAAATTAGGCGGACTAGACATGCTGATCTACAATGCCGGCTGGGGTGACCTTACGGAAGAGTTGGATTGGACGGTGGACAAAGCTACCGTGGACATCAATGTAAATGGTTTCCTGGCAGCCATTCACTTTGGATGGCGGCATTTCGTCTCACAGGGGCACGGCCATCTTGTGACCATCTCCTCCATCGCGGCCAACCGGGGTAACCGGCATTCCCCTGCTTACAGCGCCGGCAAAGCATTTCAAAGCACTTATTTCGAAGGATTACATATCAAAGCGCGCAAACTGGGTATCCCCCTCTACGTCTCCGATATACAGCCGGGTTTCGTTGCCACCAAAATGGCCAAAGGACCGCAATTCTGGGTCGCACCAGTGGACAAAGCCGCCCGGCAGATCGTAGCAGCAGTGCGCAGAAAAAAATGGAGGGCCTATATTACACGCCGGTGGTGGCTGGTGGCTAAATTAGCCAGATGGATGCCGGATTTCATCTATCATAGGATAGGATAACTCAGTAAATACTGTAAGTTCAGTTATTTGTGTATATTGGTTTAGATTAAGTTTGTTACATAAATCATTAGCAGCATGCGGATTACCAGACTTCAATTAAAGAATTTCAAACGATTTACGGATCTGACTATTGAAAATATTCCGAAGGAAGCCAAATTGGTATTGCTGATTGGATCGAATGGGTCGGGAAAGTCGTCGGTTTTTGATGCATTCAATAGCATACGTAAAGATTGGAGAGATATTGACAAGTCTTATTACTCCAAAAATGACAATCTATCAGAAATTTATATCAGGTTTGACAGCAATGACTATATAGAATTAGACTTTAATGTAGATGGGCAGAAAGAAAGCAATCTGACTAAAAAAATTAAATTTATCGGAAGAAGCAGCATCCGAATAGTTCCCCGAATTTCCAACAGGGGAAATGCAGATACAGTAAGCGAAAACGCAGATTCACCGTTAACTTTTATCGATGCAGATACCCGATTTGACAATGACCTCTTTATGTATATCCAGGAGATCGATAATGCATTAAGAGCACCTGTATTCCAAGGTAAATCGGCCGATACGCTTAAAATCTTCAATGATTTTATCAGCCCATTAAACACCTCCTTGATAAATATTTTCGGAGGGGATGCTACAACAACCATCCAAATTGCAGAATTCCAGAATGCAACCCGTCAAAGCAACGGCAAATTGATCTTCAAGAAGGGCAACTCCAAGATCAACTATGACCTGTTAAGCCATGGGGAAAAACAGGTGGTTATTTTACTACTCAATTTCATCGTTCGAAAGCAATATTATGAAGACGCCATCATTTTCATCGACGAAATGGATTGCCATTTAAATACCTCCTTACAAGCCAGGTTGTTAGATGAGATCGTGAACGTCTGGATCCCTGACAGTGCTCAATTATGGACAGCCTCCCATGCCCTGGGATTTATCGATTTTGCCCGGCATGCCAATAACGCAGCTATCATAGACCTTAATCTCTTAAATTTTGATATTCCCCAGGTTATCCTCCCCCAGCCCAAGGACAGCCTGGAGGTATATGATATAGCCGTCCCGAAAGAAACCATACGTAATATTTTGAAAGGTCATAAACTCGTAGCGGTCGAAAATCAAAACGATCAATACTATAATGCGGCCTTAGGCGAAAAAGGTTATCTGTTCCTTCCTGCGAGCAATAACCGGGAAGTTTTCCTGACCGTGAAAGGTGACGCCAATATGATGGGACTCCGGGACAGAGATTATCTTAAACCGGAGGAGATCAAAGCTATCAAAGCTAAATTTCCCGGTCTTAAGATACTTCACTATTACGCCTTTGAAAATTATATCTACCATCCGGATAACATTCAGGAATTACAATGGGCAGGTTATAATAAGGCCGATTACATTGAGGACATTACTCAACAAAAAAATAAGCGACTGATTCCCATTGTAGATGAAATAGCCACAGCCCGTCAAACTTATGTGGAATTTAAGGAGGGCATTAAGAACGATGATAAAAGAGAGCAAATTACTGATGCCTTACAAAGCAATGATTTTGAAGCCTTTTATCCTTATTTCAACATGAAAAAACACTACCCGGCCAGGCCTTACTTGCAGCAGTTCACTTATCAGATCAAGGACTTGGTACAAACCAAGTGGTTTAAGCAACAAATCGAAAGCATATTAACTAATTGATATATAACAAGTCTTTAAGCAGTTTTTGGCATCCTGATTGTAATACTCCTGGTCTAAAGATCACTTTATGAACAAGAAGCAACAACTGATCGCAGTTACAGCCCTTACAACCCTGGCAGCGACCGCCGCCGCTTTCACAACAGCCTATCTCATCGCAAAAAAAAGACGGGATAAAAGACTGACCGTTGTATCCAATGCAGGCTATGAAATGGCCTATGACGTCCATTACCCGATGAAATATAAAAAAAGGTCGTAGCCCCGGCTCCCGGAATATTAACATTTTATGTGGCGCTCAGCCGGCAATTAGCCTGTAACTTGTTACGTTATAAGTATAATAGTCATACCTTTATATGCAGAACAACGGTTATATGGCGGATAATTTCGAGTCGCAAAAGAACCTAAAAGCCTCAGGGTATACCCTGGGCATCTGTATATTGCTGGTAGTGCTCTTTTTTGTCATTAGCTGGACGCTGCCTGTACAACCTCCCCCCATTATAGAGGAAGGTATTGAAGTGAACCTGGGCAACAGCGACCAGGGACTGGGCACAGACCAGCCCTATCTGCCGGGCAAACCCTCCTCCCAGGACCATGAAAAATATACCCCGCCCAAACAGGCCGTGGTAGAAAAAGAGGCGGCAAAAGACGTAGAGACAGATGATAATAACAAGGAAGATGCTCCCGTCGTCAAAAAAGCGCCCGTAACAAAACCCAATGCAACAAAGATCCCCGATAAGGATATTGTAAAGACCCCGGCCAAACCCGTCAAACAACCCGAAACTACCCCTACGCCACCAAAACCACGCCCCAAAGCGCTGATGCATGGGGTCAATGGCACAGGCACGGGCGGTAATGATGCGGACGACTATAAGCCCGGCGGCAACCAGGGCATTGCAGGAGGTCATGGTGACCAGGGCGCACCGGGCGGTAATCCCAATTCTAATAATTACACCGGCGGCGGCAGCGGTAATTCCGGTGTTGCCATATCCCGGGGACTTACGGGACGCAGGATCACAGGCCTTCCCTCATTTACCGATGACTTTAACGAAAACGCAAAAGTTGCCGTTGACATTCATGTCGATGCAAACGGCAGTGTAACAGATGCCACCTATCAGCCACGCGGCTCGACCACTTCCGACGCTTCCATGAAGGCCATCGCCCTCCGTAAAGCAAGACAGGTGAAATTTAACAGCGGGTCCGATGAATCCGTGGGTACCCTTATCTTCAACTTTAAGGTGCATAATTGATGTTCCGTCGGTGGGCGGACGTTCCACCTCCGTATCTTTGCGTCCAACTATGGACTACCCTCAAACATTAGCCTATATTTTTAGCAAACTGCCCATGTTCAGCCGCATAGGTTCGGCAGCTTACCGGAAGGACCTTGTCAATACGATACGCCTCATCGAATTCCTCGGCAGACCCGAGCGACGCTTCCCATCCGTACACGTAGCAGGCACCAACGGGAAAGGCTCCACCAGCCATATGCTGGCAGCCATCTTTCAGTCGGCAGGCTATCGTACCGGTCTTTATACTTCCCCCCATCTGAAAGATTTCCGGGAAAGGATAAAGGTCAATGGACAAATGATCCGGGAAAACTTTGTCGTAGACTTTGTACAACGCATCCGCCCCCTGTCCGAATCCATCGATCCCTCCTTTTTTGAAGTGACGGTGGCCATGGCCTTTGATTATTTTGCCGTGGAAAAAGTGGACATTGCCATCATAGAAGTAGGATTGGGAGGAAGACTGGACAGCACAAATATTATCGTACCGGAACTCTCCGTTATCACCAACATCGGATATGATCATATGAATATGCTGGGCGATACATTGCCGGCCATCGCGTCGGAAAAAGCCGGTATTATAAAAAAGGGAATACCCGTCGTCATCGGCGAGCATCATCCCGACACCGCGCCCGTATTTGAGCAAAAAGCGGGCGAAGAAAACGCCCCCCTGACCTTTGCGGATCAACAGCGTTTTGTCTACGATTGGCGCTATCAACGTCACCATCTTATCGCAGAGGTAAGTACCAGCCCCCTATCCGATGACAAGGAGATCTATCAGTTGGACCTGCCGGGTGTCTATCAGACGAAGAACCTGGTGACAGTCCTCGAGGCAGCGCACCTCCTGCGCGCCAGGGGCTGGAAGCTCACGCAGACAGCCATACATGACGGCTTGCAACATGTAAAGAAGCTAACGGGGTTACATGGACGCTGGGAGCTGGTGCACGAGCACCCGGACGTCGTACTGGACGTGGCCCACAACGAAGATGGCATACGACAGCTGGTACGGCAAATAGAGATCACGGATCATGAAGAATTGTACATCGTCCTCGGCATGGTAGGCGACAAGGATATCCGTCGGGCGCTGGCCTTATTGCCTTCCTCTGCCCGCTATTATTTCACCCGGGCCGACATACCCCGTGCCCTTCCGGAAGATAAACTGGCCGAACAGGCCCGGTCATATGGGTTGCAAGGCAAAACCTACCCTTCCGTCACCGAAGCATTAAAAGCCGCCAGGGCGCATGCCAGGGCTCGTGACCTCGTCATCGTCTGCGGCAGCGTCTTCGTTGTAGGTGAAGTGTAAACCTTTGCCGGCCGAAGCCCCTCACTCCGTTCGCAAATTCTTCACGGGACTGGCATTGGCAGCCTTGAAAGCCTGCACGCCGATGGTAAGAACAGCAATGCCTGTAGCCGCCAGCGCCGTGACGGCAAATACCCACCATCCGATGTCGATGCGATAGGCCCACTGCTGCAGCCATTTATTCATGAAATACCAGGCCAGTGGAGATGCTATCAGGGACGCCAGCAGCACGAGACGAAGAAACCCGCCCATCAACAATTGTACGATCTCTATGACCGAAGCGCCCAGGATTTTTCGTATACCTATCTCCTTTACCCTGTTGACAGCTGTCAACGCCGCCAGTCCGAACAGTCCCAGACAAGCCAGGAAAATAGATATGCCCCCCGCCCAGCCAACGATGTCCCTCCATCTTGTCTCTGCCTTATACCATCGCCCCAGATCCTCGTCCAAAAAACTATAGCGGAAAGGCAGCTGAGGAACAGAGTGCTTCCAGGCGCTCTCCATCGCCCCAATAGCTGCGGAAGGATCCCCTGCACGAAGCCGGATAAAGATCCTCGCCGGCTGAAGATCCGCCGGCATAAAGAAAAGTTGCGCCCGCACCTGCCGGTTCAATTTCTCAAAATTAAAATCCCTTACCACTCCGATAATGGTCTTATAAAAATCTCCCCTCATCGTCTTGAATTGCTGACCGATGGCCGCCTCTGGCGTCAGCCCCAGCTCACGCCGGACCAGTGCTTCATTGACGATGACGGCCCCGGCAGTATCCATCGACCTGCCGGACATAAAATTCCTCCCTGCCGCCAGCCGCATACCCAGCACTTTTATAAAGGCTGTATCCACCGGATATTCAATAGCGCCCCCTTTCTTGCCATTAAAGTCGTACCCGCCTCCCATATACCCCTGCCCTTCTCCCAGCCCTATTTGCGAAGCGCCAATACCCAGGACATCCGGCCGGGTGCGTAATGATTGACTAAGTAACGAGTATATCTTTTTTCCGTCGACGTCGTCCGTATTGACGACGATGACATTTTCCTTCACGAGCCCCAGGTCCTTGCTGCGCATATACGCCACCTGCTGCAGGATGATCAGCGTGGCGATGACCAGCCCTATCGACAATACGAATTGAAAGGTCACCAGGCCCTTTGTAAAAAAATTCTCGCCACCCAGCCTGATCTTGTTCTTCAAGACGGCCACCGCATTAAAACCGGACAACACCAGGGCAGGATAGCTGCCTGCAATCAATCCCACCAGCAATATAAGCCCCGACAACATCCAGGCCAACTGAGGCCAGCGGCTGAAAGACAACGTCAGCTCTTTTCCCGACAGGTGATTGAACCAGGGCAACAGCACATAGGCCAGCAACAGCCCTGACACCGAAGATAGGACGGTCAGCAGCACCGACTCGGTAAGGAATTGCCCTATCAACTGGGATCTTCTGCCGCCAATGACCTTTCTCACACCCACTTCCCTGGCCCTGCCGGCGCTCCGGGCAATAGCCAGCGTAGTAAAATTGATGGAAGCTATCAACACGATGCCGCCGGCAATGGCCAGCAGGATCCAGATATTTTTCGGGTCCGTGGTAGTCCCCGGAGGCCCGGCATCGATACGGGCATTGGTATGCAGCTCCCTGATAGGCTGCAATCCAAAACGGGTCTTTGATCCCTGGTCTTTCTCATCCTGGTAATACTTATGCCGGAACTGTAACAACCTTCCCTGTTCGGCAGCCAACCGGCTGCCCTTGCGCAGCAATATATACGTCTCGTCCCCAAATGTCATGTGCCAGTTGTTGATAGCCGTCTGTCTCTCTCCGGCAAGCAGGTGCTCATAGCTGCCTAACAGATCGAAATGAAGAGAAGAATTATCAGGTATATTTTCCATGACGCCGGTGACGGTAAATACTTCGTACGAGCTGTCTTTTTTTACTTCGATAGACCTGCCCACCACATCCAGGCTGCCAAATAATTGAATAGCCCTATCCCTGGTAAGCACCATGGAGTGAGGGTCTTTCAATGCCGTGGCCGGATCACCACTCAACAGGGGAAAGGAGAACATGCCAAACAACTGCGCATCGGCGTATCCAACAGGTATCCGTGTAACCTGCCGTTCTACCCTTACCACCTGCTCCCCGGACGGAGCGATACGCACATAATCTTCCACGTCCGGGAACTCTTTCTTCATCGCCGGGCCCAAAGGCACATACAGCCCCGCCATCCCCTGCTCTACATCATCCCGCATAAAAACTTCATTCACACGATAAAGCCTGTCGGCATTAGCGTGCCATCGGTCATAATTGAGCTCATGGACTGCATATAACATAAAAAGGATACAGCAGGCCAGTCCCAGGGACAACCCGACAATATTGATCACCGTAAGCAGCTTTTGTTTGGCAAGATGACGGATCGCCAGCCGTAAGTAGTGTTTGATCATGACATGAGTGTTGGAGTCATCTACACCACCAGGAAAGTGCCGGATTTATATAGCCCTGAACGTCAGGTCACAATCTACGAATGTTATCGTAAATATGTCCGATTATGATACACCCACTGTTCAATATTGCAGCTGTCCCAAACGCGCCAGCCCATAGAAGAGTGCCGTTACATGCATGCTCTGGATGATCTGGTTCTCCCTCAACATCTGTTTCAGCTCATCGATGGTGAAAAGGTATACTTCTATTTCTTCATTCTGGTCCAGGTGCTGCTCCTGCACCTTCCGTCCGCCGGTGGCCAGGTACATATGCATCCAATTATTATTGGTAGAAGGATTGGAAGAGGTGCGCCCAAGGTATTCGTATTTTTCGAATGCATAGCCCGTCTCTTCCAGCAGCTCCCGCTGAATGGCAGCTTCCAATGAGACGTCCGTGGGGTCTACACAGCCGCCGGGGATCTCGTAGTTTGTCAGCCCCAGGGCATGACGGTATTGTCTTTCCAGGATGATCTTCCCATCCTCCGTCAGCGCCATGGCCGTGACCCAGGTAGGGAACTCATATACATAATAGGGTGTTACGATCTGTCCGTCCTGTCTTTCACAGGTTTCCTTACGAATGGTGAACCAGGTGTCTTTGTACAGGTATTCGGAGGAAAGTGTCTTCCAGCTAAGGTCCTTCATATTTTTTTACCAGTCGTTGCGTTCGCGTAAAGATGTGATGTGCGCCACATGATGTTTGCCATGCCAGGCATAGTTGCCCAGGAGGTACCAGACTGTCATCTCCTTGTTCGCCTCCGGATGAAACAATTTTCGCTGCCAGTCGTGAATGGTAAGATCACTAAGCGCGGCATGCCAGCGGGTATGCAGAGCATACAGCAAAGTAATGGATATATTCACAGGTACTTGCTGAACATCGTTTAAGTTCGCCCACAACTTTTCCTCATAGGGACGAATAGTGGGGTTGTCTTCGGTAAGCGCAAGCTTACACCGTATATAGCCGTTCATATGACTGTCAGCGACATGGTGCGCCACCTGCTGCACAGTCCATCCTCCCGCCCGGTAGGGGGTCTGCAATTGCGATTCATCCAGGTTGACAATTGCATTCTCCAGCAGTTGAGGAAGAAATTTGATATCATTCAGCCACTCTTCCTTCAATTTTTCCGAGAATGGCTGCGGCTCATACTTGCCGATGGGGTAGCGAAGGTCGGTGGTTGACTGGTCCATGATTTGAAGATTTAATTTAGTTGTTAATGTTCCTCACGAAGGGCATGCCCCGTAAGATGGATAAAAACATCTTCCAGGTTGGCCTTCTTGACTTCCTTCGGTCTTTCGAATCCCGTGGCGACAAGTTGATCGATCAACTTGTCCGGCGTGTCCAGCGCTATGATCTGTCCCGCATCGACAATAGCCACCCTATCGCATAATTTTTCCGCTTCGTCCATATAATGGGTGGTGATGATGACCGTTGTGCCCTTCGCCTGTATCTCCTTGATCAGGTCCCAGAGATTACGTCTTGCCTGAGGATCAAGTCCCGTGGTGGGCTCGTCCAGGAAGATGATCTTCGGTTGGTTGATGAGTGTAGTGGCGATGGAGAACCTTTGTTTCTGGCCCCCGCTGAGCTCTTTAAACTTTGCTTTTGCTTTCTCCCGCAGATTGACGGCATCCAGCAGGTCCATGGGACGGACACGGCGGTTGTAAAGCCCCCCGAACAGCTCGATAAGCTCTGACAGATTGAGCCCGGGATAATAGCCGGAGGTCTGCAGCTGCACACCGATGATCTTTTTTATTTCACCCGGGGCCTTATCCAGATCAAATCCGTCGACGATGACAGTCCCGGCCGTCTTATCCCGGAGGGTTTCAATGATCTCCAACGTAGTGGATTTACCCGCTCCATTGGGTCCCAGCAGGCCAAAGATCTCTCCTTTTTGTACCTCGAAGCTGATGCCCTTTACGGCCTCGAAATCACCGTATTTCTTCCGCAGGTCCCTGACGGAAATGATCGTTTCCTTCATGGCATGAAGGTACGAAAATTCGGGCAACGGCCCTCCGGTCCGTTCACGCACCAGACCATCAGCGTGTAAATATCTGCGTAAAATAGATCATGCCGTCCCTTCTTTTCGCCAGACCGATACCTGTAAGGGTAAAGTCCCCTTCGATATTCCTCCGGTGACCGGGACTGTGCAGCCAGCCATCCACAACCTCACGGGCGCTCATAGGCCCTGAAGCGACATTCTCCGCCGCCATGCGAATAGGCCCCAAATGTTTGCGGATACGATCGATACGACCACGAAAGCCATCGTGTCCAAAAGGTGTTCTGCCGGCAAGCATATCACGGCTGTGTCCCAATGCCACAGAAGAGATAAAGGAATTGGCCTGCAGAGGTTTGAGGCCCTTCGATCGCCGGTGTGCATTGACATAACGAAGGATGTCGGCAGACATAGAGGCGGAGGCGCCGGATGCATGAACAGGAGCAGGGGCGGCAGAGGACAGGGAGAAAAGGGGCAATAATAGGGTAATGAACAAATGCATATTCGCAGCTGTGATTTTATGGTATATTAAATTAAAAACTATGCCAAAAATCGGGCTGCGCTCTCCTGTTATTTCAGCAGATAGGTATCCAGTTCGTCCATCATGTTCCTGCTGCCGATAAAAAGAGCCGAACGCTGATGCAATTCAGTAGGCTGTA
This sequence comes from Chitinophagaceae bacterium, assembly GCA_017307755.1. Taxonomy (GTDB): domain Bacteria; phylum Bacteroidota; class Bacteroidia; order Chitinophagales; family Chitinophagaceae; genus Puia. Next base: position 128,030 of record JAFKGQ010000012.1, on the reverse strand, counting down.
CATCCAATATCCGCTCCTTACCATTGGTAGCACGCCCGCCGGCTACTTCCACGATAAAGGCAAAAGGGTTGCATTCATACAATAACCGCAGCTTCCCTTTAGGCTTGTCGATGGTGGCAGGATACATAAAGATCCCCCCCTTGATAAGATTGCGGTGAACATCGGCCACCATGCTGCCGATGTATCGTTGTGTATAAGGACCGCCATTATCCTTGTTCTTTTTCTGACAGGCATCGATATAGGATTTCACCTTGTCATCGTACTGAAAGAAATTGCCATGATTGACGGAATAGAATTTACCCGATTCAGGACATTTGATGTTCGGATGGCTCAGGGTGAACTCTCCGATGGAGGGGTCCAGTGTAAAACCATTCACTCCCCGGCGGGTGGCATACACCATCATGGTGGAAGACCCATACACAATATAGCCCGCGGCCACCTGTTTTCTGCCAGGCTGGAGAAAGTCTTCCTTTGTACAGGGCTTGCCCTTTTCGCTGACCCGGCGATAAACGGAGAAGATGGTGCCGATAGAAACATTCACATCGATGTTGCCGCTGCCATCCAGCGGATCGAACAGACAGACATACTTGGAATTGTTGCTGACCTCGTCATCAAATACAACAAATTCATCCAATTCCTCGCTGCCGATGCCGGCACAGCTGATACCATGTCTCAATACCCCCATGAATTGGTTGTTGGCGAAGATATCCAGCTTCTTTACATCCTCCCCCTGAACATTTATCGTACCCGCATCACCCAGGATGTCCACCAATCCCGCCTTGTTGACTTCCACATTCACCCTTTTTGCCGCCAACCCCATATCCCGTAAAAGATTACTCAATTCGCCCGTGGCGTTGGGGAACATACGCAGCTGCTGGATCGTGAATTCGTCGAGGGTCAGTACTTTCCTGTTGACATTCATATGTGCAATGGTTTTATTGATCGGTGCAGCAAATGTAAGGGGGTTTGCTCAAACTTTAGCACGCATTTTAGCGCATGATAAAGCTATATTTGCACCCGATGAGCAAATACAAAGTTTTTAAATTTGGAGGCGCCAGCGCAGCTAGCGTCGAACGTATCCAAAACCTGCCCGGCATCCTGCGTTCCTACAACGGGGACAACATACTGGTGGTCATATCCGCGATGGGAAAGACCACCAACGCATTGGAAAAGGTAGTAGATGCCTTTTACACCGGCCACAGGGAGGAAGCCCTGCGGCTGTTCCAACAGGTAAAGGACAGCCATCTTACTACCGCCAAATACCTTCTCGTAAATAATTATCTGGCAGCCGAGGTGCAGCTAAAGGATTTTTTTACAGAAGTGGAATGGCTGCTGCACGACAAGCCCGTGCGGGATTACGACTATTATTACGACCAGGTGGTCTGTGTAGGCGAACTGCTGTCTACCTCCATCATCAGCGCCTATCTTGCCGAATCCGGCCTGGATAACCAATGGATCGACGTAAGGGATATTTTCCGCACCGACGATAATTTCCGGGATGCCGCCATCGACTGGCCCTTTACTGCGGACCGGGTCCGGCAGGAAGTCCTGCCGCTCTTTAAAGACACCCGGCTCGTGGTGACACAGGGATTCATCGGGTCCACTTCGGAGAATGAAAGCACGACCCTGGGAAGAGAAGGCAGCGACTATACCGCCGCCGTCTTTGCCAATATGCTGGACGCAGAAAGCCAGACGATCTGGAAGGATGTGGAAGGCGTCATGAATGCTGACCCCAAACAATTCCCCGATGCACAATTCATCAGCGAGCTGAATTACGATGAGGTCATCGAAATGGCTTACTATGGGGCGCAGGTGATCCATCCGAAGACCATCAAACCGTTGCAGAATAAAGGGATCCCGTTGTACGTAAAATGTTTCCTGGACCCGGCCCTGCCAGGCACCGTGATCAACAACCATACGGCAAAGGGCCTTCCCCCCATCATCGTCTTAAAACAAAAACAGGTATTGGTACATCTGCATTCAAAAGACTTTTCCTTTGTGGGAGAAAAAGGAACGGCAGGTCTTTATCAGCTCTTCTCCGAGCTGCGCATCAAGCCTAACCTGATGCAGAGTGGCGCCGTCAGCCTCCAGGTCTGTCTGGATGACCGGACGGACAAGATCGAAAAACTGGCGCTGGCAGCTGCCGGCATGTTCGATGTACAGGTGGAAAAAGACCTTACGCTGCTGACCATCCGGCATTACAATGAAGCGATCGTAAAAAAATTAATGGAGGGGAAGACCGCCGTGCTGCAACAGCAAACACCCGAAACAGTGCAGGTGCTCATGCGTTAATCAGCCCCGATCATGACGGTCTGCTTAAGACGGATGGCGACATTCTTGCCCAGACGGCTGGCAGGCGACCACTGGGGCATACCAAGAAAAGCGTCTTCTATCTTTTCATTCATATTTTCGTTGCCGCCCCGGATGACCTTTGCATAGACTGGCTTGCCTTCCGGGTCGATTACATATTCCACCATTACAAAAGCCTTGCTTTGACCCTGGTCAAGGTCTTTCAGTCCGTCTTTGCTCAATTGATTGAGAAAACCCTGAAAAGCTTCATTCCCCCCAGGGTACACCGGCAGCTTATCCACCACCTTGGCCAGGTCATCTTCTTTAACAGGGTTCACCCGCTGGGGACGTGACACATGCGTAGCCGTGACAGGCGGCTTTTTCTGGGATTTCTCCGGCTCGACATTCGCGATCTTTACCTCTGCATCGGGAGATACATCCTCCGTCACATATTCACCTTTGCCATTCACCATGACAAAAGGTACTTCCCGGTACTTTTCAAAATAATAAAATGCGCTGCGCATGCTTTTGGCAAAAGGCGTGTATTCCGAAAATGTCTGCAGATATTTATTGAGATACTCGACGCTTCTGGCATTGTTGAAATTCACAGGGAAAATATGCACAGGAATAAAATCCTCACCCATATCCTTCGCATGAGCCGCCAGGATATAAAGCTCCTCTATCTGGGCATCGGTGATGGGAATACAGCCCGTTGTTACACAGCTGCCATGAATATAAATGTCCCCGCCGGGCTGGGATGAATCGCTGAGTATCCTGTCGGAAGCATTTGGGTAATTAAGACCAAGGGAAAGATGATATTCGCTCCGAGGCTTGAACTCGTTGATATAATAAAAACCTTCGGGCACCTGGTAGTCGCCTTGCATACGCTTGGGCCCAAGGGTGCCCGCCAGGGCGCAAACCTTATATGTCTTGAAAAGCTTGTACTTTTCCTCCCGTGCATTCTTTACCCAGACTTCCAGTTGGCTGTCATATTTGAATGACCGGATATATACATATTTAGCCGGCCATGCCAGCCCTTTCTCCCGGAATTGCTTTATCAAAGTATCTTCCTTACGATTGAGCAGATCGCTGATCTTGGGTATAGAGCGCTGATAATCGATAAAATGAATGGTTGATACCGAGGTCTGGGCAGATAGACGGGTGGTTACAGACAGAAGGATTCCTATCAGAGCTGCGAAAGACTGTCTAACTATGCTTTTCTTTTTCACTAATGATACAAAAATAGGGTACTATAAATAAACAAAAAACCTGCCATATATACCAATATAGGCAGGTTTTTATAACGAAAAATTGGCAAATCCTTGTAGCCGGTCTTAGAGATTTCCCCTGGCCGACTGCTCGCGCTCGATGGCTTCAAAAAGCGCCTTGAAATTACCTTTTCCAAAGCTTTGAGCCCCTTTGCGTTGAATAATCTCAAAAAATAGGGTTGGCCGGTCTTCTACAGGCTTGGTAAAAATTTGTAATAAGTATCCTTCGTCGTCCCTGTCCACCAGGATACCTAATTCTTTCAGAGGCTGGATGTCTTCGTCGATCTTACCCACGCGGCTCAGCAGATCGTCATAATAGGAAGTGGGCACCTGGAGGAACTCAACGCCTCTGTCCCGCAGTTCAGTGACAGTGTGGATGATATCATGCGTGGCAAGAGCCACATGCTGCACCCCTTCACCCTTATAAAATTCCAGGTATTCTTCTACCTGCGATTTTTTCTTGCCCTCGGCCGGCTCGTTGATAGGGAATTTCACATACCCATTCCCATTACTCATGACCTTGCTCATCAGGGCCGAGTATTCGGTGGAAATATCCTTATCATCAAAAGAAAGAATATTCCGGAATCCCATCACATCCTGGTAAAACTTCACCCAGCGGTCCATTTGGTACCAACCCACATTACCCACGCAATGGTCCACATATTGCAAGCCGGTGGAGGCTGGATTATAGGTCGTTTTCCACTCCTTATATCCTGGCATGAAAGACCCTTTGTAGTTATTTCTTTCTACAAAAAGATGGACGGTATCTCCATAAGTATGTATGCCGCTGAGAACAACCTCTCCCCATTTATCGGCCAGGGTAACCGGCTCCATACAACTCTTGCCGCCCCGGGCAGTGGTTTCATTCCAGGCGCTGGCGGCATCGTCCACTCGCAGCGCTAATACTTTTACCCCATCCCCATGCAGGTGTACGTGCTGGGCGATGGGATGATCCGCATAAAGGGCAGTGGTAAAGACAAAAGTCAGCTTTTGCTGTCTGAGAACGTAGCTCACTTTGTCCTTACTGCCTGTTTCCGGACCCGCATAAGCCACGGATTGGAACCCAAAGGCAGACTTATAAAAATGTGCCGCCTGTTTGGCATTACCTACATAAAACTCTACATAATCAGTGCCTTGCAACGGCAGAAAATCGGCGCCTGAGTCTGGCTTACGGGTATTGGCTGCTGATAAAGTTGACATATGACTGCTTGGTTTAATAATGGCACACGCCGGTTAATAGCTTGATTGTTTTATAATGATTACAACGGTTTAAAGGCGGGTCAGTTATCCGGAAGTAAAGAGATAGTAGCTACAAGGGCGCGTCCATGGCAAGCGCCTCCATCAGGAGAAAATAGTGCAAGCGCTTGTCGTCGAAAATTTTATGGATATAATCGGGTCGCATATGATTTCAGGCGCAAGATAGCTTTTATTTCGGGAATCTCCAATCAATTATATATCTTCGGCTCAAATAACCAGCATGTTACGAGTCGGAATCTTAGGAGGAGGTCAGCTAGGTAGAATGTTGCTGCAGGCAGCGGCAAATTATCCTGTGGAAACCTATGTAATGGAAAATGATGAAGAATGCCCCGCAGCACATCTGTGCCATCACTTTATAAAGGGTGATATCCGGAACTTCGACGACGTATATAATTTCGGCAGAGGATTGGATGCGCTCACCATCGAGATCGAATCCGTCAATGAGGACGCACTGGAGAAACTGGAAGGAGAAGGTGTAAAAATATATCCCCGGTCAGCAGCCTTGCGCACAATCAAGAATAAGATCACCCAAAAACAATTCTACTCCGGCAATAGTATCCCCACGGCTGAATTCCTTGTCACCGAGAACCTGCACGACCTACGTAGTAAGGATCATTTCCTACCTGCCGTGCATAAGATCGGCATGGGCGGTTATGACGGCCGTGGCGTACAACTGATCCACAACAAAGAAGATCTCGAAAAAGGTTTCGACGCTCCCGGCGTATTGGAAAAGATGGTGAACGTAGACAAGGAGATCGCCATGCTGGTAGCCGTCAGCACCAAAGGAGAGACGGTGTTCTATCCGCCCGTGGAAATGATCTTCGATGCCCGTCTCAATCTGTTGGATTATCAGCTCAGCCCTGCAGATCTGCCACAGCAAACTTTTTGGAAGATCGAGGCCATTGCCATGCGGGTAGTAAAAGAATTAAAAAGCCCCGGCATTTTTGCAGTGGAACTATTCGTCAACAAACAAGGCGAAGTATTCGTTAATGAGACGGCGCCCCGGGTACACAACAGCGGGCATCATACCATCGAAGGCAATTACAGCTCTCAGTTCGATATGTTATGGCGAGTCATCCTCGGCTATCCCCTGGGCAACCCGGACGCCATTTTGCCGACAGCCATGGTCAATATATTAGGAGAGGAAGGGCACAATGGCGAGGCGCATTACGAAGGACTCGATGAAGTATTGCAAATGGACAACGCATTCGTCCATATATATGGTAAAAAAGAGACTAAGGCCGGTCGCAAAATGGGACATGTCACCATCATGCATAGAGAAAAACACGACCTGGTACACAAAGCGCATAAGGTCAAGAATACGTTGAAAGTCGTTTCTAAATAGTCAGCATGGAAAAGATATTGGTAGGTATTATCATGGGCAGCGACAGCGACCTCCCCGTCATGCAGGCAGCCGCCGACGTATTAAAAGAATTCGGGATCCCATTCGAACTCACCGTTGTGTCGGCTCACCGCACTCCTCTACGGATGGTAGAGTATGCCAGCCAGGCGGCAGGCAGAGGCTTAAAGGTGATCATCGCCGGCGCGGGTGGTGCGGCTCATCTGCCGGGCATGGTGGCATCCATTACTCCCCTGCCCGTGATCGGCGTACCCATCAAATCCTCTAACTCCATCGACGGGTGGGACTCCGTGCTTTCCATCCTGCAGATGCCAGGCGGTATACCCGTGGCAACCGTAGCTCTCAACGGAGCAAAGAATGCGGGCATCCTGACAGCTTCGATCATCGGGGCCTTCGATCCCCTGGTCGCCGCCAAAGTGACTGCATTCAAAACCAAACTGGAAAAGGAAGTGCTCAAAAAAGTAGAGCTGCTGAAAAAAGACGGGTGGGCAAATAACTTCGATTAATACCTGATCTATAAAGTCGCAAACCCTACAGCCGTCGTGCAAGTCTCACAGGCGCTCTTCGTCAGCATTGCCACGCCGCTCAGCCCTTCAAAGTAATAATGTGAAGCGATAAATCTTTTTACATGTCCCCTGCTCTCGGCGGGCAGGTATTTCTCCAATGCCCAGAAGTCCCGGCTGCCGGCCTTGCGGATAGCACGGTAAACAGGCGCAGGCCCGCTGTTATAAGCTGCCAGGACAAGCAGCCAGTCGCCAAATTCATTATGCAGATCTCTCAGATACTTAGCCGCTGCCACCGTGCTCTTATAATAATGCGTACGTTCATCTGTCGTGGAGTCGACTTTCAAGCCGAGCTCCTGCGCAGTAACAGCCATCAACTGCCAGGGCCCCTTCGCTCCTACCCTGGATACGGCAGTAGCTTTTAACTGAGACTCAACCACGGCCAGGTATTTCATCTCCCTGGGCAACCCATAACGGCCAAATACAGAATCGATGAGCCTGAAAGGACGGGCGCTCCTCATCCTGACGGCGCTCAGCTCTTCTTCATTCTCCCGGATGTAATTATAGACATACTGACGTATACGGATGCTGAGGGTAATGTTACTCTTCTCCGTACTATTATCTGTATAGACCACAGCAGGCTTGTTATGGATAGCGTTGCCGGAAAGGACAGCCATCGATAAAAAAAGAATGACCTTGTAGAATTTTGCAGGTGTCAACATGTTAATAGTTTTCGGGTGCGAATGAATTAGATCCGCCGCGTTATTTCAAGGGGGGTGCCAGATTATAAGATATTGAAAACTATTAGATTAAACTGTGGGTGAAGGCTTTAGCAATTCCCAATTATGGACAATATACTCCCGGGTAGAGAGCGCCTCCACCACCAGCGTACACGATAAAAAAGGCAATTGCCGGACAGCCGCCTCTATGTCGGCAACAATATCGCCCGGGTCATCCGTATCCAGAATGATGGAAAAGCTCATATTGGGATGTTCTTCAGTAGGGCCGTTTTGTACGATGCGGGAAGGATTGAAGCATATCCAGAGGTAATCGTTGGGTCTTTTTTTCAGTATGTCGACAATGGCGTCTACATTCTCTCTAAGGAAGGTGACATAACCAAAAAAGATAGTCTCGTTGCCCATTTGTTTAGGATGGCACAAGCTATTATTTTAGGCGGAGATAACCAAAAAATATTATTATTCCATTGCCGTCAGTTTAAGCATCATTGATGGCATATTCAAAAACCCTTTTTGCAATTTCTCTATCTGTAGGCCTTGGGGCAAGATTTTCCAACCAACCCTCAAGAAACTCTTTTACGATGAACACTTCCAGCAAATAATAATATACGGTATCCCCTATTTGCATTACGCCGTTTTTTATATTGTCCTCATTATGAAGGAATATCTCGCCATCAAGATCAAGCTTATCTTTCTGAAAGATAATTAGCTCATTATCCATATTATCAATATCCTTTATTAGATGTTCTAGTTTCATATTTCAAAAATTAAGCTTTCAAAGGAATTGCTCTGGTATGGATACAGAAAAATAGACCCACTTCTCCCGGGGGTAATAATATTTTTCGATTTGTTCCTGCGTTAATGGAACCCACTGTTTATAAAATCTCCATTTGTGCAACTCAGAAATTGACCGGATAATATTCTCTTTTGTGATCTCATGGAGAATTACCATGTTATTTTCGACATAACAGATGTACCTCCTGTCAAACTCTTGCTTTAACCGGTCAAGCGTTACAAAATTGAGCTCATAATAGTTATCATTCTGCTCGTCCAGCAATAAGACATCTCCCTTGAACTGTTTCTGAAGGGACTCCAAATCATTTTCATAACCCGTAGAAAAGACCAGTTTGTATTCCATGAAATAAATTTATGGTAATAAATTATAGAGATATGTTTTATCTGGTTCAAAGGGGACTAATACGTTTCCAGAGGCATCATCCCTGTAAATCCGCGCCAGGATCACGACAGGATTGGTCAATGCCCCCATTTCCAAATTTTGCCTTAAATTGTACCCTCAATCTATTCACATGAACATGACGCTCAATGCTTGTTCCTCTCTAAAAAGGACATTCGTACTCTCAGCCATCGGCATCCTCTCCGGTATTTCAGCCGCCCGCGCCCAGCAGACCGACACCATCACCGACCACAGAACCACCGAAGTATACAGCCCCGTACCACCCGTGGTAACCCCAGGCGCCCAATGCGGGGACGCCCCTTCCGATGCGGTCATCCTCTTTGACGGAAAAAACCTGGACAAATGGGCATCCGTATCCGATGGCAGCCCCGCCAAATGGATCGTCGACAACGGCATCCTCACCGTAAATAAAAAAGCCGGCAACATACAAACAAAAGAATCCTTCACCAACTATCAATTACACCTGGAATACAGGATACCCTCCAATATCACAGGATCGGACCAGGGCAGGGGCAATAGCGGCATATTCCTCGCCAGCGTTGGTAAAGGCGATGAGGGATATGAACTGCAGGTATTGGACAACTATAACAACAAGACCTATGTCAACGGACAGGTAGGCAGCATCTACAAACAAGCTATCCCTCTCGCCAATGCCTGTCGCAAGCCGGGAGAATGGCAAACCTATGACGTCATCTGGACGGCCCCCGTCTTCCACACCGACGGTAGCCTCGCTTCTCCCGCACGCGTCACGGTCCTGCACAATGGCGTGCTGGTCCAAAATAACTTCGAATTAAAAGGCGTCACCCGCTATATCGGCAAACCCTATTACAAAGCCCATGGCCCCTCTCCCATCAAATTGCAGGCCCATGGCGATCCCAGCGAACCTATCAGCTTTCGTAACATCTGGGTAAGACCGTTGTAATCCATCATATGCAAAAGATCAGGGGGATCATATTCGATCTGGACGGGACACTGGCCAATACCCTGCCCTTGTGTATCCAGGCCTTCCGGCAGTCGGTGGAACCGCTGACCTTGCAACCATTGTCAGACGAAGAGATCATCGCCACTTTCGGACCTTCCGAGGAAGGAACGATCATGACCCTCGTACCCGGACACTACGAAAAAGGCATCGTCAATTACCTCAATTTCTATAAGGATCTCCACGACATGTGCCCCGACCCATTCCCGGACATCCGGGATCTGCTGGATCTCCTGAAGAAAAAAGGTATACGTATCGCCATGGTCACCGGCAAAGGCAAACATAGCACGGACATCTCGCTGAACAAATTCGGGCTGACCTCCTATTTCGAGATCATCGAGACAGGTAGCCCGGCAGGCCCGCGGAAAACCGAAGGCATCAGACAAGTGCTGGCCGCCTGGTCCCTTCTGCAAAAGGAAGATATCATCTATGTCGGAGATGCCCCCAGCGACGTAAAAGCCAGCCGGGAGGCAGGCATCGCAGTTGCCGGAGCAGGATGGGCGCCCACCGCTGACCCGGAAGCATTGCTGGCGCAAAAACCCGACTGGCTTTTTTACACCGTAAAAGATTTCGCCGACTGGCTTACCCCGCTCACGGATTGATCCCCAAAAAATGAAAAAAAATCCGTATATTGTTACTGGACGCATTAAAAACGATTGTTCATCCAAAACTAGACGTATGAAAAGGGTAGCTGATATTCTTTCACACAAGGGCAGCCGGATCACTTCCGTCAGCCCCGAGACCACTGTCCTGGATGCTTTACGGATCATGGCCGATCAGAATATTGGCTCAGTATTAGTCCTGGACGGCCAGCGGTACGTGGGCATCATGACGGAGCGTGACTATTCCCGGAAGGTGATCCTCAAAGGCAAATCTTCTACGGACACAAAAGTGTCGGAGATCATGACCAACGACCTTCCGCATGTAAAGCCCCAGGACACTATTGAATTCTGTATGCAGTTGCTGTCTGACAAGAACATCCGGTATCTGCCGGTATTTGACAATGACACGCTCTGCGGCATCGTCTCCATCAATGACGTGGTAAAGGAAACCATTCTCACACAGGAAGAAACTATTTCCCATCTAAAAGATTATTTGCATTCGGGAATATAGCCTGATCGCTATTACCCCCTATGCTTTGTCCGGGAAATAGCTTTTCAATATTTCTTTCAACCGGTCGACCTTGAGCGGTTTATGCTCAAAACCGTTTACTTCGGGTATTTCCCGGGCCCGCAGGTGATCGTCCGGGTTGAGAGAAGTAGTCAGCATGATCATCACAATACAGGCCTTTTGCTCGGAAGGCAACTGACGGTATTTGCTCAGGAATTCCCAACCATCCATGGCCGGCATATTGATATCGAGGAAAATGAGGTCGGGATGGAGCAGGTCCGGCACATACTCGTATTTCCCTTTGTGCATGAGGAAATCCAGGGCCTCCTGGCCACTCTGTACGATTTGTATATGCCTGGTGCAGTTCACCTGTTCCACCGTTATCCGGTTGAGGAAGTTCGTAGGCTCGTCATCGTCGATGAGAAGGATGCAGTTCAGTTTTGTAGTCATGGCAAGTAGGTAGAATAGTAATTTAAAATTAAAGCAAACCTCGCGGAGATGCAAGAATTGTCTGTAGGAACGGTCAATTCACCAATCGTTAACCACCAAAAGGCCTGGAAAATTTGTACTTTTGCCCCGTTAAAGCAGTTCACTTCATGGCCGAAATACTTCAAAAGGATGAGATAGTAGTCAGGGATATCATTGACACTGCCAGAACCCTTTTTAAAAAGACAGGGTTCAAAAAAACGACCATGGGCGATATTGCCCGGAGTCTGGGCAAGGCCAAGAGTTCCCTATATTACTATTATCCCAGTAAAGAGGATATTTTTGAAGCCGTCCTGCACGCCGAAATGGACGAATTGCTGGACCAGATCCACCAATCCATCAGCCAGGCCTCCACCTCCAAGGAAAAACTCATCAACTACTGCCGGTGCCGTCTCAATAAGTTGAGCCAGCTATACAATCTTAGCGATGCCCTGAAAAGCGAAATTGCAGAGTTGCATTGTGTTATGACGGACCTGAAAAGCAAATTCGACACCACCCACGTTGAGCTTGTAAAAGGCATACTGGAAGAAGGCGTCCTCAATGGGGAGTTCAAAAAGCTCAACATCGACAACATCGAATTAGTAGCCTATATCATGGTCAGCAGTTTTCGCGGACTTGCTATGCCGCTGATGGTCCCGGGCATACAGTGCCCCCGCCTGGACCTGCAGATCGACAGCATCGTAGATATTATGGTCGAGGGGATAGGACGATAGCGCAACGCTCCACCCACCGGCGGAACCCTCCCACCCTGCTGTACAGGAAATTAAACAGTCCTATCCCGGTCAGTCCACAGGCAATGCCCGCCAGTACATCCAACACGTAATGGTGACTGCTATACACCGCAGAGAACCAGATCCCTACCATAATGGTCCCAAAAAGAAGGTTGATCCACCCTTGCTTTGTGCGGATGCCATGGTACAATACGATCAACGGATAACTTGCATGCAGAGAAGGCATGGCCGCAAATACATTGGAGCTTTTTGCATACAGACCGGCAAATACCTGTACGTGCAGCAGGCTGTCAAAACGGCCCAGGCCGGCTGTGTTGCCCGGAGTGTGAGGGTTGAACCCAAACCCATATTGCTGCACATACCAGGGCGGGGCGGCGGGATAAACATAATAGATGACAAAGCCCAGCAGGTTCACCAAAAGGAATGTCAGCGAAAAACGCAGGAAGGCATTCTTGTCCTTATAAAAGAGATAACCCGCAAAAGCCAGCGGCACCGGGATCCAGCAGAGATAAAAAATACCCGCGATAACATCGAGCAGGCTATTCGTATGCGCAGCCAAATACTCATTCGGCGTTACCCCATTGACGCCAAACAGCCGCTTCTCCGTCTGATAGATGCTCTCGATGTGTACGGTATTGTACCGGTAGTTCGGAAAGGCCTTCATGGAGTCGAAGATGATCCAGAATACGATAAAGATAGAAAAACCCAGTATAAAGCGGCGGGTAGGTCCCGAAAGATAAAATAACGTATTAAACAACCCTACCAGAAAAAGCTGGTCTCCTTTAAATCCAATAAGCCAGGCCGCCAGGAGCAGATAGCCCACCGATATGGCAGTGACAGTTAGTATGGTCTTATAGTTGAGAGGCGTCCTCGGAGAGGCGACGCTGGATGGATCCATTTCCACTAGATTTTTACACGTTCCAGGAGTTCCCTACCACTATCCGGGTCGACCCCCTTGAATTCGAGATATTCGACATTGGGCGACCAGAAGGTGCCTCCTGGATTGATCTTGATAAAGACCCTGTTCAGTAAGATTTGTTTATTGCCAATAGTCACATAGACATGATGAAGGTTGTCCACCGGGGATCTCCGGAGGTACATGGGTATTTTCTTATAAGATACAAAATGCAGCTCGTAGGCGTCGTTACCCAACGACCTGGATTTGATACCATAAGCAAAATGACGCTGGATCCAGGACAGTTCCTGGCGTTGTTTCTGCTCGGTGTACCGGATCCAGAGCACATGCACCGGATCATCCGGATCAGGCGCCCCGTTCTTTTCGTTAAGCTCGCAAATGATGGTATTGATATTTGGTGTACGCTGCAGATAAAATAAGGAATTGTTCCTATGAGGGGGGACAGGAAAACTGTCCATGGCCGTATTGACGGGAGGTACGGGGCCGCCGGTCCTTTGTTTCTGCGCATAGACGGTAGATGCTGTGGCGGACAATAATAACAGCAGCCAAAGGAACATGCTGGCTTTCTTTGCCGGGGTATTACTATTGGGCTTGGTCGTCTGCTGCGTCTGTTCCTGATCCTCCAGGGCCTTTTTCGCATCCTTCAGACGTCCTATGGCAGTGGCATTGGCCAGGACAGCCATCACTGTTAGCGGGAGCGTAAAGATAGAAATGGTTTCAAATATAGGAAAGGAAGAATGCGGCACATGTACCTTGTAATTGCCCCCCATCCATTTGCTGGCGACACCGCAGGCAAGGGCCGATACACCGATGAGGATAACCCTCTCCGGCCGCTGCATCAGCCCATCCTTGCACTCGATGCCCAACCCCTCTGCCCTCGCCCTGGTATAGCTGACCATCAGGCTTCCGATCATGCCGATAAAAGCCACAAGGCTACTGAGAAAATAATGGTGCGCCACGAGGTAATAACAGATGCCCAAAAAGAGTATCAATTCGCTGTAACGGTCAAGTACAGAATCATACAAAGCTCCAAAACGGGAGCTCATATTACCCAGCCGGGCCACCTGTCCGTCCAGCATGTCGAATAGACCTGCAAATAAGATCAACGCACCAGCCCAGCCCACATAAGACAGATCCCCGCGATTGCCTTTCTCCGCCCCTTCGATAAAAATGATGGCAACGCCAATATTCAACACGAGCCCGATAGTCGTCACCATATTAGGCGTAAGTCCCGCACGGATCAGCAATCGGACGAAAGGATTGATGACCTTGTATATATTCTGTTGTAATTGATTGCGAATACTCATACTTCCTCTAAAAGTCAAATTTAACCCTTGCCCGAACACCCCAGGTAGGTATCTCCGGATGCTCCAGGTAAGTGAACCGTTTGATAAAATCTACTCTCACCAGCTTGAAAATATTGGCGATGGCAAAACCCGCTTCCACATACGGCCGGTGGTCCAGCGTAAAAGTCTCCAGCCTGCCATTGGTCAGGGGAAACTGCACCAACTCCGGGTGTTTTGTCGGATCGTTCTCATTGCGCAGTCCGCCATATACGATCTTGGCCTCGATGACCTCTCTCCATTTCAACTTTTTCAACAGGGGTATCTTATTAAAAAAGAACCCGTTGAAATAATGATCGATATACAGGCCGGCAGAGTGGTCAGTGATAAACTCCATAAAGTTCATCAGGTTGAAGCTTTGCAGCTGATAGGCAAAGGTCTGGTTGGCATGCTGAATGTTCGCCAGCGGCCAGGGAACTTTCCCAAGCAGGTAATTTCCATCGAGGGTAATATCGGTATACCCAAGATAGGAAAGATAGAACCGTTTGAAAAATTCCGCACCGAAATTATGGTAGTTGTACTCGCCTCCAAATAACCCTTTCACACCAGCCGTATATCGTAATGTAAATATCGGATATTTATTAAGAATAGGCACCCTATACAACTTGCCGATGTAGAACTGTTCATGCGGGGCCCAGCGGAATTCGGTGGACAGCTCCGAAGTAGTGATCTTCCGTAAGGTATCCAGACCCGTATTCTTTACATACGAAATGGTGCCGGCCGGGGTTTGTTCCCACCACTTAAACCCAAATGCATAGGAGAAGTGATCCCCGAACTCGTGTTTATAATCAAGACGGAAGATCCTGTTATAAAGCCATTTGTCATTATTACCCCGCTTGAACGACAACAGGAAGTTATCTTCCTGTACAAATTGCAGCTCCTGCCCGGGGATCTTCGTATCTTTCTGGTAGCTGGCCCTGATATAATTCTGCGGGAAGCCGTAAATGCTTTTATTATTTAATGAATAGGTGCCGCTGATAAAATACTTCCACTGCCTGTCTTTGAATCCATAGGCCGCATAGGCTTCGGAGTAGTACCGGGTACTGAGCTTGGTGGTAGTCCTTCCCCCAAAACGAAGACGGAAACCTTCCACAGGGTTGAAGCTGTAAAAAGTGCTGGCAGGACCTATTTCAAATATCCCCGCCTGCTTATAGCCGGCCAATAACAGGGTACCCCAGTCCATCAGACGGCGGAAGGACTTCATATGCTGGAGGCTGTCGATATTGGCGTATACTTTTGATTCGGCCCGGGTAAGGGTGTCATGCCGGTACTGCACCCAAAATGAGTCTTTCTGGCTTTCCGCACTGTCCAGGACTACCGTGGGGCTGCCGTGAAAGACACTGTCAGGTATGGGCTCATTGGTCTTGAAGTCTTTAAATGACACCGTTCGCTCGCCAAAAAGCCCCGTCCCCGTCTTATTGATCCCAAAATCTCCCAGTACGTCGCTCTTTTGCAACAGATAACGTCCGTCAGGCATCCTTTGGAAATCCTGGTCGATCTTCATCTCCCGGACAAAATTGAAGTTGATGCTCTTGCTCACCAGGAGGCGCAGCTTCTGAATAGCATAATTGCCGTCAAGGGTGATCCACATGGTACCCCTGAACAACAGATCGTTGGGGTTTCTTGGGCGGAATGACAGACGGATCAGCTTCTGACTGTCCACCGTCACCGTATCATCGATAAAATACATGTAAAAGGTAGGGCCCATGTCGGCGATGGGGCTGAGAAAGAGATTGGTAAAGACGGAGATATTATTGTCGTATACATTAAAGTCCTGGTAAAGACGATTGAGGTACATGCTGATACCCTGCATATCCACAAACTCTCCGAAATCCACTTTCCTTTTGCCTTTGGTAACGGTTTTGGTCTTTTCCGGATTTTTCCGGTAGTACACATCCGAAAGTGATTCTTCGAGATAGACGGGCGAGAGTACCCGGCCTTCCAGTTTGGTGGTATCTCCGTTCTCGATAAGAAAATGGTAGGGTTTTAGCAGCTTGTTCTTTCCTAGTTTGGTCTCATTCGCCTTGTTGACGGAAACCTGCAGCTTTTCATATTTTTCGTACGTGGCATAGGAGTAGGATTCCATCCTGTTGCTGTTCTTATGCTCGATGACCTGGCGGATCAACTCCACCGCGGGGTTGCCTTTATTACGGTATTTCTGCTTTTTAAGCCTGACCGTGGCCTTCCCCAATTCTTTGAACTGCCGGTTCATCATAAGCTCCAGATTGGAGGAGGGTAAGGAATCCAGGTGAAGGGTCCCTTGATCATATCCTACGATACTGACAACGATGTCAATGGGAAATTGGTCTGCCGGCAGGCGAAACCTTCCGTCGGCATTTGTCCGGGCGCCGCCCCGCTGGCCTTTAATAGAGACACTGGCATTAGATAAAGGGGTCCTGGTAGCGGCATCCCTGACATATCCCGTCACTGTCTGCGCCATACTGTTGATAGTGAAGATCAATGCCAATGCCGTCGTGATAGTGGCGGTTGCTAATCCTTTCGAGTTCATCCTGTCTTATTTAAATACATACCTTTTCTGCAATACATAATTGTAGAACACAGCAATCCCTATGGCAGTGACAATTTTTGCAGGCCACACGTTCCACCCCGCTATATGATACAGCAGCCAGACCCCGGATGCGTTGAGGATCAGATTACCGATCCATACCAGGGCATAACGGGTCAACTGTCCTGTCCATTTCTTTTCCTGCGCACTGAAAGCCCAATTCCGGCTAATAAGAAAATGAGTCACCCCACCACAAATCGTGCCCGTTACACTTCCAGGTACCGGGGGCGCCCCGAGTTGCCTCACCAGCAGCCAGGTCACCAGAAAATCGACACAGGAAGCTACAAGAGACGCCGCCTGCGCCTTGGTAAAGGTCCTCACGCTTTCCATAGCCCTATCAGCACAATTAGTTGTAAAACAATATTGGAATAAACTCCCGCCAGCACATCGTCCAGCATAACACCCCAACCACCGTTTAGTTTTTCCATCCGACGGATATATAATGGCTTGACAATGTCAAAAAATCGGAACAGAACGAGCCCGGTAAACACATATTGCCACTTTACGGGAATAAATAGTAAAGTCAGACACATGCCGGCCACCTCATCTATTACAACTTTAGAGCTGTCTTTCCCCCATTCTGCCTCAACTTTTCCTGCACTCCATATCCCAAGGATCAAAATGGCTGCCGTAACAGACACCTCTATAAAAACAGACTCATTTCCACCAGCCCCGGCAAGATACCAGGCTATACAACAGACGGCGGCAGCAACTGTGCCTCCTCCTTTGGGAGTATAGCCTATTCCAAGACAAGTAGAAATGAGTCGATGGACCTTTTCCATCAGGCTGTTATTTCTTCCTCTGCATAGGTCAGGCCTTCGCCTTGCACCTGCTCTTCGCCCATCAGCTTACGCAGGGCATTTTGAAGAATATGCAGCTGCTTGAAAATATCGTGTTCTGGGCGGAACCCGGGCACGGTCTGTGGAGATTTGAAATAGAAAGACAACCATTCCTGTATGCCGCTGAGCCCCGCACGCTTGGCAAGATCCCCAAACAGGGCCAGGTCCAGAACCAGCGGAGCCGCCAGGATACTGTCACGGCACAGGAAATTGATCTTGATCTGCATAGAATAGCCCAGCCACCCAAAAATGTCAATGTTATCCCAGCTCTCCTTATTATCGCCATGAGGAGGATAGTAATTGATACGTATCTTATGGTACAGCTCGCTGTACAACTCGGGGCTAAGGTCCGGACGGAGGATGTCTTCCAGTACGCTGAGCTTGGAAACCTCCTTTGTACGGAAATTATCGGGCTCATCGAGAACATAGCCGTCCCGGTTGCCTAATATATTGGTAGAGAACCAGCCTTTTACGCCCAATGCACGGGCCTGAAGTCCGGGAGCCAGAATTGTCTTCATCAGCGTCTGCCCTGTCTTAAAGTCCTTGCCAGCAATGGGAGCCCCTGTCTGCCTGGCCAACTCGACCAGGGCGGGAATATCCACAGTAAGGTTAGGAGCGCCATTTAGGAAGGGAATACCCAGCTTAATGGCGGCATAAGCATAGATCATGCTGGGGGCGATACGGGGGTCATTCTCCCGAAGTCCTTTTTCAAAAGCTTCCACACTTTCGTGCACTTCTGCAGACTCCGTATATTTTTCCGTACTACCGCACCATACCATCACCAGACGATCGCAATCCCGGGAATACTGGAATTGAGCAATGTCGTCCATCAGCATCTCGGCCAGTTGGAACTTTGTAGCAGCCTGTTTCACATGCGTGCCATCCAGGTTTTTAATATATGCCTTGTCAAACACAGCCTTCATAGGCTTGATAGCTTCCAATTCCGGACGCAGTGCATGCAACATCCCTGGTTCCAGCACTTTTGCCCGGCTGGCAGCCTCGTATACATTATCCTCGTATACATCCCAGCCGCCGAACACCAGGTCCTGCAGGTTGGCCAGCGGTACAAATTCTTTTATTTTCGGGTAATTGTTGCCGGCTTTACGGTTAAGGTGGATATTCCCCATCTGTGTAATAGAGCCAATCGGTTGTGCCAATCCCTTCTTGATCGCTTCGACACCTGCAATGAGGGTGGTCGCCACAGCGCCCAAGCCAGGGATCAATACGCCAAGTCTGCCATTCGGATGTTTTACTTCCATGTTAGTATGGTTTTTTATGATTTATTTATGTGTCCAATTGGACTTTAGATAAATTTAGTCCAATTGGACAAAAACGCTGATTATTGCCTGCCGGCGACGAACTTTCGTTCGTCAAAGGCAACGCAAAATTATTGAAATATTAATTTTTCGAACAAATTAGTTTTTTGGTCGAAAAAATTACATGCGCATGACATTGAACGGTTTGCAACGTATATGAAAACAGAACGATCTGTTAAAAATAACTCCTTTCTGTGTTAAAGGATGGCGAATTCCCGTGAATGGGAGGTTTTTCTAGGTGAATAGTTGAATACATGGTGCGAATGGGGTAATCAAACGCTGATCTTTCTGTCCCGTGCAGTGTTCTTCCACTCTCCCGTAACCTGTCCTTCTTCGATGGTGTATACACGTTCGTACAGGTTGACCGTAGGACAGATATGGAATGGCTGCCCGTAGACAATATCTCCGGGATGATGCCCATGCCCCTCACCGGCCTCTACTACCAGGTGTTCTTCGCTTTGCCCCACCGCCGTCCAGTCAGGCATATTGAAAAAGCTAACCCGACGGGATAGCTCATTTTCAGCAGCAATGGATTTATGTCCCAGGTCCAGACAGAGTCTGCCGGGAGCCGGCAGCGAGATGACCCGGCTCACTACCAGGGCAGCAGACACAAACCCCTGTTCGGGACAGCCGTCACTATAACCTTTATCCCAATAGATAAAGGTGCCGGGGCTGCATTCGACATCCGGTCTTTTACAGTGGACGGAAAAAGTAGGAGAACCTCCTGCCACTACGACAATATCTTTAAAGCCTTCCTGCTTCAATGCCTGTCTTAAAGCCGTAACTCCGGCAAAAGCTTCGTCGCATTTCTGCTTTTTTTGTTCGAAATCGACGTCCCTGATGTGCCCGTCATAAGCGTGCAGCCCCACAGGAGTGACCCCATCTGTTATAGCCGCCGTCCTGTACAACTGAAAAGCTGCTGCACCGGGTGTAATACCGGTGCGGTTCATACCGATGTTCAGATCGAGATATATTGGGATATGGAGCCCGGTTGCTGCAAAAGCAGCTCCCATCGCTTTTAAAGCCTCCTCATTATCCGTCAGACAGGAAAATTTTGTTGCAGGGTATTTTTTGGTCAGGGCAATAAAACGTTGCAATTTGGGTCCTACAGGCTGATAGGCCAGGAGTACGTCTGTTGCGCCCGTCACGGCCAGCATTTCGGCTTCAGCGATAGTGGCGCATTTAAATTTATGGATACCTGCTTCCAGCAGCAGACGGGTGACGTCGGGGGATTTATGCGTCTTGATATGAGGGCGTAGCCTTGCAGGGTCGCCGGCCATTTCTACGGCCAGCCTGATATTGGCTTTTACACGCTGTGGATATACCACCAGCACGGGTGAATCCAGTTGATCCACCGCCTGAATACGATACCAGTCATGCGCAGAGAGCTCCATACTTGGTTGTTTTAATATAATTCAAACAAAGCTTCTATTTCGACGGGGATATCACCCGGCAACGACCCCATGCCGACAGCGCTTCGGACGCCCACCCCTCTCTCCTCTCCCCATATGGCTGCAAATAACTCGCTGCAGCCGTTGATCACATAGGGGTGCCGGTCAAATTCGGGAGTACAGCCCACCATGCCCAACACCTTTATGACACGTTTTACCTTGTCAAGGCTGCCTAAGTGCGTACGAATAGTAGCCAGGATGGCCAACCCCGTCTGCCGGGCGGCCAGTTTACCCTGCTCGATATCCACACCGGCGCCGACCTTGCCGATGATAAAATTGCCGTCTTCCTTCAACGGACCATGACCGGAAACGTACAAATATTTACCGTCTACCAGACAGGGTTTGTATACGCCAAGGGGCGTCGGAGCCGGGGGCAACTTTAGGCCCAGGACGGCGAAGCTTTGCTCAGGAGTTTGGTCAGACATGGTCTACAATAGAATTTAGGGAGCGAAGGTAGAGGATTTCCGTTTGACAGTCATCACCGCAGTGTTCCTTTCAATATTTCAAGCTTCCCATCGATGCCATCCGGCACGGTAAGCCCCAATATCCGGGCGACCAGCGGATACACATTCACATTTTCAAAAGGAGGTATCCTGACCCCCTTTTTAAACGCGGGTCCCCAGGCATAGAACGTGGCGCCCATTTCAGGAAGAATATTGTCATAACCATGCTCCCCCGGATGAACCCGGTGATCACGCAGATAAAGCATATGTGGATATTGCGCCACCAGCAGTATGTCCCCCATACGTCCATAACGGTCATCACTGGATGTATAATGCCAACGGGCAGGCATTTCATCAGGCAGGTGTACGTCCCAGCCTTCAGGCTTTTCTTTTTTCAAAGCAGCATACTGAGCGGCAATATCTTTCTTGTCGTGTGCATAAAGATGCACCAGGGTTTCACTACCCGAGACAGTGAATCTTGTCGTATCGACAGCAGAGGGAAGGGAAACACCCGCATGCAGCGTATCAAGGGCCGCCATACCATGATCCGAAACAAAAATATAATTGACGGGCAGACGCAGCGAGTCCACCATACGCGTCATCCTTCCAATAACATCATCCACCAGGTGAACAGCGTCTTCAGCCTCTTTGGAACCCGGACCAAACAAATGCTCCGCATGATCCACCTGCGGCAGATAAAAAAGGATCAGGTGCGGACGCCGGTCTTCTGGCAACTGGAGCCAGTCTTTCACTGTCCGCAGACGGTTGTCCATGGATATTTTGTCGTTGTAGTAGTAAAAGTAAGTAGGGCGGACACCGTCTACCGACGCCTCGGAACCCACCCAAAAGAAGTTGGCCGACACCATCTCCTGCCGCTCGGCCAGGACCCAGATAGGAATGCCCCCATACCAGGAACTGTCCCGTACAGCCGTACGATCGCTGATACGGTACCCCCGCCCTTTTTGGGGATCGTAAAAAGCATTGTTCACGATCCCGTGATGAGAGGGATAAAGCCCCGTAGCTAAGCTATAGTGATTGGGGAAGGTGACGGAAGGATAGGAAGGGATCATTTTTTCCGCGGCCACCCCGCCCTGCCGGAGGGCCAGCAGGTTGACAGCATGATATTTATCGGCCAGGTCCCAACGAAACCCATCCGCGGAGATCATAATGAGATAAGGTTTCTGCTGTTGTTCGGCACTGTTGATCCGGCCCGGGACGATCTGCTGCGTACTATCCTGTGCATTGGCCCCACGGGTGAAACATACAATCAATAAAACCAGGAAGGATCTTTGCATATCAATAAAATATATCCGTAAAATTACTCCGCCGCCTCCTCCTGCGGCTTGTCGCGTACAACGATGAGATCCGAGAGCCCCACCGTGATAGGAATAAGCCCCACCTGCACCACGGCCTTTTTGCCACGGATCTCCTTTACCGTCCCCACCTGATGGTTCTTTTTCATCATCACCTTTTGTCCTATCTGCACATCACCGCCTACCTCTTCATAACGGGCATCAAATTTCTTACGCACCTTCTCGTTCACCTGTTTTTCTTTTTGCTTGAACAGCAGCGCCTGCATTTGTTTGATCACTTCATTCTTATCCTCTGCCTTGCGCCAGTCGAAGATGATCTGCCGCAGCTTGCGTTCCATTTCCTTTAGATAGGCCAGCCGATCTTCGGTGATCTTATTCTGGTGTTTCAGCAGTTCCACCTGCTGGGTATGTTTTTCTTTATGAATAAAGGCCTCCATCTCTTTCTTCAGCTTCTCGTTCTCCTTCATCAGTTTCTGCAGCTCTTTCTCCCGTTGTTCCAGATGGCGGAGGTCCTGCTCGGTACGGTTCAGCAATTTATCCAGACGGAAATGATCTTCATCCACCAGGGTGCGGGCACGTTGTATCAGCCGGGGCTCCAGCCCGATACGCTCGGCAATGGAGAAAGTATAGGAGCTGCCCGGCTTGCCGATGATCAGCTTGTACAAAGGCATCAGGTTCGTCTCGTCGAAGGCCATGGCCCCGTTGATGATACCCGATGTCTTGTTCGCCATCACTTTCAGGTTGAGATAATGTGTGGTGACGATGCCAAAGGAATGCTTCTTCACCAGCTCTTCCAGGATCACTTCCGCAAAGGCGCCGCCCAGGTTGGGGTCGCTGCCGCTGCCCAGCTCATCGATAAAGAAAAGGGTCCTGCCATTAGCATTCTCCATAAAATAACGCATGTTCTTCAAATGCGAACTATAGGTGCTCAGCTCGAACTCCAGGCTTTGCGTATCCCCGATGTGGATCATCAGTTGTTTGAATATCCCCATCTCGCTGTCGGGATGCACGGGCACCAGCAGTCCGCTCTGCAACATCAGCTGCAGCAGCCCCACCGTCTTCAATGTCACTGTTTTGCCGCCTGCATTTGGCCCTGAGATGACAAGGATGCGGTCTTTCTCATTCAACGATATATTGGTGGGGATTGTAGGCTTTTGGTTCTTGCGGTTGTACAGGTACAGCAAAGGGTGATAAGCCTGCCGGAGATGCACATGCGATTTATCCAGCAGCTGTGGAAAGTTGGCGTTCATTTCCGTCGCCAGCCGGGCCTTGGCCCGGATAAAATCGAATTCACCCAGCACGTCATGCCATACAGACAATAAAGGAGCATGCACCGACAACCGCTGGGTCAGCTCCCGCAGGATACGGTTCACCTCCCTGCTCTCGGCATGTTCCAGCGAAAAGACCTCGTTGTTCAGCTCGATAGTCTCTTCCGGCTCGATAAAAGAAGTCCTGCGGGTATCGCTCTCGCCATGCAGGATACCTTTCACCTGCCGTTTGTGCTCCGCGTAGATTGCCACTACCCTTCTTCCGTTGAGAAAGGATTCTTCTATATCCGCCACATATCCGGACTTGGCCAGTTTGGAGAGGATACGGTCGAACACCCGTCTTAATTCGTTCCGCTTACGATAAAGACTCATCCGGATATTCGCCAGCTCTTCAGAAGCATTGTCCCGTACGATGCCGGATTCATCCAGGACCTCATCGATGGCGGCGATGATGCCTTTCTCATAGTGCGTATGCGCGATCACTTTTGCCAGGGCCGGATAAGCGATCTTCCGTTCGGCGTCAAACCACCGGAAAATGCCCTGTATGCTTTCCGCCAGCCGGCGTATCTGCATAAAATGTTCTCCCGTCAGTGTTGCGCCGGGGATACCCAGCAGCTTTAACTCCCGGGCAAGGTTCAGGGTATGATCGTTGGGAAAGTATTGACCGTTGCCGGTCAGCAGCTTGAACTCATGAGTTTGCTGCAACTCCAGCTCGATAAATTCCTTACGGGTATGAATACGGAGGTCGCCGGCCTTTGCCCGGGCATATTCAGTATTACACTGCTCAGTTAAAAGGGCCTTTATTTTGTCAAACTCTAATTGAACCAGGGCCGATTCCGGAAAAATTTTCATAACGCGCAAAAGTACACACTTCCGGCGGCTATACCTATTGCATGGCAGGCAATTCTTCATGGGCGGGCAGGGCTCCATCTTCGATGGAGATATGCTCCGGCTCCTCGGCCAACGGCTCTTTTTCTCGGAGATATTTCCAGAAGATACCGACGATGATCAGGGCTGCGATCCCTTCTGACAGCAGCGTAGCCGGAGCCCCGATGTGCTGGGACACCGTCCCTATCAGCAGGCTGCCTAATGGCTGCAGGCCGAAATAAGCCATCGCAAAGAAGCTGATGACCCGCCCCCGCATGTCCGGGGCCACGGTCGTCTGGATAATGGTATTGGTGATGGTAGTCTGCGCCATCATCCCAAAACCCGACACCATGGCAAAGACCATCGCCAGCGGGAACCAGGCGGTGTAAGAGAAAAGTATTAGACCTATCCCAAACAGGATCGTATTTTGCCAGAGTATCTTCCTTCGGTTGACAGCCGCAGGCAGACTGGCCAGGTAAAGGGCGCCCGTGACGGCCCCCAACCCTATAAAACTGTCGATATAGCCAAAAGTGGTGGCATCACCTTTAAAAATGACTTTTGCGTACACAGGCATCATGGTCGCATAAGGTATCACCAGCAGGCTCATAATGGCCAGCATGAGGATCACCTTGGCGATGGAAGGCGTCTGTTTCAGATACTGAAAACCTTCCTTCATCTCAGTAAATACTTTTTTGTCGTGCACCTTGGGCTTATAAGCCGGCAGCCGCATCCTCAGCAACGAGCCGATGACGGCTATAAAGCTGGCCGCATTCAGGATAAAACAGGTGCCGGCTCCCAGTTTTTCCAGGACCACGCCTGCCATGGCAGGGCCGATCAGCCTGGCCAGATTGACCATTGAAGAATTGAGGGCAAGAGCATTGGGAATATCCGCCTTATCATCCACCATCTCATACACCAGGGCCTGCCGGGCAGGCACGTCAAAGGCATTGATACACCCCAGAAAAACACTGAGCGCCAGCAGCTCCCACACCTTATAATCACCCAAAAGAATAAGAACGGCAAGGGTCGAGGCTTGCAACAGCGATGCGAACTGCGTGGTCAGCAGCACGCGAAAACGGTTATAACGATCAGATACTACTCCTCCGAATAAACCCAGTAAAAAGGAAGGGAATTGCCCCGCAAAAAACGTAAGCCCCAACATAAAAGCGCTGTGCGTCAGTGTATAGACAACCCAGCTTACAGCCGTACGCTGCATCCAGGTACCGATGAGGGATACGAATTGTCCATAAAAATACAGCCTGTAGTTACGGCTATATAATGAGTTGAAAGTAGATAGCTTCATAATAATTCAATCATTCTTCCTGCAAGTCATTCATCCATCAGCTTGGTCAGTATGGTTATCGCTTCTGAAAGCAATTCCTTTTCACGGGCAGACAACCTTTCATGCAGCGTACGTGCCAGCCATTCCTGTTTTTCCTGGCGTTGACGCTCGATATATTCCTTGCCGGCAGGGGTCAGCGACAGGTATACTTTCCGTTTGTCATCCACTGCGGGAGTCTTGTCAACATAGGCGATCTTCGAAAGATTCGCGATCACCTGCGACATGGACTGGGCCGTCACTTTCTCTATCTGGGCCAGTTCCGTGGGTAGTAACTGGCCATGTTGATACAACAGCCCCAACGTCGAACGTTCAGTGAGCGACAGCATTTCGTCATTACGGGTATGCTTGCGGAGCACCTTCACCAGACGATGGATCACCGTCCGAAGCCCTGCCGCGATCTCGATGTCTTTTGCGGTTGCATTCATGGGTACAAAGGTAAACTAATAAAATTACTTTATTAAATAGGTTTATAAGTTTAACTTATTATTTTTCCGGCTCCCAGTAACCCTCTATTAACAAACTTTTTAAAGCTGCCAACTGTCATATAGCGTACATAACTTTATACCATCATTCAATGCAAAGCGCCATGACCTTCTTAGCAATTACGACTACTTTAGCAATATTTTCGGCTTCCTGCGCGGAGCCGTCCACAAAACAACCCATAACAATGAACGAAGAGAAGATACCGGCAGGCAAAAAGACTGATACAGCCACGTTTGGAACAGGATGCTTCTGGTGCACGGAAGCTGTTTTCCAGGAATTAAAAGGCGTACTAAAAGCCACTTCGGGTTACACAGGCGGACATGTGGCCAATCCCTCCTATGAACAGGTCTGCACAGGTACCACGGGCCACGCAGAATCGCTGGAGATCATCTATGACCCCACCGTCATCACTTATGACGAGCTGCTGGAAGTATTCTGGGAATCACACGACCCCACCAGCCTCAACAAACAGGGAAATGACGTGGGAACGCAATACCGTAGCGCGATCTTCTACCACAATGAAGAGCAAAGACAAAAGGCCGAACATTACAAGGCTGAGTTGAATAAGAGCGGAGCTTACGACAAGCCCATCGTCACCGAGATCACCGCCTATACAAAATTCTACCCCGCGGAGGATTATCACCAGAACTATTATGCTACGCATGGGTCGCAGCCCTATTGCTACCTGGTGATACGGCCGAAAGTAGAGAAGTTTGAAAAAGTGTTTGCAAAGAAGTTGAAAAAGAATAATTAAACAGGAACCCCGCGAAAGCGGGGTTTTTTATTTTCAGCCGGCAGATCGTCAACTGACCAGCGCCTGTACATCCCTCGCGCCAGTGATCTCTTTAGTCACATCCTTCCCACCCGAAAGATTAGTGCCCAGACAGCCGATCGTATAGATGGGCCCCCAGGGTATCCCCCACCATCCTAATAACAAAGTGAGCAAGGTCCAGCCCAGTCCTTTCACCACAGGACTCTCACCCGGACGGATAAAATACACGTCCGATGAACGTCTGAAAGTAAGGATGATGATGGAAATAGTATAACGATAGATTACAAATTTGCCTCCATTGTTAAGATCTTCGTTGATCTGCTGATCGGTGAGGCCTTCGATGCCGAGGATTTTCATAGATGGATGATTTGGGGTTGACTGTAATGATACACAAAGAACCCCATCAAACCAATATGACTATTTTACAATATCCACTTTCCGCAGTTCCAGCAGATTAAGCGCATTGGGCTGCAATCCCTTTACATGCGGGTCTACGAACCGTATCACTTCATCATACCATATCGGCACCACCGGTGCGGCATCCATCACGATCTGGTCCATCCTGCGATAGAGTACATATCTCGCCGAATCATTGTTCTCCAGCAGCGCCTGTTCATAGAGCCTGTCGAAAGCCGCGTCATGGTACCGGGTATAGTTGGGTGGCGCAGGGTTCCTGGAATAAAAAACGCTCAGGTAATTCTCTGCATCCGGATAGTCTGCGATCCAGCTGCCCCGGAAGAACTGCGCCTGACTCCGTGCCGTTTGCTCCAGCAAAAGACTTTTCTGTACCACCTCCACCTGGACCTTCAGCCCCACGTCCTCCAGCTGCCGGACGATAAAGCTGGCAAAATCCGCATACTCCGATACGGTAAGCAAATGTATGGCAGGCAACCCTTTGCCCTCGGGATAGCCAGCCTCCGCCAGCAGTCTGCGTGCAAGAACGGGGTCATAATGGTATCCCCTGACAACCGAAGTATCAAACCCCGGCATACCCGCGGGTACAAAACCATTCTCTGCCGGCGTACCCATGGAATTCCGTAAATAAAGCATCATCTTCCGGCGATCGAACCCATAGTTAATGGCTTGCCGGACAGCCCGCAGCCTTAATGGAGAATGCGACACCAGAGGATTGGAGGTATCTACCAATATCCCCAGGTATTCCGTGTTGAGATAGGAATGTGTAGAGAGGATGATCTTCCCTTTCCACTGCGATTTCAATTGCCCCTTTTTTGTCAGTACCTCGTCTTTGAATGAAGGGTCTATTTCGTTTACAAAGTCCAGCTGTCCTTGACGGAACAACAGGAACTCAGTGGCCTTCTCATCATAAAAGCTGACCTTTATCGCATCCAGATAAGGCAGGGGGCGGCCCGTGCTGTCCTTTTCAAAATAATGTTCGTTCTTTAGCAAAATAAGCGCCTGGCCTTCCTCCCAGGACTTACAACGAAAAGGACCCGTTCCGCAAGGGTGGCTCCGGAAATCCTTCCCATACAATTGCACCACCTCCTTTGGGACGATGGAACAGTATTCCATGCTGAGGATGCCCAATATGGGATTGAAAGGGTTGATCAGCTTCAATTGAAAAGTGCTGTCATCGACAGCGGTAAAAGGCGTCACGCTATCCACACGGTTATTAAAGATCCAGGCCCCGCTGCTGGCGGTCTGTTTGTCGATGATCCTGTTAAAGCTATATACCACATCCCCGGCAACCATACGCCGCCCCTTGCCGTCGGGGAAGGCTTCGTTGTCGTGAAAAAAAACATCCGTCCGGAGATGAAAGGTCCAGGTCCGCCCGTCCGGTGAAACACCCCACGTACGGGCCAGGGCAGGCACGATGTGCAACTCGTTATCCGTCTCCACCAGGGTATTGTATAGTTGGTGCACCGGCCACATGATGCTCCGGTTCTTGGCAAATGCAGGATCGAGAGAGGCAATGCCGTCCTTTTCGTTGTACCGGAAGACCGTTTTTCCTTCCGTATGCGGGGATGAGCAACCGGCCAGCCATAAGACACAAACTATTAACAAATCTTTGTTTATCTTCATTTTTTTCGACCCCAAAAAATCAAATATAAGCAATGAGACGCGTAACCCTGCTTGCCCTTGGATGTTACTTTTTAAGCCTGCCCTTTGCTTCCGCCCAACTGCCCGAAGGCGAAAAGGAGAAATTCACACATGCCGATACATTGCGAGGCACCATCACACCCGAACGGGCCTGGTGGAATGTGATCTACTATGATATCCACGTCACCCCTTCTTACGAAAAGAAGTCCATCAAAGGCCTCAACAATATCCGGCTGGCGGCACTAAAGGCCGGCACAAAGCTCCAGCTGGACCTGCAGGAACCTATGAACATCGTCTCTATTACCTGGAACAACAAAACATTAAAATATAAAAGGGAAGGCAATGTTTTTCATGTCAGCTTTCCAAAAGAGATAAAAAAAGGCAGTATCGAAACCCTCACCGTGCAATTTGAAGGTCAGCCCCGCGCAGCCGTCCGTCCACCCTGGGATGGCGGCTGGATCTGGACAAAGGACAAACAAGGCCGCCCCTGGATGAGCGTAGCCTGCCAGGGATTGGGCGCCAGTGCCTGGTACCCTTGTAAAGACCATCAAAGCGACGAGCCGGACAGCGGCGCTTCCCTGCACATCACAGTGCCGGATACGCTCGTGGCGATAGGCAATGGCCGGCTAAAAGAGAAAAAGGACAACGGCAATGGAACGACCACCTACACATGGTCCGTGAGCAACCCCATCAACAACTACGATATCATCCCCTACATCGGAAAATACGTCAGCTTCCATAAGGACTTCCAGGGCGAAAAGGGCCTTTTGGACTGCGATTATTGGGTACTGGATTACAACCTCGATATAGCCCGTGAACAATTCAAACAGGCGGACAGCATGCTGCGCTGTTTCGAATATTGGATGGGCCCCTACCCTTTTTATGAAGATGGGTACAAGCTGGTGGAGGCCCCCCATCTGGGTATGGAGCACCAAAGCGCCGTTGCTTACGGTAATCATTACGCGAATGGCTACCTGGGACGGGACCTTTCCGGCACAGGCTGGGGCATGAAATGGGATTTTATCATCGTGCATGAAAGTGGACATGAATGGTTCGGCAACAACATCACCACCAACGATCTGGCCGATATGTGGGTCCATGAAGGATTTACAAATTACTCCGAAACCCTCTACACCACGTGCCAGGACGGCGTGGAGGCCGGAAATGATTATTGCATCGGCACCCGCAAGAACATCCGCAACGACAAACCCATCATCGGCGCCTATGGGGTCAACAACGAAGGTTCGGGAGATATGTATTATAAAGGTGGGAATATGTTGCACATGATCCGCCAGATCCTGGGAGATTCCAGCTTCCGTGGATTGTTGCATGGATTGACGGCAACCTTTTATCACAAGACCGTCACAACGCAACAGATAGAGACATACATCAGCCAGTATGCCCAAAAGGACCTTTCCAGGATCTTCGATCAGTACCTGCGGACGACAAAGATCCCCACACTGGAATACAAGTTCAACAGCAGCAGCATGCTGTCCTATCGCTGGACAAATTGCGTGGGAGGCTTTAACATGCCCGTAAAGGCAGTAGTAGCAGGTCATCCTGCGGAATGGATCGAGCCGACCCCGGAATGGAAAACACTAAACTTCGAAGGAGAACAAAGCTTTTCCGTCGACCGCAACTTTTATGTTACTGTGCGGCAGCTGAACTAGGAGGATACTGTTGATCCAGTACACGACCAGCCCCTATATAATGTTTGTCATAATACCCGTCGTTCATATCGCTGATCATCACGCCCGAGACGCTGGCATGGATGAACTTGTTGTTCCGGAGATAGACGCCCACATGGGTGACAGCCCTGCGCTTACCCAACGTATGAAAAAAGACAAGGTCCCCTTCCTTTAGCTCGTCCCGGCGGATATGATGGCAGGCTCCATATTGCTCTTTGGAGGTACGGGGCAACGCTGCAAACCCGTATACCGAGGACATCAGCAAAAAAGCAAAGGCGGAACAATCTATCCCATCCCTGGTAGTCCCTCCGTAATGATAGGGTGTGCCATACCAATCATCCATGAAGGACAATAACTTAGGATTATCAAGGTCCTCTACCGAAGCATTTTCCAGGATAGCATATTTAAATTGCAACGCCGGGTAATTCTCGATGGCTGTCGTCGAAGCATAATGGGTGCTGCCCCGGCCATCCGAGATCGTTGTGGAGGAAAGGCCGCCGTTCTTATCCTGATGAGCATCCGGCTTGATAGAAATATTGCTGATAAATTGAATACTTCCATCAGGAGTGGACTTGGTGGTAGTGGTCCCGCCAGTGGACGCAGAACTACGTGAAGCGCTGTTTTTCAAGCTGCTACAGCTGGTGGCCAGACAGGCGGTGAGCATGATGAATACGAGATTTTTCAACATATTTTCCACTTTTGAGGATATTGGCACGGGGTAAAGATAGGTAAAAGGACAAAAATGTTGCCAAAAAAGCCCACACCCCTACCTGATCAGCCAGGACCGTCTGTGGAAAGAATGTGCTTCCCTCAAACGAACTTTGTTAGTTAATTGCATGTTTATTTTCAGGAGCATTTTATGAGCAAATTCTCTCATTTACATACACATACACAGTTTTCCCTTCTGGACGGCGCCGCCTCAATCCAAAGTCTTTACAAAAAGGCCATCAAGGACGGTATGCCCGCCCTGGCCATCACCGACCATGGCAATATGTTCGGGGCCTTCGAATTCGTCACCGAAGCCTATAAACACAAGAATGAGGACGGCACCCTAAAAGTAAAGCCCATCGTAGGATGTGAATTCTATGTGGTGGAAGACCGCCACCGCAAGACCTTCACAAAAGAACAAAAGGACGAACGCTATCACCAGGTGCTCCTGGCCAAGAACAAGGTTGGCTACCAGAATCTGATCAAGCTCACCTCTCTCGGCTATACAGAAGGTCTGTACAGCAAATACCCCCGTATCGATAAAGAGCTGATCCAAAAGTACCACGAAGGACTCATCGCCACCACCTGCTGCATCGGCGCCTATGTACCTCAAACAATCCTGCATGACGGTGAGGAAAAAGCCGAAAAGGAATTCAAATGGTGGCTGGACATCTTCGGGGACGACTATATCATCGAGCTGCAGCGGCATAACATCAAAGAGCAGGAGGTCATCAACCAGGTGCTCATGAAATTCGCCGCCAAATACAATGTCCCCATCATCGCCACCAACGACAGCCATTATACGGACCGGGACGATTATAATGCGCATGACATCCTGCTGTGTATCAACACTGGAGAGAAACAAAGCACACCCGGCTTCGACGACTTCGTCAACGACGACGCCGCCGTCAAGAACAGACGCTTCAAATTCCCCAACGACCAATTCTACTTCAAGACCACAGAAGAGATGAAAACACTCTTCGCCGACGTACCGGAGGCCATCGATAATACGAACCTGGTCATCGATAAGGTGGAAGTGTTAAACCTGAAAAAGGATATCCTGCTGCCCGCCTTCCCGATACCCAGGGAGTTCCAGATACACAATGACAGCAACCTGGACCAATGGGAATATCTGAAACACCTCACTTACGAAGGGGCCAGGCTCCGCTACAGCGATCTTACGCCCGACATACAGGAAAGGATCGATTTCGAACTGTTCACCATCAAGACGATGGGCTTCGCCGGCTACTTCCTCATCGTGAGCGACTTTATCAAGGCCGGCAGGGATATGGGCGTTTTCATCGGTCCCGGCCGTGGATCAGCCGCCGGCAGCGTGGTGGCCTATTGTATCGGCATTACCAATATCGATCCTGTCAAATACAACCTGCTGTTCGAAAGGTTCCTGAACCCCGACCGTAAGTCGATGCCCGATATCGACACTGACTTTGATGATGAAGGCCGGCAGAAGGTCATCGAATATGTGGTTGGGAAATACGGAAAAAATCAGGTAGCGCAAATCGTTACATATGGTACCATGGCCGCAAAGATGAGTATCAAGGACGTAGCACGGGCTCTGGACCTTCCCTTGCCGGAGTCCAACGCCCTGGCCAAGCTGGTGCCGGAAAGACCGGGTATCGAATTGCGCCGGGTACTAAAAGCACCCATGACGGCAAAAGAAGGCGAGAA
This sequence comes from Chitinophagaceae bacterium, assembly GCA_017307755.1. GTDB lineage: Bacteria > Bacteroidota > Bacteroidia > Chitinophagales > Chitinophagaceae > Puia. The sequence goes on along the minus strand of JAFKGQ010000012.1, from coordinate 95,056 downwards.
ATCTCTGGAGGAAAAGGATGGCCTGAGCCCCGACGATCTGGTGAATGTAAAGCTGATCAGGGACATCTACAACGGCGACGACCTCCGCGGCCGGGTACTGCGTGAAGCAGAAAGACTGGAAGGGTCCGTCCGCAACACCGGCATCCATGCGGCCGGCATCATCATCGCCCCGGACGATCTGATGAACATCATCCCCGTTTGTACAGCCAAAGACTCGGATCTCTTAGTGACCCAGATCGAAGGCAGCATCATCGAGGACGCCGGTGTTATCAAAATGGACTTTTTGGGTCTGAAGACCCTCAATATCCTAAAGACGGGTCTTGAACTGATCAAGGAAAACCATGGCGTGGACATCGATCTCGACCAGATACCGCTGGACGACCAAAAGACGTACGAGCTGTATCAAAAAGCCGAAACCGTCGGTACCTTCCAGTTCGAAAGTCCCGGTATGCAGAAATACCTTCGGGACCTCAAGCCGGATAAATTCGATGACCTCATCGCCATGAACGCCCTCTACCGGCCCGGCCCCATCGCCTATATCCCCAACTACATCGACCGCAAACACGGAAGAGAAGATATCATCTTCGATCTCGAAGAGATGGAAGAATACCTGAAAGACACCTATGGCATCACGGTCTACCAGGAACAGGTGATGTTGCTGGCGCAAAAACTGGCCGGCTTTAGCAAGGGCGACGCCGACGTGCTGCGTAAAGCCATGGGTAAAAAGCAAAAGGCGGTGCTCGATAAAATGAAGAGCCAATTCATCAAAGGCGCCACCGCCAAGGGGCTGCCCGGGGACAAGTTGGAAAAAGTATGGACGGACTGGGAAGCATTCGCCCAATATGCCTTCAACAAGTCGCACTCTACCTGCTATGCCTATGTGGCCTATCAGACGGCTTACCTGAAAGCCCACTACCCTTCCGAATATATGGCTGCCGTACTCAACCATGCAGGCAGCATCGAAAAGATCACCTTCTTTATGGAAGAGTGCAAACGGATGGGATTAAAAGTACTGGGCCCCGATATCAACGAATCGAAAAAAGGTTTCTCCGTCAACCAAAAAGGAGAGATCCGGGTAGGACTGGGCGGGTTGAAAGGTGTGGGCGAAGCTGCTGTGGAAGGCATCATCGCAGAAAGGACAAAGGACGGCTCCTTCTCGACCATCTTCGATATGATCAAAAGGATCAACCAGCGCACGGTGAATAAAAAGACATTGGAAAGCCTGGCCTACGCAGGCTCTTTCGACTGTTTTGCCGGTCTGCACAGGGCGCAATATTTTTTCATGCCGCCGGGCGACACTTCCACAGGGCTGGAAAAGATCATCAAGTTCGGCAACGTCTATCAGACCAATTCCACCCAAAATACCAATAGCCTTTTTGGCGACCTTGCCATGCCGGAGATCGCCGTACCTAAACTGCCCAACTGTGAACCCTGGACTCTTACAGAGCTGTTGGACCATGAAAAGGACGTAACAGGCATGTTCATGAGCGGCCACCCCCTGGACCATTTTAAATTCGAGATCACACATTACGGTATCACCCAGCTGGGAGAATACAACGAGATAAAAGATGCCCTGGGACTACAGGCCAATCCGGGAAAGTCCTATCGCCTGGCAGGCCTGGTAGTAGACGCACAACACCGCGTCAGCAAGACGGGCAAACAGTTTGGATCATTTACCATCGAAGACTATACGGGCAAAACAGAGTTCATGCTCTGGAGCGAGGACTACGCCCGCTACTCCAACTACCTGGAAAAAGGAAAAAACCTGTTTATCACCGGCGCCTTCCGCCTCCGTTTTAACAAGACGGAATATGAATTCAAGATCGAGCGCATGATGCTCCTGGAAAGTATAAAACCCATTCTCACCAAACAGCTGATCATGGATATAGAAGCCCGCTATGTCAGCGAAGAAATGGTCCTTTTTATGGAAAAGAACGTGAAGAAATACCCTGGCAAATCGCTCCTGAAATTCAACATATTAGAGCCAAAGTCCCGCTCAAAGGTCAGTATGTACACCATGGGAACAGGATTTGAGATGAATGACGAAATGGCTGCTTTTCTGGTGGAAAAACCGGAATTTGAGGTACAAGTTGTCACTTAATTATACTGGAAGGCTTTTTGATCCTATACACAAGTCTATCTTTAAAGTAGATTAAAATACAGCGGATGTCAGGCTGGCGACCAAATAAATGGAAAACTATCCGGACATTTGTAAATAGTAAAACAAACACATCACAATAAAAACACTTTTATGGCTTTAGAATTAACAGACACCAACTTCCAGGACAAAGTGATCTCCTCCGATAAACTGACTGTAGTAGACTTTTGGGCGGAATGGTGTGGTCCTTGTCGCGCCATCGGGCCGGTGATCGAAGAATTGTCTAAAGAATATGACGGCAGGATCAATGTAGGTAAGGTTAATGTAGACCATAACCCTCAGTTGTCCGTTAACTACGGCATCACCAGCATTCCCGCTATCCTCTTTATCAAGGGCGGTAAGGTTGTGGACAAACTGGTAGGCGCCCAGCCCAAATCCAACTTCGTTAAGAAGATTGAGTCGCACCTCTAAATATATTTTCACAAAAATGAGCCCGTGCAGTATGTACGGGCTTTTTTATTACTCTGTTCTTAAACTCTTCACGGGATTCGCTCTCGCTGCACGCAGCGTATTCACCAGCACCGAAAGAAGGATAAGCCCGATAAGTGCGACAGACGTCCCGATGGGAATGGTCCAGGGAAAAGGGGCCCGGTAAGCAAAGTTCTTCATCCACTGATGAATAAACAATGCCGCCAGCGCCCATCCGACAAGGATAGCCCAGAGCGCCATCTTCAGAAAAGACCACCCCATCAGCCGGATAATATCCTGTCTTGAAGCGCCCAGCACCTTCCGGATCCCGATCTCTTTTGTTCTCATCTCGCTGAGATAAGCCGAAAGCCCCAGCAGTCCCAACACAGATAGACAGACATTCACCAGCAGCAGCACCTTGTTCAGAAAGAAAAGCTTCTCCTCCTTGTCATATAGTTTATCCAACCCTTCATCCAGGAACTCAGGCGTCAGGGGAGTGTCGGGAATGATAGCCTGTGTCTTTTCTGTAATAAATGCCAATGTTTCCTTTAGCCGGGACATATCCATCGAAATAAGGATATTGTTGTCGATACCCCCGCCATATGGCCGCACCCTGATCAGTACAGGCGGTACAAGATGATGGAAGGAAGAGAAATGAAAGTCCTTGATTACACCGTCAATAGTTGCCACATGCTCGCCTTTTCCCGGCTCTAAAATAATACGTCGGCCGACAGGATCCTGGTAGCCCAGCATCCGCACCATCGTTTCATTCACCAGTACTACACGCCGGGGATATTCTTTGGAAAGGTCCTTGAAATCCGACCCCAACAATTTTACCCCCAGCGTAGACAGATAATCGTAATCCGTACCAAAGCTGATCGCGCCCTGATGGACGTCAGTCCCGCTGTCAGCCTTGAAAGGCAGACCATACTCTTCGTCACCCGGTACTATGCCCTGGGATACTTTCCGGATAGCGCTGTTACGCAGCAATTCATTCTTCAATGTATAAAACTGCATGGAGTCTACCATTCCCGCCCCTTTCAGTTTCAGCACCCCCTGCCTGGTAAATCCAAGGTCCGTCTCCTGCATGTATTGCAGTTGATCCCGTATCATCCAGCTGCTGCTGAGCATGACAACAAGGACAGTGATCTGTAAACCCACCAGCGCTTGCCGCAGGCTCAGCCCCGACCTTCCTGCCAGGCTCTGTCGCCGGAAAAGAGAGATAGCTTTTATCCTGGGCAACACCCATGCGGGATAAGAGCCGGACAGCATACCGATCAGCAAGGTAGCGGCCATTAGCCACATCAGGCCTTGTAAAGAGCTGGCAAACTCATTTTCCAGCTGCGTGTTCATAAATGTATTGAAAGCCGGCAGTATCAGCTCTACGATCGTAATGGTCAATGGCAGACAGATCAATGCCAGCACCACGGCCTCTACCAGGAATTGGACGGCAAGTTGTATACCACCGGCCCCCGCTACCTTCCGGACAGCGATCTCTTTTTTCCTGCCTGCATACAAGGCAATGGAAAGGTTCATATAGTTGGCGCAGGTCAATAGGATGATCAGCACCCCGGTCAGCAGAAAAAGATAGAAATACAGCCGGTTGCCGGGCGGCTTGATCTCATACTGATTGTTGGATTCAAAATGAATATCTTTTAAAGGGATGATCGTCGCATCTTCCATCACGGCAAAGTGATTGGCCGGCTTGGGGATAGCCAGTATCTTATGTTTTAATATTTGCAGATCCGTCCCGGGTGACAACAGACAATAAGTGAACATGGCAGCGGCCTTCTTCATGGGGGCGTCTTCCGCGATGAGCATATTGAACTTAAAATGGGTATTGGAAGGAAGGTCCTTGATGATACCCATCACCACCAGTCTGAATGTGTCATACAACAGGGATCGCCCAAGCGCATCGGCCTTGCCAAACAGTTTTATCGCCAGGCTGGAAGTAAGCACCACGGAATGAGGTTTTTTCAACGCATCGGCCGGGCTACCTTCCAGAAAAGGAAAATCAAATAAATAAAAAAAGGCGGAGCCGGTATCCGTAAAAAATGTATTGGGTTCATAGAACTTATCCTGCCCCTGACGGATAAACCGGGGAGGCCATCGCCGGATACGGACCACCGTCTCCACTTCCGGGAAAATATGCTGATAAATGGTCTGCGAATAAGGAGCCGACAAAGGAGCAAACCAGACGCTCTCTTGCCGACCCGACACACGATAAATACGATCTGCCTGACGATAAAAGCCATCATAGCTCAGCTCATGCCGGGTGTAGAGGATCACGATGGCGGCGGCAGAAAGCCCCAACGTAAGTCCAATTATGTTTACTGCACTGTACCAGCGTCGTTTGGCCAGATGACGGAGTGTCGATATGAAGTAAGAATACAGCATGCCGGGTTACTCCGATAGCCGCACGAAAAAAATGCCAGTCGGGATACCAATTGATATTCAAGGAGAATCCGCATTGCTTGTATAAAAGATCGTCCGCTAATGATACACAGGCTGTCCGGTCTGGCAGGAACACTAACCCCAAATTGTTATACATTAGCATCTACTTACAATATAACGGATACATTATATGCGATTTTCTTTTTTGATGGTTCTGCTCATCTCTGCGGCGGGCCGGTGTGCTGCCCAGCCGGCAGACAGGGACGTATTGCTAAAAGACGTCGGCAGCCTCCCGCTGCCCGACACACCCGGATATGTCTGTGCAACAGTCGGCTCCAACGAACAGACGCAGGTGGTCGCCACCGGACTGACGCAGGGCCAAAAATGTCCATTAGCATCCATCATCAGTTCCCGGCTGGGCAATGGAAAACTGCTGATCCTTGGCTCAGATCACTATCTGCAAAAGCCCCTGCTGGATAATAAGGATGTTGGACAGTTTATCTCCAATACCCTGACGTGGTCGGCCAACACAAACGTGCCCGGTAGAAAGGCTGTTCAGCTATGGGGACAGGACAGGGACCTTGCCGCATTTTTAATTCGAAAAGGGAAAAAGATCATCATTGACAGCAATGCTATTCACCCTTCGACGGGTGTGCTGATCCTTACCCGCGATATCAGCGATTCCACTCAACGTAATAACCTGGAAATATTTATTCGTGACGGAGGAACGCTGATCTTTGGATCTCCTGTGGCCGATCTGGTACGCCGGCTCAATTTCAACTACTATGACGCCTATATGAACAAGCTGTTCATCAAAGCAGGCCTGTATCATGTCTATATGCCATTCATGCCTGCAGACAACAGGGGGTTGCTCCAGACTACTGTCATACCGTCTTATCTACAGATCACTACCTTGTTAAAAGCAGTCGTTTCACCTGTCTTTTCCCCCGCCACGGACGAAATGGATGCATATGCCTCCACGATCATCAATTATTTGTTCCATAACAGCGACACCACCGCCGTGTCCAAAGAGATTGAAAAGGTTTTTATTTCAGGGGCCCATGCCCCCATCGTTCCTACACTGGAGCATCCTGTGATAAAAACAGCTGCCAAAGACTATCTGAGGTATGTCGTACAGGAGAGCCTGGTGACAAAACAATTATATTCCCATCCCGACCCAGGCTATATTCATCCGGCAAGCAGCACATTCCCGGGAGCCGTCGACCCGGCTGCCGAAAGAGTGGATACGACGATAACAATCCAGGTACAGCCGGGAACACTGCACAGCACCGGGTTATACGTACCTGCCGGGAAAAAAATAAAGATCCTCATCGATGCCGGCGATCAGTCACGGCAGTTGCAGGCCCGAATAGGCATCCATGAAGACAATCTGCAACATATGGACTATTTCACCCGTCATGAAACCGATCTTACCAGTACCTTTCAGCTTGCCGGCGGACCCACAGAAATATTTTCTTCTTTCGGGGGCCTTTTGCTGATAGAAGCTCCTGACACTTCTACTCTGAAAAAAACATCGGTACAGGTCAGCGGCGCTGTTAGAACACCCTATTTTAAGCTGGGTATAACGGATCCCGGCGAATGGGAACGTACCATCAGGGATTATCCCGGCCCCTGGGCGGAACTGGCTACAGATAAGATCATATTGACAGTGCCTGCCTATCGCGTCCGCAAACTGGACGACCCTGGGAAACTGCTGCGTTTTTGGGATGAAGTAATGGATGCAGACGCGAAGCTGGCGGCAATACCACTTGAAAGAACGCATCCCGAGCGGATCATCATCGACAGACAGGTGGCTTGGGGATATATGTACACCGCCCTGAAAAAGATCGTAGCGCCCGATGATGCCAGCTGCGCCCTGATGCTCGATGAAACGCTGATGCGGAAAGAGGGTTCCTGGGGCCACTTTCATGAGCTTGGCCATAGACACCAGTTCTGGGGTATCGACTTCACCGGGCTGGGCGAGGTCACCGCAAATCTATATACCATGTATGTATACGATAAGGTATTGCACAAAGGCCTCTATAATCATGAGAACATCCCTGATAAACAGACCGTGATCGAAAGCATAAAGAAATATATGGCGGATAAACCCGATTTTGATAAATTTTGCAGCGACCCGTTCCTGGCCCTGAAAATGTACATCGAAATAATCGAAAACTTCGGATGGCAATCCATCGAACAGGTGTTCTCAACCTACCGGCTGCTGCCCCCGGATCGATACCCGGCAACCGAAGCCGGCAAACGGGATTACTGGTTCACCTGTATCTGCGCCGCCACCGGAAAAGACCTCTCGGGATTCTTTGATAAATGGCAGATACCTATTACCGGGAAGGCAAAGGCATCGGTAAAAAGTTACCCCGGCTGGCTGCCGGAGGAGCTTAAATAACCATTAATGCGCCAGTTGTCCGGTCTGGGGAACATGTTTATACCGGAAAGCCAGAGGAAAGATAAAACCCAGCACCAGCGCATAGGCGGAAAACACCAGCCAGATGCTTGTCCAGTCCTTTACTCCGCCCACGGTGAAATGATCCACTACCCAGCCGCTGCCGACACCGCCCAAAAAAGAGCCCAGTCCGTTGGTCATGATCATGAACACCCCCTGCGCACTGGCCCGGATAGTGATGGGGGCCTCCCGCTCGATAAATAATGAACCGGAGATATTGAAAAAATCAAATGCCATTCCGTACACGATCATGGACAGCAGCAAAAAGATAAAGCCGCTGCCGGGGTTGCCGATAGCAAAAAGACCGAATCTAAAGACCCAGGCAAAGATGCTCATGATCATCACCCGCTTGATCCCAAACTTTCCAAGGAAGAAAGGAATGGTAAGGATAAACAGCGTTTCGGAGATTTGCGAGACAGAAGTCAGCAGGTTGGGATGTCTGACGGCAAATGAGTCTGCATAGTTCCTGGAAAAATCGCTGATAAAGGGCAGGCCAAAAGCATTGGTGATCTGCAGGGCTGCCCCCAGGAACATAGCAAACACAAAAAAAATAGCCATCCGGCTGTTCCTGAACAATACAAATGCATCCAGACCAAGAGAAGAGGCGATGCTTTTCTTTTCCTTTGTTTTTACAGGCGGACAGCCTGGCATTGTAAAAGCATAAATGCCCAGTATGATCCCCGAGCCTGCGCTGACATACAGCTGCATTTGGCTCAGCGTCCAGCCGGCCAGGTCTACCACCCACATAGCCGCAATAAACCCGACCGTTCCCCACACCCGGATGGGAGGGAATATTTTTACAATATTAAAACCCTTTTTTTCCAGTACAATATAGCTGACGGTATTGTTTAATGCAATGGTGGGCATATAGAACATGTTATTCAGCAACATGACTACATACAAAGTCGGATAATCCCTGATCGTGGAAGCCCATAGTAAAAGTCCTGCCCCGATGAGATGACAGGCCCCCAGCACTCTTTCGGCATTGATCCATCTGTCGGCCACGATCCCGAGTAATCCCGGCATAAACAAAGAGGCGATACCCATCGTGCCGTACACACTGGCGACCTGACCACCCGTGAAGTGCAGCGTCACGATCATATATCCCCCCATGGAGATCAGCCAGGCCCCCCATACGAAAAATTCCAGGAAATTCATGAGGATCAGACGAAACTTTATACCCATCAATGTGTTGTTTTGATTACAATTACGGAAGATAAACAAATATCCTACAATCCGTAACTTTACCCCCGGAATAAAACATACGATATGAGTACTATTACCCAGGTAGCGGCTATCCTGAAGACAACAGACAAGGAATTGGAAAGAATTGGCGAAAAGATACTGGCGGAGGAAAGGATCACAGCCGAAGAAGGATTGACGCTCTTCGAAAAAGGCACGCTGTCCTACCTGGGAGCCCTGGCCAACCACGTACGCGAACGCCGGCACGGCAACAAGACCTATTTCAACCGGAATTTTCATATCGAGCCTACCAATGTCTGCGTATTTACCTGCCAGTTCTGTTCCTACTCCCGTCTGTATGCCCACAGGGATGAAGGATGGGAGCTGAGCCAGCAACAGATGATGGACATCGTCAAAGGCTATGACGGCAAGCCGGTGACAGAAGTGCATATCGTAGGAGGCGTACACCCGAAGATGAACCTGGAGTTTTTTACAGAACTGCTGGGGAAGATAAAGACCCATCGCCCGGACCTGCACATCAAAGGTTTTACGGCCGTGGAATTGGATTATATGTTCCGCAAAGCCAAGCTCACCGTGGAAGAAGGTATGAAAAAGCTGCATGCGGCCGGTCTGGACTCCATGCCGGGCGGCGGGGCGGAGATATTCCATCCGGACGTACGCAATGTCATCTGCGCAGATAAGGTAGATGCGGAAGGATGGCTGAAGATCCACGAGGCAGCCCACCGGGAAGGCATGCATACCAATGCCACCATGTTATATGGTCACATCGAAACCTATGCCCACCGCATCGATCATATGCAGCGGCTGCGTGACCTCCAGGACCGCACCGGTGGCTTCAACACATTTATTCCACTGAAATTCCGGAACAAGGACAACGATATGAGCCATGTGACGGAATCTTCCATCATAGAGGACATGAAGCTCTATGCCGTAGCTCGTCTCTATATGGATAACTTCCCCCATCTGAAAGCCTATTGGCCTATGTTGGGCAGACAGAATGCACAGTTGACGCTCTCTTTTGGCGTTAACGACCTGGACGGCACTATCGACGATACTACAAAGATCTATTCCATGGCAGGCTCGGAAGAGCAGACACCCAGCCTCACCACGGCCCAGTTGGTTTCTCTTATCAAACAGGTGGGTAGAGAGCCGGTGGAAAGAGACACATTGTACAATGAAATAAAGAATTATAAGGATGTCGATCTGAACGCCATCAGCCAGGACCCGTCGTTGAATTAGAACTGATGTTTTTTTTGGGAAAACCTGCTCCGCGAGATACTTTACAAGTCATACCGATGCCAAGGCATCTGCCAGGGCCTACGATTGGGCCAGTCCGGCCATGGTTACTCGCTGCCCACTCGAAGACTCTTTGCCGGACTGGCCATTGCTGCCCGTATAGATTGATAGCTCACCGTCGCCAATGCCAGTAACAGGGCGCCCGTTGCTACCAGGGCGAAAATACTCCCCGTGATCCTGATCCTGTAGTCGAATTGCTGCAGCCAATTGCCCAGGAAATACCAGGCCAGGGGAATAGCGATACAACAGGACAGCAACACCAGTACGACAAACTCTTTTGACAACAACCGCCACAGGATATATACCGAAGCGCCCAGTACCTTTCTGATGCCGATCTCCTTTGTACGCTGCTCGGCCATAAAAGCCGCCAGACCAAACAATCCCAGACAACTGATAAAGATGGCCAGACTGGCAAAGACGGTCGCCAGCCGTGCAATGCGCTCCTCGTCTCCGAATTTCTTGGCGAACTCTTTGTCCGCCTGCTGATAAATAAAAGGTGCGGCTGGGTTATATCGTTCAAACACCTCCTGTATCTTTTTCATGGCCGAGGCGGGAGACACATGGGGAGCGATCTTGATATTCACAAAATTGCCCGGCTCAGGCAGTACATAAAATATCATAGGTTGAATAGACCTGTAGGGTGATTGCATGATCAGGTCCCTGATCACCCCTACTACGGTATAATCCTTTTTATCCCACCGGACAACCTCCCCTATCGGGTTCCTGAATCCCATCGCTTTCACCGCTGCCTGGTTCAAAATGATACGGCTGCTGTCCGAAGGGAAGTCCGTCGAAAAATCACGCCCGGCTACCAATTCCCATCCAATAGTCTTCCCATATCCGATGGTGGCGCCAACAAGATTAAAACCCTGATTTTTGTGTGGGTCCTTACCCCTCCACTCAAAATCGTCATTCCCTACCCAGTTTTCTGTCAACGGTCCTTGCGATTCCGCAACCTCCGTTACCATACGACTGGCCAGCAGCTCATTGCGTGCCGCGTTATAATTCTCATAAATATCTCCGGTAGTCATCGGTATGGATAAAAGACCTTTACGATCAAATCCCACCGGCCTATCCTTGGCATATTGTATCTGGCGGTAGACAATGACAGTACCGCCTGCCAGCAATACGGACACCGTAAACTGCACTACTACCAGGACCCTCCTTGGCAAAGCAGCATGCTTACCAGCCTTGAACTCGCCTTTCAATACTTTCACAGGCCGGAAAGACGAGAGATAAAAGGCTGGGTAGGATCCTGCAATAATGCCCGTCACCAGACTGAACCCAACACCCAGCATCCAGAACCAGGGATGATCCCATAAGATCGTCATATTCTTTCCCGATAGCTGATTGAACCAGGGCAGCGCCATCTGCACTATCATCAGGGATAAGAAAAACGCAAGCAAAGCCACCAGCGTAGACTCGCTAAGGAATTGGACGATCAGTTGCTGACGTACGGAACCGATGGCCTTCCGGATGCCGACCTCTCTTGCCCTTTTCTCGCTCCGGGCCGTGCTGAGGTTCATAAAATTGATACAGGCCAGCAACAATACAAACACCCCGATGCCCCCAAAAAGCCGGACATACCTGATCTGCCCATCCCCGTCCACACCATTGTCTCCAAAATGGCCGTAGAGATGCCACCGCGACATAGGCCAGAGGAACAACTGCTCCTCCCCTTTAGGGTCGGGATTCATCTGCTGTCTGAAATTCCGGATCTGCCATGACACTTTATCCATGTCCTCATGCGGCGCCACCTGTATCAACACGTCGAAAACATTAAAATCCCAGTTGTCCTTCTGGTCTTTCACCCATTTCCATTCTGAAACAAAAAGTTCCCAGGGCAACAGAAAGGTCATTTCCGCAAACTCGGAATTGACGGGCATGTCTTCATAAACACCCGTCACCTTTACGCCTATACGATTGTCTATCTTTACGGTCTTGCCCATGGGGTCCTCATTACCAAAAAGGGACTTTGCCAGCCCGTCCGAGAGAAGGACGGAATAAGGGTCTTTCAAGCCATCCCGGGATCCTTTCTCCATTCGGAGCGATAGCATATCCGGAGCCTCTTGTCCCATAAACCTCCCGTATTGAAAGAATTTCTTATCACCAGTCGATATATTGTGCTGACCATTGCCCGAAGTCATAACGATATGCTTGAATTTGCTCCCGTAATTATGACGGAGGCCTTCGCCCAACGGGGCAGGCATGGAGTTCTGTATAAAAGTATGGCCTGCCCTGAAATTGCGTTGCAGCACAAGAGCAATATCAATGTAGTTGCTATGATACTGGTTAAAGGACAACTCGTCCCAAACCCAAAGCCCGATCAATAACGTAACAGCCATACCCAGCGACAGTCCCAGGATATTGATGGAAGAGTAGATCCTGCTCTTACGGAGATTGCGTACGGCGATCTTGCAATAACTACTTAACATGGGGAGATGATTGATGCCCCGCTGGCGTGGCAAAACAGGCTCCGTACGACGATCTATGGATTGACTGATCTTATGAAATAAAACCTCGCTGTCCTTTGGTAAAAAGGTTTCTGCAGCCTCACGCTCTTCCAGGGAGTTGAAGGTGATCAACCATTGAACGGCCTCCTCAGCCAGCAGCCGGTTTTCCGGGGTGGCTGCGATCCATTGGTTCCATCGATCTACTTCTTTCTCATCGGCATGGCGATACCAGGCTAAAAAGCCTTCATCTGCCAGCAGCTGTTCGACAGTGGTATAATTCATTTCCTGGAAGATAGGTACAAAAAAGAGACTTAAAAAATTATGCCGGTCGCATACAGCATTGATTATCAAAATATAACACCTAATTCAACATTCCTGTCTGTTCGCTTATGATACATTGAGTGTACGGCGTTACCTTTGGGAAAAATCTCATCTTCTTGCCACACGAATCCATTTCCGTATTCGACATGTTCAAGATAGGCATCGGCCCTTCCAGTTCTCATACTTTAGGCCCCTGGAGAGCAGCCCAACGCTTTATTGCCTCCCTTGAACAACAACGTGATCTGTCTCACTTAACACATATCAGCATTTTGCTCTATGGCTCCCTGGCCAAGACAGGCAAAGGACACGGGACGGATATAGCTATTCAACTGGGCCTGGCCGGTGAAGATCCGGTGACTTTCGACGTCGGCATGATCGCCCCTGCCATCGAAACCATCGCACATACAAAAAAACTCCGTATCAAAGGCAAACAGGAAATCGACTTCGATCCTTCTATCGACATTTCCTTTCTTTATACAGAAACCCTTCCCTTCCATCCAAATGCCATGACCTTTCTGGCTACGTTCAAAGATGGACAGCAATTGGCAGAAACATGGTATTCCATAGGCGGAGGGTTTGTCAAAAAGGAAGGTGAGAAACCCGGTAGCAGCAGCGCTGTCCAACTTCCATTCCCCATCGACATAGCGGATGACTTACTACATTGGTGCCGAAAGACAGGCATGAACATTTATGAGGTGGTATTGGAAAACGAATCAGCTTGGCGTCCGGAAAAAGACACCCGGCAAGGTGTCCTGGACATCTGGCGGGTGATGCGGGAATGTATTTACCGGGGCTGTCACTCCGAAGGGATGTTGCCAGGCGGCCTCAACGTAAAAAGAAGAGCTTCGGCGCTTAATAAAAAATTGATAGGCGGAAGGACTTACGACAGCTTTGACACATGGGTGGCCGCCATACGGGCGGGAGGCCACGATTTTAAATATATCCTTGATTGGGTCAGCTGTTTTGCGCTGGCGGTAAACGAGGAGAATGCCTCTTTCGGTAGGGTGGTAACAGCGCCTACTAACGGTGCCGCAGGAGTGATCCCCGCCGTCCTGCAATATTTTGTTGCTTTCTGCGACGGCCTGAACGAGGACAAAATATTCCAATTCATCCTGACAGCATCCGAAATTGGCAGCATTTTTAAGAAAGGGTCCACCATCTCCGCAGCCATGGGTGGATGCCAGGCTGAGATCGGCGTTTCTTCCGCTATGGCGGCAGCCGCACTTACCGAATCCGTCGGTGGCAGCCAACGACAGGCAATGATGGCCGCAGAGATCGCTATGGAACATCACCTCGGCCTCACCTGCGACCCCATCGGCGGCCTCGTCCAGATACCCTGTATCGAGCGAAATACCATGGGCGCCATCAAAGCCATTACAGCCTCTCAACTGGCCCTCCAAAGTACCCCCGACTTCGCAAAAGTATCCCTGGACGCCGTCATCAGCACCATGTGGAGTACCGCACAGGATATGAACAGTAAATACAAGGAAACTTCCGACGGCGGGCTGGCCCTGCAGATTCCGTTGGGGCTAAAAGAATGCTAAAAATGTAAATACCAATCACTTGCAAAAGTTAGGAAATAAAAAAGCCTCCATTGAGGTGGAGGCTGTTAGCAGGTAGTTCATGGTTACTGCACATCAAGCAGATGTATGTCAAAATGTAGGATAGAATAAGTTGTTGTTGATAACCAGACGATTGCACAAATCCTTACGTTGGTTGATCGGTACGAGTAAGCAAAATTCTCATCGGAAAAAGGCGCGAAAAATAGTCCCTGTATAATTAGACAGCCACCGATCCGGAATTGCTGCAAGGATCTTAAAAAAAATTCAAGAATTTTTAATCTGGCTGATTAGGGGTGTCATTCGACCGCTTGCTCAGCAGTTCCCGGTAACGCTGTTCGTATTGATCCCATTTATACTTCTGATAAAAGATAGCTACAAAACCGACGATCAGCAACAAGGCCACCATCAACACCATTAGCAGGGATTTTTGAGAAGAAGCGCTGCTTGCCTCAGCTTGAACATCCCAGCCGGAGGCAAAATTTACTACGATGGGAATAGCAAAAGCCAGTCCCACAGGGATACCAACAAGAAACTGGCGGAATACTTTCTTCTGACGGGAACGATTCTCCTCCCAATACCGGATAAACGCCTCTTCCTGCTGTGTCAGCATGGGTAATTTTTGTATACAAAGGTACTTATGAGGGAATTACAGAGAAGTTTTTTTATCTTTAACGCACTCAAAATCCATATGTTTTGAAATTACCTTTACTACTGTCGCAGTTCTTATACCAAACCAAGAAGCTTGACCTCCCTGGTATCGGTAGTTTTACACTAGACCCCAATGCAGTGATCCCGGAAGCTTCCGAGCGGCATCCTCAGACACCTGCTTCGGGCATTAGCTTCAAAAACACCCCGATAACCACCCCCGACGATGCGCTGATACAGTTTATAAAAGAACATACGGGAAAAATGAAACCCCTGGCGGCAGCCGACCTGGATTTTTTCCTGACCACCGGCAAACAGCTGTTGAATATCGGCAAACCTTTCTACCTGGATGGCATCGGCACCCTGATCAAGAACAATTCAGGTAAATTCGATTTTACCCCGGGAGAATATACCACCGTAAAGCTGGAAGATATAGCCACCGAGAAAAAAAAGGCCCCCACCCAGACCTTTGAAGAACCACCCAGGGAATATGAGCCGGCATCAAATAATGTACGCCAGGGTGTCTTGCTGCTGGCCATTATTGTAGGACTCATCGCCATCGGCTGGGGAGGATATTACCTTTATAAACGCAATACTTACGTCGAACCCCTGCCGGAAAAAAGAATCGTTGCTCATCAGGACTCCACTCCTGCTCAGACCGACACCGGCAGATCGCAAACTGCCGCCCAGAGTGCGGCGCCATCCACCACCCCACCCGCAGATACGACAAAACAGGTGCCAGCTGTCACCCAGACCCCACCCCCACCCGGGTCAACCCTGTATAAATTTGTCATCCTGGAGACTGACAGAAAGGGGCGCGCCTTACGGAGATACAATCAATTACTTGGATTTCAATTGAACATAAAGATGGAACAGAAAGACAGCGCTTATTTCAAGCTCTATTTCCCCATCGTTGCTACCATCCGTGATACCACTCATATCAAAGATTCGCTGGCTGACGTATATGCTGCTCATGTGACCATCGAACAATGATCTTTTATGCGACCAAACGCTGCTTATTGGATCCGGCAATTGCAACTGACCTCACATGTCGAAGGAGGCGCTTTCAGGGAGGTCTATCGCTCCGAGCTGCAAGTCCCCCAAAAAGCCCTGCCTGTATTTTTCCAGGGTGACCGCAATATCTCCACAAGTATTTACTTTTTGCTGGCCGATGGACAATTCTCCGCCTTCCATCGGATAGCTTCAGACGAACTCTGGCATTTCTATTTCGGAGATACCCTTCTCATTTATGAGATAGGGCATTCAGGCGTCCTCACCGTCCACCGGCTGGGATCCAATATTGAAAAGGGGGAGAGCTTCCAGGTACTGATACGCGCAGGCAGCTGGTTTGCCTCCAGACCTGCGGAAAATAGCGAATATGCGTTGGTAGGCTGCACGGTATCCCCTGGATTCGATTTCGCGGAATTTGAGCTGGCAGACAGGGCCATGTTGATAAAACAATACCCTCAACACGAAGCATTGATCAAAAGCCTGACACGTCAATGACCAGGCGTCGAAAGTCCTGGATAATAGATGATCCCTTCCTTCATCACCCATTTGACCTTTCGTATCCGTGAAATATCTTGCACTGGATCCCCTTCCACCACCAGCAGGTCAGCCAGTAAGCCCGGTTTAACCCTTCCCACGGCGCCATTGATCCTGAATACATCGGCATTCACCGAAGTTGCTGACCGCAACACATCCAGGGGCTTCATCCCATATGCTACCATCGCCTCCATTTCACGTGCATTGTCCCCATGTGTGTAAACGCCGACATCTCCTCCCATACAGATGGTGACGCCGGAGACCAGCGCCGCCGTAAAAGATGCCTTTTTCTTTTTGATATCATCCGGGTCCGGGTCCGTCCCTTTCTTCCAGCCGTCGTACTGTTCGATAGCGTCTCCGGCTGCCAGTGTCGGACATAAAGCAATACCCTTTTCTTTCATCTGTGCGAAGATCTCCGCCGTACCTTCATCTCCATGTTCGATAGTGGCGACACCCGCCTGGATTGCCCTACGCATACCCTCCATCGTTGAGGCATGTACGACGACAGGACGGCCGCTGCTGCCGGCTGCTTCAACCGCCGTCTTCAGCTCCTCCACGGTGAAGGTGGGTGCGGCTTTCTTATTGAGCCCCCACCGGTAGTCGGCATAGATCTTTATAATGTCGGCCCCTTTGCCGATCTGCGTCCTTATTTCCCGGATAAGGGCGTCCCGTCCGTCGGCCTCCGCCGCCCCCTTGACAGGAGATTCCAGGTCATAGCTCAGCGCTTTGGGACCATA
This sequence comes from Chitinophagaceae bacterium, assembly GCA_017307755.1. Classification (GTDB taxonomy): domain Bacteria; phylum Bacteroidota; class Bacteroidia; order Chitinophagales; family Chitinophagaceae; genus Puia. Next base: position 77,870 of record JAFKGQ010000012.1, on the reverse strand, counting down.
GCTGCCAGTGGCGACGATAGCCCTGGTGGCGACGATCATATGGGGTCCGGGGATGATACCCTTTTCAATAGCCCGCTTCAAACCAACATCGTCATACCCGGCGCCCTCCGTACCCAGATCCCGGACGGTGGTAAACCCCGCCAGTAAGGTTCTACGGGCATGTACGGTTGCCCTTGCCAGACGTTCGGCCCTGGACTCTTTTAACACCTGGTCATTCCAGGAATCTTCATTATAAGGATGGAGGAATAAATGACTATGTCCTTCGATAAGTCCGGGCAATAGGGTCGTACCTTTCAGGTCGATGGTAATAGCGCCGGGCGGCGCCTTGACAAGACCGGGAGCGCCCACGGCCTCGATAAGATGGTTGTGTACCAATACCAGCCAGCCTTCCTGCATCTGCTGACCGTCAAATACCCTGTCGGGACGCAGCAGATAAAAAGTATCCTGCCCCCCATGCTGTGGTCTGACAGCTATCTGGGCCGACGTCGAAAAAAAACAGGAAAGGGAGGACAGCAGGAGAAACAGGCAGCAATATTTCCTCATGTTGATCAATTGATCTTCAAGATAAGGTTTCTGGGCTTTAACGTTCTACCACTTATCCTATAAATTCAGCCATAATTCGATGAAAATGATGCGTTCCCTGCTCCCGGGTCACGGAATAACGTCCATATGCATAAAAGCGGCTGCGCACCCCTTTTTGCACGGCTTCCACCACCTCCTCGTCCTCCATTTCCACCGTGTCGAGCCCAGAGCCGGCCCCGGAATTGTACCTTTTCTCGTCCGCAACATAGGTGAGAAATGACACCCGTGTCTCGCCAATGCTCACCGGCTTTACGATATTTACGCTCAGCCCCCATGGATAAAAGTTCATCATCAGGTTGGGGAAAATAAAGAAATAGTAAGCCGCCACCTTCTTCCCATAGTCGGGAGAAGAGGAAGGCAGGTCAAAACAATCCTCGTCATCTTTGGCAATTCCCAATTGCAGGTTGGAATACCTGAATAATTCAGTGGTGTAATTCCCAAAGTCGATCACGGAATTAAGTCCCGCGTGGACAAAGGGGATATGAAAGCCTTCCAGGTAATTCTCGCAATAAAGTGCCCAGTTCGCCTTGACCGTAAAATCCCTGGACAGGTCGGGGCGAAAAACAAAATCATCCAGTGGAAGCCAGTGCAGCCTGTCCATCATCTCCTGCAAAAAAAGCTCCGCACGGATCCGGGGATCAAGGGATGAGAATAGCCATTTCCCCCACCTGAAAAGAGGCAGCGAGGTCAGATCGTCGTTCTTCCCGGGAAAATCCTTTACTTCCTTGAATTCGGGCATGGAGAGAAACCTTCCGTCCGGGTGAAACAAACGTCCGTGATAGCGGCAGCGGAGATGATTTATTTTACAAGGCTCATGAACAAGAAGATTCCCCCGATGGGTGCAGACATTGGACAGCAGCCTGCAATTTTCTTCCTTATCCCGCACCAATACCAACGGCTCATCAAGATAATGCTCCAATAAGGTCAATGGGTATGCCTCGCCGGGGTCTTTTACAAGGTCCGTGCTACCTACAAATTGCCAGCTGGGCGCAAAGATCTTTTCTTTTCCCGCCTCAAAAAGGGCTGGATCATTATACAATCCGGTGTCAGGTGTCCTGGCCTGGGCGATATCCGGGTCGATTGTAAATCTGGGCATAAAAAGAGCGTTGAGCATGTAATATAAGACCGTAAATTTGCCCCCGCAAGAAGATCGCAATTACACCCGCAAATCGACTCACCATGTCAGAAGATCTTAACATCGCCACCGGAACCAAGGCAGAGCAATATGCCGCTCTCCTTCCCCAGGTCAGGGCAGTTATCGAAGGGGAAAAGGATGCTGTAGCCAACCTGGCGAATATCGCCGCCGCACTGAAAGAGCAATTCGGCTGGCTATGGGTCGGTTTTTACATGGTAAAGGACGGCGAGCTGGTGGTTGGCCCCTTCCAGGGACCCGTGGCCTGCACACGCATACGGAAAGGAAAAGGTGTCTGCGGCGCCAGCTGGCAGCAGGCCCGAACCCTCATCGTCCCCGATGTGGAAGCCTTCCCGGGACATATTGCCTGCAGCAGCCTGTCAAAGTCCGAGATCGTGGTGCCTGTATTCCATGACGGGGAAGTGGTAGGCGTGCTGGACGTAGACAGCGTGACGCTAAATACTTTCGATGAGGAAGACCAACGCTGGCTGGAAGAGCTGGTAAAGGCTATCCCCGGAGTAAATGTTTTCTAAGTTGAAATAATCTTAATATAAGGTCCGTTAATAAAATAACATCATTCAAAGCGGACTACAGGTCCGCTGGCCGAAGGCCCATCATTAGACGTGCACAGGAGATGGGCTAATTTTTTAGAAAAGGCCATATCCTGTGCGCAAATCAAACATCTATGACAAAAAATCTTGTTGGTCTGTGCCTCGGCGTATTATGTCTTACTTTTTCAGCCTGCGGGTCGTCTCCTGATCCCAAACATGCAGCAGTTGCCGGCGGCGCCGCAGCCGCAAAACCTACGGATGGCGCCGATACCACCGGTACCCACACCCCGGTGCCAGGCGGTAAGCTCCCTCCTCCATCGGTCATTCTGGGCCGGAAAGAAGTGCCCATTCTCTGCTATCACCAGATCCGCGACTGGAAGCCTACAGATTCCAGGTCAGCCAAGGATTATATCATGCCCATCGCCGACTTTCGTCAGCAGATGAAAATGCTGCACGACAGCGGTTATCATACGGTCCTGCCCGATCAACTCTACGCCTATCTCACCACGGGAGCCCCCCTGCCGGAAAAGCCGGTCATGCTCACTTTTGACGACAATGATGAAGACCATTATACCGTCGCCTATCCGGAGCTGAAGAAATACAACTTCAAGGCCGTATACTTCGTCATGACCGTCACGCTGGGCCGTCTGCCCCATTATATGAGCAAAGACCAGGTGAAAGAACTATATAATGCCGGCAATGTCATCGGCAGCCATACCTGGGACCATCATAGCGTAAAAAAATACCAGGGCAAGGATTGGGAGATCCAGATCGATAAACCTACCAAGCAGCTGGAGGCTATCACAGGGGCGCCTATCCGTTATTTCGCTTATCCCTTTGGTCTGTGGAACCGCCAGGCTTTCCCCGAGCTCAGAAAGAGAGGTTTTGTCGCAGCCTTTGGACTGGCCGATCACAGGGATGATACAGACCCATTGATGTGCATCCGCCGTATCATCGTGGCGGGTGGATGGAGCATGAAGACGTTTAATGCGGCGATACACAGCTCGTTTAAATAAGATATCTTTTAAGGCGTGGATAAGACCACCGACTCATCTCCCTGCTGATACGGCAGATAGATCAGCAGCAAATTCAACATCTCATCCGTGGTCTTCATCACCAGGTTCTGATCAGAAGTAATCGTACGCGGAGGACTGAACGGGTTTCGGGGATTATCCTTCGTATTGTCATAAGTCGCCTCTACCGTGATCACAGAGCCGGCAGGTATCTTCACCAGGTGAGGATACTGATAGATGTCCTGCCAATTGAAATCCCATTGGGGGATGTAGATCAGACGGACAGTGTCTTTTGCGGGTGTTACCGCATAAGCCTTCATCGATTTTCCCAGCAGATGCATGTGCGGCCAGGCAAAAAGAATGGATTGATCCTGCCGGGTGACGATACGGGCTTTCACTGTCATAATAGAATCCGGCGGTATCACCAGCGGAGGATCTATATCGCCTTTACCCCCTGTACCGATGTTCACTACGCTGATCATCCTTTCGATAGGCTGCTCCTTAAAAAAAATATGTACTTCTCCGCTGATCTCCCTGTCCACCGGGGAGGGGGCATAATGCATATACAGCAGGACCATCCCTCTTTTCGGTAGCACCCATCCCATGTTCCCCGGATAGCTTTCATAGGTCGCACCGGGTATCCAGCCGGAATAATACACCAGTCTTTCCGATAGCATGTTGTAATTGGCATATTTACCAGGGTCATTCAACAGGTCCACATATTCCGGCAAGTCCAGCCGGCCTGCCCCGGGGAAAGTGGCATGAAAACCGAAGTTTACGTGGTGTATCAGTTTATAATTGTCGGCACTGAACTCGATGGCCGCCACATTCCTTTCTTCAGGCAGTTCATACGGTAGACAGAACACGACAAAGCGCTCCTGGTTGTCCCCTTTGACAAGGAAGGGCTTTTTTAGGGCGATCACCAGGTCCGGCTTACGCCCCAGACGGGTACCCTCGATAACAGGAGCCGCAGGCGTCGCCGTCTTTTCGCCCTGGGGAATACCGGCATCCACCCAATCCACGATCATTTTTTTCTCCTGCGGAGTAAGTATCCGCTCATTGGCGAATGATACATAATGAGGGTCTGCCTTCCATGGAGGCATATAGCCTTCCTGCACCACTCTTTTTATAAAAGACGCTCGTCTAGCCGCGTCCTCATATGTCAGCAGATTGAAAGGAGCGCTGGTGCCTTTGTGATGACAAACGGCACAGCGGGCAGTAATGATAGGTGCGATATCTTTTGACCAGGTAGGCTTCTGTGCCGCCAGCCTAAGAGAAACCAGTAACACAAAACAAGACAATAGCCGGTGGGAGTAGCTCTTCATAGGCTCATTTCGTATTGATCAGGCATCCGACAGGACGGGTTTGCCGGATGGTGATGGGTAAATGATGCAGACTGGCATTGATGGCAGTCTGCAGGTAGTGCTCGGTGGTCACCGTCCGCTGCACGCCCAATGAGACAGCCCAGTTGTCGATCAGCCCTTCATACAGTATATGGCCTTTCCCATCCAGCAGGTAGGCCTGAGGTGTAGTCGTCGCTTTTAGTCGGCGGGTCAGCCGGAAAAGGGTATCCCGTAAAAGTTCAAATCCTATATGATATTCGTCGCGAAACTTCTCCACATCATCCGTCGTATAGCTTTTGCCGGGAATAACGCCATAGAAAACCATCTGCTCTTTGTATTCGCCCGATAGCTTATTAAGGACGGCAGTATAGTTCTGGCTTAAGGGGCATTCAGGGGAGAGAAAAACGACGACAAAATATTGCTGTCTGCCGAAAAAGTGCAGACCAGGGAGTGTGTCTGTCGCGGCAGTAGCGTGTAATGTTACGCAAGTCAGCAGCAATATGTTGATCCATCTCATCATTTCTTGAAAAGACCCCCGGCAGGCGCCGGGGGTCGGAGGTTCCTCATGTGTAAAAGTAAAACTATTTTTTATCCCACCATACACGTCCCGTATTGTCGGCGGGAACACCAAAGTCCGGGTCGGCGGTCATCGCGTCGATGGCTGCTTTTTTATTGGCATAGTTGTCATCCGACTCGGTAGGGTAGTTGATCGTCGCCCTGCGGGGGTAGGGAGCAACTGAACCCTGGATCATAAAAGTTTCATATACCAGCGCCGTAGTAGTATTGGGGTAACCCGTACGCTTGTACAAGGCCCATGCCTCGTTAGGCTGCAGGAAGAAATTGATATATGCCTGCGTGGTTACCTGCTCAAGGGCCTTTGCCGCGTTGTATTTTACATCGGGGGAGGTCAGATAGTTGGAGATCTCAGTGCCGGCGACGGGTCTGTATCCCCAATGAGCGACCTTTGACAATGCTGCGATATCATTGTACATATTGATGCTGGCAGTGATGCCGGCTTCGTACAATGTCTGGGCATTCTCTGTAGTCACCCCTCTGGCAGCCAGTTCGGCACGCATAAAGCATACATCTGCATAGGAGATAAGGATAAAAGTAGCACGGCCAGTGCCGCTATTGCCGAGGGAATCCCTATTCCCCGGAGAGATCAACCTGTCTTGGATGGAGGACAAGGTATCCATGGTAAGATCACCGTTTACCCTGATAGTAGTATCCAGCCGGCTGGTAGCGGGGCCCAGGCTGGCATAGGAGCCTACATAACGTCGGGCAGGTTGAATAGTACCATGAACCAGTTTGTTGGAATCGATAGCCACATTGATATTGGCCTGGGTATAGTTGTTGACTTTATAGAACAGGTGGATGCGGGGATCACTGTTATTCCACATAAAGTCAATGGTTCCTTTGATACCTTTTCCGCCATTACCTCCGCTGAAGGGATCCCAATTGCCACCTGCGCCGCCCGTATAGGAACTGTTCGGTTGGAAAAGCCAGCTGTCGTCGTTGGAAGCCATCACACCTACGTCGTCGGTAAGGACCTCATTGGCGATGGAGGCCATCTTGCCGGCATCCCGTTTCATCAGCCGCATGGCTATTTTCAGACGGAGGGAATTGGCAGCCTTTATCCATTTTAAAAGCACATCGGCCCTGTCGCCATAATAAAGATCGTAGTTGCCCAGTAACACTTGCGAAGATGACGCATTCGCCGCCTTCAAAGCAGCCACCGCCCTCTTTAGCTGGGCATCCAGGGTATCAAAAAGAGCTTGCTGGGGATCATACGTAGGACGCAATATTCCTTCCTTTGCCTTGAACGCCTGTGTATAGGCGATGCTGCCATACACGTCTGAGACATAAAAAGCATAATAGGCTTTCAGGATATGAAAGATAGGCACCCAGGATGCACGGGCCGCACGGACATCGGCCGCCAGCGTATCATATTGTCTTTCCGCATCTGTCAGATAATTACCCACACCATTGGTGGTGCTGGCAACAAAAAAATCATTATAACGATACTGCAATGAATTGCCTTCCGTTAAGGTACTCGCAGACACCCTTTTTGAGGAATTGGTAAAGATCTGTGCTACAGGAAAGATAAAGCGGTTCAGATCATAAAAGTATTCGACGCTGTTTTGCGTGTACAAGGTCGCAGATAGAAAGAGTGCCGGCGGAGGCGCGGATCCCAGTATATCCGGGTCGGTGTTTAGTTTAGCAAATTCCTTTTTTGTACAGGAGAATTGGGCCAGGCTGAGAAAGGCAACAAACCCGGTGATATATCTTACGTTTTTCATTTTTTTCATTTTGTCGTGTTTAGAAATTAGCATTCAGACTGACTCCCATGCTGCGGGTGGAAGGTCCTGCGCCAAAATCGAAAGCCGAGCTGGCACGGTTGTTAAAGATGCTTTCAGGGTTGACATGTGCAGGCATGCTATTGTAGATATACAACAGGTTCCTTCCCACCAGGCTCAAACGCAAATTCTGGATTTTCAACTTGTCAGTTAAACTCCTGGGCATATTATAGCCGATGCTGACCTCTCTCAAAGAAACCCAACTGTTATCGGAAGTGCTCAGGTCGGCAATGCCGCGGCTCCAACTGCCATAGGCCAGATAATAATACTGTGCTGCCGGGACAGGGCTTACATAACCTTTGCTCACTGCATCCTTGAAGGTCATGCCACCCAGCTGCACTGTATTGCCATTGACAGTGGTTTGCTGCCCTTGTGCAAATACACCATCCGGGATGACCCCGTCATCCCAGGTACCGTTAATGCCATTTGCGTCTGCACCGGTGTAAGTAACGCCGCCATGGGCTTTGTCCCTGCCGGACAGAGAGCTTTTCAGAGCGCCGATGCCGGTGCCGTACTTATAAGTAAAGGACAGCTGCTTGCCCCCTACCCTGCCATCCAGCATAAAGCCGGCAAAGAAATTCTTATAGTTGAAGGTGTTCGACCAGCTCCATAAGAAATTGGGATTGATATTACCCAGCTTGCGTGCCTTTGTGTTGTCATAGGGCGCGCTGGCAAACCGTATAGGTAAATACCTCCAGAGACCGCCCCCGGTTTGATCATAAATAGTAGGCTTGCCGTTGTTGGGGTCGGCAATGGGCTTGCCGCTGCCGTCATAGGCCTGGTAAGGAGTGAAAGCATTATTAGAATAGATATCCCCGTATGCTGCTCCCACATAGGCCCTCACTTCTGTAAAATATTGACTTTCCAAAGTAATATAGGGTGTTGTCGAGGCATAAGAAAGTATCTTATTCGCATACTTCGTGTAATTGATCGTAGAATTCCAGCTGAAGTCCTTTGTCTTCACCGGTACCAGGTTCAGGCCGATCTCCAGGCCCTGGTTACGCACCGTACCAAGGTTCGTATAAAAGGCGCTTGCCCCGGAGGCGTTGTCCAGATTCTTGGTGGCAATCTGCTGGCTTGTCTTTTTGGTAAAGGCCGTCGCATCGATACCGATGCGGTCGTGCAGGAAGCGGAGATCGAAACCTACTTCATATTCAGCCGTGCGCTGTGGCTTCAGGTTGCCGTCAATTATCTGGGTGCTGGAAAGGATATAAGGGTTCAGCGATGATCCTGAAGGCGTGATATAGCTGCCGTTGCTAACATATCTAAAGAGGTCGCCCGAGATAGCCCAGGGCAGGATGTCCTTACCCGTATTGGCAAAGGAAGCCCTCAGCTTGGCAAAAGAAATATAAGAGGGCAGGTTGAAGGTCCTTGACACAAGCCAGGAAAGACCTACCCCGGGATATTGGTAAACGTTATTACCTGTTCCTTTCGGGAATACCAGGGAGGAAGAATATTCCACCCTTTCGCTAAAGTTCAGATAGACCTGATCCTTCCATCCAAGGTCGCCAAAGGCATAGAAGGACACGTTGCGATAATTGTTCCCTTTGTATTGCTTAAAGCTGGTCTTTGTTATATCCGAGTAATTCTCAAGGGTAAACACCTGGGGGATCAGCAACCCCCTGATATTAGCATATTGTCCATCAACGCCCTTGTTGAATATTTCCCCTCCCACATTGAAGGTCGCGTCTATATCCGGGGAGAGTTTCCGGGTGGCCGTCAAAAGGCCTTGTACGCGATAGCTCTTGTTATTGAACTTATCCTTCTGGTACTGGTCGGAAAAATCGTCGCTCAATCCTACTACACCGGCAAAACCTGGTCCATCCCCGGTGAATTTCTGCTCCTGCGTGCTATAAGTATTGAAAAGATTACCCCTCACCAGGAAGTTCAGCCAGGGTGTAAGATGGAAGGTAAGATCGATGTTGGCACGTAGCGTATTTTCATCCAGGTGATTGTTCCAGTAATACAATTTATACAGGAAATAGCTGAGACTATATCCATTTCCGGCATTCCCATATTTATTGCTTTCCGTAATATTCAAACCACCATTGGCAGAGTCGGTGAAATGCGTCTTATAATACGCGGCATCGTATTGCCGGGGTACCTGGTATACAAAGGCGTTGAAGAGGCTGCGGCTGCTGCTGTTCTGCGCCTGGGGATTATTGGTGCTGCTAAAGGTGTAGGTAATCCCCGCGTCGATGTCCATCAACTTATTGAGCTTATGGGTAGTATGCAGCGTAAATGTGTTCTTGTTAAAATCGTTGGTCGGCGTGATCCCCTTGGAGGTAAGCCCCGACCATGACAGACGGAAGGTGGATTGCTCATTACCGCCTTCTACTGCCACGTTGGTGTTGGAAGTAAGCCCGGTACGGTACACATCCAGGTAATTGTGGGGATGGGCTACCCAGGGCACAGTACGACCGTCGATGTCCGTCACCATCGTCCCATCAAATTTATGACCAAAGCTCACAAGACCGATGTTGGAATTGACATTACCGCCATTATCAATAGTTTTTCCAGTCAGATTCTGAGAGTCGAAATACGCCGGATTGGAGCCAGCTCCATATTCATTCTGAAAGTCCGCTCCACCATAGGGCTTTTCCAGGGACATCTGCTGTGTGACAGAAACACCCAGCCCCTTACGTCTTGTCCCTTTTTTCGTCGTCACCAGGATAACCCCATTCTGGGCAGCGGAACCATATAAAGCCGTACCCGCCGAACCTTTCAGCACAGAGATGGATTCGATATCGTCCGCGTTGAGGTTCTTCAATTGGTTGCCGAAGTCCTGGTCATTGCCATATACAGCGCCCGTATTCGTGATGTCCGGCTGGATCAGCACCCCGTCGATGACAAACAGAGGCTGGTTGTTGGCGCCTGGCGTAAGGTCGGAGATACCCCGCAACAAGATCCTGCTGGAAGTTTGCGGTCCCCCGGCCACACCGCTCATATAAAGACCCGGTACTTTCCCCTGCAAAGCATTAATGGGGTTGGGCGTATTGGTATGGGCAATTTCATCCCCCTTTACAGCCGAAACGGAATAGCTTAGCTTCCGGGTTTCCTTACGAACGCCAAAACCCGTTACTACTACCTCGCTTAGACTTTTGTCGGTGCCACGCATCACGACGCTGAGGCTGCCCTCTCCCGCGGCGGATAGCTCCTGATTGGCATACCCTACATAAGAAAATTGAAGCGTGACATTCCTGTCCGGCACTGTCAGAGAGAAATTTCCGTTGGCATCGGAAGTGACGGCCTTTGTTCCGCCCTTTACTCTGATAGTAACACCCGTCAACGGGTCGCCCGTCTCATTTACGATCCTGCCACGGATGGTGTCGGCATAGACGCGGATATAGTCGTCAGACAGGTTTACATTATTGTTGCGCGCCATAAGTAAGTGGCTCGCCATCAATGATAAAGAAAATAAAGAACTTTTAATGACCGCAGATCTCACATTAACAGCGGCCATGCTGCGAAGATTTGCATACAAATGCATAATTTTCCGAAGTTTATGATAATTCGATAAATGGGATTGTTGTAAACACTCACGGGCCGCAGCCAAGTGCAAGTTGGAGGCGGCCTCTTTTATTTATTCGAATTATGGGGGATGCTCGAAGTGTCTGTCGATTCTCATGATAGTAGCAGTTTAGTTATGTGATCAGTTATTAGGAATCAATGAATAGATGCCGTTTTCTTCCCATGCGCCCTCTTACCCGTCTCCTTCTCAAAGTTCTCCATCACCAGGGCCGCAGCCCCGATGATCTCCGCGCTGTACCCCAGGGATGAAAGCGCGATCTCCGTTCCGGCGGCCAGCCGGGGGATACAATGTTCATTCAAAGCCTGCTGTATCGGCGCTTGCCAGAGCTTCCCTGCTATAGACCCTCGCCCGCTAAGTACAATGACCTCGGGATTAAGAAGATGGATCAAAATGGCCACCCCCCTTCCGATGCTATAGCCGGCCTCCGACAAAAGCCTGACAGCAAACTTGTCCCCTTTTTTTGCCGCCATAATAATATCCATAGCAGCCTGGTCCACATTTTCCGTCGAAAGATCATTCAACATGGTGATCTCCCCCTTCTTTACACCCTGAACGATCTTGTCGATCACTACCAGCAGGGACGCCTCCGTCTCCAGACAACCACTCTTGCCACAGCTGCACAGCTTATTATTGGAGAACAATGGAAGATGGCTGAATTCACCGGCAAACCCATTGTTGCCCCTGAAAAGCTCGCCACCAAGGATAAGACCAAGCCCAATGCCCCAGCCAATATTGATCACCATGGCGGAACGCCTGTTACGCGCAGCGCCAAAACGCTGCTCCGCAAGTGCGATAAGGCTGGAATCATTGTCGATAAACACAGGCAAATGCAATCTGCTGCCAACATAATCGATGATCGAATCATCCGGTATCTCCAAAAAAGAATAATTGACCCCCTTCAACGAATCCACAAACCCCGGCATGCCTATTCCAATACCAACGATCTTTTCATATCCAATGCCGGAAGCCTGGATAGTCTGCTTGATCTTCTCGGTAAGCGATGAAAGAGCATTAGGATTTTTCTCAAGTGACAACTCAAACTTTTCGACGTCTCGGATAGGCTTATTATGTATGTCAACGATGGCTATACGGGTAATAAACTGGTCCATCGCCACAGATACAATGTACATGACATCCTGTTTCAAGGCGTACAGGGATCGTCTTCTTCCACCAGTGGAGGGCGCCAGACCGGTGTCTATTACAGAACCTTCTTCTATCAGACCATTCAGGACCGTGGTCACAAGCGGGAGACTTTTCCCAATTTTCTCGCTCAGCTCAGCACAGGAAAGAGGTCCTGAAAAATAGAGATGCTTTATGATGCTCTTCCTGTATGCAAGTTGTTTTTTCAGCATTAGGGTATACCCTGATAGTTAAGTTCTGGTTAATTTTATCTCTAAAGTAGAGAAAACTTTTTAAAAAAATTAAAAAAGTTTTAAATCTTTCACAAATAAATTCTTCCGTTGGGTATATTTATAGAAAAGAGACAGCGTAGAGCTAAAAAACGTTGCATGGCTACGGCAATTTGCACTTAATTATCATTTCCCGCTAAGCCAATCCCGAAACCAGTAACCGGAGTTCTTGATCGTACGTAACTGCGTATTGAAGTCCACATGGATAAGCCCAAAACGGGCCTTATAACCTTCCGCCCATTCAAAATTGTCTGTCAGGGTCCAGGCAAAAAACCCCTTTACATTGACCCCTTCTTTCTTTGCCCTGAGCAGGGCCAGGAGATATTGTTGGTAATAGTTGATACGGTCCTGGTCATCCACCGCGCCCCCCACCAGTTCGTCCTTAAAGGCAGCGCCACTTTCGGTGATAATGATCTCCTTTACCCCGCCATATAACCAAAATCGCTTGATCAGACGATAAAAACTGTCCGGGTTGATCTCCCACCCCATGGCCGTATGGGGCACCTTCCGGGCAGCCGCTTTTACCTCCGAAGCCTGGACGATAGGTATCAACGCATTATGCCGCACGACAACAGGAAAATAGTTCTGAATACCGATGAAGTCAAAATTGAATTGCATCCGCTCCGTATACTTCCAGGATTTATTATGGAGCTCCAGCTTTTCGAGAAACTTAAAATCTTCCCGTGGATAGCCCCTTCCCAGGGCAGGTTCGATAAATAGACGGTTCATCAGGATATCCAGCCGTCTGGCGGCCTGGATGTCTTCTTGAGAATTGGTATAAGGCACTACTTCAGAGCAGGAATAGGTCGTACCGATATGGGCATTTTTCACCAGTTGCCGGAGGATACGCCCTCCTTCGGCCTGTGCCAGGGCAGTATTGTGGATAGCAGGCAAAAAGTTAGAAAGCCCCATTTTCCCCGGAGCATGTTTGCCCAGCATATAACCCAGACTCGTAAAGCCAAAGGGTTCGTTCAATACGATCCAGTTCTTTACCTTATCCCCATATTCTTCTGCACAGAGGGTGGCATAACGGACAAACCAGCGCAGCATGAGATGGCTGGTCCAACCTCCCTCCTTCTCCAATGCCAACGGCAGATCCCAGTGATACAGCGTGACATAAGGGGTCAACCCCAACTTTAGACATTCGTCGATGATGCGATGATAAAAAGCGATACCCTCTTTATTAACCCTGCCCGTCCCCTCGGGAAGGATGCGCGGCCAGGAAATGGAAAAACGAAAGACGTTAAAACCCAGGGCCTTCGCCAATAAAAGATCGTCCTTATAGCGGTGGTAAAAATCACAGGCGATAGTAGGCCGGCCTCCCCCCTTGATCTTGCCCTGCCGCCGGGAGAAGGTATCCCAGATAGAGGGGCCCTTGCCATAGCTGTTCCAAGCGCCTTCATTTTGTAAGGCCGCCATCGCTACACCCCATGCAAAATCATCTCCGAATTCCTTGGCTATCAGTTTGTGCAAGTTTGTCACCACTGGGCGGAAAATTTTAGCCGCAAATTCGGCCTACAGGATGTTACGTTAATATTAAGCTTAGGTTATTTTTTTAGGCTATAGCGAATTGTTGTAGTAGGTCAACAGCTCGATATAGTCGTTCTGCGATCTGCCATTGAGATGATGCTCCCTACAGTATTGCTTGACCAGCACCTGTTTCTCATCCAGCATTTTTAACAGGTGATCCCAGTTCTTTATTTGTATAAGCTCCCCCTTGCTCTTGACATAAAAAACATCCGAGGTCTGGATAGACTGTTCTGTTGTGGCAGACCCATACCCCTTGCTTTCCCTGACAGCCTTCTTAACTTGTTTGCAAAGGCTCACCCTGGAATCGATCAGCACCTGGAACCAGACATGCTTCAAAACTGCGTCCTCTGTCAGTTGGTCGCCATGAAGAAAAGAGTATTCCACTCCCGCTGAATCCACCATTACAAGATAGCGCATGGGCTCGGTAATGACCATCTCCCCGCCCGTTGGGCCCAGGTAATTTACTTCATTCTCCAGAAGATTGATCCGCAGTGGCAGGTCTTTGGAGATACGTCCATTTTGCAAGAGCACTTTCCCGTTCATCCACCTATCGCTGAAAAAAGGACTGCCCTGGGCTATCCTGACATATTTCTCCAGAGGAAATGGTACGCCTTGTATGATAGCGATGGACGGCGGAGCGGCGGATGTAGCCGCATCTGAAGTATGATAAGGTATAATGCCCTGCCCAAAACACGCCGTCGTGGCAAAGAGCAGGCAGGTTAGTAAAGTTTTTCTCATAGTATCATTAAGATACAAAAAAACTATAGGATGGCGGCAATATTCCCGGCCTGTTCCAGGTCTATCCACCGGACGGAAGGGTCTTTGCGAAACCAGGTCATCTGCCGCTTGGCATAGCGGCGGGTATTGATCTTGATACGCTGTACAGCCTCATCCAGCGAAAGCTTCCCTTCCAGGTGATCAAAAAGCTCGCTGTAACCCACTGTCTGCAACGCATTCAACTCGCGGTAAGGTAATAATCCCCTGACCTCTTCCAATAGCCCCTCCTCCATCATCTTATCCACCCGAAGGTTGATACGGTCATGCAGGACCTCTTTCGGCAGAGAAAGACCAATCTTCTCTATTTTAAATGGACGGTGCTTCTTCTCCTGCGTCCGAAAAATCAATATGGATTGCCCGGTAGACTGTTTCACTTCCAATGCCCGCATCAGCCGCTGAGGGTTTTGTATCTCCCCTACCCTAAAAAACTCCGGGTCGCTGTTCCTGATCTGCGCTTGCAGCCAGTCGATACCCTCCGTCTCATACATCTGCTGTATCTGCTGACGGACCCCAGGGTCGATAGGTGGAATGGTGTCAAGCCCTTGGGAATAAGCTTTTACGTATAGCCCCGTACCACCAACCATGACGGCTACAGGCGGCCTGCCGGTCCCTGTTTGTTCCCGGAAGATATCCTCCGTCCATTGCAGAGCCAGCTCTTCAAACAGGGCAGCCGTCACTTCCTCCCGGATGGAATGGGAATTGATAAAATAATGATGCACCGCTTTCAGCTCCTGAAAGGACGGCTTGGCAACGCCGATATTCAGCTCCCTAAAACATTGACGGCTGTCGGCAGATATGATCTTTGTGGAGAGTTGCTGTGCCAGGCGGACGGCTGCTGCCGTCTTGCCTGCTGCTGTCGGGCCTACAATAATAATGACGGTAGGGTCATTCATCCGTACCGGATTCTTCACTTTCCTCTTCGCTCTCACTCTCACTCTCCTCTTCCTCCGCCTCCGCATCCGTGCCGTCTTCCGCCTTTACCCCAAAACCTTCCGTACCCTTGGTAAGATCATACTTCTCCTCTATCTCGGTGAGTTTGTCACCCACCAGCCCCTTGGTGCCATATTGGCTGGGTGGGATGCCTTCCGATTTGACGACGGCGGGATAATCCAGCTTCCCGCTCTCCTCCTTCGACACATTGATCAATTCCACAAGAAAACTCCAGTTCTTAGTGAAATCGTATACGTAAATAAATTTCTGATTGGGGTCGCGGATCTCCGAGCCAATGGTTGTTGCATCCATTATCAAAGGTTCGACCTTATAAGACTTGTCATATTTTTCCAGGCTGATCTCCCTTCCCCGCTGCCAGTTGTCATTGCTGCGATAAAAAGTGGCCTGGTGCTTACTGTCAAATTCATAAGCGCGCAGGATCACCTGATGCAGTTGTAAAAAGGTCTGCGTATGTCTCACTGCCACATCCCGGTAAATACTATCGTCTTCCTCGAAATAAACCCTGAATTTCAAAATGGCCATAAGCACTGATTAATTCAAGAATGGTATTTGGGTCACAATATAATATGAATTATTTGGATTTGCACCTGCTATTCCACCAGCACTCATTTTACTGGGACTAACTTGAGATCGGCGGCTTTTTTCATCATAAATTCGGCCGCGGCCTCATAATTGTTCTCTATGACTCCGTCAAGGATAGCTTCTCTTATCGCATTCTTTAGCTCGCCTACCATCCGGCCGGGCGGCAGTCCAAATTTTTCCATGATCATCTCCCCCGTGATCGGCGGCTGCCAGTTGCGTATCTGATCTTTTTCCTCCACTTCCCTGAGCCTTTGCCTCACCAGCTCAAAGTTGTCCAGATAGCGACGGACCTTTTGTTTATTCTTGGAGGTAATATCGGCCTCACATAAGGTCATCAAAGCGTCCAGGTCATCGCCTGCGTCAAAGAGCAGCCGGCGTATGGCCGAATCAGTGATATTTTCTTTGGTAAGGCTGATAGGGCGAAGATGATATTCCACCATTTTCCTTACAAAACGCATTTTCTCGTTCTGCGGCAGCTTGAGCTTTGCAAATATCCTGGGCACCATCCGGCCGCCCACTACTTCATGCCCATGGAAGGTCCAGCCTTGGTCCTTTTCAAAGCGTTTGGTGGCAGGCTTGCCGATATCATGGAGAATGGCAGCCCAACGCAGCCAGAGGTCGTTTGTATGCCTTGAGATGTTATCCAGCACCTGCAGCGTGTGATAGAAATTATCCTTATGCCCCATACCATCGATGTATTCCGCGCCGGCGAGGTCCACCATTTGCGGGAAGATGATCTTTAAAAGACCGCTGCGGTACAACAGGTCAAATCCAATAGAAGGCTTTGGACTGACGATGATCTTATTCAGTTCGTCGGTGATCCTTTCCTGGGAAACGATGGCAATACGGTGGGCGTCTTCTTTTATAGCTCTAAAAGCCGCCTCGTCGATGGTAAAATCCAGCTGCGTGGCAAAGCGGATGGCCCGCATCATACGCAGGGGATCGTCGCTAAATGTCTGCAAAGGGTCCAGGGGCGTCCGGATGATCCGGTCTGCCAGGTCCTTTTTCCCGTCAAAGGGATCGATGAGACTGCCGTAATCTTCCTTGTTGAGACTGATAGCCATGGCATTAATGGTAAAATCGCGGCGAAGCTGGTCATCCTCGATAGTCCCGGGGACGACTTGCGGGTTGCGGGACTCCTGCCGGTAGCTTTCCTTACGGGCCCCTACGAATTCGATCTCCCAGTCGTCAAGCTTTATCTGGGCGGTACCAAAATTTTTAAAAAAAGATACGGTGGGCCTGGGGTGGAAACTGCCGGCCACCTTGTGCGCCAATTCGATACCGTCTCCTACACAAACGATGTCAGCATCCTTCGTAGGCCGGCCGATCAGTTTGTCACGGACAAATCCCCCGATCAAAAAACAGGGTACGCCCAGCTCCCCGGCTGCCATGGCTATTTTATTGAATACGAATAGCTCTTTCTCAGTGCAAATAATATCCATAAACGCTACAAAGGTACACTCTCCATCCCCCTCCACCAACTTGATCTGCCCTCATCCAAGACTGTTCATCAACTGCTCATCGCGTATCTGATACGCACATTTGAAATGGCCTAAAGGACAGGCTTTATATCCGTGGAGCCCGCAGGGACGGCAGTCCAGGGGTTCCTGTATCTCTACAATGAATTTTTTGTCGGACAGCGGTCCAAAGCCAAAGGCGGGAATGGTACTGCAGTACACAGCCGTCACAGGAGCATTGAGGGCCGAGGCAAAATGCATGGGCGCCGAATCGTTGGTGTAATTCATATGGGCATCCCGCATAAGAGCGGCAGATTGCAAAAAGGTGAGCCGCCCGCTCAGGTCGACGATCCGTGGATCCCCCCCTTTTATATATGCACACAGCGCTGCATCCGAAGAAGCTCCTAACAAATACACTTTGTATGTATCCGGCGCCTTTTTTATGAAGTCCACCCACTTCTCTTTTGGATATTGCTTTGTAAACCACACCGAAGCAGGAGAGATCGTGATGTAAGGAGTATCTTTATACTCATGCACTTTTCTGAAGTCCCCCTCCCCGGGATAAAGCCGCGGCATGGCAGGCGCTTCATCCGTAAAGGATCGTATCAATTCCTGGTTACGCTGCACCTCATGCAGCGGAGCGTCGGCGGTGCTTACAATATGCGGAATGCTTTTCGTAAACCAGCGGCTCCACGGATTCTTGTCGAACCCGATCTTCTCTCCCGCGCCAGAGAGCACCGTCAGCAGACCGGTGGCGGCAAAACGCTGTACATTGATGACCTTGTCATACTTTGTCCGGCGGACTTTTCTGATCAGCCGCCAGAGGTTGCGGAACTTATGCTCCTTTTTATCCCAGATGAGCACCTCATTGAGAAAAGGATGCCCCGCCAGCAAGGCCTCGTTGCCTTTCCGGAGTAGAAAGTCTATTTGTGCGCCCGGGAAACAGGCGTGGAGCTTCTCTATAATGCCTGTAGCCAGTACAACATCTCCTATAAACGCCGTTTGTATGACCAGGAATTTTTTCACGTCGCGAAGGTACTGTTTAGGGACGAATCACCGACACAGTACCATCTTTATTCCACCTTACGATAGCAGATGGCTCCCGGGCAGTGGTATCACCCTGCCGGTGCTGGACAATGTAATCAACGCCCTCTTTTATACGCTGATCGACAGCTGCGAAGTTTTCCGGCGCAGGTTCCCCCGAGATATTCGCCGAAGTGGACACAATGGGCTTGCGAAGCCGCTTGATAAGATGCCGGCAAAAGTCATCATCCACCAGACGGATGGCCACCGTGCCGTCGGCGCCGATGAGATTATCCGCTAATCCCACCGCCCCTTCATAGATGACAGTGGTCGGTTTGGTCACCGTATGCAGGAAGTCAAAGATCCGGAGGTCCGGTTGACTCGTATACCTTAATATGTCCTTTTCGTCCGCCATCAGCACGATGAGGCTCTTCGTTTCGGCTCTTTGTTTTAATGCAAAAACCTTACTGACGGCAGCAGCATCCGTGGCATCGCACCCGACCCCCCAAATGGTGTCGGTGGGATATAGGATAACACCGCTTTTTTGGAGTGTCGCCAGGCTGCGATCTATGTCCTGTTGAAAGTCTGGGGAAAGCATAAGCTGTAAAGGTAGTATGTTTGCAAAAAATTTTTAGATGGAATTGCAACAACTGATCATGGAAGCCTGGACCAACCGGGATCTTTTAAAAGAAGCCAAATATGCGGATGCCGTCAGGGCCGTCATCGAAGAAGTGGACAAAGGCCGCCTGCGGGTAGCCTCTCCCGTAGCCGGCGGCGGCTGGGCGGTAAACGAATGGGTCAAACAGGCCATCCTGCTGTATTTTGGTATCCAGCCCATGCAAACCTGGGACGTCTCCCCCTTCGAATTCTATGATAAGATGTTGCTGAAGAAAAACTATAAAGACCTGGGCGTCCGCGCCGTCCCCCACGCAGTTGCACGGTATGGCGCCTATCTGGCCAAAAATGTGGTGCTGATGCCAAGCTACGTGAACATCGGGGCTTATGTGGACGAAGGCACCATGGTGGATACATGGGCCACTGTCGGCAGCTGCGCGCAGATCGGGAAGGGAGTACATCTCAGCGGCGGCGTAGGCATCGGCGGCGTACTGGAACCTCTACAGGCAGCGCCGGTCATCGTCGAGGACGGCGCCTTCCTGGGCAGCCGCAGCATCGTGGTAGAAGGCGTTATCATTGAAAAAGAAGCCGTATTGGGCGCCAACGTAGTGCTGACCCAATCCACCAAGATCATCGATGTCAGCGGCTCACAACCCGTGGAATACAAGGGCCGGGTCCCTGCCCGCAGCGTGGTGATACCAGGTACCTATCCAAAGAAGTTCCCTGCCGGCGAATACAATGTCAGCTGCGCACTGATCATCGGTCAGCGCAAGCCGAGCACCGACCTGAAAACAAGCCTGAATGACGCTTTGAGGGATTTTAATGTATCCGTCTAGGACAAATACGGTACTGGCGGGCTTCCTGATCTCCTTTACAGGGGCCATCCTGTTCTCCACCAAGGCTATCATCATAAAAAAAGCTTTTCAGACAACATCCGTGGATGCGTTGACACTCCTGACGCTGCGGATGTTGCTCTCCCTGCCTTTTTATATCCTGGCGGCTTTTTGGGACAGCCGGTCTTCCTCCGCCCCCCGGATGAATCCACGGCAATGGCTCTGGGTCATCGTACTGGGCATTCTGGGATATCACCTCAGCAGCTATTTTGATTTTGTAGGACTACAGTACATCTCCGCCGGACTGGAACGGCTGATCCTTTTTCTCTACCCCAGTTTTGCCGTCCTGATCAACGCCCTGGCTTTCCGCCAGCGGATCAGCCGGGTGCAAATAGGGGCACTCTTGTTGACCTACACAGGCATCGGTATCGCCTACTTCGGCGAATTGAAGATAGACACGGGCAATGCCCACTTTTACTGGGGGAGCTTTCTCGTTTTTTTATGCGCTGTCACCTATGCTTTTTACCTGGCGGGCATGGGACGGATCGTGACGGTGCTGCCACCTGCCAAATTCACCACCTACAGCATGCTGGTAGCCATTGGAGGAGTATTTCTTCACTTCCTGGTACGCGGCTGGACCAGTGGAAACTTCAGAATACCCGCCCATTCACACGACCTATGGATCTATGGCGTACTGCTAGCCTTATTGGCCACTGTCATTCCCTCTTTCATGCTCTCGGCAGGCATGAAAAGGATCGGCGCCAACAATGCAGCCATCGTCACCAGTATCGGCCCTGTTTCCACCATCCTGCAGGCACATTTTATATTGGGCGATCCCATTTTCGCCGAACAGGTACTGGGTACGCTGCTGGTCATCGCCGGCGTCCTGCTTACAGGCTGGAAAGGACGGGCATCCGTGACAGAGCCTTCTGCACAAACCAACTGATATTTACCCCTGTGACGGACAGATAACAAAGAATGTGGGAAAAAATATGTACGACTTTATAGTCGTGTCGCTCTTGCCAACAGGTGTGTCGATTTCACCAATAACCGTGCAGGATTCCTGTTCATAATTGTACTTCCCCCTGCCATCTCAGCTCCACGCTTTTTTATTTCAAAACATTGGACATTATATTGGCACCCTAAACTCAAATTGACCTACATGAAAAGCATCTTTCAGGTATTCTCCCTATGCATTCTCGTATCTATGCACAGCTCATGCGCCAGTATTGTAAGTAAATCTGTCTGGCCGGTGTCAGTAGACAGCAACCCCACCGGCGCCACGGTCACGATCTTCAACAGAGAAAGACAGCAAGTTTATAAAGGCACCGCCCCAGCCACGATGTTCCTAAGATCCGGAGCTGGCTTTTTTAAAAAAGAATCCTATCTCGTCCGTTTTGAACTCGACGGATATCCCACACGGGAGATCCCGTTGGAATGCGGGGTCAACGGCTGGTATTGGGGAAATATTCTCCTGGGTGGGATCATTGGCATGTTGATCGTCGATCCCGCAACAGGAGCCATGTACAAGCCCAATACGGCCTTTGTACAGGAAAACATGGCCAGAAACCCCGCAGGCAGCCTTAACGCAAACCCCAGCCTCAAAATTTGCAGTATCGGGGAAATCCCCAAAGACATGGAGACACAACTCGTAAAGATAAATTGACCGGGATTCCGGAGCGTACTTCAATAAATTTGGTTTTTTCTTGGGCAACAACCTTTTCTTTTCCTATATTTGCAGCCCCGAATGAGGAACCACTGCTTGCAGATCGTTCACATTCAAGAGGATGCCCAGGTGGCGAAATTGGTAGACGCACTGTTTTCAGGTAGCAGCGCCGTAAGGTGTGCTGGTTCGAATCCAGTCCTGGGCACCAAACAGGACAAATCAAAATCTTCTTTGGTTTGTCCTGTTTCATTTTTGATGAAACCCGCGTCCAGCGCGTATATCAGCTCGACAGCTTCATTGACGCGCGTGGTTCGATATTGAAAGCCGTCGAAAACGAGTTTTTCAGGATATATCGAACCAATGATAACACGCTTCCTTTTTACGTCCCCATCCTTATATAGCTCGTCCAGGTGGGCCAGATTGGAAACGGCCTTTTCCACCAGCGGTTCTATGTTCGTAGACACCCTGGAAATCTCGATTAGCCGGGCTTCCAGCATATCGATTTTCTTCTCATTTTCGCGCTTGATCTCCCGAAAATCCTGTGCGTCTATTTCTTCTTTCAACAGCAGTTTCCGGCCCCTGACGATATCGTTGTTTGCCGCGTCGATCTGTTCACTGAGCGACTTAATATCCTCCCGTTGGCTTTTCGTCCTCACCTTGTAGGCAATATTCAAAACGTGGGCGTAAGCCTTTTCCATTCCCGGACGAGGAATGTATTTCCGCAGCTCCCGGCAGAAAAGATCATTGGCGTTCTCAGCCTTAAATCTCGCGCCGCAGGAGGAAACGCAGTGATAATAGTAGTACTGCCCGCCGTTGCCTTTGGAGGCGCTACCCGTCAGCAGCTTGCCACACTTGGGGCAAAGCAGGTAGCCCCGGAGTTGTAAAATATCCTGAGCCCCCACTTTCGTCCGGTAATTCTTTTTCTTCCCGTCGAGGTAGTCCTGCACATCATAAAACAAGGATTCCGTAATAATTGGCTGGTGAAGGCCGGGCACATGGCGGACCGGTTCGTCCTTATACGGGCCTATGTAAATCTTCCCGCAGTAAACCGGGTTACGCAGGCTGTTCCAAAAATTCGACCGGCAAACCTTGATTCCCCTTGATTTGGCTTCCTTGTAAATTTGTTCCACCGTGTATTGGCCGGTGACCAGCGTCTTGAAAACCCATTTCATGATACTTGCCTGCGGCTCTTTAGGGGCGATGAATTTCTTTCCATCTTCGGTGATTTTATTGGCATACCCTACCGGCGCAGGTCCCATCCAGCGACCTTCTTTTTTCGCCCGCCGCATCCCATGCAGCACATTTAAGGCCCGGCGATCATTTTCCACTTCCGGGGCAGCGAGGTAAAAAGCCAGCATCATTTTGTTTTCCGGGACCGACAGGTCCAGCGGCTGTTCGATGGCCTGCGGCTCTACTTCCAGCTTCCGCAGCGTATTGATCATTTGGTAAGCATCCCCGGCATTGCGGCTAAATCGGTCCCATTTGATGAAAAGTATAGTATCTATCTGTCCTCTCCGTTTCCGTAAATCCGATAGTAAGCGCATCCATTCCGGCCGGTTGAAGGTTTTAGCGGAATGATCCTCAAAGATCACCCTGCGGATATTTATCTTTTGCAGCTCGCAATATTTCCGCAACCTTTCCTCCTGGTCGCGTTGGGAATACCCCTTGTCTGCCTGCTCATCCGTTGATACTCGGATATACAAATCTGCTGTCATAGTGATAAGTATTGATCTAAAGTCAAGTTAGCCAATTTCCACATGAATTCCAGGATAATCCTGGCTTCTTCTACGGTTACGATAGTCCCATAATCACGGAGTATTTGTACGATATCTTCGGGTTTGACCTGTTCCATGTTGAACCTCCTACGTTTACAAACAGCACAATTTTCTATTCACAAGAACAAGGCTAAATTACTAAATGTTTGGTTTATTTTTGTTTTTAAAACAAACTTTTTTTATTTTTGCGGGAGAATTGTTAAACGCTCATGCCCAAAGAATTTTATAAAGTCAGCTACAAGACCTACTTTAACGAGCGGGTAAAACCGGTACAATTCCGGCGGCGGGAGACCTACCCCCTATACGTCCAAATTACCTATGACCGGAAGACGACTACGCTCAAAAGTTATTACTTCGATGTGTTCTCCCAACCCAAGTATGACTATATCGGCATGACCATCGACCAGATGGATGCCCTGGAAAGCCGGGTGGTCGATTTTGTGACTGCCAGATATTCAGACCGCTTTACGTTGGCCGACTTCCCCGCATGGTACAAGGTGTTTAACAAATGCGTGCTGGACAGCTTGGAAACGCCCTTCAAGGAATGGCTGATCGGCTATTTCGAAACGGAGAAGGTGGCGGGGTATGCTACCCTGTTACGGCAGGGAATGCAGGAAGTTTGCGCGCTGGAACTATTAGAGGAATTTAAGACCACCCTGGCCCCTGATCTATACGAGCGATTAATCAGTAAGGCGGCAGCCGAAGCCCCGCCGTATATCCCCCTGGCGGCCTATGTACGTGATCGTCAGCCCAAAGGACCTTTTTGTCTGCCTTTACACGATTGGTTACGACCTGAAAGGCAGGTGGACGTCGAGGAATTCATGTGGTATCCTTACAAAGACTATCATATAACGCAGATGTTCAAGGCAGTAAGAAAGTTATTATACCCTCAAGGCCTTCCAGGTTAGCCCTATGAAGCATTTTAAAGCCATAGAAGGGGCCGCAAGCGGCCCCCGGATCAGGTTGCCTCCTTCGGGAGCAACCGGCTAGATGTCCGCTTGTTAAACAAGCGAAAAAACAGTCCCCCCCTTGCTCCGGAGTCGCGGGGGAGAAAAACAACCGAAAGGCAAGCCTTTCCGGGGCTGCCGCCAAACCTCAATTTTGTAACCGAGTAAAAGAATAGTGCAGCATGAAAAAGCAAAATCCCAATCGCTCCCGGATCATCGGCATCCGGCTCACTCCCCAGGAGTATGCAGCAATCAACATTCGATTCAAGACCACCACCAGCCGAAAATTAAGCGACTACCTTCGGCATGTATTGTTAAACGGTTCGGTCACGATCCGAACGCGCGATCAATCGCTCGATGACTTAATGGCAGTGCTGATCCAGCTGCGAACAGAGTTCAATGCAGCAGGAAATAATCTCAATCAGTCGGTCAAAAAACTCCATTTGATGCGGGACAATAAAGAGCTATTGCCCTGGATCATCGCGCACGAAGTTCACGTCAAGGCGATATTTAAGGACGTCGAGGAAATCAAAGGCCGGATCAATCAATTTGCAGATGTATGGTTGCGCGCATAAAAAGGAGTGGCAGTCTCTCCCGCACCCTCAACTACAACGAGCAAAAAGTTAAACACGGAGGGGCCGAATGTATCAACGCCGTGGGTTATCCAAAGGACTTGGATCAACTGAGTTTTTACGATAAGCTGCACCGCCTGGAGCACCAGGCCGCGCTGAACGAAAGGATAAGCGCTAACAGCGTGCACATCAGTTTGAACTTTGCGGACGCCGACAAGCTCGACCAGGAAAAGCTGAAAACCATCGCGGATACCTACATGCAGATGATCGGTTTCGGCAAGCAGCCGTATTTGGTGTATGAACACAAGGACGCCGGCCACCAACACATTCATATTGTGACGACCAATATCCGGGCGGACGGCAGCAAGATCGAGATGAATAACATTGGCCGCAACGAATCGGAAAAGGCCCGGAAAACGATTGAAGTGCTTTACGGGCTGACCAAGGCAGAACAGGAAAAACAGACCCAAAGCCAGCAGCAGAAGCCGGACCACTTTGGGCCGCCCCGGGTGCAATATGGGAAGAATGGCACGAAACAAGCAATCTCCAACGTCCTGGAATATGTCACCCGAGAATATAAATTTACCAGCCTGGGCGAGCTGAATGCGATCCTGCAATTGTATAATGTGGCCGCCGATCCGGGCGAAAAAGATTCCCGGTTGCGTCAGCACAAGGGACTATTATACCGGGTGCTGGATGAGAACGGCAACAAGATCGGGACCCCGATCAAAGCGAGTGCTTTCTGGCATAAACCCACCCTGACGAATCTGGAAAAGAAATATGCGAAGAATGAAATCCTGCGGATACAGCATAAAAAGCACATCCGGGTAAATATTGATTGGGCCTTGCGGAACGGCAAACTTACCTTGCAGGAACTAAAACAAGCCCTAGCCCGGGAGCGCATAGAAATGGTGGTCCAGCACACGAAAGAAGGAAAAGCTTACGGGGTCACCTTTGTGGATTTCAAGTCCAAGTCCGCCTTTAAAGGCAGCGACCTGGGAAAAGAATACAGTGTGAAGGGGTTGGAACAGCGGTGCCGCATTGACCAGGAAGAAACAGAAACGGTTACCCAGCGGCAGGAGATCCGCCCTCCAATGAGACAGAGGCAAACCCCTTCTTCCGGCCAGGGTACGCGACCCGCTCCTTCCTTGCCGCCCCCTTCTTCTTCTGATACAGGCCGCTCGCTTTCGCCGTCGATCCTGGAAATACTATTACAACCGATACCGCAGCAGGAAGGTGCCCCTTATGAGCTGACCCACGACCTGAAAAAGAAGAAGAAAAGAAGGCCGAAGTTATAGGTTTCGCGGGTGAAAAGAAAATGGGTTGGGGTTTCGCTCATGCAGCCGCAGCCGATCGGCAGTAGAATAGGGCCGGGCTTTGGTAACGGCTTTGGCGCTTCGCGGGGGTACTTCATTGCCCGGCCATTTGTGGTGGTTTCAGCCGGGCAAAAAAACGCAGCAGCAAACAAGGGATGGACTAATAAACGGGCAATGAAGTACCCCCGCGAAGGTTGTTCCTTTCTTGCAATTCTTTCATTTGATCCTGTGCTTCATCATTCCCCCTATATGATAGATTTCCCTTACATCGATCAAATGGGCCGCTTCGATGAGCTTCGTCATATGCAAGTAAATTGACAGGCAGTCAATATAAGACCCGGCTTCAAACAAGCTGTCTTTTCCTAACGCATAGCTGAGGATTTCTTGCAAATCGCTCTTCCACTTCGGCAGCTCCTTGAACTTGAAAAACCGTTTGAAGACCACATACGGGTTTACATATTCTTTCAAGGATAAGGAATGCGGAATAAACTCCCAATCGGTAGTATCCCTACCCCAACCCCGAAAAAGGTTCGGATTGAATAGGTCATAATTGGGAATTTCAAGTGGGCTTTTCCTTTTCTCCCCGTTTATCAGGTAGGCCGCGTTGATAAGCGATTCGAATAAGCGCATGTGAAACAGCAGATCGCCCGGGGTATCTTTGTTATACATCTTCGTCGAATTGGCGGCGAATAAGAGATTTCGAATGATCTTCCGGTTCGCGTCGAGGCCCGCCGCCGAGAAAAATTCCGCAATGATCTGGTCAGGATCGGCTATTTCATCTTTGTACCAAATGGAAGTTTCGATGTAGGTATGTTCCTGTTTCATAAAAGGAGGTTTAATTTATTCTTGGTTGGTTTCTGTATGAAGTGTGAAATGGATGCCCGGAAAGGCGGTTAATATCCGGCCCCCGGCATCCGTCAGGACGGTGATATAGGTGGTGGGTAATTGGTCCTGGTCAAACCCGACGATCTTGTCAACATTGACCGTCCGCCTAAAATCTAGGGACCCGGCCAGGGGTATCCCCGGCTCAGCAGAAATATCCCGTAGGTAGGAAAGTATCTCCGGCACGGGGATCGTAAATTTGCCCGTTCCGGGGTGACGGGGAATCTTATAATGGTGCCGTTCCAGAATGTGAGCCAGGGAAGCAATCGGAAGGTAGTAGGTTTTTCGTAACAAGCGTTTTCGGTTCTTCATGGGCACCTGCATGAGCGCCCCGGTTGCCAGTTGGTTCAGCCAGTCCTGAGTATCACTGAGCAGGAAAATGAGTTTTATCCAGGCTTCCTCATTGAAGGGAGGGCTGTTTTTGATCGGCTCTGCTTGCTCCATATGTCGGTATTTGGTGGAATGAAAGGACGAATGCAAGTAACTGCACCGACACCTCATATTCAATTCGTTGCCCATATATTTTAACGGGGGAATTGAATATTTTACCGATATTTAAGGCGGGATTTCATTATTTAACCATCCTATAAAAAGGTTTAAATTCGCCAAATGACAACGACCGACAACATGCCCAATAAAGTACATGAAGGCCGGAATATTAAGCGGTTCCGGGAAATGCTTGGGATCAAACAGGAGACCTTAGCTCAGGAACTGGGCGACGACTGGACCCAATCGAAAGTTTCACATCTGGAAACAAAGGATATCGTCGATCCGGCCATTTTGGAACAGGTTGCCAGGGTCTTGAAGGTTCCGGTTGAGGCTATAAGAAATTTTGATGAAGAAGCAGCAGTTAGCTATATCAATACCTTCCATGACAATAGCACCTCTCATGTGATTGGAAACTATGGCACTTATAACTTCAATCCCATCGACAAATGGATGGAGGTTTTAGACGAAAATAAGAGACTGTACGAGGCCTTGTTGAAAGAGAAAGATGAGAAGATTGCCATGCTGGAGAAACAATTGGCAAAAAGGAAATAATCTTTACAATATACATTCTCGGTAAAATTTTAAGAAGTCATTGGAGACAATAACTTCTCTCACTTCCTACACTAACAAAAAACCAGGATAACTCCGGGCTGCCCTAATCGGGTCCATAGGCATTAATATTTATCCTAAAGGGATAAGTGTAGTGTTTTTTATAATAAATTGTTAGCAGTATCCAAATAATTTTCGATCCCTCATCTTGCCCATGCATCCGGTTTGCACCAAAGCTCTCCGTTCATCACGCTATCGCTGACAGTAAAATAGGAGTCCCCATTCTGAGACGAGTTGACTACCCAGCTCCCACCGGACTGTTTCCACGCCTTCACCGTTGCTAAAGGAGAAGAGGCACCATTGAAGATTATACTACGATCCGGAGAGCCCGGCGAATTGAAATTGTCTGCAAACTGATTGAGGTTGTACGATTGCAACCTAGTAAGGTAACGGTTTACACTGTCTGTCCGGACACGGCTTTGCGCCAACCACCAGCTGCTGTCTCTTTTCGAAAGAACGAACCCCGGATTACCCTGAAAGCTAATGCCGGAAACATCGGCGGAATTCAATCGAAGGACGGTCTTGTCCCGCCAATCGGCCGGCAACTTGTCCACCATCCCGTGCCAATAACCATCTATTGCATATACCTCGTTGTGCCCGTTCTGACGGATAAACGATAGGCCACTCCCATAGAAGCCACCCTCACCCGACGGCCCGTTTCCGATATAATAGTCTGCTATGGGATGGGTTCCTTTGTAGACCACTATCCTAGTACCGGAAGTATCTCCTACCTGGTACTTGTCCCATTCGTCTTTACGGCGTGAAACCAACCGCTGCACGGCGATATTCACTAAGGTATTCAGCAGGTTTTCCGCTGAGCCCACAATGGGAGCTACGTCTATTGTCCCAGATTTTAGCCTCCACTGCCCCGAATGTCGCACCAGTTTGATCTCCCGCCGTCCATCGATATGCGGATAGAGGTCTATTTCTGTAGCCCCCGTGGTATCTACATGAAATGTTACCGTCTGGATATTGCTCTCCCTCCGGGCTGCATGGAATGCGATGGTAAGAATGTAAAGCCCCACCAACCCTCCCAATATCGTAGCTAATCGTTTATTAAGTTTTGTCATAGCATTACGCGTTTGCCGTAAATTGTTCATTCATTCTTTTATAGCGAATCCATCGGTTGCGACGGGCCCGGTACAGGCCGTACCCTATGGCCAGTAACATGGGCGCCAGGAAATTGAAATATTTGATCAATGCTTTTGTTGCGTCGCTGGTTTCCCGTAAGGGGCGCGATGTCACGGCTTTTGTGCGCAAAGCGATGAGCCCGGTATTGTCGGATAACCAGTCGATGGCATTGGAAACAAGGTTTACGTTATCGGGCGTCAGTTCCCTACCGCCCTGCTGCTGTGAGCCGTTGATGATAAAATTGCCATCAGTGATGACAACGAGCCTGGTGAAAGCTCCGCCGCTTACTATCGGCCCCTCGAGGGCGCCGGCCACAGGCAGGCGGCTGCTGTGAAAATCGTTCTGCTTCCAGCGCTTGTTTACGTCTATATATACCGGTGCCGATTGAGTATCCGAAATGGCCGACGTGAATGCCAACGGTGTGTATCGAAGACTCGCCGGACCGATGTACCGCAAGCTGCTCGGGAATTCCAATATGACATTCTCCAACCCTCCGGTCACCGCGTGATCGGCGAAACTCGAGATCATCGGCAGGTAAGGCAGCTGAACGTTGGCCTGTAACGTGAAGAAACCGGCTCGCTGCTGCACCGGCACCGTTCCGCATTGGGCATCGATAATGGCATTGTTACCCACCAGGAGTCCTTTTTTTGCCAGCCAATCTGCCATCGAACCGTTTACCGAATGGGCCTGACCCATTTGGAGGTTGCCCTGCACCCTGTTGAAAGCGATCATCAACCTTCCTCCTCGGGCCATAAAACTGTCCAACCGCTCCAGGACGCGCGGCCGGAGACTGTCGACGGGCCGGATAATGACCAGCGTTCGCACATTCGGCGGGAGATCCGTGCTATCTGTAAGGGCCACTGGCTGCGGCTGGTATAGAATGTCCAGCTGTTGCATCAATTGTCCAAGCTCGGCAGGCGCCGGCTCTCCCTGCCCCTGCACAATACCGACCACCGGCTTTTGAGTAACAGACAGCTTCTTAATGGCGGTGGACAACGCATATTCCATGGCTGCGCCCGGTTGGATCACGGGCAACACTTCCTGCTTATCCCCCAGGCTCAGAACCGCGCCCAGGTAAGCCTTCTGTTGTTGCACCTGGTCTTTTTCCCGTACATCGATGAGCACCGGCCGGATACCCTTCTGCTGTGCTTCCTGTTCGACGTCCTCGCTGGCGTTGGGGTCTACAAAGCTGTACTGGATCATACCGGGCGCTTTGGCCGCATATTCGATGAGCAGATCATGAAAATCTTTTCGTGCCTTGCCGATGTTTGGCGGAAGATTCTTCGAAAAATAGGCCTTCACCGTCACCGGATCATGTAACTCATTTAAAAGATCCCGGGTAGAACGGCTGAGGGTGTACTGCCCTCCTTGTGTCAAGTCCAGCCGGAAATGAACTTCCGTCGACAGCAGGTTGATCATAAGGAAAATCCCTGCAATCAGGACAATGGTAATGTATAGGTTCTTCTTATGATTCATGTCAGTCGAGGTTGCGTTTAGACAATGAAAACCCTGCCAGTTGCAGCCCCGCCAGCACGATGGTAAGAATGTAGATCAGGTCGGCACTATCGATAACCCCCCGGGCCATGCTCTCGAAGTGTCCAGTCAGGCTTAGGTAGTCGATCACCTCGCCGGTTAAGCCGGAGAACTGACTGCTCAACATCCCGAAGATCAGGTGAAAGAAAAGGCTGATGAAGAGCGCGGCGAGAAAAGCTACGATCTGGTTCGACGTGATGCTGCTGGCGTACAGGCCAATACTGGTGTAGGCGGCACTCAGAAGGAGCAATCCCGCATAGCCGCAGAAGATCTGGCCAAAGTCGGGCCTGCCGAGAAAGGCAAGTGTCAGAGGGTAGGGTAAAGTGAATAGCAGGACGATCGCTATGAGCAGCAAAGTCGCCAGGAATTTTCCCAGCACCACCTGCCTGTCGCTGACGGCCTTGGTCAGCAGTAATTCTATGGTGCCGGTCTTCCGCTCCTCGGCCAGCAGCCGCATCGTTAATGCCGGAATGAAAAAAAAGAGGGTCCAGTAGGCTACGTTGAAAAATGATTGCAGGCTGGCCTGGCCAACCATGAAAATATCCGACCCGTAAAGCCAGGTAAAAAAGCCGCTGAACCCCAGGAAAAGGACCAGCAGGATGTAAGCGATCAGGGAATCGAAAAAGGAAGCCAGCTCACGTCTGGCAATGACCCATACAGGAGACATAGGGTTTAGTTTAGCGTTAAATTTCTAAAAATATCTTCCAGCCGGGTTTCGACGGGGATCAGCTCGGTAAGTACCCAGCGGCGCTCCACACACAATTGAAACAGCTCCCGGCGGGCAATACCTCCCGGCACTGCGCGCATCTCCCACCGGCCGGAGGAAGCGTCGATCGCGGAACAACTCGTAACGCCCGGCAATAAATGCAATGCCTGATCCACATCGCTCCCGAATGCATCCTCGATCTTCACTTGCAACACTTCCTGTCCGGCGGCTTGCCGTCGAAGAGAGTCGGCTGTTCCATCCGCCACGATCTTGCCTTTGTTGATGATAAGGATGCGGTCGCAGGTGGCTTCCACCTCCGGCAGGATATGTGTGCTGAGGATCACGGTCTTTTCCCGGCCGAGCTCACGGATCAATTTTCGGATCTCGATGATCTGGTTGGGGTCGAGCCCGGTTGTCGGTTCATCCAGGATCAGGATCTCGGGGTCATGGATCATTGCCTGTGCGAGCCCCACCCGCTGACGGTATCCCTTGGAGAGTTCCCCGATCTTTTTGTGCTTTTCGTTATCCAGGCTGCATTCCCGGATCATCTGTCTCAATCTTACCGCCGTGTGTACCCTGGGGATGCCTTGTAATTCGGCACAAAACTCCAGGTAATCCATTACCGGCATTTCCTCATACAAGGGGTTGTGTTCCGGCAGGTAGCCAATGTGTCTTTTTAATTCTTGGCCCTGATGTTTTACCGATTTCCCACCGATGAGGACGTCTCCTCCGCCGATACCGATATAACCGGTGATCATCTTCATTGTCGTGCTCTTACCTGCGCCGTTGGGGCCCAGGAAACCGAGTATCTCTCCGGTTCTCACTTCGAACGACACGTCTTCGACGGCAATCTGCGCGCCATAGCTCTTCGATAGATGTTCAATGCGTATATCCATAACTATATCTAACTTTTTTTGTCATCGCGCCCGGATCTCTTTGCGCATGAATGCGATATAGGATAAGACGAAACATCCCACCGTGGCGGCAATCAATCCGGTAAGCTGCGGCCATACAATGAGTATGCTTTCACCAAGCGGCAGCGGGTTTGGGATGGCGCCGGCCACCTGCTCCATCGTCAGTGGCCCAAGGCTGCGCACAACAGGCATCAGCAGCGTGGTGGTGGCATCGCTGTACAACTGACCGGGCGCAAAACGCAGCAGATTGATAACAGTGCGCTGGAAGTCGGCTGCTGAGCCATCGAACCCCGCCATCGGTCCGGGTTGTGGGGCCAATGCTTTCGCGATAAGTTTGATCAAAATCGGATAAAAGACTGCGAGAAACAGCCAAACCGCGATCGAGCACAGTGCCGACGTCGCCGGCTGGCGGAATCGAACCGAAAATAATATGGCGATATTCAGCCAAAACGCAACATACAATACTGTCAGCAGAGTGAACGCCAGGATCCGCACAAACTCGCTTGCTGTCGGCGGCACACCGATGAAGATAAGACCAAGGCCCGTCATTAACAACGTCAACGCGAAAAAGAGCGTGGCCATCACCAGAAGTGAACCCACAAATTTGGCGTTGAGCACATAGTCCCGGTGAACCGGCTGCGACACCAGCCTGCTCATTGTACCCCTGTTAAGCTCCGAATTGATGGCATCGAACCCCAGGGCAATTCCGAGCAACGGTCCAAGGAAATTGAGGAAAACGGTAAACGATGGGAGCGTGCCATCGGTCGCTGTAAACAATTGCAGGAAAAAGAAAGCCTTGTTAGCTTCTGTACCGGCTGCCTTGGGCGTTCCGACATTGCTCAATCCTGTATAGAGCGATCCGAAACAGGTGAGACTGATCAGCGCAAGCAGGATGATAAAGCGCCAGCTTCGGATATGATCAGACATTTCCCGGCCGACGATCACCCAGAACGGGTGCAACGGCTCTCGCCTTCTTGCTGGCTGGATCAGCCGACGGAGGGACGCTATAGCCTGGTTCCAGGTGATCCGGCGGCCACGCTCCGCAAACGAGCGGTAAAGATCAAGCAGTTTTTCCATATGGTTCACTTTCTTGAAAATAACGGTGATAAATCTCATCCAGTCCATGCCTTTTCTTCTGCAAGAGGGTAAGGTCATAACCTGCCTCAAACACGGCCCTGGCGATGAGGGAGGAACGATCGTTGACGCATCCTACTCGTAAGATGCCGTCGGCAAAGCTCACCGAACCCACTCCTTCGATGTCGCGTATCGTATTGGTAAGCGGCATCAGATCGTCCGGCTGGAAATGAGCTATTCCATTCCTGGCGGTAAAGCCAGCTTCTACAATAATCGGTTCACTGGCAAACAATTTCGAGGATAACGCATCGATGGTTCCATCGGCAATGAGCTTGCCGCCAACGAAAAGTCCTACCCTGTCACAAACTTGCTGCACCTGGTGAAGGTGATGGCTGCTGAGCAATACTGTAAGCCCTTGTTCGCGGCTTAATCGCACGATGAGGTCGAGAAATTGTCGTACGCCCTGGGGATCGATACCAAGGGTCGGTTCGTCGAGAATGATAACGGAAGGGTTCTTGATCAGGACATCTGCCAGGCCGAGTCGCTGGCGCATGCCCCTCGAATACGTTCCTGCTTTTTTTTCTGCATCGGAAGCCAAACCGACCTGTTCCAGGAGTTGCCAGGCGCGGCGATATGCGTCGTCTTTACCAATGGAGTTCAGACGGGCGGTGAAAAGTAGATTCTCCAACCCACTGCGGCTATCATAAAAGCCTACATCATCGGGGAGATAGCCAACCCTCCTTCTGACTTCTATAGGGTGCGTGGCCGGGTTGAAGCCACAGACCATCGCATTACCCGCCGACGCTTCGGCGAGCCCCAGCAGTAGCAGGATAGTCGTCGATTTTCCGGCGCCGTTCGGGCCTAACAAGCCATACACATCACCCTTGCCGATTGTGAGATCGAGTTCGTTGACGGCCAAGAAATTCCCATAGCGTTTCGTGAGGCCGCTTGTGCTAATAATGCTTTCCTCCATCACTTACCTCCTGCCGTATTTTCGGAATAAAAGATAAACGCTGGTCAGGGCAAGAAGGATGATGAGAATACCGGCCCAGGTCCAAAGCATTGAAGTCTCCACCGAGATCCTCAATGGGGCGAGGGAACTGGCCTCTGCCGTCTTGGCCGTGAGATTGGCCATATAATCGCCGACGATGGCTTTATCATCCGGTGTAATGGTGGCGGCTACCTGGGCGGACTGACCGGCCGACAAATTATCTATCTTTTTCGGATCAAAGCTTACATTCCAGTTTGGCGGCACGGTAGATAGAAGCTCGATATTCTTAAGATCCGCGGAACCCGTATTCTTCACTACCAATTCCAATTGCTTGTTTCCCCCGGCGGTCGCATTGGCACTCAATAACCCAGTGGGTGTCGTCAATTGTAATCCATAAGAGCCGGTGATGTTCACTTCAAGCGTGACATCAGCAGAGGTGGCGCCCGTGGAAGCCGTTACCGGTATCTTATAGCTTCCTGCTGGCGTTTCATCCGGAGGATCGACCTCCACGCTGATATCCTGGGTGTGCCCAGGTTCTATGTTCACCGACGACACCTGTTTATAGCTGGCTTTGAAGCTCACCTTCCAACCGGGCGGCGTTGCCGCATTCAAGGCATAGGCCTGGGCCGCATCTGTCGAATTACGAAGTTTTGTGTTAAAAGTAAAGGTCGAATTGGCAGCCCCTGCCATGTTGGGCTGATCGGTTGTCAATTCCGTCTTGAACGTTCCTTGCTGGGACACAACCACGGTCAGCGGAAGCTCACTGAGCCCCCTGGCCGCAACCGTAAAGTGATAAACGCCCTTATTTACCTTCAAGGGCACTTGCACCTGCAATGAAAAGTTCTTTTTTTCACCGGGCAGAACTGAAATCCGCCCGATGTTCCAACCGCCGGATTTCATGACATAGGTCCAGCCGTTCGGCAACCCCGACAAGCTGATCTCGGGGGATCTGGTTCCTCCCCCCTTATTGATCGCGTCAATAGGATAATCGATGGATTCTCCAGGCGGGACCGACACCTCCGTGAAGGGAGTGTACAACGAAAAGGACTGCGCGGTGCATCGGCCTGTAAAGCCTGTAATAAAAGTAGTTAGCACCAACTGAATCGACAACAGGTGAGTCAATCTCTTAAGCATAGTCATAAGAAAATATGTTATATAAATTGTTTCCTAAACCTCATCTATACAGCTATTTTCGAGTGAGTGGCAGGGCA
Organism: Chitinophagaceae bacterium; assembly: GCA_017307755.1. Classification (GTDB taxonomy): domain Bacteria; phylum Bacteroidota; class Bacteroidia; order Chitinophagales; family Chitinophagaceae; genus Puia. The sequence goes on along the minus strand of JAFKGQ010000012.1, from coordinate 42,367 downwards.
AATATAAAAAATCGGAAATTTTAGAAAAAAATCCCGGACCGCATTTTTACAAATTCTTAACAAAGGGAGGCGAATGTTTTTTTGACAGTATTTACAGCCACTGGCCCCAGCTTTGCTTTTGTGAAGCAAAACCTCTACCTTATGGTCACCGCGAACTATCATATACGTTTCGATTTCCTGATGGAGGCGGCGCGGCTGAACTTAATCCTCGAAGCTGACGTCCAGGAACATCACAGCGACAAATACTATATAGTCTCCAATATATGCATAGCCGGACGTGCCGGAAATGCGATCCTCCCTCCAATCAGCATCCGCAACCACAAAGGCCAATGGGTCCATACTGATAGCGGCAAAACCACCGATCTGAGTGCCGCCGTTGGAAAGGCCATCGACGCGGTTTTGGGTCGCGGATTCTCTACCTGATGCTTTTGGTCTAATCTTGGCAGGCCAGTGTTTTTTTGACAGCCGCATGTGATTTTTTTTCAGGCAGGCAGTCAATTTTTCAGCGAAAGATCAAACGGCATACAGATTGTTTGGCAAAAATTAAATCCAAAAAAGGAGGAATTATGAACAACATCATCAAGAAAACGGACAACCGTCCGACGACGTTTGGAAGTGTTGTAGACGACCTCTTCCAAACCAATTTGAATCGCTTCTTCGACGATCGCACTTGGGGTTTCAACGGTCTCGCCTCGGAAAGCCGGGTACCGGTGAACATCCGGGAGACCGACACGACTTACGAGGTCGAAATCATTGCGCCTGGATTGAAGAAAGAGGACTTTCAGCTCTCTTACACGGGAGACACGCTGACCGTCTCTTTTGAAAAGGTCGATGAGAAGAACGTGGGTGATGGGCAAAAATGGATTCGCCGGGAATACCATTCCGGCTCGTTCTCCCGCAGCTTCACCATTGACGGCACCGTTGATGTCGATAAGGCTGTAGCCCGCTATGAGAATGGCATGTTGACACTAACCTTGCCCAAGAAAGAGGAAGCAAAACGTATCTCTCGCAAGATCAACGTGCAGTAAGCTGCTGTCAACGAAGCAATTAATTATCTGGGCGGACCTACCATGTCCGCCCTTTTTTTATCTGTTTTGAACCTATGGGAAGTGTTTTGGCCCATTTGAGCATACTTTGCGTGGTAATCCTTCTTTTGATTGTGCTGTCGCGCAGATGGCGCCAGCCCTATTTGATCGCCTATATCCTTGCAGGCATGGTGCTTGGCCCCGGGATAGTCGGGCTATTTACACCGGGTCAGGAGCCCGCCATACTGGGAGACTTCGGCATTATTCTCTTGATGTTCTTCCTCGGTCTTGAAATCGAGATTCCGGACAAAGGCACCTTATTATGGCAGCCTGTCGCGGGCCAATCAGTGAAACTGCTGATGGCGGTAGTGGTTGCCGCTGTGGTCGGTACATGGTTTCATTGGGGATGGCAGAACCGCCTATTGCTGGGAGTGTTGCTGACTTTCAATAGTACGGCAGTCGTAAGTGAATATATGCGGCGGACGGGAGAGCTGGAGACGAATACAGGAAAACTTGTACTGAACATGTTGCTGTTGCAGGATATTCTGGTAGCGCCGGTATTCGCCTTCTTTCAATGGATGGGAAGATCCACCGCGCAATGGGGGACCCTGGTTGCCTCCGCTGTGATCGCCTTCGTGCTTTTCTTTTTGCTACGGGCCATTCGAAATCGGAATATATGGTCATGGAGTGGCTGGCGTTTGCTGGAAGAGGACCATGACCTGCAGGTATTCCTTGCCGCATCCTGTTGCCTGGGTTGTTCATGGCTATCGTCTCTCGCTGGTTTGTCTGCACCTATCGGCAGTTTTGCCGCAGGCCTATGGTTAAGAAGGACAAAAGGATTTGAATGGTTAGGGTCTGTGCTGAAGCCTTTCAAGGTATTCTTTGTTGCCTTGTATTTCGTGTCGGTGGGCTTGTTGCTGGATCTTCATTATGTAGCCGGCCACTGTTTCTCCATCCTGGCGATCACAGGCGCTGTCCTGCTAATGAATAGTCTGCTATCCGCCATTGCGTTTCGGCTGCTCGGCATGACATGGAATGATAGCTGGTGGGCAGGTGCGCTGCTGTCACAAACAGGGGAATTGGGATTGCTCGCCTGTTCGATGGCTGTTAAGTCGGGTATGATCGATGCCGGATTATACAAATTAGGACTGGCCGTTACAGGACTGGCATTGTTGCTTTCCACTGCGTGGGCTTCGGCTTTACGTGCGATATTAAAACGGTAGGCGCATCTATAGCAGCGTATCATCCAGGTTTATTTTCTTGAAAAGCTCCCGGGTTAAATATTTCATGTTCTTGCCTAGTTCCTCGATTGTGCAGCTGATCACCTGCATATTCATGGGTAACCCACCCCGCTTCTCGACGAGGTCCATGTGCAAAACTTCCGTCTCATCCTCGGCTGGGCGGCCTGCCAGGCCGGCAAAAAGCCTGACCGCAAATCCGCGATCGCTGCCCAACTCGAAACAGCCGAATCGCTCAAAACCGTCTACAGTTTTCATATTCAGTTCAATATAGAATTTACGTTCCATATGCTAAGGCATGTTTGATACGCAGTTGGCCTCAACGGTCATGCCAAATATGCGAATGCCGCCAGCCACCTTTGGAAGACGCAGAAACGGTACCTGATCAGGCCAGGGGGAGCGGAATTTTTGACATTTTCGGGTGACAAAATAAACTGAAAAAATTTCATTTTTTGGATTGGCATGCTGCTTGTTGGGTCAAAATATCATCCTACAGCTATTCATATTGAACGTAGTTAGTGGCTTTGTTTAATTCATTCAAAATCATAAATTATGTCCAGTAAATCGCAAATTACTCCATTACATGATCGGGTCATCATCAAACCCGCCGCCGCCGAAGAAAAGACTGCCGGTGGAATCATCATCCCGGATACGGCAAAAGAAAAACCCCAGCGGGGTACAGTCATCGCCGCCGGACCCGGTAAAAAAGACGAACCTGTCACAGTAAAAAAAGGCGATACCGTTCTTTATGGCAAGTATTCCGGAACGGAAGTCAGGATCGACGGACAAGATCTACTGATCGTACGGGAAGGAGATATCCTTGCCATTGTATAATTCATCCTGATATTTTATTTAATTCAATCTAATTGTCTCACTGGTAAAATTGTTTACTATGGCTAAGCAACTTTTCTTTGACACAGATGCAAGAAATAGAATGAAAAAAGGCATTGATACCCTGGCGAACGCTGTTAAGGTCACCCTGGGGCCGCAGGGACGTAACGTGATCCTTGAGAAGAAATTTGGCGCATCGACCATTACCAAGGACGGCGTAAGTGTAGCCAAAGAGATCGAACTCGAAGATCCCATCGAAAATATGGGCGCCCAGATGGTGAAAGAAGTGGCTTCAAAAACAGCCGACGCGGCTGGCGACGGTACCACCACCGCTACAGTATTGGCACAGGCTATTATTTCCGAAGGCTTAAAGAATGTTGCCGCCGGCGCCAATCCCATGGACCTGAAAAGGGGTATCGATAAGGCTACGGAGACAGTTGTCGGAAGTTTGAAACAACAATCCCAGACAGTAGGCAATGACAACGATAAAATCCGCCAGGTAGCTACCGTGTCGGCTAATAATGATGACAATATCGGTCGGCTGATCGCCGAAGCCTTTACGAAAGTAGGCAAGGAGGGGGTCATCACAGTCGAAGAGGCTAAGGGGACATCTACCACAGTAGAAGTAGTAGAAGGCATGGAATTCGACCGGGGTTATATTTCACCCTATTTCGTGACCAACCCCGAGAAAATGGAGGCCGAATTGCAAAACCCTTATGTGTTGATCTATGATAAAAAGATCAGCGTAATGAAGGACATGCTGCCCTTGTTGGAAAAAACTGCGCAGAGTGGCCGTCCTCTGCTGATCATTGCCGAAGACCTGGACGGCGAGGCACTGGCGACGTTGGTGGTGAATAAAATTAGGGGAACGCTGCGGGTAGCTGCGGTCAAGGCTCCCGGCTTTGGCGACCGCCGCAAGGAAATGCTGGAAGATATTGCCGTGCTAACAGGTGGAATTGTGATCAGCGAGGAGCGTGGCTATAAGCTGGAAAACGCCGACTTAAACTATCTCGGCACGGCAGATGCTATAACCATCGACAAAGACAACACGACCATTGTCGGCGGTAAAGGTAAGAAGGAAGACATTCAGGCCAGGGTCAACCAGATCAAGGCGCAGATCGAGAACACGACCTCCGATTACGACAAGGAGAAGCTGCAAGAGCGGCTGGCCAAATTGAGCGGGGGAGTTGCCGTTTTGTATGTTGGAGCTGCGACCGAAGTGGAAATGAAGGAAAAGAAAGACCGCGTCGATGATGCACTTCACGCCACACGCGCAGCAATCGAAGAAGGGATCGTCCCGGGCGGCGGCGTGGCTTATATTCGCGCTTTAGAGGCCTTGGACAAACTTTCGGGCGCCAATGCCGACGAAAACACCGGCATCGCTATCGTCCGCAGAGCCATCGAAGAACCCCTGCGACAAATTGTCCGCAACTGCGGCCTTGAAGGGAGCATCGTTGTTCAGGCAGTGCGTCAGGGCAAAAACGACTATGGTTTCAATGCCCGTACAGAGCAATATGAATCGCTTTTGGCTGCCGGGGTGATCGATCCGACCAAGGTAACCCGGATCGCCCTTGAAAATGCGGCATCGATAGCCAGCATGCTTTTAACCACGGAATGTGTAGTATCGGATAAGCCTAAAAACGAAAGTGCTCCGGCCCCTGCGCCTGCTGGTATGGGAATGGACTACTAAAAATTGGTTCTGAAGCAGTAAAACCCTTCATTAATTAAGCGAATCCCGTTGCTCAGGCATTGTCCTCGGGCATGCGGGATTCCACTATTCCGTTTAACGAATAGAATTGACTCGCTACGGACTCTGCAACGATCGCGAACTACAGGCCAATAGGACACGCGGTTAATCCGAATGTTAAACAACCTCTTCGATAAATGAGATATCACACATAAGAGTATCAAGCACTTAGATCGGCGATCAATCTCAAATCCCCTAAAAAGTGGTTCGAGAAATTTCCAGTCCGGTTGCACTTGGTTTTCAACCGACTAATAAGGCAGCAATTTCGCTGCCTTTTTTCATTTGCAAACTAATACAAGGCTGTCAACCAGTTCGCCTTTAGTCCGTAACAAACCATGGGGCTACCCCAATTTTGAAACAACTGTTTTTGCCCTGTAATCCCTATTAATAAAGGGTTACAGCTTTTTTAACCCGGATTTATCCGGACAACAATGAAATAAAATAAAAAATCCCTGCTTCCAGAAGAAACAGGGATTTGAAAGAAACTTATACATTTGAACTAATTATTTATGCGTTTTGGCGATACCAACGTCAACCAATAATTTAGTCCCATTGTCATCCATTTTTTTGAGTTTACGAACTTAAAAACCATACATACCGCCTGAAACGGAAATTTGCTCTCCCGTGATCCAGCCTGCGTCATCGGACGCCAAAAAAACGGCTGCTTTCGCAATATCTTCAGGTTGACCTCTGCGACCAAGCGGTGTTTTTTCAACAAACATCTTTTCATACTCACTGCCGGCAGTAACGCCGGCGCTGGTTGCACCTTCCGTATCCGTAGCGCCCGGCAAAATAGAATTGATGCGAACGTTTTTTACGCCCAGTTCTTTTGATAAAGCAATGGTGAAGGCATCTAGTGCAGCTTTCGTTGATGAGTATAACGATGCATTAGGAAGTGGATATTTACTTGCACCCGAACTGATATTGATGATGTTTCCGCCCCTATTGCCAAAAAGTTTCAAGGCTGCCTGGATAGTCAGGATCGGTCCAAGCACATTAACGTTAAAGCTTTGATGAAATGCTTCTACCGAGATCTGTTCAATAGGTGCGTATCCTTGCGAAACTGCATTATTGACTAATACATCTACAGTGCCGAAAGCTGTCTTCGCTTCTTCGAACAACTTGGCTACATCAGCCTCTTTAGATACATCGGCTTTTACCGCGATGGCTATGCCGCCATTGTCGGTTATGGCTTTCACCACTTTATCTGCGCCTTCTTTACTTGAGGCATAATTTACAACAACTTTTGCGCCTGCTGCAGCGAAATGTTTTGCGATAGCTGCACCTATTCCTTTTGATGCACCGGTAACTACCGCTACTTTGTTTTTTAATTTACTCATTATTTCTATTATTTACGATTTGAGAACACGACTCATTAGTCGAACTTAACCAGATCCTTAAAAATCAGTTTACCCCAAGTATTTCCGTATGCCTGTACAAGCAGCCCGCCTTCCGCAAGGCCACCAAGATGGACTGGCGCGAAACCGAGATTTTCTGCAAGCGCACCAATCTCCGCTGCTGCGCCTTCAACGTCGCTCGCGAGAAATACTACCCTCTTACCACCATGTACGGTCGGATTCTGACCAATAATAGCAGCGCCCAAATGGTTAAAACCCTTAACCAATTTTCCGCCAGTAAAGGCGCGTGCAACGAATTTGGCAGAAGGCAGTCCTTCCAGTTGTTCGGGTGGCACGCCATAGGCATTAGTTACATCAACGATAATTTTTCCCGCCCAATTGGGTAGGGCGTTCGCAACATTAGGGTGTGACTCGAAGCGGACAGCCAAAAAAATGACGTCCGCCTTGATGGCTTCCGCCAGTGTTGCAGGAATAATTTCGGACCCTATTGCGGCCGCGTCTGATGCAAAACTTTCCGGATCGCGCGTGGTTGCAACGGATACCTCGATACCCTTGCGGGCAAATGCCTTGGCCAGGGCCTGGCCGATTTTCCCGAAACCGATGATTGCATAGCTTGCTCCTATTTTATCTTTTAGTTCGCTCATTTCTAGGTTTTTATATTTGTTTCGCAAAGTTACTGTCAATAGTTTATATTTGTAACTATCGTGGTTGATTCTGGTTACTGCGAGGTAACTACAAATTTGAAAATATGAGAGACGAGAGATTTTGCGCTTCGAATTGCTCCCTTACGAGAGCTATCGGCACTATTGGTAATAAATGGAAACCGATCATCATTAATGTTATCGGCACCCGTACTATTCGTTTTGGTCAGCTGGATTCCATTATACCGCTCATTTCAAGGAAAGTACTGACCGAACAACTCAAAGAGCTGGAAGAAGACGGACTGCTGGAAAGGTTAGCCTATAAGGAACTACCACCAAGGGTGGATTATAAGTTGTCGGAAAAAGGTTTAGCTTTTTTGCCGATCTTAGAAAATATAAAAGAATGGAATTGTAAATATGAGGTAGCTTTAACACCCAAAGAGACTGATAGAATAACTTATGCCAAATAGTGTAAGATCAAATTTGAAATGAAAAATTCCTGCCAACACGCACAGGAACTTCAAAAGTACTTGAATGAGGCAGAAAACTTGAGGGGTTTCAAACGGGAGCTTCAAATCTTGCTATTTAGATACCTTTCATTCATGCCCGACACATTAACGGGAATTGATAAGGAACTGGACCGCGATTTCTTTACCAACTTCGCAAACCTGCTCGAAATTCTTGATGTAAGAAGATCCGGGAGCGTTAGCTGGGAGAACGACTTCGACGACCAAGTACCTCGATTCAATAGAGGGGCCATATTGTTAAACAATATTTGTTGGAGTCGCCAACATACGCCAAAGATAATCAGGTACTTAATTGCGTGAGTAAATTCAAATCCGGCAGAAAGTGGTTCGAGAAATGTGCTGTTCTGGGCACTTAGGTTTCAAACAGTTACGAAGGTCGCAATCACTGCGGCCTTTTTACTTTTCAAAATTTGCCAGCAATTTGCCAGTGAAACGGAAATGAGTATACTCAACCCGCTTTTCATTGACCGGAATGGATGATTGAAAGAGCTTTTGTTTACCAAATTTAAAGCATTTATGTCTAACTTTACTCTGTAAGTACTTACTCCCTTAATTGGCTTCTAATATCACATCATATTTATTGACATACCGCCATCTATTACGTAATCACTTCCCGTAATGAAGGATGCATCATCAGACGCGAGAAATAATACAAGCTTGGCCACTTCATCAGGTGCTCCATATCTTTTCACCAATATTCTTTGTTTTATAGCATCAGTAAACTGATCGATTTTCTCTTGCGGTGCGCCACTTTTACCAAATATTGGAGTATTGATTGGCCCAGGTGTGACTGCATTAACGCGAATGCCTTTGGGAGCTAATTCAATAGCGGCCACCCTTGCTAATGATTTTAAAGCTGCTTTACTGGCACTATATACAGACCTGTTCTGTGTTCCTTGTGTTGCACTTAATACCAAAATAAAAATTACAGAGGAGCCATTTTTTAAAAGTGGCAGAAATTTTTGTAAAGTAAAAAACGCGCCTTTAAAATTTACGTTCATTGTTTCATCAAATTTTTCTTCGCTAACCGCCTCAATTGGCAATAGATGAAAAATGCCTGCATTAATAACAAGTGTGTCAATATTCTTAAATTTCTCTTCTACCTTTTTAGCCAATTCCCTTAAATCCGAAAGGCTGGATTGATTTGCAACAAAACCAGTAGCATTCACACCTAATGAACTTTCAGCTTCTTTAATGGCATTTTGGCTTTTACCGGTGATTACAACTTTAGCGCCTTGAGCAATTAATTCGTTGGCTATCGCATAGCCAATGCCACTATTCCCGCCGGTGATAACCGCAACTTTGCCTTCCTGTCTTTTCATTTTTCTTCTTTACGCTATTTAATAATTCGAATTACAGTTACATGAAACATGAAAATCGGCTACCCGCTTCTCCGATGTGGCACTTCACCTTTTTAAAGTTTTTCCGTAATTTGACCCTGCATTTTCTTTTTGAAATCGTCGTCAAGTTTAATATCGCTAGTGACTTGCGGCACATGGGATAGGTCACGAACCAATTTATTAATCAATATACTTTGCCGTTCAAAAATACGACACGCGGAGCAACATTCCAGGTGTATCTTCAACTCCAGTTTCTCACGCATGCTTATATTGCGGATCTGCTTTTTCTCAATCAGAAACGTCGCCTTTTTACAGTTGTAAGCAATTTTCTCGAATTCGCTTTCTTCCATCTTCCTTTACGGTTTTTCCAATTTCTTGCTCCAATCGTAATTAACCACTACCATCCGATTCTATAATAACTGCCGCTTATTTATTACTATGATTGTTCTGCAGCCTCCATTTATGAAGGACTTTTCAAGCCTATTTTATGAAACGGTGAATAGCTTTATCGGCGTTATCCTGAAATGAAATGTTTTTCAAATCAGTGTAAAAAGTACTCTGGTCAACTACCTCTCCTGACAACTTCCCCTCTTTACTTGCATAAAAAACGCCACTTTCATATCGCTCATCGGAAATACCATCTACAAAGCGTTTTACACCTACTTCTAAGCTATGCACCATTCCACCCATCAATGGAAATACAATTGGCATCATAATATATTTCAACATGAAGCGCATTGCCGGGGGCAAATTATCCGATGCCCCAGTTCCCTTCGTGTTCCCTGGACTCATAACAACAAATTTGATGTCAGGATATTTTCTTGCCATCGCTAAGGTCCACATCGTTCCTGCATATTTTACATATCCGTATGCTTGCGTTACATCGAACTTATTGCCAAAATATGAACCATCAAGAACGCCAGCAAACTCATCTTCAGAAGAAGTCTTCATGGCAACCGGTTTCATTCCGAGACTCTTTACACCCGGTACAGCTTCCGCACTTACAAATAGCACTGTTTTTCTTAATTTATCACTCTTTATTAGTTCCTCAACTAAAACGACATTACCTAAGATATTAGTAGCAGCCAATTGATTCATACCGGAAGACGTAACTTGCGCAGCAGTTTTCCCAACCATTCCACCCGCATTTAAAATTACTGCATCGATAGGTTCCCTTATTTTTTCTACTGCCTTTCTTACGGAATTTGCATCCGCAACATCGCCAATAATAATTTCAAAAATCTTTTTTCCCGTTTGCTCCTCAAGATCCTTTTTTGCTGCCTCGGCTTTTCCTTGATTTCGACAGAAAAGAATTACCTTTTTTGTTTCTTTTTTCAATGCTAACTGGCGTGCAGCCTCTTTCCCAAGTCCGGCATTTGCTCCGGTGATTAATATACTTTCGTTCATTATCTCTATCCTTCTTAAGTTACTAATTGTTGTCCTTAATAAACATTTTTTCCCGATGAAGAACGCGATGCGCGGCGACGCATTCCCGAGAAATGCCGTTGTTTCAGCCTGTTGTGCACCTTCCCGGATTTGCGTGCTGATAACGCCGTCGGATTTCTATTTAAAATCGCCGATCTTACGAGTCAGCAGCACGCTGAACGGCCAGGTTACGGATCTGGATCTTATATTTATCTTTTCCTTCTTTGATCTTCGAGGCGTCTAGTCCGAACAATGGTGTCCGTAACCTGGCTGATCCGAACATAACTTACGCCTTCGGTCATAGTCCGTTGGCGACCCTCTAATAGTTTAAAGCGCTTGAATTACTTGTGGAAAATCACTTAAAGCCCACGTGTCTGTTATTTTACCATCTTTCAACGTATCAATTTCAACTATATGTAATACGACTTTTTTTCCAGTCGCTGCCTTTCCCATAAAATCACCTGTGTGAGTTGCCTTTATTGTCTTTATCAAAGACACTTTATCTCCTTCGCCTAACACTTCGCTAAATTCAACGGTAACATCTGAAAAACCTTTTCTAAAGCCCGTTATGAAATGAACCATTAAACTTGCATCATTTGGACCATTTGGTGGCGCAAAATGATTTACATAATTATCTGCCAAGAATTCTTTGACGATTTCTACATTTCCAGATTCCCAATACGCTTTGTTGAATTTGATTACTACTTCTTTGTTATTTTCCATTGCTGATTTGTTTACTGCGGTTTTAGATTGAAGTCCTTGGGCACATACTAAGTTGGTCGCTGCCATTAACGAGGCAAATAATGTAATTTTTAGTCTTTTCATTTTCTGTTTGTTTTAGGTCTTATGGTCACAAAAGTATTTACCTAAATTGTGCTATTGATATCAATAAGTCCATTATTTTTGCTCAATCGTATATATTTAAGCTATGGATGCATTAAGTGGTGTTTTAGAGAGTGCCAAATTAAAAACAGTTGTTTATCCGAAATTGCATTTTACTTCATCATCTTGGGGTATAGAAATACAGCAAGATTCACGCTCACAGTTTTGGAGGCTCTTAAAAGGGACTTGCTATTTGCGAGTACCGGGTGAAAAGGTTATAAAAATGAACGTGGGCGATTTTGTTTGTATACCTCATGGTTCTACACATCGCATTTCAGGCAAACCGAATACTACTTGTGTGCCAGCTTCGCAATTCGGTAAAGCTCTTCGAAGTGGGAGGCCTTTATTTCAAGGAAAAGATGAAGAGACTATATTAATGGGGGGGCATTTTGAGTTTACTCCATCTGTACAACATCCTTTTATTAAGTCGCTACCTAAAGTGATACATATAAATACTACTAAAGAATTAAACTTGTGGCTGCAACAGGCCGCAGTGTTAATGAATGAAGAGATAAGTGCTGAAAAAATAGGAAGTAAATTAATTTTAGGGCGATTGGTTGATATACTTTTTGTACTAATTATTCGTGCTTATTTAGAGCAGGTAGATATAAAAGGTGGGTTTCTTATGGCCCTAAAGGATAATAGAATTAGTAATTCTTTAAAGTCCATGCATGAATGTCCTGAAAAAGATTGGACATTAAATCAATTAGCTGCAACTGCAGGGATGTCCCGGTCGTTGTATTGCAGAGAATTTAAAAGATTAGTAGGCGAAACACCATTAAGTTATTTGACCAACTGGCGCATTTTAAAATCGAAAGAAATTTTATCAGAAAGCAAAGAAAACATCAGTGAAGTAGCGAGTAGAGTAGGTTATCAATCTGAAGCGGCATTTAATAGGCTTTTTAAAACAAAAGTTGGTGTAACTCCCGCAAATTATCGCAGAAAAAGCGTTGTTTAAAATCGGGAATACTTTTCACGCAGCACCAAACAAGGGACGGACTAATAAGCGGGCAATGAAGTACCCCGCGAAGGTTGTTTCTTTCCCAGCACGTTATTCATTTGATCCTGTGCTTCATCATCCCCCCGATGTGATAGATTTCCCTTACATCAATCAAATGGGCGGCTTCAATCAATTTCGTCAGATGCAAGTAAATTGACAGGCAGTCAATATTAGAACCGGCTTCAAAAAGGTTGTCCTTTCCCAACGCATAGCTGAGGATATCCTGCAATTCACTTTTCCACTTCGGCAGCTCTTTGAATTTGAAAAACCGTTTAAAGACCACATACGGGTCCCTGTACTCTTTCAAGGAAAGAGAATGTGGAATAAACTCCCAATCGCCACTTCAATGCTGCTCCTTGGAGCCCCCCTTTGATATTTAAAGCAAAGAATTGATGCAAAATAAAACGCCCGCCGAAGCGGGCATTTTATACGATATTTAGTCACTGAAATTACCATTTGTAAGATCAGGCGGGATGTTCTGAGCCAGAAATCCTCTTTGGTTTTTACAAATATAGCAAAAAAAATTGTATTACTAGGCAATTGGGAGGTGAATACTAATGATCCGACAAATTTAATCAAATCGAAAAAACAATTAATTGATTGATATCAAGCATCTTGTAAAATATGAAAGCTTTAAGAACCGTATAGTTTTTCCGGAGCGAATCGCCACTGGAGTGCTGCCACAATTTGCAGCTGCGGTCCAGGAATGGGGGGATCGCGAGTCTAACTACCGCCTCACACTCGACTTTTCAAAGGTCGCAAAGGCTTTTGCCAACGGGATGCTTGGTGTTATCGCCACAACGGCGAATCTAAGATTGCAAGGGCATGAAATCTCTGTTATCCCACCCAAACTCCCTACAGCTAGAAAGTTCTTTACATCAACCAATTGGGCGCATTTGTTAGATCCAAAGAATTTCTCAGAAAGATCCCAGGCCCGCCGGAGGCAATTTCTAGGGCAATTTTCCACCTACGAAGAATTACCAGCACTGCTCGAAGGCTTTATGGAAATAGTCATGCGCCACATGGAAATGCCAGGGGACATTCTGGCCGCTTTGGAGTGGTCTGTCAACGAAATTTGCGACAATGTGATCAATCATTCTAATTCAGCGCCAGGCGGCTTTCTGCAGGTGATTGCCTATCCCGATAACGACATAATCGCATTTTCTGTCGCAGACGCTGGAAGAGGGATTCTAAATTCGCTTAAAGAAGGATTCCCCAAATTAGAGACTGATATCGAGGCAATAGTGGAGGCTATCAAAACGGGAATCACCCGAAACAGAGCTCATGGCATGGGCAATGGGCTCGCAGGTACCCACCGTATTACTACCATGACGGGCGGATCGTTAGACATTCTAAGTGGTTCCGGAAGACTTACCATCGCTGAGTCTGCGACTGCACCACATTTGCAAGAATCCACCAGAGGGTTCAAGGGTACTTGCGTAAGCGGCCAAATTCGCATTAGTCATGATTTCTCTGTATCGAAAGCATTAACGTTTGGAACTTCGCCATATGTACCTTATACCATTGTAGATGCAAAATATGAGTTGCCAACCGAAGAAGCGCTGCTCCTTAAGATGGACGAGCAATCTATGGGCACTGGTAGCAGATCGGCGGGACGGGAAATGCGAACTAAACTGTTAAATCTTATCGCAGCAAAACCCGGATATCCGATCTATCTGGACTGGGGCCATATACCAGTTATTGCCAGTAGCTTCGCGGATGAATTCATAGGAAAGCTTTACGTAAAAATCGGAAAGGAACCCTTTGAACAAACCATACGAAATATCGAAATCGCCCCCCTAGTAGCCCAATTAATTGAGAAGGCGATAGCCGAAAGGGCAGCACATCCGGAAGACGACGCGAAATACTGATTACTACCATGTCATCCGATTGCGGGAAAAGCCCTGTAATCTGAGCAGCCGAGATTGTTTAACAAATATAGTGTTATGCAAAAGCACAACACATTCAACATCAGGCGAGTAATTCAGCAATCGACCTCAAATCCGCTAGGAAGTGGTTCGAGAAATTTCCAGTCCGGTGCACTTTTATAGCCTTGTAAAGCATTGACTTACAAGGCTTTTTTATTTCCGGTGTGTCAAAAAAGTGTCGCTTTTTTCCGCTTTTCATTAGGGTAATGCGCTCAATCCTCGTTCTTTGGGGTTTCTCCTTTAATTCCCGCTTATTATATAGACCATAGCTGTAAATAAATTCCTGTTGCAATAGCAGCGGCATTGCCTTTTCCCACAAGCCGAAGATACCAGCGGGCGAGCGCTCCTGCTCCGGTTCACCTTCTAGCAATGAACCGGCCTGCGTTTCAACTTGCCGCCACATTTCATAGCATAACTTGTTCAGTGTTCTTTGATCATCAGTTAAAAATAGGTCGTATTCCTTCTCCGTATCACTAATGAAGTAATAGAATGCCTTAATGTTATCTCGCGATTTGTTCAAAATGCCTAAACAGGGTAGCAGGAACGTGAGATACTTGTTCCTGAAATGGCTTACAAGGATGTAGGTAATTACTGTATCTCTTGTTTTTCGTTCTGACGGGGCCGGGGGCAATTTCAGTACTTCACTAAACGGCACACCTTCCATCTTATCGGCTGATTGATACACGCTATCTAAATTGGATTTCGGTCTAACATCAATACCCTGATCTGTCACTTTCCTATCAAAATACTTCGAATGATTGGCTGCTATTTCCATTAAACCGTTGGGACGGTATTCTTTAAAATAGTCTGTACTGCGATAACCTATTATCCTTTCAAGCGCGTAAAAAAGAATGCCTGCGTTTGCGGTGATCTGGTAGGCGAACTAGGACTTGCACAGGCCACTTTACAACACCTGTTGGTGAATTTCATTGACCTTTAAAAACACTTTGAGAGTATTATTATACTTGACTTGCGCCTCAGCTTTGCTTACTAATCTTCTTTTTATGGCCTTTGCCCCATTCTTCCATTGGCTTTGCTACTTTATCTATACTCAAACAATAATCTGTTACAGTATATTCAATCCTTACGGGGTATTTACTTACGATTGTCCTACTGATCAGTAAATTTTCCTCCAGATGTTTCAATTCTTTGGACAATACTCGATTGGTAATCTTGGGTATGGAAGCCAGAATATCGTTGAAACGCCTATTCCCACGATATACTGAAAGAATAACAGGAATTTTCCATTTCCCGCCTATTACAAACATAGTATCCTGTATTGCCCGAATCTTTTCCTGAAATCTTTTTTCGTCCTGTGGCATCATTTTAAGTATCCTTTTGTATACAGGTATCAAATATATACTTTATGTGGGTTACTTTTGTGTCTTCAAAAGGAAAATTTAATTTATGAAAACAATATTCATTACTGGAGCTTCATCTGGAATAGGAAAGGCAACAGCAAAGCTGTTTCAAGCTAAGGGTTGGAATGTCATAGCCACCATGCGCAAACCTGAAAACGAAACCGATCTGTCGCAGTTGGAAAATGTAACACTTTTGCCTTTGGACGTTACCAACTTAGAACAAATCAGATTGACCGTATCAAAAGCAGCCTCTTTATTTAACATTGATGTAGTGGTAAATAATGCAGGATACGGCCTCATGGGTGCCTTAGAGGCATTTACGGATGAAAATATGGTTCGGCAGATTGAGACGAACTTCCTTGGAACGGTGCGTGTAACCAAAGAGTTTATCCCTTATTTCAGGGAGGCAAAAAACGGTTTGTTCATCAATGTTACGTCCATAGGCGGGCATACCAGTTTTCCCTTTACCAGCGTTTATAATGGTACGAAATGGGCAGTGGAAGGCTGGAGCGAATGTTTATCAATCGAACTATCCATGTTTAATATTGGGATTAAAACAGTTGCGCCAAGTGCAACGAAGACGGAGTTATTCAGCCACAATTCAGACGTGACACCGCTTCCGTTTTACGATGCGGTTGAAAAGAAAATGCTGGGCATGATCAATCCCGATTCCAAACCTGAAGAGATTGCTGATGTTATCTATGAAGCAGCAACGGACAATAAAGACCAGCTGCGTTATTTTGCCGGAAAAAAATCACAGGCAATCTATAACAGACGCCAGGAAATAGGTGCTGAAGCATCGAGAAAAGAATTAAAAAATATGTATTTTGCCGGGTAAGTGCGCTTTTTAATTAAAGCGCTTATTTTATATAAACACAGCTACTTAGAAATAAAATAATAAGCAGGAATTTTAAGTTAGTTGCTGTTCTGTTTTCTTACGTATTTGGTAAGGATGACGATTATCTGGCCCTCTATTTTACCTTCAATTTGTTCTGTATTGTCTTGTACTAACCGGATATTCTTTACGACAGTACCCATTTTTGCATTCAAAGTAGACCCCTTTACATCCAGTGACTTTATCAGGATCACCGCATCACCGTCTCGCAATACCTTTCCGTTGCTATCTTTATGCAGCTCAACGGAGGCGTCATTATCATGATCGCCGGTGGCTTTAGCCCAAGCCAATGTTTCCTCACTGAGATACATCATTTCCAGATTGTCCATCGCCCAGCTTTCATGTCTTAAGCGGTTAAGCATACGCCAGGATATTACCTGTATCCCTGGTACTTCGCTCCACATTGTCTCCGACAAACGGCTCCAGTGGGTGTTATCCAGCTCTTCTTTTCTGTCAATTTGCGCCTGGCACTTGTCACAGGCTAACATACAATTATCCTGGTTGCTGCCGGATTGAGGCTGTACTTCATATAGTTTTAACGTATCACCAGACCCGCACATTTCACATTTGTTACCGCTTCTTTTCCGCAGTTGCTCTTCCAGTTCCATCATTCCTTTTTTTAAAATGAGAGCAAAGGTATTGCTTTTTTCCGTATTGATCGGGCGTCTGTCCGGTGATAAAAGTCACATTTTTGTGTGATAAGATTCAACGCGGGCGATAGTAACCTGGAATACCTTCGTTCCATGAAAAGCTCTCCCACGTTTGAAAATATCCTTTATTATACGCACGATCATGAATGGATCAACTTCCAGGGGTCGCTTGCTTATGTTGGTGTATGTGCTTTCAAACTGACTGGGATCAAACAGATCGGGCGGATTGAATTTGACGATAGTGGAGACATGAAAAGAGCTGGGGACCTTTTGGCAATCATTCATTCAGGAGAGTATAAGATACCCATTCATATGCCCGTCGATGGAGAAGTCCTTACCTATAATCCGGAGCTTTCTAATGACTGGCGGAACATGCTGTTGCAACAGCCGGAACACATCGGATGGGTGGCCTTTATTTTTCCTCATACACTTTATGAGCAAAATGGTTTGCTATCGCCTGAACAGTACCAGGCAATGAACAAGCCAATATTTTAATAGTGACTCACTTCAAAATCCTGATACTTGGACAACTGGTTCAGCAACGATGCACAATTTCATCTTTTATACCCTCCTTCCATGCAACAATTGGCCCGAAGGCATTGGACCCCCTTGAACGTCGCGCAGCAGGCAGTTGAATTCCTGGTACCAAGGGATGGCGTTCGGGTTTTAGACATCGGAAGCGGGGTCGGAAAGTTTTGCCTGGGTGCAGCCTATTATAAGCCTAATGCTCTTTTCTATGGGGTCGAGCAACGCAAAGAGCTGGTTGGGCATGCAGAAGCTGCAAAGAAAATGCTGGGTCTGTCAAATGTTTCATTTATTCATGGGAACTTTACAAAACTGAGTTTAAAACGATATGACCATTTCTATTTCTATAATTCGTTTTATGAAAATATAAAAGGCACCCCTAAGATTGATTACAAAATATCATTTTCAGAGACTTTATATGATTATTATAACCGCTGTTTATTCAGGCAATTGGAGCAAATGCCTGTTGGAACAAGGGTAGTAACCCGGTGTAGTTGGGAAGATAAGATACCCCCCTCTTATAGCGTGGTGAACAGCGATTTTGACAGTATGCTTAAATTCCACATTAAAGTATGACGAAGAAAGAACGCAAACCAGGCTATCTACGGAGCCTGTTACTGCACAAATGCTCCCGATGCCGCACTGGCGATATGTTCCAGGTGCGTAGCTCGTACAATCTGAAGCAGTTTATGAAAATGAATGACAAATGCCCGGTCTGTGGACAACACCTGGAGATAGAAGTTGGGTTCTATTATGGTACAAGCTATGTGAGCTATGCACTGACTGTCGCCCTTTCTGTAGCTACTTGTATTGCCTGGTGGGTGTTGATCGGGTTTTCATTGGAAGACAACAGGTTTTTCCTATGGATGGGATTTAACATGATTGCATTGCTCGTTGCGCAGCCTTACCTGATGCGCTTATCCCGGGCGATCTGGTTGTCCTTCTTTGTCAGGTACAACGAAAACTGGCGGAATGAAAAGCCGGAGGAGCCCGAACGAAGGGGGAGCAGGGCAGAAAACTAGCCAACACCCCAAAATTATTGTTTTATGTCTTTACCGGTGACAATACTACACTCCAAACAACCTTCACAGGATGAACTGGATCTATCCCCGTTGTATCCTATATCCATTCAGGAGTTGGATAAGCTGCACTGGTCCCCGCTGCCTGTCATTTGTCGCGCTGTGCGATTTCTTGCAGAAAGCGACGGCGCCAATGTATTGGATATTGGAAGTGGATCGGGTAAATTCTGTCTAACTGCCTCTTATCTCAGACCGGATGCCATCTTTTATGGTGTCGAACAAAGGGGAAATTTAGTGGACCAGGCAAATTTGGTAAAAGACCTGCTGGACAGGCCAAATGTAAAATTTCTTCATAAAAACTTCACGCAGTTGGACCTAAGAGCATTTAATAGCTTCTATTTTTACAATTCGTTCTTTGAAAACCTGCCGGGTTCTGGCAGGATAGACGATAGCATCGCTTACTCTACAGAACTGTACCGTTATTATAGCTACTATCTGAACAAACAATTGGAAGGAATGCCCCCCGGCACAAAGGTGGCGACCTATTGCAGCTGGAACGATGAAATACCACCAGGATACCAGTTCATGGAATCCCATATGGACGGTCTTTTGAAATTTTGGATCAAAGATTGAACACTCGGCAAGTAAGAAAAAGACTATTGATTGGCAATTTTTAAAAGTTTATGTACGTCCGTTACTATGATCTTTCTGCCTTTCGTTTGAATAGCCTCATCATCCTTGAACTCTTTTAATATCCGAACGACATTTTCCCTGGCGGTACCCACCATACTGGCCAGATCATCTCTCGACAAATTAATTTCTACCGCCATGCCGGGCTGGTAATTTTCTTTATACTTTTCCCTCATCACCACCAATTGCGTTGCAAGCCTTTCCCTTACATTTCGCTGTGCAAAAAAGGCAACGTTATTGGCAAAAACGGTAAACTCGTGGCTAAGGAGTTTTAGCAATCGTTGCGATAATACCTGAGAGGTGCGCAGCACTTCCAGGAAATCTTCTTTTGGAATAAAAGAGATGACACTCTCTTCCAGTGCTGAAGCCGAATCAGGATAGCGTTCTTCTGACAAAAGGGCATGATACCCGATGAGTTCACCGGTATTGGCGACATATAGGATCTGCTCGTTCGATACATGATCGACTTTGTATTTTTTTACTTTCCCATGACGGATGAAAAATATGCCGGAAGGGAATGAGCCTTCACGGAAGATGATCTCTCCCTTATCATAATGCTGATCACTCATATGAGCCGCAAGCACTGCCGCATCTTGAGAGGGCAGCTCCGTCAAAATGGAATGGCTCTTAAAATCCCATTTTTCTATCGGAAATAGACCACTGATACTCATATGCTTGCAAATTTAATACATTAATAGTTGATAAAAGTTACATTTTGGAGTGATAATTCTCAAAGTTGTGTATCCAGGCATTGGATAGATTTACATGACTGGAAATATCAAAGCTTTATGCTGAAACACACTGGAGTCCGGCGTACCCATATTCACAATATCCGTTTGGCCGCATTATTAAGTTTGACCGCGGGATCCGTCAATGCTGAAGGATTCCTCGGATTTTCCGTGCTTACCACCAATGTTACCGGCCACGCTGCTTTATTTGCCGAAAAAGTTTCTCTGAGGGATTGGAGGACCTCATGGGTGATCGCGTTATGGATGCTTTTGTTTTTAGGCGGTGCGTTCGTATCCAGCCTTATTATCGGCATCATCGGGAAGAACCAAAGATATTCCTATGTGATCCCCATTCTGCTGGAATTGGGGATACTTATAACAATAGCAACTTTGGGAAGTTATTACAAAGGCAGTTTGACCGGCAGGCAGGTATACGCCGGCAGCCTGCTGCTGGCCATGGGAATGCAAAATGCGCTCGTCTCTATGATATCGCGATCGGTTGTTCGTACTACCCATTTGACCGGGACTTTCACCGACCTGGGCATCGACCTGGCACAACTGATACGCACCCGCAATGATGGAAGGGCCGCGTTGAAGTCACGTATTACTCTCAAAATGGTTATTATCCTTTTTTTTATAACAGGAGCCCTGTCAGGCGCATATGTTTTCCGGCTTTTACATTTTTATTCATTTTATCTACCTTCTTTTATTCTGCTATTCGCATTGTCCTATGATATATTCAGGGTAAATGTTAAGTTTTACTACCGAAAAATAGAGAAGTCAATAAAAAAGATAAACCTGGTCAGGGAAGAAAATACGATGCAATGACATAAAAATGACTTAAATATGATAAAACCCAAAAACACCGTAAAAAGGGATCTATGTTATACTACAAGTCACGAATGGATCGACTTTCAAAATATTGAAGCGTTCATAGGCATTACTGGTTTTAGGCTTACGGGTGTCAAACAAATAAAAGGCATTGCATTCGTACGGATATATGGCTTAAAAAAAAGAGGTGAGGTACTGGCAAACATTCAATCTGACAAAGGCAGTCTCCAGGTACGCATGCCAGTAGAGGGTAAGATAATTTGTATTAATGATACGATCTTGCTGCTCGGTCAAAATCTTTTATTGACCAAACCTGAAACGGATGGATGGCTGGTTAAAATACTTGTTAGCCAGCCTTGTGAGCGGAAAGGGTTGATGCCATCGCAGGAATATATTCCTTTTACTTGAACAATCGCTGATCTTCTTTTACTGTCCTCCAAAAATGCCGGTATCTCCGGCATTTCAATTTTAAGTACTTCAGGACCACCTGGTTGCGTAAAACGTACGGTTCGTGCCGGTACTTCAGTATCCTTAATGATTTATTAATGGCATCAAAGAGATAGTTCAACTTCTCTATATTTTACTTTGCGCTTTTAAATGGATGCTGAAGAGAACCCTAGATACCGAATTGGCTATTGCATTTATCGATGGTAATATCGATGCTTTTAATGCTCTGTACTACAAATACAACAATGCCGTATTCGCCAATATCTGCAAGCTGATCCAACAGAAGGAGATCGCAGAGGATATCCTGCAGGAGGTGTTTTTATCCCTTTGGGAAAATCGGTCGAAACTTAAAGAAGAACAATCCATACCGGGCTGGCTATTTGTCGTCAGTTACAACAAGTCGGTAAATTATTTAGAGAAATTGTTGCTGGAAAAACGAATAGCTGCCGGCGTTGTTTTAAATGAAGAACTCCCTGTCGACGGCGCCGGCGAAGACCTGTTCGAATTGAAAATGGATCTGGTGGCCGAGGCGATCCGTCGGCTGCCGGTGCGAAAAAAGCAAGCATTCACCCTATGCAAACTGCAGGGTAAATCATATGCAGAAGCTGCACAGTTGATGGGGGTGTCGGCCGAGACAGTCAAAGAACACCTGAAAATATCCCTCAAACTCATAAAAGAGCAGGTCTTGAACAAATATGACAGCGTACCCATGACGGGACTCACTTTATTCTTCTGTTTTCTGCAAGCCTGAGTTTAATGCTGATAACAATTTGGTAACCTGGAACATGCCCCCTGTTGTCTGCACCCACCTGTATTTATAGTATCAATATGGAAAATCCTCAAGCGTTGATAGATAAACTGTGGAAAGGCGAAGCCACCGTTGTGGAGCTGGATGCTTTACGGAAACTTTTATCCGATGAAAATAACGCTTTTCGGCAGGAGCTATTGGCAGCTTATGAATATGCGCTGGCAATGGATATTACACCCCGTGCGCTTGAACCCCGGAAAGCCCGTGAGATTTTAGAACGTATCCATCACAGCATGCCTCCAGCGGCCGGCAATAAGGTAAAATTGATCACGCTGAAGAAAGTTATTGTTTGGGCGGCGGCTTCGATCATCCTTTTAGTCACGTGCACAATTTTCCTATTGCAGAGAGGTCCTTTTAAGGGGAATCCTGCCAAACAGGTAGTGGCCGAGAAGGTTGAAGAGAACAACGAACCACTGACCATCTACAATAATGCAGACACCGTTTTGCCCATAACGCTTAAGGATGGTTCCCTGGTGGCTTTGGAACCGAAAAGCCTTATCTGGTTTCAACCCGACTATAACGAACGCGTCCGTGACATACACCTTACAGGAAAAGCTTTTTTTAAGGTGGCGAAAGTTAGAGAAAAGCCATTTACGGTATTGGTAAAGGGATTTAATACGACGGCCCTGGGTACACAGTTCACGATCAATACCCTGGGGAAAGACATGGTCGACGTCAGGCTTTTGGAGGGCAGGGTCGTCGTGCGATCGACGAATCCGCAGAAGGGAGACAAGGACGTTTATCTTTTACCCAACCAGGAACTCATCGGCAATATCTTGACAAATACCGTGACGGTGACAAAGTTCAAGCCGGCCCAACGATCGGGCAACAAGGGGACAGCGATCATCGGACAAGCCGTTGACAGACCGGAAAGTAACCCGGATGCATTGTATTTCGACAACGAGCCGTTGACAGATGTATTTAAAAAATTGCAAGTTGTATTTGGCGCCACTATACAATTCAATAACGAGGACCTGGCAGATCTGCGTCTAACAGGAAGTTTCCGGAAAGCAGATAGTTTGCCAAAGATATTGTCTGTCATCTCTAATATGAACGATCTGGCTTACCAGGAAAAGGCGGGGATGTTCATAATCTCAAAGAAAAAATAGAACCTATCCGGTATTGTTAACCATTGGCTGGCACACGCTTTAACGTTGTGCCTGGAGATAGTATTTGCTAACTCTTAAACAACTAATATGACCGAAAAAATTTTTACATTATTTATCAGAATCTGTGCTGTGGTGATGTTGATCCATATGGGCAACATACAGGCACAGGATATAGGCAACGCTGTTGTCTCGGGTACAGTATTGTCTGAGAATGGTGATCTCCTAAGCGGTGTAAATGTGGAGGTGAAGCTTTCGAATGGAAAGCCGGCGGCTAATCTGACTACGGATAAGAACGGCATATTTAGGTTGAATAATCTGAAGGTAGGGAGCCGGTATAATTTTACCTTTAGTCATGTCGGCTATCAGACAGGCTATCTTAATGATTTTTTGGTGGAGAGTGGCACCGGCAAATCAATTGTCATCCGGCTGAAAGAAACCGCTTCCAACCTGACCAATGCGGTAGTCACTGCATTGAATATAAGGCGTAATCCAAGAAGCCTTGGGTATTCAATCGTACAGTTGGACGGCAGCAAGGTAAATACGGTACAAACTCCCCATCTTGTCAACGCCTTGTCGGGTAAAGTGGCCGGCGTCGATGTCGGCAATATCGCCAATGGTGTCGCAGGGTCTAAAAGGATCGTCATCCGCGGCGAGTCTTCATTGACGGGGAACACTAACCCCTTGTGGGTCGTCGATGGGATCCCGATCAATACCACCTCCCTGGGGGGGCTTGCTACCAATACTCCTGAAGGAGGTATCGACTATGGAGATGGTCTTACAGGGATCAATCCCGATGACATAGAATCTATCAGCATATTAAAGGGCAATGCGGCGGCGGCTTTGTATGGCTCCAGGGCATCCAACGGCGTTATATTGGTGACCACCAAAAGCGGAAGTTCGGCAAAAGGTAAAATGGCTGTTGATCTCAGCTCTTCCCTGCTGATGGACAAAATGATCGATCAAACAGACTTTCAGAACGTTTATGGTCAAAGCGCCATCAATCAGCTTAATTCCTATGATCTACCCACCAGCGCCGACAATGCAAAAGGCTCCGATAACTGGGGGCACATCCTGGATGGCACACCCGCGCCTCAGTTCGATGGGAAAGTACGTCCATTTACCGCTGTAAAGAACAACTACAAACGATTTTTCAATACAGGCAGCACGATCACCAATACGATAGCACTATCGGGCAGCAACGCCAACCAGGACTACCGGGTATCCGTATCTGATCTAAGAAACACCGATATTGTCCCCAATGCGAAGTTTACCCGCACCAGCGTTACTACAAAAGCACATTCGAAGTATGGACGGGTAGACGTGGATGTGGTACTCAATTACAGTTATGAGAAGGCAAATAACAGACCCTATATCGGAGGGAACCACGATAACCAGTTCTATTCCCTACTGTATCTGCCCAACAGTTTGGATATAGCCTCTTTACGGCCGGGTGTCGATTCCAACGGACGGGAACTTCTTTATACACAGGGCGTTTCCAACCCCTATTATATCGTTAATTATGAAAAGGAAATGGACACCCGCAACCGGGTGACGGGGTCGATTGGACTTTCCTACCAGATAACGCCATGGTTGTATGCGAGAGGCAGGGTTACCCGTGACTACTACCTGGCAAAAAGGTTGCAATATATCCCGGATGGCAACTTGTCATCCAGCTATCCTTACAACTCACCGTCCAATATCGGCGGCCTCCTGAACCAGCGTTCCCTGGATAATTCGGACAATAACTATGAATTTATCTTAGGCGTGGCCCCCGCATTGAAAGGAAGGTTCAAGGTAAATGGCTTTGTTGGAGGCAATGTGAACTGGCGTACCAATTCGCAATCCAATACCTCAGGGACGGTATTCATCGTGCCCGGGGTCTATACCTTCAATAATCTGAAGACCAAGCTGCCTTCCACCAGCGAGAGCCGCCAACGAACAAACTCGCTGTTCGGCAGCGTCGAGCTATCTTACAACAAGTATTTGTACCTGACCCTTACAGGCCGGAATGACTGGTTTTCGACCCTACCGTTGAACAACAACAACCTTTTCTATCCTTCCGCCGCCCTGTCCTTTATTTTTTCCGATGCTTTCAAGCTGCCTGCGGCCGTCTCATTCGGCAAGCTGCGGGCCTCCACGGCACAGGTCAGTGGGGATACAGACCCATATCAACTGGATCTCAGCTACTCTTTGGATGCGCTGCAATACAATAGTTCTCTTCCTTTACAGACGATCGGCACTACCAATATCCCGAACAAATTCCTTAAGCCATTGCTGTCGACGGATTATGAAATAGGACTTGAAATGGAGTTTATGGGCAATCGTCTGGGTCTTGATGCGACCTATTACAATAAGGAGATAAAAAATGACATTGTAAAAACGGCCGTTTCTAATACGACGGGGTATTCTACTGCAATCTTGAACATAGGAAAAATGAAAAATTCCGGCATAGAGCTGCTGGTAAGGGGGACGCCTGTAAGAACAAGGAACTTTTCATGGGATGTCACTGCGACATTCTCCAGGAATAACAACCGGGTAGTAGCGCTGGGCGATGGCGTATTGGGCGCCCCGATCCAACTGGCTACCTCAAAGAGCGGTAATGCCTCCGTCCAACTGATCGAAGGAAAGAGGTATGGCGCCATCTATGGGTTTACCTATGCCAGGGACGAGAAAGGTAACAAAATATACAACTCTACAGGCATGCCGACAACCGCAGCAAAAGCTTCTTTTCTAGGTTATGGAACCTACAATCAATTGGTTGGACTCACGAATAATTTCACTTATAGGAACTGGTCATTGTATCTTTTTCTGGACGCCAAATTCGGCGCATCGATCTACTCCGAAACAAATGCCACCGCCTACAAAAATGGGAAGCATATGGCAACCTTAAAAGGAAGAGTAGACGGTATTGTAGGAGAGGGAGTCAACGCATCCGGTGCTAAAAATGAAGTCCTCGTTGCGCCTGCAAACCTAAGCTCTTATTACAATGCCATCGGCGCCATCTCGGAACAGTTTATCTATAACGCCAGCTTTGTGAAGCTGCGGGAAGTGGCGCTTCGTTACAGGATGAACGCTTCATTTTTGAAAAAGACGGGCTTAACCAATGCCTCCCTCTCTTTGGTGGTTCGCAACCTGCTGACCGTCTATAAGGACAAGAACCTGGAAAACGTCGATCCTGAAAGTCAGACTGCGAGCAACAACCAGCAGGGGATAGAGCGCCTGATCTATCCAACAACGATGAACTACGGACTCACGTTGAGACTCGGCTTCTAAATGAATATATAAACCCCCAATAACATAAGATATGCGGAATTATAGCAGACACCTGAGTTTCTTAATAATAGCGATCCTTTTGGTATCGCTGACAAGCTGCGACAAAGATTTTAAATCCATCAACACGAGCGTCGACTTCGTCTCGAAACCCAACCTCGACTATGAATTGCCATTTGCGGAGCTGACGCTGCTGGACAAAAACTATTACACACATGCTTATTATGCAGGCCCTTACTGCGGGCATATCAATACTAATAGCAGCTACCCCTCGATGACTGCTTACAGAGAGTCGGAAATGTCCGAGCATTTCAACTGGGTATATAAAAACCCGTTGAGAACAGTGAGTGATATGATCGACCAGTCCAAGGACGACCCGGCGAAAATAAACTATCTGTCGATGGCCAGGATATTAAGGGCCTATCTTTTCCAATCGCTAACAGATGTATATGGTGATATTCCCTATTTCGATGCATGCAAGGGGTATACCAATCTATTGATGACACCCAACTATGATCCTCAACAAAAGATCTATGAAGATATGTTCAAGGAGCTGCAAGGGGCTGCAACTGCCCTGACAACAGCAAAGGCGTTGCCGGAAAATGCCGACATCGTTTACAAAGGGGACATCAGCAAATGGAAGAAGTTCGCTTACAGCCTGATGCTGCGTCTTGGTTTGCGTATTATGAAGGCGGATGCGGTGAATGGGAAAAAGTGGATCGAAACCGCCATAGCAGGCGGCGTAATGACCAGCAAGGACGACAATTTCGTGGTGTCCTATACAAATCAGTTGGCTGGCACCGGAACCACTTCCAATGGTGTTCCCCATATTTTTATCAGCTCCAGTTATATTACTACTTACCGGCTGGCCGCTGCTTTTGTGGATTCATTAAAAAGCAGGAATGATCCTCGTACGCCTGTTTTCTGTATGCGTGAAAAGCTGCCGTTGACATTCTACCAGGAAGGCGACCATACCCCCGCTAATCAACGAGGACGTCGTCAATTCGATAATCTTACACCAAGAGACAGCTGCTCAGTGTCCAATATCAAGACCCTGGGCAGGTATGATGCACCGTATATACACTTAAGCCATGCACAGGTGCAGTTCCAACTGGCTGAATGTGTAGCCCGGGGTATCACAACGGGGGATGCCAAGGCCTATTACGAGGCGGGGGTACGTTCGGCGATGAGCGAATTGTCCATATTTGGTGCAGGTGGCATTATCAGCACGACGCAGCAGGACGACTATTTGGCAGCAAACCCTTATGTGGAAACCGATGCGATAAAAATGATTGCTGTGCAATATTGGCTGGAAACCCATTACAATTGGTATGAGGCCTGGGCTAATATGCGGAGGACAGGCTTTCCTGACCTGTATAGTGGACTGGACCTGACCCTAAGTGCAAACCTTGGCGCACAATTGCCGAGAAGACTGTACTATCCCCGGGCGGAATACGCGACAAATCCTCACATCAATGAGGCCGTTCAAAGACAGGGAGAAGATAATACAGGGACACGGGTCTGGTGGGATAAACCATAAAAGTAAGGTGTATGAAAAAAACCATTTTTTGTCTGTTACTGCTTATACCGGCGCCTGCCATACTGATAGCACAAAAGATTGAAAACAAGACCAAACGGCCGCGGTATGGTTTCCGACCGGAGCTGATCCGCGGTCCCTATCTGCAAGTGGCTACGCCCCACTCCATCATCGTCCGCTGGCGAACGGATGAACCCGACTATAGCCTGGTCCGTTTTGGCACCAGGAAGGATGGATTGGATATGGTTGCCGGTGACAGGGATCTTACCAGGGAGCATATCGTTACATTGACCAGCCTGTCTCCGGAAACAAAATACTATTATTTGATAGAAGGCGCGAAGGACACGTTGCAGGGGGATGAGCGCAACAGTTTTACCACCCTGCCTCCGGAAGGGAAAGCAGGGCATTATCTCATCGGCGCCTTTGGCGACTGTGGCAACAATTCCGTGAATCAAAGAAATACCCGGGATGCTTTCGAAAACTATCTTGGAAATAACACATTGAACGCATGGATACTGCTTGGGGATAATGCCTACTCTTTTGGGAAAGATGCGGAGTATCAAAGCAACTTCTTCAATATCTATAAGGATGGGCTGCTGAAAAAAGCGCCGTTGTTCCCCGCGCCGGGTAACCACGATTATCATGATGAACGGTTCTCCTCGACCTATGCACAGACGTCTAAAGAGGTGGCTTACTTTCAAAACTTTTCCATGCCGACCATGGGTGAAGCGGGCGGGCTCCCCTCCCACACCCAGGCCTATTATTCCTATGACATCGGCAATATCCATTTTCTGTCCCTGGACTCACATGGGGAGGAGGAGAATGATGCGAGGCTGTTCGATACCTTGGGCAGGCAGGTGCAATGGATAAAAAAAGATCTGGAAGCGAATAAGAACAAAGGTTGGGTGATCGCCTACTGGCACCATCCTCCTTATACGATGGGGTCCCATAATTCCGATACGGAGACACAACTTAGAAAGATAAGGGAAAACTTTATCCGTATCCTGGAACAATACGGCGTAGACCTGGTATTATGCGGCCATAGTCATTCTTATGAACGGGGCAGATTGATGAAGGGGTATTATGGCATGGAAAAAAGCTTTGATCCTATACTGTACGATCTCAGCCATTCTTCCGGGAAGTATGACGGCTCTAATAATAGCTGCCCTTATATAAAGGGCGACTCGAACCAGGGAACAGTATATGTAGTAAGCGGCTCCTCAGGTGCATTGGACTATAGCCAGGCGGCGTTCCCGCATGATGCTTTGCCTTTCGCAGATGTGTCGATCGGGGGAGCTACCTTATTGGAGATCGAAGACAACCGTCTTGATGTAAAATGGATCTGTTCCGACGGCGTCGTACGCGACCGGTTTACCATTATGAAAGGGGTTAACAGGAAAATGGCCATTCAGCTTAAGAAGGGACAGAAGGCTGTATTGCGGGCATCTTATGTAGGACAGTATACCTGGCAAAACAGAAAAGATACCATCAGGGAAATAAGCGTTACTCCACCTGTAGGCAAAACGACCTATAGGGTGAGAGATAAACACAGCTGTTTACAGGATGTTTTTGAAGTGTATGTCTCGGATTCGTCCGGCGTCTCTGGAAGGATTGGGCCCCCTGCTGTAGAGCTTATGCGCGGACCTTATTTACAAATGGCAACGGACACTAGCATTACAGTCCGTTGGAGGACAGATGTTGCGGTGAGAAGCAGGGTCCGGTATGGTGCCCAGCCAGGGAAACTGGATCAAACGGTAGATGATCTGAACCTTGTCACGGAGCATAAGGTATCCCTCAAAGGGCTTTCCCCTTTTACCAGATATTATTATTCCATTGGAACATTACAGGATACGTTGCAAACAGGTCCTGAGAACTATTTTTCCACACTACCGCCGGCTGGGAGGCCGGGGGTCTTTCGCATCGGTGTATTTGGTGACTGTGGCTATCTCTCCCTCAATCAGACCAACGTACGAGATCAGTTTATCCGGTATTTGGGAAACAACGATCTGAACGCCTGGATATTACTTGGCGACAACGCCTATAATGATGGAACAGACGCCGAATATCAAAGTAAGTTCTTCAATATATATAAAGATAAATTGCTGAAGCAATACCCGTTGTTTCCTGCGCCCGGCAACCACGACTATCATGACCCGGACTTTAAGACGGAGTTCGCGCAAAAAAATCATGGCACCGCCTATTTTCTGAATTTTTCCATGCCCGTCAATGGTGAGACAGGAACGATCTCATCAAAAAATCCGGCATTCTATTCATACAACATAGGCAATATTCATTTTATCTCCCTGGATTCCTACGGAATGGAAGAAGATCGGTATTTTTTATACGATACAGCGGGCCCGCAGATGCAATGGCTGAAAAAGGACCTCGCGGCCAATCAGAATAAAGGATGGGTCATTGCCTATTGGCATCATCCCCCCTATTCGAAAGGTACGCATGATTCTGATACAGATGATATAATGACCGGCATCCGGGAAAATGTTTTGCGAGTACTGGACAACTATGAGGTCGACCTGGTGATTTGCGGGCATAGCCATGTATATGAAAGGTCCGGCCTGATAAAAGGGCATTATGGAAGCTCGAAGACGTATGATCCTTTAAGGCATGACGTGAGCAATGTCATGCCTTATATCAAAGAACCCGGTGTTGGGAAGGGGATTGTTTATGTGGTGACAGGCTCCTCCGGCTATGTGGGCAAATCGACCTATTCCTTCCCGCACCCAGCCATGCGCTATTCAAATGACACGGACGCCGGTGCGGCAATCCTGGAAGTAACACAAAACAGGCTCGACTTTAAATGGATCTGCGCGGATGGAGTCATACGGGACACATTTACCATGTTCAAAATAAATGCCCAATCTAAACAGGAAGGTAATACCTATGCGCCACTATACTGGGTGGATGGATTTGAATATACGGGCGATGCAAAAGGGTCAGTTTTATTGGAAAGACAATTGGATACCCTTTACACAAGGGGGTGGCGCGGCATCCAATACTGGGGCGCCGGCAGAGAGGGAGATAGGATGAACTACTATTTCAGATCACCCTTTCTTGAAAAGCAATCCTGGGCGAGATTTGGAGGGGACGGGCTATCACCGCTGGTGAAGGCGGCGCATGCCAGGGGAATGAAGATAATGGTGAATCTGGAAGATGTAAATCCTTATCATTGGGAGCGGCACCATTGGTCCGCCGAGACGATCAGCCCCGCCGCCAATGATCTGGCGGCAACGGGTATCGATGGTGTATTCGAAGAGTGTTTTGAAGCAAAACCTGCAGTTTTCACAGCCCTGGCCAGTACTCTGGAGCGCAGGAATGTAGCCTACGTTTCCGGTACGGATCCCATGTTACTTCGCGAGCCGGACTTTGTACCTCTTTGGTCAAAGACGGGAATTGTAAACGTATATAATTATTATCTGAAAAGAGACAAACTATACAACATCGCCACCCTGGCACAAGCCGGATCGCTGGCGTTGGGTTGGGCGAAGTATTGGGGAAAACCCACGTCCATCATGTCGCCCATTCACCGGAATTGGGGCATTGCTGAAGAATATGCCCCGGCGGTGGTTGCTTACCTATCAATGATAAGAGCGTTGCAGTTCAGGGTCGATAATTTTATGATACTGGGTGGACAAAAAGATTTCGATCCCCATGCGACACAAACCTGGATAAATGAATATATAAATAAACAGGAAAAAAACAGGCCCGTTCTGGATATTGTCGTGCTGCTGAAACCCGGGGACAAAGAGCGCGGCAATAAGGCCTGGAACAATTTCTTTAACGAAGGCGATGCGATAACTTCCGGGGCATTTAATGCAGGCTATAATGTAGTGGTAAGCGATAAGGTGGTGCCGGCCGATGCCTACTGGATATATACAGAGGGAGGCAGGAACGATGTTCTTCCGGAAGAGGTGGCAGCGTTGTTCAATACAGGAAAGAAGGTCTTTTTGCAAACTGCTTCAGGCTTCCCCGGCGGGAAGAACCTGGATCCGGGCTGGAGGAACAGTCTGCGTCAGTGTGGTGTTAAGGCCGGCGTTCCCTTCCAATATGCCGGGGGCAGCGATGGAGCCGAAGCTTCGCTGCCCGAAAGCCAGGAAGAAGATCTGCCTTATACAGGTTATTATAACAACAGGTATTTAAGGGTGACCAACACGGATATACAACGTGGGAAGGAACTGCGTTCCGGCACCATTATTCCGTCCGATGCCATTGCCGGCAAGGTTTATTGCAAACCCAACAGCACGTATGGCAAAGGGCCGTTCGTCATCGGGAGCGGGAACAAATTTGCTGTGACCAATGCGTCACTGAATTGGGAAGCCGCCTATATCGTCTCCCATCTGCTGGCCGGCTGTGGCGTGGCCCCGACGTCAAATGTCTGGGGTATTGCAGGAAAGGACGTAAGCGCTTTCCTGGCCATCGAGACAACGGAGATCGAACTGGTGATCCCTGGATTAAAGGACGGTGAGAGGATCCGTGTGGTGGTATGGGATAAGGAGCATAAAAAAAAGGTAGAGGAGAATCTCGTTTATCATGCTCCCTTCAGACGGTTCTTGCATGAATACGATCTTTTACTCATCGATGGCGTTAAATAAACACCTCCAACACCTCGCCCTCTTTAATATTCACAGGGCTTGTCAGATGAATTATCACTACCCTGTCTTTTTGTATAAACGTCGCAGGGATACTTTGTCCGCCTGATCCAACGGTGACATTACTTGCCTTACCTGCTTTATCTATACTGATAGTATTGAGCTTCAAACTACCATGTTTTACTGCAATGCTATGCTGTTGTTTATTGCCGGAAATTTTTTGCTCATAGGTGCCCCATCCTTCCGCCGCGGTAAAAGGCGCTTTAAAATGCTCCGCACCAATCCTGGGTGCAAAACGAATATATCCTTTTGGCCCATGATACTCATATCCACAGGCCGTGATAAAAGTTCCATAACTCGCCATAGCCCTTCCATAATGATCGCTGCATTCGATCTCATTAAAAGGATTCCGTTTTGAAGCGTGGTACCTGTCATGGATGACCCTGGTCAACATCAATGCCTCGTCGACCATACCTTCCGCCATCATATGCGAAGCTACCTGGTGCTCAAAACCACTCATACATTCGTGGAAATATCCTATCTGCCATGTGTCATTTTCTCCATAAGGTTTCTTCTCGCCTGTGGGGTTGGTGTTCATTATCATCCCTCCTTCACCAGCCAGCGCATAAGGCCGCCCACCCGGATGTTTGGCAATATAAGGACCGACATCCTGCATAAAGTTGTATTTCCACAGGGCTTTTAATGCGGACAGCGTCTTGCCCTTGTCAAGAATTCTACCTAATCCCACCTGGAAGGCCCAACTTTGACCAAATACCTGGTCTATATGACAGGTGTTATAAGAGCCAAGGGTAGCCCTCCCTTTTACAGGGTCGGGCCGATGAATAAAATATTCGCCATTGAACAGATGCTCTTCCATGTTGGCGCTGCCCTTCTTTACATAATCGGCGCAAACAACGGCAAACCCGGTATCACCCATCTCTTCGGCCATCCGCTGCCCGGCCTTCACCGCGGCGATACATAACCCGACGATCCACGATATCTCTCCGTCCCATACCGCATCCAGCGTATTTTCCAGGGGTGTGTCTTCCATTCCATCCCCATTTCTGTCTTTCGCGATCAAAAATTGAATGGCGCGTTTTATATTTGCCCAGTTCTTTTTTAAAAATGCATCGTCCCGGCTCATCTGGTGCTCCCTGTAAATGCCAAGGATACGGCCCGCCTGACCATCGATGGCCGGCCGTTTGTCGTACTCTCCTCTAAACCAGATCCCGCCGTCTTCCTGAAGGGAAATACCCAGGTCAACCCGCTCGCGGTTATCTCTTTCCATGGAAGGGAAGATCCTTCCAATGGCCTGCGCATATTGCCAGACATGCGTACAATTTCCCTCGCAAGCCCCTACACCCTCCCAGGCCCAATGCCTCCCGGATTTCAATCGATGACAGGTAGTCGTCGCAAGGGTCGAAATATTCTGGAACGTCCGTTCAAGGAACCAATAGGGCAGTGTCGAATCATACCATACTTCCCGCCATAACAAGGTCTTGCTGCTAAGCTCCGTAAAATTATCAGCGACATATTGCGCCGCCTCCTGCGCATTACCGGATATGCGTTCGTACCACCTGCCCCGATCTTCTTGCGGAAGAACTTTTCCATCCCCGATCACCAGATAAGGATTATGCCAGCTGACAATAAAATCAAATACGCACTCCCCTTCTGCCGGCGCCGTTTTCCCGGTGATCACGCTTCCGGTGAGTCGTTGCAGCGTGGAGGCAACAACTGTTTCAGCGCGTCCGGCGCTATGAAAGATACCATCCCGGTCCGTAATATCCGTCTGACAGGATACCTCTGCATCACGATCGATACACGCCAGACATAACGTGCCAAAATCGAATTTGTCCGCAATCTTTACCTTGGGATAGAGCATGTCCCCCACCGTCATATATACACCTCTGAGATTACCCGACCTGAAGGGGCTGTTTGTCCGCATCTGGCTGCCCGGCCTTGCCGAATACAACGCAGTCTTGTTTTCCAGCCATCCGGCTATCCTGACCTTCACATCCGCATGGTCCTTGTTCTTCACTCGTATACTGAAAATGGTGGCAGGCAGACCAGACCTGTCTTCATCCAGGGGAATAAAGGGGCTGTATGCTTTCATCTCTATTTCAACAGGGATATCGTGGTCGATATACTTTACAGTAGCGACAGGATAAGTAGCCTCAAAGCTGACCTCAGGCCAATCTTCCCCCCGCAGCCTTCGGATGACCTCCTTCCCACGATACTGCAACTGTATGGCAAAGCCCTGATCCAAAGGCATCAGATCATCAGCCCTTGCCGGCGCTACATAGGCTGAGCCGTCTCTCGACCTCACCTTTCTGTTCTCACCCTGCACTTGCACACCCCAGGGCACATCCAGCGGATTAACACCCTCCTGGTTCAGATTGAATATATCCCAAAGCCAAAGCCTGCCATCCCCGCTCAGGTAAAGCGTGCCTGTATGGATCCCTCCCACCGGCATACCTATATAGTTCAGCTCATTTCTGGATTTGAAATAGGTTGTAGCGCTCCCCCTCTCATACAATGACCTGATCCGGGCAGGGTCCAATCCCTTATTCCCTATATGATGGGTGTCCCCCGGGTTGACCACCGCTGCCTTTATAGACGAAGTATATAGCGAGAATGCAGCCATTCCGGAATTCATAAGAAAACTCCTTCTTTTCATACTGACAAGTTTAGACGGCGGTAAATATAAGGTAGTCAATATAAAAAAGGATGCCCATCCAATAGAAATTGAAGGGCATCCAACCTTTTGCTTCATCACTCAAATTGTCGAGCACAATTGAAACACATAACTTATATAAAAGTAGAGATGTTATTTGTCATAAAGTACGCCGCAATTACCCGATATTTATTCAAATTTATCCGTCCACGCCGGCAAAAGGGCTACTTGATAATATACCATTCATAACTATCCGGATCAATGGTGAACGTAAACTTAATGGTATAATCCCTCTGCAACTGGTATGAGCGAACCCTCCCGTGACTGTTGTATATGTCCGCCTTTTGGAAAAGCCCCGTATAGTACAGGGGAAGCCGGATGGTCCTGGTGATCTTTTCTTTTGTCGGGTTATACAGCATGACAAAACCTTTTTCCCTGAGCGCGGGGTTGACATGTATCAATCCGTCCCAATCCCTTCCATCCGCCCTTCGGAGTTGAATAATGTCCGAATTCAAAATAGCACGATGATCCTTGTACCATTTTATCATATCCGACACCATTTTTTTTGTGGGGTCCGTATCGAATAATCTCGGCCCACGGTAACAGGCCTGAACACCTGCGCCATAATATTGCGCCATGAGTTGTTTGTATACTTTCAGATGCTCATGTAAGGGTTCAAGCACTGCCTCCGGGCCTCCTCCCTGGTATTTCGTCAACGGCACAAAACCCCAGCTCATGGCCCCCGTCTTTTCCTGTGTACCGTCATAAATATTCTGTCTGTTCAATATCAGTTGCTGCTCCCGGGACAGGGAAAAATTGACCTCCCTATAGCCGATGGCGATCTTATTGGTCCCGTCAAGAAAATACCAATCGGGTGCATTGATATAGATCCCCCTTGCATTCAGCCAGTGGTATAGCTCTTTTTGTATTTCCATCTGGCGCCATTGAGAGTCGTCAAGCCCTTTATGACCGGGATGTTGAGTAGATGCACAAACGTCACCGGGGTAGGGTCCATCGTTTTCCCAAATGTCAAACCCCGTCTTTTCAAAGAAAATTTTTATTTTGTCTCTGTAGGCAAGCCCCCACCTGCTGCCAAAACATGGAGCGTTGCCAAAAAAAGCGCCTCCGGGCCGCCCCGTCTTTGGATCTACTACATCGTCCTCATCGCTGATCCGTCGGCTGCTGAATAAGGAATATCCCCCTATCAGGATCCCTTTGCGATGGGCATATTCCGTAAGAGAAGCCCATTTGGCCAGATTGGCCGCGCTGCTATCCTCCATGTCGAGATGGCTTCCAAAACTTAGGATCACCGCTTCATACCCCGTGGCCGCACATTGATCTACCGCCTGCCGTACATCGTCGTCGTTATGACTGATCAGGTGCATAAATATGGGGTTCTGGGTCGTCCAGGGGGCGACGGTCCTGTACATCCGTTTGATCATGAGCCCCCTGCGCTGCCTGTCATAGCTGTCCATCAACAGCTCATGCGTTCTTACAGACTTAAAAGGCTCACCCGGCTCCAGCGTGATACCCGGCGCC
The DNA here is from genome assembly GCA_017307755.1 of Chitinophagaceae bacterium. Lineage (GTDB taxonomy): Bacteria > Bacteroidota > Bacteroidia > Chitinophagales > Chitinophagaceae > Puia. The sequence goes on along the minus strand of JAFKGQ010000012.1, from coordinate 5,738 downwards.
TTTTCAGGGAAGACCTCCAGGAGACAGGGCGTCTGATAGTCATAATTGACCTGTGAAGTATACAAAGAATCCGTTTTCCAATGAGTAGTCTGGTCGCTGATATCATATCGCATGGCATTGTTGAACGCATAATTCGTTTCCACATAGATACCATGCTGCTTTTTCATCTCTTCAGGTCTTCCCACCACTGCACTTTCTTCTTCAACCAACCCCAACACCTCGTTGACGACCCTATCGACCTTAATAGGTCTTTCTCCGCCATTCTCTATGGACACCCATTTTACGACTAAAGGAAGACCATCATATAACTCATAATGGACAAACACCCGTAATCCTTTAAGCGCCGGCAGCGGTGAAACATACTCAAATGAAATGGCTCTCCCTGTCCCCGGGTTATTGTTAAGAGCCCATGTCCTGCACTTCCATTTCAAAAAAGGATGGATCTCCGTAATGGAATATTGCACGAATTGAAAATCTTCTTTCCCAGCCCTCATGCTGTCTACCCAGGATGGGAGTAAATAGGCGTTCTCCCGCTGCCCTGCAAGACCTCCTATATTAAAGGTCTTCCCATCCAGTACCAGCCTCGCCTCCGGCTTCACCGACCGCAGTAGTTGCTGTCCGCTCGTAAGGTTGACATAATCGATACAGGCGACATTTGGCGCAATGCGAAATACCCTTCGCAAAAGCCCGTTATCCAGGATGACATCATCGCCTTTACGATAGATCGCCGCTTTCCGTTGAACAGGGCTCACAAGCCAGTCTGTGTCGGGTTGTGGCCCGGCGCCACCCGGCTGGCTGCTGACAGGAACGACCAGGAGACAATAAAGAACAGAAAAAAGAAAAATCCTCATATAGTAATCATAATTTTGTAACCGATTTCAAACCTTTTATCCCGGCTCACCCATCAACGCAAACGTTTGCGCTGCAGAAACAATCCCTGTTGTTTTATTCCGGATATATATTATTTTGCTCATACAAAGTAAGTCCGGCCGGAAATTATACATTTATTTTTTATTACCCGGTTTTGATTATTTATTAACCTCAAGGAAGACAGCTGTGAAGATTGAACGAACAGAGATCACTCCAAAGCTGAACAGTTACGTATCAGTGTTAAAAAGGGAAGAGCCTTTTTTTCAGTCCCCCTTCCACTGTCATCCCGAATTGGAACTGGTCTATATCAAAAAAAGCTATGGTAAAAGGATCATCGGCCATTGCGTCGAACCCTTCCAGGCGGGTGATATGGTGTTCCTCGGCCCCAACATACCTCACATATGGCTAAATGACGAACTTTATTACCAGGGTATTACCAACATGGATGCCGTGTCTATCGTCGTCTATTTTAATAAAGGGATCTTTAGCGACATTTTTTATCAGCTGCAGGAAACCAACAAAGTCAATTTGCTGTTCGGCAAGGCAGCGCGGGGTCTGTCCATCGCCGGAAAGACCAATGAGCGGGTTGCATTATTGCTAGAGGACCTCACCCGAAAAAAAGACTTTGACATTATTGTTGGATTATTGGAGATCCTTTCCATTCTGGCAGAAAGCCAGGACCTTTCCTATATAAATTCGGAAGTGTACGGGCCTGCAAATACAACTCCTCAGCATGACAGGCTGACCGATGTATTCAGGTATGTAAAAGAACACTATGGGGAAGATATAAGTCTGCGTTGTATAGCCGGCATTGCCAACCTTACCCCACAGTCATTTTGCAGACTATTTAAGAACAGGACAAAAAAACACTTTGTGGAATATCTTAATGAAGTAAGGGTAAGTAACGCATGCAAGCTATTGATGGAGTCGGACAAGAGCATGTCGCAGGTAGCCTTCTCCTGCGGATACAGAACTGTATCCAACTTCAACAAGCTGTTCAAAAAGATTACAGGGCTGACCCCAAAAGAATACAGGAAAAACACAACGATATCTTCCTGAATCATTTACCGCTCTTCTATAAAATCCAGATCCCTGTCATGTGTTTCCGGCATTTTCGCAATGGAATAAAACCCGGCCGTAAAACACACCAGACCTACAACGGCGGCCGCGTGTATCTCATGTATCACTGGTTTCAGAGCTCCATACGCAGTAGTCATAATGACCACAGTCCCCCGGACAAAATTGGGAATGGTGGTTGCAGCGGTAGCCCTAAGATTTGTCCCGAACTGTTCTGCTCCGATGGTCACAAATATGGCCCAGTATCCAATACCGAAACCAAGCCATGCGGTCAACAGGTAGATACCCGGCGCGCTCCTGATCCCGCCATAGAGATAAACGATGCTTTCAATAAACGTAAGCGCCATCAGCAACGCTACGGTCTTGCGGCGGGACTGCAAACGGTTGCTGATGATACCGCTCAAAAGATCCCCCGCCGCAAGACCGATATAACACCACATTACACTCAACCCCGGCCTGATCTCTTCTTTTATCCCAAGAGCCTGCCCAAGCTCGTTGCTAAAAGTGGAAAGAATACCGATGACATACCAGGTAGGCAATCCGATCCCTATACATTTTAGATAAAGCTTCAGCCGGTCGGTATTCCTGAAGAAAGACAGGAACTCCCCTTTTGCGATCTCTTTATTCCGCATCCTTACAAAAGTGGATGATTCAAACACACCGATCCTTAGTAACAATAATAAGATCCCAAGGGCCCCTCCTGAAAAATAGGCATTGCGCCAGCTAAAAAAGGCCACGGTAAAATAAGCCGCTACAGCACCCAAAAGACCAACGCCCGCTACAAGAGATGTCCCTATAGCACGCATTTTTTTCGGCAGGGTTTCGGACACCAGTGTAATACCCGCACCCAGCTCACCAGCCAAACCCAGACCTGCGACAAAGCGCAATAGTTTGTATATGCCGACGGAATGTACGAGGCCACAACCGAAATTGGCCACCGAATAAGTTATGATCGACCCGAAAAGAACAGAGAGCCGCCCCTTTTTATCCCCGAGTACTCCCCAGATGATCCCTCCCAGGAGTAAACCGCTCATCTGCCAGTTCAGTATGGCCGCTCCTTCATACGAAATTCCCGCCTTGTCCAACCCCAGATCTGTAAGACTGGGGATACGGACGATCCCGAATAACAACAGATCATAAATATCGACAAAATAGCCCAATGCCGCAACGATCACTGCCGGACTGAACAAGTGCTGACCAGTCGCCTTGTCTTTTACTTCCAATAGATACATAAGTTTACATTATTCGTACTTCAACCACGCGGTGGCCATGCAATCTTTATCCGCCGTCACTCTTACCCAATGGGCATTATATCCATCAGGGAATATATGTTCTACTGATTTACCCGCCTTCACAAAAATATTTTTGTATGAATGCCAGCCATCGAGATCCGTATTCACCTCGATCGTAAAGTTAACATCCCTGTCTGCCGTCAGTGTTATCTTCTTTTTGTCATAGCCCGTCATCAGGTAAGGTAGTGAAGATGCCCGGGCCTTGACAGCCGTGTTCTTCCACACACCGCCTTCTCCCACAGGTTTACCCATCTTCCACAGATCGTCGATGGCGCCAAACCAAAGCCCGTTGGTTCCATCCGGATTCTGGAAGTAATGCCCGTCGGGTTTTGCATTTATTTTCGTGCCGCTGATCACCAGGAGGCCGCGCCAGGTACACAGATCAATGATCTTCTTTTTGTGGGTTGTCACAGGACGGATGGCTGCAAACCCTGATTCACGCCCCACCTCGTATAAAGTACCCTGTATATTCAGCATAAACCTTTCTGACTCCAGCTCTCTTTTATCCCGGTAAGGAAATGTTTCATAGTTCCTGGATGTCATCGGCAGACGAAAAGTGCCGGTGGCATCCTGTACGATCACCGAGGCTTCATCGATGGCGTAATGTTTCTGTAATGCCAGGATCTTCTCCACAACGACACCACTATCGCTCACATTATTTAAGAATTCCAGCTTTTCGTTTACCTCTTCATACTTTTTTTCACGGGATAAACTCAGTACCTGCAGATTCTTATCAGGTGATGCCGCCGGTCTGATCAGTTGCCGGTGCAAACTGTCTCTGTCATCGATGCCGGCAATAGATTCGAACATGCCGGGGGCCACCGGCGAGGCAGCGCCTTCAAAATGAAAAAATACAGACGCCTTACAATCTTTATTCGTTCTCACTCTGACCCAATTAGCGGTAAATTCCTTGGGAAAGATATAATAAGCATACCCATGGGAGCCGACGGTCAATATCTTATACGTCTCCCAGTGGTTATCACCTTTTTTATCCACCTCCAGCGTAAAGGCCACCGGCCCGTCGGCATTGTGACTTACATGTACGATCCTTTTGTCAAAGCCGTTGATCAGAAAAGCGTCGGAAGCAATACCTGCTTTTATGCTGTCATTCATCCAGGGACCACCCCAGCCACTGGCCGCTCCCCAGGTCTTTAGATCGTCCCATTGGCCAAACCAAAGATTGGATTGTGCACGGCCGGCCATCGGGTTTTCCAGGATAGTGGTTTCGTCAGTAGATAGCACCAGCCGCCCGTTCCAGTTACAGAAGTCGGGGATATAGCGAAGATGGCTGCCGATGGGCATGACCCCTCCGCTGTTTGTATAGGAGAAGGTGGAAGGAAAATCATAGAACATGGCATGCATGTCCATCAACATCCTGCCATTGCCTACCTCACGGATACGAGGCCACTCGGTATACCATCCCCCCCAGTGGTCATACGTGTGTGCGGCCTTGGGCAGACGATAAGTGTACCATCGTCCGCCGTCCAAAAGCTCCAGCAGCACGGAGCGTTTGTCCCAGCCAATGCTCCACAATGGACTGTTATCCGCCGGCGCACCATATATGCCGCCCGGTCCCGTGACATCGGTAAATTGACGGCGCCGGATAATTTGCCAGGTTTTTCCATCCCAGCTTGCCAGGACGCCTTTCTCTTCAGGGTTTCGGGGTATATCACCCGCCTGCAGCATCTCCCTGGTTATCCTGAAAATAGCATCTTCCCCGTTATTGGCTACCACCAGCCGGTGTTGTGCCGTGTAAGCTCCTTTGCCATGCCAGCCGGGAACGGGCTTTTCAAACAGCTTCTTTACTTCCAGCGTATGTACGTTTGCCTCATAGACCTTCCCTTCCATGTCGTAGTAATACACCATATTGACAGGGTCGGTAAGATGACGGGCAGTTGCCGTCAAACGACCAGGCATTACCGAGGGCGGAATGACCCGGATACCTGCATTCGTATCGATAAGATAAGGTCCGATCAGCAGTTGCATCGATTCTTTATGTATCAGCCGGTTGGCTGGCGTACCGCCAACGCTCTCCTTGTGGATGATGAGGTTCAGATTACTGTCGATACTATACAATTTATCCGCGCTGCCGTTGGGGCAATGAGGGGAATAAGTGATCAGCCACAACTTACCCGCCCAGGGTACGACAGCGCCAATACCATCTTCACCGCCATCCCCGGATTTGCCGCCGATAACACATTTATTAGAGCCTCCCTCATTGAATGTCGCCAGATGCGGATAAACGCCACTGACCTGAAGACGTTGTTGGGCCCAGGTCCGGACTCCGCTGACAATAAATAATACCAGAAATAATAGTTTACTTGCAGTCATGCTATAGCTTAATTTTTTTTTAGTAAGTAAACCCAGGTATCACAACCTGAGATTCTGTTAGAACCGTGCGTAACAGTCTCCCGTTACACGGCTCCGGTTATCAAATCGTTGGTTTAGATCCTAAGAGTGCCCAGTGGGCAAAGAGATTCGGTTCTCGCAGGCATACCC
>JAFKGQ010000035.1 GCA_017307755.1 Chitinophagaceae bacterium | reverse complement strand
ACCCGTACAAAACACCGCTACAGCCTCAGGTCTGGCTGCCGGCTCCTATACTGTTAATGTCACCGACGCAAAAGGATGTACAAAGATTGCAACAGTGACCATCTCTCAATCAACCTCTCTCTCAGCGACCACTGCCATCACCAATATATCCTGCAACGGTGGATCCAATGGGGCCGTCGTCATTACCCCCTCCGGGGGGACTGGCCCTTACACCATTACCCCGGCCCAGACTGGATTAGCCGCCGGCAACTATACCTTTACTGTTACCGACGCCAATGGGTGCTCCATCAATGTTCCCGTCACCATTACACAGCCGTCACCTATTACCACTACCTCAACTACAACCAACGTTGCTTGTAATGGGGCATCTACCGGCACGGCCACTGTGACCGCCTCCGGTGGAACGCCTCCTTATTCTTACACCTGGAGTACTACGCCCGTACAAACAACCGCTACAGCCACAGGTCTGGCTGCTGGAAGTTATACCGTTGCTGTAACGGATGCCAATGGATGTACAGCCACCGCTACAATAACAATCACTCAACCTACTTCTCTCTCAGCCACCACTGCCATCACCAATGTATCCTGTAACGGGGGATCCAATGGAGCCGTCGTTATTACCCCTTCTGGGGGGACTGGCCCTTATACTATTACTCCAACGCAAACTGGGTTAGCCACCGGCAACTATACCTTTACTGTTACCGACGCCAATGGGTGCTCACTCACTGTGCCCGTCACCATTACCGAACCATCTCTCATTACCGCTACCACTGCTATTACCAATGTATCTTGTAATGGAGGGTCTAATGGCTCCGTCATCATTACCCCCTCCGGGGGGACTGGCCCCTACACCATTACTCCGACTCAGACTGGATTAACTACCGGCAACTACACCTTTACCGTCACCGACGCCAATGGGTGCTCTATCAATGTGCCCGTCACCATCACCCAGCCAACTCCTATTACCACTACCACAACTACAACGAACGTTGCTTGCAATGGGGGCTCTACCGGTAGTGCTACTGTGACCGTTTCCGGGGGAACACCTCCTTATTCTTATTCCTGGAATGCCACACCCGTACAAACATCTGCTACAGCCTCAGGTCTGGTTGCTGGAAGTTATACCGTTACTGTAACGGATGCCAATGGATGTATGGCTACAGCTACAGTAACAATCACTCAACCCACCTCTCTCTCAGCAACCACTGCCATCACCAATGTATCCTGTAACGGGGGATCCAACGGATCTGTCGTTATCACTCCCTCTGGCGGGACTGGGCCTTATACTATTACTCCAACGCAAACTGGGTTAGCCGCCGGCAACTACACCTTTACCATCACCGATGCCAATGGGTGTTCCATTAACGTGCCCATCACCATTAACGAACCGTCTCCCATTACCGCTACCACTGCTGTCACCAATGTATCCTGTAACGGGGGATCCAATGGCTCCGTCGTTATCACTCCCTCCGGAGGAACTGGCCCTTACACCATTACCCCGGCTCAGACAGAATTAGCAGCCGGCAGCTACACCTTTAGTGTCAAAGATGTCAATGGATGCTCCATTAACGTACCGGTCACCATCACCCAGCCAACTCCTGTTACTGCGACCACTGCTGTCACAAATGTATCCTGCAACGGTGGATCCAATGGGGCCGTCGTCATTACCCCCTCCGGGGGGACTGGCCCTTACACTATTACTCCGGCTCAAACTGGATTAGCCGCCGGTAGCTACACCTTTACCGTCAAAGATGCAAATGGGTGCTCTATCAATGTGCCCGTCACCATCACCCAACCGTCGCCCATTACCACTACCTCAACTACAACCAACGTTGCTTGTAATGGGAGCTCTACCGGTAGTGCTACTGTAACCGCCTCCGGTGGAACACCTCCTTATTCTTATTCCTGGAATACCACGCCCGTACAAACAACCGCTACGGCCTCAGGTCTGGCTGCCGGCTCCTATACGGTTACGGTCACCGATGCAAATGGATGTACAAAGACTGCAACAGTGACCATCTCTCAATCAACCTCTCTCTCAGCAACTACTGCCATCACCAATGTATTCTGTAACGGGGGATCCAATGGCTCCGTCGTCATTACCCCCTCCGGGGGAACTGGCCCTTATACCATTACCCCGGCTCAGACTGGATTAACCGCCGGCAGCTATACCTTTACTATCACCGACGCCAATGGGTGCTCCATCAACGTATCTGTCACCATTACACAGCCAACTCCCGTTACTACCATTACGACTGTTACCAATGTATCTTGCAACGGTGAATCCAACGGATCAGTCGTCATCACCCCCTCGGGTGGAATTGGTCCTTACACCATTACTCCGGCTCAAACCGGATTAACTGCCGGCAACTATACCTTTACCGTTACCGACGCCAATGGGTGCTCCATCAATGTGCCCGTCACCATTACACAGCCAACCCCCATTACCACTTCCTCAACTACAACCAACGTTGCTTGTAATGGGGGCTCTACCGGTAGTGCTACTGTGACCGCTTCCGGGGGAACACCTCCTTATTCTTATTCCTGGAATACTACTCCGACACAAACAACCGCTACAGCCACAGGTCTGGCTGCTGGAAGTTATACCGTTACTGTAACGGATGCCAATGGATGTACGGCTACAGCTACAGTAACAATCACTCAACCCACCTCTCTCTCAGCAACCACTGCCATCACCAATGTATCCTGTAACGGTGGGTCCAATGGCTCCGTCATCATCACGCCCTCCGGGGGAACTGGCCCTTACACCATTACCCCGACTCAGACTGGATTAGCCGCCGGTAGCTACACTTTTACTGTCACCGACGCCAATGGGTGCTCCATCAATGTACCTGTCACCATTACACAGCCAACTCCTATTACTGCTACCACTGCTATCACCAATGTTTCCTGTAACGAAGGGTCCAATGGCTCCGTCGTCATCACCCCCTCGGGTGGAACTGGGCCTTATACCATTACTCCGGCTCAAACTGGATTAACCGCCGGTAGCCACACCTTTACTGTCACCGACGCCAATGGGTGCTTTATCAATGTGCCCGTCACCATCACCCAGCCGACTCCCGTTACTGCTACCACTGCCATCACCAATGTATCCTGTAATGGTGGATCCAATGGCTCCGTCATCATCACCCCTTCCGGGGGAACTAGCCCTTACACCATTACCCCAACCCAGACTGGATTAGCCGCCGGCAACTATACCTTTACCGTCACCGACGCCAATGGGTGCTCCATCAATGTGCCCGTCACCATTACCGAACCGTCTCTCATTACCGCTACCACTGCTATTACCAATGTATCTTGTAATGGAGGGAACAACGGTTCCGTCGTCATTACTCCCTCCGGGGGGACTGCCCCTTATACTATTACCCCGGCTCAAACTGGGTTAGCCGTCGGCA
>JAFKGQ010000026.1 GCA_017307755.1 Chitinophagaceae bacterium | reverse complement strand
TTCAATTGAAAAAAGGTCAGTTGAAAGAAAAAAGCCGTTATCTTGGGGAGGTAAAAGCAGCTCTTTGAATAATAAAATAAGTAGATGTAAGCAGCCGCCGGGTTAAAGGAAAAATCTGGTTCGGGGGCCTACCGGTATGGGTTCAATGGGAAGGAAAATGACAACGAAGTGAAGGGCGTGGGCGATCAGATCGATTATGGGATGAGGGTGTATGATCCGAGGGCGGGGAGGTTTTTGAGTGTTGATCCGATTGCTCAGAAATATCCCGAGTTGACACCTTATCAATTTGCTTCAAACAGACCAATTGATGGAGCTGACTTGGATGGTAAAGAATGGGACTTACGAACTACTGTAATTAGAAACTTACAGGGGCGTGCTTTCCAAATGCAGGATAATGCTGCTACAACAAAAAAGAAATGGGAATCGTATGCTGAGCAAGTGTTTAAGAGGAGCATTAATCTTAACACAGATACAAAACCCCTACAGGGAACATTTGAGCAGCAACAGCGTACTGAATTTGCCGCCGCTCAATATCAAAAGATAGGTCTGAATGACGATGGAAGCAAACCATTTTTAAGAAATCTAGCCGAGAATAAGACATGGAAGAACTTCTCTGAAAATGTAGCATTACCATTAATAGATGGGTATTTACTCTTGGATGGTGGTGAGTCATTAATGACTTTTTCCAAGGAGTTGGCTTCGATCTATAAAGCGGGCAGAGCCCGAAAAGAAATAATTTCTACAGTTGAAAGGACATTATCATCAACTGCAAGCACAGTAAAACAATTGGATGCTGAGGCAATGGTGGGATATAGAGGTTCTCTTGCAACCGGGGTTAAATATAAAACCGGGGCTCCATTTGATCATATGGACTTTGATGTTGATGCTTTTATTGTAAGCGACAAACTGGCCAAAAAATTTGCAGGTGCAGGTTTCAGGAATGGAAGACGCATTGGAGAACTGAGAAATATTTCAAATTCTCTTGAGGAAGTTTTTAAACAGTTCCCAGGATACAGGATTGACCCCAAAAAACCATTTACATTCCGGATTTTTACTACAAAAGAATTTGAAAAAATTGTAAAACCGAATGGATTTAAAACAGTTAATTAATTTTTCATATGAATAAAGAATTGCCCTTTTTAGCAGGTCACGTAGCCCTAAAATCCGACCTGTCAATTGAGGAGGTCGCCAAGATATTATCAGAAAGACTCTTTGGAGGATTAAAATTTGGGGGGAAAGAGAAAGAAATTTACGAAGAAGTGCCTGCGATATTTATTGACCCTGACATATTGGGGTTTAATATTGTATTGCAAGGCTATCCTGGCATTAACGAGGAAATAGGCTATTCGTTGTCTATTTTGCCTAATATTCATTTAGATGGTGTAACCTTTAAAGATATTTCGTTAGACGATTACCTAATCCATTTGTTGAAAGTTGTTTTAAAGGATGTAAAGGAAATTATAGTTGTAGGGTAATGGGTAATGTATCAAACCATCTGGTTTTCCCAATCAAGGGTAAGCAATAAACTAACCTTTCTCATATAGCCGGGATAATCTCCTGGCTTTTTTGTTTTATCCCTGCTACTTCCATTTCAATTTTGATAAAAGGCATTGCTAATAAGCAATACTGAGGGGAACAAACTTGAAAGGGTTTTATTAGAACAGTTCTTTGAACGACGATATTATTTTGAAGACACTTCAACCTGGTGAGTGTCATTTTTGGGGGACTTCCCTGTTAGAAGAGACACCGGCTGCAAGGCAAATTGCTGTTTCTTTCGATTCTTTCGGTCCTGGCCTGGCTGATCTGTTGCTGGATGAGTTGCTTGTCAATACCTTTCCCTTTATAGCGGTCAAAAGGGATGAGGCCATCGATACTGCCATGCGGTCGTACAAAGGATAAGTCATGGATGATCTCCGCAAGGGTATTATGAAGAGTGGCGGTATTGGGAATCTCCATTTGATTGAGATAAGCGGTCTTGATGATCCGGTTGATGGCTTCGGCCTGGGAGTTGCTAAAAGATACCTCTCTTAACGCACGCAACTTTTTGATCTCGGGATCGGGGACGGAAGCTATAAACTGCTCGATGGTAGCATTGTTATTCTCACTTCCGCCATCGACAACAAGATTGATTCCTTTTATTACCGGGTGATAAGAGAGGGCAGTTGCCAGGGCATTCCTGAACGTGTGGGCACGTATTTCACCGGATAGTTTCGTATCAACAGCCCAGGCAAGTATCATTTTAGAAAAATTGTCCGCTACTAGATAGATGTAATTCAGGATACCATCCTGTGTTCTAAACTGCATGACATCCGCATGCCAGTATTGGTTAGGAGTGGATGCCCGGATGCTTTCACCATACTGCTTTAGGCCTCTGGACTTCAACCGACGGATATTCAGAAGCGCAGCATATTTGTACCAAGAACTCAATGACATGGAAGCCAGCTTGTGGTGGAGTGCGTGGTAATATATGGATACAAGCGGCCAGTATTTGAACTGTTCATCTTTCAATAATTCTTCCAGGGTGGCTGTTTCAGCGGGCAATAGCTGGTTTGGATGTACTTTACGACAAAGGTTCAGTAATGACCCTGAGCAGCGTGTACGAATGGATGTAATCCAGCTACGCACCGTGGAAATACTAACGCCGATGAATTTGGCGCATTTTTCTACGGGAACCGCTGGCTGCAGCCGTTGAATGGCCTCAATCAGTTGGTCTTTATGACCTGCGATCGTTTTATAAAAATGTTTGTGCCCGGCAAAAGCATTTCTGAACACGGAAGAGAGGCGCAGGTAGCCGTATATGATCTTTCTGTCTGTGGAATGTTGGTTCATCTTCCTGATCGCAGCGATTACCTCGTCAGAGATATTTAAAAGGTCATGTCCCACGTATTCCTTTATATCGAAATGACTTTTATACCGGCTGAGTTGCGAGGCATGCAGTTTTTTTGCGTACTCAACCGGCAGGGCATTGGTGCTTGCCAGGAATTTTACCGTAGTAGATATCTTTCTCCGCGGGTTGCTTCGAGGTACGGAGTGAGAAGGCATAATGGCATTAGCAGCAATAGGGTAATGGGTCATAAGGCGTATTCCGATGCTCAGGAATCGGGCTCAAATATATTATATTTGGCCTAATAAGACTGCAATTGTTTTTGATGTATATTCGAGGCATGCTGGAAAGTTGTCCACTTTGGTCCGTAATGCCCTTCATATAAGGCCCTCTGTAATTCTGTACTGGTTAGCCCAATATAACAAAAAGGAGGTTCACTATATGGCAGGGAATAAGCACATCAGCAGCACAGAGAAATATGCCACCCAGGAAATGGGTAGCCTCACCGACCAACTCACTAAGTATCACCCCTTTGGGTGAGTTTTTAAATCACGATTTTATAACCTAAATTTGTTTCAAATGTATACAGTTATGAGCGCCGCTAAGCCATTAGTTAAAGAGTTTACCGAAATCCTGGACCGTCTTAATGCACATCAACAAAAGGTACTTCTCAGTGTAGCAAAGACTTTTGCTCAGAAAGACTCAGACTGGTGGGATGAGATCAGCCAAGAACAACAGCAGGCAATAGATAGATCGTTGGAAGAAATGAAGGCAGGGAAATTAACCCCGCATGATGAGGTCATGAAAAAATATAAAAAATGGCTGAAGAAGTAGTTGTAGAAGAATTTCAATGGACTCCCAGCGCAAGAATTACCTTTCATAAGATTGTCGAATATCTAAGAGTAAACTGGACTGAGAAGGAAGTAATAGCTTTTATTAATAAAACAAACGACCTACTCTCCAACATAAGACGTCAGCCTGAAATGTGTCGTCCCTCTATGAAGAGAAAAAATGTTCGTATAGGCATTATTTCTAAGCACAACCATTTAATCTATCACTACAAACCAAGGAAGAAACAAGTAGAGATTTTATTATTCTGGGACCCCAGGCAAAATCCTTCGAAGTTAAAGTATTAAGTATCGTCATATTCTTGCACTAGTTCTTAAGACATTATACCATAGAGGGCTAACCACCCTCTATTTTTTTATTACCCCTTCCTACCTGAACACTGAGGTGTTTCTATAAAAAAACGTGAGTAGGCGAACCATTTAGGCAATGTCCTGGCTACCATCTCGGATAAGAAAATCGGCGTATCTTTAGCCCAAGACAGTTCTTTGATAGACCATTATGAGGCGGATGTGCAAACAGCGCAGGATTACTATCCTTTTGGTATGATCATGCCCGGCAGAATGCTCGCTACTCTATCCATCCCGGGAGGTTCCTTCGCAGGCACCACTACTCTCAACGGTTACACCCTGCCAGTGGATTTAACGTTGAATAGCAGAACAGGCAACCAGCTATGTAGCTACGGACATGATCGAACTGAATGATGGCTTTGAATCTGGGACCAATGATGATGTGACGGCTTATATTGCTGATGGCAGCTATGCAGGGGGAGGAAATGGTAGCAATGATAATGCAGTCGCAGGAGGCGGAAAGTATCGGTATGGGTTCAATGGCAAAGAAAACGACAACGAAGTAAAAGGCATCGGTGATCAGATAGATTATGGGATGCGGGTGTATGACCCGAGGGCGGGGAGGTTTATGAGTGTCGATCCCTTGACGGCAAGGTATCCTTATTATACACCATATTAATTTGCTGGGAATATGCCTATTCGTGCAATTGACATAGACGGTGCAGAACCAGACAACCCTGCAAATTATGCACACAATGAATGGAGTCGTAGAGACTACGAAGCCAGTCTCTACAAAAAAGATCCTGAGCATGCAGGTGAAATAATATATGAGCACAATAAACATGCCTTCATATTTGTAGGCGGAATGATAACAGCCGGCAGTGGTTCACTAGCCAGCCTTTTCTTTGATGGAGTGTCATTGTATGGAATGGGCAAATTCACATCTGGAATCATAAAGAAAGATGATAAGCAGGTAAAGGATGGAATGGAAACCATGAATATTGTTGTGACTGGGGAGATTACCGGGATTCTATTAAGCAAAGTATTCAATGGGATTGTTGCAAAAACACCAAAGGTGCCATTCAAAAATGAAACAGCACCAAGTTCTGTCGCTGAAGATATATCTACGAACACGTCTGATATATCTTCAAAAACAATATCAGGGAAGCCCACTCCAGGGCCATCATTGAAAACCAGCGGAGGAAAAACAATTAGGCTTGGCTTAGAGGAGGATTTATACAATCATCGTGGAACGGGCGCCATTACTTGGCAAAACGCTGGGCTTACGAAGGTGGATTGGGGGAAAACAATTGATGGACAATTATAGCTTTAAAGAATCATTCCGGGAAGCCGTCCAAAAAGCAGATGCTATATCTTTTGATGTTACACACTTTGACCCTGCCCATCCTAAGCCAGGAGTAACAAATTATGAGTTTGATTATATTCGTAATGACCCCAGCCTTCTAAAGAAAACAACTTTTAAAATAGATGGGCAGGAAGTGAAATGGAATGGAGAAAAATTTGTAAAACCATGATAACTATAACAGAATTGAACGATATTAACTCTACATTGAGAACGTATCAAGGTGGGCGGGCCAAAATATGGGCATTTAAATTGACACTCAACAGAATCTTTCTACAAGTTAATTTGTCAACGCAAGAAAATATAGTATATATCGTAGCTGCTAGTTGTGAGCACATTAATGGGCCATTTTCTTGGAATAATGTCGATATATCAGTCATAATAGAAAAAGACAAAGAAACATCAGAAACTATCAGCTACGCAATAGACAAAAAATCAGGGTTTGAGTTAATTGCCTCTGGCGGAATCATTTTAGCTCAAGGGTCAGAAAGGGAGTTTGTCGAATATTTTGAACAGATTGGGTAATGGGCATTTACTTTATCACCTAATGAATTAAAGAAGGTAATGTAGCCGGTAATGTATCAAACCATCTGCTTTTCCCAATCAAGAGTAAGCAATAAAGACTACTAGCCTTCTCATATAGCCGGGATAATCTCCTGGCTTTTTTGTGTTCATGCCTACAGCCAGAAGGTAAGGATGAATAACTTACTTCCCTAATGATATTTCGTTGTTATTAAGTTATGAAATTTTGCCCGATTTCTCTACTTTTCAGTGGACCGATTATTCGGGAGGAGGTCAATACACTGCCAGTAGACTTGACGTTGACAGAAAGGACGGGGAATCCACCGATCAGAATTAAACATCCCGGATTAGACAAACTTCCATTTATATCCTCTACAAGATAATTGGTGACCCCGGCAAGCGGCTGATATGCCAATTATACCTATATCCACATATCTGGCAGCATCTGTAACGCTGGGAAATGTCCGGATATATTTTCCGTTAAGACTATATTGGGCAACAGCTTTCCTGCGTTTTATTGCGCCGGACCGATCTCCCAGGTTATATCTCCTCAGATCAATTCTTGCCGGGCCGGCGCCCTTTTTCCAGTAAAAGCCGCCAGCGCTTTTGTTAATGCCATTGACTACTTTAAGACAGTTACCTGCAGATATGCCCGTAGCCTCCTGCGCATCCGTGGCAGTAGCGTAAATGGCGATCCGCTTGCCGGTAAAACTATATTGAGTGATCCTGGAACCATTCTTTTCCCTAATGGTCTTTCGTCGGGCCGCCAGGAAACCCTGCATATCTATTTTTTTCTCCTTCCCCCAACGCCAGACATAGCCGCCGGCTGTCACCAGTTTACCTCTTGCAGCCTTGCTGATAATCCCTTCAGATAATCCAAGTACCCGGCTGGCTGCTGCCATGCTTTCATAGGTTCGTATTTTCTTTCCCGACAGACTGTATTGGGATACTTCCTTCTGCTGTGCCCTGGCGACATTCAAAAGCATTTTAGAACGTGCTTCCTTCGACATATGCAGTAGAGGGCTATCAAATCTGCCTCTTGCCGCTACTCGCTGCATTCTTTCTCCGCGAGTGGCTATCACTAAATTGCCCGGCCGGATATCTTTATTATCATGATTTTTTGTCATGATAATAATATTTGTGTCCCTCAGGTCGAATGGCTTTACAAAGCAGTAATAGACCAGACGTGGAATGGTATAACTATATCTAACCCCGCTTAATGTAAAATTCACGCAAAGATGATAGGTGTGATCCCCAATGAAATCATTGGGACTTTTTACTAACTGTGGTTTTATTATCATGGACGGCTTTACATGGACATATCCATTCCGGTATGTCACCTCGTACTCATTTCTTTTCACCCTACCTAAATTGGAAACGCAAAAGTAGCCATCCAAGCCCGGTATATCCACCCATCGTTCCCCTTTTAAATTTTCCAGAGAGGTGTTATTATATGGATATGCCACCATAATATTCTTACGATTAGACATCCTGCAAGATATAAAAATCTCATCTATTAGACTCAGCAGATGCATCATCCCTTCTCATGATACTCATCTCCTATATTGATATCCCAAATATTTGACTTATCCTTTCTACCAGACGCAATATTGTCGACAGCTTCCATGGCAGTAAGCATACTATGGTCGGTGTTGTTATACCTATGCATACCGTTCCTGCCGACGAGATACAGGTTCTCAATCTTGTCCAGCGCCTCCCTGATCTCTCCCATCCGGCTGTATACGCCATAATAAGAAGGATAGGCCTTGGGGACTCTTACCACTACTGCGTCCAGGACCTGCTCTTTCTGTAAGATACCGATCATTTCCATTTCCCGTATAGCCGTCCCCTTGATTGTTTCATCATCCGACTGCCAAAAAGCATCCTGTTCGTTGCAGAAATACTCGACACCGATCCAACTCTTAGCAGGGTCTTTCACAAGGTAAGAGCTCCAATTATGAAAGAGCTGAACCCGCCCGGCCATCACCTGTTTATCCTGAATATAAAGCCAATTGTCATTCAAAGGTTCATTTGTATTCTCGGGAGAAAGTCCGGAAGTCAGAATACCCACGATGATAAAGTCCCTGTATTCCAGTTGTTCGGCAATCGTCCTTACGGAGTCAGGCAGAGGGATCCCCGTTATACCACCCACCAGTTCCTTCATGGGCATGGTGGAGATAAAATAATCGCCTGTGATAGTCGATACCTTTCCATCGGGATGATGCAGCAATTCCAGGGTGACAAACCGGTTCTCTCCGTCACCTCGCAGACCGGTCACTGAAGTATTAAAATGGATCTTGCCTCCCAGTTTTTCAACTTCCTCTGCCACAGCTTCCCACATCTGGCCGGGGCCATATTTCGGATACAGGAATTGTTCTATCAGGCTTGTATAGTCCTGGCGATTGTCTGGCCGCCGGCCCGGCAAAAATGAGCGAAGCGCATGCCCGATCAGGCCGGCGATGTCGAGGTTTTTCACCCGTTGTCGCCCCCAGTCAGAAGGTATGTTTTCACAAGGGACGCCCCATACCTTTTGCGTATAGTCACGGAAAAACGTTTCGTATAGTTCCCTGCCAAACCGGTTGATAAAAAACTCGGCCAGGTTATCTTCAGGTCGGATGGGAAAGAGTTTGGATCGGGTATAGGACGAGAGGATCTTCGCCATCTTCGGCAGCCCGAGATTGCTGATCGTACGACCGTTCATCTGCAGGGGATAATCAAAGAACTTACGCCGGTAGTAGATCCTCGATTTACGGGGTCGCACCATCATCACATTTTCGCCGGTTCCTTTATGATTCGCGTCTGCATTGAGTTCCGTACTTTGCTGATGGTACTGGATACGGAAGGGTCCGGGCGCAGTGGAGGCTTCAAGGGGTAGGAAATCCAGCCACCAGTTCAACGCTTTGGCAGATTTCGAAAAGAACCGGTGTCCTCCTATGTCAATACGGTTACCTTTATAATTGACGGTCTTGGAAAGCCCTCCCACCTGGCTTTCCGTTTCTATGAGAATAGGACGGATATTTGTTTTCGTAAGGAGCTCGTACGCGGCCGTTAATCCTGCGGGGCCTGCGCCAATGATGATTGCTGTCTCCATTCGCGGGGTTTATGGTTATTCAGCAGCGAATATAACGTAATGGTCCCTATTACCAGGTATTCCCCGATAGTATGCTGCATTTTGACAAATGAAAAATGTGTGATGTTTAGTATTATTCCCACCAGCATGGCAGTTTGTACCCATTTGCCGGATAACCAGGGAACGCCAGGGGACAGTAGCACAAGGAACAATATCTGGACGGTATAATACTGGTTGCGGACAATGGGTGAGAAAAGATCCGCGATCATATACAGACAATACCCGAATATAAGGGTCGTGGCCGGATCGAAGACTACCCATCGTATACTTTGGGAACGCCTGACACTGAAATAGTAAAGAGCCGTCAATACCAGCAGCACTACCGCAAGGGCCGACAAAAGCAAAGATATTGGCATGTTCCACTTAAAGATCAGCGATTCAAGGTAAAAAACATTACCTATCTCCGTATGAACCTGCAAGGGAAGATTCTCGGCAAAGGGATCTATCTTGGGTCCATGCATGCCTTCCCAGTCATAATAACAAGGATCGGGTGCATTTATCTGTTCGGTTGGATGAAGATAATGATGGATCTTTTCCTGTTCGCCGATGTTCACATAATAATCCTTCCATAAGGCACGCTGGTGGGGGTTTGCTAATGTCCAGCCCGCCAGCAGCAGGACGGGAATAAAAAACGCTATCAACCGCACGCGGCCAAAGTCCCACAGAAGAAACAGAGCGGGTAAAAAGAATACCAGTGCATTAGGTCGTATAAGTACCAATAAAATGGAACAAGTCCCCGCGGCAACCGCCCATATGGGCGTCGCAGGCATCCGGACCAACGCGAAATACACACACATGGCCAGAAAAGGGATGAAGATATAGTTCTGCCCATTCTGAATAGCAAGCTTCCAGGCATCTGTATATAGGAACAGCAGCGCAAAAATAAGCACCATGAACTTTCCCCTGAGTCCATCGATCATCGCCAGCGACAATAAAACCATTGCCGACAAGACCAGGTACTGTATTGCCACCCACCAGTATTGTATTTTCCATTGCGGCAGCTCGGCGAGCGGTTCCATCAGAAGGTGAAAGAAGGGGCTGGCCGTCATTATCGATACCTTATAGCCGTTGAAATTGTACGGATCATAATAACGTACAGGATCACCAGCCTTCCATTTATAGAAATAGGGGGATATGCCGTCATGCATCAACCTGGCACCCACCACCCGGTTGCGAAGGTCCATCGGGTACAACGAACCAATGGTTAGATCCCTGTAAAGAGCAAAGCCCAATGCAGTGAGCGCCGCGCAAAAAAATAAGACCCTACCTACTTTATAAAGCATCGGAAGTTGAACTTTTTTCAAAAAACCCGTCGCAATTCTACCGCATTTTATTGAAAGAAACAATTTGCCATTACCAATCATTTACCGCTTACCTCCCTGTATCCTGAGACACAGCTGCCACGCTATCCACCTCCCGATGCCGCTTCCCCGCTTTCCTCACACGCCCCGGCGCCGGCGACGGCGCCCCGGGCTGATAGTTTCTATCCGGAAAAGACATGCTCCTATCCAATGTAATAAATGACGGATAACAGTATTGTTCATCCATTTACGCGGCGCTTTCATAGCCATAAGGTTTGATCAATAAATTTACTTTATTTTTAACCCCATGACGCAAAAAAAATGGTGGCAGCGCCTCCTACCCCATGGCATCGCCCTGCTCATTTTCCTCCTCATAGCCGTCGTCTATTGCACACCGGCATTCCAGCATAAAGTATTGGTACAGGAAGACATGACACAATGGAGAGCCATGTCCCACGGCTCTTTCCAATACAAACAACAGCACGGCCATTTCCCCCTATGGACCCCAACCATGTTCAGCGGCATGCCGGGCTACCTCATCGCCATGGAAACAAAAGCCTTTGGGCCCCAATATTATGCCTTCCAGCTGCTGACCCTGGGACTGCCGACGCCTGCCAGCTTCTTCTTCCTGGCCTGTGTCTCCATATATTTTCTAACACAGGTACTACGGGTGAACCCTTACGTCGGTGTGATCAGCGGACTCGCCTATGCGTACGCTACGTATAACCCCGTCATCATCTCCGTTGGCCACGAAACAAAAATGCAGACCATCGCCCTGCTGCCCGCCTTCATCGCCGGACTAATGCTGATATATGAAAAAAAATATGTCTGCGGAGCCGCGATGGCAGCCCTATGTACCGCCATGATCGTCGCAGCCAACCATATGCAGATATTTTATTATGGACTCATCATCGCGGGTGGCATGACCGCCGGTTATGTCGTCCGGTGGATAATAAAAAAAGACTGGCGACACCTTATTATATCGGCGGCACTGGCATCCCTCTGTTGTCTTATAGGAATATTATGCAATTCCGTTCTCATCTTTACCACCTCCGACATCAGCGAGGCCTCGATCCGCGGGGGCAGCGAACTGGCCGGCAACCTCTCGGCCAAAGGTGGACTGAGTGAAGATTACGCCTTTAGCTATAGCCTCTACCCCACCGAAACATTTATCCTGATGGTGCCAAAAATGTACGGCGGCAGCTCCGGCCCCGAATTGACAGCCCGGGATTCAAAAGCCATAGCTTCCCTTGAGGCGCAGCCTCCTGACGTAGCAAAGGATATACGACAACAAGACCTGCTGACCTTTTATTGGGGCGGCATCGGCGGCACGGCCGGGCCGGCGTATGCGGGTGCCGTCATCTGTCTGTTGGCATTGCTGGGTATGTTCGTCCTGGATCATGCCCATAAATGGTGGATCGCCGCCACCGCACTGCTGGCCGTCCTCATGAGCTGGGGCGGGTATTTCGCGGAATTCAACCGGCTGCTGTTGCAGTACTTGCCCTTTTACAACAAGTTCCGGGCGCCCAGCGTCATCCTGGTGATACCCGTTTTTCTGATGACCGTATTGGCAGCGCTCACCTTAAACCATATACTGACCAGCCCGGATGAAAAAGTAAAAAAAAGATACTACCAGGGTCTGCTGATGACCGCCGGTATCCTCCTTATCGTCTTATGGCTGTACTTCCGTCTGGACTATACGACCTGGTACGACAGACAGTTCCTCAGACATGCCGCAGAGGTGGACAGCACCACGGGAAAGCATATGCTCTCTTTTCTGCAAGCCTTAAAGGATGACCGTAAAACCCTCTTTCTTTATTCCCTTATTCGCACTTTCCTCTTTATGGCGGCGGCAGCCCTGGCGGCAGGGCTCTATATAAAACACAGGATCAGCCGCCCTGTCCTTCTGATCGCCATCGGCGCCCTGGCCTTCTCAGACGTCATCGGCATCGACGTACAATACCTCAACAACGATAATTATAAACCTGCAGCGGATAAACCCGGCGACCAGGTGGCGACCGCGGCGGATAAGTTTATCCTGAGAGACACGGGGTACTATAGGGTATTCGACCGGCGGTATTCCCTTACGTATGGCGCTCCCACAGCCTGGTTTCACCACAGCATCGGGGGTTATCATGCCGCCAAGCTGAGCATCTATCAGGACCTCATCGGGCATCAGTTGGAAAATTATCCCCGCTGTCAGCCTGTGATCAATATGTTGAACACCCGCTATATCATCGAGCCGGACAATACCGTCATCCGTAATGACAGCGCCTGCGGTCCTATCTGGTTTGTACAGGGTGTCAAATATTACAACTCCCCGGAAGACGTGATGGCCGCCCTGACAGACCTGGACGCAAAGGATACAGCCGCCCTTCTCAGGGCTGATAGCCATCGTGTTATTTTTGACGATATCGGAGGGCGCAGCGATAAGATCTGGCTGACACAAAATGACAATGATGAGATGATCTACAGGTCTTCCACTGAACACAGACGTTTTGCCGTCTTTAGCGAGGTCTGGTATAAAAAGGGTTGGAAGGCTTTTATCGACGGAGTGGAAACCCCCATCATCAGGACGAACTATGCGTTGAGAGGCATCTCCGTCCCCGCCGGCAGGCACACCATCCGGCTCGTCTTCCATCCCCGGTCGTATTACCTCGGTGAGTCCATACAGTGGGTGACAGGTATCCTGACCCTGCTCCTGTTGTTGATATCCCTGATTTCCGGTATTTATGCAAAAAATAAACACCCTGCCCGGCCACTGGTCTGAAAATTGTACTGACCCTGACATGAAGCATCTTCTACACGGCCTTTTATATATGACCTTATCCATAGCTCTGCCCGCCAGGGCCCAGTCGCCCATCGGACCCATTCAGGGTTGGAAAATGAAGACGGACGGTGGACATTACAGTTATACCCCCACGGCGCTTATCGGCAGTATTCCCATCAATTATGATATATACCCGCCGGTAGCGGCCGGCAATGGCGACCTGGCAGACTGGCTGCCAAACATCGTGCAAAAGGACCTCGCCGACCTGCATTACACCCCGCTCCCCGGCAAGCCTGGCGAACAGGATATAAAAACCATAAAATTCTATTCCGTCGGTGTAAAAGACGCGGCCGGCAAACAATGGCTGGTGAGCTATATGGTCTTCACACGGGCCGATGGACTGGTACGTTATGGACGGATCATCGAGTCGCCCGTGTCTTCTATCAAACCCTATATGACCACTGCCGTACAGCATTTTATAACCATCTGTAAAAAAGAAGGGGGATTGCCGGAAAACAGCACTGCATCAAATGACAAACCCGCCGCAACACAAAAAACACCCCCACAAAAAAAGGGAACACCCACAACCGCGCCGGGCCAGGGATTGCAGCCTTCCCAGATACGGGGTATCGCCATGCACCTGGAATACAGCACCGGGGTCGGCGGTATGACGATCATAGTATACAATAGCTACCTGCTGCTGCAGGATGGCACCTGTTACAAACATTGTGAAGTAAGCCCTTATGACCTGGATGTCCCCGGTTCCCGCGTGTCCGAGCCAAACCAATGGGGTACCTGGAAGTTGGAAGACAAGACCCTGTCCGTCACGATGAATAGTGATCACAAGACAGACAAATGGGACAAAAACTGGTTCTGGGGCCGTCCGGCGGTAAAAAATGAAAAGATCACAGGTTCTTACCATACAATATCAGGGGGTGGCAACACGGCCCTGGGCGGTGGGGCCATGGTCTATGCGTCCGGCAATATTACCTTTAGCGATCAGGGACAATTTACAAGGGTGAGCTCAGGCGGAGGCTCCAACTCGGGTCCCACAGGCTCAGTCACCGCCTACTCCAACAAGGATGCCGCAGGCGTCTATATCTTCGACGGATATTCGCTGGAGTTACATTATAACAACGGGACGGTCGTCCGCCGGTGCTTCTATTTCTATCCCAAAACAAAAGACACCTTCAGCATAGGAGATAACGATTATGTTCCTGTGAAATAATGACTTGTCTTACCTTTGTCTCATGAAGGCGATACTCATCACGCGTAAAGGAGGACCCGAAGTCCTGGAAATGCATCAATTACCTGCCCCTGTTCCTGCCGCCGGAGA
Organism: Chitinophagaceae bacterium; assembly: GCA_017307755.1. Classification (GTDB taxonomy): domain Bacteria; phylum Bacteroidota; class Bacteroidia; order Chitinophagales; family Chitinophagaceae; genus Puia. The sequence continues at coordinate 51,329 of JAFKGQ010000026.1, read as the reverse complement.
AGTACTGATCCGGGTTGCTGCGGCTGGGCTTAACCGTAGCGACGTCTATTCCCGCAGTTCTGCCGTCTATGGCGGCGCGTCCGGTCTGGACATCCCCGGATTGGAGGTTTCCGGGCATATTGAAGCCTGCGGACCGGAAGTAGTCCGATGGAAAAAAGGAGATGCTGTCTGTGCCCTGGTGACGGGCGGAGGCTATGCCGAATACGTGGCCGTACCCGAAGGACAATGTCTGCCCGTGCCCAACGGAATGAGTCTGGTAGAGGCCGCGGCCCTCCCCGAAACCATCTTCACCGTCTGGCTGAATGTCTTCCGTACAGGTAAGCTGCAGCCGGGCGAACGTCTCCTGGTCCACGGCGGTACCAGCGGCATCGGCGTCACTGCCATCCAAATGGCAAAAGCGCTGGGCTCCCCCGTATATACGACCGCGGGCACCGACGAAAAATGCCGCTGGTGCGAATCCCTGGGCGCCAAAAAAGCCGTCAATTATAAGACCGCCGATTTTGAGGAGGCATTTAAAGAGATAGGCATGGACGTAATACTGGATATGACGGGCGGGGATTTTACGGAGAAGAATATACGCCTGCTGCGGACGGACGGAAGAATGATATTCATCAATTCCATGCGAGGGAGAAAAGGCGTTATCGATATTTCGGAGATCATGAGCAAACGCCTGGTAGTAACAGGCAGCATGCTCAAACCCCGGGATACGGCTTTTAAAACGCAGCTTGCAGCCGAGGTCGAAAAATTTGTCTGGCCGCTGGTGGCCAATGGCGCGGTAAAACCCATTATCTATACTACATTCCCGCTGAAACAGGCAGGCGAAGCCCAACAGCTGATGGAAAGCGGCGGACACATCGGCAAGATCCTGTTGCAGGTGAATTAGATCTGCGGAGCCGCGACTTTGAACTCCGGCTGGTGATGCACCGGGAAATTCATGGAATTTGCGACAAAGCACATCTTGTTTGCTTCATGGTGTAAATCCTTTGCCTTTTCTATCCCGGATGCATCCGTGATGGTCACCACAGGCCGCAAAATGACTTCTTTAAAATATCCGCTGCCGTCCGGCCTCTCCATCATTAGCCCCTCGGCCTGATCACGATATTCCACGACGACGATATTATTGACGGAGCAAAGATGTAAATACCACAACATGTGACAGGAGGAGAGAGAGGCCACCAGCAGTTCTTCCGGGTTGTACCGTTCCCTGTTGCCCCGGAATGATGGGTCGGAGGACCCGGGGATGTCCGGTTTGCCGGCAACGGAATGGATATGATCCCTGTCGTAAGCTCTGTAATGGGCAGTACCTTCGCCCTTATTACCTATCCAGGTGAGGGCCGTGGTGTAATGGTGTGTTTTTTCCATAGGTAAAGGTACGGGATAGTTCGCAACTGACCCCTTCCTCGATCTGATATACCCTGTCAGCTGTCAGCGTCAGCGAATCTTTATGGGAGATGATCAATATCCCCGCCTCCTGCTTGTACCGTTCCAGGGCCGAAATGACAAATTGCTCTGTCTGTGCATCCATGGCCGCTGTCGGTTCGTCCAGCAGCAGCAGCTGGGGTCCCGGATAGAGACAGCGCGCCAGCGCCAACAGTTGTTTCTGCCCGCCGGAAAGAGCAACGCCTCCCTCACCAAGCAACGTGGCATAGGATTGTGGAAAGCTCTCAAAAAATTTGTCAAAGCCGTATTCCTTACAAAAACGACGGACCTTGTCGATATGTTCCGTGGAAGGGTCCAGACAGATATTGGCCAGCAGCGTACCGCTGAATACCGCGATATCCTGGGGGACGACCCCAATGACCTTTCGCCAGACGATGGTGTCGATGGTCGACAACTCCCTGTCGTTGATCAGCAACGGACCTCCTTCATAAGGATAGAATTTCTGCAGCACCTGTAACAGCGTGCTTTTCCCCTGCCCGCTCTCCCCCGATAAAGCGATGATCTCTCCTCTTCTCAATTCCAACGAGATATGCTTTAGCAATAATTTTTTTCCCGGCCATCGAAACCCCACCTGATGAATAGACAGTCTTTCAAAATAGGGCAAAGGGTCGCTAGGTACGGGCGCCGTCTCTGCCGGATGCTCCGGGTCCAGCATCGTGAACTCGTACATCCTGTCCAGCGCTACGGCAGCCTCCTGCACCTGGAGGTTGGTCAGCGCCACAAGTATGACGGTCTGCATCAGCATCCCCGCCAGTTGCAGGATGGCGATCATCTGACCCGTGCGCATCGACCCGTGCCAGGTGGAGGCGGCGGCCCACCCGATGACGGTGAGCAGAAAAAGCGCCGTACTGATCTCTAATAGGATATTAAAACGGATCCTGATCTTTCCAAGTTGCATTACCGATGTTTGTAAAGCTAAAAAAAAGTTGGCGGCAATGCCGGAGAAAAGCGATTCTCTATTCATTACCTTCACCGTATGTATACCTCTGATAGTATCTACATAGTTGCTTTCATTCTGAGCGTGGGCCAGCATGACAGAACGCTGCCCCAGTATGATGCTGCCTTCGAAATATTTGACGATGCCATAGATGACGGGGATCATCATCAGACAAAATAACCCAATAGACCATGAATAATAAAACACAAATCCCAGGGTCACCAGCAGGATCAACAGTTGAATGGTCATCTCCCCCAATATATAGGCCGCGGCCTGTTGAATACGCTGCGTATCATTGAGACGTGCGATCAGATCGCCCGTCTTACGATGGTCAAAAAATGATTTGGGCAGGAACAGGATGCTGCGGAAAAAACTGCCTGTGATCCGTAAATTGAAGGCAAAACCCTGACGTATCAGCAGGTGTTGACGCAGGAAGGAAAATACACTTTTTAGTATCAGCAGCAGACCCAGCAGGACGAGTCCGATCACCAATCCCTTTTGATCATGGGCCGGCAAAATATGGTCCAGCAGCCGCTGGGAGAATATAGCCGTGGAAAGGTTCAGCGCCGCGCAGACAATACCCAGTCCCAGTGCGGCATACAGCAACGGCAGGTCTTCCTTTAGCGTTTGTCCCAGCCAATGGAATTTTTTCTTCCGCTGGTTTTGCCACTGCGCCAGCTTTTCGCCGGGCTCTAACAACAACAATGTATGGTCCGTCCATATCTTTTCCAACTCTTCCCGGCTGAGATAGAGCAAACCCTTTGCAGGATCCCCGATAAGGAATTTTTCACCCTCGTGCCGGTAGTATACGACATAATGCAGTCCTGTGCCCTCGATGGTCACATGCAGGATACAGGGATATTGCACCTCCAGCAAATCGTCCACAGAACCTGCACGGGCGCCTTCCGCCTTGAAACCCGCCTGCCCGGCCGCCTGATGGAGGCCCAGTAAAGTGGTGCCCTGTATGCTTGCACCGCTCCATTCCCGCAGCTTTTCCACCGATATGTCGGCACTGTAATACCCCAGGATATTACGCAGACAGGCAACACCACAATCATATTGGTCGTGTTGAAGACGAAAGGTATAGGGTCGGGTCTTTTGCATAGAGGGATGAATTAAACTAAGAATTGCTAAAAATAAAAAAGGCAAAGGCGATCATACAGCAGAGAAGCCCCAGTCCATAGCTGTATAACACAAGTCTCAGCGCCTTTTTAAAAGGCCAAAGAAGAAAATGACGCAGGCCGACTGCCAGTAAAAGGCAATAAGCCACCTGAAAAAGATCAAGCGTCTGCAGCGGATATGTCAGCCAGGCGGGAACTGAAGAAGGATTTATGAGGCTGTACAGAGACAGGGGGGCAAAAGTCTCGAATTGTCCCAGGCTTTCTATGTCCTTTGAAAATGCAAGCAGGAGCAGCCGCAACAAAACACCCGCTGCAAACGCTGATTCAGCAAAGAGTACGATCTTGAAAATGGCTTTAAAGGATAGTTTTTGAGAGGTAAGCAACAAGCCGACAAGCAAACAAAAAGCAATAAGCGTCATCCTGATCACCAGCGTGACAGGCACCAGGACATAGCTCAAAAAAGACATGTGATGCTGCGCATCCAGGAAGGCGGCAAGTTTCTCCGCACTGACCCGCCCACCCAAAGAATAGTAATATACCTGGTCGGTGAACACCTGGGTTTGAAGCCACCAGTTGAAGAAAAGATAAATAAGACAGATGCCGGCAAAAACCCACCAGGCATTGATGGTATAGAGAGAGGTGTTGTCTGATGAAGCGGAGTTTTGTCCTGTCGCAGCCAGTTCGGTCATAGGATGACGTGTTAAGCAAAGAAAGACAGGACGGACCCGGAATGATCCCCATCCTGTCATTGGAAAATTTTACAGACCAAGGGGCAAAGAAGGCAATGCCGGCAACTCGATGTTGTAAGAGATACCCAGGCCGATGCCAAGTCCGATGCCGGCAAGAGAACCCAGTCCAAGAGTTGATAACAAGCTGGTAATGGGCAGGGTAATCATGATGTTACCTGCAAGACCACCCTGGATGTTTTCCATAGCGGCAAAGTCTAAACGTTTCATTCTTTTAGTTTTTTCAGGAGCACCGCAAAATCGCAGTGTATTGTAAAATTGGGAAGAGGGTCCTGCATATCCTATCCGGGATATGGATAGTTTATTCCATGTATGGATAATTTATCACTTTCCCGCATACGTGGCTTTTTGGGGTACGATCAGCTAAAAAAAGCCAGCCCTGTAAAATCTAAAACACTCCCCTTTACGTATGTATAGTAATTATACTATGTAGTTGAAGCTCTGGTTGGTAACCCCTGAAATGTCCCCTTATAAAAAGCAGCTTGTTGAATGATCTATTCATCCAACTAATCTACGCATCCTTATGACCGGACAAAAGCTGAGACTATTGAGAGAATTCCGTAACTATTCCCAGGAGTACATCGCCGAAAAATTGGGTATCACACAACACGCTTATTCCCGTATCGAGAACAACCTTACAAAATTGACAGCCGAACGCCTGGGAAGACTGGCCGCTATCCTGAACATCCCTCCCCTGGAACTGTTGTCCGACAAAGAACCCGTCATCTCCTTCTCAGACTCCGGCTCCTCCGCAGCCTCTATAAAAGAAGATCATTGGAAAGAGATCATCGAGAATACCCGCCAGTTATATGGACAGGTCATCTGTGGCAAAGATGAAAAGATCGCTTTCCTGGAAAATGAGATCAGAGCCCTCCGTAAAGAACGGGACAAGATCATCCTGCTCGTAGAAAAACTGACAGGGACCAACGTTCATGCCGCGGTCGTCGGCTCCTGAATAAAAACCCAAAAGCCGAAACAATAAAGGATTCGTAGATTTACGGTATGTATATCCTTAAATCGCTGATCATCCCCCTTTTTCTCCTTCCTTTAACCGTATGTGCCCAACTCCCGCATGCCCCTGCCTTTACAGTGATACCACTGGGTGTAAAAGGAGGGCTGGACGAGAGTAATCTTTCCGCCTATATGGTGGCGCCGGCAGATAGTAATGACTATATATGTCTGGACGCCGGCACCATCTATGCTGGTATCCAAAAAGCCATTGACAACAATAGCTTGTCCGGTAGTGTCAGCAATATCCTGAGAACACATATCAAAGGCTATTGTATCTCCCATCCACACCTTGACCATGTGGCCGGCCTGATCATCAATTCCCCCGACGATACGTCAAAGACGATCTACGGCATGCCATATACCCTCAAGGTCCTGGAAGAAAAATATTTTACGTGGGCCGCCTGGGCAAATTTTGCCGATGCGGGGGAGAAACCCGTATTGAAGAAATATCATTATGCTCTCCTTGAGGCCGGACAGGAAATGCCGCTGACAGGCACCTCCATGCGGGTGGAAGCCTTCCCTCTCAGTCATGGCGAGCCATACCAAAGCACCGCCTTTTTGATCCGGTCTGGGGACACCTATCTGCTGTACCTGGGTGATACAGGCGCTGACACCATCGAACATACCGATAAATTAAACCGGTTGTGGCAGAAGGTAGGGCCATTGATCAAAAAAGGCCGGCTTCATGCTATTTTTATAGAAACCTCTTTTTCCAACCAGCAGCCTGAAAAGCTCCTGTTTGGACACCTTACCCCCCGTCTGTTGATGGATGAATTACGCCGGCTTGGACAAGTAACAGGCACAGCCGCCATGCAGGACCTTCCCATTGTCATTACCCACCGGAAACCTTCCGGTGATCAGGAAAAACGCATACAGCAGGAACTGCAGGATTATAACCCCCTTCATGTAAAGCTTATCTTCCCTGTGCAGGGCGCAGGATTGCACTTGTAATCAGCGCCGGCTCCTGCCCTTCCATGCAAAAAATTGGCAATATCAGCGGCCGTAAAAGACTTCATTGGCAACTTTCGCGGCAAAATAGTCGTTCTTTTCAGGATTCCGGCTACATTTTTGTTTATTTTGCAAAAAACACTGTTATCATGTCAGAGAGAAAACTAAGTTCAACTAACTACCGCAACCAGGCCTATCTCGAAGAGAAATGCGCGTTGAACGAAATGTTAGACCTTGTAAGTAAAAGATGGTTCACCGATGTGCTTTTTTGCATCGAGGAAGGTAACAACCGTTTTAAGCTGATCAAGGATGATCTGAAATACATCAGTGACACCATCCTTTCGGACAGACTGAAACTCCTCGAAAAGTATGGCCTGATCACAAGGACCGACTACGACGAGATCCCTCCAAAAGTAGAATACGCCCTGACAGGCAAAGGGGAAGAACTATCCGTCCTGCTCGATCAGATGTGTCAGTTCAGCGAAACCATCATACCCGTAAAAACACCTTCTTTTTATACAAAAAATACAACAGCGCCCATTTGACGGCCAGAAAGCAGAAGACCCAGGTAAAGGCATTCCAGGGCTCTCCCACCAATTGATTAAACCACATAAAAAATCCGTCCGTGGCATATTTCCAGTTGATAAAACGGCTGGACATATAAATAAGGATGGAATTCATACCTATCACGGTAAAAAAGAAGGCCCACTTCTTATGCCCCTTTACATCGATGATAAAATAGAACAAAGACAGGAACAGCAGGCTGAGCCCACCTACCAATAACACGAACGAACTCGTCCAAAGATTTTTATTGATAGGGAATACAAAATTCCACACGAGCGATAGCGCCACGGAAACAGCGCCAGCCACAGCCATACGCATCGCTTTTGCGGACGGCGACAGCGGACTGTTCCTCAAAAGCTGACCGGTGAGTATACCCATGAGTCCCGTACCGATGGCAGGGATCGTGGACACCAGACCCTCAGGGTCATGGATCACCAGATAAAGCCGGCCGGGGATAATGGACCTGTCGATATAAGATGCAAAATTTCCCTGCATGGTGAGATCTCCGCGGGGGAACCCGGGTGCGGAATTCAGCGCGAGTAACAACCAGTACCCGATCAGCAATCCGGCCAGCCAGATGATCTGCCCCTTTTGCTTAGTAAAAAGATAGATGATATTCGCAAACATATAGGCAAGCCCGATACGCCCCAGTACACTGGGAAAACGGACTTCCGACAACGGATGTATCCTGAGCCCATTATTATAGATGATCCCTAATATCACCAGCACCAGCCCCCTGCGTATCACCCTCCATAACAACTTTTGCCGGGATGCCCCCTTCTCCAGTTCTCTTCCCACCGAATAAGGCGTCGCCACACCCGCGATAAAAAGGAACAAAGGAAAAATAAGGTCATAAAAGTGAAAACCGTTCCATGCCGGATGATCGAATTGCTCGGACAATGTTTTCCAGAAAGGATTGCCCGTGATCTTTGCGAGGCTGTGAAAGATCTCTTCGCCGCCGATGATCCAGAACATATCCAGTCCGCGAAGAGCATCCAGTGAATACAGTCGTTGAGTGGGGGGTGCAATAGTTGGTTGAGACATAACAGGATGATTGAGACAAAAACAGGGATGAATATACTCATTTTAGCAAGCCTTTCTTATTCTAAAAATTTTATTTGGAGCTATCGGATTCTTTTTAGACCTTAGTGCACTACTTAACTAGTACACTAAAATGGTAAACATCCAGGATTTTAGTTTTGCTTACAGGCGTAAGCCTATCTTCAGGGGACTTAACCTTCACCTTGAGCCAGGGCACATCTATGGGCTGTTGGGACAGAACGGGACAGGTAAATCCACCCTGCTCCGGAGCCTGGCAGGCTTTCTCTTTCCAAAAGGAGGACGCATCGATGTGCTGGGTTTCGAGCCCCGCCGGCGCCAACCCGCTTTTTTACAGCAGGTATTCCTGCTGCCGGAAGAATTCCATCTGCCGGCCATCCCCATCTCCCGGTGGGTACGACACCTTGCAGGCTTTTATCCCCGTTTTAGCCAGGAACAGTTCCACCGCAATATCACGGGGTTCGATATCCCCCTGGAAGGCAGCATGCAGGAGATGAGCTATGGTCAGCAAAAAAAGCTGCTTATCAGCTTTGCCCTGGCCGTCAATGCCTCCCTCCTGCTGATGGACGAACCCACCAATGGCCTGGATATCCTCAGCAAAAGCCAGTTCAGAAAAGTGATAGCCGGATCGCTGGACGAACGTCAATGTATCCTGATCAGCACCCACCAGGTAAAGGACCTGGAGAACCTTATAGATCGTATCCTCGTCATCGAAGAAGGCAGGATCCTCTTCGACCAGGGCATGGATACTATCTCTCAAAAATTGACATTCACGTTGTCCTTTGATCCTGAACAGACCGCACAAGCCCTCTATAGTGAATCTTCATTGAAAGGTAATGCCCTCGTATTGCCCAATACATACGGGGAGGACAGCCGTCCTGATCTGGAAATGTTATACAAGGCCGTCATTTTAGAAAGCGAAAAAATAAACAGGGTATTCAAACCATAACGCATGAACCAAACTTTTGTATTCAGCCGGTGGGTAATGCTGGTAGCCGATCATTGGGCGGAAAATCGTAAACGCTATCTGCTGGCGCTGCTGGCGATGGGAGGATTATTGGCCGCCTGGTATGGCTTTCTGCTGACCATCGACAAATTCGGTCCCCTCAACTTATTTCTGCAGTACTCCGCTTATTACTTCGGGCTCTATTTCATCGGATGCTTTTATGCCAGCACTATTTTTTCCGAGCTGGGCAGCAAATCCAGGGCGATACAATATTTGTCGATACCCGCCAGTCACCTCGAAAAACTTTTATGCGGTATCCTGTTCGGCGTAGTATTATTCTTCCTGGCCTATACAGCCGTGTTCTATCTCGTCGATATCCCCATGGTATCGCTTGCCAATCGGATCATTGCCCGTGAACACCAGCACTGGCCTGGGACCTTTGAACCCATCAGTAGCGTACAAGTGCTTAACCTCTGGAATAATCCATGGGCGCCCATCCCGGACAGAAAGTTCCATCTCTTCCTCCTGGGTTATTTCGCCGTCCAATCCGCCTTTCTGCTGGGCTCGGTATATTTCACCCGTTGGAGCTTTATAAAGACCGTCCTGGCGCTGTTGCTTTTCTGGCTGGTCTTTGTCTTGTTCACAGATAAGGCGGTAACTGAACGTCTGCCTGACGGCTGGCACGCTTACGATATGTTACGATGGTACGATAACTCCGACAACACCGCTGTATTCCGGATGGTCAGGCTGCCGGAAGCAACTGAAAGGTTGTTGATCCTTGTGATACAATACAGCTTCCCCCCCGCGTTCTGGGTGATCACCTATTTCCGGTTAAAAGAAAAAGAAGTGTAAACATGCAGTTCAGCGAATCACAAAGCATCTATCTGCAGATCGCCGACTATGTCTGCGAAAAGATCCTGCTAAAGGAATGGGAGGCCGGGGCGCGCATACCTTCCGTTCGGGAATTGGCCGTGCAGCTGGAAGTCAATCCCAATACGGTGATGCGGACCTATGAATTCCTTCAGCAGCAGGAGATCATTTTCAACCAGCGGGGCATCGGGTTCTTTACGGCCCCCAACGCCATCGAGCAGGCCGGCCGATACAGAAAGCAGGTGTTTATAGAAAAAGATCTGCCCCGGGTGTTCCGCAGTCTGTTCCTCCTGGGCATGGACCCGGAGGAATTAAAGCCCCGGTATGAACAATACAGAAAACAGTTTTTTTCATAGCACCTTTCAATAAGATATATGAAGACAAGCAATAAATTATTACTGACCCTCGCGCTCCTGGTGCTGGGTGTTTTTGGCGTCGTCCATCTCACATTGTATGCCCGGCTAAAAGCGGGACATATCGTCAGCGTTCATTCTGAAGCCGGATGGCTCCCCATATATAAAGGTAAAGCCCCGCGCCTGGTCGTTCTGGAGGGTGATATCAATGTCAAGGTGATACCCTCCGACAGTTTCCTTATACAGATCCAGGAGGATGCCCATGGCAAGGTCAGCTGCAGACTGATGGAGGATTCACTGATCGTAAGAGGCGACAGCCTGCTTGTCATCAACCCCCACGGCGTTTTTCAACAATACAGCGATCGTCCCTGGATCACCGTACACGCACCTCCTCATACGGACATCCGGCTGAACGGGGTATTGGCATTCCTGCAGGGTAGCAGACAACCCGGCAAGCTTAACCTGCAGGTGCAGGCCACCTATAGTCAGCTTTGGCTGGGAGAAACCTATGGGGCTGGTGGCACGGACTATCTCAACCAATATTATGACCATGTGCAGGTGCAGGCGGAGAACTGCAAGCTGGTGCTGCATCAGAATGCAATGATCCACAAACTCACCGTCCGCCTGGATGAACTCTCCGAGATCAATGATCAGATAACTACCATCGACTCTATCAATATCCAACATACCCCCCACTCGAGGATCAACCTCACAGGGGCCAACCTGGACAAGCTGATTAAGACAGGACAATGAAGTAACTCACACCTTCCATAAAAAATTTATATGCAACTCACTATTAGAGGTCTTTCCAAGACCTACAAGGGCGGCGTACGCGCGCTAAAAGACGTCAACCTCACACTCGCCAACGGTATGTTCGGTCTGCTGGGGCCCAACGGAGCCGGGAAATCCTCGCTGATGCGTACCATCGCTACCCTGCAGGAAGCCGACGAAGGCACTGTCTTCCTCGACGATCTGGACGTCCTCCGCGAAAAGACAGCCGTCCGGAAATTACTTGGCTATCTGCCCCAGGAATTTGGCGTCTACCCCCGTATCTCCGCCGAACAGATGCTGGACCACGTCGCCCGGCTAAAAGGCGTACAGCAGGCCGGCGAACGAAAGGAGCTGGTAGGCGAGCTGCTCAACAACGTCAACTTATATAAGGACAGAAAAAAGAAGCTGGGTACATTCTCAGGCGGCATGAAACAAAGATGGGGCATCGCACAGGCGCTGATCGGCCGTCCCCGGCTTATTATCGTGGATGAGCCGACGGCAGGACTCGATCCGGCGGAACGCAACCGATTCTACAACCTGCTAAGCCACCTGGGAGAGAATACCATCGTCATCCTCTCCACCCATATCGTGGAAGACGTCAGCACCCTCTGCTCCCGCTTTGCCATCATCTGCCAGGGTGAGGTGCTGTACAGCGGTCAGCCGGAGCAGGCCATGACAGAGATGGATGGAAGAGTATATAGTAAGATGATCCCAAAAGACGAGGTGATACGATACCAGCAAGACTATACCATCCTTTCCACCCAGCTAAAAGCAGGCGAACTGTATATCCGTATACTCGCCGGCAACGCGCCCGGCAACGGGTTTACCCCCAGCGAGCCTAATCTGGAAGACGTATACTTCAGCCATATCGCCGCCAAAATGGACATAAACACCTTATAAACCTTTCGCATGCTGCTGCAGATCTTTCTTTTCGAAATAAAATACCGGCTGCGCCGACCCGCCTTTTATATATTTTTTCTTTTAGCCGTTGGACTCGCCTTTCTCAATTATGCACACGGGGCCCTGCCCGTGGTAGAAAAAGAGCATTTCAACGCCCCCGCCATGCTGGCCATCTTCTCATCCGCCGCCAGTATTTTTCTTATGCTGGCAAGCTCTTCCATCATGGGAGTTCCCCTATATCGCGACATCGAACACAATACAAAAGAATATTACCTCTCCTACCCCATTACAAAAGCGGGCTATTTCTGGGGGCGCTGGCTGGGCTCGTTCCTCTTTGTCCTGCTCATCGGCATTGGCGTATTCCTGGGCGTATGGCTGGGCACCAGGCTGGGCCCGCTGCTGGGATGGGCTCCGGCCGACCGGTATGGCCCCAACCGCCTCTACTATTACTTTTATCCCTTTGTCACCATCATACTGCCCAATATCTTTTTTACCTCCGCCCTTTTCTTCGGACTGGTGGCTGTTTTCAGGAATGTAAAAGTGATCTACAGCAGCGGGCTCTTCCTGTTCCTGGGCTACCTCCTGGCCAACTTCTTTTTAAGCAATATCAATAACCCCACCGTGATCTTTATTGCAGATCCATTTCTTATGAATGGATTCCGGTACGAAATAGGCGACTGGTCACCGGAACAGTTGAATACATCCGTCGTCCATATGCATGGGTTAATCCTGCTTAATCGCATCATCTGGACCTCCGTAGGCGCGGTGATACTGCTCATCACCTACAGACGGTTCAGCTTCGAACGGTTCTTCAGCGGTAGTCAGAGCCGGCGTGCAACCGCGCCTGAAACAACGGTAAACATCAAACGCAACGGCATCCGGGCCGTATTCCGCAAGGTACAGGTCAACCTGGAAGGCTCCTATCATCGAAAGACCTGGCTCAGCCTGACCAGGATCGAGCTGCTGAATATCATACGGGACAACTATTTCTGGATCATTTTATCCGGCGGGCTCATCTTTCTTTCTTTTGTATTTTATCACGGCCCGGGCAATTTTAAGGTCCGCGACTATCCCCGTACATCTTTTTTTATGGACGTATTTGTTGAAATCTTAGGGTCCTTTATCTTTTTTATCATTATATTTTACACAGGCGAGACGGTGCATCGGGAGAGGCAGACGCGGTTCTCCTTTATCAACGATGCCCTGCCTCCGCCCACCTGGGTGCTGAACCTGTCCAAGCTGACAAGTCTCTGCTGTCTGGCGGTCTTTCTCGCGCTTGTCCCCCTGCTGGTGGGTTGCGGGGTCCAGATCGCCCGAGGTTGGTACCACTTCAATTTCCCTATATACCTCACGGCCCTGTTCACCGTCCTGCTGCCGCAGATGCTGGAGATGGTCCTGTTCTCCTATGCCGTGCACCTGCTGGTGAACAATAAATTTGCGGCCCATGCCCTGGGTATCATCATATGGGTATTGATGACGCTTGTTTACAACTTCCATTATTTTAATTATAACCTCCTGCTCTTTGGACATACGCCGGAAGCCATATTCACGGATATGGATGGCATCGGGCACATGCTCACGCCGATACTTTGGTTCCACGGCTACTGGCTGACGGCGGGCGCAGTGCTGGTGATCATAGGCTCACTCTTCTTTACAAGAGGGCTCAGCTCGACCCTAAGGGAAAAAAGACGCCTGGCCTTTCAAAGATTCCAGGGTCCCACCCGCTGGGGAGCCGCCCTCCTCCTACTCGTATTCCTGGCAACAGGCGGCTATATTTATTACAATGTCAGCTATCTCAACGAATATATTACGGGGGCGGAACACGATAGACGGGCTGCCATAGCAGAAAAAACACTAAAACATTTCGAGGACATGCCCCAGCCCAGGGTCACCCGTTTGCGTATATCCGCTCATCTATACCCCACACAACAACGAGCCGAATCACATGCCTGGGTAACGGTAACCAATAAGACCGGCAGACCCATCGACAGTCTGCTGCTGGACGGGGACAACATTACGTCTTTTGACCTTCTTTACAACGGGCAATTGTTGACCTATAGCAATCCCCTTTCTTTCCCAAGGGGAAAATACAGCCTATTCAGTCCTGCACAACGCGCCTCGGACTACCGGCTGTACCGTCTGCCGGCGCCTTTACAACCCGGCGATACCGCGGAAATAGAAGTGTTGGGAGAAGTCTCAAATAAGGGTTTCCAAAATGATCTCTACGCCATGAGCATGCTGCGCAACGGCTTCGTATTCACTGGCGCCTTGCCGGGGCTGGGCTACGATGACGACGAAGAACTGGATGACAACGATACCCGGAAAAAATACGGACTGCCGGAAAAACATAAAAAAGACATCCCTCATGACGACTCCGCGGGCAGACGGACCCTCGAATCAGGCGTCCATGCAGACCTGATAAACCTGGACATCACCGTCAGCACCGACGAGGACCAATGGGTAGTGGCCCCCGGCACGCTGGAAAAAGAATGGATCGCAAAAGGACGGCATTATTTTCATTATGTACAGGATCACCCCAGGATCTATCTCCCCATGGCCATGGCCTCAGCCCGATATGACATACAAAGGGAGACAGTGACCCTGACGGACGGACGACAGGTAAAGCTGGAACTCTGCTACGATCCTGCGGGCGCCGCCAACCTCCCCCGTTTTATGACCGCCCTCAAAGACGGCATCCGTACCTGGTCCCAAAAGTTTGGTGACTATCCCTTCGACCAAATGCGGCTCGCGGAGATATCCTTCTTTGGCCCCACCATGAAAGGCTTCTCCCAGACGATCTTCAATACCGAGCGCGTCGGCTGGAACGCCGACATGCGGAAACCCGGCTTGCCGGACCATATCTATTTTATCACCAGCGCTTCGCTGGCAGGACAATGGTGGGGACAACAGGTGGCGCCCAATCATACCATGGGCTCAAAGATCATCTCCGAAGGCCTCTCTCAATATGCGGCCCTGATGCTCACAAAAAAGAAATACGGAGAAGACGGGTTAAAAGAAGAATTGCAAAAGGTAAAAAATGATTACTACTGGGGACGAAGAACAAACTTCCAGCCGGAAAATGACCTCCTCCACGCCAATCGCTGGTTCCAGTACAGCGCCAAGCCGTCCCTGGCGCTATATGGACTGCAAGGCCTCATGGGTGAGGACAGCCTGGACGCCGCCCTGCGATCATTCAGAGAACAATTTGCGTTTCGCGACGGAGGCTGTTACGCCGGCGTGGATGACTTCTACAGGGCCATCGCCGCCCACGTTCCCGACTCCATACGATACTTTTTAGAAGACAGCTGGAAGAAGGTCTGTCTTTATGACAACAGGTTGCTGACAGCCACAGCCACCCCGCTGGGGAACAACAATTATAAGGTCACCCTGGAATTGGAAATACACAAAAACTATTTTGACAGTACGGGAAAAGAACTGCCGGCCCTGGGAATGAATGATTATATAGACATCGGGATCGACACCTTTTATTTTCAGCGACAGCGATTTACAGCGGGTCATAAAACGATGAATATCATTGTAAAAGGAAGGCCAACTAAAGCTCAAATTGACCCTCATGGGTATCTCATCGACCTGCAGCAGGAAAACAATTCAAAACCTATCGATATAATAAATTTGGTAAAATAAAAAATGGTCGTAACTTTGCTAACGCCGTTAGGGAAAGTAACGGAGCTAGAAAATGGGTATCGTAGATCGTAAACAAAGACAAAAAGAAGAAGTGAGGTCCAGCATCCTGGACACCGCCTGGGACCTGGTTGTCACCGAAGGGTGGCAATCCTTTTCCATCCGGAAGATTGCCGATGCCATCGAATATAGCGTTCCTGTTATCTACAGTCATTTTGAAAATAAGGATGCCATCTTATTGGAATTCAACAGAAAAGGGTTTCAACTCCTGGCGGAGGCCCTGGCAGCCGCCAAAGCAGGCAAGCCTCACCCGGCCGACGAGATCCGGGCCATGGGAAGAGCCTACTGGAACTTCGCCTTTGCCAATAAGGAATATTACCAGTTGATGTTCGGATTAGGTATACCCACCTGTGAGACAGTCAGTAAGATCCCCGCAATGAAAGATCTTAATGAGGTGATCAGCAGCAGCATCATAGCCATGGTGCCGGAAGGCAAGCCGCTACCCTTCGACCCCTTCCTGAAATACCAATCGTTCTGGTCGATGCTCCATGGACTGGTATCCATCAACATGTCTTCCCTGGGCAGGTCGACAAACGATCACCCGGGTCACGAGGGATTACCTCTACAAGTGCTGGAAGACGTACTATGCAGCTTTATCCGTGGGATACAATCAGCAGGACAGCCTACTGAACATTAAATAAGAGGAAATTTTTTTTGCCCTTATTCCTAACAGTGTTATAAATAATAGTCGCGATAGAATTAATAATATAATTAACAAGAAAAAGAAAAAAATATATGAGCTTTTTAGAATCTTTGAACTGGCGTTATGCCACGAAGCGTATGAATGGAAAAAAAGTTCCACAGGAAAAGGTCGATATTATCCTGGAAGCCGCCCGCCTGGCCCCTACTCACAGCGGTCTGCAACCCTTCCATATCATCAGCATATCCGACCCGGCCCTGCTGGAAAAGATAAGACCCATCGCAAACAATCAGCCCCAGATCACAGAAGCCTCCCACCTGCTGGTCTTTGCAGCCTGGGACGATATCACCAACGAAAAAATAGATGAAGTATTCGACCTGGTGATCAAAGAACGGGACCTGCCGGCTAACGGCCTCGACAACTACCGAAATTACCTCAAAAGCCATTTTGCAGGCAAACCCAGGGAAGAACGCTTCCAGGCAGCCGCCCGCCAGACCTATGTAGCCTTTGGCATCGCCATCGCAGCCGCCGCCACCGAACAGGTGGACGCCACACCCATGGAAGGTTTCCGTAACGCAGAACTTGACGAGCTGCTGGGATTGAAGGAAAAAGGACTCCGCAGCGTGACCCTGCTGCCATTAGGCTACCGGGACGAAGACAACGACTGGCTGTTGCGGCAGAAAAAAGTTCGCCGCCCAAAGGATGAATTTGTTATTTATGCTTAATCAAAGTTTAAACACTGAAATCTCAGTCATCATTCGTATTTTGGCATTCATTTTATAATTAACCTATATATATCAAAAACAAAACAAATGAAATCGACACTCGTAACAGCAGCATTTATTACGCTTATTTCAACAGCCGGCTATTCTCAGACCTGGAACTGGGATAAAGCACATTCTCAATTGAATTTTGGTGTCACCCACCTGAGCATTTCCGAGATCGACGGTAGCTTTGGCAGCGTCACCGCCAAGATCACTTCCACCAAGGACGATCTTTCCGACGCAGTAGTGGAGCTCACGGCGGAAGTGGCCAGCATCAGCACCGGCGTCGAACAACGCAACAACCATCTAAAGAGCCCTGATTTCTTTGATGCAGCCAAATACCCCACGCTGACCTTCAAAAGCACCTCTTTTAAAAAGACAGGCGCCAAGACCTATGAAGTTACCGGTGATCTCACACTTCATGGCGTTACAAAACCCGTTGTACTGACGGCAACCCTCAACGGTACCACCGTCAACCCGCAAAGCAAAAAGACCATCGCCGGCTGGAAAGTCACCGGTACGATCAAACGCACGGACTTTGGCATCGCCGCCGGCTTCCCCAGCGCCATGCTCGGTGACGACGTAGCCCTCAATGCAAACGCTGAATTTGTAAAAGACTAATTATCTTCACCCCACCCTATCCGCCAAGGGCGGATAGGGTTTAATTAAAATTTATGAACAAGTTGATTTATCCCGCCGTAGCCATCCTGATCCTGCTTGGCAGCGCCTTTACTTTTGTCGCTACAACCTACAAGATCGCGGACGGATATAATATAGAATTTTCCAGCAGCGATGCCGGCGGCGTTTTCAAGACCTTTAAAGGCGCTATCGTATTTGATGAACAGAACCCTGCCGCCTCAAAATTTGATGTCAACATCGACGTGGCCTCTATCAACACAGGCAATGGCCTCCAAAACAAACATGCCAAAAGTGACGAATGGTTCGATGTCGCTAAATACCCCCAGATCCGCTATACATCCCGGACCTTTGCCAAAGCCGGCAGCGGGTACCAGGTCACCGGCGATCTGCAGATACACGGCGTCACAAAACCCACGACCATCCCCTTTACCTTCCAGAAAACGGCCGCCGGCGGCGTATTCACCGGCAGCTTTACCGTCAACCGCAATGACTTCAAGCTCGGCAAGCCGGGTGGAGACGTTGGCGAACAAATCAAAATAGATATCAAGGTCCCTGTAACCAAATAACCCCACTATGTTCAAAAAAGCACTCATCTTAGGCATCGTATCCGGCCTGCTGGCCGGCGTGGCAGGGTTAATCTACGCACACCTGTACTATTCGATCAATGAAGCCGACTTTGGTAAAGTAGCCTCCTCCATACGCATCGTCGCAGGCAGCGTGGCCGGCGGCGTACTGGCAGCCATCGGCTTCTGGGCCCTGTACAAATGGCTGAGGGATAAAGGCGAGATCGTGTTCAACCTCCTGTTCTCCCTCCTCAGCTTTGCCAGCCTGCTGACCCCCATCGCTTACAGATTACCCCGGGAGCTGGAAACCCCCGAGCTCTTTCCCGGCATGGTGATCCCCATGCATTTCTTCCCCGCCCTGGCCTGGTTTACCCTGAAACCCCTGTTCTTCCGGCAAAAGCCCCTCTGACATAGCCACCCGACATCACCGCTGGCACGAAATTTTAGTATAGAATAAACAGCCTCTGTTTGCCGGAAGCTGTTTACAGAACGAACCAAGGGTTCGTTGTCCAAAGGACAAATATTAGAGCTTTCCGGAAAATGGGCTATATTTAGCAGAAGCCCATTTTCCGGACAAATTTTATTGTACCATTTATGAATAAAAAGGTCCTGATACTGGACGACGACATAGACATCCTGCAGATTTGCGCCATCGTCCTTAAAAAAAAAGGCTTTGACGTCTCTACCCTCAATAATTCAAACCAGATAGTGGAGCACGTCAGGAGCCAGCAACCCGACGTAATCCTCATGGACAACTGGATACCAGGCCCCGGCGGCATACAAGCCACCAAAGAGCTAAAGAACACACCCGACCTCCAATCCATACCCGTCATCTTCTTTAGCGCCAACAGCAACGTCACCCAACTCGCAAAAGAAGCACAGGCAGATTACTTCCTCCAGAAACCATTCGATATCACCGAACTGGAAGCCATCGTACAAATGGCACTCAACCAGCCAGTGCAGGAACAATAACACTGGCGCCGATGGGAAACTGAAAATCACCATTAATACCGAATTTTGTTCGATAAAAATTTATTTTTCCGCATTTAATTCATTTTTTACGTAGGTTTGTGAAATAACCAAGCTACAATGTCCAACACCGCTATCCCGTCTCCCGTCCTCTCCGCCACCCCTGCCGCCGTCAAAAGCCGGCGGATAGAGTCTATCGATCTGCTGAGGGGCACCGTCATGGTCATCATGGCGCTGGACCATGTTCGTGACTATTTCCACGCTTATTCTTATATCAACGACCCCCTCGACCTGCAACATACCAGCGTCTCTATTTTCCTCACCCGGTGGATCACCCACTTCTGCGCCCCCATCTTTATGATGCTGGCCGGCGTTTCCGCCTGTCTGTATGGCCTGAAGAAGGGTAAAAAAGCCCTCTCCTTCTTCCTCTTTACACGCGGTCTATGGCTGGTGGTGGCCGAAATGTTTATTGTCACCCTGGAATGGACCTTTAACCCACACTACCCTTCCTTTATCCTGCAGGTGATCTGGGCCTTCGGCATCAGCATGATGGCGCTGTCCCTGCTCATCCACCTGCCACGACCCGTCATCCTCCTGGTAGGAATAGTACTGGTAGCAGGCCACAATCTGCTGGACACGGTACATGTAGCCGGCGACGGCGTACCCGCCTTCCTGTGGGCGCTGCTCCACGAACAAAAGTTCTCTTTCCAGTTTGGCGGGCTTAATCCCATCGTCGGCTACCCCATCATTCCCTGGATAGGTATCATCAGTCTTGGCTATTGCCTGGGCAGTCTCTATAGCCCGGACATCAACGGGGCCGTCAGGAAAAAAGCGCTACGCTCCCTGGGCATCGGCGCCATCCTGCTATTTATCATCCTGCGCTGGACAAATGTGTACGGAGATCCTTCACAATGGAGTCCCCAAAAGAATACTGTATATACTATCCTCTCCTTTATCAATACCACCAAATATCCGCCCTCTTTATTATATGCCCTGATGACCTTGGGACCGGCCCTGCTCTTCCTGGCTTATTCGGAAAGACCGCTGAACGCCCTGACGTCAAAGCTCACCGTCTTTGGCCGGGTCCCCATGTTCTATTACCTGGTGCATATCCCGCTGATACACGGGCTGGCCATCATCGCCGCCATGTTATCGGGCCACTCCGCCGCCGATATGGTAGACCTCACTACATGGGTAACCGCAAATCCTCAACTAAAGGGATATGGGTTTTCGCTGACCGTAGTATATATAGTGTGGATAATAGTGATCGTTGTCCTTTACCCCATCAGTCGCCGGTTCGACCAGTACAAACGCGCTAACCAGGCGAGACAGTGGTGGTTGAGCTATTTTTAAACCCGATGCCATCATACAGGAGGCAAAAAGGCTAATCCCTTTATAAAGGCAGGTATATTCCCGGCAGCCACCACAAAATCTACAGCCACCTGGCTGAGGGCATGCTGTGGCATATACGGCACCTCCGCCGTGACAGGGTCCTGGACAACTGTAAGCCCACCCCGCTCTTTTACATATCCCAACCCCTCGACACCATCCGCATTGCCGCCGGACAACAGCAGACACACAAGATCCGTCCCATAAACATCGGCTGCGCAACGGAAAGTGACATCGATGCTCGGCCTGCTAAAGTTCACCCTTTCGGAATAATCCAACGAAAAGGTCTGATCCTCCTCTATCAGCACATGATAGTCGGCGGGGGCGATATAGATGACTCCCGGCAGGATAACTTCTTTCTCCTCTACCTCCTTGATGATGGCCTGACTCCTCGATGCAAACAGTTCCTCCAGGTTGGATTCAAAAATGCTGTTGCGGTGCAGCACGATCAGTACAGGCAGGGGGAAATCCGGACGGATGACCGACATGATCTCCATGATCACCTGCAGACTGCCCGCCGAGCCCCCAATGACCATCAATTTAGCCCGCCTCATGGACCTTCCTCCATATTTTTTCTTTCCCTATCTGCCTGTAGCGATCAGCTATCGGGGAGAACCGGAGGGACTCCTTGGCCCCTAGGGCGAGATAGCCAAAATTCTCCAGGCTATAGTCAAATAATTTGAACACCTTTGATTGCAACCCCCGCTCAAAATAGATCAGCACATTCCTGCAAAGTATCAACTGGAATTCGTTAAAGGAGAAATCCGACACCAGGTTATGTGTTGAAAAGATCATTTTCCCCGTCAAAGAGTTGTCAAATTTCGCCAGATGATAATTAGCCGTATAATAAGAAGAAAAATCATGGATCCCTCCGGACTGGATATAATTCTCCGAGAACTTCTGCATCTGGCTGACGGGAAATATCCCCTTCCGCGCCCGCTCGATCACCTGCGGATTAATATCCGTCCCATAAAGCAGGGACTTATGTAAAAGCCCCGTCTCTTTTAATAAAATGGCCATGGAATAGACCTCCTCCCCCGTAGCACATCCCGCATGCCATATCCTGATAAAAGGATAGGTAGCCAGCACAGGCAGGATGGTGCTCCGTAGCGTACGGTAAAAAGATGGGTCCCGAAGCATCTCCGTCACATTCACCGTGATCTCTTCTACAAAACGCCGGAAATACTGGGGATCATGCTGCAGCCGGTGACGGAATTCCGCAAAGCTCGGGAATTTGTCCAGGGTAAACAGACGCTGCACCCTCCGCTGAAGACTTGCCTTGGAGTATTCGGTAAAATCGTACCCGTACCTGGTAAAAAGGTCGTTCAACAAAATGTCCAGTTCCTCAATTCGGATAGCTGTGATCAAGGGCCTTTAGTTTCGTTTAGCGTTGCAGTCTCGGTTTTATTTTTCATATAGCCAAATCCTTAACAACGACATCAACTGATCGATATCCACAGGCTTGGAGATATAGTCCGACGCCCCGGCCTGGATACATTTTTCCCGGTCGCCCGCCATGGCCTTTGCCGTGACAGCGATAATAGGGATATGCCTCAGACGGGGGTGCTTCCGGATACGGGCAATGGACTCAAAGCCGTCCATCTCCGGCATCATCATATCCATCAGGATGATGTCCACATTATTCGCCCCCGCATCCAGCATGACCAGCGCTTCCTTGCCATCCATGGCCGCAAGCACTTTCATCTTATGGGCTTCCAACGCCTTGGTAAGAGAGAAGATATTACGGACGTCGTCGTCCGCCATCAGCACGGTCTTATGTTGCAGCACTTCATTCAAAGCCCCTAATTTACCCAGCCCATGAGAAGGCTCTTTCTCCTGCCCCCCATCCACCAGGTGAAGAAAAAGGGATACTTCATCCAGGATACGCTGATAGGAATGAGCCGTCTTTACCACGATGGAGTCGGCATATTGCCGCAGACGGACCTCCTCCCCTTTGGAGATGGTCTTCCCGGTCAGCACAATGATAGGAATGTTCTCCAATTCAGGGTGCTGACGGATGGTATCCAGACTTTCTCTGTCAGCCTCATCGGCGGCCTCCCTGCTCAGGATCACACAATGCACTTCTTCTTTATCAAGCCAGACAATACAGTCCGCAATGGTGCCGGCAATTTCGCTCCGGACATCATGGGTGCCCAAAAAATAGGAAAGGGCTTCGGCATGCCTCGTATTATCTTCGATGATCAACACTTTCTTCGAGCTTCGGTTCAGCACGAACTCTATCCTTTCAAATACAGCATCCATATTTTTAAACGCCACCGGCTTGGAGATAAAATCAATGGCCCCCTTTGTAAGACTTTCATTCTTCACCTCAAAGGAGGAAATGATATGTACGGGTATATGCCGGGTCTTCGGGTCTTTCTTCAGGTCCTCCATCACCTCCCAGCCATTTCTTACAGGTAGCTGTATATCCAGCAAAATGCCCAGGGGATGATAGGTCTTCGCCAGGTTGACTACCGTATCTCCTCTCACGGAAATGATCCCCTTATATCCCTTCTTCCGTCCGAATTCCAGCAATGCCTTCGCAAAATAGGCGTCGTCTTCCACGATGAGCAATGGCTTGTCCGTAGGCGTGAGATGATCCCTGTCATCAGGGATGTCCGGAGGGATGTCGGTGAGGGTAAGGACAGGCGTCTCCCCGCCCAGCGTCAGGGTAGTCTCTTTGGAATACGTAGAGGCCGGCATTTCCTGCACCTCCTCCATCTTGAACTGCGGGATCGTGACGTTGAACTCGGCGCCTTCACCCGGCTTGCTCTTCAAGCTGATCTCCCCACCCAATAGTTTGGCCAGTTCCCTGCTGATGGAAAGCCCCAGCCCTGTACCCCCATAATTACGGCGGGTGGAGCCGTCCGCCTGTTGAAAGGCTTCAAAGATCAGCTGATGCTTGTCTTCAGGGACGCCGATGCCCGTATCACGGACGGAAAATTCGAGGAAGTTCTGCCGGACGGAAGGCCTGACCCGAAGAGCAATGCCTCCTCTGGCCGTAAACTTGAATGCATTGGAGAGAAGGTTTTTTAATATCTGCTCCAGACGTGTCTTATCCGTCTCCAGTTGAACAGGCGTCCCTTCCTCGACGACAAATTGCATATCCAGGTTCTTATCCTTTGCCATGGGGACGAACAGCATACGCATATCGTTCACTATCTCTTCCACCGTAACCAACGCGTGTTCAAGCTGCAGCTTGCCGGACTCGATACGGGACAGATCGAGGATCTCGTCTATCAGCTCCAGCAGACTCTGCCCGGAGCTTTGGATGACACGGGCATACTCTATCTGGTCGGCGGACAGATTGTTCTCACTATTCTCTGTCAGCAACCTTGACAACAACAGGATAGCATTCAGGGGCGTCCGCAGTTCATGGGACATATTGGCCATGAACTCCGACTTGTATTGAGTGGTCTGCGCCAGCTCTTCCGCCTTTTTCTGGATGTCCAGGTTGCGTAAAAGGATCAGCTGGTTCTTTTCCTCCAGGCTGCGGCTACGTTCTTCCAGCTCCTGGTTGGTCTGTTGTAATTCCTCCTGCTGGACTTTTAGCTCCTCCTCGGACACCTGCAGCTTTTCCGCCTGTACCTCCAGCTCCATATTCATATTCTCCAGCTCGCTGTGCTGCGCCTGCAGCTCCTCGGCCTGAGCCTGGGTTTCTTTCAGCAACTCCTGTAGTCGTATACGCGCCTCGATACTGCTCACGGCCGTGCCGATGTTATCGCTAACGCTGGTAAAAAAGTTCAACTCCCGCTCAGTGTAATATTCCAGCGACCCCAGCTCCACGACGCCTTTTATTTTTTTCTCATAAAAAATGGGGAACGCTACAATGGTCCGGGGTTTGATACCGCCGGCGGCAAAACTGACCACCCATTCCCCGGGCGGAATGTCCTTTACAAGTATCCGTCGCCCATCCAGGGCCACCTGTCCCACTATTCCATCGCCTTCCGCCACCTTCTGCCGCCGGCTTTCGGGAGCAAGCGCATAGCTGCCTTGCAGTTGCAGCGCACGGGAGGAAGTATCCATAATGTAAAAGGCCCCAATCCTGCTGTGACTGTATTCCGTAATAACATGGATAACATTGGACGCCAGGTTCTTCATATCCGTCTCGCCCGCCATGATCTCGCTGAGACGGGCTATACCCGCCTGGTGCCATTCGTTGTCGGACAAAAGGTTAAAAGAACGTTCCAGGTTTGCCGCCATTTTGTTCAGGCTAAAGGCAAGCTCGCCCAGACTGTCCTTCTGCTCATCGGACACCCGTACCTGGTAGTTGCCCTCGGATATCTTGTCGGCAATCTCACTGATGATCTCAATACGCCGGGCTATCGCCGCATCCTTTTGCTCCAGCTCCGTATAAAGAGCGGCCCTTTCCTGGTAGTCATTGTACACACGACGATAAAAAAAGACGGTAATAAGGATGGACAATAGGGCCGCTGTCAGAATAAGGATGGGGGTATAATTGGAAAAACGCTTCATCCTGTCGACCCGCTGGGCCAGCAGATGGTGCTCCTCCTCCTGCATCCTGTGTACTACCATACGGACCTCCTCCATATAACCCTGCCCCTTCTTAAGATCGTCCAGGCTAAACAGGTTGTTCTCTTTTTTCTGATCGATCACCTCCTGCAGGATGCTCAGCCGGTGGGATACAATGTCATACAATTCCCCCGCATTTTGCGCCTGCACCGGGTTATCTTCCGTCATGGCACGGATGCTGTCCACAATGGTCAACGCTTTTTGCCGGCTGCCGTAGTACGGACGCAAAAAGGTCGTATCCCCCGTCAGCAGATAGCCCCGTTGCCCTGTCTCCGCATCCTTCAGGGTAGACAACGCGCTCTCCAGCCGGACGATCACCGAGTCCGTATGATCCACCAAGCGGGCGCTTTCCAGGAGCGATCGGATACTGCTGTAGCTGGCAACGGAAGAAACGATCAGGATGAATAGGGATAGTCCAAACCCGATCTGCAGATTGCGCAGTAACCCGGGTCGCATAACAATGTTCATTCGGATGCTCTTTATTTTTAAACTTATTCAGTCACGGTTCCTAATGCCTTGCTCTCGGCGACAGGGATGGAAAAATAAAAGACGGAACCCCGGCCCGGCTCACTGTCTACCCCATACTCCCCTTCATGCCGGCGGATGATCTCGGCGCAGATGTACAGCCCGATACCCAGACCCTGAAAACGACCCGCATCTTCCACCCTATAAAATTTATGAAAGATATTGGATTGATGGTCTTTCTCGATCCCGATGCCAAAGTCCCTTACCCGGACGCAAAGACGCTGATCCTTATCACAGGCAACTTCTACTTGGATCTCTTTATTGTCTGGTGAATATTTCACGGCATTGGTGAGGTAATTGATCAACACCTGCTCGATACGCATCTCATCCCCGTAAAGTCGCACATCGCCCTCCCCTTTCAACACGACCTGGTAGTCCGGGTAGGTCTGCCGGATCATTTCTATCGCACTGGACAGGACCGCTCCGAAGTTAAATATCTTTTTATTGAATTTCAATTTACCACTCTCGATCTTGGACAGGTCCAGAAGATCCACGATAAGATTATCCAGTTTACGCACCTGTACCAGCGTCCTGTCCACATACATTTTTGTGGGGTCATCCGCCCCGATGTCACGGTCAAGCAATTGGACATACGCCTTGATGGTGGTCAACGGCGTCTTTAGTTCATGACTGGCAATGCTGATAAACTCATCCTTTTTCCGGAGCGCCTCTTCCAGCTCGCTTTCCACCTTCTTACGGAACTCGATCTCGCTCCGCAAACTGGCCTGTATCCTGTTCAGCTCCCTGTTCTGCTCATAAAGACGGTAAAACGTCTTCACCTTTAACAGCAGGATATCGGGATCGAAGGGCTTGGTGATATAATCCATCCCTCCGGACGAATATCCTTTTGTAATAAACTTCTTATCCGTATTGACGGCCGAGAGGAATATGATGGGAATATCCCTGGCCTTGCTATAACCGCTGATCGCCTCGGCTACTTCAAAACCATCCATGCCGGGCATTTGCACATCCAGTATGATCAGGGCATAAGAATGCCTGAGGATCTTTTTTAAAGCCTCTTCCCCGCTTAAAGCCGTGTCGGTAGGAAAAGAATGTAATTCCAGAATAGTCTTCAGCGAAAAAATATTCTCCGGCTTGTCGTCTACGATAAGTATCATACGGTACTCAAATGTAAGTGTTAATGCCATCCATAGGTGTGAAAAGCTGGGGAACTATTTCTACATTTTTTAACCTTCAGTAAAGGACGATCAGACTTAAAAGCCTGTTTTATCCTGCAATTGCCTGATGAAATGCCCCGTGGGCTTTTTGGATTAATAATTGAAATTCTATCCGTCAGGAACACTGCATCCATAAAACGATCTTATATGCCGCCAGGCCTTAACCCATATCAGAAAGCAAAAGTTCACGTCACACAGAAAAGAAGCCAGCTCCAGCGGTTCTTCCATGGTGCGGGCGACCTGGTGTCCTTTGCAGGCAGATATTTCAGGGAAGTGGTCCGCCCCCCTTATGAATGGAGAGAAATATTCTATCAATGTTACCTGGTGGGTTATAAGTCCATCTTCCTCATCGGGCTCACCGCCTTTATTATGGGCGTAGTGCTCACTATACAGACAAGACCTTCCATGGCCGACTTCGGCGCCATTTCGCTTATCCCGGGGATGATATCCGTCTCCGTGGTACGGGAGATAGGCCCCGTGATCACGGCCCTCATCTGCTGCGGAAAAATAGGGTCGCGGATGGGGGCGGAATTGGGTTCCATGAAAGTGACGGAACAGATCGACGCCATGGAGGTATCTGCCATCAATCCATTCCGTTACCTGGTAGTCACAAGGACGCTGGCCACCACGCTGATGATCCCCCTGCTGGCCATCTTTGCCGACGCCATCGCTTTGTACGGGGGTTTTGTCGCCATGAATATCCATGACACCACTTCCCTCCGGCATTTCTTTGTAGCAGCCCTCGGTCATCTGGGATTTATCGACGTCGTCCCCTCCATCATCAAGACCTTTTTCTTTGGTTTTGTGATAGGACTTATCGGCTGCTATAAAGGATGGCATGCCCGCAGAGGGACGGAAAGCGTGGGGGTCGCCGCCAATTCAGCCGTCGTTGCCTCCTCGCTGGCTGTATTCATCATCGATATGCTGGCGGCGCAGATCACAGATCTATTACTATGACACAACAGATCAACGATATCGCTGAGCAAAAAAGGATTGCCGGAAATGAACAACAGGAACCCGTGATCACTATCCGGGGCCTGAAAAAGTCATTCAAAGACCATAATGTCCTGCAAAGTGTGGCCCTGGAAGTACATAAAGGAGAGAACCTGGTGATACTGGGCAAATCAGGTTCCGGAAAATCCGTACTGATCAAATGCCTGGTGGGTCTGGAATGGCCGGACGAAGGAGAGATCAGCGTACTGGGACAGGACATCTCTACCCTGCGATACGACGAGCTCAACGCGCTCCGGGTACGGGTAGGCTTTCTTTTTCAGAATGCCGCCCTGTACGATTCAATGACGGTAAGGGAAAATCTCTCCTTTCCCCTGCGGATGCATAAAAAGACCATGACACAGGAAAAAAAGGATGCCGTCATCATGGAAATGCTGGACAATGTGGGATTGGTGGACGCCATCGACCAGATGCCGTCCAGGCTTTCCGGGGGACAAAGCAAACGCATCGGGCTGGCCAGGACCCTGATCCTTCGCCCGGAGATCATGCTGTATGACGAGCCGACCACCGGATTGGACACAGGCACTTCCCGGGAAATCAGCGAGTTGATGGTCAGGACAAAGAAAAAATACAATATCTCTTCTATTACCATCACCCATGATATGCCTTGCGCAAAGCTGACCGCAGACCGCATCATCATGATGAAGGAAGGTGTGGTAGTGGCCGAGGGTTCCTATGAAGAACTGGAGAAGTCGGAGGATGAATGGATCAGAAGCTTCTTTCATTAAAAATATTACCGGTACGCTTAAATATACCGTTATGCCAAAAGAAAAAAATTATAAGTGGAAACTGGGGCTTTTCTCCGTCGCAGCCCTTATCATAGCGATCGCCGCCATCTATTACATCGGAAAACAAAAGAATAAGTTCGGATCAGTGCTGCATGTCAGCACCCGGTTCAACTCGGTCAGCGGGTTAAAGGTCGGCAGTAATGTACGATTGGGCGGCATCGACATCGGTACGGTGGACGGGATCTCGCTGGTCACCGACACCTCGGTACAGGTGGATATGATCATCCAGGAAAAAGCCCAAAAATTCATAAAAAAAGATGCTAAGGCAAGCATTAGCTCCGAAGGGCTCATGGGTGACAAGGTTATCGCCATCACGGCAGGCACTACAGGTCAGCCCCCCGTGACAGAAGGGGATACCATGGGCTCGCTAAAACCCATCGAAACAGACCAGATCATGGCCAGCCTGAAGATTTCCGCCGACAACGCAGCGCTCATCACCAGCAACCTGGCGGACATTTCCTCCCGGATCAACAACGGACGGGGCGCCCTGGGGAAATTATTAAAGGACACCAGCCTGTCCTCCAATATCAGCGCCACCATGAAAAACCTCAAAAAAAGCTCCGAAGGACTCAACGAGAACATGGAGGCGGCCAAACATAATTTCCTGCTGAGAGGATATTTCAGAAAGAAAGAAAAGGAAAAGAAAAAACAGGAAGAGGAAGCCAGAAAAAAACAGGAGGAGGAGCAAAAAGAAAAGGACAAAAAGAACTGACCCCCGACATACTACTTCTTCAACCCCTGTAGAAAATCGATATACTCGTCTATCACCTCATTGTTCATCTTATATTTGATATTCCGTCCCTCTTTTTCTGAAAGGATGAGGGCTGTGTCCGTCAACTGCTTCATATGATGACTAATGGATGGTTGAGCCAGGTGAATATTCTCATAAAGGTCTACACAATAGAGGCATTCATTCCTCTTCTTGATCTCGCTGAGGATCTTCAGCCGGGTGGGGTCGGATAGCGCTTTCGATATCTTCTCCGCCCTTTTTGCGTCCATCTGAGCCATATGACAAGTTGAGTTTGTCGCACAAATTACATAAAGATTTGATATTATACATCAACCGGCCAGGTTTTTGTAAATTGCACACATGAACGTGAAGAACTTCCCATTGACACAGATACCAGACCGTACAGAGAGCCCAAGGACATACGGTCTTACCATGGTCAACGATAAAGGATTAAGCCTGGCCGAAGCCAGAAATCTTGTGTCGGTGGCAGGCCCCTATGTGGACATCGCAAAGCTCGCTTTTGGAACCGCCTTTGTTTCGCAGGACCTCCCGGAAAAGATCAGGGTATACCAACAGGCCGGAATAAAAGTATACTTTGGAGGATTGCTTTTCGAAGCATTTATCATCCGCAATCAATTCCCCGACTATATCCATCTGCTAAAAGAATATGCCATCGACTATATCGAGGTTTCCGACGGGTCCATCGATATTCCCCACGAAGAAAAATGCGGCTATATAGAAAAGCTTTCCACGTATGGGACGGTGTTGAGCGAAGTAGGCTCAAAAGATAAGGATAGGGAACACATCACCCCCCCTTACAAGTGGATCCAATTGATGAAGGCGGAGCTGGAGGCCGGGGCCTCCTACATCGTCGCCGAAGCGCGCGAAACAGGTACAGTGGGTCTTTATCGTAATTCCGGAGAAGTACGGGAAGGTCTGGTACAGGAGATACTTACCAAGGTGCCGGCGGAAAAGATCATTTGGGAGGCGCCGCAAAAAGACCAGCAGTTGTACTTCCTCTCCCTCATCGGCCCCAATGCCAACCTGGGAAATATAAACCCCTCCGAGGTCATCGCACTTGAATCCATGCGGATCGGGCTCAGAGGGGATTCATTTCATTTATTCCTCGACGGTGCCACAGGGACATCCGCCGCCAAAGGGAAGTAGACCTTATTTATACGTCACGGTCATCGAGATGGGCACACTCAGCGCTTTGCTGATGATACATCCGCTCTTGGCTCCTTCGGCCACTTCCTTGAACTTTGCTTCTGAAACACCGTCGATAGGGCTAGCCTTCACATCCAGGTGTATACCGTCGATCTTTAAGCCCACCAGGTCCAGGTCGAGGATGGCCTCCGTTTCGATGTCGCCCGCAGTGATCCCTGCCTGGGTCAGCTGAGCGCTGATCGCCATGGTAAAACAGCCCGCATGTGCAGCAGCAAGCAGCTCTTCAGGGTTGGTACCGATGACCCCCGGGTCAAAACGGGTCTTGAAGGAATAGTTCGTCTGGTTCAGGATGTTGCTGGGAGTAGATATCTCTCCTTTACCCTCTTTCAGGTTGCCTTTCCAATGTGCCTTAGCTGTGCGTTTCATGATGATGATGTTTAAAAGTTAATGGTTATCCCTAACAACCAAAAATAACGATTGTTCAGGACTCTTCCTTTATCAACTCATGCATATACTGATATTTCAAATGATCATAAAAAGAATGCTTGTCGACAAGCATGGCAACCAGGCTGGCCATCATTCCCGCCAGCATAAGATGAAAAATCACATTGTGACGGTCTGTCATTTCCAGCACAAGTATGGCCGAAGTAAAAGGCGTACGGGTGACGCCGGTGAGAAAAGCCACCATGCCGGCCAGCACCAGCAGATTGGTATCCGCGGCCGACAAGTGCAGCCAGCCTGAAAAGGTGGCGCCGATACTGGCGCCGGCGCTAAGCGCAGGTGCAAATACCCCGCCGGAAGCGCCCGTGGTAAAAGAGAATATGGAACCCGCTATGCGCAGCAGGGGCATGTACCAGCTATTGTATTTATCCTGCGTAAACAGGGCCGTCGTCATCAGTTCTTTACCCGACCCCAACACCCTCACATCGACAAAAAAAGCAAGGGAGGCTATTAGCAGAGCGCAGCCTATGATATACAGGACATGCTGGCGGGTGACCCGGAAGCCGTCCTTCCACCGGAATATTTTCAACATCCACCTGGACATAAGACTGCCGGACAAGCCCGCCGGGATGGCTACCAGCAGTACGCAAAGAAAAATATACCCCGAAAGATGACTCACATCCGGATAGCCCAGGTACAGGTAAGGCCCTAGCAAGGCCTGGGCCGTCAATCCCGCAATGATGACAGCCGTAAACAACGCCGTCTTAAAATAGCTGATATGAGTGCGGGTCAATTCTTCCACTGCAAAAACAATCCCGCCCAATGGCGTATTAAAGGCGGCCGCCAGACCCGCAGCCGCGCCCGTCATGATCATATTCCGTTTGGATATCCTGGGCCACCAGGCAGGCAGCCACTCATTGATCTTCCGGAATACGGACCCGGCCACCTGGATAGTAGGCCCTTCCCGTCCGATGACACCCCCGCCAAACGCCATGATCAGGCTGGAAAGTATCTTTATAAAAAGGACCCGGAGACTAAGGAGCTTTTTTACCCTGTCGTTGTATTTGGGGGTGGCCAGCTCGATGGCAGCCATCACCTGCGGAATACCGCTGCCCCGGGAATAAGGCGCCCACCGCCGCACCAGCCACCAGGCAACAAGAAAACAAAGAGGAGTAATGATAAAAAAAAGCCATACATGCGTATGGATAATATAAGCTGTCCCCTTTTCAGCCAGGGCAAACAGCCGGGTATAAGCCACCGCCACCAATCCCGTGACCAGGGAAGCTATCCAAAAAGGAATGGCCTGGAGAAGGTTCTGCTTCATCTTTTCGTTCCTGATCCTGTCAAATGTTCGCTTAGCCTTCGCACGCAGCCTACGTATGAATGTCATATTTGATTGATTGGATGAAAGTTGCAAAGATACCCCCTCCCTCTTGCCTTTGTAAATTAAAATACTTATTTTCGGCAGGCTTATCTCATTCAGTACTAATACCCATGAAATTAACCTCGCAAAAACCTTTTACATTTCTGCACCTGCCTAAATCCATCAGCCTCCCCTCATGGGTCACCCGGCCCCGGCCAGGCAGATCAGTCCTTCCATTCCTGGAAAAAATAATGGACATCGGCATCACCACTGGAATGGATGATTATGAAAAGAGAAAGTTAAGGATATTCAATCAGCTAAACTTTTTCCAGTTGCTGACAGGGATCCTGATCCCCATCCTGGGCCTGGTACAGAACCATCGGCTGCCCCCCCTCATCTGGCTGGTGGCCAGCATCCCCGCTTTTGTAAGCCTGCTGGTCCTCTGGCTGAATGCCCGCCATCGCATTTATCTTGCCCGGATAGCCTACTTCGTCCTCTACCCTTTCGCCACCAGTATCGTATACTTCAGCGGTATCAATCTGGGTGTTGAGCTCTCCTTTATCCTTTACGGAATATTGTCCGTATTCTTCCTGCAGGAGATCGACCAGATGCTGTTTTCCCTGGGATTGTCCATGGTCAGCTATTTTGTGCTGGCCGTGATCTGTAAGAATTACACCTATCAGCTGTCTACGGCGAACATCTTATTTTATTTGTTCAACCAGGTACTCGCCATCGCATTTATTTTTTATGGGCTTTTTCTGATCAAACGGGAGAACACAGGCTACCAGCATAGTATCCTTCAGCAGAAAGAGGCCATCGCCGCCAGCGAGCGGCTGTTGCAGCGTCAAACGGAAGAACTCACAGAGCTGAATGCCGTCAAGAATAAATTATTTTCTATCATCGCCCATGACCTGAAATCGCCCATCTACGCGCTGAGAAATCTTTTTCGCAACATGCAGGAACAAGACCTTCCGGCAGAGGAGATCAAAGAAATGGTGCCCGAAGTGGTGAGCGAGCTGACCTATACCAGCAGCCTGATGGAGAACCTCCTGCTGTGGGCCCGAAGCCAGATGCAGGCGGATGCCGTCAAACCACAACCCATCGATATCTCCGGAGAGATAAAAGAGGTTGCCGCGTTGCTCCAGCTACAGGCAAAAGCCAAACAGATAAGGCTGATCCTTCAGACAGACGAAAATTGCTGTGTGTTCGCCGACAAGGATATGGTCAACCTCGTACTGCGCAACCTTTTGTCCAACGCTATCAAATATACCCCCGACAAGGGGGTTATTACGCTCAGCGCGCAAAAAGCCGCCATGGGCGTGGAAGTCATGGTGAAGGATACGGGGAAAGGTATGGATAGTACGACGATCGAAATGATCAGCCAGAACAACTATTACACCACCAAGGGTACGGCCGGGGAGTCGGGCACAGGGCTCGGTCTGATGCTCTGTAAGGAATTCCTCTCCCGCAACAGAAGCGCGTTGCATATAGAAAGCGAGCCGGACAAAGGCAGCACCCTCTCGTTTACATTGCCGGATGCAGAGTGATATCCCCGCTATTCAATAAATTCGCCGGATGAAACTACAACTCTGGTCCATTGGTAAAGACCACGAAGCATATGTAAAGACAGGTGTGGATGATTTTACAAAAAGGATCAGCCGGTATTACCCTGTAGATTGGATGATCCTTCCCCCGCCCCGGAATGCAGGCGCATTATCTCATACAGAGCTAAAGAAAAAAGAAGGAGATATGGTCCTGGAGGCGCTCTCCAAAGAAGATTACCTGGTAGCGCTTGACGAAAGAGGACGACAGATGAGCTCGGAAGGCCTGGCGCAGTTCATACAGACAAGGGCAAACGATAGTGTAAGGAATCTTATTTTTCTCATCGGTGGCGCCTTTGGTCTTGATGAGCGGGTGTTGCAACGAGCCAACCATAAATGGTCCCTTTCCCAGCTGACGCTGCCCCATCAGCTCGTACGGCTGGTGCTGGCGGAGCAATTGTACAGAGCTTGCACCATACAACGCAACGAGAAATATCATCATATATAAATCTTAACGATCCTTACGCTAAGAGTACCCGACAAAAGTTATATCTTTAAAAAAAATCTCAATGTTCACGATTACCATTAGTATCATAGTCCTTACCTCACTGATCTCTATAACCGCCATGAACAATTCCCGTATCATGGATGATCTGATATTCTGGCCTCCGGCCGTCAGCATACGACATCAATACTACCGTTTTATCACGTGCGGACTGATCCATGCAGATTTTCTTCACCTGGGTTTCAACATGCTGACGCTCTATTTCTTTGGCCGGGCATTGGAAGTCTATTACAGAGGGGAATTGGGCTTGCAGCATTATTGGTATCTGGTGCTGTACGTCAGTGCGTTGGTGGTAGCCAACCTTCCCTCCTATTTCAAACGGAAGGATGACTATAATTATCGCAGTCTGGGCGCCTCAGGGGCCGTCTGCGCCGTCCTGTTCGCATTTATCCTTCTTCATCCCTGGGATACCATTTATCTCTATTTTATCAAGATGCCGGCCATCCTTTATGCCCTCCTGTTCCTTGCCTACACCATCTATATGTCCAAAAGAGGGGGCGACAATGTCAATCACGATGCTCACTTGTGGGGCGCTATCTATGGAGTGACCTTCACCATCCTTCTGCGGCCTACCATTATTAGCAGCTTTCTCAACGAGTTGGCACACCCGCGTTTTTAAAGGGCCGCCGACGGGAAGAACGATATTTTTAACACTTGTTCTGTCTGCACGCCGAGACGGCAGCGGTCGTCGATGCGCATACCCACCACCCAGATGATCTTCTTGTTCATCTCCAGTACCCAGACCTTTTCTTTCCGGGCAAGAGAAAGCTTATTGTCTATAAAAAAACGGGCCAGCTTCTTTTTTTTCCGCATACCCAAGGGATAGAAATAGTCGCCGGGACGCCATTTCCGCAAGAGCAACGGGAATTCAACGGCAGACGCATCCAGCCACGCGATCAGTGGGTCGGACGAGGGGGCCGCCCCCGACAGCAATTGGAATTCCAGTTCTCCTGCCTCGAACAATACTTTCCCCGCCGGGGATTCGATCAATACATGGTCGGACGGCGTCTCCACCAGGGGAGAAATGATCAGCCAGTTACGGTCTTTCAGGATACGGTGCGTGGAAGACAACACATACTTCCCCGGACCACTGTCCAATAATTCCATCACCGCCGGCGCCTGCTGAGCCGAGAAACCAAAATCATGGATGATCTCGTACACCAGGGTAGATAAGGGTTTCGATCGTTGCAGTTTCAGCACCGGGATATGCACCTCATCGCCTTTCCGTTCCAACAGCTTTTTTTTATACTGATCGATAGCCTGTTTGTACAACACCTCGATATCCCGGAATCGCTGGATATTATCCCCCAGATGTCTGGCAACGCCCGGATAAACGGTCTGTAACAAGGGCACCAGTTGATGACGAAAATAATTACGGGTATATTTATCCGAAGCATTGGAGCTGTCCTCCACCCAGCTAAGCCCCCGCTCGCCGGCAAACTGCTGCAGCATCTCCCGGGTGGCGAAAAGCAGCGGTCGGGCGATCCTGCCCTGACGCGGAAGCATGGCCCGGAGGCCAGCAATACCCGTCCCTTTAAAAAAATTCATCAGTAACGTCTCGATATTGTCATCCTGGTGGTGGGCAGTGAGAATAACACCGTCATGTATCGCTAAAAACCAGCCATAACGCAGCTCGCGGGCAGCCACCTGTATCGAACATTTATTTTCCGCCGCATATTGCGCCGTCTCAAATCTTCTGACAAGGACCTTCTTCCCATACCGCTGTCCAAGCTCACACACAAATGTCTCATCCCGAAGACTCTCCTCCCCTCTCAATTGAAAATTTGCGTGCGCTATTGTAAACTCGAATCCCGCCAGGTAGCAAAGCTCGCAAAGCGCCACGGAATCGAGTCCGCCGCTGACGGCCACCAGTAAAGGCTCTTTTGAAGAAAAAAGCGCTTCTTTTTGTACAAAATCCTTAAATGCCTCTAACAGCTGCATCAATGGTAGTTTTATTCTTCAATTCCTCCGGCACAGTCCCTGAAATCAATCCGTCAGATCCTCCAAAGCCGCCTGCAATTCATGATAAGCCTTCGTTTCCCCCGCCAATTGGGCCGCCTTTATGCCCTGCTCATACCAACGGATGGCCAGTTCCTTTTCACCCATACGTTCCAATAGCTTCCCCAGATGATAATACGATCCGACATACGCGGGATCCCTTTCAAGCACCTCTTCCCAAAGCCGGCGGGCATCAGCCTCCTCACCCAGCTTGACATATTCCAACGCAAGGGCATGCTTTACAAACGCATCATGCGGGTCTTTTTGCAGGAACTCTTTCAACCGCATTATCCTATCCATGCCTGTCAAATTTTTTTTTCAATTGGTTGGGAATTATCTTTATAAAGTTTATCTTTGTTTTAGTTGCATAAACAACTTTATTGCTCACCTTAAAAATTCTTTCGGCATAATGAAGATATTAGTCTGTATCAGCAAAACGCCGGATACCACGGCGAAGATAGCTTTCACTCAGAACAATACGAAATTCGCCACCGATGGGGTACAATGGATCATCAACCCTTATGACGAATGGTATGCCCTGGTGCGGGCGATAGAGCTAAAAGAAAAAGATCCTTCCACCGTGTTGCATCTCGTTACAGTGGGCGCTGCCGACGCAGAGCCCATCATCCGCAAAGCGCTTGCCCTGGGAGGTGATGAAGCCATCCGGGTAAATGCGGATTCGCACGATAGCTTTTACATCGCCAGCCAGATCGCGGCTATAGCAAAAGAAGGGGGATATGATCTCATCTTCACCGGCAAGGAAACCATCGATTACAATGGCTCCTCCATCGGCGGCATGGTGGCCGAATTGCTGGACCTGCCATATATATCCCTTGCCGTAAAATTCGATCTGGACGGCACGACAGCTACGGTTGTCCGGGAGATAGAAGGCGGGGAAGAGACGGATAGCGTCTCTCTTCCCGTGGTGGTCAGTTGTCAGAAAGGAGTGGCGGAGCAACGTATACCAAATATGAAGGGCATCATGGGCGCCAGGACCAAGCCGTTAAAAGTGGTGGAACCCGTGGCTGTAGAAGCGCTCACCAGCGTAGTGTCTTTCGAGCTCCCCCCCGCCAAAGCAGGCGTCAAATTGGTGCCGGCTGACAATCCGGAGGAATTGATCCGGCTATTGCACGAAGAAGCAAAGGCATTTTAATTAATCATCCATCATCCTCAAAGAACATTGCATGTCAGTATTAATATTTATAGATCATTCTGAAGGTCACGTAAAAAAAGCATCCCTGGAAGCATTGAGCTATGGCGCCGCCGTCGCTCAGCAATTGGGCACTACAGCCGAAGGTATCCTGCTGGGGACAGTCACCGAAGACCTGGCCGCCCTTGGCAAATACGGTGTAAAAAAAATATACCAGCTGGCCCAGGAAAGCCTGAACAACCTGGATGCACAGGTATATGCCAGGGTCCTGGCGGAAGCCGTGACGACCACAGGCGCCACGGTGGTCATTTTCTCCAACAACCTCAGCGGCAAGGCGGTGGCCGCCCGGGTGGCGGCCCGTCTGAAGGCCGGCCTGGTGGCCGGAGCGGTAGCGCTACCGGATACATCCAGCGGTTTTGTCGTAAAAAAGAATGTCTTCTCCGGTAAGGCCTTTGCCCACATATCCCTGACCAGCCCCATAAAGATCGTAGCTCTGAACCCCAACTCCTATCCGGCAAAAGCCGGC
Source organism: Chitinophagaceae bacterium (assembly GCA_017307755.1). Taxonomy (GTDB): domain Bacteria; phylum Bacteroidota; class Bacteroidia; order Chitinophagales; family Chitinophagaceae; genus Puia. Next base: position 13,481 of record JAFKGQ010000026.1, on the reverse strand, counting down.
GAAGGACAGGCGGAAGTGGCAGCACTGAATATACAGGCAGAGGCTCCCAGGGTAAAGGTCGTGTCGGCCACCAAAAGCTCAGGACAGGTGCCCCTTACAGAGGCCGAGATCGTTGTCAGCGGCGGCCGGGGTCTGAAAGGCCCCGAAAATTGGGGTATGGTGGAAGAACTGGCGAAGTTGCTGGGCGCTGCCACCGCCTGCAGCCGTCCCGTCGCAGACGCCCATTGGCGCCCTCATAATGAGCACGTAGGACAGACAGGTATCGCCATCGCCCCCAACCTCTATATCGCCATCGGTATCTCGGGCGCCATTCAACACCTGGCGGGAGTGAACCGGAGTAAGATTATTGCTGTTATCAACAAGGACCCGGAGGCGCCTTTCTTTAAGGCCGCGGATTATGGTATTGTGGGCGACGCCTTCGAAGTGGTGCCCAAACTGATCCAGGCAGTGAAGAAATTGAAAGGGATCGCGTAAATAATACACTTATATTCAATATTTAACATGAGACGTGGCCTCCCAGCCAAAGCCATTGGGGGGAGCGTCTCCCTGAAATGCGAAGCGTTTCAGGACATTAGATAAAAAAGTCGGCGTTCCTTCTTTTTGCCACTGGGGACGTCGACTTTTTTGCTCCGGCCAGGGCAGACTTTTTTTCATGGAAAAACCTTAGTTTCGTGAATTAATTATGAAGAAGATAGAACTGGAAATAGTGGCTTTATCACATAGCATAACGCAAACCCACTCCTATGCAGTTGTATTGGGTGAGGTCAACGGACTGAGGCGCCTGCCCATCGTCATCGGGGGATTTGAAGCGCAGGCGATTGCCGTTGCATTGGAAAAAATGCATCCCAGCCGTCCGCTTACCCACGACTTGATGAAAAATTTCATGAGCGCCTTTACTATTGATCTGCAGGAGATCATCATCTGCGACTTACAGGAAGGCATCTTTTATTCTAAACTGGTATGCGTCAGCGAACATGATACGGTGGAGATCGACTCCAGAACCTCCGACGCCCTGGCCCTGGCCGTCCGTTTTGGATGCCCCATCTATACCTATGAACATATCCTCGACAGCGCCGGTATCCTGATGGAAGACAGCTCTTCCAAAAAGAAAAAGACCGGGGTGACGGCTACCACCACCACCACTCCCGAAGGTGCTGTACGCGAAGACCTCAAAATAATGACCATCGAAGAACTGGGCAAACTGCTCAACGAAGTGCTGGAACAAGAGGACTATATCCGGGCCATTGCTATCCGCGACGAAATCAACAGCCGGCGTAAGACACGATGATATGCTGTCTTTCCCCAATTGCAAGATCAACCTGGGTCTGAGGATCCTCCGCCGCCGCGGGGACGGCTATCACGATCTGGAAACGGTGTTCTATCCCCTGGCAGTAAAAGATGCCCTGGAGTCCATCCGCAGCGAAACGCTTAATTTTACTTCTACAGGGCTGCCCATCCCGGGGGAAGCATCCTCCAATCTCTGCCTCAAAGCCTGGCAGCTCCTGAAAAAAGATTTCCCACAACTGCCTGCTATACATATCCACCTGCATAAAAATATTCCCATCGGAGCAGGTCTGGGCGGAGGCTCGGCCGACGGCGCTTTTATGTTGCGGCTGTTGGACCGACAATTCGGGTTGCAACTGTCGACGGAAAAATTTATGAGCTATGCCGGACAATTAGGCAGCGACTGCCCCTTCTTTATCCTGAACAACCCCTGTCTGGCCGGAGGCCGCGGGGAAAAACTGGAGCCCATCCTCCTGGACCTTTCCAGCTACAGGCTGGCGCTGGTGAACCCCGGCATACACATCGGGACCGCCTGGGCTTTTTCTCAATGTACCCCCTCCAGTGAAGGCCCATCTATCCGCGAGATCATCGCGGAACCCATAAACACCTGGCGAGAACAGCTTGTCAATGATTTCGAAGCACCCGTATGCCGCGCTCATCCGGAATTAAAAAAAATAAAAGAAAAATTGTACCAGGCCGGAGCCATATATGCTTCCATGACAGGCAGTGGTTCAAGTTTTTTTGGGATATTTGCAAAAGATTCCCTGCCGTCTGTCGTTGATACCGCGGACATGCCGGGCTTCCGGCTGACCTAGCCAAAAACACATATACTTATTTCATGCGAATTGCCGGATTTCTGTTTATTCGGAATGCTATCAAATACAACTATCCCGTCGAGGCATCCATCCGTAGCCTGCTTCCTTTGTGTGATGAGGTCATTGTCAGCGTCGGTAAGTCGGAAGACGATACCGAGGGGCTGATACGATCTATCCACTCGCCCAAAATAAAGATCCATCATACCGTTTGGGACGACACCCTGCTAAAAGGCGGAAGGGTCCTTGCCGTAGAGACGGATAAAGCCTTTGACCAGGTGTCGGCGGATATTGATTGGTGTATCTATCTTCAGGGGGATGAAGTGATCCACGAGGACGATTATCCCGTGATACGCCGAAGTATGGAACAATACAAGGACAACCCACAGGTGGAAGGCCTGTTGTTCAAATACCGTCATTTCTACGGCAGCTATGATTATATCGGCGACTCCCGGCGCTGGTATAGCCATGAGATACGGGTGATCCGAAATGACAGATCCATCCGGTCCTACCGGGATGCACAGGGTTTTCGCAAGGATGGCCGCAAACTGCAGGTGAAGCCGATCGATGCATATATCTATCATTACGGGTGGGTCCGTCACCCCATGCATCAGTTGCAGAAACACCTAGATTTTGAAAAATTATATGACAGCGACAGGCTGGCCAAAGATATTTCCACCAAACAAACACAGGAGTTCGATTACTCCTCCATCGACAGCCTGGTCCAATTCACGGGTACTCACCCCACCCCCATGCTCAGTATTATCGAAAAACAGAACTGGCATTTTTCAACCGACATCAGTAAGAAGAATTTTACGTTAAAGACCTGGCTTTTGTACTGGGTCGAGCGGTATACGGGACACCGGCTTTTTGACTACCGCAATTACAAGATCATCTAGGATTCCCGGCAGAATTTGCGTACCTTTACGGCAGTAATGCTGTACGCATCCCCCATATCATTCCTGGAGAAAAATCTCGATTTTCTCGACCACACGGCCTGACCATATGGCCCGTATTTTCCGCCTCCGGATACTGGTGAAATTTATCCTGCGGCGGAAAATATCTAATAATGGGCCTTCGGCCAGTGGACCTGTGGTCCCCTTCTATCAGAGCATCCCGCTCCACCCGTATCATTTTTTAACGCTAACACACTTTTTATGGACGCTATAACCCTGCCCCCTACCCTGTCGGATCTTTCACGTTATTACCTGGAACTGGAAGAAAAATATGGTGCGCATAATTATCATCCCCTGCCTGTCGTGCTCACCCGGGGAGAAGGGATCTATGTCTGGGATGTGGATGGCCGCAGATACATCGACTGTCTCAGCGGATATTCCGCCGTCAACCAGGGCCACTGCCATCCCCTGATCGTCCGTGCGCTGGTAGAGCAGGCGGGGAAGCTAACACTCACGTCCAGGGCCTTTCACAGCGATCTGTTGGGGGAATACGCCCGGTATATCACGGGTGTCTTTGGTTATGACAAAGTGTTGCCGATGAACACGGGTGTCGAAGCCGTTGAGACGGCTATAAAGCTCTCCCGCCGCTGGGGCTACCAGGCGAAAGGCATCCCCGGGAACAAGGCGAAGATCGTCGTCTGTGCCGGCAATTTCCATGGCAGGACCAGCACCGTGATCTCTTTCAGCACCGACCCTGATTCCAACAGCCGCTTTGGACCTTACATGCCCGGGTTTGTCATCATCCCTTACAACGATCCCATTGCACTGGAACAGGCGCTGCAGGACCCGCATGTGGCCGGATTTCTTGTAGAGCCCATACAGGGCGAGGCGGGTGTAGTAGTGCCGGACGAAGGCTATCTGTCTAAGGCCTGGCAGCTTTGCCGGGACGCAAATGTACTCTTTATCGCGGACGAGATACAGACAGGTCTGGGGAGGACGGGCCGCATGCTGGCCTGCGACCACGAGGCCGTTCGACCGGATATCCTCATCCTGGGAAAAGCGCTCAGCGGCGGCGTATTACCCGTATCAGCCGTACTCGCCGACGACGCTATCATGCTGACCATCCGTCCGGGTGAACATGGCTCCACCTACGGCGGCAATCCCCTGGCCTGTAAAGTGTCGATCATGGCGCTCACCGTCCTGCAGGAAGAGGGGATGATAGGAAATGCACAACAACTGGGTGAACTGTTCCGCACAGAACTGAACAAACTTTCCTCGCCTTATATCAGGCTCGTAAGAGGTAAGGGACTGTTGAATGCCGTCGTCATCGATCACGGCAATCCCGGGGCGGCCTGGGAGCTTTGTCTCGCGCTAAAGGAAAACGGCCTCCTGGCCAAGCCGACCCATGGAGATAAGATCAGACTGGCGCCACCCCTGGTCATTACGCGGGAAGAGGTGATGGAATGCGTCGGCATCATAAAAGAAAGCCTGCGGACATTGGACCGCCTGAAATAATTATCATAATTTTACGGCCACTATGAATAGTTCACTGCAGGCAGGACACACTGAGGAGCATATGCGCGGATCGGAGATACTGACAGACATCGTCATCGGTATGTCGGACGGCCTCACGGTCCCCTTTGCCCTGGCGGCGGGTCTCAGCGGAGCTGTCAGCCAGGAACATCTCAACCTGATCTGGATCGCAGGACTGGCGGAAATAGCCGCCGGCTCCATCGCTATGGGATTGGGTGGCTACCTGGCAGGCAAGACAGAAGTAGATCATTATAATTCAGAACTCCGACGCGAATACGACGAGATCCGGCAGGTACCTGACCAGGAAAGACAGGAGGTGAAAGCATTTTTTTCCGGCCTGGGGCTGAGCGAAGAAGTACAGGAAAAAGCCGTGGCCGAGATGACCCGGGACAAGGATGTATGGGTGGATTTTATGATGAAATATGAACTGGGACTGGACAAGCCCGATCCCCAACGGGCAAGAAAAAGCGCTTTTAACATCGGCATCTCCTATGTAGTCGGCGGTCTTATCCCTCTTAGCCCTTACTTTTTTGTACACGACGGCCTGACGGGATTGAAGATATCCGCCGTCATCACCCTGATATGTCTTTTTGTTTTTGGATATTTCAAAAGCAGGATCACCGGGGTCAATCCCCTGGCCGGAGCCATACGGGTAATGGTCATCGGGGCCCTCGCAGCCGGCTGTGCATTTGCCGTGGCCCGGCTGATACAGCACTAGTATTAACCATTCTTCTCCTTCAACCGGACATTGGGTGACACGGCGGCGGCAACGATAAGAACCGCTCCCAGCATCACCAGAAAAATGCCCACTCTCTTCTCAGGACAAATACCCCTGTAGCACGCCGTATAAAGGATAAAACTCTTGATGGCAAAAGCAAGGATGATCGCACCTACAAAAATATTGGCCCGCTTGGCCCAGATACGGGGGATCAGGAAGAGGATGATGGCGATACCACAAAAAAATATAAATATCTTTCCCGGTCTGCCATACGCATTGTTCTCGGAAAAAAAACCGGTGAACTCCTTATGAAGATCAGGAAAATAAGCCCAGGGAAGAAAACAGGCCCCTATAAGCAACAAAGCAGCAACAACACCTATCCATTGAGAATATTTCATGGGGTTGCTAGTTACACAAATTTTAGGAAAATGCCGGATAAATTCTGAACGGGCAATAATATACGAAAAAAATAAAATACATAAATACTTAATTTTTTATAAACTTGCCTACCTTGGCTTTTCTAAAAATATAGTTCTATGAAAAAAATGCTCGCCGAATTTATCGGGACCTTCTCTCTTGTGCTGTTTGGCTGCGGTGCCGCCGTCGTAGCCGGTAAAACCATCCCCTCTGCTGTTCTCGCCGATGCTCCGGCAGGAATAGGTGTTTTAGGCATTGCCCTGGCTTTCGGACTCGCTGTAGTCGTGATGGCTTATGCCATCGGACCTATATCCGGATGTCATATCAATCCGGCGATCACCGTTGCCATGCTGGTAGCAGGAAAGATCAATGGCCGTGATTGCGCCGGTTATATCATCGCCCAGTTTGCCGGAGCTACCGTGGGTGCGGCTGTGCTGTACGCGTTGCAGTCAGGGGCTCCGGGTTTCACCATGGGTGAATGGGCCCTGGGCTCCAATGGCTGGGGACAGGGATACCTGGGGGGATATAGCACCGGGTCCGCCTTTCTTGCAGAAGTCATTCTCACCTTCTTATTCCTGTTCGTCATATTTGCCACCACCTCCCGTCTGGGGAATAGCACAATGGCAGGTATGGCCATCGGCCTCACCCTGGTGTTGATACACCTGGTGGGTATACATATAACGGGCACATCCGTCAACCCGGCCCGGAGCTTTGGGCCTGCAATATTCGCCGGAGGGAAAGCCCTGTCCCAGCTATGGCTGTTTATCGTCGCCCCCCTGCTGGGAGGAATTATCGCGGCATTGTTCTGGAAAGGAGTGTTCGAGCCAAAAGGTTAAATGGTAAGCGCTGCCGGCTTTCCTGGTGTTAACCACACCAGTTTGTCGCCCAATCCTGCGGCAAGCAGCTGCTCTTTTGACCTGGCCCTGTTTTCCTGAAAATGCTCCCATCCTTCCTGGTGGGTAGGTATCAGTTTGTTTACATGCATGATTCTTGCCGTATGGATGGCTTCATCCGTGGTAAAGGTTAGATAACGATCCCCTATCTGGGCGGGGAAACCGGCTCTGCCGATGTGGAGGATGGCCGTATCGATAGTAAAACGTTCGGCTATCTCTTCTATCCCTTTAAAGAATACCGTATCACCCGATATGTATAGTACGCCATTCTCCTGTCCGTCCCATTCCAGGATGAATCCAAGCACATGACCCGCAGCCTGGTGTAATTCCTCATCCGAGCCATGCATACAGGGTGTGCCTGTGATGCTAAGACCCGGCACTTTGTTCGTATCGATACTCGTCGCTTCCCATTCATCGATGCCTGTCACCGTAGCAAGTCCTAATCTTTCCCGGGCCTCTTTTGTAGAAATGATCTGTGGCACCATTGTTAAAAACTCCCGGCCGCTGTTGTCCAGGTTGTCCTTATGCTGATCATGACTCAGCAAAACCAGGTCGACATGTCCCAGGTCCTTTGGGTGAAGGGCGGGAGAACCTGTTTTTTTCAATATCCTGCCGGAGCCGGACTGATAGGCACCACCAGCTTCGTCAAAAGCCGGGTCGGTGACGATACGAAAACCATTGATATCGATGAGCATACATGCCGTGTCGATCTGCGTGATAGAAACCTTCATAAAACGTTATTTTAAAATTTGTAATTGTAGTTCGATCAGCGGGCGCAGCGCTGCCGGGTCCGGATGCATCCTGCGGGTGATATTCAGGCCGTTCCACATCGTCTGTAAATAACGGGCCAGTACAACCGGGTCTTCTTTTGTTCGTAACTCGCCGGACTCCTGCGCCACCCCGATATAATGACGGAACAGATCTTCCATTCTTTCCAGTCTGCGGATGGCCCGTGTGCAAAGCGAGCGATCGCCATTGGTCAGTTCCACAACGGTATTGCCCATAAAACAACCTTTTTTATGCTTGTTCCATCCGGAATCCGCGATCTCCCTAAAAAACTCCCGTATCCTCTCCATCGGTCGGGGATGCGTAGGCAGATCGCCGGCCAGCCGGTGGGTGGCATCGTTGCTAAAACGATCCATCACCTGCTCGAATAACTTTTTCTTGCTGCCAAAAGCGTGGTAAAAGCTGCTCTTCCCCAACCCCATCACTGCCAGTAGGTCATCGAGGGATGTAGCTTCATACCCTCGCGTCCAGAACAGTTCGGTGGCTTTGTCAAGTACCTTTTCTTCGTCGAATATGGAAGGGCGTCCTGCCATGTTGATGTAATTGTCAGGCTAAGGTATATATTTTGTACTAATTGGTACAAAATAGTTTTTCACACCTACTCTAAGGGAAATATAACTATTTGCAAAATGAAATTCTGTGAAACTTAAATAAGTATAATTGCCGAAAACTTCGTTTTTTGCCACCTCACCTTTTTGCTACATTCGCCTGTTGTGACGGAACATCAAACGATAGAGTACAAACAGCAATGGCGGGATGAATACCTGAAATGGATCTGTGGTTTTGCCAATGCGCAGGGGGGCAAGCTATTAATAGGTATGGATGACAGTGGTAAGGCAGTCGGCCTGGAAGATTATAAAAAGTTACTCGACGAAATACCCAACAAAACCGCACAGCATCTGGGATTGGTGATAGATGTAAACCTTTATAAGAAAGGACGTAACCATTATATCGAGATCGATGTCCCAGCCAGTGATGCCCCTATCTCCTATCATGGCATTTTTCATTACCGTAGTGGCAGCACCAAACAGGAGCTCAAAGGGGTAGCTCTACAAAACTGGCTCTTACGAAAGATGGGGAAGAGTTGGGAGGACATTGCTTTAACAGGCAAAACTTCGGCTCATCTTAACACAGTTGTCCTGCAAGCGTTTTTGCGTGATGCGCTGCGGTCCGGGCGCATTTCACCAGAAGCCGCCGGCAGTGATTTCTCCTCCCTGCTTCGTAATTTGCATTTGCTCACAGAGGATGGTGAGCTTACCCACGCAGGAATGCTTCTCTTCGGTGATGATCCAACCCATCAATTTGTAACTGCTACCTTCAAGATCGGTCGGTTTGGTCATTCCCCCGCAGACCTGCTGCACCAGGATATCGTGGAAGGCAATATCCTTTACATGGCAGACAAGGTGCTCGACATTTTGAAAAACAAATACCTGATTCGCCCCATCACCTATGAAGGGTTGCAACGGGTTGAACTCCTGGAATATCCGGAAGATGCCCTCCGGGAGGCCATTCTGAATGCCATTATCCATAAAGACTATTCCAGCACCTATATTTTCCTGCGTGTATATCCGGATAAATTGACACTCTTCAATCCAGGCCGCCTGCCGGAAGGCTACGATATCGAACGCCTCAAGCGGGAACATACATCCCGACCCCGTAACAGACATATCGCCGACGTCTTCTTTAAAGCGGGCATGATTGAAGCCTGGGGCCGTGGTATCAGTCGCATCATCGATTATTGTGTGGCTGCCGGATTGCCGGAACCGATCATCCAGGAACAGGAGGATGGCGTGCATGTGACATTTTTGAAGGATATTTATACGGAATCGTACTTGAAGAAATTATCCCTGCATGAAAGGCAGATAAAAGCTGTTTTATACTTGAAAGAAAATGGCAAGTTAACGAATGCGATTTATCAACAGTTAAACCAAACGACACGTAATACCGCGACAAGAGACATACAGGACCTTGTGACACGGAAGCTTATTTTATCCAACTCAAAGAAGGGTGTTGGTGCCGAATACACCCTATATTATCCATAATTGCATCACAATTGCATCATTTTCAAAAACAAAAATCACAACCATCTATTAATCAAGTTATTAAAAAGCCACAATTGCACCATCCTCTTATAACATCATCACATCGTCTCATACGATATCCACTCCTTATTCTTCTCTTTACACGCATTACATTCTACCATGATCGTGATCCATCCAAAAGCATCCACCCAATCGTCTTTGTCAAAATCCTCCTCCCCTGCCTCTTCGATAAAATCGTCCTGTCCCTGGGATTGTATGCTCACTTGCATCAAATGATCGGTTTTGCCGCACTTGTTGCAATGCCAGTCTTCTGATACAGGTCGCTCCGGAATCTCTTCTCCACGGCCGCACACAAACCCGTTCCACCCATGCAGATGCGCGTCAAAGATCAGATGCTCCTTACCACATTGATTGCACGCGGCTTTTACTATCAAAAAATAGTCCCCGTCGATCCCGATCACTTTTATTACCCGCTGGTTTACATAAAATGATGTATCCCCTACTAGCTTTAGTTTGAAGCTTCCCGACCCGCAGTCACACACGATCTCGCCTGTCACATTAAACTCATTATTCTTGTCGCCTGTTGGTTTTAAAATGTCCTTTAAATGTCGGGGAATGGGTAAAGTCGTCATAGAATTAACTTGAAGATTTCAATGGTTACTGCCTAAGATAACGTTTTCCAGATAACATTTTGTATCCGTATCTTTAATTATATGAAACTCCTGCTCCTGACAACAACCCTTAGCTTGACAATCGCCCTACATGCCCAGACAAGCAAAACCATCGACTACCTGTCCCCCATCAAAAAATACGATCTCAGCAAACTATGGCGTGCCGATAGTATCCAAACAGAAGGCAACGGCGAAAAAGTCCCATTTCCCGAACCGCTCGGTTATATCGGCAGTAATTACCAACGCTTTTATATTCACTATATCACCGTAACAAAGGATAAGAACAACCCGTACGTATACCATGTCTACGGCAAAACAAAGGTCAAAAACAATATTTGCAGTTTTAAAGGCACGATCACTATCACCAGGGCCATTCTGGATAAAGTAAGCGACAACCCGGAATATAAACAGGGTTCTGTCACTGGAGACATCGTTTTTAAAGAAGATAGCACCCAGTCATCCAGCGGAGTTTTCAGAGGTAAAGTAGAAACAGACTTTACCCTGGATAAAAAAGGCCTGCTCAACTATGATGCTTTGATGGCTGTCGCCGACGGCTTCAACAACAATCAGTGCTCGACGACATGGACAAGCTATAAGACAGGTAAAAGCCAAAAATGTAACTGGGGCGACTATAGAATACCCGACAGCAGGAACCTGGACAGTGGCGCAGGCTGTGTGGTTATAAATGAGAAATACATCGGCAACGGCTGGCAAACCTTTGTCGCAGCCTATGGCAGCTCTGATAAAAATACTAAAAAAGCTCAGCAGTTCGAAGAGACTGAATGGTGGAAATAACACCCGGTTAAGGCAACTCCCGGATCCTTATATTTTTAAAAGAGATCGCTTTTTGCCAATCCTGCAAAGCAATATGCCCGCTGGTATGCCTTCCAAACTCGGAAAAATTATTAAAATAGGTTTTACCTACCGAGTCGACCCACCCCTGTGAATGAAAGTCCCGCTGCGCAGTCAAAACACCGTTCAGGTAAAATTCAACACGCCCGTCCTGCTGTCTTATCCTCGATTCATTCCATTCGTTAAAAGGCCTTGTATCCACCGGATCTCCCTGCTCGGCAAACCCATACAGACCACCAGGCCGCTTATCCGGCTTTTCATAATCCGGATGAGACTTTTCCAGTATCTGGTACTCAGGTCCTGATGCCCAGGCCGCCTGGATATCCGGCCGCTCCACGACGTTGATAAATACACCGCTATTTCCTCCCTTGTTTATTTTCCAATCAAATCGCAGATCGAAATTCTTGTATTCTTTGTCGGAAACCAGGTCCAGGTGTATATACCTGATATCAGGACCACAGGTCAATTCGCCATTTTTTACTGTCCACGTAGAGGAATCTTTTGCATTGTTATATAAATGCCATCCCTTTGTGGAATTGCCGTCAAAGAGTAATACCCACCCTTCTTTTTTCTCTTTTTCCGTCAATTGGTTATCACGCATTCCCTCACCAGTACAGGAACTTATAAAACAGGCTGAAAAGAGGATCGCACCGATATATCCGATCAAATGGCTGGTCATCGTTATTTTCATCCTGCAATATAGCGCAAACATCCACATACGCCAACTCAACCTCTACTGAACAAACTTCTGCGTTACGGCCCCCCTGGCATATCTGAATACAGCGATATAAACCCCCGGTGTCAATTGACAGGGAATATCATAATCGTTCCGATACGCGGCAGCAGTGACGAATTTCCTTGCGATGACAGCGCCTGCCGGATTGTAGATCTCGATAATCCCTTTCTCGGGTTCCCGGGTATACAACGAGATATGAACGTTATTGGGATTGGGAGGTGAGGCCACTGTCAATCTCAAAGATTTATTGCCCACGGGTGTTTTTCCCTGTTGCAGCCCGCACGAGGGGTCTATATCGATCAGCAAAAGATGGTCCGGGACATTCACCGTCAGGGTATCTTTATCACAATAAGTATAAATAGGATCCGGGGAAACCAATGGCTGATAGACTTTCACATGTGACGCAACGAATGGGAGAATGATTTTCACTTGTTGGCTGTCCGGAGGAAGATCGGTAAAGGTCATAAATTTGTAACATCTGCCACTGTCCTTATTCTGCCAGAGGGCCAGATAATAGTGCCCATTCTTTTTCTGATACAAGGCATTATTGATCCCGGCGACCGTCCCCGTCAATGTATAAGTCAGCGGGGTCGGCGTAAATGTGGTGTCATCGTCCTTGAGTATACCGATCGTGTTTTTTATCGCCGTAAAGGCCGGCTTTTCCGTACCATCGGTATGGATCAGTCCGAAATTGTTCTCACTGTTAGACTGGTCCGCGGTATTCTGGTCAATAAACTCATAGCAATAGGCCTTTTGAGCCCCTCGTTTGAACAATTCCATAAATAGCACGGAATAGTATTTACCGCAAGCCAGTTCGGATAAATAGTGATACGTGCTCGGGATATATCCGGGCGATGAAGGGAGGTTCCAGTTAAGCGCATTTTCATAGCCGATCTCCGTCATAACCCAGGGGTAGCCCCTGCCGATGGAGTCCATATGCGTATTTTGCTTGTTCCAGTCATAAGTAAAGCCCGGGAAAAAAGTGGGGTCCGATGCACCTGCGTCATACATATGGAAGTTGGCATAATCAAAATACGAATTGATATGGGGGATCATGGACGCAACCTTGTCCGGTCTTCCGGCCCAATAGGTGACAAAGCTCGGGGCGGTGATGGGCACACCGGAAAGAGCGGGTATTGACTTCGCCTTGTCCCACAGGCTCTTTTGGATTGTATAGGTCAGGGTATCCCATTTGGCAGGATACCAGCTGTAAATGGTCAGGTCGGGCTCATTAAACCCTTCCAGGGATGCAACCGTAGCGCTTAAGCCCGGAGTAGACTGAAACACTGATAAATAATTGGCAGAGTCCCTAAAGCCGGCACTGTCCGGCACCTTTTTATTATCCAGTAAATAAGAAACTTTGATACCAAGGGAATCATGTAGCCTGATAAACCTGTTTTTTATTATAACCGAATCCGCAATACTCACAAAACCACTATACGGCACTGCATCCCGTATGTACTTTACCCCCAGCTTTTTCAGCTTGGGGTAGATAATGGTATCAAATGAGTAATAGTACACATTATGAAAACGCAGGTGAACGTTGACCCCTATCCCGTCGACATAATTATACGCCCTGGAAGGAGTTACCGTGAATGTTTGTCCCTTCGCCGTTTGCAGCAGTGTCTGGCCGCCCAGCGTGATCAGCAGGATGCATAGAATTTTATTCATAGAATTAAGTTTTTATTTGTCAGTAAGTAAACCCAGGTATCACAACCTGAGATTCTGTTAGAACCGTGCGTAACAGTCTCCCGTTACACGGCTCCGGTTATCAAATCGTTGGTTTAGATCCTAAGAGTGCCCAGTGGGCAAAGAGATTCGGTTCTCGCAGGCATACCCCG